>CBDFIQ010000002.1:1715000-3362812 GCA_965248195.1 Longimicrobiales bacterium | reverse complement strand
TTTCCTGGTCGTCCCAGATGGTGGCGAACTCGATTCTGAAGTCTTGGGCTGCTCCACCGTACAGGCTGTCCGCCTCGAAAGTCGCCCACTCGATGCTCACTTCCTCGATGCTGACGATCAGCGCGTCCAAAGCCGCGTTCGTCAGGAGCGCCTTCGTGCCCCACGCGACCAGCGGATCGAGCGTCTTGTCCGGCGGATCCGTCGACGTGACGAGCGTCTTGACCCGATGCTCCACGCGGATCGTGAGCGTGCGTAGCACACTCTCGTCGTGCGTTTCCAGCGCCACGGTCTCGCCCAAGTGGTAGACCGCCATGGCTGGCATGTCGTCGCGGTCGAGCGGACGGGTTCTCGACCGATGCACCGTGAGCCCCGTTGGTTTGCCGACGGCCTCCAGCGCTCTAACGGCCGCGGCCATGATCGTCTCGCGGATCGTGTCGGCCATCAGGCGTTATCTCCCAGCCAGAGCCGCGTCTCGGCGCCGTCATTCTCGACGCGGTGGTCGGTGATCACGTACGTCGTGCCACCCACCACGATCGTCGCGTCTCTATCGAGGTTCGGCAGTATCCCGGTCGCGACGAGAACCGTGCGCACCCGCACCACGGTTGCGAGTTCGCCACCCTCGAAGCCTTCTTCGTCGCCGTATTTGACCTGGCCGTACGTGGTCACGGCACCCGAGACCACCGTAGTGGCCCCAGGTGTCCGCTTGAGCATGAGCTCCACGCCTGCGGGGGAGGTGATGTCCATCTACGCCTCGGGCTCGTCCTCGAGATAGGTTTCGATCCGACTCGCGATGCCTTTTCCCACGCCGTCGATCGACGGCAGGTCTGGGATGTCGAGCAATTGCTCGATCGAGGTGATCCCTGCGGCCACCAGCTTGGCACGCCCTGGAATGTCAGCGGGAAGTTCGCCGCCCTCTTCTTCTTCGACCCCTCCGTCGAGGTCCGGGGCCGCGCCCTCTTCGACGTCTTGACCTCGGGCCCATTGCGCTGCGCCAACATCGACGAGCCGCTGCGCCTCCTCCTCGCTCTCGATGGGTACAACCTCACCGGCGGAGTAGTTGACCCCGCCGGCTTTGATCAGGTGCTGTGCGATCACGTCATACATCTCGGCACCCCCCTACAGCACGGTCGCGGCGACGCTTCCGTTCGGCCTGAGCGGCACAACGAGCGGCGCGGACTGCGTCATGAGGAACCGTCGGGGCGGATCGTCTTCAATCCACGACTTCGGGTAGAAGGGAACGGCAATGTACCCAGCCGCCGGATCTTGAATGGCTCCGAATGCCTGCACGCCTTCGATGTCCGGGCTGGCCATGACCACAGTGCCGCTCGCCAGGAACGGCGTCACGACACCCGCGTCGGTCTCATACCAGTCCTGGTACACGAAGATGTTGAACCCATCGATCGTGCCCTTGAACGAGAGCCCGCGCTCGCGCATGGCGCCGAGGTTGATCTCGTCGCCGCGTGCCGACCGGTAATCGAGCTTACCGACGACCGCCGCATGCGCGCGAAACTCCTTCCACGCGCTAGGCTCCATGACCACGTCGATTCCCTCGCCACCCCCGTTCTTGGCGATGTTCGTCGCCCAGTCCTGGAGGTCGTCCAACGGCACAGCTGTTTGTGCGGACCAGAGGGCCGCGCCCGAAAGAGTGACGGTGTGGTCTACGTGCCGCCCGTAATTCACGACGACGGTCTGGTAGTCGTCACCGGAAATCGTGACAGATCCAGTGACCAGTATTTGCGCGGCCATCCATTCGAGGCGGTTGCGGATCAACTGAACGTGCGCCTCCTGTTCCATCACGAGGATCGCCGCTTCACGGTCTGCGGCGGACATCTCACCCCCGCCGATGCGTTCGCCCATGAACCTTTTCAGGGGCCTGTTGGGATCGAGGGGCGTTTTCGGCTTCACATACGCCGGCTTGAACGTCTTGGTCGTGTAGCCGCGCTGCTGCATTACTTTGCCCGCGACCACGGGACTGACGAACGGTGCGAGCTTCTTGGCGCCGTCGATCAGGTCGAAATGGATCTCCTCAGCCTGGTCCATTTGGACCGTCGGGAAATACCGATCGAGGAGAGCGCTCTTGGGGACAGCAAGGTCCGCCAGAACCCCCAGGAGCACGTCGGTGGAATACAAATCAGGCATGGTTCAAGTCTCCAGGGTTATGGCGTGACGGAAGGAACGAGCTGGATGCCCTTGGCGCGCAGATCCTCGCGGACGCTCGCCGCGGTATGTCCAGTCCCGAACGTGATCTCGTTTTCGTCGAAGTCGCCGCGTACGTACGCCATGGTGCTGACGTCGGCCGCGCTTGCGTCGGTGTCCTCAGCCAGAACACCCACTGGGACCTCGGAACCATCAACGGCGGCGGAGAGGGACAAGATGTATTTGCCGGACGCCGTTACTTTGCCGAGCAGTGCCCCGCGAACCTGATTCTGGCCACTGAGTAGGGTGATTTGCTCGGAGAGGAGTCCGACCCCGTCGCTGGCGACGAGCCGGTCCGGATTGCTGGTCTGGCTTGCAAAGCTGGCTGGCATGGTATCCTCCTATGCCGTGATGGCGGGCGCGTCGCCCTTGAGGGATCGGTGCACGGCCAGGATTCGCTGGACCGTCTTCTGGGTGTCGTTCGACTCCACGTCGGCGGACGGGGCCGGCGCGTCGAGTTCGGCTTCGGCGCCGGCTCGTTCTGCGAGGTGAGCGGCCGACCGCGCTTCCTCGGTTGCTTTCTGCGCGGCGAGCACCCGGATCGCGGCCTCACCTGCCGTGATTCCGTCTGCGATACACGCGGTTTTCACGTCGGCCGATCCGGGAAGCGCTTGGATGGTCGCGATCCTCTCGCGCTCGTTGGTCGCACCCTCCGCCCGTATCGCGGCTACGAGGTCCGCGTGGTTCGCGTCGAGATTTGCGCGGTCGATGACCGGCTGCTGTTCGGCGGCCGGCTCTTGAGCTTTGTCGCTCATGGGTTGCTCCTGTTGGAGTGGTTCGTCTAGGGCGAGAGCATTTCCGACGGCCGGCCGGAGACCGGCGGTGCCCCGAGGGCGCCGGTCCTGCATTTGAGAAATCACGTCTTCGAGGGTGCCCACCGAGTGGGCCATGCCCACCTCGACGGCACGCTGGCCGACGAGTACGCCACCCTGACCGAATTCAGCGAGCACGTGATCGACGCTGACGCCCATGTTGCGGGCGGCGCTCTCTACGAAGACTTGAGCTATGTCGTCGACGACCATCTGGATCTCCGAGTGTGCCTCGGCGCGCTCGGATCGATCCTCAGAGAACGGGTCGAGGCGCTTCTTGGGGCTCTGCGATGACACGAACTCGATCGAGCGAATGCCTTGAGCCGCGTCTCTGGCGGAGTCGTCTGTGACGCCTATGACCGTGCCGACCGAGCCGAGTATGGCGGTCGGCGACACAATCACACGCTCCGCGGATGTGGCCAGCCAGTAGGCCGCGGACGCGCCGAGGCCGGAGACGAAGGCGGCAGTCGGCTTCAGGGCGCGTGCCTGATAAATCATTTCCGAGATTTCGGCGTTTCCGTTCACCACGCCTCCGGGAGAATCGACATCGAACACGATCCCCCTCACCTCCGAAGAACGGAGCGCCTCACCTAGATCCGTGGCGAGAGCCTCGTAGGATGTCGCGCCGCTGATCCGGGTAAATAGGTTCGCGTAGCGGAACAGGGGCCCAGAAACAGGGATCACCGCGACGCCTTCACGGACACGCACGGTGCGTGTGTTGTCGAGTGGCCGGCCGAGTTCACGCTCGATCGCCTCGACGGACCGGGTTTCTCTGGCCGCGATCTCGAAGATGGCATCGAGCGCGGCCTCGGTGATGCCCCACGGCTGACTGGCGATGTAGTCCAGTACCCGGCTCATGGTGCGCTGCCCGCTGTGAGGAGTAGGGCGTCGGCATCGTCCCCTTCCTTGGGGCCCGCCAGTGCGGCCACGGGCGCACTCCCGATTCCGGCCTCAGCACGCAGCGCTTCCTCGCGCCGGAGCTGGCGGTGGTTTTCGAGGAACGTCGAGCCGTTCGTCTCGCGAGCCTCCCGGTCGCGCGTCGAGATGCCGAGTTCGACGCGCTTGTCGGCTGCATTCGCTTCCTTGAGCGGATCGATTTGCGGCATCGCGTCGCCGGTCCACTGCGACCCGAGCCATGCGCGGCGGATCACGGGAGACTCGAAGAAGCCGGGCGCTTCGATGAGTCCGCGCGCGACGAGTTCGGCGATCACGTCCTCGTAGGCGGGCTGACAGAGACGATTCACGAGCCAACGGCGCTGTCTGACGAAGAACTTCCACGCCTCTAGCAACGCGCCACGCGATGCCGAGTAGCTCGACTGGAAGTGCTTAATCAGAATTTCGAACGGAAGCTCTAGCGCAACACCGACCTGGCGAAGAATCGCCATCACGAACGGATCGAATGCCGCGTTCGGGCGACCGGGGTTGGCCGTCTCCACGTCTTCGCCGGGAGCGAGATCGACGACTAAGCCGTTGCCGAGGAATACGTCGCCCGCGTTCGCTGGTGTGGCGTCAGCGTCTTCGATGCCCATGAGCGGCGAAGCATCCGCACCGAGCTCGGATTTTACGAACACCGTGAACATCGAGGAAATGACAGCGGCCATCAGCTCCGACTCGCTGTATCGCTCCAGTTGCTTGAGAGCCTGGATCACGGGCGCGAGATAGGGGACGCCGCGACGCTGGCCGGGCCGCTGCTTGTGAAACAGAAGTTGTGCTAGGCGTTGGCCCGTTTTCGGATCGCGGGTCGGGACGGGGTTCCACCTTGAGAGCGGCCTAAATCCAAGTGTGTCGCCAGGATGTGCGGTTTGAACCCAGTAACTGATCGGGCGTCCGTCCGCGTCTATCTCGACGCCGCCGGATACGCGCTCCGTGTCCGGCTTGTAATCGGGATTTGAGACCCGGTCTGCCTCGACCAATTGGAGCTTGGTGCCGAACGCATCGCCACGGCTCGGTCGAGTCGTGGCCGGGTCCCAAAGAAAGCGCCGGATTCGCAGCACGTCGCCCGACTCCAGCACCGCCCGGAACGCGAGGGATTGGAGTTGCCCGAAGGTCAACTCGGATTCTATGTCGCACTCGGTGGTCTCCGACCACAGGTTCCACCACCGGAGTGCTTGCTTCTCCCATGCGTCGGCCTGCTCATCGCTGAGCCCCAAAACGTCCTGATCGATGTGTGGCTGACAGGTGAGCCCAGCGCCGACGGTCGATGTCACGGTCGTGTTCAGCGCACCGGCCGCTAACGGGTTGTTGCGGACCTGATCCCGTGACCGGGCACGCATCTTGTCTAGGCCGGGATTGACATCGCCTCGCGCCGATCGCACCAGGGGGTTGTAGCGCTGGAGCGCCTTCTTGTCCGATTTGCCTGCGTCGTATCCACCCCCGTCGAGGCCGAACAGGAAACCGAGTCCGGCCCGCGCCCGCAGTCGGTCCATCGCTCTCGCTGGGCTCACATAGCCGACCACGCGGTCGAGAAGATTCAGCTTCAGTGGGGGCACGCGGATCTCCATTAGCGCGGCACCACCTGGCGCGGACCTCGGCCCGAGAGCCTACGCACCCTATTGCGTGCCCGGGAAATCGCCTTCTCGAGGCTATCGAGCGACGAATAGCGTGTCATGCGACTGTCGATCCGGACCTCTTCTCCGCTCGCGATCACGTCCGCACGTGCAGCGATCAGCGCGTCCAGTTCCGCCTGCGCAGTGTCGATCTCGGCTTGCGTAGCCATCGGTCTCCGTAGCTACAACGCGAAAAAGCCCCCTCCCCAGCGTCTGCTGGCAAAGGGGGCCTCACGTATTTGGGCCCAAAGTTTCTGTATGACTCCGAGTTTCCCCGGCTACCACATCCTACGGTGTTTACGTGGGTGCGTCAACACTACATACGGTGGCACGCTGGAAAGCACCCGCCGTGAGCGCATAAATCGCATTGCATTGACGGCCGCGGCCCATCTCCCACGAGCACTGATAGGTCTGGACGAGTTCGTGGGGAGCGTCTAGGCCCCACTTCTCGATCTGCTTTGCCGTGGCCCGTACTCGAGGTGGCGACCCGCAGCGTGGGCAATATGTGTCTAGTCGGTAAAGTTTCGGCGCCGAGTTCACGAAACCCCCCTGGAGCGGATGCGACGACCCTTGGCCACAACCACCGCCGGATTGCTACCTCCGCTCACGATCGCCGCCATCTCCCCGAGCCGCTTCACGACCACGTCTCCCATCGTGTAGAGTGCCGCAATATTGCCCGCCTCGAGGTCGATACTCTCGTTCCTGGCGCGTACCTGCTTGAACACCTTCCGGAATCGGCGGCCTTGACGGACAAGCCTTAGCTGCTCGGCCGCGAATTGAGCGAAGTACTCCGCGTCGGCCCCAGTGCGGGTGGGCACACAGAAATGCATGTATCCCGGCCCGCCCGGCTCGGCGGAGCCAGCGGTCAGACGCAAACGCCTGAAGAGGATCGCCTTGAAATGGTGCGAATCGACCCTCCAGGGCTTGACCTGGTCGCGGGTCTTTCGGGTGGCGCGCGACAGCGTCTCTCTCAGACGTGAGTCCGAACCTTTCGCCGAGTACACGCCACGCAGCTCCCTACCGCGAACGAACCGGTGCACCCGATGCGGCAGATACCCAGAGTCGATCATCGCCACGCGGATACGCAGCTTCGCGCCCGACTCGTGGTTGTAAGCTCGAGCAAGGTGATGTTCTAGTTCCGACCATAACTCGTCCTGTTCAGGATCACCGTAAATCCTGTGATGGCCGATCAGCCACGACTCCTCACGCTCGCCCCAGCCGCGAATCGAGAGTTCGAGGCGATCCGCTTGGACATCGACGAAAGCCGTCAATACGCCCACACCATGAGGGATCTCCTCCGGGTACTTCTCGGCCCTGCTAGCGAGATCCCCAGGCTCGAACGCTTGGTCGCGCTCCTCCCACGGTTCGCCGAGCTGGAGGTTGATGAACGTCTTGAGTTCTTCAGGACTGCGCTTCTTCTCGAGCCATAGCGCCGCGAGCTCCGCCCACGTGACCCACGGCGAGTAGAGCGCAGAGAGATGGAAGCCGGGAAAGCGCCCCGCCGGGTTCGTGGGGCACCACTCACCGAGCTCGAGCATCCGGCGCTTGTCCACTTCCTCGATGATGGCGCCACAGTTCGCACAGACGTAGACCGCCGTCCCCGGTCGATGGAGCGCCTCACCCTCCACCTCCTCGGTCTCCCATTTGACGTTCTTCCACTCGAGGACCTGGCGATGCTCGCAATGAGGACACGGGACGAAGTAGCGGCGCCGATCCGATGCGAGCCATTCCGGCCAGATGCGGCTCGTCTCGAGGTCGCCAGGCGAAGAGACGAGCAAGACTTTGCGGTTCCAAAAATTGCGCGTGCGCTGCTCGCCGAGTGCGATCGGGTCGCCCTCCGAACCGACCGAGGAGGGGTATCGGTCCACCTCGTCGAAGAGCGCGTCGCGTATCGGCCTCGAGGCTAGACCAGACGGAGAATTGGCGCCGACGATCGAGAGACGCCCACCGGTGAACGTCTTGTGGAGCATCGTATTCCCCGAATCACGGGCTCGAGGATCGGCGATCTTCGCTCGCAGCCGAGCGGTGTCACGGATCATTGGAGTAAATCGGTCCTTGGACCAAATTTCAGCCATGTTCAACGTCGGCTGCACCACAAGGATCGGTCCGGGATTCTGATCGATGCTTCGACCGACGTAGTTGTTGACGACCTCGGTCTTGCCGACCTGAGAAGCGGCGACCCAGCACACGCGCCGCACCAAGGGATCGCCGAGCGTGTCCATGATTTCGCGGAGGTAGGGCACACGGCTCGTGCGCCACGGCCCCGGCTCGGGAGATGATTCAGGCGACAGTATCCGGTATCGGTCCGCCCATTGCGAAATGGTCATACGCACCGGCGGACGCAGCCTGGCGCGCATCTCGGCGGCCGCGATCCCATACGCTCGAGCCCTCGACTCCGCAGCGGCGATCACGCGGCAGATTCCCCGATCCGTCGGGCCAGCTTGGGACCGATCCCTTTGATCTCGCTTACGTCCTCCAGCGAGCGTAGATCTGAGAACGTCTCGATCCCAGCGGCCGTCAAAGCTCGCAAGCCCGGAAACTCCGGAGGCAGCCGATCCGCGGGAGCGAGACCCGCCGCCTCGAGCTCATCGGCAACTGCGGCCAGGTCGCGCAGTAGCTCTTCGCTGCACACGACCATGGTTTCGGTTGCTTCAGCCGGTGACATGATTCCGACGACCCGCGGACCCCACGAGCCAGGGATCGCGAGCAAAGCGGCGCGTGTCGCATCAAGCACCTTCGCCAAGACCGACCGGTGGTCGTCGAGGTTTACGACGAGACCCTCAGCCTTCGCCACCTCGATTCGACGACGCCGGATCTCGAGACGTTCCTTCTCAAGCCGGGCTTGGCCCAAGTCGCTTGGGCCCGACCGCGCCGCCTCCGCTCGCAAAATATCCGCGTGCGCCTGGACACACTCCATCACAGGATAGCGCCCACGACTCGCTTTCGGGAAAATGCCCTCACTCGCGAGTTGCTGGATCCGTCGAGGGGTCACCTTGAACAGGTCCGCAAGCTCTTGGGCACTCGCGTTTCCTAGATCGAGAATCCGAAGGCCCTCCCAACCAAAACGAAACCGAAACCGACTTTTTCAAGGTCTGTGGCTAGCGAAATTCGGCACTCTTGCGTGACCCGTCGGGGGAAGTGACGAGAAGGACCCCGCAGCTTCTTACGTCCGCCACGAGGCCCAACAGCTCGCTCCGAGTGGGTAAAAACAGCGGGGTGTGACGGGTGTGACGGGCCTGTAGTATTGTTTTGAATACGCGCGCGCGTGGAGGGGAACCTCTAGACCCTGTCACACCTGTCACACTTGGGGTAGGTAAGCCATTCTTGACCGGGCTCTCAGAGCGCATCAGTCTGCTCCTGGACGTGATTTCCGTCCTCAATACCGACCCCGAGCCAAAAACGGCGCTGTCTCCGTTTCCCCGAATCATCGGTGTAACGTTTGCGCTTCTGGCGGCAACCGTTTTCGTGGAGCCAGTCGCCCATGTCTTTGGACGGCGGATCGATTCCCTCTGCGGCTGCCCATTCGGTGAGAAGGTCCTGTAGCTCACCCGCCTGAATTTCAAGGGCGGGGGAGAAGACGAGTCCCGCGTCATCGCGCAGTTCTCACCGCTCGATCGAAGCTCGCCTCGAAGTTGCTCGCGAAACTCTGCTCGAAGACGGTCCGGGCCGTGAGCTCGAACTCGAGCGAGGGCTCGACTTCGGCTTGCGGTGTGAACGAGAACAGCATCCTGAGCTTTCCAACCCGACGCTGACCCCGTGGCTTACGCTTTCCCGCACGCCGTCCAAGCCGCTGCAATATCGCCCCGGTGCCGTCAGCCCTGCGGATCATGAACGTGCGCTTCTTGCCCCTGTCGACCTCCGCCCTCGGGCCGCTGCCCCAGCGTTCGAACTCCAGACGCCGGGGTCGCATGACCCGCGACACCACACCGGTCTTGCCCCGTCGCACTTCATCGGGCACGGCCAGGCGTGTGCCACGAGGCCGCACTGTCCCACCCTCCTCGAACTTGAACAGGAACTCGCGCGTCCGATCGATCTCGACGATCGCCTCGAGGTCCCGCTTCGTGCTGAACTTGCTGAACTTCACACCCTGCAGCACGTAGGCCCGGCGGATCGTGAAGCGTTTGCGCATGCCCGCACGCTGCTCCGTCTGGATGCCCCTCGCGGTCTGGTTGATCGCGAGCGACGTCGCGAACGGCACCTGGTCGCGGAACAGGAAGCGGAGCGAGCGCGCAACCTCGCCCGCGTTGCTGTCCACGTCGATTCTCATGCCACAGCCCTTGAATGAAAAAACCCGACACCTCGATCCCTTGCGCGCTCTGGGGGTCGTGGTGCCGGGGTCCGAATTACCGGGTGCCCAGCTATGTGTGTTCCGTCAGACGGAATTTTCTCGAACCGTTCGGATGATGTCAAGTCACGCGCCTTCCGATCGCCCCAGCCCAACGGGGTCACGGGCTACTCCGTGGTGGCGGTCGCACGGTGACCGAGATCAGCTTCGGCTGCTTGAGCTCGATGAGGATGACGCGGAAGTCATCCTGAACGGGTAGTGGTGAGACCTTGACTGCAAGGGGCGGGTGCTCGTAGGTTTTCCTTGCGTTTGGGAGGGGAAACTCGCCTAGGCGCTTTGACCTCCCCCGGGTCTGCTTCGGCACACCCGGGGTTTTTTTTGTTCCGACAGGAGATTGAGATGCCGAGTGATGCGCAGGAGGTGGCCCGAGACCGAGCGATCCTGTTCATTGATGGCAGCAATTGGTACCATGCGCTCCGAGCAAATGGAGTGCCGGCGCTCGGTGAGCTTTAGCCCCAAGAGGCTCAGGCCCCCGCCAGTTCCACCGTCGTCGAAGGTGTGCATCTCCTTAACCTCATACAGCACGGCGGTCGCGAGGTGAATAGCATCGGGTGTGGATGGGATCTTGGGTACCTTCCCTGCTTGCTTCTCTCGCACGTAGTGACTTCGTATCGACGCCGACAACTTGCTCACCCTGGGGTCCAGCGCCGCTTCGGTCACGTTCCGGCGCTTCAAGAATTGCTCGAACCTATCCATCGTGTTTCCCGCCATCTTATCGGGCAGCACTTCGCTCCTGACGATGGTTGAGGTGACCAAGGTAATCTCGTTACGGTCTATCTGACTGGTATACTCCTCCATGCCCGGAAGGTATTCCTCGTAGGTAGGATCCTCCGTAAGCCAAGCGATGAAGACGCACGAATCCCAGTAGTAGAGCGGTTTAATCCCAGCCATCTCGCAACCCTCGAACGTACTCCACCGCAGTCAGGTCGCCCGTAGCCCCACGGGCGATTCCGCGCAGTTCAGTCAGCGTCGGAAGATCATCGGGTTGCTCTACTACCTCTATGTCACGCACGTCGATTTCATCGGGGAATCGGGCATTTGCTTTGTACCTAAGAACGCCGTGCACTATGACTAGTTGATCTATCGCAGAGATCGCCTGGTCCCTCAAGTTATCGGGGAAGTGACACGTAACGCGGCCCGGACCCGCAGACGGGTATATCCGAAATGTGTTGTTGTTGTCATGGACGTTGATGGCTTCAAGGTCCCCCTTCACGGAGCCCTCAAACGTCTCTTCTGGCGCCAGAATGAGATCAATTTTTGCACGTAGCTCGGCACTCAGCGTGACTTGCTGTCCACGGCGTCTTACACGCGCATGGCTTACTGTGCGGCCAACCGGCCTGTTGAGATCCCGCAGCCGTTCTAGCAGGTCGCGGTCAACCCATGGGGGGGCGTTACCAAACTCCTCGATCTGCTGCATCGCACCGACGAAACCATCTAGGATTCGCGCCGTCATGTCCTCGCGGATGCTCTTCGGTCGTGCTGCGATATTCACGGTAGCGGGGCTGTCGTGCCGGAGATCAATGATTCGGTACTCCGCCGTAGGTTCCGGCTGTCCCGTAACGAGACGATCAGTGAGGTTCAGGGCTTCATAAAGATTCCGAAGCTGGTATAGGAAGCCCCCGAGGGTGACATGCCCGTTATGGCGGGCATGTCCCTCTACGGAGAATTCGATGGTGTTGTCTTCGGGCATTATCGTGTCCGCCCCTTCACGTCCTCGTCTTCCCGTTCGTTCATCGCAGCCGACTTCGGTACTTTCAAAATCTGCTTCAATGCCCTCTTCATGCGGTTCAGGCCCGCGCTTGGATCTCTGATCCGCTCGGGACTTCGGTCCACGCCTGAGGTGTGGATAGGCCGCTTCGGTTCGCTCATGAAACGCACATCTCCTGTCCGGTCAACTCGGAATACCTGATTCGCCTGTCGATGATCCCCTTGAGGGCTGTAAGGAACCGACCGGAATCGGTATCCTCACGCATGTTGAACCTGAATGCCTGCTCATCGAGATAGCGGGTGACGTGGAACGGCTCGATGGACACGTACGTCCCGCCGATCGTCCGCTTGAGCAGGGACCAGAAGTTCTCGATTCCGTTCGTATGGACGCGGCCCCTAACGTACTCGTGAACGTGGTCGATGACCTCGTGCATGTACTCGGATTTGAGCCCGTAGTAGCCCCAATGCCGGTCGGTGAACAGCCTCGCCCCTTCCTCGACGTTGTCCCGGACGTGGCCCTGCATGGTCCGCTTGGTCACGTCCGAGAGGACGCGGGTACGGACAAGAGAGTGCGGGGCGTTATGGGGCCGCTCAAGGAGTCCCATGACGGCGGTTTTGTCGTGTCCTCCGGTCCCGTGGATGACTCGCTTCCGCTTGGCGATGTGCATGTTCTTGGCCTTCCCGCCGATGTAGGTCTCATCGACCTCCACCTCGCCGTCCATCTTCTCGAAAGAGCCCATGCGCAGGGCCTCGCAATCCGTGTGCGCCCACCAGACGACGCGGCCTAGGATGGCCGAAGCAGCACGGCGGCGGCGAACCGCGCCAGCAAGCGGGCAAAGTGACGCATCAGGACGGGGGGGCGAGCTTGGCGTCCAGAGTCCGGACGATCCAGGAATTCAGGCTCACGCCCTCTTCTGCAGACGACATCGCGATACGCTGGTGCAGATCGGGCCCCAGCCGGACATTCAGTTTGCCCGAGAACGGCTTGCGCGGCTCGACGTTGTCCTCGGTGCAGGACTCGAGATACAAATCGATGGACCGCTCGAATTCGCGCCGGATGCCCTCTACGTCCGTCGCTTCAAATGTAGCGATAGGATAGGACCCGCTGTTGGCGACCCGGCCGTGCAGCCGACCCACCGAGTCATCGTACTCCACTGTGGCTAGATACCCCTTGTACTCAATCATGGTGTCACTCCTATAGCCCTGAGGAACGCTGCAATGTCTCGGACGGTTGCTCGCCCCGTGTGAGGCTCCGGGTGAGGACGGTGAACTACGATGCGCTCCTCGCCAGCTTTCAGTAGTACCCGTGACCCTGCACGCTCCGAAACCTCCACGCCGCTCGCTTCAAGCATCGAGACGATGGCGCTCCAGCGTATGTCTGCCGGTGTCGGATTCGAGAAAACCCGATTCAGCGTCTTCCGGTGCTTGGTTCTCATGGTACTTATTATAGTACCGATATGGTACCGTGTCAAGTACCATACGATCGCCCCTCGCCCCTAATCCGTGTGCGCCCACCAAGGCCAGAAGCAAAGACTCGATGTCCAGCCACCCTGCCTGGCGAGGTGAGTAGAAACGTGGCCGCAACCGTTGAGAAGCAAAGAAGCACCGGCCACCACCTAACCGCCTCGCGTGATGCGAAACGGCAGCCACGACGACCGTATGAACCTTGCCCTCGGACGCGAAGGCTAACACCGGCCGTGGGCCCCGCTTCGAGCCGAGCGGTCCAGTGCGCTCAGAACCAGGGAAGCTGGACCGACCCGATGGTCGGTGTCCTCAAGTACGCTGCGGTGTTCGCGGCTGGGTATGTGATCGCTAGTCGGTAACAGGATCTTTATTCTAGACAGGCTGAGGGCTGCTTGGACGGCCACGTCTGTTCGTTTCGGAGGCAGGTCAATCTACGGGTGCTGAAAAGGCAAGGATTGCCTCTCTAGGGTTTTTTACGTGAGAAGAAGTTGTTGTACTGCTCCTCGTTAGCTTTCAAGTGAGGCCACCAGGTACGCAGCCAGTCCCAAGTCGACGAGCGCACTACGACTTCATCCACCGACGCACCCAACGGCACAACGCGGTTGACGCAAGTTTCCAAATCCTCGACAGCGTCTACAAATTCGATCTCCGAGGATGAGGGGAGTGGAAGCACGATATGGAAGCAAAAGGACCTCACAGCTACTAGGGCCTGTTAACACTATCTGAGGGCTTCGACGATGAGCGCGAAGTGGATGAAGGCGGTAAACATCACGTCGAGCTTGTCAAAGCGGGAGAAGATTCTTCTGAAGCCTTTGAGTCGCCGAAATAACCGCTCTATTTCGTTACGACGGCGATACATGACTCGGTCATACTGCCACGGGTTAACACGGCCCTGCTTGGGTGGCACGACCGGCGTAAACCCCAGCTCCAACACCAATTGCCGTGTTTCGCCCCCCTCGTACGCCCGGTCCATGATCATGGACACTGTGGAATGTACCGGCTTCAACGTGCGTAGCAGTTCCCGTCCTTCCGGCGCGTCGTGCTTGTGGCCTGGCGATAGCGAGAAGGTTATCGCGGTTCGAGCATCTGCGGCAACCATATGAATCTTGGTGGTCCAGCCTCCACGCGATTTGCCGATGGCCTGCGGGCCGTTTTTTTTAGAGCGCCGGTGCCATCAGGGTGCACCTTGACGATGGTACTGTCGATCGACAGAGCTTGGATCTTGATCCGGATAATTTGCTCGTCTTGCAGGGCCGCAAAGACACGATCCAGCACACCTGCCCTGGCCCAGCGATTCATTCGGGTGTAGATCGTATGCCAGTTACCGAAACGCGGAGGCAACCCCCGCCATTTGCAGCCGTGTTCGGCCACATACAGGATCGCGTTAAGCACTTCGAGATTGGAGATGCTCACATTGCCGCGCTGATGCGGAAAGCAAGCCTCTATCCGACGATATTGGGACTCTGTGATTTTCATAGCCCCAATATACTACAAATTGCCCTTAGTGTTAACAGACCCTAGTCTCGTTAATACCCGTGAACCGTTTGAAGTTGGCAGTTCAGTAATCCACGACCAATACGATTGAGGCATCACCTTAATTTGAACCCCTGGATCGGTCTTACTTGGCGCGAGACTCGGCGATAGTAGCACAAGGAACACCGCCAGTTGGGTCGGTCTCGGTTCTAGGCCGAGCAGGTACTTCCGCATGGGCAAGAAAGGCCCGACGTCCTTGTAACCGCCGCGGGCGGTGTTGTACGCAATCTTCAGTAGCGCTCGCGTGAGACGATCGCTATCGAATCGGAAGACGACCGTTGAATCGAAGTCCCTGGGCTCCACGAAATATCGGTCGTAGAGTTCGCAGAAGTACGCATCGAGCGGCGCAAGCAACTTCGAGTTGCACTGCTGGCACACATCCTTGACCACATAGTCGGCTTTGTGCACGCTCTGTGTGACCACCGAAAAGTGCGCTGCCTCGTGCCCTTCGCGCTCCATAAAGCATTTTGGCCAAACGTGCTCTCGTGTCAGCTTGCCCGGCTGATCACAATACGCGCATCTTTTGCTCATTCAGCCACCCCTCCGACCTCGTCTGGCCCCGCCCCCTCTTATTAGGGCAATAATATACTTGACTAACCCTCCGGGAACGGCGGCGGAAGGGCCCTTCCTCGGCAGCAGACTGACCCAGGTAGGGGCTTTACAAACTCCGCCCATTCGTATTGCTCCGCGGTGGCGTGATACAGCGACCAGACCGAACCATCGTCGCAAAACACCACGAAAGTTCCGATTTCTTTTTGGACGACGGCGACCGGATTTCTCATAGAGCCTCCTTGGCTTGAGGTCCCTATATGCCGGGCAGTCGGCCCTGCTCGGGCTCTGGCCGACAAATCTTCAACGTATAGCCGGCGACGTTACCGCTTAAGCGCGGCAGATTGGCGCCCCTCCCGGCGGCCAGCCGGTCAAGTCCCGATTTGTGTGTAAAAGCGGAGGAAGCTCCTCGCCTTCGGCTAGGCTGCTTGGGCGACCTCCTGTTTCTGGAGGAGTGAGAGGTCGAGGTAACGCCGGTCGCCCCAGACGTGTGTGGTCCTGAGTGCGACGGCCGTGATGAGCCTGAGGGCGCTGGCCCGGTCCGGGAAGGCGCCGGCGGCCTTGATCCTGCGTTTGATCTCGCCGTGCAGCCGCTCGAGGCTGTTGGTGGTACGCAGCCGGGGCCAGTGCGCCTCGGGGAACGCGTAGAACTGCGTCGCTGCCCCGAAGCCCCGCTCCAGGACCTCCACGGCCTCGGGCAGCTCCTTCTTCCAGCGTGCGCCGAACTCGCCCAGGAGCTTCTTCGCCTCGGCGAGTCCGGATGTCTGGAAGATCACCGAGACCTCACGCGCCACGCGCTTGCGTAGGCGGTGGGGGACCCTCGCCCCCACATTACGCTGCAGATGGACCGTACACCTCTGACGGCGTGCCTCGGGCAGGAAGCGGCGGACCGCAGCTGCCAGGCCTGCGTGCTCATCGGCGATCACGAGCTCGACACCGCCGAGGCCGCGGTCCTGGAGTTGCTCGAGGAGCTCCGACCAGCTCTGCTGCGACTCCTCAGCGCCCAGCGTGACGGCCAGGAGCCGTCGGTGACCCTCAGGGCCCACTGCATACGCCACGAGCGCACTCACGTTCTCGACTTTGCGGGCCCAGCGGGCGTCCAAGAACGTGGCGTCCAGGTACAGATAGGGGTGAGGCCCCTCGATCGGCGCACGGCGCAGCCTTCCACGGCCTCGTCGAGCCGTTTTGCCACACGACTCACCGTCGAGCGCCCAACACGCTCGCCCATCAGCGCCTCGGTGACGTCGCCCATCTTGCGCTGTGACACGCCGCTCACATACGCCTCGACCATCATCTCGTCGAGCTCGGGGCTCCTGCGCTGGTAGCGGCCGATCACGTCGGCCGGCGAACCGTTGTCCCGGCTCCGGGGCATGGCGACCTCGATCTGCCCCAGGCTCGTCAGCAGCCGCCTCAGGTATGTGCCGTTCCTATGGTCCTTCCGGCTTCCCACCCGCTCGAAGCGGCGTGCACCTACCATGGCCTTCAGCTCCTCTTCCAGCACCATCTCGAGCGTCAGCCGGATCGCGCCTTGAAACAGCTCGCGCAAATCATCGCGTAGCTCGTCTTGCGTGGCCCGACCGATCTCCACAATCTCTTGCATCGGAAGCTCCTCTCCGGTTCCGAGCCTGCTCTGCAGACCCGGACTCCCGGGTTCATGTGACAGTGAACAACAACAGAGGAGCTTCCGTTTTTCTTTCCCTCCTGTCCAGCTTATCCGCTTTTACACAAATCTAGGGACACTACCCGGCCAGCCGGCCTGGGCGGGAACAATTGCTAAGGTGCTACGAGCAGCTCGGCACCGAGATCCGAACGCTGATCACCGAGGCCCCCAAGGGGGTGATCGACGAGAAGCGCCAGTCACAGATCGACGAGCTGAAGGCTAGCGCAGAAGCGGCCTCAACTTCGATCTTGAACCGAAGATTCCACACAACCGTCAACGGTGTCGAACGTATGCCACTCGATCTTCCGGATGCGGCCTTCCTGGAACCGCACGGTGAGGCTCCCATTCTGTTCGCTGTTGGGTAGCGCGCTGAGCCGTTCCGACACGATCTCCTGGAGCACCCTGCGGACCTCGGTGTCGCTGCTCACCACCCCAGGCCTCTTAAGATCCAGCGCCAGGCCCAGACGTTCAGCGCGATCACCGATAGCAGCAGCCCGCTCAGAAGGCCGACCAGGATGAGCATCGTCATGACGCTGCAGAACGTCTTGCGGATGCGGGTGCCCGGGGGAAGCTCTGGCTTCATCGTGGTCTTGCCGTTGCTCCTCACTCCACTTCCTTCACGTCCCGGTAGGCCCGGATGAACGCCGCCGCGACTTGCGGGATGATCGCGTTGCCGTAGGCGCGCAGGCGTCCCACGCGGTTGGGTACCCCATGAGCCAGCGGGAATGTGCCGGATTCAACGCGCCGCGCTTTCCCGTCCGCACAGTCCAAAAAACTTGATCCCTCAACCGAAAAGTGGCACATGGATCCTTCCTGTTCTCCGCCGCGCCATTGTGATCTGATGCCACCGGGGTCTGCCAGCCCGCGACCGTTGCCAGCTTGCGGCCCGTCTGCCCGTCCGGCTCCGGGCCGCCCGTGCTTCCCGTCGGGCTCGGCCCGCCCGCCACCAGCGCCGTCGTCTTCCGGCTGGAATCCGTGTTGCCCGCTGCGTTGTATCCCTTCTGCGCTGGCGTCCCGGCCATCGGCGTCGGCGAGCCCGCCATCTGGGCTGCTGCATTTAGATCCAGGTTGTGACCGCTCACGCTCCCGATTTTGACGAACGTCTCCAGTGCCTCGTTGCTGTATTGGCGCATATCGTTCGCCGAGGTTGTCGGCCAGCCCGCCGTTTGAGCCGCCATCCCCAGCGTCAACCCGAATCCGTTGTTGCCGTGTTTCTCTTTCGCCTTCGCACGGCGCTCTTGCCATTTCGTGTCGGTGTCGTTTTGCGGACCCGCATTGGGCGTGGGCCACCCACCAGAGCCGTTGCCGGATGTGCGGTGCGCCGACGCACGCAGCCGGCAGATCGGCGGCCCCGCAGGCATATCCCACGTGCTCCAGATCAGCGCGTACTCCGGCGAGCCATTCACGTCCAAGGTTGCTCGCAACCTGCTCTCCAAAGACCGTTGCAGGCTGGCGCTCGGCGATGAGCCGGAAAAAAGCGGGCCACAGGTGTCTTCGATCGGCATGGCCACGTCGCTGTCCAGCGCTCGAAAGCGGCTGACAGGGAACGGAGCCCGTCCAGACGGGCAGCTCGTCGGGCCATCCGGCGAGCCGGAGGGCGTGGCCCCAGCCGCCGATCCCGGCGAAGAAATGACACTGCCGTAGCCTTCGAGCTCATCCGGCGTCACCTCCTCGATGCTCCGCTCGTCCACGTCGCCGGGCGCGATCAGCCCCTCCGCGATCAGGTTGCGCAGCCACTCGGCGGCATACGGCTCGAACTCGTTGTAGTAGGCCGTCACGTGCCCTCACCGCTCGCCTCTTGCATCAGTCGCCCACCGCTCAAGAGCGGCACCGCGCTCGCCAGGAGCTCCTTCGCCTCGTCGCTGAGTGGAAGCGCTGTGCGCTGCTTCTCTCGCCGGTAGATCTCCTCCGCAACGCCGAACAGCTTCAGGAAGTCGCGGCGCACGAACGGAACCTGGTCGAGCTTCGTGTTGCGCAGCCTGTCCGGCCCGCCGAGCAACTGCACCGTGCGCTTTCCGGTGGGGCTCATGTGTATAAACGCCTCTTTCGAGCCATCCATCACCCTTTCGCACAATTCCCACTGCTCCAGTGCCTCCGCTTCCACGCTTGGGCGGATCGCCTCGATGAAGGCCGTCGGCTCGGGGAAGAACTTGCAGGTCGCCCACAGATGGCGGGCGGCTTCGAGGAACTGATCGGTGTCCATCCGCTCCGATAGCCAAGCGCGGTAGTCGGCCGCCTCCTCGGCATCGAGGTCGCGCCGGAGCCGTTTGCAGAGCATGCGCCAGGCCCGGTTGAATTGCTCCCGGTCGATCATGCCGTACCCTCCCTTTTCGGCCCTGTCAGAGCCATGAACTCCTCCTCGAAGCGCCGGGCCTTCAGCTCCGGGTGGTCCCTGGCGGCAGCCACCGCCTTCGAGAACTTCCGGTCCAGGTCGGACAGGTCCCACGGCTGGTTCTTCGGAGGGCAGTGCGGGAAGAGCTGCCCGATGCCGACAAACGCAACCATGACCTGCTCCCGGGTGTGGCCGTCGGCAATCCGGCGGGCAAACGGCTTCTGCTTCCTCCGATCCGCCGCCGGGACCTCGATCGGCTGCGCCGAGGCCCAGGCTTCGAGCACCTGGCTGGCACTCATCCGCTGGCCCGGGTGCGGTGGATCGAGGCCGCCAACGCTGCCGGGCGGATCGCTCCCGCTGGGCAGACCACCCCCGCCAGGGAAATCCTCGCGCGCGGGCGCGCGTTTCGGTTCTCGCTCTTCGGTATTCAGTACTCGGTCTTCAGTACTCGGTACTTCGAAGGGGGTACCCGGAGCTTGATCTACCCCTTCGGTGGGCCTTCGTAGGGCCTTGCTAGTGCCTTCGGTGGGCCTTCCATGGGCCTTCGAAGGGGGTGCGTCCAACCAGTGCAACAGGTCGACCGGAGCTGGGTCCAGGGGTTTTGGGCTGTTCTTGGCGGTGACGGATTCCCCAGCCTCGAACCACTGCCGGTAGTGCCGGACGAACTCGCCGACAATTTCGAGCCGTGGAAGTCCCTGGAGGTGTCGCCAGATCGATTTGCGGTGCTTTTCATCGTCCCAGGACATGTGGGGATCGTGTTCGAGCTGTCCGACAATCCAAATGACATTTCCTTCCCTGTCGATCCACCCACGCTCTTTGAGCGTATCCAACGGCCCGGGCACCGCTTCCAGGGGGATACCGGTCTTGGCAGACAGCTCGACCTCTAACGCGCCTGGGTATCTCACCTCGATTCCCGTTGGCCCGAACGTCAGCTTGAGGGTTTGAAACAGGTGCCTGGCCCTCTCCGGCAGCTGTTGAAAATCCGGCCCGTCCAGCAACACGACCTTGATCGCCCTATACGTCCCCCGATCAGCCATTCCTTCGCTCTCCCTCCACCTTGAATTCGTCTCTACTTGGGAACATCACTTCCGCAGCCTCGTTCCGGGCCCCTCCGGCTCCTGCCACTCGCCACTCTCCAGCAGATCCAGCGCCCGCCTGGCGATCGCCTCGAAATGCCTGGTACGGTGCCCGAGATCCCGCATCGCTTCTAGCCGCTCCATCAGTTCGCCATACGTCCCGTGCGGACAGCCCGTCAGCAGCCGGCGCGCGATGCGCTCTAGCTCGCGTGGCACCAAGGCCGGTTGCCTCATTCACTCGCTCCCCTTCGGTTCATATCACAGCGCCCCCAGGAGCCTTGCAGCGTCAGACGCTCGACGGCCATCTGCAGCACGACGCTCTCGGCGTCGAGTTGCCAGAGCTCGTGATCCAGCAGAGACATTGTGGCGTCCCAGTCTACGCCCTGGACGGTGCTGCCCCTCCATCGGTCGCTCTGCTTCCGAAACGGATGCTTCCGGCGCTCCCCCGTCATCGGGCCCGGCTACCGCTCGATCGGTACAACTTTCCAGTCCATTAGACTCCCTTTTGTTTAGTTGGGTCGACGCTTCCCGCGGCGCTCCCCCATCCGACCGGGTGCCGTCGCTTCTCGTCTCGAGCCACCTTCTCTCTCTCAACTGGCCGACTCATGGAAAGCGCCTCCCGATCCACTCAATCACGGGCACCGTCACCGCATTGCCCATCATCCTGTAGCGTGGGCCGTCCGCGAGTCCTTCCGTCCAACCGTCAGGGAAGCCTTGTAGTCGTTCGCATTCGGTTGGGGTCAGCCGGCGGGGTACGGCAGCCAGGACGGCACCAGCACCTATGCCAGCCCTACCACCATTGGGCGTGAGTAGCGCGTTCGCGACCTTCACGGCATGCACCCCCGGATCGCGAGCGTCCACAACACGGCGAACATTAAGAGCCCGAGGAGGGCCGCTCGCTTCAGGCGGGGTGGGGAAGGGGTCGGGGCCTTCCGTTTCGGTGCAGCGGCCTGCTCCGCTCGATAGGCCTGGGAGAGCACGTCCTTCGCCTTGTTTTGCCTCTCGATCTCCTTCACCACGCGCTGCACGATCTCCGGGTTCTTGACCCTCTGGAGCCCGGCTCGCGTGCGCTGGTAGACGGTGACCCGGTTGAACGTCCCGGCGGGGAGGACCTCGAAGATCACGCCCTTCCGGGAGGGGAGCTCGACAGCGATCGGTAGGTATGCGCGGCGACTCATGACCTCGACTCGCCGAGCGTCTGATAGTAGAAAGCCTGGAGGAACGAAAGCGGAGGGAGCTGGTTGCCTTGTCGCATCCATAGCCAGATGGTGCGGCCGCTCCGTCCGTTGCCGTCCATGAAGGGGTGAAGCGTTTCGTATTCGAGGTGAGCTCGCCAAGAATCCACTTCGCTGTCACTGATTCTGGCGAGCAGGGATTCCAGTGCGTCCCTGATTGCTGGCCCACCACGAGGAGCGATGTGGTTTCCGACGCGAACGTCTAGGCCTTCTTCGAACCGCGGCTTGGCTGCCGCCACTTTCCACACGAACGTCTGGACGTCGAGCACGGTGATCCGCGGCAGCGCCAGCAATTCTTCATGGGCGGCGATCTCGTCCGAGTAAGGTGTACGGAATATCCCCTCGATGGCGTTCGACTGCCGGACGAATTCTTCCAGGCCGGTCATCACGGCTCGACCCTCCGAAATTCAACGATCCACACCCAGGGTTTCGAATTCCACGAGTAGCCCCGCTTGGCGTTCAACGACTCCCATAGTTCGGCGAAGTAGGCCCGGGCCAATTCGTCTTCCGTCAACGGAGGCTGACCAGGAAAGAGTCGTCCCTTCGTGAAGAACGCCGCCGCCCCCGGGGAGCCATCATGTCGAGCGAGCCTGACGAGTGGCTTCCCATCCTCAGTCGAAGGGATCTGTACACCCTCAGACCACACGTCCTCGGTCGTGATGTCCTGCACCCGCTCGGCCCGGATGTCCGTGACCTCGAGCCAGATGCGGGCGTACCTCTTTGGCATGTGAATCGAGGGGGACCAACGCACGTCCGACTCGGTCGGGATATTCTCTAGGCCGCGCGCTTCTGCGTTGCCTGGGTAGTCCGCCCGGTAGATCGAGATTCCGGTGTTTGTGACGAAGTGTGCCTCCCTCACGTACAGATGGTCTCCGATCTGGCCGTAGGGGCAGCGACGAATCCAGAGCGGGTCTCCGTGGCCGGTGCCGTCGTCCACAATGCCCACTTCCCACGTCCCATCTTTCCTTGGATGTAGCGCGTAAGACTTGCCAGGCTTGAGGACCGGGAGGTGCTGCACCACTCTACGGGTCTGGCTCTTCCGCCCGTCGAGGACCGCCCGGACCATCTCGGCGGACATCAGGATCGGGCGCTCACGCACTTCGACGGCACTCGCCATCACTCACCCCCCAAATCAAGAGACAGCATCCAAAGGGGCTCCAGCCCGATAGCACCCTGCACGCCGTAGTCACGAAGCCCCCAGTACGGCGGGCTCGTCACGACGCAGTGCACGGACTCTTCCGGGAGGGTTCGCAGCAGGTCCAGGCAGTCGCCCACGAGGATCCGCACCCTCATCCGCTCGCTCTCCTCAGACACCGCACATTCCTTCGCACTCGTTGCTCCAGAGCGTCATCTGGCCGCGCTCCTCAGCCGTCGAAAGGTCCACTTCGTCGAGCGGGACACGGGACACGTGGACGAAGCAGCTACCGGAGCTGCCCTTCCGTATCGCGCGGTCGAACTCGACGGCCTCCCGCCAAGACTCAGGCTCGTTGTCTCTCAGGTCGCGCCACTCGACGTCCGAACGGTAAGGGCACGCCACGCACGCGGACCTGGCGAGCTCGCGGCCGGGATAGGCGCGCACGAACCAGGAGAGGCAATCGGAGCGCGACATGCCGAGCTCGATCAGCGGATAGCGGTTGATCCACCAGGCATCGCGCGACGGCTTCATGCGCGTCACCTCGTCCACCGTAATGCCCATCCACTGCGTGACGGTCTGGCCCTTGGGCACTCTGTGGCGTGGGGCCACGCCCAGGATCTCGCGCACCTTCTTCTTGATCGGCGCGATCTTGTACTGGCGTGTGCATTGTCTCCGGCCCATGCCGCCGGACGCGGTGAAGAGTGGCATTGACGTGAAACGCCGCTTTGCGCTGAGCACGCCGCTCCGGATGTCGCCCGCCGTGACGCGGTAGATGGGCAGCTTGCCGTCCGTCAGGCGCCCGACCTCAGACTCCAGCCAGGCCAGGTGGCCGTAGACGCGGCGTGGCTCCCACTGCGTGTCCGCGAAGATGGCTGCGGCAGGGAGTGGCTCGAGCTCGCCTGTTGCGGCCATGAGGAGCATGACCGAGGACTGCACGCCTGCCCCAAGCGAGATCACGTGGAGGCTCATTTCTCGCGCACGTCGCCCACGTGAATCCGCACGCTCATCCGGGCCCCCTGAGCCACTTGGCGCCGGCGTCGTCGAAGATCCGGTCTATGAGCTCGCGGAAGCGGTCCGGGGCGGACCTACGCCAATGTGGGGCGTTGTGAAAACCGTTGACAAAGGTACCGACTTTCGGGCGCGCTTCGGGCCTGCAACGACGCGATCCGATACCCCCGCTACCGTGCGTATTAGGCGTATCTGTGCGGTTTAACGGGTTCTGTGAGGGTTTTGGGGTTGAAGCACTCGTTCACGGCTGAGACCGTCACGGCGATCATCTCCCGCTGGATGCGACTCAAGGGGGACGGTCCCCGCATGAGGTGTTTATAGAGCCGTGCGTGGTGCTCCATGGAGGGCGGATTCAGGGAGTGGATCCGGATGATGTTGTCTACCTTCATCTCCGGGCCACCGTATCTCTGATACAGCTCAGCGAGGGAGTCCTGCGCCTCTTCATACGGCACGTAGGGGATGTGGGCCAATGCTCGATGCCTTGCTCGGGAGCGGCTGCCTTCGGGAGCGGCTGCCTATTGATCTGGAAGTGCGGAACATGCCCCGGCCGTCGGGGTGGGGCAATCATGCCGCCTCCATCCCTGACTCTACCTGATATTCTCGAGGCGAGGCAACGCATCGGAGATCAGGTGGTGCTCACCCCCTGCACAAGATCGATGGCGTTTGGCGATCTTCTGGCATGTTCCCTCTGGCTCAAGTTCGAGACCCGGCAGCGCACGGGCTCGTTCAAGGACCGCGGAGCGCTCAACAAGCTGCTTCAGTTATCAGGCGAGGAGCGTTCACGGGGAATCGTGACGGCCAGTGCAGGCAACCATGCCCAAGCGGTCGCGCACCATGCCACGCACCTCGGGATTCCGGCGACGGTCGTGATGCCGATCGGTACACCCTTGGTGAAGAGCGCGAACACGCGCCGCTTTGGAGCGCGTGTGATTCTGTATGGGGACACGGTTTCCGAATCCCTGGGTGAGGCCCTCCGCATGGTGGATCAGGACGGCCTCACCATGGTGCATCCCTACGACGATCGGGCCGTCATTGCGGGCCAGGGGACCATCGGCCTGGAGCTCGTAGAACAGGTGGCTGACTTGACGCACGTGGTGGTCCCTATCGGTGGAGGTGGGGTCATCTCGGGAATCGCGGTTGCCGTCAAAGCTCTGAACCCTTCGCTCCGTGTAATCGGCGTGGAGGCTGCCGCCGCGCCCGCGGCGTACCGCTCGCGAGAGATGGGTGAGGTGACTCACATCGAGAGCGCTGAGACCATCGCCGACGGCATTGCGGTGCAGCGAATCGGCGACCTGGCGTTTCCTTTGATAGAAGAGTACGTGGATGACATCGTCATCGTTGAAGAGGAGGAGATTGCGAGCGCAATCCTACTGCTTCTGGAACGCGAGAGAACCGTGGTCGAAGGGGCGGGAGCAACGCCCCTGGCGGCGTTGGTGAGTGGGCGGATCTCGCTCGGGGCCGAGGACGTGGTTACCGCGGTGCTGTGTGGCGGCAATATCGACGTAAACATGATCGCCCGCATCATCGAACGGGGATTGGTGGCGGATGGGCGGATGGCCAGACTGATGGTCACCGTGCGGGATCGTCCAGGATCGCTAGCGGCACTGACCAAGGTCGTAGCGGGTCTAGGTGCCAACGTTTTAGAAATCCGGCACCGTCGAGCGTTCGCTGACATCACCGTAGGCGACGTCGAGGTGGTGATGCACCTGGAAACACGCGGGAGGGAGCACGTGAAGGAGATCGTCGCTGCGTTGGAGGCTTTCGGTCACTCGGTGGGGGAGCACGTCTAGTCTAGTCGCCGTTCCCGTCCCGCGCTTCTGCGGCATTGTCACCGGGCTAAGGCGATCGCTCCCTCAGCGCTCCTCGCCGTAGATCTCCGCCTCCGGGAACGTCAACGCAAACCCGTACCATCGAGTGAAAATCTGTAGCGGCCTAGCGGCCTCTGCCCGGGTGCCATCGGGATCGTACAGGATGCTCCCCTCGACATACTGGTCATTACTGAGTCGGAGAACGTCATCGTCCCACCGCAGGCTTTCGGCATCGACGAGGAATGACGACAGCACATACGAAGACGGGTCGAGAAACACCAGCAGGCGCCGTCCTTGGAACGCGTCGAGGACCGCTTTGTCTTCCGCCACGACCCGCTCATACGAGTAGTACCGCGCCTCTTCACCGTCCCAGATTCCCAAGCCGATATCCATGGTCGGGAGCCGATCATCTTCCTCTTTGACCGTCGTGCGAAACATTCTGGAGAGCCGCCCACCCACTCGCGCGAGCAAGCTGCGGGGTTCCATATCCTCGTCGGTCCTCATGGCCCGATCCGACAGCGCGATGAGGGCACCGGGATCGTTCGCCAAGACCTGGTCCACTCTGGAGTGGAGAAGATTGGCGATCTCCAACACCGCGCCTACCTGCGGTCCGTAAACCGCCTCGCCTGTCAAATGATCCCAGAAGGTTCCGGTCTCTTCATCCCGCATCAGGAACAACCCGTCGTAGAGCCCATGCTCCGCGAAGGTGTGCGTCACGCCATCGATTCCTGGAGCCATCCTGACCCCTGAGTTGCACACCACTCAGAAGGTCACCATCCACGGCTCACCGTTCATGTCACCCTGGGCCACGTGATGGTACGCCATTTGGCTGGAGACCAGGACCAGCGTGGACCCACCCGCTTCGAATACCAGGACAGGCGTATCGTCGGAGACGTGGCCGGAGGCACGGGCAGCGCTCAGCGATCGCCAATTCGGATTTCTGAGGGGAACGAAGTTGGGCGCCCGCCAAAAGATGGCTCGATCGGTGTCGAAGCCCTCCTTGATGGGCATGTTCGGGTCCGCGGCGACCGCTTGGAACCCTTGCGCTCGCGCCATGCCGGGCGAGAGCGCAGCTGCGGTGAGCATCATGATCACGACCGAACGCATAGGTCCCCCTTTTGAGCACTGTCCCGCTCGGAGAAGTCGCTCACTCGCTGCGATGACTCCGAGACGGGCTCGCTGACATAACTCATAGACGTGGCTCTTTCGTTCCCGGATTCACTCTGCCGTTGGCGTGCACGGCCCGCGAGCCCATTGCTAATCCGCGAACTCGGGAAAGAGTAGCGGCAGATCACGGATCTGAGCCCACCCCTCATTCTCTTGGACCGATGTGACGCGGAGGTCGTCAAAGTACTCGTCGAGTACGGCGGCGCGTTCCTGAGCGAGCGGTGGAGAACAATAGTCCTCTTCTTCCCACACCACTCCCCTGTCGGGGCGCCTGCGGGCACCACGCAGCGCAAACGTGACGGAGGCACCGAAGGGGCGCATGGAAAGGAACTCGTCTTTCCCCAGCCGCTCCCCAAGCTCTGGAAGTCGCGCTTCCTTCGCCGCCGCTTCAACCAAGTAGTACGCCATCATTAGCCCTCGCCGGACTCACCGTTTCAGCCCTCGCCTAACTCACCGTTTCCCAGACCCTCCCCAACCGCCGGAGCGGGGATCCACGAGTTGGAAGGCCACCGAATGTTAGCCGGACCCCCCGCAAGGCAGGAAGGCCCGGTGCCTCCGGACGCGCTCGGCATCGGGATCGTCGACCGCGTCCACCATGCGCAGCGTCTCGACGTACGCGTGGGGAAGGCCCAATGACTCCGCCCCAGATACGACCAGGGCCTTGTACCAGGAGTAGGGTTGTCGTGTGTCATCTATCGCGGATTCGATCGCCACGTACGTCTTGGCGGTCACATCGCCTTGGGTCGACTCCACAGAAACAGGGATGTCTTTATATCCCGACCCCTCCGCACGGTCGAGGGCAGACTCTTCCGTTTTGGGGATGGCAAAGAGAGCGCCATGGACGATCGCGTCTCCGCCTACATTGACGATGCTGCACTTGCCCGACCCGTCCGTGCCTCTCTTGTGCCAACGCAGCTCATGGCCGCGCAGGAGAGCGGGACCCAGCGACCGGGCTCCTGGCACGCGTGCGCTCAGCCGGGGGAAGCAGAGGTTGGAGCCGTAGGCGAAGTAGAGAACGTCTACTCCCAGCTCCAGCTCGGGTCCACCGCCTTCACCGCCAGTCCCAGCGCCTCGAACTCCCTCGTCCGCCGATCCGGAGCCAAATCGGCGCCCGCCCCGTGGCTCATCACCACGATGACGAGGTCGCGGGACGGGATGATATACGTGCGCTGGTCGCCCGCACCTGACGCGTTGTACGTATCGGGCGGCAGGGTGGGGACGCGTCGTCCGCGTCCCGTCTCGTCCGCTGTGTTGAGCCAGAAGAGGCCGCCATAAACGGGCGGGTCCCACGCCGGGGCGGGGGTCTGGACGAAATCCACGAACTCCTCGGGCAGCAGCCGCTCTCCGCTCCACATTCCTCTCTGGAGATAGAGAAGCCCGAGCCGCGCCCAGTCGCGCGCGGTGCCGTAGTTGTAGCCGGTGAGGATGAAGTTGCCGTAGATATCAGTCTCCATCACGAAGCGGCGGATCCCGATCTTGTCGAAGACCGCCCGCTGGGGCCACGTCAGGTACTCCTCACCGAGCTCGTTCTCCACCGTGCCGCGCACGATGTATCCCAGCGTCCACGGATCCGAGTTCCGGTATCGTCCGACCGTGTTGGGCGGATGTTCGGCGTCGCGGCTGGCCGAAAACCGGAAGACGTCGATCGGGGCCGAGTATCCGAGTCCGTGGTCCGCGAAGCCAGGGATGTAGGACGCGGCCATTTGCTCGGCGGTCGATCCGCCTCCGCTGAAGCGCAGCCCACTCGACATGCGGAGGAGATCCGCGATCCGAATCTCGCTACGAGGGTCACCGGGGGAGAGCTGCCACTCCGCCACGGGCGCCGGCTGCCGGAGCTCCAGCCGACCCATCTCGATCAGGCGGCCGATGAAGGTGGCCGTCATGCTCTTCCCCATCGACCAGCTCTCGAGCTGCATGTCCTGGTGGGCTCCCCAGGCGTACTCCTCCATCACGATCCTGCCTCGATGGACGATGACGAACGCCGCCCGGCGGTCCAGATCATTTGCGTAGAAGGTGCGTGCGGCCTGGTCGAGGAGGGCGCCGTTGACGTCCGAGGGTAGCGGTGTGTCGGGCAGGCGGTCCCCCATGGGCCACGGTGTCGACGCTGCGTCGGGCAAGGTGCTTGTGACCCACTGCGGTGTGAAGAGCGGCTTGTCGGTTTCCGGCCGCAGGATCACGCAACCCTGATCGCGGAAGTGACGAGCACTGGCCGAGACGCCGTCCCGAGACGCCGTGACGACCCGGCGCCCGTCGTCGATGTCGAACTCGAGCCGGCCGCTTTCGTATTGCTCGACCATTCCCCCGCCCGACTGTGTACCTGGATCTTGCAGCAGAACGCTGTTGTACAGCGCCTCTTCCCTGTTCCGCTCAGAGACCCAGATGCCGGAGCAATAGCGCTTGGCGGACCCGGTCAGGGAGAGGCGCGCAACGGCCGGGGAGGAGGACTGCGGAACAGCTGGCCCGGCGCCCATCGTGAATAGGGCGAGAAAAGCGATCAGGATCGGCCTGACGATGCGCCTCATGGTACCCTCCTCCCGGGAATGGGGTGGACCGAGACAATATGGCGCGGGGGCGGTCGTGCACAAAGTAGCGACTCCTGGCCCGCCGAGCTTGATCAGCAGCCGGCAACCCGCCGGGCCTCGGCGCTGCTCTCCAGCACCGTGGGGCCTCCGGAGCGTAGCACCCCCCGGAGCCGCTGCCGCCATGAGGCTCGCCGGACCAGGACGATCTGCACGCGGGGCTCGGTTCCGTCCACCACGATGAAGTGGACGTCACCCAGCTCCTGGGGCCGAGGCAGCCGATAGGACTGGTCTTTCCAAGTGAACTCGATCTCCTCCAAGCGATCGAATTCCTCCGCCGTCAGGACCCGCTCGATGTACACCTCGTCCTCCACGCGGTACACGCCCCCGCCCACTGGCTCTCCCCACTGAAAGTACCAGGGGTCGAATGGCTCGCCCCGCTCCCGCTTGAACGACTCGTCAACGGCGTAGTCCATGGCCTCGAGAGCATCTTCGTCGGCCAGGGACTCGAGGTGGTGCTGGAGCTCGTGGGTGAGGGTCTCCCAGAGCTCCCCCTCCCAGTCGAAGTCGGGATCGTCCTCGGCCATCTTTCGGAAGGAGCCGTAGTAGAGGACCACCCGTGAGCGAGTGGTCTCGGGACTTTGCCACTCCGAGTTGAAGGCCTGCGTGACACATTCGCCCAGGGTGAGCACGCCGGGGAGCTCGGGATGGCTCTCTACCGCCTCGACAGACGTGACGCCGTCGACGCCCTCCCGATACGCCTCGGGAACGCTCTGGAAGGCCTCCTGGGCCACGTGAGAGAACTCGTCGAAGGTCACAACTCCCCCAGCGCCTCTCCAGATTCGGCCGAATCCGCTGGCCTACTAGCGGGTTCGGTAAGTGCGCCCCAGTGGGCTAGTGGTCGGGGCCGGCCGCGGAGGAATTGGATCTTGGCAGGTGAGCCCCGAGTTGCTGCGTGCCGGGTAGCTCCCGAGCCGCCACTAAGAACACCAGCTCTTCCAGACGGTCCGCGGCGGACTTCACCCAACCCATCCAGTTACCTTTTCGAAAAAGGAGAAACTTCGACACGTACACCTGGACCTCGGTGACTCCGCCAGCGGACGTGACCGTGAACCCGAGGCCCTTGCTATCGCGCCAAGTGATCTGGTGGTCTCCGAGATTGACATGAGCCGGACCTTCACGATAGGGCGGGAAAAGCCGTACTGCCTTCATGAGCTGGTCGGAGCTGATCTCGATGGGGATGGCTCTGAAGGTCGATAAATGCGTGAACACCAGCCCGGACTTCTGGACCGGATGACGGCGGACTTCCGTGGGGCCGGCCCGTTGGGCCTCGACGATAGCGCGCTCGACTGCTTGGGAGCCGAAGCCGGCTTCCCCCGCGATCGACCGAAGCTCATCGATGGTGAGAGGTCCGGAGTCCTCCGATCCTTCGATTTCTGCGGCACGCTTGAGGATGCGGTCCGCGTCGATCTTGGAGAACATGGGCGAGTTGGTCATGTGCCGGAGCGTTGGGGCCGATGTGCCGCGGCTCGTGCGCACGGGGACATCGTCCATGAATGGTCAACCTGCACGGCCAGTGAGGGTTGACGCAACCCAAGCGGGGGGCCGAGTTGATCGATGCTTTCTCTGGTGCGGGGCCAGCAAGCACAAGCAGCCGCTCTCGGGTTATTGCCCAGTCGACCCCCACCCCTCACGTTATCCCAACCCGTAAGAGGGCTCCCGGTTCGACTCATCGGAGAACCCCGCTGGAGGAGGAAAACGACCATGAAAATGTTGACCCGAGCGACGGCCGCGACGCTGACCATGTTCTGCCTGGTTATCTCGGTCCACGCACAGAGCAGCGGCTCCATCATCCCGGACGTGGTCTATGGCCATAAGGATGGGATGGCTCTGACATTTGACGTCTTTACGCCTCCTGGCGAAGCCAACGGCGTCGGGATCCTCAACATGGTGAGCGGCGGCTGGGTGTCGCGGTGGACGGCCCCAGAGCAGGCCCGGTCGAGGTACGAGGCGCTTCTGGACAAGGGATTTACGGTCTTCGCGGTTCGTCACGGGAGCAGCCCGAGGTTCAACGTCCCGGAAGCGTACGCCGATGTGCGTCGCGCGGTGCGTGTTGTGCGTCTCCAGGCCCCACAATTTGGAATCGACCCGGACCGCCTCGGCGTCTACGGAGGGAGTGCCGGCGGCCATCTCTCCCTCATGCTGGGTCTGGCCTCGGACGAGGGTGACCCCAACGCGACCGACGAAGTGCTGCGTATGAGCAGTCACGTCGCAGCGGTTGTCGCGTACTACCCCCCGGTGGATCTGCGCCATTGGTCCGGGCCGGGCGAAGGCTTCCCGGCTACGCTCCCGGAGGATGGCCTCTTCTTTGCGCGGGGCGTGGTGGTGCCCGGCGCGGCTGATCGCTTCGTCGCGCTCGGGTTCGAAGAGGATCTCGGCGCTTCGGTGTCGCCGATCCTGCACGTGTCATCCGACGATCCGCCGACCCTGTTGGTTCACGGAGACGCCGACGCGCTGGTCGATCTCAACAACAGTGAGCTGATGCACTCGGCCCTGGTAAGCGCGGGGATCGAGACGGATCTCGTGGTCATCGAGGGCGCGGGTCACGGGTTTCGAAGCGAAGCGGACCGCACCCGCGCCTCGGACGCGCTGGTCGCATGGTTCGAGGAGCACCTGACGGGGCGGTGATGCGCCCGCTCAACTGTCCGAGGAGATCGTAATCTTGAAGCCGTCCGGGTCCGCCAGGCTGAACGCTCGCGCACCCCAAGGCGTGTCCTCCGGAGGGGACTCCAGCGTGCCGCCCCGCTGCTCGATCCCCGCGGCGATCGCGTCCACGTCACCGGCGGTGGCCATGTGAAGCCGGAACCCCTCACCCTTCACACGGTCACGGCCCTTCGCCCAGTCGTCCTGGACTAAAAGGAGGCGCGCACCCCCAGCCGTGAGAGAGGCAGCGCCTACCTTTCCGTCCCGCTCGAAGGTCTCCTCCACCTGGAACCCCACCACGTCCCGATACCAGGCGAGACTCTTATCGATGTCTCCGACCGTCAACGCCGGCCGTATGCTACGCAGATCGAGAGCCTCGGTGCTGGCCGGGCCCTTCCCGTCGAGGGGAGCGTCAGATTCGGCGGTCATGGGATTCTCCATGTACGGTGAGTTCGAGTCGGGCGCCGTGGCGGCGCCATCCGTAGGGTCGCGAATGATACCGTGGGACCATGCCTTATGGAAACGGCGCGGCAACCACGCCTGGCTGCGTCAAGGGATCATCCCATCGAAATAGACGCCCCAGTAACCAGCGAGAGGCCTGAGCTGGGTGAAGGCCGGATGGCTTGCAGCACCACACTTCTTACCCCCATTTTGGCCGCTATGTCTGATCCCGTCACCCGCGCGAACGCCGCCACGGATGGAGGCTACGGCCGCCTAGCCGCTCTGGTCTTGGCATGCACCGCATTCTTGGGCTGTGATTCCTCCACCTCCTTCGGGTTCATAGATTACGAGCTTACGTCGGGTACGTTCAATGGGAATCCTCTCTTCTTTGGGGCAGATCCGTCCGGGCACGTCTGGGCCGACGGGAAGATGTGGATCTACCCCACTACGAATCACGAGGACTGGAGCCAGCTGGACCACTGGAATGCGTGGTCCTCAGAAGACCTCCGGACCTGGACCCTACACGAGAGAATCTTCAGCGCCGATGGGTGCAGTTGGTGTGTCAACAACGCCTGGGCACCCGACATCGCCTATAGAAACGGCACGTACTACTTGTACTACTATTTCCAGAACGAAGGCGACCAGCTGAGGGGTGTCGGGGTCGCGGTGGCGGATCAACCGCAGGGACCGTTTACCAACCTGTCCGTAGACCGTCCTCTCGTTGATGGGCACGATCCGAGCGTATTCATCGACGATGACGGACAAGCCTACCTCTACCTCGGCCATGTGATCTACTTCCTGGCTGAGGACATGACCACCCTTCAGCGAGAGAACGGCGCCAGGAAGTCCCGGATCGTGGAGTTCAGGGGCCGCCAACCCGTTGGCGGCTGGGAGGCTACATGGGTCTTCAAGCGATCAGGCAAGTATTACTTCACGCTGGCCGACGACGATTATCGCCAGCTTCGTTACTACATGGGCGACAGCCCAATCGGACCCTTCGACTACGCGGGCACGTTGTTACACAAGGTCAATGATCTGAATATCCATCACTCCATCGTACAGTACGGTGACCGTTGGATACTTTGGTATCACGTCTGGCCCGCGACCCATCCTCGCCAACGGCGTGTGCACGGTGAATTCCTCACGTTCAACAAGGATGGCACGATCCGTCCAGTGTCGGTCACGAAGGGGGGGGTGGGCAACTCGGGCTGAGCGGACTGCACTACTCATACGGCCTAGTATCTGGCCAAATACGATCCCCCGGATGCGGAGCCGATCCCAGAGATCGAGTTCGATCAGTCCCTACCCGACTGAGACAAGACCGACGGACCCGCGGTCCGCGGGGGTCGGGTCCGCTCCACATCCCGCTACCCATCCACACATCCCCGCGTCCGATTCGAGCATACGTGCGCGGTGAGCGTGCATCTTGGCCTGGGCACGGCCTCGCAAGGTGAGGTTGCTGTGTGTCTCGGCTCGCTGAAGCAACGTGCCTCGCTCAGGAAAAGCCCTTGGAAACGCCATACCCTTCATGGCGTCCCTGTGGCCCTTCATGTGGTTCCGGTGGATGGGCACAGAGGCCCTCTACTGGGCGTGTGGTGGCTACCTGATCTGGACACTCATCATCGCCGTGGTACTCCATCGGCGAGAGGCACGGATACGGGAGGAGCTTGGGCTCTAGACGCAGCCAGGCCGACCCCTCCGGCCTTGGCCACACTTGCGACGCTGCGGATAACGCCGCACGTTAGCAGCCGCGGAGCTCTGTATGTGTGCCATTAGCTGCCTCCTGATGAACAGGGCCCTGTCGGGTAAGCCCCCCGGTGGAGTTACTTAGGTCAAGTCCCGATTTGTGTGTAAAAGCGGAGGAAGCTCCTCGCCTTCGGCTAGGCTGCTTGGGCGACCTCCTGTTTCTGGAGGAGTGAGAGGTCGAGGTAACGCCGGTCGCCCCAGACGTGTGTGGTCCTGAGTGCGACGGCCGTGATGAGCCTGAGGGCGCTGGCCCGGTCCGGGAAGGCGCCGGCGGCCTTGATCCTGCGTTTGATCTCGCCGTGCAGCCGCTCGAGGCTGTTGGTGGTACGCAGCCGGGGCCAGTGCGCCTCGGGGAACGCGTAGAACTGCGTCGCTGCCCCGAAGCCCCGCTCCAGGACCTCCACGGCCTCGGGCAGCTCCTTCTTCCAGCGTGCGCCGAACTCGCCCAGGAGCTTCTTCGCCTCGGCGAGTCCGGATGTCTGGAAGATCACCGAGACCTCACGCGCCACGCGCTTGCGTAGGCGGTGGGGGACCCTCGCCCCCACATTACGCTGCAGATGGACCGTACACCTCTGACGGCGTGCCTCGGGCAGGAAGCGGCGGACCGCAGCTGCCAGGCCTGCGTGCTCATCGGCGATCACGAGCTCGACACCGCCGAGGCCGCGGTCCTGGAGTTGCTCGAGGAGCTCCGACCAGCTCTGCTGCGACTCCTCAGCGCCCAGCGTGACGGCCAGGAGCCGTCGGTGACCCTCAGGGCCCACTGCATACGCCACGAGCGCACTCACGTTCTCGACTTTGCGGGCCCAGCGGGCGTCCAAGAACGTGGCGTCCAGGTACAGATAGGGGTGAGGCCCCTCGATCGGCGCACGGCGCAGCCCTTCCACGGCCTCGTCGAGCCGTTTTGCCACACGACTCACCGTCGAGCGCCCAACACGCTCGCCCATCAGCGCCTCGGTGACGTCGCCCATCTTGCGCTGTGACACGCCGCTCACATACGCCTCGACCATCATCTCGTCGAGCTCGGGGCTCCTGCGCTGGTAGCGGCCGATCACGTCGGCCGGCGAACCGTTGTCCCGGCTCCGGGGCATGGCGACCTCGATCTGCCCCAGGCTCGTCAGCAGCCGCCTCAGGTATGTGCCGTTCCTATGGTCCTTCCGGCTTCCCACCCGCTCGAAGCGGCGTGCACCTACCATGGCCTTCAGCTCCTCTTCCAGCACCATCTCGAGCGTCAGCCGGATCGCGCCTTGAAACAGCTCGCGCAAATCATCGCGTAGCTCGTCTTGCGTGGCCCGACCGATCTCCACAATCTCTTGCATCGGAAGCTCCTCTCCGGTTCCGAGCCTGCTCTGCAGACCCGGACTCCCGGGTTCATGTGACAGTGAACAACAACAGAGGAGCTTCCGTTTTTCTTTCCCTCCTGTCCAGCTTATCCGCTTTTACACAAATCTAGGGACACTACCAGTTACTTATGGCACTGCCCGCTACATCCAACGACGCTTCGTTACGAGTTGACGGCTCCGGTCCGCTGAGCCTGCGGTGTGTCCCAGCTCTTCTGCCCACAGTTCCCTACCCAAACGGCACCGAGGGTTCGGGGCCGCGGGGGAGCGCACGGCCATGACCCAAAGAACTCGCGGAAAGGCGCGCCGCTCCTTTCCCGTCGACGAGGCCTCGCTGTCCCATGTTGGTATCAAGCGAGCCGTCCAATTCATCCAGGTGCAACATCACCCCGCGACGTTGAACCTCGAGCAAGCCGCAGCCGAGGCCTGCTTGAGCAAGTATCACTTCAGCCGGCTGTTCCATCGAATCGTTGGCATATCGTATCAGGATTACCTCACCCAAATCCGAATTGAAGACGCGAAGCAGCTCCTGACGCAAACTCCTCATCTGACACTTACGAGGATCGCCATCAGGGTCGGATTCGGGAGCCTACGGAACTTCGAAGGCCGGTTTAAGAAAGTCACCGGCCAGTCCCCATCCGAATACCGCCAGCTGGCGCAACTACCGCACGCTTGACCAAAGCGCAAGATCCTTCGCAAAAAGAGCAACATCTCGCGCATATTGCGCAACATACTGCGGGTGTGGGCGGTGGTCGGCGCCTAGATTCAAGACATTCGCGATTTGAGGGCACTGCCGACATCCCCCCGTAGCGCGCTTTTGCCCTGGTGATGGGATGGGGCTCGGATGTGTATCGGTACGAAAGTGGTTTCGAGGTGGCTGAGTAAGCCGCGGGGTCAGTTGTGCCGAACCTCTCCGTAACATGACATCGGCTGTGCCGGGTGGACCCATACCAGGAGGTACTCATGAAGCGCCCTACAAGGTTACCGCTTGCGGGACCGACCCGTCGAGATTCCTCATCAGGAGCCCGGAGCGGGAGGTTATCGCTCTGGCCGATCTCCAGCCTCCTGCTCCTGCTGGCGGTCGCCTCCTGTAGCGACGAAGTGTCATCACCGACGGCCGTGGCCTTCGAGGGCGGCCCCTCATTCGCGACCGTTGCGACGAGTCCCGTCGTGAAGATCTTTTTCACGGACGGCGGAGCCGATAGAGCCGGTGGTGGCGCGGGAACGATCCGGTCCGTCAACCCGGACGGGACAGGCCTGACGACCCTGGTTGCGGCCGCAGGTGTCCGTCCCAGGGGGATCGCCCTGGACCACGTCAACGGCCACATCTACTGGAACGATTTCGGCAACTTCAACACCACCGGCAAGACCATGCGTTCTGCCCTGGACGGGTCCGGCGTCACGACCCTCGTCGATCACGGGCAGGGCGGTGTCAACGACATCGATGTGGACGTCGCCGCAGGCCATGTCTACATGGCACTCTCCGTGAGTTTTAGCCCGTTCCACGGGGTCCGGAGGGTCAACACCGACGGCACGGGTCTGATCGACCTCATCAAGACGTGGCCCTCCGGTTCTGTGTCACCTGCCGGCACGCTCGCCGGCTGGTTCATCGACGGGCTCACCGTCGATCCGGCCAACGGACACCTCTACTACGGCGACATCGGTGTCTTGACCCCCCCTGGGCCCTCGGGGATCGTGAAGACCGACCTGGCCGGGAACTTTATCACGTCCGTCGCTCCCCACCTGGACGGCCGGGGCCGCGGAGTCGCGGTGGACGCAGCCAACAACCACGTGTACTTCGGTCAGCATGTCCCCGCGGGTAGCGGGAGCGGAACGATCTGGCGGGCGAACGCCGACGGTTCAGGTGGCTTGACGACGATCGTGACCGGCCTGTCGAGGCCTCGCGACCTGGTTCTCGATCTACACGCAGGCAAGATCCTCTGGGTCGACGAGTTGACGCTTAAGATCCAAAGCGCCAACCTAGACGGGACTGGCGTGATGGACATCGTCACCGGCCTGTCCGGGCCGAGCAGCTTGACGCTGCTCGAGGACGCCACACCGCCCGACGTGACCGCCGCCCTGGTGCCGGTGGGTGATGACGACGACGAGTTCCGAGTGGTGTTCACCTGCACCGACGCCGTCGACGCCAGCCCTGTGAGCAGCGCGGACATCAACGGCATCGCCGTGGCGAACGGCCAGATCGTAGAGCTGGAGCTCGACGACGACGAGGTAGAGTGGGACGACGGGATCCTCAAGATCGAGGCCCCCTCGATCACGCTCACGGTCACGTGCACTGACGCCTCGGGGAACACGACCACGGTCACAGTGGAGCTCACCGATGACGACGATGATGACGACGATGAAAACGGCTAGGAGGCTATACACGACGGCGATGTTTGCGTTTGACGGTTGACCAAACGCCGCCGAGTGTGTGGAGACAGGCCCCGGGATCCGAAAGGATCCCGGGGCTTTCCTGTGTCAGTTCGGGAGCAGTGGGCGGCCATCTGGGGTCTCGACTTCGACCGCGGTACCTCGCTCGCCGCAAGAGCCGAGCGAGAGGGCCAGATCCATCAGGTCGGCTCATCCGTAGCCCCGGGACATCGGTGAAATCATCCACGTTGAGCGTCCAGAGAACGGCGTCCCATGTAACGGCACACGAGGCGATGGTGAGATCGATCTCCCGGCCTCGCGGACGCGGCACCGAGCCGTACAACTTTGCTGCCAAGGAGGCCTCTTCCGGGCCGAAGTGCACCGCCGCTGCACTCGGGAACAAGGCTTCCTGGGCGGACAGCTCCTCGGGCACGCGAGGCTACCGGGGACGGTGCGCCTGGAGGCGAGCGCATCGTCTATCGTCTTCCCCGTCCCGCACCGGACGGCGCCACCGCGCTCTCGCTCACCCCCCTCGAGTTCCTCGAGCGACTCGCCCTACTCATTCACCCGCCCCGCATCCACCGTCACCGCTATCACGGGGTGCTGGCAATTCCTTGAGCGGCCTCGATCCGACAAACGCACTCGGATCAATAGGTTTCCCACACACCCGGCGTCACGAGCTCGAGCAGATGGCCGTCCAGGTCTCGGAAGTAAAGGCTCCGGCCTCCCTCCTCCCACTCGACCTTGCTCTCTACTTCGACGCCTTGCTCTCGAAGCCAATGCTCCCAGGGCTCCAAGTCACTCCCCTGGATGGCGAAGGCGACATGAGATGTTCCTTCACCATCGTGCGGTGGTAGCACACCCCCAGGCATGTTCATGGGCTCGCTCGACGCCCCGTGCTTGAACAGTAGCAGTATCTGCTTCCCCTCCACGTCGAGCGCCGCCATCCGCTCTTTCGAGATCAGCACTGGAAAACCAAAGAGGAGGTGGTAGAAATCGGCCGCTCGCGTAACGTCCTTCACGTACAGACCGAACTCCAACATCCCTTGCAGAGGTGGTCTGCTCATTGCATGAAGCTCAGTTGATGTACCAGGTCATCGTAACGACGAGTACTAGAATCCAAATAGGCACGTGAGGCGGCTCCTAACGGGCGAGGAACGCCCGCACCGCGTCCAGGAAGGCCTCGGGCTGCTCCATGAATGGAAAGTGCCCTGAAGCTGGAATGGTTACGCGCTGGGCGCTGGGTATGGCCTCGGCGATGGCGTCGCCGCCGATGCTCGCGCCGGGCTCGTCCTCCCCGTAAAGGATCAGCGTCGGCACCTCGACGTCGCGCAGAGCCTCCGTCAGATCGAAGGTGGTGAGGTCGCCGATTATGAATCCGAACTGCCGGCTGCGCTCCAGGTAATCCTCCCCGATGTGGAAGGTGAGGTCCTCGGCCAGGGACCGATCACGGAACTGGCTCCGGAACGAGTGCCGAAGTAAGGCTTCCAGCGCGGCGGGCTCCCGGGCGGCGAAGGCCTCGGTGGCGCGGAGCGCTCCGGCGCCCGCCGTGTCCTGGGGCACGAGGGATGCTCCCAACTCCTGCTCTTCTTCCCGCCAGAGGGCCACCGTGGGCGCCATGGGGTCGAGAAGCACGAGCGAGCGCAGCTGGCCGGAGTGGGCCGCGGCATACTTCATGGCGAGCAGCCCACCCCACGAGTGGGCGATCAAGTGTACGCGCCCCAACCCCAGCGCCTCGCGCAGCGCCTCGATGTCGTCCACGAACGTGCCCAGCCGCACCGAGGTGCTATCGACCACCCCGTCTGAGCGGCCGCTCAGACGCTGATCGTAGAAGACGAACTCGAGTTCGTCGCCGAGCGGCGCGAGATACGGCTGTAGGTAGCTATGGTCGAGTACCGGGCCGCCGTGGATCACGATCGCCGGCTCGCCGGCTCCTTCGCGGTGCACGAAGAGCCGGGTGCCGTTGACTGGGATCAGGCCGTCCTCGTGGTCGGGCGCGGAGAAGGAGCACGCGCCGAAACCGAGACAGGCCCACCCGGCGGCGACCGTCATGATGAGGAGCCGCATGTCACGGTTCATCCTAGAAAGGTGACGTCGCGAGGACTCCCAGTTCGCCCGCTATCACCGCTCCGTCGCCACGACCTCCCGCTCCGCCCCCAAAAACCGGATCAGCTCCCGGTTGAAGATCTCCGGTGCCTCGACGCAAAACCAAGACGATGTGCACTCTAGCCGCGCCGAGCTCTGCCGCCAGCGTGGACGCCAAAGGCTACTCCTAAGGCTATTGTATTACGTATTTCGTCAGTCCTCCGTCGACGGCCGGCCGGGACCCGGGTCCCTCCGCCCCGTACACGTTTCCGTCGGCGTCAACCGCGACACCTTCCCCGGCCGTGTTCCAGGGCCGGTCCTGATAGGCGTGCCCCGGGATGAACGCGGTGACCACGTCGGCGTGGGCGCGCCCGATCCGGATGCCGGTACTCCAGCCAGGGTGGTTGTTCTCGTTGGTTTCGGAGTCGATCGCGTACAGCATGTCATCAGCGGTGATGAACAGGCCGCTGATCCGACTGAACTGGTAGTACGAGTCCAGATAGTTGCCGTCCTGGTCGAAAATCTGGATTCGGTGGTTGCCCCGGTCGGCCACGAATAGGCGGCCCCGCGAGTCCATCTCCAAGGCATGAGGCGTCCGGAATTCGCCAGGACCGATCCCGATCTCTCCCCACTCTTTGATGAACTCGCCGTCGGCCGTGTACTTCAAGATCCGTCCGGTGGAGCCGGGAGCGGGGTTCTGACCCTGCCCGCTGTGCCCGTCCGCGACGAAGATGTCCCCGTTCGGCGCTGTGATCACATCGTTTGGCTGGTTGAGTTGGCCGGGACCACTTCCCGGTACGCCCGCCTGGCCGAGTCGCATCAGGACCTCGCCATCGGGGCTGAACTTGATCACCTGGTGTCCCTTGGTGCCGGCCTCGTTCCCGGCAAAGTCCGTCACCCAGACGTTGCCGTCGTCGTCCACATGGATTCCGTGGGGCGTAACGAACAGGCCGGCCCCAAACGCGGCCAGCAACTCTCCCGTGTTACGGTCGTACTTGACGATCGGGTCCACGGGGTTGTTGTCGCAGCTGATCCCGGGTCCACCCGCCGAGCCCGATCCGCACCGGTCGTAGGCCCACACGTGCCCGTCGGGTCCGATATCGGCGCCCGCCGTCGACCCCCACTCGCGGCCATCAGGCAGCTTTCCCCAATGGGTGATCACGGTCGGATTGGGGTTCGGCAGCATTCGCAGTGCCGGGTCGGTTATGTTATCCGCCGGCGTGCCGCTGATGCCGCTCGGCGGGAGCACCAAGCCCGAGGAAATGGTGGTCGATGATATCGTGCCTGCCGATGCCATGGCGGTCATTTCACTAGTGACGACCAGTTCTTCTTCGGCTGGCCCGGCACATCCCACGAATAGTGTCAGGGCGATAACGAAGGGAATTACACGTTTCGAGCGCTCGGAAAGTGACATGACGGCCTCACTTGGAGATAGGACTGCGACACACTTTTTGCGTGCTGAGTCGACCTGGGCAAAGTGACTTCGCGCAGGAGGCCGCGCAAGCGTAGGTACCCGTTAGGAGAAGAGCGCCTCGAAGTGCGCGATGCACGCGCCCCAGCCCTGCTCATGCGCGTCCTTCGCCTCGACCGCCGGGAAGCCCGTGTGGAGGAGGACGACCTCCGTCGCATCACCGCGAGCCTCGAACTCCACCGTAACGAGCGTCTCACCCATGCGGTTGTCCTCCTCCTTCCAGTCCCACGTGTAAACCAGGCGGTTCGGCGCGTCGATCTCCTTGTACGTGCCGATCGCCGTGTGGTCGTTGCCGTCGACCCGCATCGCGATCGTGTAGGAGCCGCCAATCCGGAAGTCGCTGGCGATGTCCTGGACCCCACCCGGTTCGGGGCACGACCACTGCCTCATCTGGTCCGGCTGGGTCCAGGCGTCCCAGACCGTCTGTTGGTTCGCCTGAATCAGAAGGGTGATCCTTAGGGAATTCATGGTATCGACGCTCATTGGGGTTCTCCTCCCTCGTGGGGCAACCGCTCGCCTCCCCCGCCCGTCCTCGGCCCTTCCAGAAAGGCTGCTAGCGAGTCCAGCTGCTGTGTCCAGTATTTGCGATGTGCTTCGATCCAATCACTCGCGATCTCGATGGAACCGGGATCGAAGGTGCATCGGCGCACGCGACCATCCTTCTCACGCCGAATGAGGCCTGCCTTCCCCATGACCTTCAGATGTTTCGAGATGGCCATGAGAGAAACGTCGAATGGCTCTGCCAGATCGCTGACCGATGCGCTCCCCTCGGTGGCAAGCCGGGTCAGAATCGCCCGCCGTGTGGGGTGTGCCAGTGCAGCGAACGTCAGGTCGAGCTTTTCGTCTGAGAATGCCACCACGTGCGGCTCCGATATTAAACTTATCGGTTTAGTATAAGTGCGGGGGGATCCTCGATTAAGGGGGGGAGTCCGCGCGGCGGCAGGCCTGCAACTCACCCCCGGTGTTGACTCCTTCGGGTTTACATAAGAACCTTATGTCACATGTGAGCCCATCGAAAACTCTGTTGAGAGCCCATCAACCGGATTGCACACCATGGTCGATCCAACCCGCCAGCTCATCCGCGGAACGCTTCACGTGCTGATCCTCACCACGCTCCACGGTCGTGAGCGGCACGGCTACGGTATCGCGTCAGAGCTCGAACGAGCGACCGAAGGTGTTATCGAGCTGGAAGACGGGACTCTCTACCAAGCGCTCCACCGCATGGAGGAGCGGGGGTGGGTCGAGTCGAAATGGGGCCACGCGGAAACCGGAAAGCGCGCACGGTTCTATCGGCTCACGGCTGACGGGCTTCAGCGGCTCGACGTGGAGACCGCCAGCTGGTCGAAGTACGTAGAAGCCGTTCAGCAAGTCCTCTTGCCTGCCCAGTCATCGTGAGTACGGACGAGCGCCGGCCGCGAGGAGAAGGTGAGCCTCGGCCCCGAGGAGAGGGTGAGCCTCGGCTCCGAGGAGACGGTGAGCCTCGACCTCGACGGCGCGTCCTGCAGCATGCCTTTCGCCATCTGGGGAGTGTCCGAAGGGGTGTGGATGAAGAGATCGAGTTTCACCTCGACATGCGGGTGCGCGAACTCGTGACGAAAGGGTATTCACCCGCGGAGGCGGAGGCCGAGGCACGGCACCGGTTCGGCGACATGGATCGCGCACGAGCGGACTGTGTCGCGACCGACTTTCGGATTCGACGTAGAGGGCGCCGGAGGGAAGTGATGCGTGATACGTGGCAGGACGTGCGGGTGGCGTGGAGGCAACTGCGGAGGCGTCCGGGATTCGCGATCGTCGCCATCGTAACGCTCGCGGTCGGGATCGGGGCGAACACGGCGATATTCAGCGCGGCCGATCACGTCCTGTTTCGGCCGCTCGAGAATGTGGATGCGGACCGCATCGTGACCCTGTGGGAGGTCCAGGCGCCCACCGGGAACGAGGCGCTCGAGGTGGCTCCGGGCAACTTCGCGGAATGGCAGCGGCGAGCCACGCGCTTCTCGGCGATGGGTCTGGCCGAGCCCTTCGGCTACGATCTGACGGGAAGCGACGGGCCGCCGCAGTCTGTGTCCGTCTGGCTCGTGACGGATGGTTTCTTCGAAGCGGCGGGAATCCAGCCCCAGCCCGGTCGAGCATTTCTGAACGATGAGTACTACGCGGGATCGCGCACGGTGCTCATTTCCCATCGCCTATGGCAGAGCCGCTTCGGTGGAGATCCCGACCTCATCGGTGGGACAGTCGAGCTGGACAATGTCGCCTGGCTGGTGGTTGGCGTCCTCCCCCAGGGCCTCGACTATCCGGAGTACGCAGATTTTTGGGCTCCGAAGACCTTTCGCCCGCGCGAGGATCAAGACCGCACGGGCGGCTACATGCAGGCGGTCGCCCGGCTCGGGCCGGGTGCTAGCCTGAGTGATGCCCAGCAAGACATGGATCGTGTTGCACGGGAGATGGCAGGGGACTTTCCGGAGACGAACGGAGCTGCCGGTGTGCTCGTACGGCCCCTCGAAGAGCATGTCCTCGGCAACGTCCGACCGGCGTTGCTCGTCCTCATGGGCGCAGTCGGGCTCCTGCTCCTGGTGGCCTGCGCCAACGTGGCGAGTCTCATGCTGGTACGGGCCATGGAGCGAGAGGGAGAGTTGGGGGTGCGCGTCGCTCTGGGCGCAGGGCAACTCCGGTTGATCCGGCAGCTGGGCACGGAGGCAGGGGTCCTGGCCGTCTTGGGGGGGATCGGCGGCCTCGCGGTCGCCTGGGGCGGCATCACCGCGCTTGCGGCGTTGAGCCCGGCGGATCTACCACGCTTGAACACGATCGGCGTCGAGCCCCGGATCGTCCTGGTCACGGGTCTCATTACGCTACTCACCGCTATTCTCTGCGGACTCGCGCCGTTGGTATACGCGACACGGCCCGACATTCGGCGGGCGCTGGTGTCGGCGTCCAGCGGGTCACGCGTAAGTCGGGGGGGGTCGAGGCGTCGGAGCCGCCCTGGTGGTCGGGCAAATCGGGATGGCCCTGATCCTCCTCATCGGCGCAGGCTTGCTTGGCCGGAGTTTTCTCGCACTGCGGGACAACGATCTCGGTTTCGAGGTAGAGAACCGCACGGCTATCCAACTCTTCCTCTGGGACCTAAACCCACTCGAGGCCCAGCGCATCCAACGAGCGGAGGAAATCGAGCAGGCGCTCGAAGCCGTCCCTGGCGTAGAAGCCGTTGGGATCGTGTCGGCCCTGCCGTTCCATCCCTCCCAGATCGATGCCGAATCGGGATTCTCGATCGACTTGCGGCCGCGGGACCCGACTGAGCCGTTGCCCCGCACGTATGCCACCGTAGCGTCACCGGACTACGTCCAGGTGATGGGAATTCCCCTGCGACAGGGCCGAGGCTTCACGGCAGCCGACCGCGAGGACGCACCGTTGGTGGCGATCATCAACCAAACGATGGCGGACCGGTACTTCGCGGGAGAAGACCCCGTCGGCCAGCGAATCACCGTCGGCGTCATGGCGGCGCCCGCCAGTCGCGAGATCGTGGGAGTCGTCGCGGACGTGCGGCCCACGAGCTTCGACAGCGAGCCTCGACCGGAGCTCTTCGTCCCGTTCGCTCAAAATGCAACAGGAGGCCTCACGTTCGTGGTCAAAGCTTTGAGTGACGCGGCCGCCCTGATCCCCGCGCTTCGCGAGCAGATCTGGTCGGTCGATCCGCGTCAAAGCGTGTACCACGCCGCCACCGTGGAGAGCCTGATCCGTGATACGCTCGTCGAGCGGCGATTCAACCTCGTCCTGCTCGGTGGGCTCTCGCTCATGGGGTTTCTACTGGCGACGGTTGGCGTCTACGGTTTGATCGCGTTCGCAACGAGTCAGCGCCGCGGCGAGATCGCGGTCCGGCTCGCGCTCGGCGCGAAGAGAGGTGATGTCATGGGCATGATCGTAGGCCAAGCCCTGCGCCTGGCGGTGATCGGCGTCGCGCTGGGCATCGTCGGCGCCCTCTACCTCACGCGCTTCATGCGATCGATGCTGTACGATGTCCGTGCTACTGATGTGGCAACCTTCGCCCAGATCGTCGCCCTGGTGGTCATGGCAGCGGTCGCAGCCGCATGGCTTCCGGCTCGGCGGGCCTCTCGGACGGACCCGATGCACGCACTACGCAGGGAGTGAGAAGACTCCGTTCTGACGTCGACTACTCGGTCACAGGCCCGCGTGGGCGCGAGCCGCGTACGATCCAACAGGCAAACGGGCCGGACCCGAGGGTCCGACCCCTGCCCTGCTGACGCCAAGCTCCTGACGCCAAGCTGCTGACGCCAAGCTACTGAATCGTTGCATTCCCCGTGGGGAAGCTCCCCAAGTTGCTGGGGATCGAATACGTGACGTGGTCGGTCGCGTCGGCTACGATCAGGCCGACCAGCGGTTTGAGCGTGAACGGCGCCGGCGAGTCGTCCGGCTCAGGCTCGATCGAGATCACCGCGGTGGCCCCGGCGAGGTCGGTCGGGAAGGTCAGACCCGTCGGGGCGTTTACGAGAAAGTCCTCCCCGGGGAACGGAGGTCCCGGCTCGGTGCCGCTGAAGGGGTCACTCAAGTCCACCGCGTCCGTCGCGGTGAAGCGCCCGGTCGTGACCGGCGTCCCCGCGATCACGGCCCAACCCTCGTACGCCCACCCCGCTGGAAGCATCGGCAGCTCGAGCCCTACGGCTGGGCTGCCCGACGCAAGGGACAGGAACCAGATGCCGCTGTTCTCGTTGGTGTCATTGCCGTTCGTCGGTGTGGCGAGGATGAACGACCCCGAAGCGCCCGTAAAGTCGTCGCCCAGTGCCGATGCGTGGCCCACCAAGAGATTGGCCGAGCCACCGGCGACGGCACCCGAAACGATGTGCGTGCTGGCCGGGACAGCATCGACGTCACCGTTCGGTTCGATCGTGATCACGATCGCAGTGGCGCCCGAGAGGTCGAGCCCCGTATCGAAGGCCCCGCCGACGATCGCTGCTCCATTCGTGTCCACCAACCCCCCGCCACTGTCAACGTTGAACTTTCCGGTCGTGAGCGGCGCCCCGCCGATAATCGCCCACCCCTCGTAGTGGAACCCGTTCGTCAGGGGTTCGAGTCCGGTGAACGACAGCGCCAGCGTTCCTGGCTCCGCATCCGCCGGATCGTCACCGCAGGCCGCGAACGCGATCACGGCGAGCACCATCAGGGCTGTAGTCGATTTACGCATCGAATTCCTCCTGGAACTGAGTCGGGTCAGCACGCCGCGTCTCGGCGCGTGACCGCCCCAACCAAGAGCAGGAGCCGTGCACGACTTGCCAGGGAGGTAGATCATCGCCGAGAGGCGCATAGGGATGCGATTTCAGCGTGCTCGCGCACCGCGGGGGCGCGGGCGAAGCAACGTTTCATGCAACATCGACGAAACGCCAATGGTGCTCGACGAAACAAGGACGCGGTAGGGTCCAGAGCGCGAATGTGGCGCCCAAGCGACGTTCGTTGGCCTAGATCCACGCCCCTTCCGGGCCAGGACCGGTTTCGGCGCAACGGAACGGTTCGTGCACAAGATGACCCGTTGCCGGCAGAACGCGTTGCCCGTCGACGGCAGGCTCCGGTATGTTCGGTGAGGCCTGCGGCGGGTCACGGTAGATACGACACAGGTGATGACGGGGCACGACGCCCCCGGGAACATCCGATGACGGTTTCGCTACAGCGCACGCTTCTGGGCCTCGTTCTTCTAGTCCTCCTGGTAGGGCTGGTCCCGGCCGGTGTCCTCCTTGACCGCCGCTTGCTCGCGTCGCTCGAGGACGAGGTGCGCTCCGAGCTGCTCGCCGCCCCACTCGTGCTCGAAGACCGGTTCCAGAACCAAGCCGGGATGCGCATGATGCACGCACGTGAGATCTCAGCGAGCGAGATACTCACCACCGCGATCCGGGAGGCCGATACTACGGGTGCGGTCGAGGAAGCCGCGCTCATCTCCGACGCCTTTCCGGGCGAGCTGCCCGTCGTGATCGGACCCGACGGAGCCAGCTGGGCCGGGCCGATGATGCCGGCGGAGGTCGTCGACGCGACCAAGGCCGGAGCGATGCCGGTGCTCGTCGTGAAGGCGCTGGACGAGCTCGGCACGGTCGCGCTGGCTCCCGTCGGGATGCCCGAAGAGTGGGCGGGCGCGGCAGGCGTGTGGGTTCCGATGGCGGCGGAAGAGGCGATACAGCTCTCGGCGCTGACTCGCTCCGACGTGCTCATCACCGCCCCCGATGGAGCGCTGGGCGCGTACACCGGCCGAGCCGAGCCGGCGATGGGCCTTTTCAATCTTCTTTCCGCACTACCAGACTCCGAGACGATCGAACAGCTGACCTTGGAGGGCGAGCGGTACCTCGTCGTGACGGCCGGTGTGCCAGGCGGCGCGCGGGTGACGTTCGTACGCGCGCTCTCGGAGGAGTTCGCCATCGTTCCGGCGCTACGCTCTGTCGGGCTCCTGGTATTGGCCTTTTCGGCGCTGCTCGCGCTCGTCGTGGGCGGCTGGCTCGCCACTCGCCTCGCACGTCCGGTACGTGCGTTGGCCGAGGCCGCCCAGCAGATCACCGAGGGCAACTTTGAAGCTCCGGTAAAACATTCGGCCGTCTCGGAGGTGGATCAGGTCGCCTCGGCCTTCGAGGTGATGCGCGATGCGCTCGCGGCCCGCATTGCCGAGCTCAGCGAGGCCAACGAGGCGCTCGAGGACAGGCAGGCGCGGCTGGGAATGCTCCAGGCTGAGCTCGTCCAAAGAGACCGACTCTCGGCGGCGGCGCGCCTACTCGCGCAGCTCGCTCACGAGGTCCGTAATCCGGTCGCGAGCGTTCGAAACTGCCTCGAGATCCTCCGCCGCCGAGTCGCCGACGATCCGGAGGCCCGCGACTTCGCCGACCGTGCCATCGACGAGCTTCTCAGAATGCACGAGCTCGCTGAGCACATGCTCGACCTACATCGGCCGAGGGACCAGGAGGGGGACTGCGACGCCGTTGCGGTCGCGGAAGAGGTCGCCCACCTGGTCCGCATCGGCCTCGGCGACCGGGGCGTGACGGTGACGGTCGAGTCCGACGGACCTGTGCAGGTGCCGATCCCGACCGACGGGCTCAAGCAGGTGCTGCTGAACCTGGTGCAGAACGCGCAGGACGCATTAGGCGCCGCGGGCAACATCGACATCCGGGTAGAGTCAGACGGTGAGCGCGCGACGCTGGTAGTCACCGACGACGGCCCCGGGATCGAAGACTCGGTGCTTCCTCACGTGTTCGACCCGTTCTTCACCACCAAGGCGGACGTGCGCGGCGTGGGCCTGGGCCTCTTCACCGCCGACGGGCTCGCCCGGACGCACGGCGGGAGGATCATCGCCCGGAATCGGTCGGAAGGCACCGGCGCGGAGCTCACGGTCGAGATGCCACGGACGCCCGGGCCCGGGCAGGCGGCTGGTCAAACCGCCGTTCTGCCAGCCGAGACGACACCGTGACCGCGCCCCGCCTCCTCATCGTCGACGACGACCCGACGTTTCGTATGTCGACCGCCGCTCTCATGCGGGAGGACGGACACGAGGTCGACGAGGCGGCCCATGGGCAGGCGGCGATCGAGCGGCTCAAGGAGTCCGGCTACGACCTGATTCTCCTCGACCTGCGCATGCCAGGGCTGGACGGGATCGGGATCGTCGAGGTACTTCGCACGTGGGGCGAGGACACACCGATCCTCATGATCAGCGGTTTTGGAACCGTCGATGCCGCGGTGACGGCCCTCCATACCGGGGCGGACGATTTTCTCATGAAACCCGTCGAGCCCGACGTCCTGAGCGCCAGGGTAGAGGCGCTGCTGGAGCGGCGACCTTCGGTCCCGTCAGATGGGGCAGAGCCTCCCGGCGGGCTGTTGGGCCGCTCGCCGTCGATGCGGGCGGTCTTCGAGATCATCGCGTGCGTCGCGCCGACCGACGCCACGGTGCTGATGACCGGCGAGACCGGCACGGGCAAGGAGCTCGTGGCCCGAGCGATTCACCAGCTGTCGGACCGAGCCGATGGACCGTTCGTGGCGGTGAACTGCGCCGCCCTCGCCGAGGGTGTGCTCGAGTCCGAGCTCTTCGGGCACGTTCGCGGGGCTTTCACCGGTGCCGTGCGTGACCGAAAGGGGCTCTTCGCCGCAGCGGACGGCGGGACGCTGCTGCTCGATGAGATCGGTGACGTATCACTAGGGATGCAACACCGCCTGCTACGGGTCCTGCAGGAAAAGGAGCTCACGCTCGTGGGCGCAGTGAAGCCCGTGTCGGTGGACGTGCGGGTCATTGCTGCCACCAACCGCGATCTCCGGGCGGAGATGGAAGCCGGCCGCTTCCGCGACGACCTCTACTACCGGCTGAACGTCGTGCGTATCGAAGTGCCACCGCTGAGGGAGCGCCGCGAGGACATCCCACTCATCGCGGAGTCGTTCTTCCGCCGTGTCGACCTTCCACCGCATGCGGCGTGCTCGCCACTCGCCATGCGGCATCTACAGGCGCATCGATGGCCTGGCAATGTGCGGGAGCTTCTGGCGGCCCTGGAGAGCGCCCGGATCCAGTCTGGCGGGCGCCGGATCGAGGCACAGCACCTTCCCGCTGATGTACGTGGGCTGGCCGATCGCGAAGATGGGCCGGCTGAGCGTTATCGCCAGAACAGCGCGACCGAGCACGAGCGGACTGCGATCACTAGGGCGCTCGCCGAGACCGGTGGAGCCCGTAACACCGCGGCCGAGCGGCTCGGGATGAGCCGTACGACGCTCTGGCGGAAGATGAAACAGTACGGGTTGAAAGGTGGGGACTCGGTGAACACCGACTAGCTCTCCTCGCCCCGACCTCCTCTTTCTGGTGGAGCTGGGGAACTGGCCAATGTCGAAACCCCACGCGAGACGCAGCCCTAAGCTAAGCAGCCCTAAGCTAAAAAGGCGCGAAGCCTTCCAGGCAGCCGCGTCCGAACTCGACGCCACGTTCGTGGCGGGCAACTGGAGCTCCGGCGACCAGGTCCACCTCGAGCATGGTCCGTGGACGGTGATCCTCGACACCTACGTCATGAGCACCGGCCAGACGACCGTCACGTATACACGGGCGCGGGCCCTGTACGTAGCGAAGAACGACTTCACGCTCCGCATCTCCCGGAGGAACATCTTCACACGGATCGCGGAGCTCTTCGGCTTCTACGGGCTCCTGGTCGGCGATGAGGAGCTCGAGCGCAAGTACAAGATCAAGAGCTCAAACGAGCCCCGGGGGCGATCCCTCATGACGGACCGGCGGCTCCGAGAGTTGATCCTGGTCCAACCGTCGCTCGGGCTGGACATCCGGCGGCGCTCGTGGGCAGAGCACAGGAAGATGGGAGATGGCGTCCGGGCGGTGACGGTCCAAACCACGGGTGTGATCAAGGAGCCGGACCGGCTGGCCAACTACGTTCGTCTCGTTGCGGTCACGTTGGACCGGCTTGCGAGGATCGGCGGGGCCTACCATGAGCCTGTGGTCGAGAACCGCAAGTACGCGCTCCCGCGGCACGTGTAGCCGAGATCAGCGGCCTCACCTACCCGTTCCGAACTGACGCTGATCCGGCCTAAAAATAGGGCCGAAAAGCTGCGGAGTCCGGCGTCTCGGTGATCTCCCGCACGATGGGGGCCTCGCCTTCCAGGAACTCGGTAGACGTGCTGAAGAAGCCGGCAGCGTGCAGGGTCACCGTGACCGCGCGGTCGGTTTCGTTGAGCCAGTACCAGCCGTGGATGCCGGGAAATGGCGCGATGTAGCTTCCGTGCCTGTGGAGCGTCTGCTCCGCGACCTCGAAGAACTCGGCCGTACCCACCGGTGAAGTGTCGGCCTCGCTGTGCATCTCGGAGCGAACCCAGGAGGTGGCGGTCCAGGAATACACCATGGTTCGGCCCGCCTCGAGCCGATATTTGTATTCGACGAAGCCCCCGGGCTCGAGCTCGAACGTCCTCAGATCCGTGCGAAAGCTGCTACGGTAGGCGCTGAGGCCATCCGAACGTACGGGAATCGGACCGCTCCCGGGTACCGAAAGGACGCGCAGCCCTAGAGCCTCACCGATTCCCAGAGGATCGATGTCGTACTCGGCCGGCAGAACGGTGGCGACGAGCACGACTCCGGCCACGAGAAGCGCGGCCAGGCTCGCCCAAGCCAGTTTGGCCTTCGAGGGGGGATCGGGAAGCGGAAATTCGGGTCCAGGAGATGCGGGTACTGGGGACTCAGGCGCGAGGGATTCCGGTACCTGGGACCCGGGCACGCGGGATTCGGGATCGCCCGGTTCGGACAGGGTCGAATCCGTCACTGCAGCCTCATGACACGTTCACGAAATATCCGACGATCTGATACCCCATGAGGGTGAAGCCGCCGGCCATCAGCAGGGCGTTCGTCACGAAAGCATGTTTCATGAATCCGTCGTGCGCACGCCAGAAGCTCAACGCGATGAGAACGCCCATCAGCGCCAGGATCTGCCCGATCTCGATCCCGACATTGAAGCTGAGCATGTTCGTGACGAGACCCTCTTGCGAGAGCGAGTACTCCTGAATCGTCGTCGCCAGACCGAACCCGTGGAAGAGGCCGAACACGAGAACCGCGATCTTGGTGTTCGGTTGAACGCCGAGGAAACGGCGAAAGCCGTCCATGTTGTCGAACGCCTTGTATACCACGGAGAGGCCGATGATGGCGTCGACGATGAATGGGTTCGCCTGAATCCCCCCGAGAACACCTACCAGCAGAGTGATGCTGTGTCCCAGCGTGAAGAGACTCACGTAGAGGACCACGTCGGGCAGGCGATACAGGAAAAAAATCACGCCCACGAGGAAGAGAAGATGGTCGTATCCGGTGAACATGTGCTTCGCCCCGAGATACATGAACGGCCCGATGGCCGCGCCCACGTTCGTGAGGAAGAACGACGCGTCGTCCTGCGCCACACCGTGGGCGGCAGCTACGTCCACGGACCACAACAGAAGGAGGGCGCACGCCACACCCAGCGATGTGCTCCACCGCCACATGGCCTTCGTCATATGGGGACCGCGTCCGTCGTGCCGAGCCGGTTGTTACGCGCCACGCGGAGCCCCTCTACCTCAGCTCTCTGAAGAACGCACGGACGTCGTCCACCAGCAGCTCGGGCTCCTCCAGCGCAGCGAAGTGCCCCCCGCACGGCATGAGGGTCCAATGAACGATGTTGTAACGGGCTTCGGCCCACCTTCGCGGGGTAAAAAGAATCTCCTTCGGGAAAACCGCCACGCCTGTCGGCACGTCGATGTAGCCCACGCTACGAGTCGGCGGTGTGTTCCCCGACTCGTAGTAGAGACGGCTCGAAGACGTGATCGTCTGCGTCACCCAATAAATCATGACGTTGGTCAGCATCTCGTCCTTGGTGAACGCGCTCTCGATGTTACCGTCGTTGTCGCTCCAGCCATGGAATTTCTCGACGATCCAGGCGGCGAGCCCGGCCGGCGAATCGTTGAGACCGTAGCCGAGCGTCTGGGGCTTGGTGCCTTGAATGGCGGAGTAGCCACGACCGTCTGAGAAAGACTGCGCGCGCTCAAGTCTTCGCTCCGACTCCTCGGCAGAGACCCCCTCGTTAGGGTCGGCGCTACCCGGCGGTGGCCCCCCAGTCATGAAGTTGGAGTGGAGCCCGATAAGGCGGTCACCATAATTGCCCGCTAGATTCCGACTGATGATGGCCCCCCAATCACCGCCCTGCGCGCCGTACCGGTCGTACCCCAGCCGCTCCATCAACCCGGCCAAGACGTCCGCCATCCGCTCGGGGTTGTAGCCCGTTTCCGCCGGCTTACCCGAAAAGCCGTACCCGGGCAGCGATGGAATGACCACATGGAACGCATCCGCCGGATCACCGCCGTGGGCCGCGGGGTCGGTCAAGGGACCGATGAGGTCGACGAACTCGACAAACGAGCCCGGCCATCCATGCGTGAGGAGTAGCGGAAGCGCCCCCTCCTCGGCGGACCGCTGGTGGATGAAGTGCATGTCCACCTCATCAATGACGGTTTTGAAGTGGTCGAACTCGTTGAGCCTCCGCTCCTGGGCACGCCAGTCGAACCCGTCCTGCCAGTAGGCCAGGAGTTCTTCCAGATAGGCCCGATTCATCCCGTAGTCCCAGCTCGTGCCGGGGATCTGATCGGGGAGACGGGTGCGCGCCAGACGGGTGTCGAGGTCTGTCAGCACCTCATCGGCAATCTCGATCGTGAACGGTCGAATGGCCTCGGCGTGCGGCTGCCCTTCCGCCGAGGCAGGGCTAGCCACGGTCCCGGGATCCGCGGACGGGTCGGCAGTGCAGGCCGCCACCGCCGCCGCCACCGTCATAGACACGATGATGAAGGCTGCCCTCAGCCGCGTGATGGATTCGAACATGCCGGACAAGATGCCTCCGACCGGGGCGAAGCTGCAAGAAGCGCAGGGTGCAGGCCCGCCTGCTTGCGAGGGAGCGCGGCTAGGCCCAGGTTGAGTAACGGGTCGGTGGGGAGGGGGAATCGACGCTTCAGGGAGCCGAGCCATGGACAAATTCGGTCGCGCAGTCAGGGGAGCGCAGGCTGGAGCCGTCGCCGCCGTCGGGGTAGCTCTCTCCTTCTTCGTTCTCGATCTGATGCGGCTTCAGCCCTTTGCCACGCCGGGCGCCCTGTCGGGAGCCGTCTTCGGCCCCGCCGGCCTGGAGTGGAATCTCACCAGCTTCTCGGGTCTCGTCGCCGGCTTATCGACGGCCTTCCGGATCGCGACCTTCACCCTGCTGCACTTCCTGACCTTCGCCCTGGTTGGTGTCTTGGCGTCCTTTCTCTTCGACTGGAAGCACGGCGCCGGCCTCAAGGCACTCCTCGCCGTGGCGGTCCTCTGCACCGCCGCGTTCTCCGCGACCGTTGCCGGCTCGGGCTCGGTCGTGGCCCTGGAGTCCCTGGGACCGGTTACGGTGGCGGGGGTGAACCTCTTCGCCGCGGTCCTCCTGGTCGCATACCTTCGCCTGGCGGCCATGCCGGAGCCGGAAGGCGTTCCACCGGCCTGACGGGGATCCTCCAGAAAACGTTCCCGCGGGAACGCGTCGGGTAACTAGAGCTCAGGCTCCGAGCGGAACTCGCCCTTCGGCTCCGAGCGGAACTCACCGTTCCGGAGAAAGTGTACGACCTCTTCAGCCACATCCTTGCGGTTCATGATGAAGGTGTGGGTTGCGGAGACCACCATGAAGTCCGTCGCCCCATCGACCATGGCCCGGTCAACGCCGACCTTGCCATCATCTGGCCCTGGAATGAGCCACGAACCCAGCGGGTTTATGCTCCGATCGCCGGTGACGATACCCAGGCCGAATCGTACCGGGCCCAGCCGACTCGTGATGCCCGCGGAGTCGGTCCCGAGTTGCGCGCCGGCGGGACCGAAAAACAGTCGACGGAGTGGAGAGTCGGCGAAGGCGTCCACGAGCTCGCTCCCCTGGCTCGGGGGACTCAACATCACAACACGCCCCTGATGCGCCTCGGGCTGCTGGCTGAGATAGCTCCGGACCAACACTCCCCCCATCGAGTGGGTGACGAAATGCACGGCCTCTGTCTCGTTCCCACAGCACCGCCCTACTTCGGCTTGGAGCCGATCGACGAGGGCCTCCATGGGCTCCGATGTCGAAGGATATCCAAAACTGACTACTCGAAAACCGGCGTTTTTGAGGCGCGATACAAGAATCGTCATCGATGCGGGGGTACGGCCTAGGCCGTGCACGACGATGACAGATTCCGCCCCATCTGGGGGTGGAGACAAACAACCGGACAAGACCCATAAAAGCGCGCAGGTCATCGGTACGAGAAGAATTTTGTTCACCATCGGTGCGACCTGATGAGTTTTTGAACCAGCTGCGCGATTCTACGTCTACCCCAATGCGTGGGTAAGTACTTCAAAGCTCTCATCGAAAGTGCTCGCTGTCACGACGATTGGGGATCCGACCACCACGTTTATCGTCGAAAAGGGCAAGGGCTGCATCTTCCGATCCCAGGACCTGGACCGTAGGCATCTCGTCGCTGAAATGTGCAGAGGTATGATCGGCACGCCGCTCTGAAGGGCCATGTGAAGAACGCCCTTCCACAGTTTTCGTGCGGGCCCACTCGGTCCGTCCGGAGCGATGACCGTCGAGTACCCTTTCTTGAGGTAGGTCACGATCTCGTCTGCCGCTCGGCGTCCGTCATGCCCCGTCGATCCGAGAACCAATCGATGCACACCGGTCAAGTCCCGATTTGTGTGTAAAAGCGGAGGAAGCTCCTCGCCTTCGGCTAGGCTGCTTGGGCGACCTCCTGTTTCTGGAGGAGTGAGAGGTCGAGGTAACGCCGGTCGCCCCAGACGTGTGTGGTCCTGAGTGCGACGGCCGTGATGAGCCTGAGGGCGCTGGCCCGGTCCGGGAAGGCGCCGGCGGCCTTGATCCTGCGTTTGATCTCGCCGTGCAGCCGCTCGAGGCTGTTGGTGGTACGCAGCCGGGGCCAGTGCGCCTCGGGGAACGCGTAGAACTGCGTCGCTGCCCCGAAGCCCCGCTCCAGGACCTCCACGGCCTCGGGCAGCTCCTTCTTCCAGCGTGCGCCGAACTCGCCCAGGAGCTTCTTCGCCTCGGCGAGTCCGGATGTCTGGAAGATCACCGAGACCTCACGCGCCACGCGCTTGCGTAGGCGGTGGGGGACCCTCGCCCCCACATTACGCTGCAGATGGACCGTACACCTCTGACGGCGTGCCTCGGGCAGGAAGCGGCGGACCGCAGCTGCCAGGCCTGCGTGCTCATCGGCGATCACGAGCTCGACACCGCCGAGGCCGCGGTCCTGGAGTTGCTCGAGGAGCTCCGACCAGCTCTGCTGCGACTCCTCAGCGCCCAGCGTGACGGCCAGGAGCCGTCGGTGACCCTCAGGGCCCACTGCATACGCCACGAGCGCACTCACGTTCTCGACTTTGCGGGCCCAGCGGGCGTCCAAGAACGTGGCGTCCAGGTACAGATAGGGGTGAGGCCCCTCGATCGGCGCACGGCGCAGCCCTTCCACGGCCTCGTCGAGCCGTTTTGCCACACGACTCACCGTCGAGCGCCCAACACGCTCGCCCATCAGCGCCTCGGTGACGTCGCCCATCTTGCGCTGTGACACGCCGCTCACATACGCCTCGACCATCATCTCGTCGAGCTCGGGGCTCCTGCGCTGGTAGCGGCCGATCACGTCGGCCGGCGAACCGTTGTCCCGGCTCCGGGGCATGGCGACCTCGATCTGCCCCAGGCTCGTCAGCAGCCGCCTCAGGTATGTGCCGTTCCTATGGTCCTTCCGGCTTCCCACCCGCTCGAAGCGGCGTGCACCTACCATGGCCTTCAGCTCCTCTTCCAGCACCATCTCGAGCGTCAGCCGGATCGCGCCTTGAAACAGCTCGCGCAAATCATCGCGTAGCTCGTCTTGCGTGGCCCGACCGATCTCCACAATCTCTTGCATCGGAAGCTCCTCTCCGGTTCCGAGCCTGCTCTGCAGACCCGGACTCCCGGGTTCATGTGACAGTGAACAACAACAGAGGAGCTTCCGTTTTTCTTTCCCTCCTGTCCAGCTTATCCGCTTTTACACAAATCTAGGGACACTACCCCGGCTACTTCCGAGGCGCGTCTTCGGAACGGTGGTCACGATGAACCGTGAGGTGGCGGAAGCCGAGCATTGACGCGGTGTTTCTCGCCTCATGGCCCAGTGGAAGTCCATCAGAGAGAGAAACGCACGAGAAAAAAGGCTTGACTCCAACCACTAGCCGTAAGGGATTTAGTACAGGCGCCGCGGAACCTGTCAACGACAATGGGACACTCTACGGGATTAATTAGAGAGCAATATCCTGTGTGGTGAGGGAAGGGATGGGAGGATTGATGTAGACGGCCTCCGGGAGCGGTTTGGGCTTCGGCACACCTGTGACGAAGCGTTCGGGATGAGCGGCCCATGCTTCGCGGAGCACGGATTTCCTGCCGGCAATGACCTGATCGGCGTTCCCGAAGTGGACCTGCTCGGGGGTTAGCATCGAGATACCGCCATGGCGGTGCTCGGCATTGTACCAGCGGAAGAACGATCGACACAACGTCTTGGCCTGGCCCTGATCCCCGAACCGCCCGGGAAACGAGGGATGGTACTTCAAGGTTTTGAACTGAGCCTCGGAAAACGGGTTGTCATCCGACACCTGAGGCCGGCTCAACGAGCGAGTCACGCCGAGGTCAGCGAGAAGTTGAGCGGTGCATTGGCTCGTCATTGGAGCTCCCCGATCCGAGTGCAGGGTCAGGACCCGGGGCTGGACGCCATGCTTCAGGCAGCTCTGCTGGATCAACCGGCCGGCCAGGGCCGAGTTCTCCCGGTCCGCCACCATCCAGCCCACGACGTAGCGGCTGTAGATGTCCATGATGACGTAGAGGTAGTAATAGCTCCACTTCTTCGGCCCGAGTAGCCGCGTGATATCCCAGGACCACACCTGGTTCGGCGCCGTGGCCATCAACTCGGGCTTCTTGTACTCGGGATGGGTGCGCTGCGCCCGGCGTTCCTGAACCGGCACCTCGGAGGCCAGAACACGATACATCGTGCGTTCGCTGCACAGGTAGACCTCTTCGTCGAGCAGCGTGGCCACCACCTCGGCGGGTGAGCGGTCCACGAACCGCTCCGAACACAGCGTGTCGAAGACCTCGCCTCGTTCCGTCTCGCTCAATGCCCGGGCGGGCGTCGGGCGGGGCTGCCGTTGCCCGGTCGATGGGCCTCGACGACGGTAGAACGTCGATCGGGAGACCTCGAGAGCCGCGCACGCCGGTTTTACACCGACGTGCTTAGCCAGCTCATCGGCCGCCTTCAAGAGTTCGTCCCGTCGTCGAGGCTTATCCCCAGCAGCCCCGCAACTTTTCCCTGCACGTCGATGATCAGGTGTGCCTTCCTGAGCTCATTCTCGAGCCGTGCGTTTTGCCGCTCCAGCTTGCGTACCTTCTCATCCAGCGGATTCCGCTCCGGCTTGCGGCCGCGTTTCTTCGACAGGGCCTTCAGCGACCCGCTATGCGCCGCCTTGCGCCACGTCGTCAGGTGCGACGAGTACAGGCCCTCGCGCCGCAGGAGCTGACCCACCTCGCCGGGCTCGGTGCACCGGTCCGCTTCTTCGACGATCCGCAGCTTGTACGATGGACTGAACCGCCGGCGTAGCGGCCTATCTACTACCTCCGGGTCCGCAGGAGCTGCCGCGCTTCGCTTGGCCTCCCCGATTCCAGGGGCACTACCATTCTCTTCCATTCTCTCTCGCAGTCCCAACATGTTCGTTTTCTCTGCCTTCGCCCTACTCTAATTCTTTGCGTGCTCCGTGTCTCACGTACGTTGGCAGAGAGGGCCGAAGAACACCTCCGCGCCAGGCACATCGTACGGATGCCTCCCGGTACGGCTGAGCCGATCTTCCACCTCCGTTAACAAAAGGATTCGAGATGAATCAACACAAATTTGTTTTTTCGTTCGCATGGATCGCGGCGCTCTTGGTCGCGACGCCGGCTATGGGGCAGCTGCTCAACCACCCCGTCCAGGCGTTGCCGGCGGGCGATGCCGCGGGAACAACCTTCGTTGCGGCACAGTCCGCCCGCGGACTCAATGACAACTCCGGAAAACAAAACTCTTTCGCAGCCGGAGTCGGAAGAGCCATGGAGAAGGTTTCCTTCATGGGTATGGCCGGCTACGTGGCGAGCGACACTGATCAGTTGACGCTCGGTGCCAACATGGCCGTTCATCTGCTCAGTGACGACAGTACGCCCGTTCAGGTGAGCCTTCAGGGTGGCTTCGGGTGGGCGTCTTTGGATGTCCTGACCGAGTCCCTATCGATCATGAACTTCCCGATCGGCCTAGCGATACAGGGCCGCCCCAGTGGCAACGCCACTACGGTAACGCCCTGGCTGATGCCCCGTCTCGACATATCCAGAGCCTCTATTGGCGGCGTCAGCACCACCAGCTCGAACTTGGGTGCGGCGGCTGGTCTTTCGGTCACGAGCGAGAGCGGGGCCGGCGCTCACCTAGCGATCGATTGGGTGGGTAGTGTCCCTAGATTTGTGTAAAAGCGGATAAGCTGGACAGGAGGGAAAGAAAAACGGAAGCTCCTCTGTTGTTGTTCACTGTCACATGAACCCGGGAGTCCGGGTCTGCAGAGCAGGCTCGGAACCGGAGAGGAGCTTCCGATGCAAGAGATTGTGGAGATCGGTCGGGCCACGCAAGACGAGCTACGCGATGATTTGCGCGAGCTGTTTCAAGGCGCGATCCGGCTGACGCTCGAGATGGTGCTGGAAGAGGAGCTGAAGGCCATGGTAGGTGCACGCCGCTTCGAGCGGGTGGGAAGCCGGAAGGACCATAGGAACGGCACATACCTGAGGCGGCTGCTGACGAGCCTGGGGCAGATCGAGGTCGCCATGCCCCGGAGCCGGGACAACGGTTCGCCGGCCGACGTGATCGGCCGCTACCAGCGCAGGAGCCCCGAGCTCGACGAGATGATGGTCGAGGCGTATGTGAGCGGCGTGTCACAGCGCAAGATGGGCGACGTCACCGAGGCGCTGATGGGCGAGCGTGTTGGGCGCTCGACGGTGAGTCGTGTGGCAAAACGGCTCGACGAGGCCGTGGAAGGGCTGCGCCGTGCGCCGATCGAGGGGCCTCACCCCTATCTGTACCTGGACGCCACGTTCTTGGACGCCCGCTGGGCCCGCAAAGTCGAGAACGTGAGTGCGCTCGTGGCGTATGCAGTGGGCCCTGAGGGTCACCGACGGCTCCTGGCCGTCACGCTGGGCGCTGAGGAGTCGCAGCAGAGCTGGTCGGAGCTCCTCGAGCAACTCCAGGACCGCGGCCTCGGCGGTGTCGAGCTCGTGATCGCCGATGAGCACGCAGGCCTGGCAGCTGCGGTCCGCCGCTTCCTGCCCGAGGCACGCCGTCAGAGGTGTACGGTCCATCTGCAGCGTAATGTGGGGGCGAGGGTCCCCCACCGCCTACGCAAGCGCGTGGCGCGTGAGGTCTCGGTGATCTTCCAGACATCCGGACTCGCCGAGGCGAAGAAGCTCCTGGGCGAGTTCGGCGCACGCTGGAAGAAGGAGCTGCCCGAGGCCGTGGAGGTCCTGGAGCGGGGCTTCGGGGCAGCGACGCAGTTCTACGCGTTCCCCGAGGCGCACTGGCCCCGGCTGCGTACCACCAACAGCCTCGAGCGGCTGCACGGCGAGATCAAACGCAGGATCAAGGCCGCCGGCGCCTTCCCGGACCGGGCCAGCGCCCTCAGGCTCATCACGGCCGTCGCACTCAGGACCACACACGTCTGGGGCGACCGGCGTTACCTCGACCTCTCACTCCTCCAGAAACAGGAGGTCGCCCAAGCAGCCTAGCCGAAGGCGAGGAGCTTCCTCCGCTTTTACACACAAATCGGGACTTGACCCTTGGGTGAACGTTGAGGGTGGGTCGCCCTTCGGGTTCGCCATCGGCGTGCACTACATGGTGGGCAGCTGACCGTAGCACTGGAGGCGTTTTGTTCGGGCGGGCCGGCTGATCAGCCCTAACACACCGTCAGAACAACGCTCATCCCTTAGACACGGCTCCCCGGCCCTCAGGGCTGGGGAGCCGTTCGTCTTCAAGTCAGCCCCGCCACATACGCCCCAACGCTGTAGGCGAGTGCCGACGCCACCCAAACTGAGGCTCAACAGGGTGCGCGCGGGGAGCGAGGCACCGGAGCCCCTTTGCCCGGCGCGTTGGCTTCGTCCATCTTTAAAGATCGGCCCTAGGATTGGTGGCCCCGCCGCCTGTGGCCCAGTGGCTGGCATCTAAATAGGCCCTGCGTTCATCTAGAAGGATCGACCATGAGAATAGCGTGTGCTTCACTGTGCGTCGGCGCTACGGCCCTCTTGCTTCCCTTGGGGTCACCGGCACACGCTCAAGACGACGGGATGCCGCAAGGTCTCGCCCCGGTCGCCTTCCTCGAATGGCGCGAGGTCGGACCGGCCGTCGTCGGAGGGCGCGTGAGCGACATTGCCGTCGACGAGTCCGACACACGCATCATCTACGTGGGCACCGCAACCTCGGGCATCTGGAAGAGCACCAACCACGGCACCACCTGGGAGCCCATCTTCACGGATGAGTCCACCGCGTCGATCGGCGATGTGACGCTGGCCCCCTCGAATCCCAACGTGGTTTGGGTCGGAACTGGGGAGCCCCAGAACCGACAAAGTTCACCGTGGGGGGACGGAGTGTTCAAGTCGATGGACGGGGGGCGTACGTGGGTCCACAAGGGTCTGCAGGAGACACGCCACATCTCGCGAATCCAAGTCCACCCACGGGACTCCGACGTCGCGTACGTCGCCGCCGTCGGCAACCTCTGGAAGGAGAGCCCGGAGCGCGGCGTCTACAAGACGATCGACGGCGGTGACACCTGGGAGTTGGTCCTGTACTTGGACACCCATACCGGAGCCATCGACCTGGCCATGGACCCGTCGGATCCGAATACGCTCTTCGCAGCGATGTATTCGCGCCGGCGCACGGCGTGGGGCTTCAACGGCAGTGGCCCGGGAAGCGGTATCTACCGTACGGTGGACAGCGGAGCGAGCTGGACACGCCTCCAAGAAGGACTTCCGGAGGGAGAGCTGGGGCGCATCGGACTCGACATCTACCGGCGAGACGGTAACCTGGTTTTCGCCACCGTCGAAGCCCGCCATGGCCAGACGGGCCTCTACAGCTCCACCGACCGGGGCGACACCTGGGAAAAGCTGTCCGACACGAATCCGCGGCCGATGTACTTCAGCCAGATTCGGGTCGACCCGAACGACCCCGACCGGGTCTACATCGGTGGCCAGAATCTCATGCGGTCCGACGACGGGGGGAAAACCTTCACCGACGAGGGAGCGCGGAACGTCCATCTCGATCACCACGCGCTCTGGATCGATCCGAGCGACTCCAACCACTTGCTTCTCGGTAGCGATGGTGGTGTTGCCACTTCATTCGACCGCTCCGAGACCTGGCGGTTCTATGACAACCTCCCGATCGCTCAGTTTTACGAGATCGGCTTCGACAACAGGCGTCCGTACTGGGTCTGTGGTGGTCTCCAAGACAACGGGACCTGGTGCGGGCCCACGGATACGCTCGATAACCAGGGCATACGAAACGCCGACTGGCAGAACGTCGGAGGCGGAGACGGATTCTACGTTCAGATCGACCCAACCGATCCAACCATCGTCTACGTCGAGTCCCAGAATGGATCCATCAGGCGGCTCGACACCGACACGGGTGAGCGGGCGTCTATTCGGCCTACTCCCCGATTCGAGCTGAACGAGGGCACGATTCCCAAGAAGGAATACGCCTCGGATGACGATCCCGACGAGGAGGCGCGCCAATACAGATTTAACTGGAATACCCCAATGGTGGTTTCGGTGCACGATCCGAGCACCATTTATTTGGGTAGTCAGATGCTCCTGCGTAGTACCGACCGAGGCGTCAACTGGACTCAGATCAGCCCCGACCTGACGTTCGACATCGACCGCTCGCAACTGCCCATCATGGATGTGCTCCCCTCCGACTCGATGCTCTCGAGGCACGACGGCGTGTCCTTCTACGGCACGGTGACGGTGATAGCCGAATCTCCTCTGAATCCGAACGTGTTGTACACGGGTAGCGACGACGGACGGGTCATGGGGACGCAGGACGGCGGCGCCACTTGGGTCGACCTGACGGAGGACGTCCGGGACTTGCCGGACAACACTTATGTGAGTCGTATCGTCGCGTCCAACGCCGAAGCGGGCAGGGTCTACGCCACCTTCGATGCACACTACTCGGGGGACTTCACCCCGTACGCCTACGTGAGCGACGACTACGGGGAGCGCTGGCGATCGATCACCGACGGACTGCCCCAAACTTCGGTCAATGTCCTGACCGAACATCCGGACGAAGGCGACCTCCTCTTCCTCGGCAACGAGGTCGGAGTGTTCGTGTCGTTGGACGGCGGAGATCGATGGGACCCGCTAATGAACGGCCTCCCGACCGTCCCCGTCGACGACATCCGCGTTAATTCCGCAGTTGACGACCTCCTGATCGGAACCCACGGCCGCGGAATATGGGTGCTCGACGACATCGGGGCGCTGGAAGAGGTGGTGAGCGGATCGGTCACGGCCGGCACGCCGTATCTTTTCCGGGGCGGGCGGGCCATCCAGTGGAGGAGACGCAACATTCAGGATTGGACCGCCTCCGGCGAGTTCAGACTTCCCAATCCGCCCGTCGGCGCCCGTCTCCGCTACTGGATTCCGGAAGGGCTCGACGTGGGCGGCGGAGAACCGGGGGAGGAGCACGACATCCAGGATGGAGACGAGGCCTCGGATGAGGATCCGCAGCTCGAGATCAAAATCCTCACCGCCACGGGGCAGGAGGTACGAACGGTCGAGGGGCCCGCGACGCCCGGAGCACATGAGGTGTTTTGGGACTTCCGGATCGATCCCGCCTACGAACCGCAGGAGGACGGACCAGAAGGAGGAGGACTCTCGGCCCGAGGGCCGCCCGTGCTCCCGAACGTTTATCAGATCCAGATGGAGGTGGGCCAGACTACGATGTTCGGCGACCTCGCAGTCCGGCAGGACCCCCGCATCGACGTATCGCGAGCGGACCTGGCCGCCCGCCAGGCTGCCATGATGTCCATGTACCAGTTACAGGCCCCCGTGTACCACGCCCGCCGGGCAGTCCAAAGGCTCAATCTCCAGCTCTCCGACGTCGAGCGGTTCCTGCGGGAGACCGCCACCACCGAATCGTTCGGCGAGGACCTAGAGGGGATCCAGCAAGAGCTCGACGACGTGCACCGGGAGTTACGTCGCCTGCTCATCCGGACCGGTGAAGAAGGTAGGGCGAACCCTACGGGTACGGGCCGACAGATCGAGACCTCGAGCACACGCCCCACCGAGGATCAGCTCCAAGACGTCGAACGGGCATGGCGAGACGCTCCCGAGCTTATCGGGCGACTCAACGCCCTGATCCTGGTCCGAGTTCCAACGCTTTACCGAAGGCTGAACGATGAGAGGATCCGGGCCGACCCGGGGGAGCACTTGGAGGTCCCGAGGCGGCGGGGACGATGACGTTGGGGAGCTCGTGAATTTAGAAGAGGTTCAAGCCGTCATCGACAGCGCCAAGGCTCGGGGTACCGACCAGTTAGCGACTTACGTCCGAGGGCGCCTACCGGATACGTCCGACACAGATGTTCGTGATGCGGCGGCGGTCTTACTCGAGATCATCGAGAGCGTCCCGCTAATTCTGGCGGCCGCCGCCAAAGGAGCCGAGGAGCGGCATTTGACGCACGTCGTCCAACCGGTTCTCGATCGGGCAGTCCGTTACTTTCTGCATCCGGTGGATCTCATGCCGGAGATGACCCTGGGGTTGCCTGGGTTACTCGATGATACCTATCTAGTCCTCCGAATCCTCCAGGTGCTCGAGGAGGGCCCCAAACCCCTGGTGGATTGGGATCTGGACCACCCGATATCCCTGATACGTAGTCTTCTCGGGGACACCATCGGCCAACACCTCGACGCGATGTCCGCGCTCGCGTTCGAAGAAGTCATCGATGATGTGAGAGAGTCGTGGGGCGCGGAACCCCTCGACGCCTGAGAGGCCATGTCCTACTTCACGCAGACGACGTTCACTTTCCTGAAGGACCTCACGAAAAACAACACACGGGAGTGGTTCCACGAGAATAAGCACCGCTACGAGGATAACGTGAGGGATCCCGCCATCAGGTTCATCACCGACTTCGGAGCCCACCTGAAGACGTTGAGCGAACACTTCCGATCGGATCCGCGGACGGTCGGCGGTTCGATGTTCAGAATCCACCGAGACACGCGGTTCTCGAAGGATAAGACCCCGTACAAGACCTTCATCGGTATCCAGTTTCGGCACGAGCTCGGCAAAGACGCCCACGCACCCGGGTATTACCTCCACATTGATCGCGGCGAATGTTTCGCCGGCGCCGGCATGTGGCATCCCGACTCGCCGAGCCTCAAGAAGATCCGGGAGGCGATCGTCGAGGATCCACAAGCCTGGAAACGCACGGTGGGCGCCAAGCGCTTTCGTGACGCCTACGTGTTGGAGGGTGACCGGCTGAAGCGGCCACCCAAGGGATTCGACCCCGACCATCCCCTCGTCGAGGATCTCAAGCGGAAGGACTTCATCGGTGTCGCCAAGGTTCCACAAAAGATGATCACCGACCCGAGGCTTCCCCAGGAGCTCGCGAAGCTCTTTCGGACCAGTAAGCCACTCATGGAATTCCTCTGTGGCGCAGTAGGGGTGCCCTTCTGAGGCTCTAGGGGCCTAGGAGGCCGTTTGACCCGCTGTACTTCTTCAACGGCCTTATATTGGTGGGATGACCGTGGCCCGCGTGATCACGTCGCCCTCGGCGACGGCGTCGGCAACCTCCATCCCCCCCACGATCTCCGCGAAGACCGTGTAATCGTGATCGAGGCGGAGGTTGTCTACCAGATTAATAAAAATCTGGCCGTCTCCGGTGTCGCGACCGCGCGTGGACGTCGCGACGGTCCCCCGCCAGTGCGAGACCAAGCCGAGCTCGTCCCTCGTGTACACCGCGTCCCCCGTGTACTCGTTGGCACCCGGACTGCCGCCCTGAAGAACGAAGTTGGTGACGACCCGGTGAAACGTGAGACCATCGAAGTACCCGGACGACGCAAGCCGCGCGAAGCGAGCGGCGTGCGTCGGGGCTAACTGGGCCAGGAGTCGAATCTCGATCTCTCCCCCGTGCGCCATCTCCAGAACGACGCGTGTACCGTTCAATCGCTGGATTTCCTCAGCCGACGGAAGGCCCCGTCTTTGCAGAGGAGCGGGTTGAGCCACCGGTGCCACACCGGTCCAATCGGTCAGAACTCCGGCGGCGCGGGCTGCCACGACAGGATCGTAGTCTTTCAGGTACGGCTCCAACTCGGCGGCCTGTTCAGCATTCCCCACCTCAGCGATACGTTCGAGGAGCGCCATGCGGGGGTCTCGGGCCGTCTCTCGCTGTGTCTGCGACACCCGCGCGAGCGCAGCGATGAGCGGTTCCACGGCCTCAGCCGCATTCGGCGTTCCCTCCAGAAGCTCCGCCACGGTCAGGAGGAGTTGGGGGTCGTCCTGGTCGAGCTGCACGAGGAGCACGCTGTCGGCGCCGTGGCCAATCAGACCGAAGAGGCTCTGCACAGCCACCGTACGGACGTTGGGTGACGGATCCGCCGCGAGGGCATCGAGCACGGCGGTGCTTCCGATCCTGGCCGCTGCCTGCGCGGCGTACATTCGCACGAACGGAATGGCGCTCCGGACCGCACCGCCCACCGACGCCGCCGCGACATCGGGAGATACCGTGGCCAGGGACACGAGTGCGTGCGCGCCCCGGTGCCAACCCAGCGCGCCGCTGTTCTCCAGACCGGCGGCGAAGCCGCTGAGGATCTCGTCCTGCACCACCCGGTCCTCACACGCCTGTTGGAGGAGATCGAGGGCTGCGAGCGCGACCCGCAAGTCGTCGTCCCGGGCAGAGCTGAACAGGTGCGGGCACTCTTGGGCCTCCGGAGCCCGCGCGGCGTAGGCACTCAGGGCTTCCACGCGGACCCGCGGTGACGGATCGGTGAGCGCATCGATCAAGAGCTCCGAGGCGCCCTCAGCAGAGGGACCCCGCCCGATGACCATCACGGCCAGACGCCGTACGTCGGGATCCGGGTCGTGCATGGCGCCCTCGAGGACGTTCGACCCCACCTCACCGATCGTGAACAGGGCCATCATGGCTACACGGCGGACCCGCACCGCATCGCCGAGTCGCAGGGGATCCGCAACGCTCCCGTCCTCGGACCCCGCGGGGTCTGCCGCACGCCCGAGGGCAGCCAACTCGCTCAGCCTCTCGACAGACGCCTCCGACATCCTGCCCCGTCCGGTGCGACGAGCCATCGACTCCAAGCCCATCACGGCACCCACGAGCGTCACGAGCGGCGCGTCCCCAGCCCCGTCGTGCGTTAAATCGAGCAGCGTCTCTTCGGCGCGCCGAAAACGGCCCGCGTCCGCGTACCGGAGGCGTCCCAGGGTACGACCGATCACCCCGCGTACGGCCGGACCCTCTTGACTCTCCCGAACGAGGTACTCGAAGAGCACATCCGCGACCTCGTCACCAAGCGAGCCGAACGCCGCCTGTCCCAGCGCGTTGACGGCCTCGGCTCGGACCGTCTCGTCACTGGAGAAGAGGAGCGGAAAGGTCAGTGGGATGAACTGGGGATCCTCGAGGCGCCCGATGCCGCGCACCGCCAGCCGCTGGACCTCGGCGTCCGGTGCGATGAGGCCCTCGCGCAGGGACTCGATCCCCGACACTCCCGTGCCCCGCGCGTCCTCCTCTTCGAGCATGGCAGCCCGCAACACCGGGCTCGAGACGACGGGCACAGGATCCATGTCCACTTCCATGGACAGCTCGGCATCGCGAGAGCAAGACACAGTCCCCAAGAACGCCGCCACGATCAGCAACATCCCTCTAGCAGGACCCCTGAACTCCACCGCGTTACCTCCTCGCCAGGTCGCCGATGACAATAGGCCGATCCCCTAGCCAACCCAGCCGGCCTACCGCACCTCGGTATCGACCCCGGTCTCGCCCTCCGAGCGCGCGATGATCGCGGCACCGCAGGAGTCGCTGAAGATGTTCACGGCCGTGCGGTACATATCGAGCGGCCGGTCGATGGCGAGCATCGAGCCTACGATCACATTCACATTCGGGCCACTGAGGCCAATTGCCTCGAGCACGATGAAGATCACCACGAGCCCCGCCGAGGGCACGGCCGCCGCTCCGATCGACGCCAGGAGGGCCGTCAGCACGACGATCCCCTGCTGCATTATCGTCAGATCGAATCCCAGCGCCTGCGCAATGAAGAGGGCACCCGCACACTCGAAGACCGCCGTGCCGTCCATGTTGACCGTCGCCCCCATCGGCAGAACGAAGGACGCGATCTTGTTCGATACGCCCACCTTTTCCTCGACCACTTTCATCGTCACGGGCAGCGTCGCCCCGGAGGAGCTGGTCGAGAATGCAATCAGCAGCGGCTCACGCATGTTGGCGAAGTGGATGCGCGGAGAGATCCGGCCGACAAGGATCAACAGGATCGGCAAGCTCACGAAGAAGTGGATCGTCACGCCGGAAAAAATCGTGAGCGCATACATCGCGAGCGGTCGGAAGGCGTCGAATCCGGTCGTTCCGACCATCCGCGTGATCAGCGCGAACACCCCGATCGGCAAGAATCTGATGATACCCGACGTGAGGTTCATCATCACATGGAAGAGCGCCTCGAAGAACTGGACCAGTGGCTCCCGGGTCTTGTCCGGTAGCGTGGTGAGCGCGGCGCCGAAGACGATACAGAAAAAGATCAGCGCCAGCATGTCGGCCGTGGCCGCGGCCTGAATGACGTTTTGCGGGACGATGTCCAAAAGGAGTTGGATCGGCGAATCCGGCGTGGACAGCTCAGGGAGCGCTTCTTGATCCGTGCCCGTCAGGTTGGCCCCCACCCCCGGACGGATGAGGTTGACCATCAACAGTCCGACGAAGGCCGCAAGGAAGCTCGAGAGCAGGTAGTAGCCCAGCGTCTTGCTGAACAGGCGCCCGAGGGCACGGCCCCCGCCCACCGACGCCACGCCCGAAATGATCGACGTCAGCACCAGCGGCACGATGATCATACGGAGCAGCTTCATGAACAGGTCGCCGATCCATCCGACCCGATCCGCCATCGGCTCACCGAACTGAGCTCCGACCAGGGCGCCGAGGACCATGGCGATCAACACCTGCCAGTGCAACCGGCGGTACCAGGGTGCGTCCGGATTGTGCTCCATGCGATTCCTATCCAAGGCGAGGAAAGCGCTCACGGGTTGACGTCGGCGCGCCGAAGATAGACGGTCGCCACGACATTCGCCAAGCGAACGGACCGCTAATCGCCTCCTCCTGCTTCCGGGTGCTGGTCTTTTCCCAACCCTATCACCGCCTCATGTTGTCCGGTCGGTCCGAAGCGGTGGGCCGATCCCTCGAGCCCAAAGGAGCACCCGTGAGCCCTGCAATCCTGGCCGCCCTAGCCGCGCTACCCATCCTTCTAGGTGGTGTCCTCCTGGTAGGCTTCCGTATTCCAGCCAAGTGGGCCATGCCGGTGGTATACGTGACAGCCGTCGTCATCGCGCTCAACGTCTGGGGGATGCCGTTCGGGGACGTCGCCGCCTCCACCGTCCAGGGCTTGTTTCTCACGTTCGACCTCTTGCTGATCATCTTTGGAGCCATCCTGCTCCTCAACACCCTCGAGCGGTCGGGGGGCGTAGCCGCCATTCGGAGGAGCTTCCACGACATCAGCGACGACCGCCGGGTGCAGGTCGTCATCATCGCCTGGCTTTTCGGATCCTTCATCGAGGGTGCCGCCGGATTCGGAACTCCGGCCGCTGTGGCCGCCCCTCTCATGGTCGCCATGGGCTTCCCTGCGGCGGGTGCCGTGATGTTGGGCATGATGATCCAGAGCACCGCGGTGACGTTCGGTGCGGTAGGGACTCCGATTCTTGTGGGTGTCCAGGGGGGCGTGGTGAGCCCCGAGTTTACGGCGGCGCTCGCCGCTTCCGGTGCGACCCTACCGGAGTACGTCAGATCCGTGGCCGTACGCGCGGCCGGCCTCCATGCCATCACCGGAACGATCATGCCCATTCTGATGGTCGTCATGATGACCCGATTCTTCGGTGCTCGGAAGTCCTGGACCGAAGGGCTGTCGGTGGTGCCGTTTGCGCTGTTCGGCGGTATCGCTTTCACGGTTCCGTACTTCCTGACGGCGTGGCTCCTGGGACCGGAATTCCCGTCGCTCTTGGGGGGCCTGGTGGGTCTAGCGATCGTGTCCTCCGCGGCGCGAACGGGCTTCCTCCTCCCGAAGGACACGTGGGACTTTGCCCCTTCGGACCAGTGGCCCTCGGAGTGGGTGAGCACACTTGAGGTCGGCTCCGACGACGAAGGAGAGCACCCGGAGATGTCGGCCGGAAAGGCCTGGGTGCCTTACCTCTTGTTGGCGGTGCTCCTGGTCCTGAGCCGCCTTCCTTCGCTTCCCTTCGGAAGTTTACTCAGAAGCTTCACCATCGAGTGGCCAGAGATCTTCGGAACCTCGGTGAGCGCGGTGACCGCGCCGCTCTACCTGCCCGGGACGATTCTGATCGCCGTCGTGGGGATAACGGCCCTCCTGCACCGCATGAGCGGCGCAGCCCTAAAACACGCGTTCGTCGACTCCAGCCGGGTCCTTTTGGGGGCCGGCTTCGTGCTGGTCTTCACGGTGCCCATGGTTCGTGTCTACATCAATTCGGGCGTGAACGCCTCAGGCCTCGAATCAATGCCGCTCGAGATGGCAGGTTGGGTCGCCGACACTGTAGGGGGCGTTTGGCCGCTCTTCGCGGGTGTGACGGGAGCCTTGGGCGCCTTCATTGCCGGTTCGAACACGGTGAGCAACCTCATGTTCGCGGCGTTCCAGCACGGGGTGGCGGCGCGGCTGGCCATCTCCAGCTCGATGGTCGTGGCTCTCCAGGCCGTGGGAGCAGCGGCAGGCAACATGATCGCGATCCACAACGTGGTCGCCGCTTCGGCAACGGTTGGGCTGCTGGGACGGGAAGGAGCCACGCTGCGGAAGACGATCCTACCGACGATCTACTATCTGACCGGAATCGGCACGTTGGGGCTCATAGCCGTCTACGTGTTGCGGATCTCCGGACCACTCTGGGCGGGCTAGGAGGCTGACACCGGCTCTACCTTCCACTCCCCGCGTAGGGAAGCCCCGGCGCACCGATTATCGAACGAACCTCCGCCTCCGCAGAAAACGGGTCTCCGCTCGACTCCTCGAATCGTCCCTGGAGGTCGAAGGCGACAGTCTCGAGGGGGATCGACATGTAGTTGAAGCGGTTCTGTATGAAGGGCTCCACGTACCTGCGGGCGAACTCGTGGATCCCGAGCACGTCATACTGCACCACATGGACCATTTCGTGGAAGACGACCGAATGGGACGGCGGCCCTGGCACCTGCTCCCCGTTCACGAGGATGACGTCCCCGAACGTGATCGCCGCCCAGACGGTGAAGTCGAGGGGAAACGATTCTCCAGCCTCTTCGAACTCCCTGTAGAAAGGAGGATTGTCGAGGCTCGTGACGTGCCTGATTCTGGTCCGATCCAGCGTCTCCGGCTCGAAAAACCCACTGAGGGCGGCCACGGTAGTATCGGGCAGGGGGTTCGCGTGCACCCGGTGCTGGGCACGCTGACTCTCGATCCAGTGCCCGGCGTTCTCCGCCAAGTACGAGACCAGCTGCTGCATGTTGAGGCGCTTGGGGTCCGTCACCGGGATTTTCCTGGTATACGTGGCATGAAGTTCGAGCCACGAGAACTTCTTTGCGCCTCAAAGATACCGCCTTCCCGGCGCCCGGCTCAAGCGGGCTCGCCGTCAATCGTCTCTCAGCGCGACCATCGGATCCACGCAGGAGGCCTGGCGGGCCGGTACGTAAGACGCGAGCAATGTCACACCACTCAACACAGCCGCCACCACCACGTACGTGAGCGGGTCGCTCCCGCCGACGCCCCATAACAGAGACGAGATGAGGCGGCTGAGGAGGAGCGCTCCCAGGGCACCCACCGCCACGCCGACCAAAGCGAGCTTGGCTCCATCCAGGAGGACCGACGCCATGACGTCGGCGCGGTCCGCCCCGACCGCCAAGCGCACCCCGATCTCGCGCGTCCGCTGCCGGACCGAGAACGCCATCACACTGTAGGTGCCGACCGCGGCCAGAATCAGAGCCAGCGCTGCAAATAGGCCGAGCAGCGCGCCTTGGAAGCGCGGGGCCGCCACGTTTCCGTCCACGACCTCGTCGAAGGGACGGAAGGCGACGATGGGCATGTTGGGATCGATCTCGGATACCATGCCCTGAGCGCGAGACAAGGTCAGGGCCTCCCCTCCGCCCGCACGCGCCACGAAGGACATGGCCCGTCCAAACCATCGCCATACCTCCGTCGTCTGAAGGTGGCTCTGGTACACTTCCTCCATAGCTTCACCTCGCGGGCCGGCCCAGAGAATGTCCCCGACGACTCCAACGACGTGGCGTTCGATGGGCGCACCGGCTGCGTCCTCAGCGTAGGACAACAACCTGCCCACCGCGCTTTCCCCCGGCCAAAGACGTCTGGCCGCCGACTCGTTGATCATGACCGCTAGCTCGGAGCTGGAATCGTCATCGTCACTCAGGAATCGCCCTTCGACCAAGGGAATTTCCAGCAATTCGAAGTAGCCCGGGGAGACGACCTTGATCGCCGCTGAGGGCGAGTTCGTGCTCATCTTCTCCTTGTCGCCATCGAGTCGGAGAGAGGATGAAAGGCGCCCCCCCGCCAGTGGCAAATGTGAAGTCGCGGCGATCGCCTCGACGCCGTTCGCCGCCGCGAACCGCGCGAGGACCTCGTCTAGCCCCGCGACCACCTCCGCCGGCTCACGGTAGTCCTCCGTGGGAAACGTGAGACCGAAGGTGGTTGTACCGCTCGGCTCGAAGCCGAGATCGACCGAATAGAGATTCGCCAGACTTCGCACGAACAGGCCTGCTCCGACGAGAAGGATCATCGCCAACGCAAACTCGGCGACGACGAGTCCGGTCTGCACCCCGGACCCCCCCGGCCGCGTGCGTAGCACCCCGGCTATGCGGCCGCCTGAAAGGGCCGACCCACTGAGGCGAAGTCCGGGTATGGCCCCCGAGACCAACCCCGTCACGGCAGAGGCGAGCGCGGTAAACGCCAGCACCCGCCCGTCGATCGAGAGCACGCCAACGTCTGCGAGCGAAGAAGGGACCAGAGCCTTCATGGGCTCCAGGCCGAGGTACGCCACCCCCAGCCCCAACGGGTAGTGTCCCTAGATTTGTGTAAAAGCGGATAAGCTGGACAGGAGGGAAAGAAAAACGGAAGCTCCTCTGTTGTTGTTCACTGTCACATGAACCCGGGAGTCCGGGTCTGCAGAGCAGGCTCGGAACCGGAGAGGAGCTTCCGATGCAAGAGATTGTGGAGATCGGTCGGGCCACGCAAGACGAGCTACGCGATGATTTGCGCGAGCTGTTTCAAGGCGCGATCCGGCTGACGCTCGAGATGGTGCTGGAAGAGGAGCTGAAGGCCATGGTAGGTGCACGCCGCTTCGAGCGGGTGGGAAGCCGGAAGGACCATAGGAACGGCACATACCTGAGGCGGCTGCTGACGAGCCTGGGGCAGATCGAGGTCGCCATGCCCCGGAGCCGGGACAACGGTTCGCCGGCCGACGTGATCGGCCGCTACCAGCGCAGGAGCCCCGAGCTCGACGAGATGATGGTCGAGGCGTATGTGAGCGGCGTGTCACAGCGCAAGATGGGCGACGTCACCGAGGCGCTGATGGGCGAGCGTGTTGGGCGCTCGACGGTGAGTCGTGTGGCAAAACGGCTCGACGAGGCCGTGGAAGGGCTGCGCCGTGCGCCGATCGAGGGGCCTCACCCCTATCTGTACCTGGACGCCACGTTCTTGGACGCCCGCTGGGCCCGCAAAGTCGAGAACGTGAGTGCGCTCGTGGCGTATGCAGTGGGCCCTGAGGGTCACCGACGGCTCCTGGCCGTCACGCTGGGCGCTGAGGAGTCGCAGCAGAGCTGGTCGGAGCTCCTCGAGCAACTCCAGGACCGCGGCCTCGGCGGTGTCGAGCTCGTGATCGCCGATGAGCACGCAGGCCTGGCAGCTGCGGTCCGCCGCTTCCTGCCCGAGGCACGCCGTCAGAGGTGTACGGTCCATCTGCAGCGTAATGTGGGGGCGAGGGTCCCCCACCGCCTACGCAAGCGCGTGGCGCGTGAGGTCTCGGTGATCTTCCAGACATCCGGACTCGCCGAGGCGAAGAAGCTCCTGGGCGAGTTCGGCGCACGCTGGAAGAAGGAGCTGCCCGAGGCCGTGGAGGTCCTGGAGCGGGGCTTCGGGGCAGCGACGCAGTTCTACGCGTTCCCCGAGGCGCACTGGCCCCGGCTGCGTACCACCAACAGCCTCGAGCGGCTGCACGGCGAGATCAAACGCAGGATCAAGGCCGCCGGCGCCTTCCCGGACCGGGCCAGCGCCCTCAGGCTCATCACGGCCGTCGCACTCAGGACCACACACGTCTGGGGCGACCGGCGTTACCTCGACCTCTCACTCCTCCAGAAACAGGAGGTCGCCCAAGCAGCCTAGCCGAAGGCGAGGAGCTTCCTCCGCTTTTACACACAAATCGGGACTTGACCCCCCAACGCCCCACCGACGAGCGCGAGTAAGAGATTCTCGGTGAGCAGTTGGCTCAGCAGTTGGCCCCTGGACGCGCCGAGCGCCACCCGTACCGCAAGCTCTTGTTTCCTGCCCGCCCCGCGGGCCACCGTCAGGCTCGCCACGTTCACGCAGGCGATGAGCAGCACGAGGCCTACACCCCCGAAAAGCATCCAAAGACTTCCCGCACTCCCACTGAGGACCTGTCCCCGGAGTTCCCGGACCTGGATCCCCCACCCCTCGTTGGATTGCGGGTAGGCCCGTGCGAGCCCTTCGGTAATGACGTCCATCTCCGCCCTCGCCGCGTCCAAGGACACACCGTCCGCGAGACGGCCGAAGACTCTGAGGTTATGCCGGCCCCGGTACTCAAGCGTCTCCTGGTCGAAGGCGAGCGGCCCCCAGATCTGGGACGTGAAGGACGGCATGAAGAAGCCGGCCGGCAGCACACCGACGACCGTGCTCGGTATGCCATCCAGGACGACGCTCTTCCCGACCACCCCCGGGTCGGCACCATAGGCACCGGACCAGAGGTCGTAGCTCAGTATGGCCGCCCGGTCGTTCCCCTCCAGACCCTCCTCCTCGATGAACGACCGGCCCATCATCGGTTGCACACCGATCAAGTCAAAGAAGCCGGGCGTGACCCGAGCCCGCGACACCCTCAGGGGCTGAGCCAGCTGGGTCAGCGTGACCGGAAAAGGCTGCAAGGCCACCAGGTCCTCGAAGGACCGGCTCTGCTCGCGCCAATCCACGAAATCGGGGGCGGATACCACGCCGGCACGTCCCTCCTTGAAGTCGCTCAGCCAAACGACCCGGTCCGGGTCCTCGATCGGAAAGGGACGGAGGACGTAGGCGTTGATCACTGTGAAGATGGCAACGTTCGCGCCGATCCCGAGCGCGAAGGTGAGGATCGCCGAGCCGGAGTATCCCGGCCTCGTCCGCATGGTCCGAAGAGCAAAGCGGACGTTCGGCGCCCAAGACGCCGGCCGAGTGTGACGCAAACCGAGCCGCATCGCGTCCTCGGTTGCTGCCAGGAAGCTGCGCGCTCGAGCCCCTCGCGTGGCTCCGCCCGCCGTGCCGAGCGCACTCAGCTCCGCCTCCCACTCCCTGATCCAATCCTCTCTTTTCGAGCTCGGAACGAGCCCGGCGAGGATACGCATCATGTGACTCTTGTCGCTGGCGCCACTCATCGTCCCCTCCCCTCAGGCCCTTCTCGGCATGGCTCGAACGGCCGGCACGTCTGGCCGGAGTGGAAACCGGCCACGTGCCGTAGCGAGCAACTCGGCAGCGGCCGGCGTGACGCTGTAATACTTCCTCGGCGGACGGCCCTCATCTCGAGAGATCTGGACTTTTTCCCAGTGGGAGACCGCCATTCCGGCATCCTCGAGGCGCCGGAGAATCGGATACACCGTTCCACCTCTGAGCCCTGTCGCCTCGGCAATGTCGAAGCCGTATCGATTCCCGACGTCCAAAGCCTGAAGCACCATCGCCGTCGTGTACGTCATGCGGATCCCGCCCATCAACGTCCCCTCGTTCAATTGGGTTCGTCTACTTGGACTCCACGTAAGCTAGATTGGTTGCAGGTCAGATCGTTCTCTATCTAGCTAGCGCACGAACAGTGCCCAAACCGGCGCATCGCTCGCTGGGACCCCAATCCTCCGGGGGGGCAACCAGAAGTAGGAAACACCCCCTACACGTCCAGGTTCTTGACGTACTTGGCGTTGGCCTCGATGAACTTGCGCCGCGGCTCTACGTCGTCGCCCATGAGCCGGCTGAAGATCGAGTCGGCCTCGGCCGCGCTGTCCACCGTCACCTGATAGATCGTCCGTGCCTCGGGGTCCATGGTCGTGCGCCAAAGCTGATCCGGGTTCATCTCCCCGAGACCCTTGTAACGCTGAATCTGAATTCCCCGCGTCTCGCCCTCGGACTTCCCGTTGGAAAAGCGACTGATGTACTCCTCGCGCTCTTCCTCCGAGTAGGCATAGTGCTCCTTCTTCCCCTTCGCCACGCGGTACAGGGGCGGCTGGGCGATGTAGATGTAGCCCTCTTCGATCAGATCCCTCATTTGCCGGAAGAAGAAGGTGAGAAGGAGGGTGCGGATGTGAGCACCGTCCACGTCGGCGTCGGTCATGATTATGATCTTGTGGTAGCGTGCCTTTTCGAGCTCGAAATCGTCCTTGATACCGCATCCGATGGCGGTGATCATCGCCCGGATCTCTTCGTTCGAGAGGATCTTGTCGATCCGCGCTCGCTCCACGTTGAGGATCTTGCCCTTGAGCGGCAGGATGGCTTGGAAGGAACGGTCCCGACCCTGCTTCGCACTTCCACCGGCGCTGTCTCCCTCGACCAGGTAGATCTCGCACAGGCTCGGATCCGAAATGGAGCAGTCCGCGAGCTTGCCTGGAAGGACGCCTCCCTCGAGTGCACTCTTCTTGCGAGCCAGATCCCTGGCTTTGCGGGCGGCCTCCCGGGCTCTCGCCGCCGACAGCGACTTCTCGATGATGGTTTTGGCGGCCTTCGGATTCTCGTCCAAGAAGATTCCGAGGTGCTCATTGATCGCGGCTTCGACGGCGCCCCGCACCTCGCTGTTCCCGAGCTTGGTTTTGGTCTGCCCCTCGAACTGAGGCTCCATGACCTTCACGCTGAGAATACACGTGAGGCCCTCACGCACATCGTCGCCCGACAAGCTTTCCTCTTCCTTCTTGAACAGCTTGTTGCGCCGGGCATAGTCATTGATGGTCCGCGTGAGCGCGGCCTTGAGCCCGGTCAGGTGGGTCCCACCCTCATGAGTGTTGATGTTGTTGACGAAGGTGTGTGTGTGCTCGCTGAAGCCGTCATCGTACTGCATGGCAAGCTCGATGTCGGCCTCCTCACGGCTGGCCTCGAAGTAGACGATCTTTTCGTGAAGCGGATGCCGGGTACCTCGCACGTGCTTGACGAAGGAGGCGAGCCCACCCTCGTACTGATGGGTCTCCTCGGTACCGTCCCGCTCGTCGGTGAGCACGATCTTCAGTCCCTTGTTGAGGAACGCTAGCTCACGAAGGCGATTGTTGAGGGTCTCAAAATTGTACGCGAGCTCGGTAAAGATCTCCGAGTCCGGCATGAAGGTTACGAGGGTTCCGCTGCCCTTCGCCTTTCCGAGCACCTTGAGTTCCGTCTCCTTGATCCCCCTGGCGTAGCGTTGATGGTACCGGTGGCCGTCTCTGGTGATCTCCACGTCCAGCCACTCCGAAAGCGCGTTCACAACGCTCACGCCGACACCATGGAGCCCACCCGACACCTTGTAGGAGTCCTTGTCGAACTTCCCCCCCGCATGGAGCTTCGTCATGGCGAGCTCCACGCCGGGCACACCCTCCTCGGGGTGTATGTCAACGGGAATCCCCCGGCCATCGTCGGTGACCGCTACGGAGCCGTCCTCACGCAGCGTGACCCCTATTTCGGTGCAGAAGCCCGCCATCGCTTCGTCGATGGAGTTGTCGACCACCTCATATACGAGGTGGTGCAGTCCCCGGGCGGACGTCGACCCGATGTACATTCCCGGTCGCTTCCGAACGGCCTCCAGCCCCTTGAGCACCGTGATCTGCCCGGCCGTATAGTCACCGTTCGTCTTATCGCTGCCTTTCTTCTTGTCGCCTTTCTTCGCCATCTAGAGCTCACTCCGTTATGGGTCTGGACCCCACACCGCCCCTAGAACGGTCGTTACGATCCATCCCCCTCCATCAGCGTCAGAACAATCCGATCGATCGTCCCCTCCCCTCCCAACTCCACATTGACCCGCTCCAACAGGGCCTTCTTCATGAGGCTCAATTCCATGAGCCAGGCACTGCTCCGGACTCCTACGAACAGCGTCGACGCTACGACCGTTTTTGCGTCCGTTACTTCGGAAATTCTTTCTCCGACGGCGCTCGACCAGGCGTCGAGCGCACCGATCCTCCGGATCTGTGTACCGAGACCGCGCTTCTCCAAAAGGTTATCGAGGAGATCCCCCACCCGCGTCGGCCCAACATCGTTCACGCGCAGATCCGTCCTTCGTGGATCCCCCACCGGGGAAGCGCATCTCCTTGGACGGGTACGTCGCTTTCTTTGGGCGCGGTGATGATGAGCTGACCGAAGCGGTCTTGCCCCATCAGCTCGAAAGCCCTCTCTCTTCGAGCGTCGTCCAACTCGGCAAACGCGTCGTCGAGCAGGAGAACCGGAGCACTACCCCTCGCCCTGCGGATCGCATCTCCCTCGACCAACCGGAGCGCGAGTGCCACAGTCCGGCGCTGCCCTCCTGAGCCGAATTCCGTCATCTCTACTTCTTTCTCCCCGTCTACGAGCGTGAGCATGAGCTCGTCCCGATGGGGCCCGGCACTCGTATTCTGCCGTCGAAGATCGACGGCCCAGCGGCTGTCCAAGGCATCTCGGCAAGTCTTATGAATTCCATCCTCATCCCAGTCGTCCACGGCCACCTTGGGCACGTAAGTCATCGTCGCCGAGTCCCCTCCACTCACCTCTTCGTAGTAGCGGCGGAACGCATCCCGCCACTCGGAAATCCATAGATGACGAGCCCCCATCACGGTCGCGGCGCTCCGAGCGAGGGGCTCGTCCCATGCCCTCACCACCGCCTCGACCTGCCCGGAGCGGAGGGCCGCGTTCCGCTGGGCCAGCGCGTGCCGGAACGCCTGTAAGGCGGCCAAGTATCCTTCCTCGCTCAGCGAAAGGGCTACGTCCATGAATCGGCGACGGCGGCTCGGTCCCCCGTTCACGATGCCGACATCAGCCGGGGAGAAAATCACGGCGCCCAGCTTCCCGATCGCATCCCCGATGCGCTTCGGCTCCGCACCGTCGATGGTCACCTTGCGGCGACGAGTGGATGCTTCATACGCCGCCGCGACCTCGGTCGGGGAGCCCTCACTTCCGTTCGCGGAGACCATCTGACCGGCCACCCGGAACACATCTTCTCCGAATGTTATGAGGTGCTCCATGCGGGCGCCCCGAAAGGAGCGGAAGGTCTCCAGATAGTAGATGGCCTCGAGTAGGTTCGACTTCCCTTGGGCGTTCCCTCCGATGACCGCCACGCCCTCCGGAGGGAAGGAAAGCTCCTGGTCCCCGAGGTTACGAAAAAGCCGGGTTTTCAGCACACTCAGGTGCAAGGAACGGATGCCAGGAAAAGCCTTGGAAGCATAGGGAAATTTAACGGTCCGAAGGCCCTACAGCCACCTTTCGGTTCCCTAGGCTATTCGCCCTTGAAGGCAGCCTTTCGCTTCTCGAGAAAGGCCGTCATTCCTTCCTTCATATCGGTGGTGGAAGCGAGTAATCCGAACATTGCGGATTCGAAGCTCGCGGCGTCCGCCGGTGCCGAGCTTTGGGCCAAATAAATGGACTCCAATGCCATGCGAACGGCGACCGGGCCATTCTTCGTAATTCCCCGAATGAACACCTTCGCCTGGTCGAGGAGCGCCTCCTGGGGATAGACGGCGCTCACCAGGCCCATCCGTTCGGCCCTCTCCGCGTCGACCATCCGGCCGGTCAGGACCATCTCTATGGCATGACCGAACCCGACGACCCTGGCGAGCCTCATCGTTCCGCCGTAGCCGGGTATCGTGCCGAGCCCCACCTCGGGAAGCCCAAAGCGGGCATTTTCGCTGGCGACCCGGAGGTGGCACGCGAGAGCGAGCTCGCATCCGCCACCCAATGCGTACCCTCCAACTGCAGCTAGCACGGGCTTTGGAAAGCGCTCAATCTCGGCAAAGATCCTCTGCCCCTCCCGGCTGACCTTCACGCCGGTGAGCGGTGTGAGCTGAGCGAGCTCGCCAATGTCCGCTCCGGCGACAAAGGCCTTCTCACCCGCCCCCGTCAGGATCACTCCCAGGACATCGTCGTCGTCCTTGAGGTCGCGGAACACGTCCCCGAGCTCTTGAACTACCTCCGCATTCAGGGCGTTGAGCTTATCGGCGCGGTCGATCACGACAATGGCCAGCTCCCCCTCCCACTCCACTCGAATGTACTGAAGATCACTCATGGCAGGCTCGGCGAGATCCGGCGTAGGAGGGCACCTGGGTGGGGCCCATCAGGCAAAAGCTAGGAGGGCCGATCAGGGGGCGCCACCCGCCCATAGCGCCCGCTCGGAGCCCTTGGTACCTTGTGGCGCCGCACGGCCCAAATGGCGCGTGAGCCCGCGTCGATCTCCAAGGAGTGCACGATAATGAGCCGGTCCCTCAACAAGGTCATGCTCATCGGAAACGTGGGAAACGACCCTGACGTCCGAGCCACCTCTTCGGGCACCCAAGTTGCGAAGGTGTCCCTGGCCACCAACCGCAAGTGGAACGACGGCTCCGGGCAGCAGAGGGAGAAGACCGAGTGGCACCGTCTGACTTTCTTCGGTCGCCTCGTCGAAATCGTCGATCAATGGGTAAAGAAGGGTGACCGGCTCTACGTCGAGGGGCGTATCGAGTACTCCGAATCCGAAAGGGACGGCCAGAAAAGGTATTGGACCGATGTCATCGTCACAGAGATGGTCATGCTCGGGTCCACCGCCGGTGGAGGTGGAGGTGGCCGCGGCGAAGGCGCTCAGCGCGATCCCAGCCCGTCACCGGGCCCGCCGATCTCCGAACCGGATGACGATCTGCCGTTCTAGTCAGGTACGTCCTCCAACTCGCTTTTCCAAAGACCCATCAGCTGATCGTCATACCGGGCGGGGTCCCGTTCGTATTCATCAGCCCACGTTTCGAACGGAGGGAGCGTGAGCCGTCGAGCGACACCCTCGGTGGCCAATCGCACCATCTGCTCGTGGGAAGGTTCGCTCTTCTGGCCGCCCGCACGGAGCGCCTCCTGAGCAAGGACGTAGATCTCGTCCGGCGAAAGCAGGAGCAGATGCTCAGCGATTTGAGAGGAACAGTAGTCCAAGTACTTTGCCCGGAGCACGCGTTCCGCCAAATCAGGGCTCAGCTTTTGGGGCTTTTCCGGCCGGGCGTCGCTCATGCCGTCCCTCCCAGCACTGTACAGGCGTGCCCGCACGCCGGCCCGCGACGTGCAAGTGCCTGCCCTACTTGCCCTTAGGTATTATTGGGGTGCGGCGGAAGAGTCAAGCCCCTTACATCGCGCGCGGGGCGGGAAGATCCTGGGAAGCTTGGTCCCGGCTGCGCTCGCGCAGCTGCTGATAGATAGATCGGCGAGTGAGACCGTAGAGCACGACCCGGCTCAAAAATTCCGGATCCGCCTTCTGCACCTCCTCGGCCTGCTCTGCAATATCATGGGGAAGTCGGACGGTAATCTCCACAGAGCGCGTCTCCCACATGGGCACAATTCTCCCGGATTTTGATGGTTCGAAAATTCACGAAATGATCCGATAGAATCGACTGTACCATCGTGAATTTCGACAGTGTCAAGGAAAAGCAACAGAGTCGAGGCGAAGCCATCATACACGTCATTTCCGACGCGCGCAAGCCTGTTATCAAAAATGTCGTGCACCCAACGTAATTATGTAAGTCATTACACAGCAATTACTTATGAATTCGATATTTGGCTCGAAATCAACTGTTCCTCGACGCTCGAAGGACCCCGGGGTTCGTGTGTTCGGAGGAGCGAAATTCAACTCTGATGGGAACTTACGAGAACTGATTCCGCAAAATCTTGACTCCCTGCCGAGATCGTTTTTTACTAAAAACTCGGTTTACGGGAGGGTCGAGCGCAGAAATGCGCTCATGGTAGGCGCAGTGAACGAATTGAAACGATTTCGAAGGTCTTGGAGGTCATCTTCACAAAAAATTTCGCTGGTGCGGAAGTGGCCTTCCTCTCCCTCGCGCTGGAATCGAATGAGCCCCCGCCACGCATCGCCGCCTCGGTACACCTCGAGCGTTCCCTGCCACGGCTCCGACTCATGCTCCATTCGCCTGACATCGACCGCGACCAGCTCCATCGGCTCGGCTAGAGGCGTCCATTCCACCCCCTCACCCGCAGGGGCCACGCGATGGTTTGCATGATGCAAGAGCCAGACTTCGAATGGTGGAGGGGCAGCACCTCACGGCAAAAAACGCGTAGGGTCGACATGGGATCCTTGGTGTCGTGAAGCCCCCGCTCTGTCGCCCAAATCCTCGTGCGACGGTAAAGCGGCCTCACCGCCTCCAGCGGGATGATCTCCAGGAGAAGGGTTACCTGCTGCCGGCAATACTCCTCGTAGTGTCCCTTCAACGCCCCCAGATCGGACGGCGAAACGGTACGGTCCACCGGCTCAGGTGGCGCCTTTCGCCCGTCGAGCCCGGCGAATTCAGGAGTGACGATCATGGCGTAGCCACGGGGCTAGTGGACGGTGCCGCCGCCGGCCCCATGACGGGTTCGTAGCGCCTCGACCTTCCTCCGTCGCTCCCGGACATGGAATTGGGAGAGTGTGTCCCGCGATCCGAAGGTGGTGAGATGCTGCTCGATCCCCTTGAAGCGCTCTGGCTCGAAGCGGGCCAACAGTCCCCCGAGGCCTCGCCGGATCGAACGCAGCTCCCCACGCGCCTCGGCCAACGTCGCGGGGAACGAAAGACGGACCTGGTATTGCACCGACCCACCGTTGTGGGCCTCACTGAGACGCATGACGTCGCTGTGAGGGAACGCTTCGAGCACGCCGGCTTCGAGGATGGCATCCGGCTCCGGCGAAGGCGTACTGAACACCAAGGAGTTCGCGTCATAGTCGAGGTGCGCGCGTGCAACCCGATGCTCACCGAGGACGATCCGGACCGCGGTCCCCTCGTGAAAATCCAGGTCCCGGCATATGTCTCGGAATCCAATCCTGAGAATCGTGGGGCGCGTGAGCGGCCCGTATCCGAGGCGGCCAAGCAAGGTCAGAGCCATCTGGAACGAGTAGGTTCCCAGCCGCCCAGCCGCGTCCACCTCCTCGCCTCCCCGGGCCCTCTCCATGAGCAAACGATTGACGTGCTTCAGCGTCGGCTCATAGACCCAGTCGAGAACCACCAGCTCCGAACTCAAGTCCAACATCTTCACCGTGGAGCTTCCCAGATCCAGGACTTCGGCGGATGAAGCAAAACGGCCCTCGAGTACGAGGGCGAGTCCAATGTCCTGGATGCGCCCGCCTGGCGGATCCACCTCGTGAAGATCGCGGTAGTGGACCACAGCCCTGGTCAGTGGAAGGTCACAGACGCCGGGAACGTCAGCCATGGCCTCCGGCCGGGCCGTAGAGTGAAGCGAGAAAGCCGTCCCCTCCATTTGTCTCCTCATCTCCAATGGGCGGTCTCTGCCTCAATCGGCCGACCCTTGAAGCGGCCCTCCGAGAGAATCGAGGCAAAAAAACCGGCATTCCTGCCGGGACTCTCCTGCATCACAAACATCCATAAAAGGCTTTGTAATGCGGGAATGCTCAATTCTTAGACTCTGATTCCTCCACGATAACAATATGTTTACGGTTCTGGCAAGAAGCTCGACGGATCCGTCTACCAGGGTTGGATCTTTGCTTGCCTGCGCCACGGCACGACCGCATTTTCCCCCGGGGTCTTGAAGACCGACTTCGGTATCGTACCCTCTACCCGATCGACGACTTGACCGAACACGCTCTCATCGACCGATGCCGTAGGCGATCGCTCGGATTTCTGGACTGGGAACAGGAAACCTGGTCCTGTTTTCTCGTGACCTTCGTCGGTCGGGACGGCCAGTGGCACGGACATCTCGCGTTCCGCCCGCAGGACAGCGACGGGGAATCAGACGAGGTGCGCACCGCCGACATATTCATCGAGGCATCCGAGGCGGAGATTGACCATAAGGCCCGCGGGCTGGGGCGGCCGCTCTTCAGGGCGTTGCTCTCGTCCTCCTTGCACACGTTGCAAGGGGCCGAGGCCCGTCAATCTCCCAAGACCCGCCGGTGGTTCAAGAAGCTGCTACTGGAAAATTCGAGGGAGCTCTCGGCGTCCAGCGAGGAGCGTCTGGATGACGCCGAGGGGGAGTCGGATAGTGCAGAACTACGGTCTCTCTATCAGTCCTACCGGCTCGATCAGGTCTGCCACTTCATCACCCTCGTCGACCCCGAGAGCTTCGGGGCGGCGGTCGACTCGATTCTGGAGGGCCAACGAGTGGATTTCGGCGCCAAGGATCGTTTACAGCTGGGCATGCTCGTCATCGAGTACATCGAGGCACGAATTCCCATGCCACCGTTCGAGGTGTGGGTCGAGGACTTCCTCGCCAACAGGGAGGAGTACGTGATCTACACGCACACCCTCCACCGTGAACGAAGGCTTCCCTGATTCGGCCGTAGCCACTATCCTTGGAGTCTTGGTCGGAGGTTGGATTTTCGGGTCAATTCGGGTTCAATCGACCAGTATTCGATCGCACAGTAAGGGAGTTGTCGTCCTTTGGAAGTAACTATTCAAGACAACGAGAGCCTCGAGCGGGCGCTTCGCCGCTTCAAGCGTAAGGTGCAGCGGTCGGGTCTCTACTCGGAACTACGGAAGCGTCGCTTCTACGAGAAGCCCAGCGCCCAGCGGAAGCGGAAGCGCGAGGCGGCCATTCGGCGCGAACGGCGGCGCCAGCGCCGCGGCAAGGTTTAGCGGACCGAAGAGCTTCATTCATGATCCCCCCTCAGGGCGGCAGGGGAATCGGCTTTTCTCCGGACCAATCGTAGAACCCTTTTCCCCTCTTCCGGCCGAACCGCCCCATCGAGACCATCCGCTTTAGAAGCGGAGGAGGCGCGTATCGGCCCTCTCGATACTCGTCGAACATGATCTCCGAGATACGGTAGACCGTATCGATCCCGACGAAGTCGCAAAGAGTAAACGGACCCATGGGATGCCCCAGTCCGAGCGTCATCGCCCGATCGATATCCTCCATCGAGGCCACGCCGCGCTCGAGCTGTCGGATGGCGTCGAGCATATAGGGCACCAGGAGCAAGTTCACCACGAAGCCAGAGTTGTCCTTCGCCGTAATCGGCTTCTTGCCTAGCGTCTCGGCAAACGAATACGCCGCGCTGAACGCTTCGTCGCTCGTCGCGATGGTGCGCACGACCTCCACCAGCTCCATGACGGGGACCGGATTGAAGAAGTGGAGGCCGACCATACGATCCGGCCGTCCGCTCGCCGCCGCCATATCGGTGATCGTCAGAGAAGATGTGTTGGAAGCGAAAATCGTCTCGGGCCCACAAAGTTCATCCAGAGCCGAAAACAGCTCGTTCTTCGCCGCGACTTCCTCTACGATTGCCTCGATCACGAGATGGCGATCAGCCAAAGCCGAGAGCTCCGTCGAAAAACGGAGACTACTCCATGCCGCGTCACGGTCGGCCACCGTGAGTTTCCCCCTCTCTACTGCCCGGTCGAGCGATTTCCGGATCCGCACCCGGCCGGCCTCGATCAGGTCATCACTGACCTCTCGCACGACGACGTCGAAGCTCGCCTTCGCCGCGACTTCGGCGATCCCACTGCCCATGAGCCCGCATCCGACTACGCCTACCTTTTCGATGTCCACTACCCGTCCCCGTTGGAAAGGGCCTCCACGACCACCGCCCCCCCCTGCCCCCCACCGATGCAGGCTGCCCCGAGGCCGTACCGCGCACCCCTCCGCCTCAGCTCGTGGAGAAGGTGGATCGTGATTCGCGCCCCGGACGCCGCGAGGGGATGAGTGATCGCGATCGCTCCCCCGTTCACGTTCGTGATCACCGGATCGAGTCCGAGCTCCTTCTCGACGGCCATGTATTGGCCCGCGAACGCCTCGTTCACCTCCACGAGGTCCATATCGTCCAAGCTCAACCCCGCCTTTTCGAGAGCGAGACGGGAGGCCGGCGCCGGACCGATGCCCATGACGCGCGGCTCGACCCCGGTGAATCCCCAGGACACGATGCGGCCGAGCGGCTCTATCCCGTGTTGATCGGCCCAATCCGCATCCACCACGACAGCGCTCGCCGCTCCATCGCCGATCCCGCTGGCGTTGCCGGCGGTCACTAGACCATCCTCCTTGAAATACGGGCGAAGTCCACTCAGCGCTTCAAGCGTCGTGTCGGGCCGCATGTGCTCGTCGTGCGCGAACTCCTTTTCGCCCTTTCGGCTCTTGATTACGACGGGAGTGATCTCTGCCGTAAAGTGGCCACTGTCCCACGCCGCCTTGGCGCGCTGCTGGCTACGGACGGCCACTTGATCGGCTTCCTCACGGGTCACGTCGTAGCGCTCCGCCAGCTCCTCCGCAGTCTGCGCCATCGTCATATCGCAGTTGGAGTCACTGAGGGACTCCCAAAGGAGGTCCTCGAAGGAGTTCCCAGCTGGTCCAAGGCGAAGCTGGCCCCAGCGCGCGCCGCGCACGACGTGGGGGGCCTGGCTCATGGACTCCGTACCACCGCACAGCGTCACCTGAGCCCCCCCAAGGAGAATTTCTTTGGCTCCTTGTACGATCGCTTCGAACCCGGATCCGCACAGCCTGTTGATGGTCAACGCCGGACTTTCCTGGGGAATGCCGGACCGTAGTGCGACGTGTCGTGCGAGGTAGATCGCGTCCGAAGAGGTTTGGAGAGCGTTCCCGATGAAGGTGTGATCGATCTGGTCCGGCGCCACGCCAGCGGCCTCGATGGCGGCGACACTCGAGAAAACCCCGAGATCTGTCGCCGTGAAGCTCTTGAGGCTTCCACCGAAGGTTCCGAACGGAGTCCTCTTTCCCGAGAGAACGACGATGTCCTTGGCGTGTCCTTGCGTTCCCACCTTACCCCCTCCCCTGATTCGTGTGCGGCGAGTCGAAGCTACCGTTCCACCGAAGGCTCCCGGACGGTTACACTGCCAAAGACGGGGTCTCCGTGGCTGGCGCTCGAGAAAACATACCGACCCGCGGGCGCGTTCCGGAAATCGACGAGGAATCGATTCCCGCGAGCGAGCAGCGGGGGGCCCTGGAGCTGCCCGGTGTCGGACAGGTACTCGAAGGCCTCAGTGGAAAGAGAGTCAGCTACGAAGGACACCGTGTGAACACGCCGGTCGAGCGTTACGAATTGCACCCATTCTCCCCTCTCGATCTCGAGGTGGGGCGGGACGACATGCTCCACGTCTCGGCCTCCGGATAGCTGAACGACCTGTGCACTGGCGGCGATCGCCGCGTGGGGATCCATGCTGGCCTCGTCGACCGCTTCGGGAGGCGTCTTCGGTTCGATCCCACACCCCAAGACCACCAGGCAGGTGAGAGCTCCGATCTGTCTAACCACGTACGTCGGTCCCACAGGAAACACAGAACTGCCACCGAGCCTCCATCGCTTCGCCACACTCGCGACACGGGGATGGGCGGAGGTCACTGCCGCAGAACGGACAAAAATGAATGGAGTCTCGCACCGGAAGATCCTCACGGCACCAGTGACACACGGTCATTACATCGCCGGATTCGGCATGCGCCGAATCGGGCCCGTGGGGTGCCGCCGCCTCTACCGACGCCAGAGGTGGAGAAGAAGCCGTCTCAATGTGACCCACCACGCCATCCTCGCCGGACCCTCCGGCTTCAGGCCTCGAGGGCTTTGCTGGCTCGGCTTCGCTCGGGTTCGAAGCTGCTGGTTCGGCCGACGGCCCATCGGCCTCCACCTCGGCGTGGACTTTAGGTCGGTCGCCGGCGCCCACGGGCACCCGGCTGGGATGCAAACGCACGTCCACGGCCGCAAACTCATGGAACAGAGCCGTGTTGGGATTCGGCCTGGCGAGCTCCGCCTGCATCTCTCCCAGGGCCACCTCGGAGTCGAGCACGAGGTAGTCGCCCTCGCCGGAGAGCATCCGCAGGAGGGCGTCCTCGTAATCCCCGTTCATTTCGACCCCGATCGCATTCCGGTGGGACCGATACGGAACGAGGTCCTGATAGATTTCCGCAACCGCAAAGGGAGCAGTCAGGTACTCCGGACGGGTAGCGGTGATCTGCTGTACGAGTGCCTCGACGAATCGCTCCAGAACATCGCCAGACTGTGACATTGTGCGTCTCAGTCTTCGAGATACACGACGCCGGCGCGGATGGCGGCCTCGAGAAAGCTCTCGGGATCGGCAAAGGGAATCTCCACGGCAAGCTGTTCGTGCCAACGCTCAGCTAGCCGTCTCATGTACTGGGACAGAGTTTCATGGGAGAACCCAGCCTGATCTCGCATCTGGCGCACGATACCGTACCATGTTCCGCGGAACAGATGTCCATTTCCCAACCGGACCTCGTGCGACTCCGTCGCGCCCCTTCGTTCACCCCGCTCGAAGAGTTCAAGCTGACTCGGGTCGACCAGTGATCGCTCACTGCCGTCGACCTCTGCTTCGACCTCGGCAAGTAGGCGGTCGATGGGATCATGTAGCGCTTCGAGTTCGTCCAGGCGCTTTTGCCAGGGCACCACCCGCTCGTCCCCGTCTTCCACATGCCAGAGCGCTCGTTTGAGCTCCACGAGACGCCAAATCGCCAATCCGTCCCAGTGATCGGGTGGCGGCACGCGCTCGAACTCGCGCAGCGCCCCCTCCCAGTCCCCCCGATCGTACAGGAGATGGCCGAGGTAGATCCTGGCCTCATGGAGGTCAGGATCGAGGCGGAGAGATCTCCGGATTTGACGCCCGGCCCCTACCTCATCGCCCAGCCGATGTAGTGCGTAACCGAGCGATGCCGCGACCTCCGCACTTTCCGGGCGGGCGGCGGAAGCCTTGGCGAACACATCCCGGCTTTCGGCGTAGAGGCTTTCACGATAGAGCGCCCGCCCCATGGTGAGCATCAATTCCACGTCATCCTCGAACCCCAACCCCGCGACCCGCTCGAACAGCGCTAGCGCGGCGTCGCGCTCACCGAAGCGGAGAAGAGTCTCGCCCAGCCCGACAAGGGCGTCCTCATGCCCTTGGTCGAGAACGAGCGCACGGTCGAACGCCTTGCGCGCCCATGCGTACTCCTCCCTCGCGAGGCGGGCGTAGCCCATGCCCACGCAGAGCTCAACCGCATTGGGATAAAGTGAGAGGCCCTCTTTGAGCATCTCGAGGGCCCCTTCGTAATCGCCACTGTTGTATAGTTGGTGAGCCTGTTCGTCGTACTCCTCAGAGCTGAGGAATCCCTCTCCCATCGCGACAAAGCTCCTTAAGCTAGAATGGCTCTAGGCCGCAATGTAATGGAGGCCGATGGGGATCACCACCCTCACCCACACCGGCGGCTACTTGGCCTTTGCATACAGGACCCCACAGCTCGGGCAAGCGAGATCGTTGCGTTTTCGCACCAAGAGTTGGCCTTGATGCCGGGGGCATTTCGGATCACTACCGTCATCGATCATGGCCCGCACCTTTTTCCTTTCAGAGCGGGTGGCCTTGGGCACCCTCATCCGGTACCGAAGCGACGACGACGTGCACTCCAGGAGGATCGATCCCGACCCCTCATCCTCAGGCCGGACCCCCAGAACCATCAGGAAACCGCCGGACGGAGAGGGGAGGCGCCCTCCGTCGTAATACAGGCGCAGCAGGCTATCCTCGTCCGGTAGGATGAGACGTTCACTCTCCGCCGTCACACCTCGGTCGTTGAGGGGGCTGGTCATGAACCGTCGCGACGCGCCCGGCGCCACGCTTCTGTTTCTTGAGGGTCCCTCATAAAGGCGTCCGGGTCACCTCTCCGAGAGGCGCTTATTTTTCAGTTCCGCCCAACTGGGGCGGCAACATACTATGCGTCCGGCGGGTTCGCCAGCACCCCAGCAGAGCGCGCTGAAAGCGCCCTTTCTCCACTATCTATTCTCAGCTCTTTAAAAAGAAAAACGGCGGGAAAGCGCAGCTTCCCGCCGTTTGATCGAGGATGAGAGTCCCCTGTGTAGGACGTCAGGCGGCGTTGGCGCCTCCATCCTGCTCCTGCGTAGCCTCGGAGTCGGAACCCACCTCCGACGAGGCAGAAAGTGGCTGTCCTCCGGCCGCCTCCCCGGGCACCTCCACCGCTACCCCCTCGACCGACGGTTCGGACACCACCGCAGCCGGTACGTTGTTGATCGCCGGCTGACAGAACCTGATACCGACCGCATGGAGCTCACGAAGGTCGGGATCCACCAGATCCGGATAACGCTCACGGATATAGTCGATGGTCTCGTTCATCCACGCTGTGCGGTCATCATCCGTGGCGCTCAGGACGCCACATCGATTGATGTGGCTGAACAACTCATCCCGAGCTTGCGCGAAAATCTTCTCTTGGGGCACTGACACCTCCCTGAATTCCTCATGAACGGATAGAATATCGGATTCAGATGTATGCGACGATAATCTAGCCATTCAACCTAACCCATGCTCGATGGTCGGCCAACCACAGCGTGAGCCCGACGCCATAGTCCTCGAAGTGTTTCGCCACCTCTTTACGGCACTAACCGAAGAGATGGGTGCCGCACTCCGGCGAGCGTCCTTTTCACCCAACATCAAGGAACGTCGAGACTACTCGTGCGCGCTCTTTTCCGCGAGGGGTGCGCCCATTGCGCTAGGGGACCACATGCCGGTCCACCTGGGGGCAATGCCGAGGAGCGTGAAGTCTGCCCTCGGGGAGCTCGGCCCGCTCGACCCCGGGGACGTGGTCTGCCTGAACGACCCCTTCCGGGGCGGTACCCATCTGCCTGACATCACCCTGATTTCCCCGGTCCACGACCCGGACCGCGGCACACCGCTTGGTTATGTGGCGTCGAGGGCGCATCACTCGGATGTCGGGGGTATGAGCCCGGGATCGATGCCGCTGGCCCAGGAGATCTATCAGGAGGGGCTCCGTATCCCGCCCATCTATCTCTACAGGGAGGGGGTGCGGCAGGAGGGCGTGTGGAGCCTCATATTGGCAAACGTCCGAACCCCGATCGAACGAAGCGGTGACCTCGACGCCCAGCTGGCCGCTCTTCACACCGGCGCGTCTCGGCTGTTGGAGATCGTCAAACGCAGAGGCACCCAGGCGACCCAGGCGGCGATGGACGCACTGATCGAATACGCGGACCGACTCGTGGCGGCGGGCCTGGCCCACATCGAGCCCGGTGAGTATGACGCCGAGGATTTCATGGAAGACGACGGATTCGGGACCGTGGACATCCCGATCCGCGTGAGGCTCGTCCGGCGCCACGACGGTTTAGACATCGACTTCACGGGGAGCGGCCCTCAAGTGAAGGGAGGAATCAACGCGGTGAGCGCCATCACCGACTCCGCCGCGAGGTACACCGTGCGCTGCGTCGTGGAGGCGCTCCTAGGCGAGACGCTCCCGGCGGGCGGCGGCTCCATGTCGATGGTCCGGCTGATCCTTCCGGAACACTCGGTCGTGAACGCCAGCCCCCCCGCGAGCGTTGCAGCGGGAAACGTCGAGACGAGCCAGCGGATCACCGACGTCCTCTTCCGCGCGTTCGCAAGCGCTCTTCCGGACCTCATGCCGGCACTCTCCCAGGGCACGATGAACAACACCACCGTTGGGGGTGTGGATCCCAGGAATGGAGCCAATTTTGCCTACTACGAAACCGTTGGGGGGGGGATGGGTGCGGGTCCGACCGGGCATGGACTTTCCGGTGTGCACACCCATATGTCGAACTCCCTGAACACGCCGATCGAGGCCCTCGAACACGCCTATCCCTTCCGGATCACCCGGTATTCGTTGAGACGCAAGAGTGGGGGTGCCGGATTTCACCGGGGAGGAGACGGTCTCCGCAGAGACTTGCAGCTACTGTGCGAGGGAACCGTAACGCTGCTCTCCGAACGCAGAAACCGACGGCCCCCGGGTAGACGCGGCGGGCATGACGGGAGCCCCGGCCAAAACGTCCTCATCCGGGACGGTCTTGAAGAGCCGCTTCCGGCGAAGGTTACGTTCTCCGCACAGATCGGCGATGTCATCAGCATTCGTTCGCCGGGCGGAGGAGGATGGGGCTCCGCCGAGGACCTCTGACCGAGAAATTTTTCAACAGCCTTCTAGCGCCTATGCAACTGCAACTGGCCCTCGTCTGTGACCACGCCGAGCAAACCGGCGACGGTAAACTCGACATTCGAGGAGTCTTCAACGATCTCGCCGCCCCGGCTTTTCCAGCCCAGCACGACATGGTGCTGGTCATGGCCGTGGAGTGGAGCCGAGACGACGTAGGCCACTACGACTTCGAGGTGGATCTGACCGGGCCATCGGGCCAATCCACCATGACCATCCAGGGACACTCGGACGTGGACCGGCGTGACCCGGACCGCCCTCCCGCACGAACTCAGATCGTCATGCCCCTTCGGGGGGTCATTTTTCCCGAACCCGGGGTGTACCGTTTTGGGATCCGGATAAAGGGCCGAGATTATGAAGGCCCGTCCCTTTTCCTCATGGAGCTGGCGCCGCCTGGGAATTCCGAAACGTGATCCATGCCCAAACCATCCGAGGCGACCGCGTATGCATCGTCCTGCTTTCAGGCATCGGGGACGTGGTGCACGGCTTACCGGTCGCCGTGGCGCTCAAGCGGGACAGGCCCTCCCGGAAGATCGTCTGGGTGGCACAGCCCGTACCCGCACAGGTCCTCAATCATCACCCGGCGGTGGACGAGGTCATCGTCTTCCGGCCGGAGAAAGGTCTCCGGGGGGTATACGATCTTTGGAGATCCTTTCGCACCGGACCCTCCTGCGATCTGACACTGAACATGCAGCGGTACGCCAAGAGCATCTTCCCGGCATACCTCTCCGGTGCCCCGGTGCGAGTGGGCCTCGCGCCCTCAAGGACACGGGACGGGGTCTGGCTCGTCAACACCGAGTACACACGGGGAGGGGAGTGGCGGCACACGCAGGATCTTTTCTTGGAGTTCCTGGATGTCGTGGGCGTCGCCAGACCGGACCCGCTGGCGTGGGAGATCACCCTCTCGGACGAGGAAGAGTCGGCAGCCGAGATTTTTTTCTCGCCCTCGAAGGGTGAGACGATCGTGGGGCTGGCGTTGGGCACGGCCCACACGGCAAAGGATTGGCCAACAGACCGGTACGTGTCGCTCACATTCGCCCTGGAAGCCGAGTTCGGATTCGCCGTGGTTCTTTTGGGCGGGCCGGGGGAGGCGGAGCGCATGACCGAGCGGGCCGTTCTGGATGATGAGAGAGTCGCCGCGAGGTCGGCCTTGTCCAGCTCCGTTAGGCAACTGATCTGGAGCATCCGCGGGTGTGATCTCGTCATAAGCCCAGACACCGCAGCCCTCCATATCGCGCACGCGATGGGCACTCCCGTGATCGGTCTCTTCGGCCATACCAACCCATGGCGGGTCGGGCCCTACGAAAAGTACCACGACCTGATCGTGGATCGGTACACGGATCGGGGTGAGGCCGGCAGCCCGGCCCGCTATGCACCCCGCCATGGACGCATGCCTGAAATTGCGGTGACTGACGTGTTGGAGCGTGTCCGCGTGGCCCGCGAGCGATACGGAGTTGGGCACCGATGATGAGAGGCACAAATGCGGAGCGACCATCGCCTCGAGGCTTTGAGCGGATCAAGGTAAGGAAAGCCCAGATTCTCGCACGGACGGAAGCGTTATGCTGGAGTCGCCAGGCGGTCTTGGATTACGGGTCCCTCTACTCGGCCGCACGCGTCGCGGCCAACCAGACGCTCTACGGGAGAGGGCCGGTTCTGGTCCTGACGAATCCGGAAGGCGTCGGGCCACCATGGGTAGTTCGACGGTACTTCCGCGGTGGGTTTATGAGGGCCTTCGGCGATCGCCTCTTTCGGGGGGGGAGGCCTCGGAGCTTCGTCGAGGTGGAGAACAGCACCCGGATTGAGGAGTTGGGCTTCTCCACACCCCGAATCGTGGCTGCAGCGGTATATCCCAGCGGCCTTCTTTACCGGGCCGACTTGGTCACCGAGTTCGTGCCTCACGCGCGGACCCTCGCTGATGTGCTTTTCGGGAAGAAGGACCCATCGGGTGGACGGACCACGGGAGACGCCCGCCGAGAGGCCTTGGCCTGCACCGCCAACTTGATCACGCGCTTGTCGAAGGCGGGCGTGCATCACCGGGACCTGAACGCCGAGAACGTCCTTATTGCACGAGACGCGCAGCAGGTCCATGCTATTCTGCTCGACCTGGACGGGTGCAAGGTGGCGGGACGGGGCAGCCCCGTCGATCCCGGAGGGCTTCGGCGTCGGCTTGCCCGTTCGATCCGAAAGCTCGAACGCATGCGCCCGCGGTCCCAGAATGACGGAGAGGGGCACCTGACTACCGACGAGATAATGTGTTTGCTCGGCGAAGCGAAGGCACTATGACGCCCTTGGAAAACGGCCCCGTCCGCAGCGTGTGCATCGTGATGTTGAGCGCCATCGGTGACACGGTCCACGTGCTCCCGGTGGCAAACGCGCTGAAGCGCGCCTGGCCGGACGTTCGGATTTCCTGGATCATCCAACGCACTCCCAAGTCGCTCGTCGAGGGACACCCCGCCATTGACGAGTTGATCGAGTACGGGAGGAGGTGTCGGGGATTACGATCCTGGATCAACTTCGCCGACGTCGCTCACCACCTACGAGGGCAGCGCTTCGATCTCGCCCTGGCGCTCCAGGTCTATCTCAAGGCCGGTATCATCGTGGGTATGCTCCCGGCGAAAAGAAAGCTGGGCTTCGACCATGCGCGCGCGCGCGACGGCAACTGGCTCTTCACAAATGAGCGTATTCCTCACCACTCTCCCCAACACGTGCAGGAGCAGTATTTCGAGTTCCTGCACCACCTGGGCGTCGATCCCGAGCCGGTGGAGTGGGGCATCCCCATCACGGACCAGGAACGTGAGGCCCAAGGATCGTTCTTCTCCGAATTTGACAAACCCGCCTGTTGTGTCGTGGTGGGCACCACCAACCCCAGGAAAAACTGGACGGCCGAGGGATACGCACGAGTTCTTGAGGAGATCGAGTCGACGCATGGACTCCAACCCATTCTCGTCGGTGGACCTTCCCAGCCCGAACGCCAGATGGCGGACGAGATTCTCAGCTTGACGAAGGCCCATCCCGTCGACGCCCTCGGGGACGATCTGCGCCGCCTCGTCTATCTCCTCGACGGCAGCGCCTTGACTGTAAGCCCCGACACTGGACCTTTACATATCAGTAGGGCCCTCGAGACGCCCGTCGTCGGTATCTACGGGTACACGAATCCGAAACGCACGGGACCCTACCGCCGTTACTACGACCTCTGGGTCGACGGTTATGCAGAGTTTCCAGGCGAGGAATATCGGATTTCCACCGAGCATAGAGACGGCATGAAACGAGTCACGGTCGAAATGGTCCTCGAGAAGGTGGACCTGGCCGTCCGTAGCTATCTGTGACTCCAGAAGGCTGTTGAAGGCAGCCTTCTAACGCCATGCCCCAATCACGCGGAGCAAACGTGACCACCCACAAAATACCCGGGTTCTGGACCGTTGGAGCGGCCCTCCTTTTCTCCCTCACGGGCACGGCCTGCACGTCGGAACCCGAGCCGCAGTCGGTGCCCGCCCCAGCCGACGAGGTCTTACTCCGTGAAATCGCGGCGACGTCCCCACCCGAAGTGACGCAGGGCAAGGCACTGTTCGAGCAGAACTGCAGCGTCTGTCATGGACCGGCCGGTGACGGTACCACCCAGGGTCCGCCCCTCGTGCACATCATCTATGAACCGAACCACCACGCGGATGCGGCCTTCATTCTCGCCGCACGAAACGGCGTGCGGGCCCATCACTGGCGATTCGGGGACATGGCGCCCCTCCCCGACGTGACAGACGCGATGGTCCTGGAGATCGTGGGCTACATACGGTGGCTGCAACGCCAAGTCGGGATCGGATAGTTCCCTCGTCGGCTTCGTCGTCGGAGCCGGAGCCTCAGCTTCAAGGCCAAAGTTTCAGCTTCAAGGCCAGCACGCCGAATGCCGCAGCCGCTCCGAGCGCCGCCTCCCATTCCCGGTTCCGCAGATAGCGGGCTCGGGAAAAGCCTTCCGGTGGCGATTCTGTCCGCTCGCCGCGGTAGGCGATGATCCGTGGCAGCGCCGAGGGCACCTTTGCTGCATACACTCGGTAGCGCTCTCCGAAGCGCACCTCCAACTCAGCGGCCTCGCGAAGCACCGCCGGCCGGTAGAACACGAGGAAAAATGCCAGGAAAGCCACACCGAACATCCACTGCCCACCCGCAACCGTCACACCAACGCCGAGAATGAAGCTACCCAGGTAGAGCGGATTCCGCGTGTGTGCATATGGTCCGGTCGTGGCCAATTCGTGGTCTTTTTGAATCGAACCTGCCGCCCAAGCCCGGAGTGCCAGGCCGGCAGTGCTCACGCCGGCACCCGACCAGATCAAAATCGTCGTGGGGGACGCATAGATGTAAAACGGAATGATGAGAAGCCAGACAGCCCTCAGGCGAAGTCTTCTCAGATCGAGTCGCCGGCGCACGTGCTCACCACCGGGGAGCGAAGAGCCCTCCCGGTTCTACCAGGCAGCCGCCCCGGAGTGAATAGGGGTTCCCGGCACGATATTCTCGAGGTGCAGAGTGATGGACCCGACGACCGGCATACCGATGCGCATGTACACGAGGTACCGATTTTCGTCATCGGTGAAGTGCAACTCGGCGTCCCCCCCCTCGTCATAGAGTCCGCTCGTCTTGATGGTCGGACGCACTACGATCGTGTTGAACGTCCCGGCCGGCACTTCCCGCACGTCCCGGCGCACGACCTCGAGGACAACGGGATTGCCGTCCTTCTTGAAGTAGCGTGAATACGTGTAAGTCTGTCCGACCTCGAGCGGAATGGACCGGACGAAGTACAGAAACGAGATGTCGTCCAAAGGAAGGGCCGTGGCCAACTCGCTGATCACACCCTCGTCGGTCTGGTCCCAGTACCCCTCATCCGGATAAAACTCGAACGAGCGGTAGCTGCTGTGACCGGTATTGCTGACGTCCGAGATATACCGGCGACTCATGATCAGTTGCGTGTCGATCCACGACTCATAATGACTGTCCATCTTCAAAATTCCGAACAGGGTGGCCCCCCGCATGGCCACGTCGACGTGGTAGGCGGGCTCGCCCCTTACCGAGTCGATGCCCACAACTTCCATGTGTGCCTCGCCCGCATTGAAGATGCCGAGCTTGACCTTGTATTCGAGCCTCTCCCCAGGGCCGAACGGAACGACCGCCGCGAACGGATCGATCTCGTGGCTGACTGACTCGGCGCGGTGGGCCTCCGGGGTGTCGCTCGGCTCGGAGTTTCTCGCTAAATCGTTGTCGGCCAGCTGTACGGCGGACGGCACACTGGGCGCCTGCGCGACACCCACCTGGGGGGTCACGAGGCCCAGCATTATTGCCACATGAGTGGCCGCATGTATCCGTCGCATTACTGTTTTCCTTCTCTTACAGGCCCTTCCCATCTTTCCCTTCGTACACGGAGGAGCCCCCGAAGGGTTCGGATCGCGCTCAGACGGGAGGGGCGCCCCCCGACATCGTATCGCAGCGTCAGGGGCGCCTCGACGATCCGGCGCGCGTGGGGTGCAACCAGACCCAATAGTTCTACGTTGGACGCCCATCCATCGGTCGTCAAGAACGGTCGGCCCGTGAACTCCGCCAACGCCTTCTTCAGCACGATCAATCGGTACGCCCGAAATCCGGATAACGGATCGGAAACCGGAGCGCCGCCAAAGGCCCTTCCGAGGACCCATGGCGCCATCCGCCTGGCCACACGGACGGCGCGCGGCGCGGGACGCCCGTTCACATCGACCACACCGGCCACGACGTCGGCCCCACCCTCCATTGCCTTGATCAAGGGAACCATGTAGTCGGGGCTCTCCGTGAAATCCGCTTGAAGCAAAACCGCGGCGTCTCTCTTAGGGTAGCTCGTGCGCTTTAGCGCCTCCCGGAGCAAACGTTGAACCGCGCCGGCGTATCCCATTCGGCTCTCTTCCTTGAGGACGCATAGCGGAAGCACACGGCGGTACCGACCCAGGGCGTCGGAGGTCCCGTCGGTGGAAGCATCATCGAGGACCAGGACCTCGTAGTCACGCCCGAATTCGAGCATCACTTTCCTGATCTTCCAAAGAAGAACCCCGATGGTTCGCTCTTCGTTGTGGGCAGGAATGCAGACGTAGATCAATGGTTGACGCCATCCGGAAGAAAAACCCGGCCATTTCCGGGAGAGTCGGGAAATCTAATACAGATCGCGAATCAGGGTGGTTCCAGGGAGGGTTCCGGGCGCGTCTTCCACCGGCGATGTTGCCAAAAGTACTGGCTCGGCACTTCGCGGATGTGGGCCTCGAGTCTGGAGACGTGCCGCTGGGTCAAATCGCGGATCGGGTCCGCATCGGGTGCCCCGCCGCCGATTGGCACGCGTTCGATGATCACACGATACCGGGAGGGGTAACCCTGCTTCCGGACCGCGACGCCCAAGAAGACCGGGGCACCGGTGCGGAGGGCGAACAAGGCGGGACCCTTCGCGGTGGCTGCAGCCCTTCCGAAAAAATCGACGAAAACTCCACGTTTCCGCATGTTCTGATCGGAAATGAGTGCGACCACCCGGCCCGCAGCGAGCGCCTGCGGAACCAGACGAAACGCCTCGTTCTTCACGATGACGGTGAGGCCGAGACGATCCCGAAGCTCAACCATATGGTGGTAGAACAACGGATTCTTCTGAAGATGGGCCGCCACGTCCATCGGCACACCTCTTACCGCTACGGCGGCCGCAGCGACCTCCCAATTGCCCAAATGCCCGGAAATCACGACGGCGCCGTTACCCCCAGTGGCGGCATCTCGCAGAGCTTCGAAACCCACGATCTCCGTGCGCCGAACGATCTCCTCCGGCGCCATTCGGTACAGACGGATGGTCATGGCCCCCTCCCGGGCGAGGTGCATGTAACTGCCTCGCGCCACCCGCCGCCGCCAGGCCGGATCCCGTTCAGGAAATGCGATCTGGAGATGCTGATGGGTGTCCACGCGGCGGACCCCTACCACCACACCGACAAACCACCCGAGTAGGCTGAACAAGCCAAGCGCAGCTCGCTCAGGAAGCGCGATCACAATCCAGGAAAGCGCTCGAAAGATCCAAAACTCGATCCGATACCGGACCGTGCTCACGAAGAGGCCGCCTCGCGTAGGGCGGGTCTGCGGCCCGCAGGGCCGGTCGCGCGCTCGACCTCGGTCGAGTTCGAATGCTGAAGCTCGTAGAGACGCCGATACAGCCCACCGGCCGCAAACAGGGACGCGTGGTCTCCCCGCTCTACGATCCGTCCCTCGCTCAGCACGAGGATGAGATCGGCGCGTCGCACGGTCGACAGGCGGTGAGCGATCACCAGCACCGTGCGCCCGCCCATGAGGCGTCCGACGGCCTCCTGTACGAGGCGCTCCGACTCCGTATCGAGGGCGCTAGTGGCCTCGTCGAGAATGAGGATGGGACGGTCTGAGAGGATCGCTCTCGCAATGGCGATGCGCTGGCGTTCGCCGCCCGAAAGGCGGGCACCCCGTTCCCCCACCACCATATCGTACCCCTCCGGCAAGGTAGATATGAAAGTGTGCGCGTTGGCTGTGCGCGCCGCCCGGCGGACTTCCTCCTCGGTCGCGCACTCGGCCCCATACGCGATGTTGGCGGCGATCGTATCGTGGAAGAGCACGGTTTCCTGGGGCACGATGCCCATCGCTCCGCGCAAACTCGAAACCGTCCAGTCCCGTACATCCACCTCATCCACCGTCACCCGACCGGACGTCACGTCGTAGAACCGCCCGACGAGGTCGGCGAGCGTAGTCTTGCCCGCGCCGCTCGGTCCGACCAGGGCGACGACGCTTCCGGCGGGAATCTCCACCGTGATGTCTTGGAGTACGGGCTCTCCGGCTCTGTACTCGAACGCGACGTCTTCGAATCCGATGGCGCCCGTAGGATTTCTCAGGACCGCGGCCCCGGGCCAATCCCTGATCCTCACCGGAATGTCCAGGAATTCAAAGACGCGCTCGGCGCCGGCGAGCCCTGGCTGAACCAGCGCCGGAAACTTCGCTCCGTACTTCACCGGCGCGTAGAGCTTGAGACTGAGGGCGACGAACCCGACGAACTGGGCTCCGCTCAACGCTCCCTCCGACACGACCAGGCGCGCCCCGTACCACAGGATGACGACGGTGCCGACCGTCGCGAGCGTCTCGGTGAGGGGGCCCGCGAGTGCCCGTAGCCGCTCCGCCTTCAAGAATGTCCTGTGATAGTCACCAGTGATCGAGCGGAAGCGCCCGCGCTCCAGGTTCTCCGCGGAGGAGGATTTGACCACACGAATTCCGGACAGAGTCTCCTGGATGTGAGCGCTCAGGTCGCCCGCCAGATCCAAGACGCGCCGGTCGCCCCGCCGGAGGCGCTTCACCAATGGCCCCCAGACCGCCATCGTGCCGGGAATCACCACGAAGGCCGCGAGCGTGAGCTTCCATGACAGCAGCAGCATGAAGGCCACCGCCACGGCGAACTCGAAACCGGACGAGAGAAGCCTCGCCAACTCGGTCGTGAGCAGACGACGCATCTGCTCCACGTCGTGGGTGAGCCGGGAGGTAATCTGTCCCACCCGTGTCCGGCCGAAGAAGGAAAGGTCGAGCTTTAGCACGTGGTCGTAGACCTCGTTCCGCAAGTCCCTCGTGACGGACTGCTCCACCCACGCCACCAGATAGGTCCGAGCGAAATCGAAAACGTTCTTGAGGAGAAACACGACCAGGATGAGAAAGATGATTCCCTGGACCGCCTGGAGGGCGTCGCCCTGGACATCCACGACTCGGTACACCGTAGCATTCAGGAGCCTGGACATCGGATCTACCTCACCCGTACCACTTCCTCCGGTCGGTGCGGCACCGAAGAGAGCATCCACAAAGGGGATGAGCAGCACGTAAGCCGACGCGTCGAGGGCGGCGAAGGCGAACGTCGCCCCACCTGCCGCCGCGAGCGCGGTGAGGTGGGGACGGAGGTACGAGAGGACCCGAGTGTAGAGCCTCACGCCGGCCGGTCAGCCTGCGGAGCCGCGGGAACGTGGCGTGAGGCGCGCAATCGGCACGATCATCTCCTCAGGGGAGATGCCCCCGTGCAGGAACGAATTGCGGTATCGGCGCTGGTACTCCCTCAACTTGGTGGGATAGACGAAGAAGTAGTCGTCGACAGCCACCGCGTACGTCACACCCAGCTTTCCGGCGGGAAAACGAAGATCCTCGCTGCGAGAGGTGGAAAAAGCCGTTTCGGCCTTCTCGGCTCTGAGATCCTGGCCAAACTTGTACCGGAGGTTGCTGGTGGCGTCCCGTCGTGCGAAGACGGTCGCTGGGCGCTGGCAAAGGATCGAGCCGTGATCTGTGGTCATGATCACTTGATGTCCGGCGGCCGCCGCGTCCTTGAGAACAGAGAACGCGGTCGATCGCTTGAACCACGCTCGAGTCAGCCCGCGGAGGGCAGCCTCGTCCTTGGCCACCTCCATCAGAATGGGCGATTCGCTTCGCCCGTGCGTCATGAGGTCGACGAAGTTGAAGACCATCGCGACAACGGAGTGGGGTGTCTTGAGCGCCGAACGGACGCGGCCACGTACCTGATCTTCCTCCCGGTCGGTGAAGATCTTCTCGTAGTGAACAGGAACGTCCTCTCCGGTGAGGCGCTTCAGTTGCTTTTCGAGGAGCTCATCCTCGAACGCGTTGAGGCTGCCCTCGTCGTCCGATTTATTCCACCAGCCGGGATGGTCCCGCGAGATCTCATCCGGAAACTGGCCGCTGAAGATCGCGTTCCTCGCATACGGTGTTGCCGTGGGGAGGATCGAGTAGTGATGCGACTCCTCGATCTCGAAGAAAGGAGCCAGGAGTGGGGCGATCACACGCCACTGGTCCAAGCGCATGCAGTCCAACACGACCAAGAAAACGGGGGAGGGCCCAAGGAGCGGGAGGAGGTGCTCCTGCACGACGTCAACAGAGAGGCACGGCGGGTCCCCTTCACCCTTCAACCAGCGCGGATATTCTAGTCCAATCCACCGGCCAAAGTCCAAGCGGAGGTCGGTCATGAGGGATTGTACTGTATCGAGGAGGCCCCGCTCGCCGGCCTCTTCGAGGCTTACGTGCCATCCCGTCAGCTCAATGTAGAGTTCGGCGAAATCCTCGGAGGTGCGAGCCTCTTCGCGCTTATGCGAGAGCCGCCCGAAGCGAGCCGCGAAATCCTGCGCCGCACGTTGCTGGCGGATCGACGACCCCTCCAGAATGCGGGTGACGACTGAAAGAACCTGGCGGGGACTCGTCGGCTTCACCAGATAGTCGGCGACCCGCCGTCCGATCGCATCCGTCATGGTCTGATCTTCGGCCGACTTGGTCACCATTACGACGCGGACGTGCGGGTCCTCACGCCGCATGATCTCCAGAACCTCCAGGCCACTCCGCCCCGGCATCTGTTCGTCCAAGAGAACGAGGTCGTAGGCGTTTTGACGCATCATGACGAGGGAGTCGTCCCCATTCGTGATCGCGTCCACGTGATAGCCACGCGCCTGAAGAAAAAGAAGGTGCGGCTTGAGGAGGTCGATCTCGTCGTCGACCCAAAGGATTCGTTTGCCCGACGGCTTCATGGCCAAAAGCTACATACTGATCGTATATGGGAACCAGGAACCCACGGCTTCCCCGCCCCTCTTGGCCGGCTCGAACACCCACTCCGCCGCCTCCCGTACGATGCGCGCGTTGAAATCCCTGTCGGACGTGGGCGGACGAAGTTGAGTCGAGTCCGCTACGACCCGTCCTCGCTCGTCCACGAAGACCCAGACCTCGATCCGCTGTCCTCGGACATTCCGGTTGGACGGCGGCAAGATAATTCCGCGCGGAGAGGGGGGTACGACGCGGAAACGACCCTCCTCGGCGTTCCCACCGTCACCGCGTCCGTCCCCTTGGAGCAAGCCCGGACCATCAACACCTGGACGGTCGCCTAGAATGGATGAAGTCTCGACCTGCTGCTGCTGCTCTTCCAACTCGACCGGAGTGACCGGGTCGAAGGTAAGTAGCGGCACTTGAGGCCGAATGATGGGCCGCGGCGGAGGTACCCGGATATTCAGGGCCTGCATGCCGCCGGACGCCGCCAGATTATCCCCCGCCCGCGGTCCGGCCGCCGCGAATGGAGACTCTGGCAGCGGCTCGCCCCACCACAGAAAGAAGACCAGGAGATGGATGATCGTGGCTCCGAGAAATCCATTCCGCCAAAGCGCTCGCTCGGTGACGCGCCGCTCGGCGTTGGTGCGGCCGTGGAAGGGTTCGGTGATCGGCGTTGAGATCGTTCGTCTCCCGCAAGGATGGAAAGGGTCCGTCATACTACTGTATCACGCCCGCGCATGTTTCGTTTCCACCCTCCGAATCCGAACCGCCTTGCTCCGGTTCTCCGGTTTCGGCACTTTCGAGGCTCCCCCGGGACCCTCCGGGAGGCCACCATCCCACGAGCCGAGTCATGACAGAAACGAAGCAGAACGTCCCCCGGGGCGTGCGCCCGAACATCCCCAAGCGACCCGCGATGGAAGGAGACGCCTGGGAGAAGATCCAGGCTGAGCAGGAAAAGATGAAGGAGCGGGAGTTCGTCCGCTTCTCGGTATTCAAAGTCGACCCCGCTTGGCGTCGGCTTTCCGTAAAGGAACGGACCAAGCATAAGGATGAGTTCGAGTCGGTGGTGGCGGCCCGCATCCGCGAGATGATGATCTACAGCTACGCACTGGTCGGCACACGCGGTGATGCGGATTTTCTGCTCTGGCAGGCCGCTCGCGACCTGGGCCAACTCCATGACCTAGCTGCCTCGTTGAACCAGACGGGCCTCGGAGGATACCTCTCCTTGGCGCATTCGTATTTCGCCATGACCAAGCGGTCCATCTACCTCAACCGCTACGAGGAGGAGTACGTCAAAACCTACGGCGGTGAGGAGGTTCTGGATTCGGCCCGCGTCGCCATCAATCCGCAAGGATCGGAGTATCTTTTCGTCTACCCGATGGCGAAAATCCGGGACTGGTACAAGCTTCCCCATGAAGACCGCCAGCGCATGATGGACGAACACATCCGGGTCGGGCACCAGTGGCCTGACGTGAAGCTCAACACCACCTACTCGTACGGCTTGGACGACCAGGAATTCGTGGTCGCCTTCGAGTCGGACCATCCAGGGCGCTTTCTCGATTTACTCATGGCACTCCGACTCACTGACGCGTCGGCCTACACCCTGTTCGACGTTCCGGCTTTTACGGGTCTGGCCCGATCCATGAGGGACACGCTGGACTCGGTCGGATGACGGAGACGCCGGCCCAAAACAAGGCCGGCGCACTGTACGAGCTCACCAAGCCGGGGATCGCCGGCTACGTCATGATGACGGCCGGCGTGAGTTATTACGTGGCGTCCGGCGGCCGACCCGAAATCCTCCCGATCATACATACCCTCGTGGGTGTCGCTCTCGGAACGGCCGGCGCACTCGCCCTCAACCAGTACGTCGAGCGAGACCTCGACGCACTCATGACCCGCACGCGGACCCGGCCCCTGCCCTCCGGCCGGTTGCGCCCTGGGGAGGCGCTGGCGTTCGGGTGGGCACTCCTCGTGGCGGGCCTGGCCTATCTCGGGCTCATGGTCGGATGGCTGCCATCCGTGCTCACCGCGGCCTCGGCCGCTGCATACATCCTCGCCTACACGCCCCTCAAGACCCGTTCGTACCTGGCCACGCTCGTGGGCGCGGTACCCGGAGCCTTTCCGGCTCTGATCGGATGGAGCGCCGCGACGGGCACCGTAGAGTTCGGCGCCGTAATATTGTTCTGTATCGCGTTCCTTTGGCAGCTGCCCCACGTCCTGGCACTCGCCTGGTTACTCCGGGAGGACTACGCCCGCGTCGGCTTTTTCCTGAGCCCTCCGACCGACCCCGAGGGCGTGCGAATCGGCAGGCACATGGTTTATCATTCCGTATCACTGTTGATGATAAGCGGATTCCCCACGTTCCTGGGGATCACTGGCCGAATCTACCTCGCGGGCGCCCTGGTGTTGGGGCTGATCACTCTTGGGGTCGCCGTAGCCGCAGCGTCCGAGATGTCGCGGGCGCGGGCGCGACGGGTCTTTCTCTGGTCTCTACTTTACCAGCCCCTCCTTCTGGCCCTACTCTTGGTCGACACCGTTCGCTGACGATCGGGCGCGCCGCCCGGGAAGCCACATAGCCGGCCATCCAAAGAGCTTGCCTCATGAACAGACAGCGCGCCTTGATGGCGACACTCCCACTGTTCCTTCTCGCCCCAAATGCCACGAGTCAGGAGGTCGACCGGCCCAGGGCCCGGGACCTCGGGATCGAGGTGGGAATCTTCCCCCCGGGCCCGTGGAACGCCATCACCGATGTCGAGGGCGTGTGGGTCGGACAGGTGACCGTGATCGAAGGTGCCCGGGTCAACACGGGTGTAACGGCCATCCGGCCTCACCCGGGAAGCATCTACCACGAGCGAGTGCCCGCCGCCATCTACGTGGGCAACGGCTTCGGAAAACTCCTCGGTGTGACCCAGGTACGTGAGTTGGGGGAGTTGGAGACGCCGATCCTCCTGACCTGCACGCTGTGTGTCTGGAAGGCCGCCGACGCCCTGGTGGAGTGGGCGCTCGAGCAGGAGGGCATGGAACGCGTCGGATCCCTCAACGCGGTCGTGGGGGAGACCAATGACGGAGGCCTAAACGACATCCGAAGCCGCCCGATCACCGCCGCACATGTGCGTGAGGCTTTGGGGATCGCCTCTTCGGGGCCGGTGGCCGAGGGATCGGTGGGGGCCGGCCGAGGCACCACAGCGTTCGGCTGGAAAGGCGGAATCGGGACGAGCAGCCGCGTGCTTCCCGAGAGCCTGGGTGGTTTTACGGTCGGCGTCCTGGTCCAATCGAACTTCGGAGGGATCCTGACCATGGCCGGTGCCCCGGTCGGGCGCGAGTTGGAGCGGTACTCCTTTCGGCAGTCGGTTGAAGCGGGAGGGCAGGATGACGCCGATCACGGCCAAGGCTCGATCATGATGGTCGTGGCCACCGACGCCCCTCTGTCCCCTCTCAAGCTGGAGCGCCTGGCCAAGCGGGCCGTCATGGGACTCGCCCGCACCGGCTCCTTCGCCGGGAACGGAAGTGGTGACTACGTCATCGCTTTCTCCACGGCGGCTGGAGTACGACGCACGCTGGGCGAGGAGTGGACCGAGTCCGTGGAGGTCCCGAACAGTGGTCTGTCGGCGCTTTTCGAGGGCACGGTGGAGGCCACGGAAGAAGCGATCTACAATTCGCTCCTCAAGGCGACGACCGTATCAGGAATGGGAAGGACGGTGGAGGCGATCGACGTTGAGGCCGTGACCCGCGTCCTGGAAAAGTACAACGTCGTCCGACGGCCGGCTCCGCAGTGAGCGTCCCCGTTCAGCCGTCGAAGTAGACCGCCCGCGCGTCCAAAATATCCTCGTCCTCGCTCAGAGTCGCGAGAAACTCGGGGCTGACCTTTCCATCGACGGACACGGCGGCCAACGCCAGGCCACCCTTGGCCTCCCTCGACTGGATGTACTCGGCGATGTTCAAGCCGTGCGCCGCCAGGAGGGTCCCCACCCTCCCGATGACGCCAGGGACGTCATTGTTCCGGAGCACGATCAGGCACCCTTCAGGTTGGACGCTCAAAGCGTACCCGTCGATCTGCACGATCCGAGGATGATGATGCTCGCCCAGTAGCGCACCGGCCACGCGTACCTTCTGGTCCTCTGTCTCGAGAACGATCTCGAGGAACTTGGCGTAGTCGACTCGTGGGGACTGCAGCGTCGTCGCGATCTCGATGCCCCGCCCTTCGGCGAGGTGGAGGGCGTTTACGTAATTGACGTTGCGTGCGCCCACGACAGGTGTGAGCACTCCGGTCATGGCCGCCGCAGTCAGCGGTCCAAGAATGTCCTCGTCCAGCCCCGCGACCGAGATGTCGGCCCGCTGCATTCCGCCCCGGCCCAGGACGCCGACCACGCGTCCGACCCTGCCCGCGAGATCCATGAGAGGCCTGAGATACTCGAGGTCCTCCCCTCCGATCGCGGGCGCGTTCAGCGCCTTGGAAAGGTCCCCCTCGAGCAGCGCCGCGCTCACGCCCCCCGCGATCTCGTTCGCGACCAACTCCTGAGCCTCGATGGTGGAGGCCCCGAGATGCGGCGTGAGGAGCAGGTTTTTAGTGCCCCTCAGCGGGCTATCGTCTGGAAGCGGCTCGGTTGTGAAAACGTCGAGCGCAGCGGCCGCGATCTCCCCCGACTCGAGCGCGGTAACCAGCGCAGCCTCCTCGACCACCCCACCCCGTGCGGCATTGACCAGGATGGCCGTGGGTTTCATGGCCTTGAGTTCCGCCTCACCGATCATGCCCTCGGTTTGCGGTGTGAGCGGCACGTGTAACGAGATCACGTCCCCGCGAGCGATCACGTCATCGAGCTCCACCCGTTCGATCCTCAGTTCCTTGGCGCGTTCCTCCGTCAGGTACGGATCGTAGGCGATCGTCTCCATACCGAACGCCTGCGCACGCAATGCGACCTCGCTCCCGATCCGCCCCGCACCGATGAGTCCGAGTATCCTACCACGAAGCTCGATGCCAGAGAACTGCGATCGAGCCCATGCGCCGCCCCGAACGGAAGCATCCGCCCAGGAAACGTTACGCGCGACGGTCAAGATGAGAGCCATCGCGAGTTCGGCGGCGGATACGGTGTTGCCTTCGGGAGCGTTGATCACCGGGATCCCGAGCTCAGTGGCGGCCTCGAGATCGATGTTGTCGACTCCCACCCCCGCGCGGCCGATAACCTTCAGGTGTGGAGCCTGCTCCAGAAGTTCCGGGGTCACCCTGGTCGCGCTGCGTACGATGAGACCGTGAGCCCGGCCCAATGCCTCCTGCATCTCCTCAGTGGTCCAGCCGTCGGGCACCAGGACTTCGAAGCGATCATCCTCGGTCAGGGGTGAAAGGCCCGAAAGGGAGATCTTGTCGGCCGCGATGACCACGAACTTCTCGCTCACGAGAGCACCTCCCCTAGGGCGTCCAGCACTGCATCGAGTTCGGCAACGGTATGATCGCCCATGTGTCCGACCCGGAACGTCCCCTCCTTCAGCTTTCCGTAACCTCCGCCGATGGTGAACCCTCTCTCCTTCATTGCCGATACCACCGACGGCCCGGTGGTCCCCTCAGGAAGCTCCACACAGGTCACGGTCGGAGAACGGGATCCCTCGGGCGCCAGCACCGACAGCGCGACCCCCCTTTGCTCCCGCATCATGTCCACCCACTGGACGCACCGGTCGGCCATCGCCTGGTGCCGGTCCCATCGGGCCACCAACCCCTCCAGCCGGATCCGGTCCAACTGCTTGGCCAACGCGTAGAAGAGTGAAACCGCAGGCGTGGTCGGAGTCTGGAGATTATCGAGCTGCTTCCGGAACGATACTAAATCGAAGTAGACGCCCTTCCGCGTCGCTTCGGCAGCACGCGCCATAAGGCGTTCAGAGGCCACGCCAAAAGCGAGGCCGGGAGGCAACGCGAGAGCCTTTTGAGATCCCGTGAGCACGAAGTCCAAAGCCCACTCGTCGGTCCGAACCTCCGCCCCGCCCACGCCCGTCACCGAGTCCACCAGAAGCACTACATCGTCCTGCTCCCGGACGGCCTCCGAGATCTGGCTTATGGGGTTCAACGCCCCGGTGGACGTCTCGGAGTGAACCACCGTGACGGCATCGAGCCCACCCGAAGCCAGCTTCTCACGCACCTGGTCGGCGGTAAAGGTCTGGCCCCACTCCACCTCGAGCGTCTCGACCACGAATCCACAGGCCTCAGCGATCTGGCCGAACCGCTGGCTGAAGGCGCCGTTGACTAGACTCAGAACGCGAGATCGAGCGCCGTTCCGAACGGCAGCCTCCATCAATCCGGTCGCTGACGATGTCGATATCAGGACCGGACTCTCCGTGCGAAACAGATCTCGGAGCCCGGTCTGCAGCTTACTCATGAGCTCCTTTATGGCTGGGCCTCGGTGCCCGATTAGGGCCCGGTTCTGGGCGCTCAGCACCTCCGGATGGACCTCTGTCGGACCCGGAAGAAAGAAGCGGCCAAACGAGGTGGTATTCTCTATGGTGGACGACTTCACGAAATGAACTCCCACGCGTTTACTTTAGGTTGTTTTCGGTCCAGACGATGCCGACGCACGGTGGCCCGCCCGCGGACGGCAGCACCCACCCGGAGGCGGTGACGAAGGCCGGAAGATAACGTGACGGACAAGTCCCGAAAGCCCGGAAATCTCAGCGCCAATCATCCATCCATCGTACATAGTGGACCGGGGTTACACCCGCGCGTTTCAGGACCTCCAGGCCGGACGGATCCCGATAGATCTCACGGTAGAACACATGTGAGATGTTGCCCTGGATGAGCAATTTGGCACAGGTCACGCATGGGGTCGCGGTCACGAAAGCCACCTTGTCCAGCATGCTTCCGGGGGCTTTTACGAGGGCATTTTGCTCCGAATGGATGCAGCCGCACGCCCCGGGATCCGGTCCGTCACATTCGTTCGGAAAGCGTCGCGCGTTTCCGTTGTAGCCGATGGCGACCACGTTCTCGAGATGCGGGTCCGTAATGACTGTCCCCACCCTGAGCCTGGCACAGGTGCTTCGCTTGGCCAACTCCTCGGCCATACGCATAAACACTTCGAAGATCGGGGGGCGGGTGACTGACGCTTCATCGATCCCCTTGCCATCGACAAGGTTCAACGGGTGGTTGTTCTCGGAGACGAGATCTTTTTGAAAAATCGCCATCTTTCGTCCGGCGGCTCAGGCCTTCTTGCGTAAAGCCTTCTTGCGGGCAATGGGGTCGAGGTGCCTCTTTCTCAACCCGATCCCCCTCGGCGTGACCTCGATCAGCTCATCGTCTTCGATGAACTCCAAGGCGAGTTCGAGGGTCAGGTCCCGTGGCGGTTCCAGTTTGATGTTCTCATCCGTTGCCGTAGTCCGCATGTTGGTGAGCTTCTTGGCCTTGCAGGCGTTGACGTCCAGATCGCCCGGACGCACGTGCTCCCCCACGATCATTCCGGTGTATACCTCGTCCCCCGGGCGCACGAACATCGTCGCGCGCTCCTGGAGGTTGAAGAGGGCGAAGCCTACGGCAAATCCTTCTCGGTCGGCCACGAGCACTCCCCTCTTGCGGCCGACCATCGTCCCGGCGTGCGGACCGTATTCCAGGAAGCGGTGGTGCAGGAGCCCCTCGCCCCTGGTGTCCGTCATGAAATCGGATCGGTATCCGAAGAGTCCCCGAGCAGGCACCCGGAACCGGAGCCGGACAGGACCCCTGTCCGTCGGCTTCATCTCGATCAATTCGGCCTTTCGCGACCCCATCCTTTCCATCACTACGCCGATGTACTGTTCCGGGACCTCGATGACCGCCTCTTCAAAGGGCTCGAGAAGACCTTCGGGTCCCCTCTTCTCGATGACACGCGGCCTCGAAACCTGAAACTCATATCCCTCCCGGCGCATCGTCTCCATGAGAATCGAGAGATGCAACTCGCCCCGGCCCGAAACTGTGAACGTATCGGGTTCCCCGGTCTGCTCGACCCTAAGGGCAACATTACGCTCGAGTTCCTTCATCAGCCGGTCGCGAAGCTGCCGGGTGGTCACGAATTTGCCCGAGCGGCCCGCGAAGGGTGAGTCGTTCACGGTGAAGTCCACAGAGAGCGTGGGCTCCTCGACCGCAATCCCGCGCAGCCGCTCGCGTTCATCGACATCGGTGAGGGTCGTCCCGATCTCGACTCCCGGGATTCCCGCGACCGCCACAATGTCCCCGGCGTCGGCGGCTTCGATCTCCACACGCTCCAAGCCCTCGAAACCATAGAGCTGTACCACACGTGCGGGCGTCGCCTCGTCGGCGCCGACCAAGCCCGGATCCCCTAGAGGCAGCAGAGCGATGTCGTCGCCGACGGTCACGCCCCCCCGCTCAATCCGTCCGATTCCGATGCGCCCCACGTAGTTCGAGTGGTCGAGCGTCGAGATCAGCATTTGGAACGCCCCGTCGAGATCCACGAGCGGTGCGGCAATGGCCTCGACGATGGTCTCGAGGAGCGGCTCCAGATCGCCATTCGACGCACCCGGATCGGGGCTGGCCCAGCCGTCTCGTCCGACGGCATAAAGAAAAGGAGCATCCAATTGCGCGTCGGAGGCTTCGAGGTTCATGAAGAGCTCGAGCACCTCGTCGTGAACCTCGATCGCGCGGGCATCCGACCGATCGACTTTGTTGACGAGCACGATCGGCTGGAGCCGGAGCTCCAACGCTTTTCGGGTCACGAACCGCGTCTGCGGCATCGGGCCCTCCGCAGCGTCCACGAGCAGCAGCACCCCGTCGACCATACGTAAAGTGCGCTCGACCTCCCCGCCGAAATCGGCGTGGCCGGGCGTATCGACGATGTTGATTTTCACATCGCCCCACCGGATCGAGGTGTTCTTTGCAAGAATCGTGATCCCTCGTTCCCGTTCGAGCGGGTTGGAGTCGAGTACGCGCTCCTGCACCTTCTCGTTGACACGAAAGACGCCCGTCTGGCGGAGCATCTCGTCCACGAGCGTGGTCTTGCCATGATCCACATGTGCGATGATGGCGATGTTCCTGATCTTCATGCTCTGGTCGGGAGACGGCTCAGGTGGTCGAACCCAAAAGAAAGGGCCACCGGATCCCCGGTGGGGTCATCCCGGAGATGAGCACCCCAGGTACCAAGAAGGTAACGCAAGCGCTCGCGCACGGGCACGGAAGATTTGCTGGACTCTCTCGCGGAGGCCATAGTATTTTTATTGGATGTCGATAGCGGCTTTTCAACGGGCGAACTCGTGATTGTTCTGGTTTCACTTGTAGGAATCCTCTCGATGCTGCTCGTGGTCACCGCCTCTGTGGCTTATCTGGCGCTCCCGGGTGGACGACTGTGCCCACACTGCGGAGGCGCCACTAACCCCGTGGTCCTCCGGAGACTTTTGAGAGTCCTTTCGCGTTGGGTTCAATGGCGGTGGTGCCCCCGTTGCGGCTGGGAGGGTCCAGGACGCCGCGGGCTCGACCTGGGTCCTCTGGATCCGCCGGCCGATCATGAATCCGGATTCAGCTGGGGAGACCCGGAGGTCGAGGAGGTCCCGATATTCTACTGGCGGTCGGACCGTCGCGGTGGGAGCGCATCCCGACCCAACCAGTGGCCCTGGTCCGACAGGCGGGCCGACGAAAAGCCAATCGAGCCCACAGACCCCGCCCCACCCGAGGTTCCACTTAGTCGCTCGAGGGAACTCAAGCCGCCCCCGCTCCCGTTGGGAGAGGGGATGAGTCTCAAGCCAGGGCCCGGGGCTAAGAAGCCTTATCAGACGCCACGCCCATGGTACCTCTCGTGGCTCGTGTCCAAGAATCCACCAGGCTTTCAGTGGAAGGAGCGGGAGGACTAGAGCAGCTCCGCACCAGTAGGCCATCCTGGAACCGGCGCGAGCCCCAGGGGTCGGATGGGCTCCGATGAACACCGTGGACGCTCTGATCGGTTTCCTCAAGGGAATCGACGGACAAGGATACAAGGCCTACAAGGGGTTGCGAGGCACGTGGGCCTTTGAAGACTTCGCCCTGCATGTGGACCACGTCCAGGGTGACCCGTTCGCCTTGCCGAGTCGGGTGCGAGTGATTCTTCCCAGGGAGGCGGCCGCGCTCGAGGACGACGTGCTCTCCTCCCGTTCGAGGAGGCTGGGCGTCGCTAGTCTGCTCGCCCGGCGTTTCCATGAAGCGGCACAGGGAACCATGGTCCGGCGGGGAAGCGGCAAGAGCGGCCTCATTGAGATCGAGACTCCGGGCCAGGAGGTATTGGCGCAGACCGCCGTCATCGTCGAAGACGACGGCACGGTGGAGGCCCGCTTCCGGATCGGGCTACCGGCACAGGGGCGGCGAGCACGCGGGCGTGAGGCGATCGCGCTGCTTACCACGGACGTTCCCGCGGTCGTGGGTCAGAGCCTTCGCGCCGGATCCGTGGGACATCAGGACATCCTGCAGCACGCGCTCACCAACGAGGACGCAGACGCGTTGCGCGCGGAGTTGGGCACACGCCACTGGGTCGCCTTCGTCGCAGATGGCGCGAAATTGGCGCGAAAGAGTGGTGTGGATGACCGGCCCCTGCTCGGGGACACCGCGGTCCCGTTTTCCGCGCCGGCCGGACTGACGGAGGAGGTCGAGCTCCCGAACGCCGGCACGATTCGCGGAATGGCAATTCCCCGCGGTGTCACGCTGATCGTGGGAGGCGGCTACCACGGAAAGAGTACCTTGCTTCGGGCTATCGAACGTGGTGTGTATAATCATTGCCACGGAGACGGCCGGGAGTCCGTGGTGACGGATGACTCGGCGGTAAAAGTCAGGGCCGAAGACGGCCGTTCCGTGGCCGGGGTCGACATTTCCACCTTCATCGGCACGCTGCCTCAAGGACAGGACACCCGCTCATTCTCCACGCTCAATGCATCCGGTTCCACGAGTCAGGCGGCTGGCATTGTGGAGGCGCTCGAGGCCGGAGCGACCACCCTGCTGATCGACGAAGACACCGCGGCCACCAACTTCATGATCCGCGATCGGCGAATGCAGGCGCTGGTCCCCAAGGAGGGAGAGCCCATTACGCCTTTGGTGGACCGGGTCAGATCCCTGTGGGAGTCACGCGGCGTCAGTTGCATGATCGTTCTCGGCGGGAGCGGCGATTATCTGGATGTCGCCGACACGGTCGTCGCCATGAGGGACTTCCGCCCCTTCGACGTGACCGCGGACGCCCGGCGCGGCGCGTCGGAGCTTCCAACCGGTCGGGAGAGGGAGGCGCCGGGACCGATCGAAGCCTTCCAGACGCGGCGTCCGAAGCCCACCTCGGTCGATCCCAGCACCGCAAAGCGGGAAGCGGAGGTCAAAGTTTTCAGCGGACCTTCCCTGGTTTTCGGAAACGAGACGATCGCCCTTTCCGCCGTCACCCAACTCGTGTCTCGCGCGCAGACGCTCGCCGTGGGCCGCGGGTTGCTCATGGCCCGTGACCGGTTCATGGACGGGCGGCGTTCCGTGAGCGAGATTCTGACCCTCGTCACGCAGGTGATCGAGGAGGGAGGACTAGACGAACTGGACGATCGGAGAGTCGGCGATCTGGCTCAATTCCGCCCGATGGAACTCGCTGCCGCTCTCAATCGTCTACGTACTCTAGAGGTGTGTTCCACGGAGGCGGCGGGGGGCGGGCTCTGAGAGGTCGCGCCTGAGCCGAACAACATTTTCCGACGGCGCCCGAGGGGCGCCTAATCGAGGAGGAGGGAGCCATGTCCCTTCGTCACGTCCGATCCGGGTACCGCCGCCTGACGGCGCTGACCTTCTTGACCTTCATGGTCGTCACTCCGGCCGCGGGGCAAGAAGTCACGCAGATCACGCAGGTGGAGGGGATCACCGAGTACAGCCTCGACAACGGATTACGATTCCTCCTCTTCCCGGATGCCAGTAAGCCCACCGCGACCGTCAACGTCACTTACTTCGTCGGCTCACGGCACGAGGCCTACGGCGAGACCGGCATGGCCCATCTCCTGGAGCATCTGGTGTTTCAGGGAACCCCCGATCACCCGAATATCGATGAGGAGCTGACGGAGCACGGGGCACGCCCCAATGGGACTACCTCCTTCGATCGTACCAACTACTTCGAGACCTTTCCGAGCACCGACGAGAATCTGGAGTGGGCCCTGGACCTCGAAGCGGATCGTATGGTCAACTCCTTCATCGCCCAGGATGATTTGGACTCGGAGATGACCGTGGTCCGGAACGAGATGGAATCCGGGGAAAACAGCCCGTTCGGTGTGCTCCTCGGGCGTACCCTCGCTACGGCCTACTTGTGGCACAACTACGGGAAAGGTGTCATCGGCGCCCGCTCTGATGTGGAGAGCGTGCCCATCGACCGCCTCCAGGCCTTCTATCGGAAGTATTACCAGCCGGACAACGCGCTGCTCATCGTGACGGGCAAGTTCGAAACGGAACGGGCCCTGGAGCTGATCGCCAAAAGCTTCGGCCGTCTTCCGCGCCCAGATCGAAGCGGTGAGAACACCTTGTGGGAAACCTACACCCGCGAGCCCGTTCAAGATGGGGAGCGCACGGTCACGCTCCGCCGAGTGGGCGACGTGCAAATCGTGATGATGTCGCACCATGTGCCCCCTGGCTCCCACCCGGACTACGCAGCGATCGACATCCTGGCCCAGGCTCTCGGGGACCAGCCCTCCGGACGCCTGTATCGAAGTCTGGTCGAACCCGGGCTGGCGGCGTCCACCGGCTCCTTCGCATACCAGCTCCGGGAGGCCGGTCCTCTCCTCACATTCGCGCAAGTGAGAACCGAAGACGACCTGTCGGCGGCGGTCACAGCAATGAATGAGGTCCTCGTCGACGCTCTCCGCATTCCGGTTACTGAAGAAGAGGTCGACCGGGCCAAGACGTCCCTACTCAACAGCGTGGAGCAAACATTCAACAACCCCGAGAGGATCGCCCTGCAACTCAGCGAGTGGGCTTCCCTGGGCGATTGGCGTCTCTTCTTTTTACACCGAGACCGGATCGACGCGGTGGAGCCGGCGGATGTACACCGTGTCGCCGCTGAGTACCTCAAGCCCGACAACCGCACGGTCGGCTTCTTCTACCCTACCGACGCACCGGACCGGGCCGAAGTCCCTGATCTTCCCGACATCGCCTCCGCACTGGACGGATATACGGGTCGAGAGGCCGTAGCAGCCGGAGAGGCGTTCGACCCCTCACCATCGAATATCGAGCGACGCACCACCCGGTATACTCTCGCCAACGGCATGAAGGTCGCACTCCTCCCGAAGGCTACCAGGGGTCAGACGGTGAACGCACGCTTTCGTGTGATCCTAGGGGACGAGGAGGCCCTCACGGGCCGGGGAACGGCAGGATCCCTCGCCGGGCAGATGCTCATGCGCGGCTCGTCCGGCCATACGCGTCAACAGATCCAGGACGAGTTCGACCGGATGCAGGCCACCGGCTCCGTGGGCGGATCCCTGAGCCAGGCATTCGGAGGCGTCCAGACCATCCGTGAGAACCTGGGTGACGCCCTGCGCCTGATGGCCGAGATCGTTCGAGAGCCCACCTTCCCCGAGGTTGAGTTCGAGACGCTAAAGGAGCAGCGACTCGCCGCTCTGGAGCAGCGGCGCTCGGATCCAGCGGCCCTGGCGCAAACCGCCATGGGGCGGCACATGAACCCCGCACCTCCAGGGCATCCGAACTACACCCCTACGGTAGATGAGAGCGTGGCCGCACTGGAGGCTGTTACGCTCGACGAGACGAGGGCCTTCCACCGCGACTTTTACGGACCGCAGCTCGGCACGTTCGCGGTCGTCGGTGACTTCGATCCCGACGAGATCCGTGGGGTCATCGAGGAGGTCTTCGGAGACTGGGAGAGCCCGTTTCCCGCCACCCGAATCCTCACCGAGTTCTTTGACGCACCCGCGGAGGTTCTTCAGATCGAGACGCCGGACAAGGCCAACGCGTTTCTGTTCGCCCAGCAGAATTTAGCCCTCCGGGATGACGATCCTGACTACCCGGCACTGATTCTGGCAGGGTATATGATCGGTGGCGGAGTCATGAACTCCCGCCTCGCAGTGCGGATTCGGCAGCAGGATGGTCTCAGCTATAGCGTCGGCGGAGGGATCGGCGGACATCCCATCGACGAAAACGGCTCGTTCTCCGCTGTAGCCATTCAGGCACCGGAAAACGCAGATAGAGTCGAGGCGGCCCTCCGCGAGGAGATCCAGAGGGTCTTGGACGCCGGGTTCGCCGACGGAGAGTTGGAGGTGGCGAAGCGGGGTTACTTGCAGTCGCGGGAGCTCGCACGGGCCCAGGACCGAAGCTTAGTGAGTATGCTGAGTCAGGGGCTGTACTTCGATCGAACCCTCGTGTGGGACTCCGAATTCGAGGATCGGATCGGGGACCTGGCGGTCGAGGATGTCAACGCTGCGGTACGCCGCCATCTCGATTTGAATAAGATGACGTTCGTCAAAGCCGGGGATTTCGCAGGCGCCGAGACCCCGTCGCTTTGAGTGGCACCGTTGGATGACAGGGGCGTTTCGGTACTTGAGGGAGTCCTACTACCCGTGCCCTTGCTCCGCGAGAAGCTCCTTGAGCCGGGTTTCCCGGTCCGCAAGATTGGTCTTGGCGATCGCACGGGCCAAGGTGATCCGATCCTCGTCCGAGACCTCGTCAAGGACATTGATCGGGGCGCCATAGCGCAAAAGTATGCGCTTGGCGTCAACAGCGACTGAATCCGACAACTGCACCTCCCCGGACAACGGTTACGCCTCAAGCGCGAAATCTGTTGAAACTAGCTGTTTTCACCTCCGGGTCCAAACGAGGCACTCATGGCACCCGGACTTCAATTCATCAGGTCCGATTCGGGAGCCTTCCCGACCGTCCGCGGAGCTCTCAGTTCGAACCTTGGGACGGGGACCCGAAATTCCTCACCCGTGGGGCGGACGAAGGTAAAGTATCCTTCCATGAAACCTTCCGGGGACCGCAAGACGCAAAAGCTCTGGTAGACATGCGACCTCCCTGGGGCCAGTGTGGGCTGCTCCCCTACGACCCCCTCACCATCGACCTCCGAATCCTCACCCCGGCTGTCGTGAATGTACCAGTGACGAAAAAGAAGCTGAGCCACCTCCTCGCCCTGGTTCTCCATCTCCACCAGATACGTAAAGACAAACCTTCCTTCCTCCGGGTCCGAGTACGGAAAGGAGAAACTCGGACGAACCGACACGCGAATCCCCTCGGTAATTTTCTCGTAGTCCATGGAGCTATCTTACCGGGTCCCGAAAGGCCACGCGAATCGTCGAACCTCGAATGGCCGAGGCCACGCATCGGCCTTCCCACGCTGCGTGACCGGTCCCATGTTTACACATGGACCAGGCTCCCGAACCCCGCCTTACCCGCTCGGTAGAAGACTACCTGAAGGCCGTCTACGCGCTCACGGAGAGAGAGGAATCTGCCTCGACGAGCGCGCTGGCCGAGAGCCTCTCCGTACAGCCGGCTTCCGTCACCGGAATGGTCAAACGTCTCGCCGAGTGCGGGTACGTGGAGCACGCCCGGTACCACGGCGTTCGGCTCACCGAGTCGGGATCGCGCGAAGCCCTACGGATCATCCGGAGACACCGGATCCTCGAAACCTATCTGCACATGCATCTTGGCTACTCGTGGGAGGACGTCCATCAGGAGGCCGAACGATTGGAGCACGCCGCATCCGACGCGTTGATCGATCGCATGGCCGCCATTCTTGAGCACCCGAGCCACGATCCTCACGGTGCTCCAATCCCTACCCCATCCGGCGAAATCGAGGTCGCTGGATTCGTGACGCTCAACGAAGTCGCTCCTGGTGTGGCCGTGCAGATCCGGGCCGTGCAGGATGAAGATCCTGACCGCCTTCGTTATCTGGAGACTTTAGGCCTGGTGCCGGGAGTGCGGATCACCGTCCGGGAGAGAGCGCCCTTCGACGGACCCACGACCGTATCCGTTGGGATTCGAGGGGACGAGGAGGTCATCGGTTCCGAACTCGCTGACGGGATCTTCGTGATTCCGGCACCCGCCCGCTGACCGTCCAGTGAAGGCGAGCCCGGGCGTGTGAGCCCGGGTGGCACCGCCTCCGTGGACGGGGCAAGCTGCACCACCACCGAAGGGGGAGAGCGTTGAACGGCATGCTCACCAGGCTCCAGGAGTGGCCCCGTACTCCCTTCGTCCGGGAACCGACCCCTTTGATCGAGGCACCGAACCTGGCCCAACGGCTCGGCCGGGCTCCGGCGGACGTGCTGTTGAAGATGGACGCCGAGTCGGGATTTGGGCTGGGCGGGAACAAGGCAAGGAAGCTCGAGTTCGAGTTGGCTCCCGACCGCCTGAAGGGTGCCACCCATGTGATCACCTGCGGGGGGGCCCAGTCGAATCACGCCCGACTGACGGCCGCAGCGGCGGCACGCCTCGGGTTGAAGTGCGTGCTCGTGGTCAACGGTGACACGTCACCTCCCTACAAGGGGAACGCGTATCTCCATCGACTCTTTGGGGCGGAGATCCGGCCGGTCCCCTCGCAGAAAGAGCGGGCACCGACCATGGCCGAGGTGGCCGCCGAGGTCGAAGCGGGCGGGGGCCACGCCGTTGTGATCCCTCTCGGTGCTTCGACCCCTCTCGGCTCACTGGGATACGTACGCGCTGCCACCGAGATCGATGTCCAACTCCGTGACCGTCCCCACGCCGGGGACACCTGGATCTTCGTTTCGGCTTCTTCGTGCGGCACGTACGCTGGATTGGCGTTGGGGTTCACGCTCCTGGAGCGAACGGATGTGAGGTTGGTGGGCGTGAGCCCCGACATCAGCCGAGTCGAAATGCTGGAGTTGACCGAGGGACTCGTGAGCCGTGCCGGCGCGCTGCTCGGAACACAAACCCCACTCCTCCCGGGTTTGCTCCACCCCACGGACGACTACGTCGGCCCAGGGTACGGAATCCATTCCGACGCATCGGAGGAGGCGACCGCTGTACTCGCCCGTACCGAAGGTGTCTTGCTCGACCCCGCGTATACGGCCAAGACTGCCGCGGCCATGCTGGACTGGGCCCAGAATGGCCGCATACCACCAGAGGATCGGATGGTCCTCTGGCACACCGGAGGCTACCCGGCGGCCTTGGCACTCTAGTGTGGTGTCCCAGAAGTTCGCGAGCCACTTACCGCACCCAAAAAAAAGAACCCGGCCGACTCGATGAGCCGACCGGGCCTAGGCGCCGAAGCCATTTACGCCTTCCCACATCATCACCCCACGTCCGCACAGCGTCCCGAACCGACTCCGCCGCTTTCGAAACCACCCACATCCCCTACCACCCATCCACCTCTACGGAATTGGACGCCGAACGGTTTCAAAGGGTTGCAGGAGCCTAACGGGCTCTGAACACGGCCACCTTCAGCGGCGGGGATACGCTGGAGAAAAAGTAGAGGCGATTCTCTCCGTCCACGACCACATTTTTCTGCCGGGTACGCGTCTTCGGGTAGTCCTGGCCCTGCTCACTCTCCACGACGACAAGCTCGCCCTCGGCCAAATCGTCTTCGATTTTCAGAAGCTGATCGAGCAGCTGCTGGAGCATCGCCGATTCGACTTCGTCCTGCACATCCCCTTCGGACTCGGCCACGAGAAGGTGGCCTGAAACCCGTTCGTGCCCAGCCAAGAAGTCGTCGGCCGGCGCAGAAAAGGCGTGATCTCGCCGGAACCCGATCTCAGTGAGGGCCTTGGAGTCGAAGTTCGTTTCGACGCTTCTTATGGTCGTGCCGTATCGACGTAGGATCATCTCAAGTCATGGGGTTCGAGTCGACCTTGGGGATCAAAACTTCAAAAGATCCGCCAACTCTTCATCGGTCAGATCGTCGGCGTCACGAGACCCCATGCCCGTCGGGGAACGAGAGTGCCGCCCACGAGTTGACGATACGCTCGACACGGCCTGTGGCGTGCCAGTGTAGTCGAAATCAGGAAGATGGATGCGCTCCAGATCCCTCCCGATATGGTACGTCAGCGACTTGAACGCGCCAAGGTCGGCCGCGGCCAGGAACGTGACGGCGGTCCCGACGGCGCCCGCCCTTGCGGTCCGGCCGATGCGGTGCGTGTAATCCTCGGGGTCCCTTGGTACGTCGTAGTTGACGACGTGCGAGATCCCCTCGACGTCCAGACCCCGCTGGGCGATGTCCGTGGCTACCAGCACGCGAACTTTCTTCTGCGCGAATCGTTCCAACGCTCTCGTCCTGTGGGCCATGCGAAGGTTCGAGTGCAGGGCCTCGGTGCGGATGCCCTCCCGGTCCAGCCGGGTTTTCAGCGCATCCGCCCCAGCCTTTGTGCGGGTGAAGATGAGCACTTGCTCCCATGCGGGGTCCTCGAGAAGGCGAAGAAGCAGATCCGGCTTCATTTCGGGCTTGACCGAGTACACGAGCTCGGTGATCCCCTCAGCCTTGGTTCCCGACGGAGCGGCCTCGACCCACACCGCATCCCTGGTAATACGAGAAGCGAGATCATGGACTCCATTGGGCATGGTGGCCGAGAACAGCATCGTCTGCCGCTTCCTGGGAACCTCGCGCAGCACCCCCTCGATCTGCGGACGGAAGCCCATGTCGAGCATCCGGTCCGCCTCATCGAGCACAAACGTGCGCACGTTCTTCAGGTCGACCCTGCCACGCCCGAGGTGGTCGAGGAACCGGCCCGGGGTCGCGGTGATGACCTCGAAGCCATTCTTGAGCGCGGTCAATTGAGGGTCGTACGCCACTCCCCCGTAGATCGCCGCCGCCCGAATCCGAGTTCCTTTGGCGAGCGCTTCGGTGTCATCGCACACCTGCTGCGCTAATTCCCTCGTGGGGCAGAGGACCAGAACCTGCAGCCCTCCCCCGGTTTCGATTCTCTCCAAGGCGGGGAGCATGAACGCACCGGTTTTCCCGGTTCCGGTCTGGGCGATCCCCACCAGATCGTTCCCGGCTAGGCCGGTCGGGATGCTCTTTACCTGGATCGGAGTCGGTTGCTCCCAACCGAGGGCCTCGATGGAGGCACGTAACGCGTCGGATACGCCCAGATCCTCGAAGGTTCGAAGTTGTGGGGACTGGCTCGTTTTCTCGTCTGCCACTCAGTTGTTCCTGCACGGATGAGCCGGATTAACCACGCATCGAAGTGACGTCGCGTGCGGCCGGCTTTGGATTGGCCTATAAGTTTAGGGGTCCGCCACGGGATTCCAAACCTCCAAGGGTCGCCCCCGCCTCGAGAATCGGAGAACATGACCGCCAAATACGACGTCTCCGTTCTTTTCGTATGCCTGGGCAACATTTGCCGTTCTCCTCTCGGAGAAGGCATCTTGGCACACCGTTTGGAAGAAGAGGATCTCTCCAACCGGGTCCGCGTGGACTCGGCAGGCACGGGGGCGTGGCACCAGGGAGACCCCCCCGACCCGCGCTCCAGCGAGGTCGCCATGCGCCACGGGATCGCACTCCGGGGGCGGGCGCGCCTCGTGAGCGCCGAGGATTTCCACGAGTTCGACTACATCTTCGCGATGGATCGCACCAATCTTCGGGACCTTCGCCACCTGGAGTCCCAAGGGGAGGGTGGCGCCCTGCTCACCCTCTTCAGAGAGTTCGACCCCCATCAGGACGGGGACCTCGATGTGCCGGATCCCTACTATGGGGGTCCCGAGGGTTTCGATCTGATGTTCGACATGGTCGATCGGACCTGCGCCGCCTTCATCGAGCACCTGCTCTCAGAGCTCTCGAGTTGAGGGGCGGGTTTCCAGGCACGCTCCCTGGCGCCCTCCGGCAGGGTGTGGAGGCAGCTCTGTCGAGGCGTGGGGCTCGGAGCGTGGAAATCCTTGGAGCCGAGCCCGTGACCGGAGGGTGCATTCACCAGACCGCGCGTCTGTCGACCAACCTGCAGGAGAAATTTTTCCTCAAATGGGCAACGGGGCCCGTATTGGATGTCTTTGCGGCAGAAGCCGATGGCCTGAGTGCCCTACGTGAAGCAACCGACCTGACGGTTCCGGAGGTGATCGGCCACTCCGGTGCCGGGGAGAATCCGGCCTGGTTACTTCTTGAGTACGTACCCCACGGACGCCCGGCCTCAGATTACGGGGAGCGCCTCGGCGGGTCCCTTGCCGCGCTTCACGAGGCACAGGAAAGCCCATACGGCTGGCACCGCTCCAACTACATCGGCTCGCTCCCTCAAACGAACACGAGCATGGAGGACTGGCCCGCGTTCTGGTGGGCCGAACGGCTCGAGCCTCAGTTAGCCCTGGCCTTCGACAATGGGCGGCTGCCCGGTCTGGACCAGGAGTGGGTCACGCTCGGGTCGAAGCTCCCGGCACTGCTCGCGGGCGCGACGAACGACGGGCGCTCTATCCTCCATGGTGATCTGTGGAGTGGAAACGTGTACCCTGGTCCTGACGGGGGGCCGGTCCTGGTGGACCCGGCGGTGTATCGGGGGCACAGGGAGGTCGACCTGGCCATGACGGAACTCTTCGGGGGGTTTCCGAGGGCCTTCTACACAGCGTATGAAGACTGCCGACCGCTCTCGGACGGGTACGAGGACGGTCGCCGACACGTGTACCAGCTCTACCCCCTGCTAGTGCACGTGAACCTCTTTGGGGGTGCCTACGTCCACGGCGTGGAAAGGGCCCTGCGAAGAGCCCTAGGCTCCGGGTGAGGTAGATCCGAAGTCGTAGCGCGTTACTCTACCGTGGAGGCGGCACTGCCCACCACCTCGGCCAATCGCCTGAGCGCTCTCTCCATCAACTCGTCCGACGTGGCGAAGCTGACTCGCACGAAGCGATCGTCGCCAAAGGCGACACCAGGCACCAAGGCCACGCCGCTCTCCTCGAGCAGCCACGAACACAGCGCCGTGGAGTCGGAGACGCCCTCCCGGAACAGTGTATCCACCCGGATGAAGAAATAGAACGCACCCATCGGCTCCACGAAGGAAAGCTGCGGCAGGAGTGCGTCCAGTAGCGCGACGACCCGGTCCCTCCGCCCACGAAACGTGGCGGCCATCGCCTGCTTGGCCTCCCGCGCGCGCTTCAGATCGGAGAATGCGCTTAGCGCGGCCATCTGCGAGGGTGTCGCGACGTTCGACGTCGTGTGGCTCTGAAAGGCCCCGAGCTTCTTCCCGAGCTCTACATCGGTGTACGAGAACCCGACGCGCCATCCAGTCATGGCAAAACACTTGGAGGCCCCGTCGATCAGGACATAACGGCCCACGGACTCCGCCGGTAATTCGAGGATGCTGGGCGCAATAGAGCGGTCGTCCCCAAAATAGATCTCACGGTAGATCTCGTCGGCGATGAGGACGACGTCCTTTTCCTTTGCCCACTCGGCGATCTCCCGTAGCTCCTCGAGGGCATACACCGCTCCGGTCGGATTGGATGGAGAGCACAGAATCAGCCCCCGCGTCCGCTCCGTGTACGCGGCGTCGAGATCCGCTCGGGTTACGAGAAAGTTTCGGTCGGGATCTCCGGATACCGGGACCGGCTCGGCTCGAGCCAGTGCGACCATTTGCGGATAGCTCGTCCAGTAGGGTGCGCCTACGAGCACCTCGTCACCCGGACCAAAGAGCGTGAACGCGGCGTTGAACAACGCCTGCTTCGCGCCCGCCCCCACGACGACGCCCTCCCAGTCTACGGGCTTGCCCCCGACCGATTCGAGATATCCGGCGATCGCGCGTCTCAGTTCCGGTATACCCGACACCGGCGTATACCGGGTGGAACCGGATCGAATCCCCTCGATCGCTCCTTCGGAGATCCACTCCGGCGTGCCGAAGTCCGGCTCCCCGGCACTCAAATCTATGATGTCGCGGCCCTCTGCCCGGAGACGCTTGGCGAGGGTGCTGACCGCCATCGTGGCTGATGGCTGCAGGCGGGCGACGTTTGGGCTGAATTTCATGCCGGGAATATCGAATCACTGCGAACTCGGATCAAGTAAGGCCGGGTGCTCCCCGCTAATGAAGACCCGGCGAGGTTGATCGGGACGACGGCGGAGAGCAGCTTCTCCGAATGGAAGATGCGCCCAGGCTTGTGTTCTACTTCGATTATGTCGATCCGGGATCGTACCTGATGCACCGGCAACTGGGACAACTCCTTCCCGATGGAGTCGAAGCCACTGTCCACCCGTTCGAAGTGCGCGCGGTGCCTCAGGATCTCATCGACGGAATGGACCCCGATTGGACTGCCTACGGAGAGACCGTGGAAGGTTTGGCGCGGAAGGCAGAGATCCGGATGGCTCGTCCTGCGTTCATACCCTGGAGCCGGAAGGCGCACGAGCTGCGCCTGCACGCCGCCGAGAAGGGACTGGGGTCACCCATGCACGATGAGATCTTCGCGACCCGTTTTCGGGAAGGTGCGGACATCGGACGCATCGACGTCCTGGTCGCGGTCGCGGAAAAGGTCGGGCTCGATGCGAGCGAATCGAAAGCCGTACTCGACGTCGATAAACATCGGGACCGCGTAGTTGATCTTCGGCGGGAGGCGGAGGAGGCGGGCGTAGAGCGAGTGCCGACCCTCCAGTCTGGTGACATGAGCCTTGAAGGTCCCGGTTCGATGGGCGAGGTTCGACACTTCCTGGAGCAAGCACGACTCATATAGAGGCGAGTTGTTGGGAGATCACCCAAATGGCAGGCTATCAGCGAAAAACTGTCCTCTCCCCGGCCGACATTCTAGCAAAGGCGGAAGAGTTGCTTCCCGAGTGGATCGGCCTGACCCGGACGAAGAGTTCGTCGCACGGGGCGACCTTTTCGGGGGAGGAAGGCACGGTGACCCTCGCCGCGCACCGGCACGGCCCGTACACCAACGTCCTGGCCTCCAGCGACCGGCTCCGGACCTCGCGTCTCGACTACGAAATTCAGAAGTTCCTCGCGGAGCTTCCCTACGAGCCGGGGGATACCGGCGGACGAGGTTCCGGGGACCCCTCGTGATGCAGTCATTCGACGATCTCCAGTTACCCGAGGAAATGACCGAGGCCCTTTCGGCGGAGGGCTTCGAGGAACCCACCGAGTTTCAGCGGACGGCGATTCCCATACTCCGGCGAGGGAACAATCTCCTCGGGGCCGTCGGCCCTGGAGCCGGAACGTTGCTGGCGTATGGAACGGCCATCCTGGAAAGAACCGAGTCCCAAGCCGGACGGGCCGGGGCGCTCGTTCTCGTGCCGACGGCGGCCGCCGCCACGGGCCTCGCCGAATCATTGGGACGCCTTGCGGCCGCCACGGGCCATTCGGTCGGAGCGTTGGGGGGAGCGTGGCTGTTGCCCGAACGATGCGATGTGCTCTTCGCGACGCCAAGCGACGTGAAATCGGCGGTCGACGGATCGAGTCTCACTCTAGAGGGGGTCCAGTTCTTGGTTGTCGACGGCGCCAGCGCGATCGAGACGATTTCAGGCCTCGATACCGTGGGCGCCTTGTTCGAGTATGTGAAGGCTGGAGCGCAGCGGGTTGTCCTGAGCCAGCCGGTGACCAAATCAACGGGGGCTTTCGTGGCTAGAAACGTGACGAAAGCGGTCCGCGTTCCACCCGCCCCGGCCGTCGAGGGCGCCGACGCGAAGCCACCGGAGCGAGGTGAGATACGCTTTCGCATCACGGGAGAGGACAAAGTCGACGCCTTGGCTCCGCTGGTGTGCGAGCTTCTCGACGACGACGCTCGCCATGTGCTCTTGTTCTGCCGCTCGGCAGACCGAGCGGCCGACGTCGGAGACTACCTGACCCTTCACGGATTCGTGGCGGGCGCCCCGGGCGATGAAACGGCGCCGGTCTGGTTGGCCGTGGACGCCCTGCCGGCCCGAGAAGCTCTCAACCAGAGCACCTCTCCCGCCGCCGTGGCGACCGTGAGCTTGGACTGCCCCGCGGACGTGGACACGATGGACCGACGCCATAGTGCCGGAGGACAGGCCACGGTGCTGCTCCTTCCCCGCGAAGTTCCCCACTTCAGGGATACCGCCCGCCGCAGCGGTTACCGCGTCCGCCCCCTACCCCCACCCGAGTCTGTGGTCGAGGACCGTATCGGTGAAATTCGCGGTCGCCTCGAAGACGCCGCCAGCCGGGGGGATCTCGCCCCTCTCTACCTGGTCCTGGAGCCTCTGCTGGAACGGTTCAGCCCCCAGGAACTCGCGGCGGCCGCCCTCGCCCTGCTCATTCCTCGACCAGCCGATGCCGCCGTGCCCCCGAGCAGCAAGGCCCGCGCCGAAAGAGCGACGGGAACCGACGGATGGACTCGCCTTTTCGTGAGCATCGGCGAAATGGAGGGTGTAAAGCCTCGCGACCTGCTTGGCGCCCTCGCTGGAGAGTCGGGGGTGGACGGTTCGTCGTTCGGAAAGATCGAAATACGCGACACATACTCCCTGGTTGAAGTCCGTCCGTCTGAAGCGGAGAGAATCATCAAGGCCGTAAACGGCTCGAGCATCCGTGGCCGAAGCGCACGAGTGGACTACGACCGCGGGGGCGGAACCAAGTCGGGAGAGAGTAGGACGCATCGCGGCCCGCGCAGCCGAGAAGGGAGTAAATAGGGAGTAAATAAGAAGAGGCCACGCCCGAAGGGGTGGCCTCTATCCGATCCTTCGATTTTCCGATGGGGACTACCCACCCAGTGTTGCTACTGGATGGCGTCCTTGAAGCCCTTACCTGCCCGGAATCCGGGAGTCTTCGACGCCGCTATGTGAATCGTGGCGCCAGTGCGAGGGTTCCGGCCCATGCGAGCCTTGCGATGCTTCGCTTCAAACGTGCCAAAGCCAGTAATTTGCACCCGCTGCTCGGCCCTCAAAGCGCGAGCGATAACACCTCGGGAACCGAACAGGGCATCCAGGGCCCGAGATGAGTCGGCCTTGGTCATGCCAGCGCTGTCGGCAAGGGCGTCTACTAGATCGGATTTGTTCATTTGTTACTCCTCAAAAGGGGGGTGATGCCTCTTGACTTCGCGGCCTCTGCCGGCCTTCCTCCAGCTCCATTCCGGATTCATGCGTGTCGGGCCCTTTCACGCACTGTATTCGGACGGCAGCGGTTCCGGCTAGCATCCGTCAAGACAACGGTAAGGCTAGCTCAGCGAAGCGTCAAGTAACTTTATTGGCCGAAAACCCGCGTCCTGCCTAGCTTCCCGTACGAGGGATTCCCTGAGGTCAGGTCAGCTTCACCCGGAGAAGTCGTCGAGCGATGCGCGTTTTTATCCCCCGATTCTTGGGTGCGATCGCCTATCTTGTTGCTCTGACCGTCGTTGGGGCCGTTGGTTATGTGGCCATCGAGGGGTGGCCGTGGCGGGAAGCCCTATACATGACGGTGATAACCCTCAGCGCGGTGGGCTTCCAGGAAGTCCGCCCACTGTCCGAGCTTGGCCGGGACTTTACGATGGTCCTGGTGGCAGCAGGGATCACGGGAATCGGCGTCTGGTTCGCGCTGATCACATCATTCATCGTGGAATTCGACCTTGGTGACGTTAGAAAAAGACGCTGGAGGGAACGTATGTTAGAGCGCCTGGGCGGCCACATCGTCGTGTGTGGGGGTGGGCGAATGGGGCAGCAGGTGATGAAAGCTGTTGGCCCTGGGGCAGGATTTCGTAGTGATTGAACGGGATCCGCAACGCCTCGAGTGGACCCATGAGCGGTATCCCGAGGTCTTGACCGTGATTGGAGACGCCACGCTGGACGCAAACCTGAGGGAGTCCGGTATCCTGAAAGCTCGGGGACTGCTGTCGTGTCTGAGCGCAGATACCGACAACGTCTTCGTTTGTCTCTCGGCACGGGACCTCAACACTGATCTCACGATCGTTGCCAGGGCGCTCGAAGAGGGAAGCATGGAGAAGCTCTACCGAGCTGGGGCCGACCACGTGGTGAGCCCGAATGTCAGCGGCGCGATCAGGATGGCCTCGCTGCTGCTCCGCCCCGAGGTGGTTTCCTTCCTCGACATCGTGACCAGGTCGGAGGATCTAGCTTTGCGCTTCGAGCATCCTGTTGTTGAGTCTGACTCCCGGCTGGCGGGACGAACGCTCATCGACGCTCGCATTCCCCAGGAAACGGGGCTTATCGTCATCGCGGTGCGAAAACAGCTCGACGAGACGCGTGAATTCGTGTTCAACCCGGCGGCCGATACCCGGCTCGACATTGGTGATGAGATGATCGTGGTGGGGCACCCCCATCAGGTGGCTAAGCTACGGGAGTTCGCCCAAGCCTGAATCCCCCCCGGGGCCTACTTGTAGCGGTAGGTTACGCGGCCTTTAGTGAGATCGTAGGGCGACAACTCCACCTTCACACGATCTCCCTCGAGCACGCGAATGTAGTGTTGCCGCATCTTTCCGGAGAGATACGCCAGGACCTCGTGGCCGTTCTCCAACTCCACGCGGAATCGGGCGTTGGGAAGAACCTCGCTGACCAATCCCTCGATTTCAATCGCTTCTTTTGCCACTCGCCTCTCGCGTCAAGATCGTTGTGACCCCGTCGCACGATAGCATGCGCCCAACCAAGGAGCAACGATGCGTCTTCGCCCCCTCCCCAACCCTCCTCGCCTGTTTGGGAAGACCCGCCTCTCAGCCATAGTGTTGAGGGCGGGCAGGGAGTTAAAGTCATTTGGTCAGCTCGAAGCAACCTTGAGAATTTCCGTTCCTATGGCCGAACAGTTCGGGCCCAATGAAATAGAACGCATCCGCACCGCTCTTACCGGCGGGTGCGATCCGTCCTGCCCTCGGTGCGGGGGCCGCTTCGATCGTACCGACGTCCCCCCACGGAAGGATGTTCCCTATGTGAGAGATCGAATCTGGCTGATCTGTGTTATTTGCGGTGCGGGCCTCGTGATGAATCGGCCCAAAACGCCACCTGGCTGAAGCATCGGATGCTCCTGCGCCGTACTGGTCTGGACTTGATCGGGCTCTTGGGGGATAATCCGATTCACGGCTGAAGAGCGTTCGGCCGCGGCCGACACCTCAACCCACGGGATTACCATGGCAAACCGAGTCGCCCACTTCACAACCAGCCTCGGCAGCTTCCAGGCCGAGCTCTTCGAGGGCCGTGCCCCGGTCACGACCAAGAACTTCATCGACCTGATCGAGAAGGGCTACTACGACGGAATCGCCTTTCACCGCGTCATCGAGGGCTTCATGCTCCAGGGGGGCTGTCCCAAGGGAGACGGAACTGGCGGGCCGGGCTACACCATTCCCGATGAGTTCCACGCCGAGCTGACGCACGACTCGGAGGGTGTGCTTTCGATGGCGAACTCCGGGCCGAACTCCGGCGGATCCCAGTTCTTCATTACCCTCGTCCCCACGGCGTGGCTGGACGGAAAGCACGCGGTGTTCGGCAAGGTGATCGAGGGCATAGAGACCGTCCGCACGATCGGCCGCACGGCCACCGGCCCCGAGGACCGCCCACTTGAGCCCGTGGTCATAGAGGGCGTCCGCCTCACAAGCACCGAATAGTGCAAGGTGCGTGTCATAATATTACATATTTTGCAATAACGTAAATAATTGTTGCATTACGTCACAAAACGTAATAATATGACACATAGTGGACCTGGAGCCCCATTGACTCTATCGGACCGTAAATGATTGACCAACAACGTGTTACATGGTTTCCACGCTTTGGCATCGACATTGCATCTGCGGTATTCCCCCGGTACAGTTCGGAACCGTCGATCAATCCAGGAGTGGAAAGATGCAATTGTTGAGGAACGTTTGGTCCCTGGCCTCCGTGACACTCGTACTAGCGCTGTTCGCGTGTACCGATCTGCCTACGGCGGTCGACCCCTCCCCCGGGAGGTCGGCGGCGGACTTCTTCGATCGGGCTCCGGCACCCGGCTTCGGGGCCCTGGAGTGGCGTGAACCGGTTGCCGAGGACGTCGTAGCCCGCCGAGTGATCGGTCCGGCGGGCGGCGTAATCCAGCTTTGGGGCACCGACGTCGAGATCCGCTTTCCGGAGGGGGCAGTTTCGGAGAGCGTGTTGATCGAAGCCCGAGCGCTCCAGGGTTCGGTCGTGGCCTTCGGATTCGGAGCGCATGGTTTGACCTTCGGCGTTCCGGTGCAGATCCGCATCGCTCGCGAAAGGTTAGCCGGATCATGGTTGGAGTGGGGCGAAGAGGAAATCTTCGACGGCGACGAAATGCGACGTTATTTGGTGGGGCTCCTCGGCGTGGTCTACTTCGAGGGAGATTCCACGTCCGGAGTAACGCCCTTAAAGACCCTTCCCATTTATATGGACGACGGAACCGTCGTCCTTGAGATTACGGACGGCGAAGCTGTCGTCCCTGAGACCGAACACTTCTTTGGAATTGCGCGCTATTTGGGGTATGCAGTAGCCTCAGGATGAGCGGGAAAGTGGTCTCCATGTCGTTCATCCTACCCCCCCACTTGCCGGAGATCAAAGACAGTGCGCACGAATGACCCCAAGAACGAATCTCGCGACGGGAGACAGGCTCAAGCCAGGGAGCTCGCCCGGGAGGGACGCGAGGCGGAAACCCAGGGAGCTCTCCGGGATTCACTATCCAAGCTCGAGGAGGCCATCTCGCTGCTGCCCGACTCCGAGCCGTCGCCTCTCCGAGTGGACGTCCTCCGTTGGCTCGGAACGACACGTAGAGAACTGGGGCAAACCGCGGCCGCCGAATTCCATTACCAAGAGAGTCGTGCCTCGGCTCACGAGGTCGGTTACGAGGCGGGAGAGGCACACGCCCTCAACTGCCTTGCCATCATCGCACAACGCCGGGGGGACGTGGAGGGAGCACGAGGCCTCTACCGGCAGGCAGCCCGCCAAGCCAACCGTGCAGGGGAGCACCGGTTGGCCGGAATGGTGGAGCAGAACCTCGGGGTGCTCGCAAACATCCAGGGCGACCTGGATGGGGCGCTGGTACGTTACAGGGCCAGCTTACGCCAGTTCGAAGAAGGCGCCTTCCAGGAAGGGATGTCCTGGGTCCTCAACAACCTGGGGATGCTCCATACAGACTTCGAGAAGTACCGGGAGGCGGAGCAGTATTTCCTGCGCGCCCTCGAGATCGCGAGAAACCAGAAGGATCTCCACACACAGGCACTCTTGGAGTCGAACCTCGCTGAGGTCTACATCAAACTGGAGCAGTGGACCGACGCCGAGCTTCACGTATCTGGTACGCTGGCGATCGCCGAAGAGAGAGGCGACCCCCTCCGGAGGGCGGATGGGCTCAAATTCCTCGGAATGATCCAGAGAGCTCAGGGCGAATTCTCTATCGCGACCGAAACATTGACCGAATCCCACAAGTTGGCTGAGGAAAGCGAGGACATACTCCTGACCGCGGAGGCGGCGAGAGAGCTGGGGGAAACCCACGCACAGGCCCGAGAGTTCGAGAGCGCGCGAGAGTTTTTTGAGCGGGCAAACAAGCTCTTCACCAAGATGAACGCCAGCCTCGACGCCACAGCCGTTCAGGAGCGCTTAGACCAGGTGCTCTCCGAAGCGCGATGACCCGTTCCACGAGTCGAATTGAGCCGTGAGCTACCAACTCGCCAGTAGAGAAGTCCACGCAGACTTCGCGCCGTCGGGCAGACATGCCACCGACATCGGCTTCCAGGCCATAGTCGGCCGGAGCCCCTCTCTACTCAAAGCAATCCAGTTCTCCATGCGCGTCGCAACTCGCCGGGGCACGACCGTGCTCATCGTGGGGGATACGGGGACGGGCAAGGGTCTCTTCGCGCGGGGCATCCATTACGCGAGCCCGGAGGCTCAAGAGCCCTTCGTCGAGGTAAACTGCGCGGCGATCCCAGCAAACCTCCTGGAGTCCGAGCTCTTCGGCCATGAGCGGGGCGCCTTCACCGACGCCCGAGCCCGCAAGCTTGGTCTGCTCGAGCTAGCAGGCGCAGGGACTCTTTTCCTCGACGAAATCAGCGAGCTGCCGCCCAACCTACAGCCGAAGCTGTTGCGAGCCCTGGAGGAACGGCGCTTCCGCCGGGTCGGAGGCACGGACGAAATTGAGGCACGGTGCCGGCTAATCGCGTCCTCGAACGGATCCTTCGAGGACGCCCTGAGCGAGGGGCGCTTCAGGGAGGACTTGTTCTACCGGCTCAACGTCCTTCGGATCAACATCCCGGCACTGAGTGAGCGGGGAGACGACCCCGTGATCTTGGCGCGCCACTTCGTGGAGCAGATCTCCCATGAGATGGGCATCACTCCCAAATCCTTCAGAGCCGACGCGATCGACATACTCAAGCTCCATAACTGGCCCGGAAATGTCCGAGAGTTGAAGAACGTCATTCAGCGGGCCATCGTCCTCAGCGACGGGCCGGAAATAAACGCCACTCACCTGAGCATCTTCGAGCGACACGGGAGCGGTGAGGGAAGAGACGACGATCCGGAACAGGCGATCCATATTCCCGACACCGGCATGACCTTCGCGGAGATCGAAGCCGAGGCGCTGCGCATTACACTGAGGCTGACTGGTGGTAATCGAAGCGCTGCCGCACGCATCCTCGCGATTTCACGGCCGACGATCCACCGCAAGATCCGCGACTACGGCCTCGAAGAGGGCGTTTGAGACCGTGGAATCGACCACCGACGAGGACATTCCGGAGGCCGCGCGAGAGCTGATCGCCCACGCACGGGCGGCGGAACGGGAAACTCGCCGGAGCCGGGCTCGCTCCTTATATGAGGCCGCGCTCCGGACCCTCGACCACTCCGAGCACGCGATTCTCGCCGCCGCGATTCTGCGGTGGATCGCCCGGACGCACTACGACGGCCGGCGCCTCATGGCATCAATGGACTGCTTCGAGGCCGCACTCGGGGTCGCAGAGGCGAACGGCGACGTTTCGGGACAGGCGCATGCGGTGAATGGGAAGGGCATCGTGGAGCAGATGCGTGGAAACCTCCAGGCTGCCGCCAATCACTACACCTGGAGCCTCCAGCGAGCGCTGGCTTGCGGGGACGAAAGCCTGGCCGCGATGATCCACCAGAACCTCGGCGTAATCAGCAACATCCAGGGGGACTTCGCCGAGGCGCTCCACCAGTACCGGTTGAGTAAGGAGGCGTACGACGCGCTTGGGGAAGACGACTGGGTCGGCCCCATTCTCAACAACATTGGCCACTTGCACGCCGATCTGGGCGAGTGGGCCGATGCGGAAATTGCCCTCTTGGAAGCCGGGCGAAGATGCAAGCAGTCCGGAGACATCGACCACCAGGTGCTCAGTCACGTCAATCTGGCACGGATGTGGATCATGAGGAAGGATTTCGAGCGCGCCCGCGAGTCGTGCGATCGAGCCTGCAGCCTCTCCCGTGACGTCTCGGGCGGGCGATGGACGGGAGAGATTCTCAAGCACTACGGAGCCATCTACCACTCCACAGGTCGGCTGGAGTTGGCCTTGGACTCGCTCGCCCAGGCCCGTCGGGTGGCCGACAATGAAAAGGACACGCTTCTGGCCGCAGAGACGGCGCAGGAGCTGGCCGAAGTCTATAGAAAACAAGGCCGAAATCAGGATACGCTCAAGGCCCTGAACGAGAGCTTCCGACTCTTCTCCGACTTCAACGCGAAGCATAACCTCGCGGAAGTCCGGGAGTGCGTCACTCGACTCGAGCACCGTTTCCTGGACGTGGTCCGTACGTGGGGGGAGTCGATCGAGTCAAAGGACCACTACACCCAAGGACACTGTGAGCGCGTCGCTAACTACGCCTGCGCCCTGGCTTCTGCCTCGGGGATGGATTCGGAGCGCCTGAGGTGGTTCCGGATGGGCGCGCTACTCCACGACGTGGGCAAAATCGTCGTGCCCTCGTCCATCCTGAACAAACCCGGCCGCCTTACCACCAAGGAATGGGCCACCATGAAGGCCCATCCCCAAGCGGGTGTGCACCTGCTCCGGGAGATCGAGTTCCCCTGGGATATCCGACCGATGGTGCGCCATCATCACGAGCACTGGGACGGCAGCGGGTACCCGGACGGCCTGGTCGGGGACGATATTCCTCTTTCGGCCCGGATCCTCTGCCTTGCCGACGTATTCGACGCGCTCACCTCCACCCGGAGCTACCGGGCCGGATTGACGCCCGGTCACGCGCTCTCGGTCATGCGCGAGGATTGCGGAAGAATCTTCGATCCGGCGTTGTTCGAGCTCTTCGAAGGCCTCTACGCTCCGGCCCCGCGCGCCTGGAAGAAACGCTCAAGGATGGTCCGGTGGAGCCATCCGCCCAACGTGGATTACCGGTACCCCACAGCCTGGAGCGTGAACAATTCCGCGTAACGGCCGGAAAGCACCAGCAAGTCGTCATGCGTTCCATCTTCGATCACCGTCCCGTTCTCCAATACCACGATGCGGTCCGCCATCCGTACAGTCGAGAACCGGTGGCTAATGAGCACAGCCATCTTCCCTTCCGTGAGCTCCGAAAACCTCTCGAACACCTGATATTCAGCCCTGGCGTCGAGGGCGGCCGTCGGCTCATCGAGAATGAGGATCTGCGCGTCACGCACGTATGCACGAGCGAGGCCGATTTTCTGCCACTCGCCCCCGGAGAGGTTGGCCCCGCCTTTGAAGCGGCGCCCGAGCATGTGATCCAGGCCACTCTCCAAGCCGGCAACGACGCTGTCGGCAAGGCTCATCTCCGCGGCCTGTTCGATACGGGGTTGATCGCCGATGGCATCGATCTGCCCTACCGCGATGTTTTCACGTACCAGTAAGTCGTATCGCACGAAGTCCTGAAAGATGACGCCGATCGCCCTTCGGATCTGATCGACATCGTATTCGCGAAGGTCGACGCCATCCAACAGGATCCGCCCTTCGGTCGGGTCGTAGAGGCGGGTCAGCAGCTTGACCATCGTGGTCTTGCCGGCACCATTTTCCCCCACGAGCGCAACGCGCTCTCCCGCCCCGATCCTCAACGAGACGTCGCGAAGGGCCCAGGCCTCGGTGTCCGGGTACCGGAATCCCACGTTCTCGAAAACCACGCCTTCTCGAATCGGCCGGGACACCGGCACGGGATGTTCGGGGCTCGCCGTCCGGGGCTTCATCTCGAGGAAGGTGAACAGATCTCTCAAGAAAAGGCTCTGCTGGTACACGTCGGCGGACCGCAGCAAAATCCCACTGATCAGGCTGCGGCTCCGCTGGAACGATCCGACCAGGAATGTGAGATCGCCCAGCGTGAGAATTCCACGCACTGTGTCGACGATGATGAAGACGTTGGCCGCGTAATACCCGATGGTGGACACGGCGGTGAGCCCTCCGGAGGTGGTGGCACGCTTAATGGAGAGCGCCCGGTTGGCTTCGTAGAATTCGTCTGCGAGACGCTCGTACTTGCGCGTGAAGTAGTCGGCAAGGCCGAAGAGCTTCACTTCCTTGGCGGTCACGTCACTGGTCGCCACATAGCGAAGGTAGTCGAGCTCCCTGCGCTCGGGGGTCCACTTGTAGAGCAGCGAGTACGAGAGACCCGCGAAGTGCGTCTCGCCGATGAAGGACGGCAGTACGGTAAACACCAGCATCAACAGGAGCCAGCCGTTGAAGGCGATGAGCGCGGCAAGGAGAGAGATCAACGTCAGGGCGTTCTGCCCGATGCCGAGCAGGACCGTCAACAGCCCGATCCGCCCCACGGTCTGGCGGCGAGCTCGCTCCAGCGAGTCGTAGAATTCGGGATTCTCGAAGTTCTCCAAGTCCAGCGTGGCGGCGTGCTCCATGAGCCGCACCGACAACCGATTGCCGAAGAGATCACCGAGGAGGCTCTCGAGGAGGTTCGACGTGCGCTGGAGTACGTCCGACGCAAGCGCCACCACCAGTTCCAATGCGACCAGGCGAAAAATTCCGGTCCATTCGGGAGTAGGCGCCCCAATGTTCGCCAGGACCGCGTCGATGATGAGCTTTCCGATCCAAAGCTGGACCACGGGCGAGAACGCCAGCAGGACCCGGAACGAGACGATGACGGCGGCATAGACCGGCTGAGCCCTCCACGCCATACCCAGAAACCGTGGTAGGAGGCGGAGCGCGATCATTCGCTCCTTGAAGGGTGGGAGATCTACCGGTCGGGCTCTTGGCGACACTACACTAGGCGGCACTGGAAGGCTCCTCCGCTCACACCGCCGCTCCTGGGTACCGCTGGATCAGGCTTCTCCAGACTCCGCGTCACGACTCCCGAGCTGCTGATCCAGCATGAGCAGAGCGGCCTGGTCGTCACCGGCCATGCGCACTTGGTCCCGAGCAGTCGCAGCACTGTTCTCCTCTTCGACCTGTTCGGCGATGAACCACTGGAGCTCTTGCTGCGCCGCCCAATCGCCCTCCTTTCCAGCGAGCTCGAACAGCGCGTGGATCATGCCGGTCACTGCCCGCTCATGTTTCAGCACGCTCTCGAAGAGGGAGAGTGGTGGTCCGAAATCGGTCGTGGGGGCCTCGATGCCGTGGAGTTCGACCCGCCCTCCCCTGCGGAGCACGTAGTCGAACAAGCGCAAGGCGTGGGCGAGCTCCTCCTGAGCTTGAACCCGCATCCAGTGGGCGAACCCCGGAAAATTTTCGTGATCGAAGTGGGCAGACATGGAGAGGTATAGATAGCCAGAAAACAGCTCGTGCTTGATCTGTTCATTGAAGGCACCCTGTACCGCAGCGTTCATGCTGTGACCTCACACTTGTGTCGGTAGTGTCCCTAGATTTGTGTAAAAGCGGATAAGCTGGACAGGAGGGAAAGAAAAACGGAAGCTCCTCTGTTGTTGTTCACTGTCACATGAACCCGGGAGTCCGGGTCTGCAGAGCAGGCTCGGAACCGGAGAGGAGCTTCCGATGCAAGAGATTGTGGAGATCGGTCGGGCCACGCAAGACGAGCTACGCGATGATTTGCGCGAGCTGTTTCAAGGCGCGATCCGGCTGACGCTCGAGATGGTGCTGGAAGAGGAGCTGAAGGCCATGGTAGGTGCACGCCGCTTCGAGCGGGTGGGAAGCCGGAAGGACCATAGGAACGGCACATACCTGAGGCGGCTGCTGACGAGCCTGGGGCAGATCGAGGTCGCCATGCCCCGGAGCCGGGACAACGGTTCGCCGGCCGACGTGATCGGCCGCTACCAGCGCAGGAGCCCCGAGCTCGACGAGATGATGGTCGAGGCGTATGTGAGCGGCGTGTCACAGCGCAAGATGGGCGACGTCACCGAGGCGCTGATGGGCGAGCGTGTTGGGCGCTCGACGGTGAGTCGTGTGGCAAAACGGCTCGACGAGGCCGTGGAAGGGCTGCGCCGTGCGCCGATCGAGGGGCCTCACCCCTATCTGTACCTGGACGCCACGTTCTTGGACGCCCGCTGGGCCCGCAAAGTCGAGAACGTGAGTGCGCTCGTGGCGTATGCAGTGGGCCCTGAGGGTCACCGACGGCTCCTGGCCGTCACGCTGGGCGCTGAGGAGTCGCAGCAGAGCTGGTCGGAGCTCCTCGAGCAACTCCAGGACCGCGGCCTCGGCGGTGTCGAGCTCGTGATCGCCGATGAGCACGCAGGCCTGGCAGCTGCGGTCCGCCGCTTCCTGCCCGAGGCACGCCGTCAGAGGTGTACGGTCCATCTGCAGCGTAATGTGGGGGCGAGGGTCCCCCACCGCCTACGCAAGCGCGTGGCGCGTGAGGTCTCGGTGATCTTCCAGACATCCGGACTCGCCGAGGCGAAGAAGCTCCTGGGCGAGTTCGGCGCACGCTGGAAGAAGGAGCTGCCCGAGGCCGTGGAGGTCCTGGAGCGGGGCTTCGGGGCAGCGACGCAGTTCTACGCGTTCCCCGAGGCGCACTGGCCCCGGCTGCGTACCACCAACAGCCTCGAGCGGCTGCACGGCGAGATCAAACGCAGGATCAAGGCCGCCGGCGCCTTCCCGGACCGGGCCAGCGCCCTCAGGCTCATCACGGCCGTCGCACTCAGGACCACACACGTCTGGGGCGACCGGCGTTACCTCGACCTCTCACTCCTCCAGAAACAGGAGGTCGCCCAAGCAGCCTAGCCGAAGGCGAGGAGCTTCCTCCGCTTTTACACACAAATCGGGACTTGACCCTTGTGTCCTGTGTCAGAACTTCACCGGACACTCGAAGGGTGATCGGAAAGGGAGGTCGATCACCCTTCCGGGAATAGTGTGCTCGAGCCAGCCCAGCCAGGGCGCATCATGCTCTACCCAGGACCCGTACAGAAGTGCAAGGCGATCACATCAAACGGATCGGCGACGATCCACTTTGGGCCTGCGGAGGCGTCTTACCCGTCCGGAGAGGCGGTTCATCACCCCCTCGAACGATCTGCTCGATCTGACCCAGCATTGTGTCGCTTCCCGCCTCACTCTGGCCGAAGAGGCCGTCCGCATCGCTTTCGGCCTCCTGCGTCGCACCGTGGAGATTGAGCCAAAGGTCGAACTTCTCACTGACCCTCATCATCCTGTAGAACCAGCGCCGCCGTCCGTGCCGTCTGAAGATGAGGTCCACCCCGAACGCCACGAACGACATGGCGAAGACGGCACCGTCCTTAAACCCATCGATCAGCAACTTGAGCTGGAAGATGGCGAAATCGCGCACCGAAACTTTTGTCATGGGATCCATAACCTTACCTCGTTGCATGAGCGCATATCGCTCCGTCATTGCGGTATACCCTACGAAGCTATTAGGTCTTTTGCTTCACGGGGACTGTGGCCGCGATTCCCGCGCCGGGCGTGAGGAACCTTTGCCGTCACAGAAACGTACCGATATGGCCGGCCTGGTCAGGGATCGCGGCTACCCGTTCGGCCCGGTACGCTGGAAGGAAGTATCACCGACGAGAGACTGGAGCGTATCGTGCGGGCATTGTGGTCAGGTGTGAGTGCCGTGACACTGATCGTTCTACTCGGCTCTCCACCGGCGGTGCCGGACGCCACCACCACGTCCGACGTCACGAACGCCGAAGGCTCCACCCCGCTCTCCGGTGAGCAGCCCCGCTTCTTGAGCTCGGGGGGTATCTCGGACGACCCAACGGTCCGGGGAGGGAGCCGAGCCAGCGCCCTTCAATTTCAAACCGACAGCATCCCGCGTGAGTTTTACTTCTCCCGTGTCGCCTATCGTGGGTACCGTGGGTTCTATGGCCGAGGCGGTTCCTGGGCGACGGACTACCCGAAGGCCGACCAGATCTTCCTCTCGTTCATTGATCGACTCCTCCCCAACCTCGACGCCTTCGAAAAGGAATTCGTGGTCCTGCTCCAGGAGCCCGAACTACGCCGTTATCCTTTTTTGTATGCGCTCGAGGTCGGAAGGATGTCGCTCAACCCCGAGGAGGTCGAGGGCCTTCGCAGCTACTTGCTCGCAGGCGGGTTCCTGGTCATCGACGACTTCTGGGGCACCCGGGAGTGGGAAAACTTCGAGTACGAGATCCGACAGGTTCTGCCCGAATACGAAATCGTCGACCTGTCGATCGACCATCCGATTTTCACGACCTTTTACGAGATCGAAGAGATCATCCAGGTGCCGAATGTCAACCAAGGGGTCTACGGGGGTCCGACTCATGAGCGCGACGGATACGTTCCCATGGTCAGGGGGATCCACGACGAAAACGGCCGCCTCATGGTCATCATCAACTGGAACACCGACCTTGGAGATGCTTGGGAATGGGCGGACAACCCCCGATACCCGCTCAAGTATTCGACGTACGCCTACGAGATGGGCGTTAACTTTATCGTCTACGCGATGAGTCACTGATGGCCGGAGACGCACGCTGATGGAGACGATCTTCGAGTTCCTTTTTAAGTACAGGCCGCTCCTTTTCCAGGAGGGCGATTTCACTTTCGCGTCACCTTGGCCGGCCTTGTTCATTCTGGGCGGAGTGGCGGCGGTTTCCATTCCGGCACTCCTCACGTATAGAGCCGCCAGGGGAGACAGCCGCCGAATAGACCGGTGGGTGATGGCGGTGTTACGGCTCGGCTTGGTCGCGATCCTCGTCTTCATACTCTTCCAGCCCACGCTCGTGCTCACTTCGGTCGTTCCACAGCGAAATTTCGTCGGGATTCTGATCGACGATTCGCAGAGTATGCGCATCACCGACGAAGACGGCGTGGCCAGGAGTGACTTCGTCCGCTCGACCTTCGGCAGTGAGGGCAGCGAGCTTTTGTCCGCCCTGTCCGAAAAGTTCACGCTCCGCTTCTTCCGCTTCAGCCGCGACGCGAGCCGTCTCAACGACATGGGCGATCTATCCTACGCGGGCACGGCGACGGACCTTGGCAACGCTCTGGTCCGGGCTCAAGAGGAACTGGCCGGCGTGCCGATCTCAGGTTTGGTGGTCATTTCGGACGGGGCCGACAATTCCGGCGGGGCCCTGGCCGAGTCGCTCCTGCCGCTCCAGGCCTCGAATGTTCCCGTCTATACGGTGGGCCTCGGTGAGGAGGAACTGTCGCCGGACGTTCAAATCAGCCGTGTAGAAATGCCGAGGACGGTCCTTGTGGGGACGTCGTTGGTGGTCGACGTCATCGTGTCCCACCGCGGCTTCTCGGGGCGGACGGTCCAGCTCATGGTGGAGGACACGGGTCAGCTTCTGGCTTCGGAGGACGTGACCTTCGAGCGCGATGGCGAACCCGTGGTCACCAGGGTCCGGATCGAGGCCGAGGACGCGGGGCCCCGTCTGCTTCGATTCAGAGTTTCGGCTCAGGAGGGGGAGCGGGTAACGGAGAACAACGTTCGGACGTTCTCGTGGACGTCGTGAACCAGGCCGAAAAGATCCTCTATTTCGAGGGAGAGCCTCGCTGGGAGGTGAAGTTCCTGCGCCGCGCGGTGTCCGAAGACGACAACCTCCAGGTCGTGGTTCTTCAACGCACGGCCGAGAGCAAATTCCTCCGCCTCGACGTGGACGACGCCGAGGAACTCGCGGCCGGGTTCCCGAAGACACGGGAAGAGCTGTTTCGCTACCGGGCGCTCATCCTCGGGAGTGTGGAGGCGAGCTTCTTCACGCACGATCAACTCGACATGATCGCGGACTTCGTGTCCCAGCGAGGTGGTGGTCTCCTGGTCCTCGGCGGCCGGAACGCGTTTGCGGAGGGAAGCTACCAGGGCACACGCTTGGCGGAGGCACTGCCCGTCTTTATGGACGACGATCTGAGCACCGGAGCCGGGCCCTACTTCGGCGAACTCTTCATCACGCCCACGAGAACGGGTCTCACCCACCCCATCACACAACTCGGAGAGGATAACAGCGACTCCGTCCGTGAACGTTGGGAGTCCCTCCCGCCCGTCACGACCCTGAATCCCGTCACACGTCTCAAGCCGGGTGCGACTGGACTCCTGACCGGGGGTCCGGAGGGGGACCGTGATCGTCAGGTCGTCCTCGCCTACCATCGTTATGGCCGTGGCAAGGTGATCGTGCTGCCCATCCAGGACTCGTGGATCTGGCAGATGCACGCCGACATCTCGCTCGAAGACCAGACCCACGAGACCTTCTGGCGGCAGCTTCTCCGCTGGCTCGCAGACGGTGTGCCCGCCCAGGTCGGGGCCCAAGGCGAGCAAGAGGTCGTCGAGCCGGGGCAACCCGTTAGGCTCGCGGTCGAGGTCGGAGATTCAGCGTACGTGGAGGTAAACAACGCAAACGTCGTTGCCGTGGTACGGGATCCGTCAGGCGATTCCATCACGGTCCCCCTCGACTGGGATGTTGAACAAGACGGGCACTACGATGGTGGGTTTCCCACCTCTGGACCGGGGCTTTACGAGGTCTCGGTTCAAGCCACGCGTGCCGGAGACACGATCGGAACCGCCACCACCTACGTGAACGTGGCGCCCTCGGATGACGAATACTTCGACGCGAGTATGCGGGGGACTACGTTGCGCCGCGTCGCGGACCAGACGGGCGGGCTGTTTTACACGCCGGAGAACGTGGCGAGCCTTCCGGAGGACATCAGTCTGACCGGCGCCGGCGTCACACTCACCGAGGAGCGGGACCTCTGGGACATGCCCATCCTGCTGCTTCTGGTGCTGGGCCTGATGGCGGGCGAGTGGGGGTACCGGCGGAAGAGGGGACTCGTATGATCTCCCGCGCCACCGTCGTCGTCGTCATGCTCATCGTGACGGCTGTGGTCCAACCGGTACTTGGTCAGGACACGCACGTCCTCGTCATCACGGGATTAGGGGGCGACCCGGAGTTCCGTGAAAGATTCGCCGAGTGGGGCGGCACTCTCGTCACCGCGGCTGGGGGGAAGTTCACCATCCCGGCCGAGAACATCATCTACTTGAGTGAGGACCCGGCCTCTGATCCGCGAATCCAGGGCCGCTCGACCCGCGAGAACATAGACCGGGCTTTCACGACGCTCGCCTCCAACTCCCAGCCCGGCGATTACATCTTCGTCGTGCTCATTGGGCACGGCAGCTACACCAACGAAGAGTCCCGCTTCAACCTCCCGGGGCCCGACTTGACCGCAGAAGATTTCGGACTGCTCCTCGATCAGCTCTCGGAGCGCCGAGTGGCGTTCGCAAACCTCGCCAGTTCGAGTGGAGAATTCGTGAAGGCACTCTCGGGAGCGGGGCGCGCCATCGTCACGGCCACAAGAACCGGGAGGGAGAGAAACGAAACTGTCTTCGGAGGCTACTTCATCGAAGCGTTCAGTGGAGAGACCGCCGATCTCGACAGGAATGGGCGCGTGTCGCTTTGGGAGGCCTTCGAGTTCGCGCGCATCGAGGTCACACGGGAGTATGCGATGTCGAACCGGATCGCCACCGAACACCCGGTGCTCGACGACAACGGCGACGGAGAGGGCAGCACCGAGTTGGTGGACGCCGCGGATGGCTCACTCGCACGAACGATGTTCCTGGCAGCCGACCCGACCCTGGCCGCGGCGCGCGCCACCGACGATCCGGAGCTGAAAGCACTCCTCGAGCAGAGAGCGGAGCTGGAGCAGCGCCTCGAGGAACTCCGCGCCCTGAGTGGCCAGATCGATCAGGACCGCTACGATAACGACTTGGAAGAGGTGCTCGTCGAGCTGGCTCTCCTCAACAGGGAGATTCAGGCTCGGTCGAGCGGGAGAGAATGAAGCGGGGGTTTCTCCTATTCGCGTTCGCCGCTCTCAGCCTGTCCACCGGTGGAGCAGCTCAGACGCTGGACCAGGCCATCTCCGAACTTCGTGCGGGGGCCTATGAGTCGGCCATCGAGGCGCTCGGAGCGATCTCCCGATCAGACCCAGGGCCGAATCTAAGCCGGGGCGATCGACGGAGAGCCTATGTGGCGTATCTCTCCGCCCTGGCCGAGGTCGGCCGATACGAGGATGCGCTCGAAGCCGTGCGTGAGGCCCCCCCGGCCATGGGTACCGAACTCGCCAACACGGCCGGCGAAATCCTCTACGAGTTGGGGCAGATCGACCGAGCCCGCGAGCAATTCGTTCGATCCGTCCAGGGCGGGGCGGTGGATCGGAATTCCGCGCGCCTGAACCTCGCCGTCATCGAATGGAGGTACGGCGATCGGGACGCCGCATTCGCGGCGTTCGACTCCTTCATCGATCTCTACAACGGGTCCACGCCCCTCTCCTCGGCCGACCTCACCGCAGTGGCAACAGCGGTTCAGTACTTGGGCATTCGTGAACACGAGCTCTTCCAGGACGCGCTCAGAGCCTACGATGAGGCGGTAGCTGCCGATCCGGGTAACCTGGAGCCGCGGGTTCTGATCGGGGAGTTGTTTCTCGACAAGTACAACGGACCGGAAGCCGACGCGGCGTTGAGGGGCGTTCTCGAGAGGAATCCAAACCACCCACGGGCACTCTTGGGTCTGGCCCGTGCCATGAAGTTCAACGGTACGGTCGGGGTGATGGATCAGGTGGAGGCGGCCTTGGAGCAGAACGAAAACCTCACCGCGGCGCGAGTCTTCAAGGCACGGCTCCACCTCGAAGTGGAGAACCACGATGATGCTCGCGCGGAGCTCGAGAGAGCGCTGGAGGTGAACCCCGTCTCGCTGGAAGCGCTGAGCGTTCTCGCTGCCAGTCACTACCTCCGTGGTGAGAACGATGAATACCGCAGGATCCGTGACCAGGTCACCGCGCTCAGCCCCACCTACTCGGAACTATACAACGACGTTGCGGATCTGAGCGTCCAGAGCCGCAAATACGTCGAGGCTGCCCGCCTGGCGGAGGAGGCCATCACGTTGGACTCCTTGTCCTGGAGAGCCTACGGGATCCTCGGCATGAACCAGCTGCGGCTCGGCCTGATCGAAGAAGGCCGGGCCAGCCTGGAGACGGCCTTCGAGGGAGATCCTTACAGCGTGTGGTTCTACAATACCCTGGACCTGCTGGACACGTTTGAGAACTACGACACCAATGAAGAAGACCCCCGCTTCCTCTTCGTTTTGCACGGACGGGAATCGGCGCTACTGCAACCGTATATCGAAGCGATCGCGGAGGAGGCGTACGAGGCCCTGGTGGAGCGTTACGGCGGATACGAGCCACCGCTGCCCATCCGAATCGAGGTCTATCCGAGCCACGCCGACTTTTCGGTCCGAACCGTAGGACTAGCGGGCATGGGCGCTCTCGGCGTCACCTTCGGAAGTCTTCTCGCCATGGACTCGCCCGCCGCTCGTCCCCTCGGAGAGTTCAACTGGGCGTCCGTCCTCTGGCACGAACTCGCCCACGTCTTCCACCTCGGTATCACCGAGCACGCGGTCCCGCGCTGGTTCTCCGAGGGCTTGGCGGTACACGAACAGCGTCAGGCCCGTGAGGGTTGGGGCCACCAGGCCGCCCCCGGATTTCTCAACCGATACCGTGAGGGCCTGCTGCTGCCCGTGAGCAAGCTCAACGCGGGGTTCGTCCAACCCACCTACGCCGAGCAGGTCCTCGACTCCTATCTACAGGCGTCGCTGGTGTTCGACTTCATCGAATCGCGATGGGGACTTCAGGTCATTCGGGACATGCTCCACGGTTATCGGGAGGGACGGGCGACGCCCGAACTGATGGAGAGCCTCCTGCGAATCAGCATGGACGACCTCGACCGGGATTTCGACGCGTACTTCAGGCAACGGTTCGACGCTCCGCTGAAAGCCTTGCAGCCGCCCGTCAGCAGCCCAGGCATCCCGCGGAATCCACGGACGATCGAAGATTGGACCAGGGTAGTGCGCGAGAACCCGGACAACTTTCCGGCACGCCTGGCTCTCGGGATCATGCTGTATGGGGAAGAACGATTGGAGGAGGCCGAGGAGCATCTCCGCGCGGCGCTCCGTCTCTTCCCCGGGTACGGAGGGATGGACAGTCCCTACTGGTTTCTCGCCCAGATTCATCGGCAACGAGCAGAGACGGAACGGGCCGCAGCGGCGCTCGCGCGCCTCACGACCCTGAACGAGAGCCATTACGAGGCGCTCCTCCAACTCGCCGAGCTCCAGACCGAGTTGGGAGATACCACAGGTGCCGCCCAATCCATGGACGCCGCCGTGCTCATCTACCCCTACGAGATCGAACTCCACGACCGTCTGGCGCAGGCTCACGAGGCGCGTGGGGATGCAGCTGGTGCCGTTCGGGAGCGGAGGGCCATCGTAGCGCTGGCGCCAGCCGATCTGGCCGGAGCGTACTACGAGCTCGCCCTCGCCTACCTGACCGCCGGCGAGCCGGCGCAAGCCCGCCGATCCGTTCTCAGGGCCCTCGAGATCGCACCGAACTTCGAGGCGGGCCTGGAGCTACTTCTCGATCTCAGAAGCGGTGCGAGATGAGCGCATGGCCTCCCCTGCCGTTGTTGGGTTTCGTCACGGCTTCGGTTCTGACCGGGTCGGTCGCACTCACCCATTCCGGACCGGAAGATCGAGATCCGCTGGTCGAACGCGCGGTTTCGCTCGATGGCGGATATGTCCAAGAGGACAATGTGCCGTACGATGGCCGGTTCACATTCGCACGTATCCGCTTCGGCGAAGGTCTCAACACCGGGAGCTTTGGTGGAGGGCGACGGAGGGGAGGGCTGCCGCCCTGGGCCCATGACTACCCCCGGGCGGAGCGCAACTTCATGAACATCCTGCGGGAGACGACCCTCCTCCAGCCCTATATGGCCGGGGGAAATATTTTTCAGACGGACGACCCGGAACTGACCCGCTTCCCGATGGCTTACATATCCGAACCGGGGTATTGGAATCCAACCGACGCCGAAGCCGAAGGACTCAGGAACTACCTGCTCAAGGGCGGATTTCTGATCGCCGACGACTTTCGTGGTGGCGATTGGTTCAACTTCGACGCCCAGATGAAACGAGTGATCCCGGGCGCCGAATTCGTTGAACTCGACGAAACCCACACGATCTTCGACTCCTTTTTCCAGATCGAGTCGCTGAAAACCCTGGCTTCTCCTACTTTCCAGGTAGAGCCCGTTTACCTGGGGCTCCATGAAGAGAACGATCCGGACCGGCGACTGGTGGCCATTGCCAACTATAACAATGATATCGGAGAATACTGGGAGTACTCGGATGTAGGTTGGTATCCGATCGACCTGTCTAACGAAGCATACAAACTGGGTGTCAATTATGTCATCTACGCGATGACACACTGAGTGGCACCGTAATCGATCCGGGTGGCGCCGCAACCGACCCGGGACAGAAAGAAACCACAACCATGAGCCAACGGCCGTGCGGCGGCCTCGACGGAGCACGAAATGTCATTCAAGGAAGAGCAGGAAGTCGCTGAAGCCGAACAGGAAGTCGCTGAAGCCGAGGCAGTCGACGCACCCGAAGCGGCTGCCCTCGACAGCCCCGACGACATAGACCTCGCCGATCGCATGAAGGCGGGGCGCGAGCAGATTATATCCGAGGTGCGGAAGCTCATCATCGGACAGGATGAGACCATCGAGCAGATGCTTCTTTCTCTCTTCGTCGGCGGCAATAGCCTGCTTCTCGGTGTCCCCGGGCTGGCCAAGACGATGTTGATTCACACCGTCGCCGAAGTGCTCGATCTCAAGTTCTCGCGAATCCAATTCACTCCGGACGTGATGCCGTCTGACATCACGGGCACCGACATTATCCAGGAAGACGCAGACACGGGTCGGCGCAGCATGGTGTTCGCCCCGGGACCGATTTTTGCGAACATCGTGCTAGCGGATGAGATCAACCGCACACCCCCCAAGACCCAGTCGGCGCTCCTGGAGGCGATGCAGGAGCACCGCGTTACGGTTCAGGGAACCACGTACGTACTCGAAGAGCCCTTCTACGTGTTCGCCACCCAGAATCCCATCGAGCTCGAGGGCACCTACCCTCTGCCTGAGGCGCAGCTCGACCGCTTCATGTTCAAGATCATCATGGACCATCTCGCCGAGGACGAAGAATTAGAGGTGGTGCGCACGACGACCGGAATCCAGGAGCCTGAATTCAAGCACACGGTCACGGGCCCGGATCTCGTCGCGTTCCAGAGGCTCGTACGAAAGGTGCCCGTCCCGGAAGCGGCAATGCGCTATGCCGTCGACCTCGTTCGGACCACGCGCCCGAGTCCCAACGGAGATGGTCCGGACTTCATCAACAAGTGGGTCGCCTTCGGAGCGAGCGTCCGGGCCGCCCAGTATCTTATTCTAGGAGGGAAGGCTCGGGCGCTCACGAAGGGGCGTTACAACGTGAGCTTCGAAGACATCCGGGCGCTCGCCCACCCGGTTCTGAGGCATAGGATTCTCACCAACTTCCACGCCGAATCCGAGGGCGTGACCACCGGGGAACTGGTCGATCAGCTACTCGAGGCCGTGCCTGTACCCTCCTCGGGTCTGTAGGCGCCCAAAGTGGCTGTCAGAGAGCGGTCGAGCGTTCATGGCGCCGATACGCAGTTCCTCGATCCGGCCGTATTGAGCCGGATCGGCAATCTGGAGTTGTTGGCCCGCACCGTCGTGGACGGCTTCCTCCAAGGTCTTCACAGGTCACCGCACCTGGGGATGTCGCTCGACTTCGCGGAGCACCGAGAGTACATGCCGGGCGACGACATCCGGCGCATCGACTGGAGGCTTTTCGCTCGCACGGACCGGTTTTACGTGAAGCTGTTCGAGGCGGAGACAGCCGCCGATTTCATGGTCGTGCTCGACATCTCAAAGTCCATGAGCTTCGGCACCCACGCGGTCACCAAACTCGACTACGCACGGTACCTGGGGGCAGCGCTCTCTTACTTTTCGCAGAAGCAAAGAGACCGGGTGGGCCTCGCGACCTTCGACCACGAGATCGTGGAGTACGTGCCTCCCTCCACCCGTCACCTGCAGCTCATCCTACACACGCTGGCGCACGCCGAGCCGGGCCGGCCCGGCGTGCTGCGTGACCCGCTCATGCGACTGGGCGACAACCTCCACCACCGGGGGATCCTCCTCGTTCTTTCAGATTTTTACGAAGAGCCGGAGCAGGTGATCGACTCCGTTCGGCATCTCAGGGCTCGGGGCCACGACGTGATCGTATTTCATCTGCTCGACCCCGCTGAACTCCAGTTCACGTACGAGAGTGCGGCGAGTTTTCGAGATCTGGAGAGTGAAACAATGATCCCGATCGTGCCCGATGAGCTCGCCGATGAATATCGTACTCTCATCGGCCAACACACCGAGGAGTTGGAACGACTCTTCACGGGGAGCAGGATCGACTACACCGTGCTCGATACATCGAAGCCGCTGGATTATGCCCTCTTCCGGTATCTCTCGAGCCGCGAAAAAATGGCCAGGGTGCGCTGATGGGTCTTCTCGCCCCCCTCTTCCTGTTGGGTCTCGTGGGTCTGGCGGTGCCCATCATCGTCCACCTGACCGAGAAACAGCGCCGCAACGTGGTGGACTTCCCCTCCTTGATGTTCCTCCGGAAGATCCCGTTTAGGTCGACCCAGCGCAGAAGGATCCACCACTGGGCACTGTTGTCGATCCGGGCTCTGGCATTGGCGCTACTCGTAGCGGCATTCACCCGCCCCTTCTTCGCGAACACTGCAGTAGCGATCGGCTCGACCCTCGGACCCCGTGAAGTCGTTGTCGTTTTGGACCGATCCTACTCGATGGGTTATGGAGATCGGTGGGAGCGGGCGAAAACTCGGGCTCGAGAGATCTTCGAGGGCCTGGACGCTTCCGATCGGGCCAGCCTCGTGTTCATGGGGAGGGGCGCAGAGGCGCTCCTCCGGGCGACCTCGGATCGGAATCGCCTGCTTACGGCTCTGGACACGGCCAGTTTGAGCGCGGACGGGACACTTTACGGCCCGGCCTTGAAGTTGGCCCAGACGATCTTGGAAGAGTCCGAGTACCCGAACCGGGAGGCCGTTATCATCAGCGACTTCCAACGCACCGGGTGGCACGGCGACGAGGGCGTGACGTTTCCGCCTGGAACGGTGGTGAATCCCGTGTTGATTTCCGACGAAGCGACTCCGAATGCCGCCGTGGCGTCGGTGGCCCTCCGGCGAGAGTTCTTCTCCGGTCAGGAACGCATGACGGCAACGGCGCGTGTGGTCCGCCGTCAGGGGGAAGCGCCAGCCGAACGAGCCATCGTGCTCGAAGTGGATGGCCAGGAGGTTCAGACCCAGACCGTACGACTCGATCCGACCGGCTCGGCGACGGCCACGTTCGAGCCCTTCACGCTCTCCGACCTGTACACGCGTGGTTCAATCCGGCTCGACCCCGATGCGCTTCCGCAAGACGATGAGCTCCACTTCGTGCTCTCGCCTGGACGGCCGATGAGTACGCTCGTGTTGGAAGGCGGCACTGCACGGTCCGATGCCAGCCTGTACCTGCAGCGGGCGCTCGAGATCAGCGAGGAGGCGTCCTTTCAGGTTGATGTGAGGCGTTCGACCTCCCTCTCGGCGGCCGACCTGGGAGCGACGGACGTCGTCGTACTCAATGACATTCGATTCCCACAGGGTGCTACTGAAGATCGCCTGCGCAGCTTCGTGGAGGAGGGCGGTGGACTGTTGCTCGTCCTCGGAGAACGCAGCGCATGGCAGACCGGGCTCGAAGAGTTGCTTCCGGGACGATTCGGCCCAGCCAGGGACCACACGAGGGGGGCGGCTCGACTGGGCTACCTCGATTATTCCCATCCGGTGTTCGAGTTGTTTGCTGGGCCCCGAGGAGGTGACTTCGCCCGCGCGCGGTTCTTCCGGTCACGGGACTTGGAGATAGGTCCGGAGGGACGAGTCCTCGCACGATTCGACGACGGGTCGGTCGCGCTTGCCGAGCGGCGCCTGGGTGAAGGTTATGTGCTCGTCTGGACCAGCACGATGGATACTTTTTGGAACGATCTGGCGGTCCAGCCGGTATTTCTCCCGTTCATCCACCAGATGATGCGTCACCTCGGCGGGTACCGGGAACGGGTGCCCTGGTTCACAGCCGGTCAGGTCCTCGACATCGCCGATCCCGCCGGCATGGTGTTCGTCTTGGACCGAGAGAGTGAGCTAGCGCCCGACGTGGACCACGTCGCGATTACACCCGGGGGTGGGAGTGTCGCCTTGCCCGCAACGGCCGGACCTCGTTTCTTGGAACTCGAAGAGCAAGGATTTTATGAAATCCGGCCGCCGGGTACGAATCCGGAACGCTCCTTCGCGGTAGCGGTGAACGTGGACGTGACGGAGTCTGAGTTGGAATCCATGGATCCCACCGAGCTCGCGGCGGCCGTCGCTCCTCGGGAGAGCAGCGGCGAGTTGGGTGCCAGTGGAGAGATGTTAACGCCCGAAATGCAGGCGAGAAACCAGGAACGGCGCCAGTCCCTGTGGCGTTTGCTGATGGTGGCGGCATTGGTGCTTCTGTTGACGGAGACCGCCATTTCGAACTGGATTTCTCGGGCTGCAACCATGAGATTTGATGATGGGAGGAGTTATGTACCGAGCAACACATAAGGGCGCTCTCCACCACCGGGTCCTGTCCATGGTCCGCCAGATTCGCAGGCGGTGGCGTACACGTATCGCGATCCGGGGGATGGCCATCGTGCTCGGAGCCGGTTTGCTGGCGTTTCTTCTGTCGGTTTATGGGCTCGAAGTCGCACGTTTCAGCGCCTCATCGGTCGTAACGTTCCGGGTGATCCTGTGGCTCGCCATGGCCGCGCTGACAGCCCGCTTCCTCGTCTGGCCCCTAGCGCGGAGGGTCTCCGACGAGCAGGCCGCCCTTTATCTGGAAGAGAACGAGCCCTCCCTGGAGGCCTCGGTGCTGGCGGCACTCGAGACAGCATCCGGGTCGCACCAAGGCTCCGAAGCCCTCGAAAGATCTGAAGCCCTCGAACAACAAGTCGTCGAGAGTGCGCTCCAGCGCGCAAGGGATATCGATTTCGGGCGCCGGATCGAGCAAAGGAGTCTTTACCGGGCGTCGGGAGCACTCGCCGGGTTGGCACTCGCCTCGCTCGCGTTGTTGCTCCTCGGACCGACCCAACTCCGCAGTGGGGCCGCGGCCCTCCTCTTCCCGACCCGGGATGCCGGTACGGTGAACCCGTATTCGATTTCCGTGAGCCCCGGTGACGTCACGATCGCCCGAGGCTCCGATCAACTCGTCACGGCCGAGCTCCATGGCTTCGAGACCGAGGACGTGCAGATCTTCTTTCGTGGGGAGTCCGCGGACGCGTTCGACGCGCTTTCCATGCTGACGGACGGATCGGCGGGTTTCGAGCTCCTTCTTCTCAGCCTGGACGAGAACACGGACTATTTCGTCGAGTCCGGCGGCCTTCGATCGGATACGCACCGAATCGAGGTGGCCGATCTCCCGTATGTGGAGCATCTCGAGTTGGAGTATCACTTTCCAGCATACACAGGGCTCGCTTCCCGCACGGTCGAATTCGGGGGCGACATCGCCGCGCTCCGAGGGACCGTAGTGAGGCTGAGAGTCTTCCCGACGATGCTCACGCCGGGCGGGCAGCTCCTAGTCGACGGCGAGGCGGTGGCACTCACCGACGAAGGAGACGGCACGTGGACAGCGAGCCTGACCGTCGAGCGCGAGGGGTATTACGAAGTCGCTCTGGCGCGGGCAGGCGGAGAGCTAGTTCCGGCCTCTCCCCAATACATGATCGACGTCCTTACGGATCAGCCACCGTCCGTGTCGTTTTCCAAGCCCGGGCGTGATGAGCGTGCGAGTCCAATCGAGGAACTTTACCTCGAAGCGAAGGCCGACGACGACTACGGTGTCTCTGACCTGCTCCTCATATACTCGGTCAACGGTGGCCCCGAGGACACGGTTCCGTTGTTCGACGGCCGCCCGACACCGGAGGTTACCGCGGGCCACACGCTCTTCCTCGAGGACTACGGCCTCGAGCCCGGCGACCTCATTTCCTATTACGCCCAGGTTGAGGACGCCAACCGGGGACCCGATAGCCGCACCGCCAAGAGCGATATCTATTTCGTCCAGATCCGTCCCTTCCGGGTCGATTTCCGCCAGGCCGAGCAGGGAGGCGGAGGCGGTGGCGGCGGCGGTGGAGGACAGGAAGAGCGTGCTCTCTCCGAGCTCCAAGAGCAGGTGGTCGCAGCCACGTACAACCTGGTGCGAGACCGCGAGCTTTATAACGAAAGCGAGTTCCAGGAGAACCTGGTCAGCGTACGCCTAGCTCAGGGGCGCGCGCGCGAGCAGGTGGCCGGACTGTTGCAACGGCTGAGGGCTCGCGGCCTGGGAAACGATTCCGAGTTCCAGAAGATTTCCGAGTTGCTGGGCGAGGCCATCGCCGAGATGGAGGCCGCGGAAGAAATCCTCGGGAGTGGGGAGCTTCAGGAAGCGATCTCGCCGGAACTGAGAGCACTCCTGCATCTCCAGAAGGCCGAGGAGAACTATGAGGTCGAGGTCAGTCAAGGAGGACAGGGGGGCGGGGGCGGGGGTGGCGGCGCGAGAGCCGATGACCTAGCCGATCTCTTTGAGCTCGAGCTCGATAAGCTCAAGAACCAGTACGAGACCGTCGAGCGCGGTGAGCGCCGACAGGCCGGTGACCAGCTCGACGAGACGCTGGAGGCGCTGAAGGAACTCGCCAGGCGGCAGCAGCAGCAGGCGGAGCGGCAGCGCAGGGCCGCCGCCCAACAGGGGGGCGCTTCGGGCGGCGCCAGTGACCGCGCTCAGCGTGAGCTCGCCGACGAAACCGAGGCGGCGGCACGGCGCCTCGAACGTCTTGCCCGGGACACGAACGACCAGCAGCTGATGGACGCTTCTCGGCGAATTCAGGAGGCGGCTGCGGACATGCGTCGCGCGGCGGCCGCATCGGGGAGCTCAGCGACCGCTGACGCCAACTCGGCCCTCGATCGGTTGGAAGAGGCGCAGCGGCGCCTCCAACGAGATCGTGTGGACCGGCTCCGCAACGATGTCGAGGAGGCCGAACAAAGAGCGGCGGAACTGGTCCGCGAACAGCGTGAGATGGAGGCGGACATGAACCGCCTCGGCGAGGCGAGCGGTGGGTCAGGCTCGGAGGCTGGAAGACGCCTATTCGAACGCAAGGAAGCGATGAACGAAGAAATCGCCGACTTGGAACGGGAGATCGACCGGCTCGCGAGCGACGCACGGGCCGACCAGAGGGAGGCGTCGGACCGGTTGCGCGAGGCCGCGACTACGATCCGGGACGACAAGCTCAAGGAACGTGTCCGTTATTCCCGGGGGCTCATCGGCCACCGGGATCCAGAGTACGTGAACGAGTTCGAGGCCGAGACCACACGAATCGTCGAGGAGCTCCAGCAGGAGCTGGATCGGGCGACCGACGCGATTGGTGAGAACCAGGCGGACCGCCGGGCGGAGGCGCTCGACCGGGCGAGAGACCTCTCGCGGGGCGCCGAGTCGCTGTCACGGAGGCTGGGTGAGCGGGGCGACCAGAGCCAACAAGGTCAGGGTCAGCAAGGTCAGGATCAACAGGGCCAGCAGGGTCAACAAGGTCAGGGCCAGCAGGGTCAGGGGCAACAGGGTCAGCAAGGCCAGCAAGGTCAGGGCCAACAAGGTCAGGGCCAACAAGGTCAAGGTCAGCAGGGAGGCCAACAAGGAGGTCAGGGCGGCGGGGACGGGCAGATCGGCCAAGATCGTGGGGGCTTCGGTACGCGAGGCGGATATTCCGGCTCGAGACTCGGCCGTCTCTCAAGGGGGGACATCCGGCAGTTCCGAGGCGAGGCTCGCCAGCGCATCCAGGAGGCGATTGAGCTGCAGCGTATTCTCGAGGAGGAGGATCTGAACCAGCAGCAACTCGGCGAGGTGATCCGGGCTCTGAGGCAGTTGGACCGCGAGGACGTCTACTTGGACCTGGCTGAATTGAATCGGCTCCAGTCGCAGATCGTCGAGGGATTGAAACAATTGGAATTCGGCCTGCGGCGAGAGCTGGAGGGAGAGGGGCAGGATCGGGTCTTCGTGTCCGGTTCTGATGAGGTCCCCACAGGCTTCCGGCGCTTGGTCGAGGAGTACTACCGGGCGTTGTCGAGGACCCCTTGAAGGGTGTTGAAGAGGTACAGTGGGCCGCCATCCGTGCTAACGCACGGGTCCAGGTGCCAGGGTTCCAGCTCCTAGGTGGAGCGCCGACGCCTGAGCGATGAAGGTCGGTGTTTTAATTCTGAACTTCGGCGAACCCGAGAATTCCACGCTCGAGGAGGTCATTCCCTTCTTGGAGCGTATTTTCGCTCGAAACTCATCTCTGGAATCCAATAAGGGGAAGAATCGCGCCCGAAAGCTCGCCGAAGCAAGGGCACCTGGGCTCATCGAGGAATATGAGGAGATCGGCGGATCGCCCATGATCCGGCAGGCCCGAAGGCAGGCCCGCATGGTCGAACGCATTCTTCGCCGGCGGGACCTGGACGTCCGGTGTTACTCGGGAATGCAGTTTACCGAGCCCTTTGTCGGGGCGGCGGTGGCCGAAGCGCAAGCCCAGGGGGTCGATCAACTCGTGGCCCTCCCCATCTACCCCCTCTGCGGGAGGTCCACCACGATAGGGGCCCTGGAGGACGTTCAGGCCGCCGTCACCGAGCTCTCGTGGGACGTGCCCCTCCGTGAGATCACGGGCTGGCATCGGCACCCGGCGTATCGAAGACTCCGCGCGGACGCCATTCTCGACTACGTGAAACGGGAGGGAGTCGACCTCCACGCGTCGGACACCACACTCGTCTTTTCGGCTCACGGTACGCCGGTGAAGTACTTGGATGACGGTCCACGGTACGTGGATTACGTCGAGGAGGCTTGCCGTAACGTGGCCCGGGAACTCGGCATCAGCAACTACGCGCTCGGGTACCAGAACCATACGAACCGTGACATCGAATGGACCGCTCCCGAGATCGAAACCGTAATCCGGGAGGTCGATGCAGCTCGAGTCATCGTCGATGCGGTGAGTTTCATGCATGAGCAGTCCGAAACGCTCGCGGAGTTGGACGGCGAACTCCGGGAAGTTGCGGAGGAGGCCGGCCTCGAGTTTCACCGCATACCGATTCCCCATGACGATCCCGCGTTCGCGGAGCTTCTCGCGGATCTCGTGGAGGATATACTTCGGCCCGAGCCGATCATGGGCGAACTGGGCCTGCGCCGCTGCCTCTGCCGAGCAACGCCCTCGACGTTCTGTCTCAACGCTTCCGAGTGATGCTGGTCGTAGAGGGTGGTATGCTTAGAGCTATTCCAGCGGGTATTTCTTTCCGAGTGCCGCCGCCAGACGTTTGGCCTCGGTGATCCTACCCAGGATCCCCGGCCGAGCCGTGTAGTTCGAACAAATGTGCAGGTCCGGCGGCCACTCGACGCTCCCGACACCATCCCAGGTCTCGTCCCACGCAGGGATCCGGGTCCTGGCAACATGGAGCGCCTCCGCCCGGTATCCGGTGGCAACTTCGAACTCTTCACAGGCGATTTCGGCGATCCGGCCATCGTCCCAGTCACAAAGCGCCGGGTTCTTCATGCCGCCCAAATACGCCGTATAGAGGCCGGGCCGCCCAAATAGACTGGCGTTCCACGTCACACCCCTCGTTTCGAGAGATTCCCCGAACGCCACCTGATATCCGAGGCCATGGAGCTTGGTCTCGGCCCTGAGATAAACGAGCGCGAGACGGTTGTACCGAAGAGCGGACAGCCACGCCTCCTCCCTCGGATAGGTGCCACCGAGGAGGCGAGCGGACACATCGGAGGGACACGTCAAGACGACCGCATCCGCCCGCACCGCTTCGGCGCCATCCACGGTAACATCCCACCCGGCAGCCGCCCTCACCAGCGCCCGCACTGGAGTCTCCAGCTGGAGGCTTCCCTCCAGCTTCTCGGCTATCGCAAGCGGAAGCGACCCCAATCCGTTCCGGAAAGTGCAGGGCGCGGCCTCGGCCGCCCGTGCCGCGCCACGGAACATCCGCCACAGAATACTCCTCTCGACACCAAGCTCCACCAGTGTCCTTTGGAGCGCGTGCCTTACCGGCATGCGATCCGGATCGGACGCGTAGAGGCCACCATAGAGGGGCCCCAATAGGGCTCGATACGTGACACTGCCGAACTTCCTTCTCAAGAAGGGGCCCACATGTTCGCCCACCCTCGGGCCCGCGGTGAAGGGCTCGACAAGCACCCGCGCCTTGGTCCACAAAGGAAGAAGATCCGTGGTCACCGCCTGAGAAAGCGACAAGGGCGCCTGCCGAAGTCGGCCCCGATGATACACGTAGAGCGGGAGATCCGTGGGTGCCGTAACCAACTCGCCGGTCAGCCCCACGCTCTCGACGAGCCGCCGGAACGGATCGCTCAGTCGCGCCCTTTGCGGACCCAACTCCAGGACGAGATCCCCGTGAAGTTGGGATCGCATTACCCCGCCCGGAACGCTCGCCGCCTCCCAGACAGTGACGTCGACACCCAAACGGCGAAGCTCGTAGGCGAGAACCAAGCCCGAGATTCCGCCCCCAACGATCCCGATCATCCGGACTCCTGATTGTCTACACGTCCGCCTTATGTCGCCTCGCGTCCAGTCGAGTCTACATCGAATCGCCCGACTTTCAATGAGACAATCTTGACATGCGGCTCTTTTCCTTCAAAATTAGGCAAACCTAAATTTTATATTGGGGCAACCTCAATCAAGGCAGCCGCATGGCGGACAGACAAGACGAATCAGGTGGCCAAGCCCAGCCGGGAATCTCACGTCGTGACCTTCTGAGATCGGGAGTGGCCGGAGCGGTGGGCCTGGCGGCGGGGGGGGGAGCACTGGCTGGAATTGGGCCGGGGGACGAAGAGCCGACGCTCAGCGGAGCCGGCGGAGCCCACGACCAAGGGCTCGCGGGAGCTGACGGTGACGTGAATCCGCACGGATTCGATGCCACCGCCTTTCTCAAGACTTTCGACTACGGCCGCGTATCAACGCTCCCGGACGGCCAGATTAAGCGGGAATACGAAATCACCGCGGTGGACCGGGAGATCGAGGTGGCGCCGGGTGTATATTTCGCGGCGTGGACCTACAACGGGACGGTCCCGGGACCGACGATCCGTTGCACCCAAGGCGATCGGCTGAAGGTGAACTTCACCAACGCGGGAAGTCACCCGCACACGATCCACTTCCACGGTGTCCACGCCGCTGAGATGGACGGCGTTTTCGAAACGGTCGGGCCGGGGGAGAGTTTCGTATACGAGTTCGACGCGGCCCCGATGGGGTTCCACCTTTATCACTGCCACTCCATTCCCTTGAAGCGTCATGTGCATAAGGGCCTGTATGGTGCTTTCATCGTGGATCCGCCGGAGGGAAGGCCAGAAGCCAACGAATTGCTGATGCTGATGAACGGCTTCGATACCAACTTCGACGGCGACAACGAGGTCTACGCCGTAAACACGGTGGCCCACCATTACCAGAGACATCCGATCGAAATAGAGCAGGGGGAGCTGGTGCGGGTCTACCTCGGCAACATGACCGAGTTCGATCTGCTGAACTCCTTCCACCTGCACGGCAATTTCTTTCGCCTCTACCGCACCGGGACGGATCTCGAACGATACGAATGGACCGACACCGTGATGTTATGCCAGGGCGAACGCGCCGTCCTCGAGTTCACTTACGATCACCCCGGGAAGTACATGTTCCATGCGCACCAGAGCGAGTTCGCCGAGCTCGGGTGGATGGGGATCTTCGACGTCAAGCCCCGTACGGTAGTTTGACCCCCCCCACGAGCATCACGGATACGAGTGACGGTCAGCCCACCGGCGCCGTTCAGTCCGATGTGCCTGCCCGCCCGGCTCCCCAGGGGCGTATGGCCCTGGCCGCCAAGGGCGTGCTCCCACTGCTCTTGCTGGCAGCCCTCCTGGCCGTTTTCGTGCGCATCGGGCCCATCGGCGTATTCCGGGCGGCGTTTCCACCGATCGAGGAACTCACCTTCGAGCGGATCGCCTTCCCCGAGGCCGGCCTGATCCGCGTCCGTCTGGTCAACGGCGGCCCCGAGCCGGTCACGGTGGCGCAGGTGATCGTGGACGACGCATACTGGGAGCACACGGTCACACCGGACCGCCAGGTCGGCCGTCTCGACGACATTGTGGTGGAAATCCCATACCCATGGGTCGATGGCGATCCGCTGACCATCTCCATCGTAAGCTCAACCGGAGTCACCTTCACGCAGGAAGTGGCCGTCGCCACGCAGTCTCCACAAGTCACCCGGTCTTATGTTGTCACCTTCGCCCTTCTGGGCGTATACGTGGGCGTCATCCCTGTCTTTTTGGGCCTTTTGTGGCTTCCCTTTCTCGCGGGCGTGAGTCCACGCTGGGTGGACTTTTTCCTGAGCTTCACGGTGGGCCTGCTGCTCTTCCTCGGGGTGGATGCGCTGGAGGGCGCATTGGACTTGACAGGCCAGGTGGCTTCGGCGTTTCAGGGGGTCGGCCTTATTGTGTTGGGGGTGGTCGGTACGCCGCTGGCTATTCACGCTTTCAGCCTCATGGGCCGGCGTGACTCCGTGATCACTCCTCTGGGCCTTTCCGCCCTGATCGCCATCGGGATCGGGCTTCACAACCTGGGAGAAGGCCTCGCGATCGGCTCCTCCTATGCGATCGGCGAAGTAGCGCTAGGGACGAGCCTGGTCTTCGGGTTTCTGCTCCACAACACGACGGAGGGGCTCGGCATCGTGGCGCCGCTTGCCCGCTCGCGGCCGTCGCTGGTGAAGCTGGCGATTCTCGGCCTCATCGCGGGAGCTCCCACGATCCTCGGCACTTGGATCGGAGGATTTTCCTACTCGCCGACGGCCAGCGTTCTCTTCCTGGCGATCGGCGCCGGAGCCATCGTTCAGGTCATCGTGGTGCTCGGCAGGAGTATGGGTTCCCGTGGGCGAGAGGGCTTGAAGGGCCCGCTGAACGCGGCCGGGTTGGTAGCCGGGCTGATCGTCATGTACGCCACGGGGCTCTTCGTAGCAGTTTAGAGGCCGGGTCTTTCCGTTAGATTGTTCAGCCCGCCGTAGGCGGGTCGACGCTCCTAACGCGGCTCGCCCCATTTCTTCACAGCCTTCCGGCACGCATGGCCGATCAGCAGTTCATCTACGTGATGAAGGACCTCCGTAAGATCGTCCCCCCAAAGCGAGAGATTCTGAAGGGCATTTGGCTGTCTTTCTTTCACGGGGCGAAGATCGGGGTCGTCGGTGCGAACGGATCAGGCAAGAGCACACTTCTCAAGATCATGGCTGGGCTGGACGAAGACTTCCTCGGTGAGGCATGGGCTGCCAAGGGAACGAAAATCGGCTATCTGCCGCAGGAGCCCGAGCTCGACCCCGAGCTCGACGTCCGCGGCAACGTCGAGGAGGCCGTTCGCGAGACACGGAACCTCCTGACGGAGTTCGAGGAGGTCAGCATGAAATTCGCCGAACCGATGACCGATGAGGAAATGGAGGCACTCATCGAAAAACAGGCCCGAATCCAGGACCGGATCGACGCGACGAACGCGTGGGACTTGGACCGCCGGGTCGAGATCGCGATGGATGCCCTTCGCGTTCCGCCGCCGGATGCGGATGTAAATACGCTGTCCGGCGGAGAGCATCGGAGAGTCGCCTTGTGCAAGCTTCTCCTTCAAGAACCTGACATGCTTCTGCTCGACGAGCCGACCAACCACCTCGACGCTGAGTCGGTCGCTTGGCTTGAGCGATATTTGAGTGAGTTTTCCGGGACCATCGTGGCGATCACCCATGATCGATACTTCCTCGATAACGTGGCCGAATGGATTCTGGAGTTGGATCGCGGAGAGGGGGTCCCCTGGAAAGGCAACTACTCTTCATGGCTGGAGCAGAAGAGCGAGCGGCTCCGTGTCGAGGAGAAGCAGGCCTCTGCGCGCCAGAGCTCGCTCACTCGCGAGTTGGAGTGGATCCGCATGGCCCCCCGAGCACGCCACGCCAAGGGTAAAGCTCGGATCGGCGCCTACGAGGAGCTTCTTGCGCAGGATGAGCGGGAACAGCTCCGTACCACCGAGATCCTCATCCCGAAGGGACCCCGCCTAGGGAACGACGTCGTTGTGTGTGACGCGGTCAAGAAAGGCTTTGGTGATCACCTGCTCATGGATGGTCTTTCGTTCACGCTTCCGCCGGGTGCAATCGTCGGAATCATCGGCCCCAATGGTGCGGGTAAGACCACGCTCTTCCGGATGATCACCGGCCAGGAAGAGCCGGAGGCGGGCTCCCTCCGGCTGGGACAGACCGTCAAGCTGGCGTACGTCGACCAGTCGAGATCCGACCTGGATCCGGATAAATCCGTCTTCGAGGAGGTGGCGGAGGGACGGGAAGTCCTCGAGTTCGGCCGGGCCGAGGTGAATCCGAGGGCCTATCTGTCCTGGTTCAACTTTCGGGGAGCAGAGCAACAAAAGAAGGTAGGCGTCCTCTCCGGTGGGGAGCGGAATCGGCTCCACCTGGCCAAATTGCTGAAGGAAGGGGGTAATCTCATGCTGCTCGATGAGCCTACGAACGATCTGGATGTCGACACGCTTCGTGCGCTCGAAGAGGCCCTGCTCTCGTTCGCGGGATCGGTCATGGTCATTTCACACGACCGGTGGTTCCTGGATAGGATCGCAACCCACATCCTGGCCTTCGAGGGAGAGAGCCGGGCTGTGTGGTTTGAGGGGAACCACCAAGAGTATGAAGAGGATCGGCGGAAGAGGCTTGGACCGGAAGCTGAACAGCCCCATCGCCTCAAGCACAAGAGACTGGCGCGTTAGCCTCCGAACAAGAGACTGGCGCGTTAGCCTCCGAACATGAGACTGGTGCGTTACCGCCGGCTCACAGATACCGGGTCCGCGTGCCCATGAACTGAGTGCATTGCGGAAATTCACCCCATATCTTTAGGATAATCCTTTCAGGGATCGGTCCCTGTGGAAGGGACGCCGATTTGAGTGATTTGATGAGCGATTCCATAGATCCGAACCCGCCTCCCGAGCCTCCGGAAGTGGAGGTCAGTAAGGCCGGTGAGCGAGATGCTGCCCTCGCCGCCGTGCTGCGCGATCAGACCGTGAAAGAAGAGGTCGAGGCGCATGCTCGAAAGGTACGTGTCCGGCGTCAAGGATTCGGGTTACGGCATCTGACCCTCATCATCGCCACGGCAATCTCTTTGTGGATTTGGCGCTGGCCTCCCGATGTCCTTCGAGTCGGCCCTCCCGGGCCGCCCCCGGTGCAGGAGGAGGAGGCGGCCCTTCGTCTGGTAATGTATTTCCAGGCCCAGAAAATCGAGCAGTACCTACTCGATACCGGCCGCGTGCCCCTCGCACTCGATGACGCAGGCCCCGCTTTTCGAGGGATGGCGTATATCCGGCTCACGAACAGTGATTACCGCATACTCGGGCGGACCGCGCGGGTGACACTCTCGTACTCCTCGGTCGAGCCGCTCGACACGTTCGTGGGCGCCGGTGCGAGCGTACTGACCCCGTTGGTGTTGAATTGAGCGGCTCTCCACACACCGGCACTCGATGCGCCGGCACGAAGAAGCTGCGCGGCTCGACCATATTGGAAGCGATTACCGTGATGCTACTCCTGAGCATCATTACCCGCATCGCCATTCCACCCATGCAGGGAATTCTGACCCGAGCCCGGGCGACGCAGGTCAGAGCCACGTTCAGCGTGGTCGAGGGGGCTGCAAATCGCCTGTCTCTTGAGAACATCCCTTGGCCCCCAGACGCGCGTCCCGGGGTCGTGCCCTCCGTACTCCGGCGTCGGCTTCCCGAGGGATTCTCGTTCGACCGTGCCCGTTACCAACTGGACTGGGAGAATTGGGTCCTTCCTCAAGGCCTGCCGGGTGACCCCACGGTGCGGGCGCTGATCGGCATTTCCATCACGACGTCGGATAGATCCCTCGGTTTGGCTCTCATGGACGTGATCCCCGTGAACGCCAAGTTCGCCCTCGGCGAAACCTACACGTTCATTTTCGCCACCCAGAGGGTGCAGCCTCGGCTGAGTCGGGCAGTCCCCTAACGTGGTGCAGGATCCCGGGTTGCCCGAAAGCGGCCACTCTCGACTCCATTTCGACCACTTCGCCGGCACCTCACCAGAGATTTGCGGTTGAGACCCGTCCGAGTATCTTTCTCGTGAACCGCCAGGGGTACCCCAAAATAGGGTTGAGAGAGTCCCTTGGAACCTGACCCGGCTGACACCGGCGTAGGGAGCGCGGCATGATTGCATCAGACACCATCGGAAAGGCCGTCCGGCCCCACGCCGCGGCGGTTTTCGTATAGGGATCCACCAAAGATTTTCCCGTCAAGGAGAACATCGTGCCCCACCAGATTGCTGCCGAGGTCAACGGCGATGGCGACGTGACCGGAACTTCGGAGGGTGATTATGGCCCCGCCTTCCCGAACTCGAGGAAGGTCTTCGTGGAGGGCCGCCACGGAATCCGCGTGCCGATGAGAGAGATCTCCCTATCTGGTGGGGAGCCGCCGGTACGGGTGAACGACACGAGCGGACCGCTGGGGGTCGATCCTCACACTGGGCTGGCGAAGCTACGGGTCCCATGGATCGAGGGGAGGGGAGGGGTGATCGAGGGCAACACGACCTATCGGCCCGTCGACCCCGGTTCAGCGGCCGCGATCCCCGAAGCACTCCAGAACCGCCCTCTCCGCTCGACCGGCGGAACCGTTACGCAGATGCACTACGCACGCCGAGGTCAAGTCACCGAGGAGATGGAGTTCGTAGCTATTCGCGAGGGGATGGACGCCGAGTTCGTCCGCGATGAGGTCGCGCGGGGACGCGCGATCATCCCCGCCAACATCAACCATCCCGAGTCCGAGCCGATGGTCATCGGACGCGCCTTCCGCGTGAAGATCAACGCCAACATCGGTAACTCGGCCGTGGGCTCCTCGATCGATGAGGAGGTCGAAAAGCTGCGGTGGGCGGCTCTTTGGGGCGCCGACACCGTGATGGACCTCTCCACCGGCAAGAATATTCACGAGACGCGTCAGTGGATTATCCGGAACTCTCCGGTACCCATCGGAACGGTGCCGATCTATCAGGCGCTCGAAAAGGTGAACGGAGTCCCCGAGGATCTCACGTGGGAGGTCTACCGCGACACGCTCATCGAGCAGTGCGAGCAGGGAGTGGATTATTTCACCGTGCACGCCGGGGTGCTCCTCCGCTACGTCCCGATGACGGCGAATCGTATGACCGGCATCGTGTCGCGGGGTGGCTCGATCATGGCCAAGTGGTGTCTCGCCCACCACCAGGAAAGCTTCCTCTACACCCACTTCCGTGACATCTGCGAGCTCATGGCCGAGTACGATGTGTCCTTCTCATTGGGGGACGGACTGCGGCCCGGGTCGCTCGCGGATGCCAACGACGAGGCTCAGTTCGCCGAACTGTACACTCAGGGAGAACTCACCCGGATCGCCTGGGAGCACGAGGTCCAGGTGATGTGCGAGGGTCCGGGGCATGTGCCCATGGACATGATCAAGGAAAATATGGACAAGCAGCTAGAGTGGTGCGCCGAAGCCCCCTTCTACACACTTGGGCCGCTGACCACAGACATCGCCCCCGGATACGACCACATCACGAGTGCCATCGGCGCGGCGCAGATCGGATGGTACGGCACGGCGATGCTGTGCTACGTGACGCCGAAGGAACACCTCGGCCTGCCGAACCGAGACGATGTGAAGGCGGGCGTGATCACCTATCGGATCGCCGCTCACGCGGCCGACTTGGCGAAAGGCCATCCCAGGGCCCGGGAATGGGATGACGCTATCTCCAAAGCCAGGTTCGACTTCCGCTGGAAGGACCAATTCAATCTGGCGCTCGATCCGGTAACGGCACTGGAGTTCCACGATGAAACGCTGCCCGCGGAGGGGGCGAAAGTCGCCCACTTCTGCTCGATGTGCGGACCCAAGTTCTGCTCGATGAAAATCACTCAGGACATCCGCGACTACGTCGCTGCCGGGGGTGCGACCGAAGACGTCGTCAAGAGCGGGTTGGAAGCGAAGTCGGCCGAATTTCGCGAGAAGGGTGGGAAAATCTACGTGGATGTGAGCGGGGACTAGCAGCCTACCCGGATTCCTCCCAGAGCACCTCGTCACCGACCGCGATGGTGGCGTCGTTCACAACGCTCCCGTGAGCCCCACCGCTCCAGTGGGGATCGAGGGCGTCCATGAGGCCCTCACACGCGTCCTCCATCTGTCCGCAGGGACGGGTTTCGCCATGGATGCGAATCCGTAGGTCCCCGACGGCGAGCGTCCGGTCACGACTATCCTCCAGCCGTATCCCGGACACCAGGAGGTTTGCACGGCGCATCACCGGCTCCACGGAGTCGTCGACTTCGGCCTTGAGACGGTCGAAGACCTCACATTCGATCAGCGTCACCTGCCGGGCGCCATCGAACTCCGCGCCACCCTCGAGTCCCCGGCCCTCCACCGCAACGGCCTCATCGACTGGATCCATCGGCCCTCCAGGGACCCGCTTGAGCCAGATCGCCTCCAACTTTCCCATGACCGTCTCCCCAGCGTCAACGCCAGTAGGACTGTAGCTCCGTCAGCGCCGCACTCCCGGGGCACAGCTTCTCGAATGGCACACCTACGAGGGGCTGATCCACCGTATTCTCGAACGCGTGCAAGTCCATACTCTTGGGCTCGATGAAAAGAAGGCCCGTGGCCACCTCTCCCCGCGCCTGGAGCTCCTTGAGATGGGCATACGCCGCGTCCCTATCGGTCGGGTCGTAGTGCTCATCCACCGATCTGAACCGCACGACGCTCCCATCGTGCATCGTCACCGCGGTCGCCGCTCCGTGATCCTGCTTGGCCTGAATCTCGTGCATTAGCGGAACGAAATCCGTCTCCACCACCTCATGTCCGTGCTCGCGCGTGTGGGCGTAGCTCTTGGTGGAGCCCTCGTGGTCGTTGAAAGTCACGCACGGAGAGATCACGTCCACTAGAGCGAAGCCCTGGTGAGTCAGCCCGGCCTTGATCAAAGGCACCAACTGCTTCTTGTCTCCGGAGAAGCTCCGCGCGACAAAAGAGGCACCCAGGGTCAGCGCCATCGACGCTGGATCGATGGGACGCATCTGGTTCTCCTCACCGCGTTTGGCCGTGCTGCCCACATCCGCCGACGCCGAAAACTGACCCTTGGTCAGTCCGTACACACCATTGTTCTCCAACATGAAAAGTACATTCACGTTGCGGCGGATCGCGTGGCAAAAACCCCCCAGCCCGATGGAGAGTGAATCGCCATCTCCGGTAACCCCGATGTAGGACAGGTCGCTGTTCGCCGCATTTGCACCCGTCGCGATAGACGGCATACGGCCATGGAGGGAGTTGAAGCCGTGGGCCTCACTGAGAAAGTAGGTGGGCGTCTTGGACGAGCATCCGATCCCACTGAGCTTCGCGACCCGGTGAGGTGATATGTCGAGCTCGAAGAACGCCTGAATGATCGCCGCGGTAACAGAATCGTGACCGCACCCGGCACAGAGGGTCGACTGGGTCCCTTCGTAATCCCGGCGAGTCAACCCGAGCTTGTTCCGTTGGAGACCCGGGTGTCGGACCGACGGCTTGGCTGTCTGTGTCATTGAACCCTTTTACCCTGCTTCCACGGGGACGAGCCCCAACCGATCCCGAACACCCCGGGCCACCGTCTCGGCGCTGAGGGGCGCCCCCTTGTAGTCCAGAACGGAGGCGAGCCTGCTCTTCGGAACGGCCGTCTCCAGCACGAGCAGCCTCCTGAGTTGACCGTCGCGGTTCTGCTCCACAACGATGTTGATGTCGTGGGCAAGGAGGAACTCCTCGACGGCGGTCGAGAACGGGAAGCCCGTTACGCGCAAGAAATCGAGGGCGATCCCTTCCTCCGCTAGAAGCTCGAGCGCCTCCAGGACGGCCCCCCGGCAACCACCCACCGTGACGAGCCCGACGGTCGCTTCCTCGACCAGGCGGACCTCCGGAGCGGGCAGAGCCTCCGCTGCCCCCTCGATCTTCCTCGCGATCCGGTCGACAACGTCCTGGTAGAGATCTCCGTCTTCGGTGTAGCGACCGAACCGGTCGTGCCCCGAGCCCCTGGTGAAGTACGCCCCTTTGGGATCGACACCCGGCAGAGACCGAGCTGTGATACCATCGCCGTCGGCGTCGAGGTACCGATAAAATACATCCATCTCCTGAAGATCCTCCGCGGAAAGAACCTTTCCACGGTCCGGCACGTAGGCATCATTCCACTCGAGCTTCTTGCACACCCAGTCGTTCATGCCGATGTCGAGATCGGAGACTACGAACACCGGCGTCTGGAACCGCTCGGCCAGGTCGAAGGCCTCAACGGCAAAGTAGAAACACTCACTCGGATCTCCCGGGAACAGAAGGACATGTTTGGTGTCGCCGTGGGACGCGAACGCGAGGGAGAAGAAGTCCCCCTGTTGGGTGCGGGTGGGCATGCCCGTAGAGGGCCCCGCACGTTGTACGTCGAAGATGACGGCCGGTATCTCGGCGTAATAAGCCAGGCCGAGGAATTCGTTCATCAAGGAGAGCCCGGCTCCGCTCGTGGGCGTAAACGCACGAGCACCCATCCAGCCGGCGCCCAGCACCATACCGATCGCCGCGAGTTCGTCCTCCGCCTGGATGATGCAGTACAGGTTCTTGCCGGTCTCCGGATCCTTGCGGAGCCTCGCGCAGAAGCCCCGGAACGAGTCCATGAGGGACGTCGCCGGCGTGATCGGATACCACGCTGCCACAGTCGCACCGGCGTACACGCAGCCCAGAGCCGCGGCCATGTTCCCGGTCATCAACACGGAGTCTCGATTCGCGTCCATCGCCTCCAGCCGGACCCGGAGCAGGCCGTCGAAATGCTCCATCGCGTAGTCGTAGCCCAGACGGATGGCCATGTTGTTCGAGTCCATCAAATGCGGTTTGGCGCTGAATTTCTCCCCCAGCATTTCTTCAATCACCCCGAGATCGATGGACAGAAGTGCGGCCATGGCACCCACGTATGCGATGTTCTTCATCAGGATGCGCTCGCGGGCACCTTTGAAGTTCTCCACACACATGTGCGACAGAGGAATACCCAGGAACATCACGTCGGCGCGTCGGAGTTCCTCGTCGAGGGGCCAACTCGAATCGTAGAGGACAGCGGCCCCGGGGCGGACCTCGGCAATATCCTGCTCGTACGTCTTGGGGTTCATCGCCACCATCAGGTCGACGTTCGGGCTACGGGCCACATGGCCGTGTTTGTTCACCCGGATTTCATACCAAGTCGGTAGCCCTTGGATGTTGGAGGGGAACACGTTCTTTCCGGAGACCGGCACGCCCATGCGAAAGATGGCCTGCATGAGCATGCCGTTCGCACTGGCGGAGCCGGTACCGTTGACCGTGGCGACTTTTATGACGAAGTCGTTAATTACGACGAAGTCGTCAGTGCGGTCTCGGGAGTCTTGATCCACGTCGGCTTTCCGGCGTAAGGGATGAGCAAGTCGAACTTCTGCATGTCCCACGCGGCGGTGGGGCAGCGCTCCGCGCACAATCCACAGTGCACGCACAGGTCCTCGTCCTTGACCATCACGCGAGCGGTTTGCGGAAGAGCGCTCGATACGTAGAGGTCCTGTTCGGTGTTTTCGGCGGGGGCGGTGAGGTTAAGCCTGAGCTCCTCCTCCGGCTCGTTCTGGGTCATCGTCAGGCAATAGACGGGGCATACGTCGATACACGCGTCACACTCGATGCAGAGACTCGACGTGAATTCGGTCTGTATATCACAGTTGAGGCAGCGGGCCACCTCGACGGCCGTCTGCTCAGCATCGAAGCCCAACTCGACCTCGACCTCGAGAGCCTTGAAACGCTCTACCAGATCGACATGGCTCATCTTGGAGCGCTCGGATTCATCGTAGCTGCTTCCGTAACTCCATGAGTGAAGCCCCATCTTCTGTGAGACGAGGTTCATGCCGTAGGGCGGCCGGTCTGTGAGCGATTCTCCTTCACAGAACCCGTGAATGGAGATGGCCGCTTGATGGCCATGCTCCACGGCCCAAATGATGTTCTCGGGGCCCCAGGCAGCATCTCCGCCGACAAACACGCCGTCACGCGTGGTCTGGAAGGTGGTGCGATCGACGGTCGGCATGTCCCACTCGTTGAACTCGATGCCGATGTCGCGCTCGATCCACGGGAAGGCGTTGTCCTGCCCGATCGCCAAGATCACATCGTCACAAGGGATCAGCGTCGAATCGAGCTTGGTGCTGACGAGCCGGCCGTTCTCGTCGGGCGCCCACTCGACGATGTCGAACTCCATGCCCACCAGCCGTCCGTCCTCGATCACGAACCGGGTCGGCGAATGGTTTTCGACGATCTGGATGAGTTCCTCTTCAGCGTCATCGAGCTCCCACGCTGAGGCCTTGAAGTAAGGACGACCCTTTCGGGCGATGACGCGGACGTCCTTCCCTCCGATTCGCTTCGATGTCCTACAGCAGTCCATCGCGGTATTTCCGACGCCGATGATCAGCACCCGCTCCCCGATGGAGTCGGTGTGCTCGAAGTGGACGGACTCCAACCAATCGATTCCAATGTGGATGTTGGCGGCACCCTCATCTCGCCCCGGGATGCGGAGCTCCTTGCCCTTGGGCGCACCCGTGCCGATGAAGACAGCGTCGAATCCGTCCTCGTTCAGAAGCTTCTCGAGGCTGTCGATGGGGTGGCTATAGTGCACCTCTACGCCCATGTCGAGGATCATGTCGATCTCTTCGTCCAACACGCTGCCGGGGAGACGGAACGACGGAATGTTGGTCCGCATCAGGCCCCCGGGCCGATCCATCTTCTCGAACAGCACGCACTCGTATCCCAGCGGCATCAGGTCGTTGGCAACGGTCAATGAAGCGGGTCCGGCTCCGATCAGCGCGACACGCTTGCCGTTTTTTTCCTCCGGCACCTTCGGGAGCAGGTCTGCAACATCGCCCCTCAGATCCGAGGCCACGCGCTTGAGCCTGCATATTGCGACGGGCTCGCCCTCGACGCGGACACGCCGGCATACCGGCTCACAGGGGCGGTCACATGTTCTTCCAAGAACACCCGGAAAAACATTCGACTCCCGGTTCAGCATGTACGATTCTGTGAAGCGTCCCTGGCCGATCAATCGGATGTACTCAGGGACCGGGGTGTGGGCCGGGCACCCCCATTGGCAGTCTACGACCTTGTGGTAGTAATCGGGGTGAGAGGTGTCGGTGGGCTGCATATTCAAAACCGCTCCAGCGGCTGATTCACGGAATTTGCGCGACCATGATTGGGCTACCGGTCCGTTTTGCGCAAGGGCAGAGATTTCTTAGTCAGAAGCCTGATTCAAACTGTTGGACAAGACATGCATCACTCGGTCATGGTGAGCCACGAAAAACAGGCACGCTTCCGGTCTCTCCGCAGTTGAATGGTCACCCTTCCGGCCCATTCAATCAAGACGTATGTAACTCATGCTCGGTTCGTTGAGTTCCAACGTTTTCGAGTGTAAGAAACGAGCCCTCAGCTACCCGTAGGCAGACGATGAAATATTGCACCCTTTCGAGCGCGAGCGTCAGTATAATTTCGACACCTAGGGCGGGTCTCTTTAGGCTATTTCTTGGCGAACCAAACACGGTGGGGACCGGCATCGAGCGACACATCAACCGTCTTGAAGGTCGACTTCATCAAGGCAGCCAGGGGAAAACGGCGTTGCGTGACTAGCATTAGCGACCCGCCAGTTACGAGATGGCCCGGCGCCCCACGAATGAGACGTTCGACCACTTTACCGCTCTGTGCCTTTCCCTCGTGATACGGAGGGTTGCTGACGATCAGGTCGTAGCGCTCGCGCACCAGCGCGTCGAACCCGTCCGACGATATCAGACGAGCACCGGACACGTTTTCACCTGCCGCCGCCAGGGCCACCGTATCGACATCGAGAAGGTCCACACGAGCCGTGGGCTCCAATGCCGATAAGAAGGCTCCAACCACGCCCGAGCCGCACGCGAAATCGAGGACGCGTCGTCCTGCCAGCGGAAACGTCCGCATCGCCTCGAGCAGCGCACGGGTTCCCGGGTCTAGGCGGCCGTGGGCGAAAATGCCGGGGTAGGATATCCATTCCCGCGGTCCACCCGGAAACTCCAAGGGCGTAGACCGGCGCCAGTCGTCAAGAGTCCCTCGCGGACTCGTGCCATCCTTCCGCCGAACCGCCTCGAGAACGCGACACCGGCCACCGGACCCCACGGTCCTGACCGGACCCATGAGAGGTTCGATGACCCGGCCGGCCGATCCAGCACCCTCGTCGTTGGCTCCGTACACCCAGAGGGGCGCGCCGACCTCTAGGACGGACGCTGCCGCATGAACGGCCATGTCCAACTCGTCCTTTGCCTTGGGGAGTCGCAGGGTGGCCGCGCCGAACGGACCCGCCGGAATCCACGCAGAGGCGCCTCTGCCTTCTCGCGCGAACCGGTGCCACGATCGAACCTGGCCTCCAGCCTCTCTCACCGCAGTGGCGACCTCCGGACCGGGCTCCAGCATAACGAGCACGTTCCCGTGAATCCCGGCCCGGCCCAAGACCCCGCACATCAGCTCCGAAGCGGCCCGATCCCGCCAGTCGGCACTGCGTTTGGGAGACATGTCCCTCCGATTCGAATGCCCGACCGCCGCGGACTCAGCCGCCCTCGATCATCTCCCCAAGGCGCTCCAGCCCGGTGGTGATCTTGTCCTCGGAGGGACCGAACGAGAAACGGACCCACTTCTTGAGCTCCTTCATCGGTGGGTGCGTCCCGCCCGGATTCACGTCGAAGAACCGTCCTGGAAGGGTGACCACCTTACGCTCCAGGCCGGCCTTGAAGAACGCCTCAGCATCATTCAGAGGCTTAGGCAGACCACTGAGGTCAGCCCACACGTAGAACGTGCCCCGGGGCGGATGCTCGCAACGAATTCCGAGGGACTCGAGCCCTTCCAGCATTACGTTCCGCTTTCTCGCGAATAAACGCCGAACCGCGGTCGTCTCCTCCTCCGCCCGCTCGGGATCCAACGCCTTGATCGCCAACCGCTGCGCCGGCAGGCTCGGTCCACCATCGAATCCGGTGGCAGCCCGTTCAAGGTTCTGAATCACACTCGACGGTCCAACCGCCCAACTCAGCCGCCACCCCGGGTACCGGAAGTTCTTGCTCAGGCCGTCGACGATCAGGACCGGATCTTTCTCCACGTTCCGCACGTAGGCGGCTGCCGATACCGGCCCCTCCGCGGGCGCACCGTCCTCCCCGTAAATGAAGTGCGAGTAGGACTCGTCCATGACAAGCATACACCTGTGCTTGCGAGCGGCCGTCAGGTATGCCTTCAGGTTGGTGTCACGAATGAGGTCACCCGTCGGATTGCACGGATTGCCAATCAGAAAGGCCCGAAGCTTCTTGGCGGCGATGACCTTGCGTAGCCGCGCCGGGTCGAGGTGGAACGACTCATCCGCGCCGGTCGGCACAGGTAGGGGCTTGACCCGATGGAGATGGTGGCCGAACAAGTTGTGGTATGCGGAAGAGTCCGGGAACTTATACCCCATTGAAATCGAATCGAACGTGGTGAAAATCCTCGAAAGCATGGAACGGCCGCCCGAGGCGATGGAGACGTTTTCCTTCTTATACCTCGAATCCTCGCCCACGCGATAGAGGCGATTATAGTGGTCCGCCACCGCCTCGCGGAGCTCTTCGATGCCACCCTCCGGTCCGTAGGAATGGTCATGGGGCTCGAGCGTAATCCAGGTGAGCCGGTTGGGGGCACCCTCGATTCGGCCGACGTCAGGCTGCCCCTGGCCGAGGTTACACCAATCGGGCCGTCCACTCCTGTAGCCGAACTCCGAAGCGTCGACCATCGCCTGAGCGACTCCCATGTACTGCACGTCGCGGAATGTTGTCTTTTTCTTTGCCACTGAGGAATCTCTTTGGGTGATGGCGAGGGGCCTTAGCGGGCCACTCTCAAGGTTGAGAAAGCGCGAATACGATCCCGCACAGACTCAGGCTCGTTACGGGTGATGCCGGTGATGATCCGAGCCACATGGAGCCAAAGTACGAGGAGTGCCGCACCGTGGTGGATCCCGGCAACGGACAACTGCATAGGGGGACAATGTAGCGGATTTGACGCTCCTTCGCCTTCCCGGGGCGTTGGGTCCCTTCCCACTCGGAGTACGAGTCGGTAACCTGGGGTCCTGATGAGTTCTCGACGAAGCCATCGTGCGAAACTCTCGTCGCGCACCCAAGGGTGGAATGGCGGGATGGCGGCAGCGGCTCTTCGGCGTCATGGCTCGGAATTCTCATCAGGCCACGGTCTACTTCGGGATTCCCCCTAGCGCGTCGCGGAGTTCGGAACGTATGTGCGGTTATAGAGGCCTGTTGAAGGAGTACAGCGGGTCGCGCACAGGGCGCTTGTGCGCGTTCAGACAAGGAACGACGACGAGGCGTAGCAGAGCTACTCCGAGGAGGAGAGACGCAGGATCAACCGCACAACCGCCCTGTGCCCACGGACGTGCATGGCATGATCTTACACGTTGAAGGGTTGCGGTGGCACGGCCCCATCTCCGTTGTTGGAGCTCCTAGCCATAGCTACGGCTATGGCGTCGTCGCTCCGCCTAGGAGCTAGGACCGTGGCATCCGCAACGCGGCCCACTGTACTCCTTCAACAGGCCTCTGGCGGACATTGGAGCTTTTGGCGCCGATGAAGAAGCAGAAACTCAAGAAAGAACTGGGCCTGTTCGACGTTTATGCGATCGCCACCGGGGTGACGCTGAGCGCCGGGTTCTTCTTGCTTCCGGGTTTGGCAGCGGTCGAAGTCGGCGCGGGCCTCCCGCTGGCGTACCTAGTGGCGGGGCTACTCATCACTCCGGGTCTACTCAGCATGGCCGAGTTGGCCACCGCCATGCCCCGAGCCGGCGGTGTGTACTACTTCCTCGATCGAAGCATGGGACCGTTGATGGGGACGGTCGGAGGATTCGGCACCTGGGTCGCATTGAGCCTGAAATCGGCGTTTGCGCTGATCGGAATCGGAGCCTATCTGCGACTATTTCTCCCGAACGTGAATTACGTTGCGATCGCTGCTGGGTTCGCGATCGTCTTCGGCGCCCTCAACATCCTGGGAGCGAAAAAGTCCACGTCCTTCCAGTCCGTGATGGTCGTAGGGCTCTTGACGCTTCTCGTGTGGTTCACGGGCGTCGGGCTGAGGGACATTGAGCTGGCCAATCTCGGCGGCATCTTCGGGCAGGCCCCCGGGGCACTCGTATCGACGGCGGGCTTGGTCGTGGTCAGCTACATGGGCCTCACGCAGGTGGCCAGCGTCGCCGAGGAGGTCCGGAACCCCGAGCGTAACATCCCGCTCGGGATGTTCCTGGCCTTCGGGACCGCCATGCTGGTCTACACGGTAGGCACAGCGGTCATGGTGGGTGTCGTCTCGGCGGATGTCCTTGCCCGGGACGGCGGAGATCTGACGCCGGTGGCCACCGTAGCAAACGTACTCGTGGGCCCTTGGGGGGCGATCCTGATGACCGCCGCGGCCGTGCTCGCTTTCTCGTCGGTCGCAAACGCCGGAATCCTCGCCGCATCGCGCTACCCGCTGGCGATGAGCCGGGACAACGTACTGCCCAAGTTTTTCTCCAAAATCTACGCCCGCGGCTCCCCGGTCTACGCGATCTACGCCACGGTAGGCCTGATCCTGATGTTCGTTCTGTTGTTCGACGCCAGCAGGGTCGCGAAGCTGGCGGGTGCGTTCCAATTGATGATGTTCGGCCTGAGTTGCCTGGCCGTTATCGTGATGAGGGAGAGCCGAATCGAGTCGTATGATCCCCGCTTTCGTTCTCCCTTCTACCCCTGGCTACACATCCTGGGAGTGCTGGCACCCTTCTGGCTCATCGTTGAGATGGGAGTCCTCCCGAGTCTCTTCACCGGTGGGCTCATCACCTTCGGGGCCATGTGGTACAACTACTACGCACGGGAACGCGTGGACCGCGAGGGCGCCATCTACCATGTCTTCGAGCGGCTGGGACGACAGCGGGACGAGGGCCTCGATCGGGAGTTGCGGCAAATCATGAAGGAAAAGGGTCTCCGTGACGCGGATCCCTTCGAGGAAGTCGTGACGGGGGCTTCCATTATCGACACAACCCACGGCACCGGATTTCGAAGCGTGATATGGGAGGCGTCGGCCCACCTTTCAGAGGCTTGCGATATCTCCGCCAAGGAACTCGCAGAGGACTTTCTGGAGGGCACCCTCGTGGGCATGACACCCGTCTCTCACGGCGTCGCGCTCCCACACCTACGCCGACCCGACATCGAATCCGCCCGCATGGTGCTCGTCCGCTGTCCAGGCGGAATGGAGATGGATGTAGATCTCGCAGAAGCCCGGGGCGGTCGATCCGAGCCGGTGCAGGCCGTATTTTTTCTGATGAGCCCGCTGGACGATCCCGGCCAACACCTACGACTCTTGGCCCAAATCGCCGGGCGGGTCGACAAGGAAGGCTTCATGCAGGCTTGGCTCTCGGCCTCCAATCATCAGGAGCTCAAGGAGGCCATACTTCGGGACGACCGGCTGCTGGCGCTGACCCTCGAGCCCGACACACCCTCGGCGTCCCTCATCGGTCGGGCGCTCAAGGAAATCCCCTTGCCCGAAGGTACGCTGATCGCCCTGGTTCGTCGCGGACCCGAGGTGGTGATCCCGAGAGGAGCTACCGTGCTCGAACGCGGTGACCGGCTCACGATCATCGGAGAACCGGTGGGCTTGGGTACCCTTGAGGAGCGCTTCAAGTGGCCGGCCCAAGCCCACGCCACGAAGCGACCGTGATGGGAGAGGGATAGATCAACGGGCAGCCTCCGGTTTCGCCAGAGAGCAACCGGGATTCCCATTTCGGCGGCGATCTGGACCTGCCCAGGCGGAAGCTTCATCCACGCGACGAGAGCTTCACACACCAACTCCCTCACGGTCCGGCTCGGATCGGCACCGGGCACCTCCAGGCGCGCAACTCCGCCACTGACGGCACGATGGGTCGAGGGGGCACCCGCGCCAGAGACGGTCGCGACCGCCCGTACCCACTCGTCCGTTCGATCCAGCTGAACGTCGAAAGGACCGGTCTCGTGCATGACTACCGCTCGGCCCTCGGCGACCCGCCGAACCACAAAGTCCCTCGGCAGAAACCGGACCGCGGGATCGAGCTTCTTGGCGACCTTGTATGCGCTCTCTTTGGCGGCCCAAAAGGTCCACCGGAGCTGGTGCACGGAAGCCGAAGCGCTCAGGACCGCTCGCTCATCAGACGTGAAGACACGGGCGTCGAACCGCGCGTGAAGCGCGTCAGGACGGTTCTCGGAATCGTGCAGATCGACCACGTCGTTACCGACGAGCAAAGTATTCCTCCTCCATGCCGACGAGTCGATCCACGATCTGCTGAGAGAAATCCCTGGAGCGTCGCATTCCCGAATGGTCCGACTTCGGCTCGACGAGCTCGAAGTCGATGTAGAAGGAGTCGCCACGAGCGGGTACGGTCGACCAAGTGTGCTGCCGGTCGCCACGCAGGTACACACAGAGCGGCTGGCATCCCGGGACCGAAGTGAGGATCCGACCCACCGCGTGCGCTACGGAGTCGGGCTCCACCCGTCCACTCCGACTGCGCCGGGCTTCCGGGAAGATCAGAGCCGTCTCGCCTCTCGCGAGAAGGTGCTGTACGCGCTTGATCACCCTCGAGACGTCCTCTCGGCGTCCTCCCCGGATGACCGGAATACATTTGGTGAGCCAGGCCCCGACGCGGGTGGGCCACTGCGACGCGTAATTATTGTACTCCGGGAGGTTCCAGGGTATCCGAGAGTAGTGGAACAGGTACCACCAACTGCCACCCAAGGCCCAGGCGATGACTGCGGAATCCATCATGGTGAGGTGGTTGGGGCAGATCAGAAGGGGGCGGCCGCTCTGCTTCACCAGGGCGCGGTATCGAGTCCGAACCCCCGCCACGTTCCTGATGCGGTACCCCATCAGGACGCGCAGGATGAACGCGATCGGAAGGACCCAGAAGAAGGCGGCGAGGCGACCCACTTCGCGCTGGAACGCGTGGGCAGACCGGGCCCTAAAGGGAAGCCGTGTCAAAAGCGAACCTCAGGGAAGCTTCTCCTGGATGAGCGCCACGGCGTCCCCAACCGTGTTCACCGCATCCGCGTCCTCGTCCTCGACCTCGATGTCGAACTCATCCTCGAAATTCAGGATGATGTCCACGAGCCGGGCCGAGTTCACCTTCAGATCCTCGAGGATGTTGGTGTCGTCAGCGACAGCCGCGAGGGCGTCTCCGTTCTTCACGTAGGGCTTCACGATCTCGATCACCTTCGCGAAGATCTCGTCTCTCGTCATGGGTACTCCCTTTTTAGTCGGCCCACCTTTGGAAGATCGCACAGGCATTCACATCTCCAAAGCCGAAGCCGGCTTTGATCATCGTATTCAACTCGGGCATTTCCCGCACCACATGGGGAATCGAGGCGGCATATTTCTCGATCTCCGGATGCACGTCCTCACAGTTGATCGAAGGATGCACAAACCGCTCGTGAAGCATCAGGACGCAAGCGACGGACTCGAGCGCGCCGGCAGCGCCCAAGGCGTGCCCGATCATCGACTTCGTGGACGTGATCGCCGGGAACGCCTCCGGGGAACGCTCCAGGGCCTTGGCCCAGGACACAACCTCCTTCGGATCGGCTCCGGTCGCGGTCAGATGACCGCTGATCGCGTCGATCTCGTCCGGATCGATCGCAGCATCAGCCACCGCGGCGCGGATGCATCGCTCTACCCCTTCCGCGTTCGGAGCCGTCATGCTGCCCCCACGCCGGTGTCCGCCGCAGTTTATGGCGCCGCCGAGGATTTCGGCGTAGATGCGTGCGCCACGTCCCTGTGCACTTTCCAGGCTTTCGAGGTGCAGTATTGCGGCTCCGCTGCCTGGAACGAAACCACCCGCGGAGGCACTCATCGGCCGCGAAGCCTTCTCCGGCTCATCGTTATGGGACCGGCAGAGCACCCGCATCGAATCGAACCCGCCCCAAGCATAGTGGCTGGAGCCCTCGGTGCCGCCACAAAGCATACGTTTGGCCAACCCCGCACGGATGCGCTGGCAGCCCTCGATGATCGCCTCGGTTCCCGTGCTGCAGGCGCTCGAGTTGGCCGTCACCTGATTGCCGAGGGAGAGGAGGCCGGCCACCCGGGCGGAGACCCCGCTGCCCATCACCTGTTCGACAATCGTGCTGCCCAGACGCCGGACGCGCCCAGCGTCCACGAAGGGAATGAGCTTTTCGCCGGCGGTATCCAGCCCTCCGATTCCCGTCCCGAATACGGCGCCGGCCTCCCAATACACATGGTCGTCAGCCGGATCGGGTCTTTCTAGACCCGCATCCGTCCAGGCGTCGATCGCCGCGATGCAACCAAAGCGATGGCTCGAGTTCATCGCGAGCAGCTCGTCGGGCTGAAAGTACGCCCCCGACATCTCGTCGATCCCCTCTGGGATCCCCCCTACAGTGCAAGCGAACTTCAGTTCCTCGAGGAGCGGGATGTGTCGGATTCCGGATACGCCCCCCCGCAGCGCCTCTGTGTAGGTTGCCAGACCGCACCCATTGGGCGCCACCACACCCAAACCCGTGACGACGACCCTGTTGGTGGAATTCCCACGGCCCGGGGACCCATCCGTCATTGCATCACTACTCATCGCTCTACCCCGAGGCCCGAAATCGTCCCGGCGCACACCACCGTGCCATCGTCGAGGGACATGGAGGCTTCGGACCGAAGCTTGCCGCGCCGGAAGAAGATCTTGTTGGCAGTTATCGTGACCCTCTCACTGGGCTTCACGATCCCGGAAAAATCGATGTTCGCATCGGTGAAGAGGGCGATCCTCTTCTTCACCCCTTCACGCCCATACTGGAGGGCGTAAATGTAGATACCCAGGGCCACAACCCCAACCTGAGCCAGAGACTCGAGCAGAATCACACCGGGTGTGATCGGGTCACCCGGAAAGTGCCCTCGGTAGAAGTCGGCGTCCGGGCGGAAGCGGTAGCGGGCCACGATATGGTCCTCGTCCACCTCGAGGATCTCGTCGACGAACCGGAAGGGGTCTTGTTGGGGAAGGAGCTCCAGAACCTCCTCGGAGCTCAGCCGAGCGGAGCTGACCTCGACCGCCATCACTCTCCCATCCTTCCACCGCGCGAATTCTCGCTGGGCCACGGATAATCCGCGTAGTCGATGTCCCGAAATACGCCGACCTTGGCACGCTTGATGTCGTAGATCACCTCACCATCCACGAGAACCTGTGCATCTCCGATCGTAATCGCCGAACCGGATTTTGGTAGGTCCTGGTACCGAACGATGTCGATCTCGTATCGTACGACCCTATCGTGCGGCCGGATCTGGCCTGAGAATTCGACCTCCGCACAACCCAAAGCACGTCCGCTGCCCAAGGCCCCGTTCCAGGAGCAGTACAGTCCAAGCAGCTGCCACACGCCATCCACGCCGAGGCAACCCGGCTGAACCGGATCCCCCAAGAAATGGCACTGGAAGAACCAGTCATCGAGCCGCACGTCACGCTCCGCGATCATCCGTCCCCGGTTCCCCTTGCGGGAGACGTGTTCGATGCGATCGACCATCAACATCGGAGGCAGAGGCAGGCGGGCCTTACACCCGGGCGGGGCATCATCGATGAGGCGCCCGTGGGCGATCGCCAGGACCTCCTCTTCGGAGAAGTGCGAACGCGCCTGAAACTCCTCGTACGTCACGGCTGACCTCCCGTCACGGCTGTTCTCCAAAGCGGAGAACATAACTCGCCCACGTCAGTCCCGAACCGACGCCAATAACGGCCACGTCGTCCTGATCCGTCCAGCGGTCCCAGTCCATCGACAGCACCGAAGGCGCGCCGGCGGCGCCCCCGTTTCCGTATTCGACCACGTTGGTGTGGTGACGTTCGTCATCGATGTCACATTGCTGGCAGACGGATTCCAGCATGCGAAGGTTCGCCTGATGCCCCACGAAGTTCAGCCTCCGTCCGGGAGACGGGAAGGTCTTCTGGATCTTCCGGAGGCATCGCACGGTCTTCTTGATGGCGAACATCTGCACAGTGCGTCCCTCTTGGTCGAAGTGCCCGAAGAGAGGCACCATCACCTTTTCGTAGCCCGCTGGGTTGGACTCGACGGTGTTATCGAGTATCTGAATGCGGGACGGCACGCGGGTGGAAACGATTGCCGCCGCCGTGCAGTCGCCCCACAACACCGAGGCGGAGCGGTCCTCGTAATCCACCGTGGTCGTGAGGCTTTCCGGAGCCACGACGAGTATGTAGTCCGGCAGGCTTTCCGAGCGCATGTTTGAGAGCATGTACAGCGCGACCCACATGCTGGTACAAGCCGAATTGATGTCGAGGGCCGGCGCCTCCACACCGAGGGCAGCAGCGATGTGACATGCGTCGGCGGGCGACGAAAGTCCTGGTCGGCTGGACCCGGCGATCACCATCCCGATCGCGTCCTTGGCGATGCCCGCCCGCTCCAGGGCCATCTCGGTGGCGAGCACGCCCGTATCCGCGTGCGTGTACAAAGCAGCCTCCATGGCCTGGCTTGGATCCCGATTTCGGGTGTCGCGGATGTAGTCGAGAGAGAGCACGGTGCGGCGGCTACGGATACCGACACGCTCCATGATCCACTGTTCGTCCGTGCCGATGTCCAACTCCTCGAGAAACCGATTCGTGATCTCGTTCTCGGGATGGAAGTGGCCGAGGCCGTGCAGGTAGAGGGTCACCGGGACGCTCCGGAGATGCGTTCTCCTCCATCCACTCGGATGACCGCTCCGTTGATCCACGCCGACTCGGGAAGGGACAGCAGGTAGATGGCGTCCGCGACGTCCTCCGGCGTGGTGAGGCGTCCAAACGGGTTCCGTATGCGCGCCTGGGCCTTGAGATGGTCACTCCCAGGGATCACGCGCAAGGCGGGCGTGTCGGTGACCCCCGCCTGCACGATGTTCGACCGAATGCCGAAGGGGGCCATCTCGACGGCGATCGCACGCGATACCGACTCGAGCGCGACCTTGGCCGCCGCAACGCCGGCGTACCCCTTCCACGCAACCGCATTTCCTTCGCTGGTCAGGCCCAGAACCCTCGCGTCGGACGCGAACAGAGCTCGCTCCCGGAGCGCCTGAGTCCAACCGAGAAGGCTGGTCCCCATCGAGTGGATCGTCCTGGCCAGGTCCCCCTCGTCCAGGAACGAGACAGCCGAATACTCGGGGGCTGTGGTCAGGCCCTGAACCCCGTCACAGCCCTCGGCGAAGAGTTGGTCCGCGGCCTCGCCCAACGCAGCCGCATCGATGCCCAGTGCCTCGGCGAGCCGCTGCCGGGCGGTGTCGTCCACGGGCGCCTCGGGTCCGATCAGCTTGAGGTTTCCGAAGGCGATGGAATGAAGAACCACGCGGACCTTCCCTCCCGCGCCCAATGCCTCCGCCAACCCGTCCAGGATCTCCGAACGCACTTCGACGTTCAGCGCGTCCTTGTTGAACGTCACGAGGGATACGCCCCGATCCCGGATACGATCGAACTCCGGCTCGATACGGCTCATTGCGCCTCGTCGGTCCCGATGGACCACACAGATGTCGAGTCCGTGCTCGGAGAGCTTATGAGCGCTAGCCAGTCCGAACCCGCTCGACCCACCGAGAATCAGTGCCCATTCATCAGGTGGAAACGACCTATCAGGCATCTTGGGCGTGTTCTTGGCTCGCGTACATCAGGGAAAGGGCTCAGATCCCCGTGTGGACCGGTCGCTCCCTCTCGGGATCGCGCCCGAATCGGCACATTTGCCGGGACACAAGGATACAAAAGGGGAGCGGTCCTGACTAGGAAGAAGGGGGTCGTCGGTCCGCACCCACCCGCCCCAGTAGAAGAAAGGATAGGAATCAGTCTCACTCCAGAACGAAAACGGCGGCTCCCCAGGCTTGTCTGTCTCGACCTCGAACTCAGAGGCACTTGCGTAAGATGGGGCTCTGACCGCGCCGAAGCTGGTACGGACCCGCCGTCACGTCTCTCGGGATGATGTCCACTTCCAGGCTCATCGACGCACCACCGATCCTCCCGCGGAAGATGGCCTCAAGCTCGTCCCGAGGATCGTTGCTGAGCGGTCCACCCTCGGGCACCCAGATCCCCGAGACCTCGAACGATCCATCCTCGTGGAAGGAGAGTCCTCCGGGAATCGAAGCGTGAGCGCAGTCGAACTCGAAGCTAGCGGAGCCGGTCTCGATCATGGCCGCCACCCCCTCCCCTCCCCACTCGCCCAGCGAGTCGGAGACCTGAAAGGGGTCCGAGCAGGCCACCAGAAGGAGGAGTGCCACCAACTCCAGCGCCAGAGTGGATCTACGGTGATTCGTATTGGACAGCATCGCGTGTTCCTATACCCGGACCGTCGTCACTCCCTTCCGAGCAACACGACAATGCTGGGCGGGGTTCCAGGTCTTCATCTCAATTCGGCTTCGCCTCCCGCAAGCGAACGACAAAACGGCCACCTCCGAACGATGGGGGTGGCCGCCTCTTAGAATCCTCGCTGTTTGATCAACAGTAGCCGACTACTTTGAATCCGCCCGCGCAAGCTCGTTGGTAGAGGATGACGGCGCGGGCGAGATTCTGTGGAGCTCCGTCTCCCGTTCGGTAGCTCTCAGCAAGGTCGAAACAGCCCTGCATCTCTCCGCCGTCACAGGCTTGCAGGTAGAGGCTGGCGGCGGGTGCGAGGTCTTGTGGAACTCCCTCTTGGCACGCCTCCACTAACCCGCCGTCGCAGGCTTGCTGATAGAGGGCCACGGCGCGGGGGAAGTCCTGAGTGACGCCTGCGCCATTCACGTACATGACCCCGAGGCGGTGGCAGCTCTGCACTATTGCGCCGTCGCAGGCTTGCTGGTAGAGGCTCGCCGCTCGGGTGAGGTCCTGAGTCACGCCCTGGCCCGTCTCGTACGCGAACCCGAGGTTGGTGCAGCCCATCATCCCTCCGCCGTCACAGGCTTGGTTCAAGAGGCTGAGGGCACGCGCTAGGTCCTGGGTGACGCCATCGCCAGTGGCATACATGAACCCGAGGTTGGTGCAGCCCCGCAGATATCCGCCATCGCAGGCTTGCTGGAAGAAGCTGGCGGCGTGGGCGAGGTCCTGGCTGACCCCTGCGCCATCCCGATACATGGCCCCGAGGTTGTTGCAGCCCTGCATGATTCCGCCGTCGCAGTCTTGCTCGTAGAGGCTGACGGCGCGGGCTGGGTCCTGCGTGACGCTATCACCAGTCTCATACATGAGCCCGAGGTTGGCGCAGCCCATCATATCCCCGCCGTCGCAGGCTTGCCGGTAAAGGCCGAGGGCACGTGCGATGTCCTGAGTGACACCATCGCCAGTCGCATACATGGCCCCGAGGTTGGCGCAGTCCCTCATCACTCCGCCGTCGCAGCCTTGCTGGAAGAGGCTGACGGCACGTGCGAGGTCCTGAGTGACCCCTGCTCCGTTGAAATACATGAGCCCGAGGTTGGCGCAGCCCTCCATCTCTCCGCCGTCGCAGGCTCGCTGGTAGAGCGTGGCGGCACGTGCCGGGTCGGCAGCGACACCTTGGCCCGTTTGGTACATGAGGCCAAGGACGGTGCAGGTTGTCAGGTCTCCGGCGTCACAGGCTTCCTGGTATAGTCTCGCGCCAATCTGACCTGACAGCGCACACGGCAGCAGACTTAGAAAGAAAGGTACGAGCAGCGGCTTGCGTTTCATGCAGCCTCCTCGGCACGACTCCAGGCGGCCCGCCCGTAGCCACCCACGTCTAAGCTACGGGCGGACAGCGCGCCTCGCCATGCGCCTCCAGAGCAACACCAACGACAGCCCCAACGCGACGATGACCACGCCTTCCACGAAGACGCGAAGCCAGGGGATCTGGCGGATCAACGCACGACTACCGTGTCACGTCCACGAACTTCTGAACCCGTTTCCCTTCGTAGGTCTCCCCGATGAACAGGCTACCCTCGGAGTCGACGGCAAGGTTGTGCGCTCCGTAGAACTGCCCGGCCCAGCGGCCCGCGGCGCCGAACGTGCTGACGACCTCGAGTGACTCTCTGAGCAGAATTCGAATCCGCTGGTTGGTCCCGTCGGGAACGAACAGGTAGGTCTGCCCCGGATCGACCGAAAAGCCGACGTCCCAAGCCGAGCCACTGCCGAGTGTGTTCTTGGCGACGAAGACCTCATCGACGAATGTGCCGTCTTTGCGGAAGACCTGGAGGCGGTCGTTTGTCCGGTCGGCGACGTACACGAGACCGTCGTTCGCGATGCGCACGGCGTGCACGATCCGGAACTGGGGCGGCGGCGGACCGTCCGGGTCGTACTGGCTCGGCGCGTTCTCGTGCTGGACGGCGCCGCTGAAGGGGGGCGGGAGATCCTCGCCCAACCGCTCGAAGTATCCGTCGTCAGGCCGGCCCCCGTACGCCCCCCAGTGCCGCTTGTAGGCTCCCGTCTCAGCGTCGAATACGATTACGCGATGGTTCACGTATCCGTCGGCTACGTACAGCTCACCGGCCTCTTCGTCGACGACCATGTTCGCGGCACCGCCGAGGTTGGCCGTCTCGTTACTGCCACCGTTTTCCCCTTGACGCCCGATCTGCATAAGGAATTCACCCTGCTTGGAGAACTTCAGGACCTGTGCGTCGCTCTCGCCACCTCCGCCTAGCCATACGTTGTCGCGGGCATCGACGTAGATGCCGTGCTCGAGCTCGGGCCACTCGTATTGCGGCCCTGTACCGCCCCACGCGGCGACCACGTTTCCTGTCGGATCGAATTCGAGCACCGGTGGGGCCGCGACCCACTCGGACCTGAGCTCATTCGGCTGCAGCGTCGAAGGGCGGTGGACGATCCACACGTGGTCACGCGAGTCGACCGCCACGCCCGCGACCGCGCCGATGATCCACTGATTGGGGAGCTGATTCGGCCAAAGGGGGTCGACCTCGAACCGGGGGATGTTCTCGCCCCGCTGCGCGTTCGAGTCGCCCTCGGTGAATTGGCAACCGAGTGCGGTGACCGCCAAAGCGGTGGCGAGGACCGGAAGAACTCGCATCTTAGATTCCCCACTCTTGAGAGGACACACGCCGGTCAGTCTTGATCTCGGCCAGGAACCGTTCGGCACCCACCACGGCGGCGAGTTCGGGCTTGAGCACCTTCAGCGCGACCTTGCGCTCGTGCTTGAGGTCGTCGGCCAAGTAGACCGTCGCCATGCCGCCCTCGCCTAGCTCACGCTCGATGGCGTAGCGGCCTTTCAGGGCGACGTTGAGGCGGATGGCTGGATCGGACATGGGCGCACTCCGGGATCAGACCGAGGTCAACATCCGAGAGTGGGGTGGTGGGCGCAAGCAGGAGCCCGTCAGACGCCTGTATTCGCGTTCTGAGCGTTTGCGGGTTTTATTCGGTATCCGGGTTAGGATGTAGCGTCCTCATGGCTTAGAGGGGCGTTAACGACAAGGTGTGCCCGCCGCTCCAGGATCACTGCGTCCTCTTGATCCGGTCCTTCTTAATGGTGTTGTGTGGCGGGATCACTCCCATTCGCGGGCTCTCTCGACCCTTCAGATACCGTTTCGACGTGGAAGATGCGCGCGTCCAAATGAGCTTCGCCAGAATCGACCGCCTCCATGAACGTCTTGGTCGAGGCCAGTTCGTCCCAACTCGGGTCGTCGATGCAAGCCTGATACTCCGATTCAGAGGCCCACTGTAAATATTGGACCATCCTACCCTGGTCTTCGCTAACATGCAGAGCGCCGCCCAAGAACCCCGGAAACTTGTTGAACTGCTCGATTCCGAGACGAGCATGTGCCGAGAGGACCGACAAGAGTTCCGGAGCAGCATCGACCGTCACGATGATGGTGCAGATGTCGCCGCCCTCTAGGATTCTTGGCATTTGCTCAGGGACATTCCGGATGGGTTGGGGCGGGTGTGCAAACGATCTCGAACAGTCTAGTCACATACCGTCTCTGCGATTCTCATACGCCCACAATGTGCTGACCGCGAGCGTAGCGCGCGAGCTTGATGGCTACCGCGACTGCAACAATCGCTTGTTAGGCGGAATCACGCTTACGCTCCATCCAACTCCCTCTCGATCCCCTTTCTCGGCGGCGTAGTCTCGAGGCCGTCGCGCCTTACGACTGGTCAAGTCCCGATTTGTGTGTAAAAGCGGAGGAAGCTCCTCGCCTTCGGCTAGGCTGCTTGGGCGACCTCCTGTTTCTGGAGGAGTGAGAGGTCGAGGTAACGCCGGTCGCCCCAGACGTGTGTGGTCCTGAGTGCGACGGCCGTGATGAGCCTGAGGGCGCTGGCCCGGTCCGGGAAGGCGCCGGCGGCCTTGATCCTGCGTTTGATCTCGCCGTGCAGCCGCTCGAGGCTGTTGGTGGTACGCAGCCGGGGCCAGTGCGCCTCGGGGAACGCGTAGAACTGCGTCGCTGCCCCGAAGCCCCGCTCCAGGACCTCCACGGCCTCGGGCAGCTCCTTCTTCCAGCGTGCGCCGAACTCGCCCAGGAGCTTCTTCGCCTCGGCGAGTCCGGATGTCTGGAAGATCACCGAGACCTCACGCGCCACGCGCTTGCGTAGGCGGTGGGGGACCCTCGCCCCCACATTACGCTGCAGATGGACCGTACACCTCTGACGGCGTGCCTCGGGCAGGAAGCGGCGGACCGCAGCTGCCAGGCCTGCGTGCTCATCGGCGATCACGAGCTCGACACCGCCGAGGCCGCGGTCCTGGAGTTGCTCGAGGAGCTCCGACCAGCTCTGCTGCGACTCCTCAGCGCCCAGCGTGACGGCCAGGAGCCGTCGGTGACCCTCAGGGCCCACTGCATACGCCACGAGCGCACTCACGTTCTCGACTTTGCGGGCCCAGCGGGCGTCCAAGAACGTGGCGTCCAGGTACAGATAGGGGTGAGGCCCCTCGATCGGCGCACGGCGCAGCCCTTCCACGGCCTCGTCGAGCCGTTTTGCCACACGACTCACCGTCGAGCGCCCAACACGCTCGCCCATCAGCGCCTCGGTGACGTCGCCCATCTTGCGCTGTGACACGCCGCTCACATACGCCTCGACCATCATCTCGTCGAGCTCGGGGCTCCTGCGCTGGTAGCGGCCGATCACGTCGGCCGGCGAACCGTTGTCCCGGCTCCGGGGCATGGCGACCTCGATCTGCCCCAGGCTCGTCAGCAGCCGCCTCAGGTATGTGCCGTTCCTATGGTCCTTCCGGCTTCCCACCCGCTCGAAGCGGCGTGCACCTACCATGGCCTTCAGCTCCTCTTCCAGCACCATCTCGAGCGTCAGCCGGATCGCGCCTTGAAACAGCTCGCGCAAATCATCGCGTAGCTCGTCTTGCGTGGCCCGACCGATCTCCACAATCTCTTGCATCGGAAGCTCCTCTCCGGTTCCGAGCCTGCTCTGCAGACCCGGACTCCCGGGTTCATGTGACAGTGAACAACAACAGAGGAGCTTCCGTTTTTCTTTCCCTCCTGTCCAGCTTATCCGCTTTTACACAAATCTAGGGACACTACCCGAGCGAGACGGGGCCAAAGTAGACGGCCCAGATGTCGTGGTCGATCTCTTCGAGACCGATGTAGTCTCCACCGAGCAGGTGAGAGACGTTGATCCAGACGGAGTGCCATCGGATACCTCCGTTTGTTGAGACTTTGCGGACTTCGAAGTGAGCAGGGTAGTCGGGTGTGCTCAGCTTCGTCGGGAACGAGCGGGTGGAGGGTTGATATGCGGAAGCAGGCGGCTTCTGGCCTAGGGCTTCGTGAGGACGGATCTGGTTGAAGTCGGTGCGGAAGAAGTTGAAGCGCTTCTGCTGGGCGGAACGGTTTCCGGCAGGCGGGATGGTGGCCTCGGCCTTGAGGTCTTTGTGCATGCGTTCGTGACGGCCGTTCTGTTGGGGTGAGGCGGGCTCGATGAGGTCGGGCAGGATACCGAGCTTGATCCACCAGACGGAGAGTCGGGAGAGGCGGCCGAGAGCAATGGAAGCGAAGGGTGTCCCGTTGTCGGTGCGGATGCGCTGGGGCAGGCCGAACTCACGGAAAAGGCGAGTAAAGACGCGACGGGAGGCGGAGTAGGTGGTGCCCTCGAGCCCCTGGCAGGCGAGCAGATAACGACTGAAGCCATCCTGGACGGTGAGTGGGTAGCAGTAACAACCGTCGAGGGTCTTGAACTGACCCTTGAAGTCAGCCGACCAGATGGCGTTGGGTGCGTCGAAGGGAGCTGTGGGCTTGCCTGGATGCGGACGCCTACGACTCCTGCGCGGCTTCTTCACGAGTCCCCCGCGGAGGAAGTACTTGTGGAGGATGCGGGCGGAGGGGACACTCCAGTCAGGGTGCAGAGTCAGCAGCCGAGCGCGGATCTTGTCGGCACCCCAGCGTCGCCGCTGTCCGCGGAGTTCCAAGGCGGCATCGACTACGTGTGGCTCGGTGGTGTGTGGATGCGCCCGGACACGATGAGGGCGATCTCCGAGGCCGTCGGGTCCCTCAGACTCGTAGCGTTCGAGCCACTTGTAGCCGGTCTTACGGCTGACGCCGTGACGCAGGCAGAGCTCCGTGTGCGAGAACAGGCCGGCGGCAGCTTCGAGAATGAATCGCTTTCGTTCGTTCATGGGATCGGTCTCCAACCATGGCATGGCGCCTCCTTGTGGAGGCCCATGTTAGGATCTGAGACTGTCACCCATCATGGTTCAGCAAAGTGTTACCTATCATGGGTCAGCGTACCCTGGTACCACCTAACTCGCCCTTGCTGTAGACGCGGTAACCTGGTGGCCGGCGCGCTTCACCTGCGGATCCCATCTTAGGCGCAGGAGTATGAGGAGTGGGTGTAGAAGACATAAAACTTCTCGACTGGTTCGACGCTGCCTACAGGAGCCGGCCCTCTCGCTTCTATCGACACCCTCAAGCTGACATCTGTCTAACACCATCAAGAAAGACCGGGTCAGGCGCGACGGCCACCCCCATCGTTCGGAGGTGGCCGTCTTCTCGGGCTGGAGGCGCACGACTCACCCAAGCCACCGTCAGCACGAGAAAATGGGACCGGGCCGATAGCCCTTCTCCTGCTGTATGAGCAGGCGGTCAGCACATTGTTCATCCTTGCGCTGGGCCAATCCGTCCCCGAGCCGTGCACGTTGCCGCTGCACGTTCAGGCTCGTCTGACGGGCTTCTGCTTGCGCCTACCGGCCTGCTCTCGGATGTTGACTCGCCTTCACCGAGCGGCGTACGGTCCGTGTATCGCCTTGACCGTTGCGTTCTCGTCAGAGTCGTCGAGAATGATGACGCGGTAGCGGGCGCCGCCGCTCTCCACTCGGACAACGATGTGCCCCTGCTCGCTGTCGAGTTCTCTGAGCTGGACGATGATCTGACGTGTCGCCTCCTGCGTCGTGACCGAGAAGATGTCCCGTGGTCCGTCGTAAAGCCGGGTCGATGACATGCGGGCAAACACCCACCGATCGGGATGCCCGGCCATTCTCGACGGAACGATCCACACGCGTGGTCGGAGTGAGCGCACGAAGAACGTGGTTGTCGTGTCACCGAGACCGTGATGATTGGCGACGGCCACGTCGACCGGTCCGATCGCCTCCGCAACTGGCCGCTCGACGTTCTGCCATGCCGGAAGCCCAGGCGCCGGCTGACCCGGCATGTCACCCCCGGTGTAGAAGTCGAACGCGCCGTAGCTCACGCGGATGGCAATGCTGCACTGGTTTTCGGTGGGCCAGTCCTCTGGTGGAATCTCCGCGAGCGCCGGAAAGTGGTGCCACGTGCCGTCGCCGGCGCCGGTCCACACCTCGCCGTTGGCGGCTACGTTGCGAACCGTGAAGTTCGGATACCGGTCGGGCTCATATCTGAGCACGATCTGGTCCACGCGGCCCGGCTCAACCCGTTCCACGGTCATCCCACGGCGCTCTCCCTCTACGTCGAGGAACGTGCGATAGTTGTCCATCATCGGGTTGTCGAGTGGACGCGGATACGCGTAGTCGGGCCACCCACGGTCGAGCATCGTCCGGATCGGCATGTGGTAGGCCACATCGGTGAACCCGCTCAGCTGGTACTCGCCGCCCGGTTCAGCCGGTGTCGTCGGCTCGAGACGCCCCATGTGATCGCCATGAAAATGCGTGATGAGGCCGTAGTCGATCGCCGGGTCGGCCTGATGCGACAGTATGCGTCGCACGTACCGCGCGATCCATTCGCCTACCGAACGTGATCCATCGGGTACGCGATTCGCACCCGCCGGCGGCTCGGGGTTGCCATCGCCTGCGTCGACCAGCAGCGACGTGCCGTCCGGAAACACGAGCAGCGCCGCGTCGCCCCGCCCCGTGCTGATCTGGTGGATGTCGAGAACCCCTGGGGACCAAGCGGGCAGCGGCTCCCCGACGGTCTGCGCACCGGCCGTGCATGGAAGCAGAAAGGCGGTCAGCATCGCCCACCCGCCCGTGCTCATCTGCAAGCGTGATTTCGCCAGCATCTATTCCTCCGCGCCGTGGGTTCTTCGAGGCAGTCGAGGGCTACTCAGGCATCTCTCCACCTTCAACGGCCCTTTGACGAATCGGGATAACGTGAGAGTCAGGGCCAGGCCGGTCAATGTATCGGGGATCTTCGCTGGGCGTCCAACAGGCTTCTGCTTGCGCCCACCGGCCCGCCCTCGGATGTTGACCTTGATCGAGCGCGACCGAGCGAAAGAGGTATGGCGACGGTCGATCTGGCCGTTGACCACAAGTAGAAGTCGTTTCCACTATTACCCGGGCTAGAGCAAGCTATGATCAGTCCCTCCGAGAATTCGCAGAAGCGCCGGCTCGGGTCCGTCGGGGGCCCGCGGACTACCGTGGCATGTGCAGTGGGGATATGCCTCGCACTCGGACCTTCCCGGGTCGAGTCGCAGGCACGGCCCCCTCTGTCAGCCGAGTGGGATCAGGCGGCAGCCGCCGACTACCTCGACGGCCGACAAGCCTGGTGGAGGACTTGGCCGGTCGCGGCCCGCGACCACGATACGTCCTGCGTCTCGTGTCATACAGCGCTACCGTACGCCCTGGCTCGTCCCTCGCTGCGCACGGCTCTGGGCGAGACCGGCCCGACCATTCCCGAAGTAGATCTGCTGGAGGACGTCGCGAAGCGAGTGGCGTTGTGGAACGAAGTGGAGCCGTACTACCCCGATCAGACAGTCGGCCTCCCCAAAACCAGTGAGTCGAGGGGAACCGAAGCCATCCTGAATGCACTGATCCTAGCCAGCCGTGACGCGCAGGAAGGAAACCTGACCAGCGAGGCACGACAGGCGTTCGAGAATCTGTGGAAGCTCCAGTTCACCCGGGGAGAGCGGGCCGGTGCGTGGGCTTGGCTGTACTTCGACCTGGCCCCTTGGGAATCGGATGGGGCGGCTTACTTCGGAGCTGCACTCGCGGCCGTTGCGGTCGGAGTCGCACCGAACCAATACGCAACCTCGACCGAAATCCAGGATCGAGTGGTGTTGCTCAGGGCGTATCTCCAGCAAGATTGGGGAAACCGGCCACCACTAGACCGAGTCATGCTGCTTTGGGCTTCCAGCGAGCTCTCGGATCTTCTGACACGGGATCAACGGCAGTCCATCATCGGTGACGTCATGCGCCTGCAGAACAGCGACGGGGGCTGGAGTCTCACTTCCCTCGGAGCGTGGGAACGGCAGGATGGATTCTCTCCCGATCCCGGGAGCGATGGATACGCTACCGGGTTGATCGCGTTCGTTCTGCAAAAGGCCGGTGTGTCCCCCGCTCAGGAGAATCTGAGTGAGGCCCTCGCCTGGCTCGTGCAGAACCAGGACCCGACCAGCGGCCGGTGGCCCGCCTCCTCACTCAACAAAGAGAGAGATCCAACATCCGACAGAGGGAGCCTCATGGCCGACGCAGCCACAGCGTTCGCTGTACTGGCGCTGATGCAGGCCGACCCGCCCCTTTCTGGCACCCGGCGCTCGAGAAGGTGACACCATGACCAAGAGACTCGGTATTACCCTCAGCGCGGGCCTCTCGATGTCGCTGCTGATCGCTGCGGATTCGTTCGCTCAGGAGACCCACCTCGAAATCCTGCGCGGCAAGTTCCAGGTGCAACTCGAAGAGATCGTCGGGTCGTACGAAGGTGTCGCTGGCGTACACGTGTTGGATCTGACGACCGGCGACCGGTTCGCTGCCGACGACGAGCTCCTCTTCCCGCAGGCGAGTGCAATCAAGATCCCGATTTTGCTTGAGCTCTACCGGCGGGCGGAGACGGACGCGGGAATCCTCTCCAAGCGCGTCGAGATGAACGACAAGGTCCGTACGGGTGGAAGCGGCGTGCTGCAGCACGTTAGCGACGGTGGGTCGACGCTCTCGCTGGAGGATTACGCGATCTACATGATCGTGTACTCCGACAATACGGCGACCAACGTGCTGATCGATGAGCTCGGCATGGACGCGATCAACGCCTTGTCCATGTCCTTAGGTGCGTCGAACACGAAGCTCCAGCGCAAGATGATCCAACCCGAAGAGTCCGCTCGTGGGAACGAGAACCTCTCGACGCCGAGGGACGCGGCCCGGATCATGGAGCGGATCGCCAAGTGCGATCTGCCCATGAGCGAGGGCTCTTGCGCCCGGGTCCGCGAAATCCTGGAGATCTACAAGGGCGGGCCGATTCGCACCCCCATCCCGCGTGCGATTCCGGTAGCGTTCAAGCCCGGGGGGATCACCGGCGTGGCCACGGTCTGGGCGCTGGTCGGCATGCCCGACAGGCCATACATCCTTTCTGTCATGTCCAACTACGGAGGCAACGGCGGAGCCGTAGTCGAAGCGGCTTCGGATGCCGCGTACCGGTACTTCTCGAGGCTCAGTGGTGTGACGGATTACGGGACACGGGTGCCTCTGGAGATCAAGCTGCGCGTGAGTGGGAGTCGCGATGGAGCCGCGCCGCCGCCGTAGAGGTGCGAGCGCCATCCTACGTCACAGTAGCACGAACTTACCTAGGAAGATCACGGCGAGCCCAATCAACATCCCGTTCAGGTCTCCGTGCTTGCCCGCGAGTAGCTTGATCAGGACGTAGGTCAGGATCCCTGAGGCGATCCCGTCCGCGATCGAGAAGCTCAAGGGCATCATGATGGCGGTGATAACAAGGGGGGCCGACTCCGAGAAGTCGTTCCAGGCCTCGAACTCACTCAATGAGCCAATGAGCAGCACCGCCACAAACACGAGCGCGGGTGCGGTTGCGTAAGGCGGAATGGCGGCTACGAAAGGAGCCACGAACAGCGTTGCCAAGAAGAGCAGGCCGACCACCATTGCTGTCAGGCCGGTACGGCCTCCGACCGAGATACCCGTGGTACTCTCGATGTACGACGTGGTGGTCGAGGTGCCGAGCAGGGCACCGGCAACAGTTGCGCTGCTGTCGGCCAGCATTGCACGGCCAAGATTGGGGATCTTCCCCTCTTCTGTTTCGAGGTCACCTTGTTTCGCCACCGCCACAAGGGTGCCCGAAGTGTCGAAGAGATCAACGAACAACAGGGCCAGAATAACGCTCACGAATCCGACTTCGAGCGGTAGCAGGATTTCGAGCTCCAGGAAGGTTGGGCCCAACGAGGGCGGGAGCGCGACCACCGACGTAGGAAACCCGAAGCTCGGGTCCAAGAACCACGCGACCACCGCCACGACCAAGATCCCGGCTAGCACCGCAAGTGAGCTCCCCCGCACGAACAGAGCGACGGTAAGTATGAAACCGACGGCGAACAGGCTCGCGGACCAAGTCTTCAGGTCGCCCATGGCAAGCAGGGCACCCTCGCCTTGGACGATAACCCCGGCGTTCCCAAGGCCGATAACCGCGAGAAAGAGGCCGATGCCGATAGCGATGCCTGTCTTGATGCTCGTGGGCATCGCATAGACGATTCGCTCCCGAACACCAGTCAGGCTGAGGATCAGGAATAGGACCCCAGACCAGAAAACTGCACCCAAAGCGGTCTGCCAGGGGAGGTTCATCCCGATCACGATGCTGTAGGTGAAGAAGGCGTTCAGCCCCATGCCCGGGGCAAGAGCAAGCGGCAAGTTGGCGACGGCCCCCATGAACATGCTTCCGAACGCCGCGGCCAGACAGGTCGCTACGAAGACCGCGCCGAAGTCCATCTGCGCGTTTTCGAGCATGAGCGGGTTTACGGCCACGATGTACACCATCGTGACCCAAGTCGTCGCCCCGGCAAGCGCCTCTTTGCCGACCGAAGTGCCCTGCTCGGCTAGTTTGAACCGGTCCCGTAGCACCTGTAACATTGGACTCCTCCCGTGGCGCGAGACGCTGACTAATGTCTGTGGGAAGCCCAGGTTGAGGCTCAGGCGCCCGGGTACATCACTCTCCAGATTCGGCCGGTCCTGTCGTTGGAGATGTAGACGCTACCGTCCGGACCCACGGCGACGCCGGAGGGCCGGTAAGGCGCGTCGTCGCGGTCCATCAAGGGCGTCTGGCCGGCGAAGCCGTCCGCGAAGATTTCGTAGTCGCCCGTGGCTGGCGCGTCGCCGTCGAACGGTACGAACACGACCTTGTACCCGCCCTGAGGTAACGGCGCCCGGTTCCACGAACCGTGGAACACGATGAACGCACCGCCCCTGTATCTCTCCGGAAACTGCCCGCCCGTATAGAACATCAACGCGTTAGGCGCCCAGTGGCCCGGGAAGCCGATCAAGGGGAGATCGAACTCGGCGCAGCGGCCGACCTCCATGCCGTCGCCACTGTACTCCGGCGACAACACCCGCTTGTCCTGCTGCCAATCGTGGTAGCAGTACGGCCAGCCGAAGTTGGAGCCCTCTTCCACCCTCATGAATTCCTCCGAAGGCAGCTCGGCGTTCTGCTCCTCCGTGAAGCCCTCCCACAACGTGTTCAGCTGATCGCGGCCGTGCTGAACCAGGTAGAGCCCCGCCGCGGACGGATGCCAGGCCATGGCGAAGTTCTGCCGCATCCCGGTCGCGTAGCGAGTGCCCGACGCCTGCGTCTGACCCGGCCGATCCGCGTCGAACTTCCACACGCCCCCGTGATTCTCGAGCAGCGGGCACGGGTCCATGCCGGGGACTCCGGGCTCTCGATCCTGCGCCTGACATGCGTTCGCGGGCGCGCCGACGTTCACGTACAACCCGCCCTCACCGTCGAAGGCGAAGCCCTTGGACGCGTGGGATCGCTGATCCGGTAACGTCGCGATCACCTCGGCAGGCCCGTCCGGCACGAGCTCGCCTGATGTCATCGGGTAGCGGACGATCGCGTTGTCGCGACCGAAGTACAGATAGTCGCCTCGCAGCTGTATGCTCGTTCCGCCGTCCTCGCCGAATCGCTCCTCGAGGTCCGCCCGGCCGTCTCCGTCGGTGTCGCGCAAGGCGATGATCCCGCCTGATGCGTTCGGCTGGTTACGGATCGCCACGAAGATGTCGCCGTTCGGGGCCACGTCCAGGTGCCGTGCCGCGCCGAGAGCGTCCGCGACGACGAACGCGCAGAACCCGTCTGGAAGCTGGATGCCGCCGTTGTCGGCGTCACATTCGAGGAGGGCCGTCTGCTCCGTGCAGCTCGTGGTCGTGAGCGCGACCGCCGCCGCCAGAGCGAATCGGAGCGAACCGAGGATCGAGGGTCTCATGGCTCCTTCCTATCGAAGAAGAAAACTTGATCGTCAATGTACGCGGAGGTCGGCTGCGCGCACGTCGGTCGCTGTCGTTCGATTCCGAGGTAGCCAGGCGCGATCTCCGGAAAGGCGATGGCCCACTGCTTGCATCTCCCGACCCACTCCATAGGATGTTGCTCTTTGTCAGATCACGGAGCGCGCCGATATCCGATCCAGTTGTCTGAGGGCTTCATCGGAATGACCAAATGATACGTTTCACGTTCATCGTCCCCGTCGCGATGCTTTTCTCGGCTGCGATGGTCTCGGGGCAGAACACCAGCCGGGTTGGGTGGGCGACGCTTGTCGACGAAGCCCCGACGATCGACGGGTTCATCGACGACGCGGTTTGGGCACGGGCCGAGCCCTTCACCGGATTCGTCCAGCAGGCGCCCATCGTGGGTAACCCCGCGACTGAGAGGACCGAGATCCGGATCCTCTACGACGAAAGCGCGATCTTCATCGGAGCGATCCTCTACGACAGTGAGCCCGACGAAATCTTGGTCACCGACAGTCGTCGCGACTCGGGGCTGGGCGGCATGGACTCGTTCCAGATCATCTTCGACACCTACCATGATCGGCAGAATGGATTTGTTTTCGGGACCAACCCTGCAGGAATCGAGTTCGACGGCCAGGTCACGAACGAGGGTGGGGGCATCAGGGGCGGCGGCCGATCTACTTCGAATGTGGGCTCGGGAGCGGGCTTCAATCGAAACTGGGATGCCAGTTGGACGGTGCGCACCCGTGTGACCGACGTGGGTTGGACGGCCGAGTTCGAGATTCCGCTCAGCAGCCTTCGCTACGGGACGAAGCCCCAGGTTTGGGGAGTGAACTTCCAGCGTAACATCAGCCGCAGCCGCGAGCAGCTGTTTTGGGCCCCTATCGGGCAGGTCTATAACCTCTACCGGCTCTCGCAAGCGGGAGAGCTTCACGGCCTCGAGCTGGAGGAACCGCGAAATCTCAAGGTCACACCCTACGCGGTGGGCTCGGCCTCGCGTGCATATACGAACCCTCTGGAGACCGAGGCAGACCTCGACGGCGCTTTCGGCCTCGATGTGAAGTACGGTGTGACGCCGAGTCTGACCTTGGATCTCACGTATAACACCGACTTCGCGCAGGTCGAAGTCGATCAGCAGGTGGTCAACCTGACGCGCTTCAACGTTCGCTTTCCCGAGAAGCGACCGTTCTTTCTCGAGAACGCGGGCCTGTTCGCAGCGGGCAAGCCCGGGGTCGACCTCTTCTTCAGCCGGAGGATCGGCGTCGACGCGTCCACCAGAGCGGCGGTCCCGATCCTGGGTGGCGCCCGCATGAGTGGGAGAGCCGGCCAGTTCAACCTCGCCTTCCTCACCATGCAGACCGATCGGCTTCTGGCGACCGAGAGTCTTGTTGATCCGCGAGCAGTGCTCACGCCATACAACAACTATTCGATGGCCCGCGTGAGCCGCGAGTTGCCGAACCGGTCCAGTTTGGGGGCGATCGTGGTGAATCGAGACGCGATGGGATCCGGTTCCGCGTCCGACGACTGGAATCGCACGTTCGGCCTAGACGGCAGGCTTGGGGCGGGCCAGTACACGGACCTGCGTGGCTTCATCTCACGGACGGTCACCCCTGGCGAGAGTGGTGACGAGATGGCGTATAACTTCCGTGGAGAGTACAGGCGAGGCGGTTTGGAGAACAGCGTCGAGTACACACAAGTCGGCGACGGCTTCAACCCGGAAGTGGGTTTCTTGAGGCGAGGGTCGTTCCGGTCGTCTGACTTCCGTATTGCTTGGAGGTATCAGGCGCCCAATATCGCCTGGCTTCGCCAGCTGAATCCTCATACCCAGTTGACCACCTTCTGGGATCTCGATGGCTTCAAGGAGGAGCAGATCTGGCACATGCACCTCCCCGTCGATTTCGAGAACGGGTGGGGATTCAGTCCTTTGGTCGACGTCAATTCGGAGGGCTTCCAAGTGCCCTTCGAGATTTCTCCGGGCGTGGTGGTACCGGCGGGGGAGTACGACTACGTCCACACCGAAGCGCGCGTGAGTACCGACTCGAGGCGTACCGTGTCTTTCAGCACCAACTTGGTGCTGGGAGGTTTCTTGTCCGGAACTCAGACCTCCATTAACAACACCCTGCGTGTGCGAAGCGGAGGCAAGTTCACCGCGTCCATGGGGTGGACTTGGCAGGAGATCGATCTCCCCTGGGGTGCCTTCGTCACGAATCTGGGTCAGGCCCGCTTCAACTACAGCTTTACGCCACAGGTAAACTTCCAATCACTCATCCAGTACAACGACCGGGACGAAAACTGGAGTGGGTACCTCCGGTTCGCATTGTTGAACGCTTCGGGTGCCGGCTCGGGTTTGTTTATCGTGTACAACGCGACGCAAGCACTGGAAGGCCTGGGTCCGATCAACCGGACCTTCATCATCAAGTACAGCCGCCAATTCGACGTGCTGAGGTGAGGTGCGGGGGCGAGGCGCTCGACCGGCGCGCGGCCCTCCTCATCCTCCCACCCGGTCGAACTTCTGCAGGCGCTGTCCCACGTTGACCTCGGTGGTGTACAGGTTGCCCCGCGAGTCGATGGCCAGGTTGTGCAGCCGGTAGAACTGGCCGGCGTTCTTGCCGAGCCGTCCGAAGTAATCCACTACTTCGAGCGAGGACCGGTCCAGGATCCACACCACGTTGTTGGTCCCGTCCGGAATGAAGAGCCACCGCTGGGCTGCATCCTCCGAGAGGGTCACGCCGGACGCTGAGCCACTGCCGAGCGTCTCGGTTCGCACGAACGCTTCGGTCACGAACTGGCCATCCTTCTGGAACACCTGAAGGCGGTTGTTCGTCCGGTCGGCCACATAGACCAGACCGTCGTGCGCGATGGCGACGCCGTGCACTGGGCTGCGGAAATGGCGGATCGGCTCAGCCCCCGGGTCGTACGGCGGCAGGTCCGTGTCGTCCGGGCGCTCCCCGTAGGCTCCCCAGTGCCGTTGGTACTCTCCGGTCTCCGAGTCGAACACGATCACACGGCGATTGCCGTAGCCGTCGGCGATGTAGACCTCGCCCGCCGCCGGGTCCACTTCGATCGAGGCCGGGCGGCCCAGGTTCCCCGTGTCGTTGCTGCCGCCGCTCTGGCCGGCCCGCCCGATCTGCAGCAGGAACTCGCCATCGGCCGTGAACTTGAGCACGTGGGCGTCGCCCGCTCCGTTGCCGCCGATCCAGACGTTGCCCTGGGGGTCGACGTGGATACCGTGCTCGTTCTCGGGCCACTCGAAGCCTTCACCGGGTCCGCCCCACGAGCGCACGACGCTTCCCTCCGGGTCAAACTCGATCACCGGCGGCGCCGGCACGCAGCACATCCCTTCCTCGCCGCGCTGTCTGGCGTCGAGCGTGCGCGACCGGTGGACGATCCAGACATGGTCCCGGTCGTCGACCGCCACGCCGGAGACCTGTCCCAGCATCCAGTTGTTCGGCAGCTCGCTGGCCCAGAACGGGTCCACGCGGAATCGCGGAATGTCTCCCTGCTCATCCGGGGCGGCGCAGGCCAGCGTCAGGAGCGTCAACAGAATCAGCCCACCGTGCAGGCGCGTGCACTTCTCGCTGTTGGTCGACATGTCGGATCCTTTCTGTGTCAGGAAGCCTGCCGCGTTTGATACCCACATAATTGGACACCGCCGCTCGGAAAGCATAGGCATCCTAGGGGCATGGCGTCCACTACCGGCCCCCGCATATGATGTTGACCTCAGTCTGCTCCCGGAGCTCAGGCCCCGCCACGCGGCCGAGCCTCCGCCGAAGTCACCACCAGGACGGGAACCTCGACATGATCCGCATCCCTCGCCCGTATCCACGACTCGCCCTGGCGGGTCTCGCTTTCGCGGGCGCCACGGCACTCGGCCCCGTTGGCGCGCTCACCCAAGAGCCGGTCTCCTGGGGTGAGGAGCTCGTCTTCCACACCTTCTCCATCGCGGCCGTCGACCCGGTGACGGGCGAGTCCGGTGTGGCCGTAACGACCCGTGTAGCGTGCGTCGGCAACGGAGTTCCGTGGGTGAGAGCCGGTGTGGGCGCGGTCGCGACCCAGGCCTCGACGCGCACGGAATACGGCAAGGAGCTGCTCGACATGCTCGAGCAGGGGTTCGGCCCGCAGGAGGCGCTCGACCGGGCGACCGCGGCCGATGAAAGCGCGCAGCGGAGACAGATCGGTGTCGTCTCGGTCGACGGACGCTCGGCTCAGCACACCGGGGCCGGGCCTAGTGACTGGAAAGGGCACCGCTCGGGCCCCAACTATGCTACGCAGGGCAACTCCCTCGTCGGTCCCGAGGTTGTGGATGCCGTCGCGGCGACCTTCGAGGCGAGTGAGGGCTCGGAGCGACACCTCGCAGACCGCCTCATCGAGGCGCTGGCGGCGGGGCAGGCCGAAGGGGGCGACCGCCGCAAGGGCCGTCTTCAGTCGGCTGCAGTGATCGTCGTCGATCCCAGGGAAGGGATGGCGCGACGCGAGGACGGCCAGACCGTGCACGTCAACGTGTGCGAGCACGCGACGCCGGTCGCCGAGCTGCGGCGCATCTATTCCACGATCTCCGGCACGCTCGGCTACCGTGAGCTCTCGCAGCAGGCGGGCAACGACGTTTGGCAAGTGAAGCTCATCATGCACGCCCTGGGCTACTACCGGAGCCAAGTCGAGACGCTCGAGCGTGCGGGCGGTTCGTTGTACTACGACGCCGAGATCGCCGCGGCCGTGGACGCGTTCCGGGCGGACCACGCGATCTCGCACTCTGGGTCCGGCGGCAGTCCCCCCGGTCTCGTCGATCAGCAGGCAGTCGACCTGATGTGGAGCGAGCTGGAAGCCGCGGGACAGGCGACAGAGCTGCGCCGGATCATCCGTGGTCTGACGGCGGTGCGGCGCTGAGGCGCCTGGCGCAGGAGCGAGAGCCATCCGGTGCAGTTCCGACGGGTGTTGCTGAGGAGGCTGCCGAGCGGATAATCCCCGTAGGGCCTTAGGAAATATTCTTATTCGGACTCGGGTAACGCGAAGACGAAGACGGTGTTACCGCCCCGTGGCGCCTCCAGATCCAGATCGGGCGTAAGGCTGAAGGTCTCGTATGAGCTCGAACTTCCACCGCCCGACGCGACCGCAATGTACTGCCGGCCATCAACCGCATAGCTGATAGCGCCGCCCGTGATCCTGCTGTTCAGGATTGACTCCCACAGCACCTCCCCAGTCTCCTGATCCAGCGCCCGGAATCTCCGATTGATGTCACCGCCGAAGAGTAAGCCACCGCCGGTCGAAACCAGCCCACCGAGCCACGGCGCGGCTTGGTGATATTCCCACAAGAGCTCGCCGGTCGAAACGTTGTACCCCTTGACCATTCCAGCGAATCCCGTCTGATCGGGCGAAGGGATAGTTCTCCGTATAGCCCCATTACCGGTGCCATCCCAATCGGTACTCGTCTGCTCGAGCCACGCGTTGAGAAGCGGCTGATATACGGCGTCGGTGAGCGGGCTATAGGTTCCATACCACCAGTCTTTCCCAGCCCTGGGACCAGCGACCAAAACGTCGCCGAAGACCTCGTGGACAAGGGCGGCGTTTCTGATGACACGACCGGTCTCATCGATATCAGCTATGACGTTCTGGTGAACCAGCGGTCGTGCCCACAGGAACTCCCCGGTCTCCCGATCGAGCACGAACTGGGTGCCCGCTTTTCCAGCCACCCACAGCACCTTTCGCTCCTCGCCCGCAGCGGCGGAGTTGTACCACTCGAGCTCAGCCGAAGGCTCAAAAGAGATGTCCACTAGAATTCGCTCATAGACGTGGTCCATATCCAACTCGTCCCCAGGCAGATGCTGGTAGTACCAGGCGATTTCACCTGTCTCCGGGTTCAAGGCGAGCGTGGAGTTGGAATACAGCAGATCGCCACCCACTGCGCCGCGCGCTATCGCAGGATAGGGGCCGGGAACCCCAGTGCCCCAGTATACCAAGTCGAGCCCCGGATCGTAGGTGCCAGGCATCCAGGCCGATACGTGCCACCGGCGGTCGAAAGGAAGGCCACCCCAACTATCGCCACCGGGCTCACCTGGCCGGGCAATGGTGAACCTGCGCCACAATTCCTCGCCCGTCTCGGCATCGTGAGCGGCAATGAAGCAGCCTCCTTCTATACCAGCGGTGCCGGTACTACAGGACCTTCCCGTGAGGACCTTGCCACCAACTACGATTGGGCCGGATGAGTGGCGAGCCTTGGCCTCTATCAGCGTTTCCCAGACCACCGCTCCCGTTCGGGCGTCAAGAGCAATGAGAAAACCCCCGACTGGCGCTGCGAAAAAAATCTTGTCGTCATAGATCGCGATGTTCCGGGTACCCCGATTTCCCGAGAAACCGCTGCCGCCTTCCGGGGGAGCGTGGCGGTATCGCCAAATCAGATCACCCGTCGTGGCGTCCACCGCCTCGATGACACCCCCAGGATGGGGGATGTACATGACTCCATCATACACGAGCGGGATGAGCTCTACCTGTCCGGTGTTCAACGCTCTAGACCACACCAGCTGTAGATTCCGCACGTTCTCGCGGTTGATCTGGTCGAGCGGGCTGTATGCCCAGCCATCGTAGGTGCGTCGCCACTGAAGCCAGTCAGCGTCAGAGGGATTACGCAGGACCTCGTCGGTAACCGGTTGGAAATCACTGATCTGTGCGTTGGCGCTGACGACCCCCAGCGTAAGCGCAAGAACGGCACTACGAAGCAGCACGTGAAGGTGCTTCATCCGGTTCCTCCCCACGAAGGCTCGGGCCGTAGCGCGTTCATTGGAACGAAGCCTTAGAACGGTGGCCCGTCGAAGCGGAACATATCGACTAGGTAGGGAGACCGGCCATCCCTGGCCCAACCCTGTGATCCACTATTTCTCTGATTCCCTGGAACCTCTCGCAGTCAGAAGCACGGCGAGAAACAGGAGAAAGGCTCCGGGCGGCACCAGAATCACGCCGATGCCGGGATCGCCTCCCTGAATGAACACTCCTCCGAGAAAGAAGCCGAGCGGGGTGAGAAGCAGCGCACCCAGGAGACACCTCGACGCAAGAGTTCGGCTGGACGCCTTCCAGTCAGGCGTCAGGCGGATGGACATTGCGAAGACCACATTGAGAATGGAGAAGAGGGTGCCGTGAGCGTGCGCGAGGGTCCACATCAGGCGGCGCGTGCTGTTGGAGACGTCGAGGTAGAGGCCGACCTTGAACCCGTGGAGGGTCTCCAGGATCAGACCCAGCGTGAGGAACAAAAGGAGGGACCACCACCCCACTTTCAGATGCAGGCGGGAGGTATCCCCAAGGCGTGAGGCGCCTTGCTGCGAGGCGCTTTGGTGTGAGGCGTCTTGCTGCGACGCTCCGGACCGGGCACTCATTCGATGATCGTCAACGGTCTCAGGTCCCGTTCCGCCAGAAGTCGGGCCCACACGTCGATGTAGATCCTGGCGTCCTCGGCGATGAGAAGATGAGCCCCGACCCTCGCCGGTCCGCCGGCCACGAGCCAACGCTGTATGGCCTCTTCGGCCTTTCCTTCACGTTCCGAACGGGAGGCGATATAGTCGTATTCGAAGTCTTGAAAGCCCGGGAGGCTGCCAATGGATCGATACGCCACCTGCCGGGTCGCGGAATATGGATCCACGAGAAGTTGCGCCAGATACGGAGCCATCCAGGTCGGGTCGGAGGCCTCCCGAGCCGCATCCCATCCCATGTGCCAACCAAGGATTGTCCGTTGAACCGCGTCCCCCTTCATGACCCAAAGGATTGAGGCGGCGATCGATCGCTCATCCTCGCCCATCTCCACGAGAGGCTGCCCGTACCATTCGTTGAGGTATTGGCTCGTCCACTCCAGGGTCTCATTGAGGTGGCAGAGGTTGCATGCATTAGGACGCCCACTCTGCAGCGAAACCCGAGCGCTCGGATTGTCGATCCGATGACTGCGCATGGCGGAAAAGAGGCCGTAGGTCGTGTGCGGCATGTGACAATTCATACACTCGCTACCAGAGGACTCGGGAAGGTGGCGAGTGTGCTCCGAGATCTCATCCGCATAGTCCGTATGGCAACCCAGACACGATCGGTCTCCGGTGACATTGGGATCGAGCTGCCTGTCCGGCGCCTCGTATTCGTGCATCGAATGGCACGATAGACACGTCAGCTCATCGGTGTGACCCGGGGATTCGAGGAGCCCGTTGTACTCCCGCCCCGCGACCCGAATGGTTCCGTCGCGCCAAAACCTGCCGTCGAGGGCGAGGGGTTCGGTCTCCAACATTTCCAGCAACAGTGGATCTTCGGGATCTTCCGTGTAGCGGAACACCGACCTGTGCTCCTCCAGCTCATCTCCCGGACGGAAGGGGACTCCACTCCTCCTGAATCCCTCCTGGTCTCGCCACTTTCCGAAGCTGTGACATTGAGCGCACGTCTCGACGGAGCGCCGCGGGTCGAGCTTTGCCGGGTTGGCGATCGTCGGATCGGGGGCATCCTGGCCCCGCAACGTGCGAAAGTACTGCAGGTAACGCCGCACCGGTGACTGATAGAAACGGACGTGTTCCTCGGCCGGACCGTGACAGGCCTCACACGCGATGCCCAACTCCACCGTCCGGGTGTCGAAACGGTCGAAGCGCTCCGTAGTCCGCGGCTCGGTCGCGACCGAATGGCACTGAGAGCAGTTCGCGTTCCATAGAGCAGGCCCCTCAATAGAGGGCCTCGGGGGGGAGATAAACGAATCCTGATTCGGAATCCATCTCTCCTCCTGGATCAGCCAAATCCAGGGAAGCTGAACGAGTGCTCCATTATCAGGCCTCAGAGATCCCTCTCCCCCGGCCGGTCGGCGCATCCAGTAGTTTTGCATGTGATGAGAGCCCGTGGCCATCACCACCCGCGCCTCGATCCGCGGTGGCGTCTCGGGCCAGTCGGGGTCGATGATCTGCATGAACCAGGGTGGGTTCTCGAACCAGAGTGGGTCGGGGATCTCGACCCAGATTTCGTCGTCCCGGCGCTCGAATCGATACTGGAAGCCACGGTCCTCGAGGACCATGTCATCGAAATTTCCCAGCACCGTGGACGGCGTCGCCACTTGGGTCATAGTCCGATGGTAGGAACGGTGCCAAGCGTCGTATTGAGCCGGATGGCATGCCTGGCACGTGACCGAGGTCGTGAACCCTTGCCCGGTCGCCTGCTCGGGAAGGTGCTCCCTCAAATCCTCGTCTACGGCCGGGCTCCGGAGGACCCCCGCGCCGACCGTGATCACCGCACAGACGATGAAGATGATCCGGTAAGGGCGATCCACGGAGCGCGACTTCAGACTGTTGGCCATGGTCAAGATCGGAAGAACGGTGCCAGCTTCATGCTTCTCGGATCGGCGCCCTCAGCTTCCGGGATCCACCGATTGGCAAAAAGAGATCATCCGGGCCACAGCGTCAAGATCAGGTACGGCGGCTCTGTGCTCCGCGAAAACCTCAGGCCGGCGACGCTGTTCTTGGGCAAGAGAAGCGACTAGTCTTTTAGACTAGCCTTTGAGTCAACCTCACCCGGAGTTTACCGTAAGCGCTTCCCGAGTAAACGCTTCCCGGCGTTGCAGCGTCCGCTGTCGCACCGCACCGCTCGCGACCGGTCTCCTGTTGGCTGTGACTGCGCTCCCAGCATGGGCACAGGTCACTACTGACGAAGAACGCTCGAGGGGCGCGCTCGTGGAGCCCGCCGCCACTTCCCCGGCCGAGACCAACCGTGAGCGGTACCAGCTCCCTGCCGTGCGGGTCGAGCAGGGTCCGGTCATCGACGGCGTCCTGGACGACCAGGTATGGGGACAAGCCGCACTGATCGACGAGTTCGTCCAGCAGGAGCCCCTGGAGGGTGCCCCTGCCACGGAACGGACCGAGGTTCGCGTGCTCTTCGACGGGGCGAACCTCTACGTAGGCGTCCTCGCTTTCGATTCCTCTCCGCAACGTGTCACCGCCACCGAGATGCGACGGGACGGGCGCCAGATCATGAACGAGGACAGCTTCCAGATCATCCTCGACACGTTCATGGACTCCAATTCTGCGTACATGTTCGTCGTGAGCCCGCTCGGAGCGATGCTGGACCAGCAGGTCTCTCGGGAGGGCGAAGGGACGCGGCGTGGCACCTCGTCGAACATAAATCTGGAGTGGGACGGGGTCTGGGATGCGTCCGCGCGCAGGACCCCTGAGGGGTGGGTTGCAGAGATTCGAATCCCGATGGTTACCCTCCGGTTCCCCAGCGTGAGCCCCCAGTCGTGGGGGATCAACTTCATGCGGAACATCCCTCATCGGAACGAGGTGGTGTTCTGGGCCCCGATTCCGCTCCCCTACGGGCTCACTCGGGTGAGCCTCGCGGGCACGCTGAGCGGACTCGAGGGCCTCAGCCGGGGCCGGGATTTGCGAATCAAACCTTTCGTGGCGGCGGGAGGCGAGGCTGAGCGCAGCGAGGGGGTGTCGACCCGGTCGATCTCCCGCGATATAGGCCTCGATCTCAAATACGGGATCACCCCGAGCCTGAACCTCGATCTGACCTTCAACACGGATTTTGCGCAGGCAGAAGCAGACAACGAGCAGGTGAACTTGACGCGCTTCCCTCTCTTCTTCCCGGAGAAGAGGGACTTCTTCCTGGAAAACGCCGGCCAGTTCAACGTGGGGACGACGGGCACGGGCCAGCGGGCCGACCTCTTCTTCACCCGCCGCATCGGACTTGATGAAAGCGGCGGACAGGTTCCGATCATTGCCGGGGCAAGAATGACTGGGAAGGTGGGGCAGAATGACGTCGCGGTGATGAACATCCAGACCGACGACGCGTTCGGCCAACCCGGACAGAACTTCCTGGTGACACGTTATAGCCGTGACATCCTGAGCCGTTCGAAGGTGGGGGCGATCCTGATCAACCGGCAGGCTACGAGCGGTGGGGACTACAACCGCACCTACGCAGCAGATGCCGCGCTCGCGTTCGGTTCGAGCCTACGGATCAATGGGTTCCTGGCCCAGACCGAGACTCCGGAAATCTCTTCGGAGGACCGCGCAGGTTATTTCCGGGCCCATTGGCTGAGCGACTCCTGGGACATCTATTTCGACCACATTGACCTCGGGGACAACTTCAACGCGGAGGTGGGCTTCGTGCCCCGGGTCGGCGTCCGCTCGACCAAGTTCCATATCAATCGGACCCCCAGGCCGGATTTTTGGGGGATTCGGGTAATGACGCCGATGTGGCATGTGGTCCTTACGACGGACCAGGCCGGACGGCTCGTATACCGAGAGTTGCACCACATGATCCGGGTCACGTTCGAGAACAGCGCGAGCTTCACCTTCGTTTACAACGACGACTTCGAACGTCTGGACGCGCCGTTTTCTCTACAGGGCATCTCCATCCCCGCCGGGAAATACAACTTCTACGACATGAGAATCGGCTTCAACAGCGATCCATCCCGACAGGTCAGCTACGGCATCACCTACCGTCCTCAGGGTTTCTACGGTGGGAACCGTAAGGATCTCTCGCTGAGTCTCGGATCCCGGATTACCTCCAAGTTCTCGACGGCAGTACAATACGCCCGGAACGACGTGGACCTCCCGGTTGGAGACTTCGTGACCCAGCTCGGCTCCCTCCGGGTCGACTACACGTTCTCTCCGACCCTGAGCCTCCGGACGCTGACGCAGTACAACTCTTCAACCGAGCAGTGGAGCACGAGCGTTCGCTTCCGCTACATCTATCGTCCCGGAAGTGATCTCTACGTTGTCTACGATGAGGTACGCCGGGACATCAACGGCATTCCCGTCGCTCAGGAGTTCCGGGACCGCCGGCTCATCATCAAGGCGACCTACCTCGTTTCCATGTAGTCGGAAGCTAGTAATCGTAGTCGGAAGCCAGTAATCCCCGAATAGGAGCAGACAATGACCCGCTCGGGCACGATCCTATCGACCCTCACCTTGGCTGGAATGGCCTTCACTTCGGGATGTGGGGACGGGGGTGCTCGGAACGTCACGGAAGCGAACGCCGGGCCGGTGTCCGCATCGAGGTCGGCGCAGCAGGCTGGAGGCGCTCGGTACCCGGCCGCGCCTTATCTCTCGGAGCTGGAAAGCAGCCTTCTCTTCGGGGACATCTGGGAGCGTCCCGGACTTTCCCGACGGGACCGCGGTCTGGTGACCGTAGCGGTAACGCAGGCTCTCTACCGCACCGAGGAATTGCGGGAGTATTTAGGCCGTGCGCTCGACGATGGTGTGACACGGGAAGAGATCTCCGGGCTCATGACGCACGTAGCCATGTACGCCGGCTGGCCCTCGGCGTCCAATGCGTCTCGAGTGGCGACGGATGTGTACGAAAGACGGGGCCTGGCCTTTCCCCCGCCAGTAGAGCCGGTCGACCTCCGAATCGATTTACGAGGGGGGAACCCCGGATATCCGGCCATTCCGTACCTCTCCGCGTTGACCAGGAGCCTTCTGTATGACGAGGTGGACGGCATCTGGGCCCGTCCGGTCTTGTCGCCACGGGACCGCAGCATGATCACGGTGGCGGTGGCTCAGGCGTCCTACGCAACGGACCAGCTGCGGGGACACATCGGCCGGGCACTGAACAACGGGGTGACCCAGGAAGAAATCCAAGAGATCATTACGCACGTGACCTTCTACGCCGGGTGGCCGACCGGATCCAATGCGGCTCGGGTTGCGGCGGAGGTGTTCACGGAGCGTGGTCTTCCGCTGGGTACGCCGTGAGTCGTGTGCCTGGGAGGGTGATCGCAAAAGGGGGCTCGTCATACCGCAGCTCGTCATCTATTATGGATGTGCACTTTTTATGGATGTCCACTCGTATTTGTGGATAGACAGAGATGACTCTCACCGTTCGGCGGAGAGCAAGGAGGCCAGGACCATGAAGAGCGGAATCGGCAGGTTACAACGGGGTTCGAGGGCGCTCGGGGGGCTAGGATTGTTTGCGTTGGTCTTCGGGGCCTCTATGGCTGTCTATCCGGGGCCTGTTTCTGGGCAGCAATCCGACGGCCTGGTCACCTTCACGAGAGACGTGGCGCCGATCCTCCAGGATAAGTGCCAAACATGCCATCGCGACGGCTCCATCGCGCCCATGCCCTTGACCTCTTATGACGAGGTTCGCCCCTTCGCACCACTGATCAGGGAGAAGGTGGCGAGCCGGACCATGCCGCCCTGGCCATTGGATCACACGATCGGGATCCAGGAATTCAAAAACGACGTTTCCCTGAGTGACGACGAGATCCAGACCATCTTGCATTGGGTCGACTCGGGTGCGCCGATGGGGGATCCAGCGCACATGCCGCCCCTGATCGAATGGGCCTCGTTTGAGAACGACTGGCAATACGCCGAGCGTTTCGGTCGCCCGCCGGACATCGTGCTTGCTTCCCCCCGGTACCTGGTGCCGGCGAACGAGCTGGATCACTGGCCGAACCTGGAGATGGAGGTGCCGGGACTGACGAAGGGTACCCGGTGGATCCGGGCCGTTGAACTCAGGCCGGCAGACGCCGAAACGAGGTACGTTTTCCACCACGCCAACCCCTCCATCTTGCAGGATGGAGGGAGGGTCTCTGTTGGGCATTCTGCGGCAGGAACGGTGGGATATATCTTCCCCGATGATACGGGGCAGGCACTGGAGCCGGGAGCCAAAGTGCGATTCAGCATGCACCTTTTCCCGATCGACCGGGACGTAGATGCCTCGTTGCAGCTCGGGTTTTGGTTATACCCGGAGGGCGAGGTTCCGGAGTTTGAGACCCCAGGCGAAGTCATACACGAGGCTAGTCAGAGTACGGGGTTCGGCCACGAGGTCGCTTCCAGCCTCGGATTCGGCCCGGCTCGAGGAAGTGGGGGGGGGAGAGGTGGCTCGAGTTCCGATCCGCAATTCCCGCGCCAGGTCGACCTCCTTATTCCCCCGCATAGCGAGGTGACCTTCCGCGGCGTCTACGTAATGGACAGACCCGCCCGGATCCACAGCCTCCGCGGGCATATGCACCTGCGGGGCAAGTACCAGATAATTGAGGCGATATACCCAGACGGTCGGTGGGAGGTGATCAGCAAGCTCAACTGGCATCATGCGTGGCAAACCGCCTTCCTCTACGAGGATCATGTGATGCCCCTGCTGCCGAAAGGCACCGTGCTCACCGTCACCAACGTGTTCGACAACACGGCCGACAACCCCGTTAACCCCGACCCGAATCAGTGGGTCGTGCGGGGTGACCGGACGGTCGACGAAATGTCCCACGCTCGGATCGGCATCACTTACTTCGACGACGAAGAGGACTTCGAGAGGTTGGTCCGAGAGAGGGAGCAGGTTCTGGCCGAGAGGCGAGACAGGCCTGTTCTGTAGGCCGGGAGGTAGACGTGCTCCGGGCTCGGCGCGGAGGCTCCCGTTCGCAACCGTGCACGTTGGGGACCCGATGAGAGCTAGGGGCTCGCTCGCGGTAGCCGTTCTGGTGGTCGGGCTCTCCGCTGCCGACGCAGGCCACCTCAGCGCGCAGAATCCGGCAAATCAGGTACCTAGCGTTGCCGGGGGGTTGATGCTACGCAACTTGCGCCCGTCCGGTCAGCCGGTGATCCCGCTGTTCGATGGGTGGTTCCCGAACCCCGACGGTACCATCGACCTGTGCTTTGGATACCACAATCTGAACCTGGCCCAAGAGCTGGACATTCCGCTGGGTCCGGACAACTTCATCGAACCGAGCGGCTTCGACGGCGTGCAACCGACACATTTCGAGGAGGTTCCGGACGTCTACCGCCGGCGATTCTGTGTCTTCACCGTGAATCTGGCAGACCTGGCTGCGGCTCCAACGGTGGTGTGGAGGCTCCGGATCGCTGACCAGACCTACTCGGTCCCTGGGTCCAGCTCACAGCTCTACCGGATGGACGAGATACGGCAGTCGTCGCGGGGGAACAGCGCACCCCTCATCCGTTTCGAAGAGCCAGCGGGGCAGGCGGAACGAAGAGGTAGAACAAGCGTGATGGATGGGCCCACGGTTACCACGGGGGTCGGCGATCCGCTGACACTTTCCATTTCGGCGACTGATCCGGAGGGGGTCCCCCTGGGGCGAACGCGGATTATCTGGTCCAAACACCAAGGGCCGGGCGACGTGATGTTCAGCCAGGAGGAGATCGAGGTGGAGGGGTCGGACGTTCGCTTCACGCTCACCACTACCGCGAGGTTCAGCGAGGTCGGGGATTATGTGGTCCGCCTGCAAGCCGTCGACTGGGATCTAGGTAACGCGTTCGGATTTCACTGTTGCTGGACGAACAGCTACTTGAACGTCGCCGTTACTCGGTAGGTCCATCACAGCCTCCCTCGTCAGAGACGTGGGTTTCGACGCCGTCATTGTCGGGCCACTGGCCCGGGCGAGCGAGTTCGACCGGGGAAGCCCCGTGTGGGTCACGGGCATGCCGGCGCGGGAGATTCGAGAGGCCCTGAATATGCGCTAGGCCCCTCGAGCCCCTGAATATCCGCTGGGCCCCTCGAGAGCCCCCTACCTGAGCATCCTCGGAAGTCCATCTCCGTCGAGGAGGAGATAGACGTGCGCTTCGAGCTGCTGTACGCCGGCCTCCCCGTCCAGCGACAAATTCCCGTCACCGTTTAGGTCTCCGCCCTCAACCATATGGTACGTCAAGAGGCGCAACTCGGCGACGAGTGGGGAGGCTCGCCGTATCGAAGGCGCCGTCTGCAGCCGCCGAGCGACCGCGGCCGCTTCCTCTGCGCGGCGTGCGACTGTGCGAGCGACCGTGGCGACGTGCTGCGCGTGAGTGCGCACACCCGCCGAGGCACCGGCGGCACCCGCCGCCAACTCGATGTGGGTCGCCACGCCCTCCACGGCGCGGATGAGCCCGAAGCCGAGCCCCGGTCCCCGGCTTCCTTCTGCCGGGTCGAGCGCATGGAGAACGTGGCCGGCGTGTCGTTGCATCGCCGCGAGGTCGCTGAGGTCCCCCACTGCGAAATTGGCATGCAGCATCGCGATCCCCGCTTCGGTCGTGGCCGTTGCGGCGAGACCCTTTCCGTCGGGGGTTGAGCCGAAGCCAGAAGCGACATGCGCAACATGCGTAGGCGCCTGCGCCCCCTGTTGAGCCATGGCCGTCCCCGAAACCGCGCCGGGCACGTGCTTCTCGAGCATCCGCCTGCGAACAACCGCCCCGTAGACATTACCTTCGGAGTCCACCCCGACACCTTCCGCGCCGCTGTGCTCGGTCGCGGTGGATTCGATGTCCTCGATGAGGTACAGGACCGTCCCGTCCCGCGCGTTGCCCACCCGAATTCCCTTCTTCCACCCCGGGTTGTCGGTACCCCACGACTCGGAATCAGCGACGTAAATCCTGTCATCGGCGCCTATGGCGATGCCGCTCGGGCGACCGAACTGGTACCAGACGTCGAGGAAATTCCCCTGCTGATCGAAGATCTGGATCCGGTTGTTCATACGATCCCCGACGAAGACCCGGCCTTGCGAGTCCAGCGCAATGGTGTGGGGAACAATGAACTCCCCGACGCCCGAGCCCGTGGTTCCCCAAGACATGACGAACCTCCCGTCGCTCGTGTACTTCGAGACCCGGTTGCCGCCCCCACCGTGACCTTCGGTGACGAAGATGTTGCCGTTCGGGGCCACCACCAGGTCCGTCGGCTGGGTGAGAAGACGGGGCGGGTCCCCCTGGATGCCCTTCTGCCCGAGCGTCATCAGGAGGTCGCCCTCCGCGTTCCACTTGAACACCTGGTGGCCGCGCTGATCGCTTGCCCACACGTTTCCTTCGTCGTCCACGTCGAAGCCATGGGGGAATTCCAACATCCCCGAACCCCACGTCTTCAGTAGCCTTCCGGAGGGATCGAGCTTCAGGACCGGCGGTTCAGGCCGTCCAGTGCACGAGTTCTGGAGACAGCGGCTCAGAAGGTAGATGTTGCCGTCCGGACCCGCCTCCGCCCCGATGAACGACGCCCGCTCATCGTAGAGACCCGTGGGGAGCTCGCCCCATGGGTGGACGCGCTCGTAGGGGTTGGGCAGACCGTTGGTCGGGCTGATCTGCGACTGGTCCTGTAACTGGGCCATCACCTCTCCCGACTGGAGCGCCGGTACTGCAACGAGCGTAGCACCTGCCAGGAGTCCCGTTCGAATCGAACGCAACATTGAAACCTCCCTTGAAGGAAACCACGGATAGGACCGCCAGACGGCAGAGAGCCCTCCGGGACCAGCCAAGGTAAAACGGGGACTTGTGGAGCGCGAGGTGCAGGCGAGGATTTCGCAGTGAAGTTGAACCCTGCATCGTTTGGTTGTACATGATAGGCTGAATAACAAGACATCGGCGTCATCACAGATCCACATTTCGGAGCTCATACGATCATGCGCACTTCAGAACTTCAAGCGGTTACGACGCTTACCGGTTTACTTGCCGTGTTGTTTTCCGGACCAGCTTCATCGCAGGATCTTGGACCGATCGGCCCCAGCCCTTATGACGTCGTCGAAGGGTGGCATAAACCATTTGCCAAGCAAGGTTTTGCCTTCGGCGGGAATTCCGGGATATTCGCTGAATCGCCGGATCGCATCTTCATCGCGCAGCGTGGCGAAACGAGATTGCCGATCCCGATTCCTCCCGAATTTGCAGGATATGCAGGATCCCTCGGGATCAACACTTTGAGTGCGACCGATCTGCGCACCTGGCAGAACTGCCTGTATACCATCGATGGTGATGGCAACGTGATCGACATTTGGGATCAGTGGGACTACTTGTGCGCAGGTTCAGAAGGACCAGGACCTCACAGGCTTCGCATAAGCCCCTATGATCCTGAGCGCCGGGTGTGGGTGGTCAACGAGACCTTTCATCAGATCTACGTGTTCTCCAACGACGGCAGTGAACTGCTGATGACGCTGGGTGAGAAACTGACCCCGGGAGACGACGAGACCCATTTCGGCAGGCCGCAGGACGTGGCTTTTTTACCCGACGGAAGAGTTCTGGTGGCTGATGGGCTGGACAATCATCGCGTCATCATCCTGGATAGCGACGGAAAATATTTATCAGAGTTTGGAGGGCGCGGAGAAGGGCCCGGTCAATTCAATGGCATTCATGCGATAGGCATCGGGCCCGATGGTCTGATCTTTGCCCTTGATCGCTCGGGTGGTCGAGTCAACGTGTTCAGGACCACAGACGATCCGAGAGAAGTCGAGTTTGTTGATGTTTGGGGCGGTTTTGGCCTGACTTTGGACATCATTGTCAACGAGGACAGTATCTGGATAACCACCCTGGGACCGCTCAGGTTCGTCAAGATGGATTTCGAGGGTAATCGGCTATACACGTGGAATGTCCCCCGAGAGCTACCGAATGGATATCTCGAAGTGCATACGTTTACGGTCGACTCGGAGGGTAATCTTTACGGAGGAGACAATCAGTATGGCCGGACTCAAAAGTTCGTAGCCAAGCCTGATGCAGATCCGGCATTGATCATTGGAACGCCGTGGGTAGCACGTTGAGAGGAGGACTTCCTATTGCCTAGAACGCAACCCCAATAATCAGTGCTTCTTCGCGACGATGTTGAAGAAGTCGAACAGCATGCCAACCACCTCTTCGCTCTGGTTGATGAACCGCGAGTGATCGCCACCCGCGATCTCGACGTAGAGGTGCTCCATCCCCAACTCTTTCATCCGCGCCACCGACTCCCGGGAGCGCTCGACCAGTACCGTCTCGTCCTCCGAGCCCTGGAGCACCAGGAACGGGATGTGGCGGATGGCGTCCTCGTCCACGTAGTCGGCGGTCATGCTGCCACCGGCCGCGGCCGCGAGCCCGGCCCAGAGGTTCGGGTGCCGGCTCGCGATGTAATACGTGCCGGAGCCGCCCATCGAGTGACCCCAGAGATAGGTGCGGTTCTCGTCGATGTTGAATTCGTCCTTGACCATGCCGACAACGGTCATCACGTCCTTTTCGGATAGCTGGTCCTGTCGGTCGTCACCGCGACGGCCGTATCCGCCCCGTCGTGTGTAACCCAACGGGGTCGCGATGATGTAGCCGTCGTGTTCGGCGCGGTCGAGGAACCCTGCGTACCCCATCAGCCAGTCGTATTGCCGCCCTGCGCCGTGTAGAGAGACCATCAGGCGACTCGGCTCGCTCGCGTCGTACGAGGTCGGCACGAAGAGCGCGTACGGGATCGTTTCGCCCGTTTCCTGCATGGTGTACGTGCGGTGCTGGACACGCGGGTCGGTGATGGCACTTTCATCGTCGCGCGCCTCTCGTTGCGCCACGGCTGCGTTCGCCGAGCCGAGCACCAGGGCGAGGGAGAGTGTGCCGATCCGTCGTCTCGTCGTCGCTGTCATGTTCGGTCCTCCAAGGCGGCGCGTGGGAGCCACACGTTTGGCTCGCGAAGGGTATGGTGGAGCTTAAGCCCGCCGACACGCGAGCGCGACTTTCTCGATCGCCTGGCGAGGTCTCGATCGCCCGGCGAGGTAATGTTTCTTACGTTGAATCGGAAAGGCTAACCGCTGCGCTAACGAGGGTACCGGATCCGCCTTAGCGGTTGCGGAAAATCAGGGCATCGTGATCGGCCCTAAACCACATCTAGCCGAGCTGATCCATGAAGACACGCTTCTTCCAGAGCACCTCTCGCCTCGAACAGGTCGCGCTCGCCGGCGGGCTGGCCGCGCTACTCGCGATTCCCGCCCCGGCTACGGGTGCCCAAACCGAGACCATGCGCCAGTACCAGTTCGACGTGGTCGACGACCAGGTCGCACTCGTGATGAAGGAAGTGGACCGTCCCGTTCCGGGCGCCAACGAAGTCCTGGTCCGTGTGCGAGCCACGTCCCTGAATCGGCGAGACCTTTCGATCCTCCAATCGCAGTATGGCGGCGGGAATCCGCGAATCGGCCTGGTGCCCCTCTCGGATGGTGCGGGGGAGGTGATCGGCGTAGGACCCGGCGCCAGTCGCTTCGAGGTCGGGGATCGCGTGGCCGGGATCTTCTTCGCTCGTTGGATGGACGGAAGACCGAGCGCCATGACCAACGCATCGGCCAGAGGTGGCGCGATCGACGGCATGCTCTCGGAGATGATCGTCAGTCATGAAGACGGGCTCGTCGAGATTCCGGAACACCTCACGTTCGAGGAGGCCGCTACGCTCCCTTGTGCGGGGGTGACCGCGTGGAACGCCCTCTTCAAACACGGAGGCCTGTCCGAAGACGACTTCGTCCTGCTGGAAGGCACGGGTGGCGTCTCGATCTTCGGACTGCAGTTCTCGGTGGCCGCTGGAGCGAGACCGATCATCACGAGCTCGAGCGACGCAAAGCTGGTGCGTGCTCGCGAGCTGGGGGCCTACGGCACGGTCAACTACCGGACCAACGCCGAGTGGCAGGACGAGGTGCGGGACATCACCGGCGACGAGGGCGTCACCCAGGTCCTCGAAGTGGGTGGCCGGGAAACGCTGCCTCGAGCGATGCGAGCACTCGGATACGGCGCCCACATCGCGATCATCGGAGGCCTGTCGGGCTCCGCCAACGCCATGCCCCTCGGTTCGTTCATCGGCCGTGCAATTTCGGTGACGGGGATCTATGTGGGGTCTAGGGAGGACTTCGAAGCGATGAACGCATTCATTACGCAACATCGGATGCGCCCAGTCATCGACAGGGTATTCACCCTCGAGGACGCGCCAGCGGCCTACGAGCACATGGCCAGTGGGAGCCACCTCGGGAAAATCGTGATCGCGCTGTAGGAAAGGCGCCCGTTCATCGAGCGGGGACTAGCGGCGGCCTCCGGGAGAAGAATCCGGCTCGTTGACCAGAGCCCGTTTACCCCTCGGGCACCTCCACGTCGAACACCGCGGTCTCGACCGCGCCGTCGATCTTCACTTGCACGAAGATCCGATACGCACCGGGGGCCGGGAACACAAACGGAAAGCTCACGACGTCGGTCGGTGTGGCATCCGCCATCTCCGGCATGCCACTTCCCGGCATCCCCCTTCCCGGCATGCCCCTCCCCGGCATGCCCCTACCCTGAGTGTTGGAACCGGCGCCATCTTCGGCTCTCCGGAAGCGTTCCTGCGCCGCCAGGTTGATGCTCCCGGCGGGGTGCATGTGGATAAAGACCGACCCGTCGTCCCGAGTTACTGCCGCATGGCTCAGCATGCCCATATACGGCTCGAGAGCGGAGGGTGTGCCGTCCGGCTCCGTGACTCGGAAAGCCAGCGTGGTCTCGGCGTCCAGCCCCGGCTGCATGCCGGCCTCCCAAATCAGGGTCCGACCGCTGGGCAGCGCGAAGCGCTCGCCACTCGCCCGCCCCCGGGCGGGGAGCACAGCCCAGGAGTCGTCGGGATCTCGACCGGGCGCCTCGAGCGACGCTGTCTCGACCTCCGCACCCGCCTTGACCGTGTCGACCAGCGTTTGGGAGAAGCCGCTCTCGTCTACGATATCCGCGTAGATGCGGTAGGTCCCAGGCGGGAGCGGGGGAAAGGGTACGGCGAACGAGGTCGAGTCGGCGGACTCCGGGTGGATGTGCGCGAACGCCCCCAGAGCCTCGTCTCCCACCAGGAACATGTGCATGAGCTTTCCGTGGTCGGGCATCAGTGGCGTCCACTCTCGTCCCATCCACTGGGGATCGTCGATTCGCAGCGTGAGCACCGGCCCCGCTTCGCCGGTCTCCAAGACCGACGTCGTCGCGAGTGGCCGATAGATGCCCGCCCGATATGCGGTGTCCACCGCCCCCCACCACGCCCAGCCACCCCAAAGGATCAAAGCGAGCACGCCGCCGCCGAATCCGGTCGCAACAGCGCCTCGCCGACGTAGCTTCCGGTCAGGCTCCTCCCCCGGCGCAAGCACGCTCTCGCGAACCGCGGCGCCGAAGACCGTCATAGCCCCGACGAATAGAAACAACGCGGCGCCGATCAGCCCGACTGCCATCGCCCGGCCCATCTCTCGGCGGCTCTCGGCGACGGCGTTGACGGGAACGAACACGGTGCCATCGCCTGCATCACCGGCGACGTGGACGTGGACGCTGTACGAACCGGTGGTCATGAGCCAGAGCTCGGCCCAGTATAGGCCGGCCTCCCCGGCAACGGCCCGGGCGGTATCCGGAGGTGGCGCCCCTTGAAGCCCCGCGTCCCAGCGCAACGGGCGTACGGTGACGAAAGTCGGTGCCGACTCCCCGGTGATACGCACCGAGATCTGAGCGAGCCCCGGGATAACCCCCGGCGTCCGAACGATCACACGCACGGGGTAGGGTCCGGCCATCCCCTCGAAGTAGGCGTTCGAGCTCCCTACGTGTGCCGACGCAACGATCATGACGCCTAATGTGAACGCGAGGGCTGGCCAGGTACTTCTGTTCGGGCGCAACAGCACTACCGGCGCACGCGACTCATCCAGCCGCCCCACCAGAGCCCGATCCGTGCAGATGCGAAGGCAATCAGCGCGGCCCATGCGAGCTCACTCGCTTGCACCGTCGGGCCCCAGAACTCGTACTGCCACGGCCCCGGACGAGAGGTGTAGTCCCACTGATCCGCGCCGAAGAGGAAGTTGCGCGCCCCTTCGCCGAGCAGAAACGCTGAGAAGTACCACTGCACGGCAAGCAGAGCGGCCACGAACGCGAGCCCGATGGCCCCCGCGATGATCCAGGGGCGCACGGACGAGACTTGCGCGGGAAGTGTCCTCATGAGCAGATCGACCGCGAGCGCGGGCACGACGAGCAGAAGCGGGAACGGCGGCGGAATCATGCTCTCGACCGGCCGAAGGATCGGACCGAGCAGAGGCTCGGCGGTGAAGAGCTGCAGAATCCATATCATGAGGACCGTTAGGGCCATGTAGGCCGCGGCCGCCCCCGTAGCCCCCCACCGAGAAAGCGAAGCGCGGGAGATCCCCACGAAGAAGAGCGGAAAGATTCCCGCGCTGACTACATAGAACTCGGCGTTCCTCTGGTCGTTGGGGAAACCGACATATTCGATCGCCACAGTGGCCATCGCGACGATCAACACACCCCCGGCGTAGACGAAGAGCAGCTGGGCGAGCCAGGAGTGGGCACCGGAGTTGTTCTGTCGCGAGAGCACCATGAGCATGGCACCGATCTGGATCCCGACGATGCCCGCGGCGAGCACCGTGTGCGGCGGGCTCAGGATCTCGACGTCGAGGCCGTACGTGTTGTGCCACCAGTCGTCGAACGGCCCCGACACGATCATCGCGAACGCGCCCCAGATACAGACCCACGCACCGAGTGGACCACGGAAGCCCCAGAACGTGACCCCCGCAGCGCGATCGCCGGCGGCAACAGCTGCGAATGTCGTGCGCAGGACCAACCAGCCGCACGAGAGCCCAGCGGCCGCGCCGCCGAGGTAAATCGCCATGTGAGCTGAGGTCCAGAAGGTGTCCCGCCCGATCGTGCGGTGCCACGAGATGTCCCAGATCCCTCCGACGACCACACTGGTCGAGGCGAAGACGACGGCCCAGATGTACCAGGGCACGCCGCGGTCGGCCGCGGCCGCGAGGCCCGCGGCGGGTGGCTCAGAGCCAGGGATGGTTGTGCTGTCAGCGGTTGCCGTGGTGCTCACGGTAGTCTCTCCAGCGAGTCCTCACCTCCGCTAGTGTACCTGATTTCAGCCACCCGCGGAAACCCCCTATTCGACTCCCCGAAAAGTCAGGAGGGACAGGAAGACGAAAGCCCTTGTTTCTAGAACACCGCGATCGGATTGAGGGCCGCCCCGGCCCCGTGGGGTACTGCGTGGGGTGAGGCCACAAACATGAACTCCCACCGGTTCAGCTCGTTGGCCGTCTGCGCGAGTTCTTCGAGACCGAGGTTGTCGAAGAGGTGCAGGCCAAGCCCCACGATCGCGAAGACGTGCACCGGTACCGGGACCCCCTCGATCTGGCCGCCCTCTTGGGGCACGTCGGCGCCCAGCAGCGCAATATCCCGCTCTCTGAAGAAGGGGAGCAGCTCAGGATGATATCCCCCCGTCTGCCCGACCTCACGGCCCGTGCGCAGGAAAAGAGCATCACCCGACGAAATCGTGATGCCGGTCTCCGCTTCCCACGCCTCGATGTCCTGTCGACGCACCGCCTTCCCAGGAAGATCCACCAGGATGCCACGGGTGACCAGTCCGTCTTTCAGGTTGACGACCCCCATCTGCGTGCAACCGTCTTCTGTGGAGGCGACGTCCTCGAAGTCCAGACCGTTGTAGACCTTGCCGTTGTATGCCACGTGGCAGAGCGCGTCCAGATGGGACACGAGGCCACCGTGGTACTCGATCTCGTAACGCTCCCAGAAGAACCCGCGCTCGGTATCGATTTCGAACACGCTGCGGACCGAGCCGACGAGCACCGGCGGTCGGTTCGCGCCGGCCTGGTCGGGGTTCTCGAGTCTGTCGATCGTCATGTCACGCGCCATCGAGACTGTCCTGCCAGTCTCGACCAGTCGGGCTGCCGCCACGCGCTTGGCCGGAGTGATCAGGTTGACGGCCCCGAGCTGATCGTCGGCTCCCCAGCGACCCCAGTTGGACAGTTCGGTCATCCAGGTGTCGAATTGTGCCTTTGTGACCTCGTCGTTTGGCTCGACCTGGGCGCCTGCGCCCGCCCCGAACGAAATCATTGTCGCAGCCACCAGGCCACACGTCACGGCTATTACTCGCATATGTCCTCCCGATGGGTTACTGCATCGCGGAACGTGATCGCGCTCCCCAACTCAGCCCCGGGCGGCACAAATGTCAAAGGACTACTCGTCCCCGCCCCGGGCCTACCTCCGCGGATTCAGAATCAGCTTCTGCACCCGTGAGTTCGAGGTCTCCGCAGCAAAGAGCAAGTCCTCCGTGGGGCAGGCAAGTCCATGCACCCCTGAGAACTCACCCAGCATTCGCCCGGCGTTGCCGACGACCCCGAGCACCTCGCCCTGGAGTGTCGCCTTGATGATCCGCCCGGGGAACGTGCTCTCGCCCACGTAGATGACGTTGCTCCCTGGCGGGATGCAGAGCGAGTTCGGCGCCCCGTTCCCACTCACGCTCATGAGGTCCGTCGGGGTGGTGCCGTTCACGGCCTTGGAGCCGGGCGCGATCGGGGTGGCCACACTGAACATCCGCTGGAAGTTGCCGTCCGTGTCGAACACCTGAATCCGAGCGTTCGAGCGATCGCCGACATAGACGTTGTCATCTCTGTCGATCGCTATGCTATGTGGGGTGCGGAGCTGGCCGGGGCCCGTGCCGGGCTCGCCCCACGACATCACCCAATCGCCGTTCATGTCGTACTTGGCGACTCGGGAGTTTATGTATCCGTCGCTGATGTAGATGTTGCCTTGCGAGTCGAAGGCCACGTCCGTGGGCTCGCGGAAACGCCCGTCTTGAGGGGGGGCCGGGGGATTTCGACGCTCGATCGGGCGAGCCCCCTCGGAGCTCGATTCCGCCTTGCGGCCGAACACCCAGACGACCCGGCCCGCAGGGTCCATCCGGATGACCATGTTGGAGCCCTTGTCCACCGTCCATATGTCGTCGTTCGCATCGATCCTGAGCCCGTGCGCGAACGCCCAGGCGTAGAGCCCTCTGCCGTGCTCACGGATGAAGTCGCCCGAGGGGCTGAACTCGAACAGTTGGGCCGCGTGAATGCCGTATGCGGGACCACCCCCGGTGGGATTCGAGCGGCTGTACACGAAGATGTGACCCTGAGAATTGACGGCCACGGCGGGCACCTCGCCGAAGTTCACTCCGATCGGCAGCCGGAAGAAGTCCGGCACGGACTCCACTGGAATCTGGGGTGCGTATTGCGCGTCTGCTGAGGGTACGGCCACGATCAGCGCGACCATGGTCAGCGCGACCAGCGCGGAAATGAGCTTCGTCATGTTTCTTCTCCCGTGTTCAAGCCTCCAGGACGGATTCAGAGTATACGGAAAACGTCGTAAGCAACCTTGCCAGATACCTGCTTACTCTTGCCTATGAAAACAGCATGGTTGAGCCAGTCATATTTCTCCGACGCGGTCTGGAAGATGGGTCGTACTCTCCAATACCGTCCGTTTTCTCCGGACCGAATGATTCCGGTGTAGGACATGTAGATGAGTTCACCGTCATCGGTTTCCAGAGTGATGCGCACGTCGAGACTGCTATGACCCGATACCTGCGTAATCCAGTCGGCGCCTCCATGTACTCTTCCCCTGATGCCTGGTCCGCTGAAGCTTCCTCCGGTGACTGGCGCAATGCGGGTGTGGCCAGCATCGATTGAGGCATCAACGTCGAGCAATAACTCGAGAAGAAATTCCGATTCGAGCTCGCTTGCAGGTGTTTGGGCAGACGCCGCTTGACTGAATCCTACGGACGCGGCTGCCAGAGCGATTGCGCTCAATCTGGCAACTCTTCGTCGGACTGGAGATTTCTCGTCACTCATTGCGATGGTCCTCGTATCGGGTGATCCCAGTATCGGGTGAGCCCAACTACCTTCCCAGCCGCAAATCCCCCTTCCACCAGTCTGCCTCCGACGCGTTCTTCGGGCCCATCTCGCCGCGGACGGCGTCGAAGAGCGCAGCCGGGTCGTACACCCGCCCGGATCGGATCACGTGGGTCGCATCGCGCGTGTCGGTGATCGAGGTGAGCGGGTCCCCACGTACGATAAGCAGGTCAGCGTACTTGCCGGCCTCCACAGTGCCGAGTCGAGCGTCCACACCAAACGCGCGCGCGGAGTTGATCGTCGCGAAGCGCAATGCGGCTGCGTTGGGAATCCCGGCCAGCACGAAGGCGTGCAGCTCACGGTGTACGCCGAAGCCGCTCCACCACTCCCCCCAACTCGGGTGGTCGGTCCCCAGCGAGATGTTGTTGGCACCCCCGGCATCGTAGAAGAGCTTGATCGTACGACGCTTCATGTGATGGATGCGCTCGAACTGGTCCGAAGGGTCACGCGGTAGGCGCGCCTCCACTTCGGCCCGTGCATAGGGCGTAAGGAATCCCCGCTCATCTTCCCAGTAGTCATAGACTCGGGCTTCCTTGCCGGCCCAGTAGTCGTAGGCGGTGAGCGTGGCATCGAAGTACGCGCCTTGCTCTACGAAGAGCCTGACCTGCCTCTCGAGTTGCAGTACGGTGCCCGGGTCCTCGAGATCGAACGCTTCGAGTGATGCATACGCCGACTGGGTGTCCACGAATGCGTCCCCACCCATGAAGTGCTCGATGCGATCGATACCCATGAGAATCGCGTCGCGGGGGTTCACGCTGTTGCGCACTCCCGAATCGAGGTGGCCGGTTACCGTGATGCCGTGCTCGTGTCCGACCTCGATCAGGGCCTCGAGTTGGTCCGGCCGGATGCCCTTGGCCTTGAAGCCACGTACGCCGTTCAGGGCCCAGTATGTGGCCTCCTTGCGAATCGAGTCCGGGGTCATCGCCTCGTGACTCCAACCGGGTCGGGCGGTACCCCAGTACGGCCCTGAGCTGTAGATGCGAGGTCCTGGGATCTCGCCCGACGCCACACGTGCGCGACCCTTGCGAGCCTCGGCGGGGTCGACCTCGCCTGCGGGAAAGGTCGAAGTCACACCGTTGGCCAGGAAGAGCACCGGGTTCACGGTGTACTCGTCGACGCGACCCTCTGCCAACAAATCAACAGCATAGTGCGCGTGCAGGTCGAAGAGACCGGGCAAGATGAACGAATCATCAGCGAGCCTGATGACCTCGGCCCCGCTCCTCTCGGGATCGACCCCGGGATCGACCTCCCCAACGATTAATATCGTCCCGTTCCGAACGAGTATGCCCGGGTTGGGGCGCGACTCGTCGGTGGTGCCGTCCCAAAGGACTCCGCCCAGGAGGACGAGGTCGCCCTCCTGGGGCACGACCTGGGCACGTGCGTGCGGCACCATCAGGAGCGTCACAACGATGCCGAGAACAGTCCGGGACATAAGTTACGGTCCCGACGGTAGGAACGAGGTCCGGACCACGTAGGGGACTTCTAGGGCAGCATTGAGGCGAGTGACGGCATCAGACATGGCGAACAAAATGCGTCTACGCCGTGTGGGGCGGCAAGGCTCTCAGACGATGGCTATCCCTGGGAATCTTACCACACTCACCTCTGTGGCTCTTCGGTCAAGACGACCTCGCAAGTTAAGGGCTCGGCCTGAGCGCTCAGCTTCGGCCGAGATCACGCCACCCACGTGGTAAGTTGCGCAGCCGCCTGCCGAGCCTTGCCATCCGGCAACGCGTCGGGCTCGCCGATGTTGATGGTGGCGACGATCCTCTCGCCCTCGGGGAGTCCGACCGCTGCCCGCGCGGTGGGGTCGTCCATGATGGCACCCGTCTTGATGTGCGTGCCCAGGCCGATTGAGTGAGCAACCAGTGACAGGTTCTGGATACCCATGAAGGCGGCCGCGAAGTCTTCTTCTCGGATCTCGGGGTTCTCGTCCACCGTGATAGCGACCGCAATCATGGCGGGTAGTGACTCGTGCGTCTCAGCGACCTTCTGGACGACGGCCTTCCCGGCCTCGGGGTCGTCGACCCGTTTAGCTTTTCGGTGCCCGAGGGCCTCACCGTAGGCGCGACGGGCCCGGGGGCCGAGCACATAGAAACGCCACGGCTCCGTCATTCTGTGGTTGGGGGCCTGGCAGGCCGCCGTGAGGAGCTGCTCGATCTCTTCCCGTGATACGGGGCGGTCGGTGAAGGTCTTGACCGAGCGACGAGCCTTGATGGAATCGAGGAGGTTCATATTCAGGGACTTCCCCTCACGGGCACCTTGCTGATCCATCCCCACTCGTCGTCCGCGTCGTCGCGTTGAATCGCGATGAGGTCCTCGTGCAGCTGATTTGTCCACGGTGTTTCCTGGGGAAAGTCGATGTTTCGCTCCCCATCGACGACGCGCGAAACCGGGCGAATCTGGAGAGCCGTCGACGTGGTGAACACCTCCTTGAGGGTGCCGACCTCGACTGCCCGGGCGACTTCGGTCAAGGTGATGGGGCGCTCGACGACCTTCAGTCCGTGGCGCTCGCGGGCGAGGGTGATCACCGAGCGACGCGTGATCCCGGCGAGAATCGTGTCCTGCAGCGAGGGCGTGACGAGCTCCTCACCGATGACCATGAAGATGTTCATCGTGCTGGCCTCCTCGATCCGGTCGTGGGTCTCGGAATCGAGCCACAGAACCCCGTCGCAGCCGGCCTCCTTGGCCCGCCAAGTCGGATAGTACTGGTGAGCGTAGTTCGCGGACGTCTTGGCGTGGCCCAGCCCCCCTCTGGCGGCTCGGCTGAACTCGCGCTCGGCGAACAGCACCAGCGGTCTGTCCGGGAACGAGCGCAACGGCGCGGTGAGAACCAAAAACGTGCTACGGACCGATGGAACCGGCATCACGTGGTCGTCCTCGCCGAAGACGAGCGGACGGATGTACAGTGTGTCGCTCGAGAACGGAGACGACCAGCTGGCCGAGTCCTTCACCTGACCCACCACTGCCTCGAGAAAAATCTCTTCCGGAGGGGCCGGCATGCGAAGCCGGTCGCACGACGCGACCAGGCGTCTGTAGTGCTCGTCAATGCGGAAGAGACGTGCGGGATCTGTTCCGTTCCAGAACGCTTTGCAACCCTCGAAGACGCTCTGCCCGAACTGGATCCCCATGGCGCCAGGGTGAATGGGAAGCGTGCCGCACGCGACGCGACGAGGGGGAGCCCAGTCGCTGCTGGCGCACTGGGCAATACCCATCTGCGGCGACCAGTCTTCGAAGAGAGGTAGGCTCGGTTTCTCCGCCGCTTGGATCTCGGATTGCACTTGTGGGGCGGTCATCGAATCGTTTCCAGGCGTGAAGAATGACGTTGGGAGGAGAGTATCTTGCCGTATTCGAGGGTCGAAGGAAAGATCGATTACCTCCAAGGGCCTAGCCCCATCGACGTCGACTGCCAGCCGGGCTAACTCCGGGAGACATCGCGCACACGACGTCTATTATTGGGAGGCTGAGCCATGACTCGGATCATGTTCACCATTGCAGCGCTCGCTTTCATAGCCCCCGCTTGTGGAAGTGTGGGGTCATGCTTGGGGGTCAACGGCATTTTTGACAACGACTACTGCTACAACAATTTCGACCAATCCGAATGTTCGGTCTACTCCGGCGAGGGAGTCAACGGAGCATCTTGGAGCTATCACGGTGGAAGCACCTGTTCGGATCTGGGCTACGCCGTAACCGTAAGCTAGCCGTTTCCCCTGGCCCTCCCGGGGATCACAGCGCGGCCTTCGGAGGAAACCTGAGAAGTGGAGTCGGAGGAAACCTGAGGAGTGGAGGATGGTCCTTAGGATGATCGCGCCGTCTAGTCGTTCGCACCCAAGCTCCGCAGCAGTTCCGCGACCTCGGGGCGGGTGCCCCTCAGCCCGTTCGTGCCGGGGATGGTCTGAGGAGTTTCGGCCAACACCAACGGCGTCTGGTCGCGCTCGTTCACCGCGTTGACGTCGGCGCCGCGTGCTACCAGCAACTCGACGACGGATGCGAAATCCTTGCGCACCGCGTCGTGCAGTGGGGTGTTGCCCCTCTGGTCGGCCGCGTTGACGTCGACGCCGAGGTCGATGACGATGCGCGCCAGCTCGAGGGTCCGTCGCTCTTCGTCGTCCGGATCCGGAGCCGAATTCCCGATGCGGTCACGTCGGCTCTCCAAGGATGAGCCCGGCATGCCGATCGCCGCCTGGAGCGCCGACATGCCCCCTTCGGGTACGACGAAGGGATCGGCTCCATGCTCGGCGAGCGTGCCGAGGATCTCGAGCTCGCCGTATTTCGCGGCCAGCCAAAACGCGTTCGTGCCGATCAGCTGATGGCGGATGCTGTAGTCCGCGCTGAACCGCCGGCCGTTCGTCCCGTGCTCGACGACTGCGTTCGCAACGGCGCCGTGGTCGAGGAGCGCCTCGACCAACTCGACTTGGCTTCGAAGGACTGCAGCGTGAAGCGCTGTATACCCCGCCCCGGCGGCGTTCGGATCGGCGCCCTGCTCGAGCAAGTAGATCCCGAGCGGCCCGTGCCCGCTATGCGCTGCGATGACGAGCGCGCGGGCTCCGGAGGCCGCGGTGTCGTTGACGTCGGCGCCGGCCTCCACGAGCACTCGGACGGTCTCGACGTCACCGTTACGCGCAGCGAAAAGCAGTGGTGTCGAGCCGCCGTGCGCCATCCGGAAATTGCCGCTCGTGTTGGTGTTGCCCGCCGTGTTCTCCAGCTGGTACCAGACCTTCGTGCGGGCATGCAAGTCTGCGTCATTCTCGATCAGCAGGTGTGCGACATCAACGTGCTGCTGGGCGACAGCCCACATCAGAGCGGTCTGCCCGCGTTCGTGCTCGGCCGCGTTGATGTCCGCGCCATGCTCTAGAAGCCGCTCGACCGTCTCAAGGTCGCCCGACCGAGCTGCGGTCATCAGCGGCGTTTCGCCCATCTTGAGCGATGCGTTCGGGTTGCCACCCGCCTCGAGCAGCAGCTCGACCATCGGCGCGCTGCCGTTGATCGCTGCCAGCCACAGGGGGGTGGCGCCGAGCCCGTTGGCCGCGTTGACGTCCGCGCCGGCCTCGATGAGCAACCTTGCCGCGCCGAGATGGTTCCGGTGCGCTGCCCAGTGGAGCGCCGTGGCGCCATCGCCCTGGGGTGCATTGACGTCGGCTCCCACGGCGACCAGCGTGCGTGCCGTCTCGAGGTCACCCGCTTTCAACGCCTCGATGATCGCAGGCGCAGACTGCGAGTGGGCTGCGACCGGCCAGGCGAGAACGGCGGCCAGCATGGCGATGAGCGGTACCGTGGCACGAAGTCTCTTACACATGTTGATCCATGCTACGGCATTCGGTCCAACATTGACACCCCAGTCAGGGCGGGCCAATCTAGGCCCGGTGTTTGTCCCAGAAGTTCGCGATCCACCGAGATGCCCCGGGACGCCGGGATAGTCACACTAGGGTTAGCCTAGGATTCAGTGGGGGACTGACAGATGATGTCACGAAACCTGTCGCTGGAGTCCGTGTTCAGAACAGCGGTGCTCGGGACGGTGGTCCTCGTGACCGTGGTACTCTTTTCCGCCCCACTGGCTGTCAGCGCCCAAGCGCAGCCGGCCTCCGAAGCCGAACTTCTCCAGGCGACCCTCGGCGAGTACTGCGTCAGCTGCCATAACGACCGAAGCCGCAGGGGCGACCTCTCCTTCGAGGGCCTCGATCTTGCACGGGTGGGTGAACACGCCGGGATTCCTGAAAGGGTCCTCCTGCAGCTTCGCTCACGGCGGATGCCGCCGGTGGGCCGGTCGCGTCCGGCGGACGAGACCTACGCCGTGCTCACCGCATGGCTCGAGTCCGAGATCGACCAGTTCGCGGCGGCCAATCCGAATCCTGGCCGGACCGAGGCGTTCCATCGCCTCAATCGCGCCGAATACGCCAACGCCGTTCGTGATCTGTTGGCGCTCGATGTCGACGTGGAGGCGCTGTTGCCCGCGGACGACATCGACGAGCACGGTTTCGACAACATGGCCGACGTGTTGACGGTCTCACCCGCCTTGATGGAGCGGTACTTATCGGCGGCGCGGAAGACGGCACGACTGGCGGTCGGCGAAGCTCCGCTGGGACCGGTAGGCGAGACCTACGCGGTGCCGATTCTGCTCGTACAGAACGACCGAATGGGGGACGACCTCCCGTTTGGCTCGCGCGGAGGGATTGGAATCCGCCACTACTTCCCCCTCGACGGCGAATACGACCTCGCGATCGGACTTCATCGGAACTATGTGAACTACGTGCGCGGCCTAGGGTCGCGCCACGAGCTGGAGGTCCGCCTCGACGGCGAGTTGGTCCGTACGTTCACCTTCGGTGGCGAGGAGCCGGACGTCCTGCAGGCGCCCGCGAGCTACGGAGGCAACCAGTTCGGCGATCCGGCCTGGGAAGAGTACATGCTCTTCGCCGACGCCGATCTGCGGATACGCTTTACGGCCAAGGCGGGGCCGCGCCTCGTCGGCGTCTCGTTCGTCCGGAGGTTTACCGAGCCCGAAGGCGTGCTTCAGCCTCGCCAGAGCGTGTTCGCGGCGGCGGTGAACGAGATGCGCGACGGGAACGCGGCCGTTGAGCACGTGGCGATCACCGGACCGTATGGGAGCGGTGGCCCGGGTGACACGCCGAGCCGCCGGGCGGTGTTCACCTGCCGACCGGCGAGCGACGCATCTTCGGACGAGGAAGTGTGCGCCCGCGAGATTCTGTCGTCGCTGGCGCGCCACGCGTACCGGCGACCGGTCGAGGCGCACGATCTCGCTACGCTCATGGAATTCTACCACGCGGGACGGAGCGACGGCAGCTTCGATGCCGGCATCCAGCTCGCGCTGGAGCGACTGCTCATCTCGCCCGATTTCCTGTTCCGCGTAGAGCGCGACCCGACCGGTATCGCACCGGGGACCGTCTACGCTTTGAGCAATCTCGAGCTCGCCTCGCGGCTCTCGTTTTTTCTGTGGAGCAGCATCCCGGACGCCGAGCTACTCGAAGCTGCCGAGCGCGGTATGCTCCAGGATCCGGAGGTGCTCGAGCAGCAGACCCGACGCATGCTGGCCGACTCCCGCTCGAAGGCGCTGGTGCAGAACTTCGCCGGCCAATGGCTCTACCTGCGGAACCTGCGCAGCGTGGTGCCCGACGCGGTCACGTTTCCCGAGTTCGACGAAAATCTGCGCGACGCGTTCCGGCAGGAGACCGAGCTCTTCGTCGAAAGCTTGATTCGCGACGACCGAAGCGTGCTCGATCTGCTCGGCGCCGACTACACGTTCGCCAATGAGCGGCTCGCGGAGCACTACGGCATTCCCGGCGTCTACGGCAGCCACTTCCGCCGGGTGCCGCTCGATGGTGACCTTGCCGAGCGACGAGGTGGCATCTTGGGACAGGGAAGTCTGCTCACCGTCACCTCCTATGCGAATCGGACCTCACCGGTACTCCGCGGCAAGTGGGTGCTGACGAACATCCTCGGGACGCCGCCACCGCCGCCACCGGCCGACGTGCCGGATCTTCCGGACCGGGGTGAGGACGGTCAGCCGGCCACGGTTCGCGATCGGATGCTACGCCACCGAGAGGACCCCGTCTGCTCGGCCTGCCACGCACCGATGGATCCCCTGGGGTTGGCGCTCGAGAACTACGACGCGATTGGCAGGTGGCGAAGCACCGGGGAGGCCAATCTGGCGATCGACGCGTCGGGTCAGTTGCCCAACGGGACCCAGTTTTATGGGCCACAGGGCCTCCGGACGCTGCTCCTCGAGCGCCGGGAACAGTTCAGCGGCACCGTGACTGAGAAGCTGCTGGCGTATGCAATCGGCCGGGCGCCCGAACACTACGACCGGCCGACTGTACGGGACATCACTCGCACAGCATCTTTGGAGAATTACCGCTGGTCGTCTATCATTGTGGGCATCGTGCAAAGCACCCCGTTCCGCAAGCGGAGGTCGGAGTCATGATCATTACCAAGAAGGTAATCCCTCGCCGCACGATGCTCCGTGGGCTCGGCGCGTCGCTCGCGTTGCCGCTCCTCGACGGGATGGTGCCGGCCTTTACGGCACTCCGCGACACGGCCGCGAACCCCGTGCGTCGACTGGGGATCGTTTACGTCCCGAATGGCATGATGATGGATCACTGGACCCCGACCACCGACGGCAGCGGCTTCGACTTCCCGACGATCCTCCAGCCGCTCGAGCCGTTCCGCAACCAAGTACAGGTGCTCTCGGGCATGCACGGCGTGGACGCCGAGGGGCCGCATGCGCGCGCCTCCACGCGCTTCCTGACCGGCGTTGCTTCACAGCGGGACAATGGGTCGAATCTTCGGGCCGGCATCTCGATGGATCAGATCGCGGGACGTGTGCTCGGTCGCGAGACGCAGCTTGCCACGCTCGAGCTCGCCATCGACGGGCGTGACTTTGCCGGCTCGTGTGACGAGGGCTTCAGCTGCGCGTACACCAACACGATCTCCTGGGCGAATGATACGACGCCGCTCCCGATGGAGAACAACCCACGTGCGGTATTCGAGCGGCTCTTCGGCGACAGCGGCAGCACCGATCCGGCGGTCCGGAAGGCGCGGCTGGGGAAGGACGCGAGCTTGCTCGATTCCGTCACCGAGCGAGCGCGTGCTCTGTCCCGGCAGCTCGGGTCGAGCGACCAAGCCAAGCTGGACCAGTACCTCGAGGCGGTACGCGACATCGAGCGGCGAATCCAGATGGCCGAAGCGCAGAGCGAGCGTGAGCTGCCGGTGATCGATCAGCCGGCGGGGATCCCGAGCACCTTCGGCGAGCACACGAGGCTGATGTTCGATCTCCTGGCCCTCGCGTACGAAACGGATCTCACTCGCGTGGCGACGTTCATGATGGGACGCGAGATCACGGGCCGCACCTACGCCGAGATCGGCGTGCCAGACGCCCACCATCCCATCTCCCACCATCAGAGGGATCCGGTCAAGCTCGAGAAGCTGAGGAAGATCAACCGGTACCACGCGGAGCTGTTTTCCGAGTTCATCACGCGACTGAGCTCGACGCCCGATGGCGACGGGACGCTGCTCGATCACTCGATGATCGTTTACGGCGCCGGCATGGCCGACAGCAACTCCCATTACTCCGGGAACCTGCCGATCCTCCTCGCCGGTGGCGGGGCGGGCACGGGCGGGCGTCACACGCAGTACGCCGAAGACACGCCGCTCGCGAACCTGCATCTGAGCCTGCTCGACAAGATGGGTGTGCCCATCGAGTCGCTGGGGGACGCGACCGGTCGACTGCCGCTCGACGCGCTAAGCGGGGTGTAGCGTCGTCTGAAATTGCCACCTTTGATGTGAGGTTCTTATGCGCCGAGCCAAGAGTGAGTCCCACATTGTGGTCGTGATGTCCGCCGTGCTCTCCCTGGGTGCCGTCCTGATGGCCGGTTGCACCGGTCCGGAGGCCGGTAGCGACGCGGCCGTGACCGTGTTCGAGGGCGCTCGCCTCATCGTCGGGGACGGAAGCGCACCGATCGAGGACGCGGTGTTCGTCGTCGCGGGCGACCGCTTCATGCAGGCAGGACGAAGGGCGGACGTGCAGATTCCGGGGGGCGCGACCCGCGTGGATCTCAGCGGCAAGACCGTCATGCCGGCGGTCGTCAACGCCCACATGCACTTGGCGTCCACGCGTGACGATCGGGTCGCTCAACTCCAGCACTTGGCGTACTACGGGGCCGGCCTGGCCGTGAGTCTGGGCCAAGACACGGGCGACGTCCCGTTCGAGATGCGGGACGAGGCGGTTCCCGACGGCGCCCGGTCACGCTCTGCGGGGCGCGGGATCACCACCCCCGAGCCTGGGCGGTCGGATGTCCCCTTCTGGATCACGAGCGAGGAGGAGGCGCGGACCGCCGTGCAGGAGCTGGCCGCGCAGGAGGTGGACTTCGTGAAAATCTGGGTCGACGATCGCAACGGCCAATATGAGAAACTCTCGCCGGCGCTGTACGGCGCCGTCATCGACGAGGCCCACAGGCACGGACTCCGTGTCACGGCCCACATATTCACCCTCGAGGACGCGAAGGGGCTTCTCCGGGCTGGGATCGACGCGTTCGCCCACGGCGTGCGCGACCGGGATATCGACGATGAGCTCGTCGCCCTCTGGAGCGAGCGCCCCAATGTGGTCCTGGTTCCGAACCTCCCGAACCCGGGGGTGGCGCTAGACCTCGGCTGGCTGAGCGGGACGGTCCCCGCCGGCGAGTTGCAAGAGATGCAGGAGGCGTCGAGGGATCGGCCGGCAGCCCAGGAGTCGTTCGGCATCCAGGCGCGTAACCTGGCTCGGCTCAACCAAGAGGGAGTGAGGATTGCGTTCGGCACGGACGGAAGCACGCCGTGGGCCCTTCATCAAGAGATGGAGGATATGGTGAGATCCGGAATGACCCCCGCCGAGGTCATCGTCGCGGCAACGCGTAACTCGGCCGAGCTGATGCAGGTGACCGATATCGGCACGGTGGCGGTGGGTAAAAGCGCGGACTTCATCGTCCTGGATGCGAACCCCCTGGACGAAATCACGAACACGAGGCGGATCGCCGCGGTCTATCTCCGCGGCATGGAGGTCGACCGGGACGCGCTGGGCGCGCGCTTCCGCGCCGGCGCGTCCCAGTGACGCCAGCGAGGTAATGCGGCGGACACCCTTCCCAGCTACCTTTGCGGCGGACAGACCCAGCCCGGGACCGCCGCCGTGAATTGCAGCGAGCCTGAGATCCACCCATCGAACGAAAAGTGGGGGCCGACATGACGCGCAAAAAGGCAAGCGACTTCGATCAGGGACTTCTCGATCTGTTCGACAAATACGTTCACGGTTTCATCGACCGGCGTCAGTTCCTCGACCGAGCGGCGTCCTACGCCGTAGGGGGTGTTTCCGCCAGCGCCCTGTTGGAGAGCCTGAGCCCTAAGTACGACGAGTTGCAGCAAGTGAGGAGTGACGATGCGCAGGTGAGCGGAGAGTACGTCGAGTACTCTTCACCGCGGGGCGCAGGCACGATGCGTGGATATTTGGTGCGACCAGCGGGTTCGGACGGCGACCTGCCGGGCGTTGTCGTGGTGCATGAGAATCGCGGCCTCAACTTGCACATCGAGGATGTCGTGCGGCGTGCCGCGGTCGCTGGTTTCCTTGCATTCGCGCCCGACGCGCTTGCGCCGCTCGGCGGCTACCCCGGCAACGATGACGACGGCCGTACGCTTCAGGGCCAGCGGGATCGCGGGGAGATGCAGGAGGATTTCGTCGCGGCCGGAGGCTTTCTGAAAGCCCACGAAGAATGCAGCGGGGCAGTCGGCGTGGTAGGCTTTTGCTTCGGTGGAGGGATCTGCAACATGATGGCCGTGCGCATCCCCGATCTGGGCGCCTCCGTTCCCTTTTACGGGAGTCAACCCGCGGTAGAGGACGTACCCAGAATCGCCGCGCCCCTTCTCATCCATTACGCGGGTCTGGACCAGCGAATCAACGCCGGATGGCCGGCCTACGAGGACGCGCTAAAGGCCAACGGCAAGACCTACACGATGCACATGTACGAGGGCACCAATCACGGGTTCCACAACGACACCACGCCCCGTTACGACGAAGCAGCGGCCACGCTGGCATGGCAGCGGACCGTCGACTTCTTCAACCGGACGTTGCGCTGAGCGGAGTGCGCACGCTGGCCGGCTCCGGCCTTGTGCGCGCGCACCCCGGCTCAGCGCTTAGCGCCTCAGTTCCACTCCCGCAGCTGCTGTCCCGCGATCTTGGCAGGGTCGGCACCGGACCTTGGGACGAACTTTTGTACACGCCCGGCGAACACCTCCGAAATGTAAAGGTTGCCGTCCTGGTCGGTCGTGATCGAGTGCGGGCCGTTGAAGTGCCCGTAATCGTCGCCAGGGGTGCCCCAGCCATAGAGGTAATTCCCGTCTAGATCGAACTTCAGCATTCGGTTCGAGCTGCCGTCCGCGACCCAAAGGAACTCCTCTCCAGACGGATCCCGAAGGATCTCGATCGCGTACGGGAGAGACTCGCCTCGCTGGCCAGTCGGGAACAGGAACTGGAAGTCGCCGTTTTCGTCAAACACCTGGATCCGGGCGTGAGCCCGATCCGACACGTAGATCAACCGATCCGCGCTGATCGTGATAGCGTGGACAGTGTTGAATTCGTTGGGACCCGGGTTGGCGGGATCGGCCGGGGCCTGGCCCCAGTCCATGATGAAGTTGTCGTTGGCGTCGAACTTCGCTACGCGGGTTCCTACGTAGCCGTCACTGATGAAGTAGGTGCCGTCCGGTAGCCACGCGATGTCCGTCGGGCGCGAGAAGTTGTTCGGCCCCCGTCCGGGTACGAGCTGCTCTCCATGCGTGAGCACCAACTCCCCGTCGTAGGTGAACTTGTGGATCTGGTGGAGGTTGTCATCGACGACCCAGATATGCTTCTCGTCGTCGTAGGGGCTCATCTTGATCTTGTGGGGTCCGCGCCCGCCCCGTACGTCGAAGAGCTGGTCATGCTGCGGCCAATATTCAACCAGCTCTCCCTCGGAATTCACGGCGATCATGACGTGCAGATACCGCCGCTCATACCCGCGAATTCCGTTGTCGTCGTTGGGCGAGGCGTTTCCCCGGGAGGGGTTCAGGAGGGCGTAGGGTGTCCACGGATCTGTCCCCTCCGGGAGCGGGAGCTCTCCCCGCATGGCGAGCCAGATCTTGTCCGGGCTCTCGGCAAAGACGGCCCCCATGGACCCCCAAGTCCAGCCGTCGTGTGAGTGCGCGTCGTCCGGCAGAGGCTGCGGGAACGGACTAGGCTGGTGGTAATGGCCGAATAGCTCCTGCCCATCATGCACCAGCGAGCCTTCCTGCATGCTGCTCATGGCGCTGGCCTCGCTTCCTGACGCCGTCTCCTGCTGTGCACACCCCGTGGTCGAGACGACCCCAAGGACGGCAGCCAGCGTCAGGAGCCTGGAACACCGAAACAATGAACTCATGATTCCCTCCTCATTGGTGTAGAGAACAGGTAACCACCGCATGGGGTCGGCGCCAGCCTATGGTTGGCCTAGCCGGAACACGTAAAGGGCATTTGCCTGAGGACGACTCACGAACTCCGTCGCCAGGAAGGTCGCTACCCGCCAGGGACTCCCACCGTTGCGCGCTGCGGTCATCGCAAGGTACTGCACGCCGTCCACCTCGAAGGTCATCGAGAAACCTTGGACCGACGTGCCAAGCCGGGTCTGCCAGAGCACGTCACCCGTTTGGATGTCATACGCCTTGAACCACCTGTCATAGGATCCGGCGAACGCGAGTCCACCCGCGGTCGTCAAGGCTCCCATGAGGAAGGGGGCTCTCTGTTCGACACTCCACACCTCCTCCATCGTCGCAACATCGAACGCCGCGAGCTTTCCGAACATCCCGCGGGTACCGGGCATCTCTTTCCACGCGCGCTCCCCCCCACTGCCACCGCCACCCGCCTCCAGGACGACTTCGCGTGCGGTCATATCCATGCAGCTTTGGCTTAGCGGGATGACGATGAGGCCCGCATCGGGAGAGTAACTGGTCGCCTGCCAGTTCTTCCCCCCAGCCGTGGAGGGGCACACCGACACCCAGTCACCCACCCTGGCGTTCGCGATGTCCTCCCGGTACTGCACCGCGCCTGTCTCGGGATCAATCGAGAGAATGTTCTGGAACACCGTTTCCTTCATACCCAGGAAGGTCCCGTCTCGCCTGTCGAGCTTCCAGAGCACACCATGTTTGCCGATGGTGAGGAGCGCGGGCACGCCGTCGATGTCCGCGAGGACCTGCTCGAATCCCTCGTCCATGTCCAAGGACTCGCCCGGAACGTGCTGCCGGTACCACACGATGCGTCCGGTCTCCACATCGAGGGCCAGGGTCGAGTTCGCGTAGAGCGTCGAGTCGGCGGTGGTGAGCCCTCGGCTGACGGCCACCCACGGCTTCGCCTGCGCGGTGCCGATGTAGACCAAGCCCAAATCGGGATCCCAGCTGACGCCATTCCACATGTCCGCCCCCGCCCGCATCTCGAACGGGAGCTCGCCCCAGGTGTCCCCGCCCGGCTCGCCGGGCCGAGCGATCACCTCCGTCTGCCAAAGAAACTCGCCACTACGGACGTCGTGGGCGCTGACAAAACACTTTTGTTCGATGAATCTGCCGCAGCCGTTGGCCCCGTTGATCACTTTCCCGTCAGCCACGATGGGTCCCGCGGTGTTACCGAACCCCATCCGCGGGGTCTCCCAGCGAACGACTCCGGTCGGAGCGTCCAAGGCTACCATCGCTCCGTCGGGAGTGGACAGAAGAACGAGGTCCTCCCAGAGAGCGACGCTTTGCACCCGTTGACCGATGCGGGCGTCCTTTCTGCGGTGCTCCCAGAGGAGGGTGCCGTCGGTAGCGTCTAGCGCCTGCACGGAGCCGCCGGCTGTCGTCAGGAAGAGAATGCCGGATCTCTCGAGAGGCGCGGTGCGGTAACGGCTTCCATCGGGCAACGCCCAGACCCAGGCCAGCTGCAGCCGGTGAACGTTCTCCGTATTGATCTGCGACAGCGGGCTGAAACCGGTCGATCCGGGGGAATTTCGCCAGTGCAGCCAGTCTCCATCGGGAGGCGAGACCAATTCGGCGTTCGACACCGGTGTGTATCCCTCCGGCGCTCGATAGGTCTCCGTGATACCAGCAGGAGTTTCAGATATCGCGCCGAGAAATTCAGGCGGAGCCTGCACCGCCTCCGGCGAAAAGGTCGTCCCGACCCGACCGGGAATCGGAGGGATACCCGCCGCGGTCGTGACGGCCGCCGGCTCCGCACCCGGGATCACCGTTACGGCGGAAGCGAGGCTCAACTCGGTTCCGCCCGCCTGAACCTCGTTCGCTCGGAGGATATAGGCCACGACCGAGGCGACCTGCTCAGCGCTCAGAGACCCGGCGGCTTGGGGCGGCATGGTGGCCTCGATCAGCACGAGTAGGTCGCCCACCCGCCGGCCACCCCACGTGTTTCGGAAGTTCGGGCCCGCCAACTCGGGGGCCTCGAACGAGCCCTGGAAATCGGTCAGGTGACACACCGAGCAGGTGGACTCATATACAGTCGCCCCGGCTTCGGCCTGGGCGTTGGTGTAGGACCCCGAAGGCTCCTGGCCGAAGGCGGAGATCGGGGTCACCCATAGGCTCACCACACTCAGCGAGAGCGCAGAGACAATGCAGAGGCAGGCCGTCCGGAGCGGACCGGGGGTTTGATGTCTCCTCGCTGATACCGGCGCCCTTCTCGATAATTGCTGGTATGAAGGAACTGGCGTCAATTTGCGGTAGTTCATATCTCTTCCCGCCTTCAACGGATGTTCAACGGTGGGATCGGGCGCTCAGCAGCGCCTCCCAGAATGACCGGGGCTCGGAGTCGGCAGCCCATGAAGGCACGCTCCGGACAGTGGCACAGTGAGCGTTGTCATACCGTTTCGTCAATGGCCTCACGCGGACAGCCTTCGATCTAGATCCGCGGCACCTGCCGGATAGGCTTCCCCTCATTGGCCCGGGGAACCTCAGCAGGATTTGACTGGGTGTGCCAACCCTGTAGGTTGGAGGATTACACAAAGAAATGTAGCAATCCTTTACGTTCGTCTCGATGCACGGCACCTCAGCGATCGGAACAGGATGGGGTGACGGCCGTATGAGAAGAGCAGAAACGATCGAAAGGGAGGAGGTTTGGATGAAGAGGGCGCGTAACGTCGTTGTGGCGGTGACCGCACTCACGATGGTGCCATGGGCTCCTCTCGTGGGCCAGGTGGACCAGTTCGGAGGGCAGGATCGTCAATTCGACGAATGGTGGGCCCTCACACCTTACCAATACAACCTGGTGACCGTCAGGCCCCGGGATCAGCCACTCATTCCCCTGTTCGAGGGTTGGTACCCGAATCCGGATGGCACGTACAGCCTCTCTTTCAGTTACTTCAATATGAACTTCGAGGAGGTGTTCCAGATCCCGATCGGGCCCGACAACTTCCTCGAGCCGGCCGAATACAACGGGATGCAGCCGACGTACTTCATGACGGCGCCGCCCCGGGGGCAGGACGGACAAAGCAGACATTATCGACACCAGGCCGTCTTCACCGTCGAGGTACCGGCGGATTTCGGGACTGAGGATGTCGTCTGGACCTTGCGTTACAAGGGCAAGACGATCCGGGTCCCGGGGCGCCTCACGGTAGAAGGCAGTCGCATCGAAAATCTCGAAGCCAGCACGAGTGCGCCGGTCGCACCGGTGCTCGCGTTCGACCCGTCGGGCCCGAGGGGGAGAGGGCGATCCGGCGTAACCCTGGGTCCGCTCACCGTGGCGGTGGGGGAGCCGTTGCCGTTGAGCGTGTGGCTCGAGCCGTTCGCCCCCACGGAGCGTGACTTCCTCCTTTTCTGGTTCGAGCACCAGGGGCCTGTCGCCGTCGACTTTGAGGAGCGACGGTTCGAGGTTCCGGCGGAAGGGGGCCAGGTGACGACGACCGCCAGCTTCAGCGAGCCGGGGGAGTACATGCTCCGGGTCACCGGGCTCCAGACGCTTTCTGCGATGGTGCAGCATTGCTGCTATACGAACAACTACGTGAAGGTTACCGTCACCCCATAATAAAAAGGAGAAACACATCATGGACCGCATGACAAAACAGAGCCACCGCCCTCGGGCGTGGCATGGCCTCTGGATCGCCGCGCCGATCTTCTTGCTGATGGCCGTGCTGCAGCCGCAGCCCGCGTTCGGACAGGACGCCACGTGGGCCGAGGACGTCGCGCCTATCTTATACGAGTCGTGCGTGGGGTGTCATCAGCCGGAAGGCATCGGACCCATGTCGCTCCTCGACTACGAGACGGCCAGGCTTTACGCCCCATTGATCAAGGTCAAAGTCGAGACGCGCCAGATGCCGCCGTGGCACGTCGACCAGGACGTGGGGATTCAGGAGTTCAAGAACGACGTCTCGCTCTCGGAAGAGGAAATCCAGAGGGTCGTCCAGTGGGTCGACGCCGGAGCGCCGCAGGGAGACATGACGCACGCTCCGCCCGTCCCCGAGATCCCGTCGGGCGCCGAGTGGCGGCTGGCAACGCAGTTCGGCCCGCCGGATCTGATCATCAAGTCGAGCCCATTCGACGTGCCGGCGAGCGGCCTGGACAATTGGTGGCCTCATCAGGTGGAGGTGGAGGGACTCGACGGCCCTCGGTGGGTCATGGCGAACGAGACCAAACCTTCCATGTTGGGCAAGGGCGTCGTCCATCACGCGAACAGCAGCCTCATTACGGAGGATGGGCGGGGCGGCTTTTCCAACTATGGGATCGGCAAGCCCTTCGATATTTTCCCAGAGAATACAGGGCGGCTGATCGCGCCGGGAAACAGCCTCAGCTTCAACATCCACTACTACCCCAACGGTGTGGCGATCGATGACGACGTCGTCGAAGTCGGACTATGGTTCTACCCGGAAGGTGAGGACCCGCGTTTCGCGACGGAAGGTGATGTCTCCTGGAGCTCGCAGCGGCAGCTCGGAAGCGCCGAGGGCCGCGGCCGCGGCCTGACGGTGCAGCAGGTGGTCCTCCCGCCCCACGGGCGTGCGGTGACGCAGGGGTTCCACGTGCTGCAAGAAAATACCCGACTCCACAGCTGCCGGGGCCACATGCACCTGCGCGGAGCATCGCAGTCGATGGAAGCGATCTTCCCCGATGGTCACCTGGAGATTCTGTGCAAAGTGAACTGGAACGGCGAATGGCACATCAACTACCTCTTTGAAGACCATGTGATGCCGTTGCTGCCCAAGGGCACGGTGCTCGTTCTCACGGCCTGGTATGACAACACGGCCGCCAATCCGGTGAACCCTGATCCGGACCAGTGGGTGATCTTCGGCAGGCGCAGCGCCGATGAGATGTCGCACATGTGGATCGGCACCACCTATCTGAGCGACGAGGACTTCGAATACCTGAAGGCCCAGCGGGAGCAGCGGATCGCTCGACTGGAGGAGGAACAAGGTGGGGGGTAGCGCCGCGAGACCGGCGGCCGGCCGCCTGTAACGGAAAGAAGTCACCGAAGAGAGTGCCCGGGCGCGGATCACACCGCGCCCGGGCGCTCTTTTTTTCGGACGCGGAAGTTGCCAGCCACCGCACTTCAGAGCACGTTGAGCCGATCTGCGGTCGGCGTCGGTTGAAGACGGTCAGTAAGGCGCGCACGAGGAAGAACGAAGACTCCCTGAAAACCTGAAGCGAGGAAAGAGACATGGGTGAGAAGACACCGAAAGCTCAGAGCAGGAGAGAATTCGTCAAGAACAGTGCGGTGGTGGGTACCGCGGCGGCTGTCGGTGTCGGTGAGAGCCCGTTTTTGACACGTACGGGGCAGGCGCAAGCGATAGAGTGGGACCGACAGGCAGACGTGGTCGTCATCGGGGCAGGGGCGGGCGGGTTCGCTGCGGCTCTCGCCGCGCGGGATCAGGGCGTGTCTGTCATGCTGGTAGAACAGAACTTCGACATCGGTGGACGAGCGATCCTGAGCGGTGGAGCCTGCTACCTCGGCGGCGGGACTTGGCTTCAGAAGGAGGCAGGTATCGAGGATTCGCCCGAGGCCGTTTTCTACGACTGGACGTTGCAGGACCATCCGATGAACCGCTACAACGATCGGGAGATCGTTCGTACCTATGTGGACAATTGCATCGCGACCTTCGACTTCCTGACCGAGAACGGAGTGGATTGGCTGCCGTTGGGGTCGGCGAGCCGTCTTGATTCCGTCCCGAGACGACCTTCCCCCCGTCAGTGGCCGATCGAAAGTGAGGTCATCGTGCCCACGCAGAGGGGCTCCGGCCTGATGAGGCCGCTGGAGCGGAGTGCGCGCGCGAAGGGGGTGGAAATCCTGCTGAGCCACAGAATGACGAGCTTCGTGCGAGAGGGCCCCACTTCGGGTAGGGTCCTCGGCGTCACGGCCATGGAGGTCGACGAGTGGTACGAGCCCACGGGCCGGACCGTCGCGATCGAGGCAAGGAATGGCGTGATCTTTGCGACGGGCGGGCATTCGAGCAACGTCAACTTTCGCAGAATGTTCGATCCAAGGCTTACCGAGGAATACCAGGTACACGGCGACGGCTGGACGCCACAGAATGCCGACGGAGAGCTGGCTGCCATGGCGATCGGGGCATCGCTGTGGGGTACCGCCAACCAAACGAACGAATCGGATGGCCAGCTCTCCAAGGGACGGCTGGCGACGAGGTCCAATTACCACGGCCTCGCCTTTACCCCCGATGCTCCGAACTTTTTTCGCGAGAAGGCCACCGGCCTGCGGGTGAGGGACTGGCAGAATTTGATTCTCGTCAAGGAGACCGGTCGGAGGTTCTATGACGAGACTGCCGGGATCAGGGACTACCAGTATTTCTTCGCAGCGATGCAGTGGACCGGCGATCCCAACAAATTGAACGGAGGAGGACCGATCTGGGCCATCTTCGACGCCGACGGCGTCGAGCGGGAGGGGTGGAATGTCAAGCCGCCCTACGTGGACCCGGACGGCTACTTCTTCACAGCCGATACCCTCGAGCAACTGGCTTCCAGCATCAAGAGCAAATACCAGTGGCGTCCCATGCCCGGTGAGGTCCTGCGGGAGACCGTCGAGAGGTACAACTCCTTCGTCGACTCGGGGGTCGATGAAGATTTCCAGAAGCCGAGGCCTCTATACAAGATACAGCGCCCGCCGTTCTACGCGGCGTGGGACACCCCCTGCGTACACGACACCTACGCGGGTATCCGTATGAATACGAGGGCTCAAGTGCTGGATACGCAGGGCGAGGTCATTCCGGGCCTCTACGTCGCTGGTGAGTCCTCGGGCGGCTTCGGCCAGCATGGGCTGGGGAGGGCATTCGTCTATGGGCGCATTGCGGGCATGGATGCGGCTCGGAACGGGCGGGAGGGCTGAAACCGGGTAGGCATTCGGTGCATGAGCCCCACCTCGAAGTCAGTCGGTGGTTTCCGTCGGAGGTGGCGGCCGGTGCCGAGCTGACCTTCCAGGTCCGGGTCACGTGTCCCTCCGGGTGTGACCTGCGCGGCACGGAAGTCGCGGTGACGACTCCCGAGGGTCCGGTCATGACGAGCGAACTCGTTTCGTTCGACCAAGGGATCAACGAGACGGGCGAGTTCATGCTCAGGGCTCCTCCGGAAGTCGGCGATCACGAGTGGAGTGTGCGGTTTCGACCTCAGGCGAGTGAACCTCAGGCGGGTGAGCCCCCCGCGCATGCCGGGACTTCTCTTGCCGTGCCCTTCAGGACCGAAGCCCACAGAACCAGCCTCGCGATCTGGGACGTGCCTTCACCCGTGGTGATGGGTGAGCCCTTCATGGTCAAGATAGGGGCCAAATGCGCGGAGGAGTGCGATCTGCAGGGCCGGAGAATCGAGGTCCGCGACGGATTGGGCGACAGACTCGGGACCGCGGAGTTCGGGGATGCGTTCTGGCCCGGGTCGGACGGCCTATACTGGGCCGAAGTGGAGTTGGTTGCTCCGGTAGGGGAGGGGGTGGTTTCGTGGTCGGTAGCTTTTTCGGAAGCGGATCTGGAGCTCCCCCACCGAGAAGCATCTGCCCGGTTCGGTTTCGCGACCACCAAACCACCCGAGCACCGGCTCACCGTCGAGGTAGTCGAGCGGGAGTCGAGCGTCCCCGTCCCGAACGCCGAAGTGAGCCTCGGGGCGTATCGAGCCTCTACCGACGAGTCCGGGCGCGCGATCCTGGCAGTGGCTGGAGGCTCCTATGAACTGTTGATCTGGAAGGTCGGGTACGAAGCGCCCGCCAGGGCTCTGGAGGTGTCCCAAGACCTCACCCTCAGAGTCGAGGCCGCGGATCTCCATCTCTCCGACCGGTCTAGCTGGGAAGACGACTGAGGCGTCGCCGTCGCTCAGCCGTACCTTGGTGTCACGGGTCCTTGACGGAGACGGTTGCACGGCCCCATGTGCGTCGTGCCGGAAGAGGCGGCCGAAGTTTCTGCCTGGCCCGAGACGCTAGCCCGGTGTTGATTCCTGACTTGGGAGGAAGCGAAATGGCGATCACGCTACGGATTCGCAAGTTGGCGTCGTTCATGCTCTGGTTTTCCGTGTTCACAGTAGTGGTCGTGATCGTGACTTCCAACAGGGAGTTTGGATTCGCCCAGCCACCCGCGCATGCCCTGGCGGCGCAGGAGGCCCCTGGATGTCCAGGTGAGAGGATGGGAGTCCAGGCCACGGGCGAATACCGTAGCGCGACGACGGAGAACGGAGAATACAGGGACGGAAGCCAGGTTGTGCACATCAACGGGGAACCGTGGGGAGGTGCCGACTGGGCGGCGGGTGACCGCTCCTACTGGCACTGCCACCGTGGCGGCCAGATCCTCGTAATGTGGGAGGGCGAGGGCCGTACCCAGAACCGCGGAGAAAGGGTTCGTATCCTGCAACGGGGCGAGATGTCCTACGCCACTCCTTGGATGGAGCACTGGCACGGGGCATCCCCCGACAGTCATGGCCATTGGTTACAGGTTTCCGTACAGCCCACCGGGACGTACTGGATGGAGGAGGTGGGTGACGAGGACTATCTGGGGAACGACATCGGGATCAACTCCCGCGATGAGTTCCTGGCCACCGGCGTCCGGGAGAAGTATCCGGCTCGCTGACCGGAGAACGGGCTCGTGCCCGATCCCGAGGCCCCACTCGAGAACCGATAATCAAGGAGCTCAGCCCGATGCGGATACGATACCTCCTGGCTTGGGTGGCCGTGGCCGTTTGCGCCTGCGATCCGCCACAGTACGATGTCGTCCTCGTTGGCGGAACGGTCATCGACGGCACGGGCTCGGATCGATTCAGAGCCGACGTGGCCATCCGCGGGGACCGCATCGTGGCCGTCTCGCGGAGGGGCGTCGAGCGTGCCGGCGCGGTACGTGTGATCGACGTGACCGGCAAGATCGTGGCGCCGGGCTTCATCGACATCCATTCGCACCTCGATCCGCTGCTCCGCCTTCCCGAGGGTGAAAGCAAGGCACGACAGGGGGTGACGACCGTCGTGGGTGGCCCCGACGGTAGCGCACCCTGGCCGATGGGGGCTTATCTGGATTCCGCTGCAACGATCGGCGTGGGGATCAATGTGGCGATGCTCGTGGGACACAACACCATTCGGCGGCGAGTCATGGAAATGGAGGACCGACCTCCGACTTCGGATGAGCTGGCTGAAATGCAGGAGATGGTGCGGCAGGCGATGGCCGAGGGCGCTTGGGGATTGTCGACCGGCCTGAGGTATCTACCCGGCGCCTTCTCCGACGTCGATGAAGTGGTGGCGCTGGCCGAGGTCGCGGGCGAGGCGGGCGGTGTCTACACCTCCCATTTGCGTGAGGAAGGGCTCGAGCTAATCGCCGGTGTCGCCGAAGCGATCGAGATCGGGCGCCGCGCAGACCTGCCGATCGTGCTCACGCACCACAAGGTCGTCGGTCAACCGATGTGGGGCTCCTCGGACCGCACGCTCGCTATGGTGGATTCCGCCAACGCTGCCGGTCGAAAGATCCGTATCGACCAGTATCCCTACACGGCGTCATACTCGGGAATCGGGATCCTGGTGCCGCCCTGGGCGAGGGCCGGCGGCGACGAGGCGTTCTTGGAGCGCCTCGAACACCCGATGCTCCGTGACAGCATCGTGGACGGGATCGTCTTCATCCTCGTCAACGATCGGGGCGGCAACGACCTCTCACGGGTCCAGTTCGCGCTCGTGCCGTGGATGCCCGAGTTGGAGGGCCAGACGCTCCGTGACTGGGCGGAGATGCGTGGACTGCCGCCTACCATGGAGACCGGCGCGGAGCTGGTGATCGACGCGATACGCCGGGGCGGCGCCAGCGCGATCTACCACGTGATGGATGAGGCCGATGTCGAGTCGATCATGCGACACCCCATGACCGCGATCGCGTCCGATGGGCGACTCGTACAGCCCGGTGAGGGACAGCCACATCCTCGATGGTACGGGACCTTTCCACGCGTCCTCGGCGAGTACGTGCGCGAGAGGGGTGTGCTCACGCTCGAAGACGCGGTGCGCAAGATGACTTCACTCCCGGCCGATCACATGGGAATGTCGGAGCGCGGAGTTCTTTCGGAGGGCATGATCGGGGACATCGTCGTCTTCGACCCCGAGACGGTGGTCGACCGGTCGACCTTTCAGGATCCGCACCAATATCCGGATGGCATCGACTTCGTGATCATCAACGGACTCGTGGCCGTGGACGACGGGGTCTTCAGCGACGTGCGGGCCGGGAGGGTCCTTCGCCGTTAGAGTCCTTCGCCGTTAGGGGGCCCGCCGACGGCGGCGAGTGGTCGGACGGCCGTCAAGGGATGATGCCGACCAGCCCCGCTTCCGCAGCTACCACCAACAGCGCGCGTTGAATGGCCAGATGGCCGTCCTCGTTGATCCACCATTCGCCTGGGGCGTGGCCCTCTCCACCCCTACCGCCTCGGCCCAGCGTTACGGCCGGAATGCCTAGAGCGATGGGGAGGTTGGAGTTGGTGGAGGAGCGGCCCAGCGTGCCGGAGACGCCGAACTGGGCCGTGGCGGCGAGGGCACGTTGGATCACGGGAGTGGACGGGGGTAGCTCGCCGGAGGGCCGGTCTCCGATCCGGTCCAACTCCACCTCGAGCGCCGGGCCCTCCCGGCGCAAGCCATTCTCGCCCTCCAAGCCCCGGTTCATCGCGTCGATGAAGGCCTGCTCGATACGCATCAAGCTCTCGGGACTCACCGACCGCATGTCGACTTCCATCCACGAGTCGAACGGGATGGAGTTGACCGACGTTCCTCCTCCGATCCTCCCCACGTTGTAGCTCGTCCGGGGTCCGGTGCGCGTCAGCGCGTCTGCCGCGTCCTGGAAGAGGCGGACCGCCCGGCTCAAGGCGTGCGCCGGATTGGCCATGCCGAAAGCACCCCACGAATGACCACCAGGTCCGGCGAAGGTGACTCGATACCGAACGGAGCCCAGTCCCTGGGTGATCAGGCGGGTCAGACCGCCACCATCGATCGAGATCCACGCGTCGATCGGGTCGGCCCCATCCCTGAAGAGGTGCTTCATGCCGCGGAGGTCGCCCAGACCCTCCTCTCCCACGGTGCCGATGAAGAGCACGTCGTCGGACGTTTCGACGTTGGCCTCCTCCATCGCTCTCAGGACGGTGAGGACGACGATGAGGCCCCTCGTGTCGTCACCCACGCCCGGCGCGTAGAGCGTATCACCCCGCATGCGTACCGTGACGTCTGTTCCCTCCGGGAAGACCGTGTCCAGGTGGGCGCCAAATGCAACCGTCCGTTCCCCGCCCCGTCCACGCCTCAACCCGAGCACGTTCCCCTCGGCGTCGATCCATACGCTGTCGGCTCCCGCCTCCTGGAGGAGTTCGGCGAAACGGGCGGCGCGTACCTCCTCCATGAAAGGCGGTGCCGGGATCTCGGTGAGCTCGACGAGGAGGTCCATGCCCCACGGGTCGAGGTCCTCCACCCGGCTCAGCGCGTTCATCACCGCCTGCTCAGCGGCCAGGGCCTCCATCTCCTCCAGGTATTCGGGCTCGATGGTCTGTGCCGTCGCGGATGACGCAGGAAGAACCGCCAGGATGGCCACGAAGGCGACGGTACCGGTGCGTGCTCTCAAGGGTCGTTCTCCGATCGTTTGGGATCTCGAAGCGATGGTTCGGTCCCGCTAACCTAGGGCCCGTGGGAAGATTCGACGACCCCGCTTGCGGTGGCAGGCAGAGTGACGGACGTTCGGGGGTTATGGCGAGACTGCGCATTCTCTGGTTTGGGACGTTTACGATCGCGGCCGTGATCCTCAACGCTCCGCTCGCGGCCTATTCCCAGCAGCGCGTCTGGCGGTTGGACCGTTCAGAGTCCATGACGTACTTCATTGCGGAAGGCTCCGCCGAATCGGGATTCAAGGAGGGAGACCATACCCTGGCCGAATGGGCGCTCGAGGCATGGGGCAGGCAGGCCGATCCCCCCGTGGACATGGTGCCGGGCCCTGAAGCGTCCGCAACCATTCGCGTCTATTGGGTGCCCGCGGGCGCGGGTCTATACGGTGAGATGCGAGGGCGACTGGTGGAGGGGCGGCTCGCTGCCGACGTGTTCGTGCGCCCAGATACCGACGGTCTTGGGCCGAACATCGCGCAAAGGGCGAGGCTGGATCCGCTCTTCAGGGATACGATCGTTTATCTGACCTGTGTTCATGAGCTAGGCCATGCGTTTGGGCTCCCCCATACCAGTGCTTTCGCGGACATCATGTACTCGTTCCAATATGGTGGTGACTTCGTCGCCTATTTCATGCGCTTTCGCGAGCAGCTCGAGGTCTGGGATGACATCCGGCATGCCTCGCCGTTCTCCGCCGCAGATAGGGACGCATTCAGGTCTTTGTACCCCTAGATGGGCCCAATTCCTGATGCGACGCAGAGCCCGTACCACCGGCTGCAGGTCACATCAGGAGAAGCGCTCCTCCTTCCAGGGATCACCGTGGTTGTGGTATCCGTAACCTTCCCAAAACCCTGGTGAATCCTCGGCTAAGAACTCGAGCTCGTTCACCCACTTCGCACTTTTCCAGAAGTACAGCTTGGGAACTACGGCCCGCACCGGACCGCCATGTTCCTCCGCGAGCGGGTCACCGCCGAACCGATAGGCGAGCAGCACGTCTTCATCCACGATTTCGTGCAACGGTAGATTCGTCGTATATCCGCCGTAGCTGTGCTGCATGACGAATCGCGCTGCGGAGCGAGGCTTTGCCCGGAGGGCGAGATCTCGCACTGCCACTCCTTCCCACACCGTGTCCAGCTTGGTCCAACGTGTAACGCAGTGGATGTCCGCCTCGACACGAGTGGTGGGCAGCGACGTGAATTCCTTCCAGTCGAGCTCGAATTCTTCCTCTACGAGCCCCGTGACCCGGAGCCGCCACGTATCGAGATCGATCTTTGGCACCGCACCATAGGTGAGTACGGGAAACTTCTCGGTGACGAACTGCCCTTCGGGGAGTCGGTCTTCGAGCTCGCGCTTCCTCGTGGGTTTTGCTCTTCGGAGCCGAGCAACCCGTTCGATGGGGTTAATCTTCGGCACGCCGCGTGCTCCAGTGACTTCCCCGTTGGCACACCATGATCAGGCCGGAAAAACGTGGGTCGTGACCTGAACGTTGAGTACGGTGCCACACCACTGGCCCGCGTCGAACACTGCCTCGCAGACCCCGGCATACTCTACGGCACTCTTGTGCGTTTTTGAGAAGGGGAAGGAACCCCTGCGCCCGCACTTCGGACACTCCAGAGTTACGTGCGACGAGTAGTCGTACGCAGCTGGTGCCTCGGGTGTTGTAGCTACATCGGACATTTCAGCCCTCCGCTCCGGATGTTATCAGAACTGACGCGAGGTTGATCCACAATTTCTACCTGAGCGGCCACCTTGTCAGGAGAAGACGACCCTCAACTCAAGCCCTTTGGTTGATCACTGCTATGCTGCCCACTCGACCGCATCCACCTCGACGGGGTCCGGAAACCCTTTCAACGTGAGTTTGCCCAAGGGTTCGAAGACAAAGCCCTTCCCCAAACAAAGCTCGCGAATCACGTGGGATACGAGAATCTGGCCTGGCTCGGCGTGCGCACAAATCCTGGCCGTGAGATTGACGGTCGAGCCGAATAACGCTTCTCCGTCGGTGACGGGTTCTCCGGCACCCATGCCGATGCGCACCATGATGCCGACGGGTCCGGCCTCGGCACGGTTGTCGCGGTCGAACTCACTCTGAATGGTAACCGCGCAATTCACCGCTCGCGACACGGAGGCAAAGCATGTGAGAAAGCCGTCTCCGGCACGATCCACCTCGCGGCCGTCGTGCGCCAGCAGGGCGCGGCGAATGATCTCTTGATGTTTCTGCATGACGGCAAATGCGGCATCGTCCCCCAGGGCCATCGTTATACCTGCGGAGTCCGCCATATCGGTGAACATGATGACCCTGAAGCCGGGTTCTCGGATCGGCTCGGTCGCCGCGCTCTTAGGATCGGTCACTCTTCCGAGGAATCCAGCGACCGCCGACGGATCCACTTCGATGATCTCGTTCGGAACGAGCCCATGAGTTTCGCAATGCATCTTCTGAACTGCTTCTGCCGTCGGAGCTTCAACAAGGCAGAAAGCCGTTTGTCGATTCTCGTCGAGCCAATAGGTAAGCATGTTGCACCCATGCTCCGACTGGACCTTTAGTTCTTCTTGATGTGCCGTGGCGAAGGCCCCCGCAGTAGTGTCAAGAGTGTCGTGGCGATCCATGAAAATCGGCATGCGTGCCTCCTTGTCGCGTCTAACTTAGTTCCGCGGATGCTGCTACCTGAGCGGCCACCTTGTCAGGAGATAGTCGCTGCCCGTCGAGTGACATCCCGCGCAAAGGGGAATCCCGTTGCCAGACATAAACGGGTCGGCACCTGGCTCGGTGCTGGTGGCCTCGTACCAAAACCAGCCGCGGCCACTGTCGCTGTCCTCTTGGGTCTTGACCATCACCGCCCACCCCTCGAGGGTGCCGTCGGTCAGATACATCTCCTTGACGGCCTCCGAGCCGACCGGGTGTTGCTCATTTCCCGCCTCCAATGACGCCGCCAGCGTCGCGTTGATGAAGACCCGCACCGGCGCACCGAATCTCGCGTGGGGCCCCGCCGATGGATGGCGACCCGCCTCCACGGCCGGCATCTCGGTATAGGTACCGGCCCGCAGATAATCATGTAAGGCCCCGTCTGCGGTCGGCACGTCGCCTGGCGCACGTCCCCTCGGAGCGGTCCCACCCATTCCCGCCTCTAGTGCATCTGCCATCGCCGTTCTAATGGCCTGGAACTCTGGATTGTCCTGGTCCATTACCTGACCACTGTTCGGGTTACCCGCTTTACCAGGTCCCTTAGCCGCTGAAAGGATCGGGTAGTACTGGGTGAACACGAAGTCGTCCGCGGCACTTGCTTCATGACAACCATTACAAGCGGCGGGCGGCAGAGCCGCAGCCTCGTCAGCCAGGGGATAGCTGTGGCCGAAGCTGAAATACGCCCAGTTGCCAGGCTCCTCCGGAAAACGTTCCGCATCTTTGATCGTGGTTTCGAGCCCGATGAACTCACCCATGAAGTAGCCGTTACCACTGACCGCCTGCTTCGAGCCGACGCTCACAAGCTCCTTGACGATCACGGTTCCATGTGGGAAATCGCCCGTTCGACTGTAGTGATCGAAGTCATCTGGATGGATGTAGACGTTGTGGAAATCTGGGAACGGCGCCTCTGGTGGGTTGAGGTCGTTGGGCGTGAGCGGTGTGCCAACGTAAACCCACTGCCGATAGCTCACGTCCGGGCGGATCAGGTTGCCATCCTCGTTGAACGACGGCTTCGGAAAATCCGGAGCTTGTTGGGCAACCCCAGGTAGAGCTGCGGCCAGCGTCAGGAATACTCCCACAAGCACAGCCGCGAGCGAGACCCGATGTAGCGTGGCCTTCGTCGGTCTCGTTCCCATGCCAGTCATATCACACCCCTTATCGCTCCAAGGAATCATCGCAACTGAATTAGCGGCAGAAGACCCGGCCTTGGCTAAGCGGCCGCCCGGCCTTGGCTAAGCGGCCGCCCGGCCCTGGCCGAGGTCGAGGCATTCAGAGCCCAACGATGTCCGACTTGAGTGTGCCGATGATCGAGAGCAGCTCCTGCTTCTCCGTAGTGGGTACCTTGAATCCGTCCAGGGTATCCACGAGGTGGTTCACAACGACGTTGAAGTCGGATTCCGTGATGCCGAGCCCTGTGTGAACGGTTCTGGCGGGACGGCTGAGGATCTTGCACGGCCCACCCGTGACGTTGCAGAGCAGGTTGATGTTTTTCTGGATGAACGACTGCCGGGTGTCCGTTCCCATCCCTCTGAAGAAGGGGCCGACCTGCGGATCGGTGAAGAGCCTTCCGGCGAACTCGTGCGCCACGGCTGAGATCGCTTCGTAGCCGCCGAGTCGCTCGTAGAGCGACTTCTGCTGGCCCAGGGCTGGGCTACTCTGCAGGACGCCCAACGCGATAACGCCGAGGATGACGGAGACAGCTGATGAACGGTGTCGGTTACGCATGTTGTGCCTCCCTTTCTGTCGACCGTTTCGGCCGACAATGGGTTGGTGGAGCGGCTCGATGCCGCACTGAACAACTGCTAAGACAAGTTGTGTGCCAGAGGTCTAGCAGCCGGTCACAGACGATCTAACCACATGAAGACCAACGGCTTACGGGTTTGGATGGGCTGCACGGACCCACCCCGACGCGGCAAGAGCGGGCCACGGCCCACCGTGGACGCCACGGTATACCGTGCCCTCACTCGGCGCCGGCGCCCCGCACGCCCTGGCGCCATTCCAGCTGTGCTGCGCTCTGGTGGCCCGCGTTCCCGTCTTTCGGCACACGCTCCACGGCCCTCGTGTTCTTGGCATGGGGATTGCCCACGTGCCTTATCGATCACCGGGCCACCCTCGCACCAGAGATCAAATGTCAGAGCGACTCCCCGTAATCCTGCACGAGCGTGATTTCGAGACCGTGGTACTGGCCAGTGACGGCCTGGTGCTCGTCGGCTTTTGGGCAGATTGGAGTGGCACCTGCCACGTCATGGCTCCGGTCGTGGAGGCCATCGCACGAGAACTGGAGGGCCAACTGAAGGTGGTCCTGGTCGACATCGACCGGGCGTCCCGGATCAAGACCCGCTACGGCGTCGAGTCAGTGCCCGCGCTACTCTTCTTCTGGCGAGGCCACTTGGTGGAACAGGTCCTGGGGACGATCCCTAGGAAGACATTGGCAGAGAAGGCGGTATCGCTGCTCGTGGAACGGGTCGGGGAAACTACCTGACTCTCCGGCTCGTCCCATCCACTGGGTGGAAGGCCGCCGTCGGCTCCGTGTTGGACCGCTTCCAATCCAGCCTGTATCTTCTTTGTTCAGTGCATCTTCTGGACGAAGTGGAGGCAACCGTGGAGACTCGCGACACGCCGGGCCAACCGACCCATGAGTCCGCCGATCTGCTGGCGGGGAGAGACAAGTACAACGTCATTCTCGACATCAACAACGCGATCATCGCCAACCTCGGGATCAAGGAGTTATTCAACTCGATCGCGAATGCGCTGCGCGAGGCCTTCCCCGTGGACTGCACGGCGATAGCGCAGTACGAAGAAGCGAAGGATTCGCTGTCGGTGCTCGCGATTGAGCCTTTCGCGTCGTCGGTGGATGTGGAGGCCGGGTTCGAGATGCCACGCGAGGGGACCCACAGCGGTTGGGTGGTCGAGCATCGCCAGCCCCTCATCGCGAGAGATCTGGAGAAGGAGCAACGCTTCGAAATCGATGGGATGCTGCTTGAACAGGGACTCCGATCCTACATCGTCCTGCCGCTGGTGGCGCGAGGTGGGGTTATCGGCACCTTCAACATCGGAAGCCCTTCGCCGAATCGGTACTCCGAGGAGGATATCGACTTCGCCGATCTGGTCGCCAAGCAGTTGGCGCTCGCCATCGAGAACGCTCGTCAGCACGAGGAGGTCCACCGTCTCAAGGAACAGCTGGACCGAGAGAACTTCTATCTCAAGGACGAGATCAAGCTCAACCACAACTTCGAGGAGTTGATCGGGCGGAGCGCTTCACTCAAGCGGGTGTTGCACAACGTCGAGCAGGTGGCATCGACCGATGCAACGGTGTTGTTGCTGGGTGAGACCGGCACGGGTAAGGAGCTCCTCGCACGCGCCATCCACAGCTTGAGCCCCCGCAGCGATCGAGCGCTCGTGAAGGTCAACTGCGCCACACTCCCCGCGACGCTCATCGAGAGTGAGTTGTTCGGCCACGAGAAAGGTGCGTTCACGGGGGCGACGGCGCGGAAGATCGGGCGCTTCGAGCTGGCCGATGGCGGCACGCTATTCCTCGACGAGGTCGCCGAGTTGCCGCTCGAGCTACAACCGAAACTGCTGCGTGTACTGCAAGAAGGCGAGTTCGAGCGACTCGGTGGCACGCGCACGATGACTGCCGACGTGAGATTGATCGCTGCAACGAACCGTGACCTCGAGCGCCTGGTCGCGGCGGAGGAGTTCAGAGAGGATCTCTACTACCGCCTCAACGTATTCCCGGTGACATCGCCGCCGTTGCGGGAGCGCCCTGACGACATCCCACTGCTTGCGCGCTCGCTCGTCGAGCGTTACGCGAAAAAGTTCGGCAAGAGCGTGGAAAGGATCCCAGCGACTGTCATGGCGAGCCTGCAGGCTTACGAATGGCCGGGCAACGTGAGAGAGCTGGAGAATGTGATCGAGAGGGCGCTGATCCTGATGCCGGAGTCGGCGCTCGACTTGGAGGCGGTGTCGCTGCCTCAGTCCGTCAGAGTGAGCGACTCGGTCGCGCCGTGGAACCTCGAGAGTGTCGAGCGCGAACACATACTCCGAACGCTCGAAGTGACCCATTGGCAGATAGGAGGTGCCGCCGGCGCCGCGAAGCGGCTGGGCCTCAAGCCGAGCACGCTGAGGGACCGCATGCACCGGTTGGGCCTGCGGCGGCGGTCTGCTACGGCGGTTGGTTAACCTGGGGTCGCCGGAGGGGTAGAGCGAAGCCTGTAACCGGACTCGATCCCTGACCCCGCTTTCTATCTAAGCGGCCACCTTGTGAGGAGATAGTCGCTGCCCCTCGAGTGACATCCCGCGCAAAGCGGTATCCCGTTGCCGGACATGAACGGGTTGGCACCTGGCTCGGTGCTGGTGGCCTCGTACCAAAACCAGCCGCGGCCGCTGTCGCTGTCCTCTTGGGTCGGGACGCCGACTCGTTTCACCGGGGAAACGGGCGGGCATCGATCTACCACCTGAAGGATGGCTCTCAGTTACTCCGACTGGAGGATTTCACGGTTACCAACGGACCAGATCTGCGCGTCCTGCTGGCCGGCCACCCTGACCCTTCAACCAGGGGCGAGCTGGACGCCCAGGGCTACGTGGAACTGGGCAGGCTCAAGGGCAACGTCGGAAACCAGAACTACGACGTCCCTGCTAGCGTGGACCTGGTGGCGCAGATGAGTGTCGTCATCTGCTGTAAGCCGTTCCATGTCGTGTTCAGTGTTGCGGGTCTGAATGAATCTGATTAACACTCGCTTGCGCCCCCTACTGGTACGTAGGTTTTTGACCTCAATCTGATCCTCCGCTGCCGGGGACCACTCCGTGTCCGATGCCGCCCCCGATGACTAGCTTCCAGGACCGTCGCCTTCTCGCCGTGATGTTCACCGATGTTGTGGGCTACACGGCATTGATGCAGCGCGACGAGGAGGAGGCCCGGATCGTCCGACGCCGCCACCGGCAGGCGCTCGATACGGCTGTTCCGGCGCACGGGGGTGATCTGCTTCAGTACTTGGGCGATGGAAGCTTCACCACGTTCCCGAGTGTCGTCGATGCGGTACGCGCCGCTATAGAGGTTCAACACGCTCTCCGCCAGGATCCCGTCGTCCCGTTACGGATCGGCATCCATCAGGGTGACATCACCTATGACACCCAGGGCCCTTACGGTGACAGTGTAAACATCGCCTCTCGAATCCAATCACTGGGGACGGCCGGCAGCATCCTGGTCTCTGCGAAGGCTCATGACGAGATCAAGAACCAGCATGACATCTCGACGACTCCGCTCGGTGACTTCGAGCTAAAGAACGTCGACGAGCCGTTGGCGGTCTACGCGATCGTCTCGGACGAGATCGCCGTCCCGACTCGCGGTGACGTTCTTACAAAGATTCAAAGTGAGCCCGCCTCCCGATCGGATGCCTCCGTACGCCTGAACACGGCTCTTGCGGGCCGCTACCGCGTGGAGGGTGAGCTAGGCCAGGGCGGCATGGCCGTGGTGTACCTGGCCGTCGATCTCCGGCACGATCGAAAGGTCGCCCTGAAGGTGCTCAGGCCGGAGCTCTCGGCGGTGGTAGGCGCCGACCGTTTCCTGACCGAGATCAAGACGACGGCGAACCTCCAGCATCCACACATCCTCGGGCTCCACGATTCCGGTGAGGCCGACGGATTCCTCTTCTACGTGATGCCGTTCGTAGACGGTGAGACCCTTCGCCAACACCTCGATGCCAGGAAACAGCTGGGGCTGGACGAGGCACTCCGTATTGCCACGCAGGTAAGTGAAGCGCTGGACTACGCCCACCGCCACGGGGTGCTGCACCGGGACATCAAGCCGGAGAATATCCTACTCCAGGATGGACAAGCGGTCGTGGCTGACTTCGGGATCGCGCTGGCGGTGAGCGCGGCCGGCGGCGACCGTTTGACGGAAACCGGATTGTCACTCGGAACCCCGGAGTACATGAGTCCCGAACAAGCGAGCGCCGACCGACAGTTGAGCCCGGAGAGTGACATCTACTCGCTGGGGTGCGTGTTGTACGAGATGCTGGTGGGGGACCCCCCGCATCTCGGCTCAACGGCGCAGGCGATCATGGCCAAGATCCTTACCGAGGAGCCGACCCCCGTGTCGGTGCTCCGCGATACCGTGCCGGCCTCGATGGAAGCCGCGATCCACCGGGCTCTCAAGAAGACACCGGCCGATCGTTTCGCGTCCGCTGTCGCGTTCACCGAGGCTCTCACGGCGCGTTCGGAGCCGCCGCAGAGGCTGGCACCCCAGCCAAGGCCGACCACCGCCACCGCTGACCGCTTTCGCGGCCGCACCGCTATCAGGCGTGTCGGATACGTCGGTGCCACGATCGGCCTAATGGCGACCGCTGCAGCCGTTACGCTCGGCGTCCTGAGGTTCGCCGGGCCGGCCGAGACCGGGCCGGTGTCGGCACCGATGCATCGGCAAATCACCTTCGCGGGTGATGCAAGCGACGCGGCGATCTCGCCCGATGGCACGTCGGTGGTCTACGTAACGGGGCGTGCGGGGGAGCATCAACGACTGATGCTAGCGGATCTGGCCGGCGGACAGGCCATAGAGATCTTCAACGCGAGCCTGGTGTTGTTGCCCGCATGGTCTCCTGATGGCTCGGCTCTCACGGTTTCTGCCTTAAGAGACCAGCCGTCCCCGGCGCGCGTGTATCGGATTCCGCGGTTGGGCGGCGACCCCCGTCGGCTCGGTCCGGGAGCCTTCACGACGTGGTCGCCCGACGGATCGCAGATCGCCTTCGCCCTGGAAGCGCCCACGGGCTTCTCGGTTTTCTCCGAAAGCACCGGAGAAACCGACTTCACGGCTCTCGATGGATACGACTTCAACGCGGGGATCAGCTGGTCTCCCAACGGCGACAGGCTGGCCATGTTGACCGCCACTGCCTCCGGCCTTTACGAGCTTTTCACCGTCGATCCGAGTGGCAACGACCGAAGGTCAGTGATCGCCCTCCCCGATCCCATGTCATCTCCACGTTGGGCACCCGGCGGCGACGCGATCTATTTCCTCCGCCACAAGAACAATCTAGCTGAGCTCCTCCGGGTCGATCTCACTTCAGACGGAGACACCTGGGGTGAACCCGCGGTCGTTCTCAGTGGCCTGCAGGCCACCCGAACGGCCAACAGCACCTTCAACTTGACAGCGGACGGCCGGACCCTCGTCTACAGCACGCGTCTCGTGTACTCCAATCTCTGGCTGGCTGAACTTGCGGGCGACGCGTCGGACCAACTTCCTCAAACACGCCAGCTTACGAGCGGCACCGCACTGATCGAAGGGCCCTCTATCTCGCCTGACGGGCGCTGGATCGCCTACTCCGCCCAGACGAGTGGCGGCGCTAATATCTTCAAGATGCCCCTCACAGGCGGCGACCCCGTTCAGCTCACGTTCTCCGACGACTACCAGACCAGTCCCGCCTGGGCGCCCGACGGAAGCTCCATCGCATTCACGGCGCGGGACGCTGAAAGCGCCAGTGTGTGGGTGATGCGGTCGGATGGCACGCAGCCGCAGGAGTTTCCCCAAGCCGAAGTAAGCGCCGACGAGATGAGAGTCGTCTGGTCACCCGGTGATAGACCGTTGTACCAAAGACCGGGTAATCGGAATTTTTCCTATCTGGATGTAGCGACGGGAGAACAACGTCCTCTCCTGCGAGACGAGGGCCGAGGCTGGAATTTCTATCCTGAATATTCCCCCGACGGCACGCGGGTGGCCATTACCTGGAACCGACCCCCACAACCCGCGCTTTGGTTGATCACTCGGGAACCTTACTCGGAACGCATGGTGAACGAAGAACCGCTCAGTCCCATCGGATGGTCTTCCGACGGACGGTGGATCTACGTCATCCAGGGTTTTCCATTCGGCAGCTTTGTCGGCCGAGTCCCGGCGACCGGCGGCGATCGTGAGGCGCTTTTCACGCTACCGGGCGACGTCACGTTCGCTAGCGTCGATGACGGCGGCGCCAGGATCGTCGCGGCTGTCCGCGCGTCGCAATCGGACGTCTTCGTGGTTGAGGATTTCGATCCCAGGCAGCGCTAGTTTCGTTTGCTGTCCGCTGGTTCTACTGCAACAGTTTATCGATGACGTATTTTGCGGCCACGTCCGCCCAGACGCCATCTGTGGGGACTTCCACTAGCCAGGATGTAAGGGCGCTCGGGGTCGTAAAGTCGCCTATTCGCCCGAGCAAAAAGGCTGCATAGAACATCGGCCATTGCTCATCGAAGACGCCGTTGAGGACCGTTTGTTCATATTCGTGATGCGCAGAACCTGCAGCCTTCAAGGCGGCCGCCAGTTCTGAAAGTTGAGGTTGCTGGTTCATGCGTTCTCCTTTGTCATCTAGTGTGTCACCTAGATCGCCATGACTGCCCCCCACGCCCCTAACGATAGTCCGGATTAACAAAATCAGGCCTGCAACCTGCGTCCCACGCCGCGCGCTGATTGCCATGGGCTGGAATCCCGCCGACGTCTTTGATCATGCGCGCCAGGTGCAGCAGATTCCATGTCATGAAAGTCGTGTTGCGAATGGTGAAATCGTTTTCCGGACCGCCTGATCCAGGGTCGAGATACGAAGGTCCGGGGCCTGCTTCACCGAGCCAGGCCGCATCGGCCTGGGGTGGGATGACGTAGCCGAGATGTTGCAGTGAGTACAGAATATTCATCGAACAATGTTTGGCACCATCCTCGTTGCCTGTGATCAGACAGCCACCGACCCGACCGTAGTAGGCGTACTGCCCGTCGCTGTTGAGCTGCCCGGATGCCGCGTACAGTCGTTCAATCACCTTTGTACACACGGATGTTTTCTCGCCCAGCCAGATGGACGACGCGAGGACGAGGATGTCCGACTTCATCACCTTCTCGAGAATGCTGGGCCATGCATCGTTTTCCCAGCCATGCTCGGTCATATCCGGCCAGACGCCGTAGGCAATGTCGTGATCCACCGCACGCACCACGTCTACGGACACGCCGTTTTTCTCGAGGATAGCCGCGGACATATCGATCAGCCCCTGCGTATGCGAGAGTTCTGGTGAGCGCTTCAGCGTACAGTTGATGAACACGGCACTCAGATCCGAAAAGTCCCATGTGCTGGTCGAGCACATTTCCAGCTGCTTCTCGTTCAACGTTGCCATTTCCGCTCCCCTATCGTTATGTGGGCGTTCCGACGAAGGGCTCGTCACTCACCGGTCGGTTCTCTTCACAATCGCCAAACCGTTGCGTCATCAATCCGTACCAGCGGGCAGCGGGTCCCGCGGTCATGCCATGCAACGCGACGCTCAGCGTCACCGTTACAGTCACGATGGCGAACAGGCTACTTTCGTTCGCCAGCTCCGCTTCCTCGAGGATCAACAGAACAAACAGGATGGAAGCTAGCCCGGGTAGTGTCCCTAGATTTGTGTAAAAGCGGATAAGCTGGACAGGAGGGAAAGAAAAACGGAAGCTCCTCTGTTGTTGTTCACTGTCACATGAACCCGGGAGTCCGGGTCTGCAGAGCAGGCTCGGAACCGGAGAGGAGCTTCCGATGCAAGAGATTGTGGAGATCGGTCGGGCCACGCAAGACGAGCTACGCGATGATTTGCGCGAGCTGTTTCAAGGCGCGATCCGGCTGACGCTCGAGATGGTGCTGGAAGAGGAGCTGAAGGCCATGGTAGGTGCACGCCGCTTCGAGCGGGTGGGAAGCCGGAAGGACCATAGGAACGGCACATACCTGAGGCGGCTGCTGACGAGCCTGGGGCAGATCGAGGTCGCCATGCCCCGGAGCCGGGACAACGGTTCGCCGGCCGACGTGATCGGCCGCTACCAGCGCAGGAGCCCCGAGCTCGACGAGATGATGGTCGAGGCGTATGTGAGCGGCGTGTCACAGCGCAAGATGGGCGACGTCACCGAGGCGCTGATGGGCGAGCGTGTTGGGCGCTCGACGGTGAGTCGTGTGGCAAAACGGCTCGACGAGGCCGTGGAAGGGCTGCGCCGTGCGCCGATCGAGGGGCCTCACCCCTATCTGTACCTGGACGCCACGTTCTTGGACGCCCGCTGGGCCCGCAAAGTCGAGAACGTGAGTGCGCTCGTGGCGTATGCAGTGGGCCCTGAGGGTCACCGACGGCTCCTGGCCGTCACGCTGGGCGCTGAGGAGTCGCAGCAGAGCTGGTCGGAGCTCCTCGAGCAACTCCAGGACCGCGGCCTCGGCGGTGTCGAGCTCGTGATCGCCGATGAGCACGCAGGCCTGGCAGCTGCGGTCCGCCGCTTCCTGCCCGAGGCACGCCGTCAGAGGTGTACGGTCCATCTGCAGCGTAATGTGGGGGCGAGGGTCCCCCACCGCCTACGCAAGCGCGTGGCGCGTGAGGTCTCGGTGATCTTCCAGACATCCGGACTCGCCGAGGCGAAGAAGCTCCTGGGCGAGTTCGGCGCACGCTGGAAGAAGGAGCTGCCCGAGGCCGTGGAGGTCCTGGAGCGGGGCTTCGGGGCAGCGACGCAGTTCTACGCGTTCCCCGAGGCGCACTGGCCCCGGCTGCGTACCACCAACAGCCTCGAGCGGCTGCACGGCGAGATCAAACGCAGGATCAAGGCCGCCGGCGCCTTCCCGGACCGGGCCAGCGCCCTCAGGCTCATCACGGCCGTCGCACTCAGGACCACACACGTCTGGGGCGACCGGCGTTACCTCGACCTCTCACTCCTCCAGAAACAGGAGGTCGCCCAAGCAGCCTAGCCGAAGGCGAGGAGCTTCCTCCGCTTTTACACACAAATCGGGACTTGACCCTAGCCCGCGCGGACCGAACCAACCAAGGAAAGCAGACGTTACCGGTTTGATACCTGTACCGAACAGAGACAGGTGAATTGGCAACATGCGCAATACGGTCAACGCAAGGATAGCGAATAAAATGTGATTGATCGTCACCGCGCCTATCGCTTGCGGGATCATGGCCGCGCCAAAGGCTGTGAACGTAAGCAGAATCAGGATCTGACCCTCCTCTTCGGCAAACTCATAGAGGAACAGGCACTTTTGCTTCAGAGTATTGCCAAATGTCAGTCCCGCGACGAATGCGGATGGTGTCCCGCTGACAGTTGAAGGTGGTGGCTCCGGAGAGTCTCCTTGTTAGCCTGCCTTTCTCATTTCGGCAACCGGTTCATGGTCGTCGAGGTGGGCCCTGAGCATCCAGAGCTGGTCGTAGCCGATGATCCTCCGGTAGCTCTTCTCGGTCTCCACGAACGAGGCCGCAGCCCAGCGCAAGGCCATCGCTCCGTTCTTCCAGTTGGTCACCCTGCGGGTCTTCTGTCTTACGCCCGAGTGGGTGCTGTCGATCAGGTTGGTCGAGCCCAGGCACTTCCTCAGCCGCGGCGGGAGGCCGAGCCGGTTGATCGTGAACATCTCGCTGAGGCCTTCGCGTAGGCTGGCCGAGGCCGAGGGGTGGTCGCGCTCGAGCCATCGGGCGAGCTGCTCGAGCTTCTGCTCGCCCTGCTTCGCGTCCAGCTTCATCGCCGCCCGGAACGCCGCCTTCACCTGAGGATGCTGATCCTTCGGCAGATGACCCAGCACGTTGCGGAGCTTGTGGTTGCGGCAGCGCTGGATGGGGTGACGTTGGCCGAACACCTTCTCGATCGCCTTCCTGAGCGCTTTCGAGCCATCGATCACGAACAGCCGCCGCCTGCCCGGGTCCAGGCCGCGCTCGACCAGATCCTCTAGGAGCGCGCTGGTCACCTCGGCGTTCTCACTCGCTCCTTCCCTCACGCCCAGCACGTGCTTCTTTCCGTCTGAGTCCACGCCTACCGCAGCAAGCACGTGGTGCGAGCCCATCTGGATCCCGTCCAGGTAGATCACCAGGAGGTCCCACGCATCCAGCCGGCGCTCCATCAGCTCCTTCAGCACGCGCTCCGAGGCCTCGACCGTCTCACGGCTCACCGCCGACTTGCTCACCCCGACCGTGTCGGCCATCTCACCGATCACACGGCCGTACTTCCGCGTGCTCACCCCCGCCATCAGGACCTCGAGCATCCGATCCGCCACGGCGCCCGGTCTCCGCATCGCTGCGTACGCCGGCACCTCGACCTCGCCACCCTCCCCGGCGCCCCGGCGCCTGAGCCGTGGCCGCTCCACACGCACCTTCCGGTCCGACAGGTAAACCACACCACCCTGCCGGCCATACCACACCGTGTCGTCTTCCGCTCGTGACCGACCTGCCTGCTTCACGCCTGCCACACCCTCGGCGCTCATCTCCAGCACCGCTTCGATCGTCGCTCGTCCCATCACCTGGATGACTTCGTCGATCGCGACCTCCGTCTGCTCCACGAGCTCAAGCATCGGAAGCAGAAACTGCCCCTCCCGCTTCAGGAACTCCCTGATCGCGCGCTTGTCCGCCCGATCCCTTACCTCGTACGTTCTCTTCATCGTGGTGGCTCCGTGTTGGGGTTTTTGCCTACCCGAGCCTATCGGCCCGGGACCCCCGGAGCCACCACTTTTCTTTCTCCCCTATCAGGAACCTTCAACTACGGTTGGGACAGCTTCAGAATGCGGCTATGAAGCCATTGCCCTGGACCACCTCGGCCAGTGCGAATGCGCCGAAGGCCAGGCCTAAAGCGATCATGCCTTCGGCACCCTCCGACATCCATTGCCTGCGATGGCACCGTGCCACGAGTTTCGCGCCCACATAACCGACCGCGACACCGGCAGGCGGGCCGAATACGACCTGTTTGGCGCCGAACAAGAGCCACTCACTAGCAACGGTTTCCGCATGCATGGCGCTTGCGAACGCTGCAAAAATCAAGACAAAGGGAAGGGCGATGCCGTCGTTGAGGCCGCTTTCAACGTTGAGCGCCTGGCGTATTCGCACCGGCACGAGCCGATTGGAAACGACCGCCTGACCGAGCGCAGCATCGGTGGGTGCGAGAATCGCCGCCAGTAACGCTGCCTCCCAGAGTCCGAAGCCGTCGAAAAGCAGCCAGGCGGCCACGGCCCCAAGGGCAATCGTCAATGGCATACCAACCAGCAGCATGCGGACGGGTAGGTCATGGTCGCGACGCAGCTGGGCCAGGTCGATGTTGGCCGCGTCGGAAAACAGCACCAGAATCAAGGTGACCTCTGCCAGCAGATGCAGTGCTTCGTTGCCCATCTGCAGCGGTATCAGCCCCAACGTGGCAGGACCCGCGACCAGCCCGAACACGGTAAACAATATCGGCCCGGTCAGGATCGAACCTTCGATCTTCCGGCTGATCAGTCCATAAGCAACCAGTGCCAGTGCGATTGCCAGTATGGCGATGACGTCCACTGTGTCCGGTGCCCCTCTGTCAGTTTCTCACACGCCCGTTGTCCAACGGACTTGCGATTGATCTGCGCTCGCTTCGTGGTACTCAGTCGTCTCCGGCACGCACTACGTGCCTCCGGCTCTGTTGCGCGGCCTAATGTGGTGACGGTGCGCCTAGAACGGTAGCCCAAGGTAGGGTGGGTGGAGCCAAACGGCGGCGACGGTCAGGCGCGAGAGCGTGGCCTCTCGCACGTATCGGGTCACACTCAGAACGTCAGATCCGCCTTCGCGATCCGCACGTAGTAGTTCGCGGCGTCCGGGTAGTTTCCACCGTTCCCGTTGAGCAGGAGGATGTCCACGTACGGCTCCGCATCCGATGTGCCGCCCTGCCGAGTGGCGACGTAGAGGTAGATGCCGGACATGCCGGAAGGCAGGGCGACCTCACGGTACGTCGTGGCGGCCTCGTTCATCATGTACAAGCGGTCGTGGCTCGATCCGACCAGATACCTGGTCCCACCGACCTCGATCATCTTCAACCAGTTGAGGTTGAGCATGCCGGGGTCGATCGTGCGGGTCGTCCACGACCCAATAGAGCCAGTCAGGTGCTTGATTGAGGACGTGGTTCCACCATCCGCAGCCAGGTATTCCTTGTAGAGGATGTGCACGCCGTCGCTGGCATCGACGTAAAGATCGCTCTGCTCCAGGAGACGCGGACGCGTGGAGGCCAGGGCCTGGGACGTGTGATCTACGACGCTCTCGGCCGACCACGTGGAACCGCTCCTCTCGAAGAAGCGGATGATCTGGTAGGTGTTCGGATTCCCGACCCCCTCGAAGTCGTCCTGGATGGGAAGAATGCCGATCGCTCCTACGGAGTTGACCGCCACCAACGGGTAGTAGAATTCGTGCCCGAGTTGGGTCCCGGCGGCTTCCTGCGCCCAGCCCGCACCCCCGACGGTCTTTGTGAGGACCTGCTCGGTGTCGCCGTCCGCGTCGGTCCCCAGGCCGAACGCGAGGACCATCTGGTTGTCGGCACCGATGGCTGCCCCGACCCGCATATTGACAGTCTCGTCTCCGGCCACGTGGTCGACGACGACCTCGTGCGCGAAACCGGTAATGTCTCCGATACTCGCGCCGGCCAGTGTGTAGTGGTGGAGCTTCCCGACGGAGTCGTTCAGATCGATGTCCGTGGCCTCGAAGACAAACGCATGAAGGGCACCGTTCGAGTCCACAAGGATGTTGCCCGGCCGCGTCGTGTTGAAGCCGGCTCCCGCCGTCCAGGGTCCGTCGCCTTCCTTCACGTAGATCCTGAACGTCGAGTAGGTGGACGGATTGTCGTCGTTCTCGATGACATACGTGAAGACGAAATCTCCGCGGCGAACGACTTTGCTCATGTTGTAGCCCCACCACGTACCGTCGGGGCTGAAATTCCGGCTGCCCGGTAGCCTCTCTACTACCGCCGAAAGCGTCTGGAGGGGTTGTTCGGTCCCGGGTCCCGCGTCCGTCGGGTTGCTCGAACCATCCGAGCAGGAGGTGCCGAAGAAGAGCATCGCAAGGACCAGGAACGGTCCGAGACTCCGGCGGGTGGCGCGCATGTCGATTCGTCCGGTGCGAGATCAAAGGCTCCAGCCGAGCCTCGAAGCGGTGGGCGTCCGATTGGCTAGTCGCCGGGCTTCTTGAGGGACGCCCCTACTTTGAGTATCGGCCCAGGGATAGGGATTTCAAAGGTCTTTTTCCGTGAATCCCCTCGCCAGAGCGCCGGGCCGATGGCAACGCACGGCCAAGCCTAGCGCTGGAGCGCGATGGTAAGTCCGTCCCCATCGTACGAGGGATTACGGGGATGTCCAAAGCCCTTCCAGTTCGAAAGGTGGAGCCGACGAACCGCGACCAAGAGCGCAACATCATCGCTTAGCCAGATCGATATACCGGCTCCCCATCGGCTCCAGAAGTTCCAGATCGTTCCGCTCGGCGGAAACTCCTCCGTCGTGAATACCATCCCCGTGCTGGCTTCGACGTGAGGCTCGAGAACCCATATGCGAATGGGGCTCCATCGCAGTAGACCAGATGCACCGACCCCTAATCCGTCCGCCTCCTGAGGTGGCGTCGGCTCATCCTCGGGCACTCTGTTGCCAGAGGTAAAGACGATCTTGGGCTCGATGTGCCCGGACAAGATTCGGAATAGCTCTCTGCCCCATGAAACGCCGTCGGTAAACAAGCGGATGTCCCGATCCGAATCCTGGCTGCCGAAGATCTCAAGGCTGATCGACTGGTACTCGTGCAGGGCTTCCTGCCTGGCAAGGGGCTCTGCATCGAGGCCGCTGAGCACTGTACACAGGAGGAGCGCGTGCATTCCGACGAAGAGTAGAGGCTTCACGATTCGGGGACCAATGGGGCGGCCAGCTCCGACCGGAAACCTTCTCGCCAGCTCGGATAACGGGGCTTCCAGCGAAGTCGCTTCTTGGCCTTCTCGTTAGATGCACCCCGCTGCTGAGTCATGAAGTAGAGCCCATAGGGTCCTGCTCCTAGCCGGCCAATGAGTCTCGGCACCCGAAATGGACGGGCAGCTCCAATGTGTTGAGCGTAGATCGGTAACCAGTCCCGGACAGGTGCTGGGTCATCATCCACGACGTTGTACGCGCCGGGCTCCCCCTGCTCTAGCGCGAGCAGGGTTGCAGCGGCCGCATCGTCGATGTGAACGAAGGAACAGACGCCTTCGCCGTCTGCGACAATCGGCACTCGGCGACGGCGAACATCCTCCGCAAAACTCCCGTCCGCCGCATAGATCGTCCCTGGACCGTAGAAGTAGCCGTATCGGAGAACAATGCCCGCGACCCCTTTGGCGTCTAGCACGGTGTGCTCGGACGCGTCAATTGCGCGAACCATGTCGCTGAAAGCTGCGGGAGCGCCATGGTGGAGCGGTTCGTCCTCCGTCGCGGGTGCTGCGCCCCTGGGGTCATAAACAAACGAGATACTCTGACTGATCACTCGGTGTGCCCCGGCAGCCTGGGCCGCTTCCACCAGCGTTCGTGTAGCTTCGATTCGCAGTCTGTTGGTTGCTCCCATCTCGTCCTTGATACGGCGAGGATTGAGCCGACTGGGGATGTTGGTCAATTGGTTGATCACGACCTCGGGTGTCGCCTCCATAACGGCGTGACGCGTGCCCGCGGCATCCAACGCGTCGGCCATCACCGGTTGAACTCCAGGTGCGCGAACTTCCTCCGCTCGGCTCACGGAGCGAGTCAGGACGATCACCTCATGTCCGGCGCGTGCCAGCATTGGGAGGAGGCGTCGGCCAATAACGCCTGTCCCACCAGCGACAAAGACCCTCATGCTGTGCCTTCCCACCTTCTGGACCAGACCTCCTCAAATCGGCGAATGAGCCGAGGATAGATCAGGTGCCGCCGAAAGGGGTCGATCAGCCCCATGTAGAACGCGGTGAATCGACTTACCGGCTTGACATAAATCCCCCAGTACAGGGTATACCCGCCTGGAGCCGGTTCTAGGACGAAGAGCAGAAACGCATGTACTGTACGGTTGATGACCTCACCCAGCGCCTCACGGTCGAACGCATACACGGTGGTCCAGAAGCCGCGTTTCGAGCCGGGCGCGTCGAGTGAGCGCGCACGGTCCTCCGCGGATAGCCGATTGACGTAGGAACGGGCGGACGCGCCCGGGACCTCACGATCCCAGCCGAACGCCCGCCCCATAATTGCGCGCAAAGCAATCAGGACCCGGGCCGCGGGGTCGGCCCTCGAGGCATCAATTTCGACGAAGACGTCGATCGCATCGCGCACGGTGATGCCCGGACCACCACCGCGCAGCTGGAAGCACCACGCGTCGTGGAGCGGCGCGTCGGACAGGAGCTGATGCGCGCGAAGGTCTAGCGCCCGAAACGCTGACGGGTTCACGCGCACATCTTTCGACACCTCCCCCCGACAAAGTGCCAACACGGAGTCGATACCGGCGTTCGTGTTGGGGTGCCCCACCATGCTCACTCCGGGCAACTCCTGCTGGTATACCGTGTTGTGCTTTACGGGGTCCGCGTGCCGGGGGATCGCCTTTGCGTGGGACGTGTGTCCTAAGCGACGGTCTCGTTTTCCTGGGGCCCGATGAGCCTCGTGAACAACCACACGTGCGTGGCGATGACGATCGGCACGACAAAGGTTGGCAGCAGGCTGAGCGGTAGGCGCAGTAAGGGCGCCATCGAACTGACATCTCCCAACGCCAACCGAGTGGCCGTGGCCACGACGAAGAGAATGTCCAGCAACCCTATGACATTCCAAATAAGAAACAGTAGTCGACGCGATCCCTGAGGCGGACCGGTTGCGATCACCAGCAGCCTGAGCATGGCGACGATGATGTCGCCCCAGCCGCCGGGCACCGCAAAGGCGTAAGGCAGCTCACCACGGTTGTACAACACCAGGAAGTATATGCCCACGAAGCGGGTGAGATGTGCGCCGACGAGCCACCGCACGTCCACGACTGAGGCCCAATGGCGGACAGGCCCGACGAATCGGAGCGTCAAGAGCAACGCAACCGTGAGGGCGACGAGAACGAGCTGCGGCACAGGCGGTTGGAGTCCTTGCAACCGGCCCGACGCGCCGACTATGAACGCAACCAGCAGCCAAGCTACGAGTACGACAACAACAATACGTGTGGCTCGGACCTGTTCACACATATAAGGACCCTAGGCACCCGACTCCATGAGCGTGGGCCTTGGCAACGCACGGCCAAGCCTAGCGCCGGAGCGCGATGGTAAGTCCGTCCCCATCGTACGCGGGATTGCGAGGATGTCCAAAGCCCTTCCCGTTCGCAAGGTGGAGCCGACGAACCGCGACCCGCCTGACAGTCGTCACGATTTTGGTGACCGGCATGCGCAACTGTGGTATCTAGGAATAGTGCTGTTGCTTCCAACCGACTGACGGAGAAACACTAATGTTTATAGTGAAGAGCCTCGCGCGTCGCCACGCCGCGCTGAGTACATGCCTGGTTGCCGCCCTTGCATGTGGGGACGACACGGGCACGGAGCCCACGGGCACGGAAGTCACGCTCGGCGAGACCACCTTCGTGGTGCTCGTCAACCCGGTCGTGAATGACGACAACCAAGCGGGAGTGCCGACACCTGGGACCACACAGTCGGGCGTGAACGTCTTGGTGGCGGGAGGCCCTACGGGATCTACCGATGCCAGTGGCGTCGTGGTGTTGAGCCAGGTCGTGGCCGGGGTCAAAACGCTCTCGGTGGGTGGGAACGACGTTGGCGTCGACATCGCGGACCAGGACCTGCGCGAGGTGGCAATTGCGTCCGACGGCGGTTCCGTGGCCGTGATGGCTGATGTCGGGTATGCGCTGGGCGGCCAGTTGGTGGAGATTACCCCGTCGATGTCGCTCGACGAGGTCAATAATGCTCTGTCCCAAAGCAACACGATCGTTTTCTTCAGTGCGGGCACCTATACTGGCGATCTCAAGTTCTCGGGAAGCAACGTGACCCTGTTCGGAGAAGGCCCCACGGGCGGAAGTGTCACGCTCGACGGCGACGTCACCGTAGAGGGCAGCGGCAATCGCATCCGTGGGGCGCGGATCACCGGCAGTCTCTCGATCCCGGGAAGCAATGCTGGGATTTCGTTTAGCCGCGTCGTGGGTGACTTGCAGGTCGACGGCAGCAGTGCCACACTGCTCAACAACTCGATCTGCGGCAGTGTCGGGATTGCGGGAAGTGACTTGACGGCGTTGGGCAACGCAGGGATGGCGCCGATACCTGCGCCCGCTAGCGGGTGCTGATGGTGTGTTCATGAGCTAGGCAATGAAGAAGACAATGATCGTGAGGGCGCCGAGGCCACCCGCTTTGTGACGCCCACGAGACACTCCCGGTTCGTCAGCCGGCTCACCCGCGACACCGTCGCGCTTATCCTCGCCGGCGGTCGCGGCTCCCGCCTCGAGATGTTGACCGAATGGCGAGCCAAGCCGGCGGTACCCTTTGGCGGAAAATTCCGGATCATCGATTTCGTGTTGTCCAATTGTGTCAACTCGGGCATCCAGAAAGTCGCCGTTCTGACCCAGTACAAATCGCATTCTCTCATCCGTCATATCGTTACCGGATGGAGCAGGTTCAACTATGAGATGGGCCAGTTTGTCGACATCATCCCGGCGCAGCAGTGGCTGACGGAAGAATCCTGGTTTCAGGGAACCGCCGACGCCGTATATCAAAGCCTGGACATCGTCGAAACCCATCATCCCCACCACGTTCTCGTATTGGCCGGGGATCACGTATACAAGATGGATTACGGCGAGCTGCTTGCTGCACACGTGGATTCACATGCCGACCTGACCATCGTCTGCACCACCGTCCCGGTGAGCGAGGCCAGTGAGTTTGGCGTCTTGACGGTCGATTCCGGTTTTGTTGTAACGGATTTTGACGAGAAGCCGGAGCACCCTTCCGGCACGCCGGAAGATCCGAATCTGGCGCTGGTCAGTATGGGTATTTACGTATTCTCGTTTGAATACCTATCCGAGCAGCTGCGACGCGACGCGGAGCTGGAAGACTCCAGTCATGACTTCGGCAAGGACCTCATTCCCTATGCCGTGGCTAACGGCCACCACGCCCAGGCCTTCTCATTCGCCGAGCAAACGACCGTCGAGGATGTGTATTGGCGGGATGTAGGAACGCTCGACGCGTACTACGAGGCGAACATGGAGCTGATCGGTGCTTCCCCTCAGTTGAATCTCTACGATCCCCATTGGCGTATCTGGACCCACCAGGAGCAGCTGCCTCCGGCAAGTTTTGTCGGCTTCAAGGACGAAGCATCGAGCTACGCCGTAAACAGCATGGTCAGCGGCGGGTGCCTGATCCATGAGTCTTCGCTGGAGGCATCTCTTTTGTTCTCGAAGGTCGTGGTAGACTCAGGCTGTGAGCTGCAGGGTGTTCTCGCGCTTCCGGAATGCAGGATCGGAGAAAACGTGCGGCTTAAAAGCGTCCTTCTGGACAACGGATGCCACGTTCCCGCGGGGACCGTGATCGGAGAGGACGCGGAGGAGGACGCACGGCGTTTTCATCGCACGTCGAAAGGCGTCGTTGTCGTCAGCCGGGACATGCTCGGACAGGTTCGCGAGTACCTGCCGTTCGGAACCGAGCCAAAAAGCCGGCTATAGCCCGGCGCCTCGTTCGATCACCTCCAGGTAGCCGGCTGCCGTGGCGTGCCAGGTATACTTCTCAGCCACACGGTCTCGACTCCGCTCGGCAAAGCGCTCGTAATGCTCCAGAGCCTCGAGTAAGCCCCGGGCGATATCCTCAACATCCGTCGGGTCCACCAATACTCCGGCCTCGTCGACGAAGATCTCTGACGGCCCGCCGTTTCGGGTGGCGACCACCGCAAGCCCGCAGGCAGCCGCCTCGATGGGAGCAAGACCGAACGGCTCATAAAACGAGGTCAGCGCAAACACCGACCGCCGCCGCGCCAGAACCCGGTAGACGCTGGCCAGATCCTGTTGCGACCGGATATCGAGAAAGTCGATACTGTTTCTCAGCTGCGCCCCCTTTATGGTTTCCAGAATCGGTCGCAGCACTTCTCGTTCCGACTCGGGCAGCGTCGAGATGTCCGCATAGGGGTCTTCCACGCTCCGTATGACGATCGCGAGTCGGGCGCTCTCCTGTAACGTTTTATTGGACACATAGGCGTCGACCACGCCGGCAATATTTTTTTTGGCGTCCAGACGGCTCGAGACGATGACGTAAGGTTGCCGGGACGTTGCCACTCGCCCGAGGAGCCGATCCAGTACCTCATCGTCGCGCGTTTTTTCTTCGATGCTGAACACCCGGGTGTTTACTCCCGGGGGAATAACGGCAAACCGTGCGTCATCGGCGACATCCACCGCGCCTGCATAGAGCGGGTGGGAATACTGCTCGAACCGCTCCTGCCCGGTGGACGTAACGATGGTCGACGCCCGCTCCATGCTGAGCCGCTCGGCATGAATGCGCTTGGAAAAGTGGAAGGTCTTTTCCATTTTCGCGGCGTTTTCAGGGTTAACGCCGAGCTTGTCCATCTTCTGCGCTCCCAACGAATGTCCGGTGAAGGAAAAGCCCAGACCGGTCTTGCTCTGCAGAAACGCCGCGCAATAGCCGCCGTCCGCATAGTGGGCGGTAATGAAATCGGGGGAGTCAACACCGTAAAGCTCCAGCAGGTTGTCGACGAACTCGCTCAGGCAGGGCCAGAGCGCCTCTTTGTTGAGAAATGAATCGCCGCCGCAGGGGATACGGAGAATTCTCGGATTGTCTGGGAATCCTTCATAATAATCGACGTCCCCGGAGAACTCGGGCCAGTCGGGATCGCGCATGCGGCGCGTCACGATGTCCACCTGAACGTCGAGTTTGGCCAAGGCCAGAGCGACTTCTTTTACGTAGACCAGCTGCCCCCCGAAGTCCGGATGGCCGGCCCAGTACGAATCCGCCGGATCGAAATTACCCTGGGGATTGAGAAAAGCGACGCGCATGGACCGATCAGCCCGATCCGGCCTGTTGTCGCACGAAGTAGTCCTTGTTGACGATTAGCTGCGCCATTGCCTTGTGTGCCGAGATGATCTCGTGCTCGATGGCCAAGACCCTCTCGATAAACGGGTCCAACTCGGCGTCACTGCGCCGCCGTTTGTCACGATGGGAACGGGTTTCGCGGTAGTCGCGGTCGATAAAAACATGGGTATTCACGTTCGACAAGGTCGTCGTGTAGGTGCCTTCGGCTATCAGAACCTGGCTGTCGCCGAAATCGAAGCGCTCCGTCGTGACGCGGTTCTCCTCGTAGATGACGAGGGGTTTCTCGATGACCGAAAATCCTTCCCGGAAGGATTGCAGATGGGCATCCAGGAGATCCAGGTGCACCTCCTGCGGGCCTACCCGGCCGATATCCTCGCGGCGGGTTTGGTCGTTGGTCTTCGGGGGATGGACGAAATAATCGTCCTGCTGAAGAATCAGGCAGGATTTTCCAGAGGTGATCAAAGCGGCGGCGAGCGCCGTCGCCGTTTCTGACTTGCCGCTGCCGGACTCTCCAGCGATGGAGATGGTGTACTTTCCGGGGTGTCGCTCGATCAACGGCAATACGATTTCGACGATTCCGGCTGCCGCTTCGAGGTGGTGCTTTTCCACGACAATGGAATCACCTAGCATTATCGCATCCCGCCTGTCGTTTCCACCCGGGCGACTTCGTGCTTTGTTCGCAAACCCCCGTCACTTCTAGAAATAGCTAAGATAAGATTCACGTAGAAGCAGGACCTTTGAAAGTCGGTCAATCCCCGCGTTCAAGTACCAGGATCGAAGTCATGTCGCCCTCTGAGTCGAACAAAAAGAAATACTCCGAGATTTGGACGGACCTGAACCGGCGACTCAGGGAAATCGAGCGAACCGATGGCGGGCTTGCTGCCGCCCTGGAGGCGCTCAGAAATCAACAGCGCGATCAGGGATTTATCAAGGATGACCTGCAATCGGTGCGTCGTTATCGCTTCGCCCACCCCGAGGACCCGACGCGCTTTTTTTTCGTCCAGTACAACCCGGTACGGGCGCTGCGATTTGAGGGCGCTGGCGGTTCGACGCCTCCGTCCGGCACCGGCGTAAAACACAACGGCTGCTTTCTTTGCCGGGATAACATCCAGTGGCAACAAAGCGGCGTGGAATTGGGATATGAGATCGACGTCGACTCCACCCGCTACATCGCCTGGATGAACGCTTACCCTTTGATGCCGCTGCACTGCGTAATCGCCAGCGACGACCATATTCCACAGGCTTGGTGCACCAACAGCGCGGCGAACGTATGTCTGAGTATCGAGGAGATCCTCAAAGATCTGGTTACGCTTGCGCGGAGGCTGCCGGGATTCCTGGGTTATTATAACGGCGCAGGCGCAGGCGCCTCCATCCCCGGTCATCTCCATTTCCAGTTCTTCAAGAGGCCGGCGTCCGACGCCCCGTTTCCACTGGAGGTCGCGGCACGGAAGTCGGGGATAGAAACCCACGGCGCGATCGATAATTATCCGATCGCCGTCGTGTATTGGCGCGGCGACCTTGAAGAGGTCGTCGAATCAGCTTCTCGATGGATTCGAGCCTGGAGGGTGCAAAACGGGCATCAAGAATCATCGATCTCAGCCAATATCGTGGCGACCTTCGACGACATCCAAAAAAATTTGGAGCTGTTTTTCGTTCCCCGCCACCAACTGCGATCACGATCCCCGGAGCTGTCGGGCACGATCGGCGGCCTCGAGGTGCTGGGCGAGGTGGTTTTTTCCAGCGACGAAGAGGGCCAACGCCTGGAGTTCGGGGGGGTCGATTATCACACCGTCGAACGCATCCTCGAGGCGATCCGTTTCGATTGATCTCATGAAAATCCTGATGAGCCTCATCTTCTATCCGAGGGGGGGAAGCGCGCAGGTGGCCCGCTATCTGTCGACCGCCCTGATTCAGATGGGCCACGAAGTGCGTCTGATCACCGGCACGCTGGACGACGGCGACCCGCAACACGACGCTAACTTTTTTTTCGGTGAAATCCCACTGACCTTGGTCGATTATACCGACGCGTGGCGCGGGTTCGAACAGGGTGAAGATCCGCTATCCGACGGTTGGAAAATCCCGTTTCACCCGAGCTATGAAGACAAATCCGGCGTACCCGACCGTGTTTTCTACAAGCTGACGGACGCCGAGTATGTAGCATTGTTGCGGTGCTGGACCGGAGTATTCGAAGACGTGAGAGAGCGCTTCCAGCCCGACCTTCTCCACCTCCACCATCTCACTCACGCGCATGGTGCCGCGGCGCAACTCTTTCCCTCGGTGCCCAAGCTGACGCAACTGCATGGGACGGAGATCAAGATGCTGGAGCGTCTCGACGAGCTGAGCAGGGAAGTTGGTAGCCCCGATGAGCTGGACCACGTTGGGCGTGGCATCCTGAGCGACGCAGTCGACATAACGAACCACTTTGCCGCTATCAGCCCGGACATTCGTGAGCGGGCGATCGCACGCCTCGCGATCGACGAGAACCACATCACCACGATCCCGAATGGCGTGGACACGTCTCTGTTCCAGCCGCTGAATTGGTCCAAAGACGAAAAATGGAGTTTTCTCCGCAAGATCCTGGTGGAGGAGCCTCAGGGCTGGGACGAAGGCGGTGTCCCGGGGAACGTGCGCTACGACGAGTCCGACATCGAGAGGCTCAAAGACGAATCAGGCGATTTGAAGCCGCTTCTGATATTCGTGGGTCGCTTTCTCGATTTCAAACGCGTTCCGTTGTTGCTCGAGGCCGTCTCGCGGGTCAACCAATCGTTCGACAGCAACAGTCACCCCCCGTTCAACCTGCTCGTCTGGGGAGGCATGCCCGGTGAATGGGAAGGCGAGCATCCTCATACGGTCGCCCGCTCCCTCGACTTGCCGAACGTGTTTTTCTGCGGGTGGTTGCCGCACGATGTTCTTTCTCGAGGACTCAACCTCGCCGACGTTTTGGTCGCACCCTCCTACAACGAACCGTTTGGCCAGGTCTACATCGAGGCGATGGCGACGGGAGTTCCAGTGATCGCGACCCGAAGCGGCGGGCCCCTCGATTTCGTCGTCGAAACCGGACCGCGTGCGAACGGCTGGCTTTGCGAAGTCGACGATCTGGATTCCTTGGCGGCGACGCTGCACCAGGCGCTAATGAACGAGACAGAACGAAAACGCCGCGGCATAAACGCACTGGCGCTCGTCCGTGGCGAGTACGACTGGAAGGAGATCGCCCATCGGTACACCGAGGTATACGGGCACCTCATCCGGTAAACGTCATACGCTTCCTCGGTGTCATGCGCTTCCTCGGTGTCATACGCTTCCTCGATCAGGGCCCGCCACCTATTATCGCCTATCCGTCGTCATCAGATGGCCGTTGGAACCTCCGGCTTGGGAGTCCTGAAATGCTTAGAAAGTCTCCTTTCGCAGCGTGCGTTCGGGTCGCAGTGTGCGTTCGGGTCACGCTATGCGCGGTGTTGTTGTTCCTGGCATCGTCCACGGCTACGGCTCAAGTGCAGTCATCCGATGATTTCGTCCCCGTTACAGACGCGATGCTCCAGGACCCGGCACCGGGGGACTGGCTCATGTGGCGCCGGACGCTCGACAGTTGGGGCTACAGCCCGCTCGATCAGGTCAATCGGGAGAACGTCGGCGAGCTCCGGATGGTCTGGACGCGAAGCCTGGCGGCTCGAACCGGTGAGATCACGCCGTTGGCATACGGTGGCGTCCTCTACGTGCCCCAGGCGGAGGACGTCATTCAGGCGCTCGACGCTACGACCGGCGACCTCATATGGGAGTATGGCCGCGATTTACCGGAGGACCTCTACGGCCTCGTCGGGGGCAATGCCCGCAACAATCGCAACGTTGCCATCTACGACCGGATGATCATCAACACCAGCGACGACAACTTCGTGTTCGCGCTCGACGCCCTGACCGGTGAGACCGTTTGGGAAACGCAGATCTTCGATTACCAGGTCAACTCGGCCACGCACAGCTCGGGCCCGATCATCGCGGACGGACGGGTCATCTCGGGGCGTAGCTGCCGGCCGTGGGGTGGACCGAACGCCTGTATCATCGCCGCCCACGATGCATTGACGGGCGCAGAGCTGTGGCGACGACGTCTCATTCCGGCCCCGGGAGAGCCGGGCGACGAGACATGGGGCGACGTTCCCTTCGAGGGGCGGCAACACGTGGGTGCCTGGATGGTCCCGAGCTACGATCCCGAGTTGGAACTGATCTACATGGGCACGTCGGTCACCTCGCCGGCGCCGAAGTTCTACCTGGGCGGCACCGAAAACACACACCTCTACCACAACTCCACGCTCGCACTCGAGGTCGACACCGGCGAGATCCGGTGGTACTACCAGCACCTGAACGACCACTGGGACCTGGACCATCCCTTCGAGCGGCTCCTCGTCGACACGCCCGTCGCGCCCGACCCGGAGGCCGTACGCTGGATCAACCCGCGGCTCCAACCGGGAGAGGTCCGCAAGGTGATAACCGGTATTCCCGGCAAGACCGGATTGGTCTACACCCTCGATCGCGAGACCGGTGAGTTTCTCTGGGCCACTCCCACGGTCCGGCAGAACGTGATCGACGATATCGACGGAGCGACGGGAGCCGTGACAGTAAACGCGGAAGTCGTCTTCAGGGAGGCGGAGCAGGAGGTGTTCGTCTGCCCCACCTGGGCCGGCGGCAAAGACTGGGAGGCCGGCGCCTACAGCCCGCGGACGCGCACGATGTACTACCCCCTGCGCAACACCTGCGCGCAAATGTTGGCCACGGCCGACTTCGAGAGCGTCCGGGCACAGACCCTGACGCGCGGCGGGCAAGGTGGCCTCGCCATCTATTCGCTGGCAGCGCGCCACCAGGTCGCGCCCGGCACCGACAACCTCGGGACCGTCCGAGCCATCTCGGTGGAGACCGGCGAGACGTCGTGGCTCTACGAGACGCGGGCAGGCACGATGTCTCTCGTGGCGACCGGCGGTGGGCTCATCTTCGGTGGCGATTCGAACGGGCGCTTTCGCGCCTTCGACGATGAGACGGGCGAGGTGTTATGGGAGATCAATCTCGGCTCTTCGGTCAGCGGCTATCCGATCACCTTCGCCGTCGACGGGCGCCAGTACGTGGCGGTCAACACTGGTGCGGGATCGATGAATCTGACACCCGAGCTCCGTCCGAGCAGGGGCACCGACTTGTTCGTGTTCGCACTGCCGAGCGGAAACTGAGCCCACTGTGCATCAATAATCTGGAGCGAGTTTGTCTTTTCTGGGGGAAATCAAGAGACGCAAAGTCTTTCAGGTCGCCGCCGTCTATACGGTGGTGGCTTGGCTGCTCATTCAGATCATTGATGTCGTAAACGATCCGCTGAATTTACCGGCCTGGTTCGATACGGTCATGATCGTTCTGCTCGCGGTAGGGCTCCCTATCGCCGTGGTTCTCGCCTGGGCGTTCGATCTCACGCCCACAGGGGTGGTTCGTACACCGGCCAGTGATGCGGTCGCGGAAACCGGCGTCTCCCTCGGCACGCCTCAGCAGCCGGCGCCGAGCATCGAGCGGCCGGCACCGAGTCCCCAACAGCCGGCGCCGAGCCCCGAGCGAACGGCACCAAGTCCGCGTGCAGAATCGATAAGACCACGGCCGGAAATTCTTCGCAACTCGGTGGCAGTCCTGCCCTTGGAGAACCTGAGCCCCAACCCGGACGACGCGTATTTCGCGGCCGGCATTCATGAGGAGATCCTCAATTGCCTGACGAAGATCAAGGACCTCAGTGTCATCGCCCGCACTTCGGTCAAGAAGTACCGTGACACAGACAAGTCGATAGCCGAGATCGCCGCAGAGCTCGGGGTCGGCACGGTCATGGAGGGAAGCGTACGATATGCGGGAGAGCGTGTGCGCGTGACGGCGCAGCTGATCGATGCGGCGACGCAAGATCACCTGTGGTCGGAGGTCTACGAGCGGGATCTCGCTGATATCTTCGCGATCCAGGCAGATGTGGCCCGGAAGATCGCCGAGGCGCTCGAGACGGAGTTCTCCGTGGCTGAGAAAGAAAGCATAGAGAAGCCGCCCACGAAGTCACCTGAGGCTTATGCCCTTTACTTGCGGGCGCTGGCGATCCTCCAGGAACACGGGGGTGTAGTGGGCGGGCATCCAGAGCTGCGCTCGAGCAGTCGATCCTACCTGGACCAGGCGATAGCGTTCGATCCTGACTTCGCGATGGCGTATGTCGAGCGGGCGCGTATCTATCTGTCCCAGCTAAACCAGGATCCGGGAATCCATGAGAATTACGCCAGTCGCCGTGCCGAGCTGGAGGGTCTCGCTCTCGGGGATCTGCGGCAAGCCTTGGAGCTCGACCCCAGCGCGGGGGCCGCGCACGGTGCCCTCGCCCGAATCCATCAGTTCAACTGGCGTGGATCGGACGCTCGGGAAGCTTACGGCCACGCATTGCGGCTCAGTCCAAACGATCCCGAAGTGCTTATGGACTACGCCGTCTTCTGTGCGCTTATCGGCCGTACGGAGGAGGCGATCGAGCTCGGGGAACGGGCGATAACACTCGATCCGAACAGTGCTTTCGGACACTCTTGGATGGCTGTCATATACATGCACAGTGGCGATCACGACGCAGCCATTGATGGGCAGCGCCGTGCGGTGGAGCTGTCCCCGACATTTGGTGTCGCGCATCTCATGCTCGGGATTCAGGGGTTCGCTCAAGGCAACCGTGCCGAGACGTTAATGCACACTCAGATTGCCGAGCAACTCCTGCGCGACGATGTCAATCCCGTCTTTCTGGGTGAGTTGGCGTTTAACTATTCGCGATGTGGGCATCGGGAAGACGCAGAAAGAATTTTTCATCGGCTAGAAGAGACGGCGAAGATCCACCGTATTCCGAGCGCTGCCTGGGTAACGGGCTACCTGGCGTTGGGCGACGATGAGCAAGCGCTTCATTGGCTGAATACGGCCGCCGATAGCCCCGAGCCCTATGTAGGCTATTTCAGCGTGACGCACATAAAGTCGAACGCCTATTCTCATCCGGTCTTGGACGAGCCCCGCTTCCGGGCAGTCCGCGAAAGGCTTGGTCATAGGGATTAACCCCTACTTCAGAAACTCACCCGTCGCCAGCCAATGCGCGCACTCGGGGCCGAGCTCTTCGATCGCCCGACCCTCATACGCCTCGACGTCTTCCCCGGTCAGTGTATCACGCCAACGCCCGTTGGTACCCTTGTTGATGAACACCTTGGCGCCGCCGTCGAAGATCACCCCCTCTAGCGGCGTGCTCAAAGGCGCATGGTTCTTCATGTAGTCGAAGGTGCAATGGTCGACCATGGTATCCCATCGCCTCTCGTCAATGGGAATATCAAGGAAGGCGGCGATCTTCCTCATCTGGCCTTCCATGTCGTCCTTGAGATTTTGGTAGTGAACCAAATAGACATTGGGAAGGTCGCGGATTGCCCACCAGGTGCGAAGGTTTTCCCAGAATGGCCACAGCGGGAAGCCCTCATTATTGAACCAGTCGAGAAAATATTCTCTGAGGTCGTTGGTGCGCGGCCGCTCCCACACGCGGCCGAGATACCGTAGGGCCCTTATGCCGTCGTAAAAAATGTCGTTCATGTAGTAGTGGTGGTTGTAGAAACTCCACACCACGTCACGGCCATCGCGAGCGATGTAGAGGTATTTCGCCTTCGGAGAGAACACCAGCGCGTCTACCGGAAGGTGAGTTTTTATGAAACGCTGATGTTCCTGGGCCTCGATGCCGGGCAGCTTCTCTTCGAGCGGCGGCAGACGAAAATCGAGCCAGGGTGACATCTGGGCTACCGGCAATCCTTCCTCACCGTTGAAGATGAGCTGGGCGACGATCTGCTGAACCCAGGTGGTGCCCGACTTGGCGTACGTTCCGATAATGATGTCGTCCTCGCGGAACGCGAAATCGTTCCAGTAGGTCGAGTCAATAGCGGCTGACTGGAACTCTCGTGTCTTTACCGGCCATTCGATCTGCTGATTCATCGAGAAATCCTCCCACGATTATCGGCGCCTACTTTTCAAGCATTGCCCTTCGATAACGACCTCGTATTACGCAGGGACAGCGTAATCGCACTCGCGCCCCCAGGCACTACTGCGCTGCCGTCAGCTCGTCGAACACATTCTGGATACGCACCGGCGCGAGCGGCCAGTCCAGGTCGGCCGTGTCGACCCGAGAGGCGATGTCGTCTCGCCTCGCGCCTGCCGCGATTTCGGCGCGGACTCGATCGATCACGGTCTCGAGCTTGCCGCGGAACGTCCTGACGTCTGCCTTGGTCAGGATCGGCCCGTGACCCGGGATCACGGTGTCGAAGTCGAGGGCCAGCAGGCGGGTCAGCGTGGCCGGCCACTCGAGCACGCTGCCCCCGTTACCGAAGTCCCAGAACGGCGAGAGGGTGCTGCCGTCCAAACGCTGGCCAAAGACGAAGAGATCGCCGGTGTGGACGGTGCGGAGGTCAGGGAAATAGACTACGGCATCCCCGTTGGTATGGCCCCGGCCGAAGTGAAACATCTGGACCTCCGCACCGCCCAGGAATACCGCGGTTTCGTCCGCGAAGATGAGGCGCGGCGCGCCGGGCTGGTTGTTCCGGACGATGTTGGCGCGGGCGTTCTTGTGCACGATCACTTCGGCCGACGGCATGAAGTCGGCATTGCTGCCGGAATGGTCGTCGTGGTGGTGGGTGTTGAGCACGTACTTGATCGGCTGGTCCGTGACACTGCGGACCTGCGCGGTGATGAAATCGAAGCTGTACGGGAATTTGTCGTCGACGATAATGACACCCTCATCGGTCACCCGGACCGCCACGTTCCCACCGGACTGCCCGCCGTCGAACCCGGGGAGGACGTAGAGGCCGTCCATCACTTCCCGAATCTGCAGCCGCGCCTGCTGCTCGGGCGTGAGGGTGGGGACTTGCTGGCCTGCGGCCAGGGTGAGTATTGAAGCGAGGACGACAAGAGCCGTTAGCGAGCCGAGTCTCTGTAGGGTGCGCATTGCATACCTCACTTGGGGAAGGCTCGAACGCTCGTCAGGGGGACCGAGACGTCGTTCGATGATCCGTTCTGCGGCAAGGTAGGCTTCGCCGCCCGAGGCCGTCCACCCTATCGATCGTTCTGAGAGGGTACGCCGACCACGCTCAGCTTACAGAGGTGGGCCCACCGCCCAATCACTCGATCACGTTGATGAGAGCGTACGTGATCGACTCTCCCGCCTCCGTCAACACCTGGTGCCAAACGCGGGCGGGGACGTGCAGCATGTCGCCTTCGGTGACCTGAAATTCCCGGGCGCCCCTGAGTTGTGGCCTCTGCTCTTCGGGGGGGCGGCCGTCGATCCAATTCACCCTCTCGCCACCGATACGGGCCGTTCCTGATCCGTCCAAGATGACGTAGATGTCCCACTTGGTGGCGTGGATCTCGGGTTGGGTATAGCCCGACCGATGGATGATCTGCACGTCGTGGTGCCGATGATCGGCCCGTGGCAGCGCGCTCGTGTAGACGAACCGCGTACCCCATATCCGGCTGCCGTCACGCAATTCTTGCTCGAGCTGGCTTTGAAGCTCCGCAAACGCCTCCGCATCCCAGTGGATGTACTCGGAGGGACGGGGTTCGACCGGGACACCTTGGAAAGGATCTTGCGCGAGCACACTCGTGGCAATTCCGAGACACGCAAGAATCGTGAGAGAGCATAAAAACCGCATGAGACCACCTCCGATACACGAGGAATCGCTCGCCGCCGGCATCCGACATGAGGGACAACATGCGTCTAAGGCGTGTGGAGCGGCAAGCACCTTTCCCCGTGGGGACTCGGCGGCCACCCGCCGAGCCCCACGCACTTCATCGGATGACGAGTTTTAGCCGGGAATCCGGCCGCACTCGTAGAACGCCATCTCAGCGTCCTCGAAACCGCCGCAGAATCTGGCGTCTCTCGGCTCTGGTGATCTCCGGGGATTCCGCCAATTCAACGCTCTTGACTGTCAGCCTGCGCTGGTCGATCCCGAGCCCCGCCTTCTGTGCGACCCAAGCTGCATCGGCGAACATGTCTGCTGCTCGCACGATGTCACCGCTCGCCAACGCACGATCGCCTGCCGACTCCAACGCGGCGAACGGACCAGCCGTGTTGCCCGTCTCATAACCCAGGCTCGCAGCGAGCCAGAGGTCCTCTTGTGCCTTGGGATCGTCCTCTGCTCTGAGCTGGACAGCGGCCATGTAGAGAGCGGCCGCGTACGCCCATCGATCCCGTTGATTATGGAGCCTGAATGCTTCGGACTCGAGCTCGGCGGCCCTCAGAGCGCCTCGCGAAAACTGGCTCTGCACGTCCGAGGGTACGGCTAACACTGCTGTCATAGCGAGGGTGCTCACCACCCATCCCACCATCGTCTTCCTCATCCTCCCACCTCCTCACAATGAAACGACCGAGGGGCGCCGCCGGCCCCTGCGACGCGCGCATCCCTCATTCCCCAGACGTTCCCTGGGGGGAAAAGGTTGCAAAGGGGCGGGACGAGAGCGGTTGGGGGCTCGGCGGCTAGCCGCCGAGCCATACCCACCTCATCCGCTGACGAGCTCTAGTGGGGGAACCCGGCCGAGCTCGGCGAACGCCATCTCAGCGCCCTCGAAACGCCGACAGAATCTGGTTTCTCTCCGCTCTGGTAAGCTTCGACGAGTCCGCCAACCTGCCGACCCTGGATGACAGCAAGCTCAGCTTGATCCCGAGCCCCGCCTTCCGTGCGACCCAAGCTGCATCGGCGAAGATCTCTGCTGCTCGCACGACGTCTCCGCTCGCCAAGGCTCGAGAGCCTGCCGACTCCAACGCGGCCATCGCAGCTTTCATGTCGCCCGTTTCGTAGCTCAGGTTGGCCGCGCGCAAGAGGTTCTCTTGTGCCTGGGGATCTCCGTCTTCTCTGTGCCGGACGGCGGCCAGGTAGAGATCGGCCGCATACGCCCATCGATCCGGTTGATCATGGAGCCTGGATGCTTCGGCCTCGAGCTCGACGGCCATCTGAGTGGCTTGTGACGCCTGGCTCTGCCCGTCCGAGGGTACGACTAACACTGCTATAAAAGCGAGGGTGGGTACCACCCATCCCATAGTCGACTTCCTCATTTTCTCACACCTCCTCACATGAAACAATCGAGGGGCGAGGCCGGCCGCTCCTGGCCGGCATCCCTCGATCGCCCTAACTCACCCAGGAGGGGAAAAGTTGCAAAGGGGCCTCTAGCGTGTGTTCATCTCAGGCATAGACCGTGCGAAGACCAGACCGTCGACCTCGATCATGACCCGGCCCTAGGGCGCCATACCGCCACCCAGCCCGTGCTGCGACAGGAAACGCTGAATCGTCTCGAAGATCGCCAGCGTCTGCTCCCGATTGAAGCCACCGTGACGTCCACCGGGCACTGTGTGTAGCACGTTCGGCACACCGAGCTCGTCCAGCTTCTCGTGTAGCGAGACCGCGTGCTGATACGGAACGGTTGGGTCCGCATCACCGTGGATCGTCAACGTCGGTGGCAAGCCCGCCTTGATGTACGTCATCGGCGATACGCGTTCGGCGATCTCGAATCGGTTCTCCAGGCTGCCCATCCACTCGACCGCGTAACTCTTGGTATTGGGACCGTCGAGCAAGTCGCCGACATCGGTGATCCCGTACCAGTTGATGATCGCTGCGACGCTCAGCTCTTCGGAGCCGGGACACTCTCGGTCTAGACCCGCCGATGCCGGGATCATCCCGGTCGTCAGGGCGAGGTGGCCTCCTGCCGAGTTGCCAGTCGTCACGATACGCGACGCATCCAGGTTGTACTGTCCGGCGTTTCGAATGACCCAACGCAGAGCACACAGACCGTCCTCTACCGCGGCTGGCGCACGCGCGACCGCACCCAGGCGGTACTCGACGTTGGCCACGGCCCACCCCATCTCGAGATAGGGGAGGATGCGAAGCACGTTGCTCTCCTTCGTCCCGCCAACCCATCCTCCACCGTGGATGTACATCAACACGGGTGTCGGGCCGGTGGCGTCCCTCGGGACGTACAGGTCGAGCTTGTTCTCTTGGTTGCTCGCAACGTGATACGTCACGTTGGGGATCACACGATACTGGTTGGACACGTGAGCCAGGAACGAGCTGGTTTGCCCGAGCTGGGCGTTCGCCGCGGACGGCCCCACCACCAGAAGTGCGACGCCGACGAACATGACGAGGGGGATAGACCGTCTAAACATGTTCTCCTCCTATCAGTTTAGGCTCCTGCCTGCCGTAGAGTCTGACGCGACCCCCGGTGAATCTCACGGATGAAGCGCTTGCGGGGATCGTCAGACATGGCCGACAAGATGCGTCTAGGGCGTGTGGGGTGGCAAGCGTCTCTGGAACGTCTCTGCGTTCTCTAGTACCTTCGCAGCTTCCCACGGCGTGGCGACTTACACCCAGCTACCGCGGTGCCGTGTATTTCGACACCGATTCGGAGAAGTTCGCGTCCAGGCGACCATGAGCACCGACACGGCCCTTCGCGATCATCTGGTGAGGCTCCTCACGAGCGCATGGGCGCACGTCACGGCGGAAGACGGCATCGCCGGTGTACCCCCCGACCAGCGTGGCGCCCGGCTACTCAGCCACCCACACACGATCTGGCAGCTTCTGGAGCACCTTCGGATCTGCCAGGACGACCTGGCGGAGTACAGCCGAGATCCAAACCATATCTCGGCGGACTTTCCGGACGGATACTGGCCCGAGTCGGACGTGCCCGAGGACGAGGAAGCGTGGGAGGCGAGCGTGATGGCCTTCAAAAACGGCCTTCAGAAGATGGTCGACCTCGTGTCCGATCCCTCACGAGACCTCTTCGAGGCGTTCCCGTGGAGCGAGGAGGGCCACACGTTGCTCCGCGAGGCGTTGATTCTGGCAGATCACAACGCGTACCACCTGGGGCAGATCGTGCAGTTGAAGAAAGCGCTGGGCCTGGGACAGAGTAATACCTGGCAGATGCCCGAGCCTCCTACCGTCTGACCCGACGGCCGGCCGCCTAGTACGCCACCGCCATCCCGTCCTTGTGCGGTGTCGACCCGCCGATCATCGTACCGGTGAGCGGATCGAACATGATCAGCTGAGCGCCTCCCACACCTCCGCGCGTCGTTCTCCGTTGGATCTCGTGACCCATTGCCTCGAGCTGGGCCAATGCCGCCTCGTCGATGCCGGGCTCGACGGTCACGCTGAACCCGCTGTTGTGATTGATCCGAGGGATCTCGACGGCTTGCTGCGCGTTCATTCCGAATTCGACGACGTTCAGGAAGATCTGCACGTGCTGTTGGGGCTGGACGGAGCCGCCCATGGCCCCGAACCCCATGAAGAACTCTCCGTCCTTGAACGCCATCGCCGGGATGATCGTGTGGAAGGGGCGCTTGTGCGGCTCCACGACGTTGATATGGCCCGGCTCCAGCGAGAAGAGTGCGGCCCGGTTCTGCAGCGGGAAGCCGGTTGTCGGAGCGACGAGGCCGGAGCCGAAGCCGCCGAAGATGCTGTAGATGAATGAGACGGAGTTGTGATCCTTGTCCATGACTTCCAGGAGTATCGTGTCTCCGTTGCCGTCGATGCCCGACTCGGGACGTTCCATGGCCCTTTTCGGGTCGATGCGCTCGAACTGCCGCCGAGCGTATTCGGTAGAGATCATCTCCTGGATCGGGAGATGGTTGAACTCCGGATCCCCATTCCACTTCTGGATGTCTGCGTAGGCGAGCTTCTTGGCCTCGATGATGTGATGGAGGTACTCCGCGGAGTTGTGGCCCATCGCACCGAGGTCGACGTTGCCGAGGATCTTGATCATCTCGAGCGCGGCGATGCCTTGGCCGTTGGGCGGTAGCTCGTAGAGCCTGTAGTCCCCGTAGTCGGCGAAGATCGGCTCGACCCACGTCGAGGTGTGATCCGCGAAGTCCTTCATGGTGAGGAAGCCGTCGTGCTGGTCGGAGTACGCCACGATCGCTTCAGCGATGGGTCCCTTGTAAAAGGCGTCTCTGCCATGTTCGGCAATCAACCTGAAACTGTTGGCCAGATCCGGGTTGCGGAACACATCGCCGGCCCTGGGTGCACGGTCGCCGTTGAGGAGCAGAGCGGCCCTCGTCGACGGCTCTTGATTTCGCTCAAGCCCAAGCCAGGCGTTGGCGATGATGGGCGACACGGGAAAGCCATTCTCAGCATAGTAGATCGCGGGCTCTAGGACCTCGGCCATGGTCATCGTCCCGTATTTCTCGAGCACCTCGAACCATCCGTCGACCGCACCGGGCACCGAGACGGAGTAGATGCCGCTGATCCGATCCATCCCGTGTTCGTCCAGCTTCACTTTCAGGGCGTCGAGCGTCATCGAGTACGGAGCCCGCCCGCTCGCGTTGATTCCGACCAACTTCTTCTCCGCGGCGATGTAGATCATGATGAACGCGTCGCCGCCGAGGCTCGTGCTCCCGGGCTCGACGAGGGTCAGTACGGCGGCGGTAGCGACGGCGGCGTCGATCGCGTTGCCGCCCTTCTTCAGGATGTCGAGTCCGGCGTTCGAGGCGAGCGGTTGGCTCGTGGCCACGACCCCTCGGAGACCCATGACTGGGGAACGCAGTGTCTCGTAGGGGAATGCCTCCTTGTCCTGTGCCTCGGCCCGTTGAATGACCAGACCGAGGAAGAGGGTGGGGAGCAGTACGATGAGGCCCGTGAGCCGCAGGTCAGCGATGGAGTTCAGCATGGTCTTCCTTTCGGTAGCGGTTGACTGCATGGTACTCCCACTCGATGCGTCCGTCTAGATCCGCACGGTAAGCACCGCCCAGGTCGAGGTCCGCGTGCCGATCGCTTTTCGAGTCTGAGTGCGTTACATCTGTGTCGGATTCCCACCGGCTAGGAGGACGGGGAATGTCGGCTAGGAGAAGGACGCAACCGCTGAGAGGAGGGATATGAGCATGCGATATTCGACTTTGCTTATGGGGCTTTGCATCGCGACCGCGGCGGCTGGGCTTTTCTCCCCCGCCGCGGCTCAACAGTGGGTGATGCCCCGGACGCCCGATGGCCATCCGGACCTTCAGGGAACGTGGAGAAACGCGACGATGACGCCGTTCCAGCGTCGCCCGGGCCAGGGTCCGGTCTATACCCCGGAGGAGGTCGCCGAGCGCGAACAAGGATTTGTGGACCGTGTCGAGCGCGGTTCCCTGCCGAGCGACCCGAACCGCCCTGCACCGGAAGTGACTGGCGGGGTCGGTAGCTACAACCAAGTCTGGTTCGAGCAAGGTGCGCGGGTGGCCATCGTCAACGGCGAGCCCCGGACCTCACTCATCACCTATCCGTCGAGTGGCCGGATACCCGCGCTGACGGCAGAGGGCCAGGAGCGGAAGGACGAGTACCACGGGTTCCGAGACCAGTTCGGCGAATACGACCATCCGGAGCTACGGCCGCTGGCGGATCGGTGCATCGTTTACTACGCCTCGAGCCCCACGGCCACCCTCGGGCCTCCGATGACACCCTCCGGGGGATACAACCAAAACATCCGTGTCATCCAGACGGCGGACTACGTCGTGATTCACGGTGAGATGATCCACGACACGCGGATCATCCGGCTCGGCGAGCCGAATCGACTGCCGGCCCACGTAAGGCCCTGGTTCGGCGACTCGTGGGGTCGTTGGGAGGGTAACACCCTCGTGGTCGAGACCACCAACATCCACCCTGACATGGGCTTCAATGAGTCGAGCGACAAGATCCCGAATTCCGAGGATCTGAAGGTGATCGAGCGCTTCACGCGGATCGACGAGGACAACATCCTCTACGAGTTCGAGGTTCAAGACCCGAGGACCTACACCGAGGTGTGGGGCGGGCAGATCCCCTGGCACGCGTTCGACCAGATGATTTACGAGTACGCCTGTCATGAGGGCAACTACTCGATGTCGAACGTCTTGAGTGGCGCGCGTTACCAGGAGAGGCAGGCCGAGGGGAACCGCTGAAGCACAGGCCGATGGAGGCCGCTGAAGCGCAGGTCGGGCGCAGCCTGAACTACGGGTCGCAACGGGCGCGGGAATCCGCAGAACTAAGGGCCGCAACCGCTAGGAGGACGAGAGATGAGCACACGATCTACGACTTGGCTTCCGGGGCTATGCCTTTTGGGGCCGTGCCTCGTGATCGCGGCGGCAGGATTTTTCTCCCCGGCCGCGGCTCAGTGGGTGCCGCCCCGGACGTCCGATGGTCATCCGGACCTCCAGGGAAAGTGGAACAACGGGACCATGACGCCCTTCCAGCGTCGGCCTGGCCAGGGTCGGCTCTTCACGCCTGAAGAGGTCGCCGAGATGGAGCAGGCCTTCGTGGACCGCGTCATACAGGGCGCCCTGCCCAGCGACCCCGACCGCCCCGCACCACCGACGGGCCAGGGGGTCGGGAGCTACAACAACGTCTGGTTCGAGCAGGGCGACCAAGTGGCTGTCGTCAACGGCGAGCCCCGGACTTCGCTCATCACCTATCCGGCCAACGGCCGGATTCCCGTGCTCACCGCCGAGGGCCAGGAACGGAAGGACGAGTACCACGGGTTCCGGGACCAATTCGGCCAGTACGACCATCCGGAGCTTCGGCCGATGGCGGAGCGTTGCGTCGTCTACTACGGGTTGAGCCCCACCGGCCTCCTCGGGCCTCCGATGACGCCCACTGGGGGATACAACAACAACTTCCGCGTCATTCAGACGGCGGACCACGTCGTGATCTACGGCGAGATGATCCACGACGTCCGGATCATTCGTCTCGGCGAGCCGAATCGTCTGCCGAGCCACGTTCGACCCTGGTTCGGCGACTCTTGGGGCCACTGGGAGGGTAATACCCTGGTGGTCGAGACCACCAACATCCACCCCGACATGGGCTACAATGAGCAAGCCGACAAGATCCCGAACTCCGAGGATCTGAGAGTGATCGAGCGCTTCACCCGAGTCGACGAAGACAACATCCTCTACGAGTTCGAGATTCACGACCCGAGGACCTACACCGAGGTCTGGGGCGGGCAGGTTCCCTGGCGGAGGTTCGACGAGCAGATCTACGAGTACGCCTGCCACGAGGGCAACTACGCGATGACGAACGTGTTGCGGGGTGCGCGCTATCAGGAGAGGCAGGCCGGGGGAAGTCGGCCCTGATGGTGGGGAATAGCTCGAGGTAGCAGCCGTCCCATTTCGGCAGCGGTCTGGAGCCGGTGAACCTACACGTGTAGAGGTGCAAAATGGATCAACACGATCGCTCCGCTCGGTTCACCCGTCGTGAGGTAGTCCAGCTGCTGGGTGGTGCGGCCGGGCTCGGCATGGTCGCCGGATGCAGGTTCGACCAGGCAGATCCCGGATTGGCTGGAGTCCCACGGGACGCAATTATCCGGACGGTGCTGGGCGACATCGACCCCGGTGACATCAACGGCGTGACCCTGTTCCATGAGCACTTGTCGATTCGTATGTCGCCTGATCGGCCATCGGCGACCGATGACGTCGACAACGTTGTCCGTGAGATCCGGGTCGCAGCCTCGGAAGGGGTCGGCTGTATCGTCGATGGTGGGCATCCGGACCTGGGGCGGGATCTCGACGCGGTGATGCGAGTCGCGAACGAGACTGACGTTCACATCGTGGCGTGCACCGGATATTACATGGAGCGGTACCATCGGCCCGAGGTCGCGACGAGCAGCGAGGATCAGATCGCCGAAGGTCTGGTAGCGGACGCCGCCCGCTTTCGGCTGGGTGCTTATGGCGAGATCGGCCAGAGCTCGGATGCCGCCGAAATGACCCCCAACGAGCGGAAGGTGTTTCGCGCCGTAGGCAAGGCGCACCTCGCCACGGGCCTCCCGGTCTTCACACACAACGCTTACGGCACCGGCGAAAACGTTAGACCGGACGCGGGCCTAAGGCAGCTCGACGTGCTCGAGTCGGTGGGGGTCAGCCCGGAGAATGTCGTGATCGGGCATGCATGCTGTCTCGATGACCCCTCGGCGAGCGTGCTGATCGAGATCGCCGAGCGCGGTGCGTTCGTCGGCTTCGATCGGGTGACCGGAGGGCGGGTCGACGACCCGCAGAAGGTGGTCACGATCATGGCGTTTCTGGAGGCCGGGCACGCCGACAAGCTGCTGATCTCGTCCGATTTTACGGGCCGCCGGTCTGAGAGCCGTCCGGGTTACGGAAACTCGATCACGGTCTTTGCGCCGCTGCTGCGTGAAGCCGGGATCGACGAGGATGTGCTCGGGGCGATCCAGCGCGACAACCCGCGCCGGTTCTTGGCGTTCGTGCCTGCGTGACGTGTACGTTTGACACCACGCCGATCGGACCTGCTTCCGGGAGTCGTAACATGAACGTGCGAATCCGCAGCACCCTCCTTCTGCTCGCGCTCCCGCTCCTGGGTCCGACCGCGGCCGGAGCCCAGCACTTCGCATCCGACGAGGATCTTACCGAGCTGATCCGGACTCGCGTCGATGAAGAGCGTGCGATCGGCATCGTGATCGGCGTCGTGGAGGCCGATGGCTCGACGCCCGTCGTCTCGTATGGGGAGGCTGGCCCGAACGCGCGACCCCTGGGCGCCAGGTCGGTCTTCGAGATCGGCTCGATCACGAAGGTGTTTACGGCGACCCTGCTTGCCGACATGGTCGCCCGCGGCGAAGTGTCACTCTCCGATCCCGTCTCCGATTACTTGCCGGACGAGGTCACTATGCCGTCCCGAAGGGGTCGAGAGATCACGTTGCTCGACCTTTCCACGCAGCATTCGGGGCTGCCGAGGCTTCCCGACAACATGTCACCCGCGGATGCGTCGAACCCTTACGCCGACTACACGGTCGCACAGATGTATGCCTTCCTATCCGGTCACGAGCTGCGCCGCGACATCGGCGTGGAGTACGAATACTCGAACCTCGGAGTGGGGCTGCTCGGCCACGTGCTCGCCACGGTCGTAGGCGGCAGCTACGAGGAAGTCGTGCGTGAGCGTGTCCTCGAGCCGCTCGGGATGAGCATGACGGGAATCACCCTCGAGGGGGCCATGCGAGACTGGATGGCGAAGGGCCACAACCAGCAGGGTGGTGTCGTACCTCTCTGGGATCTGCCCACGCTGGCGGGCGCAGGGGCGCTCCGGTCCGACGTCGGGGACATGCTGACCTTCCTCGCCGCCAACATCGGGCCGCCCGGGTCGCGGCTCGAGCGCTCGATGCGAGCAAGTCATGAAGTGCGGGAGGAGATCAATGCGCAGATGAGCATCGGCCTCAACTGGCACGTCATTAGTGTGGGCGACGAGAAGATCGTCTGGCACAACGGAGGCACCGCCGGTTTCCGAACGTTCATTGGGTTCGACCCGGACAAGGGCCTTGGGGCTGTCGTCCTGACCAATTCCGAGCACGGCGCAGACGACATCGGCTTGCACCTCATCAACCCGGAGATGCCGCTCGCGCCCGCGCCGGTTGAGCGAAACCAGGTCGTGGTCGCCCAGGAAATCCTGGAGACCTACGTCGGGGAGTACGCGCTCGCGCCCACGTTCTCCATTTTCGTGACGCTGGAGGACGGCGCCTTGTTCGCGCAGGCCACCGGACAGGGGAAGGCCCCCATCTTTCCGGAGTCTGAGATCAAATTTTTCTATAGGGTTGTCGACGCCCAAATTTCGTTCACGAAGGACGATTCCGGCGCGGTGACCGGCATGATCCTGCACCAGGGTGGGGCGAACCAGCCGGGACGCAAGGCCAGGTAGGGATTCGCCACCCTCGACTGGGTCTATTCAGTCGAGAAGGTGAAGACAGTCGTGCTCCGAAACGGCATGCCCGGTCGCAGAATCGGCGACGGAAAGCTTTCGTGGTTGATGGCGTCGGGATAGTTCTGGGTTTCTAGGCAGAAACCGACGGGGTTGCCCGTGTAGAGCTGCACGGCGGGCTGATCCGTTCGCACTTCCATGACACGCCCACTGCCGAGCTCACGAACGCGGGCCACGAGAACGGCGCCTTCGTCGTTCACGCCACCGACATTTACGCCATCGCCATCACGGTTGAAGACGAAGTTGTGGTCGTAGAAGCCCTCGACGGGTTCGTGAATCTGATCGAGGCGCGCCCCGATGAATTCCGGGGTAGTGAAATCCAACGGCGTGTTAGCCACCGACGAGAGCCCCCCCGTCGGAATCAGCTCGCTATCGGCCCGCGTATAACGATCAGCGTTCAACCACAGCTCGTGTGTTGACAGATCGCCGTCTCCGCCCAAGTCGAAGTAGGCGTGGTTGGTCATGTTGATGATGGTCGGCCTGTCGGTGCTGGCCGTGTAGTCGAGTCGCAACTCGTTGTCATCTGTCAGCGTATAGGTCACCGTCGCGGTCACGTTGCCGGGATAGCCGTCTTCGCCATCGACGCTCATATACGTCAACCTGACTCCGGCTTCGTTCCCAGTGACCGGGAGCGCCTCGGCAGCCCAGACCACCTTCGCAAATCCTCTATCGCCACCATGAATATGGTGCCTGCCGCGGTGGTTGACCGTGACGCGATACTCGACGTCGTCGATCGAGAATCGCGCGTTAGCGATTCGATTTGCGACTCGGCCAATGACCGCAGCGGCGGGAAATCCATCCAGATACGGTTCGAGCGTGTCGGAACCGTAGACCACATTGATCGTGTTCCCGTCTCGGTCGGGCGCGTGAATCTCCGTCACGATCGCGCCGTATGAGATGATCTTCACGGTCATCCCATCTTGGTTGCGTAAGGCGAACTGTTCCACGGCCGTTCCATCTGGCATGCGCCCAAACACAGTTTCCTGCAATCGTTCATTCGACACTTGAGCCGAGGAGGGACCGGGGAAGCACAGTGCGGCGAGGAAAATAGGGAGATGGCGCTTCATTGGCTCGGGTCCTCCTGCCTAGGAGTGGGGGACTGCAAGCGTCTCCGCCAAAGCATCGATTTTCTCTTGAATCAGGTCGCGGGCAATGCGAAAACGTGCCTGTGGCTCACCGGTGTCCTCTGCAGCAGGGTCGGGAATCGGCCAGTGCAGCCGCCGAACCTGCCCTGGCAGCACCGGGCAAACCTCCTCGGCGCAAAGCGTCACCACCAGGTCGAGCCCCGATAAATCGATCGTGTCCACGGACTTGGAAACTTGGCCTGTAATGTCGATACCGATCTCGGCCATGGCCTCGACGGCGTGAGGATTTACGGGCGTGGGATTCGAACCGGCGCTCAACACCGCAGCCCGCTGGCTGAGAATTCGCCGGGCGAGGCCCTCGGCCATTTGGCTGCGGGCGGAATTCGCGACACATAGGAACAGAATGCGCTGCGTGGGACTTCGAGTGACGGTGCCGGGCATGGCGGACAAAATGGGTATGCGGCATGCGGGGCTGCAAGGATCTCACGTACTTTGGGGGTGACGAGTGGGTGGGCCGGCCGGTGCTCGGGTTTTCCCCAAGGGCGAGGAGTCTTTAGTTTCTCTGTCGCTCATCGGTGACATTCCACCAGGATCTACGCTTAGTGCCCAGCCCGACCCTATCGAAAATCGAAGGCGAGGCCAACCCGATCCTCGGGGTGTGGCACGTCGTCTACTTCATCCTCCTACTGTACCTGTTCTTCTTCAGCATCGAGCTGATGAGCAGCGCCTTCAGGATGGGTGGCCGTGGATTCGCGGAGCAGTTGCTGAACACGGCCTCCGATCCGGTGGCGGGGGTGATCATTGGCTTCCTCGCGACGAGCCTGATCCAGAGCTCGTCGACCACCACGACAATCGTGGTCGGACTCGTGGCGTCGGACGCGCTCACGATCCAACTCGCGATCCCCATAATCATGGGTGCGAACATCGGGACGACGACCACCAACACGATCGTGTCCATCGGCCACGTGACGCGACCGGCAGAGTTTGAACGGGCCTTTGCGGCCTCGACAGTGCACGATTTCTTCAACGTCCTCGCCGCCCTGGCGATACTGCCGATCGAGATCCTCTTCCACCCCGTGGAGAGGATGGCGATGTTCCTTCAGGAGGTCTTCGCCGGAGTCGGCGGCATGAGCCTGGCCAGTCCGCTCAAGGCGGTGGTGACGCCGCTCTCGGACCTGGTGACCGGTCTGGTGCCGTACGAGCTACCCCTGATCGGCATCGCGCTGGTCCTGCTCATCACCGTGCTTACCCAGCTCATGAAGCTCATGCGCGGCGTCTTCCTCGAGCGCATGGCGAGCCTGTTCGACCGGGTGTTGTTCCGTAACGACGCGACGAGCTTCGCTCTGGGGGCGGTGACCACGGCGGCGGTTCAGAGCAGCTCCGCAACGACCTCGCTGGTCGTGCCGTTGGCGGGGACCGGCGTTCTGTCGCTGAGGCAGATCTTCCCGTACACGCTCGGAGCGAACATCGGAACGACTGTCACCGCCTTGCTCGCATCGTTCTCCACGGCGAGCGCCGCTGCGGTGGTCGTCGCTCTCGCTCACCTGAGCTTCAACATCCTGGGTATGGTTATTTTCTATCCTCTCCGTGCGCTCCCCATCTGGATGGCGGAGAAGGTCGGTGCTCTTGCGGCCAGAACGAAGCTCAGTTCGGCGGCGATCATCATCGTGTATGGGGTACTACACATCATCCCGATTCTCTACCTCATTTTGTAGGCAGGAAAGGTTGGCAAGCTATGGCGAAGCAAACTATGTGGAAGTCAATCGTCACGCTTTTCCGGTCCGGGGGCCCGCTGCAGGACGCGTATGACGAGGCTATCCTGATGCTTCGGGCCTCCCACGACATGTTCGATCACGCGCTCGAGGCGCTCCACGCTGAAGGCGCGATGGAAACCAACATCTACAAACGCGATCAGCAGCTCAACAAGTACGAGCGGAGGGTTCGTCGGAAGATCGTCACGCACATGTCCGTGTCGGCCAAGCCCGACATCAACCTGGGGCTGGTGCTCACCGCGATCGTCATCGACATCGAGCGCATCGGCGACTACACGAAGAACATCGTGGAGTTGGCGGGTGCGGTTCCGGGGCCCTTCGATGGGCTTGAGCTACACGGCGAGGTGGCTGAGATCGAGCAGATCATGGTTCGGATGTTCGACGATATCGTGCCCGCCCTCGAGGAATCCGACGAGGCCAAGGCCAGGGGCATCATAGGGTCCCACACCATCATCGCGGCCAAAGTGGACGAGCAGGTGCCTGCCCTGTGCTCGGGTGAGGCGTTGTCGGGACGGTCCGGACATGCGGTCACGGTGGCACTCTACCTGCGGTATCTGAAACGTGTCAGCGCGCACCTCAAGAACGTGGCGACCAGTGTGGTGAATCCCTACCACCGGATCGGATTCAGGGAAAAGGGGTCTAGAGCTCGGGCCGCTCAGGCCGCCGCCCCTGGTAGCAAACCATCGCAGGGTACCTAGCGCCAGGCCCCGTCGAGCGGTGTCGATGCCTACGAGGCCACTGTGAGGCACAGCAACGTTCTGGGCCTTTTGTTGATCAGCGCGGTCGCCCTGTCCGCGTGCGGCCGCGGGCCGCCCCACAGCATCGTGCCGATACCGCGGAGCTTTGAAACAGGGGAAGGTGTCTTCGTCCTCGATGCAACGAGCGCGATAGGGCTGATCGACCCGAGCGATACCGAGGCTCGGGAGGTCGTGGAGCTCTGGGCCGGTCCGGTCCGGGTCGGCACGGGCCTCGCGTTGCCCTTCTCCACCGACGGTGCGCTGCGCCTCGGAGTCGACGGAAGCGGGGGTCCGGAGAGTTATCGACTCACCGTGTCCGAGTCGGGCATCTCGATCGCTGCGGGTGATCACTCGGGCCTCTTCTACGGCTTGCAAACGCTGTCGCAGCTCCTTCCCCCGGGGTTGGAAGACGGGGCCGGGATGGTCCAGGCGCCGCTCGAGGTTCCCTCCGTCCGGATCGACGACGCGCCCCGTTTCTCGTACCGCGGTATGCACCTCGACGTCGCTCGGCACTTCTTCGGCCCGGACTTCGTAAAGCGTTACGTCGACATGCTCGCGCGCTACAAGATCAATCGCTTCCACTGGCACCTGACCGAGGATCAGGGTTGGCGCGTCCAGATCGAACGTTATCCGCTACTCACTCAAGTGGGCGCGTACCGAGCGCAGACGCACATCGGACATGGGCGGGACGACTTCAACGGCGACGGCCAGCGGTACGGCGGCTTCTACACAAAAGACGAGATCCGCGACATCGTGGCGTACGCGCAAGCACGCTACGTGACGATCATCCCGGAGATCGAGATGCCCGGGCACTCGTTGGCCGCATTAGCCGCCTACCCGGAGCTGGCCTGTACCGAGGGCCCCTTCGAGGTCGGGATGACGTGGGGCGTGCACGAGGACATCTACTGCCCTTCGGAAGAGACGTTCGCGTTCCTTCAGAACGTGCTCTCAGAGGTCATTGAACTTTTCCCGGGCGAGCTGATTCATGTGGGTGGGGACGAGGCACCGAAGGACCGCTGGGAGGAGAGCGAGCTCGTCCAAGAGCTCAAGGAGCGCGAGGGCCTCGCGGACGAGAACGAGGTGCAGAGCTGGTTCATCCAGCGTATCGAACGCTACCTGAACGCGAACGGACGTCGACTCATCGGGTGGGACGAGATCCTCGACGGGGGTTTGGCTCCGAATGCGACGGTCATGTCGTGGCGGGGAACCGAGGGCGGAATCGAAGCGGCCAGGCAGGGACACGACGTCATCATGACTCCGTACAGCCACCTCTATCTCGACTACTACCAAACGGAGGACCAGGAGGGCGAGCCACTCGCGATCGGCGGCTTCCTACCGCTCGACACCGTCTACTCCTACGAGCCCGTCCCCTCGGAGCTCACGCCCACCGAGGCGAGGCACGTACTCGGGGCCCAGGCGAACGTCTGGACGGAATACATGACGACCGAGGACCACGTGGAGTACATGGTCTTCCCCCGCATGTTGGCGCTGTCCGAGGTCGTCTGGTCGCCCAGCGAAAGGAGAAACTTCGCAGGTTTCGTCGAGCGCCTGGATTGGCACTTCGACCGGCTCGAGGCGCTCGGCGTCAACTACCGGCCGCTCGACCGATAGGAGGCCCCCCTACCTACCGACCTCGACCTGTCCGGCTTGCCATCGCTCCTTCATCCAATCCCCCGCGGCCTGCAAGGGAGCGACGTAGTCTCCCATCATGTAATGACTGGCCCCTGCGAGCCGTGTCATCTGCACCGGATGACCCCGCTCCGCGAGGAGCTCGGCGGTTTCCTCGGCGGGCCCATATGGGACGACTTCGTCGTCCGGACTATGAATGATGAAAACCGGCATAGCCCCGAGGCCATCCAGCGAATCGTCCCCTCGAGACGCCGCAACCGGGATGGCGCCGGTGAAGAGGTCGGCGTGACGAGTTGCCATGTACCACGTGCCCCGACCGCCCATGCTGAAGCCCGTGACGAGGATTCGCGCGCGGTCGATGGTGTGATTCTCGAGCACGTCGTCCAGGAGGGCCAGGACTGCCTGTTCCGAGTCCTCGTTCGCCCAATTCCGTGCTGGAACGTCGGGTGCTATGATCACCGCCCCCCAGCCGCGCAACGCCGGTTCGACGATCTGCCGCATGAAGTTGCTTCCGTAATACGGAGCTCGACCGCCGGGGTGCAGGGCGAGGATCAAGGGGCGCGGGTCATTGGATTCGCTGTCGTACCCAGCGGGGAGTGAGATCCCGTACAGCATCTCCTCTCCGCCGGACAGCTTGAAGACGGTCTCAGTCACTCGGGGAGCCGCTTGAGTCTGGGCAAACAGCTGTGTGCCGGGCGCTCCCGAAACGAGCGCCGCCGACGCGAGCAGGGACACACCGGCGAGAACCCTCATAGCGGGGTTTGGGCGCGACGCTAAATCGAACATGGAACACAAGATGCGTCTAAGGAGTGTGGAGTGGCAAGTACCCTAGTGCTCCGCATCCTCCGGTTAATACCATGAGCTACCAGGTCCACTAATCAGTAGGTTCTGGGGGACCGTCGGGGTGGGTGCTGCAGCTCGGCGGCATCTGCACCGTGTAGCTCACCATGACCACCTTCCAGCCCTGCCGTGTCTTGGCCAGCTGGAAGGCGTCGGTTCCGCAGTGGCTGAACTCCAGAGCGCTGTAGAAGTCATAGGGTGCCCAGAGCGTGGCGACCGGCCCATCGATGCGGACCTCCGGATCCCACATGCGCTCGATCATGGGCCTCGTCTGGTCTGCGACGCGGGCCGCGAAATCATCTCGGGTGGTCCGCCGTGTGGTCTCGAGCCCGACCGACAGGAGGAATCCGTCGGGAACCATCGAGTTCCGTAAGGCCTCAGGATCCAGATCCTCCATGGCGTCGAACAAGGCCTGGGCGGCGGCGATCACCGCGCGCTCCTCGTCGCCCTGAGCCTCGACGCCCGCCGCCACGGTCAGAGGGGAGCCCGAGAGCCTCGCTCCCACGCGCGTCCAGCGATCCGACGGAGCGATCCTGTCCCCCTCGCTGCCCGGTACCCAGAGCACGAGCGCCTTCACCGGCACGTCGCTCAGCACGCGATGGATGATCTCGTCACTGGGTTTCACGACGCCAGCCATGCCCGGATCGAGCCGATGCTCGACTCCGTTCACCACGTGGCCGAGCACCCCCTCGACGATGTAGAAGATCTCCATCGCGCCGTGGTGGTGGCCGGTAGTCGGGCTCGGGCCCACCGCGAACGTGATCTCCGCGACCTCGATCTCGTCACTTCCGAGGTTGCTCGCGTCGAGCAACATCTTGATCACCGTACCGCTGGCGAGCTCCAGCACCCGCGTCCCCGTGCTGGAACGCGCGTAACCATCAGCCTGCTGCGCGCTGCCCGCCGGAGCACACGCGAGTGTCAGACCCCACGCTATGAGAACTAGCAATCCTGCTCGTCCCGACCGAATCATGATTTCCCCTCGTTTGCGGAGACGTGACAAGGACCGACACCATGAGCCCCGACGAGGGGGCTGGCAAGAATTGAAGAGCCGACAAGCGTCTCAGACTCTCCAGGGCGAGTCGTCATTGAGTAGCAAGCGGCTGGCGGGTTCGCATATATTTTGGCGGTGGTCTCCCCCGGCTTGTTTCCCAAGGATTCAAATGAAAGAGTTGAGCCAATCCGTTTCCTATGACCTCAAAGACGGTGTTGGCATCCTCATTTCGAACAATCCTCCGGTCAATGCCATGAGCTACCACGTCCGGCAGGGACTCGTCGACGGTCTGGAGATGGCTCAAAGCGACGAAAACGCGCAGGCCATCGTGCTTCATTGTGAGGGGCGGACCTTCTTCCCCGGTATGGACATCACCGAATTCGCCAATCCGAAGGTGCCCGAGGCGCCTACGACGACCGGCTTGATTGAAGAGTTCGAAGGGGCGTCGAAGCCCGTTATTGCGGCCATACATGGGACGGCGCTCGGCGGTGGGCTGGAGACGGCGCTGGGTTGTCATTACCGAGTGGCCGCGCCTTCGGCGAAACTCGGGCTGCCCGAGGTGAAGCTGGGGATCATCCCTGGGGCGGGTGGTACGGTTCGACTTCCGCGGGTGATGGGGGTGCAAAAGGCCTTGGAAATGATGACATCCGGAAATCCTATTTCGGCGAGACAAGCCTTCGCCGGAGGCCTCGTGGATGAAATCGTGGAAGGGGATCTCTTGTCAGGTGCAATCGCATTCGCCAAGAAAGTGGTCAGCGAGAACAGATCCTTGGTCAAGATTCGGGATCTCGACGAAAAACTGGAGAGTGCCCGAGAAAACCCCGCAATTTTTGATGACTTTCGCAAATCCATCGCTCGAAAAACCCGAGGATTCAAGGCTCCGGAAGCGATCATCCAGTCGGTGGAAGCAGCTGTTCGTTTACCCTTCGACGAGGCCTTACGAAACGAGCGACGGTTATTCGAGGAGTGCCAAACCAGTCCGGAGGCAAGGGCACAACAATTTTTCTTTTTTGCCGAGCGACAGGCCAAGAAAATACCCGATGTCCCCAAAGACACACCCACCCGTGAAATCAAGAGCGTGGGTGTGATCGGTGCGGGGACCATGGGTGGCGGAATTTCGATGAATTTCCTCAACCGGGGGATTCCGGTCACCCTCTTGGAAGCGACCCAAGAGGCCTTAGATCGTGGGCTCGGAATCATCGAAAGAAACTATGCCACCACTGCCAAAAAGGGGCGGATTACCGAAGACGATGCGAAGCAGCGAATGGCCTTGCTGACGGGATCTTTGGACTATCAAGCTCTATCCGACGTGGACCTGGTTGTCGAAGCCGTCTTTGAAGACATGAACCTCAAGAAGTCGGTTTTCGAGATGATCGACAACATTTGCAAACCAGGCTGTGTCTTGGCTTCCAATACCTCCTATCTGAACATCAACGAGATCGCGGCTGTGACGTCTCGCCCGCAGGACGTGATAGGCCTGCACTTTTTCAGTCCGGCGAACGTCATGCGCCTGATGGAGATCGTGCGAGGGGATCAGACGTCGAATACAGTGATCGCGACGTGCATGAAACTGGGCACAGACATCGGCAAAGTTGCGGTGGTCGTGGGAGTGTGTCGTGGATTCGTGGGCAATCGGATTCTTTCCGCGCGCATGCGACAATCCGAGGATCTGCTTCTGAAGAACGCGATGCCCCATGAGATCGACCGGGTCGTTTTCGATTTCGGTTTTCCGATGGGTCCCTTTGAGATGCGCGATCTAGCGGGTTTGGATATCGGCTGGTTGGGAGATGAGACCCCCGACAAAGACACGAATATTCGGCACCAGCTCTGCAAGCGTGGTCGCCGGGGCCAGAAAACGGGAGGAGGGTTCTACGATTACAGGGATGGCAGCCGAACGCCCATTCGCAATGCGGAGGTAGAACAAATCATCCGGGATGTTTCCAAGAATGCGGGAATCACTCGCAAGGAAATTTCTCAGGACGACATGCTGAGGCGAATGCTTTACACGATGGTGAACGAGGCGGCGCAAATATTGGATGAGGGCATTGTGCTACGAGCTGCCGCCATCGACGTGATCTGGGTGTACGGCTACGGTTGGCCTACTTATCGGGGCGGGCTGACCTACTATGCGGATCAGATCGGACTGAAGATGATCGTGGACGATTTGGAACGCTTTTCGAAGGAGTATGATGACCCCGATCTCGAGCCCGCGCCTTTGTTGCGCGAGCTCGCGAGGGAAGGAAAATCGTTCCGGGATTTTGTGCGACAGGACCACGTGGCCGCTTAGTTATCAGGCCGATTACAGCATGAGTTCCTGACGGATCCGGGTTCAAATCATAGAGGCAAGTGGGATGAGAGAAGCCGTCATCGTGTCTACAGCACGGACACCGATCGGAAGGGCCAAGCGAGGTGCCTTCAATCACACTCATGGTGCCGACTTGGGTGGTCATGTGATTCGGCATGCGGTCGAACGGGCCGGGGTCGACCCCACAGAAGTCGAGGACGTGATCCTTGGATGTGGGGGACCCGAAGGGGCGACCGGGTTCAATATCGGTCGGCAAGCCGCATGTCGGGCAGGATTGCCCGCTAGCGCTGCCGGGGCCGTCATTTCACGAGATTGTTCGTCGGGGATGCAAGCCATCGCGACTGCGGCGCATCGGGTGATTGTCGATCGGGTTCCCATCATGGTGGCGGGCGGATTGGAATCGATCTCTCTCACCGGACGGGAAGAGAGAAATCAGTCCTATGCACAGAACGAATGGTTGTTGGAGAACAAACCCTCCATTTATGACTCAATGCTTGAAACGGCCGAAGTCGTGGCCGAACGATACCAGATCTCCCGTGAAGCCCAGGACCAATTCGCATTGGAGAGCCAGCAGAAAACGTCTGCTGCCCAAGACGAGGGTCGATTCGACGATGAAATCGTTCTCTTGCCCAGTATCAAGAAGATCTACGACAAGGAAACCGACGAGGTGACCTACGAAGAGGTGACCCTGACCAAGGACGAGGGGAACCGACCCGAAACGACCTTGGCAGCGCTCGCGGCGTTGAAACCGGTTCTTGGTGAAGAGAAAAGTGTGACCGCGGGGAATGCGAGTCAGCTTTCCGATGGTGCGTCGGCTTGTGTCGTGATGGACTCTTCGCTGGCTGAACGGCGCGGGCTCGAGCCCCTTGGGATTTTTCGGGGATATACGGTTGCCGGGTGTGAGCCTGATGAGATGGGTATCGGGCCGGTGTATGCCGTACCGCGTTTACTGGAACGGTTCGGTATGACGATGGAGCAGATCGACTTGTGGGAGCTCAACGAAGCTTTCGCATCCCAGGCGGTCTATTGTCGGGATCAGTTAGGCATTCCCCCCGACCGTTTGAACGTAAACGGTGGTGCCATTTCCATAGGCCATCCGTTTGGCATGAGCGGCGCCCGAATGGTCGGGCATGCCCTCATCGAGGGGAAACGTAGGGGAGCCAAATACGTAGTTTGCACGATGTGTGTTGCCAAAGGCATGGGTGCAGCGGGTCTTTTTGAGATTGCTTCGTGACTCTGTCCGAGTTTGCTTCATGACGACGCCTGAGGTCGCTTCGTGATTCCGTCTGGCTTTTCTTTGTGAAGAGGTCTGAGGTTACTTCGTGACTCCCTCCCTTCATGGCGTACGAGTCTGCGATCTGACCCAGAATCTCGCCGGACCCCTGTGCGCTCAAATCCTGGGAGACCTCGGGGCGGACGTCATCAAGGTGGAGGCGCCCGGCGGTGACCCTGGAAGAGCGTGGGGACCGCCCTTCTGGGGAAGCGACAGCACACTTTTCTTGTCGGCGAACCGCAACAAGCGAAGCATCATCCTAGACCTCAAGAGTCCGGAAGGGCGGGGGATCCTTCATCGGATCGCGGGCGAGTCCGACGTCCTCGTTCAGTCGGCGCGTTTCGGCGTCCCGGAGCGATTGGAGTATGACTACGAAACGATCCGGGCGCTCCGAGAGGACATCATCTATCTGTCGATCAGCGCGTACGGCGACCGAGGTCCGATGCGCGAGCTTCCGGGATATGACCCACTCATGCAGGCCTTTTCCGGGATCATGTCGGTGACCGGCAATCCGGGGGCCCCGCCCGCCCGAGTCGGTGGATCCGTGGTGGACTTCGGCACCGGCATGTGGTCGACGATCGCAATCCTCAGTGCTCTACGCACCCGAGATGCGACGGGCCGCGGTGCCAAACTGGACGCGGCGCTCCTCGATACAGCCGTCGGGTGGGTGGCGTATCACATGATAGGCTACTTCGCCACGGGCGACGTGCCGGGCCCCATGGGGTCGGCCATGGACTCCATCGTACCGTATCAGGCGTTCCAGACCGCCGATGGGAGCGTGATGATCTCAGGCGGGAGTGACCGGATTTTCGTGAGGCTGTGCGACGCCCTCGGGCTCAGCGAGCTGGGTGAAGATCCCCGCTTTCTCACCAATCCGGACCGAGTGGCGAACCGAGACGAGCTTTCCGAGCTTCTCGAAAGCCGAACCAAGGGTCACAGCACCGAGGATTTACTCGAGCTCATGCACGACCACGCGGTTCCGTGCTCGCCCATCCAGAACATGGCAGAGGTGGCCGCACATCCCCAGGTGGCTGAAGCCGGATTACTCCCAATGGCCGCTCATCCTGAGGTTTCCAACTACCAGGACGTCGCCTTGCCGCTGCGCGTGGACGGTGAGAGGCCTCGAGGCACCCGCCCGCCGCCCGCGGCGGGTGAACACACTGGCGAGGTCCTAGCTGAATTGGGCTACACTGAGGGTGAAGTTCGGGGGTTTCTCGAGCGCAGAGTGGCCTTCGAGTCCAGCTAGCCTTCTCACCTTCGCTTCGTGGCATAACGAAAAACGGCCATCTCGGTTCTGCGGCCATTTCGAGCTTGAACGTACACAACAACGTACACACAGCCGGGCCGGCTCGGCGTAGTTAAGGGATGAACAGGGTGCGGACCGCCGGCTGCAATGGCAGGAGCCCCAGCTACGATTGCTGCGGGGCCGCTAGTTCTCCAGTCCGCCCACGATCACCACGCCTTCCACGAAGACGCGAAGCCAGGGGATCTGAGCCTCAATTGGGCACCAGGCGCTCTAGTTCCTCGAAGAAGTTCTGGACGAGGATCAGGCGAGCCGCTTCCGCCTCTTCGCCGGGGAGGGACCGTATCATTACGAAGCGCTGATTGTCGCTAGTTACGTCGTATCCGCGCCAACCATTTGTCGTCGCGTAGGGCCCCGCGTCGAAGAGCTGCTCCCGACTTTCGACCTCGAAGGTCGGATCTGAAGTGTAGGTCGCGACCATCATCGAGCCACTGTTGGGCTCCCGATAGAAGAGCTCGCGCCCGTGGTGGGCCCAGACCGGTTCGATGCCCCCGTTCGTCGACACCTGACTCCTGCCACTCCCAAGGGAAGGAAAGGGCCGCACAAACACCTCGTTCTGTCCCGTCAGGTCGGATACATATGCGAGCCACCTTCCGTCCGGCGAAAGGGCGATGGCCGCCTCGTTGAACTCCGAAGCGAGGAGGCTCTCGTCTATGGTACCAGTCTCGAGATTCACGAACCCAAGATCTGCGTCTCCGATGCTTGCATCTCCCTGGCGGAAAATCAGACCCCGACCGTCGGGCGTATGTAGAATCTCGAGGACGCCTCGTTCGCGCTGGAGAAGCAGCTCGAAGTCTCCCACTGACCCACCGTCCGAGCGCACGGTCCGCACGTGGGGGGTCGACAGCGGCGAGGCTGCGACGTAGGCAATCGTCGAGCCGTCAATACTCCAGACCGGCCGTCGCGTGTTGAGGGGATCAGTGGTCAGCCGGGCCAAGGGCCCATCGGGGAGCTCCTTCACCCACAGTTCCGCGGGGTTGTCCGTCTCAAAAGTCACAGCTAGCCGTCGGTCGTCGGGCGACAGCGCGAGCGTACGGTACAGTTGCAGAGGCATGTTTGCGTCCACCGGCTCTTCGCGCCCGGACCGATCCACCCAGACGAGTTGGGAAGCTCCCTCGGGGGCGCAGTCACCCTCCACGTAGAGTAGGGTTCCATCAGCACCCAGCAGCATGTCAGTGGGAAAACAAACGCGGACGCCCTCGAAGAGACGAACTCCGCTTCCCGCAGGCCTGAGTGCGCCGAGGTCGAACGGTAGGGCAAAGACAACCCCGTCCGCGTTGACGTAGACGATGTGCCCCGTAGGTGCGTACCACGCTCTGGCGACCTGCTCTAAGAGGAGCTCGGAAGAGAGATCCTCCAGATCCAGCACGTAGAGATTGGCGCGATCCAGCGTGCCACACAGGGAAAATCCGGAGCAGCCGATCACAAGCGCCCCGCGGGCATCAGGAAGGCCGTGCACCCACCCCGCCGCGAACGGACCTTCCTCGGGCCAAAAGACCACCTCCAAAGGCTCTCCTCCAGCCTCGGAGATCCGTACGATCCTCCCTGGCCGGTCGGACCCAGGGATGAACTGCTCGTAGAGGATGGTCCCGTCGTCGAGCCATGCCAGCCCGACAATGCGGACGTCCGTGTCCTCGGCCAGTGTCACTGGAGAGCCGCCCACAAGGGACCTCTTCAAGAGCTCTGTGCCTACGACGTAGGCAATCCATTGGCCGTCGGGGGAGTAGACAACGTCTCGGGCCCGCTCAGTGTCGGGGATGGGCATGACTTCGGCAGAGCCCCGCATCTTGAGCCCAAGCTGGACGTCGGTCGGCAGCGATCCGACAGGGAGGATCATGCTCGATCCATCGGGGGCGACGGCGGCATATTGTCCGAACGCGGGGTCCACACCGGCCCACCCCACCGTGCTCAGTACCTGCCTGGACACCGGCTGGGGCGGCTCAGGCCGGAGAGACGCCCACGCAGCGACGATGCCGAACAGGAAAGCCAACGCACCAAGAGCCATCGACAGTCCCCTCCAAGGACCTGGACTCGCTGCTACCGCTGAAAGAGCGTCCTCTCCATGCCGGAACCCCGGATCGGCCAGGGCGTCTGCGAAGTCTTGCGCTGAGCCGAAGCGGTCGGCAGGTACCTTCTCTAGAGCTCGCCGGATGGCCGCATCCACATTCCGAGGGACAGACGCCCGGCTCTCAGTCACTGGGTCCGCAGTGCCTATTATGATCTTCCCCAGGACCGCCTGCGCCGTGCCTCCCGTATATGGCGGCTCACCCACGAGCATTTCGTAGAGCACGCAGCCGAGTGCGTAGATGTCCGTGGCCGGACCCACATGCTGATCGCCCGTGGCCTGCTCCGGGCTCATGTAGTGCGGCGTCCCGAGACTGAGGCCCGTCTCCGTAAGCCTGCTCCCGCCTCCAGCGCTGAGGGCCAGCGCGATGCCGAAGTCGGAGATTACGGGCTTACCTGCTTGTAGGAGCACATTCGCCGGCTTGATGTCTCGGTGGATTACGCCTTGCCTGTGAGCGTAGTCAAGTGCCTCCGCCACGTTCGTCACGATCCTGACCGCCTCGTCCACCGGAAGCTGCTGTTCACGGTCAAGCCTCTCCCGCAGGCTCTCCCCTTCCACGTAGGGCATCACATAGAAGAGAAAACCGTCGGCTTCGCCAGAATCGAAGAGCGGCAGGATGTGCGGATGCTGCAGGTTGGCCGTCGTCTTGATTTCGGCCAGGAAGCGTTCGGCCCCGACGACCGCAGCCAACTCGGGCTTCAAGACCTTAAGCGCGACTTTACGCTGGTGCTTCAGGTCATCGGCCAGGTAGACGGTGGCCATGCCGCCCTCGCCAAGCTCACGCTCAATGACGTAGCGGCCTTCTAGAGCCGTGTTCAGGCGGATGGTGGCATTCAACCCAGTAGCAGGTGCATCTCGAATCTTTGTCAGAACGTCACTGCGAGTCGGGACGGTGAGCTCGTCTGCAACGATCCCGTAAACCTCCAACGACTCTTCGACATTCTTTAGCTCGAACTCACCGAGCGGGGTCGTAGTGATGTCAGGCTGGTTCTTGATCTCGTCACGAGCTTTGGCAGAGACCAAGATGCTGCCGGCTGTCCCCAGTGACTGGATTCGAGAGGCGACGTTTACACTGTCGCCATAGGCCCCCTGGGTATCGTAGGAGATGTCACCCTGATGGATGCCGATTCGTAACGGGACGACGGGTTCCTGGCGGAGCCCGCGTTGAACCTCGATGGCGGCGTGTACCGCATCGACCACACTTGGGAACATGGTGAGGCTTCCATCGCCCAAATACTGAAGAAGATCACCCCTGTGCGCTGAAACAGCTGTCTCCAACACCTCTCTGTGGCGTCGCCGGATGATCCGGGCCGCTTCCTCGTCCTGCTGCATCAACGCCGTGTAGCCCACCACGTCCGTGAACATCACGGCGAGAAGGCGACGTTCCTTTGAGCCAGTCACATCACCGTCCCGCCGTCGCCAAGCTCACGCTCAATGGCGTAGCGGCCTTCTAGGGCTGCGTTGAGACGCTCGGCCATGTCGGACATGGTGGACAACATGCGTTTAAGACGTACGCGGCGGCAAGGGTCTCACACGAGCAGTGCGGCATTTCGATCCGGGCAGTGCAACAAAGGGGAGAGGCCGAAGCCCCTCCCCCCATCCGAAGACTGTGTACGTTGTTGTGTACGTTGGCGTCCACTAACCCCATGTATGGATCGAAAATCGTACTCGGGAATAGTGGATGATTCCCTTATTCCTCCTCGTATTTCGTGAAATACGGCCCCTACTGGCCCCGCGTGTAAACCAGGCGGTCGCCTCAGGGCATCAAGCTGGGCAGCCAGAGGGCGAGCGCGGGAAAGAGGACGAGGAGCAGGATCACCACGAACTCCCCTAAGACGAAGGGTGCCACCCCCCTGAAGATGTCCTCCATGGGGACGTCGGGTGCGATCCGGCGCATCACGAACACGTTCGCCCCGATGGGGGGTGTCACGAGGGCCACCTCGGCCATGATCACGACGAAGACACCGAACCAGACGGGGTCGATGCCGAGTGCTAGTACTACCGGCATCACGAACGGGATGCTGAGCACCAACATGCCGAAGACGTCGAGCATCGCGCCTAGGGCGAGGTAGAGGAGAACGAGAACGAAAAGAAAACCGGCTCGTCCCAGTTCCAGCTGCACGAGAATTTCTACCAACGACTCGGTCACCCCTGTCACCGCCATGAGTCGGGCGAATACGTAACCCCCAACGATGATGGCGAGGAGCATGACGCTGATGAGGGCCGTGTCCCCCAGGGCTTTACGAATGTCCCGCAGATTCAGCCTTCGTCGGGGGAGGGCCGCCACCAGGACGCCGGCGCACCCAACGCCGGCTGCTTCAGTGGGGGTGAAGATCCCCCCGTAAATGCCTCCGATGACCAGGAGGAAAAGGCCGAGGATCGGCCCCAATCGCTTCACCGCGTCGAGCCGCTCCCGCCAGCTACCGACCGGTCCCGGAGGCCCGAGCTCCGGCCGGAAGATGCACCGGAAGAAGATGATGGCCGAGAACATTGCCGCCGTCAGGATTCCCGGGATGATCCCGGCAATAAAGAGGGCGCCGATCGAAGTCTCGGTCATCACTCCGTAGAAGATGAAGATGACGCTGGGGGGAATGAGGATCCCGAGGGTTCCGGAGGCGGCAAGCGCACCGGTGGCCAGGCGTCGGTCGTACCCGAAGCGGTCCATCTCGGGCATCACGATCGCGCCCATGGTCGCCACCGTGGCGATGCTCGAGCCCGTGACAGCCCCGAACCCGCCGCAGGCCAGAACCGATGTAATGGCCATGCCTCCGGGGACCCACCCGATCCACGCTCTGAGGCCGTCGTATAGCTCCGTGGCCAACCCTGTATGAAAGACCAACTGGCCTATGAGAACGAACAGTGGGATGGTGACCAGTACAAAGCTCCGCGCTTCGTCCCAGGGGACGAGGGCGGCATGCGCCATGGCCGCCGCGGAGCCCTCCAAGACCAGAATTCCCAGGAGTCCGACGCCCCCCATCGCGAAGGCGATCGGTACCCCCACGAGGATGAGAAGAAGCAGGAGGAATACCGACGCGACGCCGACGAGGGTGAGGATCACTGAGGCTCGGCTCTGACCCCGGCTTCGACCTCGGCGCCGATCCCGGTTCGTTCTTCTCCGTTGGGATTCCCGACCAACCGAGCCGCCAGCACCAGGGAGCAGAACCCCATATACGCCATGAACGGCCAGACGGGCAGTAAGAGATCCTCTCCCGTCTCGCCGGTGGCCGCCATATACGGTGTGAATCGAAGTGCCTGGACCCCCATCAAGCCGAAAAAGAGGATGCCGGCCACCCCCGTGGCGACGTCCGCGAAGCCACGCACCCGTCCGTGGAGTCGGCTGTAGAACACCTCCATTCGGATGTGGTACCCCCGGTCCCATGCGTGGGGCAGGGCTGAGAAAGTTGTCATCAGGAGGAGTAATCCATTGACGTCCCTTCCCCAGGGAAGGGGGGAGTTGAACACGTACCGGAGGATCACGTCCAGGGTGACGATCACCATGAGAGCAGGGAGCGCCGCGTCGACCGCCACGCGGAAAAGCGCCAACGAGATCCGGTTGGACCAGACATCTACGCCCTCCAGCACGGCATCCAGGAGTGCCAGCGGACCCTTCACAAGTCGATAATGCCTTGAATCGGGTCCTCCGCCACTCTGCTCATGAGCTCTCCCCGGCTCAATGGGGAGTACAGTGCCGACAACGCTTCCATCTCTTCCAGCATTTCCGTCGCTGGACGACCCTCCGCCTCGTTTTCCGCGACGAACCGGTTCCTGAGTGGGAGGAGGGCCTCTCGCCACCTCTCTCTCTCGTCCGGCTCGAGGTCCAGGATCTCGCACCGACCGGCCCGGAGGTCCGCATAGGCCTCCTCCTCGACCGGGCCGGAATAATAGTCCTGGGCGCACATCTGGCTCCGAATGCGGAGGAGGTCATGGAACGTCTGGCGGAGGTCGTCCGGAAGCGCGTCGAACGAGCGGCGGCTGAGACAGTACTGCAGCACCGTGACGTTCAGGTCCACACGGGTAAGAAATCGCCCGATCTCCTGGAGGCGGTAAGAGGCTATATCCGGCACTCCCAGGGAGACCGCGTCTAAGATGCCCCGCTGAAAGGCCGGGTACACCTCGGCCGCCGCCATGACCACGGGAACAGCCCCCAATTCGCGATAGATGTCGGCCACGATGCCACCGGTGGCGCGAATTTTCAGCCCTCGAAGATCCTCGAGGGTCAGCACCGGTTCCCTGGAGATGACCTGGTATGGGGACGTGGAGTCGCAAGTGGCAAGGTAAACGCCCATCGCCTCGTACTCCGACTTGAAGAACCGCGGGTAGAGTTCTTCCGCCACCAGCGAGGCCACCGGAGAGCTCGGGAAGATGAACGGGAGTTGGAGCCCCTGCATGAGGTGGAAGCTGCCCGGCTGGTACGTTATATAACCGTGCGTGTAGTCGGTGAGCCCGGTGATGCACGCTTTGAATCCGTCCAGGGGCCCATGGAGGAGCCCATTCCACATGGGTTCGATTCGGAGACGACCCTGGGTCTCCTCCTCCACTCTTTGGTAGAAGCGGGTGAAAACGGGGACAAAGCCGTGCGACTGGGGCACGTGGGAGGTGAAGCGAAGGACCACGTCTCCAGTGCCCCGGCTCCGTCCACGTGGTAGGAATGGGACCGCCGCGGCCGCCCCTGCGAGGGTTGTGACGACGCCCCGACGGGTCCAAATCCGGTCAGACATTCAGAGTGGGCTTGGGTTCTAGCATGCCCTAGCCTATGGCCGGGGCCCTCATGGCGCCAATCTCGTGATCGGGCGCGAGGTGGGGTTTATCCGGCCCTAGCGGCTCAATACTCAGTAGGTGTACCTGAGCCCGGTCCTCAGGCTCGTATCCAGCGCGCTGATCCCGTCGGGCGGTCCGCTGTCGTAGCGGAGATCGAACGATACCGTGAGGTCCAGCTCATTCGTCACGGACGTGGCGATTCGAAGGTTCGCAAGCGTGCGAAGGTCACCGAAGTTGCCGACCGCGGGTTGTAGATAGGTCGTAGACGTGATCACGAGTTGCTCGCTGGGTACCAAGCGCAGCGTGAGGAAGGAGCTCCCCCGGAGGGTGCTCGTGTGATCATCGTGCACCGCGGTATCGGGGAGGTTCAGTCGCTCGTCTTCCAACATGAGGGCGGCGCCCATACCGAACTGTCCCCAATCCCCGCTGGCGAAGGAGATCCGCACTCCGCCCCCGGCGACGGCTCGGAAGTCGAGGAGTTGAGGCCGGTCGTAGTTCACTTGCCCCCACCACTCCGGTGACACGAGATCGTTGTAATCGTAGGTCTGGCGATAATGCAACAACCCCGACGATGCGAAGCGGCTCCCACCGACAAGGCCGAGCCCCCCGTTTCCCACCATTAGCCTGGTTACCGATTCCGTGACTCTGTAGAGGCGTGCGTTCAGACCGAACTGGACAAAGTCCACGTTCCCGGTCCGAATGGCCAAATCACCACCGAACGTGCCCGAGTATCCGAGCGGAGGATCGTCGCTCCGGAGCGCCTCGACGTTGACCTGAGCAGACATGGGTAAGGGAACAGCTGCAGCGAAGACGATGAGCAGCCGGACGCCGCTGTGGCGCGGAGGGGACCGATGGGTTTTCGGGGTCATGGATCTTGGGTTGAGGTGGCTCGAGTGTAGGACCGGCGTCGAGCCTACCGCCTGGGGTCGATGAGGAGCTTCTGGACCCGCCAGTTGTTCATGTCGGCAACCCAAAGCACGCCCTCATCCAGCTGTGAGCAATCCAGCCCGTGGATCCAGTTGAACTGCCCCATCTGCCGGCCTGAACTGCCGAGCCAACCCAGGATCGTTCCGTCCAGCCTCATCCGGTAGATGCGTCCGGGCTCGGCGTCCGACACCCAGAGCTCCTGAGGGGTCGACTCCGTCAGGCACATGGCCCAAGGTTGCGTCGAACCCCTCACGGGCCGCTCCGCATTGATCCCGGTGAACGGCGGCTGATAGTCCGGGGGGTACGGAACGTTCATGAGGAGCACCCTCAAGAAGTTGCCGTCCGAGTCGAAAACCTGAATCCGCGAGTTCGAGCGGTCCCCCACGTACACCTCACCGGCCCGGTCGACCACCATGGTATGTGGTAGGCGGAACTGGCCGATCTCCCTACCGAGGGATCCCCAGTCCATGAGGAAGTTCCCGTGCTTGTCGAACTTCACCATGCGGGAGTTCACATAGCCGTCACTGACAAAAATGTTGCCATCGGGGTCCCACGCGACGTCCGTCGGCCCGTTGAAGTAACCCGCGTTGGCCCTCGCTTCCTGCGGGCTAGGAATCTCCACAATGCCGTGAAAGCCCTCTTCCCTGCGCCCCAGGTTCATCATGACGTACCCGTCCGGATCGAACTGGATGACGGTATTCGCCGCTTTGTCCACGACCCACAGGTTGTCGTCCTCGTCGAACCGAACCTGGTGAGCGTACGCGATGCCATAGACGCCCTTTCCGATCTCGCGCACGAAGTCGCCGTCCTCGTCGAATTCGAGCAGCTGCGTCGTGGAGTTCATCCAGATCGGGCCGGTGTTGGCACTGCCGGGGTGGTTCAAGATCACGATGTGGCCCTCGGAGTTCACCGCAACACCGAGAACCTCACCGAGGTTCATGTCGGGCGAGTACTTGAGCGGGCGGGGAACCGACTCGAACGGGATCTCTGGCGCGGATTGCTGCGCGACCGCTGGAGTGCTGACGAATGCGGTGAGCGTGACCACGAGGGCAAGGTACTTCATGGTGACCTCCTGACTCGGACCAATGTGGAGAAGCGGTCGGCGGCGGTGAAAGGGCGGGTCCGACCATTTGACGTCCAGCTTAGGATCCGGCGACTTGGTGCCGCAAGGGACCGCGTCTATCGGCCGACCAACTCCCGAATACTCGCCACCGCCACCTCGACCTTGCCGTCGATGAACTGCCTGCCGAGCTCCGCTGACGCCACCGCCGCGATCTCGTCGGCGAGCTGGTCCGGGCGGAACCACCGGCCGTCGGCGTCCATCGCCATCATCTCGCTGGCATCGTCGATCGGCGTCATCTGGTTTCTGGGCACGTCGAGCTCCTCCAGAATCTCGCGCATCCGTCCCTCCCCCTCCTCATAGACGGGGATAAAGAACACATGACCGCCCTTGGGCCGCCACTCGGTGTCCAGCGCCGTGGCGACCTCTCTGATGACCCCCTGCGTCTCGGCATGGTCGCCCAACATGACGACGTGCGTGAAGCCGACAGCTAGGGCGCTGACGGCGACATCGCGAGAGACCGCGGCGAGCGTCTCGTGCGACACGCTGATGGTCCCGGCGAAGCGCATGTGTCCGGTTTTCTCGATCGGGTCGCCGGCCGGGGCGTACGGATTCGGGGCATACGCGAGCGCGTTACCCAGCGTCTCGGCGATGCGCCGGGAGACGTGTGCAGAGATCATGTTGTGTTTCCCGAGCGCCACCGCCGGACCGCTCTGATGGGTCCCGCCAACGTAGTAGATGGCGGTGGTCTTGCCGGCGTCGATCGCCGCCTGCACCTCGGTTGTCGTAAGGTCGTCGATCATCACGGAGGTCGACTGGGCGAGCACAGTCCCGCCCGACAAGAGCAATGCGACCACGGCGAGCAGATGCCTCATGACGGCCCCCTTTTGCAGTACTTGAACGCCTCACGGATAGGTGATCCAACCGACCACCGAAGCTGAAAGGCATGGTACGAAGGTGCCTAGCAGTCCACAAGCAGCGAGGGGAGTCGCCGTGCGCCGAAGGCTCTACCCGTCAGGGCTCCAAACCCAGCAGCCGCACGGGGTTGCGCCGCAGCATCAGGTCGATCTGGTCGTCGGTGACGCCGGCGCCGCGAAGCGCGGTGACGTAGGCGCGCAGGCCGTCGACATGCGAGGGGCTGGTCGCTTGTCCGAGATCGGACGACATCACGAAATGCTCGGCGCCCATGTCCTGGATGGCCGAGACGTAGGCGGCCAGGCTCTGGTTGCCGAGATACACCGCGTACCAGTCGATCTCGAGCAGCGCGCCGGCGTCCGCCATCTGCCGCATTTGCGCTCGTGAGGGGCGCTGCGAGAAGACGTGTGTCACGAGGATCTGCTCGACGCCATGGCGGCGCGCCTCGGAGATGAGTACCAGCACCTCCTCCGGTGAGGAGTGCCCCATGGCGAGCACGAGGTCGTTCTCGGCCACGAGCGTGAAGATCTCGGACAGCTCGGGGACCGGCGCCCCCTCGTGTGTCACCGACACGAACGGGTCGGACCCGCCCTGTGCGGTGACGTAGTACTCTGCGTCGAACGTCGGCAGCCAGACCACCCTCCCCCTCCCGCCGTCGAACTGTACCATCTGGCGGACCGCTTCGGCGTTGAGCCCGCCGACGGCTCGGTTCAAGACGACCCCACCGAAGATCTCGAGACCATCGACCTGCGCCATCGCGAGCGCGGCGCGGTCGGCCGTCATGGTGAAGTGGTTCTTCAGCACGATGCCGCGCAGACCGGCGCGGCGAGTCATGCGAGCCACTTCCAGATCGGTCACCGACCGCGGGCGGGAATCGGGGCCCGAGTGCACGTGAAAATCGATGGCGCCAGCGAGCGAGACGTCTCGGTCCTGGGCCGCCCCCCCACCGACCCACACGGCGAGCGCGACCGCGAGAGCGAACCCTCTCACCCGCGCCCGGATGGACGGCATCGGCACGATCAACACCTCGCGTCCCGACCGAATCATGATGTTCCTCCGTTTGCGGAGCACTGAGGGAGCACTGAGAAGGACGGTCACCATGAACGCTGATGAGCGGGCTGGCAAGAATCATCGTGGGTCGCGCGCTTCAGCTACGGTCGACATCTTGTCTCGCAGGAGAGCCGGACACGACCAGACGCGACAAAGCGGGTGGAGCTTCATCACGATCCGTCCGACGCCAACGACAACGAAATGCCCGATGCATATTGAGTTGACGAGCATCCTCGATCAGTTCGACGCGGTCCAGGCCCGGGTCCACAGACTCGCCGACAACCTGACTGAAATGCGGTGGGCAGAGCGTGCTGACCCAGCTCGATGGTCGGTCGCGGAGTGCGTGGCTCATCTCAACCTGACGGGTCGAGCCTACCTTCCACTGCTTTGGGAGGCGCTCGAGGAGGCGAGCAACCGGGACGAACCGCCCCCGGCTCGGTATCGTCGCGACCCCTTGGGGTGGATGCTGTCGCTTGCCATGGGGCCGGTGCCAAGAATCGGTCGTTTCAGGCTCGGTGCGGTTCGCACGATACCGGAATTCGTGCCCGCACGTGGCTTGCCCCGGGCGCAGGTGGTTGCCGAATTTGATCGGATTCAAGAAGAACAGGCGGGGATTGTGCGAGAGGCAGACGGGAACCCTATCAATCGCGTGTGGGTGATTTCTCCGTTCGATCGGCGGCTGCGATACAACTTGTATTCCACGTTCGTGATCCTGCCCAAACATCAGCGGCGCCACGTCGTGCAAGCTGAGCGGATTTGGCAGTGATTTCGTGCCCTAGCGGAACGCCCATGATGTTCTTACCTGAACGCTGATGTGTTCTGGACTGTAGGATCGGACAAGAGAGGAGGAAACGATGCTGACGCGCGCAATCCGAACCCTGTTCGAACTGACTCTGGTTCTTGCCACACTCGGGGCGGCCACCGACTTTCTGTTCGCCCAGGCGGGTTCAGGGCCGAACGACGACCTGCCGAACCCCTACCAGTCGACCGATGGCTGGGCCAAGATGCCGATCGGTCGACACTGGGGAGCGACGAGTTCGATCGACGTCGACCCGGACGGCAAGTCGATCTGGGTCGCCGAACGTTGTGGGTCCGATTCGCTCAATCCGCGCTATTCACCGAACAGCTGTGCCGACTCGGAGCTGCCGGTCGTTCTCAAGTTCAATCCCGACGGTATCCTGGTGAGGAGCTTCGGCGGTGGGATCTTCGCGATCCCCCACGGTTTCCACGTGGATCGGGACGGTAACGTCTGGGTGACGGACGCCCCGTTCGTGCAGGGGGTGGGGGCCGCCAACAAAGGGCATCAGGTCGTCAAGTTCAGTCCGCAGGGGGAGATCCTCCTCCGTCTTGGCGTGCCCGGTGAGACCGGGAACGACGAGCGCCACTTCAACATGCCCTCCGACGTCCACACGGCACCCAACGGAGACATCTTCGTCGCCGATGGTCATGGCGGAAACAGCAACGTGCGAATCGTCAAGTTTGCGCCCGACGGCACGTACATCACTGCGTGGGGCGAGGCAGGATCGGAGCCGGGTCAGTTCAACACGCCCCACGGGTTGGCCATGGACTCACAGGGGCGGCTCTTCGTGGCCGACCGTGGCAACAGTCGGATCCAGATCTTCGACCAGGATGGGAACTTCCTCGACCAGTGGTATCAGTTCAGCCGGTTGAGCGGGATCTATATCGACCAGAACGACATCCTGTACGGGGTCGATTCGGAGTCGAATGAGGGCCGGGGCCGCGGCGACTGGAGGCGCGGAATTCGTGTGGGCAGCGCCCGGACTGGCGAGGTGTGGGCGTTCATTCCCGATCCGGCGGATGCGAACAACGGACCCATCTCGGGTAGCAGCGGCGGTGAGGGTGTGGTGGCGGACGTCGATGGCGTGATCTACAGCGCCGAGGTCGGACCGCGGGCGGTGAAGCGCTACGTCAGATACATCGATCCCTGAGTAGAAAGGGCTTCGTCACGAGCATCTTTGTGAAAAAAGTCTGTCGCAAACCACGATCATGAGGTCCATCTACGCGAGCTCGTATGCCCTGCACTCACAACCCAGGGCGAACCGATGACAGCACTTGTCCCCTCACTCAGGTCCATCGCTCTTGTGGCGCTGCTCGCCCTCGGGAGGATCCCGCTCGCGGCCCAATCCGGGCCTGAGGTCGCCCGCGCTTTCCGGGAGGCCAATGAAATATCGATCCTACGGGACTTCACCGAGCTGCTCTCCTATCCGAACCGCGCTCGTGACACGGAGGATATCCGCCGCGCCGCGGCCTACATTCGCGATGAGCTTCTGGCCGTGGGAGTGAACTCGGAGCTTCTCGAGATCGAGGGTGCCCCTCCGATCGTGTACGGCGAGGTGATGGTGCCCGGGGCCGTGCGAACGCTCGGAATCTATGCCCACTACGATGGCCAGCCCGTGGACCCGACCAACTGGACCCATCCCCCTTTCGAGCCGACGTTCTATACGGCGGCGATGGAGGCCGGAGGGGAGCCGCGGATGTTTCCCGAGGAGGGGGAGGCGGTCGATCCCGAGTGGAGGATCTACGCGCGCTCCGCTGGGGACGACAAGGCCCCCATCGCCGCGATCCTTCCGGTGCTCCGTTCCTTTGGCGAGGCGGGCATCGCGCCCACGTCCAACCTGATCTTCTTCCTGGACGGAGAAGAGGAAGCGGGATCACCGCATTTGGGCGAGTACATGGAGCGTTGGAAGGACCGCATCGAGGATATCGACATCTGGCTCTTCTTCGACGGCCCCGCGCATCCGAGTGGCCGGCCTCAGATCGTATTCGGCGTCCGTGGCTCGATGGGGATGGAGGTCACGGTCTATGGCGCGAGCAGGAATCTCCACTCGGGGCACTACGGCAATTGGACGCCCGATACCGGCAACATTCTCGCCCGCCTTCTCTCGTCCATGAAGGACGACACGGGGCGTGTCCTCATCGAGGGCTGGTACGACACGGTGGAGCCCATCGGTGAGGAGGAGCGCGCGGCCCTGGAGGGTATGCCCGCTTGGGACGAGGAGCTCAAACGGGAGCTCGGCCTCGTGCGGACCGAAGGGGAGCCCGAGACGCTCCCCGAGCGGCTGATGGTCCCGGCCCTGAACGTGCGGGGGATCACGAGCGGAAACACCGGTGCGCTCGTGCGCAACGTGATCCCCAACACGGCTGTGGCTGCGCTGGGCATCCGACTGGTGAAGGGAAACGACCCGACCCAACTGCGCGGGCTCGTGGTCGACCACATCCGGCGGCAGGGCTTCCACGTCGTGACCGAGGATCCCGACATGGAGACCCGGCTGCTCTATCCCAGGATCGCGAAGGTTACCGGCGGAGGCGGTTCGGTCGCGGCGAGAACCTCCATGGCGAATCCGTTCGCGCAGGATATGATGGCGGCCGCGGGCGCGGCGGCGGACCGTGCGTTTGGCCCCGGGTCATTAGTGATCGCCCCCGGCATGGGTGGCACGCTCCCGCTGAGCCTCTTCACCGGGATCGCACAAAAGCCGGCGATCATCGTTTCAGTGGCGAATCACGACAACAACCAGCACGCCCCGGACGAAAACCTGCGGATCGCGAATCTCTGGTACGCCATCGACCTATATGCGGCCCTCCTGACGATGCCCGTGACGATCTTTTAGCGGATTCGACTCGACTGGTGCGAGCCTCGGTGCCCCCATCACCCGCCCACGTAACGTCGCGTGCCTTCTCAGCAGAGTCTCAGGTTGCCGCCCTGGTTCGAGTAGTCCAAGACTACCCCATACCCGAAAGTCACACTGGACTGCCCGTACTCCCAGGCTCCGAACACGACGGTGTCCGGCGCTCCCATGACCGCGCGAACCTCGTCGCGGGAACTCCCCGACCGAAAGCAGCCGGTGGCCAGAGGCAGCTCGCTGGTCTCCGCCGGAGTCCGCGCCACCGTCCCATCGAGGGCCTGCCGTGCGGAGTCCCGGTCCACCCCGGCCGTCGGGTCAGTCAGCTGCTCGTTGGCGGCGCTTTCGGCGGCGTTTATGGGGCGAGGCGCGTCGGAGGCGGCTCTGCTCAACACCACGAGAACCAACAACAGCAACAAAGCAACGAAGGAGAGCCGGGCAGCAGTCAGGCGGGTGATCGGGCGCATGAAGCGCTCGAGGGGACGTTCGAACATGGCGGGGAAGATGCGTTCGAGTCGGGTGCGGCGGCAAGGTGACTTCTACCATCCGAATGCCGATTCTGTAATGCCCCGCCCGACCCTGAGGGTCGAGCGGGGCCTTCACGGGCGGAGGTGCACGACGTCAGGCGTCGAGTGCCTCCACTTCGAAGCTCACCCTCCGCGCATCGAACGCCATGCGGCCCGCAATATGCCTGGAGTCGTCGATGGGCTCGGGGTACCCCCAGACGAGATCCTCCTCGGCACCTGCGTCGCCCGAGTACGTCCAGTACGACGCATCCCCCTTGATGGGGCAGTACGTTCGGGTCTCGGTCGGCCTGAGCCTGTCCACGGCTACGTCTTCGGGTGGGAAGTAATAGACCGGATCGAGCGTTCTCCCGTGTGCAAACTCCTTCAGGAGGATCGTCCGCTCAGACCGAGCCAGGACCTCGTCACCCAACCGGGCCGTCACGCGTCCGTCCGGTCGTTCCAGCTGGTGGAAATGGTCATCCATGAGAATACTCCTTTGCCTGTGCCGCGTCGGCCGGCTGGTCAATCACTCGGTCTACGTGTACGTGATGCATGATCTATCACCTCGAATGGTTAGTGTGAGTTACGGTTAGAGTTGAGTCATTCCGCCGTCGACGACGAGCTCGTGGCCGAGCACGAACGACGACTCGGGGCTGGAGAGGAACAGCACGGCGTTGGCGACCTCCTCGGCGGAACCGAAGCGCTTCAGCGGAACCCGCTCGGTGAAGGACGCAGCCATCTCCTCCTGTGCCTCCGGGGGGAGATCCAGACGGCCGTAGATGGGCGTCTCGATGGGGCCGGGGCTCACGGCGTTCACACGAATCCCGCGCTCGACGAGCTCGGCCGCCAAAGTCCTGGCCAGGGAACGGAGCGCCGCTTTGCTCGCGGAATACACGCTCATGGTCGGGTTGTCGGTCTGGTTCGCGATCGAGGTGTTGAGCACGATCGCACCCCCGTGGTTCATGAGGGGCAGTGCCTTTTGCACGGTGAAAAAGGCTCCCTTCACGTTCACGGCGAAGAGCTCGTCGAAGTGCTCCTCGTCCACCGCTTCGACCGGCCGCATTTTGGCCACACCCGCGTTCACGAACAGGAAGTCGATCGAGCCGAAGTCCTGCTTGACCGTCTCATAGAAACGGTCGATGTCCTGAAGGTTCTGCACGTCGCCCACGACCCCGATGGCCGCGTCACCCAACTCGGAGACGGCCGCTTCGAGGGTCGTCGGGTCTCGCCCCAGGATCGCGACCTTCGCTCCTTCGCTCGCGAAGCTCCGAGCCGTCGCGAGGCCGATCCCGCTGTTGCCACCCGTGATCACCGCCACTTTTCCTGCAAGTCTCTCGCTCATCGTTGTGTCTCCTTTATGGAAAGATCGGTCTAGAATGAATCAAAAAAACAATCCCCTACGCCAGCAACATGCGGGCGGACGCCACCGCGTCGCGCTGAAACGCCCCCGTGGGATCGAGCTTGCCCACGGTGGACAGGCCCTGGCCCAGGGTCGTGAAAAGCCGGGCCAGGGTCCGCGGATCGCGCCCCGGTGGAAGCTCCCCGTCGGCTCGCGCCTTCTCGAGCGCGTGGGTGAAAGCGTCTTCCATCTCGCCCAGCATCTGTCCGAGCACGGCGGAGAACCGAGTGTCTCGCATCCCGAACTCGGCGATCGAGTTGGCCATCAGACACCCTCGCTGCGCCATCTGTGCGCCCGCCGTTTCCCAGCCATCGAGGATCCTCCTCACGTTCTGGAGCCCTGAGCCCGATCTCCGCAACGTCTCCACCATCGGCTGTAGTCGGGTTTTCCGGTAGTGATGAAGGGCCTCGATGAAGAGCGACTCCTTGTCGCCGAAGGTGTTGTAGAGGCTCTGCCTACCCAAGCGCATGTGCGAGCACAGGTCGGCCACGCCGGTCGCCTCGTACCCCTGCGACCAGAAAAGCTGCATGGCTTTGTCCAGCGCGTCGTCACGCTCGAACTCTCTGGGTCTGCCTATCATAAAAGAGAAGATATAGTTTCAGACCGATCTGTCAAGAACTAGATGTGCGACGAGACCGAGTCGACGGGGAAGCCGAAGGCACCGTAACTTGAGATGCGATGTCATCCATGCTGCGCGGGGCCCATCGCACAAAAGCTCACTCTCGCAAAGCAGACGTTATGTTACGATCGGTGCGTGTCTGGTAGAAAAACCGGCTGGCCTGTTGTCACGGTTCACCATCAGGGGGACACCATGAGCAGCTCGAAAACGGGCTCGATCCCGAAACAGTGCAATCCCCGTCGCTCCTTCATCAAGCAGGTGCTCGCCGCGGGTGCGGCGGTCTCGGCATCGAGCGCGCTTACCGGTCGAGAAGCCGCGGGCGCGACGCAGGAATCAGGGATTGGGCCTCTCGATCACGTCGCGATTCCGATCCAGAACGTGGAGGAGATGGTGTCGTTCGTCAGCAGAACCCTCACAGAACCCGTTAAACCGCACAGATACGCCTAATACGCACGGTAGCGGGGGTAGCGGATCGCGTCGTTGCAGGCCCGAAGCGCGCCCGAAAGTCGGTACCTTTGTCAACGGTTTTCACAACGCCTCACATTGGCGTAGGTCCGCCCCGGACCCCTGTCGGGAGCTCCTAGACCGGATCTTCGACGACGCGGGCGCCGAGTGGCCAAGGAGCCAGCGGGGGGTGGGCGCATGAGCGTCCGCTTCCGTGGGGAATATCCCGCCGACTGGCCAGTGATCGCGAAGGCCACGAAGGACGAGGCCGACTGGCGATGCGTTCGCTGCGGACATCCGCACGCGCCCAGGATCGGCCGCACGCTGACGGTGCATCACCTCGACGGCGACAAGGCGAATTGCCGTTGGTGGAACATTCCGGCGCTTTGCCAGGCGTGCCACCTCACCATCCAGGGCCGCGTCCGGATGGATCAGGCGTACCTCCTCCCCCACTCTGAATGGTTCCGGCCCTACGTGGCTGGCTTCTACGCCTGGTCGCTCGGTGAGGATCTGTCGCGGCCGGAGGTGGAGGCGCGGCTCGAAGAGCTACTCCGTGCGGGGCAGCCCTGGCTGATGGAGGTCTCGCCATGAAAGTGCGGATCCTTGTGGGCGACGTGCGCGAGAAATGAGCCTCCTCCACGTGATCTCGCTTGGGGCAGGTGTGCAGTCCAGCGTCATGATTCTCATGGCCGCCAAGGGCGAGATCCAGCCCTTCCCCACCGCCGCCGTCTTCGCCGACACACAGTGGGAGCCGCGCCGGGTCTACCAGCACCTGGAGTGGCTGGAAGGCGAGGTCCAACGCCTGACGGACGGCAAGCTGCCCATCCATCGCGTGACGGCGGGCGACATCCGGAGCGGCGGGCTCGGTGGGAAGCGGCGTTTCACCTCAATGCCGCTCTTCACGGCGTCTGGCGGCATGGGTCGGAGACAATGCACCCGCGAGTACAAGATCGCGCCGATCAAACGGAAGGTCCGCGAACTCTTGGGCGTCCCGAAGGGTCGCCGCGTGCCCGAGGGCGTCACGGCCACGCAGTGGATGGGCATCACCATCGACGAGGCGCAGCGCATGAAGCCGACTCGCGATGCCTGGTGGCTCAATCGCTACCCGCTCGTCGAGAAGCACATGACGCGGGCCGATTGCCTCTCCTGGTTCGCACGCGCCTATCCCGGCCGCGAGCTCGCTAGGTCCGCGTGCGTGGCGTGCCCTTACCGTTCGGACGTCGAGTGGCGCGACCTGAGAGACAACGAGCCTGAGTCTTGGCGGGAGGCCGTCGAGTTCGACCGCACGATACGGAAAGGCAGCTCCGACAGCTGCTTCGTCCACGTGTCCCGTGTCCCGCTCGACGAAGTGGACCTTTCGACGGCTGAGGAGCGCGGCCAGATGACGCTCTGGAGCAACGAGTGCGAAGGGATGTGCGGTGTCTGAGGAGAGCGAGCGGATGAGGGTGCGGATCCTCGTGGGCGACTGCCTGGACCGGCTGCGAACCCTCCCGGAAGAGTCCGTGCACTGCGTCGTGACGAGCCCGCCGTACTGGGGGCTTCGTGACTACGGCGTGCAGGGTGCTATCGGGCTGGAGCCAACGTTTGGCGAGCACCTGGACGCCCTAGTTCGCGTGTTCCGCGAGGTGCGGCGAGTGCTACGCAAGGACGGCACGCTCTGGCTGAACTACGGAGATGCTTACGCCGGTTCATGGGGAGCCCAGTCAAGGGGGCAATCCTGGCGTCGAGACTTCTACGCTCTCCGCAGGTCAAGTCCGTGCAGCGCCGAAAGGCACCCACATCGGAAGCGCCAAGCGAACCGGCCTCAAGCCCAAGGACCTCGTGATGATGCCCGCCCGCGTCGCCTTGGCGCTCCAGGCGGACGGCTGGTGGCTGCGCAGCGAGATCGTGTGGCACAAGCCGAACCCGATGCCGGAGAGCGTGAGGGATCGGCCCACAAGCACACACGAGAAGGTTTACCTGCTCACCAAGAGCGCACGGTATTTCTACGATGCGGAGGCGGTGCGAGAAGAGGATGCGGGTACTGACCATCCAAGGAACATCCTGCACCGCCCCGAGCCGTCTGGCGGGATTTTGCCGCCTCACAGAGGTATCCGAACGGCCGAGGGAAGGAACGGTGGTGGCCGCAACCTCCGTAACCTCTGGACGATTGCCACGCATCCATTCTCCGAGGCCCACTTCGCCACCTTCCCGCCCAAGCTCGTTGAGCCGTGCATCAAGGCGGGCACGAGCGAGAAGGGCTGTTGCTCCGCGTGCGGGGCGCCGTGGGCGCGACAAGTGGAGGACACCGAGGCTTATCGGCGGCAGAAAGCGATTCAGCGCGAGACGGAGGACCGGACGCTCGAATCTCAGGGTGTCGCCCGGCATTTCAGCAACACCCCGGGTGTAGTATCCGATCGCACCACAAAAGGCTGGGAGCCGTCGTGCGAACACGACACCGAGCCCGTCCCCGCCACGGTGCTCGATCCATTCGGGGGATCGGGCACCGTGGGCCTGGTGGCGGATCGTCTTGGCCGTGACGCAATCCTGATCGAACTCAATCCCGAATACGCGGAGATGGCCGAGCGCCGGATCCACGAGGACGCGCCGATGTTCGCCAACGTGGGGGTGAGCGCATGACGCCCACCTACGGTTCGCTATTCTCTGGCGTGGGCGGGTTTGACCTCGGAATGGACCGTGCGGGCTGGACGTGCGCATGGCAGGTGGAAATCGACAAGCAGTGCCGCCAAGTGCTTCGACACCATTGGCCGGATGTCCCAAAATATGAGGACGTGAGGAATGTCGGAGTCGCAAATCTCTCTCCCGTGGACTGCATCACCTTCGGAAGCCCTTGCCAGGGTCTCAGTGTGGCTGGAAAGCGTAAGGGCCTGGCTGACGACCAATCCGGGCTGTTCCTCGAGGCAATACGCATCCTTGATGAGCTCGCTCCCCGTTGGGTTCTCTTTGAGAACGTCCCTGGTCTGTTGTCTTCCGAGCAAGGCGAAGATTTCGCCGTATGCCTGGAGGGATTCACAGGATGGCGGCCAGCCGTCCCAGAAGGCGGGTGGCGCAACGCTGGGTTCGCCATCGGACCCAGTCGCGGTGTCTCGTGGCGCGTGTGTGACTCACAGTTTTTCGGAGTGGCCCAGCGCCGCCGTCGTGTGTTCATTGTCGGACGTGCTGGAGGACTCTGTCCCCCCGAAATACTTCTTGAGCCCGAAGGCGTGTTCGGGGATTTTGCGCCGAGCCGAACGACGGAGAAAGAGGTTGCCGGAAGCATTGGCGGGCGCGCTGGCGGCGAGGGCGGACAACGAAACGACCTAGACAATCACGGGGCCTACCCGCTCCAAGAAGTGGGTGCACGGACAGGCAAGAGCACCGATGACCCACGGGCGGGAATCGGCATTGGTGACCCCGATGACCCCATGTACTCGCTCCAGGCTGGGCACCAGCACGGGGTGGCTCACCCGATCACGGCGCGGGAGCAGAAGGGGCCGACTTCGGATTGCCATGGTGGCAATCTAGTCGCTGACACGCTCCACGTAGGCGGTAGGGACCAAGGCGCGGGAGACGGGCCGGACAACACGCCGATCGTCAGATGGGAGGAGGCCGACTACGCGAACACGCTCAACGGGCAGGGTGACACAGCGGGCGTGGTTCCGCTGGAGCCGCAAAGTCTGGCCGTGCGTGGTCGTAACGGCACACCCCAGGCCGAACTCGGTGATGATGGCAAGGCGAACGCCCTACTCACTCCCAATGGTGGTAGGGCTGGCGTAGGTGCTGGTGCCGTCCTGGCTGCCGTACCCCGCCGGCTGACCCCAACCGAATGCGAACGACTACAAGGCTTCCCTGACGGTTGGACGGAAGGACTCGCGGACGGCCCACGCTACAGGATGATGGGGAATGCGGTGACGGTGCACGTGATCGAGTGGATCGGGAGGCGCTTTCCATGAGCCAGGCGATCAAGTACGAATCCACCACGGTCGAGCCTGAGCAGAGCGCGGCGGAGATCATGCAGCTCGTCAGAGCGTATGGAGGGACCCGCTTCGAGATGATATGGGGAAATCACGGCCTGCGGGGTGTCCGCTTCGCGATCCAGACCGAACACGGGGAGGTGCCGGTTCGCCTGGGGGCGCGAGTGGAGAGAGTGGCCGAGATCATACTACAGAAGAAGCCCTACTCCGACCGGATGAGGCGCAATCGGTTGGAATACGAGAAGTGCGTCGAGGAGGAGCTAGCCTACCGGATCGCGTGGCGTCAGCTGAGGGACTTCGTGGAGCAGGCACTGCTCGCGGTAGAGACGGGCCTGTTCGACATCGCGGGCGCGTTCATGGCGAACGTGGAAGTGTGGGACGATGGATCCGACGAGGTGGTCACGATGGCCGAGCTGGTGGCGCGTCGGATGTCGCTGCAACCCGGAAGCGGTGCGCTATGGTTGCTGCCGAAGGGGAGCGAGTGAATGAGCCATCAGCCTCTGGTGCCACGCGAGCTAGAGCGTATAGCGCGGCGGCTGCTGACGGGCTGTCCGCACGGGACGCATGACGAGTTGATGGAGCGGCTAGAAGCGATGCGGGATCTCAGGGCACCGTGCAGGGCATTTCGAGGCGATCGCGGGGCGGGCGCTGGAGCTGCTGGAGGGTGGAGAGTGGCAGGAGCCGGAGGGGCCCCTGCGGCCGCGGAAGCTGCGGGTACGGGGTTCAAGATGAAAACGTCACACTACGCCCGCGACGGTGGCGACGTACTGCTTTTGGCGCTCGCCATCGGGTGTCTGTACGTCGAGATCACGAAGCTCAACGGCGGGGAGCGAGGCGAGGGCGGGCGAGCGCCCAAGAGATGGGAGAGAGTTCGATGACGAGCCGATGGATACGGCTCGATGTTGAGTGGGACGAGAGCGGATGGATCGATGCACTGGACGGCCAGGCAGCGGGGTGTTGGCCCCGCCTCTTGTGCTGGGTAAAGCTCCGGGGAAAGAAGGGCCAATGCAAAATACCCGACCGGGGCACACTTGCACGCCGATGGCGGGTGACACGCCAGGCGGTGGTCGAGTTGATGGACGCGGCTCTCCAAAACGGGGCACTGCGGATCGACGGTGAGCTCCTGATCGTCGTCAATTGGGAAGAGTATCAGGAGCCGGATTCCACCGCCTCTGAGCGCAAGGCTCGGCAGCGGGAGCGGGAACGGCAGCAGAAGGAGGGTCACGGTAATGTCACGGATGTCACGGATGTCACGCGTGACACCCCCGTGACAGGGCGTGACATGGGTGTGACCCGTCACGTGACCCCCGACAGGGACAAAAAAGAAAAACCCCCCTATCGGGGGGCAAAAAGAAAAGGGCCGATACCCGATGGTTGGGAACCGAACGCCGCCCATGCGGAGATCGCTGAGGGCCGAGACCTGGCGTTGGAGGCCGTGAGGTTCCGCGACCATGCGCTGTCGAACGGCCGGGTGCAGATCGACTGGGACGCGGCGTTCCGCAATTGGCTGCGTAGCGAATACGGGCGTCCGGCCGCCGATGGCACGGCCGGGGGAGTTCGGTCACCCAGGCTTCACATGACGGCGGAGGAGGTGAAAGAGTGGGCGGGGGAGTGATCGAAGCTGCGGCGCTCGACGCGATGGCGCGGGGTTGGGCGGTCTTCCCGGTGAAAGGCAAAATCCCCGCAACGTCGAATGGAGTGTTGGACGCTTCGACCGAAGAACGATTGGCGGCAATCTGGTTCGAACGACACCCCGACAGGGGGCTAGCTCTGGCTACTGGCGAGCCGTCCGGTGCTTGGGTTCTTGACCTAGATGGCCCAGAGGCCATCCAGCGGTTCGTGGACCTTCAAAACGAACATGGAACCGTCGGGAAGGGCGTCGCCAGCAAGACCGCACGCGGCTACCACCTTTTCTTTCGGATGCCGACAAATACCGACGTTCGAAACTCGGCCGGGAAGGTTGGGGAGGGAATCGACGTCCGTGGGACAGGAGGGTATGTCGTGCTTCCACCGAGCCCGCATCCGACAGGCGATGCATACAGTTGGGTGAGTGGCCGAGGGCCGAATGAGGCCCGTTTCACCGCTGCACCTCCGTGGCTGCTGCAATTGGTCGGCGGTCCCTCGAACGGACGCCAGGGGCCAGCGGATCCGATCCCGGAGCGGATCATGGAGGGAGGGCGCAACGAGACCCTGACGAGCCTGGCCGGTTCACTCAGACGGAGGGGCGCGTCGCGTGCCGCGATACTCGCAGCGATTCAGGCCGAAAACGAAGCCCGCTGCATTCCAGCGTTACCTGACGACGAACTCAGGCAGATCGCCGACTCCGTTGCCCGTTACACACTAGCACCGAGTGACCCACCGGCGACCGAAGGCGGCGGTGTAACCGGTGCACCCGTTATGGAACTGGCTGACAGGGCTGTGCTGGAGCGCATCCGGGACGAAAAACTTCAACCCCTTTCCGTCGTGAGGACGCCGTGGCCCACGTGGAACCGGGTCTGCCGGGGGGCGGGCGGTGGAGAGGGGCTGGCCCACGGATGGCATGTTCTGATCGGGGCGAGCTCCGGAGCTGGAAAAAGTCTGGCAGCCGTCAACTTCGCGGCAGCTGCCGTCCGGGCAGGTGAGCACGTGTGCTTGATCTCTCTAGAGATGAGTCAACAGGAGGTTTTGACTCGGCTTCTCACGATCTATTCCGGGGAGGAAGCTCGCAAGATGGAGCACGGCCGCCGATTCTCGCCCGATGCGTGGGACGCGGCGACAGAGATACTCCAGGAGGCTGGTGGCTCCATCCGCGTGAACCCGGAGCCCATATATCGCTTAGATCAAATTGCGCTCGTCTTCGAGCGGTACCATGGCGAGGGGTGCCGAACGTTTATCGTCGATTACCTGCAATTGGCTTGGGTCCAGAGCGCTGAGACGATGGTGCACCAAGTGACCGAAGTATCACACACCATCCGAGGCCTCGCACAGAAACATCGCCTCCTGTCGATCGGTCTCTCTCAGGTCAACCGCCAGATGAGTTTTGGTGGCGGAGAGCTCCGGAAGGAAGGGCTTTTGGGTGGTTCTAGCCTCGAAAACGATGCCGACCAAGTCATGCTCATCGGCAAGCAAGAGCGTCACAGCGAGGGGCTGTACAAGGCCGATGTAAAGCTGGACAAGAACCGTTTCGGGCCACCCGTCGAGTGGGGCATGATCCTAGATACGAACACGCTCCAGATGCGGGAGAGCATGCCGGATGAAGAACCGTCCTGGGGTATTGGATGATCAAGCCGGGCCTGTGGGACGACGAACTTGAGACGCGGTTTTTCCGGGTTCGGATGAGGTCGGGCAGGTTTCATATTCGGGCCGACCCTGAGAGGTCTGGGGCGCTCAATATTGCTAGAACGGACCCGGAATTGCTGAGGTGGATGGGCGAGCACGGACATAGTTGTCTTGACGAAATACCAATCGAGAAGGACTTCATCGGCGGGATATGCGAGCATTGTGGCGTGCCTGGTGTCGAACTTCATCACTGGGCGCCGCGGATGGTGTTCGGCGCGGAAGCAGACGATTGGCCGACTGGCGATCTATGCCCACCGTGTCACGCAGAATGGCATGAGCGGATGAATGCTTGGGCCGACGGTAAGCGCCCTCTTGGTTGGGAGGGCGTGGGGATAGTCGAATGAGCACTTCGCGGCCCGGGCCTCAGAACTACCGGCATGTGACCCGTACAGGGCAGCGACCGGAGAAGCGTGGCGTGAGTGGACATGAAAGCACGTGACAGCCTACTACAACGAGATCGAGCCGTATGCCGCCGAGTGGCTGCGGAACCTGATCGCGGAGGGGCTGATCGCGCCCGGCGACGTGGACGAGCGGAGCATCGAAGAGGTCGCGCCGGATGAACTCGAAGGCTACACCCAGTGTCATTTCTTCGCCGGGATCGGCGGCTGGGGCCATGCGCTCCGCCTCGCCGGATGGCCCGACGAGCGGCCCGTCTGGACCAGCTCCGTTCCCTGTCAGCCGCTTTCGAGCGCTGGACAGCGACGTGGCCATGCCGATCGAAGACACCTGTGGCCCGCTTTTTTCCGGCTCATCGCCGAGCGCCGACCTGCAACGGTCTTTGGAGAGCAGGTTGCGAGCAACCTTGGACGTGAATGGCTCGCCGGAGTACGCGCTGATCTAGGAGCACATGGGATATGCCTGCGGGGCTGCCGATCTGCCGGCTGCGTGCGTCGGTGCACCGCACATCCGGCAGCGGCTTTGGTGGGTGGCCGACGCCGATGGCCGGGACGCCAGCGCAGAAGGGATACAACGCAGCGGGCAACACGGATTCCAGCCGGAAGACGACGGATCTGCTGGCGGGCTGGCCGACGCCCAATGCGATACCAGAGAGCCGGGGCGGGTTGCAGACGAATCCCGAGAAGGCATTGGAGCGGCGCGAGCAGGGGCACATGCTGAACCTGGACGACGTGGCGGCGCTTGCGGGCTGGCAGACCCCGGTGGCATCGGATCACAATGGCGCGGCGGAGAACAGGAAGGATCCATGTGCCACTTTTGGGTTGAGGGATCAAGTTTTTTGGACTGTGCGGACGGGAAAGCGCGGCGCGTTGAATCCGGCACATTCCCGCTGGCTCATGGGGGTACCCAACCGCGTGGGACGCCTGCGCGCCTACGGCAACGCGATCATCCCGCAAGTCGCGGCGGCGTTCATCCGGGCCTACCGGGACGTGAAGGAGGTGGCATGAGGCGGCTTCCCGACAATTTGGTTGTCTACCTCCAAGGGAACGGCGATACCGACGGGGATCTCTACATCGCGCCGGGCCAAAAAAACAAAGAGCCACCTGTGTTCATCGCGAAGCGCAGAGTCACCGCATTTACTCGCGGAATCATAGAAAGGTCGTTTGCCGGCGCCTTTGAGGCATTGGCACCCAAGAAGATAGCTGCGCTCTGTGCGAGGGAAACCCTCCGGCTCATGGAGGAGGACGCGACCGAAAAAAACGGCATGGTGATCATGGTCTACACCCCCCAGGTATCGAACCTGGCGTGGATGAAAGCGGGCATCAATCCCGTGTTGGGTGATCTGATTGCTCGCCAGAAGATAGCGGAGCGCAGTTGGGCCACTGAGCAGGAGCCAGAATAAATGACGCAGATCCCCGGAAGCTATCGGTGATCGCGCTGAACGTCTGGGCCTGGCGCTGGATCGTGGACATGGGGTGGTGAGCTCCGACACCGAGGTCCGCAGGGTGCTCCAGGAGATCGTGGATGCGCGGCTAGGTCTACTGCCGGAGAACGAGCACACGGGCCACCTGTACGTGCACTTCAAAGCGGGCCGCATCCGGACGGTGGAATGGCGGACATTGGACAGCACGGACGTGATGCGCGAGACGACCGATCCCGGCAGCGAGACCGAGGCTGCTCCTGTTGACCCGGCAGGACCAGAAGCCCTAGCTTTGTAGACAGTAAAAGCGACGTCGGGCACCCCATACCGGGACCCCGGCACCACGACCCCCAGAGAGCGCAAGGGGATCGAGGTGTCGGGTTTTTTCATTCATGCGAAGGGCGTCACAGAGGTGCCAAATAGCACCGAATACTTCCATGCTCGGGCCCGATAACTTGGGGCACATCACGGTCGAGGGGCATGACCGGAGGGCGGTGGCATGAGAATCGACGTGGATACCAATGCGGCCGAGGTCGTGCGGTCGCTCCGCTTCCTGTTCCGCGACCAGGTGCCGTTTGCCACGTCGCTGGCGATCAATCACACCGCCAAAGGAATCCAGGCTGTGCAGCGCGACGGGATGCGCCGGCGCTTCACGATCCGCAGGCCCTACGTGCTGCAGGGCGTGAAGGTCAGCAAGTTCAGCACGAAGCGAGACCTCGAGGCCATCGTAGAAATCGACCCAAGCCGTGGGTTCTTGTTCAAGTTCGAGGAGGGCGGGACAGTGCGGCCTCGTGGCACACGCCTGGCCGTGCCCGATGAAGTGCGGAGGGGCAAGACCGGTGTGGTGTCGAGGGTCATGCGACCCCGGCGTCTGGAGTTCGAACGCTGGGGCAGCGGCCCGAGGGCCGAGGTCCACAGGGGCAAGAAGCGCACGTTCATGATCCGCAAGTCCGACGGCACCGGGGCGATATTGCAGCGGCTTGGACGGCGTGGGGGAAAGCGTAAGCCACGGGGTCAGCGTCGCGTCGGAAAGCTCAGGATGCTCTTCTCGTTCACGCCGAAAGCCGAAATCGAGCCCTCGCTCGAGTTCGAGGTCACGGCCCAGACCGTGTTCGAGCAGAGCTTCGAGAGCAACTTCGAGGCGAGCTTCGATCGGGCGGTGAGGACAGCGCGGTGAGCGGGACTGCCGGTTAGATCGTCGCGGGTCCTTCTCGTCACTTCCCCCGACGGGTCACGCAAGAGAGCCGAATTTCGCTAGCGACGGGGGTTGAAAAAACTGATTTCCGTTTCCTATGACCCTTGAGGTCACACAGAAGGAGTTGGCCGAGGTGTTGAGCCTTACGGGCCGCCAAATACGAAACTTCGACGACCTGGGTTTGCCATCGAAGCCGGGTCGGCGGGGCACACGCCTCTACGATCTGCGCGAAGCGGTCGCCTGGTACGTAGAGCGCGAGCGTGAGCGTGTTCGCCCGTCCGATTCAGCGCTGGGCCGGGCCAAGCTCGAGCAGGCGGAGCTCGAAGTGCGGCGTCGTCGAATCGAGGTGGCGAAGGCGGAGGGCGAACTCATCGCCATCGCTGACCATCGCACCGTCGTGGGCAAGGTAGCCGACGCGTTCCGTGCGGCACTGTTGTCTGTGCCCGGATCGTGGGGCCCGCAGGTTGTCGGCATCCCGACGCCGGCGGAAGGGACGGAAGCGATGCGGGTGTGCAGCGAGGGGTTGCTCAGGGATATGGCGAGCGTCGCTGATTCGCTCGAACTGGAAGGCGAAGCTGCGGCCGATCCCCTCCCGGAGGACTTTCCAGGGTATCGGGCGCTTGTCGCTGCGGGGGTGGAGACCTTCGCCCAGCTCCGCGCGCTTGGGGATGTGACCCGGATCAAGGGCATCGGGCCGAAGCTGGCCAAGCGCATCGTGGACGAGATGGAGCCTGCCGCGTGAGCGTGGTCGCGGACTCCCGCGCCCGGGCCCATGCGGTCGGCGCGGAAGAGATACGTGCCCGTCTCCAGCCGCCGGTCCGCATGACGGTCTCCGAATGGGCGGACCGCTACCGCGTCCTCTCGCCCGAGTCGTGTCCTGAGCCGGGGCCATGGCGCACGAGTCGTGTGCCGTACCTCCGCGAAATCATGGACACGCTCGGCGATCCCTTGGTGCGTAAGGTGGTGTGGGCTTCCGCGTCTCAGGTCGGGAAGACCGAAGTGGTGATGAACTACTTGGGATCACGGATCCACAAGGACCCATGCCCGGCGATGGTGGTACAGCCGACGCTCAAGAAGGCGCAGGGATGGAGCAAGACGCGGCTGGCTCCGATGCTCCGCGACTCGAAGGCACTGCGCGGTAAGGTGGCGGACGCGAGGACCCGTGACTCGGGCAACACGACGCTCCAGAAGACTTACCCGGGAGGCCTCCTGACGATCGTAGGCGCGAACTCGGCGGCCGATCTGTCGTCGGATCCGATCCGCGATTTCCTTGGCGACGAGATCGACCGCTACCCGGCTTCGGCCGGCACGGAGGGCGACCCGTTGAGCCTCGGCATCCAGCGCACTCGCAACTTCTGGAACCGCAAGGTCTTGCTGGTCTCCTCACCGGGCGATCTGGAGACGAGCCGGATCTGGCCGGAATGGCTCGCGTCGGATATGCGCAGGTACTTCGTGCCGTGCCCGCACTGCGATCAGCACCAGGTGCTCGTGTGGAAGAGCGTGAAATGGGAGAGTGCGGAGGTAGACGGCGAGACGGTCTATCGGCCCGAGACGGCGGTGTACGTCTGCGGGGAGTGCGGCTCGATCATCGAGGAAATCGAAAAGCGCCGGATGCTCGAGGGGGGTGAGTGGCGTGCCACGAATCCGGAGGGCCGCTTCCCCGGCTTCCACATTTCGGCGCTCTACTCCCCATGGGTGACGTGGCCGGAGCTCGCGGCGCTATGGCTCGAGAAGAAGCGCAGCCCCGAGGAGTTGAAGACGTTCATCAACCTGCAGCTCGGCGAGCCGTGGGAGGAACGAGACCAGACGTTCGAGCCTGGCGACCTCGCCAGTACCGCACAGAAATACCCGGCCGAGATACCGAACGGCGTCGGTGTGCTCACCGCGTCCGTCGACGTCCAGGACGACCGGCTCGAGGTCGCTGTCAAAGGCTGGGGCGACCGCGAAGAGTCGTGGCTGATCACGCACGAACGTCTGCATGGCGATCCGGAGCAGGACGAGGTCTGGCAGGAACTCGAGTACATGCTCACGAAGACGTACCGTCACGAGTCCGGCCGGGATCTCCGGATTCGCGCGACGATGATCGACTCCGGTTATTTGCAGGATCGCGTGTTCCGGTTCATCCGTGGCAAGGAAGGCCGTGGGATCTACGCGTCGAAGGGTGCGGACGCCCGGGTGCGAGAGGCGCTCCAGCGCTTGAAGCGCCCGAATCGGTCTCGCGTGAAGCCGTGGACGATCAACACGCACAGCTTCAAGACGATCATCTTCCGCCGGCTCGCTCTGACCGCTTCCCGCGAGGAGCCCGGCGGACCCGGCTACATGCACTTTTGTGGGCCGACGAAGACGGGCGCGGACGCGGAGTATTTCGCCCAATTCGGTGCTGAGACCCGCAAGAAAGTCCGCCAGGGTAGGAAGTTCGTATACGCTTTCGTGCAGAACCGCGACCGCAACGAGGCCATCGACCTCGAGGTCTACGCGCTCGCAGCGCTCTACTCGCTCGGCGACCCGCTGGTGAAGCGGCTCGGCACGATGGCGGACAAACTTCGGGAGCCCGTCGAGGAGGAGGCCGAGGAGAAGCCCGCACGTCCAGCGCCCCCTCGTAAAAAGAACTGGGCTACGGGATGGAAGAAATGAGACCAGCCGTGTTCGCTCACGTCCCCCGTACCGGCGGCCAGGCCGTGCGGGCCGCGCTCGGGCTTTCGATGCACGAGATCCACCTCACGCTGGCCGAGCTCCGGAGCCGACGCGGAGCGGCTCTCCAGGTTTTCACGTTCGTGAGAGACCCGTGGGACCGCACGGTCTCAATCTATGCGTTCCTTCATCGCCAGCGCGAGATCGGAGAGCGCTACAAGGAGGACATCGAATGTTTCGGTCATCAGATCCCCGCGCACGCAAGTGGCGCCTGAAGGCGAGGACCGTGAACAAGGACGCGCGCCTGACCCTGAGATACCGGGAGGTCGTCGCCCTCGTCGGCTTCGGGATGCCCTACCGAGAGACAGGCGAGATGCTCTCGATCTCGCCTCACACGGTCCGGCAATATGCGAAAGAAATCAGGAGGCTTGTGGAGAGTGAGAGAACGCCACGCGACACGCTCGTGGCTCTTTACGAGGCCAGGATAGCGGAGTTCAGGCCCCTAGCAGAAGCTCTCCGTAGCGCGGGAATCGCCACTCCTCAAGCGGGCTGACTCGCTCCTCCCGCAACCTATCGATACCGGTACCTACCGATACCGGTACCTACCGATTTCGGGGATTACGCGAAAATCTCCGTTCCCGTACTGTTCCTAGTGGATGAATCCATAGTACCACACAAGGGACGGTATTTTGCCCGCAACTCCACCGACATCAGAGCCAGCGATACTGGTCATCGGCGCAAACTGGGAGTGGGATCGCACTTCCGTCAAATACCCACCCTCCGAGGGCTGGACGCTCACGTATGAGCTGAAGGGCACGTCGGAAGTCGCGGCGATCACCGCGGCGACCTCCTCCGCTGGCGACTACTACGAGGTTCGCGAGAACAAAGCCGCCAGCCAGGGATTCCAGTCCGGCACGTACTCCCTGATAGGCCGAGTCGATTCGGGCGCGAACGGCCATCAGATTTATTACGACACGGTCTGGCTGCTGCCCGACCTGACTGACGCCAGCGTTGTCGATGGCCTCACGCTCGACGAGATGGAAGCCGCCCAGCTCACCAAGGCGATCCAAGCAATCCAGTCGGACCCCTTCAGGGTGACGGAGGTCGGCGATCGGCGCTTCGAGTCCGAGCGTCTGCCGGAGTACCGTCAGGAGCGGGGGATAATATGGGCTAGGATCCAGGCCACACGGAGACAAGGCCATGAAAGGCGGAAGGTGGTCTTCGGTGCGGTTTCGTGAGGCTTTACGCGCGGTCCGTTCCGTGGCGGCCGAGATCACGGTATCGGTCACGCTGCTCGGCGGCTGGGCGCTGGTCACATGGGGCATCGCGCGCCTTACGAGCGTCGAGGCCTGGATATTCTCGGGCGGCGTTCTACTCCTCTCGCTCACCGGCTGGCGCTGGATGTTTAACGTGATGAGCGCGGGGCTTTACGACCTGAGCAAGTCGAAGACCGACGATGGGTAACCCGCTGCGCGAGGCATCTCGGCGGATGCGCGGTGCACGGGCTCACCCGAAGGGGACATCCTTCCGCGGCGCGGTGCAGAATCGTCTCACCGAAGACTGGATCCTCGCCTCGATCCGGAGCGCGGACGCAGAGGTGCGTGGCGACCTTCGCACGCTCCGGAAGCGAGCTCGCGAGATGGCCCGGAATACGGCGCATTGCTCCCGCTTCGTCGATCTGCTCGCCGACAACATCATCGGCCCGCACGGGATTCGGCTTCAGTCTCAGCCGCTCGGTTTCGACGGCGAACTCGATGAGGGCGCGGCTAAGAAGATCGAAGAGGCGTGGCGTCGTTGGGGTGATCCGAGATCCTCCTCGGCGGATGGGCGGTTGTCGTGGCAGGGGATCTCGGAGGTCGTGCTGCAGACCGAGGCGATGGACGGCGAGGGGATCCTGCGCATGTTGCCCGGCTTCCGGAACGACTTCAGTTTCGCCGTCCAGCTTCTCGACGCCGACCAACTCGACGAGGAGTTCAATAGGCCCGCGGGCAAGGGTACGAACGAGATCCGCATGGGCGTCGAGACGGACAAGTGGGCTCGGCCCGTCGCATACTGGATGTGGGACGCCTTACCGGACTCACCCAAAAAGAAGCCGCCAAAAGCGCCGGGATCGGCTTTCGCACATTACAGCGTTGGGAGGTATCGCCTTGGTGGCCGGATGCGTGCCATGAGGCGAGTGACCGATGGCTGAAAGGACTCGTCGAAGTTTCCCAACGGACGCTCTATGCGGCCATTGACGGAGGCGACGCCAACCTCGCCTTCAGGGTGACGGAGAGACGTATCCCAGAACTGGCTCCGCCGAGGATCGCGCACGAGCTCTTCGGCAAGGGCGGCGGCGCGATCGAGATCACATCCGTCGAGCACAACGTCACGGAAGCCGACGACGAGGAATCCGAATGAAGCCGTTCATGGAGATCTCTGATGCGGGTGTCCTGAGGTTCAACTTCCATTGTTGGCAGGCGAAGGCGATGAAGAGCGTCCGGCGGTTGATCGCGATTGTGGCCGGCACCCAAGCTGGTAAAACTGTCGTCGGGCCGGCTTGGCTTCATCGGGAGATCACACGCCGCGGCCCAGGCGACTACCTCGTCGTGAGTCCCACCTACAAGCTCTTGGACAAGAAGGCGCTCCCGGAATTCAAACGGCTCTTCCAGGACCTACTTGGTCTCGGGAACTACCGCTCCTCGGACAAGGTCCTCGTGGTCTCGAAGGGCGGCGAGGTGAAGCTCTTCGGCGCTGAGCAAGACGAGCCCACGCAGATCTTCTTCGGCTACGCGGAGGATCCGGAATCGCTCGAGTCTGCAACCGCGAAAGCAGCGTGGTTGGACGAAGCGGGGCAACGGAAGTTCAAGCTCGGCAGTTGGGAGGCCATTCTGCGGCGCCTGTCGATCCATGAGGGGCGGTGCCTACGACCTCGGCTGGCTCAAACAAAAGCTCTACGATCCCTGGAAGGCTGGAGGCGAGGACATCGAGTTCATCCGTTTCGAGTCCATCGCCAACCCGATGTTTCCGCGTGCCGAATGGGAGCGTGCGAAAAGGGATCTTCCGCGGTGGAAGTTCGATCTCTTTTACCGCGGCATCTTCACACGCCCGGCCGGTGTCATCTACGACGCATTCGATCCGGACCACGACAAGATCCCGGCCTTCAAGGTGCCCGCCCGCTGGCATCGCTACATGGGCCTCGACTTCGGAGGCGTGAATACGACCGCTCTGTTCTACGCCCAAGAGCCAGGGAGCCCGACGCTCTACCTGTACCGGGAATACAAGGCAGGCGGCCGCACGGCGGCGCAGCACGTCGAGGCCATGACGAGCGGCGAGAAATATCCGACCCTCTGCGCGGGAGGCTCGAAGTCAGAGGACCAATGGCGAGAGGAATTCGCAGCCGCAGGTCTCGGCGTAGAGGGCCCGGATTTCAGTGACGTCGAGGTAGGCATCGATCGTGTGTACGCCTTCCACGCCAGGGGCGAAATCAAAGTATTCGACACGTGCGAGGGCTACCTCGAGGAGAAGGAAACCTACCGGCGGGCGTTGGACGACATGGACCAGCCGACCGCGAAGATCGAGGACAAAAGCACGTTCCACTTCATGGACGCCGAGCGCTACATCCTGTCGAAGCTGTCCGAGCCAGAGCTGCCAGAAGCCACCGAAGTCGAGTACGACTTCGCCGAAGAGGGAGGATTCGTACTGTGAACGAGAGCAGCGGAGAGCAGCGCCCCGGATTCCTGCGGATGATGGGTTCGCTCCTGCGCGCCCCGTGCGAGGAGCGCATGGCGCGGGAGGACCATGCGAGGTTCGAAAGGCTGTCGTTGCAGGCTGCCTCACAGACCCTCGAGGAGGTCGTGAGACGCGTCACCCCGGAGGACGACGGGTTCACGGACAACATGCTGGGCAAGCCCGGCGCGCGGGAACTCGAGCCCGATACCGCCGAGTCGCTCCGCAAGAAAGCGATCGAGGTGTCGCTCAAGTCAGCCCACATGGTCGGCTACCTACGATCGATGGCTCGATTCGTGATCGGCAAAGGCCCGGAGTTCTCGCCCGTTGATATGCCCGACGAGACCACGGAGGCCATGTCCAACTGGTGGGATCGGTTCAAGGTCATCAACAAGTGGGACGAGCAGCTCGAGGACGAGATTCCGCTGCGCACGTGGCGCGACGGCGAGACCTTCATTCGGCGTTTCGAGCAGATCGACGAGGGCCCGCCGCAGGAGTGGGAGCCAGCCGCGAAGCAGCTAGCGTACCTCCGAGGCCTCGGCATCGGGGTCGACGAGACCGAGCTCCAGCCCGAAGACATCCCAGAGGGCATGGTCATCCTCCGGCTGATCCCGGCGGACCAGATCACCGATCCACAGAACAAGATTTCGCACGGGATACTCACCGCCGCGAAAGACGTGTGCACCGTCCTCGCGTACCTGTGGGCGCCGGACGGGACGAAGGTCGAAGAGGTCCTCGCGGCGAAGGAGGTCATGCACGTCAAGATCCGCGTCGCCCAGGACGTGAAGCGCGGCCGCTCGCTCCTGGAGCCGATCTTGAAACGAAACAAGCAATACGAGGACTGGCTCGAATACCGTGTCATCCTCAACCTCGTCAGGGCGGCGGTCGTGCTGGTCAAGAAGGTCGAGGGCACGGCCGCGCAGCTCTCCAGTGTGCGCTCCAACCACGCGCCCGAGCGCGAGGAGGCGGCGAACACACGCAGGCAAAAGATGCTGAAGCCCGGCACAACGGTGCACGCCACCCCGGGGATCAGCTACGAGTTCCTGACCCCGAACCTGCAGGCCCAAGACGCTCAACACGACGGCCGCAACATCCTGCTCTCCGAGGCCGCGGCGACGGGTCTGCCCGAGTACATGTTCACGGGCGACGCATCGAATTCGAACTTCGCCTCGACCATGACGGCCGAAGGGCCGGCCATCCGGGAGTTCGAAGCCTGGCAGGATTTTTTCGCGCCGGTCTATCTCGAGATCTACCGTTGGGTCATGAAGGCTGCGGCCGAGGCGAACCAGATCGAAGGGCTCAGTGCCGAGGACATCGACACCATGGACGTCGCGATCGCCTATCCGCCGCTGCTCGCTCGCGACGAGTTGAAGCACACGCGGGCGAACCAGATCCGGCACGACGCGAAGGTCCTCTCGCGTGAGGGCTGGGCTGGAGACGACGGTATCGATTGGGCTGTCGAAAAGCCGCGCATCGAGGCCGAGCGTGAGGGTGAGGACGACCGTGACTTCGATGCCTTGGCCCGGATGGCGGGACGAGGCGATCCCGACGATGAGGAGGACGGGTGAGCATCGTCAGCATGGTGAAGCCAGTACCCGCCCAGGCGTGCCCGGCGTGACTCCGGGCGAACGAGCACTGCGGAGGCGGCTACAGCGTCGGGCTCTCGAACAGTCACCGATATTAGCGCGCCGCGAGTTGGCGCTCTACGACTTCATCCGTCGACTACTCACCGAGCGCGAGCTCGTTGACGCCATCGAGCTCGGGTTCATCGAGCCGATGATCGCAGAGCTGCTCTCCGACGAAGCGCTCGAGCCGGGGCTTCTTTCGTTCCGGGTCGCCATGAACCAGACGCTGGCGAGCTCCGCGGCCATGGCAACCGCGGAACTCCCGCGAGCATTCCGGCCTGCCGCCTTCGACGTACTCAACCCGCTTATCCTCGATGCCGCACGGGATCGCAACGCGATCGCCATCGCTCGAATCAAGGCCGGCGTGCGTGAGACCGTGCGTAGGGCTGGGGATTGAGGCACTCGCCGCCAGCATCCCCGCACCGCCGCACGCCGGATCCGGGGAGTGATCGGGCTCGCTCCGAACCAGGAGCGGGATATCCGAAACCTCGAAGACATGCTCCGTCGCGGCGATCGACAGGCGCTCACCCGTGAGCTCCGTGACCGACGCTTCGATCCCACGCTGCGGAAGGCGTTGGGTCAGCGTGGTACTGGCCTCTCGGCTGCGCAGGTCGATCAGATGAGCGGCGCCTACCGCCGGCGCATGATCGCGTACAACGCCGACACGCAGGCGAAGAGCATCGCGCTCGAGGCCCAGAAACGCGGTCAACGGCTCTCGTGGCTGGACGCCGTACAGCGCGGTGTCATCCCCAGGGCCGCTCTCTACCGGCGCTGGCTTGGCGTCAATGACTCCAGGCGCCGACAAAGCCACGAGGACATGGAGGGCGAAGAGGCGCACGGCGACCAAAGCTACTCGAACGGCCAGATGATCCCCGGCGACAACGAATACAACTGCCGGTACAATCGCTATGAATTCATACAGGCGCATCCACTTTTGGGAAAACACTAGGCGTCTGCAGATCTTGAAAAAATTTCACAGTGATGTCGTAATCTATTTCAACAGTCCTAAGAAAACTGAAAGCGTACAGGCACGGGAACGAATCACCCACACAGTTGACTGGGCTCATCATATCATCTACGGGGCGAACGTAAATCCTATCATTAAGTGGAGGGCGCCATCTAACGTGGGCAGATATACGCACGACGTCGACGTGATTTATAATGTGTTCAAGTTGGACGAATTCGAGATTCCAGAAAGCCAAGTAACCGACCTGATAGAGAGGGCTATTGGCGTTTACCAGTCTACTCGTCGGGCAGCGCTTTTTCGCACGATCAATCCGTTTTGGTGGCTCTTCAGACTGCTGATGTGGTTTGCCCGGATTCCGTTCATTGTTCTGGATGAGATTGGCTTTCCCACCACGAGTTGGGAAGGAAGTCTGTTAGGGAAGCGGCTCAAGGTCCTGCTGCTCGGCGTGGGGACCGTGCTCCTTGGGGTGGGGACCACGCTCGGCAACTTTCTGTTGTCATGGTTAAAGGTGCAGCTGGGCATGGAGTAATCCAGCCGCCTGCTTTGAGGTAGCCGTTAGGGAACGGCGGCCTTACCGACTCGCGATCGCATAACCCGCCGCGAACACCCCGACATACCGGAGGACCCCGATCACTGGGTCGGACCAGCTGCCTTGGTGCTGGCCCGTTGCGTTGCGTTATAATATAGGTACAATATTGCAGGTGCGGCCCCACCAGGTACCGAACCCCCTAACCATCTTAGGGTGAGCGCCGCCACGAAACGGCGAATAGGGCCTGGGGGGCCAATTTCGGCTCATTGAAGTGGATTTGCTAGCAGCGCGGGGCTCGGGCTCGGAAGCTCATCATTCACCGGCTCGCCAGCGCATACCCAGCCGCGAACACCCCGACGTACTTGAGGACACGGACGAAAGGGCCCGTCCACCTCGTGTCGTTCCGCTGCCGCTCGACCCGTAGGCGAGCCTCGTAGTCCTGGATCACCTGGTCTTGGGTGGCGCTCACCCTTTCGGCGGCGACGTAGCGAGTCTGCCAGAGCCGGGCAGTGGAATCAGCGACCGCGAGTTGTGAGCGTAGCGACCGGACGAGTGTCCGGCTGGCTGCCCGTTCCTGGTCTAGATGCATCTCAAGTATGTTCGCGACGTCGCGGATTTCAGGCGTATTATTGTCACGGATGCTGTCCAGGGTGAGGCTGACGTTTTGTTCGGCCAATCGAACCGCATCCTCAGCTGCCCGCTCGGCTCTCTCGCTCTCGGCACGTACGTCAACCAGTTCGCGCAGGTTGCGGGCAGCCTGGGAGTCGGCCCTGGCCCTGTGATCGCGTTCGATGTCCAGGGAGTCCAGGGAGGCGTCGAGGCGCTGTTGAACGATCTCGGCTCGTGCCTGTGCGGCCGCCGCGCGTTCACGCTCACCGACCCAGCCCCAGAACGCGGCGAAGGCCAGCGCGGTGAGCGCGAGGACGGCGATCTCACGCGGGTAGCGGAGCAGGAGGCTCACAGGGGCGGTCCGTGCACGATGGGCAGCAGATCGAGGATGTCGGCCCGGCTGAGTATCGGGTTCGCTGGATCGGGTCCTTCGGGGTCGATCTTGCGGCCACGTGGCCACGCCTCGGCGGAGTGCGTGGTCAGACGCCATGCCTCGCTGACGGGCCAGCCGTGCCGCAGGAAGAGCCGCCGGGTAAGCCAAGCGGTCGTGAGCATCTGACGCGGTGTCACGTCCTCGCGCCCGGAGTTCAGGATCGCGATCCCGTAGAACGCGGAGTTGGCGTCTTCGTATGAGGTCACACGGTCAGACGGCCGACACTTCCCGGCGTGCCACGCACGGGCTTCCAGCGGCACAACCGTGGCCCACGATCCATCGTCGTAGACGATCAGGTTGTAGGACGCCTTGATGTCGGGCGAAGCGAGCCACGCGACGGCTCCGGCGTCCGACCGCGAAGCGTCGTAGTGGAGCATGACGCCCTTTCGGGTCTCCCTGAGCCGATCGTTCCAAGCGTGGGCCTTGGGACGGAGCTCGATCATGCTGGGCGTGAACGAGAGCGCGAGTTCAGCCGCGTTCATCGTCCGTCGCCGGGTTGTCTCCCACGCGCACGGACACCTCGGGCCCTGAGTAGCCGCGACGTCCGCCACCGACGCGGGAGAGCACCGCGCCCACCTGCGGGCCGAGGTACTGTATAGCGTGCGGTCCACCGGCCCATGCGCCTAGGATCGTCACGAGCCCGCCGAGCAGCGTGTAAGCGTCAGTCCCGACCGCGATCCAGCCCAGCGCATCGCCCAGGATCAGGGGCAGGGTGTAGCCGACGACCGCCATGAGCAGCACGCGCGCGGCGCTGGCAGCGACTCGCGCCGTGGTGACCTCCGCCAGCGTGAGTTGGCGGGTGATGAACAGCGTCGTCGTAGCGAGCCCCACCACACCGAAGGCGAGTACGAAGAGAGCCATGATCAGCTCGACCAGCGAGAAGCCGGCGTCAGCTCGAATACCTTTGCGTCGGGACATCAGTCGACCACCACCTGTCCGAGCGTCAGAACCCGGACCGAAGCCGTGTCCGACGCGAACAAGAAGGAGACGGTCACGGGAGAATCGAAGTTGTTGCATGTCATGTCGGCGAAGCCACGAGCGTTCATGCACACGGTCAGCTCAGCGTTGGTCGACGTGCGGATGTCCACGTTGAACTCCTCCCTAAAATCCAGGACCTCGAGGACTTCGCCAGCTCGACTCAGCCATACGCTGTCAGCGTCCGGATCGAGGTTCAGCCGCACTGTTCGCCCATACTCCACGGCTTGCGCCCGGGCACGAGCGTTCATAGCCACGAACGTCTGCCGGGCCCCCGTTGTGGCGAAGCGACCGGAGACACCGTTGAAGCTCGTCATGGCGATGCTGGTGAGGACGGATCCGACCATCATCACAACGACGAGTTCGATGATTGAAAAGCCTGACGTTAGCGATGGGAGGGCTCGCTGGACAATCCGCGAGATCCGTGCCATGCAAGAGTCCCAATAGCCACGGGCCTTTTCCCTTGATGCTGTCAGAGATTCGGGTAAAGTTTTCCCGTCACCGGGTAAAGATTACCCTGAAAGGAAGGTCCCAGAATGGGGGGAAATCGCTCGGTTTGTGGGCGGTTTCTGTCTTGGGGGGGGAGCTAAACTCCCATTCCCCAAGGGTCCTCTGCGGTGGGGGGGCCCGCTGGCGGTGGCGGTGGTGGCACTTTTCCCAGGATCTCTTCGACCTTCTCGATGAGGTCCTCCGACCCGACGGGCTTGACCATTCCCACGACGGCTCCGGACTCCTCGGCGGCATCGAGGTGTTGGGCCATACTGGACACCGCGATTATGGCCGCCTCGGGATCGTGCTCGAGAATGCCTCGGATGAGGCTCAGCCCATCCACCTGGGGCATCCGAAGATCGGTGATAACGAGGGCGATCTCGTTCTCCTGTACATCTGCAGGCCAGCTTCACCGTCGCCCGCAAAGATGGGTGTGTGCCCGGCCTGCTCGATGATTCTACCCTCCGCAAGCCAGATCATCTCATCGTCATCGACAATCAGTATGTTGGCCATGGCCTATGCGGGTCTGAGGGGGTACCTACATATCAGATAAACATCGACGCATGAAGTGTGCCCGTCGGGGCCCGCGAGCCTGAATTCGGACCTCGCGGTTTGGCTACCCGCCCCTTGTGTGCGGAATGAAGGATAGCATGCTATGATCAGCCCGTTCTTGGTTGCGCCAAGATCGGTCGGGAAAGCCCCATCCGGTATCAGCTACGAAGAATCGCATCATTGCGGGTCGTCACTCGCGCCCGGTCGATGTCGAGGCGATGGTTCGTGTCCATCCTAAGGAACGGGAGTTTCATCCATGCGCGCTTCATCAGCAGTAAGGGCTCTCCTCGCAGCGGCACTCGTCGTCGGCTTCTCGGCTCCCTCCGCGAGTGCTCAGGAATGGTCGAACGACGATATCCGGGCGCGCGACGGGACCCTGGTTCCGATCATTCCGCACGCGCCGGCAGGCGTGCCCGAGGGCGGGATCTACATCCCGGAGATGCCTCCCTTGGAGGCCACGATTCCGCCGCCGGGATGGGAACCCAGCGAGATCGAGCAACCGGCGATGCCCTATATCCTGCTCCAGCTTCCTAGGACCAACATCTTTCGCGCGAAATATCCGGCGGTCGACGTCCACGTCCACGCCGGGGGCCTCACCACCCCCGAGGCGTACGAACAGCTGATCGCGGTGATGGATTCCGCGGGGATCGGCGTGATTTGGAACATGAGTGGCGGAAGCGGGGAGCGCCTCGATGAGATTCTGGCGGCGGGGGAGCCCTACCGGGACCGGGTCGTGAACTGCGTCAACATCAGTGGGAACGGTGACAGCCTATCCACCCCCGGGTGGGCAGAGCGCTTCGCCGCCGAGATGGAGCGGTCGATCCAGGCGGGTGCCGCATGTATGGGAGAGGTGAGTAAGTCGATCGGACAGGGGTGGCAGAACCCGGACGGGACGTTCATCCAGGCGGACGACCCGCGCCTCGATCCGATTTGGGAGATGGCCGCACGATACAACCTGCCGATAGTCATCCACACGAGCGATTCTGTCGGCCGGTTCTACCCGATAGGCCCCCTCAACGAACGGCATGAAGCCGGTCTGTGGCGGTACCCGGGCGACACCAATATCTACGACGACGGGCCGCCGCGTGAGCTGATCGAGCAGGCACGAGAAAACCTCATGCGGCGACATCCGAATACGCGGTTCATCTGGGCGCACATGACCATGCAGTACTATAACCCCCAGGCGCTCTCGGCATTCTTGGACGAGTTTCCAAACGTTGCCGTCGAGATCTCGGCGGCGGTCCAAGACTTGGGCCGGGCTCCCAGGTTGTGGCGAGAGTTTTTCATCAGATACCAGGATCAGATCATCTTCGGATCCGATGGGAACGCCCGGCGGGGAGTCGATGAGTTCTGGACTCCGCACTGGCGCTTCCTAGAGACCTTCGACGAACATTTCTACCATCCGGCGCAGGTCCGCACACCAGGCGGGTCCCCCGGGCATGGCCGGTACAACATCTCCGGGCTCGGCCTCCCGGATGAGGTGCTGCGGAAAATCTACTACGAGAATGTCCTGGAGTACTTGCCATCGATGCGGGAGTCGATCGAGGCACAGCTCGCGGCACGTTAGGGTGGGTGAGGCACCACGGCCGGAGCCGACGGGCTCCTGCCGTGGTGCTCCCCGTCGTCGAGGACGCGACTCGTCGAAGCCTACTTGGGACGAGCTCCGCGGGTTAGACACACGGGAGATCTCCGAGAACTTCATCGGCCGACTGTAGCCGGTCGATGAGGTAGGGGACGCCATTTACGTGAGTCCATCCGAAGATTCGTAGCCCGCCCGAGAAGTTCCAGATCGGCCCCCTCTCACCGGAAAACACGGCGTCGCCTATCGGTCGCCCGGGCAGGTTGCTCACGGCCTCCATCTGTGCGACGAGGGCGCGCTGGGTCGTGTAACTCTCGAACGGTTGGGCCATTTCAGCAGTTCGCAGATTCACCGCCCGCTGGCAGGCCTCCGCCAGGAACGCGCGGTCTCCCGTCAAATCGTAGCCGACGACCAACGCATGAATGCTCGAGAGATACGACTCCATCTCGTGGTCGAAGGGTGGATTCAGGAGCAAGCTTGTCGCGTGGGTGATCTGCGAGAGCTCTACCTCTCGGTCGTCGAACAGCTGTCGATACTTGCTCAACCCATGGGAGGCGTAATTCTGGGAGTAACCGTAGCGGTCGATGACCATGCGGCCGCCCTGGTTCTTCTGCAACTCGAGCACGTGATCGACCCTGTACTGAAGTTCCGCCAGATACTCGTCGTCATTCGTCGCGCCATACAGCTCGGAGAGGTTCCAGACCGAAAGGTACAGGCGGCGCCCGGTCAGACCGTGCTCCCCGAAGATCCTTCGCAGGTAGTAGTCACCGGTGAGGCGCGCGACCTCGAGCCCCCGGTGATATCCGCTCAGGTAATAGCTCGCGATCCAACCGGGCACCCATACGTGGGCCGAGAGCTTTGAAACCGCCTGCTGATTCGAATGCCGGGAGCCCATTCCCAGGTAGGGGCTGCCCTCCGGTTGTTCGAGAGACTGCCAGTAATCCAGTGCGGAATTGGTGTCGCCGCGATATACGGGACCGGTGGGCCAATGCAAGTTGTCGACATCCATCGTGTGGCGACTCATCGCCTCCGCCGTCAGGTAGTCACCTCGGTCCCCCGTCCGCATGAAATTCATCCACCACTGAAGATCTTGGGCGGGTTCGTTGTTCCCCCAAGTGCCCCACCGCCCACCCCGGAAGTAGAGCTTCAGGTCCCCGTAGTCGAACATCCCATACCAGGGGGCCCAGGCCTGGTTGAACTGCATGTAATCGAACTTGTATTGCAGACCTCTCTCTAGGACCGGGATGTCGTTGTCGGCGATCGCATAGGTTCCGTACACACCAGAATCCCGATACCACTCGGCCCGGGCGTGGGCGACCGCCGGATCGAGTACGGAATTCATGGTTGCCCGCACCTCGGCGATGTCCTGAGCTCCATCGTGAAAATTCAAAACGAGCTCGGTCGTCTTGGTGATGCCCTGTGCAAAATTCCCGACCATCCCGCCGTCACCCCGAGAATTCGCGCGCTCGAAGCTCTTCGGCACCTCACTCGGCGGCCAAATGTAGGCGTGGATCTGGTCCTGTTCGAGGTCCACCTCCAATTGGTTCGGGTATTCCTCCAGCATGTTCCTGATCCCGATGCTGACGCCTCGCTGGCTATCCGAAAAGTCGATCCAGCCCTCGGCCCGCTCCGCTTCCCGTAGGATTCGGTCGGTCTCGACCCGGGCGGAGAATCCGCCCATCCGCTCGTCCAGGCCGGATTCGATGACCGGCGGGATCCCGTTCGGATCCGGTCCAGTCTGATACACGGAGAAGCGCGACTCGACGCCCGCCGGCACCTCGAAGAGATCCGGCTCACCTGCGTCCCACCAAGCTCCTTCCCTGAGGCCCGTTCTGAAGACCGGATCGCCCTCGATGTTGTAGGTGAGACCGAACCCAGCTCCGGCGATCATGTCCTTCGGCACCGTGAGGCCGGGGTCTCTGCTTCGAGCCGCCTCATCGATGATCAACTCTGCCTGCGTCGCGATGTCGCGGTGCTGTCCGCCGTCGAGGGGGGCGCTCTGATCGGGTGTCCCGGTGTAGGTGATCGTGTGAAGGACCCTCACGTGCGACATTCCGGCATATGCATGGATGTAGGCCACAAATGGCGACGGTAAGTGATCGGGCTGCCCGTAACGGTATTCGCCCTCAACGCGAACGATGGCGTGCATGGGGCCGGAACCCTTCTCAATGAAGGTCTGGAGGATGACGGCCGAGGAGGGATCGATCCCGTTTCCGTCCAACAGGTCCAGGAAGGACCCTCGCCCTCTGATCCCCTGGGCGATCAGGTCTTCTGCCCCAAATTCGTCGCCGTCCGGATTGAACTCGACCTGATCGATGAATCCGCTACTGTTACCGCCCTTCTGCACCCGAAACCGGAGCGGACCGGTGTCGATCGCCGCACCCCCGTTTGCCCGTTGGTTGTTCACAAACTGTATCGGCGACGTCGTCTGTACGGTCCGCCGGACATCCGGACCGTAGTCGATCGTGTACCGTCCGGATCCATCTGTGAAGAAGTCGACCCAGATCCATTTGATGCTCTCATCAGCGGGGAGCCAGGTCGTAACTGGGGTGATCTGCGACGCGATCTCTTCTCCAGCCCTGTTCAAAACCCGCACATTAGCCGCGGAGCTCAACTCCCCTCGCGGGAAGGGGATTCCGAAGGTCACCGGCGCCCCCGCCTGCTCCCCGTCGACCGTGACCGGGATCTGAGCCAAGAGGATGGCCGGGAGGAGCAGTAGCATGTTTGCGGTCGCGAATACTGCCGTCAGGAGCTTCTTCATGCGATTCCTTGTAGCCTCGAAGTGGTGGGACGTCTCACGCATCAGTGCCTCTGTTCACCGCTTCTCCCCAGAGGAATACTCAGAGGAGACGACGGGCCATCTTCCCAGGTGTGCTTGAACTAATCTTCTGCCGCCGAAAATCCGTCCAGAAGGAGGACGTTTCGAACAGCGCGGGGTCATCGGGGCGTTGTCGATCAACCGAGGAGACCTTCAACCGCGAACCAGGTCGTCACCAGGGAGAACAGGATCACCGCGATCAGGCCGGCATTCCACTTCCCTGAAGGCAGGTACTCTTCACCCATCACCTCCTTCTTGTTCAGCAGATGAAAGACGGGGATGGCCACGGCGGGTAAGATCGCGGCCTGAAGCGCCATGGCGACGACCATCAGCACCGGCGGCGTCTGCTCCAAGAGGACCGAACCAAAGGAAAAGATCAGCCCTACCCCGATCAACAGCCTGAAGGCCGGGGATCGCAGGTCCCGCTTCCAGCCCATGTAATCCGCCACCAACCACGGGGCGATCAGGACGATAGGAAAGACCGTGGAGAGACCGGCCCCAGCAACCCCGATGATCAACAAGAAGGCGGCGAGGTCGCCCCCGATCGGCTCGAGAAGTCCGATCATCTCGAGAGTCGATTCCATCGTCGTGCCCGTGACGTGCAGGGTTCCCGCCGCTACAGCCATGACGACCGTGCTCAGAAAGACCATCACGGACGCGGACACGAAGGCATCCCTTTTCTCGTGTTGGAGATCATCAATCGTCCAACCCTTCTCGGCAATGACCGTACTTCGAACAATGAAAACGGCCGCCGAAGCGGTCGTTCCGGCCATTGCCGCGATGAGCCGGCTGGCGTCAGGCGTGCTAGGTATGGCGGGAACCAGTCCCGCCATAATCGCCGAATAGGAAGGAGACACCACGAAGAAGACCGCAACGAAACAGAACACCATGAGGATCACGAACGCAGTCAGGACTTTTTCGAAGAGCTTGTACTGGCCAAACCAAAGCATCAGGAAGATCCCGGTGCTAACGACCAGAATGATCCGCACGGTGGGAATCATGAGGGTCTGGCCCGCCGAGGCGAGACGTATCCCTTCCTGGATCAACTCCGAAACGATTCCCATGACTCCGATCAGGGCGACGAGTTCGCCCAAAATCAGCGCGGTCATGAGGTACAGGGCCACGTACTTGCCGATTTTCGGGATCTTGGTCTTGAAGCTTTGCAGGGCGGTTTGGCCGGTGACGAGCGTCAGATGTCCGAACGCGACCATCAGGACATACGTGAAGATTCCCGAGAGCACGACGGCCCAAAGCATGCTCATTCCATACTGCGCACCCGCCATTCCCATGGTCGTGATGCTGCCGGTGCCGATATTGTACCCGATCAAGAACAGGCCTGGACCTACTGCGCTCAGCGCGATGAGTACTCTGCGGGAGAGACGTTTGCTCGAATCAGGTGCGCTCATCGAGGGAATCCTGGGTTGCCCCTTGGTTGCGGTGCGCCGTCCCATGGAAATCTCAGCGTCGGCTGATGAACATATCTCTGAACATCGATCGTCAGCGAGGCCCCGGCACCGGGCTCAAGCCGCACATTGAAGTGGGAATCATCAATCGGAATCGTTTGGTCACCGGTCGTGACGCTCGTCGCATGGTGCTCACCGTAGGCCCCCATCTGAACGGTCACCGTCCGTGCCTGTAGTGGATTGATGTTTACGAGCACCAACCTCACGCTGCCTGGTTCGATACGCTCCACCAGCGCAGCCACATCATCCGGAAGCCCGGCCCTTTGCAGTTCCGGATCGAAGTGCCGAACCTGCGCGTGCAGTGGGAGTGGCCCGTGCGTCGATCCGCCGGGGTCACTCGCTCCCATGGTTAAATTGATCAGTGCAGAGGTGGAGACTGGATTCGCCGTCAAGTTGCCTCTCGCGCTAAGTCGCTGCGCGGTTGCTCGGACTTCCTCAATTCCGTCCTGAAGTGCGGAGAGTGGGTAGTCAGGATTCCGACCCTCCAAGTAGTCAATCCATCGCAGGTCCGGGTGATGACTCATCTGTGCCTCTTCCGGTGCCGGTAGGCGCTCACGGTCCTCCGGACGCTGCGACCACATGTAGATGTCGAGCAGCACATTCACATGATTCCCGAGTGCACCGGAAGCACCGCCACCGATCGGTGCGTACCCGTACCAGCCATCGTCGCCGAAGTAGCGCGGTAACATGATCCGACCATCCTCGACCCTACTGGCGGCAAAGAGATTGTCGAATTGACGTCTCAGAACACCGGTATACGCCTGATCACCCGTGAGCAGGAGCGCAGCGCCAAAAGCCTCGGGGGGGCCTCTCAGCGTATAGTTTCGCACACCCCCATCGGGAGAGCTCCAGCCAAAGATTCCGCTAAACCAGTTACCGTCCCATTCACCCCCGATCGTCCCATCCAACCCAATGTTCGAGGGGATATTTCCTCCGCTCGCGTCGATCCGTTCACTCCACGCATCGACATACTCGAGCACCCAGTCCCGGTACTTCTCATCACCAGTGACCATGTAAGCGTGTAGATGCAACATCGCGATGTTCAAATTGAGGGGATGGTCTCCAACGATATTGCTGGACTCCAAAAACCGTGTCCGCCTCCCCGAATTCGGATCCACATTGTCGCCGACCGGGCCATCCCAATCGTCGACCGTCGCGGGCGTCATCTTCGGCCCGCGACTTCCATTGAAGAGGCTCCGGATGATCTTCCGATCGGGATCGTAATTTGGCGCACCCGGATCCTCGTTCAGATAGAAGCCGGCGTAGCGACGTAGTCGCTGTTCGTAAAGCGGATCGTTCGGACGACTCAGCCCATAGTAGTAAAACGGCCCGAGCCCTTCGCTGTTGTGCTCCCAGTCGTAGGAGGTCATGAATTCCTGGTGGTAGATGCCCTCTCGGGCCATCTCCAGTTCCGGAACCCGCGTCTGACCGACCTGTTGGAGGTGCCCTTCCCAGGCTTTTTCCCACGACTCGATGATCGAATCATGCCCGCCGAGCGCGTGAGCCAACGGCCATTTCCGGAGATTCTCCATCAGGTCGTCGGGGCCACTTCCAACACCCCAACCCGGCGTCGTCGGTAGATAACCCCGATCGCTCAAAAGAGCGTCGTCATACAGCTGCACACCGGCCGCGTTGATCCCCAGTAGCGCCCGCTCGGCAAGTGCCCAGGCCGGTACGGACATCGGAGTGTCGACCACGATTGTGGTCGTCTCGTCGGCGGAGCTGCCAGTGAACCCCTGCTCGGCGACCACATCGCACCACAGGGAGCCGACCGCGGCCAGGAGGAGAAGTCTCGCGCGAACCATCGGTGAGAGGAGGCCCGGAAAATTCACTCCGAGGAACGCACGGGAATCGCCGACCGAGGCCCCATATTCGCCCGCCGCAAAGTTCCTTGATGTCTAAATCAAAGGGGATTCTGTGTCATCGAGTTGGGAGCCACGTCGATCTCACGCTGCGGAATCAAGAAGAATAGCCTGATGTCTGCTTCCGTTTTCCCAGCAGTGGCAAGCGGTGCGAAGGCCGCCATTACCTGCTTGGCGACGCCGAACCGGGTCAGATCGGCCCAACGCTTCAGCTCCGTGATGAACTCCAAACGTCGTTCGAAGAGCAGCTTTTCATCGAACGTTCCTGTAGTCGCCGCACTGATCGGAGTCACACCGGCGCGCGCACGTACCTGATTGATCAGAGCATACGCTGCGGGACTGTCTCCAAGGGCCTCCGCCAGCATGAGAAGAACATCCGCGTAACGGAAGACGGGCATGTTGTTGTCCGCGTCCCCAGGCCCAAAGGGAATGCTTTCCCATTTCTTGACGTAGACGCCGCCGGTCCCGCTCAGGTCAAAGGTCCCGCCCATCCCGCGCTCGTCAGTCTCCGCAATCCCATACTGAATGAGGTGGATATCCTCAAGTCCAGGAGAAAGATTTTGCGGGGCATTACCCGCGCCCACTCCACCAGACCCACCAAAGGGCGTATAGTAGTCCGTGAACTGGCTTCCTGTGCCCGTTCCGCCCTCCTTGTACTGAATCTCGAAGACGGACTCGACATTATTCTCGTTTGCCGCTCCCCACAGGTCGGCGTAATTCGGGACCAACGAATACAACCCCGAATCCACAACACGCTGGAGAGCCGTCGCCGCCAGAGCGTCCTCGCCATCCGTCAAATAGGCGAGGCCGAGAAGCGCGTTGGCGGCCCCCCCCGTCGCGCGCCCTAAGTCTTCGGCGGCATAGGAGGCCGGAAGCAAGCCCTGCGCGATCTCCAGGTCGCTCGCGATCTGATCGAAGATCACGCTGGCAGATGCCTGGTTCACCTCTACGCTCGTAGAGGACACCGCCTCCAGCTGCAACGGCACATTCCCCCAAAGAATGGCTAAGTGGTAGTAGAAGATAGAACGGATAAAGAGCGCCTCGCCACGAATCTGTTCCGCGAGGTCCGCGTCGGAAAGATTATCCAACCTATCCAAAATCAAGTTGGCCCGGGCGATGCCCTGATACGCCGTGGTCCAGGGATCAGACAACTCAGACGCCGTCGCCACCTCCTCGAAGAACGCGAGGCGGAAGTAGACCTCCGCGAGTCCGGTCGATCCGCCTCCGTTCTGGGTGTTGTCGGATCGCATCTCCTCGAGCAGAGGGTACGCTCTATTGTACGCGCCATTGCTCGCGAGCGTGGCGTACGCCCCGTTGATTGCGACGATGAAGTCAGTCTCGGTCTGGTAGAAATTTTCCACATTCCGTTCGGAAATCGGGTTGAGAATCGTGAAATCCTCACTACATGAAGTCACGAGGACAACCAACGGTACGATCAAAAACGCTTTCATTTTCAGCTTCATGTTGACACCTATCATCAAAGGACTTGGATTCCTGAAGTCGTTAAAAATCGATATCCATGCCAAGCTGAAATGCTCTCATCAAGGGATAGACTCCGTAATCCTGACCGGGGGTCAGCCCATTTCCTTGAATGCTCGCCTCAGGGTTCCAGCCCCAATAATCCGTCCACATAAACACATTGTTCACGGAAGCATAGATGCGCATCCCATCAGGCGCCCAGGATCCCATCAAGCTTTGGAGCAGATCAGTCGGTACGTCCCAACCCAGCGAAACGTTCTTCAGGCTGATGTAGGATCCATCTTCCACCAGGTAGTTCGACACCCGGCCGTCGCCTCCGGTGTCCCCGCGATCGGGAATGTGATCAAATCCATTTCCGGGCTCCTCGGGAGACTTATAGTAGTTCCCGTGGAGATTCTTATAATGGTTGAAGTTCCCCTGACCCGTCAGATGGCGTCTGGTCAGGTTCAGGATCTCGCGGCCCTGAACGCCGTTGAAGAAGACGTACAGGTCGAAATCGCGCCAGCTGAACCGGTTCCCCAGGCCCCAGGTGAAATCGGGATTGTAGCTTCCGATCTCGGTGCGGTCGTCGGCATTGATGAAGCCGTCCTCGTTGATATCCTTCCAGCGGATATTGCCGAGGGTGACGGTTCCCTCCTGGTCGATCGGCGCGTTGTCGAGGTCTGCCTGTGTCATGTAGATCCCGTCGTGCACGTAGCCGAAATAGGCTCCGACCTCACCGCCGACCGCAGTTCTGTGCCGAACACCGGCGGCACCCCTCGAAAGGATTGGATCGCCTTCCGGCCCAAGCGCCTTCACTTCATTCCGATTCGCGCCGACGCTGAAATCGGTCGTCCAAGTAAAACCGCCAACGACATTCCTGGACGTGATCTGAGCTTCAAATCCCTTGTTCTCCACCTCGCCGATGTTCGTGAGCGCCGTCGCGAAACCGGTGGAGGACGGAACGTTCACGTTCAGCAGCAGATCCTCGGTCTTACTGACATAACCGTCGACGGATCCATAAATGCGATCTCCTAGCAGGCCGAAGTCCAGGCCCACATTCACCTGTCTGCTCGTCTCCCACGTCAACTCGTTGTTACCGAGTGTCTGTGGCGTAGCACCGGGCGTCACGGCGTCGCCGAAGACATACGGGTCGCTGCCGACCAAGCCGATCGCTCCGTAATTCGGAATCGAAAAGTTGCCGGTCGTGCCGTAGCTGATCCTCGGCTTTAGCTGGCTGAAGAAATCGACCCCCCGCATGAACGGCTCCTCGGTCATCTGCCATCCCACCGAGACCGACGGGAAGTAACCCGTCTGATTCCCCTTGCCGAAACGTGAAGACCGGTCCGAGCGGAAGGTGAACGTCGCAAGATATCGGTCCCGAAGGGTGTAGTTGACTCGCCCAAGCATTGAAACCAGCGACCATTCCTGCCGATTCTGGCTTCCACCGGTGACTTCTCCCCCGTTGATCGTCGTGACCTGATCGTCCGGGAAATTACGCGCGATAATGCTGCTCGTTTCGTCGAACTGCTTCTGTGCCGTGTAGCCGGCAAGAAAGCTGTAGGTGTGCGATCCCTTCGACCCGTTGTAGGTCAGGGTATTCTCGAGCAGCCAGTTGTTGCTTTCCCCCGACGAGGTCTGCGAGTACGGTTCGGGGGTCGTCCTGCCACGGTACTGCAGAAGCACTCCCTGATAGAAGTTCCTGCGATTCGTATCGTAATCGTACCCGAAGAGCAGGTTGTATCTCAGATTGTCCCGAACCGCGTAGCCCGCGGAGAAGCTTCCGAAGACGCGGCCCTGCGTGATCTCGTCGGTGATATAGTCTCTTGCGGCAAGCGGGTGATTGGAGCTGGTCATGCCGTTGCCGAGGCCATTGATGCTGCCCGTACCCCGCTGGAGGTAGTTTCCGTCGTCGTCATAGATCTCCACCACGGGAGACGCGACCATCGCCGAGTAGATGATGCCGGGGGGCCGACCGAAATACGGTGCCTGCGCACTCACACGGTCCTGGTCGGTGTAGGCGAAATTGAAGTCGAGCCTCAGCTGAAGCCTCTCCGACGCCTCCATGGTCAGGTTCGCCCGCAGTCCGAGCCGCCGGAAGTTGGATCTGTCGATGATGCCGGCCTGATCCGTATAATTCGAGGAGACGAAGTAAGTGAAATTGGAGGACCCGCCACGGACAGACAGATCCACGTTCCGCAGGGAGGCCTGTTCGAGAACCTCGCCGATCCAATCCGTATCCGTAACGCCGTCCCAGTTCACAAACGCCTCTGGAATCATCTGCCCGCCGCTCGCGCCGTTTGCTTCGCGGCCGGCATTCGTGTCGGGATCATAGAGCGGATTGTAAAATGCACTCGCAGGATTCTCAGGATCTCTAAGCGCTAGGTAAGGGACGTTGCGGGAGATCTTGACGTACTCGACCTGTTCCGCCGCGTTCATGAATTCTGGAATATTGAACGCGTTCTGTACGCCCGTAGTCACGCGGAGGCTCATCTGCGGAGCCTGGTTGAAAGATCCCCGCTTGGTCGTGATCAGGATCACCCCGTTCGCCCCGCGGGAACCATAGATCGCCGCCGCCGCCGCATCCTTCAGGACCTCGATGCTCTCGATGTCGTTCGGATTGATGTTGGCCAGGGGATTGAGCCTGGTCTCACCGAAATTCGAGTTCTGCTGGTCGATCGAAAGCTGATTGGTCAGGTTCAACGAGAAGGGCACGCCGTCGATCACGTAGAGTGGCTCGGTACCGGCGGAAATCGACCCCGTCCCGCGAATGATGATCTGTGGAGCCGCACCCGGCTCACCACTCGATTCGGCCACGTTGACTCCGGCCAGGCGCCCCTGAAGCGCCGTCTGCAAGTTCGGCGCAGGGATCTCGGTAATCGTGGCGCCGCTAATTGACTGGACGGCACCGGTCACCTCGCGCCGCTGCTGTGTGCCATACCCCGTCACGACGAACCCATCCAGGTTGAGCGCCGTCTCCCGGAGGACAAGGGTCACCGTCGTGGTCGTGCCCGCGGTGACCGTGATTTCGCTCTGGGCGTCCAGGTATCCGAGCCGTCGGGCGACGATGGTCTGTGGCCCCGCCGGGACGTTGAGCAGGGTGAACCGGCCATTTGGGTTCGTGAGGAGCCCGATCGCCGTCCCTTCGACGAAGACCTCGGCGGACACGAGTGGCTCTCCTGTTCCTTCCACCGTAACGGTGCCGACCACCTGCCCCTGTGCGGGAGCCGCCATCGCAGCTACACCAACCAGCAAAGTCAGTAAGCTAAGCGCAATCAAACGTATGGTCTTGTGCATGTGTCCCCCATGGGTTGAGAAATTGCTCGCCCTTCGGCGATCAAAGTACTCATGCTTCGGCTGATTCATCTTACTCGTGCCGATCCAGCTCGTTCAGGCCCTCACCTGGTCGTGATGACGACGACGCCATTGGTGCCACGGCTGCCGTAGATCGCGGTTGCCCCTGCATCCTTGAGGATGTCGATGCGCGAAATGTCCTTCGGGTTGAGGGCCGAAATGGCCGACGCGCCGGCGTACAATGGCATGCCATCAATGACGTAGAGTGGCTCGCCACTCCCCATCAGTGATGAGGTGCCACGAATGCGAATCGAGATCTGACCATTCCGCCCACGGGTCGCGCGCACGCCGGCGAAACGGCCATTGATCACGTCCTCCAGCGTCGTGACATCCCACCCGTCGAGGTCGTCTTGGGTCACGGATGCTACCGCACCGGTCAGGTCACGCGAATCCTGCGTGCCGTAGCCGACCTGCACCTCGTCCGGAGAATCGACCGCGGGGAGGGGTTCGCCTTCGGGCCGGCTGGCGCAAGCCGTGAAGGTAGAAGCCAGCAAAACGACCGCGGCTTCGCGTGCGCGTCGGAACCTATTCGGTGCGTTCATCTCTTCCTCCCCGCAGAGGTAGGCGAGCCCCGTACCTTACTCTTCGGCGAACATCGCGAAATCCTCCCGAAGTTTCCTTTGCACCAATAGTGGATGGCGCTTGTGTAATTAGCAAGGCGTCCTGACCATCACCGCTGGACCCGGCCGGTTCCGCTACCCTCCATCAGCGTCTCAACCTCAGCCACGCCGACTCGATGGAAGTCGCCGGGGATTGAATGCTTCAGGCATCCGGCTGCAGTCGCGAATTCCAGCGCCCACTGATCGTCGGCGCGGGCCAAAAGACCGTAGATCAGTCCCGCCGCGAACGCGTCGCCACTGCCGACGCGATCGACGATGTCGGTAATTTCGTATCTTCGGCTGAGCCTGAAATTCCGCCCATCGTGTAGGCAGGCACCCCAGCCGTTGTTGTCGGCGCTCTTGCTTTCGCGCAGCGTAATCACCTGTTTCTCGAGGTTCGGAAACGCCTCGAGCACGCGCTCAGCGAGGTGACGATAACGGTCCCGGTCCAGGGCACCCTCCGCCACGTCGACATCCAGCTCGATCCCGAGCGCACGCTGGCAATCTTCCTCGTTGGCGATACCAATCTGCACCTGCGCTACCAGGTCTCGTATCACTTCGGGGGCCGACTTCCCATACTGCCAAAGTTTCTTGCGGTAGTTGTAATCGCACGAGACCGTGACCCCCAGGGCCCGCGCCTGCCGAACTGCCTCGAGCGAAAGCTCCGCGGCTGACGTGCTGATTCCCGGGGTGATACCGCTCAGGTGGAACCAGTCGGCACCGGTGAAGATTGCATCCCAGTCGAAGGCGTCGAGGCGTGCCGTGGCGATCGAGGAGTAGGCCCTGTCGTAAACGACTCGGCTCGACCGTTGATTCGCTCCGGTCTCCAGAAAATAGGTACCCACTCGCTCACCGCCCCGTGCGATGAGACGGATGTCGACGCCGAAACGCTGGAGCTCGCCGATGGCGGCGTCGCCGATCGGGTTCGAGGGGAGGACGGTGACAAAAGCCGCATCGAGGCCGTAGTTAGCCAACGAAACGGCCACATTACTTTCGGCGCCCCCAAAGGTCGCTTCGAGGTGCGGCGTCTGGAGGAGCCGTTCGTGGCCCGGCGACTTGAGGCGAAGCATAATCTCTCCGAGACTTACGATCCGCTTTCGTACTGTCATTTCGCCTCCCGGGACTTTCCCGCTGTTCGAACCGGATCGTCCTCCGATCGAGCCCCGTGGATCACCGCCACGGCGTGCGCGACCTCGGTCCGGATCCGGTCGAAGGCACCGTCGTCGATCCAGCTCGCGGGTGCGATCCAGGAGCCTCCGCACGCGACGACCTCGTCCAGCTTTAGGTAGCTTGTGAGCTCCTCGAGCCTGATCCCGCCTGTGGGGATGAACTTCAGGCCGGGGAAGGGTGCCGAAATGGCCCTGAGGAAGCGTGGCCCGCCCATCGGTTCGGCGGGGAAGAACTTGAGGACCTCGAGCCCTTTCTCGAGAGCGGCCTCGATCTCGGTCGGCGTACACACTCCTGGAAAGACGGGGATTTCGTGTGCCTGACAGTAATCGACGACGCGAGGGTTGAACCCGGGCGAGACCACGAAACGAGCTCCGGCTTCCTTTGCCAGAGCCGCCCGTCCGGGAGTGAGCACGGTACCGGCCCCTACGAGCACGCCAGGACACTCCTGGGCGATCCGTCGCAGCGCCTCCGCGGCGCCCGCTGTGCGGAAGGTGATCTCAGCGCACGGCAGGCCCCCATCGACGAGCGCCTCTGCCAGAGATGTCGCCTGAAGCGGGTCCCGAATGACGACCACGGGCACGATTCTAAGCCGCTTCAACTCTTCGATGAGGCCCGTCACCCGGACGCTCCACACTCGGCCATCGGTCGGGGCTGCATCATGTGTTCGCGACCGCTCCACCGTCGACCGCCTCCCACAACCCCTGGAGGTACGTCGCGCCCAGAGCTCGATCAAAAAGACCGTACCCCGGCAACCCGGTCTCTCCCCAAATCATCCGGCCGTGGTCCGGACGCATTGGGCCGGCGAACCCGACTTCTCGCAGGGCTCGGAGTACCTCCAAGAGGTCGACGCTCCCCCAACGGGATGGATGAGGACTCTCGTAAAACTGCCTGTCGCCGGTAATTAGGACGTTGCGGCAGTGGGCGAAGTTGATCCGCGGACCCAGCCGGCGGATCATCTCGGGGAGGTCGTTGTCCGGGCGGGAACCCAACGATCCGGTGCAGAATGTGATGCCGTTCGCGGGCGTATCCACCAGGCGCACCAGCCGCTCGAGCGAGGGCCCGTCCGTGATGATTCGCGGGAGACCGAAGACGGGCCAGGGCGGGTCGTCCGGATGGATCGCCATCTTCACGCCCGACTCCTCGGCGACGGGCACCACGGCCTCGAGAAAGTATGCGAGGTTCTCCCAAAGTCGTTCCTCGTCTAGCTCCCGAAAGGCAGCCAGCAGTCCGGGAAGGTCTCCGCTCTCAGGCACGGACCAGGCTGGCAGCGCGGCCGGGCCCCGAGACGGGTCGAGGCGTGCGAGCTCGACCGAATCGTACGCGAGGGTGGTTGATCCGTCTTCCAGCGGCATGGCCAGGTTTGTTCGGGTCCAGTCGAGAACGGGCATGAAGTTGTAGCAGAGAACAGGGACGCCAACTTCGCCCATGTTCCGGACGCTCTGGCAGTAACTCTCCAAGAGCCGGTCCCGCGAGGGGCGGCCCAGCTTGATGTCGTCGTGCACAGGAATGCTCTCGACCACGGCGAATTGAAGCCCCGCGGCCTCGATCGTCTCCGAGAGGCGGCTCAACTCGTCCTTAGGCCAAACTTCCCCGGGAGCCAGATGGTAAAGAGCCGCGACGACCCCCTTCAGGCCGGGGATCTGACGGATGTGGGCGAGGGGCACCGCATCTTCGAGACCGAACCAGCGAAAACTCATCAACACCAGGCGCCTCCAGGTGCGTAAGCCCTCGCACACTCAAGCACGCGTCGATTAGATGCCACTGAACACGCTAAAGCCGCCGTCGACGTGCACGACCACGCCGGTCACGAAGGATGCCGCATCGCTGCACAGCCAGCGCACCGTACCCGTCAACTCGTCGGGGTTGCCGAGACGGCCCATGGGCGTGTGGGCGATGATACTTGTTGCCCGGTCCGTGTAGCTGCCGTCCGGGTTCACAAGGACGGCCCGATTTTGCTCCGAAAGGAAGAATCCTGGGGCGATCGCGTTGACCCGGAGACCCTCGCCATGTCTCCGGGCCAGCTCTACCGCGAGCCAGCGCGTGACATTGTCGATCGCCGCCTTCGCGGCAGAATACGCCATGACCCCGCTGAGGACCCGACTTGCCGCCACTGAAGAGATGTTCACTACGCAGCCGGCGCCCTGCTCAGCCATCCCCTCACTGAAGACCATCGAGGGAAACACCGTGCCGTGAAGATTCAGCCGGAGCGCTTCATCGAAGGCATCCATCGGTACGTCGAAAACGCTCGAGACATCGCTCCGGGCACGCGCTACGTTGCCACCTGCAGCATTGACCAGGATGTCTAAGACCTGCCACCGGCCCACCAGCTCGTCGCGGGCTTTGCGGAGCGCAGACTCGTCAAGTACGTCGGCAACGAGAGCCATGGCTTCGCCCCCGGCCTGGCGGATCTGGTCGGCCTGCCGCTCGGCGGCCTGCCGCCGCCGACCAAGCACCGCGACCCGAACCCCGGCCCGTCCCAGGTCGGCCGCGATGGCGCCGCCAAGTACGCCGTAACCGCCGGTGACGACCGCGACCCGGCCCGCCAAATCGAATGGACTCACCGACGGCACCCGAGCCAGCCCCCAGCTACCCTCTCCCGAGTGCGCGGCTCAGATAATCGATGATGGCCGCCCGTTGCTCCGGTGTCGTCTGGGTCAGAAAGCCACGCTCATTCTTGCTTTTCACGAGCAGTCTCCACTCCGTTTCGGTCCGCCGGGTACCAACGATGCGGTCGGCCGAATGGCAGAATGTACAGGTCTGCTGTGCGAACTCACTGCCCGGAAGATCGGGGAGCTCGGCTCCCGCGAGTCCACCCAGGAACCCATCGGGAGGCGGTTCAACTGGTGGGAGCGTTGGCGGCGGCCGGCTCGCCATGGACGGTGCCGGCGCATCTGCGGTCAACACAAAAGTGTAGACACGGCCCGGCGCATAGCTCCCGCTTCGGCCAGTGACGACGGACACATACTGGCGACCGTCCAGTACGTAGGTGACCGGATTCGCGAAGCCAGCTGCGAGCGGAAACTCCCAGAGCATCTCACCAGTGTCCGCACGGTAGGCATTGAACGTACCGCTCCCGTTCCCGTGAAACACGAGATTCCCGGCTGTCGACAGAGTCCCACCGGTGATCCCTCGTTCCTCGAAACGGAGCCGCCACCGTTCTTCCTCGGCGACCGGATCCCACGCGACCAGAAAGCCTCCCGTCCCGCCGAGGCCCACAACCTGTGGATCGACTTCCCGGTTCCGTGGCCCAACCTGCGGTCTTGCAGCCGGCTGGGCAGAAGCCGCAGGGGCAAAGCTCGGCTGCGCCTGGTTCGGCCGACGACGCCCCATCCCGAAGGCGGGCTGGCCAAGTTGCAACGCGAAGTCGGGATCCACGGAGTACCACCTAGACGTTTCCTGCCCGGGGAGGTAGACAAGACCCGTCTCCGGGTTCCAAGAGGTGGAGTGCCAGTTGTGCGCCCCGTCAGACCCTGGGGAGAGCTGCGCACCCTCAATACCGTACCGCGCGGATGGGGTTTCGATGGGGCGGCCCGTCTCCGAGTCGATCGCGGTGGCCCACGTCACCTCAGCAAACGGCTTTCCGGAAATGAATTCCCCGCTGACCCGGTCGATCACGTAGAAAAAGCCGTTCTTGGGTGCCTGCATGATGACCTTGCGTTCGCGCCCGTCGATGACGAGATCCGCAAGAATCAGCGGCTGGGTGGCGGCGTAATCCCAGTCGTCGCCGGGTGAGGTCTGATAATGCCACACGTATTCGCCCGTGCTGGGGCGAACGGCCATGATCGAGGCGAGGTATAGGTTGTCGCCGCCCCCAGGACTCCGGATATCGCGTGGCCATGGCGCGCCGTTTCCGACACCGAAGTAGAGAAGATCTAGCTCGGGGTCGTAGGCCATCCCATCCCATACCGTCCCGCCGCCTCCAAATCTCCACCAGGAGCCGTACCACGTCTCGGCCGCCCTTGCCAGCGCTTCGCTCTCGAAGGGCTTAGACGGATCGCCCGGCACCGTGTAGGTACGCCAGATCGACTCTCCCGTGTCGGCATCGTACGCCGAGACGAAGCCGCGCACTCCGAACTCCGAACCGCTGTTCCCCGTGATGACCATTCCATTAATCACGCGAGGCGCGCCGGTGATGCTGTAATCATCTTGGGGACTCGTGACCGCGACCGTCCAGATCTCTTCGCCGGTGTCCGCGTCTAGCGCGACCAGTCGTCCATCCAGAAGGCCGACGTAGACCTTGCCCTCATAAAGGGCGACCCCGCGGTTGACCGGGCCGCAGCAGAGGCTGGGTCCTCGGCGGTGCCGGATCCCGCGGGAATCCGTGACGTACTGCTGTTGCGGAATCAGCGGATCCCACCGCCACTTTTCTTCGCCAGTCCGAGCATCGACTGCGTAGACGACGCTCCAAGTGAGCGTACCGTAGAGCGTCCCATTCGCCACGAGCGGAGTCCCTTCCAACTGCCCGGGATATGCCCCCAGATCGTAAGACCACGCCAACCCCAACTGATCCACATTGCCGACGTTGATCTGATCAACGGGACTGAAATGCGTGCCCGCGTGGTCACGTCCGTACGTCAGCCATTCTTCCGCAGGCGCCTGCAATAACGACTGGTCATCAGGGTATGGCGCCTGTGAGGCGGCCTGCTGAGCCGTGGCGATCAAGGCGCCGAAGCCGCCAAAAAAGGCAACGCCAAGCCAGATTCTCGGAACCTGAATTTTCATTGCCATTCGCGATAACCTTGTTCGTTGAGTTGACATCTTTCTCCGAGGGCACAATACGATTCTTTCACGGAGGCGGCAACGCATGTTGGGGCGAAGAATTACGATCTACACGGTACTGCTCACGGCCCCCAGCTTCTTCTCAAGCGCGCGGAAACACGCGTCGAACACCTCGATGCTTTCCCGGGCTTCCGCCTCGGTGATCACGATTGGCGGCGCGATGCGAAGCACCTTCCTCGCCAGCGGCCCCATCAGGTGAACGGCGCGTCCCTTCGCGTCCCCAAAGTACGCCGCCTCGACGCACGCGCACGCCATTTCATGGTCTGAACGGCCCCCGAAGGCGCCGATCTCGACCCCCCACACCATGCCGCCCTCTTCACCCCGCACGGACGTGACGAACGGGATCTCCTTCATCTTCAGGAGGCCCTTCTCGAGGATCGCCGACATCTTGTTCGCACGGCCGAGGATGTCCCGGCCCTCGAAATCGTCAAGCGTGGCGAGGACGGCCGCGCAGCAGAGCGGATTGGCGCTAAACGTGTCCGATGCCTCTCCGTAATCCAATGCAGCGAAAATGTCCGCGCGACCCACGGCGGCGGCGGCGGGAACGCCGTTTCCCAGGCCCTTGCCCAGGACGACGATGTCCGGCTCCAGCTCGTACGCCTCGAACGCGTACATCTTTCCCGTGCGGCCGAAGTTCGACTGAATCTCGTCGAGGATGAAGAACGCCCCGGTCTTCCGGCAGAACTGCTGAAGCAACTGAAGATATTCCTTCGGGGGATGATAGGACCCGCCGCCTCCGAGATACGGTTCGGTGATGAGGCAGGCGATGCGGTCCCCGCCCAGTTCCTTCTCCAGCGCTTCGAGTTCCTTCGCATAGGGCGCGGGATCGAACGCGTCTTTCCTTTGCGTGAGATCCTCGCGCTCCTTCTTGGGGAAGGAAATGAACCGCACGCGTGAATCCCGATTCTTGTCCTTTTCGCTCCCGGTCACCGCCTCGGCCAGTCCCTTCTTGCCGTGAAACCCATCGCGGGTGGCGATGATGAACGTCCTTTTCGGATCGACCGCCAGGGAGGTCCACAGCGCCTTCTGGATCGCTTCGGACCCGGACGCCGCCCAGAGCACCTGCTCCATCCGCCTTCCCCCGGGCTTCCCCTGGAGGTTGGCGATCAGCCGCCGAACCGCTTCGGCCTCGATCCCCGCGATGGCGTTGTACGCCGTCAACGGGACCGCCTCAAAGAACTTCTTGGCCGGGAGTTCCTCCCAGCCCATGTAGTTCATAAACCGCTTCTGCCAGGCAACGGGATTGTGGCCCAGATTGGCGACCAGCACGCCGGAGGTGAAGTCGTACAGCCGCCGGCCGTCGGCGGTCCAGTGGTACACCCCCGCGCTCCGACTGATGACGGCCTGCGACGGCGTGAAGGTACGAAGCGATCTGGGCTCGCCACGTTCGATCGCCTCGCGCGCTTCGTTGGACCGCGGTTCGTGGTCGTGACGGATCGGCATGGGTTTCCTCGAATCAGGGATAGAGGACGACGGGATCCGCCTTTCCCGGAAGATGGAGCGCCATCCGTCCCTTGCCGTCGATGCGGACGACGCCGTCCGGTTCGCCCCGGGAGGCGTGGTCGAGAATCGCCTCCATCGCGTGGACGGCGGCCACCACCTGCGTGTCCGCGGAAAGGTCATTGTAACGGAGCGACTGCGCCGCTTCCAGTCGATCCTTCCGGCCCTCCGGAGGACCGCCGAACTCCACGGTCGCGACTTCTTCGGCAAACCGCCTGAGGATTTCAAGTCCGTAACCGCGTTGGCTTCGCGCACCCCACGGCTCAACGAAGGGCGCGTTGTAATGGTTGTTCATCGAGATCTTCGCCGAAAGCGGGGTCTTCCCCTCGATGGTGCATTCGACCCCGCGGCGGCGGGAATGGCCGCTCCAGAGGCCGTTGTCGAATCGAAACTGGACCTCCTGCTCGACATAGCCGGGAAAATTGTCCGGGGTCACCCAGCTCGTGTGAATGTCGAATGCGGCGTCGCGGCCATCCTGGTATTCATAGATCATCCGAAGCTGCGTCGAGTCCCAGGTGTTGCCGTCCTTCGGACCGACGAGACCCCGTTGACCGGAGCAGCTGACGGCCTTCAGGCGGCCTCCGAACGTGAAATCGATCAGCTTGATGTAGTGCACCGCGACGTACGTCCCGGGATTTCGCCCTTTGATCCACTCCGCAAACTGCCCGCCCGAGATGCTCTTGGGCTCCAGGAGCGAGCAGTACCCCGTGTTCACGTGCTTGAGCTCGCCGTCCTCCACGAGCGTGCGAAGTTTCTTGTGATCGGGGTCGGCCAGCTTGTGATAGACCACCTTGGCGAGGACGTTCTTCTGCTTCGCCAGGGCCACCAGCTCGTCGAGCTGCTGGCGCTTCAGCACCGAAGGCTTCTCGACCAGCACGTGTCGCCCCGCGGAGAGCGCCTTCTTGGCCGCCTCGAAGTGGCGATCGTCCGGGGAGGCGACGCAGACGAAGTGGGGATGGATGGCGATGAGTTTGTCCACGGAGTCGGCGCCATGGAAGTTCTGGAAGTCGGCAATCCTCTTCCCCGCCGCCTTCTTGTATTTCGACGCGCGGGAACCCGTGCGCGTGGCGGCCCCGGCCAGTTCCAGCTCGATGTAGCCGAACTCCTTGCGAAAGATCCCTTCCGCATGCGCGGCCTCGAACATCGGACGGTACGTCTCGTCGAAGATCATCCCCATGCCCACCATGCCGGCACGAAGACGGTTGGACTGAAGTTGCGGAGTGCTCATGTGCGTTCCAGTGTCCTTAAAAAGAAAACCACCCCCGAGATACAGAGACCTCACTCTTCGGCACATCCCGGGAAAGCGTTTCTCCGTGTCCTCCGCGGTGAATGTCCATTCAATCAAGCTCGAACAATTTGACTTCGGCGCCCTTCCGCTCCTTGCTCACGTCGGCCGCCTGCATGAAGGCCACCACCTCCAGCATCTCCTGAGTGGAGACGGGGCGACTTCCCAGTCTTGAAGAACTTCACGATCTCAACGAGCAGATTGTGATAGCTGTTGTTCCCCTCGACCTGATACGAGGTCAGAATCCCCTTGTCGCCGAACGCGACCCCTCCGGACCGGCTTTTGCCCTTCCGGATTCCGCGGTACGTCCCGTAACGTCTGTCCTTCCATTTTCCCGCGACGATATCGAGGTCCGTCGTGAGGATAGGTAAACCAAAAGCCCTTTGACGGGTCGGGATAACGTGAGGGGCAGTGCCAAACGGGTCAAGTTGCGGCCTCACGCCAGCGTTCGGGGGGTCAAGCGGGGGCTCAGGCGAACCGAAACTCAGCCGCGTACCGACTGCGGACCTACGCGGGGAAACGGTCGCCTTGGGTATTCCACCATGATTGTCGACGGCGACGAGCCGAAGCTGGGACGCGTATAGGGTCTCTGCGCCGTGCATTCGACAACGCCGTGACACGGGTAGATTACGGTGGCCAAATTCGCGCCGATGTCGATAACTCCCGAAACCCTAGAGGCGTCGCCCGGATTCGAACCGGGGAATAAAGGCTTTGCAGGCCTCTGCCTTACCGCTTGGCTACGGCGCCTAAAAAAGAGGGGCTGCACGTCCTGAGTGACGGGCTCACCCCTCTTCCAAAGCGGGAAACCGGACTCGAACCGGCGACCCCCACCTTGGCAAGGTGGTGCTCTACCAACTGAGCTATTCCCGCAAGAAAAGGGGATTATATCCAATCGTAACCACGGCCCCGGCGCTATGGGGCCTGTTTCTTGTCCCGTTCCTGCACGAACTTCCATTCCTCACGCTTGCGCGGCGGCGTCTTCAGGAACGCCTTCATGATGTTCTCGGGAGTGTCCGGTATGGGGTCCGGCATTGAGTGCTCGACCGGGCGGCCGCGCTTGGATGGTGCCTTTGCATCGTCTTTCATGGGCGGCTCCGCCTGGGGTAGGTCCTGTTGGTGTTCTTTCACGGCCCAAACCTTGTGTCATAAGCGCGAGAGATGCGAGTTAAGGCGGCACCGTAGTCCTGAAAAGTGTCGGCGTAGCTAGCCCACTCGAACGGGTACGGCTCATCATTCGTCGCCTTGTAGCGGAGAAACAAGAGCTCGTCAAACTTGGTGCCCACTTCTTCTCGCAGTCGCTGCTCTGCAATTTCCGCCTCTTGGATTGGGTGCTTGTGCCTTACTCCATCCGTTGGCCAAGCCTGTTCTCCCTCGTAGCTTATGCAGTAGTCAGCGTGATTAACGCCAACAATGCCGACACAGATGGGCGTTCCAATACCACGCTGAAACTGGGCAACCTGATCCCGCAAGTCGTTTTGAACGCGACCGATCTGCTTAATCATCGCCTTGGCTAGTATCTTTACTTCAATTCCTATCTGGCCCCGTACAAAGCCTTGCAGCGTCTGCCTGTCGGTCGCGTGGACGACGCGGGCGGCCACCCTGCCCGTCGCCCGATCCTTCGCGCCTGCCACGGCGGCCTTGCCACTCGCGCCCCGGCCCAGGTTCGCCTTCTTGCCTACGTGCTTGTTCTTCTCCAAGCCGCCGATGTAGGTCTCATCTACTTCCACCGGCCCCTTGAAAGGGGCTTGCTGTGAAAGGGGCTTGCTGCGCCTCCCACGTCTCGCGTAGGCGGTGCGCCAGGAACCATGCGGCCTTCTGTCCGATATCTAGGTCGCGGTGAAGCTTCATCGACGCCTGGCCCTTGAGACCCGTAGCGAGCAAGTACGTAGCAACGGCCCAAGTCTGACAGCCCAGGTTGCTCCCGGCCATTGCCGTGTCGGTCTTCACGCTGAAGAACTTCCGGCAACCCTTCTCGCGGCAACGATAGGGCTGGCTCGGATGCTTCGCGCCTACCTGGACGTTATCGCTCCCGCAATGCGGGCAAGCGGGCTCGCCGCCCCACCGGCACTGAGCGATCCACCGCTCTGCCGTCGCATCGTCTGGGAACATCCGCATAACCTGAATGAGTGAGAGCCCCTTTCGGAAGTGCTTACCGGGTCCTGACTTAGCCATCGTTTCTCCTAGTCTAATTTACAGACTAATAGTAACATTATGACTGGCCAAAGTCAAGGGGTTTGGTTACGATTGGATATAATCCCCCAAGAAAAAGGGTGTCTCGGATCCCTACCCAAACCTACACAAAACGTTTCCGAAACACCCTTCAATTGTGCGCTGGAACCTAGAAAGGGCCCATGAAATGTCAAGTTTCCCACGGCCTCCCTCCCCCATTATGTTCCCCGTGTCAACGGCCATCGAAAGCTGCACAGGTCTTGGAGTGAACCCTACAAAGTGGACACAGAGGGGGCGATGGATTGACCTTCCGTAATCACTCGGGAGGTTCGATGACGGTTCGACGACACACGAGGTACAGCACGGAGTTCAAGATCCAGCTGGTCCAGGCGTACTTGGATGGAGAAGGCAGTGCGAGGGCGATCGCTACTCGACACAGTGTACCTCACTCCCTACTCATGATCTGGGTCAAGAAGTACGGGGAAGGCGAACTTACGGAGGAGATCCACCTGCAGGAGCAAGTTGTCGAGGACCAGGCCAAGATCGCGGCACTCGAGCGCAAGATTGGTCAGTTGACGATGGAACTCGACGCCATGAAAAAAAGGGCTCTGATACAGCCGTCACAGAAAAGCGCGCGGCCGTCGATCATCTCCGGGCCAGGGGTGTCCCTGTCCGACGGGGATGCAGCCTCATGAACATCCCGAGGAGTACCTTCTACAAGCGACCGGATGCGGCCTGCGAGACCGCTCGGGAGAGAGCGGACGGGGACCTGCGCGTGCGGATCGAAGACATTCTCGCCGAGTTCCCCGCCTACGGATATCGCCGGGTCACGCACGAACTCGGGAGACGCGGCCTGGTGGTCAATCACAAGCGAGTCTCTAGGATTATGCGTGAACACGCGCTTACGCCCCACCGCGTACGCGCATGGCTTGCTACGACGAACAGCAATCACAAGCAGCGCATCTACCCGAACCTGAGGTCGTCGATCACGCCCGAGGGGCCTGACGAGCTCTGGGTGGCCGATCTGACGTACATCCGGCTCACGACCGGCTTTGTTTTCCTAGCCGTCGTGCTCGACGTGTGGTCGCGGCGTGTCATTGGCTACGCCATCAGCCATCTCCTGGACGTGCGTCTTTGCCTGGCCGCACTCGATGCCGCACTCGAACTTCGGCAGCCGCGGTCTGGCCTCATCCACCACTCCGATCGCGGCGTCCAGTATGCATCCCAATTGTACCGTTCACGTCTCGCCGAACACGGTGTCCGAGGATCGATGTCCCGGCGGGGCAACCCGTACGACAACGCCCATGTTGAGAGCTTTTTCAAAACCCTGAAGCACGAGGAGATCTTGGCAAACGACTACAGCACAATTGATGACGTAGCCAACCGACTCCCCCACTTCCTTGAGGAGGTGTACAATCGAAGACGCTTGCACTCCTCGCTCGGTTACATGCCACCTGAGGAATTCGAGAGCATTCATGCAGCTTGAAGCCACTGACTGGTCAATCCAACCAACTCTCGTTGTCCACCCTCAGGGGTTCACTCCAGTGTACCGGGCCCTCGATGACTTGTCGAAGCTGGTCCCGAGTCAGCTCCGGAACGAGATAGAGGCTACGGTTGATAATCTCCGTAAGGCCCGGCAGGGCCGCACAGTGGCCCAGAAACTCCGAGCGCATCGTCATCACGACGTAGATCGGCAGGCTCGAGTTCGTCGTGGCCTCGATCAACAGCCGGATAAACGCACGGGCTTCGTCGCTTCCTCTGAAGTCTCCGGGTGCGTCCATGAACCCGAAGAGTTCTTCGAATTGATCGACGAGTATGAGAAACCGGCTCCCCGGTCTGACAGGCGCTTGCTGAGCGACATTGATGAGGCCGAGACCCCCGCGCCTCAATTCTCGAAGCACCTCGTCGCGGGACTTCCCGAGCCCCCAGCCGCGCTTCTTGTCGCTGCTGATGGCATCCGCCAACGCCCGGATCGGGTCCGACCTCCCCGGCTGCATGATCGCCATGCGCCAAAGCCCCGCCTCGGGCACCATGAAGCCCGACTCGAGCGGTGGAAGCACCCCGGCTCGGACAATAGACGATTTTCCCGTACCCGAATTCCCGAGCACCGCGACAAAACGATTGCGCCGCATCGTGCGTAGGAGTTCGTGTACGTGCTCGTCGCGACCGAAGAAGAGGTGGGACTCGTCGGGCTGGTACGGCCGAATCCCCGGGAAGGGGTTCAAGCGCCGATCTGCCGCTTCCTGGAGTGCGTCGCCATCCGTCACGACGGTGTCCCCTAGAACCTTTCCAGGAAATTGTCGAGCACATGGCCATCGAAGCCGTCGCGCCCGACGTAGACCGGGACCGTGCTCGATTCAAAGCCGAACTCGGGTTTCTCGGGTGGGGGACCGTCGTAAATGCCGGCGACCAGGCCCTTGCGTCGCCGGATACACTGGGAGGCCTCCCGCGCTCGGGCCTTCACCCAGGTTTCGCCGGACTCGAGGTAGAGGATCAATAAGCCATCGTAGAGTGAAGCATGCTCCTGGAAGGACACGTCGCTGTTGATGTCGAACTCGTAGTCCACCCCATGGTCGAGCAGGTAATCCAGGATCTTCCGAAAGTCGTTATGGTGCTTGGCCTCGGGCTTGCACGAAACCAGCACATAGGCGCTGTCGGAGACCGCATCCGTTGTGGGCTGCTCGCGCTCGACGCCGAGCCGCTTGAACGAGATGTCGATTAGGTTTTCCATGCCTTGCTGCAACCACTCGACGCTCGCGCTCTTCTGTCTCTTGATCTCCCTGAGGAACTGCTTCTGTGCATCGTCCACTTCCCCCAGGCTGGCGATTACTTCGCCCGGCGTCCACACAATCACGGAGGCAGGCGCGTTGGAGTCCAATTCCCCCAGCTCGGCCTGACTCTTTCTGCGGGAGTCGGCCGTGTCGACAGCAACCTCATAGTCCAGGACCGGCAGCGTCGGGTTGAGCTCGTCTCCGTAGAGGGGCTCGCCGTGTCTCCTGCCCGTAAGGTGGAATGAGATCGTCGCAGCCGAACAGTGCTTCGCGATCGCGTCCGTCAGCGAGTCCAGATCCAAGCCAGCGGGGTCGATATCCGGCAGTACAGTGACCCCATACTGCGTCAGCGTCTCCGCAAGTTGTTCGCGCTGCTCCTCGAGATCGGACGTCGCATGTCCGAGGAAGACCGTCGTCGGACCCCCGGAGCCCGGCGTCAGGCCGGCTACCGGCCGAGTCGAAACTTTCCGAGTCGGCGTCGCTTGCTTCATCTGCATCAGAAAGGTCGCGAGTTGGACCGCGAGCCTATCGACAGCTTCTTGGTAGAGGTCACCGTCACGCAACCTCCGTGGTAGATTCTTCTTGTCCCTCTCGAAGAGTTGGACTCCGTCCATGGTCTGGAGCACGGGCGGTTGAGCTTGGTCCGGTCGCAACTCATCGAGCTTGACCAAGAAAATTCGCGAACCGCTATCGACCTTGAGCCCGAGGGAGGACGCCTTCGCCGTCTTCACGAAGCGCTCGAGTTCCATCCGGCAATAGGGCGAATCGACGTACCCGGGCGAGAGCAGTACCAGCAAGACGGCGCTGCTGTCGATGCTCTGGGCGATTTCCTCGTCGAATTCGAAGTTCGGCATCAGCCGACGGTCGTCCCGCCACATCGAAAACGCCAGCTTGTTGAGTCTTTGTTCTAGCTGGATCTGCAACGCCGCGTCAAACCGGTCCATCCAGCTCTCGGGATGGTACGGGTCGGGGGCGTCGACATGGGCGTAGCTGATGAAGACGTCGTGTCCGAAACCGTCGATGAACGCCATAGGCTGTAGATCCGTCGTCCTGAGGCCGTCTTGCATGGAGCGCAGGTCCTGGAACGCGGAAATCTCAGTGGGGGGGGGTCACAGCCGCGCCAGGGTACGACAGGCCATAATAGAAGAGGGGGAGCGCAGATGCAACAAGAAATTGGTCGTCAGCCGACCGTGTGCTCGAGCTGATCCGACAGTGCCTCGAGCGGACTCTACCCACTCACTCCGAATCGCCAGTACGTCATACCCGCTTTGACATCGGCCTCCAGAGAACGATCGGAGGGCGGAAGGGCTTCGAGGATGACCGACAACAGATCTCTGACCAGCTAGGTCGCATCCGCGAAGTAGGAGTGCCCGAGCAAGCTCGTGTCGATGACCGACGCGTCGCTCGTCTCGATTCCTTCGAGGACGGTTGAGCCCCTCGCCGGAGTCCCCGGCCCGTGGATAGTCGTGGAGGGCCTGTGACACACGCAGCGCCCGGTCCTTCGAGGACGCGTACAGCGTGATGCGCTCGGCCGTCCCGACGATCGCCGGGGCGACGATACTGCGAAACTCCCGCGCATCGATGTCGGGTGCGGCGAAGATCACTTCGCCGAAGAGCGGCTCCGAGATGTCTCGGCCGATTTCGGTGAGCGCCGCGGCCAGGGCCCGACTCCCCATAGAAGGAAAAGCAAAAGCCCTTTGGCGGGTTGGGACAACGTGAGTGCGAGGTCCAAACCCGTCAATTTGCGGCCGGCCGCCAGGGTTGGAGGGTGAGGCGGGCGGCCAGGCATTTAGCAAATGCTCGAATGGGACAACTGGATGTGTGGATGGGCGGCGATGGGTGAGTCGGTATAGGCCTGATACCGTCGAGTAGAACGACACTGATGGTTTCAGACAGTTTTGGGACCCCAACCGGGACCCCAAACTCCCCGAAACTGGTCGTATCTCAGGACCCCTAGAGAGAACAACTGACCCCCTAACACCCTAACTTGACACAACTTAGGCTACCTCGTGGGCACTCTGCGTATATGCTGCTATCGGACTTTTAATCCGTAGGTCGTGGGTTCGAGACCCACCCGGCTCACTGGGCCGGAAGCCCTTAGGTAGGCGGGCTTCCGGCTTTTTGGTGTCCGCGAGTCAGGGCCGAAAATGGGCCTATGGGACCCCAAGTGGTACCCCAAAAACTCAGGTTGCGTGGTGGGGACTCAGCGGATGGGAGGGGAAGTCGGAGTATCTGAACGCGTCGAGCGCTCGCTCTATAAGGGCGCGAGCGGGAGCGCGACGTTGGACGACAACCCAGACACCCACACGTCACGCGATCAAGGAAGGAAGAATGTGTTCCTCAACCTCTGCGATGCCTAACGGCGACAGGATCGCCACCTCGTCCCCTTCGTCGTACTCGATAATCAATCCCCTACTTGAGCTTCACTCCGGCCACATCAAGTTGACAATGCCCCTCGAGGAGTTGCACGATGTTGCGAGCTACATACATAGCGAGATCCTGTCGCAACCTTAGTAGGTAGGAAGAGGCGTGTCATGTCGAAGACTCATTTGGTCGCCCTTGTTGTTCTGCTCGGGACTGCTTTTGGCAGCGCCGCCTGCATGAGTCCGGAGCAAGACGGACCGCCGGCGGAAGAAGGCGCAGCCGCGGCCGCGCTTCGCGAAGCCGGAGTGGTCGAAAACCTCGGCGAGAGTCGATGGGCGTCCCGGGCTCCCGACGGCGCTTCGGCGCCGAGCTTCGTGGTCGACCCAAGCTGGCCAAAGCCGCTGCCCAACGATTGGCGGATCGGCCAGGTCGGCGGAATTTCCGTGGACTCGAACGACAATATCTGGGTGTATCATCGGCCGCGGACGCTGAATGCGAGCTCTGCCGGGGCCATGCCGAGAGTTGCGACGAATGAGCGGGGTGTCCCGATCAGCGCTGTCGGACATTCAAGGCCATACGCCGAGCGGAACACGGGGTGCTGTGTACCGGCGCCGTCGGTGCTCAAGTTCGACATCGAAGGGAACCTACTCGACGCCTGGGGCGGGCCCGCCGATCCGGGCTTCCTCGAGGAGAACTGTCGCGAGGCGGACGGGTGTTCCTGGCCGGCACGTGAGCATGGAATCTTCGTGGACCACAATGATTTCGTATATGTGTCGGGGAACGGGCAGGACGGTGGAGCCCGTCAGCAACAGGGCTTGGCGACCTATCCGTGGGCGGCACCCTTCGGGGACGATTCGCACATAGTGAAGTTCACGGCGGACGGAGAGTTCATCTATCAAATCGGAACCGCCGGAATGGAAGGACCGGACAGCGAGAACATTGACGGCGGGCCCAATGGGACACCGCAGCCGTATCTGGTAGCGGACATGTCCGTCGACGCCAGCACGAACCGCCTCTACGTCGCGGACGGGTACGGGAATCGGCGCATCCTGATCGTGGACGCCGAGACGGGACAGTACATCGGACATTTCGGTGCGTACGGGCAGAACCCGGTCGTGGACGATCCGAGTTCGGTAGTGGCAGATACCGACGTCGGCCCGTGGATAGCCGACTACCAGGCCGGCAACATGACGCCCTTGTTCTTCCGCAGTCCGCTGCACTGTGCCATCGCGAGTCAAGACGGATTCTTGTACGCCTGTGACCGCGGTAACAACCGCGTCCAAATTTTCGATTTGGGAGCGGCGGAGTTAGGCAAGCCATGCGCGAATCCGAACGCTCAGCCCGATGCGTGCGGCTTCGTAGATGAGATCCATATAGCCCCGCACACGGCCAGCGGGACGGCTGGCACTGCGGCGCTCTCCACCGATCCTGGTGAGAGCTGCATCTACGTCGGGGACCTCGCTAACGGCACGCTCTACGTCATCAACCGCGAGAACCGGACCGAGCTCGACCGGATTGGACGGGCCGGCCGTCAGGCGGGTGAGTTCCACTGGCTCCATGCCCTGTCCGTAGACTCGCAGGGCAATATCTACACCGGCGAAGTGGACACTGGGCAGCGGGTGCAAAAGTTTCTGAGGTATGGATCGACGAGCTGCAGCGGCACGGGCAGCGGCGAAGTAGGTCTCTATAACATGAACAGGTAAGCGAGGTTTCTATGATGCACTCAAGAATGAGTTTGGCCCTGCTGCCGCTGCTGGTTGTAGCATTGACTGTCTGCGCGGCGCCGGCGACCGAGCAGAACGACTACAGCAACCCGAACATGACGCCGACCAACAACCTGCCGAATCCCTTCTCGGAGAGGCAGCTCATGGCGCTGCCCGACGGCCGCACCTGGGGTTCCACGGCCGGAGCCGACGCCGCCAAGGGCCGCGTCGACATCTGGGCTATCGACCGATGCGGGAGCAATGGCTGTGTGGACTCCGACGTCGATCCCCTCATGCACTACGACGCAAACGGGAATCTGATTGGCCGTATGGGGGCCAACTTGTTTGCGTTTCCGCACGGTATCCACGTGGACCAGCAGGGCAACGTGTGGGTGACCGACCCGCTGCCGCCCGACGGCCGCGGTGCGGGGGGCGACGTTGGACAGCAGGTCACGAAGCTCAGCCCGAGCGGTGAGATCCTGCTGCAGCTCGGCACGCTCAAAGTGTCCGGGAACGGCCCCAACCAGTTCAGCTCCCCGTCCGACGTCGTCGTAGGGAACAACGGCGACATCTTCGTGGCCGATGGTCATGGCGAGGGCACGAACGAGCGCATCATGAAGTTCGACAGAGACGGGAACTTCATCTTAGAATGGGGCGAGCCGGGCAACGGCCCATGCGGAGCGGGTGAGTTCTCGAGCCTCCACGCGATAGACATTGATTCACAAGGCCGGCTGTTCATTGGCGATCGCGATAACAACCGCATTCAGATCTACGACCAGGACGGCAACTATCTAGATTGCTGGTACCAGTTCAGCCGCCCCAGCGGGATTTTCATCGACGCCGACGACAACCTGTTCGTCGCGGACTCCGAGTCGAGGGACGGCGACGACAATGGCATGGACCTGGCTCACGCCGGATGGGAGCGCGGAATCCGGATCGGCAGCGCTCGCGACGGCGTCGTGAGTTCTTTCATTCCGGATCCCGACCCCCGGGGCGGCAGCAGCGCAGCCGAGGGCGTCACGGCGATCAACGGTGGGGCGGTCGTCTACGGCGCCGAGGTGGGTCCGAGAGCCTTCGTCCGCTACGACAGAAGGTAGGATCCAGCCGAAAGGCGTTGTCAACTTGAGCTCGTGCCGGCGAGACTCCGGAATCATAACGCATACGAATGGCTACTGCGGCTACTGTTTCCCTCCGGAGATCATCAGTTACGGCGTCTGGCTGTACCACAGGTTCTGTCTGTCTTGGTACCCTAACCGAGACCCCAAACTCCCCGAAACTGGTCGAATCTAGAGAACACTCGGGAGAACAACCGACCTCCTAACACCCTAACTCGCAGCTACTTAGGCTACCTGAAGGGCACTCTGCGTATATGCTGCTATCGAACTTTTAATCCGTAGGTCGTGGGTTCGAGACCCACCCGGCTCATTAGGCCGGGAGTCCAGGAAGTATCTGGGCTTCCGGCTTTTTGGTTGCGCTGAGTTAGGAGTCGAAAGTGGGGCGTGACGCCCCACGACACGCCCCAAGAACTCCCTTCACGTCGGAAGAACTGAGGCGCACGGCACGCAACTCAGCGGCCCTCAGCGGCTTGAAGCAGCCAACCTCCCACCTCGAAGTCCTCGGGTGCGCCTCGCGAGGGGGTTCCCTGTTCAACTGGGGTGCGGGTGGCCCCCTCCCTCGGCGGTCGCTTACTGCGGGAAACGCGCGGGAGTCTGGCCGACCCTGCGATGCACTAGCCGTGCCGGATCGGCACCGGGGTTCGGGCGAAACATCTGCGAGCGGTCGTTCGAGACCTCGGTAACGTAGAGGTTGCCCTCCTCGTCGACCTCGATCTGATGCGCGCCGTCGAACTGGCCCGGCAGCGCGCCGGAGCCGCCGATGTCGAGAATGTAGCGGCCTTCGAGATCGTACTTGACGAGCCGGTCGGTCGTCCAGTTCGCGACCCAGATGTAGTCGTCGAGGGTTACGGTATGCGCGAGGATCTGCGAGTACAGACCGGTCGGCCACATCGTCAGGAAGGTGCCGTTCTCGTCGAAGACCTGCATACGGCTGTGCTCGCGATCGACGACGAAGATGCGCCGGTCGTTGCTGATGCCGATGCTGTGCACGGACCAGAACTCGTAGGGCTGCGGATCAGCCGGATCGACCGGTGAGCGGCCCCAATCCATGATGAAGTTCCCGTCCGGGTCGAATTTCGCGACGCGCGTGCCGACATAGCCGTCGGCCACGAAGAAGGTCCCGTCGGGCAGCCAGGCGATGTCCGTCGGTCGATTAAAGTTGTTCGGCCCTTGTCCGGGCACGCCGCGCTCGCCCATCACCTTCACGAGGTCCCCGTCGTTCGTGAAGATGCTAATGACGTGCTGGTCGTCGTCGACGATCCAGATGTGCCGCTCGGGATCGTAGGGACTCTGCAGGATCTTATGCGGCCCGCGGCCGATCTCACCCAATCCTGAGCCGCACGGCGGCGTGAAATACGCGTCGTGTTGGAGCCATTCCTCGATCGCGTAGCCTTCGCTGTCGACGGCGAAGACGATGTGATGCCGGCGCATATCGTAGAAATACTCGTTGTCCGAGTAGGCGCGCCGGCCCGTGTTCGTGCGGCGCGGCTCGAGCAGGCAGGCGCAGACCCAGGGCTCGGCGCCCGGCGGCAGCTCGATCTCGCCGCGCTGCGCGATCCAGACCTTGTCCGGACTTTCGGGAAACGCCCCCGCGCCGGACCCCCAGGTCCAGCCATCGTGGGAGAGATCGTCGTCGGGTAGTGGCTTGGGCCAGTCGAGCACGACCTCGTAGTCACCCATCTCGACGGCCCGCACCGTCGGCGGCGGAGCGGAGCCGGAGCCACAGCCGCTCAATAGAAGAATGGCCGCAGCGGCCAGTGACGCGCAGCACAGGACTTGCGAATCTCGTTGGTGCATCGTCAGACTCCGTTTGGCGCTGCGCTGGCGGTTGCGCTCCGGTGCACTCGTCGGGCGCAGACCCCATCTTGCGTATACCAGCGTCGGCGGGAGCGACCGGCTCGCGCCCTGCGAGTTGTCTTGACCACGATGATTATTCGCTACTACTATCTCGTATGCAAGCCGATGCACTTACTCCCGGGCGACCACACTTCGGCGCTGGAGCGCGGGCACTGGCGGTCGCTGCCGCTGTCGTAACCCTGGCGACGCCGACGGCAGCCCAGGAGGAAGCAGCCGGCGAGCGAGCGCGCGTACCGACGAGCTACGCCAACGTGCACGACGCGCCGAGCACCGGCTCGAACCTGCTATTACTGGTAACCGAGGGCACCGTGCTACCGATCATCGGCCGGCGCGGCGAATGGGTTCAGGTGCAGCTGTCGCCCGGGCTCCGCGAGACCGGCATGATCGTTCGCTGGTATGAGGGCAGGCACGAGATCATCCGTCGCGGCCAGCGCGTCGTCATCGGCGACGAGGACAATGGCTGGATGCACGACTCGACCGTCGAGATCCTGCCGGTCGGAGCCCAGTAGCGCCCCCCCCGATCCCGGCCCGGGAGACTGTGCGATAGCCGGGACCGGAGTGGGTCCCGGAGTAGAACCTCACGCAGGCCTGCTTACCCCCAGGCCCCCCTCGGCATCGTTTCGGAAACGTTTCGTCGCCTCCCGCCGCTCCCAAGCGGGGCGGAAAACCGCGGCTGGGAGTGGACCGGGTAGGCTTCGGCTATCAGCAGGAGCGGACCCGAGAGAACTATGAGGCCTTCGTGGTGATCGCCGAACTCGGGGGTAGACTAGACCTCCACCCTGAGCAGCTGGATACTCGGCTGAACGCTTGGATGGCACGTTGGGACCCCGACCGGGACTCCAAACTCCCCTAAGCTGGTCGGATCTCAGCAACACTCCAGAGAACAACCGACCCCCTAACAGCCTAACTCGGCGTGACTTAGGCTACCTGGCGGGCACTCTGCGTATATGCTGCGATCGGACTTTTAATCCGTAGGTCGTGGGTTCGAGACCCACCCGGCTCACTCGCCGGGAGCCCCTAGGTAGGCGGGCTTCCGGCGGGCACTGGCGGAAGTCCTTTGGGTACAGGGGCTTCCACTTTTGTCATTGCGCGAGGAAGGTCTTCAACGGTAACCTGATGGTCGGGAGAGTTTCCGATTGAGGCCGAACCCCGAGCCCGCAGGTTTCTTCTGTTCTGGACTTGATCAACGGTCCACTCGAGCGCCGGAGCAGAGAAATCCACTGGCGGACTCTCTGTCCGGCGCTGGGCATCTATTTGCTCGCCTCATGGCCGTGCCACGGAGCCCACTCTGATGTCCGAATCAAACACGTTCGAGCACCCTGAGCGCATCGGTCCGTATCACATCGTTCGCATGATCGGTCAGGGCGGCATGGGCATCGTGTACGAGGCGCAGCAAGAGGAGCCCGTCCGTCGCCGCGTTGCTTTGAAGGTGATGAAGGTCGGAGCGGACCCAGAGCAGGTATTACGACGGTTCGAGGCCGAGAGACAAGCCCTGGCCGTAATGTCTCACCCAGCTATCGCAAAGGTCTTCGACGCAGGGGTGAGCAGCGACGGTCGCTCCTACTTCGTGATGGAGTTCGTGGACGGTGGCCCGATCCACGAGTTCTTCGACGGTCAACTCCTGACCATTAGGCAGCGCATCGAGCTCTTCATCGATGTGTGCGAAGCGGTCCAACATGCGCATCAAAAGGGCGTCATCCATCGCGACCTCAAGCCGGCCAACGTTCTCGTGACGGACGTGGACGGGAAGCCGAGGCCGCGTGTTATCGACTTCGGCATCGCCAAGGCGACGGGATTTGGTGAGTTCCAAAGCGCACATCTCACCCAAAGCGACCAGATGGTGGGAACACCTGCGTACATGAGTCCCGAACAAATCGCTGGCTCCTCGGACGTAGAGACGCGCTCCGACGTCTACTCGCTCGGTGTGCTGCTCTACCATCTGCTCCTTGGCGAGCTGCCTTTCGAGCCCAAGGCGAACCCGGGCTGGGCGGCGTTTGCGGCGCAGCTAAACGAAGAACCGCCGACGTTCGGGGAGCGCCTCTTCGAGTTGGCGGCTACACAGGAGACCTTGGCGCGTCTCCGGAGCACGACTCCACAAGCCATGAGGAGAGTCCTGTCAGGAGACCTTCAGTGGATCGTACTAAAAGCGATGGACAAGGATCGCGACCGGAGGTATTCGGCCGCAGACGCCCTGGCCGTGGACCTTCGCCGGTATCTGGAGGATCAGCCCATCGATGCCAGGCCGCCGACGGTCACGTATAGGCTGGGAAAGCTCGTACGTCGTAACAGGGTGGGGGCAGTAGCGGTTGCGGTGGCTACGGTGGCTCTGGCCCTAGGTGCGGTCTCTACCACAGTCGGGATGGTACAAGCGCGCGCGTCGGAGCGGATTGCTCAACGGGAGGCTGAAACCGCCGCTCAGGTATCGAACTTCCTGGTGGGATTGTTCGAGGCGAGTGATCCAGACGAGGCTCTGGGCGACACGATTACGGCCCGTGACATACTGGATTCGGGGGCGGAGCGGATTCGCACTGAGCTCGCTGATCAACCGCTCCTCCAGGCGCGTCTAATGCATGTGATGGGAACCGTTTACCGAAGTTTGGGGCGATTCGACTCGGCAGCTGAACTCCTGACGGAGGCGTCGGAGATTAGGGGTCGGGAAGCTCCGGGAAACGAGCTCGAGACTTTGGCCTCTGTCGAGATGCTCGGGCGCACCTTCTTCGACCAGGGAAGATTCGAGGAAGCGGAGCGCCTCTATTTGGAAGTCCTAGCAGGACGTACGGAGGCGCTCGGTCCAAGGGACCCGGAGGTCGGAGCCGTCCTATACCGGCTTGGTGAGGTCTATCTCAATCTCGCACGATATGAAGAAGCGGACTCGACCTTTGTAGCGGCTGAGAGTATCCGCCTGAGCGCTTACGGCCCAGACGACGTTCGAGTAGCCGCTGTACGCGAGTCTCGAGGAACGCTGGCTCGTGACCGAGGCGACAATGTTTCTGCGGTCGAACTGTATCGTGACGCGTTACGCATCCGTGAAGGAGAATATGGGCTCGATCATCCCAACCTCCACCGAACCCTCCACGACTTGGGGGTCATACTCAGGATCGAAGGCGACTATGAGGAGTCCGAAGCGCTTTTAACCCGCGCCCTGGACATTAGAGAGCGCGTTTACGGACCCGCTCATCCTAGAGTCGCCACGACTCTCAACGCGCTAGGGAACCTGTTCAGCCGTTCGGGGCGATTTTCCGAGGCCGAACAGACATTCGTGCGCTCCCTAGCCATCAAGGAGGAGGTGTATCGAGGAGACCACCCGGACCTCGCCAACTCGATGGGCAATCTCGCCATCCTATACGCGCGACAGGAGGACTACGCACAGGCCGAACCGATGCTACGTCGCTCCCTGCAAATGAAAGAGCGGCTCCTGGGCACGGACCACCCTTCGGTGGCGAGTACGAGGTTCAACTTGGGATCGATTTACAGCAACACACAACGCTACAGTGAGGCCGAGCTTCAGTACAACTCGGCCCTGAAGGCCTTCGAGGCATCCTTCGGCCCCGATCACCCATCGATAGCGCAGCTTTTAGACAACTACTCGAGCTTACTCCGCGAGGTGGGCCGCGGTGCTGAAGGTGACGCGATGCGGCAGAGGGCCGACGACATGCGGAGGCGGCTCGGCTCAGCACTGTAATCCTCGCGACACTAGCAGCAGGGGTCATTCCGGGTCGTTCCCAAACTCGCGGCAACTCAGACGCCCGCCCGAGAAGACAGCCGAGGTCGACATTGGACTTTGGTCCCATGAGCGATACCACCGCGGTATGCGCTCGGACAATACCCTCTCGCCCTTTCCGGACATTAGTGTCCCGCGTAACTTGTCATCGATACTCACGACCGGTATCGCGACCTGGCCATTGGAAGCCCGGCTCTGGGGAGTGACGATCCCAGGCGCAGTTCAGGTGAGCGTTTTCCACGTCGTCTTATGAGGGAGGCAGAATGACAACTCGACATCGGAACACTTCAGGCGTCCTTGCTCTCGTGATCGCACTCGGCGTCGCGTTGCCGGGATCCGCGCAGCTCACGGGCCTCGAGAACGGAGAGTGGCGTTACCTAATCGGCGACGCTGGCGCCACCCGGTCCAATCCACAGCTGACCCAGATCAATGCCTCCAACTTCGACGACCTGGAGGTGACCTGGATCTGGCGGGGCGACAACGCTGGGCCGCAACCCGCGTACACGTCGCGGGCGGTCCCGATCTACGTAGACGGGATGCTGTACACCGTGTCGGGCAGCCGCCGCCAGGTCGTTGCGATCGATCCGGCGACGGGAGAGACGGTCTGGATGTTCCGTGAGCCCAACACCATGAGGTACATGCGGTCGCCCAGGGCGGCGCACGGAAAGGGCGTCGCTTACGGGGAAATAGACGGACGAGGCGTGATCTACATCACGACGCCTGCGTTCTTCCTGTGGGCCCTGGACGCCAAGACGGGGCTGCCCCTGGAGAACTGGGGCTCGCCCGTACCGCTCGATGACTTCGCGCAAACGGGGGTCGTCGACCTGATCCCGGACCTCATCGGGGATTGGGGGCCGTGGCAGGACTACGTGGCCGCGGGGGGGACCTACGACCCGGACTATGGGATTCCCAGGGAGCTGGGGATGGTCACGAGCTCCTCGCCCCCGATCGTCGTGAACGACGTCATCGTGGCGCAGACCGCCCACGAGCCCGCTTACAGCCAACGCCGGATCGAGAACGTCCCGGGCGACCTCTCGGGTTACGACGCCAGGACCGGACAGCAGCTTTGGAAGTTCCACGTCGTGCCGCGGCCCGGTGAGTTCGGCCACGACACCTGGGAGAACGACGCCTGGCGGTGGTCGGGGAACATGGGCCAGTGGGCTCCCGCGTCCGCCGATCCGGAGCTCGGACTCGTATACTTCGTCACAAACGCCTCGACGATCCAGTCCTACACGGGCCATCGCCCGGGGGACAACCTCTTTGGCGGGAGCGTCATCGCGCTGGACGTCCAGACAGGGGAGCGTAGGTGGCACTTCCAGATCCACCACAGCGACCGCTGGAATTACGACCTTCCGGCCGCGCCGATCCTGCTGGACCTCACTGTGGACGGGCAGGAGATCCCGGCGCTGATCCAGAACACCAAGCAGGGGCTCGTCTTCGCGTTCAACCGGGAGACCGGGGAGCCGATCTGGCCCATCGAGGAGCGACCGGTTCCTCAGACGCAGGTCCCGGGCGACTGGACGTCGCCGACGCAGCCCTTTCCGACCCTTCCGTCGCCGCTGGATTCGATTGTCATCGACGGTCTGACTGACAAGTACATCATGGACTACACCCCGGATCTGAAGGCGCAGGCGCAGATCATCCTGAGTCAGTACCACATAGGTGGGACCTACGCGCCGCCGCTCCCCTTCGATCACACGAACGATTACCGAGCCATGATCAACTGCGGCATGGGGGGCCTCAACATTCCCACCCCGGCAGTCGCGGATCCCACGACGGGAATCATGTACGCCTCGCACTCCCGGAGGTGCGGAACCTCGGGTTTCCTGAGGCCCACGATGGAGGAGGACCTCAGGGATTTCACCGCATTGCTGCCCGGCGAGAGATCCACGCCCACTACGGGCGTTAGGCCGGTTCCCTGGCTGCCCGGGGGCGGGGGCCCCGGCTTAGAGAACATAGACGGTCTGCCGGTCTACAAGCCCTACAGCGGAATCGTCGCCATCGACATGAACACGGGCACAAAGCTCTGGGACGTCCCCGTCGGCGAGACACCTGACAACATCCTCAACCACCCCCTCCTGGCAGGAGTGGACGTTCCCCATACGGGAGCGGGAGGGGGCGGCATCCAGATGGTCATGGGCGATCTCCTGCTCCAGACCGCCCGGGGGGGCGGCGCCGGACCTGGCTCGGTCCTGAACGCCCGCGACAAGCGGACGGGTCAGGTCGTCGCCTCGACCGAGCTCCCGGCGGCCGGCCAGTACGGGATGATGACGTTCATGCACGAAGGCAAGCAGTACATCGTAGTGAACGCGGGCAGCGCAGACATGCCAGGCGGCTATGTCGCTCTGACGCTTCCCTGAGCTCCGATCGTCCGAACTCCGGCGGCGAGGTCGCCGGGGAGGCCATGGGTACCTGAGCGTCTCACATGTGAGACGCGCCGGGCTCCGGGATTCATACCCGGGGCCCGGCGCTTTTTATGGCCCCGCAGGCGAGGGTCGGCTGATCGCCAGCCGGAAACCGATGAATGAGCGCCGGGCGCCGGGATCGGCGCCTCCGCGGATGGCCGCGCGCACGTTCCGCTCGGGATCGGCGAACGACCCGCCCCGCATGACCCAGAGGGCGTCCTCCCTCAGGTCGGTGGGACTCGCGCCCCCGTTGTAGGGAGCAGCCCGGAAGGGAGTGCGGGTCCATTCCCAGACATTCCCCGCCATGTCGGCGAGGCCGTGGGGGCATTCCGGACAGGGAAGACTTCCAACCGGCTGGGTGCCCCCGCTCATGAAGTTGGCTCGGTCCCGCCGCGGCTCATCTCCCCAGGTGTAGATCCGTCCGTCGGTGCCCCGAGCCGCCTTCTCCCATTCGGCCTCCGTGGGAAGGGTGACCCGCCAGCCTTCCCCGAGGAGACGGGCCAACTCGGCGGGCGTTTCCCGAGACTCCCGCAGCTGCCCCTCGAGCCAGCGCACGTAGCTCAAGGCGTCAGTCCACGAGACGGCGACCACCGGATGGTCCGCGAGTCCGGCGACGGCCGCGGGGTCGGCTCGGTACCCAGTCGCTTCCACGAACGCACGGAACTGCGCTACGGTGACCTCGTACCGGCCGACGTAGAGGGTGGGAAGCTCCACCGTCGCTCGGCCCCCGGTGTCCAGCCAATGCTCGTTGTCGAAAGCGAGGGGATCGAGACCCGGGTCGCTCCCCATGAGGAACGGACCGGCGGGGATCTCCACGAACCCCAGGAGTTCCTCGGCCGGCAGGAACCATGCGTCGGCGCGGAACCGCGAAAGATCACTGGTGCCCGGCATCGGAGGCAGGGGCGGCTCGTCTGAGGTGGGCCGGAACGTCCAGACGGCGCCCACCAGCGTCAGCACCGCCAGGAAGATCGCACCTCCGCCCAGCCAGGCCGGGGGAGCGGAGGAGCGCGCCTCGATCATCGCTCTGTCATGGGTCAGAGCGACCGGAGCGCTAGGGCTTCGCACGCGAAGTCCCACTGATGATCGCAGGCCCGCGCGTAGAGCTCCGGCTCCGGCATGTCCAGGAGGGTGGCTCTGCCTTCACGGACCAGGAGCCTCAAGTCCAGAGTCCGAGGGGGGGCGACGGCGAGGCCTTCCGGCTCCAGGAGGTTCAGGCAACCAGGTTGGAAGCGAGCCTCGCAGGCGCGGATGAAATACCCCCGCGACAGCTCCGGATCAGGATCCGTGATCCGCCCTTCCGCAAGATGCCGCCCCACCTCGTTGCAGGCCCAGCCGGAGTTGTCGACGCAGTAGGAGTACTCGACGTCAAGCAACCGGTCGCACGCCTTGCGCCGGCCCTCCTCGCAGGCCTGCTCCCAGAAGGGCACGCTGTGTCCCGTGTGTCGGCCGTCCGTTCGTCCGGTCGCGGTCATCAGGATGAAGAACGGGATCCAGAGGGCCATATGGGCCAGGTTCAGCCGGGCGGGAGGCCACACGGGACGCATGCGGCCCCACCACGCCGTGCCCTGGATCGTGCGTGCGAGGCGGTCGATCTGTTGGACGCTCAGGTTCAGGAGAGGGACGGCCAGCAGCTTGTCGTAAAACCTTGGTGCACCGATCACGTCCAGCCCGGCGAAAAGAGCGAAGACGCTGACCCCGTACAGGAGCCCAAAGACCGCCTTTCCGAGGGGGGTGCGGGGCGAGGTGGAGGGGTCCGTCACCAGTAGATAGAGCCCGAGGAAGACCGCGATGGGGATCTCCGAATCGATGAAGTAAGGAACTCCGGTCACCGTGAAGTACCCTGCGCTCCAACCGAACAGCACCACGGCGGCGAGTCCGGAGACGAGAGTGATCGAGAAGTTGTACATCGCGATCAGGCCGATCACGAAGAGAAACGTGTAGATGCCCGGCGCCATGCTCAGCGTGGACGCGATCTCCTGGCCCCAGGTGAGATCCGTCGCGTCCATGGCGATCAATACCACCGAGAAGAGCCCCAACGAAAAGGCGGAGGGGTTGAAGATGTGCACCCGCCGGCCCTCCCGCGTCCAGCGCACGAACTCCTTGCCCAGGAACCCTACCGCGATCATCAGGAACTGCAGGTAAAACCAGTCGTCATGGAACCAGAGGAAGAGGTTCGTGCTGAGGACGATCGGGAAGACCCCGAACCCCAGGGCGTACGGCTGACGGCGTGACCACGCGAGGAGAATCCCGAAGGCGTAGGCGAAGAGGAGCTGTGCGAGCAGGAGCCACGCGTGCTCGTAGACCGGCCTCCAGTACCACCCCCAGTATCCGAACACGGAGAGCTGGAGGCATGCCTGAAGGTAATGCTGTGCTCGCAAGACAATCGAAAAGGCTGGGGTAGTGCTCTCCTCCTTCATCCCGAGGAAGAGCCATGCCTGCCAAGCCAGGAGCGTACCCACTGAGGCGAAGACCGACCACACCAGGACGGGATGGTCCCGAACCCGCTCCACGAACGCGATAGGGACGAGGGCGAGGGTGAAGGACAGCGGAACCCAGAAGTGTCGACTCGGAGGTGCCGCCAGCGCTGGGGCTGCCTCAGCTGCTCGCTGCTTCTCTTGTCGGCGCTCCTTCCCAGGGGGCCGGGAACTTGTGGGCACCATCAGTCCTCAACGGGCTGGAGATTCCCCCTCGGTGCTCTAGCAGCTTGCACTGAAGGCGTTCTGGTGGACCGTTTCACGCTAGTCGACGGAAGGCGAGGGAGCAAACCCGACCGTCGCTAGCACCTATGCCTCGCGAGAAGAACCCCGATGAACGATGCGATGATAGGAGAACGTGAAGGATAGGCAAAACAAAAGCCATTTGGCGGGCCAGGTAACTGCGGTCGCCACCTTCGCATCGGGTGGGTCCGTAGGGATCTCACGCGGAATGAGGAGCGTGAGTGGTGCGTATATCAGGTTGACATGCCCACCCCGCCTCACCTTCCCCTGTTTGCCGCCTCCATACCCGAGTCCGGGACGAGCATGCGGATCATACCGTCCTGCCGGGACAGGATTAAAAGCTCGCCGTCGCCGCTGATGGTGATGTGCATGTCGGCGCGTGAGGTGGTGGCGCCGTTCGCCGCTTCGACCAGCTCCCGGAACGACACGTAGACGCGGTCGCCGCTCGAGTTACGCACGTAGAGCTGGATCTCCTCGATGGGCGCCACCGTGCGCGGAATACCGTCATCGGCCGCCTTCATGGCGGTGAGATCGACGGCGAAGATCCGGCCGCGCACGAGGTCGCCGAATACGAACTTGTCCCGGAGCGCTTCGATCCGGCCGTAATAGGCGAATCCTCCGGACACGACCTGGCCGTCGTTGTGGTCGTACATCGCCACCGGATAGGTGAACTCGTCCTCCGTCCGCCCGTCCAGGACATCAGCAGGCAGGGGGAACAGCTCCCGCAGCGCACCGCCGGGGCGGGTCACGCCGTTCTCGAAGTACCCTTCGCGGCGCATCCAGCCGTAGTTTTGGCCTGCGCGCACGATGTTGATTTCCTCGATGTTGTTCATGCCGATGTCCGACGCGAACATCGTCCGGTCCGTCGGGTCCCAAGAGAGCCTGTGGGCGTTACGGAACCCGTACGCGTAGATCTCGCCGAGCGTGCTCGGGTCGCCGTCGGAGGCGAACGGGTTGGTTGCGGGAATCGTGTAGTCGCCGAGCCCCTTCGTGCCGCCCGACTCCGCAGGAGTGCGCGGATCGATGCGCAGGATCGCGCCGACGACGGTGTCCAGACGCTGGACCTGGCTCGGATCGTTCGCGTTCGGCCCGCCGCCGTTACTGAACCCCAGGTCGCTGCCGCTCGTGTACAACAGGCCGTAGTCCGGCTCGCCGGAGCGCGCGGTCGGGTCGAACCCTACGTAACCGAACGGGTGGGTCAGGTTCGCGACGACGTGGGCCACACGGAGCAGCTCACGCCGGGTGCCCTCGAACCGGCTTGCGCCCGGGTTCGTTGCGCGCCACTCGGTGATGACGTTGTGGTGGGTGACGTCGGCCGGGGTGAAGCCCGGCGGGATGAAGTCGGGAATGGCGGGGTTGCCCGCCGCATACTCGCCGTGGACGGTGTAGAGGAGTCCGTTGCGAGCGAATTCCGGGTGGAAGTCGAATCCGATGAAGCCGCTCTCCAGCCGGCTGTAGATCGCGAACGGGAAGGCGGCTACGAAGTCCAGGTAGAGGGTAGGCCGGTCGCCGCCCTCGAGCAGGTACAAGAAGCCGCGTGAGTCGTTGGCGAAACGGCGACCGTCGGAAAGGTCGCGCACGAAGCTCACGCGCGCCCAGCCCGCCGGGTTCACGTCCTGATCGGGGGGACGCATCCCGCGGGTCGTCGGTAGACGGGCGACGTCCTGGATCTCGACCATGAGGCCGCGCTTCTCGATCCGCGCCGGGATCGGATCGGTGATCTGCGCCCGACCCTCACCAGCGGCCCCGAAGGTGAGAAGCAGGACGATGACGAACGGATCTCGCATGGACATGTTACCTCCCAGTTCGAAAAACGATAAGCCGGGACCGGCACCGTCGCCAGCGCGATCGGCTAAGCTCGCGAGGGATCAACAGGTCGTCCAACCCAAGATCAGCCCCCCGTCTGGGCGTGAGGCGACGGGCTCGAGAGAGGCTTGCGGCCCCCGTTTGCATTCCGGCCCGGATCCGGAGAGCTTTAGCGCCAACCTGACCCGTCCCACGCCAACCCCCTCCCAGTGTATTCTCCCACCTCATCGCTACGTAGAAGGGTTCTCTGCTTCCTGATCGCATGCCTCGTCGCGGGTAGTGTCCCTAGATTTGTGTAAAAGCGGATAAGCTGGACAGGAGGGAAAGAAAAACGGAAGCTCCTCTGTTGTTGTTCACTGTCACATGAACCCGGGAGTCCGGGTCTGCAGAGCAGGCTCGGAACCGGAGAGGAGCTTCCGATGCAAGAGATTGTGGAGATCGGTCGGGCCACGCAAGACGAGCTACGCGATGATTTGCGCGAGCTGTTTCAAGGCGCGATCCGGCTGACGCTCGAGATGGTGCTGGAAGAGGAGCTGAAGGCCATGGTAGGTGCACGCCGCTTCGAGCGGGTGGGAAGCCGGAAGGACCATAGGAACGGCACATACCTGAGGCGGCTGCTGACGAGCCTGGGGCAGATCGAGGTCGCCATGCCCCGGAGCCGGGACAACGGTTCGCCGGCCGACGTGATCGGCCGCTACCAGCGCAGGAGCCCCGAGCTCGACGAGATGATGGTCGAGGCGTATGTGAGCGGCGTGTCACAGCGCAAGATGGGCGACGTCACCGAGGCGCTGATGGGCGAGCGTGTTGGGCGCTCGACGGTGAGTCGTGTGGCAAAACGGCTCGACGAGGCCGTGGAAGGGCTGCGCCGTGCGCCGATCGAGGGGCCTCACCCCTATCTGTACCTGGACGCCACGTTCTTGGACGCCCGCTGGGCCCGCAAAGTCGAGAACGTGAGTGCGCTCGTGGCGTATGCAGTGGGCCCTGAGGGTCACCGACGGCTCCTGGCCGTCACGCTGGGCGCTGAGGAGTCGCAGCAGAGCTGGTCGGAGCTCCTCGAGCAACTCCAGGACCGCGGCCTCGGCGGTGTCGAGCTCGTGATCGCCGATGAGCACGCAGGCCTGGCAGCTGCGGTCCGCCGCTTCCTGCCCGAGGCACGCCGTCAGAGGTGTACGGTCCATCTGCAGCGTAATGTGGGGGCGAGGGTCCCCCACCGCCTACGCAAGCGCGTGGCGCGTGAGGTCTCGGTGATCTTCCAGACATCCGGACTCGCCGAGGCGAAGAAGCTCCTGGGCGAGTTCGGCGCACGCTGGAAGAAGGAGCTGCCCGAGGCCGTGGAGGTCCTGGAGCGGGGCTTCGGGGCAGCGACGCAGTTCTACGCGTTCCCCGAGGCGCACTGGCCCCGGCTGCGTACCACCAACAGCCTCGAGCGGCTGCACGGCGAGATCAAACGCAGGATCAAGGCCGCCGGCGCCTTCCCGGACCGGGCCAGCGCCCTCAGGCTCATCACGGCCGTCGCACTCAGGACCACACACGTCTGGGGCGACCGGCGTTACCTCGACCTCTCACTCCTCCAGAAACAGGAGGTCGCCCAAGCAGCCTAGCCGAAGGCGAGGAGCTTCCTCCGCTTTTACACACAAATCGGGACTTGACCCTCGTCGCGCCCTGCACCACACAAGCGCTTGTTGGTCAGCGCCCCGTCGAGGCAGACGCACCACCCGCCACCCCTGTCGAGCTGGATACGGAATACCTACATGCCTTCGCGCTCCGGGCTCGGGCCGCACGAGTGAACGCTTCGATCTCGATCGATGGAGCGCTCGATGATATGGCGTGGTCGAACGCCCCCCCGATCACCGATTTTCTCCAGACTCTGCCGTTGGAAGGGGAGCCCGTCTCGGAGCGCACCACGGTCCGTTTGGTTTACGATGATGCCGCGATCTACATAGGAGCGGTCCTGGATGACCGGAGTCCGGTCACCACCCGTCTCGCCCGGCGCGACGCCGGCCTCGGTGACTCGGACGTGTTCGTGGTGCTCCTCGACAGCTATCACGACCACGAGACCGCCTACCGTTTCTGGACGAATCCGTCCGGCGTCAAAGGTGATGAGATCCTCACCGGGAACAACCTGAGGCGCGGGGACTCGTCGTGGGATCCTGTCTGGGAGGTGGCCACCGACGTAACCGACTCGGGATGGGTAGTCGAGATACGGATTCCGTTCAGCCAGCTTCGATTCAGCCCAAGTGACCTGCAGGTCTGGGGCGTCCAGTTCGAGCGGAACATCAACCGGACCCAGGAGAACGCGACCTTCCCGTTCACGCCGACCCTTGAGAGGGCCGGTGTATCCCGGTTTGCTCATTTGGATGGAATCGAGGGAATCCAGACGGGTCGCAGGCTGGAGCTTCTTCCCTACGTCGTCGCCCGTGGGGAGTACTTGGAGCTGGAGCAACGGTCGGACGTAAGCTTCGCGAACCCCTATCAGACGGGGTCGGATTACTTCCGTGGTGCGGGCTTGGATCTCAAGTACCGGATCACGTCCAATGTGACCCTCGACGGGACGGTGAACCCCGACTTTGGGCAGGTAGAGCTGGATCCCTCGATCATCAACCTCACGGCATTCGAAACGCAGTACAACGAGCGAAGGCCCTTCTTCGTCGAAGGGGCCGACATTTTCAACTTCGGCGAAGCCGGGCCCACGGGCAGCGTCGGTCGGGGACCCGAGCTCGTCTACTCGCGCCGAATCGGCGGACCGCCCAGTGGGGGCGTCCCTTCCGACGCGGTATACTCGGACGTCCCGACCGCTACGACGATTCTGGGAGCCGCCAAGGTCACGGGCCGGATCGGGGATGGCTGGTCACTTGGGATTCTCGAGGCCGTGACCGCCAAGGAGGTTGCCACGTACGTCGATGAGACGGGTGTGGTCGACCGGCAAATGGTCGAGCCGGCGGCGAACTACTTCGTGGGCAGAGTGCGGCGTCAGATACGTGGGGGACAGACCCGCTTCGGCCTGATCGCCTCCGCAGTGAATCGAGATGCTGCGGGTACCCCTCTGGGGGCGAGCTTGCACACCTCCGCGTACGCCGGAGGAATCGACTTCGCACATGAATCAGAAAATCGGATCTGGCTCTTCACCGGCCTGATCTCGGGGAGCCGCGTCAACGGCGCGGTCGACGCGATTCTAGAGACCCAGGAGTCGTCGAAGCGGTACTTTCACAGACCCGACGCTTCCCATGTGGAGATAGACCCGACGGCGACGTCCCTTGGCGGCTTTTATGCGATGGCATACGTGGGCAAACAGGCCGGGAACTTCACGATGAGGAACGGCTTCGCGGCGATCAGCCCCGGCTACGAAGTAAACGACCTCGGGTTCCACACCAACGCCGACCGCATCCTGATGGATACGCACTACCAGTATACGCAGCCCGAACCGGGCGACGTTCTCAGGTCGTGGAGGTTCTTCGGAGGCCCGGACGTGGCTTGGAACTTCGCGGGTGACCGAACGATGGCGAACGTCAACCTGCAGAATTCCCTCGAGTTTCTGAACTATTGGAGCGCCTCGGTTCGTTTCCAGTACGACCCGTGGAACGACGACGATCGGCTCACGCGAGGTGGGCCGATCGCACGCTCTCCATCGGGCACCGCGGTGAGACTTCGCTTGAACTCCGACGGGCGCAGGGCGGCGGTCGGAAGCGGCTCCTTTAACTTCAGCTCGGACGCCGCGGGTGGATGGAGTCGTGCCGTTCAGGTGAGTGTGAACGTGCGCTTATTAGAGACGCTCCAGATCAACATTGGTCCACGCTACTCCTGGTCGAAGTCGACGGCGCAGTACGTGACTCGCGAGGACGACCCGTTGGCGGACCAGACTTTCGGAACTCGGTACGTGTTCGCACCATTGAAGCGGTCCACGCTCTCACTCGAGACCCGCGTGAATCTCACCTTTTCTCCGACCCTGTCTCTCGAGATGTACGTGGAGCCCTTCATTTCGACCGGTGATTACCGCGAGCTGAAGGAGTTCCAAACTCCGGGCACGTTCGACTTTCTCGAGTACGGGGAAGACGTGGGCACCGTGGTGCGCACCGCGGAGGGCGACTTCAGCGTCGACCCCGACGACGGGGGCCCCGCGCCGAGCTTCTTGGTTTCAGACCGAGACTTCAGCTACCGAAGCTTGATCGGCAACGCAGTCCTGAGATGGGAGTGGCGGCCGGGTTCAACACTGTTTTTCGTGTGGCAACAGCGGAGAATCGACTCGGTGACCGGCCATGGAGCAACCGGGACGGACGATTGGGTGGGGACTTTCGATCTGACGCGTGATACACGGGACATTTTTGATGTCGCTCCGGACAACATCTTCATGATCAAGCTGAATTACTGGCTGAATCCTTGAGATAGGGATGTAGGGTCCGCTATCCGTCCCAATCCCGAGCTCCGGACAGGTAGGGGCGAAAGTGAGGCTATGGTACCGAAGACGCTTAGAACGTGATTCTGGGGTTCTGCTTGCGCCTACCGGCCCGCTGGACTCAGGCTCCGTTGGCCGATCAGGGTGTCGGTTCTTCAGGTCGCTGCAAGACGCTCAAGTCGAGCTTGTTCACCTCATCGACGATCCGCGCGTACGCCCGAGTCGAGGCCTCGAGTCCGGTCCACGGCACGGTTTCCGGGGTCTCCAGGTCGGTGTGGAAGTAGTGATAGAAGTCGCTCGTTGCCACACCGGGCACGAACCGATATAGCCGACCCAAGTCGCCAGCCGGTGGTCTGGCGTTCGGGTCAAGGTAGAAGCTGACACCGAACTCTCGGAACGCGGCGACGGCAATCGCGTTGAGCTCCGGCCTCGAGGGACCGCCCGCATACCATTGCTGCGCCGTGTAGGTGTTGGCCCAGATGATCTCGTCGCGGCGGAGATAACGAGGCCTGACGCTGGTCTGCACCGTCGAAGGGTGCTCGGCGTTGATCACCAGGGCAGTCTTGGCGAACAGCTCTTCACGGTTGTCGGCCATCCACTGGCGCCCCACCCCCGATCCCTCGCCCGAGTTGTGGTGCCCATCGATCCCCAGAAAGATGATCGTCCGTCGTCGCTCGGCCTGTGGGATCCTCACATAGTGCTCGGCCAAACCGATCATGGAGGCTACGCCCGACGCGTTGTCGCCGGAGGCATCGAACCACCCGTCCCGATGGGCCATGATGTAGATCGTCTCATCTGTCGCGCCCGGCAGCGTGCCCCAGACGATCGCGGTCTGCAAGTCAGGGACCATCTCGATGTCCATTCGCACGTGCACACGCAGCGGCTGACCTGGCGGTGCGGCCGCGATTAGATCCCTCACGGCGATCCCGTCCTCCCCACCCACGGTAAAGGTCGGGACGCTTGTGTTCTTCGGGTACGCCTGGTAGCGCATGTTGCCCGGCAGCATATGGACGTCGAAGACGGCGGCCGCCCCCCGGGCATCGGCCCGGGGCAACGCACCGTCATCCCTCACGCCGAACATGCTATGCGCGAACACCGCCTTCCCCTCGACGTCACGCCCGATGAAATCGGCCTCGCTCCCCAAGCCGACGTAGACCGCTTCGAGATCCAATCCGCCGGGCGGCGTTCCTGTCGCCCGATAGACCGGTTGCGCGGTTTCCACCTTCAGGGTCGTCTCGCCGGCCGTGACCGAGACCTCCCACGACTGGGGCATCCATTGAGGCTGTAGGTCGAAGGATTGAATGTGGACGTCCGAGAGGCCGATATCGTCGAATTTGGCCGCCACCCAGTCCGCACTTTCGGCATCGCCCGAGGTGCCGATGATCCGGCCCCAATACTTCGGATGTCCCTGGTCGCGGTAGCGACGCGAGATCTCGACCTGCTCCACGACGTACTCGAGGAGATGCCGTCCATCGATGTCGCCGTACGCCTCCGCCCCGGGTGGTAGCGGCCACTGCAGGAACGCGTTCTGGACGTCGCTCGTCACCGGACCAGAACCGGCGCCCGGTAGCGCCGTCGGGCCGTTCTGAGGCCCGGAGTTGGCCGGTTCCGAACATCCGGCAGTCGACAACAACACCGCCACGATGGTGAATGCTCCCCGGACAGCGACACCCGACAGACTGCGCCGGTCTCTAGTTTTCGTGTCGTGGAGCATGCATGGACCTCCCTCGTCGTTGGGCTTCAGCTCACCGCTGAGGGAGCCGTTTCGATCGTGACGTCAGGTCTAGCGCCCTCGGCTGCCGCAGAGGATCATTTTGTCGGTCAAGCCTCGAGCTTGCAATGCCGGAGACGAGGCGGAACCTTGCGGTGATTGTCAACTTGGACCGGGAGGGCCAGGTGAACCTCGCCTCGCCGACTGTCACGAAATGGATTGAGGACGGCCTCCGGGATCCGGAGGGTTTCTGGGAGCGGGCCGCTCAGGAGTTACCGTGGTTCCGGGCCTGGGACCGTGTCTACGAAGCGGATCCTCCGACGTTTCGTTGGTTCGTCGGTGCGCAGACCAACCTCGCTTACAATGCGGTGGACCGCCACGTTGCGGAGGGGAACGGTGGCCGCGCTGCCCTGATTTATCTCAACGAACGCGGTGACAGGGTGGTGTTGACGTACGCCCAGCTCTTGGATGAGGTGAAGCGGCTGGCCGCCGCCCTGCGCGGGCTCGGCGTCGAGAAAGGGGATCGTGTGACCCTCTCGATGCCGACGTGCCCCGAGGCGGTCGTTCTCATGCTGGCATGCACGAGGATCGGAGCGATTCACTCGGTCATCTTTGCAGGGTTTGGCGCACAGGCGCTCGCAGATCGGATCTCCGCCAGCGGCTCGCGGGTCGTCTTCACTGCCGATATCACCTACCGCAAAGGCAAGGAGCTCCCACTCAAGCCGCTCCTCGACGACGCTTTGCAGTCGCTCGGGGACACCGTCGAGCGGGTGGTCGTATTACAACGCTCGGGCGATGCATCGTCGATGACGCCCGGCCGCGACATCACGTGGGATGCCTTTCTCGCCGGCGCGGATGGGCAGTCGGGGGATTGGGTGTCGCTGGAAGCCAACGAGCCTGCTTTTATCCTTGCGACATCCGGCACGACCGCCAAGCCAAAGCTAGCGATCCACACGCACGGCGGATACCAGGTGCACGTCGTCTCGATGGGACGCTGGTGCTTCGGGCTGAGACCGACCGATGTGTGGTGGGCGACATCCGACATCGGCTGGATCGTGGGACACAGCTACATGGTGTACGGCCCGTTGTTGGCCGGCTGCACGACCGTTGTCTTCGAGGGTGCGCTGGACCATCCGGAGCCGGAGGCCAACTGGCGTATCGTTGTCGAAGAGCTGGGGGCTACGGGGATTTTCACGTCCCCCACCGCGGTTCGGGCGCTCATGCGATACGGCGACGGCCCGCTGGGAAGCGTCGACCACTCACGGCTCGAGCGTGTGTTCTCGGCCGGTGAGGTGCTCAACCCGCCGGCCTGGGACTGGCTGCAGAATACTATTCTGAAGGGGCGGGTGCCCGTCATCGACCACATGTGGCAAACGGAAACCAGCGGGCCGGTGTTCGGCAATCCCTACGGGCTTGGCATGCTCCCGATCAAGCCGGGGTCGGCCGCCATCCCTCTACCGGGCATCGAAGCGGCGGTCGTGCGGACGGACGGCACACCTTGTGACGTCGGCGAGCAGGGCATCATGGTGCTGACACGACCGTTTCCAGGATTGACCCCTGCGCTTTGGGGCGAGCCGGGCCGGTACGGCCGTGACTACTGGCAGAAGATTCCCGATGTGAATCACCCCGGGTTTGCCGGAGACTCCATCAGTTGAGAGGATGGAGTCATGAAAAGGAAAGGACAGTACTCCCCAGAGGTACGGGAGCGAGCCGTTCGGATGGTTTTCGAGCACGAGCCTGAGTACAGCTCACAGTGGGCGGCGATCTGCTCGATCTCGGAGAAGATCGGGTGCACGGCGGAGACGCTACGTAAATGGGTTCGACGAGCGGAGCGAGACACGGGGCAACGGCCCGGTCTCAAGACAGAAGAGCGTGAGCGACTGAAGGTGCTGGAGCGTGAGAATCGTGAGCTGAAGCGGGCGAACGAGATTCTGCGTAAGGCATCGGCGTATTTCGCACAGGCGGAGCTCGACCGCCGAGTTCGGTGATGGTGGCCTTCATCGACGATTACCGGCCCACGTACGGAGTCGAGCCGATCTGCGAGGTACTGCCGATCGCTCCGTCGACCTACTACACGCACAAGGCGATGCAGGCAGATCCGACGCTACGATCGGTCCGGGCTCAGCGCGACGAGATGCTGAAGCCGGAGATCCGTCGAGTGTGGATGCAGAACTTCCAGGTCTACGGGGCGAAGAAGGTGTGGAAGCAGCTGAACCGGGAAGGCATCACCGTGGCTCGATGCACGGTGGCTCGGCTCATGAAGGAACTGGAGCTTTGTGGGGTTACGCGAGGGCGGCGCTTCAAGGTGACAACGCACACGGCGGAGGGCGACGAGCGCCCGCTGGACCTCGTGAACCGAGACTTCAGCGCGGCACGTCCCAACGAGCTGTGGGTCTCGGACCTCACGTACGTGCGGACGGGCCATGCGTTTGTCTTCGTGGCGTTCGTGATCGATGCGTTCAGCCGTCGCATCGTCGGATGGCGGGTCTCGAACTCATTACGCAGTGACTTAGCGCTCGACGCTCTCGAGCAGGCGATCTGTGAACGCGAGGACGACGCAGACAAGCGCCTGGTGCATCACAGCGACCGCGGGGGGCAGTACCTGTCTATCCGCTACACCGAGCGCCTGGCGTTGGCAGGCATCGAGCCGTCCGTAGGCAGCCGGGGGGATTCGTATGACAACGCCCTGGCCGAGACGATCATCGGACTCTACAAGACCGAGCTCATTCGTCCACGCGGTCCGTGGCGCACCCTCGAAGACATCGAGCTCGCCACCCTCGAATGGGTCTGGTGGTTCAATCACCATCGCCTCTTCGAGCCCCACGGCCATATCCCGCCGGCCGAGTACGAAGAGTTGTATTATTCGCGTCAGGACGCTCCAGGTGAGCCTCTGACACTCAAGTCAAACAGTCTCCGATGAACCCGGGGCGATTCAATGTGTACTACAGCGGCGATTCCGTGCACATCGACGAGGACGGCTATCTCTGGTTCGGAGGACGTGCCGACGAGATCATCAAGATCGCCGCCCACCGCATGGGAACGATCGAGGTGGAAAGCGCCTGTCTCAAGCATCCGGCGGTTGCCGAGTGCGGTGTGGTCGGACGACCGGACGAGGTGCGCGGTGAGGTGATCGCGGCGTTCGTACTGCTCAAGAACGCTGAGACACCGTCCGATGAGCTCCGCCAGGCCCTGGTAGACACGATCCGGCACGAGCTCGGACCGATTGCGGTCATCGGTGAGCTGAACTTCGTATCGATGTTACCCAAGACCCGCAGCGGCAAGATCATGCGGAGGGTGTTGAAAGCGGTCGTTCTCGACCAGGACCCGGGCGACATCACGACGATCGAGGATGAGGGGTCGGTCGAGGAAGCCCGCCAGGCCTGGAACCAAATGAAAAAGGGCATGGCGCCGGGGTAGGGCGCCCCGACGAGGACATTCGATTGACAGTGAACGAATTCTAGGCTGAGACGCCGACCCTCATCGTTCGGAGGTGGCCGTCCTGCAAGGCGGTGCGGTCACCAGCCCACCGCATAACCCACCCGCCTGGGATCCGCTCCGGCGGACAGCGTCCCGGTTCCGGCATCCCGAAGGATCCCTTGGTTGCTGCCGAAGCTGTATGGCGCAGCCAGCTCGACGTTGTGCCCCATGTCCATCAGCGCGCCGGCGATCGCCGGATCGATACGGTTCTCGAGGTTCAGGACGACTTCTGCACCAGGCAAGTAGAAGTTCGGCTCGGCCGTCAGGACGAACCGAGGCGCCGCTACCGCCTCCTGAATCGACATCCCAAACTCCAGGACGTTCAACACGGTCTGGAACTGCGTCTGGCCGATGGTTTCGCCGCCGGGAGATCCGATGGCAAGGACGAACTCACCGTCCTTCATGACGATAACGGGCGAATTGTTCAGCAACGGAATCTGCCCGCCTCTTACGTAGTTGACATCGTCCGGATACGGTGATGTCGACCCGATCCGGGTCCCGTTGTTGAACAGCAGTCCGGTGTTGCCGACGACCACCCCAGTACCGAAGCCTCCACCGTGGGTCGGCGTGACACTGATCACGTTGCCGAACTGGTCTGCCACGGAGAAGCTGGTCGTGCCACCTACCTCCGCTAGTTCATCGAACTGCGGTCCACGAGGCGCGGCAATCGACGCCGACGCATTGGCGCCGGCCGGCTGGCCGGCCTCCGGATAGCGCATCGCCGTCCGCTGGCTGATCAAGTTACGCCGCTCCGCGGCATACTTTTTCGACAGGAGGTCGGCCACCGGGATATCGGTGAACACGGGGTCTCCCACATAGTGGTAGATGTCGGACTTCGCAACCTTGATCGCCTCCGCGAGGAGGTGGAGCACCTCTGCGCTGTTGTGACCGAGCGCCTTGAGGTCGAAGCCTTCCACCAGGTTCAATTGCATGGCGACCTCGAACCCCCCTCGGGATGTCGAAGGGCTCGAGTAGATATCGTAACCGCGGAAGGTCGTGTGCACCGGGTCGGCCCAGATCGGCTCGTACGCGGCGAAGTCCTCGAGCGTGAAGTCTCCTCCGTTTTCCTGATAGAACCGGGCCATCTCTTGGGCGATGTCGCCCTTGTAGAAGCGGTCGAAGGCGGCCTGCAGTGCCTCTGAGCGGCTCTTGCCTGCTCTGAGTGCCTCCTGCTCGGCTTCCACTACCTTCTTGAAGGTGTTCGCCAAGTCAGTCATGCGGAACGTCTCTCCCGGCTCTGGCGCCTCTCCACCAGGTAGAAACACGCTCGCGCTCGTGGGGAACTGCTCGAAGCGCGCCTGCGCTCTGGCCATCGAGCGGGCAGCGGATTCCTCGATCGGATGGCCGTTTTCTGCGTAATCGATCGCCGGCTCGAGCACCTCAGACAGGCTCATGGTTCCGAATCGGTCGAGAACCGCAATCCAACCTCCGAACAGACCCGGGACGACACCGGCATGAATCCCCTGGTTCAGGGACTCGCGCGTCATCTTCGCTGGGTCGATCGCCATGGCGGCAGCACCCGTCGCGCCCAGCGAGTAGATACGATCGGTCGCCTTGTCGTAGATCGTGAAGAACCCGTTGCCACCGGTACCCGAGCTCTGGGGTCTCACGACATGCAGCGTCGACAAGGTGGCCACCGACGCGTCGGCGGCGTTTCCTCCCTGGAGCAGGATCCTTAGTCCTGCCGTCGATGCAAGCGGGTGACCAGCAGTGACCGCACCATGCACGAATTGGACAGCGGGCCGGTACACGTCCAGAGACTGGGCCGCCGGACCCGCGGCATCCGGGGCCACCTGGTCCTGGCGATTCTGCGCCAGGAGCGCCACGGGGGCCGACAGACCTAGGACCAGGACGCCGGTCGTCAGGAACGGAAATCTACTCTTGTTGTTCATAACTCTCTCGTCTTCGTTTTCACACCGTGGGCGGCTCGATCTGACAGCTTCATCCACAACCTGAACGAGAAGGATAGGAAAAACAATAACCTACCGTTGCAAGGCGCCGGGCTAAGGTCTCTCGCCTGACCTACACCCTAGTCGCAGCGTAACTGCGGGTATGGGACCCCAACCGGGACCCCAAACTCCCCGAAACTTGTGAACTGGGCTGTTGCGATCCTGAATCTGACTGACGGTGGCGGAGAAACGAACGCCGAAATACGTTGAGAACGGTCGAAGTCGACGCCCGAGGTGAGGTGCAGACTCCCGCACTGATTCTCTCGAAGGAGGTTCGCAATGTTCGCTCTGTCCGGTCGTACTCTACTCTACTTGCTGCTGTGGATCTTTGTGTTGCCACTTTCCCTCGGTTTTGCCCGGTTGGCTGACGCACGAGCAAATGAGCCGGCAGCGAGTGGTGCGCAGCAGGATCTTCCTTGCCCTGGGGGCCCGTTGCAGAACTTTGTCACGGGCACGAGCGAATCGGGGGTTCCCTCGCCGGAAGCAGTAGCCAATGGTGCGCCCCTCACGGGCCGTTATTGGGGTCCGGGCTCCCGCTCCTTCTGGCACTGCCACGGTGGAGGCCAATACATCATCGTGATGGAAGGAGTGGCGCGCTTTCAGCAGCGCGGACAAAGAATGCGGGAGCTCCATAGGGGTGGCATCGAATTCGCGCTTCCAGGGGTGGAGCACTGGCATGGTGCCTCGCCTACGGAAGGGGCTCGACACATCAACCAGGGCCTGCGGATCGACGGGGGAAGCGGCACCTTCTGGATGGAGGAGGTCAGCTCGGCCGATTATCTGGGAAATGGAATCGGGATTATGTCCAGAATGAGATACCTGGAAACTGGAGAACGCTGAGCGACGATCTCCTCCGCGTCCCGCGGGAGTAGCAGCCGATCGCGAACCAGCCGCTCCGTCTTTGACGAGAGGCAGGCGGGCGTTGACTTTGTAACACAAAGTACTTGACGACCGCAACGCCGCGGACCACATTTGTCTTCATCATGCTGAAACTCTCTCAAGTCGATCAGAGTCCGGAACCCATCGCCCTTGGCGACCGAGCCAAGGAGGATCTGCGCTTCATCCGCCGGACGATGGAGCGGGGTGCCGCCTTCACGGCGGTTCCGGGATGGGGTGGCGTCGGAATGGGAGTCACCGCACTGGCTGCTGCGATGCTCGCTTCAGGCCAGCCGACTGCTGAGGGATGGCTTCTAGTCTGGACTCTCGAGGCGTTGCTCGCTGTGGCGATCGGGGCGGTTGCGATCCACCGGAAGGCGCGCCGGGCCCATCTTCCCGTCCTTTCCGGGGCGGGTCGCAAGTTCTTTCTGAGCTTCCTTCCTCCTGCTCTCGCTGGAGCGGTACTTACGGTAGCGCTCTGGCAAGCCGGAGCCGACTCACTTCTTCCGGGGGCATGGCTTCTCCTCTACGGCGCCGCCGTCGTCACGGCCGGCACCTTTTCGGTCAAGATCGTCCCCGTGATGGGGATCTGTTTCATGGTCCTCGGGGTGTTTGCGCTTCTCGCGAGGCCTGCCGCCGGTGATCTCTCGATGGCCGTGGGATTCGGGGGGCTGCAGATCGTCTTCGGGACGATCATTGCGAGGAGGCACGGTGGCTGAGGGAGCACGGGCCCGCCGCAAGGCCCCGCACCTGGCCCCGGTCAAGGGATCGACCGTGAGCATCGATGTACAAGCCGGGAAGACCAATCCTGTCGCACTCGACCCGATCATCCATGTGCGTGTCCGCCTAGGGATCGTAAGCGCACTCGCGGTGGAGGAATCTCTCAGCTTCAACGAACTCAAGGAGCGTCTCGACACCTCGGACGGGAACCTCAGCGTTCACGCTAGGCGGCTAGAGGAAGCTGGCTACGTCGAGATACAAAAGTCTTTCAAGGGTCGGATTCCGCGGACGGACTATCGCCTCACGGAGATCGGCCGACAGGCGCTCCAGCGATATCTGGACCACATGGAGGCATTGATCGAGCTCGTACGAGAGTAGGCGGTGTTTTTTTTCCGGAGAAACTTTATGACACGAAGTACTTTGGGCGCGCGATGGCTTGAGCCTGAACAACCGGAACCAGCCTCACCTGGGAACTTCGAGCGGACGGGCGGAGGCCGGGACCGATTCCATGTCGCGATCATCATGGATGGCAACGGACGCTGGGCTCACGAACGAGGTCGACTCAGGGCGGCGGGCCATGTCGCCGGAACCAAGGCGGTCCGGCGAACGGTGGAATCCGCCCCGGAGTTGGGGATCACCACTCTTACGCTCTACGCATTTTCCTCGGACAATTGGCGCCGTCCGCGGGGGGAAGTGGGTCACTTGATGCTTCTGTTCCAGAAGCACCTGGACTCCGAGTGCGCCCGCCTGACGGACAGTGGCGTGCGGCTGAGCGTCATAGGGCGTCGGGACCGGATCCCGGGTTCTCTCAAACGCAGGATCGCGCACGTCGAGGAGCGAACGAGCCAAGGAACCTCTCTCCACGTCCGGGTCGCGATCGATTATTCGGCCCGCGATGCGCTGTTGGCGGCGGCCGGCTGTCTCGCCGAAGGGGTACCTCCAACCCGCCAGGCCTTCGAGCGATACCTGGCTCAGGCCATCCACGCGCCGTGCGGTACGCGCGACGTGGATCTGCTCATCCGCACGGGCGGAGAACAGCGATTGAGTGACTTCCTGCTTTGGGAGTCGGCCTACGCTGAGCTCTTCTTCACCGACGTCCTGTGGCCGGACTTCAGCGAGGCCGATCTCGCTTCCGCCGTTCAGGCTTTTACGGCTCGTGATCGGCGATACGGAGGACTCTCTCGAGGACCGGGCCGAGCTACGGAATTCTCACTCTGCGAACGGAGGGCCGCACCATGACCGACCGCTGCTTGCCTGTGACCGCCATCCTCGCGGCTGGCGTCGGGATGGGGTTCGCGGGAGACCAGCTTCTTCGGGCGCCCGGGGGCCCCGGCCTCAACTTCTTCCTGTTGTTCGTGGGTCTCGCCGTCTCCGTGTGGAGCGTAGCTCAGAGCGGTGAATCGCCTCTCAGTCGGGAGGCGTCGTCGTGGATTAGAGTGGGGCTCCTCTGTGGTGCCGCTCTGCTGTGGCGGGGCTCCGGCCTTGTTCGTTTCGCAACCTTCGTCGCGGCGTGCACAGCGTTTGCGCTGCCGGCTCTCAACGCGGGGCGCGCCTGGATCAAGCGGTCCGGGATCTTGGACCTCTTCGAAGCCATGGCGGGGGCCGGGCTTCACTCGGCGTTCGGAAGCGCTCGACTGATCAACCGCGAGAACTGGGGTGAGGTCGGAACTTATACATCCCGAGGGGCCGCACGCACTGTGGTGCGAACTGCCTTCGGCGGGGCGCTCCTCGCGCTCGTCCCGCTTGTGGTTTTCGGAGCGCTCTTCATTTCGGCGGACGAGGTGTTTGCCACGATTATCGGAGACTTCGTCAGGATCGACTTGCAGGCGTTCGCGTCGCACTTGGTGGTCATAGCCGTCCTGTCCTGGCTTGCCTGTGGCTACCTCGTCGGCGTTTCGTCGGGCACGAGATTTTCGGGGGTTCGACGCCTCCAGTCCGCCCGCCCGTCTCTTGGGATCGCCGAGGTGGCCACCGCTCTGGGCCTGGTGGATCTCCTGTTTCTAGGCTTCGTGATCGTCCAATTCCGCTACCTCTTCGGAGGGGGAGCCTGGGTCGAAGTTACCCCGGGTCTCACCTACGCCGCCTACGCCCGTGCCGGCTTCTTCCAACTCGTCGCCGCTGTGGCGCTGGCCATCCCGTGGCTTCTCGCCACCCACGCCTTGCTCGGTGACCGCGGTCTTAAGGCACGTTCGGTGTTCGGCGGATTCGCGGGCGTCCACCTCCTTCTCCTCTTGGCCATCGTGGCCTCTGCGATCCAACGTATGCTGGTCTACCAAACCGCCTACGGCCTCACGGAGCTGCGTGTCGTGGTCACCGCGGCTCTCGTGTGGTTGACGGTGGTCGTGGTCTGGTTCGGGGCGACTGTGTTCAGCGGCCGTCGCGACCGCTTCGCGTTTGGCGGCCTCGTCACGGCGTTCGTCCTGGTGGGTGCGCTGCAGCTCATCAATCCTGCCGGTTTGGTCGCCCGTCACAATCTCGACCGAATCGCCGAGTTGGGTGGGGTGGACGTGGACTACCTCGGCTCGCTCGGGAGCGACGCGGCTCCGCTCTTGGTCGCCCGCCTCAGCGAGCTATCGGATGAGGCACAGTGCTCGGTGGCGAGCCGGCTCCTGGACCTGTGGGGCCCTGAGCGACCTGCGGACTGGAGGAGCTTCAACTGGTCCGAGAGCCGAGCGCGGCACGCCGTGGATGACGACCTCGGGACCCTCCGAAGTTTGGCGGGTCCGGGAGAGTGCGGTTGAGCCGTTCACCGTCCTCACAACCGCCTGCGACTCAGCCGAAGACACCCAGCGGCTGGAAGTCGCCCTTGAGTATGGACCCCGTGTCCGCATAACCCAGCCACTCCTCGATCATCGTGGCGTACACGCGACGGAAGTCTGTCGTCATCTTCAGGTTCCCGTCGTCCAGGTCCGTGAGGCTTGGGTGGCGACTGTACATCCCACCTTCTACCCCGGTGCCGAAGATGAACATCGGAGTGGCCGTGCCGTGGTCGGTTCCGAGACTGGCGTTCTCTTCGACGCGGCGACCGAACTCGGTGAACATCATCACGGCCACGTCGTCGGCCCGACCAATCCGCTTGAGGTCTTCGGTGAATCCCCGAACGGCGTCGGCAGTGTAAGCCAGCAATCGCGCATGGGGGTCGGCCTGGTGCACGTGGGTGTCGAAGGAGTTTCCCGCATAGGTGACGTAGTACAACCGCGTGGGGAGCTCCGCCGCGATCAAGGAGGCGACACGCCGAAGGGGTCCGGATAGACCACCGATGCCGTAGTCGATCGGTGTCTGATACGACGCAGCAGCGCGGCGCACGACCTCGCCCGCACCCGCAGCGTTCTCAGCCGTCGCCGAGAGGAAGTCCAAGCTTCTGTTATCGGTCGCCTTGGCGCGGTCGAGGGTCTCGAACACGGCGTGCTCGGCCTCGTTGGCATCGCGTTTGAGTGCATTCGGGTCATTGAACACGAGCGGCGGGTGGTCGCGGCTTTGCACCGCGAGAGACTGCCGGTTCCCAATGTTGACGATGATGTTGCCTTGGGCATCGTGGTCGTAGACGCCATCGGCCAATCGCCCCATCCAACCCAGTTGCTCACCCCCGTTCGGAACACCGGTGTGCAAGAAGCCCATCGACGAAAAGTGGGACAGACTGGGATTCTCGTATCCACAGCCGTGCACGACGGCCATGTTCCCGTCCTTGTAGAGCCGCTCGAACCCGACGAGCGCCGGATGGAAGCCGAGCCCATCCGCGACCTTGATGACGTCGTGCTCCGCGATGCCCAGATTCGGGCGAACGCGATAGTACTCGTCATCGCCGAACGGCACGACGGTGTTGAGACCATCGTTACCGCCGGACAGCTCTACCACCACGAGGATTCGTTCGGGGTGGGCCTCCATGCTCGTGCCTTGTAGCGCTTGCGCGGATAGCGCCTGAGTCGTCCGGTTCAAAATCACCGGAAGACCGGCGCTGAGACCAAGACCGTACCATCCCCGGCGGATGAAATCACGCCGCGAGCAGTTGCACTTGATAAGCATGGGATTGCTCCAGTTTCTCCCAAGGATTCAGGGTGTCTCGCTCTCCGCTACGCCAACTGATACTCCGGTGTGCTCAGCACGAGATACAACAAGGAACGCAGAGCAGATTCGGTCTGCGCGTCGGCGCGCCCGATCCGGTCTCCGCCTAATTCGTCCCGCAGGAAACCGACGAGGGCCTCACGGTCGGTCTGCTGCAACTCGAGGCGCAAAAACCGTGCGATGAAGTAGTCGACGACGTCGGCGGCACTGCTGGCGCCCGCCTCGTCGACCATGGCGACGAGGTCGAGGTCGGGTGTATGTCGGGGCACCAGCCTGAGCCGCTCGAACGCCATGACGTACCCCATGTAGCCACCGTAGCGCGTATTAAAATCCTCGTCACGGTCGGCCAGCATGCTCGATTCTGCGTCACCCTCTTGAGTGGCGGCAGTGATGCTCATCCCGGCCTCGATTCGGCGCCCGACGCTCGCATAGATTCCGGGGAGGACCCGATCCGGCGCCCGGAACGAGTCGACGTCTGGGAACAGAATTGTGCGGAACAGATTGCCCCTCTGCAGCAACGATCCTGGGGTGATCCAAGTTCGCCCGCCGGCCCATCCTGCCACGTTTGGCGGGTTGAACAACGATTGACCGAGGCGAGACGTCAGCCGGTTGAAATCCGGGATCGTCGGCATCTGGGCGAGACCGAGCTTGCGATAGGTCGAGACGACCAGCTGCACCGGGCTCTTTATCTGTGTCGCGTACGACGTGGGGCTGTAGAAATCCCGCGACAGGAAGATGCGGGTCAGCAGCGGCTCCAGTTCGTAACCTGCGTCGCGGAACGTCGCCCCAAGGGACGCGCGTGTCTGATCACTCAGCTCCTCTCGCACGAAGTACCGGTAGAGCTTGCCGGCAATGAACTCCGCCGTCGGCTCTTGGGCGAGGATGATGTCAATGATGTCGGTCCCATCGAACGGCCCCGTCTGACCCTGGAAGGTCTTCACGCCCATGTCGTGCTGGGTCTCATCGAACTCGAACTCGAGCACGTCGTTGGTCCAGCCGGTGAACGCGCGCGAGGCTTCACGGATGTCATGCTCCGTGTAGTTGCCCACTCCCATCGTGAACAACTCCAGCAGCTCCCGGCCAAAGTTCTCGTTGGGGTGGTCCCGGACGTTCTCCCCGTTGTCGAGATAGACGAGCATCGCTGGATCCCTCAGGATCCCCCGCAATAGGTCCCCGAAGTTACCCCTGGCGTTGGCGCGAAGCATCAAGTGCTGGCGCTCCATCATCCGCGTGTCGCGGACTTTGCTGTTCCCGGTGGCAAAGTGACCATGCCAGAACAGGGTCAGCTTCTCCTCGAGCGGCCGCTGGGTACGCAGCATCCGCTCGCCCCACCACAGGGCCAACCGTTGCGTCTCGTAGGCGTTCGAGCGCAAACCGAAGAAGAACTTGTTCACGACCGGCTGGAGTGCTCTTGATTCACCCTCGGGAAGAACCGGGACTCCCATCGCCTCGCCTGTTTCGCGGGCTATCCGCACCGCCTCGGCCCGACTCTTTGGGAAGGGGTCCATGCCAGCGTCCCAGATCGGTGACGCGTCGAACGAGGGAAGAGCGTCTTGAATCGACGCGTAGTCCACGAACCACCCGACCGCCTCCTCCGGACTCATCGCCGCGAGGCGATCGATCTCCTCGGGCGTTCCTCCGAAACCTGCCCTTTCCAGAAGATGCGCGGCCTTTCCGCGGTCCCAGTCGGCGGCGGTGATGGGCTCCAGGTCGTCTTCCCAGGAGGCCGGTCCGGCCTGCCCGCCTTCCTTGGCGCCACACCCAGCCAAAACGATGGCGACGGTAGGGAGAAGCCAAGTCACGATTCGCTGCTTTTTCGCTGGTACCATGTCCCTTGCTCCCTGTCGGCCATACACCAGGCGCTAGGAAGGATAGGAAAAACAACGGCCGTCAGGCGATCCGGACAACGTGAGAGGCAGGGCCGAGTCAGTCAACTCGTGGCAATCGCCTCGACACCAAGGCCTCGCCCTTTCAGGCGCGCCCTCGACTTCCCTATAATGTCCTCTCTGATGTGTACACGAACTCTGATGTGTACCCGAACCGGTCGCCACCGTGCGACGAACGAGATGTGGCTCATGTCCTGACCCGTCGTCTGGACACTCGAACCGCCAACCATTGCAGAGGGAGATTGGCATGAAAAACGCGATCCTCACCGCCGTCGTCATGGGCTTCACTTTCGCCGGGACGGCACAAGCCCAGGGCCCGCCTGATGCGTGCGGCCCGGCCGGCCAGCTGCCGGCGGAGCTCTCCGCCAACGTGGGCTCCGACGCGCGCTGTTTCGAGCTCCGGATGTACACGGCTTCCAACGAGCGTGGCGACATCAACGTGCTGCATCAGCGCTTCCGCGAGCAAGAGGTGGCGATCTTCGAGAAGCACGGCGCCGATGTCATCGCCGTGTGGCAGCGTCTCGACGATCCGAACACGCTGGTCTGGATGCTCGCCTATCGCGACCGCGCCCATCGGGACGAAGTCTGGGCGGGGTTCGCCTCCGACCCGGACTGGGCTGCGCTCCGAGCGAAGTATGACGTGTCGCTCTCCATCGAGGCCTACTGGATGAGCTCCAGCAACTACTCGAACCTCAGGTAGCTGCGGTGGGCTCTTGTTTCAGTTCGGCCCTTAGAAGCGTTACGACGCGTACCTCAGTGGGGGTAACCTGCAAGCCTTGGCATTCCGGGCTGCCAATCCGGTAGGGGAGCCCAGTTATCACGATTCGGCATCTCCACCATCGGCAGACTCTCGGCGTCCATTACCTCGTCCTCCGCGATGAGATCGTTTATGGAGAGCAGATAGGCCGTCAGCGCGTAGACCTCATCGGCGGTGAGGGTTCCTTCTCCATTGAGAGGCATGCCGCGATTGATGTAATCCCATACGGTCGTCGCGTACGGCGCGCGGATCGGCAGTATTCGCCCCAATTCCCATGGGTCGACATCTGGTCCCGCTTCGCGTTTTACCAACCTGGGAGCGAGCCCCCCTGTCCCTGTCGCTCCGTGGCATGCCGCGCACGCTTTCACCTGATAGACCAGCGCGCCTTCCTCGGCCGTTCCGCTCCCCGGCGGGAGTTCCTCTCCCGTAGGACTGATGGAGATATCCCAGGCACGGATCTCTTCTGCGCTCGGGGTCCTTCCCACACCATAAGTGGACGTCTGCGCTTGCACGGAGCTCCCCAGGAGCATCAGAAACGGGAGAAGCCTAAGAAATCGCATTGTGCACGCTCCCGTCGCTCGCGATCCTCCACGGCTGAATGGAATTGTCCTGGCCTTTCACACGGCCCAGCACCCGTCGATCCGGTTGAACTTGGCCCAGCTCGTCCGTGCAGCGCGACTGGAGCTCGGCCTCTGTTCCGTCCCAAGTCCAGTTGAAGGTGAACCGGGTATGCGCCATGGGATGTGGGGTCCCGCGAATTTCGGCGTCTATCCAGCTGTCGCCACCGTCGGTGGATACTTCCACCCTGCTAACGGCCCCCCCACCGGACCAGGCCAAGCCGCTGACCTCGTAAAATCCGCGGCCGGGCAGCTGTTGTCCCCCGGACGGAAACGTGATGACCGATTTCGGTCCGATCTGGTAACCCAGCGCAGCGTCGTCGGGGTCCTGACGAAGATGCCCGTAGTCGTTGTAGGTCATGTAGTACCGGTCCACCACCTTGATTCGCCTCAGCCACTTCACGTTAAAGATTCCTTCGAAGCCGGGAACCAGCAGCCGCAGCGGGAAGCCTTGCTGGGGACGTACGGCCTCGCCGTTCATGCCGTAGCACACGAGACAGTCGTCCATAGCCTTCGTCATCGGAATGCTCGACGCCCCTTTCACTTCCTCCACCCCTTCCGCCACGATCCAGGGCGCTCCGTCTTGCACGCCCGCCTCCTCGAGCAGCGTAGACAGGAGCACTCCGGTCCATTCGGCGCAGCTGGTCGCCCCGTGCGTTTCCTGCACTGTCGTCTGCCGGCTGTTCGAGCGGTTCCCCGCGCACTCGACGAAATGAAGGCGGGTCACGGAAGGGAGACGCTTCAACTCCTCCATGGTGAAGATCAGCGGACGGTCCACCATGCCGTGGACCATGAGACGATGCGTCTGGGGATCGATGTCCGGAATGAACGCGCCGCGCGTGGTGTTTGAGAAGTGGAGCGCGGATGGCGTGATCACCCCCACCGAATCCTGAAGCGGAGTTGCCGTATGAAAGACGAGACCAAAGGCATCGGGTGAGGGCCTGCCGCCGTGCGGTATGCGTACCGACGTCACGAAACGGGAGCGTTGACCATAGGCGATCAGCTCCTCACTTGAATAGTCCGGGACCTCTTGGGACTGTCCCTCGACAGACTGTCCAGATGCTGGTGTCTGGCGCATAGCGGGCTCTACCGCTCCCAAGGTCAAACCACCGGCCAACGCGGCCCCGCGTTTTAGGAATACCCTTCGATCAGGTGGTTTCGAAGCCATGGGTCTCTCCTTCGCAGATTAGGTTACCCGAAACTCGCCTCCCGTCCGCCGAGAGTATACGCCAAGGACAGTTAAACCAAAAGCCCTTTGGCGGGTCGGGACAACGTGAGGGCCAGGTCCAAACCCGTCAATTTGCGGACGCCCGCCAGGGTTGGAGGGTGAGGCGGAGGGACTAGGCCAGTTCGGTCCGGCCGGCCATGGACTCGGCATCGGGAACGACGAGCCCCGGCGCCGTGATCGCGAAAACCCGGACCGGCCGGCGCACGTTCTTCAGATCGAACTCACCGAGTTCGGTCACGGGCAGCCGAGGGTGATTCTTGATCTCGTCGAAGACTTTCTCCGAGATCATGACCGCACCGGGAACCGAGAGCCCCTGGATGCGAGCGGCAACGTTGACACCGTCCCCGTAGACGCCGTCCTCGTCCCGGTTGATGTCGCCGATGTGGAGTCCAATTCGAACGGGGATCGGAGGCTCCTGCTGGAGTACCTGTTGGACAGCGACCGCGGACGAGACTCCCTCGACGGCGCTTCCGAAGATGCTGAGGGTCCCGTCTCCGTAGAACTGCACGATCTCGCCGCCGTGCGTTTCGATCGACTTGCGGAGGGCGCTACGATGCCGGTCGCGAACGCTCTTTGCCCGATGTTCGTCGTCCTGCATCAGGGCCGTAAAGCCTACCATGTCCGTGAACATGATGGCCGAGAGTCGTCGTGTCGTTCGCGGCGGTGGCGTTGAGTCGGACTCCCTACGCAGGCCTGCTGCGAGCGCTTCCGTGATGCGCACCAAGGCTTTGGCGACCTCGGATGCCGGAGGCCGATGATGAGGATTCTTGGAAAGGCACCGTGCCAACAGTTCTGCGAGATCGGGATCCATGTCGGGCCGGAGCTGGGCCAGCGGAACCGGCTCTTCCCTCAGGCGCGCCATGACCAGGTGGGCGCTCGTGCTCCCCTCATACGGAGTCTTGAGCGTAAGAAGCTCATAGCCTATGACGCCCAGGGCGTACACATCCGATTCATCCGTGACCCCGTTACCGAGCAACTGTTCGGGACTCAGGTACCGGGCATCGCCAAGCAGCTGTCCAGCTTGTGTAAGATGCGTAACCGGGTCGGAGCCCGTCTCCAGGATACCTACGAGCCCAAAGTCCATGAGCACGATTCGGTTCGAGTCCTTCTCACGCACGACGTTCTCCGGCTTCACATCGCGGTGGACGATTCCGTTCTCGTGCGCGGCCGCCAACGCCGAGGCAAGCTGACCCAGCGTATGAGACGCTTGCTCCAGAGTCATGACTCCCTCTGCCTTGAGCGTATCTGCGAGGTTGCGCCCTTCGATGTACTCCATGACGATGAAAGGCGTCTCGTCCTCGAGGGAGCCGACCCGATACACGGTCGCCACGTTGCGATGGTGGATCTTCGCGGCGGATCGAGCTTCCCGGGCGAATCGCTTCCGGGCGGTCTCATCCTCGGCCACGTGCGACTTCATGACCTTGATCGCGACCAAACGCTCGAGGGCCTTCTCCCGGGCAAGGTACACGTGCGCCACGGAACCCTCACCCAGTGAGCGGACGATCACGAACTCTGAGGCTAACTCTGCCTGAAACTGGGTCTGACGATCTGGTTCGGTCATGCGGTGACCTTGATGAAGCTAAAAGCGACGCTTTGTGTATCGGAATCTGTCACGCTGGACCGGGTGATGGCAAACGGCGAAACTCAGTCCTCCAACAGTTCCACCTGCACATCGGGGTGATCGCTTGGCAGCGCGACCCTCCACCAGATGAAGGGCAGGAAGGGGTTGGGGAGCCAGTAGAGACATCCGAGATACTTTGCGGGCTCCCGACCTTCGAGCTTTAGGTCCAGCCACACGTATAGGAACTTGTAACGTGAGGGCCAGGTCCAAACCCGTCAGAGCGGTGGACGCTGGAGATGGTGTTGCGTCTCCGCCTGGATCGCATGAGCGAGGAGCAGCACCTCCGGTTCACCGAACAGCTTCCCTGTGAGGTGGAGCGCCGTCGGCGTTCCCTCGTGGAATCCACTAGGCAGGCTGACCTGGGGATGGCCCAAGCGGTTGGTGAGACGACGGTCGGACCCGAGGAACAGGTCCAGATCGCCCATCGCCTCATCCATCTGCTGCATGATGCGCATCCGCTGTCGATTGCCCTGGATGTACTCGACGGCGGGCGTGAAGTGGGCTGCGCGTATCTCGTTCGGCCTCTCGCTCTGCTCGGGGCCCTCCTCGGTCTCCGTGAGTTGTCCCCTCATGGTGATGTCGTAGAACGCGGCTGCGGTTTCCACGTATCGTAGGAAGTCGATCGTTTCGACATCGACATCGGGCAGATCGAACGGGACGACATCGATACCGAACGACCGGATCAGAAGGAGGGCCTCCTCGGCGTTCCGTCGGTTTTGGCGCTGCCGCCGCTCGTCGCCCCGAAGGTCAGGCGTGATATCACCTTCGAATTCGCTACGCAGATAGCCGACCCTGAGCTGCGACACGTCGCCGAGTGCGTCCCAATTGAACGGCACGTCGAGGACCGAGTTATCGCGACCATCGGGGCCGTACACGGCATCGAAGACCAGCGCGCAGTCCTCTGCTGAACGGCACATCGGCCCAACCGTGTCCTGCGTCCAGGCTAGCACCATACCGCCGTAACGGCTGACTCTGCCGAACGTCGGGCGCATCCCAGTGATTCCATTACGAGTCGAGGGGCCGATGACCGAGCCCCCCGTGTCCGTTCCGATCGAGAATCCCACGAGACCGGCGGCTGTCGCAGCGCCCGGCCCGGCCGATGAGCCCGACGCGTCTTGTTCGGTGTTCCACGGGTTTCGGGTCAAGCCGCCGTACCACCGGGCGCTCACAGCCAGCGCGCCGGTCGAGAGCTTCGCGATCAAGACCGCGCCAGCCTGCGTCAGCCTCTCATATACCGTGGCGTCGACATCGATGACCCGATCCCTGAACGGAGTCATTCCCCACGTCGTCTTGGTCCCGCGCACGGCAAACAGGTCCTTCAGGCCATAGGGGATGCCGTGCAGCGGGCCGCGGTACGTCCCGGCCGCGATTTCCTCGTCCGCACGTCTGGCTTGTCTACGGGCGAGATCCTCGGTGAGGTTGACCACGCAGAACAGCTGCGGGTCGTACCGCTTGAGTCGGGCCAGGTAGAGCTCGGTCAACTCAGTGGATGTGATCTGGCGTGTCTCGATGAGCCTCGAAAGGTGGGTTACCGGGAGGAACGCGAGGTCCTCTTCCGTCGCGGGCGTCGACGCCTCGATCTCGCTTCGTCTCAACGGCCTGCGTTCGGTGGGGGCGACTTTCCCCGGTGGCAAGGGATTGAAGACGATCGCGGGCTGCGTGTCGTTCCCGAGCTCCGCGGCTCTCAGGATGTCGAAGGCGGGGAGCGGACTGCGGTCTCCGTTCAGCCGCTCGAGGATCCTCTCCTTCTCGTCGCGTGAGAAGGCGATACCGGCGATCTGCTCTGCGGCCTCCAACATCTCGATGGTGACCACTTGGGCGTCCTGAGCGATCGCTGCGAGCGCCCCCGGGAGCAACGTCGAGCCGACGCCCGCGGTGGAGAAGCAAGCGAGGAAACGCTGGCGATTCATCTGTAAATGGTGCTCTTCCATCCTCTACCGGTCCTGGTAACTGAGCGTCAGTGGGCCTAGGGGGCGATCATGCCCGAAAACTGGATCCGAATCCGTGGCCTGACGCGCATCAGGCCGAGCATGACCACGGGTGGCTCCACGCCGTAGGCGGTCATGTCCAAGGCCAGCTCTCCTTCAATCTGGACACCCGATCCGGACGGCGTCAGCGAGAGGGGGAAGCTCACCGCTTCGGTGGCATCGAGGATGGTGAGCGTACCAGTAGTGACGGCGCCCTGGCTATTCGCCTCGTAGCCCTCGAGCCGGAAGGTGATCTCCGGGAACTCGTCCACCCTCAACGCCTCCAGGAGATGTTCGATCATCTCCTCGTCAGGACAGTCGAACTCCTCTACCGGCACGGTGAGCGTGGCCGCCTGGACTCCATCGGCCAGCCCACGCACCGGGGTGGACGAGCCGACTGTGACCCGGCCCGAGCCGGTCACCGAACACGTCCATCCCCGTACCGTCGAAGTGCCTGATACCGTGAAATCGACGGAGGACCGCTGCGCAGATGCCCGATCCGCCTGCAACAGTGCCAGGCCGACGATGCCGGCCGTCACGGTCCATGCTAGACCAGTCCGAGAAGCCAACTGCGCGACCGCCATACTCGCCGTCCTCACAGCCCGAACCCGAACTCGTTGCGCCGCGTCATGATGGGATTCTTCGCTTCCATCACGAAGCGCGAAGTGATTTGATCGATCGAGTCGGTCCGGGTCTGACGCATGACCATGCGGAACTCGTCCATGATCACGTCGATCACCTTGTCGACCCCGTCCTCGCCGAACGCTCCGAGGCCCCACACGTAGGGCCGACCGATGCCGACCGCGTCGGCACCGAGCGCGAGGGCCTTGAAGACGTCGCCGCCACGCCGGACCCCACTGTCGATCATCACGGGGACCCGTCCTCTCACTGCCGCGACTACTTCGGGCAACGCATCGATCGTCGACCAGAGACTGTTCACCGCCCGTCCACCGTGGTTCGAGACGTAGATCCCGTCGGCGCCGTGCTCGATCGCCAACTCTGCCTCTTCCGCCGTGACGATGCCCTTCACGACGAGGTTCATGTCGCTTGCGTTCTTGAGACGATCGACCCAGTCCCAGGTGTACGGAGGACGCTCACCCTCTGGCCCGTCTAGATCGCGGTTCATTGGCCGCTGGTAGCCTTCTTCGTGCTGGTGGCACTGGGTGCAGAGCTCTGACTCCCTGCCCTCGCCGACGAGCGACCGCCGGTTCAGCTCCCGGTTGCTTCCCCCGAGGAGGTCGATCGTCCACACGAGTGTCGGGCAGCCGGCACGAGCCACGCGGTCGATCACCCGCTGGTTACGGTTCCAGTCGGGATTCGTGTAGATCTGGAACCAGTGCGGCTCGCCCCGCGCCTCGGCGATCTCTTCGTACGAGTTCGAGCTCACATGCGACTGGAGCTGCAGCACGCCCCGACGTCGAGCTGCCCGCCCGGCGCCGACCTCCCCCTGCGTGTGGTACGCCTGGAGAGCCGCCACGGGGCAAAGGAACAAGGGTGAATCGAACCGCTGGCCGAGGATCTCGATCGACGTGCTGAATTCGCTCGCGGGCTCCACGCCGAGCCGGCGGGGACGGAGCATCAGACGCTGGTAGCCCTCCCTGTTAGCCACGCGCGTCTCGTAGTCGTCGACGCCCATGTGCAGGTAGTCCCAGTGCTGAGCCAGGTTGTTGTCGTGGGTCACGCGCTCAAAGTCCCAGACGTTGGTCGCGTCGTCGGGCGACGCAATGAGGCTCCCCATCAACTGTTCTTCCTGGGCTTGCTGGGGAGGGAGCTCCTGAGGGACCTGCTGGGGACGGATCGCCGGGACTACGCGAGTCTCGTCGAGGCCGGGCGGGAGCACCGGGGCGCCGCAGTTGACGCAGGGCAACGGTGCCGGCCTACTGGGTGGCACCTCGGCCGCGACAGGCTCCAGCCAGCTCGACGGCAACGCCCAGTAGGCCAGGGCCGCCAGCGGACTGGCGGCCAGAAACTTGAAGAATTTCCGTCGACTTGCCCCCTGATCCGGGAGAGACGTGTCCGATCCTCGTTGTGTCATGTCCGGTCTCCTCGAGTGTGCGGCATGCGTTGGGAGTCGGTGCCCGGCGGCGTGACCCAATGGTCCCGGGTCGCGGCCCACCACCGGCTTCCTCCCGAAAGTGAAGGGGACGGCTACCGGATGCAACATGCCCTCGCCGCGGCACTCTCCAACTCGCCTCTTGGTGGTTTGCGCGCCGCGCGCTGACCGCCAATGTTCCTGAGTCCGGCGCTCGCGGCCCCGCCGCGGCGAAATCGACATTTGCTTGGGGGGGGGACTATGTCATCGTTACGACTCCTGATGTCCGTGCTCTTTGGTGCCACGATTCTCGCGGGGTGCGCCGCGGAGTCCGAGGCACCGGCCGCGATGGTCTCGGCGGCAGTTAACCCGATCACGGGTGAGGGGCTCCCGAACCCGAACCCGACACGTATCGCGAACTGGGCGACCCTGCCCGAGGGACGGCAGTGGGGCTCCACCGCAGGCCTCGACATCGACCCGACGGACGGCCATGTCTGGGGGTACGAGCGCTGCGCATCGGGCTCGGCGGGTGGACCCGGGGTCAACTGCGACAGCAACCCCGTGGACCCCATCTTCAAGTTCGACCGAAACACCGGGGAGATTCTCGCCAACTTCGGGGCCGGAATCTTCGTGACGCCCCACGGCATCTATGTGGACGACGAGGGCGACGTCTGGGTGACGGACTTCGCCGGCAACGACGCGGGCACCAAAGGTCACCAGGTCCACAAGTTCAGCCCAACCGGCGAGTTGCTCCTGAGCCTCGGTGTCGCCGGCCAGCCCGGGAACGACCAGGATCATCTCTATCAGCCCAATGACGTGATCGTCGCGCCCGACGGTAGCATCTTCGTCGCGGACGGCCACAGCGGTCAGAACCGGACGACAGACCAACAGATTGCCGAGGCCCGCGCGGCGGGCTTCACCGGCCGCATCGTCAAATACTCGCCCGACGGCGACTACATCATGGAGTGGGGCGAGATCGGCACGGATCACGGTCAGTTCCGCACGCCACACGCCCTCGAGTTCGACTCCCAGGGCCGGCTCTGGGTTGCAGACCGGGGCAACCACCGCCTCGAGATCTTCGACCAGCAGGGCAACTACCTGGAGTCGCGCTATCAGTACGGGCGCATCAGCGACCTATTCATCACCGAGGACGAGATGGTGTACGCCATCGACTCCGAGTCCAACCCGATCCGGCACATCAACTGGAGGGACGGCGTCCGCATCGGGCCCGTCGATCGGGACTTGCTCGTGGGCTTCATTCCGCCGTGGGAGTCCGACAGCCGGCCGCAGCAGGGCGTGACGGGTGAGGGCGTGGGAGTGGACGAAGACGGCAACGTCTACGTGGCCGAGGGACCGTCCTCGCTCAGCGATGCGGGCTCCGCGTTCACGAAGTATGTGGTGGCCGGTATGTAAAGTTGGGCAGCGCGCTTTCGGGGTGTCGATCGCGGTCAGGAGGTGTTGTTACCGAGGATCGAGAGTGGGCCGTGACCTTTTTGGACGGCTGTGCGCGTCACCATGCCGGGTGGCAGGGGCTTGTCTCGGCCTTCAAGTCGTAACGCCTGCCGCGTGAGATTCGAGAGCGCCGACGTGGCGCGCTACTACGACCAGAATACGGCGAGCTTTCTCGCCCATGGACAAGGTGGCGCGCACGGCATCATTCATCGAGCGGTTTGGGGCGAGGGCGTTGGTGGCCGCGACGAGGCCTTTCACTTCGTGCACGATCTTCTGCGGGCTCGTATCGCAGAAAGCGGCGCGCGGCGCATACTGGACCTCGGCTGCGGCGTCGGCGCGAGCCTGGAACACGTACTCCGCGGGACGGAGGTTGCCGGCTTCGGCGTCACGAATAGCGGCGTTCACGCGGAGCTCGCGCGTAGGCGACTTGGCGGACGAGCCACGATCTTCGAGCTCGATTTCTGCTCCGACCCTCTTCCCGCCCCGGTGGACCTCGCTTTCGGGATCGAGTCTTTCGTCCAAGCGACGGATGCAGAAGCGTTGGTCGCCAACATCGCGAAGGCAGTTGCGGCGAACGGATACCTGGTGCTGTGTGATGACTTTCTCACGGGTGCCGGGGAAGATCGCTGGGTGCGCGAGTTCCGCCGGGGGTGGCGTTTGAGCTCGCTTCTGCGCCCGAAGGACGTGGACGTTCTCGCGGTCGAGCACGGGCTCGAGCTCGTGGAGGACCGGGATCTGACGCCGCTTCTCGAGCTCGATCGCCCGCGTGATCGGGCGCTCGGCCTACTCATGGCCCTCACGCGCCCCTTCTCTGCAATGAGTCCGAGACTCGAAGGCCACCTGGGGGGCAACGCCTTGCGCCAGTGCTTGAAACGTGGGCTGGTCTCTTATCGGTATCGGGTCTTCAAGGCAAGCGCCCCCAAGCACCGACCTGCGCCGTGAATCGCTTGCCGCCCCACACTCCTGCGATGCATCTTGTCGCCCATGTCCGATCCCACAGACGCCTCAACGTGGCCCTCGTGAGCCGCTACCCCATCGCAATGGGAGCACTCGGCCGTTACCTCATCGCGATGGGAACACTTGGCCGTTACCTCATGGGTGCCACCGTTGTGGCGGCTGTCGTGACGGCCACCCCATGGTCCGCGGCGGCGCAGAACCAACTCGATGTCATGACGTTCAACATCCGAACGTCGAATATCCCCGACGGGGATAACGCCTGGCCCTATCGCAAAGAGCTGGTGGCGGAAACCATCCGTCGACTTGCACCGCAGGTGGTCGGCATGCAGGAGGCCATGGACGAGCAGATCGAGTATCTGGCGTCCGCGCTGCCGGAGTACCACTGGCTGGGAATGGATCGCCGGCTCAACGGGGGGCAGGGGCTCAGTGAGGCCACACCGATCTTCTACCGGCATGACGAGTTGACGCCGATCGAATCCGGCAACTTCTGGCTCACGGAGACACCGGACGTGCCACCGGCGCCGAGGAGCGGAACCGGCCGGCGCCGGCGAGGTGGCGGTCGCATCGTCACCTGGGCGAGGTTTCATCACCTGGCGACCGGGCAGGCGGTGTATGTCTTCAATACCCATCTCTCGCCGAGGCGAGGGCAGGGGCAGAGCGACGCGGTCAACTTGATCCTGGAGCGGGTCGGCGCGCTGCCGGAGGGTAGTGCCGTCATCGTCCTTGGCGACTTCAACAACGTCGGGGAGGAGAGCGACCTCTGGAAAATCGCCACGAGCCATGGGCTCGACGACGCCTGGGTCGTGGCGGGCGAGCGGCGGGGTCCGGCGATGACTCGCGGCGACTTCGGTCCCCCGGAAAGCGGGTACGCCGAGCGGATCGACTGGATTTTGGTCGGAGGTCCGATTGGCGTCAGTTCTGTCGAGACGGTCCTTTACAACGACGAAGGTCGTTACCCGTCCGATCATTACCCGGTAGCGGCGCGTCTCGAGATCCGCTAGGGCCTGTCGTCACCGACTGACCAACCAACCAACGAACCAACCAACCAACCGACCACCCACCAACCGACCCGACCATGCGCCAACCAACCAACGATACCCGACCAACCATACCCGACTAACAGTACCCGACCGGCGTGTCGATGAGGACCCGCCGGTCCCGCAGCTCGTCGTATTGCGTCCCGAGGGTCTCGCGCAGGATGGGAACTGTAAGATCTGCCTCCACGGTGATGCGGTCCGGCAGGTACCGGCGGCACTCGGCGAACTCTTCCTCGTATTCGGGCGTGGGGAAGGTCAGCGTCAAGATCGACGACTCGCCGCGCCGCTCGACCCGATACAGTGGGTTGACTGCCAGCTCTCCCGTCACCTCATGCTCATCCGTCAGCTCGTAACGATGGAACAGATCAGCACGAGTGCTGGCGACCAGCGTCAGCGCCGGCTCGGTGCCGAGCTGCTCGGGCGACAGGTCACGCGTCAGGTCGACGACACCGTGCTCGATCATATCATTGAAGATCCGCTCATCACTGAACAGTCGCGGCTGGCTTGATTCGAAGAGCGCTCGATATGCGGCCGGCGTGAGAGTGTTTCCTGCTGAGAAGTTGTTGCCGAGTGCGCTGTGGAGGTGCGGCATCACCACGACGCCGTCCTGGCCCACAAGCCGCATCATCTCTTCGGCCAGCAGTCGCTTGTGCCAGATATACGGAAACGCGTCGGCGAGGACCACGGTCGAGAACGTCCCGGGGGCGAACGGTAGCGGGTGGTTGGCGTCGCAGCAGACCGGCCCGGAGTCGGGCGCCGTGAACCGACTGGCGAGCCACAGCTTCCAGAAGTACAAGTCGGCGAGAATCGTTCCCGGGTCCAAAGGCGCCCCGGAGGGGCGGAGACGGGTGAGGACCCGCGTCAGATGACCCGAGCCGCCGCAGAGATCGAGGGTGCGGCCTTCCACGGGCCAGCGCTGCTGGCCGATCGCCTGCAGCAGCGCTTCCGCGGTCACGAACGTCGGGTCCGTGAAGCGATAAAGAAAGTATGTACCCTCGGCGTCGTGACACAGAAGCTCGAGGGCGCCGCGATACTTCGCGGTGTCCCGTGTCATGAGCGTGCGAAAGTGTTCTTGGCGTGCCTTATCGTCGGAAAGGCCCAAGAGGCCGAAGAGCGCCTCGTCGCCCCGGCCCGCCTCGAGGGCGTGCAGGGCATGCCGCGTCGTCTCGTCGGCCATCATCACGGGGATACCAGCGACGACGGGAAAGGCGCAGCACTCGCACCCGAGCACTCCCTCCTCGATGCGGGCGCCCTCGCGAGCCAGCGCGTCGTTCTCGACGATCGAGACCGCGGTCCCGCAAAAGGGGCAGCGCAGGATGTCCAGGAGGCTCGCGTGCATGCGAGGGTCAGTGGCTCAGATCAGCACGGCGGCCTTCCCCGGTGAGACGTCTGAGTCTCATGCGCCGCCGCCTACCGCGATCGGGGTGCCAAAACGCTCGATGAAGACGTCACCGCGCGAGCCGACCTCCGCACGCCGGTAGTGCTCGGTCGCGAGGAGCCGGGCCCCGTCTGCTTCACTGACGTACTCCAGCGCGCTCCCGTCGAGCTGCGTGCGGTGGCAGCGTAGCGCGGCAAGCTTGCGGCCCGCAAACTCCCCGGCCTCCACGACGAGCGTCGGCGCGGGGGCCATCGATCCGAACGCATCCGCATCGGCCACACCGAGGATTGGTCTCGGAGGCTCATCACTGCTCGCGGGGTCATTCGACGCGGCATCCACGACGCCGCGCATGGCGCCTGCAGGCAGGCTGACATAGAGGAGTGCCGGACCGTCTGTGCCGAGCCCGGCGACAACAGCAGTGGTTCGTTCGTGTACCGCGATGTGGTCGGGATGCCAGTAGAGGCCGTCCAAGTCGAAGGTGACGACGACGTGTGGCTGGAACCGGCGGATGGCGCCGAGGATGTCCGCTTCGAGCCGCGCGCCGTCGATCCAGGGGAGCATGCCGTCCTCGTGGTCGAGCAATACGAGGTCGCGTATGCCGAGAACGCGTACGGCATCCTGCAGCTCGCCGGCCCGAATGTCACCAAGCCGCTCGTCGTCGTGTCCCGGGCCGTGGTCGCCGTCACGCCCCGGACCGTGTTCGCCATGCGTGAGGCAAAGGAGCGAGACCCGGACGTCACATGCGGCGCACCGCGCGAGCAGGCCGCCGCACGCCAGGGACTCGTCGTCGGGATGTGCGAAGACCGCCAGAAGGGAAGACCCGGCCAGATCATCGAGTGGAGTTGGATCGAGTGGCTGTGGCGTGTCAGGCGTTGCGGTCGGCATGTCAGGCGGTGCGCTCGGCGCTGTGACGCTTCGTGACCAGTCGCGAGTAGGCCTCGACGTGCGCGTCGACCATGCTGTCGGGGCCGAAGCGCTCCACGGCGCGAGTCCGTACGATGCTGCGATCGAGCGCCAGCACGCGTGGGAGCCCGTCGACGAGGGCGTCGAGCGAGTCGAAGACTCCGCCGGTGACGCCGTCATCCACCACCTCGTCGACGGCGCCGCGTCGAAGAGCGGCAACGGGCGTTCCGCACGCCATGGCCTCCGCGAGGACGAGACCAAAGGATTCACTCGATTGCACGGGGTAGAGCAGGGCCCGCGCCCCGCCGAGGAGTGTCACCTTCGCGGCGAGGTCTACCTCGCCGGCGTAGACGACCTGCCGACCGTCGACCATGGGGGCGATGACGCTGCGGTAGTAATCATTCGCCGCCGCGGCGAGCACGAGACGTAAGCCGGTTCGTCGGGCGACGTCGATCGCTTGCAGTACGCCCTTACCCTCCGTGAAACGACCGAGAAAGACGAGGTAGTCCTCGGGCTCCGGGTGAAGAACGAACGTGGCCGTGTCCACCGCGTGATGAATCGTCCCGACGACGTTGAGTCCGGCGAGAAGCTGCTCTTGGGCAGCGGAGACGGCCACGAAGGGCGCTTCCGCATAACGAGACCAGAGCGCGACCTCGGGCGGTGTCGGCGCGTGGTGCAGGGTGAGCAATAACGGGGTGGGCGAAAGCCGGGTGAACGCCATGGATATCGGAGCGTATTCCGCCTGATAGTGAATGACGTCGAATTCGGCAGCCCGCTCGACGGCGGCGGCGAGGTTGAACAGCTCGCAAAGCTCCCACGGCCACAGCGACGTGTCCTCGTGATAGCCGCGTGAAAAGGTTGCATGGAGTCTGGCCGTCGTCGTCGATGATCCGGTCGCGAAGAGGGTGACATCGTGGCCTCTGGCCACGAGGCCGTCGGTGAGCAGCGCCGTGACGGTTTCGACCGATCCGGACCGGGTCGGCGGTATCGACTGGGCGACCGGGCCGACCACTGCAATACGCATCGGTTCAACCCGCTGCGGCATCATCCGCACGCCTTCTCCAGAAACGGCGGCAGAACGCGAGCCGCGTCAAAACATTCCCGCGCGATCTCAGTGGCGCGGCTCGCATGGAGGGCATAGTCGCTTTCCAACCGTTCGAGGCCGTCGAGCGCCTCGTCGAGGGTCGAAAAACCGATCAGACCGGTGCCCGAGGGGAGGTGGGTGCTCCACCCGGTGTCCTGCACGAGTGCCGGTCGCCCGGCCGCCAGGTAGCACGCCGTCCGGTCGCTGAACCAACCCGAACGCCGAGCCACATAGGCGTGCTTGGCGACGCCAAACTCCGCCTTCGAGTCACGGATGAAGGCGCGGTAGTCCCAGAGCGATCTCGAGACGCTCATCGCTTCGATCGGCGACCAGCCGTGCTCCTGGAGCAGCTCGATCGGACCGTTCACCGCGATCTCGAATTGTGAGGGGGTAAGAGCCGGTAGCTCGATGAACCGCAGGAACTCCCGATCCTTGTCCCCATCGACGTCCGTGAAGCTTTCGGTCTTCCAAGTCATCACGGTGGTGAAGCGGTCACCGGCCGGCGGCTCGTCGGTGTGCCAGAGCTCGGTCACGATCGGTTGCCGGGTCGGGTGCCAGTCGAGGTCGCTCGTCGGAACGTCGCTGGCCGGCGTGCCGATGTTCGCTCCGAAAGTGAACAAACAGTCGAACTGCTGAAAGAACTCGACATACCATGGCTCGCCTTTCGCGATCGCGAGCTGCGTGAACACCGGGTCCGAGTCGACGAACACTCGGCGCGGGATGGCGGCGTACTCGTCACGCCAAAACCAGGAGCCGCCGGAAAGATTCACGAAGAGGTCAGCCTCGGCGCAGTAGGCACGAACCGCGTCTTTCGAAAGACCGTGATACGACCCGTCGTAGTTGACGAAGCTCCAGTGGTCACCGAGGCCGAACGGCTCGAGCGCTTCGTGGATGTAGCGCGTGCCGTAGCTGGGGTCGGTCGCGATCTCGTCGCGCTCCGGGTCGTAGATACACTCGCCGGTGTCCTCGATGTAGAGGATCTCGTGCCCCAGCGCCCGCAGGCCGAGGAGATACATGAGTGAACACCAGGTGACGCCACCGAACGGATACCGAGCGACGATACCGGCGAACAGGATCTTCATGAGTTGGCTCGAGGGACCTGCGTGAGTTGTCTCTCGAGATCTTCATGAGGTGGTCGCAAGAGCTCGTCCACCGTGACCTTGTCATCGAGAGATTGGCCGATGGATAGGCGTGCACACATCCGCCGGTAGAGCTCGCACGTCCTGATCAACTCGTAGTGCGGTCCCTGGGCGACCAGGCGCCCATCGTCCAGCACGAGGATACGCGTGGCGTCGCGGATCGTGGAGAGGCGGTGGGCGATGACGAGCATGGTGTGGCTGGCGCGGAGCCGCCGCAGGGTGTCGAAGATCGCCCCCTCGGAGATCGCGTCGACCGCCGAGGTGGGCTCGTCGAGAATCAGGATCGGAGCCGCTTTCAGCAGCGCGCGGGCGATACCGATACGTTGGCGCTCACCGCCCGAGAGTGTCGCGCCCGCCTCATGGACGGGGGTCTGGTAGCCCTGCGGCAGGCGGGTCACGAAATCGTGAAGGTTGGCGTCTCTCGCCGCGGCCTCGACATCGGCGTCGGAAGCGTCCAGCCGCCCGTAGCGGATATTGTCGGCGATCGTGCCGGTGAACAGCACCGGCTGCTGCGGGACCAACGCGATCTGCTCGCGAAGGGTTTGGAGGGAGTACCGGGCAGCATCGACGTCGTCGATGAGTACGCGGCCGCTGCCGGGCACGAAGAATCTCGGGACCAGGCTGGCGATCGTCGTCTTGCCGGCGCCGGTGAGACCCACCAGCGCCACCAGCTCTCCAGGCCGGGCCTCGAAGCTGATCGTGTCGAGTACGTTGCGTTGGTCGTCGTAAGCGAAGCTCACCTCATCGAAGCGGATGTGTCCAGCGATGCCGGACGCGTCGATCCCATCAGGGGCGTCGAGAATCTCAGGAGTGAGGGCGAAGATTTCTCGAACACGGCGAGCGCTCGCGACGGCCTGCTGCAGTGATCCGGTCGAGTGTGCGATCGCCGAGATCGGGTCGTAGACCGCGGCCAGATACGCGATGACGACGAGCAAGCTGCCCAGTGTCAGCGTGCCGTTCAGAACGTGGAGTCCGCCCACGACGAGGACCAGAGCCGTGCCGGCAAGCGTGATCCCCGTCACGGCGACCGAGAAGAGCGATTCCTGCCACGTCAGTGTGAGCCGGGCACGCATGGTGTCATCGCCCGTGCTCGAGAAGCGTGCCAGCTCGTGACGCTCCCGTGTAAAGCTCTTGACCGCGGCCACCGAAGACAGAACCTCGAAGGCGCGCTCGATCAAGGTCGCCTCCAGCGCCTTCACCCGCTCGGCGCGCTCGAGCATGGTGCGCGAGTAGAAGCGGAGGCACACATAGAGAAATGGCGCCACCGCTAACGAAAGCAGGGCAAGCGTCGGGTCCACATAGACGAGGACGGCGAACATGACCCCCAGATTGAGCGTCGCGAGGGTCAAGGGAAACACACCACCGATGATCAGGTCGTCCACGCAGTGCGCGTCGGCATCGAGCCGATAGACCGAGTCGGCCGTCGGGGTCAAGACGTGGTGCCGCAACGGGAGCGCCTGGAGGTGCGCCAGGAGCTTGGCCCGAAGGGAGTAGACGACGCGCTGGGCGACCCGCACCTGCATCTGCGTGTGGGTCATGCGGATCACCTCGTTGGCGACCTGGATGAGGAGGCCCGCCACGACGACGACCACGAGGATGGCCACAGCGCTCCCGGCGATCGCCGCGGGGGTGATGACCGCAAGCGCCTCGGGGAGCGGAAGACCGCCCAGCACGTAGTCCACGATCACTTTGAGCGGCCAGGGGGCCAGCGCCGCCAGGCCGATCTCCAGGATCGACAGCGCCAGGATCGCGGCGGCCTGCCTGCGATACGGTCGGAGGAATCCGAGCGTCCAGGAAACGACGTTCACCTGAGCACCATCAGCCGATGAAGTCGGACGCCGTCGTCTTGGCGGACCGCCGCGGCGTGGGTGCGACCCTGGGTTGTACGGGGGATTCTACGGCGGACTCGGCCGCAGCATCGACCGCAGCTCTTGCTGCGGGTTCGAGCGCGGGTCTTAGCGCGGCTTTGACCGCAGGTTCAGTCACAGGTTCGACCGTGGGTCCAACCGTGGCTTCCGCCTTTGGTTCTAGCGTGGGCGAGACCGGAAGTCTCAGCAGCCCGGCTGCCGAGCAGACCCGCGTGACCGCCCGGTCGAGCACCGCCGTGGCACGTATCGCTTGCCAAGCTGCGCGGGCGCCGATCGCGGCGATGGCCGCCGCGGCGACCAGCAGCGTCACCGACAGATCGTAGATGAACATCGACGCGCTCATGCCGCCCGCCATCAATACCGCCAACGTCACACCCTGAAGCGTGCCGACGAAGCTGGGACGCAGTCGTGCCCGGATTCGGAAGAGACAAGCTCCCTGCTCGTGCTCCTCCACCAGCGTCCGCACGTGCAGCCAGCCCCATCGGCCGATCGCCAAGCTGAGATCCCGGTCGGGACGCCATCCCTCGTCGACGTCGACGATCGGGGCCGGCCGCGAGGCGCGCAGAACCCCTACGAGCTCCGTCAACAGCGTCGTGTGCCGTGCCCAGGACTCGCTCCAGAACGAGCGCTCCATTCCGGCGCGGGTCAGGAGCCGTGCGGATGCGACGACATCGCGGAACGTTGGTTTCGGCGACTTCCACGGATGCCGGGTCATGTGCTTCGGTGCGACCGCCTGCGGCCGTGACAGACCGCGGAGCCGGCCCCTGAATCGCGCCAGCGGCTGGAGCAGGTGGAGCCACGCGATGAGGCCCCGGTACAGAAAGCGACTCTGTCGCATGGACCAGCGTCCGATGGCGGGCAGACCGTCGAGGTTGGAACGCCAACCGCACAGGGCACTCCGCACAACGGTGGTGGCCCCCCCGAGGAATCCGGCAATCAGAGGCAGCCATGCGGCGTCCATGCCCGCCAGCGGTCCGAAGACGCCGATGAGCAGCAAGACGAGCGAGGCCGCCATCCACGCCGGCGAGTGGGGTAGGTAGTGCCACCGGTGGGCTTGCGTGCTGTAGATCGAGGGAAACGCTGCGGTACCCCAAACGCCCGTGTTGACGCGCCGCTCGGCCGCCGTGCTCAGGAAGGGGAGCGGGCTGTAGATGCGCCCAAGCCACACCATTTGCCCGCCGAGGAATTTCTCGGGATGATGCGCGTCGAGCCACGCCTCCCCCTCGCCATACCCGACCTGCTGACGCCAGTACGATCGCACGCTCGCCCGGCGATGGTGCCAGACCAGCGCCGACGGCGCGAAGCCGATGTCCAGTTTTTTGGCCTGCAGCCGCCAGCAGATGTCCACGTCGTCGCCAGCACGCACATAGACCGGATTGAAGCCGTCGGCCGCCAGGAGCGCGTCCCTTCTGAACGCCATGTTGCAGCCCGGCACGTGCTCGGCGATCCGGTCGTCGAGCATGACGTGGGTGGGCCCTCCCGGCGCGCGTGCGACACACTGCGACACCCACGGGTCGTCCGCCGGCACGACGTTCGGGCCGCCGACGCCTGAAACGTCGGAGGTGAGCAACGGCTGGACCAGGTAGGTCAGCCAATCGGGGTCGACTCTGACGTCCGCGTCGGTGTACGCGATGATCTCGCCGGTCGCGACGGCGAGTCCGGCGTTCCGGGCCGCGCTCAGGCCACCGTTCGGCACCGCGACGACGCGGACGCCGGAATGTCCTCTCGCGATCTCCCCGGTCGCATCGCGCGACCCATCGTCGACGACGATGACCTCCATATCGGGGTAGGTCAGCGTTTCGAGCGACGTCAGACAATCGGCAATGGTGTCCGCCGCGTTATACGCGCACACCACCACCGACACTCTCGGCCACATGGCGCGTTCGCTTGATGGGAACGGTGCGCTGGCGAAGACTTGTTGCACGGCAGCAAGCGCCGGCTTGCGGTGTCGCGCCTCATCCACCAGGCCAAAGGCCCAATCGTCGACCGCCTGACCTCCACGCCACCACTCGTCGGTCCAGGAGTATGCCACCGCACCACAGGCGCCTTCGGCAAAAGCCGTCCGGAGGTGTGCCGCCGTGATGCACGCCTGGCCCTCGAGCCCCTCTCGCAGGCTATCCCCGCCGGCTTCCGCGAGGAGGAGCGGTCTGGTACCGGCGAGATGCTGCAAACGCGCGAGGTAGCTACGGAGCTCGGTCTCTCGATGGAGATAGACGTTGTAGGCGAAGACGTCGAACACATCGAGCTCGAGGTGCTCAGTCGGTGGAAAGTTTACGTACGTCAATAGGCTCTCGGGTGCCGCCGCCTTCACGTCTTCGTAGAGCTCGCGCAGGAACCGCTCGATCCTTCGGTGGCCGTGCCAACGGACGATCCCGGCGGGGATCTCGTTGCCCAGAGCGAAGAGGAGCGCCGCGGGGTGCTCGGCGAGCCGGCGCACGGTCGTGACGGCGTCTTGCTTGATGCGTCGAGTGAGCTTCGTGTCGTCGAGAAAAGGGATGTGTTGCGGCCACGCCAGTCCGACCATCACCCCGAGACCGTGCCGACGGGCCTGGTCGAGCAGGGCGGGAGACGGCGGCGTGTACGTGCGCACCGTGTTGATGCCGGCGGCCGCCATCAGCGCAAAATCTTGTGCGATGCGCTCTGCCGAAGGAAACTGCGCTCCCTCGCTGTCTGGAGCGAAGGTGCCGTAGGCCACTCCTTTGATCAGGACACGACGCCCGTCGACCTCTAGGAACTTGCCATTCACGCGAGCACGGCCAGCGGAGGCGCCTGGGCCGGCACCTTTCAGGATTGCCAAAGCGCCCGCCTAATCCCCAGAGGCGCGCTGCGAGATCATGTCCATCAGCCAGTGGCCCGAGCGGTCCACCTTGGCCTGGACGTAACGCAGGTTGTGGCGGTTGATCCCGCCGTAGAGGGGCGTGCGCTCCGCGACTTCGATGCCACCCTCCTCCACGGCCCTCACCTTGTCGGGGTTGTTGGTGAGGAGCTCGACCCGTGCGATCTCGAGGTGGCGCAGGATCGCCACGGCGGCGTCGTAGCGCCGCTCGTCGGCTCCGAAGCCCAGCACGCCGTCGGCGTCGATGGTGTCCAGCCCCTCCTCCTGGAGGGCGTAGGCGCGGATCTTGTTGCCCAGTCCGATCCCACGGCCCTCTTGGGCAAGGTACACCAGCACGCCTCCCCCCCGATTCTTGAAGTGGCGGAAGCTCCCACGGAGCTGCTCACCACAGTCACAGCGCAAGCTGCCGAAGAGGTCTCCTGTGAGGCAGGCCGAGTGAAGACGCACCGGCACGGGATCGGGCCAGCTTTCGCCGGAACCGATCAGGATCGCCACGTGCTCCAGGTGGCCCCCGCCTTCGCGGAAGAATATGAAGCGGGAGTGCTCGGCGTCGGCCAGGGGAACCTGAGCCTCGGCCACGCTGGTGACCTCGATCCCGGACCGGGCCACTGCGCGTTCGACTCCCGCGCTCGAGACGTCGAGAATCGTCCCGTCCTCGATCCACCGAGTGAGCACAGGGGAGCCAGGATCCAGATCCACGCTCACGAGGGCCGGAAGGAGACATCCAAATCGTGCGAGCGCCAACCCCGCCGATTCCATGGGGGTTGCCCGACGCGTCTTGAAGCGGAGCGGGGAGCCCGACTGGGCGACTCTCCTCGCCGTGGCAAGTCCCAGGATCGTCTCGGGAGTCTCGCCCGCGCCGAGCGCGATGCTGAGGTTTGCCTCGTCCTCATGCGTAGCAATCCCCATCGCTTTACCGCGATGGTGGGTCACGACCAGCCGAAGCGGCTCGCCTAGGGAGCGGAGCTGCTCCAGCCTGTCCAGGCCGAGACACTCGACCGCAGCGACGAGGGCGCACGCATCCCGAGCCACATCAGTCACGCAAAGAGCTCGCCCCTGCCTGAGCTCGAAGAGTCCTCGTTCCGCTTTGTGCGCCATTCGGTCAGGTGATATCGTTGGGCCAGCGTATGCCCCGAAACGGGCGTCGGGGGCTGGCTGGCCACTCCGCAAATTCGTCCCAGAAGCCGGTTCCGGGGCCATCGGGTGAATGATGCGCCTGTGGGACTCCGGCTGATGAGGGTACTCATTTAAGATGATCAGGCTCGTGTCCGCGTGGGTGCTTGTCAATGGGCTGCTCATGACGCCGTCGTGGCTCTCGAGCGCCGTGACTGACGCCCCAGCGCCCGCCTGGCTTTCCCTGGAGGCAGCCCTGATCGTGGGCGCGATGGCGCTCCTGCCACGGCGGCCTTGGAGCCGCGGGCTGGCCTGGATCTTGGCCACGGGAGTCATCCTGTTCCTCGTCGCCTCGCTCGCGGATCTCATCTTCCGGGTGAGCCTGGGCCGCTCGCTCAACATCTCCCTGGACCTCTACCTGCTGAGTGCCGTCTACCGCCTCGCGGTGGGGAACACGGGCTTCCTCCGGACTCTGCTCGGGTTCGGGGGGATCGCCGTTTCGCTCGGCCTCTCGGCGTTCGCGACGGCGTGGCTCCTGACACCGGCCACCTCGGACCGCGAGAGGCCTCTCCCCCGGCTCGTACCACGGCTCGGAGGGGTGGCCGTCGTGGCCGCGCTCGCGCTCGGCCTCATCGGTCGCAGCGCACCGGCCGTCGGACACCGGCTGGCCACACCCGCCGTGCGGCTCGTCTTCGAGCAGGCGGAGCAGTTTCGGGCGACTCGCAGGGAGCGGGTGGCGTTCGCAGCCGAGCTGGAGAAACAGCCGGACGGATTCGCGGACTTGCCGGGTCTGCTCTCCAGCCTGGGGGGGCGCAACGTCGTCGTGACGTACATCGAGTCCTATGGGATGGCGGCGCTCGAGGACCCCGAGTTCGCGGCGACCATCCGGCCGCGCCTGGATACGACCGCGCAGCGAATCGAGAGCGCGGGCCTCCACATCGCGACCGGTGAGCTCGCCTCCCCCACCCTGGGCGGGCAGTCGTGGTACGCGCACGGGACCATGCTCAGCGGGCTCTGGCTCGAAAATCAGCTTCGCTACGACCTCCTGATCGCGAGCGAGCGAGAGACGCTGGTGGACGACTTCCGTCGGGCCGGCTACCGCACCGCGACCGTGATGCCCGCCATCACCACGAGCTGGCCCGAGGCTCTCCGACTCGGCTACGACGACGTGTACTCGAGGCCTTCCATTCCCTACGCCGGCCCGCCCTTCTACTGGGTCACCGTTCCGGACCAGTTCACTTGGTCGTTCCTCGGGGAGGTCATCCGGAAGGCGGCGACCCCGCTCTTCGTCGAGGCGGGGATGGTGAGCAGCCACGCGCCCTGGACCCCCGTCCTGCCCCTCATCGACTGGGACTCTGTGGGGGACGGAGCGATTTTCGAACCCTACCGAGAGGATGGGTATCCGCCCGAGGAGCTCTGGTGGGACATCCAGGCTCTGCGCGAGGGCTACGCTCGCTCGCTCGACTACTCGCTGCAAGCGATGGCGGAGTTCGCCGAGCGGTTCCTGGACGATGGGACCCTCCTGGTCGTGGTCGGGGACCACCAGGCGGCTCCCTGGGTGACGGGGGCGAGCAGCCCCGACGTTCCGGTGCATGTGATCGCACGCGACCCCGCCCTGCTCGAGCCCTTTCTCGAGTGGGGGTTCAGCCCCGGCGCCTTTCCGGACCCGGAAGGCTCGCCTCCTCGAATGGCCGAGTTCCGAGAATGGTTCGTGCGGGCTTTCAGCGGCGGCACTTCCGCCTCCGCCGCTCTCTTGACGAAGGAGGGAAGGTGATGAACGGTTTCGGCGCCGGCGCACGGCTCTTCCACTGGTTGGTCGTGCTACTCCTGCTGGTGCAGATCCCGGCGGGGATCGCGATGATCGCGCCCGCCTTAGAGCAAGGGTCGATCGACCGGCTCTTCGTCCTTCACAAGGGGCTCGGCGTCGTACTGCTCGTGGTCGTGCTGGCCCGAGTGCTGTGGCGGCTGACGCACCCGGCGCCGCCGATGTCGGAGGCCATCCCGGAGCTGGAGCGACGCATCGCGACCACGGCGCACTGGGTCATCTACGCGGTCCTGGTCGTGATCGCGGGGAGCGGATACGTGCACGTCGTCGGGGATGGCTTCCCGATCGAGATGATGGACGCCCTCGGACTGCCGACCCTGCTGCCTCTGATGCCCGAGGTCGCCTCGTGGGCGTCGCTCGTGCACCGGTTCTCGACCTTCCTGCTGATGGCCCTGGTGGCGGTTCACGTGGCAGAGGTGCTCCGGCACCATCTGGTGCTGCGGGACGAAACGCTGTCGCGGATGTGGCCTCCGCTGGGGGGCCGGAGAGCCGAACCTCCCCCGAAACAAGACCCGGGGGAGGGGCCCGATGGTGTGGCGGAGCGTTGAGCGTTGGCTCGGCCTGGTCCGCTCGCTGATCATCTACTGGCGGCCGGGCCGGCAGCGCGGGCTTCGGGAGCTATACCGCCCCTTCGTCGGGGCTGGGGATCTGGCCTTCGACGTTGGGGCGCACCTGGGGGACCGCACTTATGCGTTTCGGAAGCTGGGTGCGCGGGTGGTGGCCTTGGAGCCCCAGCCCGCCGTGCGCCGCTGGCTCGTGCTGTTGGTGGGGCGCAGCCGGGACGTCTCGGTTCGGGCGGAGGCCGTGGGGCGCGCGGTCGGCACCGCACGCTTGGCCTTGAGTCGCCGCACACCGAGCATGTCCTCCCTGGCCGAGGACTGGCCCACCACCCTGGCCCATCGGAACCCCGTCTTCAGCGGCGTGCGCTGGGACGACTCGGTTACGGTGCCGGTTACGACCTTGGACGCGCTGATCGAGGAATATGGCCTTCCTCGCTTCTGCAAGATCGACGTGGAGGGGTACGAAGCCGAGGTGCTGGCGGGGTTGAGTCACCGTATCCCCGCGCTCTCCGTCGAGTTCGTGGCAGGGGCTCTGGACGTCGCCGAGGCGTGCGTGCGGAGGCTCGAGGCGCTAAGTGGGTACGAGTTCAACGCGGTCGAAGGAGAGGAGAGGAGATTCGTGTCGAAGCGGTGGCTCGCGGCCGATGAGATGGTCGCCTGGCTGAGGAGCGGCGGGGGGAGTGTTTCTTCGGGGGACGTCTACGCCCGCCTGACCGAGCCCTCGAACCATGGCTGACGGGGCGGTCCGGTGGTGGCAGACGCTGACGACGGTGGACGCAGATGCGATCGAGCTGAGCGATCCGGTGGTCGTCCTGCCCGTCGCCGCGATCGAGCAGCACGGACCTCACCTGCCCCTCTCCACCGACCTGGAGATTGGGCTCGGCTTGCTCTCGGAGGCGTTCCGGCGGCTGCCGGACGACTTTCCCGCCTGGGCTCTGCCGCCGCAAGCGATCGGCTGCAGCCGAGAGCACGCACGCTTTCCAGGAACGCTCTCTCTCGAGCCGGACCAGCTCTCCGCTCTGATCGAGGCGACGGGCGAGGCCCTCGCGCAGATCGGGGTGCGGCGGCTCGTACTGAGCAACAGCCACGGCGGGAACAGGCACGCGCTGGAGACCGCCGGTCTCCGGCTTCGCGACGAGCTGGGAATGCTGGTCGTGCACGCGAGCTGGTTCCGTTTCCCCCCGCCGGAAGACGTGGAACTCCCGGAGGGGGAGTGGCGGCACGGCATCCACGGCGGGGCGGTGGAGACCGCCATGATGATGCATCTCCGACCGGATCTGGTGCGCATGTCCGAAGGGGCTCGGGCCCGCTCCTTCGGCGAGGAGCTTGGGGAGACCCTACGCAGGGTGGCTCCGACGGGTTCGGCCTCATTCTCTTGGCTTGCAGGCGATCTAAACCCCGACGGAGCCGTTGGGGACGCGACCCTGGCCGACGCCGATCTGGGGGCACGGTTCGTGTCGCACTACGGGGCCGTCCTGGCGGAGGTAATCGAGGACGCACGGGCGTTTCCATTGGACCGGCTGGAGACGGACGGCCCGTGAGCGGCTCCGCGAAGGCGGTGGGTCGGGTTGGCTGAGGACGACGCCCGGCTCGACGAAACCGCGGCGCTCGACGAAGACGCGGCCTGGGCGCTGGTGCGCGCCGCCGTTCCGCGAGCGGTGCTCGAGCCCGGGCCTCGTCGCGTGGCTTCTCTCTCGCGCCCCGACCTCTGGCTCGAGCTGAGCGAGTCCGGCGCCTGGGAGGCCTCGGCTCCGCCCACGCCCGCGGCTCGAGATCTGCTTGACCTCTATCTGCCGCTCACCCGCGGATCCGATTTCGTCATCGGGCAGCTCGGCCAGAGCCTGGACGGCCGCATCGCGACGGTGAGCGGGAAGTCCCACTACATCACCGGACCGGAGGACATCCGCCGCCTCCACCGACTTCGGGCTCTGGTCGACGCCGTGATCGTGGGGGCCAGCACCGTGGCGCTGGACGATCCGGGGCTCACGGTGCGGGAGGTGGAGGGGGAGAATCCGGTCCGCGTGGTGCTCGATCCGGATGGTCGCCTCGGTCAGGACCGTCGGGTGTTCTCGGACCGAGCGGCCCGGACGCTCGTGGTGCGCCGCACCGCGGCTCCTGCGGGCCCGGTCCGGACGCCGGGGGATGGGCCGGAAGTCCTCACACTTCTCGCCTCCGGCCCCGAGGGCTTCGAGCCGGGGGCCGTGCTGGAAGCGCTCCGTGCCGGCGGGCTTCGGCGGGTGCTGGTGGAGGGTGGAGGGGTCACGGTGTCGAGGTTCCTCGAGGCCGGCCTCCTCGACCGACTCCACCTGACCGTCGCGCCTATGTTGATGGGCTCGGGCCGTCCGGGGATCACCCTTCCGCCGATTGAGACCCCGGACCAGTCGCTGCGCGCTCGGTGCCGTCACGTACCCCTGGGAGACGACCTCCTCTTCGATCTCGACCTGAGCTGAGCAGGACAAGGGCTCCCGGAAGGTTCGACGGCAGCACCAGGATCCCGTATGCGGCCGAGATCGTGGCTCACCCCGGTACGGAGGAGACCGCGGATCACGGAGCGCTTGGGCTCGGGGGGAGGGCCAGCAGGTCCACGTGTCCCACCTCGAGCCCGAACCCCGGGGCGGCCGTGGCGCGCCGGCGCTCCGCCCAACCCCGGATGAGCGGGGCGTTCTCGGGGCGCTGCTCCGAAGCAGCTGCCCCCCACCCGTCGATTAGCGCGCGAGCCAGCGAACCGTCGGCGGCGCCCAGGCGCCAGGGGCTCGGCTGGAGCCAGGTGTGATATCCGGCCACTCGGAACGCGCGCTCCGCCGCCGGCCCGGCCGCCGGTCCGAGCGCCGGCCCCATTCCTTTGTCCCGGAGCTGATGGATCCGAACCGCCTCGGCGACAAGCGCGTCGTCGGGGTCGGGGTCATCCCAGGTCATCGTGCCGTCCCAGGTGAGCGTAAACAGGGCCGCGTTCCCGGCCGCCCGGCACGTCGCGACGAGCTGCTCCAACCACTCGTGGGTCACCAGGTCCAGCAGCGCCGAGGCCGTCACGAGGTCGGCTTCGGGGACGAGCCCCAACCCCGCCCGGTCCAGCTCGCCGGGGACGCACTTCACCCGAGCCACCCCGGCGACGGCGACGGCGGCGCCCGTCGCCTGGTCGAGCAGAGCGGCGTTTCTGTCCACCAACGTCCACTCCTGCTTTCCCGGGAGCCGGGGCGCGAGGTAGCGGAGGTTGGATCCGGTACCACTGCCCAGGTCGAGCACCCGCTGGCTCGGACGGCCCCCCCACCACTCGGCGAGGGGGGCCATGAGATCGGCAGCGCGGGAGCGGTGATCCACCGGCTCGCGCAGGGCCAGCCAGTCGAGAGTGAAGATCTCCTCACCCATCCGGAGAGAGCTCCCGAACGGCGCTCTCGAAGGCCAGCGCCGCGTCGCCCCAGGTGGGGAGGGAGCGGCCGTGGCGGAGCGATCCCTCCGCGAGCCGGGCTCGCCGCGCGGCCCCCGCCGAGCCCGAAAGGAGCTCCCGCAGCGCGGCTGCCAGGGCCCGCTCGTCTCCGGGGGGCACGAGCACGCAGGCCTCGGGGGGCACGGTATCCGGAACCGCTCCTCCGCGCGTGCTCACGACCGGGAGGCCGCGGGCGAGGGCCTCAGCCAGCACCATGCCGTAGCCCTCGTAGTGGGTCGCAAGCACGAAGATCGAAGCGGAGTGATAGAGCGTGTCGAGCTCCGGGGCGCCGAGCTCGCCGGGGAAGTCGATCCGATCCTCCAGACCCAGCGCTCGCGCCAGCCCCAGCACCGAGTCGGCGAATTCCGGCGCTCGCGTCAGGCTCCCCGCGCAAAGGCAGCTCCAGGGGAAGGTGGGGATGCGGGCGAGGGCGCGCACCAACAGGTCCTGTCCTTTTCGGGGGCTCACCGAGCCCACGCATAGCAGGCGGGGAGGCTCGCCGGCCCCGGGGCCCACCGCGGCCTGCGCCTTTTCCGTCCCGGGCGGTACGACGCGGACGTGCGAGGCCGGGACGCCGTACGCCCCGAGCCGGCGCGCGGTGAACGCGCTCGTCACGACCGCCCCGGTGCACTGCGCCAGAGACTCCCTCTCCAATCGGGCGAGGCGCGCTCGCTCGGCGGCCTCCAACCCCGTCTCGTCGGCAAGAGGATGGTGAATTAGGGCGGTCAGCCGCAGGCGGTCTCGGTGCGCCCGGAGAGGGTTGGGAAGGGGGCTCATAGCGAGACCGTCCAGGACCACCCGGGTGCCTTGGGCGATCCCCACGAGGGTGCGGGCGAGGCTGGACTCCGCGCACGCGTCGCCCTCAGGGAAGCTGCCGTCGAGCCCATGGGCGATCACCGTCCAGCCCAACGCCGTCAGGCCCTCGACGATCCGGGCGTCGTAGAGGGAGCCGCCGGTCCGCTGGTCGAGCGGCCCCGGAACGATGAAATGGAGCTCCCGCTCGCTCAAACCGACCCTTCGAACGACGCCCAGGCCACGTGCGACTCGTGGAGCGTCACGCTCAGTTCCTGGAGCCCTCGCGCTTCGTCGCCGAGGCGACCGTCCCGGATCGCCACCACGAGCCGGTCGAAAACGGTGCGCGCCAGGAACTCGGTCGTTGTGTTCTGCCCCGTGAAGGCGGCCTCGTCGTCCAGATTCCGGAAGTCGAGCTCCCCGAGGACCTCCTTCAGGGCCGCGCTGGCGAGTCCGATGTCGACGACCAGGCCGTCGGAGTCGAGCGGATCGCGCCGGAAGGTGGCGTCGACCACGTAGGTAGCTCCGTGGAGCCGCTGCGCCGGTCCAAAGATCTTGCCCCGGAAGCTGTGGGCGATCATGAAGTGATCACGAACGTTCAGGCTGTACATTAGGTGCTGTCTCCAGGCGGCTCGGGGCCGCGGTCAGCGTTGTTCGTAGCGGATGCGGTGACACAGGACCCCCCGCCCGTCTTCGGCGAGGCGGCCCATCACCTCCGGGAGCGTCTCGAAGTCGCTCTCTCCCGAGATGAGGAGGTCGAGCCGCTCGTCGCAAAGGAGATCGAGCGCGACGCCGAGTCGGCGGGCGTGATCCCAGCGTGGAGCCCGGTCCACGGGGATGCGGCCCACCTGGCTGCTCCGGAGGGTGAGCCGGCGGGAGTGGAAGGCCTCTCCCAGGGGGAGGGGGACGGACTGGGTGCCGTACCAACTCAGCTCGACCACCGCGGCCTCGACGCCCGCCACCGACAGGGCGGCTTCGAGCCCCTCCGGGCTTCCGCTCGCGTGGAAGACGAAATCGGCGTCCGCTCCGGCCGGGGCGCTATCGGCGAATTCCAGCCCCAGGCTCCGGGCAACACCCTCTCGGGAGGGGTCGACGTCCACCAGGCTCACCCGAGCTGCGGGAATCTGCCGGCATAACCAGGCGACGAGGAGTCCCACGGCCCCGCCCCCGATCACGACGATGCGGTCACCAGCCGACGGTCGAGCGTCCCACACCGCGTTGAGCGCGGTCTCCATGTTCGCGCCGAGGACGGCGCGCTCGGGGGGTAGGCCGTCCGGCAGGACGCACACGGCCCGAGCCGGCACCAGATAGAGGTCCTGGTGAGGGTGGAGGCAGAAGACGTGCCGCCCGACGAGCGAGGGCTCGGGCTGGGCCGGCGCTTCCAGTACTTCGCCCACGCTGCTGTAGCCATATTTGACGGGTCCGGGAAAGGCGCCCTCCTGGAACGGCGCCCGCATCACCTGGTGCTGGGACGGCGGCACCTCGCCCCGAAAGACGAGCGATTCCGTGCCTCGGCTGATGCCGGAATAGAGGGCGCGCACGAGCACATGGTCCGGCCCCCGGGGACCGAGTGGGGACGTGACCATCTCTCCGCGGCCCGGAGCTCGGATCCAGAACTGGCGAGTGGTCCTCGGCACGAGCGTTCTCGTTCCTCCGAAGTTAATGTCGGTCCCATGAGTCAGACCACGTGGACGCAACCTCCGCCTCCCACTTCCGGGGAGAGACCCTCGTCGCCGCTGCGCGATGTGGTGTTGGGGCTCCTACCCCTCCTGGCCGTGTCCCTCGCAACTTGTTGGATGCTGGCCCTTTCGACCAGCCACGTGCTTCTCGCCGTCGGACTATACGCCGCGCTGGGCGCGCTACTGCTCGCGAAGCTGCCACCCTCCCACCCCGGCCCCGGCCTCGGGCCCGCCAACCGGCTGACGCTGGCCCGCGCCGCCCTCGTGCTGCCTCTTGCGGTGCTGGCTCTTTTGCCCGGCGTGTTCACGGGAGCGAGCTACTGGTGGATGGTGGGGCTGTCCACTATGGCGCTGGTGCTGGACGGGCTCGACGGACTCCTCGCGCGGCGAACCGGCACGGAGAGCGCCTTCGGGGCCCGCTTCGACATGGAGCTGGACGCGTTCCTGCTCCTGGTGCTGTCCGTGTTGGTCTGGTGGAGCGGGAGCGTGGGATCCTGGGTCCTGCTCGTCGGTGGGCTGCGGTACGTCTTCGTGCTCGGGGGCCTGCTGTGGCCACCGCTCCGTGGGGCTCTGCCGCCCAGCCGGCGGCGGAAGGTGGTTTGCGTGGTGCAGGGGATCGTGCTCGTGATCTGCCTGGCCCCAGTGACCCGGGCGGCGCCCGCCACCGCGCTCGCGGCCTCGGCCCTGCTCCTCCTCGTCTACTCGTTCGTGGTCGACACTTGGTGGCTGGCGCGGAGCGCCGGGTCGGGGGAGGGATAGGCTTCCGACCTAGAACGGTCTTCCCGTCTCCGCCTGCCGCCGAACACCCGTGATCTGGGTCGCGTCGAGGAACGTACGTGAGCCCAGGGTGCATCCAGCCGCCATGAGGTTGCCTTGGGCCATGCACGGCACGTGAACCAAGCCCAGGGAGTGACCGAGCTCATGGGCAAGGATGCGCGCCATGCCTCCGTCAATGTCACGCAGTCCGCCGGGATCGATCTCCGTGGAGACCACCACCCCCTCGATCCCTAGATACACGCCTCCAACTCCGCCCCCGAAATCCCGGATCATAAAGACGTTCCAGATGTCGGGCCCCAGGTTCTCCGATGTGAGGACGGAGGTGAGGACGGAGATCGGGCTCACGGTGGGATCTGTCAGGGCACGACGGAACAAGAACTCGTTCCGGGCATCCTCCCGGACGATGCTCTCCACGCTCCAGACGATCCCGGCCTGCGCCCACGTCTCGTTCACGGCGGTCATGAGCTGGGCGACTTCTGTCTCGCTCAGGCGAACGTTCAGCGCGTCCAGCTGGTCGGACTGCACGAGGTGCACACGGACGGCGAGCTCGATGGCCTCCGGCTGCCTGGCGACGGGCCCGGTGGGCGCATCGCCGCTATCCGAGCAGGCACCCGAGACCAGTGCGATTCCCATGAGGACCGACAGCCGGTTCCTCGGATTGGATCTTTTGGTCACGCGTCCCCCGCTAGCCGAGTACGTTCAGCTCTTGCAGGTTCCCAACCGTCGACCCTCGGCACCAGTTCCAGCGGATCGAGGTCGGGCTCACCCGGCACCCTACTCCCGCCGCAGCCCTCCGTCCTGGCCGATGAACCGAGCCGGCCTCAGTCGCAGGTATTCCCGGAACTGTCGGACGACGAAGATCACGCCCACGAAGTGGAACTCGGCGCCTCGGCACACGAATCCCGGGGTCATCGTATTGGGGATCCACTCGCGAGCTGCTCGACGGATCGGTAAGACGGCGTGATCCCTAATGGAACTGAACATCATTGACGTACCGCCCGTTGCTGAAATCAGTGAAGTAGCGCTCCACTAAGGGATTTTGAATGGGCAGGCCGCTGTGATCTGGTTCGAGGTTTCGTTCGGATACATACGTTTGATGTTGGGCTCCGTGAGGCAATACGTGATACCAAGGACGGTGCTTGGGTGGTCTCGAACGCGCCACGGCTTCGTACCATTCTTCGGTTCCTTGAAAGTGCGTATCGACATCGACGATTACACCTCGGTAATCGAACAGCTTGTGGTGCACTACGTCACCGACCGAAAAACGGGCACTCGGCATCCTTATCATAGATTCATGCCCATTCCCAAGAGGGTGCACCCAACGAATCGCGATTCTCATGTCTGACCACTATGGCGACCAGCGGCGTGAGCTGGCGCGCCAAGTTAGCGATTCCTCAGTGTGGGTCCTTTTGCCCTTTCGATCACGAACGCGGCGAGTTCAGTCCAACGAACTAGGGACGGCTTCAATTCTTCGAGAATCTCGTTGGCAGTCGTCCCTCTGAAAGGCCCCTTGTGCCGCTTCTTCATCTCGTGGTACGCCGCCACAGCACGACGGACGACGGGTTGCTCCTCAGGCGTCAAATCCATGACTGTAAGCTAACGGTACTCCCCGCTGCCGATGTTGACAGAGACCAGAGTCGAACTCACGTCTTGGGCGGAGACCGAACGTGACCTCAGTGGGGGCATGGGCGGGCCAGGATACTCGCGGCTGATTCTCGATGCCACATGTTGGTATCTGAATGTATAGGTTAAGACCCCAGGAAACTGATCGCGGCGGCCCACGTAGCCCTGCCCCGTCCCTCGGGAAGTTGAGACCAAGGAAAATGCGCACAGTGCCAGACACGTTCGGCCGGCCTCTTAAGAGCCTCCGGGTCTCACTGATCGACAAATGCAACCTGCGTTGCCAGTACTGTATGCCCGAGGAGGAGTATGTCTGGCTGCCCCGCGAAGACATCCTCACCGTCGAACAGATCGGCGATCTCGTCAATGTCTTCAGCGAGTTGGGGGTGGACAAGGTGAGGCTCACGGGCGGCGAGCCGCTGCTCCGCCGCGAAGCGGCGGATGTGGTGGAGCGGCTGGCGGCGAACCCGGACCTTCGTGACCTGAGCATGACCACCAACGGGGTGTTACTGGCGCAGCAGGCGGAGTCACTCCGGAGCGCAGGACTAGACCGCGTCACCGTGAGCCTGGATACGCTACGGCCGGAGCGGTTCAAGCAACTGACGCGCCGCGACCGTCTCGCCCAGGTGCTCGAAGGTATCGATGCCGCCGCGGAAAGCGGGCTGAAACCCCTCAAGATCAATACCGTTGTCATGCGCGGGTTCAACGACGACGAACTCACGGACATGATCGACTTCGGTAGGGATAGGGGCGCAGAAGTCCGGTTCATCGAGTACATGGACGTGGGCGGAGCCACGCGGTGGTCGATGGATCGGGTCGTTTCGAGGAGGGAGATTCTGAGCCTGTTGGAGAGGCACTATGGGGCGATCGAGCCGCTCCGCGAGAATGGCTCGGCTCCGGCGGACCGCTTTGGGCTAACGGACGGGACGACCTTCGGCATCATCGCCTCGACAACCGAGCCGTTCTGCAGCGCCTGCGACCGGAGCCGGCTCACTGCGGATGGGATGTGGTTCCTGTGTCTGTACGCGGCCGACGGGATCGACCTTCGGAGGCCTCTCCGAGAGCGGGCCTCCCAAGATGAGATCAGGTCGCTGATCGTCCGGGGGTGGACGAATCGTACCGACCGTGGGGCCGAGGATAGACAGGCGCTGGGCTCCCGAGGCCCTCTCCATCAGATCGAAGATCTGCGCGAAGATCCACACCGGGAGATGCACACGCGGGGCGGGTGATGGCAATGAACGTACTCCTCATCTCCTGCTATGAGCTCGGCCATCAGCCGTTCGGAGTAGCGTCCGCTGCCGCACACTTGATCGCGGAAGGGCGCCATCAAGTGGAATGCCTGGATCTCGCCGTCGAGGTTATCGACGAGGTCAAGGTTCGCCGGGCCGACTTTGTGGGGATCTCGACTCCCATGCACACGGCGATCCGCTGAACGGTGTGAAGCACTCGCTCGGGGTCGTTCGGGAGATGCGTAACCGCCACCCCGAACTGAGCTTCAACTTCACGGCCAAGATCGAGCACCTGATCCAGCATCGTGACGCGGTCATGGAGCTGGCGGCGCTCGGGTGCATATTCGTCGTGTCCGCTGTGGAGAGTGTGGACGACCGTATTCTCGGGTATCTCGACAAGGGTCACACCCGAGATGACGTGGTCACTGCCCTGGAGATCACGCGATTCGCCGACGTAGCCCTTCGCCCCTCGCTGTTGCCTTTCACGCCTTGGACGACGCTGTCGGGATATTTGGAGCTGCTCGAGTTCGTGCAGAAGCACGATTTGATCTATCACCTCGATCCAGTGCAATACTCCATCAGACTCCTTCTGCCTCCAGGCTCATGGCTCCTCGATATCCCTGAGATCCAGCCCTCCTTGGGGAGGCTGGTTCAGAAGGACTTCGTGTACACCTGGCAGCATTCGGATCCCAAGGTGGACGCGCTACAACAGCAGGTCTCGCGAGTCGCTGAAGAAGCAGCCAACTCGGGTGAAGACCCGGCAACGACGTTCTACCGAATCAAGGAGCTTGCCGTTGCGACCATTTTTGGCCCGTGGACCGTAGCCCAACCCCGATACCGCCGTCGGAGTGTCCGATCACCGCACCTGACTGAAGCGTGGTTCTGCTGAGCTGAGCCGACCGAGAGTCAGTTCGGCTCTGTGGCGACGGTGACAGGATCGGAAAGCTAGCGTCATGGGCCATCATGCTTTTACGGTCGACGAGGCAAACAAGATGCTTTCTGAGGTGCGGGCCGCCCTCAACCAGATTCAAAGCCTTCGCGACGTGGCACGCAGCAAGATGGACCAGCTGGCCGTGCTGGACGCTCTTTGGGGCGACCTGGTCTCCCAAAGTGCCAACCCGGATCACGAGGAGTACGCGCAGCATCGTCATTCTCTCTCGGAGTACCGCCGGACCATCGAAGAGCTCATCCAACAGCGGCTTGTTGACCGGGGCATCCGCTTTCCGGTCGGCGGTCTCGAGCACGGGCTGGTCGACTTTCCCACCACTCTAGATGGCCGTTGGGTCTATCTCTGCTGGCAGTCGGATGAGCCCAAGGTGGCGTATTGGCATGAAATAAGCGGAGGCTACGCCGGTCGGCGCCGGATTACGGCCGGTCAGATGCAGCTGCTGGGTCGGTTGGATGACCCGGCCCGCCATGACGATTCGGCGCTGGATTTCTGAATCAAACATTTCCGGCGCTCGTCCCTCAACTGGGCTCGACTTTCACGTCGAGCCTCGCGTACGCGACCCTGAGCGCGGCTTCGACCTGCTCGGACGTCGCTGCTCGGGCGAAGAGAAATCCCAAGTAGCGATTACCCTCGGGGAGGGGCACGACCTTCTGGCCCACCGGGATCGTAATCTCGAGCCTTTCGATGCCCGGAATCTCGAGGGCTGCCTCGGACCCGCCCACCTCGCGCAGAACGCCGGCTTCGAGAATCGGGAGCATCATGACACCGCCGGCTCCAGGCGCTAGGGAGTACTCGTGGATCGGCATCCCCAACGCATGATGCAGTATGAGCTCCTCCAAGGTCGCCGCCGGCTCGAAGCGGAGGATCGTGGAGCAACGGCCACCGATGGAGCGCGGCGCGATCTCCAGGAGTGAGGCCTGCTCGGCGTCCACGCGGAGCTCGGCGTGAACGGGGCCGTCATCGAGGCCGAGGATGGCCACGGACCGCTGCACGGAGGAGACGATCTCGCGCTGAACACTCTCGGGGAGACGGGAAGGCGTCACAAGGATGGTCTCCTCGAAGAACGGCCCCTCCATGAGGTCCGGCTTGTCCAGGACGGCGAGGGTCTGCAGCTCGCCCCCCACCACGATCCCCTCCACGGCCACTTCGCCCCCCGGCATGTACGCTTCGATCAGGATCTCGGCCACGCCGTGGCCGCTGCGCGTGACTGCGTCGGGCTGCTCGAGGATCGCCCGAATCCGGCTCCAGGCCCGGCCGAACTCTTCGGGCGTGTCTGCGCGGATCACCCCGCGGCTGGCGGACAACGCGAGCGGCTTGAGAACACAGGGATAGCGAGCACCGGCTGCGGCCGCCTCCGCATCGTCATCGACGGAGGCAACGTGGAACCAGGGTGACGGGAATCCGGCCGCCTCGAGCCGCTGCCGCATGACCGCTTTGTTACGAGCGGACCGGACCGCCTCGGAAGGATGGTGCGTCAGCCCCAGGGCCTCCGATGCTGCCGCGGCCACCGGCCCGAAATCGTCTTCCGCCGCCACGATGGCCGTCAGCGGATGGTCCGAGGCGAACCGCACGATGCTGGCCACCGATCGGTGGATGTCCCCGACGCCGAGAGTGAGCGCTCCGCCAGGTGTCAGGTCGGCGAGGGCCTGCCGGTGATTCGAGCCGACCGTGACGTCCACTTCCAGGCGGCGGGCCGCGTGGACAAAAGCCTCGGCGCGATACGAGGTTCGTGAAAGGAGGAGAAGGACCCTCGACACGACAGGCCCTCCGTCGGAGTGCCGGTTACCCACAATACCCAAAACCCGGGTATTTTACTTGGACGCGCTGAAGTAGGGGTTCTCGCCGTCGCCGTGGTTCGTCACGTCCTCGATGCCCTCAATCTCCGGCACCTGCTCCTGAAGGATCCGCTCGATTCCCTGGCTCAACGTCACCGAGGCCATCCCACAGCCCTGGCAACCCCCACCCATCTGGAGGTAGACGATCTTGTCCCTGACTTCCACCAGCGTCACGTGTCCGCCGTGCTGGGCCACTCCGGGGTTCACGAATTGGTCGATGGCCTGTCGAACTCGGTCGGCCAGAGGGCCCTCCAACGGCTTCGAGCCGATGGGCGCCAGGTTGGGATTCTCGACCTTGAACCCGCTCTCGGTCAGGGTCTCGATCCAGTCGATGCGAGCACCTTCGAGGAGCTTCGCGCTCTCGGGCTCCATCACGACCTCGAAGCCGTAGCCGTCGAACACCTGGTCTTCCGCGCATTTTTCACCGGGCTCGATCATCGTGATCTCGTAGCGCGGATCGAGCGGGCTTGGGCTGGCAACCTGGACGCGCACCGCAAGGCTCTCGTCCCCCTGCATCTCCATGAAACGGAGGACGGTGTCCTTTGCGAGATTCGTGAACTCTACAGTCGGCTTCGACGGGTCGCTCATGGGTCTATGGCGGGTTGAGCGGATCATTGAGAGGCGAAATCAAAGCTAGCGGGTTCACCACCCTCCCGTCGAGAGAACCTCGTGTCACAGCACGCGACGTCCGGCGCGGGCGAAGACCGCGTCCGCCGCCCCGGGGGTGGTCGTCGCCCAACCGGTGTGGCGCAGGGATGCAGTCGGCCCGATTACAACACGGGGCGACCGCCGTGTGTCCTGTCAAAGGATTGTACGTAGGTTCCCGTCGGTACACGCCGATTCAGCCCCTTACTTCCGAAGGTCGAGGATAGATGGCACAGATGCGAGTTCGAGACGCGGCAGGGGGAATCGTGCTGGCGGCAGCGCTCCTTTTCCTTTTCCTGACGGATCCCCTAGCGGCTCAGAGCCTCGTCAATGGGGAAGGGGACACCGAGCTTGTCGATCTTATCGCCCTTCGGCTCGAGAGCGGTGCCGCCATCGACATGGATGGGCGTCTCGACGAGGAAGCGTGGGAGCGCGCCATCCCCATCACGGACTTCACCCAGCAGGAGCCCGTGGAAGGCGGGACCCCGTCGGAGCGGACCGAGATTCGGGTCGTTTACGACGAGGACGCGCTCTACATCGGAGCCATGTTCTACGACGATCCCGAGGGGATTCTGGTGTTCCAAAAGCGGCGGGATGGCTTCCTCAGCGCCGACGACCGTTTCATGTGGATTCTCGACACCTTCGGGGACGGTCGCACCGGCTACTTCTTCGAGACCAACGCCGCCGGCGTAATGGGCGACGCCCTCATCTCCGGGGGTGGTGGGCGTGGCGGCGGTGGCGGCGGTGGCGGTGGATTCGGCCGCGGTGGGTTCGGTGGCGGTGGTGGCGGCGGCGGCGGCGGTGGCCGGGCGTGGGATGGAATCTGGCAGGTTCAGACCGAGATCCGGCCCGACGGGTGGTCGCTTGAGATCCAGATTCCCTTCCGCACGCTGAACTTCGACCCGACGTCCGACACCTGGGGCATCAACTTCCAACGCACGATCCGCCGCAGGAACGAGGAGATCCTCTGGCGCGGGTATCGGCGCAACCAGAGCCTCCGCCAACCCATACACGCCGGGCGGCTCACCGGCCTCGAGGGAATGTCGCAGGGAATAGGACTCGAGGCGGTTCCCTACGCGGTGACGAACTGGAAGAACGTGCCGGAAGAGGCTGACCCGACCACCTACCCGAGCGACGTCGGTCTCGACATCAACTACAACGTCACGCCGAGCTTGAGGGCGGGGGTGAGCGTGAACACCGACTTCGCGGAGGCAGAGGTCGATCAACGCCGCCTCAACCTCACGCGGTTCCCCCTTCGTTTCCCGGAACAGCGCGATTTCTTCCTCGAGGGCTCGGGGGTCTTCAGCTTCGCCCCTGGCAACGGGGCCGACCCCTACTTCAGCCGGCGGATCGGGCTGCTCGAGGGCGAACAGATCCCGCTCAACTACGCGAGCAGGCTCGGGGGCCAGGTCGGAAGGTACGAGCTCGGATTTTTTCAGGTGGGCACTGCCGAACTCGAGTCCGCGGATGTGGATGGTGGGACCTTCGCGGGAGAGCAGTTCACGGTGGCGCGGATCAAGCGGGGCATCTTCGAGCAATCAACCATTGGCGCCATCTACACGCGTCGCTCCACCGGTGTCGATCCTACCGATCCGACGGCGCGGGGCCCCAAGGACCAACACACGGTAGGGGCCGACCTCGAGTTCGCCACCTCTCGGCTCTTCGGCGACAAGAACTTCGCCTTCCAGGCGTTCGCAGCCTGGAACTCCAACCCCGACCGGGGCGTCGAGCGGTCGATCTCGGATCTCTCCTCTCGCGGCATCCGGATCAACTACCCGAACGACATCTGGTCGGCGCACGTCTCCTACCGCGAGTTCGGGGAGGACTACGACCCCGCGGTGGGATTTGTCACCCGGAACGGATTCCGGCGAATCGAACCCCGGATTGGCTGGGGTCCAAGACCCAACATCGACTGGATCCGCAGATTCGATTTCTCCGCCCAGTTCCGGCACTTGGAGAGTATCACGACCGGCATCGCCGAGGAGCGACAGTGGCAGTTCAAGGTCTTCGGAGTCAACTTCGAGAGCCAGGACAACATCGACATCAACCTCCAGCGTCAGTTCGAGTACCTCGATAGCCGGTTCGAGATCAGCGACGGCATCTTCATCGACGCGGGGACCTACGCGAACTGGGAGCAGAGCCTCTCGGCTCGAACCGCGGGTCGCCGAGTCGTCTCCGGGCGCGTCCAGGTCCGTCGAGGCGGCTTCTGGAGCGGAGATCGGACCCAGTTTTCGATCAGCCTGGACCTCCGACCGTCACCTGGGATTCTCCTCTCTGCCCAAGTCGAGAACAACAACGTCGATCTGCCTCAGGGATCGTTCGACGCCAACCTCGTGCGGGTGGCCGGGGAGTGGAACATCACTCCGCTGGCAAACGTCACGGGCAACATCCAGTACGACGACGTCTCCAAGGTCGTGGGCCTGTTCATGCGGACGCGGTGGATCATAACGCCCGGGAACGATCTCTTCCTCGTCTTCACGCAGAACTGGCAGAACCTGGGTGGCGGGCTCTTCGACCGGGACCGGGAGTTCCAGACTCTCTCTCGCGGCGCGAGCGTCAAGCTGAACTACACCTATCGGCTCTAGAGAAGAGATCGGGGCTAGCGTAGAGTCCAGCGCCGGGATGGAGCCCGTAGTGGCGTGGCTCCCGCATCACCAATTAGAAGATCCTTGACCTCGCCTGCTCGGGAGTAAGGAATTTGTCAGCAAGGCCCTATGCTGATCAAACCTTCTGACCTCCAGAGCCCGGAGAGGCTGGATGAAGCCCGTGCGACCCGTTGGGATCCCCACCCTTCTCTTACTGGCATTCCTGACCCTGTCCGCACCAGCACAGGGGCAGGATCCTTGCCCGAGCGCGTCCGGCCCCGGCGCCGAAGCCGGTTGGGCTGCCTACGCCGACAACGACATCGCGGAGGCGCGGCGTCGATTCGAGGCTGCGGTTGCACTGTGCCACAACGATCAGTACGCGCGCACGGGCCTAGGTTACGTCAATCTGAGAGACGGCAATGTACTGGAGGCCGAGCGTCTCTGGACGGTGGTGGGCACCGCCGAGCCGAATAACGTCGACGCGCTGGTCGGTTTGGGCCTGGCGCGGTGGCGTTCGGGGGACGTCGACGCCGTCCGCGACTACTTCCGCACGGTCCTCGAGCTCCAACCGGGGCACCCGACGGCCGTCGAGTATTTGGAGCGAATCGCCGGGGCGGACGCAGCCATGGCGACCCCCGACGACCGTGCAGGGGAGGCGTGGAGCGGAGGAAACACCGCCCTCGCGATGCGCCTGTACAGCGCCCGCCTCGCGGCCGATCCGGAGGACGGGACCGCGATGCTACGGATGGCGCTCATGCAGGCGTGGCAGAAGCAGTACGATGCGGCGGTAGAGCTACTCGATCGTCTGATCCAGCAGCAGCCTCGGCGCCTTGACGCTCGCTTGGCCCGGGCGCGGGTCCGGGCTTGGTCGGGAGACATCCCTGGGGCGCAGGACGAGGTGGCCGAGGTGCTCGCGGTTCAGCCGGACAATGTGGAGGCCCTGGAGGCGCTCGCGCTCTTCCAGGCTTGGGCCGGCCAGTTCGACCAATCGCTCGCGAGCTACGACGAGCTGCTCGCGATCGCACCTGGGAGCAACAGCGCTCACCTCCAACGGGCACAGGCGTTTGCTTGGGCCGCCCGGTTCGAGGCCTCCAGGTCCGCCTACGACGCTCTCCTGGCTCGCGATCCCGAGGACATCGAAGCGAGGCTTGGCCTGGCGAGGACACTTGCAGTCTCGCAGGACTTCGCCGGCGCGATCGCCCAGTACGATGAGGTGCTCCTCCGCGCTCCGAACGAGATGAGGGCGCTCACGGGCAAGGGCAAGACCCTGGGGTGGGCGGGTCGCCTCGCGGAGAGTGAACAGGCATCGCTCCAGGCTGTCGAGGCCGATCGGTCGAGCGCTGATGCGTGGGGCGGGCTCGGGCAGGTGTATCGCTGGCAGGGAAGGGACGCAGCCGCCCGGGAAGCCCTCGAGAGGGCGGCTGAGCTCGCACCCACGAACGCAGTGGTTCGGGACCAACTCCGGTCGCTGAACCTCGCTCTGGCGCCTGTCGCTCGGCCTACGGTCGTCTACGAAAACGACTCGGACGGGAATACGATGGTGACCACGTCGCTCGCGGCGGGTTGGCACGCGACTCCGAGACTCGATGTGCGGGGCGAAGGCTACCTGAAAAAGCTCGACCAGAGGTTCGGGATCGAACAACTGGAGCTCACCGCACAAGGCGTGACGGTTTCTGGTCGCTACCAAATCCGGCCTGGCTGGACCTTGTCCGGCGGCCTCGGTGGAAGTCGGAGTAACGGCACGGATGACCCCTCGTACGTCGCATATCAGCTGGGCGTGAGGACTCCGGACCGGAGCCGCATCGGCGCGGCGTTGAATTTCGCGTCGGCGGGTCTGAACGAGACCGCGGCGCTCGCCGAGATAGGGGTGCGGAGCACAGAGCTCTTGATCAGTGGGCGGGGGGCTCCAGCGCTGGGATGGCGCGTCGACGGTACGGTGGGCGTGGGCAAGTTGGTGGGAACGGAAGACAACGGCCGGAGAAGCGCATCTCTTTCCACATCACGGCGAGTCGGTCGGTTCCTTTCACTCGGGGCGGGCCTTCGAGGGTTCTCGTTCGAGAAGGATCTGAACGACGGATACTTCGACCCGGATTTCTACGGTATTGGCGAGATCACGAGCCATTGGCTGTACCGGCCGGTACCGTGGACCTTTCTGGTCGAGCTCGCTCCCGGGATTCAGCAGGTGGGGAAGGACGGTGACGTCGGCCTGTCTGCTCGCTCCAACGTGCGCGTCGCGTACGGATTCGGGCCTGGCCGTGAGATCTCACTTTCCTTCGGATACTCCTCCGCGGGACTGATGAGCTTCGCGAGTGGCGAGTCCGGCTACCGGTATACTGCCTTCATCCTGGGCTCGAACTGGGTGTTTTGATCGCGCCCCGTGGCCACCTAGGGGCGCGTCCCGTAGCCACCTAGGGCTTTATTTTGACTTGCACGATCTTGAGCCCGCCCAGGCCAGCGGCGATGAGGAGCCGCTTGTTCTCATAATCGACGTGATTGACGGACTGCAAGTCGTCGAAGCGTAGGTGCCCCAGCATCGTGATGGTCTGGGGCGCGTCGCATGGCGTGCTAGCGAAATCCGCGGCCCCCGCCGCGACGTACACACCCGCCTCACCGTTCGAGATGAACATCAGGTCTTCGTCGACGGTGACCGCGTTCGTCACCACCACCGACGCATCCAGTCCGAGGGCGGCCGGGTCGGGGCGCGGCACTGACCCGACGATCTGACCGTTGTCGAGGCACATCACCTGCACGCCCTCGGGGCCCGCAGCGATGAAGGCCTTGCCACCGACGATTTCGACGGTCGACTTCGACTCGGCAACGCCGGCTCCGGGGAAAGTGAAGGTGTTGAGAAGGGTCATCGATCCACCCGGGAAGTCGCCCTCCTGGAAAACAGAAATCCGTCCGGGCGTTCCTTGCACTACCACGATCCGGTCATTGTCCTCGTCGTGTGCCACCCACCGTGCGTCGTCGAGGGCGAATTGGCCAACTATGCTCATATCGGATTCGTCGAGTGCGTATACGTGTCCGCCGTCCCCGGTCGTGACGTAGATCACATCGTCGCCCGAGAGGACACTGGTGGCGGCAAAACTCGAGAGATCGAAGCGGTCGTTGTTCTCCAGCAGGATCCCCGAGGGGGCAACCGTTAGGCGCTCGATGGCCGCAGGTGTGGCGAAGCCACTCGCGGCTGTCGCCTCAGCCACGTAGATCCAGTCGTCATCGTCGTCGCCGTCTTCATCGTGGAGCCCGACCGCGCTGACGTCGGAGTCACTGAACGCCACCAAAGAGATCAGTCTGGGGCTTCGCCCGAAGGGGTTGATCACGTAGTCGACCGCCCCCACGAAAGGGTTGCCCTGGGTGTTGTAGCTGATCAAGAAATTGAACCTCCGCCGCGCAGAGACCGAGGTCGCCTGGACCACCTGGCCGTCCACATTAGGTGGATCGAGCTGCGCGACAAGCGTAAGGCTCACCGTTGATCGCGTGGGCCCTGCCGCGGCCCCCCCTAGCGCGGCGGCGGCCCCTCCTAGCAGGGCCGGGCTCGCCGGGTCGATGGGGACCTCAGCCTCGAGGTACTCGAGTCGCTCGCTCAGAATCTCCTCGTCGTTCGTTACCGTGAGGCGACCGTCCGCCTCCACGTCCGGAATGAGGACTTGATCGAAGCACGACGTGAGCGCGAGCACCCCCAGCAGCATGAGGATGGACCGAGTGCCCGGGCCCTGATGTCGTCGGCCGCTCGGCGAAGCCTTCTCACGCCTAACGCCCCGATTCGCCATGTGGCCGGACACGAGCACTTCCAATACATCTTCCATAAACAAACAACCCTCCACTCCAGAAATACCGGGGAAGCGGTTGTTTACGTAGGAAAATTTTCTCTCCTACTACCGAAGAAGGAGCCTCGACGGCTCTGTGCGAGGCTAGATCCAACAGGATTTTGCGGCTCACCGAGGGCCTTCGAGCCACGGTCGGTAACTCTCATAGGAATGAATGGCGAATCCATAGAAACTCTCGAATTGTTGAAGCTCCAAGGCGGTCTGTTCGATCACGGCCTCGATTTCGCTCCTGCCGTACCGCGCGAACGACAACTTGCCCGATGGCACGGCCGTCGCCCGGGATTCCCTCAGGATCAACGTCCCCGTCGTCGTCCTTGGCCGTTCGCTGAGCCGGTCCCACGCCTCCTCCGAGATCCAGCTGACACGCGCCCGCTCGTCGTCGATCTGCTGGACGACCACCCGCGAGCCGCCCGACCCCTGGGAGCTGAACGCGAAGTCGGTCTCGTCCGGTAGCTCGCTGGTCTCGAGACCGAGAAAGACCTGCTTCCCCACGTCCGCCGCGTACCGCAGCTCGCTCCGCGCATGTGCGATCGTCCCATCGGCGCCGTAGGCCTGCGTTCGGTAATCCATGATGCCGACGTTATCCACGATGTCGATGATCAGCTCGCTCAGGGGCCGCCCGTCCACGTCCGCCACCAGCTCGAAGAACTCGTTTCGTTCGTCGAACCAGGCTGGGATGTCGACGCCGTACACGAGACCGGCCTGGGCCGCCAACGCTTGAGATGCGGCCACGATCGAGAGGTACTGCCGCAGTATCTGCGTGTGGCGCACCCCGGCGAATCCGGGTAGGAGGTAGGGCTCGATGTCGTGTCGAATGCCGTCGAACCGCTCGGCGGGCGGGCTCTCCCGATTGTACTCGGTGATGCTTCGTATGGTGGCGATGACCCGCCCATGCCACTCGGGGAGGCTGAACCGGGGGTCCCCGTCCAAGGCATGCACGGTCACCCCGGCTGCGTGGAGGTCGGCGATGAGCGGGCGCAGGCGTTCTCGATCCCACGAGATCGTCCACCGTTCGTCGACGCGCTCCGCCTCATACGGCAGTTGCAGGAACAGATCGGTGATGCCCTCGGTGCGACAAAACCGCACCAGGCGTCGACGCGCATCCGGATCGCTCGTGACCGCTGGAGTCTCCCAGAGCCACATCGCCTGTTTCAACGATCGGCCCGGTTCCTCGGCCCTTCCGGCCGTGGGTATTTCGGCGTCACGTTGCGTCGTGAACGCGATGTCCTTCAGGAATACCCGCCCACGTCCTTCCCCGTTCGTCAGGAAGACGAGGCTGGCCAATTCTCGCGTGTTCAATGCGGCAGGCCACTTATCTCGGGGAACCCACGCGCGCTGCCACGTGGCCTCCACACGCCCACCGGGGAGGAACGATGCGAGGTCCCCGATCGGAAGCGATCCTTCTCGCTGCTCCCACGCACGATCGGCAATATGCAGCGCCAGGTCCTCTCCACCCTGCTCGCCGCGAATCGCGAAGGTGAGGTAGGTAAACGGACTGGCGTCGAATAATACCCGTTCCGTGGGACGTAGCTTGAAGTCGAAGAGGTGGATCCAGAACCCGGCAAAGCGCCCGGCCGCTCTGTCGTATGAATAGGCCAGGGCGGGGCCGTCACCCGGCGTGCGGGCGATGGATACAGCCGACATGGACGGCCTACGGGCGAAGCCATTGAAGTAGCCCCCGAGGCGGTTGGTGTTGCCCCGGTCGAAATGGCCCAGCAGAAACACGTCGCCGTCGATCGGCGGCGTGCGGCGTTGCGGCTCGCTTGGCCATTGGACCACCGGCGTGCGGTGCCGAACGTCATAAACAGCCAGCGCATCTCCTTGGCGCCTATGGAGCACACCGAAGTGCAGGTATCCAACCTCCGAGACATCCGACATGCCCCAGTCCGCCAGCACGATCTCTTGGGACGGAAAGACGTCGGTGACCGATTGCGCCGAGAGCGACCCAGTCAGGAGCCATACAACGCCTGTTGCCCAGCCCAGAGCGTTCCGTCGGGAGGTGTGAGGTGATACCACTGCCCTAGAATCTCCCACGCTGGAATTTACCCCAGGTTTGACGGCCCCTCAGGAATCCCACAAACCCCTTGCTGAGGTAGTAGAGCTGCATCTGTCGATACCCGAGCATCGACAAAGTCGCATAACTCACCAACGTGATGGCGCTTCCGAGGCCTTCATAACGAAACAGGGAAACGGAGTCGCGCCCGTCCGCCAGCTGACCCTCTGTCCAGACACCCATCAACACGGCGGCGATCGAGAGCAGGGTGCCGTACAGAATCGAGACCGCGAAGAACAGAAGGAGGTATTCGGTGCTCACGAGCCCGGCCATGTAGAGCAGGGGAAGCAAAACATAGCCCAAGATCTCCACGAGCGGCCCCAGAAACTCGAACAGGAGCTGATACGGCATGGCAAAGAGGCCCACCTGCCGGTACCGCGGGTTGAACAACATCTTGCGGTGGTAGAACAGGACCTGCCCGAGACCGCGGAACCAACGGTCACGCTGGCGTCCGAAGTCACGGATGCGTTCCGGAACCTGAGACAGCGTCATCGGATAGGGGAGAAAGTGGATTCTCGCGGGAATCTTTTTTTCCAGCATGTACCGCTGCAGCCGCACGATGATTTCCATGTCCTCGCAGACGGTCTCTTTACCGCCCCCACAATATTCCTTCACGATCCGCGAGGTGAGTCGACCACTCAAGAAGCCGCCGACTTCGAACAGGAGGCTCTTGCGGAATACGGCCGACACCCCGGAAAGGATCAGAAGCGAGTTCAAGGTGACCAGCGCGGTTCGCCCCGCTGTGAACGAGCGCATGTACTCCACGACTTGAAACTTGGCGAGCCAATTACGCGGCAGGTGCACGTCGACGACCCGGCCGTTCTCGATGGTGCAGCCGTTGGCGACGCCGACCTGGCCGCCGCACGCAGCGATACCCTCCGGATCCTCGACCATGGGTTGCATGACCTCGAGGAGGGAGTTGCGTCCGAGGATCGAGTCGGCATCGATGCAGCACACGAAGGGGGCGAGCGCCGCGTTGAGGCCGGCGTTCAAGGCATCCGCTTTGCCGCCGTTCACCTTGTCCAGGAGGATGAGGCGCGTCACATCTCCCGTCGACACCGCTTCGTAGGAATCCCGAATGGCGCAGGTGGGGACCACCGATTCGTAGCCCAGTTTCCGACGGCTGAAACCGAAGGCGGCCTTGAGCTCCTTGACCGTGTCGTCGCTCGACCCGTCGTTGACGATGACGATTTCGTAGCGGGGGTAGTACAGGTTCGTCAGTGCCCGGATGCTCTCGACGATGGTTTCCTGCTCGTTGTAGGCGGGCACGACGATCGTGACGGCCGGCGTCGAGCTCGAGTTGTAGAGGCTCTCCAGGCTGCCGATGGCTTTGACGCGGAGAAAGAAGCGCACCTGGATCCAGGCGACGAGCAGGAGGAAGAGATTGATGGTGTTGTACAGGACGAAATAGCCGATGATGATGATTTGGAGGACCCGTACCGCCGTGGCCATTGGATCACGCCTCTTTGCGCGGCGACAACGAACGCAGTCGTCGGCGCTTGACGGCTTTCCGCACCGCCTCCACGGGGTCGCTGCTCAGCGCTTCGATCGCCTCCTGGATGCCCGGGTCCTCGAGCTGGGCCAGCGCTTCGATCGCGGCCATGCGAACCGTGGTGGCCGGATCCTGCAGCGCAAGAGCGATGTCGGGAGCGTATCGATCCAGGTCCGCCTGGCCGAGAAAATACACGGCATCGGCGCGCTTCCGTGCACCGCGGTCGGTTTTCATGATCTCGAGCACATGGTAGAGGGTCCCGTCCTTGTTCAACCGGGCGCGCAAGGCCACGAGGTCCGCCTCATCCAGATCCTGACAGGCCTCCTCGAAGACCTTGCGTTGCCCCGTCACGCCAAGGCGGATGAGGGACGCCAGTGCCTGCGCACGGACTAGCACGCTGGCGTCCTTGGCCATTTTCGTGAGCACTTGAACCGGCTCCTCGTCCTCGAGCTCGGTCGCCCGGCCAAAGGCGGCTGCCACCTCCTGGCGCACCAATGCCGAGGGATCCAGCATTCGCTCCATCAGCGGCGCCACGGACTCGGCAGCCAACTGCTTCCCCAGGCACCGGACGATTGCCGAACGGACCCGCTCGTTGGGATCTTCCAGATAACGCACCACGCTTTCGACGGACAGCCGGGAGGCGACGTGGGACAACTGCTCAGCAGCCAGCTCTCGGATTTCGGCCTCCCTGTGATCGAGGATGGGCAAGAAGAGCACGCCGATCCTTGGGTCGCCGATGAGACTGAGCGTCCGAATTAGCCCTCGGACACTATTGGTCTTCTCGGCCCCCATCAGGCGATCGGCGAGGGTTCTCCAATCGCGTTTGTAGCAGCTAGCGAGGAGCTTGCAGACGGCCTCCTGGAGTTCGTAGTTCTCTGTCTCCAGAAGCTCGACGAGTTGCTCGCGGTGGGGCTTGACGTCATCGGGGTTCAACCCGTTGAGGGTGTGGGCCGCCTGAAGCCGGACCTCGTCTGCGGGATCTCCAATGGCCAAGACCAGCCGGTCGAGGAGCTCGGCCACCTGGAGGAACCCACCGAGGGACGCCAGTGCCTGGGCGCGTACCGTCGGGTTCGGATCTCTCTTGAGGCTAGCCTCCAGGATCGGCGCGCACCGCCTCTCCGCGAACAGAGCCAGTGCCTGCATGGCGCGGATGCGGGCAGAAGGCTGTCGATCGGATTGGAGCAGACCCACATAATGTTCCACAGCTTCGGAACGAAATTCCTCAGGGTCCTCGAGCCAAAAGAGGCGGGAATCGAGCGTCAGGACGGCGAAAAATTGCTGCTGCGTTTCCTTGGTGCAGGCCCGAATCAGATCGCGCAGCGGTGGGGCGAGCCGCGAATCCTGTAGCCCTTCGAGAATCGTCTCCAGACCGGTCTGGTCCCCCAGGAGTGTTAGACCGATCGCCGCCGCGGCCTGGGAGATGGGGTCGGAGACCCGGGCGTGGAAGCGCTGGACATGGGTGATCCCCGTTGGATGGCCGAGTTGTCCGATGGCGAGCGCGGCCTGGCGACCCACAGCAACATCGGGATCGTCCAACAGGGGGACGAGTGGGTTAGCCAGCTCGGGGTTCCGGCACCGGCCCAGGCTCGCCACCGTCGCGGCACGGACCCGGGCATCGGGATCCTCGAGGAAGGGCAGCAGAACCGCACCCGTCTCGGGGGAGGCGAGTTCGCCCAGCGCACGTGCCGCGCTCGAGCGCACGAGAGGCTCCTCGTCCATGAGGAACGCTTGCAGGAGGCCCAGGGCCCGCGGGTCGCCCTTTAGCCCGAGCGCCCAGGCTACGCCGGCCCGGGCCTCCCCCGAGCGCAACCCCATGAGCAGATCCGTGAGGGCGAGCAGATCGTTCCGCTTCATGGCGGCCAGCGCTTGGGCGATGTCGTCGCGATAGCTGTCGTCGGCGTTCTCGAAGGCCCGGGCAAGGGCCGGAATGGAGGCGGAGTCCTTGATCTCGCCCAGGGCGCGAACCGCGTTCCCGCGTACGAGGGACTCGGGGTCCTCGAGACACTGTTCAAGGGCTTGGACGGTGTCCTTTTGCGAAAAGCGGCCCAACGCGCTCGCGGCCTGCGCCCGCACGTCAGCCGCCGAGTCCTTGAGCGACTTGACGAGCGCATGCTCGACCCGCTCCGAACGAATCGAGCCAACGACTCCGACCATCAGTTTTCGGATTTTGAGATTGGGATCGTCGAGCTTGGGCAGAAGATCCGGCAGCATGGGCTCCAACACGGTGGGGGGGAGCTCGCTCATCGACTCCAGGATACACTCCCGCACGTTCTCCTCTTCGTCCCTCAACTGACGCAACCAAAGCGCCTGGGTCTGCTCGTCCCCGATCCGGATGAGGGCCTCGAGGGCGCGGGCCCGCACCGCCCATTCAGAGTCGTCGACGGCCACCTCGCTGAGGGCGTCTAACGCGCTTCTGCTGCGGACCTCGCCCAAGATTTGGCAAATTCGCACGCGGACCCGCAGATCCGGAAGCGAGAGGGCCTGAATGAGCGACTCGACGACGCCGGTCCTGGCAACTTTCAGCAGGACGAGGAACGATGGCGCAGTGGTCGTTCCGGACTCCACCGCAAGGCGCTCGATCAGCGTACCGACGTATCCGTTGCGCTCAAGTGCGGTCGCGGCCTGCGTGCGCGTCCGTTCATCGTCCTCGTCCAGAGCTTGGAGGAAGAGGGGGACCGCCTCGTCACCCATTTTCTCCATTGCGGTCAGCGCGCTCGCTCGTACCTCGTAAGGAAGCTCGCCGAGGGCTTGCTTCAACGCCTCCAAGGCTTGCTCATCACCGATTTCGCCCAAGGCGTGCGCCGCCTCTTCCCGCACTGGCGCAAGGGGATCTCGCAACAGCGTTTCGGTGAGCGAGTGAATGGCCGGGCGAGCTTTCAGCCTTCCGAGCGAGCGGGCCGCTTCGGCCCGGACTTTTTCACTGCGATCCTGCAGCGCGGCGATCAAGGGACCCGTGTTTTCGGAATCGGTCGACGCGCCGAGGATTCGAACGGCCCAATACCGCTGGCCGTCGGTCTTGGAGCTTTGCAACACGTCGAGCAACGCGGGCACGGCTTGCGGCATGAACCCCTCGAGCGTATCCGCGACGGCCTGGCCCATGGCCGCGTCGTCCCACCCCAGTGCCTCGACCAGCGGTGGGATCGCCCGGGGATCACGGATGTTACGCAGCGCCAAACTGGCGACGCTCTTGACCTGCTTGTCTTCGCTCTGGTCCTGAAGTGTGGCGATGAGCGGCAGCACCGCTGCGGAATGTCCGATGCGTCCCAGCCGTTCTGCCGCCGCTGCGCGCTCGGGCCACGAGCCGGCGTCTGTCAGGGCCTCGATGCGGGCCTGGACAAGGCCGAGGTCCTCGTTGACTTGCACGAGCTTCTCGCGCATGGATGTCGTCGATTGCTCGGAGAATTCCTCGAGACACTTTTCAATGACGGGAAGCGGAAACGCCGCTCGAAGCCGAGCGGCGAGGTCCTCGGCCTCCAAGTACTTCAGCACCCGCAATCGCCGGGTGCAGACCGTTCTCAGCCTCTCAAATCGCCGACGCTCCCAGGCACGCCAGGTCTCCCTGAGGAAGACGGCCAGAACCATGAGGCCGATGGTCCCGACAAGGCTGTAAACAACCCACAGCAGCATTACTCGTCGAGCAACCCTCGGATTTCCCTGATCAGATCATCCATGTCGAACGGCTTTGTAATATAGGCGTCTGCCCCGGCCTCCTTTCCCCAGAACTTGTCGCTCTCTTGGGATTTGGCCGTAAGCATCAGGATTGGGATGGTGCTCGTGTCGGCGTTCGCCTTCAGTTCGCGGCACACCTGATAGCCGTTCACCGCCGGCATCATGATGTCCAGCAGGATCAGATCCGGCATTTCAGTCGGGATCAGCTCCAAGGCCGCCTTACCGTCCGGGGCAGTCGTGACCTCGAATCCTTCGAATTCGAGCCGCGACCTCAGGGTCGACACGAAGCCAGACTCATCGTCCGCTATGAATAGTTTTTTACCCATTTGCCAACTCCTCAACAAAGTTATCGACGTCAGTAACCAACACGTCTGGGGTCTCCGAATCCTCAGGACAAGAAATCGTCGCGACCACGAAAGGGCAGCGCTCCTCATAGGGCACGAGCGCGCTCGCAATCCGGTCTCGCACCGCGGTTGCTCCCGACTTGGGCGTGTCGCGCAAGAATATGATCAAGCGTCCGTCTCCGTACTGGATCATGGTATCATGCAGGCTGCGCCCGACCTGCCTGATCGATGTCTCGACCTCTCCCAGTAATCGCCTCCACTCCCCGATGGCGCTCTGCGATTGTAATGCCTCGAACTCGACTTGCTTGAACACAAAGACGATAAGGGAGAGGTAATCGCTCTGATGACACAGTTTGAATTCGGTGTACACGGCCTCCCGCAGCAACTCCTCCCGCTTGTAGACGGGTAGAGTGAAGCTGAACGTGCTGCCCTTCCCCAGCTCACTCTTCACCCAGAGGGTCCCGCCGTGGAGTTCCACCAACTCCTTTGAAATGGCCAGGCCGAGGCCGGTGCCCTTCTCTCCTGTTCCGTACGTCCGATCGACTTGCTGAAACCGCTCGAAGATGCGCGAGTGGTTCTCCGGGGCGATGCCATCTCCCGTATCGGATACGGAGACTTGGACGTCTTTGAGACCGTTCCGGACGGCGATAGAAATCGTTCCGCCGTCCTCGGTGAACTTGATCGCGTTCCCGACCAGGTTCGTGACGACGCGCACGATCATCTCCGGATCGCAAAAGACCAGCCCGAGGTACGGATCGTGCGACGCCTGGAGCGCGACGCCCTTTTTCTTGGCTTTCGCTTTGACCGACTCGGTGACGCTGTGAACCAGTCCGGGCATGTCGACTTGCGACTTTTCGAGGGAGACGCGTCCGGCTCGGATGGTCGACATATCCAACAGGTTGCTGACCACGTTTGCCAGCCTCTTCGCGTTGGTGCGGCCGGTCTCGAACTCGGTACGGGCTTCGTCACTGAGCTCTCCCCAGACGCCGGCCAACGCATTGGAGAGAACGTTGGAGATGGTTGCGAGCGGTGTCCGGAGCTCGTGTGAGACGATCGCGACGAAGTCGTCCTTGTTTTGATTCTCGATAAGGTGAGCTCGTAGCCTTCGCGACTGGGCGGTGGTCTGTAACACGTACAGGCAGAAGAGTGGGACCAGCACGAAGAGCCCGATGAGATAGGTCCTGCTTCCCTCCACGAAATCCTCGCTCGCGCCGACAAGCTCGGGTATGTGAGACATGATCAGCGCTACGGTCAAAACGAGTATGATGAGAATCGCGGTCCACCAGCGCTGGCGATCACGACGCTCGAGCGTCCCAAGGTCGGGGGCAATGTCCTTGATGGTATTTCCCGTGCGCTGGAGGAAATCGCTATCAACGTTTCAAATGTGCCCCAGTTTGACGTTTTTCCCAAGCAGTTCTTGAGCAGAATTTGACCATGATTCTAGCCGCTTCGTTTGACGCGCCCTCACGGCCCCTGATAGGTTGCTCTTCGACAACCTAATTATGCGGGCGAGGCATCTCGGAAGCCGGTGACAATCCGGCACGGCCCCGCCACTGTGTTGGGCTCGGCGCGTTTTTGCGCCGGACAGGCCCCCTCATGAATGCCACTGGAGCCGACAGGCCCTGGGAAGGCGAGGGAGTGCCGCCCTAAGTCAGTAGACCTGCGCGCCCGCATCGCCAAGCACTCTTCGAGGGGAAGAGATGCGGGTTTCTTCATTCTGTCGGTCGACGATGCGCGGTGGCCGTCCTGGCTGGACGGGTGCTGCCCATAGGTACAGGTGCGCTGGTTTAGCCCTGCTCGCTCTTTTGGCGCTGCCGGTGAGGGCCTCCGCCACCCAATGGCCCGGCGAGCTATCCGGCCGGATCGTGGATTCCCTCACGAGGACCCCGCTCGGCGCGGTTGAAGTCCTCCTCGGGCCGGGCGGGTGGAAGACGTCGACCGACGCTTCTGGCGGCTTCCGGCTGAGGGGGCTGGAGCCGGGTTCCTATCGCTTATCGGTCCGCCGGCTAGGGTATGTCCGCACCTACCGAAACGTCGAGGTCCAGAACGGTGTCGTAGCCCGAGTCGTACTAGCGCTTACCCCGGTGGCGCTCGAAGTCGGCGGGATCACGGCTACCATCGCGTCCACGGGAGGAATCGTTCTTCTCCGCGAAACGATCGTGGGATCGGGCGCCCGGACGGCGGGAGATGCCCTCCGAGCCGTTCCCGGCATCGTGGTCCAGGAACAAACGAGGGGCGGCCCCCAGCGGATCAGCGTGCGGGGCAGCAATCCCGACGCTGTTCTGGTGCTTCTCGATGGTGTGCCACTCAACGACCCTGTGACCGGCGAGGCGGATCTCTCCAGTGTTCCCGCCCGGAGCCTTACGCACGCGACGGTTCTCCCGGGTGCGCTCTCGGCTCGCTTCGGCCCCCGGGCGGCGGCCGGAGTGATTCTTCTGGAGACCTCCGGCGACGCGGAACCGTGGCAAGTGTCCACTTGGGCCGGGTCGCTCGAGCAGTTCGGCCTGGGCGCGGGCGGCGGCGGGGCGCTCTGGAACGGCCACTGGCAGGGCCGCGTGGAGCGTAGGGGGCTCGACGGTGGATTCGATTTCACCATTCCGGCGGAGGCAGGGGGTGGTGAGGCCTACCGCGGCAACGCCGATCTCGTGACGTGGAGCGCGAGCACAGGTTGGTCAGGTCCGTTGCGGGACGGCGATCTGAGCGCGATGGCGGGAATCGAGACTCTGGAACGGGGACTTCCGGGGCGGAGCTTCGCCCCTTCACGGGACGCACGACAAGATCTCGACCGGGCGCGTTTTTCCGCGGGTTGGAATATGGGAGTCCTCGAGGATGGATCGTTGAGTGTGCGCACGTACGCCACTCGACAGACGACTCGCTTCCGTGACTCCGATCCCCCATTCGGGGCTCCGTATGACGATCGCACCCTGCTGCGGGCGGTAGGGGCGTCGGTAGAAGGGGCGATCCCCGGAATCGGAGTACTGCGGGCGATGTCCGGCGGAGTCGATTTGGACATGCAGAGTGTGGAAGGTGATGCATTGAGTCCAGACGCCCCCCCACGCCGGACCGATCTCGGGTTGCGTGCCTCGGGCACGTGGTCGCCTTCGGAGGAGGCGTGGTCGGTGTCGTCGTCCATCCGCGGGCACTGGGTTGGGCGGACCGATCGGTGGCACGCGAGCCATGAGTTCGCGCTCAGCGTTCCTCTCAGCCCCGTTTTTCTTCGCCTAGCACACCGTAGTGCCTTCAGCCCACCGACGCTCGGAGACCAGTTCTTCCGGGAAGGCGTGGGCGTGGAACCCAACCCCGACCTCCGGGCGGAGCGTGTACCGTCCGAGATCGCGGCCCAGGTGTCGTGGGCAGGGGAGTTGGGGGTGGCGGCCGTACGCGTATCTGCGGAGGCCTACAAAGGCGATATGAAGGGGATGATCGTTTGGCTCCCGGACTTCCGCTTTGTTTGGAGCCCCCGGAATACGGACGTTCGAAGGTCTGGGGGTGAGGCAGGCCTGGAGGTGGAGGTACCCCGAGTGGGTTTGGCTGTGGGAGGGAGCTTCAGCCTCGCCCGCACCACCTACGACCGGGGCGGGCCCGATGACGTCCAAGTGGCGTACCGCCCGCGTTACGGGGCTACGGTCAACGCTGGATGGCAACGGGGCCCTTGGTCGCTCCGTCTGGCCTCCCGCTTTACAGGGGCTCGATTCCCCGTCCCGGCGCCCGTGAACGAGCTGCCTGGATTCTGGGTGACGGACTTCGACGTGGGACACCGCTGGCTTTTCGGGGGCTGGAGCGCGGAAAGCCGCCTGAGGATCGAACGTCTCTTCAACGTCACCGACGCTTTGATCTTCGCCTATCCCGACCCGGGTCGAACGCTCCGTGTGGAGCTCCGGCTCGGTCCGAGTTCCTGATCACTTTACCGGAGAACCTGAAATGAAGTACGAACCACGAAGAGCCCGCTCGCAGCGTCTGAGCCTCACGTTCCTGGGGGCTCTGCTTCTGGCGGCTTGCTCCGGCGACGGCACTGAGGCGCTGCCTGCGGAAACCGCCGAAGTGGGTGTGGTACTGTCGAGCGTGGACCTGAGCCTCACTATTTTCGAGGTCGAGAACCCGGCGCAGACTCGAATCGTCGGCCTCGGTCCAGACGGTAGCCCCGTCACGATGGCCGTGAGGGGAAATCTCGCCGCCGTTCCGCTCGGCTTCGTTCCGGCCGTTGCGGTCGTGGATCTGAAGGAGGGGGCGGTGGTCATGACGGTGGGGCTCCCCGAGGGATCCGGTGCGACGGGCGCCGCCTTCGTGAACGATTCCATCGTACTGGCCGCGAATTCCAGTCTCAACTCCGTCACGCCGATCAACGTTCTCGCGGGCACTAGTGGGAGCGACATCGCGGTAGGCCGGTTCCCACAAGCGATTGTGGTCGAGGGTGGGCGGGCGTTCGTGCTGAACGCAGAACTCGACGAGTCTTTCGCCCCTGACGGACCGGCGACCGTGTCGGTCATCGACATCGAGAGTCTTGAGCTTACGTCGACCATAAAACTGAGCGGTGAGAACGCCGCAGCGGGCGGCGTGGGCCCCGACGGGCGGCTCTACATCGTGAACTCGGGGTCGTTTGGAGCGGCGAACGGGTCCCTTTCCGTCGTGAACCTGACCAGCCTGACCGAGGCAGAGCATCACCCAGGTTTTGGTGACTTCCCTGGGAGCCTGGCGCTGGGTCCATCCGCCCGGGCGTTCGTTGGCGCGTTCTCGTACGGGGTTGCGGTTTGGGATACAAGCCTGGACGCTTTCATCCGGGGACCGGCGGAGGCCTTGGAGCCCGGCGGGGTTCCCAGCACCTCAGGAGTCGGATTCGACGAGGCAGGGAGACTCTATACGCTGACTCCCGGCTTCTGCCAGGATCCCGGCACAGCGAACCGGCACGACGGAGCGTACGATGCGCAGATCACCATTCCGGTCGGCATCTGTCCCTTCGCCATCGCTTTCACGACGATAGAGGAGGAGGACTGATGACGGTGGCGACCCCTGTAGATGGGGTCGCCGCAAAGGTGATGGCCGGGAGCTGGGGCTACTCCAGCTCCGCCACCGCCGCCAGGATGTCCTCGTTCGTGGGCCGGATCCGAAAATTGATCTCGAGGAACTTCCAACGCACGACTCCCTGCTTGTCGATAACGAACGTGGTGGGATGTGGGATCGCACGCCTCTGCGAGTCATCGGGGTTGAAAAGCCCGTAACGGTCCATGACCGCGTGGTCCAGGTCCTGCAGCAGTTGAAACTCGATGAGCCCACCATACTCCTCGGCGACCCGGTCGATCATCATCTGCTGTTCATCGTGGTCATCCACCGATATGGCAAGGATCTCCGTGTTGGCTCTCTGCTCCGGAGACAGGAGGTCTCTCAGTTCCCCGAACTGACGGGCGCAAAAAGGTCACCAATAGCCTCGATAGAAGGCGAGGACGACGTTCTTGTCGCCTCGGAAGTCCGAGAGCGTGGTCACAGTGCCCGCGTAGCTCACCAGCGAGAAGTCCGGGGCGACGTCGCCGACCGCGACCCTTCCCGTATCTACTCCGGGGAGGTCCAAGCCGTCGTGTGGCCCGAGCCGGGGCTCGGACCCCATGACCAGCCACGTCCCCAGGGTCAGCACGACAGTAACGCCCAGCAATGCCAGGATCGGTTTCATGACATCCTTGCGGCTTTTACCCATTCGACGGCTCTCCTCGGTAGCGTTCATCGCCGGGTGGCTTTGGTCCAGAAAGTCCAATCCCCCCTACCACCCCTCTGTTCCCGGTTTCGACTTTGCCGCATTGGAGGCGTTGGCGCAATACACCCAGGGGGCACTCTTCGGTTTCCGGCGCGTTCCTTGCTGGAATGGTGGACGGGTCACGGTGTTGCTCTTCGTCCCCCTTTGGGTAAAGATCCTGAAACGCTGGTCCCGGAATCGGATGAATCGTATGACCATGACGTCCCTCGCTGTTTTCCTCGGGGTCCTACTCCCAGCGATCGTTTTCACTCCCCTCTCTGCTCAAGGCGGATTCGGAAGTGCGGTCGGGGTCGTCGGCGATGATGTCCTCGTGCTCAAGCCAACGTACGGGCAAGGACCGGGAGCGGCCCTGGTTTACCAGAGGGATGTCGAGGGTGTTTGGCAGGTGGTGGATCAGCTCGGCGCGGAGGGGAGTACCTCGACGGGTGAGGGCCTGAGCCCCTCCATCGCCGTTTCCGGGGACATGCTGGTCGTAGCGGCCGGCGACGCCGATGAGCGGTGGGGCGCCCACTTGTTCCAGCGTAACGCCCTGCGCCGCTGGAGCCGAGTGGAGAGCCTCCCACTCGTGACTGATTCGAATGGCGGTGAGGCCCAGTGGAATTACGCGGCGCTGGTGGAGATCCTCCGGCCACCTCTACGAGTCGTCGATACGGATGGTGAGCGAGCGTTGGTGGCCACCATCGGGGGGCTCGGCGGCGTGAGAGTCTTCGAGCGGAACGCCGGCTCCGGCGCGAGGGTCGAGCGGGCCCGATTGGAGCGTTCGGAGCCACAACGTGACGACCGATTTGGTGCCTCATTGATGATCAGGGGCGATCTGGCGATCGTGGGCGCGCCCGGGCATGGGCGATCAGGTGCCGCATACATCTTTTCGCGGGATCCTGTTTCCGGCGAATGGAGCGAAGATGTGCTCATCTCGGCCCCCAGCCCCTTCCCCAACAGCGGCTTTGGGGCCGCGGTCGCCATCGATGGCGAGGCGGCGCTGATTGGCCATCCTGGAACGGCCGAGTCGCGCGGCATCGTCGTCGAGTACACCTGGGATGAGGCGCGCCGAACTTGGACGGAGCAGGACCGCATAGCGCCGAGAGCGCGTATGATCGGCGATCTTTTCGGGTCTTCTCTCACGTTCCAAGAAAACGAGTTGTTGGTCGGCGCGCCCGGTACCGATGAGGGCAGGGGTGGGGTTCACCGGTTCGTGCGCAACCGTAGCGGTGACGTCTGGCAGGCGGTTGAGATCTTTTCGGTGCGGGATGTCGAGGCGGGGTTCGCTCTCGGCTCGACGGTGGCGATAGGCCGTAACGTCGCGGTCGCGGGGGCTCCAGGTGCGGATGGGGGAAGGGGCCGGGCCGCGGTCTTTTCGCGGCCGGCCAACGGGCGGTGGGGTCAGGGTGACTGGCTGAGTCTTCCCACTGCGCTTCCGATGATCACGGGAGAGGAAGTGCTCTGCGCCGAGGGTCAGGCCGATCAGTTCGAGTGTAACGATGTCGATCTGCTCGCGTTCCTGCCTCTCTCGGAGTTGGGCCTTTCGCCGGGGAGCCCGGCTCTTGCCGGGGGCATAACCGACGTGTGGGGATGGACGGATCCGGAAACCCGCCGAGAGTATGCTCTCGTCGCACGTATCGGCGGAGCTTCGGTGGTCGACATCACGGACCCGTCGCTACCCGCATATGTCGGTTTGTTGGCGGCGGAGGGTGGCACGGCTCAGGACATCAAGGTCTACGCAGACCACGCTTTCTTCATCGGAGGCGGCGATACGGGGATGCCCGTGTTCGACCTCCGAAGACTCCGGGACGTGAGGGAACCCCCGGTGACCCTCACGGCCGACGCGCGCTACGATGGCATCGCCTCCGCGCATAATCTCGTCATCGATACGCAGAGTGGATTCGCGTTTCCCGTCGGTGCGTCGGGTGGGGGTGACACGTGCGGAGGAGGTCTGCACATGGTCGACATTCGCGACCCGCTCACGCCGACGTTCGCGGGATGTTACACCGACACCGAGGGCCTCGTGTGGGCGGGTCGGACCCACGATGCTCAGTGTGTGGAGTACGTCGGGCCCGATGCCGATTTTCGGGGACGCCAGATTTGCTTCGCGTCCAACGAGACAGCGCTTCGGATCGTGGACGTCACCGACAAGGACGATCCGGTGTCGATCGCTTCAGCGACCTATCCCGGCATGGCCTATATCCACCAAGGGTGGCTGACCGAGGACCAACGGTACTACTACATGAACGACGAGCTCGACGAGCTCACGGCACTGGCCGAGCGTACCCGCACACTCGTTTGGGATGTCGCCGAGTTGGACGATCCGGTCCTGGTGGCCGAACATTTCGGCTCCACGACCGCGACGGATCACAATTTGTACATCCGCGGCGACCGGATGTACCAGGCCAACTACCAGGCGGGTCTGAGGGTTCTGGACATCAGTAATCCGGAGAATCCCGAAGAGATTGGCTTCTTCGACACCACTCCGTATGAGGGAAATCCACCGACGATGTCGGGCGCGTGGACGGCCTATCCGTTTTTCGAGAGTGGAACGGTCGTGGTGAGCAGCACGCAGGAGGGGCTGTTTCTATTGCGGCCGGTGCGAAGGCCCGTGTTCTAACGGCCGTACCCGCCCTCTGTTCTTTCTGACCGCGGTCTCCCCGGGGCGCGTCCTTTTCCTACGACCGCACCGGTTCCTACGACCGCACCGGCTCGATGCTCACTTTGATGTCACGCCACTTGCCCTGCCGGAAACGGATGACGCTGAGGGCGCATCGGGTCATGTGCCCGATCAGGATGGCAAGCCATATGTAGGTTGCCTGGAGATTCCCGGTTGCCTGAAGGATGGCGCAGATGCCGATCGGGATGATGAGCTGCGAGACCAGTGAGATGTAAAATGGACTCCGCGTATCCCCCGTTCCCTGGAGCCCGCCGGTGTAGGCGAGCGCGACGGTAATGAAAAGGCCTGACACGCTCAAGAATGAGAGCAGACGGACGGCCATTTGGGTGACAAGCGGATCTTCCACTCCAAAGAACCCCAAGAGGACGCGCGGTATCGTGAGGAAGAGCACGCCAACGGTCACGGCCACCCCCAGCCCGATCCACGAGGCCACGTGAACCGCCTCGATCGTGCGTTCCGGTCGTCCGGCACCCAGGTTCTGTCCGGAGACCGCGGCAGTTGCACCCAATAGGCCCGCCGATGTCCAGGTGATCAGCGAAAAGAGTTGGGTATAGCTGATCACGTAGGCGGCCTGGGCTTCACCGCTCTGGGGTAGAGACCCGATGTATGCGAGGAGCATGACTCCTCCGGCGTTCATCGCCACGCCTTGCAGGCCTGTCGGAAGCCCGAAGCGGAACAGCTCCCGGATGATCCCGAAGTCCGGCCTCCAGTTCATGCCGCGGCGAAAGGCCACGACCCATTTTCCGGAAAAAAGAAAGTAGACGTAGACCACCGCCATCAGGGCTCCCGCGATGACGGTGCCCATGGCCGCGCCGGTGGTCCCAAATGCCGGGATCGGTCCCAACCCCGGAATGAGAATGACGTTCAGCGTGATGTTGAGCGCGGTGAGCATGATGCCGAGACGGAGCGGCGTGCGTGCGTCCCCCGCGGATCTGAGGGCCCCTCCGATCATGAAGTAGACGATCATGCCGAAGCTGAACATGAACATGATGCGGAGGTACTGGAGGGCCTCCGCTTGCACCTCGGGGGCGGCGTTAACCAGTCCGAGAAGCGATGGCGACAGGACGTATCCCAGCGGCGCCAGGATCGCGATGGACATGACGGCGGCGGTGAGGAACGCCTGATAGACGGTCCGGTTCACCTTGTCCGGCTCCCGAGCCCCCACGAAGCGCGCGACCAGCACCCCCATACCGGTGAAGACAGAGCTGATGAACACGATCACCACGAGGAAGATTTGCCATGCGACTCCGATGGCGGCGTTCCCGGTGTAGCCAACGAAGTGTCCTACCATGGCGTGGTCCACGATGCCCTGGACTCCGCCCAACACGTTCTGAAGCATCGTCGGCCAGGCGATTTTCCACACCACACTCGGGATCGGGCCCTCGACGATCGAGCGGTCGAACGGTTTTCCTGATGTCCGGGCCGCGTTGGACATGCCTTAGCCGATCCCCCCGTGCGGCGTCGTGGGTAAACACGAGGCGGCCGCTCCAGGGGGCGTGGTACAGCGACAGGGTCCGACTCCGGATGCATAGCCGCTTACACGAATCGGGCCGAAGATCGTCAACACACCCCCCCTGAACACCGTGGTCTACCTCCGTGGCGGTCCGCCCTCGGCGCTGCCGTGGCGCAATTATGGGTGGAAGATGCGCGAGTCGCTAGAGAAGCTCTGCACAAGCAAGGGGCGCACCCCGGGCCGCATCGAGGGTCTGGAATGCCGGATCGAGGGTCTGGAACCCGACGGCACCGTGGCCCATTAGGCGGTTGCCCGGCTCGCTCATCTCTTGACAGGGGACTTCGGGCGGTTAGCGTTGTTTCTAAGAAGGATGTGTGAGAAAGCGGATGTGTTGTAAAAGGATGCGGGTCATGATGCTCGAGAGTTGTTGTTGCCGATGTTCTTGTCCGAGCCCGGTGGGGTATCGGGGAGACGTCGTATAGGCATACACGCGACGAGGTTCCCTGAAACGCCACCGGAGACATTCGGTGGCTTTTTTGTGGGTTTGGATTCCAGTTCAAGAGGCCGCCGGGTTTTCCCGAGGGCCTTTTTTGTTCGAACCGGGTGAGACCGGGAATGGAAAGACCCGAAACTTAGGGGGATTACATACCTGAGTACCCAAACCCCTTGCGACCCTCCGTGATGGGTACTATATTACCAATATAGGATAACACATTGCGGAGCATAGAGATGAGCGGCAACAGCAAGTACAACGGCGGCCCCGGACGGGCGGAGCGCGAAGGGCTGTCATGGGTGGAGTTGATGCGGATATTCCCGAGCGACGAAGCTGCCGAAGGGTGGTTCGCAGAACAGCGCTGGGGCGGCTCTCCGGTCTGCCCGCATTGCGCGTCGGATAACGTGCAAATGGGCGCGAAGCACCCGACGATGCCCTACCGTTGCCGGTCGTGCCGCAAGCGGTTTAGCGTACGGGTCGGCACGGCGATGGAAGACACGAAGCTCGGCTATCAGGTGTGGGCCGTCGCGATCTACATCCTCACGACCGGCATTAAGGGAGCCAGCAGCATGAAGCTGCACCGTGATCTGGGTGTGACGCAGAAGACCGCTTGGCATCTGGCGCACCGGATCCGCCAGACGTGGCGCACCGCCCCGGCCCCGTTCTCCGGTCCCGTCGAGGTCGATGAGACGTACATAGGCGGCAAGGAGCGGAACAAGCACGGGAGCAAGAAGCTACGGGCTGGCCGTGGGCCGGTTGGCAAGACCGCCGTGGCTGGCGCGAAGAATCGCGAGACGAAGCAGGTAGCCGCTCGCGTGGTGGATCGTGTAGACGGTGAGACGCTGACGGGGTTCGTTGCCGACCACGCCGAGGCCGGGTCCACCGTCTACACGGACGACCATGGCGGCTACGGTGGGCTCTCCCGCGACTACGAGCACGCTACGGTACGCCACAGCGTCAGGGAGTACGTGAACGGCCAAGCCCACACGAACGGCGTGGAATCGTTCTGGGCGCTCCTCAAGCGCGGCTACTACGGCACCTATCACCACATGAGCCCGAAGCATCTGGACCGTTATGTCGCGGAGTTCGCCGGACGCTTCAACGACCGACCGCTAGACACGCTGGACCAGATGGGCGCGGTGGCGCGTGGGCTGGTCGGCGGACGGCTCCGCTACCGGGAACTGGTCGCGTGATGCGGAATCGCGGAAGCGCAGTGAGCTTATTCGCGGGGGCGGGCGGCATGGACATTGGTGTGGATCAGGCTGGGTTCAAAACGGTTTGCTCCATCGATTTTGATCCGCATTGCGCCACCACACTCAGGCGTAACGCTCGCAAGAAGACGGTTTGGAACGTCGATGTCCGGTTGGTTGATGCTGACAGAATGCGTGACCTTCTCGGAATGAGTAAAGGCGATCTAGGGCTTCTCCATGGCGGTCCCCCATGCCAGCCGTTCAGCCAGATCGGGAAGCGCAACGGAGTTAGTGACCCGCGAGGGATGCTGATTTTCGACATGGTGCGATTTACGGATGTCTTCCGCCCCAGGGCCGTCATGATAGAGCAGGTTCCGTATTTCTTGCGAGCGATGATGCCGGATGGACAGCGGGCCGTCCATATGCTCGCGTCGGAGTTTCAAGAGCTTGGCTACAAGATGCATGTTCGTACTCTGAACGCATTGCACTATGGTCTGCCCCAGAACCGTGAGCGCGTTTTTCTTGTGTTCCTTCCCGGTGAAGATGTGCAGTTCGACTTCCCGTTGGGAAACGGGGTTCGGCGGACCGTAGGCGACGCCTTGAGCAAGATGCCAGACCCCGTGCTGCGAGATGGAAACCCGGCACTGCCGAACCACATTGACATAACGCCAGCGAGAGACAGGGAGCGCATATCCTTCGTGCCGGAAGGGCTATGGTTATCGAAGTGTCCTGATGCGCCACCGGACATTATCAAGAAGCTCACACGTAAGGACACGACGAAGTTTCGCCGCCTCGACCGTTCGTCGTTCGCGCCTACGCTGCGCTGCGGGGAAGCGCCCTACCATCCGACCGATGATAGGTACGTCACGCCCCGAGAGGCGGCGCGCCTACAGGGCTTTCCTGATACGTACGTCTTTACTGGCCCCATTCGTGGTAGGTCGGGTTCCGTGCGTGACCTTGACCAGCATCGCCAAGTAGCCAACGCGGTCCCGCCACCAATGGCGAAGGCCGTCGCGGAGACACTATGCCTGTAGTGGAAGAGTTGTATGGACAGCCGCTCGAAGAGTCCGGCATGGACGGGGATGCTTGCCGGAAGGCCCGATGTCCGTTCACCGAGTCTGTTTGTGATGGTGGCGGAAATCGAGATATGGCGCGAGTACGGTCATCGGATGAGTCGCTTGGGCATCTATTTTCGTCTTCCGTGGGCACGGAGACGGGCGGCTGGCTGCCCTGCGGCATTTGCTCGGTTCGCTTCGCACGGGGCAAGGTCTGGGCCATCTGCCCTCACCGCCTATTCGCGTTCGGACCGCAGGGAATTTCGGCCAAACATCACGAACTAGCCAAGCGGGTGTTTCGCCTCGCGGGTTTTCAAGCGGGCGAACCAGTGTCTGTGTGGTCGGAAATCTCGTTAAGAGAGAAAGGAAGTGGCGGGACGTTCAATTACCGTCTTGATTATGTATTGCGAGGCTTGGAGGACGATTCGGCACCTATCATCGTGGAAGTCATGACGTGCTCTACGTCCGGTGGGAATAGGCAGATGGGCACCGATATACAGGCGGCGTTCAAGAGGGCTGTACTATTCGCGCATACGCCAGCCAATGAGGCCGTTCGCTCTCCCGGCGTCAATACGCGGCAAGTGTGGGCGCGTATGGCATCGCAACTTGTCGCCAAGTCGGAGGCCGCGAATAGCTGGGGCGGTCGCACTATATGGATCGTGCAGGACTTGCTCGCGGAATACATTCGTACACAAACCGTGTTGCCACTAGACGATCTGACTTCGCCAGGCTGGACGCCTGATGAAGTCAACATGATCGTAGCGGATTTGAACGGACCACTCGCGCTTTATGCAGGCCCGATTCGTGCAAGGAACGGAGACCGGCGGTGTTGGCTGGAGATTCTGGGCACGCCGCATCTTCCGTCGTTGGCGTCTATGACGAGGAAGCTGAAGGACAAACCACCATTCGCCACCATTCACGCCGTATAGAAGGGCCACGACATGACAGACAAGAAGAAGCCCGGCAGGCCGCCGAAGCACGACTACGACATCAATACGCAGCAACGGAAGATACCGGACACCCCGGAGAACGTCGCGAAGGCTATCCTCAGGTCACCGCCGGACAAGAAGTGACACGGCGGTTTGGGCACTCAGGTATGTAATTCCCAAACTTAGGACGAGGTATACGAAACGTGCGGTTCCCTGAAAATCTCGAGGCTTGGGAAATGACTCCACTGACGGCCATGTGTTGTTGCTGTTGTTGTTGCCTGGTCACGCCTAGAGAGGGGCGCGTTCCGACGAGTCGTTGACGAGAAGCGAAGACTCAGGCGGACGCCGCGGCCCCTCGAGGGTCGCGGCTTTTTTTGGGTCACAATCTATGGAAAACAGCATGCTGAAACCGATAGCGGAGCGCCAGCTACTTGGATGCTTGAATAGAATGGGAGTGGAAAAGGGAACCCGATGACTACGAACGGTAAGCTTGAGACCTCGGAGCCACGGCAGTGGAAGGGAAGGCTCGGATCGCTTGTCGGCGACAAGCTTTCGCGTGAGATCGATGCCTTCGAGGGACAGATAGAGCAGAAGCGCGAGGGAAAACTGACTGATGAGGTCTTCGCGGAGATGCGCCTACGCCGGGGCGTTTACGGCCAGCGGTACGACAACGGCCAGCGCCACGATGGGTTTAACTCGAGGGAACTGGTCTTCCCGAACGCCGAGCTCACCAAGGGCCCGGGTACGCAGTGGGATGCGCCGGGCATGGTGCGTATCAAGAATCCGTTCGGTTCGGTCAGTGCCGATCAGATGGACGCGCTGGCGGAGGTCTCCGAGGAGTATGCGGACGCGATCCTACACGTAACGACGCGGCAAGACATCCAGTTGCACTTCGTGCACCTCGAAGAAACCCCGGATCTGATGCGGCGGCTGGGCGCTGTGGGGATCACGACCCTTGAGGCGTGCGGCAACGTCGTAAGAAACGTTACCGCTTGCCACCTCTCGGGAGTCTGCACGACACAGACGTTCGATGTCACCCCCTACGCCACCGCCGTCAGCGATTTCCTTCTCGGACACCCGGATACTCAGGAGTTCGGAAGAAAGGTGAAGCCCGCTTTTTCCGGATGTGGCGACCGTCCCTGCGGACTCGTCAAGATGCACGACTTCGGTGGAATCGCCCGAGTTCGGGAGGTGGCTGGGGTAGAGCGGCGTGGATTCGAGTTCTATGTCGGCGGAGGCCTGGGGGCCGTTCCTCACCAGGCGGAGCTGTTCGACGAGTTTCTGCCCGAAGAGGAGCTGCTTCCGATCTGTCAGTCGATCTCTCGAGTGTTCGCTCGTCTGGGGGAAAAAGATGTTCGGTCCCGCGCCCGCTTGAAGTTCCTCGTCGCGAAGCTCGGCATCGAGGAGTTCCGGCGCCTCGTCCTGGAGGACCGCGCGGGGCTGTCCGAAGATCCCCGGTGGACCGCCTTCCTTCCAGGTGTCCACGAGGGTCATGATGGGCCGCTCTGGCAAATCGAGGAGCCGAACAAGCTCACGCCGAGTCCACAGTTGGCGGCGTGGCTGGCTTCCAACGTGGCCCCGCAGAGGCAGCCGGGTTACAAGGTGGTCATGGTCTACCTGCCTCTCGGTGATATCACGGCCGATCAGATGCGGGGCCTCGCGGACGTGGCGAGGCGTTTTACCGGCGACGCGGTCCGAATGACCGTCGAGCAAAACATGGCTTTTCGCTGGGTGCGGGAGAGCGACCTCGCCGCTCTACACGACGCCCTGGACGAGCTCGGTCTCGCAGAGGCGCGGGCGGAGACGCTCACGGACATCACGGCTTGCCCCGGGACGGACACGTGCAAGCTCGGCATCGCATCCTCGCGTGGTCTGGCGCGTACGCTCATGGAGCACTTGGAGGAGCGCAACGGGGAGTTGGATGAAGTGGTGCGGGGGTTGCGCATCAAGATCAGCGGGTGCTTCAACAGTTGCGGGCAGCATCATATGGCGGACATCGGTTTCTGGGGCGTGAGCCGAAAGCGCAACGGATACAACGTGCCGCACTTCCAGATCGTGCTGGGCGGCCAATGGGCCGAGAACGCCGGAGCGTATGGTCTGGCCATTGTCGCCGTGCCGGGGCGGAACATCCCGGCCGCCACGGACAGGATCACCCAGTATTACGTTGATGAGCGCGAGGGGGATGAGAGCTTCAAGGCCTTCGTCACCCGTGTGGGTAAGCCCAGCCTCAGGACCCTTCTAGAGGATCTGGTCGAAGTGCCCACCTACGAGGAGGACCGCAGCTTCTACTCGAATTGGGGGGATCCGCGAGAGTTCACACTGGGCGACATGGGCATCGGTGAGTGTGCCGGCCAGATCGTCTCGCCGGTCGAGTTCGGCCTTCAGGCCAGCGAGCGCGAGGTCTTCGACGCTCAGGATCGGCTGGATCAAGGGGATTCCACGGGCGCAGCCGATATCGCCTACCGTGCGATGCTGATCGCGGCGAGAACTCTGGTGCGCGAGAAAGAGGTGGGGCTCGGCGAAGATCCCGACGACGTGGTTGCCGCCTTCAAGACCCATCTCTATGACCCAGGCCTGTTCCACGATCCCTACGCGGGAGGAAAGTTCGGAAACTATTTGTTCCGCGTGCACGGCGAGGGCAGCAATGGGTTCGACGCGACGCCTGAGCGGGCTCGCCAGCGAATTGAAGAGGCCCAACTCTTTATCGAGGCCGCCCACTCGTACCACGTTCGGACCGCCGAGACGGTATCGGTATGAGCGCTCAGGCGGCGCCAGAGGTGGGCGCTCGGGTCCTTTCAGAGCCCCAAAGGTTGGGGGTGAAGGTCTTCGTCGAGGACCAGGAGGCTTTCGACCGGGCTCGGGTGATCGAGGTGTTTCACCGTTGGATTCAGGAGGACCGTCTCCCGGGGACGCTCGTCGACGTCCACGATTACACGCATGTCCCGGAGGGGCCCGGAGTGCTTCTGATCGCTCATGAGTGGCACCTCCGCACGGACGAAGCGGGTGGCCGTATCGGGCTCGAGTACGAATTGAAGAGGGAGGGGTCGGGGACTCTGGCCGAGCGTTTACGGGAGGCGATCGTGAGCGTGCTCGAGGCCGCTGCCGCACTCGAGCAGGATACCGCCGGGGACAACCCCGTGCGGTTTGCGACGCATGAGATGGTCTTTCGTTTTACGGATCGTCTTGCCGTACCGGCGACGGAGGCCGCCTTCGAAGAGGTCACCCCTGAACTCGAAAACGTTTTGGCAGACCTCTATGGCCGGGTTCCGATCGAGTTTGAAAGAGTCGGTCACGAGCGGGGGCCGCTGACGCTCCATATGAGGGTGGTCGGCGAGGGGGAATGGACTCTCGAAGAGCTCGTGAGCGGAGCTCGCTCGGCGGCCGGGTAGTCGTAGCGTAGAGGCCCGTTGAAGGAGTACAGCGGGTCGCGCACAGGGCGCTTGTGCGCGTTCAGACAAGGAACGACGACGAGGCGTAGCAACGCTACGGCGAGGAGGAGAGACGCAGGATCAATCGCACAACCGCCCTGTGCCCACGGACATGAATGACATGACCTTACACGTTGAAGGGTTGCGGTGGCACGGCCCCGACCACGCTTCGTGCGGTGCCCCCGTTGTTGGAGCTCCTAGCCATAGCTACGGCTATGGTGTCGTCGCTCCGCCTAGGAGCTAGGACCGTGGCATCCGCAACGCGGCCCACTGTACTCCTTCAACGGGCCTCCACACCATGAGCGTGATTCTCGCGGCGCACGGCGCGGGCGATGGCTCGGCGGCCAACCGGGCGCTCCTGGAACTCGCGGACGCCCTGCGCGAGGCCCGGCCCGGGGTTCGCTTCGGGTGTGCCTTTTGGAAGGGCACACCGAGCTTTGAGGATGCAGCCCGGAGCTCTCGGGGAGAGGACCCCGTGGTGGTGCCGATCATGGCGAGCGGTGGGTACTACGCACGACGGCGCCTGCCGGAGGAATGGGCGAAGGGGGATCCGTCGCGTTCTTTCGTGATTGCCCCTCCGATCGGCACACTTCCAGCATTTCCCCGCGTTTTGGCGACCAAGGTGGGCGAGGCGGTGACGGACATGACCCGCCGGGGACTGAATCCAGTCGTCCTGCTCGTGGGGCATGGTACCACGCGAGTCCGTTCGAGCGGGGATGCGGCTCGGTGGGTTCGGGACGAACTGGCGCTCACCTTTCCGTGTACGGAGATTCTCACCGCCTTTCTCGATGAATCTCCATACCTTTCGGACGTTGCCGGCTCACTCGGCGATCGCCCGGTCGTGGCCGTTCCATTGCTCCTTGGAGGCGGACGACATGTGCTGGTCGATCTTGCCAAAGCCCTGACCGCACACCGAACGTTCTCAAGGCTCGGCCGCGCGCTGGCGAGCCTCAAGGTCCTTCCGCAGACCCTGAAGATCCTTCCGCCGATATTGGAGTGGCCGGAGTTGGCCTCGCTCACCCTCGAAGCGATCGATTCGGGCACGCTCTCGGTACCTTGACTGGTCGGGTGTGGCTGGTCGGTGCGGGGCCCGGAGATGCGGGGCTCATCACGGTTCGCGGCCAGGAGCTTCTCGGGCGGGCCGATGTGGTCGTTTTTGATCGGCTCGCCGGTGCCGAGCTCTTGACCCTCACGAGGCCCGGCGCCGAGCTGATCGATGTCTTCAAAGCGCCCGGTCAGCACACGGTGGCTCAGGACCGGATCCACGAGGTCCTGATCGAGCGGGCCAGGGCCGGTAAGGAGGTGGTCCGCCTGAAGGGCGGCGATCCCTTTATCTATGGCCGGGGGTGGGAGGAGATCGAGGCCTGCTATCTGGCTGGTATCCCCTGTGAGGTGGTTCCAGGCGTGACCAGCGCGACCGGGGTACCTACTGGGGCCGGCATCCCGCTCACGCTGCGCGGACACGCGAGTACGGTGAGTATAGTGACGCCGAGCGTCGGAAAGGGCCTTCCGGCCCGCGATCTCCCGTACGCCGCGATGGCGAAAATGGACACCGCGGTCGTGCTCATGGGCGGCGCTCGGTTGGAGGAGGTGACGGATGGCCTGATGGCCGCGGGTCGGGGCGTTGCGACCCCCGCTGCGGTCGTGCAAGAGGGCACGCTCCCTGGGGAGCGTCAGGTCCGGGGGACCCTTGCCACCATTGCGGGCATCGTCCGCGACGAGGGTCTGCGAGCGCCGATGGTGCTGATCGTGGGTCCGGGCGCCGGGTTGGCCCGCCTCGACGGCAATAAGCCGGCTGTGGGCTTCGGGCCTCTGGCAGGCCGCCGAGTGGTCGTGACCCGGCCCTCCTTCGCGAGCAGGCAAGTCATTTCGAAGCTTCGAGGGCTCGGAGCGGAGGTGATCGACTCACCGCTGATCCGTATTGAATATCTCGAGGCGGAGCTCTCGGAGCCGCGCTCCGACCACGATTGGATGGTGTTCACGTCGATGCACGGGGTCGAGGGACTCGTCCGCCAGCTTGAGCGTCAGGGACTCGACGCCCGCTTCTTCGGAGCGGCTCGGATCGCCGCGGTCGGTCCCAAGACGGCGGCCGGCCTAAAAAGTGCGGGGATCCGTGCCGACCTGATCCCGGGAGAGTATCGAGCTAGAGCTCTCGTGGAGGCGATCGGGGTCGAGGCGAAGAGCGGCGAGCGGGTACTCTTCCCGTGCGGGACGCTCGCGGTCGAGGAGGTTTCCCACGGGTTGACTCGGGTGGGTTTGGAAGTCCAGACCCTCCATGTGTATGACACGCTGCTCCAGCCGCCGAATGACGCCGCGTTGGACGCGTTTAAAAGGGGGGTGGATGCAGTGCTTCTGTACAGCCCTTCGGCGGCGAAGTCACTGGCCTCGTCCGGGGTGGACCTCGACGGTGTGCAGATCTTCGGTGTCGGACCGACGACGGCCGATGCGGGGCGTTCCGTAGGGCTGCCCGTCTCCGGCGTGCCCGACGTCTATGGTGACGAAGGGATGGTCGAGTCCCTGCTCGAAATGGCCGGCGCTCTTCGCGTGGTGGACGGCTGAGGCGCCTTTAGCCGTCGGAGCCGCCCCCACTCGGAGTCTTTTCCTCGACCACGAAATTCACGAGCATACCTCGGCCTTCATGCCCAGAAAAATTGCAGACGGCCCTGTATTCGCCCGCTTCGAGGTCGAGATCGACTGTTCGCCTCTCCCCCGGGTTCAGGCGGGGCTCGGTCTCCCAGACGGTTGAGTCGGATTCGACCACCACGAACAAGAGGTTGTGTTCTTCGAAGCCCCGGTTCGCCAGCATCACCGTCACGGGACCGGCCGGCACGACGGCGTCCATGAGGACATTGTATTCGTCGAGATCGATTTCCACGATCGCTCCTTCAGCGTCTGCCGCCGGCACGGTTGTGGCAGTTTCGCTCCCGCTCGAAGGTGGTGTTCCACGTTCTCCGCACGCAGAGATGATGAACGTGAATGCCGCGAGCAAGGGGATGGGGGTGGGACGCGTGCATCTCTTCATCTCTTGGACGGGCATCTCATGAATATGGTGGTCTCGGATGTCATTGAAGGCGACGCAACAAAGGTGACGCGGCGGCTCGAGGCTTCGATTCGATGAAGCCGATGGCTTTAGAAAATAGCGTTTGGGCCGGGAAAGCAAGCGCCACCAGAGCGGGGAGTTTCGTCCAGCAGCCTTCCTGATCCGGGTCGATCGCGTCTGGTCGAAATCGGGTACGGCCTGAATGTTGCGGTATAGTTTTTCCTCTGCGAAGAGAACTCGGGCCTCTGTCGGGAGTCTAAGGACGAAAAACGCCCGAGATCACAATCTGGAGGCGAACACGAGACTCGTGCGGTTTCCTTCGATAGAATTTAGCTTCGAGAAGGAGGTCGAGAGTCGGGTCTAGTCCGACACGACTCGGATTACCACGTCCTGGATGCCACAAGGGGAGTTATGACCGCAGCCTTACGCACGGTGATTACCTGTACCATCCTCCTGCTTGCGAATGTGGTCTCAGCAGCCGGCCAGATCGTCGCTAGGGCGACGTATGTCGGTGATGGCTCTTTCGACCTTCCGCCTGCGGGGCGCACATCGCCCCAGGATCCCGTCGCCATCGCGGTCGCGCCCGACGGGGCGCTGCATATCGTGGACCAGCGCGGACAGGTGATGGTCTTCGATCGCGCCGGTACTCCAGTGCGCGCGTACGGAGCGGGGAGTCTAGGCGAACCCGTGGCGGTCGCGGTGGACGAGTCGGGGCTCGCCTACGTCCTCGACAAGCGGTTGAAGCAGGTCTTCGTCTACAGTGGCAGCGGCGAAGTACAACATGTCATCGGCGGGAGCGACCGCGGGGCCTCGCAGTTGAATGATCCGGTGGCGCTGGCGCTCGGTCCGCGTGGGTTCGTCTATGTCCTCGACAAGGGTGACCCCTCGGTCAGCGTGTTTTCCCGAGACGGTGCGTTCGTACGCCTGGTGGGCTTGGCGCCGGCGATCGGGGATCCAATCGGGATCGCGGTCGGTGGAGACGGTCGGATTTTGGTCGCAGACAAGGCCGGGGGGGCGCCGGTCCTTATGTTGCCCGCTTTTTCGGACGTGGTCTGGCAGGGTGCGAGTGCGCCCAAGTCGTTGTCGTTGGGAGCGGTGGAAGAGGCGGCGGCCATCGCGGTGGATGGATTCGGTACGGCCGTGGTCTTGGACGGCCGGCAGGGCAGTATCTGGGGCGGAAACCGGCTCGATCCGGCGGCCTTGACGCAGCCCCGCGCCCTCTATGGGGGTGTCGGCCGAGGCAGGGGGTCCTTCCGTGAGCCGGTGGGGCTGGCGTTTACCCCCGAACGGCATCTCGTCGTGTTGGATCGTGACCTTCGAAAGGTGGAGCGCATTGAGCTCACCGAGGGTAGGGATGCGTCCGCGCTGGCGTGGGTCTACCCGATCCGGGTGAGCCAACTGCCACCCGATCCGGTGGGTGCGGTCATAGGGGTAGGACCAGTGGAGGATGGTACGGCCCGTTTCGTCATCGCCTCGCGCCAGGGTCGAGCGCTCCGGGTGGAGCGCGTCACATCCGAGCGCTACGAGGATCTGTTCGGTGACGTGTTCGAGTCCTATTTGATCCCCGAGACGGGTGGCCCCGAGGCATGGGTCATGGGGTTCCAGCGGACCCCAGGCGTCACGGCGTTCAACGACTCCGTATTCGTGATTACGGAGCCGGACGAGGATCGCTTCGCCGTATTCGACACCCGTGCTGGGACTTCTCAAGGAACGTTCGGCGGCGATTACGACGACGACCGGCGGCTCAGCAAGCCGGTGGGGGTAGCGCTTTTCTCCGACGGGAGTCTCGCGGTAGCGGATCGGGATAACCATCGGGTCACCGTATTCAGCGCGGACCTGACATCGCTTCTGGCTTCTTTCCCACTTCCGGAAGCGTGGGGTGTGGCCCTTTCTCCGGACGATGAATTGTTCGCTTGGGCCGAGGGGGGATTGTCGCTCGTACGTATCCCGCTCGATGGCGCTCCTCATCAAACGGTGGCCGCCGAGCTTCTGACGGGCCCCGTGCAGGACATCAAGTTCGATGCCCAGGGGAATCTGTTCGTCCTCGAGCAGGGGACCAGCCGCGTGACGGTCGTGGGTTCCAGTCTGGAACGGGTTCTCGTCAGGCTGGGGGGACGCGACTCGAGGTTCGCGGCCACGCATCTTTCACTGGATGCCCTGGGCAACATCTACCTCGCCAACTTGGAGGATGGGCGAACCCTGGTTTACAGGTGGGACGCGCGCTTGCCCGAGTTGGAGACGCTGCGGGTCATGCTGTCCGCCGATGCTGCGGCCCTTTCCTGGGGTCCCGTCGATTCAGAATACCTTTGGGGATACAAACTCTCGGGTGCCACGTCTCGCCAAGGCCCGTTTACACAACTGGCCACAACGACGGGGAGGGCCTTCGATCTCACCTTGGACGAGGATTTCGAGTATCGATGGCTTCGCGTGGATCCTGTGAGCATTGCGGGTACGGCGAGTTCCTCGGATCAACCTATCCCGGTGGCCCATTGGGTGGCCCGGGAAGCCGCGGCTCGAGACGCGCACGCTGAAGTTTTGGACGCAGTGACCAGGGCGGAGTCTTTGACCGATCAAGGAGTCTTGAGCCTGGCGCCGGACGTTGCACTAGAGGTCGAATGGTACGGGTTCTCAACGGAATTCCAGTTGGGGAGGTACGGCGAGGCCGCTGCCCGGGAGAAAGCGCTAGAGGGCTGGGAGGGCGAGGACCGCGGGTACGAGCTCCACCGCCTCTTGACGATGGCGCACGTGAACCTGAAACAGTACGGTCCGGCTCTAGCGAACGCCCGCCGAGCCCTCCAGGTCATGCCGCTGAGAGACCGGTCGGAGGAAGCTGGGGTCGAGGTACTACAGTTGGCTTTTGCCGCGGCGTTCGAGGCCGGGACGTTTGAAGACGTCGTAACCTTCGGTGAAGAGCTGCAGGGCCGGATCGAGCCCGATCGGGAATTCCAATTTTTCGCACGGTTGGCTGCGGGGCACCTCGCCTTGGACAATCCGGGGCGTGCGCTCCTTATCGCGGAGGCGGTGCTCGAGGCGGACCGAGCCGGAACGATCGCCGCCTACGATGACGACCGGCCAGACCTGTACTGGGTGGCGTTCCAGGCGTCCCTGGCCGTGGCAGACGCCGACCTCATGGAGTTGTGGGCTGGTGAGTTCGCTCCGTACGTGGCCGGCGACCGTAGGCGGGTGTACTTCGAGACGCTGAGTCGCTTCAGGGCATCGCAGGGCGAAGGTGTTCAGGTTCTCGCCAACTTCATGGAACTGCTGAACACGGCCCCCGGGCCGGAGTTCTACGCGGACTCCGCGATAGTTCTCCTTACGCTCGACATCTTCAGGGCGCTCCAGGACAGCGATACCGAGGGGCATTTGGCCGGACTGGCCTTCCTGAGGGATTATGCGGCTGAACTTCCGAGCGAGGTCGAAGAGCTCCGGCTGGCGTACGAGGACTCGATCGCCGTGTTTACGCCCCGTGAGGAAACACGGGCGAGGCTCGGAGAGGGGTTCCAGTACTGGAACGAGGCGAACTTCGTGCAATTGATCGGCTTTTTTGAGCAAACCCTCGAGTTGGGGGGGCTGAGCCCTGAGCAGGAAACCATCTCAAGGGGTTTACTCGCTGGAGCCTACCAGAGCGCCGGACGCAGCGAGGAAGCCGAGTCGATCTACCGGGGAATCCTCGAACTCGACCCGCTCTTCGACATCGCCGCCGAGGTAGAACGGGTGGAAGAGCTGTACGGCATCACCCTCTTCGACCCACAGGTGATGGAGGTGTTCGGGAGTATCCGAAGGATTCGATAGAATCGTCTACGTGCGACGAAGCTTGCCCCGGCCGCTAGAGACGCCACATGTTTACGATGGTGTCCTCTAACCAAGCGCGACCGATGACCAAACCCCCTGAAGATCCCACTCTTGATGCTTCAGCTCCTGACGTTCCAGCTCCGGACGATCTAGCTTCGGACGCTCGCACTCCGGATGCTTCAGCTTCTGACGTTCCAGCTCCTGGGCTTTCAGCTCAGACCATTAATGACCGCCGCCTCGCTGCGATCCTTTTTGCGGATGTGGCAGGGTATACGGCTCTTTCTTCTCACGATGAGGACCTCGCACTCTCGATGATCAAGGCCTTCCAGCGGGTCTCGAAGAAGATCGTGGGGGACAAGGGCGGCCGGGTTGTGAAGTTCCTCGGAGATGGAATGCTAGCGGAGTTCACCAGCTTGGACGCCGCCGTCAACTCGGCTCACGCTCTACAGAACACGTTCACCGACCTGAAAGAGGTCAAGGAGTCACGTGTTTCCTTGAGAGTGGGGGTCCATCTCGGGGACATCGTCTTCGGTGAGGATGGCGACGTATACGGGAGTGGGGTGAACGTCGCCTCCCGAATCGAGAGTCATGCGCCGCTGGCCGGCGTTGTGGTCTCGGACTCTGCGTACCAACAGCTTCGCCACAGACGGCACTTCGAGTTCTCGTCTATCGGTGAAAAAGACCTCAAGGGCGTACCTGATCCGATGGAGCTATATGTCGTGCTTCTGGCCGACAAGGAGGCGTCCCCGCCGCCTGTGCGCGGGCAGAGGAAAACCGAGAAATCGTCCAGGGCGGGCGAACGGCGCTCGAGGGAGCGTTGGACGGCGGTGGGGCTTGCCCTCGTGGCTGGGGTCAGCGCGGTCGTAATGGATCTTGGCGGAGTTCAGGGGCAGGTAGATCAGGTTCTCCAGAATTTAGGGCTCCCCGCCGCGTTCGCGCGGGGAGTTTTCGCTCAGTCGCCCGGTTTTAGGGCGATCGAGAGTGGGGCTGCCGTCGATAGCGAAATCACAGTGGGATTCTCGGGGCTCATCAATCCGGCCACGGCCACGAGCTCGACTGTCCAGCTCCTCGGCCCGGGCGGAGCGCTCGTTCCGACCGAGGTCAGCGCGTCCGAGAATGCCTTGGCAGTCAACATCACGCCCCTGTCTCCGCTCGCCTACGCGACGCGTTATCGGATCGTCTTGACCGACGCGCTTCGGGCCTCTTCCGGGGAAGAGATCGGCCCGCCTCAGGGAAGGGGGTCACCGGAGGATCTCCTGTCCTTTTCGACACAGTCCGTGCCACCGGATCCACCGGTCCTCACGAGCACCGAGCCCGCCGACGGATCGACCGGCGCCGACGGCGGAAGCCCGGTGTTTGCTACGTTCAGCAAACCGATGAATCCGCTGACACTGGATGCGGCAACCGTAATACTGATTACTGAGAGCGGGGACCGGGTGGCATCCGGGCTCACGTGCTGTGGCGAGGATGACGGAACGCTTCGCGTCGATCCGGCCGAGCCCTTGGCCGCCGGCCTCTACCAACTCGTGCTGGGAGACGGCATCACGGACGCGGGGGGGCTTCCCATGCTACCCGATACGTTCGGATTTCGGGTGGGAGTGGAAGCCCCACCCGTCGTGCCCAGCGGTCCTGGACGATTGACGATACAGGTGATCCCGGCATCAGTCGCATCTCGGACGATCGTGGTCATCGATGGGGAAACGTTGGGCCCAGCGCCCATCGAGAGTCGCGTGGTTTCGGAGGGGGTTGCCCACCGGATCGAGATTTTTGGCACGTCCGAGTTCTCGCCCCGCACCGTCCGTATCTTCGATGCCAGCCAGACGCTGTCTCCTGCCCAGCAACTCACTCTGAGGGCGGAGGTGACACCCTTTGGAACGATCTCCATCGATTCCAGACCGGGTGGGAGGGTCTTCATGGACGGAGAAGAGCTCGGCCCCACCGCACTCGTGACCTATCCGGTGGCGGCCGGGCCGGTTCACACCCTGGAAATTCGGCCGCTCGATGCGGATACGGCGACCCGTGCGCCCTACGTCGTCGACTTCAGAGTGCAGCTCCTCGAGGACAAGTCCTTGGGCCGAGTCGAGCTTCCGGCGCGTTGATCCTGGATAAGCACCGCCCGAGGGTCATGGATGTCTTCTAGCGACGACGCCGTGGCAGGATCAAACGGGGATCAGGTGTATGAGGACAGCGGCCCCGAGCCTTGGAAGCCGGAGATCGTCGAAGTCATCTATGGTCTTCTGTATCGAGACGACCTCGGCGTCGAGCCTCTCGTGGCGGCCCTCCGGGAGTTGGAGGAGCAGGAGGGCCCGGTCGTGTATGTCGAATTACTCTACCTGCTCACCCACATGCGTTTCGAGCCGGAAAAGGCCCGGAAACACTGGACTGCGGTGATCCGCCACCGCAAAGAACTCGAGGATGCGGTGGGCTACGAGGTGGATTTGTCAGTCGGGCTGGTAAGCTACTTCGTCCAGGTGAGCCGCAAGCTGAAGCATCCGAAGGTGATCGAGCTCAAGCTCTTTGAAGAGACTCGCGCCTCTGCGTACAAGGACGAGCTCACGGGTCTCCACAACTTCAGGTTCTTCCAGGAGTTCCTCCGGTGGGAGGTGAAGCGCTGCGAGAGGAGCGCCGGAGAGTTTTCAATCGCAATGGGCGACCTCGACAACTTCAAATCCTACAACGATCGATTCGGTCACGACGCCGGTAATGAAGCCTTACAGGCGGTGAGTAAAGCTCTCCAGGAGGCCGGAAGAGACCAGGATGTCGCAGTGCGGTACGGGGGTGAGGAGTTCGTGCTCATCATGCCCGAAACGTCGAAGGAAGACGCGGGGCGGGTCGCAGATCGGGTGTGCCGCACGGTCGCCGAGCTGGAGTTGTCTCCGTCACGATCGGAGAACGGGGTGACCATGAGTCTGGGGGTCGCGTCCTACCCGGTGGACGCTGCGGCGCCCGAGGCTCTTATTCGCTGTGCCGACCGGGCCATGTATACCGCTAAGGCCAAGGGGAAAAACCAGGCCCAAGTCTACGGCGCCAATCGCCGCGCCCTCCGGAGGGTTCGAGTCGAGCTGAAAGGGGAGATCCGCGCCCTGAAGGACGAGAGCCTGCCGTTTTCAACGCTGGACATCAGTGAGCGGGGCCTGCGTATCAAGGCGAAAGAGTCGCTCTCATTGAACTCGATGGTCGAATTCGCCCTGGACCTCCCGGGCCATAGTCAGGAAGTCAAGGCGTACGGCCGAGTCGTTCGTGTGTATGACAAAGAGGATGGGGGCTATCAGATGGCGCTCGCAATCATGGACATCGACAGCCGAGAGTACCTGACGTTGACGAGGTATTTACGTACGCAAGCACCCACCGCGGGCGGCGAATCCAAGCCGGATTGATTGCCGGCCTCTAGGCTATAGGCTCCTACCCACTGCCGCGGCAACGGGCTTCAGGCCCGCCATCAGAGCGTCGAACTGGTCGAACGTAAGCGACTGATCCCCATCTGAGACCGCCTGCTCTGGCACCGGATGCACCTCGATCAGCAGCCCGTCTGCTCCGGCGGCGACCGCCGCGTAGGAAAGGGCCGCCACGAGATCGCTCCGGCCGGCGGCATGGCTCGGGTCGGCGACCACCGGAAGGTGCGTCTCCTTTTTGAGCACCGGGATGGCTGCCAGGTCAAAGGTATTACGTGTAGTGTCGGAAAAAGTCCGGATACCCCGTTCGCAGAGGATGACGTTCTTGTTCCCCTGCTTCATGACGTACTCTGCGGCCAGGAGCAGGTCCTCCACGGTGGCTGCCATTCCACGTTTGAGCAGGATCGGCCGGTGGAGTCTCCCGACCTCGGTAAGGAGTGAAAAGTTCTGCATGTTACGGGCTCCGATCTGGAGCACGTCGGCGTATTCGGCGACCAGGTCCGCCTGGCGTGTATCCATGACCTCGGTCACGACCGGGAGGCCGGTCTCGGCACGGACGTCGGCGAGCATCTTGAGCCCATCCTCGCCCAGCCCGCCGAAGGAGTAGGGTGAACTGCGCGGCTTGAACGCACCACCGCGAAGCCCTACCGCTCCCGCCTTCTGGATCCGCTGGCCTGTCTCGGAGAGCATCTCAGCGCCCTCCACCGAACACGGGCCTGCCACCACCGCCACGGACGCATCGCCGACGGCAGTGCTGCCCAACGGGACTCTCGTCGGCTCGGCGGCAAATTGGAGGTTCGCCAACTTGTAGGGTTTCATGACCGAGTGAACGGACTCGACGCCCGGAATCGAACGGAGTGGGACGCCTGCCAGGAGCTCCTCGTCTCCGATACATCCAACCACCGTACGGTGCTCTCCCCGGGAAAGGTGGGTCTGAAGCCCGAACGCTTCCACTCGCTCCCGGATATGGTCCAGCTCTTCGTCGGTGACGTCGTGCCTCGTGATGATGATCATGTTCGGGTGTCCCGCTGGTTGGCTTCGCGACTAAAAGAAAAGGCCCCCGATAGTATGCCATCCATGTCGGGCACTTCAAGGTCACGCCACCGCGCCTTCTCATGACCCTGGAGGGGTCACCGGGCAAGACCCGGCCCATCGATTCGATTTTAAGGCGTCAGAGGGGCGTGTTGACATATTACGCGAACGGTAATACCGTCCACGTAATAGAACGCTGCTTTCACCTCCTGATCCGGGAGCTCCGGATGACCACAGGCCACGCCGATACTGATTCTCAACCCCTGACGCATGTCGTCTTTCACGTCTTGTTGGCGATGGAAGAGGGAGCCAGGCATGGCTACGCGATCATGCAGCACGCGGAGGAGGCGTCTGGACTCAGGATGGGACCCGGTACCGTTTACGGTGCGATCCAAAGGATGGAAGATGGTGGGCTCGTCCGTGAGTCGGATCTGCCCGGGGACGGGCGTCGGAAGGTTTATGAGATGACGCCCAAGGGGCAGGAAGCGCTCCGCACCGAGGCTGCGCGGCTAGACAGGCTTGCGAGCTTGGCACGGGAGTTGGATCTGGTACCCGGAGCCGATGCGCTTTAATGGCCCCTACAACGAATCACCGGCCAGATTCATGGGGGATCCGGCTCAAACGGAACGTTGGATAGGTAGCGGGGAGGGGACAAGATGTCGAATCTCGTGCCAGAAATCAGGTACGCGTTTCGCAGCATATACAAGAGTCGCTCCTACGCGGCGGCATTCGTGATCACCCTCGGTCTCGGTATCGGGGTCAACACGGCGATCTTCAGCGTTGTCAACGGGGTGCTGCTACAGCCGCTCCCCTATCAGGACGCCGACCGGATCATGTTCGTGCAGCAACCGGCGAACCGGGCCGGCGCCTTCAACGCGTCGTTCTCTTTCATCGAGATCGACGATTACAGGGCCTCGTCCCGGACGATCGACGAGTTCGTCGAGTTCGGGGACTGGGACTTCAGCGTGATCGGACGTGGGGACCCCCATCGCGTGGTCGGCGGCCTGGTGACCGCCAATTACTTCGACGTCCTCGGCATCCGCCCCCTGTATGGGCGTACGTTGCTCCCCAGCGACAACAACGTGGGCGCTCCACCAGTGATGGTCTTCACGCACGACTATTTGGACCCGCATGTTCGGCGCCGACCCCGAGATCGTGGGCCAGACGGTCAAGCTCACCACGAAGAGTGTCGAAGTCGTGGGCGTGCTCGAACCGGGTACTCACTACACCGGGCGAAGGAAGCCGGACGTCTTCACCAATTATACGACGAACGATCATTACACGGGCGCGGCCATGCGGGACGCACGAAATCATCGCATGACCGACGTATTTCGGGAGACTCGCTCCCGGTGCCACGTTCGAGACGGCACAGGCGGAGCTCACTCAGATCAATCGACGTCTCCAGGACGAGTTTCGTGAGTTTTACCCGGAGCAGTTCGGTTTCGAGATCAGTGCCCGCCCGTGGCAGGAGGTTCTTACCGAATCCGCTCGGCCCACTTTCTTGATCATGATGGGCACGGTGCTCATGGTGCTTCTTCTAGCCTGCGCCAACGTGGCGAACCTGACGCTGACCCGGTTGATCCAACGGGAACGTGAGTTGGCCATCCGGTCGGCGTTGGGAGCCGGCAAGAAGCGGATCCGTCGGCAACTCTTCACGGAGAACCTCGTCCTGGCGTTGGCCGGCGCAGGGTTGGGCCTCATCGTTGCGTTTGCCGGCCTGGACCTCTTGGTGTCCTACGCCAACCGCTTCACGGTCCGGAGCGAAGAGATCGGATTGGACGGTGTCGTGCTGACGTTCACGCTCGTGATCGGGGTCGGGATCGCGATGTTGCTCGCCTGGGCACCCAGCCTTCCGTTCACGTCCGAGATCGGCATGTCGTTGAACCACTCCGGGGGGCGGAACTCGAGCGGAATATCCAGGCGTCAGCTACAGCGGCTATTGGTCGTGAGCCAGCTTGCGCTTTCCTTCACGCTTCTGATCGGTGCCGGCCTCCTGGTGAGGAGCCTGTTCAGGCTGCAGCGGGTCGATCCGGGCTTCGAGCAGGGGACCGTGCTCACACTGCAGTCCCCGAATTTCACGTCGCTCACGTCGGAGGAGCAGCACACACTCTTCGAAGGCGTCGTGAGCAGGCTGCGGACCTATCCGGGTGTACAGAATGCCGCCTACGCCACCTGGGCTCCACTTCAGAGCATTCCGCCCGCCGCTCTCACGATCGGGGTGGAGGGGGAGGATGTGCTTCAGGCGTCGACCCCGATGGGGATCTTCAATACCGTGAGTGCGGACTACTTTCGGACTGTGGGAGCAACGCTTCTTCGTGGGCGTTCGTTCAATCGAGACGACACGCCAGAGGCCGATTCCGTCGTCGTCATCAATGAATCGCTGTCGAGCGCCTACTTCGGGAGCGAGGATCCGGTCGGTAGGCGCATTCGGTGGCAGAACACCCGCGGTAACTGGCAGCCATGGCAGCGCGTGGTGGGGGTGGTCGCCAACACGCGGGATGCGGGGATCGCTCAGGCCGATATCCATGTCATCTATCGGGCGACGAGTCAGGCCGTCCGGCGTGGGCAGGGCTTTGGAGTGACGGTCGGCGGCGGGTTTCCCGCGCAGACGATGCTGGTTCGGACGACTGGACAGACGGGGCCTGTCGTCCGCCAGATCACAGACATCATCCATGAGACGGATCCTGAGCGGCCCGTAGACAACGTCATCACGCTGGAAGAACTGATGAGGGAGGACATCGCGCCTCAACGCTTGAACGCCACGCTCTTCTCGACCTTCGCGATCCTCGCTCTGATGGTGGCGGCCGTGGGCGTACTCGGAGTGCTGGCGTTCTCCGTGACCCAGCGGACCAAGGAGTTCGGCGTCCGCCTCGCGTTGGGGGCGGAGGAGGGACAGGTGCTTCGCATGGTGATGGGGGAGGGGGCGAGGTTGGTGCTCGGTGCACTTCTGATCGGGGGTGTCGCTTCGGTCATGTTGTCCCAATTCCTCTCCGGGCTTCTGTTCGAGATCGAGCCCACGGACCCCGTGACGTTCGTGGTGGTGGGGGCGGTCCTTGCAGCGGTCGCGTTGATCGCGGCGTTCATACCGGCCCGGCGCGCTACGCGTGTGGATCCGATTGATGCGTTGAGGGCGGAGTAGCCGCACAGAAACCCAGAGCGACCGGATCTCGTCAGTTAAACCGCTGGCGTGTCCCCGCCAGGGGTCTTGGATCAGGAGAGGGTTATGGACTGGGACAACATCGCGCCGATGGTCGTGATCGTCATGCTAACGCTGACTGTGGGTGGCGTGCTGCTTCTGAGACCCATAGCCAAGCGCCTGGGCGACATCGCCGAACTCATGCTTCGTGACCGGCAAGGCCGGGCAGAAGGGGAGCTACGCCGCATCGGCGATCTTATCGAAACCGTGAGCGCGCGCATGGCGCTCCTCGAGGAGCGGCAAGATTTCACGGAGCGTCTGCTGGATTCTCCGGACCGGAAGGGGCAACAAGAGGACGATCCACCCGCCGGAAGGGCCTAGACGTACGTTGCGCCCCGGGGCTACTCATACGGCCTATGTCCCGCCGGATCATGCCAGAACGAGGCCCGACGACAGGAGGTGCGATTGATGGCAACTCAGTGGATGCTGCGAGGGGTCAATTACGCGAACTGCAACTGCAACTATGGGTGTCCTTGCCAATTCAATGCTCCCACGTCGCACGGCAACTGCGAAGGGGTGGTATGCGGCCACATCGAGGAGGGTTATCACGGAGACACACGCTTGGCTGGTTTGGACTGGGCGTGGATGTTCTGGTACCCCGGAGAGGTCGCGGAGGGGAACGGCCGGGCGCAGTTTGTCATCGATGAACGTGCCGACGATGCTCAGCGCGAGGCACTGGGTAGGATTCTTAATGGTGAGGACACCGTGCCGGGGGCGACCATTTTCGCCGTGCTCAGCGGCACGATTTCCGAACTTTTGGAAACGCTGTATGCTCCGATCGAACTCGAGATCGACGTCGATGAGCGCAAGGGTCGATTAAACGTTCCCGGGGTCGTCGAGTCCACGGGCTCACCCATGATCGACCCGTTCAGCGGAGAGCCTTCCCGTGCCCGTATCAATCTGCCCAATGGATTCGAGTACACGGTTGCAGAGATGGGCTCAGGTTCGTCGAAGTTGACCGGCGCCATCGAGTTGGAGCTCACCGATAGTTACGGCCAGTTCAATATCCTGCACATGAATCAGGACGGCGTGATCCGGTAGGGCCGTCCCGAAAGAACCGGGGTGATGACCACTCGCCCGGAAGCTAGGGCATGGAGAACCCTCACGAGGCTCGATCGCGTCTCAGATGGCCCACCAACGAGTCGGGCGGTCGGGGCCTTCGAAGCAGATCGCACCCGTGTAGTACGGGCCTAGCTCGACGTCCCTGAAGTGCCAACGGGACAAGTCGTCCTCCGGCATCTCTGTGGCCAAAAGGCTCCCGGGACCGTCTCCAACGTAGTCGAGCGTGAAGCGATCCGAGCCGAAGCTCAGTCCGGTGCCCCAGGCTTTCAGGTAGGCTTCTTTTCGAGTCCAGGCTCTGTAGAACGCGGCGGGGCGGGCCTCTGGGGGGAGTGCGCGGAGCTCGGCGCTCTCGGCTCCGGAAAAGAAGCGGTCCGCGATGTCGGTGAACGCTCGTCCCTCCCGCGCGAACTCGACATCGACCCCGACGCACGCACCCCACGTTACTGCTGCGAGCCCCCTCGACTCAGAGTGGGACAGGTTGAAGCCGGGTTCGTTCTGCTCGGCGAGCATCGGTTTCCCGTGCTCGCCGTAGGCGAACTTCACATCTTGCGGGTGAGTGCCCAGATAACGAGCGAGAATACGGCGCAGGTGAGCCCGGGCGGAGGCCTTCTGGTCCCGCTTTTCCTCAACGACGATCCGTTTGGCGGTCTGGGCTTCGTCGGGGCTGAGGATCGCCCAGTCATTCTCCCGGACCTCGAGATCGAAGCGCCAAATGTCGATGACGTCGTCAGAGGCGGGGTCCCACTCTTGAGCGGGGCGCCAGCGCTCAGCCACGTGGCTCCCTTTCTTGCTCCTCTATCCATGCCTTCAGGCGGCGCATCCCATCCTCCAGGGACACCCGCGGCTCGTACCCTAGATCCCGACGTGCGGCGCCGATGTCGAACCAACGTGAGCTCGTGAGTTGACGCACGATCCAGGGGCTCATGCGTGGATCGCCTTGCGCTCCCGACAGTGTATGGGCCTTCTCGAAGATCCAACCCGCCACTAGCGCGGTCCGCAGGGACACACTCTTGCGAACCGGGGGGACGCCGGAGGCCTCGAGGAGGCCATCGACGAAATCCCAGATCTCCACGGGTTCGCCGGAACTAACGAAGTACGGGCGGCCGTTGATACGGCGGGCCCCGTCGCCGCCGGCCAGGAGCAGATCCGCAGCAATCATATGGGCCTGCACCGCATCATCGATATACGTGGTATCCTGCCACTTGGGCGGTCCCTTGATCCGTCGGAGCGCGCCGTTTCTTCCCCTCTCGATCACACGGGGGAGCAGAGACGTGTCCCCAGGGCCCCAGATGAGGGGAGGTCGGAGTGCGACGGCATTGAACTCGTCGGAGGTCGACGAGAGAACCAGCCGCTCGGCTTCCGCCTTGGTCCGGCCATAGTCCCCCTCGTAATGGGTGGCGTAGCCCTCCGATTCATCCACGCCCTCAAGATCCGTGACGCCGGAGACCACGCTCGGCGTGGAGGTATAGACGAGTGCCGGCACGCGGCCTTCCCGGCAAGCCGCGAGCACGTTCGCGGTGCCCGTAACGTTGGTATCGTAGAAGTCTACGTATTGGCCTCCCGCCCCGACCCTCGCGGCGGTGTGGAACACGACGTCGACCCCCCGGGTCGCGTCGATCACGGCGCCGAGATCCGCCACATCCCCCTGATGGTGCTCGATGCCGTGGGCGGCCAGCTCCGGGTGTGCTCCGCGGGAAAAACTTTTAACCTCGTCCCCCCGGTCACGCAGAGTCCGGGCGATGGCTCCCCCGAGGAAGCCGCCCGCCCCGGTCACGAGCGCCTTCATGAGCGCTCGGCTAGCGGTCGGGATGCCAACTCCTTGCCGGCCCAAACCGCAAGCTTCTCCCGGAAGATCTTGGCGTTGTGCCGAACGTCTACGGGAAAGGCGGGGTGGTAGAGCACCGTGTCGATCGCCCGGGTGTGCTCGTGGCTTCGGGCGATCTCCAACAACTCTTCGGTGAGTCGCCCGTTGTCGATCGTAGCTCCCGGCACGCGCTCTACGCAGATCAGGGGTGTGGTATGCGCGGTCTCGGTCTTCCTTGTGACACCCACCAGGGCGCTTCGTCGCACGGCCGGGTGCGTGTTGAAAACGGCCTCACAGGGGATCGTGTACATGGTCCCCGTCTCGGTGTCCACGCGGTGGCGCTTCCGGCCACACATCCAGAGCCGGCCCTGCTCGTCGAAATAGCCTACATCGCCCATCCGGTGCCAGGCGTCCCCGTCCACGGTGGCAATCTTGGCGAGTTTCGTCGCTTGGGGCCGCTTGTAGTAGGACGGCGTCACGACTGCGCCGCGCACCACGATTTCGCCGATCTCTCCCTGGGGGAGCGGGAGGTTCTCCGTCCATGACTCGATCGGTTCGTCATGGATCGGCACGATACGCACCTCCATAGCGGGTATGGGACGGCCCACGCACACGCCCCGTCCCTGGTCCGTGAGCCGTCGTGTGTCTCGCAGGATTTCTCTGCTTCCGAGAAGGGACACCGGGAGGGACTCGGTCGCCCCGTAAGAGGTAAGGACGTCGATGCCGTCCGGGAGACACTGTTGGAATCGTTCGAGTGCCGGATTCGATGCCGGCGCCCCTGCCGAGATGGCTCGTCGAAGCGAGGTCAACTGAAGGCCCTCATCGACACAATAGCGCCCCAGTTTGTCGATGAGGGCCGGGGAGGCGAAAAGGTTGGTGCACGCATAGTCGCGACATGCCTCGAATAAGCGCCGCGGATCAGCTTCCGCCGGTCGGCTCGCGTCCATGTCGGGGACCACCGAGGCCATGCCGAGGGCCGGACCGAAAAGTGCGAAGAGCGGGAAGGTCGCCAGGTCGCGCTCCCCTGGCTGGATGCCGTACACCTCTCTGAGCGCCGTCACCTGTGCCGCGAAGACCCGGAAGGGTGTCACGACCCCCTTGGGCACGCCGGTGCTCCCGCTCGTGAAGAGGATCGCAGCGGTTTGCTCGGGGTCCGGCTGGAGGATCGGGAAGGGCTCGCGCGAGGCATTCGCCTCCAACTTGCTCAGCGTGTGCCCCCCCCAGAAGAACCTGCGCCCTACGGTCACCTTGGTCTTTACGGTCCGCCTCGCCCACCCGAGAACGACCCTCGCCGCCTGCGCCTTGGGGATGCCGATGAAGGCCTCTGGTTCCGCTTCGCCAAGACACTCGCCCAAATTCTTGATTCCCATGCCCGGATCCACCATGACCGGGATCGCCCCAACCTTGAGCATCGCGAAGGTCAACGAGAAGAAGTCCAGGCTGGGCTCCACCATGAGCACGGTTCGAACGCCGGAGCCGATCCCAACCCCGACCAGCGCATGGGCGATGCGATCGGAGCGGCGATGTAGTTCGAGCGCGGTCAGTTCGGCATAGCAGGCCGTTCCGTCCGGGTTTCGCCCGGCGGAGACCGCCGCCGCGAGAGCGTCCGGCTGGCTCCGGGCCAGCTCGGCCAGAAAGGCGGCGACATTAATGTGGTCGGGGGAGCGCTCTCCGGCCGCGTCGGTTCCGGCAGGTGGACCCGATTCCGGCGTCGGACCGTCCCCCTGTCCGCTCATGTCGAACTGTCCGTCCCCTGGGTCTCGGGGTGACCCTCTGGGTGATTTTCCGAAGGACCATCGACGAATGTCCGGACGAGTGGAATGATGTCCTCTCCCGCGTCCTCCAAGATGTAGTGACCGCAGTCCTCGAAGCGATGGACCTCGGCGCCCGGAAATCGGCGGATCCACTCGTCCAGGAATTGGTGGCCGAAGACGAAATCTCGGAGGCCCCAGCAGATCAACATCGGTTTGTCGACGAGGTGAACGAGAGCGTCCGCCGTTTCCTTCACCATCGGGTAGGCCCGATCCTTTTCTTCGAGCGGGATGTCCTGCACGAACCGATGCACCGCGATACGATGCGCCCAACTGTCGTATGGCTCCAAGTAACCGGCGGCCACGGCCTGGGACATCGGGCGGCGCGTCACACAGTGCCGGACGGCGCCCCGCGAGAAGGCGTTGGCCCCTCGAACGAGCAGGGCGCCGATCCCGGGAGCCCGGGCCAGCGCGAGCGAGGCCGGGAGGCTCTTGCCGAGGGGTAGAGGGAACGCGGCCGTGTTCATGACGACCAGCCTCGCGATTCGATCGGGGTGCTGGACCGCCCAGGCCATCCCGATCATGCCACCCCAATCGTGCACGACCAGCGTGATGGCACGGAGGTCGAGCGAGTCGACAAGCGTGCCGAGGTCCGCCACGCGTGTCGACAACGTGTAGTCGTAGCGATCGTCATTCGGTTTGTCGGAGCGCCCGCACCCGATGTGATCCGGAGCGATCACGCGGTGGCTCGCCTGCAACGCGCTGATGAGATCCCGATAGTAGAAGGACCAACTCGGGTTTCCATGGACCATGAGCACCGGGTCTCCCTGGCCTTCGTCCACGTAGTGCATGCGGTGGCCGGCGCCGGAGGAGGCGCCAGTGGCGGCGGAGCGACCACCGATCTCGATGTAGTGGGGAGTGAACGGGTAGAGCCCGCTCACCAGTCGACTCCAAGCATCATGCAGTTGAGACCGCTGCCGATGCCGAGGAGTCCCACCCGGTGGCCGGGCTCCAAGAACCCGCGTTCCTGGGCCAGCGCGGTGGCCACGGGGAGGGCGGCGGTCCCGGTGTTTCCGAGGTACTCGTAGGTCACGAAGTCCCGTTGAGGAGACAGGCCCATGGTCCGCAGCATGACGTCCCGATGGGCAGAACCGACCTGGTGGCAGACCGTGCGGTCCACGTCTTCCACCGGCCACTCCATCTCCGCAAGGAACTTGTCCCACGTACGCGCCCCCAGGGCGACGCCGTGCTCGAGGACGGCGGCAGCGTCGGTGCTGGCGAACTCCCTCAAGCTCGCTTCGGGTCCGTTCGCTCGACCATCGGGATGGGCTTCCAGGCCCCAGCGGCACAGCATGTGATGTTCGGGCGCGTTTTCGACCACGGCCCCACGGAGGCGCCGCCGGTCGGACTCCCCGAAAGATCCATCACTCAGAATCACGGCGACCGCAGCCGACCCGCCGGTGAGCGTGGCGATGGCGGTCTTGAACTCCTCCATCACGGGATTGTTGGTCAACCGGGTGATCGTCGTATCGACGATGTCTCGCGCGGTCTCGCAACTGACCACCATACCGGCTCGGATCTGCCCCAACTCGATTCGGTTGGCGATGTCGAGTATGCCGTTGAGGACACCCAGGCACGCGTTGCTGACGTCGTAGACATGGGCCGACGGTTCGATCGCGTGGCCGGCTCGTTGGAGTCCGGCCGCGACGTGGCAGGCTGTGGCCGGCTCGAAATGCTCACGGCACACGCCGGCGTAGATCAACATGTCGATGGCGTTCGCCGGCACGGGCGATGCTTCGAAGGCGTTCTCGGCCGCCGCGGTTGCGCCCTGGGACACCGAATAACCCGGCTCCCAGTAGCGGCGCTCCTGAATGCCGGTCATCTGGAAGAGCTGTCCCGGTTGGACATGAAGGGTTTCGTAGACCTGAGCGAGCCGGGTCTCCAATTCGTCGGACGTGACCACGCACGGGGCGAGCTCGTATCCGAAGCTCTCGATGACAACACGGGTATATCTCAAGCCATCACATCCAAGCCAAAATCGTTCATCGTGTAGATCGTTCGGCCGTCTACCGTGAGAAATCCGTCGGCGCGCACGCGCTTCCGTACGTCGTCCACCTCCGTGATGCTGGCGAAAACCTCTACCCGCTCGCAACCCGGGATGATCTGTCCGCGGTACGTCCAGCGATGCCGGAGTCCGCCAGTGTTCTCTGGCTTGGCCGTTTCTGCACCGGCGTTCTCTCCACGGGTCATCGTCGCGAACTCCGCGCGCTCCCCCAGGTCCCACCGGTCCACGGCGTACACCTTGAGCAACTGAATGAAGGCCTCGAGGCCCAGCGAGCCGGGCCAAACCGGATCCTGGTAGAAGTGAGCCTCGAAAAACCAAGCGCTGGGATCGACGGTGATCGAACCGTGCACCCACCCGAGTCCGTCGGCGCCGCCGTCGGCCACGAGGAGGTCGATCTGATCGATCATGCGAAACCTTGGTTCGGGGAAGGGCGGGGTGTGCGGCATTACCAGGCTATGGCCTCTTTCCCTCTCGGCCGGCGTGGGCTCGTGGATGGGCACGTCACGAATGCCGACCTGGTCCGCCAGGGCCTGGTCGGAGAAGAAGCCGAAGTAGGTCGTGCCCTCATAAAGAGCCCCGAGCCGCTCGCTCTCAAGGGCCATGGTGTAGTGCTGTATGATCATACCGCCCGACGTAGACACGCTTGTCAGATCGACCCGCGTCGTGATCACATCCTCGGAGGCCTTCAGGCGCGCCAGCTGGATCGCCTCTCCACCGAGATTGCGGAATCGAAGGTTTTCGGCGGACGTCAAGGCCGATCCCACGTAGGCTGCCAGCCATCCGCACGGCTGAAGGGCCACTTCGAGGAGGACCGCAAACGGCATTTCGGGTTGGCGATTGCTCCCGAAATACCAGTGATCCGCACGCACGTCGAAGTGGGCGGTGACGCTCGCACCGGCTTGCATCACGAACGGGTCTCCCTCGACCGCCGAGATCCGATCCAGGAACTGATACGGAGGACGGGGTAGCCGCGCGATGCGGCGGTCTCCTTCGTCGAAGACGCGGTACGCGGCTCCGAACGCCTCGGAGGGTTTGCCGCTGCCGAACGCGAGGATGGTGTTCTTGTCGTAGAGAGGCGTGCTATCGGGCTTCGCGAGCCGGACATCGCCCGTCGAGGACTCGATGGGCCTAGGGGCCGACTCCCGACCTGGCCTTCGGTCCGCCCACATCTCCTCAATCCTCCGCCGGTCCGTGCCGGTCAGGCGGACGGACATGTCGCGGATCTCCACGACCGGCTTTCCGTCCGCGTACATGAGCGCATCGGCGATCGTGTAGGGCTCCGGCTGATAGCCCAACTCACGCAAATGGATCTCGTACCTGACCTTCTTCGTGGAGGGGAGCACCTGGCCCCGGCACCGAAGTCGGCTCCTGACATCCACGATGGGCTGCCACGTCGCGCTGTCCGCTTCGGCGATCCAACCCATGCGTAGGAGAAAAATTCGGAGCGTGTGCAAGCAGCATTCGTACATCAGGGTGCCCGGCATCACCTGGTCGTCGGAGAAGTGGCACGTGAGGAACCAGTCGTCGGGTTGGATGTCCGCCTCCGCCACGATACTGCCGATCCCGTACCGCCCTCCTTCGGGATCGAGCTCGGTGACGCGGTGGACCAGCCGCATACGTTCTCCTGGGATCGTAAGCGGCCGTGTCACCGGCAGACCCGAGAAAGCCTTTCCGAAGGCGCCGATCAGGTCTCCCGCACGAAGTGCCTCCAGTCGTGCGTCGCTGAAGGAGTCCTCTCCCATCGGTACCAGGTCCCGCCAGTCGGTGGGGCGGCTTCCAGCCAGGTCCTGTTCGTCGATTCCACTACGGACGATCCCTTTGCCGGCGTCGAGCTCGCCCTTGGTGAAGAAGCCTGCCGTCCCCTCGCGCATCGTCAGGAGCGGCCGGCCGTTCACGGTGGAGTCGAACTGGAAGCGGAAAAGCCAGGTGTCGCCCTGGCGGAAGAAGCGGAGAATGCGGATGTCGTATTGGATGACTTGTCCGGGATGCGGCAGCTCGGAGTGGAAGGTGACCACCGCGTCGAGAAGCCGATAAACGGCTAGGCCCTGGGTCTCCGAGTCGATCCCCAGGTAGCCCGAAAGAAGAAGATCGGCTTGGCCTGCCTCAACGGCGACGCACGTCGGGAGTCGCCCACCGTCGAGATACCACCCACCCTCGAGAACGTCATGCTCGGTGACGATCCGCCCCGACGTCATCGATTGTGGTTCGGCCTCGATGTTCGTGACACGGTCGACGAGCATGAGCGGCTCATCCGGAAGACGAACCCGCGTCGGGTGTTCGTCTACGTGAGCGAAGCGCTCTCCGAGGGCGCGGCCGATCGATCCGATCGCGAACTCCATGAGCTGGTCGCGATCCATCGCCATCGTACGGGCGGGAAGCGGGGCGGGCGCAGTGCCATCACCCGCCATGGCCCGAATCAGTCCTTGCTGTCTGGCGTACTCGCCCTGAGCGAGCTCCTGGGTCCGTTGCGCGGTTCGGAGGAACGCTTCGTGGGCCTGGATCGTGGTCTCAGCCGCTCGGACGGCTTCGCTCAGGCCAGGCGAGACGATCGCCCAGTCCCTGGGTGAAGGGATCGGGGATGGGGAAGGGATCGGGGATGGGAAAGGGATCGGGGACGGGGAACGGGTCGGGGATGGGAAAGCGAGCGGCAAAGGCCCGAAGCTTGCCTGCCCGACCGGAATCCGAATGACGGGCCCCGACTCGTGCTCCACCAGGCTGCCCCCCGGGTAAAGCTGCGCCAGATCGACCGGGACGCGCTCCGCGATGAGCATCCCGAGTGCTCGGAGGACCGCGGAGGGCTCATCCTGCGTGGCAGAGGAGATCGAGCCTGCCCGGAACGGCACGCCATCGAGAATCTTGTGGATCATCCGGGCGCACGATCCGCCCGGGCCCATCTCCAAGAAGATTCTCACGCCGTCGTCATAGGCCTGTCTTACGGTCTTGGGGAAGTCCACTCCCTGGATCGCCTGGGCCAAGAGAGAGTCCGCCGCCCGATCCTGATCCACTTCGTACGCCTTACCCCACGCTCCGCTGTAAAAACGCATGCCCTCCGGCGGGCGTGTGTCCAACACATGCAGGTCGCGGTACGCCTCCGATACCTCCTCGGCGACCTCACAATGCACGGTCGGGACGCCCTCCAGGGCGTGGAAGGCACCCCCCAGCATCTCGACGGCTTTCCGGACCGCCGAGCGTTCGCCTCCGATCACGCATTCGCTTGGCGTGTTTACGATGAGCAAATACACCCGGTCGAGCTTCGCTATGACCTTACGGGCCCGATCGGCCGGCGTCTCTACCACGCCGACGCTCCAGTCCACCTCCGCGTCCTCCGCGATGCCCCAGGCTCTTCGCGCGGCGTTGCAGGGTCCCGTCAAATCGCTGACGAACAACTCTCGCTCTGTCACGCGTCGGAGCATCTCGTCCCGTTCATGCCACGCGCCAACCGAGAAGAGTCCGGCGGTCTCACCAAGGGAGTAGCCTACGATCGCGTCGGGATGAACGCCGAAGCCGGCCATGAGATCCGTGCCGATCGTGCCGAAAGCGACCTGGGCAAGAATGACGGTCCTGGCGTCTCCGATGTCCGATCCGACTCCCCAGATCTCAGCGGCCTTGAGCTGCGATCTCAGCCGTTCATTTCGCTGGTCTTGAGCGCGAAGAATCTCAGGCCACTGTAGGCAGAGTTCGCGTCCCATTCCGGCATATTGGTTTCCTGATCCGGGGTAGACGAAGGCCAATTCTCCCCCCGGCCCAAGGGGGTCCCGCGAGAAAAACACACGGCCGGCGCTCCGGTCCGATGGGTCGTCTCCTCGCTCGAGTTGGTCTGCTGCGGACCGGCCTAGTGCCCTCAGCTCGCGAGCATCTCGAGCGATCAGGGTGATGGCGAGGCGGGCATCGGGGCGGCTGGGGAGGCTGTTCCACCAGCTCTTCGCGAGTAGGTGGATAGCCGCCGCCCCGACCCGATGGGCGTCGGGGGCAGCGTTAGTGGCAGCGTCGGTCGCAGCGTCAGGGGCAACGTCGGTCGCAGCCTCAGTGCCGATGTTCTGAAGCTCCCGTAGACCGGCCACGATTTCCGCATCGTCGTCTCCTTCGACGACGAAAAGCCCTTCGCTCAGCGGAAGACTGCCACCCGATGCGGCCGTCCGCGCCTCGGCCCCGGACTGGGACTTCGGCGCCGCTTCCACCTCGGATTCCTCCAGGATCACATGGGAGCACGACTCGCCACGCGAGACCGCGAGGACGCCGGTTCGACGCGGACCGTCGATGCGATCGCGAACCCAAGGTGTGGGGTCGCCCAACGGGGTGAGCCCCGTGCCGTTATGTCCCGCGGCGGCCGGCAAAACCTTTCGGTAAAGCGAGAGCGTGGCGCCCAGTACGGATAGGAGGCCGGCTGAAGCCCCGGTGTGCCCGACTCGGGCCTTCGTACAACCGAGCACTGTGTCCGGCCCGAAAGCCTCGGAAAGCGCGGTCATTTCGGCGCGGTCGCGACCGGAGACACCGCAACCGTGCATCTCTACGTACGGGATGTCCCGCACGGCAACGTCGGCGTCTTCACAGCTTCTGCGAATCGCTTCTCTGACCGAAGAGTCCGATTCGTAAGAATCCGAATGGGGCGAGCTCGGGTCGCCGCCGGCGGTCCCGATCGCCCGTACGAGCGCATACACACGGTCGCCGTCGCGGGCGGCGTCCGCTGGGCGCTTCAATACGAGCGCGACGGCGCCGTCGCTAGGTACGATCCCGGCCGAAGCTCCGTCAGCCGGCCCTGAAGGGCCGGGCGTGGCCAAGCCGTCGGTGCTCTCGATGGAGATCAGGGAACGCACATCCCCTGCCAGGTCGACCGCCCCGACGATGGCGCAATCGATACGTCCCTGCTGGAGCGTGCGGGATGCGGCGTGGAGGGCGGAGAGGCCGGAGGTCTCTTCGCTGGATATCACGTAGCTGGGTCCGCCCAGTCCGAACTCCCGGGCGATACGGCTGGCTGCGATCGAACCGAGCCCGCCGATCGTTCGGTTTGCGTTGAGCGCGGGTGTGAGCGAATCGCAGAGCTCGTCCACCCATCGGTCGAACGCGTCACCGTTCGAGCGGCGACCGAGTCGTTGCGCCCAATCGGTCGCACGTGACCGCACCGCCCAACGGAGGTGGTAGTTCGTCGTGTTGAGGTCGAGTTCGACCCCGATGAAGACGCCGGTCCGAAGGCGATCGACCTCGGTGAGATCCGCGTCGGCGATCGCTTGCTCCGCTATCTGAAGCATGAGCATCTGTTGGGGAAGGGCCTCTTCGACCTCCCGGGGAGGGATCTTGAATCGACCGATCGGAATCTCGAGCTCCTCGATGAACCATCCGACGGGCGCGTCCGGAAAACCCCAGTGGTTCACCTTGGCCCGGACGGGATGATTTTCGCCTCGGCCCATCAACCGGTCTCCGACCTCGACGAGGTTCTTCCACGGACCGACTCGAGCCCCCATCCCGACGATGGCTACACTTGCGCCCTTCGTGGCGGGAGGCTGCTCGGCGACACTGACGACCGACCGTCCTCGGCTCGGTTCGGTCGGCTCCTCCAGGAGCACGTGGGCGTTGGTCCCTCCGAAGCCGAAGCCGCTGACCGCCGCCCGGCGCGGGTGATCGGGGCGAGACCTCCACGGATCGGCCGCGGCGAGCACACGAAACGGACTTCCATCAAGATCGATGTTGTGCCCGGGCTTTTCGAAATTTGCTGTGGGTGGGAGAACCCGATTCTCCATCGCCAGCACCGTCTTAAGGAGGCCGACGGCTCCTGCTCCGGTGAGTAGATGGCCGGTGTTCGATTTGGCCGACCCGATCACACACTGGCCGGGTTCGTACTTCTCCTCGGTCCAAAGCGCCTGGAGGCTCGCGAACTCGACAGAATCTCCGACCGGGGTGCCCGTCGCATGGCACTCGACCATCTCGACCTGGCTCGGGGTCCACCCTGCCGCTTCGTAGGCTCCCCGCATGGCGCGCAACTGTCCCTCTCGGCTGGGAGCGAGGAGACTGCCCTCGACATCGTTGGAAAGCCCGACCGAGTGGATGACCGCACGGACTCGATCGCCCTGCCGTCGTGCGTCGGACAGACGCTTCAGCACCAGTACGCCGGCTCCCTCGCCCACAACCAGGCCGTCGCTCTTACGGTCGAACGGAGAGCACCGGCCCGTAGGCGAGACGGCGAGCAGCTGCGAAAACCCCATCTGCGTGTAGAGCGAATCCGGTCGCGACAGCCCGCCGGCGAGGACCGCGTCGAGGCGTCCTTGCCGTAGAGCGTCCACCGCGAGCTCCACGGTAAAAAGCGACGACGAACAGGCGGCGTCGATGCAGAATCGATCGCCCCCGAGTCCCAACCCCTTGGCCAGCATCGCCGCTGGGAGGCCCGCGACCCATCGGTTTATCGCGGCCACAGGTGCCCGCGTCTCAGGGGGTGTTGGCACACCCGCCGCCCGGAAGAGCTCTCGCTCATGGCGCCGGCCGAGAATCCATTCCGCCATCGCGGAGGCAGACGCCGTGGGGAGGACGATGTTGCCCAGCATCACGCCCACACGAGCGGGATCGACCGGATCCGTTACGGAGTCGAGCCAAGCCTGCCGCCCGGCGTGCAGCGCCAGGTGTACCATGGGATCGAGAGATTCGACCAACTCCGGAGGAAGGTAGATTCCTTGGATGTCGAGTTGGAAATCACGGACGAAGCAGGCACGTCGAGAGTGGACACGATCGGGTTGTGCCTGGTCCGTCGAGTAGGCACGATCGGGATCAAGGCACCAGCGGTCGGAGGGTGGATCGGAGGCCGTGTCCACCCCCGCCTCAACGACACTCCAGAAATCGTCGAGCGTCGGGGCGCCGGGAAGCACCGCTCCGAGTCCGACGATGGCAATCGGCTCGGGCATGCGGATTACGCCTTCGTGGGTGCGCTCTCGTCGAGTCGGTTGTGACGGAACGCCTTGCCCAGAGAAGAGTCCACCACGGATTCGTACCCTTCCAGGCGGGCGATCAACGCTCCGTCATCGCCGATCCAATCGATATCGGAAACGACCTTTCCGTTCGTCCGCTCGTGCACGTCGATGACGATGCGGGCCCCCTCCTTGGGGAAGGATGATACGAACTGGCGATAGCGCGTGAACCGTGAGGGCAATGACAACTCGCCCACACGGTCGGAGGTCCAGACGATCATCGCCTGGAGGCCACTGTCCACGGCGAGCGGATCGGCGATCCACCGGCTCCGCACCGGCTCGTCCATCCAGTCCCGCGGAGGTGGAGCCACGCGGCAGCGTGCCACCAGCCCAGCGTCCCCACAACTTTCGACCTCCACCAGTCCTCGCATTTTGGGACCATGGAAGAGCGTTTCGGCGTAAATCGCCTCGATCGACTGATCCAGGGCGGGGAGGTCGCTCGAGGTCTTGGCGGTACCGGCTTCTAGTGGATTGGCGGCCAACACGACCGCGGCTCGCGCGTGCAGAACCCGGCGCCCATTGCTGCCGCCACTGGAGAGCTCGGCCACGACATGGAATTCGTCGCCCCGCTTTTGTGCCTTGTCCGCGCAAACACGGACCCGCAAGGACTCGTTGGGTTGAACCAGGACTCCCCTGAATACACGTAGGTCGTCGACGCCAACGAAGCGTAATCCGGGGTTTCCATGGAGGGCGGCGTGGGCCAGCCACTCGAGCGTCATCGCGGCCGGTAGCACCGCACGGCCGTCGAGCACGTGCGACGTCATGAATTCATGCGTGTCCGTGGTGATGGTGCGCTCGAACACCGTAGGTAACTCCGCGAAAGGCCCAGCTGCGGCCCCGTTTTCGGGAGCCGTGACTCCGTTTTCGGCGGCTCCGGTCCCGTTCCTCCCGGTGCCCGCGCCGCTCGCGGCCGTGTGTACGCCATTCCCTCCCGGGACTGGGAGCAATCCGACCTCAGGGACCTGCGATCCGCTCCCCAGAATGAGCACCTCGGCGGGCCCGTCGGCTGTGGCGATCTCGTCGAGGAGGTAGGCCGCACCCCTACGCATGCCGATCACCTCGATCCCTTCGTCGGCGAAAACGCTTCTCAGGCCGGGAGTCACCATTCCTCCGTCCCACGGTCCCCAGTTGACCGACACGACGCGGCACCCGTCCCGCTTTGCTGCTTCCGTCCGGGCCACTTTGTTGAGGACCTCGTTTGCCGCCGCGTAGTCGACCTGCCCGCGGCGTCCGAAGCGCGCGGTCGAGGACGAGAAAAACACCATCGCTTTGAGAGGGCCGTCCCCTATGGCCTTCAGCACCGAGCGGAGCCCCCCGACCTTGGTCCCGTAGACGCGGGCGAAATCATCGTCGCTCTTGTCCTCGATACTTCGGTCCGCCAGGACGCCGGCTCCGTGTACAAGCCCCGTGACGGGTCCGTATTCCTCGATGAGTGGAGCGAGCGTGCGACGGACCGCGTCGGCGTCTCGCACATCGGCCGACCGGTATGCGACCTCCGAACCGGCCTTGGAGATACGCTCGATGGTGCGGCGGATCTCCCTACCAGCGCGGATGCGGTTGAATTCGGCCTGAACCTCCTGGGGGGTGATACTCGGTCCCACGTGAGTCAGGATCGCCCGTTTGATCTCGGCCTCGCCGTTGAGGCCGATCAGCCAATCGGGCTCCTTCTCGGGCTCCGGACTACGCCCCATGAGGATGAGACGCGGCTGCCCGGCCTCCGCCATCGCTACCGCGACCTCGGCGGTCACACCACGGGCCCCTCCGGTAATCAACACCGTGTCGTCCGAGCCGGGGAACGACGCCTCCACAGGCTGAACCGATTGGGGTTCGAGGACCACCGTTTGGGGACCGTCGGGACCCAGGCCGATCTCCACGGGCCCTTGGGACAGCGCATGGCGCACGATCTCCGCGGCGAGACCCTCCCGGGAGGGATCGACGTCGATCGTCCGGCAATTGACGTCGGTCCATTCGGCGGCCGCCGTCTTCAGCATCCCCCCCCAGGCGCCACCGGTTGGATCGACGTCTTCGGGCGGTGGAGCGTCGAGGGCGAAACCACCGCCGAGGGCGGTGACGCTGCACAGGAGCGCACCACCCTGAAGCGCCGCCCGCCGAAGAACGGGCGCCATCGCTCGCATTCGTCCAAAGCCGAAGAGGATGTCCTCGTCTGTGACCTGAGGGGGCACGACGACGATGAGTCCGGCCAGTTCGTCCGGTGGGTCATGTCCATCTTGGCTCAACTCGATCTCTTCCGCTGCGAACCCCTGTGCGCTCAGCTCCTCCACAATCTGGCCCGATAGGACATCGCCACTCTTGGTCACCCAGATCTTGGAGCCTGCCGGGAGCCCGATGGGGTCACCCGTACCCTGAACGGGGTGGAGCGTGGGAACGAAACGCTCTATGCCGGCTGACGTGGACCGATCGTCGGCCCTGGTCGGGATTTCATCAGCCGCGCCCTCCGCAACGTGCTCCGCTGGTTCGGGCGAAGAAGTCGCAGGGACGGATTCCGCCTCGTTCGACAGGAGGTCGACGATCTGGCTTAGCGTTCGCAACTCCCCCAACTGATCCGGGGCCACGACGGGGGCCTCTGGAAGGACCTGCTGAAGGGCGGACAGGATCTCGACCCGCTTGATGGAATCGATGCCGAGGTCGGCGTCGAGGTTCATCGAGACATCGAGCATATCCACGGGGTAGCCTGTCTTTTCGGCAACGACGCCCAAGAGAATCTCCGCAATATCCGCGGAGCCGCGAGCCCCGTTTGCCGTATCCGCGACGACACCATTCGTGGTTGATCCGCTCGCTTCGTGTGGCTCTGGCGCCACAGGGTCCACCGTCGGAGCCTCGGGCGCCGGTGCTTCGGGCGCCGGCGCTTCGGGCTTAGCGGCCTCCGGGGATCCACCCAAGAAATCGACGATCTGGCCGAGGGTCTGGATTTCACCCAGGTGCTCCGGGGTGATGGCGGGGGCCTCAGGAAGGCGCTCCTGCAAAGCTGAAAGGATCTCGACCCGCTTGATCGAATCGATGCCGAGGTCGGCGTCCAACCCCATCGAGAGGTCGAGCATCTCCTCTGGGTAACCCGTCTTTTCCGAAACCACCGAGAGCAGCGCTGCCGCCACGCCGGGGATCGCCTCCACCCCTGCGTCATCCAGTGCGGCGACCGATGTTTCGGCCGGTGCAGTGGCGGGTATGGCTGTCGTAGCGGCCTCACCGGGAGCGGCCAGACCCTGATGCTGGATGATGGCTTGGATCGTCCGCTCCTGCGATTCCAGGAACTGTCGATGTACCTCGACGGTCTGTTCCTGGAGCCGTACGAGTGCGGCCAAGCTCGCTTGGCTCGCTCGCATCGCTTCGGCAAGGACCTCGGGGTCGGAAGTCACCGTGGTAGCTGGCTCGAAAGCGGGAGGCGCGGAGGCAACCGGCGCGGCCGCAGTCGGTACGGCTGTCGGTGCCGCGGCCCTCGGGGGACGCTTGGGGCGCTCAGTCACGTGATTCGCTCCGCTGATCTTCACCGTCAGGGCGGGTTTTTCTCGCGCTGCTTCGCGCCGCCAGGCCTCGAGGGCACCTTCGTCCCACCGGTCGAGGGCGACCGCATGACCGGCCGCGGCGAGTTGAGCGAGCATGCGGGCCAGATCTACCAGGCCCGGGCGCTGTCCGCTCGAGGCGTCCACCGCCGCGACCGTGATCTCCTCGTCGGCCAGGATCTCCCGGATGAGCCCGGAGAGCCGGCCGCTGGGTCCGACCTCGATGAAGGTGCGGACGCCGTCGTCGAACATGGCCTTCACGCACCGCACGAAGTCCACGGGTGAGGCCAACTGCCTGGAGAGCACCTTCCGTGCTCCAGCGGGAGTGGCCGGGTACCTCGTGCCGGTCGTGTTCGCGTACACCGGCACCGCACTTCTCGTCAACTTGACGCCTTTGACGTGTTCGGTGAACGGTTCGGCGGCTTCGGCCACCAAGGGGCTGTGAAAGGCGGCCGAAACGGCCAGCTTCTTGGTCCGAATCCCCTCGTCGGACAGAATGTCCGCTGCCCGATGAATCTCGTCGGTCACACCCGACAGGACCACCTGACGCGGGGCGTTATGATTCGCTACCACCAAATCGAGCTCGTGCTTCCGGATGAGGGCTTGGACTCGATCGCACTCGGCAGAAACGGCCAGCATCGAGCCGCGATCGCCGTCGCCCACGGTCATGAGGTGACCCCGGAGGCTCGAAAGCCCGTGCAGCTCCGAGGGGCTCATGCGCCCCGCGGCGCACAACGCGACCAATTCGCCGTAGCTGTGCCCGCACGTGGCATCGGGGGCGATTCCGAACTGCTCGAGCACGCGGAAAGCACCCAGACTCACCGCGCCGAGGGCTGGTTGCGCGCTCTGGGTGGCCCTGAGATCGGCCTCCTGTTCGGCTCTGCCATCATCGTCGAACGCGGGGTGTGGATAAATCTTGTCGGCCAACCCCGGCGTGGCTTCGGTTGCGGCGGCGAGGGCGTCGGCGGCAACGGGGAAACGGCACACGACCTCGCGTAGCATGCCGACGTATTGGGCCCCCTGGCCGGGGAAACAGGCGGCCCATCCGCCCTTGGACGAACCCGACCCGAAAAAGATTCCCTGCGGTAAACTCCACGCGGACGGGGATTCCTCCAGCCGGACCAGCGCCAGGGCGATGAGGTCTGCCGGGGACTTCCCGTCCCGCTCGGCCACAATGAGCAACCGGGCTTCGTGCGAAGCATCGAAGCCTTCCCTCGTTTCGGCCGCCCGCCCCCGGATCTCCGCCCACTCCGATCCTGCATCGAAGTCCTTCAGTTTCGACGCCAGTGCCTCGCGGCTTTCGGCCGAGAAGGCGAAGATCTGATCCCGGCCGTCCCAATCCACAGCGGCTGCCCGCGACTCGTACTCTTCGACCACGCAGTGGAAGTTGCTACCGCCGAAGCCGAATGCACTCACTCCGGCCCGGCGAGGATGACCGCCCTCGGGCACCCATGGACGCTTTTCGGTATTGACGTAGAAGGGCGTCTCCCCGGGCGTCACAGCTTTGTTGGGTATCTCGACCTTGATCGTGGGCGGGAGAATCTTGTGGTGGAGCGCCATCACGGCCTTGATCAGTCCGGCCGCTCCTGCGGCCGCTTTGGTATGTCCGATCATCGACTTGACCGAGCCCAACGCGCACCACGCTCCCTCCCGGCTGGTATCTCCATAGACGCTGGTAAGGCCCCGTGCCTCGGTGGCGTCTCCCACGACGGTGCCCGTACCGTGGGCCTCGACGAGCCCGACCGTGTCCGGCGTCACGCCCGCATTTCGATACGCCTCGCGTAGCGCCCGTGCTTGGCCTTCGGGAGAGGGCGCGTAGACCGCCTGACCCTTCCCGTCGCTCGACGACCCGAGGCCCTTGATGACCGCGTAGATGCGATCACCGTCCCGCTCGGCGTCCGCCAATCGCTTGAGCGCCACGACGCCCACACCTTCGCCGAGAATCGTACCGTCCGCCTGCTGGCTGAACGGCTGTGCGTTCCCCGACGCCGAAAGCGCGGGCGTCTTCGAGAAGCACATGTACATGAAGATGTCGTTGAAGGTGTCCAAGCCACCGCTCAGGACCATGTCGGCCCGACCCGCTTCGAGCTCGAGGGATGCCAGATGGATGGCACTCAATGACGAGGCGCACGCCGAGTCGACGATGCAGTTGGTTCCGTGCAAATCGAGCGTGTTGGCGATTCGGCCGGCCACCACGTTGGCCAGAAGTCCGGGGAAGGAGTTCTCCTGCCATGGCACATAACCGTCTGCGATCCGAGCGATCACGTCCTCGCCGGTCTCCGGATCGACGCCTGCCTCAGCCAGAGCCCGTCGCCAAATCGGGTGGCCGAGGCGGGCCCCCAAAGGGATCACCAGAGGAAGCGTTCCGCTCACACCGAGGATCACGCTCGTGCGCTCACGGTCGAAAACCAGGCCGTCGGCCCCGTAGCCGGCATCCCTCAGCGCTTCTCGGGCGACGTGCATGCCGAGCAACTGCGTGGAGTCGGTGGCCTCGAGGTCCCGCGGTGAGATCCCGAAGCCCATCGGGTCGAAGTCGACCGCGTCGAGGAACCCGCCGCGACGCCCGTACGTCATATCTGGGGCGCTGGGGTCGGCGTCGAAATAGTCGCCCACGCTCCAATGGCTCGCGGGAACGTCCGTGATCGCGTCGAAACCGTCCCGCACGTTAGCCCAGTACTCCCGCAGGCCACTCGCACCCGGGAACAGGCAGGACATGCCGACGATGGCTATGGGTGACTGGGCCGCAGCCCGATCTTCATTCCGATCGCTCAAGTCAGCAGTTCCTCAAGTTCGCCTGGACCACGGGGCAGGACATCCACGCATGTGGCGGGAAGGTCCACCCCCTGGCTACGTAGAACGGCGGCCCGAGTGATGACCGCAGCTCCATGTAACATGTTGTGCGCCACTGTGACCGCACGCCGATTCTCCCAGGGATCGAGATCACTATCCCGAACCCATTCGTTGAACGCTCCCATGGCCGGGCCACACCATACTTGGTAGTCCATTTCCCGCCCCGGCTCGCCACGGTTGGCCCATCGGGACGACATCCCGAGGTACCACCGAAAGACCAGCGCCATCCGATGCTTCGGATCACGCTCGGCCCTCTCCGTCTGGGTGACGTCGCGCTGCTCCCAAAAACGTCGTGTCTCGTTCCAGATCTCCTCCAACGGCCTACGGAAAATCGTGTCTTCGAGGTTCTTCCGGTCGTCGTCGGATATGTCTTCAAGCCCGCTATGGGCCCGGTATAAATCATACAAACGATGGGCCCGCATAGGAAACATCGTTCCACGCTTGAGCACCTGCAACCGTACGCCCATTTCGAACATGTCGGCTGCCGGGGCCATCGCGACATCGGCTTGCTCCGCCTGAGCCAGCATCTGGCGTACCGCGTCGGACGTTCCGGCCTCCCGGCACGCCTGGTTGACCGACCCGGTCATGACGTAGTCCGCTCCCATGGCGAAGGCTGCGGCCACCGAATGTGGCGTCGATATTCCGCCAGCGCACCCCACCCGGAGGGGGACCGAATAGTCGTACTTGGCCTGGATTCGATCGCGCAGCGCCAGCATGGTGGGAAGCAGGGCGATGGCGGGACGATTGTCCGTATGGCCTCCGGAATCCGCCTCGACGGTCAGATCCTGGGCGACGGGGATGGCTTCGGCCATCCGCGCCTGCTCCTCCGACAGGTCTCCTCGGGTCACGAGCTCGGCCAACATCTTGACTGGAGCCGGGGCGAGAAACCTACGCGCAACTTCGACGCGGGAGACCTTGGCGACGAGTCGATTCGGAGTCACGACCCGCCCCGAGGCGTCGGAACGAATGCCGTGCAGCCGGTAACGCACGAGCGGGAGCGTCAGATCCATGTAGGCGGAAGCCGAAACCCGAGTCACTCCGCGGCGCACGTAAAGGTCGGCGACGGCGTCCTCGAGCAGCGGCTCGTATGGGCTGTGAATCAGGTTGAATCCCCAGGGGAGATCGCCCAAACGAGTGGAGATCCGGTCGATGGCGTCTTCGACTGTATCCGGCCCCAAACCCGCGGCTCCAAAGAAGGCGAGCATGCCGGCACGGCCCATCGCCTCGACGAGTTCCGCGGAGCCGACGCCGTTTGCCATGGCTCCGGCCAGATAACAGAAACGGACGCCATGGTCTCTGGCGAAGCTGGCGGATCCAAAATTCTGGGGTCTGCAGGGGGGGCTCAGCGCGAGGAGGGAAAGTCCGTGAACCTGAGGATCTGCACCCAGCTCAACGGATCCGCTGTCCGCGAGCGCGAACGCGTCTCCATGGTCCACGGCGTACAGGGGCTTTCCGACACGACGGAGCCCCTGCGCAAACTCTTGGGGGGTCGTGAGAAGGCGCTCCCGCGGCCCAGTCCACGAGCCGATCGGCGTGCTGGATCTAATTAGTGGCTTCCCCAACATCCGGTAATGTGTGCAAGCTTGCCACGGATGTCGAGCTAAATGACGCCTACAAACATGGTCGTCTACGCGATGAGTCACTGATCCCGCTACGTACTTTGCGCTCCTCTGCTACGTAATCCTACGTATCCTGCCAAAACCGGACCGAACGCATCTTCCCCGTACACTCGAGCCGTAATGGAGAGGGGAGACCAAAATGCGATCCGGACAACCTTTTCTCGAACCCGTACCACGAGCGGGTGTGCGATTGGGCGGAACGATAGGGCGATTGAATAGGACCGCACTCGGTGCGATCCTCATGTTGGTTCCCGCCTGTAGACCGCTCTCTGCTCAAGAAACGGTCCCAATCAGTCCAGATGAGCGCCCCACATGGGTGGTCGACGGCGTGCCCGACTCTGTATGGATGCTCGTCGAGGCGTCTCAGACAACAAATGAGGAGGATCGAAGGAAAGAGTTCCTCAAACGGGCCGAGGGCCATGCTCGTGCGGCTAGCGAAGGCCACGCGGACGATGTCGGACGGCGGTTCGCGCTTGCCGTTGTACTCGCGAGCCGAGCCGACATCGAGGGCGGTCGGACCAAAGTGCACACGGCCGTGGAATTCCAGCGAGAGGTCGAGGTGATTCTCGAGCTCGATCCCCAACACGCGCGAGGCCGACACTTGCTGGGACGACTCTACGCGGGCGTGCGCCGGTCGAGCTGGTTCACCCGGTGGATAGCCCAAAATCTTCTGGGCGGAGGGGAGCTCAAGAAGGCGACGTGGGAGGCGGCGGAAGAACATCTTGGCTTCGCGGAACAGCAGGCCCCGGAAGTCTCGGGCCACCACCTCCAACTCGCTGCCCTATATGCAGATACCGACCGGGATGGGCTCGCTCTGCAAGAGCTGGAGCACGTCTTTCGACTGCCGGTCGTATCTCCTATGGAGCAAGGTGTGTGGGACGAGGCGCTCGAGGTGAAGGAGGAATTGGAGCAGAGGCTCGAGAGGGAGGCGGCGGGGGGGCTGGGCTGCCGAAGGGTCGGGCCTCGAAGGCCTCGGCGCCACGCCGCTTGCGAATGACCCGCATCCGCCGTTTTTGCATTCCGGATCGTCGTTTAGCGGCAACTGCACGTTGACGACAAGGGAGGAGGCACCCTCGTGACCTACGGACCAATCTTGTGGGCGCTCACCGTGTTGTTGTTTGGTCGGGTCGTCGGTCAGCTGATCGTCTTCTTCTACGCGCCGAGGTTCTTGCCGCCGATGGGGCAATGGCAGTCCGGCCTCGTGCCGTATCCCCTGCTCGTCGCCGCGCAGGCAGTCGTGCTGGGGCTGATGGCCTCGATCTCCCTAGACTTCTCCCGCGGCGCCGGGTTCTGGATTCAACCGCACCCGGGGTTGGGGTTGGTGGTTCTCTGGTGGAGCTACCTCTACTTCGGCGCTATGGTTGTCCGTTACGTCGTACGCATGACGCGCCGACCGGACCAACGGTGGCTGGGCGGGACCATTCCGATCGTCTTTCATTGCGTCGTGGCCGCCTTTCAGTGGGTGTTCGCGGCGTACCATCGAGGTCTGATCTGATGCGCGCCGCCGCGGCGCCACGTCGTTTGCGAATGAGAGGCGTCCGCCGACCTAGCCACGAGTATCACTTCGTGACGTATTGGCGGGTGGAAGCCCCGTGTGAAGAGGTCTTCGAAGTGCTCACGGACTCCAAGAGCCTGACGCGTTGGTGGCCGTCCGTCTACCGCGACGTGCAGGAGATCACGCCGCCGCCTGGGCCGGGTGGCGTCGGCAAGAGGGCGTTGCTTCACACACAAGGCTGGCTGCCCTACCGCCTGCGCTGGGAGTTGCTTGTCGTCGAGTACGAAGCGCCCTCGCGCCTGTCCATCGAAGCGAGCGGAGACTTCGTGGGGACCGGCGTGTGGACGTTCGCGCAGGACGGCAACACGACCGAGGTGAAGTACGAGTGGACGATCCACGCCCATAAGCCGCTGTTGCGGTATCTCTCCATCCTCTTGAAGCCCGTGTTCGCACTGAACCATCGCTGGGCGATGGCGCGCGGACTCGAGAGTCTCGAGCTCGAGCTCGAACGCAGGCGAGGCAGGCCGGCCGCGGCGCCGCGTGGGCCGGTGAGCGCGCTGTGGTCGGGCTCGGTGCTCATGAGTGTCCTCGTGGCGCTCGCTCTGGCGCTTCGCGCCACCCTGTGACTGCTCTCTTACACGGCCGCCGGCTACGTATTCTTCAATCATCTACTACGTAATTCGACGTATGCTGCCGTGATTTGAGGAAGCGCATCTTTCCAGTCGACACCCACACTGTCCTGGGAGGAGATCAAATGACCAAGGTGGCTCATCAATCGTTGTGTTTCGCCGCCGTAACTTCGCTCGTGGTCATCGCGTTTTGTGCGCCGCAGGACGAGAAGGCAGCCACGGCCATGTCCGAAGAGGCGCTTTCCATGACCTTCGAAAGCGCGATCCGCAACCTCGTAATCAACTGGGACCCGACCGATCCTCGCCCGAAGGAGGAGCGTCTGAAGTTACTCTCCAGCTTTATGTATGAGACGTACGACGCAACGGCCTGGATCCCCCAGTCGCTATTCGACAGCAACGTGATCACACAGGCCGTGGTGGGCGATGTCGACGCCATCATCCGCGACAACGTCGGTCTTGTGCTTTGGCCCGACAACCCGCTCGTGCCGGCGTTCGGCATGGCGCCAAACGCCGGATCCGGCCAGCCCCTCATGTGGACGGTGAACTGCTTGGTGTGTCACACCGCTGAAATCGATGGCGTTGCCTATTTTGGGGCAGGCGCAAAGACATTCGACGACTTGTGGTTGGGCGAGTCACTGAAGCGATTGACGAGCCGGGCGTGGCGCGGGCGGCTGCGGGGCACGCCTGAGTACGACGTCGCGGCCGACGCCAACAGGATCCTGAATAGCCATCATCACGACAAGATCGACTCAAAGACCCGGGGGAGATCCACCGCGTTCTCGGCCTCGCATGTCGAACTGTTCATGCGGAGCAATGGCAACCGGATGCCTTCAGTGGACGACGTCGGCCGCGGTGACGTCAAGACGCCGCCGCTCTGGCACACGGCAGCGAAGATGCCGATCGAACGCTGGTACAGCGACGGGAGCTTCCATGGTCGCTATCCGTTGATGGCGTCATCGATGGAGTTGGAAAAGGACCGAGGGTTCGACGCCCTGGTCGACGTCGTCATCCCGCGCATCAAGCAGGAGTTCGAGTCGGTCATTGGCGATTTGAGGCCGCCGCCCTACCCGTACGACATCGACCGGGTTCTGGCGGAACGGGGCCGTGCGCTGTTCAACTCACGCGAAATCGGCTGCTCGGAGTGCCACGGCTTATATGATGGGCAGGGCAATGTCTTGTGGCCCGGCGTGCATTCGGATGTGGGTACCGATCCTGCGCGACTCGAGCTCGTCTCAGGGCAGTTCATCGAGGCCTTCGAGCAAAGCCCGCTGGCGAGGGAGGGCGAGCTCAGCAGAAGTCGCGGGTATGCGGCGACGCCGCTCACAGGCGTGTGGGCCAACTTCCCTTACCTGCACAACGGAAGTGTACCCACCCTCCATCACCTGCTGGGACCCATGTCGGAGCGACCACGGATTTTCGAAGTCATGGCGGCACGAACGCTCGATCGCGAGCGCATCGGCCAGCCGCTTTACCGCCGACAGGAAGACGGGCGGCTCGAAGAGGTCGAGCTTCTTCGCCGGTACGGGAATGATCGCGACTGGTTCAACACAGCACGCCCGGGCAGCTCGAGCGCTGGTCATGACTACTGGTCGCTCATCCGCACGGACGAGAATCGGCGGGCACTCATTGAGTATCTCAAGACGCTGTAGGACGTGAGTGGGTTAGTGGGGGCGGATGGCGAGGAGTTGAGGGAGGGCGTGCCCAACTGACCCGCCAGATCCTCCGGCGTCACGTCTCCGTGGAGGCCGGCCCGCACCGCCAACATCATGAGTGTAACCCTCCGCTCAACCCAGGATCTGGGCTGTGAAGGCCTGGAGCCCCAGTTGTGCGAGCGAAATCGTGGCCCAACCGGCCAGGGGGACGAGTAGGGCGCGACGAGGGGTGAAGCGGCATTCAAAGCGGAAGTACGTGAAGATGATGCCGATCCACAGGAGACCGTGAAGATTAAGAAGGCTCAGTGCATTGTATCCTATCGTGAGGGTAGGTGCCGGGTTCAAGATCAGGGCGGCGAGTGAGTCAGGGACCACGGTGAGATCCGCTATCGTGAGATCGGGCCCCATCAGATCGAGCCTCACCGTTTGCACGAACATGCCGTACATCACTGCGCCGAATCCCCAAAGCGACGCTCGGAAGAGCTCCCGATAGGCGATCTCCGCGGAAAGGAGCATCGTGAAGAGCTGGAGAACCAAGGCAGTCAACGCGATCCGCAGGGTTAGGAAGAGGGGTAACAATCCATAAGACAGCAATTCCAGACGCTGGAGGTTGTCCAATTGAGCTGCCGGCATCGCCATGCCGTCTCCCTGCCTGGCCAAATGTGCCAATACCTGAGGCGTGAGCACGCGTTCATTGGTGTAGAGAGCAAGCGCCATCCAAATCGCAGTCATGATGGCTAACATCGGCCATACCGATTGGGTACCCAGGCGCGTGGTGCCCTCATGGTCGGGAAGCCGCTTGTTCATGCGGCCCTGGAGCGCGTATCGGGGAGCACGGTTCCGCGTTCCAGGATGAAGCGCTCGTCCGCCAGGGAGATCAGCTGCTGAGCGTGCGAGACGAGCAGCACGGCGCCGCTACGAGCCTGTGCCCTCACCAGGCGCACGGCAAGTGCGAAGGCCTGCGGATCCAGCGCGTTGAACCCCTCGTCTACGATCAGTACCGCGGGCTTTCCGAAGAGGGCTCGAACCAGACCGATCATTTGACGCTCCCCCGCGGAAAGTCGTCGGCCGTCTTCACCCACCTCGGTGGCGAGGCCGGCTCTGAAACGGCCCAGGAACGATTCGAGGGACAATTCACGGAGGCGCTCCAAGAGGGCCTCGTGCGGAAGGCCCGGGGCCGCCATCGTGAGATTGGCTCCGAGCGTGCCGTTGAAGATTTTCACCGCTTCAGGAACGAGCGCCACGTTTCGGCGATAGCTGTGAAGGTCGATCGCTTCGGCGGGCACGCCGTCTATCGTGAGCACTCCTTCGGTGAGTGGGTACCGGCGATTGAGGAGGTGGATCAACGTACTCTTGCCACTGCCGTTGGCCCCGCTCAGCCCGGTGATCCTGCCCCGCTGGAGCGTGAGATTCGTGCCTTGAAGAAGAGGCTCGTCGGGGGACCACTGGAACGTCGCGTTCTCCAGTCTCAACTCCCTTTCCATCCGGAAACTATTCGTACCGGTGTTCCGTTCGGGCTGGGTGAGCAAGACGTCCTGCAGCCGCTGGGCCGCCGCCGATCCGGCCTGAAGCGTGAAGAAACCCTCGGTCACTCGCTGGAGGCACGAGCATGGCCCCAGTAGTCAGCACAGCGGTGAGGAACACTCCACCCACGGCTTCCAGCTTCGATACGGCGGCGGCTTGCGTGTGTCCGAGCCGCTCGACTTTGGATTGGAACATGCCGAAGAGGGCTAGCGTGGCCTTCGAGAAGATCGCGGTGGCCCCGGTCCTCCGCACCGCCTCGATACCGTCGAGCGTGTCGATGTAGGAGCCTTGGAGCCGCCCGTATGCTCCCAGCGTCTCGTGATGTTCATGATGGAGCCGAGCGGCGACCATACTGGCCACCAGGGCGTAGGGCGGCACCAGGAGAAGTGTGACCCACCCCATCTCGGCAGAGAAATGGAATACGACGCCGAGTGAGAGTACGGTGACGAGGACATCTATAGGTTGTGCTCCCCAGAATTTGGAGGACCGCGTTCTGAACTTGGGAAGCGTCCTGGAGGCGGGCCGCGATGTCACCTCTTTTCCGGGTGTCGAAGAACCGGGATGGAAGAGAAAAGAGGTGCTCGATGAACTCCTGGGCGATGGCCGTGGCCGCTCGCTTGCCGAGCCCGACCAGGAAGTGTTGACGCAGATAGCCCACCATCGCCCGAATCAGCTGTAGTCCGAGCAGAATCCCTCCGGCCGCGATGATCCGGTTCCCATGGCCACCCGGAATGAAGTCGTCGACGAGCCTCTGGACCACGAATGCCGTCACGAGCCCCAAAGCCGTGTACACCAGTCCGAGGAACACGGATTGTACGAGCCATCCCTGTGCTCCCCGGCAGTGGCGCAGGACCCATGGGAACCAATGGGGGGGCGGCGCGGAGTGAAGCTCCGGGCCGGGGTCGAGGAGAAGCACCGCGCCCTGCACCCAGATTCGCTCGAATTCGGTACGAGTCAGCCGAACCAGCCCGCGCGCTGGGTCCGCCACCCTGAGCTCGTGTTCTCCCGCCTCATAGACCACCACGTAGTGGGGGCCGTCCTCGACGACGACGTGTGCGATGCAGGGTAGCTTCACATTCCTCAGGGACTCGTAATCTCCCGTCGCGCCTCTCGCATCGAATCCGAGCGTGTCCGCGGCCTGGTAGAGCCCGAGGAGGCTGGTTCCGCTTGCATCCGTCCCGGCTGCAGAGCGAACCGGTGCCAGTCCGGCGTCGCCGCCGTGGAATCGAAGGACGGCGAGGAGGCAGGCGGGGCCGCAGTCGACACGGTCGTATTGCCGAACCACCGGGTAGCGGGGCGCGAATCCGAGGAATCGCATCCACGATCGGGTCCGTCCTCTCATCTTGATGTGTGCTCCGGCTGCGAAGCCGTGAGCCTGAGGAAGATCTCCTCGAGGGTATCACGCCCGGAACGTGCGTGCGCTTCCTTGATCTCTTTCAACGTTCCGTCCGCTACCAAACTGCCGTGATTGAGGATCGCGATTCGATCGGCGAGGCGCTCCGCGATCTCCATGACATGAGTCGTGAACAGGACGAGAGCCCCGCCATCACGTGCGATCTGCATTTGGTCTTTGACCACTCTGGCGCTCGCCGCATCCAGCGCGCCGGTCGGCTCGTCGAAGATCAGGATGTTCGGCCGGTGCACCATGGCCGCCAGGAACGCGATCTTCTTGCGCATGCCCAACGAGTATGTCCGGATCAAGCGATCAGCGTCTTGGCCCATTTCGAGGGCGTCGAGGTTGTCGGTAAGCCAGTCATCGAGGTCCAAGGCGGCGTCGTAGAGCTGCCCTAGGAATTGGACGAACTCCCGGCCGGTCAGATAGTCGTACAACACCGGTTGTTCGGGCAGGTACCCGATTCCGCGCCTCACCGACGCGATCTCAGGCGATTGCACGCTCACGCGGTTGATACGCACGTCGCCTGATGTGGGCGTTTTCAGGCCCATGATGGTGTTGAGGGTCGTGGTCTTGCCGGCCCCATTGGGGCCGAGGAGGCCCACGATCTGACCCGCCTCGAGCGACAAGCTGAGGTCGGCCACGGCAGTGATCGCTCCGAAGCGCTTGGTGAGCGCGTCCACGCTGATGTGAGGCGTCTCGCTCATTTCGGTACTCCAGTCAGTACTCCAGGTGAGGGAATCGGCGAAGAGCCAACGTCATCAAGACTACCGTCAAGGCCATCCCCACTCCGGCCGTCGTCATGAGGCTCGGGACGAACATGCTCGATGCGAGCATCCCCGATCGTGTCATCCACCGGAGACCCGCGACGACTCCAGCGCCGTAGAGGGCGGCCGAAATGAAGGTGTATCTCCCCATTCGCGAGGCGCCGGGCACGAGAGCGTTTCGCCGCTCGAAGTCCGGGAAAAGAAAGGCCAATGAGACCGCGAATGCGGCCGCAACCACGGCTGTGAGACCCCCGATTCCTGCCGTGACCACTGGACCGGGTCTCATGTCCAGGGCTTGGGATAGCGCCCCGGCGGCGGCGGCGTACACGAGTCCAGCGGGCACGACGGAAGCCAACGCGGCGACCGTTTTGTAGCCCATCAGATCGGAGGGCCGCACGACGGGGCGAAGCAGCGCCAACGCCGGGCCCTCCGATCCGAGGGAGCCGAGTCCTCGGAGATATGCCGCCGCACAGACCAGGAAGACCACCAGACCCAAAACGAGGGCCTCGGCTTCGGTTTCCCCTATGAGGCCCTCCTGAAGGAGCCCCCAGGCCAGGTAGGAAGCCAAGCCCACCGTGCCGAGGAATAGGCCCTGCCGCCTGATGAACGCCTGAGGGGAACGGACCGTGGCTAGGAGGACGTCCTTCAAGAAGAACATTCGAGCACCGTGAACCACTCGGTGGGTCGACATACGTTTCCGACCCCCAAAAACGCTCTTGAAACGACGATTTACCGGGCCTTCGACCTCTCCGAGCAAGAGGGTGCTTGGCGTCTGAACGAGAGGCGCCGCCGCACCGATGGCGATCGCTCCTGCCACCCCGACCCCGATCAACCAGCCCAATAGTGGCCCCGGCCGCACCGCTGACCCAAGCAGGGCTGTGACGGGCGGGTAGAACCGCCCGGCTCCCATGAAGAACGATCGGAGCTCATCGATTCGATCGGGAGCGAAATCCAGCAGCAACTGGGGGCCCCCCACCATCCCGACGAAGGCGAACATAGCGAGGAGCGTGCTTAGGTGGAAAATCGCTGGTCCCCAGGTCGGTCGCCGCTCGAGCGAGCGTAGCGTGAGCCGGTACGCCACCGCTCCCAGGGCCAGGGAAACGACGGCGTGCGCGATCACGTGGAGGTGCGTCCCCATGACGGGGTGCGCCGTAAGTTTGCTCACCAAAGCACCATAGAACACGTAGAAGAAGCCGAAGATTGGGAGTGCCATGGCGGCCACGATCTCTCCCCACAGATGAAAGGCTGCTAGACCCCGCCTCGCGTGGGGGTATTGAGCGAGCGAGTCGTCGCGTCGGCACACGATGAGGGAGCGTGCCGTCCGGGCGGCGACGGCCGAAACGGCCGCTGCCATCATTGAGAGGTGGGCGGTCCACAGGACGACCCATCCGGCGTCCTCGCTCAAGTTCGCCTGCCGGAGGGCACTCGAGACCAACATACTCTTCATCAAGAAAGGAGCCGCGACCATGGCTGCGACGGCGAACTTGCCCTCGAACGTTGTGTGTACGCTGTGGACGAATTCGCGCCACACGATGCGAAGCTTGACCCGGGTGACCAGAATCAGGTTGCTGTATGCGGTACTCATCGGACGTCGCAACTTGAAGTGGTCGGAAGATTCATGGCTTAGCCCGCAGGGAAGGGGGCCGGGTGCCCGACGGACCCGGCCCCCGACCTGCTAGACGGCAAAGGCGTTGCCACAGACTCCTATCGCTGTGGTATAGATGACCGCTCGTGCGAGCCCACTGGTAGTCGGGGTGATCGCGAACGCAGCGAAGAGCGCCGCGCCGCAAAGAAACCCCCTAAAGAAGCCGCCTCTGAAACCTATCCCCCCATCCGCTTCGGACATTTGACGTATCGTAAGCTCTCGCATGGACCTGATCCTCATGGTGAAAGTGAATCATGGTGTCTGTTCCGGGCCGTTACATCGCGTAATCGAAGAGACACGTAACGGGTGTGAACGTGTAGACAGCCGCGGCGGCGACCAGATTTCCCGTTAGAAGGGCCATCGCCAAGGCACCTACCAGGAACCCACAGTATGCCCCTCTTCTTCGTCTCGGGATCACGGCCCCGTGGAGCGTCCGCATCGCGTCCAGCGTCAAAGTCGTCATCAATAAGACTCCTGGTTAGAGTGAGCGTCGTGAGTGATCACCCTAATCAGTGGGTATCATCGTTCTATCATCGGCGGGGGGGACGAGGAGGATCGTCGGGTCCTCTCTGCCCGAACCAAGAAGAGCCTTCAGCACGTCGAAGGGCTGCAAGCGGATGTAGAAGCTTAGTACCGTGGTCTTTCGCTTGCGCGATGGGCGTGGCGATGAGAAATTTTGGGCCCGATCCACGGAGGGCGCGCCATCCCGCCGCCCCTCATGTCGCGTGCGCCCGTGATCCAAGGAGCGACTCGTGCGAGGAAGACGAAAAATCACGTACGGTCTCGGCTTTGCGCTCGCGCTCCTGGTGGGCGGCCCGATCTCAGCTATACAACAGATACCGCTGCCGCCGAGTAGCGCGACCGGGCGGACGGTGACGCCGGCTTACGAGGGCTGGTATGAGAACGCCGACGGGACGTACAGCCTTTCGTTCGGCTACTACAACCGGAATACGGGAGAAGTCCTCGAGATTCCGCTCGGCTCCGACAACATGATCGAACCTGCGGGTCTGGCACAGAATCAGCCGACGCGCTTCGAGGAGGGTCGCCACTGGGGCACGTTCGCTGTGCGCGTCCCCGGGGATTATGGGGACCAGGAGGTGACGTGGACTCTGAAGATGAAGGGACAGACTTTCATGGTTCCGGGCCACCTGCACCCTGATTGGAAGATCGACGCGCTGCATGAAGGGGCGCATGACAACACGCCCCCGGTGCTTCAATTCGTGCAAGGCGGCCCGGAGGTGAGGGGCCCCGGAGCATCGGGCATCGTCTATGGTCCGCTTCGCACCTCGGTGGGCGAGCCCGTGGACATCACGGTGTACGCGAACGACGACGGCAAGGGGCGGAGACTCGGCGGGTTCTCCCGCGGCGGCACACGAAGCACGCTCGCGACGCTGACGTGGTTCAAGCATCAGGGACCGGGCGACGTCACGTTCGGTGAGGCAAGTCATCGAGTCAGCGATGCGGAGGTTTCGATCGTGAACAGCGTGAGCTTCGAAACTCCGGGACAGTATGTTATACGTATCCGTGCCACCGATTCCTCGGGGGTCGCCGGCGCTGGGCATTCTCAGTGCTGCTGGTCCAACGGTTTCGTGAGGGTATCCGTCAACCCGTGAATACGAAAATAGGGATTGGACTCATGACAGAGACGAGAATCAGCCGAGTGCTCTTGAGCGGTATTACGTTCGGAGTGATGGCCATGGTCGCCTCGCCGGCGGCGGAACTCCCGGCGCAGGATGCCGGCGAACAGGTCACATACGTGCGGGACGTGGCGCCGATCCTGCAGGAGAAGTGCCAGATCTGTCATCAGCCGAACTCGGTGGCACCCATGTCGTTGCTGACGTATGAGCAGGTGCGGACGTACGCTCCGCTGATCAAGATCAAGGTCGAGAGCCGCATAATGCCTCCGTACCACATCAACCGTACCGTGGGAATCCAGGGCTTCAAGAACGATCGTGGCCTGACGGACGAACAGATCGAGACGATCGTGGGTTGGGTGGACCAGGGCGCGGTGTACGGTGACGCGGCAGACGAGCCGGCGCCTATGGAGTTCCCGGATCCGAACCGTTGGCAGCTGGCGGATCGTTTCGGTGAGCCGGACCTGATCATTCGGTCCGAGCCGTACACGCTGGCGGCGGTAACTCAGGACAAGTGGTTCCGTCCCACGGTTCCCAGCGGGATCACGGAGCCTCGTTGGGTGCGTGCGATCGAGATGAAGCCGGCGTATCCGGACGGACGGAAGATCGTGCACCACGCGCTCGCTTTCCTCCTTCAGCGGGAAGAGGGCGGGATGGCGGGCCTCGCGAGCACAGCGGCCGCCATCCAAGGCGGTCCGGGCGTGGGTGCCGTGCTGTTCATGGAGTGGGCAGTGGGTAAGGTCGGAGAGGTCTTCCCGGCGGACGCCGGTAAGCTGATGCTGCCGGGCTCCCAGATCAGTTGGGAGATCCACATGCACGCGATCGGCGAAGAGGTGAGGGACAACGTGGTCGAGCTCGGGGTGTACTTCTACCCCGAGGGCTACGTACCGGAAAACCGCACGGTTCTGAATTTATTCCAGGCGGTCGGTGAGGAGCTCGACATTCCTCCGGGGCAGGTGAGCGTGACGCAGAACTTCCATGTGATGCAAGCGCCTGGGCGTCTGGAGAACTTCCAGCCGCACATGCACATGCGCGGCAAGGCGATGTCCATGGAGGCGATCTACCCGGATGGCCGCAAAGAATTACTGAGTTCGGTCGACAACTTCCAGTGGAATTGGCACGTGAACTACGTCTACGAAGAGGACGTGGCTCCTTTGCTTCCCAAGGGCACGACGCTCGTGTTCACGGCGTGGCACGATAATACCGAGTCGAATCCCAACAACCCGGACTCGCGTCAGTGGGTCGGATATGGGGACCGGACGGTCGATGAAATGGCCCACGCCTGGGTGGACGTGACCTATCTGGAACAGGATGAGTTCGAGAGGCAGGTCGCGGCGAGGGAGGCACGCCCGGCGGCCGACGACGACCAGGGCGACAATCGCTAGCTTTTCCGAAGTCAATTAGGATCGACCATCCCCCTGCGGCCCTGAGCGGCCGCAGGGGGATGTCTCGTTCAGGTGCGCCGCCTGATCTCTGCGGCCCTGGCGTGAGCCTCGAGACCCTCTTGCCGAGCGAACCACGCCACATCCTCGATCAAATCCGCATCGAGATCCGAATCGGCCCGGATCCAAGTGCGCACCCGGAGGAAGTCCATGACGGAAAGCCCACCCCGCGCTCTAGCGGTGCCGCCCGTGGGCAGGACGTGGTTGGGCCCCATGCCGTAATCCCCGAACACCTCTGCCGCGCGTTCACCGATGAAGAGGGCGCCGTAGTGACGGAGTCGATCCGGCCAGGCTTCGGGGTTCGACACGGAGAGTTGCAGATGTTCGGGTGCGATGGCGTCGCAGGCTAGACGCGCGTCCTCTTCGGTTTCGCAGGCGATGACCCCTCCGTTCGAGAGCGCCTCCCTTGCCGTGGAGGCCGTCGGCAGATCCGCGAGCTGACGCCCGATCTCTCGCTCGACCAGAGCGGGGAGGCCCGCGCCGATGGAGATCAGGATCGGCACCGCATCGGGGTCATGCTCCGCCTGTGCCAGGAGATCGGCCGCGACCCAGGCGGGGTTGGCGTCGCCGTCGGCGATGACCACCAGCTCCGAAGGGCCTGCGAGCATATCGATCTGGACTTGTCCGGCGAGCAGTTGCTTCGCGGCGGTCACGTACAGATTTCCGGGGCCTACCACGACGTCGCTCGGGGCAACGGGGCCGACCCCGAACGCCAGGGCCGCGATCGCATGGGCTCCGCCCGCGACCAGGACGCCGTCGGCATCCGCTACCGCCGCAGCCGCCAGCGTGATCGGGGCTGGGCGGGGGCTCGCGACCCATACGGATCGCACACCCGCCGCTCGTGCGGTAACCACGGTCATGAGCACCGAGGAGGGCAGGGGATAGCGGCCGCCCGGCGCGTAGCACCCTGCGGCCTCGACCGGATCGATACGGTGACCGGCTCGCCCTCCTGGTACCGGCGTGTCCACCGGCGCGAGCGCTCCTCGCTGCGACCGGGCGAACGTTCGGATTCGATCGGCAATGCGCTCGAGGCGGTTCCGCTCATCCCCGGGGAGATCAACCAAGTGGTTCTTCAGCGCCTTCCCAGTCAGGTAGAGGGGCGCGTCCGGTGCACAGTCCTCGAAGCGAGTGGTGTATTCCCTCAAGGCCTCTTCTCCGCCGGTGCGGACATGCTCCACGATGACCGTTGCCTCCGCGAGAATCTCGGGGGGCACGCCGCCTTTCTTGCGGCGTTGGAGCTCCTCCGCCCGGCGGCGGGGGAGAAGGGGCTGGCTCATCGATCCCCTCCCTCGTCGGGCTTCGCCGTCATCGGCCGCCGCCGAACCCGGAGGTTTCGTCGAGCCAGTTCACGGCGGAGTGCATCGACACCGGCGCCATGGTTCGAGGCGGCGACGAGCGTGAAGTAGAGAAGGTCGGCCGCCTCGTGGATCACTTCACTCGCGCCTTCGCTTTCGGCGTCGTCCTTATCCGAGGGTCCAGCACCATCCTCATCCACGGTACTGGCGTCGTCCTTGTCCGAGGTCCCACCTCCGGTTCTGTCGGTCTGAAGAGCCTGGATCAGTTCCTCCGTCTCTTCGCGGAGTTTCGACGCGAGAAGAGCCGGATCTCCCATGAGTTTGGCCGTCCCTGATCCCTCCGGAGCCTCCTGGCCACGACGTGCGATGACGTCCGAGAGCGTAGAGAGCGTAAAAGGGGTCGGCCAGCACCCGGGGGTTCCCGTGTGGCAGAAGCCGGAGCCCTGCTGGCGAACGACGAAGCGGAGAGCGTCGCGGTCGCAGTCCAACTCCACGCGAAGCAGCTCCTGGGTTGCCCCGGAGGTCTCTCCCTTGATCCAGAGCGAATCTCGGGAGCGGGACCAGTAGATTCCCCGCCGTTCCCGCACCGCCGCCTCGAGGCTCTCACGTGTACTCCACACCAGCCCGAGGGCGTGCCCCTCTTCATCGCACACGACAGTGGGCCAGAGTCGTCCGTCGATCGCCTTGACCAAGGGGGCGCCGACCGCCTCACCCAGGCTCATGCGGTTCGTATAGAGCGCCATCCCCACTTGGGCGTCCGCACCGAGTTGATCCAGCCGACCCACATCTTCGGCCGTGGTGATCCCTCCCGCTGCTGTGATCCGGACCGAGCCAGCCGCCTGCACGGCCTGGCCGACCAGATCTTCGTTCCAGCCCGACATACCCCCCTCATACTCCACCTGCGTCAGCAGGAAGCCACCCACGACCGGTGACAATTCTTGAATGCGATCGATCACGCCGTGTTCGGTCTTGGTCTGCCAACCCTCCACGACCACCCTGCCAGCCTCGGCGTCGACGGCGGCGATGACCCGATCCCGAGGCAGCAGCGAGCAGAACTCCACGGACGCGGCTGTTCCGATGACCACGTGTTCCGCGCCGACGTCCAGCCACGCCAGAGCAGTGTCGATATCCCGGATCCCGCCACCGACGCGGCAAGGCGCCTGCCGGACCAACTCGCGAATGATCGGGGCGTTGGATCCTTTTCCCATGGCTGCATCCAAGTCGACGACCGCGACCTCGCCCGCCACGGAGAACTCCTCGAGCCGCTCGAACGGATCGCCTCCGTCGAGGACGAACTCCTTACCTCGGCGCAGCTGAACCGCGCGTCCATCCATGAGGTCGATGCTGGGAATGATCATGGGCGCACTGCCAGTCCTTGCTCTGATACGTAAGTCTTGATCTGCCCGACCGTGAGGTCTCCGTCATGAAAGACCGAGGCGGCCAAGACGGCATCGGCACCGGCTCGGAATGCTGTGGCCACGTCGTCCGGCGTGCCGATGCCGCCGGATGCGATGACCGGCACATCCACCGCCTCGCGCATGGCTTCGAGCAACTCCACGTCGCAGCCGGCGCGGGTCCCGTCCCGATCCCAACTCGTGAGCAGGATCTCGCCGGCCCCGAGGCGCGTGCCCTCGCGTCCCCACTCGATCGCGTCGATACCCGTCGCCTCCCTCCCGCCCACGACCAGGGTGTCCCAACTGTCGCCCAATCGGCGTGCGTCGATGGCCAACACCACACACTGTGTGCCGAATGCCTGGCTCAACCGCTCCAGAAGGCTCGGATCCCGGACGGCGGCCGTGTTGACACTCACTTTGTCGGCGCCTGCAGCCAGAAGGCCCCGCGCGTCGTCTACGGTTCGGACGCCGCCGCCTACTGTGAGCGGGATGTGGATGCGCCGGCGCACGGCGCGCACCGTTTCACGTTGCGTTTCGCGCGCCTCGGCGGAGGCCCCGATGTCGAGAATGACGATCTCGTCCGCCCCTTGGCGTTCGTACTCTCCGGCCTGGTCGGCCGGATCACCCGCGTCTCGGAGGTTCTGGAAGCGGATGCCCTTCACCACCCTCCCGTCCTTCACATCGAGACAAGGGACGATCCGGGGCGCGACCTCGCGCCACACGGTGCGGTCGTTGCCCTCGTCCGGGGCCGGGCTTCCGTGGCCGATTTTGGCCGTAGTGGCGGGATCGCTTGCGCCCGCGCCGGAGCCAGGATCTACCCGCACCGGAAGCTTTCCTCTGAGCCAGTCCTGGATGAGCCCCATGCCGAATGGTCCGGAGAGCTCCGGGTGGAACTGGCACGCGAGAGTCCGTCCCTGGGCGAGCATCGAAACGAACGTCGCTCCGTGAGTCGTCCAGGCGGCGTCCCACCCGCTGGGAGCCTCCGGCAAGTAGAACGAATTGGCGAAGGCGGCCGTACCGCTCGGGAGGCCGGAGCCCTCATCGGCGCTCACCTGATTCCACCCCAGATGGGGTACGCGTACCGAGTCGGGCAAGCGCTGGAACCGGCCGGAGACGATGCCGAGTCCCAGTGTGTCCGGGCTCTCGTCACTCCCGGCTCCGAGCATCTGCATGCCCAGGCAGACGGCGAGGAGCGGTGTCCCTCGTTCGTGCACCTCGCGCACCGCCTCGTCGAGGCCATTACGACAAAGGGTCTCGAGGCCGGCGGAAAACCGCCCCACGCCGGGCAGAACCGCGTGGCTGGCTTCCAGCACGGCCTTCGGATCCCCGGTGATCGAATACTCGACGCCCAGAGCCGTCAGGGCGCTCTCGACGGCCGCGAGGTTGGCCACCCCAGAGTCGATGATCGCCACGTGGCACTCTGCGGGCGTCGGCGCAGGCTCTGCGTTCGAATCGCTCACGGGGCGACGCCTCCGATCGTGCCTTTGGTGGATGGGACGTCGTCGAAACCCGACGCACGCACGGCTGCCCGGAGCGCGAGCGCCACGGCCTTGAAGGCCGCCTCGGCGCGGTGGTGGTCGTTGTCGCCGCTGAGCACGTCGACGTGGAGGGTGATGCCCGCCGCCGCGGCCAGGGAGCTCAGCACGTGTGGAATGTTCTCGCACGACAGTTCCCCCAGGCGCTCGCGCGTGAGGCCCAGGTCGATGGCAGCGAAGGGACGCCCGGAGATGTCCACGACCGCTCGCGCGAGCGCCTCGTCCAGGGGCGCGTAGGCGTAACCGAAACGTGCGATTCCCACGCGGTCGCCGAGGGCCTTCTGGAGGGCGCTGCCCAGTGCCAGGCCGCAATCCTCCGCGGTGTGGTGGTCGTCGACCTGGAGATCCCCCTTGCAGCGAAGCTCGAGGTCGAATCGGCCGTGGCGGACGAGAGCGTCGAGCAGGTGGTCGAGAAAGCCGATGCCCGTCTGGGCATCCGACGAGCCTGTTCCGTCCAGCTCGAGCGTGACGCTGATTTCGGTCTCGTTGGTCTTGCGGTCGATCGTGGCGTTTCGGGGAGTCATGTCGGCTTCTCCGAAGGGAGGGTTGTAATCATGGAAGTAGCTCCATCAGGTCATCGATTGCCGCCAGTATCGTGGCGGCTCCGGCTTCACGGAGGGCGACGGCGCTGGCGGTGGGGTCGGGTCCGGGCGCGACGACGCCGATGGGTACGGCGCCAGCGCCTGATGCGGCGCGGATGTCGTCGGGCGTGTCGCCTACCATCCAGGCGCGCTCCACGCCGAGGCGAGACGCGGCCGTGCGAACGGGCGCCGGGTCCGGCTTGAGCGGGCCGTCCTCCATGCAAACGACGGCTTGGAAAAGATCCGTCAGCCCCTCCCTGTCGAGGAACCATTCGGCCTCCTCGCGAGGCCGCCCGGTCACGATGGCCAGGGGCAGTCGGTCTGCGAGGCTCGAAAGGACGTCACGCCCTACCAGGAGGCGTTCGGATTCCCGGAGCCCCGGTGAGGTCGATGTGCCGAGGTACACCTCCTGGTACGCTTCTGTGACGGCGTCGAGCGACGCCTCGACGCCCCGGCCCGCGAGGATGCGTTGAGTCAGCACCCAGTCGTTGTTGGCGTCGCCCGCGAGGACCATGGTGGCGAGCTCCTCTCGCGTGATCTCCACCCCGAACGTTCCCGCCGTCTCGAGTACGCACCGCCGATAGGACTCCTCTACGTCCGCAATCACTCCGTCCAGGTCGAACAGAAGGGCCTCGGGTGCGAGGCAGGTTTCAAGGGCCTCCAGAAGCCGTGCCAGCGGCTTCGCGTGGTCGGGCACGGTGATCCGCAAGGCGTTTCTGATCTCGGGGCGGTGCGGGAATCGCCGAACACGGACCCCTAGTGCGTTCAAGCCGTCACATACGAAGTCGCACTGGGCGCCGAAGTCACCGAGGACGAAGTTGCCCTGAGCCTGATTCGTTTCGATGCCCAGCCGGTTGAGCGTCTCCGTGAGGCGGGCCCGCCCGGCCCGAACGGCTGCGACGTGCTCCCCCAACGCCGCTTCGCCCGTGCTCATCTGCGCACGGACCGCGGCCAACGAGAGGCCCGCGACCGGGAAGGGACTCCCCACGTTACGGAGGAGGGTCGCGACTTCGGGCGATGCCACGGCGTAGCCCACGCGGCAGCCCGCCAATCCCCAGGCCTTCGAAAACGTGCGCACCGTGACGACGTTGTCGAAGCGTTGTGCGACGGACGTGAGATCCTGATCCGAGTACTCCACGTAAGCGTGGTCCAGGACGACCATCGCCCCGAAGGCCGCTCCGGAGTCCACCTTGGACGCTGCCTCAGCGACCCGTTCGAGATCGCTTGCAGTGGCCGTGCACCCCGTTGGGTTGTTGGGCGAGATCATCACAACGAGTGAGACGGCCTCACCCAGGGCGGCAATGACGGCATCGGTTGGGAAGGTGTCGGTCCATGGCACGGGGTGGATCTCCCCGCCGACCACTGCGGTGAAGCGGTACATCATCTCGAAGGCCGGAACTGGAAGCACCAGGCGCCGGCCAGGCGCTAGATAGACCCGGAATACGCGATCCAGCGCCTCGTCCGCACCGGCGGTCACGACGACGCGTTCCGGGTCCACTCCGAGGCGTTCGGCGATCTCCGATTCCAGGGGACGGGCGTCCGGATAATCCCGGACCTGCGACAGGTCCGCCGCCGCCACATCCTCCAGGAGCCTGCGTGGTGGAGGATTCCCCTCGTTACCGTCGAGCTTGAGCACCCCGGGCTCCGGACGGGCCGGTCCCTTGTAGAGATCCCGGGGAATCCAAGTCGAAGGGAGCGGTGATCGTCGGTCGGTCATGGGACGATCTGCGAGATCGACATGACCGCCACATCGGTTGCGCCTGCGGCTTTGACGGCAGGGATGATCTCGGGAAGCTCATCCCGCAATACGGCTGCCTTGACCGCGTATCCACTGTTTCCGAAGAGCGGAGAAACGGTGGCCTCGCGCATACACGGCAGTAGCGATACGACTTCGTTGAGACAGCCCTCGGGGGCGTTCACTTCGATCATGACCCGCTTTCGAGCGTCGAGCACGCTCCTGAGAAGCAGGCTCAGATCCTCGATTCGCTCCCGCTTCACATCGTGCTCCATGGCCTGGGGACTCGCGTACAGCCGCGTCGAGGAAGTGATCACCGTGTCGACGATCTCGAGGTCGTTCGCCCGGAGCGTGCTGCCGGTCGCCGTGTTGTCGACGATGACGTCGGCGTCCTCGGGTGGAAAAACTTCAGTCGCGCCAAAGGAACACACGAATTCCGCGTCGAGGCCTCGCCGTGCGATCCACGCCCTGGTGAGCGTTTCGTACTCGGATGCGACCACGAGCGGCCGTCCGAGCTCGTCGAGTCGGTCGAAGAGGCCCGTGGGCGCCGCCGCCACCACCCTCACGGGGTCGAGCCCCGTATCCAAGATTTCCACGACCTCGGCATCCAACTCCTCGACCCAATCGGCTCCGGCGAATCCCACGTCCCGGCTCCCGAGCTCCAGCATCTCGACGATGTTCTGGTGCTTGAGGATCTTCGCCTCGCAGTCGGGAAGGGACACCGTGGGGCGGTATCCACGGGCCGTGGGGGTTACACGGATGCCGGCGTCGGCCAGCAGCGCGAGCACCGCATCCTGCATGCGGCCCTTGGGTAGGGCGAGACGGAGCGTATCCGCGCCCGCATCGTCTCGGGTTTTGTTGTCTCGGTTCATGAAGGAGCTCCGTAATGTGCGCCGGAACTCCGAGGAGGGCATAAACGAAAAACGCCGACCTCGGAGGCCGGCGTAAGGTGCGCTCAGGTCGTCAGACGATCTTCAACTCAGTGGCACAGCCCCAGCCAGCCGCTCGGGGAGCGGATGGTGATGGTGGTGCCGATGATGTCGAATCGAAGTGTTCATGGGAATACGTTAAGTACGGGAGCGCGGTGAGGTCAAGTGCGGGGTGACGTCGAAGGCTCCCGGACCCGAGAGGGGCCCCGCAGTGATCTTACCACTGCGGAGCCCCTCTGAGCTTCGCCCGACTCCGGTGTGGAGGCCCATCACACGTCGATCAGTAGCTTCCTACATCCCCCCCTCCGTTACACCAGCCGTCTCTGCCCCGGCACCAGCTGGCGCCCCTCCCGAAAGCTTACCGTAGACGAACCCGACCACTGTCCATCCGACGATCAGGAGGGCAGCGCTCGCTGCGCCTGCGGCGATCCCACGTGTGCCGTTCAATACATAGAAGACGTCCACCAGAACAATCTGCGAAAGGGCGACGATCAAGCCCGAGCGGATCGGACTTCCCACGGAAACGTTCACCCAATCGTAGAGCAAAATGAGGAAAACGGACCCGACGGCCAAGGACGCCCAGGCCGGCATCATGGGTCCGGCCGGTACGTCATTCGCCGAGATGGGACCGAAGAAGTACGTGACACCCAGGAAGAAAACGATGTACGCGGTGACCAGTGCGCCAAGGATCGGCTTCATTCTTTCGCTCATAATCCGGACTCCATGAACCAGGGTGAAAAGAAGGGCCGTCGAATGAGTAGGCGAAGTTGAGTATGTACGTATGGGTTGGCTGATCAATGTGCAATGACTCCGGCCGGATTGGCCGCAACCGCTGCGGGCTCCGCTTCCAACTAGCCGGTGATGGTTAAGCGCGATATAATCATGGGTTACAGTCCAAATGGGCTGGAGTCCCACGAGAACCGGGAGCGTTGAGCCATGTCGAGCGTGGTCAGATCACTGAGGTTTGCCGTCGGAACGGTCGTCCTCGGCCTGCTTGCGGTAGCCCTCATGCCCGTTTACGCACAGGCCCAGAGTTCGGACATCCCCAGGACCGCGTCCGGGAGGCCGGACCTGAACGGCATCTGGCAGGCGCTCGGTAATGCCCATTGGGACATCGAGCCGCACCAGGCACGTGCCGCGCTTCAGATGGTCCCGGGCCCGGTGGTTCCCGTGCCTGCTGAGGAGGTGGTCGCTTTTGGTGCGCTTGGGGCTGTGCCGCCGGGGATGGGCATCGTCGAAGGCGGCGAGATTCCCTATCTACCCGCGGCGCTCGCGATCAGGGAAGCGAACCGGGAGGACTGGGTCACCCGGGACCCTGCGGTCAAGTGCTACCTCCCTGGGGTCCCACGCGCCACATACATGCCCTTCCCGTTCCAGATCTTTCAGAGTGAGAGCGCATTCTTCATCACGTATGAATTTGCGGGCGCGGACCGCAACATCTATCTCGAAGATCCGGGGGCCCCGCAGGTGGACTCCTGGATGGGCCAATCCGTCGGCCATTGGGAGGGTGACACGTTCGTGGTCGAAGCGATCGGATTCACCGGTCAGGCCTGGTTCGACCGTTCCGGAAACCACGCGAGTTATCAGCTGAGGGTCGTGGAACGATACACGATGACGAGCCCCTACCACATCCTGTACGAAGCAACGTTGGAGGACCCCAGCACCTTCTCGCGCCCGTGGACGATCCGGCTGCCGTTGTACAAGAATATCGAGGAGGGCGCGCGGATCGGCGTATTCAAGTGCGTGGAGTTCGTCGAGGAGCTCCTGTATGGGCAGTACCGTAGAGTACCGTAGGACGTTGGTCGACTCAGAAGAGGACAGAAGATGAGCCGAGACTCCGATGAAGGCGATGGATGACCAACTTTTCGAGTGGGACGCGGTATCAAGAGCGAGTGGAAGCCGAAGGAAGCCCGGACTGAACCGAGGGGAAGAATGATGAGAGCAAGAAGATTGATCTACGCGACTTTGACGTTGGGGGCGGTCGCCCTTTTGGCGTATGCGGCCCCCGCAGTAGCCCACCACGCGTTCGGGGCGGAGTTCGACGCGGATGCCCCGATTCGCCTCGAAGGCACCATCGTGAGGGTCGAGTGGGTGAATCCGCATTCGTGGATTCACATCGAGGTAGAAAATGATGACGGTTCGACGCAGGTGTGGATGGTCGAGGGAGGCACGCCGAACGTGCTTCAGCGCCGCGGACTCCGCCGGGAGTGCCTGCCGATCGGCTCCGAGCTGATCGTCGACGGGTATCAGGCGAAGGATCACTCCCTTCCTCGGGCCAATGGCCGCGACGTCACGTTCACCGACGGCAGGAAGTTCTTCTTGGGCTCGTCAGGTACCGGCGCCCCGGAGGACGGTGCCGAGAGCAGGTCCCTCGCGGGCGGCGGGAGATGCTGACGGGCTAACCCGCGGGAGGTAAGCCACGAGGGGAACTACGCCCTCGGCAACGTGCTGGGCGGTGCGCGCTATCAGGAGCGCATGTAAGCGAGCGGAGCCCGCGACTGAGCCGGGGGTGAATCCGAACGGGAGGGTGATTATGCGTTATCGTTCCTCGCTGCTGACCATTTGCGCAGCGACCCTGGTTGCGAGCCCTGTCGCCTTGCAGGCGGCGCAGACCGAGGACAGTGCTGTCGGGGACTGGGTGCTGCCCCGGACGCCTGATGGCCGCCCAGACCTCCAGGGTAACTGGACCAACGTGACGCTCACGCCACTCCAACGCCCGAGTGGTCAGGGTCTCATTCTCACCCCGGAAGAGGTCGCCAGCATCGAGCAGGGGCAGGCAGACGACGTGTTCGCGACCACCCAGCCGAGCGACCCCAACCGCGCGCCGCCGCAGGCGGGCGGGACTGACCCGGTTTGTATCGATGGACCGAGGACGTGTTACAACTCGGTCTATATCGACCCGGGCGAACGGGTGGCCATCGTGAATGGTGAGCCCAGAAGCTCGCTCATCACGTTTCCTTCGGACGGCCGCGTGCCTCCCCGGACGCCTGAGGCCGAGCAGCGGCTCGAGGAGTACAAGGCGCTCAGGAGCCAATTCGGGCCGTACGACCACGTGGAGCTTCGACCGCTCGGCGAACGGTGCTTCATGTGGGTCGTGTCCGCCGGTCCCCCGATGCTCCCCAACGGATGGTACAACAACAACTACACGATCGTGCAGACCGCCGACCACCTGATGATCATGTCGGAGATGGTGCATGACACTCGGATCATTCGGATTGGCGACGGCCCACGGCTGCCCGCCCACATACGTCCCTGGATGGGTGACTCCTGGGGCCACTGGGAGGGTGATGTGCTCGTGGTCGAGACCACCAACATCAATCCCATGCAGCGCTTCCGTGAAGGCTCCTCCGACAATCTGAAAGTGATAGAGCGGTTCAGCCGGGTCGACCAGGAAACCATCCTGTACGAGTTCGAGATCGACGACCCGACGACGTATGCCGAGCCCTGGGGGGGCGAGGTCCCGATGAAGGCGCTGCACGACCAGCTATACGAGTACGCCTGTCACGAGGGGAATTACTCAATGGCGGCATACTGAGCGGTGCGCGCTATCAAGAACGTCAAGAACGCTTGGAGGCCGAAGCAACGTCTGAGCGGAGGTGAATTCCCAGGGGTAGTGTTGAGCTCTTCGAAGGGGGAAGGTGATTATGTGTTATCGTGCCTCGCTTCTAGCTCTTTGTGCAGCGACCGTAGTCGCCGGTCCCATCTCGTTGTCGGCGGCGCAGGCCGCGTCCAGATCCTCGGAGGAGTGGGTCGTGCCTCGGACGCCCGATGGCCATCCGGACCTCCAGGGGAACTGGAACAACGGCACGCTCACACCGTTCGAACGTGCAGAGGGCCAAGGCCCGGTCTTCACCGCCGATGAGGTCGCCCAACGCGAACAACGCGCGGTTGACCGAGTCATCAGCGGTGCCCAGCCGAGCGACCCGGACCGCCCACCACTGAGCGCGGGCGGCGATATCGGTAGTTACAACAGCGTCTATTTCGAGCGGGGTCTACGGGTGGCGGTCGTCAACGGAGAGCCCAGGAGCTCGCTGATCACGAATCCGCTGAACGGCCGCAGGCCGCCCCTCACGCCCGAGGCCGAGCGACTGCGCCAGGAGCGCACGGAGTTCCGCCGCCAATTCGGCGAGGCCGACCACCCGGAGAATCTCTCGCTGACGGTGCGGTGCCTCATGTTCGGCTCGAACGTCGGCCCGCCGGTGGTCCCCAACGGCGCCTACAACAACAACTACACGATCGTCCAAACGGCGGAGTACGTGGTGATCCACGCGGAGGTGGTCCACGACGCTCGGATCATCCGGATCGGATCAGGCCCGCGGTTGCCCGATCACATCAGGCCGTGGATGGGCGACTCTTGGGGTCGGTGGGAGGGTGATGCGCTCGTGGTCGAGACGACCAATATGTATCCCCTTCATACGTTCCGCGGAATTCGACCCTCGAAGGATCTGAAGGTTATCGAGCGGTTCACCAGGGTCGACCAGGAGACCATCCTGTACGAGTTCACGATCGACGACCCGACGACATACACCGAGCCGTGGGGGGGCGAGATCCCGATGAGAGCACTTCACGGTGAGCTCTACGAGTACGCCTGTCATGAGGGGAACTACTCTCTCGAGGGCATACTGAGCGGTGCGCGCTATCAGGAACGTCTGGGTTCGCAGAATCGGGGTGAGCCGAGGTAGACCGAGAGAGCCTGGCGGCCCTGGGCCCGGTTGAGCCGCTGTAGTTGAACGAACCCTTGTCCTCCTCTTCCTGGAGCTCGGCGATGTCGCGCATGGCGGTTTCGCTCAGAGAGGCCAGAACCAGGGGATCAAGAGCGTGCCCAGGACCCAGAATATGAGGTTGAGCGGGGCGCCCACACGAGCGAAGTCCTTGAACCGGTACTGGCCCGGCCCATAGATCATCGCGTTGGTCTGATAGCCGACCGGCGTCATGAAGCTCGACGAAGCCGCAAAAACGACGGCGAACATGAAGGCACGCGGGTCTACGTCGATCGCTTGCGCGGTGGTGATCGCGATCGGGAGTAGCAGCGCCACGGTGGCGTTGTTCGACATCACTTCCGTCAGCAGCATGGTGGCGCCGAAGAACGCAGCCAGCAGCGCGAGTGGACCGAGCGCTCCCACGCCGTCGATCATCCCGTCCGCCAGCATCGTCGAAGCCCCAGTCTTTTCCATGGCGGCGCCCAGCGAAAGCATGCCCGCTAGCAGGAAGAGCACGTTCCACTCGATCGCCCCGTAGGCCTCCTCCGTCGAGACGCAGCCGCTCAGCACCATCATCAAGGCGCCGGTGGCTGCGGCAGCCACGATCGGCAGTAGCCCTGTTGCCGCGACCACGACGACCGCGACCACGATTGCGACCGCCTTGCTCGCCTTGGACCAGTCGAAACGGGGGATCCCGGCTCTGGACACCACCAAAAACACACGCTGCTGGGTGAGATGCTCGATCTGGTCGTTCGGCACGTCGATGAGCAGCGCGTCACCCGGCATCAGCGTGATGTTCTCGAACTGGCCATGCCTGAGCGTTCCGTGCTGCCGGATCGCGAGCACCGAGGCTCCGTAGTTTGCTCGTAGACGCGACTCGGCGAGGGACTTCCCGGCCAGCGGTGAGCTGGGCCCCACCACGGCCTCGACCAGTCTGGTATCGGTGGATTGAAGATGCTCGTCCCGCCACTTCATACTCATTCCGAAGGTCACTCCGGCGCGGCCCTTCAGCTCGTTGATCGTGCGCAGATTGCCTTGGATGCGAAGCACGTCGCCTTCGCGAAGGATGGTCTCGGGAGTCGGCCGCAGAGTGTCCTCGCCCCGTAGGATCTGGAGAACGTCGATGTTGAGCTCTTTCACCAGCGGCGCCGATGCCAGCGAATGGCCGACCGACTTCGATTCGGTTTGTAATACGAGGTCGGTCAGGTAGTCGCCCAAACCGAAGCTCGTCGTCAAATCGCCTTGCCCGCGGTGGTCGGGAACGAGCCTTCTGCCCAGGGTCATCATGTAGGCGAGGCCGACGGCGAAGAAAATCACGCCCAGCTTGGTGAACTCGAACATGCCGAAGGCCTGGAGGCCTGCCTGCTCGGCGATCGAGCTCGCCAGGATGTTGGTCGACGTGCCGAGCACCGTGCACATGCCGCCGAACATGGAAGCGAAGGAGAGAGGCATCAGCAGCTTCGAGGGGCTGGTATCCGCTCGCCGCGCGACGACGATCACGACGGGGATCAGGATCGCCACCGCGGCGGTATTGTTCAGGAACGACGACAACACGCCGACACCCACCATCAGCACGAACAGCATCAGCCCCGAGCTGCGCCGCGCCAATCTCTCGAGCGCTTTGCCGACGAAGTTCACCGCGCCGCTCCGGAACATCCCGGCGCTGAGCACGAACATCGCGCCGACCGTGACGGTGGCGGTGTTGGCGAATCCAGCCAGCCCCTCCGCAGGCGTGAGCACACGGAAGACGAGCAGCACGATCATGACGAGAATCGCCACGATGTCGGTGGAGAACTTCTCGGTGACGAACAGAACCACCGCACAGACCGTCAGGCCCAGCACGAACGCGATTTCCCACGTCATTTCTGTCTCCCCCCAAACGGTGTGTTGGCGCTGCGCCTTGTGTTCGGGCTGGAGTAGTGACGAGGTACGAGACCGCGAGCACCCGTTACGAGAGCAGTCCGATCAAGCGCCCTTCCACGGCTATCCACGTCCAGAGGCCTATGGACACGAGCCCCACGACCTTGCCCCAGACCGGCCCCACCCTCGCCTCGTCCGCCATGGTCACCTTGTGTCGGAGCGTGAAAGTGAAGATCAACGTGACCAGAAGGAGCCGCATCTTCAGCCAGAAGAACGGGCTGTAATACTCTCTGATGGGGAGGGACAGGACCTGCGGAATGCCGGTGAGCAGCATGCAGATGAGTGCTCCGATCAGCCACGGACGCGCATCTCTCGCGACTCTCGCCACCGGCTGCTGCGTCATCCCGCGCCCGAGCAGCCTCACGTCGACGATGAGCAGCGAGCCGAACAGGATGACCAGCGCCAGAATGTGCATCACGTTGATCAGCGGCGCAGCATATGATGAAGTACTGATCCAGTCGCCGACCCGAAGGCCATCCAACCACTCGAAGAGAGGTAGTAGCATGAGATCGGAGGCCTACTCGAAGGTCCACCAGTCGTAGGCCGTCAATCGGCCGAAGGTCACGATACCGGCCCACAGGGCCAGGGACAGCCCGCCCGCCACCTTCGCTCCGAGAGGCGGGCCGGCGGTATCCCACTCGGCGACCGAGCGATAGGTCGTCAGGTGAAAGACGAGTGCGTTCACGCCAGCCAGCACCATCAACGCCATCTTGATCCAGTAGAGCACCCTCCCGAAGTAACGCATCGGCTGGGCGTAGAAGAGCAGAAGTCCGGCGAGGGAGGTTAGCACCATACCCACCATCTGCCACGGAAAGAGCCGCGCCTGGACCTCAGAGAATGAAGTGCCTCGGTACGCCACGCCGAGGAGTCGTAGGTCCATCATCACGACGAGCCCGGCAAACATCGCCAGCGAGATGAGGTGAATCGTCAGCAAGACCGGGAAGGCGTAGAGCGACTCGCGCATGGCGATGCTGCTTGGGAATGCGTCCATCCACTCGAACCAGCTACGCAGACTCATGGGCTCATCCACAAGGCGAGGTGTGGCCCAGCGCCGCCGGTTCGAGCACCGACTACCAGGCTGATGTCAGACGTTAGGCAAACGGTCAAGGCGTGCAGCGTGGTGCCGCATCGCGATACACCTCGTGGCAGACATAACACGCTTCTGCGAGGTCGTTGGTGGCGTCGCTCGCGGCTTCTCGATCCCTGGCCCGCGCCGCGACCAGCATGACGTCGGCCGCGTCCTTCAGCCCCTCGGTGAACACGGCCCAATCGGCCTGTCCCAACGGCACCGGTCGACCGTTCTCGCACAAGCGTCCGGGAATCGTGATGAGGTTGGCCGCCTCCCCCAAGGCGATCGCCGCGTTCTCGACCACCTGCCACCCCGCGTAGATGCCGGAGAAGGTCGCCGTGGCACCTCCCCCTGCGGCCACTGGCGGCGGATCGTCGGGATCGATCGACTGGACGTCGAAGAGGATGTTCGAATTAGGAAACAGGATCCCGCGCATCACCTGCGCGAGGTTGCCCATCGGCTCGGGGTCCGGCACCCCGGCCGTGCCCGTGCCCGCGCACGCGGCGAGCAACAGTACAAGAGCGGTGCCGAAGAATCGCATAGCACACCTTTCGAAGAAGACAGAGTGGACAGGCGTTGGAGCGCCTCCAACAAACCGGCGGCGTCGGTGGTTGTCAATAGCCGCTCGACGACTCGAGCTTATGGGTCCGGTGAAGTGGAATCGACCAGCGCTCCGTCTTGATCAATGTGACCATATCTGATCATCTTGGGACGTGACGAGGGGTGATCTCGGGGATGCTCACGGCGCAACACCCGCGTATGTTGCGGAGAACACATGCCGGGAGGGATCTGTGGAAGACAGCGGCCTCAGCGAGTCCGAGGGGGAGGGGGCGAAGGGCGAACTCGCAGGGAAGGTGGGAGACAGACCTTTCAGCCGCCTCGCTCTGGTGTTCGGAGTGGGCTTTGCGGGCATTTTTCTCGCATGGACGATCATGCGGACGATCTCGGAGGGATTCGGCTGGCCGTACTATGGCTGGCCGTACTAAGCCTCAGTCGCCCTCGGTGCGGGTGCCCGGCCGCAGCGTCTCGACCGCATATATGGAGTGGCAGCCCGTACAGACGGCGTAGATCTCGGCGCCCACGTCGAAGACACCCTGTTCGTCTCGGGCCTCCGCGGCCTCGATCGCTCGCCGTCCAACGGTGATCAGCGCCTGCGAGAAACCCCTCCACTCCGGCTCGTCCACCGCGCGGCCCTCCATCATCATGAGGTTGCCGGACTCGGCGACCTGGTACGCGGCGTTACGCACCGCCTCCCACTCCTCTGGGGACTCGGGTCGGATTTCCGTCGTGCCGCTCGCGTCGATGATCCACCCCACTGCGTCCCAATAGACGTCGGCCGCCGGGTCCACGACCGTAGTCATCAGGTCCGGGAGATCTGCGACCAGTGTGAAGGGCGGCCCGCCGGCGTCGGGTGAGCAGCCGAAAAGGAGGATGGGCAGCACGAGCCATTGGTATCGTTTTGATTTCATGAGCGGCAAGCTAATTGGCTCCGCGATGTTTCGCACCAGGCCAAAACTCCAGCACAGGAACCGCCACGATCACTGTCGCGCTCCATAGCCGGGCCGGAAGTGCTGGTGGCAGGTTATGCACGACTGATAGAGTTGTTCGTTCAACTCGCTGAGTGCCTCGACGTCCCTGTCTTGTGCCGCCCGGAGCGCCGCCTCACCCACATCGAGTAGCAACCGGGCGTCCATGATCCACTGTTCGCGTCCACGGGCTCGGCTCGGCATCATCAGCAGGTTGGCCGACTCCGCCACCATGAGGGCTTTGCCCTCGAGTTCGCCCCATTCCGCAGTGCTTGTCGGGGTTCGCGTGAGGATATAGAAGATGGCGTCCGAGGTTGGGTAAATGAGGTGAACCATGAGCTCACTCATCGTTCCGACCGGCTGTGGGCCCTGAACCGAGTCCGGCAGAGGCTGCTGCTGCGCCGGCAGTGCTTGGGCAAGTGCGGCGCCGGCTAGGAGGACCATCGCTGATGCGCGCATCGTCATCTTCCCGCTCCGAGTACAGCCAAGTCCAGCTCGACCCACGGGTTGGGCCGCCGGCACCTAGGTTAAATGCTTTTCATTCCCGCAGCAAAGCCCTGGCGAGCCACCCGATCTTCCGATTCGGAATGGCGGGCCCTATGATGACGCCCAACTTCAGCGGAGATATGTGGCAACGGTGAGACCAGCGGTGACGATGAGTGTGGCGGCGGTCTTAGTGGCGGTTCTCGCACCGGCGGCCGTGCTCCGCGCCCAGCAGGGCGCGCCCGAAGGCGCCTGGCCGGCCTATGGAGGGGACGCCGGCAGCACGAAGTACGCACCACTCGACCAGATTGACGCTGACAACGTCGAGCAGTTGCGGGTCGTATGGCAGTGGACGACGTCGGACGCCGCGGTGCTTCCGAGCACGACCTGGAGGTCGGGAATTTCAAGGCTACCCCGATCATGGTCCACGGGGTGCTCTACGTACGGACCTCCCTGAGTATGGTTGCGGCGATCGTAGCAGCCACCGGCGAGCAGCTCTGGGAATTCGATCCTGGGAGCTGGGAGGTGGGGCGCCCAACCAACCTCGGCTTCAACTCTCGGGGCGTCGCTTATTGGTCGGACGGTGAGGCGGAGCGCATCTTCGTCGCCACGGGCGACTCACACCTGTGGGCGCTCGATGCGTGGACCGGGCGCCCGGTGGGCGACTTCGGCACGAATGGCAGGATCGATCTGACCGAGCGCCTGCGCCGCGCCGTCCCAAGGCGATCGTACCAGGTCATGTCGCCCCCGCTCGTGGTGGGTGAGGTCGTCGTCGTGGGGTCATCGATCTCCGACGGCGCACGGTACATGACCGCCCCCCCAGGTGACGTTCGGGCTTTCGATGTACGTACCGGTGAGGAACGGTGGCGCTTCAACACGGTCCCCGAGAAGGACGAGTACGGCATGGAGACGTGGGAGGATGATTCCTGGACCTACACCGGCAACACGAACGTGTGGTCCATCATGAGCGCCGACCTCGAGCTCGGATACGTCTACCTGCCCATAGGCACACCGACCAACGACTGGTACGGCGGGCATCGTTTAGGGGACAACCTGTTTGCCGAGAGCCTCGTCGCTGTGGATGCCGCGACGGGTGAGTGAGTCTGGCACTATCAGCTCGTGCACCACGGATTGTGGGACTACGACATCCCGGCGGCGCCCACGCTGGTCGACATCACCGTGGATGGCCAGCCCATCAAGGCCGTCGCACAGGTCACCAAGCAGGGGTTCGTCTACGTGTTCGATCGTGTAACGGGAGAGCCCGTCTGGCCCATCGAGGAGCGCCCGGTGCCACCGTCGACGGTTCCTGGAGAGCGTGTCTCCCCCACGCAGCCGTTCCCGACGAAACCCCCAGCCTTCGAGCGGCAGGGAGTCACGATCGACGACCTGATCGACTTCACACCCGAGCTGAGGGCCGAGGCCGAAGCCATCCTGTCCGAACTCGACTACGGCCCTCTCTTTTCTCCGCCGTCAGAGCGCGGGACGATCAACGTCCCGGGGTGGGGAGGGGGGGCGAACTGGCAAGGCGCGGCGTTCGATCCCCAGACCGGGTATCTCTACGTGCCCTCGCGCACGGGCCCCATGGTGGTTCAGATCGTGGAGGCCGATCCCGAAAGCTCAGATTTCCGGTACAGGCGGGGTGGGGAACGCTCTGCCGCAGGCCCGCGAGGTCTTCCCCTGCTCAAGCCACCGTACGCTCGCGTGACCGCGTACGACCTCAATAGCGGAGAACGTGCCTGGATGGTTCCTCATGGCAATGGGATCCGCCAGCGGCTGATCGATCTCGGCATACCCGATCCCGGTCCCGTGGGTGGCGGCGGCTATACGGGTCCCCTGCTGACTCCGAATCTGCTGTTCCTGGGCCACAGCGGTGGTCGCGGCACCGGGGAGCCTCCCGTCCTACGGGCGTTCGACAAGGGGACCGGCGAGGTCGTGCACTCGATCGAACTCCCGGTGACACCCAGCGGGACCCCGATGACTTATATGGCCGAAGGCAGACAATTCATCGTGATGGCCTACGGCGCAGGGGAAGAATCCGGATTGATCGGCCTGGCGCTACCCACCAGTCCGTGAGCTTGGGCAGAAGTCTGCTACCGACCCTCGCGGTACTCCTCGTCTCCTGCGCCACCTCTGGCCCGGGAGTTGCCCAAGGCCCCGCACCGAGCATCGCTTCGCTGTCCGGAGACGGGGTCTATGAAGTGAGGACCTACACCGACTTTCCGGATGCGCGGGAATTTGCGGAGGCGACGATCTATTATCCCCTCGATGCCCCGGCACCGACGGGCGGCGTGGCGATCGCGCCAGGCTTCACTGAAGAACAGCGCCACATCGACTGGTGGGGGCCTCGCCTGGCCTCCCATGGCTACGCGGTGCTGGTGCTGGATACGAATGAGCCGAGGGATCGCCCCGAAGTCAGGGCCGACGCGTTGATCGCTGCCGTGAGGATCCTGAAGGCCGAGAACAACCGCGATGGAAGCCCCCTACGCGGTCGCGTCGACGCCGGGAAAATGGCGATCATGGGCCATTCCATGGGTGGCGGCGGCACCCTGATCGCGGCCAACGAACACGGGGACGAGATTCAGGCGGCGATCCCGTTCACTCCCTACCAGCCGGAAGGTGTGTTCGACCGGATCACCGCTCCGACTCTGATCATGGCTGGTTCGGCGGACCGGGTCACACCGGTGGCTGATCACGCCTGGCCACACTTCCTATCGATTCCCGAATCGACGACCAAAGTCTACATGGAGGTCGACGGCGGCGATCACTACATCGCGGACTCTACGTGCGGACCGGATCTGGCAACCATCGGCCGTTACGGCATTGCCTGGCTGAAACTCTATCTCGATGGGGATGAACGCTATCGCGGGTTCATCTATGGCGAAGAGGCCGAGTCCGACCGCGAGAAGTTCTCACGCTACGTGACCAGTCCCTAGGAAGGCCTAGGACAGCGGAACTGCCCCGCGCCGCTACAGCTTAGTTGCCGTTCGAGTCGTCTCCCGATTCGGCTATCCTCACATCGTCCGGGATCTCCTCGCCCACCACGATGTGGCGCTCCTCCATCGTCTGGAAGCTCATGTAACCCTGAGACATCTCTGCGTGGGTGGGCCGACCCCACTCCACGTATACGGTCGGGTCGGGGTTGTGGGGGTTATTCTCCGAGTTGTCCCACCAGAGCGTGAACCTGAGCGTCGAGCCCGCGGGCGCGAAGACCGGCTCCTTGAACTTGTATGTGTGCTGCCAGTTGAAGATGTATTTGGGGACGTGGAGAAGAGTCTCGTGTCGCCCGTCCGGATAGGTGATCTCGTACTGGGCCGCCTTGCCGCGCAGGTGCATATGCGGCATGAAGCTGAGGATCTCGACGTCTTCTTCGAATTCATATTCCCGGGATGCGGAGTAGCTCTCGGCCCCGGCCGGGATCAAGATGGGGCGTATGAAGAGACCGTTCCCGCCGGTGACGAACCGGATCACCTCGCCCGGCTCCTTGAAGGTGATTCCCGCCTGGATGTTGGTGCACAGTGCGGTACCGGGTCCCGGCTCCTTGTTAAAATGCATGTTGAACATGACCTCTCTCGGCCCTGCTCGCATCAGCCGGCTATAGCCATCCTCGTAAACACGGGGTGCGGCTCCGGGAACCAGGCCCCCGACGGCGGAAATGATGTGGTGAACCGCCGGTCCGTTACGATACTCGATCGACTTGATCCAGCGGTCTTCGGGAAGCATGTCCTCGGTGATCTGAACGGGGATGTCGACGTAGATATCCCTGAGGTCGTCGTCCACGCAGTACGGCTCATCGAACCGCATGATCAGATCGGGCTCTCCGAGCGTCCATTCGCTTGCATTGGCCAGGGCCCCCTTCAGGAACTCGGGCATGGGCGGCGCGTCCGCTGGATCTCCTGCGAGGGTGCCTCCCTCGGCCCATGCGATAATCGTCGCCTTCTCCTCGTCTTCGAGGACTCGCTCGTTCTTGAACGTTCCCTTGTGCCAATCAGCGGCGGACCAGGGGGGCATCCGGCCTTCCCGCACGGCTGTCGCCATCCTGGGGGCCCGTCGGCGCGCGTCCTCGTAGGTGACCAACGGCCACGGTGCGATCTGGCCTCCCATGTTCGCACCGGCATCCCGGTGACACGTCTGGCAGTTCTCCTGGAGGACGGGCAGAACGTCCGCATAGAAGGTCGGAGTCTCGTGCGTTCGGGACGGGGACCGGTCCGCCGCCGTCACAGCGAGCGTTTGCTGCGCGGCCAACGCACCAGCTGTGGATGGGCCGATGACGGCCAGAGCCGTGATCGCCAATGAAGTCAGGAGAAGTGGACCGGTCGTGGCTCGCATTTCGGGACCTCCGGCGGGGTACGGTGGGCGCCCACCCACGGGGGAACGGAGTGACCGCACCTGATTCAACGGTTCTCGATAGTTAAGTAGGATGTGCGCTCACGGCAAGGAAGAGAACCTCTTGTGGCCCCTCCAATGAATAATACTATCCAGGTGTGACGGCTCAGCCTCTCGTGGGTGGCTCTCGCATCGGAAGCCCGGGAGAGCCGAAGGTGATCTCCGAGATCGCCTTGATGCTGCGTGCCCCGTAGCGGAACGGGATCACGAGCCGAATCGGCGCACCGTTGATCGGGGCGAGCGGCTGGTCGTTCATCAGCCATACCAGCATCACCTGTGGATGCATCATGGTGGGCATCTCTTCGTCGATCCAATAGCCGTCATGCGAAATCAACCGGCAGTAGTGTGCGGGCCGCTGCACGCCGATCATCTCCGCGAAGTCGCTGAATCGTACGCCGGTCCACTTCACGATCCCGGTGGGTTGCGGCGCTCCACACTGGAGCAGGGTCGTATATGAATTACGAGGCAGGTCCTCGAGATCGCTGAACCGAAGGGTCCCTCCCAATCGCGCGAGCCCGCGAGAGTCGAGCCTGATCTCCAGGTTCCGGTAATCGTAGTCGATCTCGGGGGCCTCTCCGCCCGTGTAGCGCCAGATGGCGCCCGTGATCTCTCCCGCGTCCTCGGGCGGGTGCTCGGGGGCGGACCCATCCGGGTTGAGCGGAAGCTCGGCCCGTTGGCGCAGCGTCCCCTCCACGAGATTGTCCGGCCACGCCTGCTGGGATGGGGCTTGCCCCAGCATGTCCTTTGCGCTGACCACCCCCATGGACAGGCCAGCTACCGTCGTCCCGGAGACTCGAATCGCATCTCGTCTAGAGAGCTTCATGGTGGGTACCTCCCCATCGTTGGCGTGTCGTGTCCGTGACCCCAGCGCAAGCTACGGAGGGGGCTCGGGTCGGGCAAATGCCTGAGATTGGCTCTTGGAATGCTCGGTGGAGGCATACTCTGAGGCGGAGTTGGCGATGCTCCGGGCTCGGCGGCGCGTCGCTACGGTCGAACGTCGCGCTCTTGTCGGAGTGGAGGTTATCAGGCAGACTAGGCCTTCCTTGCGCTCCTCAGCGCGATTCGCCAGCCAGTTCGTGAGGTTTCATGTTACATGTGCGCTGGATTGTGCCGATCACGATCCTTGTGATCGGGGGCCGTCTACAAGCCCAACAATCGCCGAAGGCGATCGCGGTCCAGGTTCCGGTCGCTCCAACCATCGACGGACGTCTGGATGACGGTGCATGGGCCGGCGCTGAGGTGCTGACAAACTTCGTTCAGCGCGAGCCAATGGAAGGCCAGCCCGTTTCGGAGCGGACCGAGGTGCGCCTCGTATACGACGACGGGGCGCTTTACGTCGGGGCGTGGATGTTCGACGCCGATGCCTCGTCCTTGGTCGTGGGCCAGACGCTCCGCGACGCGTCGGTGAATGAGTCGGACGCATTCGTGATGGTGATCGACACGTACCTCGATCGTCAGAACGGCTTCGTCTTCGGTACAACGCCAGCGGGCATCGAATACGACGGGCAGATCTCGAACGAGGGCCAGGGCAGCGGCGGCCGCGGTGGCGGCGGGCGTCAGCAGAGGGGGTCGGGCGGCGGCTTCAATCTGAACTGGGACGGAAGCTGGGAGGTCGCCACGTCCACTGACGAGCGTGGCTGGTACGCCGAGATGCGAATCCCCTTTTCGACGCTCCGGTACGGTGAGGGCGGTGAGCAGACGTGGGGCATCAACTTCGAGAGGAACATTCGGCGGAATAGCGAGCAGTCGGTCTGGGCGCCGATCCCTCGCCAGTTCAACCTCTACCGCGTTTCGATGGCGGGGACGCTCGCCCTCCAGGCTCCGACCAAACGGATCGTGACGGTCAGTCCGTACGTGCTCGGAGACGCGTTCAAGGACTACACCGTCGCCGTACCGGACGCGGACTTCGGCAGTCGGATCGGCGGCGACGCCAAGGTGGGCATCAACCAGAGCCTGACACTCGACCTGACGGTGAACACCGATTTTGCGCAGGTGGAGGTCGATGACCAGCAGGTGAACCTCACCCGCTTCTCGCTCTTCTTTCCCGAGAAGAGGGCGTTCTTCCTGGAGAATGCCGGGACCTTCTCTGTCGGTTCGAGCCGGTCCGCCGAGCTCTTCTTCAGCCGCCGCATCGGACTTGCGTCGGGGATAGAGGTCCCTATTCAGGCCGGTGCCAGGCTCTCCGGCAAGGTCGGAGGTCTTCAGGTAGGCGTGCTGAACATCCAGACGGATGATCTCAGCGCGCTCGACTCAGAAACTGGACTGCCGGAACAGGTCGCTCCGACGAACAACTTCGGGGTTGTTCGGCTCTATCAGGAGCTGGGCAATCGGACCCAGGTCGGTGGGATCCTCGTGTCGCGTCTCAATACGAGCGACACCAACGACTACAACATGACCTACGGTCTGGATGGCCGGCTCGGCGTCGGCCAAGCGCTGACGTTCGACGGCTGGATGAGCCTGACGACGACGCCGGTCCCCGCCGGTGTGCCCGACTCGCGGACCGGATTCAACAATGGCGAATACGGGTTCAACGGAAGTTCGAGTTTTGTGACGCGTGACTGGCAGATGTCCGCGGGCTACCGGCAGATCGGGAGCGACTTCAACCCGGAGGTCGGATTCGTGAATCGCCGTGAGTACCGGCACGTAAACGCTCGTGTGCTGCGGCATCTTCGAACAGACGACGTACCCTGGTTCCGAGAATTTCGGCCGCACATCAACTGGAACCAGTTCTGGTCGCTCGACGGCTTCAGTGAGTCCTACCTCGTTCACGTAGACAGTCACTTCGCCTTCGAGAATGGCGCCTTCTTCCAGCTGCCTGGTTTCAACTTCACCGGAGAAGGACTCGAGGAGGGCTTCGAGATTCGCCCGGGCATCGTGATCCCCGCAGGGAGCTACAACAACTACGACTGGCAATTCCGTGCAAACACCAACCGCGCGGCGCCCCTCTCGATCGCGGCTGGATGGGAGTGGGGCGGCTTCTTCTCAGGAACCCGCTTCGGACCCAACGCGACGGTGCAGTACCGGTTCGAGGATCGCTTCACCGTGTCACTGCAAGGCGATTACTTCGACGTGCGCCTCGACGAGGGCAGCTTCACGACGGCAGTCTACGCGCTCAACGCCTCGTACTCCTTCACCCCGCGTCTGTACGTGCAGGCGAACCTCCAGTACAACGACGACACAGAGAACCTCGGCACCAACATCCGAGTCGGATGGCTCGACACCGCGGGCACCGGTCTGTTCATCGTGTACAACGACACCGAGCACCTGGGACAGTTCGTGCGAACGGGTATTCTGGCCGGCCCCAGGCAGCGGCAGCTCGTGATCAAGTACAGCCGTCTCTTCGAGCTGACACGGTAGGCTTCGGGCCGTTCGCCGAGTCGTAAGCCGGCCGAGCTCCTGGCGGGCGGAGTTCTGCATTGAGGCGTGCGGCTGGACCTGACGTCCGTTGACGGCGAGTTTGTTACCTTCGCGCTATCACTTTGCACAATAAGGAACCTGTATGCGCCACGGATTTTTTCTTTTCTGTATGATCGCGTGCGCGCAGGCCGTTTCCGCACAGGAGAGCGGGGAGCTGTACCAGATCGGGGCGGTCCGGGTGGAACAGGGCCCGCAGATCGACGGGGTGCTGGATGACCCCGTCTGGCAAACTGCGGCGGTCATCAACGAATTCGTCCAGCAGGAGCCCGATGAGGGAGCCCCCGCGACCGAGAGAACCGAGGTACGGGTGCTGTACGAGGGGAGCACCCTCTTTCTTGGCGTGCACGCCTTCGACTCGTCCCCTGACGGTCCGATCGCCAGCGAGATGCGGCGCGATGCGGACCGGATCCTCGATGAGGACAACTTCCAGGTAATCCTCGACACGTTCATGGACTCACGGTCCGCCTACATGTTCGTGGTGAGCCCACTGGGAGCGCAGCTCGACCAACAGGTCTTCGACGAGGGCGGCCGTGACCGGCGGGCAACCGGCTCAGCCATCAACCGGGACTGGGACGGAGTCTGGTCCGTGGCCGCGAGGTCCACCTCGGATGGCTGGGTGGCGGAGATCGCAATCCCGATGGTGACTCTCAGATTTCCGGACAGTGATCCCCAGACCTGGGGGATCAATTTCATGAGGAATATCCGGCGAAAGAACGAGCAGGTCTTCTGGGCACCCATCCCTCGGGCGTTCACCCTGACCAGAGTCAGCCTCGCCGGAAGCCTGAGGGATCTGGAGGATCTGAGCCAGGGAAGGGATCTTCGCATCAAGCCGTACGTCACCGGCGGCGGACGGAGACAGCGGGCGGGAGGGATCACGGACAACTCCACCCAGCGTGACATGGGACTCGACGTGAAGTACGGGGTGACCGCGAGCCTGAATCTGGACCTCACCTACAACACGGACTTCGCTCAGGCCGAGGTGGATAACGAGCAGGTCAATCTGACACGATTCCCGCTCTTTTTTCCGGAGAAGCGTGAGTTCTTCCTCGAGAACGCAGGTCAGTTCGCGGTCGGGACGACGAACTCGACCGGACGGATCGCAGACCTGTTCTTCACCAGACAGATCGGCCTCTCCGCTTCGAGAACGCCCGTGCCGATCCTCGGCGGCGCACGACTCACCGGGAAGATCGGTCAGAACAACCTCGCGATCATGGATCTTCAGACGGAGGACGCTTTCGGTGAGCCGGGGCAGAACTTCCTGGTTGCGCGCTACAGCCGGGACATCTTCCAGCGGTCCCAGATCGGGGGGCTTTTCATCAACAAGCAAGCCAGTAGCGGCGGGCAGTTCAATCGGACGTACGCCACAGATTTAAGGCTCTCGATCACCCCCTCTCTCACGGTCGACGGGTTTCTGGCGGGTACGTCATCGCCGGGCGTCTCGGACGAACAGTTCGGTGGCCACGTCAGGGCGGGATGGCTCAGTCGGTCGTGGAGGATCTACTCCGAGTACACGGACCTCGAAGACAACTTCAACCCGGAGGTAGGCTTCGTACCCCGGGTCGGCATCCGTAGGAGCAAGCTCCACCTCGAGGGGAATCCGAGGCCAGGGAAATGGGGAATCCGGATGCTGGAGCCCATGTGGCACGTCGTCGTCCACACGGACCAGACCGGCCGACTGGTCAGCCGCCGGTACCACAACATGCTGGGGACACAATTCGACAGCGGTGCTGCCCTCAACATTGTCTACAACCGCGTCTTCGAGCGGCTCGACGGGCCGTTCCAGGTCGCGAGCGGCGTCGTCATCGATCCCGGTGAGTACCAGTTCTGGGACGTGCGCCTATCCTACAACAGCGATCCCTCCCGGGTGTTCTCGTATGGCGTGAGCTACGGGCCGCAAACCTTCTACGACGGGGATCGCACCGACATGTCGTTGCGGGCTGGCGTCCGTGTGACGAGCAAACTCGCCACTTCGGCCAGATTTTCGCGAAGCGACGTAGACCTCCCGGCGGGGGCGTTCACCGCCGACATCGGATCCTTCCAGGTCGATTACGCCTTCTCCCCTGCCGTTTCACTTCGGACGCTCACCCAGTTCAATTCCTCGGCCGATCAGTGGAGCACGAGTGCCAGGTTCCGGTATATCTACCGCCCTGGAAGCGACATCTACATCGTCTACGACGACGTACGCCGAGATACGGACCTCCTGGTGTCCCCATTCCTGGAGAAGTTCCGGGACCGCCAACTCCTGATCAAGGTGACCTACCTGCTCTCGATGTAAGCGCGATTGGCGGCTGCGTTCCCACTCTCGACGGGCCCCGAGGTATCCCTCGCGGTCGCCCGCTGACCCCGCAGGGGGCAACTCGAGGGAAATCGTGGCATACCGGGCCTGCCATGATCGACTCAAGATGCCCAAGAATCCGTGCAGATGGGGTTTTCCCGAAGCACGGGAAGTCTACGGCATGATCTGCCCTCGGATTTCGCCTCCGGGGAATGTGCTCGTGTGCACGTTGACGTAGGCGTTCCCATTCCCCATCAGGACCACCAGCGAATCGAACGGGATCCTCGAGGCCGTGCCCGCGCCCGCGACGAGGACCCCGGTAAGCGCCGGCGTGGTGGTTGCACACGGCGGCGCATCGCGGGAACTACAGAGGTCCTGAATGACGCCTGCATTGGAACCCGCCGCGGCGGGACCGTGAATATGGACCTGCGTCACGTCGAGGAGGCCCGTGACACTGATGCTGTATAGAAGGGTTTGCCCGACGACCGAGAAGCTCGTGGTGCCGGTCGCGGTGCTCCCGGTACCGCCCACCACATTCGCCTCATTCAGTACAGCCGTGAAGCTCTGGATTCCCGGGTCCCCCGTCGGTCCCGCTGGTCCCGCCCCTCCCGCCGCTCCGGCTGGTCCCGTGGGGCCGTCATCGCCGGTGCAGGCGGCAAGGAAACAAAACGTAACAAACAAACTTAGTGGATAGGACGAAAGGACGTTGCATAAGAACCTCCTCAATTGAGCTGAAGACAAGCCTACAAGTCTGAACTATGACCGCAGAGGCAGGGTGTCAAGGTCACCCGCCTCCTGCCCTTCGTCCTCGGACAGCGCCCTCCAACTCTTCCCGTTGCTCCGGCGCGACACTCAGCAGGGCCGTCCCAAAACTCCCCTCCTGTTCATTCCTTTCGGCCAGCTGCACTTGCCTCTCGGCCAGCAGCGTTTCGTACTTCTGGTCGTCCAGGTAGGTAACGCTGATATGGAAATGTGACATCGCGTCGACGCTTCGGCCCCCGAAGACGACCCACTGATCAGGATCGATCGAGAGCGGGTTGTTCTCGGTGTTGTCGAAGTGAGTGCGCATGACCAACGCCGTGCCCTTGGGTAGGAGCGGCCGTGCGTGGTCCTCGAATACGAAAGACGTCTGCCAGTTATGGCTGTAGTTGTGGATCGAAGCGATGATATCTCTTCGGTTCGCACCCGGCCCGTAGTAGTCCGGCACTCTGCCGGGCCAGACCACTTCGATGGACATAGCGACCCCATGCAGGTGCATATGCCCCCGGAAGCTGTTGATCATGATCGGCTGGTCCAACACCCACGTCCGATACATCGTCTGGGTCCCGTGGGGCGGGATGAGGATATCGCGGCCTCTGGGCTGACTCGGATCGAACTGATCCACCAGGTGGTGGATTTCGACGTTGGCCACGGTCTCAGGCGGATCGTCTTCCGGGTGGAACCAGAAAGCAACCTCGATGTTGTCCTCGAATTCCTCTCCGATCGGAAAGTAGTGCGCGCCGAAGTTGATCCTTCCCGGCCCCGTTCCAAATTTTATTCCCGTGTCCTCGCCGAAGTAATCCCACCTCTTTCCGGCGCCCGCTCCGACCACCCGCCCTGAGGGTCCGTTCTCGAGATTCAGAGAGACGTTGTTGTGATGCAGGGCGGCCCGGCCCTTGACCGTGTTCTTGATCTCGGCCGCCTTCAGGTAACGCGGGTCCTCCAGAGCCGGCCACTCGAGGCTTATCGAGGGCCAAAAATCCTGGCCCTCCGCACGGATCGGGATCGGGCCCGTCCCAAACACCATATCGGGCGGACCGAGCTGGGCCTCGAGCTCCCATTCCTCCCATTTCGGCCATACTACAGGGGGCGGTAGTTGTGACGGATCACCCTCGGGGGCGCCGGCGTCAACCCAGCCGACGAGGGTCTCGATCTCATCTTCGCTCAAGGAATAGTCGTTCTTGTATTCCTGGATTCCGATGGTGGGGTCGAGGTGCCAGGGTGGCATCATCCGCCGTCGCACATATTCCCTGATCAACGGAGCAAATGGCCGCGCCTGCTCGTACGTCTCGAGTGGCATCGGTCCGACCCCCCCGGGCTGATGGCACCGCTGGCAGCTCTGCTGGAGAATCCGGACCACCTCCTTGGAGAAGGTGGGGGGATCAGCGGCATCTTGAGCAACCGACTGCACCACACTGGTTACCCCGTTCTGGGACGAAGAAGCGGGTTGGTACAGAGCGAGCACGGCAAACATGCCGCCGACCATGGCGGCACCGCGCCAGACCCCCGTCGTCCGTACGCATCTCGTCCGTACACGGAGCTCTTGATCCTTCGTCAGGACACCCATCTGCCTGCTCCTCCTCTATCGACCTCTATCGACTTACCCTATCGACTTACGTTGATCCTCACGAACGCGTTGGTCCAGCAACAAAAGAACTCGAAATCGGAGGTTTCGTACGTGGCCCGACCCGAGGCATTGTAGGCCTGGACTTGCAAGAGGTACTCACCCGGTTCGCTGAAAGTTGCTTCGGTGTCCAACTGGCCGTAGGCGTCGGCGGACTCCAGCCACGTGGCGGAGTCTACCCACCCCACGGTCCGTTCCTTCCACGAGGGCCAATCCGGCGTGAAGATCACGTCGCCCGGTCCCTGATATTTGAACCATCTGACCCTAATCGACCTCCCGTCACTCTCGCGGAAAGGGTTGTCTCGGCGTACCCATGCAGTCAGCGGCAGAGGATCTCCCACCGTGGCTTCGAGCGGCCCGGCGATCGTGCCCGTAGTCAACCCTACGCGACCCATCGCTTCCCCACCATCCGGATCCAACTTGATCTTCGGTGGGCTGTTCCGCCGCTCTAGTTGCAAGGGTTCGTCGTGGCGGTAGGTACTGTGTACTATGCGACCCGGGGAGCTGAAAGCCTGACCGCTCCTTTCGTCGCGTAGCGTCCAGATCAGGTCGCGATCACCCCAGTCTGGCGGGACGTTCACACTCAGAACACAGTAATGCCTTCGACCCCCATCGGGTTGTGGCAGGAAATGTGTCGGCTGCAACCCGTCGAACTCGCGCGGCTCGATAGAGTTGTCCGGACCGACCGGGAGATCGATCACCTGCTCCGTGTTCGTGTTGAAATAACCGAAACAGAGCTGGTACGAGCCGTCCGGGTTGGGAAACCAGCCCTCGAAAATGGGGATTACGGGTCCGCCGGCGGGCCGGACAAGCTGCGGATCATTCTGATGACCCCCGGGCGGGGCCACCCGATTCCAGCCGGGGACCCGCACCTGGGCATCGAGGGCTGTCCCGCTCGAAACCATTAGCGCGACCGCCAAAATGCCTGCAGTGAAGGGCTTCCTCATGGCTCTACGCACCTGCCGACCGTTCCACCTCCGCCAAGGCCGGCGGCACGACTACGGCGGCCCAGTCAGCGAACCGGTGCCACCCCACCTCTGGATAGGCAGTCCGGAGGCCATCGATATCGACCGAATATCCCGTCTCGATGAACCACTCGTACATCACCGCGAAATCCTCGCTGAAAGCCCGGATCTGCTCCATAGGCACCTCGAAGTGCTCGACCGGCCGGTCCAGGAGCTGGCCGAGAGCCGCCGCAGACCCCGCGGACGTCAACTCGTCGCTCGCGATATCCACCCGGCGACCGACGAAGTCGTCCTTCCTGTCGACCACCAACGCGCCGAAGGCGCCAATGTCGGCTACGGCCACTTGCTGGAGGGGAAGATCGACGGGAAGAGGCACCGGATAGGAGCCATTCAGGAGGGCACCCAGGTTCTCTCCAAAGAAGAGGTTCTCCATGAAGTACACGGGGGCAATGACGCTCCAGTCCAACTCCGTCGAGGCCAGGTGTTTCTCGACCTCCCACTTGCTGTCGAAGTGCGGGATCCCCGTGCTCTTGTCGGCCGAGGCGACGGACGTGTACACGAAGTGATCGATGTCCGCGCCGACGGCCGCATCCACAATCGCGACTCCCTGGGCGACCTCAGTGGCCTCCCCAGCTTCGAACGGAGTGCCCATGGCGAACACCGTATCGACGCCGGCTACTGCAGCCGCGAGAGAATCCGAATCCCGGAAGTCGCCCACGACCAGATCCACACCCAACGCGGCCACGGCCCGGGCTGCATCGGACTCTACGTTCCGGGTCATTCCACGAACTCGATGGCCCTTCGCGATCAGTGCACGTGCTACCGCGCCGCCCTGTTGTCCGGTGACGCCAGTGACGAGGACCAGCTTTGAGTTCGCCATCGTTGGCTCTCCTTGATTTGAAGCCGCCCGCCGGGGCTCATTGACGCGGCGGGCCTATGGAGGTCCTATCTCGCGACCCCAAGGTCTGGTTCGGGAACCGACAGCCCACGCTCCGTCATCACAGCCGGCGCAACAGCGCCGCCGTTTCCGGAGAGGCGTGAATGCTGGCGGTAATGGACTCCGGCCGCCATCGGAGCCGACCTCACCCTTACCGGTCCCTCCTTGGCCATTCTCGCAATGCCCTTGTAAGCCTGTCAACGCAGCCACAAACTGCCGATCCGAGAGTCGGCTAGAACCGTGACGAACGGATGAGCGTATCGGTGTCGGACCAGGCCTCCCGGAACCAAGCCCGGGCCTCGTCGGCCTCGGCCGCTCGCCCCTGCGCCCGGAGCGCCTGCTCCAGCCCGTAGATCGACCATCCGTTGTGCGGATGCTGGACCAACGCCTCCCGGTACACCGCCTCCGCCTCCTCTGCGCGTCCGGCTTCGAGAAGGGCCGCGCCCAACCAGTGGCGCGGCGAGATATTCAGGGCCTCGGGCTCGGCGTATGGAATCGGGGCGTAGATCTCGATGGCCTCTTCGAACACATCGATCGCCTCGTTCAGCAGGCCTTCCTCCCGGAGAATCTCACCTTCGAGTATCCCGCCGGCAGCTCCGAGAAGCCGAGCCGCAGTCGCCCCCCGGATTTGGGTGCTCTCGGGAAGACTCGCGGCGGCGTCTTTGACCCGCCCAAGGTATACACCGGCCAAATCGGCTTCCCCACCTCGGAGGTGGGCGTACCCTTGCGCGAACTGGAAGAGGCCGCGCTGGATGGGCTGCTGGAGGGTGGGGGCCTCCCCGAGCTCTAGAATCTGGTCGAACCAACCGTACCGAAGCAGGACGAGCGCCTCGTAGAACACGCCGCCTTCCACTTGGTCGGCGTACGCTTGCGCGGCCAAAAGCGAAACAGCCCCTTGGCCTGCCATGGATCCCGCGAACAGAAGCATGTGGAGATTGTGAGTCGCTCCGTAGGAGACACCCTCCCGGAAGGCCACGCGCTGGTCCGAATGCCACGCGTCGAGGTTGGACCGCACGGCTGAGTTCCAGCGCCCGATCCGGTTGTACGTGTGCGACGGCATGTGGTTGATGTGACTCGACCCGGGAATCGAGGCCCCGAGAAGATCCGCACAGGACTCTGCTTTCCCCGGCTCCTCCGTGGCTTCGGTGGCGTGGATGTAGATGTGGCACGCGCCGGGATGGTTGATGTCCTTCGCCAGAACCGCTTCCAGGACCCGGTGGAATTTCTGGACCGAAGGGTCGCCGAGCCGGTAGTTGGCGCGCACGGGATCGAGGAGAATCAACGACTCGGCATAGAGTGTGCCCACGTCCAAATCATCAGGGAAGTCCTCGTAGATTTCGGCCATCGCTCGCGAGTACATCGAGTCGAGCTGCGGGCGGCGATCGGCGTCTTCCTCTTCCGTGTAGCGGATGGCCATCGCGTTGATCAAAGCCCGTTCCGAGGGAGTTCCAGACTCTTCAGCGAGAACAATCGCCGTTTGGATCGCTTCGTATGCATCAGGCGCGTTCGACGGCCGCATCCGTCCGTTGAGGAACGGTCCCCGTGCCCACGCTTCTCCGAAGAAACACATCGCACAATCGGGGTCCTGCCGTTGGGCCTCTTCAAACGACTCCAGCGCATTGGGAATCGTGAACGCATACATCATCTGGAGGCCCTGATTGAAGTACGCCTGAGCGTCGGGGTAGGCCGTTGTGATGTCTCGGGTCAGTGGCCCGGTCACCGCCGCCAAGAGGGGGACTTCCGGTTCGTCGGACGTCCCCGAGCCCTCTACCGTGCTCTGTTGGGCCCACGACGTCGAGGGGGCAAGGAGGCCAAACAACGCGAGCGCGGACACCGCGTACACGGGGAACAAATGGATTCGCATGATCGTGTGCTCCAGTCGCTTACGGTTGCCCGGTATTCCCCAGGAAACGACGTGCCTCCTGGAACCCATCGAACGACTCGCGGCCGGCCCACACCTCGGTCAGCTGCTCGTAGGCCTCGGCAGCCATGCCAATGTCACCGCTCCTGGCGTACGCGCGAGCGAGGCCGAGGAGCGATCGCGGACGATTTGGCAAGCGAAGGAGCGACGTCTCGAACTTCTCAATCGCATCGGCGGGCCGGTCCAGGTCGAGCAGGATCTCACCGTAAAGCTCGTGGACGGGCTTCACTGGGGAGGCCGCTCCTCGCGGGTCTGCTCCCGACTCGACGATCGCCTGCGCCTCGTCCATGAGGCGGGTTGCCACGCTTCCATGTCCCATACCGGCATGGAGTAGCGCGCCGACCTCCTTCGCCATGATGTTGGCGTTCCGGTCTCCATTCGGACCCCGCTCAGCCATCTCCTTGAGCGCGGCCTCCGCCTGGGCAACGGTCGCCTGGTCGCCCGTCCGCGCGGCGCTCAGACCCGTCGCCAGAAGCTCGTCCGCCGCCGACTCGTCCGTGATCGGCCGAACCTCCCATTCCTCCGTCTCGACGACGTAACGAGCCTTCATTAGCGAGACCGTGCGGGTAGCCCGGGCCTGGCCCGGTGCGCCTCGCGGGCCACCCTCGAGGAAGACACCCTCGAAGGCCATGCTCTCGATCCGATCGATCCACAATCTCGCCTTTCTGTAGTCCCCGAGCTGGAGGTCTCCATACTGGCCCCAATCCAGCGGGTGGACTGCGGCTCCCATGGGTTCGTCCGGCCTCCACAACTCCCTCGCAGCGGTATAGGCGGTCTGATTGTTGCCCGAGACCCGGTCCCACATGCCGTGTTGAATGAAGATGTGCGTCGGCATGTGAATGGCGTGGGCAACGGCGGGAGCGATCTCGGAAAAGCGGTATGCGGCCTCAAGCGAAAGTGGAGCGAGCATGGGATTGTCGAAGGCGTGGATCGTATAATGAGCGGCACCCGGATGGTTCGGGTTGTGCTCGAATAGATTCAAGGAGATGGTGCCGGCCCGTACGTTGAGCCGCTGAGTCAGATCGCGGGTCGCGGTGGAGGCACTCAGTATCGAGAGCGCGTAGAACGCCGCCACCTCGGTGTCGTTGGGGTACTGCTCGTACAGCCGGCTCATCGCGTCCATGTAGGCTACCGTGCGGTCTGCTCGGTCACCCTCTCCCCAGAGGATCTCGACGGCGTTCATAAAGCCCTTCTCACGCTCGGTGGGCGCCTTGGCCAGTCGCTCGACTCGGGTCGGAGCCAACCGCTCGAGCACTCTACGCGGTTCCGTCGGATTCATGGCCGAGTTCAGGGGGTGGTTGTATGTGAGCGATTCGCCCCAGTACGCCATCGCGAAGTCCGGGTCGATCTCCTGAGCCGCATTGAACTCCTCGATCGCCTGAATCCAACCGAAGCTGTGCAGAAAGGCCGCCCCTCGGAGGAAGTGTTGCTGCGCTTCACCCGTTGCGGACGTCGGGAACTCGAAGGAACCCACGTTCTCGAACTGAGCCTGGGCGGGTCTCGCACCCAACACGAGTAGGCCTGCGATCAGCAGAACGGCAGCTGCACGAGTCATCGGTCTCTCCTAAGGAAAAGGGCCCCGCACCCTCGGCGCCGAGCGTCGGCGACGGGAGGAACCATAGCATAACTCCCGAGACGCGATTTCGCTCCTACCTACCCGGAGCTGGGCATCCCCGACCCGCACCAGGGGGACAACCCTGTCCAGATGGAGACTCGCGAGTCTTTCCGGGAGCGAGAAGCTATCCCACGTGAAGCTTCCCCTGGAGCGACGGGCTCAACGGGCTTCAACCGGGAGTCGCGCTTCTTGGCTATCGGCCTCACGGGCCCTCTCGAAGGAGGGTCGCTGGTCCGTCGACCGTACCTGCTCGAGCCAGAAAACACCGTCATAAGGCGCACTGTTACCGCGGGTCGCCACGAAATCGGCGTCTCCGTCCCCGTCCATGTCCCGGGGCACGAACTTGTCGAACATCCCCCGCCTCCGGCGTGAGATGTCGTGCCGTATCCAGCGTCCGCACGCGTCACCGGGATGCTCGAACCAGGCGATGCGGCCCATGGACGCCGAGAGATCCATTTCACCGTCCCGATCTCTGGGCCCGCGGCTGTAACCGCCGGCGACGACGTCGGGATTGCCGTCCCCGTTGATGTCGGCCACGCCGAAGCCCGTGACCGCGTCGGGCCAATGCGTCCCGATGGCGTGCAGATCCCAGGCCGCGTCCGTCCCGACCGGCTGCTCGATCCAAACCAGAGTGTTGCCCGACTCCACCAATACGATGTCCAGACGGCCGTCTCCGCTCAGGTCCACGTAGTCCATGTTGAAGCCGTTTACGGCAGCGTGCTCGCCCTGGTCGCGCGGTCGGCGACGATCCTCTGACACTACCGTCCCGGGAATCTCGATCCGGTGTTCCAAAAACTCGCCACCGCCCAGGTTTTCGAACCACATGATCCGCTGCTCGGCCGTCGACCCACCGACCACGTCCCAGTCCCCGTCCGCGTCGAGATCGACCGGCTGTGCGTTGATGGGCCAGCCCACCCGCGTCAGCTCATGCTCGACCCAACTCGCGGACGCGAGGGGATCCCCTTCGACGGAGAACCAGGAGATCGGCTTCGCGCCCATATCCAGCGTCGGGTTCTGCGCACCCTTATTGGCCGTGACGACCTCGAGGCGGCCATCCTGCGTCAGGTCCGCGAGAAAGACCCTGATGAACGATCCCCGGTCGACGGTCACATCCGGTATCAGTCTCTGCCAAGTCTCCGTCGTGGCTCCCTCGCCGGGGTTCTGTAGAAGATCAGGTGTGCCAGCTCGCTGGCCGCTACGATGTCAGGATACCCGTCCCCGTTCATGTCTCCGATGGCTACGTCCTCCGGAGCCGCGGCATCCGGTCCCTGCGCGACCGTAATCGACACCCATTCGTCGAGATCCTCCGAGCCGAAGGCGATACGGATGATCCCGTCTGCCTCGCCATCGTACTCGGTGTCGGACTCGTGGACCGACACCACATCCAGGTGGCCGTCCAGATTCAAGTCGGCCATCACCAGCCCGTCGCTGCCCCTGAGCTCGACGCCCGCCGTGGCCTCGTCGTCGATCAAATGCTCGCGCCACGAGATGTAGCTGCCGTCCGACGCCATGGCCGTGCTCAGAGTAAGGCCCACGGGAAGGTCCTGAGGCGGCGCTGCTGGATCGCAACCGCCCAGGGCGAGAAGTGTGAAGAACACCATCGGTAACAACGAGATGGATATCCTGCGAGCGGTGCTCGAATGGGTCATGCTCGTATCCCTTGTGGTCTCTCCTACGGTGGTCTCTCCTCTCGATTCGCCTTCGTCTCAGACTATACGACCCGCCCGTTAGATGCTACCTGGGTGGCCCCAACTCGCGCGACGGGCGAGGGGGGTCGCACGCCCATTGGTACGTCAGCGACCGGTGCTCGTTGTAGGAGAGAGCCATGCGCGGCGCGGGTCAGGGTGTCCGGTACTGAGGAGGGGACAGTGATGAGGATGACGGGGCGAATGCGGTGGACGGGTAGGAGGGCCGGCGAGCTGGTCCGTTTGAGCAAGCTCGTTGTTGCTCTGATCGCGATTCAGGCGTGCGGGTCGCCGACCGATCCGAACGGGAGCATCTGGGACTCGACGTGGCCGGTTTGGTCTGTCGCCGAAGATGCGGGTTTCAGCACGGCGGGACTGGCTCAGGTCGCGTCGTATGCCGAGAGCCTCAACACAACGGGACTAGTTGTGGTGGCGGGAGGCCAGGTGCTTCATTCGCAGGGTAACGTGACTGAGTTGACGTACGTCGCCTCCGTCCGCAAGAGCATCCTTTCCATCCTGTATGGGCGGTACGTTGCGGACGGGACGATCGACCTCGATGCGACCCTGGGGGAGTTGGGTCTGGATGACGAGAGCGGGCTCTTGCCTCTCGAGAAACAGGCCACAGTCCGTGACCTCATCACGGCTCGCTCCGGCGTGTACCACCCGGCATCGAACGATGGCGACGATTCTGGGGCTGCCCCGGCGCGCGGGTCGCAGCAGCCGGGCGAGTACTTCCTGTATAACAATTGGGACTTCAACGCCGCCGGTGCCGTGTTCGAGCTGGTGACCGGGCGGGCGATCTACGACGCGCTAAGGGACGACCTGGCCGTGCCGCTTGGCATGGAGGACTTCGATCGCGGCGCCCAGAAGAGGTCGGGTGACCTGACGATTTCCCGATATCCGGCGTACCACATGTGGCTTTCGACCCGCGACCTCGCACGGATTGGCGAGTTGATGCTGCGCAAGGGACGCTGGGATGGTGTCCAACTCGTGCCCGCCGATTGGATCAAGTCGAGTACGAGCGCGATCACACCCCTCGCCGACATGAATCCCGAGTCGCGACGAGGCGGCTCCGTGGGGTTCGGCATGATGTGGTGGGTCTGGGACGGGCCGGCCGCCGTGGGCGCGTTCGAAGCTGCGTTCACCGGGGCGGGCGCCTATGGCCAGTACATCACCGTTCTGCCCGCCCTCGATATGGTGGTGGCCCACAAGACGGCGGTCGGAGATGGATACGGCTTCGGACGGAGAACCCTCTTCTCCGAGTACCGTGGGATCCTGGAGCGTTTAGCGGAGGCGGCCGAGGTTCTGGTCACCGACTAGACACTGTCGGCGGCTCTGTGAGAGCCTCCCAATCCCGCCGTTATATTGTGACATAACTCCTTGTCATAACTGGAGTTGGGTGGATTCATGGGAGGGATCATTGGGAGGATGGATCGGGGAGGGTACGATTCGATCGTCGAGTTCCTTGTCGAGAGGGGCGCGACCTTCGACTGAATCGACCCCGTCCGACCGCGCCAAGACGGTCTGGAGGTCGGCGTGTCAGCTAGCGATGGTGGTGGTGCATCGCCTCGTGATCGGCGTGCGCCTTTTCGATCTGGGTCTTCTTCGCTCCCTTTCGCGCGAGCCCGAGATTCCGCTGCCGAGTGCCGTCGGAGCTGACCGAGGAGAGGGACATGAGCCTCTCGAGGTGGGTGCCCTCGCAGGCGGGGCACGCGGGCGAGGTCGAGTCGAATACCAGAAGCTCGAATCGGTTCTGGCACTCACTGCACTCGTATTCGTAGATCGGCATCCGGTCCCCTTGCGCGGCAGGGCCGCCAATTCCTGGGCTGGATCGCAAGATATTGGAACTGGACGCTCGCACGCAACGACATCGTAGAGGGCGGCATCCACATCGGCATGAACATCCTCAGCTCGCCCCCGACGGCCGCGGTGATCCGTGAGGTCATGACCCGCGCCGGGGTCGAGCCCGTCCTGCGGCCACGATAGTCTGGGCGATCGTCGCTCGGACGAACTAGCCCAAACGGCCGGCGGGTGAGATTATAGGTGGGCGGCTCCAATGCGAACCGGAAAATGCTCAGAGCGGGAGGCAAGATGATCACACGTTATTCCACCATACTTGTGACGCTTTGCCTAGTGACCGCGGCCCAAGGACTGGTCGCCTCCGCGGCAGCACAGGCCCGAGCAAGCGCCGCTGGGGAGTGGGTCGTTCCCCGTACGCCGGACGGTCATCCGGACCTCCAAGGGATCTGGACGAACGTCACCATCACTCCGTTCGAGCGCTCTGAGGAGCAGGAGAGTCCGGTTCTCACCTGGGAGCAGGTCCAGGAGCGGCAGGGTAGCGCAGTGGCCCGAATCGAGCGCGGTGCCCAGCCCAGCGATCCCGATCGATCGGCGCCCCGGGCCGGCGGAAGTGAAGCCACTGGAAGCGTAGGCGGGTACAACAACGTCTATATCGATCGGGGCACCAACATCGCCATCGTCAACGGCGAATACAGGAGCTCGCTCCTCACCCATCCGTCGGATGGCCGTCGGCCGGACCTGACGCCTGAGGGCGAGAAGCGGATGGAGGAGTATAGAGCGTTCCGGGACCAGTTCGAGACGTACGACCACCCCGAGGTCCGCCCGCTCGGAGAACGGTGCATCATGTCGTTCGGGTCCAGCGCCGGTCCGCCCATGATTCCCAATACGTTCTACAACAACAACTACATATTCGTGCAGACCGCCGATCACCTGATGGTCATGTCGGAGATGGTCCACGACACCCGAATCATCCGGATCGGTGACGGCCCACGGCTTCCGTCACATGTGCGTCCGTGGATGGGTGACTCCTGGGGCCGCTGGGAGGGCGATGCGCTCGTGGTCGAGACCACCAACTTCAATCCCCTACAGACGTTCCGCGGGATCCCTCCGACGGAGCACCTGAAGGTGACCGAGCGTTTCACACGCGTGGATGAGGAGACCATCCTGTACGAGTTCACGGTCGACGACCCCACGACCTATTCAGAGCCGTGGGGAGGCGAGATCCCGTTCAAGCCGCTGAACGACCGTGTCTACGAATACGCCTGTCACGAGGGGAATTACGCACTGTCCAACATCCTCAGTGGTGAGCGTTACCAGGAGCGCATGGAGGCGGAGGAGAAGGCTGGCGCGCGGTAGTCGACCGTCAGGTCGCATGATCCAACGCAGTCACTTCCCACCGCTTCCCGCATGGCGTTTCATCCAAGGACATGTCGGGCCACGGCTGACGCTCGCTATGTCGCTGATGGGGAGTCTCGCAGTTTATGCCTGTGCGGAGACTACGCCGACTGGGCCAGTCGGCGCGACGATCGAGCTTCCGACGAGCCTATCGTTGTGGACTTCTCCTGCAGGGAAGGCCGTCAGTGATCACGTGTACGCCAGCCCAGGAGGGCTGGAGCTGTCCCTGACTTTGTATCTGCCCCAGTATCGCGACGCCGTCTTGGTCGCGGACGTTCGTGACGGAGCTGGAGTTCGCTTTTTTCGTGGGGTTCGCCTTTTTCCGACGCTTACTTGGACTTCGAGTGACGCTTCCGTGGTCACGGTGTCGAGTAGCGGCGAGGGGAGCTCCGCCGGCGACGTGAGCGCCACCGGGGTCGGTTCGGCGACCATTACGGCCTCTGCCGACGGGGTGACCAGCAATCCGGTGAGCATTACCGTCAGCGAGGAGGGTCGTTTCCGGCGATCGTGTACATACACGGTGGTGGCTGGAGCGGGCCGGGCGTGAATACTTTCCCGCCGCGAGCTATCGACATGGCGGCCAAAGGGTTCGTAAGAGCGACCATCGAATTCCGACGGGGGGGATCGGTCATATTTCCTGCGCAGGTGGAGGACTCCAAGGCGGCCGTCCGCTGGCTCCGAGCCAATGCCACGACGTATCGCATCGACCCCGAAGGAATCGGAGTGGCGGGGGCTTCCTCAGGGGGTCATCTGGCCGCCATGGTCGGCACAACCTCTCATATTGCTGAACTCGAAGGCGACGGGGGTAACCCGGGCGTCTCGAGCCAGGTTCAAGCTGTGGCGTCATTCGCCGGGCTTTTTGACTTTGTTACATTTCCCAACCACGCAGTTATTGAAGGGTTCTTGGGCACCACCTACGCGGAGAACCCAGACCTTTGGGCTCTGGCCTCACCGATTACATACGTCGGAGGAGGGTCGCCACCGTTCCTGCTTTTGCACGGAACGGACGACCCGCTTTCCCCCTTCCAGCAGTCCGGCGCCATGAAGAACGCGCTCGAGGCGGTGGGCGTGTCCGCCGAACTCTTTCTCGCCGAGGGTGGTGGGCATGATTTAAACGAGCCTCCCTGGTACCAGCCCACGTTGGACGCCATGGAGGAGTTCTTCTCTCGATTCTTGAAGTAGCGGGGCGGGTACATCTGATCCTGGCAAGGCACTCATGCGCGCACATACGATCCGGCCCGTCGGTGCTGAAGGCACCGCAGACGTGGTAATGAAAAGGCCGGGCCTCATGCACTTGGGCATCTGTGCTCTCCTCGTTGCTTGCGGGGGTGAGGGCGCCATGGAACCATCCGACGTGGTCCCGCCCATACCCATACCCCCGACGTTCACGGTCGTCGGACGCGCAAATCCGAACCAAAGAGTGACCTCGGACCTTTGGGTACACGGCACGGTCGCCTATACCGGCACCGTTGACCTCGGCGGCGCTGGAGCCGCCGCGAACACCTTGTGGGTGTGGGACGTAAGTAACCCGGCCACACCGGTAGGGGCAGGGTCCCTTGTAATGGATGGAGTAGGTTCGATCGGCGATGTGAAGATCCGGGCCGACGGCACGCTCGGGGTGATTACGCACCAGGGATCGAACGAGGGGCTAAACGGAGTCACGCTCATCGACCTGAGCAATCCCCTGCAGCCATCGGTGATATCGCGAAGTTTGACGTCGCTCGAAGGGGGCGTGCACAACGCGTGGATCGAGGGTGACTACGTGTACGCAGCCGGGGGTGCGGCTAACGGTGGGAGGATTTCCGTTATCGACATCAGCGACCCCGTTGCTCCGCAGGTCGTGGCGGGGTATTACGCCGGCTCGAGCGGTGCTCATGACGTGTACGTGCGCGACGGTCTCGCGTTCGTCAGCCACTGGAATGCCGGGTTGGTGATTCTCGATGTCGGCAATGGTATTGCCGGGGGTTCTCCAACAAATCCCGTCGAGGTCGGCCGAGTGCAAATGGAGGGAGGAAACACCCACAACGCCTGGTACTGGCCCGACGCAGGGTACGTATTCGTCGGCGAGGAAAGCAACCGTCCGGGGGTGCTGCACGTGGTGGACGTCAGCGATCTGTCCAACCCGGTCGAGGTCGCCACCTTCGTGGATAACGCAGGGAACCCGCACAACTTCTGGCTGGATGAGGCGCGAGGTATTCTCTACGTGGCATGGTGGAGGCAGGGACTCAAGGCCATTGACGTTAGTGGAGAGCTTCTTGGTCGACTTGACGCACAGGGACGGCTAGTCGGCTCCATCAGCGGTTACGGGGAGTTTAATCAGGCACGCAGTTGGGGTGCCCAGCTTCACGACGGCTTAGTCTACGTGTCGGAGGTAACCAGCGGCCTGTGGATTTTCAGACCGGAGTTCTGAGACACGAGCACTCCGCGCGATTCTCGCGCGAGACCCATCGTAACCCCCTCATCTGCAAGAACGGCACTGACTTACAGTGAAATTCAAGACATCCCCTCAAGCTCGGTTTCCCGGCACCGGGTAAATCTTGCGGCGGGGTGCGGCGTACTTTACCCTGAGACCAAGTTTGACACGGCCGTTTTTCCTTTCCGCATGAGGGTGAGTCATGGAGCGTAAGAGCCAGCAGTTGGGGGGGGTTCTGCTCCTTTCAATGGGCCTTGTGTCAGGCGGCACCTCTGCGAGCCAGGCGAACAGCGCTTCCGATGCTCTCGACTCGGGTGCCGTGGTAGAGATGGTCGTCATCAACCGCACCCCTGGAACGGTCACCGCTTATGTCGAGTGGCGGGGGGCCGGTGGGCGAGTGCCGCTCGGCGAAGTCCGCGGGCGCGAGACCAGGACATTCGTGACTCCCCATCGAGATCTCGAATTTCGGCTGTCGTTGAATGTCCTGTCTACGCCCCCCGCTCTCACAGGCGCCGCTACCAGGCGCCGACAACCCACCCAATCCTTTGTCACCGTCTACCCGGGCGAGCGATACGAGTGGGAGATTCGACAGACCTATCCCACCATCGAGCTGTTTTACATACGCCTTCCCCGGACCTCTAGGTTGGCGGGCGAGGCGATCCCGGCCGGCGCCGTGATCCCAGCGGCTGCTCCGGCTAGCCGACCGGTCGCGGGGGATCTTCTTCGCGTCGAATGCTTTTCGCCCCAGGCTCAGGACGCGCGGATTGCCGAGGGGTTCTTCGAAGGGGCGGGCGGTGGCGAGTTGCTATTGAGTGTCGGCTTGCAAAACCAACGCGTCGCCGTGCCGGTCGTGAACGTGACCAGGGTCGAGGTCCGGAGACCCCGCTCGCGAAGCCGTGAGGGTGGGCTCATCGGTGCGCTTCTCGGAGCCGCGGCGGGGGCGGTCATTGGGGACTCCAAATACGAGCGCGAGTCGTCGCTTCATCTACGCCGGGAAATCTACGGCATTGCCGGCGGAATCGCGGGGGCCCTCGGTGGTCTCGCCTTGGGGGCAGGCATCGGGTCGTTCATCAATACCGATGACTGGCTCGAGGTGCCCCAGAACTGGGTGGTGCAATACTCGGAGTCGGGCTCGACGACACCCGAAGACTCCGCCCGTGCGATGGGATGCCTGAGCCCGGTTACGGACACGAGGTAGGGCCTCCCCCGGCCGTGATCAGCTCCATGATCCGCTCGCCGTCGCCTTCAACAGGCCCTTCGTACATAACGCAGGACGAAGGCGGGCTCACGCGATCCGATCTCCCCGTAAACCTTCGCGGTGAGCGAGTCGGGCGAAGTCCGTTCGTATTCTATCGCCTGCGGGAAATCGTGCTGTGGGTTCTCGAAGCGTAGCCTTTGTGTCGACACCTCTGTGGCCTGGAAGTCCGTCGAGTCCTGCCCAGAGGGATAGGCCAAGTATGTGAGGCGCCCGTCCTTCCGTTGTAGCAGAAGAAACTCGTGTCCCGTCGCCATGCCCCCGCGCACGGTGCGTGCCATGCCTACCATCAGCCCTCCATCGGGCTCCATCCAGACCCCTCTCTGCCAACGTACGTGAGACACGGAGCACGCAAAGAATTAGAGTAGGGCGAAGGCAGAGAAAACGAACATGTTGGGACTGCGAGAGAGAATGGAAGAGAATGGTAGTGCCCCTGGAATCGGGGAGGCCAAGCGAAGCGCGGCAGCTCCTGCGGACCCGGAGGTAGTAGATAGGCCGCTACGCCGGCGGTTCAGTCCATCGTACAAGCTGCGGATCGTCGAAGAAGCGGACCGGTGCACCGAGCCCGGCGAGGTGGGTCAGCTCCTGCGGCGCGAGGGCCTGTACTCGTCGCACCTGACGACGTGGCGCAAGGCGGCGCATAGCGGGTCGCTGAAGGCCCTGTCGAAGAAACGCGGCCGCAAGCCGGAGCGGAATCCGCTGGATGAGAAGGTACGCAAGCTGGAGCGGCAAAACGCACGGCTCGAGAATGAGCTCAGGAAGGCACACCTGATCATCGACGTGCAGGGAAAAGTTGCGGGGCTGCTGGGGATAAGCCTCGACGACGGGACGAACTCTTGAAGGCGGCCGATGAGCTGGCTAAGCACGTCGGTGTAAAACCGGCGTGCGCGGCTCTCGAGGTCTCCCGATCGACGTTCTACCGTCGTCGAGGCCCATCGACCGGGCAACGGCAGCCCCGCCCGACGCCCGCCCGGGCATTGAGCGAGACGGAACGAGGCGAGGTCTTCGACACGCTGTGTTCGGAGCGGTTCGTGGACCGCTCACCCGCCGAGGTGGTGGCCACGCTGCTCGACGAAGAGGTCTACCTGTGCAGCGAACGCACGATGTATCGTGTTCTGGCCTCCGAGGTGCCGGTTCAGGAACGCCGGGCGCAGCGCACCCATCCCGAGTACAAGAAGCCCGAGTTGATGGCCACGGCGCCGAACCAGGTGTGGTCCTGGGATATCACGCGGCTACTCGGGCCGAAGAAGTGGAGCTATTACTACCTCTACGTCATCATGGACATCTACAGCCGCTACGTCGTGGGCTGGATGGTGGCGGACCGGGAGAACTCGGCCCTGGCCGGCCGGTTGATCCAGCAGAGCTGCCTGAAGCATGGCGTCCAGCCCCGGGTCCTGACCCTGCACTCGGATCGGGGAGCTCCAATGACGAGCCAATGCACCGCTCAACTTCTCGCTGACCTCGGCGTGACTCGCTCGTTGAGCCGGCCTCAGGTGTCGGATGACAACCCGTTTTCCGAGGCTCAGTTCAAAACCTTGAAGTACCATCCCTCGTTTCCCGGGCGGTTCGGGGATCAGGGCCAGGCCAAGACGTTGTGTCGATCGTTCTTCCGCTGGTACAATGCCGAGCACCGCCATGGCGGTATCTCGATGCTAACCCCCGAGCAGGTCCACTTCGGGAACGCCGATCAGGTCATTGCCGGCAGGAAATCCGTGCTCCGCGAAGCATGGGCCGCTCATCCCGAACGCTTCGTCACAGGTGTGCCGAAGCCCAAACCGCTCCCGGAGGCCGTCTACATCAATCCTCCCATCCCTTCCCTCACCACACAGGATATTGCTCTCTAATTAATCCCGTAGAGTGTCCCATTGTCGTTGACAGGTTCCGGACCTCCTCCGAGCGTACGTCGCCGGCCGAGGCGACCCAGCATCCCCTAAGCCACGCGGCGGAGCCCACATCGTCCTGGGCGAGCGCCGCCATCGGAGAACCGAGGAGCACGAGGGGCGCGACGAGCAGACCAGCCGGAGCGAGGGCGCCTAGACGCTCGAGGAGGGCAATCCGGGTCATCGACACAACATACCGACGGTTGTTCGTCGCTGATAGCGTCTACTCCTGATGGCCTCTAGCCTGCACCAACCTCGCCGTCATCGCCATCGCCATGGTCATGGTGTTCAAGGAAGAGGGGGCGGCCGGCTAGGGAGGGGTCCGGGCGGCCCTGAAAACCGACCTCCGCCCACGCCACAGTCTTCGTGTCCCTACAAACAGGCCGATTGCGCTCGTAGCCAGACCACCGAGGCTGAGCACTATGACCCCTACTTCCCAGAATGGGCGGTCGTAGTACCAGAACCCGAAGTCCAGACTGTGAAAGCCATGGTAGATCCACCGCTCGACCCGGTCGAGGCGATGGAGGCTCCTCGACAGCTGTCCTGATCGCGGGTCGATGTAGAGCCATGTCTCGTCGGGATCGGCGAATTTGACGCGCAGGATCGGCAGCGGTGCCTGCTGGTCCCGCGAGTAATGGTAGGAATCGTACTCGTCGAGGATGCGGGCTTCGAGAATCGGAACGTCCGGATAGGTCTCGCGAACACGGACCATCAAGGCGTCCACCACGAAGGGTCCCCTTTGGACCTCGAGGGTTCCGGCATCGACCAGCACTCCCCTCGTATCAGCTGGCTTCGCGGTACCTCCTCCACCCTCAGCAGTTGTTGTCCCCACGGGTTCTGTCGGTGTGCTCAGGACTCTGAAGTACGGCTCTCCCAAAATCCGTTGGTAGGTAATCTCCTTGATGCTCTGGCCCGGTAGGAGAGCATCCCAGGCGTCACCGTCGATCGGCGGGAAGGCCGACGCCTCGAGTGGTCCACCGCTGAGCGCCCGCCGAAGCTCTCCGGTGCTCAGCCCTGGCCGAGACGCCCATCCGAACGGCTCCATCGACAGAAGGCCACTGAAGACCCAGGTCAGAGCGAGGACGCCGAACACCAAACCCGTGATGTGATGCCACCGCATCCAGCCCGAATACGGGATATAGGAGCCGATCCGCGACCACCGGAAAGGACGCCTGAACCTGAACTGAAGGATCCCCAAGGTGATTCCCAGGATCGCGAGAACGCAGCCCAGCCCAGCCGTCCAGAGAATGGTATTCGTCCATAGGGTCTGCCGGACGCGCAGCGGAGTGAAATAGAGCCAATGGGGGATCGCAGACACCCAGGCGAGAGCTCGGCCGGCCCGTGTGGTGAGCAGCGTCACCTCTCCCGATTCCGGTGACACATAGAGCTGAGTACCACGATCGTCCTCGATGCTCAGCTTGTGAAACGGGAGCTGTCTGCGCAGTGATAGGGTCCACTGGTCGGACCGCGTCAGAAGCTCCTCGTAGCGGACCCGCTCCGAGGCAACGTCCATGAATCGACTCGCCACCTCGCGTGCCCCGACCGGGACCCAGCTCGGGCATCAGATCTCCGTTGTCGGCGAAGACCGTCGCCGCGCCCTCGCCATTCAATCGGTATGCCGGCCGGTCCATCACCATGAGGAGCGTGACGCTCACCAATGAGCCGCCGAGACCCGCTCGTTCTCCGGCCTCCACCGGCATCACGCGGACGGATTGGAGATCCAGCGGCTCCAGTCGCTCCAACCGCAGTTCCTCCGTCAGGCTCGGCATCCCCCTCGCGTAGATCATTCCGATCCCGGAGGCGAACCAGACCACGAACAGTAGGCCGAGGGCGATGCCCAAGTACCGATGTGAGAGGATCAACCACTTCCGGATTTGAGCCATCAATCGATCCAGGTTCCCCCCTTGGTCGAGGCGGCCCCCACGGTCAGGACGTCATCCGAGCCCCGAGGAACGTCATCCGTCCGACCGGACTGCGGTAAACGTCCCCGTCACGAACCCACCAGCGAGATCCATCATCCCGGAGATCTTCCCGTCTTCGTCGACGGTCCCGCTGTATGTGACATCGACGAGCTGCCCCTGCGCATCCGCCGAGAACGTGAACGTGATCTCCGATCCCCTTACCCTCCCCGACAGGGGGGCTTGACCCAGCGCGTCCGACGAATAGCGCCCGGTCAGCGTCTCTCCGTCCTGTTCCAGCGTTACTTCCGGATAGGTGATGCCCGTTACGTCGGTGGTTACCGTGAAGGTCCATCTACCGGCTACCTCCGCCGTCTGAGCGCCGGCCTCAACGGCCCCCGCGATGGCGATCACGATCGCCGTCGCGAGCACTCCGCTGAGAGGGATGCTGCTGAACTTCATTTCATCCTTACTGTGTTCGAGTCCTTGATCGCCCGCGCCCGTTACTCCCCCGAGCGGTTAGTCGATCACCGCCTGATACACCAGCCTCTTGAATTGCCGCCGGAATGTGATGTCACTATTCGGACGAATCTGGATCATGAACACGCCGACGAGGTCCTCTTCGGGGTCTACCCAAAAGGAAGTCCCCCGGATGCCGTACCAGTAATAGTTCCCCACCGATCCGGGCATGCCATCCAGGCCCGCCTCCTTTTTCACCGTAAACCCGAGCCCGAAGCCCCATCCGGGTTGTAGGAACCCTGTAGGCATCCCGTCCTCCAAGTGATCGACGGTCATCAGCTCTATCGTCTTCCGACCGAGGATCCGAGCCCCGTCCAGCTCTCCGCCGTTGAGCAGCATCTGGGCGAACCTGGCGTAGTCGTGCGCAGTGGACACGAGACCCCCACCCCCGGAGAACCTTGTGGGGGGCCGCTTGAAGCGGAGTGTGTCGCCGACCGTGAGCGTCCGCTCGGGGCCCTGGTGCCCATACTCACGGGTAAGGCGATCTTGCTCGGGGCCTGGCACGTGGAATCCCGTATCGACCATACCGAGGGGGTCGAAGATCCGCTCGCGAAGGAACACATCGAACGATTGTCCTGAAACGACCTCCACGAGTCGGCCGAGCACGTCGGTGGAAAGGCTGTAGTGCCACCGCGTTCCCGGCTGGTACGCCAGCGGGAGCTCACCCAGCTCGGTCATCATCTCCGCGAGCGTCGGCTGGCCTCCGACCCTCTCTCGGCGGTAGAGCGAGTCGACGACGGTGTCGGAGAATGACCCGTAGGTGAGGCCCGACGTATGACTGAGCAGGTCCTGAATCGTGATCGGTCGGCGAGCCCGCTCGGTCGGAATGTCGTCCGCGGACGTTGCCTCCGAGAGCCGGGCCACTCGAACGTCGGCGAGCTCCGGTAGGTACCGACCGACCGGATCTCTGAGGAAGAAGTGCCCCTCCTCATAAAGCATCATCACGGCTACGCTTGTGATGGGCTTCGTCATGGAGGCTATGCGGAAGATATCGTCGGCCTCCAGCGGGTCCCCCGCCGCCACGTCCCGCATCCCCCAGGCGCCTGTGTACGCAAGCTTTCCGTGCCTCAGGATCACCCCCACGGCCCCCGCGATGCGACCCTCCTCGGCGTAGCTCTGGAAAACGTCATCGATTCGCTGCAAGCGCTCGGCTGACAGTCCGACCTCCTCCGGCTCGGCCACGGGAAACCGCTGAGCGGAAGCGGGGACCGAGACGAGGGCGAGGAGAGCGAGAGTAATCGTGCCCCTGTGGATCATTCTGGCCTCTGAGGGTCGCTGAGGGGAAAAGGCACCGGCACGACCGATATGGAGTGAGCTCGCTCAGAGTACGCGGTCGTCATCAAACGCGCGAGATAGGCCGGGGAGGCTGCGCTCCGGGAGCCACCGGTGTCCTCCGTCGGTTGGCGAGCGTCAACTGGCCGGGTCAGGTCGAGGGTGACATTATCGGAGTACGGTTGGCGAGCTCAGAGGAGGTGAGATGATCGCACGTTATTCTGCTTCGCTTTTGGCGCTCAGCTTCGTAGGCGCGTCCGCGTTGGTGGCCCCGCCGTCCGCTGCGGCCCGGGAGCCCACGTCTGACAGACAGCAGTGGGTGGTGCCCCGTACACCCCGATGGTCGTCCGGACCTCCAGGGGAACTGGACAAACGCGACGATCACGCCGATGCAGCGTCCGGCAGGATTCGCCCCTGTACTGACGCCGGACGAGGTGGCGGCGATCGAGGGGCGGCGCGAGCAATACATCGAGGAGGCCTCGGCCCCCAGCGATCCCGATCGCGAGGCGCCACCGGTGGGGGGCCAGTTCACAGGAGACTTGCTCTTCGACGCGGCCTCCGGCGGAACAGGGGGCTACAACTACGTCTATATCGACGGGGGCGACCGGGTTGCCATCTTCAACGGCGAGCGGCGAAGCTCTCTCGTCACCAACCCCGCAGACGGCCGCATTCCTCCCCTGACGCCCGAGGCGCAGCAACGGTCCGCCGAGCTCACGGAGTTCAACAGCCAATTCGGCGAGTTCGACAATCCGGAGAATCGGCCGCTCGGCGAGCGCTGCCTCATGTCGTTCGGGTCCAACGCCGGCCCTCCGATGCTCCCGAACTACTTCTACAACAACAATTATGCGATCGTGCAGACCCCCGACCACATCATGATCTTGGCGGAGATGGTCCACGACGTGCGTATCATCCGGCTAGGCGAGCGCGTGCCGCTGCCGGAGCATATCCGTCCCTGGATGGGCGACTCGTGGGGCCACTGGGAGGGCGATACGCTCGTGATCGAGACCACCAACCTCCCGCCGAGACAGCTGAACGCGCAGGAATATGTGTACCCGGGTGGCTCCGAGGACATGAGGGTGATCGAGCGCCTCACACGGGTGGACGAGAGCACGCTCAATTACGAGTTCACGGTCATCGACCCTGGGACCTACACCCGCCCGTGGGGAGGCGAGATACCGATGAGGGCGCTGGACGATCGTCTCTACGAGTATGCCTGCCACGAGGGGAACTACGCCCTCGCCAACGTGCTGAGCGGCGCGCGCTATCAGGAACGCTTGGACGCGGAGGCCCGCTGACCTACAGAATCGCCCCTTCCGTCGTCAGCCGAATTCGATACAGTCCCGTGCTCGCGGTCATGTAGAGCGTGCGCCCGTCATCACCCCAGCCGGCGTTTGCCACCACCTCGTCGAGTTGGATGGTGCCCAGGTGTGTGCCGTCGGGCGCGAAGATCCAGACCCCGCCCGGCCCCGTCGCGAAGATGTGCCCAGCAAGGTCGACGGTCATGCCGTCCGCGGCCCCCGGCGCCGTCTGATCGTTCACGTCATAGAACACGCGCGGGTTCGACAGACCGTCATCGCCCACGTCGTAGGCGTACCAGACCTTATCGTTCGCGTCGGAGTTTGCCACGTAGAGCGTCCTCTCATCAGGCGAGAGGGCGATACCGTTCGGGCGGGTCTGATCCGCGTACAGCAGCTCCAACTCGCCGTCGGGAGACAGCCGGTAAATGCCGTTGAAGTCGAGCTCCCGCATCGGCGACTCCTCGAGGCCCTCCAGCCCGTAGGGGGGGTCGGTGAAATAGAGCCAGCCGTCCGTGCTGTAGACGGCGTCGTTCGGACTGTTCAGCCGTCTTCCCTGGTAGCTGTCGACGACCGTCGTTCGGCTGCCATCCGCTTCGAGCCGTGAGATGAGGCGATTTCCGTGCTCGCAGATAATCAACCGACCGTCTGCGTCGAGCGTCAGGCCGTTGGAGCTGACGGACCGGCGGCCGGTGATGTCGCCCTCGAACACGGGATCGATGAAGGTGCTTGCCCCCTCGGCCTCGGTCCACTGATAGATGGTGTTGGCTCGTACGTCGGAGAACAGGAGCCGAGACTCGCTCTGGATCCAGACCGGCCCTTCCGTGAAGACGAACCCGTCGGCCAGCTTCTCGATTCGAGCGTCGGCGGGCACGAGGGCGTCGAGCCGCGGGTCGACACGCAGGATGCCCCCGGCGCCGGGGCCGGCTGTCTGTTCCGGCGCCCCACAGGCCCCGACTGCGACGAGGAGGACCAGCAGGCTCGTGACTCTCAGTCTCTTCATTGAAGCCATGGTACGCCCGGTTGCTAGGCTGGTAGGCCTTCGCCTCAAGCGGAAGGCCTGCTTACGACACCAGACAGCGTAGAGTGGCGGATCGGGAGAGGGCAAGAGGGAGGGTCACCCTCCGAGATCCCCGAACTCGCCAAGAGATGTGGCTTTCTGGCGGAACCAGTGAGCTCTACAGTCCTAGAACGTTCGCCCGAAGCTTCGTCAGCCCCTGCTCTTGCGCCCAGATATCCAGCTCCACGGCGGCCAACTCATCTACGAGGGGCACGGCGTCGCCCCGCTTGCGCAGATCCACCGTTTTTATGTACCGGGAGCACGTGGCGCAGGCGTCGACCCGAACATGGGCGACGGACTCCGCCGTATGCACCGGAAGCTTGTCGGCCTCGGTCTCACCGCAGTGAGGACACGTGAGGCGTTGAAAGCGCCACTCTGTCGCGCACATGGAGCAGGTTAGACTGCGACGTCCAAGGGCGTCGGGAAGATCCCGGATTACGGCCACCTGAGGGGGCCGGCCGCACACGAAGCAGAAGTTCTGGGTCCAATCCGTGGGCTGACTCGAGTCCGCTCGGGCGATCGACGTGACTACTGGCTCGAGGAACGCACGGGCGTAGAAGTAGAAATCGTCGTCGTCGTCCTCCTTCTCCTTCTCCTTCTCCTTCTCCTTCTCCTTCTCCTTCTCCTTCTCCTTCTCCTTCTCCTTCTCCTTCTCCTTCTCCTTCTCCTTCTCCTTCTCCTTCTCCTTCTCCTTCTCCTTCTCCTTCTCCTTCTCCTTCTCCTTCTCCTTCTCCTTCTTTAGTGCTGCTGCCCTCCCCCAAGCGGCGATCGCCGTGCGAAGCGGTTCGAGCTGGCGGTCATCGTCTTGGGAGAGCAGGGCCTGGGCGCCGTCCTTGATCGTCTCGGTGCCGAGATCCGCCATTCTGGAGAGGAAATCGTGGAAGGGAAGGGCGAGCTCGGCGAGCGGAAGCATTTGTGCTCGGAGCCGGGGGAACTCGCCCTCGCGGGACCGGAGGAGCACTGACCAGTCCGTTGCCGGCACGTAGTCCGCCACGCTCTCCTGCGCTTCGGTGAGCCCCACGTAAAACGTGAGAATCTCCTCCGCGTGCGGGGTCTCGCCGAGAAGATGGACCGCCCGAGCGCGACGGGCACTCCAAAGATTTCCCACCTAGAGGTTGCCCAGGGATCGAGAGCCGTGGAGGCTCAAGACCCGGATTGCTCCTTCTGCCAAAGCGGGTGGTGGAGCTTGGCCCAGGCGCGCGACACGGACCCGTGGAGCATTCCGCGCAGGGTGCCCGGATATGCGATGGTGCCGAGGTACACGTGCACGATCAGGAGTAGGCCGCCGGCCACCGTGGAGAGGTAATGGACCAAGCGCATACTGTTCACTACGCCTCCATAGAACGGTCCCAGGCCCAGGGCTCCGCCGGGCATCCACATGGGAATCCCCGTGACGACGTAGGCGATGCCGAGAAGGGCTATCGACCAGAAGAACAGCTTCTGACCGGCGTTGTACTTGCCCGCCTCGGGGACGTTTTCCTTGTCGTGGACGGCATAGTGTTTCACCGCCTTCAGCCAGGCTCGGTCGTGGTCTTGGATCCCCATCTCCTTGGCCCACATGATGAACATGATCACCATCGACCCCGTAAAGAGGACGCCCATCCACGGGTGAAGGATGCGAGCCGTCGATCCGCCGCCGACGAGGCTGGTGATCCAAAAGAGCCGTGGGTGAGAGAAGGCCAGACCCGTGAAGAGGAGAAACACGAACGAGAGGCCGGCCACCCAATGCGTGACCCGCTCGGTGTACGTGAAGCGCTGGAGGTCTCCCGGGTCGTTCACGCGTCGGTGCTCCCGGCGGCTTCGCCTCCCGCCGTGCCTGCCCCTTCGCTGGACGGCCCGGCTCCGACCCCCTCCGGCTCAGGCTCCTGAGGCCCGAACCCCAGGTAGTGGAGCGCCGTGGCCAAAAGCCCGAGGCCGAGCGCGGAGGCGCCGAGCTGCCTGAGGCCCCCCAAGGCAGCGAGGGCACCCGGGGCGGCCGTAGGATCAGCCGGTAGATCGTACTCATCCAGCTGGTCCCCGTGCGGCACCACGTACATCATGTGCGTGCCGCCCACGCCCGCAGGGTCGTAAAGGCTGGCGTTCTCGAAGCCCCTCCCTTGGAGCCCCTCCACCTTCTTCTCGCCCAGCGCCACCATGTCCTCCTTCGTCCCCCAGGAGATGGCGTTCGTCGGGCAGGTCTTCACGCACGCCGGCTCCAGCCCAGCCTCGACCCGATCGACGCACATGTTGCACTTGTAGACCTTTTTCGTGTCCTGATTGAATCGAGGGATGTCGAAGGGGCAACCGGACACACACAGCTGACAGCCGATGCAGCTGTCATGGTTGAAGTCGACGATCCCGTTCTCGTACTGGACGATCGCTCCCGGCGCGGGGCATGCGTACAGACAGCCGGGCTCCTCGCAGTGGAGGCAAGCGTCCTTCTTGATCAGCCACTGGACGTCATCCCCGACCTCGATCTCGTTGAAGCGCATGAGCAGCCACGTGTCCGGGCCGAGGTCACGATGGCTCTGCATGCTGCCGAAGTTCTCCGTGGGCTCCACACCGAGCTCGTTCCACTCCTTGCACGCCACCTCGCAGCCCTTGCAGCCGATACAGCGCGAGATGTCGATGAGTTTCGCGTACTCGGGTCCCGTTCGGGCAGCGGGCGCGCCGTCGGGTCCTCGCTCGAGCGAGTGGCCGGGCGTAGCCGAGATCCGCCTGACGGCGAGGCCGCTCTGGGGACCCTGCGCGGTCTGGGCCAGCACGCCTTCGTCCGTGGCCATCAGGCCTTCTCCAGGTTCACGAGAAAGGCCTTGAACTCGGGGCAGCCCGTGTTGGCGTCCCCGACGAAGGGCGTGAGGTTGTTGGCCATCGAACCGGTGGTGATCCCCTTGAAGCCCCAGTGAACGGGGACGCCGACGGTCCAGCACGTCTCGCCGTTTACCGTGAGCGGCTTGATCCGCTTGGTGACCACGGCCACTCCCTCCACCTCACCACGTTTGGACCACACGCGGACCCGCTCGCCGTTCTCGATCCCCTTTTCCTCGGCGAGGCCGTACGGGACTTCGACGAAGAAGTCGGGCATCAACTCGACGAGGTACGGGACGTTGGACGTCACGAAGTGCTCGCGCTCCACGACACGGTAGACCGTGCACACGTAGGGGTATTCGTCCCTGCCGTTGGCCAGCGTCTCTCGGACACCGTCGTACCAACGGATCAGCGGGTTGGTCGGAACGTCTTCGTGCAGGATGTTGGGGGTCGGACTCTCCACCGGCTCGTAGTGCTCGGAGAACGGTCCGTCCACCAGATAGGTCGTGAACAGCCTCGCCACGCCCTCCTCGGTCATGATGAACGCGCCCGCCTGATTGGGCGGCGTGGTCGGTCCGTAGTCCGGGATGTCACCGATCCACCTCTCGCCCGTCCATCGAATTCCAGCCCGGCTGCCGTCCCACGGCCTGCCCTCCCCATCCGCCGACGCCCGGTTGTAGAGAACGCGCCTGTTCGCGGGCCAGCTGAACGCCCAGTCATGATGGAAGCCCATTCCGCTGGGATCGTCCGTCCCGCGCCGAGCCATCATGTTCCCCTCTTCGGTGAAGCTGCCGGTGTAGAGCCAGTTTCCCGACGTGGTCGTGCCGTCATCACGGAGTTGCCCGAAGGACGAGAGGAGTTCGCCCGTTCCGAGGTCGGACCCGTTGATCTCCTGGGCCAACTCCTCCAGGCGGGGCTCCCGCTGGTTCAGGTAGTTCCACTGGAGGTTGAGGATCGGCTCGTGGTATGCTCCCCCCTCTTCTTCGTAGAGCTCCTTCACACGCCAGAAGAGCTCGGAGAGGATCCACGTGTCGGAGCGGACCCCGTCCGGGGCGTCGATGGCTTGCTCCTTCCACTGGGCCCAGCGCCCCGAGTTCGTGAAGGAGCCCGCGCGCTCGACCCAGTGCGTGGCCGGAAGGTAGAGCACTTCGGTCTGGATCTCGGCGGGATCGACGTCCGGTGCCCTCCAGAACTCTGCCGAATCCAGCATGAACGGATCGATGACCACCTTCCATTGCAGGTTCGCCATGGCCCGCAGGAGGCGAGGCACGTCCGGTCCGGCCAGGAGCGGATTGAAGCCCAAGGCCACCAGCCCCTCGAGCCTCCCCTGATGCGCCTGGTCCCACATGGAGAGCCACGTCGCGTCGTCGGCCGGTTTACCCAGGTAGTGATATCCGTACTCATTCTCCGGCCCGACCGTATCGCCGAACCACGCCTTGAGCTGGGAAATCATGAACTTGGGGTAGTTGCCCCAGTAGTTGACCGTGTCGGGTACCAGCGGCCTCGGCGTGGACTCCGCGAGATGGTTTGCCAGAGACGTCTGAGCGGGGCTGGGAACCCTCAGGTAGCCAGGAAGGATGCCGGCGACGATGGCGTGGTCCGTCGCGCCCTGCACGTTGGCGTGACCCCTGAGCGCGTTGATACCGCCTCCCGGCCGCCCGATGTTGCCGAGGATGAGCTGGAGGATCGCCGCGGTGCGGATGATCTGGCTCCCGACGGTGTGCATGGTCCAGCCCACGGCATACATGATGGTGCCGACCCGGTCGGCGGTCCCCGTGGAGCAGACGATCTCCGCCATGGCGAGGAACTGCTCGGCGGAGCATCCCGCGATCTGCGCGACCACCTCCGGCGTGTAGCGGCTGTAGTGATCCTTCAGGAGCTGGAAGACGCAGCGAGGGTCCTGCAGCGTCATGTCCCTGCGCACGAAGCCGTCCGGCCCGCGCTCGTACTCCCAGGCCGTCCGGTCGTAGGCGCCCTGGGCCTGGTCGAATCCCGCGAAAAGACCGTTCTCGAATCCGAAGCCCTCTTCCACGATGAACGAGGCATTGGTGTGCAGCCGGACGTACTCCTCGTGGAAGAGCCCTTCGTCGAGAACCTTGTGAATCATCCCCCCCAGGACCGCGATGTCGGAGCCGGGGCGAATTTGCAGGTGATGATCGGCGACGGCGGAGGTGCGGGTATAACGGGGGTCGACCGTTATGATCCGGGCGCCGCGCTCATCCCTCGCGTCGAGGGCCCACTTGAACCCGCAGGGGTGATTCTCCGCCGGGTTGGCGCCCATGACCAGCACCACGTCGGTGTTCTTGATGTCCTTCCAGTGGTTGGTCATGGCGCCCCGCCCGAACGTTGCGGCCAAACTGGCCACTGTGGGGCTGTGTCATATGCGGGCCTGGTGATCGATGTAGACCAGCCCCATGGCGCGCATCGTCTTGGTGATGAAGTAGGCGTCCTCGTTGGCCACCGTGGCGCTTCCCACCCAGCCGATGCCCTCGCAGCGGTTGACCGTCCGTCCCTCCTCGTCCCGCTCCACGAACGAGGCGTCCCGCGAATCCTTGAACTTCCTCGCGAACCAATCCATGGCCCAATCCCAGGTGACCTCGGTCCACTCCGAAGCGCCCGCCTCTCGGTGGAGGGGGCCCTCCTGGAGGCGTGGGCTCATGGCGAGCTGCATCTGGGCCGCCCCCTTCGGGCACAACGTCCCCCCGTTGATGGGGCTGTCCGGATCACCCTCCACGTGGATGATGGAGTTCACCGTGTTCAGGCCACCGCTCCCGTGCACATAAGCGATCGCCCCGCACCCCACCGCACAGTAGGGGCACACCGTCTTGAATTCCCGCGCGTTGGAGATCTTGAGCTCACGAGCGGCCGCGTAGGCGGGCTTCAAGTCGAAACCCAACGCGCTGACGAGACTGGCCCCACCCGCGAGGGCGGAGACCTTGAGAAGCTCTCGTCGAGAGATGTCCGGCGTCATCGTGGTGAGACGTCCATCATCATCGTTTTGTCACTCGCCGGCATAGCGGGGTTCGGGGGCAGCCGGGAACACCATAAGATAATAGGAAGGCCGACGGTCGATCGGCAAACGCGCGAGGCCGATCGGCCTCACTGGTACTTCCTCCACGGCCTCGCGAGGGGAGGTTCCTGGAGTGTCTCGGCGGTCAAGCCGCGTGCCGGAGAAAAGACATTTGAAATCCCCGTCCCTATCATGGCCCGATCGGTGCTTGCGATCGCCCAACTGGACCCTCACGTTCTCTGCTCGGTCCGGAGGCCCGGACGTGATGACGACTCCCACGAGGCACCGAACACCTGGCCTCACCACTGGCAGGAGGCACCATGAAAAAGCTTGTATTCCTCTTGGCCCTCGCGGCTATCCCGATTCTGACCGTCACCTCGCCCGCGCCGGCGCAAGATACGCCTGCCAACATGGCCTATGTCGTAGCCGCTGAGCCTATGCCGGGACATGCATCGGCATTCGAGGAGGGCGCCAGCAAGCACCTGGAGTGGGTAGGCGAGGAAGGCGGCTCGTGGACGTGGGCTGCGTTCGAGATCGCTTTCGGCGCGCGCACGGGCCAGTACTTTTTCTTCAGTGGCGGACACACCTACGCCGACTTCGACCAACCTGATGTGGATCCGGTAGCCAACGCGGAGAGCATCGACCGCAACATCGCGCCCCACGTGGAAAATGTCGTCGCCCAGCTGATACGGCTGCGGCCCGACCTCAGCATGCTGGGTGGAGGTGCTGCCCTCAGTCCCCTCTACGAGGTGATCACTTTTCAGGTGAACCCCGGTCACGACCCAGAGTGGGTACACTTCCTCGAGAGTCTCAAGACGGCCTTCGAGGGCGCAAACGTTCCCGTCCAGTACCTTGTCTTCCAGGGGGCCCAAGGTGGAAGCCTAGGCGAATGGGTCGTCTCGATCCCGCACGAGAACTTCGCCAGCATGTCTGGGCCCGCCGAGTTCGACGCCCTCCTTGAGCAAGCATTCGGGGAGTTCGAGTCCCAGAGCCTCCTCGGCATATTGGATGAGGCGATCGCCTCGTCGACGAACGAGATCTTCGTCCTGCGCCCGGACCTCAGCTTGAACCTGGGCAACTGAGCCCGGGCCCTTCGGCCGGACCCCCGATCCAGGGGAAACAGCACCGGGTCGTCCTTTTCTCAAAGGACGACCCGGGGTGCGTTTGCGGCCTGCCACGACCGCTCGAGCCGCGTGCCGCACTCGGAAAAGACCATTGAAATCCCTGTCCCTGGCTTGACCAAGGGTTTGCCGCTCCCCATCCTAACCCCGTCCACCTTCACGGCCGGATCCCTCGGGACCGGCCGTGAATCTTCTCCCCTACCAGGGAGTCGTTCATGCCAGTCGTTTCGATGCAGGTAAACGGCCAAGCGGTCTCGCACGAAGTCGAAGCACGCACCCTTCTGGTGGACTTTCTGCGGGAGACCCTGGCGCTCACCGGAACCCACGTCGGGTGCGACACGAGCCAGTGCGGGGCGTGCGTGGTCCACGTCGGGGGCAAGTCGGTCAAGAGCTGCACCATGTTGGCCGCCGAGGCCGAGGGCGTCGACGTCACGACCATCGAAGGGGTCGCGACGAACGGAGCGCTCCATCCCATGCAGGAGGCCTTCAAGGAGCATCACGGTCTTCAGTGTGGTTTCTGCACACCGGGCATGGTCCTGAGCGGCATGGAATTGGTGAGCCGCAACCCCGACCCGTCGGAGGGCGACGTGCGGGAGTGGCTGGAGGGCAACCTCTGCCGCTGCACCGGCTACCACAACATCGTGAAGGCCGTGCAGGCAGCGGCCTCCGAAATGGGGGGCTGAGCCATGGCGGAGGACGGAATCGGGGCCGCCGTACGGCGGAAGGAAGACGGCCGCTTCCTCTTGGGAAAGGGCCGCTATACGGACGACATCAACCGCCCGGGCCAGACCTACGCGGCCCTCGTGCGCTCTCCTGAGGCACACGCCAACATATCGGGAATCGACACCGCGGCGGCTGCGGCCGCCCCGGGTGTGGTGGCCGTGTTCACCGGAGCCGACGTGGCCGCCGACGAGATAGGCGGTCTGCCCTGCGGATGGGGCATCAACAACAAGGACGGCTCACCCATGGTCGAGCCGCCCCACCCGGCGATCGTGGTCGACCGGGCAAGGCACGTCGGCGACATCGTCGCAGTCGTCATGGCCGAGACCAAGGCAGCGGCCAGGGAAGCGGCCGCGCTCGTCGAGGTCGACTACGAGAGCCTCCCGGCGGTGGCGTCCTTGAATCAGGCCGTGGCCGACGATGCGCCGCTGGTTTGGGAAGAGGCAGCAGGCAACGTGTGTTACGACTGGGAGATCGGTGAGAAGGCGCCCACCGACGCGGCCTTCGAGGCCGCCGAGCACGTGGTGTCGATCGACATCGTGCAAAACCGCCTCATCCCGAACGCCATCGAGCCTCGTGTGGCCATCGGCGACTACGACTCGGTGAGCGGCGACTACACGCTCTACACGTCGAGCCAGAACCCACACGTGATTCGACTTCTCATGGGCGCGTTCGTCATGCAGATCCCGGAGCACAAGCTCCGTGTGGTGTCGCCCGACGTAGGGGGCGGTTTCGGCTCCAAGATCTTCCACTACGCGGAAGAGGTCATCATGACCTGGGCATCGTCCAAGATCGGACGGCCCGTGAAGTGGACCGCCGAGCGCTCCGAGTCGTTCATGTCCGACGCCCATGGTCGGGACCACGTAACCCATGCAGAGCTCGCCCTCGACGGTGAGGGTCGCTTCTTGGGTCTTCGGGTGAGCTGCCTGGCCAACCTGGGTGCGTACATTTCGACGTTCGGGGCCGCGGTCCCGACGTACCTCCACGGTACGCTCTTCGCCGGGTGCTACACCACGCCGGCCATCTACGGTGAAGTGAAGGCGATCTTCACCAACACAGTGCCGGTGGATGCTGTTCGTGGTGCGGGGCGGCCGGAAGCCTCGTTCATGCTCGAGCGCTTGGTAGATGTGGCCGCCCGGCGGCTGGGGATCGATCCGGTGGAGATCCGGCGAAAGAACTTCATTCAACCGGATCAGTTTCCCTATCAGACGCCGGTGGCGCTGGAGTACGACACGGGGGATTACGAACCTACGCTGGACTTGGTGCTGGAGCTCTCGGACTGGACGGGCTTCAAAGCTCGCAGGGAGGAGGCCGCGTCCCGAGGCAAGCTGCGGGGGATCGGCCTCTCGACGTTCCTGGAAGCGTGCGGGATCGCCCCGTCGGCGGTGGCCGGAGCCCTCGGTGCCCGGGCCGGACTCTTCGAGGTGGGACAGGTGCGCGTGCATCCCACGGGGAGTGTGACGGTCTTTACCGGGAGCCACAGCCACGGCCAGGGCCACGAGACGACTTTCGCCCAGATCGTGGCCGAGGGCCTGGGCATCGGGATCGATCAGATCGAGGTCGTTCACGGTGATACCGCCCAGGTGCCTTTCGGCATGGGCACGTACGGCTCCCGGTCGGTGGCGGTGGGTGGGTCTGCCATCTTCGAGGCCCTGCAGAAGATCATCAAGAAGGGCACGACGATCGCCGCCCATCTCATGGAGGCTTCCGAAGCAGACGTCGTCTTCGAGGACGGACGCTTCACCGTGGCGGGTACCGACAAGTCCTTGGGTCTCGCCGACGTGTCGCTGGCGGCCTATGTGCCGCACAATTATCCGGAGGGCCTGGAGCCGGGCCTGGAAGAGACGGCCTTTTACGATCCGAAGAACTTCACCTACCCGGCCGGGGCTCACGTGGCCGAAGTGGAGATCGACCCGGAAACAGGAGTCGTCGATCTGGTAGCCGTTTCCTGCGCCGACGATGTGGGGCGCATCATCAACCCCATGATCGTGGATGGTCAGATGCATGGCGGCCTGGCTCACGGAATCGGGCAGGCCCTTCTAGAGTCCTGCAAGTACGATGATAGTGGGCAGCTGATCACGGGATCGTACATGAATTACTGCATGCCCCGCGCGGCCGATCTGCCGTTCTTCAAGACGGGGCACAACACCACGAACTGCACCCACAACCCGCTGGGTGTGAAGGGTGTCGGCGAGGTGGGCTCCATCGGGGTTCCCCCGGCCGTCATCAACGCGGTCGTAGACGCCTTGGCGCATCTCGGCGTCGAGCACATGGACATGCCGGCGACTCCGGAGCGTGTGTGGCGCACTATCCGGGACGCACAGGCCTCGAGCTGAGGGGGAAGACCAATGGATGACTTCACGTTCCATAGCCCCGGCACGCTGGCGGAGGCTCAGAGCGCCATGCAGGGCGCGGAGGCCGGCAAATTTCTGGCCGGTGGCCAAAGTCTGCTTCCCATCATGAAGCTGGACATGGCTGCCCCTAGCGACGTCGTCTCGCTGGCGGGGCTCGAAGAGCTCCGCGGCATCCAGCGGGACGGGGATGCGCTGGTGATCGGGGCCGCAATGACGCACTCCGAGGTGGAGGGCTCCGAGGAGGTGCGCGACGCGATCCCGGGGCTAGCCGATCTGGCGGGAGGGATCGGAGACCCGCAGGTGCGCAACCGTGGCACGTTGGGTGGCTCGGTGGCACACAGTGATCCCGCGGCCGACTATCCGGCCGCGCTGGTCGCGCTCGGGGCCACGGTTGTGACCGATCGGCGTGAGATCGCCGCCGCAGATTTCTTCGTGGGCATGTTCGAGACTCCACTCGAGGACGACGAGATCATCACCTCGGTCCGCTTCCACATTCCGGCGAAGGCAGCCTACGCCAAGTTCCCGAACCCGGCCTCCAAGTATGCGATCGCCGGCGTAATGGTGGCCCAGGGCGATGACGGCGTCCGGGTGGCCGTGTCTGGCGCGGGGTACAAAGTCTTCCGCGTCGGGGCCATGGAAGACGCTCTCGCGTCCGACTTCTCGCCGGGAAGCCTCGACGGCATCGGCGTGGACCAGGAGGGTCTGGTCTCGGATACCGATGCCGGCGCCGAATACAGGGCGCACCTGGTTTCCGTGATGGCGCGTCGTGCTGTGGAGGCGTGCGCGTAGTGAAGGAGGGGGCGTAGTGCAAGGCAGGCGCGTAGTGGAGGCGGGCGCATAGAAGGGCGCGGATCAGAAGGGCGCGTTTCGATCCCGGACTCGGTCGATGAGACCCTCGCTCTTCTCGAGCAGGAGCGTTATGTAGCGGACCGGTCTCTCGCTACGGCCGTGTTCCTGTCACTGCGTCTGGGGAGGCCCCTCTTCCTGGAGGGAGAGGCGGGGGTTGGCAAGACCGAGGTGGGGAAGGTCCTGGCCACGGGACTCAAGAGGCGCCTGATCCGCCTGCAGTGTTATGAGGGTCTGGACGTGTCGTCCGCCGTCTACGAGTGGAACTACGCGCGTCAGATGATCGAGATCCGGATCGCCGAAGCGGCGGGCGTGACGGATCGGGCGAGCCTCGAGTCCGACGTCTTCTCGGACGAGTTCCTGATCCACAGACCGCTCCTCGAAGCACTGGAGCCCCGTCCGGAGGGCCCGCCAGTCCTCCTCATCGACGAGCTGGACCGCACCGACGAGCCGTTCGAGGCGTTCTTGCTGGAGCTCCTCTCCGACTTCCAGATCACGGTGCCGGAGGTGGGGACCATCAAGGCCGAGGAGCCGCCCGTGGTGATCATCACCTCCAACCGCACGCGCGAGATCCACGACGCCCTCAAGCGCCGGTGCTTCTACCACTGGATCGACTATCCCACCCGGGATCGTGAGACGGAGATCGTGGCGGTTCGGGTGCCCGAGGCGGGTGATGAGTTCACACGTCAGGTGGTGGGCTTCGTCCAACGGCTGCGGCAGGAGGATCTCTTCAAGCTGCCCGGTCTCGCCGAGTCGATCGACTGGACGTGCGCACTTCTGACCCTGGGGCGTTCCAGCCTGGACGCCGACGTGGTGAACGAGACGCTGGGCATACTTCTCAAGTACGAGGACGACCTGGCACGGGTACGCGGTGAGCCCGCTCTGGCCATCCTGCACGAAGTTGTCTGATGGAAAAACGTTCGGTCGAATGAGGCCCGACGGAGACGGATCCACCGGCGACGAAGGACCCGGGGTCGAGGGATTAGGTGGCGAGCGACTAGGCCGCAATCGATCCGCCTGGGGCGAGCAGCTCACCGAACGTGTCACCGACTTCGCCCGGCTGCTGCGGCGCGCAGGGCTCCCCACCGGTCCGGGTGACGTGCTCAACGCCATGGGGGCCCTGGCCTCGGTGGACGTCACCCGCCCCGACGAGTTCTACTGGGCGCTGCACGCTGTCTTCGTGAGACGCGGTGAGCACAGGCCCACCTTTTACGAGGCTTTCAGGCTTTTCTGGTCGGATCGCCCTCCGCCAAACGCGGTCCTCGAGGAGCTCCTATCCCTCTCGAAGGTGCCTGTGCCGGCGCCCACGCCCCTCCGGCGGCGCCTGGCCGAAGCCTGGGCAGAGGGTGGTCCCGGCGGCCCTGAACGCGACAGGGTCGAGGTGGACCTGCGAATGACCTACTCCGAACGTGAGGCTCTGTCGGAGAAGGACTTCGAGCAGATGTCCGTCGCGGAGATCGAGGCTGCCCGCGAAGCCATCGCCCGGATGCGGCTCCCGGTGCGGGACCTTGCCACCCGGCGCCGCCGTCCCAACCCGGCAGGATCCGAGGTGGACCTACGACGCACGCTCCGCGCGACGCTCAGGGCCGGAGGGGCCAGCATACCGCTGGAGTGGCGCGCCCGCCGCCGGAGGCCTCCCCCCCTCGTCGCCCTGTGCGACATCTCGGGGTCCATGACCGGATACACCCGCATGCTCCTCCACTTCCTGCACGCGCTCACGAACGACAGGGACCGGGTGTTTACCTTCCTGTTTGGGACCCGCCTCACCAACGCCACCCGTCACCTACGGCATCGTGACGGCGACGTGGCGCTGGAGCGCCTCCGCCATGCGGTGAAGGACTGGGACGGCGGCACGCGCATCGGGGCGTGTCTCGAGGAGTTCAACCGTTCGTGGTCCCGACGGGTGCTGGGGCAGGGAGCGGTGGTTCTCCTGATCACCGACGGGTTGGACAGGGAAGCGGGGGAGGGCCTGGGAGCGGCCATGGATCGGCTGCACCGCTCCTGCCGCCGCCTGATCTGGCTGAATCCCCTCCTTCGTTACCAGGAGTTCCAGCCGGAGGCCCAGGGCATCCGGGCCATCCTTCCGCACGTGGACGACTTCAGGCCCGTGCACAGCCTGAACAGCCTGAGGGAGTTGGCACAGGTTCTGACCCTCCCGCCTACTCCCGCTCGAAGAGCCGCCGGAGCCACGATCGGAAGGACCGGAGGAGAAGCGGAAACAGGGGCAGCGCTTCCGGGCTAGAGCCTGCGGGTGTGCTCGCAACGTCGCCGGACTCTCCCGTAGGGCGCGGATGAGCGGCGGCGTCTCCGTCCGACGCTTCTCGCCGCACCTTGCCGGACGCCAGCTCGGCGGCCAGGCATGCCGTGAATTCCTTGAAGATCTGCGCGGTGACGACCTGGATCATGCCCCTGCCGAAGCGAACGATCTTGCCGGCCAGCTGGATGTCCGCCGTCACCGTGACCTCACAACGGCCTCCTTCCAGCTCGTGGACCGTGCCCTCCATGGCCAGCGTGACCGTACCACCGCCCCGGCGTTCCCGGCCCTTGCCCTCCATCCGGATGATCCGCTGCTCGGGGTCCATCTCTGTGAACTCCACCGTCCCCTTGTAGTCCATGGCTACCGCGCCGAGCTTCACCTTGACCCCACCCACATAGTTTCGCTCGTCGACGACCTCGGTGAGCTCGGCTCCAGGCAAACACTCGACGATACGCTCGGGTCGGGTGAGGTAGGCCCAAGCCTCGTCCGGATGTGCGTCTAGCTCGAAGCGTTCTTCGATCTCGAGGGAGGACATTGAGGTCGTTGGGCTCAGTCGCCGGGCGCATCCATCGGGACCTGCCGCACCCTCGCCTCGTCGGTCACGTCGCGTCCCGCCGGAGCTCCCCAATGACCTCTGCCAGGATGGCCACGGCGATCTCTCCGGGTGTCCGCGCCCCGATTTTGAGACCCACGGGGCCGCGAATCCTGGCCAAAGCCGCGTCGTCGAACCCGGCCTCCCTCATCCGCTCGAGGCGCAGGCCATGATTCATACGGCTTCCGAGGGCCCCGATGTAGAAGGCGGGACTGCCCAGTGCGGCTGCCAGCGCGGGGTCATCGAGCTTGGGGTCGTGGGTGAGGATGACCACTGCGGTCCGATGGTTCAGCGCCAGACCCTCGAGTGCAGCATCCGGCCACGAGAGGAGGCGATCCACATCAGGAAAGCGAGCCTCCGTGTTGAAGGCCCCCCGGGGATCCACGACCGAGACGGAGAAGCCGGCATGGCTCGCCATCTGGGCCAAGGGCTGGCCGATGTGTACCGCGCCCACCAGCACCATGCGGTGCGGTGTATTGTGCACCTGCAGGAAGAAGCGGCCTTCTGGGCCGTCCACCGGCTTCGAGCGGTCGTTCAGGAGCGCAGTGCGAGCCGCCTGCTGAAGGTCTTCCGAGGTTTCGGGGCCGCCGGCGTCCGAGCCTGTTTCCAGCGGGTAAAGGAGGATCTGCTCCCCGGTGTCCAAGTTGGTGCCCAGGACCACGGCTCGCTCGTGGCGCCGATCCTCGACGAGTTGGCTCAGGAGCTCCGCCTTCACTCCACTCTCTCGACGTAGATCTCCACTTCGCCACCGCAGGTGAGCCCCACCTCCCAGGCTTGCTCGTCGCTCACGCCGAACTGCAGGAGCTTGGTGCCCCCATCGACGATGAGCTCCTGTGCCTCCTGGATTACGGCGCCCTCGACGCATCCGCCCGACACCGAGCCGACGAAGTGACCGTGCTCGTCGATGCACATTTGACTGCCCGCCTGTCGTGGAGCGGAGCCCCAGGTGCGAACCACCGTCGCGAGGGCTACGCCCGAGCCCTGTGCTTTCCACTCAGCAGCTTGCTCGAGCACATCGAGGGGCGGGGGATTGGTCATGAACGTTTCCAGGGAACTCAATTCGAGAGCGAGCCTTGAGGAGCTCTCTTCGAGGACTTTACCCGGCCAGCCTAACGAGCCAGCCCAACACCGCTCCTTCGATATACTCCCCAACCCCGGGTACGAACAGAACGGTAAGCACGACGGCGATCATTACACCACCCATAATCCAGTAGAACCGTTTCACCTAGACGCTCCGGTCATTTCTGCGCCGGGTGGGGCCAACTCGAAAAGCCAGCTCGTCTCCGCCTCGATGGCAGCAGGTGTGATTCCGGACCCATATTTGCGGCGGAGCTCTGCAGCTACGCCCTCCACCACCGCACCCGCTTTGATGCGCACGAGGCTGCGCTCATACCTCTTTCCTGCGATGCGCACGATAGCGCGGCCATCCCGTTCCGCTTGCGCCGGCCATCGTTTCCACAGGCGTCCGATAAAGCTGCCCATGTATCCGGACACGACATAGACCTTGCCTTCGTGCTCGGCGATCCAAATCACTCGGGACCGGGGAGGGTCGAGGAGCTGCAGTTCGATGGTCCCGACATCGCGTGCGAAACTCCAGTCCGGCTCTGGACCCGTCACCAGCTCACCGGCAACGAGCGGTCCACCACTGAATACTACGGATGGTCCGTCGGAATTACGCGCGGAGACCGCCAGAGTACCCAGAGCGACAACCGGGATGAGGATCAGGACCCCGATTACCACGAGAAGTTTACGAACGATGTTCGGTTTGCGGAGGATGTTCATGGTTCACACGCCTCTTTTGACCGCTCTGTTGGAAGACCGATTCAACCGAGCGTACCTGCTCATCCAAAGTGTGTCAATCGAGATCGTCGAGACCTGGGCTCGGACGTGCGCTCGACTGCGCTGAGGCCTCCGCCTACCTTGTCTGTGGCCCCGAGAACGTGATCGTCTGGCCTGTCCGACCGTCACAGGACCCTCAGAATCGAGCGAGAGGAAAAATGAGATTGTTTGCGAGCCTCGTAATGACGCTGGCGCTGGCGAGCGCGGTCCCGCTACGGGCCCAGGAACGGATCGGAAGTGTGGAGGAGGCGGTGAGCATCTCGGGTCGGCTCGCGGGCCGTGCGGGCCCGGCGGGGGTGAACTGGATCGACGAGGGTCGTCGGTACTCGTACACGCTGGTGAACACCCAGACGAGGGGAGCGGAGGTACGAGCATACGACCCCGCGTCGAGCAACGACGAGCTGCTCTTCGATCCGGCGGTGCTGACGGTGCCGGGAACGTCGCAAGCGCTGCGGTACCGTTCCTTCGACTGGGCGCCGGACTCGCGGCATGTCGTCTTCCAGGCGGATTTCCGGCCGGTCTACCGATACTCCGGCGTCGCTGACTTTTACGTCTACGGAGTAGAGAACGAGTCGCTCGTGCTGGCGGCCGACGACGCGCGCACCGCGGAGCTGTCGCCCGATGGTGCGCTCCTCGCGTACGAGCGTGGGGGTGACCTGTTCGTCTACGACATGGACGCCCAGCGGGAGCGTCGTCTGACGTCCAGCGCCACCGACATCGTCTGGAACGGAGTGTTCGACTGGGTCTACGAGGAGGAGTTCGGCCTCACGCAGGCCTGGGACTGGAGCCCTGACGGCCGACGAATCGCATACTGGCAGTTACACGTGGCGGACGTACCCACGATCCAGATCACGGATTGGGAAGGCCAGTACCCCGAGTGGACGGTGATGCCCTTCCCGAAGGTCGGGCAGGACAACTCGGAGGTGCGCGTCGGCGTCGTGGACGTGGCTTCGGGCGAGACGCGTTGGATGGACGTGGGCCTCGCCGGTGAGCACTACGTCCCCCGCATCTACTGGACGAGCGACCCGAATACGCTGGCTGTCGTCACGTTGAACCGCCACCAGAACCACCTCCAGCTGTACTTCTTCGATGTGCGCTCGGGTGAGCGGCGTCTGGTGATGGAGGAGCGGAGCGACGCGTGGATCGACGTGTTCGACTTCTTCGCCGACGTCCAGCACTACTTCTACTTCCCGGAGGATTTGAGCGAGTTCTTCTGGATCAGCGACCGGGACGGCTACAACCACCTGTATCGTTATTCGTACGACGGCGAGCTGCTGAATCAGGTGACGAGTGGCGAGTGGGTAGTGACACGTGTGGAGGGCATCGACTCAGAGAACGGCACGATCTACTACACGGGTACGGAGGAGAGCCCGCTCCAGCGCCACCTCTACAGAATCGACTTCGACGGCCGGAGCAAGCGGCGGCTGACGCCGGCGGCGGGAAACCACGCCATCGACATGTCCCCCAACATGGACTACTACATCGACACGTGGTCCAGCAGCAGCCAACCACGGCAGGTCGAGCTCCGGAGCACGCAGGGCGGCGGCGAGCTGCTGAGCACGCTCGAGGACAACGCAGAGGTCGAGGCGTACGTCCAAGCCCGGGCCTACTCACCGACCGAGCTGTTCAGCTTCACGACCTCCGACGGAGTCGAGCTCGACGGCTCGATGGTCAGGCCGCCGAACTTCGACCCGTCACAGCCGCACCCGGTGGTGGTGTCGATCTATGGTGGACCGGGATCGCAGCAGGTGTTCGATGAGTGGGCGACGGACGGGTGGCACCAGTACCTCGCCCAGCAGGGCTACATCGTGGTCGGCCTCAACAACCGCGGGTCGGGCAACTATGGCCGCGACTTCATGGAGATCGTGTATCGAGAGTTGGGCGACTGGGAGGCGAACGACTTCGCCGAGGTCGCGCAATGGCTGGCGTCGCAGCCATGGGTCGACGGGGATCGCATGGCGATCCAGGGCACCAGTTACGGGGGCTTCATGTCGATCTCGACGCTGCTGCGGCACCCCGGAGTGTTCAAGTTGGGTATCGCCAACTCGCCCGCGACCGACTGGAGGCTCTACGACACGATCTATACCGAGCGGTACATGGGCCTTCTCGGCGAGAACCCCGACGGGTACCAGGGGAGCTCGACGCTGAACTGGGTCGAAGCCCTCGAGGACCAGCTCCTCCTGGTCCATTCCGGAATGGATGAGAACGTGCAGCCGCAGCACACCATGCAGCTCCTGACGGCGCTCGCACGGGCCGGCAAGGACGCGGAGTTCCGCTTCTTCCCCCCCGGGGCGCATGGCGCGGCCTTCGATTTCACCAGCTACGTCACGATGATCGAGGTGTACACGAACGCGCTGTGCGAGCACATCGCTTCCAGCTGCACGCCGGCGAACCTGAATCGGTGACGATCCATCTATCCCTTAGCCAGCAGTGGGTGTAGCTTCGGCTCGGCGTGATGGGTATCGAAAAAAGGTGTGACGGTATCGCAAGTATTCGCGGATTACAGGAATCGCGGATTACAGGAATCAAGGAGAGCAAGGATGAGGGAGACGGGCACCGCAGTGCTTTCTCGACCACTTGCATGCCTGGCCGCAGCGGCTGCCCTGGTTGCGGCCGCGATTGGCGGGGCTTCGGTGGAGGTCACCGCCCAAACGGCCCTGGTCGAGGTTCCCGACCTGGTGGGGGTCTGGAACGGCGGCGGGCGTGTGCGTCCGATCAACGGACCGAATATGCCCTGGACGCCGGACAATTTCCCCGTTCTCAACGAGCGTGCGCTCGCCTTCCAGGAGGTCTTCGATGAGGCGATTGCACCGAAGTACGACTGCGTTCCATCGGCGCCGCCGGCGCTCCAGTACGACCCTTATTTCATGGAGGTCGTGCAGTGGCCGGATCGGGTGATTTTCCGGTATGAAAAGGACGATGTGCTCCGTAGCGTGTGGCTGGACGGGCGCGAGCCGCCCCTGAACGAATACACGGTGCAGGGTTTCTCGGTCGGTCACTACGAGGGTGACGCGCTCATCGTCGAAACGACGCAGTTCGTCTTCGATATCACCGGATTCGACGACTACAACGGGATCCCGTCGTCCCAGCTCAAGACGGTGACCGAGCGGTACTGGCGCGAGGGGGAAGAGTTGCGCATGACCCTGACTGTCGAGGACCCGTTGTTCCTAAGGGAACCTGCGTCATACACGACACGCTGGCTCCCGGCCCCCGAGGGCTACAAGCTCAATCCGTACGAATGTGATGCGGAAGATGCGCGTCGTGCCGTGAAGTACATGATTCCGAAGTACCGATAATGAGTGGTCTAACTCAAGGAGGCAGACCGGTGAAGCTACTTTTCTGGACATCGTCAATCGCCGCCGTTGTCGTCCTGAGCCTCGTAGTCACGGGTTTCCCGGCGGAAGCGCACCATAGCAGCGCGCCGTTCTACGATGACGCGCAGGAAGTGGAGGTCGTTGGCACCGTCCTGAGATTCAACTTCCGGAATCCGCACTCGTTCCTGTACATCGAGGGGGAGAGCGACGACGGTCAGATGGTGGAATGGGAAGTCGAGTTGGGCGCGGCCGTGAGCATGTCCCGCCGTGGCTGGAACCGTGAAACGATCAAGGCGGGTGACCCGATCAGGGTCGTTGGCAACCCCTCGCGAGCACCAGGGACGTTCGGCCTCTGCTGCGCAGAGCTCAGTCGGCCGGACGGTAGCCCGATCCAACTCGTGCGTTTCGAGGCCGATGAGGTGCCGTTGCGGATGGTTGCGTTCGTTCCTTCAACGTCCGAAAAATAAGGCTCTAGGCCGCCAGTTCGGCCAGCGCGGCCGACCGCGCCGCCGTTCGGTTCCTCGATCGCCTTCAAAGCTCCTGCAGCCACGGCAGGATACATTCCGGCACGGATGGTATCTGGTCGCCCGTTTCGAAGTCGCGCATGCCGTGAGTCGCACGCTCGAAGACGTGGATCGTGAAGTCGTTTCCCGTCTCCGCTCGGATGCGCTCCAAGATGCCGACATCGTTCGCGGTCGGGTTGCTTCGGTCCTCTCCGCCGTAGACCCAGAGTGCGGGGCGCGCGCAGGTAGGGCTCGGGATCGAACCCCTCGATTCCGTCGTACGCTGCCAGAGAGTCCGCGAGCTCGGCATGGGTCCGTCCCTCGGCGATGCCGTCGAAGTAGTCGGACACGCCCACAGAGCTCGTGGCGCCCGACACCGAGACCATGAACCTGATATGGTCGGACAGGGAGGCAGCCAGGGGCATGATCCAACCGGCCTGGCTGGCGCCGAGGACGCCGATCTTGCTGGAGTCGATGCGCGAATCCAAGCGGAAAAAATCAACGATCGCCGCAAGGTCTGACGCCAGGATCGGGAAGATCGTCTCGCTGTTGGCAGCGCCCGGGGCCACGTACTGCCCCGTGGACTCTCCAATGCCTCGCTTGTCGTAGCGGACGACGGCGAATCCCTCGCTCACGTACTGATTCGCGGTTCCCTCCTGATCTTGTCGGTTCGTCCGCCCGGAACCATGCGATAACACGATCGCGGGAAAGGGCCCCTCACCACTCGGGAAGTCGATTGTGGCGGCAAGCACCGCACCGTCGGCGGGCACCTCGGAGAATTCCGACACCGCCACCGGACTTCCGCAGCCCGATCCGAGGGCCGCGGCGACCACGAGCATCCCTTGTCGAATGGATCGTATCCTCATCCTCATCCCCCCCTGTCCGTGACAACAGGAAGACAGTCGACTTCCGCTTCGTCCGAGCTCTGGGCCGACGCGGCTCAGATCGGGCAGGTGCTACCCGTCAGCTCGCCCGAGCCGACAGCAGGAATCGGGTACTACTCAAGTTCAACATGATGACGCCTCCGTCGTTCAGAACACCGCGATGGGGTTGAGCGGGGAGCCCGTTCCACCCGTTACCGGAATCGGACCTGCGCTCAGCATGAACTCCCAGCGGTTCAGACGGGCCGCCGTCTCGGCGAGCGCTTCGAGGTCCATGTTGTCGAAGATGTTCGAGCCCAGGCCTGCGATCAGAAAGGTATGGAGCGGCTGCGTGATACCCTCGACCAGCGAAGGCATCACATCCGTTGCCGCATCGCTCCCCACGAACGCGACGTCGCGTTCCTTGATCCAGGGGAGGACAGACGCGTGCAAGCCGGCGCTGTTTCCCGACACCTCCCAGGGTCCGAGAGCTTCGCGCCGCGCCCAACGGCCGGTGCGGATGAAGATGACGTCGCCGGGCGAGACGGTGACGCCGGCCTGCCGCTCCCAGGCTTCGATATCCTCGATGTAGATCGGGGTTGTCGGCTCGAGGTAGGGCACGCCCTTGAGGCGCGGGAAGTCGAGGAGGATACCGCGGGTGACGATGCCACTCTTGAGGTTGTGGATACCGTTCTTGCCGCACCCCTCGGACGTCGTCGCCGACATGGGGACGTCGTTGTAGAGTCGGCCATTGTGGGCGAAGTGGCAGAGCGCGTCGATGTGACTGACCCCGTAGCCGTGATACGTGAAGCGGTAGGTGTCACTCCGGAGACTCCGGCCCATGATGTGTTCGAACGCGGTAGCCGGGTTGTCAGGAGCCTCTTGTGGCATCGGATTGTGCGCGAGGGATACAGTGATCCCGCTTCGGACCAGCGCGGCTGCCTGACGGGTCTTGGCCGGGGTAATCAGGTTCATTGTCCCGCGCTCGTCGTCTGCGCCCCAGCGGCCCCAATTCGAGAGCTCCTGGAACATCGCGTCAAACTCAGCCAGATTGTGTGGAGCCCGCGTCACGTTCTGGGCCTGGACCGTCACCGTCGCTCCGCCCAAGCAGAGCGTCATCGCCGCCGCAAACATCACGGCCGACGTCATCGACCTCACGTTCATCGTTTTCCCCCTCGAGTTGACACGCTCGCGCGTGCCGCGAGACCAGGTCCAGTGTTGGGATCCTGACAATAGGACGGTCTGGCGGCGCACGCGCCAGTCCGGGGGGGGGATTGCGGCGCCGCCCGAGACGGCGAAGTCTAGTGGTCCGTTGCCAAGGAGGGAGTCATGCGTGTATCGCTCGTCTCGGTAGGGAGCCTTATAATGCTCGTCAGTTGCCAGGCCCCCTCCGGTCGGCCTGATTATTCGGCGGTATTCGACGGGTCGGGAGGACGCTGGATCGACCTTAGTTATGCCTTCTCTGAAGAGACCATCTACTGGCCGACCGAAGACGGCTTCCGGCTGGAGGAGCTCGCGTACGGCGAGACCGAGGCGGGTTATTTCTACAGTTCGTACAAGATCTCGACGGCGGAGCATGGTGGCACTCATCTCGACGCGCCGATTCACTTCTTTCGGGGCGGCATGACCACCGCGCAGATCCCACTCGATCGTCTGATCGCCCCGGCCGTGGTCGTGGACGTATCGGCCCGCGCCACCCCCGACTATCGGATCGACGTGGCGGATCTCGAGGCGTGGGAGGGTGTCCATGGTCGCATCCCGGATGGCGCGATTCTGCTTCTGCGGACCGGGTGGGGAGAACGCTGGCCCAATCGACTCAGCTACTTGGGAACGGAGCGCACCGGCCCGGAGGCCGTCGCAGAGCTCCACTTTCCCGGCATTCACCCGGATGCGGCCCGCTGGCTCGCCGATCAACGCAACGTCGCTGCGGTGGGCATCGACACCCCCAGCATCGACTATGGCCAGTCTTCAGGGTTCGAGGCCCACGTGATCATCTATGGCGCCAACATTCCTGGGTTCGAGAACGTTGCCAACCTCCATGAGCTTCCGGAGGAGGGTGCCTTCGTGGTTGCGTTGCCCATGAAGGTCGCCGGCGGGAGCGGTGGTCCGCTTCGGATCGTGGCCTTCGTTCCCTTGGCGTCCGGGGAGTCCGGAGAGTCCGGAGAGTCCGGGGAATCGGGATCGTGATCTCGCCGGGGAAGGGTTTGTCGCGGGTCCAGGTCTCTCGCTTGGCCAACGGCCGCCTCGTCGTGCGTAAGGACGTCGTGACGGTGGAGGAGCCGCTCGAGATCCGGGTGGAATTCACGCGAAACGGCGTCCGCGAGACTTGCGCGGTGTCGGTTACGATGCGCACGCCGGGGAACGACTTCGAGTTGGCGGCTGGTTTCTTGTACGGCGAGGGACTCCTGCTTCGCAGGGACGACCTCGCTGAGATCAGCTACTGCCAGAGCGACGAGCCCCAGGCCTACAACATCGTACTCGTGAAGCTGAGGCCAGGAGTTTCTTTCGATCCCGACGCACTTTCGAGAAACTTCTACATGAGCTCGAGCTGTGGGGTATGCGGGAAGGCGTCGTTGGAGGCGGTGGAGATCCGCGGGTGCGAGCGGCTCCCGGACGAGGGCATGAGTCTGGACCCGGAGATTCTGAGTGGGCTGCCGGAGAAGCTCCGAGCCCAGCAGGGGCTCTTCGACCGCACGGGCGGCATCCACGCCGCGGGCCGCTTCGACGAATCAGGCGAGCTCGTCTCCGTTCGCGAGGACGTCGGACGGCACAATGCCGTCGACAAGGTTGTAGGGGAGGCTTTTCTGGCGGGGGAGCTCCCCTTGGGACGGACCATTTTGGCGGTCTCTGGACGGACCTCCTTCGAGATCATGCAGAAGGCTTTGGCGGCGGGCATCCCCTTGGTCGTCGCCGTGGGGGCACCCTCCAGCCTCGCGGTGGATCTGGCGAAGCGCTTCAACATCAGCCTTCTCGGCTTCACTCGGTCGGACGGCTTCAACGTCTACGCAGGGGCGGAACGAATCGAGGCCTGAGCCGACCTCAGTTCCGCGCCGCTTGACGGGCCTTGGAAGACCGCCATGCCCTCACGACAATGAACGCCGCGGCCGACGCCAGGACTCCGAGCAGGCTGCGGTCCAGCAATGGGGATACGTCGGAGAGGCCGGCGAGCTCGATCGTGATCAGTGTGACCACCCCCACGCCGCTCGCGGCCAGGGCCTCGGGAACGCCCGCTAGGCGGGTGTATAGACCTGCGACCAGAGGCACGAAGAGGCAGACCGCCATCAGGGCGTAGAAGATGCTTATGGCCCCGATGACCGAGGGTAAAACAAGAGCCAGGAGCACCCCTAGCACGCCGCCCCCTACGGCGGCCGCGCGCGCCACCTTCAGCACTTGGGCGTCACTCGCGTCCGGGCGTAGGAAACGCTTGTACAGGTCCTTCGAAAGCGACGTGGAAAGCATGAACAGGATCGCATCGGCCGAGCTGATTTCCGCCGATACCACCGCCGCCAGCCCGAGGCTCCCCACCATGGTCGGGAGTCCTGTCGTCAACACCAGCATCAAGGCGTGTTCAATGTCGATCAGGTTCGGGTCGTAGACCCTGGCGATCATGCCGAACAGGGGCGGCGCGATCGCGAACGCGAGAAGCGCCACGGCCGTGGCTCCCAGACCGATGCGGATCGCTCGCTCGTCCACCGCTCCATAGGCCTTTTGGATGATCCCCGGGGAAACGATGAAGTTGGGAGCCACGAGCGCCAAGTAGATCCAGCCGGAACTGCCTCCCTGCCAAAAACTCATGTAATCGCACGTCTCGGGAGCGGCAGCGACCACGGCGCTCCAGCCGCCGGCGCTGATCAGTGCCCACGGTACCGCGATCGCGAATCCCACGGTGAGCACCACGAGCTGCACCATGTTCACCCACGCGGACGTGAGGAGCCCTCCGGCGGTGAAGTAGACCGTCATAACGACGGCGCCCGTGAGGACACCCGCCCATTCGGGGACACCCGCGACGAACTCCAGGATCTTGGCAAGGGCGATGAGCTGTGCGGCCAATGCCGTCGGCGTCGCGATCCAGAGGAGGCTGGTGACTATGGCGCGTACCGACCTGCCGTATCGGTGCTCGAGATAATCCCCCACAGTATAAAGCCCGTTCCTCGTCGCGACTCGCCAGATTCTGGGGCCGATCCAGAACGCCAGGATCGCGGTACCGACCGCCGCCGACCCCACCCACCACCAGGCCGATAGCCCATCTCGATACCCGAGGCTGGCGGCCCCGACCGTGCTGCTGACCCCGATGTTCGCGGCCAGCACGGTCGAAAACAGGAGTGCCGCGCTGAGGCGGCGGTTGGCCACGAAGAAGCCCCCGCTGCTCTCGACGCGGCGGCCGATCCATACGCCGAGTCCGATGAGCCCGGCCGCGTAGGCCAGGAGCAGAACGAGTGTGAGGTTCAACGGTTGCGGTGTCGGAGGGGGAGGGGGAGGGGGTCAGTCACCTGCCCGTATTCAAGTCGCTGGCCGCGGGAATTCCAGGAATCCCTGTAGCCGCCCGTACGGCGCGCAGGATCGCTTCCGCCATCACGTCAGCCGCCAAGGCTCCGATCGTCGATAATGAGGCGGCCTCGGAGAACGTGCCCATGGCCAAGGAGAAGACCGTGTCTCCATCTCCAGGCGTGTGGGCGGGGTAGATCGTACGCGCCAGACCATCTTGGGCCATCTGCGCGACCTTCGTGGCCTCGGCCTTGGTGAGTGTCGCGTTGGTCGCGACGACTCCGATGGTTGTGTTGGCGCCGCTTTGGGGTTCGTTCGACGCTCCGGACCGAAGCAGCATACGTGCATCGGCGAGCCCCTGTCCGTCGGCCGTACGAACACCCGCGATGACCGACCCGGTCGCCGGATCGATGATGTCCCCCACCGCGTTGACCGCGACGATGGCCGCCACCGTGAGTCCGTCGTCGAGGGTGATCGAGGCCGTTCCCAGCCCCCCCTTCATGGCGCGGGCCATCCCACCCCACTTTCCGACGGTGGCGCCGGCGCCGGCGCCGACATTCCCCTCGGCGGATGTCTCGGTGCTGGCGTGGCTGGCGGCGCGATAACCACAGTCCGCGTCGGGCCGAATGCGTGGATTATCGCCGACGGACAGGTCATAGAGGATCGCACCCACCACGATCGGAACGACGTTTGGCCCGACCCGGTAGCCGATGTCCCGTTCGTCCAGATACCGGACGACCCCGCTCGCCGCGTCCAATCCAAACGCGCTCCCGCCGGAAAGCACGACCGCGTGCACCTCCTGCACGGTATTCACCGGATCGAGCAGCGCGGTCTCTCTCGTGCCCGGCGCGCCACCCCGGACGTCTACGCCGCCCACGGCACCACTCTCGGCCAGCACCACCGTGCAACCGGTCAGCCGCTCGCTCAGAGTAAAGTGACCGACCTTGATACCGGGAATAGCGGTGAGCCCCCACGCCAATTCCTGTGCCTGGGAGGGCAACGGGACACTCATGACAACCAGGGCGGCGCTGACTACAGCGAGGAAGGCGGTGCCGATCAGCACCCGCGGGCAGGCGCCAGGGAGGACGCCCTCGAAGCGTTTCGCCCATCGCAATCGAAGGTTCGTTTTCATACGGAATGATTCCCCTAGAGCCCCACCGCCGCTAGCGCCGCCTTCACATTGTCTTCGTCATCTTGGGCCGACGCTCCACTCGCGCCCACCGCTCCCACCGTATAGCCGTTTCTTACGATCGGGACCGCACCCTGGAAGAACCGCAGCCGGCCGCCCGTCGCTTCGTTCATATTCTGATACAGGGGAGAGCTCGAGTTCGCAGCGAGGTCGGCGCTGGGCCGCCCGAAGATCGCGGCGCCCATGGCTTTGCCGATCGCCGTGTCGATGGTCGTGGCGCGCGCATTCGGCATCCGGGTGGCGGCGATCAGGTCGCCCCGACCGTCGACCACTGCGATGCTGAGTCGAAGGTTTTTTCTCGCGGCATCTCTTTCCGCCGCCGCGATGATGGCTTGTGCTTCGCTTAATGTGAGCCGTTGTGGGCCGGCCTGAGCCGCGAGTCCCACCGGCGCGGCGGCGCCCCCAGCGACGAGCATGATCGCGAGCAGTGCCCGCGAGAAATTCTTGGTCTGGTTCATCGAACTCTCTCCAGGAAGAGTCGGAGGTCGGGTCTGGACATCGGGCGGCCGGTCTAGAAGACCGAAAGCGCGGAGCGCACCGCGTCTTCGTCCACCTGTGATGCCGCGCCGCTGCAGCCCATGGCGCCGATCAATTCGCCATCCCGCATGATCGGCAGGGCGCCCTGGAATGCGTAAAGCGGACCCGAGATCGTCTCGTTGAAGCTCTGGAAGGCGAGAGAGTTGCCGAAATCCGCCATATTCCCGCTCGGTTGGCCGAACAGTGCCGACATTCGTGCCTTGCCGCGCGCGACGTCGGTGGTATAGAACCGCGCCCCGTCCATGCGGGCCAGCGCGATCATGTCTCCACGGGAATCGACGACCGCGCAGCTGAGGCTGACGCCTAACGCCTCCGCCTCCTCCTGGGCGGCGGCGAGGGCCGCCATCGCCTGGGCGGCGGTTGGGCCCGGGGGGGCGGCTGGGGCGCCTCTTTGCTGCGCGGCAGCCGGCGCAGCGAAGAAAACGACTACGAGAAAACCGCTCACGAGAACTGACCAACGACGCTGACCTCTAGGCATTCTGATTCCTCCCAAGGACGGGTTTTTCAACGGCGCGGTCGTCTGAGGGGAGCATCTTTGACCGCGGGGTGCCTCAGCGGACCGGTACGCAGGTTAATCGGATCGGGGCTAGGGAGCCACCTACCGATAGTTGCCGAACTGGAGCTCTATCCCCCAGTCCTCCCCTTTCAGGAGCTCCATGACCTGCTGCAGCTCGTCCTTGGAGGGGCTCGTGACCCTCAATTCCTCGCCTTGGATCTGGACCTGGACTTTTTTGAATCCGTGGTTCTTGACTACTTTCACCATCTTTTTCGCGGTCTCCTGGTCGATTCCTTGCTTGAGGCCCACGGTCTGACGGGCTCGCCCAAGGCTGCCGATCTCGACGCCGCCTTGATCCAGATTCTTCACCGGTACGCTCCGCCGCGTGAGCTTCTCACGCACAACCTGAAGCACGGCCGTAAGGCGATATTCGTCATCCGCCTCCAACCTGATCGCTCCGCCGCCCCGGTCGAACTCCACCGTGCAGTCCGTTCCTTTGAAGTCGTAACGGGTGGCGATTTCTTTTCGCGCCTGATTCACTGCGTTGTCGACTTCCTGGAGATCGACGCCGGTGGAGACATCGAACGAACTCTTCTTGGCCATCGGGATCCTCGGCGTGCCGTGATCGCTGGACGAATCCCCGGAATCTGTCGTTCCGGGGCCGGATGGTCTACACTGGCGCCGAAACTCGTCACGGCCGTCGAAGCTCATCACCCACGGAGATCATGGGCGCACAATCCGTCACGCACCGCTGCGCCACGCTCGTGCTGGGTAGTGGCGTGGCCGGCCTCACCTATGCCCTTCGCGCGGCCCAGTACGGGCCGGTCCTCATTCTGACCAAGAAGTTTCGGAGCGACTCCTCGACCAACCGGGCTCAAGGGGGGCTCGCGGCGGTCCTCGATCCCACCGACTCCTTCGATCTGCACGTGGCGGACACTCTCGAGGCGGGGGCGGGTTTGTGCCGGAGGGATGTGGTCGAGGTCGTGGTACGGGAAGGGCCCGCTCTCGTTCGCAGTCTCACGGAGTTAGGCGCCACCTTTGCACAATCGGTCGATGATTCCGACGGCCTGGATCTCGGCCTGGAGGGTGGGCACAGCCGACGACGAATCGTGCATTCGAAGGATCGCACGGGGCAGGAGATCGAGAGTACGTTGCTCGCCGCCGTGGCGAAGCACCCCGAGATCACACTCCTCGAGCAGCACCTCGCGCTCGATCTCTGGGTAGGCGCCGATGGAGGGCGGCGCCGGTGTTACGGTGTGTCGTTTCTCGACCAGGAGACTGGAGCCACCGGGTTGGTTCGAGCGGAGCACACGATGCTCTCCACCGGAGGCTGTGGAAAGGTCTACCGGTATACGACCAATCCTGACATCGCCACCGCGGACGGTGTCGCGATGGCGGCCCGGGCCGGATGTTCGCTCGGGAATATGGAAATGGTCCAGTTCCACCCGACCTGCCTTCATCACGTGGAGGCGAAGACCTTCCTGATCTCGGAGGCCGTTCGGGGAGAAGGCGCCGTGCTCCGGAACCTGGCCGGTGAAGAGTTCATGAACGGCCGCCATCCCCTTGGCTCGCTGGCCCCCCGCGATGTGGTCGCCCGAGAGATCGACCGGGAGACCAAGCGCCGAGGCGACAAGTTCGTCTTGCTGGATACCTCTCGAATCGGTGAGGCGCGATTCACGGAGCGGTTTCCGGCGATCTCGGCACGCCTTGCGGAGTACGGGATCGTTGCGGGCAGGGACCCCATTCCGGTTGTTCCAGCGGCGCACTACATGTGCGGTGGGGTGGCTGTCGATCTGGATGGGCGTACCGAAATCGACGGGCTCTTCGCTGCCGGTGAGGTTGCGTTCACCGGTGTCCATGGTGCCAACCGGCTGGCGTCCAACTCACTGCTCGAAGCCTCGGTGTTGGCCGAACGGGCCGGAGCGGTTGCACCGCAGCCCGCCGAAGGACCCGAGCCGCCCCCGCCGCTCCCGCCGGGAACGGACCTGCCGCTGCCGGACCAGGGAGTGATCCTCGACCACGAGTGGGATGCGGTCCGCAGCCTGATGCTGAACTACATGGGACTGGTCCGATCACGCGGGCGGCTGGATCGCGCCGTAACCCGGCTGGCGGAGATGCGAGAGTGGTCGGACCACCTCTACCGGACCAGCAAGCCGTCGTCGGACCTGGTCGAGCTTCGCAATATTTCGCTGGTCGGGTTGATCATGGCGATGTCAGCCCGTGAGAGGGAGGAGAGCCGCGGCCTGCATACGCGCCTCGACTTTCCCGAGACCGACCCGGTGCCGCGTGAATCCTGGAGCCGCGTGGGGGAGGGGGGTGTGGAGGTGGAGCTCCGTCCACTGGGGTCTTCTGAGCCGGCGCCGCTGGTGGACTAGCCTGGCTTCAGGGCTCCTTGCCTGAACCGGAGGTGAGCGGAGATCGTCGCCCTGACATGGTGGTGGGATCGCCGTCTCACTCCATCTCGGGGCGGCTGTCCCCGGTCCCGCCCCCCGACCCCACCCTGCGCTTCCAGAACGGACCCGACCCCGCGTCAGGGATGGCGGGTCCGTCGAGCTTTGACCCTGATGGCTTCAGCGATCAATTGCGGTTACCCCACGAGAAGCTTAGTCTGAAGACGATTTTCCGGCCCCCCCGGGTGCGAAAAGTGAGAAGGTGGAAACGGTCCAAGCCTCAGCCGGACTCACGAGGTGCCATCCCGTCCAACCAAGGGGGCCATCATGGGATTCTTCAAGAGTAAGAAGTTCACCGCTTTGTTCACCGGGATCATCGTGCTCATCCTGACCCAGGTCTTCGGCTTCGCCGACGCCGCGGCCACAGAAATCGCAACGATGATCGCCGCGTACGTGGTGGGTCAGGGAGTCGCGGATGGGTTCAGTCAAGGAAAGACGAGCAACGTGACTTCGTAGGAGGGACCTCAATGCCGACCCAACGGTCACCCGGGTCACCACGACAGCCTAGATCCGGGTAAGACCGACTTCGAGAAGAGAAGGAGGCCCATATGGAAACGGCAACATCTAGTCAGGCTTAAAGCGGTCTGTCGAGGCCACTCGCTCCACTTCTTATTTCACCCCGCGGTTGCTGACGGTGATGATGTTGACGTCGGGAAATTGTTCTCGGAATTTTTGGATGCTGCTGAAACAGCCTTTGCACGGGTAGCGTTCGGTGAAGATCACCAGGGTGCCCCGGAGGCCGCGTCGGCCGGATCTGAAGATGGGGTCGAGCATCTTGAACTCCGTGTGGCACCAGTTGCAGACCTGTTTGAGCCAGGGCAGTCTGGCGAAGGCTGGGCCCAGCGTCCTGATCCAGCCCGTGGGCATGGCGGTGCCCTGCATTCCGCTGGCGGCGATTTGGGGGGAGACCACTTTGCCGTCCAACTCTCCCAACATCACCGCGACGTTGTGCTTGAGAGTGCCGTCAGGGTAGTCGCGGAAATTGTTGAACTTGCCCCGGGCTTCCCGGATGCGCCGATAGATTCCCGTCCCCTTGAAGGAACCGGGGGCTTCAAAGTTCTTTTGCACGTACCGCAGGGTGGCGGCGTACGCCTTTCGGTTGGGCCACCCCGCGGGGACGGGGCCGTCCGGGACGACGTCGAATTTTTGTCCCGGTGCGTAGGGGTATTGCGAGGGCTTGATTCGCGCCGTCCTTCGTGGCAACACACGGCCCATATTTCGAGGGAGACGGGGAATGCGGACTATACGTCTTGTCCTTCCCGCGGGAAGGAGCACAACCGAAGCGTCCGCGAGATAGCCCAAATAACCCTCCACCATCAGACGGTCGTGTTCGGTTTCGGTTTCGGCCATATCCGCCTGAATCAACTTCATCGGTGGGCTTTCCATCAGGATGCCTAGCGCTGTGATGTTGTCCCATACTTCCCCGCCGAAACGGAAGAAACCCACTTCGGAGATTCTTTGGTCCGCCCGTATGAGACCGACGGTCAGGCCGGCCGCGTCTTTCTTGAGCGCCTCGCCAACTTCATCGAAGACACCCTCGTACCGGACCCAGAGGGCGATAGGGCCGTGTTCCTTGTCTATAAACGCTTGACGGGCCGCCCTCCGTTCGTCTCCTTCCTTTAGGACCAGGCGCAGGGCCTCCTCGTCCCAACTGGGTTCCTCTGGCTCCGCCCCATTCTCCGCCAGAGCACCGCACAGGGGATCTGAAAAGCCGGAAAGAACCATTCCCTCGGGCAGGACAATTCCCAAGCGGGGGTTGAACCAGTCGCGGAGATGCACGCACACCAGCCCGGTCTCGTGATCGTAGAACTGACTTTGCAGGAGAAACCGGCTTGAGGGCGGGCTCGGGTTTAGGCCGTATACATGGGCGACAACCCCGTTGTGGTTGTAAAGATATCCCTGAACCACTTCGTCTTGGGCATTCAAGAGGGACTGGACCGTGCCCTCGTCGCTGCAAACGACTTTGAGGGTTTGGTTGTTTATTTGAACTGTGCGGAGCCTTTCCCGGAAAAAGGTATAAGTCTCTTTCACTTGGCCGTTCACTTCGATCTTGAAATGGGCCGTGGCCGGGCCGGCGTAGGAATACTTGAAGGTTTCCCGGACGCCGTTGGACTCCCGCCCCATGAGTCTTCCCTGGGCGTAGAAATACTTGATGACGCGCCTGTTCCGTTCCACCCGAACAAGATCGTTTTCTTCCCAGAAGTATTTCTGGACGCCGTCGTCGACCAGGCGGTTTTGTTTGTCGTATTGGAGTTCAGGCACTCAGGGAGTCCATATGGCGAGGGTTGCAGTTCCTTCGCTGCCCATCAAAACTTGGCCTTGCTCACCGACGATTTCAGGTCCCGTTTGGGAAAAATGGCCTTCATACTTCCTATCAGTAAATGACGGCAGAAGAGACCAATGAATCCTCTTGCTCTTAGACAAATATAGCGTTTACTCTACCTATTCACTTGTTACCAATTTGGCGTTCTTGGACGCAGTAAGCGTGGGGGAATGCTGACATTTCTTGGATTAACGGCTGCTCTTGAGGATACAACAACCCAACCTCTTGGGGTTAAGAACTAAACGCACTTGTCGAGACAGATAGTCCGGCTAGCGACAACTACCCTGCCTCCCTGAAAACTTTGCGCCGCAGCCAATTCCAATTTCCATTCGGCGTGGAAACCTCCGGATGCATTAACACCCAACTCTACGCCGTCCTCCAGAAATCTTACGTCCGATGGATTCTTACCTTTACCCAAACCCAATGGTCTACTTAATGCATATAGTCGCGTGCCTTGGTTCGTGCTCATACCTGCTGTAGTAACCTGAATTTGCCCCCATGGGGATGGCTCAAATTGTGGAGGTAGTGTCCCTAGATTTGTGTAAAAGCGGATAAGCTGGACAGGAGGGAAAGAAAAACGGAAGCTCCTCTGTTGTTGTTCACTGTCACATGAACCCGGGAGTCCGGGTCTGCAGAGCAGGCTCGGAACCGGAGAGGAGCTTCCGATGCAAGAGATTGTGGAGATCGGTCGGGCCACGCAAGACGAGCTACGCGATGATTTGCGCGAGCTGTTTCAAGGCGCGATCCGGCTGACGCTCGAGATGGTGCTGGAAGAGGAGCTGAAGGCCATGGTAGGTGCACGCCGCTTCGAGCGGGTGGGAAGCCGGAAGGACCATAGGAACGGCACATACCTGAGGCGGCTGCTGACGAGCCTGGGGCAGATCGAGGTCGCCATGCCCCGGAGCCGGGACAACGGTTCGCCGGCCGACGTGATCGGCCGCTACCAGCGCAGGAGCCCCGAGCTCGACGAGATGATGGTCGAGGCGTATGTGAGCGGCGTGTCACAGCGCAAGATGGGCGACGTCACCGAGGCGCTGATGGGCGAGCGTGTTGGGCGCTCGACGGTGAGTCGTGTGGCAAAACGGCTCGACGAGGCCGTGGAAGGGCTGCGCCGTGCGCCGATCGAGGGGCCTCACCCCTATCTGTACCTGGACGCCACGTTCTTGGACGCCCGCTGGGCCCGCAAAGTCGAGAACGTGAGTGCGCTCGTGGCGTATGCAGTGGGCCCTGAGGGTCACCGACGGCTCCTGGCCGTCACGCTGGGCGCTGAGGAGTCGCAGCAGAGCTGGTCGGAGCTCCTCGAGCAACTCCAGGACCGCGGCCTCGGCGGTGTCGAGCTCGTGATCGCCGATGAGCACGCAGGCCTGGCAGCTGCGGTCCGCCGCTTCCTGCCCGAGGCACGCCGTCAGAGGTGTACGGTCCATCTGCAGCGTAATGTGGGGGCGAGGGTCCCCCACCGCCTACGCAAGCGCGTGGCGCGTGAGGTCTCGGTGATCTTCCAGACATCCGGACTCGCCGAGGCGAAGAAGCTCCTGGGCGAGTTCGGCGCACGCTGGAAGAAGGAGCTGCCCGAGGCCGTGGAGGTCCTGGAGCGGGGCTTCGGGGCAGCGACGCAGTTCTACGCGTTCCCCGAGGCGCACTGGCCCCGGCTGCGTACCACCAACAGCCTCGAGCGGCTGCACGGCGAGATCAAACGCAGGATCAAGGCCGCCGGCGCCTTCCCGGACCGGGCCAGCGCCCTCAGGCTCATCACGGCCGTCGCACTCAGGACCACACACGTCTGGGGCGACCGGCGTTACCTCGACCTCTCACTCCTCCAGAAACAGGAGGTCGCCCAAGCAGCCTAGCCGAAGGCGAGGAGCTTCCTCCGCTTTTACACACAAATCGGGACTTGACCAATTGTGGATGCAGTTGTTGTACGCGTGCGGTCAGTTCTGCAATTTCTTGTTTTACTTGCTGTAAACGAAATTGCATTAACATCTTATACAAATTATTGGCACTGCCAAATCCAACGAGTGGGTTGCCGGCAATGGGTGTCAACAAAGCAGGACTGGGATTTAACGGTGCGCGAATTTCTATCGGAACCCGGTTTGTGGGCAATTGAACACGGGGAAACGGATTTCTGAGCGCTGCCGATAAGACTAACTCTCGAGTAAAGGCTCCGAATCTCTTCCCCAGACGAGGCATCTTGGCAGCTGGCAAGAAAAAAGCGGCTATAACGCCAGTGGCTTTGCCCGACTTTTCGGGGTTACCTTCGGCTAATCCTTCAACCATATCCACAGGCAACATCACAATGCCTTCAGCCATGTCATGGGCCATGCCGCCCGTGATTCTGGCTGAAGCCCAAACTGAAGCCCAATAAGAATTGCCGGCTTGATTGGCATGCATTCGCGCCACAATGCCTTTGCCAATGCCACCAAAGGGGTCATGAGAGTAGTGGAAACGACCATTCCCACCGACTAAATAGTCGAACAAAGCGGTCTCGACTTCCAACTGAAACCCCGGCAAGTCCACGGCAACAAGCACCAACTCGCGGAGCATGGGTCAAGTCCCGATTTGTGTGTAAAAGCGGAGGAAGCTCCTCGCCTTCGGCTAGGCTGCTTGGGCGACCTCCTGTTTCTGGAGGAGTGAGAGGTCGAGGTAACGCCGGTCGCCCCAGACGTGTGTGGTCCTGAGTGCGACGGCCGTGATGAGCCTGAGGGCGCTGGCCCGGTCCGGGAAGGCGCCGGCGGCCTTGATCCTGCGTTTGATCTCGCCGTGCAGCCGCTCGAGGCTGTTGGTGGTACGCAGCCGGGGCCAGTGCGCCTCGGGGAACGCGTAGAACTGCGTCGCTGCCCCGAAGCCCCGCTCCAGGACCTCCACGGCCTCGGGCAGCTCCTTCTTCCAGCGTGCGCCGAACTCGCCCAGGAGCTTCTTCGCCTCGGCGAGTCCGGATGTCTGGAAGATCACCGAGACCTCACGCGCCACGCGCTTGCGTAGGCGGTGGGGGACCCTCGCCCCCACATTACGCTGCAGATGGACCGTACACCTCTGACGGCGTGCCTCGGGCAGGAAGCGGCGGACCGCAGCTGCCAGGCCTGCGTGCTCATCGGCGATCACGAGCTCGACACCGCCGAGGCCGCGGTCCTGGAGTTGCTCGAGGAGCTCCGACCAGCTCTGCTGCGACTCCTCAGCGCCCAGCGTGACGGCCAGGAGCCGTCGGTGACCCTCAGGGCCCACTGCATACGCCACGAGCGCACTCACGTTCTCGACTTTGCGGGCCCAGCGGGCGTCCAAGAACGTGGCGTCCAGGTACAGATAGGGGTGAGGCCCCTCGATCGGCGCACGGCGCAGCCCTTCCACGGCCTCGTCGAGCCGTTTTGCCACACGACTCACCGTCGAGCGCCCAACACGCTCGCCCATCAGCGCCTCGGTGACGTCGCCCATCTTGCGCTGTGACACGCCGCTCACATACGCCTCGACCATCATCTCGTCGAGCTCGGGGCTCCTGCGCTGGTAGCGGCCGATCACGTCGGCCGGCGAACCGTTGTCCCGGCTCCGGGGCATGGCGACCTCGATCTGCCCCAGGCTCGTCAGCAGCCGCCTCAGGTATGTGCCGTTCCTATGGTCCTTCCGGCTTCCCACCCGCTCGAAGCGGCGTGCACCTACCATGGCCTTCAGCTCCTCTTCCAGCACCATCTCGAGCGTCAGCCGGATCGCGCCTTGAAACAGCTCGCGCAAATCATCGCGTAGCTCGTCTTGCGTGGCCCGACCGATCTCCACAATCTCTTGCATCGGAAGCTCCTCTCCGGTTCCGAGCCTGCTCTGCAGACCCGGACTCCCGGGTTCATGTGACAGTGAACAACAACAGAGGAGCTTCCGTTTTTCTTTCCCTCCTGTCCAGCTTATCCGCTTTTACACAAATCTAGGGACACTACCCATGGACAGGTATATCGGACTGGACGCGCATGCGTCAAGCTGCACGCTGGGGGTCGTCGGACCGAAGCCCCGATGGGTGAACAGGGGTGGAGCCTCAGAGCAGAGGCACATGGCCGTGGGAGCGTGCTCTCAGTCGGGCGGGGACTGATCGAAGTCGAAGTCAGGAACGGGTTCGGGCTCGGCGGGGTCGAAGCCGCTCGTCTGATCGAACGCGAAGGTGCCCGACCACGCTTCGCGCGGTGCCCGGGCAGACGAGTGGGAGGACGTCATAGATGCGAGCGATGAGCGCTGCCTATCTCGAGGAAGTACGGCGGCCTGGTGCGGCTCCGTCAGACGAATCCGCGACAGACTGCGTGGCGAGTTGCCCCTGGCGGCAACTCCTCTACGCCGCTCTGCTCACGCCCGAGCGCGATGACCTGATCCCTGAGCTTGGCATTGGGAGCCAGCACCCCGTGATAGCTATGGCGATGCATGCGTGGCGGGTGAATGAGTAGGGCGAGTCGCTCGAGGAACTCCAGAGGAGTGAGCGAGAGAGCGGTGATACCATCGGGTGCGGGATTGGGGAGGCGATAGACGATGCGCTCGCCTGCTGTCGCACCGTACCCGTTAGCCTCGTCCTCGTCCTCGTCGTCCCCGTCCTCGTCGTGGTCGTCCCCGTTCTCGTCCTTGTCGTCCCCGTCCTTCGTCCCCATCGCCCTTGTTCTTGTCGTCCCCGTCCTTGTCTTTCCCGTCCCCGTCCTGGTCGTCCCCGTTCTCGTCGTCCCCGTTCTCGTCGTCCCCGTCCCCATGGTCCCCGCTCTGGTCGTCCTCGTTCTCGTCGCGCCCGTTCACGTCGCCCCCGTTCTTGTCGTCCCCGGCCTCGTCGTCCCCACACGGGCAGTGCCCACAACTACACCCACAGTGCGGGCACCGGCAGCGACACCTGCAGTGACGGTGACGCCAGCGCATCCGTCGGCGGCAGATCAAAGAGATGAGACAGCAGATCAGGATCAGCTTGAAGAGTACGCCACTGGTCAGGCTGACAAAGAACGCGGAGACGGTTTCGAGGTACCAGGTTACCAACTCCATCATGATCCGCAGGTCTCCAGGGTCATTAGTCCTCGTCGTCCCCGTCCTCGTCGTCCCCACACGGGCAGTGCCCACATCTGCACCCACAATGCGGGCACCGACCGTGACGGCAACGGCGACGATAATGCCAACGCCACCGTTGGCGGCAGATCAAAGAGATGCGGCAGATCAAAGAGATAAGGATAGGTAAATCAAAAGCCCTTTGACGGGTCAGGAAAAGGTGGGGGGCGGGAGCAAAGCGGTCAACATGAGGACTGGCGCAGGCTTGGGGGGCAAGCGTGCGCCTGGAGCATCCACAATGCTCGAATGGGACGAGCGCATACCTAGATGGGCGGCTGGTGGGTGAAGCCCCGATGGGTGAACAGAGGTGGACCCTCAGAGCAGAGGGCGAAAGACAGGAAGTGGAGGACGCTCCCGCGCAGACTCAGGGCCTCTCGATGATCCGCTCGAAGCGCACGTGCACCACTCGTCCCGCGTCGAGTTCGAAGCCGGTCACTTGGCCGCCGACGCGGACGAACCGGAAGGTCAAGGAGCCCGCTCGCAGCGTATCGCCGGCGACACCCACGACCTGATCATCGATGCCGGCGCCCCCGCGAACGATCAGCGCACCGTCGATCTCCATGAAGTCGTAGTCGACGTCCAGCTCGGGACTGTTGTAAGTCCCTATGTACGGAGAGGGGTCCGAAACGGGGCTGGTCGTCGGAGCATCACCGCCGCTTCCGGCCGATCTCACCCTTTCGGTGGCGCGTGGACCAAGTCGATCGGCGAGGACTACGTCGGCCACCGCGCGAGCCCGCGAGGAGGGGTTGCCGTCGGCCCGATTGCAGAGTGTGATGATGCTCGTACGCTCAGATGGGAATCGAAGCACGTCGGCCCGGAACCCCACGAAGCTCCCGCCGTGTCCTACCGTCGCCAGGCCCCGGTATTCGCCGTGAGTTTGACCCATCGCGTAGTCGATCTGCTCACCCGAGGAGAGCACGCCTCGAGTCTCGAGCATCGCGGTCAAGCCCGGCCTCAGCCAGTCGGTCGCGAGCGCGTATCGGCGCGTAACCACATCCGGTGGTAAACAGCAGGACTCGACCCGTATGCCTCGAGCGCAGCGAGAGGCGAGGGCAAAGAGTCCTGCAACCCCCGGTTTTGGAGTTCTCACCAGTCTTCTGCGTGTAGTTGCGTCTGGCTCTATCTGCCCGTCATTCCTGAAAAAAAGAACGGGACCTTTTGCGTCTGACCCCATCTGGTTGCGTCTGGCTGCGGCCGCTCGCGCTCGGGCGTGAGCAGGGTGGCGTAGAGGAATCACCGTCAGGGCAGTTCGGCGCGCAGTCCGTCACGGGTTCGTCTGACGGAGCCACCCCAGCCCGCGGTACTTCCTCGAGATGGGCTGCCCTCTGAAATTCCCCTGATTCCAGCGCCCACGAGTGCGCGTAGGCCGCCGACGTGCAGAGCGGGGCGCCACGTCGAGCGTGTGGCTCGGGTGGCGCCCGTCGCCCCAGTTACCTCACATTCCTACGACGTACTTGGTGAACGCTCCGCCGCCGGCCCACGAGAGCGAGTTCGGGCCCTCCGCCGCGTAGACGTTGCCGTCCGCGTCGACCGCCACGCCTTCACCTGCCGCGCCTTGGTACGGCCGGCTGTCGTGGGGGAAGCCCGGGATGTAGCCTACGATTCGGTCTTCGTTCAACGGAGCGATGCGCACCCCGTTCACCCAGTTCACATGATTGGTCGGGCCCGACTCGGAGTCGATCGCGTAGACCATGTCGTCCTCGGTAATGAAGATGCCGCTGATTCGCCCGAAGCTGTAACGGGACTCGAGGTAGTTGCCGTCCTGATCGAAGATCTCGAGGCGGTGGTTGCCGCGATCCGCGACCCACAGACGACCCTGGGAGTCGAACACCAACGCATGCGGCGTGCGGAACTCCCCGTGCAGCGTGCCGATTTGCCCCCACTCCTTGATGAACGTGCCGTCCGCGGCGTACTTGAGGATGCGGCCCGTCGAGCCCGCCTCTCGTCCCTGGGCGATTGCCTGGTTCGAGGTCATGCCCTGGCCGTTGTGACCGTCACTCACGTAGATGCTCCCGTCCGGTCCGGTGACGACGTCGTTGGGCTGGTTCAGCTGGCCCGGCCCGCTCCCTGGCTGGCCCGCGATGCCGAGTGACATTAGCAGGTCGCCTGTCGGGCTGAATTTGTGGACCTGATGGCCCTTGGTTCCTTCGGCGTTCCCCGCGAAGTCGGTCACCCAAACGTTACCGTCGCTACCCACGTGGATGCCGTGTGGCGTGACAAAGAGCCCCGCTCCGAAGTTGGCGAGAACTTCGCCGGTGTTCCGGTCGAACTTGAAGATGGGGTCGACCAGATTGTTCTCGCAGTTGAGAGAGCCCGGCCCGAAGGAACTGGCGCCGCAACGCTCGTACGCCCAGATGTGCCCGTCGTTCGGGTCGATGTCGATGCCAGCGGTTGATCCCCACTCCCTGCCGGCGGGCAGGTCGCCCCAACCCGCCATCACGGTCGGAGCGGGGTTTGCCAGACCCTCGCCGGTGATCGGATTGCCTACGGACATGGCCGAAGCGGACGGAACGCCTTCCACTCCGCACCCCGACAGCACGGTGAGGGTGCAGGCGACCAAAACGGACAATAGACCTCGTGACGATGACATTGTATCCCCCTTCTCGAAGAACCTTTCAGGCGACTTGGCCGCCCTAGAAGCGCGGCGCTCAAGGGGGTCAACATCGGTCGTGGCGTCCGCTCGCGCCAGCGGGCATGATCTCATGGCTCTTTCCGGTCTGCCGAACCCTCACCGGGATGGCTCGATCCCGCGCCCACCATCGACTCGGGATCGGGAACCACCAGCCCCGGCTACAGCCCGTCACCGCCGCGGGGCAGAGTCGGCCCACCGCCGAGTTCGTTGTAGATGATGGGCACGATGTCCTTCGCATTCCACGTGGGGACCTGTCCCCACCGTTCGTCGTACTCCGCCGTGGGTCTCGCGGCGAGCACTTCCTCCAAGTGCATCCCGCTTACGATCATGTCGTTGATCGTGTCGCGGATGTCCACGATTACGTCCCCGAACTGGACCCGACGAGGTCGCTGATCCGACGGGGACGCTAATCGGATCTGGACGAGACGAGAGCGCTGAGCTGGACGAGCTGATTTCGGACGAGAAGGCGGATCAGCTCTCGCGTCTCCGACGGACGTAGAGCGTCTTGAGGACCGTCGCGACCACTTCGTCCTGCTCGTTGAATATCTCGAGCGTCCACTGCGGCAGATGCTTGTCGCCGTTCGCCGTCGCGGAGCGAATGGCCTCGACTTCTTCGTCGGTGATGCGGATCGTGGCGTGCACGGTGCCCAGGCCGGGTTTTCGGAAGTCGATGTTCGCCTCCTTGTCCCAGACCACATAGTCGGGCCCCAGGCGCTGGATCATCAGTAGCATAAGATGCGGATCGACCATCGAGTACAGACTGCCCCCGAAGTGAGTCCCCACGAGGTTGACATTGCTCTCGGTGAGCGGCATCTCGACGCGGACCTCGCTGGCGTCCTCGGCGATGTGGGTGACGAGCACGCCGGCGCCCATATAGGGTCCGTAGGTTTCAAGGCGGGCCCGCAAGGCATCGGGGCTCCAAGTCCCCTGAGTCATGAGATACGAGTCTCCTGGGTCACGAGCTGTCCCCTATAATTGGCCCTTGTAAGGCGTGGTGCTGTCGTGGGGCGGACGAGACTCGCATAATACGCGAAGAAGGTGCGCAAAGCAGGAGGCGAACGATGTCCAGCACTCAAGGAGTAACAATGAGTCCCATTCAGAGATCCCTTACCGCTTTCACCATCCGCACGTTCGTGGCACTGGTCACCGTCGGTGCTTTTTCGACAGCTGCCGAACTACGGGCGGTCCAGACCCCGCCCGCCAGTCAGATCGACGCCGTCTTCGCCGACTACGACATGCCGGGATCCGTCGGATGCGCCCTTGGGGTCGCCCAGGACGGCGAGTTCGTCTACAAGAATGGATACGGGTACGCGAACCTGGATTGGGACATCCCCATCACACCCACCACGGTCTTTTACGTGGGCTCCGTCGCGAAACAGTTCACCGCAGCCGCCATCGCCCTGCTAGCCGATGAAGGCGAGGTCGATCTCGACGCCGACATTCGGACCTATCTGCCCGAGATGCCCGTCCGGAACCCGGCCATCACCGTACGGCACCTGGTCCACCACACGAGCGGGCTGCCGGGGATATGGCGTGTGATGGAGCAAAACGGGCACTCGACTTGGGATCGCTTCACCCGTGAACAAGCCCTCGAGCTGCTCGCTCTCCAAGAACTCGATTTCCAGCCCGGGGAACAATATCGGTACTCCAATGGGGGATACTTCTCGCTCGCTATGATCGTCGAACGGGCCAGCGGGAAATCCCTGCGCGAGTACACCACCGAGAAAATGTTCGAGCCACTCGGCATGACCGACACACACTTCCACGACGATCCGGTGCACATCGTCGAGCGGCGGGCCCTCAGCTACCAACCCAGGCAGGATGGAGATCAAGGCCTCGAGGGGAAATACTACCAGAGCTACCAAGGAAATTTCGCCATACCCGGGCCTGGTGGGCTCTACACCACCGTCGAGGATCTGCTGCAGTGGGAGCGCAACTTCAGAAACAACCAGCTGGGCGGACCCGGATTCATGCAGACGATGTATTCCAAAGGGATCCTCAACAGTGGCGAGGTCCTGGATTACGCCTTCGGCATCCAGGCGGGCGAACACGGTGGCCTCGAGACGATCGGCCACGGCGGTTCGTACATGGGGTTCCAGGCTTCCTACGTGCGCTTCCCGGAGCAAGGATTCGCGACGTGGGCGCTCTGCAACATGGGTGACATCAGGCCCGGTACGCTCGGGCTCGAGGTGGCGGATCTTTTCCTCGCCGAGGACATGACGCGCTAAGTCGTCGACCGTGTCCGACGGCCGCCGGCGAATCACCTGGTGAGCGCGCACACGTAGGAAGATCGCCCGGCCTCACCACCCCGGGACGGCGAGCCCCAGGGTGGTGACCAAGCTCAGCGATGAATCCTAACGTTCATCGTCGTCGTCATCGTCATCGTTATCGTCGTCATCGTCGTCGTCATCATCGTCGTCGTCATCGTCATCGTCCGCCAACGTCGGCGAAACGAGCCGGATGCGTGAGATCACCCCAGCGTGGTCCGAAGGCCAAAGGCCACTGGTGGTCAAGTCGTCGGTTTCGTCGCCTACGACCTGTGCTCGAACCGCCTCGATCACCCGCTGATCGAAGGGGCCACGATCGTCACGGACCAGGACGAAGTCGATGCGTTCATCGAAGGCCCCCCGAAGGTTGCGTAGGTCTTTATCGTGACAACACGTGAATCCGGGCCGATGCGGGTGCACCTGATCCCACGTGTCCACGAAACCCGCGGTGATCAGCTCACCGTACGTCGGTGTCCAGGAGGGATCACCAGGGCCGGCCTCTGCATCGGAATTGAGATCCCCTGCGAGAATCGTCACGCCGTCCAGCCCCGCGAGCACGCTCCCGCGCAACTCCTGCAACTGGGCCGCCTGCACCGGCGCGATCGACTGAACCTCCAGGTGCGTGTTCACGAAGTTATAGATTTGGCCCCTGTAGTCCGCCTCCACCCGAATCCAACCCCTCTTCAGCGTCACAGGGCCCACGGGGACAACGGCCTGATAGTTACCGCTGGCGATATTCGTGATCGTTACGTCCGAGCGCGCCAACACGACGTCTCTGTCCGTGAAATCAATAGCCTCCGAAACCATACCGGTCCCGAAATCAATGGCCACGGGCAGGGTAACCCGGGTGTTTTCCTGCACCTCGACGATCTCGTAGCGTAATCCGCGATCCACCATCTCCGCGTCGAGAATGGAGAGGAAATCGAGCGAGGCCGTAGGGGCAGAAGCCGACAGGTTCACATCTGCTTGGGGTAATTGAACTTACGGACGTACCCAACCGGGTTCCCGCCGTTTGATTCCCGCTGATTGGTCTCAGGCGCGAACTCTGCGGCGGCTTTCCAGAGCCTTCCTGAGCTGTGCCTCATCGGCCCGCTGGTAGCAGTGCAGCACCGTCTTGGCCTCCTTCCAACCGCCGAGTTCGCAGAGCACTTTGAGCGGCTGGTCCATGAGGTCGGAGGCGAACTTCCGCCTTAGGGAGTGCCAGCCGCGGCCACGCTTGGATTCCAGCCCTGCGAGCGCTACGGCCTTCTCCCACCAGCGCTGCGTCCACGAACAGCTCACGCACCTCGAGCGATCCTGCGGCGAGGGCAGCACGGGCGCGTCCCCGATCCCGGGATTCCTCTTTCGCGCCTCCTCTAGGGCGGCGAGCGCCTCGGCGGTGACCGGCGTCCGGTGCTCGTAGCCCGACTTGTCGTGCTCTGCGCGCCACCGCACCACTCCGCATTCAAGGTCGATGTCCGACCATTGAAGCTGACGGATGGCGCCGATGCGGTGTCCTGTCTCGTGTGCGAGGACCAGAGCAACGTGAAAGCGCCAGTCCATCTCCAGAGACACGTGGAGCAGGACCCGGTATTCTTCCTCGGTAAGCATCACCCGTGTCGGGTTCTTCTCCGTGGGCGTCTTCAGGCCCTTGAGCGGGTTCGAGCCGAGGAGCAGTTCGCCCCGCTCGTCCCTCGACTTCACGGCCCAGTTGAGGACCGCGAGCAGGAACTTCAAGTCCCGTTCGATCATCCGGTCGGACACGGGTTTGCCGCTCGGGCCAACCCTGCCCGCCCGGCGCTCCCGGATGAACCGGTCCCAGTCGCGCTGGGAGAGCGTTGCGGGCTTCCGGTCCCTGCCGAAGCACCCGAGGAACATCCTCATCGCGGCCCTGTCGTGCAGCCGCGACTGCCCACGCTTGGTGGGCGTCACCTCTTCACCGTAGATGTCAAAAAGCGTCTCCAGGGTGAGTGGCTCGGGCTCGGCGTCCGCCTTGCGGTGGAGATCCGGCCCGAGGTAGCCAGCGGCGAACTCGTCCGCCTGCCGCTTCGCCCGTCTCCAGTCGCGGTGCTTCAGCGACCTTGTGAGCCTGCGCCCGTTGTCGCGCCACTCGATCTGGAACAGGCCGGTCTTGGGATCGGGAAAGACCCGTACCCGGTTCCGGCCCCATTCGCCAGCGCCGTAGCTGCGCCGGATAGGTTTCGTGCGTGCCATCATTCGATTCCTCTCTCGATGATGGACTGCACGATCTGCGCGTTTGAAACTTGGCGCGGACGAAGCTCGTTGACCAGTGGCGGCTCGGCTGGTGCCTTCCGTGGCAGGTGGCTGCGGGCGATCCTGGGCGCGCCGGGCCTTCCGGCGTTGGGGATCCTGCCGTCGCGCACGAGGCGGCCGAGATGGTCAGCGGAGTAGCCGCTCTCCCTGGCGGCCTCCGTCAGCGAGAGGGTGGTCTCGTCCCTCTCCCTGAGCGTGGCCTCGAGCTCGGCCGCGCAGCTTTCGAGCGCGACGGCCGGCGTCTCGCCCCCGTACCGGCGGAGCGCCTTGGCCTGCGTCCGCCAGGTGGCTGGCAGGGTCTCGACGGACGCGCCGCGAGGTGTGCGCGCACGGTTGGGTCGATCCCGTCGGCCCGCCGCCCGCCCGGTCTCCGCTTTCATTCCCAGTCGCCCTCGGCGTCTCTGCGGAGCGCGTCGGTGAGGGCCGGGTCCCCCTCGCCGCGCCGAACGGAGCGTTCGGCGAGATCGACGCGCCGGCCGAGGTCGGCGAGCCCGGCGGCGCGTGCGACGGCGTAGATGGCGGCCGCAACGGCTGCGAGTGCGAGCGCCAGGTGGAGGGCGAGCAAGACGCCGTGTTCGGCGAGGAGGAGCGGCCAATACGGCGCGAGGTATTCGAGGCGCGGCCCGGCGAGCAGCACGGCAGACCCCGCGATGGCGGCGGTGAGGCCGGCGCTGATCTTCCAGGGTTGCATGGCGGGCTTCTCCCGTAGTCAGAGTTCGACTGCGGCCGGATCGCGGTGGGCGGGTCCCCGCAGCGAGGAGCGGTCGCCGCCGCCGCCAAGGCCGAGCGTGCGCAGCAGCCGCGCCGCGGCCGGTCCGTTGGCGTGGAGCGCGAACCCGGCCGCCGCTTTCGCCTTGATGGCCCCTTCGCGGTAGTTGCCGGACGCGACCTCGATGTTGACGCGTCCAGTGCGGCCGTCGGCGTCGGTGTACTCGATCTGGGCGTCCGGGTAGAGCACGTGCCCTTCGTCGTCGAGGGGGAGTCCGAGTTCGCCGGCGGTGCGGTGCCGTTCGGCATCGGCGGCCCGCTTGCCGTCCTTCAGCCGCGCCGCCTCGCTCCCGCGCGCGACGGCGCTCTTGAGTTCGGTGTCGAGCCGGATGCGCCGCACGGTGGCGCCCTGTTCGAGCAGGCGCTGTTTCTCCTTCATGCAGGCGCGGTAGACGGCGGTGTCGTGCGCGGCTTCGGCAGGCCGGGTGCGTGCGAACCGGATTTCCTGGCTGGGATCCATCCCCCGTTCGGCGGCCCGCTTCCGGGCCTCGGCCACGCCGCTGCGGGTGAGCGTCAGGACCTTGAACGGGTTGCCCCCGGGTCCGGTGGCCGTGGTCTCGGTGACGAGCCCGTCGCGTACCCAGGCGTTCACGGCCCGCCGGGTGGTGTAGGGATGGCCGCCGAAGCGGGCCTCGGCGAGGTCGCGGTACGAGACGGCGCCGTAGACGCCGATGTCGGCGAGCCCGCGCGCGCACCGTTCGGGGAAGGAGGTGGACCCGCGGTCCCGGCTCGCGGCGTATTCTCGGCGGTGGCCGTCCCGCATGCGGTAGCGATTGCGGCTTTGTGGCGCGGCGGTCCGCGGGTCCGGTTCGACCGTGCGGTCGAACATCTCCTGGCTCCTCACCGACCGTCAGCGGCGCGGCCCGAAGGTCCGCTCCGGCACGGGGAGCGGCGGCACGGGATGGACGATCCGCCCCGGCGCGGGCGCGCGGGTCGCGGCCACGGCCGCGGGTTCGCGCACGGCCTCGCGCTCGCGGTGCCGCGAGAGCACGAAGTCGGAGATCTTCTGCGCGTCGGCGGCGGCGCGGCGGATCTCGCGCGGATCCTCCTCGAGCGCGGCGACCCACCCCTCGACGTACGCGGCGCCCCGGCTCGGGTCATGGCCGACGCCCACGCGCTCGCCTGTCATCATGGCGCTGATTTCGGCGCGGAGCTCCTCCTTCGCATAGGCCGGTGAGGCGAACCCGTCGCCGATCCCTTCGATCAGTGTTGGGCGGTTCATCCGCTCCGGGTGGCCGGTGCTGTGCCCCAGCTCGTGGAGCGCGGTCTGGTAGTAGTGGTTCGCGGAGGGGAACTGTCCACGCTCGGGCAGCACGATCTCGTCGCGGTTCAGGTTGTAGAACGCCCGGTCGCCCGCCACGTGACGGACGGGGACCCCGCTGTCCACGAGGACGCGTTCGGCCTGCTGGTGCACCTTCCAGAGCGGCTCGGCCGTGGGTGTGGGCCGGGCCGGGAGCCCGTCGGCCTGCTCGGCGTTGAACACGGTGTACTGGCGGACGAAGGGCGCCTGGAGGCGCTCGTGGCGGTAAACGCGCTTGCCTTCGTTGTCCCTCTTGGGCCGTCCGCGCTCGTCGTTGACGGCGATCTTCCGGTGGTCCTGGAACGAGAGGATGCGAGTGCCCTGCTCGCCCTTGCGCACCTGTCCGCCTTGGGCCTGGATCTGGCGGTAGGTGCCCCAGCGCACGTCGCCGTAGCCACGCTCCTGCTGCACGGCGGCGAGATGCAGGCTGTTCCCGCCCCTGTAGGAGCGGCCCCTATCGACGTTGGAGGGGAGCACGCGCTCGCCCGGCCCCCAGGGCTTCTGCCACGGCGCGGTGCCCTGGCGGATCTGCTCGATGATCCCCTCGGCGAACTGGCGGTGGTATTCGTCGTGTTTCATAGCTCTTCCTCCTCGGGGCCGTGCGGATCCTCTCCGGCGTCGCGGATCTCGTCCTCGCTGCCCACGTCCTCGGAGAAGAGGCCGTACTCTTCGGCCAGCGAGGCCGGCACCTCGAGGGCCTCGCCTCCGTCGCGCGCGAGTTCGCGGTCGAAGTCATCGAGCGTCTCGACGCGAACGATGTTCTCGTCGCCTTTCATGGGTTCACCTCCTTGGTGTGTGGGTGCTGTTCTTGCGGGGCTTCGTCAGACCCGCTCCAGATCGGTTCGGCGATCCAGCGGCCCTTGGCCGCGTCGTAGCCGCGCACTTCGAGCGCCTCCTCGACGAACCGCCTGCCCCGTTGCCGGGTCGTGTGCAGCACAAGTGCGATCCCGTCCACGACGCCCCGGCAGGTGACCTCCCAGGGAAGCGCGCCTTCGGCCTGCATGGCGCAGCTCGCCAGGCGCGAGAGCGCGGAGCGGGCGTTGTTCGCGTGGATGGTGGTCAGCGAGCCGCCGTGGCCGGTGTTGAGCGCCTGGAGCAGATCGGCGGCCTCGCCGCCCCTGACCTCGCCGACGACGATGTGGTCGGGCCGGTGGCGCAGCGCGTGCCGCACCAGGTCGCGGATCGAGACGGAGGTCTCGGTGCCGACAGCTCCGGCCTCGAAGCGGAGGCAGTTGGCGCGGTCGATCCTGAGTTCGAGCGTGTCCTCGATGGCGACGATCCGCTCGTCTTCTGGCAGCAACTCGATCAGCGCGTTGAGGAGCGTCGTCTTGCCCGAGCCCGTGCCTCCGGAGACCAGGATGTTCCTGCGGGCCAAGAGGGCCGACCGGCCGGCCCCGAGGACCGTCTCCGGCAGCGAGCCCATGCGCACCAGGTCCTGAGCCGAGAGGGTCAAGTCCCGATTTGTGTGTAAAAGCGGAGGAAGCTCCTCGCCTTCGGCTAGGCTGCTTGGGCGACCTCCTGTTTCTGGAGGAGTGAGAGGTCGAGGTAACGCCGGTCGCCCCAGACGTGTGTGGTCCTGAGTGCGACGGCCGTGATGAGCCTGAGGGCGCTGGCCCGGTCCGGGAAGGCGCCGGCGGCCTTGATCCTGCGTTTGATCTCGCCGTGCAGCCGCTCGAGGCTGTTGGTGGTACGCAGCCGGGGCCAGTGCGCCTCGGGGAACGCGTAGAACTGCGTCGCTGCCCCGAAGCCCCGCTCCAGGACCTCCACGGCCTCGGGCAGCTCCTTCTTCCAGCGTGCGCCGAACTCGCCCAGGAGCTTCTTCGCCTCGGCGAGTCCGGATGTCTGGAAGATCACCGAGACCTCACGCGCCATGCGCTTGCGTAGGCGGTGGGGGACCCTCGCCCCCACATTACGCTGCAGATGGACCGTACACCTCTGACGGCGTGCCTCGGGCAGGAAGCGGCGGACCGCAGCTGCCAGGCCTGCGTGCTCATCGGCGATCACGAGCTCGACACCGCCGAGGCCGCGGTCCTGGAGTTGCTCGAGGAGCTCCGACCAGCTCTGCTGCGACTCCTCAGCGCCCAGCGTGACGGCCAGGAGCCGTCGGTGACCCTCAGGGCCCACTGCATACGCCACGAGCGCACTCACGTTCTCGACTTTGCGGGCCCAGCGGGCGTCCAAGAACGTGGCGTCCAGGTACAGATAGGGGTGAGGCCCCTCGATCGGCGCACGGCGCAGCCCTTCCACGGCCTCGTCGAGCCGTTTTGCCACACGACTCACCGTCGAGCGCCCAACACGCTCGCCCATCAGCGCCTCGGTGACGTCGCCCATCTTGCGCTGTGACACGCCGCTCACATACGCCTCGACCATCATCTCGTCGAGCTCGGGGCTCCTGCGCTGGTAGCGGCCGATCACGTCGGCCGGCGAACCGTTGTCCCGGCTCCGGGGCATGGCGACCTCGATCTGCCCCAGGCTCGTCAGCAGCCGCCTCAGGTATGTGCCGTTCCTATGGTCCTTCCGGCTTCCCACCCGCTCGAAGCGGCGTGCACCTACCATGGCCTTCAGCTCCTCTTCCAGCACCATCTCGAGCGTCAGCCGGATCGCGCCTTGAAACAGCTCGCGCAAATCATCGCGTAGCTCGTCTTGCGTGGCCCGACCGATCTCCACAATCTCTTGCATCGGAAGCTCCTCTCCGGTTCCGAGCCTGCTCTGCAGACCCGGACTCCCGGGTTCATGTGACAGTGAACAACAACAGAGGAGCTTCCGTTTTTCTTTCCCTCCTGTCCAGCTTATCCGCTTTTACACAAATCTAGGGACACTACCGCCGAGAACGCGCGGCCCCCGAACCGGCGTATGGTGATGGCGACCTCGGGACTCGCGGGCGGCGTGCAGATGGCGACCCTTGAGCCGTCCTCGAGACGGGCATCGAGGATGGGTCTGGCGGCGGGATCGAGGCCGAGCGGCCGGGCGATGTGGATCGCGGCGCGGTGGAGCCAGGCGGCGGTGAGTCCCGGCGCCTCGTGGGGCTCGAGCCGGCCGCCTCGCTCGATCCAGACGTTGCCGGGTCCGTTGATCATGATCTCGGAGACCTCCGGGTCCTCGAGGAGCGTCTCCAGGCCCGGAAGGAACGGCTTCAGGTGGCCGATCCCGCTTGCGCGCTTCATATCCGTCCCTCCTCGCGGAGCCGCCAGTAGCCCACGTCCCTCGGCAGGTAGTGGGGTTTCAGGTAGACGCGCCGGGCAGGGAGCGACTTCGTGCCGTCGTAGGGCAGACAGATCGCCTGGTAGTTGGCCAACAGCGCGAACTCGCGCGGCGTGAACACGGGCTCCCTCTGCTGCCGGAACGACTTGCTCGCGCCGATCGTGCCGCGGCCCCCTCCGGCTCGCCCGGACAAGAGCGAGAACTCGGGCCTGCCCGTGGTCTCGGTGAACGTGTAGGAGGGCTGCGTCTTCATGACGCTGCCGCACATCTCGGACGCGATCCGGGCCGACGACTCGTCGGACAGCGAGAGGAAGATCCGGGTGCGGAGCGTCTGGAGGAGCGTGCGCCAGGCCTCGCCTCCGGGGAGCACGGAGCGGAGCGAGGAGATCGACTGCGTGGCGACGATCGGGACGCAGCGGCACTGCCGGGTGAGCGCGAACGCCTTCTCGTCGCCCGAGGGATCGTCCTGGCCGACGGTCGCGAACGCCTGGTACTCGTCGCAGATGAACACGGCGGGTCGGAGGTAGCGTCCGGGCCGGCGGGCGGCCTCGGCGGGCCGCCGCAGCAGCGCCTGCATCCAGGCGTTCTTCAAGAGGACGCCGATGGCGCGGGCGAGCGCGGGGTTCGCGCCCGCGGGCATGTTGAGCGCCAGGACCTTGCCGCCCTCGATCAGCTCGCTGAGCGGCGGCAGCCGGCGCCGGAGGCCCGGCACGGGCCGGACGGCCTCGGCGTCCTCGTCCGGTGCATCGTCACCTATATATATAGACTCATCCGGCTCGGGAGGCGGCGGGCAGAACACGCCGGCGACCTGCGGCTGGTCGAAGAGCGAGAGGAACACGCTGATGCCCTCGACGATCGACGTGCGGAGCTTGGCGTCGAGCGCCGTCCAGTCATGCAGATACCACCGCTCGATGGCCTCGACCTGCTCACGGAACTCGCTCCCCGCGCCGCCCCCGCTCTCCTCCGTCGCGTATGCGACCTTGAGTTCCTTGAGCCGGTCCCGGAGTGCGGGGTCGAGCCGGCAAGCCGCCTTGTCCGAGCCGGGCACCGGCTCCCAGCCCCATTCCCCGAGGGGTTCCTTGTGAGCGGCGAGATCCTTGGTCGCGATGACGGCCCGCACCGGGCAGAGCCGGTCGGCCAGCTCGCGGGCCTCGCCGATCTTCCGGCCGAACAGTTCCGCATCCACCGTGCAGCGGTAGATGTCCTGCAGCGTGACCCAGCCCCCCGGCAAGAGCCGGTGCAGTTCGATGATCCAGCGCACGAGATTCGTATAGGCTTGCTGCCAGAACGGTTCTCGGCTCTTGCCGAAGAGCTGGTTGATGAGGGAGGCGACGCCGTAGGCGAGCGAGTAGGAGTCGAGCAGCGGATCGTCGAGCGGGTTCCACTGCAACGAGCCGTCGAGCCCGATCTCGAGGTAGTCGCCGCCGCGCCCGGCGGCGTCGAGGATCCCCCGCACGCTGTAGCAGAAGTCGCCCTTGACCTCGAGCACAAGGGCGCTGGCCCGGCGCCCGGCCCGGTCGGCTTGCCACGAGAGGAGCTGCTGGGCGAACGGGTACATGCAGGCGGTGGTCTTGCCGGTGCCGACGGCGCCGACGACGAGGACGCCGGTGTAGAGCCCCGTCTCGGGAACGACGAGCCAGGAGGGCCGCTCGCTCTCGCGCGGGACGACGGGATGGTGGAGCTCGCCGATCACGAGCGAGGGCGCGGCATCGTTCGGCGAGGTGGGCCAGGCGGGCAGGCTGCCCCGGCCGCGGCGTCTTGCACGCGGCTGAAGCCACACCCTCCAGACCGAGAGGCACACGCTCCCGGCGAGGACGACGACGACGGCCGGGGCCGCGTAGTACCAGACGCGGATCACCGTGTGAAGGCCCGGATCGTGGTAGGCGATCAGGTCCAGAACCGGGTTGCCGCCCATGCCGGGGAACGGTGCCCAGAACGCGTGGCCGGCGGCCGCTCCCAGAGCGGTGCCGATGATGGCGAGCGTAGCCGGCCTCATCGGTCCAACACCCTTCCTGGAAGGATCGATGGCTCGGGAGCGACCCCAGGAGGGCGGGGGCAGGTGCGCAAACACACCTGGCCCCGAACCCGTACCAGGCCCTCGGACTGGGGGGTCGCTCCCACCACGGACGGTGCCGCCCGTACAGCGCTGGCCGGCCTGTCCGCGGAAGCGCAAGACGCTGCGGCGCCAGCGGATAGGCGGGAAGCTCCGTGTGAATCGCCGGGGCGCCGAAGTGTGAATCGTACCCCCGCGTCGTTTGCGCACTCCAGTGCGGCCGTAAGTCGCGCGCCGCTCATCGGTAGCGAGCCCCGGCGAGGCGTGCGGTCCGCCATGTGCTGCCGCGGCGGATTGAGGCGCGGGCGGCCTGCCGTCGGGCCTGTTTCTCCAGCGCCACGCTGCGCTTCATGGCGGCCTGGAGACCGCCGTACTCCTCCAGGATCGGGACCGCGCCCGCGAGAATGGCCTCCTCGATCCGGGCGAGCTCCTTGCGAACCTGGGGGTCGAGTTCGGCTGGACCGGAGGGCTCGGCCCAGTGCCGCATGACTCGCCGTGCCCGCTCAAGCTCTCTCGAGGTGCGACCGACCGCGACAACCTCGACGGATCGGCCTCGTCTCCCAAGCGCGTGCCAGAGCCCGCGGTGCGCCGCACCCCAGGAGTGAAGCGCGGTCGCGGTCGCGTGGCCGGGATCGGCGTAGACGAAGACGGCGCTCTCGGCCTCCAGCGCGACCGGCAGCTTTACCGGAAAGTAGCGCCGAGTCGCACCGGCGGCACCCCGGTAAACCCGGACGGGCAGCAGCCCGTGTTCGATGCCGAGGGCCTCGAACGCGGCGACTTTCTCGGATTCGGTGGCCAGCCAAGGCAAGCCGGGATGCTCGATCACGTAGTCGAGCGAGAGCAGGCGGCGCATGAGCACGTCGGCGGACGCCGTGCGGCGGTGGCGGATGTGCTCGGCTCCGAGCGCGCGGTATAGACCCCGGGAGAAGATCCGGCACACGCGGCCGATCCCCCGAACGCCCGGCACGGTCTCCTCGGCGGCGAGGCCCGGCGTGATCAGCGCGTGGACGAGGCGGCGCGCCCGCTCGTGATGCGTGTCCAGGAACCGCGTCGCCTGTGTGCGGGTGAACACGCCGCTGTGGAGGCAGACGAGCGCGATCCACTCGGCCTGGCGTCCCGTCCAACCGAACGGTTCGAGCGCCCTCTCTCGCCCGGCGAGATGGGCGATCACCTGGGCTGCTCCGTGACCAGGGCCCGGTCGGCCTGGAGGTAGGTGATGAGGATGCCCATCGGGTTGTAGACGACGAGCTCGGAGGGGATGACGGTGAGGAACGTGAACCGGACCGTGATCGACCACCGCTCCCTCAGCGTCTCCTGCCCCTGCCTGAAGTGGACTAGGTCGAAGTCGGCGGTCGCGCCGTGCGGCGCCTCCGGTGCCGGGTGGATGCGGAGCACGACCTGCTCGACCTGGAGCTCGGTGTCGGAGGTGCCCGCGGCCATCGCGGCGACCTCGGCGCCGTCACGCGTGAACGCGGCGTTCGCCAGCTCGGTCGACAGGAACCGGAGGCTCCGCGTCCAGTGCTGCTCGACCGTCGCCCGGCGCCTGGAGTAGAAGTCGGAGATGAAGCGGTTAAGGAAGTACTTGGTCGTGGGATCGAGCGGATCCGCCTGCGCCGTGGCGGCCTCGTAGGCCACGGCCTCGGCGCGGCCGACCTCGTCGACCCGGACCACGATCGGGCGGGGCGGCTCGACGGTCGCGACCCGGAGGAGGAGCACGCCGAGCGCGAGGCACGCGGCGGCGAGGATCATCGCCAGCGTCCGGAGTTTCCGGTTAGCCTCGACGGTCTCGCCCCAAATTTCCGCGTACTCGCGGCCGGCATCGTGTTCTCGGTTCATGGACGTCTCCTTCAGCCTCCGGGGATTGGGGGGCGGGCCGGGTTCGCGGCAGCGCTGAGGCGTCCGCCTCCACGCACCACGAGCGCCATCATGCCCGACCCGACGGATCCGGAGCCGGAGACGAGCATCGCGGCGAGCTCGCCCACCTTCATGCCGGCCATCAGGCCGGAGACGACAAGCGGTAGGAGGACGACGACCCACAGCCCCAGCTCGGCCGGGTCGGAGGAGCCGGTGCCCATCAAGGCGCCGGTATAGGTGGTGACGTAGCCCATGCCGACGCCCATGAAGACGCGGAGGATGGCTCCGGCCACGACGCCGTAGAGCGTGTAGACCATGAGCGTGCGGAACCATCCCCAGAACAGGAACGCGAGCGGCTCGAACAGCAGCCAGGGGATGAACACCGGCCCGAGCAGGATCACGATCGCGAGCGCCACCTGCGCCCAGATCACCTGCGCGTAGGTAAGGCAGAAGAGTGCGACCAGGCCGAGCACGAGCGGCACGCCCATCATCAGCGCGACGAGGGACGAGAAGAACACGCTCACGCCCTCGGTCACGAGGGTCATCAGGCTCCCGCCCGACCATGCCGCTCCGAGCCGGGCGGCGAACGCCTGGACGAGCGCGGTCATCTCCGTGTAGCCGACGGACACGACATCGGAGATGAACAGGTTCTGGAGCCAGATCCCTCCGGCCGCGACCATGGCCGGAAACGTGAAGCCCACGCCCGGGATCGGAACGCTGTAGTAGTGGAGCAGCGTCCTCGGAATCGCGATCCCGAGCACGACACGCACGAGGGACCAGGGCTCGAAGGTTCCGCTGAACGCGATCTTGAGGCCGCTCCATGCGACGACGATCGCCGCGAGACCGCCCCACAGCTGGTGGCCGAGCGTGAGCACGTCGGGCGCGGCGCCGCCGACCACGGTGTCGAGCACGATGTCCAGGAACCCCTTGAAGTCCTGGAGCTGATCCGCGGGGATCTGGGCCGGGACGTTCGGATCGATCGACTGCGGTGGCACGAGCTGCATGACAGTCGCTCCCGGGGCCTAAACTTGGCCGCCCATGTAGAACGACGGGATCTTGAACAGGAGCCCTTCCCGGAGCCGGTCGCGGTTCTGGAACGCGGCCGCCCGCATCGCATCGGCCATCGCGTTCGTACGGAGGCGTGCGTCCCTCCACTCGGCGAGCCGCTCGAGCCGGTCGATCTCGGCCTGCTGCATCCGGTTCGCTTGCTCGACGGCCTGATAGGCGAGCACCTGCGCCACGGCGGCGTTGATCCGGCCCTGGGTCAGCGCGGCCGCGACCTGCGCCTGCTGGAGCGCCGTATTCGAGAGATTGCCGTTCGCGGTCAGGTCGTCGAACGAGTCCTGTGCGCTCTCGACGGTCGATGCGAGCGAGGCCGCGGCGTCCATCATCGCGTAGTCGAGCACGCGCTGGCGGTCGGCGGCCTCCTTGGCCTGGCGGTAGTCCTCAACCGCACGGGAGGATGCCTCGGCCGGGCGGTTACGGTAGAGCTCGAGGATGTCCGCCTCGCTCACCTGGTCGGCCACCCCTTGGGCGCTCCGCCAGACGTCGGTGAACGAGTCGCCGCTCCCCATGTCACGCACTGCTTCGACCAGCTCGCCGGCTGCGCCGCTGAACTCGGAGCCCCAGTCGAGGCCGTCGCCGACGAGGCCGATGGATCCGGCCGCCAGCTCCGAGAACGGTTCGATCAGCGCGTCCACCTCGCCCCTCGCGGCCTCTCTCATGTAGTCGAGCTGCTCCTCGAGCTCGGTGAGTTGGCGGGTCATCGTCCGCATCTGGCGGATCTGGTTCGCGATCTGGGTCGCTTGGTTCACGATCATCTGGGCCCGCTGGATCACGCCGCCGATGTCGAACAGGGCGTTGGCCGGCCCAGCGCTCGCGAGCATCAGGACCGAGACGAGGAGGACGGTGGTGAGGCTGCGGTGACGCATGATGAGCTCCTTGTTTGTTATTGCCGTGTCCCGGCCCTGGGGACCAGGACATCGGACGTGAACCAGATGCGCAGGCGATGGCCTGCGCGGATCGTGAGGGTGGGTAGCCGGTTCAGGAACCGGTCGAGGACCGAGGTCGCGCTCTGGCCGAGTCCCTGGCCGACGCCCGCCCTGAGGCCGAACGGCGAACCGCCGGCCAAGGCGAGCCCGCTCACGACGCCGATGGCTCCGGCGGCCGCGAACGTGCTGAAGTAGTGGCGGTCGACCTGGTCCTGAAGAGCGCCCTCGCCCGCCTGGTTCAGGCCGGTGAACTCGAGGTCGATCCAGCTGCCGTCGGGCAGGAGCAACCGGTGGAAGGCGACGGCGAGCCGGCTCTGGTCCGGGTCCTGAACGGCCTGGGCCGTGCCGACGACGCGCACGCCGCGCGGGATCAGGATCCGCTGGCGGTCGGCCGAATAGAACGGGACCGAGACGGTCGCGAGCACGGGCCCGGGGAAATCGCCCGTGAGCTGCGTGAGCAGCACCGCCTCGAGGAACGAGCCCTCGTAGATCCGCTCCCAACCCGGCGGGTCGGCGGGCCGGACGCTCCGGCCGGGCTCAGCCGTGCCGGGGGGGCGAGGAGAGCTTGGCGGTGCGGCAGGTCCCGGGGAGCCGGAGAGGAGCTGCCCGGCCGCCAACTCCGCTGCCAACTCCTCCTCGAGCGCCCCGACCGACTGCTCGAAGGATGCGAGAGCCGCTTGGACCGCGTTCTCGAGGAGCGCCACATCCGCGTCGGCCGCATCGCCGGTGCCGGCTTCGGACGACTCCGCAGCTGCATTCGGGTCCCTGTACGACTGAGCGACGGGAAGGGCACGGAGCGAGCGGGTTCTTCGCTCCAGCTCCTCGAGCCGAAGCGCCTCCCGAAGCTCCGACTCGGCCGCGCTCACGCCTGGGATCAAGGCTGCGGTGTTCGGCGTCTCCGACTCCGTCTGGAGCCGAGCCATCTCCCCGGCGGCCGCAGCCTGCCGGCGCTCGAGCTCGGCGCGCGCTCGGGCGGCGGCCTGCTGGGCCTGCCGCTCGGCCTCCGCACGAATGCGGTTCTGGAGCGAACGGCCCATCCCGTCGTCGACCGCCTGCGCCTCGGGCAATGCCCCGAGAGCGGGCGCATCTTCCTCGGGACCCGTCATCGCCCAGGACAGGAGCAGTCCACCGACGAGCACGGCGATCAACACCACGCCCGCCTTCGTCACGATCCCGCCGGGGAGCGCACCTTCCGGCGGCGATACCCACTGCTTCCAACGGCTCATCGGAGGCCTTCCCGCGGCGTGAACCGCCAGGCAGCCCGCTTGTCGCCGATCTGGAGCCACCCGTCGCCCAGCACGTGGCGGGCGATGTAGAGGCCGTCCTCTGAGAGGTCGTAGGCGACGAGCGCCGGCTCCCCGTCCCGGAGCTCATAGAGGGCCGGCGACTCCTGGGCGCGGGAGCGGACGTAGGTGAACTGCCCGTCGTGCCACATCGCTTCGACCAGGAACGGCCGGTCCGCCGCGTCCCCGTCGAGCCGGTACTCGAACGCGAGACGCTCCGGATAGCGCGCACGGAACTCCTCGATCTCCGTTTCGGCCTGAGTCCGGGCTTCCAGGATGCCGGCCTCGGCCGCCTCCCGGGCGCTACGTGCCGCCTCGGCCGCCTCGGCGGCCATCTGTTGGTAGGCCGCGACCTCGCTACGCGCGACGAACGCGGGACGGCCGCTGCCTCCGGAGAGCCGCGCCGCCTCTGCTCCGGACTCTACGCGAACGACCAGATGGGGCGGCCCGTCGCTGTGCTCAGCCACCAGGAACGAGTAGATCCGCCCCGACTCGCATACGAGCGCGATATTCGTCGCCGCGTCCGAAGCGAGGGGCTTCAGGAACGCGACGTTCGCCGCGCCGGTCAGGTGCCAGTACTCCGAGTCGCCGACCACGAAGTCCAGGATGTTCTCCCCGGCGGGGAGCACGATCACCGTCGTGTGACGGACCTGGGTCCGCAGCCGGTGAATGCGGTCCTCGCCCTCCTCCGGGACCGCTACCCGGAGGAGGGCTTGGTCGTCGTCCTCCTGCTGCGGGGCGGCCCCGGCGGGCAGCGCGGCCAGGAGAAGCGCCGCTAGAACCATAGGTGTCGTAGGGGATCGCATGGCGTGTCAGCTCCTCGCGTTGGGGGTGGGGGTGGGATGGTCTCGGCTCGCGAGCACCTCGAGGGCCCGGCTGAGTCCGTGACGCTCGACGGCCCGGGCCCTCTCCTCGGCGTCCAATGCGGACGAGGTGTAGAGCCAGTAGCTCTCCGGATCGACCTCGAGCCGGAGCACCGCCGCCCCGTCCGGGCGGCGGAGGTAGAGCTCGCGCTTGGGGATCAGGCCCCGGACCTGCGCGAGTTCCGAGTCGTTCAGCCGGAACAGCGCTCCGACCGCGTCGGGGAGCTCGGGGTTCGCGAGGAAGAGCTTGGTCGGGATCGACTCGAGGAGCGCCGCAGCACCGGGCGTCGCCGTCACGTCCACCGCGGACTGCGTGGCGAGGACCAGCGCGGCGTTCTTCTTCCGCCACGTCTTCGCCGCCTCGGCCAGGTAATTCAGTACGGCCGGGTCCTGCAGGTAGCGCCAGGCTTCGTCCACGACCATCAGCTTCAGCCGCGCCGCCTCGGACGGGTCCTCCACCTCGAGCCGCATCCGCTCGAGCAGATAGGAGAGTGCCGCGTCGCAGAGATCCGGATGCTCGACCGCCCCGGCCAAATCGATCACCTGCCAGTCGGCGAACTCGAGATCCGGTGCCCCGACGGCCGGGTTATCGAAGTACGCGCCCCAGGCGCCGCCTTCGATCCAGCGGCTCCACGCCGGCCACGTCGCGGACGGAAGCGAGCTTGCCAAGACGCTCAGCGTCCGCCGTTCCGGCTCGAACGCATACAGGTCCTCGATCCGGGCCCGGATCTCGCTCGTGTCCGCTCCGCTCGCCTCCCAGCCGCCGAGCTTCAGCAGCCGGAGCACCCAGCCCGTGAGGAACTGGAACGTCCGCGTGCCCGCCGGGAGGGCGAACGGCTGCAACCGGAGCGTGGGCTCCGCCTCGCCGGGCGAGAGCTCCAGGTAGCGGCCTCCCAGAAACCGGGTCAGCCAGCGGTACGAGCCGCCCAAGTCCAGAATCAGGACGTGCGCGTCGTACCTGAGAGCTTCGACCAGCAGGAAGTTCAGTGTGAAGCTCTTGCCCGAGCCGGTCGCGCCGAGCATCAACGTGTGGCCTACGTCGCCGGCGAACAGGTCGTAGTGGTACGCCGTGCGCCACGGCGTCTCCAAGACCGCGAGCGACTCGCGACCGAGATGCTTGCTCTTCACGGTGCCCCGTGGCGGCCCGAACAACGGTGCCAGACACGCCGCGACGCCGGCCGACACGAACACCTTCCGCACCTGCCGCCCGCGGGGCTGAGCCGGGAGCCGCGAGAACCACGCCGGCAGCTGGCCGTAGCCCTCCCGGATCACCTTCGCGTCGTGGGCCGCGAAGAGACGCCGCAGGTCGCCGTCCAGCCGTTCGATGCTTCCGAGCTCGCCGTGGAGCGCCACGGTCAGCGTGGCCTCGCCGTAGCTCACTCCGTCCGCCTCGAGCTCGACCAGCGCCTCGCCCAGCCGGTCGGACTCGGTCGCCGCGGCCGAGTCGACCATCGCGGCGGCCGTGCCCTCCGTCTCCTGCACATGCGCCATCATCGAGTAACGGCGCGCGAAGTAATGCCGCTGCGCGCCCCGTATCCGGCGCCGGGCCGCCTCCATCGCCCAGGGCCGCCACTCGAGCGAGACCGTCATCACCGCATCCAGGCAGTAGAGCTCTTGGAGCAGGTTCGCCCGCGTCTGTCCGGGTGGCGAGAGAAGCGAGTACAGGATCACGGGCTCGCCGTCGAGACGGAGGTGACTGCGCTCCGCCTCGAGCTCCGAGAGCGCGAGCCGCCAGTTCATACCGCTCCCCGTCGCGCCGTCCCACATCGTGCCCGGACGGTTGATCAGCTCGGAGAGAAGCCGCGAGGCTTCGGCGGGCTCGAGCATCTCGATCGGCGTGTGCTCCCCTACGAGCGCGCGGCCCGCGTCCACCGTCGCGCGAAAGCGGGCGGCGGCGGCCTCGATTTCGGACCGCAGGTAGGTCGGCGCGCCCCCTCGGCGGCGCTTCCACCACTGCATGAGCCGGGACGCTCTTCCCGATGTTGGCCCGTCGGCGACCGTCCGGAGACGGGGATCGTGCGACCAGACCAGGTAGGCCTCGAGCCGCTGCACCCGCCCGGCCAGAAACGCACTCCGCTTCCGCTGCGACACCGCTACGATGCCGGAGCCGTCGTCGTCCGCGGCCTCGGGCGAGACCGGCCGACGCAGCACATAGAAGTAGAGGCGTGTGTCGGCGTCGAGCCCCGACAGCAGCCGCTGCCAGCGGCCCAGCACGCGGTCGATCTGTTCGGGCGAACGCCCATCGACTACCGCGGGCTCCAGCCGCCCGGCCGCGATCAGCTCGCCCGTGCGGGTCAGGCACGTGCGGCCGTCCTCGAGCCAGCCCCAGTAGGGCAGCTCCTCGGCCAGCGAGCCGGCCGCCTCGGGGTCCCGGAGCTCCGCGGAGATCCTCATCGCCCGCTCCGGATCACGAGATGCCACGGCTCGTCGGCCCACTTGCCCGGGTCGAAACGCGACGGGTAGCGCGTCCCGGCCCGTAGCACGCCAAGCATGTCCGGGTCTTTGCGGCCGGCCAGCCAGCCCGCACCGTAGCCGACAGCGAACACCACGCCGCCCGTCACGAGCGAAGCCGTCGCGTTCCACATCGCGAGCCCGAGCGTCGCGATGAGGAGGAACCCCCTACGCTCGACACCCAGGATCGTCAGCGGACGGTTCAGCGCCGCATAACCGGCCCAGCGCCTCAGACCCCGCATCAGAACAGCCACGCCAGGAAGTTCGCCGCGCCCATCGCCATCCCGAGACCGAAGATGATCCCGGCCAGCGTGCGCTTGCTACCGCCCTCGCCGAACGCGAACATCAGCCCGCCCACCACGATCGCGATCAGCGACAGCCCCCGAGCGATCGGACCCGTGAACTGCGCCTGTAACTCGTTCACCGCCTCCACCCATGGGCTCGTCCCCTGCGCCAGCAGCACACTCGGCGTCAGCGCCAGCAGTGCGGCCCAGGCGGCCGCTTGCAGCGTTCTCGACAACGTTCTCATTCTCTCTCCTCCTTGGGGTTCAGTTGTGTTTTGCCGCCGAGGCGTCCCCGCCCCGGCCCTGCTCGATCCGCTCATCCATCCATTCCTCGACCTCCGACTCGATCCAGCGCACCGCGCGCTCGCTCAGCCGGACCGCCCGGGGGAAGCGCCCCTGTGCCGACCAGTCGTAGATCGTGGTCCGCGACAGGCCCGTCAGCGCCTCGACAGCCGAGATCCGCAGGAAACGGATCGGCGGGTTTGTTCTCTGTTCGATCGGTTGTTCACTCATCGCTCTGCTCCGGTTCGCCTTCCTCCCCCGCGTCGCCGGCCCCGGCCCGGCCAGGCGGCCGGGCGGAGCCCTCGCGCCGCCCGTGTCCTGCTCGTAGGCGGCCATGAAGGCCAGAATCCGGTCCGCCGTCCTGAGCGACGGCGAGCGTCCCCGCTCGATCTGGCGTAACAGGCTCGGGTCGCCCACCGCCTGCATGCCGAGCGTCGTCGGACTCAGGCCCGTGCTGCCCAGAAACGCGTTCAGCCGTGTGTTGAATTGCTCCTCCAGGGTCTGCATGAGAGCCGTTCCAACCGTGTCATGGCCCGTAACGTTGAGGGGGCCTTTTCCAGGAAGTCAACTCTTAGGAAATTTCCTAAGTGTCCGTGGTGCACGTAGTTATCCGACGTTGTCCGGGAGGCTCTGGAGGCCGCCGCCAGTGCAGTGGCGCACGCCCCCGCGAGGCAGGGGATGCGAGGCCGGGGGGGTGGGGTGCGAGGCTCGGCCGGGAGAGCCGGGCCCGGGTGCGGCCGGTGCGGGGTGTGCGCCGGCCGGCGCGACGGAACGCGAAGGTCCGTGGGAACCGGATGCCGTCCGGGAGGCCGGGCCGGTTGCTGGTAAGAGGACGGCGCTAGGTCAGCGGGTCGATTCCCGGCGCGGAGGAGGACGCCGTGTGCGGCCTGGCCGCGCGCGTCATGGAATGCGCCGCGGGCGGGCGCCCCTACGGCGGCTGCGAGCCGTCGTTCGCGGGCGCCGGGATGGCGGGACGGGAGGTCAGGGTTGGCTGTGACGCGGGCTCCACCGGCCAGCCCGGCGCCATCCGGCCCGTCAAGCAGGCGCTGCTCGGTGCAGCCCTCAAGAGGCCGGGGCGCGCGACACCTGCGCACGCCCCGGCTGCTGTGGGCGTGGCCCCCCCGACGCACTCGAACCTTGCCGCGCACGTCGGGGGACCCATCTTGGCTGGGGTTGTCAGTGCAGCGTGATCACGGCCCGGTACTGCCCCGCGTCCCTGAGCTCGTAATCCTCTCCCGCGACCTCGAGGACGCGGACCCGGTACAGAGGCAGCTGGCCCCGGTCCGGGACCCGGAACTGCACGAGGGGACCCGCCCGGAGGGATCCCGCCACGACGATCTCATGCCGCCCGGACGCCCTGGATTCGTACAACTCGAAACCGGGAGCGCGCACGGCCTCGATGCCGGGACCCTCGAGCTCCAGCAGAACGCCGATGCCGCGACCGGCTGCCGGCCCGGTCCACTCGACGGTCAGGAACCCCGGGTCCTGCACGTTGGCGGCCGGTCCCACCGAACCTTCGGTGCACGACAGGGTCATGGTCACGGCGAGCAGCGTGGCGAGTGCGTATCCGGCGAAGCGCCCCCGGCGGCGCGCGGCGCGGATCGATTTTCGTCCCGGGCGCCCGGAACCGCGCCGTCTCGTGCGCCTGGAGATCCACGGCCGTCCGGCCGCCGCGGCGGCGAGGAGGCCGGCGGCGGAAGGGGGACCGGAACCCGTCGAGGTTGGTCCGCACCGCGCTTCACCCCGCCGGCAGCGATCGATCCAGGAGAGCAGGTCCCCGAGGTCGTAGCGACCGTTACCATTGCCCAGCCGGTCGAGCGCGGCCAACTCAGCCTCGCCGAGGGTCTGCTCGCCGAGCAACACTGCGGCGGCCACATCCGGGGTCAGGTCGTCCACGAGGGTCAGCGCGTATTCCAGCGCGTCGTCCGACGAGCTGGCGCTGGCCGTTACCTGCATCGACGCGCTCGACGGGTTGCCGACCATGTAGTTGTCGGTGCACGAGGAATTATTCGGATCCTCTGTGCACAGCACCGAAGGCTCCATGACGCACGCCGTCACCGTGCCGGACGACCCCACGACGTAATCCGCCTTTTTCTTCGTGTCGCCCGGCTTGAAGTAGCCCCACGACTTCACGTAGTTGCCGTCGGACGACTCGTCGTGCCGGTAGCTGACCTTGAGCCAGTCGTCCAGGTCGCCGCCGCTGCGCCGCAGCTCGAAACGGGCGAGGCCCCCCCCCGGCACCGATGTCGCCAGCGCGTGCACCGTCACCACCGCCAGCCCCGGCTCGGCGTCGGTGGTGGCGTTGGCGGTGCTGGAGGCGGCGCCGGTGCCGACCGAGTTGATCGCCGAGACGCGGTAGTGGCGGGTGGTGCCGGCGGAAAGGCCGGTGTGGGCGTAGGTGGTGTTGGTGTTGCCGGTGGTGGCGACGCGGTTGGTCCAGCCGGTGCTGCCATTGGGCGAAACCTCGATCTTGTAGCCGGTGATGGCGGCGCCGCCGTCGTCGGCCGGCGCGGTCAAGTCCCGATTTGTGTGTAAAAGCGGAGGAAGCTCCTCGCCTTCGGCTAGGCTGCTTGGGCGACCTCCTGTTTCTGGAGGAGTGAGAGGTCGAGGTAACGCCGGTCGCCCCAGACGTGTGTGGTCCTGAGTGCGACGGCCGTGATGAGCCTGAGGGCGCTGGCCCGGTCCGGGAAGGCGCCGGCGGCCTTGATCCTGCGTTTGATCTCGCCGTGCAGCCGCTCGAGGCTGTTGGTGGTACGCAGCCGGGGCCAGTGCGCCTCGGGGAACGCGTAGAACTGCGTCGCTGCCCCGAAGCCCCGCTCCAGGACCTCCACGGCCTCGGGCAGCTCCTTCTTCCAGCGTGCGCCGAACTCGCCCAGGAGCTTCTTCGCCTCGGCGAGTCCGGATGTCTGGAAGATCACCGAGACCTCACGCGCCACGCGCTTGCGTAGGCGGTGGGGGACCCTCGCCCCCACATTACGCTGCAGATGGACCGTACACCTCTGACGGCGTGCCTCGGGCAGGAAGCGGCGGACCGCAGCTGCCAGGCCTGCGTGCTCATCGGCGATCACGAGCTCGACACCGCCGAGGCCGCGGTCCTGGAGTTGCTCGAGGAGCTCCGACCAGCTCTGCTGCGACTCCTCAGCGCCCAGCGTGACGGCCAGGAGCCGTCGGTGACCCTCAGGGCCCACTGCATACGCCACGAGCGCACTCACGTTCTCGACTTTGCGGGCCCAGCGGGCGTCCAAGAACGTGGCGTCCAGGTACAGATAGGGGTGAGGCCCCTCGATCGGCGCACGGCGCAGCCCTTCCACGGCCTCGTCGAGCCGTTTTGCCACACGACTCACCGTCGAGCGCCCAACACGCTCGCCCATCAGCGCCTCGGTGACGTCGCCCATCTTGCGCTGTGACACGCCGCTCACATACGCCTCGACCATCATCTCGTCGAGCTCGGGGCTCCTGCGCTGGTAGCGGCCGATCACGTCGGCCGGCGAACCGTTGTCCCGGCTCCGGGGCATGGCGACCTCGATCTGCCCCAGGCTCGTCAGCAGCCGCCTCAGGTATGTGCCGTTCCTATGGTCCTTCCGGCTTCCCACCCGCTCGAAGCGGCGTGCACCTACCATGGCCTTCAGCTCCTCTTCCAGCACCATCTCGAGCGTCAGCCGGATCGCGCCTTGAAACAGCTCGCGCAAATCATCGCGTAGCTCGTCTTGCGTGGCCCGACCGATCTCCACAATCTCTTGCATCGGAAGCTCCTCTCCGGTTCCGAGCCTGCTCTGCAGACCCGGACTCCCGGGTTCATGTGACAGTGAACAACAACAGAGGAGCTTCCGTTTTTCTTTCCCTCCTGTCCAGCTTATCCGCTTTTACACAAATCTAGGGACACTACCGCTTCAGTCGCTGGTTTTGCTTCTCGAGCGCCTTGAGCCGCTTCGCCTGGCTCACCTTCATTCCCCCGTACTCTTTGCGCCACCGGTAGTACGTTTGCTCGCTCACCCCCAGCTCCCGGCACACTTGCTTGACCCTCTTCCCGTTCGCCAGGGCCACTTCCGCCCTGCACAGTTGGTTGATGATTTGTCCCGCGCTCAGGTTCTTTGGCGCTGCCATCCTGACCTCCTTTTCCTTGTCTCGACCCGTCCAGAATTCTAAAACTGGACTTGGTCTCGTTTTAGGGGGTCAGATCACAGTCCCCTCGGACAGGCTCGCCGCATCACACTGCGTTCGGCCTTGAAGCCCCGTTGGGATCCCGCGTGAACTGAGAGAGGCGGCAAGGCAGCCCAGCGTTGGTTGCGGCTCCCTCGGGGGGCGACTAATGTGATGCTCTGAAGGCGGATCACGGCCTCCGCGTATCCTCCAGTAACCGCCACCCCCCGAGATGGAAGCCGTATGCAGGAGCTGTTCTTCGGTCCCGTCGCCATCTGGTTCACCGTGCCAGCGATTGCCGGCACCGTGTTCTTCTCCTTGCGTACGCTCCTCATGCTCGTCGGGGGTGCCGATACGGGCGTGGACGTCGATGTGGACTTCGATGTCGATGTAGATATCGATGCGGGAGCCGATATCGACGTAGATACCGGCGAATCCTCGTACGCCTTCAAGGTCCTGTCCGTCCAGGCGATCGCTGCTTTTCTGATGGGCTTTGGCTGGGGAGGGCTGGGTGCGTTCCGCGGCGGAGGCTGGGGGGGCACGATCAGCGTCGTCTTCGCGGTGGCGTGTGGAACGGGCATGGTTTGGTTCCTCGCGAAATTGCTCACGGCCATGTATGGCCTCCAGAGCAGCGGCAACGTGCCCATATACCAGACCCTGGAGGCGGAGGGCACGGTGTACGCGAAGATCCCCGCCAAGGGTCTCGGGAAGGGGCGCGTGCGTGTCCTGATCGACGACCGCCAACGGTTCTACAAAGCGATCACGGAGGGCGAGGCACTGCCCCGGAGCGAGAAGGTCCGCGTCGTGAGCATAAATGAGGACAACTCAGTAACAGTAACGAAGGCATGAACTCCAGAGGGGGATAACACGATGTTCCTGTTCGCCACGGTGGCACTCCTCCAAGTGGGCGCGTTCGAGGGCGATTCGAGGGTGTGGCTCGGCTTGATAGGTGGGGGTCTGCTTATCCTCTTCTTCGGCATCTCGTTCTTGGTGAAGCAATACAAGCGCTGTCCTTCCAACAGGATCCTGGTCATCTATGGGAGGGTCGCGGGCGCACAGGCGGCACAGTGCCTCCACGGCGGCGGCAAGTTCATAATCCCGCTGTTGCAGGACTACGCGTTCTTGCCTCTCGAGCCGCTGGTCATCGATATCCCCCTGGAAGGAGCGCTGTCGCTCAACAACATCCGGGTGAACGTTCCCTCGACGTTCACGGTGGGCATTTCCACCGACCCGGTGCTCATGAACTCAGCAGCGGAAAGACTACTGCACCTGGATGAGAACCAGATTCGCGAGCAAGCCCAGGACATCATTCTGGGTCAGTTGCGGCTGGTCATTGCGACCCTGTCGATCGAAGAGATTAACAAGGACCGCGAGAAGTTCATGAATCTCATCAACACGAACGTAGCCGAGGAGATCAACAAGGTGGGGCTCGCGCTGATCAACGTGAACGTCCGTGACATCACCGACGAGAGTGGCTACATCGAAGCCATCGGGAAACGTGCGGCGGCGGAGGCGATCAATCGCGCCAAGGTGGAGGTCGCCCAGCAGGATCGCGACGGCGCTACCGGGCAGAAGGATGCCCAGCGCGATCAGCGGGTGCGCGTGGCTGCGCTGGAGGCGACCGCGATTGAGGGCGAGGTGAAGTCGAAGCGCGACTACGAGATCGCAACCGCCGAGCGGGAAGCCGAGACCATCGCCGCTAAGAAGAACGCGGAGCAGGAGCAGCGGGTGCAGGTTGCCGCGGCGGAGTCGACGGCGGTTCAGGGCGAGAACTCGTCACAGGGAGAGATCGCGAACTCAAACGCCCAGCTCGCAGAGGTGCGGGCCGAGGCGAAGCGCAGGGCTGAGATCGCGGCCGCACAGGCGGACGAGGCGATCTTCGGGGCTCAGCGCGAGCAGGAGATCGCCCGCTTGGGCAAAGACGAACTGGCGCCTCAGGAGATCGAGAAACAGCGGGTCGAGATCGAGGCCGAGGCGACTGCGGAGCAACTGCGGCGCGAGGCGCGCGGTGAGGCCGACGCGATGTTGGCCAAATTCGTGGCCGAGGCGGAGGGTACGCAAAAGGTGTTGGAGGCCAAGGCCGCGGGGTACCAGAGACTGGTCGAGGCCTGCGCCGGGAATCCGCAGATCGCTCCGACTCTGCTCATGATCGAGCAGCTTCCTACCTTGGTCGCCGAGCAGGTGAAGGCGATTCAGAACCTCAAGATCGACAAGATCACTGTGTGGGATTCGGGGAACGGTGGTCGTGGATCGAAGCACGGCGGTGGAACGGCCGATTTTCTGTCGAGCTTGATCGGGTCGCTGCCGGCGATCCACGAGCTGGCCGAGCAGGCGGGCATTGAGTTGCCGGCAGTGTTGGGCACAGTCAACCGCAATGCGGCCCGGTCGGAACCCACGGAGACGAAGGTTGTTGAGGTAGAGGAGTTGGTGAAAGCCGACGAACCGTAAGCAGAAGACCGCGTCGAAGTTCGTGCTTACAGCTTGTCCGGGCGTGGGGAGTTCGAGCCCCACTTTGTGGACGGGAACGACTTTAGAAATCTGCCATGACCGACCCCATCACCCGCCTGAACGCTGCCCTCGAAGGCCGCTACCGCGTCGAGCGTGAGCTTGGCGAGGGCGGGATGGCCAGAGACGGAGCGGCTTGCGATAACTCCCTTCCGCACAGAATGATGTAGTCCATCGGATGATCCCTCGCGGTACCCCTTCGACCCGAGGTCTTCTTGATGTCCGATCCGATTGCCCGGCTGGATTCAGCTCTGGAAGGCCGCTACCGCCTTGAACGCCAGATTGGCGAAGGTGGCATGGCGACCGTCTATCTTGCTGAGGATCTCAAACCCCCGCGAGATCCGAACTCGATGGGATCTTGAGCGTCAAATCGGTGGAGGTGAGCTTGAGCAATGACGCCTGACAGTTCCTTTAACCTTCCCGGTCGACTCTGATGAGTCAATCCCAAAGCTAGTTGAAACTCGAGTGACCTCCGGACGCTCAGGCTGCGGCATGAGTCTGGCTATCGGGATGGATGATCCCGAGTTCCTTCTGAATCGCGGCACGGAGCGACGGGAGGTGGCGATAGCCGAGTAGCCCCCTGAGCCGAGGCTCGATGTCGATGAGCGCGGCGGCGAGCCAGCGCTGCTTATGGTTCGAGTTTCTCCATCGGTCGACTCTCGCACAGCGCTGTTCGGCTTGAGCGTTCACGGATTCGAGAACGTTGGTCGTCTTCAGCGAACGGCCAACCAGCGGGAACACGCCGAGTCGATGCAGGGTCAACGTCTCCTCGAACCCTTCGTCCAGGCTCGCAACCGCCGACTGGTTGAGCTCGTCCAGCTCAGCCCGCATCGCTTTCAGGTCCCGCTTCGCCTCCTCGTAGGTGGGCCGCTCGTAGGCTCGCTGCAGACGTACACGCCAGGCCTTCTGCTCGGTGCGTGGCAGGTACGAGACCACATTCTCTCGCTTGTGCCATTGGCAGTGACCTGCCCCCAAGAGCGGTACCACATCCTATGTTAGTCCCAGCACCTGTGGAGGGCCGTGAAGGACGGGCATCCTCAGGAACCAGGGCGATGGCTTAATCGCCTCAGGGGCCGGGGGAAAGCCGCCGCAGGCGCTGTGGTCATCAACGCGGCGCCAGTCGCCAACCAGCTCACGGACCAAGCCCTGACAGCCATCGCTGGTTACGGTGTGAAGGCCTGCCCCGTCATCGTGCATCAGAGAATCGAGCACGTCCATGCCTTCACAGCCGGATTGTCCGCGTCTGAGTCTGCGCCAAGCGGGAAGGCCGCCGCCGAGATCAATGAACTCTTTGAATGGACACGGAGCCGAGACCAATGGTGAAGCGTAAATCCAGTCTTGCCGACGCAGTGCATGGCGCGGCGCGCGCTGACAAGCGCCCGCGCGAGAAGATGGCACCGTCCGCTAACACTGGAGCGATGAAAGGAGGGTCAAGTCCCGATTTGTGTGTAAAAGCGGAGGAAGCTCCTCGCCTTCGGCTAGGCTGCTTGGGCGACCTCCTGTTTCTGGAGGAGTGAGAGGTCGAGGTAACGCCGGTCGCCCCAGACGTGTGTGGTCCTGAGTGCGACGGCCGTGATGAGCCTGAGGGCGCTGGCCCGGTCCGGGAAGGCGCCGGCGGCCTTGATCCTGCGTTTGATCTCGCCGTGCAGCCGCTCGAGGCTGTTGGTGGTACGCAGCCGGGGCCAGTGCGCCTCGGGGAACGCGTAGAACTGCGTCGCTGCCCCGAAGCCCCGCTCCAGGACCTCCACGGCCTCGGGCAGCTCCTTCTTCCAGCGTGCGCCGAACTCGCCCAGGAGCTTCTTCGCCTCGGCGAGTCCGGATGTCTGGAAGATCACCGAGACCTCACGCGCCACGCGCTTGCGTAGGCGGTGGGGGACCCTCGCCCCCACATTACGCTGCAGATGGACCGTACACCTCTGACGGCGTGCCTCGGGCAGGAAGCGGCGGACCGCAGCTGCCAGGCCTGCGTGCTCATCGGCGATCACGAGCTCGACACCGCCGAGGCCGCGGTCCTGGAGTTGCTCGAGGAGCTCCGACCAGCTCTGCTGCGACTCCTCAGCGCCCAGCGTGACGGCCAGGAGCCGTCGGTGACCCTCAGGGCCCACTGCATACGCCACGAGCGCACTCACGTTCTCGACTTTGCGGGCCCAGCGGGCGTCCAAGAACGTGGCGTCCAGGTACAGATAGGGGTGAGGCCCCTCGATCGGCGCACGGCGCAGCCCTTCCACGGCCTCGTCGAGCCGTTTTGCCACACGACTCACCGTCGAGCGCCCAACACGCTCGCCCATCAGCGCCTCGGTGACGTCGCCCATCTTGCGCTGTGACACGCCGCTCACATACGCCTCGACCATCATCTCGTCGAGCTCGGGGCTCCTGCGCTGGTAGCGGCCGATCACGTCGGCCGGCGAACCGTTGTCCCGGCTCCGGGGCATGGCGACCTCGATCTGCCCCAGGCTCGTCAGCAGCCGCCTCAGGTATGTGCCGTTCCTATGGTCCTTCCGGCTTCCCACCCGCTCGAAGCGGCGTGCACCTACCATGGCCTTCAGCTCCTCTTCCAGCACCATCTCGAGCGTCAGCCGGATCGCGCCTTGAAACAGCTCGCGCAAATCATCGCGTAGCTCGTCTTGCGTGGCCCGACCGATCTCCACAATCTCTTGCATCGGAAGCTCCTCTCCGGTTCCGAGCCTGCTCTGCAGACCCGGACTCCCGGGTTCATGTGACAGTGAACAACAACAGAGGAGCTTCCGTTTTTCTTTCCCTCCTGTCCAGCTTATCCGCTTTTACACAAATCTAGGGACACTACCTGAAAGGAGTGTTGCTCCGACTCCAGCCAAAACTACACCGGCAACTGCGACAGCTCTCCCTCGACGAGGACACCAGTCTTCAGGCGCTCGGCGTGGAAGCGCTGGAACGGATCCTTAAGGAACGACAGCGGTAAGCCGCGGAGCGGACGGTTGAGTTTTTCACGGCCCAGATCCGCAACCCGCATACGCGCGCGGCGTACGGCGCGGCTGTGACGCGATTCTTCGCTTGGTGCGACGCGCGCGGGCTCGAGCTCGCACAGATTTCGCCGGTCGCGGTGGCCACCTACATCGAAGAAATGCAAGGCGGGTATCGTGCCCCCACGATCAAGCAGCATCTGGCCGCCATCCGCCGCCTATTCGATTGGCTGGTGATCGTCGGTCGAGGGGTCATAGACGCTCACGTGCAGAGCTTCAATAGCGGTTACGAGTCACTACAGCACCGTGAAAACGCACTAGTCGTCCCGGCCCCCCAGCAAGCCGGGCCACATCAAGAAGTAGAGCTAGGGTCAGGAGCGTGCTGACCACGGCGGTCACGGTCTCGTCGTCGTTTGCTGGCGACACGCTCGGCGTGTACCGCCCCCTCGGCGCGGAGGTCGTCTTGCACACTGCGGCGGGCTCGGCGTGCATCGGGGCCAGCGTGGCGGTGTCCTGGTGAGCGGACGGCAGTTACGGCGCTGGCTCCGACAGCCGCTCGAGCGACTGTTGGACCGTCGGTCTCTGGCCAGACTCGACATCCTGCCGCCGACGCTCATGAAACGCCGTGAGCGTCCTGTTCGCATCAGCGAATGCGGCAATCTGCTCACAGTACTGGTCGAGGCAATGTGCCGGCAGAGCCCATAGCGCTACATCGTCCGTCAACGCATCGAGGTAGGCACGCGCGCCGCAGCACCCTAGGCTCATGGCCGCGCGCCGCTGATTGAGCACGTGAGGGACGATGGCACACGCCGGTCGCCCCATCGCCGGCGGTGTGCCGCCATCGACGCGCGCGACGGCCTCACTCAGGATGAGCCCGTGTTGCGCGTGGGCGAACACCAGGACGACCTCGGGCTGGACCGGGAAGTCCGCGAGCGGACCGTAGAGCGCATGGGCCAGCTTGTCCTGCATGACCGGAATGGCGGCGATTTCTTCCTCGCGTACGTAATCGAGTCCCATCATGGCCTTGAGGGAGGCTTGCAACTCATCCGGCTGCGAGGCCGCCGCGCCCGAGAGATTGTGCGTGTGGATGCCAATCGCGCACAGGGCGTGGTCACGGGCTGCTGTCGCGAAGGTGCGCGCCGTGGCCTGCGGCCAGAACGCGCATCCTGCGGGAACCACCCCCTCAAACATCGGCACGTCGTCCGGCACGACGTCACAGAACGCGATGGCCACCGGGGGCAGTGACAGCTCCAGCGACGACATCAGTTGTTCGGCGTGGACTCGACGCATATCCTTCATCGGGGATTCCTTCATCGGGGATTCCTTCATCGGGGATTCCTTCATCGGGGATTCCTTCATCGGGGATTCCTTCATCGGGGATTCCTTCATCGGGGATTCCTTCATCGGGGATTCCTTCATCGGGGATTCCTTCATCGGGGATTCCTTCATCGGGGATTCCTTCATCGGGGATTCCTTCATCGGGGATTCCTTCATCGGGGATTCCTTCATCGGGGATTCCTTCATCGGGGATTCCTTCATCGGGGATTCCTTCATCGGGGATTCCTTCATCGGGGATTCCTTCATCGGGGATTCCTTCATCGGGGATTCCTTCATCGGGGATTCCTTCATCGGGGATTCCTTCATCGGGGATTCCTTCATCGGGGATTCCTTCATCGGGGATTCCTTCATCGGGGATTCCTTCATCGGGGATTCCTTCATCGGGGATTCCTTCATCGGGGATTCCTTTCTTCGCAACGTACAGCAATCATAACGAATGTGCGCCGTGGGCCGATTTTGGTGCTGTTTTTGTGGGGCTGTTACTATCCCAGTAAGGATCTGCGGCGGCGGACGTAGAAGCGAACGGCACTGTCACACGCGCTTGACGTCTGCATGACATAGAATCAGACACGGGATACGACACACGGCGGCGCTCGCTGGACGGCGCCATTGCCAGCGTGTCGCAAACGACCGTTTACAACACATGCTGATCGGCTACGCCCGCGTCTCGCCAAGCTCCGGCTTGGCGATGATACGCTCCGCTGGCGCGCCTGCTTCTTCAGCGCGACGCTGCGCTTCATGGCGGCCTGCAGACCACCATACTCTCCGAGCACCCACCCATCGCCCCGAAGGATGGCCTCCTCAATTCGGGCCATCTCGTCGGTCGCCATGCCCCGTGCGATCAGGGCGTGGACGCCGCAGCGTACCTGTTCAGGATGCGCATCTGGGAACCGGGACCGGTAGTGTCCCTAGATTTGTGTAAAAGCGGATAAGCTGGACAGGAGGGAAAGAAAAACGGAAGCTCCTCTGTTGTTGTTCACTGTCACATGAACCCGGGAGTCCGGGTCTGCAGAGCAGGCTCGGAACCGGAGAGGAGCTTCCGATGCAAGAGATTGTGGAGATCGGTCGGGCCACGCAAGACGAGCTACGCGATGATTTGCGCGAGCTGTTTCAAGGCGCGATCCGGCTGACGCTCGAGATGGTGCTGGAAGAGGAGCTGAAGGCCATGGTAGGTGCACGCCGCTTCGAGCGGGTGGGAAGCCGGAAGGACTATAGGAACGGCACATACCTGAGGCGGCTGCTGACGAGCCTGGGGCAGATCGAGGTCGCCATGCCCCGGAGCCGGGACAACGGTTCGCCGGCCGACGTGATCGGCCGCTACCAGCGCAGGAGCCCCGAGCTCGACGAGATGATGGTCGAGGCGTATGTGAGCGGCGTGTCACAGCGCAAGATGGGCGACGTCACCGAGGCGCTGATGGGCGAGCGTGTTGGGCGCTCGACGGTGAGTCGTGTGGCAAAACGGCTCGACGAGGCCGTGGAAGGGCTGCGCCGTGCGCCGATCGAGGGGCCTCACCCCTATCTGTACCTGGACGCCACGTTCTTGGACGCCCGCTGGGCCCGCAAAGTCGAGAACGTGAGTGCGCTCGTGGCGTATGCAGTGGGCCCTGAGGGTCACCGACGGCTCCTGGCCGTCACGCTGGGCGCTGAGGAGTCGCAGCAGAGCTGGTCGGAGCTCCTCGAGCAACTCCAGGACCGCGGCCTCGGCGGTGTCGAGCTCGTGATCGCCGATGAGCACGCAGGCCTGGCAGCTGCGGTCCGCCGCTTCCTGCCCGAGGCACGCCGTCAGAGGTGTACGGTCCATCTGCAGCGTAATGTGGGGGCGAGGGTCCCCCACCGCCTACGCAAGCGCGTGGCGCGTGAGGTCTCGGTGATCTTCCAGACATCCGGACTCGCCGAGGCGAAGAAGCTCCTGGGCGAGTTCGGCGCACGCTGGAAGAAGGAGCTGCCCGAGGCCGTGGAGGTCCTGGAGCGGGGCTTCGGGGCAGCGACGCAGTTCTACGCGTTCCCCGAGGCGCACTGGCCCCGGCTGCGTACCACCAACAGCCTCGAGCGGCTGCACGGCGAGATCAAACGCAGGATCAAGGCCGCCGGCGCCTTCCCGGACCGGGCCAGCGCCCTCAGGCTCATCACGGCCGTCGCACTCAGGACCACACACGTCTGGGGCGACCGGCGTTACCTCGACCTCTCACTCCTCCAGAAACAGGAGGTCGCCCAAGCAGCCTAGCCGAAGGCGAGGAGCTTCCTCCGCTTTTACACACAAATCGGGACTTGACCACCGGGACCTCTGGTCGCGTATGAAGACGCCGCTGTGTAGACAGGCGAAGACGATCCATTCGGCCCGGCGCCCTTCCACGCGAAGGGCTCGAGCGCCTTTCTCGCGTCCCTGGAGTTGGGCGATCATCGCCGCTCCGCCTCCCTGAGTCCCTAGCTATCGGCGCCCGTGTAGAACAAGGGAGCTTGAAGAGGAGCCATTCCCGCAGCCTGTCCGGGTCCTGGAACGCGGCCACCCGCATCTGCTCGATGGTTCTCCCTACCCGTTACAATCAGGAGCCTCCTTCGCGCGATGTCAATCATGGTCAGCGACGGGATATCCCAGGTGGTCTATTCACGTACTGGAACCGGGTCGAGCTCCGCCATTGGGTTCTTGAACTCTACAGCCGCGAAACGAAGGAAGGCACGATGCGTGCGCTCGACATTGCTGATTGCATCAACCAAACCTGCCCCTGGTCCGGCAAGCCGGTGCAGGCCGGTTCGCTCACCGAGTACGACGGCCATCTCGTCGGGTTCTGCAATCCCGGTTGCCGCGACAAGTTCGAAAGCGCAGTCCGCTATTTCGAGGAGGCGAAGGTATCGCAAGCTACCCGATGACGCATTGCGCGGTCGGAGCAGGTCGCTTGGGTACCGCATTCAAACTCCAATTAGGCGGCCGGTAGCGGGCGAGCCATTCCGCCAGCGGGGCGTCGCTCATGGCCTCGCTCCCGTCTGCCTCCGAAACGACCGGTCAACCCCGGCCACCCCGGGAGCTAACCCAATAGACCGCCCCACTAGACAGGCAGCGTCGTCGTTAGGGTGCCCATGTAATCTCAACGGAGCATTCGAATGGTGAAAGTGGTTTGCTGGAACACTAACCATCAGAAGGAGCCATGGTGTCAACGCCGGTTGAAAATGTCACACATGTGCCGGTTGAAAATGTCACACATTTCGGCGGGAGGTGACGGGCCTCTAAGTCGTCGTTTTCTCCTTTTGTTTTCTTCTCCTAGACCGTGGGTGTGAAGAGCTCGACTCCGAAGGAGGCGAGTGGAGGGCTTTGGAGAGTTCGGTGTGATGACGCATCCGGAAGCTGTTGCCTCGGATGTTGACGATGTGGCAGTGATGGACGAGGCGGTCGATGAGTGCAGCGGCCATGACTTCGTCGCCCAGGATTTCGCCCCATTCCTCGAACCCTTTGTTGGAAGTGAGCACGGTAGAGGCGTGCTCGTAGCGTCGATTGATGAGCTGGAAGAAGAGCATGGCGCCGGTCGGGCCGACCGGTAGATAACCGATCGTCGTCGACGACGAGCAGAGACGGATAGGTCAGCGTCTTGAGGCGGTGGCCGAACCTACCAGCGGACTTCGCTTCTTCGAGCGAAGTGATGAGGTCAGCGAGCGTCCCGTAGTAGACCCTACGGCCGCTCTGGGCTGCCTCGATCGCGAGACTGATCGCGAGATGTGTCTTGCCGACGCCCGGTGGGCCGAGGAAGATCACGTTTTCCTTGCGCTCCAGGAAGCCGAGCTCGTGGAGCGAGTCGATCTGATCTCGCTGGATCGAGGGCTGGAAGCTGAAGTCGAAGTCTTCGAGCGTCTTGATAGTCGGCAACCGGGACGAGCGCATCGCGGCCTGAAGTCGTCGGTTGTTGCGGAGCATGATTTGGGCGCCCAGAAGCTGTTCAATGGCCTCTGAGGCAGTGACGCCGCCGCCATCGACGCCGGTGAGGACCTCGTCGAGTGGAGTGAACCCCTGAGGGTGGACAACGAGAGTTGGTTGGATTGACCAGTCAGTGGCTTCAAGCTGCATGAATGCTCTCGAATTCCTCAGGTGGCATGTAACCGAGCGAGGAGTGCAAGCGTCTTCGATTGTACACCTCCTCAAGGAAGTGGGGGAGTCGGTTGGCTACGTCATCAATTGTGCTGTAGTCGTTTGCCAAGATCTCCTCGTGCTTCAGGGTTTTGAAAAAGCTCTCAACATGGGCGTTGTCGTACGGGTTGCCCCGCCGGGACATCGATCCTCGGACACCGTGTTCGGCGAGACGTGAACGGTACAATTGGGATGCATACTGGACGCCGCGATCGGAGTGGTGGATGAGGCCAGACCGCGGCTGCCGAAGTTCGAGTGCGGCATCGAGTGCGGCCAGGCAAAGACGCACGTCCAGGAGATGGCTGATGGCGTAGCCAATGACACGCCGCGACCACACGTCGAGCACGACGGCTAGGAAAACAAAGCCGGTCGTGAGCCGGATGTACGTCAGATCGGCCACCCAGAGCTCGTCAGGCCCCTCGGGCGTGATCGACGACCTCAGGTTCGGGTAGATGCGCTGCTTGTGATTGCTGTTCGTCGTAGCAAGCCATGCGCGTACGCGGTGGGGCGTAAGCGCGTGTTCACGCATAATCCTGGAGACTCGCTTGTGATTGACCACCAGGCCGCGTCTCCCGAGTTCGTGCGTGACCCGGCGATATCCGTAGGCGGGGAACTCGGCGAGAATGTCTTCGATCCGCACGCGCAGGTCCCCGTCCGCTCTCTCCCGAGCGGTCTCGCAGGCCGCATCCGGTCGCTTGTAGAAGGTACTCCTCGGGATGTTCATGAGGCTGCATCCCCGTCGGACAGGGACACCCCTGGCCCGGAGATGATCGACGGCCGCGCGCTTTTCTGTGACGGCTGTATCAGAGCCCTTTTTTTCATGGCGTCGAGTTCCATCGTCAACTGACCAATCTTGCGCTCGAGTGCCGCGATCTTGGCCTGGTCCTCGACAACTTGCTCCTGCAGGTGGATCTCCTCCGTAAGTTCGCCTTCCCCGTACTTCTTGACCCAGATCATGAGTAGGGAGTGAGGTACACTGTGTCGAGTAGCGATCGCCCTCGCACTGCCTTCTCCATCCAAGTACGCCTGGACCAGCTGGATCTTGAACTCCGTGCTGTACCTCGTGTGTCGTCGAACCGTCATCGAACCTCCCGAGTGATTACGGAAGGTCAATCCATCGCCCCCTCTGTGTCCACTTTGTAGGGTTCACTCCAAGACCTGTGCAGCTTTCGATGGCCGTTGACACGGTATTTGCTGGTGGCTCACACCTAGCAAAAAGAGAGGCCATGGATCAATCCGGTGACAACGTTGATGGGCAGGCACCGTCCACGGGATCCAGCCTCCGCTGGCCTCCTCCGGGGCTGGAACGACTACAGGGCGACGTCTGGAACATAGTCCGCAGCGGCACGCTTGCCGTGTTGATCCTGGTCTTTCCCCTTCTTCTCTCCATCTCATTGAGGCAAGACTTCTGGAGTCTGGGACCGCTAGGCAGGGCCTGGTGGATCATCCTCATCACCACCGGCGTGGGCATGGGTCTGGTTCTGGAGACGTTCGTCGCGCTCTTTCGCCTTCTCCGGCGTGCCAGTAAAGCCGTCGAGAGGGGGTATCGTTGGGTCAAGTCCCGATTTGTGTGTAAAAGCGGAGGAAGCTCCTCGCCTTCGGCTAGGCTGCTTGGGCGACCTCCTGTTTCTGGAGGAGTGAGAGGTCGAGGTAACGCCGGTCGCCCCAGACGTGTGTGGTCCTGAGTGCGACGGCCGTGATGAGCCTGAGGGCGCTGGCCCGGTCCGGGAAGGCGCCGGCGGCCTTGATCCTGCGTTTGATCTCGCCGTGCAGCCGCTCGAGGCTGTTGGTGGTACGCAGCCGGGGCCAGTGCGCCTCGGGGAACGCGTAGAACTGCGTCGCTGCCCCGAAGCCCCGCTCCAGGACCTCCACGGCCTCGGGCAGCTCCTTCTTCCAGCGTGCGCCGAACTCGCCCAGGAGCTTCTTCGCCTCGGCGAGTCCGGATGTCTGGAAGATCACCGAGACCTCACGCGCCACGCGCTTGCGTAGGCGGTGGGGGACCCTCGCCCCCACATTACGCTGCAGATGGACCGTACACCTCTGACGGCGTGCCTCGGGCAGGAAGCGGCGGACCGCAGCTGCCAGGCCTGCGTGCTCATCGGCGATCACGAGCTCGACACCGCCGAGGCCGCGGTCCTGGAGTTGCTCGAGGAGCTCCGACCAGCTCTGCTGCGACTCCTCAGCGCCCAGCGTGACGGCCAGGAGCCGTCGGTGACCCTCAGGGCCCACTGCATACGCCACGAGCGCACTCACGTTCTCGACTTTGCGGGCCCAGCGGGCGTCCAAGAACGTGGCGTCCAGGTACAGATAGGGGTGAGGCCCCTCGATCGGCGCACGGCGCAGCCCTTCCACGGCCTCGTCGAGCCGTTTTGCCACACGACTCACCGTCGAGCGCCCAACACGCTCGCCCATCAGCGCCTCGGTGACGTCGCCCATCTTGCGCTGTGACACGCCGCTCACATACGCCTCGACCATCATCTCGTCGAGCTCGGGGCTCCTGCGCTGGTAGCGGCCGATCACGTCGGCCGGCGAACCGTTGTCCCGGCTCCGGGGCATGGCGACCTCGATCTGCCCCAGGCTCGTCAGCAGCCGCCTCAGGTATGTGCCGTTCCTATGGTCCTTCCGGCTTCCCACCCGCTCGAAGCGGCGTGCACCTACCATGGCCTTCAGCTCCTCTTCCAGCACCATCTCGAGCGTCAGCCGGATCGCGCCTTGAAACAGCTCGCGCAAATCATCGCGTAGCTCGTCTTGCGTGGCCCGACCGATCTCCACAATCTCTTGCATCGGAAGCTCCTCTCCGGTTCCGAGCCTGCTCTGCAGACCCGGACTCCCGGGTTCATGTGACAGTGAACAACAACAGAGGAGCTTCCGTTTTTCTTTCCCTCCTGTCCAGCTTATCCGCTTTTACACAAATCTAGGGACACTACCTATCGTTGGCGCACCGTGGCGCAGGTGGCCTGCGACGAACGGCGTGACACGGGTTTCCTCCTTCTCGGAGCCAGGTGGTATGTCGTCTTCGAGGAGAAGCAGAGGAGTAGGGTAGCCGGACTGCGACTGATGGGTGCAGGATTACAGTTGGCGTCCATCCTGTGGCTTGCGGCCGGAGGTAGGATCAAAGGGTGTGTAAAAAGAGAGGCGACGTACCTGTCCGCTGAGCAATAACCAGCGAATCCCGGGTGAGCACCCGGGGGAAAGGCACGTCGCCTCATGTTGCAACGGCGGCGGCGCTCGACCTGCGTGTCGTACCGGAAAGAATCTCCCATCCGGATAGCTACCGGGCAGCGCTGGACTGTGACATCCTGTTCAGCTGTGTCGATCGGCCCCACCCACGGCACGTGCTCAACTTCCTGGCCTACAGCCATCTAGTGCCAGTTCCGCGGTGCGGACTGGCAAGTTCAGACTGTGGCGCCTGGCCGAGCGTGCCTGCGCTGCCTCGGAGCCTACGACGAGAACACGGTCTCGCTCGATCAGGCGGGCCTGCTTGACGATCCCAGCTACATGGCTGGGCTTGATGCCGGGAGTCCTCTACATCGGCGCGAGAATGTCTTCCCCTTCAGCGCCAACTTGGCGTCCCTCGAGGTGTTCCACATGATCTCAATGGTGACGGGGATCGCCGGGCAGAGTGACCTCGGCGTCCAACGCTTTCGGTACTATCCGGGCATCATGGATCAGCGTGTCGGCTTGGCATGCCAGCGTGGGTGCGAGTTCGATCAGTTCGTTGCCACAGGTGATCACCACTTTTCGCTGATGGACTCGTTCTAGAAAGGCACGTCAACGGGGACTTGGACCGCCGCCCTAGGCGATGCTGATTGGGGTGCGGCGAGACACCGGCCGGCAGCTTGGCCGTATCGATGGCGAGCCTGAGGGTCTCGGCCTCCTCGTGCAGGCGTATGGTCGACGTTGGCCGTGGCCGTGGACCTCGGTCACTTCTGCCGCACCTTCTTACTTCCGTCACTCCCCCATGACACCACTTCCGAGGTCAGCCATGAATTGCAGTGTTGACGCCTTATCCCCGCTGCCATCACCCTTGAGCTGGAAGCACTTTCCTCGTGGTGCTGCGCAGCGCCCCTCGGATGGAACGTGATGCGACCCGAATTCCCGCCATTCGATGCCGGCAGCACGGCTATTTCAGTACGGTGGAGTCAGATATCGTCGAACGGCAAGTGCGGCAGATCGTGCAGTCCTAGTTGAACTTAGACGATTCCTTGCCGTGATTCACGCCATCTGTACTGTGCCGTAGGGGCCCCAGTCGCGGGATCGATCGTGATGAACCTCGCCACTTCCTGGAGACCGATCAGGTGGGGCCGTCGCTCCTCGATCTCGTCGACCAGGACTACGGCCCTCTCCTCGAAGCGGGTGCTCTGAACCTCAGCCCAAACGCCGGCGGCGGCTTGAACGACGGCGAGAGGATTGTTGAAGTCGACCTCGAAGATCGGACTGAGGTCGGCGCCGACGTAGACATTCCTCGTGAGCGCCGAGATGGCGCCGCACGAGCCCTCCCCGTCGCGACCGAATGCGACTTCGGAGCTCGGCTCGAATACGGAGTCGGCCTGATCTGTACATGCCCCAAGCAGGGCGATGCACAGCAGGGCGACGGGGATCGGGTTTTTCCTGAACATGATTTCTCCTCCTTTTGAAAGAGCTGCGTGAGGAAGAACGTTAAGGTTCCGGGAGGAGTCCTCATCTACGTCATGTTACGTAGCTCGTGGGTCGATGTTACGTAGCTCGTGGGCCGATGTTAGGCCATGGCGTTTAACGTCTGCGCGAGGGCCTGCCGACCCTGATCCCTGCGGGCGACGACCACCATTGAAGCAGGAGGCGGTCCCTTCGGTGTGATGAACGGCTCGTTTCCGTAGTTGCCCGCACCCGAGCCTGGGGTAATCTTTCCCCCTCATTCTTCCAGGCACCCAGGTAGGGAGACGTCCATGTCCAGGCCTATCGCGTCCAGGCTAATCGCCGCCATCGCCTCGCTGGCCCTCACCATCCCCGCGGCAGCGTCCGCGCAGACGCCAGTCACCGTTGAAGAGGACGTGATCTTCAGCCGTACTCTCGGCTCGGCCATCCTCGCGGATATCGCGTATCCGGTCGGCGGTGCGGAGTTGCCGGTCATCATGTATGTGCACGGCGGCCGCTGGCGGGGCGGCACGCGGGTCAACGACGCGGGTCTCAAAGTTGCTCAATGGGCTGGGATGGGATTCTTCGCGATGACTATCGATTATCGCCTGGTGGGGGCATCACCGGCCCCCGCCGCGTATCAGGACCTCCAGACGGCCATCCGTTGGGTGCACGCCCACGCCGACGAGTACGGGATCGACCCGGACCGCATCTACCTGATCGGGAACTCGTCGGGCGGCCACCTCGTAGCGCTGGCCGCCACGCTGGGCGAGGGACCCTACGAAAGAGTGGGGGGCTGGGAGGACGCCCGGAGTGATGTACGGGCGGTGATCAGCGCCGCCGGTCCCTATGACTTGAACACTCTCTCCTGGGGCGATCTTTGGACACCGGTCGAGGGGGACACTCCTGAAGCTCGGCGCCTAGCGTCTCCGATCCACCACGTCGGGTCCGGCACGAAGCCGATCCTGGTCGTGCATTCCGACGACGATCGTTCAGTGCCTATCGATCAAGCGCTCGACATGGCGGCCGCGTTGGACGCCGCCAACGTCCTACACCGCTTCGTCCATTACGAGGATCGCGGACACATGTCAGTCACGGATGAGGTGATCGAGCACACGCTGGCTTTCATCGTGGAGGTGGAGGGGCGCCGGTAAACGCCTCACCACCGGATCCTCTCCGAGAAGTTGGCCGGAGTGTACATACGGGGCCGCAGGCGCAAGCAGCCGCCAGTCATAGCGGGCGACTGGATTGGCCTCCGGCCTGCGTTTCCGAGCACTTGTCATACAACCGGACCCCCCAGGTCACTCACCCTCGATCGAAACAACTTCGAGAACGAGAAGGGGAGGACTGAACCATGTGGAAGAATCGACTGAAAGCGCTCGCCACGATCGCAGCCGTAAGCACGTTCGCGGCCGGGTGTGAGAGCAGCACGGAGCCCGATCTCGAGACGGCGCTCGACACCGACGCCGCACTTGCGGACTACGCGGCCATGGATGCGGCGCTCGGCTCGGCCGAGTTCGCCGGCTTCCAGGCCCTGGGAAACCGCACGCCGTTCGGGGCCTCACCCGCCGCAATCGACCTCGTAGCCGCAATGGGCTCGCCGAACACCGCCGACGGCGGCAGAGCGTTCGCCCTGAACATGGCCCGCCGCATCAACGCGGCCAACGCCACCCGAGGCCCGGCCGCCGCGCCGATCATCTCCGACATACATCGCGGTGTGACCTTCGTGTACGATCCCGTCGCCGATGACTACGCCCCCGATCCGGAGCGCACGGGCGCCCCCGAGACCGGCGTGCGCTTCATCACGTACGAGGTAGACGAGGGGGGCACGCCCATCGTCGAACGGGAGAGCGGATACGCCGACTTGATCGATGAGGGAGACGGGAGCGCCGAGGACATCGTCTTACACCTCACCGTTGTGCAGAACGAGAGTACGGTGCTCGATTACCGCACCACGCTGGACGAAAGCGCGAATCGCGGCGCCCTGACCGTGCACGGGTTCTTAAACGGGGACGGCGTCCGGCTGGACTTCGCCATCGAGGCCGTCGGGACGGAAACCGAGGACGGGACTATGCTCGACATCGAGTTCGAGCTCCGCGTCGACGCGCGTGATTTCAGCATCACCGGCAACGTCAGTGGTATCGAGGACGATACCGAGAGCGTCGGAGATATCGACCTCACGGTGCGCCACCGCATGCACTCGATCCGGGTCGACGTGATTGGAGTCGACGGAATCATGGAAGGCACGTTCTTCCTCAACGGTGACATCTTCGCCACGGTCTCCGGGCCCGAGGACGACCTGACCATCCTCGGCCAGGGTGGCGAGCCGCTTACCTTCGGCGAGGCGCTCGTGCTCCACCGGATTGTCGACGTCGTTGAAGACGTTTTCGACTTCCTCGAGGATCTCATCGACCCGATCGACGATCTCGTGATTCTCGGGATCATCCTCTAGAGGGGCAATAGACGGGGCAAAAGAAACTCGCCCCGGTCCGTCGCCGGACCATTATGATTGTTTTGGACGCGGCGAGCTCCGCGTCCGTCACGGTCACCGGCGCCGGACCGGGGATCCTTCGTACTTGGACCACCGAGGCAACCATGCGACGCTCGAAGCTCAGTCTCCTACCCTTGGCCCTCCTGTCCTTGGCCGCTCTGGCCCTCTTTTTCGTGGCCGAATCGGCCGCTGCGCAAGAGTCCACGACCCGAGGGTTCACCGTCGGGCTGCACCTGACCGCTGCGTCGCTGTCCGTCGACGGCGGTGACGATGAGCGCAACAACGCGGGGGGTGGGGGCCTCTATCTCGGCTACGGCGTGAACCGCAGAATCACGATCTTCGTTCAAGGTGACGGCGGGCAGTTCGACAACGAGAGCACGGACAACATCGAGGGCGAGTGGACCATGGGCCACTTCGACGTCGGTGTCCGGTTCAACTTCGCGAACTCGCTGCGCAAGTGGGTTCCGTTCCTGCAGGGGGCGATCGGTTATCGAGTGGTGAGCGTCAACGACCCCGTGGTAGACGGTACCGCACGGAACGAACTCTCTTTCTCGGGCGCAGGGCTCACGCTCGGCGGCGGAGTCGACTACTACTTGAGCGAGTCGTGGGCGCTGGATCTGCAGCTGCTATGGACCGGAGGCGAGTTCACCACCCTGAGGGTCGATAACGTCTCGCTAAGCGGCCTGGACTTCGACGCGAACTCGTCACGCGTCAACCTCGGCGTGTCGTGGTGGCCTTAGGCCGGCTCCAGATCGGGTGGCCTTAGGCCGGCTGCAGACCAAGTGGTTGCTCAGGCGCTCAGCCGGGCGGCGGCATCTCCGCGGCACGTAGCCGTTCCAGCGTCGCCTGCTGCTCAGCGCTCAGCAGGTTCTTGACCCGCACCAACATCTCGAAGTGCGCCTCCTTGATCTCGTTTTCCGTGTCGAGCACGTTCCCGATCTGATCGAGAGATCGGTCGAGGTCGACCCTCGCGCCCGACGTGATCTCCGTCAGCCGCTGGATCTCGTCGAGCAGATCCCACTGGAGTCGGACAACGCGCCCCTGCAGGTCCCCAATCAACTGGCTGATCGCGTCCCGTTGCTCGTCCGTGAGGCCGATCGCGCGCCGGTGCTGCATGATCAGCTCGGGCGGAAACAGCGTCGAAAACAGAGGATCTTCCGCAGTCGCCTGCTCTTGCTGGGCGAGAGCGGGCGTCGAGAGCGCAACCGAGCACACCACGAGTGCGATCACGAGTCCGGCGCTCGACAGTCCAGCACTAGATCGCCTCATAAGTCCCTCGTCTCGGGATCGGGCACGTTGCGGAGCTGGTCCGGATCGAGACCTCGGATCGCGGAGCCGAGCGACGGCACCGAGCGGGTGAGGCCCATGCCCGGCACATTCAGCAGTCCAGAAGTCGGCGACCGCCAAGCGCCGGAAGACACGTCCGCCGAGTAGGAGGCCACCAAACGTTCGAACTCGCGATCGGCATCGGAGCGACCACCCATCAGCAGGACCCCGGCCATGGCCGCCGCAACGGCTGCCGAGGCCCAACCGCCGATCAGCATCACGCGCCTGCGGTGCGGTCCGGCGTCGGACTGCCCACCTTGTAAGACCTGGAGTTCGGGGCGCGCCACCGCGTCGGCCTTGGCCTTCTCGAGCATCGTCCCGAAGTCGGGTACACGTGGGGACCCCTCCGTTTCGGACCGGAGTCGCCCGAACTCCTCCTTCAAGCCGTCGTCGTCATGCTTCAAACGGTCATCGTCATGTCTATGCATCACGGAGATCCTCCGCCTACTTCCTCATCAGAGAGAAGGGCCTTCAGCTTCTTCTTCCCTCGGTCATAATGCACCCGGGCCGTACCCAGGGATACCCCCATCACCTCGCCCGCCTCGCGGACTGTAAGATCTTGGTAGAAGACCAAATGAAGCACCTCACGCTGCTTCGGCGGCAACTCTGCCATCGCCTCGAGCAGCGCGCCACTGGTCTCCGAGCGCTCCACCCGATCGTCCGGATGCGCCACTGCTCTATCTCCAGACACCATCTCCTGTTCCAGTCTCTCGACCCGCTCCCGGTGAGAGCTCGCTCGCCGTATATGCTCACGAGCCGTCTGCCGGATCACCCCGAAGAGCCACGTCTTGAACGCGGACTTGCCTCCGAAGCACGCACTGCCCGAAACCACCTTCAGGTATGTTGTCTGCAGAACATCCTCCGCGTCCGCTTCATCCCATCCACAGCAGCTCAACGCCCAACCGAAGCTGTCCTCGTGCAACTGCCCGAGCTGGGCCTCCAGCTCTTCAGGCGTCAGTTCGGGCGAGATCATCCAAACGCTGCTGATCCATTTTCAAGGATGAGTGACGTGAGAGTCCGGATTATATGACAAGGGGCATTCACTCGCGCGGACCGCGCGCACGGATTCGCACCCCCAGCACTACGTATTCGGATCTCCATCTCTACGTCATCCGACGTATCAAGAAGTCTCCCGCTCTGTGGCAGGTTGTGATGAGTCGCGGCGGTGGCATACGACGAATAGAGGGAGGGCTCGGCGAAGGTCGCAGTCAGCTAGACGCGGCCGTACCCAGCCCCGCCCCATACCCCTCGATCTCGATGATTTTCACGATCTCCTGGCTCTCCGTGTCGATGACTACCACCGTGCCCGCCCGGCCGTTGTCGCCCAGGTCGTACCGAGGTGTGTACACGTGGCCTGCTCTGGTTGGGTCCTCAGACATCTCGAGGTTCCGGCTGGAGATGTATACGAAACGTCCGTCCGCTGATACGGCGGCTCCGTGGGGCTGTGCAAGCCCGTTCCCCTCGATGACCTTGGCGAGCGTTCGCGTCTCCATGTCGATCACGTTGACCGTATTGTCCCGATTGTTGCCCACGTAGACCCAGCGTCCGTCCGGTGTGAACACAGGATGCCACGGCGCGCTGTTTACCGCGATGGTATCCACCGGGGTCATGTCGGGCGCCCGATCGAGATCGAACACGAACACTGAGGCCGTGAGCTCGGTCGTTCCGACCATCCATCGCCCGTCCGGTGACACGGCGAAGCCGACGAGCGTGTGTTGGCGGTCGCCCTCCAGCTCATGGAGCTCGACGGCCTCGTCCTCGGGATAGAAAGACGCGATCTGGTTGACCGCCAGGCTGGCTGTATAGACCGTGCCCGTACCAGGCCGAACGGCCAAAGCGTGAGGTCTCGGCAGGAAGATGCCCACCTCTTCCAGCGTCATGTCGGATCGGCGAATCACGCCGATTGCCTGCGGCGGTGATACTGCCGCCATCGAGCGGCCGGCGTAGAGGTTCTCGCCATCTGGATCGACTGCCAGAAGGCCCGGCCGTACGAACTCCTTCCGTTGCACCAATTCGTTTTCGCGGTCGAACTTGAGGATCTGGTTGGCGGCGATGGCCGATACATACCAGTGAAAGCCGTCCGGCTCGACCGCGATGTGGTGGGGCGATGCGTTCTCCGGGAGTCCGTATTCCTGGAGATCCACGGTGCGGATCACTTGGTTGGTGTCCATGTCGATCACGGAAATGACGGCGACGCTCTGATTGGCCGCATAAAGGAGATGTTGCGCGTCGGCAAACGGGACCTCGCCGGTCTCCGACGGGGCACCCTCGTCGATCCATTCACTCAGGAGCGCCACCTCGGCGTCGTTCAAGGGCTCACGGCCTACCTCGGCAGGATGCGGACCGCCCACGAGCTTGGTCGTCAGCTCGACCAACAGCGAGCGAGCGGCGTCGAAGGGGATGACCGCCTCGCCGTGGTCGGACCCCGCGATCAGCGCCGGCCAGGAGTCGAGGCGCAGGCCCCGCACGGCGTCGGCGCCTGTGTGGCAAGAGGTGCATTTCTCGTCGAGGAGACGCTGAACCTCTCCGTACTGGACGGCTAGGCCCGCCCCGTACACCGGGGTGGCCCCTGTCATCGCGCACCCACCGAAGGCCAGGCCCGAGGCCAGGAACGACATGCAGATCAGAAAGCCGAACGTGGCCTTCAAGTCAGGTTCTCCCCAATGGGCCCCGCCCGTGCCGGCGTGCTTCAGCCCGTGTAATTTACCGTCCCCTCGTGAATCTGAAGGCCTTCCGCGCTTCGCACGGTCATCTGGGGCCGGCTCCGATTGCGGCCCATCGCAGCGGCACCGTACTCTCCGTCCTTGTTGATGGCGACGAACTTTTCCCCCGGGATGAAGTTCGGGTTCACTTTCCGGTACTTGTGGACGATCAGATCGCACGCGTCCTCGCAGGCCTCTTGGGGTGTGCGACCCTGGCCCATGCGCAGGACAATGTAGAATGAGGCGCAGGACTTGATGACGTCTTCCCCGCGGCCCGTGGCCCCCGCCGCGCCGATGTCGTTGTCGACGTAGAGCCCCGCACCGATGATCGGAGAGTCCCCGATCCGTCCGTTGACCTTCCAGCTCAATCCGCTGGTGGTCGTGATGCCGGAGATGTCGCCGTTCGAGTCGACGGCCAGGACGTTGACCGTTCCGTAGTGGAAGTCGAGGGGCTCATCGCTGCGCCGGCCCGATCCTGAACTCGCGCCGCGCCCGTCCGATCCTGGCCCCGCCAGGTTTCTCAAGTGATCCGGTGAGCCCCAGTCGTCCCGATCGCTGTGCTCCTCCCGCCACCGCAGCCAAGCCGCACGTGACCGTTCGGTGTGCAGATCCTCCTCCTTGAAACCGAAGGAGCGGGCGAACTCCAGCGCGCCGGCTCCCACCAGGATTATATGGTCCGTTCGCTCCATCACGAGCCGGGCGACCGAAGCGGGGGTCTTGATGTTCTCGAGGGCTGCCACGGCTCCGGCATTATAGGTCTTGCCATCCATGATCGAAGCGTCGAGCTGGATGACGCCATTCTCATTCGGAAGGCCGCCGTAGCCGACGCCCGAATCTTCCGGGTCCAGCTCCACGACGTTGGCGCCGCGCTCGACGGCGTCCAAGGCGGTGCCCCCTCCGTCCAGGATGTCCCACGCCTGCCGCATCGCGTCATGGCCGGCGTCCGTCGTACGGCTGGTGATGACCAGGGGGGTTCCAACGGCTTGGTCTTCCCCGTGCGCCCTTCCCTTCGGCAGGCGCCCCAGAGCCAAGGCGCCTGCACCCATTCCCACCCCGTGGCGGACGAACTCACGCCGGTCGATTTCAAATGCTTTTCTGCCCATGGAAGTCATCCCGGTATTTTGGTAAAGGGCCCGACTTGGCGACCCCGGTGGCGGTTCTCAAGGATGCTAGGACGTTTGTGCCGGCCCCCGCAAGCGGTGGGGCGCAGGCACGAGGTTCTACCCGGGATCTCATGGTCGCGTCACGCGCGAATACGCCGTGATGGCCTATCCCCAAGACCGGGGTTACCGTTCTCCACCGAGCACGGTCACGACCAGAGGAGCGAGACCACCGGATGGCCCAAAGATCACGAAAGGACTGGATTGAAGAGGGCTTTCGGATCCTAGCCAGCGAGGGCGATGCCGGACTCACGGTGGACGCCCTATGCGAACGTCTCGAGCGCTCAAAGGGGTCGTTCTACCATCACTTCGAGGGCCGCCCGGGATACGTGGGGGATGTCTTGGCGGCGTGGGAGCAGCAGGCCACGGACCGCATCATTGCCTCGGGTCGCTCCGAAGCCCCGGTGAAGGAGCGGCTGCGCGCGGTCAACCGGCAGGCTTCCGAGCTCAAGAACGCGAGGTTGGAGAGGGCGATTCGAGGCTGGGCCACCCGAGAGCCCGAGGCACGTCGCGTCCAGGATCGCGTCGACCGAAAGAGGCTCGAGTTCCTGGTCGAGTTGTGCACCGAGCGGATGACGGACCTAGAGGCCGCAGACGTACTGGCCCGGCTTATCCAACTCACCCTCGTCGGTGCGCAGCATGTCGATCCCCCCTTCGAGGGTGAGGAGCTTTACCGCGTGCTTCGGTTCCTCGATCCACTGTTCGACACCGTCGAACACGGAGGGGAATGAATGCCTCCGCCCCCGCGAGGCGCGGAAGAGAGCGAAGGGCCGTCTGAGTATCGCCCGGACGGCCGCATCACCCGCAAGTTCTATAACCGAGAGCTCCTCAGGCTCCAAGAAGACCTGGTCGATCTACAGAAGTGGATCAAGCACGAAGGCCTCAGGGTGGCCATCGTCTTCGAGGGCCGGGATGCGGCGGGGAAGGGCGGTGTCATCACGCGGATTACGCAGCGACTGAACCATCGTATCGCCCGGGTGGTGGCGCTCGGGATCCCGACCGAACGGGAGCGAAGCCAGTGGTACTTCCAGCGCTACGTTCCTCACCTGCCGGCTGCCGGAGAAATGGTACTGTTCGATCGCAGTTGGTACAACCGGGCGGGCGTAGAGCGGGTCATGGGATTCTGTACCGACGATGAGTATCGGGAATTCCTGCGGTCGTGTCCGGGTTTCGAGCGGATGCTGGTCGAGTCCGGGATAGTCCTGATCAAGTACTGGTTCGCGATCAGTCCGGAGGAACAGGAACGGCGGTTCAGAAGCCGGCTAGCAGATCCGAGAAAGCGGTGGAAGATCGGACCGATCGATGTCGCATCCCGCGCCCACTGGAGCGACTACTCCCGGGCGAGGGACGAGATGATGAGACATACCGATGTCGAAGGGGCGCCCTGGTACGTGGTCGGAGCCGACGTCAAGCGCCACGCCCGCCTCAACTGTATCCACCACCTCCTGCAGACGATTCCGTGCCAAGAGATCCCGGACGAGCCCATCGAGCTTCCCGACCTACAGAAAGACCCCAACTACCAGCGCCCCCCGATCGACAGCTTGCGTTGGGTGCCTGAGGTCTACGGGTCCGGAGCGGCGGAGTCGGACCGAGACGCCGGCGAGGCGTAGCGGTTCGGCAGCCTAGAACCTCGCCGCGAAGAGGGTGAACGAGGCCGCGGGCTCAAGGGCCGTGCCTCCCGAGGGGAGATCGATTCGAACCAGGGTGGGTGTGGGCGTCGGGAACCCGACCCCGAAGCGGCCCTCGTCCAACTTGAAAAGGGCTCCGGACAAGGAGGAGAGTGAGTTGTCTGCGGGCACCGGCTCCGCGTCGGAGCCCCGCGTGGTCACTGCTCCGATCGCCAACCCGAGTAGGCTCGTCGCGAACGGAATGGCGACGGCCGTTTTTTCATCGTCCGGCTGAAAGAGAAGATCGAGGCCCACTCCGCCCAGGCCTCCGATTACACCCGTGATGCTGATGAGGCGGGCGCGGTTCCTGCTGATGTTCCACCCGGGTGCCAAGAGCGCGGTCGTCAGAAGTCCGACGTTTCCCCCGATGAGCGCCCCAGTCAAGGGCCCGTCGCCCTCGTCGAAATCCATGAGAATCGAGCTGGCTACCCCGAACCATGTGCCCCACAGCGCCCCGTAGTTCGCGGTACTCGCAACACCTCGAGTTATCGGCCGGCGGGCGAGCAGAGCCCCGGCGGCGATCCCGGACAGTCCACCGATCACCATGGCGCCGAACCTGGCTTCATCGCTCGGGCCGCTGTCGAAGCACTGACCCCTGAAGCAGTTTTCCTGGCCCCCGAGATCCAGAACCTCGGCCCAGCCGAACCCCTGCCAGGTGCCCCAGGTTCCGCCCAGGGTGACGGCCCTGGCTTGCCCCTCGGTCAGGTCCAGGGACCCGGCCAGGACCTTTCCTCCGAAGTAGCCTGCCGGCCCGCCCAACAGAAGCCCAGCGCCGTAGGGTTCCGGCTGGTCCGCACCGAGCCAGCCGGGAACGGCGACTCCCAGCCAGAGGCCGAAGGTCGTGGCCCATACACGGAGCTCGACGCTGCCACTGCCCTCGGCCCCCACTCTGCTCAGTGCTGAGAATCGTGTCCGAGCCTGCAACGACGCCGGGGTCGTGTCGAAGTGCTCGGCGATGAACCTGTAGAGGGCCTCGGCGACATCCCACCTGCCGTCGGATTCGAACGATTCAGCTGCGTCGAGCAGGACGTTTGCCGAGTCGGCTGGGGAGGTAACCTGCCCCGTGAGCGAGGAAGCACCAACCAAGAGTGCCACGCATGTGAGGATCGTCCTGTCCATTTCTCACCTCGTCATGTGACGGGAGTCGTTGCGGAGGTTGAGGTACGAATCCCATTGGTGATTGTATACCTGTTCTAGTACATGAGCACCAATCTGTTGTTATACCATATCGTATAGTATAGTCATCCGCAAGAGCAGTACCGGAGCCACATCCCCTCAGGCCCGTGTGGACCGACCTGCAGCACGGTACCTTGTCCGATCCATGAGACTCCTTGTCTTCAGTGATCTGCACCGGGACCGAGACGCCGCGCGTTCGTTGGTGGAGCGCTCCGGTGAGGCGGACGTGCTCATCGGCGCAGGGGACTTCGCCGTCATGCGGCACGGCATCGACGACGTGATCGAGATCCTCCGGGGGGTCGATAAGCCGGTGCTTCTGGTTCCGGGCAACGGTGAGTCCGATGTCGAGTTACGGAAGGCGTGTGCGGGGTGGCCCTCGGCTCATGTCCTCCACGGCGAGGGCGTGACAGTTGCAGGGGTGCCTTTCTACGGGATCGGCGGAGGCATTCCGGTGACGCCCTTCGGAGAGTGGAGCTTCGATTTCAACGAGGACGAAGCGAAGGTGTTGCTCGCCGGATGCCCTGAGAACGGTGTGCTCGTCAGCCACTCCCCTCCTCATGGGCATGTGGATGAGGCCGGGGGACGCCACCTCGGAAGCCACTCCGTGCTCGACACCATCGAGCGGATGTCCCCGCGCCTGGTGGTGTGTGGGCACATTCACGGGTGCTGGGGACAGCGATCTGCGATCGGGCCGACCCTGGTGCTCAACGCCGGGCCCCAGGGACAGCTGCTGGACTTACCCGAGTAACCGGGAGCTCCCCGGGACTGTTTCTGACAAGTTCCTACAGCCCGTCCTACTTCTCGTCAGCCGAGGGCCCGTACATCCCAGGAACCGGCACATCACAAAGGCGGAGGTAGACCGTCAACTGGCCTCGGTGATGGATGACGTGGCCGGTGACCATGTTTCCAAAGAGCGCCCCACGGGGGCCGCCGAGGATCTCCTCTCCACCGGACTTCAGGGACCAGTGCTCGGTCAACGCTTCGTCCGTTACGTCGGGCAGCGCCGCTTCTACCGCCAAAACCCCTTGATCGAAGGTCGCCAGGATATCATCAAGGGACTCGAAGACGGGTGGCTTGTACGAATTTCCGCCGGCTGGAGCGATGTCGAGCTCTTCGGTCGTGAGGATCGAGACTCCCCAACTCGGCGCCTCGGCGAGGTGCCCCGCCAGGCGGCCCAACGTCATGGACTTCTCATGAGGGGCCCACTCGGCCTTGTCGAAGGGGACGCGCTCCAGCGCCTTTCGCGTTCCGGCCATCTCTCGCTTGAACTGTTCCAGCATCGTCTTCGCCATCGACATGGGGCCTCCTTCGGAAAATCACTATCGGTTTTTGTTCGGGTCGCCGATCTTAGGACATTCAGTCGATGTCGGCAAGGGATGCCGGCGTGCGGTCTACCGTTCTACGCAGGCTCGCCCCGCACCACTTGCAGTGCCGGGCGTCAGGCTCGTGCCCCCTCCGGTCACACCACACCCCTGGCATTCGGGTCCCTCTTGCAACCGTGCGGAGTACACGAGCTCCGCGGTCACGATCCCGGTTGGGACCGCGATGATGCCGTACCCCATGATCATCACGACGCTCGCCAGGGCCTGGCCCCATGGGGTCTGAGGTGTGACGTCACCGAAGCCCACGGTCGTGAGCGTGACGATTCCCCAGTACACGCCACGTGGTATGCTGGTAAATCCGTTGTCGGGCCCCTCGATCAGGTACATGAGTGCGCCGACGATGACGGTGATCGTCACGACCGTGAGGGCGAAAATCGTGATCTTGTACTGGCTGGCCCTCAGCGCCCGGACCAGAACGCCCGCCTCCCCGACGTAACGGGCCAGCTTCAGGATGCGGAAGACCCTGAGCACGCGCAGGATTCGCACGACGGTGATGACCTGCCCTCCGGGGAAGAGCAACGAAACCAAGGTTGGAAGTACCGCCAGCAGGTCGATGAGGCCCAGGGGGCTTTTCGCGTAAGTCAGCGGACGCCCCACGCACCAGAGGCGAGTCACATACTCGATGGTGAAGAGCAGCGTGAAAAACCACTCCGCTCTCCGGAGTAGGCTAGCGTACTCCGCACGAACCGAGGCGACACTCTCGAGCATGATCACGAGAACGCTGGCGAGGATGACGACGATCAGGACGACATCGAAAATCCGGCCCGGTCGAGTATCGTGGCCGAAGATGACCGCATACGTACGATGCCGGACTCGGGAGGCCTCGACAGGGGGGCGGAGGTCGCTCGCGTTAGGCATGGGCTTCAGCCGTACTCAACGCGCCCGCCACTTGCCCGAAACGACGAGACTAGCCTGTTGAATTCCCGCCGCAGCTCCTCGTCCCCCTCCGACAGCCAGCGGTGCCCGGTAACACGTAGAAGGTCGACGCCGTCCAGGTCACGCCGGAGATGCTCGAATAGCTCCTCGGTCGTCCGCTCCTCGAAGGCTGTGGGCGGCTCGCCATCTTCCGTCGGATCGAAATCGTCGTCCAACGGGTCGCCCCTGTCCGGCTGGCCGGCCGTCACACGCCTCTCGAGGTAATGCATGTGTAGCCGCTGGCAGGAGAGCTCGACGGTGCGGATCCCCCGCTCGGTCTTGAGCCGAAGAAAGTCGCGCCGTTTCATCAGCATCCCCGAAAAGGCGCGATCTCTACACCGCCAGTTCGAGCAGCGTACGCCGATCCGTCTTCCTTCTTGCGCATGGGCTCGCCTCGCACAAAGCAGCCAGGAGTCCTGGTCGACGATCTGAGGCAGTATCGTAGGGCGACAGTTGAGTAGCAAGGAAACGGCCGCCTCTCGACACTTGCCCGTTCAATATCTCTCCCCTATGGTCCCGGACTGTCGGGCTGACGAGCCCCTTTTGGAACCCCGAGTGGTGCTGCCGATCGGCACCGTTCTACCTCTATCCGTAAAGGGAGATCTTACCATGTCCTATCTGAGTCAAGCGGGTTTGATGTTCGTCGTGGTCGGCGCCGTTGCGGGCGCGACGGTGGCACCGATGCAAGCGCAGAATGGTGAGCCCAACCCGTACCGGACGGTGCCCGGGGTGTGGGCGCCGCTGCCCGACGGACGAGATTGGGGTTCGACCAGCTTGGTAGAGGTCTCCCCGGACGGCGAAACGATCTGGGCCGTCGATCGCTGCGGAGAGAACAACTGTGTCGGTCACGACGACCTGGACGTCGTCTTCCAGTTCGACAAGATGGGCAACATCCTCACGCAGTTCGGAGCCGGGATGTTCGTCTGGCCCCACGGGATCGACGTGGATGACGACGGCAACGTCTGGATCGCGGATGCCCGGGGGAACGACGACCTCATGCGGGGCAATCAGGTGATCAAGTTCAGCCCGGAGGGAATGGTTTTGCTGCGCCTGGGCACGGCGGGGGTGGGGGGGAGGACGCGGACCACGCTCAATGAGCCCAACGACGTGTTGGTGGCGCCCAACGGAGACATCTTCGTGGGCGACGGGCATTCGGCCGCTGGAGGAAACAATCGGATCGTCAAGTACTCGAGCGACGGCAGGTATCTCATGGAGTGGGGCGAGGAGGGCTCAAACCCCGGGCAGTTCAGGACGCCCCACGCCCTGGCGATGGATGACGACGGCCTCCTCTACGTGGGAGACCGCAGCAACCGGAGGATCCAGGTCTTCGAGCAGGACGGCACCTTCGTTCGTGACTTCTACAACATGGGGCGGGCCAGTGGCATCACGATCCACAATAACAAGCTCTACGTGGCGGATTCGGAATCCCGATACGGAAGCAACCCGGGATTCAGGCGCGGAATCCGAGTGATGGACCTCGACACCGGCTTCGTGATCGCCTTCATCCCCGATCCGGACCCCACCCCGGGCGGAACGAGCGCGGCGGAGGGCGTCGCGGTGGACAACGAAGGAAACGTCTACGGCGCGGAGGTCGGTCCTCGTGCACTCCGGAAGCACATAGCGCGGTAGGACCGAGCGCACAGCTTTGGTAAGATCAGAGGAGGGCGGGCCGGCAAGACCGGCCCGCCCTCGCGTTTTCATGTGAGGGACCGGCGGGCTTCACACTTCGGAGAAACTCATGACGACACCACACCGCATGGCCATTCCGACTCGACTGCTCCTCTGTAGTGTGTTCCTGCTGCTGGCTCCGGTAGACCGGCCCCTCTCGGCACAGTCGTCGCCGGAGGTGACGCAGGCGATGGTCCAGCAGTGGATGGCGGACTTGTCGAATTGGGGCCGATGGGGGGCCGACGACCAACTCGGAACCCTCAACCTGATAACCGTGGAGAAGCGCCTCCAGGCGATCGGCCTCGCACGGGTCGGGACATCGGTGTCGCTTTCGCACAACTATCTCAAGGAGCGGGCGGAGGACGCGACCTCTCCGTTCGGCCACGAGATGCTCGGGATCGGGAGTCCGGGTGTGTTTCGCAGCGATCGGTATACCATCGCCTACCACGGATACGCGCACTCCCACCTGGACGCGTTGTGCCACATGATGCACGAGGGTCGGCTGTATAACGGGTACGTTCGAGACGACGAGGTGACGGAGGGCGGGTGCGACAAGCTGGCGATCATCAATTTCAAGCAAGGGATCGTCACCCGTGGCATCCTGATGGATATCGCACGGCTCAAGGGGGTCGAATATCTCGAGCCAGGGACGCCGATCTACGTGGAAGACCTGGAGGCCTGGGAGCGTGAGGCCGGTATTCGGGTCGGGAGCGGAGACGTCGTGTTGGTGCGCAGCGGGCGGTGGGCTCGGCGTGCCGAGGTCGGGCCCTGGCGGACCGGCCGGGAGGCTGCCGGGCTGCACGCTTCCGTGGTTCCGTGGCTCCGTGAGCGTGGCGTCGCGATACTGGGCAGCGATTATACGAACGACGTGCTACCCTCGGGTGTCGAGGGGGTCTCGCAGCCGATTCACCAGCTCATGATCGTTGCCATGGGGACCCCGCTGTTCGACAACCTCGACCTGGAGGCCGTGGCCGCCGAAGCCGCGCGCCAGGGTCGCTGGGAGTTCATGCTGGTTGCGGCCCCGTTGGCGGTCGAGGGCGGTACGGGGTCGCCCCTCAACCCCCTTGCGATCTTCTGAAGGCTGACTCTCTTTTGATAATGGAAGGGAGCGACCCGATGAGAGGAGCGCGTTGGTGACTGACGACGAAGAATCCGGACCCCAGGAGGGCCGCGAAGAGGATCTCGAGCTTCCCCGAATCGAAACGGGGGCGGACCTCGACGTGGATGAAGACGCCATAGCAGAGGCGGCGGAGACCTCGCCCGTCATGGAGGGGTTCCAGACCGGCTCGGGCCTCGAAGTCGAGGGCCCTCCGGATGAAGTGGACCGGGACGTCGAAATCGAGACCATGGAGATCAGGTCGAAGGCGTTCAATGAGCTTGATTTCCAGCAAGCGGAGACGTCCGGTTCGGGGGAGCTGGGTGGTGAAGATCTTGTGGTGGACCGGGATTTCGGCAGAACGGACGGAGGTGATGAGGGCTCCCTTTTGCTGCCGACGCCTACTCCCCCTACTCCCGACAGGGCGAAGCCGACGGCGAGACACCGAGGTCTCGAGGAGTTGGAGCGGCGGCGGAAATGGAGGAGCGGGGCGCGTCGGCTAGTGAGCGCTACCGCGACCGTCCTAATTCTTGGTGGCGGCGGATTCGCGATGGCCTACTTTGGCGTAGTGGACATTCCGAGAATCACGCTGATGCAGCGGTCCCGTTCCGCAGCGCCCGGTCCTGTGGTGCTGCCCGGTCCCGAGCCCCGGACGCCGGTGATGAGCCACGTGGTTCTTGTCGATACGTGGCGAGAGATCCAGACGCCGTTGGCCATGGCTGACGCTCTCCGGGCGCGGATGCCCAACCTCCTCGGTTTCGTGACCGCCCTGCTGATCGATGGGGACCGGCATTTCGCTCTCATGGTGGGGCCCGCGTACAGCGTGGCGGAGGCGAACAACCTCAAGGTTCCCCTGGCTGTAGCCTTTGATCTTCTGAATCCCGATCCCGAAAACTGGGCCGTCCGGGAGGCTCCCTACTCCTTCTTTCTCGGAGAATACGAGACCCTGGGAGAGGCGAACGGCCGTGTACGAGAACTCGCGGACCTGTCGGTTCCGGCCTTCGTGCTTCGGGTCACCTACTCGCCCCGAGCCACAGGGCTCCGCGTATACGGTGGCGCCTTCTCCGATGAGTTTCAGGGGGGTGAGATGGGACGGCTCCTGAGCGAGAATGATCTGGGGGACAGTCCCTTGACGGAGCGAAGAGGTCGGCTGCCTTGATGACACGCCAGTCCTCTTGCAGCGTGGGTCGGAGTCCCTCGCCAACCTACCTCAATCGGCGAAACGAGAATCAGACGAAGTAATCGGCGGCTCGGATTCCGTATTTTTCTGGCGTAGTCACCTTGATGATGGAGCGGCGGAAGTGGCCGTCCTCAGTTGTTCCCGACAAATCGAGCAAGGGCCCCGGGCTAAGCCAAGTCCCGTCGGCGGTGCAGATCATGCGTACCACGGGCCTGTGGATCAATGAGGCGTCCGAGTTCGCGGCGTGCACGATCGCGAGCTCGCGTCTGTCGAGAATGACGCACGTTCCCACCGGATAGATTCCGAGCAGGTTCGTCAGGGCCTTTACCAACACGGGGTCGAAGCCCCTTCCGGGTTCTTCCCAAAACAAACGCAGGGCCTCATCCGGCGTCATGCTCTTCTGGTAGACCCGAGCACTTGTCGCGGCGTCGAACGCGTCGGCCATGGCCACGATGCGGGAGAAGAAAGACATGCGTCGCTCCCGTACGGACCCAGGATACCCCGTGAGATCGATCTTCATATGGTGCTCATATGCCGCGATCATGCTGCGGAAGGGTATTTCCCCGAACTCCCGCAGCTTGAATAGGCTTAGCGCGCCGCGGTAGGTGTGCGACTGCAGGCTACGCCACTCCTCCGGCGAAAGGCTTCCAACCTTGTTTAGCGTTTCCAGAGGCACGCGTCCTTTGCCGATATCGTGGCACAGCGATGCCATCCCGAGCTCGAAGAGCTGGCGCCTCGTGAACCCCAGTCGCTTGGCGATCGCCAAACTGAAGATGCAGACGTTCAGCGAGTGCGTGAACGTGTAGTCGTCGTAGTCCCGGAGGTTTGTCATGCCCACCAACGTGACTTCGTTGCTCAACACCTGGTCGATGATGCTCTGCACCGCGCGCTTCACTTTGCGCACGTTCCTGACCCGACCCATCCTCGTACTTCCGATGAGGTCCTTGGTGACGGCCAGGGCCCGCTCGTACGTGCGCTTCGCACTTTTTTTTGCCCGTCCTCATCCATCCACTCAACGTCGCCCGCCGCCGCCGGCTCGATGACGATATGCTCGACGCCGGCTCGATCTAGTCTCTGCGGTAACTGCAGCGCGCCGTTCGGGTCGTCGCCCAGACCGGCAAAGCGAAGGAGTTCCAAGATGAAGATCTGCCATTCGCGGCGATCGACTGCGGGGCTGACCCTCAACAGTCCGACACCGCACTGCGTGAGGGTGGTCAGGACGTGACCGAAGGAAGCATAGTTGTCGATGTCGAGTCGTAGTCTGACCTGGTTGACGAAGATCAGTTCTTGCGAAACCCTCACCTCCAGCTCCGGCTCGTATTCCAGGAGAGCGAGCGCTGCCCCGACCATCTCGTCGAGCGCCCTCTGCACCTGTTGGTTCTCGACCGGGTAAAGCTTGAGACTTCGGAGTGATCGGTACAGCGCGATCACGAAGTCCCGTCCACGCTGCCGGAGGACCGCCTGGCTGGCCAGCGATTCCGTTGGCTCTTGCCCGGGTCCCCTCGACCCGCCCGCCGGGTCCGGCCTGATATCACTCAAAGCCCGTCAACCCTCTCTCGGCGGCGCTTCTCACCGAAAAATCTCTGTCCTTCAGTGCTTTTTCCAGCGTGGCCTTTGCTGCGGGACCGCCGACCTTTCCCAGCGCTCTGGCAGCACATGCCCGTGTGGCGGCATCAGACCGCCGCCGAAACACACCTCCATGAAGGAGCGGTTCCAGACCGGCGGTGGCGGACTCACCGAAAAGGGCTGCGTAGGCCTCGAAGAATGCCAGTTTTTCGCTTCTGTCGGTATCGCGGATGGCCCGGCCCAGCACGATCGCCTCCACTAGGGACCGAGTCTCGGCGTCGCCACAGGTGGAGAGAGCGCGCACCGCTGCGATCCGAATGTCGTGATCGCGGTCGTGTAATAGCTCCTCGATCTCCCGCACGGCCTCCGATGTTTTCAACCCGGCGAGTGCGGCGACGAGCGCACGTCGCACAGCCGTGTCCTCGTGTTGGGAGAGCCTCTGGAGCTGGGCATGGACCGATGTGAGCTTGCTTTCCTCCACACAACGCAACCCCACCAATACGATCTCTCCATCCTCGGAGGTGAGCGCCTCCCGGATCACCTTCGGGAAATGTGTAGCCTGATGCCCTAGCGCACTTCGAAGGAGGGCCTTGGCCGCCTCGTCTTCGAGTTGCGGGATCCTACTCACCACCGCCATCAGCGCCTCCGGCTCGAGCTCCCCAAACAGGTTCTGCAGATCCTCAGGAGTCGGGTGCACCTCTGAGTGGTCCATCGATCGCAGCAGCAGACTGATGACTTTGGGATCGGACAGCTTTCTCGCGAAGCCACCGAGGGTCTCCCGGTGCTCGAGCTTCAGGTCCGTCACCCGCGCGAGCAAAACCCGCAACTCTCGGATCAGGTAGGCTATGGAGCCGAAGTCCCCAGTTCCGACCAGATGGGAGAAGAGCTCTTCCAGCACACCGCAGGTCTCCTCCCGGACATCCCGGTCGGGGTGAAGCTCCAGGACATCCAACAACATCGAGAGGACGTTCACAGAGACGTCTTGCGTGAATTCAGTCGCGATATCGTCTTTGAGCTGGCCGATCTCATGATCATCGAGGAAGTAGAGCGAGGCGTCGAAATCGTCGAAATCAGCCAGCACATCCACACCCATGACTTCGGCGACCTCGTCCTCCACCTGTTCCCGGGTCTCTTCGGGAGACGGTGGTGGATCCGAACTCGCAGGTCCCTCGATCTCCGCGACATCCTCGCTTCCGAGGTCGACCAGGCGGTAGCGAATGTGTTCGAAGTACTGGTCCCACAAGAGGGTGAGGAGGTCGTCCTCCGTGTCCTCCGCCAGAGAGCGGGACAGGTGAATCACGCTGAGAAAGCAGACGATCTCTTCGTCTTCCACGCCTTGGGTCAGAGTGATGGAGCGGATGCCTTCTTTGAAAAGGAGCCAGGAGATGCTGTCGGGCGTGTGATCTTGGGGGAGGACCAGGTTCGATTGCCAGACGAAGCCGTCGTCCCGGACTTGAAGCGTCAGCGACCCGAACTCTGCCCAAACAGGCTCGAAACCCGACTGGAGTTCCTCCACGGCCCGGAGGTGCATGGGGTGGGAGGGGCTGTACAACGTCATCGCCCGCAGGCACTTATCGACCTGGTGCACCAGTCCCTTTACCAGCTCAGTGGCGCGTTGGGACTGGGGAGCGCTTGTTTTCGTGGTCATTCTGTAAGCTAAGATCGTCTTACGGATGCCTCCAATAGAATCGTACGAACGGGCAAGCAAAGAATCTGGCGCAGATCAGGCTCAGGATGGCGGTGAGCGGCCCGCGATCAGCCAGACGACCCCTCGCCCCTCTGCGGGTGACGGAGCCAGTTCACTGCCGCGATCTGTGTACACCTGATGAATCGGGGAGAGAAGCCCATGGTCGGCTTCTCGGCCAGCGCTCGGCGCAAGAATCGTACGGCGGCCCTGGAGTCATGATTGTCGTTGGCAAAGCCGGCCAAAGAATACCATTCGGCTTGCTCGCATCAGACTACGGTAGGGGCCGTAAACCGAACTCAGATGCGGGTCCGAGTCGATCTTGTTCAAAATGTAGTCGACGCGGCGGGTTGCCTGAGTTACGTCCTGATTGAGCATTGTCCGACCAGAGTGCTGGACGATGGCACTGTTCACTGCGGTCAAGCGATCCACTTGATGGTCTGCCCCGACTCGGAGCCAAAACTCCCAGTCTTCGGATCCGGTCAGCATGGGGTTCGTGTCAAAACGGTACTCGGAGTAGATGTCGCGGTGAATGAAGACGCCTATACAAGAGAGGAAGTTGCCGATGGCGATCGAGCGGAGCTGGTTCCGTAAACTCGGCACGGGCCAGTAGCGCACGTGTCGTCCGTCCTCGTCCACGCTTTGGTAAAGGTTGTGGAAGAACTTCGCGCCCGTCTCGACCGCGAAATCGCCTGCCTCGCGAAGGTTCTGCGGGTACATGAGATCGTCGGAATCGAGAAAAGTGACGTAATCGGCGGTCGCCTTCGACATTCCCGTGTTTCGCGACGCGGCTCGCTCCAGGTTCACCTCATGGCGGTAATAACCGAGATTCTCATGGGTCTCCATCAAGTTGGACATGACCTCGGGCGTTTCGTCGGTCGAGCAGTTGTCGACGACGATAATCTCGGTGGCCTGCCCCGCTTGATCGAACACGGTCTCGAGCGTGTTCACAAGCCGGGTCGCCCGATTGTACGTCGGGATGACCACGGCGAAGGTGGGACGGTCACTCATCGCAGGAACAACCCCCACCGGTCACTGCGGATCTTCGTTCCGCTGCACGGCGGTGTTGACGGCATCCGCGACCTGACTGATCTCCTCCGGACGGAGTTCGGGGAACATGGGCAGAGACAACAACTGGATTGCCGCGGATTCCGTCACCGGAAGGCTTCCGGCAGGGTAGCCAAGGAACTCATACGCCTCCATACGATGGATCGGCTCCGGGTAGTGAATGCCGGTGCCAATCCCTTCGTCTGCCAGCGCCGACCGGACGGCATCCCGTTCGGACACGCGCACGACGAACAGATGGTAAGCGTGTTCTGAGTCGGGCCCGTCGCCCGGGGGGAGCCGAACGCCCCGAAGGAGCTCACGGTATTGGCCCGCCACCTCGCGGCGAGCTGCCACGCGCCTGTCCAGCGACTTCAGTTGCACCCGCAGAATCGCCGCCTGTACCTCGTCAAGCCTGCTATTGAAGCCCTCGACGTGCGTGTGCCCGTCGCCGTCGAACCCGTAGGTCCGTAGCATCCGCAGGCGGTGGGCGATTTCGGGACTCGACGTAGTACAGGCGCCGGCGTCTCCGAACGCGCCCAGGTTCTTGGTGGGATAGAAAGAAAAGCAGTTGACCACTCCGTGGGTCCCGACCATGCGACCGCCCGATCGAGCCCCATGCGCCTGGGCACAGTCGTCGATGACGTGCAGGTGATGCTGCGCGGCAAAGGCCTGAATCTGGGAGATCGGGGCGGGATCCCCGTAGAGGTGCACGGGGATGACGGCCCGCGTGCGTTCACTCAGCGCCTGCTCTAGCCCTGCAGCATCCATCAGCAGCCGGTCCGTGTCCACATCCACGAACCTCGGAATGGCGCCAGTAGCGCGGATTCCCGCGACGGTCGGCACCGCGGTGTTGGCGACCGTGATGACCTCGTGGCCCTGCCCGATCTCCAGGGCTCGCAGGGCGAGGGTGATTGCATCCGTGCCGTTCGCCACGCCGACCACGTGTTCGATGCCCAGGTAAGTCCCGAACTCCTCTTCGAAGGTCTCCAACTCGGGCCCTAGAATGAGGTGGCCGGAATCGAGAACCCGCTCGATCGCACGCAGGGTATCGATCCGGTCCTCTTCCAACCCACGGAGGTAGTCGAAACTGGGGATCCTGGGCATCGCGAACCCTTTAGAGGTAGTGGGATCCGTGCTGCCGAAAAAAATCGACGGTCTTTTCTAATCCCTCGGCCAAGTCGACGCGCGGCTCCCAGCCCGTTGCCTTCCTGAACTGCGAATAGTCTCCATAGTAGTCTCCGACGTCGATCTTCTTCCGATCATCGGGCCACTCCTTACGCGCATGAGTGAAGTCGGCGAGTCCCGCGAGGATTTCCAGGAATTCGTTCAGGCTGTACGGACGGGGGTGCCCCAGGTTCAGGGCCCTTCCGTAGACCTCCTCGGTTTGGCCAGCCCCGAGGAGCGCCTCGACGACGTCGTCCACGTAGTTGAAATCCCGCTTCTGCTCGCCCGTCCCAAACACGTCGATGGGTTCGCCTTGAAGCGCCCTCCTCACGAAGATACCAACGAAACCTTTCGTGGTGCTCCGGAGGTCCATGCGGGGTCCATAGGTGTTCGTGAGCCTGACGCTGACGGACGCGATGCCATGAACTTCATGGTACAGGCGGAAGAACGACTCGCTCGCCCACTTGTTGATGCCGTTCACGTCGACCGGCTTGATCGGGCGGTCTTCGTCGACGGGGAGGTACTGTGGACGTCCGTAGAGCTGTCGAGTGCTTCCGAAAACGATTCTGATATCGGGATTGACACGCCTTATGCACTCGAGGAGCGATAACTGTGCAGCGCAGTTGATCTCGAGGTCGGTCATCGGGTCTCGCATGGAGTCGATGTGACTGAGCTGGCCAGCGAGATTGAAGAGGTAGTCCTTTTCGCGGACCAGGTGCTCCAGGCTGTACCGATCGCGAATGTCTGAGTAGTTGATATGTAGACGATCTCGCACCGGCTCTATGTTGAAGAGGTTCGCGCCGTACGCCGGAATCATGGAGTCGACCACGGTAACCTCAGCACCGGACTCCACCAGCTCGATGGCCAGGCTCGACCCGATGAAGCCTAACCCGCCCGTGATGAGAATCCGCTTTCCGGCGTAGTCCGGTCTGTGCATTGGGAATGTCCCGTGTTTTATTGGTGGAGCGTAGGATCATTTCAGGCTGGGGCTCTCTTCAAGATATGTGGAAATGCCACGTGCGGGGCTAGTTTCTCAGCTTCTCACGAGTGCAGCGAGACGCCATGTCAATCGTGGTCGGAAACATCTGGGCTGACTATTTGCCGGGGACCTTCGTGGACTCCCATGCAAGCTCGCGCGCACACCCGGCATTCGAGTCGTTCAATCTCGTGGAGGACCTGCATGAGGGCGTTCAGCTGCTCGACGACCACACGCTGGGTCGTAACGTCGGGGCGAACTTTTCTCCGACCGGTGCGGGGGTCGTTCAACGGCTTCGGCGTCGGGTGACCGCGCCGCTTCGCTAGCGCCGTTTTGTGGACTTCTGCGTCGAGGCGATCGAGAAATACGGCGTCTCGTTGGTTCACGCACATTTTGGTACCACAGCCGCTCGGACGGTCGGCATTCTCGAAACGACCGGACTACCGGGTGTGGTGTCGCTCTACGGGGTCGATGCGAGTGCCACGCTCAGGGATCCGCGCTGGCGGAAGCCGTATCGGCGAATGTACGACGCCTACAGCCGGTTCCTGGTGCTCTCGGAGGTGGTCCGCGATCGGCTCGTGGCCGATGGATGCCCGGCGGGAAAGATCAGCGTATTCAATCTTCCGGCACGCATCGAGCGATACCCCTATCGGGAGCGCGGAACCGACGGCCCCGTTCGTTTCGTTACGGCGGCACGTTTCGTGGAGAAGAAAGGATACGACCTGCTCATCCCCGCCTTCGTGCGCCTCGTGGAGGGCGGACTCGACGCTACGCTGACCGCGATCGGCTACGGGACGCTGAAAGGCCAGATCGAGGGCGACATCGAACGGTTGGGTCTCCAGGATCGCGTACGGCTGCACGATACAGGCCTGTCGGGCGATTTCCACGAGCTCTTCTCTTCGGAACTCGAGAGGCATGACATTTTCGTGCTGCCTTCCATCGCCGCCCCCAACGGAGATGACGAGGGGGGGCCCTCCCTGTGTCTGGTATGCGCCCAAGCAGCAGGGCTTCCGGTCGTATGCACACGGTTCCCCGGATCCGAGATTTCGGTCGTCGAAGACGTGAGCGGGCTCTATTGCGCAGAGACGGAGGACTCACTCTTTGACACGATGCGCAGGCTCGCCAAACGGCCAAGTGATTGGACGGCCATGGGCCGGGCCGGCCACCAGCAGGTGGTCGAGCAGTTCTCGGAGCAGCGCCAGAATCGCATCCTGAGAGAGATCTACACCGACTTGGCCGGGTCCTCATGACCGCACATCCGACGCTGGACACGATCCGGGGCATCCTCGCCGAGCATCCCGACTTGGAGACGTGGGCCGGCCATTTCGAGATGCGCGTGCCCGAACTAGCGGCGGTCAGCCAATTAGCGGGTTTTGGACCAAACGATCGGGTACTGGAACTGGGGTGTGGCAACGGGCTGGCCGCCGCGTACTTTGCGCCTTCGATCGGCTCCCTGGTCGCGACCGACCTCCCCGAGGAGGACCCATCGGCCCACTCGATCGGCCTCGAACGCGCTGTGGAACTCTTTGAAATGCTGGGCCTCTCGAACGTTACCGTCGAGGGTGCTTCGGCCGTGGACCTTCCGTTCCCCGATGAGAGTTTCGACGCTGCGTATTCGTTGTACGTGCTCGAGCACGTCCCGGATCGACATCGAGCGCTCCAAGAGACGCGACGGGTGTTGAAACCGGGAGGCCGCATGATCGCGACCGTGCCCGCGTCCGCGCACAACGTCGTCTATCCGATCCACTTCTACGTGGACACCATGGCGCGCTTGCTTCGCAGGATCGGCGAGAAACTGCGGCGGAGACGGGTGACTTCAGGAGGGCCTCAGGCGCCGGGCGGACCGTCGACCTCCGCGGCTCCCACCCATCGGATTCACAACTGGCGGACGTTCTGGGAGGCCTATCCTCAGTTTCCGCTCCCGAAGCCACATGGCGAGTACGCCCACTTTGTAGAGGAGTGGTCGCGGCAACGCCCGAGCCGTTGGGTGGAGTCGCTCCGTGAGGCCGGGTTCACCAACATCGAAGCTTTTCCTCTGACCGTTCTACCTCGCGGTCTCTTTTACACGTTTGGGGGGCGCCTGGGCCTCTCCTTCTTCGATTCCGCCCTCTCTCCGATCGACAGTGGGATTAAAAAGCGGAGCTGGGCTGTACCGTTGGCCCAATACCTCTGTCTTGTTGCGACCAAGGGCGATGGGGATCGCGGAGGCCTGGAATGAGCGAGGGATTCTATCGGGCCCCCGAAGCCTTTCATTTTGAAGACCTGGATCAGTCCTACCGAGGCGAGCTTCCGGCCGACAAATCCACACCCATCCTGGACATTGGCTGCGGCCACGGAAGAATGCTCGCGTTTCTGTCTCGGCACGGCTACACGGACCTGCGCGGTGTGGACCGGGATGAGGAGGTCGTGAGTTGGGCGGCCGCCAACGTGACACCGAACGTCGAGGTCGTGTCGGATCTGCCGAGCTACCTGGCTCGGCATGAGGACCAGTTCGGTCTTGTTGTCCTCAAGGATGTCCTCTACTACCTGCCCAAGGCCGAGGTACCGGCATTGCTGCGAGCCGTGTGGAAAGCCACCGCTCCCGGAGGTCGGGTCCTTCTCGAGACGTTCAACGGGGCGGCGTGGACAGGTGCGTACGTTGCGTACAAGGATCCCGATATAGAGTGGATCCCGACGGAGACGTTGCTTCGCTACTATCTGGAGCAGGCAGGCTTCTCCGATATCGTACTTCGCGGGAGACCGACGACGATCATGGGGCTCAAGTCGCGCATCTTTGCGGTGGCGCAGGCCCTGTGGAGGATGGGGCTGCGCCTGGTCTACTTTCTAGAGCGGGGTGTCGATTCCCAGAATCCGAGAATCCTCACCACGCGCATTATCGCCTCCGCCCGCCGGTGACCACTCGGAAGGCCGAGAGCCGGTTTCCTCGGGGGCGTTCGTTTCCATATCTCAGCTCACGACGAACGCCAGGAGTCCCACCAAGGCCGGACCGAACCAGATCAACGCAGCAGCGGACGCGATCGCGCCCACCACGAGCAGGATGGGGACCGTGACGCCGAAGCGGACTTTGGCCAACACCACCCCGACGAGCAGGCTCGCCAGCGCCGCGATCACCTGTGCCCAGAGCAGGCCTTCCACGCCGTTCTCCCTTAGCAGGCCGAACCCCAGGCCGACCAGGAGCGCCGGGTAGATCGCCCTACTCAGCATATACGAGAATCGGAAGTCCCGGCCAAGAAGCAGGAAGCTGGGAATGGTGCTGAACTGCAGCAGGAGCTCCGATGCTACCTGCAAGGGCAAGTACAGAACGACGTCCGTGAATTCAGCCGTGAAGAGCACCCTGACCAGGATCGGAGCTCCGATCACGAGGGCGATGAACATGGGCACGAGGGCAAGAAGTGCGAAGCTCGCCACCGTGGTGACCAACTCTCGGCACTTGGCTGGGTCCGACGCGGCACACACCTGGGGGTAGAAGTGCCCCCAGATGCCGTTTGCCACGATCGGCCCCAGGATCGCGGCGAGCGCGAAGCTGGCGTGGTATTGACCCAGGTTGGCGTCACCCGCCTGGTGAAGGAGGAGGGTGCGCATGAGGAAGGCCGCAAGAATCGTGAGCGTTCCAGCAACGGCCGTCACCCACCCGACTCCCCAGATCTCCGACAGATACCGCCGATCGGTTTCCCATGCCTCGCGGGTGAGCATGATGCCCAGCGAAAGGGTCGGCGATCCCAGTTCACGGTTGGACTTCCAGTACACGTAGGCCATCGCAAGGGCGAAGCCGATCGCCGATCCCCAGATAGCTCCCCCCACACCCCCCAAGAGCGCACCGGCCACGGTTCCAAGAGCTAGCAGCGAGAACTGCGCGATCCGCGAGACGCTGAAGAGCCCAGGACGCTGCGCCGATACGAAGATCGCGTCGATGACCATGGAGATGGGAGTCAGCGCCAGCCAGAGCGAGATGGCGGCAATCCAGCTCGGGTGATAGCCGTCGAAGACCGCCTGGGAGATCGGTCGTCGGAAGATCAGAACCACCAAAGCGGTGACGAAAAACATCGCGAGCAGCAGGCGAAAGCCCAGGTTTGCGATGCGTCTGAATTTCGGGTCGTCGGGATTCCTGATTTTGCTCAGCGACTGCTGGAGACCTGAGGACAGGCCCAGCGATCCTCCGTTGGCCACCACCTGTTGAAGCTGAACGGCCTGGGAGATGATGCCGATACCTGCCGGTCCCAGAAGAACCGCGAGCGCTTTGTTCTTGACGATCAGGCTTGCCATCCCCACCACGTTGCCGATCCCCATCACGGAGGTCACCGACGCCATCTTGAGAAGGCGGTCTTTGAGCGCGCTGGTGGTCATCAGTCGGGGGCTTGGTCCCTAGAGGCTCGATCCCCAGAGGCTCGGTCTCTAGACGATTCCGACTCGCTGAACACGGCGTCCAGAACCCCGAGGTACGCATCCCGGTTGGCACGCACCGAAAACCGCTCGGAAACGGTTCGGTTCGCGCGATCCCCGACCCGCCTTCGGAGCTCCGGATCGGAGGCCAATGACAGAAGGCGGTTCCTCCACTCTTCCTGATCTGAGACCAGGAAGCCGTTTTCTCCGTCTTGGATGATCCGGCTGTTCGCCCCGATTCTCGTCGCAACCGTAGGAATCCCGAGCGCCATGTACTGAAGGGCCTTGAGCCCGCTCTTCCCCAACACCCACTCCTCGTCCGGCAGCGGATACAAACCGATGTCAATCTCCTGGAGGTCACGGACCTCGGTCGGCTCGCGCCATTCTTGGGCGTCGACCTCGACACCATCCATCGAGAAGCTCGGGTCGCCGATTACCTTCAGCCGGAAGTCGATCTCGCGTCCGATCTCCTTCAAGACGTCGTCCAGGAGATGCAGGTATTTGGCCGTGCTATGGCTGCCGCTCCAGCCAAGCGTGAGCCGGCCGTCGTTCGAGTACGGATTGACCGGCAGGTAACGGTCTGTGTCGATCGTGGAGGAGATGTCCGTGGTTTTGGGGTTATAGCGTTGGACAAACGCGTCGAGGTGTGGGGTGCATACGATGACGTGGTCGGCCCTCCGCATGAGGAAGGCCATCTTCCTGCGGCCCTTCAGCACCTGGATGAAGCGATTGGCCTCGCTAGAGTGCCCCAGAAACACCATATCGTCGATGTCGTAGACGAAATGCCTCGCCGCGAAAGAGAACAGTCCTTCGAAGAGAGGAATCCCCAGGGGAGTGACCCAGAGAAAGATGTACGCACCATCGTAGAAGGGCAGTCGGAACAGATCGCGAATCCGCCTGAGGTAGCCCCAGCCGACCCAGAAGACCTTTTCCAGGATCCGGCCGGGCTGATAGATGATGGCCTGAAACCTTCGCGTCATGAACGGCGAGACGACGACCTCGTAGCCGTTGGCTCTCCAATGATCGAAGTACTGCTCGTACTTGAGCCGTTGACCGGGTGCAACGTTCTCCGGATGCGGACAGACCACGAGCAGGCGTTTCACTCGTTACCCTTCCTGCCCACTGCGTGCCACATGGGCATTCGATCGGAAAAGCGAAGGTCCTCGAGGCCGCCCTGCGTCATCATCTCGGCGATCTCCGCCCGGGTGAAGCGCTGCTCCAACGGGGTGCCGAACCGGTCGAGGGCATCGTTTCGCATCACGCGCCAGGACTTTCCGGAGTAGTAGTGCAGGGGAACGTCCTCGGCGGCCCGGCTTCCCAGGAGCCTCCCCACGGCGCCGGCCAGGGCGACCAAGGGCAGGTAGACGATGACCGCCAGGACATCACAACTGAGGCGCTTGAGCGGTCCAGGGAGCCTCGATACCACTCGGCGGAGCAGGTCCGCGGTTCCGAACAGCAGCCGGTAGCCCAGCCCCCGGTTTTCGAGGGCGTAGTAGATGTAGAGCAGCATCCATCCGCCGGGGCGTAGCTTCTGCACCGCCCTCTCGAGGGCCGCAGCGGTATCGGGAATGTGGTGAAGGGCTCCAAGACAGAGGATGAAATCGAAGCTGTCGTCCGGAAAGGGAAGCGTGTCGACCGAAGCCTTTGTCACGCGCACGTTCGCCAGGTCGCGTGTCACCGAATGTGCGACCAGGACCGCATCGCTCGGGTCGACGGCCTCGACGAAGGCGCAGCGCGAGGCGACGTACCGCGACCAGCGACCCCCGCCACACCCCAGATCGAGCGCGGTCGCCTCGGCGGGGAGCATCGCGGCGGTCACCACGTCGAAGTATTCGTCCCCAATCCGTTGGATTTCCGAGTCCGAAAACCGGTCGAACTTGGTCCACTCCTCCCCGAACGAGGCGACAGTCTCGAGATCGATGTTGGCTCCCGACCCCGTGTTGAAACGTGCGACCCTCCCGCCCGAGAGCTCGATCCAGCCATCGGGAGCGCTGGCGTATTCGATCATCAGAGCGACTCCCACGCATCATGATATCGCGCGATCCCGCTCTCGAGGGATAATCTGTCGAGCGCCACCTGCCGGATCTCGTCGCCGGAGAGTCCGTCCCGAGCCAGCAGCCGTGCGGCCGCGTCGAGAAACGCCTCCTCCGTCATTCGGTCGACGACGATTCCGGCGCCCGTTCCTCGAGGATTTCATCGCAGTCACCGATCCCGGAATTGCATACGACACGGACGCCCATGGCCAACAGCTCCGCTTGTTTGGTCGGCGACACCGCCTTGCCGCTCACCCCGGTCTTGATGAAGAAGATCGAGGCGTCGGCGAGTGCGATGAGGTTGGGCATCTCCTCGTAGGTGCTCGACACGATGGAAATGGCCGACGGATCGACCTCGGCGTCCGATGCGGCCGAATGTATGAGCGCGGGATCGTCCCGAGTCACGATGAGGAGTCGAGCCTCCCGATCCTCACGCCGAACCACGGCAAAGAAGCCGATCATCTCCCTCAGCATGTACCGCGTCCCGAGAGAGCCCAGGTACGCGAGTACGAACGTGTCGTTCGTGAGCCCCAACTCCCGCCGATGCCTCGACACGATCTCTCGGTCAAGGGACTCAGGTGAAAAGTGATCCATGTCGACGCAGCAGGGCACCACGGCAATCTCCGCAACGTCCCCGGGGCCGCGACCCAGCGACTGGATGAACTCTCTGGCGCGCCGCGTGAGGGTTATGACCAGGTCGGCTTCACGAAAGAACCGACGCTCCTTCCGCTTGAAGTACTCGTATAGGCCCCGGTAGATCGGGTTGGACAGACTCCACAGTGAGCCCTCCACGCGCTCGTCGGCCCAGAAACCCCGCATGTCGAAGATCAGCTTGGCGCCCAGTCGGCGCGCCAGCGAATGGCCGACGAGCGTGGAAAGGATCGTCCGGCAATGTACGATGTCGAACCGCCGCCCCGCGGAGAACCTCTTGCCGAGGCGTCGCATGCGGGCGAGGTCGACGTAGGTCGACAGCACGGGAGGCCGCTTGGAGTAGCGCACGTGATGCCATTCGATTCCGCAGTCCGCGAAGAGTCTCTCGCAACGCTCGCGCAGGAGGGCGAAGTGGTGTCGCTTCTCACAGCTGAGCACGGTGATGTGATGACCCCGCTTCGCCAGGCCCGTGAGATATGGAATCACCTGCGACTGCCCGAGCGGGTCGGTCATCCCATCGTAGGAGATGTACAGGACCGTCTTCAAGGCTGGGCGCCCCTCAAATGAGGAAGCGGGGCGGACGTCGGCCCCGGCTCAATCCGCTTCCTGGCCGTAGACCGCGAGGATCTCGCGCTTGCTGAGGTTCACCTTGTCCACGTTCAGGTGGCTTGGCTCGAACTCCAGGTCGATGGTCTCCCCAGCGAGGAGCCGGTCCAGCCACGGAATTGGCGCTGTTTGACCGCGTGCTTCGCAGTCGGCTATCAACTGCCGTATGAAGTCCATATCGTCGAAGCCGTATTGCTCGACCACCGAGAACACGTTCTGCAGCCAGTTGTCGTTCCTTCCTTCGGGGTATCCGAGCCGTTCCTTCAGGCCCCAGATCTTGCCCCCCTGTGGGTAGAAATCGTTGTAGTCGATCTGGTTGAGCCCGACCGCCGCGTTCAGGCCTGCCATCTTGATGATCCGCTTGAGCGGCCTTTTCACGCTCTGGAGCACCTTCATCTTCCTCATCTTGTCGAGCGCTTCGTGCCTTTCTCGGCTCCAGAGCGCGAAGGTGATGGACGCGGCCTCCGGGTAGAACACGATGTGAGGGGTGAGCTTGTCGACGAACGCCAGATTGTGGAGGTCGTTTTGGTAGACACGATCCATCTGCATGTTCGTGAGCCCGGTCTCTGTATCGATCGAATAGCCGGGCTTGAAAATGATCGAGTCGTAGCCGGCCCCGAACGCCGATATGGTGGTCAGGAGGAGCTGGCCGTGGTGATGGATGCTCTGGAAGGACAGGTCCCGGTTCCCGTCGGGTAGAGGAAGGAAGACGTTCGCGACGAGCGTGAAGTCCTCGTTCTCCTCGATGGGGAATGCAAGCGTCGGGTAGTGCCTGATTCGATCGAGGTACTCGGGGTCGGAGAGGCACTTCCGGATGACGCCGAAGAAGAACGCTCGATCACGCGCCATCGCGTCCATTACGGGCACGCACTCCTCGTGAGCCTCGTAGAGGTCGGGCAGGGAGAAGATCGAACGGAGCTCCGCGATGTAGTCCACTGGTCTCACCTCGTAGCGCTCAGTCCAGGATGTCCTCGAATTCGGCGATCCTGTCCCGGTGAATCATCAAGTAATTGCTATCGATGAGGGCAGCAAGGTGGCGACGGAGCTTCCCACTGCCCTTGTTGTAAAGGTACAGATCGTATCCGAGATGGTCGATGAGTTTGACGAGCGCGGACTCCTCGATCCCGAACCCCTCCAGGAAGAAGGGCTGAATCTCGATCAGCACGACAGGGCGGTGCTCCTCCAACAGTCGGCGCATGCCCTGGAGGGCGTAAAATTCCGCCCCCTCGATGTCGATCTTCACGAAAGAAAGAGGACGTTCGTCGAGCGTCAAAAAGTCGTCCAACGCGACGACATGGCAAGTGAACTCGGTAGCGCGGTTGAACGAATAGTAGTTCTCCTTCCCCTCGAGCTCATTGTTCCGCTCCGCCATGTGTGCCTGGCCGGCGCTCATCGCTCCGAAGTCCTGAAGTGGAACACTGAACTCCACCTGGTCGTCGCGCGCGCCGACCCCCTTCTGGAAGAGTGCGACGTTCGTGGCACCCAACTTCTTCAGGAGGGCAAAGCAGACGTCGTGCGTGAACGGGATCGGCTCAAACGCGGTAACCTTGCCTGCCCCTCCCACCAAGGCTGAGAGTCTCGTGCTGTAGTAGGCGAAGTTCGCCCCGATGTCCAAGACGTGGTCACCCTCGTCGATCAGTCGGGGGAGGAGAGCCATCTCCTTCTCCTCGACGAGTCTCTCCCGAATGTCCTTCGCCTTGGCGTAGACCTGCATGTGGAAGTAGCCGCGGCGCCCCAAGAGCCTGAAAAGGAGCGGCTTCAGCATCCGTCGAACGGGGGACTGAACGGAGGCCATGTTCGAACTCAACACCTTATCTCGAGAAGCCAGGGTCCCATGATCTTCACGAGAGAGTCGATTCTGCAACAGCTGGCTGGGTAGGAGTACTCTTGAACCGACCGAGCACCACTACTGTGGAGACAAGCAGATCCTCTTCCGCATATCCCTTTTCGAGTAGGGCCGACCATTTTTTTGGGAATTGGTCCCTGAACTTTACTGACTCAGGGTCTAGGTGCGTGGTGAATAGATCCAGGTGCAGCACCTCGCTGAACATCCGATGATAGTCGCGCCACCCCAGGTGACTGAACAAGTCCAGATCGATGTAAAGGCGTCCGTCCTTCAGAGATCCGTCAACGACGTCGATTCCCGGTATCGTCATGTGGTCTACGAACTCCCCGTAGGCGTTTGAGTCCAGAAGAAGGTGGTTATAGCCGTGCTCCAAGCCGCCACGGAGATCGCTGAAATGATCGCCGCCGAATGTCCCATACACCTGTATCAGGATTGTACCCGTCTCGATTCGGGATTTCCCAAGCCTTGAGACGACATAGTCGAACTCCGATCCCCTGAAGTCCGAGAATATAGGTGTCCTCAAACAGTCAAGTGCTCGCCGTAGCCCCACGAATCGAGTGCGAATAGGGAGAACGATCGGATAGAGTAGTTTCTTGAGACGGGTCTGCCACCGATCTCCGACCGGGGAGTCCTCGGCAAAGCTCTGGCCGGTTCTCGGATTCGGGTCCGGCCACTCCATCATAGCGGCATGGCGCCGAAGTGGGCCCGACAGAAGAGCAGCAACTCCTGCAGCTCTCCGTCCCAGTTCTGATCGAGCTCGAAGCCGGTTCCCCGGATCTTGTCGATGCAGAACTCGAGAGGAGGAGGAATCTCGTCCGGATCCGCCACGCTTGTGACTATGTCGGGCTCCGCTCCGAGCACAGCTGCGCAACATCTCTGGATGCGCACGGCCATCTCTAGTATGGTCGGTGCCCAATCGCCGCCCACGTTGAGGATGCCGTCTCCCAAGGCCTCGTCGGGTGTTTCGATCACGTGTAACACAGCGCGACACAAGTCGGTCATCGTGATGAAATCTCGTCGCTGCACGCGAGGGGAGTGAAGTCGAAGCTCCCCTGTGGTCACGGCCTGACGACAGAGGTCGTTGACCACCAGTGTCCAGCAATCCGTGTCCGGCTTCACTGGGGCTCCGAAGGCGTTGGACGGTCTGAGAACGACTCCTGTGGCCCCCCCTTCCGGAGCAGACGCGAGGACGGCGGATTCGGCCACCCGATGGCTCTCGGCGTAGGGGTGTCGAGGTTGTGGAGTCATCTCCTCATCGATCCTTCCGCACAACTGGCCGTAGACGTGTGCCGTGGAGAGGTAGATGAAGCGTGCCACCCTTTGTCTCCTGGCCGCTTCCAAGAGACGGGCGGTCCGGTCCTGGCTCGCAGTCACCGCCTTCTCCGGGTCACGCGCGGCCCCGGCCGCATTCATCGTTGCCAAATGCACCACGAGATCGATTCCTCGGAGGGCCTCGTCGAGCTTCTCCGTGGACCCCCAATCGGTTTGGACGGGAATCGCTTCGGGTAGCCAGGAAGGCGCCTTCCGCACGGCTCTGGAGCCAAGCAACACACGGGCGTCCAGCCGACTGGACAGTGCGGTCGCGAGCCTGCCACCCACGAATCCGAATCCACCGGTAATCAAGACATTCATGGAATCGGGATACCCACCGAAGACTACTTCTGCCAGGGGGGATCACCTGAGCCCCACAACGACTCCAGGAGGTCTCGATCTCGTTTCGTATCCATACACTGCCAGAAGCCCTCGTGGCGGAAGGCCATCAACTCTCCAGAGCTGGACGCCTGCTCCAGGGGCTCCCTTTCGAGTAGTGTAGCGTCTCCTTGGATCAGGTCGAAAAAGGCGGGCTCGAGGACGAAGTAACCGCCGTTGATCCACCCTTGACCCAGCTGGGGCTTTTCTCGAAACGAGACCACGCGTTCTTCGTCCAGGTCGAGTTCTCCAAAGCGCGCTCCAGGACGTACGGCGGTGATGGTGGCAAGCTTGCCATGGCTTCTGTGGAAATCCAAGAGGCGATCCAAGTCGAGGTTCGCGACGCCGTCGCCGTAGGTCACGAGGCAAGTCTCGTCCCCGACGTACTCCCGCATCCTCTTCACACGTCCGCCCGTCATAGTCGCTGCACCCGTATCGACCAGGGTAACGCGCCAATCCACGCCGTCAGTCTCGTGGGGGGCCACCGCTCCACTACCGAGATCCACCGTGAAATTCGAGTTGAGGGTGCGGTAGTTCGTAAAGTACTCCTTGATCAGCTCGCCCTTGAAGCCCAACGCAACGTAAAAATCCTTGTGGTCGTAACGTGCGTAGGTGTTCATCATGTGCCACAGCATCGGTCGTCCCCCTATGGGCACCATCGGCTTTGGAAGCGATTCGGTGTACTCCGAGAGTCGTGTGCCAAGGCCACCGGCGAGGATAATTACGTTCATGTCAGCTACGACTCCGGCCAGTCAAAGGGAATTGCGTCTCTTTCCTTGGTCAGACATTCGTCGGGATCGTGAACGAGATCGGCCACGTTCAGCACTATGCTGTGTGGTTCGGCGAGGCCCTGGAAACCGAACCAGATCCCTGAAGGTACCGTGAGTCGCCCGTAGTTGCCCTCGCCGACCTCATGGACGAGAAATTCCGATCCGGCGTCGGGAGTGTAGAAGACGAAGCGCACCCGGCCGTACGGCACGACCAGATTCGAGGTCATCCGCTGATGTTGTTTCCATGCCTTTACCGCTGCCTGGCGCACAATGGAAAAATACGCTTCTCCAAATCCCACGAATTCGTCGTCCGTACATCTGAGGGCCCGTAACACCTCACCCCCTGCGCTCGGGATGCGGGGCAGGGACACCAGTCGAACCTGTTCCAATGTCATCCCGCCCACGCGAGGCCCTGGCGCTTCGCGAGCTCCATATACTCGACGATTTGCGATCGCGTCAGTTCCCAGTGAGAGTTCAGCGGATCCTCGTAGTATCGTCCGTACCACTCGGCCGTGAATCGAACCGTGTCTGCGAAACCCAGCACCGCGTGCCATCCGAGCCGATGGAGCGCCTTGTCACAATTCAGCTTCAATAATCCGGCTTCGTGTTGACCATCCTCCGGTTTCGAAGCGTCTTCCCAACGCACCGAATCCCAATGCTCGCCCATCTGCTGGACCAAATCCGTCACGGTATGGTCCTCCGCGGAGGCGGGACCAAAGTTGAAGGCCTCCCCGTGAAGCTCCCGGCTTTCGCTAAGCGCCGAGGCGAGGGTGAGATACCCGCCTAACGGCTCCAGGACGTGTTGCCAGGGTCGGGTGGACGTGGGGTTGCGTAGTGGGACAACCTCGTCCGCCGACCAGCACCGTACACAATCCGGCACGATGCGATCGGCCGCCCAATCTCCGCCTCCGATCACGTTTCCGGCTCGGCCAACCGCAAGGCGCACGGGACAGGAATCATCGCTGAAAAATGAGCGAACATGGGAGCGAATCGCCAGCTCTGCAGCTCCTTTTGAGCCGCTGTAGGGATCGGATCCCCCGAGTCGGTCGGTTTCACGGTACCCCCAGGACCACTCCACGTTGTCGTAGCACTTGTCGCTAGTGATCAATACGGCAACGCACGGTTTTTTCAACTTTCTGAGTGACTCTAGGAGGTGGATGGTGCCCATGACGTTCGTGGCATATGTCTCTATGGGATCCGAGTACGCTCGGCGGACCAGGGCCTGGGCGGCAAGGTGGAACACGAAGTCCGGCTCGACTTCCCTCACGGCTTTGTCGATCGCCTCTGGATTTCTGAGATCGAGTCGGAGGTCGGTCAGAACGTTCGACAGCCTCGCCGCCTCGAAATGCGACGGTTGGGTGGGGACATCGCGAGCGACTCCAACGACTTTGGCACCGAGCTCTACGAGCCATGCGGCGAGCCACGAACCCTTGAAGCCAGTGTGGCCGGTGAGCAGGACTGTTCGCCCCTGAAAACCAGTTGATGTGCTCAGCGTTGGCGACGCCGTCATGTCTGCTCCCACCTTGGAGGACGCCCACGCAGCCCCCCGTGTCGCCATCACTCCTCCGTTGCGAAACGCCATCCCGAGTGAATTCACCGGGCGCAGGCTCAGTGGAAGTGTCCCCTCCGGGGTGCTACATGTGCTACATATAGTCTACCATGCAACACCTAAAGGGGGCAGGCTAATAAAGGGGGCACGCTAACTTGTGGACCGCGACTCCTCTCCGACATGAAGTTCGTGAAACCCTGCGGGCGGTGACTCGCCCCACTTCTTCACCAGGCCTCTGAGCATGTGCGGAATTGCTGGAATCGTCGCTCGGGGCCCGACCCCGCTGGCCCAGGAAGCTCGATCCCGCGTTGAGCGCATGGCTGCGGAGATGCGTCATCGTGGTCCGGACTCGTCCGGGTCCTGGGGCGCTCCTTCCGGTCGTTGCGTCCTCGGTCATACACGACTCGCCGTAATCGATCTCGAAACGGGCGGGCAGCCCATCGTGAACGAAACGGGCTCCATCGCGACCGTCGTGAACGGCATGATCTACAACTACGAGTCTCTGCGGAGCCGGCTGAAGGATCGCGGCCACGTGTTCCGATCGGCGGGAGATTGCGAGGTCGTCGTTCATGCCTATGAGGAGTGGGGTCTGGACCTGGTGGAGCACCTCCGCGGTCAGTTCGCCTTCGCCATCTGGGACGATGAGGCAGGCCGACTTCTACTCGGGCGTGATCGAATGGGGATCAAGCCCCTGTTCGTATACCACGACGGTGAACGTATTGTTTGGGCCTCCGAGTTGAAGGGGCTGATGCGAAGCCCCGATCTCGATGCCGGGTTGAATCCCTCGGCACTTCCGTCGTACCTCGCCTTCGGATATGTACCGACTCCCGGGACGTTCTACCGAAACGTCCGCACACTTCGTCCGGCCTCGTGCATGATCGTGGAGGAGGGCGTCCAGCCGCGGATCCGCACCTACTGGCAGGCCGACTTCGATCCTCGCTCTGTGCCGTGGCGCCAGGCGAAGCGGGAGGTTCGTCGCCTGTTTCGCCAATCCGTGAAGCGGCGGCTGATCGCCGACGTGCCACTGGGCGTCCTGCTCTCGGGCGGCTTGGACTCGACCATCATTACAGCCGTCGTGAGCTCCCTCACTGATGGGCGGGTGCAGACGTTCACAGCCAGCTTCGCGGGCTCTCCCAAATACGACGAGGCTGCGTTCGCGCGGCTGGTCTCCAAGCGACTCGGGACGGTCCACCATGAGGTCGCCATCGGTCCGGACTGTATCGAGCAGCTCGATACGCTGGTGGCTGCGCACGACGGACCCTTTGGGGACTCTTCTGCCCTGCCCACGTACGCCGTGACCCAACTCGCCAAGGAGAATGTGACCGTGGCCCTGTCAGGCGAGGGCTCGGACGAGCTCTTTTGCGGCTACCTTCGGCTTCGGGCAATGGAAATGGCTTCGAGAGTACCTGGATGGGGCGCGGCGGTGGGACGGAAGATCATGTCGGCCCTACCCCACGATCCTCACCACCGTGGTGCGAGAAGACGAATCCTACGTTTCTTCGAGGCGGCGGGCCTTCCCGAGGAAGAACGGTGGCTCCATTGGGTGGGGTTCTTCGTGGCCGACCTGGGGCAGGTCATGAAGCTCGACGCTGCGGCGCTCCCCGACGTGGCGGCCAGCATCCGTAAGGCGATGAACGGGCGAAGCAACGTTCTCGCTCGCTCGCTCTCCGCAAACTTCGGTACCTACCTCGTCGATGATCTCCTGGTCAAGGCGGACCGAATGGGGATGGCGAACAGCATGGAGCTCCGCGTTCCATTTCTGGACACCGACCTGGTCGAGTACGCTGCCGGTCTCCCACCGCGTCTCCTCCGCCGGAGAGGGACACTCAAGTACGTCTTGCGTAAGGCGTTCTCTGACGTGGTTCCACCCGCTGTGCGCGACCGGGGGAAGCAGGGTTTTGCGGTGCCACTTCCGGACTGGTTTCGTGGCCCCTGGCGTGAGGTCCTGAATGAACGCGTGCTCACGGCCGACGCCAGACTGTGGGAATGGCTGGATCGAGATTACGTGACCGGCCGGGCAGCGGAGCACATGGACGGCAAGATTGATTTCTCGCAACAGCTTTGGGCGTTGCTTACCCTTGAAACCTGGCTGCAGGGGGAGGGACGCTGATCGAGGCCGGAGGCAACGTCTCAGGTGACTACCTTGATCTCACCTCTGTAGACCTCCAGTGGGCGACGTGCGCGATAAGGGGTCTCACGCACGCTTCTTTGGGAACCTCGAGGGCGCCTCATTTGGTATATTCTCGCGGCGGTGCCATGGACGATCAGCCAAAGGAGTGATCGTTTGGTGGCCTTGTTTTTCGAAACAGGTGGAGACGGAAAGACCTACATGGCAGATCAAGATTTGATGGACACGGTGCCCGAAGCCCGATCCGCGCCTGGGATGCACGCGGACATCGAGGTCATCCAGGCCAAGATCCAGGAAGAGAGCGGCTTCGTGAGCCGCCTGCAGGACGAGGTGGCCCACGTAATCGTGGGGCAGCGGTACATGGTGGAGCGGTTGCTCATCGGACTACTGGCGGATGGCCATGTGCTCATGGAGGGCGTCCCCGGGCTGGCGAAAACGCTCACGGTCAGCACGCTGGCCAAGGTGATAAAGACTTCGTTCCAGCGCATTCAGTTCACGCCCGACCTCTTGCCGGCGGACCTGATCGGGACATTGATCTACGATCCCAAATCGTCGGAGTTTCAAACGAAGAAGGGCCCGATCTTCGCCAATGTCATCCTGGCCGACGAGATCAACCGCTCGCCAGCGAAGGTACAGGCGGCGCTGCTGGAGGCGATGCAGGAGCATCAGGTCACGATCGGACAGAACACCTTTCCCCTGGACGACCCCTTCCTCGTTCTCGCTACGCAGAACCCGATCGAGCAAGAAGGCACGTATCCACTCCCCGAGGCCCAGGTCGACCGCTTCATGCTGAAGTTGTCGGTCGGATACCCGAACAAGGATGAGGAAGTGGAAATCCTCCGCCGGGTGGCGGGTGGGCCGGCGCATGAGGTCTCCACGATCATCACACCCGAGGAGATTCTGCGGGCGCGGCGCGCTGTCCAGATGATCTATATGGACAATCAGGTCGAGCGGTACATCGTGGAGCTCGTCTTCGCGACTCGAGACCCCGCCGCCCACGGTCTCGCCGACCTCGTGGACCTCATCCGCTTCGGCGCTTCGCCCCGTGCGACGATCAACCTGGCGAAGGCCGCGCGTGCGCATGCCTTCCTCCGACGCCGGGGTTACGTAACCCCCGAGGACGTCCGGGCCGTCGGTCTCGATGTGATGCGGCACCGTGTGCTCCTCACCTACGAGGCCGAGGCGGAGGAGGTCACGCCGGAGGACGTGGTGACGCGCGTACTCGACAGTATCGAGGTGCCCTAGGTTCGGTGAGGAGCATGGGAGGAGCATAGCATGACCTCGTTCACGAGTCGCGCCGCGCCGGAGCAGCGTCCATGATCCCGCGGGAGATCCTCAAAAAGGTCCGTCGTGTCGAGATCAGGACCCGTGGCCTCGTAAACGAGGTCTTCTCAGGTGAATACCACTCCGTTTTCAAGGGACGGGGGATGAATTTCGCCGAGGTACGGGAGTATCAGTACGGCGACGATATCCGCAGCATCGACTGGAACGTCACGGCCCGCACGGGGGACCCCTTCGTCAAGGTGTTCGAAGAGGAGCGGGAGCTCACCGTCATGTTGGTCGTGGACGTGAGCGCATCCGGGGACTTCGGAACGCGCGAGCGGATGAAGGGCGAGGTGGCAGTGGAGATCTGCGCGTTGTTGGCGTTCTCTGCCATCAAAAACAACGACAAAGTCGGCCTGATCATTTTCAGCGACCGCATCGAGAAGTTCGTACCCCCCCGAAAGGGCCGTCCTCATGTGCTCCGCGTGCTGAGGGAGCTCTTCTACCACAAGCCAGAGGGACGTGGGACGGACATCCGCGGTGCCCTCGAATATCTGACCCACGTGATCAAGCGTCGAGCCGTCGTGTTCCTCGTGTCGGATTTCAAAGCTCCCCGGTTCGAGAAGCCGCTGTCCGTCGCCGGAAGGCGGCACGATCTGATTGCGGTGCGCTTGGGGGATGATCGGGAGACATCACTCCCCCCGCTTGGATACATGGAATTCGAGGACGCGGAGACTGGTAAGCTGCACACGGTTAATACGGCCGACCCCCGCTTCCAGGCGGAGTTCACGGAGCGGGCGGCCCGGGTGCAGTCCGATCTGGGGCGAACCTTCCGGCACAGCCGGGTGGATGTGATCGACATCCAGACAGACCAGCCGTATGTGCAGCCGCTGATGCGCTTCTTCAAGGAACGTGAGGGGCGATTCAGATGAGGGTACGGGTGCGGTGGGCCGCTCGCCGGCGCATTTCGGCTGCCCTTATCGAGGCTGCACTTCTGGTAGCCTTGGCACCGGTGCCGCTCCGCGCCCAGGCGCCCCGGATCCGTACCGAGTTGGACACGGCGTTGGTCTCGGTCGGCGACCGGATGGAGTTCACGGTGCGGGTGGAGCACGATCCGGCTGCCATCGTGGTGTGGCCGGACTCGCTCGGTTTCGGCACGGTCGAGGTGCTAGGAGCCGAAATACTTCCGCCGGCCAACGAGGGCGGGCGCACCATCACGGGTGCGCGATTCACCTTGGCCGCGTTCGAGCTCGGGGACCTCGAGATTCCGAGTTTCGAAATCCGGGTGGAGGCGCCGGACGGGTCCTCGACTACGCTCTCGACGGATCCTTACGTGATTACGGTTCAGAGCGTCGGGTTGGACGAAGGGGGGGACATCCGTGCCATCCGGGGGCCGCTCGGCATCCCGCTGAGTGTGATCCACGTTCTGCCGTGGATCCTTCTGCTGGCGCTGCTCGTTGGGCTCGGGTACTGGCTGTGGGTCAAGCGCAGGCCCGTTGAGGCCAGCCCGCGCCGGTCGGTGGTCATTCCACGCTTTCCGCACGAGGACGCCTACGAAGCGCTCGCCCGCCTGGAGGCGTCCCACCTCCTGGAGCGCGGAGAGATCAAGGAGTACCACATCCTCGCTTCTGAGATCATCCGGACCTACGTCGAAGGTCGCTTTGGTGTGTACGCCTTGGAGATGACCACGGGCGAGGTGGTCGAGGGGCTTCGGGGCGCGGATCTCCCGGAGGATGACGTCCAGGCCTTCGAGGGGTTCGCCAGCCGCTGCGACCTCGTGAAATTCGCCAAACTTCGGCCTGCACCCGACGCCTGCCGGGACATCCTCGAGGCCGCTCGTGCGTTCGTGGATCGGACCCAGCCGCGTGTAGACCAGGTCGTCGAGGGTCTGGGCTCAACGGGCGGAGCCGGCGAATGGGACGCCCCACCCAGTGATGCCGAGGGGCTCTCTGTGGCGGCGGCGCAGGACACGGAGGACGATGAGGCGCTCGCGCCTGCGCAAATCCCCACCGACTCTGCGGGGGGATGATGTACCGTTTCGAGGATCCCCATTTCCTGTTTTTTATCCTGGCGATACCGGCCCTCGTTTATGTGTACGCACGTCGGCGTCGCTCCGGGGCGATCCGATACTCGGACGTGGAATCGCTCAGGCAGTCCGATGTGCGGCGCACCGGTCGGAGAAGGCACGTTCTTTTCGCCCTGCGCGTATTCGCGCTCGCCGCTCTCATCGTTGCCTTCTCTCGGCCCCAGACCGGCGTCACCAGCGAGACCGTGAGTGCCGAGGGTATCGATATCGTTCTCGCGATCGACGTGTCGAGCTCCATGCTGGCCGAGGACCTGGAGCCCAACCGTTTGGAGGCAGCGAAGGGCGTGGCTGCGGAGTTCGTCGAGGGCCGACGAAACGACCGCATCGGGTTGGTGGTATTCGCTGGAGAGGCTTTTACGCAGGTCCCCCTTACACTCGACTACTCCGTTGTCACGGACCTTCTCGGCCAGATGGAGGTTGGCATGATCGAGGATGGGACCGCCGTGGGCATGGGCCTCGCCACGGCCGTCAAGCGGCTTCAGGCCTCAGACGCCGAGTCACAGGTGGTCGTGCTGCTCACCGATGGGCGGAGCAACACCGGGGAAATTGGCCCGGTGACCGCCGGCCAGATGGCTCAGGCACTGGGTGTGAGGGTGTACACGATCGGGGCGGGTAGCCAGGGCATGGCACGAGTACCGATCGACGATCGGCTCCGCGGTCGCCAGTACGTCACCGTGGAAGTCGACATCGACGAGGCCTCGCTGCAGGAGGTGGCAGAGACCACCGGTGGCCGGTACTTCCGCGCGACCAACCGGGAGGGCCTCGGCCAGATCTACGAGGAAATCGACGCCCTCGAGACGACGGAAATAGAAGTGGAGAACTTCACGAGTTATGGCGAGCTCTTCCATTATCCTCTGGCTGCGGGTCTGCTGCTTTTGCTCCTCGAGGTCGGCCTCGGCCAGACCGTCCTTCGCAAGTTACCGTAACCGTTCAGGAGAAGACCCGTACCGCCATGTTCCGCTTCGTGTCGACTGAGATCCTCTTCGGGCTGCTCCTGGTCCCGGCTCTGGGTGTGTTCTTCTGGGGAGCGCGTCAGGCACGAAGACGGGCGCTGGCCCAGTTCGGAGATCTGGCGCTTGTGCAGAAGTTGAGCGCGACCCTCAGCCGAAGGGCGCGGGCGGCCAAGAGTGGCCTCATCCTGCTGGCGGTCGCCTTCCTCATCCTGGCCCTTGCTCGTCCGCAGTTCGGGACCCGCGTCGAGACCGTGAGGAGTGAGGGACAGGACGTGATGGTGGCGCTCGACGTTTCGCGGTCCATGCTGGCCGAGGATGTTGCGCCGAACCGGTTGGAGCGGGCACGCCTGGAAATCATGCGCATCCTTCAGCGCCTGGACGGGGACCGTATCGGCCTCGTTGCCTTCGCCGGGAACGCCTTCGTCCAAAGCCCGCTCACCGTGGATTACGGTGCGGCTGCCCTCTTCCTGAACGCCATGGATCCCGGTCTGATCCCCATCCAGGGGACCAACCTGGGCGAAGCGCTCACCGTGGCCCTGGATGCGTTCGAGGAGGGGACGCGGGACCATCGGGTGCTCATCGTGGTCACCGACGGGGAAGACCACGAGGGTGAGATCGAAGGGGCACTCGAGCGCGCCCTCGACGAGGGGATACAGATCCACACGGTCGGTATCGGGTCGCTCGAAGGGGTCCCGATTCCGGAGTTCACGGCCTCGGGGGAACGGAGCGGTTTCATCCGAGACGAATCAGGCACCGTCGTGACCACGCGGCTGGATGAATCGACGCTGGAGCGTGTCGCTCAGGCCACCGGAGGTCGATATTTTCCAGCGTTGGGGCTCGGCGCGAACTTGGATCCTCTGGTCGAGGAGATCACCGGTGGAGAGGGTCGCGAACTGGAAGCACGGGAGATCACACAATTCGACGAACAGTTCCAGCTTTTCCTCGGGTTCGCGTTGGTCCTACTGCTCGTGGAGGGTTTGATCCGCGAGCGCCGGCGGAAGAAAGAGGTGTGGGCCGGGAGGTTCTCATGAGCGGCGGAAGGATCTCGATGAGATGGGGAGCCGTGTTGGCGGCGGCGGGCGCGGTGGTACTCATCGGCGCCCTGCCGAGTGGGGTCGCCGCTCAGCGGGGCCGCGTCGAGCTCAACGACGGCAACCGCCTCTACGAAGAGGGTCGCTTCCCCGAGGCGCACGAAAAATATCTGGAGGCCCTTCGAGAGGCGCCCGACTTGCCGCTCGCTCTCTTCAATGATGGGAACGCGCTCTACCAATCTGAAGAGTACGTCCGGGCCTTGGATGCATACCGCGGGGCGATCGAATCGGGCGACCCGGCCCTTGCAGCACCCGCCTGGTACAACCTGGGGAACGGCCTCTACCGCGAGCAGAGGTTCCAGGAAAGCGCCGAAGCGTACAAACAGGCCCTCCGCATCGATCCGGGAGAGATCGACTACAAGCACAATCTCGAGTTGGCCCTCGAGCAGCAGCTTCAGCAACCGGATCAGGACCCGCAGTCGGAGGACGGGGACGAGAGCCAGCAGGACGAGGAGCAAGAGAATCAAGACGGGGAGCAGAACCAGGAGCCACAGGACCAGGAAGAACGACGGGACGAGGACCAGGATCAGGACCAGGACCAGGACCAGGAGCAGGAGCAGCAGCCCGAACCAGCGCCCGGTGAGATGACGGAGGAAGAGGCCGAGCGGCTGCTTCAAGGGGTCCAGGAGGATCCGGGTGAAGTCAACCGGCGCCAAGCGCCCCTGCGGGGCCGGCGCCCCAGCAAACCCTGGTAGGGACGGACGATGCGTGGCTTGGATTGGGTGGCGACCGTCTTTTTCGGGGTCGTCGGTGCGGGTGTGGCCGCACCCTTCGATGTGGCCGCTGTGCAGCTCGAGGCTCACGCCTCGGTAACCCCGTCCGTGGTCCCGTTGAATGGCCAGTTCACCCTCGACGTGGAGGTAAGGGGCACGAATCAGATGGATGTGGAGCCCTCACTCCCGGACTTGGGAGACTTTTCCCGCTACATCGGCCGCAACTCCTCCACGAGCGTGCAGATGATCAACGGCGTAACGACCGTCTCTTTGATCATCCAATACCGTTACCGGGCGATCCGGGAGGGCACCTTCGAGATCGGGGTCGTCGAGGTCGAGGCCGGGGGGCAGGTGCTGCGGACGCAGCCGGTCACATTGACCGTTTCCACGGCGGGCGCGGCGGTGGGGGGTGGGTCTGGACCCCAAAATCCGGCCGGTGTCGGCCCCGACGATCTCTTCATCGTGGCGGAAGTCGGCAAAACCCGTGTGTACCAGAACGAGCCGATCGAAGTGAGTTACCGGCTGTTCACCCGCGTAAACGTCACCTCTTTCACCCTTGTCGACCTAGGCGAGAGCGAGGGCTTCTGGGTGGAAGAGGTCCCCGGTCCGCAGAACCCAGAGGTCGAACAGAGGGTTCGGGGCGGACAGCCGTATACGACCGCCGTGGTCCGGCGCGTCGTTCTCTTTCCTGCGGGGTCGGGGACCAAGACCATCGAGCCGCTGAGCGTCGAGGTGAGCGTGCAAGTTCGAAGGCAGGCGCGGAGCATTTTCGATGACTTCTTCGGCGGGGGTTCGCTCTTCGGATCACAGGTTCCGGCGGTAATCGTATCGAACCCGGTGGAAGTCGAAGTCCTGCCACTTCCGGTGGCGGGGAGGCCTCAGAGCTTCACCGGGCTGGTGGGCCGGCTGAATGTGAGCGCCTCGATCGATCGATCCAGTGTCGAGACCAACGACGCCGTGACGCTGGAGCTGATCGTAGAGGGAGAGGGCAATCTCCGGGGCTTGGCGGCGCCCATCATCGACTTCCCCGGGGACTTCGAGGTCTTTCCCCCCGAGGTCACGGAGACGATCGATCGCGCCGGCTCCCGTATTCGTGGGAGTAGAGCCTACACCTACGTGCTGATTCCGAGGTCGCCCGGAGAAAAGAGCATCCCTCCTGTCGAAATGAGCTACTTCGACGCCGAGAGTGGCCTGTACGCCACATCTGCCTCGGAGCCGCTGCGGCTCGAGGTGACGGGAGATGCTATCATCGGGGTCCCCATTGGGCGGGCCGGCGTGGAGACCCTGCGCGAGGATATCCGGTTCATCCGGATCGGCCCTCCGAGCCTCGGAGCGCTCGGAGGTTCGCTCACGGATGCGCCGGGGTTCTGGATCGTCACGCTGTTGCCGCTTGTTGCCCTGCTCGGAGCCTTGGGCCTACGAACGCACTGGGACCGGCTCGAGGGCGATGTGGCGTACGCGAGGGGGCGAAGAGCCGGGCGGATCGCCAAGAAGCGTCTTGGCGAGGCCCGCCGGGTGATGGCGGAAGGTGACGCCCGGGCGTTTTACGCGGAAGTCGAGAGGGCGCTGCGCGGATTTCTCGCCGACAAGCTCAACGTCGCCGAGGCCGGATTCATGTCTGAAGTCGCCGAGGCGGAGCTCCGAAGGCGTGGCGTTTCGGAGGCAGACACGAAGGAGTATTTCGATTGCCTGGGCGAGTGCGACCGCGCGCGCTTCGCTCCTCCAGGCTCCAGCGCGGAGGAGAAGTCCGGATTCTTCGACCGGGCGGCAGAGGCGATGACGTCCGTACAAGAGGGGCTCTCCTGATGCGTGCGGTGGTCTTAGCGGTGATGGCGATGTCCGGCGTCCCGGCCACCGTCGCCTCCAGCCCTCGCGGCGTCCTAGCCTCGGGCATACCCGAGGTGTCCGGGTCGAACGCACTGACAATCCCAGTGCTAATCACTCCTCATCTCGCGGTCACTCAGGTGGAGTTCTACCAGGAGGGGAACCGACTGTACCAGGAAGGGGAGTTCGAGGAAGCGCGCGCCAGCTACCTGCGACTGGTAGACGCCGGTTTCGAGAGCGGCGAGCTCTACTACAACATCGGTAACGCCTATTTCAAGCTCGGTGATCTCGCCCAAGCGATCCTGTACTACGAGCGTGCCCGCCGGCTACTCCCCGGGGATGAAGATGTTCAGGCCAACCTCGAGCTGGCACGCTCGTTGACCGTGGACGAGATCGAGCCCCTCCCGCGGTTCTGGCTCTTCGCTGCGGTGACGTGGTGGATCGCGCTTCTGCCGAGGAGCCTCCTCATCGCGGTGGTCGCAGCCTCCTACCTGGTCGGGACGGGCGTCGTCCTCTTGCTCATCCTGAAGAGGGGAGCGCCGGTGGCGATGTGGGGCCGACGGATCGCGCTCACCTCCGGTGTCGTGTTCCTTTTGTTCGGACTCAACCTAGCCGTTCGGGAGTTCGAAGTGGGACGGACGCAGGAGGCCGTCGTACTACAACCCGAGGTCGACGTGAAGAGCGCTCCTCTGGACGACGAGACCCTCACGGTTTTCACGGTGCACGAAGGGACCAAGGTTCGGATCGATCGCCTCTCCGAGGAATGGGCTGAGGTCGTGCTCGAGGATGGGAGGGTGGGGTGGGTCCCCGTGGGGGTGCTGGAGACGATCTAGGGGCGGGGACGTCACCGACCACTGCCCACGTTACGCATGCCTTCGTCCCATTCGAGCATCGTGGGTGCAGGTGATGCCCTACGCCCGGAGCGCTGTGCCACCTCGTGTCCTTCTCAAGGGAGAGGGCCCCTTCCTGGCATCAACGCACCACGCACGACGGCGTTCCAAAAGTTTCGAGAGTAGGTACCGCACCGTGCCTCCGCACCTCGCTTGCAAGACGACCCCTCAAAGCGTAGCTTCTTCCTCGAAAAAACGCTCATGGGTAAGCCATCGCGCTGCCATCGCTTACCTGCCGCCACAGGTCCACGTTTTCTGTTTTTTTATAGATCAGCCATTCCTGGTGTTCCAATCGTACGGAGGAGATCATGGTGGTTCAAAGGTTTTATCACGGGGAAGCACACGGCTCGTGGTTCCAAAGGGTGGCAGTGCTCGGTGGCCTCATTGGTACGTTGCTGACCCCCGCGCCGGGACTCGCTGCTCAAAACACAGGCACCATTGCCGGCCGGATCGTTGACGCTGCGAGCGGGGTGCCCATAGATGCGGCCTATGTGCACATTGATGAGCTGTCGCTCGGCACCGACTCGCGGCCCAATGGGTCGTTCATCCTCACTAACGTGCGGGCCGGGCTGTATGAGGTCGTGGTGGAGCGCCTCGGATTCACCAGGGAAACGCAACAGGTGACGGTCACCGCCGGGGGCGTTGTAACCATAGAATTCCAGGTCTCCCGGGATGCGCTTCGGCTGGACGAATTGGTCGTGACGGGAACGGCTGGAGGTACGCGAGCCCGAGCGATCGGAAACGTGGTGGGACGGGTTGAGGCCGTGGAGATCATGGAGGTCGCTGCGGTGGGTACCATTCAGGACCTGCTTGGGGCGCGGGAGTCGGGTCTCAGCTTCAACCGCAATTCGGGGAACATAGGGACCGGATCGGAGATGCGGATTCGAGGCGTCTCCAGCGTCACAATGGGAAGCCAGCCCCTGATTTACGTGGATGGGATCCGCGTGGACAACCAGACGGGGGGTGGCCCGAACCTGCGCGATGGCGGGCAGGTCTCCTCGCTAGACGATTTCAGCCCCGACGAGATCGAGAGCGTCGAGATCATCAAGGGGCCCGCCGCTGCGACGCTCTACGGCACGGAGGCCTCCGCCGGGGTGATCCAGATCATCACTAAGAGGGGACAGAGGGGCGCCACTCAGTTTAGCATGTCCATCCGGCAGGGAGCGACGTGGCTGAACGACGTATCGGGGAAGGTTGGTGAGTCGTTCGGACGAGATGCTAGCGGGAACATCATCTCCTTCAACATTTACGAAGCCGAGAAAGCCGCTGGTCGGAACCACTTCCAGACCGGACAGCTGCAAACCTACACGCTTAGCATGCGGGGGGGCACCGACCGGCTCCGGTACTTCCTGTCTGCAGACTACGGAGATGACGCAGGGATCGTCAGCTACAACTGGAAGAAGCAGACCAACCTGCGTTCGAATCTTACCATCCTGCCGTCCGACCAGGTTACGGTGAACGTGAGCCTCGGCTACATCACCGGCCAGACGAGCTTCATGCAGCAGAGGACGGCCTGGGGGATGTGGGAGCAGTTCCAGTGGGCGAACCCCGAGGGGCAGGACCGCATCCTACGCGGCTTCCTCAGAGCGAGACCCGAGGAGATCGCTGATAATAGAGCCATTCGTGATTTGAACCGGTTCACGGGGAGCGCGACGCTCACACATGTTCCGAGGCCTTGGTTCACCCATCGGGTGATCATCGGGACGGACGTGTTGAACGAGGAGAATTCCCAACTCTTTCCGAGGCGTGCGGTGCCTGAGGAGTTCGGCGCGCTCGCGCTGGGGAACATCGAGATCGACCGTCCGAGGCGCGAGTACCAGACACTCGATTACGCGGCGAGCGCGACGTACGGGGGGCTGCCCGGGCTCGGCGAAAACGTGCAGTTCACCTCTTCGTTCGGCCTGCAGTACTACGCTAGGACCGAGGAGATCGTCAGCGGAATCGGGCAAGTATTCCCAGCCCCTCAGATCACGACGCTCTCGGGCGCCGCGTCCACGAGCGCAGGCCAGTCATTCATAGAGAACAAGTCCGTGGGACTGTATGTGCAGCAGGAAATGGGCTGGAATGACCGCCTCTTCCTGACCGCGGCGGTTCGCGGGGACGACAACTCAGCGTTCGGGGCGGACTTCGACGCTGCGATCTACCCGAAGTTCTCGGGCACCTGGGTTCTCTCGGAGGAGGACTTCTGGGGTGGCCTCGATGACTATGTGAGCAGCTTCCGTCTGAGGTCGGCCTGGGGGAAGGCGGGTCGTCAGCCGGACACGTTCGCCGGGGTGACGCTCTACGCGCCCGAGCCGGGACCGGGTGGACAACCGTCCGTCACACCCGACGTGCTGGGCAACCCGGATCTGGGGCCGGAAGTCAGCTCGGAGATCGAGGTTGGCTTCGATGCCGCGTTCCTCGACGAGCGGATCAGCGCGGCGTTCACCTATTACAATCAGCAGGTGAAGGACGCACTCATCGATATCCCGGTCCCACCAACGTTCGGCTTCCCCGGAGCTCAGACTGTGAACCTCGGGCAGCTCACCAATTGGGGCTGGGAGCTGAACATGAACGGCCGGATCCTTGACCGGTCGAGCTTCTCCTGGGATCTGGGTTTAGGAATTAACAGCAACGAAAACCGGATCGACGACCTGGGTGGGAATCCAGAGACGAACGACCTCAGGGAGGGCCTGAACTATCCCTTCCAGACGGAGCGAATCATCCTCTCGGCTGAGCTCGACGCTACCGGAAACGCGATCAACGTGATGTGTGACGGTGGAACAGGGGTTCTCGGTCTGGATCCGGGGGGCGCCCCGGAGCCCTGCAGTGGCGCGCCGCGTATCAGGCAGGGTAACGGCCTGGCGCTTCCGAAGCATGAAGCGACCGTGAATACGACGATCACGCTCTTCGACAACCTGCGACTGTACGCAATGGCGGAGTGGCGGGGAGAGCACTGGCGGAATCTGACGGACGCCGCGTGCCGACACACGTGCTTCCAGACGTCGGAGGCTTCGGTAAGGAGAGACGATCCGTTCATGGTCGCCGCGATTACGGGCAGGGCCCAGCAGACTCGACTCACCAACGAGTTCGATGCCTCGTTCGCGAAGCTCCGCGAGATCAGCCTCAATTACACACTTCCGACCTCGTTGGCCGCCCGGGCCGGAGCCTCCAGGGCTTCCATCAACGTTGCCGCGAGGAACTTGTGGACGATCTGGCAGGCGACGTACACCATCGGGGACGCCACAACCCCCTCGGGCGAAACCTACCCCGGAGTGCCGGTGACGGACCCCGAGGCGCGGCGTGCGGGAAGCCTCACGGCTTCGAACTCGAACGTTCCCCCGCTCACGAACTTCACGGTGACCATGCGGGTCACCTTCTAATGCCACGATCCATGGAGCGAGCTGACATGAAGACCCAACGACACACACGGTGGTCGGGAACGCGGCTGGCCATGGCTTCGGCTATGGGAGCGGCTATTCTGACAATTGGAGGATGTGATTCCTTGCTGGAGGTAGAAGTTCCGGGGAATCTTACCGCGGACGATCTTTTCGACCCGGGATCGACTCCGATCATCCTCAACTCGGTCATTGCTGACTTCGAGTGCTCATACTCGATGATGAGCGCCGTTCAATCTGGTATGGAGGACGCTACCTGGGCGACCAGCGGGTACTGGCGTCAGGAGACCGACTATCTTCGCACGCGCCCACCTACCGATGCCTGCAACGAGAATTCTGACACCGGCACTGACTGGTTCACCAGCTTCCAGTCCTCCCGATTCATAGCCGTGGGTGTCTACGACGCACTCCTCGAGTGGACCGACGCTGAGGTTCTGGGGGACCGAAACACACACTTGGCCACGGCGGCCGTCTACGCGGGGTTTTTCTACGCGGTCTTCGGTGAGACCTATTGCGAATTTGCTGCGGGCGTAGGCCCGATGCAGACCCCGGTGGAGACCCTGACAACCGCCGAGGAGTGGTTCACCAAGGCGCTGGATGCGCTCGGTGCTGGGGACGCGGAGATCGTGAGCACGACCAGCTTGAAGCAGATGGCGCTTCTCGGTCGGGCGCGTGTCCGCCTCCAGATCGGGAACTTAGACGGAGCCAAAGCGGACGCACTGCTGATTCAGCCTGGCTTCGTGGCTTGGGTCACGCGAGACGCGTCTGTACGCAGCCGCTGGAACGCGGTAACTCAGGCATTGACCGTATCGGGGTGGCGCACGATCGGTGGGCCAGGGTACTGGAACGACTTCAACCCTACCCAACTCATCTCAGCGGGATACTACGATCTGACCATCGATCCCTCTGGTCTCCAAACGGTGGACGATGGCATGCCGGACCCCCGGGTCGATGTGACCTTCACCGGTCAGTTCGCGCAGGACGGGGTCACCGACCAGTACATCCAGAACAAGTATCCAACGGTCTCGGACCCCCAGGCCCTGGCGAAATGGGCCGAGGCGCAACTCATCCTAGCAGAAGTCGAGATCGCGCAGGGCTCGTTGGCGACGGCGGTCGGGTATATCAACAGCCTCCGTGATGTACACAGCCTTCCTAACTTCGCGAGCACCGACAGCGACGAGGTCTATCGCACGATGATCGAGGAGCGACGTCGCGAGTTCTTCTTCGAGGGGCGCCACCTCGCCGACAAGCTTCGCTACGGTCTATGGTTCCCGCGCGGCCGGGGTAAGGACCACAAGGGGATCCAGTTCGGATTCGGCTACTGCTGGCTCATGCCGACAGACGAGTATGACCTCAACACAAACATCATCGACGAGTTTGGGGCGGGGTATGAAGGCCCCGATATCACAGACCTCAGCTACATCTACCCGAATCAGTTGAGTCGGGCAGTAGCTTGGCCCGTCCCTTTGACGTTGCCCTAGGATGCGGGCGCCGCGGGGTGCGTGCAGTGGCCCTGTGTAAAGGGAAGCAAGAGAAGGGGTAGATCGATCGGCCGGGCTCCGGGAGAAATCTCGGAGCCCGGTCTTGTCCCTCAGACCCCCTTCACTCAGGTTCCGCGTCGCGACAGATTGAAGCGGAGGAGCCGACGATGCCAGAGATGAAGATGTGGAGAGGGGGACCGCCCGCAGTAGCGTTCCTCATCGTCTTCTGCCTGGGCGTCATTCCCGCGGATGCCCAGGTCAGCGACGGCGTCACCGGCCGGATCGTCGACCGAGCCACGGGCGAGCCGGTCTCGAGCGCGCAGGTCGATTTCCTGCAGCTAGACGGATCCCGCAGCGGTCCGGCCGGCCTCCAGGCCCTGACGGGGTCGGACGGAGAATTCGCCTTCGACGGAGTCGCCGAAGGGGCGTATCTGGTGCAGGTGCAGCACCTCGCCTACGGCACTCACCTTCATCCACTGCGGCTCGAAGGACGGGGGACTGCTGCGGTCGAGATCTTCATCTCGCAGGCGGCGATCCAGCTCCCTGCTCTCCTTGTGGTGATGAATGCGGACGGGGCGCGGGAGCGTGCTGAACGCGCCTCACCTTCATCTCGAAACATCCTAACCCGGGAGGAGATTGCCCGGGCCGCGGTGAGCGGTGTTACTCTAGGGGACTACCTTAGACGATCGGTCGCGGGGATCTCGGTGCGAACGCCCGGCGGGGGTGATGTCGGCGCATATCTCTGTGTCGAATTCCGCGGTGCACGGCGGGGTGACGGCCGATGTCGTCCTCCTGAGGTTCGCCTGGACGGGAGCGTCGTTCCGGAGCCGCTGAGCTTTTTGACCCAGTTTTCCCTCGACGGGCTGGAACGGATCCAAGTCATCCCTCCCGCTGATGCGGGTGGCCAATTCGGCGCGAATGCTGGGTGGGGAGTCATCCTTCTCGAAACCCGTCGCGGCGGGCTCTTCACGGAGGACGGCATCCCGGTCGCGCGGCGTAGCGCCCTGTCCGCCGGCCAGTTCGACTGGAGTCTCGAGGCACAGCCGCACCCTTGGGCCAAGGTTTATGGAGCAGCGTTCCTCGGGAACGCAGTCGGGCTTGCCGCCGCAGGAGCCTTGCTTAGCAGGTGCATGGATCTCAAGACCCGCACTTTTTTCCGAGGGGAGGATTACTGTGGGGCCGCCCCGCTGCTTGGCACGAGCGTTCTTGCGGCCATCCTACCACCCCTGACCGCAAGCCTCGCCGCCAGGTGGGCAGGGAGTACAGATCGATCCATAGGAAGGTTTCGACAGTCGCTCCTCTACTCGCTTCCGGTTTTCGTTCCAGGGTTCGCGCTCGCAAGCGTCAGCGCCGGCGACTCGGGATTGTCCGCGGTGGAGATGGTAGGCATGGCTGTAGTCGTGCTGGGCGCGCCAGTGCTGAACACCCTCGCGGACCGTCTCTTCCGAGACACTCGTTGAGCAAGGACCCCCTATCCAACTTCCCAGAGCTGGGTTGCGGGGTGGAAGGCCGCCCATGCAAACCAGAACGCAGTGTGCGCTTCGGCAACCGGCTTGAGTTGGGTTCCCACTAGTGGCCCCTCTACGGCCAGTCCCTCGATCGTCCAAGTGCTCCCTGTTTCCAAGTCGACGATCGTTTCGTTGCTGGTCTCGAAGCTGAGCTCCTGGTTCTCCGCGTTGGGATAGAATGCCAGCGCGCCCTGCCGCAATCCGTCCCAAAACACCACGACCGAGCGACCGCCGAGGGGCCCCTGCGCCGCGCCCACGCTCCCCAGAGCGTTTAACTCGCCGAACGGGAAGGCGATGCCTCCGACAGTGCCACGGGGCGGGATACCCAACACCCGCTCTTTCGGTGGCCTTCGGGGGTCGATCGACGGCAGGGAGAACAAGAGCCCCGAATTGTCCGGCTCTTCGTAGTTCCCATACGGATACCCATAGGCGGCGAAGTTCTGGCCGCTCCCGGGGTCGTGCGCAGGCACCTTCGTATCCGGATGGAGATCGGTCCACCCCTGCCAGGTCATCTCTACAACAGGCAACATCTGCAGCTCTGTGCCCGTGGCGGCCCCACACCGAGCTCCGCTGAGCATCTGGGGCCAAAACGACTCCTCGGTCCTTCGGTCATACATCATCAGGTTGTTCTGAAAGAGCAGCCCCGAGACTCCAAGCTCCGCACCCTCGATCGCTGAGCGGTCGAAAGCCATGCTTGAACCGGTCAGGGGACAATACGTAACGGCCAGGTGGGTGCTACCGACGTTCAGGTTCATGATCTCGTGCCACCAAAGCACTTGGTGGGGAACAGCGAATGGTTGGCCCTCGATAAAGATGCCGATCACCCGGTCCTCAGAATCCAGGTATGCGGCCCCAGGCGTTCCTGCATCAGCCATCACTGGGTCCGTGAGCGCCGGGATAAAGTCCTTTCCGGAGGCCCCCTGGTGGATCTGGTCCAAGGGAATGTTGCAGAAGAGCTCAGCGGGGTCCGAGTCCGGAGCGGCGAGCCCGGAAGGCGGCGGCCCTTCACACGCGATCATGAGCAATCCCAACGTCACCGCGGGGAGGACCCTACCGAACCTGGTCCGGTCTGAGAGTGTGTGTACGTCGATGGAGCCCTCCTCGTCAGATCCGGGGCTGGAGTCTGGTACGCACGATTGTTCGCTGATCTCAAAATCCTCGGGTCAAATGCTCGGTGTCCCGTAAATCGTGCAATAGTAGCCTAACGGTCTCCCTTCCAGATGTACCGTGGGCCGTCCCCTTCTAGAAAAACCCGCGCCTGTCCGACTTGGTTCCCGTTCCACAAGGTCAAAGTAAAGCTCATCGGGCCGATCAGTGGAGGCCGTATCCAAGCTGCGCCACGATGCTCGTTCGGTGGCGGAACCTCGGTACCTCTGGGGGGAATAGTCAGGTGTCGTTCGGCGTGCCCGATTCCCGAGAGGCGACACATGTTCATCAGTCCAGGGAGGATCTCCAAGCCGGCCTTCACCGCCGTTGCGATACTCCTCACGTCGATGTGGCCGGCTCCCGCGCTGGCTCAAGACGAGGGTCGCTTCGACGGGATCGTCGTCGACGACCGGACCATGCAACCTGTACAGGGTGCGGTCGTTTCGGTGTCAGGCCAGGACGGCACCAAGGTCACCTCAGCGGATGGGAGCTTCTCCTTCGGGGTGCTGCCTGTGGGGGTTGTCCATCTCAGGGTGCAGCGGGAGGGTTACTCCTCGACCGTTGAACAGGTTGAAGTGGTGCCAGGTGGTGGCACCTTCTTGCAGCTGAGCATCGCGCAAATCACCGCGGTCTTGGACGAAGTCCTCGTCCGTGTCCGTTCGAGGCGTTCACGAGCCGACCTCGATGCCGTCGGCCCGAGCGATTCGGATTCGGGCGCGACGGCGGCGGACCTGCTGGCCTACCGCCTTCCGGGGGTCAGAGTGGATCGCGGGACGGGGGCCCTTGGGGGGGGAGTCGAGGTCCGGATTCGAGGAGTCAGCAGCATCGCTGGGGCTCGAGAGCCACCGATCTTCCTGGATGGGGCGCGGCTGAACCCCAGCAGGCCGCCGGGGCTGTCCCTACGAACAACGCCAGGCCTGCAGATCCTGGACGAGATCCCGGCCTGGCAGGTTCGGTCGATACGAGTCCTCCGCGGGCCCTCCGCATCGGTCGCCTATGGCGAGTCCGCCGATGGAGTGATCGTCATCGAAACCCGTCGCGGCGGGCTCGACGACCAAAACTGAGCGAGGCTCGGGGTTCTCCCGCTCCGAGTCCCGCCCGGGAACCTTCTTTTCACCCCGTCGATTGGATGAGGGCAAAGCATGCTTTCGGGGGCCTACGTTTGAGACGTACACCGAATGCTGGTCCACGCGAACCGACTGCGGCTTCCGTAGCCGACTGAGACATCGCCCCGACGGACTACGGACCGGCTGTCCCCGACTCGGGGTCGGGTCCGTCCGGCATCTCTTGCCCATGCACGCATCCGCTCGTCTCGTCCGTGCCCGGGCCTACGGCGGGTGTGCACCTTGGCTTGGGCACGGCCCTCGCAAGGGGAGGTTCCTCGGGTGTCTCGTCTCGCTCAAGCAGCGTGCAGCACTCGGAAAAGAGCCATGATGCCTATCCCTCGCGGAAGACTCATCTCCCTCGCGAAAGACTCATGTTACGCGTATTGTCGATTTAAGCTCCGCCCGTTCAGACCCCCTTGCTGAAGACCAATGCGAAATACTATCACGGCTATCGGTTTCCTCGCGAAGTCATCGGTGGCGATGGCGCTCCGTGTACTCGTCTCTTGCCTTGCGTTCGGGTTTTTCTCGCACTCGGCGAGTGCTCAGACCGACCCTCCTTCCGCACGCGTCGACTCCTTGGCGGCCGCCGCGGCCCGGGACGACGCGGACGCCCAGTACGAGTATGGCCATCTGTTCGAGGTCGGTGCCGATGGGATCGCGATTGACTACGAGACGGCCATGGAGTGGTACGCGCGTGCGGCCGAACAAGATCACATCCCTGCGATACTCTCACTATCTACGATGCTTCTTGGCTCAGACCCGAGTGAGGCCATGCGGGTAGTTCTGAGAGCTGCGGAGCTTGGATCGGCTGAAGCGCAGTGGAGAGGGGGTCAAGTCTACTCCGGAAGGATCTTCCTTCCACTTTCGGGGATTGATCAGGATCGAGAGGTGGCTCTTCGCTGGTTCAAGCTGGCAGCCGATCAGGGATACCACCCTGCGGCGGAAGCGCTCGCCGACCTCTACACGGACACGGACGATCCGTCGTTTTATGCCGAAGCCATCGAGTTGTATCGGCGAGCGGCAGATTCCGGAGGCAGCGCCTGGGCGGTTCTGCGTCTGGGTATGATACACGCGATCGGAGAGGGCGTGGAGGAGAGCGACAGTGCCGCGCGGGGGTGGCTTTCGAAGCTGGGCTCGGGATTCGATCTGGATCCGGACCTCTTTTCAGACCTTGAGTTGGAAGCATTGGGCGGCCTCCAGGCTTACTACGGACTGGACTTCGTCAGTGGAGAGGCCGAGCCGGACCCGGCTCTGGCCATCGAGTCCTTCAGGCGTGCGCTAGAGCCCGTCGAGGGGCTCTTTGGCCGTCCCTTTATGCACTCGTCGTTCCCGCGCACCTCGGAAGGGATGCTGCGGAAGCTCGAGAACTAGGTTAGTGACCTGCCCCCGTGTGGATTCCTGGTCTCAGTCGTTCTCGACAACTCTTCGTCGAGCCCGAGTGCCGACCCACAAGCCCAGGCACGCGCCGGCGACCGAAGCCAGAACGTCCAAGACCGAGCCGGAAGCATAGGTCCAGGTCACGGGTTCATAGAGAGCGATGATCATCAGGTCCACGGTCTCCTTGGCCAGGATCAGGATCCCCAGGAGGACCGCGGCGGCCTTGGGACGCCAGAACCAAGCGAGCGCGCCGGCGAGCAGAACCGAGACAATGACGTGCGCCGGCAGCGCCGCAGGGATGCCCAGCCAAGTCCGGTCGTGCAGGTCGAAGGGCCTCTGAATGGCCTCGAGAAATGAGAGGACCCTGGACCGTGCGACCGCCCCCTGGCACGAAGCCAGAGTGGGAAGACTGGCCAAGACAGCGACCACCCGTCCTCCAGTCACCGGCGTAGGCCCTCCTCAGCCGGACGAGCGCTACGTGGACATCCCGCGTGCGGCGATCCGCCAGACGGCTTCGACCCGGTCGTTTCGAACCGCGTACATCTGGTCGTAGAGGTTCACCACCGGATCGCAGTGCGACACGATCAGCTCGAGCTTGTCTCCGAACCTGTACGTCCTCGAGGGGTCGTCATAGCGGAGCGTCCCGAACTCGTCCGAGCCGGACCGGTAGGTCATGCCGGTCTCGCCTTTGACGATCGGCCAGGGCTGATTGATCGTACAGGCCTTAGCGCCCGCGTCGGTGGTGGCTCCTCCCTCGTACTGGGCGTTGAGCACCGTCGTGAGGATCGTCAGCGAATTCTGGAAGTCTGAGTACACCTCGTCGTCGGTCGCGCCGCCGATCGCCAGGTACTGGGCGTCCATGAAGACGTAGCTGCCCACCTGGATGTCGGTGAGCCCCCGGGTCTCGTGGTCGATGTTGTACGTACCGGTGCCGCCCCCGCTGAAGATTTCCGTGCTCAGACCCGATCGCTGCATCAGGTCGTACGTCTCGGAGGCTGGAACGAGTCGTTCAAGGGTCTGCGTCCTGCGGGTCTCGAATCCATTCACGTGTTGCGAGCCACCGTCGTAACACAGCATCCCTCGCAGCCGGAGCCCAGGCAGCTGGTCGATCAGCTGAGCCAACGCTAGCGCCGGTTGCCCCGCGGTGATGCCGGTGCGATGCCCCCCCGCATCGATGTCGACCACGACGTCCGCCAGGAGACCCGCGGCTTGCGCCGCCTCGGACAGATCGCGGGCGTTCCCGGGGGTGTCAGTTGCCTGGACGAACCCGGGGCACCATCTCCGCAGATCCATCGCGCGCCCGATCTTGAACGGTGTCGCGTTGACCGTCGTCATGACGATCTGGTCGATGCCATGCTCGTACATGGCAATCGCCTCGCTCACCTTGGCGGTGCATATGCCGACCGACCCGGTCTCCAGCTGCATCCGAGCGATGGCCGGACACTTGTGGGTCTTTGCGTGAGGACGACTGGCGATGCCGTTGCGTAAGACCGTCTGCTGCATCGTGGCCAGGTTGGCCTCGAGCGCATCGAGGTCGACGCACAGAGCTGGCGTGTCGAGCTCCCATTTCGATACGTCGAGCTCCATCACGTCATCCGAGCTGAAGGAGCGCATCTCGGCCGTAGTGTACCCCTTAACGGACGTCGGAACCACAACGGCTGCCGCACCGGCGCTCTGCAAGAAACGGCGACGGGACACGAATTTTCTGTTCACGGGACTTCTCCAGAAAGAAGGAATCAAACCATTCGTTTAGCTTACTCCGGTAGTGCGAAGTTGAAGAGTGCGCTCCCTGCGGCGATGGTGATGAACTGGCGGCCCTCGCTGAGATATGAAATCGGGTTCGCATAGATCGCACCTCCCGTCTGAAACCGCCACAGCACATCGCCCGTCTGGGCATCCGCCGCGAAGAAGTCGCCCTCCATCGTCCCCGAAAACACCAACCCGCCCGCGGTGGACATGAGTCCAGCCCAAGGTGGCGAGTACACCTCGATTTCCCAAACCAGATCCCCCGTCAAAGGGTTCAGGGCGCGCAGGAATCCCTTGGGGTCTTCTCCGGTAACGGTGCGCCGGCTCGCGCCCATGTAGATCTTCCCCGGCTCGTAGGTTGCGTCGGCGAGGTAGTAGGTGGCGCCCTTTTCACGGACGTTTTGATAGATGAGGTTGGTCTGCGGGCTGTAAGTCGGGCTGTACCAATTGGCCGCCCCATCGTCGTCGGGATAAACGAGAGCTCCCTCCCGGCTGGGTATCGAAGCGGGGTCCTCGATGGGTCGCCCGTTTTCGTCCAACCCCAGGGCCCACGTCTGCTTCGCGAACTGCTTTCCGACCAGGAACTCGCCCGTGACCCGGTCGAGCACGTAGTAGAAGCCGTTCCGGTTCGGGAACACCAAGAGCTTTCTCGGCTCGCCTTCGAACTCGGCGTCGAGGAGCACCGGAATCTGAGTCGAGTCGTAGTCATGAACGTCGTGTGGGAGAAACTGGAAGTACCACTTCAGCTCCCCGCTGTCGGGGTCTAGCGCGATCAGGGACTCGGAGTAGAGGTTGTCGCCCTCCCGTACCTCGCCGATGAAGTCGGGCCCCGGATTTCCCGTCCCCCAATACAGAAGATTGAGCTCGGGATCATACGCGCCCGTGACCCAGGTCGGAGCCCCACCTCGTTCCCAACTGTCGCCCGACCACGTGTCGTGGCCAGGCTCGCCCGGCCCAGGAACGGTCCAGAAACGCCACAACCGCTCGCCGGTGATCGGATCATAGGCGTCGAGGAAGCCACGGATGCCGTACTCACCGCCCGCGATGCCGACGATGATCTTGTCGTCCAATGCGAGCGGCGCCACGGTAATCGCGTATCCCTCGGTGTGCTCCGCGACTTCGACGTCCCAGCGCACTCGACCGGTCCTCCTGTCGAGCGCGACCAGATGGGCATCGACCGTGCCGAGAAAGACCTGATCGTCGAGGAGCGCCACACCGCGATTCACCTGCCCGCAACAGGTCACGATACCCTGGGGGAGGGAACGGCGGTAACTCCACAGGGGACGTCCCGTACGTAGGTCCAGTGCGGTGGCATCGCTCGGCGCCTCAGTGATGTACATGACGCCGTCCACGACGAGCGGCGAAACCTCGAACTTCTGAGTCGATCGGACCTGATAGATCCACGCCGGCTGAAGCCGATGGACATTGTCACGGTCGATCTGGTCGAGCGTGGAGTAGCGCTGTGCCCCATACGATCCGGAGTAGGTCAGCCAGCTGCCCGGTTCGGACGCCGCGTCCAATATCCGCTCGTAGGAAACCTGGGCCGCTACGGGAAGAGCCGCTACAGCCACAGCCCCCACGGACCCTGCCGCGGACGCAGCAGTTGCGCACAGCAGCAAGAGTGTCCTCATGAGGCTCCTTTGAGCGAAACCAGATAGGCGACGAGATCATCCGTCTGCCTCGTGGTCAATCTCGCTTGGTAGCTTACCATCGGCGAGCGCTGCCACATCTTGTCGAGGGTATCGAGCTCGTCTTTCCAGAACGAATGGATCCCGCCGGCAGGATCTCTGAACTGGATCGAGAACCCATCTTCATTAACCCGGGTGCCGGTCAGGGTGCGCCCATCCTTTGTGACGACCTGGAGCAGGAGAAAGCCGTGGGGCAAAAAGGCCTCGGGCTCGATGAGCGCCTCCCGCAAATGGGCCGCGCTCCGGCGCGCGCCGATGTCATCGAGGACGGGGCCCAGGATGCCACCCTGACCGCCCAGAGTGTGGCACACCCCGCAGTCGAGCGAGGCGTAAACCCCTTCACCGCGGTCCGCATCTCCCGGGATATTTTCCGGCACGACGCGACCTAGCGTTTTCACGTAGGTGGCAATACTCGAGACCTGGCTGGGGGTGAGGAACGAGCCGGGCATCTCGGTACCGGAGATGCCGCGGCGAATGATCGTGAGGAGCGCCTGATCATCTGTCGCACGGCGAAGCCGTGGTTGCGCCAGATTGGCACCTTTGCCGCCATTCCCCAGAGGTCCGTGGCAGCTTCCGCATTGGCTCTCGAACAGCCGCTTGCCCTGTTCCATCTCCGCAGACTGAGCCGCGAGGACGGTGGGAAGGCAAAGCACGACAAGAAGGAGCCAACGAAACACAAGACGGGGCTTCATCGCAGCACCGGCCACCGATGGTGAACTTCAGGGGAAACGGCTTCAAGCCCGAAACGCGAACGAATATGTGATCTAGCCATTCCGCCAGCAAGCGAACAGCCCGGCTACCGCAGGAAGATGTCCTTCGGGATATAGCCCGTGACCACCTGCGTGAGGTCCACCACCTCGCTCACGCGGAAATCCACGGCGATGCTCGCGAGCGAGAGCGCCTTGGCGGGCGTGAGCCCCTTCTCTTTCACCAGGAAGTCGACGACCTCCCAGGTAGCCTGCCGCGTGGCGCGATCGAGATCGAGGTCGATCCCCATGATCATGTAGTGCGTGTCGGTCTCGGCGCGTGGGCCTGAGATGGTGACGCCCTTGTGCACGATGAAGCGGAACACCCCCGCGAGTGACTGCTCGATCGCTGTTCCGCTCACCTCCCCGTCGCCCTGGGCGCCGTGCGGGTCGCCCGCATAAAAGAGCGCTCCGGGATGGAAAACCGGGAGGTAGAGCGTGGTCCCGACCTTGAGGTCCTTCACGTCCATGTTGCCGCCGAAGGCGCCCGGGGGCCTCGAGCTCTGGACGCCGGGCACCGTCACGCCGGGCTCGCCCACTACCGGAGCGGGCGCGACCGCCAGGATCCCCATGAAGGGCGCCAGAGGCACTTGGATGTCGGGCGAGAAAAGCGCGACCTCACGGCCGTCGACCATTCCGGTGCGAATCACGTGCCGCGTCCCCGGTGCGATGTCCAGGAGTGGGTCGTCGGCCTCCACTCCCGGGTAGCTGGCCGAGAATACGCCCCCGCCGGAGCTCGTGTTGTTGATCCCCCAGGGCACGCGCGTCTCGACGGCGAGAATCTGCACCTCGAGCATGTCACCCGGCTCGGCCCCCTCGACGTAGACCGGTCCGGTGATGACGTGGCCGCTCCGCCCTTCTCTCGGCCGCCCCTCTCTCGACGCCCAAAAATCAAGCACATCCTGATGGATCTCATCGCGTGGTATATCGAGTCCCGTGAGGTACTCCACCGGCTCGGCTTGCTGAGTGGACCCCGCGTGGGTCAGCGTGTTGATGCGGACCGTCTCTCCGGACCGGATCCGGAGCACGGGCTCCTTGTCGATGGGATACCAGCCCCAGCTCACCGTCTCCGGGCGCGAAGGCACGAAGTGATCGGCCTCGATGCTGCTGCCCGAAGCGCTGGAATCCGGCTCGGTACAGGCCGTGCCCGCCAGCATGGTGATGCAGGAGAAAAGGTGGAGCAAGGACGCTCTCGAGGGATGCTCTGTTCCTGGTGACGACACGTTCACCTCCACTCGGTTCTGGTTTCTCTTCCCCCTCGCACGGATCGAGGCTACCATGGAATCCCTATCCCTTCACTCTCGCTAGGACAAGGCCTTTGAAATCCCTGTTCCTCATCCTACCGGTTTTCATCCTTGCCGGCTGCAGCACCGGGGAGGGTGATGGGGCATCACGCGTCGATGCGCAGCTCAACGAGATGGCCCACAGCTCCCTATCCCAGCTCGACGGGGACATCCGCGTCCCCGGCCTCCGCAACGAGGTGCAAGTGATCCGGGATCCCGCGGGGATCGCCCACATCTATGCGAATAACCAGGAAGATCTCTTCTTCGCACAAGGGTTCGTGGCCGCCCAGGACCGGCTGTGGGAGATCGACGTCTGGCGCCGATACGCAGGGGGAAGGGCGTCCGAAATCGTGGGACCGGAACGCTTCGAGACCGACCGGCTCTACCGCCTCATGAAGTATCGCGGTTCCCGATCAGAGGACCTCGCCAGCTACCATCCTGAAGCCGAGCGCATCTTCGCCTCGTTCGCCGACGGGGTGAACGCGTACATCGAACATCGAGGCGACAACCTGCCGGTGGAGTTCAAGATCACGGGCACTCGGCCCGACCCGTGGACCGCGGATCTCTCCTCTCTCCGTCTCATCCAGCGCGCCGCGCGGAGAGCCCAGCAGGAGGTTCAGCTCGCCCGGGACGTCGTGCAGTTGGGCGTGGAGGAAGCGAATCGCCGCCGCACGCCGGACCCCTACGTTCCTCTCGAGATTCCCCGGGGACTTGACCTGGAGGCCATCGCCGAACACGCGGATGCGATCATCGATGCCTTGAGTGGGGACTTCGACCAGATTCTCCGGGCTCCGGTGCTTCCAGAGTATGAAGTATCTGCGGCCCCTCGAACGGCCGGGACCTCCTTTTTTCGAAGCGAGCTGGGACCTCAGGGGACGGCCGGGATCGCCGCGAGGTTCTCGATGCTGGACCTTCTCGATCGGCCGCTCCCCTATCTTCCGGAGGCCTTCCGAGAAGAGCCCGGGAGCAACAACTGGGTGCTCTCCCCAAGGATGACGACCACGGGAGGGGTGATTCTTGCTAACGATCCCCACCGACAGATCTCGAACCCGTCCCTCCGCTACATCATCCACCTGAACGCCCCCGGATGGAACGTGATCGGCTCGGGCGAGCCCTCCCTTCCCGGGGTGGCCATCGGGCACAACGACCGAGTGGCGTGGGGCCTCACCATCGTCGGCACCGACCAGGACGACCTATACCAGGAGATGGTGAACCCCGAGAACCAGAACCAGGTGCGGTGGCAAGGCGAATGGGAGAATCTTCGGGTGGTCGTCGACACGATATTGATCCGGGGTGAGGCGCCCCGGGTGGTGGAGCTCAAGTACAGCCGCCACGGGCCCATCGTGTACGAGGACACCGAGAATCACTACGCCTATGCGCTGAGGACCGTCCTCCACGAGCCGGGGACGGCCCACTACATGGGCTCGCTACGGGTCGACCAGGTGCAGAACTGCCGGGAGTTCCTGGAGGCGATGGACCACTGGAAGACGCCGTCCGAGAACATGATCTGTGGGGACGTCGAAGGGAACATCGCCTGGAGGGCGGCGGCTCTGACCCCCGATCGGGGCGGCCGCTGGCATGGCCGACTTCCGGTGCCCGGCACCGGAGAGTATGAGTGGCGGGGCTTCCGCGAAGACCTGCCGGAGGAGTACAATCCGGACAGGGGCTGGATCGCCACGGCGAACCACAACATTCAGCCCGAGGGGTTCGCTCCGCCCATCATGTTCAAGGTCCCGCCCTACCGGAGATTCGAGCGGCTCGTCGACATCCTATCCGACAGCGCGGGGTTCTCGATCGAGGACAACATCCGGCTACAGCTCGACGCCTATCACTTCGAGGCGGCAGAGGCGGCTGTTCTTTTTGCGGGATGGACCGCGGACGATCCGGAGGTGGAGCAAGCACGCCAGCTCCTCTCCGAGTGGGACCACGTCTTGGCCGAGGAGAGCGCTGCGGCCGCGGTCTATTTCACCTGGAGCCGAATCCTCGAACGAAACCACCCCGATGCGTCCGTTCCCGATCAAGTTTCCGGGGAGGCGGTGGCGAGCGCTCTCAGGATGGCGCTCGACAGCCTGTCCGTCGAACAAGGGAGTGATCCGGCCGAGTGGCGGTGGGGCCGGAGCAACCGGGTTCCCTTCGAACACCCCCTCACCGCTGCCTTCGACCTGCCGGCCGTCGAGCGGAGGGGCGGGGCGGGCACCGTCTCTTCAAATGGAGGGACGTACAAGCAGATCATCGACCTCACGAACTGGGACGACTCCCGGGTCCTCAACGCTCCGGGCCAGTCGGGACAGCCAGGCAGCCCCTACTACGACAGCCTCCTCGACGAGTGGAAGAACGGCGACTACCTCCCCTACCTCTTCACCCGGGAGGTGGTCGAGGAGAACGCGGTCCACGCTCTGAGGCTCGTTCCGGGGGGCTGAGTGGCCTCCCCGCCGCATCGGACGGGGAGCGGTTTCTGGAGCCGGTGGAGCGTTCTTCGTACGCTTGCGGATCAGCGAACTCCGTGGAGGCGCAAACAAGACGTTCACCATTCCACTTCGGGGTGTAGCGCTCAGGCTGTCGTTGGACGTTTTGTCGTCACCGCCATCGCCTACGAGCGCGCCCGCCACTACGAGGGGGAGCGGCCACCCCGCATCCTTTACTTCTACTTCCGTCCAACCGGGCGATCGGATTGAGTGGGATCTTAGGGCGTGCTAACACGCCCTAATTACTTGATTCCAGTCTTGAGGCTGATATTCGTTGCCGCACTTCTTTTTCGGCATTGAGTGCCAAATCACTTTCTGTATAGAACAAGGCGGATGGATCAATATTCTTTTCTGTTATCAAGGCAGTCTGCGCACGAATGGCGTCCACTTGTCTACTCATTTGAACAATCCCCAGTTGTAAAATCACTAAGGCAGTCAAGAAAATGGACAATTTCAAAAATATTTTCAGCTTGGGAATTAACCGAGCGGGATGAAGTACAAGGCGGAGGATCATTTTCAACAGTCTGCTATGATAGGGCATTGGTGATGTCTGGGAAAACCTTGTAGAACATAATCCAGGCCATTAACAGGGTCAGCCCAAGATTCAGACTCTGCCCACAAATATAAAGAATTAAGGGCTTACCTCCTGAAAACTGGGCGCTTAACTCCTTGAAGTTGGTGGATAAGCCAATACTGGCAAAAGCAAGAGCAAACAGCCATGCACGCACATCGGAACTAAAATCCAGTACGCCATTGTCTATCAATACAATGGCGACATCGCTGTTTAGTACTTCATAAAACAGGGAAAAAAACAAACTCGCGCCGATAAAACCCAGCACAAATTTTGGAAAGCGATTCCAGATTTCAATTGCCGTCACATCCTGGCCAGCGCTCCTCTCTACTTTAGTCGTCCAGTAAACAGCGACCCCAAATGCCAGCACGCCTATCAAAATATTCTGAATCATTTTGATAGTGGCAGCGACATTCAATGCAGTATCACCCAGGAAAGCCCCTGCAGCCACCACGGCGCCTGTGGCATCAATGGTACCCCCCATCCAGGCACCGCCCAAGACTTCAGGCATCCCCACTGCGGTAATAAACACCGGCAATGCCACCATCATGACTGAGGTGAAAATCATGGAAAGACCAACAGCAGTAGTGAGTTCTTCCTTGGTCGCCTTGCACGCTGCGGCTGTTGCAATTGCTGCTGAGACCCCACAAACGGACATGTCTGCGCTGATGGTGATATTCAGGGTTTTAGAGCCAATCTTGAGTATCCTTTGCCCAAACCAGAAGGTACTGATAAGTACCACGGGGGTGACAATCCAGGCGACAAAAATACCTGGCACACCTATAGCCAGGATTCTGCCAAAGAGTACTTCTGCCCCCAGCAGTACCAGGCCGGTTTTGATAAACAGTTCGTGTTTAAGAGCCGGCCTTATAAAATCCGGGATACCGAATGCATTACTGATAAACAATCCCAGTATGATAGCCCACAGGGCATAACCCAATCCGATACTTCTAAATTCAGTTTGTGCAGCTAGCAGATAGGCCATCACAGCTACCAGAAAAACAAAACCAAAACCTTTCACAAAAGGTTTGAGTTTCTCCTTCATGAGCACAACGCCCCCACCAAGCAATAAAGCCAGCACTGCAAATAGCACCAGCGCATAAATAAATATGTTCGGTGGGAAAGCCGTCAGCGGATTCAGTCCCCAGGCCGATGGTCTGGAACCTGAAACCAGAGTCTGCAGAAAGCCGGTAATGCCACTGCCAAAATCGGCTGTGGTCAGCCATGACTCAAGATTGCCAGCCGAGCCCAGAACTGCCTGTGCTACTTCCGCATAGGGCATTAGCAGAAAAACCAGAACAGCAATACCGAGAATTATTGCCCCCGTTAATATTGCCACGGTATCTTCTGACCAGTTTTTCATATTCGCAATTCCGCGGTTGGGTCAATAGGTGTGTAAACGTCTCAGGCGGCGTTCTTCCGCTGTTGGTTGAGACCGCCGTTCCATCTTCGAGCTTTCGCCCTTCAAATAGATCCTTGAGGAGGTGATGTAAAGAGACACCAGATTTACGCAGTTGGGAGACACCCAGTTCTGCGCACCCGAAGTCTTCAAGCGGTCTTGATTTCACCTCCTTTGCTCGGGGGTGAGGAAGCGGGCTGCTTCAGCAGCCCGTCGATATCACGCAGCCTGTAGCTACGGCCGTCGATGTGGATGATGTGGACGTGATGCAGCAGGCGGTCGAGGATCGCGGTGGTCAGGATCTCGTCACCTGCGAAGATCTCCGGCTAGTCGCGCACGTGTTTGTTCGAGATGGTGTCCCGCTGACAGTTGAAGGTGGTGGCTCCGGAGAGTCTCCTTGTTAGCCTGCCTTTCTCATTTCGGCAACCGGTTCATGGTCGTCGAGGTGGGCCCTGAGCATCCAGAGCTGGTCGTAGCCGATGATCCTCCGGTAGCTCTTCTCGGTCTCCACGAACGAGGCCGCAGCCCAGCGCAAGGCCATCGCTCCGTTCTTCCAGTTGGTCACCCTGCGGGTCTTCTGTCTTACGCCCGAGTGGGTGCTGTCGATCAGGTTGGTCGAGCCCAGGCACTTCCTCAGCCGCGGCGGGAGGCCGAGCCGGTTGATCGTGAACATCTCGCTGAGGCCTTCGCGTAGGCTGGCCGAGGCCGAGGGGTGGTCGCGCTCGAGCCATCGGGCGAGCTGCTCGAGCTTCTGCTCGCCCTGCTTCGCGTCCAGCTTCATCGCCGCCCGGAACGCCGCCTTCACCTGAGGATGCTGATCCTTCGGCAGATGACCCAGCACGTTGCGGAGCTTGTGGTTGCGGCAGCGCTGGATGGGGTGACGTTGGCCGAACACCTTCTCGATCGCCTTCCTGAGCGCTTTCGAGCCATCGATCACGAACAGCCGCCGCCTGCCCGGGTCCAGGCCGCGCTCGACCAGATCCTCTAGGAGCGCGCTGGTCACCTCGGCGTTCTCACTCGCTCCTTCCCTCACGCCCAGCACGTGCTTCTTGGTCAAGTCCCGATTTGTGTGTAAAAGCGGAGGAAGCTCCTCGCCTTCGGCTAGGCTGCTTGGGCGACCTCCTGTTTCTGGAGGAGTGAGAGGTCGAGGTAACGCCGGTCGCCCCAGACGTGTGTGGTCCTGAGTGCGACGGCCGTGATGAGCCTGAGGGCGCTGGCCCGGTCCGGGAAGGCGCCGGCGGCCTTGATCCTGCGTTTGATCTCGCCGTGCAGCCGCTCGAGGCTGTTGGTGGTACGCAGCCGGGGCCAGTGCGCCTCGGGGAACGCGTAGAACTGCGTCGCTGCCCCGAAGCCCCGCTCCAGGACCTCCACGGCCTCGGGCAGCTCCTTCTTCCAGCGTGCGCCGAACTCGCCCAGGAGCTTCTTCGCCTCGGCGAGTCCGGATGTCTGGAAGATCACCGAGACCTCACGCGCCACGCGCTTGCGTAGGCGGTGGGGGACCCTCGCCCCCACATTACGCTGCAGATGGACCGTACACCTCTGACGGCGTGCCTCGGGCAGGAAGCGGCGGACCGCAGCTGCCAGGCCTGCGTGCTCATCGGCGATCACGAGCTCGACACCGCCGAGGCCGCGGTCCTGGAGTTGCTCGAGGAGCTCCGACCAGCTCTGCTGCGACTCCTCAGCGCCCAGCGTGACGGCCAGGAGCCGTCGGTGACCCTCAGGGCCCACTGCATACGCCACGAGCGCACTCACGTTCTCGACTTTGCGGGCCCAGCGGGCGTCCAAGAACGTGGCGTCCAGGTACAGATAGGGGTGAGGCCCCTCGATCGGCGCACGGCGCAGCCCTTCCACGGCCTCGTCGAGCCGTTTTGCCACACGACTCACCGTCGAGCGCCCAACACGCTCGCCCATCAGCGCCTCGGTGACGTCGCCCATCTTGCGCTGTGACACGCCGCTCACATACGCCTCGACCATCATCTCGTCGAGCTCGGGGCTCCTGCGCTGGTAGCGGCCGATCACGTCGGCCGGCGAACCGTTGTCCCGGCTCCGGGGCATGGCGACCTCGATCTGCCCCAGGCTCGTCAGCAGCCGCCTCAGGTATGTGCCGTTCCTATGGTCCTTCCGGCTTCCCACCCGCTCGAAGCGGCGTGCACCTACCATGGCCTTCAGCTCCTCTTCCAGCACCATCTCGAGCGTCAGCCGGATCGCGCCTTGAAACAGCTCGCGCAAATCATCGCGTAGCTCGTCTTGCGTGGCCCGACCGATCTCCACAATCTCTTGCATCGGAAGCTCCTCTCCGGTTCCGAGCCTGCTCTGCAGACCCGGACTCCCGGGTTCATGTGACAGTGAACAACAACAGAGGAGCTTCCGTTTTTCTTTCCCTCCTGTCCAGCTTATCCGCTTTTACACAAATCTAGGGACACTACCTGCTTCTTTCCGTCTGAGTCCACGCCTACCGCAGCAAGCACGTGGTGCGAGCCCATCTGGATCCCGTCCAGGTAGATCACCAGGAGGTCCCACGCATCCAGCCGGCGCTCCATCAGCTCCTTCAGCACGCGCTCCGAGGCCTCGACCGTCTCACGGCTCACCGCCGACTTGCTCACCCCGACCGTGTCGGCCATCTCACCGATCACACGGCCGTACTTCCGCGTGCTCACCCCCGCCATCAGGACCTCGAGCATCCGATCCGCCACGGCGCCCGGTCTCCGCATCGCTGCGTACGCCGGCACCTCGACCTCGCCACCCTCCCCGGCGCCCCGGCGCCTGAGCCGTGGCCGCTCCACACGCACCTTCCGGTCCGACAGGTAAACCACACCACCCTGCCGGCCATACCACACCGTGTCGTCTTCCGCTCGTGACCGACCTGCCTGCTTCACGCCTGCCACACCCTCGGCGCTCATCTCCAGCACCGCTTCGATCGTCGCTCGTCCCATCACCTGGATGACTTCGTCGATCGCGACCTCCGTCTGCTCCACGAGCTCAAGCATCGGAAGCAGAAACTGCCCCTCCCGCTTCAGGAACTCCCTGATCGCGCGCTTGTCCGCCCGATCCCTTACCTCGTACGTTCTCTTCATCGTGGTGGCTCCGTGTTGGGGTTTTTGCCTACCCGAGCCTATCGGCCCGGGACCCCCGGAGCCACCACTTTTCTTTCTCCCCTATCAGGAACCTTCAACTACGGTTGGGACAGCTTCTTGTTCGACGTCAGGATGATGGAGCCCTTCTCGTAGCGGGCGCTGACGAGGTGGAAGAACAGATTCGCCTCCTGGCGGTCAAGCGGCCGGAAGCCCACCTCGTCGACGACAAGCAGTGGGCTGTTCAAGTAATCGATGCTGAAGCCACCGGAGGCTTGCCAGCTGAGCCTGTCATCGGTGACGTGGCGTTCGAGCAAACCGTGGCGGTGGAAGTAAGGGAGCACGCGGTGTCGAACGGTCTGCTGTAGCTGGTCCCAGTCGGAGGCCGTGAGATGGGTGGCCTCGTGGAACTGGACCGAGCCCAGGGGATCCTCGCAGAACACACCGTCGATGACACAGACGTGGAAATGGAGCTTTCTCCTCAGAGCGGCGAGGTTCCGCGAGGGGGATCCGGGCGGTTGGGCGACCGTCGAAGAGGAGATCGCGCACTTCCTCTTCGGGTTGGGAGTCGACGGGCTCTTCACCAGCAACCCGGACCTGTTCTGAATCACCCCGGGTTTGCCGGAGACTCCATCAGTTGAGAGGATGGAGTCATGAAAAGGAAAGGACAGTACTCCCCAGAGGTACGGGAGCGAGCCGTTCGGATGGTTTTCGAGCACGAGCCTGAGTACAGCTCACAGTGGGCGGCGATCTGCTCGATCTCGGAGAAGATCGGGTGCACGGCGGAGACGCTACGTAAATGGGTTCGACGAGCGGAGCGAGACACGGGGCAACGGCCCGGTCTCAAGACAGAAGAGCGTGAGCGACTGAAGGTGCTGGAGCGTGAGAATCGTGAGCTGAAGCGGGCGAACGAGATTCTGCGTAAGGCATCGGCGTATTTCGCACAGGCGGAGCTCGACCGCCGAGTTCGGTGATGGTGGCCTTCATCGACGATTACCGGCCCACGTACGGAGTCGAGCCGATCTGCGAGGTACTGCCGATCGCTCCGTCGACCTACTACACGCACAAGGCGATGCAGGCAGATCCGACGCTACGATCGGTCCGGGCTCAGCGCGACGAGATGCTGAAGCCGGAGATCCGTCGAGTGTGGATGCAGAACTTCCAGGTCTACGGGGCGAAGAAGGTGTGGAAGCAGCTGAACCGGGAAGGCATCACCGTGGCTCGATGCACGGTGGCTCGGCTCATGAAGGAACTGGAGCTTTGTGGGGTTACGCGAGGGCGGCGCTTCAAGGTGACAACGCACACGGCGGAGGGCGACGAGCGCCCGCTGGACCTCGTGAACCGAGACTTCAGCGCGGCACGTCCCAACGAGCTGTGGGTCTCGGACCTCACGTACGTGCGGACGGGCCATGCGTTTGTCTTCGTGGCGTTCGTGATCGATGCGTTCAGCCGTCGCATCGTCGGATGGCGGGTCTCGAACTCATTACGCAGTGACTTAGCGCTCGACGCTCTCGAGCAGGCGATCTGTGAACGCGAGGACGACGCAGACAAGCGCCTGGTGCATCACAGCGACCGCAGGGGGCAGTACCTGTCTATCCGCTACACCGAGCGCCTGGCGTTGGCAGGCATCGAGCCGTCCGTAGGCAGCCGGGGGGATTCGTATGACAACGCCCTGGCCGAGACGATCATCGGACTCTACAAGACCGAGCTCATTCGTCCACGCGGTCCGTGGCGCACCCTCGAAGACATCGAGCTCGCCACCCTCGAATGGGTCTGGTGGTTCAATCACCATCGCCTCTTCGAGCCCCACGGCCATATCCCGCCGGCCGAGTACGAAGAGTTGTATTATTCGCGTCAGGACGCTCCAGGTGAGCCTCTGACACTCAAGTCAAACAGTCTCCGATGAACCCGGGGCGATTCACTAATGGGCAGAAACGTTCGGTCGAGCTCGATACCGGCCGACTCTCGATACAGAGGTGAATCCGATGCGAAAACTACTTGCCATAGCCGCGACCCTCGCGGCGGTGACCGTGCCCTCCGGCACCCAACCCGCCGCGACCGAGTCGACGCTGGTCACTCAAGAATCTCCGACGCTCCGCTCCACGTCCGCACAGCGTGACGCGGTGTCGATCACCGTCTACAACCAGAACTTCGGGCTCGTGCGCGAGATCCGGACACTCGACCTCTCTTCAGGGCGCATCGCCCTGGAGTACGGCGACGTCGCGTCCGGTATCCAGCCTGAAACGGTCCACATTCGCACGCTCAGCGGTGGTCCATTGCAGGTGCTCGAGCAGAACTACCAATTCGACCTACTGAGCCCTCAGAAGCTCCTCGAGAAGTACGTCGGCCGGTCCGTGAACGTATATCGGACCAATCCGCAGACCGGCGTGGACGAGGCGGTCGAGGCCGAGGTCGTGTCGGTGAACGGCGGTACGATCCTGAGGATCGGCGGTGAGATCACGTTCAACTACCCCGGGCGCTTCGGCTTCCCCGAGGTTCCCGACAACCTTATCGCCGAGCCGACGCTGCTGTGGCGGCTCGACGCAACGGGTGGCCAACAACAGGTCGAGGTCTCGTACCTCACCAGCAGCCTGAACTGGAAGTCCGACTACGTCATGGTCCTCAACGAGGACGACGACGCGGCGGCGCTCACGGGCTGGGTGACGCTCACGAACCAGAGCGGGACGGCGTACGAAAACGCTCGGCTCCAACTGGTCGCGGGCGACGTGCAGCGTGTGCAAGGCAACATGAGGCGCGAGAGCCGATCGATGATGATGGCCGACGCAATGGCGGTGCAGGAGGGCGCGGGCTTTACGGAGAACGCCTTCTTCGAGTACCACCTGTACACGCTCGGTCGCCCCGCGGACCTCATGAACAACGAGCAGAAGCAAGTCACGCTTCTGGAGTCCGACGACTTCGGGGTCGAGAAGATGCTCATCTTCCACGGCGCGACGCACTACTACCGGGGTCACTACGGCCAGGTCACGGCGAACCAGAAGGTCGGCGTCTTCCTCGACTTCGAGAACAGCGAGCGGAACGGCCTAGGTATGCCGCTCCCAAAGGGCGTCGTGCGTGTCTACAAGCGCGACCACACGGGTGCCCTTCAGTTCGTCGGCGAGGACCTGATCGATCACACGCCGCGCGACGAGGAGTTGCGCATCAAGATGGGAGAGGCCTTCGACGTCGTCGGTGACCGCCGCCAGATGGACTATACGGTGATCTCGGGCTGCGTCTCGGAGAGCACGTGGCAGATCGATCTGAGGAACCACAAGGACGAAGACGTCGAGGTCATGCTCGTCGAGCCTGTGGGCGGCGACTGGCAGATCCTGTCGTCGACGCATCCGTTCGAGAAGACCGATGCCTGGACGTTCACGCTGACGCCCGAGATCGAGGCGAACGGCGAGACGCGCGTGGAATACCGGGTTCGTGTGCGGTGGTGCTGAGCCGTAGCTGAGGCGTCAGCCGCCTCCCAGCGTCTGATACCAGGAGAGGATCCGACGCGCTCCGGCGAGCATACCCCCACAGTTGTAGTGGATAGTCGGGTTTCCGCTAATGCCGGTCTCGGACACGAACTCCTTGCTGTTCGGCGGATTGGGGTCGTCTCTGCAGAGGATCTGTCCTTCGATCTGCGGGTTCCCGTTGACCTGGCACTGACTTTTTGCGTAGATGAAGCCGTCGTAATTGTCGGTTGACCCCTCGAAATTGCCGGAAACGCCCACGTCCCCGTTCGCCATGATGAGTACGCCATCCGGATGCGCCGCGGTGATCCTCGGGTTCCCCGAGTACTGTACCGACCCGTCAACGAACAAGGACAGAGGAAGCGGGGTTCCTCCGGGACCCGTGGGGTTCCCCGAGACCACCGCATTGCCCTCGATGCAGTAGCTTCCGCCGACCGTCGAGTTGCCGCTGAGGTTCCACTCGACGGGGTCGTCACTCCCCATCTGCCATCCGTTGACCGGGTTGTCGTCGGCCTCGGTGCTGTCCCTCGGCGGACCCACGGTGACCAGGTAGCCGTTGGCTCGCAGAATGAAGTCGGCCTCACCGCAGTATTCCATGGCATCGAGGTCGGGGACGTCCACCGGGGGCTGATGATTGAGCGGAGTGGATTGCCCACCGCCGGCTTGGTTGATCTGTCCACTCACCTCGACCGAATCCGACGCGGAGATCTGGGTCTCCACCGTGGGTGTGCCACTGACGATCACGACGTTGTTGGCGTGCGCGCCCCCGCAAGCGCCCAGGATGAACGGATTCCCGTTGATCATGAGGTTGCCGTTCGAAGCCATGGCCGGAAACCGGGGGATGCCAATGATTACGTCGATGGACGCCGACCCTTCGGTATCGGTCACACCCGTGCAGCGCGCGAGGATCCGGCTGTTCGAGTCGGTGAGGGGGTCGCCGTCGGAATCCGCTGGATCGTCGATCAGAGTCACATAGTAGGTGCCTCCCTCCATCGCGATCCCCGCGGAGGGAATCATGTCGGCGTTCGGAAGTCCATGCCCGGTGAGAAGGCCGTCATCCCCAGTGCCCGACGTGCCGTCGGAGCCTTGCAAGAGGCTCGTCAGGCTCATGGAATCCAGGGGACTACGGAGAAGACCCAGGGTGTGAGCTACCCCGGCCTCCGCCAGGTTCAGAGCCCGTGCGGCATCCTCACGGTTGACTGCGGAGAAGTTGTTCAGTCGCGCGATCGTCCACATTCCCTGGGCCAGAACGGTCACGACGAGCAGGCTGAAGAGCGCCGTCGCCAAGGCGATTCCATCCCTTCCCCCACGCGGCCTTCTCGGGGCTGGTGCTAACGATTTCTCAAATAAATCCACGATTCTCTCCTCTCTACTTCCTCTCATCTCGGATCCCGCGGGGCCACTATCGTAAACAGCACTTGGGTGGCCCCGGATGCCACGTCCGCGGCTGTGCCGAGTTCCGTGCCGTCGTTCGCGAAGTATTGAAATTCCATGCTGGTGACCGGATACGTCATCGCCGGGTTCGTTCCCCCCGCGCTCCACCGGATATAGAGGGTGTCGGAGTCGACCCAGACGAGGACGTCTTCCAGAACGTCATTGGTGTCTCCGTCGACGGGATTGAAGTCCGACACGACCCTGAGATTGTCGAAGGTGCCCCGGCCAAGAGGGTCGGGATCGACGAGCGTCGTACCGATGCCGTTGGGGTCGGCCCCCGCCGTCCGGAGCACCGTGCCGATGGTGAGCTCGGCCGCCCTGATCGATTCCTGACCCCGGGCGATGGTCGACTGAACCGTGTACATGCGCTGAGTCGTGAGGACTGCGTTGAGGACCGCAACCAACACCACCGAAAGAAGCGTCACCGCGAAGGTGAGCTCGACGAGGGTGAAACCGTGCGTCGGCGCCCGCCTCTCCATGGTCGCGCTCATGTGATGAAGACCAGCGTGTAGAAGTCCATATAGCTCAGGTCATCCCTTGCGCCGTTCAGTGGCACTATGCGAATCGTGACCTCCCGTACGTCGTAGGTGCCGCCGTCCACCTGCCAACGCACGATGAACTCTCGTTCTCTGCCGCCGGTCACCGTGTCCGCGTGGTTCGCCACCGAAGCGGTGAGTGAGCCGCCCACCAGCAATTGAACGGTATCGGCGGTTCCCATGGTGGCGTAGGCCCTGAGTTCCTCGAGCTTGCTCTGTCCGACTTCCGTCATCTCCGCACGGACGGTTGCCCGTCGTTGGGTCCGCGCCACACCGATGACGAGGGTGTTGGCCGCCAGAATGCCGGTTGCCAGAATCACGAGGGCCGTGATGAGCTCGACCAGGGTGAACCCCGCGCTTCCCCTGCGTTCCGGGCGCCGCATCTCAGAACTGCCGTTATGCATGATCAATCCAAGACCGGAAGCCCGGATGCGGTGAGCGATACCGTCCTCGTTGCACCGCCGAGCCCAATGACGAACTGTTCGGGACCCGTCAGCATGGGGCCAAAAGCCGCGAACTGGACCAGGGTCGGTGCGTCGAGGAAGACAGCTCCGTTCTCGAGTTTCCTCTCGCCGACAAACTCGATTTCGTACTCGGTTGCGCTGGTCACCGTGACGTCGACCACCCGGTTGCGTTTGAGCGCCTCGATGCGGGCTCTTGCAAGGTCTCCCGCCAGGTCCGACGTGGTCGCTTGCAGGCGCACGGATCGGATCGTGTTTCCCATCGGCGGGAGGGCGATAGTCGCTAACACGCCGGTTATGGTGAGGGCAATGATGAGCCCAATGAGCGTAAACCCTCGGTCGTTCGGGGTGCGGCCTGCGTTGCCATTCCTTGCCTTATCCATGAAACCACCAACTGTCACGCGAGTCCCTGCTTCGGCCGGTGCTAGTCGAACCGATCCCAACCTGAGTATCTGAAGGTGCAAGAGAATCCCCAAGTGTGTGTAGCGGAGTTCTCTTGGCGGCTAGGCACTTACAAAGAAAAGGACGGGCGATGGGTCGGGCCTCCGTTGTTCAAGGGGCCCCCCTGACGCACCAGCCAGATTCGAGGTCAGTCGGTGGGGGATGTGCTTATTTCGTACCAAGATTCGTCGCGAAAACCATGCCAGACGTCGAAAAGCGCCTGTCATGTGCCTTTTTGGCCAAAGAGAGCCTTCAAGTCCCGATACATTTTGCCAGAGGTCGGCATTTCTTGCGGATGAGGAATGACCACCGTCGACCACTTCGTATGACGACGACCTTGCCCTGTGGAGGAGGCCACGCTTGCATACTCGCCAAACACGAGGTATCGATCGAGTAACATGCGGTATGTCAGAGTGACCCCAAGATCTCGATACCCGATGGCTAGCGGTTCGATGGTCGATGACGAGGAGATGGATCGGTAGCGTGAACGCTCGGTACCTGCTCATCTCCGACCCACCGCACGGCGACGCGGCCGCGGCCGCGGTGGCCTCCCACTTCGGCCTCACGGCGGCCGAGGTGCAGATGAAGGCCAACTACGGCGTACCCGAGATCTGGTTCGCGGCGGACGAAGAGGACAAGCTGCTGGACACTGCCGCAGCCCTCGACACGGCCGGGCTCCGTACCGTTCTCGTCGCTGGAAGTGACCTCGTGGAGATTCCTGGGCAGAGTCCGGCGGGGGCGTTCGCCTTCACTGACGCGGGGCTGCAGGGCGAGCGCGACGATTCGGGATGGTCGATGGCCTACGATGCTCCCACCATCGCCGTGTTCAGCCGGCCGCGTGTCGAAGTGCAGGATGCGAAGGCGCCCCCCCGGTCGGCCCCTACACTACGTCGTGATCTCCTCATGAGCTTGGGACGCGGGGGAGCCTCTCGACGGAGCCCGGGTGGGAGCCAGGTCGAGCTCGGAGTCTCGCCATTTCTCGACCTCTATGCGCACTCCGACGACGGGCTTCTCCGAATCTCGATCGTCCAAGAGATCTCCAGTTCTTCCCTGCCTCACGGGCTGTCGGCCATGCAAAATATCATCGAGGAGTGTGAGAATCGATTCGAGAAGGCGTACCTCGATCGCCGTTTGGTGGATATGACGCTTCGAGGAATGGCGAACGTGGTGACGAGCGTCAACTTCCAGATCTATCGGAGGGGCTTCTCCTATGCCACTGAAGCCCTCGCCCACCTGCTCGACTCTTTATCCCCGGATCTGAAGGACATCTCGCAGGCCGACCTCTCGTCGCGACTCGCGTATCTCACGAATCGATCGCGGATCTCCTAGGCCCGCACACCATACTGCCGTATTGCCGGAGTGAGGCAGGGTGGTGTGCACTCACGGGAGAAGCGTCCGCTCCCGCTTGCGCAGGATGAACATTCCCTCCTTACCGCTGTTCACGATGATGATCCCACTCTCAAAAAACGGATAGTTGCTCCAGGATCCATCGAAGCCGGGCCTGTCGGGAGTCCCTGGGACCGTGTCGAAGAACCCTACCACCTCAGGGTTTTCCCGATCCGAGATATCCAGGATGCGAAGTCCGCTCACGTAGTTGGACTGGTACATGAGATCGCCCAGGATGTAGAGATTGTGGTCCGAGGACTCGTTGTCGGCGAAGTACTCCCTCACCAGAATCGGGTCGTCCAGATCGACGATGTCCCAGATCAGTGTGCGCGTCCGGTCGACGTTGCCCCCGATCTCGTCGAGCTCATCGTTCATGTAGAAGTAGCGGTGCTCCTCGTCGAGCCAGCCCTGATGGGCGTAGGCCACGTTGGGATACGTCGCCGTCGAGAGTGAGACCGGGCTGGCTTTGTCCGTGACGTCGGCGATGCTCAACGCGGTCTCGTTGGAGCCGAAGCAAATCTCCTGGCCCTGGTGGTCCTCGTCGGGGCCGTGGTAGGTGACACACTGGGCGTCGTGGCTGTAGCCCGTACCCTGGCGGCCCGTGCCCATATCCTGGAAACAGCCAGCAAAGAGCGGACTCCGTGGATCCTGGATGTTGATCATGTGGAGGCCGCCGCCGCAGGTTTCACCGCCCTCACTCGCCCCCACTGCGTAGGCGAACCCGGTCTCCTCGTTGATCACGACGTTGTGAGCACTCGCGATCTGGCTGTAGTGAGCGTCCTCCTCGAAGGTCACCGGGTCCCCCCGCACGTCCCTCAGCTTGGTGAGGTCGAAGATCTGCATCCCGTGCTGACCCGCGCCATCGGCCACGATGAAGGCGTGGTCTCGGTAGACCTTGATGTCCCTCCAGACGTCCCCCCTGGCGCCCTCCGTGAGCGGCAGGTTTCCTACGTACCTGGGATTCAAGGGGTCACTGACGTCTACGAAGGAGGTGCCATCGTAGCGCCCGACGAGCGCGTATTCCCGGCCCGAGTCGGGGTCGGTCCATCCCCAGACGTCGTTCACTTCGACTCCGCGTCCCGCTCCGAGATCCGCGACGGACAGGAACGACAGCATGTCCAGGTCGCTGCAGGTGAAAGCCTCCGCCGCCCCCCCCTCGCAGTCCACTTGTCCGCCCGTGATCGAGGCCATGGCCTCGGCCGTCTCCGGGAATACCCTCGCCACTTCCGACCACACTCCGCCTTGCCGTTCGAAGATCGCCACCGAACCGAGATCGAAATCGTCTCCAGTGACGCCCAACGCGGCGACATCGTCCTGCACCGCGAGGGTACGGCTGAATTCATCACCCGGTGCGAGCTCGGACCCGATGAGCTTGCTGGCTCCGGTCCAATCCCCCGAAGGGCCGCGAGACATCACATAAGCGCGTCCCTCGAAATCGGCCGCACCAGGAGCGCCGAACCATGCCTCGTTGGTCCCGAAGTGTATGGCCGTCCCAAACTGCGTGCCCGGATTACCTCCATCGAAGGGCCTCAGGGCAGGGCCGGCCCGCCACTCCCCAGTCGATTCGTCGTAGGAAAACCCGAACACCACACCCACTCCCAGCTCGTGCGTGGAGGCAGCGACGAGAGCAACACCACCATCGAGCCCCACGGCTGCGCCGAACCGGCTGTTGGGCCCGGTTCCCGGTCCCGTGAGCTTTGTCTGCTCCGACCAGTTCCCGGTGGCTGGATCCCGTCTGAACACGTAAACGGCTCCAGTACCGTTGGCCTGCTGCGCCGTGCCGATGAGAGCCAGATCACCTTCCACCGCGATGGACATGCCGAACAGATCATTCGGCAAAACGTCGCTTCCGATGAGCTTGGCGGTCTCGGTCCACAGGCCCGTGGACGGGACCCGCTCGAACACGTAGACCGCACCGCGGCCTTCCGAGTTCGCCCACGAAGCCGTCAGGAAGTGGTCTCCGTCCCCCGCCGAGATCCGGCCGATGTAATTTCCAGGGATGTTGTCGCTCACGGTCAGGGTTTGCGTTTCAATCCACTGGCCGCTTGCGTCCTTCTCGAACACGTAGATCGCCTGAAGAATGGTCGACCCGACCAGGAGTTGGTCCCCGGAGAGCGTCAGGGTTCTACCGAAATGGTCCCCGACGGCCGAGTTGGATGCCTCGAAGCGTTGGACCTCGGCCCAGGCCCCTCCGGAATCCCTCCGGAAGACGTAGACGTACCCGGGGGACGTCTCACTCAGTGACTCCCCGACAATCACCTCGCCGTCCCCCACGGCTAGGGAATGTCCGTATCCTTGCCCAGCGAGGGGCGTCGTCATCAGAAGGCCCAAGGCCAGAACGGCCCACTTTACACTCGATTCCCTCACAGTTTCCATCCGTCAAAAGGTTTTCGATATGATGGCGCGGCGTCACGATCGAAGACGTTGTCTTACGCGAAGTCCACGGACAATACCTTAGCGGGATCGTATATGTTGCGGGACCGCCAACGCCGGTACCCTCGACGTCCACGCCTTGGAGCAAGGCTCCTCGGCGAGTCACTCATTCCATCAGACATGCCCGGCTCTCGAAGAGTTGCGTATCCTCCCCTTGCCACGTGCTCGTTGTTTTCGCAAAGTGTGGGGACTCACTCCAAGGGACATCAATGAAAAAGAATCTCATCAATGCTGTGTTGGTGGTAATGCTCGCAGGATGCGCCTCCACACCCGAAGGATCGCCCGCGAGCGCTGCCGCCCCGGCGGCGGACGCGCCCGTTGCCGACGCCGCACCGGCGGCCGAAGCTTCGGTGGGGAACACGTTCTTCACGAGCCGCCAGGCTTCCCGTGGAAACGGACTTTTCCGAGACAACTGTGTCAGCTGCCATGCGTCCTCCGAGTTTGCCGGATCCTCTTTCGAGCGGCGCTGGCGTAACCGGTCGGTCGGGGACATCTATGAATTCATCCTCTACTCCATGCCCGATGACAATCCGGGGGGCCTGCCTGCGCAGACCTATGCCGACATCGTCGCGTACATGCTCGAGCTGAACGACTTTCCGGCGGGCGAATCCGAATTGCCGACGTCCATGGACGCGCTGAGGCAGATGAAGATCTGGGACGACCCTGCCAGCGACGGTGACCAATAACCCCACTAGTCCCGTAAGAAGTCCCTGAGTGCGGACGTCTTAGGAGGGATCGGCCACGGCACCGGTGCTTCCGCACCGCTGAAAGGTGACCCATGCCGTCCAAAGTTACGGCCCTACCTTTCAAGCGAGTGTGAGGCGAGTGGGTTTTTATCAGAGCACGCTTGGCAAGAAGGCCGTGGTCGCGGTCACGGGCGCCATCTTGATCGGATACCTCGTGGCCCACGTAGCCGGAAATCTCAAGGTCTTCTTGCCCGATCCGGAGCCGGGCGTCCGCGACATCGACGTATACGCAGCGTTCTTGCGCTCGGCCGGCGAGCCCATCCTCCCGCACTACGGGGCCCTGTGGACGGTTCGACTGATCCTGCTCACCGCTCTGGTTCTCCATGTGGTCTTCGTGGTCCAGCTTTCGGTCGCGAGCCGGGCCGCGCGACCGGTCCGATATACGAACCAGCGCCACGTGCGGGCTACGCGTTCAGCGAAGTGGATGATGCTCACCGGGACACTTCTTCTCGGTTTCATCGTCTTCCATCTCCTCCACTTCACCACCGGCACGATCGACCCCGCCAACTTCGAGGAGGGCCAGGTCTACGCGAACCTCTACTACGCCTTTACGCGCTGGCCCTTCGTCGTCGTGTACGTCGTAGCCATGGGGCTCGTCACGCTACACCTCCGTCATGGCGCCTGGAGCATGTTCCAGACGCTCGGGCTCGACGATCCTGATCGGAACCGCGGGCTTCGTTGGTTCGCCACGATCATCTCCGTAGCCCTGTTCGTGGGATTCGTCATCCTCCCGATCTCGGTCATCACGGGTGCCCTCGACCCTCCGACCGAGCCCCTGGGGCAGATTGAGACGGGGAGAGAGTGATGCTGCTGGACGCGAAGATCCCCGAGGCGCCGATCGAGCACATGTGGGAGACGCATCGGGAGCATCTGCGCCTGGTCGGACCCCGTAATCGGCCGCAGCACAGGGTCATCGTGGTGGGCACCGGATTGGCCGGCTCCGCAGCGGCCTCCTCGCTGGGCGCGATGGGTTACCGTGTGGAATGCTTCTGCTTCCAGGACAGCGCCCGTCGGGCCCACAGTATCGCAGCCCAGGGAGGGATCAACGCCGCCAAGGACTACCGAAACGATGGCGACTCGGTCTATCGCCTCTTCTACGACACCCAGAAGGGCGGTGACTTCCGGTCTCGGGAGGCGAACGTGTGGCGGCTAGCCGAGCTGAGCGCAAACATCATCGATCAGGCGGTAGCGCAGGGCGTACCCTTTGCCCGTGAGTACGGCGGGATGCTCGCGAATCGCTCCTTCGGCGGGGTCCTGGTGGAGCGGACCTTCTACTCGCGTGGCGAAACTGGCCAGCAACTGCTCTTGGGTGCATGCTCGGCGCTAGCGGAACAGATCGAAGCCGGGCAGGTGCAGATGCACACCCGCACCGAGCTGCTCGATGTCGTGGTCATCGACGGGCGCGCGCGAGGGATCGTGGTTCGGGATCTCGTAACCGGCCGGGTCCAATCTCATGCGGCGGAGGCGGTCGTGCTCGCGACCGGGGGCTACTCCAACGTCTACTACCTGTCGACCAACGCGAGAGGCTGTAACGTCACGGCGACCTGGCGAGCGTACAAGCGTGGGGCCAAGTTCGCGAATCCCTGCTTCACTCAGATTCATCCGACCTGTATCCCCGCCTCGGGGCAACATCAGTCGAAGCTCACCTTGATGAGTGAGTCGCTGCGGAACGATGGGCGTATCTGGGTTCCGCGTAACGGTGAGGACACCCGTCCACCTGGCCAGATTCCCGAGGAGGAACGCTACTACTACCTCGAGGAGGAGTATCCCCGGTTCGGCAATCTGGTCCCGCGGGACGTGGCTTCTCGGAACACCAAAGACGTGTGCGATCAGGGGCTCGGGGTCGGTCCGACAGGCCGCGGCGTCTATCTCGACTTTCGCGACGCGATCGCGGAGCACGGACGCGATGTGATGGAAGACCGCTACGAGAACCTCTTCGAGATCTACGAACGGATCACCGGTGAGAGTCCCTGGAACGCGCCGATGCAGATCTACCCGGCACCCCACTACACGATGGGTGGGCTGTGGGTCGACTACAACCTGATGACCACGGTGCCGGGTCTGTACGCGATCGGAGAGGCGAACTTCTCGGATCACGGGGCGAACCGATTGGGAGCGAGCTCCATGATGCAATGCCTCGCCGACGGGTACTTCATCCTACCGATCACAATCGGGGACTATCTGAGCCGGCACCCCTACGGGGACGTGGACACTGACCACTCGGCTTTCCGCGACGCCGAGCGCGAGGTCCGAGACCAGATCGAGAGTCTCCTCGGGATCGGGGGTACGCGAACCGTAGAGTCTCTCCATCGGGAGCTGGGACGAGTCGTTTGGGATCACTGTGGAATGTCCCGTTCAGCGGAGGGCCTGCGTGAAGCCCTCGAGATCATCCCACGGCTCCGGGACGAGTTTCGGTCCAATTTGTGTATCAACGGCACCGGTGAGCACCTCAATCAGTCGCTCGAACACGCCGGTCGTCTAGCCGATTTCCTCGAGCTCGGGGAGCTGATGTGTCTCGACGCCCTGACCCGGGAGGAGTCGTGCGGTGGTCACTTCCGCGAGGAGCATCAGACGGAGGAGGGCGAGGCGTTGCGCGATGACCTGGACTTCGCGCACGTGTCGGTCTGGGAATTCAAGGGCCCCGACGAGCCGCCCGCCCTCGATGAGGAGCCACTGACCTTCCACGCTCTGCCGTTGGCGCAACGAAACTACAAGGCTTGAAGAGATGACAGGCCGATGAGATTCACGCTGAGGGTTTGGAGGCAGCCCGGGCCCGATGTGTCAGGTTCTCTCGAGGATTATGCAGTCGACGACATCAGCCCGGACACGTCGTTCCTCGAGATGATGGATCTCCTCAACGAGCAGCTCACCACGGAAGGAGATGAGCCCGTTGCTTTCGACTCCGACTGCCGTGAAGGAATCTGTGGATCGTGCTCCATGGTGATCAACGGGCAGGCCCACGGCCCTCTGCCCGAATCGGCCACATGCCAGATCTACATGCGTCACTTTCGGGACGGCGATGTGATTATTGTCGAGCCCTTCCGGGCAGCAGCGTTTCCGCTGGTCCGCGACCTGATCGTGGATCGAAGCGCGTTCGACCGGATCATGCAGGCCGGAGGATTCATAAGCGTGCATGCCGGTCCCAAACCGGATCCGAACTCCGTCCCCATCGAGCCCGAGACGGTCGAGCTGGCTCTCGACGCAGCGTCCTGCATCGGTTGCGGCGCCTGCGTGGCTGCGTGCCCAAACGCCTCGGCGATGCTGTACACCGCCGCCAAGGTGTCGCATCTCGCGTTGCTTCCCCAGGGCCAGCCGGAACGCTACACAAGGGTGCGGCGGATGGTCACGCGGATGGAGCAGGAAGGTTTCGGTGCTTGCCGGAACTACGGGGAGTGCGAGGCTCAATGTCCCAAGGGGATAAGCATCGGCTTCATCGGCCAATTGAACCGGGATTACCTGCGTGCCTCGCTACGCGATCCCGTCGATCGGCAGGGGAAGATGGTTCCCCTATAGCTGCGTTCGTTATTCAGAAAACACCAAGCGGCGAGAGACGGAGTGACATGTTCGAACTCAAGCGATTATCACTGGACGCGGTGCCTCCGGCGCTAGCCAAGGCAGAGCACTACCGGCTTCTAAACGAGCCTGAGGAAGCCGAGAGCATCTGCGTCGACATTCTCGAAGTGGACCCCGACAATCAGCGAGCGCTGATCAATTTGCTTCTCGCCAGGACCGACCAATTCGAGGGGGGCGGCCCGTCGCTTCTCAAGCAAGCGCGGGAGGTGCTTCCTCGGCTCGAGGGAGAGTACGAGCGGGCGTACTACGGCGGTGTGATCTGCGAGCGTCAAGCCAAGGGGCTCCTTCGGCGACGCGGCAAACGGTCGGGCTTCGTCGCCTACGAGTGGTTCCAGTATGCCCTCGAGCAGTACGAACTGGCCATTGAGTCCCGCCCGTCAGATGTCGGAGACGCGACGCTCCGTTGGAACGCGTGCGTGAGGATGATCGAACGACACCCGCACTGTGCTCCGGATCCGGAGGAGCCTACGGAGCTCGGCATCGAGTGATGGGTGTGACAGGGTTCTGCTTGCGCGTCCTACTCCGCTATGGAAGCTGCCAGACGAGATACCCAGCAGCAATGGTACCGGCGAGCACGGTCCCGTAAGACAGTAGAACGATCAGCTCGTTCAGGTGCTTGATCTGCAACCCGTCGTACAGTGTGAAGCGAAAGCGGTGCGCCCAGTGAAACAACAACAACGTGCACGAGACGAAAATCGTCACGCGCGAAAGTGGGTGGCCCAGCACCGCGAGCATGTGCGCATGACTGGGAGGTGACAGCCAGCCGAGAGGGAAGGCGAGGCCGAATAGCAACAGCAGGACCGGGATCACCAGGGCGGCTACCACGCCCCCGGCGCTGAAAAGAAGCCACAAGAGCGGCTCGAGCGTTGTTCGCTTTGCCATCCTTACCTCGACCCAGCGAGGACGGTCACCTCGACCCAGCGAGGATGATCCACGCCACCAAGAGAGAGGTCACCACCCACGCGCCGTAGTTGGAAGCGGCAATCAATTTCCCCGGCACTCGCTTGCCTCGCATGTGCACCACCATTGCCTGGGGTGCCAGGTTGAACCAAGTGACGGCGTGGAATACGACAAAGAACAGGCTGATGAGGTTGACGAGCAAAATGCCCGGGTTCGCGGCCCAACCCATGAACTCCTGGTACGCAGCCTCTCCACGCCCCACTGCAGCGACCAGCAACAGAAAGAAAACGACGAACCACGCCACGAAGATGCTGCTCACCTCGCGCAAGATGAACGCGAGCGAGGACCGGCGCCTCAACCACCACCACGTGGAAATCCGCGGACGATACCAGCGCGGGTGGAAAGGCGTGTACGTCGGTTGCTCGCTCATCTGGCGCCCCATGGCAAAAGCAAATCTTTGAGCGACGTGAGCGCGGCATCCAGCTTGTAACGTTGAATGGCGCCGGCGGGATCGACGTTCTTCGGACAGACCTTGGTGCATTCGCCCACGAAGGTGCAGGCCCAGATTCCCTCGTGCAGGGAAAGAAGGTCGAGACGCTCAGTGGACCCCTCGTCGCGGGAATCGAGATTGTACCGCTGGGCTAGAGCGATCGCGGCCGGCCCGATGAAGTCTGGGTCGAGGCCGTAAACCGGGCAGGCGGCGTAGCACAGCATACAATTGATGCACATGCTGTACTGCTTGTACTCGCTCAGTTCGTCCGGCGTTTGCCTGTACTCTCCTTCCGCAAGAGGCCGTTCCTCGTCGCGCACGATCCAGGGTTTGATCGTGGCCAGCTTTTGCATGAAGTCCGTCATCTCGACGATGAGGTCCCGGACGACGGGGAAGTTTTGCATCGGCTCGACATGCACGGGACCCGGCGCGTAGTCGGTGAGGAACGTTGCACACGTCAGCTTCGGCTCTCCGTTCACGGTCATGCCGCAACTACCGCAGATGCCCATGCGACACGACCAACGGAACGACAAGGTACCGTCCAGCTGGTCCTTGATGTAGTTGAGACCGTCGAGAACCACCCACTCTTTGTGGCACGGCACCTCGTATTCCTCGAACGTCGGTTCGCCCTCCTCCTCGGGACGGTAGCGCGCCAGGCGCATTGTGATACGGTCATCCATGGTCGTTACCTCCCGTACACTCGCTCGCCAGGGGGCCACCGGGTGATCGTCACCGGCAGGTATTCGACCCTGGAGGAGCCGTCGGGATTACGATAGATGAGTGAGTGCGCCAAGAAACGTTCGTCGTCACGGCCGGTGAAGTCGGTCCGTTGGTGTGCACCCCGGGATTCTTCGCGTTGCAACGCACACTGGACGATGGACTCGGCAGCGTCGAGCATGAACGACAGCTCCAAGACGGAGGTCAGCTCGGTGTTGAAGGTTCGGCTGCTATCCTGCACGGCCACGTTACGAAAGCGCTCTTGGAGCTCCCGCAGCCGGTCGGCTGCCCGGGTCAGTCCCTCTCCCGAGCGATAGATGCCGGCGCCCTGCTCCATGGCCTCCTGCATCTCTTCGCGAATGGTCGCGGGGCGTTCCGTGCCATCCGTCTTGTGCAGGAAGTCGCGCTCCAAACGCCGTTTTTCATCCTCTGCCTGCGCCAGCAGACTGGAGTTCGCATCCGTCTGGGTGGACGCATACTCCGCCGCCGCACGGCCGGCGCGCGCGCCGAAAACGAGCAGCTCTGACAGGGAATTGGATCCCAGCCGGTTCGCGCCGTTGATGCTCACGCACGCGACCTCACCAGCCGCGTACAGCCCGGCCAGTGGTGTAGCACCGTCGATGTCGGTGTGGACTCCTCCCATTATGTAGTGGATGACCGGCCGCACCGGGATCATCTCCTTGACCGGGTCGATGTTCTGGTATTTCTGACACAGCTCGCGCACAAACGGAATCCTGGCGTCGATGACCTGCCTGCCCAAATGCCGCAGGTCGAGGTGAACCACCGGGCCGTAAGGGCCATCGATGGTCCGCCCTTGCTCCACCTCCTTCACGAAGGCCTGCGACAGACGGTCCCGAGGCCCCATCTCCATGCTCCGCAGAACCGGTTTCGGCTCCGGCGTGCCCAGGTCGTAGTCTTGCAGGTAGCGGTAGCCGTCTTTGTTGAGCAACCAGCCTCCCTCGGACCGCGCCGCCTCGGTGATGAGGATGCCGGTGAACGGGAGGCCCGTCGGGTGATACTGGACGAACTCCATGTCCTTGAGCGGCGCGCCGGCCGCGTAAGCCAACGCCATGCCGTCTCCGGTCTTGATGCTGGCGTTGGTGGTGAACGGAAACACACGGCCGCAGCCGCCCGTGCACAGAATGACGGCCTTGGCCAGAATCGGTTGGATCTTGCCGGACATCAGCTCCAGCGCCACGACGCCTCGGACCTGGCCATCATCGACCAGGAGCTTCGTCACGAACCACTCGTCGTATCGAACGACGCTCGTGTATTTGAGTGAGGTTTGGAAGAGTGTGTGGAGCATGTGGAAGCCGGTCTTGTCGGCCGCGAACCACGTTCGCTTGTTCTTCATGCCGCCGAACGCACGCACCGCAACTCGCCCCTCGGGCGTGCGACTCCAGGGACAACCCCAGTGTTCCAGCCTGAGCAGCTCCTCGGGAGCCTCCCTCACGAACTCGTCGACAGCGTCTTGATCGCACATCCAATCGCCACCGGAGATGGTGTCATAGGCGTGCTCGTCGAGGGAGTCGTCAGCGGCGATTACTCCTGCAGAGCCTCCCTCCGCAGAGACCGTGTGGCTGCGCATGGGATACACCTTGGAGACGACGGCGACGCGGAGGCTGGGGTAGGTTTCCGCGATGGCAATGGCCGCACGTAATCCTGCTCCGCCGCCCCCCACCAGTAATACGTCATGAGAAGTGGTCACGAGGGGACCCGGAACACCACACTAAACGAAACGCTTCCGTCGTGATTTTCGGCGCGGATTCTCCGGAGGCGGGTGGTCGTGGTGGGCATAGGCGACCCGATTATGCACGTCACGCCCCAGAGCGGCAAGGACTGGCGGACTGCGCTTAGCACGTCACTCCTCGAGCAAGAAGTCCCTGAGAGCGGACATCTCCGGAGGGATCGGCGTCACGTGACGCTCCGCCTGTAGACACGCCGAGAGCCTTTCGGGTATCGGGACGTCGATGCCGATCGCCGACTCCACCGCGTCGCGGAACTTTGCCGGATGGGCCGTGCAGAGCACCACACAGGGTCCCTCACCGAAGGCTCGGCGCCCCGCCTCGACGCCCAGGTAACCCACCGCCGAGTGCGGGTCCAGGACGTAACCCGTTCTCCGGTACACCTGCGCGATACAATCCCGTGTCTCGTCGTCGTCGTGAACACTTCCGATCACGTCTGCCCGAAGGCGATCGACGTCCCCGTCATAAAGGGCAAGGATACGCGCAAGGTTGCTCGGATCCCCGACGTCCATGGCGTTCGAGATGGTAGGAGTGGAGGGGCGGGGACGGACCACCCCGGTCCGCAAATACTCCGGTACCACGTCGTTCACGTTGGTCACCGCGACGAATCCCCGGCACTCCATGCCGAGCCTCTTGGCCATCAACCCAGCCGTAAGGTTGCCGAAGTTTCCGGACGGAACCGAAAACAGTGGAACCGATCCCGCAGGCAACTGCGCCGCAGCGTGGACGTAATAAAAGATCTGCGGAAGTAGGCGGCCGATATTGATCGAGTTCGCCGAGCTGAGGCGGACCTCGTCGCCAAGGAGCGAGTCCGAAAATGCGGACTTTACCAGGCGTTGGCAGTCGTCGAACGTGCCGTCGACCTCGAGCACGCGCACGTTTCCTCCGAGCGTCGTGAACTGCCGTTCCTGGAGGGGCGTGACTTTGCCCTTGGGAAACAGGATCACGGTGCGTATGTCCGGTACGCCGAAGAAGGCCTGGGCGACCGCGCTCCCGGTATCACCCGACGTGGCCGCGAGAATGGTGAGCGGGGCCCCGCCCTCGCCGCCCAGGTAGCCGAGGAGCTGCGCCATGAAACGTGCGCCGACGTCCTTGAAGGCCAGGGTCGGGCCATGAAAGAGCTCGGTCAGGTACAGGTCATCCAGAGACCCATCATCGTCCGCAGACCCATCATCGCTTCTAGACCCGACATCGCTCAGGGCGACCAGCGGAACCGCAAAATTTAGTGCAGCATCGACGATGCGGTCGAGATCAGCCGGGGGGATCGTCGAGCCGAGGAGGTGTCGCGCCACCGCGCGCGAGACGACTGAGAAGGATCGGCCGCGTAACCCCGCCAGAATCGAGGCGTCGATCGAGTCCATCCGCTCCGGCAGGTAAAGCCCCCCGTCCGGTGCGAGTCCTCGAGTGAGTGCGGTGCCAAGGTCGGCGGGGGGGCTCTTCCCGCCTGTGCTGACGAACCTCAAGCCGGAGTCTCGATCACGTGGGCGCCGGTGTTGGCCACCTCGGAAACATGGGTATCGGCTCCCTCGAGGCCCACTTCTGCGAAAGCGTTGGCCATGGCCGCGGCGACGGACCGGGCGTCGGCGCTCGTCTGGCAGAGCGCGAACATCGACGGTCCCGCACCGGACAAGCCGGCGCCGAGCGCGCCGGCCTCGAGGCCGGCCGTGCGGACGGCATCGAACCCGGGAATGAATCGACTCCTGTGCGGCTCCGCGACGCGGTCTACGAGTGCGCGCGCGATGAGATCCCAGTCCGCCTCGTACAGCCCCACGACCAAGGCCGAACAGTCCGCCCACTGCCTCACGGCTTGGGTCAGTGGGAGCACGTCGGATAGGATGCCCCGCATATCGTTCGTCTCGAGCTCCAGATCGGGATGGACCAGCGCCACCGAGAGCCCGGCAGGAACGGGGAGCGGAATGGCGATCCCGGGCTCCTCGGGCCGAACCATAACGATACCCCCGTGCAGCGCCGGGGCGATGTTGTCCGGGTGGGTGTCTCCCTTTGGGCCACGCTCACCCTCCGAGGCGCACCGGAGTAGCGCCTCTGGCGACAGGTTTGTTTGGAGGAGCGAATCCGCGGCGACCACCGCAGCTACCGCACTCGCCGCGCTGCCGCCCATGCCGCCGGAAATGGGCAGGCCCTTCCAGAGCTCGATCTCGATGCCGACGTCTTCCATATCACTTTCTGCCAAGACCGCGATCGTGGCGACGCCGGCTACGTTCCGTGCCGCCTCGGTCGGCAGGCGTCCCCCATCGCCGTGCACTGCCGAAATCACCACGCCGGGCTCATTCCGCACTCTGGCTTCCACCTCGTCTCCGGGCTCCCCCAAGGCGAGGCCGAAGATATCGAAGCCACAGATGACGTTGCCGACGGTGGCGGGCGCAAATGCGCGAGCCGTCGTGGTGTTGGACATCAGGACTCCGCCAGCGCTCTCAGAATGTCCGCGAACACCCCGGCGGCCGTCACGTCCGGCCCTGCACCCGGCCCTCGGACGACCAAGGGTGTATTCGCATAACGCGTTGAGGTGATGGTCACCAGGTTTTCGCTGTCGGAGAGGCTCGCGCAGGGATGGCCAGGCGGGACCTCGGTCATGCGAACGGAGGCCTGCCCGTCAACGACAGATGCTAGGTAGCGCAGGGCTTGGCCCGCTGCCATGGCCTGTTCCCGCTGCTCCGCGAAGTGGGCATCCACCTCCGGGAGGCGCTTCCAGAACTCGTCTACTTTCATGTCCGCCCATCCCTCGCCAGGCAGAAGTGGTTCTATTTCTACATCGTCCAGCTCGAAGGAAAATCCCGCCATCCGTCCAAGAATCACGAGCTTCCGGGCCACATCGTGCCCGCCCAGATCCTCGCGCGGATCCGGCTCCGTGAAGCCGAGGTCATCGGCCTCCTTGAGCGCCTCGCTGAACGGTGTTCCGGCCATCAAGCGGTCGCTGATGAATCCCAGCGTTCCCGAAAGAACCCCCTCGACCCGCTCGATCTCATCGCCGGTTGCAACCAGGTCTTCGATGGTCTTGAGTATCGGGAGCCCCGCTCCGACGGTAGTCTCGAAGAAAAGGCCCCTCCCTCGCGCTCCAAGGCGTTGAAGTGTTTCGAACCGCTCCCCGCCGCCCGAAAACGCGAGCTTGTTGGCGCTCACGACCGCGACCCCCGCTCTGAGGAGGAATTCGTAATTCTCGTCCACCTCCGAGCTTGCCGTGGCGTCGACGAAGACGCGGCACGGGTGATCGGAGCGAGCCGCGCTCTCGACCAAGTCCGCCCCGGTGGTCAGTTCCGCTTCACTCGCGCCGCGCCAATCGCTCAGGTCCAGCCCCGTGGGGTCGAGGGCGGCCCCCTTGCTTCGGCCAAGCCCGGCAAGAACCACTTCCACCCCATCCGTGCGCAGCCTTTCGATTTGCGCGTCGATTTGGTCCAACAACGCGGCCCCGACCCGACCCACGCCCGTCACATAGAGCCGTAGACTCCGTCCCGGCGGCCGGAACAGGGCGCGGTGGATAGCTCGCAACGCCCGCTCCTCATCGTCCTGCGTAACAACGAAGGAAATGTTGAGCTCTGAACTGCCCTGGGCGATGGCTCGCACGTTGACGCGGTGGTGGCCGAGTACATCGAAGATCCGGCCGGCAATCCCCGGCGAATCCCGCATGGCGTCTCCTACGGCTGCCAGGATCGAACAGCGCTCCTCCACCACCAGATCCTCCACGAGGTCGGCCTGGCGTTCCAACGCGAACTCGTCATGGATCACCACGACGGCCTGCTCCAGCTTGCCCGGCTCGACGGCGAAGCAGATGGAGCGCTCACTCGATGCCTGAGTGATGAGTATGACGCTGATGCGCTCGCGAGCCAGGGCGCCGAACAGGCGCTCGGCGGTCCCCGGGGCGCCCTGGAGGCCGATGCCTTCGAGCCGGAGCAGGGAGACGTTGTTGATCGAAGCGATGCCTCTGACGGGAAATCCCTGTTGGGTGGGAGCGCCCCCTCGCACCTCGGTGCCTTCGAATTCGCGGTTCAGCGTGTTACGAATGAGGACTGGAAGGCCCTTCTCCCTGGCGGGCTGTACGGCCGCCGGGTGCATCACCTTGGCCCCCCAATGGGAGAGCTCCATGAGCTCGTCATAGCTGAGGCTCTCCAGGGAAAAAGCCTCCTGTACGATGCGGGGATCGGCGCTCATGACTCCGTTTACGTCGGTCCAGATCTCCACCGCTTCGGCGTCGAGGATCGCGCCGAGCAGTGTGGCCGTGTAATCCGACCCGCCTCGGCCAAGAGTCGTGGTCTCGCCCGCGGCCGTCCCGCCGATGAAGCCGGTCACGATCTGAAGGGAGTCGGCCTGCTCGAAGTACGGCACCACACGCTCCCGTGTGGGCGCCAATTGCACCGATGCCGAGCCGAAGTTCGTGTCGGTCACGATGAGACTCGTGGTGTCGCACGCCTCCGCGTCGGTACCTTCTGCGCGAACGGCTGCGGCCACGAGGAGCGTGGAAAGCCGCTCTCCTACACTCAAAACACCATCCTGGGTGCGCGCAGTGCACTCCTTGACGAGCAAGACACCTTGAAGAAGTTCCTCCAGGCGGGTCAGGATGACGTCGACCGACTTGGCGACGCGACTCTGGTCCTCGGGCCCCGTGAGATCCTTGACGCTCTCCAGGTGGAGCTGGCGGAGCTCCTCCAACTTGGCGGCATAACGCTTGTCTCCCGCCTTCGCCAACTCCGATGCGGTGACCAATTCGTCGGTGACATGGCCGAGCGCCGAGACCACCGCGATGGTTGGACCCTTTTCGGCTTGGGCGACGATGATTGACGCCACCTCCCGTACCAGCTCCGAGGTTCCCAGGGAGGTGCCCCCGAACTTCAGGACGTGCAGTCCTACCGACGGACGAGCGGAAGGAGTGCTCATGCTAGAGGCCTGTTGGAGAAGTGCGGCGAGCCGCCTAGAGCTTGCCGGGTGCGCTGCCGGTCCGCAAACTGCGTCACGAACCGCCGGGGGTCGTGGAGCGAGGGGTGAGGTTCCGGCATCGAGCCAGAATCATCCGCTAGTGTGTGAAAACGAAAGGATCGGAGTCTACTCATCATGAGCCGATACGTGACCGAGTTCGTAGGGACCTTCTTTCTGGTCCTCACCATCGGGTTGACGGTAATGAACGGTACCCCCATGGCCCCTATTGCTATCGGCTCGGTGTTGATGGTGATGGTGTACATGGGGGGACATATCTCCGGGGCGCACTATAACCCCGCCGTGAGCGTAGCGATTCTGATTCGGGGGAAAATGGAGGCCCGCGATCTGGTTCCGTACGTGCTCGCACAAATTGGTGGCGCGATTCTGGCGAGTCTGGCCGCGTGGATCATCCTGCAGGATACCTTCGCTCCTGCACCGGCTCCAGAGGCTGGTCTCGTTACGGTTCTTCTGGCTGAGAGTCTGTTCACTTTCGCTTTGTCTCTCGTCGTTTTGAATGTGGCGACCGACGATGCCACAGCCGGAAACTCCTACTACGGCCTAGCCATCGGGTTCACGGTCATGGCGGGTGCCTTCGCCGTCGGGGGCATCTCGGGGGGCGTTTTTAATCCGGCCGTCGGAACCGGACCCATCCTTGTCGATGCGCTCGCGGGCGGTGGGGCCTTCGACCAGCTGTGGATCTATTGGGTTGGCCCCCTCCTCGGGGGTGTAGCCGCTGCCGGCGTCTTTGACCTACAACACCCCGATTAGCTCTCGGCCAACACAATACGCCTCGAAACCGGAAACGCCAGTCGCCCTCAGGCACGAGGAATATAGCCCAGTTGGAGGCCCTCGGGGGTTTGCGTCTGACTCGGGTGCACACTCGTGAGGGCCCCTCAGTTCCCTTCGGGGTCCGGTTCTTCGAAATTGAAATAGTATCCCAATTCAAAACGCGGTGGAGAGCACCCTATGGGCCAGACGACCGCTACGAAGATTACCTATGCGACCCTGGGTGGAGAGGACCTCGACGAGGTTCACGGGGCGCTCGACGCGGCAGTCGAACGGGCCCCCGACTCCTTCGGGGGCGAGCACCCCATGATTATCGGCAAGGATCGCGTGGTGGCCGATGAACAATTCGAAGACCGTAGTCCCATAGACGATCGGATCGTCCTGGGCCGATTCCAGAGCGGTACAACACAGCATGTGCAGAACGCGGTAGCCGCCGCGCGGCGGGCGCTCCCGGGGTGGAGTCGCCTTCCGTGGCAGGAACGCGTGGCCCGGATGCGCGGCGTTGCGGAGGCCATTCGGGAGCACCGCTGGGAGCTATCCGTCATTCTGGGCTACGAGGTCGGGAAGAACCGACTCGAGTGCGTAGGAGAAGTCGAGGAGTGTTCGGATTTCGTTGATTATTACTGTGACCGTATGGAAGAGCATGTCGGGTTCGTTACACCCATGGTCGGGTCGGGCGATGAGCAGATGAACCTGAGTGTGCTCCGCCCGTACGGGGTTTGGGCGGTGCTCTCCCCCTTCAATTTTCCCATGGCGTTGACGGCCGGGCCGGTGGCCGCTGCGCTCGTGACGGGTAACACGGTTGTAGCCAAGCCGTCGCCGATCACTCCGCTCGCCGTGTCTCGTCTCGCCGAGATCATCGCAGAGAGCGATCTGCCCCCGGGGGCGTTCAACCTAGTTACCGGAGGCAACGAGACCGTATCGCGAGAGCTGGCGCTGGGCCCCGGGATAGATGGCGTCGTCTTCACCGGTTCCTACCAGGTGGGAATGCAGCTCATGCGGGAGGATACGAAACGCGCCTTGCCCCGGCCTTTCATAGCGGAAATGGGTGGAAAGAATCCAGCCCTCGTCATGCGGTCGGCCGATCTGGACAAGGCCGCGGATGGCGTGAAGGCGTCCGCCTTTGGCCTCCAAGGACAGAAGTGCTCTGCGTGCTCGCGTGTTTATGTGGAGAGTAACGTCCGCGAAGCGTTTACCGAGGCGCTGGTCGAAAAGACCCTGAACGTCCGTATCGGGAATCCGTTGGAGAAGGATGTGTGGCTGGGACCTGTGATCAGCGAGACCGCGTATGACCGCTATCGTACGGCCATCGCCCAGGCCGTGGACGACGGTGGGGCGGTCCTGACCGGCGGCGAGCGTCTGTCCGGAGGTCTGTTCGACCGTGGGTTCTACGTGGAGCCGACGGTGATCGACGGCCTCGCGCTCGATCACGAGTTGTTCCATACGGAGCTCTTCCTCCCGATCACCCTGATCGGCGAGGTCGACGACCTCGAACAGGCTTTGGAGCTTGCGAACGAGACGGAATATGGGCTGACGGCTGGAATCTTCACTGAGGACGAGGCGGAGGTTCAGGGGTTTTTCGACGGAATAGAGGCCGGAACCATCTACGTGAACCGTCGAGCAGGCGCGACGGCCGGTGCGTGGCCGGGCATCAACCCGTTCGGCGGGTGGAAGGGCAGCGCGTCGACCGGGGCAGGGGCGGGTGGCCCGCACTATCTGCAGCAGTTCATGCGGGAACAGAGTCGGGTTCGAGTCTATTGATCGAAGATTCCGCTTGATCGAGAGTTCCTCTCTTGACTTCCCAAGCGTGAGATGGTTTCTTGGCGGGTTCGCGTCCGCGATGAGGAATGGACGCAAGAAGTACAAGTACAACCGAAGGATGGGCACTTGATGGCCAGTCGCATGCCGAGGGTCGTGGTCAGCGTTATTGGGCTCGACGGGCTCGTGGTTGAGTTCGTCGAGAGAGGGCCCGCGTGCGCCTCGCCCGGAGTGACCTAGCCCGGACGCAGAGGCAAGAGTGACACGGCGGACCCTCTCGGGATCGGGAGGGTCCGCTTCTCTTTGTTTACATTACGACACGCCGTTGCCATCTGGGGGCGCAGAGCTTACAGAATTACTGACTTTGAAACTCAAGTTGACCTGAGGATGACACCATGAGTGAACAGGTGGAGACAGCCCGATTCTTCGAGGCCGCTGACGCGGACCCCTCCCTTCTCGCCGACCGACGGGTCGCGATCATCGGGTTCGGGAGTCAGGGGCACGCCCATGCACTGAATCTGCGTGACAGTGGCGTGTCCGTGGTCGTGGGACTCTACGAGGGCAGCCCATCCGCTGATGCGGCTCGCGAGCAGGGGTTCGAAGTGAAGACGGTGGCCGAGGCGGCCGCGTGGGCCGACGTGGTGGCGCTCCTGATTCCGGATACGAAGCAGGCTGCTGTTTATCACACCGAGGTGGAGCCGAACCTATCCGACGGAGACATCCTTGCGTTCGCGCACGGATTCAATATCCACTACGGCGAGATCGATCCACCCAAGGGTGTCGATACGGTTCTGATCGCGCCGAAGTCACCCGGACAGATGGTCCGGGCGGAGTACGTGGCCGGTCGCGGCGTTCCCGCGCTCGTTGGCGTGCATCACGACGCGAGCGGGAAGGCTCTCGACTTCGCGTTGGCGTATGCGGCTGGGCTCGGTTCCACGCGTACGGGTGTTCTACAGACGACGTTCGGTGCGGAGACCGAAACGGATCTCTTCGGCGAGCAGGCGGTGTTGTGTGGTGGCCTCAGCGAGCTCGTCAAAGCCGGATTCGAGACTCTGGTCGACGCGGGGTACGATCCGCGTCTCGCCTACTTCGAGTGCCTGCACGAAATGAAGCTGATCATCGATCTCGCGTACGCGAAGGGACTCTCGGGGATGCGGGCCGAGATCAGCGACACCGCCGAGTGGGGGGATTACGTAAGTGGTCGCCGTGTGATTGGAGAGGCCAGCCGAACGGCCATGCGAGAGGTTCTCGACGAGATCCAATCCGGCGCCTTTGCCAAGAAATGGATCGAGGAGGCGCGTTGTGGTGCGCCGAACTTCGAGCGCCGCCGGCAGGAGGAACGCGCCCACATCCTCGAAACCACGGGGGATGCGCTTCGCGGGCGCATGTCCTGGCTATGAGTAAGGGGCAGCGGGGGAAGGCCAACGAACTTCCTGAACGCACGGAGTGGATCTGGCACAACGGCGAGATCATCCCATGGGACGACGCGCAAATCCATGTGATGAGCCACGTGGTACACTACGGATCCTCCGTCTTCGAGGGCATCCGGTTCTACGACACGCCGCATGGACCGGCCGCTTTCCGGCTCTCCGACCACATGCGGCGCTTCTCGAATTCAGCGCGCATCTACCGAATGGACCTTGAGCTGAGCTTAGATGAGCTCGCCGACGCATGCCGGGAAGTCGTGAATCGAAACGGCTTGGGGGCGGGATATCTTCGCCCGGTGGCTCTCCGGGGCCTCGGAGCGCTGGGACTGCATCCCGGAAAGAGCCCGGTCGAGACCTACATCCTCTGTTGGCCTTGGGGGCAGTATCTGGGGACGGAGGCCCTCCAGGAGGGTGTGGACGTCTGCGTTTCGACCTGGACGCGTCCGGCGCCCAACACATTGCCGACGCTCGCCAAGGCAGGTGGAAACTACGTGATCAGCCAACTCATGCGGTTGGAGGCGGAGGAGAACGGGTACGCGGAGGCGATCGGTCTCGGCCCCGACGGGCTCGTAAGCGAGGGGAGCGGCCAGAACCTCTTCGTTGTCGACGCCGGCATCCTCTACACGCCACGGATCGACGGTACGCTCTTGAACGGGATCACGCGTGATTCGATCCTCAAGCTAGCTGCGAACCTCGGTATTCCGACGCGCGAGCAAGCGATCCCCAGGGAAATGTTGTACATCGCCGACGAACTGTTCTTCACCGGGACCGCGTCGGAGATCACCCCGGTGCGTAGCGTCGACCGAATCGAGGTCGGAGGTGGTGGGGTGGGTCCGATCACCCAGTCTCTTCAAAAGGAATATCTCGGGATCGCGACCGGGGAGCGTCCGGATCGGTATGGATGGCTCGAGCCCATCAAACACCCTGCGAGCGAGGTGGTTCTGTGAGTGAAGGGTTGTTGACGCTCCCCTTGATCAGCCACCAGCTCGTTCTCGGGCGCGACCGGGCGGCGGCCCGAGCGATGCTCCGTGCTGTGGGACTTCAGGATGATGATTTCGGTCGCCCACTGATCGGGATCGCGAACACGTGGACCGACACGACGCCCTGTAACGCGCATCTTCGAGATCTGGGCGAATGGGTCAAAGAGGGCGTTCGCGAGGCCGGTGGCGTCGCCCTTCAGTTCAACACCATCGCGGTGTCGGACGGAATTACGATGGGCACCGCCGGGATGACTGCCTCTCTCGTGAGCCGGGAGGTCGTGGCGGACTCCATCGAGTTGGTGGGACGGGCGTACTTTTTCGACGGCGTGGTGACACTTTCGGGCTGTGACAAGACCATCCCGGGTACCGTGATGGCAATGGCCCGCCTCAATCGCCCGTCTCTCATGCTTTATGGGGGTTCGATCCAACCGGGTCGTCACAACGGCAAAGACGTCACGATTCAGGACGTCTTCGAGGGCATCGGTGCCTGTGCGGCCGGCCGAATCACGGAAGCGGAGTTGGATTCGCTGGAACGGGCCGCGTGTCCGGGCGCCGGTGCGTGCGGAGGCCAGTTCACGGCCAACACCATGGCCACCGTGTTCGAGGCCATGGGTGTGTCGCCGATGGGGAGTGGCTCCGTTCCCGCGATCGACCCCGCCAAGGAGGAAGTCGCGCGGTCGTGTGGCCGGCTGGCCGTGGAGTTGGTCGAGTCCGGGCTGAAGGCGTGCGACCTCATCACCAGGGAGAGCCTGGAGAACGGGATCGCGGCCGCTGTGGCGACCGGAGGATCGACCAACTCGGTTCTGCATCTCCTTGCCCTGGCGCACGAGGCCGATGTGGAACTAGGGATTCGCGACTTCGACGAGATCAGCGCGCGAACTCCGCTGATCGCCGATCTGAAGCCGGGCGGGCGGTTTGTGGCGACCGACCTTCATCGGGCCGGCGGCGTGGCGCTGGTGTTACGACGCCTTCTAGAGGCGGGGCTCCTGCACGGTGATGCCATGACCGTGACCGGACGCACGCTGGCCGAGGAGGTCGAGGACGCCACCGAGGCGCCGAGCCAGGAGGTCGTGCGGACGCTCGACGATCCGCTCAAACCACAGGGCGGCCTCGTCGTGCTCCACGGCAACCTCGCGCCGGACGGCTGCGTGCTGAAAATCGCCGGTACCGCGCGGACTTTCCACGAGGGCCCGGCCCGTGTGTTCGAGGGCGAAGAGTCTGCGTTCGAGGCGGTTCAGAATGGCGAGATCCAGGAGGGAGACGTCGTCGTGATCCGTGGTGAAGGGCCGCGCGGCGGACCAGGGATGAGGGAGATGCTGGCGGTTACCGCCGCCCTGTCCGGCGCAGGCCTCGGCGAGTCAGTCGGCTTGATGACGGACGGACGCTTTTCCGGCGCGACGCACGGAATAATGGCCGGGCACGTCGCGCCCGAGGCGGTCGCCGGTGGGCCCATCGCGGGGGTACGGGACGGAGACGCGATCACCTTCGACATCGAAAAACGTACACTTACCGTGGATGTCGACGGTCAGGAGTTGAGCCGTCGGGCGGCGGAGTGGACGCCGATCGATCGGGGGATCAAGCGGGGGGTGATGGCGAAGTACGCGAAACTGGTGTCGTCGGCCGCGAGCGGGGCGACGACCAGCTAGAGCCCACCTTAGCAATCGCTAATCGGGCCTAGCTGCTCCTCGCTTCTTCGAACGCCTGAATCTCACTCTCGAGCGTAAGCGTAAGGCCGATGTCGTCCAGGCCGCTCATCAGGCAGTGACGTCGGAAAGGGTCGATCGAAAAATTGGCGGTCCAGCCGCTGCCATCCCGAACTTCTTGGGCTTCAAGATCCACGGTGACCTCGTAGCCGTCTCCCGCGAGTGCGGCGGCCATGATGTGGGCCACGTCGGTATCTGCCAGTTCGACGGGCAACAGCCCATTCTGGTAGCAGTTGCTCATGAAGATGTCGGCGAAGCTGGATGAGATAACCGCGCGAAAGCCATAGTCCTGCAGTGCCCACGGCGCGTGCTCTCGAGAGGACCCACACCCGAAGTTCCGCCCCGCCACCAGAACCGCTCCTCCCTTGTACTCGGACCTGTTGAGCACGAAATCGGGGTCGGGCGAGCCGTCTTCCAGGGCGCGCCAGTCGTGGAAAAGAAACTCCCCGTATCCGGTCCGTTCGATCCGCTTCAGAAATTGCTTGGGAATGATCTGGTCGGTGTCGACGTCCACGCGATCCAGCGGCGTGACCCTGCCCGTATGAGAGACGAACGCATTCATCGCTAGACCCACTCCCTCACGTCGACGAAATGTCCCGACACCGCGGCCGCGGCCGCCATGGCCGGGCTCACCAGGTGCGTCCGTCCCCCGCGACCTTGCCGTCCCTCGAAGTTCCGGTTCGAGGTGGAGGCGCATCGCTCGCCCGGGCCCAGGACATCAGGGTTCATACCAAGGCACATCGAGCATCCCGCTTCACGCCACTCGAAGCCCGCGGCTCGGAAGATTCGGTCCAACCCCTCCTCCTCGGCCATTCGCTTCACGGCCGCCGAGCCCGGAACGACCATCGCACGTACCCTTTCGTGCACGTGCTTACCGTCCAGGACACCTGCCGCGACCCGAAGGTCTTCGATGCGGGAGTTCGTGCAGGAGCCGACGAAGACCCGGTCGATTTCGACCTCCTGGATGGGCGTGCCCGGCTCGAGCGCCATGTACGCCAGCGCCCTCTCCACCGCCTCTCGGTCATCCGGGGATCCATCCGGTGCCGGGCCCGGTACCGTGCCCGTGACGCCCACCGACATCCCCGGATTGGTGCCCCACGTCACGTAGGGCTCCAACGAGGCGGCGTCGATCTCCACCGTCTGGTCGAAAACGGCGTCCGCGTCCGTGCGGAGCTCTAGCCATCGGGCGGCCGCCTCGTCGAAAGCGTTTCCTTTGGGAGCGTTCGGCCGGCCCCGCAGATAGCGCACGGTCTCGTCGTCGGGCGCGATCATTCCCGCCCGCGCGCCGGCCTCGATCGACATGTTGCACACGGTCATGCGGGCTTCCATGGAGAGGGCGCGCACGGCTGCTCCCGTATACTCGATCACGTGCCCAACGCCACCGGCCACTCCGATCTGGCTGATGATCGCCAGAATCAGATCCTTGGCCGTGACACCTTGAGGGAGATCGCCGTTCACCCGAATTTCCATCGATTGCGGACGGGACATCGGCAGGCACTGCGTCGCCAGCACGTGCTCCACCTGCGACGTTCCGATACCGAACGCGAGTGCTCCGAAGGCGCCGTGGGTGGAGGTGTGGCTGTCGCCGCAGACGATGGTCAGGCCGGGTTGGGTGAGCCCCATCTCCGGTCCCATCACGTGCACGATTCCCTGGTGAGGGCTGTCGATGTCGTAGAGCGTGATGCCGAACTCCTCGGTATTTTTCGCCAGCGTCTCCATCTGGGTCCGAGCGAGATCGTCCAGGATCGGAAGGGACCGATCGGTGGTCGGCACGTTGTGGTCCACCGTGGCCACGCACAGGTCGGGCCGTCGCACCCGGCGTCCAGCGAGCCGGAGCCCCTCGAACGCCTGGGGTGAAGTCACCTCGTGGATGAGGTGCAGGTCGATGTAGATCAGGTCCGGCCGGTCGGCCTCGCTGTGAACCACGTGTGCATCCCAGATTTTGTCGAGCATCGTGCTAGGCATCGGCCCCTACCTCCGCTTTCGAGATCGCGCCCGCGACCGCCGCCCCCATCTCTGCCGTTCCGACTGCTCCCTCACCATCTGCGACGAGGTCCCTCGTACGAAGGCCGTCTTCCAGCACCTGTCCCACCGCGTTCTCAATGGCCGCGGACTCTGCCTCGAGCGAGTAGACGTGGCGGAGCAGGAGCGCGGCCGAGAGGATCATCGCAAGGGGGTTGGCGGTTCCGGTTCCTGCGATGTCCGGAGCGGACCCGTGTACCGGCTCGAAGATACCACCACCGCCGCCGATGCTTGCGGAGGCCAGCAAGCCGATGGATCCGACGACCGCGGCGGCCTCATCGCTGAGCACGTCACCGAACAGGTTGGGCGTCAGCACGACGTCGAAGCTCGAAGGGTTCAGCACGAGCTCCATGGCCGCACGATCGACCAGCATGTGGTCGCACTCGACGTCCGGATACTCCTCGGCGATCTGGTCAACCACCCGGTGCCAGAGTCGTGAGCTGTGCAGCACGTTGGCCTTGTCGACCGAGAGCACGCTCTTTTTCCGCTCCCGCGCCGCCTCGAAAGCCACCCGTGCGATGCGGCCTACTTCGTCCTGGTGGTACCTCATGGTGTCCACCGCGGCCCGTCCGTCCTCCACCGGGCCACGCGGCTCGCTGTAATAGAGCCCGCCGGCCAACTCGCGGACGATCAAAAGGTCAGTGCCGTCCACGATTTCAGGGCGTAACGGAGAGGCCGAAGCCAAAGCGGGGAGAAGGCGAACCGGGCGGAGATTGGCGTAGCACCCCATCTCCTTACGAAGGGCCAGGAGCGCGGCCTCCGGACGCAGCTCGACGGGCACCCCCTCGGAGCGCGGATCTCCGACTGCCCCGAGGAGTACCGCGTCAGCGCTGCGGCAGGCGGTCAGTGTCTCCTCCGGGAGCGGGTTCCCACTCCGCTCGTATGCGGCGAACCCCACGTCTTGGACGTCGGCGGTGAGCTCATGCCCGAATTGCCCTGCCGTCGCTCGCAGCACATCGAGGGACGCCTCCATGACCTCGGGACCGACACCGTCTCCACCGAGAACCGCGATCCGCCACCTCACGCCCGGCCTCCCAGCGAACTCTCCTTCTCCAACTCCACCTCCCCGAGGGCCTCGGCCTGTTCAGCCTTATTGAGCGCGTTGATATAGGCGCGGGCGGCAGCGTGCACCACGTCGGTCGAGGCGCCCCGGCCAGCGAACGTTCGTCCGCCAATACGAGCGTGAAGGTTCACCTCGCCAATCGCATCCCTGCCTGGGGTGGCCGCCACGATTTCGAAATCTATGATCTCGACTGTGGCGTCGGTCAGCTCGTCGATTGCCGAGAAGGCCGCGGCGATGGGCCCGTCGCCTTTTCCGGACGCCTCTCTCGGGGGTCCATCGCGGTGCGACACCCTGACTCGTGCAGTGGACCACTTGCCTCCGCAGTTCACATCCAGCTCGACCAGCCGGAACGACTCGGGTGCGTCCTTCATCGCACCGTGATGTAGAATGACCAGGAGGTCTTCGTCGAGGATCGATTTTTTCTGGTCTGCAAGGAGGGTGAACAGCTTGTAGGCTTGATCGAGTTCCTCATCACTCAGGTCGTACCCGAGCTCCTGGTACCGATTGCGCAGGCCGTGCCGTCCGGAGTGTTTGCCCAAGACCAGACGCGTCCCGGGGGCGCCCACCATTTCCGGAGTCATGATCTCGTACGTCATGCGCTCCTTCAGCATACCGTGCTGGTGAATACCGGCTTCGTGGGAAAAGGCGTTGCGGCCCACGATCGCCTTGTTGGGCTGAGGGTGGATGCCCGTGATGTGGGACAGCAGCTGGCTGGTCTTGTAGAGCTCCTTGGTACCGATGTCCGTGTGGTGCTCGGTCAGATCCTTCCGAACCCTGAGCGCCATGACGATTTCCTCGAGGGAGGCGTTACCGGCACGTTCACCAATTCCGTTGATCGTACATTCGACTTGCCGGGCGCCCGCTTCCAGGGCGGCCAGGGAATTGGCCACCGCGAGCCCGAGATCGTCGTGGCAATGCACGCTGACGACAGTGTTCCCCAGACCCTCGACGTCTCGGAACAGCGTCTCGATCAGGGACCGATACTCGCTCGGTAACGTGTAGCCGACCGTGTCGGGGATGTTGATGGTCGTGGCGCCGGCTTCGACGGCCACCTGAACCACCTGACAGAGGAATGCCACGTCGGTCCGGGTGGCGTCCTCGGGGCTGAATTCCACGTCGTCCACCAGTTTCTTGGCACGTTCGACGCCCTCACCTACCCGCTCCACGCATTCCTCGCGCCCGATCTCCAGCTTGTGCTTCAAGTGAATATCGGAGGTCGCCAGGAAGACGTGGATTCTGGGCCTGGCCGCTTCCTCGACTGCCGCTCCCGCGCGATCGACGTCCAACGCGTTTGCTCGCGCGAGAGCCGCGATCACAGGGCGTCGGACCTTCTTGACGATGGTGCGCACGCCTTCGAAGTCGTCGTCGGAGGCCACGGGAAACCCGGCCTCGATGACATCCACGCCCAGCTTGTCGAGCTGGGTCGCCATCCTGAGCTTCTCAGCCGTGGACATCGTAGCCCCGGGCGACTGTTCGCCATCCCTCAACGTCGTATCGAAAATCGTGATCTTGGCCATGATCGTGCCTACCCTGCTTCGAGTCCTATGTCAAAATAAAAACGGGCCCCTCGTTACTAAGAGGGCCCGCGCGTCGCCGCGTGTCAGTCTCGTTCCGTCAGGCGGTGCCGATTTCCAGAGACCGATGCCCCCTCCCTAAAGGAGTAAGCTCCGTAAGTCGGAGGATGCCGAGACTAGACAGGTTTCTGGACATGGTCGCTGCGTGCTTCACTGTTAAGGTCCCAGCCCACGGCGCCGTCCAAATTATTGAGGCGACGCGAACAACTGCTAGATAGAACGAGCCCCTAGCGCTGTCAAGCCTCGCCAGGTCTTGGGCTCGGTTCGCCAGCGCCTTGGACCATCTCACCACCTCTTCGGATCATGTCGTGTTCGTTGAGGTGCGCAATGACATCGGCGACGATCTTGAGCACAATGAAGATGCTCATCAGCGCGCTGGGCGCCTCGGTCAGAAACACGAGAACTGCCCCCACGACGACGCTCGCCATCATGACGAAGACACGCCGGTACGGCGCGACCATGAGCTGCTCCGGGTCCTTCTTCAGCAGCCGATACTCCTTTTTGCCGATGAAGTTGGTCACGAATGAAACTCCGTGACTCGCGAGCATCAGTGCCGCAAACACGCTCAGCTCGCCCCGGATGGGATCGAGCGTTGCCCCTCCCTGGCCGGGGACGTCGTCGACCAAGACGTAGGCGCCGATCGCCAATCTGCCGGCGATAGTGAGGAATACGCCGAAGTGGACGATAAAAAACGGTACGGAGAACAGGGAGAACCAACCCCAGGCGACGGGCATTTTCAGGATCGCGTAGAACCCGATTACGGCGGTTTCGACCCAGTAGACGATCAGGACGTCTCCGCTGGTCCAGCCGAGAAACAGGGTCCCGAACAGCGGGACCAGGTTGGCGGCGATCAAGGATGCGACCGACCAATTCTTCAGGTCGTGCCACGTCGTCCCGTCTGGCGGACCGAGGGGATGTGTCATGGTATGAGTCGTGCCTCCGGAGCGGACTCTCAAATATACCGAGCCTCCCGGAGCAACCGGAGAAGAAATCTTGCGGCGACACGAGCCACATAAGTGGTCCGGCGGAGCGGCGCGGATACGTCGAGTCTCGCTTGTGCTATACTGTGGCCGGCGCTTCACTGGGCCGACGTTTCGACGACGTGACCAGCTCTCGAACGGCCTTAGGGGCGCCGGAAACCAGCTACGGGTCGGCGAACCGTGCAGGCCTCGACTCCACGGAGAGTTAATGAAAGTAGGACTGGTCGGGTTCGCGGGCTCAGGCAAGACGACCGTCTTCAATGCCATGACAGGTATGGACGTAGCCGTGGGCTTCGGCGGGGAACTGCGACTCGGCATGGTACGAGTTCCGGACGAGCGCATCGATGAGCTGTCCGCCGTTTTTTCCCCGAAGAAAACGACCTATGCCGAGGTGAGCTTTTGTGACATTCCCGGCGAGCATGGGGCCGAGAAGAAGGGGCTTTCTCCCCGAGGACTTCACCAGATTCGAGACCAGGAGGCGCTCTGCCTGGTCCTGCGTGACTTCGTGAACCCTGCGATCGAGGGTGATCCAGACCCGGCCGGAGATCTCGAGGCCTTTGACACCGAGTGTTTGTTCGCCGATCTCGAGATCGTTGCTCGTAGGCTCGAGCGGGCGAAGAAGGAGCGCGCCGAGGCCCAGGAGGTGGCGGCGTTCGAGGTGATGAAGTCGACACTCGAGGAGGAGCGCCCTTTACGGCTGCTCACACGGGAGGAACTGAATCGCGACTACCTGCGGGGCTACGGCCTGCTCACGGACCGCCCGCTGCTCGTGGCCCTGAATCGCGACGAGATCGAGGCCGCCGAGCCCATGCCCGAGGGGATTGCCGCTCGGCTCGAGGAACTGGATGCGGCCGGTATGGTGCTGTCGGCGAGCGTAGAGGCCGAGATCGCGGGGCTCGAGCGGGCCGATCAGGCCGCGTTCCTGGAAGATCTTGGACTCAGCGAGCCGGCGCTGGCGCGCTTCATCCGCACGGCGTACGGCCTTCTGGACCTCATCTCATTTTTTACGGTCAGCGAAGACGAAGTGCGGGCCTGGACAGTCCGACGCGGGACGCACGCACGCCCGGCCGCGGGCCGCATTCACTCCGATCTCGAGCGGGGCTTCATCCGGGCGGAAGTGATTCCCCATGCGATTTTCATGGAGTTCGGATCCGAGCAGGCCGTGAAGGACGCGGGGCGGTTCCAGGTCGAGGGGAAGGACTACGTCGTCACCGACGGTGATATCATGCACGTGCGGTTCAACGTCTGAGCATGTGCGGTTCAACGTCACTCAGTCTCGCGGCTCGAGGATGTCGTCGATCCTGACCACGGCGTCCCGAAGGTGGTAGGTCGTGGCTTGATCCAAGCTTAGGCTCAAAGCCGCCTCGATGTCCGTCTTGACCGCCTCGAGCTCCCCGCGCACGAAGGGGCGGATGTCCGATAGGCTCACGTCGACCCGTGTATTGGCGGGCTCGAACCCACCCGTCGGTGGTTCGGGGTCGTTCGTCATCAGCCAATCCATCCGCTCGAGATATCCTCGCTGTAGGTTCCGTCGGTAGGCATCGACGTTCCCGCCGCTCCCCAGCTCGGACCAGACAGCCTCCCGGAGGTCCCCCATCATCTCGCCCAGCGTATAGACATCCCCGCCTCCCCGAGCGCCACTTTCAATGAGGCGCTGCATCCGGGCGGGGTTCAGAATGTTGTCGACGACCCCGATCTGCCTCTGCCGCACACGCTCGACGATACCGGCGGGCTCGATTCGGCCAAGGATATCTTCGTCGATCATCCAGGTGGGCGTGGCCAGCGCGTGTTTGCTGAAAAATCTCATGGCGTCTCGTTGCTCGGCCGCCGGGACACTCTCGTAGACGGGGCCTGCCTGGCCGGCTGTTTTGGACGTCCGAACCACGCCGCCGATGACGGTGGCGACGTGTTGCATATACCGATTCCACTGGCTGAGCACTTGGCCGTAGAGCTCGTCCAACTGGCTGTAATCTCTGCCATCGTCTCTGGTCCAGTCGACCAGGTTGCTCATGATGAGTTCGAGATTGGCGATGCCGTATTCACTGGCTTTGACGGGCTCGTTGCTCAACGCCTCCCGCCGTGATGAGGGGTCGTACGGCCGGTCCGCCCCGTATCGGTATACCGGATCACTATGGCCTAGGACCCACTCGTTGAGCGCGCCCCGCTCGGCCTCCGCGCTGGTGGCCTCGGGGATCGGTCTGTAGCCCCATTCGATCGCCCATTTGTCGTAGGGGCCGACTTGTGGAATGAAGCAGACGTCGTCCCCCGGCTGGGCGATGTAGTTGAAACGGGCGTAGTCCATGATGGATGCGGACGTTCCTGTGCTGCAGGTGAACGTCCGTGAGCGTAGTGAGTCGGCCGGGTACGCCGCACTCGATTGCATGCTGTGTTGAAGCCCGAGGGTATGTCCGACTTCATGCGCGGCTACGTTGCGGATCAGCCTCCCCATGACCTCATCATCGAACCGCGTCCGTCGCGCCTCCGGGTTCGCCGCCGCCGTCTGAACGAAGTACCAGTTCCGCACGAGGTTCATGATGTTGTGGTACCAGTTGATGTCGCTCTCCAGGATCTCTCCCGTGCGGGGATCGTGCACGTGCGGTCCCGAAGCGTTTTGGATATCAGAGGGATAGTATCGGATGACCGAGTACCTGATGTCCTCCGGCGAAAACTCGGGATCCTCCTCGGGTGAAGGCGGATCACGAGCGATGATGGCGCGTCGAAAGCCTGCGCCTTCGAACGCGACTTGCCAGTCCTCAATGCCCAGCTTCAGGTACGGACGCCACTGCTCGGGTGTTGCGGGATCGATGTAGTAGACGATCGGTTTTACCGGGTCCACGAGTTCGCCACGTGCCCAAGCGACGGGATCACTCGGTTCGAGCCGCCAGCGTGTGATGTAACGGCGCTCGCCGGCACGGTGCTCGTCCAATCCGTAATCATTTTGGGTAAGGCTGAAGAAACCGACCCGATCATCCCATAGGCGGGGCTGCATCGGATCGGCCGGGAGGAGGATCATGGAGTGGGCCATTTCCAGTGTGATCGTGCCCGTCGAGCTATTTGAGGGTACCTCGGAGGCCTCGTACGTGAGTACCGCTCTGACTTCGATATTCTGCGGAAAACTCTTGGCCGACTCGATAAATGAGCGACTTCCGTCGAGGCGCCGAACTTCGTACTGCGTGCGTCGGCCGGCCTGAAGCCCGAGGACGGGGACGTCCTCCGAATACAGATCCGTGACTTCGATCACGACGGCCGTGCTGTCCGGATTGAACGCTTCGATGTCGAAAGCCCTGATGATGGGCTCGAAGTTGGCGTCCTGGACCGCGGCGGCGATCGGCGCAGTCGAGTTGGCTACGTTGACGTACGAAACCGTGCGGAGGAACAATTGCTTCTCTCGGCGTTGCCACCGCACGGACTGTGTATTGGCTTTCTGGCCTCCGTAGCCAATGTCCGTCGCCGTTCGCACGATTCGGGAAACCAACAACATCTCGCGATCGAGCATCTCGTTCGGGATCTCGTAGTAGAGCTTGTCGTCCACCCAATGAACGGTGAAGACGCCTAGGTCGGACTCGGCTTCAGTGGTGATGACCTCGTCGTACGGTTTGATGCCCGATTCGCCGTTTGGATCCTGGTCCTCCGACTCGGAGCGCGCCTGCTGCGGGGGTTGGCTGGCGATTTCGGCTCGAGCGGAGCTACAGGCCGCTGACCCCGCGACCAACAAGGTGGTCAGCGCGGCGTTAAGAATTGGTTTCATGGGAATCCTCCGATGACACCCGTGGGGAAGTGGGCAGAGAATGTACTGTTCGACGGCGGCGCTGTAACGCCCTGGTTGCCGCTTCTCCAAGGGGGTGTTATCCAACTACGCCTTCTGCCCCCGCCATAAGGACCTCTATTGGATTACATCGCGATCACCACCATCGTGCTCTACCTCGGCGGGGTGACGGCCGTGGGGGCCCTCATGGTCCGGAGAACCACGGGCTCCGTGGAATGGGCCGTCGCGGGGGGTGGCATGTCGGGCGCTCTCGTGGCCTTCGCTCTGGCGGGGACTCGCATCGGGGGCGCGGGCACGTACGGAGTCGCGGGTGCCGTGATCAATGGTGGCATCTGGAACATGTGGTGGTACGGTATCAGCAGCTTTGCCGCCATGGCGTTCGTGGGGGTGTTCTTCGCCGTTTATTACCGGAGGCTGAGGCTCCAGACGGTGGCGGAGCTCTTCGCCGTCCGCTTCGGGTCCCGGCGGTGCCAGTGGCTCACGAGCTTCTGCGTCCAGACCGAGAACGTGATCATCAACGTGATCGAAGCGTACGTGATTGGGGTGATCCTCAGTTCGCTTACACCGCTCACCATGTTCCAAGGCGTGCTCATCGCCGCCGCGGTCTTTTCCACCTACGTGTCCCTCGGTGGGATCTGGGGGACGGCCGTGACCAACGTCATCCACACCGTGGTGATCCTGGTCTCGCTACTCGCGGTTGGCGTCTTGGGCATCCGAGAAATGGGCGGATGGGACTCGGTGACACTTCAGGTGAACGCCAGGCTCGCCTCTTCGCCGACGCACTCCCAGGCGGCGTGGTGGGGGTTTGCCGGGGCAGGATGGCTGCCCGTCTTCGGCATGCTTTTTTCCGCAGCGATCCACTCGCCGGCCGCATCCATTTACGCGAACTATTCGACGGCTACGCGAAGCGAGCGGAGCCTCGCTCCCGCGTTCATCGTGGGCGGGATGATTGCGGCGCTCATGCCCGTCTTCGCAGGCGTAATCGGCATCCTGGCGGTCGCCCGTTATGGGCTGGACGCGGGGCTGGCCGGGTACGACAACATCACGAGGATCGCCTCGGAGATCAGTCCCGTCATGGGTGGCGTCGCGATCGCCGCCGTGCTGGCGGCTGTGATCTCTTCCGGGGGGCCTATCCTACTCGCGAGCGCCACCATGCTCGTGCGCGACTGGATGCCGTCCAGCGCCACGTATTCATCGGAGCGACGGCTCAGGACGTATCGTGTGGTGACGGTATGTTATGCGGTGCTCGCCGCCCTGGTAGCATGGTGGCTCGCGACGCAAACCGACATGTCGATCCTGGACTTGCTCCTTTTCGGCTTCGCCATGGTCGTTCCGCCGGCGATTTCTGTCGCGTTTACCCTCTATTGGCGTCCCACGACCGAGAAGGGGGCGTTTTGGGGCATGCTCCTCGGGTACGTGGGTGGCGGCTTGTGGTTCCTCCTGATCAAGTGGGCCCTCTGGATCGATCTCCAGGCACCTCCGGGATCCACTCCTCTGCGTGAAATCTGGGTTTTCCTCCTGACCAGGGACGGGGTCGGTCTCGATCCATCGTACGTCACGACCGTCATCCCTCTGATCACCGTCCCGGCCGTCTCGCTCCTGACGCGATCGTCGCGTGAGGGAGCAGCGGATACGCAAGCGGAGGAGCTGTTTCGGGAGCGACTTAAAGCCGCAGAGCTTGGGGAGCGGCTCACATCGGCGGAGCTCCACTAGTTCCGCCCAACGCCAGCGGGAACCCCGGACCGGCCCCGCCCATACCCGCCAACCCGCATAGTTCGACACGAGGGGGTGAGAAACGAAGCGGGCAAGGGGAGCCCCCACGATGCCTTGGCTCGATTGTTGCAGCCATTAGGAGGGCTTGTCATAAGACGTGGTTTCAAGACAGATGTAAGGGAGAGTTGGAAACATGAAAGTCAAGATGATTGCCCTCGTGGGAATAAGCGTCGCGATCCTTTTCGCAGCCTGTGGCGACAGCCTGACCGACCCTGCGATCGAGCGGAATGACGCCGGAACCGGGACCGGAACGTTGGAGATCCGGGCGGATGTCGATGCCTTCGACGTGGATGGCGGTTTCATCACGGAGTTCAGGGTTCGTGTACGGGATGGATTCGGCGAGGATGTATCCGGAGCTATCGTCACGATTAGCAACGCCGGTTTCGGAGTAGTGACGCTCCTCCAAGATGGTGGCGAAGGCGATTACGAAGCCGAACGTAATGCGTTCCATGAGGGCGACTACGAGCTCAGCGTCGTGAGTGGTACGGATGTAGTGGCGGGTGTCGTGCTGGGTGGACCGGGGGTCCATACGGTCAAGTCCCGATTTGTGTGTAAAAGCGGAGGAAGCTCCTCGCCTTCGGCTAGGCTGCTTGGGCGACCTCCTGTTTCTGGAGGAGTGAGAGGTCGAGGTAACGCCGGTCGCCCCAGACGTGTGTGGTCCTGAGTGCGACGGCCGTGATGAGCCTGAGGGCGCTGGCCCGGTCCGGGAAGGCGCCGGCGGCCTTGATCCTGCGTTTGATCTCGCCGTGCAGCCGCTCGAGGCTGTTGGTGGTACGCAGCCGGGGCCAGTGCGCCTCGGGGAACGCGTAGAACTGCGTCGCTGCCCCGAAGCCCCGCTCCAGGACCTCCACGGCCTCGGGCAGCTCCTTCTTCCAGCGTGCGCCGAACTCGCCCAGGAGCTTCTTCGCCTCGGCGAGTCCGGATGTCTGGAAGATCACCGAGACCTCACGCGCCACGCGCTTGCGTAGGCGGTGGGGGACCCTCGCCCCCACATTACGCTGCAGATGGACCGTACACCTCTGACGGCGTGCCTCGGGCAGGAAGCGGCGGACCGCAGCTGCCAGGCCTGCGTGCTCATCGGCGATCACGAGCTCGACACCGCCGAGGCCGCGGTCCTGGAGTTGCTCGAGGAGCTCCGACCAGCTCTGCTGCGACTCCTCAGCGCCCAGCGTGACGGCCAGGAGCCGTCGGTGACCCTCAGGGCCCACTGCATACGCCACGAGCGCACTCACGTTCTCGACTTTGCGGGCCCAGCGGGCGTCCAAGAACGTGGCGTCCAGGTACAGATAGGGGTGAGGCCCCTCGATCGGCGCACGGCGCAGCCCTTCCACGGCCTCGTCGAGCCGTTTTGCCACACGACTCACCGTCGAGCGCCCAACACGCTCGCCCATCAGCGCCTCGGTGACGTCGCCCATCTTGCGCTGTGACACGCCGCTCACATACGCCTCGACCATCATCTCGTCGAGCTCGGGGCTCCTGCGCTGGTAGCGGCCGATCACGTCGGCCGGCGAACCGTTGTCCCGGCTCCGGGGCATGGCGACCTCGATCTGCCCCAGGCTCGTCAGCAGCCGCCTCAGGTATGTGCCGTTCCTATGGTCCTTCCGGCTTCCCACCCGCTCGAAGCGGCGTGCACCTACCATGGCCTTCAGCTCCTCTTCCAGCACCATCTCGAGCGTCAGCCGGATCGCGCCTTGAAACAGCTCGCGCAAATCATCGCGTAGCTCGTCTTGCGTGGCCCGACCGATCTCCACAATCTCTTGCATCGGAAGCTCCTCTCCGGTTCCGAGCCTGCTCTGCAGACCCGGACTCCCGGGTTCATGTGACAGTGAACAACAACAGAGGAGCTTCCGTTTTTCTTTCCCTCCTGTCCAGCTTATCCGCTTTTACACAAATCTAGGGACACTACCGTCCATACCATTACCGAGCCTACAGTGAACTCGACGGTCTCGGCGGACGAGCCCCTGACAGTGCTCTGGAGCGTGCCCTCCCAGGCCAGGAGCGCTGAGGTAGAGACGCAGGACTACGGGCCTGTGCTGCTGCCGGACACGGGTGCCGTGATCATTCCGGCCGCGTCGAACCCGGCCAGGGAAGAACAATGGATCCGCGTCTTCCGCTTCAACCAGGTGGACATCGCCGGAGGTCTGTTCGGGTCCAGGATGCAGGTAGAAGTCCGCCAGTCGGTTGAGCCCTTTATCGTCCAGTAACGATAGGCCGTAGTCCTAAGGTCCCCCCCCAAGCATCGGCCCTAGCGGATACCGAGGTCGGGGAGGTTGCTGTCGGTTAGAGTGAACACCCGCACTTCGCCGGGGAGCGATAGCGCCGTGCTCTTCGTACCTCCGACCAGGAAGCCTGTCCGCGTGTCGTAGTACCACTCGCCACGAAGGGCTCCGCCGAGCCCGGCGCTGGCCGTCACCACGCCGACCTCCCAGTTTCCCCACCTTCGAACCCCGGTCACTCGCGTACCGTGTGCGCTACCGCCCTCGCGTACTTCGCTCGGTGGCACCCACAGCGGTCCCAGAGAGCCCAATTCGAAGACCACACCGTTGGCGGTTCGCATGCGCGAATCGACGACGATGCTTGGGGTAGACCTTGCTGGGGCCGATGGGTGCGTCCCGTCGTCGTTCAAGTAGGAGACGTTGGTGTCGAATCGGTCGCCGTCTGCTGGTGAAAACGTCAGTCGCATCCGCGTCCCGGCGTTGTCATACACCAAGTACGTACCCGCGCTTATCGGCGCTTCCTCACGCGCGGGAATACGCCACGCCACCACGATGGCGAGTGCCAAAAGGGCCACACCGAGCTTGTTCTTCACCAGCCACCGTCCTGCCCTTGAGTGAAAATCATCCAACCGCTTGTGAGCGCGAAGGAGCGCGAGGGGACCCGCCCTCCGCTGTCGCCCCTATTCTATGTTACAACCGGCCGGTCTCGAGACGATCAAAATTATACCCTTTAGGAACGGCGCTCCCGTCCCGTGGAGGCCCTCTCGCGGAAGACGATTCTACCCACCTCCGTAACCCTGGTGACGGCGGCGCCGGTCACCGGAATCCTGTCGAAGTGCACGCAACGAACCCCATAAAAGGGAGGCGAGATGTTCTTGACCACCACCCCCTCGATCGAGGGTAAGCCCATTCTAGATTACATGGGCATCGTGACCGGTGAGGCCATCATCGGGGCGAATATCCTGAAGGACATCCTGGCGGCCGTGCGCGACGTCGTGGGGGGACGTGCCGGTGCCTATGAGAAGGCGCTCCGTACCGCGCGCCAGGATGCCCTCCGTGAGATGGCTCACCACGCTGAGAGCCTGGGCGCGGACGCCGTGGTCGGCGTCGACCTCGACTACGAAGTGCTCGGCAGGTCCGGCAGTATGCTGATGGTCACGACCGCAGGGACGGCCGTGAAGCTCGGGTAGGGGCGGGGTAGGGCAGGGCCTGGTCGATTCAGCCTTCTGTTCGCGTGTAGTCGGCCTCGACAGCCAACTCCTCGTCGTCGTCGGGGCTGATGTTGTACATGACGAGGCGAAGGGCCGTACCATCGCGGGGCTGTAGAACGATTCGCCAGCCCCAATCCGGGCCGGGAGGCGCGGAATAGGTCCCACGGACCGTGATGGAGCCGTCGTTCTCCGCGATACCGTGGCATGACATCACCGCCTCACCCATATGCCAGGTATCGACCCAATGAGCCGTGACCACCGCCGGCCCCGATTCGTATCCAACGAGTAGTGACCCTTCCTGCGCAGCGCCCTGATAGGCCCACGTGTAATCCAAGCGAATGAACCTACCGTCTAGGACCGGAGTCAACTCGGCGGTGGATGGGGAGTCGTCCAGGACATCCATGCTTGGATCTCTAAGGCGACTGGTCCCCCTCCACCTGCCCGAACACTCGGCTAGTTCGTCCAGGGCACTCATGCAGAGTCCTCCTCATGGCGTGTGACCGGGCGCGCGCCCATTCTATCGCGCCATCCGCCGAGCAGGTTCGATCAAGGATCCAACGGCGAGATCGAGGATGCCCCCTTCCCGGCCTCTCAGCTTGATCGGAATGGTACGTCCCGGGGTGCCCAGCATCCGTAGACCCACGTGAAAATGGAGATGCGGTTGGCCTGCGAAGCCGGTTGCGCCGCTCGAGCCCAGCACATCCCCTTCGTCAACGATGTCGCCGAGCGACACTGGAATTCCGGACGTGAGGTGACCATACGAGGCCATGGTACCGTCGCTATGGGCCACCACCACGAGGTTGGCCTGTTCTAGAAGGTCCGGGTCCGCCCGGCCTTCCGTAAAGCCGTCTTGCAGGTAGAGCACGGTTCCCGCTCGGGCCGCAAGGACCGGCGTACCCTCCGGCATCGTGAAGTCCAGGGAGTAGCGCATGCTGGCCAAGTGCGAATCGGCTCCGTCGAAGCCTTGAGTCAGCTCACGCCGAGCGTCGCCGCCGAACGGTACCGCGTAAAGGTGATCGGCGTCCGGCTCAGTGGTGCTCGAGCCGAGGTCGATCGCAATCGTAACCCTGGGGCGGACCGACTCATTTTGAACGATCGAGCGCAGGCGAACCAGGATCCTGCTCGATTCCGGGGGAAGCACTCGCTCGATGGGAAGATTAGCCCTGGGGCGTAGGTTTCCCGGGGACCGGAAGGTCAGCACGACCGTGGCTGGTACGGGTTCCTCATTCACACCCCGATAAGCTCTACCCGAGGGTGTGTTTATGGACGTGATGCACACCCGCCATGCACAGTTCAAATCCTCGCGCGTGCCCGGAGCCCGCGTAGCTGTCGCACAGCCTGCCAGCAGGAACAAGAACAGCACGAGCGCACGTATTTCGTTACCTCCGTCCAGCCGACATTTTTCGCATCAGCCAGCTCCGTGGATGTACTGCCGAAGTTGGGAATTCTCCTCCTCCGCCAAGACCCGGCACGCATTCACGAGGTCGCCGATGGAGATGATCCCGATGAGTCGATCTCCTTCCATAATCGGAAGGTGACGGATCTTATTCTGGGTCATCACGTCCATCATCTTGGTGAGCTGATCCTGTGGCCTGGCCGTGATCAACTCCCGCGTCATCACGGCGCCGACCTGGATCGAGTCGAGCTCGCCTGGGGATCGGGCAGTGACCCGCAAGATGTCGCGCTCAGTCAGGATGCCCGTCGGCCGTTCGCCCTCGGTGACCACCAGTCCGCCAATATTGTGTTCTACGAGAGCCTGGGCGGCGGCAAGGACACTTCGGGATTCCGTGATCGTGACCACGTCATGGCCCTTCCTGCGAAGAATCTCCTCGATCTTCATGGCTGCCTCCCCGAAACCGGAACGATCATCGCATAGGCAATGTGGTCCCGTGAGGCCAGGAATGCCATCTAGGAGCCTTTTGCGAAGCCCCACCGCCTCCAGGCGATCTAACGAACCAACAACTCTTCGTCGAACTGTTCGAGGAAGAACGCCTGTAGCTGACCGATAAGCTGCTCTTTGCGGGTCTCATTCAGCTCGATCGTCACTAGCGGAAACTCGCGACCTCGCCAACGGTCTGGCGATCGAGGCGGCGGAGCACTTGAATGAGTAGCTCCACGGTCTGGTCGAAGTCGGATCGCTGAATAATACCCGTGTGCGCATGGAGGTAACGGGTTGGGACGGTGAGGTTGACCGTGGGGCGCCCCGTATCGAAACGCTGGATTTCCGCCCCGTCCTCTCCGTAACCGGTGAGGACGTCCGGTTGCAGCGTAATACCCACCCCCCTCGCAACATCAAAGAAAAGGTCGCTGAATTTCCGGTTCGGGATCATGGAGCTGTCCAAGAGGAAAATTCCAGGACCTCCGCCCAAACGCTCCTGAGCCTGGGTGGGGCTCATCCCCGGAAAGTCCGCCGCGACCCCGGCCTCTATGGAGATTCCGATATCCGGGGCGGCGAGTGCGACCGAAGTCTGTGCTCCCCACAGTCCGATTTCTTCCTGGGTCGTGGCAACCCAGACGACCGCCGCAGGGATCCGGATACCCTCGTCCCTGATTCGCCGTGCGGCAACCAGCATTACGGCGAGTCCAACCCGATCATCCCAAGCCTTCGCCGCGTACCGCCCATTAGGAAGGATCGTAAAGGCACTTTGGGGCGCGATACCGTCCCCCGGCCTCACGCCCATTGCCTCCACCTCAACCGCCGACGTTGCGCCCACGTCGAGAAACGTCTCCTCGAGGGACCAGACCCGATCCCGTTGGGAGCCGGGAGTCACATGGATGGTCCGGATCCCGCTTATTCCCGTCACCGGACCCTCGCGGCCCAGTACGGTCCACCGCTGATCGGGTAGCGCTTGCCGAAGCCATCCTCCAAGCGTCTTCACGCGGATGAAGCCGTCGGGTGTGATGTGCTGCACCATGAGGCCGACTTCATCGAGGTGTGCCGTCACCATGACTCTGGGCCCGCCCGCCGAATAATTCCCGTTCGCGAGTACGGACCCGAGGCCATCGAATTGAAGGTCCAAGTCCAGGTCCTCGAACTCGCGCACGACGATCTCCCTGACCGCCGCCTCGAAGCCCGAAGGACCCGGCGCTTCGGTCAGATTCTTCATCAGCCCGGCCGTAGCATCCAGGTCCTGCCCGGAAAGCGGCATCACCAGGAAGCCCAGTGTCACCGCACAAATCCACGTATGGCCCATGTCGCACCCCAGGGAGAAATGTTTGTTGAGCAAATCACCGGCTGCATGACGTCTTGTGATTCTGCCACGCGCCCAAGATGGTGACCGCCGGCGTAGGGCGCGAGCCTGAGGCCTACCGCGAAAACATTCTGCCCTACGGCACGCGCTGCGGCACGACCTGCAGCTCGACCTCGGGCTCGATCTCCGGCAACGGGTGCCCCACGATCGCGATCTTGGATCCGTCCGGACTCACGGTGATGCGGCTGACGGTGATCCCCATATTCTCCACGTCCGCGACGGGGCGCCAATCCGCGTCCAGCTCGGGATCCCATTGATGGATCCGGCTGCCGATGGCCATGAGTAGCACGCCCTCCGGCGTCCAGGCGTGGAACTCGCCTCCTCCCACGGTCGGGATAAGTCGGCGGATTTGGTGGGTCCCGATGTTGAGTTCGCTGATCCACCCCACGTCGGCTGAGATCCTCTCGACAAAGCTCCACGCGTTCCGATTGGGAATCTTTTGCAGGGAGCGTCCCACTCCTCTGGCCACAACTTCGCTCTGCCCGGTTGTGAGATCGGCGATCCGGGCGGTGGGAGGGCTACCCAACAGGTAGAGGAGTAGGGTCGTCTCATTGCCCCAGGCGTGGTATCCGACGGTGCTCAGATTGCGGAGCAACACTTCGCCGTCCATGCCCTGCATCGTAAAACGCCAAATGCGCTGGGTGGAGTCGGCCTCGACGCGTATGGTCGAAAAGGCTCGATCTCCCGGAACGGGTGTGGGTGAATACTCGCTTTGCTCCGTGCGTGTGATCCGGGTCTCGCGTCTGGAGGAGAGGTAATAGCGGTTGATTTCGGTCTGGACCCGGCCTCCATAGCCATACTCTGTGGTGTACAGGAGTGAGCGACTGTCCGGCGTGAACGCCGGTTGGTTGTCGTAGGAGTACGTCCGGTTCGTGATGTTCTGAAGAGGGCCTAGGTAATACCGACCGTCGAGGACCGAGAGGTCGGCTACGTAGATATCCGGCTGCAGCGGTCCGACCGGCACCAGCACGGTGTCCTCCGGCTCCTGCGTGGGCTGAAGAGGAACCTGGCCCTTCAACTGGAGCGGTGCGAGAAGGGCAAGTGCAAGGACCGCCACGGCGGACATCCGGACTGCTTCCGGTGAGGTTACTTCGACCATTGACCAACACTCGTGAGCCTGAGAACCAACACCAGCCTGATACCCAGCAGCGGGAAGAACGATTACTCGAGACCGAATCCAGCTTCACCTCGTTAATAGGGGAGCCGGCGGTGGCGCAAGCCATTCGGTAAAGGCACCGCCTCCGGGAGGCCCCGGAGATGCCCTGCGGGCACCGGTGATCTTTCAGAGGCGCTGTTGAGGGATCCTCCTTGGTCATCAGCCTTATTTCCGTATATTGGCTCTGCGTAAGAACGTTGGCGTGGGCCCCCGAAGAACCCGGAGGCTGCCCGCCTGTCCGAAACCTCGGAGCCATGAATCCGGCGAACACCCTGGCGATTGCACAGGCACGAGTGCTGGCTGTGACGGCGCCGGCCGTCGGGGCTGATCCCATGCGTTTTCTACGGCGTGCCGGCGGTGGTCCTCGGGGTTTCTGGGCGCGGTCCGATCGCTGGATCGCCCATTCCGGGGCTCTGGCGACCGTGAGCACCGAAGGGACTCGCCCGGAGGGCTCTTTCGCCGGGATCGAAGCGAACGCTCTTGACCTCTTTGCACCCGGCTCCGTTCAGGGCGTGGGCGACGCTCCGAGAGTGAGGTTTTATGGTGGATTCGCGTTTCGCCCCGAGTACGCGACGACAGACATTTGGGCTGGATTCCCACCGGCTCTCTTCCACGTCCCGGCGTTGGAGCTCCAGAGCGTTGCAGGGGAGGATCCTGTCCTGACCGTGCGGGTGCTCGTCGATCCGGAGCGCGACGGAGCCGAATCCACCCTGACCCGTCTCCTGACACACGCGGGGCGACTTTGCCAGGAGCTCGAGGCGGCCGGGGATGGGTGTGGGGTTTCCGAGGGATCCACGGGGGCGTCCTCAACTCGGGTTCCGTTCACCCGGGCTGAATCCGAGCGCAGCGGCTGGGACGCCGCCGTGAGGGATGCCCTGGCGGCGATCGACGAGGGCCGAGTCTCAAAGGTTGTTCTCGCCCGTACCTTAGACGTGATCACGGAGAGTCGCTTGGATCCGATCGAGGTCGTCCGGCATCTATGGACGGGAAACCGCGGCAGTCACGTGTTCTACTTCGAACCGGAGGACGGCTGCGCGCTTCTCGGCGCCGCCCCCGAGACTGTGACGACCGTGTCCGGAGGCCGGTTCCATGCGACCGCGGTCGCCGGGACGGTACCGCACGGGGAGACGGCGAGCGAGCAGGCGCGGTTTGCGGAGCGGCTTCTGGCCAGCGAGAAGGAGGGCGTCGAGCACCGCATCGCACTCGATGACATGGTTGCCCGGCTGGGCCCGCTGGCGGATGAGATTAATGCTCAGCCGGAGCCCCACGTGCTCACTCTGGCCCGCCTCCAGCACCTCGAGACGGAGATCCGGGCTCGGCTTCCTGAGGGTACATCGGCGCTCACGGTGCTCGATGCGCTCCACCCGACCCCCGCCGTGTGCGGCCTTCCTCGGGACGCCGCCTTCGAGTTTCTCGAAGAGGCGGAGCCTTTCGAGCGCGGTTGGTACGCGGGTCCGGTGGGATGGTTCGATCTGGACGGGAATGGTGTGTTCGTACCGGCGCTTCGTTGTGCCGTCGTCCGGGACCTACGGTGGAGGCTTTTTGCCGGGGCTGGAATCGTGGAGGGCTCGGATCCCGGCCTCGAATGGGACGAAACGAGCATCAAGTTCGAGCCGATGCTGAGGGCCCTCGCGGCGAGCGGAGCACGATGAGTGACCCGGCGGTCACCACCGCCTGGGTCAGGGCCTTCATCGATGAATTGGCTCGCCGGGGCGTCGCACATGTCTGCGTCGCCCCCGGGTCCAGATCGACACCGTTGGTCATGGCGTGTGCCGGGGAAGAACGGATCCGGACCTGGGTCCTTTTGGATGAGCGGTGCGCCGGGTTCTTCGCCCTCGGGCTCGGGAAGACCACTGGGCGCCCCGCGGCGGTCATCACGACCTCCGGCACCGCCACCGCGAACCTTTTTCCAGCGGTAATCGAGGCGTCACAAGCTGGAGTGCCTCTGCTGGCGCTCACTGCGGACCGGCCACCCGAGCTCCGGGGGACAGACGCGAACCAGACGATCGACCAGTCCCGACTCTACGGTTCCTTCGTCCGGGAGAGCCTCGATGCCGGTGAGCCCTCGGCGGATGAGCTGAGGGGTGTACGAGCGCTCGCGTGCGGCGCTGTCGCGGCGACGTTGGGGATGGATCCCGGCCCCGTCCATGTGAATTTTCCGCTCAACAAGCCGCTGGAGCCCGCCGAACTCAGTGCCGAGCAGGCGGCGACTATCCGTGCGGCGGATCCGGTGGGGCTAGACGGCCACGCGGACGGTACGCCCATGGTGCCGGTCGTGGAGGGGGCAGCCGGCCCTGTCGAGGGCGAGGTGCGTGCGGTTGCGTCCGCCCTGGCGGCTGGCGGGCGCGGGTTGATCATCGCGGGTCCGGTCACCGATCCCGAGGTCGTGGGTCGGGCCATCGGGGATCTGGCTCGCGCCACAGGATTTCCCGTACTCGGCGATCCTCTTTCCGGTGTCCGCTTCAGCGAGTACGGCGCAGAGCACTCGGTGGCGGCCTACGATCTTTTTCTTCGGGGTCTTTGGGATGCGTCCGCTCCACGGGAAGCATCACGCGATGCGAAACTCAGAGAGGTGCTCAGGCCCGACATCATTTGCCGGATTGGAGGCGCACCTACATCCGCTTCGTTATTGGCGTTCCTGGCTGGGTTCGGGGAGGTCTCGCAGGTGAGGATCACCTCGGGACGTGGCGGTAAGGATCACCTCGGGGTGACTTCACTCGACGTTCGATCGGAAGTGGCCTCCTTCGTGCGGGCTGTCACAGAGGAGTTTTCTACCCTGGGGACGCTCACGAAAACATCGTCTACCCCCAACACGCCTCCGAGCTGGTGCGACCAATGGACGGAGATCGATCGAGCCGCGAGGCAGGCGGTCTGTGCGTATCGAGCCTCCGACGCTGGAGAGCCCTTCGAGGGCGACGTCTTGGCGGCGGTGGTCGCTGGGGTCCCCGAGGGCACGACGCTGTTCGTGTCCAGTTCCATGCCGGTTCGGGATCTGGACGCGTTCGGCGGGGGAGGGAAGCCGCTCCGTGTATACGGCAACCGCGGAGCGAGCGGAATCGACGGAATCGTGTCCACGGTGGCAGGGATCACCGTGGCGAGTGACGGGCCGTTTCCGATCGTCGCGGTCGTGGGAGACGTCGCCTTCTACCACGACATGAACGGACTTCTCGCCGTCGCCAAATTCGAGCTCGACATCGTGTTCGTTGTGATCAACAACGACGGTGGGGGCATCTTTCACATGCTCCCCATCCGGGAGCATGAGCCCGAGTTCACAGAGTACTTCGCGACTCCGCACGGGCTCGACTTTCGCCATGCTGCCGAACTATACGGGATTCCGTACCGGCGCGTGGATCATCCGACCGGCGCCGCGGACGCGCTCAGCGGCGCGTTCGAGGATGCGTTCGAGGAGGTGCTCGCGGGCACGGGACCGCGGATCCTGGAGGTTCGTAGCGACCGCGACCAAAACCAGCGTGGTCGCGATGCCGTGGCCGAGGCGGTGCGCCGAGCGGTTAGGGCGCTATTGTAACGTATGCACTTTCGAGGTGGGGCAAGAGGATGAGCGAGCCGCGGTGGGAGATCGTCAAGGAGTACGAGGACATCACCTACAAGAAGGCGGACGGGGTAGCCCGTATCGCCATCAACCGGCCTCGGGTGCGGAATGCCTTCCGGCCCGGGACGCTGCTGGAGCTCCAGGAGGCGTTCAGAAACGCCGGGGAAGACACGCGCATCGGGGTCGTGCTCTTTACAGGGGAGGGGCCGGCGGAGGACGGCGGCTACGCGTTCTGCTCAGGCGGAGACCAGCGTGTACGGGGCGATGGAGGTTACGTCGGAGACGACGGCGTGCCCCGTCTCAACGTCCTCGAACTCCAGCGTTATATCCGGAGCATGCCCAAGCCCGTCATCTGCTTGGTGGCGGGTTACGCGATCGGCGGGGGGCACGTGCTGCACGTCGTGTGCGACCTCACACTCGCGGCCGACAACGCCGTGTTTGGCCAGACGGGCCCCAAGGTGGGCAGCTTCGACGGTGGCTTCGGGTCGTCCTTCCTGGCCCGCATGGTGGGCCAGAAGAAGGCACGGGAGATCTGGTACCTGTGCCGCCAGTACAGTGCTGATGAGGCACTCGAGATGGGAATGGTCAACGCGGTGGTGCCCTTAGACGCACTCGAGGCGGAGGGCTGGAAGTGGGCCCAGGAGATCCTCGACAAAAGCCCGCTGGCGATCCGTTTGCTCAAATCCGCCTTCAACGCCGACCTCGATGGGCAGGCGGGGCTCCAGGAACTCGCCGGGAACGCAACTCTCCTCTTCTATATGACGGAACAGGCGCAGGAGGCGAAGAACGCCTTCCTGGAGAAACGCGAGCCGGACTTTCGCAAATTTCCATGGCTGCCCTGGTAGGGATGGCCCTCCCGTGACCCGGGCCTCCGCTCCGTGAGCCGGGCCTCCGCCTGGCTGCAGGCTGCGCGCCCCAAGACGCTGAGTGCCGCCGCCGCTCCTGTTTTCGTCGGGGCGGGCTTGGCGGCAGCGCATGGAGCCTTCGCTCTTTTTCCGGTGCTGGCCGCTTTAACCGGGGCGATCCTCATCCAGATCGGGACGAACTTCGCGAACGACTACTACGATTTCGTGCGGGGGGGCGATACGCCGGACCGGGTCGGCCCGGTGCGCGTGACCCAGGCAGGGCTGATTCCTGCTGAACACGTGTGGCGGGGTATGGTGGCTGTGCTCGCTGCCGCTGCCTCGGTCGGCGTCTACCTGGTGGTCGTAGGCGGGTGGCCCATCGTGTGGATTGGCCTTGCGTCACTCCTCTGTGCGGTCGCCTACACGGGTGGACCCTATCCACTCGCGTATCACGGCCTCGGCGATCCGTTCGTCTTCGTGTTTTTCGGTCTGATCGCCGTCGGTGGCACGTACTGGGTGCAGGCGCTCGCCCTCCCCGGGGAGGTTCTCCTGGCCGGGGCGGGCATGGGCGCCCTGAGTACGGCGATTCTGGTGGCCAACAACCTCAGGGATCTCGACACCGATACCTCGGCCGGCAAACGTACTCTGGCTGTGCGTTTGGGCCGAAATGGGAGCCGGGTCGAGTACGCCATTCTGATGGCGGTCGGGCTCACCGTTCCGGTCCTTGGGGTGGGCGTCTACCAGTGGCCGGTGGCGGCGCTGATCGCGCTTACCGCGGGGGCGGCTTCCGTCTCACCGCTGACGCTCATCATGACCAGGGACGACCCGCGGGAGCTGATCCCTGCGTTGGCGGGCACCGCCCGCGTGGTCGGGCTGTACGGCCTGCTTCTGGCGGCGGGATTGGCGTTCGGGTGAGGGATCCGCTCAGGGCGGCGGCCCAGGCCTTCCCCGACGCCACCGCGTTGGACGACGGCGGTGATGTTTGGACGTACGCCGAGCTTGACGCCGGGGTAGGCCGCATGGCCCGCCGCCTCGCCCCTCTTGGGGCTGGGCCAGGCTCCACCGTGGCGCTCGTGGCCCACCCCAACGCGTTATCCATCCAAGCCCTGTGGGCCGTCCCCCGCACCGGCGCCGTCCTTGCGCCGCTCAATCCTAGGTTGGGCGCCGCTTCCATGGAGCGGGCGCTCGACGTGATCGGGCCCGACCTGATCCTCAGCACCGAGCAGGACGTGCACGATCCGGCGCTCACAGCGGCGCTCGATGCGGACTGGATCACGACGCTCGACGATTTACCCAGGCCGGCGGGCGAGCAGGGTGGGGGCCCCGTCGTCGACGCGGCATCCATGCCGGGCGCGACGTCCGAACCCGAACCGCGCCCCGTGGCCCTCCTCTGGACCTCGGGCACATCCGGTCACTCCAGTGCGGTGCCGATCCTTCCTTCGGCCCTCGAAGCGAGTGCTAACGCGTCTGTGGCGCGCTTGTGCCTCACCGAGCGGGACCGGTGGTACGCCTCTCTGTCCCTCGGCCACGTCGGTGGGCTCGCCCTCGTGCATCGAGCAGCCCACGTGGGATGCACGCTGCTGGTCCGGGGGCGGTTCTCGGCTGAGGTGCTGGGGGAGTTGATCGACCGGGAGGGTCTGACGCATGCCTCAATCGTTCCCACCATGCTCAGGCGGCTTCTCGATGTGAGGGGAGACGAGTCCGTTCCTCCTACGCTGCGTTGCCTCTTGGTCGGCGGTGCGGCGGCCGGCGGCACGCTGGTCCTGAAAGCGATCGAACGGGGATATCCCGTCGCTCTGACCTACGGGCTGACGGAGGCGTGTTCGCAGGTGGCGACCGCGCCCGCGGACCTCGTGGCGGAGAAGCCGGGCACGGTCGGCTTTCCGATCGACGGCCTCGAACTCCGGATTCGGGAGAATGGAGAGATCTGCGTACGAGGCGGCACGGTGTCGCCGAGTGTGGCGGATGAGGAGGGTTGGCTCGCGACGGGCGACCTGGGCCGCCTCGACGGTGATGGCCATCTCTGGATTTCCGGCCGGATCGGCGATCGGATCGTGACCGGGGGGGCGAGCGTCGATCCACGATCCGTGGAGATCGTGCTGGAGGGCCTACCGGGCGTCTCTGGTGCTGCGGTCGCGGGCCTTCCGGACGAGGTTTGGGGTGAGACGGTCGTGGCGCTCATCGTACCCGGCCCGGGGATGGAAGCGGATCCTGAGGTGCTGATGGCGCAGGCCCGAGACCGGCTTTCCGCCTCCGAGTTACCGAAGCGCGTCGAGTTTGCCGACAGCATCCCGGTCAATGTGAACGGTAAGATCGATCGGGGCAGGGTACGAGCGGTTTTTTCGGCGTCCCGCGGGCTTGACGGCGCTTGATGGGAGCCTATGGCGACCACACTTTTCGCGGCTATCCTCTCGCGGCTATCTTCGTCCGACAATCTTTGGGCGACAATCTCGCGGCTTCCGTGAGGGGGCTAAGGGATTCCCGATTCGGCGGCACGACACGCGACCGAGTGACATGAGCTTACTGGAAGAATACCGCCGGAGGGGCATGCTGCAGGACTCCACCGAGGGGGCAGAGGCCGCGCTCGCCGAGGGTCCGGTCACGGCGTACATCGGCTTCGATCCCACTGCCGCGAGCCTTCATGTGGGCTCGCTCATGCCCATCATGGGCCTCGTTCACCTGCAGAGGGCCGGGCATCATCCGCTCGTGCTCGCGGGTGGCGGGACCGGGCTCATCGGAGATCCCTCCGGCAGGACCGAGGAGCGCCAACTCCTAACCAGAGAAAAAGCGGCCGAGAACCTCGCGGGAATGTGTCGGCAGCTAGAGCACTTTCTCGACTTCGACCGCGCCACGAACCCGGCTCGGACAGTCGACAATCTGGACTGGCTCGGCGAAATCACCATGGTCGACTTCCTTCGCGACGTCGGGAAACACTTTTCCGTGAACGCGCTCCTCAAGAAGGAGTCCATCCGGCGGCGCGTTGAGAACGAAGAGACGGGGATTTCCTACACGGAGTTCAGCTACGCGCTACTCCAGGCGTACGACTTCGTGGCGTTAAACGAGCGGTACGGATGCACACTCCAAATGGGCGGCAGCGACCAGTGGGGAAACATCACGGCGGGTATCGATCTGGTCCGCCGTCTGCGGGGAGAGAAGGCGTACGGGATCACGTATCCCCTCTTGACGGGGGCCGGTGGGCACAAGTTCGGTAAGACCGAGGCCGGCGCCGTTTGGCTCGACCCGGCACTCACCTCACCCTACCGGTTCTACCAGTTCTGGATGACGGTCGATGACCGGGACGTCATTCGGTATCTCCGGTACTTCACGCTGCTCGGTCCCGAGGAGATCTCCGAGCTCGAATCGGCTCATGGTGAGCGGCCGCATGAGCGCGGCGCCCACCGTGTGCTCGCCGAGGATGTGACGCGGCGAGTCCATGGCGACCAGGGTATGGCGAGTGCGCAGCGGGCCACCGAGGTGCTTTTCGGTGGCGAGATCGCGGGCCTCGGAGTTGACGAAATCGCGGAGGTCTTCGCGGATGTCCCTTCGAGCGAGATCGCCCGGGCCGGGCTGGAGGGCGACGGCACGGGCGTCCTCGATCTGTTCGCGGACGCGGGTGTGTGCAAGTCGCGGGGAGAGGCGAGGCGTTCCATCGAGGGCGGAGGTCTCTCCATCAACAACGTCCGCGTCGAGAAAGTTGAGGCGATGGTCACGACGGCGGATGCGATCGAGGGGATGTTCTTGATACTTCGGAAGGGAAAGAAGGACTATCACATGGTGCGTATCATGTAACAAAGCAGATTGAGTCGGCGTCTAGAACACGGCTTGCCAGGAAACGACGAGTTCCCGAGAAACTGACATCTGCGGCCCATTCAGGTCTTCGTGGAGCGGGTAGTAGAATTCGATCGAGAGCCGATGCCCCGCCGCCCTGCCTTCGCGGACGTAAAGGTTCATTCCAATCGGCAAGAGGACGCGCTCCCCGCCCTGAGCGAACGGGTTCGCAAGAGGGTCGACCGATCCGTCCGTGCGTGAATCGGATCCCTTGATTTCAGCCTGATGCTCAAAAATGCCTCTGAGCGAAAAGCTCACCCAGTCGGTGACGTTGTAGGCGCCCCACACCGTGAAGGCGAACTCGTCACCCAGGCGGTACTTCTTCCCGTTGTGCATGACGCGGATCACGGAGTTGATCTGGGCTCCGACCGAGGCAACCTCATTCTGAACTTGGAACGTTCCGCCGGCCAGGACGTCCGGGCTACCGGAGCCCCCCTGCATCGTGAAGGGTAGGACCCCTCGAACCCCTGTTGCGGTGAGGCCCTTCTTTGAGATCCTCCCAGTTGGAACCGTGGCTCCAAGGGTAAGGCTCAGCCGATACTCGTCCATATCAAGGAGCTCGATCAACCCCCGGACGCTGACGTCACCGATGAACTGGGACGAGCTCTGGAAGAACCCGGTGTCCGTCGCGCTGAGCATCGTGTTTCTCACCCACGGGACCGAGCCCGCCAGCGTGAAGAAGCTGGTCAGCCCGAGGCGTACGTCGACTTCTCCGGTCCAACGATCGTGCGTCAGCGGAGCGGAGGTGAAGAAGTCCAGGACCTCATCGCCGGACACTTCCTGGGTCCCGATGAGCGTACCCCTGAACTTCTCCGCAGAATATCGGTAGCCCATGTAAAGTTCGCCAAAAGAGAGCAAGAAGTCCGATTTGACGCCGGCGGGAGCATGCCCGTCCGGGCGGTCGGACGTCCATACGCTGTTTTGCGCCAGAACGGGCATCGCCACCAGCAAGCCGGTGAGGAGTACCGCGGCGGCTACGATCTTACGGTTCATGAGCTTCTTCCTCGGGTAGTCGGAACGGGTTTCACAGTTGAAAGATGCGGACGTGTGACAACGGAAACAAGTGTTCCTTTTTCCGTGTTCGTAGTGGACGTGACTTCGTGCCGCCCGGATCCTGACTCTTGACCCTGCAGGGCCCTACGTGCAAGCTCTTGCCATGGACGAAACCCAACCGCTCGTGGGCGTCGTCATGGGATCCAAGTCGGATTGGGAGACTATGCGGCGTACGTCGGAAATGCTCGAGACGCTCGGCATCCCCCATGAGGTCCGAGTGATTTCCGGCCACCGCACACCCGACCTTTGCATCGATTACGCCGCCACTGCGGAGGAGCGCGGTCTCGAGGTGATCATCACCGGAGCGGGCGGGGCGGCCCACCTCGGCGGAATGATGGCTGCCAAGACGCTCATTCCGATCCTGGGAGTGCCGATGAAGGCCTGGGCGTTGGATGGGCTGGACTCGCTGCTGTCCATCGTCCAGATGCCGGCTGGCATCCCCGTCGGCACACTCGCCATCGGCAATGCAGGGGCGACCAACGCCGCGCTGCTCGCCGCTGAAATATTAGGAAACAAGTATCCCGAGATCCGGGAAGCCGTCCGTGGTTACCGGGCGGGCCGCACGCAGCAGGTTTTGGACGAGGGCGACCCGCGGGAGAGCGCCTGACAACCGCCCGCCACATCCATGAGCCGCGCCAGCCCTAGCTCCGAAGCCCGCCAGCCCTAGCTCCGAAGCCCGCCCGTCCTAGCTCCGAGGCCCGCCCACCTAGCTCTCGATCGGACTCTCGGGGTTGTTTCCGTACTCTCCCCACGATCCGTCGTAGTTTCGGACGTCGGGATATCCGAGGAGCTCGCTCAGGACGAACCATGTGTGGGCGCCCCGGACGCCACTCTGACAGTAGGTGATGATCCGCCGGTCGGATGTGAAGCCCGCCCCGCCATACAAGGCTGCCAATGCGTCGGCGGACTTGAACGTCCCGTTCGAATTCACCGCCGCCGTCCATTCCACGTTGATCGAGCCGGGGATGTGGCCACCCCTTTCCGCTCTGACATCTCGGCCCAGGTACTCGTCCGGGCCCCTCGTATCACAGAAGAGCGTCGACGGATCGTCGGTGTGGTCCACGACGTATTGCCAGGTCGTGCGGATCTCTGGGTCCGCGGGACCCGCTTGATAGTTCGAGGGCTCGTACTCTGTAGTTTCCGTGCTCAAAGCCCGGCCGTCCTCGGTCCATTTGGGCGTCCCGCCGTTATAGATCCGGACGTCGGCGTGCTGGTAGTACTTCAAGACCCAGTAAGCCCTTGCCGCCGAGAGATTGTTCCGGCGGTCGTACAGAACCACGGTCTGCTCCCGTCCGACTCCGGCGCCGGAGAGCGCCGCCGACACCTGGGCCGCCGTCGCGATCTGGCCACGGACGGGGTCGTCGGGGTTGGACAAGCGCCCCATGGACAGAAAGGATGCACCCGGAAGGTGGCCCTCGCCGAAGGCGTTCGCGTTCCCACCCACCTCCAGCACGCGCACGTCGGGGTCTTCCATATTGGCGTCGATCCATTCCGTATCGACCAGGACGTCGTTGGCGTAGAGCCGCTCGGAGGTCTCACCACTGTCGCCGGCGCATGAGGCCATTACGCAGCTCAGGAGCACGATCCCGAGAAGCTTGGTCGGTAACGTTCGATGGTAGGTCATCCTTCGTCCTCCGCTTCAGTGCGTGTGATCATGATGCGCCACTCGGACGCGCCGGTTTCTTCGATGTCGGTCCGGAACCCCAGGCGGGCGGCCTGCGTCGGAATCGTCTCCAACGCCGGTGCGTGGTCGGTGACCACCTCCAACACCCTCTCGTCCCCGGACAGCTTTTTCAAGGCGGTGACGGTCCGCATCATCGGGTAGGGACAGATTTCGCCTCTTACGTCCAACTTCGTGGGAGTCATCGCTCCTCCGTGATTCTATTCGATCCGTTGGATGAATCTACTCGATTCGCTGAATAATATGAGTGCCGATCCAGGCGCCGATCGCGAGGAACCCCCCAAACACCCAACCGTTCACGGCCAAGGAGGGGATCGCCGAGAAGAAGGCACCGATCGTGCATCCCATGCCGATTCCGGAGCCGTACCCCATGATCACCCCGCCACCGAGTGACTGGGCGTATCTCGCGGGGCGCTTCGGCACTCGAAGCTTGAATTCTCGGGCACCGACCGCGGCGGCGAAAGAGCCGAAGAACATTCCCAGCACCAGGAAGAGCATATGGTTGAAGAAGAGTCCGTCCGAGGGCACCAGAACACAGCCGGGTAGCGTTTCCACTCCGGCAAGGGGTCCGGGTGCGGCGCCGACGAGAGAGGCCGTCGCGATAGACCAGCGCGACACCTCCCCCGTGAACCCCCAGGGCTCTCTGGCCGTGAAGAGCAGCACGTTGAGGCCGCCCAGAACGGCCCCGGCGGGAAGCACAGGCCATCCCTGGACGAACAGGCGTCGCAAAGTTGATCTGAGATCGTCGGCGACGCTCTCAGTTTGTGGGGCAGCCTGTGGGCGGGCTCCCGACGCCGGGGGGACGACCATGCCGGCCCGGTGCTCTACCGAGACGACCCACACGTACACCGCGGCCAGAGCGAGCAAGGTGACGACCAATGCGCCGGGGTGGCCGATCCAGTGAGGGAGCCAGAAGCGTGGGGCCGTGGCGATGTGGGCGTCCCACCACCAATTCCACGTGTACGCCGACACCAGCAGGCCACCCATCACACCGGCGAACGCCACCCAGGAGGCGACATACCCCTCGCCCATTCGGTAGATGCTGCCGGACACACACCCGCCCGCCAGCACCATCCCTATGCCGAAGAGCAGTCCGCCGAGGCCCGTGTGGATTCCGAGTGGCAGGACGTTTGCCGAGGGCGGGTAGACACCTAGGGAGGTCATGGGTACCTGACGGCTCATGACCAGCCCAAACCCGACGGAGCCCACGGCGAGGCCCAGGAGAACCCCCTTCATGTTGCGGGCGTGACCCAGCAGGAAAATGTCTCGGAACGCCGACGCGAAGCAGAAACGCGCTCGCTGAAGCACGAATCCGAACGCGAGACCGAACACCCAGAACATTGAAAACTCGGTGTCCACGGCGTGAGCGGCCACGTACACGAGCGCCGCCGTCGCCCAGGCCGTCACAGCAAGGCCCGTATTCCTGCCCGTGGTTGTCATCCTTCTCTCGGATGGCCGAGCGTGCTTTTTATGCTCCACTCCTGCCAGGAACCGTCGTACAATCGTACACGTGCGAAGCCGGCGTGCCGGAGCACGACGTACGTGTGCGCCGCCCGCATGCCCGATCTACAGTAGGCGACCACCTCGTCGGATGGATGCACGCCGAGCGCCTCCAGCTCCGACCGAAGCGCGCCAGGGTCCCTCGAGCACTCCCAGGAACCGGCGGGGACCGCGTTGAACCAATCCCAGGATATTGCCCCGGGCAAGTGCCCCTGAGTGAACTCGACGTCGGACCGTGTGTCCAGCAGGACGACGCCGCCGCGAGCCACCCCGCGGGAGATCCACTCGTAGTCGGCGGCCACGTCAGACGTCGGGCGCGCCTTGAAGCCGTCGGTGTGCTCTAGTGCAGTGCCGTCTGACCGTGGCCCATCCGTCACGGACGTATCGGTCACGGGATCATCCGTCACGGACGCATGGGTCATGGGCCCATCCGTCGCGGGCCCGTCCGTCACGGGCCGTCCCTCCTCCTGCCATCGGTCCCAACCACCGTTCAACACGCCGACCGACCGTTCCCCGTAGTAGTGCAGAGCCCAGACTAGCCGGGCGGAGGGTAAACCCCAGTGGTCATCGTACGCCACCACGGTGTCGCGCTTGGAGATCCCCAGCCGCGCCATGAGGCGTTCGAATTCGGCCGGGCCTAATACCACGTTATCGCACCCGTCCCGGTTCTCGCCCAGGTCTTCGAGATCCAACTGGACGGTCCCGGGAATATGCCCTCCGGCATACGCTTCCCGATCCCGGAGATCCACGATCCGCACACGCGGATCACCGATGTGGTTCTCCAACCATTCGGGATCGACCAAGATCCCCGGTATTACCGGTCCTGCCTCTCGGGCGTCCGGCACTTTGGTGGCGGTCGTCAAGGAAAGTTCCGTGTCGGTGAAAGGCCTGGGGTTCGAGCGATCCCGTAAAGGCTAGTCTGGCCGAGACACTTCTGCAAAACCACACTAGATTAAATCCACTATGACACTACGCCCTGTCGACGCCCGACCGGCAATTTTCGCTCCGCCTGACCCCCGCCGGGACTGAACTCGGCGGCTGGTGTCGTGTCGACACCGGATTTCATAGTCCTGCCAGCTCTCCGTGTTCTCGCCGTCTTCGTTCTCGCTGCCTTCGCGTTTCGAACCGAACTTTCTAGGAAAGCGACATGCCCAAGGTCGAAATCCCGGCCGACCAGGTTTTCTCGGTCCTGAAAGAAAACATTCTCGTGGACGGATTTCACGTGGTGATCGATCTCGAAAAATCCCACGACGCAGTCATCGTCGATGCGCTGGAAGGGAAGGAGTATCTGGATTGTTACGGATTCTTCGCCACCCTCCCAGTGGGTCACAGTCATCCCAAGTTGAGGGACGAGGGATTCCGGGAGTCTCTCATGACCGCGGCCCTGTCCAATCCGTCGAACAGTGACATGTATTCCCGGGAGTTTGGGGCTTTCGTAAAAACGTTCCGGGCTCTGGCAGCTCCGGACGAATTCCGGTACCTCTTTTTTGTCGCGGGCGGTGGGCTCGCGGTGGAGAATACCATGAAGGCCGCCTTCGATTGGAAGGCTCAGAAGAACCGGGCGCGTGGCGTCGAGGGCGGAGCGGACAAGATTCTCCACTTCCGGGACGCCTTTCACGGACGGACGGGCTATACGCTTTCGGTCACCAATACGGATCCGACCAAGACGGATGATTTCCCGCAGTTCGATTGGCCTCGGATTTCCAGCCCGTACATAGACTTCCCGCTCGATGACGAGGCCGTCGCGGCCAAGGAGGCGACCGCGTGCGCGGAAATTGAGGCTGCGTTCGAGCGTGATCCGCATGCCATCGCCGCAATCCTCATCGAGCCCATCCAGGCGGAGGGTGGCGACCATCACTTTCGGCCCGAGTTCTTCGCCAAGCTCCGGGAATACGCGGACCGTTTCGAGGCGCTCCTGATCTTCGATGAGGTTCAGACGGGTTTGGGCGCGACAGGGACGATGTGGGCCTACGAGCAGACCGGTGTCGTGCCCGACCTGATCGCGTTCGGAAAGAAAACTCAGGTCTGTGGCATGATGAGCACACGGCGGATCGACGAAATCGAGTCCAACGTCTTCCACGTATCGAGCCGCATCAACTCCACGTGGGGTGGAAACCTCACGGACATGGTCCGGTGTGTCCGCTACCTGGAGATCATCCAGGAGGACGGCCTCGTGGAAAACGCCGCCCGGGTGGGGGCCGCCCTCAAGGAGGGGCTGGAAGCCCTGGCCGGGGAATTCGAAAGCGTCTCGAATGTGCGGGGCAGGGGGCTGCTCGTGGCCTTCGACTTAAAAGACGGAGACGTGCGTGGCCGGGTCCTCCAGGGATGCTGGGACCAAGGCCTCGCGATCCTTTCGTGCGGGCCGCGGTCCATTCGCCTCCGGCCACCCCTGGTGTTTTCCGAGGCCCAGGCCGCCGAGGCTTTGGGGAAGCTCCGGGAGGTTCTGACGGCCATGTAATCGAGGGGCTGGCGGGATCCTACATCTTGGTAGGAAATTGCGACGGTCCCACGGTCTCGTATGATGGAAACCGCACGATCTTCCGTGGCCCAAAGAAGCCACGTTGTTGTCCCCCAACGCGATAGCGTGTTTTGGGCGTCGGCTCGTTTATTCATGGCACGAGACTCGCATCGTATCGGCTCGATAGTCCTGGAGTCGCCCGAATGGTGGACGTCGCCGCTCGAGTACGCTCCATCACGTCTTACGGAGATTAACGGATGAAAATGAGCATAGGTGCGGTGGCGTTGGTTGCGGTTGTGGTTACGCCTCTGGTGGGTGCAGCCCAGCAGGCCGAAGTGACGGCCAACGCGGGTTGGGTCAGCCAGTATTACTACCGGGGGCTCCTGCAGAAGACTTCTTCCGCGAGCGCCGGGTTGGACGTGGCGGTGACCGACTTCTCCGCGGGAACGTGGGCCGCGGACGTGGGAGACGGAACGGAGGTCGACTTGTTTGCGAGTTACGGTTACGACATCAACGAGGACGTCAGCGTTAGCCTGGGCGGGACTGGGTATTTCTATACCGGGCAATTCGACGATACGTACCTGGAGGTCAACCTAGGGGTGGGGTTGGGGCCGATCTCGATCGAGTACTCCTTCGGTCAGTATAGGACCGGCGTCCCACACCCGAAGTACAACTTCATCGGGGTCTCGGGCGAGCACGAGGGGTTGTTCGCGACGGTCGGGAGCATTGCTTTCGCCCCCGACTTTGGCGACGCGTTTAGTGACATGTTCACCAGTGAGGTGGGTCGGCAGTACGTGGAAGCGGGGTACGGATTCTCAGCCGCGGATCTCGACTTCACCATTTCGGGCATCTGGAACGACCGACTCCTCTCGGGCGAAGTCGACGAGACCGGGGCACCTACGACGGAGCTCACCCTTGTCTTCGGCGTGGGCAAGACCTTCGCGCTCAACTAGGTTGGCACTGTTTTTAACCTTGGCCGGGGCTGCACTGATCCGTTAGCGGATCGAGCAGCCCCGCTTTTTTTCGGAGAATGACTAGACCTTTCGACCCTACTGAAGCACACCCCCTGTGCGCTGACCCCTACATTTATGTAGCTTGGTGGCTTCATACCCACCCGGCCCTGTGAGGCCCCCCGTCGTTGGCTTGGCGGCGGCGGGCTCTGTGGGCCCTGCTCGAGCAGGTAGGACAGGGTCGATGTTGGCGGATGCTATCGGACAATCCCAGTCGCTGTCGCTTCTTCACGAAGCCAGCACCCTCCTCGATGAGGCTTCGGACTTGAGTACGTCCATGAAGCCGATTCTCGAGGCACTTTCTCACCATATGGATGTGGAGTGCGCGACGCTAACCGTGCTGAACCGCCGGACGTCAGAAATCCTGGTTCACGAGGCGATCGGACTCTCCGCCGACCAGCGGGAGCGCGGGAGATACCGCTTGGGCGAGGGGATCACGGGGCGCGTCGTACAAACGGGCGAGCCGGTTGTCGTCCCGTCCATCGCCGCCGAGCCGCTTTTCCTGGGCCGGGCCCGTCCTCTGAAGGATCGCCCGGGGATGGAGACGGCCTTCGTGTGCGTACCGGTTCGGCTGGGGAATGAGACGATCGGGGCTCTGAGCGCCGAGCGGCCGTACGGGCCCGATAACTCTTTCGACGAGGACATCCGCATCCTTTCGATCCTCGCTTCTCTCATTGCCCACGTCGTACGCCTCGGCCAGTTCGCCGAAGAAGAGAAGGCGTTGATGGAGGAGAACCAGCGTCTGCGGAGGGAGCTTGCCGACCGTTACCAGCCGTCCAACATCGTGGGCAATTCCCGCGAAATGGCGCCGGTGTACGAGATGATTGGCCAGGTCGCCCAAAGCGATGCTACGGTCCTGATTCGGGGTGAAAGTGGCACAGGAAAGGAACTCATCGCGCAGGCGGTTCACTACGGGAGTCGACGGTCGGAGGGCCCCTTCGTACGGGTCAACTGCGCTGCCCTTCCGGAGAGCCTTATCGAGAGTGAACTCTTCGGCCACGAAAAAGGTGCGTTCAGCGGTGCCGTGCAGCAGAGAGAGGGGCGGTTCGAACGTGCGTCGGGAGGAACCATCTTCCTCGATGAAATCGGTGACCTCACGGGTGCGATCCAACTCCGGCTTCTCCGAGTCCTACAGGAGCGGGAGTTCGAGCGGGTCGGTAGCAGCACGGTGTTGAAGACCGACGTCCGTGTTGTCGCCGCGAGCAACCGTCCCCTCGAGCGGGACATGGAAGTGGGTCGGTTCCGGGCCGATCTCTACTATCGCCTCAACGTGTTTCCGATTCATGTGCCGCCGCTGCGGGAGCGCCGTACCGACATCATTCTCTTGGCGGATCACTTCATCGAGAAGTACGGGCGGAGGTACGAGCGGTCCATCGTACGGCTATCGACGCCCGCGATCGATCTATTGATGGCCTATCATTGGCCGGGAAATGTCAGAGAGTTGGAGAACGCCATCGAGCGGGCGGTATTGCTCGCCGATGGACCGGTCATCCACGCTCGGTTGCTCCCGCCCAGCCTTCAGATGGCCAAGGTCGACGAGGGGCGGTCCGGACCCCTCAATGTGCAGCTGGACGTTCTGGAAAAAGAGCTGATCATCGACGCCCTCAAGGTGAAAAAGGGCAACCGCGCCGCCGCCGCCCGGGAGCTTGGCATTACCGAGCGGATCATGGGCCTTCGTGTCGAGAAATACGGCCTGAGCTGATCGCTCCGGGGCATGCCTACATTTTTGTAGGTTCCCCTCTCGATCCCTACCGGAGTGTAGGATTTTGCGCCCCCGAGATTCTCCCTTGAAAGCCTACGAACGGGGAATCGTCTTGTAAAATAAGGATTTCATCCAGTTTTGGCTTCAATGGCACACGCCTTGCCAATGGCGGCTCCATGTGCGGGTCTTAGCGCATGCAGTTGCCCCGAGGACCGACTGGAGGAAAGACCACCCATGCAGCTCTCACACAAATCACTACTCATTCTGTTCGTTCTTCCGCTGCTGTACGCCGCGGGAGCGCCCCCTGCGGTGGCGGCCCAGGAGGCGGCTGAGGGCGCGATCTCGGGAGCCGACACCAGTTGGATGCTGATTTCGACGGCGTTGGTTCTCCTCATGACCCCGGGGCTCGCCTTTTTCTATGGCGGCCTCGTGAACTCCAGGAACGCCTTGAACACGATGATGATGAGCTTCGTCGCGCTCGGCGTGTCAATGGTGCTCTGGGCGGTGCTGGCGTACTCGCTCGCTTTCGGAGAAGGGAACAGCCTTGTGGGTGACTTCTCGATGGCGCTGCTGCGCGGAGTCGACACCGAGCCCAACGGCACGATCCCCCACATGCTCTTCATGGCGTTCCAGGCAACTTTCGCCATTATCACTGCGGCGCTCATCTCCGGCGCTCTGATCGGTCGTATGCGCTTCGTGCCCTACGTGGCCTTCATCGCGATCTGGGGCCTCGGGGTCTACGCGCCCGTAGCACACTGGGTCTGGGGTGGAGGATGGTTGGGCGAGATGGGTGCGCTGGACTTCGCGGGCGGAACGGTCGTGCATGTCAACGCGGGAGTTGCCGCACTCGTGGCCGCCCTCGTGTTGGGAAGCCGACATGAGTACGCGCGAACCGCACTGCTGCCGCACAACGTTCCGTTTGTGCTCCTCGGCGCGGGGCTCCTCTGGTTCGGGTGGTTCGGATTTAATGGTGGGAGCGCCCTTGCCGCGGACGGCATCGCGGCGCTGGCCTTCGTGAATACCCTTGTGGCCCCTGCCGCGGCGCTCGTCGTGTGGGCGCTGCTGGACTACTTCCGTACCGGGAACGTCACCGCAGTGGGCGTAGCGACCGCAATCGTTGTGGGATTGGTAGCGATCACGCCGGCGTCGGGGTTCATCTCTCCTGTATTTGCGCTGCTGCTGGGCGCCATCGCGGCCGTTCCCAGCTACGCGATCCTGCAATGGCGTGCGCGCACCCGCCTCGATGACTCCCTCGACGTGTTCGCGGCGCACGGGATAGGCGGTATGAGCGGCGCGATCCTCACCGGCGTCTTCGCCAGCGCTGCGGTCGGCGGGGCCGACGGGCTCCTCTTTGGCAATCCCGGTCAGGTCGGCATACAGGCGATCGCCATTGTCGCCGTCGCGGTCTACTGTGGGATCATGACGCTCATTATCCTGAAGGTGATCGGACTCGTTAGCCCGCTTCGGCCTTCGGAGAGAGAGGAAGCCCGCGGTATGGACCTCCTCAACCACGGTGAAGAAGCGTACGCAAGCAGCAGCGGGGCCATCCTCCTCCTGGACGAGGAGATGAATGGTGGGTCGGGCGCGGAGTCCTCGCCCGGGACAACACCGTCGGGCTCCACGGCTTCCGCGCACTCGGAGACAGTCTGAACCCCACACAGAGAGGAAACCCAGATGAAGTTGATCAAGGCGATCATTCGCCCGGAAAAGCTGAACGACGTACTGAAGGCGCTATTTCAGGCCGATGTGCGGGGAATCACGGTGTCCCGGGTCCAGGGTCACGGAGGTGAGACCACTCGGGTGGCGACCTACCGGGGAACGACGGTCATGATGGAGCTGCAGGAGAAGGTCCTGCTGGACATCGGCGTATCGGAGGGGTTCACCGAGACGGTCGTGGAGGCCATCCTTAGTTCTGCCCGCACGGGCGAGGTTGGAGACGGGAAGATCTTCGTGTGTCCGGTGGATCAGATCCACCGGATCCGAACCGGGGATCGGGATACGGCGGCGGTCACGCCAGTGGTCGCTGCAGCGGCGGGTTAAGGAGGTCGGGGGCTGTCGAGAAATACGGATCGGCCTGATCCCTCCGAACTCGTGCCTACATTCTTGTGGGTTGCCCTCCTGGTCCTACCGTAAAGTAGGATTTTTCGCCCCCCTAAGACGCTCCCTCGAAGGCCCCCAAAATGGGAATTACCCTATATAGATAAAGGGATTTGTCCGGTCTTGGGTTTCTGGCACAGGCTTTGCCAAGGAGCGGTACCTATCTACGCGCGTCTCGCGCAGGCAGTTGTCCACGGGACCGGATGGAGGAAAAACCACCCATGCAGCTTTCACGTAAATCATTTCTCATACTTCCGCTGCTTTACGCCGGGGTAGCGCCCGCTCCGGCGGCGGCCCAGACCGCGGCTGACGCGATGTTTACGGTCAACAACACGTGGATGCTCGTTGCCACGCTGTTGGTATTCATGATGCACCTCGGGTTTGCCTTCCTCGAGGTAGGACTGACCCAGTCCAAGAACACCGTGAACATCCTGTTCAAGAACGTAAGCATTATCGCGATCGGATTGCTCACCTACGCCATCGTGGGCTTCAACCTGATGTATCCCGGGGAGTTCTCGATGGGGGGTTTCTTCGGCTTCGCCGGCTTTGGCATCGGGACCGACGCAGCCGGTCTCACTGCAGAGTACAGTGAAGGATACACCTATTGGACGGACTTCATTTTCCAGGCCATGTTCGCAGCGACAGCGGCCACCATCGTCTCCGGAGCCGTCGCCGAACGCATCAAACTGGCCTCGTTCCTGGTGTTCGCCACCGTGTATGTCGGACTGGTATACCCGTTCGTCGGTTCTTGGAAGTGGGGCGGCGGGTGGCTCCAAGAGATAGGCTTCTACGACTTCGCAGGATCGACGCTCGTACATTCGGTCGGGGGATGGGCTGCAGTTGCTGGCGTGTTCCTGCTTGGTCCCCGCCTTGGGAAGTACGTCAACGGGGGAATCCACCCGATCCCGGGACACAGTCTTCCACTGGCCGCCGCGGGAATGTTCCTGCTCTGGTTCGGCTGGTTCGGCTTCAACGGCGGGTCCGTCCTCAGCGCTGATCCGGGGCTCGTGTCTTTGGTCTTCGTGACGACGTGCCTTGCGGCCAGCGCGGGGATCGTTGGGGCGATGATAACGACGTGGACCGTCCAAAAGCATCCTGACCTATCGATGGTTCTCAACGGTGCGCTGGCGGGTCTCGTGGGGATCACCGCGGGCGCGGACGTGGTCAGCGTCATGGACTCGGTGATCATCGGAGCGGTTGCCGGTGTGTTGGTGGTCTTCTCGGTGATTTTCGTCGACCGGATCAAGATGGATGATCCGGTGGGAGCGATCTCGGTGCATCTAACGTGCGGGATCTGGGGAACCCTGGCGGTGGGCATTTTCAGCCCCGACCACTCCTTCGTCACACAACTGATTGGGGTCTTGGCCTACGGCGCATTCGCCCTCACCGCCGCGTTCGTCATTTTCTCGGTGATCAAGGCGACGATGGGGCTCCGTGTGTCCGAGGCGGACGAACGTCGGGGTTTGGACCTCTCCGAGCACAATATGGAATCCTATCCCGACTACCAGATCATGATCACTCGCTGACGGCCTCTGGCTTAATACGAACGGAGTAAATTGATGAAACTCGTAATCGCATACATACAGCCTGCTGCCTTTCATAACGTGAAGCAGGCGTTGACCGAGGTAGGTGTTGGGAGGATGTCGGTCGCCAACGCCCAAGGCGTTGGGCAGCAGGGCGGCTATACAGAGACCTACCGCGGTGCGGAGTTCGAAATCGTACTTCGGAAGAAGGTCCGTCTGGAGATCGCCGTGAACGACGACTACGTAGAGCGTACGCGGGAGGCGATCATCGAGGGCGCACGGACCGGAAACTTTGGAGATGGGGTGATCTTCGTAGTAGACTTGGCCGAGTGCTACCGGATCCGCACGGGGGAGTCGGGAAGCCCCGCCGTCGGATAGAACGTCCCTGCGGCGACGGCGCGGCAGAGTACCACTTGTTGGAGACCACGAAAAGACTAATATACCCCGTGAGGCCGCGCCTTCCTGGTGGATGCGGAAGGAGAAAGGCGCCCATCGCTGCGCCCCTTCCGGGCTTCCCAACTCACGAAGGTTCTCCAGGACCGCGCCTTATGCTTGACGAGATTCGGGAGAAGATCGGGGAGGAGATCGAGCAGCTCGTTAACGAGCTCAACGTTCTCCTTCCTCAGAGAATTGAGAAGGCCGTCGAGCTGGGCGACCTCAGGGAAAACGCCGAGTACAAGTCGGCCCTCGAGCGCCAGCAATTCGTACAGCTCCGAATTGGGCACTTGAACCACCGCTTATCGGAGCTGTCGAAGATCGATGTCGATGCCATGCCCGTCGATCGGGTCGGCTTCGGGTCTCGTGTCGAGATCCACGACCTGGCGATAGACGAAGTGTCCAAGTTCACCATCGTGGCGGGCGACTTCATGGACCTGGACGGCGCACAGGTTTCGATGGCCTCTCCCATCGGCCAAGGACTCCTGGGCGCGCGCAAGGGCGAGGAGGTGACTATCGAGCTCCCGGTGGGCGAACGACGGTTCAAGGTCCTCGATCTCGTTACGCTGCCGAAGCAGATGGAGGTCGGGAAGGGATAGAGGAGTCTCAGCTAGGGGGGGGTGTGGCGCAGACCGAATCGACGATGGCAGCGTTGGGTATGCCGGCCCCGGACTTCGCGCTGCCGGATACGGGTGGGCGGACCGTGGTGCTCGGAGATTTCGCCGACGCCCGCGGCCTACTGGTGGTGTTCATGTGCAACCACTGTCCGTTCGTGAGACACCTGCGCGAGGAGTTGGCGCGATCCGTGAAGCGATACCAAGGAAAGGGCTTGGCCGTGGTGGGCATCAGTTCCAACGACGTCGAGGCTTTCCCACAGGACGGCCCCGAGTTGATGGCGCGTGAGGTTGAGGAGCTCGGATATAGCTTCCCGTATCTCTTCGATGAGACCCAGTCGGTGGCCAAGGCTTACGCTGCGGCCTGCACGCCGGACTTCTTCCTGTTCGACAACGGACACCGTTTGGTGTACCGAGGGCAGTTCGACGGCAGTCGGCCGGGCAACGACGTTCCGGTCACCGGGGCCGATCTCGAAGCCGCCGTCGAGGCTCTTCTGGAGGGCAGCCCCGTGTCCCCGGACCAGCGGCCCAGTATCGGGTGCAATATCAAGTGGAAGGCGGGGAACGAGCCGCATTACTTCGGCTGAGGAAGGCTGAAAGCGAAACGCGCCGCCGGGGTAACCACCCCGACGGCGCGTTTTTTTTGTCTGCCGCAACCCGGCGCGAAGGCCGCTAACGGTGCGGACAGCTGAAGCCGTTTCGGCTCCTACATACCGAAGCAGCGATCGCTTGCCCTCGCCAGGTTGGGCAGACTACTTGGACTAGACAATTGATCACCTCCTCTTTTTCAGTTCGACTTTGGGCTTATCGCCGGCGGGCTCTCAGACCCGCGGTCCGCGTCCCTGCCCCCTCTTTGGAGGCGGAGGGCGGCCCAGGCCAGTGTCTCGGCCAACGCCAAGGTATCGGTCGGTCGGGGCGAGATCAAGGGAGGGCCAGACGCCGCCCGACGGCCCCCTCCGAGTACGATAGTCCTACTAGATATAGTAGGACTCAGGCCCTCCGGTACGACCACTGGAACAGCCACGCGCTAGCCAGGACGGCTACCGCAATCCATAGGCCGCCCCACGCGACGGTAGGGATCCCCGTGAGCTCCCCGAGCATGGCGGCGTCCGACCTCAGCTCCGGCCGATCGAGCACGTCGCTCTTTATGTCGAGGATGGCGTAAAGGCAACTCGTGAGCCCCAGCGTCAGCAGGATTCCTTGGTTGACGGCCGCCGAGAGGCGAAGCGCGCCTAGGAAGAGGACGGACCCGAACGCAAGACCGAACCAGAAGCCGAAGCTACTGCGGACGTAGGCGAGGGTCAGGCCGACCACGAGCAGGCCCACGGCGCCCGTAAGCCACCGGCTGTTGATGCGCTTCATCTGGCCAGCAGAAATCAGGAGCGCGCCCCAGGCAAGGCTTCCGAGGTACCCCGCCGACAGAGTCAGAAACGCGTTCCCTCCCGAGCAGTAGCAGGCGCCGCCTTGATCGGGGTCCAGCACGATCCGCTCGATCGTCCCACCCGTGGCGACCGCGACGATCGCGTGGCTGATCTCGTGGAGAAGGACTACAAAAACCTTGAGGGGATACACGGCGGGCGTGTCCCACAGATACCAAATGGCGCTGAAGTAGGCCGCGAAGCCGATCAGGAACGTGAGCTTACGCTTGGTATGTGCAATCATACGCTCTTCTACGGCCGGAGTGGCCCGAGTGTTTCGGTCTCAACCGCCATTTCCGTACGTGATGGGATAGGCCGCCTGAAGCAGCGGAGCCACTTCTCGCAACTCACCGCGGGCGATCGTCGCAAGTTGCTCGGTAGCCCCCAGCGCCGTGCGAGCGGCTTCCTTCACCTGGGCTCTTGTGAGTCCCGGTGCGAATCCCAGGGCCGTGCTCCACCGCAACGTGCGATCCCCGAAGTCGCGGGTGATGGACGCCAGGTCCGCCTCAGGCACCATGACTGCGGAAGCTCGTGCCTCCTCGATGGAGACGCCCGCCGCTGTGTGCTCGATCGAGCCGATCAATGCGGAGACCCTCGCCACCACCCCCGGGCGAGCCTCTTCGAATGGGACGATTTGGCGGTCCTCGAGGCGGAGGACATGAAACCCGTACTGCGTTTCGGTGACCGCGCTGATCTCTCCCGGCTCCAACGCAAAAGCCGCGCTCCAAAATTCGGAGACCCAAGAACCCTCGCGTCCGGGTTGGAGCAGACCCTCGCGGCCTGCAGCCCCAGGCTCTTCCGAAAGCTCCGCCGCCACCTCGGGGAACCGCTCACCTGCTTTGAGGCGCGCGATCGCGGCCTCCGCCTTTTTCCGTGCCACCTCCCGATGTGAGGCGGGGCGCCAGCGCTCCGAAAAGAAGAGGACGTGGCGCACCGTCAGTTCGAGCGTGGGGTTGGTGAGGTAGTGGGCGCGGAGTTGATCGTCATTCACTCCGGTCTCAGCCAGGACCCTTTCGGCCACGAACTGCTTCAGGAGTGCGGCGTCTCTCGCCTGTTCGAGCATCGGAGCCAACCTGAGCGGCAGCTCCTCTCGCGCCGTGGCCAGCCCATAGGCTGTGATCTCCGCGAGTTGGGCGCGGCGCGCATCACTCAGTCCAAGGAGCTCGGTCTCGGGAAAAGTCACGTCACCGACCGTCAAGGCGGGAGGTTCGGACGCGCACGCCGCCGTCACGAGGAACGCCAGGCTTGTCAGGATTCGCTGGTGCAGGGGGTGCCTCCGGCGGCGATGGTACTGTTCAGGATCGGACACGTTACTGCCTCCCGGCTCCCTGGGCACTCCCTCTTTCATCACAGCTCTTGCTGTATCGTTGGGCTGCGGGGCAGTTTCGGTTCGTTCCGACGCGGGCGCCCACGCTTTCCCCAGGAGGGACGAATGAGCCCACTGTACTCCTTCAACAGCCTTTTGGAGGGAAAGTGACGCGATCCGAATCGACCGAACGTGCGCTGCTGATCTCCCATCTTCATGACCAGTTCTGGTCGGAGGAATATTACCGGGCGGCCGAACTCGTGCGGCGGTGGAGGGGTGGTGGGGGAGGCGACTGGGCCGGCGAACTCTTCAACGCGTTGGATCGTCTGAGCGCCTTGCCCGAGGAACGGCGCCGACTCGTGGAGCGCACGAACGCTGCCCGTCGCTTGATAAAGTCCTATTTCCGGAAGACCCACCAGTTTTGCCGTCGTGGTTTTCTGGAACCCGAGGATCTTCGAGGGCACCTTACGATGGCGCAACGTCTCGAGATGCTCTTCGAGATCATCGAGCCATTCGAGCGGGCTCGGAAGCCGGAGTACGACCGGGAGATGTTCGACTTCTACGACGATCTACATCGAGGTGAGCTGGAGCGTCCGGGGCGGTAGACTTACGGGTGGCGGTCGAGGCGGTCATGACCGCAGTTCAGCCGGCCGAGCGGCGAATTACCGAGTTGGGTGGAAGGAGCTTCGCGAGGAAGATTCTGATACGATCCAGATCAAGTTTGCGACGACGGAGGGGTAAGCCCCTGCGGGGTGGCCGACTATAAGGTAGGCAGTGGCTTCAGGGGCTCCGCCTCTCGCGGCTCCTTCGTTACCTCGTCTAGCAGGCGACTCAGATCCTTTTCCAGGTCATGCGTCCGATGAAGGGCTTCTTCGGGACTGATCCCGCCCCTCCCCATCAGGTGGCACGTGGCGTAGAACTGCCGGAAATGTTCGAGTAGCCTTTCAACATGCTCCCGGACCGGCTCGTCCGTTCGCCGGTCATAGATGGAGGTCGAGCCCGCGGGTGTCTTAGTGTTTCCGGCGTCGATGGCTCGCTGGGCCAACAGCATGGCCGGTATGAACGCAAGAGCGCCACGGATCAGCCATTCGTCGACCAGGAAGACGACGATGGTCAGGAGGGCGACCTCGAAGAGGATGGTCGCCGTCTCGGGTTTCTTGTTCATGAGGCCTCGCAGGGCGGAAAGACACGCGTACGGCCGTTATTCCACAGTGTGCAGGGACCCGCCTTGGACGCAAGAACTACATTGCGCTCATTTCCTACACGTACACGTCCTTCAACCCCACCAGGTGCTTCTCGACGAGTGGCCACTCCTCAACGGTCACGCTGAAGTAGGTGCTGTGCCTTAGAGACCCATCCGGGCGCACCATGTGATTGCGTAACGTTCCCTCTTCCTTCGCTCCGATCCTCGCCAGAGCCGCACGAGAGCCTTCGTTCATCGAGTCGGTTTTGAACTCGACGGTCAAGTCCCGATTTGTGTGTAAAAGCGGAGGAAGCTCCTCGCCTTCGGCTAGGCTGCTTGGGCGACCTCCTGTTTCTGGAGGAGTGAGAGGTCGAGGTAACGCCGGTCGCCCCAGACGTGTGTGGTCCTGAGTGCGACGGCCGTGATGAGCCTGAGGGCGCTGGCCCGGTCCGGGAAGGCGCCGGCGGCCTTGATCCTGCGTTTGATCTCGCCGTGCAGCCGCTCGAGGCTGTTGGTGGTACGCAGCCGGGGCCAGTGCGCCTCGGGGAACGCGTAGAACTGCGTCGCTGCCCCGAAGCCCCGCTCCAGGACCTCCACGGCCTCGGGCAGCTCCTTCTTCCAGCGTGCGCCGAACTCGCCCAGGAGCTTCTTCGCCTCGGCGAGTCCGGATGTCTGGAAGATCACCGAGACCTCACGCGCCACGCGCTTGCGTAGGCGGTGGGGGACCCTCGCCCCCACATTACGCTGCAGATGGACCGTACACCTCTGACGGCGTGCCTCGGGCAGGAAGCGGCGGACCGCAGCTGCCAGGCCTGCGTGCTCATCGGCGATCACGAGCTCGACACCGCCGAGGCCGCGGTCCTGGAGTTGCTCGAGGAGCTCCGACCAGCTCTGCTGCGACTCCTCAGCGCCCAGCGTGACGGCCAGGAGCCGTCGGTGACCCTCAGGGCCCACTGCATACGCCACGAGCGCACTCACGTTCTCGACTTTGCGGGCCCAGCGGGCGTCCAAGAACGTGGCGTCCAGGTACAGATAGGGGTGAGGCCCCTCGATCGGCGCACGGCGCAGCCCTTCCACGGCCTCGTCGAGCCGTTTTGCCACACGACTCACCGTCGAGCGCCCAACACGCTCGCCCATCAGCGCCTCGGTGACGTCGCCCATCTTGCGCTGTGACACGCCGCTCACATACGCCTCGACCATCATCTCGTCGAGCTCGGGGCTCCTGCGCTGGTAGCGGCCGATCACGTCGGCCGGCGAACCGTTGTCCCGGCTCCGGGGCATGGCGACCTCGATCTGCCCCAGGCTCGTCAGCAGCCGCCTCAGGTATGTGCCGTTCCTATGGTCCTTCCGGCTTCCCACCCGCTCGAAGCGGCGTGCACCTACCATGGCCTTCAGCTCCTCTTCCAGCACCATCTCGAGCGTCAGCCGGATCGCGCCTTGAAACAGCTCGCGCAAATCATCGCGTAGCTCGTCTTGCGTGGCCCGACCGATCTCCACAATCTCTTGCATCGGAAGCTCCTCTCCGGTTCCGAGCCTGCTCTGCAGACCCGGACTCCCGGGTTCATGTGACAGTGAACAACAACAGAGGAGCTTCCGTTTTTCTTTCCCTCCTGTCCAGCTTATCCGCTTTTACACAAATCTAGGGACACTACCAAGTGGTGGGGGCCGGGCTGTAACCCGACGTCCCACACCGGAACAGGCCGACCGTTTGCAGCGGCACTCTAGCGGCCTGGTCTACTCAGCAAAGGGGACGCATCGTTTTCACCCTCCTTGGTTGGGGTTGCTCAACTCGCCTCTGTCTCGGCTTTCTCCGAGGCAGGGGCGGTGCCGTTACAATATTGCAGGTGCGGCCCCACCAGGTACCGAACCCCCTAACCATCTTAGGGTGAGCGCCGCCACGAAACGGCGAATAGGGCCTGGGGGGCCATGCCCGGCTCATTGAAAATCGCTTTCCCGAACCGAGTGACATGGCTCGTTCAGCTCTACCCTATTCCCTTGACATTATATAATGTGAAGTATATATTCCATTTATGAAATACGACGTAGAGTTCACGGACGAGTTTGAGGTTTGGTGGAACGGCCTTGATGCGGATGAGCAGGAAGACATTGATGCGTGTGTCCATATGCTGGGTGAGCGTGGTCCCCATCTCGGGTACCCACACAGCTCCGGGATCAAGAGCTCATGTCACAATCACATGCGGGAGCTGCGGATTCAGCACGCAGGCCGACCGTACCGTGTGCTCTATGCGTTCGACCCGAGACGGGTCGCGGTCCTATTAGTCGGCGGTTCGAAGGTGGGCGATGCTCGATGGTACGACAGACACGTTCCGATCGCCGACCGGTTGTACGACGACCACCTAGTCAACTTGCGAAGCGAGGGAGCGATTTGATCCCCCCACAAGCAGTCACCTAGCCACCGTCGGGCACCGTCAAGGAGAAGATCCAATGGCAGGACATCGGAAGTATCAAGAACTCAGGAACAAGATGAGCCCGGAGAGCCGTGCGCGTGCCAAAGCGAAGGCGCAGGCAATGCTTGTAGCGATGGACCTGGCGGAAATGCGAGCGATGAAGGGCGTTACGCAAGTCGAATTAGCTGCGCGGATGGAAACCCGGCAACCGAATGTGTCGAAGTTGGAGCGGCGAGATGACGTACTCCTGAGCACGCTCCGGGACTATGTGGGCGCGTTAGGCGGGAAGTTGCGGCTGTATGCGGAATTCCCTGATGAGGAAGCGATCCCGATCAGGCAGTTTGATGAGGCGTAAACAGAGGCGGCACAGTACGTGCGTGGCGGGCGAATGTCACAGGCCCGCCAACTTGGAGGATCCATCGGACGAAGACCCCCAGCCGTTGCTCGGATGAGGGGAGAGCGTAGGGCGTGGGTGAAGCCGGCAACCGCGACAAGGGCAGGGGCGGGCATCCCCTCAGACGTTGCTCGCCGTGTAGGGAGCGGATCGCCGAATGCCGTGCTGGATCTCGCGTGCCTATCGGAACCGCGCATCATTCAGCCGCCAGTAGGCATCCGTGCCTCTCAGCGGCGAATCCTCTGGGATAACGTCCCAGGGCGTTAGGCCGTCTTCATCCCGTGCGTTTGGATCGGCTCCGGCCTCCAGCAGCGCGTCGACGATCGCTGGATTCTCGTTGAACCTCACTGCCCAGTGCAGGGGGGTCTCTCCGTCTTCCCTCCGTGCGTTCGGATCGGCACCGGCTTCGAGCAGAGCCACGATGATCGCCGGATTTGCGTTCCTCGCCGCCGCGGTGTGCAGGGGGGTCGATGCCTCGGCAGCCTGTGCGGTCGGATCGGTGCCAGCATCGAGTAAGGCCGCGATGATTGCCGGATTTTCGTTGAGAGCCCCCGCCTGGTGCAGGGAGTTCGCTCCATCTTCATCTAGTGCGTTCGGGTCGGCCCCGGCTCCGACCAGCGTGGCGATGATGGCCGGATTGTCGCTGTAGGTCGCTGCGTGGTGCAGGGGGGTCCGTCCGTTTCTTCGCCGCGCGTTCGGATCAGCTCCGGCTTTAAGCAGGGCCGCGACGACCGCTGGGGGTGCTCGGAACCAAGCCGCGATGATCAGAGGGGTCGCTCCGTCTAGTGCCCGTGCGGCCGGATCGGCCCCGGCTTCGACCAGGGCCACAGTGACCACGGGATTTGAGCTGAAAGCTGCCGCTCGGTGCAGGGGGGTCCATCCGAAGCCTTCCTCACGTGCGTTCGGATCGGCCCCGGCTTGGAGCAGGGCCACGATGATTGCCGGATTTTCGCCGAAAGCTGCCGCATATTGCAGGGGCGTCCACCCCTGGCTACCCAGTGCGTTCGGATTGGCCCCGGCGTCCAACAACGCCGTCACATCCGCCAAGGTTGCGTCAGGATCCTCCAAGGTTTCGAGTAGGGAGGCCGATGGGTCTTGGGTCGCCAGCGCCGGGGTGGCGCTCATTGCCGCGACCAGAAGCCCCGGACAGGACCTCAAGAACAGCCTCGTAAGTAATTTCATTCCAGGCTCAGGTAGTTGCTATGATGTGCTTTACGGCCACACAATGCACCGGCCACCGGATTGGCGCGTCAGGAGCCACGCGCATGGGGCGTCAAGGACGTAGAACAGTGTGAAAGCTCCTCTCACCTCTTTGACGCCCTCACCCCGCACCCGCTCGCGCCAGGCGCTTCAATTTCGAGTTCTGATGATACATTTCCGCCGGCGCCCCTGCCAGGCTGGAGCGCGTGGCGGGAAGCGGTTGGACAGATCGAGCGGGGCCGTTGCAGATTCTTCCACCTCGATCGAGGTCGAGAAACAGGCAACGGGGCCGAGCCACGCGGTCAGGTGTACGAGGAGGGATCTGTGATGGAAAAAGGGGCTTCGCTAAGCAGCCTGTGACGACCACGGAGGTTGCAATTGTCTGATTGTCCGATCGATTACATCGAGTTCAATGTCGCCGACATCGCCCGATCGAAGGAATTCTACGGCGAGGCATTCAGCTGGACATTCACTGATTTTGGGCCAAGCTATTGCGAATTCACTGACGGTCGTATGAAAGGTGGTTTCGACTCTAGCGGACCTGTGAGAGTAGGTGGACCGCTGGTGGTCCTTCATGGTGCGGATCTGATGGATGTGCAGGCTCGCATCGAGGCCGCCGGAGGCAAGATTGTCCGACCCATTTTCGACTTCCCCGGCGGTCGCCGCTTCCATTTCACGGACCCCGACGGCCACGAACTCGCCGTCTGGACGGAAGCCTAGGCCAGCCACGCGGTCGGGTGGACGGGGAGGACGATGCGATGGAGAAGGCGGAGCCCAGCTGCTGTAGGAAACCGATGGCCTGTCAGAGGGGTTTAACACTTGTGTACGGACTGTCCCAACGTATTTTCTCGGTGCATGGACCCAATATGGGAGGCTGAGTATGAGTGATGCGCCGGATCGGGCTAAGGTCACGGTGAGGGATTCGGGTGTCCGTACAGTATCTGTAGCTGACATCCTGAGGAGCAGAGCAGGTCAAGAAGCAATCCGCGAGACGGCCAAGCTCGGGCTCGGCTCCGAGGCCAGTGCAAGAACAGAGAAGAGCGATCCCGAGGTGAGCCCGCCAGACAGTTAGCACGTGCCGTTCAACGTACTCCTCCTTCCCCTCCTCGGGGGATACGTCTTTATTTCACACTGGAACAAGACGCGGTTCGGTGCCCGGAGGTACACGGGCCAACGGCTGATCCTCCACTCGGCCCTCGCAGGTGTCTGTTTGTTCCTGGTCTCTTTCTTGATTACAAAGTTCGGTGCTATCTGCTTTCCTGAACTTCTCTCTTGGTGGCGTGCGTATGTTTCCCGTGAATCGTTTGCGGGGACGTCGTTTCTCGCATTTCTAATAGGGTCGGTGGGATGGAAGCCGATAAACTGGTTCTTTGACAGAAATATCGAGTCTTTGCGGGCAGTTAAGGAGTCGGGGGATTTTCTTGAGGAACTCCTAGAGCACTCCAAAACAGAGACCAAGCAGGTGTCCGTCACGCTGAGGTCCGGCAAGATCTATGTGGGGTTCGTGACGGGTTCCTTTGACCCCGCCTTCGATCGAAAATATGTGAGCCTCTTTACCACGCTGAGTGGCTACCGTGAGTCGACGACCCAGCAGATGAAGATCTCTCACAACTATGCTATCACGTGGACGGAGGAGCTGGAGGCGGAGGAGCTGGACGAGAGGTTTCAGTTGGTCATCCCGGTATCCGAGATCGTTTCCGCGAACCTCTTTGAGCCAGAGATCTACATGCAATTCCAGAGATCCACGCTCGACCAGTTAAGAATCGATACACGCATTACCGACTAGCGATCACATACCCAGCCGCGAACACCGCAGCGTACTTGAGGACACCGACCATCGGGTCGGACCAGCTGCCTTGGCTCTGAGTGCACTGGACCGCTCGGCTCGAAGCGGGGCCCACGGCCGGTGTTAGCCTTCGCGTCCGAGGGCGAAGTTCATACGGTCGACTTCACGGACGGCCGGACCGAATCGGACGAGGAGCTGCATCTTCTCATCAGGTGACATTTCCCGCTTCCTAGTAGAAAGCCCGGGTGGCTCAACCAACTTGATAGCCGAGCCCGAATACGTGCGAACAGCGCCATTGACGTAGGCGTCAGTGGCGCTTATATTATATCATGGCCACACACCCTGGGCAAACCGTGGTTGAGACGCCCGCATACCTCACGGCGGCCAAGGGTATTCTGTCTGAGGCTGAACGGAGCGAGGTCGTGAAGATAGTTGCCGAGAATCCCCAGGCGGGCGTTTCGCTCGGTGGGGGTATCCGAAAAATGCGGATGGCCCGATCAGGGCGCGGGAAGAGCGGTGGTGCACGTGTGGTCTTCCTGTGCTCCGGTGACGACATTCCCGTGTTTTTGCTCACTGTCTTTGCCAAAAACGAGAAAGCAAATCTTAGCACTAGGGAACGAGCTGAGCTGATCGCTGCCGCAAAGCAGACAATAACGGATTACCGGAGGCTAAAATGAGCGGTGCATTCGAGAAGATTGTGGCTGGCCTTGAGGATACCCGCGCGTACTTAGACGGAGAGCGCGACGGCTTTGAGGTGTATGAAGTTGAGGTGCCCGAGCCTGATACTGTGGCGATCCGAAGAAAGACGGGACTGACGCAACCCGAGTTTTCGAGAACCATCGGTGTGCCTATAGGCACTCTCAAGAATTGGGAGCAGGGTCGTCGACGCCCGGATGGTGCGGCACGTGTGCTTCTTGCGCTGATCGACGCGAGGCCGTCGATAGTTCAGGAAGAACTCGGACCGGTGGTCCGCCCCGTTAGTGACTCGCCATCGCATAGCCAGCCGCGAACACCCCCACGTACCTGAGGGCACTGACGAAAGGGCCCGACCAGCTCGTGTCGTTGCGCTGTAGCTCGACCCGTAGGCGAGCTTCGTAGTCCTGGATCACAACTTAGAACGTTCAAAGATCCAGAGGGGTGACATAGGATCATGAACTAAGAACGACTTCGCCCCCGCACCACGCTGGCAGGCACGGTACGGGGGCTCCGTCATCACAGTGGGGCCACGCAGGTTTGCCGGCCGCGCCCCTAATCAAGCCATACTGCTGGGTTCGACTCCCAGGTGGTCCACCGCTGTGGGGTTTTTGCATTAACGCAAATCCCACGAGAAAAACGTACACAGAAATGGACTTGTTTTCAAGCAGTTTGAAAGGTCGGGTTGCGGAGATTGTTAGGCTTTCCTAATCCTCAACGAGAAAACGGAAACGAACGAACGATGGAGCCAAGGGTAGGAAGCGGGAATGGCTGAATGGGATGGATTGGACGCCCCCGCCCCCGCGCCAAGCTCCATCTGGAGAATGTTGGGCCACTATGCTACAATTGAGAAGCCTCTCCCAGGACCCAAAATCAAAGCGGGAGGAGATGTTCCCATGCCCATGACCCATCGGTCTCCCAAGCGGGGGTTGCGAGGCAGCCTTGCGAGGCCGACCCTTCCGATCGACGCAGTGCTCGATGACGATCTGTGGCGGATTCTTGAAGAATGGAACCTACTCGCACCCTTGGATCGTGGGGAACTTACGTGTGCTCGCACCGGCGTGTTGCTCACACGGGAAAACGTTGGGGGAATCATCGTTACCCAAAGCGGCCCTCAAGTCATCGCAGATCCCTCACGCCTCGGCTTACCGGCCCGAGCCGAGTAGCTAGACCCGATACCTTCTCCGTACTCCGAAGCCCGTGACGGATCTGTTCGCTTGGGTGGGTGGTACGATCACCACGTTCCTGACCGGCGCTGCACTTGTATTCACGTATTATGACACAACGCAGCGGGTGGTCGGGTGGCTTCTCGGACACTTCACATGGATTGCCGGTGGTGTCGTACGATGGAAACTGCGAAACCAAGTCGAGGGGCACGTCAACCGATACCTGCATCGGCGACTTTTTGCCGCTCCTGAGGGTGTCGAGTCACCACGGTTGAAGCTTCGCTGGGTCCGCGATCCGGAGGATCCAGTTCTTCACAGGGACGGCCGCCTGATCGTGCGTATCCGAGACGAGCCCGATCCTTCGAGGAACTACCTGAACGCGGTCGCGTCTGCGTTGCCGGCCATCTTAGTCCCCCGTGCTCGCCCGTATTTGGATGTGGAATTCGTAGAGGCGGTTGATATGCACGTCCTCATGAGACTCGCGAATTCGGTATCCGCAGACGCAGAGCGTGCCTTCGCGACCGATTTTCTTGGGCCCAGGGTGGCCAAGTTTCCTTCCTTACGCGAACACCTACGCCACCTCGACGAAATCGACCGAGGAGGGTTGTTTGCGGCGATGCTAATCCAGGAGATGTTCTACTTGGATGCCATGGTCGCGCTCAAGGTGCCCGCTGGGGGCTTGCATGAGGAGGTCTTAGCTTTCGCCGATTGGTTGTACTACCTCGCGACCCGTGAAGTAGGCGATGAGTCGGGTGGCCTCACATTCATTAAGGAGCACCTTCAAGTCGCCGTGATATTGCTTTCGAAGGCCGCAACCGCCGAGCACGGAACGGCTCCTTACGTGAGCAGGATGCTCACAGATTTGGCCTTGGGTGCGCGGCACGTATACCTCCTGGGAGTGCGAGAAAATCAAGGTTCTCTGTGCAACGAAGTTGTGAAGGCTCTTGGTGCCGATCGACGCGTGAAGCTCGTAAACCGGATCACCGTCGTGCGCCGCACCCGGACGACGACGCCCCAATCCGTTCCACTCGCACTCTTCCATAGACAGGACCTCTACTTCGGTGACGAAGGCGCCGTACAGTTACTCGCAGAGGCAGGGATAGCCCCTGGGCGAGCGATCAAAGGCTTGGTCATGTCGGTAGGAGCGAAGGTTGCGTTCGTAGATATTGGCGAGGTGAGTGGAAGGATACGTTCGCTAGATCTCGCATGGGGTTATCACGGCAACACATCTGACGTCCTCAAGGTCGGCGAATCCCGTGAATTCACCGTCCTGGAGGCTGACCCGGCGAGTCTGGAAGTTTGGTTGGGGTTGAAGCAGCAGACGCCCTCGCCGTGGTCCTCCATCAACATCAACCCGAACGACGAGGTCAGTTGCACGGTCCACTCCATTAAGAAATCTCGCATCGTCGTGTGGCTAGAAGAAAGTGAAATCTTCGGCTACATCCGGGTGAGAGATTGGACATACTGTGACGCCGAGGACCAACTCTACGTTGCGCCATCGCCTGGACTCACAACGACTGCGGTTGTTGCGAGCGTAGATGCTGCGAGTGAGTGCATTCAGCTCGACCGGCGTGTCACGGAGGTTGTGGATTGGGATGAGATCGTGGAAAAATACCCGGTGGGAAGTGCGGTTCGCGTCACCGTCACCAGGATCGGCCACGAGGGGCTGTACTGCGAAATCCAACCTGGAATCGGCGGGTGGATACCGCGCCCAGCCCTCAAGGCGGTGGGATACGAGTTTGCCGACTGGCGCGAAACCATGCAGTTGGGGCAGCAGCTCGATGCCGTTGTAACCCGGATTCAACAGAACAACAAACGCTTCACCTTTGCGCTCTAGCCCTACCCTCGTCCAGCTATCGCCCTTGCTCGTTGTAGCGAGGATTCTTTCCTCCATGATGCCGACGGTAGGTGGCGAGTCTCTCTTCTTCCCAATCCTCGGCTGACCCGCGCGTGACCACGGGCCCGACAATGTACATATGGAGAGAGGAACCGTTTGCCGTCGCGCTGGTGCTGTGCTTCGCGCCGGTCTGGGTCCTTGGTGATGCCCACGTAGACAACGCGATTATTCAGGTCCCTGAGCTCGTAGCGATAGGTGTCTCGATTGCTTGCCATTGGGCACCTCCGGGCTCAATGGCTATTCGAGACGGGCGACAACACAGGCAGCACCCTGGTAGGTCTCGAACTCGTTACGTACGCCGTCGCATCCAAACGGAAGGCTGATCGTTCCGTTATCCCCTTCGCTCGTGTTCACCCTGATAGCGAGCGTCTGTGAGCCTGCATACCACCATTGCAACCTCCATTGGGTGTCGGCAGATACGATGCTCCGTGGATCTGGGTCCAAATAGTCATTGGTCGTGGAGCCGATCCCTCCGGAGACCGTCCGGGATGTCTTCACTGAGGAGAGCAGCGTAAATGAGGACGGCTCCGAAACTGGATCGACGACCCGAAAGGTCAGTTCATGGTCTCCGATGAGTCCTCCGGGCGTGCTGAAGCTATTGGGCACGTTGAAGGAGATATTGTAGGTTCCTGCCCTCAGCGCTTTGCTGTCTGAGCCCGGCGCCGTCGAAGACGAACAAGCGACGAGTAGCAGGACAGCCAACAACCAACAGGATCGCGTCATGTGGCCCCTCCCCTTCCTTCAACCGCCCGGGGGGATAGCGGCTGGTGAAACAAAAGTGTCCGCGCCTACGATGACGCGGCGATCCCGTCTACTGCTTGCTCAAGCTGATGCTGGCGCTTGACCCCCTAATCCGTGTGCGCCCACCAGACGACGCGCCCTAGGATTCGGGCTGCATCGTCGAGCGGCTGGGGCTCATGCTCCGACCGACAGCTACAAAACGGCGGGCGGCGAGCCGTGGGGGATCATTATCGCCCGCTAGTCACTCCTAAAGTCTCGTCTAAGAAATAGAATGCTTGAGGGTTCCAGGTACTTTCGGTCCTGACGTCCCAGCCCACCATCCCCCCGCCCACCCAACCCCCGATATTTCGCGCGAAATCTTTGAACCGCCTGCAGGAGATGATCGTGGGGTTGGTCTTATGGGATCCGGAGTGTTCACAGCTTCGAGATAAACACCCCAGCCGCGACCCCTGTACCGAGCCCCCTCACGAAACTTCCGATGTGCCCGAAGATCCCACGAGGCAGCGCGTCCCGGAGAAACCCGATCTCCTCTTCGTAGAGTCGGTTCGACTCGGCGAGGATGGCTTTCTCCGCTCGCTCACTCGCCAGGTTCCGCTCCAGCAGGACGACCGCGAACGAGTCTGCTTGATGGAGCGCTGCGGCGCCCCGGAGCTGGGCCCGGAACGCGTCCCGGACGCTCCCCTCGGCGGCCTGCTCCTCCTTGTGCTGCGCTTGGGCAGTCTCCACGAGTGGACGGAGCTCGGGCCGGACGACGGCGTAGAGGCTATCGTGGGTCGCGTCGAGGTCTGTGCCGGCCTCTGCGGCGCGCTCGGAGGCGTCAGCCTCGTCTCGCTCGCCCTGTGCGATCGTGTCCCGGGCCTGAGCGCGCTCGATCCTGAGCGAGTCTTTCACCTGCTCCAGCCAAAGCGAATCCGCGCGAGTGCGCATATGCGCATCTTCGAGCAGCTCCTGGAGTTGCGCCTGCTCTTCGGCCCGGTCGTCGGCGAGTGCCGTGGCCACAGCGAGATCGGACAGTGCCCCGTAGAGCCACCAGCCGAGGACGCCGAGCGCCACGATCAGCACGATCTCGCCCGGCAGGCGAAAGCCCCTCATCGTGGCACCACCGGAAAGATGGTCCTGATCTCGCACTCCGCGAAGTGGGGGTCCTCATGGGAGCCGCCGCCCTTGAGATCGTGGATCGATTCGTGCGAGACCACTTCAGGGCTATTCACTGCGCGCCGGTCCAACAGGATTTCCCGTGGTGGAGGAGCGGACCATCCGCCTAATTTTCTCTCGAGCGCATGGAGATCGAGCAAGAAGTCGACGACGTACCAGCGGATCGCGAAGAAATCTCCCCGGAGCCCCGTGTACTCTTCGGCAAGCGAGTAAATGTACGCGTGCATCGTGGTTGGGTAGAACTCGGTCTTATTCCAGAAGCGTACCTCGGTCCAGCCCGTCTCTGTAGACGCTGACGGAGGCGCTACTGCCGCGACGGACGGCGCAGCGGATCGGGTGGCGCAGCCGGCGAGAACTATGCTTGCGGCCAACACGAAGGCCGGCGCCCTGCGGTCGTCTCTCCAGAGCAGAACGCAGAGTACGGTGCCCAGGGTCACACAGACCGCCACGAACGCGGCCACGACGGTTTGGAGGGCGGAGCGGATCATGACGCTGTCTGTCTCCGGAGGTAATTGACGCGGGACAGCCACCCGAGCAGGAACTTGCGGGACGCCGTGCGCCGGCGCGTGATCGCCTCGTAGAATGCCAGCCGCGCCCAGAGCATCCGGTTTACGAGTTCGTCCGGCTGTGCGGCACGCACGGCGCCGAGCGTCATGGGTCCGATCTTGCCGTCGTCAGCAACCCTCGCGGCCCGCTGTAGCAGCTTCGCGGCGTTCCTTAGCCCGTGGTTCACGCACGCGTCGAAGTGAGCCCCAGACGCGGGCCAGGGCAGCGCATCGCACTTTCCGGCGACCCAGTATCGCTCGTGGTATATCGCATCCACATCGGCGTCCGAGATCCCGCGTACGTCCTTCTGGGGCAAGCCCTTCGACTTCCGCCATGCGTCATACGTCTTGTGGGTGATCCCCTTGTTCGTGGCACCGCCAGGATCGTCGGGGTCGTTGACGTAACCGCCCTCGAAGCGGAGCGTGACCGGGAGCGCCTGGAGGAAGCCGCTCATAGATCGAGGTCCGCGCGACCCGAAGGGAGGTCCATCGGCTCGGTTCCCCGGTACGTACTCACGATGCTCTTCCCACCGGCGACCGTGATCCACGGGGCTGTGATCGAGATGAACGGAACGGGATCATCGAAGTAGATCGCGAGGGCGGCCGACAGCAGAACCACCCAGGGCGTCACCTTCCAGAACCGGGAGTTGCGGACCCAGCCGTTCACTTGTCGGCGCCTCCGTTTCCCCCGCCCAACCACGGCACGGACTTGAATCGGAGCTTGGCGGACTTCACGAAGAACTGCGCGTTACGCTGGAACGAGACCGCTTCCTCCCAGAACATCCCGACGGTGGCCGTCATCACCAGCTTCCCCGCCGGATCCCATCCGATGATCTCGAAGGTCATGCCCTCGATGAATGCCGCCATGATCACGACCAAGAAGATCACCAGGAGCTTCAGGACCCCGTTGCGCGCCTTGTCGGCACGGAGCTTGACCTTCGGATCCGCGATCGCGCGCAGCACGCCGGCAGCCCAATCCACGCTCCAAGCACCCAGCAGGAACCAGAACGGAACGCCGAACGCGGCCTGTGTCTGAGTAAGCACAGCCACGAGGGCGCCCATGCCTACTTTTGGGACCGGCGAGTGCGTGACCGTGTCCTGGAGGTAGTGGCCGAAGTAGGCGAAGAACGACTGGGCCGTGTGGGGCTCCAAGCTCCCATCCACTGGCCCGACCCAGGTGCCTTCGTCAATGATGCACATATCACAGACCAGCGTGCGAGAGTGAAGTGACGTACGGACCCTTGGAACCCAGCCTTGTCTTCCTCTTGACCCAGCCAACAAAGGTCTTCCAGGGAGCCATCAGGACCCCCTCTCGGCCTTCGGCTGCCCCTTTGGTACGTGGGCAACCCAGTCTCTCCGGTTTCCACTGAGACGCCTTCTAAACTGTTTTGGTGCGTCAGCCCACCGATAGATGTGCAGCGTCTTCATTCTTCCTCACCGATTATGCGCAATATGTCCGCCGACTCCGTTACCCAGTTCCGCAGGGCCACCGAGAGCTTGTGCTGACAGTCGTCGACGCTGGCGACGTGCCGCCGGATCGCGGCCATCGTCTGACGTGCGGACTCGTACTTTCCGTGAACCGTCTCGTTCGTCTCGTCTTCGATCGCGTCAAAGAGGAGCGCCTCGAAGGCGGCGACCTGCTCCAGAAGTGGGTGCACGGCAGAGCGTTGCGTCTTGATAGTCGCGGCGATCGTCGCGCGATCGCCTCCGGTGATGGTCGGCGTCCCAAGCTCCGCCTTGAGGAGCGCAGAAGACGGATGGACTGGCATTTTTAGTACGCCTGTTGTTGTTGGAAACGGCAATATTTGACCTTGACCCACGCGGCTGCGGCATCGCCACCCGTGGAAACCCCCCTCATCGCCCAGACGGCGGGTCAAGTCCCGATTTGTGTGTAAAAGCGGAGGAAGCTCCTCGCCTTCGGCTAGGCTGCTTGGGCGACCTCCTGTTTCTGGAGGAGTGAGAGGTCGAGGTAACGCCGGTCGCCCCAGACGTGTGTGGTCCTGAGTGCGACGGCCGTGATGAGCCTGAGGGCGCTGGCCCGGTCCGGGAAGGCGCCGGCGGCCTTGATCCTGCGTTTGATCTCGCCGTGCAGCCGCTCGAGGCTGTTGGTGGTACGCAGCCGGGGCCAGTGCGCCTCGGGGAACGCGTAGAACTGCGTCGCTGCCCCGAAGCCCCGCTCCAGGACCTCCACGGCCTCGGGCAGCTCCTTCTTCCAGCGTGCGCCGAACTCGCCCAGGAGCTTCTTCGCCTCGGCGAGTCCGGATGTCTGGAAGATCACCGAGACCTCACGCGCCACGCGCTTGCGTAGGCGGTGGGGGACCCTCGCCCCCACATTACGCTGCAGATGGACCGTACACCTCTGACGGCGTGCCTCGGGCAGGAAGCGGCGGACCGCAGCTGCCAGGCCTGCGTGCTCATCGGCGATCACGAGCTCGACACCGCCGAGGCCGCGGTCCTGGAGTTGCTCGAGGAGCTCCGACCAGCTCTGCTGCGACTCCTCAGCGCCCAGCGTGACGGCCAGGAGCCGTCGGTGACCCTCAGGGCCCACTGCATACGCCACGAGCGCACTCACGTTCTCGACTTTGCGGGCCCAGCGGGCGTCCAAGAACGTGGCGTCCAGGTACAGATAGGGGTGAGGCCCCTCGATCGGCGCACGGCGCAGCCCTTCCACGGCCTCGTCGAGCCGTTTTGCCACACGACTCACCGTCGAGCGCCCAACACGCTCGCCCATCAGCGCCTCGGTGACGTCGCCCATCTTGCGCTGTGACACGCCGCTCACATACGCCTCGACCATCATCTCGTCGAGCTCGGGGCTCCTGCGCTGGTAGCGGCCGATCACGTCGGCCGGCGAACCGTTGTCCCGGCTCCGGGGCATGGCGACCTCGATCTGCCCCAGGCTCGTCAGCAGCCGCCTCAGGTATGTGCCGTTCCTATGGTCCTTCCGGCTTCCCACCCGCTCGAAGCGGCGTGCACCTACCATGGCCTTCAGCTCCTCTTCCAGCACCATCTCGAGCGTCAGCCGGATCGCGCCTTGAAACAGCTCGCGCAAATCATCGCGTAGCTCGTCTTGCGTGGCCCGACCGATCTCCACAATCTCTTGCATCGGAAGCTCCTCTCCGGTTCCGAGCCTGCTCTGCAGACCCGGACTCCCGGGTTCATGTGACAGTGAACAACAACAGAGGAGCTTCCGTTTTTCTTTCCCTCCTGTCCAGCTTATCCGCTTTTACACAAATCTAGGGACACTACCAACTCGACGCGGTTCACGTGCAACTCCTCGAAGGCGTGCCGAAGGAGAAGCCACTTGCACTCCGTGTTCACGCCCGTGCGCTGCCAGGCCGGGGTGATCCACGTCGCGCCGATTTCCACCCTGAGGTTGTGGGGATCGGCGTTGAGATACGCGGTGCTGCCGAGCGCCTCTCCGCCGTCTCGACTCTCGATCATGAAGGCCTGACCCCATCCGGCGTCAGTCCACTTCAAAGCCCGCGCCACGAGCTTCTCGAAGTCGGCGTCCGTCTCGATCCTCCAGGGCATCCAGCGCCAAAGATCAGGGTCCTGTGCGACGCTCCACAGGGCGCTCGCATGCCCTCCTAGAAGCGGCGTCAGCCGAACGATGTGCCCCTCCAGGGTGAGGGGGCGGATCCACGGGTCGTTCAGATCCATCGGCGGCTCAGATCCTCGGTTGGCTCATCAGATCCACGGTTGGCTCAAAGGATATTTGCGCACGGGTCGGAGCAGCCCTCCAGGACCTCGCCGAGGATCTCGAGGCCGCGTCGCAGATCGTCCCGATGGGGAACCGACCCGATACACACACGCACCGCGTGTGGCACGTTTTGCCGTCCGATCGCGAAGGCTTCGGCGCCCGCTACCAGCACACCTCTCTGTTTAGCCTGACCCACGCATTCATCGCTCCGCCATGGCTCGGGTAATTGGAGCCAGAAGTGCAAGGCCGACTCGTGGCCCTGAATGTCATAACGGCTCCCAAGCACCTCGCGTACGAGCGTGTTTCGGGCTCGCACTTCTTCTCTCTTGATCGCGGCGATATGATCGGCCGTGCCGTCCGTGAGCCAGCGAGCGGTCAATTCGGTCGTGAGCGGGGCCGGCATCCAGATCGTGGATCGGACCCCGGCACGAATGCGCTCCACCAGCCGGTCCGGTGCCACGATAAAGCCCGTGCGGAGCCCAAACGTCACGGATTTCGAAATGGTGCTGAGGTGGATTGATCGTTCCGGGGCGGCCAGTGATAACGGGCGGGGCGCGCTGTCGAGCAGAAAAGCATGAACGTCGTCTTCTACGATGAGCAGATCATGTGCTTGGGCCACCCGCGCGATCTCTTGGCGCCGCTCTTGGGACATGATGGCGCAGGTGGGGTTCTGGATGGTTGGAACACAGTAGAGGGCTTTCGGTGAGGACTCGCGGCAGGCCGTATCCAGGGAATCGGGTAACAGTCCCTCCCGGTCCATACCGACGCCCCGGATGCGCAGGCCGAGCATCTGTGCGATCCCCTTCATGCCGGGGTAAGTCAGTTCTCCGGTCACCACGGTGTCACCCGGCCGGAGAAGGGTGGAGAAGAGCACTGTCATCGCATGCTGAGCGCCTACCGTAACGATCGTCTGCTCGGGTGTGGCCGGCATGCCCGTACGCGTGATCCAAGCCGCGACACCAGCCCGCTGGCTGAGTGTGGCGGTTTCGGGATCGTACCGTAGTAAATCGTCCGGATTGTGTTCCTCGGAAATCTGCCGGAGCGTGTTGGCCAGGAGTTTGCCTTCTCCCGGAATCGACCACGGCGTGGCGAGGCTCAGGTCGATTACCGCGCTCCCTTCCGATGCGGCCGCACCTCCCCAGCCGTGGTCCTCAACCTCTCCCCCTCTCACGAAAGTACCGCGTCCCACCTCGCCCGAGATCAAGCCGCGCCGTTCCGCTTCCGCATAAGCGCGGGACACGGTGCCCACCGTGACGCCGAAGTAATTGGCGAGGTCACGGTGGGTCGGAAGGCGCGATCCGGCCGATAACACGCCCGCCTCGAGATCTTTTTGAAGAGCGTCGGCGATCGCCAGATAAAGAGGGGCAGCGCCCTCCTCGATACGCGGGAGCCAAATTGTCATGGAGACAATCGTACCACTTGACAGTCAGATTGTCAACATATATTCTGGCATTGAAGGTTACAATTCAGACAAACATGGGGTACAATGTACCGATACAATCAAGGTGTTGGTCGGGGTGATGCACGGGCTCGACCGAGGATTGTCGGTGGCAAGTTCACCGACCTCGGAGTTCTCCTTGCACTGGCGACTTCGGTGATCTTGTGGGCGTCCGCCTTTCCGGGTATACGGGTGGGGCTGGTCGCCTACTCGCCGGCTCATCTGGCGGTGCTCCGCTTCCTGGTGGCCTCCGCCGCGCTCGCCAGCTTCGCCGCCATCGTACGCATGCGGCTCCCCGACGCGAGGGATCTTCCTGGGATTTTTCTGGCCGGTACGCTTGGTATCACCTTCTACCATCTCCTGCTCAACGCTGGCGAGCTCACCGTCTCGGCGGGGGCCGCCAGCTTTCTGGCCAACACCATCCCGGTCTTCACGGCGGTCCTGGCGTGGTGGGTTCTCGGCGAACGGCTCCCCGCCGTCGGTTGGGCAGGCATCACGGTCAGCATGTTTGGCGTTGCGCTCATTGCGGCGGGGGATGCAGAGGGGCTGGAGCTCGATCGTGGCGTCCTCTATATCTTGGGTTCGTCCGCCGGCGGGGCGGGGTACTTCGTACTGCAAAAACATTTCATGAAGAAGTACACGCCACTCGAGTTCACAGCGTACGCCATATGGGCCGGGACGCTCGTTCTTCTGCTGTTCTCACGCGGTCTCACCGACGCGGTACGCCAGGCCCCGGGCCCCGCCACGGCGGCTGCCGTGTACCTGGGGCTTTTCCCTGCAGCCGTCGGATACGTTTCGTGGGGCAGGGTTCTGAGCTCCTGGTCCGCTTCGAAGGCGGCGACTGCCCTTTTCCTGGTTCCAGGGGTCTCACTCGCGATTGCGTGGGCCTGGTTGGGAGAGGTGCCGACGGTCCTTTCGCTGGTGGGAGGCGCGTTTGCGCTCGCTGGCGTCGGCCTCGTGCGGAAGTCGGATTCGAGCATCGGCGTTGCGGACAAAAAAGTGCGCCCTGATGAACCCCCGTGCGGTGATGGCGTCGAGTTGCCCCAAGGGGCTGGCGGCGTCACCCGCCCGGTACGGCAACCTTGTTGAGCATAGGATATTGACATGACGATCGAAAAGATGTTCGAGGGCCCGCCTGAAGAGACCCTCGATCCGCAGGACTGGGAGGCCTTCAGAGGCCTGGCACACCAGATGGTGGATCAGCTGCTCGACGCTCAACGGACGGTTCGGGACCGCCCCGCCTGGCGACCCGTTCCCCAGGAAGTCGAGGCTCGCTTCCGGGAGGACCGGCCCATGAAGGGTGCGGGAGCCGACGCGGCTTATGGGGACTTTCTCGAATTGGTGCTTCCGTACCCCACGGGAAACGACCACCCCCGATTCTGGGGATGGGCCGGCGGTACCGGGTCGCCCATGGGCATGATGGCGGAAATGCTGGCGGCCGGAATGAACTCGGTGTCCGGCCTGTTCAATGATGGTGCTGCCCGGGTCGAGAGACAGGTAGTGGATTGGATGAAGGCGGCGTTGGACATGCCCGCCGACGCGAGCGGCGTGTTCACCAGTGGTGGGTCGGTTGCGAACCTGATCGCATTGGCCGTAGGGCGTGACGCTCGCTCAGGCTACGATGTGACGGAACGGGGTGTAGGTGCTGAAGCCGGCAAGTTGGTCTTGTATGCATCGTCCGAGACGCATTCGTCGATCTTCAAAGCCGCGAAGCTTCTGGGGCTGGGTCAGGATGCGGTTCGCGTCGTGCCCGTCGACGACCGGCTGGAGATGGATCTTGCGGCGCTTGCGGGCATGGTCGTCCGCGACCGCGAGCACGGCCTGCGTCCGTTCGCCGTCGTCGGGACCGCAGGGACGATCAATACCGGTTCGCTGGACGATCTTGACGGAATCGCAGATATCGCCGCCCGCGAGGGCCTCTGGTTCCACGTCGACGGGGCGTTCGGCGCCATGGCGGCGCTCTCGCCTGAGACCCGGGGCCTGGTTTCCGGATTAGCGCGGGCGGACTCCCTGGCCTTCGATTTCCACAAATGGATGTACGTGCCCTACGAGGCCGGCTGCGTGATGATTCGGGACGCGTCGGCCCATCGTGCCTCCTTTTCCGTGCGGGCGGCCTACCTGGATCCGCTCTCCCGCGGAACCGGCGCGCAGCCCGAGTCCACGAACCAACGAAGCCCCCAACTCTCGAGAGGATTCAAGGCTCTTAAAGTCTGGATGACGTTGAAGGAGCACGGTTTCGAGAAGTTCGGGCGCCTTGTCGCGCAAAACGTGCGACAGGCCAAGTATCTGGGTGGATTGGTGGACGCGGAGCCACGGCTTGAGTTGATGGCCCCCGTGGCGCTCAACGTCGTGCCGTTCCGCTTCGCTCCGCGGGATCTGAACTCAGCGGCTCTCGATGACGTGAACCGAGAGCTGCTCATGCGTATCCAGGAACGAGGGATCGCCGTACCCTCCCATACGCAGGTCAGGGGGCGGTTCACTCTCCGGGTCTGCATCTGCAACCACCGGAGTCGTCGGGAGGACTTCGACCTCCTTGTTCGGGAGGTCGTAAGCATCGGTGGGGAGATCATGGAAGAGGCGGGACTGCTCCAGGAGGCGTGACGAGGGAGGAGCATTCTGACACCGGACGGAGGATGACGATGAAGCCAGGCATGAACCGAGAGCGATCGGCCGCTGTGGTTCGGCTCCGTCCGACGCGCGAGAGCGATCTCGATTTCGTGCTGCGCCTGGAGGCCGATACCGACACGGCGCCCTTCATTCATGCTTGGCCGATCGGAGAACACCGTGCGTCGATCGCCGATCCCGATGTCGCTCATTGGATCGTCGAGGAGGCCGAGGAGCACGTTCGGGTTGGTTTCGTCATCCTGAGGGGCCTGGGGACGGAGGTCATCGAGTTTAGGCGAATCGCCATCTCGGAGAAGGGCAGGGGCTATGGCACTCATGCCGTCCGCCTCGTCAAGGAGGCGGTTTTTGGGAAAATGGGCGCCCGCCGACTTTGGCTGGACGTATATGACTTCAACGATCGGGCGCGGTCGATCTACGAGGCCGAGGGGTTTGATACGGAGTCGGAACGACCGGCCTCAGAGGCGTGTGGGGGATGCGCCGAAGGCACCGCGATCCTCATGGCGATAGAAGGGCCCTAGAACGCCAGCAGCCTCACCGACTACGCGCACACTCACGGCTCCGTGGCGGCACGATGAGGATCTCAGGGCACGATCAGAATCAGTCGGGGTTGGGACATGGGCTGGCGGCCGGGAAGCTCGATTTCAACGGTCAGCGTGTATTCTCCCGGCTCCAGGTCGGGAAGGTTGAGCTGAACCGCGCTGAAAACCGTGCCCAACACGTCGGGCCCAGCGTCTTCGAATGTTATCACCACGGGGGCGTCCGGCTCGAGCACGCGAAGGAACTGGCCCAGTGCCCGGATGAAGCCCTGACCGCCCTGGTCCACGCCGATCCGCACGCTCGCCGACTCCCCGATCGCGAGTCCGTATAGCTCCCACGCCACCTTGAACGGCTCGCCGACCCGGATGCGAACCGCAGGAAGAGCGGTCGGCAGCGCCTCGTCGAGTGAGTTGGGGATCTCCCCGCCACCCTCGAGGATCAGCAGATCCGACATCGCCGCCAAACCCGGGAAAAGGGGCTCCTGCCAAAGTCCGTGTCGGTCCCGCCACGCTTCCTTCGCATCGGAGCTGAAAGCCTCGATGCCGACCACATAACGTCCGTTCGGGACTTGGAGCTGGAACACACCACGCGGACCCTCCCCTAGAACCTGATGCGTCACACCACTCTCTGTGTCGATCAGGAAGAGGCCGGATTGCACGGGGCCTTCCGGCTCCGGTTCTTCGGCAATGAACGGCTGCGGCTCCTCGATGGGCCTGCCGAAGGGATTGAGGCGAGCCTGTTGGTCACCGCGGTCTTCGTTCCGCCGAGCACGAAGATCGACGATCCGTGGATTCCTGCGCTGGCCCTGCCGGCGGGCGTCCTCCGCCGCGTCCTCTTCTTCAGGTGCGAATGCCCCTGCAACGAGCAGCGAATCCCCGCGCCGGAAACGAGCCACCTGGGTCTCCAGGGCGTCGAGGTCCGGCGCGTAGGGAGGTGCGTACCCGGTCCACGGGCGTCGTTGCTCCAGAGTCCAATCACCGGCCGCCACCTCTGCGGGATCGGCGAGGGCCTCGTCCGGCGGAAGGAACTCCTGGCTCTTCGGATGGTGTCGGCCCACGATGCTGCGGGTGTCCTGGAGCGTGCCGTTCGGCAAGCTCCGTCGGCGCTCCCACGCCTTTTCAGCCCCGTAGCGGAGCGTGAGCTCCTCGATGTCGTCGCCCCATTCGACGCCATAAGGGTTGACGGACTCACGCCGCATGCGGATGAGCACCGCCCGTGCGTACTGCTCGGTCATCCGGTCGTTTCCGTCCACCAGATAGAGCGGGTCGGAAAGGAGCCACAGCCGCTCCTCGGCGGCGGCCTGGTCGGATGAGCTTTCATAGACCTCGAGGGCGTCGGGGTCCAGGAGAAGCGCGAGGGAGAGGAAATTCTCGCCCTCGGGCATCTGGCTTTTGGCCAACGCGAACAGGTCGGCGGCGGTGTTCCAGTCTCCTTGGGCGTGCCTCACGAACCCCAGCAGCGACGTGCACCACCAGTTCCCTCCGCCGCATCTGCGGATCAGGCTTTCCGCGCCCCGCCAATCGCCCACCTCACCCATGTAGAAGACGCGCTGGCCCAAAATCCAGGAGTCGCGAGGGATCTGGTCGTGGATTTCACGGAGCTCACGAAGGACCCGCACCCGTGCCATGCCGAACTCCACGGGCTCCTCGGGCACGCTCCACTCGCTCTCGTCCTCGCCATCCTCGAAGCGGAGGCAAAACCGGCCAATGAGCTCATCGCACCGGCCTCCGAATCCCGCAAGTTCCGGAGGGATGCGGTCCTCTCGAAAACGCTCGAAACGTGCCTGGGCCTCCTTGGCCTCCTCATGCAGCTTCACGGAGTCCGGATTAGGCCCATCTCGGTCCTGGGCCGCGAGCGCGGACGCAGTCGCAATTTCGGTCGGCGCGGGAAGCACCACCGGCGCGCCGTCCAGAGTGGCGGGCCACACGGTGAGAACCGCAAAGACGGCCACCGGCAGAATCGGTTTCGCTCGGGTCGTGACGAAGGCTAGCACGAGCATTCTCCTACGCACCTCGGGTAAGCGGTCATGCCGCGGTGAGCGACCACGCCGGGTCGCTTTCGAAATACACGGGCGGCGGGGCGCGGGTCCCGACCCGACCCTCCCTGTTCAAATTTCCCGTAGATCACGCTCCGCCGGCGTCCGTCGGCCGGAGGTTTTCGATATCGGGCGTGATTCGATCCGCTCTGAAGCTCGCGACCTCGAACACGACGTCGTTTCCGAGCGTGCGGGCGTGCCGGGTTCCTGCCTCACCCGTGATCACCACCGCGCCCAGTGTGTCCCCTTGCGCCCCAAGGACGGTCGCCCGCCTAGGATTTTCTTGGAAGATCTCCTCATCCTCCGCGAACCCGACGGCAACAAAATTCGCGAGCTCCTCGAGAACTGAACGGATCGTGCTGGCGTTGGCGGGCCCTCCATCGACCGACCAGGTGGTGTCGCTTCGCTCCACTATATGGGTACCGTCGTCTGTTTCCAACACGAGGCGAATTACGGCGGCGGTATCGACCCGCAGAATCGTCTTGTCCCGCCAGTCGGTGACGCTCTGGTTCAGCGTGGCACGAAAATCTCCCGACACAACCACAACCGCGTCTTGGTCGGGCAGCCGCACATATCCGCTGGGAAAAATTGGCCCGACGTTTCCTACGAGCAGAGACGCCATGCCGCCGTCGGCGAGGGTGAAGTCCACCGTCAAGGCGCTGTCCGCGGACAACCCCATGCGCTCGTGGTTTCCGGGGTTATTGGCCACGACCCCGCCAACCTCAGCCTCCACGAGGGCGTTCCAGAGACGTGTCAGGGCCGATGAATCCGGAACGTTCCCGTTGACGGTCCAGGCGTCGCCACTGCGCTGGAGCGACACGGTCTGCTCTGGACGCACAATGCGGACGGCGCTCACGGTCGCCTCGTCCAGGCGCTCGAGCAGGGCGGCGACGCCGCCATCGGGCGTGGCTCCGCCTCCACCCCTACCGGCCAGCAGCGTGGAAATGAGCCACATTGCGACCAGAATACCGAGGGCTCCCAAGATCCTCTTGAGCGTCTGCTCACTCACGGCGCTACCGCCTTCCAGCGTGCTTCGATCCGCCTGCGCCGTCCAGTCACGCGAACCACGCCCAAGGCCACGAAAAGCAAGGGCACGCCCACCAGGTTCCCCCACTTGAGCGCCGATCTCTGGAACTCGGACGTGAAAGCCATCACGGGCGGCGTCCGCATCTTGGAGCGGATTCCGATGAGGGCCTCGTCTTGGGCGAGCCAATCGATCGCGTTCAGGGTGAAAACCAGATTCTGGGGATTGGCCCGGACAAACTGCTCCTGGAGGAAGTCCACGTCACCCACGACGATCATCCGCCCCTCCGTGGCCGACCCTCTTCCTTCCCCTGAGGACCCACCACCGCCGGTCGCGGCCGGATCCAGCGCCACGGCCAGGGTCACCGTCTGGAAGTCGTTCGGATCGGGCTCCAGAAGCGCGTCGGGCATGATGATTCCGCCCGCGGCCTGGATGGCTCCGTTCTCGGTGGTCACCCATAGCTTCTGGACGGTGTTGTCCGTGACGGTGAGAACCGTGGCCCACCCCGCGCTCAAGTTGCTCAAGTCACGCGTCGTGGGGTGTGGGTCTCCCCTCAGGGCGATGGGCCACAGGGGGTAGGGACGTACGACGTTGAAGATACCTTGCCGCCCCATGGAGATGTTGGAGTTGGAGCTGTGGTCCAACACCACGCCCGCGTCGGTGCCCACCCCTTTTTCTTCGAGGAAAGACTCCAAGCCGGTGAAGACCGGGTACATCATCGGTGTTTCCGGTGACACTTGGTGCTTATCGATCAGGAAGAGCGCGGATCCTCCGGTGTCGATGAATGATCGGATGGCTTCCACCGCGGGTGCGCCCAGAGGCTCCTGGGGCCCCGCGACCACTACGATGTCCAACGTGTCCCGGCTCAACGACGGCACCGTGTCTTCCGAAAGGTCGATCGTACTCAGGTCGTACCGCTCGGACAGCGCCTGCGCAAACCCGCGGAACGTCTCGGGTCCCTGAGCGCCGAACCCCGTGAGGAAGGCCACGCCCTGCCGTTCGTCCGCAGTCATCGTGGAGATCGCCGAAACGAGCCGAAACTCGAGATCATCCGTCCGGTTGATGAACGGGATGACTTCGCGTTGATCGGCGTACAGGAGGGCCAATCCCAACCAGCCTCGCCGAACCTCGAACTCGTCGTCCCGCAACACGTTGAATTCGTTTTGTGTGATTCCGAAGCTCCGTGCCTCCCTCGCCACCTCTTCATCCTCATTCGGATTCAGATTCTCGACGACGAGCTGGCCACCCGCGGCCCGTCGGAGGTCGGCGACCAGGTCCGCCAGGTCACGAAGCGTCGGCTGGAGCTCGGCCGGCAGCTCATCGGAGATCATCAGCTTCAGGGTCACGAAATCGTCGAGGCCGCCCAGAATCTCTCGTGTCCCGTCGGAGAGCGTGTAGAGACCCTCCCGCGTCAGGTCGAGTCGGCCCCGGAAATTCCCGCCGAGAAGGTTCAGCACGACCACCACCGCTATCAGTGCTGCGGTTCCCGTCCTGAGCCGCCGGTAAGCGCTCCGTCCGGTGCTCAGCCGCTCCCGGCTCATGATGGCCACGGCCATGAACAGGAACAGCCCGGCCGTCGACAGGAAATAGATCACGTCTCGGAGGTCCACGACGCCGCGGGCCACGTTCTGGAAGTGCCCCAAGACGGAGAGATTCGAGATGCCGGTGCCAAAGATGGGTGGGAGTCCAACGAGTACCACCGGAGTGCCCATGATCACGAGCGTGAAGGAAACCGAAGCAGCCAGCATGAAGGCCGTGATCTGATTCCGCGTGAGACTGGAGGCCCACAGGCCTATGGCGACACCTTGGGCGGCGAGCAGTGCCGCACCGATGTATTCCGCCATCATGATTCCACCGTCCGCCTCGGAAACCTTGAGCAGGCCAAAGGCAGTGGGGATGGTACCGGCGAGCGCCGCGAGCACGAAGAACCAGTTGCCGATGAACTTGCCCAAGACCACTTCGGTCTCGCGGAGTGGATGGGCGAGCAGCCACTCCAGGGTGCCGCTTCGCCGCTCCTCGGCAAGAGAGCGCATCGTGATCGCCGGAATGAAGATCGCGAAAAGCCACGGCAGCAGATCGAAGAAGGGCCGGAGCGTGGCGATCCCTGCCGCGTAGATGGTCCGGAAGGTGAGGAAGAGCCCTAGGCCTAAAAAGGCCACCACCAGGATGTACGCCGTGGGGTGGTCGAAGAAGCCGGATACCTCGCGCTGTACTACAGTCCGAATTCGCTTCATGCGTCTGGCTCCGTGCCTTCTTCGGAGACCGGCGGCGTCGGCTCCGTTTCAGCCTCGACCCCGGCGGGCGCGGACTGCTCTCCGCCTTCGCCCGCATCGGCGGTCAGCTCGCGGAAGAGCTGCTCGAGCGAGGCCTGGCCCCGATGCAACTCCCAGAGCACCCAGTGGCGCTCATTGGCCATGCGGAAGATCTCCGGGCGAAGCTCATCGCCCCCCGCCACCGTAAGACGTACTCGGGTGCGGCCCTCGATTTGCTCCGCCGTGTGGGAGTCCACCGCGGGTAGCCGGCTCAACGCCTCCGCCACACCCTCGCCCTCGGCTTCGACCGTGTACTGCGACATGCCCTTACCCGCAGCGAGCAGGTCGGCCACCGTACCGCTAGCCACGAGTGAACCTCGGTTGATGATGAGCAGCCGGGTGCACGTCGCCTCGACCTCCTGCATGATGTGGGTACTGAGCAACACCGTACGCTCCTTGCCCAGTTCGCTCACCAGGTTCCGGATGTCGACCCGTTGATTGGGGTCGAGCCCTTCCGTGGGCTCGTCGAGCACCAAGATTTCGGGATGGTGAAGGATGGCCGCCGCAAGCCCCACCCGCTGCCGGTATCCCTTCGACAGTTCCGAAACCGGGCGAAAGAACACGTCGCTGATGCCCGTCTCGTCCACCGCATCGGAGATGGCGCTCCGCGCCTGGGCCGTGGTGAGCATACGAAGTTGTCCGGCGTACTCCATGTACTCCGCGACCAGCATCTCTTCATAAAGAGGATTGGTCTCCGGCAGGTATCCCAGGCGCTCCTTGGCGGCTGTGAGATCTTGGCTGATCGGCACGTCGTCGAAGAGGACACGGCCCTCATCGGGCTCGAGCGTACCCGTCAGCATCCGCATCATGGTCGTCTTGCCGGCGCCGTTGGGTCCCAGGAATCCGACCACCTCACCCCTGTTGACCTCGAAGTCGAGGTTCCGTACGGCGACCAGTTCACCGAAACGTTTGGTCACACCCTCAACTGCGATCATTCCTTCGTTTCCTCCTGCACGGGAATTACCAACCTTCCCTGGCCCGAACACGGTCCGGCCTTCCTAAGTGTGGTGTCCCTGAAGTGTCTCGGCCATTCGAGCACCGATGCATCCGGCCCTGCGGCGTTCCTCCTCTGGGACACGACACTTGGTCAAGCGGCAGGATTCTAAAAAGGGCTGTCCGGGTTGTCCATACCGCCCGGCCCGGCGATCGGGCTCTGCCGTCGCTCGGCCCCGGTTGGCGCCGAGATCGCCCAATCCGTTGGAGCCGCACCCGCACCCGCGTCCGGGCCGAGCGTGACTTGCGAGCCGTGAGGCGCCCGTGCCCCTCCTGAAGTACGACGAGTCGGGAGCTCACAACCGGGCGGCGGGTTCAGCCGTCCACAAAGGCGTCCGCGAGGTCCTCTTCGAGGGCTTCGATGCCAGATTCTACTTCGCGGAGCCGGCCCGGTAGCACGGTCTCCATCCGTTTGCCACCGGAACCTAAGGGCTCTTCCTACCGAAGCCAGAGCTAGCGGGGCACCCCGCCCACTAAGCGCGCACTCGTCACGTGATAGATCGTCCGTCGACAGCTACCGACCAAGTCTGTATCGCGTCCGGCTACCGCGGATCGCACCTATCACAGCCCCCCAAGACGCCAAACCGATACCCATGCCCGCCGCCGGCCACTCCCCTTGTGTGGGAGCAGAATCGTCGACGGCCCCCGCCAATATCAGAATCAACCCGATACCGGCACCGATCGCCCCGCCTACCAAGCCACCCCGCGTACGGTCCTTTTTCGTCTGGATTTCGAAGACCTCGCCTTGGGCGAACCGGCTTCCCGCGCCACCAAACGGGGAGAACCCGCGCACTGAATCGGCCGTGATTTCAACGCTGTAGAGCTCGAATAGCCCACCGTCTGTTGTGCGGACCTGGGCGTTCCGACCGGCGAGCTTGTCGTTCGCCTCACGGTAGGTGACCTGCGGGGCCTGCGGAGGGAGGAGTTGCGTAGTCGTACATCCGCCGCCTAGGACTGCAAAGAAGATTACGCCCAGCGGGATTCGCTTTGAATTCATTTCATGCCGGTGGCTTCGAGGAACCTTGCCTCAGACTACCGTCCCGACCTACCCCTCGCGGTACGCAATGCTACGTAGCCAAGCCAGCCGGGGCCAGCTTGCGCTGTGGGCAGCCAAGTACCTGCGTTGGCTCACCCCTCCCTGTCACCGCCCCCGAGCGCGGTCCGGCCTTCCTTGGTCAAGCGGCAGGAGGTTGCCCGAACATGTCCCCCAGGGGGGACGGGGTCGCTGGGGATCGAGGTCAGGAATGGAGGTCCGAGTTGGGCAGGGGTGCTGGACGTGCACCCGATCCGGACACCATGTTAATGCCTCGCTTCGTCGCCCTTGTTGAGGAGAAATCGTAATGGACCCTAGAATCTCGGGTGCGCCCCTCTTTACGGCCGTCCTTCTGGCGTCGCTGGCCCTTGGCGCTGCCGGTCAGGAGGACTCCTCTGCGGAGATGCCGGAAAGTTTCAACGAGCCCATGCCTTATTTCACGATTGGGCTCGGTCCCTTTTCGCGCACGATCACGACGGACTCCAACGAGGCGCAAGCGTTTTTTGACCAGGGCATCCAGCTCGTGTACTCCTTCACGCTAACGGACGCGGCCCGCTCCTTCCGGGAAGCACAGCTCCGCGACCCCAACTGTGCGATGTGCTATTTCGGAGAGGCGTGGGCGTGGGGTCCCTACATGAACGGTCCCATGGGGGCCGGCGCTCTTCCCCGCGCCCAGGCGGCGATCGAAAAGGCGTTGGAGCTCGCGCCTGATCACGCGAGTCGGGTTGAGCGGGAGATGATCGACGCGATGGCCGTGCGGTACGTGGGGCGGACCGATCGGACTCCGCAGTTGCGTGTGGACACCCTCTACGCGGAGGCGATGGGCCGGGTCTACGAGGCCAACAAGGCCGACCTGGACGTCGGATTCCTCTATGCCGAGAGCCTGATGCTGCTAGAGCCGAGGAGGGGCAACTGGGACATCGAGCGGCCGGAGATTCAGCGTATCCATCACATTCTGGAAGAGGTCCTGGCCAGGGACATCCAACATCCCGGCTCCTGTCACCTCTATATACACTCCACGGAATCCACGACGGAGCCGAACAAGGCCGAGGCCTGTGCGGACTTCCTCGGTGGATCCATCCCCGGAGCGAGCCACATCAACCACATGCCCTCCCACACGTACAATGAGGTCGGCCGCTGGGGTGACGGAGTGCGTGCGAATCAACGTGCGTGGCATTCCGACCAGGCGGCCGAGTACGGTGAGGGGTTTGCCATCTACACTTCGCACAACCTGCACATGCTCCTCTTCGCCGCATCGAATGATGGACAAGGCGCGGTCGCCATCCAAGCTGGGGCCGACTACACGACGGCCACGGGCGGAGCCCAGTATTACGAGGTGCTCACCCGGGTCCGATTTGGGCGTTTCGACGACATTCTCGCCATGGAGGGGGACGGCACCGAGAATCCGATCTTCAGGGGTTTTTGGGACTTTGGGCAGGGCTACGCTCATCTTCGAGCTGGGCACGTGGACGTGGCGCGCGGCTTCCTCGAGACCATCGAAGAAGGGCGGGCCTCGGCTCCGGAGGCCGTGCGGTTCCGCGGGCACACCGCGTCGGATCTGCTCGCAATCGTAGGGGGCGTCCTCGAGGGAGAAGTTTTCCGGGAGGAGGGGCGTACTGCCGAGGCCATCGCGTCGTTCGAGCGGGCCCTCGAAATCGAAGACGGGCTCCGCTACGATGAGCCCGAGCCGCTGAATTTCTCGGTCCGCGACTGGCTGGGGGCCATGCTCCTGGAGGCCGATCGTCCGGCCGAGGCGGAGGCCGTCTACCGGGCGGCTCTCGACGACCATCCCTTCAACGGGTGGTCCCTCTTTGGGCTCGAGCAGGCGCTGCGTGCCCAGGGGAAAGTCGGCGAGGCTGAGGAAACGGCGAAGGTACTCGAGACTTCGTGGGCGCGGGCCGATGTTTGGATTCGCGCCTCGCGCTTCTAGGGCACCACATCAGCCGTCGCGGTTGAACGCGGCCTTTCAAGAAGGCTGTTGAAGGAGTACAGCAGCCTTCTAGATCCGCTCCAGCTCCTCAAACGTCTGTCGCCCGCCGTGGAACCACTGTTCCCGGAACGGAACGGATGAGATGTCGTCGAGCGTCAGCCCCTCGGTCATCTCGTGAGGATGCAGGGTGAGTGAGCCGGCTTCCTCTTCGTGCTCCGTGTGTTCGCCGTCCATGAAGATGTTGACCTTGAAGCGGTCTTCTTCGTTCACTGTGAAGGCATTGAAGAGCACGATCTCGGGGGCTCCAGGGAAGTTCGTCACACTCAGGTCGAGGACGGGCTGACCCCCGTCGGAGATGCTCAGCGACAGTTCGTCCTCGGTCTCCGTGAAATCCATCTGTAGATTTTTCATATAGTGTGGAAGGTGCCAGCGCTCGATGGCATGCTGGCGTGACGCATCGGTGGTCACACCCACCACGAAGGGATAGAAGGCCGCCTTGGGAAGCGGCCGGCCGGCCTCCATGATCGGCGGGACTATGACCGACATCACGACCTCGTCGTACTCCCCCACCATGCTTTCGGTGAACTGGAACGCAGTAATCGCGAGGATGCTACGCTCGTGTTGCACCTCCAACGGCTGCAGATGCGCCGGTAGGATTTTCCTTGCATCGCTCGTGGGCATTTCGAAGAAAGCCCCGACCGCGTTCTTGAAGCCGTATTCCGTCAACTCCATAACCCGAAATTCCTCCTCGTGTCTTTGGTCTCTCTGGTCCGTTCGTGATCCGTCGCGGGGCGGTCCAACTGGAACATCCCTTGGTTGCCCGGCATGGTGCTTGAAGTATCCCTCCACATCCCGTTAGCGTTTGCCGTCATGAAACTAAGAGGCTTTTTGACCGTCGCCACCATCGGCGCGTTTTTGGGGCTGGCCGACGTGGTTCAGAGAGTGGTCATCGTGCCGTTGGTTTGGATGGCTCCGGCCAGCAAGGGCCGGGTGCTAGCGGCCTGGCAGCGGTGGATTGCAGGCACGCTGATCGGCCTGATCCGTATCCTCGGGGGGGGCACATTCGAGCCGTTCCCGACGATCCCTTCCAATCCGGGCGTCCTCGTGTTGATGAATCACCAGTCGCTCCTGGACATCCCCGTCGTCGTCCGATGCTTTGAGCACGGTTATTCGCGTATCGTTACCCGCGAACGATATGCCCGCGGCGTACCGGTGGTCTCGAGGATGATCAAGCTCTATGACTATCCGGTCGTGGATCCCAAGGGCGGGATGAAGCGGCAACTCAAGATGCTCCGGTCAGTGGCCCGAGACCCTCGGGTCCCAATCGTCGTGTACCCGGAGGGTACGCGCTCCCTCGACGGCGCGCTGCTCCCCTTCCGGCGGGGAGCGGTGGACACGCTGCTGCGGCACCGGCAATGGAACGTGTATTTGCTGACGTCGGATGGGACGCTCCCGTGTGGCCGGCTCAAGGACATGCTCAGCGGGGTAGATACCGTCCGTTGCCGCGTGAGTGTGTCCGGGTCCTTCGACACACCGTCGGACCCTCATGAAATTTCTTCCTGGCTCGAGGAGATGGAGGGCCGGATGCGAGACGACCTCGAGGAGCTACGCGCGGGATGACCCATGCCGGTAGCCGGCCAGCACGGTTGCTGACGCAATCCCTCGTGGCCGGCACCGGAAGACAGCTCCGGGCCGTGCTATTGTACGGGTCCCACCTGCTCGGGGCGGCGCCCGATCGGTACAGCGCGCACGATCTGGTGGTCGTGGTCGAGGACTACCTCGCGACGTACCGGGAGCTGCGCAGCCGTGGCTTCACCCACCGTTCGCCGAGGCTCATGGCTTCGCTCGCCTGGTTGCTGCCCCCGAGCGTGATTGCTTTCTCGCCGGAGGGTGCGGCCGGTCCGATCGCCAAGTGCCTGATCATCAGTGCGCACGACTTCGAGCGCGAGCTGTCGGCCAGGTCGCGAGACCACTTCATGATCTCCCGCATGATGCAGGAGGTCGGTGTTCTCTACGTGAGAGATGCGGCCGCCGAAGGGTGGCTGGATGAGGCCATGGAGGCCGGGCGAAGGACGGTTCTCGACTGGGCGGCACCGTACGTGGCCACTCCCTTCGGTGCCGAGAGTCTAACCCGCGAGATGATCGCCATCTGTTATCGCCACGAGATTCGACCGGAGTCGGGTTCGCGGGCCAGTTCGGTCTACGAGGCTCAGCGGGCCTATCTTGTCGAGACCTACGGGAAGCTGCTGGCGGATGCGTGCATCGAAGGGACCGTCGTGCGTGACGGGCACGGGTATCGCTCCGCGCGCCGGCCGGGGCCGATGGCTCGGCTCAAGAGATCGGCGTACTTCACCTACAGCAAGTTCAGGGTGACCGCTCGATGGATCAAGCATATGCTGACATTCGAAAACTGGCTCCCGTACTTGGTGCGCAAAGTGGAGCGTAGAACGGGGATGAGGGTCGAGTTGACCCCGTTGGAGACGCGTCTGCCTCTGATTTTTTTGTGGCCTCGCTTGTTTCGTGTGCTCCGTAACCGGCCGGCCGAAGAGTCCACGGCCGGGAGTACGGTTCCTCCCACGTCCGAAAGCGACACGTGACGACCGGCCTTCAGGTCCTTCTAGGGGTGTTGGCGACGGCAGTCCTGTCGATGCCTGTCTATGTGTTGGGGGGCGCCAACAGGCGTCCGGATCCGCTCGCGTCGGACGCCCAAGGAACTTTCGTGCTGGGCGCTTTCGTAAGAAGCTGGTTCTATTGGGCGGTCAGCCCGATGGTCCGCCTATCCGTTGCCGTCGGGCTGGGGCCGACGTTCTACAACCTTTTGGGTGCGGCGTTCGGTATCGGCGCCGGTTCGGCGTTCGCCCTGGGTCATGTGACACTGGGGGGGTGGGGCGTTCTGCTGGGAGGGGTGGCCGACGTTCTCGACGGGCGCGTCGCCCGCTCCATGGCGGTCACCGACCGCGCCGGTGCCTTTCTCGATTCTACGCTCGACCGTTTTGGCGAAGTCGGTGCGTTCGTCGGGCTGGCCGTGCTGTTTCGGTTTTCCGCGCTCTCGCTGGCTCTGGCCGTAACCGCGATGGGTGGGTCGCTCCTGGTCAGCTATGCACGCGCCCGGGGGGAGAGTCAGGGTGTGGTGTGCAAGCTGGGGGTCATGCAAAGGGCTGAACGTTTGCTCCTGTTGGGGTTCGGCGGACTCCTCGACCCGACGGTTTCCGGTTTATGGGGAGCCGGTCGAGTCGGAGCGTTGCTCGTGCCCATTCTGGGGCTCGTGGCGGTGGGCACTCTCGGAACGGCCATCTTCAGGACCGTGTGGATTGTTCGGGTGCTCCGGGCGGGCGACTAGATACTTTTTTCCGTTTCAGGCAGAAAGTTTTATAACGCTCCGCACTTCCGGGGCGATTCCCAGCCACAGTCTCCGCTATCTGGCGTCCAAAGAAGTGTGAGCCCGCATGGTGGTTCGGGCTTTCCCCCCCATCCCATCCGATTTCCTCGGTGAGCGGCACGCCTCTTGACTTAAGGAAGACCGAATCCGTTGAGACGGGCGGTCTCCACCGCCGTCGGCTTTCTTGTTTCGATAACAATCCGGAGGTTTAACGTGTTACGCTTTTACAGATTTTCGGCCGTTGCTATGGCCCTCACCGTTGCCCTAACCGCATGCATTGAAGGTACCGACGGCATTGGACTGGACGATGAACCGTTCGCTCCGGACGTATCCGCCGCCGATCTTCAGGTCGTGCAGGGCGCGTTCGCCGCTTCGGTGTTCGAGAACCTTGCCTTCTCGAGCCAGAGCTTCAACCTGGTGCCGGACACCGGTGCGGTCCCCGTGGGGCTGCTCCAGGCCAGCTTGGCTGCAGCCACCGCAGGCAGCCACTGGGAGGCCGAGGCGGCGGCGCGGACATTTGCCGCCGTGGGTCCGGCCGCCGGGCCGTTGGTGCCGTTGGACTTCCGGGGTCGTACGTACGACCGCGAGGGCGATCGCTATCGGCATAATCCCGAGCGCGGAGACGCTCCCGATAAGGGAGTGCGCTTTGTTCTGTACGAGGTCGATCCGGTCACGCATGACCAGGGGAGCAATGAGATCGGGTACGTCGACCTCGTGGACGAGAGCACGGACCTTGAGTACGTCGTCCGCGTGGTGGTCGTAACGGGGGGTGTCGAGCGCATCAACTATACCGTTTCGGCGGTGGTGGGTACCCAGACTTTGGGCTTCACCGTTTCCGGGTTCATCGGTGACGGTACAGACGAGGTCCATGTCGACCTCTCGATTACGTTCGTCCATGACTTCCCCGTCTCGATCGCTACGGTCGAACACGAGTTCTCGGTTCCCTCGAGGGGCTTCGAGTTGGACGCCACGGTGGTCTTCGAGTTCAACAAAGAGACGCTCGAGGGCTCGCTCGACGTCGACGCGATGTTCATGCAACGCGCCCACAGGGTCACGGTCGTGGGTGTCATCACCTTCAGCGAAGGCGATCTCCCGACGGAGGGTGGAACCTTCGAGGTTCACGTCGATGGGCAGCTCTTCGCGACGATCTCCGTGGATGGTGACAGCGTCACGGTTCAGAACGCCGCCGGCGGTGAGTTGACCAGTACGGAGGCCCGGCACGTGCGAGCGATATTCCACGGACTCGAGGAGATGTTCGACGATAGGTTCGAGGACTTCCTTCGGCCGGTGGCCTGGCTGTTCGGGGACTAGGCCGCCGCCTAGATCGGACCACGGCGCGCGAATCGCGCGACCCGACGTCGAGGAAGCGCCCCCGGCCGAAAGGCTGGGGGCGCTTCGTTTTGTAGGCCGCCTATCGCCCCGGGGGCCGCGACACTATCCTGATTGATGTTCGGATCCGTCCGACCAAGTCGCTCAGTTGAGTGTTTCGATCCACTGACCCTGGGGAGTGGGCATCATGACCAGAAGCGTCGAATTTCGGAGAGTCGTGTACGTGGGCGCCGCGTTCTTCACCGCGGTGTTACTGGCTGGAGTGAGTGCGTGTGGGCAGACCGGTGATGTAGTCGAAATCGATGACGACGACATCGGCGGGGTGGTGAGCGGGCAGGACGGTCCGGAAGCCGGTGTTTGGGTCATCGCTGAAACGGCGGATTTACCGACCAACTTCATTCGGAGCGTGGTGACGGACGATCAGGGGCGGTACCTGATTCCCGACCTTCCGGAAGCGACCTACGACGTCTGGGCGCGTGGCTACGGGCTGGTCGATTCCCGGCGGGTTCGGGTCACACCCGGGTCTTCCCAGAATCTGACGGCGGTGACGGCGCCCGATCCGCACGCGGCCGCGCAGTACTACCCCGCCGCGTACTGGTTTTCGCTGATCGAGGTGCCGGAGAAGAGTGAGTTTCCGGGCACGGGGCCGCAGGGCAACGGCATCTCGCCGAGCATCGGCAGCCAATCCGCGTGGGTCAGGAGCCTGAAATCGGGTGGTTGCATGGCGTGTCATCAGTTGGGGAACAAAGCCACGCGCGAGATCCCCGCGGCACTCGGTGAGTTCGCATCCACGGCGGCTGCCTGGGATCGGCGCATCCAATCCGGGCAAGCGGGCGGGAGCATGGTTGGCGGGCTCAACCGGCTGGGCCGACCCCGGGCGTTGGAGATGTTCGCGGACTGGACCGATCGAATCATGGCCGGTGAAGTGCCGCCGGCGCCGCCCCGCCCCCAGGGCGAAGAGCGCAACGTCGTCATCACGCAGTGGGATTGGGCCGATCCGACTGCGTATCTCCACGACGAGGCTTCTACCGACAAGCGCGATCCGACGGTCAACGCCTACGGCCCGATCTACGGGGCGCTCGAGGCCAGCGCGGACTACGTGCCCGTCCTGGACCCCATCAGCAATACAGCGAGCCAAGTCGTGCTGCCGGTCCGCGATCCGAACACGCCGGTCGCTTCGGGACCGCCGCTCCAACCGTCCCCCTACTGGGGAGAAGAGGCGATATGGGACAGCAAGGCCAACGCACACAACCCCATGCTCGATGGCGAGGGGCGCGTTTGGCTCACGTCGAGGGTTCGTTCCCCGAATGACAATCCGGCTTTCTGTAGAGAGGGATCGGATCATCCCTCGGCAAAACTTTTTCCGACTCAGCGGGCGGGCCGTCACCTCGCCATGTACGATCCTTCGACCGAGGAAATGAGCCTCATCAGCACGTGTTTCGGCACCCACCACCTGATCTTCGCCGAGGATGAAGACAACACCATCTGGACGAGCGGTGGCGGGCAGGTGATCGGTTGGCTGAACACGAAGATGTACCTCGAGACGGGTGACGAAGAGCGCTCGCAGGGCTGGACCGCGCTCATCCTCGACACCAATGGAAACGGCCGCCAGGACGAGTACGTCGAACCCGACCAGCCCGTCGATCCCACCAAGGACAAGCGGGTCCAGACCGGCTTCTACGGCGTTGCCGCGAACCCCGTCGACGGCACCATCTGGGGCTCCTCGTTGGGTTTCCCCGGTTTGCTTCTCCGGGTGGACCCGGAGACCGCTCTGACGGAGGTCTACGAGCTACCTTTGGACAACCCCGCCGCACCCGTGCAGGGGTATTCGCCGCGCGGCATGGACATCGACCGCAACGGCGTCGTCTGGACGCCCCTCGCTAGCGGACACCTCGCCAGCTTCGATCGCAGCAAGTGCACGGGGCCGCTCAACGGACCCACCGCCACTGGGCAACATTGCCCCGAAGGCTGGACCCTCTATACGGAGCCGGCGCCGCAAATCAAGAACCTGACCGAGTCCGGCAGCGCCGAGTCGAGCTACTACACGTGGGTGGATCAGTTCAACACCCTCGGGTTGGGTGAAAACGTGCCGATCAGCACAGGAAATGGCTCCGAGGGCCTCCTGGCGCTCGTGGACGAGGAGTGGGTCGTCTTGCGCGTGCCCTATCCGCTAGGGTTCTACACCAAATGGATGGACGGTCGCATCGACGATCCGGACGCCGGCTGGAAGGGCCGGGGAATATGGGCGACCTACAGCACGCGGGCGCCGTTCCACCTCGAGACCGGCAAGGGCACGCCGAGCAAGGTCGTGCACTTCCAGCTACGGCCGGACCCGCTCGCCCGGTGAGCGGTCGGCCGTGGGCTCGCCCTGGGGCTTCTTAGCTCCTACGGCACGATGCCCATGGAGCACGTAGGGATGACGAGCGAGGGGGGGTCGGGGTCGGGCCAGTCGATGCGCCCGACCCCGACCGGCAAAGTCGGTAGACGTCGACCTCAGGCGGATGCGTCCTTCGAATTGAAGTTGATCGACGAGTAGAGCCAGGTGCCGCTTTCGTCCTTGCGAAAGACATCGATGAAATCGAAGACCTCCGTGACCTCCTGGCCCTCCGCCTCGAGGAGCATGCTTCCCGAGCCGCTTGCGGCCGCGAGATCACCACTGACCTCTATGCGGTCGAAGTCGAAGGTCATCGCCTTTATGACTGGATAGTTCTCCAGCCAGGGCCGGACGGTGTCCCCGGAAACCTTCGGACCCCCGGGACCGCTGATCACGACGTCCTCTGTGCACATCGCGAGCAGTGAGTCCCAGTCTCGGTCCACGCAGGCCTGCCTCCAAGGCGCGATCGTGGCTCTGATCTGTGCGGCGTCATCCGGTTGTAGCTGAGCACCCGTGGCGGTGGTGTCCATGGTTTCCTCCTCATGAAAATTGGTACTGCAGGACGACCAGAAAACGATTCGGCCATCCCGTCCGCTCCTCGTTCGGTGTTAACATGCGAGCGCGAGGGGGACGTTGCAAGCCGCTCTTGGTCAAGGTCAGCTACTGGCTCGCGCGATAGGCCCCCCTCGCTGGCCCTCCCCCTGTCGCGGCCGACCCCCTGGCTGCATGTTTGCGTCTTGGCACCGTCGCCGTTCCACGTCGGAAGCGGGAGGACACTCATGCGCAGCATCCTGATCACCCTCGGGGCGGTTTCTCTGACCGCCATCCTCGTGGCCGCGTTCATGGTCCGAGCCCCGGAGCCCCCACCGGCCGACACGGGCGACCGTATGGCCGCAGCGGCCGAAGCGTACGTCGGAACCCTCGGTAGCGCCGAGCGCGCTCGCGGCACTTGGGAGCTGGACGCCGAGCAACGCTTCGATTGGCACTACGTACCTTGGGAGCGATACGGTGTCCGGCTCAAGGACATGAACCCCGAGCAGCGCACCGCCGCCCACGGGCTCCTGCAGAGCGTTCTCAGTTCGCAGGGCTACCTGAAGGCGACCGGGGTCATGCAGCTCGAGGGGATCCTTGGCCAGATCGAGGGCCGGCCGGATCGACGTGATCCCGAGGACTACTACTTCAATATCTTCGGCGCCCCCTCCCGGGATGGGCCTTGGGCCTGGCGCTTCGAGGGACACCACATCTCGATGAACGTCGTCGCCGCCGGAGACGCTCCTCCGTCCGTGACTCCCGCGTTCCTGGGTTCGAATCCGCACTTGGTCGGAGAGGGCCCGAACGCCGGGCGACGCCTCCTGGGAGCCGAGGAGGATCTGGCTCGCGAGCTCCTGGCCCTGCTCACCGACGCCCAACTCCGGACCGTCATCATCGAGGCGGAAGCTCCCGAGGACATCGTCACCGGGAACGCACGGACGGTGGAACTGGATCGCTTCGAAGGCCTGCCTGCCTCGGACATGAACGATGCGCAGCGTCACGCGCTGATGCATCTCATCGACGAGTACTTGAACAATGCCGACGCCGACGTTGCCGACGCGGAGATGCAGCGAATCCACGAGGCCGGACTCGAGAACCTCCATTTCGCGTGGGCGGGCGGCACGGAGCGCGGCGAGGGTCACTACTACCGAATTCACGGACCCACCGTGATGATCGAGTACGACAACGTACAGGGTGGAGCCAACCACGTGCATTCGGTGTGGCGGGACCCCCAGAACGACTTTGGAGACGATCTGCTCCGCCGGCATTACGAGGAAACCGATCACCCTTAGAACGGGAGCTCTGGCCTAAGCGCACCAAACGATCGGCAACCCTACGCAGGAATCTTGAGTAGCCTGGCGGCGTTGCCACCGAGGATGGCTACGCGGTCCGCATCGCTCAGATCCGGTGTTCCGAGGACGTGGTCCACCGGGAGAAAGCGGGGCAGCATGGTGTCGCTCGGGGCAAACGTCCAGGAATACGGGTAGTCGGTCCCAATCACGATTTGGCTCGAGCCCGCCACGGCGACGAGGTGCCGTAAGGCCTCGCCCGTGAACACCACAGAATCGAAGGTGAGCTGCTTCAAGTACTCCGAGGGAAGCTTTTCGATCGTCCTCGTGCACTGCTGGGGACGGGTGCCACACCCGTAGTCCGACCGGCCGGAATACGCCGGAAGGTAGCCCCCACCGTGCGCCGAACAGATCTTCAGTCCCGGAAACCGATCCAAGGTTCCCTCGAAAATCAGGTGCGAGAGCGCAATCGTCGTCGCCAACGGATTTCCAATCACGTTGCTCAACATGCCATTCCCTTCCAGCCAGCCTTGCAGCTCCGGAAATACCCACCGGATGGAGGAAGATGGGCACGTCCAACTCCTCGGCCTTGGCCCAGAATGGGTCGAACCTTGTGGAGGCCAGCGCCTCGCCCCCGACGCTCGACCCGATAGAGCCGCCACGCAGCCCCAGGTTCCTGACGCCTTCCTCCAACTGCTCCGCTGCGAGATCCGGGTGCTGCAGCGCCACGGTCGCGAGGCCCACGAATCGATCATCGTAGGCCGCGCAGATGTCTGCAATTCCCTCGTTCTGCGCCCTGATCAACCTGCCGGCCAGGCCCTCGTCGACCTCGTACCAGAAAGGATTGATGCTGAGAACCTCGAGATCGATGCCCATTTCATCCATGGCGCGCAGACGGTCTGGGCCGATGGTGAGTGGACTATCGGCCTGCGTCGTTCCTCCCATCATCTCCCTGATACCTGCGATCTGGCAGTGCGCGTGAAAGTCGATGATCCGACCGGCCTGCATCACGGCTGCCTTTGCATTTCGTTTACCGCCGTCCAGGACAAACATTCCTGCCACGGCGCCTGCTGCTCCTTTAAAGAATTTTCTGCGATTCATGATCCGCTCCTTCCGTTGGCCGATCTGTTCCGCCCGGTTACCCCAGCCAGTCCTCCTGGTGGCCGGAGTCCAGGCAGTACTAGCCGCCTACAGGATGTTACCGGCTGAGGGTAAGATCCCATGCTGAGGGCCGCTAGATGTCCGACCCCGCCGAAGGCGGCGAGCGCTAGGAACGCAACAACTTTCGCACAATGGCGCCGGTCGCCTCGATATCGTCGGCACTGACATTGTGGTGGGTGAGGAGTCGGATGCGGCGGGCGCCCGGCGGGTTCACCCGGACACCTTCCGCCGCCAGCCCTTTCACGAACTCCTTGGCATCCATGAGGCGAATGGGAATTTCGGCGAACACGATGTTGGTCTCGATTTCATCAGGCGGGGGGTCTACCATCAGTCCGGCATCAGCCAGGTGAGCGGCCAGACGCCGTGCGTTGGCATGGTCCTCGGCCAATCGATCCACCATGGTGTCCAGAGCCACGATCCCGGCGGCAGCAACGACACCTGCTTGCCGCATGCCCCCACCTACCGCTTGCCGCCACCGGCGGGCATCAGCCACGAAGTTGGCTCCTCCAAGGACCAGCGCCCCTACCGGGCACCCCAGTCCCTTGGTCAGACATACGGTGACACTGTCCACCTCACGGGTGAGGTCCGCCGGGGACACACTCTGGCCGACGGCCGAGTTGAAGATTCTGGCTCCGTCCATGTGAATTCTCAGCCCATGGGAGCGAGCAGCGTCGGCGAGGGATTTGGTCTGTTCAACCGACAAACAAACGCCGCCAGCGGCGTTGTGCGTGTTCTCCAAGCAGAGGAGGCTTGTCTGGGGATGAAGAACGGCAGGCGGGAACACGGCCGCCTCGATCTGCTCGGGGCTCATTCGACCCCGCTCCCCCTTGATGGTCTTGGGGGTTAGTCCACCAAGTGCGGCCAGGCCCCCGGCTTCGTTGTTATAAATGTGGGACCGTTCCTCGAGAATGAGGGATTCTCCCCGCCGCGTATGGGAAAGAACCGAAACGAGGTTGCCCATCGTTGCGCTGAACACAAACATGGCCGCTTCTTTTGCAAACAGCTCCGCCGCCTTTTCCTCCAAGGCGATGACCGTGCGGTCTTGCCGGTAGTAGTCGTCACCCACTTCGGCCTCGGCCATGGCTCGACACATGGCGTCGGTAGGTTGAGTGACCGTATCACTTCGAAGGTCGATCATCGTGGTTGCCTTCGGGCACGCGCCACTTTGAAAGTAGAGTGGCATTTTTTCTCACGGATCCAACTCGAGTGAGTGAATCAGTACCACGCAGCAGAATCGCAGAAGACGTTACTCGGGTGGCTGAAGAGGGCTGGCCGAATCACCGCGGTGCAGCAAGCAAACGCTGGATTGGCTCCCTGTGCTCAGGTGCGTCCCACTCGGTACCGCCCACCACCTTCTTGTAAATGATTCCATCCCGACCGATTAGAAACGCCTCCCGCACGCCCCTGGTGCGGTACAATTGCTTGATCCCCTCCGAGGGATCGTGGAGCATCGGAAACGTCAGCCCGAGCGAGTCGGCGAACGCCTGAACGTCGCCCCCAGGGACACCGTCGGAATCCAATAGGCCTAGCTCGGCTTCGATGCTGACGGCCATGATCTCGAATCCATCCCCACCCATTTCCTGATAGAGACGTTCCATGGAGGGCATTTCAATTACGCAGGGGGGGCACCACGTCGCCCAGATGTTGACCAACAGCACCTCACCTCTATGGTCGCTGAGGCGAGCGAGACCGCCTGCAAGATCGTTGACCTCGAAGTCCGGAGCGACGGTTCCGGCGCTTTCCGGCTGAATGCGCCCCTGGCTCAGCCAGGCGACGCCTATCAGAAGAGCGACCCCGACCAACGCGTAAGCGTAGGGTCGGTTCGAATATCCGGCGCTCGGTGTTGGTTCAACCTTCATGTGTCAAAGAGTTTGACTTCCTAGAGGACTAGTTTTGTCCGGCTACGATGGGCTTGAGCAGCGTCAGATGCAAGCTGGACGCCCGCAGCTACTCCACCACGCATCGGGATCCTGCACAACCCACGCATCGAGATCCTGGACTGCGTTGCACGGATGATGGATGAGGCTCCCGGGCGGCGGGTCGTCGCTGGCTAGATGGGCCCCGCGTTCTCGGTGCGATCGTAGGTATGGGTGAGCTGCATGTTGAGGTCCACATCGGGGACGATGAGCTGAACTTCAACTTCGAGGCGAGCACGGTCTTCGGAGGGCGTGTACTTCTCCTCGACCCTCGCATCACCGGACGTGCTTAGTTCGAGGTGCAGTTCATCACCACGCCAATCCGCAGTGGCTTGGACCGTGATCCCGTCGCTGAGCCTCCGCTCGATCCGGGATCCGCTGGTCGCGTAATTCATCACCGTCGCGTCGCCTGAGACAATGCGAACCGCACCGAGCCTTCGCTCGATCTTGAGGCACGATACGTCACGTTCCACAAACCTGCGCAGCGCTCTGGCGACTTGGGTGGTTGCCTCCGGACTACTACTGGCCGTGCCGCTCGTCGCGACTTTTCCGGTCCCGCTGGCTCGTAGCCTCCACCTCCCGGACACGGCTGCATCGTCGGAGTCCATCCGGCGAGACACACCGGCGGCCAGGCCACCCACGAGAGTGAGCTTGACGGCCAGGGCTAGGGCGATGAGAAGGGTCGCGCCCACCCAGAGTAGAATGGTCAAGTCCCGATTTGTGTGTAAAAGCGGAGGAAGCTCCTCGCCTTCGGCTAGGCTGCTTGGGCGACCTCCTGTTTCTGGAGGAGTGAGAGGTCGAGGTAACGCCGGTCGCCCCAGACGTGTGTGGTCCTGAGTGCGACGGCCGTGATGAGCCTGAGGGCGCTGGCCCGGTCCGGGAAGGCGCCGGCGGCCTTGATCCTGCGTTTGATCTCGCCGTGCAGCCGCTCGAGGCTGTTGGTGGTACGCAGCCGGGGCCAGTGCGCCTCGGGGAACGCGTAGAACTGCGTCGCTGCCCCGAAGCCCCGCTCCAGGACCTCCACGGCCTCGGGCAGCTCCTTCTTCCAGCGTGCGCCGAACTCGCCCAGGAGCTTCTTCGCCTCGGCGAGTCCGGATGTCTGGAAGATCACCGAGACCTCACGCGCCACGCGCTTGCGTAGGCGGTGGGGGACCCTCGCCCCCACATTACGCTGCAGATGGACCGTACACCTCTGACGGCGTGCCTCGGGCAGGAAGCGGCGGACCGCAGCTGCCAGGCCTGCGTGCTCATCGGCGATCACGAGCTCGACACCGCCGAGGCCGCGGTCCTGGAGTTGCTCGAGGAGCTCCGACCAGCTCTGCTGCGACTCCTCAGCGCCCAGCGTGACGGCCAGGAGCCGTCGGTGACCCTCAGGGCCCACTGCATACGCCACGAGCGCACTCACGTTCTCGACTTTGCGGGCCCAGCGGGCGTCCAAGAACGTGGCGTCCAGGTACAGATAGGGGTGAGGCCCCTCGATCGGCGCACGGCGCAGCCCTTCCACGGCCTCGTCGAGCCGTTTTGCCACACGACTCACCGTCGAGCGCCCAACACGCTCGCCCATCAGCGCCTCGGTGACGTCGCCCATCTTGCGCTGTGACACGCCGCTCACATACGCCTCGACCATCATCTCGTCGAGCTCGGGGCTCCTGCGCTGGTAGCGGCCGATCACGTCGGCCGGCGAACCGTTGTCCCGGCTCCGGGGCATGGCGACCTCGATCTGCCCCAGGCTCGTCAGCAGCCGCCTCAGGTATGTGCCGTTCCTATGGTCCTTCCGGCTTCCCACCCGCTCGAAGCGGCGTGCACCTACCATGGCCTTCAGCTCCTCTTCCAGCACCATCTCGAGCGTCAGCCGGATCGCGCCTTGAAACAGCTCGCGCAAATCATCGCGTAGCTCGTCTTGCGTGGCCCGACCGATCTCCACAATCTCTTGCATCGGAAGCTCCTCTCCGGTTCCGAGCCTGCTCTGCAGACCCGGACTCCCGGGTTCATGTGACAGTGAACAACAACAGAGGAGCTTCCGTTTTTCTTTCCCTCCTGTCCAGCTTATCCGCTTTTACACAAATCTAGGGACACTACCGAGTAGAATACCGTTCATCGCTTACGAGGCTCGAATTGTTGCGCCCTAACCGCTCTGCCTTTCTGCTACGCAACCAATGTGCCGACCGCGAGCCAAGCGTGCGACCCGTGGTATGGCCCGTCTCCTGCTCCCCTCACCGGGGCACCCGACGAAGCCCATCACACGGCATTTGGCAGACAAGTGGCTACGGAAGGGAGAGAAGCTCGCCGGGTTGGAGCCATTGAGCGGTACTCTGTGGCATAGCTACCGTCGAAAGTTCGCAACCGAACGGAAGCACCTACCGGACGTCGATGTGGCTGCAGCCGGCGGATGGAAGTCGACGGTGAGCCTCAAAACGTCCTACCAACAGGCCGACAGCGAGACTACCTTACGTGTCGTTCTTGGGGCGGGCGAACTCCGGGAGGCTCAGTGAATCCCCGAACGCGCACACCAACGTGCACACCAGCTTATCGGCGGGGTTTAGCAGGAAACGGATAATCCGCTTACCTATGGGACGGAAGCAGCACAGAGGGGCCATAGCTCAGTTGGGAGAGCGCTGGCTTTGCAAGCCAGAGGTCGCCGGTTCGATCCCGGCTGGCTCCATTCGCGTAACCTCTGCAATTGCAGGGGTTTTCGCTTACCTGGCCCAGGGAGGGCTAAGAGGTGTGGGTAAGTAGTGGGTAAGTAAGTAAGTGGGTAAGTTCCGCTATGCCTCTCTGATCCTTCTTGGTTCGCTGACAACCCTGAACATGATCTCGGCGTCCGCGTGCTGATACGCGAGCTTCAGTGTGTCGATTGTCTTCCAGCCACCGGCATTCGCAACGTCCACATCCGGCAGGTGCTTCCTCTCAGTCGCCCACTTCCTGCGGTAGGCGTGCCAGAGTGAGCCCTGGAGTGGCTCGACCCCCGCAAGCTTCTCGGCCCTTCTGAGCCATTTGGCTGCGAGATGCCGTGAGATCGGTTTGCTCGGAGCCTTGGGGCTTGGGAATAGGTACGCTTCGCCTACACCCGGTCGCTCGCGCAGGCAATGGAGAGACGTCGGCGCTGGCGATATCTACTTTGCCCAGCTAATTACTCGGTGGGTTAGGAACTGAGACCAGAGGCCACTCAACGTTGTTTATTCGCAAGCCACCTAGCCGCCACCTAATCAGCGCCTCGACGCCACCCTCAACCACCGCGCATGGGGTATCATGACTGCGAAAACAGCACGCCGGTTCAGAACCGCCATCATGATCATGATGGTCTGCGTTCCCGTCGCCCTTGGCTATGAGTTCATGAGCGACGGGAGGATTTCGATCATCGGTCTCGTCGTTGGGATCGCCCTCGCGATGCCGCTGGCCCTGCTCGAGGAGTCCACCTTCGACGAGCGGATGCGGCGTCTGCCGTTCTCGGTGGCACTACTGGCGAAGGCAATCACGTACATCGGATCCGTGATTGCCGTGTTCTCGGCGGTCGGCCTCGTCTTCGGTTTCCTTCAAGGCCTGACGATCGATGAATTTTGGGCGTCTCTTTTAGAACCCACCCTCCCCCGCAAACTCGCCATCGGTTTCCTTCTCTACGTGATCATCATCTTCTTTCGACAGCTCGATCGGATCCTCGGTCCGGGGGTGTTACTGAGCTACTTGCTGGGCCGATATCACAGGCCTCACCGCGAATCTCGCATCTTCATGTTCTTAGACCTCAAGTCCTCGACGTCGCTCGCGGAGGAGTTGGGGCACGAGGCCTACCTCGGCCTGATCAACGAGTTCTTCCGAGACATCTCCGGGCCAGTACTCGACAGTGCGGGTGAGATCTACGAGTACGTCGGAGACGAGGTCGTCCTCACGTGGAAGGAGGAGCGGGGGCTCAAGGATGCGAACTGCATCCGAGTGTTCTTCGACATCGACACGATCATGGAGAAGAGAAAGCAGGGGTATCTAGACCGATTCGGCGTCGTGCCGGAATACAAAGCCGGAGTCCATTTGGGCGAGGTAATGACCGCGGAGATCGGAGATCTGAAGAAGGGGCTGATCTTCAACGGCGACGTGCTCAACACCGGCGCCCGGATTCAAGGAGAGTGTACCCGGCTGGGACGGCGTCTCGTTTCGTCGGCCGACCTCTTCCACCGCTTGGATCTTCCTGATGAGTGGACGGGCGAGGCGATGGGGTCCGTGACCCTGAGAGGGAAGTCCGAGCCGACAGAGCTGGTGGCGTTCGCGTGAGCCTGGTAAGAAGGGAACACCGAAACCTTATCGCTTTCGGGCCAGCGTCAGCCCATCACCTACGGGCAACAAGCTCAGCGTCACGCGTTCGTCACCGACCAACTTCGTGTTGAGGGTACGAATGGCCTCCGTGTCCACATCCGCAACCGAGGGATCCACCACCTTCTCTTCCCACAACGTGTTCGATCGCGAGACACTGCTCTATGGCCTCGCCACCACAGGCGGAATCATTACATCTACAGGTATCGCTGGCCTGACGCTCGGCGGCGGCATCGGATGGCTGATGGGCAAGCATGGTTTGGTGAGCGATAACCTGCTGTCCGTGGACCTCGTCGCTGCCGATGGTCGCGTCCTCAGGGCGAGCGAAGAAGAGCATTCCGATCTCTTTTGGGGGCTACGCGGCGGCGGCGGAAACTTTGGCGTCGCTACATCGCTCGAGTATCGGTTGCATCCGGTAGAGGCTGTGATGACGGGTGGACTCCTCGTCCACACTCTCGACGACGCTCACGACCTCCTGAGATTTTACCGTGACCTCATCCGAGCGGTGCCAGACGAGTTAACGGTTTACGTGGCTATGACTCCTTCGCCGGACGGATCGGGCACCAAGGTAGCGGCTTTGGCTGCGTGTCATTGTGGGCCGGCAGGCGACGGTGAAGTGGCGTTGCGGGCGCTAAAAGACTTCGGTCCCCAGTCATGGATGTCATGGGCCCGATGCCTTATCACCAGATCAACGGGATGCTCGATATGGGCTACCCTCGGGGTGCACTGAATTATTGGAAGTCGAGGTTCCTCGCGGAGTTCAGCGACGAAGCCATCGATACGATGGTCGAGTGCTTCGCTGACTACCCGGGGGGCATGCATGGGGGCGGTGTAATTCTCGAACATGTCCATGGAGCCGTGACTCGGCGGTCGGTCGACGCAACGGCGTTTCCGCACCGCGACGACGCGCTGAGCTTCCTGATCCTGGCCGAATGGGAGGATCCGGCCGACAGTGATCGGATGATCGCTTGGGCGCGGGAGGCCCACACGCGCATGGAGCCGTTCACTGCCACCGGCGGTTACGTCAACTACCTGGATGACGACGAGGTCGAGGGTGCGGTCGCTGCCGCGTACGGTCCCAACTACCAGCGCCTCCAGGCACTGAAGTCGAAGTACGATCCTACGAACCTCTTTCACATGAACCAGAACATTTGCCTACCCGCGTCCCGCACCGCAGGCTGATGTAGCGTCCACTCAGGAGGGCACTTCACAGTCATCGAACAATAGTGAACCTCTGAATTCTCCTGCCCCGGTTTTCGGTGACATACACTCTTCCCTCTGAGTCCACGGCGATGCCGTGAGGCTGATCAAATTGACCCGGAAAATGCCCCATACCGCCGCCAAAATTCGACAGAATCCTTCCGGTCTGCCTATCGATAATCTCAATTCGGGCGTTGTCTTGATTGACGACATACATTCGCGTTTCGTTCGGATCCCGAGAAAGGGCCAGCGACACAGCCGAACCCTCCGTCTCCCTCTCGACACCATCTGCCGGTGTCGTGTATGGTCGCCACGGTACTTCGATGTTCCTGATGAACCTCCCACGTTGATCATACACTTGTAACCTGGAGTTATAGCGGTTGCACACGTAGACCAAGCCATCCCTGGCTCCTGTCATGCAGTGGATGTTTTCCATGCCCTCAGGCCGCCACTGGCGGAGGAACCGGCCCTCGCGATCCATCACTGCGATGCGTTTGTTCCTTCCTCGTGCTTCTCCGTCGGCGACGTAGACATCTCCGTTTTCTGGATCCACATAGATGGTCGCGGGCGTGAAAAACCGCGCCGCATCCGAGTTCAGAGGTCTCCCCCGGACCGTGCCGTCCGAGGTATCGAACACACCCTTCGTTCCGATCTGAAAAAGGAGATCGCCGTCATGAGAGTATTTTTGCACCATACCGGACGGTGCACTGACAATCCACACGTTGTTGTCTTTGTCGACGTGACAGCCGTGCAAGCGCGGGTCCAGTAGCTCCGGGTCGCCCCAGGAGTTGACCACGTTGCCAGCCGGGTCAAACTCGATGATAGACGGAGCTAGGGACCCGGCGTTCAAATTCACTTCGAGCACATCTTGGCGATTGAGGATGAACACGTGGTCCTGCGCGTCTACACACACGTCCGCCAACCCTCCAAGAAGCCAATGATCTGGAAGGGGTTTCGGCCAGGACGGGTCGACCTCGTATTGCGGCACGGTCACTTGTGCATGCAACGCCGGACCCAAGACCACGGCCGCCAGCATGACGCATGCCCACTGTCCGACGAAGAGCCTTCTCTTCCTTGCCATGTCAGCTTCTCCTTGCCCTGTCGAGCATGATCATCGTGCGGGGAGACCGAGGGTTAGTCTCCGAGCGGCAGTTCGGTGACCCTACTCCGCCTCGTATCTGAGTCGCAACCACTCGCATAAGACCAAGGCTCACGGTGCAATAGTGCCCCGCGGTGGTGCTCAAGACGGTGATTCTTCGTTTCCCCTGGCCTCAGTACGGGAAGGTGCGGTATCGGTGTCCTTCGCAGACACCCTCGGCGTATCCATGTCCGCCGAGTCCAATGCGGGGGCTTCGCTCCGCTTCTTGATCCAATCGGCTAGCGCCCACAGAGCTTGCTTGGTACCAGAGGCCCGTCGGAAGAACGCCCACTTGGCCAACCGGGAGATGGCCCCACCAGCGAAGAGGAAGGCCAAAATGAGCAGCACCAGCTCGCCAATCCCGATCATTCCAAATCTCTCCGCTCTTTTGGGGAGGACTACGGAGTGCCGCGTCGGTGGAACATGTCTGGGACTCAGACACGCTGCAAGGTAGCGACGCCTCTCGGTCCGACGCAGGCCGTTGTGGCTTCTCGCGAAAGGCGTCCGGGCTTGCCGATCTGGTGGATGTCAGTGACCATACCTCTATGGGACATGCGGCGGCTTCCAGGTACTACCGCGGCAGGTTCCACCTGAGGAAGGAACGCCATTCGTGAGGAGGTAGAGATGCACCCGATCCGCTCATTCATCCCAACCATCAGCATCGTGCTCGGCCTCTGGACCGCGTCCTCGGCCTGGGCCCAGGCGCCGGTCTACCAGTCCGAGAGTGGACCCTACCGCGTCGTGACCGTCGTGGATGGTCTGCAGGACCCCTGGTCCATCGCTTTCCTCCCCGGGGGTGAGATGCTGGTCACGGAGAAGCCCGGGCGGCTGCGGATCGTGCGCAACGGGGTTCTCCAGCCGGAGCCCATCACGGGCACGCCAGAGGTCCGGTACCTGGGGCAGGGCGGCCTCCTGGACGTGGTACTCCACCCGGACTACGAGTCCAACCGGCTCATCTACCTCAGCTTCTCCAAGCCGAACGAAGATGGAAGCCAGGGTACGACCGCCGTGGTTCGAGGCAGGTTGGAGGGCAACCGCCTGGACGATGTGGAGGAGATCTTCGAGGCGAAGGCGTGGAGCATCAGCGGAAGTCATTATGGATCTCGGCTGGCCTTCGACGCCCAGGGATACCTCTTCATAACGGTTGGCGACCGGGGGGCGTCTCCGGCGATGGGAACCGCGTATCTGCACGCTGCCCAGGATCTCACCAACCATCAGGGGACGGTCATTCGCCTCCATGACGACGGAGGCGTCCCTGCGGACAATCCGTTCGTCGGCCGAGCCGGCGCGCTGCCCGAGATCTGGAGCTACGGCCACCGCAGTCCGCAGGGCCTCGCTATCCATCCCGAGACGGGTGACATCTTCCAGAGCGAGCACGGCCCCCAGGGCGGAGACGAGCTGAATCTCATCCTGCGGGGGCGGAACTATGGCTGGCCCGTCATCGGCTACGGCACGAACTATGGGGGGACCCGCCTCTTCTCGACGAGGGAGGTCGAGGGGATGGAACAGCCGCTCCAGCACTTCACTCCTTCCATCGCCCCCTCCGGGTTGATGGTTTATACCGGAGACCGCTTCCCGGAGTGGAAGAACAGCGTCTTCATGGGAGGAATGGCCGATCCACAGGTCGCCCGGCTGCCTCTCGTAGGCGACGGTGAGGGCGTGTACGTCGGAAGGATGGAGCGGCCTCCATTGATGATCGGCTTCGGGCGCATCCGAGCCATCACGCAGGGGCCGGACGGCTTGATCTACATCGCGATCGACGACCGCCGTGGCGGTGACCTGACGCCGATCGTGCGCCTCGAGCCCAGCGACGGGACCCCGGCTGCTGGAGGATGATCAGGGTTCGATCCCGGCTGGATCCATTGATGTAAGATAAAGCTCGGCAACAGAACGCTGTCTGGGATTACCTACCTTGAGGCGATCAATAAGAGTCGGTGGTTCGTGGGCCTCTGTGAGTAATATTGGTGATGCGGTCCTACACTCTTAGTGTCAGCTGAACGAGCCGGTCGGCCCGGGCTTGCCGGTCCAGATCGCGGCACGTCGAGATCATCTCTTCGAACTGCGCAGCTGGAATGGGGATCCCATCAACTACGCCACGAATGCGCCGCGCCTCTTCCTCGAAGTCCCATATGAACTCCTGTCCCGTGCCCTGCTTCGTGTAGCTCCTTCCATCCTTGGTGAAGATGGTGATCCGCGGCGCGAAGAGCGGCATCTGGGTCGACGGGATGATCTTCACCCGCCTCATGAGGTCCAGGACCTCGGGCGGGTCGGGGGCGCCACGCAGACCGAGGAGTGGGAAGCCGCGCTGCACGACACCATACGCGGTATAGTACCGGGTGCTGCCCGGTGTGGGCTCCACATCCAGGTCTTGTCTTAAAGTTGGAAACGCCGGAGTCGGATACTGCGTCTCGAGCCAGTTCACGACTGCCTCGACGCGGTCGACGTCCTCATAACGGATATCGTACTCCTCGCAGAGCTGCGCCGTGACGTCGACGTGCGCAATGTTGTATCCCGCCGTTGAGTAGATGCGGTAGAGCGTCTCCAGGAAGAGCCAGTCTTCCCCCAGATTGGCGGTGATCCTGTCCAGGCTGGTCTGCGTTTCACCGACGAAGCTGTAGGTGAGCTGTCCCTCATTGTTGCCGGCGTAGGCCCAGTAGAAGCCTCCGTCGCCTTCGAGGACCCTGGAATTGCCGCCCCCGCCAGCACGCTGCCGCGCCAGCGCGACCGCCAGCATGGCGTTGCGCGCAGATCCGTGCTCTCGGATCCCACGGCCCCCGATGGTCAGGGCCACGCACAGGGAGATCGTCTCTTGCACCTGATCCTCCGTGAGACCCAGGATTTTTGCGGCGGCCACCGCGCCGCCGAAGGTGCCGAAGACCATGCTGGGGTGGAAGCCGCGGGCAATCATCGTCGGCACGTAATCAGCCGACATCCGGTTCATGACCTCGTAACCGGCTGCGATGCCGGTCAGGAAGTCCCGTCCCGAGGCGCCGGCGCTCTCCGCCGCCACGAATGCGCACGGAATGATGCTCGTGCCCGGGTGCGTGAGCATGCGGAACGTGTCCCACTTGCCCCCGGCGCCCAGCATCGCTGCATTGGCGTAGGCGGCACCCGCCTTCGTCACCTTGGTACCGTGCACCATGATGGTGGCACCGTTGCGCACGCCGGCTTCCTCCCCCGTGATGAGATCGACGGACTGTTGGCCCCGGCCTGACTCGGATCCGAGCAGCACAGACGCGAGTGCCTGGAGGGTGACCCCCTTGGCGCGGTCGACCACGGCAGCAGGTAGATCCTCGTATCTCAGATCAGCGACCCAACTCGCGAGCTCTCGGCTCAACGACGCCTGTTGTTGCAGCGACCCCGGGGAGTCCGGCGGTCCGTTCTGTGGCTCGGGGTCGCTCGGCGGAACGCCCTCACGCCGCTCAAGCTCTCGACCGAGCGCGACAACGGGCGAGGCGCCTACCATACTCACAGTGACCCCGCTCGCGAGCGCGGTCCGCAATAGGCTACGCCGGGTGAGGCCGGGGGTGATCCCCGCCGCCAGGTCAGGGTCTAGATCTCGATCTTGTCCCATGGTGCTCCTCCATCGACGGAGAATCGACTCAAGTCAAGCAGGCTCTTTTGGGAGGAAGGCGAGAAAGCGCGCCGGATTGTCGACGAGGACGGTTCGGATCGTCTCCGCGTCTACGCCCGCCGCGAGCAGCTTCGGGACAAACACCCTGACGGTGCGGTTGAACTCGCGCCGCCGATCGCTTGAAAGTAGCAGCTTGTCCCCATACCCAGCTTCCAGAAAGGCGATGATCGTCTCGACCTTCTGCGCGTCCTCGACTCGCCCTCCGGTCACCCGGTCGAAACCGACGAACGCGCCTCGCATCGCCACCTGCTTGATGATCTCCGCACTCGGATCGTCGAGGCAGCAGGCATGGCCGATGGTCACATGCCGGGGGTCGACCCCGACTGATTCGAGGAGGTCGAGCTGGCTCAGACCCACGTCTCGCGGCACGTTCGGTCCCGTCCCGTATGGACTGTGGGTGAAGATCGGCAGTCCGGTCAGAACGTGGGCCTTGCCGACTGCTCGAAACATCTTCCGCTCGTCGGGTGTGAAGTCGGCCAAATCCGGCATTTGGCCTATCTCTCCGAACGCCCCGTATCGAAAGGCGGCTGCCTCGGCTGCGAGGTCGGCAGCGATCTGGTCCTCGCTCTGACCCGAGATCTCCGAGGGATAGGTGCTCTGTCGGTAATAGCCCCCGCTCGCGACCACGTGCACGCCTGTCTCCCTAGAAATTTGCCGCAAGTGCTCCATGTTCCGACCCATATCGGGATGCCCACCGTCCACGATGCACGTCACGCCCTCCTGGGCCGCTGCTCTGACGTCTTCGATCACCGGACCCGTGTCAGCGGAAGAGGGGGGTGGCAGCACCGGCTGTGGCTCCGTACGAGAATAGGCCGCCGACAAGTGCTCGTGGAACAGCGTGGTACCCGTTGCCAACTCCTCCGGGGCAAGGTCCGTGAAGATCGTGCGAATGATGGCGCCATCCTGAGGGATGGCACTCTTACCCATAGCCCGCTTGGTCGCCGTCGATCCCGCGCTCCGCCACGTCGCAGCAAGCAGGCTCGAGAGGGGAGTTGCCGCCAAGAGAAGACCGGATCCTGCGCTCGCACCAAGGACGCTGATGGCTTGCCGCCGGCTCAATCGGGCCCTACCGGAGTTCTTCATGTTCCCACCTCGTCAGCTTAGTATCGGAACGCACCGCCGTTGATGTGAAAGGTCTGGCCAGTGATGTAGCTGGATTCGTCGGACGCCAGGAATGCGTACAGATTGGCGAGCTCCTGGGGTATCCCCAGACGCCGCAGGGGTATGCGCTCCCGACCCCGGGACTCGGGCGCCATATCCTCGAGGCTCGTGGCTGATTCATCCCAACCCCCCGGCACGACGTAGTTGACCCGGATGTTGTGCGGCCCGAGCTCCACCGCAAGAGCGCGCGTCAGGCCCAGAGCGCCCATCTTGGAGGCGCACACGTGAGGCCAGTGCGCTCCCGAGAAAGAATTCATGCCCGACAAGTTGACGATGCTCCCGCCTCCGTTGGAGATCATGCTTGGAACGACGGCCTTTGCGCAGAAGAAGGGTCCGTCCAGGTTGGTGGCCAGCACCTCTCGCCATTCGGGGGTGCTCATGTCCATAAAAGTACGACGCGGACGAAAGCCCGCGTTGTTGATGAGCACGTCAACCCGGCCGAACTGGGTAAGCACCTCGTCTACCATCCTGTTGACCTGCTCCTCATTGCCTACGTCGGCTAGCAGCGCCAGTGCCCTCACGCCCAGGGCTTCCGCTTCGCGGGCGACGGCCTCGGCCTCCTGTCTATTGGTGCGCGCGTTTACAACGACATCCGCGCCCCGGCGGGCCAGCTCGAGCACCCCGGCGCGTCCAAGATTGCGGCCCGAGCCCGTGACCAGGCAGACCTTCCCCTCCACCCTCGCTGAGGATACAGGGGAGGCGGAGCCGACGAGCGGGAGCGCCATCGCCGCTCCCATACCACCTAGGGCACTCCGTCGTGAAACAGGCTTTCCAGTTCCGATCTCCATGACTCGACTCCCTTTTCGGCCGGGTGATCGATTTACCCGCTTCCCTTTCGTCGGCCCGCGCAGAGCAGATGCGTTCGCACGGTCACGTTAGAGGGTCGGGAAAGGGGATGAATGGTATACGATCCATCCTCGTGCTCTTCCGTTGCGCCGTAAGTGAGGATGATCCACTGGACGGTAGCACTAAAGGAACAGAACTACACCGTTTCGTTCGCGTAGGCAACTTGGGTTCCAAATTCGGTGCTTGGACGGCCGGGGCTCATTGCGGTCGTGACCGGAGACCGAGCGTGGGTCCTTGCGTGCCCGCAGATTGTCTGGAGGGCGGGCCCCCTCTATTCAATCTTGTCGCGGCTGCCCAGGCACAGAGCGGGGGCAACAGCTACACGCGCCGCGGGTTGTTCGGGAGCACGGGGAGTGACGGTCAGTGCTCGTACTTCATGCACCCCGGTGGGTCGAGCGTGATGACCGGCGCCTGCTGATCAGTGGACGACTTCACTGTTCGACGGGTGGCACGGCCTCCAGTAGCAGCTCGAATGCTCGGTTCAGTGCCCGGCCACCCGCTCGTGCGCCCGTGTACTTACCCAGCCTCACCACCACGAGTTGATGCGTCGGGATCATGGTGGTGCTCTGCCCTCCCGCCCCTCGCATGCCATACGCGCTCTCGGGCAGCGGCCAACCGCCGTCGCCGTTCACCCATGTGAAGGCTCCCCCGTACCGGGGGCGCCCATCGGCGACCCAGGCTGGCGCGAGTGTCGTCGCGTATTCGACATACCCCTCGGGCAGAATCCGCTCTCCGTTCCACACACCATCTTGGAGATAGAGATTTCCCAGCCGCGCCCAATCTCGGGCAGGAAGGAACTCGTACCCTTGGGCCAAGAAATTTCCGTACGGGTCGGTCTCGATGATCGCGTCGCGGATCCCGACCTTGTCGAACAGGTTCCTCTGCGGGAACGAGTGATAGTCCTCGCCTCTTCCCTCCACCGCCAGTCGGATGAGATAGTTGGTGAGCACCGGATCACTGTTCCGGTACCTGCCCACGGTGTTCGGCTCCCACTCCTGGGGCCGAGTCGCCGCCCACTCGAATGAGTTCACGGTGCCCGTGTAGAGGTAGAGATGGTCTGCGTACCCGACGGACGGATCGAAGTCGGGGTCCTGCGGAGCACGGATCCGGATCCCACTCGACATCCTCATGATGTCGCCGATGCGGATAGCCTGCCGGGGGTCTCCAGCCGACTGCCACTCGGGGATGGGCGCCGGCTGCCAGAGCTCGTATGCACCCTGCTCAATGAGCACCCCCATGAGCGCGCCCGTAAGGCTCTTTGCCATGGACCAACCCTCGAGCGGTGAATGGAGGTCGACCTCGGGCCCATAACGTTCACCAAGGATCCTTCCTTTGTACGTAACGACCAGGGCGAGAGTACGAGCTTCCGGCGGACCGAATCCCGCGTCGAGCGCCTCCTCGACCTTGGTCATGTTCACCTCTGCGGGCCATGGGTCTCCGGTGAGTACGTCTCCCATGGGCCACGGCGTGGACGCGGCAGCTGGAAGTTTGCGCGCTACGTCCGTGGGCGTGAAGTGCACGGAATCCTCGCCGATGGCGTGCGTCACGCATCCCTGGTTCTTGTACTTCTTCGCGGTGCGAGTGACACCGTCCGCTAAGGTCAGACTCACTTGTTGACGCTGGAAATCGACCACCGTGTCCACGACGTGTCGCCGTTCGTCGAACGGACTCGTGAAGCCGCCCACGTTTGCTGCGGCATCCTTTGGGTCGAGACCCGTGATGAACACGGCCGAGCACAGGGTCTTCGCGAAGCCGGATGTATAGTGGTGGAGCGCCTGGCCGGGGGGCGGAACGTAGTCAGTGTCCAGTTCGAGTGACGCCGCGCGTGCGATAAGTACTGCACGGGCATCGTCGGAGCCGGCCTCGAGCTGACTTTCGGGGCCGGCGCATGCCAGCGACCCAATAAGCGTGACCGAGATGAGGAACTGTCGGTACGGGGCCGAGTGCATGACCATCCTCCTGTTCGGGTTCGCCGATAGCGTACGGTCGACGCTCGCCGGAGGCAATCTACGCTTCCGAATTCTCTGTTGGAAGCGGGTAGTGCGAGCGATGCGCGGGTCGGGCTCGTGAGTTAAGATGCGTACTGCCTGGGTGCGTGAGCGATCAAGGGGAGCCCTGGCCCGAAGACTCACCTGTTACTGCGAGGAGCACGACCGTGAAAAGTTCTCGAGCCCTACCCGCGTCGGCCATGGCCCTGGTAACCATCGCGGCCCTGGGGCTGCTAAGCGCCTGTTCTAGCGAAAGGGGCTTCGGCTCGAACGCCGAGGCGTCGGAGGTGTTGGGTAGCTCCGATCTGAGGATCGAAAGCGTGTCGACGAGGCCTTACTTGGTCACCGGTGGCGACGTGCTTCTCCGCATCAGGGCCGGCGATGACCTCGACCTCTCCGAAGTTCGCGTGTCCGCAAACGGGGAGGACGTAACAGGGGAGTTCAGTCGCTCGGCACAGGGAGGCCCGCTGATCGGCCTCGTCCAGGGACTCCGCATGGGGCACAACGAGATCGAGGCCCGGGTCCCGGGGTCGGAGGCCACGGCCACGCTCGAGCTCACGAACTACCCGATCTCCGGTCCGATCATCTCCGGGCCCCACGAAATGCCGTACCTCTGCCAGACTGAGGAATTCACGACGGCGGCCGGCGAGACGCTCGGCCCCGCGCTTGACGAGAGTTGTTCGGTTGAGACAAGGGTCGAACACGTGTACCTGTCCGAGCTGGACGGCGAGTTCAAGGCCTACGGCGGCTCACGGGCGGGTGCGAGGCCGGCCGACATGGCCGAAGCGACGACGTTGGATGGCGAAACCGTGCCGTTCATCGTCCGAGTCCAGACCGGGACGATCAACCGGGCGATATACCAGAGCGCGATGCTACACGACCCGGCTGATCCCACGCCCGACCCCTGGACCCGGAGCCGCGGTTGGAACGGAAAACTGGTCTACACCCACGGTGGAGGCTGCCGGAGCGGTTGGTTCCAGCAAGGGCGCTCGACGGGGACGATACTCAACGAGGGTCTGCTCGAGATGGGCTACGGCGTCACCTCGGCGTCTCTGAACGTGTTCGGCCAGAACTGTAACGACCTTCTGGCCTCGGAGACCCACATCATGGTGAAGGAGCGGTTCGTGGAGAGCTACGGTGAGCCGATCTACTCGATCGCCACCGGGAGCTCGGGCGGCTCCTATCAGAGCCATCAGACCGCCGATAACTACCCGGATGTCTTCGACGGCATCATTGTCTCGTCCAGTTTTCCGGACGTGACTTCGGCTACGATCTTTACATTGGCCGACGCCCGCCTGCTGAGCTTCTACTTCACTGAGGTCGCTCCAGGCGACTTCACCGAGAACGAGCAGCGCCTGATTTCGGGATTCGGCTCGTGGGGCAGTATCCCGAACCTGAGTCGGGGCGCCGCGCGGATCGACGCCACGTTTTCGGCCAATGCCTCTGAGGAGGAACAGGGGGCGGAGGTGAGCCTCCCCGAGCTCGAGCCCCTCCGCTATAGCTCGTCACAGCCGGACGGGATTCGGGCCACCGTGTACGATCACACAGTGAACGTCTACGGTGTCGACCCATCGACCGAGTTCGCGGCCCGACCCCTCGACAATTTCGGCGTGCAGTACGGCCTCGACGTTTTGAATAGCGGCCAGCTCACGAAGGCCCAGTTCCTGGCCCTCAATCGCGATGTCGGAGGGTACGACGCCGACCTCGATCACGTGCCCGAGAGGCACCGGGCTGATCCGACCGCGGCCAGGCGTGCCCTGGACACCGGGCGTATCCTCTACGGCGGCGCCGGCCTGGCCACGACTCCTGTGATCGACTTCCGGGATTACAGGGACCACCGTGAGGGTGGCGATATCCACATGATCGTCCATCAATTCTCGACGCGGGCTCGCCTCGCGGCGGCCAACGGGCATACGGACAACCACGTCATGAACGTGGGCGGGCGCTGGGGCTTTACCGAAGAAGAACCGGATCAGGGTGTGCTCTTCCGGCAGATGGATCGTTGGTTGACCGCCATTCAGGCCGACGACGAGTCGGGCCGCCTGTCGGAGAAAGTCGTACGGGCGAAGCCTGCCGACCTGGTGGACAACTGCTGGGACACTCGCGGACAAGGACGCGTGAACGTGACCGAGCCCCTCGCTTACGACGGAGCCGGTGTGTGCAACGACATCTATCCGGTCTACGCGACGGCTCGCCATGTCGCAGGTGCACCACTCGCCAATAACATCGTGAGCTGTCACCTGAAGCCCCTCGATCCAGCCGGCTATGAAGTCGGGTTTAGCGGCGAGGAGTGGGACGCCCTCGAAGCGATCTTCCCCGACGGGGTCTGCGATTGGACCCGGGGAGACCTGCACGGAGAGGGCTACCAGGGGACGTGGCTGTCGTTCGGTCCCTCGGAGGTGAACCGGGCCCGATAGTCGGGTCCTCCTCCGGCACACTTCTTCCGCCCGTGAGATTGGAGAACTTCATGCGCTCCACGCGCCTCATGTTGGTAAGCGCGGGTGCGCTGCTCGCTGTCGCCCTGGTCGGGTCTGGCTGTGCCCGACAAGGGCTCGACACCCCGTCGCACGTCGACTGGCCGATGTATCGCGGCGACTTGGCCGGGACCGGCTATTCGCCGCTGACACAGATCACGCCGGGCAACGTGGCGACCCTGACTCAGGGTTGGAGCTACTCGCTGCGGACTCGAGCATTGGTCGGTGGCGGCCCGGGGCAGGGAAGCCGGGAGCCGAACTCGCAGGTGACGCCGATCGTGGTCGGTGACGTCATGTATCTGCCGGCCGTGGACCGGGTGGTTGCGCTCAACCCGGCGACTGGCGAGCAGATCTGGTGGCGTTCCGTCGTCGACGGCGCGCCCTCGCGCCGCGGGGTCGCCTACTGGCCAGGTGAGGACGGCACACCACCACGGATCATCTTCACTGCGGGCCGACGTCTGGTCGCGCTCGACGCGGCGACCGGCACACCGGCGACGAGCTTCGGACAGTCGGGCGAGATCGACATGGGGATCCCGTACAACTCGGTACCGCTGGTCTACGAGAACATCGTGGTGGTCGGCGCGAACACCCCGCGCGGGGCCCCCGGGGGCATCGGCAACGCGCGGGCCTTCGACGCTCGGACAGGCGCCAAGGTGTGGGAGTTCAGCTCCGTTCCGCAGCCGGGCAGCATCGGACACGACACGTGGGAGGGAGATAGCTGGCAGGGCCGCCTCGGCGCCAACGCCTGGCCTTTCTACTTCACGATGGACGAGCAGCGCGGACACCTGTACGTGCCTCTGGCCTCGCCTATCCCCTTCGCCTACGGGGGAGACCGGGGGGGTGCCAACCTGTTCGCGAACTCGTTGGTCGCGGTGGATATCCGGACCGGGGAATACGTTTGGCACTTCCAAACCATCCATCACGACCTGTGGGACCACGACCCGCCTGCGCCGCCCGTGCTGTTCGACGTTCCTCGCGATGGAGGCACGGTCTCCGCCCTCGGGGTGACCACCAAATCGGGCTACCTGTACATCCTCGATCGCGACACCGGTGAGCCGATCTACGGGGTGGAAGAGCGGCCGGTGCCACAGAGCGATGTTCCCGGCGAACAAACGTTTCCGACCCAGCCCATTCCGGTGAAGCCACCGGCCCTGGCCCGCGTCCGCTACGATCCGGCGGACCTGGTTTCTGCCGAGGACACGTCCCCCGAACACGCGGCGGCCTGCGCGGAGCTGGTCGCAAGCGCGGGGGAGCTCTACAACGCCGGACCGTTCACGCCGTGGGTGTATCGCGCCCAAGGCACGTCGGGCAGGACCACGCTCCTGTTCCCGGGACTCGTCGGCGGCCCCAATTGGGGCGGCGCCTCATTCGATCCCAACTCCGGATACGTGTTCGTGTTCAGCCAAGATCTCGGCTCGCTCGCCTGGGTGGAGGACGCCGCCGAGGGGGCGCCGCTGCCATACCGCAGAAGCGGTCCGCGCCCGTCGAGTTTCGACGTTCGGATGGGGGATGCGCGCTGGCCGTGCCAAAAGCCACCGTGGGGTCGACTGACCGCAGTCGACGGCTCGACGGGCGACGTGGTGTGGCAGCAGCCGATCGGCATCACCGAGGGGCTTCCTGCGGACCGGCAGAACACCGGGCGCCCCGGACGTGCGGCCGCGATCGTCACAGCTAGCGGCCTTCTGTTCATCGCGGCGACCGATGACAGTCGCTTTCGCGCCCTCGAGGCCACGACCGGCCGGGAGCTCTGGGTGACCACCCTCGAGCGAAGAGGCAACGCCAACCCCATGACCTACCTGGGGTCCGACGGCAACCAGTACGTGGCGTTGGCCGCTACTGACGTGGTGGTGGCATACAAGCTTCCGTGAGCTCGGCCGTATATAGCGCTCCGAGCCGCCGCAACCTCAGAGACCCGGAAGAATCTTCTCGGGCTCCTGAGCGAACAGGCTGATGATCGTCATCGTATCGATCATTTGGCCCGTCTGGAGGCTCCCCACGTTCGTCAGGAGTTGAGTCCGAAAAAGGCCTCGACGGGTGGCACGTGGTCGGGTGGGCCGACGCTCGCGAATTGGGGGACGGGCGCCAACCCGCGCATGGCGTCGAACAGTTCGATATGTCCTTCCACCACTCGCCGACGTGCCTCTTCGTTGGGCTCGAGCGACCAGACGCCCCGTTCGGACGTTCCGCCCAGGACGATCCCATCGCTCCGCGGCTGCATGCTGAGGCCGAAACCCCCCGACGTGTTGCGGCTTAGGCCGCCGGAGGTTCTGTAATCGACCTCGGGCTGGGGAACGAGCACGGTGAGCTGGCCCTTCAGGGGCGTCAGCTCCCCGTCGTTGAATAGGGTGTAGGATCCCAGACCGGTGCAGTTGACGATGACCGATTCCTCCAGCGACATCAGGTCCTGTGGCGTGTCGAATTTCCGGATGACGATGTCGCCCCCGAAAAGAAGGACGTCCTCCACCAGCGCGTCGAGGTAGATCGAGGGCTCGATGCGGATCCTGGGCCGGTAGCTCACGTATGGCGTCGGGAACGGATGGTCTCCGGGTCCAAGAGTGACGCTACCTATCCGAAACTCCGGTGGCAGAAGGCTCGCCCGGCCCGGCCCCGAGTCGGGCTGTGCCGCAGCGTTCGCCGGGGGGGCGTCGAGCATCGAGTAACCGTTCAGCCATGAGATCCCGTACTTCGGGCCGATCAGGAGTTGGAGCTGCGTGTAGGCGATCTCCACCGCACGCCGGAACTGAGCGTCCCAGGCCCTTGTGCGCTGATCGGTCTCCACGAGCCCGGACGTGGGTGTAAAGCCGGCGAGCGACATGTTCGAGGTCGTGTTGGGGGGGACGGCCATGGCGTAGATGGTGACATCGAAGCCGCGCCGTTGAAGCTGTCTCGCCGTGGTCAGTCCCACTACGCCGCAGCCGATCACGGCGGCCCTACGGTCCTCCCGCTGGGTTGCTATTTCGGCCGCCATGAAGGCCGTTCCCCACGAGAGAGACATGCCCGAGCCCCCATGGCCGTAGTTGTGGATGACGGTCTTGGCGTCGAGCCTCTCAGCGCGAAGGACGAAACCGGAGGGCCGGAAAGGGCGCAGGCCCACCGTCGTCCGGATGACCCGGTCCCAGGAGGCGCGGACCGGGGTGAGCACGAGCGAGCCACCCCGCCCGGATCCGGTCGCGCACCCGCCGAGCCCCAGTCCCAGGAAACCCATGGTACCGGTTTTGAGCAGCGTCCGCCTGTCCATTCAGTCAGCCGCCTTCCTGGCTCGATAGTTGATCCCGAGCGTTCCGAATTGCGCCGCGCTCGACTGCTGGGGAGCTCCCTTGAACACGTCCGCCCGCCAGGTGATCTCGAAGTCCGTGAATCCCGCGGCCACGACCGTGGCGTCGAGCTCTGCCTCCAGCAGAGCGCCCGCGATTCAGCCGGTCCAGAGTTCGATCTTCTCCTTCTCGTTTTCGGGCACGGGCCGGTCGACGAGGATATCACCGATCTGAATGCGCCCCCCAGGCTTGAGCACCCGGGCCATCTCGGTGAGGGCCTCTTGCTTGTCCGGCATCAGGTTCACCACGCCGTTGGAGATCACGACGTCGGCCCAGCCGTCCGGTATGGGAAGCTCCTCGCCGAACCCTAGTCGGAATTCCACGTTGTCAAAGTTTTTTGCAGCGGCCTGCGCTTTCTTCAGCATGGACTGGGTCATGTCGATGCCGATCACTCCCCCGTCCGGGCCCACCATCCTAGCGGCGATGAGAGAGTCGATGCCGGCGCCACAACCGACGTCCACGACCCACTCTCCGGGCTCCAACGCCCCAAGGCGGAACGGATTCCCGGTGCCCGCGAACGATTCGATACAGCCCTCGGGTAACCCTTCGAGCCACTCCGCTCGATAGCCCAGGATCTCGGCGAGCGGACGGCCCGTATGAAAGTGGAAACCGCGCTCGGGCTCACACGCGACCGCGTCGTACTCCTCCTGGATCGCCTCGCGTAGAACCTCGCGGTCCACATTCGGTACGGTCGGTGCCGTCATTGATTCTCCCTGATCGGTGCCGGGGCGGAGACCCGAAACGAGCGTGTTGCAGGAAACGGCGCGTCATGCACGAACTGCGTCGCTCGTGATCAACCTGCATAGCTGGCGCACCGGTCGCAAGCGAAGAGGAGGTCTCGGGAGAAGGGGCTCCTCCAGTGAACCCGGCGCGTCCCGTGATTCCTACCGCGGCCACCCCGGGCGCCCAGGACCCAGGGGGGGCGGCGTGGTTCTCCCCGGATCCGTGAGTACGCCCCACGGCACCTCGGCGCCGGGGTCTCTGCGCCACTTCATATCCATCTGGTTCGGGAACAAGAGGGTGCCGCCTTCTTCTTGCGACAGGTAGAACCGGAACGAGAACAAATCACCTTCATCGCCTCGATACTCGATCGTGTAGTGAGGAAGATCCTCGTCGGTGATCGTGACATCGCGGATCTTGTGTATCGAGAAGGTGTCTCCCCCCTGTAGTAGATAGAGGAATTCTTCCTTGATCTCGAACGCGCGATCCGCGTACCGGGGGTCGTCGGTCGTAATCCACCGCCCCTCGATGTTCGCCTCAGCCCTGTCAAACGTGTCGGATCCGCAGGCAGAGACCATGAGGAGAATACTCACCGAGACACACCATCTGCCGAGCTTCATGCTCCGACACTCTCGACGTCGGCGAGCGTGCGCGACTGGCCGTGGGCGGCGGCGGGCGCACCAAAGGGCGTCGGAAACCTCCCCAGGGAGGCGGCCTCGCCTTCATCCGACGCCATATACTCGACGAAAGCCGCGACAGCGTCGGGATCGAACTGGCTTCCCGAGCACATTGCAATCTCTTCGAGAGTCTCGTCCGGGCTTCTGCCGGTGCGGTACGGGCGGTCGGAGCGTATGGCGTCGTAGGTGTCGGCCACGCACAAGATACGAGCCAATTTGGGAATGTCGGTGCCGGCCAATCCGGCCTCATACCCCTTGCCGTCCCAGCGTTCATGGTGGTAGAGGACGATCGGAATCACGTCTTCGAGGGGGGTGAGCGGTTCGAGAATACGAGCGCCAATGGTGACGTGGCTCCGCATGACGGCCCACTCCTCTTCGGTGAGCGTCCCCCTCTTGTCGAGGATCGAGGCGGGTACGCCGATCTTGCCGATGTCGTGCAGGAGTCCGCCACGATACAGCCGCTCCAGCTCGACCTCGGGTAACCCCATGACGCGTGCGATGGCCACAGACATCTGGGAAACCCGTTCCGAGTGGCCCGCGGTCCAGGGGGATTTCGCGTCGATGGTGCGGGCGAGCGTCGTAATCGTGCTCCAGCTGAAATCCTGCAACTCGTTGACCAAGGTCCCCACTCGTTCGGCCATGTTGTTGAAAGACCCGGCCAACTCCTCGAACTCGTCTCCACTCGAAATGTGCACGCGGGTGCTGAAGTCCTTTGCGGCGACGCGGCGGGTACCCTCCCGTAGCTTGGCCAACGGCTCCATGCTCTGACGGATACCGACCAGGCTCAACCAACCGACCAGAGCAAGCGTGAGCACGAGAAAACCCCAAAGCGTCCTTTGAAACTCCGCCAACGGCTGCAGCAGGCCTCGCTCGTCATTGCCGATAACGATGGTCCAGTTGTCGCTGTTGAAGCCTCTCAAGAATAGATGGCGGTAGTGGCCCGCATAAGCCGTCCCGTCGGTGACCCACGAGAGGGCTCCGTGAATGGCGTCCCCCGGGATGTGGATGTCCCCGGGCGCCCCTCGGGAAAACCAGGTCGCCAGTGCCCCGGCACAGTCCAGGGGCCGGCCGGCCCCGTCCAGCACGCAATAACCTTTGTCGTCCTGGAAGTCGATGTCGCTCGCGGTGAGGCCGACCGCGTAAACCTGAGCCGTAGCCCAGAGGCTGTCCGCGATGATCCGCCCCCAGAGTACGCCGCCATCCGTGCCCCCTTCACCTGGAGCACGTGCGATCAAGATGTCCGGTCTGCCTGCCGGCCCCGGAACCACCACCAACGCGCTCTCGCCGCGGTCGAGCTCGGCGAGCGTCTCCGGAGGAAGCTGCGGCGTATCCGTAAGGTCGCCGATGATCGGAAGGGTCGCATCCGACGTAGCCAACGTCAGGGCGCTGAGCCGTCGCAGCGCCTCGGTCCCGCTCGAGCCATCGCCTGTGCCACTGAGCGTGCGGCCCACGCCGGAAGAGTTGGCCAGCAGAATCAACTCGTTCTCGACGGATTGGAGCCTTTCGAGGGCCCCCATTTGAGCGTCGGTCGCGCCCAACTCCATCATTTCGCTGCTTTGATCGAGAAGCTCCGACCGCACCCTCCGGTAGGATAAGAACGACAGCGCTGCCGTCGGAAGGAAGGCACACAGGACGAACAGGGTCACGATTCGCCGGCCGAGCTTGGTCTTGAAGTGCTCGACGTTGAATCTCATTCGCTTCGGTCCGTTTGGCTCATGGCATCAAAAGTCGTCGGCGAGGCCGAAATAGGCTCCGTCCAGGGCACGGATGACGTCGTCCTTGCTATCCTTCGCGCTGAGGGGACCCCTACTCCTACCGTCAGGTCCGACGCTGTACAAGTCGTAGTCGCTGTTGAGCGGCACCATGAATTTGTCCTTCCGTGCCTTTCCCTTGCCGGGTCCCGTCAAGGGGTTGTAGATGTAGGAATATCCCCACGGATCGAGCAAGCCCGCCCGATTGATCGCAGCCAGGCTCCCCGGATTCCCAAAGTTGATCTCGGTGTAAATCGCCAATTCCGAAGCGATGATTCTGACCTCGGCAATCGCGGCCGCGACCTGAGCCTGCTCACGTGCCCTCTGGAGCGAGGGGGCGGCCATGGTCGAGAGCGTACCCACGATCACAGTAACGACCAGCAGTTCCACAATGGTGAACCCTGCTGGCGAATTCTTACGCCACGTGCGGTATCGTGCCATGAATTGGCGCAGTTGCTGCCAAACGTGATGTCTCAGAATTGACCCCCGTGCGGGGCGTGCCCCCGCGCTGCTCGACGCTATGTTATGAATAAAAGTTACGCGTGGATTTGGCGAGGCGATAACACTTTCTTCTGTCACGTCCCGATAAGGACGTATCCGACCGCGAGGGCCAGGTGCAGGGCGGCGAAGGGAAACGCCTTGCGCACGAAGGCGACGAACGAGAGCGGAACCTTGTGCTTGTGCATGATCGTGACCGCGACCAGCGTCGACGCCGATCCGATCGGCGTCAAGTTGCCGCCCAGATTCGCCCCGAAGATCACGGCCCACCAGAGGGGATCTCCAGGTGGGCGTAACTCCCCACCCGGCATGGGGATACCGGCGACTATCTTGGCCAGCATCGCCGCGAGGGGGATGTTGTCGGTTACCGAGCTGAACGCCGCCGAGGATAGGAGAACGGCAGAGGTTCCGGCCCTGGGACCGAGGGAGATCAGACGCTCGACGCCGCCACCGATGAGCGCGAGCACCTGGGCGTGCTCCATCACCGAGATGACCACGAAGAGGGCGGCGAAGAACGCGAGGAGATCCCAGTCGATGGTCCGGTAGAACTCGTCCACCTCATGCTTATACCGGATCAACATGACGGCGGCGAACGCCAGGGCGATGAAGCCCATTCCGAGATCGCGTATGTACGGAGTCACTGAGGCTGTCGCGATCGCTACGATGAAGAGCAGGAGCATCACCGCGCCGAACCAGAAGAAGGCTCGACTCTCGATGCCGTCACGCTCGTCGAAGCCGTCGACCAGGTGAGCTGCCTCCTCGATCTCTTCCGGGGTGGCGAGTCCCCGAATCTCGAAGACGCGTGCGCCCAGAACGAGCGTGGCGACCGTGACGATGACAACGAACGGGGCAGACTTGATGAAGAACGCCATGAAGCTGATGCCCGCCGCGGTCCCGACGATGATGTTGGGCACGGAGCTGATGAGCGTAAGAAGCCCACCCACGTTGGTGAGGAGCCCTTCGATCAAGAGGAATCCGAGCAGCCTGTCGGACCGCTCGAGCTTACCCAAGGAGACGGCCGAGAGCGACCCTACGATGATCATCGCCGTGACGTTGTTCAGCACGGCCGAAAACGCGACGGTCATGATGCCGTAGTACCAGAGCAGCCTCACGGGGTCTCCCCGCGAGGCTTTGGTTAGCCGAATCGCGATCCAGGTGAACAGCCCGGATCGGGAGGTGACGTCTACGAAAAGGCTCGCGCCCAAGATGATGGTGATGACGCCCCAGTCGATGGCCGGAATGTAGACCGGCAGCGCGACTTCGTGCTCCCCGATCAGGTAGGGCCCATACGGAAGGGGCAGGAGCACGGCTCCGGCGAGTAGTGTGATCACGGCCGAGAGCCCGACGATCAGTGATTTCTTGGCGTGGAGCTTCTCTTCGAACGCCAAACAAAGGATCATGCCCACGAGGAGCGTCGCGAAAAAGAGCGTCACCGCCAGGGATACCCCCGGGCTCGTCCCGGGCGTGGCCTCCTGAAGGATCGGTGCTAGGAGACGTGGCGCAAAAAGAGGGGCCGTCACAGGGCGCACATCAGAGCATCAGAAGCGGGATGGCACGCAGCTCGATCGCGAGCGGGTACGCCAGTCCGTGCATGGCGAGCTGATCCTCATCCTTCGTGTTCATCACGAGCAGATCGATCTCATGCTCCTCGATGAGGCGCCGGTACGCCCGAATGTGGTGTCCCGACGTGACGATCGACTCGATGGTGAGCTCCGGCGCACTGCGGGCCAGCCCCTCCCGGCAGGATTCGATGTAATCCTCCGGATCCTTCAGCAGTCGGGCCCGGATTTCCTGGCGGGCCCCGTCCGTGTCGATCGTCGAGATTTTGGAGATGGCCTCCATGTAACGCTCGAAGATCGTGTCGTCCTCCACGTGACCGAGCAGGAGGCGTCCCCCGCGTTGCGTGACGTGGGCGGCGTAGTTCACCAGCCGGTTGTCCCCGGTCAGGTGATCGGTCATCGCCATGACCGAGCGCGGGCGACGTCCGGCCAGTTCCTGGAACTCCGGGCGCTCTGGGTGGGGCATCACCAGCACGGGCGTGGCCGTCGCCTGGGTCAGAACGTCCACGTATTCGCCCAGCGTATACGGCCACCTCCAGCTCTCCGAGTGGAGGTGGCGATGTGTGCAGATGAGGCCGGGGCGTTCCGCTTCCACCCGCTCGAGAAGCTCGGGCACCGTGGCGAACTCACTCCCCGGTACGGTCAGCCAGCGAAGGTTCTCGCTCTCGTCGAGGACGCCGAGGAATGAGTGGGTCCGCGCCGTGAACTCTTCGGCGGCGGCTCCGTCCCCATCACAGACTACCAGAACGGAATCGATTTCGACCCGCTCCGGCTGGAATACCGTGCGTGCCGCCGCGCGGAATACGCTCTCGAACTGATCGACTCTGGTCATCTGTCGGAGGGAGCCTGCGGACGAGTCCCGGTCTCCGAAGGGGTCTGCGGACCAGCTCCGGCGTGCAGCCCCTCGACGATCGAGGCGCGGAAGATGGTCACCCCGGTCTCACCGCTGAGGCGCGTGCGGCCTCGGAGCCGCTCATTCGGGAGGACGTGGTCCCGTGCGTGCTCCACGCCGAGGATCCGGGCGAAGTGACAGACGGCCCAGGCGGCGACGATACGGTCCAGCTTCTTCGATCCGTAAGGCGCATCCACGAACGCGATGTCGTAACTGTGCTCAGCCAGCGCCTCTGCGAAAATGATGGCGTCTCGTTTGAAGATGCGTGTGCGGTTCTTCTCTCGGAGCGCGGCGACGTTGGCTTTGAGTGAGTGGAGCGCCTCCGCACCGTTTTCCACGAAATCCGCCGAAGCGGCACCCCGGGAAAGGGCCTCGAGCCCCAGTGCTCCGGAGCCAGCGAAGAGATCCAACACCCGCGCGCCATCGAGGTCGTCCTTCAGACGGCCTAGCCAGCGGTCCCGAATATCTTCCGAGGTGGGCCGAATCCTTTTGGCCGGGGAGGTCAGACGCCGGCCCGCGTGCCTTCCAGCTACAATGCGCATGGCTACGAGGCCTCGGCCCGGCCGCTCGCGGCCACACCCGCTCGCTCGTCCACTGTGACAAGAATCAGCCCCCCGATGAGGAAGAAGACGATGATCGCACCCACACCATACCTCTGACTCCCGAACACCGTTGTCATGAACCCGTAAAGGAGTGGCCCCAAGAACGCGATGGCTTTCCCGGAAAAAGCGAAGAAACCATAGAACTCTGTTTCCTTTTCCGGTGGGACGAAGCGACCCAGGAGTGATCGGCTTGCGGCCTGATTGGGGCCGACAAAGATACCCACGACCAACCCTGCCAGGAACATGGACGTCTTGCTCTCCGCTGGAGCGAGCGTAGCCCAGGCGGTTGCGAGGACCAGCCCGATGAGCGAGATGAGAATCGTTTTCCGGCCACCGATACGGTCGTCGAGAAACCCCATCGCAAATGCCCCGAGGCCGGCCGTGAGGTTTAGCGCCAGGCCCCAGTACATTACCTCGGTGAGCGTAAATCCGAAGACTTCGGCGGCGTAGAGTGGCCCGAGAGCGAAGATCGTCACCAGTCCGTCGTTATAAAACATCCGGGCGATCAGCAGCCGAACGGTTTGCCTGTAACGCCGGATCTCTTTGAACGTGTCCGCGAGTTGGTCGGCGGTACCCCGAAGGAGTTCGACGAGCGGGAGAGGGCCTGGGTGCTCGGGCTCACGAACCCACCGGAACATGGGAATCGCGAAGACCGCGAACCACACGGCGACCAGCACCGTAATGATCCGCACGTTCTGAAAGAGCCCCTCCTCGCCGTTCGCGATGCCGAACCAGGGCGATTCCGGGAGGATGAAGCCGACCAACGCGATACCCATGGCCAAGAGCCCGCCGACGTATCCCAGCGACCACCCATACCCCGAGATCTTACCGATATTGTCCGGCGTGGATATGTCGGGCAGGTACGAGTTGTAGAAGACGCCTGAAAGCTCGAAGGCGATGTTGGCGATCACGAAGATCACCAGGGCGAGGCGCACCTGTCCCGGCGTCGGGAGGTAGAGCAGCGCACTCCCTACGATCGCGACCGCCGTCGTGATGAGCAGGTAGCGTCGACGGCGGCCTCCGCGGTCCGCCAGGGCGCCCAGGAAGGGTGACGTCACCGCGACCACCAACGCAGTGAAGGACACCGCGTACGCCCACAGGACGGTCCCCGAGTCACCGTCCGGAGCGATCTCCTGGGCGAAGAAGACCGAGTAGATGAACGTCACGATCAGCGTCGTGAACGCCGAGTTGCCGAAATCGTAGAGCGCCCACCCCCAGATCGCCTTCTTCCCTGTCGACGCTCGCGAGTTCATGTCGGTATGCCTTTCGACCTAGGGGGTCCGACTGCATCCCCCCCGTGCTTATTCCTCCAGCAACTCGCGGAAGAACGAAATCGTCGCCGGCCAGGCCCCCTCAGAGGCCGCCCGGTTGGCGCCATCCTGGCCGTTTTGCCGGCCCAGGAAGCCATGTCCGGCCCCGTCGTAGATGTTTACGTCGTATCGCTTGCCCAGGCGGTCCAGTTCGGCTTGGGCCGCCGGGATGGTCGAATTCACCCGGTTGTCCGCTCCCCCGTAGAGGCCGAGCACGGGGGCCCGGATGCTCGAGAGCGCTTCGGTGGGCGGGGAGGTGCCATAGTAGACGACGGCGGCGTCCAAATCCCCGTAATCGACCGCCAAGGCGAAGCTCGTGGAGCCGCCCCAGCAGAACCCCACGACGCCGACCTGGTCCGTGGCGGAGGGAAGGGAAGTGCCATATGCGGCGGCGGCTCTCAAGCGCCGGTTGACTTCGGCGGGGTCGAGGTCCCGTATGGCACGGCCAACCTCACCGGAAGCGAAGGACTCCGTACCGGCCCCACGGGGTCCCTTTCCGGAGAGGAGGTCCGGCACGACCGCGATGAACCCGTCGGCCGAGAGCTGGTCGCCCACAGCGCGTGCCCAGTCGGACATCGCACGAATATCATGAACGACCACGACCACGGGGGCCGGGTCGCTTCTCTCCGGATAGGTAACCCATGCCTGTACCCGATCCCCTCCGCCGGCGTCGTATGTGACCCACTCGCCATGCCGTGGGGAGGCTTCGAGCCGGGCAGTGGCGGTCTCCCCGTCGGCCGGGAGACGCTGCGCCGTGCCGGCTGTCGGTGAAATGGGGAGAACTACCAGAGACATGACCCCGGCGAGGAGCGTCCGGACCCTCAGATCGGTACATGACGTGGTGCGGGCACGTGATCGACGATCAGGGAATGCGTAGGTCATGGGCGGCCTCCAGAACAAAGTGGACGACTTCTCTATCACTCACACGGATACGGTTGCTGGTGTTGGACTCAGGATACGGCCGGGTGCGTGGAATTAGGTACCGCGCAACCTACGCCCCTCACGGCTCGAGGATCAACTCGATGCCCCAGTATCGCTCGTCCGTGAGGAAGAACTGGCCCATGGGGGAGGGCCCCCGGTGGTAGACGCCGCTCAACCGGGCCGAACGGGCACCGTCCCGCACTTCGAGGCCGAACCGGACGGAAAGCTGACCCGCCCAGCCTGTGCGATCGCTGTTGTGCCAGTCCACTCCCCCAGTCAGCGTTACGTCGTCTCGGGCCCAGGGACGCACGCGTGCGTCGCCGCCGAACCGGATCAGAACATCGTCGGAGAATGCGGGACCCAACTGAACCTCATTTTCGAGGCTCGAACGGATCACAAGGCTTCCGCCGCCGTAGAGGCGAAAATCGCCGAACCCATATGCGACCAGTGCTTCCAGCGCCTCCGTCGTAAAATCCACCCGTGCCACACCCACTTCGATCAACTCGTCTCCCACATGAGCGCTCCAGTGCAGCAGGCGTAGACGGCCGGACCAGGGGCCACGCGCGATCTCTGCGGGTAGGGCCACGATCCAGTCCGAGGCCACGAGGTCGTTGCCCGTGACCTCAAGGCGAAAGCGGCCGAAGACCCCGGCCTGGATGCCCAACGTCAGTCCTCCGTCGACCCATTGCATCGGCTGCCAGATCCTGAGGTTGCCCCCGAGTGCGGCCTCGCCCTGGGCGTCGGTCTCCAACCCGTTTCCACCCTGGAGGTCGAACGGTGGGCGTTCGGCGGGGTCGGATCGGTCTCGAAACACGGTGCTCCACAGTGCCCCCATCGCGAACGTCGGCTCACGGACCGAGGCGGTCGGCCGGGAGAAGTATTCCGCGGCCGGAAACCAGGCATCGCGACCGCCATCCTGAGCCAGACCGACACCCGGGATCAGTAGCAGGACCCAAGGGATGGCGTGCTGGGCCCATCGTATGGAGTGCAGTGCCCAACGGAGGAGAACAGACAAGTAACCCCGAACGTTCAGAAACCGAGCTGATTCGTGCAATGGCATTTCGAAGCATTGTACCGCTAGGGTATGACCCCGCAATACAGAACGTCCCACTCGTGCCGAGCCTCCCCATGGGACCCACGGCCGCTGGGCGTGGTACGATAAGCTCCGGGCGCTGGACCGATCCCTCGCGTTCGACGGTGATGACCGGAACGAGACGGGCTGGTAAGTTTGATTATGGACCGAGTAGAAATCCCCAACCAGGCGACGTATGCGCCGTTTGCCCTGGCCGACGTGTTCATGCTGGCGCCTTTGGCGTCCCGGTTGCTGTTCCGAGCGAGCGTGCCCGGCCGCATCGTCCAGGCGGTCGCCCTGGGCGCTTACGCAGGAAGCGCGCTGCGGGACTGGCTCGCCCGGAAGGACGCCCGCCCGATCGACTTCGAGGAGACGTTCGGACAGGATCCCTCCAATCTCGAGGCGATGAGCGAGGAGGCGCGGCAGGAAGAGGTCCTGGATCTGGTCGCCGTGCTCAACCGGGACTACCAGCCTTCGGAGCTCTCCCGAGAAGAATTGGCCAAGGTCGTGAACGAGCGTCTCACGGACTACATCGCCTCCCTCACGGGTCAACGCGTGGAGACGAGCGCCGAAGTACGTAGCGTTGCGTTGTCGAAGCTTCTTTTCCCGTTTGCTTTGGGTGCGTGCGACATCCTTTCCGGCGACGTCACGATCTTCCGGGACTCCGGCGTCTTCGAGCCGCACATCATCGCGCACGAGTTCTGCCACCGAAAGGGCTACTACAAGGAGCTTCAGGCGCAGGCCATCGCCTATCTGGCGCTCAGCACCTCGGACCACCCGATCCTGGTGCAGGCCGCGCTCGCCGAACGCATGCACCGCAACCTGCGTGTCTTGGCCGATGGAGACCTCGACGACTACCACCGCATGGTGGACGAGTCGCGCTTGCGCGAGGAACTGGCGAAGGACTTCCACGCCATCCGGCCCGAGCCCTCGGCCTATGAGCGGGCCGTTTGGACGGTCATGAAGCCGATCATGGAGGAGCGCATGAGGATGACGGGGCAAAACGGTCTGTCCGATTACGACAGCGGCTTTACCGACTTTCTTCACTCCCAGGGCTGACGCGAGCGACTTTTCTCCTTACATTGGCGCCCGGTTGCTCTGAATCCACCTTAGACCCGGGTTGAACCATGAGCGCGATCGTCCCCGCACTGATCGGCATGATAGCCATTGCTGGCGGCTATTTCTTCTACTCGAAGTTCATCGCCGAGAAGATCTATCAGCTCGATCCGGACTTCGAGACGCCAGCGCACTCGTTGAGGGACGATGTCGACTTCATCCCCACGAACAGGGTCGTGTTGTGGGGCCACCACTTCACGGCCGTAGCGGGTGCGGCGCCCATCATCGGGCCTGCCATCGCCGTCGTCTGGGGATGGCTGCCTGCGTTCATCTGGGTGATCGGCGGCACAATATTCTTTGCCGGCGTGCACGACTTCGGCGCGATCTGGGCGAGCGTCCGTAACGAGGGTAGGTCCGTCGGATCGCTCACGGGCGATGTTGTGAGTCTCCGGGCACGTACGTTGTTCATGATCGTCATCTTCTTTCTCTTGATGATGGTCAACGCCGTGTTCGCCGTCTCGATCTCCAACGCATTCGTAGCGACGCCGAGTAGCGTGATTCCGGCCTGGAGCGCGATCGCGGTGGCTGTGGCGATCGGCGTGCTGATCTATAGGGTGAAGGTCCCGATCCTGTGGCCCACGATCATTGGCACCATCATCCTGTATGCGGTGATCTACCTTGGAGACCAGGTTCCGGTCTCACTCCCAGAGACTTTCATGGGACTCGGAGCCGCTCCGCAGTGGATCGTGATCCTCTTCATCTACGCCACGATCGCGTCACTTCTTCCGGTCTGGTTGCTGCTTCAGCCCAGAGACTACATCAACGGCATTCAGCTCATCATCGGGCTGGCCCTGTTGTTCGGCGCGGTGTTCGCTGCGAACCCCACGGTCGTCGCACCGATGTACAACACGGCGGTTCCCGAGGGAACCCCCCCCTTGGTGCCTCTGCTCTTCGTGACGATTGCATGCGGGGCTCTCTCCGGTTTCCATGGCCTGGTTGCGTCCGGTACCACCTCCAAGCAACTGAATAAGGAGACGGATGCCCGCTTTGTGGGTTATCTGGGTTCGTCCGGGGAAGGACTTCTCGCCCTCGTGACCATCATCGCCGTCAGCGCAGGCTTCGCTTCGCTCGGCGAGTGGCAGACGACGTACGCGGAGTTCGGCGGCACGATCGGCATCCCCACGTTCGTCGCCGGCGGGTCGCAGATCGTTGCGGACGGAACGCCACTGTCCAGGGAATTCGCACAGACGCTGCTTGCGGTCATGGCCATTCTGTTCGCCGGAACCACGATGGACGCCGGGGTGCGCCTTCAGCGTTACATCGTCCAGGAATGGGGCACCATCTACAAGATTCCTGTGTTGCAGAACGGATACATCGCGACCTTCGCGGCCGTGGCGGCGTGCCTCGCGCTCGCGTTCGGAGCGGGTGGTAGAGACGGCCAAGGTGGCATGACTATCTGGCCTCTCTTCGGCACCACGAACCAGTTGCTGGCGGGCCTGACGCTGCTTGTGCTCAGCGTCATGTTGGTCAAGCTCGGGCGGCGTTACATCTTCACGCTCGTACCCATGGTGTTCGTCACTCTGATGTCTTTGGCCGCGGCGGTCTACCAGCTGTGGGATCTGTTTTGGCGGGACCCCAACTACCTACTGGGGGTGGTGGACGTCGTGATCATCATCATGGCCATCTTCGTGCTCCTCGAGTCTCAATCGGCCTTTACGCGGGAGAAACGAGCGGCGGCAGCCGGTGCTGGCCGAGAGGGAATATCCGTCTAGACACGATATGAAGTGGGCTGACATCAAGAAAAAGCTTCGCTGGTGGGCATATCTGGCTTCCGAAGTCTACAACGTGCCGTACAGGGGGGCGGTGGCTCGAGCGAAGCGGGACCAGGACGATCTCTTCATGCTGCTCATCTTCTCGGAGATGATGGGGGTTCCGAACCCAGCCACGTACTACACGCTCGAGTTGCAGCCGATCATGCTGGAGCGGTTCCACGAGTGGCACACGCGCATGGGTATGGAGCATTCGCCGCTCGACGACTTCAGATGTTGCTGAGAGTGCTCGGTCCGTGTGGGCTCAATCGCCGACGCCGGCTCCGGGTGCACTAGCCCACCGAGCGGAGCCGTAACGACCTGTGGATCAGCTTTTCGACCGGCGCATCATCTTCGTGGGCGGCAAGGGTGGGGTCGGCAAGACCACGACCGCCGGCGCGCTCGCGCTGATGGCGGGCGAGAGGGGCCGTTCGACGTTGCTTGTCTCGACTGACCCCGCGCATTCGCTCGGCGACGTTTTCGACATCCGGATCGGTAACAAAGAGACCCCGCTCGGTCCCAACCTCTCGGGCCTGGAGATCGATCCCGAGGCCGAAGCGGAGCGTCACATCGCGGCCGTCAAGATGAGCATGAAGTCGCTGGTCGCCCCCAAGATGTATGGTGAGATCGACCGTCAGCTCGAGCTCGCTCGCCACTCCCCCGGTACCATGGAGGCGGCGTTGCTCGAGCGCATGGCCGATCTGATGGCCGAGACCAGGAGCCGCTTCGATCTGCTGATTTTCGATACAGCCCCGTCCGGCCACACGATCCGCCTTCTCTCCTTGCCCGAGGTGCTGTCCGCCTGGACCGACGGTATGCTCGGCCATCAGGATCGGTCCAGACGACTGGGAGAGCTGCTCAAGGTCTTCGGCCGTGATCACTCGAGGGAGGACGAGTTCGGGATGATCGGGGGGTCGAAGGAGGAACCCGACGACAGTCGCGACGGCCGAATTCAAGACATTCTGCTGACACGGCGCCGAAAATTCCATCGGGCACGTGCACTCCTGACCGACCCGGCAGTCACCGCGTTCTTGCTCGTGCTCACCGCTGAACGGCTACCAATTCTCGAGAGCAAGAAGGTGCTCGACCTACTCGGTAAGTTCGACGTGCCGGTGGCGGGAATGATCGTGAACCGTCTCTTGCCGCCCGATGCGGAGGGTGCTTTTCTCCGGGAGCGACGGGCTCAGGAAAACGAGTACAGGGACGAGATCGACCAGACGTTTTCGAGCCTCCGACGAATCCACCTGGACCTTCTGCCGCACGACGTGCACGGGGTAGAAACGCTGCGTGAGATCGGCCTGGCCATCATGCGGCAGCTGGCTGTCGACTCCGGGGCTGCTGAGGCTCCCTAAGGGGGTGATCTTCCTCCAGCGACTTTCTGCGGCCATCGACCGGCTCAACGACCGGATCGGCTCGGCCATTCAGTGGCTCGCGCTGGTCATGGTGGTGGTTGGAGCGTTCAACGCCATCGCACGCTACACGGGTCGCTTCACCGGCGCGTCGCTCAGTTCGAACGCCTACCTCGAGCTCCAATGGTACCTCTTCAGCCTCATCTTCTTGATGGGGGCGGCGTACGGGCTGAACCATGACTACCATGTGCGTGTGGACGTGCTGTACGCACGCCTGGGGCGCCGGGCGCGGGCCTGGATCGACCTGATAGGATCAGCTCTCTTTCTCGCTCCATTCGCGTTCGTGATGCTCTGGGTCTCGTGGAGGCCCGTGGCGAATAGCTGGGCCATCCTGGAGATATCGCCCGATCCCGGTGGCCTGCCGCGCTATCCGATCAAGACCGTCATTCTGGTGTCGTTTTTCCTGCTGTTCCTTCAAGCGATCAGCCAAATCGTGAAGAACGCCGCGATTCTGGTGGAACCCGCCGGAGGGCCTTCCGGAGCGGATGGCCTCGGGAATGGCGCCGGATTGCCGGGCGAGCGCGACTAGTGGGAGAAGTTTGGGGCCCGGCCATGTTCCTGGGGACACTTGTCCTCATCTTCACGGGGTACCCGGTCGCGTTTGCGCTCGCCGGCGCCGCCTTGATCTTTTCCCTCCTAGGGTCGCTCGCAGGGCACTTCGATCTCGTCCTCCTGCGGGCGCTTCCGGATCGGACGTTCGGGATCATGGCGAACTACACGCTCCTGGCCGTCCCATTCTTCATATTCATGGGCACGGTCCTCGAAAAGTCCGACTTGGCCGAGGATCTCTTGGAGACGATCGGCATTCTGTTCGGTCGTTTCCGGGGTGGGCTGGCCATCGGTGTGATCGGCGTGGGCGCGCTGCTGGCCGCGGCGACCGGTGTGGTCGGGGCGTCGGTCACCGCGATGGGGTTGATCTCGCTCCCGGTCATGATAAGAAACGGCTACAAGGACGAACTGACGGTCGGGGTCATCGCCGCCGCCGGCACTTTGGGGCAGATCATCCCGCCCAGCATCGTCTTGATCGTGCTCGGTGATCAGATGGGCGTGTCGGTCGGAGCGCTGTTCCGCGCGGGGTTGATCCCCGGGCTGATCCTGACGGGAGCGTACGTGATCTACGTGATCGGCGTCGCCATCGTGCGACCGGACGCCGCACCCGCCATGCGCGAGGAGTCGCTCGACATTCCGGGCGCCGAGCTGCTCCGCCGTGTCATGAGCTCGATGCTCCCGCCGTTGGTCCTGATTCTGGTGGTGCTGGGCAGCATCTTCGCCGGCGTGGCCACCCCCACCGAAGCCGGGTCGCTGGGCGCTCTAGGCGCCATGGGGCTTGCAGCCGCCCACCGGCGTCTGTCCATGAAGGCGCTGAAGGCGGCGATGGAGGATACGACACGCCTCACGATCATGGTCATTTTCCTGCTCATCGGCTCCACCGCGTTCACGCTCGTCTTCCGAGGGCTCGAGGGTGACCTCTGGATCGCTGACATGCTCACCGACCTTCCAGGCGGATCGCTCGGCTTCCTCCTCCTCGTCAACGCCATCGTCTTCGGGCTCGGCTTCTTCATCGACTTTTTCGAGATCGCCTTCATCATCGTGCCGCTGATCGTGGCGCCTGCCCAGATTCTGGGCATCGACCTTACGTGGTTGGGGATCGTACTGGCGGTGAACATCCAGACGTCATTCCTCACACCCCCGTTCGGATTCTCGCTCTTCTACCTCAGGGGGGTGGCGCCACCGAGCATTCCTACGACCACGATCTACCGGGGAGCCATCCCATTCATCGTGATCCAGTTGATCGTGCTCGGTGCCTTGATCGCCTGGGTACGGGTGTGACGTTCATGGACTGCTTCTGGTGTGGGCGCAACAAAAAATGCCGGCAGGCTTGCGCCCACCGGCACTCTCTACGCTCATCTGGCACTTTTTACCGGGTAGAATCAGCCGCTCGAAACGGCAGCGGTCAGTTGACCCGTAAGGTCGCCGTCAGCGATCTCTTGCGCCGTCAGCATCGCGTCGCTGAACCAATCCTCGACATTGAGATCGAATGAGACGGTGGCCTGACCCTCGACGGTCGAGACGATGACGTCGGGCACGGATATTTCCAGCTCCAGGGCTCCGCTTCCGGCCGCTTGGGCCGAGCCCGTGTTGAGGCCGCCGCCGCCGGTGGTGACCGTGAAGGTGACCCCGGACAGGGTGAGGCGCACCCGATCATAAGTGCCGGCGGGCACGCTTGTTGGCCCGTGGACCGTGGTCGCTGTCGGAGCCGTGCTCTGAAGCGCCACTGTGATTCCGTTGGGCGTGCCCACGTCGACCCAGGTGCCCCCGGTCGAGCGTAGGGAGGCGTGGAAATTACCAGCTGCCGTACCCTCGAACGCCCCGGCTGCCGTGTTGTCGTGTACTACCACATCCACGACTCCCGTCACGTCCGGGTCGATGGGGTCATCCCCGCAGGCTGTGGCGGCTATCACACTCGCGACCAACGCGAGATTCAGTACTGATCTAATCTTCATCTTCGAATCCTCGCTAATGTTTCTTGATCTGGCCCTGCTAACTGGGGCCATGGGGGCAACTTCTGTGCCATGGAGGGGAGTCGCACCGCGGAGCATTGCCACAACGACGATTTATCCGGGCGCCGAGCCCTTGGTCGTGACCCAGCTGATCGCGCTGGTGGAGAATCAGCCGCTCTCGACGCTCACCGTGAGTTGCTCCTCGAGCCTTCCGTCGGTGATCACGCCGTCCGTGAGGCTCTGGATGTCGATCCAATCCTCGACGTTGAGATCGAATGAGACGATGGCCGTTTCGGCGTTGCCTGAAACCGTGAAGGTGCGGGATATCTCCAGGGGCAAGGGGAGGCCGCTGGCCGCCATCGCCGAGGCGTTGGCGCCGAGTGTGGTCGACTCGATCGTGCCACCGGCGTCGACCCTGAAGGTGACTCGGGACAATGTCAGGCGCACCCGATCATACGTGCCGTCGGGCACGCTCGTCGATCCGTGGACGGTGGTCGGAGTCGCGCTCTGAAGGGCCACCGTGATCCCGTTGGGTGAGCCTACTTCGACCCACGGGCCCCCGCTCAAGCGGATGGATACGTGAAAATCCCCCGAGGCGGTACCCATGAACGCGCCCGACCCTCCGGGCGTGTCATGAACGAACGCATTCACGAGCCCCAACTCGGGATCGAGTCCGTCGCCGCACCCAGCCAGGACCATGGCGGTGCCGGCCCAGAAAAATGTATGTCCAAGACATCGTAGATTCATTGTCCGTCTCCGCATTCCGTAAATGCCACGGCTCACATCGTACGCCGAGAGTTGCAACAACCGTGCCGTGGAAGTATGCCGCTGGAGGCGGCTTCTCGCAGAAATCTTGGAAGGTCGAGTGCGGCGCGGGCTGCGAGGCAAACCGCTGCTGTCGGCCCTACGTCCTGGGGAACGCGAAGTTGGCGTATACCGACTCGTTACTGGAAAAGTACCGGAAGCTCGCGTCCCGGAATTCCCGCCAGGACGTGTAGACCCGCCGGAAATCCGCGTTCGCGGCGGCCTGCTCCTCGAGATAGACCTCGCTCTCGGTCCAGGCGGCCTCCAGGATCTCGTCCGAGAAGCTGCGCAGGGTCACGCCGTGCTCGTTGGTGAGACGCTCCAACGCGGGAGGATTCTCCACGTCGTAGCGTCCCAGCGTCATATGGGTCGAGTCACTACACGCGCTCTCCACGGCGGCCTGGTAGGAGGGCGGCAAGTCGTTCCAAGCGTCGAGGCCGATCTGTAGAACGGTCGCCGGCCCCGGCTCCCACCACCCCGGGACGTAGTAGTTCTTCGCGATCTCGTGGAACCCGAGCTTCTCATCGTCGTAGGGTCCCACCCACTCCGCCGCGTCGATCGCGCCTCGTTCCAAGGCGGGAAACACGTCGGGGCCACCGAGCACGTGGACCGTGACGCCCAGGCGTGCCATGATCTCTCCGGCGAGTCCGGGGATGCGCATACGCACACCCCGCAAGTCGGCGAGCGTCTCGACGGGGCTCCGAAACCACCCCCCGAACTGAGTTCCGGTGTTTCCACACGGAATCGAGGTCATTCCAAAGTCCGCATAGATGTCACGGAGCATTTCCAGGCCGCCGCCGTAGTGCAGCCAGGCCGTCTGCTGGCGCGCGTTTAGCCCGAAGGGGACGGAGGTTCCGAATGCGAGCGCCGGATGTTTGCCGATGTAGTAGTAATCGCTCGTATAACCTGCGTGCACCGTGCCTGACTGCACAGCGTCCATGACCTGGAGCGCAGGAACGAGTTCTCCCGGGGGAAAGACACGGATCGTGAAGCGTCCACCTGTGAGGGCCTCTACCCGGTCCGCAACGACCAAGGCGGCCCCATGGAGAATGTCCAGACTCGGCGGAAAGCTCGTCGCCAAGCGCCAACTGACCCTGGGGCCTGAGATTTCGCCCTCTACCGCTGCACTCGGCCTGTCGGCGGATCCGCAACCCGCGAGAATACCCGTTCCGGCCGCGCCGAGGCCGGCCTTCCTTACGAAATCTCGACGATTCAGATGGTCCATGGTGTGCTCGCTTCAGCGTTGAGGATGCAGTAGGGCTCTGGACACACAGCGACCTTCGGTAGCTTCTGGAATGAGTCAGGGTCGAGGTGGTCAGATCGGGTGCCAGGCAAAGCCAGAGCGAAGCAGGCCGCTTCAGTCGAAAAGATCTTGGATGGCAGGCTTGGTCACCTTGCCCATGGCGTTTCTCGGCAAATCCTCCAACAGCAACAGCGACTTGGGAATCTTGTACCCGGACATGCGCTCAGTGGCCCACTCTTTCAGAGCCGGGAGCTCGATGTGCTCCCCGTCACGGGCTACGATGGCAACTGCCACCACCTCCCCCCAGGTATCGTCCGGCACGCCAACCACTGCACACTCGCGGATCGCCGGATGCATAAGCAAGGTATCCTCAATTTCCAGGGCTGAAAGCTTGTATCCGCCCGACTTGATAATATCCACCGACAGGCGACCCATGATGCGATAATACCCATCCTCCAGCACCGCCATATCCCCCGTACGGAACCATCCCTCCACGAAAGATGCCCGCGTCACGTCGGGCTTGTTCCAGTACTCGGAGAACACCGCGGGCCCACGAACCTGAATCTCTCCGGGTTCGTGCTCCGCTTCAATCAACTCGCCCACTTCACTAACTAATCTGACGGTGACGCCAGGCAGCGCCACGCCCACGGCACCCGGCCTGCGCTCCCCTTGCAGAGGGTTGGAGATCGCCATGCCGATTTCCGTCATGCCGTAACGCTCGAGAAGTTTCTGTCCGGTCAAGCCCGTCCATTGTTCATGCACACTGGCCGGTAAGGCGGCGGAACCCGACACCATCAATCGCATATGGGCGAATCCATCAGTGTATCGCGCCCGATCCGCCTCATCGGCATCTTCTAGGATCCGGATCAACTTGACGTAGATGGTCGGAACCCCCATGAAGACCGAATACCGCTTGTCAGCCACGCGCTCCAGAACCGCCCTTGCATCGAAGGAGTCGAAACAGTCCACCCTGGCACCCGACCACAACGCGCAACTCATCACGTTGACGATACCGTGAATATGATGCAGCGGTAGAAACAGCGGAATCGAATCTTCCGATTGCCAACCCCAGGCTTCTACCAGCGCCGTGATCTGCGCCTGAATGTTGGCGTGAGTGCTCACTACACCTTTGGGCTTGCTGGTCGTGCCGCTCGTGTAGAGAATCATTGCCCGCCTTCCGGGCTCCAGGTCCGGCAACGGCCCGGACTTCCCCGACGAGATCCGATCAACACTGAGCAGGGGCTTCGAAAGCCGATCACAAAGTGGTCTGAGCTTGGCCAGTGAATCCTCGGGCGCGATGATTCGATCAACCTGGGCATCGGTGATCACGTGTTCGAGCTCCGGGTCTGCCGCGGACAGGCTCAGTGGCACCCCAATTCCACCGGCTCTCCATATGCCCCACTGGACCGATGCGTACTCGAAGCTCCCCGGGATGAGAAAAGCGACACGCTCTTCACCCAGGTCGGTCGACCCCTCGAGCAGATTGGCGGCTACTGCCTCCGATGCCGAGAGCAAAGAGTCGTACGAGTGATCGTGACCATTGGATGTCACTGCAACCCGTGCCCCGGAACTCTTTCCCCGCCGAACCAACTCGAGTTCAGGCATGCTTCGGTCTCTCCTCGATCCAGCGCCGTCGTGTCGGACGGCTAGCTCATGATTGCCCTGATGACGACGAAAATCACCGAAGGCCCTAACAGGGCACCCAATCCGGTATAGAACGTAGCCGTCATCGCGCCATAAGGAACCAGACGTTCATCGGTGGCGGCCAGGCCCCCTGCCACACCGCTCGTGGTGCCCATGAGGCCACCATAGATCATCGCCGAACGCGGATTGTTCAGTCCGATCAGTGGTGCGACAAACGGTGTTCCAGCCATGACCAACATGGATTTGATCAGCCCTGCTGCAATACTGAGTGCGATCACATCGGAACTAGCCCCAATGGCCGCACCGGTAACGGGCCCGACGATGTACGTGGCCGCACCGCCGCCTATCGTGGTCATACTCACGGGATCGGTATAGCCGAAGGCATAGGCCACCGCCGCGCCGATCGCAAACGACACGAACACGCCAGCAAACAGAGAGATGACCCCACTCGCTCCGGCACGCGCCAACTCCCGCGTATTCACGCCGAAAGCCGTGGCAATGATTGCGAAGTCCCGAAGCATGCCGCCGCCCATCAATCCGATACCGGCCAATACCTCCAGGTCGGCAATGCCGCGGGACCCTCCGGTAATGACGCCGCCAAGATATGCCGCCAGCAAGCCCAGCATGATGGCGATGGCCGACCCATGAAGGTGCCCTCTAGTCAGACGCCCGGACAGCTGATACGACACCCACACGGTGATCCCGACGACGGCGAAGGCAGTAATCAAGCCATATCGGCTCATTACCTCTGCCATGAGACCGATAACCTCGGTCATACGCCCTGCTCGCCTGATGCGTCCGGCAGCGGCGGCGGCGGTTCACCGCCGATGCGACTGAGCAACGGTACCAGGGCACAGCTAACGACAACGGCTAGGACTCCGGCCAGCACGGCAGCGGTCCCGCCTCTTACCGCCGCCACCACGTTCTGGCTAGCCGCCATCGCCACGACTACCGGTATGTAGATTCCGCTCCAAAAAGTGATGCCCGTTTGGGAGATGGGACGGAGGCGACCGCTGGCCTGCCCTTTTGCAGCAACCAGAATCAGCAGCAACATTGAGATACCGACACCGCCGACATTCGCGTCGATGCCAATCAGCACCCCGATCAGCTCCCCAATAAACGCGCCGACCAGCATGCACCCCGCAAGCAATGCCACGCCGTAGATCACCACTGGCGGTACCTAGGAGGGTGATGGGAAGGGGGGGTGGGCCGCCACCTGTGCGCACGATCGACGAGGGATGGTGTCACAATCAAGGCAGGGTACAGTTGGGGGCTGTAGACCACAAGGATGGGGGGTAGGTTCTGGGATATTTGGTCTATTACGCCTGAAGCGCTTAAACCGCCGGTCCTTCGAAGAACGGATTCTCGCCCGACGCGTGGTCGGTGATGTCGTGGATGACGGTTACCTCGGGCACCGCCTGGCGGACCATGCGCTCCACACCCTGGCGGAGCGTCATGCGTGACATGGCGCACCCTTGACACCCGCCGCCCATCTCCAGGTAGATCTCGGTGTCTTCGACGCCCACCAGCGTGATGGTGCCTCCGTGCGAAGCGATAGCCGGATTGATCTCCGTTTCCAAGACCGTCTTCACCCGTTCAGCGAGCGGCCCCTCGAGGGTCGGTGCTGCGGCCTGCGCAGTCTCGGCCAACGAGATCTCGAAGCCGCTTTCATTCACACGCTGGATGAAATCCACCGTCGCTCCCTCGAGGCGCGGCACGAACTCCTCTTCGACGACGATCGTAAGGTCGCCCACGTCTACCCTTTGCTCGCTCTTACGAATGTCGTCCGGCCCCACGAGCGTGAGCTCGAAGTCGGGCGACAGGGGCGTGCCCCCCGAGATGCCGATCCGAAGCGCAGTAAACTCGCCATCGCTTTGATCCATATAGCTGCGAACCACTTCGAGGGCTCCATCCGTCAGCGTTATCATCCAACCACTCCTGAGAAGTGCGAGTCCGGCATGCGCCGCGCTTCAAAACCACACTGAGCCCGTATACCCGCGTTCCCTTCCGGGGTTCTAGAAGGCTGTTGATGCGGTGGGCGCGCTGGTCTAGCTTCCATCGCTTCGACTCACCGAAACAACCGGCTCACTGGATCGACCCCGATGGCTCAGACCTCACTGATGGATAAGCTTACGTCCCTTGCCAAGCGCCGGGGATTCATCTTCCAGTCGTCCGAGATCTATGGTGGAACGGGGTCGGTGTGGGACTACGGTCCCCTGGGTATCGAACTGAAACGTAACGTCAAGGACCGCTGGTGGAGCACGATGGTGCATCAGCGTGACGACGTCGAGGGACTCGACGCGTCGATTCTGATGCATCCGAGGGTCTGGGAGGCCTCGGGGCACGTGGAGGGCTTCACGGATCCGCTCGTAGAGTGCGGCAACTGCCACCGGCGCTTCCGCGCCGATCTCCCCGAGGTCGAGGGGGGTCAGTGTCCTACCTGTGGGACCAAGGACACCTTCGGTGAACCGCGCCTCTTCAACCTGATGTTCAAGACGTTCATGGGGCCGGTGGAGGAGGATGCGGCCGTGATCTATCTGCGGCCCGAGACGGCCCAGGGCTCCTACGTGAACTTCCTGAACGTTCAGACGTCGGCGCGCCAGAAGATCCCCTTCGGAATCGCCCAGATCGGCAAGGCGTTCCGGAACGAGATCACGCCGGGGAACTTCATCTTCCGGACGCGTGAGTTCGAACAGATGGAGCTCCAGTTCTTCGTGGAGCCGGGGACCGACGAAGAGTGGTTCGACTACTGGATGAACGCCCGTCTCGAGTGGCATCTGTCGCTGGGGATTCGCAAGGAGAAGCTCCGCTTCCACGAGCATGGACCGGACGAGCTGGCGCACTACGCTAAGAAAGCGTTCGACATCGAGTACGAGTTTCCCTTCGGGTGGCAGGAGTTCGAGGGAATTCACAACCGGACCGACTTCGACCTTGGACGGCACCAGGAGTACTCGGGCAAGCGGCTGGAATACATCGATACGGCGGCGGAAAAGCGTTTCCTGCCCTACGTGGTTGAGACCGCGGTGGGCGTGGACCGCACGGTCCTGGTGGCTCTGGCCGACGCCTACACCGAAGAGGAGGTGGAGGGAGAAGAGCGTGTGCTTCTGAAACTCGCTCCAAGTCTCGCGCCCCTGAAGGCCGCCGTGTTCCCTCTGGTAAAGAAGGACGGCCTGCCCCAGATCGCCGAGAACTTACACGCCGATTTACGGTCTCGCTCGATCCCGTCGTTTTACGACGCGGCGGGCTCCATCGGTCGGCGCTACCGGCGCCAAGACGAAGCGGGGACACCGTGGTGCATCACGGTGGACGGGCAGACGTCTGAAGACGGCACCGTCACGATCCGGGATCGGGACACGCTCGAACAGGTGCGGGTCAACGCCGAAGCCGTACCGGGTTGGATCCAGGAGCAGTTGGCCGGGGAATCCTCGACCTGAATCAGGAGGCTGGATTGTCGTCCAAGTCCGAAGTCTTCACCTCACGCTGGGGCATGCTCCTGGCCATGCTGGGAATGGCCGTGGGCACCGGGAATATCTGGCGTTTTCCAAGGATTGCCGCGTCCAACGGTGGGGGCTCGTTCCTCGTTGCCTGGGCCGTGTTCCTGCTGCTCTGGTCCGTACCACTGCTTATTCTCGAATTCGGGATGGGGAAGGCGACACGCTCCGGGACGATCGGATCGTTCGTGAAGATGATCGGTCCGGGATTCGCTTGGATGGGGGCCTGGGTGGCCTTCACCGCGACCGCCATCATGTTCTACTACAGCGTGGTGATGGGTTGGACGATCCGCTTCTTCCTGGCCAGCGTTACCGGGGCGGTCCCCTCGGCCGTGCCCGAGGCCTTCTGGGAGGGATACGCAGGGACGCCAGCGGCGCTGGTGACGCACGTCGTGGCCATGGGGATGGGTGTCTTCGTCGTGTCGAAGGGTGTGAAGGGCATCGAGACGGCGGCCAAGTTCCTGATCCCCAGTCTCATTTTCCTCGTGATCGTCCTCGCGATCCGGGCGGTCACACTCCCGGGGGCGGCAGAAGGACTGGCGTTCCTCTTCACGCCGCATCTGGCAGACCTCGCGGATTCGAGGATCTGGCTGGAAGCGCTGACCCAGAACGCGTGGGATACTGGCGCTGGCTGGGGCTTGGTGCTCACCTACGCCATCTACATGAGGAGCCGCGAGGACACGGCGCTCAACGCCTTCGTCATCGGCTTCGGCAACAACGCGATGTCACTTCTCGCGGGCATCATGGTGCTCTGCACCGTGTTTGCGGTGATGCCGAACGCCGCCGACCAGATCGTGGGCGCGGGCAACGAGGGGTTGACCTTCATCTGGGTGCCCCAGCTCTTCGCGTTGATTCCGGGTGGCCGGTTTTTCATGGCCCTGTTCTTCCTGGCGCTGGTGTTCGCCGCATGGACGTCATTGGTGGCGATGATCGAGTTGGCCAGTCGTATCTTGATCGATCTGGGCCTTACGCGAGGCCGGGCGATCGCTGTCGTCGGAGCGGCGGGCATCGCTTTTGGGGCGCCCAGCGCGCTCAATTGGACGGACACACCGGGTGCCGGCCCGTTCTTCGCCAATCAGGACTGGGTGTGGGGCGTGGGCTTGATGCTCTCGGGCTTCTTCTTCGCGTTTGCCGTGCTCAGGTACGGTGTGACCGCATGGCGCGCGAAATACATCAACACCGGACACTCCGACATCCACGTCGGCGCATGGTGGGACTGGAGCATTCGCCTCGTGATCGTGGAGTCGGTGGTGCTCATGGGGTGGTGGCTGTTTCAGGCCCGAGGGGAGTCGTTCCGAGTGACCTGGACGCTCTTTTCACCGTTCAACATCGGCACGGTCCTGATTCAATTCGCGATCGCCATCGCGGTTCTATTGCTGGTCAATGGCTGGCTGGTCCGGAGGCTTTAGAGGATTATGGCGACGGAGTCGAAGGTGGCCAGGGCGGAGCGTGCCGCCGAGGTGTTCGACCTGTTGGTGAAGGAATACCCCGAGGCTCGCTGCGCCCTGACGCATACCAACGCCTACCAACTCGGGGTGGCGACCATCCTCTCCGCCCAGACGACCGACGAACGAGTGAACATGGTCACTCCAGTCCTGTTCGAGCGGTGCCCGACCCCCGCCCACCTCGCCGACGCCCGACCGGAGGAGGTGGAGGAGATTATCCGCTCCACCGGATTCTTCCGAAACAAGACCAAGAACATCATCGGTTTCGCCCAAGGCGTCACCGAGCTCCACGGCGGCGACGTGCCGAGCACCATGAAGGAGTTGACGGCGCTGCCGGGTGTGGGGCGAAAGACCGCGAACGTGATCCTGGGGAACGCGTTCGGAATCAGTGAGGGGGTCGTCGTCGACACACACGTGAAGCGGCTCTCGACGCTCCTCGCCCTCACCAAGCAGAAGACCCCCGAGAAGGTCGAAGGAGACCTCATGGGGCTGTTCCCCGAGGAGCGTTGGACCCTGTTGTCCCACTTGTTGATATTTCACGGACGTCAGGTTTGTATTGCCAGAAGGCCACGGTGCGAGGCGTGTGTGATGTCCCACCTGTGTCCCTCCTCGAGGGTCTGACACCACCGGACGACGGGGTGTATTCACCGAATGGAATGGAGTCGAACGTGAGCCCACAGATCCCCGACCGCGCCTCGGCACTGACCCTTCTGGAGACTTGGGTCGAAAACGAAGGTCTGAGAAAACACATGCTGGCGGTGGAGGCTTCTTGTCGGCACTACGCCCGAATCCACGGTGAGGATGAAGACCTCTGGGGAACGGCAGGACTTCTCCACGACCTCGATTGGGAGAGGTATCCGGACGAGCACCCGCATCGGGGGCTCGCCGAGCTGGAGGATCTCGGATACCCCGATGCGATTCTCCAGGCGATTCGGGCACACGCGCCCGACCGCACGGGGGTGGAGCCGGATGGACTGCTCGATCGGGTTCTCTTCGCCTGTGATGAGCTTTCAGGGTTGGTGTACGCGTGTTGTCTGGTCAGGCCCAACGGGATCGACGACCTCGCGCCCAAGTCGGTCACCAAGAAGTTGAAGGACAAGGCCTTTGCGGCGGGGGTGAACCGGGACGATGTCGCACGGGGTGTCGAGCTTCTGGGAATGGAACGTAGTGAGCACATACAGAACGTGATCGACGGGATGCGGAACATAGCCGACGTTTTGGGAGTTCGAGCGGAGGATCGCCTTTAGGTGAAGATTGGGGAGGCGCCATCATGCCGCGAGGAGACTCGTGGTGGAAGGACGCCCACCCCTGTGAGGAAATCCTCGCTTTGAGAAGGACTGCTCTTTGAGACGGACCGCTTTTTGAGGCCGTTCGCGGTGGCCACACGCACGATGGCAGCGTTCGCGGTGACGGTTGGGCTCGTCCCCAGCGGGCTCGGTGCGCAGGACGTCGAGTTGCTCGCCGAGCACTATGGCACTACTCCCCCCGCTGCGTATTTCGAGGAGCTTGGCCGAAATCCGGGGGCGTACCGTCCGACGAGGGGTTGGAGATCCCGGCTGGGGCTGCGTGCCGCTACGGGGGCAGCCGGCGGCGCGGCGCTGAGAGGAGCAGCCGTCTTGGGCCGGCGGGCGGGGAGCGTGACCGGCACCATCAGGTTTCCCTTACTACTCGGTCTCTACTCCGACACGCCTGGGATTCCGACCGGGGACGTCGGGGCCGCCTCGGGCGTGAGCCTCACCCGGACCATCGTCCAGCAGGAGTTCTTCGACGGCCCGAACAGTCGATTCGCGACGATCACCGAATTCTACTCGGAGCTTTCGGGTGGTCTGGTCACGCTCGTCGGAGAGACGCGGGACTGGTTTCAGGCGAGCCTTAGCTCGGATGAAGTCGCCGGGACCAGCGACGGCCTCGGCGCGGCCGACGACGTCGGTGAATTCATCGTCGAGGTCCTCTCGAACGCGGACCTCGGAGGCGTCGACTGGGGCGAGTACGACAACGATGGACCTGATCGTATGCCCAACTCCGGCGATGACGACGGCTTCGTGGACCTTCTGGCCGTCATGCATCCCACCTCGGGCGCCGAGTGCGGTGGAAGCGGCCCCGGTGTCGTGTGGTCGCACTACTGGCAGCTCCGCGACTCGGCCGGACAGGTCTTCACGACGTCGACCGTGTCGGCAAACGGCGGGTTCATCCTTGTCGACGACTATACCATCCAGCCGGTTCTTTCGTGTGATCCCTCGAAGATCAACGAGATCGGAGTCTTCGCGCACGAGCTCGGCCACGGCTTCGGGCTCCCGGACCTTTATGCTGTCGGTGCGGATCACGGGGGCGTGGGGCGTTGGGGGCTGATGGGTACGGGCCCCTGGGGCTGTAATGGGCAGGGCGCTGAGGTGCCGTGTCATATGACGGCCTGGAGCAAGGAAGTGCTGGGTTGGGCCAACGTCACCACGCTGCTGGCGGACGCGGACCTCGGTGTGCTCGCCCTGGATCCGGCGGAGACGACCGGGGACGTCATCAGGATCGACACCGGCGACGGAAGTGGGGACTACTACCTGTTGGAGAACCGGCAGCGCCTCGGTTTCGACGTGAGCCTACCCGCCCCCGGGCTCTTCGTCTGGCAGATCGACACCGAGGCCGTGAACAGCGCGTGGGCCGGCAATCATGTGAACACGTCGGCGTCCCGCATGGGCGTATGGCTTCGGCAGGCGGATGGAGAAAACTCTCTGGCTCAGGCGGGCCAGCGGGGCGACGCCGGGGACCCGTTTCCGGGAGTCTCCGGTGCTACCGCCTTCCACGCCGGGACGGTGCCGTCCTCCTTCACCTACAAGGGTTTGAACGGCCTGCACGGTATCCCGACGAACACGGCTGCGGGAGTCACTCTGTTGGACATACAGCAGGTGGGCACCCGGATGGAGTTTCGGGCGCTCACGCGCTACCAGGCCGTGACGCTCCAGTCCGCCGGTCTCGGCGCGTCCGGGAGTGTTTTCACGGTGGACGGCGCTGTCTCTGCCGGGCCGACGGTCCCCTTCACGTCGGCTCCCTTCCAGGGGCACACCCTCGAGGCCAGCGGCGGAGCTTTGTACGGTATCGGTCTGCGGTACGGCTTCCTGGCGTGGAGCGACGGCCAGCCGCGTGTCCGGAGCTGGACGACGGGGGTCGCCGATTCGACGCTCACGGCGAGCTACGGAAACTCCGAGGTGAGCTTCGATATCACCTTGGAGAGTCCCGTCCCGGGTGTGGTGCCGGGTGTGGTGGTTCTCAACCCCGATTCCGAGCCCGGATGGATCCGTGATGCGATCGACGTGAGCGTTTGGGCGCAACCGAGTACCGGGTTGGTGTTCAGCCGGTGGGCGGGGGCGTTGCTGGGCCAGCCCAATCCCACCACCGTGGTCGTCACGGCCCCTAATACCGCCACAGCCCTCTTCGACCTCACCTACACCGTATCATCGGATGATGGGATACAGTTTGACGTCAGTGCGGCGTCTGACGTGGATATCCGATTCACGGTCTTGAACGCCAACGAGCCCCTGGTGTGGGTTACGAGTGGCTTACCAGCGGGCGTTTTCTTCATGGCAGGGACTGAGCGGGCTCTGAGGGGGTCGCCTGTGGAGATGGGGAATTTCATGGTGACGGTCCAGGCTACAGACGCCATCGGACTGACGGATGCCGTCGACATCGACCTCACAGTTGGGCCTCCGGAGGTCGGGCTTCAGGTCATGGCGGAGCCGTTCTTGGGCGTGGGGATGGGGAACCTCGCGCTCGAGACCTTCCTCGACCTCCAGGGCGACGGCGACGGGGCCTACGATTTGGGCGATTTTCGTGCATGGGTTCTGGGTAATCCGAACCATCCAGTGATCGGACCGGCGGGGTCGCGGGCCCGGGTCCTGGCGCCTCCGGACCCGATAGTGATTCCCCTCTTCGGGGGGACTCAGCGATGAGGTGCGTACGGCTGGTCACCTGCATGGCTGTCGCGCTGACGCTCAGCGCCTGCGATTGGGGACCGAGAGGTCCAGGCCAACTCAGGGGCATCGTAACGTCCGGGGCGAGCCGCGTGGGTGCGATCGTTCTCGAGATCAGTGGGCCCGGTATCCGGGATGTCACGGACGCCGGCCAGACGCGGGTCTTCTTCGCGAAGCCGGAGACCGACGTCTACCGGGTCGTGCTGGTCGCGGGCAACCCGGACCGAATCCGTTTTCGTGTGGCCATGGACGACGTGCGGCGTCCCGGGCTGACCGTAACGACCGTCGAGGCCGTGGACGATAACAACGCGCCGATCACCGACCTCAGTGGGATCACCGTCGAGCTTGCTCGATGACCGCCGCTTCCACCCTCAGCACGGATCGCGTGCATCTGGGACGCCACACCGGGGCCTCCTTGTGCTCAGTGTCTCTCCCTCGGAGAATGCCTTCATGACGACTTCTACCGTAGTCACGATGGTGCTCGTTCTCGGGTTCGTTTGGGGCGGATTTTCCCTGGCCCTGTTCACCGCAGTGCGTAAGGAGTCCGACAAGGGAGATTGAGGGGCTGCGTGGCGCTCCCCGGTACCCGTGCGGTCGCACGGATGGCGGCTGGCCCCACCTCTTCAGCGGGCACCCGGAAGCGCTTGCCCGACGTGCTCTTTGCGGTACCTTTCGCCGTGATGTCTGCTCCGCTTTACACACCGTGGATCAGCCGAATCATCGGCCTGCAGCCCCCCGTATTTTCCGTTGCCTAGACGCTCTGACCTCGACTCCATCCTCATTCTGGGTTCAGGCCCAATCGTCATCGGTCAGGCGTGCGAGTTCGACTACTCGGGCACCCAGGCGGTTCGCGCTCTGAAGGAAGAGGGCTATCGCGTGGTGCTGGTGAATTCCAATCCGGCCACGATCATGACCGACCCGGATCTGGCCGACCGCACCTACATCGAACCGCTCTCGCCCGATTGGGTCGAGCGGGTGATCGAACGGGAGAAGCCCGACGCCCTACTGCCCACGATGGGAGGACAGACGGCGCTCAACATCGCCATGGATCTGGATCGGGACGGCGTGCTCGAGAAGCACGGCGTCGAACTGATCGGGGCGAACGCCCGGTCCATTCGCATGGCGGAGGACCGTGAGGAGTTCGCGGCGGCCATGGGGCGTATCGGATTGCAGCTTCCGCACGGCGGCTTCGCTCGCACGATGGACGAAGCGATGAACATCGTCGAAGACACGGGTTATCCGGCGATCATCCGCCCGAGCTTCACTCTCGGGGGTACGGGTGGCGGAATCGCGTACAACGCCGATGAGTTCAAGGTGGCCGTCGCTCGTGGATTGGACGCTTCGCCGATCACTGAGGTGCTGATCGACCGGAGCGTCATCGGGTGGAAGGAGTACGAGCTCGAGGTCGTCCGGGACGGCTCCGATAACGTCATCATCGTGTGCTCGATCGAGAACTTCGACCCGATGGGCGTGCACACGGGGGACTCCATCACGGTGGCTCCGGTCCAGACGCTCACGGATGTCGAGTATCAGCGCATGCGGGACGCGGCCATCGCGATCATCCGGGAAATCGGTGTCGAGGCGGGCGGCTGTAACATCCAGTTCTCCGTCGATCCGCAGACCGGCGAGATGCTCATCGTGGAGATGAACCCCAGGGTTTCCCGCTCTTCCGCGCTGGCGTCCAAGGCCACCGGGTTTCCGATCGCCCGTGTGGGGGCGAAGCTCGCAGTGGGCTACCTCCTCCACGAGCTGCCTAACGACATCACCAAGACCACGCCCGCTTCGTTCGAGCCGACGCTCGACTACGTGGTGGTGAAGTTCCCGCGCTTCGCCTTCGAGAAGTTCCCCGAGGTAAACCCAGTGCTCGGCGTGCAGATGAAGGCCGTCGGGGAGACGATGGCGATCGGGCGGACCTTCGCGTCCGCGTGGCAAAAAGGGATTCGTGGCCTGGAAATCGGGCGGAGCGGTTGGGTCGTGAGTGACCGGCTCCAGGACGACGGGCTCGAGTCGGACGAACCGGAGGCTCTCCTGGCGGCGCTCCGACGGCCGACCGCCGAACGGGCGTTCCAGCTCAAACGGGCGCTGGAGCGGGTAGCGCGGTCGCCTGGGAATGGATCCGAGAACGGAGACGAGAACGCGGACGAGAACGGAGACCGGGTTGGAAACGGCGGAGGAACGCTCCTGATGGAGGAGATTCAGGAAGCAACGGGGATCGATCCGTGGTTCCTGTATCAACTTCTCGAGATCGTCGATCAGGAGGCCTGGTACCGGGAGCTGGATGAGGTGGGACCCACCGATCTCAGGTTCATGAAACGAAACGGCTTCTCCGATGTGCAGCTCGCGGATCTCCGCTCCGAGGAGGAGGACGAGGTTCGAGCCCGGCGCTGGGAGTGGAAGATTCGTCCGACGTATAACGTGGTCGATACGTGTGCAGGCGAGTTCCCTGCGGAAACGCCGTATTACTACTCCTCGTACGAAGAAGAAGACGAGTCGCACCCGTCGGGGCGAGAGAAGATCGTCGTTCTCGGGAGCGGTCCGAATCGTATCGGGCAGGGGATCGAGTTCGACTACTGTTGCGTGCAGGCGGTGCTTGCGCTTCGGGAAGCCGGGTACGAGACGATCATGATCAACTCCAATCCCGAGACGGTGTCGACCGATTTCGATGTGAGCGACAAGCTCTACTTCGAGCCACTCACCTTCGAGGACGTTCTCGAGATCGTCGAGCGGGAACAGCCCCTCGGCGTGGTCGTCCAACTCGGTGGTCAGACGCCCTTGAATCTGGCTGAGCGCCTGGAGGCGGCGGGCGTCCCGATCCTCGGGACCTCAGTGGACGCCATCGACCGTGCCGAGCACCGGGGCCGCTTCGAGGAGGTCTGCAGGATCGTCGAGGCGACCGTGCCCAAGAACGGAATGGCTACCAGCGAGGAGCAGGCACTCGCGGTGGCCGAGGACGTAGGGTACCCGGTGCTCGTGCGCCCGAGTTACGTGCTCGGGGGCCGCGCGATGGAGATCGTCTACGATGCGCCCTCACTCAAGAACTACTTCGAGCGCGCCGCTCGGGCCTCTCCCGATCATCCGGTTCTCATCGACCGTTTTATCGAGGACGCCTTTGAAGCCGACGTCGACGCGCTGTCGGACGGTACAGATGTCGTGATCGGGGGCATCATGCAGCACATCGAGGATGCGGGGGTGCACTCCGGCGATTCGGCGTGTGTGCTTCCGCCCTACCTCCTCGGCGCGGTCGAGTTGGAGGAGATTCGTGAAAAGACGCGCCGCTTCGCGCTGGAGCTGGGTGTAGTGGGGCTGCTCAACGTCCAGTACGCCATCCGCGACGGTGTCGTATACGTGCTGGAGGTCAATCCACGCGCTTCGAGAACGGTGCCCTTCGTGAGCAAGGCGACGGGCGTGCCGCTGGCACGCCTCGCGGCCCGCATCATGGCCGGTGAGAAGCTTGCGGATATGGACGTCCCGGACGAGCCGCCGGTGGCCGGGGTGGCGGTGAAGGAGGCGGTCTTTCCCTTCAACCGCTTCGAGGTCGACATTCTGCTCGGACCCGAGATGCGCTCGACGGGGGAGGTCATGGGATTCGACGACTCGTTCGGGATGGCCATCGCAAAAGCCCAGGCGTCCTCTTATAACCTGCTTCCCGTAAAAGGCGGCGTCCTGGTCGTCACCGTCAACGACCAGGACAAGCCCACGGTCACTCCGATCGTAAGGAGGCTTCACGATTTGGGTTTCGAGATTCGTGCGACCAAGGGCACGTACGAGCATCTGACGCGCCTCGGCATCCCCGCCGATCGGGTCTACAAGGTCGGGGAGGGACGGCCGCATCTCGTGGACCAGATCGTGTCCGGAGAGGTCGCCATGCTCATCAACACGCCGATGGGCAAGAAGTCGCAGTACGACGACTACGCGATGCGTCGGGCCGCGATCATGCATAGCGTCCCGTACTTCACGACGATGTCCGCGACGAGCGCCGCATGTGACGCGCTCATTGCTCTGCGCTCGAGGACCTACCAGGTCCGTACACTCCAAGAGCGCATCGCCGACGCGAAAGCACTCGCCGGGGTGGGAGCGGGTGGCTGACTCCGCCGGCCCGGTGGGGTTTCTTCTTCATCCAGAAGCACCGCTCCACGATACCGGTTGGGGGCATCCGGAGCATCAGGGCCGGCTCCGCGCCCTTGCCTCCGCCGTAGGCCGTGATCTGTTGGCGCTGCACGAGAGGGTCGTGCAAGTCGAGCCCGGGCAGGTAACCGAAGAGGATCTTCTTCGAGTTCACGCGCGGGGATACCTGGCGCTGCTTCGCACGGCCGTGGAACGAGCCGAGAAGGAAGGGGCCTCGGTCTCGCTCGACGCCGACACGATCGTGTCAGCCGCCTCGTGGGGCGCGGCCACCGGGTCCACGGCGGCACTCCTTACCGCGGCGGGGCAGGTTGCGGACGGAACGTTGTCCTCCGCGTTCGTGGCGACGCGGCCTCCGGGACATCATGCCACGCCGGACCGCGCCATGGGCTTCTGCTTGATCAACCACGTGGCCGTCGCCGCCCGGTGGCTGCAGGAGACCGGCCGCGCCGAGCGTGTGCTTATCGTGGACTGGGACGTTCACCATGGAAACGGCACGCAAGACACGTTTTACGCCGACGGGACCGTGTTCTACTTGTCGCTGCATCAGTCCCCCCATTATCCGGGCACCGGCGCGGCGAGCGAGACCGGCGTGGGCGAGGGAGCGGGCTGGACGCTCAATGTTCCGCTGCCGGCGGGCACCTCGGTGGCCGAATACTCGCAGCAGTTCTCCGACGCGCTGAGCCAGGGTCTGGAGACCTGCCAGCCGGACTTCATCCTGATTTCGGCAGGCTTCGACGTAATGGCCGGCGATCCCTTGGGAGGGATGCTCCTGGAGCCCGAAGATCTTCACGCGCTCACGCTGGAGGTGATGGCGAGTGCGGCCCGTGCGCCTGGAGCCAGAGAGGGTGAGGCCAGAGAGGGTGAGGCCAGAGAGCCCATGGCCGACGATGCGCCCCGAGTGGGGGTGGTGGCTGCGCTGGAGGGTGGCTACGATCCTGTCCGGACCGGCCTGGGCGCAGCGGCTGTCCTGCGGGGACTGGCGGGGATCGACCTAGAAGGCTGTTGAAGGAGTACAGCCCTCTAGCCTTCCGAGGCTCCACTGTAGGCTGTCTCGCTGTCTTGCCCTTTCGAGGGAGGAAAATTGCCATCCTACCGTTCACGGCCTCCCTGCATCGGACGGCTCGTCACGTTTCTTGTCGCGGTGTGGACAGCCGCGTGTTCGGAGGAGCCCGCGGGTAATCTGATCACCGCTCCAGAAGGGCCGGAACCAATAATCAACACCCGGGCCGACAGTCTTCCGCAGATCGGGTCCGACGGCTCCCCGATCACGACGACCAGAATTGCGGCGATATCCATTGTGCTCCCCGTGGAGTCTGGCTTCACCGTGGAGTTCGTAGACTCAAAGTGCGCAGCTGTGGGGAACCGGGTCACCCTCACAAGTCCGGTTTTCCAGGTGCTCCTCACCAGTGCGTGCCAGGCCGCCTTTCCCCAGACCTGGCCATTCGATGGTCCCTTTCCAGCGGGAACCGCCATCGTCTTCCTTTTCAGGCCCGGGACCCGACACCCCGGGGCCATCCGGGTTTCGGGCGACTTCCCGGCGTGGACCCTGAGGTTCGAGGATAGTACTGATGATGACTTTAATGATCTCGTGTTCACAGTTACGGGTGCGGACTTCTGCACGATGTTCGACGAGGAGGTTGACGACCCTTTACTGCTCGATCCCGCGGTCCAGAAGATCCTCAGCGACCTAGCAGATCTCAGCAACTTCGACGAGCCGTTCCCGAACCGATTGGAGAGGGGAGGGTATATTGTAGAGCAACCCGACGGCTCGATCGAATTCCTCGAGCACCGGTACTTCACGCCTGACGGGATGGCGGGAGGTGAACCTGAGCTATGCGTGACACCGTGGGACCCAGGCTACCAGAAGGAAATCACCGACGGAGGTGGGACCATTCTCGGCCAGATTCACACCCACCCTGTGCACCGAGGTATCCGATCGAATCCAGGCACATGCAACCGCTGGCTCCCAAGACCCGATGGAACGTTCGACGTCCAGCCAATCTCGGAACCCAGGCTGCGGTTCCGTACGGGGCCGAGCCGACTGGACCTCAGGGACTGGCAGAGAGGCGCCGCGGAATGGCCAGGGTACATGATGTCCCCGGACCGGGTCTACCGGTGGGAGCGGAAAGGGCCCTTCGGCCAGACCGGCCTTGCCAACCGGGACGATTTCGAGCTAAGGAAAGGGGCCGAGGCATGCATTACCCAATGAAGCTTCTTGCAGTTTCGGCCCTGTGTGTATCGGGCTTCGCCTGGACCCCGGCGGTCGCTGTGGGGCAGCGAGCGGACGGACCCAGCTCGACAGGTAGGCCATGCGGGCCCCTCGACGATTCCGAACGAATGTTCGCGCTGGAACACTACGCTCCCTTGTTGACGTCGGATGAGCAGGATCCGACGGCCGACCGTGCGGACTTGGGGATAAAGAGGGTCTCACCCGGTGAGCCAATCCACGTCGTCGAGCGACCGGGCGTTTGCGAGCCGATGGTGGATGCGGCGTTTCGGATTATGAACGACCAGCTTCTAGCGGGGCCCCGAGTCCCACGCTCCAGCCAAGAGTGGGCCGTCCTCCGGTACGGACCCTACTATCTGATCCCGATTGACTCTCGGCCCTCGGAGCTGGTGGCCATTCAAGGATACGGTCAGGTTCTCATCTTCACGGTGGGCGATGATGACGATGACGACGACGATGACGACGATGACGATGACGATGATGATGATGATGACGATGTGGACGAGGATGATATCCGGTTCCTGGGCTGGTTCCTAGGCTAATCCGGAGGGCGGGTGCGGCAAAAAAAGTGCCGCGGCGGCAAGAGCTATCGCGACGCCTGCCCGCTGCGTCGTTTCCCCGGAGAACCGGCTCACACCATTTCTGATGGGTGGCTCATATTCTTGTCTCCGGGTTAAGATTAGACGGCACCGCAAAGAGTGTCCGACACGATCAAATTCTTGTACGGCACGCCTCGTGACGTGTGAAGGGCCCTAGTTATGGAGATGCTCAAGACGATACGGAATCTGGGGTGTCTAGCCGCGCTGGTCATGGCGACTCAGGCACAGCCACTCGGAGCCCAGGGCCCGAGCGAGGCGTTGCGGGGGCCACTCGAACCGCATCCCGCCGCGGACGAAGCAATTTCCCGGCTCAAGTCCCCGTATTGCCCCGGTCAAATGCTCGAAGTCTGCACTTCCTACACGGGGGCGTTGCTCCGCGACAGTATGCAGGCGATGGCCCGGGAGGGTTGGACCACCGACGAGCTCGTCGATTGGATGCTCGCACGTCACGGTGAGGAGTACCTCGCCTACCCGCCCGTGTCCGGAGCCGGACTGTTGGCCTGGCTCGTTCCGCCGGCCGCGATCATCCTGGGCATGCTGATCGTTGTGGCCACCCTACGATACATGCGTCGGTCCGCCCCGCCCGAGGAAACAGCGAACACCGAGTTGTCCTCGGAGGAAGAGGATCGCCTGCGGGAGGCCCTGCGGGAGATGGATTCGGCGGAAGAGCCGGTCTTTTAGGCGCCTCCCCCGCTCGTTGGCCTCCGGACGCGAGCCGGCCTACTTTCCGACATGCTCGCCGAGACCCATGGTGGCGCCCGCGCCGACATGAAGATTCCTTCCATGCTCGACCTGGTCCACCTGAGCCGCCGACCGTTGTTCCCCCCCGGCGGCATCGCCCTTTGCCGTCAAATTGCCCTTCTCACCGACATGAAGGAGGGCGATGAAGTCCTGGTCGTTCCCTCGGGATTAGCGGTCACGCTGGAGCACTTCGTGCGCGAGTACGATGTGCATGGCTCGGGGGTCGAAGACGACCCTACCCTTTTGGACGAGGTCGAGGACCGGCTTCGGGCGATTGGCATGCTTGAACGGGTGCATGTCCAGCCGGGAGAGATGGACAGGTTACCCTTCCGGGATCGCATCTTCGACGTCGTGATAGCCGAACTCGGCCTCACTGAGCGGGTTTCCGCGGAAAGCGCGGTCAGGGAAATCGTGAGGGTCGCCAAGCCGGGCGCGAGTGTCGTTCTCGTCCAACCTGTGTGGAAGGCGCCCGTGGACCCGGTTCGTCGTGAAGTCCTTTCTCAGTACCTCGGCTGCCACCCTCTCATGGTGGTCGAGTGGAAGAAATTCATGATGGAAGCGGGCCTCGAAGGATTACACACGGAGGATTGGTCCGACGAGGAAACGGCTTTCCGGCCCCAGATCACGAAACCGTTCCCCGACTTCACGGAGTTGTTCACCCTGCCCGAGAAGATAGGGATCCTCCGCCGTGCTAGGCGCCGCTGGGGCTGGGTGGGCGTCTGGACCGCGATGGCACGGGAGCGGAAGGTGCACAAGCTTCTGACACAGGAGCGGATCCTCGGACTCGACCTCGTCATGGGCCTGAAGCCTGTGGCTGGCCAGACCGCCGTGGCCGCCGAAGCTTCGGTGCGGGTCGAGGCGTCGGGCGACCGTACTCCGGAAGAGGAACAGCTGACGGGCCTTCCGCTCTTTGGAGCCGAGGACGAAGACGGGGACAGAGACGGCGATGGTGTCGGGGACAGAGACGGCGATGGTGTCGAGGCCGGAGACGGCGACGGGGCCGCAGAGGGAGGCGAGGCGTAGCGATGAGCGTCGCGCCGATGAGTAATGCCGAGCAAGTCGCCAAGGTGCAGGCCGCGCTTCGGGACACTGGGCTGGAGGGTTGGTTGTTCTTCGACTTCCGGGGCCAGAATCCGATCGCAACAGCCATGCTCGGTCTGGGATGGACGTCACGCCGGTCCTTCACGCTGATCCCCGCCGAAGGGGACCCCGTGACGCTGATCCACGCCATCGAACACTCCTCATGGCGGCACTGGCCATGGGGAATCATCGACTACGCGGGGTGGCGCGAGATGGAAAGCCGGCTCTCGGAGTTGATCGGCGGCCGGAAGCGGTTGGCCATGGAGGTCTCCCCCCGTTCGAGTGTTCCCACCATGGACCGGGTGCCGTCCGGCATCCTGGATTTACTCCGAGAGGCAGGAGTGGACCCTGTGAGCTCGGGGAACCTGGTCTCGAGGTTCCACTCGGTCTGGTCGAAGGAGCAGCTGGAGGCGCATCGGGTCTCGGCCGAGACCTTACGGGCCTTGGCTATGGACGCCTTTACCCGGGCCGCCGAGCATGCCCGGACTGGCAAGCCGCTTCTCGAGGGCCAGCTGGGCGGATGGATCCGCGACGAATTGGCGGCACGAGGGCTGCCGGTCGACGCGGATGCGCATGTGGCCATCGGACCGAACGCCGCGGATCCCCATTACGATCCGCGTGACGCCGGTGCCAAGGTCGCGGAGGGAGAGGTCCTGCTGATCGATCTGTGGGCGAAACCCACCGCAGGCGGAGTCTTCGCGGACCAGACCTGGATGGGGATCCTCTCCGACGCGGTTCCGGACCGGCTTCAGACCATTTGGGAGGCGGTTCGGGGGGCGCGTGAGGCCGGTATCGATTTTCTGCGCTCCCGTCATGAGCAGGACCGGGAGGTACGCGGCTACGAGGTCGACGACGTGTGCCGCGGGTTCATCGCGGACCGGGACTTCGGTGAGTTTTTCGTGCATCGTACCGGCCACTCCATGGACATCGAGCTCCACGGCAGCGGACCGAACCTGGACAACCTCGAGACCCAGGATAACCGCCTGTTGGTTCGGGGTGTGGGCTTCTCGGTGGAACCCGGCATCTACATTCCAGGCGATGTGGGCGTTCGGAGCGAGATCAACGTGCATTGGGGGGCGGATGGTCCGGAAGTCACTCCGCGGGAGCGCCAGGATGAGATTCTGGTCCTCTTGGGTAGTTAGAACTTGAGGTCTGTTGAAGAAGTGGGGTGCCCGCAAAGGCGGGCTCCGTCGGGCGTTGCCGGCTGAATGAGGGGCCCTCGCTCCTACGTGCGTGTCGCGCTTCCGCTTCCGCTGGATCAGACCTTTACCTATGCCGTGGACGGCGACCCTCTCCGAACCGGAACCCGGGTCCTCGTTCCCTTCCAGCGGCAAGAGCGCGTCGGCTTCGTCGTCGGTCATGGAGGGGAGGAGGGGGTCAAGCGCATCCGGACCGTGCTCTCCGTCATGGACCCCAAGTCTTCGGTGAGCGAGTCGCAATTGCGCCTGGCTCGCTGGATGGCCGACTACTACGTCACCTCGTTGGGGCTCACGCTCAAGACGATGCTACCCTCCGTGCTCAGTGATACTTCCCGTGACGTCGTCACACTCCACGACGGGCCACGAGGCAAGCTTTCGCCCAGGGAGGCGCGCCTGGTACAGGCGCTCACACCCGGGGCGGCGCAGTCGCTCCGGGCGATCAAACGGAGTCTGCGGATGGGCTCCATCTGGCCGGAGATACGCAACCTCGCCGCTGCCGGAGTGGTGAGTGTCGAGACGCTCCCGCCACGCCCGCCGCCCGTGAAGACGGAGAGGGTGGTGCGGGTGGCACGGTGGATCGATGACATCGAGGACTTGAACGTGTTGGTGGGCCGTGCACGGCGACAGGCGGATGCCTACCAGGCGCTGGCTGGGTCCGGAGGGACGGTGGAGTTGGCGCACCTGACGGGTCAGGCCGGTTTCAGTCGGAGTGTGATTCGCGGATTGGAAGAGAAGGGGTTGGCCCTCGTGGAGGACCGTGAGGTGGAGCGCGATCCGTTCGCTGGTATTCCCACCGCTGAGGACCAAGCCCACACCCCGACGGATCGGCAAAACGACGTGATCCGAACGCTGGCCTCCGCATTCGACGCCGGCCCGAGCGAGCCCTTTCTCCTGCACGGTGTGACGGGGTCGGGAAAGACTCTGGTCTATATCGAGCTTCTCAAACACGTGCTGGCTCAGGGCAGGGGCGCAATCGTGCTCGTGCCCGAAATTTCTCTGACCCCCCAGACGGTGGCTCGCTTCCGAGCCCGCTTCGGCGATCAGGTGGCGGTCCTTCACTCTGCGCTGTCGGACGGGGAGCGCTTCGACGCTTGGAGGCAGCTTCATTCGGGTCGGCGCCGGATCGCCGTGGGGGCTCGCTCCGCACTCTTCGCTCCGGTCTCCGACCTGGGCGTGATCGTTGTGGATGAGGAGCACGATGGGAGCTACAAACAGAGTGAATCTCCCCGGTACCAGGCGCGGGACATGGCGGTCGTTCGGAGCGCCCAGGAAGGTGCGCTGTGCGTTCTCGGGAGCGCCACACCCGCGCTCGAGAGCTGGCACAATGTGGAACGGGGAAAGTTCCGGCTTGTCTCTCTCCCGGACCGGGTCGGGGGAGGGACGTTGCCGCCGGTGCGATTGATCGACCTGCGGGAAGCGCGGAAGCAGAGCAATGAGAAAAGCGGTGCCAGGAGCGAGGCGGGCTTGGTGCTCACTGCTCCACTCGTCGAGGCCATGCGCGACCGCCTCCGTCGTGGCGAACAGACGATCCTGCTGCTGAATCGAAGGGGGTACTCATCCTTCGTACAATGCCGCGAATGCGGCGACGTCGAGATCTGTCCGGCCTGTTCGATCTCGTTGACCTATCACCGGGGTAAGAGTCGCCTCGTCTGCCACCACTGCCGCCACGAGCAGCGCGCACCGGAGCGTTGCCCGCGATGTGGGTCCACGGATCTATCGTTCCGGGGGCTCGGGACAGAGCAGGTCGAGCGGGTCGTAGCGGAGACCTTCCCCGAGGCCCGATTGGCGCGCATGGATGTGGACACCACTTCTGGAAAATGGTCGCATCACGAGATCCTCGGACGGGTCGAGCGCGGCGAAGTGGACATCCTTCTAGGCACACAGATGATTGCCAAGGGCCTCGATTTCCCCAGCGTGACGCTGGTGGGTGTCGTGAACGCAGATGTGGGAATGCACTTGCCCGATTTTCGCGCTACCGAGCGGACGTTTCAACTCTTGAGCCAGGTTGCCGGTCGAGCGGGAAGGGGGAAACTCGGAGGCGACGTGTTGATTCAAACGGCGCTTCCCGAGCACTACGCGATCCAAGCCGCCCTCGCGCATGATTATGTGGCTTTCGCCAATCGGGAATTGAATGAGCGCAAGCACCCGGCGTATCCCCCCATGGTCCGGCTCGTCAACGTGATCGTGAGCAGCCCCATCCCCGAAGACGCCGCGGGCAACGCCCAAGCCGCGGCGCGGTGGGTCCGCACGCATGTGGTCTCCGGAGTTTCGGTCGACCTGATCGGACCCGCCCCCTCACCCATCGAAAGGCTACACGGTCGCTGGCGCTGGCACTTTCTCCTTCGGAGCGGGTCGGTTAGGGCCCTGGGCGCCACCGCCAGGCGACTTCAGTCGGAGTTCCGGATGCGCGGTGCGGACGTCCGCATCGCGATCGACCGAGATCCGAACGCCCTCCTATAGCGGAGCTCTGTGGAGCCTCGGTAGGTTTGTGAGGTACAAGAGTGGGTAACTGAGTCTAGGGAGGGTGTTCGAGTTATGGGCTGTCTGGCTTTGAATGCGTCTTTCGAGCCGTTGACCATTATTCCGGCTCGTCGCGCCATTCGTTTGGTCCTCGACCAAAAGGCCGAGATTCTGGAAGCGGACCCGGCGCGGGCCTTCCGCTCTCCGCGGACTGAACTACCGTTCCCGACGGTGATTCGGCTTGTGCGTTTCGTCCATGTGCCGCGTCGATTCCGCCGCCAAGTCACGAACACTTTCCTGTTCGCCAGAGACGAGTACACATGCCAGTATTGTGGCCGTCATCGCGGGCAACTCAAAGGTCGCCAGTTCCTGACGCGCGACCATATCATCCCGCTGTCCCGGGGCGGGGACAACTCTTGGCAGAACCTGGTTTCGTCGTGTTCTCCCTGTAATAACCGGAAGGGAGATCGTCTGCCTGCGGAGGCCGGTATGAGGCTCCTGAGCAAGCCGCGAGAGCCGAACTATGTCCGGCTGGTGTGGACGGTGCGAAGGGTCACGGCGACGCAAGCGCGGTACATCAAGATGTTCTACGGAGAGGATGTGTTGTCGACGCTGCAGGCGGGGCTGCCGAGTTCTTACTCGTCGATCCAGGCGTAGGGGCGCTCGTAGAACTGGCCGGAGCCACGGACCGATCCCGTTAGGGTGTATTCCTTCCATAAGATGATCCAGCCGCGGTTCTCGTCGTGGATCACCTTATAGGTGAAGCCGGGCATGTCCCTGCGCTCGGCGAGGAAGCGGGCCAGCGTGGCCGGTAGGTTGCCGATGCCATCGATGTCGGCATGCTCGAAGGCCTCGAGGACCTCATCGCGGATTTTCCCCTCACTCAGCTTCAACGCGCGAATGGCCTGTTCGACCGCGGTGGTGATTTCGGCCAAGGCAGAATCGGGATCCGACCCGGTGCGACGCCGAATGGCCGCAAGGATCTCAAGCGTGCTTGGTGCGATTAAGTGGTCACGAATCTCGCGGAGTTGGTTCAGCAAGCGTGTGTGCAAATGAAGCAACTGGCCGTATTCGCGCTTCGCCCCACTATTTACGGTGCCTTCGGTCATGCCCGTGTCTTGTCGCCGGCGTCGGCTGGTGAGATTCGCGATACGTCCCTATAAAAAGCTAAACCTGGCGCGGTCAACGGCCAACAAAGAAAATCGCCATTTTTCATCGGCGAAAGCGTTGTGCACCATAGCGAGCCCGGAGCAGTCTCGCCATTTTCCTCGTCCAGCGACCAGGACGAATGCATGGACCAGGACGAGCGCATGGACCAGGACGAACGCATGGACCCGGACGAACGCAAAAAGGACGTAGAGGCCAAACCTAAGCCGATCCCGATCCGGGAGGCCGTAGGTGAGCCCGGACCGCGCCCTGCCCGAAAGTCGGACCGGGCGGGTAACCTGCCCACGTCGCAGGCCCCGGGTCTGCGCGGTCAGCGCGAGCGCCCGGAGGGCCCTCGCGGGAAGGGCTCATCGCGTAAGCGCGAGGGTGGTGGAAGGCGCCGACCTGACCGGAAGCGCGTCGAGTCGGGCCGTGAGGAACCTCAAAGGTCGCAGTTGGAGCCCACCCCCCTCGAGAATCTTCCATATCGGAGTTTCGAGTACGCCGGGTGCGAGTGGATCGTGCGTCTTTGTGGCCAGACATCGACGGGCTCGGTCATGGATCCGGGGGCGCCGCTGATGCATCTGGTTTTTTACACGGCGGCCGACCCCTCCGTGCCTTGCGGGGACGCACTTGTGCCAGGGGAATCTTTAGAAGAACTACCGCAGCTCCGTTTGCCCGACCTCCTTGCTGAGGCGACATCGGCGCCTTCGCCTAACGGATCGAGTGGATGATACGTCTCAGGGGGTAGCAGGCACGTCAAACGTGCTCAACACGGAGGGCGGTAGCGGTGTCTCATGGGTGAAGAGGGGCGTGCAACGGACGAGGTTCTGGTCCGGAAGGCACAGGCCGGTGATAGCCAGGCCTTCGGGACTCTCGTGGGCCGATACATGCGCGCGGCCTATGCTGTCAGCCTTTCGGTTACCGGTCGTCATGACGATGCCGAGGACGCTGCACAGGAGGGGTTCATAGTCGCTCTTGAACGACTCGATGATTGCAGGGCGCCCGACCGATTCGTTGGTTGGCTTATGACGATTGTACGGAACCGTGCTCGCAACTTGGTGCGTAGAGAAGTCCTACGGGATACCGATGCCGTACCCGAGACGGCTGCGGCCCGGGGTCGGACGCCGGATAAGGCGGCGGAGCATGCAGAACTTCAGGAACGGCTGGGAATCGCGCTTCGGCGGCTTCCGGAGGTCCAAAGAGAAATCGTGCTCCTTCACGATCTCGAGGGTTGGCGGCATCGGGAGATCGCGGAGCACCTCGGGATTCCCTCGGGGACAGTGCGATCGCATCTCCACTTTGCCAGAAAATCCTTGCGGCGAGACGCGGATCTGGCACAGGTCGCGACCGAGCGCGGGCCCAACGGGCATGTTCAGACCGAGGAGATATCACACGTTGGGCCAGGGCAGGATGTCGAGAATGTGCCGGTCGGGAGTGACTCGCAGGATATGAAGAGCGAAAAAGGTGAAACCTACAGAGAGCACCGAGCATAGGGAGAACAGCATGACGAGCGACAGGCGTAAAGTGCGCTTCGGCCCGCGGGGAGGCGATGGTCCTCAGGGAGGGGACCACGACTTGGTTATCCTCGATCCGGGACTCGACGACCCTGGGTACTGGTTGCGGTTTCGGTCTCTCGTGATGGCGCGGGCGGCAGACGAATTATCGAGGCGCCGTCTCGCGGCGGAGATGGGGGTCGCGGGCCTTCTTCAGTCATGGTCCAAGACGGTTATTCCTGCGGCGGCGATCGCGGCGGCGATCGCGGGTGTCCTTTTCCTGCGGGGGCGGCCGACTCCCGAATGGGGAGTCGAGGAAGCACTCACGGTGGGGCTGGAAGACCGCACCCTTCCACAATTGATGGACCAGTCCGAAGGGGCCGATCCCTTCCTTTTTGTCGAGGTGACGTTCTGATGATTACGCCTAGCCCTTTCAAGGCGAGAATGGTGGCCGGGACCGCTTTGGCGCTCCTGTTCGGGAGCGGCGTTGTGGTCGGGCTCGCCTGGGATCAAACGGCCAGTGCCGGCCCGCCCGAGGAGGTCCGGACGGAAGAGGGGCCCCGTGACCGGGAAGGGCGCCGGCGGATGATCGTGGACAACGTCGGCCTCAACGCCGTCCAGAAGGCCGCGGTCGACTCGCTCGTAGTATTCCACCGGCAGCGCATGTCCGACCTGGACACGGAGTTCCGGCCGCGGTACCGGGCCGTGATTCGTGATCTGCGGGAGGAGATCAAACAGGTGCTCACCGACGATCAACGTGTGAGGTACGACGTATTGCTGGCGGAGCACGACGCCACGTGCGCCGAACGACGTCGCAGGAGCTCGGAAAAATAGGCCTTTTGACTCAAAGTAAGTCTCATGACTCATAGAACGATACTCACGCTCGGCGCGGTATTTGTCTTGGCCAGGGTCGGGGCCGCCCAAGAGCGGTCTCTTCTGGATGCGGGGGCCACGCGCATCACACTGGACGACGCACTGACGAGGGCGGTCGCGCTGAGCCCGCAATTGGCCCAATCCGAGCAGTCCCTGGTCAACGCGGGCGAATCCCGGCGCACGGCCGTGGGAGCTTTTCTCCCTACGATTTCGACCAATTCGGGGATGTCCGTTCGGAGTACGCAGCGGTTCGACCAGGCCACGGACCGTCTCGTAACGGGCAGTTCCAATTCTTATAACGCGGGCATCACCGCCCGGTACGACCTGTTCCGCGGGGGGCAGCGTTTCTCGGAGCTCGACCGTGCCGCCGCGGACCTAGCGGCGGCTCGGGCGCGCCGCGAGGACCAGCGTTTCAATGTGACCTTCCAGACGAAGAACCTCTTCTTTCAGGCCCTTCGGCAGGAGGAGCTGCTTGCGGTCGCCCGGCGTAGGATCGACCAGGCGACGCAGAGCCTGGAGATGACCCGAACGCAGCAGTTGGTGGGAGGCGGAACCGTCTCCGACACCCTCCGTGCCAGGCTGGAGTTCATCAATGCCCGTCAAGCCGTGCTCAACGCCGAGGTCCAGACCAGAGCAGCCCGCTTCGCGCTCGGTCGTCAGGTGGGGGTGTCTGAGCCGGCCATCCCGGTGGCCCCGGACGACCTGGAGCCCCGCCCGCTCCTGTTGTCCGAGGCCGAGGTGCTCGAAGTCGCTGAGAGCTTCGCGCCTTCGGTGCAGGCCGCCGAAGCGGTATTCGAGGCAGCTCGAGAGGCGTATTCCTCCTCCAAGTCCGTTTACATTCCCTCCCTGAGCTTGAGCAGTGGCTACAACTGGTCGAACCAGGCGGCCTCATTTTCAGGGGGGAGTACGAGCTGGAACCTGAACTTCAACCTGAGCTATCCGCTCTTCAACGGCTTTTCCAGGGAAGCGAACATCGTCCGGGCGGAGTACTCGACCCGCGTGGCGCGTCTCGAGGAAGACGACGCGCGGCTGGCCTCCCGCCAAGAGACCGACGCTGCCCTGCGGGCGTTGGAGACCTCCGTGCTGGCCATTGACATCGCGGGGGAGGCCACCGCCGTGGCCGACGAAGATCTTCGTGTCACTCGTGAGCGCTACCGGGTAGGCGTAGCGATCATCTTGGACGTCGTCACGAGCCAAATTGCGGCCGATCAGGCCGGGGTGGACCTCGTGAACGCCCGCTACGACTACGTATTAGCCCGGGCGGAGCTCGAGGCCATCCTCGGGAGGGATCTGTGAGCGATTTAATCATCCGGACTCGGGGGCTCCGTAAGGACTACATCCTCGGCGCCGAGACCGTACGGGCGCTGCGTGGCGTCGACCTGGAGATTCATCCCGGAGAGTTCGTGGCCATCATGGGTCCGTCCGGGAGCGGCAAGTCCACCTTCATGAACCTGATCGGGTGCCTGGATACGCCGTCAGAAGGAGATTATTGGCTGAACGGTGTGCAGGTCAGCGAACTGAGTGACGATGAGCTCGCCCGCATTCGAAATCGCGAGATCGGGTTCGTCTTTCAGACCTTCAACCTCCTTCCCCGGGCCACCGCGCTACACAACGTGGAGCTCCCGCTCATCTATACGGGAATCAGCTCAAGGGAGCGAAAGCAGCGGGCCGAGGAGAAGCTAGGGTTGGTTGGGCTCGCCGACCGGATGGACCACCGGCCGCCGGAACTCTCCGGGGGGCAGAGACAGCGCGTGGCCGTCGCCAGGGCCCTGGTCAACGACCCGGCGCTTCTCCTGGCAGACGAGCCCACGGGAAACCTCGACTCGGTTACGGGTGAGGAGATCATGAACATCTTCGTCGAGTTGAACCAGCGGGGCCAGACCATCGTGCTGGTCACACACGAGCAGATGGTCGCCGAGTACTCCAGACGCCAGGTTCACCTGCACGACGGCGTAATCGCCAAGGATTTTCCGACTGAGCACATTGGGGCGCACATATGATGCGGATGAGATTGTTGGGTGCGGCCTTCTTGGCTCACACCCTCGTGGCTTGTGGAAGTAGTGACGTGGACGAGGCGCCATCGCTTCAGACCACGGCTGTCGTGCGCGGAGATCTGATGATCATCGCAGAGGCCACGGGTAACGTGGAGCCCATCCGCAAGGTGGAGGTCAAGTCCAAGGCATCTGGGGAGGTCCTTCGGCTGCACGTCGACATCGGCGACGAGGTAGAGCCCGGCGCGCTCCTCGCGGAGGTCGATCCTCGAGATGTCCAGAACGCGTTCGACCAGGCCGAGGCGGACCTGGACGTCGCGCGAGCCAGGCTGGAGATCTCTCAAGCACAACTCGAGCGTTCCGAAGAGCTGTTGCGATCGGGCGTCATCTCCACTCAGGAGCACGAGAGCAGGAGCCTGGACTTCGCCAATTCCCGGGCGACGCTGGTCAGAGCCGAGACCAACTACGAGTTGAGCCAGCTCCGCATGACCGACGTGACCATCCGGGCGCCCCTGGCGGGTACCGTGCTCGAGAAGAACGTCGAGGAGGGTCAGGTCATCCAGTCGGCCTCCCAGAACGTCTCGGGGGGAACCACGCTGATGGTCATGGCCAACCTCGAGTCCATGCAGGTACGGACGCTCGTGGATGAGACCGACATGGGCGATATACGCCCTGGAATGCAGGCGAACGTGACCGTGGAGGCCTATCCCGAGCGGCGCTTCGTCGGGGTCGTGGAGAAGATCGAGCCCCAGGCGATCGTGCAGCAGAACGTCACGATGTTTCCGGTGATCGTGCAGCTCGACAACGATTCCGGGCTGCTTCGCCCGGGGATGAACGCCGAGGTCGAGGTCGAGCTTGCCCAGGCCGTTGGCGTGCTCCTGATCCCGAACAACGCGGTGGTGACGCCCCAGGACGCACCGCCGGCGGCGATGGTGCTCGGGCTCGACCCCGAAGCCATCGATATGCGTAGCCTCTTCGCGGGGGCGGGCGGTGGCGGCGGCCGCGGTGGTGGGCGTGCCCGGGGCCAAGGTGGCGGAGGGGGAAATGGCGGGCCCGGTGGCGAGGCCTTCGACTCCTTGAGGGCGTTGATCGCCAGTGGTGAGATCTCACAGGACTCCGCCCGGGTGCTCTTCTCCGGTCAACGCGGTGGCGCCGGGGGTGGCGGCTTCTTCGGCCCGGGCGGTCGTAGGCCGGGTGGCCAAACGGGGCAGGGAAGAGAGGATGCCGCCGCTTCACGAAGAGGCACACGCCGCGCCGTGGTGTTCGTCATGGCCGGGGACGGGACGATCGAACCCCGAGCGGTCATGATCGGGCTCAACGACTGGGATTTCACCGAGGTCGTGAGTGGCCTCGAGGAGGGCGAGCAGATCGCGATCGTCGGTGCCGCACAGCTGCGAGCCTCGCAGGATGAGTTCCTCGACCGGATTCGGTCGAACTCGAACCCGTTCGGTGGCGGCGGTCCGGGCGGAGGCCGATTCCGGTAGGCGCCATGCTGATCCGAGAAATTATCTGGGTGGCGTTGGGGGCCATCCGTGCCAACGCGCTGCGCTCGTTCCTGACGACCCTCGGGATCATCATCGGCGTCTCCGCGGTGATCGCCATGGTGGCGCTGGGTGAGGGCGCGCAGCGCAACGTGGAGGAGCGAATCTCTCGTATGGGTACGAACGTCCTGACCATACGGGCTGAACGGCGGCGCTTCGGCGGGGTCTCCACGGCAGATACGGAGGACCTGGAGGTGGCTGATGCCGAGGCACTCCGGAACGAGTCGGGTGGCCTGCTGACGATCTCGCCCGAAATTAACTCGAGGGTCCAACTCTCATACCTCCGTTGGAACTCCAACAACCAAGTACGGGGCGTCTGGCCCGAGTACTTCGGGATGTACAACCTGAACGTCGAGTACGGGAAGATTTTCGACCAAGGTCAGGTGCAGGGGCGCCGCCGCGTGGCCGTGCTCGGTTACAGTGTCCCCGAGGCGCTCGAGACGCCCGCCGCCCTCCTCGTCGGCAAGACCATACAGGTCCGGGGCCAGCCGTTCGAGGTCATCGGCGTCCTCGAAGAGAAGGGCGACGCCGGATTCAACCGGCCCGACGACGAGGTGTACGTCCCCACCAGCACCGCCCAGTACAGAGTGTTCGGAGGCCGCAGCCGACTTTCGTCGATATTCGCCCAGGTATCCTCGGCCGAGGCGATGGACGAGGCGTATGGCGAGATCGATCGCATTCTCCGACGCGTGCATCGCATCCGGCCGGGAGAGGACGTCGACTTCACAATCCGCAACTCCAGCGATCTGGTCGAGACCTTCAACGCGACCACGCAGACGTTCACCCTGCTGCTCGCCGGCATCGCCGGCATCAGCCTGCTCGTTGGCGGTATCGGCATCATGAACATCATGCTCGTGAGCGTGACCGAGCGCACGCGTGAGATCGGCGTGCGGAAGGCGCTCGGGGCGACGCGTAGGGCGATCCTCTTCCAGTTCCTGATCGAGGCTCTGGTGCTGTGCGTGATGGGGGGCCTCCTGGGTGTGGGTGTGGGGTTCGGGGGCGCGGAAGTGCTCACTCGCACACAGGGTTGGGAGACGGTTGTGTCGCCGGAGATCGTTATTGCGGCGGTGCTGTTCTCGGCGGGGATCGGGTTGTTCTTCGGGATCTGGCCGGCGCAGCGCGCCGCTAAGTTGGATCCGATCGACGCGTTGCGGTACGAATAACCGGGGTGCACTGCGGGGTAGTGTCCCTAGATTTGTGTAAAAGCGGATAAGCTGGACAGGAGGGAAAGAAAAACGGAAGCTCCTCTGTTGTTGTTCACTGTCACATGAACCCGGGAGTCCGGGTCTGCAGAGCAGGCTCGGAACCGGAGAGGAGCTTCCGATGCAAGAGATTGTGGAGATCGGTCGGGCCACGCAAGACGAGCTACGCGATGATTTGCGCGAGCTGTTTCAAGGCGCGATCCGGCTGACGCTCGAGATGGTGCTGGAAGAGGAGCTGAAGGCCATGGTAGGTGCACGCCGCTTCGAGCGGGTGGGAAGCCGGAAGGACCATAGGAACGGCACATACCTGAGGCGGCTGCTGACGAGCCTGGGGCAGATCGAGGTCGCCATGCCCCGGAGCCGGGACAACGGTTCGCCGGCCGACGTGATCGGCCGCTACCAGCGCAGGAGCCCCGAGCTCGACGAGATGATGGTCGAGGCGTATGTGAGCGGCGTGTCACAGCGCAAGATGGGCGACGTCACCGAGGCGCTGATGGGCGAGCGTGTTGGGCGCTCGACGGTGAGTCGTGTGGCAAAACGGCTCGACGAGGCCGTGGAAGGGCTGCGCCGTGCGCCGATCGAGGGGCCTCACCCCTATCTGTACCTGGACGCCACGTTCTTGGACGCCCGCTGGGCCCGCAAAGTCGAGAACGTGAGTGCGCTCGTGGCGTATGCAGTGGGCCCTGAGGGTCACCGACGGCTCCTGGCCGTCACGCTGGGCGCTGAGGAGTCGCAGCAGAGCTGGTCGGAGCTCCTCGAGCAACTCCAGGACCGCGGCCTCGGCGGTGTCGAGCTCGTGATCGCCGATGAGCACGCAGGCCTGGCAGCTGCGGTCCGCCGCTTCCTGCCCGAGGCACGCCGTCAGAGGTGTACGGTCCATCTGCAGCGTAATGTGGGGGCGAGGGTCCCCCACCGCCTACGCAAGCGCGTGGCGCGTGAGGTCTCGGTGATCTTCCAGACATCCGGACTCGCCGAGGCGAAGAAGCTCCTGGGCGAGTTCGGCGCACGCTGGAAGAAGGAGCTGCCCGAGGCCGTGGAGGTCCTGGAGCGGGGCTTCGGGGCAGCGACGCAGTTCTACGCGTTCCCCGAGGCGCACTGGCCCCGGCTGCGTACCACCAACAGCCTCGAGCGGCTGCACGGCGAGATCAAACGCAGGATCAAGGCCGCCGGCGCCTTCCCGGACCGGGCCAGCGCCCTCAGGCTCATCACGGCCGTCGCACTCAGGACCACACACGTCTGGGGCGACCGGCGTTACCTCGACCTCTCACTCCTCCAGAAACAGGAGGTCGCCCAAGCAGCCTAGCCGAAGGCGAGGAGCTTCCTCCGCTTTTACACACAAATCGGGACTTGACCGCACTGCGGGCGGCCGGGCGGGGTGTGACGCCCTCTCTCCGCCGACGCTGCGGGCCGCGGCAGAGCCGCAGACCGGATGCTCCACCGCTTCGCGGCGGACCGGCTCCGATAGGGCGTCACACCCTCCCGGCTTTGGATAGGTACACACTCTCCGGCTTTTGGGTTGGTGGATTCGGTGTTGCCAGGCGCGCGTTGATCGGACCCAAGTTCGCGGCACTTTGGAGTGCGCGAGGGGGTGGGGCGCGATGATCGTCTACCTGGGCGATCGGGTCAGAGTCCGTGACTCGCGGCTAAGCGCTTCAACATCTGAATCTGGCCGGCGTGATAGGTGTCGTGCAGGACGATGCCTGTGATGAGATCCGCGTAGGTCGTTTTGGTTTCGCTCCCAGCGTACTCGTCCAAGCGGGACGGCTCGAAATCTTTTATGACGTGGACCGGAAGTTCATGCTGCTCCGTTACGAGGCGTCGGTCCTCGCTCCAAGCGGCCTTCGTCACTTCGGCGGGAACGTTTGGAAAGTTCGAGGGCGCACGGGGAAATCCACGCCGCTCCTCCTCCGTGATGCGCCGTCGTACGGCGTAGTTCCAGTAGGCGACGTGCAGGGCCAGCGCCCAGATGCTGTGTCGGTCCGGGTAGGGTCTCCAGGCAGCCACCTCTGGTGAGAGGCCGCGCAGGGCACCTAAGACGCTGGCGCCGCCATGCCAAAGCTTCGTCCCTGGGGGCGGGTGTAGATGGCGGAGGGCTTCCTCGAGTCGTCTGTCGGTCATCGTGCTAGGCAACACCTTTGCAAGACATCTCTCAACCGCCCCAGTTCAAAGTTGATCCTGAGAAGCACCCCGCTTTGGTCGGTACTCCACATGATCCAGCCCTTCGAAATCTGCATCCTGAGTCCAGAGCGTGGCTTCATGGGTGAGCGCCGACGCATAGATGATGCTGTCCGCCAGCGGGAGCTCGTAACTCGCGCCAAGCTCGGCGGCTTCGATCGCCAGGCCGGCGTCTAGATCGATAACGCGTCCTTGGCGCATGGTGGCGGCAACAGATAGCGCCTTTTCGCGTCCCCCTTTGCGCAGGACATAGCGGTACACCTCTAGGACACTGACGGAGGGTACGAGAAGCTTGTCCTCGGCGTCGAGAGGCGTTTCGAAGAAGCCCGCGTTGGGTCCGCCGACAAAGAACTCAATCCAGCCCGAAGAGTCCACCACGTTCATAGTTCGCGGTCCGGCTCACGCTCGAAGTCGGGATCCATTCCCCTCAGGAACCCCCGCATCTCGGACATGGGACGGACGGGTACGAGCTCGACTCTTCCTCCGACGGCGAAGGCCTCAACCTTTTGGCCCGGACGGATTCTCAGTCGATCCCGTACGTCCTTGGGGATGACCACTTGGTATTTGCTGGAAACCGTCACTGTAGACATAACGGTAGCTCCATCGATAGACATATCGTAAGACGTTATAACGTTACGCTTCCCACGTTGAAAGTTCAAGGGTTCCGAGACTATGATCTGGTGCGCTCTAACGGATTTGCGATTCTGCACCGCGGCTAATGTGTAGACTCGAACTACCGACCTCACGCCTATCAGATATCAGCCGAGCGTGCGTGGGGGCTGGAATCAGAGGGATTTGACCGATTCTGCGCTGGAGAGCGCCAGCCAGCACCGCCCAGCGATGATACAGGTTGTGTTACAGATTTCTGTTGACCTCTCAAGAATCGAAGGTTGGACGGCGAGCCGTAGCGCGGGAGCAGCGGCGTCGTGAGGCCCTGCTGCTCAGTAGGTTCGGGCCACGACGACGCCGAAGAGAGTGCCGGCGACCACACCGCCTACCGCCTGCGACCATGCGCTCGACGTGGGCAACGATCGCTCGCCATGGTGGAGAAGTGGAAGGGTCACTCCCGTTAGAATGCCGATGCCGGCACCAACCAACACGTCCGACGGGAAGTGCTGGCCAGCCTCCACGCGCAGGGTAGCCGTCGCACCTGCGAGGGCCCCACTCAAGAACCCGATGCCGACTCGCTCGAGTGGGCTCGCGTCCGGCCGTCGTAGCAGGTGCCCGACAAGCCCCAACGCGGCACCTGTCCACGCCGATGCTGAATGTCCTGAGGGCATCGAGCGGAAAGTCCGATCCTTGGACACGTCGTACGTGAATTCGTTCGGTCGAGAGTCCACGGGCATATATGCATAGGGTCGAGGACGCCCGAGCATCGACTTTGCGAGCCGCGTGATGCCCTGGGATATGAGGAACGTCTCCGCATAGACGAGCGTGCTACTACCGAAGTCGCGCCATCGCGCTCCGGCCTCCGAAGTCGTCCCGGCGATGAGCAGGGGAAGTGCGAGCAGAGCCTTGAGCGTCCAGTTGCTGGCCCGATCAGCGCTCACGCTCCGATTCCCGACGACATCACGGTCCAAGGGCCAAGCGATCTCGATCGGGCTGAATCCCTGCGGCGGTACTGCGCGACTCGCTGGTGGCACCAGGGCGTGGGCAGCCAGGAGGCCGGTGCCCACGCCCAGCAAGGCGATCTCGCGCCCCATCCGGAGCTCTCGAGCGGAGCGACTTGAATGTGCCTCGGCCGCCGCTATGACGGAGTCGGAGCCCCCCGGGACTTGGCACAGCGCGCGGATCGGGAAAAGGCCCGCCACGAACAACGCTGCCACAGCCGTGGGGGATCCGGCGACGCACAGTCGCAGCCGCTTCGTGACTCGTCTTCCGTTCAGGGTGACGGGCACTCCTACCTCCGTGTGGTTCCTGACGGGACATCCAGGTTGAAGGATTCCCTAGGCTCCTGGTGGGAGAGCCCACAGCGCGTCCGGTTTGTGACAAAGCAGCGTCGATGACTTCGGTGGCGACCACGGGCAATTGAAGCTCCGTGCCGGCGGCCCCCTCTACCTCACGTCCGAGAACGCGATCTGGTACCGGCCGGCAGCGACCGACCGCGCAATGGTCAGGACCTCACCTGACTCGAGGCGAAATACCGATGTCGCCCCGACCAGCACCTCGACTAGGACCGCATCCCCGGGGATCGTGATCCGATAGTCGGGTCCCTGAGCTCCCTCGACGACGAGTCGCTCGGCCTGAGAGTCGAACGTCGCCGGACCATTGACGGCCTCCACCGTCACGTCGGGCACTTCGTCCAAGACCACGTGGATCGTTCCCGTACCCTGCGGGCGGAGCTCGATCTCCAATCGGTCACCGAGGGGTACCACGACGCCCGCTACGTACCGCGGCTCCGAAGGACTCTCCGGAATGGGCACATCGACGGTGCCCGTCAGCCCGCCGATCCACCTCTGGACTGGCGACCCCGGCGCAGCGTAGGCCGCTCCGGCCGCCACCGCCATCAAGAGGACGCCCGCGGCCCAGCGGAAATGGTTCGGCATCTGCCGTTGCTCGGCTCGGGCGATTAGTTCGTGAGCGCTTACGTCGGGAGCGGGTTCGTCCAAGCGTCCCAGCAGCCCCGCGATCTCGCGATCCTGGAATAGCTCACGACACGCAGGGCACGTCGCCAGGTGGTCCTCGGCCGCGATCCGGTCCTCGAGCTCGAGGTCGCCGTTCATCATACTCTCCAGGGTGTCTTGATCAAGGTGCATGCTGTGTTTCCTCATACGCGCCCCTGAACGCAGCCTTGGCGCGGCGCAGGAGCGTGCCCACGCTCGCTTCCTTGAGTCGCAGAATCTTCGAGATCTCGCGATAGCTATGTCCCTCGGCGGCGAGCAGAAGCAGGCTCCTCTCCCGGTCACCGAGCGTGTGCAACGCGGCTCTGACTCGCTCCTTGGCTTCCGCTGCCTCGCTGTGTTCGTCCGGGGTCTGCGCGGGATCAGAGTGGGACAACAGAGCTCGTTCGGGCGTCAACAGGCGAGCACGATTCGTGCGTTTCGTCTTTGCGTTCCGAAAGAGATTGGTCGCCACCGTGAACAGCCATGCAGCTGGGTCTGCTGGAGGTGACCGGCGCCGATACAGTCTAATGAGGGCCTCCTGTGCTAGCTCTGATGCGAGATCAGAGTCTCCCGACAGGCGATTCAGATACCGATGCAGTGGCTCGAAGGACTCTCGGAAGACGACGACGAACTCGTCCCGTCTCGCTCCGGCTCGCACGTCCCGCGGAGCGTTGGCACGGCTCTTACCGAATGGCAGTGCAGTCGTCAGCTCGCTCACGTCATCCAAAGGAAGTCGGTTCCACGACCGAGGAGCAGATCAGGAGACGCTTCTGTGACACCGAGTCGTTCCGCGGCTCCGGCTAGAACGCCAGTTCGACCCCGACAACGAGCGGGGCAAGGCCCAACATATCGATCGGAGAAACGGAGCCCGTCAGCGGGTCGATCTCGTAGTTCAGCGTGTTCTTGCGATTCAGCACGTTGACGAGCGTGCCGTGCAACGCGAGCATCGCGTCGCGACCTCCGAGGCTCAGATGCCAATGCTTCCGTAGGCCGAGGTCCGTGCGTATGTAAGCCCCTAGGCGGGTCTCACCCAGCCCTTCTCCGTGCTCCGCAGCCCCGGCGAACTCGCAGCCGTTGTCGGCGAGATTGCAGGCCTCCCACTCGACGGGCCCGACGAGTGCGGTCGTGGTGCGCCCCCAGGCCCCGGCGCTCGCTAGGCGTAGCGCCATGCGGAACCTGTCAACGACAATGGGACACTCTACGGGATTAATTAGAGAGCAATATCCTGTGTGGTGAGGGAAGGGATGGGAGGATTGATGTAGACGGCCTCCGGGAGCGGTTTGGGCTTCGGCACACCTGTGACGAAGCGTTCGGGATGAGCGGCCCATGCTTCGCGGAGCACGGATTTCCTGCCGGCAATGACCTGATCGGCGTTCCCGAAGTGGACCTGCTCGGGGGTTAGCATCGAGATACCGCCATGGCGGTGCTCGGCATTGTACCAGCGGAAGAACGATCGACACAACGTCTTGGCCTGGCCCTGATCCCCGAACCGCCCGGGAAACGAGGGATGGTACTTCAAGGTTTTGAACTGAGCCTCGGAAAACGGGTTGTCATCCGACACCTGAGGCCGGCTCAACGAGCGAGTCACGCCGAGGTCAGCGAGAAGTTGAGCGGTGCATTGGCTCGTCATTGGAGCTCCCCGATCCGAGTGCAGGGTCAGGACCCGGGGCTGGACGCCATGCTTCAGGCAGCTCTGCTGGATCAACCGGCCGGCCAGGGCCGAGTTCTCCCGGTCCGCCACCATCCAGCCCACGACGTAGCGGCTGTAGATGTCCATGATGACGTAGAGGTAGTAATAGCTCCACTTCTTCGGCCCGAGTAGCCGCGTGATATCCCAGGACCACACCTGGTTCGGCGCCGTGGCCATCAACTCGGGCTTCTTGTACTCGGGATGGGTGCGCTGCGCCCGGCGTTCCTGAACCGGCACCTCGGAGGCCAGAACACGATACATCGTGCGTTCGCTGCACAGGTAGACCTCTTCGTCGAGCAGCGTGGCCACCACCTCGGCGGGTGAGCGGTCCACGAACCGCTCCGAACACAGCGTGTCGAAGACCTCGCCTCGTTCCGTCTCGCTCAATGCCCGGGCGGGCGTCGGGCGGGGCTGCCGTTGCCCGGTCGATGGGCCTCGACGACGGTAGAACGTCGATCGGGAGACCTCGAGAGCCGCGCACGCCGGTTTTACACCGACGTGCTTAGCCAGCTCATCGGCCGCCTTCAAGAGTTCGTCCCGTCGTCGAGGCTTATCCCCAGCAGCCCCGCAACTTTTCCCTGCACGTCGATGATCAGGTGTGCCTTCCTGAGCTCATTCTCGAGCCGTGCGTTTTGCCGCTCCAGCTTGCGTACCTTCTCATCCAGCGGATTCCGCTCCGGCTTGCGGCCGCGTTTCTTCGACAGGGCCTTCAGCGACCCGCTATGCGCCGCCTTGCGCCACGTCGTCAGGTGCGACGAGTACAGGCCCTCGCGCCGCAGGAGCTGACCCACCTCGCCGGGCTCGGTGCACCGGTCCGCTTCTTCGACGATCCGCAGCTTGTACGATGGACTGAACCGCCGGCGTAGCGGCCTATCTACTACCTCCGGGTCCGCAGGAGCTGCCGCGCTTCGCTTGGCCTCCCCGATTCCAGGGGCACTACCATTCTCTTCCATTCTCTCTCGCAGTCCCAACATGTTCGTTTTCTCTGCCTTCGCCCTACTCTAATTCTTTGCGTGCTCCGTGTCTCACGTACGTTGGCAGAGAGGGATGGTCGCCGAGGGATGAAAGACCACACCCAGCTGGGCTCGGTGAGTCGGAGCGTACGAGGGGACGTAGGTACGCTCGGGTGCTCGGTTCAGGACTTTCTGGAAGCCGTAGTCGACCACGACACCGACGCGTGAGCCGCTCACCGCGACATCGAAAGACAGACCCTGAACGGACGCCGACCCGATTTCGAGTGCACCAGTCGAGAATAGGGAGCCCGTTCCGGGCGCGATGAACGCGATTGAACCCAGCCTCCGCGCGTAGGCTCGGCCCCCGACACTCAGGCCCGGCAGTGGCCGGTATTCCATGCGGAGGCTCGCCTCGTCGGCCCGAGCGGTCGGTACGCCTGCGGATCCGGCCGTGACGAAGAGGTCGGCGGGGAACACAGCGCCGAGCAGCGACTCCTCGTTTCGCATCGACTGGACGATTTGGTGGCGTCTGGACAGGCTGGCGGACACAGTCACGAATCGGCCGAGACCTGCTCCTGCTACGAGAAGCGGTGACGCCGTCGCACCGAGTGGAGAGGCGGTAAAGTCGACCTCCGCTCTCAGCCAACCTCTACGCGCGATCGGGAGCTCATAGCCGAGCAGAAGCGCGCCCGTCGAGAGTGCCCCCCTGGACTCGAAGGGGTCGGAAGACCCGGCCCAATACTCCGTGGACCCTCTGGTTAGCCTGGCCCCGACGAGCAACTCCCCCTCGGCCGACGTCGGGCGGGTGAGCGTCGCCATGACACCGCTCTCGGTCCGGCCACTGCGCACGTCGGCCGCATCCCCTACCTCGCTCAGCAGCGTTGCGGAGCCGGCGCTCCGGGAGTCCCACGCGCGAAGGGCTACTCGTGACGATCCGATGCTGCCTTCCCACGTCGCTCCGAGCGACCGGGTGCGCCAATCGAAGCCGTTACGACGGACGAGAAGAGCGTCCGTCGGGTCGGCGACCGCGCCCGCGTTGAGCTCGTTCTCACTGTCGTACCCGAGGAGCTTGAGCCTTCCACCGAAGAAAGGGAGCTCGACCTTGGCGAGCATGTCACCCGATTCTCCTCGGATCTTTGCCGGATCACTGGGCGCAAGGACACCACCCGGGAAGCCGCTTCTAAGGCTGAGCACATAGCCGGCACCGGATGTGAACGGCCCATACACCGTCATGCGAGCCTGAGTCGCGCTGACAGCCGCTGTCCCGTGTTGGACGGAACCAGGTGCTCGCGTCACGCCGACCACCGAGCCAGACAGGCTTGGAAGCACGCCGCTGGTTGCGCGCGTCAGATGCACGCTCGACATCGCATCCGCATTCCAGGCGCTGAAGATGCCACCCGCGTGTACCGGCGTGAGCACCGGAATGCCGTCGATCTCGTACCCCGTGTGGCTGGAGGCGCCGCCCCGCACGTGTAGGCCGGTGGGTGACTCCGGTAGCACGGCCACGTCTCCTCCCTCTAGCACGCGGAACACGTCGGGCTCGGCGAGAAGGGGGTGATTCCGGATCGCAGCGATGCTCACCGACTCGGCCCGTTCGCGGACGGGCCTTATGTCCTCTGCGCCGCGAATCGGCAGTCGAGGCTGGACGAAGAGGCCATCGAGCTCAACCGGAACCGGCTGTAGGGCGATGTTGAGCTCAAGTTCACCGGTACGCGGCACAAGCGCATGGAGCGTCCGAGATTCGTAGCCATGATGCGCGATCGTTACGTGGTGAGGCCCCGGCGGTAGCGCTCCGAATCCGAACCGACCCCGGGCATCGGTCAGGACCTCACGGTCGAGATCGGAGAGGGTGATCAAGGCGCCACCGAGTGGAACGCCCGTGAGCTCTCCGCGGACCGTGCCGCTCACGCCGGCCTGAGCGACCTGGACTGCGAGCAGCAGCGCTAGGGGGACTGCCATAAGAGGACCCGACCTCGAAGAAACGACGAGCGCGGCGCAACCACGCCGTCGATAATGTAGTCCGTCCTCCGGATGGAGGTTCCCGCGGAGCCTCCGGGCATCCTCACACTCGCGGACACGTCACAAAGGCTGCGGCTGAGCTGCTCCTGTAAGTGAAATCACCAGGTCCACTTCCAACTTGAGGTGTCTATCATGAGCCGCACACGCACCACCTCGTTCGCCCGCCTGGCTATGTTGCTACTCGCCTTTAGCATCCTGGGCTGCAACCGCGCCGTCACCGGCAATGAGGACGAGAACGAACAGAATGAGGTCCCGGTCACGGTCCTGGCGATCGGGTCCGACTTTCTCGATGCCGACGACGGGATCCGTTACGAGGTGACCGCCGCCACGCAGTACGAGGGCTTAAGCGGTCTCTCCGCTATTTCCGTAGGGGACGCGGTCGAGATCGAGTTCGAGGAGATCTCGAACAGCAACAACCGGCGAGCGCTGGAAATCGAGGCCGCTGGTGCCGACGACGGCTGAGTTACCCTGAATCGGCTCTCCACACGTGAGCGCGCAGAGAGGGCGTCCGGTGGTCGGAAGCAACTGGCGTCCGACAACCACAGCGCTCTTGCTCGTGCTCCTTGTCTACCCGCTGGCCGCAAACGGACAATCGGAATCCGATCCGCTGCGCACCGTCCCACACGAGCGCACGGCCAGGCCCCTCGCCTGGCCGGGTGAGCTGGAATTCCTGAGCGGCAACGCCGCGCTCGGCGGGCTCACCGCCGCCCTGATCCAGAAGCTGCGAGGCGGCTCATTTTGGGAGGCGTTCATCGACGGCGCGCTCGGTGGTGCCGTTGCCTACGCCGGCAAGCGCATCGCCGTCGAGCGGTTCTACGGCGCAGGGCTGGTCGGTCGCGAGGTGGCGGCCGTGGGCACTTCGATGGTGCGCAGCGCCGCCGATGGCCGGGGTGCGCTCGAGCGGCTCGTCCTTCCAATCGGCGTAGCCCGGCTGTACCTGTGGAGCGACACCACGTCCGCGCTCCAGATGCACACGCGGGTACAGCTCGACGTGCTCACGCTACTCGCCACCGCCTATCTCGGGCTCCGGGAGAACGTCGATTTCGACTTCGGCGCGAGCATCTCGGCGGGTACGCCCGTCTTCTTCTCCCGAGAGCAATGGATGAGCCGGGCTGGATCGCGTCCCAAGTCGGCGGAGTGATCTGGCTCCGTGGCGGCCTCCACGCTCCCCGTGCGAACGCGGAAGTGGCCGCGCTCTTCGCCCATGAGCGCGTGCACGTCGCCCAAGACGACTTCAGCTTCCTTACTTGGGGCGATCCCGTAGAGGGTTTACTGACCGACCGATTCCCTGGCGGCGCGTGGATCGACCGCCATCTCGACCTGGGGCTCCACCTCGGGGGATGGGGTGTGGCGAACCAGCTCATCAGCTACGATCAGCGCCCCTGGGAGCATGAGGCACATTTCCTGAGTAGGGTGAGCTCTCACTGGGAGTGAAGCAGGTGGCGGTGTCGACAAAGAAGCGGCGATGGCACTAGAGGGTCCCGACGCGTCCCGCCTGAAGGGGCCTCGGGGCACCACGGAGGTCCAACTCGCATCAGCGCGTAAGAGGAGGAGGAGGTGGGAGCCCCCAGAGTGGGGCCTCAGCGCGCCAGCGTAGCCGCGACCTGCTCTCCCTGTCGCACCAGCGTGAGCTCAGCCTGTCGGCGTCGGGCGAAGACCCGGTTCAGAACTGCGCGGAAGCCCTCGACGCTATCGATCTCCGTGTCACCAACGTGGGTGACCACGTCACCCGGCACGAGACCCGCCTCGGCGCATGGCGTCCCGCTCATCACCTGGATGACGAGCACGCCATGATCCGTGCCGAAGTATTCGCCCAACTGGGGATTCAGGTCGTTGAACTGGGCGCCGCCGATGAAATTCCGGCCGGCTACACGGGCTGTGATCGGCCGGATGCGGGCCGCGATCTCGGACCCGATTCCCGCGACCTGTATCCTGGCTTCGCGCTCGTTCGAGCCGATCTCGGCTAAGCGGACGGCAAGTCGCTCGAGATCCTCTTGGACCCGCTCATTATCCAACCTCAAGCGGAGGAGCTGTGCATCGCTATCGCCCAGCCGCCTAGCCGTCCGCTCCACGATCGCCCTGATCTCTTGCTCTCGGACGCGGGTGGCCTCGGTTACCTCGGTTAGCGCCCCTCGTAGGCGGATGATGGCGGTCTTCACCGAGTCCGCCTCGGGTGACTGGAGCATGAGGTACTCGAAGGGGAGCGCCGCTTCCGTGTTCCACACGACGGAGTATCGATCGCCGCCTTGCCCGGATGGAGTAAGGATGTCGGCGTTCGATCCCGGGCGGACACCGTACCTCACCACATTTTGACGAGTCCGATCGAGGATTCGTCTGGATGTCTCCTCGACCGAGTCGCCCGCGATGAGGCGTGTCACATAGTCCCGGCTGGCCCACACGCCTCTGCCCGATTCGAGCCGGGTCCGGAATGACGTCCGCACCGAGTCCAGGTAAACGGTCAGCCCCATGGGCACCGGCGAAAGGCTCGGTCGCGGCGCGGTTGTCAAGCGTACCTCCCGCCTACGGCCTGCGCGTTCGAGCGCAAGACGCAAATCCACCCCGGGACGGAGGTTCTGCGTAAACCTCTGCCAGCGTTCGATCGTGATGGGGTCCCCGTCGATGGTACGGATGACGTCGCCGGGCACGACGCCGACCAGCACCGCGGGACCTCCGTCAACCGTGCGTACAACGCGTACCTCAAGGGTGACGGGACCTCTAGCGGCCTCCGTGACGGTAGTTTCCACGCCGACGCCGATCCAACCGCGCTCGGCTGGATCGAGCTGGCGCACCGAGGCGACGGGCACGTCCCACCCCGGCGGAAGGATCTGGGCGTAACCGCTGGACACACACAAGGCGATCAAGGCGGTGACCAGAGCAGCCGTTTTCGCGGCGCTCCCGAGGGGTCCGACACTCATCGTCAGAACCAGTCGTCGTTCCTGCTGGTCGAAATTTGCCGCAGGACTTCCTGTCGCTCGGCCAGTACGTTGACCAGGAACCCATTGAAGACCGGATCCGTCGGCGCGAGGCGCACCGCTTCTTGGCTCGCAGCCAACAGGCCCTCCAACGCCGTCACGCGGCTCAAGGGGTCCGCAACCCGCGGCCCGTCGCTCCCGCCCGTCAACTGCCGGTAACGTACGAGCGCCTGCATGTAGGCTTGTTCCGCGGACTCCACGGCTCGCACGGCCTCTTCGGCCGACGAGATCTGCGACATAGAAACGAGCATGCTCTCGGGCGATAGCCTATCCGCTGTCGCTCCCTTCGTGAGCGCGAGCCCGAACCCAGTCCCCCCGAGGAAGACCACGACGGCCGCCGCGGCCTGCATCCAGGCCGGGGCCGCCGCGAAGCCAAAGCGCCGGAAGGTCTCCGGCGTGCGGATGAGCCCCTCGCCCACTAGCCGAGCCTCCAGCGACTCCCAGTCGCCCGACGGAGGCCTTAGTGCTGCAAGGCCTCCGAGGGCGTCGGACTGAAGCCTGAATGATCGGAACTCCTCAGCGCAGCGGCTGCACGCCTCGAGGTGCTCCCGCTCGTCGGGACTCGGCCGCTCGTCGACGAGACGAGCAAGCGTGTCGGGTGTCAGATGCTCCATGCTTCCATTTCCTTTCCGTCGTCTACCGAACCCGGACTCTCCGATGAAGCCAGGTCTTTCAGTAACGCCCTCATTTTTCCGCGGGCCTTGAACAGTTGGGACTTGGACGTCCCCGCGGTGGTCCCCAACAGTTCACCGATCTCGTCGTGGGTGTAACCCTCCACGTCATGGAGGATCAACACCTTTCGCATGCGTTCGGGCAAGCAGTCGAGCGCCCACTCGAGCTTTTGGCTCAGCAGAGCATCCCCCGCCGGTGGAGCCACGGCCAACGACTCAGGCATCGGCACCTCTTTCTTGTGCCGCGTCTCCGCCCTCCGGACCGCCTGCAGGGCCGAGTTTACCGCGATGCGGTGAAGCCACGTAGCGAACCGGGCCTCTCCCCGAAACGTCGGAAGCGCACGGATCGCACGGATCCACGCCTCCTGCGCGTAATCCTGCGCAAGATCGTCATCCGCCGCTATTCGCCGAACGACCGCGTACACGCGGGGGGAGTACCTTTCGTAGAGAGCTCGCACAGCGGGCCCGTCTCCCTGGCACGCTTTTCGTAACAGTTGCGCTTCGTTCATTCCCACGGGGCCGAGGTATCATTTAGCGTTAGACGCGGTGGCGCTCTGGAGGGTTGCCCGGAGTGCGCATATTCCCATACGGTGCCCGCATGATCGAGTTCCAGGATCTGACGAAGACCTACGGACCGCTCCGTGCGGTGGAGGGTCTCTCCCTTCGCGTCGAGCCCGGGGAGGTATATGCGCTCCTCGGTCCTAACGGGGCGGGGAAGACGACGGCGCTCCGGTGCCTGGCGACGCTACAGGCACCGACCTCGGGTACCGCTTTGGTGGGCGATGCCGATGTGCGCGTGCAGCCCCTTGTGGTGCGTGCACGCATCGGCTTTCTCGCCGCCTCGATGGGACTCTACGACCGCCTCACTCCGGTGGAGCTTCTCCAGTACTTCGGACGGCTCCACCGAATGGAGGAGCCAGCCCTCGATGGACGGGTCGCCGAACTCATGCATGTGTTCGGTATCACGCCCTTCGCGAGCCAGCGCTGTGGGACCCTATCGACCGGGCAGGCCCAACGCGTCTCCGTGGCCCGCGCGCTCGTCCATGATCCGCCCGCGCTGATCCTCGACGAGCCCACCATGGGACTCGACGTGCTCAGCGGCCAGGTGATCTATCGGTTCATCGAGGCGGAGCGTGATCGCGGAAAGGCGATCGTCTTTTCGACGCACCAGATGGCCGAGGTGGAGCTGCTGGCCGACCGCGTGGGCGTCCTGAGTGGCGGACGTCTTGTGGCGGAGGGGACGCCCGCCTCGCTCATCGAAAAGACCGGCGAGCGCAACTTGGCGTGCGCCTTTCTCGCGCTGGTCCAGGGAGACGGCGGGAGCGACGGGGAGGCCGTCCCCCCTGAGGAGCCGGCTTGAGTCCGGCCTGGGTCGTCTTCCGTAAGGAGTTGCGCGAGACGTTACGGGACCGCCGCACTCTGATGGTGATGGTGGCGATCCCAATCTTGCTCTATCCGGTGTTGCTCATCGCCACCGAGCAGTTCGCGCTTCTGGGCATACGCCGCATCGAGTCCGAGGCGGCTCAGGTGGCGGTCACTGGTCCCGCTTCAGACGATGTCATCGAGTTCTTGGCCTCCGACGAGGAACTCGAATTACTCGACGCGCCAGACCCCGTGGAGGCGGTCCGCTCCGAATTAGTCGGGGCGGTGGTGGTTTTCGGGCCGCGGCCCGAGGGGGGAGGCACACAGAGGGCTACCGTGCTCTACGACGCGGCCGATGAGCGTTCACAGCGGGCGCGCACCGTCCTGGCCCGGGCCCTCCGGAACTGGGACGACACGTTGCTGGCTAGGAGACTCACCGAGCGCGGACTTCCACCAGGGTTTGCCGACCCGTTGGCCGTCGCCGATTCCTCGGTGGCTCGAGCGGAGGAACTAGGCGGATACACTCTCGGGCGCTTCCTGCCTATGCTGCTGATCCTCATGACGCTGCTCGGCACCTTCTACCCGGCCATCGATATGGCGGCCGGAGAAAAGGAGCGCGGCACGCTGGAAACGCTGCTTACCGCCCCGGTGCCACCTCGGCAAATCGTCGTAGGAAAGTTTCTGGCCGTAGCACTCATCGGTGTGGTGGCCGCCGCTCTCAATCTGGCCAGCATGCTGCTCACCTTTCAGACCGGCCTCTTCCAGCTTGGCGGAAGTCTGGAAATCGAATTCGCGCTGCCATGGAGCTCGGTACTACTCATCTTCGTTACCCTCATCCCCCTTTCGGTGTTGTTCGCGTCGCTCTTCCTGGGGATCGCGCTTCGCTCCCGTTCCTTCAAGGAGGCCCAGACAGCACTGACGCCGGTATATCTCTTGGTGATGGTGCCGGCGCTGCTGCCGGTGTTTCCCGGGATTGGCTTCACGCTGGCTCTGGCGGCCGTCCCGGTCGCGGGACTGTCGATCTTCTTCCGTGAACTCATGGCCGGGAGTCCCGCGCTCGCTCCCTCCGCGGTGGCAGTCGCCACGACGGGGCTCTGGGCGTGGGCTGCGCTCTCCTTCGCCTCGGCCTCCTTCGGTCGGGAGGACGTGCTCTTCGGGGTAGGGGACGCGCACGTCCAATCCGGCGGGGGGCTCCGGGAGCGGCTTCGTCGGCTGCTCGGCCCCGTTTCCGCTACGCCGAGCGCGGCACAGGCGATCGGATTCATCGCCGCAGTGGCCGTGCTCTTCTTCTACATGGGCTTCCCGCTCCAGGCGGGGTGGGGAGAACGCGGACTGCTCCTGTCCGAGTGGCTGCTCTTGCTTCTTCCCGCGTTCCTCTTCGTACGGGTAGCCGGTTTCGATTTCGGCGAGACCTTCTCCTTCCGGCGTCCCCAGGGTCAGAAGGTCGTGGGGGCTCTACTTTTGATTGCCGGAGGGATGCCGTTGGGCTGGTTCCTCGCATGGGCACAGGGATTCGTGCTCCCGGTTCCGTGGGACATGCTCGAGGGCCTCGAGGACCTCATCACCGCGGAGAGCCCGTCACGGTTTTTGTGGCTGCTCGCCCTGCTGGCGCTGACGCCGGCGATCTGCGAAGAGGTGGTCTTCAGGGGCGTGCTCCTCGCGGGGATTCGAGACCGTGCGTCCGCGGTGCACGTCGCCGCGTTCAACGGGTTGGTGTTCGGAGCGTTCCACATCTCCTTCGAGTCGGCGTTCCGCTTTCTGCCGACGGCGTGGCTCGGCTTCCTCCTGGCATGGGCCGTCCTGTCCACGCGCTCAATATGGGTGGGCATCCTCATGCACTTCGTGAACAACGGGAGTATTGTCTTGATGGCCTCCATTCCCGCGCTCCGCGCCTGGCTCGAGAGTGGCGGAGAGGCGCCACCATGGGTGCTCCTGGCTCCGGCTTTGCTGGCCGTCGCGATAGGCGTCAGGTTGCTGGGGGGCGCTTCCGACGATTTGAAAATGATGACGAGCGCGGCCGACTCGAACTGAGGCCTTACCCTCGGTGACTCTTTTGGTGACTCTTTTCTGATGCCATCCGTTTCCGCGCCCCTCCGCGGGGCCAGCCACCTCGAGTGCACGTACACCGGCGAAACCGTCGAGAGCGAAGCCCTGCACGGCTTGTCGCCCGCCGGGAAGCCGTACTTCGCGCGCTACGACCTCGACGCCATTCGGCCCGGGTTCCAACCCGCCGACCTCACTGGGCGCAGGGCCGATCTGTGGCGCTATGAGGACGTGCTCCCCGTTCGAAACAGGGCTTTCCAAGTCAGCCTGGGCGAGGGGTGGACGCCGCTTCTCGACGCCCCCCGCTTGGCCGCCCGCATGGGGGCTGGCCGGATCTGGGTCAAAGACGAGGGGCAGAATCCCACGGGCAGCTTCAAGGATCGCGGGCTGTGTCTGGCCGTCTCTCGTGCAAAGGAGCTGGGTGCCACCGCTCTCGCGCTCCCGTCTGCGGGCAACGCGGGCGGCGCGGCGGCGGCTTACGGCGCCGCGGCCGGCCTGCCGGTCCATGTGGTCGTACCCACGGATACTCCCGCACCCATCCTCGCCGAGATGCGGGCGCTGGGCGCCGACCTACAGCTTCTCGATGGGCTGATCACCGATTGCGGGCGTGTGGTGCGGACGGGTGTGGAGCAACACGGTTGGTTCGATCTCTCGACGCTCAAGGAGCCGTACCGGGTGGAGGGCAAGAAGACGATGGGGTACGAGGTCTTCGAACAGCTCGGCGGCCGGCTTCCCGACGGCATCGTCTACCCGACTGGCGGCGGGACCGGCCTGATCGGGATGTGGAAGGCGTTCGACGAGATGGAGCGAATGGGCTGGATCGGGCCGGAGCGGCCGAAGATGTTCTCCGTTCAAGCAGCCGGGTGCGCCCCGATGGTGCGAGCCTGGGAGAGCGGGGCCGCGGAGGCGGAACCGTGGGCGGATGCCGCCACCTATGCGTCGGGGCTGCGCGTGCCGGGGGCAGTCGGTGACTTTCTGATCCTGAACGCGATCCGGGAGTCAGGCGGGGCTGCCGTGGCGATCCCAGACCAGGATATGGCAGATTGGGTACAGGCCGTCGGAGAGGACACCGGGATCTTCGCGGCCCCGGAGGGCGGTGCCGTCGCAGCTGCAGTACCCGCGCTCATCGCGATGGGTGCGCTCGATCCTGCGGAAGAGGTCGTGCTCTTCAACACGGGTAGCGGGCTCAAGTACGTGGGAATGTCTCCGATCTCATGAGCAGCGTGCGGTCATGATCAGCATTCGTTTTTTTTGGCCCGTGCTCTGGTTCTTTCTCTGTGCCTTGGTTGGGTGCGCGTGGATTTCCATGCGACGGAAGCTCAAGAGATCGATCGAGGTCCCGCCTCCCCGAATCGACGAGGGCGACATTCGTCGGATCGAGGAAGAGGGCGTGCTCTTCACCGACGATCCGGAGCCCCTGGATCTCAAGCAGATCAGTAGGGAAGAGGACGAATTCTGGGAGGAGACCTGGGACGAACCCGAAGAGCTCTAGCCCTCTCTGCCAACGTACGTGAGACACGGAGCACGCAAAGAATTAGAGTAGGGCGAAGGCAGAGAAAACGAACATGTTGGGACTGCGAGAGAGAATGGAAGAGAATGGTAGTGCCCCTGGAATCGGGGAGGCCAAGCGAAGCGCGGCAGCTCCTGCGGACCCGGAGGTAGTAGATAGGCCGCTACGCCGGCGGTTCAGTCCATCGTACAAGCTGCGGATCGTCGAAGAAGCGGACCGGTGCACCGAGCCCGGCGAGGTGGGTCAGCTCCTGCGGCGCGAGGGCCTGTACTCGTCGCACCTGACGACGTGGCGCAAGGCGGCGCATAGCGGGTCGCTGAAGGCCCTGTCGAAGAAACGCGGCCGCAAGCCGGAGCGGAATCCGCTGGATGAGAAGGTACGCAAGCTGGAGCGGCAAAACGCACGGCTCGAGAATGAGCTCAGGAAGGCACACCTGATCATCGACGTGCAGGGAAAAGTTGCGGGGCTGCTGGGGATAAGCCTCGACGACGGGACGAACTCTTGAAGGCGGCCGATGAGCTGGCTAAGCACGTCGGTGTAAAACCGGCGTGCGCGGCTCTCGAGGTCTCCCGATCGACGTTCTACCGTCGTCGAGGCCCATCGACCGGGCAACGGCAGCCCCGCCCGACGCCCGCCCGGGCATTGAGCGAGACGGAACGAGGCGAGGTCTTCGACACGCTGTGTTCGGAGCGGTTCGTGGACCGCTCACCCGCCGAGGTGGTGGCCACGCTGCTCGACGAAGAGGTCTACCTGTGCAGCGAACGCACGATGTATCGTGTTCTGGCCTCCGAGGTGCCGGTTCAGGAACGCCGGGCGCAGCGCACCCATCCCGAGTACAAGAAGCCCGAGTTGATGGCCACGGCGCCGAACCAGGTGTGGTCCTGGGATATCACGCGGCTACTCGGGCCGAAGAAGTGGAGCTATTACTACCTCTACGTCATCATGGACATCTACAGCCGCTACGTCGTGGGCTGGATGGTGGCGGACCGGGAGAACTCGGCCCTGGCCGGCCGGTTGATCCAGCAGAGCTGCCTGAAGCATGGCGTCCAGCCCCGGGTCCTGACCCTGCACTCGGATCGGGGAGCTCCAATGACGAGCCAATGCACCGCTCAACTTCTCGCTGACCTCGGCGTGACTCGCTCGTTGAGCCGGCCTCAGGTGTCGGATGACAACCCGTTTTCCGAGGCTCAGTTCAAAACCTTGAAGTACCATCCCTCGTTTCCCGGGCGGTTCGGGGATCAGGGCCAGGCCAAGACGTTGTGTCGATCGTTCTTCCGCTGGTACAATGCCGAGCACCGCCATGGCGGTATCTCGATGCTAACCCCCGAGCAGGTCCACTTCGGGAACGCCGATCAGGTCATTGCCGGCAGGAAATCCGTGCTCCGCGAAGCATGGGCCGCTCATCCCGAACGCTTCGTCACAGGTGTGCCGAAGCCCAAACCGCTCCCGGAGGCCGTCTACATCAATCCTCCCATCCCTTCCCTCACCACACAGGATATTGCTCTCTAATTAATCCCGTAGAGTGTCCCATTGTCGTTGACAGGTTCCGTAGGGGGCCCGTTGCATCTCTACGGCTCGAAGCGGTAGAAAAATCCGGGAACGGGGACCGGTTGCCGGCTGACAGGCGTGTCGTCCTCGGGATCGGCTCGGTCGATCCATAGGCCTTCATTCACCGCCAGACTCCCGCCCAGGTGGTGGCGCCCGGTGAAGTTCCAGTCGCCCCCCACCGGAATGCGGAGGATCAGCGCCTTGCCTGTCTGGTCGCCATCCTGTCCGGTCGATCCGGCGATTCCCCAAAGACCCACACCTACGAACGGCCGCAGGTCGCCACCGCCGAAATACTGCTTGCCCGTGACGGCCAGGCTCACCTCGCTGAAGGAGAGGGTCGCCAGGTTCACGTCGACGCTCCGACTCCCCCACAGAAACTCGACGGAGGCACCGATCGACCCGATCCCCCCGGCGGTGACGCCGACGCGGAGTCGCATGTCGTCGGCGGTGGCTTGAGCGGCCAGCGGAGACACGATCAGGCCAGTCAGGCAAGAGGATAACGCGACGAGCCGGGCCACACGCCTCATCGCTCGGGTCGGCCTCCGTCCCGGCGCGTGCCGTCCAAGGTGGCTGGAGCCCATGGGCCCGGTGTCGGCACGTCGGAATGTCATGGCGCCCGAGTATAGAAGAATCGCGGGACCGGGGCTATCCTGGGAACGGGGGCCAGGAACGGGGGCTATCCCATGGACTTCGCCGTGCGACGATTCGGCGGTGAACCCATGCCTTCTATCGAGGCGAGGAAATGGGGTTCTTTAAAAAGCTTGTGTGGCACACGCGCGAGAGGGATCCCGCGTGTGCGTGGAGGGCGGGCAGCGCCTTGGTCGTGGGTGCGTTGGCGACCCAGGTTCTCGCGTGCACGCCTCCCGATCGTCCGTCCCGCCTCCCTGAGCCGCTACCCGAGGAGCTGCTGTCCTATTTAGGAGCGGACTCGATCCGTGCCCTCTTCCTTCATGACGGGCTCTCCTACCACTTCGTCTGGTCGGAAAAGGGTCCCTGGGCGGTGCATGTCCTGCGCCTGGACCTGGGGCGATGCGATCTGGGCCTGAGAGTGCTGCCTGCAGGTGAGATTGAATCGTATGAGCCAGGACTAGCTACTGTGACGGAACTCGTCGGAGACGCCGGTGCTGGAGTGCTTGCTGCGGTCAACGGGGACTTCTTTACGCCGGAGGGGCGTCCGCTCGGCCCCGAGGTGGCGGCGGGGAGGGTTCTGTGGTCTTCTCAGCGGCCGGCGCTCGAGTGGACACCCGGCCGCGACCCTTGGATCGGGACGGTCCAGCGGGAAGTGGGCGGGTTGTCCGCGGGCATTCGGGTGTCCCGGAGCCGGCCCGGCAGGACCCAGGTGATCGGAGGGTACCCGGAACTGTTGGATGAGGGGGACCCGCTCATGAACGAAAATCCGGGCTCGGATCAAGGCTTCGCGTCGTTGCGGCATCCCCGAACGGCCGTTGCCTACGATCCGAAAGCCCGACGCCTCTGGGTCGTGGTCGTGGACGGGCGCCAGGGGTCCTACTCGTCGGGGATGACCCTGGCGGAGATGACGGGCGCCCTTGCGGCGACCGATGCGGCGGAGGCGCTCAATCTCGACGGGGGCGGTTCGTCCGTGATGGTCGTCCATGGACGAATTATGAGTCGCCCGTCCGACGAGGAGGGCGAACGGGCCGTGCGGAATGCCTTGGCGGTCGTGAGCGACCCGGCGTTTTGCCGGGCCGCTCTCTGATCCTTTCCAACCGCTGCGGCGATTCAGCCGCGCCGAACCCGCCAGCCGCTCGGAACTCGCGAGCGCCGAGCCGCTCCGCTCTAGAACGCCGCGCTCACCCCCGCGGAAAACGCGCGCCTCGGGCCCGGCTCGAAGAACCGACCTCCAAAGGCGTTCACCGCCACGGCAGCTGCGTACACCTCGTCGAAGACGTTTGTAAGGCTGACGAAGGGTGCCAGCACGACATTGCCTACACGCTGCCCGGAGAGACCGGTTCGGATGTCCCAAAGCGTGTATTGTCTCGCGTCCGTCCCGGGGTCATTGTCGTCCCTGGTGCGAACTTTTCCCACGTGGTCGCCGCGAACCTCGCCGTACCATGGACCTTGGGTCACACGCAGCAGGCCTTCGAGACGGTTCCTTGCCAACCCGGGAATGAAGTTGCCGTCGAAGACCTCGCCTTCTACCTCGAACTCGTCGAATTTAGCGTCCACGAGCGTGTAGGAAAGTTGGCCCGAGACGCCCTGGGGAAGAACCGCCCGCACCGAGGCCTCGAGCCCCTGATACGTCGATTCCCCGGAATTCCTGTGGAAGACGCGGCCGTCCTGCGCGGCGGTCTCGAACGGGACGAGTTCGTTTTGGAGCTTGCTGAGGAACGCGCTCGCTTCAAACGCGAAGCGGCCGCTCGCCTGACCTCGGAATCCGACTTCTCCTGTGTTACCGGTCTGCGGATTCAGATCGGGGTTGAAGCCGGTTCCGCCGGACGGGGTGTTGGCCAGCTCCGTGGTCGTGGGAGTGGCCAGTGACGTGGCGAAGTTGCCAAAGACGGACAGCGTGGGGCTCGCCTCCACGACGAGGCCCACGGTGGGGCTCAGTTCGTCCATAACCCGATCACCGGAGTTATCGGCCGGCAACCGATCATCGACCTCAAAGTCGAATCGGTCGTAACGCACTCCCCCCATGAGCGAAACACGCTCCGTGAGCGTGGCGGTTGCCTGAAGGAAGAGCCCTGTCGCGGTGACGGTCTCGAACTGGTCCTTGGTCAGCGTACCCCGCGTACCCGCGACGTTTAAATGTTCCACCCGGTCGTCGCGCTGGAAATCGAGGTCGATTCCGGCCCGCAGCGTGACCTCTCCCGGATCGCCACTGCTCTCGGTGGAGACCACCCCCCGGAAGCCGAACGCGTTTCTATTGAGGTCGATGATCCGCGGTGGGATGGGATTGTCCATCCTCCGAAAGAGCCCCCACCCGGTAAATTCGGCGTTGAGAGCCCCGACAGGCCCCGACCAGGTGGCCCCCAGCTGCCCCTGATGCAGATCCTTCCGCGCGTTCCTCGCGACGTTGCCAAATCCGCCACCGCGCGCGTTGAGCGACTCATCGACGTACATGGCCGTCCGGTTGAGGCCCCCGGCACTCTCTCCGGCCAGATCGAAGAAGTTGGCCGTAATACGGAGCTGTCCCGCACCGGCTTCCAAAGCCACCTGGCCGTTCACGTTCACGCGTCTGGCTAGTCCGTACAAGCTGCTGTCGGAGCGCTCCCCAACGAACAAGCTGCTGTCGGCGACGGTTCGGAATCCGTCATACGTCAGATGTGAGACGTTCACGAGGTACGACGTCCCGCCTTGGGTACCGGACGTCGTGCTCTGAAATCGCATGAGCCCGTTTTCTCCGACGACGGCTTTGGCCTCTTGGCGTATGGGCACGTCGGGCGGTGCCGCCGTCTCGAGGCTCAGCACCCCACCACCGCCATTGCCGTATATGGCCGCGGCCGGTCCGCGCAAGACTTCGGCGCGTCCAAGCGACCCGATGTCGAGATGGTCCAAGGTCGACTGTCCGTCGGCCATCGTGGCCGGAATGCCGTCCACGAGAATCTTGATTCCGCGCGCGCCGAACTGGGATCGGGCCCCGAAACCACGGATGGAGATCCGCTCACCCACCGTATAGTTGTACCGGTTCTGAATTTGGAGGCCGGGGATCCCCTGAAGGGCCTCGTCGAGGGAGAAACCGGTGTTGCCCAGTTGCAGCGCCTGCCCACTGGAAACCGATACTGCGTAGGGCGCGCGGTCCAATCCGACGGTGCCCCGAAGCACGTTCACCACGATGGAGTCCAAGGGAATGACCGAATCGAGCGGTTCCTGCGCGGCGATTTCGGGCGTCCACGGATTCAACGTCGTGACGGCCATCAGAAGGGTCACGACCCAGTGAGTGACGTTCACGCGAACAGGTATCACGAACATGGTTCTGCCTTTCATCCCCTCATCCTCTTTGTTGTGTTCTGAAAGTTTTTTGCTAGCGGAGGAAGTCCACACACTACTCCTGCATGCTCGGAAGGACCAGGGGGGAGGAACCAAAATTTGTGTGGCCGGGCCCCGTTCCCGAAGCGCTAGGCGCAGGCCACCACTGCGTCTCGCCCCGGATCCTAGTCCTCGAGCCCGGGTTCCTCGATGATACCGGCCCCCGAGCCGAGAACGGGATCGCCATTCAGGTTGTCTACGCGTAAGACCACGCCACCTTCTTCCTTGAGCCCGATGAGCCGCGGTCGCCTTCGCCCGGGGTAAGCCTGGAGGAGCGGCATGCGGATATACCACTCGCGTACGATCCACGTCCCGTTGGGGAGGCCATGAAATCTAATTCTTCCCCCGAGCCTCTCCGAGTTGCGAACGTCCAGGAACTCGTAACGATAATCCAGCCACTGAAGCTCCGCGTTCGCCGGGTCCAGCCATAGGACGCCACGGATATCCGGGACTCCGCGATCCTCCGTCGGCTCGAACCGTAACCCGAGAAGGCCCTCGGCTTCGTCGTCTCCCTCTGCCAGGCTCATGCAGTGCGTGTCCAGGAAGGCATCCGACAGGAGGACATCGGCGTCGGGTGCGTAGTAGATGTTCCCCTCGCCGTCGGGGCGCACGAACCCATTCTCGAGTAGGTTCTCGACGTCCAGGCTGCGGAAGGGCCTGGCCAGTACCTGCCCTCGGAGGATTCGGCTCTGCTCGTTCCTCACTCGGCGGCCTCGAGCATCCAATTCCCGTTCATAACGGCGAATCATGTAACGGTAGACGCCGAGGATGCTGGTGCGTGATGTGGCCTCCAGGGCCTTGCGCGCCTCCTCCCACACCGTTGCTGTGGAAACGCCCTGCGCGGGTCGGACCTCACAGCGGCGGCTTCTCCGCACCTCGATCCCGGCCAATCTGATTGCCTCCAATGGAGTCTCCAGCCTGTATACGACAGTGACTCCACGGTCGATCGGGATCGGATCGGAAAGAACGCGGGCGTGGCCGATCCGGTCTGCACGCAGCAAGTATGTTCCAGGTCCTGGCGTCTGGAAGTCGAACCGTCCCGCGGCGTTCGTCAGGCGCCAATCGAGTTGCTCACCGTCCCGACTGAGAAGCATGACCGAGGCTCCTTCCACGGGAGCACCCGTCTCGGCCTCGACCAAAGTCCCAGAGATGGCCTGGGCGCCCAGCGGGACGGTGACGAACAGGATCGCGCCGAGGCACCATAAGAAAGTGGTAAAGAGGAACGACGTCCGCACGGCGTGTAGGAACGTCCATAAAACGTTTAGACGTACACGTGAGTCGGTGCCGGAACCCGCCATCACAAACTCCCCCGATCCTTGATGCGCTGGCTTGTGGACACATCTCTTACCGCCTCGTCAGGTCGGGGATCCCCTCCCCTGGCGCGGAGCGAAGAGGTTTTTTGGCATCGACCTTGCGATTGGCGTGCACGGGGACGGTTGAATCCCAGTGGCGTCCGTCTTGAGGCAAGTCCCTACCCCTCATAGATTTGGCCGTGCATCGGTCGGTTACGGCGCAGCAGGCGCTTACGGTAGTGACACGGAGACGGATTTGAAGGTGACATCGGCGAGAACGATCGGGATGCCTGGCGTGGCGTGGGCGCTGTGGGCGGCCATGGCCTGGCCAACCTCGGCCCAGCAGCGTGGATTCCAACCAGCCGACTACTATGATCTGGTAAGCGTGGGTGACGTTGCGGTCTCTCCCGAGGGCGACCTCGTTGCGTTTACCGTGACACGGATTCTCGAAGAGGAGAATCGCCGCCTGCGAGAGGTGTGGATGCAGGCGCTCGAGAACGGGCGTCCAAGCGGCGACCCGTATCGTTTCACCGCTCCCACATGGGACTCATTCGCTCCGAGGTGGTCACCGGATGGAGCGCTTCTTTCCTTCACGTCACAGCGCGGAGACGAAGACAACTCCACCTGGTTCGTCCGTGTCTCGGGTCCCGGTGGAGAGGCTTTCCGCATCGAGGGGGTTCGGGGGGCTCCGGTCTGGTCGGCGGACGGCGAGTGGATTGCGTACCTCGCCCTCGCTGAGGACACGGAGTCCGACGAACGTGAGGGTTGGATTGCTCCGGATGCTCTTTCGAATACGCTGGATCCGGAGCGCTTCGATGGGCGTGTGGTGACGTCGACACGCTACAAAACAGACGGTACGATCACGCTGCGTCCGCACTTTTCCGCGAACGAGTCCGATGACCTCTACTTGGTATCGGCCGAGGGAGGTCTTCCAAGACGGCTGACGGCGCTCCCGTTCGACAAGTCCGACGTTCGCTGGTCCCCCGATGGGCGTACCCTCTACTTCTCCGGAGACCAGAACCAGAACGATGAATCCAACAACGAGGAGCTGACCCGGGACATCTGGGCGATTCGCGTGACCGACGGCTCCGTTACCGACCTCACACCGGACCCGGGCTCGGAGGCTTCGCCGTCACCCTCGCCTGACGGCACACGGCTGGCGTACATCTTCACGGCGGAGCGTGGCGCGGAGCAGGATCTGATGGTGGTAGACGTCGGTGCCGACGGGCGGTTCACGACGGAGCCCACCAATCTCACCGAGGGCTGGGGCCTCGAGCCCGGCGCCCCCCAATGGTCGGCGGATGGAACCGCGATTCTGTTCTCCGCCTCCGTTGGCGGGAATCGCCATCTCTTTCGGGTCGCGGCCGCCGCCGGCCCGGTCATTCAGGTGACCGAGGGTGATCGACAGCTCACCAGTGTCTCGCTCTCCGACCGTGGCCATATCATGGCATACGCCGCCACCGATGTGGTCTCGCCCCTGGAGCTATATGTGGCCCGGGGCGACGGAACGGCCGAACGGCGTGTGACCGAGTTCAACGAGGGCTGGATGGAGCGCGTTTCCCTCGTTCCCCCCGAGCGGCTGACGTGGATGGTCGGCGACAGCGTCGAGGTGGAGGGGTGGGTCATCAAACCCGTGGGCTACACCCCCGGTGGTAGGTACCCGCTGATCCTGAAGATTCACGGTGGGCCGCACAGTGCGTATGGCAACACGTTCTTCCCGACCTTCCATGTGCTTTCCTCGGCCGGCTTCTTGGTCCTCTACTCCAACCCCAGGGGGTCGAGCGGCTACGGCCACGAGTTCAAGTACGCCACCCGCGGCCAATGGGGTGTCCGGGACAGCGAGGATTATCTGAGCGGCGTGGACGCTGCCCTCGCTCAATACCCGGAGGCCGACTCGACACGTTTGGGCGTCTCGGGTGGTAGCTACGGCGGCTTCATGACGAACTGGCTTACGGCGACGACCGACCGTTTTCACGCCGCCGTCACCTCTCGCTCCATCGTAAACTGGGAGAGTTGGTGGGGATCCTCGGACGCCCAGGCGCTGACCGAGTACGAGTTCTTCGGGGCCCCGTGGGAGCGGAGGAATCTATACCGTCGGCTGTCCCCGATCTCGTACGTCGAGAACGTCACGGCTCCGACGCTCATCATCCACAGCGAGAATGACTACAGGACCCCCATCGGCGACGCGGAGCAGTGGTTCATGGCTTTGAAGAACTTGGGTGTGCCGGTGGAGATGGTGCGGTACCCGAGATCTTCTCATGGCTTGTCCCGGACGGGAGAGCCATGGCTCATCGTGGACCGGTTGGAGCGGATCCGTAGCTGGTTCGAACACTGGTTGGTCGAACGGGCTCCCACCGTGAGCGGCGGCGAATAGGCGGTTGGGTTTTTCACCCGACGATTTCGCGGCGCGGCGTAAGCGCGTTTTGGCGGAGCTGGACGGGTCGGCCTTGGTCCTGGACTCCAAGACCAACGCCCCCGGAGGACGGTACAGGGCGGACAGCGATCTCTTCTATTTAACCGGTGTGACGGAGCCGGGGGCTGTGGCCGTCCTTCGCCCGGGTGGTGAGGACGGTGATTTCGTGCTCTTCGTACGACCTCGGAATTCCGAAGAGGAGCTCTGGAGCGGAGAGCGGCTTGGGCCGGAGCGGGCTGGAGCAGTGTTCGGTGCCAAGACGACTTATGGAAGCGACGTGCTGTCCGAGCATCTTCCCAAATTGCTTGCTGGGGCCGAGGACGCATACTTCCGGATCGGGACCGATTCGCGCGTGCAGAGCTTGGTGGTCGGGGCTCTCCAGACCGCTCGGCTACGTGGCGCCAGGAAGGGTGTCGGTCCCCGTGGGATCATCGATCCCGGGAGGTTGCTCGATCCCCTGCGGCTCGTGAAGGGCCCGGAAGAGTTGGAGCACATGCGGCGGGCTGCGACGATCACCGTCGAGGCTTTTACCGAAATGTTCGGGGCCGCCTTGCGGCCGGGGGTCGGAGAGTGGGAGCTCGAGGGAATTCTCAACGGCGCGTTTCGACGTAAAGGGGCCAGGGGGCCCGCCTATCCCACCATCGTGGCCTCGGGTGCGAACGCCTGCGTGCTGCACTACGAGGATAACGACTGCCCGGTCCAGGAAGGGGACCTGGTCCTGGTGGACGCCGGTGCGGAGGTGGACCACTATGTCTGTGACGTCACCCGTACCTTCCCGGCATCCGGATCCTTCACGGCAGCCCAGCGAACTCTCTACGATTGGGTCCTGGAGGCGCATGATCAGGCCATAGAATGTATTCGGCCCGGGGTGACCGTCGAGTCGATCCATCACACGGCGCGGGACGTGCTCGTCGAAGGACTCCGCGACCTGGGCGTTCTCGATGGCGACAAGGCGGAGGTGATCGATAACGAGGCCTACAAGCCATTCTATCCCCATCAGACGTCGCATTGGCTAGGGCTGGACGTGCACGACGTGGGTGACTACGCCTCCTCCGGTGTGTCGCGAGTGCTGGAGCCGGGAATGGTTTTGACCGTGGAGCCCGGTCTCTACTTCCCAGGCCCGTCCGAGGGTTCCAGCGTTCCGGAGGAGTACGTGGGCGTTGGCATCAGGATCGAAGACGATGTGGTTGTGACCGCCGAGGGACACGAGGTGCTGACGGCCGCATTACCGGTTTCCGCCGACGAGATCGAGCGTCTTGTGGAAGGGAAGGGGTGACCTCGGCTCTGGTGGAGCGGCTGGGGCGGTCGGGGCCGCTCGTCACTGTGGAGCTTCGGCCACCGCGGAGTGGGCTTTCGGCCACCGAGGGGATGGACACCTGGATCGACCTCAACCACTCCATCCGGAATCTCGCGCTCAAGGACACCTTCGTTTTCTTGACGGATGATGCGGTCGGAGCACGGGAAGAGGAGAACCTCGCGCACCTTGCGGCCAACGTCGGTTCCGACGTGCCGCTCTCGCGTCTCGTTCCCTTTCTCACGTGCAAACACACGATCGAGCACTGCCTCATGTTCGCGGATCGTGCTCACTCCCTCGGGTTCGAGGCGCTCACGGTGGTGGGTGGAGACACCTCGGTGGGTCCGTCACGCTCTGTTCCACACGCCTACATGCTCCGGCAGCGGATTCGCGAGCGGCAACCGGGGCTCTCCCTGGGCGGTTGGGCGAACCCGCACCGCGACGTGCGAATGCAGGTCGAGTACGTGGGCGCGGAGGATTTTTCAGCCGACTTTTACCTCACGCAGGTGGTATCTCACCACAGTGTGGGTCGGGTCGAGGCGTTCCTCGAGGAGTGCGATCGCCGGGGTGTGGACACACCGGGAATTTTCGGAGTCTTCTACTATTGGAGTGCCGATCCGGGTACCCTCGGGCGATTGGGCGATTTTTTCCCGGTCCCCGCAGAGGAGTTGGCCCGCGAATTCGAGGCCGGCGCCACCCCCGAAGAGCTTCTGGGCAAAACCCTGGACGCCCTGCGGTCCGTCGGCGCGCAGAAGGTCTACATCAGCAACCTCGGCCACCGGCGGGTGCAGGACAGGCTCGCCAAAGTGATTGCCCGGTCCTCGACTGGGGCGGAGTCCTCCGGACGCTCGTAATGCGGGGGGGGCGTCGGAGTGGCGGGGCCGACCGCAGTCAGCGCGAGTCGATTACCCCGGAGAGAATCTCCAGTGCTCCGTCGAGATTGCCGTCCGGTCCGTGGACGTGAGCGCCGGCGATCGAGTCTCGGATGGACTCGAATACTTCGAGGGCGATCTTCACCCCTTCGGCCTCAGCGGCTTCTTCGCCGTTTGATTCCGCTTCGGCCATGCGGCTCATAATCTCCTCGGGGATGTGGACGCCTGGGACTTCGTTGTGTAGGAACTCGGCCTCACGGAGCGAGGTGAGCGGGCGTAGACTCGCGACGATGGGTACGGACACATCGGGCACGCGCTCCAAGAAGGCATGGAGCCGGCCCGCGTCGAACACCGGCTGCGTGATTACGAAATCGACGCCGGCGTCGACCTTCCACTTCAGGCGTCCTGCTTCACGGTCTTGGTCCAGGGCGACCTGGTTCACCCTCGCCCCGATGACGAAGCGCGTGGGTACGCCGATCGCGTTGCCCCCGGGGTCGACGCCTCGATTCAGGCCGTGGACCACGTTGGTGAGTCCGATCGAGTCGATGTCTAGTGAGGCCGTCGAGTCGGTGTAGGGACCCATCGTGGGCGGCCGCCCTGTGACCAAGAGAAGATTGTGTAGTCCGGCAGCGGCGGCTCCTAGCAGGTCGCTGATCATGCGTGTCATGTTTCGGTCACGGCAGGGATAGTGAACGATGGTCTCGACGCCCACCTCCCTCTCGATCAGCATGGCGGCGGGCAGCGCGCTCATCCGAGCGTGGGCGTGCGGATGATCCAGGACGTTCACCGTATCGGCTTGGGCGGCCTGGATACGGCGACACTGCCGCAAGAGCTCCTCGGCGCGCCAACCCTTGGGCGGCGTGATCTCGATACTCGTGACGAAGCTGCCATCGGCGATCTTGCGTCCCCACGCGGAGCGCTCGCCGAGCGGCACGTCCGGCTGAATGGGCGTGTCGTGTGGCTCGGCGTGTGAGCCCGGGCGGACTCGTGTGGACGGCGGTCGCTGGCCGCCCACCAGCGCTCGGATGCTTCGGATGTGTTCCGGGCTCGTGCCGCAGCATCCCCCAACGAAGCGGGCTCCCGCCTCGATCATTCGACGGGCGTACTGTGCCATGTACTCCGGGGTGGCGAGGTAGATCTTGCGATCGCCTACCGCTCGAGGGAGTCCGGCGTTGGGCTGGGCCGAAAGAGGTAGATCGGTAACTTCCGCCATCCGCTCCACCGCATCCAGCATGACGGCTGGCCCGACGGAGCAATTGATTCCGATCACGTCTGTGCCCCACGACGCGACTTCGGTGGCGACGTCCTCCGGAGACGTACCGTACGACGTGCAGCAGTCCTCTCCCACCGTGACCTGGCACATGACGGGGAGGGGCGATCGGCTCCGGACGGCCTTGAAGGCTTGCTCCAGTTCGTTGAGGTCGCTGAAGGTTTCCAGCACGAAGCCGTCCACGCCGCCCTCCACGAGCCCATCCACCTGCCGGTGATAGAACTCCTGTGCCTCTTCACGGGACGTCGGTCCGAGCGGCTCGATGCGGATGCCCAACGGCCCAATAGCCCCAACCACCAAGGCTCTACTCTGGGCCGCCCTGCGTGCCAGTTCCACGGCCGCGTGGTTGATTTCCTCCGTTCGGTCGGCCAGGCCATAGCTCGAGAGTTTGACCGGATTGGCGCCGAAGGTGTTGGTCTCGATGACTTCGGCGCCGGCGTTCACATAGTTCCGGTGCACGTTCTCCACCACGTCGGGCGTTTCGAGGTTGAGCCCGTCGTACGAGACGTTCACGAAGACGCCGCAGGCGTAGAGCTCCGTTCCCATCGCCCCATCCATCACGTGGACGCGCCCGTCGTCGATGAGTCGCCTCAAGGCCGAATCTGTCGCCTCTCGTCTACTCACGGGACCCGTCCTCCGGCTCGTAACCCAGGTTGGGCTGGAGCCAGCGCTCGGCTTCTGCCATCGACATTTCCTTCCTCTGCGCGTAATCGGTCACCTGGTCCTTGCCGATCCGGCCCACGCCGAAGTAGTGGGCCCCCGGGTGTGCGAAATACCAGCCGGACACCGAGGCTCCCGGCAGCATGGCGTAGCTCTCCGTGAGGCTGACACCCGTGCGGCGCTCCGCGTCCAGTAGTGTGAACAAGGTCCCTTTCTCCGTATGGTCCGGGCAGGCCGGATATCCCGGCGCTGGCCGGATCCCGGAATAGCGCTCAGAGATCAGGTCGGCGTTGGAGCCGCCGTCGCCCGCCTCGTGTCCCCAAAGATCCCGCCGGACGCGCTCGTGCAGCCGCTCCGCGAACGCTTCCGCCAGCCGGTCGGCCAATGCCTTGGCCATGATGCTTCCGTAGTCATCGTGTTCCTCTTCGAGCGAGGCGCACAGCTCGTCCAGACCGAGCCCGGCGGTGACCACGAACGCGCCAAGGTGATCGTTGAGCCCCGATTCCTCCGGCGCCACGAAGTCCGACAAACAAGCGTTGGGCCGCCCGTCCTTCTTTTCGAATTGCTGGCGAAGACCGTGAACTATGCACCCATCACCATCCTTGCCGAGTACCTCGATGTCGTCCCCCACGCTGTGCGCGGGAAAGAGGCCGACCACGCCGCGCGCGCTCAACAGGCCCTCGGAAACCACTCGATCGAGCATCGCCCTGGCGTCGGCGTCCAGGGTGCGTGCCTGCTCCCCCACGCTCGGGTCATCGAAGATCTCCGGATACCGGCCCTTGAGTTCCCATGCCTGGAAGAAGGGGGTCCAGTCGATGTAGTCGACGAGCTCAGCGAGCGGATAGTCGTCGAAGACATGCACGCCAGGCTCGCGCGGAGCCACGGGCTCGTATGCGTCCCAGTCCAAGGGCACCCTGTTCTTCCGAGCCGCCTCGATGGAAATGAGCCTGGATTTTGCCGCTCGGGCGGCGTGCGCCTCTCGCTCCCGGGCGTATTCCTCACTGATCTGCGCGATGAACGCCTCGCGCTTCCCGTCATCCAGAATGGCTCGTAGGACCGGGACGCACCGCGACGCGTCCACGACGTGAACCGTGGGGCCATTGTACTTCCCGTCGATTCGGACGGCCGTGTGTCTGCGAGACGTCGTCGCACCACCGATCAGGAGGGGCAGGTCGAAGTCGAGGCGCTCCATCTCGGCCGCCACGTGGACCATCTGGTCGAGAGACGGCGTGATGAGCCCGCTCAAGCCGATTACGTCGGCCTGCCTATCCCGGGCTTCCTCAAGGATCGTCTCGGCCGGGACCATGACGCCGAGGTCCACGACCTCGTAGCCGTTACACTGGAGCACCACCGACACGATGTTCTTCCCAATGTCATGCACGTCGCCCTTCACAGTGGCCATGAGTATCAGGCTGGCGGACTTCTTGCCCTGCCCGTCGTCGGCCTTTTCGGCCTCCAGAAACGGCTCCAGATAGGCCACGGCCTTCTTCATGACCCGGGCGCTCTTCACGACCTGAGGTAAGAACATCTTTCCGGCTCCGAACAGATCTCCGACTTCGTTCATGCCGTCCATGAGGGGCCCCTCGATTACCTCGAGCGCCCGAGCCAGTTGGCTCCTTGCCTCCTCGGTGTCGTCCTCGATGTGCTCTGTGATTCCCTGGACGAGCGAGTATCGGAGACGATCTTCCACCGGCTCGGATCGCCATTCCTGGTTGATCACCACCTGCTCCCGCGTCGCGCCGGCGTACTGCTCGGCTAGCACCGTAAGGCGCTCGGTCGCGTCGGGGCGCCTGTCGAAGAGCACGTCCTCGACCGCTTCGAGTAGCTCGGCCGGCACGTCGTCGTAGACCGGGAGGGCGCCGGCGTTCACGATGGCCATGTCCAAGCCCGCCTGGATGGCGTGGTAGAGGAACGCCGAGTGCATCGCCTCGCGCACACGCGGGCTCCCACGAAACGCGAACGAAACGTTGCTCAGCCCCCCGCTCACGTGCACGTGCGGAATGCGCTGCTTGATCTGCCGGGTGGCTTCGATGAACGCAATGGCATACGCGTTGTGCTCTTCGATGCCGGTTCCCACGGCGAAGATGTTAGGGTCGAAGATCACGTCCTCGAGCGGGAAGCCCACCCTCTCTCGGAGCACTTGGGCCGCGCGCTCACATATCGCGACCTTACGTTCCACGGTGTCTGCTTGGCCTTCCTCGTCGAACGCCATGACGATTACCGCGGCTCCGTAACGCCTCGCCAGTCGAGCCTTCTCGATGAATTCCGCCTCGCCGTCCTTGAGGCTGATCGAATTCACGACGCTCTTGCCCTGCACGCATTTGAGCCCGGCCTCGATAACCTCCCAACGCGACGAGTCGAGCACGAAGGGAATTCGGCTCACGGATGGCTCCGAGCCGAGTAGATTCAGGAAGGTGGTCATGGCCTCGACCGAATCGAGCAGGCCCTCGTCCATGTTGATGTCGAGCATTTGTGCACCGCTCGCCACCTGTTGGCGGGCAACCTCGACCGCGGGCTCGTAGGCGTCGTCGGTGATGAGATCCCGGAAACGCGTCGAGCCTGTGACGTTGGTGCGCTCTCCGATGTCCGCGAAGAGGGAGTCCGGGCCGATCGTGAGAGCCTCGAGGCCGCTCACCCGGAACCGGCGCTCGAGTTTGGGAAGGGCTCGCGGTGGAAGGTCTGCGACCGCGTCCGTAATCGCCTCGATGTGGGCAGGCACGGTACCGCAACAGCCACCTACGATGTTGACGAATCCGGCCTCCGCGAACTCCCGGATGATTTTCGAGGTGACGTCCGGTGTTTCGTCGTATTCCCCGAAGGCGTTCGGAAGTCCGGCGTTCGGGTGACAACTCACGGGCACGTCCGCCATCTGCGAGAGATCTTCCAGGTACGGTCTAAGTTGTTCCGCCCCGAGTGCGCAGTTCAGCCCCACGGAGAACGGCTGGGCGTGCCGGATGGAGTTGTAAAAGGCCTCGGTCGTCTGCCCACTCAGTGTGCGGCCGCTGGCGTCCGTGATCGTTCCCGAGATCATCAACGGAAGGGACGCCCCCCTCTCCTGGTAGAGCCCCAGGATAGCGAAGACGGCGGCCTTCGCGTTCAGCGTGTCGAAGATCGTCTCGACCAGCAGGATGTCGGCTCCCCCGTCAATGAGCCCACGCGCCTGATCCGTGTATGCCTCCACCAGCTCGTCGAAGGTGACGTTCCGGAGCGCTGGGTTCTCGACGTCCGGAGAAATCGACGCCGTACGGTTGGTGGGGCCGATGCTGCCGCACACGAAACGGGGCTTGTCGGGCGTTCGGGTCGTCATCTCATCGGCGGCGCGCCGAGCCAATTCTGCGGCGGCCACGTTGAGCCGATACGCTTCCCCCTCGAGCCCGTAGTCGGAGAGCGAGATCGCCTGCGCGTTGAACGTATTGGTCTCGATGATGTCCGAGCCGGCTTCGAGATAGGCCCGGTGGATCTCCTCAATCGTGTCCGGCCGGGTGAGGGACAGCAGGTCATTGGCCCCGAAGAGGGCGTCCGGCTGATCGCGGTAGACGTCACCCCGAAAATCTTCCTCGGCCAGCTCATAGCTCTGGATCATGGTGCCCATGGCACCGTCCAGAACGAGGATCCGCCTCGCTAAAGCTGCTTGGAGCGCCGCGGTGCGGCCGCCGGTGGGAGTGGACCTGCCCATGGATCTCGTATCTCGCCTCTCGGAGTCATGCGGGGAGGGGAGGTCCGAATTTCAAAACCCCGTCGCGATCGTTCCGCGTCGAGGTCTGGCTTTTTAGCGGTTTGTGTCGGGCCGCAATACGCCTCAAATCACCCCTTCCAACGTCTCCCCAAAAGGTAGTGCCTCGGTGGAGCGATTCCTAGGGCTCGCTGGCTCCGCGGTTGCGCGCCCGTCCTCCACGCGGTACGCCTTGAAGGCTGTTGAATGGGTACAGTGGGTGGCGGACGTGGCCTCCCACGAGCCGGAAAAACGACCACGGACACGGACGATGGGTAGCGGGTAGTGACTCTTCCAGATCGGGACACAGCAGGCGCTGGCTCGTCGTTCTTCAAGGCGCATGGCCTCGGAAACGACTACCTAGTATTCGAGGCCGGTGACGAATGGGTGCTCGACGCCGGGGGGATCATCGCGGTCTGTGACCGCTGGAGGGGCCCCGGGAGCGACGGAATCGTGCTCCTTCTCGATCGGGACAGCCGGCCGTTTCCCCTCCGTATGTTCAATCCGGACGGCTCTGAGTTCGAGAGGAGCGGCAACGGCCTCCGGATTCTAGCGGCCTATTTGGCCCGCGAGGGGCTGGTGGGCGACGAACCTTTCGACGTGTCGGTGGGAGGGGATACGGTTCGTCTGCATGTGTTTGGTCCCCCGGAACGAGGCCTGTACGAGGTTTCAGCGGAGATGGGACGGGCCGGCCATGGACACCAAGCCGTGGGACTCGACCCTGGAGCCTTGGACGCGGACCATAGACTCGATCTCGGTGGGGCCGGAAGCCCGATCGTCCATCCCGTGTCGATCGGAAATCCCCATGCGGTCGTCTTTCCCGAGGAGTGGGAGCCCGAGCTCATAAACGAAATCGGGCCAGAAATTTCCGTGCACCCTGCCTTCGCTGACGGTACCAACGTCCAGGTCGCCCGCGTACTCGACGGCCAAACCCTGGAGGCGCGAATTTGGGAGAGAGGGGTGGGACCGACCTCCGCCTCGGGAACGTCGGCCTGCGCGGTCGCGGCCGCCGCGGTGAAGTCGGGAAGGGCCACACCCGGCCAGTTCGAGGTTCGCATGGAGGGTGGCAGCATGGAGGTCACCGTCACGACGGCGATGGAAATCACCCTCACCGGACCCGTGCAGGAGGTGTCCGGAGGGAGCCTGACCGGAGGGTTTCTGGAGTTTCTAGCAGCGCTTCGTGGAAGCTGATGAAGAAGCGGGGCGAGAGCTCAAGTCCTCACCCGCTTTAGGAGGATGAGTCCGCACGCCAGGAACAGCACGTTGGGAAGCCAGGCGGACAGTACCGGTGAGAGGGCTCCGGACTGGCCTGCGGCTCCCGCCAACCGGAACAGGAGCAGGTAGAGGATCGTGGACCCCAGCGCGACCCCGATTCCGTAGGCGGCTCCCCCCGGCCGTGAGCTCGTGGCGAGCGGCGCACCGAACAGAATGATCACCAACGTCGCTACCGCGATGGCCTTCCGTTGCCCCTTCTCGACCAACAGCGTGCTCGCGTCGCCGCCCGAGCGCGTGATGTTGGCCACCATGCGGTCGATTTCGGAGTCGGTCATCTCGTCTTCGTCGTCGGGCCGCGCGAGGAGACCCCTTGGAGGCTCGCCGAAGCTAATCGACCTGAGCGAGTCGAAGTAAAACGTCAGAGGAGCCGCCCGGTCGGGAAGGATGCGAAGATACCCGTTTTCGAACTTCCATCCCCGTACGTTGTCGAAGGGCGCTCGACTCGCCTGGAGATGCTGTGCCGCCTCCCCATTCGAGCCGGCAGGAACCTCCAGGACCACCTGGGTCATCGACGGTGGGAAGAGGTTGAGTCTTCTCACCGTCAGCGTCCGGTCGTCGTCGGTCTTGAACACGAAATCGGCGCGCCATTGGCGTCCGACCTCTTCGCTGCGGAGAATCTGTCCGGAGCGTCGCTTGGCCACCGGCACCAACTCGCTGAGGATGAGTCCGGCCCCGGTCAGGACCAGTCCTACCACTACGAGCGGCGCCATCAAGCGGTGAAATGAAATCCCCCCGGCCTTGGCAGCAAGGACCTCTCGATGCTGGGTCATGGAGTGGATGGTGAACACTGCCGCGATCAGCGCTGCGATCGGGAAGGACCAGGAGATGAACTCTGGGAGCATGAAAACGTAGGCGGTGGCGACCTCGCCCACCGTAAGTCCCCGGTCGAAGTACCGGTCCACCTGTTCAACGATGTCACCGACAATGAACAAGAGGGGGGCGCCGAGGACGAATAGTACGAAGATGCGCAGGAACGTCCGCGCGATCAGCATATCCAGAATCCTGATCATGCCTTGCGATAAAGGGTCGCCATCCTGCGCCCCCAACTCGAGAGGTTGAACAGCACCTCGCTGAGGCCGCCCCCGCGATTGGTGCTCGCGGTTCGGCTCATGCGTGCGGCCAGCGCGATGCCGAGACCGAGGAAGACGAGGTCGGCCGTCCACATGGCCCAAAACGGGGTCACCATGCCCTCATTGGCCAGGTTCTCTCCGCCAATCAGGCCGGCCCAGTACACGGCGAAGATGGCGACCGAAGCGACGATGACCATACCGATCCCGCCCCGTGGGAATCGGATGCCCAATGGGGCGCCCATCAGGACGAACACGATACACGCGAATGCGATAGCGTATTTCTTATGGATCTCCACACGGAACTGATCCGATGCCGACTGAAGCGCCGAGAGGCGGCCGAAGTTCTGGCGGCCGGCCAACGCCGTTTGCTGAGTGAGATCATCGGTGGTGCTGAAGAACCGTCGGCCGAGGCTCCGCGTGATTTCGGAGCCCCCTCCACCTCGGGAAGCCGATTCCGCCTCGTCGCTCCTGGGCAGCTCCGGCGGGGGATACCCAAGCGCGTCCGTGATCGCCTTTTGGGCTTGTTCGAGACTTTGTTGACGAACCCGGTCGAGATCCTCGGCCCGGCGGTCGATCTCAGTCCTCAACAACGCGATGGACATCTCGCGGTCGCTTCGTACGCTGCCCCCCTCTCTGCGCTCGAGTTCGTCTCCGACCCCCCGCAGAGGAACGATTTGGACCTCGAATTCCGACCGGTTGAATTCACCGGAGCGGGTTTGGCCGGCTTCGAGGACGTAGCCATCGTAGAGTGTGAGGTACAGGTCGGTGCGACTCTCGCTGAACGCCATCGTTCCATGCGCTGCATAGGTCGTTCGGTGAGCGCGCGGGTCGCTCAGATCGTAAATGACAACCTCCGTCATCTCGTTCGTGGCGCGGTGGATACCCGCTGCTTGAAGGTACACTGCGCCGCCTCGATCCTCGGTCTCGATCTGATTGATGACCCGCTCGCGCAGCTCGAAGGTGGGACTCTTCTGGGAGATGTCGATGATCAGATTCTTGAGTCTATGGTTGGCCTCCGGGAGCACTTGGTCGTTGAAAAACAGCATCACGCATGCGAGGATTGTACCGACCCCTAGGAGTGGGAGAAGAATCCGAAGCGGTCTGATACCGCCCGCCGCCATGGCGGTGATTTCGTTGGCGGCGGTGAGCTCGCTGAACGTGTACAGTACAGATACCAGGATGGCCATTGGGAGCGTGAGGGCGATCGTGTGAGGGAGAGACAGGAGCATGAACTCCCCGATCACACTCCAGGCGAGTCCCTTTCCGACGATGTCGTCCATCCGTTGGGCGACCGCGTTCAGAAAAAGGAGCGCGGTGAGAGCTGAGAATGCAAAAAGAAACGGTCCGGCGTGTGCGCGGATTAAGTATTTGGTGATGATTCTCATGTCGACCCCCCTACACCGTACCGCAGGATCCGATCCCAGCGAAGTGGCCGATTCATGGCTCTGATGCTGGCCACTCTGGCCCTCACGATGATCGCTCCCCGGGCAGCTCATGGGCAAGCAGCCACGGCGCTCCCGGACACGGTTCGCCTTCAGCCAACCGAGCTCGAGCTACCCGCTTTTCTTTCACCTTTTCCGGGCCAGCAAGGGCAGCGACGGTATACGGTCGGTCGAATTGGCCTGAAGCCGATTCCACTCCTTGTGCCGATCGATTTTGACGCTCCCACGATCGTCACCGATGGGCCCACGCCGAATTTGTCTCGTTGGGTGGTGGCTCGGGGACCGACGCTGATCCGGCGGCGGATGGCCCTGAGGCGGAGGACCCTTTTCGAACCCTCCGCACCGGCCCCGCCCCTACCCGCTGGTGTGCCAACGGACACCGGGTTGGCGAGTGAATTCGCAGATCTGGTTTTCGAGATCGTTGGTCAGGGCGAATTGGGCGGTGATTGGACCCGGTTTCGCCCTTGCGATACAAGGGTGCAGTTTTCCTGCGAACCCGGCCTGCTCCCGCGGCTCAGCCCCGATATTCAGTTCGCTGTTCGGGCGGCGGGAACGATCGCCGATCGTATCACACTGGATGTGGACTTCGATCAGGCGCGTGAATTTTCGGCTGCCAACAACCTCAACATTTTCTATCAGGGTGACGACGACGCGGTCCTGAAGACGGTGGAGTTGGGGGACGTCACCTTCGCTCTTCCCAGGTCACGCTTTCTGACCGAAGGCGTCCCCGCCGGAAACTTCGGTTTCCTGGCGACGGGGCAGGCGGGTCCCCTGGATTTCAGAAGTGTCTGGGCTCAGCAAACGGGCGACGTGTCGAGTCGAGAATTCCGTTTGAGCGGGGGCCCCGGCCAAGAGAATTTCGTCCAGGTCGACACGCTCGTCCTTGACGACGCGGACTACGTACGGGGCCAATTCTTTTTTCTGGTCGACCCTGCGGAGATCGATCGCAGCCCGCACATCGATGTTCTGGCCTTGGATCCGTCTTTGGCACCCCTGGACGTCGTGCCCGGGGTGGACCCGGTTCAGCTCTATCGTTTCGAAACCGACCCCGTTACACGCCAGCAGGTGGATGGGCTCATCCAGGCGGACGGGTTCGCGAGCCGGGACGGAATTACTGTTGAGGAATCCGGGTGGTTCCGCTTCCTTCAACCAGGCGTCGACTATTCGATTCATTCGAGCGGATTGTGGGTGGCTCTGAGGCGGCCCCTTGGCCGGGACGAGATGCTCGCCGTGACTTACGTCTCGGCGACGGGTGACACGATCGGCACGTACAATCCCGAGCGAGTCTACAACGCCGGCCGGCGCCCCTCGCTCAAGCTTTTGCAGGCGTCGAGGGCCAACCACAGACCGGGCCTGCCCACCTGGGATCAGGAGATGCACCAGGTTTACCGTGTCTCCTCGTCCACCGACGTCGATCCGTCATCGGTCGGATTGTCCATCTCTTTGGGGGAGCTCAGCGCGGGTCGTACCTTCACGCGGGATCTCGCCGGGAGGGATGTGACGTTCCTGAGGCTCTTCGGCTTGGACGAGGAGGCACCTGTAGACGCACTCGATCCGGCCGGACTCCACCGGTGGGCCGACGAGTTTCTTCTGGAGCAGCCCGTGGTTCCGGGTGTGTTCATCTTCTTTCCGACGCTCCGCCCATTCCAGGCCCCTCCACCCGTGCCGGTGCTCGGCCTCACCGCGGGGGAAACGGCGCAGATTCTGGGGCTCGATGGGAACCCGACGATCTACGAAGCCGAAGATCCTTTCCTGCGGGAGAGCGGCGGGCTCTACCGCCTGACCATCCCCTTCGAACTTCGAAGCCGAGGCGTCATCTCCTCCTTCTCGCTGGGTGCGCTGGGTATCCGTGGCGAGTCAGAACGCGTCTTCCTTGGAGATCGTCTTCTGGCCCGAGACATCGACTATACCATCGACTACACGATCGGGCAGGTGACGTTGACCCAGCCGGAGGCTCTGTTCGCCACCGCGTCCGAGCCGGTCGTGCGTGCCTCGTGGGAGCAGAAGTCGATCTTCCAGGTCACACCGACCTCCGTCTTCGGCTTTAACGGCGGCATCCGGGCCGGTCCCTTCGGGGGGTTCAACATACTGGCTCTCCGCCAGAGTGAGCAGGCGTTGGTCAATCGGCCCCAGTTGGGAACCGAAGCGGCGGCGATCACGCTGAGTGGACTGAGCATGGATTTCGACTTCCCGGCGAGTGGCCTCGACCGGTTGCTGGAGAAAATTCCAGGGCTGCGTGTGGGGCGGCCCTCCAGAGTTGGCCTGGAGGGGGAAGTCGCCCTCTCGCTTCCCAATCCGAACATTCGCGCTGACGTGTTTCTGGACGACTTCGATGCGTCCAATGAGCGGGCTCTCTCTCTCGACACTCCCGATTGGGTCCTGGGTAGCGCCCCGGCTTTCCGCGACGGGGCGGAAGCCGTCTTGCCGCTTCCGGTGAACGAGTCAGGGGCGGCGCGTCTCGTTTGGCAACATACCTGGGTGGTCCGGGGGCCCGAACAGGACAGCTCCGGTGTGTTCGTCGGCTTTATCCCGGAAGTCGATGTCGATCACCAGATCAACGTCGTCGGGAGCCAGCCCCGTGAGTCGGGCATGGTAATGACGTTCACTCCGAGTCCCAGCAGTACGACGGAGCCATCCTGGCGGTCTATTACGACCAGCTTGAGCGCCACCGGGATGGACCTCAGCAAGACAGAGTCGCTGGAGTTTTACGCGGCGGAGGGCGATTCCCTCAGCCTCGTGATCGACCTGGGTGTAGTCGGCGAGGACGCGATGTTCATCGATGACCAGGGCCGCACTGCGGGGGTGAAGGAAGGCGGTGCCCCATGGGGACTCGGGCGTCTCGATCACGAGGCGGACCCGCGCCTCGGGGAAGTCTGGAGTGATGACGCCGACCAGAGAGGTGTATGGGGAGAGGCCTGCCAGGCGAAGCCCGGAGGCGTCTACGATCTCGGTGACCGGAGGGCGAACTGCACGCGCGGCAATGGCGTTCAGGATACCGAAGATCTGGACGGGGACGGTAACCTGGACGGGCTCGAGCGTTACCTGCGGTTCGTGGTTCGGCTGGACGGCTCATCCCCGTTTCTGGTACGCAACCAGGCGGAAACGGGGACCGAGTTCCAGCTCTATCGGATTCCGATTCGGGGGGGGGCTGTCACCGAGGTGCCCGGACCCTTCTCTGAGGCCGACTTTCGAGCGGTGAAACACATGCGCCTGACGGTCGCGGGTCGGCTCCGCCAAAGCGTCACGCTGTTTCGGATGCGCTTGGTCGGAGCCCATTGGGTGAAGCGAGCCGAGTCGGGCGTCCTGGACGGCATCGTGGGTGATACGGTGAGCATGCTCGGGCGCGCCGAGGTGGGCCCCGTGAGTGGCGTCACCGAGGGAGACACGTACCAGGCGCCCCCAGGGGTGATCGAGGAATTGGACGATCCTTCGGCTGCCTTCGGTGGATTGGGCAGGGAGTTCAACGAAAAGGGTCTCAAGCTGGAATATGAGGGTGTGCAGCCTGGATCCCGGGCGGAGGTCTTCAACCGGTTTCCCCAGCGTCCGAGGGATTTTCTGCCCTATCGGGAGCTCAAGCTGTGGGCGCTCGCGCGCAGGGGCGATTGGGGGGCCACCGTGCCCCTGTCATTCTTCGTGAAGGTCGGAGAGGACGCCGAGAACTTCTATCTCTATCGAACACCGCTTCAACCGGTGCCGAATCCGGAGCAGATCACTCCCGAGGGTTGGCTCCCCGAAATCGTCATCGACTTCGAGGAGTGGATCGACCTTCGACGAAAAGCGGAGGAGAGCCTCATGTTCGACCCACGCGGCCCCGGAGACCCCCCGCTCGAACTTTGGGCACGGGATTCGACGTACGCGATTGTACTCAAGGACCGGGCACGAGCCCCCAACCTCGCGGCTGTCCGGGAATTGTCGATGGGGGTCTGGAACGAAGGGGGCTTCCCGACAGGGGGAGAGGTGTGGATCAACGAGATGAGGCTTTCTTCCCCGTTCCGGGACGCGGGGATGGCTTCTCACCTCGCGCTGGATGTAGACGCCTCCGACGTCTGGACAACGCATCTGGCAGTCAGTGGCCGTGGCGCGCTCTTCAGACAGCTGACGGAGAACCCGACGTTTCAAGGGGACCGAATAGTAACCGTGGGGTCGACGTTCAACCTCGACCGAATGGCTCCGACGGATTGGGGGGTCGAGATCCCCGTCACCGTGACGCACGTGAGAAGCGACCAGGACCCACAGTTCCTCGCCGGGAGTGACGTTCGGGCGGACAACGTTCGGAATCTGAGGGAGCCGGGGTCAAGGAGGACCCGTGTCGACGTGGCGTTTCGGAAGCGTACACCGGCAGCGAATCCTGTGATCGGTCTTCTGCTCGACGGCCTGGAAGTACGGGCCGGTTACTTCACCGCCAGTTCGACAACGATTACCTCCGACGGGTCGGCAGCAGGCGTGGATGGGCACGTCGGATATGGTCGGGCCGTGGGTCGGCGTGATTTCGGGATCGTGCCCGGATTCCTCAAGCCAGTACTACGCTGGCTGCTCCCGCGCGCATGGGAGGATGCGGTGGTCGACAGCCGCTTTCGGTGGAGTCCGGAGCGCCTTTCTTTCGGCGGGTCCTACGCCCGCAGCCGTCAACGGGCCTTGCGGTTCGACCAGATCCTCGAACAGGTCGCTGACTCCCTGGTGAAGCCCACACGGTCGCCCCGGGAGTCCCTCGATGGTGCTTTCGAGATCGATTTCCGGCCGTTCGAGACGTTTTCTGCTCAGGCGGATTTAGTGTCCGTTCGGGACCTTCTCGATGCGGAAAAAACGGTCGTCGATCCTGCCGTTCAGGACTTACTGTCCGACGAGCGGCTCAAGCTCTTGGATGTCGATCTCGGGTGGGAGACCGACAGGATCGTGCGAACGCGGATGAGCTATGAGCCACGTTTCGGCGATTGGATTCGTACCACGCTAGGCTGGCAGACGTTTTACTCCAGCCATCGCACGGGGACTTTTGTAGATCGCTCCCCGGACCCCGTCGGCGACACGGTCCTAGCGCTGGTGCGCAACGTCAACGGCCGCCGCGATTTCACCGGCCAGATCACGTTGGTTCCGTCTGAGATTCTCGGGCCGCCCGGCGAGGGGTCCTCGGGGGGATCGGCCCTCGCCAGAGGGGTAGGAGCGATGGTGGATGCGATCGACCCGATTACGGTCACCTACCAGGCCGGGGTGACCTCGATATTCGATCGCGATCCGGTGGATCCGCAATTCTCCTACCGCTTCGGCTTCGCAGGGCGGGATGAGTATGCGGCATTGGGGGCGGACACCGCGACGACGTTCACGGACCGGGTCGGCTGGAACATCCGATCCAGCGTGCGCCTGCCTGCGGAGTTTCGGGTGGGCGTGAACTACCGTCTGACGACGGCGAACACCTTGGACACTCGGATTGACCGCAGGCTCCGGCGCGAAACCTGGCCCGACCTAAACGTTTCGCTCGCGAATTTGCCCCTCCCGAACCAGGGGTTGATCGGGCGTGTGAGTCTATCTGCAGGGTTCCAGCGCATCAGGCAAGAGACCGCCTTCGGCGGGTTTAGCCTGCAAGAAAGGTTTCAGCTGGATGAACGGATCCCGGTTGAGATCGCCCTCGTATGGGCCGGTGGCATATCCACGAGCTATCGAGGCTCATTCGTGAGCGGTGAGGGAGGTGACCCCACTGGGGAAACCGAGAGAACCAGGGAAAATCATACGGTTTCGCTCACGGCCTCGATGCGTCCTCCGCCCGCTTTGGCGGCTCGCTTGACGCGCCCGATTACGACGACCGCGCTCTTACAATACGCGTCGGATCGAAACTGTCGCACCACCGCTATCCGAGCGGATTGTGTCCCGTTTCTGGACGAGCTGATTCGGAGCCTGATTTTTCGGGTGGAGACTGCCGTATCCCGCATGGACGTTCGGCTCCAGCTTTCGTACACGGATCGGCGGTCCTTTGTCGGGCTCCAGTCGGGGTCCTCCCAATTCCAATTCGGCCTTTTTGGCCGTTTTGTCATCGCGGACGACGCGCTGCTCAGATAACCATGGCGACGCCCGGCCGCCGGCCGCACCGTGGCGAATGACCTTCTCCGAGACCCGCGCTCTCAGGCACGCCGCTCTGTTGGTGCTGGGCCTCGGCCTACTTAGAATCGTGGCGGAAGGCGTCCGGAGCCAGGTGACGACCCAAGGAGCCGTGGTCCAGGATTCGTCCGGGCTGGCCGTGCTCCTGGATGAGAGCCGGGGAAGCCGGGACGAGGCCCAGAGGCGTGCGCGTCCACTATCCAGCGGTGAACGGATCGACCCGAACACTGCGGGAGAGGAGGATCTGGATCGCCTACCGGGCGTGGGTCCTGCCGTGGCCGCAAGAATCGTTCAAATGAGGCAGGAACGTGGGCCGTTCGCCGAGCCGCGGGATCTTCTATCGGTGCCGGGCGTGGGACCGTCAACCCTTGCCAGAATTACACCCTACCTCGAATGGTCGACTCAGCCCCGGTTTGGTGATGCGGCCGTGCCCTCTCGGCCGGTCGGGAATCCGGCGGCTCACAGGCCGGCCCGTCTCGACCTCAACCGTGCGAGCCGGGAAGAATTGGAGAGAATTCCGGGAGTCGGCCCGGTGATCGCGGAGCGTATCCTGACACTACGACAAGAACTTGGGAGATTCCGGGGGTTGGAGGAGCTTCGATCCGTCCGGGGAATCGGCCCGGCCACCATCGAACGAATTAGGTCGCTCGTTCTCATTGGAGGTTGAGTTTTTTGTTCTTGCACCCCGGGGGCAATCGAATCTAACTTTGGCGTTAGGGACACAAACGTTTCCACCCAATTCTGCCTTGCCGGAGGGCTCCAGCGATGGCGACCAACGTCGCAGAACTTCGCCTCGGTGACCTGTTCGTTCGAGAGGGTCTCATCGATGCCGAACAACTCCAAGCCGCGCTTGAAGACGCCAAGGAGGGTGAAACACGTATAGGATTTTCTCTTGTCAAGCTTGGGTTCGTGGGCGAAAACGAGCTGACTCGGATGCTCTCCAAGCAGTACCGCCTTCCGGCGGTCGACCTTGAGAAGGTCGAGGTTGACCCCAAGATCTATAAGCTCATCGATGGGGAGATGGCGTACAAACACCTCGTGCTTCCGCTGCGCAGGGTGGGCCGGACCCTGACCGTGGCGATGGCCAACCCGTCCGAGATCGAAGCCATCGACGTCCTGCGGTTCAAGACCCGGTTCGATATCGAGCCGGTGATCGTCGGTGAGTACACCCTACGGAAGCATTTGGAGAAGTATTACGGCGTCTCGGATGACCAGGTCGACGACCTTCTCGGCGATTTTTCCGAAGAGGACCTCGAGTTCGTCGAAGACGATGAAGAGGAGGAGAGCCTCGCTGCTCTCCAGAGCCAGGTCGAGGACGCACCGGTCGTCAAGTTCATCAACGGACTCCTCACCGATGCGGTCCGCAGGGGCGTTTCCGACATACACATCGAACCGTATGAGAAGGAAATCCGAGTCCGCTATCGGTTAGACGGAGAGCTTTACGAAGTCCTGAAGCCGCCGTTGAAGATGAAAGCGGCACTCGTTTCTCGGATCAAGATTCTTTCCGACCTGAACATTGCGGAGCGCCGGGTCCCCCAGGACGGGCGCATCAAGCTCCGCTTGAAACGGAAGGTGGTCGACTTCCGTGTCTCTACGCTCCCAGTGATTTTCGGCGAAAAAATCGTGCTGCGTATCCTGGATGCGGGGAACCTCACGTTCGATCTCAGCTCGTTCGGGTTCGAGGCCCAGGCCGAGAAGGAATTCATGGGGGCGATCTCGAATCCGTACGGCATGGTCCTGGTGACGGGCCCAACCGGATCCGGGAAAACCACCACTCTCTACTCCGCCCTCTCCCAGATCAACCATGACGGCGTGAACATCATGACCGTCGAGGACCCGGTGGAGTACAACCTCCACGGGATCAACCAGGTCCTCGTCCGCACCGAGATCGGGATGGGGTTTGCGGAGGCGCTCAAGGCGTTCCTGAGGCAGGACCCGAACATCATTATGGTCGGTGAGATTCGAGACCTCGAGACGGGGGGCATCGCCATCAAGGCCGCGCTCACGGGTCACCTCGTGCTCTCCACGCTGCACACGAACGACACGCCCTCGACGATCACGAGAATGATCGACATGGGGTTGGAGCCCTTCAATCTGGCCGCGGCTTTGAATTGTCTCACGGCCCAGCGGCTCCTCCGCAGAATCTGTTCGGATTGTAAGGTGGAAACGACATACCCAGAGGAATTCCTGACGTCCGCGCATGTCCCGCTCGACTGGGCCGGTGCCCAGACCTTTTACAAGGGAGAGGGCTGTGATGCATGTGGTGGCACCGGGTACAAGGGGCGTCAGGGTCTGTATGAGGTCATGCTTGTCAACTCGTCGATCCGGAAGGCGATCATGACGGAGGCCAGCACCGACGAACTTCGACAGGTGGCGCTGGACAATGGCATGCTCACTCTTCGCATGGACGGCCTCAAAAAGGTCGAAAGAGGCGCCACGACATTGGAGGAGGTAATTAAGGAGACCACGACCGCCGATTGACCTATGAACACTCTTTCCTAAAGCGAACAGAATGAACCAACCGACATCGACGGCCGAGGCTAAACCCCCAAAGCAGGCGACTCCGCCCACGGAGGTCAATCTTCGGCTCCTCCTTCAGGAGATGATCCAAAAGGGAGCCTCCGACCTCCATGTCACGGCGGGTGTGAGGGCGAAGATCCGGATCGACGGAGAACTCCAAGATTCTGCGATCAATCATATCTTGACGCCGAAGGACACGCTTCAGATTTCGTACTCGATCCTCACGGAGAACCAGAAGAAGCGCTTCGAGACCGAGGACGAGTTGGACTTCTCTTTCGGCGTTCAGAAGCTCTCCCGGTTCCGTGGCAACGTGTTCAAGCAGCGCGGCTGCGTGGCCATGGCGATCCGGCAGATCCCGCACCAGATCACCAACGTCAAAGAGCTCGGCCTGCCCCCGATCGTTTCCAAGTTGGCGGAACGCCCGCGCGGGCTCGTTCTCGTAACGGGCCCCACGGGGTCGGGGAAGTCGACCACGCTGGCCGCCTTGGTGGACAAGATCAACCGCGAACGTCGCGGGCACATCATCACCATCGAGGATCCGATCGAGTTCATCCATCGGCACCAAAAGTGCATGGTGAACCAGCGTGAAGTAGGGGCCGATACACAGAGCTTCTCATAGGCGCTCAAGTATTCACTTCGGCAGGACCCCGACATTATCCTGATCGGTGAGATGCGGGATCTGGAAACGATCAGCGCAGCACTCACGATCGCCGAGACCGGGCACCTGGTGCTCGCTACGCTTCACACCAACTCCGCCGCCGAGTCCATCAACCGCATCATCGACGCCTTCCCCTCTCACCAGCAGTCGCAGGTGCGTGCGCAGCTCGCCTTCATTCTAGAAGGAGTGGTTACACAGATGCTGCTCCCGGTGGCCCAAGGACGTGGCCGAGTCTGCGCCGTGGAGGTCATGATCTGCACTCCGGCGGTCCGCGCCGTCATCCGTGACGAGAAGATCCATCAGATCTATTCGCTCATGCAGGCCGGGAAGAAGCATGGCATGCAGACGATGAACGACGCTTTTCAGGTGCTCTATTTGCAGGGCGTCATCACCAAGGAGGAGGCGCTCAAGCGCTCCGCCGACCCTAACGAATTTCTGCGCGCTGTGGGTGAAACGCCGACGGCCTGACCAACCCAAGGAGTAGGTAAACCAAGATGCCGACCTTCGACTGGAGTGCCCGCCCTGCAGCGGGTGGCGACATCAAAGAGGGCAAGATCGATCTTGCCAACAAGGAGGACGTCCTCGCCTTTCTGCATAAGCAGAGGATGATCCCGGTTGCTGTACGCGAGCAGCCGAAGCAGCTGTCGATTCAATTCGGCACGGGGATCACGACTCGCGACATCGTGATCTTCACGCGACAGTTCGCGACGATGATCAACTCGGGTCTTCCTCTCGTGCAGAGCCTGGACATCCTGGCTGAGCAGACGGAGAACGCGGCCTTCGCCAAGGTCCTCAGGGAAGTGCTGTACGACGTCGAGTCGGGCCATACGCTCGCCTCCGCGATGGGGAAGCACCCGAAGGTCTTCACCGAGCTCTTCGTCAACATGGTGTCCGCGGGTGAGGCGGGTGGTATCCTCGATACCATTCTGCTGCGTCTGGCCACCTTCCTCGAGAAGAACGACGCCCTCATAAGGAAGATCAAGGGTGCCATGGTCTATCCGTCCGTGATCTTCTCCGTGGCCGGGATGGCCATCGTCATTCTCTTGATATTCGTGATCCCGACGTTCCAGACGATGTTCGAGTCGGCGGGCATCCCGCTTCCGCTTCCGACGCGAGTCGTGATCGGAATGTCGGCGTTCCTGCAGGCGTTCTGGTGGGCGCTTCTGATCGGGATCGTGGCCAGTTTCTTCGCGATTCGGGCGATCTACGCTACCGACGGGGGGCAACTCGCGATCGACAGGCTCATGCTTTCGATGCCGATCCTGGGAGATCTCCAACGCAAGGCTGCGGTCGCGCGGTTTACGCGAACGCTGGGGACCCTGGTGTCTTCCGGCGTCTCGATCCTGGAAGGACTCGAGATCACGGCGAAGACTGCGGGCAACCGGGTGATCCACGACGCGGTCATGAGTTCGCGAGCCTCCATCGCCGGCGGGGAGACGATCGCTGGGCCCCTCAAGGAGTCGGGGGTGTTCCCGCCGATGGTGGTTCAGATGATCAACGTTGGTGAGCAGACAGGCGGCTTGGACAACATGCTGACGAAGATCGCGGACTTCTACGACGATGAGGTCGACGCGGCGGTCGAGGTGCTCCTGGCCGCCATGGAGCCGATCATGATCGTCGTGCTCGGCGTGGTAGTGGGTGGAATGATCGTGGCCATGTATCTTCCTATCTTCGACATGATCAACGCGGTAGGGTAGCCGGCGGCAGCTTCATGGCCGCGCCCCGCCGCCCCAACGCGGGACGGTGTTCAGAATGACGGACACGGTGTTCGCTCAGATCGTCCGAAGGGAAATCCCGGCCGATCTCGTCTATCAAGACGAGTTGGTAACGGCTTTTCGGGATGTCCAACCCCAAGCGCCGACCCACATTCTCGTCGTCCCCAACAAACCGGTTCCGACGCTTGCCGACGTGGCCGAAGAGGACGAGGCGGCCCTCGGACGCATGATCCGCGTGGCTGCCAGGCTTGCTGAGGAAGAGGGGATCGACGAGACGGGATACAGGCTCATCCTGAACTGCAGGGCCCACGCCGGCCAGGAAGTTTTCCACGTGCATCTACACCTGCTCGGTGGTCGCCCTCTCGGACGGATGTTGTCGGATCCTTGAAGGCTGCTGAAGGAGTACAGCGGGTCGCGCGACCCACGCCTTCGGCGTGGGTGCCCCGCGCTTGCGCACGTTCAGACAACGTCGCGGACTTGATGTTCGGCGATCGACATTGGTTTCCGCGGCACCTGAGCCGAAGGCGAAGAACGAACGACGAGGAGTCGTAGTCCTTCTACGGCGACGACGAGAGACGCAGGATCAACCGCGCAACCGCCATGTGCCCTCCACCATTTAGGGCATGACCTTACACGTTCGTGGGTTGCGGTGGCACGGCCCCATCTCCGTTGTTGGAGCTCCTAGCCGTAGCGAATGCTAGGGCGTCGTCGCTCCGCCTAGGAGCTAGGACCGTGGCATCCGCAACGCGGCCCACTGTACTCCTTCAGCAGCCTTCTTACTGACCCGAGGTCCTTCGGATCACCTTGCCCAGGTGACCTCACCACACAATCTTCTCCGCTTTCCTCCGTGGCATTCGCAACGCGGCCCACTGTACTTCCTCAATAGCCTTCAAGGGATGCGTAATGGAAACTCTCGAGAACCTCGTCACCGCCGTCCGAGTATTCGTATGGGAGGCGGGGATTCCTGTGGGGGACTCGACGATTCCCCTCGTGGTTATCGCCCTCATCGGGGCGGGCGCGTTCCTTACGCTCCGCCTCGGGTTTATCCAGCTTCGGCACTTCGGCCATGGCGTCGCGGTTGCCACGGGCCGCTACGATGATCCCGAAAGCACCGGCGATGTCTCCCATTTCCAAGCGCTCTCGACCGCACTTTCCGCCACAGTCGGCATCGGTAACATCGCCGGCGTCGCGCTGGCCGTTCACTGGGGAGGCCCCGGTGCTTTGGTCTGGATGTGGCTGACCGCGATCCTCGGAATGGCCACCAAGTATGCCGAGGTCGCTCTGTCCATGCATTACCGCTCGGTGCACCAAGACGCGGCCAAGGTGGTGGGCACCGTCTCCGGCGGACCCATGTATTACATCGAGCACGGGCTGGGGGCGAACTGGAAGTGGATGGCCGTTTTCTTCGCCGGAATGCTGGGGTTCACGGCTTTCTTCACGGGGAATGCCATTCAGGCTAACACGGTGGCCGATACCGCCGGGACCGCGTTTGGCATTCCCGTGTGGATCACGGGTGCGATCACGGTCACGATCGTGGCCTCAGTGATTCTGGGAGGTATAACCCGCATCGGTCGCATCACGAGTATTCTGGCCCCGTTCATGGCTGCCGTTTATGTGCTGTCCGCCCTGCTCATCGTTTTCATGAACCTGGGAGAGGTGGTCCCTGCCTTCACCACGATCTTCAGCGAGGCGTTCAATCCCACGGCTGGAGTGGCGGGTACTGGGGTGGGCGCCATCCTCGTCACCATGATCTGGGGCGTCAATCGAGGCCTCTTCTCCAATGAGGCGGGTCAGGGGTCCGCGCCCATCGCCCACGCGGCCGCGAAGACGGAAGAGCCCGTCTCCGAGGCCGTAGTCGCACTTCTCGGGCCCTTTATCGACACCATCGTGATCGTCACGATGACGGCGCTCGTGATCGTAATGACGGGCGTATACGATGAGCGCTTCCCCACCGAAATCACACTCGAGGGTGGTGATCTCAGTTGGGTCTCCGGAGACGCAGAGGCGGGATATGAAGACGTCGATCTGCCCGCCGAGATCCGAATCCAAGGCGGAGCACACGTTGCTGGGAGTGCGGCTCTAGTGGCGTGGCACGAAGTGGCAGTGGAAATGTTTTCCACGGACGAGGGCAGGACGCAGGCGTTTACCGGTTCGGTGTTTCCGGCCCGAGGCGAGGCCGTGGGAGACGACGGTACGGTTTATACGTCGCTCTGGGGAATGGCGGTCGAGAGTGGAGCACCGCTCACGACGAATGCCTTCAGAAGGGGACTCTCCCCTCTCGGCGATTGGGGCCATTACATCGTGATTCTTTCGGTCTTCCTCTTCGGCATCTCCACTGCCATAGCGTGGAGCTACTACGGGGACCGCTGTGCGATCTACCTATTCGGTGAAGGGGCCGTACTACCGTATAAGGTCGTCTACCTGATCATGCACTACGTGGGGGCGTTGGTTGCTCTGAATCTCGTATGGGAATTGGGAGATATTGCTCTAGGGATCGTGATCCTCCCCAATCTGATCGCGTTGGTCCTGCTTTCCGGAAAGATCAAGGAATTGACCGACGACTACTTTGAAAGAAAGCCCTGGAAGGTCAGCGGTAAGGTCTAGAGGCCAGGCCTCCGACGCCTTTCGGTCAATCCCCGATGATGCGACCGGGCAGGACCACGCGGTCCCCGAAGCGCTGGCGCAGACCGTCCACGACGTGGTCGAGCGTCCGTTCTCGGTGGCCTTCCAAGCGAGCCTTCTCCTCGAACAGTCCGATTTGGACGGGACCGTCTCCCGAGCCCAATTTGGTCAGGCCCACGCCGAGGAGCCGTGCGGGAGTCCTGCGTCGGCTTCTCAATTCCGCCAAGAGTTCTCGGGCGATCCGGTACGTGGCGGCGTCGGTCTCAAGCGGCTCCGCCACCGTCTGTGAGCGTGAACGGGTCTTGAAGTCCCGGTCCCTGAGCTTGACGGTGATGGTTCGGGCCCGAAGGCCGGCCTTGCGGAGGGTGTGAGTGACCGATCTGCAGAGGCGTAGGAGCACACGCTCCAGGTCTTCGTCCGAATTCAGGTCCTGGAAGAACGTGCGCTCGGAGCTGATGGACTTACGGGGCTCCCGTGGATCCACCCTCGACGCATCCAGTCCTCGCATGCGACGGTAGAGCCAGTGCCCCCGACGGGCCCCGAACCACCGTTCGAGCCACTCCTGTTTGAGTCCCAGAGCGTCTTCGATGCGAACCAGCCCCCTCACTCGCAGCGCCTCGACCAGCGCCGGGCCCACGCCTGGAATTTCAGCCAAGTCCAGCCCCCTCATGAAATCTGCCTCGTGGCCCGGCGGGACGATGTGCACGCCTCCGGGTTTGGCCCTACCGGAGGCGAGCTTGGCGATCATTCGACGACTTCCACCTCCGACGGACACCGAGATGCGGGTCGCCTCGAGGACGGCTTCGCGTATGCGGTGGGCCGTCGCTTCCAGCGGTTCGCCGAAAAGACGTTCGGTGCCCGCGAGGTCCAAGTAGAACTCGTCGATCGATGCGGCCTGCACGACGGGTGCGAGCCTCTCTAGGCAGGATCTGATCTCGCGGCTCTTTTGACTACACGCCCGCCGCGGGACGCCCACGACGATCGCGTCCGGGCACAGGTGGAGGGCTTGGGCGGTGGGCATCGCGGACCGAACACCGAACCGGCGTGCCCCGTAAGATGCGGATGTGACGACGCCACGTCCCCGGGGGGAGCCGCCGACGAGGAGTAAGTCTGCCTTCCCCGCACCCTCGGGATCCTCGAGGCGTGCCACCTGAACGTAAAACGCGTCGCAATCGACCAGCAGGATCCGTCGGGGTGGACGAAATTCGTCCGGTGCCATGGCTTGTGATGTCGGAAGAGTGACGTTCAGGGATTCGCGTAGAGTTTACCGCGTCTTCCATTTGAAGGCTATTGAAGGAGTACAGCGGGGCGCGCACAGGGCGCTTGTGCGCGTTCAGACAAGGAACGACGACGAGGCGTAGCAACGCTACGGTGAGGAGGAGAGACGCAGGATCAACCGCACAACCGCCCTGTGCCCTCCACCATTTAGGGCATGACCTTGCATGTTTGTGGGTTGCGGTGGCACGGCCCCGACCACGCTGCGCGTGGTGCCCCCGTTGTTGGAGTTCCTAGCCATAGCTACGGCTATGGCGTCGTCGCTCCGCCTAGGAGCTAGGACCGTGGCATCCGCAACGCGGCCCACTGTACTCCTTCAACAGCCTTCCCATTTGCGAAGGGGAATCGAAGTAGGGTACAATCCGGTTAGCCGTCCGACCGCGGCGCCATTGCGGTGACCGGGCGGCCTATCGAGCAACCCGCCGATCCATAGGCCCGCCGATCCATAGGAGAGATAAGAATGGGATATCCGTTCGAACTGCCCGCACTGGGATATGACCATGACGCCCTGGAGCCACACATCGACGCACGTACGATGGAGATCCACCACGGGAAGCACCATCAGGCCTACACCAACAATTTGAACGCCGCCCTCGAAGGGTATGCGGACTTACACGGTCATTCGGGAGAACAGCTGCTCGCGGGGTTGGCCGACCTGCCCGAGGCCATTCGTAACGCCGTGCGAAACAACGGAGGCGGGTACGTAAACCATACGTTGTTCTGGGCGATCATGGCTCCCGGCGGTGCGGATACGCCATCCGGAGAGTTGGCGGAGGCCATCGACGGTGCCTTCGGATCGTTCGAGGACCTCAAGACCTCTCTCGGCGCCACCGCCGCGAAGCAGTTCGGCTCGGGCTGGGGCTGGCTGACGGTTGGACCCACCGGAGACCTCAACGCGTCCGCGACCGCGAACCAAGACAATCCGCTCTCCGGGGGATTCATCCCGATTCTCGGGGTGGATGTCTGGGAGCACGCTTACTATCTGAACTATCAGAACCGGCGACCCGACTACGTCTCCGCGTGGTGGAACGTAGTCAATTGGGACGTTGTTGCGGCCAACTACTCCGATGCCCGGGGGTGAGTCGTTCGTGGGTTGAGGAGCATGACGGAATCCTTGTGTTTCGCAATACATATGTTTACACATAGGCTGGCGGCACGTGGTTCGATCCGAGTGGGACTCCAATCCTCGAGAGGGTAGCAATGGTGCGACGAATGAGCCTGCTGGTTTGGCTTTCGCTTTTCCTGGCGGCCGGCTTTGGTCAGGTACAAGGGCAGGCGCTTCGGGGCTCCGAGGCTTCCCTAAACCGAGCGTATGTGCACGCGGAGGACCATAACTTCACCTTCCTACAGACACGCGCACATGTTCAGCAGTTTGTCGATGCGGGCTACCTTGTCCGGTTGAGGAGTAGTCGGGACTTCGTGCTTCACGACGTGACTTTCCCCTACGGCCGTCCAGAGGTGAACCTTTTCGTGCAACGTCTGGGGGCGCAGCACCGGTGGGCTTGTGGCGAGGAGTTGGTCGTCACGAGCCTCACCCGTCCTTTGAGCGAGCAGCCCCGCAACGCCTCCACTCTCTCCGCTCATCCCACGGGCATGGCGGTTGATTTTCGGACGAGTTTGAACTCCGTTTGCCGGTACTGGTTGGAGAGTACCCTCCTCTACCTCGAGGCGGCAGGCGTGCTGGAAGCAACGAGGGAACGGCGGCCGTCGCATTATCATGTGGCCGTCTTTCCAGAACGCTACGCGGCTTACGTCAGCGACGTGTTGGCTTCCGCCGTTTCCGGAAACCGAGCTACGGCTCCGTCACGTTATATGGTTCGGGCTGGTGATTCGCTCTGGGCCATCGCCCGCCGTCACGGGACGACGGTACCGAAGCTCAGGGCCGCCAACAATATCCGAGGCAGCCGCATTTACGCCGGTCAGCTCCTAACGGTACCCGCGGACTAGGGGCATAGAGGTTGGCCGGCGACCCTGAAGGGCCCCTTCGGCACCGAATAATCCGTACCGACTCGGTCGATGGCCGTGAACGGTACCAGCTTCTCACGTCCCTCGTCGTGCCACGCCCGATCGGCTGGGTTTCCACCCGGAGCGCCACCGGCGTTCTCAATGTGGCTCCTTTCAGCTTCTTCTCGGCGGTGGCGTCCTCGCCCATGCTCGTCAGCTTGTCCATCGGGACACGGGGAGGAGTGGCCAAGGACTCACTCCGCAACATCTTGGACCAAGGCGCCTTCTGTGTGAACGTCGTCACGGAGGCCCAACTCGAGGCGATGAACCGGACGGCGGCCAACTTACCTCCGGAGGGTGATGAGTTTGCTTTCGCTGGACTTTCCGTGGCGGAGGCGGAGACCGTTGAGGCGCCATATGTTGCGAATTGTCCTGCGGTCCTTGAATGCGAGCTTCATGAGTATTTGGACTTGGGCGACGCCGGTGGTTTGGTGCTCGGCGAGGTGAGGGGTGTTCGTTTGGATCCCGAGCTACACATCGTAGAGGGATCGGCGTTCGTGGACAGTGAGGGGCTCCGGCCGGTTGGACGGCTTTGGGGGTTCGCCTACGCGCTCCTGGGGGAGGTCCGAGTCCTCCCACGGCCGGACATCTGAGACGCGACCGCCGGAGCCTTCCGTTCCTCGGCAAGTTTTTCGCAAAACGCCAAATAGAAGTGTTGCACTGTGCCACGGCGAGTAATAGCGTGGGAAAGGCGTCCCAAGTTAGACGGTCGATTCATTCTGAGGGGAGATCGGTTTGAGGCCGGAGACTCCAAAGAAGTACGAATTCGACAGAAACCGACTCCTTCGTTGGGTCTACGTCGGCCGAATGACTCTGGCCCTTGGAATTTTCGTCGGCATAATGGTGGCCTGGTTCTCCGCTCCCGCGGAGGCCACGCGCATAGCGACGCTCATGTTTTTGGCCACGTTGGCGCTCACCCTCGCCTCCGTGTGGCACACCGAAGTGCGGGGCCGCCCGGTGGGCCGGAACTTCATGTACGGCCAGGTCATTCTCGACGCGGCGCTTGTCACGACCGTCGTCTATATCACGTCGGGCGGCGGCGACGTCGCCTTCGCCCCCCTTTATTTCTTGGTGATGACAGAGGGGGCTCTTCTATTGCCCCTGTCGGGAGCCTTCCTCATCGGGGCCCTCTCCTCCATTCTTTACTTCGCGAGCCTCGTATGGGGCGGTCCGCAGACCCTACCCTTGTATACCGTTGGGCTACAGATCGGGCTTTTCGCCGTCGTTGCTCTCCTCACGGGTTGGCTGGGGAACCGCGTCCAAAGCACCGGGCTCGCGCTCGGAGAAGTCCAGTCCGAACTCGTCCGCTTGCGGCTCGATACGGGGGACATTCTCACGAACATCTCCGCAGGTGTGCTTACCCTCGTCGATGGCGGCAGACTCGGGTACCTCAATAGAGCTGGCGAACGATTCTTGGATCTGAGCTTCGAGCAGTGGCGCGGCGCCCCCATCTTGGACGTGGTAGAGGAGCTGGCGCCGGGGCTTGCCGAGGCGCTCCGAAGGAGCATCGACGGGCGCCGCCCTGTCAGCCGCCAAACGACGGCCGTCAAGAGAGCGTCGGGGAACCTGGTGCTGGGCATCAGCACAACCCTGCTCGAAAGTCGCGAGGGGGAAGGCCCATCCGTCACGGCGATCTTTCAGGATATCACGGATCTGGAGCGTATCCAGGCCCTAAATCGCAGAAACGAACGACTCGAGGCCGTGGCTGAACTGAGTGCTTCCCTCGCCCACGAAATCAAGAATCCGTTGGCTTCGATACGCAGCGCCGTGGAACAGTTCGACAGCCCCACGCTTCCCGTCGAGGATCGTGCGCTCCTCCAACGGCTGGTTCTGGCCGAATCGGATCGCCTGAGCCGGTTGCTCAACGAATTTCTCGATTTCTCGGTGATGCGCCTCAGCGCGAAGGCCAGGGTGGACTTTACCCGCGTGGTCAGGCAAGCCATCACATTGGTGAAACAACATCCTGACTGCGAAGCAGGGATTCGCATCGACGAGCAGGGCCTCGAAGGCCGCCTGACCCTACCGGGGGACGCGGATCTCCTTCACCGCCTGGTCTTCAACCTGATCCTCAACGCGGTTCAGTTCAGCGGCCCCGGGGGTACCGTCCGGGTCTCCGTCGAGAATCGGGCCGTCGAGGACCGGCTACCTGGATCCACCGTTTCCCAGCCGGTGTGTTTGAGCGTTCAGGATTCCGGACCGGGGATTCCACCCGAGGATATCGGGCGCATCTTCGCCCCATTTTATACCACGCGTAAAGGTGGGAGCGGTCTCGGCCTGGCGGTGGTGCATCGTGCCGTCGAGGCGCACGGTGGCGCCGTCTACGCTGAGGAGGTGGCTGGGGGTGGAGCTCGATTCGTGGTTCTGTTGCCGGGCACGGATGTCGCTTCTGCGACGAAACAACAGGCGGCCGTATGAGCAAGGAGAGAAGGATTCTCCTGGTGGATGATGAGTCCGGCATCCTCGACACGCTTCGCATTCTGCTTCAGGGTAATGGCTACGAAGTGGTGTCGGCGCTCAGCGGGCGAGAGGCCGTCGAAATGCTTCCCGACACCTTGCCGGACATCGTCCTGACCGACATTCGAATGCCCGGGATGACCGGCCTCGAGGTAATGGCGAAGGCGCACGAGGTCGATCCCGAGACCGCCGTGATATTGATGACCGCTCAGGCATCGCTTCAGACGGCGGTACGGGCTGTCAACGAGGGGGCGTACTACTACCTCCAAAAGCCCTTCGCCAACGAGGAACTTCTGGCCATCTGCCGTAGAGCCGCGGAAACGAGGCAACTCCGGGTGGAGAACAAGGCCCTCAAGAAGGAGATCCGCCGGCAGTCCATGTCGCCGACCGACCGGCCGACGGGAAAGAACCGGTCGTTCGTCGAGGTCCTCAAGTTGGCGGAGACGGTGGCGCCGACGGAGTCCACCGTACTGATCACGGGGGAGAGCGGATCCGGTAAAGAGGTGCTGGCCCGCTACATCCACGCGCTCAGTGGCCGGGCCGAAGCCACCTTCTTGTCGGTGAACTGCGGGGCGCTTCCCGAGGGGCTTCTCGAGAGCGAGCTCTTCGGCCACGTGAAAGGAGCCTTCACCGGTGCCGTCAGGGACAAAATGGGACTCTTCGAGGCCGCTAACGGCGGGACGCTCTTCCTGGACGAGATCAGCGAAATGTCCCCTGCGACGCAGGTCAGGCTCCTCCGCGCTCTGCAGGAGCGCGAAGTCATTCCCGTGGGTTCGACCGAGGTCAGGCAGATCGACGTTCGGATTATGGCCGCCACCAACGCCGACCTGAATGAGGAGATCCGACGCGGAGGGTTCCGGAGTGATGTCTACTATCGGCTCAACGTCATCGCGCTACAACTCCCTCCGCTCCGTGAAAGAAAGGACGACATCCCGATTCTGGCCCACCGCTTTCTCGTTTCGTTGGCGGAGCGAGAAGGAGAAAAAACCCTTGGGGAGGATGTTTTAGAGGCGCTGTGTGCCTATGACTGGCCCGGAAATGTCCGGGAACTCGAGAACGCCTTGGAGCGGGCGGCCGTCGTGGCGTCCAAGCCGGAAATCTCTGTGGCTGACCTGCCGGAAGGCGTACGGGCCACCGACACGAAACCCTTGGTCACGGATCACCTCCCCTCGAATCCTTCGATGGAGGTGATCGAGAGGGCGTACATCCAGTGGGTCCTTACGGCCGAGGGGGGGAACAAGTCGAAGGCGGCGGAGGTTCTCGGCATCGATCCCTCCACCTTGTACCGGAAGCTCAACCGGTACGGGATCGAGGTCTGATCAGCCTCATGCTCCGCGTGGAAGTTACGGTTTTCGGCGCCCATGGGCCCGTGCCTGAAACTTCTAAATTATCGAGGATTCGATCCCCATGATGATGCCCAGTTTCCGCGAAATGCATAAGAGAAGGCACGACGATCTTGCCTGGGACCGGGTGAGGCTCTCGGTGGTTGTCCCCGCCTACAACGAGATCCGGAGTGTCGAGATCCTCCTCAAGCGGGTACGTGAGGTCCGCCTGGACGTCGAAGTGATCGTGGTAGACGATGGATCCACGGACGGCACGCACGATCTGCTTTCGCGCCTACACGACGAAGGGGTGATCGATATTCTCGTGTTCCAGGAGGTGAATCAGGGGAAGGGTGCTGCGCTCCGGGCCGGATTCGAGCGGGCCACTGGCGATATCATTGCGATTCAGGACGCGGATCTGGAGTATGATCCACACGAACTGCCGGCACTCATGCAGCCGATTTTGGCCGGGAAGGCCGATGCCGTTTTCGGGTCACGCTTTCTCGGCGGACCCCACCGGGTGCTGTTCTTCTGGCACATGATAGGGAATCGTTTCCTGACGTTGCTGAGCAACATGTTGACCGACCTCAACCTCACGGACATGGAGACCTGCTATAAAGTCATCCATGCGGATCTTCTGAAGCGATTGCCTCTCTCGGCGAACCGTTTCGGATTCGAGCCGGAGGTGACGGCCCGATTGGCTCAGGCGCGGGCTCGCATCTACGAGCTCCCGATCAGTTACGACGGGCGCTCGTACGAGGAGGGGAAGAAGATCAACTGGAAGGACGGCGTGTCCGCCCTCTACTATATCCTTCGCTGCAATCTCTTCGGGCCAAGAATCGATCCTTGGCAGGCGCCCGAGGTGCAGCCGTGGGAGGGGCGCGCTCTCGTGGACGGGCAGCGTCCGGCGCTTCCCGCCCCTTCGGAAGGCGGGGGAGGGTCCGAGGCCGGCCTTCCTCCTGTGGCCGATCCGGACTGATCCGGACTCCGCATCCAGGTGACCCTTAAGCAGCTTTCTGCCATCCCGCCGTGGCGCGCCGCGCTTCTGGTGCTGTTCGTGGCGGTGGCGGCGTACGCCAACTCCGTGCTCAACGGCTTCGCCTACGACGACAATACCATCATCGTGGGACGCTCCGTCGTGGCCGAGGGAGGGGTCGTCGAGGTGCTGACCTCCGCCTATTGGCCTCAGGCGGTTAGCGGTGCGGGCCTCTATCGGCCGGTTACGCTTTCGAGCTTCGCGTTGGAATGGAGGCTGTGGAACGGCCATCCGGCGGGCTTTCACCTCGTGAACCTAGCCGTTCACACTGCTGTATCGCTGGTGGTGTTCTTACTGATTCTACCGCTGTCGGCCACACTTCCGGCTCTCGTCGGGGGTGCGCTCTTTGCCGCACATCCCGTCCATAGCGAGGCGGTGGCAAACGTCGTGGGGCGTTCCGAGTTGTACTCGGCGCTCTTCGTGCTGGGGGCGTGTCTGCTCTTCCTGAAGGGGCGGGGGCTTTCACCGTCCTGGAGGGCCGCCCGCCTCCTCGGCATCGGGGCGCTCTATGTGCTGGGTCTCGGCTCCAAAGAAATGGCAGTGACGCTCCCGGCGCTGCTGGTTCTCATAGCATTGGTGCGGACCGGCGATGAGCGTGTAAGCGACCGTGTTCGGACCGATCTGCCGGTGTTCCTCCTGACCGCCGCCCTTCTGGCGGCGTTTTTGGGCGCCCGATTCCTGATGTTGGGTTCGGTTTCGGGCGAAGTACCCGCACCGGCTCTCGTGGGTCTCTCGGCGGGCCAAAGAATCCTTACATCTCTGGCGGTCTGGCCACACTATCTCCGGCTCCTGGTGTTCCCGCTGGACCTCGTGGTGGACTACGCGCCGGCGGTACTCTTTCCAGCGTTGACATGGGGGCCCGATGTGATCCTGGGCCTACTCACGATTCTTGGTGGTGCTGCGGCCGTCATCTTCCTTTGGCCCAGGGAACGGCTGGTGGCGCTCGGCATCGCCTGGTTCGGCATCGCGATCCTTCCGTTACCAACCTACTCATCCCGACGGGCGTGTTGTTGGCTGAGCGAACGCTTTACCTGCCGTCCGTCGGGCTTGCCTTCGTGGCCGCGGGAGTCGTGTCGTGGACGGCCCGTGAGCGCAGGACATCCCTGGGCATTCTCTTGGTGGGCGCGGGGGTCCTGTGTAGCGCCTTCATGGTGCGGACCGCGCTCAGAAACCCCTCGTGGATGAGCACGTTCACGATGTTGACGACGCTTGGAGAAGAGCACCCGGAGTCGTTGATGGCGATCAGGGCACGCGCCCAGGGTCTCGACAACGTAGGCGAGTACGAGGAGGCGGATCGTTATTACCAGACGGCGCTTGAGCTGGCTCCGGAGGGATACAGCCTGCTCGTGGAGGTCGCGCGTTTCTATGGGCGGGGGGAGCGGTGGGTCGAGGCAGAGTCGCTGCTCGTCCACGCCATCGAGTTGTTTCCCACGCACCCCGTCGCATGGCAGGTGCTCTCTGAACAGCGGCTGAACCAGGGCCGGAGCCGGGAAGGACACGCGGTGGCGCTCCAGGGCTTGTCGCTCGTTGGATCCGACCGAGACCTGTGGAAGCTCGTGTCCGAGAGTTATGTGGCGAAGGGAGACTACGACGCGGCCATTCGGGCGCGATGGGCGTCCTTCGGTGTGGCCGACGATGATTCTGAGGAATGGCGTCGCATGAGCGAGCTCATGGAGTTGGCCGGCCGCTCCGAAGAAGCCGACGCCGCCTCTCAGCGTGCTGATGTTCTTGCGAGCCAGGAGCGCCAGGCCCGCGGGGACGGGGCACCCGCCCCCGTCCGCCAACGATGAGGACGTGGGATTCTCCCTTCCGGTCGGTCCGCTCGGCCGCGTTCCTTGCGGGTGCGGCCGCGGTCCTTCTATCGGCGAACAGCGTCCTCAACGACTTCGCCTTCGACGACCTCCCTCTCATTGTCCAGAATACGCGGATCCAGGATCTCGACACTCTGCCGGAGGCGATGGCCTCTCCCTACTGGCCGAACGAGTTCGGCCGGGCTCTGGGACTATGGCGACCGGTGACGACGGCGCTTTACGGCATCCAATGGGCGGTCTGGGGCGAGAATCCCGCGATGTTCCACGTGACGAACGTGTTGCTACACGGGGTCGTTACCGCGCTCGTGGTGCTGGTGCTGGCCGAACTCGCGCCCCTTGCGCTCGCGTTCGTCGCGGGACTGCTCTTCGCGGTTCATCCCGTCCATGTCGAGGCCGTGGCGAACGTCGTGGGGTTGGCCGAGATTTTCTCCTCGGCGGTTTATCTGGGCGCATGCTTGATCTTTCTACGGGCGGGAGAGCGGATCACGCTTCTGCCGGGCACAGCCATTACGCTCCTGTTCGTGCTCGCCTTCCTAGCGAAGGAGAGCGCCATCACGCTCCTCGGGGTCCTCTTCCTACTTGACGGGGCGCGTGACGATGTCGGGGTCAAGGAGGCGCTCTCCTACGTTCGCCGCCGGTGGGCGATCTACGTAAGTCTGACGGCCGCTGCTGCGCTCATTCTGACGGCTCGCTTTGTGGTGCTTGGCAGCCTGGCCAGCCCGTTGCCCCCGTTGGGTGCGAGGCTCTTGCAGGAGGAAGTCCCGAGAATCTGGACCGTTGCGTCGACCTGGCCTCACTACTTCCGGCTGCTTTTTTTCCCTCTCGACTTGAGCGCCGACTATGCGCCGGCCGTAATTCCTCTCGCCCTCGGCTGGACAGGAAGTGGTATGCTAGGGGCTCTTCTCCTCCTGGGGACGCTCGGATTGGCCCTGCGTCTGTGGGGGAGGCAGACGCTCGGGGTGGCCCGTACTCCTCCTCGTCTCTTCTCATTCGGTGTCCTGTGGCTCGTGATCACGTTGTCGCCGGTTTCGAACGTGCTCTTCCTCTCCGGGGTCCTCCTCGCGGAGCGCACGTTTTATCTGCCGTCGGTCGGATTCGTGGCGCTATTCGCGTGGATCGGGGGCGAGCTGTACAAAGAGCGTCGCCTTGTGGCCGAGGCGACGCTGATCCTCGTTTTGATGCTCATGTCGCTTCGAACCGTCGCCCGGAACGCCACTTGGCGAGACACCGTCAGCGTTTTCGAAACTCTGATCCGTGAGCACCCGGAGTCAGGACGGGCGCAGTGGCTCCTCGGAGACGCACAGTATATGATCGGCGACAGGAAGGCGGGTAACGCCGCCTACCGAATTACGATCAGTCTCTTGCACGGAAACTACGCTGTCCTCGTGGAGGTGGGGCGGCAGCTCCTCGTCAACGGACAGACGCACGCCGCCAAGGGCCTTCTCCGTCGGGCTCGGGAAGAATACCCGGATGAAGGGATCGCTGCCCGCCTTCTCGCCGGCATCCATTACGGCGAAGGGGATTATCCGGGCGCGATCGAAGCGGCCGAGGCTGCCATCGCCTTCTTCGGGTCCCAAGACTTGGTTGCGAACCATCTCCTGGCCCGTTCCTTGGCGCGGGAGGGCCGCTGGGAAGAGTCGGTCCAAGCCCGCCGCCGAACGATCGAAGCGGGTGAAGGACACCGCTGGCAGCAGTGGTTCTGGCTCGCGGAAGCGTACGCCCAGTCGGGAGACACGGCTAGAGCGCTCGAATCGCTCGACAGCGCCCGTACCAGGGTGCGACCTCCGGATGAACCCGGCCAAATTGACAGGTTTCAGGCTGTGCTAAGAAGCTCTGAAAATGCCAATGCTTCGCAAAATCCGTCACCGGACGGTCGATAGTGGGGACGAAGGACGTCGAGTGATATTGGTACAAAGTGTTAAACCACAACCACTTAAGAAGTCATGCCGACTTTTGGACCAGCGTTTGCACTCAGGGGGCATATCGAATGTTCACAAGTGTCATCCTATCTAGGAGTTATCATCATGCGGGACAACAAGGGTTTCACCCTGATCGAGCTCCTCATCGTGGTCGTGATCATCGGAATCCTGGCGGCCATCGCCATTCCGAAGTTCTCTGCGACGCGTGAGAAGGCCTATTTTGCGGCCATGAAGTCCGACCTGAAGAATCTTGCTAGCCAGCAGGAGATCTACTATTCGGACGAGTATTCCTACACCGCCAACGTCACGTCGCTCGGCTTCGTGCAGTCCGACGGCGTGACCGTCACTCCGACGGGCACCTCCACCGGTTGGAACGCGACGTCGACGCACTTAGCGTTGGCCGCGACCGAGGGCTGCGCGATCTACTATGGGACCGGGCCTGCGGTGTCACTTGGCGCCGCCGTACCGGGGAGTCCGGGTGAGATGGCCTGCACGCAATAAGGCAGGACTTCGGAGGCACCGTGTGCTTTCGGTCGAAGAGCGTGGCTCGGGCCTTTCCCGGGCCACGCTCTCTCGCTTCCACTCCAGGCATGAGACGAAAAGAGGGATTGAGCATGGGCATGCAAAGAGGCTTTACGCTGGTCGAACTCCTCATCGTCATCGTGATCATCGGCATCCTGGCTTCCGTCGCCGTTCCGAAGTTCTCCTCGGCGCGAGAGAACGCATTCCTTACCTCGATGAAGAGCGATCTCAAGAACTTGGCGACGCAGCAGGAGATGTACCACAACTCCAACTTTTTCTACGGCGCTTCAGTCGCCCTCGTCGGCGGGTCCGTGAGTGATGGAGTGACCATCACGATCAACGAGGCTACCGGCTCGGGCTGGGCTGCGACTGCCTCCCATGCGGGTCTCCCCACGGAGCACTGTGGCATGTACCAGGGGAATGCGGCGGCCGCCGGCGGGGACCCCGGTCCGGAGGAGGGGGTCATCGCCTGCACGCGTTAGGGCCAAATCCCCATCGTTGCAGCGGACCCGTCCCCTGCACAAGTTAGAAGTAGTCTTCATCGAGGACGCCGGAGGAGAGAACCTCCGGCGTTCGCACTTTTTTGCCTCAGGCGCCATACGAACATGAGTTCCCCGACACCCCTTCGTCGTGAGCTGCTTGTTTCCTTGGGGATTCTATTCGGGGGAGTCACCCTCCTTTTGGGTATCGCCATCAGCCTGGTGCTTCCCTTTCTCCGTTCCACGGGCGAGGCTACGGTCTTCATTCTGGTCATCGTGGCGGTGGACCTGGTTATCGTTCTCACGTTCGGAGGCTGGGCCCTCAAGAAGAATCTCCTGGAGCCGGTGGACGAGTTGGTCCTGGGAGTGAAACAGATCGCCGACGGAGACTACCGGCACCGGCTCGAAATCCCCAATGGCCTCGAGCTCAGGAGTATCACCGAGAGCGTGAATGCGATGGCCGACCGGCTCATCGCCGGCCAGCAGGTCTTGGCCGAGAATGTCCGGTCGCTCGATGATACCAACGTGAAGCTGGTCGAAGCTCGCAACGAGGTCATCCAGGCTGCCCGGCTGGCTTCGGTGGGAACTCTGGCGGCTGGCATCGCGCACGAGGTCGGAAATCCGCTGACCGCGATCATCGGGTATGCCGACGTCGCCCTCCGTCGCATCGAGGCGGACCAGGGAGATCCGGAGCTACTGGAGTCGATCCGTTCCGAGGCACAGCGCATCGATGGCATCGTGCGAGGACTTCTCGATTTTGCCCGGCCCCAGCCCGACGAGATCACTCCGGTTCGGGTCGATGAAGTCATCGAAGGTGTGCGCGATCTGTTGGAGAACCAGGGCCAACTCGGACGGATCGAACACTCCTGGACCCTCGATGACGCATGTCCTCTTGTCTTGATGGACCCTCGGCACCTGGAACAGGTGCTCGTGAACTTGCTTTTGAACGCGACGGATGCGGTGAAAGGCCTGGACGCCCCCAAGATCGAGGTTGCTCTTTGGTCGGAGGATGGTGCGGCGGCCAACCCCCTCCAGAGACGGGGAGATGATCCGCCCGGCGTCAATTATTTGCACAGGCGCCGGGTGGCTCGCGCCTTCTCGGCAGAGGCTCTCGGCACCCTCGACACCGCCCGGAAGGTCGTCGTCGTGGCGGTGTCCGACAACGGAACAGGTCTCCCTTCCGCCGATCAGACCCGCGTCTTCGATCCCTTCTACACCACCAAGGAGCCCGGGAAGGGAACCGGTTTGGGCCTTTTCATTTCCGCCCGCCTCGTCGCGGGAATGGGTGGGCGTATCGACGTGGAGAGCGCACCCGAGGGGGGAGCGCGCTTCGAGGTTCGGCTGCCGGAGGCGATCACGGCGAAGGAACCCACTTTGGAGGAGTACGGAGCCGTTGGAGCTCGGTACCCTGAGGCAATAGAGAGACAGGAGGTCGAATGAAGGTCCTCGTGATCGACGACGATCAGGGACTTCGCAAATCTCTGACACTCATTCTCGAGGAGGGCGGACACGACGCGCTCCTCGCGGCGCATGGCAAGGAAGGCCTGGCGATAGCCGCGAATGAGAACCCCCAGATTATCCTTTGCGACGTACGTATGCCCCAAATGGACGGCTTGGAGTTCCTCGCAAAGTATCGTGAGGCGGAGGGTCAAGCGCTCGTCATCGTGATGACCGCGTATGGGAACATGGAGCTTGCCATCGGGGCGATGAAGGAGGGCGCATACGACTACCTACCCAAGCCGTTCGGCGCCGACGAGGTCCTCCTTACGATCCGGAAGGCGGAGGAGAGGGAGCAGCTTCGGACGGAAGTCGGGCGGCTGCGCGCCGAGGTGAGCGCGGAACGTCGGCTCGGGGACATCGTGGCTCGCTCACCGACCATGATTCGGGCTCTGGAGACGGCGACCAAGGTCGCCCGCCATCGGTCCCCCGTGTTGCTGACCGGGGAGTCTGGTACCGGCAAGGAGTTAATGGCCCGGCTGATCCACCGCGAAAGCGACCGGGCCGACAAACCTTTTGTTCCAGTCAATTGTGGTGCCATTCCCGAAACGCTGCTTGAATCCGAGTTCTTCGGGTACATGCGTGGAGCGTTCACTGGGGCCGAAAATGATCGGGCCGGGTTGTTCGAGGCGGCCGAGGGCGGGACACTGTTTCTCGACGAAGTCGGGGAGCTGCCAACCCCCCTTCAGGTGAAGTTGCTGCGTGCATTGCAGGACGGTGAGATCAGGCGTCTGGGAGGGACCGCCACGTCTCAGGTAGACGTCCGGATCGTTTCGGCCACGAACATCGACTTGCGGGCGGCGGTGCAATCGGGCGAGTTCCGCCAAGATTTCTACTATCGGCTGGCGGTGATTCCCATCCACCTCCCGCCCCTGCGGGAGAGGACGGAGGCGATTCCGGACCTTACCCAGCACTTGCTCGAGCGCCTGAGGCAGCGGCTCAACGTGAAGGTGGCCGCGATCTCGCCGGCTGCGATGAAGCTTCTGCTCGCCTATCCGTGGCCGGGTAATATCCGTGAGCTGGAGAATGTGCTCGAGCAGGCCGCGGTTCTCTCCGAAGGCACGGAGCTGGCGGAGGAGGCGCTTTCCGCTCGGCTGGGTCATATGGGGGTGACGGTCGAGGCGATCTATGAGTCGGACGACCTTTCCGTGAAGCGCCGCTCCGCACAGCTGGAGCGGCAGCTCATTCAGCGGGCCTTGGAGCGTACGGGCGGGAACCGGTCGAAGGCGGGGGGGTTGCTCGAACTTTCCCCGCGTGCCCTCCGCTACAAAATACAGGACTACGGACTGGGTTGAGTTTGGCCTAACGCGGCATTCCGGCGCCCGGGGAGCGCCGGTAACGTCGGTCCATGCGTCGCGGCTTCACTCTTTTCGAACTCACGGGAGTTCTGGCACTCCTGGCCCTGGCGGCAAGCCTGTCTTTTCCAGTGGGCCGGAGCGTCCGGGAGCGTCTTTCGGTGACAGGCGCGCGGGAGGAGCTCGTTGGACTGATCACACGGGCTCGCGCCGAAGCGCTCCGGCGAGGGGGCTCGAGCCTGATCGTCGTCCGAAATCCCGCCGAGATCAGGATCGAGGCCAAGGGAGAGTTACTGCACCGGGTGGACATTGGAGCGACCTGGAGAACAGAGCTGGTGCTCTCCGGTGGACGTCCCACGGTCGAACTCCACTTCGACGCGTCGGGCTTGGGGCGTATGGCTGCTAGTTCGGTCACGCTCACCCGCGGATCAGCAGTCGCCCGATTGATCATCTCGGCCTATGGACGGATCCGGCGGGAGTGAGGGGCCGGGGCGGGTTCAGCCTCGTGGAAATCACCGTCGCTCTCGTCGTGTTCGAGGTGGGAATACTGGGTGTCTTGGCGATGACCCTGCAGGCCCAAAGGACGCTCCTCGCGGCCGCCGCGTTGGAATCCGCATCCCGGGCGGTGGAGTGGCTGGCTGACTCACTTTCATTCACGGGTTGGGGTGGGCCGGGCTCGATCGAAACTGAAAAGGGGTTGCTCCTCTGGACGCGTGAGGGGGACGGGCTCGTCACTGTCACCTTCCAAGGTGGACCCGGCGCCAGTGTGTCCGTGGGCCTGAGCCTGGACCAACCGGATGTTCAGGAAGGCCGTTGAAGGAGTACAGCGGGTCGCGCACAGGGCGCTTGTGCGCGTTCAGACAAGGAACGACGACGAGGCGTAGCAACGCTACGGCGAGGAGGAGAGACGCAGGATCAACCGCACAACCGCCCTGTGCCCACGAACATGAAGGGCATGACCTTACAAGTTGAAGGGTTGCGGTGGCACGGCCCCATCTCCGTTGTTGGAGTTCCTAGCCATAGCTACGGCTATGGCGTCGTCGCTCCGCCTAGGAGCTAGGACCGTGGCATCCGCAACGCGGCCCACTGTACTCCTTCAACGGCCTTCTAGGCGTTACGGCGTCACGGTCGTGGAGGTGCTCGTGTCTCTGCTTCTGGGGCTCGTGGTAATCTCGTTTGCCTGGCGTGCTCTCGCCCATCAACAAACCGTCGCGTCCAGATTGAGGTCCGAAATGGATCTACTGTCGGCTCGACGTCTCGCGGCGATCGTGATCGGGAAAGAACTTCGGGCGGGAGTGAGGGGAAGGGACTGGATCGGTCCGGCGCCCGACAGTCTGTCACTCCGGGCTTTTCGTGGATGGGGGCCGGTGTGTGAGTGGCGCAGCGAGCCCGGAAATATTGTCGTGGCCTACCGTGGAGAGCGGACGGCTAATCCCGTAAAGGACTCGGTTCTGATCCTGACGGCAGATGGATGGCGGCGGGCGGACCTGACGGGGCGGGTATCGGGGCCACGGTCCTGCGGAATGGATCTGGGCGGACACTCCGAAGTGTGGACCCTCGATCCGCCTGTTTCGGGTGCGTTGGTGGCCAGGATCTTCGAGCGAGGGAGCTATCACGTAAGCGGCGGAGCTCTTCGGTATCGCCGAGGGCGGGGTGGCCGGCAGCCCCTGACGCTGGACGTGTTCGACGACGACCGATCGAGCATCGAGGCCCGGGTGGACAGGGTCATTTTCAACCTTGTCGGCCACGGAATACGTCGGAGCGCCGATACGAGCTCGGCCGCTCTCCAGTTTTGGACTCCCGAGAACCGTTGATCCAAGCCAGAATCGATGCCGACGCGAAGAGGGTACGTGCTGGTTGGAGTGCTGCTCCTTCTGCTGGCGGTCACGGGGGTGGGGCACACACTTCTCGTGATGACTCGATCCGAGTTTTTCGTATCGCGGGCGCGATGGGATGTGCTCACCAGAAGGCTCGCTGCGGAAACGGGCCTGAAGCTGACCTCACGCTCGATGACGGGCACGGACTCCCTTCCGTGGGGGGAGTGGGTGCCGATGGGCTCAGGCGCCGTTCCGCCTCGGGCGCGATATGATGCGCAGGTGGTGCGGTTGTCGCGGGAGTTGTTCTTGATCCTTGCTGAGGGGTCGTTGGACACAGAGCCCGGCCGGGATCGGCAGGTGGGTCTCTATTGGGCGATGGACCCTGTGGCGAGGTACGCGGCCGCACGGGGCGTCCTCGAGAGCGGCCGATCGACACGGGTGGAGGCCAGCAGCATGGTCGATCCCAGCCTGATTCACGATACGCCACCTCTGTGGCCGGAAGCGTCTTGTGTTCCCTTCGGTCCCGACGTGGATACCCTGTTCATTTACGGGCTTTCGCCTCAGGCGGAACTACACGAGGATCCACGGGCCGGGATCGGGAGGGGGCCGGAATCGGGTGCGGTGGAGCCACGTCTACCCTCCCTGGGTCTCCTGGGGCATGATGCGCTGATAGAGGGTGCGGACCTTCACGTGTCCGGCACCGTCTCGCCGGCGCCGATCCAGGGGCTGGGCCGGTGTGCCGTGCCCTCTCCGACCAATTGGGGGGCTCCGCTGGATGCGTCGGGCCCCTGTGGAGCGTACAGGCCGGTGGTGACCTCCGAGGGTTCTTTGATCGTGAATGGAGGGCAGGGCCAGGGCGTCCTGCTGATCCCCGGGCATGTGACCTTCCGGTCTACCGCCCGCTTTTACGGGCTCGTGCTCGTTGCCGGTGACCTCGAGATCACCGAGGAGTCGGAAATCCACGGACTCGTCCGCGTCCGCGGCTCGGTCTTCCTCGGGGGCCGCTCCCGCATTGTCGGCTCGGCGTGCGCGGCACTGTCCGCGTTGGAGGCCGCCGAGTCCCTTCGGGAACTCGCTCCCATCCCCGAGTCGGCCTGGCCGGATTCAAACTGATGTCCGCGCCTCAAGGGCACGGTGTGATCCAAATGTTTACCAATAAATCTATTTTCGAAGTGGTCAAAAATGTCTTGACACTGCTCACGATTAGGTGGTAACGTGATTTAAGATTCGTATAAAAATATGTTCCTGTCCCCATAAGACGAGCGTTGAATGGGCCTCGTCGGACGCAGCAAGAAGTCGGTAGGGCTGGACATCGGCAGCGGCTTCGTAAAAGTCGTTGTCGTCGATCATTCCGGGGATCAGCCCGAGATCAGCGGGGTGGCAATGCGTCCCCTGGTCGCAGACGCAATTGTAGAGGGCGAGGTGATGGACCCCGGCCTCGTTGCCGACACCATTCGCGATGTGTTCCGAGAGATCGGGGATAAAGGAACGAATGTGATCACGGCCGTGGGAGGGCACGACGTGATCATCAAGAAAATCGAGATGGACCGGATGAAGGAATCCGACGCTCGTGAGGTCATCCGGTGGGAAGCGGAGCAGCACGTTCCGTTCGACATCAAGAGCGTTGAGTTGGACTTCCAGATTCTCGATCCACTCGAGGAGGGGCTGCAGATGCAGGTCCTTCTGGTGGCCGCCAAGCGCGAGCTCGTGGACCACAAGGTGAGCCTGCTTCTCGACGCGGGGGTTTCTCCGGCGGCGATCGATGTCGATGCCTTTGCGCTCCACAATGCCTTCGCGCTCAACCATCCCGAAGCGATGAGGGGGATCGTGGCCCTGGTGAACATTGGGTACGAAACCACCAACGTGAACATCCTCGAGGCTGGAAATCCTCTTCTCACGCGGGACATCCCCTTCGGGTCCAGAAGGGTGCGTCAGGACCTACAGCGGGAGAAAGGGCTCACGGCTGAGCAAGCTGAAGATGTCGTTCAGGGTCGTGAAACGCGCGACGACCTCTCGTCGCTCGTGGATTCTGCGGCCGACGAAGTGGGTGTCGGGATCGAACGTGCGGCGGCCTTCCTCATGACCCGTCAGGATGGTGTAGGTTTGGGGAGCATCTACCTCAGTGGCGGTGGCGCCCGCATTCCTGGCATGGCTGATGCCCTAGGGAATCGTATGAACTTGCAAACGGACCTGGTCAATCCGTTCCACCAGGTCCCGGTCCAGCCTGGAGCTGCCGGGACGGTGGTGCTGGAAGAAGCGGCACCCATGCTCCTTCTACCGCTCGGCTTGGCCCTGCGGACGGTCTAGCCGACGACGAGGAACAGATTGTGATTGAAGTCAATCTTCTACCTGGCGGGAAGAAAAGGCGCCCCTCAAAGGGCGGCGGCGGTGGTGCCGGCGGCATCTTATCGAAGCTATCAATGCCCGATCTGGGGGGCATTCTCTCGGATTCCTACACCATCGGGGCCGTCGTGGTGGGGCTCGGAGTCCTCGCCCTTCCGGGATGGTGGTACGTGGGACTCTCGTCCCGACAAGCAGAGGTCCGGGTGGAGCTGGCCGACGCGCTCCAGGACTCGGCCAACTATGCGGATCTCATCCAGCGAAATGCGACTCTGACAGCTCGGCGGGACTCGATCGCGCAGAAGGTGACGATCATCCAGGAGATCGACGCCAATCGGTACGTCTGGCCTCATCTCCTGGATGAACTGGCGAGAGCCCTCCCGGAATACACCTGGTTGACTCAGGTCATCCAGGTCTCGGTGGGTGATGTGGCGGTCGAGTTCCAGGTTCGAGGGAGGGCGGGGAATAACCGCGCTCTGACGACGTTCTGGAGGCAGCTACAGGAATCTCCGTTCATTCGCAGTGTCCAGCTTGTTCAAACTGAGCAGGTTGTGGAGCCAACCGGTGAGTTGGTGTATGCCTTCCAGTTGGACTGCGTGTACAGTGCGCCGCCACTGGACCTCGTCGAAACCGTCCCGCTCTTCGCAGACCCCTTTACGGTCAACGAGTAAGCACATATGCCGCTGATTCCCGACGATCCGAAACAGAAACAAGCCCTAGTGGTGGTCTCCCTCTCGCTTGTCGTGCTCTACTTCGCCAACAGTTTTTGGTATTCCGGAGCCACGGAAGCGGTGGAAGCCGAAGAGGCCCGCGTCGAAAATATGCAGGCCCAAAATCGCACGGCGCAGGCGCTCGCCATCCGCCTGGGAGAGGACACCGAGGAGCGTATGGCGGTCTACGAACGTCATATCGCTCAACTCGAGCAACTCATTCCCCGGTCGGCGGAGGTGGCTGCGCTCCTGGATCAGATCAGCACCGTGGAGCGCGACGTCGGAGTCACTGTCGACATGATGCGCCCAGAAGCGGAGGAACCGGGGGATTTCTACACCAAGCAGACGTTCCAGATGAGAGTTTTCGGGGAATTTCACGACCTCGCCCGGTTTTTGACTCGTATCGCATCCCTGTCGCGCATCCTTACTCCGATCGACGTCTCGGTGGACCCGTTCAATGACCCGCGTGCGGTGGATTTCGACGCCCCGGTGGTCGTGAATTTTCGATTCCAGACCTATGTCCTTCCGGATCGTGAGGAAGAGAACCCATGAGCATCAGGGTCGTCTACGCATGTCTGTTCGTGCTCGTAGCAGGTTGGCTCGTTCCGGGCGCCTTGGTGGGCCAGGACACCCCAACGCAGCAGCCGGGAGACAGTTTGGCGTTGGCCTTCGAGCGCGAGGTGTTCACGTATCCTCAATACTCGCGTCGAAACCCGTTCCAGACCCTACTGGCAGCTGAGGGCGGCGGGCCACGCTTCGAGAGTCTGTTGCTCCTCGGGATTATTTACTCACAGTTCGCCGGTGAGAGGATTGCCCTGTTTGGTGAGGGTACAAGAACAGTTACTCCCGGGGATAGGGATGCTCCGGAGACGGTTACGGTGGACATAACCGGAGGCACCTACCGGGTGAGAGAGGGAGCCACACTGGGAAACCTGACCGTTCTTTCAATCGAGCGCCTACAAGTGACGATAGAGTTAGTGGAATTCGGTATCGCGGAAACTAGAACCATGCTTTTGCCACGAGGGACTTCGGGCCAGGGAGGCCCTAAATGACTTTGATCCTCACGTTATTGATCAGCCTGCTCCTGCCGGCCACAGAGTGGGTTACAGGGATAAGCGTCGTCCCGAACAGGAACCGGACGGAAATTCTCGTCTCGGTGGACGGGTTGGTCTCCCATAGAGCGTTCAGCCTGGAGGCGCCGGCGCGTATCGTCGTCGACCTCATGAATGCGAGGCACGCGCTCTCCCGGGAAGACTTCCTGGATATCAACCGCGGCGGGGTCTTGTCCGTCCGCACCAGCCAGTATTCGGAAGATATTGTCCGGGTTGTGGTGGACCTCGCGGGGATGACGGAATACACGGTCGAGGCCTCGGGCGGAGCGGTTCGTATTTCGTTGGACAACCTTGCTGAAGATTTCGAACCGTGGGAGAGCCCGTCCTTGACGTTCGATCCGGCCTTCGTTGCGACCGCCGCTCCATTTGTCGGGGCTGCAGCCCCGTTCACCGGGGCTTTTCTACAAGCCCAGGAAGCTGAACGCCGAATCTCCGTCTCGTTCGACAACACGCCCATCGAAGACGTGCTGTTCACGTTCGCTGAATTCTCGGATAAGTCCATCGTCTCCGGTAGTGACGTGGCGGGCATCGTGGTCACCGCCGACATTCGCGATCAGGCGTGGGACGACGCCCTCGAGGAAATTCTTCAGAGCCGGGCTCTGGTCGCCGTCGAAAGTGAGACAGGCATCATTCGGGTCGACGCGATCCAGAACATCAACGACCGTGAGGCCATCGAGCCGCTGGTGACGGTGCCGTACCGGATCAACTATGGGACATCCGCAGAGATGGCCGTCGCCATCGGGCAGCTCATCAGCGCCCGCGGACAGGTAGCGGAGGCCCTGAGTGCCAACACGGTCATCGTGACCGATATTCGGCGCGTTCATGACGCGATCAGCGCGCTAATCGGCGAGTTGGACGTTGCGACCCCGCAGATCATGATTTCTGCGAAGATCATCTTCGTGAACCGGACGGAGCTGTCGGACTTTGGTGTCACCTACGATCTGAAGGACTCTCAGGGGAACCAGCTCAATCAGACCGCTCCCGGTGCCGCGGATCTCGATGGCGATGGGGTCATCGAAGACGTGTCAATCGGTACGAACGTGTTCTCGCTGGGAGGAAATTCGATCGCTGCACTCGGAAACGCCGATTTCAATATCGCCGTCCCGACGTTGCGTATGTTGACCTCACTCGTAGTGGGCCGCCACACCCTGTTGAACTTCATCACAGCGCTCGAGTCCTCAAATCTCTCGGACATCCAAGCGGCTCCGGCCGTCACGGTGGCGGACAACCAGCCGGCGCGCCTCCAGGTCGGGGAGCGGACACCGATCCGCATCATCGATGCGGCCGCGGGAGGTGGGGGTGGGGACCAGGGCTTCCCGACGGCGACCGTACAACTCGAGGAAACTGGAATCATTCTCGAGGTGACGCCGCATATTACGGACGGAGACCACGTTCTTCTCACGCTCCACGCCGAGCGCTCGGCGGCCGACCTCGCGGCGACGGATATTGGGCTGATTTTCCGGACACAGAATATCGACACGCGCATTCTCGTGCGTGACGGCGAGACCGTGGTGGGGGGACAATTGACCGTGACGGAGCACTCCGAGGTCCGGTCTGGGATCCCGCTCTTGATGGACCTGCCGCTCCTTGGCGGCCTCTTTCGCACGACCTCGGTGTCGGACATCCAGCGGGATCTGCTGATTCTCGTGACCCCGAACATCGTGCGGCAAGATTTCTAGGCGACGTCGGCACGCCGAATGAGACACGAGTCGGCGACTTCGCTGCGGTCTGACTGAATAAACTTTACCGGTGAAGAGGAAAGTGTGTCCCGGTGACGGTCCATGCGGCGGTGTGACTTTGCTGGAGAAGGCTGTTCCACCGCTGGCACGGATCTCGCACGCATGGGGTTCAGACCCGGCACATGGAAGCCCGCAGAAGGGCCTAGTGAGATGGAAAAGCCGGTACGCAAGGGAGATATGATGCAGCGTCAACGAACTCATAAGCACGATACGCGCAGGAGCCCCTTAAAAAGATTGGCCGGGGGACTCTTGGCGGGCATTCTTTTCGCTGCGTGCCAGGGCGACAATCTTTTCGTCGACTTCACGGGCGCCGGTGGCTCCGTGCAGGATGGGGAAATTCCTTCTGTCATGATCCTGGATCCACCCCCAGGCCAAGTAACCGCCAAGCCTCTGCAGGATTCTGTGCGCGTGATGGTCGATGTCTCCGACGTCGGTGGAATCACCAGAGTGGTCTTCGAGGGCCTGGCGCTTCGGGGCGATGCCAGCCTCGGCACGGACGTGGCGGTGCCCCGTTTCGAGTCGAAGACTGTGGATTTTCTTGATCCGGTTTCTGATACGATCGTGACCCGTTTTTTGCAGCCGTTTACCGACGGGACCCTGGAGGTCGTTGCCGTCATCGTGACGGCGTTTGACGCCGAACAAAACTTCACAGCCGATACGGTGCAGATCTTTCTTGGCGGCCCGTCGGTTCAGATTCTGAATTTCGCCGGTGGAGAGGTGATCCAGAGCGGCCGCGTCCTTGGACTCAGAGTTCAGGCGCAGGACCCCATCGGGGTTCGTACCGTCTCGATCACGGTGTCGGGAGTGGTGGACACTGTCATCACGAAGACGATATCACCCGCGCTGGATTCGCTGGTTGTGGACACCATCGTCGACATCCCTGGCGGGGTCGACGGTACGCTGACGATATCAGCGCAGGCCTGGAACACGGTCGACGTGGTCGGACGCGGAGCGCCTATCATACTGAACGTAACTTCGGTTGTGGGTGGCGGAGATGCGATCCCGCCCGGGGTGACGTTCACGACCATTTCGTCGGCGCGCTCAGAGTTCCGGGATGTCGTCAGTGTGGAGGTCACGTCGCAGGATGACGCCCTGGGAGGCGGTGTTGCCCGAATGGGGTACACTGTTCTGGGGATTTCGCCGAGGCGAGGCGATACGTTGTTCGTCTCCGACGAGGTAGTTTTTGCCACCCCCCGCACAGGGGCTGTGACTCAGACGTTCGACTTTCAAGTGTTCAACGCCGATCTCCTGGCTCTTCCGGATACCATGGTCTATGAGGTGTTCGCGTACGCCGTGGACGAGTCGGTCGCCGGCAACTGTGGTGCCTCCGTGGGTGAGCCTGCCTTCGTGTCATACCCATGCGGTACACTAAACGGCTTTACCGTGGCTGAGGGTCGCACGGGCGACCGGCTGACGCTGGTGATTGTGGACGGACGCACGGTGCGGCTGCCGGCGGGCGGAAAGATCCTGGACGGTGTGATCGACCCGGTCCGGCGGAACCTATATCTGTCCAATTTCGATCTCAACCGGGTCGAGGTGTTCCGGTTGGAGCAAGAGGTCTTCCTGCCTCCCGTCGCAGTCGGCTCTCAACCCTGGGGGCTCGCCCTCAACAATTGCTACGGGACCGCCGCGGTCGGCTGTGGAGATACCTTACTGGTGGCTAACTCTGGCGGCACGAACATCACCAGTGTGTACCTCGATCTACTCGATGGGTCGGCGTCCGGCTCAGAGGTTCCCGGCAGCCGGATCTTGACCCCCGATAATGTCGTGTTCAATGTGAGGCTGGAAATTTCGGACGTGGGGACGATATGGAATGTGGAGGCTCTGAACGTCTTCTCCGACCGGCCTCAGTTCCTGGTGATGGATCAAAACCGCCAAATCCATTTTTCGACATGGCCGACCGAGGTGGCGAGCGAGAGAGGGACCATCCGGCGCGCTTTCGTGCCGGCTCCCACCGTCGCCGTCCCGAATCCAAACACTGAGGTCCAGTTCCACGGGTTGCAAATCCCCGGTGCAGGCGAGGATAACGCGTGGGGCATCCTCAACATCGATCATGCTGATTTAGGTCGGAACCCGATCTTCGACATGTTCGATCACTTACCTGGCGACCTGAGTGCCGGCATCACGGAGAGGGTCGACACCGACTTCCTCGACCCCGTCCATTACCTGAACTTCCTCGCCAAGGGGTCCGATATGGCCCTTTGGGGGAAGCCGTTCAACGCGGATGATTTGGGGCTCACCGATACGACGTTTGTCGCCGTTTCGGGCGATGGGAGAGCCGTGGCCTTCGGTGAGGGCAATGCGGTTCAGGACGGCCGTCGCATCATGGTCTATCAGGCGGTCGGCGATACCATTACCGCCGGTTTGCAAACCGAAGACCTGGGCATCAACAAAGACGACTTCGTTACCGGTCTCGGTCTCAACTTCGACGCGAGTCTCGGTGTGGCCAGGGGGAACACGGCCTACTTCTTTACGATGGATCTCCGTTTGCAGGGGAGTAAGGCCCTCGCGCCCGGCGGCAGCGGCGCCGTGATGCACCCCTTACACGCCAATGCCGTGGCCTTGGATAATCCTGCCGGGACGTTCCAGCCCAATACTCATATGGTCTTTGTCGGCTCGGGCGCGAACAGCATCGACGTGTACGACACGTTCCACTTCTTCCCGATGGGCAGGATTCCAATCAGAGACGTGATCAGCGGGCCGCTCCGTGCGGTGCTTCCGTTCCCGGCGGATAACGCAGGCTTAACCTGCGGGACGGTTGCGGTCACCGATCGTGACGGGACCATGATCGGCAATGCCATCGAGATCTTCAACAACAACAACTTTAACGATCCCCACCCTGCAGCCGGTGGGCCCACGGAGGACTCCTGTGTGGTCGTGAAGCTCTTTGGCATATCCGACACTGGTGGTGTGGTAGTGGTCAACGTCACCAAGGCCGACGTGCTCCGGTTCCATCCGTCCCGCGCCCCCTAGATCGAGTGCCCTCCGTGGAAACGAGAACCCCGGTGGGTAGACGCCCGCCGGGGTTCCCTTTTATGGTTTCGGGCCGTTCCGTTCACAATGGTTCACGCTGGGGATAGAGAAACGCTCGATGAAGCGATTGTCGTTCCGAACTGCGGGGGAGTCCCACGGGCCAGGCCTCGTGGCGATGTTGGAAGGTTTTCCGGCCGGCCTCTCCCTCGAGATGGCCCGCGATGTCGATCCCGATCTCAAGCGCCGCCAGGGTGGATACGGGCGCGGCAGGCGCATGAAGATCGAGTCCGACCGGGCCGAGGTGATTTCAGGCGTCCGCTTGGGGGAGACGCTCGGATCTCCGATCGCCCTGGTCATCTGGAACCGGGATGCCGAGAACTGGACGGAGGCGATGTCGCCGCTGCCCCCAGACCCGGATGGCAATCCCAAGGTTTTGCGATCGCTTTACCTTCCCCGGCCTGGCCACGCAGACCTAGTGGGATTGCTGAAATACGACCGGCGCGACACCCGGGATATCCTGGAGCGGGCCAGCGCCCGGGAGACCGCCGCCCGCGTAGCATGTGGGGCTGTGTGCAAAAAGCTTCTCGCCGATTTCGGGATCATGATCGGGAGCCATGTCACGTCGATCGGAGCCGTAGAGGCGAAGGTTCCTGATGACTTGCCGGAGGATCTGAACGCCATGGTGGACGCCTCGCCGCTTCGCACCCTGGACGAAGAGGCGGCCTCGCTCATGGTCGCCGCAATCGACCAGGCCAAGGAAGAAGGCGATACGCTGGGCGGGATCTTCGAGGTGGTCGCGTGGGGCCTCCCAGCTGGCCTCGGCAGCTACGTCTCGTACGATACTAAGCTGGATGGGCGCCTGGCGGGTGCCATGATGTCGATCCAGGCGATCAAGGGGGTGGAGATCGGCGTGGGCTTCGAGGGGGCGCGCCGTCCCGGATCTCAAGTCCACGACCCGATCGTGGCCGATGAATCGGCCGGAAGAGCGGGCAGCATCGGACGAGCATCGAACCGGGCGGGTGGGCTCGAAGGGGGCGTTACCACAGGAGAGCCCTTGGTCGTGCGGGCTGCCATGAAGCCCATCTCCACACTTAGAAAACGCCTGCCCAGCGTTGACATGCGCGATGGATCGCCCGCGGATGCGGCCGTCGAGCGAAGCGACGTTTGTGCTGTTCCCGCGGCGGCCGTGGTGGGCGAGGCCATGGTGGCCCTCGTCTTGGCGGACGCATTCCTCGAAAAATTTGGTGGGGACGCGATGAGCGAGGTCAGACGGAACTTCGAGTCGTACGTCGCGTACCTCGGCGAGCGCGGATACGGTGAACGGTGACATGCCGGAACGGGTCTTGCTCGTCGGATTCATGGCCAGTGGGAAATCCAGCGTAGGGAAAGAGTTGGCTTCACGATTGGAATGGGACTTCGAGGACTTCGACACCGCGATAGAAGCGCGCGTGGGCAAGAGCGTGTCTCAGATTTTTTCGGAGGACGGTGAGGCCGAGTTTCGCCGTCTCGAATCCGGCGTAGCCGAGGAGTTGCTGCTCCGGAGAAATACGGTGGTGGCGTCTGGGGGTGGATGGCCTGCGCAGCAGGGATCTTGGAAGATTGTAACGGCAGATACGATGAGCGTTTGGCTCCAGGTATCACCGACGGTCGCCGTACGCCGAGCATCGGAAGAGGGAGGAACGCGCCCTCTCCTGGATGGAGGAGATGTGTTGGATCGGGCCACGGCGTTATTACTTGCCCGGGAAGCCTCGTACCGTCGAGCTCGGTACACCCTGGACTCGGAACAGTACGGTCCCCTAGAGTTGGCAGATGAGATCATGAAACTGATGACAAGACAAGGGCAAACATGAAGCTGGTCATCGTCGAATCTCCGGCCAAAGCGAGGACGATCAGTCGGTATCTGGGCCGTGACTACGAGGTGGCCGCTTCAGTCGGGCATGTTCGAGATCTGCCGAAGAAGGAGCTGGGGGTCGACGTCGAGAATAGCTTTGAGCCCAAGTACGAGACGATCCGCGGGAAGGGCAAGATCCTCAAGGAGCTCAAGAGCAAGGCAAAGAAGGCCGAGAGCATCATCCTCGCGACCGACCCGGACCGGGAGGGGGAGGCGATCGCCTACCACGTCGCTCACTACCTCGGCTTCGAGGACGACGGGAGCCGCTTCGAGCGGGTAACCTTTCGCGAAATCACCAAGGATGCCGTGGAAAGGGCTCTTCAATCCCCCGAGTCCCTGGATCTCAACAAAGTAGAAGCGCAACAGGCCCGCAGAATCCTGGACCGGTTGGTTGGATATCAGGTGAGTCCTTTCCTATGGAAGCCGATCAGGCCCGGACTCTCGGCCGGCCGCGTACAGACGGTGGCGCTCCGACTGATCTGTGAGCGCGAGGACGAGATCCAGGCCTTCGATTCGGTCGAGTATTGGTCCATTACGGCTCGGCTCGAAAAGGAAGAGCACCCGTTCGACGCGCGGCTCCACAAGATCGACGGGAAGGCGTTCACGCTGGAGAATGAGGAACAAGCCCAAGCCGTCGTGGTGGCGGTCCAGAACCTCGACTTTACGGCTGGAGAGGTGAGGCGCCGCGAGCGGCGAAGAAACCCGGCAGCGCCGTTTACGACCTCTACGCTTCAGCAGGCTGCGTCCAAAAGGCTCCGTTTCTCCGCCCGGCGAACGATGTCTACGGCACAACGGTTGTATGAGGGAATCGAACTGGGCGGGCGTGGCGCCGTCGGGCTCATTACCTATATGCGGACCGACTCCACTCGGGTCGCCCCGGGTGCGGTAGAGGCCGCCCGAAATTGGGTCAGTGGGGAGTTCGGTGAGGACTATCTCGCTTCGTCACCCCGGCTCTGGGGTGGAAAGCAACAGAAAGCGGCACAGGATGCCCACGAGGCGATTCGGCCGACCGACCCGGGCCTCCATCCCGATGAGGTGCGTCCGTTCCTCGAGGACGACACGGGGCGTCTTTACGAGCTCATTTGGCTTCGCTTCGTCGCCGGCCAGATGGCGCCGGCCCTGTATGACACGACCACGATTGACTTTGATCTGAAGGCCGAGGGTGGCGAATATCAGTTCCGATCTACAGGGTCGATCCTGAGGTTTCAGGGATTCACCCGACTCTACGTGGAGGCTACCGAGGCGGGTGACCGCCGTCCTATCGATGACCTGGCGGCACTCCCGGATATAGACGTGGGTGACTCTGCGCTTGTGAAGGGCATCGACTCGGCCCAGCACTTCACACAGCCACCTCCGCGCTTCAGTGAGGCCTCGCTCGTCAAGGAGCTCGAGGCCTTGGGAATTGGCCGTCCCTCTACCTACGCGCAGATCATCTCGACGATTCAGGACCGGGGATACGTCGATTACGAGGAGCGCCGATTTCAGCCGACGACGCTCGGCGACACGGTATCCAAGCTACTGGTCCGGGTATTCCCCGACATTTTCGACGTCGAGTTCACGAGCCGGATGGAGAGTGAACTGGATCGGGTGGAGGATGGCGAAATCCAGTGGCAGGCGCTCCTCGGGGATTTCTATCCGCCGTTTCAGATCCAGCTCGACCGGGGCGAGGCGTTGTCCGAGGAAATCATCAAGGAAATCCTGGCCGCCGAGGGTGAGACGTGTGACGTGTGCGGTGAGCCGATGCAGGTGCGGTGGAATCGCTTCGGCCGGTTCCTGGGCTGCTCTGCCTATCCCGATTGCAGGGGGACCCGGCCGATCGACGGCGAATCCGAGGATCACGAGGTCGGCGTCGACGAGGTGACTGGCCTGACCGTCTACGCGAAGGTGGGGCCGTACGGACCCTACGTGCAGCTCGGCGAGGCAAAGGATGATACGAAGCCTAAGCGGGCCAGCCTGCCCAAGGGTACGGAGCCGGAGTCCGTGGACCTCGGCCATGCGTTGCGCCTGCTCTCGTTGCCAAGAACGGTGGGGACCGATCCGGAGACCGGCGAGGAAGTCGTGGCTGGATTGGGCCGCTATGGGCCCTTCGTGCGGCGAGGTAAGAAATTCGCGAGCTTGGCGAATGAAGACCAAATGTTTACGGTTACCATCAACGAGGCCGTCACCCTTCTCAACCAGAAGAAGGCGGGGAGAACGGTTCTGAAGGCGCTAGGCGCCCACCCGGACACAGGGGAAGACGTCCAGATCCTCTCCGGCCGCTATGGCCCGTATGTGACCGATGGTACGGCAAACGCGAGTCTGCCCAAGGGTATGGAGCCAGACGACCTCACCATGGGGGAGGCCGTGTCGATGATTGCCGAGGCCGCTAAGCGGAAGAAGTCGGGATGGGGCAAGCGTCGGACACGGAAGTAGGGCCGACTCCCAGCGTGGGGGGGCGCGGAAGAATGAGCCGATGAGCGATCGCGTCATCGTGGTCGGGGGTGGCCTAGCGGGATGCGAGGCCGCACTCCAACTCGCGAACGCCGGGCACGGTGTCGCCTTGCTGGAAATGCGCCCCGGGCGCCGCACCGAGGCACACCAGAGCGAAAACCTGGGCGAATTGGTCTGCACGAACTCGTTCAAGAGCATCCATCCCAACAACGCGCACGGCCAGCTCAAGAGAGAAATGAGGGCCCTCGGCTCCATTCTTCTCACCTGCGCCGATGAGACGTGTGTGCCCGCCGGTTCGGCGTTGGCGGTCGACCGGCAGCTTTTTTCCGCAGCAATGACCCGTGCGATCGTTTCTCACCCCAGTATCGAGGTCGCACGGGAAGAGAGCGAGGCGCTTCCCGAGGGCCCGGCCGTCGTGGCGACAGGCCCGCTGACGTCTGACGCGCTGAGTTCTGCCATCCAGGGTGCTCTGGGTAACGACGGGCTTGCGTTCTACGACGCCATCGCGCCGATCGTACATCGTGACTCTCTGGATGAGAGCGTGGTGTTCGAGGCCGGCCGCTTCGAGGAGGACAGTGACTACCTCAACTGCCCGATGAACCACGGGGAATACATCGCCTTCATCGAGGCTCTCCTCGAGGGGGACGTGCACGAAGGCCCCGACTGGGACGCGGTCCCGTATTTCGAGGGCTGCCTCCCGATCGAGGTCATGGCGTCAAGAGGGAAGGACACGCCGCGTTTCGGGCCCATGAAGCCCATCGGGCTCACCGACCCGCGGAGCGGGGAGCGGCCCCATGCGGTCGTGCAGCTCAGGCGGGAGGATCGCGCTGGGCAAATGTGGAATCTCGTCGGATTCCAGACGCGGCTGCGCGTTGGAGAGCAGAAGAGTGTTTTCCGGTTGATTCCCGGCCTCGAGCAATGCGAGTTCCTTCGGTGGGGCTCCATCCACCGCAACGCCTACCTCAATTTCCCGGCCTGTCTGACCCCTCACGGTTCGCTCAAGGACCGGCCGGACCTGATTTTCGCCGGCCAGCTCACCGGGGTGGAAGGGTACACCGAGTCGGCGGCCAGTGGGATTCTGGCAGGCATCAACTTGGGGCGCGTGCTGAAGGAAGAGGCGCCGGTGGTGCCTCCACCCACGACGATGCTGGGCGGGCTGTTCCGGTACCTGAGGGAGAGCGCGGCCGACCGCTTCCAGCCCATGAACTCGAACTGGGGGCTCGTTGACCCGCTCAACCGACGCGTGAAGGACAAAGTTCGGAAGAGGGAGATGCTGGCGGAGCGCGCCGAGACGGATTTCAGGGCGTGGATGCAGGCGAGTGGGATCGAAGGCGCGAGGGAGGCGCCGGTGGAAGCGTCTGTCCGCGCCGAGGCTCCGCTGCCTTGATGGACGTGGACCCCGAAGTTTCCCGCTTTCTCAAGCACCTCGAGTCGGAGCGACGGCTTTCCCCTGGGACCCTGGTGTCCTATCGAAAGGATCTCGAGGATCTGCGGCTTTTTCTCGACGACCACCGCGGGGGGGGAGAATGGGGATGGGGGACTGTGGAACGGATCGATTTCCGCACGTTCATGGGATGGTGTGGGAGGAAAAGACTGACCCGTCGTACCGTGGCCCGAAAGCTGTCGGCCATACGTACGTTTTACCGGTTCCTGCATCTCGAGGACCGTGTGCCGAATGATCCGGTGAGAACGCTGAGGTCACCGAGGATAGAGAAGCGTCTTCCCGGACACGCGACTGCAGGAAATATCGAGGCAGTCTTCTCTGGGGCCGAGGCCGGTGCCGCGGAGAATACGTTTCGAGGCACGAGAAACCTCCTCATCCTCGAGCTCCTGTACGGGAGCGGTCTCCGGCTGTCGGAGCTTCACGGTCTCGACCTCTCGGACCTCGATCTGGGACAGGAACAGGCCAAGGTGTTCGGCAAAGGAAGTAAGGAGCGACTCGTACCCATCACCGGCTCGGCCAGGCGGGCGATGACCCGATACCTGCCTCGCCGCCTCGAACTTGGTGCCGCCTCACTCGCGCCGGACCGTGAAGCCCTCCTCCTCAATCCGGCGGGGAAAAGGCTCTCGAGGCGGTCCATCCAGACCGTGGTCCGACGATTTCTGGATGATGCGGCCCCGGGCGAGGGGCTGAGCGCGCACGCTCTACGCCATAGCTTCGCCACGCACCTTCTCGACGCGGGCGCGGACCTCATGGCGGTCAAGGAGCTTCTCGGCCACGTGTCACTGTCTACGACGCAGGTGTACACGCACACGTCGAAGGAGCGTTTGAGGCAGGTATATCGGAGATCGCACCCGCGCTCGTAGAAAGCGAAATTCCCTTTGGCTTTCGGAAGCTTTCGTTGCGTCCTGAGGCTTCCTGCCGTCCCGGGACTCCTGGCGCCCCGAGGCCCCTCCCTTTTTTTCTTAATAGCCACCATCACGCTCATGGCCGGCGTTCCTGGAGTACTTCAGCGTATTTTGGCTCGTGTCCCCTGGCAAGCGAAGGGGACCGCCTTTACGTTCCCCTAGAACAGCGCGCCCCGAGTGCCGCCGCGACCTTCCGAGTCGTAATCGTTGCGGACGCCCCCGGCAGCGAACGGACGGACGCCTTGTACAAGAGATGCCAAGAAAGATTTGGCCGAACGCCTCGTCTCGAGGAGGGAGGTAGAACGATGGGCTACACTCGCAACGTCGCGCTCTCGCTGACCGCTTTGGGCCTGTTGGCGCTGCCGGTCCACGCTGCGGGACAGCAGCAGCAGACCGAGCCCATGGGCTTCTTCATCACGAGCGTGGGGCTCGGGAACGGCGGTAACCTCGGGGGCCTCGAGGGCGCCGACGCGCACTGCCAGAGCCTTGCCGAGACGGTTGGGGCCGGTAACCGTACCTGGCGGGCCTACCTGAGCACGCAGGCGACGGCCGACGCCACGGCCGTCAATGCTCGTGACCGGATCGGTTCCGGACCCTGGGCGAATGTCAACGGCCTCATCATGGCCGCCAGCGTGGAAAGCCTCCACTACGACAATTCGAATTTCAACTGGCAGTACACGCTGGACGAGAACGGCAATCAATTCGTCTCACGCATCGACGGGGATCCGGACTCTTCCGAGCACGATGTACTCACCGGTTCACAAATGGATGGCACCGCGTTTGCCGCGGGCCAGGACCAAACCTGCAACAACTGGACAAGCAACAGCGAGGGAAACGCCAGGGTAGGGCATGCGGACCGTTACTCCTTTACCACGCCGGGCGCACCTTGGAACTCCTCCCACGGCACGCCGGGCTGCACACCGGAGAACCTCATCAGCACCGGAGGCGCCGGTTTGTTTTACTGCTTCGCCGCCGGCTGATTGGGGCTTCCCTCAGAAAGGAAGAGTGCGGTGACCCCGGAGTTGGTCCGGTTCATTCCCCGACTCCGGGGTTGAACGAGAGGGTGAGGCTGTCGGGCAATGATAAGCCCGTCGCCGCCGGTCTCTGGGGATCAACACGAACTGTAGAGCCCAAGAATATGAACAACCACATACCGGCACTTCTCGCGGGAATACTCATTCTCAGTTCAGCGTCGGCATCTCAAGCTGCGGAGTCTTCACAGAGCAGACCGGATCAAGAGGCGCTGTCGGAACTGCCTACGACCGACTGGCTAACCAACGGCGGGGATCTCTTCAACCGAAACTTCTCAGCATTGACGGAGATCAACACCGGAAACGTCGATCGACTTGGTCCGGTCTGGCGTACTCATCTAGAGGAGTCCGGGGTCGGCGCGAAGTATTCCGGGGAGGCGCAGCCCATAGTCCATGAAGGGGTCATGTACATCGTCACCGGCGCCGACGATGTCTTCGCCCTCGACATTGAAACCGGGGAAATCTCGTGGCGCTACTCGGCGAATCTCACGAACGAGATTTCGACGATCTGTTGTGGATGGACCAGTCGCGGGGTGGGTTTTGGCGAAGACAAGATCTTCGTCGGACAGCTGGATGGCGTGCTGAAGGCATTGGACAAAGACAGCGGGGAAGAGGTCTGGTCCGTTCAAGCCGAAGCCTGGGAAGAAGGCTACACCATCACGAGCGCACCTCTGTATTTCCAGGGCATGGTCATCACCGGTTTCGCGGGTGCCGAATATGCGGCCCGAGGGAGAGTGAAGGCGTACAGCGCGGACGACGGTAGCCTGCTGTGGACCTTCTATACCGTGCCCGGCCCCGGCGAATTCGGCCACGATACCTGGCCCGCTGACAACGATGCCTGGCGAACCGGCGGCGGAACGGTCTGGCACACGCCTGCAGTCGATCCGGAGCTGGGCATGATCTACTTCTCCACCGGCAACCCGGGCCCCGACTATAACGGTGCCGTGCGCGCTGGGGACAACCTGTTCACGGCGTCCATCGTGGCGTTGGATGTCTACACCGGTGAGTATCGTTGGCACTTTCAGCAGGTGCATCATGACATCTGGGACTACGATGCACCGAACCCGGTTGTCTTGTTCGATCTGGACTACGACGGCGTGCCACGCAAAGGCTTGGCCCAGGCCGGCAAGACAGGGTGGTTGTACATACTCGATCGCACGAACGGTGAACCGCTTGTAGGTATCGAGGAGAGACCGGTTCCACAGGAACCCCGCCAGGCGACTGCCGCCACGCAGCCGTATCCCGTTGGCGAGCCCTTCGTTGCTCAAACATTGGATGTCGCCCCGGAGGGTTTTCAGCTCATCAACAACGGCGCCATCTTTACACCGTTTTGGGATGAGCCGGTACTGCTCCGCCGTGGCGAGGCCAATTGGCCTCCGAGCACCGTAGACCCCGAGAACGGGGTGATGTACGTCTGCGCCGGCGAGCGGCAGGCCGCGTATTCCGTTGGGACAGATCTGGAACAAGTGGAATCCGGTACCCGCTACACCGGTGGTAGCATGCGTTTCGCGCCCATTCCCATAACCGGAATCGTTTCCGCAATGGATCTGCGCACCAATCGCAAGCTGTGGAGCCAGCGCTGGCCCAGTCGCTGTTACAGCGGCCTGGTGGCGACGGCAGGCGACCTGCTGTTTGCCGGCCGTAACGACGGCCGTTTAACCGCGCTGGATGCCCGTGACGGTTCCATGCTGTGGGAGTTCGCGACCGACGCGGGTGTAAACGCACCGGTCACGGTATTCGAGCACAACGGCAAGCAATACGTCGCAGTTTTTTCTGCAGGTAACCGGATAGCCAGAACCGATCGGGGAGACAGCGTATGGTTGTTCACCCTTCCGGATGGCTAGCAGGAAGGCGCTGGTGCAATGGCAGGAGCCTCAGCTACGACCGCTGTGAGGCCCCTAGTTCTCCACTCTGCCGCAAGATCACCGCGCCTTCCACGAAGGCGCGAAGCCAGGGGATCTGAGCCCACTACGGCTGCGAGTTCGGGCTTCAGGACCTTGAGCGCGACTTTGCGCTCGTGCATGGATCGAAAATCGTACTCGGGATTAGTGGATGATTCCCTTATTCCTCCCTACTCGATAATGAGGGTCCGCGGTAGCTGCAGGCTGTGCTCGAGGAAGGTCAGCTTGGTTTCCAGCTCCTCGGCGGTCGCCTGTACGTTGCCGTCGACGTCGGTCGCCCGTGAGGTCACGGTGTGCTCTCCCGGGGTGGCGCCGTTCCAGGTGTAGTTGAAGAACTTCCACCCGTACTGCTCGCTCGTCGTCGCCGGGTCGAGCGTTGCAGGCTGCCACGGGCCGTCGTCCACCTTCACCTCGACCGACCGGAGCGGCGTGCCGTCGTGCATCACCACGCCGAACACGTTGTGCTGCCCGCCGCTCTCTCGGGTGACCCGAGCGACGAACGACTTCAGCTGCATCTTGGTAATCGCGGTTTCTACCCACTTCATCTCGCCGTTGATCATCTCGCCCTTCAACGTCCGGTACCAGCGGGCCTGGTACTTCCCGAGGTACGGCTCCTCCTGGACGTGGATCTCGGAGAGCCACTTTACGTTCGGCGCACCGTACCACCCGGGGTTGAGCAACCGGAGCGGACGCCCCTGATGTGTGCTTAGCGGCTCGTCGTTCAGCGAGTAGGCCAGCAGCGGCTCGTCCGACAACGCCTGGTCGCGTTGGAGACTCCGGCCGTACTGCTGGTCCACGGGGTACGCGCGACCCCGGAACTCCACCTCCTCTTCGCCGTGGTCGGCGCCGAAGAAGACAAACTCGCGGGCCTCGGCGTGCACCCCGGCCCGCTCCAGGACCGCCCGCAACGGGACCCCCCGCCAGCGGCCGTTACTCGAAAGACCGTTCACCGGGCCGCGATTCCCCGAGCACTCGAACCCAAAGACGAGATCGCGGCCGGGCATCGCGCGCAGCTCGGCGAGCGAGAGCGACAACGGCCGGTCCACGAGTCCGGACACCCGCAGTCGGTACGTCGCCGTGTCGATCTCGGGGTGCCCGTAATGCTGCGTCGTGAAGAACTGGTCGCTCGGGGTGATTACCCCGTCGATCCCTCGGATATCGATGATCCGCCGATCAGGCGTGCGCTCCAGCACGATCTCATCGGGCAAGTCGGTGAAGCGCACCAAGGTCTGGTCTTGGGTGAGGGCCGGAAACGCCCATTCCGGTAGGCCGAGGACGCCCAATCCCGCGAGAGCGACGCTTCCTTTGATCATGTCACGACGGGTGGTCTGTTTTGTCATGTCGGGTTCCTTTCGAGGAACGTTTCCGTTGCCGCAAAGAGTATGAAGCGGTCGCCGGCAATCGGGCCTTGTGGCCCCCCGGAATGTTAGTCTAGCTCGCCCTCAGTCGTTCGCCAACTACCAAGTGCTCACACGCATGACTGCGCTCACCCATGGGCGCCCGCGAGGGGCGGTCGTGCAGCAACCTTCCCCGGCTCAGGATCCGATTCTCGTCTGCACTTCCAACGACGCATCGACCCTACCACCTGCGACTCAGGGCCGACGCCAGTGACGAGTCTACGAAGATCTTCTGGTGTTCGGGCTCCCATACTGACAACGCTCCAGTTCAGGGTTACCCTTCTGCCGAGGCCTGGTAAAGCGTCCGCGCTGAGACCAACGCGGAGGATGTAGGGTGAGCGGAAAGCTGAAGATCGCAGGGATCGTCACGGGAGTGGTACTCCTGATCGGCGTTCCCAGCTGGGTGTCCACCGCTCCTTATGCAGGCAACCAGGGGCTTTCGCGTACGCCCGGTGTGATAATCGGAGGGACGGATACGCCCGCCCCGAGCGACTTTAGCACCGTCAATGACGTGGGGACCAATCTGCTGATGAAGCAGGCCGGCTTCCCGCCGTTCGTGATCTATCTTACGTATGTGGGGACTCCCGAGGGTGTGATCACCCACCCGCCCGGACGGGGGTTACTGGGCGCAGCGGATAAGAGACGGCAAAACGGATGGGCGGCTACGCATCGGTGACGCGACGTATGCGATGCGGGCCACGGAGATCCTGGGTGACGCGCGCCTGCCGATGCTCGAGCTGTACTCCGGTAAGACCGGCCTTCCCATGGACAGGGCGGTGGGTGGGCCTGACCCTCTCCGTGACTGGGAGGTCTTCCTCTGGACGTCTCGGTAGTTCGTCTCGTGGGCCGGTCATCGAGGCTCCCTATCCCTTCAGCAATTCGTCGATCTGCTTCGCCTGGTCCGCCCGCGCGGTGTCTCGATCGATCTGAAAGCGCCGCATCTCGAGGAGCGCCCGGTCGCTGCCACTGAGCGGCCCACCACGTTCCAGGACGGCCGCCACGGTCCCATCGAAATAGCCACCCCAGTCCGGCTGTCGGCCGTCGACGTCGCGGATCTCGTACTCCTTAGCCAGCGTCCAGGACGCCCACACGCGGCCCGTCTTGTCGAGGACGTTGGGGTCGGCTGCGAGGGCGGCCACCGCCCTCCCGACGAAGGCGGGCGACTCGGACTCGGCGAAATGAGGGTCCTTCTCCGCACCGTCCCGCCAGTTCTCCTCGGTGACGCTGAAATGATCGAGCATGGCCTCGGAGCGCAGAAACCCGGGCGTCACCGCCAGCGCAGTGATCCCCCGGTCCTTCAGATCCAGCGACATGTCGTAGGCCAGGCGGATCACACCCACCTTCACGAGGTCGTAGAACAGGTTGCCCCGGTAACCGAGGAAGTCGCCGTCGGTGATTTCCACGATGAGGCCGTGCCCTTGTTCGATCATCAGGGGGACTCCATGGCGGCTCGTGATGATGTGCGTGTCGACGGCCTGCCGAAGCATGGCCAGACCCTTCTGGGTGGAGAGCTTCCAGAAGGGCTTGCCCCACTCGGTCAGTGAATCGCCCCCCCAGACGTCGTTCACCAGGATGTCCAGGCGTCCCTGCTCGTCCTTAACTCTCTGGAAGAGCGCCGCGACCTCCTTCTCGACGGTGTGGTCGACTCGGTCCCAGATGCCTGTCCCTCCGAGCTCCGTGACGAGCTCTGCCGTTTCCTCGATCGTCTCGGTACGGTTCGCCCCGGAGGCCGGCTGGCCACGGACGCTCCGCCCCGTGCAGTAGACGGTGGCGCCCGCCTCTCCAAGCATGCTCGCGATGCCGCGTCCCGCGCCTCGGGTCGCGCCGGCCACGACGGCGACCTTTCCGGTCAGAGGCTTCATGCGGATGCTCCATCACCTGGTAGGAAGTGAAACCGGCGGCCAGGGACTAGCCCGGCCGCCGGCCGTCACCGCCGATCAAGATAATCGAGTGTCGCGGATCTGCGCCACGATCTAGCGACAGCGCGACCTCATGCTGCATGAGCAAGCAGCGAGCCGACATCACCGCCCGATGTCGGTTACCGAACGTCTTGATCGGCTGCTCGCGCGTCTTCCTTCGTTGATGGAAGGTTTGGAGATATCGAGGTCCGACTTCTATATGGTCTGTGGATTGATATACGAGTTGCTTTCGGGCGGTGAGTAAATCGACGAAGTTTCGATCCGAGGGGGAGTTCCACACGGTCTTGTTGGACTGTAACGATGGACTCGAGGATCGGTCGGACGAGGATCTGCAGCAGTTGCTGGATGACGGGCGGGGCTAGGCCATGAGGCCATGAACAGAGGAGCGGATACCGATGGATCTTGCTGAGAAGGTCGAAGCGCTCAAGGACTGGCTTTCAACGCGAATGGGTGGCGAGGTAGACGCAGGTTTCGACCCCGTGGCCGACACCTACTGGTTTCGAATCCTGCACGACGTTCCGCTTCCGCCCATGCTGTCGGTCCGCAAATCTGTGTTCGAAGATCACTCTGTTGAAGAGATCCGGAATGACCTAGAACTACTGGAGGTCCCAGCGATCTTGGGAAAGGAACCTGCGCCGTACCTCCTTTACGAGAGAGGAGGTGATGTGAAAAAGATCACCTTGATGGGGATCATGGAGCGGTTGCTGTAGCGGTTGCTGGACGAGGCCTATTACCCGAAGCGGGAGGTCAGGGTGACTCCGACGGCCGCGAGCCCCGCGAAGAACAACAGGAGCCCGCCCACCGCTCTCCAACGATATACCTTGGTGAGCTCATCCTGGTTCTTCGTGGAAAGGATGAACGGATGGTCTTCTTCCGGCTTCATCAGAATGTCGACGTTCGGCTTCATCGCGGCCTCGGCAACCTGCTCCTCGACGAGAGTTTGCGCGGCCTCGCGGGCGCTCTCCCACTCGTCTTCGTCCACGCGCCCGTCCCCATCTTCGTCGAAACGGCGCACGAGCGCGTCGGCGTCCTTCTTCCATCCGGCGAGGATTTCGGCGCGCTTTTCCGAGCGCTCCTTCGTTCCCCGGACGTTGCTCCACGTCTCGAAGTGGCCGAGTGCGTAGATGGGCTCGCCGGGGCGCATGATCCGCTCGGTATACCGGTACCGCCCTTTTAGGCTGCCTCCAAATCGGGACGAGCCGTCACCGTTGGGCCGCCGCGCGTTACCGTACCAGACCCTCTGCAACGAGGGGGTAACGTCGGCTCCCATCGGATTAACGAGGATCTCCCCGGTGTCGTCCTTCAGGTTGAAGAAGCCGACGCTCGTCTCCTTCTCCACCGTGACCCAGCGGGTCGAGTTTTGCCCTTTGGAACTCCGCCTCCGTTCCCTCTTCTCGATCTTGTAGTCCCACCAAGTGCAGGTACTACCGGTCAGGGGAGCGGACAGGGGAACGCCCTCGAGCGCGTGCTGGATTCCCGAGAGCTCGACGAACCCCTGGGCGGCGGAGCGGACCTTGGACGTGGGCATGTCTTCCATCACACGGGCGTGTTGGAAGGATCTCTTCCACAGGAAGAACCCGACGCCCGTGAAGACAGCGAGGACGAGGAGCAGAAGTCCCAACTGCTCCTGGCTCAGTGCTTGGATGCCGGAGGTGAGCTCGGCGAGCATCAGCGGAACAGCTTCTGCATGTCGACGTTCTTCAACTCCGGCTCTTCGAACTCGAGAAGATCCGCGGCCTGAAAGCCCAGATTGCGAGCGACGAAGACATCGGGAAACTGCTCGATCCTCACGTTCAGGTTGTTCACCGTCGCGTTGTAGAGCTCCCGCCGGTCCGCGATGCCGTTCTCGAGCTGTGAGATTCTGGTCTGGACATGTCTGAAGGACTCGTTCGCCTTGAGGTCCGGGTATGCCTCGGCCACCGCGAACAGCGAGCCCAAGCCCATACGGAGCGCGCCCTCGGCGGGTCCCAGCGCAGCTACGTTCCCGGCCTGCCGTGCGCTCGCCACCGCCGACCTCGCCTTCATGACGGCCTCGAGCGTCTCCCTCTCGTGCTTCATGTAGCCCTTACACGTCTCGACGAGGTTGGGGAGCTCGTCGTGCCGTTGCTTGAGCAGCACGTCGATGTTCGACCAGTTCTTCGTCACCGTATGCTTCAGGCGCACAAGGTTGTTGTAGATCGTCACGATGTAAACGCCCGTGACGGCCACCAACCCGAGCAGCACGTATTCGCTGATCCCCATGGCTTCGTCTTCCCGCGGGTTTTCTAGAACCCAGACAACAAGCGTGGCGTGGATCGTGGCCATCACAGCCTTGCACCACCGCCACGACGCAGAGTGAATGTCCTACTGAAAGATATCTGGTGACCCGAGTATGAGCGGTAGCTTTTTTTGTATCGCCCGTGTCCCCGCAGGACGGACACACGCCCCGACTTCTGAAGGAGAACGGGATCGATATGCGGACCGGCGAGAGGCTCGGGGCATGCTTTTTCCTTCCCGGCGCTCTCTAGGCCTACACCAACACATGACATGGTAGGCCCCACTTTGGGCCGCACTCGGGTGGGGGATGTTCCCAAACAAAAGTATCCGTTAAACTGGGGCAACCTCGTCTGTGCCCACCTTAATAACAGGGCATAACAATGAAAACACCACGCCAGTATTGGAAGCTCTGTTTGATCGTAATTCCAATCGCCCTGATCAAGGCGCCTGCTGCCTTCGCGCAAGCCGAGGCTTATTCCGGTGTCACCAATTCTATTGTGCTGTTTCAGGAGAACTGCGCAGTGTGTCATGGCGAAAACCTGGAGGGGGCTCCCCAGGGCACGCCCCTGCGGGGAGAGTTGCGTCACGGCGACTCCATGGCAGATATGGTCGCCAGTATCAGCAATGGCTATGAGGCATCGGGCATGCCCACCTGGCGGGATACCTTCAGCCCCGCGCAAATCCGCAACATCGCCATGTACGTCCTAGAAACCCGCGCCAACGTCGACTACGTGACGTCGAATTTTGAAATGCCACTTTCGATCCCGGATGGCGAGATCGAGAGTGAATTACACAATTTCCGTTTGGAAACACTCGTCGACGACCTGGATCCGCTCCCCTATTCCATCGGAGCCCCTGCCCGATGGGCGCCTGCTGCTGACCGAAAAAACGAAAGGTGTGCGCATCGTCGTCCCGGATGGTGAGCAGTCGGGTTTTATTCGCGGAACGCCCCAGGCCTATGACGACGTCTACCGTCTGGACACACGCTTGGATATAGAACGAGGCATGGGGTGGTTGCTCGATATCGCGTTGCATCCGAACTACGAGGAGAACGGCTGGATCTATCTGCACTTCGGTGACCGCTGCGACGATTGCAATGCCATTAGCCGGGAAAGCGGACGCCCGGTTTCCATGAACAAGCTGGTACGGGGCAAAATTGAAGAGGGCGAATGGATTGAACAGGAAACCATCTGGCAAGCCGATATGGAGCACTACGGCGCAGGAGGCGATGTGACCGCCGGCGGCCGCGTCGCCTTCGACGACGCCGGCCATGTCTATTTCACTGTGGGAATGAAAGGCATTCGCGGCATTCAGGATCTGTCCACACCCTGGGGCAAGATTCATCGCGTCAACGACGATGGCAGTATTCCGGAAGACAATCCCTTCGCCGATCGCGATGATGTCTATCGCAGCATTTACACCTATGGTCATCGCAGTCCTCAGGGCTTGGAATTCGATACTGTAAACGGAGAGTTATGGGGCAGCGAACACGGGCCTAGGGGTGGGGACGAGGTGAACCGCCTGCTACCGGGGCGCAACTATGGTTGGCCGTTGTATTCTCTGGGTATGGATTACGACGGCACGCCGGTCGAGTACGGTAAGGACCTGGGCATCGCCTTTGAATTATCCGATATCGAGCAGCCGGTGGTGGACCTGACGCCCTCACCCGCAGTTTCCAGTTTCATCATCACCACCAGCGAACAGTTTCCCGAATGGAAAGGCGATTTTTTGGTAGGCTCTTTGAAGGCACGCAGTCTTTTCCGAATCGATATTGAGAACAATCGACTCGTTCATCGAGAAACGCTGTTCGAAAGCATTGGCCGCATTCGTGATATCGAGCAGGGTTATAACGGAGACATCTACTTGTTACTCGAACATGGCTCCGGCGGGCGAATCGTTCGACTGGCGCCTGCTGATTAGGGATAGTTAAAACGAAAGCCGTTTTACGGGTCGGCCAGCGCTGGCGAGCGCCCACGAGCGCAGATTCGGTGAAAACCCCCTGATTTCAGCGTTCACCAGCGCCCCATCTCTCCCCGGTGAGATTGCGGGCCGGAAAACGGGGCGTGACGCCCTGGGATACGCCCCAAAACTCTGGTTAGGTCAAGGGTACTGAGCGGTGGAGGAGCGTACTCAGGCGACCTGAATCCCGTGCGCATGGCGCATGGCCCGCGTATAATGGTGAGGTCGAGATTAGGGGGCATGGATGAGCCAAGGACGCACCGACCACCATGAAGCCGCGCTCGACGGTAAGCACCGCATGAATCGCGAGCTGGGTGAAGGTGGGATGGCATCGGTCTACAAAAGAGGACATACATGATGCGGGTCCGACGCTCGTCCGGGCTGTCGCTTCGGGCCGCGCTGCTCGTGGCCGGCCTTTGCGTTGCGGGTGGCCGTCTTGGAGCCGCCGGCCAAGAGGCACCGCTCGCCGACGCGGTGCAGCGCGGCGACGAGGCGGTCATGTTGTCGCTGCTCAGGCAGCAGGTGGATGTCAACGCGGCTCAGAGCGATGGTGCGACCGCGCTGCACTGGGCCGTATATCTGGACGATGCGGAGACGACCGCTTTATTGATCCGCGCCGGTGCGGAAGTGAACGCGCCGAACAACTACGGCGTGACACCGCTTGCATTAGCGTCCACGAACGGCAATGCGGCGATCATCGAGCAGTTGGTGCGCTCCGGTGCCGATCCGCTGGATCCGCGGCACTCGGTGAATGCCAGCGAGACGCCGCTGATGCTCGCGGCGCGGTCCGGACAGGTCGATGCGGTGACGGCACTGCTGAGCGCTGGCGCCGACGCCAACGCGACGGAAACATGGAACGGACAATCGGCGCTCATGTGGGCGGCGGCCGAAGGGCACTTGTCTGTCTTGCAGACGCTGATCGATCACGGCGCCGACATCCATGCGCGCTCCAACAGCGGCGCGACGGCGCTCTTGTTCGCGGCGCGCAAGGGAAGTATGGACGCTGTCCGCGCCTTGCTCGGGGCCGGTTCCGACGTGAACGGGGAGCGGCCCGACGGGGCGACCCCGTTGCTCGTGGCGGTCATCAACGGGCACGAGGATCTCGTCGACCTGCTGCTCGACGAAGGAGCCGACCCGAACGTCGAGGGCGGGTCGACACGTTTGACGGTCCACGGCGTGCGGGCCCAGCCGATGCCGCTCGAGTTCAGGACGCTGGGCTACAGCGAGCGCGAGTCCGAGGGCGTGGCGAGGGGCAATATCTTCGGCAGGCCGCTGCAGGCGGCTGTACACGTGGCGAACTGGCACATCAGCGATCAGTTCATCGCCGTGCACCTCGACCGGCTGCGCGTCATCGAGTCCTTGCTGGCGCACGGGGCCGACGTCAACGGCCAGAACACGATGGAGGAGCCCCGATGGTCGGGCGCCCGGTATCGACGTCACATGACCCGCGCCACCGCGTTTCTGTTTGCGGCCAAAGTCGCCGATGTCGAGGTGATGCGTCTGTTGCTCCGCCATGGAGCCGACCCGACGATCAACAGCATGGATGACATCACACCCCTGATGGCGGCGGCGGGCATCTCCTGGGCGTCGAATCAGGAGCGCGCCAGCGAAGCGGAGGTGCTCGAGGCTGTCACGCTGATCGTCGAAGAGCTGGGCGCCGACGTCAACTTCGTCAGCGACCTCGGGGAAACGGCGATGCACGCAGCCGCGTATCGCGGTGCCAACAGCGTCGTCCAGTATCTGTTCGACAAGGGCGCAGAGCTCGACGTGGTGGCAGTGGACGGGCGAACGCCGTTGAGGGTTGCCGAGGGCGTCGAGTACGGCAACTCGTTTGCCGCGCAGCCGCATACGGCGGAGCTGCTGAGGAAGTTGGGCGCCAAGGACATCCCATGTCCGGCTCCATGCGCGGCGGCGATCCCCGAGGAGGCCCTCCGGCGATGACGGGTCCTCGCCTGGCGCGGGGTGTCGGCATGTCTTGTGTCGTCGCCACGGTCGCCCTCTGTGTGCAGGCGAGAGGAGCGGCGGCGCAGGTCGCCGTTGTCGCCGCTGCCGGCCAAGGCGCGCCGTGCGCTGTGCTCCAGGAGTACTGCTTCGGCTGCCACAACGAGCGCCGCATGGTGGGTGACCTTGCGCTCGACGTCCTGGATATGGCGCACGTGGCCGAGCGCTCAGATGTGTGGGAACAGGTGGTACGCAAGCTTCGTACGGGCGCCATGCCGCCTGCCGGACGGCCACAGCCCGGAAAGGCTCTGTCGAATGACGTTGCGACTTGGCTCGAGGCGGAGCTAGACCGCGCTGCGGTGGAACATCCCGACCCCGGTCGGCCCACGCTCCATCGGCTGAACCGTTCGGAGTATCGCAACGCCGTGCGCGATCTGCTCGCGGTCGACATCGACGTGTCGTTGCTGCCCGCCGACAACGCGGCGTATGGGTTCGACAACAACGCCGATGCCCTCACGCTGTCGTCGGCGCTGACGGGGCGGTATCTGGGAGCGGCCGCGAAGATCAGTCAGCTGGCTCTCACCCGGCTGCGGGGCACGCCGGCTCCGGAGACCTTCTTCGTGCCGACCGATCGTAACCAGGGCACCCGCATCAACGACGACATGCCGTTCGGGTCGCGCGGCGGAACGGCCTTCCGCTACTACTTTCCGGCGGATGGCGAGTACCTCTTCGAAATGCGGCCGAAGGAGAGTGGCGCCGACGGGGGATTCGAGGGCGTGACCGATGAGCCACACCAGCTCGACGTGAGCATCGACGGCCGCAGGGTCTGGTCGGGGACGGTGCAGAGACCGGAGGGGCTGCTTGGAGACGAGCGGATCGAGAGGATCCTGGAGAGCATGCGGTTCTACGCCCCGGTGAAGGCCGGCTCACACCTGGTGCAAGTGTACTTCGCTGCCAAGACCTCGGCCTACGCCGAAGATCTGTTCGACCCGGACCTGCGTCGGACGCCCTATCGAGCCGCCAACGGCGAGCCAGTGGTTTCCACGGTGACGATCACCGGCCCTCAGCCCGACGCTGACGCTGCTTCTGACTGGTCCGGCGACTCGCCAAGCCGCCGCCGGCTGTTCGTCTGTACTCCGGCATCGGCTGCGGTTGAGGAAGCCGCGATTTGCGCGAAAACGATCCTCTCGACGCTCGCCCGGCGTGCCTATCGGCGCCCCGTGACCGACGCAGATCTCGAGGTCCCGCTGGCCCTGTATCGCGAGGGCGCTAGCAGCGGCGGTTTCGAGTCAGGCATCGAGCTGGCTGTGCGCGGTATCCTGGTCAGCCCGAACTTTCTGTTCCGGTTCGAGGATCAGCCGTCGTCGGTCGCCCCCAAAACGCCGTATCGCATCTCGGAACTCGAGCTGGCCTCACGCCTCTCGTTCTTCCTGTGGAGCAGCATTCCGGATGACGAGCTGGTGGACCTGGCCGTACAGGGGACGCTGTACGATCCGGCGGTGCTGCAGGAGCAGGTGCGGCGCATGCTCGGCGACCCGCGCTCGCAGGCGCTGGTCGACAACTTCGCGGGCCAGTGGCTACACATCCGGAACGTGGAAGGGTTCCGGCCGAGTCCGGAGCTGCTGTTCCACTTCGACGACAATCTGCGCGTTGCCTTCGAGCGCGAGACGAAGATGTTCTTCGAGAGCATCATCCGCGAGAACCGTAGCGTGCTCGACCTGCTGGATGCGGACTATACGTTCCTGAATGAGCGACTCGCCAAACACTACGACATTGCTGGCGTGTACGGAGAGCGATTCAGACGCGTGGTGCTCCCGGCCAACAGCGTTCGTCGCGGGCTGCTGGGACAGGGATCGATTCTGACGGGGACCTCGCGCCCGAATCGGACGTCGCCGGTCATCCGTGGCAAGTGGATCCTGGAGAACCTTTTGGGGGCGCCCCCGCCGCCCCCGCCGCCTGATGTGCCCGACCTCGAAGACGAGAGGGACCCGCGGAAGGTGCTTCCGATACGCGAACAGATGGCGGAGCACCGGGCCGACCCGGTCTGTGCGAGCTGCCATGCCCAGATGGACCAGCTGGGCTTCGCGCTCGAGAACTTCGACGCGATCGGCGAATGGAGAGAGATCTATACGTCGGGCCTGCCGATCGACGCGTCGGCGGAGTTTCCCGACGGCACGACGTTCGACGGCCCGGCGGAGCTCCGCCAGCTGTTGTTGGACCAGTCGGAGTCCTTCTTGACCACCGTGACCGACCGGCTGTTGACGTATGCCCTGGGGAGAGGGCTGGAAGCGACCGATGCGCCCTATGTGCGTCAGATCAAGCGAGAGGCCGCCGATGAGAACTATGCGTTCGCCGCTCTGATCCAGGGCATCGTGACGAGCACTCCATTTCAAATGCGGATGGCGGAGGAGCGCGCGAACTGATCGCCGAATTACTCGATATGCCGAATTACTCGATATGAGGGAGACCGTTCAATGTGGATCAGGAAAGTAGCCCTACCCAGACGGACGTTTATTCGCGGCATGGGCGCCACCCTGGCGTTGCCGTTCCTCGACGCGATGGTGCCCGCGATGTCGGCCAGAGCCAAGGGAGCGCCTCGGTTCATGGCCATTTATGTCGGGAACGGCGCGAATATGTTCGACTGGACGCCACCCACCGAGGGCGTCGGGTTCGAGTTCTCGCCGACGCTGAAACCGCTCGAGCCGTTCCGGCATCGGACGCTCGTCTTCAGCGGGCTCGATAACTTCCCGGCGACCGACCAGGGCGACTCCGGTGGTCAGCATCCGCGCGCCGCTCCGGCGTTCATGAGTTGCGTGCACCCGAAGCAGACCGAGGGCGCGGATGTGCGAGCCGGCACGACGGTCGATCAGATCATCGCTGAGCGCATCAGCCGCGACTCGAGGCTCTCGTCACTGGAAGTCTCCGTAGATCGCAACGACGTCGTCGGTGCCTGCGACCACGGCTACGCTTGCGCTTACATGAACTCGATGTCGTGGAAGACGCCGACGATGCCGCTGCCGGCGGAGACGAATCCGCGCTTCGTGTTCGAGCGACTGTTCGGCGGCGGCGACACCGCCGAAGAGCGGCTGGCTCGAGTCCAGGAAGACCGCAGCATTCTCGACGGCCTGATCCGCGAGATCTCGACGCTCTCGAGCACATTAGGCGGGCAGGACCGTGCCAAGCTCGGTGAGTATCTCGGTGCGATTCGCGACGTGGAACAGCGCATCGCTGCGTCGGAGTCGTCCAACGTCGATCTCGAGGTCCCGGATCGTCCGGTCGGCGTGCCCGAGACCTTCAAGGAATACGCCGAGCTGATGCTCGACTTGCAGGTGCTCGCGTTCCAAGCAGATGTCACGCGCGTCACGTCGTTCATGATGGCGCGAGAAAACATCAATCGTTCGTACACCGAGATCGGACTGCCCGAGGTGCACCACTCGATGTCGCACCACGGCAATGATCCGGACAAGATGAAGGACTTCACGAGGCTGAACACCTATCACGTGGAGACCCTCGCGTACTACCTGGACAAGCTGCAGTCGATTTCCGACGGTGACGGGACGCTACTGGACAACACGGTGGTCCTCTACGGCAGCGGCATGAGCGACGGCAACACGCACAACAACTACAACGTGCCGGTCGTCGTCATCGGCGGGCCTGAGAACGGGCTCGAGGGGAATCGCCACCTCGTGTATCCGCAGGGCACTCCTCTGGCGAACCTCTCATTGAGCCTCCTGGAGAAGTTCGGGGTGAACGTGGAGACGTTTGGCGACAGCACGGGGTATTTGCCCCTCTTGTCTGGCGTGTAAAGGGGGAGGATGGAGTCGCTCTATCGGGAACTGCGCCTCGCTGCTCGAGGACTGCTGAGGGCCCCTTTCTTCGCGGCAGCCGCGATCCTCACACTGGCGCTCGGGATCGGCGCGAACACTGCGGTCTTCAGCGTCGTGCGGGGCGTGCTGCTCCGTCCCCTGCCGCATGCCGACGGCGAGCGCCTCGTCTACCTGAGGCACTCGGCGGAGCGGGCGGGCATCGAGAACGCGCTGTTTTCGGTTCCGGAGATCATCGACTATCGGTCGGCGGGTGCCCTCACTGGGATCGCAGAGTTCTCCTCGGGGAGCTTCAACCTTACCGCTCGTGGGGAGCCGCAGCAGATCCTGGCCGGAATCATCACGGGCAACTTCTTCGGAGTCATGGGACTCGGCCCCGAGATCGGCCGCGTCCTAGACTCTGGAGATGATGGAGAGGCGGCTGCGGCCGTCGTGGTGCTGACGTACGACTACTGGATGGGCTTCTTCGGAGGCGATCCGAGCGTCGTGGGCGAAACGGTCGATCTGGGCGCCATGGCCGCGACGATCGTCGGCGTCGTCCAGCAAGCGCCGCACTACCCGGAGCGCACCGACGTGCTCGTGAACATGGTGACGAGCCCGCACCACCTGAGCGCGACGATGGTCCACGGTCGCTCGCACCGGATGACGCAAATCTTCGCCCGGTTGGGGCCGGGCGCTAGCGTCGAGCAGGCACAGACGGAGGTCGACGGGATCAGCATCCGCATCCACGACGCGTACCCGGAGGCCTACGAGGTGGCGGCCGGGTATCAGGTGCACGTGTACCCGCTCGCCGAGGTTCTCACCCAAGACGCAACAGGCACGATCTACCTTCTTTGGGTCACGGCGTTCTTCGTGCTGCTGATCGCGTGCGCGAGCGTCGCAAACCTCGTACTGACCCGATCCGTACGCCGCGAACGCGAGTTGGTCGTTCGAGCAGCCCTTGGCGCGTCCGCTTGGCGGCTCCGAGGCCAGCTTCTTTCGGAGAGCGTGCTCATCGCGGCCCTCGGGTCGCTCATCGGGGTGCTCGTGGCCATGGCGGGGATCGACCTGCTCACCACGTTCGCGGCGCGCTTCACGCCCCGCGCGAGCGAGGTTGCTCTGGATGGGGCGGTGCTCGGCTTCACGGCGGGTGTCGCGCTCATCGTCGCTCTGGGGCTTGGATGGGCGCCCAGGCTGCCGGGCGCATCGTCAAGGCCCGGCGCATCCCTGGCGTCAGGAGGGAAGCGGACGACCGGCGGACGTCGGTACCGGCGCATGCAGCGCGGGCTCGTCGTCGCGCAGGTCGCCCTGTCCGTTACGCTACTAACGGGCGCCGGCCTGCTCGTTCGCACGCTGCTGAACCTTTACGAGGTCGACGTCGGCGCCGACCTCGAAGGTGTGCTGACCGTTGAGGTGCCGGTCGCCGGGACGGGCAGAACGACGGACGAAGTCAAGGACGCCTACGAGCGAATGCGATCGGACATGGCTTCCCTCCCGGGCGTTCTCGACGCGGGTGTCGGTTCCACGGTCCCTGTCCGGGACGATGGGTTCATCCAACTCGAGATCGGCGCCGAGGGCGTTGCGCTCGACCCAGACCTCCCCACTCCGCGGGCGGAACACCGGACAGCCACACCGGAATACTTCCGCGCCACGGGGATCGAGCTGCTGGCCGGACGAGAGTTCCAATCGACGGACTCCAGGGAAGATCCGCTCGTCGCCATTCTGAACGAGTCGCTCGCGGAGCGCCTGTTCGGGGATTCCGACCCCCTGGGCCGGAGGGTCGCATGGACCGACGAAGTGCTGGCCTTCATTCCCGTATCGGGCGACTGGCGGACCATCGTCGGCGTTGTAGGCGACACGCGCTCAGCGGCGCTCGACCAGGAGCCGACCCCGGCGCTCTATCAACCGTTCGATCAGGAGGAGGTTTTCGCAGGCTCGCTTGTTGTGCGCACCGCGTCCGATCCCCGTGCGCTCCTCGTTCCAGCCACGCGGATCGTTCGCGACGTGGACCCGACCGTGCCGATCGGTAAGGTCGGCACCCTGGCGGAGCTTCGGGACGAATCAGTCGCTTCACAGCGCATCAACGCCCTGCTCGTTTCGGGCTTCGGCATCGTCGCGTTGCTCATCGCAGCGGTCGGTCTCGCAGGGGTTCTGGCATTCTCTGTCAGCCAGCGCACCAACGAAATTGGGGTGCGCATGAGTTTGGGCGTGCGGGCCGGGCAGGTACGACGAATGATCGTGCTCGAGGGCGCGGCGCTTCTCCTGATCGGTCTCGTGCTCGGTGCGCTAGGGTCGGTGCTCGCCTCTCGTCTTCTCGAGAGCCTGCTCTACGGTGTCGCCCCCAACGACCCGGTCACCCTCGGCCTAGTGGCCCTCTTGATGGGCGCGGTCGGCCTGACCGCCGCCTGGCTGCCTGCCGTACGGGCTTCCAGCGTTCAGCCGGTGGAGGCGCTGCGGGCGGAGTGATCGGCGCGAGTACGGCTCAGCGACGATCTCTGGATCCGGGAACAGGGGCTCGGTCCTCCTACCTGGTGCTCGTGCCCCTGGTGACGAGCTTCTGCACGCGCCAGTTGATGAGCTCGGCCACCCAGATCTCGTCCTCGGACGGGCACGCGATGCCATGAATCCAGCCGAACTCGCCGAGGTTACGGCCGGGCTGCCCGTAAACGCCGAGCACCTTGCCGTCGAGCGACACCTTGTAGATGCGGCTCGGGTACAGATCGCCGATGAAGAGCACCGGATTGGGCCCGGGCGTCATGCACAAGGCGTCGGGAGCCCCTGGTGCTAGGGAGCCCCTCGTGCCGTTCGGGTTTTCCCGCCCGTACACGATCTTGCCCCGCGTCACGTCCACCGGCACGTCGATGACGAATTCGCGCAGGTAGTTGCCGTCGGGATCGAACACTTGAACGCGGCGGTTGCCGCGGTCCGCCACGTAGATCTCGTCATCGGGTGACACCGCAATGCCGTGCGGCGTGTCGAACTGGCCGGGGCCGCTGCCGAGTGACCCCCAGCTGGCCACCCACTCGCCTTTCGCGTTGGCTTTGCCAACCCTCGAGTTGATGTAGCCGTCGCTGAAATACGAGTTCCCGTTCGAGTCCCATGCTACGTCGGTGGGCTGGTTGAAGCTGTTGTCCTGATGCACCGGTATGGGCCAGCGCGGGTTGTTATTCTCGGGAACTTCCACGTCCACGCCGGCGCGGTCGAGCAGTCTGGCCATCACGGTCTGGTAGTCGGGCGGCACGATGAGGTGCGAGGCCTCTCCCTTGCGGCCGAAGACCCAATCCACGTGACCCTCGGGGGTGAACCTGAGGATCATGTTCGATCCCTTGTCGACGACCCAGACGTTGTCCTGGGGATCGACGCGAACGGCATGTGCGTAGGACCACGCATTCAGGTTTTTGCCGATCTCGCGGACGAAATTACCGTTGGCGTCGAACTCGAGGAGCTGCGAGGCCGTGGCCATGTAGGACGGCCCGACTGAGTTGCCACGCGAGAACACGAAGACATGCCCCCTCGAATTGACCGCCACTCCAGCGATCTCACCGAAGTGGATGTCGTTGGGTAATTTCAGCGGATTGGGCACCGATTCGAACGGAAGTTCCGGAACGATCTGCCCGAACGCCGGAGTCATCGTCAGGCCGAGCACTAAGGCCGCAAGAAGAACACGTCTCACGAAACACCTCCCGGGGAATCTGCTGATGACGCCCGCTCGACGGGCGTCTGGCAAAATCGTACCTGTCGTCCCGACGGCAGGCAAGGGAAGACACGGGCAACTCACTATGGATCGACCCGATGGGGCCGCCTAGCTATATCGCGGAGAGTCGGCCGAGCTGCGGCCCAGGCTCGGTGAGATCCGCCCATCGCGACTTATGGACCCCATCGCTACTGTTGGGACAACCGTGACGCCGGTGGGCGCTTGGTGCGGTCAGGGTGTTGCTGTATCGTAGGATCCCCGGGGAGTAGCGTTTGGGCGGGGCCCCGGCGAATGGCCCGGCTGGCGGTTTTCGATACGCGATCTACGATGATGGAACCCAGGATACACCGAGTGAGTCGAGGGAACCGCATGACAGAACGAGCTGGCGGACTGGACCTCCGGGCGACGACGATCGTGGCCGTGCGGCGCGATGGCCATGTTGCGCTTGCGGGCGACGGCCAGGTGACGATCGGGGACACGGTCGTGAAGAATGCCGCCCAAAAGGTGCGGACGCTTCGGGAAGGAAGCGTGCTCGTCGGTTTCGCGGGCGCCGTCGCCGATGCGTTCACGCTCTTCGAGAAGCTGGAGGAAAAGCTGGAGCGGTTTCCGAAGAACCTGACCAAGGCCGTGGTGGAGCTCGCCAAGGATTGGCGGATGGACCGTTATCTGCGGAGACTCGACGCTCTTCTTCTCGTGGCCGATCGAGAACACCTTTTCCTGGTCAGTGGACAGGGCGAGGTGATCGAACCCGACGATCCTGTCCTGGCGATCGGCTCTGGCGGCTCATACGCCACGGCCGCGGCTCGCGCGCTGCTTGCACATTCAGAGCTATCGGCGAAAGAAACGGTGCGCCGGTCCCTCGAGATTGCCGCTGAGATCTGCATCTATACGAACCAAGAGATCACGGTTCTGGAGTTGGTGTAGAATGGAAAAATCCAGCGAGCCCCGGCTTTCAGTGGATACGCCCGACGCGTCGGACGAGGATTGGTTGGACCAACTCACGCCTCGCCAGATCGTTGCCGAGCTGGATAAGTACATCGTGGGTCAGGACGAAGCCAAGAAGGCCGTGGCCATCGCTCTTCGAAACCGTTGGCGCCGGCAGCGGGTCGAAGAGGAGCTTCGCGATGAGATCCTCCCCAACAACCTGATCCTGATCGGTCCCACAGGGGTCGGGAAGACCGAGATCGCGCGTCGGCTTGCCCGTCTGGCGGGGGCACCGTTCGTGAAGGTGGAGGCGTCGAAATACACCGAGGTGGGGTACGTGGGGCGGGACGTGGAGTCGATGATCCGCGATTTGGTGGACGTAGCCGTCAACATGGTTCGCGCCGAGCGTGAGGACGATGTCGAGGAGTTGGCGGATGCGAGGACCGAAGAGCGCCTTCTGGACCTTCTTCTCCCTACGCCGGCGACGAGTCCGACCGTTGCGCATCCGGCGGTCCCGGAGAGCGGTGAGGGGCGCCCACACGTCTTCGTGGTGGGCAGGGAGGGCGCCGAGGCGAAGGATGTTGGCGGGGAGGCCGACGAGGTTATCGAGGCACGCCGCCTACGAACGAGGGAAAAGCTCCGGACGCTCCTGCAGGATGGAAAGCTGGAAGAACGCGAGGTCGAAATCGAGGTATCCCAGACGGCGTCGATTGAGGGCATGGTGTTGCCGATGGGCGGGGGTATGGAGGGCATGGATCACAACTTCACCGAAATGCTCCAGGATATGCTTCCCAAGCGGAAAAAGCGGCGCACCGTGTCTGTTTCGGAGGCCCGGAGGATCCTTGTCCAGGACGAGATGGACCGCTTGATCGACATGGACGAGGTCGTGAACGAGGCCCTCATTCGGGCCGAGGACATGGGGATCGTCTTCTTGGACGAGATCGACAAGATCGCCGGGGAGCGCAGTGGGGCAGGGCCCGATGTGAGCCGCGAGGGGGTGCAGCGCGACATCCTGCCGATCGTCGAGGGCTCGACGGTGCAGACCAAATACGGTCTCGTGCGGACGGACCATGTGCTCTTCGTGGCGGCAGGAGCGTTCCACGTGGCGAAACCCAGCGACCTGATCCCCGAGCTGCAGGGACGCTTCCCCATTCGGGTCGAGCTGAAAAGCCTCGGCGAAGAGGAATTCGTCCGTATTCTCCAGGAGCCAAAGAATGCGCTCGTTCATCAATACCGCGCGTTGGTGGAGACTGAGGGCGCCACGCTCGATTTCACTTCAGAGGGGATCGAGGAGGTGGCGAGACTCGCCGCCGTTTTGAACGACCAAATGGAGAATATCGGGGCGCGCCGTCTGCACACGGTGCTCACGACACTGCTCGAGTCGGTGCTCTACGGGCTCCCCGAAGACGACCTACGAGAGATCGTCGTGGATCGTGACTTCGTTCGGGATAACCTCTCAGCCATCGTGGACGACGCTGACCTGAGGCGCTACATCCTCTGATTCGCGCGTTAATCCTGTCGAGTGCGACGAAAGAGCATGAACGACACGCTTAAGAAAACTCCCCTCCATGATGTGCATCTGGGTCTTGGGGCCAAGATGGTGCCGTTCGCCGGATACGAGATGCCGGTCCAGTACCCGGCGGGAATCACGGCGGAGCACCACGCCGTGCGTGAGGTGGCGGGCCTCTTCGACGTTTCTCATATGGGCGAGTTCCTGATCCACGGCCCCCAAGCGATCGATCTGGTTCAGCGCGTGAGCGTCAATGACGCCGCGAGCCTGGCAGTGGGTCAGTGCCAATACTCCGCCATGTGCGCCGAGGACGGAGGCATCCGCGACGATCTCGTCGTCTATCGTATGGCTGATCACTACATGTTGGTGGTGAACGCCTCCCGACGGGATCAAGACTGGGTGTGGATTTTGGAGCATGTAGAGGGCCTCGATGTGACCTTGGAGGACCGGTCGGACGACATGGGCCTCTTGGCTCTCCAAGGCCCCCGTGCCCAGGAGATACTCGATCCCCTCACGGACGCGAATCTGAATGGCATCGCATATTACCATTTCACGGAAGGGATCGTAGCGGGGTGTGCCGCGACGATCAGTCGGACCGGATACACGGGAGAGGATGGCTTCGAGCTGTACGTGGCCGAGGCCGATGCGGTCGCGGTCTGGAATGCTCTGTTCGAGCGGGGTGGGGGGGCCGGGCTACTCCCGGCCGGGCTCGGAGCCCGGGACTCCCTACGGCTCGAGGTGGGCTTCGCGCTTTACGGCAACGACCTCGACGAGGAACACACGCCCCTGGCGGGCCGGCTCGGGTGGGTGGTGAAATGGGATAAGGGAGAGTTTTCCGGGCGCGATGCGTTGGTGCGGCAAAGGAAAGAGGGCGTTCCCCACAGACTTGTCGGAATTCGCCTGACTGAGCGGGGCTTTCCGCGGCCCGGATACCCCATTGTCCATGAGGGGAACGAGGTGGGATCGGTGACCAGCGGGACCGTGAGCCCGAGTCTCGGCTACGGCGTCGCGCTGGGTTACGTGCCCGCCGAGTTGATCAATCCCGATACCGAAGTCGGGGTTCGCATCCGCGACGAGGTGATTCCCGGCGTGGTCACCCGGCTTCCGTTCTATACCGAGGGCTCGGTTCGACGGTGAATCGGGCCGTTTACTTCTTCAACAGGCCTCTAGTATGCGGGTAGCGGTTCTGACGGTGAGCGACGGCTGCTTTTCCGGTGAGCGGGAGGATCGGAGTGGTGACCTGATCGCGCTGTGGTGCGCCCGATGCGAATACGAGCTGATACATCGAAGCGTCGTACCCGATGAGACCGAACAGATCATTCCGCAGCTCGTGCAGTGGGCCGATTCCGGAGATGTCGACGTCGTGCTGACCACCGGGGGTACGGGCTTTTCCCCGCGTGACGTGACGCCGGAAGCCACAAGAGGGGTGCTGGATAAGGAGGCGCCCGGGTTGGCCGATGCCATTCGAAGACAGGGGTTGCCCGAGACGCCGACCGCGGTGTTATCGAGGGGGCTTGCGGGATCCCGGGGCCGGACCTTTGTGGCGAACCTTCCGGGGAGCCCCGGCGGTGTCCGCGACGGCCTTGAGGCGATCGAGGGGCTTCTTCCACACATCGTGGAACTGTTGCGGGGCGAGGCCACTGGACATCCGAGCTCCGCGAAGCCCATGGGTCCCGAATGAGCGGCGCCGATGAGGGCAGGGTGCTCGTCTCGACCCATCATTTGGAGCGGGCGGGGGAGCTCAGGAAGGCGTTCCAGGGCGCCGGGTACGACGCAGAGCTGGTCACCCCGGACGAAGACGTGAGTGGAGGACCCCCAATCGAATTGCTGGTCATAACCGGGTCCCCAGCCACCGCCACCGCCCGCGGCCTGGTCGGCCGTGTCCGCGCCGAATCGAAAGCTCCGGCCTTCGCGATCGTGGAAGATGCTGAGCTAATCCCCAGGCTGGCTGCCGCGTACCTGGAGGTCTTCTCTGACGTTGTTCGTGCCGACGACGTTGTTTTCGTTGCTCGTTCGGTAATCGAACGTCGTCGGCTCCAGGCGTCAGCCGGCATCGTCGGTGAAACCGACGCGATGAAGGAGGTTCTGGAGCGGGTCGTGCAGTTCGCGCCGGTGGCGTCCACGGTGCTCATCACTGGTGAGTCGGGAACAGGTAAGGAGTTAGTCGCGCGAGGAATCCATCATCTCTCGTCGAGGCGCCACCGGCCGTTCATCGCGGTAAACGTTGCCGCACTCTCTGAGACTCTCTTGGAAAGCGAACTTTTCGGTCATGAAAAGGGAGCCTTCACAGGCGCGATCGATTCCCGACGTGGGCTCTTCGAGTTGGCCGACAAAGGGACCATTTTCCTGGACGAGATCGGGGAGATGCCGGGGGCCACGCAGACCAAGCTCCTTCGGGTCCTCGAGCAGCGCGAGTTCCGTCGCGTGGGTGGTGAGGACGTGATTCGCGTCGATATCCGCATCGTCACGGCCACCAACCAGGACCTGAAGCAGCTCGTGGCCTTGGGCCAGTTCCGAAAAGACCTCTTCTATCGGCTGAACGTGTTGCATATCGAGCTCCCTCCGCTCCGCCGGAGGCGAGAGGACATCCCCCTGCTGGTGGACGCCTTCATCGAGGATGCCAGTAGGCGTCACGACCGTCGGTTCGAGGGAATTTCTCAAGAGGCCATGGAGATCCTCCAGGACTACTATTGGCCCGGGAACATCCGCGAATTACAGAACCTGGTCGAGAGTATGGTCGTCCTCGCGCCGGGACGGCGGGTTCTGCCCAATGATATCCCTTCGGACGTTCGGGGGAACGCACCGGGCACCGCTGCCCTTGTTCCCTTCGCCGCAGGGAGTTCAGGGGCGTTGGAAGGCGCGGGCACTCAGGGAATCAGGCCCGAGTTGGAGTTTATCTTCCGGACCCTGGTCGATCTTCGAATGGACGTGGACGACCTCCGAAAGGAGTTCGAGGCCTACCAGTCACCACAGCCAGGCGCTGCCGCGCCCGTGGACACCTATCCGAGCCGCGAGGGGAGAGTAGAGATCGGTGTTCGACCCGCCGCCGGCGTCTTGGACGAGTCCTGGGACGTTGAGGAGCCGATCGAGATCTCAACCGGAGACGGGCCGCGGGAGGCGCTCGGGGGCGGGGCAGTCGTGTATCGGCCGGGGATGACCATGGAGGATCTGGAGCGGGCGGCGATTGCCGCGGCGCTGGTGGAGGTTCGTGGAAACCGCCGAAAGGCGGCCCAGATGCTTGCCATCGGCGAGCGGACGCTTTATCGCAAGATCAAGAAATTCGGGATGGACGAGGAAGACGCCGATTAGACCTAATGCAGTGTTCCAGAAGTTTGCGAGCCACCGGGAGTGCCGATGCCTCTCAAGCGCCGACCCGAGCCCGCACGCGAGCCCGCTCCGCTTCGAGCCGATTGAGGATGGTTTGCCAGGACGTATCGCTGACGCCCTCGTACTCTACGATCAGGGCGATCTCCAGCTCGATGCCCGGATCGAAGGCGTAGACGGCAAGTTGGGTCTCCTGTTGCCGAAGGCGTTGTCCTCCCCAGCCGGGGGTGATCGCCTGGATGGCTGTGGAACGGTACCTGAGTCCACCGTTAACGATATGGAGATTCTCGGGCTCGTACGTGACCGTTGGGGCTCGACTGAACATCGACACGAGGAAAAGGGGGCTTTCCTCTTGAGCCCGGGACCCCAAGGACGCACCGGCCGACGCCGAGATGCCAGTCAGCCGCTGATACGTGTCGGGAGCTGCCAGTCGAATGACGGATTCGGCCAGCGGTGTGACCTGGATCTGGAGCTCGCCGCTCTCTAACTCGAGCGTGAACTGGGCCTGTGTAAGGGTCCCATATCCAGGTGGGACGAGTGCATCCGCGCCTCCGCGGCCGGGCGGCGGCGCCGACTGGCCAGTTCCCGTGCCGACGGCCCCGCAGCCGCTGAGAATAACCAGAATGGCCCCGACAAGCGCACACGTCCCGCCCACCTTACCGCTCAATGTCCGTCCTCGTCTACGCCGATCAGATGGTCGAGTGCTGTCAGTAACTCCTCGCGTCCTTCGCCCGTTTTGGATGAAAAGCCAAGCACCTGATCCTCATCGATATTCAGTCGTTCCACGGCCTCCGTCACGGTTCTCTCCCTGGCCATACGCTTGAGCTTGTCCATCTTCGTGAGCACCACCAAGGTCGGCAGGCCTTTCTCTGCGAGGAACTCCACCATTTCGAGATCGGTGATGGTGGGGTCGTGGCGGGCATCTACTAGATGTACGACGCCACGGAGCTTCGGTTCCCCTACGAGATAATCCTCGACGAGCGTCTTCCAGGACCGCCTCACACGGGAGGAGACCCTGGCGAAGCCGAAGCCCGGAAGGTCGACAAGGAAGAAGCGGTCATTCACCAGGTAAAAATTGAGGGACCGCGTCTTGCCCGGTGTCGCGGATACGCGCGCGAGCTTCTTCTGCGTGCGTCTAAGAAGCACGTTGATGAGTGACGACTTGCCGACGTTGGAGCGGCCGGAGAACGCGACCTGAGGAAGGTCTCCAGGAACCGGCGCGTCGGTGTCGAACAGGCTCCCGGCGAATTCGACGGTCCGAACCTTCACGCTATTGCGAAAGGTGGGTTCCGACCGAACTCCCACCCTCAGCGAAGCTCCGCCGGGCTTCCGGTACCGCCGTGAGCGCCTGGTTCAGGACCTCGTCCATCGTACGGACCGGCACGAACTCCAATCCGTCGATCACCTCCTCAGGCATGAGCTCCAACTCCGGCGCGTTGGCGGCCGGCAGCAGAACCTTACTCAATCCCTCCCGGAGCGCGGCCACAGCCTTCTCCTTGACCCCTCCGACAGCCAGGACGCGCCCTCGAAGTGTGATCTCTCCGGTCATGGCCACGTCGGCCCGTGACGGCGTCCCGGTGAGCGCCGAGATCAGCGCCGTGGCGATGGTGATTCCGGCAGACGGACCATCCTTCGGGGTCGCACCCTCCGGGATGTGGATATGGATGTCGACGTCCTTATGGAACTGTGGATCGAGCCCGAGCCGGGTGGCGCGTGAACGGGCGTAGGTGACCGCCGCGAAGGCGGACTCCTTCATCACGTCTCCGAGCGTGCCAGTGAGCTGCACTTGGCCCGAGCCCGGCACCACCGCCACCTCGACGTCGAGCACAACACCTCCCGCTTCCGTCCACGCCAGCCCGTTGGCCATTCCGGAGCGCTCACCATCGTCCTTGCTGCGATCCAGATAGAGCGGCGGGCCCAAAAGAGCCTTTAGGTCGTCCTCGCCGATTCCAGGGGTTTTGGCCGACCGATCGCCCGCGCTCGCCGCAGCGTCGTCACCCTTAGGCGGGCCCTCTTCGGCCCTTCGTCGGGCGAGTTTTCGGGCGACGCGAGATATACGGCGGTCCAGCTCTCGGACACCCGCCTCCCGCGTATACCTCCGGATGATGGCCTTGGCCGCTCCCTCGGTCAGGTCCAGGTCGGTCGGTAGGCCATGGCGCATCGCCTGGTGGGGCCAGAGGAATCGCAGGGCGATCGCGAGCTTCTCGGTGTCCAGGTATCCTGGAAGACGGATGATCTCCATGCGGTCCCGAAGCGGCTCCGGTATCCCACCGAGCGTGTTGGCGGTGGCAACGAACAAGACATCGGAGAGGTCGTATTCCAACTCCAGGTAGTGGTCCGTGAACGTCTTGTTCTGCTCCGGGTCCAGGACCTCCAGGAGGGCTGCACCGGGATCGCCATGGAAGTCATGGGCCAACTTGTCGATCTCATCGAGGAGGAAAACCGGGTTGATGGTCCCGCTGCGGCGCATTCCCTGGAGCACCCTTCCAGGCAAGGCACCGACGTAGGTGCGCCGGTGACCGCGGATCTCGGCCTCGTCTCGGATGCCCCCCAAGCTGACGCGGAGGAATTCTCGGCCGAGAGCCGTGGCGATACTGCGGCCGAGAGAGGTCTTGCCGACCCCGGGTGGGCCAACCAGGCAGAGGATGGGTCCCTTCAGCTCACCGACCAGCGACAGGACAGCGATATGGTCGAGAATGTGATCCTTCACCTCAGCCAGCGCGTAATGGGCCTCATCGATCGTGGCTGATGCATGCTCGACGTCGAGATTGTCCTCTCTGCGTTCCGTCCACGGGAGTTCCAAGATCCAGTCGAGGTAGGTTCGAATCACCGCGGCCTCGGGTGCGACCGGATTCAATTTTTCGAGGCGATTGAGTTCGCGTTCCGCACGCTCACGGGCTTGTGGGGGTAGGGAAGCGGACACCACCGCCGCCGCGAGATCCGACCACTCATCCTGGGGGTCGGCCCCGAGCTCGTTGTGAATCGCCTTCAACTGCTCCTGGAGGTAGATCTGGCGGTGATCCGAGTCGAGCTGCATGCGGATCTGGGCATCCAGCTTCTCTTCGATGCGCAGAATCTCCAACTCGCGCACCAGGATCTCTCTCAGTAGCCCGTAATATGGCGCGAGGGCGGGAGATTCGAGAAGCTCTTGCTTCTCGCTGGGAAGCACCAGCAAATGTCCGGAGATCAAATGGGCCGAGCGAAGCCGGTCGCCCTCGAGGGAAATCGAGCTCGACACATCGTCTGGGACGCGATCACACAGATGGACATACTCGTGAAAGAGCCGAAGGACGCCTCGGGCGAGCGCCTCCTCCTCGCTCGGCTCCCGCCCCTCCGCTCGTTCCTCTGCGACGAAGGGCTCGATCGACGCCGCAAACCCGACTTGAGATTTCAGGAAGCGACGAACCCTACAGCGCCCGATGCCTTCGAGTACGACGCGTGCGTTCCCGTCCGAAAGTCGCGACACCTGTAGGACCTGCGCAACGACCCCGACGCGGTGCACGTCGTCTTTGGAAGGGTCCTCCACCTGAACGTCCCTTTGCGCCAGGAGGAGGATAAATCCTTCGCCCTTCTCGGCCGCCTCCAGCGCGGCGAGCGACGGCGGTCGGCCGATCAGCAGGGGCAGGACCATGTAAGGGAAGAAGACCAGGTCCCGAAGCGCGACCACGGGAAGCTGGTCTGGGATCTCGTAGCTCTGGTCGACCCGGATCAGTGTCGCCATTCAGCTCCGTGAAGGCTGTTGAAGGAGTACAGTGGGCCGCGTTGCGGATGCCACGGTCCCAGACCCTAGGCGGAGCGACGACGCCATAGCCGTAGCTATGGCTAGGAGCTCCAACAACGGAGATGGGGCCGTGCCACCGCAACCCATCAACGTGTAAGCTTATGTCATAAATGGTGGAGGGCACAGGGCGGTTGTGCGGTTGATCCTGCGTCTCTCCTCCTCGGCGTAGCTCTGCTACGCCTCGTCGTCGTTCCTTGTCTGAACGCGCACAAGCGCCCTGTGCGCGACCCGCTGTACTCCTTCAACAGCCTTCTTAAGCGTACTTCAGATACGTGAATTCAAGCTCACATAGGTGCGGGCCGCTCTCGGGAGGTTGGACCGGCTGCGCGCATCCTACGCCGGGGAACAACTGTGGGGAAGGGCTCAGGCCTCTTTTTTCTGCGTCTCCGGGTGGAGTACCAGCAGCGGTGGCACGGCCTTGTCTATACAGTCGGCCGTGACGACCACCTCTCGGACATCCGTTCGAGAGGGGACCTCGAACATGACGTCCCGCATGAAGTCCTCGATCACGGACCGCAGGCCCCGCGCGCCGGTCCCGCGGTCCAGTGTCTTCTTGGCGATCGTGCGCAACGCCTCTTTGTCGAAGGTGAGGCCGATGCCTTCGAGCTCGAACATCTTCCGATACTGTTTGACCAGTGCGTTCTTCGGCTCCTCCAGGATCCGCACCAATGAGTTTTCGTCCAGGTCGGTCAAGTGGACCGCCACCGGGAGGCGTCCCACGAGTTCGGGGATGAGGCCGAACTGCTTGAGATCCTCGGGCTCGACAAATGGCAGAAGCTCGTCTCGTTCTTCCCCGGTAGTCTTCTCACCGAACCCGATGCGCCGTCTGCCAAGACGGGCCTCGATGATCTGCTCCAGGCCGTCGAAAGCGCCTCCACAAATGAACAGGATGTTCCGGGTGTCGAGTTGGATGTACTCCTGCTGCGGATGTTTTCGACCCCCCTGGGGCGGGACTGACGCCACGGTGCCCTCCAGGATCTTGAGCAGCGCCTGTTGGACACCCTCTCCCGACACGTCCCGCGTGATCGACGGGTTCTCGGACTTCCGCGCGATCTTGTCCATCTCGTCGATGTAGACGATCCCGCGTTCGCACTCGGCCACGTTGAAATCGGCGGCCTGGAGCAGCCGAACCAGGATGTTCTCAACGTCTTCGCCGACGTATCCCGCTTCGGTGAGCGTCGTGGCGTCCGCGATCGTGAACGGTACATGGAGGATCCGAGCCAACGTCTGTGCGAGCAGCGTTTTACCGACGCCGGTGGGCCCGATCAGGAGAATGTTGGCCTTATCGATCTCGACTTCGTCGAGCACGCCCTGGTTGTTGACCCGCTTGTAATGGTTGTAGACGGCCACGGCGAGCGCCCGTTTCGCGCCCTCCTGCCCGATGACGTATTGATCCAGGACGTACTTGATTTCCTGCGGGGTGGGACTCGGGATTGCGGACTCTGACGCCTCGTGATCTTCCTCCTCGGCGAGGATCTCATTACAGAGTGAAATACACTCGTTACAGATGTAGACGGAGGGGCCGGAAATGAACTTCTTGACCGTTTCCTTCGACTTACCGCAAAAACTGCAACGTAGATGTTTGTCACTGGACATGTCGTGCGTCCTCTACTCGTGCGTGCGTGGTTACTCCTCGTCCTCTGAGCGTTCGAGCTCCGAGGGTTCGGGCTCCGAGGGTTCGAGCTTGGCATGCGAATCTTTCGGACCCGAGCCGTTCCCGACGGGACCCTCGAGCACTCGATCAATGAGGCCGTACTCGACCGCTTCCTCCGGACTCATGAACCGGTCGCGATCCACATCGTCCTGGACCTGCTCCAGCGATTGACCCGTGTGCTTAGCTAAAATCTCGTTGAGCCGCGTGCGTGTGTACAGGATCTCTCTCGCCGCGATCTCGATGTCGGCCGCCGTACCCTGGGATCCGCCGGAAGGCTGATGGATCATGATCCGTGAGTTGGGAAGGGCGCCTCGCTTGCCTTTTTCGCCAGCCGCGACCAGCACGGCGGCCATCGAGGCCGCGATGCCGACCGCGAAGGTTGCGACGGGAGCCCTCATGTGCTGGATCGTGTCATAGATCGCGAGGCCCGCGTAAACCCCACCGCCGGGGGAGTTCACGTAAAGAAAGACGTCGCGTTCCGGATTCTCGGCGTCGAGGAACAGAAGCTGGGCCACGATGATGTTGGCTACGTTGTCGTCGATGCCGGTGCCGAGGAAGATGATGCGGTCCATGAGGAGCCGGCTGAAAATGTCGTAGCTCCGCTCTCCTCGGCTCGTCCGCTCGATGACGTATGGGGGGTAGATCGGCATGTCTGCAGGTTGCTCCCGTCAGGTCAGTTTTCAGTGATTTCCGACTGTTCCTTGAGAAAGTCGAACACCTTTCGCTCCGTAATCTCTCGCTCCAACGCCTCGAGCCTCTCGGTCTTTTGTAAATTGGCATAAATCTGTGCGGGCGTGTCTCCGCTTTTTTCGGCGATCTCTTCGATCCGGCCATCGAGCTCTTCCTCGGTGGCCCGAAGGTCTTGTATCTCGGAGAGGCGGTCGATCGCCAAGATCCGTTTTACCGCGTGCTCGGCCTGAGGTGAGATCTGCTCCCTGGCCTCCACCAGCTTCTCGGGGGACACTCCCTCGGGGTTGCCAAGCACCGATTCCACGTAGCGGTCCACCATTGAAACCGGCACCGTAAAGGGATTCGCGTCCAGAATCGCATCCAGAAGCTTTCCCCGGACGACTGATTCGGCCTGTTCCGCCGCTTCTTTCTCAAGATCCTCCCGGATTTTTTCGGTCAGGTCATCGACGTTCGCGAAATCCCCGAGGCTCTTGGCGAAGTCGGCGTCCAACTCTGGCACTTCGAGGCCCTGCCGAGAGTTCAGCCGGACGAGGAGTTGCTCTTCCCGGCCCTGGCGCTCCTCATTGGGGAAGTCGTCCGGAAAACGAACCACGAACTCGCCGGATCCCTCTACCTCAAGTGACTTGATCGCCTTTTCGATATCGGGGATCGCGTCTCCCTGCCCGAGAACCAACTGATACGGCTGCACCTCCCCGGCCTCGCCGTCCTCGATCCGTTGGATTTCCACACCCACCAGATCCCCGTCCTCAGGGCGGCCGTCATCCACCGGCTGCCAAGTGCCTCTCTCCTCCCGGAGCCGCCCCAAGACCTCCTCGAGTCTGTTGTCCAAGCCCTCGATCGGTGGCCGTTCAACCTTGAACCCACCGAGCCGCGAAAGCTCGATTTCCGGTCGTACGTCGAAGGAGATCGAGAAGGTCAAGTCCCGGTCGGGTTCGTATTGCACGTTGCCGACTTCCCCCTCGGAAATCGGGCTGAGCTCCTGCTGGCTCAACGCTTCTCGGTATGCGGCCCCGATGAGTTTGTCGAGGGCGTCCCGGCTCAATGAGTCACCGAAACGTTTCTCAACCACCGAAGACGGGACGTGCCCCTTCCGAAATCCCGGAAGCTTGACGCGTGCGGCGAGCTCCCCAGTAAGCCGACGCCGCTCCGAACTGACCATGCCGGAGGGTACCGTGACGCTCATGGTCCGGCGCCACCGCTCGCCCTCTTCGACGGATATCTGGAGTTGCGTTCCCTCGATCGTCATTTACACACTTTTTCTCAAGATCGGCATCTCACCGTCGGTCTGAATGCGAAAGGGGGGACTCGAACCCCCACGGCATGAAGCCACAGGATCCTAAATCCTGCGCGTCTACCAATTCCGCCACTTTCGCCGAGATGGGGCATGGAATCGGGTAGGTAACTCGGTAAGTCAAAGATAACGAGGCCCGAAAACCCCATCAACGGGATGGCGTCCGGCTGCTGGCCGGGCCCGCCCCCCGACGACAGGGGACGGTCGAAACGCGAAGGGCGCGCCACCCGGAGGCAACACGCCCTGCATGCGTACTCGAACCGCTTCGTCGTTACTCGAATCCCTAGGCCGTCAACTCGAAACCCGGATGTGGAAGATCTGTCGGTTATCGTTGGGCGTAGCGACGTGGAGCGTCACAATCTCTCCCGGGTCCACGCTCGCCATGATCCGCCGTACGTCCGACATTTCCTCGACCGGCTCCCGGTTGATTTCGAGGATCTTCCAGCCGGGAGCGACCCCTCGTTGTGCCGCCGGCCCGTTCACCTGAACGTCCGTGATCACCACGCCGTCCACGTCGTCGTAACCGAACTCCAGGGCGCTGGTACGATCCATGTCTTCGATTCGGAGCCCGAGCTTGTCGTCCATCCGCTCTTCTTCGCGGACGGGTGCCGCGACGGCTACGACCTCAGGCTGTCCCTGAAGGGAAGCTTCGCCGAGTTGGATGTTTACGGTCACGGGTCTGCCGTTCCGGTACACTTCTACGGCGATACGGTCACCCGGGCGTTTCATCGCGATGGCCTGCTGCATCTGCCCCACGCGTCCGATTGTCTGGCCGTCGATTTCGACGATCACGTCATACACACGAAGGCCTTGCGCTTCCGACGGCCCGCCCTCGGTGATCGTTGTCAACTCGACGCCCGAAACCGTCGGGAGGCCGTAACTCTCGGCTGAGATCGCGTCGATCGCACGCATCCCTACGCCGAGCCAGGCCCTGCGTACACGTCCGAACTCGATCAAATCTTCCGTGACCCGGTACGCCAGGTCGATGGGAATCGCGAATCCGTACCCCTGGTAGTAGCCCGTCTGGCTGGCGATGGCGGAATTGATTCCGACGACCTGCCCCCGGAGATTCACCATCGGCCCCCCCGAGTTGCCCGGATTGATCACGGCGTCGGTCTGGATGAAATCCTCGATGGCGAATCCGGCGTTGACCCTAGTCGCCTCGTCCTCCCGGAGCCCCCGCGAAAGCAACCGAAGGGGGCGTCCGAGGGCGCTGACGATCCCTACAGTCACCGTGTAATCCAGGGGAGAGCTCGCACCACTGAAGCCGGGGTTGCCGATGGCCATGATCCACTCTCCGACACGGAGGTCGGCTGAGCTCCCGAAGTTGAGCCTGCTCAGATCGGGTGCGTCGATTTTGATCACCGCCACGTCCGTGAACGGATCCCGTCCCACGACCTGGGCCTGGAAGGAGCGCCGATCCTGGAGAAAAACGGTGAGAAGGTCCGCCCCATCGACGACGTGGTTGTTGGTAAGGATGTAACCATCCTCGGAGATGATGAATCCGCTTCCCCCGGAGACCCGATCCGGCCGATCCGGCCGATCCTGCGGATTCTGGTTCGGCACGCGTAGGCGCGGCGATTGTGAACCGGCGGACTGGCCTCGCGCTTCGCGTCGTGCTTCGATCCGCACGACCGCCGGAGTGACGATCTGGGCGACGTTGACAAACGCATCGCTGAGGTCAAGCGCCGGCTGCACTGCCTGGACCGGAATCTGCGGCTCGGTTCCGATGACGGGCATGGCGTGGGACGCGCCACTCCACCCGAGGGTGGACGCGATTCCGAGCCCCATGAGAGCCGCGGCCGCAGTGTAAAACGCCACCTTCACTTTGGCGCGAAACGGATCATGTATCGACATTTTCCTCACACTTCCGATGGAATGTTTACACGTGCGAACCCGCCCACGCGCGACCTACTACACGATCGGGGACCCGGCGGTCCACTCTCCATTGTACACGCTTCTTGGATCAACCCCAAGGCTGGCAGGGTTGCCCACGGCCCAGAGTGAGCGCCCACACGCCCCTGCCGTTGGGCGCCGTGCGGTTGCCTTGTGGGCTCCCTATTCGACGATCTCGTAGTCGGCTTCCACGACCTCTTCGTCGGACGCGTCCGCGTCGCCGTCCTCCCCCTCCCCCTCCTCTTCCACGCCATCCGTGGCTTCGTCCTCGGCGCCCGCCTCGGCCTCGGCCGCCTGCGACTGATACATCTCCTGGCCGGCGGCGCTGAACGCCTGCATGAGTTCATCACGAGCCGAATTGAACGCTGCGGTATCCTCCCCCTTGAGCACTTCCTTGGCGCTTTCGACCGCGCCATCGAGCGCTTCCTTCGTGCTCTCGGAGACCTGATCGGCCCACTCGGCCGAGTCCTTCTCGACCTGATAGACGAGCGAGTCGAGCTGGTTGCGTGCCTCGACGTTCTCCCGGCGCTCTTCGTCCTCGCCGGCGTGGGCCTCCGCGTCCTTGACCATTTTCTCGATCTCGCTGTCGCTCAAGCCGCTCGACGCCTCGATACGGATCTTCTGCTCTTTGCCCGTGGTGTTGTCCTTGGCCTTGACGTGCAGAATCCCGTTGGCGTCGATGTCGAAAGTGACCTCGACCTGAGGCGTGCCGCGCGACGCCGGCGGAATGCCGGTGAGTTGGAACTTGCCGATCGTTCTGTTGTCGAGCGCCATCTTCCGCTCGCCTTGGAGCACGTGGATCTCGACCGTGGTCTGGTTGTCTTCGGCCGTGGAGAAGATCTCGGCCTTTTCGGTCGGAATCGTGGTGTTTCGCGTGATCAGGGGCGTCATCACGCCGCCGAGCGTCTCGATGCCGAGTGACAGCGGCGTGACGTCCAGGAGCAGCACATCGGTCACGTCTCCGGACAGGACGCCGGCTTGGATGGACGCGCCCACGCCCACGACCTCGTCCGGGTTCACACCCTTGTGGGGCTCCTTGCCGAAGAACTCCTCGACCACTTCCTGGATCTTGGGGATCCGCGTCGACCCCCCGACCAGAATCACCTCGTCGATGGCAGACGGCTCGATCCCGGCGTCCTCGAGCGCCTTTTTCATCGGCGGAAGCGTCCGCTGGATCAGATCGTCGACCAACTGCTCGAACTTCGCTCTCGTGAGCGAATAATTGAGGTGCTTGGGCCCGTCCTGGGTCGCAGTGATGAAGGGCAGGTTGATGTCGGTCTGCTGCGTCGAAGAAAGCTCCATCTTGGCTTTTTCCGACGCCTCCTTCAGGCGCTGGAGCGCCATCGCGTCCTTGGAAAGGTCGATCCCCTGGTCCTTCTTGAATTCCTTGACCAGCCAGTCGATGACCTTCTGGTCGAGGTCGTCGCCGCCCAGGTGCGTATCCCCGTTGGTCGACTTCACCTCGAAGACGCCGTCACCCAGCTCGAGGACGGAAATGTCGTATGTGCCACCACCGAGGTCGAATACGGCGATCTTCTCGTCGGCCTTTTTTTCGAGCCCGTAGGCCAGAGCGGCCGCGGTGGGCTCGTTGATGATGCGAAGTACCTCCAGGCCCGCGATCTTTCCTGCGTCTTTGGTGGCCTGGCGTTGGGCATCGTTGAAGTAGGCCGGAACCGTGATGACGGCCTGTTCGACCTTTTGGCCCAGGTAGTCCTCGGCGGTTTGTTTCATCTTCTGAAGGATCATCGCCGAGATCTCGGGGGGCGTGAACGTCTTGTCCGCGTTCGGGATCTTGATTTCCACGCGTCCCTTGGAGTCGGTCTTGACCGCGTAGGGAACGAGTTTCTGTTCCGCTGTTACCTCGTCGCCCTTGCGGCCCATGAACCGCTTGATCGAGAAGATCGTATTCTCAGGATTGGTGATCGCCTGGCGGCGGGCCACCTGGCCCACGAGCCGCTCACCGTCCTTGGTGAACGCCACCACGGAAGGTGTGGTCCGGCCGCCCTCGGAGTTGGGAATCACAACCGGCTCACCACCCTCCATGACCGCCACGACCGAGTTGGTAGTCCCCAGATCGATCCCGATAACCTTTCCCATGTCCGCTCCTCGAGTGCGCCAAGGCCGCTCTGGCCAAGATCGTTGTACGACGGGCCCGCGTAGCGGGTCCAGCGAGTCATTGATGCGTTGCTGCTGGTGGGTTTGCAATCATCATGCCGGGTAAAAGCGCCTAAGATCAGCCAAACTGGCGCCTTTTCGGGGCATACAGTGCCAAAATGACAGGTCGGCGCACGCGCTTCCCGGAATCACCCAAGCCAGGTGCTTCGGCGAGCGCCCGCGCGGCTCTGAGAACCGTTAACACTCCAGCAGGTGTACTCAGTCAGACGTGAGCATTGAAGCTTATCGCCGCGCCGGATCAGAACAGCATACCGACCAGCGGATAAGCCAGCAGCGAGATCACCACGATCCCTAGTGCGTTGATCCAGATCCCAGCGCGCACCATGTCGGGGATGCGCAGCATGCCGGAGCCGAACACGATGCTGTTCGGCGGCGTGGCCGCCGGCAGCATGAACGCGCAGCTTGCAGCCAGCGCGGTCGGGATGGTGATCGCCAGCGGGTCGATACCCATGCCGCCGGCCAGGGCCGCGAACACCGGCACCAAGGTGGCGGTGCTGGCGAGATTACTGGTCAGCTCCGTCAGGAAAGTCATCAGGACGACGGCAAACACCACAACAAGCACCGGCGGCACGCCCTGAAGTCTTGCAGAGTTTAGCGCAAGCGCGGCGCCTATGCCGTTGTCCTCGATCGCGCCAGCCAATGCTAGCCCGCCACCGAACAGCAACAGCACTCCCCACGGCAGTTTCACGGCGGTGTCCCAGTCCATCAGCGTGCTACCCTCTCCGCGCCCGTCGGGGATTAGAAACAGCAGCAACATACAGAGCATGGCGACGCCCGGGTCGGACAGGTTGCTGAACCAGGGCAGCTTGACCAGTAACGGCGAGCCGACCCAGCCGACGACAGCGAGACAGAACACGGCAAACGTGCGCTTTTCGCCGGTGGACCAGGGCCCTTGCTCAGGCAGCAATACCCTAGGGTCGGTCTCGGTCTCGGTCTCGGCCACGGCTGGAAGGCGGAAAATGACGTGCGTCAGCAACAGCCAGGCGAGCGGCAGGAACACCAGCACGAGCGGCACGCCGAGACGCATCCAGCCAGCAAACGATATGTCGCGCTGCAGCTCGCTCTCCACGAACGACGCGAGAAACACGTTGGTGCCGGTTCCAATCAGCGTGCCCATGCCACCGATCGAGCACGCATAAGCGGTGCCGAGCAGCAGGCACACCCGAAAGCGTGGATGGTAGTCGGCGGTCTGGTTATCGGCGGCGATGATGCTCAGCGCGATCGGCAGCATGATCACGGACGCGGCCGTGTTGGAGATCCACATGCTGAGCGCGGCCCCGACGATCATGAACCCACCTACCAGACGGCGCGGCCCGTTGCCGACGATGCGCAGTACGGACGCCGCGAAGCGCCGGTGCAGGTCCCAGCGCTCCAGCGCCAGCGCCAGGACGAACCCACCCAGCGCGAGAAATATGAGTGGGTGCGCGTACACGGCGGTGGTGTCGAAAAAGTCCTGGGCGCCGGTCAGCGGGAGCACGATCGCGGGCAGCAGCGCCGTGACGAATATCGGTATGGCCTCGGTCATCCACCAAATGGCCATCCAGCCGGCCAGCGCGCCCGTCATGCGGCCGGCCATGCCGAGCTGCAGTTCGCCACCCGCCGGATCCTGCAGTCCTTCCGGAATCCACAGGTACAGCAACGCCGCCAACAACGGGCCGGCGACGAGGCCGGCGCGGCGCATCATCAGCTCGCGGTCCAGACCCGGTTAAATCTTTTCATAACGCGCCTCCGTGTCGCGCAGCTCGGATAGGCGGACGATCTTCATGTATTCCTCGAAGTCCACCATCTGCTCGTGCAGCGATATCGTCGATCCGGTTTCCGTTATTGTGCGGTAGAGGACCTCCAGCGCCCGCGACACCACGAACACCGACGCAACGGGCCAGACGGCGGCCGCGAACCCGAGTTCCTGCAACTGGTGCGAGGCCAGCAGCGGCGAGCGCCCGAATTCGATCATGTTTGCCAGCACCGGACCGTCCACTTCCTCGCAGATGCGTCGCATCTGCAAGGTGGTCTCAGGCGCTTCGACAAACACCATGTCGCAGCCGGTCTCGCGATAGAGGTTGGCGCGCGCAATCGCGTCTTCGATGCCGAGCACCCCAAGCGCATCGGTGCGGCCCATGATGACGAGGTCCTCGTCAGTGCGGTTATCGAGCGCGGCCTTCAGTTTCGGCACCATTTCCTCGGTCGAGATGACATCCTTGCCGGCCGTATGCCCACAGCGTTTGGGAAACAGCTGGTCCTCGATAAACAATCCTGCAACGCCGGCACGCTCGAAGTCTTTCACGGTACGAATGACGTTGGTGACGCCGCCGAAGCCGGTATCGGCATCGACGAACACCGGGATGTCGACGCTGGCGCAGATGCCTTCATAGAACGTGGCGAGTTCCGTCGCCGTGAGCTGCGAGCTGTCCGGCTGCCCGAGCAACACGCCGGACGCCGCGAAGCCGCCGACCGTGACCGCTTTCGCGCCCGCCTGCTCGGCAATGCGCGCACTCAGAGCGTCGTGCGCCGGATGCATGACCAAGATCTCCGGCGCGTTGATCATTTCCTTGAGTCGGGTCGTTTTTTTCATGGTCCATTGCCCGATATTCTCTTCGTGCTGCTCACGGTCACTCCCATCTCGTTGGATGATTGATGACATCCCCAGCTTCCGGGCTTCAACTCGAAGAGCCAGATGCTGCCCAATGTGACTGGTTTCAAAGGAATCTCGGCTTCTCTTGCGGTTTGTCGATCACTCCGATTTCTTGCCTCCCTCCCGACGAGCTCCCACGAAGTGGTTGATGGGTCCACGCCCTTCACCTAACCCAGGTGCGTCGGCGAGCGCCCGCGCAACGAAATCAACGGCCGCCGCCGCCGCGTCCGCTAGCGGTCGGCCCGCGGCCAAGCCCGCCGCCAGCGCCGCGGAAAGTGTACAGCCAGTACCGTGCCCAGCAGCTGTGGAAATGCGAGGCCGTGACCAGATATGCTCCCCCTCCTCGCTGAGAAGCAGATCGACGGCTTCGTCCCCGGCCAGGTGCCCGCCCTTCACGAGCGCGGCGCGAGCACCGAGGTCGAGGATCGCCCGCGCGGCCTCCGCAAGGTCACCCGGGGCCTCGACTGGCAGACCCGTGAGGATGCGTGCTTCATGGAGGTTCGGGGTCACCACGGCGGCCAGCGGGATGAGCTCCCGACGGATCGTATCCTCGGCCTCGCGATCGAGGAGACGGTGTCCGCTCGTGGAAATCATCACCGGGTCGAGCACGTAGTTGGGCAGCCGATGCTCATCGATTGCGTGAGCCACGGTCTCGACCAACGCGGCGCTTGCGAGCATGCCGGTCTTGACGGCGTCCGGCAGAATGTCCGAGGCCACAGCACGGATTTGCTCGCGGACCATCTCCTCGGGAATCATGTGTATGGCGGCGACCTCGATCGTGTTCTGAGCCGTCACGGCGGTGATCGCGCTGCAGCCGAAAACGCCGAACGCATGGAACGTCTTGAGGTCGGCCTGGATGCCGGCTCCGCCCCCGCTGTCGCTGCCTGCGATTGTGAGGGCTACCGGGGGTGGGTTATCCATGGAGTCCACACACTGATCGGAATGCGGATGCTGAGCAAGAGCAAACGACAACTCATCAAGCGCCTCAAGACGCGCAAGGGACGGCCACGGGAAGGACTGGTGCTGGTCGAGGGCGTGCGCTCGTCGGCCGAGGCGTTGGCAGCCGGAGCAGACATCCGCTTCGCGGTCCGGTCGCCACGATTGTTCGATACTCAGGTGGGCCGAGCCCTCGCCTCCACACTAACGGGGCGGGGTTTGGAGACCCACGAGGTGGACGACGTCAGCCTGGCCGAGCTATCGGACACCGAGCACACTCAGGGCGTGCTCTGTATCTGCACCGAGCCGGGCCTAGATCTCGTACAGCTCCACAACCGTGCCCCCTCGACCCTGTTGCTTCTGGATGGGCTACAGGATCCCGGCAACATGGGAACGCTCATCCGGGCGGCCCGAGCTTTTGGCGTGGATGCCGTGATCGTCCTGGATGGTTCCGTGGACCCATGGAATTCGAAAACGGTTCGCGCCGCCGCGGGGGCCAGCTTCCATACACACATTGCCCGCGCGCCGTGGGCCGAGGCCAGGCCGTGGCTGGAAGAGCAGCGCGTGGAGATTCTGGCCGCCGATCCGGCCGGCGACGATGTTCGCTCGTTCCAAGTGTCCGGATCCTGGGCTCTGGCCATAGGGAACGAGGGCGTGGGACTGCGGGCTGACGTCACGGCGGCATCCACGAAACGCCTCGCGATCCCGATGCCGGGTAAGGCGGAATCCTTGAATGCCGGGGTCGCCGGCTCAATCCTTCTTTATAGTCTGCTTACCCCCGGGAGTGTATCGCCTTGATCGACGTTTTAACCGGCGCCTGGATCGTCACCGCTCTGGCCGGCTTGGTCGGATTGATGATCGGTTCGTTTCTGAACGTCTGCACGCTCCGCTGGCCGGAGGATGAATCGGTGGTATTCCCCGGCTCCCACTGTCCGAAATGCGGGGAGGCCATCCGGTGGCATGACAACGTCCCCGTATTCGGCTACCTCTTTTTGGGTGGACGCTGCCGAGCATGCCGGGATCCGATCTCCCTGCAATACCCCCTGGTCGAGTTGGCGACGGGGCTGGTGTGGGCGGGCATGTTCAGCTACGCGGGACTCTCATGGGAGGCTCTAAGGGGTGCCCTGCTCCTCACGATCCTCTTCGGAATCGCCCTCACCGACGCCCGATTCTACATCATCCCCGATCAATTTTCATTAGGCGGACTGGTCCTGGGCCTCGGACTCGCCTTTCTGCCCGGTGGGATCGATCCACTCGCGGCGCTCCTCGGGGCCATCCTCGGGTTCGGCCTTCTGGAGATCGTTGCTGTGGCCGGAAAGTGGATGTTCAAAAAGGATGCGATGGGGGGTGGGGACATCAAGATGATGGCTATGGTCGGAGCGTTTCTGGGGATACCCGGTGTGCTCTTGACGATCTTCCTCGGGGCTCTGCTGGGATCGGTGATTTTCGGGCCGATCGCGTACAAGACGAAGAAGCTGGTGCCTTTCGGGATCTTCCTCGCCGCGGGTGCGGCGGTGACCTATGGCTTCGGCTCCGACATCATCGGGTGGTATGCGACGAACGTTCTGCAGTTCCCGCCACCTCGGTAGCGGGTACCCTCGCTGCCATGGAGGCCAGCAGCCTCCTAGGGATCAGAGCAGTCCCGCTGATAGCCGCAGGAAAGGCATGTGACCTTGCAGTTACGCTCCATGAGAGGGCCACCGCACAGCTCGCAAACGGGAGTGCTGGCCTCGCCGATGTGGTTTCCACGGTAGGTCCGGGCGAGCTCGATGTAATGCTGTCCGCCACGGCGGATCCACTCCGCGGCGGATCCGTCCAACTGCTTCTTCACCTTGCCTGGGACACCCGCCACCAGGCTATGGTCCGGAATCTCGGCGCCCTCCAACACTACAGAGTTGGCCGCGACCACGCACTCCGTGCCGATTCGGGCGTTCTGAAGGATCACCGCGTTCATGCCGATCACGGACCGGTCGCCGATCGTGCAGCTCTCGAACTTGGCTCCATGGCCTACTGTGACGTTCTTGCCGATGACGGTGGGCGCCCAACCCCCGACGTGGACCACGCAGTTGTCTTGGACACTCGTACCCGCGCCCACGACGATGCCATGCTCGGCGTGGTCTCCTCTCAGCACAGCACCGAACCAGACGCTCGCCTCTTCCTCCACCGTAACGTTGCCGATGAGCACCGCATTGGGCGCGATAAACGCGGAATCGGCCACTCGTGGGCGCTTGCCGTGGAAGGGGAGGAGGATCGCCATCTTCGAGGGCTCCGCTGGCTATCCCGATTCTTCCCGCTCTGCCAGGGCGAGCTTGGTGAGGCGGGCCGTCAGGACCTGGGTGTCTGAGGCTGTCAGAATCTCGATCTTCACGCCCGCTCGCTCCACCGTCTCGCCCGGTTCAGGCACGTGCCCCAACTCTTCGAGGATGAATCCATTGAGCGAGCGGTGCTCGAGCTGGGGCAGCGCGACGTTGAACGCGTAATTGATCTCACGGACGTCGACGCCCCCAGGTGCTATGAGCTGAGTCCTCGAAATCCGAATCAGCGCCTCTTCGTCGACGTCGGTCTCGTCGACGATCTCGCCCACCAGTTCCTCGAGGACGTCTTCCAGAGTGGCGAGGCCATCCGTCCCTCCGAACTCATCGGCGATGATCCCCATATGGATTCGCCGGGCCTGAAACTGATGGAGAAGGCGCGTGAGCGGTAACGATCCGGGGACGAACAGCGGATCCCGAGCCAACTGGGACAGGGTCATCGTGGTCCGGCCCGCGACGAAATTTTGGTAGGCTTCCCGAACGTACAGAATGCCCGAGATGTCGTCGGTCGTATCCTTGTATACCGGGACGCGTGAATACGGCACCGACTTGAGTTCCCCGATGATCTCCTCGAGTGTGAGGGAGTCCCTCCACGCGAATATGTCCACGCGAGGTGTCATGACGTCCCACGCGGTCAGTTCGTCCAGGCGGAAGGCGCGCTCGACCAACAGATACTCCTCTTCCCCAACCAGCCCTTCCTCCTGCCCCAACTGGGTGAGTTCGCGGACGTCGCGCTCTTCCTGGCTCGATCCATCCGCCCCCTCGGTTCGGATCACCCCGGCCGCCAGCCTGCGGAGGGGCTTGGTAAGGCCCGCGAGCCATTTTTCCACCGCGAGAACGGCCGGGGCAGCGCCTAGGGCGAACCGAATCGGGTGTCGTGAGGCCAGAAGCCGAGGGAGGCCTTGCCCGAATATCAAGACGGCAAGGGAGCCGGCGAGGAGTCCCCACCCGCCGCCGGCGAGCCCGCCTAGCGTGTGTCCTAAGAGAACCACGGTTCCGACGGCCACGGCGTTGAAAAGCGTGCTCAAGAAGAGTAGCGCCCCATGGGTCGGTTCGGCCCGGATTCTCAGCTCGGCTAGGGCCTGCGCGCCCTGAAAGCCTTCCTCCTCCATGGTTCGAAGCCGCGAAGTTCCGACTGCGAACGTCGCGGTCTCCGAGGCGGAGCACAGGGCGGAGACAAGAATCGAAAGGGCGGCGGCACCCGACAACAGCCAGATCACGCCGGCCTCGATGGTTCGGGCCGCTCCGGCTTGTCCGGCAGCCCCGGTATACTCGGCGGGTGGTCGCCCGCCTCGGTACTTGGGCCTACGTCCATCCAGCGGACTCCTCAAGGAGTTCTGAGATCACGTCCCGCGTGACCCGTCCGTCCGCCTCCGCCTCGAAATTGAGGACGAGGCGGTGGGCCAGCACTTCGGGCGCGACCGCTCGCACGTCATCGTACGAGGGAATCGGTTCGCCACGGAGGGCTGCCCTCGCCTTGGCGCCGAGCACGAGATACTGCGACGCCCGGGGGCCGGCGCCCCAACTGACGTACTTCGCCGACACCCCGGCGGTCTCGGCCAACCCGGGCCGGGAGGCCCTGGCTATGTGGACCGCGAAGGAAACCAGCGACGGGGAGGCAGGGACACGCCGCACCAGGTGCTGGAGCTCGATCAACTCCTCCGCAGAAACGACGGGGCGGACCTGCGGGTCGTCCTCCCCGGTGGTGCGCATCGCCACTTCCTCTTCCTCGCTCTTGGAGGGGTACCCGATCGGCAACTCCAGCATGAACCGATCCAACTGGGCCTCGGGAAGCGGATACGTGCCTTCTTGCTCGATCGGGTTTTGCGTCGCCAGCACAAAAAACGGGGGATCGAGCACGTAGGTGTCGCCGGCGGCGGTGACCTCTCGCTCCTGCATGGCCTGGAGGAGTGCGGCCTGTGTCTTCGGGGGCGTCCGGTTGATCTCGTCGGCGAGCACGACGTTAGCGAAGATGGGTCCGCGGACGAAGCGGAACACACGCCGGCCCGTCGTACGGTCTTCTTCGATCACCTCGGTGCCTGTGATGTCCGTGGGCATGAGGTCGGGGGTGAACTGGATGCGGCTGAACTTGAGGTCGAGCGCCTCGGCGAGCGTACTGATCAAGAGTGTCTTCGCCAGGCCGGGCACACCCACCAGCAGCACGTGCCCGTTGGCGAGGAGGGAGGTCAGAAGGCCTTCGACGACGTCATGTTGGCCCACGATCCGCTTTTCGATCTCGTTTCGGAGTTCCTCGGCGACCTGGGCCACACGTTGGAGTAATTGGAGGTCCCGGTCCTGAACAACCGCTTCTGTCGATGACGTCATCAATCGCTTCCGGCGTCTCTAAAGGAATGCCATGGCCGCCGTGGGCGACGAATCTTGCATGGCGGACGACCACGCAGCCTACCCGCTACCCAGCGCCTGGGGTCCCGGTGCGGTGCGGTCCCCGGACTAGATCCGGCCCGATGTGCGGATCCCCCTTGGAGGCCATACTGTATGCCGCGAAGTTGACTCAGGGCCGCCCCTTCGTCAAGCGTCGACTGGTCTCGAAATCCCTGTTTTTGACCCGTAAACTGGAGCTTGCGCTTTTTTTCACAAGCGTCTAAATTTTTCTTAGACTTTGGCTTTCCCACCGGAGTTCCAACCCATGTCAGAGGAAGGAAAACCGGCCGAGGAGCGCACCGGCGAAGTCGTTCGTGCCTCCTCCCAGTTTCTGGGTCACGGGATGACGTTGGCCGCTGCGGTGGCGCTCTTTGGATGGGTTGGATTCGAGGTCGGCGTGCGAACGGGGGCCGAGGCGCTACTGACGATCCTCGGGATGCTTTTGGGGGGGGCGGCCGGCTTTTACAACCTCTATGTCCAGGTCGTGATCAGGCCCCGCGAAGAGCAGGGCCGCAAGGAGAGTGACGAGGCTTGAGAGCCCTGGTTCGGTATGCGTTGGCCGGACTCTTGATGATCGCAGTAGCGGTCGCGGGGCTCTTCCCGTTTCTGGCGGATGAGGGGAGAAAGGGAGTCTTGCTGGCGGCCGGCATCGCTTATCCGGTGCAGGTCACGGCCTTCGGCGTGCTGCTGCGGGCCCGGGGCGAGCCCTCCCGCTTCTTTGTTTGGTGGGGAGTGGGTGTGGCGGTCAGGATCGGGGTGGTCATCATAGTCGGGCTCGTTGCCCTGCGCATCGAGTCCCTGGGAGTTGAAGCCTTACTGTTATCCTTGGCTGGGTTTTTTTTCGGTCTGTTGTTGATCGAGCCGGCGTTTCTCAAGGCCGCAGATAAGGACGCGATAGATTGATAGAAGAGACGATGAGTCGACTCAGAGTGCTGCCGGAGCACGGTCAGGAAGCGGCACAGGTCGCTGCCGACCATGGGGCGGAATCGTCGGGCCCGCTGACCATGGGCGAGCTTCCCGACTTTATCCAGCATCACATTGGCGATGCCACGGAGATCGAGTTCGGGGGTCTGCATTTGAGCCTCGACGCCCTGAGCATCGATCCGATCCACATCGGGTCCGTTGCGATCGACCTGTCACCGACACGTCACATGGTGATCATGGTGGTGGTCGCCCTCCTCATGCTGGCGATCTTCGTTCCGATGGCCGGAATCCTCCGGAAGAGAGGGAGGGAGAAGGCCCCCAGCGGCTTCGCCAACGCCATGGAGGCGATGATCATCTACTTCCGTGATGAAGTGGTGCGGACGAACATCGGGCATGGCGCCGACGCCTTCACACCTTTCATTCTCACACTTTTCTTCTTCGTTCTGGGCATGAATGTGATCGGACTCACGCCCCTGGGGATCACGCCTACGGCGAACCTCTCCGTGACCGCTGCCCTGGCCGTCATCAGCTTCATCGTAATCGAAGTCTCTGGGTTTCGGGCTCTGGGCCCGGTCGGCTACGCCAAGACCATTTTTTTCTTACCCAAGGGGCTTCCCGTCTGGATGAGGCCCATCATGCTGATCATTCTCACTCTGGTCGAGGCCCTAGGCAAATTGACCAAACCGTTTGCGCTGGCGGTTCGTTTGCTCGCCAACATGACGGCCGGCCATACGCTGATCCTGGCCCTCATGGGAATGATTTTCGTGCTCCAGAGTTACCTCGTGGGCATCGGGGCGGTCGCTGCAGCCAGCGTGCTCATGATTCTGGAATTGTTCATCGCCTTCTTGCAGGCCTACATCTTCGCGATGCTCACGTCCGTCTTCATCGGAATGATCCGTCACGCTCATTAGTCACTGTCACATAACAACTGTCACACAACAAAAGGACACACGATGCTGCACGCACTCGTTACCGTCGTTCAGGAGGCTGCCGCGAATGGGGAAGCAGCCGGAAGCTCCATCGGTCTCATTGGCGCGGGTCTCGCCATCGGGGGCGCCGTGATCGGCGCGGGACTCGGAATCGGCCCGATCGGGTCGGCGGCGGCCCAAGGGATCGCACGGCAGCCCGAAGCCACCGCGCAGATTCAGACCGCGGCGATCATCTTCGCGGCGCTCGTCGAGGGCGCGGCGCTCTTCGGTCTCGGCCTTTCGCTTCTGCTGATGAATCGATGACACGTGGACGGATGCTCGCGGCCCTCGGGGCGTATGCGCTGATTCTTCCCTTGCCCGTGATGGCGCAAGAGGGTGGGGGCGGGATGTTCGACGTGAACCTGGGCCTGTCGGTCTGGACGACGCTCGTCTTTCTCACGCTGCTCGGCTTTCTTTGGAAGTTCGCGTGGGGGCCGATCCTGGGGGCTGTGCAGGCCCGCGAGGACGGCATCCAAGGCACGCTCGACCAGGCCGCGAATGAGAGGGTCGAGGCGGCCAAGCTTCTTGCGGAGCATCGTCAGCAGATGGCCGACGCAAGGCGACAGGCGCAGCAGATGATCGCCGAGGGCAAGGAGGCGGGTGAGAGAGTCCGGAAGGACCTCGAAGAGAAGGCCCGAGCCGAGGGCGACGCGATGATCGAGCGGGCACGGGAGTCGATCGAGCGTGAGAAGGATGCCGCGCTCGACGAGCTTCGGAAAGAATCCGTGGATTTGGCGCTCGCCGCGGCGGCTAAGTTGGTTCAGGAGAGCCTCGACGAGAAGAAGGACCGTGAACTGATCATGGGCTTCATCGATGAGCTGAGCAGCGGGGGCGAGATCCAGGCGTGAGAGACGAGACGATCGCTCGTAACTACGCCGAAACACTCTTCGAGTTGGCCGAGCGCCACGAAGGCGTCGAAGCCTACAGCACGGGCGTCGAGATCGTCGCGCGGCTGATCGACGAGAATGACGACTTCCGCCGCTTTCTGGAGACGCCCAGAATCGCTGTGGCGCAGAAGAAAGCAGTGGTACGCAGGGTGTTCGGTGAGACTCTACCCGCGAAACTCGTGAACTTCTTGCTGATCACGCTCGATAAGAGGCGGCAACGTCTCCTTAGGGTGATCGCCCGGGAGTACATGAGTCTCATGGACCTTCACTTCAACCGCGTGCATGTGGAGGTGACGCTCGCCCGCCAATTGGATGGGGACTCCATGGAGGAAATGGAGAAGCGGCTGACCGTGGCATTGGAGAAGACCGCCATCCCCCACGTCCGGGTCGAGCCGGACATTCTCGGCGGCGCGATCTTCCGGACGGGTGATACGATCTACGATGGATCGTTGAGGCGAAGGCTCGACAGCATGCGGCGAAGGCTGCTGAATGCCGACCTTCCCAGGGTGGGTCAGGTTTGACGGTACAGATTCGGCCGGCCCAAGCCGGCCTTCCTGATGGAATAACGGGATAGTGTAATGGCTAACGACTCAGGGCTCCGGGCGAGTGAGATCAAGGGCGTCCTCCTTTCGGAGATCGAGAACTACGGGGAGGCGCTTCAGGCCGAAGAGGTCGGTGAAGTTCTCGAGGTGAAGGACGGAATCGCCCGCATCTACGGCCTCACCAAAGCGATGGCCAGCGAGATGCTGGAGATCACTCCGTCCGACTCCGACGAGCCCGTGACGGCCCTCGCGCTCAACCTCGAAGAGGACAACATCGGCGCGGTCATCATGGGCGACTGGACTGCGCTGCACGAGGGCGATCAGGTCCGGCGGACGGGCCGTGTGCTCGATATTCCGACTGGACCGGGGTACGTCGGACGGGTGGTGGATCCGCTGGGCAACCCGATAGACGGCAAGGGCCCGGTCGAACCGATCGAGGAAAACCGGCAGATCGACGTCGTCGCTCCGGGCATCGTGATGAGGCAGCCGGTCCACGAGCCGCTCCAAACGGGTCTTAAGGCGATCGACTCGATGATCCCGATCGGCCGAGGCCAGCGCGAGCTCATCATTGGCGACCGGAGCTCAGGAAAGACGGCGATCGCTCTGGACACGATCATCAACCAGAAGGGCACCGAGGTCATCTGCGTGTATTGCGCCATCGGGCAGCGGGCCGGGAAGGTTGCGAGCGTGGTCGAGACGCTCAAGGAACACGGCGCCATGAACTACACGGTGGTGGTGGCCGCCAACGCATCCGACCCTGCGCCGCTGCAGTACATCGCGCCTTACTCGGCGGCGGCCATCGCCGAGCACTTCATGTGGAAGGGCCGGCACACGCTGGTCGTTTACGACGATCTTTCCAAGCAGGCGATCGCCTACCGGCAGCTGTCTCTGGTGCTCCGCCGGCCACCCGGACGTGAGGCCTTCCCGGGCGATGTCTTCTACCTCCACTCCCGGCTTCTCGAGCGAGCGGCCAAGCTGTCCGACGCCCACGGTGGTGGGTCGTTGACCGCGCTCCCCATCGTCGAGACGCAGGCCGGCGACGTTTCGGCGTATATCCCGACCAACGTCATTTCCATAACGGATGGCCAGATCTACCTGGAGCCCGATCTGTTCAACTCGGGTGTGCGCCCGGCGGTGAACGTCGGCATTTCCGTGTCCCGCGTGGGAGGCAACGCGCAGATCAAGGCGATGAAGAAGGTGGCCGGCCGACTCCGGCTCGACCTGGCACAGTATCGGGAGCTCGAGGCATTTGCGCAGTTCGGTTCCGATCTGGACGCCGCGACGCAAGCGCAACTGGCTCGAGGCGAGCGCACGGTGGAGGTGCTCAAGCAGGGTCAGTACCAGCCCATGCCGGTGGAGAATCAAGTCTGCGTGATCTTCGCGGCCACCGAGGGGCACCTGGATACGATCGAGGTTCGGCATCTGAGGCGTTGGGAGCGCGGCTTCCACGACTGCCTCTCAACCCAGCACGAAGACGTATTGTCGGGAATCCGCGATGAGAAAGAGCTCACCGACGACCTTACGGCCAAGCTGGTCGCGGCCATCGAGGAGTACAACAAGATCTTCGCGGCCGAGGTGGAGGCAGAGGCGCCGGCCGATGGAGCCACCGCCGGGGCCACCTCCTGACGCCCCGGATTCTAATGAGTACTGAGAGAGAGCGCGGCTAGACGATGGCGGGCTCGAGTGACGTCAAACGGCGGATCAAGTCGGTGGAGAACACTCGACAGATCACGCGAACCATGGAGTTGGTGGCTACTTCGAAGTTGAAGAAGGCCACGGATCGGGTTCGTGCGGTCGCGCCGTACAGTGATGCGTTGGCGTCGATCGTCGGGAGCCTGTATGCGCCGGAACTCTCCGAAAAATTTCCGTTACTTCGGCGTCCTGAGAGTGTGGAGCGAGCTTCCGTGCTGCTTCTCACCGCGAACCGGGGATTGGCGGGGGGCTTCAACGCGAACCTGATCAAGGAGGCCCGCCTCCTTCTGGAGCGCCTCGCCGGGGAAGGAATCGAGACCGAACTCCACATCGTGGGCAAAAAGGGCATCGCGTACTTCCGCTTTCGCGGGCACCCCATCGCGTCGACGCGTGTCGACATCGGGGACAACCCCTCGATGGAGGATGCGGAGTCGGTGATCGCTGGCCTGCGGGAGGAGTTCGCCGCAGGCCGGACCGACGCGGTGCACATCGTGAGCTCGGAGTTCATCTCGGCGATGTCGACGCCGCCCCGGGTCACGGAGTTGTTGCCGATCCGGGGAGGGAGTGCGTCCCGTGGACTCGACAACTTCATCCTGACGCCGAAGGCCGAGATTGTTTTGCAGAGGCTGCTACCGGCCTACCTGCGCAATGCAACGTACCGGGCGCTGGTCGAAAACGTGGCCGCCGAGCAGGGGGCCCGCCGCACCGCCATGAAGAGTGCTACCGACAACGCGGGCGACGTGTTGGAGTACCTCACGCGTTCGTACAACCGAGCCCGTCAGGGCCAAATCACCCAGGAGATCGCCGAGATCGTCGGAGGGGCGGCGGCCCTCGAGTAGGGGAGCAGGCCGAACACCGACTGGAGATAGGAATCCATGGCAGCAACGAATATTGGAAAAGTCGTCCAGGTCATTGGGCCGGTTTTGGACGTGGAGTTCGATCCGGAGGGCTTGCCTGACATATACAACGCGCTGTCCCTGGAGTCTTCTGGGGACGGGGGGAACGATGTCCGGCTCATCGCCGAGGTGCAGCAACACATCGGCCGGGGCATGGTTCGGGCCGTGTCGATGACGTCGACGGATGGCGTGACCCGGGGGATGGACGTGGTGGACACTGGCGACTCGATCTCGGTGCCGGTCGGTCCGCCCGTGCTCGGACGGATTATCAACGTGCTCGGGGAGCCGGTCGACGAGCAGGGCCCGATCACCGCCGAGGAGGGCGAAGTCGAGCGCTGGCCCATCCACCGGGAGGCCCCCCCGTTCCACCAACTCGAGCCCAAGACCGAGGTCTTCGAGACCGGCATCAAGGTCATCGACCTGTTGGCTCCGTACGTAAAAGGAGGCAAGACGGGCCTGTTCGGGGGCGCTGGTGTCGGGAAGACCGTCATCATCATGGAGCTCATCAACAACATCGCCATGGAGCACGGCGGGCGTTCCGTCTTCTGCGGCGTGGGTGAGCGGACGCGTGAGGGTAACGACCTCTGGATCGAGATGAAGGAGTCGGGAGTGCTCGACTCCACCGCGCTGTGTTATGGCCAGATGAACGAGCCTCCGGGCGCCCGTCTGCGGGTGGGACTGAGTGGCCTCACGGTCGCCGAGTACTTCCGTGACGTGGAGAAGCAGGATGTTCTGCTCTTCATCGACAACATCTTCCGGTTTACACAGGCCGGATCCGAGGTATCGGCGTTGCTGGGCCGGATGCCGTCGGCGGTGGGTTACCAGCCGACGTTGGCTACCGAGATGGGCCAGCTCCAGGAGCGGATCACGTCCACCCGCGAGGGCTCGATCACATCGGTGCAGGCGATCTACGTGCCGGCCGACGATCTCACGGACCCTGCGCCCGCGACGGTGTTCACTCACCTGGACGCCAGGACCGTCCTGTCCAGGGCGATTTCCGAGAAGGGGATCTACCCGGCCGTGGACCCGCTGGACTCCAGCTCCCGGATTCTCGACCCGCAGTTCCTTGGAGAGCGTCACTACGCCGTGGCAGCCGAGGTGCAACGTATCTTGCAACGGTACAAGGACTTGCAGGACATCATCGCCATCCTGGGCATGGACGAGCTCACCGAGGAAGACAAGGTGTTGGTGAACCGCGCTCGCAGGATCGAACGCTTTCTCTCGCAGCCATTCCACGTCGCCGAGACGTTTACCGGAATCTCCGGACAGTACGTGCGGCTGGACGATACGGTAGAGTCCTTTGAGCGTGTGGCGGCGGGTGATTTGGACCACCTGCCCGAGCAGGCGTTCTACATGAAAGGCGGGATCGACGAAGTCATCGCGGCTGGCGAGGAGCTGGCGGGCTGATGTCGGAGCTGCAGGTCCGCGTCGTCTCGCCCGATTCGGTGCTCTTTGAGGGGCCGGCGGCATCGGTGGTCGCGCCGGCGTGGGACGGAAAGGTCGGCATTTTGCCTGGCCACGCGCCGATGATCGCGCTTCTGGGGTCCGGGGAATTGTCCATCGATCTTCCAGCGGGTGGTAGCGAGCGGTTCTTTGTGGTGGGCGGAGTGCTCAAGGTCGAGGGCAACGATCTGATCATCCTCACCGAGTACGGTGGCACGGAAGCTCCGGAGGAGATTCCCGCCGGTGCCGAGCTCGACGTGGGCGAAATCCTGGACGCCATGGACCGCGCCGGCTGACGGCACCCTAGCCCCAGCGTTGCATTAGTCAATGAGGCTCGACCTCCACGTTCATACCACTGCATCGGATGGTTTGATGAGTCCGGCGGAGGTAGTCGGCCTCGCAGCCGACGGCGGTCTTGATGTACTGGCCATCACCGACCACGACACCGTGGCGGGAATCCCGGAAGCGATGTCAGCGGCAGCCGAATTTCCCGTCGAAATTATCCCGGGCATCGAAGTGAGCAGCACGCATGAGGGTGGGGAATACCACATCCTCGGATACTTCGTCGATCCGCAGGCAGGGTCGATCGAGGCGCACGAGCGGCACGCCATCGGAGTTCGAGAGAGCCGGATGGACGAGATGGTCGCTCGCCTCCGCGGCCAGGGGCTTCTCATCGAGATGGCCGAGGTGCTCGATGCGGCGGGTCCAGACCGGTCTGTCATCGGCCGGCCCCATCTGGCGCGGGCGCTTGTGTCGAGGGGGTACGCGAAATCTGTGCCCGACGCGTTCGACCGGTTGATCGGAGACGGACATCCGGCGTTCGTGCCCACGCGGCTGGCAACGCCAGAGGAGGCGATCCGGTTGATCCTCGATGCGGGAGGAATTCCCGTGTGGGCGCATCCACCCATGCATGCGCTGCACCGGCTTTTGCCGGCGTTCATCGAAGCCGGGCTCAAGGGCCTGGAGGTTTATCGGCCTCGGGCGACCCCGCGGCACATCAGGAAGCTGGAGCGAACGGCCGGGGGGGACGGACTTCTCATGACGGGCGGCTCCGACTGGCATGATCCCGAACGAGGGTACCCGCTCGGTTCCTTTTTCGTGACCGAGGAGGACGTGGGGGAGCTGATCGAGGCGGGTGGGTGGTAGGAGGCTGTTGAAGAAGGACAGCGGATCGCGTCAGGCGGCTCCGCCAAACGGTAGAAGCAGGGCCCGCACCGCCTCGGCCGGGTCAGGTGCACCCATGATCGCGCCAATGGCGGCAGATCCGCACGCTCCGGTCTCCGCGACGGCTCTTGCTCGTTCCGGGGTGATGCCCCCGATCGCCACGACCGGGATGGAGACCGCCTCCACCACGCTCCGGAGGCCATCGAGGCCAATGACAGCTCCCACGTCGGACTTGTTCGCCGTCTCGTATACGGCGCCGACCCCGAGATAATCCGCTCCCTCGGCCTCTGCTCGTACGGCTCCCTCCGTGGTGTCTACCGAGTATCCGACGATGAAGGCGTCTGCCACAGCGCCGAGCGTGTCCGCGGCAACCGCCCGGGCGTCCACGACCGGAGGGTCGTCCGGGCCGAGGTGCACGCCATCCGCGCCGGCGGCCAGCGCGACATCCAGGCGGTCGTTCACGATGAAAAGCGCACCCGCTGCCCGGACGATCGGCATGAGTGTCTGGGCCGCCTCGAGCAGTTCACGGGCAGTGGCGCCCTTGAGCCGAAGCTGGATGGTGGGGGCACCGGCAGTGAGCGCCTCTCGGACGACCTCGAAGAGTGCCCGGGGCCGCGCCAACGCCTCGTCGGTAATGACGGTCAGGCGTAGCCGGGGGGCGAGGTGAAGGGTTTCCATAGAACGCTGGTTATCGTGAGGGCGCAGGCTCGGCAGACGGCACCGGGCGGGGACCCCTAGCGGGGGCTCCTAGCGATTGGCGGTCGCGCTCCGCTCGCTGCGGGCGACCTCACGAGCGCGATTATGCTCTTCAAGGCTGTTGGTGAAGATATGGCTGCCGTCCGGGCGCGCCACGAAGTAGAGGTAGCGCTCGTCCGCTGGATAGAGCGCAGCATGGATCGCCGCCTCACCGGGTGCGGCGATGGGCCCTGGGGGGAGGCCCCGTTGCGTGTAGGTGTTGTAGGGATGGTTCGCCACCGAGTCGATTGCCGCGAAGAGGAGCCGCTCCCGGCGTCCCCCGAGTGCGTATAGGACCGTTGGGTCGGCCTGGAGCCGATAGCCCAACCGGAGCCGGTTGTGGTACACCGCGGAAATCGTCGGCATCTCCTCGACACGCCGCGCCTCGGCTTGGATGATCGAGGCCAGCGTGATCAGTTGGTTCTCGGACATTTCCAACTCTTCGAGGCGGGCACGGCGCCCGCCCGTCCAGGCCGTTTGGTACCGCCTGACCATCGCCTCGATCACGACATCCAGGGCGACCCCTCGGGCGAAGCGATACGTGTCCGGGAACAGGTACCCCTCCAGTCCGGGTCCAGGCACGCCCCAGCGAAGGTGGGCCTCGGGATCGGTAAGCCAGGTGCGCACCGAATCGGCGGGGCGCTCCACCGTCTCGGCCACGCGGAGCGCCATGTCGGCGATCGTGAACCCCTCCGGGATGGTCATTCCGAACGTCATCACCTGTCCCGAGGTCAATACCTCGAGGATCTCCGCCCAAGGCGCGCCGGGGGCCAGCGCGTAACTGCCCGCACGGATTCGCCGGTCGGCGCCGGTGACACGGGCGTAAAACCGAAACCTGCGCCTCGCGACCACCACCTCCCGCGTGACCAGCGTGTCCAGGACGGAGTCGAACGTGGTGCCCGCGGGCACGGTCACTTCGATGGTCCCCGCGGCGTTCTCCGAGCCGCAGCCGGCCATTCCCAGCACTGCGCAGCACGACGCGATGAGGGCGATGGTGGTGAGGGGCGCGGATGGTCGTCGCTTTTGTGCGGCCCTCATGATCGTGCCCTCGCATCCAGCCAGCTCTGCAGGATGAGAACCGCAGCGGCGGCGTCCACCCGGTCCTTTTCCTCTCGCTTCTTCTTCGGAAGACCGAGCCCGCGGATGGCGCGCTCTGCGGCCCTGGAGGTGAACCGTTCGTCCACGAGATGAACCGGGACGCCCGAACGCTCCGCGAGTTTGCTCGCGGCTTCGCGGACGGTGCGGGTCCACTCGGTATCATCCCCGGAGGGTGCCAAAGGAAGGCCCATCACGATTCCCTGCACCTCATACTGTTCCGCGAGGTTGTGGAGTGTGGCTAGGGGCATGCGCTTTCCGGCTCGCCTTCGGAGCGTGGGCAGCGGTTGGGCGATGGCACCGGTGGGATCGCTGACCGCGACGCCCACGCGTCGTTCCCCGAGGTCGATTCCCAGAACGCGCATATCCTCTTGGCAATGGTTCCGATGGATCTGTGCAATGGTTCCGATAGACTGTTATATGATGCCGAAAACTCCTAGCCCAATATAAACCCGAATCGGGGTCAGGCGTCTGAGAGAAATAGCGCGGGCAAGTGGGACGTTTGGAGCCGTGAGGCGGGACGCTCAACCGAGATCGGACGGGTCCTCAGTCGGTCGGAGCTCGGAACAGGCCGAAGTCGTCTCGGTCGCAGTACTCCGTGGGCTCGGTGCCCGGAAGGAACATCTCCAAAATCTGCTCCTCTTGGGGGCACCACTGCGAGGCGAGTTTCCCCGTGGTGCGGTCGATGAGGCGCGTCACCAGCCCGTCGGGGATCGCCCACGGCTCGGGGACCGGAAGCGTCGGCTCCTGTAGTTCCTGGTCGAGCGCGTTCGGATCCCCGTAGTACACGCGCCGCATGAAATTGCCCCACACGGGTGCCGGGGCGCCGGCGCCGGTCGCGCCCGGCCAGATCTCCTGGGGGAGGTCCATCCCGAACCAAACCGTCGCGAGCAAGTTCGGCGTGAAGCCATTGAACCAGATGTCCGTGCCGTCGTTCGTCGTACCGGTCTTGCCGCCCGCAACGACTTCGTACGGGAGCCCCGCCACATTTCTGATGGCATTGTATCCGGTTCCGCCATCCACCACACCCCGAAGCATGGAGGTCATGATGCGAGCCACCAGCGGGTCGAGGACCTCGGTGCGTTCCGGCTGTGGGTCCCAGAGAATCCGTCCTTGGGCGTCCTCGACCCTCAGAATCGGGAAAGGCCGGACCTTGGTGCCCTGGTTCGCGAACGTCGAGTACGCCTCGGCCATCTCCAGAGGTATCACCTCCACCGCTCCGATGGCCGTCGATGGGAACCGTTCGATCTCGCTTCGAATCCCCATACGCCGCGCTGTCTGGGCCACGCTCTCGAGCCCGATCTCCTGGGCCAGCTTGATGGCGATCAAGTTCTGAGATCTCATCAGGCCGGTGCGAAGGGTCATCGGACCCTCGAAACGTCCCGAATAATTGGTGGGCCTCCACTCCGTTCCGTCGACCTGCATCGTAACGTACGGGCCGTCCAGAACCACATAGGTCGTGGGAATGCGGCTGGCCACGGCGGCGGTGTATACGAAAGGTTTGAAGCCCGATCCGGCTTGGCGTAGGGCCTGCCTCGCGCGGTTGAACTTCGAGAGGCTGAAGTCCCGGCCACCGATCAAGGCTCGGACCGATCCGGTCCATGGGTCCAGGGCGATGAGTAGCCCCTCCACGTACGCGACGGAATCACCCAGCACCACCCCCGCGGCGAGGGAATCCTGGTAGGCGTCATACGTAATGTGTTCGAAGCCGGCCCGGGCCTCGATCCCGGCCCACCCCTCCTGCATGGATGTCTCCGCAGCCCGTTGCATGGGTACGTCGAGGGTCGTGTATACGTTCAATCCTGCGGTGTAGAGCTTGCTTCCGAAGCGGTCGTCCAGAATCTGGCGGACCCACTCCTCGAAGTAGGGCGCCACGCTCCCACCCGCGACCGCTCGTTCGGTCGGAAGCGGGGCGTTCGCGTAACGCTCGAAGTCGTGCGCGGGGAGAACGTCCTGCTCGACCATGCGCCGAAGCACGAGTCGCCTCCGGCGTTCAGCGTTTTCAAGGTTCAAGAACGGGCTGTAGGACCCCGGACGGTTTGGAATGGCAGCGAGGAGGGCGGCCTCCGCCGGGTTGAGATCAGCGGCGTTCTTCGCGAAGTAGTTTCTGGCGGCGGTCTGGATGCCCCACCAGCCATGCCCGTAGAGGATCTCGTTCATGTAGGCTTCGAGGATCTGATCCTTCGTGTACGCACGCTCCAGGTTGAAGGCCACCTGAAACTCTTTGAGCTTTCGTACGACGAATCCCCAGATGTGTCGACGCTCGAATCCGACCCGGGTCTCGAACATATTGCGGGCCAGCTGCTGCGTGATCGTGCTCCCGCCGCCGCGGTTCCGTCCGGTGAGGACGCCGACGATCGCACGTGCGATCCCGCGCGGGTCGATGCCTCTGTGGTCGTAGAAGCGCTTGTCTTCCACGGCCACAAACGCCTGTGGCACGTAATCGGGGAGAGCGTTGATGGACACGGGTGTCCGGCGCTCGACGCCGAGCTCCGCCAGCAAGCGCCCATCGTGGCTGTAGAGCTTGCTGGCTTGCTGGGCTTCGAAGGTCTGGATCTGCGCGATCGAAGGGCAGTCGGAGCAGACGTTCCGCCAGGTACCCCAGGCCACGCCGAGCCCGAGCGAAAGGAAGAGAATCGCGGCGAGGCCCAAGACGCGGGGATCCCACAGCATTTTGATCACGGACATCAAACCTCCCGTTGTTTAGCGGCCGTCCCCGATTTCCCGTCTCCGAGGGTGCCCACTCACCCTACGCTGTGGATAGACACCGTCCACGTACCGATGAGACGCCGCTAGGGTCCATCCAAGCCAATGCGGCTTCGATCGTGCCACCCTTGCCATCACCGGGCGGAACCCGTCCCGTCGCCATGCAAACCGATTGCAGCTTTCGTGCCAGCGCTCCGACCCTTGACCTCGGTCGCGGTGTCCGTCAACGTCACTTTTCCGGGACGTTCCGAACGCTCGCCCTCGATCGGCCCTCTTCCCCACCTCCAACGGGAAGCCGAACTTGAAGCATACTCCGCGACGCGTGGACAAGCCGTGGGGCTACGAACTCATCTGGGCAGACACGAGCGAGTACGTGGGTAAGATCCTGCACATTCACGCGGGTGAGGCACTTTCACTGCAGTACCACGAACGGAAAGACGAGACGATCCACCTCCTCTCGGGCGAGATGCGTTTTTCTGCGGGGAGTTCCGAGACCGACCTCGAAGATATCGACCTGAAGGCCGGTGAGAGCTTCCACGTTTCTACGGGAACCGTCCACCGCATGGTCGCGATCACGGACTGTGATGTTCTAGAGGCATCGACCCCGCACCTGGACGACGTCGTCCGGTTGGAGGACCGGTATGGAAGAGTCCCCGCCGATGGGTGAAATTCCCCCGCCGGTGGGTGCAGTCCCCCGCGGATCGGTGGGAGGTCCGACTCGGCGCGCGTTGGCGGCTCTGGTTCTGCCGCTTCTCCTCACGGGTTTGGCCTGCGGGGGTTCCGGAGACCGTGCGCTCGTGACGTCATCCGATCCAAGGCTCGCGGAAATCGCGGTGCGGATTCTACCCGACCTCGCGTCCCGTTCGGGAATGGAGCTTCGAGACCCGGTCCGCGTAGAGCGCCGCTCTCGGGCGGACCTAGAGCGGTACTTGGAGTTCAAGATCGACGAGGAGTTTCCGGAGGGGCGGGCCGAGTTGCTCACGGGGGCTTACGCGCTCCTCGGTCTCGTTCCACCTGACATGGATTTGAGGGGCACGCTCCAGGACCTCTATCTGGAACAGATCGCAGGTTTTTACGATCCCGACTCTACGACGCTGTTCGTTCTCGACGACCAGCCCGACGAGGCGATCGAGTCGCTCTTGGTGCACGAATTGGTTCACGCCATCCAGGACCAGAGCACGGATTTGGATGCCATCACGGCCCCTGGCCTGAACAACGACCGGCGCGTGGCTGCACAGGCGGCGATCGAGGGGCATGCGACTCTGGTGATGTTTGAATTTCTGATGCGTGAGCAGGGGCGGGGAGCGTTGGACCTCATGGACGTGCCGGATTTCTCTGCACGTTTGGGCCCGGCGTTGGCGGCGGCGACAACTCAGTCTCCGGCTCTTGCGGGAGCGCCCCTCGTCTTGCAGGAGTCCGTGTTGTTTCCATACAGAGGTGGCGTAACGTTGGTCGAGTCCCTTTGGAGAGAGCGAGGGCGCGGTGCGCCGCCGTTCGGCCCCGACCTTCCGGGTTCCACGGAGCAGGTACTCCACCCCGAGAATTTCGTGCGTGGGCAGCGGGACGTGCCTCGAAGAATCGAGGTGTCGGTGGAAGACGGGTGGAGCCGCCTCTACGAGGACACGTTGGGCGAGCTGGAGCTCGGGATCCTGTTAGAGACGGTTGGCGCCTCTCGCAGCTCGGCACTCGGCTGGGGGGGGGATCGTTACGTACTCCTGGCTGACCGTGATGGACATCGCTCGCTCGCTTGGTTCGGTGTCTGGGACACGGAGGCGCAGCGTAACGAATTCGCCCGTGAGCTGGAGCCGCGCTTGTCGGCTTTCCCCAGGCAAGCGTCGTTGACGGTGATGGAGATTGGGGGCCTTCCCGCGACGCGGCTGTTGGTGGGGGGCACGCCCGGGGTAGCGGCGTCCGTGAGGAACCCGTGAGGATGGACTGCTAATGACCGATAAGACAGCTGCGATTGCTGTCACGACCAGTGGGGTGTCGGGACTCTACCAGGTGCTTGTGGGCCGAGGCCTACTCGGCTCCATGGCTCCGTTGCTGGAGGAGTACGCGCCCGCCCATCGGTACGCCCTGGTCTCCGACTCCAACGTGGCGCCGCTCTACGGAGAGCCCGCGATCCTTCAGCTGAAGGATGCCGGACTGAATGCCGAACTCTTCACCTTCCGGGCTGGTGAACGAAACAAGAGTCGCACCACGTGGTCCGATTTGACCGATCGCCTCCTCCAAGCCGGATTCGGCCGGGACTCATGCCTGATCGCGATGGGTGGAGGCGTCACGGGTGACCTCGGCGGCTTCGTCGCGGCGACGTACATGAGAGGCATCCCGGTAGTGCAGGTACCGACTAGTCTGGTGGCGATGATCGATGCCTCTATCGGTGGAAAGACCGGAGTGGACGTCGCGGCCGGAAAGAATCTCGTCGGAGCGTTTCACGCTCCCAATCTCGTCGTGGCGGATCCGGACGTCGTGGCCACGCTCCCGAGAGCCGAGCGGGCCCAGGGGATGATCGAGGCCGTCAAGCACGGCGTGATCATGGATGACGCGTATTTCACCGAGCTCGAGCGAGAGATGCCGGCGATTCTGGACGGAGAGGCCGGTGTGCTCGAGCGGGCGGTGGCGCGGTCGGTGGAACTGAAATCTGCGGTGGTGTCGGAGGACGAAAGTGAGGCCGGCCGGAGGGAGATCCTGAATTTCGGTCATACTCTCGGCCACGCGATCGAAGCGGCCTGTTCCTTTCGTGTTCCCCACGGGACCGCCGTCGCGTGCGGAATGATTCTGGAGGCTCGCCTTGGAGTGTCGCTGGGGGTGACCGGCCCAGACGTCGTTGAGCGACTCGAGCAGGTCGTGGCGAGTGTGGGACTTCCGGTCGGTATCCCGAATGGGGCCGCGCCAGACGACATCATGACTTATCTTGCTTCGGATAAGAAGGTTCGCCGCGGACGGACGCGCTTCGTATTACTCTCTCGTATCGGAGCGGTCCACGCTGCCGACGGGTCGTGGAGTCATCCTGTCGACGAAGACACCGTGTTGGGCCTCGTCAACGCCTTCTAGAGTGCAGACGTGAACGCCTCGGATTCGGGTCCGGTACCAAAAAAACGGAAGAGGGGCGAGTCGGTCGGAGGACGACCGGCCGACCTCACGGTGCCGGCCGCCCTCGCCTCACGTGCCACGACGGATCCGGAAGGCACCTTTCTGATCCACGGAGACGAGGTCGTCACATTCGGGCAGATGGAGACTCGTGCGGAGGCTCTGGCGGCGTCGCTGCATGGTCTCGGTATCGAGCCGGGAGATCGGGTGGCCGTTGTGATGCCGTCGTGGCCGGAGTTCGTCATCTCGATGTTCGCAGTGGCCAAGCTGGGGGCCGTCCTGGTGCCTTTGAATCCGAGACTGACGGCCGATGATCTGCGATATACCCTCCGCCATTCCGAGGCGGTGGTGGCGATTACCGCGGAAACCGTGGAAGACCTCGACTTCCTTCAACTCTTCGAGGAGCTGCTGGTACAGCTTCCGGAGCTCCAGTACCTCGTTACGGTGGGTCAGGAGGATCTCTGGTACGATGACCGTGTCTTTCAGTTGGAGGATCTGCTCTCGGCCGGGGGGGGACGGGATTACTCGGCGAGCTCACCGCCCTCGGCAGATGAAGTTTTCGCCATCGTCTACACGGCCGGCACGACGGGCAAGCCCAAAGGCGTGGAGCTGACGCACGCGAACCTCCTGCAGGTAGCGGGGAGTACGGCGGACGCTCTAGGGCTGGACCGAGACGATCGTGTGGTGGGCATCATGGCCTTGTTTCACGTGTTCGGGCTGGGGCCGGGCATCCTCGGGTCCCTCTTGTCGGGGTCAACGCTCGTCCTTCAGGATGAATTTGGACCCGCCGGAGCTTTGGACCTCGTGGAGCGCCACCGGGCGACGGTCCACTATGGGGTGCCGACGCTGTTCGTCGCAGAGCTCAGAGAGCAGGCAAAGGCCCCAAGAGATCTCGGTTCTCTACGCCGCGGGTTGGTCGCGGGGGCGCCCGTGTCGGACGATTTCGTGAAGGCGGCACAGGAGAAGATCTGCCCGGAGCTTTTGATCGCCTACTCTCTCACGGAGACGTCCTCGACCGTTTGCATCACGAGACCAGACGATCCGGAGGCGAAACGTATCTTCACCGTCGGGCGTCCTCTGGAGAACAATGTTGTCAGGATCGTAGACCCGGATGGAGCTGAGTTGCCCGTGGAGAGCGTGGGCGAGATCGCGGTCCGGGGTCCAGGGGTCATGCGGGGGTATTATCGACAGCCGCGTGAGACATCCAGCTTGTTCGACTCGGACGGGTACTTTCTTACGGGTGATCTTGGGATGGAGGACGAGGAAGGCTTCATCCATTTGGTTGGCCGCAAGAAAGAGGTTATCATTCGAAGTGGCTCAAACGTATACCCCCGGGAGGTTGAGGATCGACTTCAATCACACCCGGCGATACGTGAGGCCATGGTGGCTGGCGTCCCGGACGAGCTTCTGGGAGAGGCCATCTGCGCGTGCGTCCTCCCGGAGGAGGGGGCCATCGTGACCGGCCAAGAGATCCAAGATTGGTGCTCGGTCACACTCGCCGATTACAAGGTACCCGATGTCGTCCAGTTCATGGACGAATTCCCGCTGACGGGGACCGGAAGGGTCCAGCGGGGCGAGTTGGCGCGCCTCATTCGAGCGGCGCACGCAGAACCAAAGACATGAAGGATCGCCGGGCACTCTGATCAGTGACCCCCCCGACTCGTTCCAGATCCGTGACGTCGCGACGCGAAGGACTGGCATGAGTGGGGAGGTCTCGCGAGTGCGGCCGGCAAGAAATTTTCGCGAGAAGGAAAAAAATGAATCAGTATACTCAGGCCCCCCATGTAGAGGGGCCCAGCAAAGCACCGGCCGATGCTCCCAACGCGGCCCTCCTCATCGACTTCGACAACGTCACGATGGGGATGCGTAGTGACCTCTCCAAGGAACTCAAGAGCCTACTCCAATCCGACGTCATCCGCGGTAAGGTGACCGTCCAGCGGGCCTATGCCGACTGGCGGCGCTATCCGCAATACATCGTCCCGCTTTCCGAGGCGTCGGTCGACTTGATCTTCGCTCCCGCGTACGGGAGCTCGAAGAAGAACGCGACCGACATCCGGATGGCGATCGACGGGGTGGAGTTGGTCTTCATCCGACCGGAAATCGGCACTTTCATTCTTCTCACGGGGGATTCCGACTTTTCGAGCCTGGTCTTGAAGCTCAAGGAGTACGGAAAGTATGTGATCGGTGTGGGGATCCAGGAATCCAGCTCGGACATCCTGGTTCAGAATTGCGACGAATACTACTCCTACACGAGCCTCACCGGGCTTCGGAAGACGACCGAAATTGGCGGTAAGGACAACGATCCGTGGGATCTCCTGGAGAGGGCGGTGAGCCGCATGACCACACGGGGCGACGTCATGCGATCCGACCGCCTCAAGCAGGTGATGTTGGAGCTCGACGGCAGGTTCAGCGAGGGAAATTTCGGCTTCAGCAAGTTTTCGAAGTTTGTCGCCGAAGCTTCCACTCGGGGTCTGCTCCGACTCCACAAGCTCGAAAATGGGCAGTACGAGGTCACGCCGGGCTCGGGTCGGGGATCCTCCGAGAATTCGGACGCCACGAAGGAACCCAAGGCACGGGCCCGGCCGTCCGTGCGAAGGGGGAGGCCGGCGAGGGCCCAGCGGAGCGGCAGGGTCGGCGCCGGGGAGGCGAGGGATGCGGGGCGAGTGGAGGCCAGGGAAGAAGTTGAGGGTTCGAGCCCAGAGGGAGATCTGGATCCCGAGCCGCTCCGGTCGGCCTACGATCTGATGCTGCGGTGCCTTCAGAAACTGAAGGAGATGGGGAAGGACTCGGCTCGCGACTCGGATGTCAAACGAAAGATGTTGGAGGCGGACAGGGGCTTCGATGAAGGGGAACTGGGCTTCGGTAAGTTCAGCCGCTTCCTCCTTCAGGCGGAAGAGCATGGTGTGATTTCCCTGGAAAAGACGGAGATGGGCAACTACCGCGTATCACTTGCGGACTCCGCGGCCATCGGTTCGCCGTCCGTGGCAACCGAGGGTAGCTCATCGAGTGGGGGCGGCGTCTCCGCTGGTCGCCTAGGGCCTCGAGGAGGCTCCGGGGGTCGAAAAGAAACGGACGGCCCAGTGCTCCTTGAGGGTCAGGTTGTCGGTAAGGCAAGTGGAACGCCGGATCGCTCCGAGTCCGGAGCCCGTATCGATGCTGGCGCCCTCGGCTTGCCCACGAGCAAGCGGGCGATCGTCAGCTATCTGACGAACTCCTACGGAGGGGTAGGCAAGAAGACCGCCGAATCCTTGGTGGAGGCCTTCGGGGCGGACGTCTTCGTCGTGTTCGAGACCGAGCCTGGGCGGGTGGCCGAGGTCGTTCCCCGCCGGGCGCCTCAAGTATTGGCCGAGTGGAGGGCCGATTTGGAACGGCGGTCCGGGAAGGCCCGGAATGAAAAAGAGGTCACGTCAGAGCCGGTTAGGGGGGCAGATCCTGCCCTGCGGAAGAAAACCGTGGGCGTAAACCCCGGCCCAGATGTGGGGAGCGTGCCAACTCCGAGTTCGTTCTCCTCGTCCGATCCGGTGCCTGATTCGTTCTCCTCGTCCGATCCGGTGCCTGATGGGTTTTCTTCGTCCGATCCGGTATCAGATTCCTCCTCCTCGCCCACTCCGGCCCCCAGATCCGGCTCTTCGTCCGATCCGGCATCAGATTCCTCCTCCTCGCCCACTCCGGCCCCCAGATCCGGTGGGGCTCGGCGTAGGACACGACGGAGTCCCCGGCGTCCGCCTTCCTCGGGTTCGGACGAATAGGTCCTGCACGGACACCTGAAATGGGGACCTCGCCGGGAGTGCTGCCGCCCTCTCTCTGGAGGGGCACCCCAGGGTGGGGTACGTTCGACCGCGCTTTTTTCGCTCGTCCCGCGAAGAGCGTAGCCCCTGATCTACTTGGTGCACGACTCGTGTCGACGGTCGACGGTCGACGAGCGACAGGCATCATCGTCGAAGTCGAAGCTTACACCGGCCCGGATGATCCTGCTTCCCACGCAGCGGCCCGTATCGGTCGGACGCGACGTAACGCCGCCATGTTTGGGCCACCGGGAACCGCCTACGTCTACCTGAGCTATGGGGTCCATTGGTGCCTGAACGTGGTTACTGGCGCGATAGGTGACCCCTGTGCCGTGCTCCTACGGGCCGTGGAACCGATCGAGGGCTTAGGCGTCATGGCAGCTCGGAGAGGTCGCGAGCGGGATTTGGCCTCGGGCCCCGGGCGTGCGGGAAAGGCGTTCGGAATCACCGATGCCTTGGACGGGCACGACCTGTCGTCACCTCCTCTGAGGCTTCTTCCCGGCTGGTCGATCCCGCCCGGGTCGATCGACGTGTCTCCCCGCGTCGGCGTCAGCCGGGCTAAGGACTGGCCGCTCCACTTTTCCGTTCGAGGGAACGTCTCTGTGTCCCGCGTGCGCCGGTCAGCGCCGCTTGAGGGGCCTTTGTCAGCCCCATAGATTTCCTTGCCAAGTCGTTGTACTGCAGCCAGTGAGTGAGCTTGGATATCATCGTCTGCATAAAGCGGGTTCCGGATACCGAGACGCACGTCCGCTTTTCCGATGGCGCCACGGTGATCCAGCCCGAAGGGGTCAAGTACATCGTGAGCCCGTATGACGAGCTCGCGCTCGAGGCCGCCTTCCGCACCACCGAGGCGAGAGCGGAGGGCCAGGTCACCGTCATCACCCTCGGTGACGAGGATTCCCTGGAGACGCTCCGAGCGGCTCTTGCGGCCGGGGCGGATGCTGCGGTACTGCTGCGAGTCCAGGGGGCCGTCACGATGGACGGGCTCGCCACGGCCAAGGCTCTGGCGACGGAGCTCGAGACCCGAGAGGAGCAGCTCGTGCTCTTCGGCGTGAAGGCCGGAGACCACGATCAACAGCAGGTCGGCCTGATAGTGGCGACGCTGCTTGGTCGCCCGTGCGCGTCCAACGTTGCGAGCTTCGTGGTGGACGAGGGCGTGATACGGTGTGATCGAGACGTGGAGGGGGGCACCGAGGTGGTGGAGCTGGATCTTCCGGCGGTCGTGACCGTCACGAAGGGAGCGTTCGAGCTACGGTACCCCTCGCTCAAGGGGATTATGGCCGCCAAGCGGAAACCGCTCGAAGTGAAGGACGCCGATCTTCCGGTGGCCCGGTTAACAGTCGAGCGGCTCGACTATCCACCGGAGCGAGCCGATGGGCGGATCATCGGCGAAGGGGCTGAGGCCGTGCCCGAATTGGTGCAGCTCCTTCGTGACGAAGCGAACGTCCTCTGATGACACGAGAAGGGTGACATGGGCGACGTGCTCGCCATTGCCGAGCAAAGAGATGGGAAGATCCGTCCCGTTGCCAACGAGGTGGTTACGGCGGCCGCCGTGGTCTCCAGGGGGCTCGGAGGCTCGGCCCATGCGCTGGTCCTGGGTGGAGCCGGGGTCGGAGAGCATGCCGGTGACCTGGGGGGCTTCGGAGCAGATGTGGTGCGCGTCGGCGAGGACCTCGCACTGGAGGGTTATGTGCCGGAGATTCATGCCGCGGTCATCGCGGAGGCAGTCGGTTCACACGACTACACGGCCGTGCTTTTCGCGGCGACGGCGCTGGGCAAGGACCTCGCGCCCCGTGTGGCGGCTCTGATCGATGCCCCCCTCGCCTCCGACGTCACGCGTCTGGAGGTGGACGGCGGCGTGCTCGTGGCCTTACGGCCTATCTACAGCGGTAAGGCGATCGCTCGGGTCGGGTTCGATGCGTCTCCAGCCGTCCTCTCCTTGAGGCCCAACGCTTTCGGTACCAACGGATCTCAGGCGGAGGGACGGACCGAAACTTTCCGCGCGGCCATTCCTGACTCCGTTCGGACACGGATCGTGGACTTTCAGGCCGCCGAGAGCGGGTCGGTCGACATGTCGGAAGCCAGCGTGATCGTGTCGGGTGGACGGGGCATGAAGGGGCCGGAGCATTGGAGCCTCCTCGAGGATCTGCAGCACGCTCTAGGCCCCGGTACCGCGTTGGGCGCTTCGAGGCCCGTCGTGGACGCGGGATGGCGGCCTCACAGCGAAGAGGTGGGTCAGACGGGCAAGACCGTCGCACCGAAACTCTATTTTGCCGTCGGTATTTCGGGTGCTATCCAGCACCTCACCGGAATGAGAACTTCTCAAACGATCGTGGCCATAAACAAGGATCCCGACGCTCCGATCTTCTCGGTAGCGGATTACGGTATCGTGGGCGACGCGTTCGAAGTCCTCCCGAGGCTCACAGCGGAGATCGCGGCCTTACGCGCCGAGGAGTAGGCTCAGAGGGTCGTCGTTTACTGGCTGTCGGCGTCCGTTAGTCACTGCTCCGGAGGGCCTCCAAGCATCGCGACGGGGTCCACCTGGTGGCCGCGACCCCGGACCTCGAAGTGCAGATGCGGTCCGGTGGCGTTCCCCGACTCCCCGCTGAGCCCAAGGCTCTCATCTCTCGTGACGGCCTGGCCCTCGACCACCAGAATCTCGGAAAGGTGCGCGTAAACGGTTAGAATCGCGTCTCCGTGGTCGACCCAGACCACGAGTCCGAAGTCCCTCATGGTGCCAGCGAAGCTTACTTCTCCGCTCGACATGGCGTACACGGGTGTGCCGGTAGGCACGTCGATATCGACACCCCTATGGATGATGGGGCCACTGCTCTGCCATCGGACTCCGAATGGCGCGATGATGCGTCCCTCGACCGGCCATTGCGGAAGCCCACATCCCAACATTCCGAGCACCGTCGTCGCGGCGAGCATTCGCCCGGAGAAGCGGATCATCCCGCAGTCCCTGGGCTCAGGTCCGCCACGGTGGAGGGGGTCCCACGGGGATCGTCGAGGAGCATCACCGCAACCGGCGCTCCACGGGGAATCGCCTTCACCCCCTCCGGGATGATCGCCAACCCGTGTGCCGCTCCAAGACTTCCGACGAGCCCAGAGCCTTGCGGACCAGTGAGCGAGGCCTCCATCCCTGCACCCGATCCGCTCAGACGCACACGCAGAAATCCGGTGAGGTCCTCCGCCGTGGTAAGATTTTCAGCCGCCAGCGCCGAGATCGTCGGCCGGTGGAGCCTGATGTGGCCCGCGAGCGCTAGCAGGAAGGGTCGGACGAACAACTCGAAGGTCACGAACGCGGAGGCTGGGTTGCCCGGGAGTCCGAAAACCGCCTGGCTGCTGCGGCCCTCCCTGGGCAGATGCCCGAAGCTCATCGGGCTCCCGGGCCGGATCTTGACTCGCCAGAATTCCAGCTCAAGGCCGAGGTGCTCGAGAACAGTCTTAAAGAGATCTCCCTCTCCCATCGAGGCCCCGCCCAGGGTCACGAGCACGTCGGCGTCCGCAGCTCTGGCGAGATGGTCCTGTATGTCGGCCCGGTCATCCCTTGCGATGCCCAGGCGCATCGGCGTCCCGCCCGCCGCCCGAACGCCCGCGGACGCGAAGTGACTATTACTTTCTGGGATTTGGTGGCGGTCGAGCGACGCGCGATCGAGGTCGACGAGTTCATTGCCGCTCGCCAGAATGGCGACGGTGGGTCGGCGGTGCACCGACACCATCGATACGCGGGTCGCAGCCAGTACGGCGATCTGCCCGGGACCGATGCCGGTGCCGGTGGTTAGGGCGATGGCACCCTCGGGCCAATCCTGACCGGCCGGTCGAACATGGCGACCTCGATCACGCTCAGAGTAGATCCGAAGGCTTCCGCCATCCGTCTCTTCGCGATCCGTGTCCTCCACACGAACCACGGTGTCGGCGCCGCTCGGGACCTCGGCGCCCGTCATGATTCTCACGGCCTCGCCCGGGCCGACGGCTCCTTCGAAGCGCTTTCCCGCATGGATCACGCCGGTGACCGCGAGGACGACGGGGTGGTCCTTCGCGGCTCCAGCAACGTCGTCCCCCCGGACGGCATATCCGTCCATGGCGCTGTTGTCCCAAGGAGGAAGTTGCGTGGGTGCCAGGACGTCGTGGCTCAGCGCGCGACCGAGCGCCTCTTCGAGCGGTACGATCTCGGGGGGGAGGGGGGAGAGGAGGTTGAGAACACGTTCGCGGGCCTCGTCGAACGAAAGCCAATCCCCGGTTCTAGACTCGAATTCCGGCATTCGTCTCAAAAGCGCCAGGCGGCCCCGACCCTGATGTTTTTTATGGCGATCCATTCACCGGCGAGATTTTCGCCGAGGGGGTCGGCGGCGACCGTTTGCCATCCCACTGGAGTTATGATCTTCCACAGGTTCATCACGCCGTCCAGACGGATGGAAATTTTGTCGGAAACGTGAAAATTTGCGCCTCCGCCAAAGGAACCGGTAAAGCGCTTGCCGAACTCATACCATTCGTCCCTGGGCATGTCCAAGTCGAGCTCCAGGGTGCGGTCTGTGGCTACGGGGAGGGCCAACCCTCCCCCGAACATGATGAAAGGCTGGAGCCCATGCCATGCCCGCTGACCCGTTAGGTTGATGCGAAGCTTGAGGTCGAATAGGACGATGTTGAGGTTGGTCCTGCCGAGGGAGCGGTCATCCACCGGCCTCGACACATCGAGGACATCCCGTGTGGTAGGGAACAATGTGCCGTCGACGTCCAAATTCAAGGCGCCGCCGAAAGCGACGGTGTAGCGTCCACCGTACGTGGCGGCGTCCTGCGGGCCTAGCCCGAGTTGGCCGGGATTGAGGTAGCTCTTCCCTCCGAACACAGCCCATGCTTGTGAATATTCGATGAACGTGTACGGGGAGGGAATGTTCTGGCCGGCGGCAGTGGAGCGCGTGACTGCGATGAGAAACAGAACCAGCGGTGTGAAGAGTCTCGGGTGGGGCATGGAAGCGTGTGCAAAATCCGGTTACGGGGAATTGACGACCGGCACCTGCCTGAACACATTCGTCAAAGCGAGCGGCCGCGTACTTTACGGGCCGCATCGTCCTTTCAACACCGTCTGTCGAGGATCGTTTCAGTAAAATGATTGTCTGTTCCCGGCGTCTGCGGATTCCTTGGGTCCTGTGCATTCTCTTTCCCCTATGCGCCCTCGCCGAGTTCGTTGAGGGCCAGTCCGCGACGTTGACGAAAGAGGAAAATTTCCGTGCGCAGCAGAACGGGACACTACTGGGGCAGCTTCGGGCCGGCATGAGTCTGGAAGTGCTCGAGGCGACAGATGACTGGCTCAAGTTCGATCTCGAGGGATGGGTCTGGACTCGATCGCTTCGGGCGGTCGAACGCGGAAGGTTTGACCTGGTCCTCTCGGCCGACAGCGGCGAGAACCTGCGAGGCACGCCTGGGGGAGAGATCCTCGGCCGCCTGGAGCCGGGCGTGCTTCTCGAGACCCTCGAGCGTGTTCCCGGCTGGGCTCGGGTGCGTCGGGAAGTCTGGGTGTGGAGAAGATCGGTCGTTTTGTTCGGCTCGAATACTTCAGCCGGTTCCGTGGAACGGTCCAGCCTCACGGTTCCCTCCAGCGTGGCCGATGCCGAGGAATGGGCTCTAGGTGGCTCGGTCGAGGCTCCGATTCTCAGCGCCCCTGACGGAGACACGCTGGCCGTTTCGGCTCCGAGCACGAATCTTCGAGTCCTGGCTAGGGAGGGGAACTGGGCCAGAGTTCGTTTGGAGGGGTGGATATGGCTTCCTCAGGGCTCAGACGGGGGCGTCGAGGCGTCCATCCGCACCGACGTGACCCTCGAAAGCCTGGCGGCCGCACCGGACGATTACCGCGGCGAGGTACTCCAGTGGGACCTTCAGTTCATTTCACTGGAACGGGCTGAGGAGATCCGAGCGGACTTCTATCCAGACGAACCTTTTCTTTTGACGAGGATGGGGGACGGCGATCAGGGATTCGTTTATGTAGCCATACCGCCGGAGCGGCTGCAGGAGGCTCAGGGCCTCAGCCCGCTGGAGCGCATTCGGGTCGTTGGGCGCGTACGGACCGGGTCCGCGCGGCTCACGGGCAGTCCGATTCTCGAGTTGCTTTCTCTCGATAGAATCCCATAGAGGCCTATTGAAGGAGTACAGCGGGTCGCGCACAGGGCGCTTGTGCGCGTTCAGACAACGTCGCGGACGTGATGTTCGGCGATCGACATTGGTTTTCGCGGCACCTGAGCCGAAGGCGAAGAACGAACGACGACGAGGCGTAGCAACGCTACGGCGAGGAGGAGAGACGCAGGATCAACCGCACAACCGCCCTGTGCCCACGAACATGAATGGCATGACCTTACACGCTGAAGGGTTGGGGTGGCACGGCCCCGACCACGCTTCGCGCGGTGCCCCCGTTGTTGGAGCTCCTAGCCGTAGCTACGGCTATGGCGTCGTCGCTCCGCCTAGGACCTGGGGCCGTGGCATCCCCAACGCGGCCCACTGAACTCCTTCAACAGGCCTCTCGTGACCTTGCGGCTCCGGCGGCGTGTCCTCTCGGGACTCGCCGCTCTCGTTGCCCTTACCCCGGCGACATGCCTCAGACGTGGGCCCGCAGAGCCTTCCCCGACGGAAATCACGCTGACTGCGGTAACAGGCGAGGGTCAGTTCGGCCCGCCGTTGCAGTTTTTGATCGATTCGCTGACGGTGGCGGTTCGGACGGAGGATGGAGACCTTCCCGCCGATGGGATTCTCGTGGATTGGGAGATCGCTTCGGGGCCCCCGGGTGCACTACTCACCCCTCGGACCAGCTCGAGCGACTCTGCTGGGTTGGCCAGGGTGCGACTTCGGCTCGGGAGTGACCTGGGGAGGTACGTCGTCCGGGCATCGATTCGAGATCGCCCTGAAGAATCCGTCGACTTCGAGGCGTGGGCGGTGCTTCCCCCCACCCTGGGTGCGCTTTCTTCCGCCACCGTGAACGCGGGCGACGTTATCACACTCAGCGGCACGAACTTCAGCGCGATCGCCGCCCACAATGTGGTTCTCTTCTCTGGGATCCCTGGCCGGGTGATTGCTGGAGACGCCATCCGCCTCGAGGTCATTGTGCCTCCGTGCTTCCCCACCCGCTCCGTGGACGTGTCGGTGCAACTTGGTGGAGAGGCCAGCGCCTCACTCCCACTGAGCGTGACGGCGTCGGGAGGCGTCCTGAACTTGGAGCTCGGGGCCGACACCACGCTTTCGGCGCAGGACCTACCGGCCTGCCTAAAAGTGGGCTCGGGTGGGCCGCAGGATTTTCTCGCCGTGGTGCAGTCCGGGGCTACCATCGGGGCGGCTCGGTTCGATTACACGTTCACGGGACTTCGGCCGGCCGCCCCTACCCTCGTCGCGGTTAGGTCGGATCGTGCTCCTCGGGCCCGCCCTGCTGACCATATCACACGGCGGGTCGTCACGCCTCGATCGCCCCGGGCATGGGAAGGCGACACGATTACCGTAGGCGCGCGGTCGTTTAACACAGCGCAGGCCGAGTGGGACCTTTTTCTTCGGGAGCGAGAGGACGCTCTCCGGGCCGCCGCTTCCACCGGAGGGCGAGCGGATCGACCCGCTGCTGGAGCGGTCCCCTTCATCGGTGATCTCAGGGATTTCGACGTGGTGCGAGCCGATGGCGAATTCGACCAGGTTACGGCCAGGGTCCGCTTAGTCTCCGAGCGCGCCATCGTGTATGAAGACATCACCGCGGCGCTCAGTCTCTCTCCAGAGAATGTCGAACTCTTCACCGGCCTCTTCGACGATCCCATCTACCCGGTGGTCACCGGGGCCTTTGGATTTCCCTCGGATTTGGATGGGAACGGTCGTGTCATCATCCTCTTCACGCCGGGCGTGAATCGATTGTCGCCGCCCGGTTCGAGCGATTTCATTGGAGGGTTCTTCTTCGGGCTGGATCTGTTGCCGGGACTGGCGCACAGCAACGCGGGCGAGGTCTTCTATGTTTTCGTTCCCGATCCAACGGGCGCACACGGAAACGCATGGGATGCCGAAATGGTGCGAAGCACGGTGCCTTCCGTTCTTGCTCATGAATTTCAGCACATGATCCATCACAATGAGAGGCTCATCGAGCAAGAGGCCTCGAATAGGGAGGCCGTTTGGCTCTCGGAGGGACTGGCTCACATGGCTGAAGACCTTGTGGGAGAGGAACTTCGAAGGCGAGGGAGAGTGGGCCAGGCAGACGAATACCAGAGAGGAAACCGGAGGCGCGCCAGCCTCTTTCTCACAGAGCCATCCGAGGTAAGCCTCCTTTTCTCCGCGGGGGAGGGCAGCCTGGCGGAGCGTGGTGCCGCTTGGCTCTTCGTCGAATATCTGAGGGGACAGGCTGGGACCGACAACGTGCTGCGTTTATTGACTGGCACCACCGCGACGGGCACGGTCAACGTCGAGGCGGTCACGGGTCGGGCCTGGGCCGATCTCTTTTCCGATTGGAGTGCTGCGCTCGAGCTCGAGCGGCAGGTCTCGGTGCGAGGGGCCCTACCCCTTCGCAGTGAGCTTCTCTTCCTTGGTTTCGACCTGATGGAGGCTCTTGCAATGGGTGGAGATGGGTTCCCTTCGACCCCCACGGTGCATGACTCGGGTGATTTCTCGGACCAGGGGCGCCTTTGGTCTTCTTCCGGCGCGTATTTCCTCATCGGGACCGGGGACGGGGGTATGGCCGTCGGTCTTTCCGGCCTCAGCGGAGGCCTGGTGTCACCGAATAGCGCGTTGCGATTGAAGTTGGTACGATTGTTCTGACCGGGGGTGCTCGTCGGCAAACGACGGTGTGGAGAGGTGAATCTTCTCCGGAACGAACGCGTAGTATGGAGTGTCTACTTCCGGGAGGACCCATTCGTCGAGGGCAAATGCGCTGTACGACCTGCGGTGAGTATTTGACGGAGCACGAAAGCACCTGCCCCACGTGCGGGGCGGTGGCTTTCGCTCAGCCGGTCATGAGGCCCATGGGCGTCGACCTCCGAAGTTGCCCGCGATGCGGCCACGTCGGGACCGGAGTAAGGTACTTTCAGCGGCCTGGTCACATGGGGTTGCTCATCGGGATCTCCGTTTTCACCTATGGGCTTGGCGGCTTTGCTTATTATTTCGCTCGGCGAAAGCATCGAATTTGTGCGCAGTGTGGCTTGGGGTGGGCGAGGGCCCGGATTCCGGGGCCGGGTTTCGCCGGCCACCCGGCCTTTACGGGGTCAGCGGGCACAGATCTAGTCGGCCGCGGTGCCCGAGTCGGAGCCGACGATCTCCCGAGACGGGGCGTCGGGCGCCGGGTACTGGGCGTCGCGATGGTGCTTTTCGCGGCCCTCCTAATCTCGATCGGCGTGGTCCAGTTCGCTATTGAGGCGATCGCAATCGGAAGTGTGGTTGGGGCTGCCGGTACCGCAACGATCTGGTGGGGACTCAAGGCACGTCAGGCCCGGCGGCAGGCGCTCATGACCCGGCTTCAACGGCGGGTGCTACTTCTCGCCACCGAAACGGGTGGAACGTTGACGGTGACGGAGGTCGCGGCCTCGCTGGATCTGTCGCTCTCGGCGGCCGAGGGGGTCTTGGATGGGATGGACGATGGCCTGCGCGTCCGATCGGACGTCACGAATGAGGGGATCATCGTGTACGAATTTCCGGAAGTCCGTCATCACCCCAGGCTCGAATCGGGATCCACCGGATAGGGCGTCGGCATTTTCAGTAGCTCGCCTCCACATGCGTTCCACCGGCCACGCGTGCGACCCACACGCCCCCGATGATGATGATCGCGCCCACAACCTGTGTGGGACTGGGATCCTCACCGAGCCAGAGGGCGGCGGTAATCAGCGCCACGACCGGGACCAGATTCGAGAACGCTGCGGTGCGCGGTCCCCCGATGTGCTCGAGGCCGTGGTTCCAGATTAGATAGGCGACGGCGATCGCCAGAACTCCCGAATATACGACACCCATCCAACCAATCCGCGAGATGGCATCCAAGTCCAGAGACCAGAGAGATGGGCCTCCAAGTGCCACCAGGCCGATGGTGCCCACCCAGAGCGTCCACGAGGTTACCGCCAGCGCTCCGTACTCACGAGTGAGCCCCTGCGTGCCAACGGTGTAGGCGGCCCATGTGATGGCGGCCAGCACGAGCATTAGATCACCCGTCAACAGGCCCCCACCCGATCCCACGCCGTCGTCCCCACCGAGAACGACGAGTACCATCCCCCCCAGCGTGGCCAATACGCCGCCCCAGACGGGAAACCCGTGGTGTTCTTGCCCCGAGACGGATGCGAGAATCAAGGTCCACACCGGCGTCGTCGCGAGGACCAACCCGGCGTTGCCGGCGAGAGTCCGGTCGACGCCGTAAATGAATAGGAGTTGGTAGACGATGTTCGCGAGCAAACCCAAGAAAACGACGCGGCCCCAATGTCGTCGCGCGGGGAACGGGACCCCGCCGCTGAGACGCAGGAAGACGAAGAGCGTCAGCGACGCCAGCACGAATCGTATGGCGTTGAATGCCAGTGGATCAAACTCTCTCAGAGCGATCTTGATCACGGAGAAGTTGACGCCCCAGATCACGCTCAGCACGATGAGCGCCAGGTCGGTCCGTAGGTGTGTGGGCCTAGCGGCGGCGGCTCGATCCTCGAACTCCCGCGTGCGAACAGGGCCCTTGTCGGGGGGCTGGGCCACCCAGTGCTCCTTGCGCTCGGGACTGCCAAGCGGTTGAACGCCACTTTGTTGGATTACCGATTCGGCAAACCTAGCGTGATGTCCCAGAAGTTTGCGAGCCACCGAGAGTGCCGAGGCGCGGCGAGGTTGGATGCATCGGTGCTCGAACCGAGTGAATTTCATGCTCGTCGTGCTCCCAGTTGACCGCGAGACGATCGAGCGTAACGAGCTCAATGGCCGAGACACTTCTGGGCCACTACACTAACTTTGGGTAACCCCGTCAGACACGACTCAGCCGATTCGGGATGTCCAACGCACCCCTGAACTGCATATGAGAGAATTCCTGGATTCGAATGGCGATGCCTGGGTAGCCACGGTACGCTCGGAGGCGGGCCTCGATTTTAAGGGGCGTCACCACCTCTACTTCCACCCGGCAGGTGCGGAAGACCAGGGCTTGGAGCTTCTCGACGTGAGGTGGAACAGTCCGGAGACCGCCGAGAGGACGTTGGCTACGATGTCCGGCGTGGAGCTTCGGAAGAGACTTCGGTCCGCCCTGGGGAGGAGGGCCCTAGAAGGTGGGAGCGGGCGTGGGAGCCATGTCGCGGCGGAACTCAGCTAGACGAGCGCCGATCCGGTCCTCGACGCGCTTGGCTGGCCCGGTGGATCGGAGTTCATTTGAGAGAATACTGAAGAGTAGCGTCTCGCCATTCCGCGTCGTGACGATTCCGGTGAGGGCGGAGACGCCATCGATGGTCCCCGTCTTGGCCCGGAGGTTACGGGCGGCACGAGTCCCGTACATCCTGCGGAGGGATCGGCCCGCCTCGGGTAGAGTCGAGACGAAAGCGTCCCAATTTTCGGATGTGGCCACCTGCCGTAAGAGCCCGACTAGAGCGCCCGCGCTCGTCCGGTTGCCCTTGGACAATCCGGAACCATCTACAGCCCTGATCTGCGCCGCTTCGATACCGGCTTCCTTCGTGGCGAACGACTGAACCGCACGGGCGCCTCCTTCGAAGGATCCCTCTCCCGTCGCCACCTTACCGATGGTCTTGATGATCGTCTCAGCGAACAAATTGTGGCTTTCATGGTTGACCACCGTCAGGTACTCGAGCAGCTCCGGGGACGTGTGCTGGGCGAGGAGCCACGGCTCATCATCGTCGAGAAGCCCGGAGGCCCACGACTCCCGTGCGGTGATCCTGGATTCGGCGTGGTCATGGACGGCTTTTTCGGGGGCCCTGACGCCGATGCCTTTGGAGATCAGCACCTCTCTTAGAGTGCGGGCGGCGAAAAACGCCGGATCCGGCACCGTCAGGCGGCGCCAAATATTCGGCCCGCCCTGACGAATTTCTCCGTCGACGCGAATGCGTGCCGTGGGTTCTACACGATCTAACCAGAGGTTGGGACGGGGACGGCCCACCACCGTCTCCGCCCGGTTGCTCACGTCCAGCGGAAATCCGAAAGGGATCGTCTCAATCCGGGGCGGGAAGCCCAGGCGAGCCGACGGAAGGATAAGGAGGGTGACGATGTTTTCGTTGAATGAGAGCGCCGAGGCGGACGCGGCGAACCACTCGTTCAGGTCCCTCGGATCCCATTCCGGCGCTAGCTCGGGCCCGGAAAAATAGGTCGCATCGCCGACCACTGCGCCCTCGATGCGGGTGATGCCGGCTTCCGCGATCTGATCTGCGAACGCTTCGAACACGTCGGTGCGATTTCGATAAAAGCGATCGGAGATCCCAGGATCTCCAGTTCCGTACAGGATCAAATCCCCTCGAAGGATTCCGCTTTCGATGGGCCCGTCCGCAAAGACGAACGTCTGGTACCTAAACGAGGGTCCAAGAAAGTGGAGGGCCGCAGCGGTCGTGGCGATTTTCATGTTCGACGCTGGTGCCAAGAAGCGGTTCTCGTCCCGTGCGAACAACGTGTCTCCCTCCTCGAGGGAGACGACGAGGACGCTCCACTCGGCCCTCCGCAGTGCCGGGGTGTTCAAGAGGGCTGAAAGGTCCTTCCGCAAGGTGAGGACGTCTTGACCTGGGGGTGGCCGGACCGGGGGCCGAACGGCTTCTGGAACTTCGATGGGCTGCGGAGTCATGGGCTCGTCGTTCCAGACCACCACGGTCCCGACCGACAGAACCAGCAGAGCCACGAGCCCCAGGAAAATCGCCTTGGCGCGGGCCATCCGGAGGAGGGCCACGGGATTCGGGATCACGGGGAAGCGGATCACGCCAAACCGCCATACTGGGGCCAAAGGCCTTCCAGCGGGTCCTGGTTCCGAAGCGGGATGATTACGCCTGGATTGAGGATTCCGGCCGGATCGAGAGTGTCCTTGGTTCTCTCGAAGCACGCGGTCAGCTTCGGTCCCCAGATCCGCTCGACGAAGGGTGCCCTAAGCCGCCCATCTCCGTGCTCTCCGGAAAGGGTCCCTCCGAGCTCGGCCACGAGATCCACGGTTTCCATCAAGATAGTGCGGGCATGGTCTCGCCAAGCCGATCGTCGAATATCGAGCAGAGGGTTTACGTGGACATTGGCGTCGCCTGCGTGGCCGAAAATCACAGCGTCCGTATCGGCCTTGTGCAGAATCTCATCCAGTCCTGAGAGGTAGGTGCCGAGGGCCTCGGGTGGCACCACCGAGTCCTCGATGATTTGAGTGGAAACGAATCCGGTCCGGGCAGACTCGGCGATCGAAGGGCTGGCGGAATGGCGCACGCTCCACAACTTCTCCCGATCGTCTTCGTCCGTGCCCAAGGTGGCCTTCAGCCCTAGTTCGCGTGCTAGGTGGCGCAGCGACTCCGCCCCCTCGAAAACGGAGTCCGGGTCGCCGTCCAACTCCAGGAGCAGAGCGGCCTCGGCCCCGTCTCCGGCCGCTGCCGTGAACGTGCGGTCAGTGAGCGACGCGACCTCCAGAAAGCGACGGCCGAAGAATTCACAGGCGGACGCTTCATTGTCACGAGCCCACTCAAGCAGAATCGGTAGGTCGAGAAGGTTCCGGACCGGAATGAGGGCCACGGCCTGCGCCTCGGGCACCGGCGCGAGCGTCAACGTGACCGATGTCACAACTGCGATCGTGCCCTCACTCCCGATGACGAGTTGAACGGCGTCCGCCTCTGGTAGAAACCGGTCGAGCGCGTAGCCGCTGGAGTTCTTTCGGACCTTGGGCCACCCCGCGGTTCCGTTCCCCAATTCCGCCCGAAGCTCGGCGTGGAGTTTGCTGAACTCGGGAGGGACGGTCTCAGCCCGCTCGAGCCGATACTGGCTCCCGTCCGCAGTGACCACATCGAGCGCCTGGACCCAGTCACGTGTGGCTCCGTACTTGAAGGTCCTCGCTCCGGCGGCGTTGTTCGCAACCATTCCTCCGACCGTGCATCGGTCGGCGCTAGATGGCAATGGAGGAAGGAAGAGCCCGGCCTGTCGGGCTACCCGGTCTACATCCCCGGCCAAGACACCGGGCTCTACCCGCACCGTCCGGGCGGATACGTCCAAGGGCCCTAGGGCCCTGAAGTAGGAGCCCATGTCAAGCGCGATGCCTGCGCCGACGTTGCCACCCGGCATGCCCGTGCCCGCGCCTCTGGGCACCACGGGCTCCCCATGCCGGGAGGCCCAACAGAGCATCGTGGAGACATCGTCGGCGTCCACGGGACGGGCGACGGCGGTTGGCTGGATCGACAGTGGGCCGGCGGCGCTCGCGTACGGGAGAACCTCGGACGGATCGAACGTGGTGTCACCCCTGAGACGCGGGAGTTGAAGCGGCGGTACCAGGGTGATTACGTCAGTTGGCGGAAGCGCCAGCCTCGTTACCTGTCGGCGGCGCGCAGTCCGAGCAATACCCCGTCAACTCGAGGTCGTACCCAACCAAGTGAAATCCATTGGCCTGCGACCTGAGCGCGGCAATCTCCGAGTCGCCGAGCTCACCGGCGACGTCCGACACGCCCCCACAGGCCAGGCACCGTGCGTGATGGTGGGGCTCCGTCCGGCCACAAAACCTGGCGGAGCCGTCGGTGGGGTTGAGCTTCTTGGCCAGGCCACAGCTGACCAACATTTCGAGGCTCTTGTAGACCGTCGCGAGGGAGATTCCGGGAACTTCTGTACGCACGCCCAGGAACACGTCCTCCGCGGTGGGGTGGACTCTGCTGCGGGCAACGAGCCTGAACACGGCGGCGCGTTGATCGGTAAAGCGGTGCCCGTTCTCCTGAAGAGTCCGGCGTAACACCATGTCCTGAGATTTCGTATCCGATGTTTGCATGATTCTGCAATATACTCCCCCAATCCGGCCTTTGCCATGACCGACGACACCCGGCCTCTGTTGACCTTGGAGCCGTTGATCGAGGCGGTCCAGGACGGTATTACACGTTCCGGCTGGGTGCTCTCCGGTCTCCAGAAGGCGACCAGCCACCAGTTCGAGGGCCGGTGGCAGGGGGAGAGTTCACGTAGCGCCTACCTTTTTTTTCACGACGATGCACGTCCGGATTTCGTGAGCATCGACGTTTTCCTGGACGAAACGACGAAGGGTCTCAAGGGGAATCTCGCCCTGGTCGTTGCCGGCCCGGAGTTGGGGCTACTGGGGCCGATGCCCGATCTTCTCGCAGCCCTCGCAAAGGTCACCGCCGACTGTCTCCCTGAGCACTCCGATACCCCGTTTGTAGTGCGGTTGAGAATGGACGGTCCGGAGGACGATCCGCGAACCGCTGACACGGAGGTGCGCATAAAGCTCACCATCCCGCGGGAAGCCTTGAGGGCGGGAGCGAGTGCGGTATCCGCGTTGGCGTCAACCACGACCACGGCCTTCGAGCGTGCCCTGGAGCATGAGGGGCTCAGGTCTTCGCTGACAGAGGCGGGATAAGGATTCCACTCCGTCGGCTTGGCGTCGGCTTGGCGGCGTCGCTTGCCGGGCTGTCGTATCCGTCGCCGCTTGCCGGTGTCGTATCCGTCCCCGGCTTGCCGTCCGCTGCTCGACCGCCATACTCTGGCGGGCGCACGCCGAACGCGACTACCTCGGTCTTCCGGGTGGGTTCGGCACACGGATCGTCCACATGAAGTACGGAGGGGATCGCATGGGTGAGGACCTACGAAACGGGGGACTCGAATGAGCGCTGAGGGTCAGGGCCTGGACGTTCTCCTCACCGAGACTCGCCGATTTCCACCACCCGAACATTTCGGGGAGCGGGCCGTCGTACCGGATCGCCGCCTTTACGAAAGTGCGTCTGCCGACCGCCTCGCCTTTTGGGAATCGTGGGCGGAAAAACTGGACTGGTTCGAGCGTTGGCACACGGTACTCGAATGGGAACCCCCTCACGCCAAATGGTTCGTCGGTGGAAAGCTCAACGTCTCGTATAATTGTCTGGATAGGCACCTCGATGGGCCGCGCCGGAACAAGGCGGCGTTGATTTGGGAGGGAGAGCCGGGTGATGTCCGCGTGTATACGTACTGGAGCCTTCATCGGGAGGTGTGTCAGTTCGCGAACGGGCTTAGGGGGCTGGGAGTGGGGAAGGGTGATCGAGTGGCTATTTACCTGCCCATGATTCCCGAAGCCGCGATCGCCATGCTCGCTTGCACACGCATCGGGGCTCCGCACTCGGTGGTTTTCGGTGGATTCAGTCCGGAATCGCTCGCCGATCGCATCAATGATGCCGCTGCGAAGGTGCTGATCACCGCGGACGGCGGACACAGGCGAGGTGGAGTCGTTCCCCTCAAGGTGAACGCCGATAAGGCCTTGGAGTCCTGTTCGACGATCGAAAACGTGGTGGTCGTGGCGAGAGGGGGGAGCCTCACCCCCGAGCTCGACGCCGACATGGTGGAGGACCGCGATCACTGGTATCACGATCTAATTGCAGGCGCGAGTGCGGATTGCCCCCCTGAGGTGATGGATGCCGAAGATCTACTGTACATCCTTTACACGTCCGGAACGACGGGAAAACCCAAGGGGGTGGTGCACACGACCGGCGGGTATCTGACCCAGGTTGCCGCGACGACGCAGTGCGTTTTCGATCTGCAGGAGGACGACGTCTATTGGTGCACCGCGGACGTAGGATGGGTCACGGGACACAGCTACATCGTCTATGGTCCCTTGGCCAACGGCGCGACCACCCTCATGTACGAGGGGGCGCCCGACTGGCCCGAAAAGGACCGATTCTGGGGCCTCTGCGAGAAGTATGGCGTGACGGTTTTTTACACAGCGCCCACCGCGATCCGGGCGTTCATGAAGTGGGGCGACGAATGGCCTGACAAGCATGATCTGTCGAAGCTCCGTCTCCTCGGGAGTGTCGGGGAGCCGATCAACCCGGAGGCGTGGATGTGGTACCATCGCATCCTCGGAAAGGAGCGCTGCCCGATCGTGGACACGTGGTGGCAGACCGAGACCGGTGCCATCATGATCACGCCGCTTCCGGCGGTCACCGAGACGCGTCCGGGAAGTGCCACGCATCCTTTTCCAGGGATCTCGGTCACCCTGCTCGACGAAAATGGAAATGACGTTGAGGCCGGGTTCTTGGCGATCACCGAGCCGTGGCCGGCGATGCTCCGCACCATCTACGGAGATGACGAGCGGTACCGCGAGACGTATTGGTCCAAGTGGGACGGAATCTACTTCGCCGGAGACGGCGCGAAGCGGGACGACGACGGGTATTTGTGGCTTCTGGGCCGGGTGGACGACGTACTCAGCGTGGCGGGGCACCGCATTGGAACGATGGAGGTCGAGAGCGCGCTGGTGGACCACCCCGCAGTCGTCGAGGCGGCCGTGGTAGGTAAGTCACACGACGTGAAGGGTCAGGCCGTCGCCGCGTTCGTGACGTTGAAGGGCGGAAAGGCGGGAGACGACGACCTCGTGGTGGAATTGAAGCAGCATGTCGTCGAGAAGATCGGAGCGATCGCACGTCCCGAGACGGTGATCTTCACGGCGGACCTACCCAAGACCCGTTCCGGCAAAATCATGCGGCGGCTCTTGAAGGACGTTGCAGAGGGGAAGGCCCTGGGCGATACGACGACGCTGGCCGATCCGGACGTTGTGGAGCGCCTGAAGTCTCAGTACGAAGCCAAGGAGGGGTAGAAGGCTGTTGAAGGAGTACAGTGGGCCGCGTTGCGGATGCCACGGTCCTAGCTCCTAGGCGGAGCGACGACGCCATAGCATTCGCTACGGCTAGGAGCTCCAACAACGGGGGCACCACGCGCAGCGTGGTCGGGGCCGTGCCACCGCAACCCTTCAACGTGTAAGGTTATGCCCCTCATGTTCGTGGGCACAGGGCGGTTGTGCGGTTGATCCTGCGTCTCTCCTCCTCGCCGTAGCGTTGCTACGCCTCGTCGTCGTTCCTTGTCTGAACGCGCACAAGCGCCCTGTGCGCGACCCGCTGTACTCCTTCAACAGCCTTCACGCTCAAGCCCCTGGGTCCGCCAACGGGTCCGCTGTACGGGGCCGCTCGGACGTACCCGGCTTGTCCTTGATCTTTCTCGCCGGGATACCGGCGTAGATGCCGTGAGGCTCGGTGTCCTTCGTTGCGACGGCGAACGCCCCGAGCATGCTCCCCTCGGCGAGATGTACTCCAGACATGACCGTGGCATGGTAGGTAACCCGGACTCCGGCCTCGATGACCGTCACGGGGGTCGTGATGTCGCGCCCCTCTACGACATCGTGTGAATGGCTGTACACGTTGGCGAAGTCGGAGACCGAGGCGCCGTCTCCGAGGGATATGCCTCCGCGGTCATCCAGCAGCACGTGTCGATGGACGACCACGTTGTCTCCGACCTCCAGATTGTAGCCGAACGAGAGTTTGACGTGGTGAAACGCCTTGAAGTTCTGGCCACATTTCCGGAAAATCCGCTTCGCCAGGATCCTGCGGAACTTCACTCCCAGATGCACATTTTCGGCCAAGGCACTCCGGTCGAACATCTCCCAGAGCCAGATGAGCGGCTTGATGGGTTCGTAACGGCGAAGGTCGATCTCAGCGTAATACTCGGGCTCCAACGTCACGTTTCTGGCGTCCATCTGGGCGAGCGCGACCTGCGTCGCGACCGGAAGCGTGGCCGGATCTACCCCGATGAGGTGGGGGAAGTGAATCTCGGTCAGGACTGTCCGGCAGAGCTCATAACGGTCACAATCCGGAGCATCGAGGTGCTCATCGATGGACCCGAGCCAGCGACCATATAGTTGCTCGCCACCCTCTGAGATCCCAACGACTCGATTCGGTAGAAAGGTCATGGTAGAAGGCTGTTTAAGAAGTATCGTGGGTCGCCAGCCGTTGCTAACGCACGGGTCCCCGGGATGCCTAAGGAGCCCCAGATGACAGCGAACGTTAGGTGCTTTGTACGACCGGGCAAGCCGTCGCCATTACACGCCGGGCGGTGTTAACTTGCGGTTGGCATTCGCACGGAGCCCACACCCGATCCGGATCTGCGTTCATGCACGACATACTTCGCCAGCGTCTCATGCGAAAGATCGAGAGCCTGCCCGAGGAGCAGGTCTACCAGATCCTGGATTATATCGAGTTTCTGGAGAGCAAGTATGGGACGGACGTGGTGGAAGAGACGTCCGGACTCCAGCGTTTCGCCGAAGCGATGGAGGACAAGCTGAGAAAAAAAGCGATGAGCCCGGCGACGCTTCGCGAAGCCTTTCAACTGATTTCCGCCGCGGATCGGGTTCTCTCCAACGTCTCGTCCGCCGGGAAAAAGCTCATGGAAGAGCTCGCGCCCGGCGCTGAAGAGGGCCTTGTAGACGATGATCGCGGCCCGGTGGAGGAGCCTGGCACCGACCATGAACCCCGGTCTGAGGACCCGCCTACCACGGACTAGGCTTCCGCCGGGGGAGCCTTAGAAAGTTACAAAGGCCCCGGGGCAGAATGGACGAGCGGCCCCGAGGGTTGACACTGCGAGACGGGCCTCGGTAAGATCGTCCATGGTAGTCCCAAACGCGCCTGTTCATCGAGGGTCTCGAGAGGAGATTCTGGGTGGGCGGGCGCCTCGTATATGGGGGATGGCATAACTTCATGACCGTGATTCTCGGCGAATCTCTCACGTTCGACGATGTACTTCTCGTGCCGGGGCATTCGACCGTCCATCCGAAGGATACGGTCGTCTCTTCCTCCCTCACGGCCGAGATCGAACTACAAATTCCTCTCCTCACGGCCGCGATGGATACGGTCACTGAGTCCGGAATGGCCATTGCGATCGCACGGCAAGGCGGGCTCGGCGTCATTCACAAGAACCTTTCCATCAAGACTCAGGCGGAGGAGGTGGACCGGGTCAAACGCTCCGAGAGTGGCATGATTCTGGATCCCATCACGTTGTCGCCGGAGAAGACGCTACGTGATGCACACGAGCTCATGGCTCGGTTTTCCATCTCCGGCGTCCCGATCGTTGAAAGCGACGGACGTCTGGTAGGGATCGTCACTAACCGGGACCTTCAGTTCGAGACCCAATTGGATCGTACGATCCGCGAAGTGATGACCTCCGATAGCCTGGTTACGGCTCCGGAGGGCACGACGCTGGAGGCCGCCGAGAGGATCCTTCATGAGCACCGGATCGAAAAGCTCCCCGTGGTGGACGAAGGCGGGATGCTGCAGGGCTTGATCACGGTCAAGGACATCTTCAAACGGCGGCTCTTTCCCCGAGCGTGTAAGGATGAGCATGGGAGGCTGCGCGTGGGGGCGGCGATCGGCGCCTCGAAGGATTCGCTCGACCGAGTCGCTGCGCTCATGGACGCCGGTGTGGACGTGCTCGTCATGGACACCGCACATGGTCACTCGGAGGGCGTACTCGAGGCAGTGGCTCGTACGCGGAAGGCCTACCCCGAAGCACAGATCGTTGCGGGTAACGTCGGTACGAAGGACGGAGCCGCGGCTCTCATGGAGCGAGGCGCCGATGCGATCAAGGTGGGTGTGGGGCCCGGTTCGATCTGCACGACTCGGGTCGTTACGGGGGTCGGGCTCCCCCAGTTATCGGCCATCATCGACGCCGTGGAGGGTGTGCAGGGTCAGGTTCCCGTCATCGCCGATGGGGGAATCCGGTACTCGGGGGACATGGTGAAGGCGCTCGCCGCTGGTGCCCAATCGGTCATGATGGGATCGATGTTCGCTGGAACTGAGGAGTCACCCGGAGAGAGCTTCCTCATGGAAGGGCGTCGTTTCAAGACGGTGCGTGGGATGGGGTCCCTTTCGGCCATGCAGGAGGGTTCTGCCGACCGTTATTTTCAGGATCCCGCGGCGGAGTTGCGAAAGTTGGTTCCGGAGGGAATCGAAGCTCGGGTTCCCTACAAAGGGCCGATGGCCGACACGGTCTTCCAACTCGTCGGTGGCCTTCAGAGTGGTATGGGGTACTGTGGGGCAGCCGACTTGGAGGAGCTTCGGGGGAAGGCGAGGTTCGTGCGGATCACATCAGGCGGCCTTCGGGAATCGCATCCGCACGACGTCACGATCACTCGTGAGGCGCCCAACTACCACATGTAGGACGGCCCGCCGAAGAGGCGGGCCTCCAAGGGCCTCCGCTCAGTTCCCGTTGTCGGCGATGATCTGGCGGACTTCTGCCAGGCCGCCCTCCGTCCATTCAGCGTCCACGGTTCCCCCTGCGACCAGCGCGCCCACGTGGAATACCATGCGGCCCACTCGCGCCGCCTTCTCCATATCGATGAGCTCGACCTCATCGGACGGCTTGTGATAATCCTCATGATCCCACGTCGTGAAGAAAATCGCCGGAATGTCTTTATTCACGAAGTGGAGATGGTCACTCCGGAAGAACGCCTGCTCCTCCGGCTTCGGATCTTCGATCACCACGAACCCGAGGTCCGGATGCTCTCGGAGAACGCGATCGGTGAGTGGTCCGAGGTTCGTGTACTGCCGGCCCACGCCGATCACCGTGTCGGGGTGGTTTCGTCCCACCATGTCCAGGTTGATGTTCAGGACGATCGCTTCGATGGGGACGGTCGGGTTTTCCGAGAAATGTTTTGAGCCCAGGAGCCCTTTCTCCTCGCCGCTCACGGCCAAGAAGATGACCGATCTCGCCGGGGGAACGTCGAGCGAGGCGAACGCGGCCGCGGTTTCCAACAGGACCGCGGTCCCTGATGCATCGTCGTCCGCCCCGTTGTAGATCGAATCTCCGGACGCGTCGGGGATCCCGACTCCGACATGGTCGAAATGCGCTGAGTAAACGATGTACTCGTTCCACAACTCCGGATCACTCCCGCGTACCATACCCACCACGTTGGGCGGCGTGTGCTCCGAGACCTGGAAGGGGGCCGAGACGTTCATCGTGATGCCGTCGAGGGTTATTGTGTTCCGCGGTGGCGACTCCCTGAGCGCTTCCTGATCGAGCCCGGCCTCCGCGAAGAGGATGGCACCGGCCTCGGAGGACAAGCCGACGATCGGGATGGGGGTGGCCAATCCCGCTCCCTGAAGCCCGCTGGCCATGTCCAGGATGCTGTCGGGATCTTGGGTCGCGTCGAGGAGGAGAACTACTGCGGCGGCTCGCCCTCGAGCCGCGGCCTGAAAAGCGTTGAGCAACGCCTCACCCGTCCCTATGACCGGGTTACCCGCGGTCGTGAAGAGCACGACCTTTCCGCTGGCTTGCCGGGCCAAATCGGGCGAGGGCCGCCCGGCCGGCCCGGCGAAGACGACTTCGGCATTCGCCGCCGACGATTGCCCCGGGATCACGTAATATTCGCGCGCGTATTGAAGTTCCCGGGTCGAGCCCGCCACCCGGTAATTTACCTGTCGGGATGCGGTGACCATCGCAGTTCGCGTGTAAGGAAAGCGCTGAATGAACGTCCCGTTTTCTCCCGCGGGTTCGAGCCCTGCCTGTTCCAGAAAATCGACCAAGTACGAGGCGGCGGTCTCGAGCCCGGGACTCGGTGTGTCCCTTCCTGCCAGGTCGTCGCTTGCCAGAAACGTGATATGACGTCGGACATCGTCTGGGAGGATCGTGGCCGCCGCCCGAACCGCTGCACCCTCATAATCAATCCCGCCCGAGACCGGAGAGGGAGTAGGTCCGGGAGCCCCAGAACCACCTGAGCAAGCGCTGAAACCGACGGTCGATAGGACCAGGATCTTGAGTCTCACAAAAATTCTCCAGAGAAAAGGATGACGGGGCTGCCAGGGGCGATTCAGTCCACAGACCATGTGCCCGACTTTCCGCCGTCTTTACGGAGCAGACGAACACCCTCGATCACCATTCCGCGATCGAGGGATTTTGCCATGTCGTACACGGTGAGGAGCCCTACTGAGACGGCGGTGAGGGCCTCCATCTCGACTCCCGTCTGACCGGCGATCCGAGCCTCCGCCCGTAGGACGATCCCCGGGAGGGTCTCATCCAAGTCTAGGTCGACGGCGATGGAGGCACCAGGGAGCATGTGGCAGAGGGGGATCAGGTCGGCCGTTCGCTTTCCGGCCATGATTCCGGCTAGACGGGCGACCTGAAGGACATCCCCCTTGTGGACCTTTCCCCCGCGAATGGTGGCCAAGGTTTCCGCCGACATACGAATGCGGCCCTCGGCCACCGCGATGCGGTCCGAGGCGGCCTTACCCGACACATCCACCATGCGCGGGTTTCCCTCCGCGTCGATGTGCGTCAGGCCTGGATCCCTCGAGTCACGGTCTTCAGGGGTTGCCAAGGAGCTCCTCCCGGATGCCGGTCAGGAGTCCGGCCACGACGAGCTGCGGGTTCACGTTACCGGCCACCAGTTCCTTGGCCTCTTCCAAATGTCGAAATGCCCTCGTGACCGTCACGGGATGGATATCCCGCTCCCTTCGAATCCGTTCCAGAAGCTCTTCCCGATCAGTATTGATGAGGCCTTCAGAGCTCCTCGCCGCTGTCGCGGAGAGATCGCGCAGCGCGTCCTCCAGGAGTTCGAACAGAGGCATCAGGCCACGGCTGCGTGTCGCGCCGAGCTCCAGCGACTTACGATAAACCGCTCCCGCGTCGGTATCCGATGCTGCGGTGAGAAGCTCGAATGCCTGCGCTCGTAGCACTTCCAAATGACCCGGCTCCCCCTCATTCGCCAGAAAACCGAGAGCCCTACCGATCGAACCCCGGCCGAGGTGCGCAGCTCGACGAGCGTCATCCCAAGAAACTTCGCCGACCTCGACCAGAAACTCCTCGACACTGTCCGGCGACAGCGCGGGTAGGTGGAGCGGCATCGTTCGAGAGCAAATGGTGGGGAGGAGCCGGCCCGGTTCACTCGAAGTCAGGATGAGGTACGTACTCGCTGGGGGCTCCTCCAGGAGCTTCAGGAGTGCATTGGCGGCTTCCTGACTCGACTCTTGAGGCACGAGCGTCTCGGCTTCTCCAATCACGAACACCTGCCGGGGTCCCAAGGCCGGCCGGCGGTGTGCGTGGGACCGTAGAGTCTGGGCCACAACCAGGTAGAGCCCCGTGGGTTCGGTCGCTGCGGAAGCGGGGGGGAGCGGGTGCTCCCTGCGCTCCGTCAGGGCCTCGTACCGAGCTTCTTCCATGGCCTCCGCAAGCTTCGCCGGCCGAACCCTCTTCGGCTTCGGGAGCGGGAAGTACCAGTGGAGGTCGGGATGCTCGAGATTCAGCGCCATTCGGCACCCCTTGCAGTCGCCGCAAGGGCCGGCGGGCCCGGATTCGGGGCAGAGCAGGAGCTGTCCGAGCCAGAGGGCGAGTGTCTGTTTCCCTACGCCACGGGGACCGTGGATGAGCAGGCTCGAGGGAAGGGACTCGGTGGCCCAGGCCCGTGACAGGGACGCTTGCAGATCAGCGTGGCCAAAAAGAGGGTGCAGGCTCATCCTCCCCGTGCCCGAAGCCACGCGAGCGGGTCCTGCGCTCGGGGGGCTCCGCCGTCGATGGGAGCTCGGATCTGAAACTCCATGTGGGGCCCCTCCGGCGTGTCAGCTCCTCCCACGGTGCCCACGACCTGGCCGACGGCCACCTCTCGACCTTGGTTAACACCGATCTCTTCGAGGTAGAGATACAACGTATAGAAACCGCCTCCGTGGCTCAGCACCACCGTCAGGCCGTAACCTTCGAACGGGCCTGCCAGAACGACCGTACCGGCCTCCACGGCCTGAATGGGAGTTCCGGCGGGGGCTCCGATCCCGATTCCGTTCCACCGCAATACCGTGCCGTTCGGTCTCTCCTCCCGCCCGAATCGATAGATCAACTCGCCGTCCACCGGCCAATTCATCGTTCCTATGTCCGCAGTCAAGAGCGTGCTCGGGGCTCCCCGTCTGGCGGCGCTTCGCTCGATTTCCACGCGTCTTGCCTCGAGGTTTGTGAGAAGGGCGCTGATGCGAGTCTCATCGCGGTCGATTTCCTCCAGCCGGTTGGAGGCCATCTCCTCCTGAGCACGATAGCTAACGAGCGCCCGGCGATGTCTCTCTTCCACCGAGCGCAGAGCGGCTACCTCGCTGAGTCTGGACTGCCGCAGGCGACCCAAGCTCACCATACTGATCTGGAGATCGTCGTTCTGTTGTTCCAGATCCGTTTCGAGCTCTCCCACGCGCCGTACCAGAGTGCGATCGTACGAAGCGATGAGACGCAAGTACCGGTAGCGTGTCAGGAGATCGGAAAAGGAACCGGCCCCTAGCATGACCCGCACGGGATGGAGTTCCCCCCGTTTGTAAATATCCCGGATGCGACGCTGCAGAACGGCTTTTGAAGTTTGGAGGCGTTCGCGCGTGCGAAGAAGATTACGGGAGGTGCCCTCTATTTCACTGGCGACGGCGTCTACCTGAAAATCGACCTCTGCGACCGCGGACCGAGACGCACTGACTTGCCGTTCGACGATCGCGAGTTCGCTCGCTGCGTCTCGCGCCCGGCCATCGAGGTTCGTCAACTGCTGCTGCAGGCGGCTTCGTTCCTCGCGCACCTCCTCGAGCCGGCGCTGGCTATCGATGATTTCCCGTCGAATCTCGACCAGCTGGCCGGCCAGCGGAGCCGCCACGAGCGTCGGGATGGCAAGAGCCGTTGCCAACCCGACTGGGATGTAGAAGGCCCGCACCCTACACCTCGCGGAGGTGCTTGCGGACCGCATATCCGCTGGCGAGCACTCCGAACACGATTCCGCTCGAGATACCGATGCCGGCCCATTCCCACGGAATCCACGAGATGGTGAAGAGGTAGTTAAAGACCGACCAGAACGTGGCGTAAGTGAGCACGACGGCAAGAGCGCCCCCGAGCGCCCCGGTGATGCCACCTTCGACCAGAAAGGGACGGTGGATAAAGCTGTCGCGGGCACCGACCAATTGCATGATCTTGATTTCTTCTCGCCGCGCGAAGATCGCGATTCGCACGGCTGTGCCAATGATCAGCGCGGCCACCACCGCGAACGCCGTGCCCAACACCGTGGTCGTTACCGCGCCCATCCGCCGCAGGGTAAATAACTTTTCGACCCATTCCTCGCCGTACTGCACCTCTTCCACTATGGGGTGGAGGGCAGCTTGTTGTGCAATTCGATCCGCCGTTGCGGGGTTTCGACTTCCCGGACGAAGCTGGATATCGAGGGATGCTGGGAGCGGATTTACCTCGAGGTCCGTGAGAATCTCATTGAACTCGGGCAGTTCTCGATACGCCTTCTCGAGCGCCTCGGCCTTGGTCACGAAGTCCACGGCGAGTACTTCCGGGAGCATCGTGAGTGCCGATTCCATTACGGCGATGTCCGCGGTCGTCGCGTCGTCCCGGAGGTAGGCGACCACCTCGACCCGTTCCTCCAGCGTCTCCAAGTAGAGTCGGACGTTATGCGTGGCAAGTCCAAAGAGCCCCACGACGAAGAGCGCGAGTCCGACCATTGCGGCAGAGAGCCCGGTGAGAAGGGGGGCTCGCTCGAAGGCGATCAGGGTTTCGCGAATTGTATAAAGCACGTCAGGTTTCTTGGGGTTGGGTCGGTTCCGGTTCGCCGGCCGTTTCCAGCTCACCGGCCGGCGCCGGGCTCGCGTCGGCGTCTGGTTCGGAGTTCCCATCGACGCCTCTCACCGCCTGCTCCGTGTTGGCAGAATCGTAGACCAGGTGCCCCTGGTCGAGTTCGAGGACCCGAGCGGAGGGATGCCGGCGGATGAGCTCCAGATCGTGCGTCGCCATCAGAACGGCCATCCCGAGCGCGTTGATCTCCCAGAACAACTCCATGATCCCTCGAGTGGCCCGCTCGTCCAGATTTCCCGTGGGCTCGTCCGCGAGAAGGAGGAGCGGCTCACTCGCCAGGGCACGTGCGATGGCGACGCGCTGCTGCTCGCCTCCCGAGAGCTCACCTACCACCGCCCCGGCCTTGGGTGCGAGGCCCACTTGCCCGAGGAGCCGTTGCGCTCGGGGCCGAGTAAATTTTTTCGGTGAGCCGGTGACTTCGAGGGCGAAGGAGACGTTCTCGAGAGCGGTGCGGCCGGGGAGGAGACGAAAATCCTGAAACACGTAGCCCACGCTCCGGCGGAGCTTCCATACGTCTCGCCGAGAGGTTTTGAGGGATGAAAACCCACTCGCACGGACCTCTCCTTGGGTTGGCCTCTCGACCAGGTGCGCGAGGCGCAGAGCGGTGGACTTCCCCGCCCCAGAGTGCCCGGTAAGGAACGAGAACTGTCCCTTGAGCAGGTGGAACGACACATCGTTGAGGGCCGGTTCGGGACGTGCGTACTCCTTGGTCACGTGGATGAACTTGATCACGTGGGGGTCGTAACCTCGTAAGTTAATATTTCCCACCGACTTCCAAGCATACGGTGGGTCGAACGCGGAAAGCTACATATGGGCGGCCAGCGTGTCAAAACGCCCAACGGCCAACCGAGCTGCCATCCGGATCGCGGCCTGCATCGATGACGGATCCGCCCTACCTGTACCGACAATATCGAATGCCGTCCCGTGATCCGGAGACGTCCGAACGAACGGCAGTCCCAGGGTCACGTTGACCCCTGTTCCAAAGGCGACGGTCTTGAAGGGAGCCATGCCCACATCGTGATACGGGGCGATGACCGCGTCATACTCCCCACCGAGCGTCCTACTAAACACCGTGTCGGCGGGAATCGGCCCCTCCACCTCGACACCCGCTCTCCGGAGGGCTTCCACCGCTGGTTGGAATACACGATCCTCTTCGTCGCCAAACATTCCACCGTCCGAGGCATGTGGATTCAGCGCACAGAGGGCGATTCGCGGACGGGCGAGATTCCAGTCGGCTTCAAGAGATGACTTCAACAGCATCGCCTGAGAAACCAGTAGATCGGCACTCAACAGGTCGGGCACACAGCGCAGCGGCACGTGCGTCGTGGCTAGGAGCACCCGGAGAGGCGCTCCTAGATGTGTCTCCTCGGCGGCCATGAGCATCCCGACATCGGAGACGCCCGTGAGGCGCTGGAGCATTTCCGTATGGCCGGACTCCACGTAGCCGGCAGCCCGGAGGGCTGGCTTATGGATCGGACCCGTGACGACTCCCGTTGCGGTACCCGCCAGGGTAAGGTGGACGGCCCTCTCCACAGCGCGGGCGGAAAGGATTCCTGCCGAAAGCTCGGAGCCGTCGAATCGACCTACGCCTTCATAGGTACCGAGTCCCGGATCGAGCTCGTCCGGTCCCACCAGGATGAACTCCGGCTCGTCGCCCTGGTCCCTGAGACTGCGTACGGCTTTGGCAACTACCTCAGGGCCGATTCCGCGAGGATCTCCCAGCGTAACGGCCAAGCATTGCGTGGACATACGCGGCCTCGCTAGGTCAGCCTCCGCCGAGGCGAATGTTGATGTGCGCTTGGCTTCGCAGCCCCTCCACCACCCTCTCGGTGTGTCGCTGACTTTGCAGACGCTCCACGATCACGTCCCGAAATTCAAGAAACTCGGCGGGGCCTCCACTCGTGGTCCCCAATACCCGAGCGAGGGTCCAGTCGTTTTCGCTCCGGGGGTCGTTCACTCTGACCGGCCCGACCAGGTCACCCGCCTGGGCGTTTTGTATCTCCACGGCAAGGGCCTGAGACCTCTGGGCGATCTGCGGGAGCGTCAAGTCGACCGTGTCGGGCTCCAGTTCCAGATCCGCCATCGTCTCCCCGGCCTTCAACCGGGCAGCCAACGACTCCGCTCGGATATCGTTTGCCTCGACGTCGCTCGCTGTGATCTCCGGCTGAATCAAGATATGCGATATGCGACGCTCCCCCCCCCGCACCCGCTCCACCATAATGAGATGGTATCCGAATTCCGTCTCAACGGGAGCGCTTACCCTTCCCGGTGCCATCCCGAAGGCGACTTCTTCGAAAGCCTCTACGAGGCCTCCGTCTTGGCGCATCCACCCGAGTTCTCCACCCTCTGAGGCGGAAGGGCCGTCCGAGAAGCGAGCCGCGAGCTCGGGGAAATCTTCCCCGTTCCGGAGAAGAGCCAGAACGCTGTCTGCTTCCGCAAGGGCCTCTGCCTTGGCGGAATCGCTCGCCTCAGGTTGAAGTTGGATATTCTCGAAGCGAATCGACGGCGGTCTCTCAGGAATCTGGTCCTGATTCTCATCGAAATATTTCCGCGCCTCCTCCTCCGTCACGACGATGTCCGACGCGTCCTGTCCGCTTTTGGCGAAATACCGCTCCTGGAGCAACTGGCGTCGGATGGTGTTCTTCTGCTGCTCACGGTAAATGGCCAGCGTCATACTCTGCTCGGCCAGCGCTTGTTGAAGCCGGCCCAAAGTACCGAATTGGCGGACCTGACCGTCGATCTCTTGCTGGACGCGGTCCTCCAACTCCTCCTCGGCGATCTCGAGAAGCGTGTCTTTGGCCGCTTCCTGAAGGATCAGCTGCTGGTTGATGAGTTGGTCCAGGATCTCTAGCCGTGCCTCCAGGAGCTCGGCGGCTCCCGTCGGGCGAGTCCACCCGTTCGCCTCCATCCTTAGGAGAAATTCATCGAGTTCCGTCATCAAAATCACCGAATCCCCGACGACCCCGACCACCCGCTCGACCAAGTTGATGCCCAGCGGGGGCTGTTGTCCCTCGACCGGCGAGGGGATCAGGAACGAGACCGCCGCGAGGAGCGCGAAGATTCCGGATGAAAGTTTCATGCGTTCTCTAAACCAGGGAGGAAAACGTGTTCCTGAGGCGACCGCCGCGCCCAGCGTCAGTTCTGGACGGAGTCGACGACGGGCGGTACACCGGGTTGGACGGCGGCCGGTTGGGTCGGCGTTTCCTGCACGGACCCCCTCAGATCGTCGATGCGCTCGACCGTGGCTACGACCGCACTCTCGAGAACGTTCCAGTCGTTCTCTTGGCGGAGCGTCACCATGATCGAGGCCATCGGAATCACGTTACGCGTCCCTGCCGAGATCTCCCGGAGCACCTGGAGGGTTTGGCGGTCCAAGGCTTCGTCGGCGGTCTCATCCTCCAAGAGAGCGATCCTGCGAAGGCCGAGCTCGTCGGTCGCCTCTCTTAGTCTCTGGCGCGCAAGAGAATCCAGGGAATCGACGTGTTCCTCGGTCGGAATGATCCCCGCGTCGGCTGCTCGGGCGAGCAGGACCTGCGCCTGCCCGAGGCGGTTCAGGAGAGCCGTCAGGGCCTCGTCGGTGGCTATCGCGAGCTGACCCGGGAGGTCGGCTTGCCGCGTAGTGAGCAGGAGCAGTGCGTCCGATACCGAGTACGATCCCCCGCGATATGACACGAGCGGGCGGTCCGCTGCCCTGCCGCTGAGCGGAATCCCTGGGTTCATCGCGAGTTCCCGCAGGACATCGACGGCCCCGGCCTCAACCTCGATCTCAGCTTCTTCGTCGATTTCGGCCAGGAGGATCGAGTCGGCCTCCTGTAACCTCCGCAAAACGAGCGAGTCCCGGAAGGTGCTGCGTGCCGCCTCGAAAGTCGTTGCCTTCCGATCCGTGACCTTGATGACATGGAGCCCCAACGAAGACGACACCGGGCCGCCGACTTCACCCACGGCCAAGGAGAATGCGGCCTCTTCAAACGCCGGCACCAGCATTCCTCGGCCGAAGAATCCGATGTCGCCCCCTTGGACCGCGCTGCCGCTGTCCTCACTGTACTGGCCGGCCAGAGCCTCGAAGGACTCGCCCGCCGCCGCCCTCGCTCGGAGCAGTTCCGCGAGGTTGACCACGCTGTCCACCTGGGCCTGGGTCGCCTGCCCGGGAAAGGCGAGAAGGATGTGCTGCGCCCGGACTGAGTCGGCCGGAGGGTCGGCCTCCCACATGGCTCTTAAATCCTGGTCGGAGATAGCCGTGTCGGCTCGGAGGGCCGAGTCCATGTACGCGTCGATGATCTCCTGCTCGAGCTCCGGCCGGAGGAGAGGATCGAGATCGAGTGTCGTAAAAAGGGGATCCTCCCGGGCCCTCAGCGCGAGGAGTGTATAGTCGATCCAGAAATTTGCGAGCGCGTCCACGACGTCGGCTTGATTTGGTACCGTGTTTTGCCTGGCGAGGATTTCCACCATCTGATCCACGGTCAGTTCATGGCCGGCCGCCCGCGCGAGAACCCTCCCCGTTTCCGTTTCGCACGCCCAAAGAACGGCCAGGATCCCGAGGACCATCCCTTTGGCCCGTCTACCCAAGAGACAAGAAGTACGTCCAGGCTGATGTGTCATCGTCACTCATCTCCAGAGAGGCCTGCCACACCCGGCGGTTGCCGGGCCGCACATCGTCCACGTGTGGCGGCTTGGACCGTTCCATCGTGCGACATCTTTACGCTGCCTCGTCCCGCGCCTCGATCAATTTGGTAAGGGCCAGGATCAACGTCGAAACTAGCGAATCGGGGCCCGCTTGATGAAGGACCAGCGAGAGTGGCGTCATGCGTCGTACCTCCACGTCCACGGAGCGTTCTTGGAGAGGGCGCTCGAGAACCGACAGGCGCGGCACCACTGTGGCTCTGAAATTCACTCTCGCCTCGCTCTTTCTTACGAGTATACGTTCGACGCCGATTCGCCTACCAAGGATTCGTAGTGCTGCGCCATCGAGCAAGTGCCCCACATGGACAGGAGGGGCACCGAAGCGATCCGCCAATTCCTCTCGTAGGGAGGCCACCTCGGCCATCCGGCTGAGCTTCGAAAGCCTTTGGTAGAGATGTAGTTTTTGGCCAGAGTCCGAGATGTACGAATCGGGTAGGTATGCGGAGCCCGCGATCGAAACATCTGGGTCGGGGAATTCACGGCCTTCCTCCTCTCCCTTGAGCCGCTTGACGGTCTGCTCGAGCAATCGCATGTAGGCTTCGATGCCAATGGAGTGTGCGAACCCGGACTGCTCGCCACCGAGCAGGTTTCCCGCACCCCTCAACTCCATGTCCTGCAGAGCCACGGAATACCCGCTTCCCAGTTCGGTATGGTGCTCCAATATCCTGAGGCGGCGCTCGGCCTCATCACTGAGCTCGGTGGGCGCAATGAGATAGCAGAAGGCTCGACGGTCGGACCGCCCCACTCGCCCACGGATCTGGTAGAGTTGGGAGAGTCCAAAATTTTCAGCCCCGTTCACAATCAGCGTGTTCGCGTTCGGGACATCTAGGCCGTTTTCGATGATCGATGAGCAGATCAGGATGTCGACCTCCCCTTCCACAAGGCCCCGCATGACCCGGTCCAACTCCCGAGGCCTCATCTGCCCGTGCGCGATTTCGATCCGGGCCTCCGGGACGAGCGCCCGGATCCGCTCGGCGGCACCCTCGATGGTTGAAACCAGATTGTGTAGGAAGAACGCCTGTCCTCCTCGGTCGAACTCTCTGAGCAGGGCCTCCGCAAGGATGTGGTCCGACCACGGAACTACATGCGTGATGACAGGCATCCGATCCCGAGGCGGAGTACGGATCAGGGAGAGGTCCCGCAAGCCCACGAGCGACAAGTGCAAGGTGCGTGGGATGGGCGTGGCCGTTAGCGTCAACACGTCCACCGACGCCCTCAACCGCTTGAGGCGTTCCTTGTGGCGCACCCCGAACCGCTGCTCCTCATCGACGATCAGTAGGCCCAGATCGGCGAACTCGACGTCGGAAGAGAGTAGCCGGTGCGTCCCCACGACGATATCGACCTGGCCACCTGCGAGTCCCTTCAAAAGTTTCTTCTGATCGGTCGGCGTACGGAACCGGCTGAGCTCTCCAACGCTCACCGGATAATCCGCGAGTCTCGACGCGAAAGTGTGCCGGTGCTGCGCCACGAGCACCGTGGTCGGCGCGAGCACGGCCACCTGCTTCCCGTCCTGGACCGCCTTGAAGGCTGCCCGGATCGCGATCTCGGTCTTTCCGTATCCAACGTCGCCACAGATCAACCGGTCCATGGATCTGGTGGACTCCATGTCGCGCTTTACCGCTTCAGTCGCCGTCCGCTGGTCCGGTGTGTCTTCATACAGAAAGGACGATTCCATCTCCTTTTGCCACAGGGTGTCGGGTGAAAAGGCGAACCCCACGGCAGCCTCCCGCCTTGCGTAGAGTTGCAGGAGTTCGACGGTCATCATCTCGAGCGCTTCGCTCGTCTTCCGCTTCAGCGTCTTCCAGCGCTTCCCCCCGATCCGGTGTACGGCGGGAGGAGCGACGCTCTCGGATTCGCCGACCCAACGCTCGACCAGGTCGAGTCGATATACTGGAACACGCAAGATTTCTCCGCCGGCATACTCAATTGCCATGGACTCGAGCTCCTCACCGCCGACCTCGACATGCTGCAACCCTCTGAACACGCCGACCCCGTGATCCATGTGGACGACGTGGTCCCCGGGATTCAGCTGGGCCAGGCTTTCGAGCGCCACGGCCCCGCGGAACCGACGCCTGCTCCGGACTCTCCGCGAGCGGCGGAAGATCTCGTGGTCAGTGAGCACCTGAAGGGGCGGTGCGGCCGACTCCAGCACGAATCCGGCGGAGAGGGACCCGACGATCACATTCGCCCCCGGCGGAATTTTCTTGGAGCCTCCGAGGATTTCCTCCAGCCGGTCGCACTGGCCCTGATTGTCGCACAGCAAGAGACTGCGACCCCCCGAAGCCGAAACGGCACGGAGTGACGCCCTCAGACGTGACATGTCCCGCTGGATCGCGGGAGGAAGGCTGCAGGAAAGCGAGATCTCCCCCCCGGCGGTGGCCGACAAATCGATGCGGGCCAGAGCGGCGAGCCTTGCCTCCCCATCAGCGGCCGGAAGGAATAGCGTGTCCGGGGGATCCGGAGAGCGCCCCTCCGAAGTGAGCTCCTCGTGCAGCCGGCAGACATAGCTCCATGTCCGGTCGAGTTCGGGCCGCCACTCCCCGGCGTCCTCAGGGTGGACGGGAAGGAGAATGGCATCGGCCGGAAGCAGTTCCAAAAGGGACCGGGAAATCAGCGTCTTGGACTCTGGGTCCCGCTGAAAGTCCACCGGCAGGATGTGCGCTTCGGTGGTGGTGCCGCTCGTGCGCTGATCGAGGATGTCGAAAAAGCGAAGCGAGGTGATTTCGTCCTCCGAAAACTCGATCCGTACAGGCTCCGGTGTGCCGAATGAAAAAACGTCGAGAAGGCCTCCACGAACCGCGAACTGTCCGACCTCCTCGACGATCGGCACGCGCTCGAAGCCCCGTTCGGCGAGGTCCCCGATCAGAGTCTGGAACCCCACCTCTTCCCCCACACGAAGCGAAATCCGTAATTCTGCGAGTTCGGCCGGGATCGGGGCACGTTCTTGCAATGCGCGCAGGGTCGTCACGAGCAGTCGGGTCCGCCCCCCCAGGAGCGCCTCAACGGCCTCGACGCGAAGTGCCCCGATTTCAAGATGAGGTTCGCTCGACTCGTACGGGCGTGCCTCGCGTTGAGGAAAAAGAAAGGAGGTGCCTTCGCCAAGAAAAAGCTCGACATCCACTTCGATCTCGATCGCTCGCCTAGGCGAAGGCGCGACCACGACCAGGAGTCGCGTAGGGAAGTGTTGGTGTAGGGCCGCTACCGACGCGGTCGCGGCTGAGCCTATGGCCCCGGACAGCGTGCGCCGCTCGCCTCGGTCCGGCAGCGCTTGGCAGAGCCGATGAAAGCCCGGGCATGTGCCCAGAGCGTGGACGATGGGGTGAAGGCTTCCAGGCACGTCAGTCCAATGAGGCCTGTTGAAGGAGTACAGTGGGCCGCGTTGCGGATGCCACGGTCCTAGCTCCTAGGCGGAGCGACGACGCCATAGCCGTAGCTATGGCTAAGAACTCCAACAACGGAGATGGGGCCGTGCCACCGCAACCCTTCAACTTGTAAGGTCATGCCCTTCATGTTCGTGGGCACAGGGCGGTTGTGCGGTTGATCCTGCGTCTCTCCTCCTCACCGTAGCGTTGCTACGCCTCGTCGTTGTTCCTTGTCTGAACGCGCACAAGCGCCCTGTGCGCGACCCGCTGTACTCCTTCAACAGGTCTCTCCGGTTTCCTGTAGCGCGGGGGGCGCCCCGGAACGGGATCTTTCCGACGACGGGCCCGAGGCCGCGACAAGGCTCTCCACGACGAGAACCAGGGCCGTAGCGACCAGGAGCCAGCGCCAGATCTCCGGACCTTGGCCGGCGGAGAACACGGCTCTCGCCCACCGTGCACTGTCCGTGACCAGCGTTGAGGGCCCCGGCAGGAGATCTCTCAGCACGCCGGTCTCAATCGGTAACAGGATGGATTCCTCCCTCGGGGCGTTCACGGCGATCATCTGAATTGTGGAGTCGCCCGCCAGAAATTCGTACAGACCCGCGGCGGGCGTTGCCCCGAAGGGTTGCGTGTCGTCGACCGGATGAAGCGTTCCCGCCGGGTCTCGAATACTCGTCGTCCCCGGGGGAGGTGAGAGCGGCATGCCGGCGATCATCCCTCCCTCTGGTCCCTCCCTATCACCCCACCGTGACACCATCCACTCCATGAGGGGCATCAACGCCGCCGTCAACGGGAGGTTGGTGGACCGTTCGTCCAGGTCCGAGGCGAAGAGCAGGTAGGAGCCTCTCGGGGTAGTGCCCTCCACGAGCCAGGGGTCGCCGGACGAAAGGCTCGCCAACACGCCTCGATTCAGCCCCTCTGTGTCCGGTATCAGGGTGTATTGGGATCGGATACGCACTTCGTCCAGATTGACGGGCCCTCCCCAGCGGGTCACGCTGGCCTCGCCTACGGCGGTTGTGGACTCATACCGCCATGGTATCCCCACCGCGGAAAGCGCACGGTTGAGGCCGGGGAGTAGCGCCGGGTCGCTCGGTGGCAACACAACCACCGCCCGTCCCTCTCTCGCTGCTTCGGTCATTCCGGCGCCGGCCATGCTGATCAGGATGTCCGCGTCACGAATCGGAGCCGGACGCACGCGCCCCGCGTCGATCAACACCGGGATCGCCTCCGACAGGAAAAAGGGAGTTGAGCCGGACATCGCGAGGGTAGGGGCCGAGCGGACCTGAAACGCGAAAAACCTCCGGTCGTCCCCGCGAAGATCATCGGGATCCGTCTCGACATAACCGTCCACATAGCCCGCCGCGAAGGGTCCGATGGGGAGGAGCACGGAGATGCCCACCCCGCCTGCCGCCGCTCCGCGAATCCGATTGGCGACGACCAGACGGAGAGGGACGTCCGCACTGTCCGCATCGCCTGCCAAACGGACGGACAGCCTCGTTCGCTGGTTCGCCAGGGGAGGCAAGCCGCCACCGATCATCAGGCTGTCCAAGTAGGCGTTTTCTCTGTCACCGGACCCTTCGTCGAACACGACGAAGGGTATGGGCCCGCCTTCGACCGGTGAGCCGGTTCCCTCGAACGCGGACGCCTGGAGGTCGGAAATCAGATGGATTTCGGCCGCGGCAAGCTCGGACCCCGTCGCCAGCGCCACGGCCCGCTCCAGCGCGCTCCGAAGATCTCCCCGGGCGTCCGTAACCTCGGTCTCCGATACAGCGGCGCTAACGTCGGCCCGGGACCCCGTGATGGCCGGCCCCCAAGGCTCTCCAGCGCGGATCAGCCAGACACGGTCCTCATCGCTTGCACGATCGATGCTTCGAAGCGCCACGGCCTTCAGAAGGTCCAAGACCCGAGCACCACCTCTGATCAATCCGGAGCTCATTGAATTGTCGACGATCAGGATCGTGGCTGTCGGGTCGTGAACCCCGCCGCCTCCGCGTAGGAACGGGCGAGCGCCAGCTCCGACCAGGAGCAGAACGGTCGCAATACGGAGAAGGAGAAGGAGGAGTTGGCGAAAGCGGATGGTGCGGGCGTGCTCTTTTTCGGTACGGAGGAGGTACTGGAGAGCCGGGAACACCATCCTCTTCGCGTCATGCCTATGGAAGAGATGCAGGATCAGTGGGACCACCACCGCCAGCCCCGCCAAGAGAAAGATCGGCGAAAGGAATCCCATCAGCCAAGATGCTCCCGCTTTCGCAGGTAAAAGCGCAGCGCCCTCGACAGCGGGGTCTCGGTTCCGACCACAACGTAGTCGATCCCGTGGCGGCGCAGGCCCCGGTCCCATTCCTCGAGGGCATCGTTCACGGCTTCCCGGTACGCCACGCGGACGTCGGCGATGTTTACGTTGAGCTCATCCCCGGTCTCGGGATCGAAGAGGCGTGTGTCTCCCGCGGCAGGAAGCTCTCTCTCACCCGGGTCGATCAGGTGGAAAACGAGGACTTCGTGTCCCTGATGCCTCAGGAAGCGAAGTGCTATCCGCGTGGTTTCAGGGTCCACCAGGAGATCGGACAACAGGACCACGAGGCCCCGGCGACGCAGCCGGACGGCGATGTCACGGAGCGCGGTGTGAGCCGATGTCTTCCCTTGGGCCTCGAGGGGCGCCAGTCTGCGAAGGAGTTCGTGCCAGGAACGCGGCCCTCCCTTCGGGGCCACCCGCGCCACGACCTGTTCGTGGAACGCCGCCATGCCCACGGCGTCCCCCTGACGGAGGAGGATCAGCGAGAGCGACGCGGCCAAGTGCTTGGCATACCAGAGTTTAGTCGGAAGCGCACCCGGGCTGGATGTCCACCCCATCGATGTGCTGACATCGACCAACACGTAGGCTCGCAGGTTGGTCTCTTCCTCGAACTGTTTCACGTAATACCGATCGGATCGACCGAACATACGCCAATCGATGTGGCGCAGATCGTCGCCCGGCTGATAGGCGCGAAGTTCCGCGAACTCAGCCGAGAATCCTCGGTGTGGGGAGCGGTGGAGACCCATGATGAACCCCTCCACGACTTGGCGGGCGATCAACTCGACTCCGCCCAACTGCGAGAGCGTTTGGGGATCCAACAGATCCGGTCGTGAGCGCACGGAATACCTCTGAGCAGGGACTTTTGGCCTGAGGAGACTACTGCCCCACCCGAGAAAGGCAATGGGGCTGGGGGCGCGTGTCCCTGGGCGTGCCCGTCCCGTCCACTTTTTCGGACGAATGCTGGACTGAATTTGGTGACATCACTGGTTTTCCAGCCCCGATCGTACCTTTTCGGTGTGGCACGCGTCGTGCTAGAAGCAGGATTGAATACGAATGAAGAAGAGCTCTGGTTCGAGGAGGGGGGAAAAATGTGGATCGTGGGGGCCGTCACCATAGTGACTGTACTTGCTCCGGGCCTGGGCTCCGGTGCGCTGGAGCCAGCCGGTGATGCGCATGGCTTGGACCGGTCCGCCTCCCACGTGCAGGTGCAACAGGTCCAGGAGCCCCGGATCTGGCTGGACCGTGGAGTCGATCCGGTGCTGGAGGCGGGCGACCGCGTTCGCATCTACTACCGGACCAACGCCGATGCATATGTCGCGATCCTTCAAATCGACACCGACGGTACGACGAGGATGCTGTACCCGCGCTCCCCCACGGAAAATCATTATGCGAGGGCGGATCGGGATTACCGGTTGCTCTTCCCCCGTTCTGCTTATTGGAACGTCGATGACCGGCCGGGAGTCGGGTATTTTTTCGTCGTGACGTCGCCGACTCCGTTCGATCTTTCGGATTTCAGGTACTCGTATTACGACGGTGGATGGGATCTTTCCGCCGTAGGAAGTACGGTGCACTCGGATCCCTACGTCGCCATGGACGATTACGTCGCCCGCCTGGTCCCTAATTGGGAATTGGTGGACTACGGCCTGGATTTCATTTCCTACAACGTGGGAAGCGCCCACGAGTTCCCCCGGTTCTTGTGCTATCAGTGCCACGGGTTCCGCCCGTACAGCACATGGAATCCCTACCGGTACACATGCGTGAATTTCAGGGTGGTCGTCTACGATGACCCGTATTTCTATCCCTCCTACCGTTACCGGACGAACCGTGTCGTGATGGTGGGCCCTCGCAGCCCGGTACGCCCGCGTTTCGAGCTCAAGGAGCGGGCTGCGGGTGATCCGGGTACGCCGGTCACCGTGGTGCGGCAGGGTCGGAGAGACGATCCCCCTCCTCTGGCCAACCGACCGAGGACCGGTCGGCGTGCGGGCAGTGGTCGGGTGGCGTCACCACCCGTCGTGCCACGTACGACCCCAACCCGTCGCCCCGACGCATCGGGCCGGCCTGGCGCACCTCAGGTGGGCACGGGTGGCGGACGGGTGACCGCGCCACCGGTCGAGGCCCGGGGACCGAGGCGTCCGAGCCTGGAGCGACGGTCGGCCGCTCCGAGCCGCGGCACCCGGCCACCATCCGAAAGGCCAAGGTCGAAGTCGACGCAGCCACTCCGGGGGCCCCAGGCGAATCGGCCCTCCACGCGGAGACCGGACAATCCCAGGGCCGGGTCCCCCTCTCGAACCCCGTCGACGCGTCCACCTGCCGAACCATCCGGCGGGTCGCGATCGGCCCCGTCGACCCGTCGGTCTCCGGAGCGGTCCAACGGGTCGTCCACAGCCCGTGCGGCGCCTCGAGAGCGCCCCGGGACGCCCCGGGCAAACAGAGGAGCCACGAGACCGCCTCCGAGACGTCGACCCCGTTAGCTGGACTCGCTGAACCCTCCTTCTGCGGCGGATTCCACCGGACTATCTTGGTAGCGTTCCACCGGACGCCACCCTCGAAGCGGAATCGCCTCCTACGTGAACCTTGGCCACATACGCAATTTCTGTATCGTCGCGCATATCGATCACGGCAAGTCGACGCTTGCCGATCGACTGCTCGAGGCCACTCGGACCCTGGACCAGCGAGACATGCGGGACCAGGTTCTGGACTCCAATGAGTTGGAGCGGGAGCGCGGAATCACGATCAAGCTCCACGCTGTCCGAATGGTGTACAACGCCGAGAACGGCGAAGCGTATGTTCTGAACCTGATCGATACCCCGGGGCACGTCGACTTCACCTACGAGGTGTCCCGCTCACTGGCGGCGTGTGAGGGCGCGATTCTTGTTGTGGACGCCACACAGGGAGTGCAAGCCCAAACGCTCTCGAACCTCTTCCTCGCCTTGGACGCCGGCCTCGAGGTCATCCCCGTGATCAACAAGATCGATCTTCCGGGGGCGGAGCCTGAACGACGGCGGGAGGAACTCGCGGACCTCTTCGGAACAGATCCGGAGACCATCCTGTTGGCGAGCGCTAAGGAAGGGATCGGGATCGAGCCGATCTTGCAGGCCGTGATCCGTGACGTACCGCCCCCGAGCGGCGATCGGGAGGCGCCCCTCAGGGCGCTCATCTTCGACTCGTCGTACGATCAATATCAGGGGGCGGTTCCCAACGTTCGTGTAGTGGACGGTGTGCTGAGGCCTGGCATGTTGATCACCTTCGGCGCGGTCGACCAGAGTTATGAGGTCACCGAGGTGGGCGTCATGCGCCTGGGACGTGTCCCGCAGCCCGAGCTCGGACCGGGTGAGGTGGGCTACGTGATCGCCGCGATCAAGGACGTCTCGCACACGCGCGTGGGCGATACGATTTTAGATGCGGCCGACCCGGCTTCGGAACTCCTGAAGGGCTACAAGGATGTACACTCCATGGTTTTCGCCGGACTGTACCCTACTGACGCCGACGACTATGAAGACCTGCGCGACGCCCTCGACCGCCTCAAGCTGAACGACGCGAGCCTGAACTATGTACCGGAGACCTCGGTTGCTCTCGGCTTCGGCTTCCGTTGTGGATTCCTGGGACTGCTGCACATGGAAATCATCCAGGAGCGGCTGGACCGGGAGTTCGGCGTGGAGCTCATTACCACCGTGCCTAACGTGGAGTACCACGTCACCCTGACCGACGGAACCCAGGTCGTTCTGGAGAACCCCACGATGCTTCCGGAACGGGGCCGCATCGTGGATGTCGCGGAGCCGATCGTAAAGGCGCGTATCGTGTGTCCCGCGGAGTACATCGGCTCCGTACAGAAGCTTTGCCATGACCGCCGGGGAGTTTTCGGGGGAATGCAATATCTCGACCCGAAACGCGTTGAGATCGATTTTGAGTTGCCTCTAGCCGAAATCGTACTCGACTTCTACGACAAGTTAAAGGGCGGAACGCGTGGGTACGCCGCCCTGGACTATGAGTTTCTGGAGTTTCGGCCAGGCGACCTGGTCAAGCTGGATATCCTGGTGAATGGCGATCCCGTAGACGCGTTTTCGGTCATCATCCACGAGGACAAGGCGATGGATTATGGCCGCGACTTGGTCCGCCGCCTCAAGAAGCTCATTCCTCGCCAACAGTTCGAGGTGGCGCTCCAGGCCGCGATCGGGACGCAGATCGTGGCACGAAGCAACGTCAAGGCACTCCGCAAGAACGTGACTGCAAAGTGTTACGGGGGCGACATCACGCGGAAACGGAAGCTGCTCGAGAAGCAGAAAGCCGGAAAGAGGAGGATGAAGCAGGTGGGCTCGGTGGAGATTCCCCAGGAGGCGTTTCTCGCCGTGCTCAAGCTCGGCGACGATTGATGAGGGTCATCGACCTCCCGGCATCCTTGGACTTCCAGACGCTCGATGCGCTTTTTGCCGAGGTTGTGGAGGCCGGGAGCGAGAAGGTCCTTTTCGATGGACGGCACCTCCGCTGGGTCGGTCCCAACGGTATGGTGGGCCTCCTTGCGGCCGGCTCCGTCGGGCGGGACCGAAGCGGTGAGGCAGCAGTTCTGGAACTGGGCGCTGCGGGCGACGTCAAGAGCTACTTGGGCCGCATGGGCTTCTTCCAGGCGGCCGAGGGCATTTTCGCGGCGGGGACGCCCTTCCCCCGGCGTTCGCCGGGGGAGTCCGACGTCCTCCTGGAGATCACGCCCATCACGACGAACAGCGACGTCCATGATGTGGTGGAACGCGTTCAGAAACGGGCGGGCGCGATCCTTTCCAATACCCTAGGCCATCCGCAGAGCTCGGTCGTGCAGTTCAGCGTGATCCTGAGTGAGGTCTGCCAAAACATTCTCGAACATGCCGAGGCTCCGGGTTGGGTCGCCGCCCAGTCCTACAACTGGTCGAAGCGCCTGGGCCGGCACGTGGTCATCATTTCGGTTGTCGATCTCGGAAGGGGATTCCGCGGGTCTCTTTCCGACGAGCACTCAGCACGGTTTGCCGATCGGTGGGGGGATGTGACTGCGCTGGAAGCGGCGTTCATTCATGGCCTTACGCGCTTCCCGGACTCGGGACGGGGGCAGGGCATTCAACAGATTCGGAAGCAGGTTCGTCGTTGGGATGGCCTGATCTCTATACGTAGCGGGACCGTGCGCATCGCTGACGTCCCGAAGTGGTTCGATGCGCCACCCCTGGAGGAGGGGCTTTCGGATTTTCCGGGTACACAAATCAACATCGTCCTGCCGGAGCGGGTCGACGATCATGATTGAGCCAGGGGTCGAGCCTATCTCCATCGACGTGGGACGCGTCTTACGTAGCTCTGTCGAATCTCTCTATTCTCACCTGGTGACACGGCCCACAGGCCGCGCGGTTCGTCTCGCCATCGAAGAGGAGGTCGCTGGGAGTTCGCGAACGGCTCTTTCCTTGATCGACCTTTCGGACGTGACCGTCATGGATTTCTCTTGCGCAGACGAGATCGTGGCGAAGCTCCTGATGCGATTCCTCGAAGAAGACCGGCCCGTGGATGCCCTCTTCGTCTTTCGGGGCGTGCGCCAGAGCCTACAGGAACCGATCCAGACCGTGTTGGAGCGGCAGGAGCTCCTTGCGGTGGCGCAAGGCAGTGACGGGTGCTGTACACTCATGGGAACGCGGACGGAGGAGGAGGAGTACGTTTGGACGGTCCTCGAGGGGCGCGGCAAGATCGTCGCGGCGGAGGTGGCCGAGGTGTTTCCGGGGTCCCATCATCGAGAGGCTCTCGATGAACTCGTGCTCCGTCGCGTCGTATTCGCGCCCCCCGGCGACGGCATCTATCACGCGCTCAGTGCCTTGGTGGGGGCGACCTCGTGAGGGAGGGATCCGCATGAAAGGGAAGGCGAGTGGGGAACGCGGGGGCCCCCGTCCGGCCACGATCGGAATTCATGCCGGTTCGCCCGAGCCCGTCCCTGGAGCCCCGGTCGTTCTGCCGGTCGTTCAGAGCGCTACGTTTGTCGGAGGGGCCGGTGAGCCTGCTTCCCAGCTTCTCTATTCCCGGTACGGCAACAATCCGAATCAGGCTCTCGTAGGCGAGAAGATGGCCGCTCTCGAGGGCGCGGAGGCAGGGTTGCTCCTTTCGAGCGGTATGTCGGCGATCACGATGACGATTCTCGCCGCCCTTCCCGACGGGGGACACGTCGTCTCTTCCCGGCACCTCTACGGGGCAACGAGGACGCTCCTGGAAGACGAGCTGCCGAGACGGGGCATCACCACCACCCTGATCGACCCCGAGAACAAAGAGGACTGGGAGCGGGCTTTGACACCCCAGACCGGCGTCCTCCTCCTGGAGGTGCCTACCAACCCGACACTCCGGGTTTTCGACCCGCGGGCGCCCATCGAGATCGCTCGAGACCGTGACATTCTGCTGGCGGTGGACGCCACCTTCGCGTCCCCGGTGAACATCCGCTTCGCCGACTTAGGAGTGGGTGCGGTTATCCACAGCGCCACCAAATATCTAGGCGGACACTCGGATTTGGTCGCGGGTGTCGTCTCGGGATCGAGTGAGCTCATCGAGCGGGTCCGGAGCATGATGAAGCTGTATGGTCCCGCTCCCGATCCCCATATGGCGTGGTTGTTGGACCGTGGTCTCAAGACCCTCCAGATGCGAGTGGCCCAGCATAACCAAAATGCCATGGAACTGGCTCACTGGTTCCTCGGTCGCGAGGGTGTGGTCGAGGTGCACTATCCGGGATTACGGGAGCATCCGGACCACGATGTGGCGTCGGAGATCCTGTCGGGTTTCGGTGGAATGCTCTCCATCGAACTCGAGGGCGGGGGCGTCGCCGCCGATGCCTTTGCGGCCACTTTGGAGTTGGCTCTCATGGCGCCGAGCCTCGGGGGTGTCGAAACGCTCGTCTCGCAGCCACGCCACACCTCCCACATCCATTTTTCCGAGGCGATGCGGGCGGGCATGGGCATTCCGGACGGCTTCGTGCGGATTTCTGTCGGCCTGGAAGACGTGGAGGACCTCAAGGAGGACTTCGGGCAGGCCCTAGAGGGGCTGAGGTGAGGCCGGCGTGCTGAGGTAAGGCGGTGGAGAAGAAGGAGCGGTGGGCGCCGTCTATGAGGTCCTTTGAAGGGAACGAACCAGCTTCTCCCACCCCGTGCGCTGCTTCGGGTGGTAGCTGTAGTGGTACTGCATGTAGTAGCTCTCCTCCACGGTCGAGGATGCCACTTCGTTGAGCACCGCTCCAAAGACCCGGACCCCGATCCGGCGAACCTGATCGACTGCTCTCTCAGCCGCTCTCTGTTCGGTCTCCCCTGAGCGGAGCACCAAAACCAGGCCATCGGTATGTGTCCCCAGGATGGCAGAATCAGAGACCACGAGAATAGGCGGGCTGTCGAGAATGATGTGGTTGTAGGTCCCCTCGAAATCCTTGAGGAGCTGCTGCATTTTCTTTGAATTCAACAGTTCAGATGGATTCGGTGGAAAGGGACCGCTCGGCAAAACGTCCAGATTGGGCAGCACATTCGGCCGAACTGCCTCGCGGATCGAGGCGTCCCCGATCACAAGATCGGTCAAACCGGGCTCCCGGAGCACGTCCAGGGCCCGATGGAGCGCCGGCCGCCGGATGTCGGCGTCTACCAGCAGGACCCGTCCCCCCTGTTGTGCGAGCATGGCAGCGAAGTTGATCGACGTCGTGGATTTCCCTTCGCTAGGACCGGGGCTCGAGATGAGCAGCGTCCTGATCGGCTTATCCTCCGTGTTCATGAACATGAGGTTCATGCGGAGGTTCCGGTAGGCTTCGGCGGCGGGATCGAGGGGGTCGAGTGCGACCAACAACGGGAGATTGGAATCGCGGTCCTCCGCCTTGGACTCCGCCGGGCTCTTGCGAAGCCGCGGGATAACGCCCAGGACCGGGATACCCAGAAGCATCTCCACGTCGGCGCTGGTACGTACGGTTCGGTCGAGGTATTCGAGGAAGAACACTGCGCCGACACCGAGAATCAGCCCGAGTATTGCGCCCAACAACAGGTTGGTTTGACCCGCTGTAGTCACGGGGTAGGCGGCACCGGCCGAGTCGACGACAGTGACGTAGGCAGAAGCCGCGGCCGAGGTGATTTGGGCCTGATACTGTTGCGAGGTCAGGAACCGTACGTTTTCCTGATCGAGCCCCAACTGGATGTTCAACTCATCGAGTTGATTTTCGAGTCCGGGAAAGTTGGCCTGATCTGCCCGAATCTGGTTGAGCTGGCTCTGCTCGTCTTCGATTTGCCCACTCAACACCACCAGGTTTTCCCCGACGGCGGACCGTAGTTCATTTTCTCTCGTCGCGAGCTGTGCCCGGATGGCTCTTACCTGAGGATGGTCTTCGGTCCTCCCCTCCTCGGTGATGAGAACCTGAACCTCGTTCCTCCGTCCCCGGATATCATCCGCGATGCCTCGGATTTGTGGGTTTACTCCCGGCGGGAGCGCAGCCAGGAAAGCCACCAGGTCCACACCCTCGACACCCGATGCTTCAAGGTTCACGGTGAGATCCTGGAGCACGTCCTCCTGTTGGATGAGCGCCTGCATGCGCTCGTCGGTGCGTTGAAAGTTATCGAGGAGCTGCTGCTCTTGAATCGTGAGGTTCGTAAATTCGGCGCTCTCCTTGAAGCTCCGGATTTCTCGGGAGGACTCCCGGAGGAGTGTCATTGCACTGTCCAGGCGTTGCTCGATGAAATCGAGCTCCCGTCGGGCTCGGTCTCTCACCCTATCGCGTCCGAAGCCCTGCAGTGCGGCCGTCGCTCCATTGAGGATCCTCGGCGCGAGGATCGGGTCGGGCCCCCGGTAGCTCAGGGAAACGATGTTCGTCCTTTCGCGAGGCCGGGCCGCCAACCTGCCTTGAACTTCACCAGTGACTTGACTGGCCGGATAAATCACGAGTCCGAAGCTCCGGGCCTCGTTGGGCGGCGGTTGAGGGGTCAGCCGAAACAGCCCAATGTCGAGCACTGTGCCGACCGGGCCTGCGGCGAGTTCCCTACCAGCCGTGTCCAGAATCCGAGCCTGAACGCCTTCTTCATCGTATACGAGTTGCAGAGGACCGTCGGGCATATCCGGATCCATCCAGGCATCGAGAAACAGCTCAGAGCGGGTCAGGTTGGTATTTTCCGGGAGCACCCGCATTGCAAGCTCGTCGATCACTTGCCGGGCGACCTGGGCCGAGGTCAAAACCTGAATCTCTGACTCGTTCGGATCCACATAAATGTTGAGGCCGCTCACGCGCATCGATGGACTGCTGAGCCCCCGGGTGATCTCGAGTGGATCGTTGATCTGAATGGAGTTGCGGGTCTCGTAGATCGTGCGCTGCTGGGATGCGGCCCAGATGGCTGAGGCCGTCGTAACCCCGAAAATCAGCACGACCAGCCAGAGGCGGCGGGAGATCACCTGCCAGTAGTCGGCGATGTGCGGTGACGCGCCGACTAGCGGGGGATCATTGGGGCGGGCGGATGCCAACTCTTCTTGCACGTGCTTTCCTCTCAGCATGGCTCCGGAGCCCTCACCGACAGGGCACGGGAGTCTGAAACATGTGTCTCACAGAGCGTTCGCTTACTATCCCCAGAACGCAAGCGTTCCAGAGATTCTCCCATAGTTGTCAATATATCGTCTTCCGGTTGACTCGTGTAGTAAAAATGCCAAGATTTTTCACGGGCTTGAAGCATCCGATCACGGACGTGTTCTCGTGCCGAACACCATTGAGACAAAGATCGAGGATATCCTGGAGTCGATACGCCCTGCGCTAAAGGCGGATGGAGGGGGTGTCGAGTTTCTGCGCTTCATTGAGGAGGGCGGCGTGGTCGAGCTTCGCCTGCTTGGTGCGTGCGAGGATTGCCCGATCTCCATGATGACGCTGAAGGAGGGGATCGAACGGCGCCTCAAGAGCAGTGTTCCGGGCATCAGGGAGGTGCAGGCGGTTTGAAGCCCCTGGCGGACTGACAGGCCGTATATTTTACGCGGGGAGCTCGTCCTCCCGACCGGCGCCACCCCAGGGGGCGCCCCTTTTTTTGCTGCTCGTCGTCCCGCGCGCCGATTCCGTCCGATCCGGTGGCGCGAGTCAGTACTTCATGGAGGAGTCGAAATGAGTGACCGGGATCTCCGGGGGCGTGTTCTCCAGGCCTTGGCCGGCGTGCGTCATCCCGAGACCGGCCGTGATGTCGTGGAGAGTGGGCATGTCCAGGGTCTGGAAGTCGGTGAGACCGGTGACGTCCGCTTTTCGTTCGGCATTCAGGCGGACGATCCTGGGGGGCTCGTACGGGAGGCCCGGGGCGCCGTGGAGGCGCTCGACGAAGTCGGCACTGTGAAGATCAATGTCACCCTACCGCAGTCTGGGGGCGGGGACGGGCCACGAGCTCCGGGGGCCCCGCCCTCCTCCGTCTCCGGGCGAGGCCCCGGGCGAGGCCCCGGCGTCGTGCCTGCCCCGACTCCAAAATCCGGCATCCTGGGTGAGAATACGCGCGTCGTGGCCGTGAGTTCGGGAAAGGGGGGTGTCGGCAAGTCCATGGTGGCGACCAACTTGGCGGCTGCCTTCGCCGCTACTGGGAAGAGGGTGGGCCTTCTGGACGCCGACATCTACGGACCGAATATCCCGGTGATGTTCGGAGCCGAGGGCCGGCCCGGCGTGTCGGGGGCCAAGGGCCAGGAGATGATCGAGCCGATGGAGGCGCACGGTGTTCGCCTGATGAGTATCGGTTTCCTTCTCGATAAGGAGCAGCCCGCGATCATGCGTGGCCCCCTCATCACAGGGATCATCAAGCAGTTTCTGGAGCAGGTCACCTGGGGAGATCTCGACGTGATGGTGGTCGACATGCCTCCCGGCACGGGTGATGCGCAGCTCTCCCTGGTGCAGACCATCGACGTCGATGGAGTCGTGATGGTCACAACGCCGCAGGACGTGGCCACCGGTGACGTACGCCGCGGAATCAAGATGTTCGAACGAGTGAACACCTCGGTTCTGGGCATCGTGGAGAACATGTCGGGCTTCGTGTGTCCCCACTGTGATGAAGAGATCGACATCTTCGGAAGCGGAGGAGGGGAGAGTCTCGCCGAGGAGATGGAGCTTCCCTTGCTCGGGCGGGTGCCCCTAGATCCGGCGGTGAGGTCGGCGGGAGACGAAGGCGCGCCGACGGTTCTGTCCGCGCCGGACTCAGGCGCGGGGGTGGCTCTACGGGGAATCGCCGATACGGTAGCCGAGGCGCTGACGCCGGCGCAGACGAGCTAGGGATTGGTTCCTACGTCCCTTCCTACGTTTTTGCCGCCTTAGTCGCCTTCTAGCCAACGACGATCCGCCGCCGAGAGGCTCCCACTATTCGAGCGTTTGTCGATCACCTTCAGGACCACCCACCCGACCAGTAGGATCGGCGCGACCTTGAACATTAGGAAAGTCGCTAGGCCGAATCCGATCGAAAGCACGGTGCCCAGAACAGAGAGCACGATTCCCGCCACGATCAGGGTCGCGAGACCGACAGCGAAGAAGGTGAGCAGCGTACCAATCATCTCTCTTGCCTCCATTGCGTGGTGTTCCAGAAGCGTACGGCTCGCGAACTTCTACAACACAGCACTGATCAATCCACCCAGGCGACGCGGATGCTTCCGAATGCGGCGTCGACATCGATAATAATCTGGTACTCGGCCTCGTCATAGTCCAACGAGTAGTATGTGTCGCCTTGCTTGACGAGGCCCTCGGAATCGAGCGACGTGAAGAACGTGTCCTTCTCGAGCCGGACACCGAGACCTCTCGGAAAGCGCAGCACCAACGACCCGAGTCCCATGTCTACCGACACTCGCGCGTTCTGCTGCCACTCACCGGTGAAGCCCAGTTCTATGTCTCCTATTCCGGCGTCGATCTCGATCTCTGAGGTATTCAAATTCCCCAGATTCCGCACCGTGAATTCAGCCGCTCCAACGTCCATGCTGGCCTGGGACATCGTTTCAGGGTTCGGCTGCGAGATGTCTATGAGGGTCTGCGACGCCCCGGTATTGATCTCCAGGCGAGTGAGCGGGATACCCCCGAGGTCGATTTCCGCCCGGACTGCGCCGAAGTCCATGTTCAGGTCCATCGCCACGTCCCGGGAGAGCGCCAGCTCCATCGTGCCGGCCCGGTCTCCCCCCAGCCGGACTCGCCGGCCGAGACTCTCCACTCCGATCCGCAGCGAAGAGCCCCGATATTCGGCGAGCGGCTCGGAGACGCCTTCGTCGTACTCGATCTGCATGTGGTAGAGGACTCCGGCCCCTGCGGGGCCGACCGAGAACCGGCCCGCCGCGTACTCGACGTTCACCTCTAGGTTTTGCTCGTCCTCCACCTGCCTGGACATGGTGACCGTCCGCCGATTCTGCCCGCTGGCTGCATCTACGACGCTCAGGCCCAGAACCAAGGCCACCCCTGTCCATCTCGAGACGCCTTTAGGCATCGTCCTGATCTCCCGTTTTTGTTCCCTCCGCCTTGGTTTCATCAGGAAACTCCTCAGCGTCGAGGACCTCCTCCGACATACTCTCGTCGTCCCATCTCTCGCCCCCGAGGGGATCGTCGCCACGGTAGAAATCCGTCTGGCGTCCGCCCCGGGTCAGCAGCACCGCTCCGAATCCGATCAGCAACGTGGCCACAATGGCCATGGTCCCGAGCGTGGCGAGGAGCCCGCTGAAGAATCCTAAGAACGGCACGATGTCGAGGATGCTGGCCGCGACGGGGAACGCGAGCAGAGCCCCGATCCCCGCGGTGACCGCGTAGAACGTGTTGGTCGGCCGGAGCCATTCGAGGCTGCGGATGTTCCTGGAGGCCACCCATTCACCGACGTTTCTCGCAACGGACAAATAGCCGAGCCCAGCTCCCAACGTTACGGCAACTGGAAAAAGTAATAGCCAGAAGGGCAGAGCGATGATGCCCACCACCGACGCTACCAGCGCTACACAGCCCAGTATCCAGGTTGGCAGAACCAGGAAGGCACCGGCGAGTCCGACCATACCAGCCCGCATGGGGTTCCTCAGCGCCGTGTCGGCCACGATTTCGAGGTTATCCTTCGCGAAGTACACGGCTCCCAACGCGAGCAGAGAAAGAAGCAGAAACGTGATCACGCCCCCCATGATCTCCGTGATCCCATGCCCGAGCGCACGCAGGGGCCGGTAGCCTCGACTCTCTTCTCCAGCGTTTCTGAGCTCTCGGCGTAGTTCGTCACGAAGCTCACTTCGGAGCTCCTCTCGCATCTCCAGTCTGATGCGGTCCGATAGGTCCGCCAGTTCCTGGAGGCTCAGACTGAGATCCGGGTCCGTTGCGTCGATCACGACCGCCGGTTCCGGGTCGGCGGAGGCCGAGACGTTGTCGGACTCCAGGGCATCTTCCAGCGTGCGATCGAGCAGCTGGGCCAGCTGCAACGCTCCCTCCTCCAGCGAAGAGGGAGCCTCCCAAATCCGAAGGGCCTCACTCAATGGGCCGTCCGAGAGTGAGACGATCTCGCTCAGAAGGCCTCGCCACGCGGTGTCGAGGGCGTCGCCTTGTTCGAAGCTCCCCCGCTCCTCGCCGTCGATCATCACGGAGCCGTCCCTCAACGCGATCTCGAGCGTCCCGTCATCGGCGAACTCGAGGTGCAGGGCAGCCTCGGTTTGAGAAATTGCCAATTGATTGGATACGACCGGCCGAGCCTGTCCGACCACCGCCGCCGGCAGGATCGAGATCAGCAGTGCCGATCCGGCAAACCGGATCGCCTTAAACAGATGCTCTGGCATATTCTCCATCCACTGTGCGTGTGGTCATCAAATTCCGGTACAGTACCCAGCCGGCCAGGCCCGATGCGGCGGCGAAAGAGACGGCGACCATCCCGGTGATCGCCGGCGCACCGGCCAAGAGATCCAAGACCGAATAGGCGAAAAAGGCTACTGGGCTCTCGACGAGTCCGTCTGCCAAGAAACCCACCAACGTAGTGGCGCCACCACTGATTCTCCACCAGAGGAGGGACGCCAGACCCGCGGGGGTCACGAGGGGATTCGAGAACACCGTATACGCGAGTAGGGCGACTACCGTAGCGGGCGTGAGGGCTATGCCCGAAATGACGGCCCAGGTCCTTTGCGTTCGCGGGATCAGGCGGCCTGCCCAGGCCCAGGCCCGCCCGCGAGCGGTTCTGGCCGCCACCGGCCGAACCAGGCGGCCGATCCGGACCTGGCTCATGACCCGGCCGGCGAAGGCGCTCGAGGGAGCCATCACAGGCAGATTCTCGACGCCTTGAATGAGGCTCCGCCACTGCGCCTCATCACTTCGGCAAACGCCGCAGGCATCGAGGTGGGCGGAAACCCTGGCCATGTGCCGCGCAGGCAGAAGACCCTCTACGTAGTCCTGAAGCCGCTCGGGGTCGAGGTGCTCCGCAGCCCGGACCGCCCCGCGGCGTAACCATCCGAGCAGTCTCTTCTCGCCGGATGCGGCCGGAACGGCCGTGTCGAGGCCGGCGAGCACGCGGTCCCGGAAGTTCGGTGCGGGACTCAGCTGAGGGAGGTCCCCGAGCTCGGAATAAAGAAACTGCCAGGTCTCCACCTCTGCCTGGCAACGTCCACAATACGTAGCATGTTCCTGGACTTCGGCCCTCTCGTCCCCGGAAAGGGCACCATCCAGGAAAGCCTGGATCCGCTCAGCGGTCAGGTGTGTCTTCGAGTGCTTCTTTGCCACGTTATCTACTCCTCATGATTTCACCAAAGACCTTACGGGCGCGTGTTTTCCAAAGTTTCACGAAAGGGCTCACGAAGTCAGGTGCGCGAGCATTTCCTTCAGCTCGCCTCGGGCGCGGTGTAAATATGTTTTGACCGTTCCCAAAGGTAGGCCCATGATCTCCGAGATCTCATCGTATGCGTACCCCTCGACGTGGCGCAGGAGAACGGCGGTCCGGTACTCGGGACGGAGCTTGCCGATTGCATGCTCGATCTGATCGCCGAGCTCCCGGTGCTCCACATATTCCTGCGGATTCTCGTCTGTTGATTCCACGACCAGCCGTGTTTGCTCTTCTTCCTGGGCCGTTCGGGCGTGGGGCGAGCCGTCGATCGACACGGTGTCGAGCTTGCGTCGTCGCAAATGATCGATCGTGTGATTGTTGGCGATCTTGAAGATCCAGCTACTGAACTTGTAGCGCGGGTCGTAAGAGGAGACGGCGTTGAAAGCTCGAATGAACGCCTCCTGTGCCAGGTCCTCGGCGAGAGGCCGGTCGCGCACCATGCGATAGATCAGCGAAAAGACGGGCCGCTCATAACGTCGGAGCAACTCGGCGAAAGCGCCCTCGTTCCCGGCCGCTGCCAGCGCCGCCAGTTCCTTGTCCGTCTGGGTGTTGAAATCCAAGTGGAGTGGCTCCGCCCTCACGAGTCTGCCGGGCGGAGGCGCCCTCCGACCCACGGAGTTTGTGCGGCCGGGAAACTTCGTATGCTTCCCGGGTACGCGGCTCCCGGCCGCCCCGCCTTCGAACTGCGTCACGCTTTCAGGTGGAAAAAGTAACCAAAAGGTCGAGCAAATGGCGACAATTCCGGAAGCAAGACCCTCCCATGGCGCCGAGAGAGAGGACCAAGTCCGCACACTCTTTTCGGAAATTGCCCCGCGGTACGACCTGTTGAATCATGTGCTCAGCATGAACATCGACCGGGGCTGGCGGCGGCGTGCGATCCGGATGCTTCGATGGCAGGAGCGCGAGACGGGGCGGTACTTGGATGCATGCGCCGGCACCTTCGATCTGAGTCTGGAGCTGGCGAAGCAGGCCGGTTTTCGAGGGTCCGTGATCGCGACCGATTTCGCATTGCCGATGCTGGTCCAAGGGCGCGGCAAGCTCCGCCCTTCCGTGACACCCATCTGCGGCGACACGCTACGACTGCCCTTCGCGAAGGCATGCTTCGACGGGGCGACGATCGGCTTCGGCGTGCGCAACCTCTCTGACCTACGCGCTGGGTTCTCCGCCTTCGCTCGGGTCCTTCGTCCGGGCGCCCGACTCGTGATTCTGGAGTTCACAGACCCGCCCAACCGTGTGCTTCGAGGCTTCTACAACTTCTATTTCCATCGGATTCTCCCCGTCGTGGGGCGCGTCGTTTCTGGGCACCCCTGGGCCTATAGCTACTTGCCCGAATCAGTGAAGGAATTCCCAGGACCCACCGAGTTGGCTGGTCTCTTGGCTGAATCCGGGTTCAAGAATGTCGAGTGGCGATTGGTGACGGGCGGGATCGCGGCGATCCACGTAGCGATCCGGGCGTAATCTAGAGCCTTCGTCAGCGACGGGGCGGCGCTTGGTCCTCAGCCAGAATCCGAACGGGGCCCAGGTCTTCCAAGCCGGGATCGAAACCTGCCGGGTCACCCACGATGACGATCACCATATCGTCCAGCCCGTTCGGGGCCAGGTTCCTGCGGAAGACTTCGTGGACGCCGTCTGGAGTCACGCCCTGAACCCCCTCGAGAAACCGAGGCAACCAATCGAGGGGAAGATTCTGGCTCAGATAGAGCATCTGGCGGGATACGAGCAGGGCCGGAGTTTGAAAATTGAAGATGAAACCGTTCACGATCCGGTCGACCGCATCACGCACCTCCGCGTCATCCGGGGGGCTCGACGCTATTTCCCCGAGGGTCTCGGCAATGAGGCGGATCGCTTGAACGGTCGACTCACTCTTCGTTTGGGTGGTTGCGGCGATGATTCCCCCTGACCGCCTGGGCGTGGTCCATACTGAAGCCACCCCATACGCGAGCCCCTCCTCGGTACGGACCCGACGTGCGAGGCGGCTTGTGAGGCCCGCGCCTCCCAGGATGGAATTACCTATTTGCGCGGCGAAATAGTCCTCGTTATCAGCCAAACGCACGTCACTCGGTTTCCCGATGATAATTGTGCTCTGGGCGAGGTCTTTCTGAATGACATACACTCCGGACTCGACGGAGAACGTCGGCGGCGGAGGAGGCTCGAGATCACCGTCACACGAAGGCCATCGGTCGAGTAGCCGCTCTAATTTCGGACGCATTTCGTTCCAGGTGACGTCTCCCGTGACGCCCAGCGTGAGGTTCCCCCAACAGAAGATCCTCCGGTGTACCGAATACAGGGCCTCCGGGGCTAGATCTTCCGGATCGAGATCCTCGGGCCGCAGTTCCCACCCCACGGGGTGATCGTCGAACAAAAGGTCGTTGAACTTGGAGATCGCCAACCGCGCAGGGACGTCCGACTGCCTCCTCACGTTGTCGAGTCGCTGGCCACGCCATACCTCGACGCGGGTTGCATCGAAGCCCGGGTTCCTCAGCAGAGAACCCCAGACCTCGAGCACCTCGTCCAGGTAACGCGTCAGAGTGTTGAACGAACTGAACGAGGACGGGCCTCCTCCCCCGAAAGAGGTCTGGGCGGCGTAGAACTCCAGGAGCTCGTCGACGGAGTCGGGGGAAAGATCGAGGGTGCCCCCCGAGCGAAGGAGCAGCGGAACAGCGGTCGCGGCCCCATGCTCCTCCCTCGAAAAGTACGAGGGCCCACCACGGAAGCGGGCGAACACGGACACTAGGGGTAGCGAGTGGTCTTCGACGAAGAAGACCTCCACTCCGGGATCAACGCGATGTTGTACAGGATCCGGTTGCCGGAATTCCAAGGGTGCGAACTCCATCGCGGCGAGTGCCGACCTCGTGGTCTCCTGCGCAAACAACCCCATCGGGAAGCTGACCCACACCAGAGCGATGACCCGGGCGAACCGGGGCCTCGCCGGCCGAAGCAAACTCAACGACCGGCCACCGAGTCGGGGCGAACCACGGTGGCTACAGTTCGATGATCCCGAGTAAAGAATCGCCGTGCTACCCGGCGCACGTCTTCGGGCTCGACCGCCGCCAGGCGATCTGTAAAACTGAACGTCGCGCGCCAATCGCCGAAGGCGGAGGCGGACCCCGCCAGCTGGAGCGCAAGGCCCAAGTTCGATGTCAGCCGCCGAAACTCACCCGCCTCGAGCTGATTTCGAATTCGCTGCATCTCGCGCTCGGACGGAGGCGTTCGCTGAAGGGAGTCGAACTCGGCGTACACGACGGCCTCGACATCGTCGGTATTGCTGGGGAAACGGGGCGTGGCATCGATCGTAAAGATTGCGGGAAACCGGACGCCGGGGCCCATCGACGAATAGATCGCCGTCGCGACTCGATCCTCAATCACGAGGCGCCGATGTAGCCTCGACGTGCGTCCTCCGGTGAGGAGCCAGGAGAGGATCGAAAGGGCCGGTGCGTCTGGGTGCGAAGTTTCGACGACCAGCCAACCGATACGCACCTGGGGCTCGGCGTCGAAAGTGACCTCCACTCTTCGTTCTCCCCTTTGGGCGGGCTCCCTCGACAGGATCGGGCCCGGAGTCTCACTGGCGGGAAGATCTCCGAAATATTCATCGGCCCAAGCAAGAATTTGATCGGCGTCGACGTCTCCGACGACGGTGACGACGGCGTTGCTGGGCCCATAATAGCGACGAAAATAGGCCTCCACGTCCGGCCGACGGAGTCGTTGGATATCTGCCATGTAGCCTACGACTGGCTGTCCGTATGGATGCGTGGTGAACGCCGCGGCCATGTGGGCTTCGAAAAGCAGCCCGCCGGGATTCGTCTCCACCCGTAGCCGGCGTTCTTCGGCGACGATGTCCCTCTCGGCGTAGAACTCCCGGAACACCGGGTTGGCCATCCGGTCTGATTCGAGGAGAAACCAAAGCTGTGCACGGTTCGCCGGCAGTTCCACGAAGTAGGTCGTGGACTCCCAGTCCGTGGTGGCGTTGAGGCCGCGACCGCCGTTCGTCGACAGGACCCTCTCGAACTCGTTGGGCAGCACATACGCTCTCGCCTCCGTCTCCAGCGAGTCGATCCTTTCTTTGAGCATGGGTACTGCGGTGGTATCGGCTCTCGCCTCGAGCGCCAGGATCGAATCCTGAAGAGCATCCATGTGCACGAAGAGTACACGTTCGGCGGTGGCGTCCCGGGTCCCGAGCGTCTCGGTCCCCTTGAACAGTAGGTGTTCGAGTAGGTGGGCCATGCCCGTCTGCCCTCGAACCTCGTTAACGGCCCCGACCCGAAATTTCACGATGAAGGAAACCGTGGGTGAGGCTGTCCGAGGTAGCACCAGCCAGCGCATACCGTTGGCGAGCTCGTGCTCGACCACAGGCAGTTGCGTCCCGGTGAGAGCCTGGGAGCTCCCTGCCCGTGCCCACGCGCCGACCCATCCGGTGAGCACTGCCATCACTACGACCCAGCGGAAGGCCGGGCGGACCACGTCGTGCCTACCCGTCACTCGATTTCACCCGTTCCGCCGGGTTGGCAACTGGGGCAAAAAAAAGCCGTGCGATTTCCGAATACCAATCGACAGATCCTCGTAGAGCAGCGGAGGCAGGGCTCCTGGCCTCTTCCGTAGACTCGCAAATGCGTCGCGTTGTCACCGGGATTTCCGGAGGCGTCCCGGTAGTCCCTGAGCGTCGTTCCCCGGTTTTCCACGGCGCGCCGCAGGGTCCGGCGGAGGGCTCTATGGAGCTTGCGGGCTTCGCCTTCGTTGACGGACCTGGCCGGTCGCTGCGGGTGAATGCCAGCCAGGTGAAGCGCCTCGTTCGCGTAGATGTTGCCTACCCCCGCCACCCGGCGCTGATCCAGCAGCCACGACCGGATCGGTGAGATGGACCGGGAGAGGTCCGCGTGCAACCGCCGGGCGCTAAAGCTAGCAGAGAGCGGCTCAGGCCCAAGGCGTTGATCGCGCGCGGCCCATTCCGCCCCGTCCATCGCCTCCACCGCTCCAAAGCGGCGAACGTCGTCGTAGACGAGCACGGGCCCCGCGCTCAGGGTAAAACGCACCGCGGGGTGGGTCATCCGTGTCTGGTCTTGGGCCAGCACGAGGCGGCCGGTCATGCCCAGGTTCACGACCAGGACCGTACCCCCAGTCAGGTGCGCAACGATGTTCTTCCCTCGCCGGTGAACCGATTCGAATACGCGGCCTCGCAGACGGTCGGAAAAGTCCGTCGACGGTTGGCGAAGGACGTCTGCGTGAATGATCTGGAGGTGTTGGATCGTTTTCCCGGGGAGGGTGGGGCGAAGGCCCCGGACGATGGTCTCGACCTCCGGTAGCTCAGGCATGGGCGGGTGCGATAGGGGATGGGTGTTTAGCGAGAGTCTCGCTCGGCCCGTGCGAACTCTCTCCAGCCGATGTCCCTCCGAAATTGTTTCCCGGAGAAATCGATGGCGGTCGCCGCTGCTCGGCTTTTCGAGGCCGCCTGGCTCAGCGTCGCACCCAATCCGGTGGCAGCGATTACGCGCCCTCCGGAGGTCTCGAGCCCATCGGAACCCGATGTCGTGCCTGCGTGAAAGAGGAGCACATCCGGATCGTCCGTCACCGACTCCGGAATGTGGATCGCGCGACGCTTGGGGTAGGGACCCGGATATCCCTCCGACGCGAGCACGGTGGTGAGGGCCGTCCCTTCACTCCACTCCAGGGTGGCGCCCCCGAGCCGCCCTCCCCGCGCGATCTCCAAGATCGGGTCGAGAAGGGATGACTCCAGCAACGGAAGGACCACCTGAATTTCCGGGTCGCCAAAGCGGCAGTTGAACTCCACGACCCGGGGTCCGTCCTCGGTGAGCATGATTCCCGCGTATAGGACTCCCCGGAATTCGGAATCGTCTTCGGCGAGCGCGGCCAATGTCGGCACGATAATCTCGTCGTGGATCTGTAACAGGAGTACATCGGAGGAGAGGGAGACGGGCGCGTACGCACCCATGCCGCCGGTGTTTGGTCCCACATCCCCCTCACCCACGCGCTTATGATCCTGCGAGGGGAGCATCAGCACGGCATCACGGCCGTCCGCCAACGCGAAAACCGACATCTCCTCCCCTTGCATGAACTCCTCGACGACGACCTCCCTGCCTGCCTCCCCGAAGGCCCGGTCGGCCATGATACTCTCGAGAGATCGGAGGGCCTCCTCGACCGTCTCGCAAACGACGGCACCCTTCCCGGCCGCCAGCCCGGAAGCCTTCACGACCATGGGCCCGCCATGTTCCCGCACGTAGGCGGAGGCCTCGCGGTGGTCGACGAACGACGCGAAGTCCGCCGTGGGGACGCCGGCTCGTTGCATCAACGCCTTTGCATAGCTCTTGCTGGACTCGATGCGAGCGGCCGCCTTCGTGGGCCCGAACGTGGGGATTCCGCCGCGCTCGAGGCGGTCCGCCAAACCGGTTGCGAGCGGGGCCTCCGGTCCGACGACGACCAGGTCGATGTTCTGTGCGGCAGCCCAGCCGGTGAGTGCCTCGACGTCGCCGGGCGCGATCGCGACGGGCTCGACGCCTGAGGTCATCCCCCCATTCGGCTGCGTAACGAACAGTGTGGCTTCGGGCGCATCTCTGAGAAGCTTCCACGCCAGCGCATGCTCTCGGCCTCCGTTTCCGACGATGAGGATTCGCATGGCCCCCCAGTCTACCGTTTGACGCTTCCCATGATATCGTCGGCCATCCGCTTGGCCGCATCTGCGACTTGGCCAAAGAGGTCCTTGGCTCCTTCTGCGTATGCTTTGGCCGCGTCCGTCAGATCCTCATTGTACGCCGGGTCTGGGTCTCCCCGGTGCTGGTATTCACCGCGAACGATCCGGTCGTATTCGCCGTCCTCGATCCACGAGCGAATTTCAGCCACGCGCAGGACGTAGAAGGGATGGCTCTGGCCCATGAGGTTGAGAACTTTGAAGACCTGATCCGCAACGTCGCCGGATTCCCGGTACTCCTCCGCCTGGATGATGAACTCGTCCAAATTCATCTCGTCGTCGTCCCCCCCGCCAGCCATCTTCAGCATCGTGCCCATGACCCGTTGGGGGTCCTGGATGGCCAGCAACCCGGCCCGATCGCTCGACAGCTCACTCTTTCTGGACCACTCGAGGAGTGCGACGAGGATGGCCCGGGCGGAGAGTCCGACGATCGGGAACCCCATGCTTGCGAGTTGAATCAGCAGGACGGTCATCGTCCGGTAGAGAACATGGTCACTCATGATGTGGCCGAGCTCATGACCCATGACGTATGACAGCTGCTCGTCGTCGAGAAGATTCACGGTGCCCGAGTTCAGGATGATGAACGGCTCGTCCATCCCGTAGGCGCCGGCGTTGACGATCGGCGTCTGCGAGACGAAGAGCGGATAATCCTTCGGCGCGTCGAGCGTCCGCAGAACGTCCTGATAGAGGCTCCAAACTCGTGGGAACTGCCGTTCCGAGACTCTTACGGAGCTTGCGAGGAACGCCAGGCGAATCGGTTTCTCCCCGAAGAAGCCGAAGAGTTTGCGGAGCACGTCGTCGAACACCGGAATCCTTCTTAACGCCGCCAGTGCGGCCCGGTCTGCCGGGTGCTCCCAGGCACGTGGAGCGATGTCCTTCAGCACGCGCGTGGCTCTCGGGTCCTGTTCGTCTCGGCCGTTCCCGTTTTCCTGGTCGTTTCCGTCGTCTAGGTCGTTCTCAGCCATGGCTGTCGATCTCCTTATGATGCGTGCGGTACGGGCGAGTAGCCCTCCGCTCTATCCGGCTTTACGCTCCACTCGGCGGGTAAGTTTCAGGACGCCGCGGCGGGGCGGCCCCGTTTCAGACCAGCGCCTGGTCCAGGTCTTGGATTAGATCTTCGACCTCCTCGATGCCGACCGAAAGCCGTACCAGGCCCTCGGTGACGCCCATCGCCTCACGCATCTCCTTCGGCACCGATGCGTGGGTCTGAAGCGCCGGGACGCTGATGAGCGATTGGACACCGCCCAAACTCTCCGCAAGCTGGAACACACGAGTGCCGGTGGCCAGAGCTCGGGCCCGTGCCAGGTCGCTCACGTCGAGTGCCACCATTCCACTGTAGCCCGACATCTGGCGTGCTGCCAACTCATGCTGGGGGTGCGACTCCAGACCCGGGTAGATGACCCGATCGATGGCGCTGTGCGCCTCCAGGAATCCGGCTACGGCCAATCCGTTCTCGTTATGGCGGGCCATGCGAACGTGGAGCGTTTTGGTGCCGCGAAGGCATAACCAGGCGTCCATCGGCCCCGGGACGGCTCCGGAAGATTTCCGGACGAAAAGAATCTCTTCGGCGAGGTCGTCATCGTTGACCACGAGCACACCGCCGATGATGTCGGAATGTCCGTTCAGGTACTTCGTGGAGGAATGCATACTCACGTCCGCGCCCAAATCGAGGGGCCGCTGGTTGAACGGTGACGCGAATGTGCTGTCCACCATGAGGATGGCGTTTCCCTCGTGTGCGATGTCGGCTGCCGCCCGAATATCGCAGATCCTCATCATCGGGTTCGTGGGCGTTTCGACATGGACCAGTCGGGTGTTGGGCCGCATCGCGTCCCGTATCCGCTCCGGAGTCCTCGTGTCCACGAAGGAAAATTCCAGCCCGAGCTTCGCGAGCACACGCGTGTACATGCGTGTCACGCCGCCGTACGTATTCTCTTCGCACACCACGTGATCGCCTGCGGAGAGGCGCTTGACCACCGCTTCGATTGCCGCCAGCCCGCTCGAGAACGCGACTCCGCGAGTCCCGCCCTCGAGGGCCGCGACCTTCCGTTCGAGCGCCTCTACAGTCGGGTTCTTTACGCGAGCGTAATCGTACCCTTGCTTCGGTACGGCGACGTCCGGCTGGACGTAGGTGGAAGTCTGGAAGATTGGCGCCGTTATCGCACCCGTCATCGGTTCGGGCTCCTGACCGGCGTGTACCGCGAGGGTCCCGAAACGGCTCCCGTCCGACGGTGGATGCTTCATTCAGTTCCTCGTGTTCGGTCGGTTCAGGTAGCGATATCCCGGATGCTTTGATCGACACCGGGAAAGACGTGTTGCACCGCACGGGCGATCGGCTAGGCCTGCGATGAACGGCCCGCTTGTACCCGGGGCTTCCCCGCCGGTGCCACCCACGGAACCTCTGGACAACTTGTACAAAGCTTCCCGCGGTCGTTGACGGTGCTCCAGCACCCTGGGTAGTGTTCGTGGGGCCGCCCCATCCGGGTGGCCCAGGACTCCAAGAGGCTGTGGCCCTGTGCCCGGAAGGCTTCTGACTACATGCCTTTGATGATTCCCGACGGGCTCGTCGTGAGTGTAGCGGGATTTCGGGGAAGGGTAGGTGACCCGTTGACGCCCGAACTCGTGTGTTCTTTGGCCGCGGCTTTCGGGGCCTTCGTAAGACGCTCGGCGGGTACTGAAGACGCCAGGGGCGGTGACATCCTGGTCGGAAGAGACTCCCGGACCTCGGGGCCGATGCTCGTCGGCGCCGCATCATCGGGCCTGGTGTCCGTCGGCTGCGACGTCGTGGATCTTGGCGTCGTGTCCACGCCCACGCTCATGCTCGCCGTGGAGAACTCGGATGCCCTCGGCGGCATCGAAGTCACGGCCAGCCACAATCCGGCGGAGTGGAACGCGCTCAAACTTGCGGCCCCGGAGGGCACATTTCTGGATGCCGGGACGATGTCGGCTTTCCTCGACTTCGCTCTGCATGAAGATCCCGTCCGCGCCTCCTGGGACGGGCTCGGTAACCTGAGGGCCGACGATGGCGCCGCAGGCCGTCACCTGGAAGCCATCCTCGAATTGCCACAGTTGGATCTTCCGGCGTTGCGCGCCCGGGCGTTCAAGGTCGCCCTCGACTGCGTGCGAGGCGCTGGGGCCACGATCATGCCCCAGCTTCTCGATGGGTTAGGGTGCGACGTCGTAGCGATCAACACCGAGATGGACGGACGTTTTCCGCGGGATCCCGAGCCGACGGCGGAAAACCTCGCCGAGTTCGCCGACTTCGCGCGCGGCGAGGGCGCGGATCTTGGATTGGCGGTCGATCCCGATGTGGACCGACTGTCACTCGTAAACGAGAGCGGCGTTCCTTTGGGGGAGGATCTGACGCTCGCACTCGCCTCTGCGGTGGTGCTCCGGAGGACCCCCGGGATTGTCGTGACGAACCTCTCCACCAGTCGCGTCGTGGAGGACGTAGTTCGTGCTCACGGAGGCGAGCTCGTCCGAGCGCCGGTCGGGGAGATCCACGTGGCGCGTCGTATGCAATCCGAGGGTGCGGTCGTGGGGGGAGAGGGGAACGGTGGCGTGATCCTCCCCGACCTCCACCATACGCGAGATGCGCCCGTGGCTTCGGCACTTATCTTACAGCATTTGGTAGACGAGGGATCGACGCTTTCGGCCGCCGTGGATCGTTGGCCGTCATATACGATCGTGAAGGCGAAGATCGACTTTCCGAGGGAAGCGCTTTCCGACGCGTATGCCGAGTTGGAGCGCCAGCTCGCGAGCGACGGTTTCGACTCGGCCGATGGTGCTCGCTTGCATTGGGCAGAACGTCAGGCCTGGCTACACGTCCGGCCCTCGGGTACGGAGCCGGTCGTGCGTCTGATTGCGGAGGCGCCTGGGCGGAGCGAGGCGGAAGAGTTGATCGACCGGGCGACCGCCGTTCTGGAAGGGCTGATGTAGTTCGGAGTCGCAGACCAGGTAATGTAGTATCAAGTCGCAAGAACCGGAGGACGCAGCGACATGTGTGGAATCGTCGGATACGTGGGAGCCAAAGAGGCGGGTCCGATCCTCTTGGAGGGTCTGCGGCGCCTTGAGTACCGGGGATACGATTCGGCCGGATTGTCCGTGATCAGCCCCGAGGGCCGCCTGTGCACGGTGAAGGAAGCAGGCAAGCTCGTTCAGTTGGAGAGTGTTCTGGAAGAGGGTATGCCGCCAGGCACGTGCGGAATCGCGCATACACGCTGGGCGACGCATGGCGCCCCGAACCGCGTCAACGCGCATCCCCACTGGAGTCAGGGAAGAGACATCGCGCTGGTTCACAACGGGATCTTCGAGAACGCCGATGTCCTTCGATCCAAGCTCTCTGAGCTCGGGTACACCTTCGAGACGGAGACGGACACGGAGGCGATGGTCCACCTCATCGATGAGGCCTTCCGAGAGAACTCCGCCCTCGAGGACGCGGTGCTCGCCGCGCTCGACCAGGTCGAGGGCGCGTACGGAATCGCGGTCGTGAGCAGCCGCGATCCGGGGAAGATCGTGGTGGCCCGAAAGGGGAGTCCGTTGCTCATCGGAATCGGCAGGAATGGTGAGAACCTCGTCGGCTCCGACGCTTCCGCCGTGATCCAACACACCAAGGACGTCGTTTATCTCGACCACGGCGATTGCGCGGTCCTCACGTCCGAGGGCTACCGCGTCTTCCACATCGAACAGGGCGACGTACGGCGCTCCGTCCATCAGATCGAGTGGAATCTCGAGGATGCCGAGAAGGGCGGCTACGAACATTTCATGTTGAAGGAGATCTGCGAGCAGCCTGAGAGCCTTCGCAACGTCATGCGTGGACGGTTGTTGGAGGAGACCGGAGATGCGCGGCTGGGTGGGATCACGCTGTCGGACGAAGAACTGGCGGGGATCCGCCGGATCGTGATCACAGCTTGCGGGACGAGTTGGCATGCGGCTCTCATCGGCGAGTACATGCTCGAAGAACTCGCGGGCATACCCGTTGAGGTCGAGTACGCGTCCGAGTTCCGGTATCGGAGCCCGGTGATCGAAGCCGGTACGTTGGTCTTGGCGATCAGCCAATCCGGTGAAACGGCCGACACCCTGGCGGCGCTCGACGAGGCTCGCGCACGGGGCGCCTCGACCATGGGGATCGTCAACGTGGTCGGATCGTCCATCGCCAGGAAAACGGACTTCGGCATATACCTCCACGCCGGTCCGGAGATCGGGGTGGCATCGACCAAGGCCTTTACGAATCAGATTCTGGCGTTGGCGCTGTTTACACTCTACATCGGGCGGCGCCGGCAGCTCTCCATTCTCCAGGGTAGGGAGCTTGTCGCGGCGCTGCAGGAGTTACCGGATCAGGTGGAGCAGGCGCTCGCCTTGGAGCCCCTTACGAAGAAGCTCGCGGCGGAGTATGGCGACGCTCGGAATTTTCTTTATCTAGGCCGCGGATACCAGTTTCCCGTGGCGCTCGAGGGAGCGCTCAAACTCAAGGAAGTGAGCTACATCCACGCCGAAGGATATCCGGCAGCCGAAATGAAGCACGGCCCTATCGCCCTCATCGACGAAGACATGCCCGTGGTCGCACTCGCCCCACGAGATCCTGTGTATGCGAAGGTCGTTTCCAACATCGAGGAAGTGAGCGCCCGGGGCGGCCGTATCCTGGCCGTCGTGAGCGGTGACGCGCCGGAACTGTTCGGCAAGGTGGATCACGTCATCGAGGTGCCTCAGACCGTTCCCGCTCTGTTGCCTGTGCTCACCTCGATCCCGTTGCAGCTGTTGGCTTACCACGCAGCCATCTACCGGAAAAGGGACGTGGATCAACCACGCAACTTGGCCAAGTCGGTCACGGTGGAGTGACGGCCCCGCGGTGAGGGTCGTGCTTCAGCGCGTCCGCGAAGCCAACGTCACCGTAGAGGGAAGGGTGGTCGGCGAGATCGGTGTTGGGCACCTCCTGCTCGTGGGCTTCAAGGCGAGTGACACGACCGATCACGTAGAGTGGATGGCCGACAAGGTGGTCGGACTTCGAATCTTCCAAGACGACGCTGGCAAGATGAATCGCACCTTGGCCGACGTGGACGGCTCGATTCTGGTGGTGAGCCAGTTCACTCTGTACGGGGACCTCCGTAAAGGCCGTCGCCCGAGCTTCATCGAGGCCGCACCACCCGAGACCGCGATACTGCTGTACGACCGGTTCGTGGACCTTCTCGATGCCCGCCACCCGGGCATGGTGGCTACGGGGAAGTTCGGAGCGATTATGGATGTCTCGTTGACCAATGATGGACCAGTGACCCTCGTCATCGAACGGTGAGTGGGCCACCCCCCCTCGTGCTCGCGTCGGCTTCCCCCCGCCGTAGCGAGTGCCTCCGAATGCTCGGCTTGAGTTTCACGGTCCAGCCCGCCGAGGTTTCCGAGACCGTCCAACCTGGAGAGTCCGCCGAGGCCCACGTCGAGCGGCTCGCTCGTGACAAAGCCACCGCTGTCGCCTCCGCGTGTCCCGGCGCGGTTGTGCTCGGGGGCGATACCGTGGTGACGCTGGGCGGCGAAATTCTGGGAAAGCCCTCGGGGCCAGAAGAGGCCGAGGCAATGCTGTTACGATTGGAAGGCCGGACTCACACCGTGGCGAGCGGCCTCGCGCTCGCTCGCCCGTCCGGCGAAGTGCGTAGCGGGGTCTCGACCACCGAGGTCACGTTTCGTCCCTTTTCACCCCAGTTCGCGCACGCCTACGTGGCGACCGGCGAGCCCCTCGATAAGGCAGGGGCCTATGGCATCCAGGGGCTCGGTGCAGCGCTGGTGACCGAAATTCGGGGAGACTACTACAGCGTGGTCGGGCTACCCGTGGCTCTCCTCCTGAAGCTCTTCGAGGAGAGCGGTTGGGAATACGCCTTCGCATTGCCGGCAAGGCCAGAAGCCTGTTGAGCAGCAGCCGCACTCGTAGCCCCTTGGGCGTGGTGCGGATCTGACTCTGCTCGAGACACACCCGTGGGTCGTCGAGAACATGGAAAGTACTGAAGCGGTCGCCGAGGTCGAGTCCGATCGTTACGTTGGGATCATCGTTCGTATCTTCATCTGGCCAGCTTCCGTGCCCGTGGGCTTCGAGCCCTTTTCACTATTGGAGCATCGCATCATACGGTGACTCCGTAACGGAGGCCGACTTTGCTTTCTCATACCGATCTGGTTGCCGTAAGTCGCCGAGGGAGCGTACCCTTGTTTCCCTTCCTTCCCCTTCCGCGCTCGGAGCGACCATGAAGACATCTCCCTACCGACCAGCTTCGCTCCTCATCCTTCTTCCCCTTCTCCTGTTCGCCGTTGTGGCCAAGGCCCCGGCCCCCGCGTCCGAGACTGTCCAGGGTGTGGAAATGATCGTCATCCCGGTTCAGGGACAGGTCTACATGCTCCAGACCCCTGCCGCTGGGGGCAACATCGGGGTCTTGCCCGGCTCCGAGGGGGTTCTCCTTGTGGACGACCAGGTCCCGAGACTGACGGAGAGCGTCATCCAAGGGGTTCGGGAGATCTCCGATGAGGAGATCCGGTTCGTCATCAATACCCACGTCCACATCGACCACCAAGGGGGGAATGAAGCTCTGGCCAACATGGGAGCGACGCTCGTCGCCCACGACAACGTTCGGCTGCGGATGCTGGAACGGCTCCGGACTCCCCGAGGGGGTGGGAGAATCTCGCCTGCACCCCCGGAAGGGGCCCGCCCGCTCCTCACTTTCGACAACGCCGTGACCTTCCATATGAATGGCGAGGAAGTTCGGGCGTTTCTCGTCCCACCCGCACATACCGACGGTGACAGCTTCGTCTACTTCGCCGACTCGGACGTCCTCCACACCGGGGACGTGTTCCGGACCAACATGTATCCCATCATCGACGTGTACAACGGCGGAAGTGTGTCGGGGATGATCGAAGCCATGGAAATCGCCATCGGCATGTCGGGACCGAACACCAAGATCATTCCGGGGCACGGCTTTAGCTTCACCGACCGGGACGGACTCATCGAGGTGCTGACGATGCTCGTTGACCTCACGCGGTGCCGACACAGACGAGAGAGCCCCTACCGGAGGGATTGAGAAGCATAGAATAGACATCTATAGAATAGACATGTCTCGCAGGGATGTCGTAGGAGCCGCCCACCTGGGCCGACTTGCGGGGGGCTTCGGAGCGATCGTAGCCCTTCTCGTCCTTTCAGGACCTGTGAGCGCCCAGGTTGCTGGAGGAGCCGACGGTTCCCGGGACGAGCGAGCCACCGCCGAGCTCGCCGACGTGCAGCTCGGGCTGGTGCCGGGCCGTCCGAGGGTCCGCCCCACCCGCCTCGACACACCTCCAGAGATCGACGGACGGCTGGATGAAGAGGCGTGGCAGGGGACCGCAGTGCTCGCCGACTTCGTGCAGGAGTCGCCACGGGACGGGGCTTCCGCGACCGAGAACACCGAGGTCTTCGTCGCCTACGACGACGACTATCTCTACTTCGGATTCTATGCACATTACGAGAACCCGTCCATCATGCGCGCGAGCCGCGTCGACCGCGACCGGGCCATGGCAGACGACCTCTTCACGATCTATCTAGACCCGTTCCTGGGTCAGCAACGCGCCTACAGCTTCGACGTGAACGCTTACGGCGTCCAGGGGGACGGAATCCTCAACGCTGGGGGGGGCGGGGACGGGCGCGGTCCTCGTGGTGGCACCGCCATTCCCCGGGCGGACCGGTCTTGGGACGCCTTGTTCGAATCCGGCGCTCAGATCGTTCCCGACGGCTACACCGCCGAGATGGCTATCCCCTTAAAGAGCCTGCGCTATCCCCGGCGGCCCGAGGGCGAGACCCACCGGTGGGGCCTCCAGATCGTCCGGGAGATCAAAGGCAAGGACCAGGAGACCATCGTGTGGGCTCCCATGTCGCGGGCCGAGTCCGGCTTCTACTCACAGATGGGGGTCCTGGACGGGATGACCGGGCTGTCGACGACCCGGAACCTGGAGGTTCTCCCCACCCTCACGGCCATCCAGTACGGGGAGATCGAGCCGACTCGGAACGCCGGTCCTGGCTTCGTCAACCAAGACATGGAGCCGGATGCCGGCGTCAACGTAAAGTACGGTGTGACTTCGAACGTAACGGCCGACTTCACCCTGAACCCGGACTTCTCGCAAATCGAGTCGGATCGGCCCCAGATCGAGGTCAACCGGAGGTTCCCGCTCTTCTTCCAAGAGCTTCGCCCCTTCTTCGTGGAGGGGTCCGAGATCTTCGAGGTCTCTGCTCCCGTGACGGTGGTCCACACCCGGACCATCGTAGACCCGGACTACGGAGCAAAGCTGAGTGGGAAGGTGGGACGATTGAGCTTCGGCGTGCTGGCCGCCAACGACGCAGCCCCGGGACGGGTAGACGACCCAGCGGATCCCTCTTTCGAGCGGAAGGCCCAGACGTACATCGGAAGAGGGAAGTTCGAAGTTTCTTCCCAGTCCTACATTGGCGCAGTGGTGACCGACCGGGAGTTCTTGGGCAGCAACAGCCGCCTTGCCGGCCTGGATGGAAACCTCCGCCTGGGATCCGCCCGGATTGTCAGGTTCAACCTCATGAGCACCCGGCACCGGGACCTGGACGGCGTGGAGCGTAGGGGGTACCTGACGGACGCAATGGTGCGCCACCGAGGGCGGAATCTCGAATTGTGGGCCCAGGCATTTCAGATCTCCCCGGACTTCGAGACCGACGCGGGCTTCGTCCGCCGGCGTGATCAGCGGCAGCTCGACGGGCGGATCAGCTACACGTTCTGGCACGAGAAGAGCTGGATCATCAACTCGTGGCACGGTCTCCGCTACTACCGGAACTACGACTTCGACGACGTGCTCCAGGATGAGCTGCTCCGGTACGGCCTCAACTTCTTCTTCGCCCACAACATCAGCACCTATATCCAGGTGGAGCGGAACATGGAGCGCTTCGCGGGCATCGACTTCGAGAAGCCGCGCTTTAATGTCCGGGCCAACGTCAACACCAGCCAGACGGTCGCGTTCGGAGCCCGCTTCGCGATGGGTGACCAAATCCGCTTTACCGACGACCCCTATCTAGGGGATGAGGTCCAGTGGGGGCTCAACGCCACACTCCGTCCCATCTCGCGCCTGACGTCCAACCTCAGCATCGACTCAAGCCGCCTGACGGACCCGAGGAACGGCGACGAGGAAGTCTTCAACGTGAAGATCTTCCGGGCCTTGAGCACCTTCCAGTTCACGGACCGCCTTCAGCTCCGGAACATCACTGAGTACAACACCTTTGACGAGACCTTCGACCTGAACGTCCTCTTCACCTACCGGGTGAACGCGGGAACCGTCCTGTACGTGGGCTACGACGACCACTACCGGCAGGCGGATCTCATCAGGGGAGATATCAACGGCGACGACGTCGACGAGCAGCTCTTCTTCGAGAGCGACCTCCGGCGGACGAACCGGGCGCTCTTTGCGAAGGTCCAGTACCTGTTCAGGTTCTAGGCGCTTCAAGGGCCGGGCAGAGGAAGGTGAGGCTGAAGGCCTCGCGGGCCGATGACTCCGGCCACATCGTCTAGGCGGGAGTTACCCCCGCCAGACTGAGCGCTCGGTCGTGTCAGTCAGCTTTATTCGTCACGGTGAGTCTCCTGTTGAGCACCCAGCGACGGACAATACGGAGAGAAAGGCGAGAAAAAAGGAAGGTCAGAACACGTACGGAAGCAGCTCCAGCGCGCCGAGGGCGTACCACGCGCCGAAGAGGAAGCCGACAGCGCCCCATGCCGGAATCATGCTCCCCATTCGGGCTGATACGGAGCGGCGGACCAGGAAGCGCCCCATCAGCGCAGACAGGATGGTCATCGAGGCGGCGGTGCCGCAGGCGAAGAGGAGAAGGACCAGGATCGCGGCACGGGGATCCTGCGCCGACGCGACCAGCAGGACGCCCGCTCCGGCCGATCCCCCGACGCCGTGGATGAGCCCGATCCCGAAGGATTCAAAGGGGGACCGTCCCAGAGACGCGCTGTGGGCATGGCCGTGGGACGCCGCGTCTTCCGTCTCGTGCCGGTGCTCGTGAAGATGGGGGTGCGAGTGCACCAAGTCGCCGTGGCGGTGAGGGTGAGCGTGCACATAACTCCGCTGCCAGCGGACGAGCAGACGCACGGAGAGAGCGACGATGAGGAGGCCGACGGCCACTTCCGCCGCCGTGTGGACAGACGCCGGGAGGAGGCGGCCGAAGAAGACCAGGGGCATCCCCAGGGCGAGTATGGCCACCGCGTGCCCGAGGCCCCACCAGAGACCCAGGAAACCGGCATCTGCCTCCGAGCCTTCATCCCGGGAGAGCATGAGGGCGGCTACGGCAGCTACGTGATCGGGATCGGCGGCGTGGCGGAGACCGAGCAGGAGAGCCGCGAGCAGGGCCATGGCGGCGCCCCCGCCGCCGAGCCCCGCGATCCATTCGTCCAGAGCGGGGATCACCGACGCGCCTCAGGCGGGGCTTCGATCACGTTTCGGGAGTTTCCGCTGGTGGAGATGCCCAGCGGCACGCTCCCGGTCCCACCGGGTCCGCTATCATCCCCGAGCGTGATCCCGCTCTCGTCGGCGCCAAATCGCGGGGGGCCCGGGCGGGAAGGGCCTCGAAGGGGCGCATGAGCACATCATTCAGGAGTGCATGCCGGAGCATCGCCATCAGGAGTTTCTCGAGTTCATGAACACGGTCGTGCGAACTACGGCGAAGGATCTCGACATCGTGCGCCAGATCCTCAAGAAGGTGAGCAAGGCCAATGAGACTTTGGCAACACTACACTTACGTACCCGCTCGATCGGAGTCAAGAAAGCTGTGGGGAAGGCGCAAGGAGCCCGGCCCGGATGCGCACGGCACGGCTCCTGGCTCCCCTTGCCTTGCGGTCACCGAGGGTATATGGATGTTCCGCGGATTTCACCTTCCCCCTTTCAGTGGGGTAGTCGAGATGTGCCACACACACGCCATCCCTCGCCGTGCTTTTCTGACAGCCGCCGCAGGAACGGCTGCTGGATTGACTGCAGGCCTCCATGGCCCGGAGGTCGCCGCAGCCGCGCCGACTTCGCTCAAGAGAGAGAGAGAGCAGGATGCGGTTATCCTGATCCGCGGCGGGCGGGTCATCGATCCGTCACAGGGCCTGGACGGGACATTTGACGTCGGCATCCGGGGCGGAAGAATCGCTGAAGTTGCACCACGGATCGATTCTGCGGGTTGGGGGCAAGTCATCGAGGCGGATGGACGGATCGTGACGCCGGGATTCGTCGATTTGCATGCCCATGTCTACGAGGGCGTCTCCCACTACGGCATCAACGCGGACAAGTATTGCCTGAGCCGGGGCGCCACCACCGTTCTCGATCCGGGTTCCGCAGGGGCTCAGACGTTTCCCGGGTTCCGCAAGTACGTTATCGACGTGCAAGCTACACGGATTAGAGCGCTCCTGAACATCTCGGTCACGGGAATGCTCACCAATTTGCGAGGAGAACTGGAGGACCTGGAGCACGCGAACGTCAATCGTGCGATTCAGACGATCGAGCAGCATCGAGACGTAATCCTAGGCGTAAAAGTGCGCAACGGGAGGGGGCAGTCTGGCCCCAACGACCTAGTCGCGACGGAGCGGGCGCTCGAGGTAGCGGAGGCTGTTGGACTACCCATCATGATGCACATTACCAGCACCGTAACGCCCATTGATCAGCTTCTCGGGATGCTCAGAGGCGGAGACATTCTCACCCACAGCTTCCGCCGGTCGGGAACGCCGGAGTCAAGTGACCAGGGCATCCTGACGGGCGAAGGAATTCTCCGGACGTCCGCGGGCGACGCCTTGGAGCGGGGAGTGCTGTTCGACGTCGGACACGGCCAAGGAAGCTTTTCCTTCGAGACCATGGAAATGGCCATGAACCAGGGCGTTCTGCCGAGTACGATCAGCAGTGACGTTCACGCATATAATGTGGGCGAGGAAGGGCCGGTCTATGATCTGGCCACGACACTCTCCAAGTTTCTCTATCTGGGGATGTCGCTGGAAGACGCGGTGCGGAGGGCCACGGCAGTGCCGGCCTCCGCGTTAGCATGGGACGCCCAGATCGGGACGCTTGAGGTCGGTGCCGAGGGCGATGTCGCCATCTTCGAGATGCATACCGGGGAGCAGAGGTTCGAAGATTCCTATGGCGCAGTGAGAACCGGTCGGGAAAGGCTCGTGCCCTGGCGCACCATCAAGGGGGGGCGTACCTACCTGCCGCAGTGGTAGACTGGCTCGAGAACCGCAGCACTTTGGTTTCCGCCCGCGGCGCCCATAACGCGATAGACCCGGGGATTCTACTGCCACAGCCCCCAATCACCGGAGAAGCGGAACCATGAATGCTCTTGACAGACGGTCCGTCGTCGCCGCGTTGGCATCGGCAATACTCCTCATTCCGAGCGGATGCGGCCGGACGGCCCCCGAAGCACCGGCACCGGCACCGGCTTCGATCTTTCGGTTGGAAGAGGCAACAATCGCTGACATCAACGCCGCGTTCGACGCGGACGCGTTGACGTGTCGAGAGCTCGTGGAGATGTATCTCAACCGTGTCGCGGCTTACGACGACGCCGGTCCACTTCTGAACAGCATCATTACGGTCAATCCTCGCGCGTTGGAAGCCGCACAAGCGCTCGATGAAGAGCGAGCGTCCAGCGGCCCGCGGAGCGCCCTGCATTGTATCCCCGTCTTGCTCAAGGACAACATCGACACCGACGACATGCCGACGAGCAACGGCTCCGTCATCTTGAAGGACGCGATTCCCCCGGACGACGCGTTCATCACGCGGGCTTTGCGAGAGGCGGGGGCGTTGATTCTCGGCAAGGCCTCGTTGGCAGAATTCGCGGGAGGTAACAGCTACAACTCGGTCGACGGACAGACCGTCAATCCCTACAACCTGCTTCGCGGCGCGGGCGGGTCAAGCAGCGGGTCGGCGGTGGCCGTGGCGGCCAATCTGTGTGTCGTCGCCGTCGGGACCGATACCAGCCAGTCGGTTCGCAACCCCGCCTCGTTCAGCGGGATCGTCGGTCTCCGACCCACCACGGGGCTCATCAGCCGAGATGGCATCGCACCCAAGAACCTGCACTTCGACACCGGGGGTCCGATGGCCCGGACGGTCACCGACATCGCGATCGTGCTCACCGCCATCGCCGGACGCGATCCGGCCGACCCGGACAATCTGAATCTGAGCGTCTACGCTGCCCACCCCGCTGGCCAGGCGGCCGAAGGCCTCGACTACGTGCAGTTTCTGGAGCGCGGCGCGCTCCAGGGCGCCCGGCTGGGTGTGGCGCGCGACTACTTCGGCGGCGACCCGGAAATCGATGCCCTCGCCGAGGCCGCGATCGCCACCATGCGGGAGCTGGGCGCTGAAATCATCGACCCCGTTACGTTCGACGGCTCGTTCGTGAGCGGGGTCCGGCCGATCGCCGACTACCGGTTCAAGGCCGATTGGGAGGCCTATCTCGCGACCTTTGGGCCTGCGGTTCCAAAGACGGTGGAGGAGTTTCTCGAAGTCTACAACACAGAGGTTGCGGCTTCATCGCTCCCCGCCGAGGAGTCAGTCTTGAATCTGCTGGAGCGGGCCAGCGTGACGTCCACCGACCATCCCGACTACCGCGACTTGATCGAGAACGTCCTGCCGAGGAACACCCAACTGAAGCTCGATCTGTTCGAGACCTACGACCTCGATGCACTGGTGTTTCCGTTCCATGCCAGCTTTGCGCGGCCGGTCAGAGATCCGACGTTTAACGCCGAAGACCCGACCTACGTGCCGTCTGGCGACGTCCGCAGTCCTTCCACGCTTGCCGGGTATAGCTCCGTTGGCTTTCCGGGCATCGTCGTCCCAATGGGATTCGGTTCCCAGGGCCTGCCGATGACCATCTCCTTCTTGGGAAGGCCGTATGACGAAGGCAAGCTGATCGGCTATGCCTACGACTACGAGCAGGCCACGATGATGCGGCGACCGACGCCGCTGGCCCCGCCGCTCCCCGGCGATGTGATCGAGTATTGAGGCGGGCAGGACACCTCACATGTCTACCGGCGGTCCTTCCGGTCGATGGGTGGGACAGGCATGTCGAGGCTGAGGGCCGGCCTTCGGGTATGCCATTCCGTGGCCTTCTCATAGGCGTTCGCGAGGGCTAACACTCTACCTTCCGAGAAGCGCGGCCCGGCGATCATGAGCCCGATGGGGAGGCCGTCTGCCGAGAAGCCGCATGGGATCGAGGCCGCGGGAATGCCGAAGCTATTGAAGGGTGAGCAGTTCGACGTGGCCCTCGGCTCGGTCGGCTCCCCCCCGTTCTCTTCCCGATCGAGCGCTTCGTTGATGGTGGGCTGCATCACGCGCCATGTGGGAAGCACGACGAGGTCGTGGTCTACGAAGGCGTCGTCAATGGTTTTCCGCATTCGCTGCAGCTCCCACTGGGCGTTGATGTAGTCCACCACCCTCGTCGAGCACTGCGTCGTCTCGACGTCGTTGAGCCTCCTGTGGACGGCCGCGATCGTCCGCCTCTGGTTGAGCGAATAGCGGCCGGCGCTCCGCTGGTACCACTCCCAGTGGAACGCCTCGATCTCCCCAGAGAGGTACGATCTCGAGTACTTCCCCTGGGGCGGTAGGCGCGTGTCGCTGACGCTCCGGGTCAGCTCCGTCAGGACGCCGATGGCCTCCTCCATGGCGCTCGCGATCTCGGCGTCGAGGAAGTCGAAGAAAGGCTCTCTCAGGATTCCCAAGCGGAGCCCACTCACGGACTGACTCAGGGCCGCGCGGTAGTCTTCGAGAGGATGCTCGACGCTGGCCACGTCGTGCTTGTCGTATCCCACCATGCCGGACAGGAGCAAGGCACCGTCTTCGGCCGTCTTCGTCATCGGACCGCAGTGGTCCAGTGAGTATGTGCGCGGGATGATCCCCCCGATGGACACCAGGCCATACGTGGGCTTGAGGCCGACGATGCCGCAGTAGGCGGCGGGCATGCGGACCGAGCCACCGGTGTCGGTGCCCAGCGCTCCGAGGGTCATGTCTGCGATCACTGCGGCGGCCGAGCCCCCGGAAGAGCCGCCCGAGATGCGGTCGAGCGCCCAAGGGTTGCGGACGGGAAGGAAGTACGTCGAGACGTTGGTCCCGCCCATCGCGAACTCCTGAAGGCCGGCCTTAGCCATGATGACGGCACCGGACTCCTTCAGGCGTTTGACCACGAAGGCGTCCTCTTCGGGGACGTTCTCCTCGAACACGAGGCTGCCGCCCGTCGTGCGCGTTCCCGCCGTGTCGATGTTGTCCTTGAGCCCGACGGGGATGCCGTGCAGAGGTCCGCGGAAGTTCCCCGCGCTCGCCTCGGCGTCGAGCTGCCGGGCCTGCGCGAGAGCTTCCTCGTGCATGATCGTGATGAAAGCGTTGACTTTGGGGTTGTACGCCTCGGCCCGGGCCAGGCAGGCCTGCGTGAGCTCCGTGCAGCTGATCTCTCTCCCCCGGATCATGCGCGATGCCTGAGCAATCGTCAGGCTCGCCAGCTCATCGGACTGGGTTGCGGTGGGAGTCGCGGCTTCGGCGCGCGAGTATCCGGGCAGGGCGGGGAGGGCGGCGGCGCCCGCGGCGGCGCTAGCGGTCACCCGGACGAAGTCGCGGCGGTTCCAGCCGTCTTGCAGCTTCATAGGAAAGTTCCCCTTGGCGTTAGGTTGATCGTTTCCTGCCACCCTACTGTCAGCTCCTGAGGGCGCGGCTCGATCCAGCCGCTACGTCGTGTGCTGAGTAACGGCATCTGACGATGCGACAGCCGTTACTGCCGCCAACTATAGTTTCCGATATCGCCGGTTGCAAACCACCGAGCTGCGAAGAGAGGGCGTCGTCGAGCACGCGGTCGAGACGATGATTTTGCGGCGAGACGTTACTGTGCGCGCCCGGAAGAGCGCTGTCGAACCTGACAGTGGAAATCTTGATTTTGGTTAATTTCTGGCGAGCTTGACAGCCTTTTGTTTGCGGCCTAGTCTGACCTCGGTGCAAAAGATAGGGGCGGCTGAGTTGATCGGCCGAGCGCGTGTCTTCTTCGACATGGGAGGATGTGGAATGTCCAGATTAATTAGTTTGGGTATGACGCGAGTTCTGGGAGCGCTAACGGCAGCGATCTTGATCGCCGCGCCGGGACTCGCAGCCCAACAAGGCGGCACAGTCACCGGCCGAGTCCTCGACACGCAGACCGGACTGCCGATTGGGGCGGTCCAGGTCTTCATCCCGAGCTTGGACCTCGGCGGCCTCACGCAGCAGAATGGCCGCTATCTGCTTCAGAACGTCCCCGCGGGCACGCACGACCTCAACGTGGCGCGGATCGGTTACCGCACGGTCGCGGAGCAGGTCACGGTGGGTGGTGGGCAGGTGGTGGAGCAGAATTTCACTCTCACCGAGGAAGCCCTGGCGCTCGACGAGATCATCGTGACTGGAACCGCGGGTGGCACCCGGCGGCGCGCGCTCGGGAATGCGGTCGACCGGTTGGACGCGAGCGTGCTCCAGGAGCAGATCGCGCTCCCCACGATGCAGGCCGCGCTCACCGGACGAGTTCCGGGCCTCCAGTTCCAACGGCGCACCGGAACCGTCGGGGCCGGCTCCCGGATCCGCATCCGCGGAATGGGAAGCTTCGCCCTGTCGGCGAACCCTCTCATCTATATAGACGGCGTGCGGGTGAACAACGAGTCCAGGGCCGGCCCGCCCATCGGACAGACTTTCGGTGGCTCATTTTCAGACGACGACCTGGGCGGGGGTAATACCAACGTGTTAAACGACTTGAACATGGAGGAGGTCGAGAGCATCGAGATCATCAAGGGACCTGCGGCCGCGACCCTCTATGGAACCGAGGCCTCCGCCGGAGTGATCCAAATTATCACCAAGAGGGGCGCGTTGGGCGCGCCCCAGTTCGACGTTGCGGTGAGCACGGGGGCGAACTTCCTTATGGATCCGGCGGGAAAAATAGGCACCAACTTCACGTGCGCCTCGGCGGCCGCCCCCCCCTGCCCGGCCGGGGACCTCATCCCGTACAACATGTACGACATGTCGAACAAATACATCAGCGGCGAGATCCTCGGCGCCAATGGGGAGCGAGTGTTCGACTGGCCCACGGAGAACCTCTACCGGAACGGTCGCATCGAGACGTACGACATCAGCGTCCGGGGAGGAACCCCCTCCGTCCGGTACTACATCTCGGGCAACTTCTCAGGTGAGGAGGGGATCGAATGGTATAACAGGGACGAGAAGACCCGGGTGAGGGCGAACTTGAACCTCCTCCTCGCCGAGAACCTGACGTTCGACGTCAATGGGAGCTACACCGACGGCTTCACGAGGTACGGCGACCCCGTTTCCGGTGAAGGCGGAGCTTGGAGGAACACGAAGGACCCCATCTGGCAATGCGTGGTCGGGTTGAATCAACTGGGTGCGCGAGACTGCCCCCGTACGCAAGGGTACTACGAGCAAACCCCGGGGGACGCCGCGGAAGTCGAAACCACGCGGGACTACAACCGGTTCATCGGGGGCGGGACGCTGAACCACACCGTCGGGGAGTGGCTCAGCCAGCGCGTCGTCCTCGGGCTCGACAAGGGATGGGACACGAACGAGAGATACTTCCCGGTGGATGAGTCTCCCGTCTATCGCGAGACGGCCTTGGGAACGATCGACTACGAACGGCCCGTCACGACGAACGTGAGCTTCGAGTACACCGCCAGCGTCAATTACGAGCCGACCGAGACCTGGGGGCTCCAGACGTCCTTTGGAGGCCAATTCTACTCCCGCAGCTACGAGAGAATCCAGGTCATAGGAACGGACTTCGCGTCGGAGCTGTCGAGGACCATCAACCAGGTCCCGGTCGAAAAAGCAATCATCAATTTCGATGACATCACGAACCGGTCGCTGGGCGTCTTCGTCCAGGAGCAGGTGGGCTGGAACGACCGGCTCTTCGTAACCGCCGCGGTCCGCTTCGACGACAACTCCGCCTTCGGTTCCGACTTCGATGCGCAGACCTACCCGAAGTTCTCGGCCACCTATGTCCTCTCGGAAGAGGCCTTCTGGAACATCGACTTCGTCAATTCCCTGCGCCTGCGCGGAGCGTGGGGGAAGGCGGGACGGCAGCCGAACACCTTCGCCGGCACAAACATCTACGGAGTGATTCCGGCCCCGGGCGGAAAGGCGGGCATCATTCCGGTGCAGCCGGGTAACCCGGAGGTGGGCCCCGAGGTCAGCACCGAGCTCGAGCTTGGCTTCGACATGGCCGTGCTGGACGACCGGGTCTCCACGGAGTTCACTTACTACAGCCAGCAGAACAAAGGCGCCTTGCTGAACCGGAGCCTTGCGCCGAGCGTCGGTTTTCCGGGTTCGGTCCAACAGAACTTGGGCCGGCTTGATAACTGGGGATGGGAGGTCGTCGTGAACAGCCGGATCTACGAGAGCGCCGACTTCTCATTCGACCTCCATCTCAACGCTTCCCACACCGACAACGAGATCAAGGAGCTGGGCGACGTTTCGACTGGCCGTCAGATCAAGCTCGGGTATCCTTGGCCGAACGAAACCACCAATTACACCGTTTTGAGCGCCGACTTGCTCCCAACTGGTGGGGTCGACCGAGCGAGCGCCATGTGCGACAGCGGGGTGAGGACGGGTCCCGCCGGCGCTCTTGATGCATCGCGCGGCTACACTAGGGGCGGCCCGGCAGTGCAGTGCGAAGGGCTTGGAAGACTGGAACTCCTGATCGGCCGGAGGTTCCACCCGTACACATTCACCGTCAATCCCACCGTCTCCCTGCTCCAGAACTCCCTCCAGATCTTCGCCCTGGCGCAGGGTAAGCACGGTGGCTGGGTCGAGGAGTCCAACGCCCCGTGGCAAGGCAATTTTAGCGGCGTGCGGAAGTACTGGGAGAATGACGACGCCGTATATTTGGCCGGCCGTATTAATTCCGGCCCCTTCCGGGACCACCTCGTGGACGAAGCGTTTAGGGGGGACTTCTGGAAATTGCGTGAGCTCGGGGTCAGGTATCAGCTTCCCGCGTCCCTGGTCGCGAAAAGCGGCGCGGACCGCGCTTCCCTCGTGTTCTCGGGTCGGGAGCTCTGGACCATCTGGCAGAAGCACCCGACTGTCGGCGGTGTGGCCGTCGCTGATCCCGAAACTTCCGGGTTCGGCCCCGATGGTGGAGGTTTTTACTACATCACGCCACCGACCTCGAGCGTGCACATGACGTTGCGGGTCAGCTTCTGAAACCGAGCTTGACCTGACCGTACGGGGCGGCGGTGGCAGAGTAGATGCCACCGCCGCCTACCGTACGTACGGTCTCATCCGATGATCGACTACTGGAGGAGATACCGATTATGAGTGACCGACAACCGACCATTCGAGCGCTGGGGAAGGCAGGCACCGTATGCCTGATCCTCGCCTTTGGCCTCGGTGCGTTGACCGCGTGCGACTCCCTGCTGGAAGTGGAGCTGCCCTCCCAGCTGACGGACGACGCTGTGAACGACCCGGATGCGGCCGAGACCCTGGTGAACTCGGTCATCGCGATGTTCGAGTGCGCATATTCGAGTCTAGCCTTACAGGCGATGGGCCACGAGGACGTCTGGGAGAGGATCCAAGGAATGGCCGCCCCCTCGACGTACGCCACCGGTCCTGGGACTGGGGGGTGCGACGGCGTCGAGCAGGACGCCAACTGGTACCAGAACATTCAAACATCGAGGGCCGTGGGCGAGCAGACCTACGACAAGCTGGACACCCTGTGGACAGCCGCGGAAGTGCCGAACAGGGAGCTGCTGCAAGCGCAGCTCGCGCTCTACATAGCGGCAGATATCGGGGTTCTGGGTGAGTTCTTCTGCGAGATGGCCGTGAACGGCGGTCCCCTCATGTCGCCGGACGCGACGTTGACCCTGGGCGAGCAGTGGATCCAGACGGCGCTGGGTCACATCACAACCATCGGTGATTTCGGAATGCCCCACGGGATCGCGGCGAGCGCCGAGACGATGGCCTACGGCCTCCGCGCGCGGATGCGCTGGGCCAAAGGCGACCTCACCGGCGCGCTGGCCGACGTCGGGAGGGTGCCGATGAATTTCACCGCTCTGGTGACCCGAGACGTGGGAATCCAGCGGAGGAACAAGGTCGCGGTAGCCGCCTTCCGGCTCCCGTTCGGTAAAATGCTGCGCGTCAACGACTGGTGGAGCATGCCGGGGACCGATGCCCGGGCCCAGGGCATTACAACGCCGAACCCGGCGACGGGCCTGCCGTGGCCTGCCCTGATCCCCTACACGGGGTACCTCAACCTGGGCCTCATGCCCGATGGACGGGCCATACTGGACAGCGGAATCCCGATCCGGACGACGGTGGACGCCGGAGCCGTGGGGGATACGAGGGTCGAGCACGTCTTCAAGGAGGGCTCCGCCGGCCAGCCCGGAGACGCGCCCACTAAGTACATGGAGGAGGACGACCCCTTCCCCTTGGTCAGCTGGCGGGAGATGTGGCTGATCCGGGCCGAAATCGACGGCGGGCAGTCCGCCATCGATCTCGTGAACGACCTGCGCGACTTTCACGGCCTGCCGAGAGTCACCTACGCGGACCCCGGCAACGCTGACCAGATCCGGGACATGGTCTTCGAGGAAAAGCGCAGGGAGCTCTGGCTCGAGGGAGGACGCTGGTGGTCCACGAAGATCCAGAACGTGGACCTCTTTTGGTTTCCGCGGGACGAGGGGGTTTTTCCCACCCGGGAATTCGGTCTGGAGGGCGGGGTCCGGATGATCATGCCGAACTCCGAGTACGATAACAACGAAAATTTCACTCGTGCGGACCGGGCCACTCTGTGCCCTGCTGCTGAGAGGCCCATCGGCTTCTGATCCGGAGCTCCGACCGTTGCGGCCCGGACGACGCTCGGGATGTGAGGAAGGTTCGGGTCGGGCCTGTTGTGTATGCACGATGCGGTTTTATTCTTGATGCTATGAACGATGCGGTTTTGTTTCAGTGCGAGGAGGAGAAGCCATGAGAGGAAAAGCGATGATTGGCCCCAGGCGCTGGATCGCCGGTCTCGTCGTCTTGGTCGCTTCCGCTGTAGCGCCTGTGGGAGTTGGCGCCCAATTGCAGGGACCTTCGGACGAGGCCGACGTGACGTTCGCCAGGGACATCGCGCCGATTCTCCAGAAGAACTGTGTGACCTGCCATCGGGAGGGAGGGGTGGCGCCCATGCCGCTGGTGACGTACGAGCAGGTGCGGGCCTTCGCTCCGCTGATGAAGTACAAGACGGGGCTGCGGGACCGTGCGGGGACGATGCCGCCGTACTACCTGGAGCGGGACCTCGGCATCCAGGACTACGGTCCTGACATCCTCATGCTCGACGACGAGGAGATCGCGAAGATCGCGATGTGGGCGGACCATGGCGCCCCGCAAGGGAATCCCACGGACGCGCCGCCGCCCCAGGAGTTCGATGACAAGGAGGGCTGGGCCTTCGAGCCGGACCTGACGGTGAGGTCGGAGACCTTCATCATGGGAGCCGACGAGCCCGACAAGTTCATCTGTATCCCCTCACCGACTCCGGGGACCATACCCATTGGCGTGGGGGAGGACCGGTACGTGGCTGCAGTCCAGGTCCGGGAGTTCAACGACGTGCCTTCCAACTATGGAGACGTGACAGCGGGATCGCGGTGGGTCGTTCACCACCTGACCTATTCGACACGAGTGCCCGACCAGGAGGGAGGGACGTTTAACGGGAGGGGTGTGGGAACCTGGCCCGTCCACGAAGTGGGGCGGAATGCCGACATCTTTCCCGAAGACGAGGGGCGGCTACTGCGCGGGGACTCGGAGATATCGAGTTGCTCGTTGCATCTCTCTTCGAACGGACGAGAGACCTCGGCTCACTTGGAGTTCGGCTACAAATTCCATCCGAAGGGTTACCAGGCTCCTTACGAGTCGCCGATCGTGGTGAACCGCTATGGCGCCGGCCTGGCGCACGACGTCCAGGCGGGCGTGGCCGACAACCCACTGACCCGCAGCTGGGTGCTGGAGGAGCACACGAAGCTTCTCGCCTCGGAGGCTCATCTGCACGCGGCCGGGTGGCGGATGTGCCTGGAGGCGATGTGGGGCAATTTCGAGGAGACCCTCTGGTGTATCGGCTACGATCACAACTGGGTGCGGAACTACTGGTACGGAGAGGACGCCGCGCCGCTGCTGCCGAAGGGCACGATCCTGAGGGTCACGGGCGAGCTGAACAACACGGAACAGAATCCCAGCATCAGTGATCCGAGGAACTGGTCGGGGCCGGGCAGCATCACGAGGTCCAACATGTTCCACCTCTTTTCCGTGGAGGTCGCGCTCAGCGACGAGGAGTTCAAGCGAGAGATGGCCGAACGGGTGGAGAAGCTCGATCTGGGGCCGAACAATTGGGTGATCGGTTGTCCGCTGTGCAAGGCCACGATTCCGCCGCCGTCCTCCAAGCCGGCCGACATGTTGGACGCCGAGGGCCAAATTGCGGCAGTGGGCGCCGCCGGCAAGGGAGGAGATCGATAGCCGGCAAAGGAGGAGATCGATAGATGCTGACCATCAAAGGCCGTTCCCCGGTGCGGGGCGGAGCCGCCGGAGGTGTGTGCTTCCTGGTCCTTGCTTTGGGCGTCTTGCTGACGCATCGGGGAGTCGAGGGCCAGGACGGGCTGACTTACCAGAGGGGACAGACGGTCTCGCCGAGCTACGAGGGCTGGCAGAGGAACCCGAACGGCTCCTTTAACCTCTTGTTCGGCTACATGAACCGGAATTGGGAGGAAAGGCTCGAGATTCCGGTCGGGCTGGACAACAGCTTCTCGCCCGGTCCGGCCGACCGCGGACAGCCGAGCTACTTCTTGCCCCGCTATACCCGCATGGTCTTCAAGGTCCAGGTTCCGCCGGACTTCGGTGATCAGGAGCTGGTGTGGACGCTGAGGACCCAGGGAGAGACGAAGAGAGCGTATGGATCGCTCCACCGGGACTACTATCTCGACGACCAGACCTACCAGGCCCAGCGCGGAGTGTACGGAGGCGGCGGATTTCGGGAAGGCGCGGCGGAAAACCAGCCGCCGATTGCCGAGCTCGAGGGAGACAGGGTACGGAACGTCCGGGTGGGCGAGCCACTGACGTTGGTGGCGCACGTCAGCGATGACGGATCTCTGGCGCGGGACAACAGTACGTTGCCCGTCACCGAGGATGGAGGGCTGGACCTGGAGAAGGCGTTGGCAACAAAGCCCACCAGCCACACCATGCGCACGCACTTTGCCCTGATCCACTCCTGGTTCGTCTACCGGGGCAACGGCGACGCGGTGATCTTCGATCCCGACCAGGTGAAGACGTGGTGGGATACGAGGCCCTTCCAGTCCCGGTGGTCGCTGTTTTGGGTCCCGCCGGATGAGCCGGAGGACGGGACTTGGGTGACTCGGGTCACCTTCCACGAGCCGGGCACCTACGTGCTTCGTGGCCGTACGGATGACGGAGGCTACTTCGTCGACCAGGACGTGACCGTCAACGTGACCCGCTGACAACGTCGCCAGGTAGTGTCGTGAAAATGGGGCGCCGAGGCGGCTGGAGACCTTCTCCGACCGCATGGCACTTCCCAGCCGCACTTCTTCTGTTCCTGCCTCTCGTCGCGCTCCCCTCGTGCGACCTTTCTCAGGCTCCGGAACCGTTCGTCCTCGAAGAAGCGACGATCGAGAGAATTCACGAGGCCATGCGCTCCGGTGACGTCGACTGTCTTTCGTTGGTCGAGATGTACCTGGCCCGGATTGAAGCCTATGACAAGCAAGGTGCGGCAATCAACGCGATCATCACACTCAACCCGCGTGCGCTCCGGACCGCCGAAGAGCTGGACGCCGAGTTCTCCCGATCCGGCCTCACGGGGCCGATGCACTGCATCCCGGTAATTGTGAAGGACAGCTACGACACGACGGATATGCCGACCACTGCGGGTTCCATCTCGTTGCAAGGGGTCGTTCCGCCGGAGGACGCCTTCGTGGTACGACGCCTGCGGCAAGCGGGCGCGATCATCCTGGGAAAAGCGAATCTGGACGAATTCAGCAGTGGGAGCACAGGATTAAGCTCGCTGGGGGGACAGACCCGGAATCCGTACGCTCTCGATCATATACCCGGGGGTTCGAGCGGCGGCACGGGAGCTGCCGTAGCGTCGAACTTCGCTACCGTCGGGATGGGTGAGGAGACCGGAACCTCGATTCGCAATCCCTCCACGAACAACAACCTGGTCGGGATCGCGCCGACCCGGGGAGTAGTCAGCCGCTACGGCATCGTCCCGATCTCGTTCACGCAGGACCGAGCCGGACCCATGACGCGTACGGTGGCAGACGCCGCGATCGTCCTAGACGCCATCGCAGGATACGACCCAAGGGACATCTCCACGGCGTGGGGCGTGGGCGAAATTCCGCCATCGTATACGGAATTTCTCCGGGCAGACGGACTCCAAGGGGCTCGCATCGGCGTGGTTCGGGAGCTCTTCGGCCCCGATCACACGGAAACGTCACTGCTGGTGAGCGCCGCTGTGTCGGAGCTCAAGGGGCAAGGGGCGTTCATCGTGGATTCCGTTCCGTTCGATTCCCTGCTCAGCGAAATGCTTCCGCGGTTCGATCCGGCGTACGTGGATCAATACCAGGGGGTGGAGATCGATCTCGTCGGAATTCTCTCCGATGCGCGAACGAACACATACGAGTTTCGGACTTCGATCAACGAGTATCTCAATCGTCCAGATTACGACGCTCCGATCAAATCGCTGACTGATCTCATCGAGTCGGGTGAATTCCTTCCACGTCTCGAACGCAATTTTCGTGCGACCGAGCAATTCGCTTCCTTGAATGACGAGGAGTATCTCGAGCGCCTCTTGAGACACCAAGCGTTGCGGAACGTCGTCGTCCAGCTCATGTCCGACCAGGATTTGGACGCCCTCGTGTATCCGATGAAAACAGAGCCAGCCCCGCGAATCGGAGAACGCGGTCCTGGGGGACACATTCTCAGCTCGATGACAGGGTTCCCCGCCATCGTCGTCCCCGCAGGTTTTACGACCGAGGGCCTACCCGTGAGCGTCGAGTTTCTCGGCAGACCGTTCAGCGAGCCGACGCTCATCAAGCTGGCCTACTCCTACGAACAAGCAACCATGCACCGGCGTCCACCCGCCAGCGTTCCTCCGCTTGTCCGGTAACGGGTGAGTGCGGCCCCGAGCGTTCGCCGACCGGCTCCTCTCTCCGTAGGCGATCCTATCGGCCCGCTCTTGGATGTCGAAGACCACGTTCTGAAGCTCCTCTGCGCGGCGTCTCATCTTTCAAGACGGTGGGTTTCTCACAGGTCATTTGTCACCGCTTAGCTGACTCGGAGCGATCCTGCGGGCGGGGAGACGGCCGCGACTCCAGAATTGACAGGTCCCCATGCCTCGGCTTCACTGGAGATCGACCTCAGTGATCAGGTGGGGGAATTGGCCGTCTCTCTAATGGGCTTTGGTCACGGGCAGCCAGAGTCCACAAAAACTCCCCTGGCTTCCAGCGCAGCCACGTCCGTGCAACTCACGTTCGTGTTCATGAGAAAGACCTGATCGCCCCGTCCGAGCCCTGTGTTGTCCAGGAGAGGCTGAATGTCGGTGGTCGGGTTGTTGTTGAGGAAGAGTTGCGTCAGGCTCGTGAGCCCACTCAGTGCGCTGAAGTCGCTGATCGAATTCTCGAAGAGCCAGAGCTGCGTGAGGCTCGTGAGCCCGCCCAGCGCGCTGATGTCGGTGATGGAGGTGTTCGCGAGGAAGAGGAACTGAAGCCTCGTGAGCCCGCTCAGTGCGCTGATGTCGGTGATAGAGTTGTTGTTCAGTTCGAGCCGCCTCAGGCTCGTGAGATTCTGGATCCCCACCAGGCTCCCGATCCCAGCGGAGCGAGCACCTAACACCGTCAGCCCCGATACCAAGCCGCAGGTAAGATCATCCTGCTCACCCAACGAGAGTGCAGCCCTAATCGGCGCTTCCAGGTTCGCATCCTCGAACGTCGCGATGGCCGCGTCGGAATGGTCGCTGCAAAGCTCGCTGGGCTGAAGAACCTGCCGCACCTGGGCTTCTCCAGCGGACAGACTAGCGAGGACGACCCTAGGGAGAAGGACCGAGAGGACACCAAGGGTCTTCATCATTCTCCTCCGTCCTGGGTTTGAGAGGATCAGCCCGAGGTCAACATCCGAGAGCGGGCCGGTAGGCGCAAGCAGAAGCCCGTCATGACGTGCAGACAATCCAACCGGCTGACGATACCACGACAGTGCGCCGGTGAGGGTCCGGGTCGCCCCCATTCATTTGTGGGAACCTTCCCCTGGGCGGGACACTACGAGGGATCGCGGACAACCGGGGCCAGGGGTTGTCCCGCCAGCCCCGGTTGGTTGCGAAAGCAAACGACAACGCTACGAACTGAGGGAGAGATGGGGCCGACGGTGGATTTTGGGAAAGCTTGGACGAAGGCTCGGGTGCGCACGCTGGCACGGCTGACGGCGGTTCTGTTTCTGGCCGCTTGCGAGGGAGACGGGAATCCTACGCAACCGGACGGGGGTGAGGGAAACGGCGGCGGAGGCGGTCGTCCGCATTTCATTAAGGCGGAGCCGTCCTTTTCCGCGGACATCCAGGAAATCTTCGATGATCGGAGCTGTACGGCCCAGGGCTGCCATGGTGACGCCCGTAGGGGGGGCCTGGATCTTCGAGCGGGGGCTGCCTTCGGCAACCTCGTGAACAAGCCGGCACAGGCAGAATCCGGCTTCATTCGGGTCGTGCCCAACAATGCCCAGGACAGTTACCTGGTCATCGCCCTTGAGGACCGTCGGAGGGTGGGAGGGCTCATGCCTCAAGGGGGCGTACCGCTCGATAGCATCGATCTGACCAACATCCGGAATTGGATCGAGCAGGGCGCTCTCAACAACTAGCCGGGCGGTATGCGGCGGCCGTGTAGCCCCTACGGTCGGTCCGGATCCTCTCGTGGTACTGGTGGCTCTACCGGCCGTGGCGGCCCGACCGCGTCTTCACCAGCACGACGCCGTTCGCCGCCATTGGATAGAGGAACGCAGCCACAGGGCCCCGCAGAACCTCGATGTCTTCCACGTCCCAGGCCGAAATCTGGCTCAGGGCTTCGAACGCCTGCCCGAGCCCCGAGATCATGACGCCATCGACGAAGACGAGGGGCTCAACGCTCTGCGTGAAGCTGGTGGCGGACTCCCGCAGCCGGATCGCGTAGTCGGTCTTTCCGGCGTTGCCGGATCTCACACGCGCGGAGGGGACTTCGATCGCGAGCAGGTCCGCCGCGGTGAGCAGGCCGGCCATCGGTTCGTCGCGGGAAACCCCCACCAGCAGCTCGGAGAGCACGGCGGCGACCGAAGGGAGAACGAAGCGAACGAAGACGATCCCATCGCGCTTGATCTCGACTTCCTGCACGAGGCTGGGGTGCCCCGGTGCGGTGACACGGACCGACATCAATCCGAAGTGTAGGTCGGGAAACGCGAAGTCGCCGTATCTCCCGGTCTGGGTCTCGATGTCCGTGCCGAGCACCGTGACCGTAGCCGATTCAATGGGCTGGCCGTTCGACTCGTGGACGACGATACCCTGGAGGGGAGCTGCCTCCCTCTGCATTCCCGGCAGCGGCTGCTGTGGGGTGGCGGTGAGGGCCAGGGCGTGCTGGCTGGCGAGGAGAAGCCCCAGAGCAGCCAGCGCTCCAGCCCAGGGTCGGATCGAGGGGTGTGGCATTGCATCCATCTCCAGCAGAATCAGCGAAATTCCTACCCCGCACACGCAGGCTCGGTTCCCTGCCGTTCGTTCGTTGACGTGCGCTGTTCCCCACGCTCCACGGTGCCCCTGCGGGTGCCCCCGGGGGCTACCTTTCGGTATCTCCGAGTGTCTTGGATCTTCACTCTTCACTGTAATAGTAGGCGCCGCAGGGCATCAATGCCCTACGGCCCTACGATGCCCTACGGCCCTACGATTCCTGCGAACGGTAATTCAGCCCTTGCGGACTTCGACCACCGACTGCGTCAGGTCTGTCCTGAGCCACATGATCACCGTCTCGTCATCCTCGACATTGAGCGCCCTGGTCTTGATCCCTGCGTGATCGGACCACCGGTCCGGGGCGAGCGGAGGGACCCTGACCGGGAAGTCGCGCTCCAAGATGTCTGCTGGCGCCTCGACGTGAAGAGACCACCAGTCTGGGGCGAGCGAATGGACCCTGACCCGGAAGTCGCCACGCTCCAAGATGTCTGCTGGGGCCTCGAACCGCTTGACTTCTCCCCGGCCCACACGACCCAGCTGGTGCAGAAAGCCTTCAGAATCCTCCACGTAGACGCGGACCCGCGTGACGTAGTCGTTCACTACAACTATCTCGTTGCTGACCTCGTCTCCGGGGCCGCCCAGCTCAGCGGCTTCGACCGAGACCGCGCTCGAGGCGACCAAGCCCAGCATGACGGTCGCTCCATATATCCTGTTCATCGTCATCCTCCTCTCTAAGTGGTAGCGCGCCTCTGGCTCGCTTGTGTGAGGTACAAACTCCGCAGCCGTGCGGGTGGTTCCTGCTCTTGTCGGGACGGATACGCCAGTAGCCCCGACGGGGACGGTGCTGCCCTCTGCCCCGTTAACGGGCTTCCAAGCCACGGCGGCGTACCGGCCTCTCGCTCGCTAGTCAAGGCGTACTACAACACATCGATCGCCGCCACCCGTCCGGGGTCAGTACCGGGCCCAGTCTTTCCCGGCGCTGGATCGGCGTGACCGTCACGTTGGTCCAGTTGCCCTGGAGGTCCGGTCGGCCATCGGGCATCCGAGACACGACCCACTGCCCGGAAGCGCTGGATGGAGCCTGCGTCGCCGCGGGTGAATAGAGCGCAACCGCGACGCCTGCAAGACAGGGCGCCAAAAGCACCTGAGCAAGACGCGGGATAATCCTGCCTCCCGCAGCTTGCCCCCTCAGTACCTCCCGCGACCGCCCGCGAGGGACCTGCGCTCGGCACCGTCCTCCAGAGCGCCGATACCTTCCGATCCCAAGAAGAACTTCGTGCCGTCGGTGAACGTAAGGTCACGGCCATTGGCCCGAGGGAGAGAGTGGTCCTTCGCCTGATACCCGTCGACGATCAACACGGAGCCGATCGTCAGATATTCTCGGCGGAGCCCTCGGTACAGAAGGACGTTCGGTGTGGCTGCCTCGACCATCCAGACTCGTTTCGTACCGTCCTCGTTCGTCACCTCCATGTGAATCCACGAATGCGGATTCACCCACTCGACCCTCACGATGGGGCCCTCGAGGCGAATCGGGGCATCTACGTCGAACTCCGCCCCAAATGCGTGGTGGCCTACCACGGGGGCCGCATAGGCCAAAAGGGCGACAGCCGCGAACGTCAAAGCCCCGTAGATCAATTTTCTAGTTCTCATCATTTCACCTCGGCTCAGTGCCGGCTTCTTCTGCCTCCACTCTCTTTTTTTCACCTTGGCTCAACCCGGCTTCCTGCCGCTTCCACTCACTTTTGATACCGCGCGTCACTCAGTACGTTCGACAGGGAGTAATTACCTTCATGCCACGCGGACTCGAAAAGTTGGTCGTCCATCGCCTTCATCGAGATCTTGGCTCCCTAGGGCTCGGTGTAGGTCGCCGGATTGTCGATCGTGAATTCGGGCATCGGGCGTCCGCGCCGGCAGGCGGCCGTCCGATGGGAACGTGATGAGCGAACTCCTGAGCTCGCGGTTCACGGCGGCCACCCGTTGACCTCGGTCTACACAAGACTTCATTGTAGCATCTGTTCTCAGAGTGATCGGCTCGCGCGGCGTCTGAAGGGCGGGCTCCCCAACAAGATACCGATGTCATTCGTTGTTCCCCAACCCTGCCTTGCGGGTTTGCTTGCGCGGGGGAACTGTTCAGGCGGGGTATGAGTTCGGCCAACAGATCGGAGCATTCTGCATGCGTGCGCCGCGCGATGGACTTGAAAGAGAGCGTTGTCTGGGCGGCTCAGGGGGTCCAAATATGGAAAAACAAAGGTTCGAAAGAGTTTCCTTCCTCTGCTCCGGCCTGGCTTTGGTCACGGTAGCCGTAGCGGCGTGCTCCGATGGGGTGCAGCCGTCTGGGGGTGGGGGAGAAGAGCCCCAGCTTACCGCGCTGTGCCAGGAACTTCAGCTGAGTCTCATCTCGGGGTCTGCGAGGGACGGAATTCCAGCGCTTACGGACCCTGACTTGGTCGGCCCGGATAGCCCCTTGATCGACTTCCTGCTCCCCACGGATCGGGTGATCGGGCTCGAAATCAACGGCGAGTACTTGGCCTTTCCGCATAACATCCTCTGGTGGCATGAGATCGCGAATATGAACGAGCTCGGTCTGGCGGTCACCTACTGCCCGCTCACCGGGTCCAGCATGGTCTTTCAGCGCCGGGGTGGCGAGGGTGTCGAGTTCGGGGTATCCGGGCTCCTCTTCAACAACAATCTGGTGATGTACGGCCGCCCCGTCGTCGAGACCGCTTTTTCCGAGGACGACTCACTGTGGCCGCAGATGTTGGCCGGAGGGTTCTGCGGCCCCTCGGAAGGGGAAAAGCTGACGATGGTTGCGGCCATCGAGATCGAGTGGGAAGACTGGTTGGCGCTCCACCCGGACACGCGGCTCTTGAGCGGGGCCACCAAGTTCGACAGGGACTACACACGCTATCCGTATGGGGACTATGAAGTGGAGGGCAACTACCTCACGTTAGCCTCCCTCGAGAACCTTGATTTGCGGAGACCTCCGAAGGAGCGGATACTGGGGATTCCGTTCGTCGATGGTCAGGGAGGAATCGCCTTCCCCTTCGGTGCCCTCCGTGACGCCGCCGTCGGCGATCTTACGGTGGTCCATACGATCCTCGGCGACGGCAATGGGGGACAGGGCGGGGTAGACCCGGTCGTCGTGTTCTGGGACGGCGGGGCGGCCGCGGCGATGGCGTTTACGCCGGGGACCCCCACCCGTGATCTGACCTTTGAGGTGAGGAACGGCGCCTTCGTGGATGTGGAGACGGGGACTCAGTGGAGTATAGAGGGGAAGGGGCTCTCCGGCCTATTGGCGGGTGACCAGCTCCGGACGATCGCCGAGGGGTACGTGTCGTTCTGGTTCGCATTCTCCCAGTTCTTCCCGAACCCGGTTCTTTGGCTTCCCTGAAAACTGCTGAAGGGCACATGCACGTGCACCCGATGTTCGAAGAAGCTGCGGCCGGCATATAGACCGCCTCTATCACGCCGCGTTCTTTCTCAACGCGGGAGAAGAACTACCTGCAGAGAATCGGCTACCGCCTGAACGTGCGGTAGTCGGGCAGTCGAGCCTCGATGGAATCCGCTAGCGCGGTGCGCCCCAGTCCGCGCGCGAGGCGCAGCGCCTCCTCTGCGGTGGACACCGCCCTGCCGTCCCGAACACCAGCATACGCCTCGGCAAGCGCGCTCAACGCCATGGGGTCTCGACCCTGCGTGACCTCAGTGGCCCTCTCACCCACGAGGCGAGCCGACTCGAAGTCGCTCTTGATCAAGAAGGCACGAGTGAGCCCGGTGAGAGCCTCGGCGTGGTCGATCTGGTACTGCATGGCCTCGCGGTAGTGAAAGATCGCTTGATCCGGGTGTCCGTCATCAAGGCTCTGATTGCCCTTCTGGATTTCCTGGACAGCCATGTAGGACATGGCCTCGATCTCGTGCTGCCATGCCGCGTGAGCGATGAGGGTCGCCCGGTCCGACGCGTCGTGAGGAAGCAATTGGAGGATCAGCTGGGCCATCTCGTCCGTCGAATTCAAGCCGTAGACGACGCGATGGGGCGGGTCGCTCGGGTTGTGAGGGTTGTCGGCCGAATTATCGAACGTGAAGTCCAGGGTCAGGACCGTGCCTGCCGGCATCCGCACGGGCTCGGCGAACCGGTATTCATCTTGCCAATTGAAGTCCCAGTTCGGGATGCGAATGAGCTGTCTGACCGAACCATCGGGGAGGGTCGCGTATCCGCGAAGGTCCTTGCCGAGGTAGTGCGCGTGTGGGTAGATGCTCAACAGGTCGACACCCACGGGCAGCTCGTAGCTGTTCGTGACTCGGTAGTCGGGCTCACCGGGCAGGATGTCGATCATCGGCGACTCGAGCACTATGAGCACCGGGCGCTCTTCGGGCGGCGTCTCCGTGAAATAGAAGGCGACCTGCGACTCGACGCGCTCCTCCTTCCCCGTCGGGCGCAAGTGCAGGTTCAGCACGAGGTCGGTGCCCGGCTCTAGGCGCCAAGCCATGTTCTCGAGCGGAGGGCGCGCCCCCTTCCCCGGCGTCCACCCCAGCAAGTGGCCGTCTGGGAACCCGGCGTTGCTGCCCAGCTCCATGCCGTCGAAGCCGGGAGCGTCGTCTCGGACGTCCAACATCTGCGACGAATCCGTAGTATCCACCCCCATCAAAGCGTGGTGGACCACTCGGGGGTCGCCGGGTCGCAGCTCAACCGCCGATACGTACCGTGGGCGATCGATCGGGACGCCGACGACTATGTTCCGGAAGACGTCCCGCCCTTCCTCCTGGAGCGTGTGGACGGGAAAGTCGACGACGAGGTCCGGCTCGCCCAGTTGCCAACCGGTCGGCGGGGGCGGGGGCGACGGGGCCGCCGTCAGGTCGCCTCGAGGAGCCCCGTCCTCCACCCAGCGCTGGAAGAGCGCGATTTCATCGTCGGTGAGGCGGCGTTCCCCCACGAACTCGCCGTCCGATTCGGGGAGCCACGGAGGCATCACCTTGGCGGCCGTCGCGCTAGCGATCCCCTCGGCGCGCTCGCTGGCGTTGTCGTACGTAACGAGACTGAACGGCGCACTGCCTCCTGGCCGATGGCACCCGACGCATTCCTCATAGAGCACCGGGGCGATGTGCTCGGCGTACGTCACCTCGGCAAGAGGATCAGAGGCGGCGCTTCGGCCGCACGCGGCGAGGACCAGCGCCAGGACCGACAACACCGCACCTGACGGCAGCCGCGCAGAGGCTGGCGGACATTTGATCACATCCCTGGATACGCAGGTGCCGCTCGCTTCGTTCCGGTCAGCATGAATCTTCCCTACATGATCGAAGCGGAGTGGGACGTCGCGCAGCAACGGCTGGCCCTCGCCCGACTCCCCCGTCAGCCTCCCTCAGGAAGCGAGACCGAAGAAGCTCCCGACAGGCGGTAGGTCAGGCGGCGGACGGAACGCGGTCAGCGGCGAGCGGAGGTCCGGCGGGCGCATTCCGCTGAAGGCTCTGATGGCGTTCTCCATGACTCGAGTTTGCTCCTCCTCGTCGACGGCGAGCGAGGAGACCCCGGGCTGACGCACGTGGCCAAAGACGATGCCACTGCCGCGCGGGAGCATACCTCCGAACGAATAGTTCACGTCGGGCTGCGGTACGAGCACGGTGAGCTGCCCTTTCACTGGAGTCAGCTCGTGATCGTTAAAGAGTTTCTTTGCGCCAAGGCCCGTGCAGTTCACGATCAGGGGCTCGGGCAGCGACATGAAGTCGCGTGGCGTGTCGAATTCGCGTGCGGATATGCTGCCGCCAAAGGTGAGCACGTCTCGCATGAGAGCGTCGAGGTAAATGTCCGGATCGAACTGCAGCCTCGGCGATCGTCGCGCGTACCGCATCCGGAACGGGTGCTGGCCCGGCTCCAGCAGGACCCTATCCACCGAGAAGCTTCTCGGCATCAGCGGATCCTCCTCGACGCGGCCATCACCGCCCGTGCGGCCCTGTGTGCCAGCTCCATCAAGGTTGTCCATCTGTGAGTACCCGTCGATCCATCGCACGCCGTATCCGCGACCGGCCAGGAGGCTGTGCTCGCGGTACGCGATCTCGACCGCCCGGCGGAACTGCTTGTCCCACCGGGCCGTCCGCTGGCTGACAAGCGTCGAGTTGGGCGTGAACCCCCCAAATAATTTGTTCGACGTCGTGTCGGGCGGCAGCACCTTCGCGTAGATCGCCACCTGGAAACCGCGGCGCTGCAACACCCGCGCGCAGGTCAGCCCGATGATGCCGCAGCCGATGACCGCGGCCCGACGCTCGGGGTGATGGACCGCGAGGTCGGCTGCCAGGTGCGCGGTTCCCCACGAGAGCGACATCCCCGACCCACCGTGGCCGTAGTTATGTATCACCGTTTTGTGGTCGAAGCGCTCTGACCTGAGCACGAACCCTGACTCGCGATAGGGGCGCAACGCGACGGTTGTCCGGATGATGCGGTCCCACGAGACCTGGACTGGAACCAGATTGGCGGGCCGCACCCACGGGGCCCCCAGCCCTGCTGCGCGATAGCTGCAAGCACCAAGGGCGAGACCGAGCCCCGCGCCGCCGCCGGTCTTGAGAAAGTGTCTCCTATGCACGAATGACCTTCCAGCCCTAGAGCTGTTTGATCCCTGTCGAACCGCCGCGAGGTGGTCGCGGCCGGCGCCACACAGGCGTAGACCACGCCCCAAGAAGGCTAGGGGGCAAAGTGCTCCCCGCTTACGCGGGCCGCAAGGGGTGCTTTGTGTAAAAGGGGGTGAGGGCGTCCGAGGAGGGTGGACGGGACATTATGTTAAGTGCCGGCTCTCCCTGACCGAGAACCTTGCATGATTGGCCAAGTCACAGACACCTTCGGATTTATCGAAGTAGCACGCCGCGCATCCCAGGCAGCGAACATCCATGAGCCGCACTCCATCGATTCTAGCCATCGACCAGGGGACCACGGGCACCACCTGTCTCGTGTTCTCTGAGGATGGCCGGGTCCTCGGCAGGGCCTATTCGGAGTTCACACAGTACTTCCCCCAGCCTGGCTGGGTCGAGCACGACGCAATTGAAGTCTGGGAGGTCACGCAGACCGTCGCACGCGAGGCCCTCGCCTCGGCAGCGGGAGCCGATGTCAGGGGAATCGGGATCACGAATCAACGCGAGACGATCGTTCTTTGGGATCGTGCGACGCTGGAACCGGTCCATCGGGCGATCGTCTGGCAGGACCGTCGCACCGCCGGATTGTGTGCTGATCTCAAGAAGGCGGGCCACGAGGCGGAGATACGCGAGCGCACTGGACTTGTGCTGGATCCTTACTTTTCCGCTACCAAGCTACTTTGGCTCCTTCGCGAGCACCCGGAGCTTCGGGCCCGGGCCGAAGAGGGAGAGTTGGTGGCCGGAACGATCGACACCTGGCTGATCGCGCGGCTCACGAACGGCGCGGTCCACGCGACCGATCCTACGAACGCCTCCCGTACTCTGCTGTTCAACCTGTCCCTCGCGGCGTGGGATCCGTGGCTTCTCGACACGCTCGAGATCCCCCAGGCGCTTCTTCCGGAGGTGCGCGCCAGCAGCGGCGACTTCGGCGTGGTTCGAGGTGAGGCGCTGGGGATCGAGGTCCCGGTTGCGGGGGTCGCGGGCGACCAACAGGCGGCGCTGTTCGGACAGGGATGCTGGTCTCCAGGTTTGGCCAAAAGTACGTACGGCACGGGTGCCTTTCTCCTCATGCACACCGGGGAGCGGATCGTGCCCTCGAAACACGGCCTCCTCACCACGGCGGCGTGTGATTCGCGGGGAGGGCTGGCGTTCGCCCTGGAAGGCTCGGTTTTCATCGCTGGGGCCGCGATTCAATGGCTCCGCGATGGACTGGGCCTGATCGACGACGCGGCGGAGTCGGAGGCGATGGCTGCAGAATTGGAGTCGAATGACGGAGTCTACTTCTCCCCGGCGTTCGTGGGGCTCGGGGCACCACACTGGGTGCCCGAGGCTCGTGGAGCCCTCTTTGGTCTTACGCGAGGTACGACCCGGGAGCATTTGGTACGGGCTGCGTTGGAGGCGATGGCGTACGGCACCCAGGAGGTCCTCGATGCCATGGAAGCGGACTCCTCGACGAAAACGACAGAGCTGCGTGTCGACGGTGGAGCGGCAAAGAACGATTGGCTATTGGGTTTTCAGTCCGGGTTGTTGCGGGTCCCTGTGCGCCGCCCGGAGGTGGTTGAGACCACCGCTTTGGGTGCGGCGGGCTTGGCCGGACTTGCCACCGGGCTGTGGTCGCATGCCGAGGATTTCCTCGCCTCTCAGGGAGAGGCTACCCGGTTCACATCAAGCATGTCAGACACCGAGCGTGCGACGCTTATCGCCGGTTGGGCCCAGGCGGTTCGGGCCGTGAAGGGAATGGCCGAGGAGGGCGTAGCCCTCTAATTCTCCGCCCTAAGAGCGTCTCGTCCAAAGGACCTGAGCGAGTCCTGGCGAGTACTTATCTATATTGAGATCGTGTGTTGAGTGGGCCTCGAGGTTTTCTTATGTTGCCGGTCCGGAAAGGAGTTCGAGATGCGTGAGAAAATCGTTCGTCGTGGCAGGCGTGCTTCCGCCGCTGGACGCATCGCTTTGTTGAGTGTGGTGCTCACCGGCGCGGGCTTTGGGTGCGCCCGGTCGAGACCCGCCCCCTTCACCTCTCAGGCTGAAGCGAGGATCAATATCGAGGTCATCAACCACGGGTTCGACGACATCACGCTTCACGCGCTTTGGTCCGGTAAGCGGGTCCGCCTGGGGAGGGTCAGCGGAACCAGGACGGGCATGTTCATGCTCCCCTGGGACTGGACTGAGGAACTCCGAATCCGCATCGACGTGCTAGCCGGTGGGGAGTGTACGACGCGGGGGATCTGGACCGACCCCGGTGATCACATTCTGTTGGAAGTTCAGTCGTACCTCCGGTACTGTGGCTTGTAGGGCACGGTGCTGATCTTTCGCCTCGAGGGGCGCGGATCAGTGAAAAGGCGCGGGGTGATCCGGTTTTCGGATGTCCTTCAGGGTGTAGGCGACGACGCCTAGGGCTCCCAGACCGCCCACCAGGAAGGACGGAAAAAACGCGGTGGAGGCGCCTACCAGAAGCAGGATCCGACCTCCTACGGTGAGACGCTTCAGCGAGTGTCCCTCCAGCGCAGCGGCGAACGCGGCTAACGCCACCATCGACATCGTCGCCTTCCCGAGCACTACCGGCCACGCACCCCCTAAGGCGAGCTCGGGATGCACCACCATGAGGAGCGGTATGAGATAAAGTCCCTTGGCGTACTTCCATGCCTGGAGCCCGGTGCGCATGGGGTCGGATCCGGCGACACCCGCGGCTGCGTAAGCAGCGAGGCAGACGGGGGGTGTGACGTTGGAGTCCTGGGAGTACCAGAACACGAGCAGGTGAGCGATCAGGACAGGAAGACCGAAATCATTGATCAGTACCGGGCCGGCGAGGACGATAAGGACGACGTAACTGGCGGTTACGGGAAGTCCCATCCCAAGCACGAGACTTGCCAGAAGCAGGAGTATCAGGGCAAGAAAGAGATTCCCCTGGGAAAGAGAAAGCATGAGGGCCGAAAATTTGAGGCCCAGACCCGTGAGGCCGACGATGCCCACGATGATTCCCGCCACGGCGCAGGCCAGACTCACTGGAAGTGCGTTTCGGCACGCAACGACGAACCCATCCACAATGCGTGCAATCCCGCCGCCGACCCAGCCAGCGAAGGGTCCCGGAAGCCCTTCTCCCGGCCTCGAGCCCACTTGATTCCCGGGTAGGGTCCGGTCCCACGCGGCTCGCAAGGCCGCCAGTGCCACCACCGCTACGCACGAAAAGAATCCGACCCGGGCCACCGAAAAATCCATGAGGAGCGCGGCCATCAGGACCACTAGGGCTGCGAGGAAGTGCCAGCCCTTGGCCAACGTCGTCCCGAACTGGGGAAGCTCGGAGGCTGGAAGGCCCTTGAGATCTCTCGCGACCGCCACGAGGTGCACGAAGACGAAAACGGTTCCCATGTATAGAATCGCGGGAACGAGGCCCGCCTTGACGACCTCCAGATAAGGCAGCCCGGTATATTCGGCGATCAGAAACGCTCCGGCCCCCATGATCGGGGGAAGGATTTGACCCCCGGTACTTGCGGCCGCCTCGATACCGCCGGCCTCCTCAGCACGGTATCCGACCTTTTTCATGAGGGGAATGGTGAACGCCCCGCTGGTTACGACGTTGGCGATGGCACTCCCAGACACGGACCCCATCGCGGCAGAGGCCAGAACGGCCGCCTTTGCGGGTCCTCCGCGCTGTCTTCCGGTAACCGCGTACGCCAGGTCGATGAAAAACTGGCCCGCGCCGGTGACCTCCAGCAGGGCTCCGAACAAGATGAAGATGAAGACGAAGGAGGCGGCTACGCCCAACGGGATCCCGTAAATCCCCTCCTGGCCCAAATAAAGCTGTCCCACGAGCCGTCCGGTGCTGTAGCCTCCATGCCGAAGCAGGCCGGGGAGTGCGGGACCCGCATACCCGTAGCCGATGAAACAGACGGCGATGAACGAAATAGGCCACCCCAACGCCCTTCGGCACGCTTCGAGGAGCGTGACCACTGCCACTCCGCCCGCGAAAACGTCGGCGCCCTCCCAGGCCCCTGCCCGATTCACGATGGCGTCTAGATTGAGCGTGAGGTAGAGGGCCGCGAAGATGGAGCCAGCGATGAGAGTGGCGTCAACCGTCCATGCCAATCCACTTCGAACCCCGGACGTTTCGCGACCCTTCGTCGGAAAGAGGAGAAAGGCCAAGACCTGAATGACCGCCAGATGGAACGCTCTCTCGTAGAAGAGTCCGATCGGCCGGACGCCCGATAAGTAGAGCTGGAAGAGCGAGAGGGCGATCGCAAGAACGACGAAGGTCGCTGCGGAAAAGGTTGGGAGACCCAGGTCCCTCCTCGGGATCGAGGGCTCACCAGCGGAACTCACCGGTTATCCACCGACGCGGATATCGGGATGTCTCACGGGGAAAAGATCAGACGCTCGGGCACCTCGTATCCTGCTTCCACGAAATAGCGAACGGCACCCGGGTGGAGCGGGATGGGAGAAGCGTCCAGGGTGTACTCCGCCGAGATGTGGCGCGCCGCAGGATGCACGCCAGCTAACTCCGTCTGTACCGCGGATAGCGCTTGAATCAGATCGTAGACGAGCTCCTCCGACATGTCGGCGCGGACCACGAGGAGGTTGGGTGTACTCAATGTCTCCACCTCGATTTCCTGGCCGGGGTATGTTCCTGGAAGGAAGAAATCGCGACTCACGGTCGGGTCCAAGACCCCAGTGTTCTCCACTTCCGTCGCTCCGATCGCAACGAGTCGCATAGTCCGCGCCGTAGCCAGGTCCATGAGGGCACTGGTAGGGGTGCCGGCGCTCAAGAATCCGGCGTCTATGTTCCCGTCCCGGAGCGCAGAAGCAGTCTCGTTGAAATTGAGACGCTGGGGCCGGAAATCGTCGTAGCCGATCCCGTTTCCTTCCAGCAGGGTTCGGGCGGCCACTTCGGTCCCACTCCCTGGCGCTCCTACGGAGACCCGTCGCCCCACGAGGTCAACGAGGCTCTCCACTCCTGTTCCTTCCACGGTGACCAGGTGAAGGACGTTCGGATAGAGCGCAGTGAGAGCGAGAACCCGCGCCGGCTCCCGCTCCGAAAAAGATCCCCTTGCGTAGAACACCTCATGGGCGTTCGTACCCATAGAGAAGGCCACGTGGACATCACCGCCCAGGAGTAGGCTGAGATTCTCGACTGAGCCGCCCGTGACCTCGGCTACGAAATCATGCTCCGGCAACTCGCGGCTCCAGAGCTCCGCGATCGATCCCCCCAGCACGTAGTAGACACCTCCGGTGCCCGCCGTTGCCAGCGAGAGGATGTCAGGACGGTCCCCGGGGGCACATCCGGATGAAGTCAGGACCGCAAGAAGAAGGATCGACGGGACGAATGACGTCCCTTCCCACCTATGCGTCATCATCATCCTCTAGAAGGCTGTTGAGAGGCACTTCTTGGTACTGCATCCCCTTGGTACATCCATTTGGGATCGGGCACGGCGGTCAACTCCACAGCGACTGGATTTCGGGAAGCATCGCTGTCAAAGACGGAAGACGGGAGGTGGCTTTTGGAACCGCGAGGAACGGCAGCAATTGTACGAGCGAGGGGACGGGGGGGCAAGGAGCGCTTGCCGTTCTGGTAAGAAAGTCCTATTCTCGTCGGTTACCTCGCGTAACTCGCCCAGGTGCGGCTGGTGCACCGGTGCAGGCGGGATCGGCAAGTGTGGACAGAGTTTTCGGGGCCCTGTGCCCTCATGGGGAGCAAGTGAAAGTGCCTGGTAGGTCCTCGCAATTGGGTCGCCTCAGGTAAGAATCCGATGAGCGTTCGCCGTTCACCGAACTCGCGCGTGCGAGTACGTACTTGCCCCGAATCTCTTGAGCGAGGCCGGAAAAGGGCTCCGCGTTGGGGAAGCATGCGGGTGAACTGAGCAAGTATTTTCGGTTCCTCGAACGGCCTTCTCCAGTGTGGGAAGGCCGTTTTTTGTTTGGGTACACAGCGTTTGGGAATAGAGCAATAGATCGGGAGACGTATGACTCGGAAGTTGGATTCTAGACACGGAATACCGGACGGTGGGCCCCTGTCCGGGGCCGCCTGGTCTCCGTCGAACCCGCCGCCTCTTTATAACCCGGCCTTCGAGCACGACGGCTGCGGGACGGGTTTCATAGCCAGGATCGACGGTGAGCGAACCCATGGCATCGTAGAGCTGGCGGTGCGCTCGGTCGCGAACCTCACGCACCGGGGCGCGGTCTCAGCCGACGCGGCTTCGGGTGACGGTGCGGGCGTTACGATTCAGGTCCCGAAGGAGTTGTTGGCTGAAGACGCCGCCGGCATGGGTATGGAAGAGGGCGACCTGTCAGGGCTCGCCCTCGCGATGGTCTTCTTGCCCACAGAAAAGAAAATGCGTGACCGGGCGCGTGCCATCCTGGACGCGGCGGCGGACCGGACGGGCATCGTGCCCCTTGGCTGGAGAGTCGTGCCGACGGACCGATCCGTACTTGGCGCCTCGGCCCTGCAATCTCTTCCGGGAATCGAGCAACTCTTCATCGAGAGGCCCTCGGGCATGTCGAGCCCCGAGTTCGATCGGGCGCTCTACCTCGCTCGGATGCGGGCCGAGTCGGGTTACCGGGAAGAAGGCATCGATTGCTACATCGTGTCGATGTCCGCGCGGACGGTGGTTTATAAGGGTCTCATGGTCGCAACAGACCTCGCCCGCTTCTTTCCCGACCTCGCGGACGAACGGACGGTTTCCGGGATCGCCCTTTTCCATCAGCGTTTTGCCACCAATACGCTTGCGACCTGGCCCCTCGCCCAGCCGTTCCGCTTGATCGCGCACAACGGAGAAATCAACACACTCCTGGGCAACCGGAACTGGATGTCGGCGCGCGAACCCGAGCTCACGTCCAGTTTTTGGGGCGACCAGCTCGAGGATCTGATCCCGGTCATCCATCCCATCGGGTCTGACACGGCCTCCCTGGACGAGGCTTTCGAACTCCTGATGACCTCTGGCCGCGGCCTGCTCCACGCGATGGCGATGCTCATCCCGGAGGCGTGGGAGAGCATGCCCAACATGGATCCCCAACTCCGGGAGTTCTACGAATATCACGCCTGCCTCACGGAGCCTTGGGACGGTCCAGCCGCGGTCGCCTTCACGGACGGAACGGTTGCCGCCGCCGTGATGGACCGTAATGGCCTACGCCCCGCCCGGTATCAGGTTACGGCCGACGGGGTGGTGATCATGAGTTCGGAAGTTGGGCTGGCTGACCTGCCACTGAGCGAGATCGTGGAGTCGGGAAGGGTCGGACCCGGTGAGATGATCGCCGTCGACACGGCTCGGCGGCACTTCTTGCACAACGACGAAATCAAGGCCGAAATGGCGGCTCGGCGGCCTTACGGTCAGTGGGTGAGCGAAAATCTCCATCATCTCGCTCCCCTCGAGCTCGACCCGAAGCGGTATCGACCCGATTCCGATGATGCCGAGCTGGTTCGCTTGCAGGCGCTACACGGGTACACTCAAGAGGAGATCGGATACGTCCTCAAACCCATGGCACGGGACGGCAAGGAACCCACGGGCTCCATGGGTGACGACACGCCCCCGTCCACGCTGAACGGACCCGGCCGCCTCCTGTACACCTATTTCCGGCAGCGCTTCGCACAGGTCACCAACCCACCGATCGACTCCCTTCGAGAGAAGATCGTGATGTCGCTCGATACCTACCTGGGCCGCCGCCATTCGATTTTGGAGGAGGACCCAGAGGCTGCCCGGCTCGTACATCTCATGAGCCCGATTATGAGTGAGGGGGAGTTGGTGCAGCTTCGGGAAGGGACGCCCGAGGGATTCTCCGTTGCCACACTCGAGGCGTGTTTCCCCGTGAAGGACGGTGCCGAAGGGCTCGAGGGGGCCCTCGACGACCTCTGCGCCGCTGCGGTGGCCGCAGTGGACGAAGGGTGCCAGGCGCTCGTGGTCAGCGACCGCTCCACCGATGAAGCCCGTGCGCCGATTCCGATGCTCTTAGCGGTTTCAACGGTGCACAATCACCTGATCCGCGAGGGTCTCCGGATGAGGGCCAGCATCGTCGCCGACACCGGGGACGCTCGGGATGTTCACCAATTCGCTACGCTGATCGGTTTCGGGGCTTCGGCAATCTGTCCCTACCTCGCCTTCGAGAGCGTGGGAGCGTTGGTCGGAGCAGGGGAGTTCGACGACCAGGCACTCGATGAAGTCATCAGAAACTACAGGAAGGCGGCCGATGCGGGGATCCTCAAGGTCATGTCCAAAATGGGCATCTCCGCGGTCTCTTCCTACCACGGCGCCCAGATTTTCGAGGCGCTCGGCCTGGGTGACGAGGTCCTCCGTCGCTGCTTCACGACCACGAGGTCACGCATCGGCGGTATCGGCTTCCGCCACATCGCGGCGGACGCGATTGAGCGGCACACCCAGGCGTACTCAGCGGAGAAGCTCGAGCGAGGCGGCTGGTACAAGTTTCGGCGGGATGGCGACTACCACGCGAACAGTCCACAGGTCTGGCGCGCTCTGCACAAGACAGTCCAGGGCGGAGGCGAGGAAGAATACCGGGCTTACCGCGACCTGGTCCATAGCCGTCCGCCTACGGCCTTACGGGATCTCCTCGAGCTCTCGTCCGACCGCGATCCGATCGGGCTCGATAAAGTCGAACCCGTCGAGGCCATAATACGGCGATTCCAGACCGGAGCTATGTCGTTGGGTGCACTGAGCCCAGAGGCTCACGAGGATCTCGCGAGAGCGATGAACCGGCTAGGCGGTCTAGCCAACACCGGCGAGGGTGGGGAGGATCCCCGCCGCTACACGCCGGGTGGTGATAAGCTCGATGCGAATTCGTCGGTGAAGCAGGTCGCTTCCGGGCGGTTCGGGGTCACGCCCGCGTACCTCGTCGGGGCGAAGGAGCTGGAGATCAAGATCGCCCAGGGTGCCAAACCCGGGGAGGGTGGACAACTTCCCGGCCACAAGGTTTCGGCGTACATCGCCGAGTTGCGGCACGTCACCGCGGGCACGCCCTTGATCTCTCCGCCGCCACACCACGACATCTACTCGATCGAGGACATCGCCCAGTTGATCTACGACCTCAAGGTCGTGAATCCGGCCGCCCGCGTCATCGTGAAGTTGGTGGCTTCGGAAGGGGTAGGCACGATTGCGGCGGGCGTGGCCAAGGCCTATGCCGACGTCATCCAGATCAGTGGGGCGGACGGCGGTACCGGTGCGTCACCGCTCACCTCGATAAAGTACGCAGGTATCCCCTGGGAGCTCGGGCTGGCGGAGACTCAGCAGACGCTCATGATGAATGGGCTTCGCGGCCGGGTGATCCTCAGTACCGACGGGGGCATGCATACGGGGAGGGACGTCGTGGTTGCGGCCCTGCTCGGCGCCGACCGCTACGGTTTCGGCACCGCGGCACTCATCGCGATCGGATGCAAGATGGCGCGCCAGTGCCACCTCAATACCTGCCCCGTGGGAATCGCGACGCAGGCCGAAGAGTACAGGGAGAAGTATTTCGGCACGCCGGAGATGGTGATCCAGTTCCTCACCCATGTGGGTGAGGACGTGCGGGAGATCCTCGCCACGCTCGGTTATGAGCGGCTCGATGACGTGATCGGCAGGGCCGATCTGCTGACACAAATCGAGGCGGAGGAGGGTGACCGTTGGCGTGGCGTCGACCTTTCCAAGATGATCGCGAGGACGTCGGGCGGACCCGCCCACGTGGTCCAGGAACGTAACGACCGGCCCGGCCGTCCCATGGATGACCGGATCCTGAAAGATATCGGTAGTGCCATCGAGGATGGTGGCACATTCCAGGGCTCCTATGAGATTCTGAACCGGGACCGTACGGTGGGAGGCCGGATTTCGGGGCGCATCGCTCAGGTGCATGGGAACGCCGGACTGCCACCAGGATCCATCGACCTGGCCTTCCGGGGGTCGGCGGGACAGTCGTTCGGGGCCTGGCTCGCCAATGGAGTGTGCCTGAACCTCATCGGTGAGGCCAACGACTATGTGGCGAAGGGGATGAGCGGGGGAGAAATCACGGTCTGCCCACCGCCCGGCTCCCGATTCCTGGAGCAAAAAGCGACGCTCGTGGGGAATACCGTACTCTACGGTGCGACGGGCGGTGACCTGTTCGTCGCCGGTGGCGCCGGGGAGCGGTTCGCCGTACGTAACTCGGGTGGCCGGGCGGTTGTGGAGGGTGTCGGAGACCACGGATGCGAATACATGACCGGTGGGGCCGTCGTCATCCTCGGTGACACAGGCCGAAATCTGGGGGCGGGCATGTCGAATGGAATGGCATACGTGCTCGATGAATACGGTGACCTCCCGTCCCGCATGAACCATGACCTGGTGGAAATGCAAGCCGTGGTGCATCCGGACGACATCGAGTTGCTAAAGACCATGATCGAGCGTCATTACGAGCGGACGGGGTCGAGGCGGGCCCAAGAGCTTCTCGGCGCCTGGGAGGAAGCCTTGCCCAAGTTCCAGAAGGTAGCCCCCCGAGACGTGCCTGGAGAGGCGGACCCGATGTCCGAGGTGCGCTACCACCTCCGGCGTCTGCGGGCAGAGGTCGGGCACGTGGAGGTGTCGGTTCCGGCCCAGGCCCCACCCGTGCCCGCGGCCCGGAGCATGAGCACGAATCACTGATTCGCTCGGATCGAGTGGATGGTGAATGGGGAACTCGGGGCGCCGTAACTTTCTATAATCATGTGAAAGGCTTTCGAGGACCCGTCGTCGACCCTTGGGCGGTGGTTTGCGCTGCTTCGGAGTGTGCCTATATTTCGACGCGAAGGGGAGTGCGCCACCATGTCCAAAACGCACGAGTCGTGAATCATGAAAGACAATGGTAAATTTTTCGTCGGATTGGGGGGCGTGGCCCTGGTCGTCACCTACCTGATCTGGACCGGTGTCACGGAAACGATGGTGTATTACCTCACCCCCGTGGAGCTCATGGCACGGGTGGAGCAGGATCCGACGTTCCACGACGTAGGCGTGAAGGTGAGTGGGCGCGTCGAGCGGGGGTCGTGGACCCGGGCCCAAGACGAGTTGCTGCACCAGTTCACGGTCGTCGATCTCCTGGATGAGTCGGTGCGTTTCCCCGTGGAATACCGGGACATGCTCCCCGATACCTTCAACGACACGGAGAATGTGGACGTGGTCGTCGAGGGTCGCTTCCGGGAGGATGGCGTTTTCGAAGCCACGATCGTTCTCGCGAAGTGTGGAAGTCGCTACGAAGCTACGCCTGAGGAACTTCTCGGGTGATAATCCTCGGAGAGCTTGCTCTCTGGATTGCACTACCGGTCGGCATCTGGGGAGCAGTCGCCGGCTTCGTGGGCGGGCGTAAGGGGCGTGGCGACCTCGTTCTGAGCGCCGAGCATAGCGTCTACGCCGTTTTCTTCCTTCTGATCCTGACGTCGGCGGGGATCATCACCGCCTTCCTGACGGATAGTTTCGAGTACTGGTACGTCGCGAACTACTCCAACCGCGAGTTGCCGACGTTTTACAAGGTCGCCGGCCTGTGGGCCGGGCAGCGTGGTTCTTTGGTATTCTGGGCGCTGCTCCTTTCCTTCTTCTCGGCGGCGGCGGTCTTCACGAACCGGGCCAAGAACCGGGAGTTCATGCCTTATGTGGTCGGTGTGCTCCTCACGATTTCAAGCTTCTTCCTGGTGGTGCTGCTCTTCGCCGAAGTGAATCCGTTCGAGAGGCTGCCTTTTGCGGCTGCGGATGGACGAGGGCTCAACCCTCAGCTCCAGAACTATTGGATGACGATTCATCCGCCTACGCTGTACTTGGGATTCACCTCCTTCACGATTCCGTTCGCTTTCGCCGTCTCGGCGCTGCTCAGCGGAAAGTTGGATACGCGCTGGATCGTCATCACGCGGCGTTGGATTCTGCTGTCTTGGTTCTTTTTGGCGAACGGCGTCATCTTTGGTATGCGCTGGGCGTACGAGATGCTCGGCTGGGGCGGATTTTGGTTTTGGGATCCAGTTGAGAACGCGTCTCTGTTGCCCTGGCTGACGGCGACGGCCTTCCTCCACTCGATCCAGATTCAGGAAAACCGGGGGATGCTCAAGGTTTGGAACATGGGCCTAGTCACCCTCACCTTCCTTTTGACGATTTTCGCCACCTTCCTGACGCGGTCGGGCCTGATCGAGTCGGTTCACACCTTCGCCGAGAACACGACGATCGCGTTCATTTTCCTCGCGTTCATGGGGGTGATGGCCGGGGTTTGTGTCCTGCTGATTGCGTGGCGGTACCCGCAGCTCAAGAGCGAGAACCAGATTCAGTCGTTTCTGTCCCGAGAATCAGCATTTCTGTTCAATAACCTGATCCTCCTGGGTGCAGCCTTCACCATCCTGTGGGGGACCCTTTTCCCGCTCATCACTGAGGGCCTTACGGGAACGGCCATCGCGGTGGGTCCGCCATTTTTCAACCGGGTCAACCTGCCCATCGGGCTGGCTCTGCTCGCCTTGATGGGGATCGGACCGGTGATCGCTTGGCGAAGGGCGTCTCGCCGCAATCTCGTAAAGAACTTTCTCACGCCGGTCATCGTGGGTTTGATGGTCGTCGGGGCGCTGTTCCTGCGAGGTGTCCACCACGGCATGGCTCTGCTGACATTCGGTCTGTCGGCCTTCGTGATGACCATCATCATTGTCGAGTTCGTGAAGGGGACCAAGGCACGGGCCCACATCGAGGGCGAGGGTCATCTCCTGGCCTTCTTCCACCTCGTGAGCCGGAATCGGCGCCGCTGGGGAGGGTACATCGTCCACGTCGGGGTCGTGATGATTTTTACCGCATTTGCCGGCGTGGCTTTTAATCGCGAGATCGTGCAGATCGTCGATCCGGGCGAGACCATCACGATCGAGTCTCCGTTCGGGCACGAATACGCGCTCACTTACCAGGGACTGTCGTCGCCTCGCGGCCAGAACATGGTGCGTCAGGCGGTGGCCCTGATGACCGTCGAACGAAATGGCCGGCCGGTCGAATCCCTCACGGCGCAGAAGGTCCTCTACGAAAAGTGGGAATCGTCGCCGCTCACGATTGTGGGGATCAACTCCTACATCCTTGAAGACCTCTACCTGATCCTCGACAACGTGAACGATCTTGGTGGAGCCTTCGAGAGCGACGCCGCGGCTCAGCGTGCGACCTTCAAGGTGCAGGTCAACGTACTCGTGGGCTGGATCTGGTACGGGGGATTCGTCGTCACCTTGGGCGGGATCATCGCAATGTGGCCCTCCCGCGGCTCGACTACCACGGCTTCGCGCCCGCAGACTGGAGGCAAACGGCCCGCTCTGGCCACGCGGGGCTGATGACGTGGGGTTGATCGTTGGGATGACGCTCGTCTCAGCCGGCGTGATCCTCTTCGTCATGCTGCCTGTCCTGCGGGGGGACTGGGCCACTATAGAGTGCTCGGACGACGAGGTCACCGAGGTCGACGCCCGTAAGCAGGCTGCACTCCGGGGGCTCCGCGACGCCGAATACGACCTTCGCGCCGGGAAAATCGACCGGGCGGACTACCAGCTTATCAAGTCCGATCTGGCTCGTCAGGCGTTGGAGGCTATGCGAGAGGAGGGCACGGCCGGCCATGCCGCGGACGAAGGGACTCCCGCGGATGCTGCCACGAACTCCACGAAGGGTGCCAGCCCCGACCCGGACGGCGACCGTCTCGAAGCCGAGATCGCACGTGCGCGTAAGGGGATGGCAGAGGGCCGGACCTGCCCCGGATGTGGGCACCTGAATGTCAAGAAGAGCCGCTTCTGTTCAGGCTGCGGCGGGCGGTTGGGTGGGGTCGCCACCACGGCCGGAAACCCGGCTTCCGCTTAGGGTGGGGCGTTGAGTTTCGGGCTGGAGGCGGTAGGACTCGTTCGTACTTTCGGGGGGCTCCGCGCGGTCGACGACGTGAGCTTCCAACTTCAGCCCGGTGAAATGCTCACCGTCTTCGGACCCAACGGGGCCGGGAAAACGACACTTCTGCGAATGCTCGGCGGCGTAATGAAGCCGACCTCAGGACAGGTTCGTGTGGCGGGAGCACCGGCGAACGTGGCGGGTCGAGACTGGAGACACCGTGTCGGCTTCGTATCCCACCAGTCGCTCCTGTACGGGCCACTCACCACCGAAGAGAACCTGCGGTTTTACGGCCGGCTGTTCGGACTCACGGACTTGAAGACGCGGATTCCGGAGCGGTTGGTGTCCCTGGGACTCACGGACCGGGCACGGACACCGGTGCGTGAGCTGTCTCGCGGCCTCAAGCAGCGGGTAGCGCTCGCCCGGGCTCTCCTTCATGATCCCGAGGTGTTGCTCTTGGACGAACCCTACACCGGGCTCGACCCGCACGCTTCCGCCGTGCTCCGCGAGCAACTCGCATCGCTGAAGGATGGGCGACGAACGGTCGTGCTCGTCACGCATAATCTCATACAGGGATTGGAGTTGGCCGATCGAGTTGCCATTCAGGTTCAGGGGCGATTTTCGTCTGTGCGGGACTCGGCGAGTCTGGACCTCGCAGAGTTCGAGGCGCTGTACCACGCCACAGTAGAGGGTCCCGCATGAGGTCGTACGTCGATCTCGTGTGGGCCATCGCCCGCAAGGATCTATTGGTCGAGTTTCGAACCCGCGAGCGGCTTACTTCCATGGGGGCGTTCGCGGTCTTGAGCGGCGTGCTCTTCAATTTTTCCATCGACACAGCGGTGGTGCGGCCGCAGGACATCGCCGGAGCACTGATCTGGTTGACCATCATCTTCGGCGGCATGCTCGGGATGGGGAGAACGTTTCGGCTGGAGGAGGAGGATGGTGCACTAGCCGGAATTCTCCAGAGCCCCATTCCTCTCGATGCCCTCTACCTGGGCAAGGTCCTCGGGAACTTCGTCTTGCTGTCGGTGATGGCGGCCCTGGTCTTCGTTGTATTTGGAGCGTTCTTCGGCTTACGGTTCTCGGGGAATCCGATCACCCTGGTTGCGGTCGTGGCTTTGGGCGTTCTGGGGTTCGTCTCGCTGACGACACTTTTCAGCGCGATGGCGACTCGAAGCTCGATGGGAGAGAGCCTGCTGCCTGTTCTCGTCTTCCCTCTCCTGGTTCCCGTCGTAGTTTACGGGACCACGGCGACGAATCGCCTGTTCGCCGGACGGCCCGTCGCGGAGGTCAGCGGGAACCTGAGGATGCTGGCGGCCTTCGCGATCATCTTCACGATCGTGTGCGCCTGGTTGTTCAGGTTCGTGATCGAAGAGTAAGGCCGGAGAGGGGGGTCCAGGTCTCGTGTTGTTCACTCAGGAGGGTACATGACCCAGAAGCAAACCCCGTGGGCGGTCGGCGTCCTGGGCACGCTGGGGGTGGCGACCTTTATCGCGCTGTACTGGATGGTGTTCTTCTGGGTGCCGACCGAGTCGGCGATGGGGCTCGTCCAGCGGATCTTCTACATCCACGTGCCGGCCTGGTGGGTGGCTTTCCTGGGGTTCGGAATCGTCGGTCTTTGCAGCGCCGTGTACCTCTGGCTGGGAGACGAGCGCCTCGATCGCGCGGCGGTGACGGGGGCAGAGGCCGGTATGATCTTCACGACCATCGGTTTGCTCACGGGCCCATTATGGGCGCGGGTGGCTTGGGGCACGTGGTGGACGTGGGAGCCGAGACTCACGCTCGCCTTGATACTCTGGTTCATCTACCTAGGGTACTTCCTCGTGAGGAGAAGTACGGTGAACCCCGAGCAGGGCAAACGGTTCGCGGCCGTCGTCGGGGTCATCGGTGTCCTCGATATCCCCCTGATTCACGTCAGCGTCACCTGGCTCCGATCTCTGCACCCCGAACCCGTGATCCTCAACCCTGACGGTCTGGCTCAGGATCTTGACCGCATGATGTATGCGACGTTCGGCGTGGGGCTCCTAGCCTTCACCCTGGTATTTGCTTGCCTTTTCCTGGCCCGGTACGCGGTTGCGGGGTACGAGCACGAATTGAGCCTTCGGGACGCGACTCTCAAGAGCGCACAAGGAGCAGAGGCCTGATGATGGATCGGAAATGGTTTTCTCGATGGACGACAGCCCTCTTGCTCGGGGTTCTCCTTTTCCAGGCCAGCCCGGTGTGGGCGCAGGCGGGAACGGTCCTGGGCCGCCAGACACTCGGGCGCGCCTACTGGCACGTATTTGCCGCGTACGCCGTCGTCTTGCTTCTCATTCTCGGTTGGGTGATCTCGATCGTCCGGCGGCTTCGGCGGGTCGAGGAGCGCCTCGGCTCGGAGTAGGGGCGATTCTGCTCGGTGCTAGAAGCCTCGGCCTCCCGGTCGCTCTGATCGTAGCCTCCGGTGTCGCAGCTCAGACGACCAAGGTCCCGAGCACCCTTCGCCATGGCTCCGGGTTGATCGACATTCCGGTGGCCGGGGTGCTGGCGGATCGCGCCTTGACCGTCACCTACTCCGGTTTCTGGACGAGCAACGATACCGACGTCACGACCGATGCCTCGGGTAACATCACGGGAACCGAGGCCTTCCCCGGAGGCTGGAACAGTGATCTCGCCGTTGCCCGTGGGCTCTTCGATTTGTTTGAGTTCGGGCTCAATCTCCAGTCCCTGAGCGATACCGAGGAGGGAGGGACCCTCTGGGGAGGCTTCGGCCGGCTCTCGATTCTGAGCCCTCAGACGCAGCCCATCGGATTGGCGGTCGGAGGGCGGTATTCGAGCAGCCCCGATTTCGGTGATGGCATCGCCTACGCCCCGAACCGTCTCGGAAGGGCAGACCGCCGACTCCGTGGCCAGCTGGGCTCGCGGGAGATCGACACCGGGTTCTCCTTTTACGCGGTGGCGGGCTGGGATCTTCCCGGTCTCCCCTCCTCCTTTCTGCCCGATCACGACTTCTCCTTCACGGTGGGTTGGGGAAACGGACTGTTCAAGGAGGCCGACCGATTGGAGTGGTATGCCTCGGGCGACAGCGGTGGCTGGTTCGCGGGGGTGGCATGGAATCTGGAATTAGCCGAAAGCCGGATGCTCACTTTCATGAGCGATTACAACGGATTCGACTGGAACGTCGGGACCCAATTGGATCTGAATGGTGTGAGGCTTGGCACCCATGTACTGGGCGTGAATCATTCGTCGAATACCACGGTATACCGGAGTTCCAAGTTCGGGCTCATCGCCTCGGTGGCCCTCTGTGGCGGCGGGCTCTGCCGAGCTTCACTCCGCGACCGGCCCAATCCCGACGTGGTGGTGTTGCCGGCCGCCCCACCGGACACGGTTGTGGTCACCCGCATCCAGACCCCCCCGCCGCCGGCCGGAAGGCCCGGTACGCTCTGCCTATCGACGGGGGACGGGGTCGAGGTGCTTCTCACGCCCGCTGGAGACACCCTGGTCGGGCCGTCCCGAACTCCCTTGAGCGAATTACGGCCAGCCATGGTCCTTGCGGGTGTCTATGCCGAGGGCGGTGCCTGGTTCGAGGCCGACGACGACATCACGTTCGAGCAGCGCACCTACGGTAAATTCGGCGCCGCTGTTCGGCTGGATTGTGGCGACATCCGGCAAGTCGGTGAGCACTTGGGAGTGCCACTTTTTAGCACGGGTACCGGGGGTACCCCACCAGAAATCCTATACGTGCCGGTACGCCCCGGGGTGTGGCAACCGTACTCACAGGTGCCTGGATGATCTGGGCTTCGATCGTGGCTCCGGGCTGGAGAAAACGTCTCGAAGGGACATTTACTGGCCCTCGGAGGCCGGCTATTTTCTGTCGCCTGACCATCGGGCGCTAAGAGGACTTTCGCTTTATCTTCGGGTGTGGTACAATAGGTGCCAACCCACGAATTCTGCGAGGACGCAATGGCGACGCTTGAAGTGAACGGTGACCGGGGCGACAAGAAGACGAAGGCCCTCACGACGGCCCTCACGCAGATCGAGCGTTCCTTCGGGAAGGGCGCCATCATGTGGATGGGCGACGATAGCATGAGGGTGGAAATCGAGGCGATTCCCACCGGGGCTATCAATCTTGACGCGGCCATTGGCATCGGTGGCATCCCGAGAGGGAGGATCACCGAGATCTACGGGCCGGAGTCGAGTGGTAAGACCACCCTGTGCCTTCATATCATTGCCAATGCCCAGCGGGCGGGCGGGATCGCCGCCTTCATCGACGCGGAGCACGCCTTGGATGTGACGTACTCGCGCAAGCTCGGGGTGGACGTAGACAACCTGCTCGTGTCCCAGCCGGATACAGGCGAGCAGGCGCTCGAGATCGCCGAGGTACTGATCCGGAGTAATGCGATCGATGTAGTCGTCATCGATTCGGTCGCTGCTCTCGTCCCGAGGGCGGAGATCGAAGGGGAGATGGGTGACTCGCATGTCGGTCTACAGGCCCGGCTGATGAGTCAGGCGCTACGCAAGCTCACGGGTGCCGTGGCCCGCTCCCAGACCTCGGTGATCTTCACCAACCAGATTCGCGAAAAAATCGGGGTCATGTACGGCAATCCCGAGACGACTACGGGGGGCCGTGCACTGAAGTTCTATGCCTCCCTGCGGATGGATATTCGCCGTATCGGCGCGATCAAGGATGGAGCAGATATCATCGGCAACCGGACACGCGTAAAGGTCGTGAAGAACAAGTGTGCTCCTCCGTTCAGGCAGGCCGAATTCGATATCCTCTACAACGTCGGGATCAGCCATGAAAGCCTGCTCATCGATATCGGCGTCGAGGAGGGAATCATCGAGAAATCCGGGTCCTGGTATTCGTATGGGGATCTACGCCTCGGACAAGGGAAAGAAAATTCGAGGGACTTCCTCAAGGAAAATCCGGATGTGCTAGAGGAAGTGGACGCTCGCGTTCGCGATTCGATCGGTCTGGGGGAGGAACCGGAGATCGAAGAAGCTACAAACGAACCCAAGGACGAGCCTTTGAAGGAAGCCGCGGTGAGCGGCGGCGGTTGAACAGGCTCCGATCCTAAGAGTCACCCACGCGGAGTCAACGCCCGTTCCCCAACCAAGAACGGTGTGGTCGAGCCTGTTAAGTTGTTATAATGGGCGCCAATGGACGCCCAACCGCAGGCATCATGACCACAGCTGAAATCCGAACGAGTTTTCTCGAATTCTTCCGTGCGCGAGGCCACTCCGTCGAGACGAGTTCGTCCCTCGTTCCGAAGAACGATCCGACGCTGCTTTTCACGAACGCAGGTATGGTCCAGTTCAAGGGCGTTTTCTTGGGCGTAGAGGAGCTTCCCTTCAACAGAGCGGCCACGTCTCAGAAGTGCGTCCGGGCCGGTGGGAAGCACAACGATCTCGAGGAGGTGGGGAGAACTGCCAGGCATCACACCTTCTTCGAAATGCTGGGCAATTTTTCGTTTGGGGATTACTTCAAGCGCGACGCCATCGCCTACGCATGGGAATTCCTGACGGGCGAGCTGGGTCTGGACCCCGATCGTCTCTTTATTTCGATCCACGAATCCGACGATGAGGCGTTCGATCTCTGGCAGGAGGTGGTGGATGTCCCGCCGGAACGGATTTTCCGGCTCGGCGACAAGGACAACTTCTGGCAGATGGCCGATACCGGACCGTGTGGTCCATGCTCCGAGTTACACTACGACCTCCGGCCGACCGAGGAGCGTACGAGTACCCCGACCCTTGAAGAGTTCGTCGATCTCGGAGAGCGCGGGATCCTCATTGAGCTGTGGAATCTGGTTTTCATGCAGTTCAACCGCGACGACGAGGGCACGCTACACCCGCTGCCCGCGCCCTCCATCGATACGGGGCTAGGGCTTGAACGCCTGGCGGCGGTTGTCCAGGGGGCGGACTCGAACTACCACACGGATGCGTTTTCCCCTCTGCTCGAGGTCGTATCCGAGATTTTGGGGCGCCCCTACGACCCTGAGTCGGACGAGGGCGTCGGCTACCGGGTTCTGGCGGATCATGCCCGCGCTGTGGCCTTTCTTCTGTCGGATGGCGTGTTTCCTTCCAACGCTGGGCGGGGTTACGTCCTACGGCGGATTCTGAGGAGGGCGGTCCGACATGCGTGGCTGTTGGGGCGTCGCGAGCCGACGCTGGTTCTGGTGGTCGCGGCCGTCATCGAGGGGATGAGCGAGGCGTATCCGGAGCTGGAGGAGAGTCGGGAGCACCTTGTGAGCACCACGCGAGCAGAGGAGGATCGTTTTCTCTCTTCGATCGAGGGTGGGTTGGCCCGCTTCGATGAGTTGGCCCCCGAATCCGGCACTCCGAAGAAGCGCAAAGCGGTAATCTCGGGGGCCGACGCGTTCAAATTGTACGACACGTTCGGTTTCCCACTGGACCTCACTGAGCTCATGGCCGAGGAAAGGGGTTACACCGTCGACGTAAAGGCATTCGAAAACGCCTTGGAGGGGCAGCGGGAGCGCAGCCGGGCGGACCGGGCCAAGTCCGACGTCAAGCTTTCGGGAGGGGATCTGGTCGAGGGATGGGAGACACTCGAGGAGGGAGGTGAACAGCGTTTCACCGGCTACGATCAACTCGAGTCCGCCACGAACGTGTTGGCAGTCCGGATCTCGGAGGATGGCCTGGCCCTCCAAATTGCCGACAATCCGTTCTACCTCGAAGGGGGAGGACAGGTTTCCGACACCGGCCTCGTGGAGGGAGACGGATGGTCGAGCCGAATCCGGGATGTGGCCACAGTCGGTGATCGAGTGGCGCTGCTCGGGACGGGTCCGGAGGGAGCGTTTCCCGAGCGTCCGGAGGCGCCGCTTCAGGTTCGGGCGATAGTGGATGCGGTCTCGCGGCGAGACACGCAGAGGAATCACACCGCCACCCACCTCCTGCATGCAGCACTTCGGACGGTCCTAGGCACCCACGTGGTTCAACGGGGTTCGCTCGTGAACCCCGATCGGCTGAGGTTCGATTTTTCACATACTGCGCCGATGACCGAGGATGAGCGACGGGCGGTGGAGGAGATCGTGAGAGAGGGCATTTGGGAGGATCACCCGCTTGTGATCGGCCCTCGTGCCTATGATGAGGCCGTCCGCGATGGGGCGATGGCGCTTTTTGGGGAAAAGTACGACGACGTTGTTCGAGTTGTCGAGATACCTGGTGTCAGCATGGAGCTTTGCGGTGGGACCCACGTTGGGCACACGGGGGACATCGGCTTGTTCAAGATCACGAGTGAAACCGGGGTGGCCGCTGGCGTGCGCCGCATCGAGGGGATCACGGGCCGCCGGGCACTGCGGAGTCTGGAAGAGCGGACGACCCGACTGGACGAGGTCGCCGCGATTCTTGGAACATCTCAGGAAAACGCCGCGACCCGAGCTGGGCAACTCCTCGCCGAAATCAAGGACCTGGAGGGGCTCTTGGATGAACTCCGAAGCAGTGGAGGGGCGGGTGAGAGCGTTTTCTTGCGCGATTTGATCTCGTTCGATGACCTAGTCACTGCCGAGTACAAGGCGGTACGCCTTCGGGCCCGTAACGCCGACGATGCCCGAAAGTGGGGTGACAACTTTCTCACCGAGGAAGCGAGCGGTGTGGCGGTGGTGTCGGCCGATCTGCCCGAGGGTAAACATACGCTCTTCGCCTTCGTCACCGATGACTTGATCGGCCGGGGCATCCGAGCCGATGCCGTCGTCCGCGAGATCGCCGCCGTGGTCGGAGGCCGGGGTGGTGGGCGGCCCCATATGGCCCAAGCGGGCGTCGAGGACCCCGATCGCATCGACGAGGCGCTCCAAATGGGGCGAGATGTGGTGGAGAGGCTCATTCGTGAAGCCGGGGGCTGATGCAGTCGCCGATCGATTGGCTCGCCACGCGCACGCCTGCTGCTCCGGACGAGTTGAGGGCTTGGTTGAAGATTCCGGATGATGAAGCAGATCTCGATGGCGGCGTGGCGTCGATGCCGGAATGCCTCGTCGCAGGGGGTTTGGCCCATCTGGATGAGGCTGTGGCGAAGCCCGGCCGGCATCGGGAGGCGGCCTATCAGCTTCTCGCTGCCGATGCGTTGATCACCTACGGCTGCGAAGCCGCCTCCGAGGTAGCCGACGTACGAGCCGTGCTCCGTGAAGTCCTTGTCCGGGTGTCGGCCGGAGGGACAGTCGCTTGACTTCAGCGGGGCGAGCTCGTGTGGGAGACCTTCACAGTCATCTCGTACCCGGGGTCGATGATGGGGCACGGTCACTGGAAGAGTCCCTCGAAGCCGTCGAGCGCATGGTGGCAGCCGGGATCGGACGAATCGTCACGACACCACATGTGAACGCGAGTCACACACGGGATTCGGGACTGCTCGGGGAGTGGCTGGATGAGGTTGACGGGCCCTGGCAGGAGTTGGCCGAGCAGGTACAGGAGCGTTTCCCGGATGTCGAGCTACTTCGGGGACATGAGGTGATGCTCGACGTTCCGGACCCGGATTTTTCCGATGCACGCCTTCGCCTCGCTGGCACCTCCTTTGTGCTGGTCGAATGGCGCCGCCTTCAGATTCCTCCCGGGACGGAGCATGTGATTGAGCGGATTACGGATGCAGGGTACCATCCGATCATTGCGCACCCCGAGCGGTATACAGGGATCAGGCAGGACCTGAATTGCGCGGGGGCGTGGCGTGACGCGGGGGCGTACCTTCAGGTCAACAATGGGTCGTTCACCGGACGTTATGGTCCCGAGGCACGGGGAGCGGCGTGCGAGCTTGTTGCCCGTGGGTGGGCGGACTATCTGTCGAGCGACTTTCACGCCAGAGCACACCTCGAAATCCATTTGAGGGACGCAGAGGGTTTCTTCGCGGCGCACGACGGCCTGGAACAGTTCGGGCTCCTCACGGTGACCAATCCGGGGCGGGTCATCCAGGACCAACTGCCTTTGCCGGTTCCTCCGTTGCAGATTCGCGAGGGGTTCTGGGATCGGTTTGCCAATATCTTCAAGGGGTAAGCAGGCGCCGGGCGAAATGAATCAATCGAACGATTTGATCGAACTGTCCGAGTTGGCGGCCGCCTGTGCGAAAGAGTTGGAAGGGCCAATCGCTCAAGCTGGTTCGATGGTCCAGGAGACCTTGGAGCAGGGGGGTACGCTGTTCTTCTGCGGTAACGGCGGCTCGGCTGCGGACGCGCAGCACCTGGCGGCCGAATACGTGGTCCGCTTCAAACGCCGCCGCGGGCCCTTGCGTGCTTTGGCGCTCACGACCGACACGTCGGTCCTCACGGCCGGTGCCAACGACTTCACTTTCGAGGACGTGTTCGCCCGTCAGGTGGAGGCACTGGGCCGGGAGGGCGACCTTCTCTTTCTCCACTCCACGAGCGGAGAGTCGGAAAATCTTATTCGGGCTGCGGCGGTGGCGCGGAGCGCTCGAATGCACACTGTGGCCCTCCTCGCCCGAGGTGGCGGGCGCCTCCGGCAGGAGGTGGATCTCGCTCTCGTAATTCCCACCGAGACCGTTGCCCGTGCGCAGGAACTGCACCTCGCCATCGGGCACGCCATCTGTGAGCGCGTCGATCGCCATTTCGCCGAAGGGTCCTCTTAGGGAAATGAATTTCGAGGTATCCCCGCCCGATCAGGTCCTCTGGCTCTGGCGCACACTCGAGGAGGCTGGGTTCGAGACCTGGGTCGTCGGTGGAGTGATTCGCGACATCATGCTGGGTCGGCCAGCGGACGATTGGGACTTCGCCACAAGGGCGCACCCGAAGCAGATCATGGACTCCTTCCGCCGGACCGTGCCCATCGGCGTGGATCATGGAACGGTGGGCGTGCTTGCTCCTGACGGAACGCTCTACGAGGTCACGACCTTCCGGCGTGATGTCGAGACCTTCGGTCGGCGTGCCGTCGTGGAATTTGCAGAGCGTATCGAAGAGGATCTCTCCCGCCGGGACTTCACTCTCAATGCGCTCGCGTGGCACCCTGGGCGCGACGAGTTGTTGGATCCGTGGAACGGCGCCAGCGACATGGTCGCACAGATTCTCCGGACCGTTGGGGACCCGGCGAAGCGTTTCGCCGAGGATCTGCTCCGTGTGCTGCGGGCGCTTCGGTTCGCCGGCCAGTTCGGGCTCACGATTGAAGCGGACACGTGGCGAGCCCTTCTCTCTGCCGTCCCTGAGCTTTCCCAATTATCCGCGGAGCGGATTCAAGAAGAGCTGATGAAGGTGTTGGCCCAGGCGCGGAGCCCCTCGATCGCGCTGGGTCTCTACGCCGATTCAGGGGTGTTCGCGGAGTTGTATTCCGAACTCGATCTGGGACTCCCGATCGTCGGCAGGGAGGAGGATGGTCCCCCGGACGCACCTCGAGGAGGCGCAGCTCGCAGGCAGCTGGACCTCGACCATACGCTGTGCGCATGCGATGCTGTGTCCCGCACCCGTCCGTTGGTGCGTCTCTCGCTCCTTTTCGCGCTCGTCTCAGCGACCCAAGGCCAGGCGGACATCGATGCGAAGGACACGGCCCGCGACGCGGAGGACCCTCCCCAAGGCGCGACGCGGCGTGGGATCGAGACTTTGATGGAGCGGCTTCGGTTTTCAAACGCCGATACGAAACGGGTGGCAACGGTCGCGGCGAGTCTTTCCCCAACTCCACCGTCCGAAGAGCCCGTGGATCTCCGGAGGTGGCTCAATCGTGTCGGACCGGCCCACTTCCCCGACATCGCGCGGGCCTGGCTCGCGGGTGCTCGTGCGCACGAGGAGTCAGAGAGAGCACACGTGATCCGTCGCGTCAACGCGCTCCGAACGGTCCTCCGCGAAGACCCACCGCTCACCATCGGGGACCTCGCGCTGGACGGAACCGACCTCAAGGAGTTGGGACTTCCCCCTGGGCCGCATTTCGGCGAAATCCTCCGTTACCTTTTGGAAGAGGTCCTCGACCGTCCCGAGGCGAACAACCGGGCCGACCTCAAGGCTCTGGCCGAAAAGGGTGGGTTTCTTGCGGACGGCCCCCACGATCCAGGACGTTAGGAGGCGACATTCCTACCCAGCTGATCGACAACCGCGTAAGTGTGGATCGAGCGGTACTCGTCGGGGCTCACCTGAAAACCCTCGATGAGGGTATAGCTCAGGAACATCTCGAGGAGTTGACCCGGTTGACCGATACCGCCGGTGGGCAGGTCGTCGACATCGTCCGCCAACGGATCGACGCCCCCCATTCGCGCTTTTACATCGGAAAGGGTAAGGTCGATGAGCTTCGGGAGTCCGTGGGCGTTGCCGATGCGGATCTCGTAATCTTCGACGACGAGCTCTCACCGGCCCAGGGGAAAGCCCTCGAGGATCGTATCGGTGTTCGGGTTCTGGATCGCGCGGAGCTCATCCTCGACATTTTCGCTACTCGCGCTCGCACCGGCGAAGCCAAGATGCAAGTCGAATTGGCGCAGCTTCAATACTTGCTGCCCCGGCTGAAGCGAATGTGGACCCACCTTTCCCGTATCCGTGGGGGGGTGGGCCTTCGAGGCCCCGGGGAGACCCAGCTCGAGACGGATCGGCGCATGATCGGTCGCCGAATTGCCGATCTGGGGAAAAAGCTCGAGAGCGTGACCCGGGCTCGGGCCATCCAGCGACAATCGCGGGAAGGGAAATTCCGGGTGGCCCTCGTCGGATATACGAACGCGGGAAAGTCCTCACTGCTCCGCGCGCTTTCCGGCGCGGACCTTTTCGTCGAGGACCGCCTCTTCGCGACGCTCGATTCCGCCACACGCTCGGTGGACCTGGGCGAGGGGTTTGAGGCCCTGGTCACGGACACGGTCGGTTTCATTCGAAAGTTGCCGCACCACCTTGTCGCGTCGTTCCGATCGACGCTCGAGGAGGCCCGGGAGGCGGACGTTTTGGCGCACGTCATCGACGCGTCGTACCCACGCTGGGAGGAGCAAAAGCACGTCGTCGAGGGCGTTCTCGATGACCTCGATCTGGAGGACCGCCCACAGATCTTGGTCTTTAACAAGGTGGATCGGCTGACCCACGCCGAGGAGGAAGCGCTCAATAGACGGATCCGGGCGTTCGACGCGACGCCCGCGGTCTTTCTGTCCGCGCTTCGACCCGAGACGCTCGAGCCGCTCGGGGCTTTATTCAAGGCCCGCGTTCGAGGCGGGCTTCGCCATCTCTCGGTCCGGGTCGGTGCGCACGATGGCGAAACCTTGGCAATGCTGTACCGGGAGGGCGAGGTCCTCGGCCAATCTCAAGACGGAGACGTTCTCGCGCTGGAGATCCGTGTACCCCGATCCGTCGCCGGCCGTCTCCTTCAGCAAGTGAGTGTCGAGTTGGTTCGGGACCATGGGCCGCCGGAATGATGGAACGCCCGTGGGCCCATGTCGCGGACGGCCCGTATCGCACACCGTCCGTATCGTGCCGTACCGCACACGACGGGAGTGCGCCGATCCGATTACCTTTTGGCCGGTTGAGTCTGTTCGAAATCTGCTCGAGGTAGAGGGATGAGGTTCTACGTCAATGTGGATCACGTTGCCACCGTTCGTGAAGCGAGGCGTACGGACGAGCCCGACCCGGTCCGGGCCGCGATGCTCGTGGAGCTCGCCGGCGCAGATGGCATCACCGTCCACCTTCGAGAGGATCGCAGGCACGTGAGTGAGCGCGACGTGCGTGTTCTCATGGAGACCGTCCGGACAGGGCTGAACCTTGAACTTGCCGCGGCCACGGATGTCTTGGATATCGCGTGCGACCTGCGGCCCATGCAGGCGACTCTGGTTCCGGAACGCCGGGAAGAGGTGACGACCGAAGGCGGCTTAGCGCTTGGTGAGCCCGGGGTCCGGGTGGTGACGGGCGAAGCGGTGGAGAGGCTCTCATCGGTGGGAATACGGACTTCGCTCTTCGTCGATCCGGATGAAGAGACCCTCGAGATCTCGGCCGATCTCGGCGTCACGGCCGTCGAACTTCACACGGGAGAGTACGCCAACGCCGCAAACCCCAAGGAGCGGGAAGCTCAGTTGGCTCGGCTCCGATCTGCGACCCAAATCGCTATCGGCCTGGGTCTGGCCGTTCACGCGGGCCACGGTCTCACCTATGAGAATGTGACTCCCGTGGCGGCGATCGCCTCGATCGAGGAGCTGAACATCGGGCACTCCGTCGTCTCACGGGCCGTCCTTGTCGGCATGGAGCGTGCGGTCCGCGAGATGGGCGGTCTCATTCGCGAAGCGAGGAGCGGAGTCGTTACCTCTTGAGGATGGGTTGGAAATCCGCACTTGGCATCGCAGTCAGCGCGTTCTTCATCTGGTGGGTGCTCCGAGGTGAAGACCCACGCGAGATCATTGCTCAAATCTCCCAGGCGAACCCGTGGTATTTTCTGGCTTCAGTCTTCGTCGGTACGGCGGGATACTTCGTGCGGGCCCTACGTTGGAAGGTGCTCCTGCATCCTCTCAAGCCGGATACCGCACTTCGTTCCAGATTCGCCGGCATCAGTATCGGCTTCGCGGTGAACAACATCTTTCCCGCACGGCTGGGTGAGATCGCGCGGGCGTTAGCGCTGACCCGGGTCGAACCGATCACCGTATCGGGCTCGCTCGGGAGCTTGGTGGTGGAGCGTTTCCTGGATGCGATCGTACTGGTGACGCTGTTTCTGGTGCCGATGGCGCTCCCCTCCTTTCCCGGTGCCGACGGACTCCTTTCCGGGGCGTTCGGAGGCGTGCTCCGCGGGACCTTCGGTCTGCTCGCGATCTTCCTGGCGGGTCTGGTTGCGCTGTTGCTTTTCCCTGAGCCCATCGTACGGCTCGCCGAGCGACTTTTGGTCCGGTTTCCGGGACGTTGGGGTCCGCGGGTGGTCGTGGCGCTCGAATCCTTCCTCCGTGCCCTGAAAGTGCTTCGGCACCCTGTGCTTCTGACCAAGGCCGTGGTGTGGAGCTACGCGTTCTGGCTTTGGCACGGACTTTCTTTCTGGCTTGGATTCAAGGCGTTCGGTATCGACCTGGGCTTTGCGGCTGCCGTCTTCACGGAGGCTGTGGTGGGCTTCGCGGTTGCCATCCCGGCCGCGCCCGGCTTCTTCGGTACTTTCCAACTCGGCGCGGATCTGGCGCTGAGCGGTGTTTATGGGGTCGCCGAGCCGTCCGCGCTGGCCTTTGCGTTCGGTTACCACCTCGGAGGTTTTTTCCCGATCACGATCATCGGGTTGTATTACGCGTGGAGCATCGGGTTCTCGGTCAGGGATGTACGAGCCGGCGAGGTGAGCGGATACATCCCCGGGAGCGAAGAAAACAGCGGTGAATAACGTTACGTCCGTCGTGAGGGTAGCCGCGCCGGCCAAGGTCAATCTCTTCTTGAGGATCCTCGCGAAGGAGGAGTCCGGATACCACCAACTCGAGACACTCTACAGTGCGGTGGACCTTTGCGATGAGATTCTGCTTCACCGTACGGAGCGGGGCGTTTCTGTCGAGGTGGTCGGCCCTTCGGTCGGCCCCGACGAAGAAAACCTGGCGTATCGGGCCGCGGATGCCTTACTCGAAGCGGCGGGGTTCACCACGGGTGTGCACGTTCACCTCACGAAGAATATTCCCGTCGGGGCCGGGCTCGGTGGAGGGTCTTCCGATGCCGGCGCGACCCTGAGGGCCCTCAACACGTTGCTCGGAGCGCCGTTGTCGGCGTCGGCGCTCCTCCAGATCGCGGGACGACTCGGGGCGGACGTGCCGTTTTTCGCGTCCGGTGCCGGCACCGCGCTCGCGTGGGGAAGGGGGGAGCGTCTGGTGCCGCTTCCGGGCGCCCTTCGCCTCTTTGTCCTACTCGCCCTTCCCTCGCTTCATATCGCTACCGGCGAGGCGTATGAGTATCTGAGCGTCCCGGAACGCATCACGCCAGCGACCCTGGCCCTCGACGCGCTGTGCCGGCCGGAGATCCTGGCGGAGCTGGCTGTAAACGACTTCGAAGCCAGCGTGTTCGAGTCCCACCCCGAGCTTGGAAAACTCAGAGAGGCCCTGCAAGAGGCGGGGGCGCTCACCGCACGGCTTTCGGGAAGCGGGGCGGCGCTGTTCGGTCTCTTCAAGGAGCGAGCGGCAGCGGATCAGGCCCGGGCGTCTCTGTCCACGTCGTGGACCGATGTGCGCTTCGTGGTCACCGAAACGTTGGCATCCCAACCCGAGCCCACCTCCGTCTCCGTGAAGTCTTAGGCGGCTTGGGTTGAACGGATCGAAAGCCTCGGGTAGGATTGATCACCCGCTCCAAGCTCGCGCATCGGACCCGGTTGGACAGAAGCGGTCAGACTGACAATTCTTATGGCCCGTCGTCTAATGGCAGGACACCGGTCTTTGGCACCGGCGGTGATGGTTCGAATCCATCCGGGCCAACTCTTAGGGGGTGGAGTTCGCATCCTTATCGCGCTCCTGTGCGCCGGTGGGCTTCCACTTGGACTCAGTGGCGCTCCCGGCCCCATCACACTCGCCACGCCATCGGCGTCTGTGGTTCTCCAGCCGCAACTGGAGGAGCGGTCCGCCTCCGACTCCACCCGCATCCGCGGCCAGGCCGAGGGCGCTCAGGCGCGCTTCGAGCGGATCCGCCGCCGGTTGCTGCCTTACGTTTGGGCTGGAGGCAGGCGCCCCTGCGAGGAGCGGATCGGACGTCTCTGCCTCTGGCACGGAGGGGAGGACGATTGGGAGCCCGTCCCGGATCCTTCTGAGCTGGTCGAGGCTCGCAACGATCTGCTCACGATCTTGGCCACCGCCGCGGGGCACATACCGGCAGACGAATGGATTCTCGGGCAGCGGATCCGGTACCTGGGTGAGGCGGGCGAATGGGAGGATGCGGCTCGCGTGGCTCGGGCTTGTGGTGGCGCTGCCTTGTCGTGGTGCCGCGTCCTCGAGGGCTTCGCGCTCCACGGCATGGGCCGGTACGAGACGGCCTTGCAGCGCTTCCGCCGCGGCTTCGAGACCATGGATTCGGAAGAGGCGCGAAAGTGGCAGGACCCCTCGGTGTTACTCGACGGAAAGGGCTCGGATGTTCTAGAAGATGCCGCTGACGAGGGCGAATGGGACGGAATCACGACCGAGGCGCTCCCGGATGATCTTGCCACCCTTTCGGATCTCATCCTCCTGGGGGATTCACCTTTGGGTCCGTCGATGCGGTCTTCTACTCGGTTGGAAGCGGACAAACCACTTGTAATCGGATGGGAGGTCTTCGGGTTGGGGTGGAGACCAGAGGACGTCTCCTTCGAGTTGAGCTTCTACGAGAAAGGGGAGGGTTTCTTCGGAAGGATCGGCCGTTGGTTGGGCTTCGGCAGCCGGGAGGAACCGCTCCAACTCGTATGGAGCGAACCCGGCCCAGCCGAAATCGGCCCCTGGTTCCGATCGGTGGAAGTCACGATCCCCGAGGTGGATGTGGGGGATTATGTCTTCCGCCTGAGGGTCACGGCCACGGGCCGCGAGGAGTTGGTGCGCACACGCACGGTCGAGATCGTTCCCTAACTCCCTAAAGACAGCGACACCGCAAGCGGGGTAGTGGGTCAGGCTGGCCCACTCCGTAAGCGGTTCGGCGTTGACGCTCCGACCGACACTGTCTAGCTTTTTTGGCTATTGCCGTTTGGCGCCGATTCCCAGTTGAGATCCATGGACGACACGTTTCGCAGAGGTCCGCTTCTGCTCCTTGCCGGGCGGGCCAATCGCCCCTTGGCGGCCGAAATCGGACAGATCCTCATGGAGAGCTCCGAGTCGGCGACGATCCGAAACTTTGCTGACGGCGAAATCTTCGTGCGCATCGACCACAATGCGCGTGGGCGAGACGTTTTCATCATTCAACCCACCGTCGCTCCGGCGGATTCGATCATGGAGCTACTGCTCTTGATCGATGCTGCCACGCGCGCCTCAGCCGCTCGGGTGACGGCGGTCGTCCCCTATTTCGGCTATGGCCGGCAAGATCGGAAAGACCAGCCCCGCGTGGCGATCGGTGCAAAACTCGCCGCGAATCTCATGGTGGCCGCCGGTGCCGACCGAATGATCGGGATGGATTTCCACCAGCATCAGATCCAGGCTTTTTTCGACATCCCGGTGGATCACCTCTATGCGGCGCCTGTGTTGACCCGGTATTTCCTAGACAAGAAGCTGTCCGACCTCGTTGTGGTTGCGCCCGACGTCGGGTCAGCGAAGATGGCGCGCGGGTTCGCCAACCGGCTCCACGCGGCGCTGGCAATCATCGACAAACGGCGCCCGGGGCCCAACATGGCCGAGGTTGCGAATGTGGTCGGTGACGTGGAGGGGAGAACTTGTTTGCTCATCGACGACATGGTGGACACGGGCGGCACACTCGCCAACGCGGTCGTAGCTCTAAAGGATCGTGGGGCGACGAAGGTTTTTGCGGGAGCGACGCACGCGCTCCTCTCGGGCTCTGCGGCCGAGAAGCTCGCAGCAGCGCCACTGGAGGAATTCGTGGTGACCAATACGATCCACGTCCCGGAGGAAAGGCGATTTAATCGCCTCAAGATTTTGTCGGTTGCCAGCCTGTTCGCGACCGCAATCGAATGTGTTCACGAAAACAAATCGGTGAGCCAGCTCTTCGAGATGGCGGCCGAAGCTGATTCCGGTGCGTGACCGGCTCAGGACCAAAACAACGGAGCAGGAATAGGGAAGATGACAGTCAAGACAGGACTGACGGCAAGACGTCGGCACGAAACCGGGAAGGGTGTGGCAAGACGACTTCGCACGGCCGGACAGGTTCCGGCGGTGCTCTACGGAAAGGATCAAGAGACGATCTCGCTCACGCTCGACGCGAGGGAGGCGCTCCATCTGTTTCATTCCATCTCGGTGGAGAACACGATCGTCAACGTTCGCATCGATGATGACAAGGAGGAGTTGGAGACCCTGGTGCGGGAAATCCAAATGCACGCCTATCGCCCCGACATCGTCCATGTGGACTTCTACTGCATCGAGCGGGGCGTGGCCCTCGAAGTCGATATTCCGGCCAACTACGTCGGCACCCCCCAAGGCGTGCGGGATGGCGGCATCCTAGAAGTGATCCTCCATGAGCTTCGAGTGAAGTGTCTTCCTTCCCTGATCCCCGATACCATCGAGATCGAAATCTCGGCGTTGAACATCGGTGATTCGATCCATGCCAGCGAAATCTCGATGGAGGAAGGCGTCGAGCTCCTGACGGATCCAGGCCAGACGATCTGTCTAGTGTCGGCTCCGAGGGAAGAGGAAGAGGAAGAGGAGGAGATTGAGGAAGGTATCGAGGGTGAGGAAGTTGCCGAGGGTGAGGAAGGTGCCGAAGAGGTGGCTGGGGAGGATGGCGCTGCGGCGGCGGAAGAAGACTCGGAACGCTGATCTCTTCTCGACGGTCGGGACGTGAAGGTTGTAGTCGGGCTCGGCAACCCTGGGCCCCGCTTCGACGACACGCGCCACAATGTCGGTTGGTGGGTCGTCGACCGGCTCGCGTATGACTGGGGATTCGGCTCTTTTGAAAAGGAAGGCCGAAGCCTGCGGACGGGCGGATCGGTAGGGGACACTTCAGTACTCTTGATCAAGCCGACCACGTTCATGAACCGAAGCGGAGCCGCGCTCGTCGGCGTGGATGGGCTCGAGGAATGCGATTTCGAGTCCGACCTTCTCCTTGTGGTCGATGATGCGACGCTGGATGTGGGCCGTGTACGGTTCCGACCGGAGGGAGGCTCCGGGGGACACAAGGGCTTGAAGTCGGTCTCCGGGACGCTGGGTACGGACGCGTACGCCCGTCTGCGGGTGGGTGTCGGAATGATGCCCGAGGGAGCCGACCTGTCCGATTGGGTCCTGTCGCCGATGAGTGAGGCCGACGAGTCCACGGTCGTCGGGCTTCTCCCCGAGTTGAGTGAGGCCGTGGAAGTCTGGGTGCGTGACGGTATCGAAGAGGTGATGAACCAGTTCAATCGGTGACCCGCTCAAATTCGGTGCGGGCGCCGCCAACAGGGTATCAGCAAAAGGAACCCGATGATTGATTTCGTGACAATTTCGAGCTGGGCGTGGGCTGTGGGCCTCGGCGGCCTGGCTCTGGCCGGCTTTACCTATCGTTACGTAAAGGGCCAGCCCAGTGGGAGTGAGGCGATGGAGGCCATCGCTGAGCAGATCCATGACGGGGCTATGGCCTTTCTCCGCCGCGAGTACTCCATGTTGGCGGTTGCCGTGGCAGCGGTTGCGGCTGGGCTGGCGTGGGCCATTTCCCCTCCCACGGCCGTGGCGTACCTCATCGGTGCTTTCTGCTCGGTCATGGCAGGATTCTTCGGCATGAAGTCCGCCACCAGGGCGAACGTTCGGACTTCGGCCGCCGCGAACCAGGAGGGCACGGGCAAGGCACTTCGAGTCGCCTTCTTTGGTGGGGCCGTCATGGGACTCTCGGTGGCAGCACTCGGCCTCGTGGGAATTGGAGCGATTTACTGGTGGTACGGAGCCGGGGCCATCGGAGCCTCGGAGCACTCGCGGTTTGCCGAGATCGTCTCCGGCTTTGCGATGGGTGCGAGCACGATCGCCCTGTTCGCTCGCGTCGGAGGCGGTATCTACACGAAGGCGGCCGATGTCGGAGCGGATCTAGTGGGCAAGGTCGAAGTCGGTATTCCGGAGGATGATCCACGCAACCCGGCCACCATCGCAGACAACGTGGGCGACAACGTCGGAGACGTCGCCGGCATGGGCGCCGACATCTTCGAGTCATACGTGGGGTCCGTGATCGCCACGATCGCAATCGCAGCCACTTCAGCCGCTCTCGCAGGGAGCGTCGGAAACGCTATAGCGCTCCCCATCGTGACGGTCATGGCTGGGCTGCTTGCTTCGCTCGTCGGCATCGGCATGATGAAGGTGCTGGAGCGCACGGATCCGGCAGCGGCGCTACGGAACGTCACCTTCATCGCCGCCGGCCTTTTCCTGTTGGCGATGTTCTTCGTAGTGCGTTCGATGGACTTCAGGATGGTGGTTGATGGCCGGAGTTATCCGGCTCTCGGACCCTGGTTCGCGATTTTGGCTGGAACACTGGTCGGTACGGCCATCGGTTTGGTCACCGAGTACTACACATCCATGAAGCCGGTCCGAAAGATTGCAGAAGCCAGCAAGACCGGGGCGGCGACAAACCTGATCACCGGACTGGCCGTAGGTATGGAGTCTACGGCCGTTCCCATGCTTCTCATCTGTGTCGGGATCTACGCCTCCTTCCAATCGGCCGGCCTGTACGGGATCGGCATTGCGGCGGTTGGGATGCTGGCGACTGTCGGCGTGACTATGTCCGTCGACGCCTACGGTCCGATCGCTGACAATGCGGGCGGAATCAGCGAGATGAGTGGCCTGGGAGCGGAAACCCGGGCGATCACGGACTCCCTGGACGCGATCGGGAATACTACTGCGGCTCAGGGCAAGGGTTTCGCCATTGGCTCTGCCGCCCTCACCGCGCTCGCGCTCTTCTCTGCCTTCGCCAGCAAGGTGGGGCTGGACCAAACCGGCATCGACCTCGTGAATCCGTTGGTCGTGATCGGGTTGTTCATTGGCGGGACGCTACCTTTCTTCATCGCGGCCCTCACGATGACGGCCGTCGGGCGCGCGGCGCAGGGGATGGTCGAGGAGGTCCGGCGGCAGTTCCGTGAAAGGCCGGGCATCATGGACGGGACCGAGCAGCCGGACTCCGCCCGCTGCGTGGCGATCTCGACAGATGCCGCGCTTCGGGAAATGATCGTTCCGGGCGTAACCGCCATTCTCGCTCCGGTCGTCGTGGGTCGGGTGCTCGGTGTCGAGGCCCTTGGAGGCCTCCTCGCCGGAGCCACCGTGACGGGCGTGCTCATGGCTCTCTTCATGGCCAACGCGGGCGGTGCGTGGGACAACGCCAAGAAGATGATCGAGGCCGGTGCCCACGGTGGGAAGGGCTCCGAGCCCCACAAGGCCGCGGTCGTCGGGGATACCGTGGGAGACCCGTTCAAGGATACGTCGGGGCCGTCTTTGAACATCCTGATCAAATTGATGAGTGTGGTTTCGTTGGTATTGGCACCATGGTTCGTGCGGGTCCACGACCTCGATGTGGGGGGCCAAGTGTCCACGCTCGCGGGCTGGGTTGCGCGCCTGTTGGGGTAGGGCCCCACCCAGGTGCCAACCGGGGTACCCAAGAATGAGCCACAGCCTATATTAGGTGGCTCATCCCGCTCCGTCGGATCGGCGGAGCCCGTATTTTCAAGCGGACCGTGGGAGAATCGACATGCGCTTGTACGAGATCGTCTACATCTTCGACGCCACCCTCGACGAGGACAGCGTCAACAAGAAGCTAGAGAAGTTTCATCCTCTGGTGGTCGGGAAAATTGGTGAGGTCGTTGCCGTCGATCATTGGGGTACGCGGCAAATGGCCTACCCGGTCAGGAAGCAGAACAGCGGGTTTTACGTCGTTGCCCAGGTCCGGGCCGAAGTGGACGGGCTTCCGGAATTCGAGCGCGTGCTCAGGCTCGACGCGGAGCTCCTTCGATATTTGATCGTGCTCAATGAGGGAGAGCCGACGACTGGGCACTCCCTGCTCGGGGCAGCGCCTCCCTCCCGCGCCGACGCGGACGATGATGACGACCACGGCGACAAGGAAGCTGAAGAGGATCGTGGGTCCGGTGAGGATCCCTCGAGCGAAGAGGATGATGGTGCTAGGGGCTTCAGTCCCCCGGAGTTCAGTGGAGGTCGCGGACGCCGTCGCCGCATGGAGGGACCGGTCATCGAGCTTCTCAATTACAAGGATGTCTCGACGCTTTCGCAGTTCATGACCGAGCAGGGCAAGATCCTGCCGAAGCGAACCACGAAGGTCACCGCCCGTTTTCAGCGTCAGCTCGGACGGGCGATCAAGCGGGCTCGTTTTCTGGCCCTGATCCCGTATATCCGAGATCACGAGGTCTAAACAAATTCCGTTGCTCCAGGCGAGTGCGGTGGCTGATGAGCGAACCTGGCCCAGGGCTGCGGCTCTTCTGGTCATTACGCTGGTCTTCTCCGTGTCCAGTGCTGGGGTGTTGGTGGCCGTTCCCTTCGTCACCCTCACGATGGTGCTCGGTTTGCGAAGGTTGCCTGCGGCGGTAGCGGCGATGTTGGCGGTCTTTGTGGCTGTGGGAGTACCGACGTGCGGTGGCGTCTGGTATCTGGAGCGTGGGTGGTCCGTCGTGCTCGCCGGTTGGTTTGTCGTGTTATCCATGCGGTGGCCCCGGAGCCGGTTCTTTCCTCGAGCGTTCGCTGCGGTTGCTGCGACCGCCGCACTCGTAGGCCTCTTGCTGATGGTCCGACCGGGTTCATGGTCCATGGTGAATTGGCTCATCACCGAGGGGAAGATGCGGAGTGTCAGCCTCATCGCACAGATGTCCATGGCGGTCGATTCCGAGGTGTCCCTCTCTACCGCCCAACTGAATACGCTCTTCGAGTTGGCGGCACAGCAGGGAAGGCTTTTTCCGGCTCTTCTGGGGTTATCCTCTCTGTCGGGTTTGGCGGTTGCGTGGTGGGCCTACGTGAGGCTCTCGGCCGGGAGCGGACTGGAATTAGGCCCACTTCGCGAATTCCGATTCAATGATCATCTGGTGTGGCTATTATTGACGGGGATCGCACTGATCGTTTTCGGTGCCGGAGAGGGATGGACGAGTGCAGGGAGCAACGCCGTCGTTTTCATGGGCGGGCTCTACGCCATGCGCGGCGCCGCAGTGTTGCTTTTTCTCAACGGAGGCGTGACGGGTTTCGGTTTCTTTTTCTTGGCAGTCGGAATGTTGTTCCTCGCGCCCGTGCTGATCATGGGCGCCCTGGTTGTAGGTGTCGGCGATACCTGGCTCGACCTCCGGTCGAAGGCCACGGGAATCGCCGCGGGCAAATCGTAGATGGAGAAGGATTGATGAAGCTCATTCTGAGAAGGACGGTTGACCGGCTCGGCGATCAAGGCGACGTCGTCGATGTTAAGGCGGGGTACGCGCGTAACTATCTCCTTCCCCAGGGACTGGCCTACCTCGCAAGCGCCGGCAATTTACGGAGATTGGAGCGGGAGCGTGATGATGCCGAGGAACTGGCGAAGCATGACTACCTTGAGGCTCGCCGCCGGGCGTCGCAGTTGGAAGGCACGTCCCTGGTGTTCCACGTCCGCGCGGGGGAAGATGGGAGGCTGTTCGGGGCGGTTACCAACGCCGATGTGGCGGATCGACTGAACCAAGGCGAACTGGATTTCGAAGTAGATCGCCGGATCGTCCAGCTCGAGGAGCCCCTGAAGCTGTTAGGGGTCTCGAAGGTGCTTGTCCGGCTCCACAGCCAGGTCGAGGTAGAGGTCGAGATCCAGGTGGAGCCGGGCGAAGATTAGCCCATCGCCAAGGTCCGATATGCCGGTAGGATCCAAGAAAATTAGACCCGAAATCACCGACGCTGTCGCGCGAGCGGCAGAGCTCGCCCTTGAGCGCAAGGCGGCCGATGTCGTTGCGCTAGACCTCGCCAGCATTTCGGGTGCCACGGACTATTTTCTGCTCGCCTCCGGCCGGTCCGATGTCCAGGTGAAGGCGATCGCCGAAAACATCGTCGAACAATTGAAGGAGAAAGAGATCCGGCCAGAACATATCGAGGGCCTCCAGGGTGGCCGGTGGGTACTGATCGACTACATCGACTTCGTCGTCCACGTGTTCCACGACGAGGCGCGCCAGTTCTACCAGCTGGAGGTCCTCTGGGGAGATGCTCCGAGGCTCGAGTTCGACGGCTGACACGGCCAATCCGTTCGGGCGATGACCTGTTTACAGTTGTCCCCATCGAGGGGTAGCTTTCTGTGACCAGGGATGCGGCGGGAGACCCGCGCCGGTCGAACTCAGATACGGAGGTTAAAATCCGAGCCTCGCCAGGAGCGTAGGGCCTGTTGGACCAAGGCGCCTATCGTTTTCACCCGTTCGACCGACTCCGGACTGATTCCGGAGATCGCGAAATTCGGACCTCTCATCGAGCGTTCCGGAGGCTGCGGCATCATCTTTATCACGCCGGCCTTACTGTTCCTCTCAGCCGGTACGCCGACCGCGGATCCCGCCGATGTACTGCGAAGTGGCCAATTAGACACCCGATGGACCTCTACGTGAGGGGGCGTTACCTTGCCGCCGTTGAGCGGGTGGCCGCTTCGCGGTCGCTCTGTGCATGGATCGGCGACTCACGAGGCGGAATGATCGTCAGGTCGAGAACGCACGAATGAATCCAAGAAATCAGGCTTGGCAGCCCTTAGATCCGACGGCTGGGAGTCTGCCGCAGGAGATCGAGTCCGCCCTCGTTGACGCGGACTCCCTGCCCGCTTGCGTCGTCATTCTCGTCGATTCCGAAATCGATCGCGACTGGGGAGCCCAAGCGAGCCTGGCAGTCGCAAAGAAATGGGCGGCGTCCGGACATCGCGTCATTCTTGCGGATGGGTGCCTCGACCGTCCGGTGCTTCACGAGGCGGTGGGTGTGGAGAACGGTGAGGGTGTGTCCGACATGGTGCTCTTTGGAGCGTCAGCTCAGCGATTCGCGGGACCCGTCGCAGGCGGCTTGATGCTCGCCCCCGCCGGAACGCCGGTGGTTGAAGTCGCCGATGTTCTGAGGCACGTCAGATGGGATATGATGATTAACGGGTGTCGGGAGGCGAAAGCCACGCTCGTTTTTTATGTGTCGACTGGCACCCCGGGTGTGGAGGCTATGACCGAGCGAGCCGAGGGAGTTCTGGTGCTCGCTCCGGCATCTAAGGATATCGATACTATCCTGGGGAGTGCGTCGGGCGCGCTCATCGGAGTTTTGGGCCCGGTGAACGGAGACGCTCCCGTCGTCTCGATTGGGGAGGACGAGGGTGTTGTGGCGGTGGTCGAGGACCTGGGTAGTTCTCCTGAGGTAGAGGCGCCGCCGGCCTTCACGGTCGATGATCTGCCGGAGGTGCCCTCTAGCGCATCTGAGGAGGGTGAGACGCCCGTTGATTTCAGCCTAAGCGACCTGGGGGGCGGACAATACGGAGTGAGCGACTCGCCGGAGGTCGGGGTGGAGACCGCAGATCTGGACTCCGGAACGGATCTGGAGACAGCGAGCCAGACAGACGCAGATGTCGAGGACGATGCCGAGGGTCAGGACGATGCTGCAGGTGAGGCGGTCGCCGCTGGCGCAGACACATCTCTTGGTATGGAAGGCTTTGAGGCCAGGGCCGGAATCGGCGTCCTGCCTCCGCCGGACGAGCTAGAGGGTGCACCGAATGAGCTCGTTGATGCGCCGGACGACGTCGAAGGGCTTTCCGAGCCCGAGCCTGCCGGTGCTGTCGCGAGTGTTGGGATTGATTTCGGGGAACTGGACCTCGAAGCGGCCGCCCCGGCCTCTACTTCCGGTTCGCTTTCGGAGTTGGTGATCGCGGAACCCTCAACGGAGCCCGATGTTGACGCTTCTGCTCCGGCACGCCGGATCCGATACCGGGGTCTCGCCCGGCTGGAGCGGCGACGGAAGTTTGCGGTCTTCGTCCGTCAATCCCTTGCCGGGTTGCTGACGATCTTGATCGTGGGTGGTGCCGGGGCGGTTGCAGCCTACTACGGCCTGATAAACTTTCCCGGAATTACGCCCCCCGACCGGGTAGGATCCGTGCCTCCCCCCCTGGCTTTGCCGGGTCCAGTACCGCAATCCGCGATCATGAACCACGTTCTGTTCATCGACACCTGGCCCACGGCAGAGACTCCGCTGAGTACCGCCGAGGCCCTACTGAGCAGGCTTCCGAATCTTCTCTTTTTCGTAACCCCGCTGGAGGTGGCAGGGACGCGACGGTTCGCACTCTACGTGGGTCCCGCGTACAGTGCCGTGGAGGCCAATGCCCTGAAAGACCCGGTCGCCGTCGTCTTGGATCGGCTGGACCCGAACGATTGGCGGGTGCTCAATGCTCCATACGCGTTTTATTTCGGCGAGTATGATTCGGCGACGAATGCGGAAGGCAGGGTACAGGCGTTGGCCGAGATTTCGATACCAGCGTACTCGCTCCAGGTTGCATATGCCGATGGCACGACGGGCGTGCGGGTATACGGCGGAGCCTTTTCGGATGAGTTCCAGGCCGCTGAGATGGGACGGATGGTCAGCGACGCCGACGTCGGAAGAATAGTTCTGACGTCCCGCCGAGGAACACTGCCTGAATGAAGCTTCGATCCCTCACCATTCATGGGTTCAAGTCCTTCGCCGACGCCACCGTCATCGACTTCCATGAAGGGATCACCGCAGTCGTTGGTCCCAACGGGTGCGGAAAATCCAATATCAGCGATGCCATCCGGTGGGTCTTGGGGGAGCAGCGTCCCTCCGCCATTCGAGGTGGCAAGATGGAAGAGGCAATCTTCCAGGGATCGTTGAATCGCCCACCGGTCAACCGGGGTGCGGTCACCATGGTGGTTTCCAATGAGGACGGCGGGCTACCGGTGGCGTTCAAAGAGGTCGAGATCGGACGCACCGTCTACAGGGACGGGGGAAGCGACTATTCGCTGAATCGCTCCACGTGTCGGCTCCGCGATGTCTTGGACATGTGCCGCGGTACCGGGCTCGGGGCCAACGCCTACTCGGTCATCGAGAATCGAATGATCGACGCGATTCTGTCGGATCGGGCCGAGGAGCGCCGCCACCTCTTCGAGGAAGCCTCGGGGATCGGAAAGTACAAGGACCGCCGCAAGGCGGCGATGAGGCGCCTTGAGCATGCCGAACGGGACCTGACACGATTGGAGGACGTGATCGGCGAAGTCGAGACCAAGGTTCGATCCTTGGCCCGGCAGAAAGGAAAGGCTGAGCGTTACAAGACCCTTAGAGATCGGCGCCTGGCCGTTGAAGTGTCCGTCGTTGGCCACGACCTGGGCCGGCTGCGTGATCGCTTGTCGGAGTTGGACGAGACCCTGGACGGGGACCGGAAGACCGGCCAGGGAATGGTAGCCCAACTCCGGACGGCTGAAGCGACCGTCGAGGTGTTGCGTCTGGAAGAGGTCGATGCGGAGCGAATCAGGAGAGAGGCCGCGGAGGCCCTGGACGGAATCGGGGGGCGTCTCGTCGAGTGGGAACGTGATCTCGCGGTGGCGGACGAGCGCAAGGGGCTCGCGGAACGCCGCCTCGAACAGATCGGAGGGGATCGGGCGAGTTCGGAGACTCGATTGCGGGGATTGGTGGAGGAGTTGGAGGTGTTGGCTTCGCGCCATGGTGACGGGAACGAAGAGTTGGAGCGGATTAGGGAGGATGTCAAAGACCGCGCCGAGGTGGTGGCGGCCGTCCGCGGCCGTCTCGATAAGGCCCGGGCTCGCCTGGAAGAGACGGAACACCACGAACGCGACGTGGTGCGGAAGGGGGCTCAACTCGAGGGTGATGCGGACGCGGCGGAAAGCCAGGCAGCGGAACTCGAGCGCCGCTTGCAACGGATCGATACCGAGTTGAGTGACGCATCCGACGCCCTCTCCGATCTCGAGTCTCAGGGAGATCTGTTCACCGGTCGCATCGGCGGGCTCGAGGGTGCCGTCGAGGAGGCTACAGCCCAGTTGGATTCGGCACGAGCTGCTCTGGGGAAAGCGAAGCTCTCCCTCGAAACTGCGCGGCGTGAAGAACTGAGGGCGGTGCGTGCCGCACACGGCATCGAGGCGGAGTTGGCAGCGTTGGAAGCCATTGAGCGGGGGCAGGAGGGGATCGATCCGGTGGCCAAGGCCGCGCTCGCACTCGGGGACCCGGATGTGGTCGGGTCGCTGTTGAGTTTCATCGAGGCGCCAGCCGAGTTGGGCCCCGCGGTGGAGGCCTACCTAGGGACGCTGGCGGAGGCCTTGATCGTGAGGGACAGCCGAACCGCCGATCGCCTCATACGGTGGTTCTCCGAGGACTGGCAGGGCGGCGGCGGGCTGGTCTTGCTCCCGCTCGATAACGTTCCGGACAAGGCGACTGGGACTCTCCTCGAGTCGGTCCACGCCCTGGGCGAGGGTGCTCCTTGGGTCGAGGCCTTGCTCGGCGAGGTCGATCTCGTCGAATCGGCCAAAGTGGAGGCCCCCACCGCACGGCAACGGCTCCTTCGGGACGGCACGATTCTCGACCCGCGAGGCCTGATTCGGGTCGGAACTCCCTCCGTGATTTCAGGACGGCTCGAGCGAAAGGACCGCCTCGTGACGCTCCGCGCCACGTTGTCGAAGGCGGAGGTAGAAGCCTCGGCCTCTCGGCAAAGCCTGGAGGATGAAGAAGCTCGATACGCCCATGCAGAGGTTGCGGTCGAACAGGCACGCACCACGCTAGGCAATGCGCAGGATGAATTCCGGACGGCGAGCGCCGAGGGTGCGGCCCAGGTAGACCAGCGTGCTCGCATGGACGGGCACCGGGACGAGCTTGCGAGACAACTCGAGGGGACCAGGGCCGCACGCGCTCGCGCGCTGGAGCGTGCAACGACGGCCAAGGAGGATCGGGAGCGACTTCTCACACAGGAGAGCGATACGCGGGCGGTACGGGAGGCTTCCCGAAGCGATTTGGCGGTGGTCCGAAATGAGTGGGAGGAGGCGCGTGCCGAGGAGGCCCGCCTTTCGATTCGGCTAGCACGTGCGGAGGAAGAGGCCAAGCAGGTGGCGCAACGCTTCGAGGATTTGACCCGTGATCGTAACGCGCAGGAGAAACGTTTGGACGATCTAGATGCCGAAGAGGAAGTTCTGACTGGTGACGTGGCGACTGCCGTCCAGTGCCAAGAGGAGGGCAAGAAGGAGACCGAGCGCCTATTCGGCGAACGGGACGACGCTCGAACGGTGTTGAACGAAAAGAGTGCGTTGCTTACCGGGGTCGCAGAGGCTCTGGCCGAAGCTGAGCGAGCGGCCCGCGAGCTTCGGAGTGCAGAGCGGGAGGCCGTGGACCAGCGGCACCAGCTCGAACTCGAGCATCAAGAGGTGTCAGGCGGCATCGGCTTGATTCGGGAGAGGTTGGAGGGCGAGTGGGGACGGCCGCTCGATCGCCTCTTGGAAGAGGCAGAACCCGTGGAGGGCACGCCGGAGGAGCTGAAGGCGGAACTCTCGGACATCGTCGTCAAGCTGGAGCGGATGGGACTCGTCAATATGCTTGCGGTGGAGGAGCATGAGGAGGAGAGCGCCAGGCTCGGGTTCCTCTCGGAGCAGAGAGACGATCTCGTGGCCGCCCGCAACGACCTGAAGGCAGCCATTCGGAAAATCAACGAGACTGCCATCGACCTTTTCGAGGATACGTTCGAGAAGATCCGCGAAAATTTCCGCGCCACCTTCACGCGCCTGTTCGAGGGCGGAGATGCTGATATCTGGCTTTCCGATTCGGAGGATCCACTGGAGTCTCCCATCGAGATCCATGCGTCGCCGAAAGGAAAGAAGACGCAGCGCATTGACCTGCTCTCGGGTGGGGAGCGAGCGCTCACGGCGCTTTCGCTGCTCTTCGGGATCTATCTTGTAAAGCCAAGTCCGTTCTGCGTGCTCGATGAGGTGGACGCACCTTTGGACGAGAACAACATCGGTCGTTTCATCCGACTTCTCCAGGAGTTCAAGGAGCAGACACAATTCGTGCTCATCACCCATAATCCGCGCTCGATCGAGGCCGCCGACTGGATTTACGGCGTGACGATGGAAGAGCCCGGCGTAAGTACCGTCGTGGGCGTACAGCTTCGCGAGGCTCTCCAAACGACCGGATCGGCTGCCTGATATGTTGGTCGTGATGAAGCACGGCGCCTCCGAGAGCGAGGTGCAGGCCGTCGTGGACGAGATCGAGCGACTCGGCTACGAAGCGCGCCCCATGCCGGGGAAGCAACGGACCACCGTCGGGCTCATGGGGAACGACGGCGGGGTCGACGACGGCCGGATCCGGGGATTGTTGGGCGTCCTCGAGATCATCCCGGTGACCAAGCCGTACAAGCAGGTCTCTCGTGAATGGCGTGATTCGGACACCGTCGTCGAGCTGGAAAACGGCGTTCGGTTCGGTGGCGAAGAGATAAACATCATCGCCGGTCCGTGCGCCGTGGAGGGTGCTTCGGACATCCTCGACATCGCACACCAACTCAAGGCGGCGGGGGCCACCGTACTCCGGGGGGGGGCTTTCAAGCCCCGAACCTCACCCTACTCGTGGCAGGGGCTCGGGGAGGAGGGGCTCAAGATGTTGGCCCAGGCCAGGGAGGCCACGGGGATGGCCATCGTGACTGAGGCGTTGGACCCCGAAGGGGTCGACCTGGTTGCTCAGTACGCCGACATCATTCAGATCGGCGCCCGCAACATGCAGAACTACCCTGTGCTGCGGCGGGCTGGCCAAAACAAAACGCCGGTGCTGCTCAAGCGGGGGATGTCCGCAACGATCAACGAATTGCTCCTCGCGGCCGAGTATATCCTGGCCGAAGGAAACGAACAGGTGATCCTGTGTGAGCGCGGTGTGCGCAGTTTCGACACGCACACACGCAACCTTTTGGACCTCACGGCGATCCCGGTCGTGAAGTCCCTTTCGCACCTTCCGATCATCGCGGACCCGAGTCATGGCACGGGGATTCGGGATAAGGTCATTCCAATGGCGCGCGCGGCGGTAGCGGCTGGCGCCGACGGGTTGATGATCGAAGTGCATGCGAACCCCCCGGAGGCTCGCTCAGACGGTGCGCAGTCGCTCTATCCCGATCAGTTCACAGAGCTCATGGATCAGATCCGGGTGATTGCGGACGCGATCGGGCGTGAAGTGCAGCGGCCGCTCTAGAGGGTTTTAAGTTCTCGACAGCCTTCCAGGATGGCCCCTCCTACCATGGCTGCGCCCTCCCATCCTAGCGAAGCTAGGGGTAGACGTTCCCCCCCCGAGCCCGAAGCATACGCCCTTCATTTTTTGAACACCGTACGTCGCGGATGCCGTTTCGAAGCGCTGGCCGAAGCCCTCTTGAAGGAGCGGGGTTGGCGAGTCCTCGACCGCAACGTCCGCTTTCTCCGCAAGGAAATAGACCTCGTGGTGGAGAAGGATGGACTCGTCGCGTTTGTGGAGGTAAAGGGCCGCAGCGGGCCCGCATTCGGCCATCCCCTGGAGGCCATCACCTGGAGAAAGCGCCGCGCGATCTCCGTCGCCGCCAGCGCGTGGATCGCACGGAGTGACTTCAACGCACGATCCTATCGGTTCGACGCCGTTTCGGTACGGATAATGCCTGGTGGAGCCGTTGAATTGGAGCACGTCGAGGGAGCGTGGACCGAGTGATCGCCGCGTCCTGAAATCCGCCGTCAACTTTACCGCACAGGCATTTTCTGTGCGGTTTCCGTAACGTTGACGCTCCTTTCGTCGAGTTCTAAATTTCAGGTGCCCCAGGTCCGTAGGGCGAAAGCCCACGAACTCCGTCAGGACCTTGCCGGTAGCAGCGGTGAGTGTGGTGATCGTTGCTGCGGGTCGCCTGGGGCATTTTTTTTGCTTCTCGTGCGGCGTCTCACCCGACCGCGTGCCACAGGTGGCGGCGTGCCGGGCTACCGCACCACCGGTCTGGGAACGGTAAAGCGTTGTCCTACACGGCGTTAGCTCGTAAATATCGACCGCGGCGTTTCGCCGATGTCGCGACCCAGGAACATGTCTCCGAGACGCTGCGCCGGGCCGTATCAGACGGCCGGGTGGGACACGCATACCTTTTCTGCGGCCCCCGAGGCGTTGGCAAGACGACGCTTGCGCGTATGCTCGCGATGTCCCTCAACTGCTCGGCTAGGGAAGCTTCGGGGGAGCCGTGCGGAGAATGTGAAAGCTGTGCCAGAATCTGGAGCGGGCAGACCGCGCTAGACGTGGTTGAGATCGACGCCGCTTCGAACCGAGGTGTGGAGGATGCGAGGCAACTGCGTGAGCGGGCCATGTATGCGCCGTCGCAGGAAGGCAGCCACAAGGTCTACATCGTGGATGAGGCCCACATGCTCACGCGGGAGGCTTGGAACACACTGCTGAAGATCCTCGAAGAACCGCCACCCCGAGTGATTTTCGTGTTCGCGACTACGGAGCCGCAGAAGATCCAGCAGACCGCGGCGCCGATTCTTTCACGGTGCCAGCGATTCGATTTCCGGCGCATCGGCATCGCCGACATCATGGACCGCCTGGTGACCGTGCTCGACCAAGAGGGCTTTCCCGCTCCGAAAGATGCTATCAGGACCATCGCGCGGAAGGCCGACGGAGGGATGAGGGACGCCCTCTCTCTGTTGGATCAGGTGATCGCTCTCACTGGTGGGGAAATCAGTCAAGATTCGGTGCGCCGGGTACTGGGCCTGGTCGATAACGAGCGCTACGTGGAGCTCTTGGACGTATGGGCCGAGGGGAAACATGGCGAGATCTTCGGCTTCGTGGAGCGGCTGCTCGACGAGGGGTACGATCTGATCGAATTCTACCACGGCCTGGTTGATTCGCTTCGGGCTCTGCTGAGGATTTCGCTGGGAGGAACTCCTCCGGATCTCGATGCCGACACCCATGACGCTTTCAAGGCCAGGCTTGCTCCTTTCAGCCCGGCGGACCTGACTCGGATGCTTGCGTTGGCCTCCGACGTCGAGAGTTCCGGAAGCCTTAGGCGGAGTCCGAATCCTCAGGTGGTGCTTGAAATGCTTCTGCTGCGTATAAGCTATGTCGATCGGACCGTGGGGTTGGAGGAGTTGCTGGCTGGTCTTGGCGGGAGCCCTCCACCGGACGGCGCGGCGGCACCGGAGCCCTCTTCAGGGGGGGTATCCACAGATGAACCGGTTTCCGAGGTGCTTTCGCTCGCTCCCCAGGTACCCGAGGGAGCCTCCGCTCAGAGCTCGTCCGGCGCACTCACGGCGACGGACGCGTGGGATTTGTTGGTCGAGCAAGGCACTGGAGTTCCCAGCGGTATGCGCCCATTTCTCAGGGCCGCCACCGTCGCCCACTCCGAGGCCGAGGGCGTCGTGGTCATTAAAATTCCAGCCGGACCGGGTCTGGAACGCCTCGAAGACGCCTCGGCCCGCAGAACCCTTCAAAAGGCGCTAGGGGCTTTGATGAAGGGGGAGCTCGAGATCGTAGTTCGGGGTTCCGACGATGGCACGCCTCGGCGCAGCGGGCGTATCAGTCCCGAGGCGGTTCGGAACGACAGGATGAAGGGGCTGATCAAGCGGGAACCGCTCCTCCAACACGCAGTGGACGAACTTGACTTGGAATTACTAGATTGATCCCAACACGTTGCAAGGCAGGGGCTTGACGATGACCGACATTCAGCAGCTCATGCAAATGGGCCAGCAGCTCCAGGCGCGGATGGCTCAGTTACAAGAGGAGCTTTCAGCCCGCGAGATCTCTGCGTCGTCCGGTGGGGGGATGGTGACGGCGACTGTAGACGGAAAGGGTACCGTGACCCGGATCGTGATCGATCCCACGGTGGTGGATCCGAGGGACGTGGAGATGCTCGAAGACCTGGTGTTGGCTGCGGTAACGGAAGCTCAGAGCAAGGCACAGGGCCAGTATGAGGAAGACATGCGGAAGGCGGCAGGAGGAATGCCGATCCAAATCCCCGGCCTTTTCTAGCACGTTGGCCCATCCGGACGGATCGTGTTCGTAAAAAAGTCCCCCCGGGCCCTCCGTCGACCTGTTAGTTTTTAGTGTCGGTCATCCAACAACTCATAACGGAGTTTTCACGCCTTCCGGGTGTCGGGTCCAAGACCGCCCAACGCTTTGGCTACTACCTCCTGAAACGTCCTCGCGAGGAGGCCTTCAGCCTCGCCGCGGCGATTCGCGAGTTGGCGGAAAAGATCGGTCCGTGTGAGGTATGCGGGAATTTTTCGGAATCAGCGCGATGCGAGATCTGCTCGAATCCGAACCGAGACGATGCCACGATCTGCGTCGTTGAGGAGGCCTACGAGGTCGGAGCGATCGAAAGAGCAGGGGGATACAGGGGTCTGTACCATGTGCTGGGTGGCCGGCTTTCGCCGTTAGATGGAGTCGGTCCAGACGAGATAAGCGTCACGCTGCTCTTGGGGCGGATCCGGTCGTCTAGTGGGGCAGTGAAGGAGGTCGTTGTGGCCACGAACTCGAGCGTCGAGGGAGAGGCCACGGCGGTGTATTTGGAGGGAGTGATTCGCCCCCTGGGGCCGAGGGTCACCCGTTTGGCACGTGGCCTTCCCGTGGGAAGCGAGCTGGAGTATGTCGATGGTTCCACGATCGTCGAAGCTCTGGCCGGGCGACGGGAGATGTAGGCTATGGACAAGAAAACACGGAATACGGGCATGGCGGTTCTGGCGGCAGCCGCCGCGGGGGCGGTGGCCGCGTGGGTGATTCGTGATCAGATACAGCGGCATAGCCGAGACCTTTTCAGCCCTTCGTTTCTTCGGCGTCTTGCCGCTCTGGGATACATGGCCAAGGCCGATGCCACCGTGGACCACATCAACTTAATGAAAGATTTCGTCGCTTGGGAGTCGCGAGAAGCGCTCCGTCGGCGGGCTCAGGCGATCGTCGAACGAATGGAGCGGGACGCGATGGGTCCTGCGTTGTCTACTTGATAGGTTGCCGTTGGTGGCCCTCTGCCCGACCTTATGCTCTTCTTCCCCAGGTGGTGGGAACGGCTCGTCTTTGTCACCGCCTCAAGTCGCGCTGCATCCCGATTTTTGCTCTGCTGCGGGGGCTAGAGATCGTGGGAGAGCATTTGGAGGGAGTGATCGACTCGCGATTCCGGAAGAGAGCGTAGCTCCTCATGTCGCTGATCAACTACGCCAGCCGGGAAATCAACTGTAAGATCGTCTATTATGGCACGGGGTTGGGCGGAAAAACCACCAACTTGGAATACGTTTATTCGAAGGTAAATCCTGAAGAAAAAGGCAAGATGATCTCCCTTGCGACGGAGACCGAGCGGACGCTGTTTTTCGACTTTCTCCCAATCGATCTCGGTGAGGTGAAGGGCTTCAAGACCCGGTTTCACCTGTACACGGTTCCAGGTCAGGTTTACTACAACGCGAGTCGCAAGCTGATCTTGAAGGGTGTCGACGGCGTGATTTTCGTGGCGGACTCACAGGCCGAACGTATGGAGGCGAATATCGAGGCCATGCACAATCTCTACGAAAACCTCGAGTCATACGGTTACGATCTCACGAACATCCCGTTCGCCATGCAATTCAACAAGCGTGATCTGCCCAACGCCATGTCGATGGGCCAGCTCAGATCGCAGCTCAATCCCATGGGAGTGCCCGATTTCGAGGGAGTAGCGGTCCAGGGCCAAGGGGTCTTCGAGACGCTGGGCTCGGTCAGCAAAATGGTCGTTCAGGCCCTTAGCTGAGGCGATCATGGCAGGGAGCCCTAACCTCCCCAATGTGATCACGGTCGGGCGGATCGTAGCCTGTCCGGCGATTTTCTTCCTTGCCCTGTCACCCTCCGTGGGCGCACGTCTGGCTGCCTTCGTCCTCTTCGTTGGGGCCGGGCTGTCCGACGTATGGGACGGGTATCTGGCGCGAAAGCACGGCTGGATCACCGACGTCGGCAAGCTGCTCGACCCCCTGGCTGATAAGCTGCTGCTGGTTTCGACGCTGATCCCTTTCTACATCATTTCACACCGGGGCGGGGACGCCGGGCTGATTCCCTTGTGGGGCATGCTCCCGATGTGGGTGTTGATCGTGATCCTGGGAAGAGAGCTCCTGGTCACTCTCTTCAGGCAGTGGGCCGTCCGGCAGGATGTGGTAATCGCCGCCGGAACCTCGGGCAAGTACAAGGCGCTTCTCCAGAACCTGTTTTCGGGCGGGCTCCTGCTGTGGTACCCCCTGCAGGAAATCGGTGCCGCGCGGGGGCTGGCCAACCTGCCCTACAGGGCCTTCGTTCAAGTCCATGCAACCTGGGTCGGGGTGACCCTCGCTCTCGCGCTGATCCTCACGATCTACTCCATGGTGGACTACCTGTGGAGCTACCGTGGCCTGATGGGCTTCAGGGATTGATTGCGTGTGTCACAAAACAACGGGGTTACGGCTGCGGTTGTCACTGTCGGCGAGGAGCTTCTCTCCGGCGAGACGACCGATTCGAACGGAGCTTGGCTCGGTAGGAAGCTGGCGTCCCTCGGTGTGCCTGTCGTTCGGAGGTGGGTCGTTGGGGACGACACCGAGGCGATTCAGGCCGCGCTTTCCGCGGCTCTCGCTGTGGCCGATTTCATCGTCGTGACGGGTGGACTCGGACCTACCCGAGACGATCTGACGCGGCCGGCCGTCGCGGATTTGCTAGGCCTCGACCTTCGTTCCGATCCAAAGATCGTCGAAGACCTGAGTGAACGTTTTCGAGCCTGTGGTTTTCCGGACCTGCCTGTGAGTAATCTATCCCAGGCCGAGGTGCCTCGCGGGGCTCGGGTGCTGGCCAACGCGCGCGGAAGTGCACCGGGGCTGCTGATGGAGCATGAGGGCCATTCCGTGGCGCTTCTGCCGGGGGTGCCTCGCGAAATGCGGGGGATCTTCGAGGGGGTACTCGAGGATCTCATCCGTGATCGGTTCGAGGCTCGCCTGGTGCCTCTCGTGCACCGGACCCTCTTCACGACAGGGATCCCCGAGTCCGTACTCGGTGAGCGTGTCGATGAGGTGCGGGCACGGCTTCCCGGAGAGGTCGACCTGGCTTTTCTTCCTGGCCTCCGGGGTGTTTCGATACGCATCTCGACGCGAGCGCGGGCCCCAACGGCGGCGCGATTGCTGGACGAAGCACAGGCCTTTCTGGACCCCATCGTGGCGCCCTACCGCATCGGGACGGAGAAGGGCGACCTGGTCGAGGCCGTCGCAGACGTCCTGACGAGGAAATCGCACACTTTGGCGGTGGCCGAGAGCTGTACGGGGGGGCTCGTGGCGAAGAGACTCACCGATCTCCCCGGCTCCTCGATTTTTTTTCGAGGGGGAGTGATCGCCTATGCGGATAGCGTCAAGCTAGATTTACTCGGCGTAGAGGAGGTGGTGCTCGTCGAGAACGGAGCGGTTTCGGAGGCTGTTGCGGCCGGCATGGCTCGTGGCGTCGCCGACCTTCTGGACACCGACGTCGGCGTCGGAGTTACGGGAGTCGCGGGGCCAGGGGGAGGCACACCTGAGAAGCCCGTGGGCACAGTATGGCTCGCCGTGGCTTTGAAGGGACGTGTGCGCACGTCGCACCGCGTCTTCAGCGGGGATCGTGAGGCGGTCCGTGAACGGGCGAGCCAGGCCGCACTGCTTCTCCTCTACCAGATGTTGGCCGACGGCCCCTGAATTCTCCTCTCGTGGATTCCGTACTCGAGTCGGGGCTCCCGAAGGGCCCGAGAAGCAGTAAATTCACAGGCAAGCCGGTCGGACGCGCCTCCGCTGTCCAGGGATATCGAGAGCACGATGGGTAAAAAAAAGACAAGCACGCCCCAAAAAATGACGACCTCCGAGGCGGAGGCGATGGAAGAGGGCGCCTCCGCAACGCCGAAGCCATCCGCCCAGACCGCTTCGGCGGGTAATACCTCCGTCGACGAGATCGGGGAGCCGGACGTCGAGGGGCAGGAGGTAGAGGAGCAGGAGATCGTGCAGCAGGACGTCGCGGAGCGGGGGGTCGCTGAGCCGGGGGTCGAGCTGGCAAGTGATCTCGACCAGATGCGGAAGGAGCTCACTGCGTTCGACGATCGTCATCTTCGGTTGGTCGCTGAGTTCACGAACTATCGCCGCCGGGCCGAGAACGAGTTGTCCGAGGCGTGGACGAGAGGCCAGGCGGACATGCTCCGGAGTTTTGTCGACGGCCTGGATGATCTGCAGCGCGTTGGAACGTGGCAGGTCGAGAGCACCACCGTGGAGGCATTGATCGAGGGTGTCGACCTTGTGGAGCGCAAGTTCCGCCAGGCCCTCGAGGCCGCGGGCGTCGAGTTGATCGACCCGGTCGGCGAGCTCTTCGATCCCAACATCATGGAGGCCATGCTGGGCGTGCCGACCGAGGATCCCGAGGAGGATCAAAAGGTCCAGGACGTGTTCCAGAAGGGATACACCTTCAAAGGCCACCTCGTACGACCTGCCCGGGTCACCGTCTTCAAACACGAATAGGCGAGAGTCGTGGCCACAGGCACCAAGGACTTCTACAAGACGCTCGGCGTTTCGGAGAAGGCCAGCCAGGCGGAGATCAAGTCGGCCTACCGGGCATTGGCGAAGAAGTACCATCCGGACGCGAAACCGGGGGCCAAGGCAGCGGGGCGCTTCAAGGGGATCGGGGAGGCCTACGGGGTGCTGTCAGACCCCGAGAAGCGCAAGCACTACGACCGGATGCGCCGCATTCCCAACCTCGGATTCGGTCGCGGGCGGGGGGCGTCGAAAGGTTCAGGCGCCGAAGCCGAAGGCGGATTCTCCTTCGAAGATCTCGAGGGGTTCGGAGGCCTCGGGGACATCTTCAGTTCCATCTTCGATCGTGGACCGAAGTCCGGAGGAAAAGCAACGCATAGGGGGCCCGCAAAGGGGCGCAGTATAGAATACTTGGTGGAGATTTCCTTCCTCACTGCCGCAAGGGGGGGAAAGATTTCCATCGACGTACCCATCACGGAGGAATGCGCCACGTGTGGAGGGTCGGGCGCATCGCCCGGCACGCAGACCCAGAAGTGCGGCGAATGCAAAGGCACTGGCGCGATCTCTTTCGGCCAGGGAGGCTTTGCGGTCAATCGGCCGTGCCCGGCGTGCTTCGGCCGCGGGGAGATCCCGGAGTCCCCGTGCAAGGCATGCAGCGGGAGTGGCACGGTACGCCAGAACCGGCGGTTCAAGATCACCGTGCCGAAGGGTGCGGAGGCCGGATCGAAGGTCCGCCTGTCCGGGAAGGGTGAGCGGGGCAGCCGCGGCGGAAAACCCGGGGACCTGATCATCATGTTCAAGATCAAGCCACACGACTTCTTCCGTCGGGAAGGGTTGGACATCCATGTGACCATACCGGTCAATCTCGCCCAGGCCACGCTCGGCTCGAAGATGGCGATAAGAACGGTGTACGGTAAGAAAGTACATCTCCGGATTCCACCGGGTACCCAGAATGGGACGAAGCTTCGCCTTCGGGGACAGGGGATCGAAAGGGGAGAGCGTGTGGGGGACCAGATCGTCGAGGTGGAGGTGGATATCCCGGAGACGTTGACCGACGAGCAACGGGAAGCAATGAAGGAATTCGCTTCGTCATCCGGTCTGAGGCATTGAAGGCTTGTTTCAACAGTCCTTGGAACTGACCAAAGAGCGTTCGATGCGTCCGCCGCCAAGAACCTGCTCGCCCTCGAAGAAGACCGCCGATTGCCCCGGCGTCACGGCTCGCTGAGGCTCGTCGAAGGCCAGCAGAACCCGCCCGTCGGTCGACTTCACCGTCGCAGGAACGGCCGTAGCGCGGTACCGGATCTGCACGCGAACGGCTGAGTCCACCGGCGAAGGTGTCGCAAGCCAGTTCACCTCACCGATCTCGACGCCCCCGGATGCGCCCTCTTCGGCCGTCCCCACCACGACTTCGCGAGAATCCGCCCGGATCTCGATTACGTAGAGAGGCTGGCCGAAGCCCCCACCGAGTCCCTTGCGCTGGCCGACCGTGAAATTGGCGTACCCCGAGTGCTCTCCGAGCACCGAGCCATCGCTTGTTACGATAAGGCCCGGCTCCAGGGCCGGATGCCGCGTTTCGAGCCTCTTCTCGAGGAGATCGCGGTAATCTCCCGTGGGCACGAAACAGATTTCCTGCGACTCTGGCTTATCGGCGGTGACAAGGCGGAGCGCACGCGCGTGTTCCCGTACCTGCGTTTTCGTCAGGTCCCCAAGAGGAAAATGGAGAAGAGGCAGCATCTCCGCGGGGAGGCCCCAGAGAAAGTAGGACTGATCCTTCGATGTATCGACACCCCGGTAAAGCGTCGGAGTGGAGGGGTTCGAGTGATCGATCCGGACGTAATGGCCGGAGGCGATCCCGTCACAACCCAAGAGTCGCCCTCGCTGCATGAGATCCTGAAACTTCGTGTTGGAATTGCAGCGCACGCATGGATTTGGCGTCCGGCCACGGGCGTACTCGGAGACGAAGTCGTCGATCACGTCGCGCGTGAAGTCCTCCTCCACGTCGAAAACGTAATGCGGAATTCCTAATGTGTCCGAGACGCGGCGGGCGTCGGTGATACCGTCGAGCCCGCAACACGTCTTGGAGTGCGCCTCCTCGCCGGAATAGCAGAAGGTCTTCATCGTTGCACCCACTACGTCGTGTCCCTGCTGGACGAGAAGAGCAGCTGCGACCGAGGAGTCTACGCCACCCGACATGGCAACCAGGATGCGTTGACTCCTCATGGCTCTCTCGTCGGGTTCATCAGGCTCGCGCCTCGACACTCCCAATCAGTTCCAATACCCTCAAGGTCGCCTCGGCCGCGTGAATCACATCGTCCTCGGTGGTGGTGTGTCCGGGACTGAACCGAAGAGCTGCGACCCCCTCCAACCGGCCGTACAACGCCTCGAGAACGTGGCTTGCCGTCTGAGCTCCGCTGTCGCAGGCCGATCCGGCGGAAGCGGCGATCCCTTCGAGATCGAGACCGGCGAGGAGCGCCTCGGGATCCACGTTCGGAATACCCACGTTGAGGATATGCGGCGCACGGTTGGGCACGTTTCCATGGACCCGGAGGCCGGCAATGCCGCTCTCCAGCCGGGACTGGAGCAGGTCGCGGAGGCCGCGGATCCGATCGGCCTCGGACTCCTGTTCCTGCACCGCCAAATCCACCGCAATAGACATCCCAACGGCCCCCGCGACGTCCTCCGTGCCGGGGCGTAACGCCCTTTCCTGCCCTCCACCAAAGATCAGCGGTGTGAGGTCCACACCTCGCCGGACGAACAGCACGCCCGTGCCTTTCGCGCCGTAGATCTTGTGGCCCGTAAGGGAGAGGAGGTCGATTGGAAGGTCCTCGACGGTGACCGGAACCTTTCCGAGGGCCTGGACGGCATCGGTATGAAAAACGGCCCCATGGGCGCGTGTCCGTTCCATCACGGCCTCGATCGGCAGGTGAATGCCGACCTCGTTGTTCACGGTCATCACGGACACGATCGACGCTCCGTCGGCCAGTGCCGTGTCGAGCGCATCCAGATCGAGTGTGCCGTCGGGGTAGACTGGAACCGTGCTCCATCGCCCGCCCCGTTCTCCTACCTCGGCGGCGGCGCTCATCACAGCTTTGTGCTCCACAGCTGAGACGACGGCGAAGGGCGGGTCTCCTCGACGGCGCATGGCGTCGGCGTGGCCGAGGATAGCCATGTTGTCCGACTCCGTTCCTCCGCGCACGAAGTAGACCTCATTTCGGTCGGCTCCAATGGCCCCGGCCACCCGTTCGCGCGCCTCCTCCAGGCGCGCAGCCGCGCGGCGCCCCCAACCATGCGCACTGGAGGGATTGCCGAAATCGCCATCGAGAATGGCGATCATCTCGTCACGCACCTCGGAGCGAATCGGTGTCGTTGCCGCGTGATCGAGGTAAATCGACGGCATGGGCTCCTCGTGGTGTACGAATCGGGCCTGGTATTTCTCTTAGCCGAGGCCTCTCCTATGTTGGACAACATACCGAATGAGCCTAGGGCAGTGAACCGTGATCCGAACGTTGAATCCAGTATGAGCAGCGATCGTCCGCCCTTTCCGGATGGGCACCCTCCGCACTTCCGTGCTACGGTCCACGGCATCGCTTTCGCCGACCGGGATCGCCATCTGGAGGCACTCGAGGCGGGCGACTCGCTCTATTTGATCCCCGATCCTCCGGATCAGGAAACGCCAAAGGTGTGGGTGCACCGGCCGGGCGGAGACCTCCTTGGCCACCTCCCTCCGGAGATCAGTGCGTGGCTGGGCCCGTGGCTCTCCGATGGCGGCGGAGCCAGGGCCAAGGCTCTGAAGATCCACGGGTCGGATGTCCCAAGTTGGCGTAGACTACTTCTCGAGGTGTCCTGTTCGCTCTAAGGTACTGTTCGGGCTGGGGTCGGTGGGGCTGGCGTCAGAACGTCGAGACTCGGTCACTCACGAGTGACCCCAGCGCGACGGTCTCCCGTGTCCAGAAGGGTTCTCCGTAGGCGCAACGAATCCGCGAGCCGTGTTGGGCGCACTGGGCACGGATCTGGTCTGCGACAGGCCGATCGCCCCCACCGAACACCTCACCCGCAGACGCTTTTCCGGAGAACTGGGACTCGAAACAAGCCAACGCCGCCATTTTCGTCTCGACGTGCTCGGTGATATCCACGACGAAGGACGGCCCTGGCGCGTCCTCACGGAAGAGCAGACAGTGCACGACCTTGTCGGGCCGGTGGGCGTCTCCGGGCGCATCGTATTTCTTGAGCGAGGAAAGGAAGGAGGCGTCATAGGCAAGTTGGGCGGCGACCCGGTGATCCGGATGCCGGCCCTCGAGCCAATGGGTAACGATCACCCTTGGCCTCAGCTCTCGGATCAATCCCACTACGACGCTTCGCGACGCGTCATCGTTGATCAGGCCTGAATCGCGAAGCCCCGCGTTCCTACGAATAGCAAGACCCAAGACTTCGGCGGAGCGAGCCGCCTCCTCCGCGCGGGTCTCCACCGACCCGAAACTCGCGGCTTCGCCCCGTGTGAGGTCGAGAACCCCCACCCGGTTGCCCTGCGCGGCTGTTTTCGAGAGAGAGCCGCCGCATAAGAGTTCGGCATCGTCGGGGTGGGCCATGATCGCGAGGAGATCGAGGGGTTCGGTCATCGGTGTTACCTGAATTCGGTGGGGTGCCTACTCGTGACGGAGAGCGCTGATGGGGTCCAAACGGGAGGCTCGATAAGCCGGGGCGATGCCGAAGAGTATGCCGGTAACGATCGCCATCGCCATCGCCGTGAAGATCGCCCACAATGGGATAGAGGCGGGGATCGGTGTGTAGGCGGCGACGGCCTCGGCAAGTCCGGCGCCGAGAGCCAGACCGGCCACACCCCCCAAGAGTGTGAGCACTGCCGACTCGACCAGGAATTGCCACATGATCTCCTGGCGGGTGGCTCCCACGGCCTTTCGAATGCCGATTTCCCTCGTACGCTCGGTCACGGAAATCATCATGATACCGATGACGCCGATTCCGCCCACCAGGAGACCCACGGAGGAGAGAGCGAGCATGATCAAGAAGAATACTCCGATGAAGGTGTTGAACATCTCGAAAAGCTGATCTGACCGCACGATGGCGAAATTGTTCTCATCTCTCGGGCGCAGGCCGCGCATAGAGCGCATAGAGCCGATCACTTGGTCGATCGCTTCCGCGGGAGAGAAGGACGGCCTCGGCACGATCCAGATATTGGCTTGAAAAGTCGAGGCTTTGAGCCTTTTCATGGCTGACGTGAATGGAAAAACGGCCCAATGCGGTACCGCGGCTGAGAAGACGTTCTCCTCCGGTTCGAACACGCCCACCACCGTGAAAGCCTCACTCACGGCTCGGCGGCCCGCGGTGACACGAATCTTCCTCCCGACCGGATCAAGCCCTCCAAAGAGCTCTTCGGCGAGTGCGAGTGAGATCACGACCAGGGGACGGGATTGGGCGACCTCTTGGGGTGTGAAGTCGCGGCCCGAATCGAAGGTGCCGGGCTGGTAGGCCGGCCAGCCGGATGAATATCCGGAGGACTGCACCCCATTCACCCGGCGTGCATCCACCGCCATGGTCGTATTGAAGCTGAAGTTGTACAGCGCATCTTGGACCGCAGGGAGACGAGCTATACGCTCGGCCTCCTCGGGCTCGATGGCCGGCTTGTTCCACCAAGGCGGACGACGGCTTCCGAACGAGACGCGGACCGCTGAGAAATCGAAGCGCATGACGCCGAAATTGTCCGGACCTGCCGACTCGAAGCCCGCCATGACCGACGTTCGAATTCCAGTTATGAGCGCCGCGACCATGACCACCACACCCACACCGATCGCGACGCCGAGAATCGTCAGGCCGGAGCGAACCTTGTTGGCCTGGATCGAGTCGAGGGCGATGCTGACGCCCTCGCCGAGCGTGTCGAGGCGGTTCATCTCACTCGTACCTCAGGGCGTCGACGGGGGCGAGCTTGGAGGCCCGGACGGCGGGGTACACGCCGGAAACCACACCCACGATTACGCCCAGAGACACACCGAGAGCGATCCACTTGATATCAACGGCTGCTGGAAGAGGGGAAAACGTCCTCACCAAAAAGGTGAGTCCGATCCCGACCCCCACTCCCACCGCCGCCCCGACCCCGGAAAGCGTGACGCTCTCGATCAGGATCTGACTGAGAATGTCTCTCCGGCGGGCGCCGATCGCCTTCCGCACCCCGATTTCACGCGTTCGCTGCATCACCGACACGAGCATGATGTTCATGATGACCACGCCGCCCACGACCAGTGATATCGCGACCAACCCCGGAAGCGCGATGAAAAGGATCCTGGAGATATTGTCCCAAAAGCTCAGGGTTTCCTCGGCCGTCTCGACCGAGAAATTGTTGTCCTGGGCTGGGCGAAGACGCCTCTGCGTCCGCATGATGCCCACGATCTCACTCTGGAGGGCCCGCAGGTCGCCCGGATCCTGAGACTGCGCCACCACCTGGTCCACGATACCGCACGGGTTCGTCACCGCTTGAATCGGCGACCGGGCTGGAGCGATGGCCTGATTGTCGAGTGATTGCCCAAACATGCTGCCTTGCTCCTCGAGGACGCCAACCACGCGATACGGGAATCCGCGGATGCGTACACGGCGGCCGATGGGATCGCGATTCTCGAAGAGAAGGCTCGCGGTCTCGGTGCCGAGCACGACGACTGCGGTGCCACGCTCGGCCTCCTGAGGAGAAAACACGCGCCCCTTTTCGACGGACCAGTCGCGAATCGCCATGATCTCGGGCGAGACGGCGTGAATCCGAACATTCTCGACCGACTGACCGTTGTCGGCTACGATCTCCCCACCCGTATCGCTCTCCGCGCCCACCCTGGCCGGGATGGTGATTTGCTCCCTCACGGCTTCCCAATCTTCGTAGGTAATCCGAGGACGGCGTTGCCGGGCACGCCCACCGGAGCCTCCGAAGTCCGGCCCGTCCGACCATCTACGCAGTGTGACGGTATTCACGCCGAACACCACGGAGGCGAGGTCTTCGCGGATGTAGCGATCCAGCCCCTCGACGATGCTCACTACCACGATGAGGAACATGACCCCGACGATAACACCGAGCAGACTGAAGAAACTCTTCAGCTTCTCAGTCCAGATTTGCTGGAGGGCAAGCCGAATTCCCTCGGCGAACTGCATGAAATCTCCGCTCGGATCCGTGCGCGCCGTTAGCCGGACGACCCATTGCTGTCATCCTGCTCCTGCACACGGTCTCCGTTGTTGAGGTTACGAATCTGCTGGTAGGGACCGGCCACGATCGTGTCCCCTTGCTTGACACCCGTGAGCACCTCGAAATGCTCTTGGCCGGTAATCCCGATCTCAACCGGGGCGAATCTGACCTGGCCGTCCTCTACGACGAACACGCCTTCTACGTCCTCCATGTCCGGGCGAGACAGCGGACCTCGTGTGCGCTCATCGTCTTCGCTCTCTCCGATCGGCGCGGCGTCGTCCTCCTCCTCGGGACGAACCGTGAGCGCGATGATCGGCACGGAAAGGGAGTTCTGTCTCCTCGCCGTGATGATGTCGGCCGTGGCCGACAGATCCGGGCGGATGCCTCCGGGAGGATCGTGCATCGTGATCACTACCTCGAAGTCGATCGCGGCCGCCTGGCCACTTGCGGCCGAGGACTCCGGAGGTCTGATGGCGCTGTTGCCGATCTCCGTCACGAAGCCGCCGAAGAGCCGGTTCGGAAAAGCGTCCAACTCCAGGACCGTACTGTCGCCAAAGGCGATATACGGAATGTCCGTCTCGTCCACCTCAAGGACCGCTTCGACCCGTGAGAGCTCACTGATCGTCAGAACCAGGCTGCCGGGGTTGTTCATGGTGCCGACGATGACTGTCTCTCCCACTTCCACGTTGAGACGGGTCACTTTTCCGGCGATTTGAGCCCTGAAAAACGTCTTGCTCAGCTGCTCATTCGCCTCATCGAGCGAGGCGACCGCCTGCTCGACCTGGAAACGGAGCGACTCCAACTGGCGAGAGGCCACCTCCACCCCTGTATCCGCGTCATCGAGTAGCTGTCGCGCGATCAACAGCGAATCACGGGCGAACAGGTTTCTTAGCCGTTCGAAATCCCTAGTGGCACGCTGCAGATTGGCTTCCTGTTGGCGCACCTCGGCGCGGGCCTGATTCAGCGATGCCTCAGTCCGGGACACGGAGGCCTCGAACTGGGTCGGGTCGAGCCGCAGCAAGAGCTGATCAAGCACCACGTCGTCCCCTTCGTCGACGAGCAATTCGGTGACCCGGGCCGACACTTCGGAGCTGATCTCGACCACTCGCCCGGCTCGAATGTTGCCGCTGGCCGTGACGGTTTCGACGAGGTCCCTGCGGGTAACGACATCCAGGCGAACGGGGACGCCTCGGTCGCGGCGCTGATTAACGGTGAAGGCCGTGGCGCCACCGATCACGGCGACGATCGCGATCGCGATCAAGACTTTGTTTCTAGCGTTCATGGAAGGGTCAGCGGCCATGGATTGTGCGAAGCCTCAGGGTGTGCGGAGGGAGTTTCCCACCACTGCCTCCAGATTTGCAAGGAAGTCGTGGTACGCGAAGATCGCCGCTATCTGCTCCCGATCGGCTTCGACCTTCAGGGTCTCCGCTTCGAGGAGCTCTAGAAAGTCGGCGAGCCCGACCGTGAAGCGCTCCCTCGCAAGCCGGAGTTGTTCGTCGGCCAACGTCTGGTTCTGTTCTTCGATGAGGGCGGCCTGGTACGCCGTCCGAACCGTGGCCAACGTCGTGGCGATGTCCGCTCGGAGCGCCAATTCCTGTTCCCGCAGACCGAGGTCGAGGTCCTCGAGGCGGACCTGGGCCTCCGAGACCTGGCGTTGTCGGCTGAGGCCCTGGAAGATGGGAAGGCTGATCGAAATACCCGCCGTCGGCGGTTGGCCCGTAAAGCTGAACGGGAAACCCGCATTTCGATCCTCTATGCGCCGTGCGTCCGCATCGGTGAACTGAAATTGTGAGCAATCCTGAGAGGGAAGCGGGTTCGCTAGCCGGGAAAAGAGATCGTTGAAGAAAAGACAATTCTGAATGGAGCTCTGGGCCTGAAACTCCCCTTGCTGGACGTCGACCGCGGTATTCGACGACCGGCGGGTAAAACCGCTCGTCCCCGCGAACAGGTTCAGCGAGGGAAGGTACGTGCTTTTCGCCATTTTCACCCCATAGCTGCTAGACGAGCGACTCGCGCGGAGAGACCGGAGGTTGGGGTTATTTTCCAATCCCATCTGGTAAAGTTCTTCACGAACCCAAAGGGGCTCCGAGAGCGCAAAGGGCGTAGTGGGCACGAAGGGCGCGTCGAGGTCGACTCCCATCTGCTGCAGGAGTCTTATCCGCGCGGTCTCGAGGGCATTGGTGGTCTGTAGGATCGTGACCTCGGCCCGGCCTACTGCCACTTCGGCCTGAGCGACGTCCACGCCGGTTGCGCTGCCCACCGCTAGCTGTGCCACCGCAAGGCGAAGGTTGAAGGCTGCCCGCTCCCGCTGCTGCTCGGAGACCCGCACCTGTTCGGTTTGCCGCAAAACGTCGATGTAGCCCTGAGTGACCTGGAAAACGAGATTCGCCTCCGCGTCGGCCATCTGCGCCAGAGTCGCCGCGCGATCCGCCTTCGCCTGTCCCGGGGCCATCAACGTCCTGCCGTTGATCTGGTAGTCCAGCCGGAGGCTGTAGTTGGAAGACAGCCAAGAGGGCTGGTTCGCAAATCCGAGCTGCTCGGCGGTCAAACTCCCGAAGATCTGTTCCCCCGCACCCTGCCAGGTGACCCCACCGTTCACCGACGCCGCCGGAAAGAGAGCCCCGTACGCGGACCTCACGTTCCAGTTCGCGAGGTCTTCATCGTTGCGGATGGCCCGAAGACCCGGATTGTTCTGGCGGGCGATATCGATCGCTTCTTCCAAACTGAGGGAGACGGGTACGAAGTCCTGTGCGGCGGTTCCTCGCGGAAGGAGGAAGAGCGCCAGAGCCAGCGCCCCGCTTTGGAGCGATCGAGTCAACAAGGGAAGTCTCCGTTTGAGTTGGATGGCGCACGCACTGAGCGAGCCACCCGCCCAGTAAAGACCCACATCCCATTCGGCATCATCATCCAGACCTACGCATAGAGAATTCTACCGGTTTCAGGCGCCGTTGGTGGCGCTGTGAAATACTCGTCCGGCACACTTACGTATCGGTTGCCGAGATCCTTCAGGCCCTACACCCCTGATGCGTAGAGAGTTCTCATTCTTGCCTATCCCCGTTGGCCGGGGAGCCCGACCGCGGGCCCTCCCTTCCCGCCCGGGCGGCGCTTCCGCGAATGAATCGCGGAGGATTTTCAAGCCACGATTGAGCTTCTTGCGTTGCGTTCCCGTGAGGGAATCGAGGGCTTGCGAGATCGAGCCGATCGCAGAGTCGTGAAACTCCTTTGTGCGGCAGGGCAGGGGTCTCGAGTGGTTTTTAGGGGAGCCCTGCTCCCTTGCGGACGCGAAGCTGGTTCTGCTCAAGTCAACGTTGGGGCTAACTCGGTGGTGGGTCCCGGCGCACCGCGACGTAGTCCTGCGAGGGAATCTGAACGCGCAAAACCCGGTTTTGTCCGTCCAACCATATATCATGCAAGGCCCCGTCAAGTCGTAACTCCAGGCGTTGGGCCGAAATGGTGGCTCCCCCCACGGTGATGGGCCCTACGGTCGTCATGCGCAGCGTTCCGTTCGACTGGCCTCCCTGCCTAGGGAGAATGGCCGAAAGGCTGATGTCCCCCGGACTCTGATAGGGTGCCAGGAAGTAGTAGTGATGGGCGAAAAGTCGATCCAACACCACCGTCGGCGTTTGAGGCAGAGCCTGGCGATACTCGCGCTCCTCGACTCCGGCTTGGGACGATATCGCCGAGACTATTCGGGCTCCCCGGCGCTGCAGGCGAATCGAGAGTTCAGAGGGAGGGGAAACGTTGACCTCGTACGCGTCGAGGGACATCCCGACCCCGAGGGTTCCGAGCGCGGACTGAATCGTCTGTCTCGACCCGTCTAGAACGATTTCGAGTGTGCCTTGGGCGATGGTCCGGGCGTTGTCACCCAACCCCGACCGGCGAATTCGAAAGGTCTCGGTTCCGACTGCCCGTCCGCCCAATTCGACGATGAATGTGCCTTGGTCCACCTCGACCGCCTGGGCGGCGACCGCTTGCGGGAGGAGGCCAAGTCCGATGACACCCAATCCGATGACACCCAATCCGGCGACGCCCGATCCGGCGAGGCCGAATCCACCCGGAGGAGCGAGAAGTAGGGAGTACAAGGTCGCCGAGAGACGCATAGCCCCAGAATACACCGGATCTCGGTAGATCGTTCGATGGTATGGGTGAGGCGTCCGATGAGGAGGAGGTGTGGTGCCTCGACCCTCGACGTACTTTCTCACGGGTGGCCTTCGTTACGTCGTCCCAACTGGCGAGGAGTTCATTGATGGCACGATGGAAGGTCTTCCGACGCACGGTTACGGTACTTGGGAACGGCGCCCAATCCGGCTTCGTCAGGCCGTGATGGAAGGTCCGAACCCCTCCCATCTGGCGCACACCCTCACTCGTCTCGCGCCCTGGCTCGGCGTTCTCGGCCTGGCTGCTTGGACACGCTGGCCGTCGGTCGCTTTGCTCGTCTTCGCCGGAGCGTCTGCGTTCGCGGTCCTCGCCGCCCGGCCGCGGGGCGGGCGTGCTCGCGTGCTCTCGAGCGTCATCGTCCTGGCCGGTGCCATAGCCGGCTCCTCCGGGCACATCAACCTGCGCCGAATCTCGCAGGACTTCGATGCCTACTGGGGTTCCCGAAGCGCCCGAGCGGAGGAAGCGCTCGACACGCGCCTCCAGCGCCTACTCACGATGGGCGAAGAAGCGGTGACGCGTATTGGAAATCTGGCGCCTCGCGGCACGAATACAACCGTTCTGGACGGGTTGCGCGACATTCGACAGGAGACCGGAATGACCCTCGCCACGATTTATGGGCCGGAGGGCGATTTCCGTGTGTGGGACGGGGTACACCGCGGTGTTGTACCCACGGAGCTGAGGATGGGGGATGTCCGTTATCTATACCCGGATCGCCCCCTTTTCAGCTACTTGTACTTCACCGCTCCGATCCCGGGCGGCGGGACCGCGATGGCCGCGGCGCTCATCAAGGCGAACCTGCCCCGGAATCTGGAGGAGAACCCCGGCGACTTCGTAACGGACTTCCGGGAGGGAGTGGGTGAGGACCTCCGAATTTTCCGCGCTGAGAGGACGTCCGGGGAGGATGTGTTCGACCTGCGTTGGGAGGACGAGGCCCTCTTCAGCGTCGCGGTCGTCCGGCCCACCCAGGAGCAACGCCTGCGGGACGTTCGATCCACATGGTCGAGGATCGTGGGTTTACTGGCGGTCATCGCGTGGTTGGTGCTCGCCTTCACCGCTGGGGCCGAACGAAGCGACCGCGCTGCTGCGGCGCTTACCCCGCTGGGGCTGGCCCTTCTGGCTCCGGTGGGAGCCGCCATCGGTTCGGGACCCTTCTTCACGGCCGCCGATTTCGTTTTGCCTGGACCCGTACCGGTGTCGTTCGAGCGCGTCCTTCTCCTTGGGGTGGCATTAAGCGTAGTGGTGGCCGCTCATATGCCGCCGGCGATCCGGTTCCGGTCGCTGGCGTCTGGGCTCGCGGTGCTGATCGGATTTCCACTTCTGTCGACGCTGATCCTGGGCGGTGCGGGTCCCGTGCTGCTGGCGGGTGCGGAGGGGAAATGGGTCGTCTATCAGATGGGCTTGGGTCTCGTACTCACACTCGTTTGTCTCGGTGCGTTTCGAATCGGGGAGCGCACCGATGGCGGAGCCCCTCCACGGATCCCCCTCACGTTGGCCATCGCAACGCTCGTGGTGCTCTGCCTTGCGGGAGCCTTCTGGGTTCGGATGGCCGGAACGATCCCCGGATGGGTGACCGGGGCCTGGGCGTTGCCGGCGCTTCTGGCCGCCTACGGGCTGTCATGCGTCCGAGGAAGGCGTCGCGACTGGATGGCCTGGTGCGCAGCGGCGGCGATCGGGTCCTCCGCGGCCGTCGTGACGGCTTGGGGAGCCCGCATAGACGCCCGGATGGACGAGGCCGAGCTTCAATTAGCGCGCCTGGGTATTCCGGCGGATCCCTACCTCGAGTACGTGCTACACCGCTTCGTGGATACGGCCGATTCGCTCGATGCGGCAGGCGCGGAGTCGGCGGAGCTTCTCTACGAGAGCTGGATCATGAGCGGTTTGGCCGAGGAGGGAACCGGTGTGTGGCTCACGCTTTGGTCGGCCGGGGATCTTCCGGAATTCGAGATCACAATCGGTGTGGAGGGTGGACGCCCCGGCCCCGCCGACGATTTTCTCGAGGAGGCCCGGCAAGGTGAGCCTGCCCTCGTTCGGCGTCTCGGCCTCGGTGACGCGAACTACGTGGTTCAAATCCCGCTGGCTAACGGGCGCGTGCTCACGGGCGTCTTGCCGGCCCGAAGGGAACTCTCGAACTCCTCGCCATTCGGCCCGATTTTCGGCACTTTGACCGCCTTGAGCGAGAGTCCGCTCACCATGGTTCCGGTTCTGGAAGGTGACGAGGCGACGTTTTCCGAAGAGACGGTCTGGCGGCGCACCGCCGAGGGATGGGAGGCCACCGTAGGCGTGCCCTATCCCGATGGGGCGGTCGACGCCCAATACGCCCTGGATCTGCCGAGGCCGCTACTGGCTGTGGCGCGAGGGACTCTTCTGGTGCTCGGCAATGGACTGGCGATTCTTCTTTTGTGGGCCTTGGGCCAGTATGTGCTCGTCGGGCGGCGCCCCACCGTCCGAACGTGGAGGAACCCGTTCTCATCCTTTCGTGCCAGAGTCACGGTGGCGCTCTTCGGATTCTTCCTCGTGTCTGCCACCCTCTTCGGCACCCTCGCGTTCCGGACGCTGAACGGAGCCACCGTGAGAACGGCCGCCGCGATCGCGGGGCGTGTCGCGGCGGATGCGGCCGCCTTCTACCGCGACGTACAGGGCTCGATGACGCTGCTGTCCGGTCGCGTGGGCGCGGACCTTCTGGAGTATCGAGCGGGAGAGCTGCGCGGCGGGTCGGTGGACGACCTCGTGGAACTCGGCCTGTACAATGGGCTGATTCCCTTCGAGTTGAATCAGCGGATCGAGAGCCGGGAAGAGCTCCTCGAGACCACGCTTGGGAACCTCGGACGGCGCCAGTATTTGATGGCCTTCCGAAGGCTTCCGGACGGGGACGTGGTGGCTACGCAGGTGCCGCTTCAGGCCGGTGCGACCACGTTGAGGCAGCGTGAGATCCTCGAGTTGATCGCCTTCGTGGTGTTGCTCGGTGCGGGGCTGTCCCTGGGTCTCGCCTTCCTGGTCGGCCGTACCCTCACCAGCCCGATGCGCACGCTCCAGGTGGCATCCGAGAGCGTGGGCGGGGGCAATCTGAAACTACAGCTACCCAGTGACCGGGCGGATGAGTTCGGGTCCGTCTTCACGGCTTTCAACCGTATGGTGTTGCGTCTCCAACGAGCGCGGCGGGCACTCGTCAGAACGACGAGGCGTACGGAGGCAATCGTCGAGGATGCGGCGACTGGGGTCGTGGCACTGGATGCCTTGGGCCGCGTGATTCTGGTGAACGCGAGGGCTCAGGCCGTGCTGGAGGGACGGATGCAGGTTGGTGAGCCCATGCCCCGGTTCGAGGGCCCGAGAGGCGAGTTCGTCGAGTGGGTCGAGGGGTGTATGCGAGACGGGCTTCGCGAAGCTACGGTCGAGTTTCAATGGGGGGACCGTCGCATTCGGGTACGCGCCCGTGAAGTCTCACGGCAGGAGCCCGGGGGCATCGTCCTTTCCCTCGAGGATATCACCGATGAACTGCGGACCGAGCGGATTCTCGCCTGGGGTGAGATGGCGCGCCAAGTTGCACACGAAGTGAAGAACCCACTCACTCCGATCAAGCTCAGCGTACAGCACATCCGAAGGGCCTGGAAGGACCAGAAGGGGGAGTTCGAGACCGTTCTGGAGCGTAACGTCGGGGCCATCCTGAAGGAGATCGACCGGCTCGCCGAAATCGCGAGGGGATTTTCACGATTCGGCGCACCCGCCGCGGCAGCTGGCAAGGTGCCGCTCGAGCCCGTGGACGTGGGCGCCGTGGCGCGGGAGCTGCTCACGCTGTATCGGGGAGGCGAGGGCGGGCCCATCGAATTCGCCGCCGACATCCCCGAGGACCTGCCCCGGATCAGCGCCCGTGAGACCGAACTCAAGGAGGTCTTGAGCAACCTGCTCGAGAATGCGCGGGCGGCGATCGAGGGAAACGGAAGCGTGGTCATCGAAGCGGTGTCAGTGCCGAACGCCGTGGAAGTTCGGGTCCGGGATGACGGCGCCGGCATACCGGTCGACCTCATGGGAAGGATCTTCGAGCCGCAGTTCAGTACCCGTTCGACCGGCACCGGACTCGGCCTCGCCATCGTTCGCAAGTTGGTGGAATCGTGGGATGGTACGGTGGCCGCCGAGGTGGACCGCGGGGAGGGCACCGTGATCCGCCTGCAGCTGAGGCCGTGGACGGACGGTGAGCGGGGGGGGAGTGAGGATGGCTCCCAAAGTGAGGACGACTCCGAAAGTGAGGATGACTCCTAGGACGGGAATCCATACTCTGGCGATATGGGGCCCGATGACCCAACTTAAGGCGTTCGCGCAGGAGACCCTTTCCCTCCATATGGAGTGACATGAGGGATTTCGCTCAGCCCGCCGAGATCCGATCCTCCCAGTCTCCCGCAAGAAGTACGTATCCGTCTCCCAGCACTCATCCCGCTCCAGAAACTCATCACCTCGGAGATTGGCTCGAGGTCCAGCGAGGATTTCTAGCGAGATACTGGTTCGAGGAAATATTGCATCGGGTCGGTATGGATCAGGAAATGGAGCGTGTTCTCGAACGGTTTCTCAACCTCCTCACGCAGATGATCCCGGGGGCTCTTGATCACCGGCGATCTGCGGTGGACCCCGTGTGGAAGAGCGCAGCGGAACTTTATGGGGCGCTCGGTGCCAAGAGGGGTTTGGCCGCAGGCGACATCGTTGAAGAGTTCCAGATCGTGCGTGAGGCGGTCGTGCGGATACTCTTCCAGGCCCCGCCCGCGAGGTACGGAGCCGCGCTCTCACTCTCCGACGCGCTTCGGCTGAACCGCTTTCTGGATAGTGGTGTGACGCATGCGAGCATCGGCCACACGGACGGTCTCTTTTTCGCCCTCTTCCACGCGAGTGGTGTCTCGACCGTTCCTACCGCGAAGCTCGTGGCGGAGGTCGAAGAGCAACTAGATGCGCTCGAAAGGGAGTGGGCAGCCGAGGGCAAGCCCGGCTGATCTTGAACGCCAGCCCGCCTCCCCTTCGGAGGGGTCAGGCTTCACGAACCTCCCTCACCAAGTCGGTCATCGAGCCCTTGGCATCCCCGAAGAACATCAATGTGTGGCCCATGTAAAAGAGCGGGTTGTCGATGCCCGCGAATCCGGGCGACAGGCTCCGCTTCATGATGATCACGCTCTTAGCTTTGTCCACGTCGAGGATGGGCATGCCTGCGATCACGCTCTCGGGATTATGAGCCTCGGGGTTTACCACATCGTTGGCGCCCACGACGAGCACGACGTCGGTTCGGCCGAAGTCCTCGTTGATCTCTTCGAGGTCGAAGAGCTTGTCGTAAGGCACGTCCGCCTCGGCGAGCAGCACGTTCATGTGTCCGGGCATACGGCCGGCCACCGGGTGGATCGCGTACTTAACGTCGACGCCCCGTTCCTCGAGGTTGTCCATTGCCTTCCGGAGTTCGTGCTGGGCCTGCGCGACCGCAAGGCCGTAGCCCGGCACCACCACGACGGATTGGGCGTAGGCCAGGATCATGGCGGCACCCTCGGCATCTACGGAGCGGGCCGTCTTGTCACCTGAGCTGAGCTGAGCGGCACCAGCCGTCTCCCCACCGAACGCGCCGAACGCCACGTTGGCCAGCGAGCGGTTCATGGCCTTGCACATGATCATAGTCAGGATAAGCCCGGCTGCGCCCACCAGCGCGCCGGCGATGATGAGCACGTTGTTCCCGATCACAAATCCCGCGGCGGACGCCGCCAACCCCGAGTAGGAGTTGAGGAGCGAGATCACCACCGGCATGTCCGCACCACCGATGGGAATCACGAGGAGGACGCCCAGCAGGAGCGCCATCGCCGTGAAGATCGAAAAGACCGTGAGGGCAGAAAGTGGGCCGACCCCGAACACGCCCATCACTGAGGCGCCCAGGACCAGGAGCGTCAAGAAGAGCAGGGCGTTGAACGTTTTTTGGAGCGGGAACGTGATGGGATTACCCGACACGAGCCCCTGGAGCTTCCCGAACGCGATAAAGCTGCCGGAGAAGGTCACCGTACCGATGAGGCAGGAGATGGCGATGGTAAATCCGTCTCCCAGCACGAGCCCAGCACCCGCCGACTGCACGCGCATGAGCTCGGCCGCCGCAACGAGAGCCGAGGCGCCGCCTCCGAATCCGTTGAAGATGCCCACCAGCTGGGGCATGTCGGTCATCCTCACCGTCCGTGCGGCCACACCGCCGATGAGCGAGCCGACCACCATGCCGGCCACGATCCCGGTCCAGCTCAGGACCTGGTTTTCGACCAGGGTCGCGACGATTGCGATGAGCATGGCCAACGCGGCCAACCGGTTCCCTCCACGGGCCGTGGCGGGGGACTGGAGGCGCTTGAGGCCGACGACGAAGAGGACGGAAGAAAAGAGGTACGACAGCTCCACCCAAAGGGAGAGATCCATGGATAAGCTCCTCTGAGTGGCCGCTATTTCTTTTTGAACATTTCGAGCATGCGATCGGTGACCATGAAGCCCCCGACCACATTGACCATCGCCATCACGATGGCGGTGATTCCCAGGACCCGCGCAATCCCGGAATCGACCTGCGCTGAAACCACCAGGGCTCCGACGACCGCGATTCCAGAAATGGCGTTGGCGCCCGACATCAGGGGCGTATGCAGGGTCGGGGGCACCTTGGTGATGACCTCCCGGCCGGTGAGGGTGGCGAGGACGAAGACGTACAGTCCCACGACCATCTCGCCCATCAGATTCCTCCATTTCGGTGTAAGCGCTGGCTCGGCGGAAAACCGCTGTGGTGAATGCCGGGGAACCTAGTCAGGTTCTCCGGATGCGCCAACTCGCCACACGCATCGGATGCTTGCCGAAAAAATGTGTTGCCCTCCAACGAATACGCGTTTTAGCGTCGAAAAGGACGGATTGCGCCGACCGCTCTCTGTCTCCGTGTCGGTCGTTGGCTGTCGAGTCTACCACCGACCTGTCCCGTTCAGAGGAGGTCGACCGTGGACCAGGAATCACTTGAGACTTATCGGGCGGTCGAGATTGCGCCCGTAGCACCCTCCCAATCTATTTTTCCGGCGATGCTCGCCGGCCTCGGCGCCGCGCTTGTCGGTGGCATCGGGTGGACCATGATTACGGCCCTGACCGGCTACGAGATCGGGTACGCCGCGTGGGCGCTCGGAGGTCTGGTGGGCTTCGGCATGGCCCACACCACCGCGCGTAGGGACACGGTGGCGGCCGGATCCGCGGCGGCCTTGGCCCTTGTAGGCCTATTGATCGCTCGGGTCCTCATCGGAGAGTTCGTCCTTGGGAACAGCACCCTCGCCGACGTGCTGGCCGACGAAGAACTCATGGTCCAGGCTGTGACCCTGGATCTGCAGTTCAACGGGGGCTTTCCGAAGGACGTCCAGGCGAGGTACGACGCCATTCCCGATGGAGACACGATTTCCGACGCCTTGTGGGAGCAGATGGTCTCTGCAGGCTCGACGCACCTTGGGACGCTCACCGAGGACGAGCGTATGGGCTTGGCCGAACAGTTTACCGGATTCGCGTTCGCTCAGGTCGGGCTTCTGGGACGCGTGACAGCGCAGATGGGCCCCTTCGATCTTCTCTGGGCGTTCCTCGCCGTTTCGACCGCGTGGGGGATGATGAAACAGGAACAAGAGCCCGCGACCGTCAGCGTGTGACGCCTTGGGTGGGTCTGCTGAGGCTGATCCGGGTCAGGACCCGCCCTCCGCCGTCCTCTGGATCGAGCCGATGACCAAGCTCAAGAGCTCGTCGATGTCCCCGCCGGGGATCCAACGTGCCACCACGACCAGATCGTTTTCCTGATCCACGTAGACCAAGTTGGTGCCGTTGCCGCGGTGTGAGTATGCTGTACGGGGCGCGCTCGGATAACCCTTCCGGCCCTCCGCGTTGGGCACATTCAGAAAGTGGTTCATGAACCCGTACGTCGGGTTCGCGTCGGACGGTGTCACGGCCATGTCGAACCACTTTTCGTCCACGAGCTGCAGATCACCCCAGCGTCCTTTCCGAAGGGTGAATAACCCGAAGCGTGCCTGGTCCCGTGCGTGAATGAACATGCCCCCACCCCAATGCCCGCCTCCGCTCACGGCCTGTACCTGCCGACCGTCGAGGGTGATCCACGAGTTTTCATAGCCGTACCAGCGCCAGGTCGGTGACGCACCAATGGGATCCATGACTCGCTCCTTGAGAATCTGCGGGAGCGGTTCGCGCCAAACGCTTGTCGTTAAAAGAGCTAGCAGATTCACACGGGTGTCGTTGTACTCGTATCGCGTGCCCGGAGTCCGCCGCGCACGGGTGGTCCAGGTCGAGGGATCGTCATCGGGCCGGTCCGCCCAATCCGGCTTACCCCAAAGTGTTCCTTCCCAGTCCGAACTTTGGGTGAGAAGGTGTCTCCAGGTGATCTGACGGTTGTGCTCCGTGTTGAAAAGGGTCGTGACATCGGGCCCGCCGAAGGCAACCCGGTCGATGCCCGGCTCGCCGTCCCCAGCAGGAAGATCCACCGGCGCCATGTAGTCTCGGGCCAGGTCGTCGATCGAGCCGATAAGGCCGTCTTGAACCGCCAGTCCGACGGTGGTGGACAGGAAGGACTTCACCACGCTGTGCGTCATGTCCACGCTACGCGTATCGCCCCACTCGGCGACGATGTATCCGTGCCGTACGATCACCCCGGCCGCGCCACTACGGACTTTGAAGGGACCGACGGCGAAACCGAACGGCTCGCGGCGGCCGAAACTCTGGCTCTGGCTCCACTCCTGGTCTCGCGGCACAGAGGTCTCGTGAGCCAAGGCGAATTGCACGGCCGCCTGTACTCCGGACTCACTCATCCCTACCTCTGCGGGCCGTCGCGTCTCCCACCCGTCTCCCCGAGCGGGGACGTATTGAGCCGCGATCGCGGAGGGTAGCAGCATCAGCGCGGCGGCGAAGAGGGAGATCGTGCGGGCTCGGTGGGGGAGTGCGCGGGTCATGGTCGGCTCCGGTCGGTGGCGGAACTGGATGTGCCACGGGAGCGACGTGGGTCGGTCCCGGGGCTGCTGCTCTTCGTGTGTTGCTTTAGGCTATGGGTCGGGGGAGAGATTGGCAAAGGGGAGGGTTGAGGCGGCGGCGGGTTCTGAACGTACCTTAGCCGAGCTTCTCCTTAGCCGAGCTTCTCCTTCGTCGGGCCGTGCCGCACTTCACCGCCGTGCGTCACGCACGTGCCAGCGACGATCTCGTCCTCGAAGTCGAGCGAAAGCTCACCCTCAGCGACGAGCTCCTTGAGGAGCGTCTCGACGTTCTTCGAGAACATCTGGCTCGCGTGCGTTGGGATCTCGGCGGGTAGGTTGGCGGGGCCCATCACTTTGACTCCGTTTCGTTCGACGGTCTCGCCCTCGCGGGTGACGGCACAGTTGCCCCCGGAGGACGCGGCGAGATCCACGATCACCGATCCGGGGTGCATGGAGTCCACCATCTCTTCGGTGATGAGCCGAGGCGCAGGCCGGCCGGGGATCTGGGCGGTGGTGATGACGAGGTCGGTATCGGCGATGTGCGCGGCGATGAGCTCGAGCTCGCGTTGGTGCTGCTCTTCACTGAGCTCCTTGGCGTAGCCGCCCTCTCCTTCTCCGGCGACCTCCTCTTCGGTCTCGAGGAACGTGGCTCCCAAGCTTTCGATCTGCTCCTTCACGGCGGGACGCACGTCGAAGGCCTCTACCTTGGCGCCCAGCCGCCGCGCGGTGGCGATGGCCTGGAGCCCGGCCACGCCAGCGCCGAGGATCAGGACCTTCCCTGGGCGGATGGTCCCGGCGGCGGTCATGAACATCGGCAGGAACTTGGCGAGTTCGTCCGCGCCGGTGAGTACCGCCTTGTATCCGGCCACCGTGGCCTGAGACGAAAGGACGTCCATGCTCTGTGCACGCGTGATCCGCGGGATGAGTTCCAAAGCGAAGGCCGTGACGTTGGCGTTGCCCAGTTTGCCGATCAACTCCGGTTGTGTGAGTGGCGAGAGGAGCGAGATGAGCACGACACCCTCGGGGAGCGTTTCAATCTCTTCGTCGGTTGGTGCTTGAACCTTCAAGACGACTCCGGCGCCCTGCACGGCCGCCCTCACGTCCGGCGCGATCGTCGCCCCCGCCTCGCGGTACTCCTCGTCCGAGAAGTGGGACGGAAGGCCGGCTCCGGACACCACGGTGACCTCGCACCCGAGTTTTTCAAGCTTGGGCACGCTCGAAGGAATCAGCGCGACCCGGTCTTCACCAGGATGTGTTTCACCGAGAACGGCGACGTTCATGTAGTGCTCCCACCTTGATTTCTTGACCAGGAACCGGTCGACCCACCCGGCGCGAACTTGCGTGGCGGCATTATACGGGCGCACCATACCGGCCCACCGCTCTTTCCTCAAGGCTCGCGAGGGACCGATGAAGATCCTCGTAGATATCGCATCCGTCGACCGGCGTGGATTCATGGCGTATATGTCCGCGCTGGGTCTGGGTGGGACCGTGTTTCCGGGGGTGCTCTGGGCACACATGCAGGCACGTGGGGAGATCACCTCGGAGATCGTAGCGGACGCGGGGGCGGTGGCTGGCCTCGACTTCACGGATGCGGAGCGCGACATGATGCTCGTGGACCTGAACTCGAACCTGGAGGCGTATGAGGCGCTGCGTGAGGTGTCCGTATCGAATCATGTGCCGCCGGCGGTCCAGTTCGATCCGGCCCTTCCGGGACGGGACCTTCCTTCGGAGACGCGTCCGTTCCGGTTCACGCGGAACATCGGGCTGCGGCGGCCGGCGGACCCGGAGACCCTGGCGTTCATGCCGGTCACCCAGCTTTCTGAGCTGATTCGGACTCGGCAACTGAGCTCGACCGAGCTGACCACGCTCTACCTGGAGCGGCTGGAACGGCACGGGCCGACGTTGGAGGCTGTCATAACACTGATGAGCGATCGAGCGCTCGAGCATGCGGCCCGGGCGGATCGTGAGATCGCGAGCGGCGCCTATCGCGGCCCACTTCACGGCATCCCGTGGGGGGCCAAGGATCTGCTGGCGGCCGAGGGTTTCCGCACCACCTGGGGTGCCAAGCCGTACGAGGATCAGGTCATCGGGGAAGACGCGACCGTGGTGCGTCGCCTCGAAGAGGCCGGCGCCATCCTGGTGGCGAAGCTGACCTTGGGCGCCCTCGCCCAGGGGGACTACTGGTACGGTGGCCGGACCCGGAACCCTTGGAACCTCGAGCAGGGCTCGAGCGGTTCTTCGGCAGGCTCGGCTGCGACGACCGCGGCCGGACTCGTGGGCTTCGCCATCGGCAGTGAGACGCTCGGCTCCATCGTGTCGCCGGCGACGCGTTGCGGCGTGACGGGGCTCCGGCCCACCTACGGGCGGGTCAGCCGGTCGGGCGCCATGGCACTCTCATGGAGCATGGACAAGCTGGGTCCCATCGCCCGCAGCGTGGAGGACTGTGCACTGGTCTTCAATGCCATCCACGGGGCGGATGGCCGGGATCCCACGGCACGCACGGCGCCCTTCAACTGGGACTCCGAACGGCCGCTGTCGGATCTCCGGGTCGGGTACTTCGGCCGCGGTTTCGAAGCTGAGCGCGCGACTGGACACGACCGGGCGGCGCTCGAGACGCTCCGCTCGCTCGGAGTCGAGCCGGTGCCGATCGATCTTCCTTCGGACTATCCGCTCGACGCGTTGCGAATCATCCTGTTGGCGGAAGCGGCGGCCGCGTTCGACGAACTGACGCTGAGTGGTAGGGACGATCTGCTCGTCAGGCAGACGCCCGGATCATGGCCCAACTCGTTCCGGGTCGCCCGGATGATTCCGGCAGTGGAGTACATCCAAGCCAACCGAGTCCGTACGATGCTCATGGGCGCGCTCGAGGCGGCGCTTGAAGGGATCGACGTGTTCATCACGCCGACGCGCGCCCCGGACCAGCTGCTGATGACCAATTTGACCGGGCACCCGGCCGTGGTTGTGCCGAGCGGCTTCAACGATGATGGAACACCGGTGAGCACGGTCTTCGTCGGGCAGCTTTGGGCCGATGCTGAGACGCTCAGGGTGGCGAGGGCCTGGCAGGACGCGAACGACTTCCACACGCGGAGGCCGCCGCTGTTCAGCTGAGACAGTGAAGGCTCAGATCAGATCCCTTGGCTTCACGTGCCGTCGGATCTGCTCCGGCTGGGTCCCCCCCCAGGGGTCCCGTCCCGGCATGGATCTGCCCCGCCAGCTCGATCAGCGTAGGGCGACGTGCCCCTCCGGGGACGTGTGTCCCGTACGGGGGAGAAGTCCATGCTGGCGCAGGTCGGGTCTGCTTCGGTCGCCGGTGTCGAGAGCCATCCGGTGTCGGTGGAGGTCAACATCTCGGTGGGACTCCCGTCATTCGTGGTCGTCGGCCTGCCCCATGGCGCGGTTCGAGAGGGTCGGGAACGCGTCACCGCCGCCCTGAGCAACGTGGACCATCCGGTCCCTCACCGGCGGATCACCGTCAACCTCGCACCCGCTGACATGCCCAAGGAGGGCAGCGCCTTCGACCTGCCCATTGCGGTGGCAGTTCTGTTAGCCACGGGCGTGGTGCCCCAAGAGCGCGTAGACGGCCTTTGCCTGGTCGGGGAACTCGGGCTGGATGGATGCCTGAGGCCGATTCGCGGGGCACTGCCGATCGCCGCCGGGTGCCAGGCCCGGGGTGTGACGACGCTTCTACTACCCAAGGCGAATGCCCGAGAGGCCGGCGCGGTAGACGGGGTGCAGGTCTTGGGTGGCGAGACGCTCGGAGAGGTGTTGGCACATCTCTCAGGGGGGAGCCCGATTGGGCCGACTCGGCTCGATATGGCCCGCCTCCTCGAGCGTCCTCCGGCCCGGCAACCCGATCTGTCCGACGTGCGTGGGCAGCAGTTCGCGAAGCGGGCACTCGAGATCGCCGCCGCCGGGGGCCACAACCTCCTGTTGATCGGACCCCCGGGATCCGGCAAGACGATGCTGGCCCGGCGACTTCCCGGGATCCTTCCTCCGCTCACGGTGGCCGAGTCGATCGACCTCACGAAGGTCCATTCGGTGGCCGGGCTGGTTCCGGCCGGGGGCACACTTGTCGCGGAGCGTCCGTTCCGGGCACCCCATCACACCGCGAGCGACGCGGGGCTTGTCGGTGGCGGAGCGATTCCCCGACCCGGCGAGGTGAGCCTTGCCCATCACGGCGTGCTGTTCCTCGACGAGCTCCCCGAGTATCGGCGGTCCGTTCTGGAGGCGCTTCGGCAACCGATGGAAGACGGTGTCGTGACCCACGCGCGGGCGCGCTCGACGTTACGCTATCCGGCGCGATTCATGCTTGCGGCCGCGATGAACCCATGTCCGTGCGGGCTGTACGGCGCAGAGGGAGACCGGTGTACGTGCGATCCGGCTCATGTGGCGCGGTATCGTTCCCGTCTCTCCGGTCCCTTGTTGGACCGCATCGATCTCCACATCGAGGTACCTGCCGTCCCGGTCGAAGAGTTGAGGGCGGCTGGTTCGGCGGAGCCGAGCGACACCGTTCGGGCCCGTGTTACCGCCGCCCGTGAGCGGCAGCACCACCGTTTTCGCCGCGCTCCCGAAATAGGGGCGAACAGCCACATGAGATCTCGAGAGATCCGGCGTTGGTGCGCCATGGACGATGCGTCCACCCGGATTCTTGGACAGGCCATGACCCGTCTGGGGCTCTCGGCCCGAGCACACGATCGGGTGCTCAAGGTCGCCAGGACCATCGCCGACTTGGAAGGGGCGGATCGCCTGGGTGTCCATCATGTGGGTGAGGCCATCCAATACCGTCTACTGGATCGCTCCCGGTTGGGGTGAGCGGCAGTTTGAGCTGAGGCTCTAATCCACTCTCCTCCTGCGCCATCGGGTCGGCAACGGAGGTGCAGGGTGCAGGTGGCCGTGGCCAAAGCGACCGTGTGTCCAAGCGGCCTTGCCTGACGATACGTGGGTCACGTGCGTTGCACACACGATTTCCGCGGAAATCGAGCAGAAAACGAGACGCGCCGCGGTGACGGGTACCATCCGGCGATCGATGCCTCCCATCCGGACGTGGGTCCGTCCCACCCGGACATCGATCCGTCCCATCCAGACATCGATCCGTCCCATTCAGCCATTGACAGATCTGGGGACGGGCTCTGGGGGTGGTCCGGGACGTGGCTCGTGCTTCGCTCCTGAGGCCGGTCGCTGGGCGTGGAACCGCGTGGCGACCCGAGGCCTCGTTTGAAGGTCTACCAACCCCCCTTTTTCAGTCTAGCGGCCTCCCAGAGCCTCGAGAATCACCCTGTTATATTGTGACCTAACTCGTTGTAACCAATGGGGATGGGAGGGGTGATGGAGACAGTGGGAACCATGGAAACGATGGAATCCACGGAAACGATGGAGACGATGGATCGGGCCGGACTCGAGTCCGACGTGCGCCAGGACCGCATGGACCGTGTCGCGGTGCTCTACGGTGAGATCACGGCCACGACTCGCGAGTTCCTGAGGGCGCTCGCGAAGTCGGACCGCCATTGCGACTGGGCGGAAGAGGACTTCGGCTCGTGTGCCGAGTGGCTGGCGTGGCGGATCGGCATCACGAGGAACACGGCGAACGAGAAGGTCCGGGCCGCACGGGCGCTCGAAGGCCTTCCGCTCATCTCAGACGCGATGGCCCGGGGAGAAATCTCGTACTCGAAGGTCCGGTCGCTCACCCGTGCGGCCACGGCCGACAATGAGTCCGAGCTGCTGGAGTTCGCCCGTGCCGGCTCGGCCGCGAACCTGGAGCGGCTGGTCCGGAGCTGGAAGACGCTCGGCCGCTCCGACGAGCAGCGGGCGGAGCGAATCAGGCATCGCGGCCGCCGTTTCTCGGTCTTCCCCGACGAGGACGGGATGTACGTCGTGAAGGGACGGTTGACCCCGGAGGTCGCGACCGTGCTCATGCGGGCGGTCGAGGCGGCGAGCGACGCGCTCTTCGCCGAGTCAGCCAAGGACGACGGCGAGCGGGCGGAGCCCCAGCAGCTGCGAGCCGACGCGGTGGGGCTCTTGGCCGAGCGGGCCCTCGCGGCGGGCTTCGGCGGGAACGCAGCGCCTATCTCGGGCTCCCGGCCGGAGCGCTATCAGGTCATGCTGCACGTCGAGCCGGAGACGCTTGCCGAGCAAGTCGAGCCCGGCATGTCCGAGTTCGAAGACGGCACGCGAGTTTCCGCGGAAACTGCCCGGAGACTCGCGTGCGACGCCGGCCGAGTCGAAGTACAGAGCGACTCTGACGGCTCCGTGCTCGATGTCGGCCGTCGGACCCGCACCGTGCCGTCGGCACTGCGGCGTGCGCTCGAGGCCAGGGACCGCGGGTGCCGGTTCCCAGGCTGTGGGCTCCGGTTTACCGACGCGCATCACATCGTGCACTGGGCGGACGGCGGCGAGACCGTACTGGCGAATATGGTGCTGCTCTGCAGGCGACACCACCGGAGGGTGCACGAGGACGGATACAGCGTCTATAGCGGTGCCGACGGTCAGATCGTCTTCTTCACGCCGCAAGGGAGGGCATTCGCGGAGGTGCCGCTGATGCCGCAGATGTCGGAGGTGCCGCAGATGCTGGAGCTGACACCGATGCCGGAGCTGACACCGCTGCCCGAACTGCCGCAGCTACCGGAGCACCCTCCGGATCCCTTCGAAGAGCTCGTGAGACGAAACCGAGAGCGTGGGATCACGCCCGACGGGCGGAGCGGGATGCCAAAATGGAAGCGTGACCACGACATCCCGTGGGAGATCGAGTACGCGGCGCTGGAAGCGGTCCTTTCCTTGGGCGAGCCGAATGAGGGCGGGGGGGAGAACGACGACCCGGAGAACGACGAGCTGGAGAATGACCAGCTAGAGAAGGGTGAGACGGAGAACGACGAGCCTAGGCGATGCGAGCTGGAGGACGACGAGCCCGAGAAAGGTGAGTTGGAGAAGGGCGAGCTGTTCGAGGACGCGGCCTGAGAGTAATCCCAGTTTCCGCGGAAACTGGGAAACTGCCGGGGACGGGGGCAGGGGTGCTTGCAACCCCACACGCGTTAGACACATCTTGTCTGCTATGTCGGATGCCGTCACCCGTCTGAACGCCGCCCTCAAGGGCCGCTACGCGATCAAGCATGAGCTCGGCGAGGGCGGGATGGCCACGGTGTACCTGGCCGAGGATCTGAAGCACCACCGGAACGTGGCGCTCAAGGTCTTGAAGCCGGAATTGGCCGTGGTTGTCGGGGCCGAGCGCTTCCTGGCCGAGATCGAGGTCACAGCCAAGCTCCAACATCCCAATATCCTCCCGCTCTTCGACTCCGGCGAGGCCGACGGCTTCCTCTTCTACGTGATGCCCTACGTGGAAGGTGACACACTGAAGGACCGGCTCGAGCGCGAGCATCAGCTTCCGGTGAGTGAGGCTGTCCACATCGCCACCGACGTGGCCGAGGGCTCGACTATGCTCACCGCCAAGGCGTGATTCACCGCGACATCAAGCCTGAGAACGTCCTCATGCTGGAAGGCAAGCCCGTCGTTTCGGACTTCGGCATTGCGTTGGCGGTTGGGGCAGCTGGAGGAGGACGTTTAACGGAAACGGGCCTGAGTCTCGGGACTCCACACTACATGTCCCCCGAGCAGGCGACGGGCGATCAGGCCGTGGGAGCTTCCACCGACACCTACGCGCTGGGCTCCGTGCTGTACGAGATGCTGGTAGGTGAACCGCCTTATCCGGGAACGACTGCGCAGGCGGTGCTGGGCAAGATCATCGCGGGTGAGCTGGTGTCAGCGGCCAAACATCGGCCCTCGGTCCCGCCCAATGTGGATGCGGCGGTCCGTTGTGCCCTGGAGAAGCTGCCCGCGGACAGGTTCACGGGAGTTCAGGACTTCGTGAGGGCGTTGGCCGATCCGGGATTCCGATATGGGGAGCCCGCGGGGGCGGCCGCTGGTGAAGGGGCAGGTTCGTGGAAAACGTTGTCGATGGCCCTGGCCGCACTGGCGCTTGTCTCCACCTTGGGCTTCGGCTGGTCGCTCCTCCGCCCCGACACGCCGACGCCGGTCGTGCGCTTCGAGTTGAACGTGCCGGACGGCCTCGGGCTCTTCGGCGGGAACGGGAACCTGAGCTTGACGATATCCCCCGACGGATCACGCGTCGTTTTTGTGGGAATCTCGGCCGCTGGGGGGCGGCAGCTCTGGCTGCGACCGCTGGACCAGCTCGCCCCCGTCCCAATCGCCGGCACGGCAAGCGCCCGAAACCCGCGCTTCTCGCCGGATGGCGAGTCCATCGCGTTCACGGGCGGCGGCAGCCTCACGACCGTCTCGCTCGGCGGCGCTCCGCCCTTGACCCTCGTCTCCGAGGCGGTAGCAAGCTCAGGACTCGCGTGGGGCCCGGATGGGATGCTCTACTTCAGGTACGCTGGTCGTGGGAGACTCTGGCGCGTGTCCGCAAACGGAGGTGAATCGGAATCGGTCACCGGCCTCGAACCGGGGGAAGAGGCCCAACTCTGGCCGGACGTGCTGCCCAACGGCAAGGGGGTCCTCTTCACGAGAGACATCGGAACACCCACCACGGACTCGATCTCGGTCCTGTCGCTCGAGACCGGACGGATCACCACGCTGTTCCAGGGCGCCATGGCGAGGTACGCCCACTCGGGCCACATCGTCTATACATCGGGAGAGGGGACGCTCTTCGCGGCCCCCTTCGACATCGACCGGCTCGAGGTCACGGGTCCGAGCCGGACTCTCCTGGAGGGGATCCTGGTCAACAATGGCTCGGCCGGTTACTTCGCGCTCTCGGAGACGGGGGTGTTGGTGTACCGGCCCGGAGGAGGGGGCGCGGGGGAATTTACACCCACTTGGGTGGGTCGAGACGGCTCAGAGGAGGTTCTGGATCCTACGTTGGTCGGGGCGTTCGAAGTGCCTCGCGTGTCTCCCGACGGGCGCAAAGTAGCAATGCAAAACTTGGCGGAGGGAAGCGCCGAGTCGCAAATCTGGATCTACGATCTCGATCAGGAGACGTTTTCCCCACTGACTTTCGAGGGGACGAACACGAGGCCGTTTTGGAGCCCCGATGGTGCTGAGGTCGGGTTCCTCTCCGACCGGGATGGCGAGCGAGCGGTGTACGCTCGGGCCTGGGACCGGAGTGGGGAAGCACGGCTCCTTCGTGCCGGATCGGGCGCTGAGATTTTCGAAGCCCTCTGGACGCCGAACGCGCGGTGGCTCGTGTACGAGGCTCAGACCCCAGGCGAAACCGCGCTCGGTGGCGACCTGTACTACGCCGCCCCCCACCCGGACAGTGCGGCTGTAACCATCCTGAACACACCGTTCCTGGAGTCCGTGCCATCCCTCTCGCCGGACGGGCGCTGGCTGGCGTACCAATCCGACGAGTCCGGCCAGGACGAAGTCTACGTCCGGCCCTTCCCCGGCCCTGGGGGCGTCAGCCCTGTTTCCGTTGACGGGGGGACTGGCCCGGTCTGGGCGCACAACGGTCGAGAGATCGTTTATCAGTCCGCCGACAACTCTTGGGTGGTGGCGACGGTCCGCACGGATCCCGACTTCGCGGTGGAGTCGCGCGTGCCGTTCGCTAGCACGCTGGGATTCCTCGCACCGAGGAGCACTCGCCACTTTGACATCTCACCCGACGATCGGCGTCTGCTCGCAGGCCGATTGGGGGGGATCGCGGGCGCCGTTGTTCGAGACGTGGTCGTCCAGAACTTCTTCGAGGTGCTCAGGGAGCGGGTGGGAAATTAGGAGATGGCCCGTCTGACCCGCAGGCTTCGCGTCTTCGTCGAAGGCGTGGTGATCGTCCCGGTTGACAACGTGGTGATTTCCCGGTGACGGTGTGGTGATCCTCCCGGTCGACGGCGGGGACGATCCTCCCGTGATCCGCCTTCCCATCGTCGGAGTGATGGGATCCGGTAGCAGGCCCTATCTGGAGCGCGCTTCAGCTTTGGGTCGCTGGTTGGCAGGGTGTGGAGTTCACCTGCTGACCGGAGGCGGAGGCGGTGTAATGGCGGCGGTCAGTAAGTCGTTCTATGACACGCCCAACCGCCAGGGGCTGGTCATCGGCGTTCTTCCTTGCGATGAGTCGCCGGAGGAATCGAAGGGTGGGGGTCCGAATCCAAAGGACGGGTATCCGAACCAATGGGTGGAGATTCCGGTTCTGACGCATCTTCCCTTGAGTGGTGAACGTGGCACGGAGCCCATGTCGCGAAACCATATCAACGTCCTCTCCTCGGACGTAATCGTGGCACTGCCTGGAGATGCAGGGACCCTTAGCGAAATCAGGCTCGCGGTCAGGTACGAGCGACCGGTCATAGCTTTTGTCGAATCGGATCAGGAGATCCCCCGGTTGCCGGACAGCGTCTCAATCTCTAGCAGCTTGGAGGGGGTACGGACGTTCGTCATGAGCCAACTAGGGCTATCGGCCCCGCGCGGCTGACGGACGCAAAGCTGTTTTAAAACCTTGCATTTACGACGCATGATCACCTGATTTGAACAGGGCACTCGATCATGTGGTTTCGTCATTCTTCCCGCCGGAGTTGACGCGCGTGAGCCCCTCTGAGCCGTGCTCGGCAGGCACGACTCAGCAGCCACTATTCGGCGGGCACGACAGGTTTCAAAGGGGCTATGATCACGCTGGGATTCTCGTTCGTCTTACCTACCGGGGCCGTGCTTTCCAGCACGCTCATGCAGGGGACGGGCCTTCTACAAGGGATTTCCGTGTTCGACACCCTGCCGTGGCGAGAAATCGGGCTCACGGCCGGTGTAATATTCGGCGCGTGGCTCATCCGCAGGCTCGGCCGGCAGATCATTTCCCGGACGGTGGCAAATCGTGTGGTGCAGTACCGGTGGGGGAAGACGATCGCCTACGTCACCACGGGACTCGCCACGCTTTTCACCGTCGCCATCTGGGTCGACGGCTTGTCGCAAGTCGGGACCTTCCTGGGGTTGGTTTCTGCCGGTGTGGCGATCGCGCTCAAAGACGTCCTCGTGAATGTGGCTGGCTGGTTGATCTTGATCACCAAGCCGCCTTTCGAGCTGGGCGACCGCATCCAGATCGGCTCCCATTCGGGCGACGTGGTGGACATATCGGTTCTGAATTTCCATATGCTCGAGATCGGCAACTGGGTGGATAGCGACCAAAGCACGGGACGGCTGATTCGGATCCCGAACGCGAACATCCTGACGGATCCGATCGCGAACTATACGTCCGAGTTCCCGTTCTTGTGGCATGAGGTGCCCGTTGTGATCACGTTCGAGAGCGATTGGCGGAGGGCCAAAGTGCTGTTGCTGGAGATGGTGAGCGACGCGAGTCTAGAGGCGAGCCATAGGGCGGCTGAATTCTTACGTAAGAGACCGAGCCGGATGTTGATTTCATACGCCACGGTGACGTCGACCGTGTATACCTCGGTGCTGGACCACGGGATCTGCTTGTCGATGCGGTTTCTCACGGATCCGCGGCGGCGCAGGGCCTTCCACGAGACGCTCTGGGAGGGTGTTCTCGACATCGTGTCAAACGAGCCGGACATCGAGTTGGCCTACCCGACCCAGCGAATCGTCGGCGTCGGGCAGGACCAGGGCTCCGCCGGCGACCCATCCCGGCTTCATGGGGAGTGGGTGGAGGGGCGAGGCTAACCATAAGCCGTTCGCGGGCATGTCCAAGCGACGTGCCCGGTTGTACGCTACGCCCCATCCCGGTAGCTTTTGGCCATGTATTTTCCGGGCTTCGCCGACACCGCCGCAAGATCGTCCGGGTCGAGCTCGACCCCTTCCTCGGTTCCACCATCTCGGCCATGCGTCTATTCGTTGCGCTGAACCTCCCCAAGAAGGAGCGCGACCGAATCTACCGGGTTTCCAAGATCCTACGGGAATGTGAGCTTCCCGTGCGTTGGGTGGAGCCGGCGCACTACCATGTGACCCTGAAGTTTCTCGGCGAGGTCCCGGAGGACCGTATGGATGGGGTGCAGGATGCCCTCAATCATGTGGCCTCGACGACGGTAAAGCTCGATCTGGCCGTAGAGGGTTTTGGCGCCTTTCCGACCATCCGCCGCCCGCAGGTGATCTGGGTGGGCATCGAACCGAGCCCCGCTCTGCGCTGTTTGAAACAGGATGTCGAATGGGCTCTCATGGGTTGCGGCTTCGAGCGGGAAACAAGGGCGTTCCATCCACATCTCACGCTTGGACGAGCGGATGCTAAGGGTGGCGCCGGAGCCTTCCGCGGTCTGGATGACAAGGCCGCAAGTTTGACCTACCAAGGCCAGGTGAAGGTCCGCAAGCTCGATTTGATGCGCAGTCAACTGTCCAAGAGCGGGGCCGCTCGGTATACCCTGCAGCACAGTACCTCTTTCGAGGGCTGAGCCGTGGTCGGAAGGGGTTGTCTCAAGGGGTGCCTGGGCAGGGTGTGGCTCTTGGGCTTGCTCATCGTTGCCGCCTTTGCGGGGTGGAGGTGGGGGCCGGCGGTGTTCCCGAGGGTGCAGGGTTGGTTCGCCGAAGAGGAGGGGACGGTGGAGGTCTTGCCGTCCCCGGAGTTGGCTGAAGCCGCCCTGGATCGCTTCGAACGCTTTAGCCGCGGAGAGGGTGGGGATCAACTTAGTCTCAGCGCTGCGGAGGTCGCTTCCGTGCTTCGGTATTCGGCCCCCGGGATGGTCCCGGGGGGCGTTTCGGGTCCGGCCGTGGAGTTTCAAGATGGTGTCGTGACGCTGACCGCCCGGATCGCGGTCGAGGCCTTTCCCGGGTTGCCTACCCTGGATGGGATACGGGGCTTCCTTCCCGACACGGTTTCCATCTCGGTTGAAGGTGCCCTTGCTCCGCTAGGGCAAGATGGGGTTGCGCTCGTCGTACATGGCGTGCGTGCCTCCTTCATTCCGGTGCCGCTCCCCGACGGAATGACCCCCAAGATTTTGACGGCCCTGGGCAGAAGGAGCACCGCCGGGCTCCCCGAGGATGCGCTGGCATTTCGACTACCCGATGGGGTAGGGTCGGCCCATGTGCTCCGCGACCGCCTGATCCTGGTGCGGGACGGTTGAATTCCCCGTTCACGGTGAAAGAATGCCCCGAATTCTGATCGTCGATGACGAAGAATCGATCCGCGGTGCATTGAGGCAGGTCTTCGAATACGAGGACCACGAGGTGGTGACCGCGGAAGACGGGCCGGAGGCTTTGGAGTCTTTCGAGGCCTTCCGCCCGCACATCACGTTCCTGGACGTGAAAATGTCAGGGCTCGACGGCCTGGAGGTGCTTTCACGGATCCGCAAACTCGACGCGAATGCCTGCGTGGTCATGATCAGCGGTCACGGGACGATCGATACCGCGGTCGAGGCGACGCAAAAAGGAGCGTTCGATTTTCTCGAGAAGCCTCTGGATACGGGCCGGCTGCTCGTGACTCTCCGGAACGCGCTGGAGTTCCGGGGGCTCACCGAGAGCGTTCAGTTGCTCCGAAGCGAGGTCGGCACGCGCCACGAGATCGTTGGTTCGTCACAGGCGATGCGCGATGTCATGGAGCGCGTCGATAGGGTCGCACCTACGGATGCGCGAGTGCTCATCACCGGTGGGAACGGCACGGGAAAGGAGCTCGTCGCTCGTGCCCTCCATCACGCTTCGTCAAGGCGCGAGGGGCCCTTCATCGACGTCAACTGCGCCGCGATCCCCTCTGAGCTGATCGAGTCGGAGCTGTTCGGCCACATGAAGGGATCATTCACCGGGGCAGTCGCCGACCATGCCGGCAAGTTCGAGCAAGCTCAAGATGGAACGCTCTTTCTCGATGAAGTCGGCGACATGTCTTTGGATGCTCAGGCCAAGGTTCTGAGGGCGCTCGAAGAAGGGGTTGTTACGCGGGTGGGGGGCTCGAAGGCCATTACCGTAGACGTCCGCGTGTTCACCGCGACGAACAAGGACTTGTCGAAGGAGATCGCCGAAGGCCGGTTTCGTGAGGATCTTTTTTACAGGCTCAACGTGGTCCCGATCGTCGTGCCCCCACTGCGTGAACGACGCGAGGACGTTCGCCCCCTGGTCACGTATTTCGTCTCCCAGGCCGTTCGATCGAACCATGGACCGCCCAAGACGATCGAGGACGGAGCGATGGCACGGCTCGAGGAGCTCGATTGGCCCGGAAACGTTCGTGAACTCCGGAACACGGTAGAACGGCTCTTGATTCTTTCGCCGGGCGAGGTGGTTCGTGCGGAGGATGTGGACGCTCTGGTTGCCGGTACCGCCAGCGGTGACACTCTAGGCAGTGCTCTCCTCAACGTGGAGGCCTTCAGCGAGTTCAAGGAGAACGCCGAGATGGCGTATATCGCGCACAAGCTTCGCGTAAACGACTGGAATGTGAGCGAGACCGCCCGCCAGATCGATATGCCGCGGTCGAACCTCTACAAAAAAATTGAAAAATACGGTCTCAACCGAGAGAAGTGATCGCGCTTAGCGATCGGCCCTGCCGGGCCAATGGGTTTTTTCTATCACAGCTCCGTTCGGCAGACGGTAGAGTGCATCGACGGTACGAAAGTCGCGGTTGGAGAGGCTGCGGGCAGTGTTCGTAGGATACATGACGTCGCGCTCCGAATCACTGTGCGGCAGTCCGAGGGCGTGTCCCATCTCATGGGCCGCCGTGAGTAGCACCTGCTGTGGAGCCAGTTCCTTCCTCCGGCCCGTTGGGCTGCGCATGGCAAGTGCGAGCCCTTGGACCTCAAACCTCGGCTCACCCTTTTCGAAGCTCCACCGAACCCGAGTGACGCCGAGTTGAGACCCGGTGAGACCCTCTCCCCACGAGATCTCTATGTCGGCTCGGGCGGTGGAAGTGGGGTGGGTGTCGATCACGAGTTCGAAGGGGCGCCGGTGCCAGTACTGTATTCCGCGCACTGCGGCGCTCTGAAGATCCCGGGCGCGCTCAGGGGCTACTCCCCGGGGGGGAGGCACCCGGATCCGGAGGCGGCCTGTGTCCTCCGGCCACCGAAGGATTCGCTGGGAACCCAAGGTTTCCAGTTCGGCGCAGAGATATCCCACGTCAACACACACCGAGGCTGAGCTGAGGGCCACTTCATCGCTGGCGTGTTGGACCGTCACGCTTTCGCCGCAGATTTTCCACATCACTTTGGGGCAGGCCTCCACCGGGCGAAACGCCAAGTCCGTGCGGCTGGCGGCCGACACGGGCGCACGATTCTGAAGCCAGGTCATCAGAAGGCCCGCTGCGATCAAGAGGAAAAGAAGCGAGAATGGAGATCGGACCCTACCCACGGAAAACGCTACCCGTGCGTCCTGCTACCCGACGTCTTGCCACTATCTACCTACCCCGTTTGGAGAGAGGACTCGCTGGCATAGCGAGCCTCGACCACTATTACAACACTAGGATCAGGACCCCTTGGCGGGGAAGCTTTTCGTCTTTCGGGTGTTCCGCAGGGGACCCCGCCTTGGCCTGTGGGCCGGAAGAATGACTTGACGTGCTGGAACCGGGGTTCGGACATTTGTGTATCGATGCTCTACGTCCGCCACGCGGTGAGCCGCGTGAACGGGTGGTTGGCTATAGACGTTTTTTGGAGGTGCCGCTCGGAATGGTGGGGAGTCAAGGAGGCGCATCGCGAGGGTCTAGGGGCCGTGTATGGGTCACCTGGGAATGGGCGCGATCGATCATTCTCGCGGTCGTCCTTTTCTTGGGGGTGCGTGCCTTCGTCGTCGAGGCGTTCAAGATTCCCACGTCTTCGATGGAGGGGACCCTGCTCGTCGGTGATTACCTCCTTGTCAACAAGGCCGTGTATGGCGCACAGGTTCCGTTTTTAGGCCTGAGGTTGCCGGCCTGGCGGGACCCGAGCCGCGGCCAAGTCGTGGTGTTCCATCCCCCCCATGATCCACTCAAGACCTATGTCAAGCGGGTGGTAGGCGTGCCCGGCGACACGCTCGAGATGAGGGAGAAAACCCTCTTCGTGAACGGGCATGAAATGCAGGAGAACTACGTCCGTCATCTTGATCGTAGCGGCGATGCGACCCATTCGGACATGAGGTGGCAGCGCAGACATCTGTTGGCGGCCCGGATCGTTCGCGACCAGCAATACGGAGAAAACGATGGCAGGGTTCGTCGGCGTTCGTCCAGGAACGACTATCGTCCGTCAAGGGATAACTGGGGTCCCATCTCGGTCCCAGAAGGCAACTATTTCGTGCTTGGAGACAACCGCGACAACAGCGAGGACTCACGTTACTGGGGCTTCGTGGACCGGCGTTCGATCCGGGGCCAGCCGTGGCGGCTGTATTTCTCCTACGACCCCTCCAGCCGACGGGGGGTCCCCTGGCTTCAGGCCGTGCGGTGGGGGCGGGTAGGCCAGCCGATCCGCTGACCCGCGTTGGGGTAGTTGAGCCAACGTCAGGGGATGCGACCAGCGGAACGCCCATCCCCGCGGCTGTTGCGCGGATGAGCCTTTCCTTATCATGTTTCTGGCTTGGTGCCCCCGCCGCCCTAGGTGGCGGCGCCGTCACGTACACGATTCACGTCGAGGGCTAGATGGGCTTTGCTTCCCGTAAAGGTTCCTTCCGGGAAGGGTCGCTTGATCAATACCTCAAGGAGATCAGCCAGTATCCTCTCATCGACAAGGCTGAAGAGGCCCGCCTTGCCAAGGGGATCAAGCGCGGAGAAGAGGAGGCGCTCGACAAGCTGGTCCGCTCCAACCTCCGATTCGTGGTGTCGGTAGCGAAGAAGTATCAGAACCAAGGAGTACCGCTATCCGACCTCATCAATGAGGGTAACCTCGGTCTCATCCGCGCGGCCCATAAGTTCGACGAGACCAAGGGCATCAAGTTCATCAGCTATGCCGTGTGGTGGATCCGGCAGGCCATTCTGCAGGCCCTCGCCGAGCAGAGCCGCATTGTCCGGGTGCCCCTCAATCGGGCGGGCGCCCTCCACCGGATCGGACGGAGGAGTTCGGCGCTGCTCCAGGAACTGGGCCGTGAGCCCACGGTCGAAGAGATCGCGGATGATCTAGACATCTCCCAGCAGGAGGTGGAGCGGACGTTGGCGATCTCACAATCGCATCTTTCTCTGGACGCTCCGATCACGCCCGGCGAAGACCACCGGCTGCTCGACTACCTGCCCGACCAGTACGCGCCCGGCCCCGAGGACGAGGCGTACGACCACGCCCTCAAGAGCAGTGTGGAGAACGCGCTCTCTTCGCTTAAGGAACGGGAGGCCAAGATTCTTCGGCTGTACTTCGGCTTGGACGATCAGGAGCCGATGACCCTCGAGGAGATCGGAGCCCTAATGGGCATCACCCGGGAACGGGTTCGGCAAATCAAACAAAAGGCCTTGATTCGTCTCCGGCACGCTTCGCGGGCTCGTTTTCTGGAGACCTTTTTTTAGAAGGCCTCTTCAGCAGGCTTCTTGAGCCACGGCCTGTCCCCATCACGGTCGATTCCCCCGGGCGGGCGAAGCCGGGTTTCTCTCGGGTCGAAAACCCGTGAAAATGCTGTGCTTTGCCCCGTTGACACCCCGAAAAAGCTCCACTATCCTTCACTGCTCTATCGTTGATTATGTGCGGGTAAGCTGTGAAAACTTATACTCCAAAAGCCGAACACATCGAGCGTCTCTGGTGGCTCGTCGATGCCGAAGGGAAAACCTTGGGCCGGTTGGCCACACGTGTCGCCGGAATCCTCCGTGGCAAGCATAAGCCCATGTACACACCGCACCTGGACGTGGGCGATTACGTCGTTGTGATCAATGCCGAAAAAGTGGCGCTGACGGGGCGCAAAGCCGACCAAAAAACGTACTTCAAGCACTCGGGTTACATGGGGAGCGAGAAGCATATTCCGTTTCGGAGAATGATCGAAAAGCACCCCGATCGTGTGGTTGAACTTGCCGTCAAGGGTATGCTTCCCAAGAATTCATTGGGCCGGCACATGAGGAAGAAATTGAAGGTATACGCCGGTGCGGCCCACCCGCACCAAGGCCAACAGCCGCAACACCTGGACGTTTAAACAAGGATCTATGGAGAAAACCCATATTCAGGCGCTGGGCCGGCGAAAGACTGCCGTGGCCCGCGTCATCCTCACGCCCGGCAAGGGTGAGTGGTCGGTCAACGCTCGTTCCCTGCAGGACTACTTTCCTCGTCCCACCCACCAGCAAAGGATCGGACAACCGCTCAAGGCTGCGGAAATGGATGGGCAGTTCGACATCCGTGTCCGGGTCCGTGGTGGGGGTCCGACCGGCCAGGCGGATGCGGTTCGCATGGGGTTGGCGAGGGCCCTTGTCGAGCACGACGAGGATCTCCGTCCCGTAATGCGCGCCGGTGGATTTCTTACGCGGGATGCAAGGAAGGTCGAACGCAAGAAGCCGGGTCGCCCCAAGGCGCGCAAGCGGTTCCAATTCTCGAAGCGTTAAGAGCCCGAGACGATATCTATGCAGGAGCAGCAGGTTGGACTGAGTGAGCTTCTCGAGGCTGGAGTCCATTTCGGACACCAGACCCGCCGTTGGAATCCGAAGATGCGGAAGTACATCTTCACGGAGCGCAACGGGATCCACATCATCGACCTACGTAAGACGCTCGACCGGCTCATCGCGGCGAAGGAAGCCGTGCGGGAGGTCGTTCTCGCGGGCGAGAGAGTCCTGTTCGTGTGTACCAAACGGCAGCTCCGTTCGATCATCGAGCAAGAGGCGGAGCAGTGCGGCGCATTCTACGTCACCGAGCGTTGGCTTGGCGGCATGCTCACGAACTTCCAGACCATCCGGAAGCAGATTCGCCGGCTCAAGGAGTTGGAGCGAGGACAGGAAGAGAGCGCCTTCGAGTTCTATACGAAGAAGGAGCGACTTCTTCTGGACCGCGAGCGGCTGAAGCTCAACAAGTATCTGGAGGGTGTGAAGGACATGTCCCGTCTTCCAGGGGCGATTTTCGTCGTCGACGTGAAGCGCGAGGCGATCGCGGTTCGGGAGGCCGACCGTCTCGGCATTCCCGTCATTGCCATCACGGACACGAACGCGAATCCCGATCTGGTAGAGTACCCCGTTCCCGGAAACGACGATGCGATCCGCTCGGTTGGTCTGATCACGCAGGCGATCGCCCGGTCGGTTCGAGAAGCCAGTGCAGAGGTGCCGGAGGAGCAGAAACGGAAGGTGCAGGAGGCCCAGGCCACGACGTACTCGACTGAAACGGGCGAGGTGACCGCGACCGCTAGTCGCCCGGCGGCTCCGCGCAGGAAGCGAGTCCCTCGGCCCGGGATCCTCGAAAAACTTAGCGGGACTACAGGAACGGAAGTGCCAGTTGCGGACGAAAAAGTGAAGGACGAGGCAGCTACGGACGAGAAGGTGAAGGACGAGCCAGCTGCGGACGAAAAAGTGAAGGACGAGGCGGCTACGGACGAGAAGGTGAAGGACGAGGCGGCCACGGACGAGCAGGTGAAGGACGAGGCGGCTACAGACGAGAAGGTGAAGGACGAGCCAGCTGCGGACGAAAAAGTGAAGGACGAGGCGGCTACGGACGAGAAGGATGAGGCCAAGACGGTGAAGGCCAAGAAGGTGAAGGCCAAGAAGGTGAAGGCCTCTTCCCAAGAGGCGGCTGCCGCCGAGGAAGGTATCACCGATGCTGGAGGGGACACCGATGCTGAGGTGGCGGCCGATGCTGAAGCGGGTGAGGCCGAATCGGGATCCTGACCGCAGTGTTCATGCCCCCGTCGTCGGGGCGGAGAGGGGCGGAGCAGTTGGGGCTCCCGCCTCTTTTTTGTAGATGGGCCTATCAAATTGAGTGAGTGACGAACGACACGATGTCGGTTTCTGCGAAAGACGTGAAGGCCCTCCGGGACCGTACCGGGGCTGGCATGATGGATTGTAAAAAGGCCCTGACCGAGACCGATGGGGACATCGAGGCCGCCATCGACTTGCTTCGGGCGAAGGGAGCCTCAAAGGCCGCGAAGCGGGCGGAGAAATCCGCCAACGAGGGTGCGATCGGGTCTTACGTCCATTTTGACAAGCGGACTGCGGTCATCGTCGAGTTGAACTGCGAGACCGACTTCGTAGCCAACACCGACGACTTCCAGGGGTTGGCCAAGGAGATCGCGCTGCACATCGCGTCTCAGGCGCCGCTCTCCGTCAGTTCGGAGGATATTCCAGAGGACATCGTGGCGCGCGAGCGAAGGGTGTACGAGGAGCAGGTGAAGGAACAGGGGAAACCCGACAACATCGCATCGAAGATCGTCGAGGGTAAGCTCAATAAATTCTTCAAGGAAAGCACGCTCCTTGCTCAGCCCTTCGTAAAAAATCCAGATCAGACGGTCGGAGAGATGATCACCGAGATCTCCGCTAAAACCGGGGAAAAGATCGAAGTCGCTCGGTTCATGCGTTTCAAGGTGGGTGAGTGAATCCGAAAACCGGGAGGGACGTGTCCAAGCCTCCCAAGTACGGGAGAGTCCTACTCAAGCTGTCCGGCGAGGCGTTGGCTGGAAAGCGGGGGTTCGGCATCGAGCCGTCCGTGGTGGACTTACTCACCAACGAAATAATTGCCGTCCACGAGATGGGCGTCAGCCTTGGAGTGGTCATCGGGGGGGGGAACATCGTCCGGGGGGCGCTGGCCAGCCAGAAGGGGATGGATCGGGTCCAGGCGGACTACATGGGGATGTTGGCTACCGTCATCAACGCCCTGGCGGTTCAGGATTTGCTCGAGCATAAGAAGGTTGCCACGCGGGTCATGACGGCAATCCGTATGGACGAGGTCGCGGAGCCCTATATCCGGCGGAAGGCTCTTCGGCATATGGAGAAAGGAAGGGTCGTGCTCTTCGCCGGAGGCACAGGCAATCCGTATTTTTCGACCGATACAGCGGCGGCGCTTAGAGCGATCGAGATGGAGTCGCAAGTCGTCATCAAGGCCACGAAAGTCAAAGGGGTTTACAGCGCGGACCCTTCACAAGACCCCTCGGCAGAGTTCATCCCGTCCATTACTTTTCAAGAGGTCGTCCAGCGCGAGCTGGCAGTAATGGATGCCGCGGCCGTTTCTCTGTGCAAGGAAAACGATCTTCCGATCATCGTACTCAATCTCGAGGATCAGGGGGCCGTTTGCGCCGCCATTCGGGGAGATAGGGTCGGCACCTTGGTATCATAGGCCTCCGGCAGGGCGTCCCGCTCGGAGGTAAACCCGATGCAATGGGGTGGTCATGTCCTTGGAGGAAGCAAAAGTACGGATGGAGGAGGCGGTCGACGCGGTGCGTCGGGAGTTCGCGACGGTGCGCACCGGAAAGGCTACACCGGCGCTGCTCGATACCGTGAAGGTCGATGCCTACGGGTCGAAGATGCCGCTGAATCAGGTGGCCAGCGTGTCCACCCCGGAACCGTCGCTCTTGGTCATCCAGCCCTTCGACAAGACGCTTCTGCCTGAGATCGAACGAGCAATTTTGACCGCGGATCTCGGGTTCAATCCCGGGAACGACGGGAATATCATCCGGATTCCGGTCCCGCCCTTGAACGAGGAACGCCGGAAGGAGTTTGCGAAGCTTCTCCACCAGATGGCGGAGGATGGCAGGGTGTCACTGCGCCACGCGCGGAAAGTCGAAAACGATGAGGTGAAACAGGCCATTAAGGAGCATGAGGCCGGCGAAGACGAGGGTCATCGTTTACTGGATGAAATCCAGAAGCTGACGGACTCCTGCTCGAAACGCATCGATGAGATGCTCGAGCACAAAGAGAAGGAGGTGCTGGCCCTCTGACGTCTTCGGACTTGCTGCACAGAATCCGCCTCAATGGGCCAATTCCGCGTCATGTCGCGATCATTATGGACGGTAATGGCCGGTGGGCCACGCAGCGGGGCCTCCCGCGCGCCGCGGGGCATCAACGGGGTATCGCGGCTGTCCGGGAGTCGGTTGAGGGCGCCCTCGACGCGGGCATCGAAATCCTGACGCTGTTCGCGTTTTCTACCGAAAACTGGCAGCGGCCTCGGTCCGAAGTGCTTGCGCTGATGGGCTTGCTCCGTCGCTACGTGTCCAAGGAGACCCAAAAGCTCAAGGAGCAGCGCTGTGAGGTCCATGTGCTGGGAGACGTGGATGCCCTCGATGCGTCCACGAGAAAATCGGTCGACTTCATCACTTCCGAGACCGCGGGAGGGACGGAGTTACGTCTCAATCTCATGATTTCCTACTCCGGACGGGAGGAGATCCTGAGGGCGTGCAGGCAGATGATCGAGCGGGCGGTTTCCGGGGACCTATCACCTGAGGAGCTTGATGAGGCTTCGTTCGAGTCGGCCCTGTTCACCAAGGGCCTACCGGATCCCGATCTACTGATTCGCACGTCGGACGAGTTCCGTCTCTCCAACTTCATGCTCTGGCAAGTAGCGTACACCGAACTGCACGTCGCCTCGGTCCTGTGGCCCGATTTTTCAAGAGAGGACCTCTTCCGGGCCGTCGTGGATTTCCAGGAACGCGATCGTCGATTTGGTCGTGTGACGGTTGGATAGGACCGCCGAATGCCAGAAGGCTGTTGAAGGGGTACAGCGGGTCGCGCACAGGGCGCTTGTGCGCGTTCAGACAAGGAACGACGACGAGGCGTAGCAACGCTACTCCGAGGAGGAGAGACGCAGGATCAACCGCACAACCGCCCTGTGCCCACGATCACGAATGACATGACCTTACACGTTGAAGGGTTGCGGTGGCACGGCCCCGACCACGCTGCGCGTGGTGCCCCCGTTGTTGGAGCTCCTAGCCATAGCTACGGCTATGGCGTCGTCGCTCCGCCTAGGAGCTAGGACCGTGGCATCCGCAAGGCGACCCACTGTACCCCTTCAACAGCCTTCCAGGGGAGAGCTAACCAGCCGGCTCATGGTCGCCATCATCGGGATTCCCTTGGTGGCGTTCATCATCTATGCGGGTGTCTGGCCTCTCGGAGTGCTCATGGCCGTAATGGGGGCCCTTGGAGCTCGAGAGTACTACAGATTGACTCGGGACGACGCCGTGGCTTTCGGGTGGCTGGGAGCTGCTCTTGCCGGAGCGCTGCCTTTGATCGCGGCGCTCCAGCCCGAATATCAAGCCTTCGCTCCCTGGGCTTTCACAGTGGTCCTTGGGACGGCGCTGTTGGTGCTCGCCCTCTCGCTCTGGCTTCGCTGGCCCGATGGCCGCCCACTGGACGCTGCGGCCAGGACGATCATGGGGGCCCTCTATACCGGTGGGGCGCTGTCGTTCTGGGTCTTACTTCGTGCGCTTCCCGACCAAGTTTCCAACGGAGCGACCGATTTCCATGGTGCTGCACTACTCATTTTTCCCATCTGGGTGACCTGGTTGGGGGACACCTTCGCCTATGGCTCTGGATCCCGGTGGGGCAAGGCGAAGCTGATCGAGGCCGTGAGTCCGAACAAGACGGTGGTCGGGGCCATCGGAGGGCTGGTGGGGTCCGTACTGGCCGGTGGCGTGTTCGCTCGGCTTTGGCTTTCGGACGTCCCTGAGTTCGCCCTGTCTTGGCCGGTGGCGGCGGCGCTAAGCCTTCCGATCGCGATTGTCGGGCAAGTCGGCGACCTCGCTGAGTCGGTGATCAAACGCGATGCGGGGGTGAAGGACTCGAGCCATCTTTTCCCGGGCCATGGGGGCGTCCTCGATCGGTTGGATGCACTGTTTTTCACTGTGCCGTTCACCTATGCCCTCCTCCTCCTGATCCGTCCGTGGCTTTGACCAGGGTCGCCATCCTCGGGTCGACCGGCTCCATCGGCCGAGCCACTCTTTCCGTGATAGGTCGTCATGCGGACCGTTTTCAAGTCGTTGCGGTTTGCGCACACGGCTCTGTGGATGATGTGGCGGCGCAGGTAGTCGAATATGGCATACCTGTCGCAGTGATCGCCGACCCGGAGGCTCTCAACGGCGTCGACAGCCTCCCCACCGCTGATTGGAGAAGCGGGCATGCCGCAGTGCTGGAATTGGTGGAGGATGCGAAGGTGGACGTGGTGGTGAACGCCATCGTCGGGTCCGCGGGGTTGGAGGCGACCCTCGCCGCACTCCGTGCGGGAAAGCGCCTGGCGTTGGCCAATAAAGAGTCACTCGTGGCCGGAGGGCCTCTGGTCGTCGATGCGGCCCGCGAGGGTGGTGGGGAGCTGATCCCGATCGACAGCGAGCACTCGGCCATTCTCCAATGTCTGGCGGGCCAAGACCCCGCGTCTGTGGCGCGTCTCGTGCTGACAGCCTCGGGCGGACCCTTTCGCGGGCTCGAGCGAAGCGAGATGGAGCGAGTTGGCCCGGAAGATGCGCTCCGCCACCCGACGTGGGATATGGGCGCGAAGATTACGGTCGACTCAGCCACTCTGGCCAACAAGGCACTCGAAGTCATTGAAGCGCATTTCCTCTACGGCATCAACTACGAAAAGATCGAGGCCATCGTACATCCACAATCCATCGTTCACTCTTTTGTGGAGTTCACTGACGGCTCGGTGCTCGCGCAACTCGGATTCCCGACGATGGAGTTACCGATCCTGTATGCTTTGGCCCATCCGGAGCGTGTGGTGGATGCTTCGCTGAGGACGTTCGATCCGGTTCGTTCTTCGCCGCTGACCTTCGAGGAGATCGATCGGGAGCGATTCGAACTATTCGCGCTCGGAGTGGAAGCGGGAATTCGTGGAGGCACCGCGCCCGCCGTGTTCAACGCGGCGAACGAAGCCGCTGTACAGTCCTTTCTCTCGGGGGACATCCGCTTTCTCGAGATGCCGGAAGTCGTGGTGCATGCGTTGGAAACGGTTCCGAAACGGAACGTGGAGACGGTGGATGACGTATTGGAGGCGGATACGGCGGCGCGCATGGCGGCCCGTGAGTTCGTGTGCTCACATCGGTCGCTGGCGGGTGGCTGAGAATGGATATGAAGGAAGGCCATTGAGAAGGATATTGGAGACCGAATGACGATTCTTGCGACCATCGTCGTACTTGGCGTCCTCATTTTCGTCCATGAACTCGGCCACTTCCTCGCGGCGAAGTCCGTGGGCATCGAGGTGCAGCGCTTCTCGATCGGGTTGGGGCCGACGATTTTCGGCTTCCAGAGGGGCGAAACCGAGTATGTGATAAGCTGGGTGCCGCTTGGCGGATACGTGAAGATGGGTGGAATGGACGACGAGGTGATGGAGCGGCTCGAGGGGGGGGCCGAGGAGGGGGCCGAGGGAGGGGCGGTCGATAAGCCTCGCCAGCCCAGGGCGAGCGACTTCGACGGCAAGCCCATATGGGCCAGGACGTTCGTGATTTCCGCCGGCGTGATCATGAACATGCTGTTCGCGTTCGCCGTGTATACGGGCGTGAACGCCGCCTGGGGGCTTCAGGAGCTTGCCGAGGATCGCTTGGGTCGGGTTCGGGCGGAGTTGCTTCCACCCGGCGCGGAAGCGCTGGCCGAGTTGCTTCCCGGAACTCGGCTGATCTCTGTCGGAGACCGTCAGGTGGACCATTGGGGCGATGTGCGGGATGGCTTCTTAGAGGCGCCGGCGGGGCCCCTTACGATCGTCACGAGTGAACCGGGCGGGGAGGTGGTCGAGATCGACATCCCCTCGGATCCGCAGGCGAGGGCCCAGATTCTGCGAGGCCTTGCGCCCTGGATCGATGCGGAAGTCGGCGCCGTGAACCCGGGGTCGCCCGCGGAGCGTGGCGGGCTCGAGGCCGGGGATCGGGTCCTGGTGGCGGGTGGCGTGCCGATGACCAACTGGTACGACTTCGTGGATGTCGTCGAAGCTCGCCCGGGCGTCCGGACGGAGCTTTCCCTAGAGCGAGGCGGTCGGTCCCTCACCAGGGTCGTGACGCCGGAAGCCACCATGGAGGACCATCCGGTGACGGGGGAGCGCGTCCGTGTGGGAAAGGTCGGGATCTTTCCCCCACTTGGAGAGTTGGCGCATCGGGACGTCTCGCTCATCCAAGCCGTGCAGCTTGGCTACGCCGAGACAGTGGGCATCAGCGCGTTGATCCTGGGATTTCTTGGCGACCTGGTGACGGGCGGAGTTTCACCACGGTCGGTGGGCAGCATCGTCACCATCGGCGCCGCCTCCGGACAGGCCGCACAGCGCGGGATGGAAACCTTCTTGCGTTTCATGGCTCTGTTTTCGGTGAATCTGGCGGTTCTCAACTTGCTTCCCATTCCGATTCTGGACGGTGGCCACCTCGTGTTCCTCGGCATCGAGGCCGTACGTGGCAAGGCGCTTTCGGTCGAGCAGAGGCTGAGATGGAGTCACTTTGGATTCCTGATCATCATGGGGATCATGCTCTGGGCCCTGTCCAACGACATCCTGAGGCTGTTCGGGATTTAGAGGCCCAGAGCTTCAGAGAAGGCTGAATTGTGCGGGGCCGGTCCGCCGTCTCAATTCCTCGATGTCGATGAAGTCGGTGGGCTGATCCTGGAGGGCGACTTCCAAGAATCCCTGGAATCCGGCCCCGCGCAACGCCTCCCCGACCACGGCCGAGGCCAGCTCCGGACGGTTGCATTCCTGAGAAAGGTGCGCCAGCAGAACCCCCGCAAGGCGTGGGTGGAGAAGCTCACAGGCGAAGCGGGCCGCCGCGTGATTCGACAGGTGCCCGTGGCTCGAGGCGATTCTCTGCTGCACCGATGCTGGATACCGGCCCGTGCGAAGGAGCTCCTCGTCGTGGTTGGACTCAAGGATCAAGAAATCGCTGTTTTCGAGCGCGAGCCGGATCTGAGCATTGGGCCGCCCTAGGTCTGTCGCGATCCCCACCCGTGTCCCGGTTTGTCGGTCCACTAAGGCCACGGCAACTGGATCCGCTGCATCGTGCACGGTCAAGAAGGGCTCGACGCGGATCGCGCCGATTTGGAATATCCGGCCCGACTGATAGGGCCTCAGGGGCTCGGTGCCGTGGAAGATGCCGGAGCATGCCGCACGTGTCCGGTCCGTGATGTAGACCGGCGTGCCATGACGGCGGCTGAAAATTCCGGCTCCATGGGTGTGGTCGTGATGATCGTGCGTGATAACGATGGCGTGGACCGATTCAGGGGTCAGGCCGATCTCACGAAGCCTCCCCTCCAGCTTCCGGCCGCTGAAGCCGGCGTCGACCAGAATTCTCGTCCCACCCGCCTCGACGAGCGTAGCGTTGCCAGCGCTGCCAGTTCCGAGCACGCAGACCTTCACCGGGGGGGGTGTCCCGCGAGTTCGAAAGCCACTCCCGCCCGCCCGGTCATTCGCGCTCCGGACGTGTCCGGTCCCACGCCCGTTGAAGAAGTCTCCGGCTGCCCTTCTCAAGTGACATCTCCCTACGAGACATGGCGAGTCCAGCCGTGTCCAGGAAGCGCCCGATATCGTACTCCTCGAGACGGTCTCCCGAACCCCAACTGAATGGCGGGACATGCGGCGGAGCCATGAGGCCACCGAAGAGGTTGCTACCGGCACCCACGACACAGCCGGTCGGCAGCAAAGTGCCGATGCCGGTCTTCACGTGATCGCCCAAGAAACATCCAACCTTGATGAGTCCAGTATCAACGAGCCCTTCCGCCATGTGGACCCGTACATTGCCATAGTTGTTCTTGAGGTCGCTGTTCGTCGTGAGCGCGCCGAGGTTCACCCATCTGCCGAGGTAAGCGTGGCCGAGGTATCCTTCGTGAGCCTTGTTGACGTAGCCCAGGAAGACTGTGCTGGAGACCTCGCCCCTGACGCGACAGGCGGGTCCGATGGTGACGTTTCCGATTGATCCACCGAGGACGTGCGTGTCGGGACCGATAAAGGCGGGCCCTGCCAAGCGCGTGAAGGCGGAGACGTGAGCGCCGTCCGATAATCGGATAGGCCCATCGGCGGCGTCCAAATGAACGCCCGCTTCCAGATGGACCTTCTCTCCCAGCGACACTCGTTCGGCGCCGGAGACGTGAACGCCCTCCGGCAAGCTGAACCGGCTCTCAGGAAAGAGAACGGTCACGTCGGAGCACACCTGTTCCCCATTTCCAGCCACCAGATCCCAGATGTTCGACAGGACTCGGCCCGGGATCTCGATTTGCGGAAGACCCATGTCGAAGCCGTCCGGGTTCAATAGATCGCTCTCTTCCGGAGAGTCTTTCCCGGGCGGAAGAACCCAGCCGACGATCTGGCCTTGCACGGTGAGGACCGCCGGCTCGTGGGCGGGAGGGGCGGGGACGAAATCCGGGACCGCCCGGCTCGAGAAGAGAATCCGTGTCGTCTCCTCCCCGGGTCCGGGCGCAGGGTCTGGTGCGGCGGGGTCGAGGACTGCCGCGGCTCCGGGTTCCGCAAATCCTTCGAGGCCCGGATCCGTGACGTGTCCGACGCAGGGCTCTCCCCAGAAGCGTTCCGCGCGCTCACGGAGCGTCAGACATCCGAACAACAACTCTCCGGCTGGCCGCGTCACGCTAAAGGGAGTCCAGGCCCGGGCCCGTTCATCGTCGAACAAGATGAGTGCCATCAGGCGTTTCCCCCCGGGGTTGTCGGCTCACGCACCGAGGCGGGGAGTTGTGCGAGAAAGCGTTTCAGGCCAGGTGCCCGCTCTGTGGTAGTGACCAGAGTGATTTCGCCGCACTGCACGACCACCAGATCGTCCACGCCGAATGTCGTGACCGTGCCACCCTCCGCATAGATGACGTTTCCCTTCCCGTCCACGATGTGACCGGAACCCAAGATCACGTTCCCGTTGGGATCGGCTTGGCGGCTTCGGGTAAGGCCCTCCCAGCTACCCACGTCGTCCCATGCGAATGTGGCCGTGACGGACGCCACGCTCGCGCTCCGCTCCAGCACCGCTACGTCGACCGTGAGGTTGGGCACCTGGGCGAAAAACGCTTCAGGGGATTCATCGACGAGCGGAAGAAGATCACCGATCTCGGGTGCCACCATCTTTACTTCACTCAAAAACGTCGAGGCGGTCCACACGAAAATGCCGCTGTTCCAAAGGTGCCCCTCGTCGATGTAGCGGCGTGCCGTCTCGAGGTCCGGTTTCTCATGGAACGCACCGACCTCGAACGCCCGAACGCCCGCGGGCGCAACGAGTGGCTCACCGGGCTCGATGTATCCGTAACCCGTCTCGGGGCGGCTCGGAAGGACCGAAACCGTGAACAGACGGTCGGTCTTTTGCGCCAGGCCGGCGGCGTCACGCAAGAGCTGCAGGAAGGCGGCCTTGGGTTCGATGATATGGTCAGCGTGGAGTGAAACGATCACCGCCGCCGGGTCGATCTTTGCGATCTCCCATGCTGCCCAGGCCAGCACCGGGCCGGTGCCCCGCGCCTGCGGCTCGACCATGAATGCTTCATGGCCGAGGTTGGGAAGGACCGCCAGGATCGGCTCCCTGAGGCGATCCGGTGCGAGAATGCGGATCCGCTCTTCCGGCACGAGACCGAGAGCCCGGTTTATGGTATCGACGATCAGAGGCTCATCGGAGGCGAGGGGAAGTAGCTGCTTTGGCCGGCCGGGTGTACTTGCTGGCCAAAAACGACTGCCGATCCCGCCAGCGAGGATCGTGACGTAGACGTGAGGATCAGTCCCCTTCGATGATCTGGTGGATTCTGGCAAGGAGCTTCTTTGGGCTGAAGGGCTTGGTGAGAAAGTCGTCCGCCCCTAAAGAGAAAGCGGCTTGCCGGTCCGCGTCTTGGCCTTTGGCGGTGAGAATCACGACTGGAGTAGATTTTCTTGCCTCCATGCCACGGATCTTTCCGAGGACCTCCAGGCCGGTGGCTCCGGGCATCATGATATCCAGAAGGATCAGATCGTAATGATCACCCCCTTGGACAGCTTCGAGCGCATCGGTACCATCGAGCCTGAGGTCGACCTCGAACCCGGCCATCTCAAGTAGGGTCTGCAGGATACGGCGGATATGAGGCTCGTCGTCGGCGATCAGAATGCGCCCACGTGTTGTGGAGCGTTGCGCCGCTGGTTGCATGAAATTTCGGCCCCTTTTTGGAGCGATGTCGGCGCGGGAACCTACCCGGCAAATGGTGTAGAAGTCAAGGAACTTCAACGCTTGGAGCGTTGACAGCGCCCCCTTGATTCGCGTAGCCTTGGTGCCTTCGGGCAGCCCTGAATCGTCTCCTGACTCGTCCCAGTGAACAGACCTTTCCCATCCAGATCCCGGCCGCTCCACCTGTTGGTGTTTTTTTTCGCTTCAGTCCTGGGTTTGAACGGTTGCGGAGAGAACATTTTCGAGCAGAAATGGACTGTGGCGAGGGTCGATACGGTCCTCATCTATTCGCTGGCTCGTCCGGAGCTCAATCTTCCCTCCGGGTTCGACTTCGTGAACCGGCTCGCGGTTGAGATCCAAGCGGCCGGGGCGACCGGTGCATGGGACTTGCTCCTCGATACACAAGACGGCCAATTGGTGTTTCTTCCGCCGGGTGCCCTTGGCATCACCAGCGAAGCGAGAGTCTTGTCGCTCCCGGGTATGGCCTTTGACGACGTGATCCGGGCGCCGAAAGATACCACTCTGTATTCGGTGAACCTTCCCCTTCCTGTTGAGACAACCAGCGTGTATGTGGTGAGGACCCATCAGGGCCGCGACCGATTTGGGCTTCCATGCCGCTTCTTCGGGAAACTCCAGCCACTGGAAGTCGAGCCTGCCCTTGGAACCGTACGATTCGTCTACGATGTGAGCAGGCTTTGCGACGATCGTGGGCTTATCCCCGAAGACGGGTGACGTGCTCGACATTCGGCGGCTCCGAAGCGAACCCGACACTGTAAGATCCGCCGTTGAGCGGAGGGCGACGGAGGGCCTCGTGGACTCCCTCGACGAGATCCTGGTGTTGGACGGACGCCGCCGGTTGGCGCTCAGCGAGGTGAACGATCTCAAAGCTCAGCGCAACGAAGTCTCCAAAGAGGTCGGTCGGATCAAGCGCGACGGCGGCGAAGCCGACCAGATGATCGTCGAGATGCGGGAAGTAGGCGCACGGATTTCTGAGATCGATGAGGAGGTCGCACACGCCGAGGAGCGAATTCGGGAGTTGATGCTGCTGACCCCGAATCTCCCCCTCGATGAGGTGCCTTCCGGAGGTGTCGAGCAGAACGAAATCGTGCGCGTGGTTGGCTCACCTCCTGAGTTCGACTTCGAGCCCAAGCCACATTGGGACTTGGGATCGAGCCTCGGGCTCCTGGACCTCGAAAGAGGCTCAAAGATCTCTGGTTCGGGCTTCCCGGTCCTCGCGGGCATGGGCGCCAGACTCCAGCGATGTCTCATCGAGTTCATGCTCGATCTTCACACGCAGGGCCTCCTCGAAGATAAGGGGTGGCATGGGTACACCGAGTTGCGGGTGCCGTACCTGGTGACGCGGGATACACTTTCGGGGACGGGCCAGCTTCCCAAATTTACGGATGAGTCGTACCAGACCGAACGCGACGACCTTTGGCTGATCCCGACCGCTGAGGTACCGGTCACCAACCTTCATCGGGATGAGATTTTGTCCGTCGATGATCTGCCCGTTCGTTATGTGGCTTACAGCCCCTGCTTTCGTCGTGAAGCCGGCGCGGCCGGTGCCGACACCCGAGGACTGCTGCGAGTGCATCAGTTCGACAAGGTGGAGTTGGTGCGTTATGAAACTCCCGAACGCAGTAGGGATGCGCTGGAGGAGCTCACGGGAGAAGCGGAAAACATTCTCGATAAATTGGGTCTGCACTATCGGGTTCTGAAACTCGCGGCCGGAGACCTCGGGTTCTCCGCCGAGATGACCTACGACATCGAGGTTTGGGCGCCGGGTGTCGGGCAGTGGCTCGAGGTATCGAGCTGTAGCGTGTGCGGCGACTTCCAGGCGCGGAGGGCCAACCTCCGTTACCGTCCCTCGGGCGGCGAAAAGCCTCGCTTCGTGCACACCCTCAACGGATCGGCCCTTGCCCTTCCTCGGCTCATCGTGGCGTTGATAGAGAACTACCAAAAGGCCGACGGCACTGTGCAGGTGCCGGAAACGCTTCGAGAGCGGCTTGGCGTAGCAGTCATCGAGCCGAAGCATCCCATCGCTGAGTAATGTGAAAGCGGTGACGCCATGATCCGCATCAGGTGGCCCGTCGCACTGGCCACGCTTTTCCTGGTCCTCTTCGGGTGGTACCTGATCTACACCCAATCGCTCCTGGTTGGACTCAACGAGAACCAAGCACTGACGAGTGAGGTTTTCAGCATCGTGCAGGAGCTCATTCAGGACACGGGCGGGTCGGAGACGTCGGACGCTGGTGGACGCCTGCGAAATGTGCGTGGGTTCGAGAACCCGCTCTTCGAGCTTCAAGAGGTGATCATTCGATCGGGAATTCCGATGATCTGGATCAGCCCGGCGGACAGCGTCCTATCCGTGGAGAACCTGCCGTTCGATACCGACATTTTCACGCCCCAGGGGCAGGAGCTGGTGAAGGCGCTCGTGCGCGGGCTCGAAGCAGAGGGCCGCGAGCCAATGAGGGGGGCTGCGGGGGACCTGCTCTACTTCGGGGACACGCCGCAACTTTCGCGCCTCCGTTGGATCCCTTGGCTTCAAGCCAGTGGGCTGATGCTCACGGCGCTCATCGGGTTCCTGGTCATCCGGTATCAGCGGAGGGCGGAGCAGGACAAGGCCTGGACTGCAATGGCCAGAGAGCTGGCGCACCAGCTCGGTACGCCAATCTCCTCCTTACAGGGTTGGCTGGAACTCATGAGTCTTCCAGCAGAGGAGAGGCCCGAGGGGTTGGAGGGCGATGCGGTCAACGCGGGAGTGGAAGAGGACTTGGTGCGTCTCGAACGGATAAGCCACCGGTTCGAGCTCATAGGTCGAGACCCGGACCTCGAGACCCTCGACATCCGGGAGGTCGTTCGAGACCTGGAGCAGTACCTGCAAGCCCGTCTCCCACGGCTCGCGTCGGGCGTTCTCCTGGTCGTGGATGTCCCGAAAGACATGCCCGAGATCCTCGGGAGTGAGGTTCTACTCTCGTGGGCACTCGAGAACGTGGTGAAGAACGCACTCGACGCGTTGGCCGGAAGGGGGGGGGAGATCCGGCTCAAGGTCAGAAGAGGTCCGTCCGGTTGGCTTCACCTTCGCATCCAGGACACGGGGCCGGGCGTCGATCCGGAGGTGCGTGACACGATCTTCGATCCCGGTGTGACCGGGAAGGCCCGGGGTTGGGGGGTTGGTCTCACGCTGTCACGTCGCATCATTGAAGTGACGCACAAGGGGCATATCTTCCTCCTGAACACCGAGGGAGAGGGCGCCATTTTCGAAATCAGGCTCCCGACGGCGTAGGCGTAACCAGAGCCTGATCCAGGACACATCCCTCACCACGGAATCGATCACGGTCGGTCATGCCCAACACCCTATCCGATGCGTATCTGGAGCAGTTGAACCGTGAACAGCGAGAAGCCGTAGACCACTTCGAGGGTCCGCTGCTGGTCTTAGCGGGGGCGGGATCGGGAAAAACACGGGTCCTAACCACCCGAATCGCCCACCTCATTCATGAAAGGGGCGTCCCACCCGATCGCATCCTCGCCGTTACGTTCACGAACAAGGCGGCGGGCGAACTTCGAGACCGCATCTCGAACCTGCTGGGCGAGGCGCCGAAGGGGATGTGGACCGGCACCTTCCATGCCCTCGGAGCCCGGATGCTGCGGCGCTACGCGCCGCTACTGGGGTGGAGCAACACCTTTACGATCTTCGACGCCGAGCAAAGCCTCAGGCTGATCAAGAGGACGACGGAAGACGTGGGTCTGGACACTCGACGGTGGAGTCCCAAGGCGATTCGCGGCCATCTCAGCAGCGCCAAGAATCAACTCATCGGCCCCGAGGAGTTCGTCGAAGAGTACGCCCAGGGCTTCGACGTCTTCGCCCAGAATGTGGCCAAGGTGTATCCCGCATACCAGATGTCGCTCCGCACGCAGAACGCGTTCGATTTCGATGATCTGCTGGTGAAGCCCGTCGAGCTGTTGGAGTCCAACGCTGAATTGCTGGCAATGTATCGAAGCCGCTTCCACTTCCTTCTCGTGGACGAGTATCAGGATACGAACCGAGCCCAGTTTCGTTTCGTGGAGCTTCTGGCGTCCGAGCACCGAAACCTCATGGTCGTCGGGGATGACGACCAGAGTATTTACGGATGGCGCGGCGCGGACATCAGGAATATTCTCGATTTCGAGACGGCGTTCTCGGGTGCCCACACGATCCGGTTGGAGCAAAACTACCGTTCCACCGAGGTGATCCTCTCCGCCGCGAACGCCGTCATCGCGGAGAACGTCGACCGTAAGGGTAAGACGCTTCGAACGGATCGAACGGGCGGCGAGCGAATCACGTTGGTGACGACTTCCAGTGAGACGGACGAAGCCCGCTGGATCGCGGACCAGATCGAGGCCCGTGTGTCTGAGGGACCGGGACTGGTGTACCGAGAGATGTCGGTCCTCTATCGCACGAATGCGCAGTCACGCGCACTGGAGGACGTGTTCCGGCGGCGCGGTCTACCCTACCAGATCGTGGGGGGTGTTCGGTTCTATGAGCGCCGGGAGATCCAGGACGTTCTGGCCTACCTGAGGCTCATCTCCAATCCGTTGGATGCGGGCGCCTTCGAGAGGGTCGTCAACTACCCGAGACGCGGCGTCGGCAATACGTCGCTGGAGCGGCTCTCGGCCTGGGCCGACGTCGAAGGGATCAGCCTTCTCGAAGCGGCTGCCCGGGCCGATGAGGCACCCGAGATTCCCAAGGGAGGTGTAAGGGGTCTTGTCGCCTTCGCCGCCCTGGTGCAGAGACATTCCGGGTTGGCGTCCCAGATGCGGGTCGGGGAGTTGCTGGAGAGCCTCGTGGATGAGCTGGACCTTTTCCGGCACCTTGCGGACGAAGGCCCGGAGGGAGAGGATCGGGCGGACAACGCTCGCGAATTGATCGCCGGTGCGCTGGACTACAATGTGGAGCTGCAAGAGGAACTCGAGGGCGAGACGTTGGATCACTTCACGGAGCTCGATCTATTTCTTCAACAGGTGGCACTCGTGGCCGACGTGGACCGCCATGATCCGGATGCGGACGCAGTCACGTTGATGACCCTACACAATGCCAAAGGCCTTGAGTTTCCCGTCGTGTTCATCTCCGGCCTCGAGGACGGGCTCTTTCCCCTCGGCCGTGCCTACGATAATCCGTCTGAGCTCGAGGAGGAGCGGCGTCTCTTCTATGTCGGAATCACGCGCGCCCAAAACAAGCTCTACCTGACCCACTCCCGCCGCCGCCGGCGTGCCGGTGAAGTGATGGTTGGCCGGCTGTCGCCGTTCGTCGACGCGATCCCCCTGGACCTCGTCGAAAAGGTCGCCACTGCGCTCGTGAGCGAAGGCGGTGCGTATTCGGGCGGCCGGGCCGTCCGCCCGAATAGGGGCAAGTCGATCGACCTCGGGTTGGGTGACGACGATCTGGTGTTTGACGCTGGACTCAACCAGGATCTGCCACGCTTCGTGAAGGGTGAGGCGGTTGTGCACGACACCTTTGGTTCGGGGACCGTGGGTGAAGTGGCGGGCTTTGGTCGGGATCTGAAGGTCACGGTCCACTTCGATACCGTCGGCACGAAGCGGCTCCTGGTCAGGTACGCCGGCCTTCGCCGCGATTTCGACTGACCGGAGGGCCACCGTGTCGATCACCCGCGAAGAGATCCTCCGGATTGCGACTTTGGCCCGACTCCGACTCACCGACTCGGAGTCCGAGGCCCTCTCCCACGATCTGAGCCAGATTCTCGAGTACGTAGATAAGCTCGCCTCCCTGCAAGTGCCCGGTGGAGGGCGACTCGAATTGGGGCCGGCGGAGGCTCCGGAACGAGAAGCCGGCCAAATCCCACCCGACCCGATGGCGCGTCCGCTCACTGATTCCGCGCCCGACTTCAGGGACGGGTTCTTCGTGGTGCCCTCTCCGCCGTCGCTTGGTGGGGCGGACGATCCGGGAGGCACTCCGTGACCGACATCGCTTCAATATCCGAAGCGGTCCGGGAAGGTCGTGTGGACGCCGCAGAACCAGCCAGGGCGGCCGTCGCCCGGCTTCATGAGCAGAACGGAGGGTCGAAGGGACTGAACGCCTTTCTCGCCGCGCTGTCCGATTCCGAGGCTTTGGCGCTGGAGGTTCCCAGGGATGGCGGACGGCTCTCCGGTGTTCCCGTCGCCGTCAAGGACAATCTGGCCGCCGCGGGGTTTCCTACGACCTGTGGGTCAAAGATCCTCGAGGGCTATCGGTCCCCGTACGAGGCGACCGTGGTGCGGCGTTTGCAAGAGGAGGGCGCCGTCATCGTCGGGAAGACCAACCTGGACGAGTTCGCCATGGGGTCTTCCACTGAAAACTCGGCCTACGGGCCCGTGCGCAATCCACGTGATCCCGCCCGTGTGCCGGGTGGGAGCTCTGGGGGATCGGCGGCGGCGGTCGCGGCGGGCATCGTTCCCGGGGCACTCGGATCAGATACTGGCGGGTCGGTCCGCCAGCCCGCCTCCTTTTGCGGCGTGGTCGGCGTCAAGCCCACGTACGGTCGGGTGAGCCGGTACGGGCTGGTGGCCTTCGCGTCTTCTTTGGATCAGGTCGGAATGTTCGGAGCCACTGTGGCGGACGCGGCCGAACTCCTCCAAGTCGTAGCGGGTCACGATCCACGGGATTCGACGTCGGTCGATCGGCCCGTGCCGGACTTCTCGGAGGACCGTGATGCCGGCACCGAGGGCCTGGTCGTGGGAGTACCCGCCGAGTACTTCGGCGACGCACTAGCGCCCGGTGTGGAGGCGAGGTGCCAGGCTGCGCTCGATGCCCTGGAAGCGAACGGCGCCCGAATCCGTAAGGTCTCACTCCCACACACGGTCTACGCCTTGTCGGCTTATTATGTTATCGCCAACGCAGAGGCGTCCAGTAACCTGGCGCGTTTCGACGGCGTTAGGTATGGCTTCAGGGACAGCGCCGGGGAAGACCTGGGTGAGATGTATGAGCGTACGCGCACGGCCGGTTTCGGGCGGGAGGTCAAGCGTCGGATTCTACTCGGCACCTTCGCTTTGACGGCGGGCTACCACGATCAATACTACGGCCGCGCTCAACGTGCCCGAAGCTTGGTGTCAGCCGACTTCGAGACGGTCTTCGGCGAAGGGGTCGACGTCCTTTTCACGCCCACCTCGCCGACCGTTGCCTTTCCGTTGGGCGAGAGGGTCCAAGATCCACTCCAGATGTATCTGGCCGATGTATTTACCGTCACCGCCAACCTCGCCGGACTCCCGGCCATCTCCGTTCCGGTCGGTACCTCCGATGGACTTCCAGTGGGTGGCCAGTTGCTCGCCCCTATGTGGAGAGAGGCGACGCTGTTCCGCGTGGCTTTCGCTTTGGAAGCCGCCCTGAAGAGCGGCGATAGGGATGGGTAATGCGAGATGGCGATTGATGGGGGGGGGCGTATGAGTTGGGAGATGGTGATCGGCCTGGAGGTCCACGTGCAGCTCCGCACGGCCGAAAAGCTCTTCTGCTCCGATGGTACCGCCTTCGGCGAGCCGCCCAACAGCCAGGTGTGCCCGGTCTGCTTGGGTCTTCCCGGGGCCCTCCCGGTGCTCAATAGCGAAGCCGTCGATTTGGCGATCATCGCGGCCCTCGGTCTGGATTGCCGGGTGAACGAGGTGAGTGTCTTCGCCCGGAAAAGCTACTTCTATCCCGATCTTCCGAAGGGATATCAGATCACCCAGTTCTCCGAGCCGCTGGCGAGCGAAGGCATCGTTTCGGTGCGGTCCGACAACGGGACCCGCCCCATCCGAATCCGGCGCATTCATCTGGAGGAGGACGCGGGAAAGTCGATTCATGATCGCATTCCCGAGGGAACTGCGGTGGACCTCAACCGGACGGGTGTGCCCCTCATCGAGATCGTGACCGAGCCGGACCTGCGTACCCCGGCTCAAGCGAGGACCTTCCTCCAGGAGCTCAAGCGCACGCTCGAATACCTGGACGTCAGCGACTGTAACATGGAGGAGGGCAGTCTTCGAGTCGACGCGAACATGTCGCTCCGGCCGGAGGGCGCCGAGGGGTACGGCGTGAAGACGGAAGTCAAGAACCTCAACTCCTTTTCGGCGGTGGAACGTTCTGTTGTGGCCGAGGCCAAGCGGCAGGCCGCAATCCTCGACGCGGGCGGAGAGATCGTCCAGGAAACGCTCCTCTGGGATGAGCGAGACGGCACCCTACGGTCGATGCGGTCCAAGGAAGAGAGCCACGACTATCGTTATTTCCCGGACCCCGACCTGCCCCCCGTCCGGTTCGACGCCGAACGAATCCGCCGGTTGGAAGCCGAGCTCCCCGAACTCCCCGCCCAGCGGCGGATACGGCTCATGGAGGAACACGATCTCGACGGCCGCGACGTAGAGGTACTCATCGCGTCGCGTTCACTGGCCGACTATTTCGAGGTCCTCGTAACGGTCGTGGGCCAAGCCAAGGCCGCGGCCAATTGGGTGAAAGGGCCGCTACTGAAGGAGGCCAATCGCGTTCAGCGGTCGGTGGAGAACCTGGGAATAACCCCGCAGGGCTTGGCCGAGCTGATCGGGCTGGTGGACGACGGTACGGTCTCGGGCAGCATGGGCCGGAGGGTTCTCGGTCAGATGGTCGATTCTGGCAAGACCGCACGGGAGATCATCGAGACGGAGGGGCTTTCGCAAGTCCAAGACTCCGATGAGCTCAACGCCTGGGTAGACGCCGTCATCGAGGAAAATTCCGACGAGGTCGAGCGGTACCGATCCGGGGAAACACGGCTCATCGGTTACTTCGTCGGCCAGACCATGCGCAAGTCGCAGGGCCGTGCCGATCCTAAGGCACTATCGGCGTTGCTTCGAGCTCGCTTGGACGAATAAGGGCGTCGGCCTTGTCCCGACGAGGCCAGAAAACGAGGTCGTCACCGGGTACGGGGAAGAACTCGTCGGCGTTGGCATGAAGGTGGGCCGGGTCGTTTGCACCCCCTCGAGCAAGAGCGAGGCGCCGGACTTTCTTGGCCAGCTTCAGGTTCAACTCTCCGATCGGGTCGAGATTGGCCGGTTGTGAGTCGGCGCCCGCAATCAGGTAGGCGATGACGTACTCGAAAGAGAGCGCGTGGTAGGACGATACGAGCGGGGGAGGCAAATCGAACCGAGATCGTTGGAGCACCTGGTCGAAGACCTGTCTCCAACGGTCGTTGTCGCTGAACCGAATCATCCCCCGGAAGATTCGCTGGTTCGTTCGGAAGCTGAAAAGTGTGTTGCTCAGAACCCTGTCGAAGAGTGCATCCGCCTCGGAGTGATCGTTTTCCATGACGAGGTGCCTGGCCTTCGTCAGATACTTCTCACCGACATGGATGTCCATCCGGTGTTCCCAGTACGTATGGCCGAGCGCCTGGGTCGTGCTCGTGATCAGGAGTTGGCGTGGAACGAAGAGATTGTGAGCCACCGTGTCCGCTGCCAAGTGCGCGAGGTACCCGTAGCCGACTGCGCTGAGTCTCGGGGTGTCGGCGGCGGCCAGGATCTCTTCACCCATGTGCCAATGGTGGCAGTGCCTCCCGTCGGGCACATACTTCTTGGCGAAGGAGATGTCCGCTGCGATCGAGCCGTAGAGGAAATGAAGGGGATGGGATTTGATGATCGCACGGATGGCCGGAGGGAGCAGGTAGAGCGAAGCCAGCACGCCCTCGCCCAAAGCGATATGCGTCCCTGGACCCCACGCCCAAAGCGGCTCCGGCCGTAAGAGGATCCACGCCAAAGCTACCCCGAGGGCGGCGGCGGTTTTCACGCCCCTTCGGGGGCTTCCCGGGCCATCGCCTCATCCACCTCATCGTCGACCTCGGAGTCGTCCTCATCATCGAGGGGCGTCGACCCCTGGGCGTCTCCCTCGGGGGTGGCTCCGGCCACACCCTCGCCCACGGTCTGGGCTCCGGCCCGAACGCCGCGTACGACAGCAGCCGTATCGAGCAGAACCGATTCGGCCTCATCCTGGACCACGTCCATGAGTGCGTTGAACTCCTCAACGCGCTCCTCCATTCGGTCGGAGGCCTTTTTGAGACGATCGGACAAACCGGATACCGATGTTCGGACCCTCTGCACGTCCTCTCGTACAACGGCGGAGATGTACTCCACGTTCTCGGCCGCTACGCGTGCGCGATCTGTCACCGGCTGGACGTTTTGCTGGAGCGACTTGAGGAGCTTCTTCACCTGCAGGACCAAAGCGAGGGCGACCACCAAGAGGAACACCACTGCCACGGCGATCACGACTGTCGAGATTTCCGCCGCGACCTGTATAGGCGTCGCGGCGGTGCCCGCTGCCGCTTGCTGTAGTGGTATGACCGAAACCGAAAGCAAATGAGTCCTCATCCCGAAATGTAAAAGCTCATGAGTCCGATGTTCTAGTCCCTCGTTTAGGGGAGAGCACTCGGCCCATCCCCTCCGAGTGGATCACGGTAGCCTCCCGTACGCCGTACCCCAAACTCGAGTTAGCCTGCCAGGATCGAGTCGAGTTCGTCGGGGGCGTTGAGAGCGGCGATGAGGAGGTGATAATTGACTTTAGATAAAACCAGTAAAAGAATGCAACATAATTATTTGTGAGATCATTCAAGTGCTCACCACAGTTGCCGATCCCGCGCTTTACCAGACTAGGCCGGGCTCGCACGTGGTGTCAAGGTGGCCGCCCCGGTCCCGGCGCGATTGTTGCTGTGCTCGGGTAGAGGTGAATATGTTGGCGTCCGTCGTTAGCGGTGTGACCATGAGCATGAGGTTGAGGTGGCACGACATAGCGGGGACAGGGCTCGAGAAACGGTAGGGAGGTTATGCCCAGTTACATCGTAGAAGGCGGACACTCGCTGAGCGGAAGGATCAGGCCGGCGGGGAACAAGAACGCTGCCCTCCCCGCCATCGCGGCGACCGTTATGGCGTCGGAGCCCGTCACGCTCCAGAACATCCCCAGGATAGGCGATGTCGAGACCCTTTTGCAAATCGTCACGTCCCTCGGTGCTGATGTTCGCTGGGATGACGGGAACGCCGTAACGATCGATGCCTCTTCGGTCTCTACGGGGAGCGTGGACCGGGCGCTGACTGAACGAATTCGGGCATCACTCCTCTTGGCCGGTCCACTGCTGGCTCGTTTCGGAAGGGTCGACCTTCCGCCTCCTGGGGGCGACGTCATCGGGCGTCGCCGAATGGATACCCATTTCCTGGCGTTCGAGGCACTCGGAGCCACCGTTCGGTTGGCCGGCGGGTTCGAGATCGAGGCGCGGGACCTCAGGGGGGCAGACTTCTTCTTGGATGAGCCCTCGGTCACGGCCACGGAGAACGCCATCATGGCCGCTGTCCTCGCCAAGGGAGAGTCCTCGATCCGAAACTCCGCTTCGGAGCCGCACGTCCAGGATCTATGCCGTCTCCTCAATGCGATGGGTGCCCGAATCGAGGGAATTGGTACCAACCACCTTCATATCTCAGGCGTGCCCGAGCTCGGAGGCGCCACGTTTGCGGTGGGTTCTGACCACGTCGAAGCCGGGTCCTTCGTGGGCCTCGCCGCGGTAACGGGGAGCGAAATCGTGGTGGAAGGCGCTCCCGTCGAGCACCTCGATTCGACCCTTTTGGGCTTCAGGAGACTCGGGGTCGAGGTGACTGTTGATGGGGATACCCTTACCGTTCACGGGGATCGCACGTGCCAGGTGGCGAGTGACGCCTTCGGCGCTGTGCCCAAGATCGATGACGGACCCTGGCCCGCGTTCCCCGCGGATTTGACGTCGATTGCGGTGGTGACCGCCACGCAGTGCACAGGCACGGTCCTGGTTCACGAAAAAATGTTCGAATCCCGAATGTACTTCACGGACAAGTTGGTCGGAATGGGGGCGCGGATCATCCTTTGTGATCCCCATAGGGCGGTTGTGGTCGGGCCCTCGGTGCTCCAGGGTACGGTGCTGGAGAGTCCGGACATCCGCGCGGGAATGGCGATGCTGATCGCCGCCTTGGGGGCCCAGGGGACCAGCCGCATCCAAAACGTCACACAAATCGAGCGCGGCTATGAAAGGATCGACGAGCGGCTGAGGGCGCTGGGTGCCCGCATCGAGCGCCAGGATGCCCCGCACCAGGATGCCCCGTAGATGATCACCTTTTCCGCGACGGCTTGTTTCGCGGGCAAACAGCAAAGGGAATGGCGATGTCTGAGGAAGAGAATGGCTCGAACGGTGAGACAGAACCGAAGGAGGAAGGACGACGCGAGGGCATCAAAAGCGGGATTCGCCAGGGGCTCGGCATGCTTGCGGCGATGAAGGATGCCATTGAAGAAACCCTGAAGGAGGCGAAGGAGCGTGGGGATCTGACCCCGGAACGGGCGAAAGAGGTGATGCGGAGCACGCTCGAGAAGGCGCAAGAAAAAGCCGGGGAAGCTCGTGACGCGCTCGATTTCGTCAAGCAGAAGGAGCTCGACGCCCTCAAGGAGGTGCTGGAGCGGCTCGACATCCGGGTCACGGATATCGAGCGAAAGGTAGGCACGGACGGGGGGGACTCCGCAGATTCCTAGACCGAAGACGCGGAGGACCCATGAGCGCCCGAGGACTCCGCTTCAGGAACCGCGGAAGTCTTGAAAAGGAAAGACGTTGCGGCTATGTTGCAGCCTGTCTGGGCCGCCCCAAGGGGCGGCGATTTTGTAAGTGGGGGAGTTGTTCGCCCCCGCTTTTTTGTTCTCGGGGGGTTTATGTCGATCCCCGGGTGGAGGGGAGCATGGCTCCAGCGTGGCCGGAGATTAGGCGTGAGGCAGAGGACCGCCTCCTGGATCTAGGGATCGATCTCCTTTCGATGGACTGGGCAGGTAGCGGGAAGCGGCCGGTCATTCGGCTCCGTATTGAGCGGAGTCCGATGGGTGACCCGCCGGTGACTCTGGACGATTGCGCCCGTGTGAGCCGGGCGTTGGAGTGTTGGCTGGACGAGCATGACGAGATACCGGAACGGTATGTGTTGGAGGTCTCGTCGCCGGGTGTCGAACGGCCTCTGACGCGGCTGCAGGATTGGGAGCGATTTGCGGGCGAGTCGGTCGTCGTTGTGGGTTACGGCGTGCTCGCGGAGCGCTCCTCCCGGCTCGAGGCCGAGTTGTTGGGGTTGGACTCGGAGCCGGAACCGACGGTTCGACTTCGGCTTGGAGATGGTGCAGAGGTGGGTGTGCCCATTACGGATATCAAGGGAGCCCGCCTTCTGTTCAAATGGAAGTGAGCGCTCAGGGCTGAGGACATTATGATCGATGCTGGCCAAATTATTGCTGCGTTCAACGACGTCGCTACTACGAAGAGTCTGTCGCCCGAGGAGGTGAACGACCTCCTCAGGGATGGCATCATGGCAGGCTTGGCTCGGATACATGGCCCCAATGTGCAGGCCGAGATCACGATTGATGACCTCACGGGTGGCTTGGGCATTCTGGTACTCCGCCGTGTGGTGGAAGAGGTCGAGGATCCGTCGTCGGAGATCGGCCTCGAAGAGGCCCGTTGGGACGATGAGGGTTTCGAGGTCGGGGACGTGATGGAAATTCCGGTCGACTTTGAAGATTTCGGCCGAAACGCGGTGATGGCGGTGAAGCAACGCATCGTGCAGCGGGTCCGCGAGAACGAACGCGACCGGATTCGCGACGAATACGCCGATCGTGTGGGCGAGCTCTTGTCGGGCGAAGTCCAGCAGATCGAGAGAGGCAAAATTGTGGTGATGCTCAACCGCTCCCCCGATGCCGACGCTGTCATTCCATGGAAGGATCAGAATCCTCGCGAGCGGTTCAGGCAAGGCGATCCCATCCGATCTGTCCTCAAGAAGGTGGAAGAGACGCCCAAGGGACCCCGGCTGGTCCTGTCGAGGGCGGCCCCGATCTTCGTGGGCGCGCTCTTCTATCTCGAGGTGCCGGAGATCCATCAGGGTATCGTCGACATCAAGGAAATCGCGCGCGAAGTCGGCGGCAGAACCAAGATTGCCGTCTACAGCCGTGACGAGTCGATCGATCCGGTCGGCGCCTGTGTCGGTTTGCGGGGTTCGAGGGTCCAGGCTGTAGTTCAGGAGTTGGGCGGGGAGCGCATCGACATCGTTCCGTGGCATGCCGAGCCAGAGGTCTTTGCGCGGCGGGCCCTCGCGCCTGCTCGGGTCTCGAAAGTGATGAGCGATCAGGAACGCCAGGTGATCACGGCGATCGTTGACGAGGATCAGCTATCTCTGGCCATCGGCCGGAACGGACAAAACGTCAGGCTCGCTTCGCAGCTGATCGGATGGCAGATCGATCTTTACGGATCCCGCGAGTGGCTGGAGCTCGGCGCCGACTTGTCCTTGTTCAAGCGGAAATCGGACGACGATGTCTACGAGACGTCCGACTTCGCGCTCGCCGAACTCGAGCTGACGGCGGAGACTCTCGGTGCCCTCGAGGGTGCTGGATATAGTACGTTCTTGCAAATTATCGAATTCGACCGTGCCGAGTTCTTGGCCATCGAGGGCCTCGGGGAAACGGAGACCGAGCTATTGCTGAAGTTGATCGATGAGTTGACGGTCGTCGCCGATGACCTCGCCGTGGTGGCAGGGGACACCGCCACTGAGGTCGAGGACACCGCCCCGGAGGTCGAGGACACCGCTCCAGAGGCCGAGGACACCGCCACTGAGGTCGAGGAGACCGCCCCGGAGGTCGAGGACACCGCTCCAGAGGCCGAGGACCACGCCACTGAGGCCGAGGACACCGCCACTGAGGTCGAGGACACCGCTCCAGAGGCCGAGGACACCGCCACTGAGGCCAAGCACACCGCCACTGAGGACGCTGACGCTGCCGCGGAGGGCGGGGAAGATCCGGGAGACGGGGAGATCCAGGGCGAGGCCGAGGCACGGGTAGGAGGGGACACTGAAGACCAGGGAGCCGACACCTCAGAGGACGAGAATGAGGCGCATGGGTGATCCTGTGGCTCTTCTAGGGATGGCTCGTCGTGCCGGGGCGCTCGCTTTTGGGACCGGGTCAACGAGGCGGGCGCTCAAGGAGGGCCGTGCTCGGCTGATCCTGTTCGCTCAAGACGCCTCCGAGACGCAACGAGAAAAGGTGATGAAGCTTCTCCGTCACGTGAGGACGCCTCGCGCGACCCTCGGGACACGTGAGGCGTTGGGCTCGGCCGTGGGATCGGCGCCCGTTTCCGCAGTGGCTGTCACGGATAGGGAATTCGCGAAGGAGTTGGTGGCCCTGCTCGGCGTCAAGCCGGGAATTCCAGTCGAGAAAGGGACGCGGAGGTAAACCGACAGATGCGGGTTGCAGAGCTAGCCACCGACCTCGGAGTTTCGTCAACGGTATTGCTGAAACTCCTGCGGTCCATGCGGATTTCCGCGACAAACAAGGACGCTTCGATCAGTGAGGGTGATGTCTCTCTCATTCTAGCTCGCCTCGAACGTGAGCGGCGGAGCGGACACGACGAAGCCGCAGAGGCGATCGAGGCGGCCATCGTGGATGCCAAGCCATCCGCTGGAAAGCGCCGCCGCCGCCGAAGGAGCGAGTTGCCCTCAGAGCCCGACCCTGAAACCCCCGACCCTGAAACCGTGGAGGCGGTCGACCCGGCCGGAGAGGTGACGGAGGAGTTGGCGGTGACCGGCCCTGACAGCGACGAGGCTTTCGCCGAGGCGGTGGAATCGGAGCCGGATGCGGTGGCTGTGGACGTAGTAGGGGACGAGGTCGCTCCGGAGCTCGATATCGATGCTGATACTGATCCTGACTCAGCCGCTCCGGAGGAGCTCGCTGTCGAGGCGGAGCCCGAGGCCCAAGTGGAAGGGGAGGCCGAAGCGGAGACACCCGTTGCCGAATCTCCTGGACCCGCTCCGGAAGCCCCGCCGCGGAAACGCCCGGAGCCGGCACGGCAGGCTACGCCCCAGGGAACGGCTCGGGTGATTCGCCGACCCAAGCCGGCGGCTAACTCCGGAACGGCTGGACAGGTCCGCGTCCAGGCGGAGGGGTACACCCCTGATGGCCAACGGAGCCAGCGGCAGAGGAAGGGTAAGAAGCGCCAACGTGTGGATCAGAGTGCCGTCCAGGAGAACATCCAGCGAGTGATGGCGCAGCTCAAGGGCGGAGGGAAGAAGCGGCGCCGTAAGGGATCCACACCCTCTAAAGAGGAGCGCGAGGCTGCCGAAGAGGAGGCGCGCGAGGAGGAGGAACGAGAGCGGAAAATCGTTCGTGTAAACGAATTCTTGACCGTCTCGGAGTTGTCCGACCTCATCGAGGTGTCCTCCACTGAGATCATCGGCTCCGCATTCAAGAACCTCGGGCTCATGGTGACCATCAATCAGCGGCTCGATTTTCCCCAGATTGAAATGCTCCTCGATGAGTTCGGGTGCACCGCGATTCGCGAGGAGGAGTACGGCCACCACGAAGACACGGTTGAAGAACAGGATGCGGAGGGCGATCTGAAACCGCGGTCGCCTGTCGTGACCGTGATGGGCCACGTCGACCACGGAAAGACGCTTCTCCTGGACTCGATCCGGAAGTCCAATGTCGTGGCCGGGGAGTCGGGCGGCATCACGCAACACATCGGTGCCTACCACGTCGAGTTGGGCGGCGGCCGTATGATCACGTTCCTGGATACTCCGGGTCACTCCGCCTTTACGGCCATGCGGGCCCGAGGGGCAGAAATCACCGACATCGTGATCCTCGTGGTTGCCGCCGACGATTCGGTCATGCCGCAGACCAAGGAAGCGATCAGCCACGCTCGGAACGCCGGCGTACCCCTGGTCGTAGCAGTGAACAAGTGCGACCTCCCCGCAGCGGACGCGCTCAAGGTGAAGCAGGAGCTTCTTCAGCAGGATGTCCAGGTAGAGGAGTTCGGCGGGGACGTGTTGAGCGCGGATATCTCGGCTAAGACCGGCGAGGGGATCGACGAGCTTCTCGAAAAGGTCTTGCTCCAGGCCGAACTGTTGGAACTGAAGGCCAACCCCGACCGAAAAGCCATGGGCACCGTTGTCGAGTCCCAGTTGGACATCGGAAAGGGATCGGTCGTCACGGTCCTTGTCACGAAAGGTACACTTCGCGTAGGAGACTCCTTCGTCGTCGGAAACTTCGAGGGTCGAGTACGTGCGATGCTGGATGAGCGCGGTAAGAACCTGGAGCAAGCCGCGCCCGGAATCCCGGCGCAGGTTCTCGGAACGGCCGGCGTTCCTCAGGCCGGAGATACGTTCCAGGTCATGGCTGCCGAAAAAGCGAGCGAGATCGCCGAGAGCCGGTTACGCCTGGATCGGGAGAAGCAACTGCGAATCAAGGAACGTGGGGTTAAGCTGGGGGACTTCTCCGGCATGGTGGCGGAGGGGACGGCGGATACGCTACCGCTCATTATCAAGGCAGACGTGGATGGTTCGGTGCAGGCGTTCTCAGACGCACTGGAGCACCTGGGTACCGACGAGGTGAGGGTCCAGATCGTTCACCGCGCGGTGGGAGCGATCAACGAGGAGGATGTGCTGCTCGCAGGGACCTCCGGCGCGGTCATTCTCGGGTTCCGGGTGCGTCCGAACACGAATGCACGCAAGAACGCCGAGCGGGAGGGCGTTGACATCCGAGTCTACGATGTGATCTACGAGGGTGTCGACGCAATACGCTCCGTGCTCGAAGGAATGCTGGCTCCGGAGCGCAAGGAGCACATCATCGGGTCAGCGGAAGTTCGCGAGATCTTCAAGATCGGGAGGGTCGGCACCATCGCGGGTTGCGAGGTGATCGACGGCGTCGTCGACCGGAAGTCGGGCGTGCGGCTCATTCGGGAAGGTATTGTTGTATACGAAGGGGAGGTCTCTTCGTTGAAGCGCTTCAAGGACGACGTCAAAGAGGTTCGCGAGGGCCTCGAGTGTGGGATCGGAATCGCCAACTTCAACGACATCAAAGTGGGCGATGTGATCGAGAGCTACACCGTTGAAGAGGTGGCACGGACGCTCGCAGAGGTAACGGCTTAGTCCCACCGAGAGAAACCGCGGAGGAGAGAGACGGCGTGCTCGTTTCAGGGTGCTCCTGGGATCTCTCGCTTCCGGAGTGTAGATCCCTCAAAGACAAGCGGAGGGTCGTCAAGTCGTTGAAGGATCGAATCCGGGCACGATTCAACGTCTCCGTCGCCGAAACGGCCTACCAAGACACCTGGACCCGTGCCCAGCTTTCAGTCGTGCTCGTAACCACGGACGGCGCCTTCGCCGACTCCGTGCTCGACAAGCTGGATCATTTTATTGAGGGTGAGCACCGGGTGGTGATTCTCTCCGCGCACGTAAAGCGCGTTACTGATTCACTCATGCCTGCGATCGCGTGATGGACAAACCGAACCGACGACTCGCCCGGCTGAACGAACAGTTCCGTCGGGAAATTACAGCGATACTACGCCGGGCGGTTCGTGATCCTCGGGTCCAGGATGTGTTCGTGAACTCGGTCGAAGTTACGTCGGACCTCTGGCTGGCCCGGGTTTATGTGCGTCTCGGGGGTGAGGAGCAAGAGGGCCGTGAGGCCCTTCAGGGCCTCGAAGCCGCAGCGAATTTCATTCGGCGCGAACTCGCGGCCGTGCTGCACATACGCCGGATCCCGGAATTGCGTTTCTTGGAGGACAAGACGCTCGCCAATGCCGACCGCATCGAGGAGATTCTCAAGGGACTCGAGGGGGGCCGAAGCGAGGAAGATGATGGGGCCGGCGATACCAAGGACCCCACGGAGCGCGTTACGGAGGGGCCGGGTGACGGTTGAGGGGGGGTACGTGCCCGAGGGGGGCGGAGCCCTTCTGGTCGACAAGCCCGAGGGACCCACTTCGCACGACGTTGTGAAATGGGCACGGAGATCTCTGGGCGTACGGAGAATCGGTCACACGGGGACGCTGGATCCCTTCGCTTCTGGACTCTTGATTTTGCTGGTCGGCCCCGTGACGAGGCTGGCAGAGTACCTGTCGGCGCTTCCCAAGAGTTATGAGGCTCGAGCGCGCCTCGGAATCCGCACGGACACGCACGACGCGGAAGGGAGGACTGTGAGCGTTCAGGACCCCGGAGTGGTGCCGACCCAAGAGCAGATTGAAGCGGAGTTGGCCACCTTCGAGGGACTCGGCCGACAGATCCCGCCGCAATTTTCGGCTAAGAAGGTGGAGGGCGAAAGGATGTACAAGAGGGCTCGTCGAGGCGATACCGTTCATCTCCCGCCTGTCGACGTGGAAATTTTCGGGATTCGGTTGACCGACTACGTACCCCCTGAGATCGGTTTCACTTTGACCTGTTCGAGTGGCACTTATGTCCGAGCGATCGCGAGAGATCTCGGGGATCGGCTCGGGGTTGGCGCCCATCTCACGGGGCTTCGCCGAACGGACGTTGGGGCGTTCTCGGTGGACCACGCGGTGCCCGGTGATGTCCTCCGAGAGGGCCTGTGCCCGGATCCGGCCCATTGGGTCGAGGCGGCGGCCGCGGTGGGTCACTTGACGACGGTTCGTGTGGAAGCGGACGCCGCGCTGCGCCTTCGCCAGGGAGGAGCGATCCCATGGTCCGAAGAGGCCGAGCCGGGGACCGGAGAGCCCATCGCCGTGATGGATGAGGGCGGTCTGGTGGGGATCGCCGAGATCCGGAACGGGCGCCTCGCGCCGAAGAAGATGCTCACGGTGGCTTCGCACCGATGAAGGTTTACGCGATCGACCCGACGCTCCCGCCCGGTCTCCCCAAGGACGGCCGAAAGGCGGTGGTCACCATCGGGACGTTCGATGGCGTGCATCGAGGCCACTGGGAGGTCTTATCAGAAATTCGGCGCAGGGCCGAGGCGGTGGGCGGCAGGAGCGTCTTGGTGACGTTCCACCCTCATCCCCTCACGATCGTTCGTCCGGAGTCGGCCCCGCCGATGCTGACCACTCCCGTGGAAAAGAAAGAAATTCTGGCGGAATCCGGTCTCGACTATGCCGTCTTCCTCACCTTTACACCCATGCTGGCAGCGTACAGCCCTCGCCGATTCGTCGAGGAGATTCTGGTCGACCGCGTGAACGTTGGTGAATTGGTCGTGGGGTACGACCACCGCTTTGGAAAAGGGCGCGAAGGTAACGTCGATATGCTCAAGATCTTCGGACGCGAGCTCGGGTTTGCCGTCGACGTGGTCGGCCCAGTCAGCTCCCAAGGCGAGGCCATCTCCTCCACGAAGATCCGTGATGCCCTCCTGGAGGGAGACGTGGAGACCGCACGGAGGGGTTTGGGCCGCCCCTATTCCCTTAGCGGGCTGGTAGTACGTGGCGACCAACGGGGCCGGACGCTTGGCTTCCCTACGGCGAATCTCGAAGTCCGGGGTGGGGGCGGAGGGGGTAAGCTCATCCCCTCGCCCGGAATCTATGCCGTGCGTGGGACGGTCCGCTCGGGCACGTTCGACGGCGCGCTTCATCTGGGGCCCCGCCCGACGTTCCGAGGGTCTCCACCGACCATTGAGCTGCACCTCCTGGGTTTCGAGGAAGACATTTACGGGGAAGAGGTCCGGGTCGACTTCGTGAAGTACCTGAGGGAGATCCGGCCGTTCGAGACGAGCCAAGCTCTGGTAGAACAGATGAAAGAGGATGTAGAACGGGCGCGTGATGCACTCGGTGACGGATAGGCCGTAATCAGCCGTTGTTGCCGCACGGGTCTGAGGCTAGCTTAGGGGCTGTTCATATGAAGCATTGTGAGCTTCCCTTGTAGCGCAGACTCCTGTGGAGGCAAAGAACAAGTGACGATCAGTCGAGAAGAAATTATCAAGAAGCACCAGCTCCACGACGGAGACGTCGGGAGCGCTCCCGTCCAGGTTGCGATCCTCACAGCGCGTATCAACGACCTTCGGTCGCACTTCGACGCGCACAAGAAGGATCACCACAGCCGCCGCGGCCTTCTCAAAATGGTTGGCCGCCGTCGACGTCTTCTGGAATACATGAAGCGAACGGACGTCGAACGATACCGTGACATTCTCGCGGATCTGGGACTTCGTCATTAGTGCCCTATCGGAGCACTGATGGGTGTCCGACATGGAGTGGCGCCTACTAGATGGGCCGCCGCTCGCAATCTTGACAGCAGGAGCCAGGAGAATCGGCCCAACCAAATGGCTGCATCCGGCCGGGCACGCCGTGCCCCCCGTTGCGGCGGTCGATCTCTCTTCGGACCCCTGCTGTGAAAACCGGTCGGGAAGTCCCCGACCGGATCATTTCGTGCGTGACGGGGTGGTCCCGTCCGCCTGACAGCAGAGAAAAGAGAATATGATTCAGAGAATCGAACGCCAGTTCGCGGGGCGCACGTTGAGCCTCGAGTTCGGGCGCATGGCCAGGCTCGCCCAAGGGTCTTGCCTGGTCCAGTATGGTGATACGGTTGTGCTCTGTGCCGCTACGGTACAGGACCACCCGAGCCACTTACCGTTTTTCCCCCTTACCATCGAATTCCAGGAAAAGAGTTATGCGGCCGGGAAGATTCCCGGTGGCTTTTTCAAGCGGGAGGGGCGGCCGAGCGAGAACGCCATCCTGTCGGCGCGCCTGACGGATCGCCCGATCCGGCCGCTGTTTCCGAAGGGATTCCAAAACGAGACGCAGGTCGCCTGCTTCGTGCTCAGTACCGATCAAGAAAATGCCGCTGACGTGCTGGCCATGCTCGGCGCTTCGGTTGCGTTGAACATGTCGAAAATCCCGTTCAACACGTTGGTGGCGACCGTGCGTATCGGACGCATCAAGGGTACGTGGGTCATCAATCCGACATTCCAGCAGCTCGAGTACTCCGATCTCGACATTCTGGTTGCGGGCACCGAAGACGCCCTTCTGATGGTGGAAGGCGGTGCCGTCGAGGTTCAAGAGGCGGACATCCTCGAGGGGCTGGAAACGGCGCATCAAGGCATCAAGGAGCTCATCTCCATCCAGCGTGAACTGCTGGACGGGCATACCGTGCCCGACATGGATTGGTCGCCGATCGAGCCGGACCAGGACCTCGCCGCCAAGGTGACCGAGATGGCCGAGAGCCGGATCGATGAGGCGTTGACCCTCTCGGACAAGGCCGAACGGAACCAGGCGATGGCCGCCGTAGCCGAGGACGTGATCAGCCGCTTGACCGAAGAAGACGAGGCGTACGGCGATCACGAGAAGTCGGTCAAAGAGATCCTACGCACGATCGAGAAGCGTTCCATGCGGCGGCGTATTCTCGATCAAGGCGAGCGGGCCGACGGTCGTGGCCTCGAGGAGGTTCGGCCCATCACGTCGGAAGTCGGCGTGCTACCTCGGACGCATGGCTCGGCGCTCTTCACGCGTGGCCAGACGCAGGCGTTGGTGGCCACGACGCTCGGCACGTCTCGCGACGAGCAACGGATTGACACGATCGACAGTGCCGAAGAGGTCACCAAATCGTTCATGCTCCACTACAACTTTCCGCCGTTCTCGGTGGGTGAGGCGCGCCCCTACCGGGGCACGTCGCGGCGTGAGCAGGGGCACGGGGCGTTAGCCGAGCGAGCCATCCGTCCGCTTCTTCCGGCCTACGACGACTTCCCATATACGATTCGGATCGTCTCCGACATCCTGGAGTCGAACGGATCATCGTCGATGGCTTCCGTGTGTGGGGCGTCGCTTGCCCTCATGGACGCCGGTGTACCGGTGAAGTCGGCCTGCGCGGGGATCGCGATGGGGCTGGTCAAGGAGGGGGACGAGGTCGCGGTCCTGACCGACATCCTCGGCCTCGAGGACGCACTGGGCGACATGGACTTCAAAATTGCCGGGACGCGGGAGGGCGTGACGTCGATCCAGATGGACATCAAGATCGAGGGGCTGACGCACGAAATCCTGAAGACCGCGCTCGAGCGCGCGCATCAGGGCCGGATGCACATCCTCGACCACATGGATCAGGTACTCGCGGAGCCGAGGAGCGACCTTTCGCAGTACGCCCCCCGGATCGTGAGCATCCAGATTAATCCCTCGAAGATCGGTGACATCATCGGTCCCAAAGGAAAGACGATTAGGGCCATTCAGGAGGAGTCCGGGGCGAAGATCGACATCGATGACAGCGGTTTGGTGAAGATCGCTGCGGTCTCCGGTGAGGCTGGAGCGCGCGCACGTGAGATGATCGAGGCGATCGTACAGGAGCCCGAGGTCGGACGGATCTATGAGGGCCCGGTCAAGAACACGACGTCTTTCGGAGCCTTCATCGAGATCGTCCCGGGTGTAGAGGGGCTGTGCCACATCTCCGAGCTCGCGGAGGGCCGAGTGGAGAAGACCGAGGACGTACTGAACAGGGGAGACATCACCCGCGTGAAGCTTCTCTCCATCGATGAGAAAGGCCGCCTCCGTCTCTCCCGTAAGGCCGCGCTGGCAGAAGACGCCGCGAGTGGCGGCGACGGCGACGTGGGTTCTGACGAGGATAGGTCCGAGGAGGCTCAGGGCTAAACTCGCGCCGGACCGAAGGTTTTTCTTGGGGGTGCGGGTGACGAGTCCGTACCCCCTACGTTTTCATGAGTGATGGGGCCGAAATGCGCGAAGAGCTGCTCGAGAATGGCATACGCGTCGTAACCGAGCGACGGCCCGACGTGCGATCGGCCGCGGCGGGTGTTTGGATCGACCAGGGTTCCGCTCATGAATCGCCCGAGTCGGCTGGTGTGAGCCATCTGATGGAGCACCTCGTGTTCAAGGGTACCGAGCGTCGGACCGCCCATGAAATCGCGCTCTCCCTGGAGTCGCTCGGGGGCAGCCTCGACGCGTACACCACCCGCGAGCACACGAGCTATCAAGCCCATGTGCTCGACGAGCATTTGCCGGTGGCGCTCGATGTACTCGCGGACCTGGTTCTCCATCCGCGCTTGGACCCCGCCGACCTGGAGCTGGAAAAAGACGTTGTGATCGAGGAGATCGCGGGAGTCGACGACACGCCCGACGACCTGATCTTTGATCTCCATGGTGCAGAGTTCTGGAACGGCCATACCTATGGACGACCGATACTCGGCACCCGCGAAACCGTGCGAGCGTTCCAGATCGACGACCTTCGCTCACTCCACGCCGAGCGGTACCGGGGGCGAAACATCGTCCTGGGGTGCGTCGGGAACATCGAGCATGATGAGGTGCTGAACCGGGTGACCGAGCTGTTTGGGAAAGTCGATCCGGGTAGTGCGTCACCGGGGATCGCGGAGCCGGTAGGAACCTTGTCGGGCCGAAGTTCGGTTGTAAGAGATGCCGCTCAGGCTCACCTCGTGATCGGTAATTCAACGCCGTCCTTTGTCGATCCGATCCGAAACGCACTCATATTGATTTCCGGAGCCTTCGGCGGAGGCATGAGTTCCCGGCTGTTCCAACGGATTCGTGAGGAGTTGGCTTTGGCTTACGCCGTTTATTCGTTCCAGTCCTTCTACAGCAAAGCCGGAATGGCCGGTGTGTATGTGGGAACCCGGCCGGAGGCGTCCGATGAGGCGTTGGAGGGGATTCTGGGTGAGTATGCCAAATTGTGCGAGCACGGGATTACAAGTGGTGAGCTCGAACAGGCCAAGAGCCACGCGAAGGGCCGCTCGATCCTGGCGATGGAGTCGACGGGGGCGAGGTTGCTTCGTCTGGTGGGCTTTACGCTACGCGGCGAGCCCTATCGGGACCTGGACGAGTCTCTCGCCCGGATCGACGCCGTGACCCTGGACGAAGTGAGCGCCGCCTGTCGACGATTTTACAACCCTGAGGACCAATTCATCCTGACCTTGGGACCTGCGTGAGCGATGTCGTCCGTTTCAGGCGGCTTCCCGAAAACCCGGATCTGCCGCTCCCCTCCCGAGCCACACCCCATGCGGCCGGATACGATGTCCGGTTGGCGGAGGAAAATTTCGTCCTCGCTCCGCAGGAAATTCGGCTGGTCTCGACCGGTCTCGAGATGGAACTCCCCGAGGGAATGGAGTGTCAGGTGCGGCCTCGCTCCGGGCTCGCTCTACGCCATGGTGTCACACTCCCGAACAGTCCCGGGACCATCGATCCGGACTACCGTGGCGAACTCCGAATCATTCTTCAGAATAGCGGCACTGCGCCTGTCACCTTCACGCGGGGCGATCGGATCGCCCAGTTGGTTTTCCAACGCTTTTCTACGCCCGAGGTGATCGAGACGACGGAGTTGGGTGCCACGGCTCGGAGCGAGGATGGCTTCGGGAGTACGGGAATCGAGTGAACATATGGCGCGAACCGCGCAACTGACCGTTTGACAATTACTTGACGTAAAATCTCTTCTGAGCATCTTGAGGAATAGCGGTATGATACCTGCATCATGGCGAAATGATGTCTGCAGGCAGCGACAACCCTAAGGATTTTCGACGATCTTGAACCTCACTCAGTGGTTGGAAGCGCGCCGGCTGATCCCGGTGAACGACATCGCGGTGGATCTTGGGACGGCCAATACCCTGGTGTACGTGAAGGGCGAAGGAATCGTCCTCAACGAGCCCTCGGTGGTCGCCATCGATAAGGGGTCGGGCAGGATCATGGCGATCGGCCTCGAGGCCAAACGGATGTTAGGGCGCACGCCGGAGGCGATCGAAGCGGTGCGGCCGCTCAAGGATGGCGTTATCGCGGACGTCGATATAACCGAGATGATGCTCCGCCACTTTCTCAAGCAGGTAACGGCCAAGCGGGTCTTCCGCATCAAGCCTCGGGTTGTGGTCGGTGTGCCGTCCGGAATCACGGAGCTCGAGCGGCGCGCGGTCTGCTCCAGCGCGATGTCCGCGGGCGCCAAGGCGGTTTTCATGGTCGCGGAGCCGATGGCTGCCGCCATTGGCGTGGGCCTTCCCGTTGAGACTCCAACCGGCAACATGGTGATCGACATTGGCGGGGGAACCACGGAGATCGCGGTCATCGCCCTCGCCGGCATCGTGTCCAATACCTCCATTCGCGTAGGTGGCGACGAGTTCGATTCTGCGATCGTGACCTTCCTCCGCAAGAACTACAACCTCCTGATCGGTGAACCGACGGCGGAGGCCATAAAAATTCAAATCGGCTCCGCCTTCGAAGTGGGGGAGGAGCGGGAAATGGACGTGAAGGGCCGGGATCTCGTGAGTGGTATTCCCAAGACGGTTCACGTTTATTCGCAGGAAATCCGGGAGTGCATCCAGGAACCGATCCAAGCGGTCGTCGAAGCCGTACGGCGCGCTTTGGAGATTACGCCGCCCGAGTTCGCCAGTGACATTGTGGATCGCGGCATTGTGATGACGGGTGGCGGCGCCCTCATACGCGGTATGGATCGGCTCCTGCAACACGAGACGAACCTGCCGATCCATGTGGACGAGGAGCCCCTCAGTTGTGTGGTGCGTGGCGTCGGCCGAATCCTCGATGACCTCCAAAAGTATCGTACGGTGCTGACCACGTAGGACCAGGGCCGTTAAAGGAAGTGGGTTCCAGGGACTATGCCCATCTACAAGAGTCATACCGACCGATCCGGAAGGGCCCGGACCTTCGTTGCCTTCGGCGTTTTCGTGCTTTCCGTGATAACTCTCTACCTCCCTGACGCCTCGCAGGATGAGGTCGCCTCGCTTCTGCGTGGCAGCCTGCTTCGCCCCTTCGTCCTCATCCAGGAGGGTCTTGTTCGGAGAAGCGTCCACGGGGAGGACACCGAGATCCTTCAGCGGCGGTTGGACTCGCTCGAGGTCGTGATTGCGAACAGCAACACCTTGTCCGAAGAAAATACGACGCTACGGAGCCTCCTACTTCTGTCGAACAGGAATCCGGCCCAGTACGTGGCCGCCAGTGTCATCCGGTCCGGCACGCCGGGTTCGGAGAGCATGTTCATGCTCGACGTGGGAACCCGCCGGGGGGTCACGAGAGACTCCCCCGTAATGATGGGGAGGGGTTTGCTCGGCGTGGTGCGGGACGCTCAGGCCAACCGTGCGACCGCCATAGACTGGACGCACCCTCAGTTCCGAGCCAGCGCGATGACCGTGGACGGCTCCGTTTATGGAATGGTTCGGGCGGCTCCTGGGCGTTTTCGTGAGGAAGATCGGCTGCTCCTGAACGGGGTTCCCTTCCGCCAGGCATTGGAGCCGGGGCTGGCCCTGGTCACGAGTGGCTTGGGGGGTGTCTATCCCCGCGGGATTCCGATCGGCGAGGTGATCGAAGAATCGGGCTCCCAGGAGGGATGGCAGAGATCTTACTGGTTGCGGCCATTCGTGTCGCCTGGGGAAGCCACACACGTGAATGTGCTGGTGTCTGAAGAAGGGGAGTCTCGCGATGCCAACTCCTGGTTGGAAGGCGGGCCCCTGCTCCCGGCCCCGGTAGCCGTACCCGAGGAGCCTGCCCCCGGCACCTCCCGCACGGAAGCCAGAACGCCTCGGTGAGAAGCCCGACGCGCATCTGGAGTGTTTTCGGGTTCTTGATCCTACTCCATTTCGGGCTCCATCTGAGCTTGGGACTCGGTGAGAGCGCACCAGATCTCTTGGTAGTGGCCCTCCTCATCGCGGCGCGGGAGGTGGATATCGGGCGAGGTGCCGGCCTCGGCTTCTTCCTGGGACTTCTCGGTGATGCCTTCTCCGTACTGGCGTTTGGCGCCAATACGTTTGCTTTGACCCTCGTGGGAATGGGCGGCGCGCGGACCAGGGATCTCTTCGTCGGTGATTCCTTATTGTTTATGACCTCGTATCTTGTGTTGGGGAAGTGGATACGGGATCTCCTATATTGGGTTGCGGTAGGGGAGGGTTTGAGAGAATCCTTTGTTGATACGATGCTGATTCAATCCCCGATCTCGGCTGCGTATGCGGGTCTGATCGGGGTGGTTGTGATCGCGATCAGTGGCCTGGGTTGGGAGACAGTCCGATGAGGCTGGTACATCCGCACAACAGACGCCGGCGCGCGACGGGGGCCTTCGGAATCGTGGTGATCGTCATCGGCGCGCTGGCCGTCCAGTTCTTCCGCGTCCAGATGTTGCAGTCGAACGACTATATGCTCCAGTCGGAGTCGAATCGACTTCGACCTCTCCCTGTTGCTGCGCCCCGCGGAACGATTTTCGATCGGAAGGACCGGGTCATAGCGGACAACATTCCGGGATACGTCATCTACGTCCTCCGGGAGTCCCGTGAATCGACACGAGAGACCCTGGAGAGGCTCAGGCCCCTTCTCGGGCTTTCGGACGAGGGGATCGAGAGCCTGATGGATCGGTACCAGCGGTGGGAGCCTCTCATCGTCGATATCGATGCCGATTTTGGGGCGGTCTCGGTCCTCGAAGAGAGACGCGAAGACCTCCCCGGTATCGTTATCGAGACGAGGCCCAAGCGGCGCTACATTGCGGGGAGCGCCGCCTCTCACGTGTTGGGCTACGTCAACGAGATCACCGCTGAAGAACTCACCGAACCTCGCTTTTCGGAGTACGAGCCCGGCCTCTTGATCGGGAAGGTGGGAATCGAACGCCAATATGAAGAGCGGCTCCAGGGGCGCCGGGGGGTGCGATATCTCGAGGTCGACGCCTTGGGCCGCATCGTGGGCTCACTCGCCGGCATCGAAGAAGACCCCGGTCAGCCAGGCGAAGATATTCGGCTCACGCTCGATCTCGATTTGATGGAGTGGATTCACCACATCTTCCCGGACTCGCTCCCGGGGGCGGTGGTCGCCCTGGATCCGGCGACTGGCGGGGTGCTGGCGTTGTACTCCGCGCCCACGTTCGATCCGAACGCGTTCGTAGCCGGGTTGACCCCCGAGGAATGGGCCGTGCTCGAATCCGATCCGCGGAAGCCGCTGTTCAACCGGAGCGTGATGGGACTCTATCCGCCCGGCTCTACCTGGAAGCTGGCGGCTGCGGCCATCGCCCTGGATCGGGGTGTGGTGGGTCCCCACGAGGAAATGCCGGAGCCCTGCACGGGAGGATTGGTCTATGGCGGCCTCTACCGCGGGTGCTGGCTCGCCGAGGGTCACGGTTATCTGGATTTGGCGGGAGCCATAGCCAACTCGTGTAACGTGTACTTCTATCAGCTCGGGCTGAAGATCGGGCTGGACGCGATGCTCGAGGCGGGTACCCGGATCGGCTTCGCCGAGCAGTGCGGCATCGACCTGCCGCAGGAAAGCAGCGGCATCTTTCCGGAGGGGCGGGATTTCTGGCAGCGTGAATTCGGGTACGAACCCCAAGAAGGTGAAGTTCTGAGTCTGGGAATCGGGCAGGGTCCCAACTCCCAGACGCCGCTCAAGATGGCACAGTTCTATCTCGCGTTGGCCAGAGATGGCTCCGCGCCGACGCCCCACCTGCTCGAGAATCCCGACCCGAGCGAGGGCTGGAGCCTCAACGTGTCGACCGAGAGTATCGCGGTGCTTCGGGAGGGTTTGCGTGGGGTCACCTCTCCGGGAGGGACGGCGTACTTCGGGACGGCTCTTGAACACTGGGAGGTCCTCGGAAAAACCGGAACCAGTCAGAACGCTCAAGATACCGAGCGCCCCCATGCATGGTTCGCCGGCATGGCCGGACCCTGGGGCGGTGAGCCGGAAATCGTGGTGGTGGCGCTCGTGGAGTTCGGGGAAAGCGGGTCGAGCATGGCGGCGCCGCTCATGGCCAAGACGGCGGACTTTTACTTGCGCCGCAAGCATGGGCTCCCGCCCCCCATCGATCGGATCCAGACCCTACGGGAGCACTTCGAGGCGGGGCGGCCCGCTCCCTGGGCTCGGTGATTCACCGGGACGGACCGTCCTTCGATGATCGGTAAATTTTTCAACCGCTGGGTGGGCGATCCGGCCCTGTTCCTGGCGGTGCTCCTGATGACGGCCTTCGGCGTCGCCATGATCTACTCGGCGGGCGTCCTGAACATCCCGAGCCCAGTCACCGAAGGTGCCTGGATTCGCCAGGCTCAGTGGGCGGCGATCGCGCTGGTCTGCTTCACGCTCATCCGCCAGATCGGTCCTCGGTGGTTCGAGTGGGTTGCAGTGCCCGCGTACGTCGTGAGCGTTCTCCTTCTCGTGATCACGCTCATCGTCGGGACCGGCTCCGGAACGGCTGCCGGAGTGAGGAGCTTCCTGGATCTCGGGTTCATTCGTTTTCAGCCCTCCGAATTTGCCAAGCTCGCCACGATCCTCGCGTTGGCGAAGTATTTGGGGACCCGTCCGGAAGATCCCGCTACGCTCCGGGCTCTCGTGCCTCCCGCGGCCATCGTGGGAGTACCACTGGTGCTTGTCATCCTGCAGCCCGATCTCGGCACGGCTCTCGCCTTCGTGGGAATTCTTTTCGCGGCCCTGTTCTGGGCTGGGACGCCGATCGGGTTGATGGCGTTGTTGCTGACCCCGGGTATCGGCTTGGTGCTCAGCTTCGATACTCGAATTTGGGCCGCTTTCTTCGTGCTCGTGGTCGGGGCCTTATACCTCTACCGGTATCGGCTCTTCCTGGTGGAGTCGCTTTCGGTCGTTCTGGCGAACCTGGCAGCCGGCACGATCTCCACCCCGCTTTGGAATTCGTTGGCCGAGTATCAGCAGAATCGCATTCTGGTGTATCTGGACCCGAGCGTCGATCCCCGGGGAGCGGGCTACCACGTCATTCAGTCGATGGTGGCTATCGGGAGCGGCGGCCCGACTGGAAAAGGGTTTACGGCCGGGACACAAAAGCGCTTCGACTTTCTTCCCGAGCAGCACACGGACTTCATTTTTTCCGTCATCGGAGAGGAGCTGGGGTACCTCGGAACCATCCTCACGCTGTCGCTATTCGCGCTCATTCTTTATCGGCTCGTGAAGATGGCCGAGGGAGAAGCCGATCCGTTTGCAGGCCTCGTGATCTTCGGTATCTTCGGAGCCTGGCTCGTCCACATTTTCGTCAATATCGGCATGACTGTCGGCATGGTGCCGGTGACGGGAATTCCCCTGCCTTTCGTCAGTTACGGCGGGACTTTCCTCCTGATGTCTTGGGTCGCCGTAGCCGTGGCGGCGAGACTCGCCGGCGAGGAATAAATGGCTTGGTTTCGTAAGGATAAGCAGCCTTTAAAGTCGCAAGACCGGCGAGACCTGCCGACCGATGTCTTCGACAAGTGCCAGGGCTGCGGCGAAATCTTGTACGCCGAGAAACTCGCGCAGAATCTCCAGGTCTGCCCCAGCTGCGGGCACCATTTTCGGCTTGCTCCCGAGCGGTATGTGGAGATTCTGCTCGACGAGGGTTCCTTCGAAGAGATCGACGAGGGTGTGCACAGTAAGGATCCTCTCGGGTTCACGGACCTCAAGCCGTACAAGGCACGCCTACAGGAGGCGGAAACGAAGGTGGGCCGGAAGAGTGCGGTCCTCGCGGGCACCGGCACACTCGAGGGGCTCGGCCTGACCCTTGCCGTAATGGACTTCCGCTTCGTCGGCGGGTCGATGGGATCCGCCGTAGGAGAGAAGATCGCCCGAGCGGGACGCACGGCGGTGGAGCGGAAGGAGCCGCTGATCGTCGTGAGCGCCTCCGGCGGTGCCCGCATGCAGGAGGGCATCTATTCGCTGATGCAGTTGGCGAAGACCTCGACCGCTCTTGCCCGCCTGCATGAGGCGGGCTTGCCCTACATCTCCATCATCACCGACCCGACGACGGGGGGAGTCACGGCCTCCCATGCGATGCTTGGAGACGTCAACCTCGCCGAGCCCGGCGCCCTGATCGGTTTCGCGGGCCCACGGGTCATCGCCGAGACCATCGGCCAGGAACTGCCCGACGGCTTCCAACGCTCGGAGTTCCTGCTCCAGCACGGAATGATCGATCGTGTGGTGGATCGGAGGGAACTGAAGACGACCATTGGAGTGCTTCTCCGCCATATGATCGCCTGATGGTGGGTCCCGACTGGACCTCTGGTCCCTCATCGGTCCAGCTCCCCCATCCATTGACCAAGGTGCCCGGGGACCCGCTGGTCAACGAGCTTTTTCCGCATGTGCCGCACGGCATCAAATGGGGCCTGGGGCGGATGGAGGCCTTCCTTCGTGACACGGGTGATCCCCACCTCCCGATTCCCTGTGTCCATGTCGGCGGGACCAACGGGAAGGGGTCGGTAGCTTCGACCGTCGCATCGGTGTTGAACAACGCGGGCCACAGGGTGGGACTCTACACATCACCCCACCTCCGTTTCTTCCGGGAACGTTTTCAGATCAGTGGAGATCCGGTCGGGGATGATGAGCTCCGCGCTTTGGCTCGGGAACTCGATCCGGAAATCAGGCGTCACTCCCTGACGTTTTTCGAGGCGACGACGGGCCTCGCCTTCCATCTCTTTCAGAGAAGGAGGGTCGAGGTCTCCGTCATCGAGGTCGGATTGGGTGGCCGGCTCGATGCCACGAATGTGGTGACTCCGTTCCTTACCGCGATCACCAACGTAGACCTGGATCACGGTGACTATCTCGGCTCGACCCTGAACGAGATCGCCCTGGAAAAGGGGGGCATCATCAAGAGTGGCGTTCCCTTGCTCACCGCGGAGCCGGATGCCCGCATTCGATCCGTGCTTTCAGCCATGTGCGACTCTCTCATTGCTCCCTTCATCCACGTCCCGTACGAACCCGGATCGATGTCGGTGGACGTGAGGGAGGATCACACAGCCTTCGATGTGTCGACGGTGGCCTGGGGTAGGCTCCGCCTCCAGACACCACTACCCGGTGAGCATCAGGCCGTGAACGGAGCGTTGGCCGTGGCGTTGCTCGAGCGGATGCCACCGCACTTCCGCCCCGACCGTGCCGCGCTCGTGCAGGGGATTGTTCGGGTAAACTGGCCCGGTCGGGTTCAGGTGGAGCACCTCGAAGGAAGGACGTGGGTGTTCGATATCGCCCACAATACTGCCGGTGCCGCGGCGCTTGCCTCGGTACTGGGACGGCTGCAGCTCCGGCGTCCTATCGTGGTTCTTACAGCCGTGCTCGGCGACAAAGACTGGCGTGAGATGCTTCCGCCCCTGTTCGCGAAAGCGGACCACGCGGTCCTCACGCAGGCACCTTCCGCGCCGTTGGCGCGCAGATGGGACCCCCACGCGGCGGTCACGGAAACCGGGTCGGGAATCGCGGAGATCCGAATGGACTTCGACGACGCTCTGCATCGGGCTCGGGAACTCGCGGGCTCGGGAACGATCGTGGTGACCGGATCGGCCCATACGGTCGGGGACGCGTTGAGGGCGCTTGGCCTGGAGAGTTGAAGGCTGTTGAAGGATATGCGACCGTGGCATCCCGGGTACCCGTGCGTCAGCACGGGTGGCGGACCACGGTACTCCTTCAACAGACTTCTCGCGCGGGACGAGTTCCCGTCCACTGTACTTTCCCCATTGCAAGTTTAGATTCGCCCGCATGTCCAAGCAGACCTTCGCGCGGCTTCCGGGTTTTCGGGATTTCCTTCCCGAGGAGCTGGCTTTCCGAGAGCATCTCTTGGGCGCCTGGCGCCGCGTTTCAGCTCGATATGGATTCCAGGAGTACGACGGCCCACCCCTGGAGCCCCTCGATCTGTACGTGGAGAAGAGTGGCGAGGAGATCGTCGGCCAACTCTATCATTTCCAGGACAAGGGTGATCGGAACGTCGCCTTGAGGCCGGAGATGACGCCTTCCCTGGCCCGGATCCTCGGCGAGCGCCACCGGTCCATGGCGAAGCCGATTCGCTGGTTTTCGGTCCCCCAGCTGTTTCGCTACGAGCGGCAACAGAAGGGGCGCCTCCGGGAGCATTTTCAGTGGAACGTGGATGTGATCGGTGAGGAGGGTGTCGGGGCGGACGTCGAGGTGATCGCGGTGGCCCTCGACGGTCTCCGTGACCTGGGGCTCGGTCGGGACGACGTCCAGGCGCGGGTCTCGGATCGGCGGCTTCTGACCGCGATCTTGTTGGCGATCGGCGTCGAGGAGGAGCGGCTTCCGGCGGCCTTCGTGGTCATCGATAAGATCGAGCGTGCGCCCGTGGACCACTCACTGGACCGTCTTCAGGCGGAGGTGGGGTTGGACGAGGAAGGCGCCCGCTCCACTTTTGAACTGCTTAATCAAGGCGGGGAGGGCGGCCTCGACAGCCTCAGAGGGGAATTTGGTGATCTCGCAGCGGTTGCCGCAGAGCTGGAGCGTATGGAGGAGTACTTCGGCTCCTTGGAAGCCATGGGGCTGGGGTCCTTTGTCGAGTTCGATCTTCGCATCGTCCGGGGCTTGGCCTACTACACCGGAATCGTGTTCGAAATCTTCGACCGAAAAGGAGAGTTGCGGGCCATCTGTGGGGGCGGGCGATACGATGGATTGCTCGAGTTGGTTGGGGGCGACCCCCTTCCGGCGGTCGGCTTCGGGATGGGCGATGTCGTGCTCGGCGAGCTTCTCCGTGCCCGCGACCTCGCACCGTCGTTAGCGCCCGAAGTGGATTATTTCATCGTGATCATCGGCGAAGAGCACCGCAAGCTCGCCCACTCCATCGCTCATGCGCAGCGTGATAGGGGAGCCGGCGTGCAGTACTCGCTGCGTGAGCAACCAGTGCGGAAGCAATTCACCGCCGCGGGTAACGCCGGCGCTCGTCAAGTAATTGTGCTGGGACCGGATGAGGTCGCTCGAGAGTGTGCGCTGTTGCGCGACATGGCCTCAGGTGAGGAGCGAGAGGTCCCGCTGAAGGAGCTTCAATGAACAGCGGTGAGGAACATGCCGGGACTAGGCGAATGATGGAGACCGCCATCCGCAGATTGAACGCCTTGGAGATCGTGATTCTGGGTGTCCTCATGGCGCTCGCGCTGTTGGCTGGGGCGCTCACGGCGTGGATCCTCGAGATTATGACCGGAGCTCCGTCTAGGCTGACATGGGCCCTCTCGTCGCTCCTCTTCTTCGTTGTGCCCGGCTGGGTAGTGCTCAGGCGGGAGCGCCATGCTGAGCGGGTCCGAGAAGGCGGTGCGGGGACCGCCGGTAGTGCCCCTGCCGACGCAAGCTTCCCCACCGCCCCTACCGAGGATATCACCGAAAAGAGAGACCATGGCGGACGATAAAAAGCTGACGACCCGCGCCGAGGACTTCTCGGCCTGGTACAACCAGTTGGTGCTCCGGTCGGAGCTTGCCGATTACTCCCCCGTCAAGGGAAGCATGGTCATTCGGCCGTGGGGTTACGCCATCTGGGAAAACATGCAACGAGCCCTGGACGACATGTTCAAGGCGACGGGCCATGAGAACGCGTACTTCCCACTCCTGATCCCGATGAGCTTCATCGAGAAGGAGAAGGCGCACATCGAGGGCTTCAAGCCAGAGCTCGCGGTCGTAACCCATGCAGGCGGAAAGGAGCTCGAGGAGCCGCTGGTGGTGCGGCCCACCTCCGAAACGGTCATCATGTCGATGTACGCGAAGTGGATCCAGAGCTACCGCGATCTTCCGCTGCTCATGAACCAGTGGGCAAACGTCATGCGCTGGGAGCTACGCACCCGGCTGTTCCTTCGCACCTCTGAATTCTTGTGGCAGGAAGGGCATACGGTTCACGCCACAGCAGAAGAGGCGGAGGAACACACGCTGCGGATGCTGGCTGTATACCGGACGTTCATGGAGGAGTGGATGGCCATGCCGCCGGTCACCGGCCTCAAGTCCGATTCCGAGAAGTTCGCCGGCGCGGTTCGTAGCTATTCGTGTGAAGCCATGATGCAGGACAATCGGGCGCTGCAGGCCGGCACGTCCCACTTCCTCGGCCAGAATTTCTCCAAGCAGTTCGAGCTCACTTTCCAATCCGAAGAGGGCAAGGAGGAGTACGGCTGGAACACGTCCTGGGGTGTATCCACGCGCCTCGTGGGGGGGTTGGTGATGACACACGGAGATGATCAGGGGCTTGTGTTGCCTCCCAAGCTGGCACCGACCCAGGTGGTGATCGTGCCGATCCTCAAGGGCGACGATGTCGGTCCTGTCCTGGAGAAGGCCGAGGCTCTCCGGAGCTCCCTGGCGGATCGAGGCGTGCGTGCCAAGGTCGACGTCCGTGACCACCTGAGTCCGGGTAACAAGTACTACGAATGGGAGCGGAAGGGCGTCCCCCTCCGGATGGAGGTCGGGCCGAAGGACATGGACAAGGAGCAGGTAGTTCTGGCCAAGCGCCTGCGTGCGGAGGAGGAGCCGCGAAAGGAGTTCCTGCCGGAGGCTGAGGCGCTTGCGACGATTCCGGAGCGGCTCGACACCTTCCAGACCAAGCTCCTGGAGGCCGCGACGGCCCGCCGGGAAGAGAATTCCCATCGCGGCGTGGAGACCATTGGTGAACTCGCCGAGATCGTGGAAAGCTCGGGCGGCTACGTCTACACGGGGTGGAGCGGAGACCCGGCCGTCGAGGAGCGAATCAAGGAGGAGACGAAGGCCACGCTTCGATGCATCCCAGAAGAAGAATTTCGATCCGCCGAGACCCCCAAGAAGTGCATCGGGGGCGAAGGGGAGGCCACCATGGAGGTCGTGTGGGCAAGAGCGTATTGACACCGATCAGCACCCCATGGCCCTGAAGCAGCCCTTTCCACGCATCGACGGCGAGTTGTGGGCCGGCGAGCGCAGGGTTGCCGATCTGGTCACCGAGTTCGGTTCCCCGCTTTACGTATACGACGCGGGCGTGATCGAAGCCGCCTATCGGCGAATCGAGGCGGCTTTTGCCGGCGTAGATCTTCTGCTCGCTTATTCGGTCAAGGCCAACTCGAACCTGGAGATCCTCCGGCGGCTCAAGACCCTCGGTGCGGGCGCGGATATCGTGAGCCGGGGAGAGCTCCACCGGTGCCTCGCCGTTGGGATCTCTCCGAACGACATCGTCTTCGCCGGAGTGGGAAAGACCGAGGTGGAGATGGAAGCGGCGCTGGAAGCTGGGATCCTCGCGTTCAACGTCGAGAGTGCCGAGGAGCTCCAGGTACTCGGCCAGGTGGCTGAGCGGTTGGGTAAACCTGCGCCGATAGCCCTTCGGGTCAATCCGGACATCGTCGCCGACACCCCCCACGAGTACACACGCACCGGGCACGGGGCCACCAAGTTCGGGATCCCGGTGGATCGCGTCCTGGACCTATATCGGTCGGTTGCCGACCACCCCATGCTCGAAATCCGGGGAATCGACGTCCACATCGGCTCACAAATTCTGGAGCCGGCGCCCTACGAAACAGCACTTGATCAGGTCTTGAAGCTGGCGAGCGAGGCGAGCGCGGAGGGGATCGACCTCGAATTCGTAGACCTGGGCGGCGGTTTTGGCGTGGGTTACGAGGGTGAGGGCGGGCTATCCGTCGAGGATCTGGCGGCCATGGTCGTACCGAGGGTGGCCGAGACGGGGTTGCGCCTGATCCTGGAGCCCGGCCGGTTCATCGTCGGCGAGGCGGGGATCCTCGTGACCGAGGTGCTTTACGTGAAGCACTCGGGGCCGAAAACCTTTGTGGTCATGGACGGTGGGATGACCGAGCTCATACGTCCCAGCCACTACCAAGGGTTTCATCGGATCGAGCCGGTGGTCTTGCGCGAAGAGGCGGCACACGAAGTCGTGGACGTGGTCGGTCCGATTTGTGAGACCGGGGACTTCCTCGCACGGGACCGGCTGCTTCAGATGCCCACTCACGGTGACCTTCTTGCCGTGCATACCGCGGGCGCCTACGGCTTCGTGATGGCGTCCAACTACAACTCCCGGCCCAGGCCCGCCGAGGTCGTGGTGGACGGTGCCGAAGTTACGCTGGCCCGCCGCCGCGAGAGTCTCGACGATTTACTCCGGGGTGAGACGCCGTGAAGCACGATCGCATACTAATTCTGGACTTCGGCTCCCAGTACACCCAGCTCATCGCCCGCCGTATCCGGGAAGAGCGGGTGTACTCCGAAATCCAACCCCCGACTCGATCACTGGACTGGATTCGGGAATGGTCCCCCAAGGGAATCATCCTGTCGGGTGGCCCGGCTTCGGTCTACGACGAGGGTGTCCCCACCATGGACGCGGAGCTCCTCCACTTGGGCGTTCCGGTTCTAGGAATCTGTTACGGGATGCAGATCATCGCGCAGTTGGAGGGAAGTGAGGTTACTGTCGGACGCCGGGAGTATGGCAGGGCCGAGCTGACCGTGATCGAGCCCGGGGACCTGTTCCATGGATTTCTGCCGGAGGAGCCCACCCAGGTATGGTGCTCGCACGCCGATCACGTCGACCAGCCACCGGAGGGTTACCGTGCTCTCGCCTCGACCGAGACTCTGCCCGTGGCGGCGTTTCGGCATGCGGAACGTCCCATTTTCGGGGTTCAGTTTCATCCCGAAGTGGCACATACGCCCCGCGGTGAAGAGGTCATTTCGAATTTTCTGCTCCGGATCTGCGGGTGCCACCCCACGTGGACGTCGGGGGCCTTCATACAGGAGTCGCTCGAAACAATTCGAGCCACGGTGGGCGATGGGACCGCTATCCTCGGGCTGTCCGGCGGTGTCGACTCCTCCGTTGCCGCTGCCCTCGTCCACCGGGCGATCGGGGACCGACTGACGTGCATTTTCGTCGACAACGGGCTCCTTCGAAAACACGAGCGGGAGGACGTCGAGCATACTTTCCGTAAGCACATGGGGGTACGTCTGGTGGTCGTCGACGCGGCCGACGAGTTCCTTGCAGCGCTCGACGGAATCGAAGACCCTGAAGAGAAACGGCGGGCCATCGGCCACGTGTTCATCGATGTGTTCACCCGGGTCGCCGAGGAGGAGGGCACCGGGGCGGGCCACCTCGTTCAGGGAACGTTATACCCGGACGTGATCGAGTCCCTCTCCACCGGGGGGCCGTCGGAGACGATCAAGACCCATCACAATGTCGGCGGGCTTCCCGAAGATCTGCCGTTTGAGCTCATCGAGCCCCTTCGGGAGCTCTTCAAGGACGAGGTCCGACGGCTTGGCCGGGAGCTCGGTCTAGCGGAGGAATTCATACGCCGGCACCCGTTCCCCGGTCCCGGGTTGGGCATCCGGGTACTTGGAGCGGTGACCAAGGAGCGACTCGACGTGCTCCGAGAGGCCGACGAGATCTATCTCGACGAGATCAGGTCGGCGGGACTATACGATGAGATCTGGCAGGCCTTCGCGGTCCTTCTCCCCGTCCAGGCAGTGGGGGTGATGGGGGACAACCGCACGTACGAGAACGTGATCGCTCTGCGCGCGGTGACCTCTCGGGACGGGATGACTGCGGACTGGTATCCCTTCCCGCATGACCTTCTCGCGCGGATTTCATCCCGGATCGGAAATGAGGTCGTGGGAGTGAATCGCGTGTGCTACGATGTGTCGTCCAAGCCGCCCGCAACCATCGAGTGGGAATAGCCCCTCAGTCCGTCACGATGGCGTCCGCTTCGATCTCGATCAGCATGTCCGGATCGATGAGGCGGCTCACTTCGACCATCGTGGTCGTAGGAGGGTGCTCGCCGAACACCTCCCGATGCGCCCGGCCGAATTCTTGCCATCGCTCGATGTCGGTAACGAACATCCGGGTGCGCACTACATGCCCGAGCCCGGCCCCCTGCGCAGCGAGGGCGTCGCGGATGATGTCGAAGCAACGCACGGCTTGTCGGTACCCGTCCCCGACGCCATACACGCCTCCATCCTCCGCAACAGATGCAGTGCCGGTAATCCACACGCGATCTCCGGCCCGCAACGACCGGCAGTACCCTATTCGTGACTCCCATGGAGCCCCGCTGAAACTACGGCGAAATTCCGGCATCCCCATCCTGAATTTCTTCGGTTTCGGCGTCTTCCTCGGTCCCTTCGTTTTCTTCGTCTGGAGCGTTCTGTTCGAGACGCTCGGTCACACGCCCTTCGATTTCGGTCCAAAGGTCACGCATGAACTCCACATCCTCTCCATGGGTTTCGATGAAGTCCAGGAGATCCTGATCGGTGACGTCATATACCGCCAGAATGCTGTCCCTGACTTCATTCCCGAGGTCGGTTGATCCCGAGATCAAAGCTGCGGTGCGCAGGTCCAGGTAGGCCCCGATGAACTCCGGGCGGCCCGGCGTTTCCTCCGGTACATCTGTCGCGCCGCCACCACAGGACCAGCAAAGCGTGAGGGCCACTATGGAAACGACGATTCGGGATGAAGCGCCGATCCGGCATCGATGGCATGGGGGACACACTCCGAGCGAAATGGGGGTGCCAACCGTGCTGGGCGCTACACTCATGCTGGTACGGAGGTGGGTTCGATCTGCCTCGTCCTCTCTCACACCGAGGTGTTGGCCGGTAGGCCCGACGGTGAGCGGAACCTCGTTCAGCCCGCACCGCCCGTCAAGAAGATACGACCCCGGGCTTCCGTATCCTCCCGACGTACTTCAGCCTTATGTTTGAGCACTCCAGGCAAGACGTATCCAGGCAGGACGTATCCAGGGGGGGAAGAGGCTCATGACCAGTATCCGGAAGCTTGTCCAAGCCCTCGTACTCGGATCCACCTTGCTGGCTTTGGCACTGTTGACTGCCACCGGGTGCGCCGTGAACCCGGCTACGGGCCAGCGCCAGTTCATCTTGATCAGCGAGTCTGAAGAAATCGAGATGGGGCGCGAAGCGGACGGACCGATTACTGAATCCTTTGGGCTGTACGAGTCCGAGGTGCTTCAGGCCATGGTGACCAACCTCGGGAACGAGATGGCTTCCAGGTCAGAGCGCCCCGCGCTGCCTTGGTCGTTCAAGCTGGTGGACGACCCCATGGTGAACGCCTTCGCGCTTCCGGGCGGGTTCATTTTTGTCACGCGGGGCATTATGGCCGCCCTGAACTCGGAAGCCGAGCTCGCGGGGGTCCTCGGTCACGAGATCGGGCACGTCACGGCGCGCCACTCCGCCAGCCAGATGAGCCGCCAGCAACTCCAGCAGATCGGCCTGGGGGTCGGATCCGTCCTGTCCTCGGACGTGGCCTCGGTGGCGGGGGTGCTGTCGGCGGGCCTGGGACTCCTCAACCTGAGGTACAGCAGAGGAGACGAGTCCCAGTCGGACGAACTCGGCGTGCGTTACATGTCGCGTGCGGGATACGATCCGAACGCTCTGGTGGGCGTCTTCAAGACGCTCGCGCTGGCGGGCGGTGGAGGGGGGAGCGTTCCCGGGTGGGCGGCCACCCACCCCGACCCCGTGAATCGCGAGGAGGACATCCGCGAGATCATCGGGGCTTCGGGGCAGGATTATTCGGAGTATATCCGGCGGGGTGAGGAGTACGTGCGGAGCCTCGACGGCATGACCTTCGGTCAGGACCCGAGGGAGGGTTTCTTCGATGAGGGGACGTTCTACCACCCGGTCATGGCGTTCGCGCTCGATTTCCCCCGGGGATGGACGACGGTGAACCAGAAATCGCAGGTGGGGGCCATTTCTTCGGACGAGACGGCCCTGGTCGTTCTTACGGTGGAGGCGGGTGAGACCGACGCGGAACGTGCGCTCTCCACCTTCCTGAGGCAGGACGACGTTCGCGGGAGCGGCTCTCGCCGGACGTCGGTCAACGGCCGCCCGGGGTGGGAGGCGTCCTTCAGCGCCGACGCCGAAGGAGGCGGACTTCGGGGCGCGGTCCTCTTCGTGGAGCACGGGGGAGCGGTCTTCCGCCTGCTGGGTTATGCGGCCGCTTCTCGATGGCGCTCCCACGAAGGCACGGTGCTCGGGACCATCGAGAGCTTCCGCCCCGTGAGCGATCCCGAAATCCTCGGGGTCGAGCCGGCCCGGATCGAGATCGTTCGGCTTCCCTCGAGAATGACGCTGCAGCAGTTCATCGAGCGATACCCCTCCACGGTGAGCGACGAGCAGATCGCCATGCTGAATCGCCGCACGCTAGATGAATCCATCGCCGGGGGAACCCTGCTGAAGCGGGTATCTGGGGGGCGCCTGCCCTAGGCCGCACAGCGGGCCCATCCTGGCCCGGATCTTGAGTCTGTTAAAGGCATCATGAGTGTTCGGAGGCGCCGCCGCCGCCGCTTTGGCGGCTCGGTGTGCCAAGGCGACGGAACACGGCACCTGAATATGCCACAATGGCAGGATGCTTAGGAGGAACGAGCCCAATGCTGAGCTTTGATAGATTGACGGTGAAGGCTGGGGAAGCCCTTAAGGGCGCCTCGGAGGAAGCCCGCCGCCGGGAGGCCGCGGAGATCGATGCTGCCCACCTGCTCCACGTCCTTCTCGACCAGGAAGAAGGGATCGTCCTTCCGGTGCTCCAGAAGCTGGGGGCGGCGGTGCCGGTGGTGCGAGAAGGAGTCGAGGCGGCCCTCGACGCGCACGGCCGGGTCACCGGGGGTTCGGATCCGACCCTTAGCAGCGACCTCGACCAGGTCCTCGTCGAGGCCGAGAAGCAGGCTCAGACGTTGGGCGACGAGTACGTCTCCACGGAACACTTCCTCCTCGGGCTCACGGTCGAAGAAGGAGAGGCCGGTGCGGCGCTCAGAGAGGCCGGCGCGACCCAGGAGCGCGTTCTCGAAGCCCTGAGCGCGGTACGCGGTGGTCACCGGGTCACCGACCAGAGTCCCGAGGAAAAGTACAGGGCCCTCGAACGTTACAGCCGGGATCTGACCGCGTTGGCCCGCCAGGGCAAGCTCGATCCTGTGATCGGTCGTGACGAGGAAGTCCGCCGGGTCATGAAGGTCCTCGCACGCCGAACCAAGAACAACCCGGTCCTCATCGGCGAGCCCGGAGTGGGGAAGACGGCCATTGCCGAGGGCCTCGCCCAGCGGATCGTGAGCGGTGACGTCCCAACCACTCTCGCGGACAAGCGTCTACTCGCGCTCGATATCTCCGCCATGGTGGCGGGTGCCAAATACCGCGGGGAGTTCGAGGAACGCATGAAGGCTGTTCTCAAAGACATCACGGAGGGGGAGGGGCAATTCATCATCTTCATCGATGAGCTCCATACGATCGTAGGGGCCGGGGCCGCGGAGGGTGCGGTCGACGCCGGAAACATGCTGAAGCCCGCCCTGGCCCGAGGTGAGTTGCGTGTGGTGGGGGCGACGACGCTCAGTGAGTACCGCAAGCACATCGAGAAGGATGCGGCGCTCGAGCGGCGGTTCCAGCCGGTCTACGTGGCACCACCCTCGGTCGACGACACCGTGGCGATTCTTCGCGGGCTCAAGGAGCGCTACGAGGTTCACCATGGGGTGCGGATCACCGACGACGCCGTTGTGGCCGCGGCCAAGCTTTCGGATCGTTACGTCGGTGGCCGATTTCTCCCGGACAAGGCGATAGACCTCGTGGATGAGGCGGGGAGCCGCCTTCGCATCGAACTCGACTCGATGCCACAGGAAATCGACGAGGTCGAGCGCCGCATCACGCAGCTCGCGATCGAGAAGGAGGCGCTGAGCGGCGAGGTCGAGAAGAGCGCCAAGGATCGCCTGGCCGGTGTCGAGGCCGAGTTATCGGACCTCAAGGAGCGGAGCGCAGGCATGAAGGCACGCTGGCAGTCTGAGAAGCAGGCCATCGAGCGGTTGCGGGGGTTGAAGGAGCGGCTCGACGAACTTCGGGTGGAGGCCGAGCGGGCCACGCGCACCGGCGATCTCGAGCGAGCGGCGGAGGTCCAGTACTCGGAGATCCCAGGCACGGAACAGGCGATCGCGGTCGCCGAGGAGCGTCTCGCCAAACTGCAGGGCGAGGGCAAGTTCCTCAAAGAAGAGGTCGACGCGGACGACATCGCGGAGGTGGTCGCGGAGTGGACTGGCATCCCGGTGTCCCGGCTGATGGAGACGGAGCGGGAGCGCCTCCGCCAGCTGGAGGAGCTGCTCGGCGAGCGGGTGGTCGGCCAGCCCGGAGCGATCCATGCGGTGGCGAACGCGGTCCGGCGGGCCCGCACGGGTCTCCAGGACCCGAACCGGCCCGTGGGCTCGTTCATTTTGCTTGGCCCCACCGGCGTCGGGAAGACGGAGACGGCTCGCTCCCTCGCCGAGTTCCTATTCGACGACGAGCGTGCGATGGTCCGCCTCGACATGTCGGAATACATGGAGAAGCATGCTGTTGCGCGCCTGATCGGAGCGCCTCCCGGTTACGTGGGGTTCGAGGAAGGAGGCCAGCTCACCGAGGCCGTCCGCCGTCGGCCCCACGCCGTGATCCTCTTCGACGAAATCGAGAAAGCGCATCCGGAAGTGTTCAACGTGCTCCTCCAGATTCTGGACGACGGGCGCCTTACCGATTCACAGGGGCGAACGGTAGATTTTCGTAACACGGTCATCCTCATGACCTCGAATCTCGGGAGCCAGATCATCTTGGAGAGCTTGGGGTCGGAGGGCTCAGAGACGGCCGAGTGGGATTCTGCCGTGGATGCTGTGAAGACGGTGCTCCACGGTCACTTCCGTCCGGAGTTTCTGAATCGCGTGGACGACATCATGGTTTACTCGCCGCTCTCGAAGGAGAGCTTACGGACGATCGCGGAGCTACAGCTTCGCCGCCTGGAGGAACTGGTCGAGGAGTTGGGCATGAGGCTCTCGGTCGAGGATGATGTCAAGGACGCCTTGGCCCGCGAGGGCTTCGATCCAGCGTTTGGTGCTCGCCCCCTCAAGCGTGCGATCCAGCACGGCATTCAGGATCCCCTGGCCATGTACCTGCTCGAGGAAGTTGTGGAGGATGGCTCAACGATTCGAGTGTCGCTCGTCCCGGGCGACGCGTTGCAGGTACGGTTCGAGCACACCCTCGAGCGCCGAGAAGCTGTCTCGTAACCGGAGTCCGACCGGTGAAACGTCTGCCCATTTTGTTCGTTCTGCTCATGTCGACCGGTGCATGCACCAGTCGAACGACCATGAGTCAAGCGCCGTTGCGGGTCGCTCCGGCCCTGACGGTAGAGCGGTTTCTGCAGGCCGCCAACGCGCGAGATCTCGAGACGATGTCGCGCCTGTTCGGGACCGACGAGGGACCCATCGGAGACTCGAGGGGAAGGGAGGAGGTCGAACTGCGAATGGACGTGATCGCCGATATCCTCCAGCACGACAATTATCAGATCATTTCAGAGCGTCCGGTGCCTGGAGCGGAAGTTTCGACCATCCGGATCGGCGTGGATATGTCGCTTCCTATGGGTACGACAGTGCAGGATGTCGGCTTTACCGTCGTGCTGGAGCCACCCGATCGTTGGCTGGTCAATGTGATCGAGGTGACGAAGATCACGGGCGCCGAGTAGGGGCTCACTAGCGGTCACGGGCCGTGTTGTACCAATTCGATCAAGGCGCCGCCGGTCGACTTGGGATGAACAAACGCTACCAGGTGCCCGCGAGCGCCTGGGCGGGGTTCCTCGTCGATGAGTTGGAACCCTCGAGTATTTAGATCTTGGAGGGTCGTGCGAAGGTCGGACACCCGGTAGGCAAGGTGGTGAATGCCGGGTCCGCGGCGGGCGAGGAAACGTGCGACGGGGCTGGCGCTGGATCTCGGCTCGATGAGTTCGATCGAGCCGACGAAAGCTACGTTCACGTCATGTCCCGGCAGTTCTTCGATGCTGGAACAAGTGGCCCCACTGATGGGTTCGAAGGTCGCTGCAGACTCTCGAATGGACGGAACTGCGACGCCGACGTGGTCGAGCGGAAACCCGTTCATCAATCAGTGCGATAGAATCAGTGAAGTAGAAGCGGACAACCTTGGGCCGGATGGTAGGTCTGGCCCATCGAAGGTACAAGGAGATCGAGTGATGGGTGTGAGCGAAAATATCGTGGAGATCACGGATCAGAACTTTGCGGAGACCGTCGAGGGGTCCACCGGTCTTGCGATGATTGATTTCTGGGCTGAGTGGTGCGGCCCGTGTCGCATGGTCGGGCCCATTGTAGAGGCGTTGGCGGACGAGTACAGTGACGACGGCGTCACGGTGGGAAAGCTGGATGTCGACCAAAATCCGGATGTGACCGTCCGGTTCGCCGTGCGTTCGATCCCGAGCGTGCTGTTCTTCAAGGACGGCGAGCACGTGGACACGGTGGTCGGAGCGGTACCGCGCCCGACGCTGGAGGCGAAGATCAAAGAGCACATGTAGGGTGGAGCGCCTGAGTCCTTAGGGGGCGTGCGGCGGCCCGGAGGCCTGAGTCTCCGGGTCGCCGTTTTTTTCGCTATACTGCCCGCATGTCCACCCTGTACATCGTAGCCACCCCGATCGGCAACCTCTCCGACGCCTCGGCCCGGTCGATCGAAGTTCTCGGATCGGTCGACGGCATCCTAGCCGAAGACACGCGTCGTACCCGGAAGCTTCTCGCCCGCTTCCACCTCCCCACATCGCTGACCTCGCTTCACGAGCACAATGAGGCGTCTCGGATCCGGCGAGTCGTTGAGCGGTTGGATGGCGGTGAGAAACTCGCGCTGGTCTCGGACGCGGGCACGCCGCTGCTCTCGGATCCTGGCGAGCGGCTGGTAGGGGCGGTGTTGCACGCCGGACACACCGTGGTTCCGGTTCCTGGCCCCTCGGCGATCCTTTCAGCGCTCATGGGGGCCGGCGTTCCCACCGTTCCCTTCATCTTCCATGGCTTCGTCCCCAGAAAAGGCAAGTTGCGGCAGGCGATGCTCGACCAGATCGCTGCGGCACCTGAAACCTCCATCGTATTCGAGTCTCCCGAACGTGTGGCTACCCTACTGAAGGATCTCGTGGGGCTTGTGGCCGACGATCGGCAGGTTGTCGTAGCACGCGAAATGACCAAGATTCATGAAGAGTTTTACAGAGGAACAATGGCGGAAGCCGCGCGTTACTACGCGGAGAACAAGGCACGGGGAGAAGTCACTGTAGTGGTTTCCCCGCGGTCCCCGGCGGAGGGGACGGAAAGCGTCGACGAGGCTGCCGCTCGAGCGTTGGCGGGGGCCTTGCTGGCCGAAGGCCTCACCCAGAGCCGAGCAGCGCGAGAGGTGTCGTCCCGCCTCGGTATTGCCAAGAATGCGGCATACGAGATCGTCCACTCGTTAGAGGACGATTCAGAGGGATCGGGTTGACCAGAGGAGTCGGGGTGAAGGAAGCGATCGCCAATGGAGCGCAGGAAGCACGCGGGATGCTGTCGTGATGCTCGCTCTTGTCATCACCGCTCTAACGTCGGCCGGGCCGGGCGTGCAGCCCGATGCCGGCCCGGGCCTACAGCCCGATTCGGTTCTGACCATCACTCGGCTGCAGTACGAGGGTGGCGGGGACTGGTACGCGAACCCGTCCTCCCTGCCTAACCTGCTCGTGGCCATTCGGGAACGAACGGGCTTGCCGGTGTCGGCTCGGCCGCAGACGGTACGGCCTCTAGATCCGACGCTGAAGGATCACCCCTTCCTCTACATGACCGGCCACGGGAACGTGCGCTTTTCCCCTGAAGAGCGGACGGCCCTGCGGGAGTATCTCCTGGCCGGGGGCTTCCTCCACGCGGACGACAATTACGGTATGGATGAGTCGTTCCGCGAAGAAATCACGGCGATCTTTCCGGAGTACGAGCTGGCCGAGATTCCACCGGACCAGGCCGTATTCCGAATGATGTACAACTTTCCGGAGGGGTTGCCCAAGATCCACGAACACGACGGGGGGCCACCGCAGGCCTTCGGTATCTTCCATGGTGGGCGGCTGGTCGTGTTCTACAGTTACGAGTCGGACCTCGGCGATGGCTGGGAGGATGCTGATGTCCACGATGACCCGCCCGATGTGCGCGAGTCAGCGCTCCGTATGGGTGTGAATCTCTATTTGTACGTCCTCAGCCAGATGGTCCCGTGAGCCCGGCACCGGCCAGCGTCGCTCGGATCGTCCAGGGTGTCAGGGCGTACCTGCTCGGAAGGGCTCGCTTGACACTCGGTCTGTGGCTCGGTGCCGCCCTGGCCGGTGCGTTGGCTCTCGCTTGGGTGGCCGTGGCTCCAGAGGGTTGGCGGCAGGGAACGTCGGCGCCGCTGCTCATCGACGTGCTGATCGTGGGACTGTGCGCGTCTGCCTGGCTGGTGCATCGGAGGTTCACCGGATCATGGCTCCGTGAGCGGAACCTCGCGAGCAGCATCGAGCAAGAAGTCGGGATGGCGCCGGGCGTCCTCAAGGGATCCTTGGAATTGGCCAAAACGCTTCCGCCCGGTGTGTCGTCGGGTCTTGCCGATCGGGCTGCCCAGAACGCTCTCGGATACCTTCGGGGTGAGCACCGGGACCTCGCTGGACGGATGACCCATGAGGTGGGACGGTGGATGCGGCGGGGTGGTCTGGGCCTCATTCTGCTGATGCCGCTCGTGGTGCTCCTCACCGTGATGGCGCCGGGACGATCTCTCATGGCGTGGGCCGGGCTGGCGAGGCCGTTCGAGTTGATGGCGCGACCGACCCTGCCGGCACTCGTGGTGACTCCCGGAAACGTCGAAGTCCTGAGGGGCTCCGATGTGCCTATGGAGGTGTCTGCGCCCGGCCGGACGACGGTGACCGTCCACTGGCAGGCTGCCGGCGACGTCGAGCTCGAAGAACTGATCGAACTGGACGGAGACCGGGGATCGTTCGTGCTCCGCAGGGTCACGGCGCGAACCGACTATTGGGTTCAGGCTCCGGATGGAGCGATGTCGCCCCAATACCGGCTTCAGCCGGTGGACCCGCTCCTGGTCGGCGACCTGATCGTGCGGATTTCCTTCCCCCCGCACACGGGCCGTTCCCCCGAGGAATACGGCGTCGTGGTGCCCCCACTCCGAATTCCGGTGAGGAGCGTATTCTCGTTCGAGGGACAAGCCAGCCGTCCGCTTCTTTCCGCAGGATTGGAACGCAGCGACGGAGAGGCGGAGGGAGACGCGGAGGCAGAGGCGGAGGCAGGGGCGGAGGCAGGGGCGGAGGTAGGGGCCGGGGCAGAGGCGGAAATCACCGTGAATGGCCGCGGCTTCGAAGGCCGATGGACGCCACGAGTGAGCGGTATATACGAATGGAGATTCACCGGTGTCGATGGCGAGCCGGCGGAGATCCTCCCGCCGCCCCTCGTACTCACGATGGTGCCCGACTCCGCCCCCGATATCTCGGTGTTGCTCCCCGGCCGGGATACACTCCTCCCGGTCTCCCTCAGGCAGCCGCTCGTCCTGGAGGCCGCGGACGACTACGGGTTGGACCACCTGGCCCTGGTCGTCTATCGGGTGACCGCGTTCGGGGACCGCCTGACTCCGGTGGAACAACCCATACCCGTCGGGGGGACACGGGGGGCGTTGCTTCGCCCGGTCATCGACCTCACGAGCTGGGAGCTGTTACCCGGAGACACCATCCGGTACTTCGCGAGGGCGGTGGACAACGCTCCGATCCCCAACGTGAGTGAGACGCGCGAGTACGTACTCAGACTGCCCACCGCCGCTGATCTGAGGCGGGAGGCCCAGGAGCGTCTGGACGAGGCCGCACGCGGTGTGGAGCGGTTGGCGAGTCAGGCGGAGGAGCGCGCCGCGGAGACGCAGGAGCTCGAAAGTGAGCTCTCGAATCAGCGTGACGCTGAAAGCCAAACCCGGAGAGAGGAATCCGAAGAGCGTTTGGACTTCGACCAGCAAGAGGAGGTCCGCGAAGCTCTGGAGGCGCAGGAGGAGCTACTGGCCGCGCTGGACTCCCTCGAAACGGAAATGGCCGAACTGAACCGGGACCTCGAGGCGACCGGACTCGCTGATCCGGAGCTTCAGGAGAAGATCAGGGAACTCCAGAGACTCCTGAATGAGTTGGCACCCGAGAGTCTGGAGGAGCGTCTGTCGGAACTCACGGAACAGATCGAGGAGATGACGGCCGACGATGCCAACGAGGCGCTCAGGGAGTTGGCGGGGGACCAGGAAGCTCTTCGAGATCGGCTGGAGGCAGCGATCGAGCAATTCGAGCGGGCAGCGATGGAACAGGACTTCCGGGCGACCGCTGCGGAGGCGGAAGAACTGGCCCAACAGGAGCAGGCGCTGGCCGACGCCATGAAGGAGGGGGACTCCCCTGAGCTGAGGGCCGAGCAGCAGGAGGCGTTGCAGGCCCGTGCTCAGGATCTGAACGAGTCGCTCGATGATTTGCAGGAGCGGTTGGCGGAGTCTGGTGAGGAGCAGGCGCGTGAGGCGGTGGAGCAGGCCCAAAACCAGGGCCAGCGGGCGCAGCAGTCGATGTCTGAGGCCGCCCAACAGGCACGGGACGGCGAACCCCAGCAGGCGTCTGAGACCGCCCAGCAGGCGGCGGACGCCCTGAGCCAAATGTCCCAGCAACTGCAGCAGGGACAGCAGCAGATGGCCCAGCAGAACATGGAGGCCGCTCAGGAGGCCCTGGAGCAAACGGCCACGGATGCGTTGTCGCTAGCTCGCGAGCAGACGGCCCTGCAGGACCGGATGCGTGGTGCGAATCGTGAGGATCTCTCGAGCATGCGTAGCGATGAAGCGGCGCTGCTCCAAGGAGTCCGAAACACGGCGGACAACCTCTCGGCCGAGATGTCGGGGGACCAAGGGAGCGATGAGGTCGCCGGGCAGTTGGGCCAGGCGATGGAGGCCATACAAGAGACGCTCGATGCGCTGGAGAGTCAGCGTGGAGACACGCCGTCTCCCGCCAGCGCCGCAGAGCAGGCGGTCGCGGCGCTCAATGAAGCCGCCATGATGGCGGCGTCGGCTGCCAAGGCCCAGGGGACGGGGCCTCAGGGGGAGTCCGGAGAAGAGGTCACCGAGCAGCTTCAGCAGATCGCCCAGCAACAAGGCTCCCTGAACCAGCGCACCGGGCAGATCACTCCCATGAAGCTCGGGCAGCAGGCGCAGGCGAGCCAGCTGCGAGAGGCGGCGGCGGGCCAAGAAAGAATCGCAAATCAACTCGGTGGACTCGCGGATCGGCCGCCGGACCAAGCTCAAGCCCTAGGCGATCTTCAGGCCCTGGCTCTGGAGGCTCAGGCACTCGCCGAGAGGCTTGCACGAGAGATCCTGGACGTCGAGACGCTTCAGCGCCAAGAGAGGCTCTTCCACCGGCTGCTCGATGCAGGACGGAGCCTGGAGAAGGAAGAATATTCGGATGAGCGCGAATCTTCGGCGCCCGGCCAGTTCGAGCGAAATGAGGTCGAAGTGCTCTCTCCGGAGGACATGGGCGCGCTACGCTTTCAGCCCCCCACGGCGGAGGAGCTCCAACGGCTCTCCCCGGCCCAACGCCAGATGGTGCTCGAGTACTTCGAGCGGCTCAATCGGGCCGAGCGCCGCGCTGGACCGCGGGGCACGATCCGGTGAGCAACACCGAATGGAGATGGAGCGTCGTTATCCTTTGCGTGGCCCTTCTTCGGCCCTTCGGGGTCCATGCCCAGGTAGACGGTCCTGGCTTGGAGACACGCCTGCTCCGGGCTGCGGCCAGTGAGGAGTCCTCGGGTGACCTGGAGGGAGCCGAGGAGACCCTACGGCGCCTCCTGGGCGAGCGACCCACGTCCACCCCCGGCATGTTGGCCTTGGAACGAGTCCTTCGGGCTCAAGACCGCATTCGTGAGATCCTGCCCTTCGCCGAGCGATTCATTAACCTGGAGCCGAACGCTTCGGGTCCAAGGCTCCTCGAGCTGCGGGTGTATGCGGAGCTCGACGATGGGAGCGGGCTCGAGGTTGCGGCCGAGGACTGGATGGACAGCGCCGGGTCCTCAGCGGAGCCCTATCGGGAGATAAGAACTGTATTTGCTCGAGTCTTCGGTCCCGAGCGGGCCCTGTCCGTCTTGGAGCGGGGCCGGACCGAGCTCGGGCGTCCGTCTCTTTTCGCCATGGAGGCGGGCGATCTCTTGAACGACCTTGGCCGCACGGAGGAGGCGGTCCTCGAGTGGGCTGCGGTCATCGGCAGCGAGGGGTCCCAGGTATCTGCGGTGATGCGAAGAGTAGGGGAGATCGAGGAGGACCGAGAAACGTTCGTGCTTCCTCTTCTCGAACAGTTGTGGCAGCCCCCCACGACCGGAGCTCGGCTTCGCGCGGGGGCCCGCATCGCCCTCGAGGCGGGTGTCTTTGACGAGGCGAGGGCCCTGGCTGAAACCGCCCTGGAAAATCTGGCGGACCGGCCGCGCCGGGGCTTTCTGACGGCTCTCGCTCGACAGGCTCAAGAGGTTTCCGCCATGGGAGTAGTGCTTTGGGCGTACGAGGCCCTCCGCGAGAGCGCAGGCAATGATGCTGAAACCCGGGCGTTGGATCAACGCATCACCCTTGCGGCGCTCGCGACCGGGGACACGTTACGAGCCCTCGAGGCCCAGCACGCCATCGCCGACGATCTCCCCGAGGGTAATGTCGACCGCCGGCGGGCGCTCGCGGAGATCATTCGGCTCGGGATCGATCGCGGTGGAGCGGAGATGGCGGAGATGAGGGAGTCGCTGGCGGCGTTCGCGAGGGAGTTCCCGGATGCGCCCCAACTGGATGAGTTGGCGGTCGCCGTGGCCGTTCAGCTCGATTCCGACGGGGATCGGGAGGGCGCCCGAACGCTCTTGGCGGGTGTAGCGGGCCCGAGGAGCGCTCTCGAGCGTGGTTACCTCTATCTGGCCGGCGGGGAAGTGATACCGGGCCGCACCGCTCTACAGGACGCACTCTCCGGTGTCTCCCCCGAAATCGCTACGGAGGTAATCGGGCTTTTGGACCTTCTCGACCGGCTTGAAGGAGAGGCGCTCGCGGCTTTCATGCGGAGCGCCGTCCTGGCGCACCACGGGCGCGCCGAGGGGGCGCTGTCTGAACTGGAGGCCGCTATCGACGCCGCGCTCCAGGACGAGCGACCGCCGCTGCTCGCGATGGGCGCCCGTATCGCGGACGGGGGGCTCGCGCCGGAGCGGGCGGCGCGATTCAGGGGGCGGATCATGCGCGACCATCCGTACTCTTCGGAGGTCCCAGAGGCCGCGCTCGAGCTCGCGCGTTTCATGGGCGCGACGCCGGAGGGTGTGGACGAGGCGATCCGGCTCCTGGAGAACCTCATCCTGAGCCAGCCCAACAGTGCGATGGTGCCGACGGCCCGCCGTGAGCTACAGCGGATCCTGAGAGGGGCGGAATCATGAGGATGGTTCGGGCCCTGTTGGTCCTGGCGTTCTTGACCTGGCCGTTGCCGGGAGCTGCCCAGTCGTTGCTCGTCCCTATGGATCGCTCGCAGGAGAACCATCTCAAGGCGTACGGCCTCACCTATTGGGCTCTCGAACAGTACGGAGCGGCCGAGTGGTTGCTCAATTACAGGGGAGGATCCTTCCTGTTGCCCAACATGGAGGGTCTACGCCGCCAGGCTGCGCTGCGAGGCATCACCACCGAGGTGGTGAGTGGCGCCGACGTCGCGGGGATCCGAGCCGTGATCGCCGATTCGAACATGGAGACGGTCATCTTGGAAAAAGCGCCTAAGGTGGCGATCTATACGCCTCCTAACAGCACACCGTGGGACGACGCCGTCACGATGGCGCTCGAGTATGCTCAGATTCCGTACGAGACCATCTGGGACGACGACGTCATCCGGGGGAGACTGGACGAGTACGAGTGGCTCCATCTGCACCACGAGGACTTCACCGGGCAGTACTCCAAGTTTTTCATCACCTACGCCGGGTCCGCCTGGCTCCAGGAAGAGGTGTCCCGGAACGAAGAGATGGCGGAGCGGATGGGGTTCGCGAGTGTGCCGGACCTCAAGAAGGGCGTCGCCCGGCAGCTCCGTCAGTACGTGGAAGACGGCGGATTCCTGTTGGCCATGTGTTCAGCCACCGAGACGCTCGAGCTCGCACTCGGCGCCGAGCACGCTGACATCGCGGCCGTGTATGCGGACGGGACGCCGCCCGATCCGAACGCTACAAGCAGGATGGAATGGGATCTCGCAATGGCCTTTATGGATGGCGTAGTGCAGACCGGTTCGTCCGTGAACGCCTTCAGCGACATCGATGCACACCAGGTGAACACGCCCTGGCGCCTCGAGCTTGGGGCGTTCACCCTCTTCGACTTCTCGGCCAAATTCGATCCCGTGCCCGCGATGCTCACGCAGAACCATGTGGCGGTGATTCCGGATTTCTATGGACTCACCACCTCGTTTCGGATGAACCGGCTCAAGCCCGGCACCATCGTGCTGGCGAAGGACGGTGACATTGCGAAGTACGTGCACGGTAACTATGGAGAGGGGACCTGGACGTATTTCGGCGGACATGATCCCGAAGATCCGGAGCATCAGATCGGGGACCCACCCACCGATCTGGATCTGCACCGCGCTTCTCCCGGGTATCGGCTCATCCTGAACAACGTCCTCTTCCCGGCGGCCAGGAAGCAGCAACTCAAGACCTGAGGCCCGTGCCCTCTTCAACCACGTCCGATCTCCGTCTCTCACCGACGGCCGCCGAACAGATTCGGGCGGAGGTGGGGAAGGCCGGTGGTAGGGAAGTGTGCTTTCTCGCTCGAGTCGACCCTGATCGAATGCTGGTGGAGCCGAGGGCAGTCGCCCGCGGCAACCATGCTGCGGTGCTGGCCGCCGCCCGCGATGCGGATGAGGGCTCGGTCATGATCCACAACCATCCCTCCGGCGATCTGGAGCCCTCCGACGCGGACTTGAGTGTTGCGGCGCGCCTGTACGAAGAAGGCATCGGGACCGCGATCACCAACAACGACGCAGGTCGGCTTTTCGTTGTCGTCGAGCCGCCGAAACCGAGGGTGGTTCAGCCGCTGGAGATCGATCGACTCGAGGCCCTGATCGGCCCGGCGGGCCCACTCGTGCAGGAACATCCCGCGTACGAGGACCGGCCGGGGCAGCGCGCCATGCTCCGTCGAGTCGCCGAGACGTACAACCGAGGCGGCGTCACACTGGTCGAGGCGGGTACGGGCACGGGCAAATCGCTGGCCTACCTCATTCCGTCGGCGGAGTGGGCTCTGCGGAACGGGGAGCGGACGGTGATCTCCACCAACACGATCAACCTCCAGGAGCAACTGGACGACAAGGACCTACCGCTGGTGCGTAAGCTCGTGGGGGAGGAGGTCGACTGGGAGCTCGTCAAGGGGAGGGGGAACTACATCTCCATCCGGAGGGCCAGGCTGGCGGCAGAGTCCGCCCCGCTTCTTTTTCCGGACGATCGTGCAGATGAGTTGGACCAGCTACTCGAGTGGATCGGCCGGACGGAGGACGGGTCCCGTGCCGACCTCACGTTCCTGCCCGGCGAGGATGTGTGGGACGAGGTGAAAAGCGACCCCGACATCTGTCTTCGCGCACGCTGCCCTCACTTTCAAGCGTGCTTCTACCAACGCTCGCGGCGTAGGGCGGCGTCGGCGACTCTGCTGATCACCAACCACCACCTTCTTTTCAGCGATCTCTCGGTACGAATCGCGACACAGAACTACAAGGCCTCCGCCGTGCTCCCTGAGTATAGACATCTGATCCTCGACGAGGCGCACAACATCGAGGACGCGGCTACGTCACATCTCGGACTGGAAGTCACGCGTCGCGGAATGTTTCAGATGTTGGCCCGCCTGGATCGCCGTGGGCGGGGCGTGCTTACGGCGCTCCAGGATGCCCTGGCCGGCAGGACGGAGCGAGAGCCGGCCATGGAGCTGAGATCACGGATCGAGGAACGGGTGCGTCCAGCTCTCGAGGAGGCCAGGGCCCGGCTTACGCTGTTCCTCGACGCGTTGGAGCCGCTTCTGCCATCCGACGCGATGGGTGCCGTGCGGATCGGTACCGCCGAGATGCCCGAGCCCGCGTCGCAACCCGACGTCCGCGAACGCCTCGACGGGCTGGTGTCGGCCTTTCGACGGCTGGGAAGGGGGGTGCGCGATGTGCGGGAGCGCTTGGAGGACCACGACACCTTGGCCGAGGGATTGGAGGGACGCCTGTTGGATTTACGGAGTGGCGAGCGCCGCCTGGCGGACTCAGCCCACACGCTTCACACCGTTCTCGACGCAGACGTGGAAGAGGAGCGCTTCGTGCGCTGGCTGCAGTGGCGGGGTAAGGCGCGAGGAAAGAACCGGAATCTCGTGATCGCTTCCGCCCCCATCGAAGTGGGTGACCTTCTTCGAGAGCACCTCTTCGAGAAGGTCGAGTCCGTGGCCCTGTGTTCCGCCACTTTGGCGACCAAGGCGTCCTTCGGCTTCCTCCGAAGCCGGATCGGCTTGAAGGAGGGCGACCTGTCAGAGTCTGATGTAAAACTAGAGGTCACAGAGTCTATCATACACTCGCCGTTTGCGTTCAAGGAACAGACACTATTGGTTGTTCCCACGGATCTGCCCGATGTGAATGAGCCAGGGGGTGTCTTCGAAGAGGCGACGGCCGAGGTGATCAGGGAGGTCTGCAGCATCTCCGGCGGGGGGACCTTCGTGCTGTTCACGTCCCACCGTGCGCTCCGCCGGGTCGCGGAATTGCTGCGCGAGGATGGGGCGGTTCGATGGCCGCTCTTCGTCCAGGGCGAGGACACGCGGGTCCGCTTGCTGGAGGGCTTCATCGAGGCGGGTTCGGGAATTCTGCTTGGAACGGCGTCGTTCTGGGAGGGCGTGGACGTGCCGGGGCGGGCTCTGAGGGGACTCATCATCCAGCGACTGCCGTTCAAGGTCCCGACGGAGCCCATAACGGCGGCGAGAATCGAAGCGATCGAACGACGGCGGGGCAGCTCGTTCACGGAGTTCGTGCTTCCGCTGGCGGCATTGAAGCTCAAACAGGGCTTCGGTCGGCTGGTGAGATCCCGGGAGGATCGCGGTGCGATCCTGATCCTCGACGATCGCGTCGTCCGCAAGAGCTACGGCGCATACCTCCGGGAATCGTTGCCCCCCGCTCCACTGAGGAAGGGGCCGTGGACCGATCTGATCCGATGCCTGAAGGAGTTTTATGCCGAGGGTGGGGTGGCAGGCGCATCGGGGCGACCATAGATTCCGCCGGTCCCCAGGGTCTTACCCGGGGTCGTGTTTCTTCATGAGGGATGACGTATGACTCGTGTTTTGGGCATAGGGGCGGGCGTCGGGATTCTTGTGCTGGCCGGCTTCGCGTGGGATGATTCTGCGACCGGTTGGTCCGCCGGTCATTCCGATATCGGCTTCTGGTGGGCTGTAATCGCCACGTTCCTCACGATAGCCGGGCTGGGGGCGGTCATCGGCACATGGCTGCACACCCAGCCGATCGAGGACTGACGGCAGGCGGCCGCGGCGAATGACTCCTCCTCCCACAAAAGTCGTGTGCGTGGGCAAGAACTTCAAAGCACACGCTGCCGAACTCGGTAGTGCCGTCCCCTCCGAGCCGTTGATCTTCCTGAAGCCGCCGTCGAGCATCATCGCGTCGGGGGACTCCATCGTGTTGCCGAAAGCCGTCGGCCGGGTCCATTACGAAGGTGAGATCGCCGTACGGATCGGGACGAAGGCTCGACACGTGTCGGAGGCCGAGGCCTGGAGCGTGATTGATGGGGTCGTCCCGCTAAACGACGTTACAGCGCGAGATCTGCAGGCCAGCGACGATCAGTGGGCCAGGGCCAAGGGATTCGACACGTTTTGCCCCATCGGTGCAGTGTCTTCGGTCTCCCCCGGCGATTTTCCGGGGGTCACGCTCGTCACCCGCGTAAACGGCGAAGAGCGTCAGCGAGCGCAGGCATCGGAGATGGTATTTTCAATACCGGCCCTGATCTCCTACATCACCCGAATCATGACGCTCGAGCCGGGTGACATCGTGTCGCCGGGCACGCCCGAGGGCGTGGGCTCGCTCTCGCCCGGGGATGAAGTGGAGGTCGAACTGGAGGGCTTGGATATCCTCCGTAATCCGGTCGAGGGAGAAGGGGACGTTGGCCCCTGAGCGGAGCCGGCGGTTTCAGAACCTACCTGCGTACCCGCTGACCGGTATTCGAGAGGTCAGAAAGCGGCTGGAGGCCGCCGGCGTCGACGTCATCGATCTTGGAGTTGGGGACCCCGACCTGGACCCACCTCCCGAGGCCGTTCGCAGGTTGGCCGAGGCTGGGGCGGAGCGGGGCATGTCCCGGTACCCGTTTCAGGTGGGTCTGCCGGACTTCCGAGAGGCCATCACAATGTGGATGAGCCAGCGCTTCGGTGTGAGCCTCGACCCGTACGCCGAAATCTTGCCGCTCATGGGTTCCAAGGAGGGTATCGCCAAGTTACCCCTTGCCTTTCTCAATCCGGGCGATGGCGCCGTGATTCCCGACCCCGGATACCAGGTCTACCAGGGCGGCGTCATCCTGGCCGGGGGGGAGCCGTATCTGGTGCCCTTGCGCTCTGAGAACGACTACCTGATCCCACTTGGCGAGATCCCGGACGAGGTACGGTCCCGTCTTCGGCTGATGTACCTCAACTATCCGAACAATCCAACAACGGCGACGGCTCCGCCCGAATATCTCGAGGACGCGGTGAACTTCTGCCGAGAGCACGATGCGGTGCTTGTCTACGATCACGCGTACAGCGAGATCGCCTTTAACGGGTACCGTCCGCCGAGCATCTTGGAGGTCGAAGGAGCCGACGGGGTCGCGCTCGAGTTTCACTCCTTCTCCAAGACCTATAATATGACCGGCTGGCGGCTCGGGTGGGTCGCCGGGAACGCGGGCTTGATCGAGAGCCTTACTAGAGTGAAGACGTTTATGGACACGGGGGTCTTCAAGGCGGTTCAAGCCGCCGGGGCGGCTGCGCTCGCGGGGTACGAGCAATGGGTGCCGGGAAATGTGGCCCGATTTCAGGCCCGCCGTGATGTGGCCGTCGACGGGCTGAGGCAAGCCGGATTCACCGTCACCGAGCCAAAGGCTACGTTGTTCGTTTGGGTCCCGGTTCCCGGTGGCGGGTCCTCGCTGGCTTTCGCCGAACGGGCGCTGGAGGAAGAGGGGGTGGTCGTGCTTCCGGGCGCCGCGCTCGGCGGCGGCGGAGAGGGCTTCTTCAGGATCGCCCTCACGGTGGACGAGGAGCGGATGGGGGAGGCCGCTGCACGGCTGGGGAGGCTCGTGGTGGGGTAACGATGGCCGACTCCTTCTTGGAGGAACCGCCCAGCTGAGGGGGGTTAGTACGGAAATGACAGCGCCGATGAATTCCGACCGCTCCCCGGGGCGGGACGTGCCCAGAGATCGCGGCATGGTGCACAGGCGCGCCCTCGCCGTAGGGATCGGTGCGTCGGCTGCCCTCCACATCGGCGTCATCGCACTTTATTCCGTGGTCATCACTCAGTGGAGTCCTCGGGAGACCCTCTTGGCTGTGGATTCGCCCTCTCGAGCTTTTAGTGACATGCGCATCGTACGGGTGATCGAGATCGAGCCCACCGACCTGACCGCCGAGCCCCCTGACGACCCTTCCCAACCGACCGCCGAATTCCAGCCGGAGGTCGCCGATGTCGGCCCGCCCGTTCCGGACGGTGTCGATTTCGATGAGCCCCCTGGGCGCCGCCGTGCCTCCGAGGTATTGAGAGTGCGGAGCTCTGACGCACGGCTCTGGCGTGAGGCTATGCCCGAACTCTTCGAGCTCACCGACGCCGAGAGGATGCAGCTCCAACTGGCCGGTCGACTCGAAGAGTGGACCGACTCGGTCGCCGAAGTCGTCGCGGCGGAGTTGGCGCTCACGGACTGGACCACAACCGATGACCAGGGGCGGAGGTGGGGCATCTCACCGGGACAGCTCCACCTGGGCGACATCACGGTTCCCCTGCCGTTCTATTTCAGAGGGAACTCTTGGCAAAGGGAGGTGGCGAGCCGCCGCGCTTGGGAGGATCAAGACATCCTCAACGGCGCCAACGTCCAAGCGCTGAGATCGAGTTGGAGGGAACGCGCCGAAGCCATTCGGCGCCGGCGGGATGGTGATCGGGGCGAGGACCCCCCAGCGTCCGACACGACTGGAGCTTCCGGCCGGTAGGACTCCCCGAACTGACAGGAGCGACCGTGGCCGACGCGTTGCCACCGCGCTTGGATCCCAAGACCATCGAAGAGCCTCTCTACCGTTCCTGGAGTGAGGCCGGGCACTTCCACATCGAGCCCGAGTCCGTGTTGTCCGGTGGCCGGGAGCCGTACGTCGTCGTGATTCCGCCACCCAATGTGACCGACATACTTCACATGGGTCACGGGCTCAACAATACGATCCAGGACGTGATGGTTCGATGGCGGCGAATGCAGGGCCGAGCCTCACTCTGGGTCCCGGGGACCGACCACGCCGGGATCGCGACTCAGAACATCGTCGAAAGAAGGTTGGCGGAGGAGGGGGCGTCGCGTCACGATCTTGGCCGAGAAGCCTTCGTCGAGCGGGTTTGGGAGCACGTGAACGGGACGGGAGGCCGGATCCTGGAGCAGCTCAAGGTGATCGGGTCGAGCTGCGACTTCGACCGTACCCGCTTCACATTCGACGAGGGGCTCAGCCGGGCGGTCCGCGAAGTATTCGTGCGCCTCTACGAGAAGGATCTGATCTACCGGGGGGAGTACATCATCAACTGGTGCCCCCGCTGCCTGACGGCGCTGTCCAATGAAGAGGCCGAGGGCGAGGAGGTCGAGGGTAGGCTCTACCACCTGCGGTACCCGTTTGCTTCGGCGGCGGCGGACAAGGCCGCACAAGCTGCGGCAGTCGCCCAGGCAGCGGCAAGGGAGACCGCTGCGGAGGCCGTCGGCAGACTTTCTGACGGGCGGTGGTACCTCACCGTGTCGACGACTCGGCCGGAGACCATGCTAGGGGACTCCGGTGTGGCGGTGAGCCCCGAGGACGAGCGTTACGCCGGTCTGGTCGGGGCGGAGGTCGAGCTGCCCCTGACCGGCCGGACCATCCCGATCATCGCGGATGAGCTGGTGGATCCAGCGTTCGGCTCGGGGCTGGTGAAGGTCACGCCCGCGCACGACGGGAACGACTTCGAGATGGCTCAGAGAAGCGGCTTGCCGATGCTCGACGTGATGACAGACGAGGCGACGATGAGTGAGAACGCGCCCGCGTCTTTCCGCGGGCTCGATCGGTTCGAAGCCCGCAAGAAGGTGGTCGCCGACTTCGAAGCACTCGGTCTCTACGGCGGGGAGGAGATCCACGTTCACTCGGTGCCTCATTGTTATCGGTGCCACACGATCGTGGAGCCGCGCTTGAGCCTACAGTGGTTTGTGCGCATGAAGCCTCTCGCCGAGCCGGCGCTCGAGGCTTTGAGGGACGGGACCATTACTTTCACGCCTCCGCATTGGAAGAAGGTCTACGAGACCTGGATGGAAAACCTTCGGGACTGGTGCATTTCTCGGCAACTCTGGTGGGGCCACCGAATTCCGGTGTGGTACTGCGCGTCATGCGAGGCCACGATCGTCGCACGGGACGATCCCGACCGGTGCACGTCGTGTGGCGGCACGGAGCTCGAGCGGGACCCGGACGTGCTCGACACCTGGTTCTCCTCTTGGTTGTGGCCCTTTTCCGTGTTTGGGTGGCCGGAAGAAACCGACGACCTCGATGCCTTCTATCCGACGCACGACATGGTCACCGCACCGGATATCCTGTTCTTTTGGGTGGCTCGCATGATCATGGCCGGATACGAGTTCATGGGAGAGGCACCATTCACGCAGGTGCTTCTGCACGGGACGGTCCGGGACAGGCTGGGGCGCAGGATGTCGAAGTCCCGCGGCAACGGCATCGATCCCATCGAAGTCGTCGACCTTTTCGGGGCGGACGCCCTCCGTTTTACGCTTCTTTCGGCGGCGGCGGTAGGGACAGACATCCAACTCGATCAAGATGACCTGGAAGGGTCTTTCTCGCCGGGGCGCAACTTCGCCAACAAGCTTTGGAACGCCGGGCGATTTGCCCTGATGACGCTGGGCGACGATCCGGTCCCCACCGTGGCGGACGTGAGCGGTGCATTGGAACTCGAGGACCGTTGGATTCTGTCGCGCCTGCAACGGACGACGGAGGGCGTGAGCGAGGGGCTCGAGCGCTTCCGCCTCCACGAGGTGTCGGAGCGGCTCTATCACTTCGTGTGGGGGGATTTCGCTGACTGGTATTTGGAGCTGATCAAACCCCGCATGCAGGGGAAATCCGGGGACGAGAGCCTCCAGGCGGCGCGGGCCACGCTCGTGGCCGTGCTCGACGGAATTCTGCGGCTACTACATCCCCTCACTCCCTTCGTCACGTCGGCCCTGTGGGAACGGCTGCCGTGGCCCGCTGGAGCGGACCGGCCGGAGGCCTTGGTCGTGGCGCCCTGGCCTGAGCTGGACGGGAGTCTGGTCGACGAGGAATCCGAGCGGCGCCTGGGCGAGCTTCAAGAACTCGTGACACAGGTGCGCAGCCTCCGGAAGGAGTACTCCGTACCCGAAGGGAGCGGCGTCACGCTGACGCTGAGTGGGGTCGAGGGTCCGTTCAAGACCGTGGTCGAGGAGCAGGGGGCCACGCTTCAGCGGCTGGCCAGGGTCGACACGTGTGAGTTGAATGAGGACGGAGATAGACCCGCAGCCGGTAGCACCGGCGCGGTGGGCGCCCACGCGGTCCTCAAGAACGGGGTGGAGGTATTCATTCCGCTTGAAGGCGTGATCGACGTCGCGCGGGAACGCCAGCGGCTACAGGAGGAGGTCGACCGGCTGGACGCCCAAGTCGAAGGCACTCGTACGAAGTTGTCGAATGACGGATTCCTCAAGGGCGCACCCCCGGACATCGTGGACCGGGAGCGCGAGAAGCAGAGCAGCTTCGAGGAGCAGTTGAACAAGCTGCGAGGGAAGCTCTCATCCCTCGCAGCGGACTAGAAGGCTGTTGGAGGAGTACAGCGGGTCGCGCACAGGACTCCGGGTCATGAGTGGATTCCGTCCGACACGGATTGCCCGGAGTGCATGGGGGATGATCGGACTTTTCTCGATTTGCTCGTGCGCCAATCAGGGTGCGCCCACGGGCGGCCCTCGGGATCTCACCGGTCCGCAAGTGGTGGAGACGTTTCCCGACACCTTCGCGGTCCTCGCCGCCTTCGACGACGAGATCCGGATCGTCTTCGACGAACGGATCAGCGAGCGCGGGGTGCAGGGCACGCTGGACGGCGCGGTGATCATTTCTCCGGAGTCCGGGGAGGTGAGCGTTCGCCATTCCGGTCGGGCGTTGCGGGTGACGATGGCGGGGGGGTTCCGGCCCGACGAGGTCTACCGCGTGACGGTGCAGCCCGTTGTGCAGGACCTCTTTAGCAACGAGATGGCCGACGCGTTCGAGTTCATCTTCTCGACTGGTGCCGAGATGACGCCCACCGTGCTCGCGGGCTCCATCGTCGACCGGATCACTGGGGAGCGGGCGGAGGGCGCACGGGTCGCGGCTCGCGTCGAGCGCCCCCCCGGGGGGGAGGAATCCGACGACCAGGTAGTGCCGACCCACGTCGCCATCACCGATTCGAGTGGCGTCTACGCGTTCCGGTATGTCCCGTCCGGTCGATATGAGATCACCGCGTTCATGGACCAGAACCGCAACGGGGAGCCCGACGATCTCGAGCCGATCGGGACGGGTCGCGAGGAGTTGAATCCAGCCGATACTCTGTTCCTGAATTTTTCGCTGCTTGCTCCGGACACGACACCCGCCATGGTCGGGAGTGTAGAGGTTGTCGACTCTCTTACGCTGGCTGTTGAGTTCGATGATTTCCTCGACTCCGGCTCGGAGCTTACCGGAGTGTCGGTGTCCTTGGGACCCGATTCCCTCGCCCCGCCTGGAGTGATCACGATCATGCATGAGCGAGACTACCTGGGTCGAATGGATGCGATTCAGGATTCTTTGCACGTCGCCGACTCGATTCGATTCGAAGAGGAACAGCAACGGATCGAGTTGCTCCGGAGCGCTGGCGATTCCGCAACCGCGGCCGAGATCGAATCCGAGTTGACTCGTCCGCGACCCCCGGCCCGGAGTGACGCAAGGGTGTTACAGACCCGCGATCTACCGAAGAGGGTGCTCTACCTCATGCTGGCAGACACGCTTGCCGCGGATCAACCGTATGAGTTGTCCGTCGCGGGTGTGACCAACATCAATGGCGTCCCGGATGGAGGTGGCACGGCCGAAGTGCTTCGCGAGGCGTCACCGCTTGAGTGACACTCGCCGCCTGATTCCGTCACTGGAGCGGCTGCTCGAGTCCGAGGCTTTCGTCGCGATTCTGGAGGCGCACCCGAGAGGGCTAGTGGTCCAGCACCTTCGGACGGAGCTGGACCGGGTTCGCCGCGAACTCGGCGAGGGCGTTGATCCTGAACCCCTTCCGGGGGACGTGGAAGACCCACAGCTCTACGCCGGCGAAGTAGAGGAGCGGCTCCGCGTATCCGCCACGCCATCACTCCGAGCCGTCATCAACGGAACCGGGGTGGTTCTGCATACCAACCTGGGCCGTGCCCCTCTCGCGGACTCGGCGCTCGACGCGATGGCCAGTGTCGCACGCGGGTACGCCAACCTCGAGTACGATCTGGAGGCGGGAAGCCGGGGTTCTCGCTACGACCATTGCACGGCCCTTCTCCGGGAACTGACCGGGGCGGGTGGGGCGCTCGTGAGCAACAACGGGGCCGCGGCCCTCGTCCTCGCCCTCCGGACGGTGGCCTTCGGGCGGACGGTGCTCGTCTCGCGGGGAGAGCTGGTGGAGATCGGTGGGGGATTTCGCATCCCGGAAATCCTGGAGAGTTCGGGCGGGGTGCTCGTGGAGGTGGGGAGCACCAACCGGACCCGCCTCGAGGACTACCGGGTCGCCGCCGAGAAGAGCGACCCGGCCATGATCCTCAAGGTGCATCGCTCGAACTTCCGCATTACGGGGTTCACCCAGGAGGCTCCGCTCGAAGATCTCGTGGGCCTGGGCGCGGAGCTGGGAGTGGCGGTGGTTCATGATCTGGGCTCCGGCCTCTTGGTCGATCCGAAACGTTTAGGTCTCCCCCCGGAACCCCGGCCCACCGAAAGCCTGGCCGCCGGCGCCGATATCGTGGCGTTCTCAGGGGATAAGCTCTTGGGCGGCCCCCAGGCTGGGATTCTGTTGGGGAAGGCCGAGTGGGTGGATCGCATGCGGAAGGACCCCTGGTGCCGAGCGGTTCGAGTGGACAAAACGGCCTTGGCGGGACTCGAGGCGACTCTTCAGCTGTATCGTGATCCTGAGACCGCCTTGAGGGAGATCCCGGTGCTGGCCATGCTTTCGGCCAGTCCTGAGGCTTTGCGGGAACGGGCCGATACGCTGGCCGCGAACCTGGCGGCCGCGGGTGTAACGTGCGAAGCCGTCGAGATGTCCTCGGTGGTCGGAGGAGGGACGTTCCCCGACGTGGAAATCGAGAGTCGTGGGATCCGCGTGGAATCGCAGGAGGGCGGCCCGGACCCGTTGGCGGCCCGGTTACGGGGTGCTTCCGTACCCCTCGTAGGGCGAGTGGAAGACGGAGCGCTCTGGGTCGACCTCCGTACGGTGCTTCCGTGGCAGGACTCTGTGGTTCTCGATTTGCTCTCCCGCCACGTCGAACTCTGAGGGGGAAATGTACCGACAGGCCGCGGCCGAACTCGGGCTCAGCCTGGCGGATTCCTATTATGTCGGAGACAAGGTTCCCGACTTATGTCGGAGACAAGGTTCCCGACGTGACTCCGGCCCACGAGTTAGGGGGTGTCGGCGTGCTCGTACGGACTGGATACGGAGAGGAGGAAGCCGCTCGCGTGCCCCCCGGCATAGTAGTTGTAGACGACTTGGTCGAGGCCGCGCACCTCATCCTGAGCGGTGGTTGAGCGAGTAGAGGAGGGGCGTTGACCCCCCTAGGGGCGTCGGATAGCTTTGAGTAGTGGAAAGGGCTCTTGGAGTCCCCACGACGGAGGAAGTGACATGGAGAGCACCGAGACGATCCTGACCCTGACGCCCACTGCGGTGGAAAAGGTCGGGAGCTTTATAGAGGAGCATGGGGCCGCGGACGGTGCTGGCCTCCGGGTTGCCGTCCTACCCGGCGGATGCTCCGGATTCCAGTACGGACTCAACATCGAGGACGAACCCGAAGCCGACGACGAGATTCTAGAAATCTCTGGGGTTCGAATCTTCGTCGACCCCTTCAGCGTGCAGTATCTGGAGGGCGTCGAGATCGATTACACGACCAGCATGATGGGGGCGGGCTTCACGTTCCGAAACCCAAATGCGACGGGTGGATGTGGGTGCGGAAGCTCTTTTACGGCCTGAACCACACATATAGCTCTGCTACGGAAAGCTCGTGGGTGAAATTCCCGCGGGCTTTTTGTTTTGAGGAAAGTGGTTTTTGAGGGAAGTGGAAAGATCCGGGATGGAAGTACGATGCTTCACGGGCGGTGACTTTGCCCAAAACGGCTACGTCGCGTGGTGCGAAGCCACCGGCCAGTGTGTGATCGTGGATCCGGGTGCTGCGGCACTCGACATGGTTGCGGCCATCAAGGCGGGAGCCGGTGAGCTCACGGCTGTTCTGCTGACCCACGCGCACCTCGACCACGTCGAGGGTTTGGGCGTGATTCGGGACTACACCGACGCGCCCGCGTATCTGCATCCGGCCGATCTGGAGATGTTCGAAAACCTTCCGGCGCAGGCCACCATGTTGGGGCTGAGCAGCTCCCCGCTGGACCCACCCGAGCGGGAGCTCGAGGATGGTGGGAGCTTTCGGTTCGGGGAGTCGGTGTTCAAGATCATCCACACGCCAGGACACTCGCCTGGGCATGTGATTCTGCATGCCGAAGACGATGGCCTGGCGCTCGTCGGGGACCTGGTTTTTGCGGGTTCGGTGGGACGGACCGATCTTCCTGGCGGGGATTATCAAGCCCTCTTCCGGAGTATTCGGGAACACGTCCTGACCATGCCAGGCGAGACACGACTCTTCACCGGACATGGACCGGCGACCAACGTCGAGCACGAGCGCACGACCAACCCTTTCCTGGTGCCGAACTACGGAGGGGAGCTGGCGTGACGCCTCCGGTTCCCGCCGCCGTTTTTGCGTCTGGCAGCGGTACGAACCTCCAGGCGCTCCTGGACCACGAAACGACGAACGGACCGTATCGGATCGTTGTCGTCATCTCGGATCGGGAGGGCGCGGAGGCGTTGGGGCGTGCCGAGGCCGCGGGCCGCATGGCCCGCACGATCGAAGTCGGAGGACGCCCCCCCGAGGACGTCGCCACCGAGATTGTCGCCTTGCTCGAGAGTCTGGACGTGCGGGCTATTTTCCTCGCCGGGTACGTGCGACTTGTCCCGTCCGCCGTCGTGTCCGCCTTTCGACACCGCATCCTGAACATCCATCCCGCCCTGCTTCCTGCTTTTGGTGGCAAGGGCATGTTCGGCAAGCGCGTGCACGAGGCCGTGCTCGCATCCGGGACCGAGGTGTCGGGTGCCACCGTCCACTACGTGGACGAGGAGTATGATACGGGGGCCATCGTAGGGCAGTGGTCCGTACGCGTATTTCCCGGGGACGACGTCCCTGCTTTGGCGGCAAGGATCCTGAGTGTCGAACACCGTTTGTATCCGGCCGTCGTGGACCACGTCTGCGAGGCGTGGGCGGCGGGTCGAGATCCGGGCCCCTTCCCGCTTTCGCCCGTGGAGTCGGGCTCTGGATTCAAACAGAGCTCACCATAACCCAAGAGATTCGAGACCAGGGGAGATGAACCAGATATGAAGCGACGTGCGCTTCTCAGTGTGTCGGACAAGTCGGGCATCGAGGACTTCGCGAATTCGTTGGTGGAGGCGGGTTGGGAAATCCTGTCCACGGGAGGCACGGCTCGCGCCATCCGTGAGGCGGGCGTCGAGGTGACCGATGTGGCGCAGGTGACCGGGCATCCGGAGATGTTGGACGGGCGTGTCAAGACGCTCCATCCTGCCATTCACGCCGGTCTGTTGGCGCGGCGCGCCCTGTCCGAGGATATGGCTGCCCTTTCAGAGCACGGGTACGCTCCGATCGATCTGGTGGCAGTGAACCTATATCCCTTCCGGGAGACGGTCGCTCGTGGGGACGTCCCGGTGGGTGAAGCGATGGAAAAAGTGGACATCGGGGGGCCCACGATGATCCGAGCCGCCGCCAAGAGCCATGTGGACGTGTGGGTGGTCGTAGATTCTGCGGATTACGGCCGGGTGTCGGAGGAAATCACCCCTGGCAGCGACGACGGGTCGTCCGAAGCCCACCTGCGACGAGAGTTGGCGGCGAAGGCGTTCGGCCATGTCAGCGAGTACGACCGCACCATCGCAACATACTTGGAGGAGCAGAACGCTCGCGGCGCCTCGCGGGAGGAGGAATCCACCGCAGAAGGCCAGGACTCCGGGTCCGAGCGCGAAGACACCGAGCGCCCGGCCGCGACCCTGTCCCTGGACCTCGAGCTCGTTCAGGGACTTCGCTACGGCGAAAACCCGGGACAGAACGCGGCGTTTTACAGGTGGTCCGGTTGCGAGGACGGTCTCGCAGGACTAGAGCAATTGCATGGTAAAGATCTGTCGTACAACAACTTGCTTGATTTGGACGGGGCCCTTCTGTCGCTTTCGCCCTTCGCGTACTCGCTGAAGGCCGCCCTCTGCATCGTGAAACACACGACCCCCTGCGGATTGGCGATTGGCGACTCGGTGGAGGCCGCATATGAACGGGCGCTGGCCACCGACGGCAAGAGCGCGTTCGGCTCTGTGATCTCAGTGAACCGTCGCATCGACGAGGCCGCGGCCGAAGCGATGTCGAGCCTGTTCATCGAATGTGTTGTGGCGCCTGGTTTCGACGAACCCGCGCTCGAGATCCTGATCCGTAAGAAGAACGTGAGGCTGCTGGTGTACGGCGGAATCGACGAACCCGTGGCCGGTGAGCCCGAGGGAGGCTCATGGGCCGACGCCTCCGACGAAGTGCGCCGCTCGGCCCGCTTTCTCGCTGAACACGGCCGGCGCCCGGACGCGAGGGTCGTCCGGGGCGTGTACGGAGGCATGCTCGTTCAGGACCCGCCGCCACCGCCCTTTTACGGACTGGACGGCGGGAAGTGGGGGGTGGCCACGTCCCGCGCACCCAACGAAAAGGAGTGGGACGACCTCCGATTCGCCTGGGCAGCAGTGTTCGGCGTCAAATCCAACGCCATCCTCTTCGCGCGCGACGGCTCAACTCTGGGGATCGGCGCCGGCCAGATGAGCCGGGTCGATGCGTCACGCATCGCGGTGCAGAAGGCGGCGGATGCCGGTCTTGAGCTCAAGGGCGCGGTCCTGGCCTCGGATGCGTTCTTTCCGTTCCGAGACGGTGTGGACGCCGCCGCCGAGGCGGGCGTACGGGCCATCGTTCAGCCCGGTGGCTCGGTGCGCGACGTAGAAGTCATCGCGGCCGCCAACGAGCATGGCATGGCCATGGTCCTCACGGGACAGCGACTGTTCCGGCACTGATTGGACGCCCTTTTGCTTGCAGTCCCGGTGGCAGTTGGCGTACCTTGCGGCGAGCACTCAACTGGCTCCTCGTGGGGTAATGTCGGGTTCTTGGACTTTCTCAAGGGAGTGTGTGATGCACGCCAGACATCGGTTCCCGTTTGCGATTATGGCCGTTCTGATGATGCCGGTCGCCCTGACCGCACAGTATCCCGTACGCGACGGCAGCGTCACCAACATTGAGCCCTATTTGTTCGCGGCTGCGGACTTCGGCATCAACCCGGAAGAAGTCACGTTCACCAAGGACATTGCCCCCATCCTTCAACGGAGCTGCCAGAACTGCCACCGAGCCGCAGGCGGGGCACCCATGGCCCTCACCACGTACCAGGAGGTGAGGCGCTTTGCCACGCGGATCAGGGATCGCACGGCCATCCGAGACCGGATGGGCGCCATGCCCCCGTTCTACGTTGAGCCGGGCATCGGGATCCAGCGTTTCAAGAACGACAACCCCCTCAGTGACGAAGAGCTGGCCACGATCCAGGCATGGGTGAGGAACGGAGTTCCCGAGGGCGATCCGGCCGACATGCCGCCGCCGCTCGATTTTCCGGCCGACGTGGGGTGGGCGCTCGGGGAACCGGATCTGATCCTGCGGTCCATCGACCTGACCGTTCCGGCCGTTGGGCCCGATCGGTGGGGAGATATTGGCATCGTGCCGACAGGTCTCACGGAGGACCGGTACGTGCGGTCCGTCGAGGTCCGAGAGATCAACGATCTTCCCACGGATACCGAGGCCGCTACGGTGGGCGGACGTTATGTCTTTCACCACATGACGTATTCGAGTGGGGTCCTGAACGAAGACGGGACAGTGATCGACCCGGACACCAGGCAGGGCTGGCCCATTCACGAAGTCGGGCGCAACGCGGATATCTTCGGCGAGGGTGTCGGCATGCTCCTGCAGGCGAATTCAGCGTTGTCTCTGCGCGCGTCCCATGTTCACTCGAATGGCTGGCGGGAGACCACCGCGCACCTTGAATTCGGCTACAGGTTCTTTCCAGTTGGGTACGAGCCGATGTACAGCCGCTCAGGCGGGTCTGGAGGCAACGGCATCGACATCGACGTAAGGCCGAATCAAGCCGGTCAGGAATTCCATTCGTATCGCGTGTTGACAGAGCACACCAAGATCACGGCCTTTGAGCCGCACCTCCACGCGCCGGGCGTGCGGATGTGCCTGGAGGCGATTTGGGGCATCAACCGGTTCATGCTCAACTGTGTGGGCTATGATCACAATTGGGTCAAGCAGTATCTCTACGAGGACGATGCGGCGCCGCTGCTGCCGAAGGGTACCATTCTGCACACGATAGGCTTCCTGGACACCAGGGCCGAGAACCCCAACCTCGCGGACACGAGAAACTGGGCCGGAGGCGGTCGGCGGTCGGTCTCCAGCATGTTCATCGACCTCGGCCAATCGGCTCGGCTCACGGAAGAGCAGTTCCAGGCCGAAATGGCCAAACGACGTGCGATCATGAAGGACAGAAACGAATACGACATCGGGTGTCCGCTGTGTTGGGCCCCGCAGGTGATGGAGGACGCGACGACGGACGGGGGCACGCCATGAGGCACGGCGGATCCCTATGGTCCGGCGGGACGCAGCTGTTGCTCGCCTCGTTGGGGCTTCTCTTCCTGTTCCAACCCGCAGGCGCCCAGGATGCTGTAGGTAGGTTCGCGTCCATGCGGGGCGAGATTGTGTCGCCGGCGTTCGAGGGGTGGTGGCCGAACGAGGACGGGTCGTTCACGTTGTTCTTCGGGTACATGAACTCGAACTGGGAACAGGATTTCGAGGTTCCCGTGGGTCCCGACAACTACTTCACGCTCACCGAGCCGGGGGGACTCGACGACCTCGAGCTCGAGGCCTTGGACCCCGCCATGGCCGACCAGGGGCAGCCCGCGCACTTCTACCCGAGACGTAACCCCTTCCTGTTCACGATCCGGGCGCCCGGGGATTTCGGCGACAAGGAGTGGGTGTGGACCTTGAAGACGCAGGGGAAGACGAACCGCGCGTACGGATTACTCTCGAGCGATTACCGGATAGACCCGCAGGTGATGTCCACCGAAGTGGGAGGGAACTTCGGCAGCCTCGACGACCGCATTCGGACTCACCTTACTCCTGAGCTCGAGGTCGAAGGGGACGAACATCGCAGCGTAAGTACAGGGGAGCCGCTGACGCTGGTCGCGTTCGCCAACGATCCCGACAACTTTCCCCCCCGACGGGAGGACGGCCGAGGCGACCCCCCGTCAACTCTGGAAGAGTTGTACCGGGTTCCGGGGGGGTCGACCGTTCAAGGTGCACCTGGTTTGCGGTTCTCCTGGATGGTTTACCGAGGTCCCGCACGGCACGTGAGTTTTGCTCCGCTACAGATGAAGACGTGGATGGACTCACGGGTGTGGTCGAACTCTCCGTGGTCGCCTCCACGGAGGGTTCCTGAGCCGCCTGCGGACGGCAGGTGGGTCACTGAAGTGACCTTTGAGGAGCCGGGAGATTACGTACTCCGTGGGGTGGCTGGCGACGGCTCCTCGTTCACTTATGAAAACATCTTCGTCACAGTGACCCCACGACCGGCACTGTGACCCCGTAAGCTTCCCCTACCACTGATCGGACCCCTCTTTACAGGAGGCGTGGGCGTGCCTGAGGTTTCCCAATACAGGCAGCGCCTGGAGGGGTGGCAGAGCGGTTCAATGCACCAGTCTTGAAAACTGGCGGGCGCAAGCCCACGCGGGTTCGAATCCCGCCCCCTCCGCTTCATACAGGACAACGATTTACGGCAGCTTGACCGGCTCCGGCTCGCGGACCCCTTTCTTGGGGGTGTTACCCGATCTGTTACCCGAAGCCCCCAATCCGAGGGTTTCGCCAACCCTATCGAAGTATTCTTCCATGTCCGAATAGTCGGGGTGGAACGCCGCGTAACGCATCGTCATCTTGATTGTGGAGTGGCCGAGTTGGCGCATGAGCAGGTTGAGCGGCAACCCCGCCCTGGCGAGGTGTACTGCCGCCGTGTGCCTGTGGTCGTGGACGGTATAAACGTGGATACCTGCCAGCTTGCAGGCGCGGCGGTGCTCCTTCTGGGTCGTGCGGCGCAGCATCGGAAAGAGCGGGTCCGTGCCCGACAACGCACGTTCCTCGATGTGTGTCCTGAGCGCGTCGGCGGCCCACGCAGGTATGAACACGTTCCTGACGCCGGACTCCGTTTTCGAGTCTCTGATCTGTGCACGAGCCTCAGAGCCGCCCATTCGTAGATCACAGACCCGCAACGCCTCTGCCTCACCGAGGCGCATCCCGCTACCCACCAACAACTGAAACAGCGGGCGGAACTGCCTACGCAGGTTCGCCATGTAGGGGGCGAGTTGGTCGGACTCGATGTAGTTGATCCGTATTTTCGTCGTGAACCGGCTGATCTCGGGGCGCTTGTCGATCCAGTTCCGGCGAAGCGCGTGCGTTGCGAGGATCGAAACTGCGATCAAATCGTTGTTGATCGTCTCGCTCTTCACGCCCTCTACCTTCCGAAACGCCTTGAACTCTTGGATCTGATCGGTTGTCAGTGCCTCTCTCACAGAACGCAGACCGCTGAAACGCCGGAAGTGGGCGAGCCCCGTTGTGTAGACTTCAAGCGTTCTGATTTTCACGTCGGGAGATTTGAGCCGCAGCGCGTCCTCGCAAGCTTCGGACAGCGGGGAGTTCTGTTCACTGAGCTTGGCGGTCAGTTCGTGGATGCGGCCCGTCTCGTAATACTCGGCCAAGCCCTCGACCGTGATTCGGCCGTCCAAGAACGCCCTCACAAGCTCGACGCGGCCCTGGCCGTGCAGCGACACCAACATCGCCTCCAAGACCTGTGCGCGACCCCTATTTCGGGTCCCGAGGCTCTTGTAGATCTTGCCCAGGCCAGGGAAGGTTCGCTTCACATAGTGGATGCCGTTGGCTCGTTTGGTCGCCATTACCTGCCTCCCTCATTGGTCCTCAACCCTTCGGTCGATGAACGCACGAACGTCACAAGGTCTCCAACGGATGCGTCGCGTCCCGAGCCGGATGCGAGGGAGCGGAAGCTCGTAGACGCTCTTGGCGGGCACCCTGAGAATCTGGCCGACCTCCTCGGCGGTGAGTAGCGGCTCGATGTCGTAGCCGTCGCCGACCAGGTCATGCCGAATCTCCTCGTGGGCCTTCATCGGCGACCTCGTCGAGACTCATCGCGTGCCGTTGGAGTTCGCTGGCGCGGACCCTCAACAGGTTTGCCAATGCCAGTACAGCAGCTTTGGACGGCGGCCTGCGATTCAAGTATCCGTCCAGAAGCGACCGGGAATAGCCTGTGTCTTTGGCCACCTTTTCGACCGACGTGCTCACCAGGAATCGGAGCGCATTCCTGAAAACCGTTGCGCTGTCCATGTAAGCATAATTGCTTATATAACCTCACTTCGCAAGCACCCATTACGACGCCCTCTCTGTGGCGTACTCAGCAGCAGCCTGACGCCACGCATCGAGCACGTCATCGTAGGCGTCGCTGACCCGCTGCATCGTCAAATCGGATGGGTCGATCTCCCACGCACTCAGGGCGGTCATGAACTCTGATGACGGTGCGTCGACGATAGGGGGCCAGTGGCCGAGTGGTACGGCGGCAGCGACCTGGCCGATTCTCTCCATGAGCTTCCCGCTGACTTCCTTGCCATGCTGCTGCCGTTGGTCATGGGCGGTCATGCCGCCCCTTCTTTGAGAACGTTTGAACGCGGGAGAGCCATGGCGGCGTCCTCACGCACGCTGTCCCACCCCTGAGCCAGCGCCCCTCCCGCGTCGTTCGTTTCTTTGGACTCGTGCCCCCGCTTTTTTTTGGACCTTGGTCTCTTTGGCCTCGTCGCGCCTTCAGTATGCTTGAGCCCGTTTCGTGCCTTCTCCTCACCACCCTTCCCCACCGGTAGTGTCCCTAGATTTGTGTAAAAGCGGATAAGCTGGACAGGAGGGAAAGAAAAACGGAAGCTCCTCTGTTGTTGTTCACTGTCACATGAACCCGGGAGTCCGGGTCTGCAGAGCAGGCTCGGAACCGGAGAGGAGCTTCCGATGCAAGAGATTGTGGAGATCGGTCGGGCCACGCAAGACGAGCTACGCGATGATTTGCGCGAGCTGTTTCAAGGCGCGATCCGGCTGACGCTCGAGATGGTGCTGGAAGAGGAGCTGAAGGCCATGGTAGGTGCACGCCGCTTCGAGCGGGTGGGAAGCCGGAAGGACCATAGGAACGGCACATACCTGAGGCGGCTGCTGACGAGCCTGGGGCAGATCGAGGTCGCCATGCCCCGGAGCCGGGACAACGGTTCGCCGGCCGACGTGATCGGCCGCTACCAGCGCAGGAGCCCCGAGCTCGACGAGATGATGGTCGAGGCGTATGTGAGCGGCGTGTCACAGCGCAAGATGGGCGACGTCACCGAGGCGCTGATGGGCGAGCGTGTTGGGCGCTCGACGGTGAGTCGTGTGGCAAAACGGCTCGACGAGGCCGTGGAAGGGCTGCGCCGTGCGCCGATCGAGGGGCCTCACCCCTATCTGTACCTGGACGCCACGTTCTTGGACGCCCGCTGGGCCCGCAAAGTCGAGAACGTGAGTGCGCTCGTGGCGTATGCAGTGGGCCCTGAGGGTCACCGACGGCTCCTGGCCGTCACGCTGGGCGCTGAGGAGTCGCAGCAGAGCTGGTCGGAGCTCCTCGAGCAACTCCAGGACCGCGGCCTCGGCGGTGTCGAGCTCGTGATCGCCGATGAGCACGCAGGCCTGGCAGCTGCGGTCCGCCGCTTCCTGCCCGAGGCACGCCGTCAGAGGTGTACGGTCCATCTGCAGCGTAATGTGGGGGCGAGGGTCCCCCACCGCCTACGCAAGCGCGTGGCGCGTGAGGTCTCGGTGATCTTCCAGACATCCGGACTCGCCGAGGCGAAGAAGCTCCTGGGCGAGTTCGGCGCACGCTGGAAGAAGGAGCTGCCCGAGGCCGTGGAGGTCCTGGAGCGGGGCTTCGGGGCAGCGACGCAGTTCTACGCGTTCCCCGAGGCGCACTGGCCCCGGCTGCGTACCACCAACAGCCTCGAGCGGCTGCACGGCGAGATCAAACGCAGGATCAAGGCCGCCGGCGCCTTCCCGGACCGGGCCAGCGCCCTCAGGCTCATCACGGCCGTCGCACTCAGGACCACACACGTCTGGGGCGACCGGCGTTACCTCGACCTCTCACTCCTCCAGAAACAGGAGGTCGCCCAAGCAGCCTAGCCGAAGGCGAGGAGCTTCCTCCGCTTTTACACACAAATCGGGACTTGACCGTTCCAGGGCTCATCGCTACGTGTGTGGTCGGTGTGTATGTCGTTCTTGAACACTTTATCCCGCGGGACTGAGGTCCGGAGCGCGATGGCCTGTGAGGTTCGCACGCATTACAGTTCGACGCCGTGCACCGTCAGGACAAGACATGGGAGGAGGAGCGAGACTGCCGGATGGCTCGAAGATCACGGAAAGACTGGATTGAGGAGGGCTTTCGGATCCTAGCTAGCGAGGGCGACGGGGGGCTGCGCTAGCCCGGCTTGATCACGCCACCGGCGTCCGCGTGAACTGCAACTCGTGCAGCCGCACGTACAGCCCACCAAGCTCCAACAGCTCCTCGTGGGTTCCCTCCTCACACAGCGCCCCGTGGTGTAACACGACGATGTGGTCGGCTCCCAGCACCGTCGACAGCCGGTGGGCGATAGTGGCTGGGATGGCCTTGATCAGCCTTTTCAGATCCCTAGCCGAATTAGGTGTGTGCAATGTTGTGTGCAAGAACGGATGCAGAAAGGGTGCGAAACCCGTGTTTGAGCTTCGCACCCACACGGAGCCATTGTGCCGTGATTGTGCCGTGACCTGTGCCAACGGGTGTCGATCCCTGCAACAGCCCTAAAGCGTGAATCCCCCGTATTCACTTGCATCCGTGCACTTTCGTACACATGCGTCACGCCGCAAGAAGGCCCTGGTTAGAACTTAAAATCCCTCGGGAGAAATCCCATGTGGGTTCGATTCCCACCCCCGGCACTAACCTTCCAGCGGTTGTCCACGTTCGGGCTCGCCGTTTGGACAAGTTTCGGAGAAGAAAGCCCCGAACGCCGCTGGGGCGCTCGGGGCTTCCGGATTGGTCGGCATCAGCGGTCAATCGTCATCATCGTCACTTCCAGGCAGATTGCCTCTGATCTCGCCCGACGGGACTCCACCCGATGTTGACGTTGTATGAACGTTGACATAGGTGTTCCCGCTCCGTATCGCAGCGGCGACAGCAGAAATGTCGGCCCAGCCGCAGCTGTTTCCCGTGTTCGGAGCCATTACTGTCCCCTCAGCCAGGATTCCACTTGCGGCCGTGAAAGACCCGCTGAAAAGGGTGACACCAACTGGACCATTGGCGCCCGGGGCCGCACAGTGAATGTGTGCCGCGAAGATGTTGTGCGTATTGTTGGAGACCTCGAGCTCAAACTCCAGCTTGCCATCCTCGATCTCCACCTCGACCTCACCCGTCATGTTGGTCACAACAGATGGGACCTCTTGACTGCCGTCCAAGTCCGCCTCGGTCTCCACGTCCCCATCGTCCCCATCGTCGTCATTGTCCCCATCGTCGTCATTGTCCCCATCGTCATCATTGTCCCCATCGTCGTCATCGTCCCCATCGTCGTCGAGGCGTCTGATGGACACAGTTGCGACGGGATCGGTCCATCTGTGAAGGTTCAGGTCCAGGTCACCGATCCCCTGGATACCTGCGTGCATGTGGATAACGCCGTTCTCGGCGAGGGTCGGGTTGGTCGTGCCGGTGCCGCTACCGCTTGGACCACTACTGGTCAAGGGGCCGCAGGGCGGAACCATGTCGGCGAAGAGTTCCGTAGTCCTCTCGGTGCCCGCGTCATACGCCACGAGCTTGTGAACCGAGGCATCGTCATCGTCGGGCAGTCGCACGCCAGCGAGACCGGTAAAGCCGTCATTCGTGCAAATCAGCATCGAAACGAACGAGAAAAACTTGGCTCGCCTGTCCGCCGTGATCGTAAACGAACGCGAAGTCCCCGGAAGGATAGGGGGGGGTGATCCAGCAGCGATCACCAGATCGAATACGTCCCCCGCCAATGCAGCCTCGAGTTCCGCGAGATTTCCGTTCTCGGCGATCTCTTGCACTCCGAGGCTCGCCGCTTGACCGACCTTGAACACGGGGGGCCTCCGGCGGTGTGTGACAGCGAGCGGGGGGGTGAATGGCTGGCCGTGCGTTTCGTTCGTGACCGTGACCTCGTATGTCGAGACACTGGACCTACTCGACGCCGTGCTCGACTGTGCAACGGTGCCCTCCGGTCCCACGGGGCCGGCTTTCTGGTCCTGGCAGGCGGTCGTCGCGGCCAGCGCGACCAACACTAGGGTCTGTTAACACTAAGGGCAATTTGTAGTATATTGGGGCTATGAAAATCACAGAGTCCCAATATCGTCGGATAGAGGCTTGCTTTCCGCATCAGCGCGGCAATGTGAGCATCTCCAATCTCGAAGTGCTTAACGCGATCCTGTATGTGGCCGAACACGGCTGCAAATGGCGGGGGTTGCCTCCGCGTTTCGGTAACTGGCATACGATCTACACCCGAATGAATCGCTGGGCCAGGGCAGGTGTGCTGGATCGTGTCTTTGCGGCCCTGCAAGACGAGCAAATTATCCGGATCAAGATCCAAGCTCTGTCGATCGACAGTACCATCGTCAAGGTGCACCCTGATGGCACCGGCGCTCTAAAAAAAAACGGCCCGCAGGCCATCGGCAAGTCGCGTGGAGGCTGGACCACCAAGATTCATATGGTTGCCGCAGATGCTCGAACCGCGATAACCTTCTCGCTATCGCCAGGCCACAAGCACGACGCGCCGGAAGGACGGGAACTGCTACGCACGTTGAAGCCGGTACATTCCACAGTGTCCATGATCATGGACCGGGCGTACGAGGGGGGCGAAACACGGCAATTGGTGTTGGAGCTGGGGTTTACGCCGGTCGTGCCACCCAAGCAGGGCCGTGTTAACCCGTGGCAGTATGACCGAGTCATGTATCGCCGTCGTAACGAAATAGAGCGGTTATTTCGGCGACTCAAAGGCTTCAGAAGAATCTTCTCCCGCTTTGACAAGCTCGACGTGATGTTTACCGCCTTCATCCACTTCGCGCTCATCGTCGAAGCCCTCAGATAGTGTTAACAGGCCCTAGTACGGTAGACAATCGATCCATTTGACTTCTCCTATGACGGTGCGGGAATGGTGAGCTGCCCGTGCATGATACGCCTTCAGCGTTCTCCGATGCAAGATCGGACGAGGCGCATGCGGTTGAGGTCCGTGCGCTCTCCTACCTTCACATCCACGCCCGCACACCGCGTCTGCACTCCACTAGGCGATACGGCGGGATGCAGTTTATTTCGTTGTTGGTACGCGATGGTCCACGATGCGCTTCCAAGGGACAACCATCGGGCCGAAGGCACGGGCGAGAACCACCGTCTACCTGGCCGGGTGCCCTACCTCTCCCCCCAAAAGCTCATTACGGGTGGGAAAATGTGCCTTCGTGTGGCAGGGGCCAACCTCATGACCACACGATCAATGAGTGTGGCAATCAGCAGAAAACCGACGAAATTCACTACGACGAACAGCGGAGTCACCAACAACAGCATGAACATGCCCCTGCCTATGTCACCGCCCATGAACGGCGAGACGGCGGTAGTGACCCCCATAACCGCCGAGTGAGTCCCTGCGAGCAGGGGAAGCATGCTCGTCATGGCGAAAACGGCGATTGGCCACGTGTTGGACTCGAGAACGTCCCTGTGCAGTCCCCGGTCAACGAGGCGATTGAGCGACTCGCAAATCGTGTAGGCCATGAATGCGAAGACCGGCAGATTGACATACTTGAGCCAGGATGGGACAGGCAGAAACGCGAAGACCATGATGACGGCTACGAAGACAGCCGTCGCGGCTAGAGCGTAACGCCACCCGACATACAGAAAGCCCAGGGGGCCACCAACGAGCGCTAAACCGCCCGCCACCCGTGGATTTTTTGTCTTGAGATTCGCCTGCATTGGACCCGAACTTCTCCGATTTCGAATGCGGATGGGCTTGCTGGGGACCCACCCAACCACTCGTACCACGATGCCAACGCAAGGCGTGAGCTGCAAGGCTGACGGTGCATGGCCAAGCGCGCTGCCGTAGTATGATGGTTCCAACAGGGAGGAGCCATGAGCCAGATGACCCGAGTTCGACGCCCGTGTTTCGCGCTCACGTTCGCGATAGTCCTCTCGGGCGGATCCGCATCCGCCCAGACACGTGGCGGCGTCCCAGCGCTGCGACCACCGGACGGGCCGGTGGTGATCAACACGGACGTGGTGCCTCTAGTGCGCGTGGTGCCGATCGCCGGCGGGCTCTCGCATCCTTGGGGCATGGCCTTCAGACGCAACGGCGACATCCTGGTCACGGAACGTGACAAGGGCACGCTGAGGGTGATCCGCGACGGCCAGCTCCTGGAGCGGGACATCCCGGGTGTACCGGAAGTGTTCGCTGGTCGGGACCGCGCCGGACTCCTGGACATCGCCCTCCACCCGGACGATGACCGCGTCGTCTTCCTCACGTACACCAAAGCGATAGAACATGAGGGGGAACCTGCGCAGACGGTCGCATTGTCCCGGGGTCTCCTCGACGGGGATCGACTGACCGAGGTGGAGGAGATCTTTGTGGCGAAGGGGTTGGATGACGGGATCGCCGCGTCCAGAATCCTGTTCCACCCGGATGGGACGCTGTTCATGAGCATCGGCGGATCCTACGTGTTTGCACAGACAGGGGAGTACGCGCAGGATCCGGGCACGCACTTCGGCAAGCTCCTACGCCTCAACGACGACGGGACGCCGGCCCCCGGCAACCCGTTCGTCGGCAACGCCGATTACCTGCCGGAAATCTACTCCTTGGGGCACCGAAACCAGCTTGGGCTCTCGCTGCATCCGGAGACAGGGGATCTGTGGGCGAGCGAGAACGGACCCCAGGGCGGTGACGAGGTCAACATCATTCGGGCGGGCCGGAACTACGGCTGGCCAATCGCCTCGTACAGCCGTGAGTACATCGGTGATTGGGTGTCGGACACGCCTTGGCTCGCTACGTTCGAAAGTGCCGAGGTCCTCTGGTGGCCGTCGATCGCCCCGTCCGGGATGACGTTCTACACGGGTGAGCATTTTCCCGCCTGGCAGGGCAACCTGTTCGTCGGCTCGATGATGGTCGGGAGGATGGCCCACACCGGGCACTTGGAGAGGATCGTGTTCAACGCGGACGGTGAGGAGATCCGACGTGAGTGGTTACTCACCGAACTCAAGCAGCGGATCCGAGACGTTCGGCAGGGGCCCGACGGGTACCTCTATATCTTGACCGAGGAGGACGACGCGGTGCTGCTCCGGCTCGAGCCCTGAGGGTCCGAGCGGCTCCTCTCATTTTCCGGGGGACTACCCCACCCAGCGCACCCGCCAAATGCGACCCGCCCCATCATCCGACACGTACAGGCTCCCATCAGGCCCGACCTCGACCGCCACCGGTCGACCCAGCACGGCCCCACCCGCGGTAAGCCAGCCGGCCGCGAAGTCCTCGTATGAGACCGGCTGGCCATTCTGGACCCGGACCCTCACGACCTTGTATCCCGTCGGCTCGGAGCGATTCCAGGAGCCATGGAAGGCGAGGAACAGGTCGCCCCGGTACTCCGCCGGAAACTGGTCCCCGTCATAGAAGACCATGCCGAGCGGCGCGGAGTGCGCCTGCATCTCCAACGCCGGGGTTACGGTGTTCACACACCGCTGCACGTCCGCGTATTCGGGATTCGGTACACGGTTCTCGTAACAGTACGGCCATCCGAAGTGCTCGACGGCGCCGCCCAGCGTCAGGATGTTCAGCTCCTCGGCGGGAACGTCGTCCCCGAGACGGTCTCGCTCGTTCTGACTCGCCCAAAGCGCCCCGGTCTCAGGGTGAAACGCCAACCCGACGGTGTTCCGAAGTCCCGCGCCGACGATCTCTTCGCCGGACCCGTCAGGTGCGTAGCGTACGACAGCAGCGCGGCGTGCGTCACCCTCCTCGCAGAGGTTGCAGCTCGAACCCACCGAAACGTACAGCTGACCGTCGGGACCGAACTCGATCTCCCGGGTCCAGTGCCCTCCCGTGGGAAGCCCCGGCACGATGACCGTCTCTTGCGTGAACCCCGGCCCCGCCAAGCGGATGACCTGGTGGGTCTCGCCGACGTAGAGGTCTCCGTCGCGGAACCCAAGCCCGAAGGGCTGAGCGAGTCCCGACACGACGACCGCCGGACCGCCATCGGCGGTTCCATCCGCGTTGAGATCGAAGCGAACGACCTCCCCGGCCGATGAGCGCACGGCATAGAGTCGGTCATCGGGACCCAGCTCGAGCATGCGGACGCCCGACAGCCCTTCGGCGAAGATCGACACCACAAAACCCTGAGGCACCTGCACGAAGGCCTGTGGATCGTCATTGGTGGTCTGCCCGGTTCCCTCGGTGGGGGCAGAGCAAGCTGCGGACAGCACAACGATTAAAGTCAGGGCCACCCCATGGGTAGTTTCGGCTCGCATCGTCACCCTCGCTTATTTGTGTCGGGACCGTCGGCTCATCCGTGAACACCGAAGCACACGCCAACGGTCCCCTGACCCCGTCTCGAGTGACGCCTGACACCGTCTCGATCGACGCTCGGACTCGCGTTCACCAGACGGACGGGTACGAACCGGGTAGAGCCCGGCAAGGAACGGGAAGTACTTGAGTCTGAAGAGGTGATCCCATGTACGGCCGAGGTTTCGTGGCGCTACGGTCGCCTGTATCGATACCTGAGAGAAAACGGCCTGCTGATCGACGCGAACGACCTCTGGATTGCCGCGACGGCTCTGGCTTTCGGAATGCCTGTAGTCACGCGGAATGAAAAGTACTTTGCGCGTGTGCCGGAGCCCTCTCTGCCAACGTACGTGAGACACGGAGCACGCAAAGAATTAGAGTAGGGCGAAGGCAGAGAAAACGAACATGTTGGGACTGCGAGAGAGAATGGAAGAGAATGGTAGTGCCCCTGGAATCGGGGAGGCCAAGCGAAGCGCGGCAGCTCCTGCGGACCCGGAGGTAGTAGATAGGCCGCTACGCCGGCGGTTCAGTCCATCGTACAAGCTGCGGATCGTCGAAGAAGCGGACCGGTGCACCGAGCCCGGCGAGGTGGGTCAGCTCCTGCGGCGCGAGGGCCTGTACTCGTCGCACCTGACGACGTGGCGCAAGGCGGCGCATAGCGGGTCGCTGAAGGCCCTGTCGAAGAAACGCGGCCGCAAGCCGGAGCGGAATCCGCTGGATGAGAAGGTACGCAAGCTGGAGCGGCAAAACGCACGGCTCGAGAATGAGCTCAGGAAGGCACACCTGATCATCGACGTGCAGGGAAAAGTTGCGGGGCTGCTGGGGATAAGCCTCGACGACGGGACGAACTCTTGAAGGCGGCCGATGAGCTGGCTAAGCACGTCGGTGTAAAACCGGCGTGCGCGGCTCTCGAGGTCTCCCGATCGACGTTCTACCGTCGTCGAGGCCCATCGACCGGGCAACGGCAGCCCCGCCCGACGCCCGCCCGGGCATTGAGCGAGACGGAACGAGGCGAGGTCTTCGACACGCTGTGTTCGGAGCGGTTCGTGGACCGCTCACCCGCCGAGGTGGTGGCCACGCTGCTCGACGAAGAGGTCTACCTGTGCAGCGAACGCACGATGTATCGTGTTCTGGCCTCCGAGGTGCCGGTTCAGGAACGCCGGGCGCAGCGCACCCATCCCGAGTACAAGAAGCCCGAGTTGATGGCCACGGCGCCGAACCAGGTGTGGTCCTGGGATATCACGCGGCTACTCGGGCCGAAGAAGTGGAGCTATTACTACCTCTACGTCATCATGGACATCTACAGCCGCTACGTCGTGGGCTGGATGGTGGCGGACCGGGAGAACTCGGCCCTGGCCGGCCGGTTGATCCAGCAGAGCTGCCTGAAGCATGGCGTCCAGCCCCGGGTCCTGACCCTGCACTCGGATCGGGGAGCTCCAATGACGAGCCAATGCACCGCTCAACTTCTCGCTGACCTCGGCGTGACTCGCTCGTTGAGCCGGCCTCAGGTGTCGGATGACAACCCGTTTTCCGAGGCTCAGTTCAAAACCTTGAAGTACCATCCCTCGTTTCCCGGGCGGTTCGGGGATCAGGGCCAGGCCAAGACGTTGTGTCGATCGTTCTTCCGCTGGTACAATGCCGAGCACCGCCATGGCGGTATCTCGATGCTAACCCCCGAGCAGGTCCACTTCGGGAACGCCGATCAGGTCATTGCCGGCAGGAAATCCGTGCTCCGCGAAGCATGGGCCGCTCATCCCGAACGCTTCGTCACAGGTGTGCCGAAGCCCAAACCGCTCCCGGAGGCCGTCTACATCAATCCTCCCATCCCTTCCCTCACCACACAGGATATTGCTCTCTAATTAATCCCGTAGAGTGTCCCATTGTCGTTGACAGGTTCCGGAGCTGAACGTTATGGGTTATGGGTAGGTGCTAGGCGCAGTCCCCGTCATTCCTCCTAGCTAGGAGCTTCGCCTCAGGGAACCGGCACCACCCTCGATGCTCCTGTAACCCGTGCGATCACGCTCGGGCGCCCGCGATAGCGGACGGTGGACACACCGCTCCCATCCACCTCGAGTCGGTCGTGCACCCAGAGGTCGGCCACGCTCACGCCGGACGCCGTGACCACGGCTTCGTTGCTCTCGACACCGAGCCCGTGGTACACGCTGACACCACTGATCTGGAGAACCTGCCGCTCCGCCGAGGTAGTGTCCCTAGATTTGTGTAAAAGCGGATAAGCTGGACAGGAGGGAAAGAAAAACGGAAGCTCCTCTGTTGTTGTTCACTGTCACATGAACCCGGGAGTCCGGGTCTGCAGAGCAGGCTCGGAACCGGAGAGGAGCTTCCGATGCAAGAGATTGTGGAGATCGGTCGGGCCACGCAAGACGAGCTACGCGATGATTTGCGCGAGCTGTTTCAAGGCGCGATCCGGCTGACGCTCGAGATGGTGCTGGAAGAGGAGCTGAAGGCCATGGTAGGTGCACGCCGCTTCGAGCGGGTGGGAAGCCGGAAGGACCATAGGAACGGCACATACCTGAGGCGGCTGCTGACGAGCCTGGGGCAGATCGAGGTCGCCATGCCCCGGAGCCGGGACAACGGTTCGCCGGCCGACGTGATCGGCCGCTACCAGCGCAGGAGCCCCGAGCTCGACGAGATGATGGTCGAGGCGTATGTGAGCGGCGTGTCACAGCGCAAGATGGGCGACGTCACCGAGGCGCTGATGGGCGAGCGTGTTGGGCGCTCGACGGTGAGTCGTGTGGCAAAACGGCTCGACGAGGCCGTGGAAGGGCTGCGCCGTGCGCCGATCGAGGGGCCTCACCCCTATCTGTACCTGGACGCCACGTTCTTGGACGCCCGCTGGGCCCGCAAAGTCGAGAACGTGAGTGCGCTCGTGGCGTATGCAGTGGGCCCTGAGGGTCACCGACGGCTCCTGGCCGTCACGCTGGGCGCTGAGGAGTCGCAGCAGAGCTGGTCGGAGCTCCTCGAGCAACTCCAGGACCGCGGCCTCGGCGGTGTCGAGCTCGTGATCGCCGATGAGCACGCAGGCCTGGCAGCTGCGGTCCGCCGCTTCCTGCCCGAGGCACGCCGTCAGAGGTGTACGGTCCATCTGCAGCGTAATGTGGGGGCGAGGGTCCCCCACCGCCTACGCAAGCGCGTGGCGCGTGAGGTCTCGGTGATCTTCCAGACATCCGGACTCGCCGAGGCGAAGAAGCTCCTGGGCGAGTTCGGCGCACGCTGGAAGAAGGAGCTGCCCGAGGCCGTGGAGGTCCTGGAGCGGGGCTTCGGGGCAGCGACGCAGTTCTACGCGTTCCCCGAGGCGCACTGGCCCCGGCTGCGTACCACCAACAGCCTCGAGCGGCTGCACGGCGAGATCAAACGCAGGATCAAGGCCGCCGGCGCCTTCCCGGACCGGGCCAGCGCCCTCAGGCTCATCACGGCCGTCGCACTCAGGACCACACACGTCTGGGGCGACCGGCGTTACCTCGACCTCTCACTCCTCCAGAAACAGGAGGTCGCCCAAGCAGCCTAGCCGAAGGCGAGGAGCTTCCTCCGCTTTTACACACAAATCGGGACTTGACCCTCCGCCGATCCGGTCACACGCACCTGCGAGACGCCGCTGACGTGGACGCTCAACTTGGGCACCGATCCGATGTCGGCGTCGAGGGAGGTGACTCCGTCCGCGATCAGTGTCGACAGCTCGCCTGCCTGAATCCGCACGACGAGTGGCTCGGTCGGGTGCAGTTCCACGTCCTCATCCACGGTAACCACGAGCGTGCCGTCGATGACGTCGGTGTCGACGAAAGCGAGCAGATTGTCGTCGGTGGTGATCACGACTCCCTCGACCTCCGCTTGTTCTACCACGACCGTGTGCCCACGACTGGCGTGGACGCCGGTGAAGCTCCCCACCGTGCGGGCCTCCGTGACGACCGTCCCCGAGCCGAACACGTCGATGCGACTGTTGTCGCCGACGCCCACCGGCGAGTCACAGGCGCCCACTGCCATTACGGTGCTGGCGAGTACCGCCCAGCGCCGGTTCTGTTTCTCCGTCTTCACGATTCCGTCCCCCATGGAAAATGGTGTGTCCCGTTCAGCTCCCGACTTGGGAAAGACACTTTCCGTATACGCCTGGCTCACCGAGCCCGTGCGCGTAGTCATATACCTGCTAACGATTGCGCTCCCGACGACTACCAATCCGATGTCCGTGGGGCCCCCTCAGCGGTATTGTCAGTGGAGCCCGGATTGTCAGCTGAGCCCGCTCTTCGCGGGGTCACGCCGATCATGGACGAGCGCCATTGGTACTATCGGTGGCCTCAGTCGTTGACCATGTGATGACACACGACGACCCAACACTCATGCGACGCCTCCAAGCGGGGGACGAACAGGCCATGTCGGCGCTCCTGGCTCAGCATTGGACGCCGGTCGTGCGCTACGTTTTCGGGATGCTGGGAAGTTGGGACAAGGCCGAGGACGTGGCCCAGGACGTTTTCGTACGCCTCTGGGCTCGGAGGAAGAAGTGGTCGAGCGGCGGCTCGTTGGGAGCTTTGATTCACCGCATCGCCAGGAACGCGGCACTGGACGTGCTCAAGTCGCCCCGCCATGCGGCCCAACAGGAGGACCCCGACATGCTCGCCGGTGAAGGCGCTCCCGATCGGGACGTCGAGCTGTCCGAGCTGAAGCAGGCGGTCTCCAAGGCTGTACGGGCTCTCCCTCCGCGTCGCCGGGAGATCTTCAGGTTGGTTCGTGAGGGTGGGTTCTCATACGAAGAAATTGCCGAGATCATGGAAATATCGAGACAGACGGTGGCCAACCACATGAGCCTGGCCCTCAGCGATCTGAGAGTCATGCTTCGGCCCTTCCTGCCGGAGCCGGCTGTGGAGGCCGAGGCCCAGGACGACGATCGCACCAGCAATGAAGGCGGAGCATAGGACGTGCCTTCACCGAATACATCCGGCCACTAGGCGCGGAGGATAACTATGGACGACATCATCATCATCCGGGTCCTGAGCGGAAAAGCCGAGCCGATCGAAGAGCGACGCTTGGCGAGCTGGCGTTCCGAGTCTTCTCAGAACGAGCAGCACTTCAGGGAGGTCTCGGCCATCTGGGATTGGACCGGGACTACCGCCCCGGCGAACGATGTTGAGTCGCCTCCGCCCCCGCCCTCGCTCGAGACCATCGTGAGCCAGGGGGACGCGCTCGGGCGACAAGACGTACGTCTCCGCTTCGCCCGGGGACTCGGGCGCAAGGAGATTCGGCCTTGGGCCGCTGCGGCGGTGATCGCCGCCGTGAGTCTGGGAGTGTGGATCGGTCGGCTGGGCCCCGCCCCAGAGGAGGTCATCGGTACGGAATACGCCGCGCTGAGCGCGGCGGCGTCAACCGTGGCTCTCGTCGATGGAAGCTTCGTCCGCCTCGCCCCGGGGAGTCGCCTGCGCTTCGCAGAGCGGGCCGAGCTCAGAGAGGCCTGGCTGAGCGGGCGCGGCTTCTTCGCAGTGGAATCCGACGCCGAGCGGCCCTTTCTGATCCACACCGACCTCGGCGAGGCGCGAGTGTTGGGAACACGATTCGAGGTGGCGAGTGGCACCACGGAGTTGAGGTTGATCGTGGTGGAGGGGCGGGTAGCCGTCACCGCCACGAGCGGGCGCGCAGCCGAAGTGTCCGGTGGGCAGGTCGCCCGCTTGGGGACCAACGGCGACTTCAGCGTCGAGACGGTCGAGAACGTGTACGATCTTTTGGATTGGCCGGGGGGCGTCCTGCTCTTCCAGAGCACGCCCCTCCGCCAGGTCGTGGAGGAGGTATCGGCCCACTTCGGAGTGAGCATCGAGCTGGAAGATGCCGCCCTGAGCGCCCGCACCGTCACGGCCTGGTTCGGGGACGAAAGCCTCGCAGAGGTGGTCGAGTCCATCTGTCTGTTGGTGCAGGCGGAGTGTGACGTCGACGCGGCCGGAGTGATCATCGGTGGCTAGGAGACCCGGTTGTTGGACAGCAGGAGTCGAGATGACGAGGGGATATCAAGGGATGATGGGGGTAACTGGGAGGTGAATATGATACGGTTGAGGAGTCGGGCCTGTGGCCTAGTGGCAGTTGTGGTGGTGTTCGCGCTGGGCGGATCCTCGTCCGGTGCCGGAGCTCAGAACGGTGGAGACGCCGAACTGCTGGCCCGGAGAGCGAACCTGGAGGTGGAGGGGGTGTCGATCATCGATGCCCTCAGGCGGCTGCAGGCCCGCTCCGCCGTACCGATCGCCTTCAGCTCCGAGTCGATACCAGCAAATCTCAGAGTGTCCTGTTCCTGCATCGACAAGACGGTACAGGAGGCCCTCGAAACCGTTCTCGAGGGCACGGGGTTGATCTTCACAGGGCGCCGCAACCAGATCCTGGTCACACGCGCGGACGAGCCCGAAGCCCCCGTGCGTACCACCGGAATCGTCGGGGGGTTCGTGCGTGAAGTCGAATCGGGCGATCCAATCGCTGTGGCCCGGGTGGCGGTGCGCGAGTTGCGTCTCGCGACGCTGACGGACCCCGACGGTCGCTTTCTCATCCCGTCCGTGCCACCTGGAGTTTATACGCTGGACGTGGACGCCCTCGGATTCAGTAGCGAAGGGGTCCGTCGCACCGAAGTCACCCTGGACCGTCCCACGATTCTGGATCTCCGCCTGATGCGAGATCCTCTCGCTCTCGCCGAGATCGTCGTCGCCCCGGGCACCTTCGGGATCGGAGGCGACGAGGCCACGTTGATGCGACAGACGCTCACACAGGACGAGATGCAAGCGCTGCCCCAACTCGGTGAAGACGTCTTCCGAATGATGGAGCGCATCCCGGGTGTGGCAACCGGCGACATCTCGGCCAAGATGAACGTGCGCGGGGGCAACGCCAACGAGCTGATGATCATGCTCGACGGTGTCGAGCTCTTCGAGCCGTACCATATGAAGGATCTGGACGCGGTCATGGGAATTGTGGACGTGCGGACTTTGGGTAGTCTGGACCTCATCGCCGGAGGACTCCCGACACAATACGGAGACCGTATGACCGGCCTACTCGACATGCGGACACGTCAGCCGATCGGCGAGGGCAGACGCAACTCGATCGGGTTCAGCATCTCCAATGTCACGGCACGCTCACAGGGGACTTTCAACGATGGTCGGGGGGGCTGGATGGTCTCGGGTAGGCGGGGATTCCTGGACATCCTCTTGGCGATGGCTCAGGACGGGAACGACAATGAGGACCTCTCACCCCGCTACTTCGACGCATTTGGGAAGGTCGAGCTGCTGGTCGGTGCCCGCCATCGGTTCTCTGCGCACGTGCTTTACGCGGGTGACGACCTCGACCTCAGGGCCCTCAGCGTGCTCAACAACAATGCGTCACAGGGCGAGTTGCTCACGGACTGGCGGAATGCGAACGCCTGGCTCAACTGGGGCTGGCAGCTCGCGCCGTCGATGGATGCTTCGACGACGCTCTCCTTCGCCTCTCTTTCGCGAAACCGCAGCGGGTTCGATCTCGAACCGGGCTCCTCGGAGATCGCGGATGCCGTCACAGTGCGCGACAGGGCCGCATTCGACTTCTTGACCGCGAAACAGGACTGGCGCTGGGCCGCTGCCGACAGGGTCGTGCTCAAGTTCGGTGGCCAGCTTCGATTCTCGAAGTCTCGCTACAACTATCGCAGCGAGATCGGCCAGGAGTTCGACTTAGGAGACGGCACGGTGGGAATGGACGTCGACTCCGTCCGCGTCTCCCTCCGGCCGGAATCCACCGAGACCGGCGCCTATCTCGCCACCCGGCTCCAGCCCCACGACCGACTGGTCCTCGAGCTCGGGGGCCGTTACGACCGCCGCACGCACACCTCGGACTCCGACATCTCGCCGAGGATCCAGGCCGCCCTTGAATTGACCACGAATACCACGCTGCGGGCGAGCTGGGGGACGTACTACCAGTCCCACGGCTTGAATGAGCTGTCCGTCATGGACGGGGACACGTTGTTCTTCCCATCCGAACGAGCGAACCAGGTTGCCGCGGGGATCGAACATGGGTTCGCCCGGGGGTGGCAGGTGAGGGCCGAGGTGTACCATCGCAAGGTCTCCGATCCACGGCCGCGTTATCTCAACGTCATTCGAGAGATCATCCCGTTCCCCGAGGTGGGAAACGACAGGGTCCGTTTTCTTCCCGAGAAAGGGCGCGCGGACGGACTGGAGCTGACCGTTTCGGGACCGCTCGGAAACCAGGCCGACTGGACGGCGAGCTACGTGCTCGCGAGGGCCGAAGACAAGCTGGACGGTCGATGGATTCCGAGGACGCTCGACCAGCGCCACACGTTCAACACGCGCTGGCACTACCGGCCGAACAGCGCCTGGGAGTTCTCCGCAGGTTGGCAGTATCACACGGGGTGGCCGAGCACCCCGATGGAGTTCCAGGTCGACACGCTCGGGGTTTTCCCGGCCGACTCCCCCCCCCGCCCGGGTGGCGATCCTGCACCGACGACTCGTGCCTTCAACTGCTGGTCAACGAGCGGCCGGGCCCGATCAATGCCGAAAGACTGCCGGCCTACCACCGCATGGACATCCGTGCGACCCGGACGTTCCAGGTGGGCAGAGGCACGTTGAGCGCCTTCCTGGACGTCTTCAACCTCTACAATCGGGAGAACCTGCGGTCCTACGACTACAAGGTCGAGCTTCCGTCGGGGAGGGTGATCCCGAACATCGGTGAGACCCTCCTGCCCATTCTGCCCTCGTTCGGGCTCACCTGGGAGTTCTGACCCTCTTTTGGCGTCGTCGCAGCAATCATCTCTCGCTCTGCGCGGCCGCCCAGGCCGCCGATCGGCGCAGCCGTTCAGGCGGGGGACGGGGCCGGGGTCTGAGTCGGTGCTGCGTCTGGCGCTGGTGCCGGGTGGGTCTCGCCCCCCCGCACGCGGGCGAGCTCGTCCAGCATCTGGCCTCGCATCTGAGCGATGAAGTCCCCGGAATCCGTCTCGGGACTCTCCCACTCGAAGGGGCCCAAGATGCTCAGGTGTCCCTCGATCTCCTGCATCCCACTCAGAAAATCTACCAGCCTTCTGTGACGCCAATACCCGTCGCTTACCAAGACGTAGACCCGCCACGCCCTCGCCCGGAGAATCCGCTCGAGTCCGGCGGTGCGGAATCGGCCGATTTCACCGTCCTGCGTCCGGGTCCCCTCCGGGAAAAGGACCAGGGGCGCGACACTCGTACAGGCCACATGATCGAGCTGCTCTAGAAGCCGTCGGCCCTTTCCCGCCTTCGCGAGCGGGTTCACCATCGGGTACCCCATCATGCGAGCGGTATGAGAGATGATGGGAATCCACTTGGCGTACCTCTGCCGCGTCACGATCCTGGGAGACACGCCGTCGAGCGATGCGACTACCATGGGGATATCCAGCAAAGACTGGTGATTCATGAGGATCAGGACGCCAGGCCCGCCCGGCACGCGACCTGGACACGGAATGCCCGCGCCACCGACTCTCCTGAGAATCGTGAAGAGCGTACGCGACAGAAACCGCAGCCACCCGGCTAGGATCGCGGGTCTGCGAGCGGGGAACATCCGGGACAAGGGGCACACCACAAAGCGCTGCAACATGTCACCGAGCAAAAAGAAAACCGCCGACAACGAGAGGGCAGCGTATCCTCTGAATCTCAAGTGGGGGGGCTCTCGTGGGGCGTCCCACGCCGGGCCGGCTCGGGCGCGCTACGCCGCGCCCCGTCAGTCAGAACTCTGCCCCCCGGAGGGCCGCCGAAAGAGAGAGAGCGGGAACTTTCATTTGATCCAGCCTCGTACGAGGGTTGGGTCCATCGAGTGATCGGGCGAGCGCCGGCTCACCGATCGTTGGGGATCCGGTTCGCTGAATAGGGGCAATCCGAAAGTGCCCCGCAAGGTGATGGCCCTTGAGTCAGGATCGAATGAACCGATATTGTGTAAGATGCGGCGACTTCGACGTCCTGGGCAGAACGGCCCCGGAAGCTGATCACGACCGGGCCGAACCGCTCGACACGGATGGCCACGGTACACGAGCGACGCACACGAGATGCTTGAATACACCCCCGAGGTCGCGCGCGAGACAGCGGATCTTCAGGATCGGGTCAAGGATTTCATCCCCGCGGTGGAGTGGCCGGTGGTGGCGCCCCTGATCCATGCGATCAACGAGCTCAAGAAAGCCAAGAACGCGGTAATTCTCGCTCATAATTATCAAACCCCCGACATCTATCACTGCGTGGCCGACTTCGTTGGGGATTCCCTTCAGTTGGCAATACAGGCGGGGAAAACGGACGCGGACATCATCGTACAGGCCGGCGTCCACTTCATGGCCGAGACTTCAAAGCTGCTGTCTCCGCATAAGACAGTCCTGATACCGAGTCTCGAGGCTGGGTGCTCCTTGGCTGCCTCGATCACCGGAGAGGACGTGCGCCGCATGAAGCAGAAGTATCCGGGCGTACCGGTCGTGACGTATGTGAACACTTCGGCGGACGTGAAGGCGGAGTCCGACATTTGCTGCACGTCGGCGAACGCCGTCAATGTGGTGGAGGCGATGGGGGTCGATCGTGTCATCCTTCTGCCGGATGAATACCTCTCCAAGAACGTCGCCGCGCTCACCGATGTCGAAATCATCGCCTGGGGTGGGCGTTGCGAGGTCCACGAGCGCTTTACGGCAGAAGAGATCCGTGACTACCGCGAGAACGTTCCGGGCCTCGTGGTGCTGGCCCATCCGGAGTGCTCGCCGGACGTCCTCGCCGTCACCGACTACGCTGGGTCCACATCGTCGATGATTCGGTACGTAAAGGAGAAGCGCCCGGCCCGGGTCATGATGGTCACAGAATGTTCGATGAGCGATAACGTCGCGGCCGAGACACCGGACGTGGAGTTCATTCGGCCGTGTAACCTGTGCCCTCACATGAAGAGCATCACGCTTCAAAACATCCTCGAGAGCCTTCAGGAGATGCGGTACGAAGTCACCATTCCAGACGAGGTGGTCGAAGGCGCTCGCCGTGCGGTTCAGCGCATGGTGGACCTGGGCGCCGAGGGTCGCGACTTCGAGAACGGCGTAGAAGTCGCGGTGACGGTTGAATACCGGGATTCCGTCGGTCCGGTGGCTGGGGTGTCCGGCTAGCTCCTGTGTCCCCAGACGGTGTGAACGACATCCCCAACATCCCCGATCTCCCCGAAGCGCTCGTCGAAGCCGTCGTACGACGTGCCCTGGACGAGGATCTCGGGTCCGGCGGTGACGTCACCTCTCGAGCGGTGATCTCGCCGGATGCCACGGCTCGTGCCCACATCGTAGCCCGGGAGGGAGGCGTTCTCGCCGGTGTGCAGCCGGCGTCGCTGAGCTTCACGCTGGTTGATCGAACCGTGGAGCTTCGCTTCGACGTGCACGAAGGCGCACCGGTCGAAGTCGGTGAGGTCGTGGCCACCGTGGAAGGGCGGACTCGATCGATCCTCACGGCGGAACGAACGGCCCTCAACTTCCTCGGCCACCTCTCGGGTGTGGCCACGGCGACGGGAACGCTTGTTGCTGCAGTTTCCGGCACCGACGCGAAAATCTGCTGCACCCGTAAAACCACCCCTGGGCTCCGCTCACTCGAGAAACAAGCCGTCCGAGCGGGAGGTGGCGTGAATCACCGATACGGGCTCGACGACGCCATCCTCATCAAGGACAACCACGTCGCGGCGTCCGGGGGCGTGGCGGAGGCCGTCGGGGGGGCGCGAAAGCAGATTGGACCGGCCACCGCCATCGAAATCGAAGTCGATACGCTGGAGCAGCTCAACGAGGCCCTCGAGGCGGGCGCCACGGCGGTCCTGTTGGACAACATGGACCCTCCGGATCTGCGTCGCGCGGTCGAGGTGACCGACGGGCGGGCTGTGCTCGAGGCCTCCGGACGGGTAACGGCCGAGACGGTCCGCGCCATTGCGGAAACCGGCGTCGACTACATCTCCAGCGGCTGGATCACCCACTCGGCGCCGGTTCTCGACTTCGGCTTGGATTTCGCTACCGCTTCCATTCGATCGCGAGACTGACGATACCACCCTCCATAGCAGCACCTCGTAAAGCGGCCGTCTTGGTCCCTCTGGCGGCGACCCTCGTGATCTTGGGCATCTGGCCCCAGGCCACCAAGGCCCAGCGGTCGGACTCGCTCCGTTCGGATATCGTCGAGATCTATCCCGACAGCTTCCGACTGGATGGGATTCGCGTCGTGGCCGGTCGCCGCCTCACGGTCACCGGCGGAGTGGGGGTGGTGGAAATGCGCCTCGATTCTCTGGGTTCGGTGCCGATACCGACGCTGGAACAGGCGTTGCGTGAGATGCCGTTGGTGCGCGTCAGGAAAAATTCACGGGGCGAGGCTCAGCCGAGTCTGCGCGGTGCCACCGACCGGCACATCGCGGTACTCGTGGACGGGGTCCCTCTGACCCTGGGTTGGGACCATCGCACCGACCTCTCGATCATTCCGCTGACGGCTGCCCGGTCCATTCATCTTCTGAGAGGACTCTCGTCGGTGCTCTATGGGCCGAACGTTCTGGCTGGTGTGGTGTCGATCGATGTGGCGCGTGGTGTTGAACGCTTGGAGGCACCCCCGCCGGCGACGCTCAGTGCAGCGTTGGACGACAACGGCGGTCTAATCTTCGGGGGGACCGTGGCCCGCTCGCTCGAGTCCGGCGGAGGCCAGTGGCTGGTGCAGGGCGGCGGCGGCTTCAGAGACCGGCCCGGCGTCTCGGTACCGAGCGGCGACTCGGGTATCCCGGGGGACCCCGCACTGTTGAGCGCCGATGGGGACCTTCGCCTTAATAGTGACGCCCGGCATACGGATGCGTTCGTCTCCGTTCGGTACCAGGGTGACGAGGGAGGCTGGATGTCACTCACCTCCTCCGGATTCGACGTAGAGCGTGGCGTACCACCGGAGATCCACGAGGCAGACCCGAGGCTCTGGCGGTACCCGGATCAGAAGCGTGTGATTACCGCGGTCTCCGGGGGGACCGGCCGCAAGGAGACGGGCTGGGGAATGGGAGATCTCGAAGCGAGCTTGGGGCTCGATTTCGGCTCGTTCCGGATTCAACAGTTCGATGCTCCCACATACGAGAGCGTGATCGAGGAGGAAGAGGGGGACGACAGGACCGTTTCGCTCCGCGTACTCGGGGCACACAGCGTCGGAGAGAGGGGAGAGCTACGGACGGCGCTGACGTACGGGGACATATCCCACACGGAGCGACTGGCCGGCTCGGGCGTGCGGGACTTTCGGCAGCGTCTGTGGAGCCTCGGGTCCGAGGCGGAGTGGCGTTTCGACGATCTCCCGGGTTGGGAGAGCCTAGGTGCGACGCAGCTCAACGTGGGCCTCTCGGTCGACGGAGCGGACACGCCGGATTCAGGGGGGAACCCCCCCCTCGGGGGAATGGGTGACTGGGGGGGGCGCCTCGGTGTGTCGTCGCTCACAGGCGGAGGCTCCCTGCTGCTCCACGGAGGGGTCAGCCGTCGCGCACGTTTTCCCTCCCTCAGGGAGTTGTACTCGGACGCACTGGGTCGCTTCGTCCCGAATCCGGATCTGGAGTCGGAGGTTCTGACGGGAATGGAGCTCGGGCTGACTTGGGACCTGCAGGGAGTGGACCTCCAAGTGGTGGGCTTCCGCCAGGTCCTCTCCGACGGCATCGTGCGGATCGGCGTGCAGACGCCGCAGGGGCCTAAGCGCCAGCGGGTAAACCGTGATGGCATTCGGGGTACGGGTCTGGAAGTGGTGGGCTCGGGAGAGTGGAGGGCGGTGCGGTACACTGGCGATCTCACGCTCCAACAGGCCTGGCAAATTGAGGAGGATAGCGGTGTCAAGACCCGGCCTGAATACGAGCCTAGTGTCGTCGGAGGGTTCAGTGTGGCTGTGCCCGCCCCGGGAGATTTCAGGCTGTCCGGCGGGTATCGGTTCGTGGGAACCCAGTTCTGCCTGAACGCGGACTCGGCCTCGATGGACAGGCTGAGGCGAACCCACCGCTTCGAGCTTCAGCTCCGGCGACTTTTCGCCCTCGAGGGCCGGTCCGCCCTCGCGAACGTGGATGCGATGGTTTCCGTTACGAATCTGACCGACAACGCGATCTTCGATCAGTGCGGCCTCCCGCAGCCCGGACGGACGTTCCGGATCCAACTTCGGCTCTTCTGACCCGGCAAGCTGGACGCTATTTTGCTCTGCGGCTCCACCCCGCCCCAACTCCGGCTTGACCCATGATTCGAGTCACATTTCTCGGGACCGCCGCGGCCCGACCTACGGTGCGCCGCAACGTGAGTGCGATCGCCCTTCAGAGGGAGGGGGACTCCTTCCTTCTCGATTGTGGCGAGGGAACGCAACGCCAGATGATGCGTTACGGCACGGGCTTCGCTGTCCAAGACATTTTCGTGACTCATCTTCACGCCGATCACTTCCTCGGGATCACGGGGCTCCTGAGGACGATGGCACTTCAGGATCGGACCGATTCGCTTCGGATCTTCGGCCCTGCCGGGTCCCGGAGCACGCTCGAACAGGCCGTGAGCTTGGGCGTGGACCGGGTGCCGTTTCCACTCGAAATCGACGAGCTTCGTGCGGGTTCGCGCGTGGAGTACGACGAGTATGACGTGGTCGCCTTCCCGGCGGATCATCGTATGTCCGCGTTGGGGTACGCCTTCGTGGAGCACGAACGGCTCGGCCGCTTCGATGTCGAGCGCGCCCGCGCTCTGGGGGTACCCGAGGGAGAACTCTTCGGCAAGTTGCATATGGGGGAGACGGTCGAGGTCGATGGGCGCCAAGTCGAGCCGGCAGACGTCGTGGGACCGCCCCGTCCAGGGCGTGTGGTGGTTTACACGGGCGACACCCGCCCTTCCGAGGCGACGATCGAGATCGCGAAAGGCGCCTCCTTGCTGGTCCACGAAGCCACCTTCGGAAACGAAGAGGCCGATCGGGCCGGGCAGACATACCACAGTACAGCTCGGGGGGCGGCGGCCCTAGCGTCCAAGGCCGGCGTACGGCAGCTCTATCTGACGCATATTTCTGCGCGCTACTCCGACGACCCCTCAGAACTCGAAGCCGAGGCGCGTGAGGCGTTCCCAGCAGCGGTCATCGCACGTGACGGTCTCAGCGTAGAAATTCCGCACAACGACGGTGTAGCTGGGGGCGATGCCGGTAGCGGGGGGGACGCCGCTGGCGAGGGCGACGCTGGAGGCGAGAGCGACGTTGGCAGCAAGAGCCATGCTGGCAAGGAGATCGAGCCCGGTGAAAAGGCGAGCAGTCTGTGACCCCGGGACTCGCCCTCGAGCGGGTGGGGATCGTCGGTCTGGGTCTCATTGGTGGATCACTCGCACGTGCGTTCCGCCTCATGGACGACGGGCCCCGGATCGTGGCATTCAACCGAACTCGAGAGGACGCCCATCGTGCCCTGGCCGACGGGTCGATCGACGCGGTGGCTGGTACGGCCGTGGAGGCCGTCGAGGGACAGGATCTGGTGGTCTACGCGACACCACTGGATGTGGCTCGAGACATGATGAGGGCCCATGTCGGGCGATGGGGGGACGCGACTGTCACCGATGTGGTCGGCCTCAAGGAGCCGATGATGCAGGAGGCTCGGGCACTCGGAGCCGCTTCGCAGTTCGTCGGGAGTCATCCGCTCGCCGGCGGGACCGACTCGGGATACGAGGCCTCATCGGAGGATCTCTTCTCGGGTGAAACAGTGTTCGTGTGTGGTGGAGAGGCCGGAAGCGAGCGGATCGGCGCGGTGGAGTCGATGTGGAAGGCGACGGGCGCGAGGGTCCGGCTCACCGACGCGGATGCACACGACCGGCTCATGGTGTGGGCGAGTCACCTCCCGCAGTTGATCTCCAACGTGGTGGCACGCGCGATGGCCGAGGCGGGGCTCAACGTGGAGGATCTCGGACCTGGGGGCCGCGATTTGACGCGTCTGGCCGAAAGCTCGCCGGAGGTGTGGACGGTCCTGCTCGACGAAGCGAGTAAGGAAAACCTTCGGGCGATCGAGAGCGTGCAGAGCGGCCTGGACGCCGTTCGGAGAGCGTTATCTGAGCGCTCACTCGAAGAGGTCGCTGATTTGATGCGTGCTACGCGGGAGTGGAGGCAGGAACCGTGAGACGAATTCGGGTTCCGGGCGACAAGTCGGTCACCCAAAGAGCCCTCATCTTCGCTTCACTCGCCGTGGGGGAAAGCCGACTTCGGGGTCTGCTGTCCGGGGAGGATCCGCAGGCGACGGCCGGGGCGCTGCGTGCCTTGGGTGTGGACATCCCTCCGTTCGATGGAGACGGAGCCGAGGTGCGAATTCAAGGAGTGGGTCTTCGTGGCCTACACGAGCCGCACGACGATTTGGATTTCGAGAACAGCGGTACGGGCGCTCGGCTCATGCTGGGCGTCCTGGCCGGTCAGCCAATGAACGTGACCGTGACCGGGGACGCGTCGCTGCGGAGCCGTCCCATGGGACGCGTGACCGACCCGCTGTCCAAGATGGGCGCCGTCTTTCGTGAGGTGGGCGAGCCGGATCGGCTCCCTCTCGAGGTGACGGGCGGCACGCTGGAGCCGCTCGACTATGACTCCCCCGTGGCGAGCGCCCAGGTGAAGAGTGCGTTGCTTCTGGCTGGCCTGGTGAGCGGCGCCTTCGTCTTGATGTCGGAGCCGCACCGCTCACGGGATCACACGGAGCGGATGCTTGCTATGTCCGGCGTCTCGGTCGTATCTCATGAGGCCGACGGCCTTTGGAGGGTAGAGTTGCGAGACCCCCCCGAGCGGATCGCTCCTCTCGACCTCGAGGTTCCGGGCGACTTTTCTTCGGCCGCTTTCTTCCTCGCCTTGGCGATCCTGGGCGGGGTCGAGGGCGGACTCGAAATCGCACACGTGGGCATGAATCCGACCCGTCGTGGACTGCTGGACGTACTGGACCGCATGGGCGCGAGCGTGGGGGCCGATCCCTTCGCGGAGGAGGATGGCGGAGAGCCGGTGAGTTTGCTTCGTGGGCGGCCCTCGAAGCTGATCGGCACAACCGTTGGAGCGGGCGACGTGCCCGCCATGATCGATGAATTTCCGATCCTCTCGATCCTGGCCGCACGGGCCGAGGGTGTGACCCGTATTACCGGGGCGGCCGAGTTGCGGGTCAAGGAATCCGATCGGATCCTAGTTCTTGTCGAAAACCTCCGAGCCGTGGGTGTACGGGCCGAAGAGCTGAGTGATGGCCTCGAAATCGAGGGAGGCGATCATCCGCTCGCCGGCCGGGTGTCGAGCCATCACGACCACCGCATCGCCATGGCGTTCGGCGTGCTCGGGGCGCTTCCGGGGAATCGTATCGAGATCGACGGCGCCGACGTGGCGGACGTGAGCTTCCCGGGTTTTTGGGGCATGCTCGAAGACCTGAGCGCGGAGCGCTCCTGACCGTGGTGCACACCTGACCATGACGCGTTCCATACGCTACGGATCGAACGTGGCCGACGGACCGACCCGACCCATCGTGATCACGCTCGACGGTCCCGCCGGGTCGGGCAAAACCACGACGGCGAAAGCGGTAGCGAAACGGTTGGGCTTTCGGCACCTCGATTCGGGGGCTCTCTACCGGGCGCTGACCTTCGCGCTTCTACAGGAGGGCGTGTCGGAGGAGGAGTGGCGGGGTCTCGAATCCGGACAGTTGAGTGCGCTCAACATAGAGGTCGAAGCGGAAGGCGACGGTGTGAACATCTACCGCCATGGTGTGCTTCTCACGTCGGAACTTCGGACTCCGGAGGTGACCGGAAACGTTTCCGCGCTCGCCGGCCTACCGGCGGTCCGTGATTGGCTGCTCGGCGTGCAGCGCAGCATGGGCGCCCACGGAGATCTGGTGGCCGACGGCAGAGATATGGGCACCGTCGTCTTCCCCGACGCGGACGTGAAAATTTTTCTTGTTGCGGGGCTCGAGGAACGCGCCCGACGGCGGTTGCTTCAGGTTGCCGGACGTGAGCCGACCTCGGGCGAAATCCAGGAAGAGGCCCGACGCATAGAACAGCGCGACCAGGCCGATCAGAGCCGGAATCACTCCCCTCTCAGGCGGCCGGAGGATGCCGTAGAGGTGGACACCACGGGCCTGTCATTCGAGGATCAGGTGGCCCTCATCTTGAGGCGGGTAAAGGACTTGACTCCCCTTTAGGGGGAAGTATAGCTTGACCAAGTTAGCCCTTGGCGCCGGGGCTGGCGTTTTGTCTATCCCTCAACCCGGACCGGGGCGCTGCTGTGGTGTCCGGTAAATAGGCATCGGCGAACTGCGCCGGTGAATGAGCCATGACCAACAACCTAGACCCCCAGTCCCCCGACCCCATCTCCGAAGCCCCCGCCGAAGCCCCCCCGGAGAGCGAAACCGAAGACGGCGCGGCCGAAGGATCCCCAGAGAACAACAGCGATGACGCCGGGTCCGGCGACAAAGCGTCCGATGCCCAAGCTGCTGCTTCGTCGGCTCCGGTAGCCGTAGGGGTAGCCGAGAGAGTGCCCGGCGGTATCTCCCCCGAGTTGTTGGCGGATCCGTACGGAGAGGAAATTCTCGACATATCCGCAGCGGATTTCGAGGCCCTGCTCTCCGATCACGCGGATGTGATGGGTGACTTCAGGGAAGGCGAGATCGTCCACGCGAAGGTGCTCAGGGTCACCGACAGCATGGTCATCCTGGAATTCGGGTTCAAGAGCGAGGGCGCGGTCCCGCTAGATGAGTTCAAGGACCGTGACGCGATCGAGCCGGGACAGGAGGTAGAGGTTCTTCTCGAAAGCCTCGAGGACGATGACGGGATCGTCGTGCTTTCGAAGAAGAAGGCGGACTTCCTGCGTGTTTGGGAGAAAATTCGGGAGGCTCATGAGGCCGATGAGCCGGTGGAAGGAATGCTGGCGCGGAAGATCAAGGGTGGTGTCACGGTAGACATCATGGGTGTCGACGCGTTCCTGCCCGGCTCGCAGATTGCGCTGCGCCGGGTGCCGAACATCGACGACCTCCTTGGTCAGACCTTCGAATTCAAGATCATCAAACTCAACAAGCGCCGCCGGAACATCGTGGTCTCGCGGCGCGTGATCCTCGAGGGGGAGCGCGAGAAGAAACGGGAGACCCTGGTCAAGGAGCTTCTGGTCGGGCAGGTCCGGGAAGGTATCGTCAAGAACATCACCGACTTCGGTGCGTTTATCGATCTGGGTGGACTCGACGGTCTCCTCCACATCACCGACATGTCATGGGGGCGCGTAGGACACCCCTCCGAGGTTGTGGATATCGGCGCCAAGCTCGACGTAAAGGTCCTCGACATCGATTGGGACCGCGAACGTATTTCATTGGGCCTCAAGCAGCTTCTGCCCTACCCGTGGACCGGGATCGACAAGAAATATCCGGTGGGCTCACGGGTGCGTGGAAAGGTGGTGTCGATCACCAACTACGGAGCCTTCATCGAGCTGGAGAAGGGTGTCGAGGGCCTGGTTCATATCTCGGAGATGTCGTGGACGCGTAACATTCGGCATCCGTCCAAGCTCGTGAACATCAGCGATGAGATCGAGGCTGTGGTGTTGAAGGTGGATATGCAGGACGAGAAGATCTCTCTCGGCATGAAGCAGATCGAAGAGGACCCATGGCTCGCACTACCGGCCAAATACCCGACCGGCACACAGTTGGCCGGAGTGGTGCAGAACCTCACTTCCTTCGGCGCGTTCGTCGAAATCGAGTCCGGAATCGACGGCCTGGTGCACGTCTCCGATCTGAGCTGGACCCGGCGAGTCGAGCATCCCTCGGAAGTCATCCAGAAGGGCGATGAGGTCCAGGTGCTCGTGCTGGACGTCGATGCGGAGGCGAAGCGGATCTCGCTCGGGATCAAGCAGCTGTCCGATGATCCGTGGCCGGAGATTTCGGAGCGCTTTTCTGCGGGTGTCGAGCCCGCGGGTTCGGTGGCTCGGGTGCAGGAAAAGGGTGTGGTCGTAGACCTGGGCGACGACATCGAGGGTTTCGTGCCGACGTCCCACTCCGGAGTCGAGGAGGAGGAAAAGCTCCCCGAGTATTTCCGCGCCGGAGAGCCACTCGAGCTCAAGGTGATCGAGTCCGATGCCGCGAACCGTAGAATCGTACTCGAGGTGACGACGCTTCACGAGCGTATGGATGTACCGGAGCCTCCGCCTGAGGAAGAGGGTGTGGACGAGTCCGAAACCGATGGGAAGCTTGAGGCCACGGAGTCGGACGATGCACCCGAATCGTCGGCTGAAGAGGCCAAAGCCCCAGAGGCGGCAACCGAGGATGAGCTGGAGGCCGACGCCGTCGAAGCCACCGCCGAAGAAGACTCAGAAGAGGATGCGGCTGAGGCCGACGAAGGTGGTGCGGCGGAGGCGGATGCCGGCGTGGACGAGTCCGAAGCCGATGGGCAGCTCGAGGCTACGGAGTCGGACGATGCACCCGAATCGTCGGCTGAAGAGGTCAAAGCCCCAGAGGCGGCAACCGATGATGAGCAGGAGGCCGACGCCGTCGAAGCCACCGCCGAAGAAGACTCAGAAGAGGATGCGGCTGAGGCCGACGAAGGTGGTGCGGCGGAGGCGGATGCCGGCGAGGACGAATCGGAAGCCAGTGCAGACGAGACCGACGCCAGTGCAGAGGAGACCGACGCCAGTGCAGACGAGACCGACGCCAGTGCAGAGGAGACCGACGCCAGTGCAGACGAGACCGACGCCAGTGCAGACGAGACCGACGCCAGTGCAGACGAGACCGACGCCAGTGCAGACGAGACCGACGCCAGTGCAGACGAGACCGACGCCAGTGCAGACGAGACCGACGCCAGTGCAGACGAGACCGACGCCGGTGAAGACGAGGCCGACGCCGGTGAAGACGAGGCGAACGCCGATGAAGACGAGGCCAAGGAAGAGGAATAGGGCGAAGCTTTTCATGCATAACTTGCCCTCGAAAGCCCGGACGCCAGTCGCGCCCGGGCTTTCGATTGTCGCCGTGGTCGCCGTATTCGGATGCGTCACACCAGGGGCGCCGATCGTCGACGCCGGGGGAGGTCGAGTTGAGCCGGCGATCGTAGGTGGGCCGTTTCCACCTGGCCGGCAGGCGGAAGCCGATGCCCTACTTGCTCAGGCGCAGGCGGCGCTCGACCAGGAGGCCTTCGAGCTTGCCGAGGCCCTCTCCTTCGAGATCGAAGCTGAATTCAGCGCTGCCCCAGGGAGCGCGCAAGCTCTGTGGATTCGTGCTCGCGCTGCCATGGCCAGCGGCAATCTGGAGGGGTCGCAGGAAGCGGCACGCAGGTTCCGGACCTACCTGGCCGACGGGGACGAGCGAATTGCCGAGGTGACTCTCCTGGAGGGCGACGCGCTCCAGGCGTTGGGCAGAACCGCCGAAGCCGTGGCGGCCTGGTTGCCCGCTCCGGGCGAACCCGTTTCCGAAGAAGCCCTCGTGCGTGTGGAAGATCACGTAGATGAGCTCGCGCAGAGCGAGCTTCGCCGGCTGGTCGCGTCGGATGAGGGTTTGGTTGCCCCGGTCCTGGCTGAATTCGCGTTCCGGCAATACACCCTGGGCGCCGATGCCGCCGCCCGAACTTATGCGACCCGTGCGCTGGATTCCGGGGCCACCGGCAGGGCGCAGCTTCTGGCCGAAGCTGTTTTGGCCGGTGATGTAAGCGAGTTCCTGATCGTTCCGCGCATCGGGGCGATTCTACCCACGAGCGGATCGCCCCGACTGAGGCAGTTCGCGACCGGAATCCAAGAAGGCATTAGCGTCGCCTTTCAAATGTTTGGCCTGCCGCAGGGAAATCGACTGGCGCCCGAGCTGGTCGTTCAAGACAGCGGCGGTGATGTCATCGGTGCGAGGATCGCTTTTTCGGCGATAGAGGCGTCGGAGGTGCTCGGGGTCATCGGACCGCTTCAGGACGGCGCTCTATCGGAGGTCACCGATCGAGTCCAGGGGAGGCTTGCCGTGATCTCACCGACATCTCCTTTGGTGCCCGACGGTTCCACCGGCGTGTACTCCCTCAGCAGTGCCGACCCCGGCGGTGCACGAGCGTTGGCACGGTACGCGATTTCCAGCGACCTGTATACGGCCGTGGTGGTGTATCCCGAAAGCACCGACGGCCTTTACGAGGCTCGAGCCTTTTCCGAGGCGTTTCAGTCCGAAGGGGGCTTGATACTCGGTGAGATCAGCTACCCGACGGGTGCGACATTTTTCGAAGAGCAGCTTCGGCAAGCGGAAGCGCTACGTCCGGATGTGCTGGTTCTACCGATTCCCGCGAGGGACGTGGAGTTGATGGCGCCGCAGGTGACTTTTTTCGGGCTCGACTCCTTGGAAATCCGCGTACTGGGCACCACCGGCTGGAGCGAGGAAGCCATGCTGTCGCGAGTCGACACCCGCCACACGAACGGGGTCGTGACGGCGTCGCCGCAGCCTGCCGAGGGGGAGTCGGAGGGATACCGGCGATTTGTCGAAGCCTATGAGGCCCTTTATCAGCGTACGCTTCCCGATCTGGTGCCGGCCTTGGGTTATGACGCGGCCGCGCTTCTTCTCGAGGGCATCAGGAGGGGGGCGTCGACACCCGGCGAGTTACTCGACACGCTCGAAGCCATGCCCGGCTTTTCAGGTGCCACGGGCCGTCTGTTCGTCGATGACGGCAGGATCGTACGGGACCACTTCGTGGGCTGTCTCCAGGATCGGCAGGTGCTCGACTTGGCCGACGGAGCGCGCGCGGATCCGATCGTGAGGCCGCCCTTGCGGGACCCTGAAACGGATTCGATCCCCGAGGGGGCGCTGGACCGCGTCGTCGGGTTCCGGTGTCCGATGCTGGTCCCCTCCGTGCCAGCCGGCCGGTAGGATCCCGCGCACATGAGCTTCTAAGGCCGGGGGTCGGCGGATGTCGATGCGCAAGAAGCTCGAACATCTGGAAGACCTTGGGAGGGAGGCGGAGCTCGGCGGCGGGAAGGTGAGACTCGAGGCCCAGCAGGCGAAAGGCAAGCTTCTCGCCCGCCAGCGTGTGGCGCTCCTGCTGGACGAGGATTCCTTCGTCGAGATGGATCGGTTCGTCACCCACCGTTCTACGGATGAGACGCTCGCCGACCTGAAGATCCTAGGGGACGGGGTGGTCACCGGGTACGGGACCATCCATGGTCGGCTCGTATACGTTTTTTCCCAAGATTTTACGGTTTTCGGAGGATCGCTCTCTGAGGCGCACGCAGAAAAAATCGTCAAGCTTCAGGACATGGCCCTGAAGAACGGGGCGCCGCTCATCGGACTGAGCGATTCCGGCGGTGCACGGATTCAGGAAGGGGTGACCTCGCTGGGCGGCTATGCCGACATCTTCCTCCGAAATACCCTGGCGTCGGGTGTGATTCCCCAAATCAGCGTGATACTCGGGCCCTGTGCCGGCGGAGCCGTGTACTCGCCCGCCATTACGGACTTCGTGTACATGGTCCGCGGCACGAGCTACATGTTCGTCACCGGGCCTGGCGTCGTGAAGACCGTGACGCACGAAGACATCGACATGGAGGGCTTGGGTGGGGCGGACGTGCACGCGTCGACGTCGGGAGTGGCTCACTTCGTGTACGATTCGGAGCCGGAATGTTTGGCTGCCGTTCGGGACTTGATGGCTTTCCTCCCCCAGAACAATACCGAGGTCCCCGGGTCCCGAGCCACCGACGATCCACATGAGCGCCAGGATGAGAAATTACTGGAGATCGTGCCAGATAACTCCAGTAAACCCTATGACATGCATGAAGTCATCCAGGGCGTCGTGGATGATCGGGAGTTCTACGAGGTCCACCAAGCGTTCGCTCGCAATCTTATCGTTGGCTTTGCGCACCTCGGGGGGCATGCGGTCGGGATGGTCGCCAATCAGCCTGCCGTCCTCGCCGGGGTTTTGGACATCGACTCCTCGGTAAAGGGAGCGCGTTTCGTACGATTTTGCGACGTCTTCAACATCCCGTTGATCGTCTTCGAGGATGTCCCCGGGTTCTTGCCGGGGGTTGGGCAGGAGCACGGTGGCATCATCCGGCACGGCGCGAAACTGCTCTACGCATTCTCCGAGGCGACGGTTCCGAAGGTCACGGTCATCATCCGGAAGGCATATGGCGGTGCCTACGACGTGATGAGCTCCAAGCACATCAGAGGGGATGTGAACCTGGCTTGGCCGACCGCGGAGATCGCGGTCATGGGCCCCGAGGGCGCCGTCGAAGTGCTCTTCCGGAAGGAACTCGACACTGCCGAGAATCCGGAGGCAGCTGCCAGGGCCCGCATCGAGGAATACCGGACTGAGTTCGCTCACCCCTACATCGCTGCAGGGCGGGGCTACGTTGATGACGTCATCGACCCCCGTACCACACGGCCCCGCCTCATCAACGCGCTCGACATGCTTCGCAACAAGCGCGACGAGAACCCCCGAAAGAAGCACGGGAACATCCCGCTCTAACGTCCCGTGGTGACGTCGCAGGCAACGCTCCGCCCGCCTCAGGTCATCTCAGGAATAGCTTCGGGCGGTCCGTCGTGAAGCGGGGTTAGAAGATGGAGGGACTACGGTGACGGCGAATAGAACAGCTAAATGGTTGGCCGTGCTGGTGTGCGCGGTCTCGGTGACTCCCGCCCTGGGCGCGAGTCAGAATCGAACTCGGACTCGAGACTCGCGTCGGACGCCGCTTGCTCCTCTCCTCAATATCTACACGGAGCAACAGTCCAGAACCCGGCTGGGGCTTTATCTGGACCAGGGACAGTCACGTCGATTCGACCGGGACGGAGCCTTGATCACAGGCGTGATGCGCGACTCTCCAGCGGAGGACGCCGGGCTTCAGAACGGCGACGTCATTACGGTGTTCCAGGGTCAGGTGCTCACGGTTCCACTCCCCGACTCTGATGTGGAGAGGGACCTCGATCTGGATCAATCCCTTCCAGCCCAGCGCCTTCTGGCATTGGCCCGTGACTTGGAGCCAGGGCAGACGGTCGAAATCCGATATTTGAGGGATGGCGCCAGCAGCACGGTGAGCGTCGAAGCCGAGGAGTTTGAATTTCCTGAGGTCCGAACCTTCGGGGTGGCTCCAGACCTCATCTGGGATGGTGAGTGGGACGGGGACAGGTGGTCCTTCGGAATGCATGAGAATTTCAGCGGCGAACTTGCCGATCGGTTGAGCGTCATAAGGGACCGTCTAGGGGACATTCAGGTCATAGAACCTGGTCGATTCAACTTCAGTTTCGGCCGCACCTCAGCGGAAGGTGTCGAGTTCATCGACCTGAATCCTGAGCTTGGCGAGTACTTCGGGAGTGACAACGGGGTGCTGGTGGTCGAGGTCGACGAAGACTCGACGTTGGGACTCATGGCGGGAGACGTGGTGCTCGCCGTCGGAGCCCGGGAGGCAGAAACGGTGGGCCGGGTGCTCCGGCTCATCCGGTCCTATGAAGAGGACGAGCCGATCCGGTTCAGGATCATCCGGAGGGGAAGCGAGCTGGTGGCGGAGGGCTACGTGGAGTAAGGGGTTTACACCCCCACACCCCTCTACCAAACTTCAGGCTCCACCGGACAAGACTGGGCCCGTCGGCCCTGACGCCCTTCCCGAGGATCCTGAGCGGCCCATGTTCGACACCGTGCTTGTGGCCAATCGTGGCGAGATCGCCGTCCGGATCATTCGTGCGTGCCGCGAGTTGGGCTTGGCTTCCGTCGCAGTCTATTCGGACGTGGATCGGCTGTCGCCGCACGTTCTCGAGGCCGACTCGGCAGTTCCGATCGGGCCGGCGCCGTCATCGGAGAGCTACCTCCGCGGAGAACATCTCATCGAGGTGGCCGAGAGTGCGGGAGCGGGAGCCATCCACCCCGGATATGGATTCCTTGCTGAACGGGCCTCGTTCGCCGCGGCGGTAGAGAAGTCCGGTCTCGTTTTCATCGGCCCCTCCCCTGAGTCCATCCGGGCGATGGGCGACAAGACCGAGGCAAGGCGCCGCATGGCCGAAGCGGGGGTCCCGATCATTCCGGGCGCTCTCGAGCCGACGACCGGTCCGGAGGAAGCCGCTGACGTTGCACGTGAGGTGGGATTTCCCATACTCCTCAAGGCGGTTGCGGGGGGCGGCGGGAAGGGGATGCGGGTCGTATCCGACGCCGACGAGCTACCGGGAGCCTTCGAGTCGGCGTCCCGAGAGGCGGAAGCCGCCTTCGGGGACGGGGCGATCTATGTGGAGAAGTACTTGGCGCGGCCCCGGCACATCGAGATCCAGGTGCTCGGCGATCCATCGGGTGTTGTGGTCCACCTGGGTGAGCGGGAATGTTCGATTCAGCGGCGTCATCAGAAGCTCATCGAAGAGTCGCCCGCGCCCCTGCTGGAGCCCCGGGCTCGGGAAGCGATGGGTCTTGCGGCCGTGCAGGCTGCTCGGGCCGTCGAGTATCGGAGTGCGGGCACAGTCGAGTTCCTCTACCAGGACGGCGAATTCTACTTCTTGGAGATGAACACCCGGTTACAGGTCGAGCACCCGATCACGGAGTCCGTAACCGGCCTGGATCTGGTGCAGTGGCAGATCCGTATTGCGCTCGGAGAGCCCTTGGACTTCTGCCAGGAAGACGTCGGGTTTTCAGGGCACGCCATCGAATGTCGCATCACGAGTGAGGATCCCGCCCGCGGTTTTCTTCCGTCTATGGGGCGCATCGACCACCTCGAGGTGCCCTCGGGACCGGGGATCCGGTGGGACGGCGGGATCCGTGCCGGTTCCGACATCGGACCTCACTACGACCCCCTTCTGGGCAAGCTCATCGTCCATGCCGGCTCTCGAGCCGCTGCCCTCGCTCGTATGAGGCGAGCGCTCGGTGAACTGGTGATCCACGGGGTCGATACGAGTATCCCGTTCCACCTACGTGTCATGGAGGAAGATGACTTTAGGAGAGGGGACCTCACGATCGCCTACGTCGAAGAGCATCCGGAGTGGTTACGGCCTTCCGATGGCGAGGTCCGTTTGGTGGCTTTGGCGGCGGCAATGCTGGAGCATGGCGGGTGCGGACGTGTAGGCGCCACCCGGATCGATGGAGCGGACGACCGGATCGATGGAATGGACGAACGGGGGCTCTCCGCGTGGCGGGCGTCGGGTTGGCCATGGCAGACTTGACCACCGAAGCAACGGTGCAGATCCGAGCGTTGTCGTCCGATGGTGCCGGCGTAGGGAATTTGGACGATGGACGAGTGGTGTTCGTGCCACGGACCACACCGGGTGACGAGGTCCGAGTGCGCATCACACATGAAAAACCGCGCTGGGCCAGGGGCCAACTCCGTGAATTGCGCGTTCCGTCACCGGACCGGGTTCCCCCTGCCTGTCCGTACTACGAAGAGTGCGGGGGCTGCACGTTGCAACATGTCGCCTACCCCCGGCAGCTCCATTGGAAGGGCGACACGGTGAGAGAGGCGCTCAGGAGAATCTCACACGTGGACATCGGACTTCCGGAGGTGGTGCCGAGCCCTATAGAACGAAACTATCGGTCCCGGGTGACGTTTACGCTGATGCGCCTACCGGGTGGCCGGGTGGTCGCGGGATTTCACCATCTCGGGGTGCCCCATCGAATCGTCGACGTGGAAGAGGGGTGTATCCTTCCGGAGCCGGCCGTGGCGTCGGTATGGACCGGCTTACGGCGGGCTTGGGGGGAGGGGGCCCGGAGGCTTCCAGCCGGCCGCAAGCTGCGCCTCACGCTGCGCGCTGTGGACGAAGGGGTGGTTCTCGTCGTCGGAGGTGGTCGAGGTCCGGGGCGGCCGGACATCCTTCTCCGAGAAGTCGAAGGGCTCGTGGCCGTGTGGGGCGAAAAGCCCAAGGGCGGTGGAAAGCTTCTGGCCGGGCGGACTCACGTTCATGACACTCGCTTCGGAGAAACCGTGCGGACCGGGCCGACGACCTTCCTCCAGGTGAACAGGGAGGCGGGTGAGGCGCTTCATCGATGGGTGGTAGAGCAGGGACAGGTGAGAGGCGGCGAAAAAGTGGTGGATGCCTACTGCGGGGTGGGCTTATACGGTCGAGACCTGGCGAGATCCGGTGCGGACGTCCTTGGCATCGAACGCGACTCGGAGGCGGCCAGAGCCGCATCGTGCGATGCCCCGGAGAGCTTCACGGTATGGACGGGCGCCGTGGAGGATCGCGTGGTGGAGGCCCTGCCGGCCGACCTCGTGGTCCTCAATCCACCCAGAAGCGGTGTCGACGCGAGGGTAACGGAGGCGCTTCAGGCGGCGGGCCCACCGCGCCTGATCTATGTCAGCTGTGACCCCGCGACATTGGCGAGGGATATCGGGCGGCTCTCGTCGTCCTATGAGGTCGTGAACGTTCGAGCGTTCGACCTTTTTCCACAGACCGCGCACGTGGAGGTGGTGGTCGTGCTGAGGCGGACTGCCGCGGAGCCCCGTAGTGGGTAGGGCTGTGCGTTATCATGTCACCGTGGGCGACACCACCTTCGAGGTGGCAATCGACGCTGAGGGAGTTCGGATCGACGGGGACCGGATGGAGGCCCGTGGCCCCGAATTGGTGAGCCCGAAGCTCTATTCCTTTCTCGTGGGCGGGGCATCCCATACGGTTCTGGCCGAGCGCGGCGGTTCCGGCGTGTGGGCTCTCCAGCATCGGGGGCGGCGGTATCGAGCCGACGTGTTGGACGACCGAGCGAAGGCGATGCGCGACATGAGCTCCGCGGGATTGGCCGTCAAGGGCCCGACGCCCGTGCGGGCCCCAATGCCGGGGCTGGTCGTAAAGGTGGAGGTGAAAGAAGGAGAGTTGGTGGAGGCGGGAGGCGGTCTCCTCGTCGTCGAGGCCATGAAGATGGAGAATTCGCTCACCGCCGCGGTCGCAGGCCGCGTCGGCGTAATCCACGTCGCCGCAGGCCAGACGGTCGAGAAGGACGAAGTCCTGATGGATATGCTCCCACCCGGCGAGGTTTCGGAAAAATTTTCGGAGAGAGAAGGGGATTGAGAGATCCGATGAACGACGCCAACGAGAGGCCCTTCCGGACGGGCAGCGGAATCGAAGTCGATTCCGTGTACGAGGCCAACGCTGGTGATGGCGAGGGGCTCGAGAGGCCGGGCCAATTTCCATTCACCCGGGGCATCTACCCGAACATGTATCGGGGCCGCCTCTGGACCATGCGGCAATACGCCGGGTTCGGGACGGCGCAGGAAACCAATCAGCGTTACCACTACCTCCTGACCCAGGGCACCACCGGTTTATCGGTTGCGTTCGACCTCCCCACCCAGATGGGGTACGACTCGGACCATGCGATCGTGCGGGGCGAGGTCGGCCGGGTCGGCGTAGCGATCGACACCATCGAAGACATGCGGACTCTCTTCGACGCGATCGCGCTCGATCAAGTGTCCACGTCGATGACGATCAATTCGACGGCTGCCATTCTCCTTGCTCTGTACCTCTCCGTCGGAGACGAGCAGGGCGTGGGGAGAAACGCACTGGCTGGCACGGTCCAGAACGACGTGCTCAAAGAGTACGTCGCCCGGGGGACGTACATCTACCCGGTGGACCCCAGCCTCAGGCTGGCCACAGACCTGATAGCCTTCTGCGCCCGAGAGGTGCCACGGTGGAATTCGATTTCGATCTCGGGTTATCACATTCGTGAGGCCGGCTCCACCGCTCCACAGGAGGTCGCGTTCACCCTGGCCAACGGACTCGCCTACGTGGAGAGTGTGCTGGCTGCCGGAGTCTCCTTGGAGGACTTCGCGCCGCGGCTTTCCTTTTTCTTCGCGGCGCACAATGACCTCCTTGAAGAAGTCGCAAAATTCAGGGCTGCGCGCCGCCTGTGGGCGCGGCTTATGAAGGAGCGCTTCCGCGCTTCGGACCGCTCATGCCAACTGCGCTTTCACACCCAGACGGCCGGATCGACGCTGACGGCTCAGCAACCGCTCAACAACGTGGTACGAGTCACCATACAGGCCCTGGGGGCTGCCCTTGGGGGGACCCAGTCGTTACACACGAACGGTTTCGACGAAGCCCTGGCTCTCCCGACCGAAGAGGCCGCCAAGCTCGCTCTCCGCACGCAACAAATCTTGGCTAACGAATCAGGAATCACGCACACGGTGGATCCCCTCGCGGGCAGTTATTACGTAGAGTCCCTCACCCTCGAGATCGAAGATGGTGCTCGTGCCTATCTGGAAGAGATCGAGGGTTTGGGTGGAGCGTCGAAGGCCATCGGGTTCATGCAGGACCAGATCCATGAGTCCGCGTACCGATACCAGATGGAAATCGAAGAGAACGAGCGCCGGGTGGTGGGCGTAAACGTTTTCGACGAGGATGAAGAGGACCCCATGTCGGTCCCGAGTCCCGATTTTTCGGGGCTTGAGGCGGATCAAAAGCGCCGGCTGGCGGATTTCAGGAAAAAGCGGGACTCCGGCGATACTTCGCAAGCGCTCGACGGGATCCGGTCCGCCGCCCGGTCGACCGAGAATCTGATCCCTCCGATGATCGGAGCGGTGAAAGCCTCGGCTACGCTCGGAGAAATCAGTGAGGTGCTGCGTGAGGAGTGGGGGACGCACGACGCCTAAAAGGCTATTATCGTTCCGACTCTGCGGTCGTGCGCCACCAAGGCTTCCGTGCCGGCCAATTTGCCGAATCACCGTTTGACGCGAATCCGATATGCCCACATACGAGTATCGTTGCCCGAAGGGACATGAATTCGAGCTGTTCCAGCGTATGTCCGACGAGGCCCGGGCCACATGCCCGGAGTGCGGAAAGACCGCCGTGCGTCTCTTGTCCGGGGGGGCGGGCCTGATCTTCAAGGGCGAAGGGTTTTATATCACGGACTACCGGAGTGAGGCCTACAAGAAAGCCGCTAGTTCTGACAAGGAAGCGGCCTCGCCCGAAAAAAAAGCCTCCAGCGGTGACGCGGAAAAAAAATCCAGTGGTGGTGCGGACTCTTCAGACGGGAGCGGGGGCGGCGCGAGCGGCGGTCCATCCGACGGGGGTTCAAGCAAGTCAAAGAGAACGTCCGCTGATGTTGCAGGGGCATCGGGCGGATCGAAATCCTCCGATGCCGGCAAGTCCTCCTAGTCGCAGGCCTGAGGGGGGCCGAGTGGAGCTGCGATTCCATGTCTGAAGAAGCCATTAGGGAAGCGGTCCGGCAGGCGCTCAGCGGGATGGGAGTGGACGATGCCGACGTGCGCCTCGATCAGCCCAGAGATTCAAGCCATGGTGATCTGGCGACGACTATCGCCCTGAGGTTGGCGAAACACCTCGGCCGGCCGCCACTTGCGATCGCCGAGGAGATCGCTTCCCGGATCGACACCGAAGGCTTCGGCATCGAATCCGTGAGCGTGGCGGGGCCGGGCTTCTTGAATTTCAAGCTCAGTTCCGGGCAGGTCGCCTCCGGACTCGTGGAGATCATCGGTGCCGACGACGACTATGGGCGGTGCGATGAAGGCGGTGGGAAGTCGATCGTGGTCGAATTCGTGTCGGCTAATCCCACGGGGCCGCTGCACGTGGGACACGGACGGCAAGGCGCCATCGGAGATGCGATCGCGGGACTCCTCGATTGGACGGGGTGGGCCGTGAGCCGGGAGTACTACTACAACGACGCCGGAGCCCAGATCGATCGTCTTGCCGAAAGTGTTTGGGCCCGGTACCAGCAACGTTTTGGGCAAGATGCCGAGATCCCCGAAGGAGGGTACCAGGGAAAGTACGTTAGCGAGATCGCGGCGGGCCTGGCCGAGGAACACGGAGATCGCTTCGTAGGAATCCGAGACGAAGAGGCGTTGGAGATCATGCGGGAGACTGCGGTGCGCACTCTTCGCGAGGAGCAGGACCGGGACCTCTCCGACTTCCGTATCCACTTCGACGTCTACTTCCTCGAGTCTTCCCTTTACGAGGACGGTCGGGTGGATTCTACCGTCGAGGCCCTGCGAGAGACCGGCAAAGTGTTCGATTCGGACGGCGCCGTCTGGCTTCGTACGACGGAGTATGGAGACCAGAAGGACCGCGTCATGATCAAGAGCGATGGATCTCCGACCTACTTTCTTCCCGACGTCGCATACCATATGGACAAGTGGGGGCGTGGTTTTCATCAGGCCATCAACGTCCAGGGGGCCGATCACCACGGAGGCGTTGCTCGCGTGCAGGCGGGGGTACAGGCACTCGGGTTACCGGCGGAGTACCCGGAGTACGTGCTCCATCAGATGGTTCGGGTCGAGCGGGACGGGAAGGAGATCAAGTTCTCGAAGAGGGCGGGCTCGTATACGACGCTTCGGGAGCTCATGACGGAGGTCGGGGTCGACGTCACGCGTTATTTCTTCCAAATGAGGAAACCGGATGGGCATCTGGTCTTCGATCTGGGTCTCGCCCTGGACCAGTCCGACAAGAATCCGGTGTACAAGGTGCAGTACGCCCACGCCCGCATGTGCAGCATCTTCAAGAAAGCCGGTCTGGAGCGGGCTTCCGTTGGGACGGAAGGCGTCGATCTTTCGGTGCTCACGACGGACGCTGAGCGGGAGGTCATCAAGATGCTCGTGCAATTCCCCGATCTGGTCCGAAACGCAGCGCGACTGCGGTCCCCTCACTTGATCTGCGACTATTTGGAGCAGACGGCGGGAGCGGTCAATTCGTGGTATCACGCGGGGAACCCGAGCCGAAACCCGGATTTGGCCGTGCTTGTGGAGGATGAGAGCCTTCGGAACGCACGGCTCGCCTTCGCCCGTTCGGTGCAGATCGTACTTGGAAACGGGCTGAGCATCCTAGGCATCGTGGCTCCCGAGCAGATGGCTCGTGCTGACGACGTGGCGGGCGGAGCCCGGGCTGACGACTTGGCCGGCGGAGCTCGGGCTGACGACGTGGGCGGCTAGGGAGAGGGATGTCGATCTTGGCGGTGGGAAGCGTGGCTCTCGACTCGGTAGAGACACCTTTCGGCTCGGCCGACCGGGTGATCGGTGGGTCGGCTGTGTTTTTCGCCGCCGCCGCGAGCTTGCTGTGTCCGGTCCGCATCGTGGGTGTGGTCGGAGACGACTATCCGTTCGAGAAGTTGGATTTCCTTACCGAGCGAGGTGCCGACCTCTCGGGTGTGGAACGTGCCGAGGGTGAGAGCTTTTTCTGGGCTGGGCGGTATAAGTATGACCTGAACTCGCGAGAGACTCTCGAGACCAGCCTGGGGGTGTTCGGCGATTTCAAACCGCGCATCCCGGATGCGTTTCGGGACTCTCGGTACGTCTTCCTGGGTAATATCGATCCCGTGCTCCAGCTGGAGGTGCTCGATCAGGTCCGGGAGCCGGCGGCTGTCATCTGCGACACCATGAATTACTGGATCGAAGGGAGTCACGAGGTGCTCGTCGAACTCCTGAAGCGAGTCGATATCTTGATGGTCAACGACGCCGAGGCACGGCAGCTCGCCGGAGACCACAATCTCGTCCGGGCGGCACGGTGGATACAGGAGCGCGGCCCCCGCTTCGTTGTAGTGAAGAAGGGTGAGCATGGGGCGATTCTCTTCGGGCCGGACTGGATGTTCTTCATGCCGGGGTTCCCTTTGGACGTGATCTTCGACCCCACCGGGGCTGGAGACTCCTTCGCGGGTGGCTTCGTCGGGTACATGGCCTCGGTCGACTCTCAGGAGCCGGACGACCTGCGGCGCGCCATGGTGTATGGGTCCGTCATGGGTTCGTTTGCGGTCGAGAAGTTCAGCGTCGATCGGTTCCGATCGCTCAACGAGAGGGAGATCCTGCACCGGATCGTGGAATTCAGAGAGATAACGGCGTTCGAGCATCATCTGGGGGACTCGGATGGCTGAGCCGGGTGCGCTGGACTATCGCTCAACAGGGGTCGATCTCGACGCAGCCGAGCGGGTGATGGAGGGCCTCAAGTCGTTGGTGGCTTCCACCAGGGACGAACACACCCTGTCCGCGCTCGGCCAGTTCGGCGGCCTGTACGCTGTACCCGGAGACGTAGAGAGCCCGGTGCTCGTCTCGAGCACCGATAGTGTGGGAACCAAGGTCAAGGTTGCTTTCATGGCGGGACGGCATGACACCGTGGGCCAAGATTTGGTGAACCACTGTGTCGACGACATCCTCGTGCAGGGAGCCCGGCCTCTGTTCTTCCTGGATTATCTCGGATGCGGCGCCATGGACGAGGCTGTTGTGACAGGAGTCGTGGGCGGAGTAGCGACGGCGTGCAAGGAGAATGGGTGCGCGCTCCTTGGTGGAGAGACGGCCGAGATGCCCGAATTTTATGCCAAGGACGAGTACGATCTGGCTGGATTCATCGTGGGCATCGTGGAGCGCGACAGGATCCTGGATGGCTCGCGTGTCCGTGCGGGAGACGTCTTGATCGGCCTTGGGTCGACCGGCATGCATACCAACGGTTACACATTGGCGCGGAGGATCGTGTTCGAGTCCATGGGGTTGTCGATCGATGACGAATTTCCCGGGTCGGGACGCTCGGTGGCGGACGTGCTCCTGGATGTACATCGGAGCTATTTGCCCGTCTTGTCCGATGTTCTCGACGCCGGACGTGTGCGGGGCCTGGCTCACATCACCGGTGGGGGCATCCCAGGCAATCTGCCCCGGACCCTCGGATCGGAGCTCGGCGCGGTGATCGACCTCGCTTCTTGGGAGGTCCCCGATGTGTTCCGTTTGCTCGCTGAGGCGGGAGGTATCGAGCGGGAGGAAATGCTGCGCGTGTTCAACATGGGCGTGGGCATGATCGCGATGGTTGCACCCGGGGATGTCGACGGGGTCCTCGAGGGTTTGAGCCAGGGCGACGGTCCGGCGTGGGTCATGGGAGAGGTGGAGGCCGGCGAGGGTGTACGGTGGGCGTGAGGGCCAGTCATGTAGCCTTCTGTGTTCTGCTGCTTTCAGGGCGTTTCGGGTCCGCGGAGGGACAAGATCTGGGACCGTTCGTCGCGCAATGTGCGGCCGGCGGATCGGCGGACTTGGTGACGTCCTGCCGAAGTGGCGTATTGGCAGCGCAAGCCATGCGTGGCGGAATCACCATAGCCGACAGAATGGGCGCCAGCCTCTCCGGGTCGTCCAGCACAATCGGGAGACGGCTGGGGAGTGCGCCGCGTGTGAGCGTGGACGCGCGTCTCCGGATGGCTCGATTCAGAATGCCGGACCTCCTCGGCGGAGGCACAGGCGCCGCGGGGGAGAACGTAGTTGAGGCATACGGGGTGAAGGCCTCGGTGGCATTTGGCGTCTTGGACGGAGTTTCCCTGATGCCGACCGTCGGTGGGCTGCTATCCCTCGATCTTCTCGCGTCCGCGAGCCTCATTTTCCTGGGGGAGTCCGACGGGTTTCTGGGCAACGAGGGCATCTTGTCGGTGGGCGGGCGGCTCGGAGTTTTCCGTGAGTCGTTCACCCTGCCTGGCGTCACAGTGTCAGTGACGCAGTCCTTTGGGCAGAGCGTGGACTGGACCGCCGGTGTGAACGGGTCCCAAATCGATACCGATATCTCGGCGACCTCGGTGCGGGCGATAATCGGGAAAAACTTCTTCACCCTCGCGGTCTCGGGGGGCGTGGGATGGAATTGGGACCGAGGCAGCATGGGCGTCCAGGTGCCGGATCCCACGATCCCGGGGGGACGGGGGATGGGCTCTATGAACGACCTGACGACCCGCCGATCGGTCTACTTCGGCGGTATATCCATCACGAGGCTCGTGTTCCAGTTTTCGGTCGAGGGTGGATGGGCGGGAGGATACGACGGACTGGCCGGCTACTCGGGTGCGTACGATCCCGGTTCGATAACGCCGTTTGTCAGCCTAGCCGGCCGACTCACGATCTGACGTGTCTCTGAGCGAGTCGGACCGGGAGTGGCTTCAGCGGGCCGCCTCTTTGGCGGAGCGGGGGTGGGGTCGGGTGCATCCCAATCCGATGGTCGGGTGCGTCCTGACGCAGGATGGACAGCTCGTGGGTCAGGGATGGCACGAGGAGTACGGCGGTCCGCACGCTGAAGTGAACGCGATCCGTTCCGCAGGAGATGCCGCCCGTGGCGCTACCGTGTACGTGAGCCTCGAGCCGTGTGGCCACCATGGTAAGACGCCCCCGTGTTCGAAGTTCTTGCTGGAGGCCGGCGTGACCCGGGTAGTGTTCGGGGCCGCCGATCCGGGGTCCTTGATCTTTGTTGTGGACGAGGGCTTCGCATTCCTTGAGACCGGAGGTGGGGGCGAGCTTTTGGCGAAGGCCGGGGTCGAAGTCATCGGCCCTTCGGCAGATGTTCGGTCGTTCCACGACGTCGATCCCGTGTTTTTTTATACGATGCAGTACCGGCGACCGTACCTCGCTCTGAAGTTGGCGGTGAGTCTGGATGGGCGGATCGCTGCTCGGCCGGGCGAGCGGACGCTCCTTACAGGCGACGAAGCGAATAGAGAGGTACATCGTCTCAGGAGCGGATTCGACGCAGTGTTGGTCGGGGGGGAGACGGCCCGTGTCGATGACCCCATGTTGACCGTGCGATACGGTCGGACCCCCCGCATTCCGCCTACGCGTATCGTATTGGATCCGAGCGCTGCTCTGTCACCGGATGCGGCTCTGTTCGGTGCCGAGAGCCAAACGCCGGTCCTGATCTTCGCGACCGAAGCCGCTCCTTCCGCACGGGTCGATGCACTGAGGGAGGTCGGTGCACAGGTGGAGATCGTACCGCAGGCGGAGCCGGTGCGACAGGCGGAGCCGATGCCACAGGCAGAGCCGGTGCCACTGGGGGAACCGGTGCCACTGGGGGAGCCCGTGCCACATTCGGATCGAGGAGCGAACCTGGAACAGGTGCTCGAACGGTGTTGGAATCTCGGTTTTCGGTCGGTCCTCTGCGAGGGTGGGGGAAGATTGGCCACGGCTCTTTCACGTGAGGGATTGGCCCGGCGGTTTTATCTTTTCCAGGCACCCGTGACCCTCGGGTCCCAAGGTGTTCCGGCGTTTGGGGGCGGGCACTCGACGCCGGAGGGCTTGGGCTGGTCGAGCAGGGGCGAGCCGGTTCGATTCGGGCCCGACGTTCTACTCACGTACCACCGAGAAATGTGATGTTCAGTGGGATCGTAGAGGAGATGGGCACTGTACGCACCACGCGAGAGATGGACGGTGCCCGAGTGTTGGAGATCGATGCGAGCGTCGTGCTTGAAGATCTCCAGCCCGGCTCGTCGGTCTGTCTCGACGGAGCCTGTCACACGGTGGTCGAGGTTCTGGACGAGGGCTTCACGGTCAACAGCGTGGGAACGACGCTCTCTCGGACCGTGGCGGGCGATTACACCGAAGGGAGCCCGGTCAATCTCGAACGTGCTATTGCGATAGGAACCCGCCTGGACGGACATCTGGTTCAAGGCCACATCGACGGTGTGGGTGATTTGATCGGTGTCGAGCACCGGGGGGAGTATCGTCTCCTCGACTTCAAAATTCCGTCCGCTGTGGCATCGGGGACCCTCCTCCATGGTTCGATCGCACTCAATGGTGTGAGTCTCACGGTCAACGCAATCTCGGACGACCACATCTGTCAGGTCGCCGTCATACCGTACACGTGGGAGCATACCAACCTCGGCATGCTCGAACCCGGCGCACGGGTGAACGTCGAAGGTGACCTGGTCGGAAAATACGTTCGGAGGCTGCTCTCCGAGCGTTCCTGAGGGCGCTGCCGAAAGGGCGAAATGGTGTTGGTATGAGGTGGGGGAGCGTGTAACGCAACGCTCGTGTGGTCCCGTGGAGCCTTCACTGCTGATATAATGTCTGTGTGGCAAAACGTACGTCGCCACAGTCGTGCGCCGTGCGCACTGGAGTCACGGATCGAGAAGGAGCGTCTGGTCATGGGGTTCGATACCGTCGAGCATGCCCTAGAGGATATTCGTCAAGGCAAGCTCATCATCGTCGCCGACGACGAGGATCGCGAAAACGAGGGAGACCTTGTTTGTGCGGCTTCCCTCGTGACGCCCGAGACGGTGAACTTCATGACCCAGTTCGGCCGGGGCCTCATTTGTGTCGCGCTGACGCAGCCTCGTGCCACAGCGTTGGGTCTTCCCCTCATGACCGACGAGAACTCGGACCCACAGGGCACCGCTTTCACGATTTCTGTGGACGCCCATCAACGTTTCGGTGTGACCACGGGCATCAGCGCTCATGATCGAGCCAAGACCATCGAGGTCCTGGTGGATCCCGAGTCCGAGCCAGGCGACCTCAGGCGTCCGGGACACATCTTTCCCCTCAAGGCCCGCCCTGGTGGCGTCCTTCGCCGCGTGGGCCAGACGGAAGCTGCGGTGGACCTGGCAAGCATGGCCGGGCTGCCTCCGATCGGGGTGATCTGTGAGATCCTCAATCCCGATGGGACGATGGCGCGCCGCCCCGAATTGGAGTTGTACGCGAAGGAACATGGCCTCCGGTTCATCACAGTCGCCCAGCTGGTGTCGTACCGCCTGACCAAGGAACGCCTGGTTACACGGGTGGCCGAAGCGAATCTACCGACCGAGTTTGGACCGTTCCGGATCATCGCGTACCAGAGTCCGATCGATGACCGGGAGCACGTAGCGCTCGTCAAAGGTGACGTAGGGGCTGATGTGGAGGAGGGCGTCGAGGGTGACGTGGAGGGAGACGAGGAGGGAGACGAGGGCGTGCTCGTTCGCATGCACTCGGAGTGTCTGACGGGTGATGTGTTCGGCTCCCTTCGTTGCGATTGCGGCTGGCAGTTGAGGGCCGCGCTTGAGCAGGTTTCGGAGAGAGGCCGGGGGGTTATCGTCTATTTGAAACAAGAAGGACGGGGGATCGGCCTGCACAACAAGATTCGGGCGTATGAACTACAGGACCAGGGTCACGACACGGTCGAGGCGAACCAGGCCCTTGGGTTCAAGCCTGACCTGCGGGACTATGGGATTGGCGCCCAGATTCTCCTCGACCTCGGACTCAAGAAAATTTGCCTTCTGACCAACAATCCACGGAAGATTGTCGGGCTCGAAGGGTACAGTCTCGAGGTCACCGGAAGGGAGCCCCTACGCGTCGGGCGCGGGGAGCACAACCAGAGTTACCTAGACACGAAGCGATCGAAGTTGGGCCACCTCCTGTAGAATGCGCCTGTAGGATGCCATCACGGGAGGATGTCTGACGTGCAAATCGACACCGGCTCGCACCCCCCGGATCCGGCGCCGGGCAGGCGCATCGGGATTATCGCGGCGCGCTTCAACAGCGATGTGACGGAAGAAATGCTGGAAGGTTGCCAGAGCACCCTCGAAGAGTTCGGCGTCGAGGCGGACGCGGTGGACGTCTATCGCGTGCCGGGTGCCTGGGAGCTTCCCCAGGCGGCCAGGAGGATCGCAGCCCTGGACCGCCACGATGCGCTCATCGCTCTTGGATGTGTGATTCGGGGGGAAACGCCCCACTTCGACTACGTGGCCGGTGAGGCCTCTTCGGGCCTCGGCGCCGTTGCACGGGAGCTCGATATTCCACTCCTGTTTGGTGTGCTGACGGCCGACACACCAGATCAGGCCTTAGCTCGCGCTTCGCAAGAAGTGGGCAACAAGGGGCGTGAGCTGGCGCAGAGCGCACTTCACATGATCCGCCTATACGAGGGTCTCGAGGATTAGAGGCCTCATGGAGAAGTTCTGGCTGGGCACCGGGGTCGGCGCTCCTAACGCGGCTCGCCCCACTTCTCCATGAGGCCTCCAGGCACATTGAAAAAATCGGGTGGGATCGCTGAAAGCGTTGCCCGGCGGATCGACCGGACCCGGGCGAGGGCGTGGGCGCTTCAGATCCACTACCAGTGGGACGTGCGGGAGCGCGAGGGTACGTTTTCCGACGTGCTCGAGGAAGTCATGGCCATGCGGAGGATTGCAGAGTCCCGCCTGCCGTATTTGCGTCGCCTGGCGGCGGAGTTGGACGCTCGCGGTGATGAGTTGGACCAACTGCTCGAAGTCGCATTGGACAATTGGCGCATGGACCGTCTGGCTCTGCTCGACCGCGGAATTCTCAGAATTGCCGCCGCAGAGTTGATCTGTTTCGATGAAATCCCGCCCAAGGTCTCCATTCAAGAAGCGTTGCGGTTGGCCGAGCGGTACAGCGGCCCCGAGTCCCCCCGGTTCGTAAATGGGGTACTGGATGCGCTTTACAAGCGGGTGATCCGCTGATCTCGGAGCCCGGTGCGTGAAGATCCTCGTTCTCAACTGGCTCGATCCGGAAAACCCGCAGGCCGGTGGGGCGGAGGTCCATCTCCAAGAGATTTTCCGCCGACTCGTGACGTGGGGACATTCGGTCACGCTCTTATGCTCGGCGTGGCCGGGGAGTGCGCGCCGCACCGTGCTCGACGGCATTGAAGTGCATCGGGTCGGCAGCCGATACACGCTTTCTCTCGTTGCCCCGGTTTACTTCAGACGCCGACTCCGGGCCGAGCGGTTCGACGTCGTGGTGGAGGACCTGAACAAGGTGCCTTTTTTTTCGCCCTTTTGGGGGGTCGGGGCACCGGTGGCCTTGATCGTCCACCACCTCTTCGGGACGGCGGCATTTCAAGAGGCGTCCCTCCCGGTGGCGGCAGCGACCTGGCTCCTCGAGCTGCCGGTGCCAAGAGTGTTCCGATCCGTGCCGACGGTGGCGGTTTCCGAAAGTACTGCGGAGGATCTCGCGCGGCGCGGGATGCCACGTAGCGGGATCGAGATCATTCCCAATGGGGTGGATCTCGAGGTCTTGTCTCCCCCTGCGCCCGACGAGCGCTTTCCCGAACCCACCCTCCTGTACCTGGGAAGAGTCAAACGCTACAAGCGCATCGACCTCTTGCTCCAGGCCGTGGCGGCACTGGTGGAGCGAGGGACTTCGTGCCGCCTGCTCGTAGCGGGTCGTGGAGACGATCAGCCGCGGCTGGAGGCGCTCCGCGTGTCCCTCGGCCTGGAGCGACACGTTGAGTTTCTGGGCTACGTATCCGAGGTGGAGAAGGGGGGGCTCCTTCGGAAGAGCTGGATCAATCTCCTCACGTCGGTGAAGGAGGGCTGGGGCATCTCGAACCTGGAGGCCGCGGCTTGTGGCACGCCGACCATCGCTAGCGATGTGCCCGGCCTCAGGGATTCGGTGGTGGATGGGCAAACCGGATTTCTCGTGCCCCACGGGGACGTCGAGATTCTCAGCCGGCGGATCGAAGAGCTCCTCGGGGATGAAGAAACACGCGCACGATTGGGAGCCGGTGCCAGGCGCTTCGCCGAGCGGTTCGGTTGGGACGCTTCGGCGCGTTCCATGGAGAAGTTCCTACAGGAGTGGGTAGTCGAGGTGCCCAGTCAGAGCTAACTTTGGTTACGTGCGGGACCACGAGCCGATGTTGAGTCGTCGTGAGAAGTCAAAAATGGAGGCGGCATGGAAGTTCGGATCACGTCGCGACATACGACCCTTCCCGAGTCCCTTCGAGCCCGCACCGAGGAGCTCCTCTCCAAGCTGAAAAAGTACGACGCTCGCGTTTCCGTCGTCGAGGTCATTTTCGATGAAGAAAAGAACTCCAAGAAGATCGAGGGGATTCTGCACATCGACCGGAGTGACACGATCGTCGCCACCGGGGAAGGCGAGGACTTCAGCGAAGCTCTGAGCCAGGTGAACGTTCGCCTGGCGCGTCAGCTTCGGAAGCTTTCCGACCAGACGAAGGACCACCGAGCTCCACCGCTGACCGAAGCTCTCGCAGAGGAGTAGCCCCTATTTGACTAGCGATTCGCCGGAGGCCTCGCCGGAGTCGATCCCGGAGATCACCGTCCAGCGGCTGTTCGAGGATAGGCGAGAGACGCTCCAGCTCGAAGTCCTGACCCCCGACACCAACCTGGAGCGCCCGGTTCGGGACCCCGATCTCTCCAGCCCGGGGCTCGCCTTGGCCGGGTACACGGAGCGGTTCTCGTCAGATCGAATTCAGGTGTTTGGTGAAACCGAGATCGCTTATCTGGAAGGCCTGTCCCCAGAGGAGCGGCGAGACCGGGTCAAGGGTGTCCTCGGTTTCGGAATTCCAGTCGTGTTCGTCACGAAGGCGTTATCGCTGTCCGACGAATTTGTCGAGGTGGCCGCAGAATGTTCGGTTCCGATCCTCCGCTCGGGTCTCAGCACCAAGGAATTCTACCGACGGGTCAAGCCCTATCTCGATGCGATTCTCGCCCCCCGCACCAATCTCCATGGTTCCTTGGCCGACGTATACGGCGTGGGGTTGCTCTTCGTCGGAGAGAGCGGTGTCGGGAAGAGCGAGTGTGTGTTGGACCTGGTTGAGCGAGGCCACCGACTCGTGGCAGATGACCACGTCATCGTCTCGCGGCACGGGCCGGACATTCTTCTTGGCCAGGGGCATCAACTCCAGGCGCACCACATGGAAATTCGGGGTCTCGGCATCATTGACATCCGCACGCTCTTTGGGATCCACGCCACGCGCCAGCAGAAGCGTATCGAAGTGATGGTCCTTCTGGAGCTTTGGGACGAAGACCGTGCCTATACGCGGACCGGCCTCGAGACGACCGAGGTTGACGTGCTCGGGATCAAGGTTCCGCAAGTGACGATTCCGCTCAATGCCGGAAAAAACATCACGGTAATCTCGGAGGTGGTGGCCATGAATCACCTCTTGAAGTATGAGGGCATAGACTCCGCGGATGCCTTCGATCAAAGATTGAAGGACGCCATGCGTCCGGTGCGCGAGTACTTCGAGCAGGACTATGAGTGACGTGGAGCTGGTAAGGGGCGTCTTGCTCAGCCATGGGAAATTAGCCGAAGGCATGGTCGACGCGGTCCGGAGGATCACGGGCCTGGACGAGGGTGTTCTGATGGCGATGAGTAACGAGGGACAGAATCCCCAGGGATTGGCCGACCGGGTGGAGGCCTTGGTGGGAAGTGAGCCGGTCGTTGTTTTCACCGATCTCGGCAGCGGAAGTTGCGCGCTCACGGCTCAACTGACCTGCAAAGACAACGGGCGGCGGGCGGTGGTGTTCGGCATGAACCTGCCGATGTTACTGGAGTTCGTGTTTCATCGGGAGCTTCCCCTTTCCCAGCTGGTTCCGCGTCTCCTCCAAAAGGGCAAAGAAGGCGTCAAGACAGCTGAGCCGCCGGCATAGATGTCGGTCGTCCTTTACCGAATCGACGAGCGGCTCATTCACGGGCAGGTGGTGATGGGCTGGGGACCGCAACTCGGGGTGCGGCATTACGTGGTCGTGGACGACGAGTTGGCCACGAGCGAATGGGAGCAAGATCTTTACCGGCTGGGCCTTCCCGACGCCGCCTCGGCGGACTTCCTGACCGTCGCGGATGCGAGAGCACGCCTCACGGACCTCGATGCCGCTCCCCGAAAGACGGTGGTTCTGACCCGGACGATCGCCGCGATGAACGCGCTCGCCGAGGGTGATCGTCTACGGGGTCGTGAGGTCAACCTCGGCGGCCTGCATCACGCGGCCGGCCGCACCGAGCGTGTCCCGTACGTGTTCCTGGGTCAGGAGGATGAGGAGGGTCTTCAAGTCCTCGCGGATGAGGGTGTCGAGGTTTCCGCCCGGGACCTTCCGGGGAGTCGCGCGGTCGATTTAGAAACACTCCTGGCCTAGAAGCACCGTGTCCCTTCCCCTTGCCGTCCTGGGTGGGCTCCTGGCCCTCGATGCGACCTCGGCCGGACAATTCATGGTCTCTCGCCCGCTCGTCGCGGGCACATTGGCCGGTTGGTGGCTTGGAGATCCCACCGTGGGCTTGGAGGTCGGCGCGATGCTCGAGCTCTTCCAGCTTGCAGGGGTCCCGGCCGGCGGCTCCCGCGTTCCGGAGTCGGGACCCGCTGCGGTGGTCGCAGTGGCGGTTGCGATGTCCGCCGGCGGACTAGCTGGATTGGCATTGGGAATGGTGGCAGGACTGGCGGTCTCTGAAATCGGTGGAATGACCGTGGATTTGCAGCGTCACATGGTCGGCCGAGTTTTCGGCCGGACCGACCCCAGGTCCATGACCGCGCCAAAGCTCACGGCGGTGCACCTTTCGTCGATGCTTCTGGATTTCGTGCGTGGAGCGGGGGTTACGGCGGTAGGGCTGGTCGTGGGAGGGTGGTTGTCCGCGGTCCTCGCGTCGCGATGGCCGTTGCCCTACGAAACGACCGTGGCGCTCATTCTGATCGGTGCGTCGGTCCATCTCGGAGCGTTGCTGAGGGGTTTCGGGGGGTGGAAGAGCCGCCGGGCCGTTTTCCTGGTCGGGCTCGTCGCCGGCATCGTGGGCGCTTACCTGTGACGGATTTGGACTCGACGAGACCGCCAGGCTGGATGTCGAGCTTTCTGAGGCAGTTCATCATCCAGGCATCCTGGAACTTTCGGTCGCTGTTGGGCTCCGGATTTGCCTACTGCATGATTCCCGTGCTCCGTAAACGTGGGCTTTCGGGCGACGCTCTGGATGAAGCGGTTCGGAGCCACATGGGGACGTTCAACGCCCACCCGTATCTCGTCGGGATCGCGCTAGGAGCCGTAGCCCGAATGGAGGGTAGTGGTACGGACACCGAGACGATCGAGAGGTTCAAGAGGGCGATCCAGGGCTCGCTCGGGGGGCTCGGAGATCTCCTGATTTGGGGAGCGTGGCGTCCCGCGACGATTTTGCTGGCTTTGGTGCTGGCTTGGGCTGGAACCCCGCCGTGGGTTCCGGTATGTGTATTCCTGATTTTGTATAACGCAGGACACCTGGCGCTTCGCTGGTGGGCGTATAGTCAGGGTCTCAAATACGGCAAGGATGTGGGTGTACGGCTTCGGGGAGCCGAACTTTCCCGACTGGCCGAGCGCGCTTTTTCGGGAGGTGCGGTGTTGCTCGGGATCTTGGCGGGTGTTTTCCTGGTGAGCCACCTTGCCGCTGAGGACTCCGGGGCGCTCTGGGCGTTCGCCGGATTTGCAGGGTTCGGCCTGGGGCTCAAATTTGGACACCGTGCGCTGCGGGGCACCACGCTCGTCGTGGTGCTCGTCATCACGTTGCTCACGGCCCTGGGGAACGCATGACCGACGAAACGATCGAACGCAGGGTCGAGATCGTCAATCCGCTTGGGTTCCATGCCCGGCCGGCGGCGGAGTTCGTGCGATTGGCCGGATCGTTCCAATCCGATCTGTGGTTGGACAAGGACGGCGTGGAGGTGAACGCCAAGAGCATCATGGGTGTGCTCATGTTGGCTGCGGAAATGGGGTCGCAGTTGGTGATTCGCGGAAACGGTGACGATGCGGAAGAGGCGCTTAGCGCTCTGGCGGAGTTGATCGCCAGCGGGTTCGAGGAGATGCATGGTGTCTAAGGTTCTTGACGGTATTGGCGCTTCCGAGGGGATCGGTGCGGGTCGGGTCCACATCCTGAATTGGGGTGTGCCGGACGTTCCGCACCGGTCCATCGACCCCGAGGAGGTGGCGGGGGAGGAAGAGCATCTCCGGGAGGTCTTCGAGTGGGCGAAGAAACGGCTTCTCGACCTGGAGGATACGACCGAAGAGCGCCTCGGAGTGGTGGAAGCGAGAATCTTCGAGCCGCAGCTTCTCATGTTGGAGGATGAGGAGTTGGTCGAGGGCGCTGCACGCTACATCCGTGAAAATCGGCTCTCCGCGGCACGCGCGTTGGACTGGCGTCTACTCGAAATTCAGGCAAGGTGGAGCCGGACCGCCCATCCTATGGTGCTCGACCGGCTCAATGACCTCCAGGACCTCCAAGTCAGATTGCTGCATCAACTCCTGGGCCTCCCGGACCCGACGGACGTTTCCGGCTTGGGGGAGAACGTCATCGTCGTCACCCGCAACCTGACGCCCAGCCTCACCGTGCAGTTCGATCCGAGCTCAGTCCTCGGGATCGCGGCCGATCACGGAACGCGAACGGCGCACTGGGTGATGCTCGCGCGCTCCCTTGGGATTCCGACCGTGTGCGGCATTGGCGTAGTGTCAGAGCAGGCTAAGACGGGGCAGGAGGCCATCGTGGACGGTCGGATCGGGCGGGTGGTCTTGGATCCTGACGCTCACGACCGCAATGTGTTCCGGGAACGTGAGACCCAGATTCTCGCCTGGGAAGATGAGCTCGAGACGATCGCCGAGCTCCCTTCGATCACCGCTGACGAGCAGCCCGTGGCGCTCCGCGCGAACTTGGATTTGCCCGGAGAGGCGGAGAGGGCCTACCTCCACGGCGCGCAAGGTGTCGGCCTGTTCCGAACGGAATTTCTGGTGGTGGGGCGGAATCAAATGCCGGGTGAAGAAGACCAATACCTGGCCTATCGAAGTGTCGCCGAGGCGTTCCCCAAACAGGTGGTCACGGTGCGCACGTTCGATCTCGGCGGCGACAAATTTCCGATGTTTCTGCACATGCCCGTGGAGGAAAATCCCTTCCTCGGATGGCGTGCGATCCGCGTTTGCCTGGACGAACCGGAGTTGTTCCGTACGCAGCTGCGGGCCATCCTGCGAGCCTCCGCGCATGGGGACATCCGGATCATGGTCCCGCTGGTCAACGACGTCGAAGAGATCCGGCAGGTCCGGGAGCTGGTTCAGGGGGAGGAGGAGCGTCTTCGTAAGGACGGCATACCGTTCAATTCCGGGTATAAGCTCGGCATCCTGGTGGAAACACCCGCGGCGGCTTTGGAGGCGGTGGAGCTGGCTCGGCACAGCGATTTCTTCTCGATCGGCACGAACGACCTCACCCAATACACGTTGGCCGTGGATCGCACGAGCGCGAGGCTGGCCAAGCTGTTCAATCCCTTCCACCCCGCGGTCGTCCAGCAGTTGAGCTCGGTCTCGCGTGCGGCGAAGAGCGCCGGTATCGAGGTGAGCGTATGCGGTGAGATGGCCGCGAATCCGTTGGGAGCCTTTCTGTTGCTGGGGCTCGACATCACGACCTTGTCGGTCGCCTGGCCCTCGCTCCCGGAGGTGAAGAAGATGGTGCGTTCTTTCCGCATGGAAGACGCGCGGCGTGCGGCCAAGGCCGCGGTCTCTGCACCGACGAGCCGGGAGGTGGTGGAATGCCTCGTGGAGGGGATCGGCGGATCTGTGGACCTGTCGGCGTTCTCCGGGAGATGGAACCTCCCGACGTTGGATTGACCGGAGCTTGTCCCTCTTCACGGGACGAAATAGCTTTTTTTGTTCCGCGGGCGGCTTTGCTGCCCGCTCCTTGACACAGTCCTCGTAAAGAAGGTCTCAGGTCAGCCCGTGAGCCACGTCCTCTTCACCTCCGAATCCGTAACCGAAGGCCATCCGGATAAGGTCGCCGATCAAATTTCCGACGCGGTCCTCGACGCCATGCTGATGGACGATCCGGGCGCCCGGGTGGCATGTGAGACGCTCGTGACCACCGGCCTGGCCGTGGTCGCCGGGGAGATCACATCAACCAGCCAAGTCGACGTGCCGGCTCTGGTCCGGAAAACGCTCCTCGAAATCGGTTATGACGATGCCGAGTACGGGATCGACGGGGCCAACTGTGAGGTGCTCACGACCATCGACAAACAGTCCCCGCACATCGCCATGGGTGTGGATACGGGCGGTGCGGGTGACCAGGGCATGATGTTCGGCTACGCCACCGACGAAACGGACGAGCGCATGCCCGCTCCCATCTTTTACGCCCATGCCCTTGTTCGGAAGCTCGCAGAGGTGAGGCGTAACGGTACGCTGCCCTGGGTCCGGCCGGACGGCAAATCACAGGTGAGCGTCGCGTATGAAAACGGCCGACCCCGGTCGGTCGAGACGGTGGTGGTCAGCACGCAACACGCGCCGGATGTGGACAACGATACCATTCGAGAGGGTGTCCTTCGCGACGTCGTCCTTCCCGTCATCCCTTCGAATCTCCTCGACTCCGACACGTGCACGTTTCACATCAATCCAACGGGCCAGTTCGTTATCGGCGGGCCGCACGGAGACGCTGGGTTGACCGGCCGGAAGATCATCGTCGACACGTACGGCGGCATGGGCCGGCACGGCGGCGGCGCGTTCAGCGGAAAGGATCCCACGAAGGTCGACCGGTCGGCGGCTTACGCGGCGCGGTGGGCGGCGCGAAACCTCGTGGACGCCGGGGTGGCCTCGCGCTGTGAAATTCAGCTCGCCTACGCAATCAGCGTGGCCGGCCCGTGTCGATTTTCGTCGATACCTTTGGGACCGGAGAACTACCCGACGAGCAGTTGGCGAGCGCGCTCGAGAACGTGTTCGATTTTCGCCCCCAGTCGATCATCGACCGACTAAACCTGCGAACGCCGATCTTTCTTCCGACCGCCGCCTACGGACACTTCGGGCGAAAACCGGAATCACGGTGCCTCGGCGAGGGACGCAGCGTCGACCTGTTTCCGTGGGAAAGGTCCGATCGCGTGAATGATATCCGCACGGAGCTGAAGCTCTAGCTCCCTGACTCGGCACACCGACTGCCTTCCCCCGCGGAGAACTCCCGCCGGACTCCGGAGTATTGGTATTATCGAACGGTGGGCGTCTGAATTTGAAGAGGACTGAGTCTTTGCTCGTTCAGGTTTCTGTGCAGAGTCTGGGATTGGACCGTGCGTCCAATACGCCGGTGGTCATCCTCCAGGAGCGTGACGGTGAGCGCGTGCTCCCGATATGGATCGGCCCCGGAGAGGCCAGCGCCATCGCTATGGAGCTCGCCGACATGAAGTTCTCGCGGCCGCTCACACATGACCTGCTTGCTTCGGTTGTTGGTGGTCTCGGGGGTGCCCTTCAGAAGGTCGTTATCAGCCGGGTCGAAGAGAACACCTACTTCGCGGAAATGATCATTCGGCGAAATGGAGAGGTGATCTCGGTCGACGCGCGTCCTTCGGACTCGATTGCGGTCGCGCTCCGGCTCCAAGCCGACATCTTTGCCCATGAAGCGCTCTTGGAGCGCGCGCCCCTAGACCTGCCAGGGGAGCCGACGATGGGTGACCCGCCGGTACTCGAGGGAGAGCCCGACGCGGAGATGGCTGCCGAAGAACTCAAGGAGCACCTGCGCAAGCTCGCCCCCGAGGACTTTGGCCGCTTCACTCCGTAGTCTTTCCGCATTCACGGCGGTGTTCGGTTGTGTCATCCTGGGCGAGGCGTCCGCTGTCCTGGGGCAGGCAAGCCCAACCGCCTCATCGGCGCAGCAGGCCCCCCCGATTCTCGATGGGATCGTATTCGAGGGTGATTCGCCACTCGATGCCGGAACCGTAATTCTCCACCGTGTGAGCCCCGAGGCATCAGGAGAGGTGGATACGGTCACCGTAGGGCCGGGGGGTGAGTTTCAATTTCTGCTCCCGGCCGTGCCGGATGCCGACATCCAGGGCGAGATCTTCTTCGCCTCGATCGACTTTGAAGGAGTTTTGTATTTCGGACCTGCGATCACGGCGCTGGAAGAGCTGGACAGCTTGTACGTGGTCCGGGTTTTCCCGGTTGAAGAGGTGCCACGGGAGGGTGTGTCTCTCCCGGTGGAGGTACGAACCATGTTCATCGAGTTCGCTGGCGACGAGTGGGTTGCCACCGACCTCTTCGCGATCGACAACCGGGGCACCCGAACCCTCGTGGCCGAGGAGGGCGGTGTCGTGTGGAGTTACCCTCTCCCGCCGGGGGCCACCGAGCCTGAGCTGGGGGAGGGTGACATGCCACCCAATTCGGTCACGTTCGAAGGGGGGAGAGTGCTCGTCAGCGCTCCGCTTCCTCCGGGAGACCGCCTACTCATGATCCGGTACCGACTGGCGACCCTCGACTCGACGATTCCCGCTCCGGGTAGAACCGAGGTGTTCGAGCTCCTGGTCAAGGAGCCCTTTCCGCCGCTTCGCGTGGAGGGTTTGGAACCCGTGGACGTCGTGGCTCTCGGGCCGGGAAGCTCCTATCGCCGCTATGGAGCGAGCGAGCTGGTGGACGTGGTGCTCACGCTGGTCGAGACAGAAGATCGAGGTCCCCCTCCGCTCGAATGGCTCGCGCTGCTGGCCACCGTGATGTTGGCTGCAGGGGGATTCTTGGCGTACGTGCGTCCTCGTAGACGAGCCCTTGCAGGGCCGGATCCAGGGTTGGGCCGCGAGGCGCTGATCCTTGAAGTGGCCCGAATCGATGATGCGCTTGCGGAGGCCGCAGAGCCCGACACGCGATCGGAAATCCTCGAACGGCGTGGAGCACTTCTGTCTCTTCTCCGAAAGAGCGACTGAGAAGGCTGTCGAAGGAGTACGGGCGAGATGTCGGTCGTGAGCACCCCGGCGGTCCTACTCAGGTCCTTCAATTACAGTGAAACGAGTCGAGTCCTCAGACTCTATACCAAGGACCTGGGACTCGTCAGCGTCATGGCGAAGGGTATCCGCCGAGCTGGAGCGCGCGGACAGGGCGGCATCGACACGTTCTCCCGTGGCGAGCTCACCGCGTATGTACGGCCGACCCGCGACCTCCAAACCTTCAAGGAGTTCGCGGTCGAAGAAGCGGGTGCGTCACTCGGCAGAGACGTGCTTCGGTTCGCCGGGGCCTCGGTGCTCGCGGAGATCGTGCTCCTAAACGCCGGGCCCGACCCGAGCCCTCAGGTATTCGAGCGCCTCACGAACGCGCTGCGGCGGATCGAGGCGGAGCCCCGGGCAGGGATCGTCGGAGCGGTGCTCGCCGAGGGGTGGCTGCTCGTGACCACACTCGGATACGAGCCACAGATCGACCTTTGTGTCCATTGCGGCAAGGCTCTGGGCAACTCGGAGGTGTCTCGCTTCGATTTCTCTGCCGGGGGTGCACGCTGCTCCGACTGTGCTTTCGATCATTCAGGACCGCTCGTGGGCCCGGGCGCCCGGCAGCAGCTGGTTGCGTTACTTCAAGGGACGACCCCCGAAGCGCTCGGGAAGCCAAGGGCCCATTTGCAGCTGCTGCATGATTTCGTGACGTATCACATTTCAGGCTCCAAACCCCTCAAGGCGTTCAGGGTGTTCGGCGCACTAGCGGGCTTCGACGAGTGACCGAGAAGCGCCTGATCCTCGGTACTGCCGGCCATATCGATCACGGAAAAACCGCGCTCGTGAAGTTACTGACCGGTGTGGATACAGATCGCCTGCGTGAGGAGAAGGCCCGCGGCATCACGATCGAGCTCGGATTCGCAGACTTCGCTCCCAGGGACGACCTTCGGATGGGCGTGGTGGACGTCCCGGGCCACGAGGGCTTCATTCGCAACATGCTCGCCGGCGCCACCGGTATGGACCTGGTCCTGATGGTGGTGGCGGCCGATGAGGGAATGATGCCGCAGACCCGGGAGCACCTGGAGATCGTCCGCTTGCTCGGCGTCGAGCAGATGGTCGTGGCGCTGACCAAGTCCGACCTCGTGCAAGAGGAGTGGCTCCCCCTGGTCGAAGAGGAGGTGCGAGAGGCCCTTCAGGAGTCGCCCTTTAGCGCAGCGCCCGTGGTGGTCACGTCGACGGTCACCGGCGCCGGGATCGAGACGCTCAAGGACCGATTGGTGGAGGTGGCCGAGGGGGCGGAAAAACGGTCCAGTGAAGATCTTGTTCGGCTGCCAATCGACCGGGCCTTCACGGTCAGGGGGACGGGTACCGTGGTCACAGGGACCCTCTGGAGTGGGCGCCTCTCCCTCGGTGACGCCGTGGTCCTGCAGCCCTCCGGCGGCCATGGGCGAGTGCGGGGTCTCCAGGTGCACGGCGTCGCGGTAGACCATGCCGGGGCGGGGGAGCGTACAGCGGTGGCGATCACCGGCGGGGAAATCGATCTCGATAGCGCCGAGCGGGGTCAGGTCCTGGTGGCCGAGGGCGCTTGGCGGGCGACTGGAATGCTCACAGCACTGCTTCGAGTCGTTCAGGGGACAGGGTGGACGGTCAAGCACGGCCAGCGGGTCCGGGTTCACCTCGGCACTACGGAGGTCATGGCTCGCGTGGTCACGCTGGAGGGGACCGAGGTTCCTCCGGGAGAGGAGGGGTGGGTCCAACTTCGCCTGGAGCGGCCTCTGTTGGGACGCACGAGGGACCGGTTCGTGATCCGGTCTTACTCCCCTGTGACCACGATTGGGGGGGGCGTCGTTGCCGAGGCTCTCCCATCCAAACGGAAGAAGCTCGGTGCCGGCGAGGCCTCGGAGTTGGAAACGATCATCCATGGCGATGCCGAGGCGGCCCTCGGGGCCGTCCTTCGGTTGGCTTCGTGGAAAGGGATCGCCGTGGACGAACTCCCGGTACGCACGGGCCTTCCCCCCGAGGAGGGCCGGTCGGCGAGAATCGCCCTCGTCGAGGAAGGGGCTCGCGAAGCTGGCGGTCGGCTATTCGACGGGTCGATCGTCGACGCGGCCCGAACGCTTATGGATGCCGCCGTCGACGCGTTCCATCGGGACGAGCCGCTTCGGGCCGGCATCACGGTGGAGTTATTGCGCCAGACAGTACCGACCCACGATGAAGGGCGGCTCGCCGACATGCTCCTGAGCGAAGCGGTCACGTCCGGATCCCTAGAGGTTCGGGACAGTGCGGTGTCGCGGCCGGGATATGAACCCATCGTTACCGACCGGCAGCGAGAAGCCATGGAGGAGTTGCTCGATCTCTACCGCAAATCCGGGTTAGCCGCTCCAACGGTCTCGGAATTACCGGTGACATTACGGGAGCGTGACGATCTCTGGCCCCTCTTGAAGCTATTGGAGCTTCGGGGTCACCTGGTGGCGTTGGAGAAGGAGCTTTTCATGGACGCCGAGGGATTTTCCGCAGCGGCCGAGCGGGTCGCGAAGGAGCTCGCCGGTGCGACCGGACTGGGCCCCTCCGACTTCCGCGAACTGCTTCCCGTGACCCGCAAGCATTTGATCCCGATTCTGAGTCATTTCGATCGGACCGGCCTCACGACACGGGGCCCGGATGGGAGAAATGTAGCCAGGAGGGAACCAAATTAGTCCAACGGAGTCCTAAGAAAGCAGGCCCAGCGGAACATGGAGGACCGCGTTCTTTGCGATGTTTTCGCGTGATATTGTGGGGTATCGTGTCGGCCGCGAGTGGCAACTACCATGGAGGGCGATTAGTCCAACAGCTACCGGATAGGCGGAAATAGCATGAGACGCATACTGAGCGTCTTCCTGCTTTCTGTGCTCTTCGGCCTTGCGCCGGGGATTTCGGCCCAGGGGCCGCCGGGAGATGCAGGTCCGGCGGGGGAGCAAGAAAGCGGTTTTACACTTGGGCAGAACTATCCTAACCCGTTCAATCCCGAGACCAGGATTCCCTTCGATCTCCTCGAAGTCCTGTTCACTGATGGGGCGACGGCCGTTGTATCCGTCCGCATCTACAACGTTCTCCAGCAGTTCGTCGCCTCCCCGATCGCGCTCAGTCATCCGGGCGGACGAGCTCCACTCGTCGATCTGGAATACGTGACCCCGGGCCGGTACGAGGCGTACTGGGATGGGCTCGATCAGTCCGGTCGGGAGGTGGCGTCCGGGATTTACTTCGTGCAGCTGACCGTGAATGGCGTTACGGCCGTGATGCGGATGTACGTGGCGAAGTAGCCGGTACTGGGGCCAGCGTTGTGTCAACTCTTAAGTGGCCCTCTCCTCCAACAACTTCAGAAAGTCTTCGGGACCCTCTAGACCAGCCAGCAGATCCGGCACGTCATCCTCCTTCGCGAACTGGGCGATCTTGCCGAGGATCGGAAGGTATTGATTGGAGACCTCGAGCGGCGGTGCCACGATGAGGAAGAAATTGTATACCGGTTCGTCGTCGATGGCCTTGAATTCGACCCCTCCCGGCTTCCTCCCATAGGCGAGCTGAAGCCGATTCACCACGAGGGACCGACAGTGGGGAATCGCGATGCCACGGCCGATTCCCGTCGATCCGAGGTTCTCTCGGCGTTTGAGGGTTTTGTAGAGGATTCCTTTCGCCTTTTCGTCGAGCTTGAGAAGAGAGACCAGTTGCTTGACCGTCTCGTCTTTCGAATCCGATGTGAGGTTGAGGTTCACGACATCGGCCGTGAACAGTTCTATGAGCTTCATATGTGCGCCTCCGAAGGGGCGCCCCTCCGTGGGTTCAAGGTCCGCAAGTTCCGTGAGTAATAACCGTGGAATATCTTCAAGGCACCAAAGACTGTCAAAGGCGTGGCCCTTCACCGGTGTTCCGCCGGACCCTACCTTTCTCCGTATGGAAATCGACGTTTTCGAGTTGATGGCGAGCGGCCGAACGCCGCTCTTCCTCGCGCCCCAGGCGGGTGTGAGCGAAGCTCCGTTCCGACGGCTTTGCCGGCGGTTTGGTGCCGACGTCGTATCCACGGAGTTCGTGAGCGCCGATGGCATCATGCAAGGGAACAGGCAGACCCGCGAGCAACTCCGGTTCAGCGAGGACGAACGGCCGATCGGGATCCAGATTTTCGGGTCGGACCCCAAGACGATGGGCGAAGCGTCTGCGCTCGTAACGGATGTTTTCGGACCGGACTTCATCGATATCAACTTCGGATGTCCGGTCAAGAAGATCGTGAAGCGGAATGGTGGATCGGGCTGCCTTCGAGACATGGACCTGGTCGAGCGCATCATACGGTCCGTAGTGCGGAGTACGCATTTGCCAGTGACCACCAAGATCCGAAGCGGCTACGACGAGCCGTCGCGTAATCCGGTCGGCATCGCGCTACGCTGTCGAGCGGCTGGGTCGCGCATGGTGACGCTCCACGCCCGTACCCGAACGGACATGTACGGTGGGCAGGCTCGTTGGGACGAGATCTCGGCTCTTGTTGAAGCGCTCGACGTCCCCGTAGTCGGTAACGGTGACGTGCAAAGCGGAGCCGACGCCCGACGCATGAAGGATGAGACGGGCTGCGCCGGTGTGATGATCGCGAGGGGATCGCATGGCTCGCCGTGGGTCTTCGCTCAGGCACGGGCCGCTCTGGACGGCGATCCCATACCAGCGGAGCCGAGCGTCGAGGAACGTTTCGGGATTTGCCTGGAGCAGGCAAGGAACGCGATCCGCTACGAAGACAATCCCAAAAAGTCGTTGATCGACTTCAGGAAGCATCTCGGATGGTATACGAAGGGCCTACCAGGTGGGCGGGCACTGCGCACCCAGCTGTTCCAGATCACGTCTCTCGACGACATCGAGGCCCTACTTGAGGCGTACTTGGCGCGGCATCTCGCAGGGGCCTACGAGGCCGCCTGATACGAAGGGCTGCCAGGACCCTGGACTTGTTCCAGGGGGTAATTCAGTCCATGAGGTGTATGTTTCACGTAGGACGGCCATAGGTCGGCAGGACATCGGGGGCGTCACGGCTTCGACGCGTTTGGTGAATATGGAGTAGCGTGCCGAGGTTCCCGGGACCTCGTAAAACCCCTGGGAAAACCTTAATTGCCAACAATGAACTGGCATTGGCTGCGTAACTTCGGTTCGTAGTCCGTTTCCTGATCTGCCTGCCCGAGGCGGGTCTCCGAGACGTCGATGAGTCGGGCTGGTCGCTGGCCGGTGCTGCCCGGGCCAGAGATGAGATGTTCAGGTAGCTAGCTTGGGGGTCGGTTGCTCGCTCGCCGCCCCGGGCGAAACATTGAGTGACGCTACGCACGTAGAGGCTCTGTAGGATCCATTTGCGGACGCGGGTTCGACTCCCGCCGCCTCCATCCAGAGGGACCGGACCATGTTGATGGTTCGGTCCTTTCTGTTAATGCGTTCGGGGTGTTTAGGCGGCGGGAGTCGAACCCGCCCGGCCTCGGCTCCGCCGAGGACGGCAAGCGAGGTTCGAGCCGAGGAGGGATTACGGTCTCGAACATCCTCTCGTCGACCGACGAGCCGACTGAGGATCGGCGCGCAGCGCCGACCGCAGGTCACTCCCGCCGCCTCCACTGCGCGAAGGAATCGCGTAAACCTAGATGGGGCAGCGGGTTACGCTCGGTGCTTCGTCTCGTTTCTGGACGAAGTGTGCAGGTTCGTGTGCAGTTGACCCATGCCGTGCCGCGCCTCCGCCTTCGGTCGGGCAACGCGGCGGTCTCCCTCTACGGGTTTTCGCCGGAAGGGGCCCGTTTGACCCGGGAACGCTTGTTGGAATCTCTCCGGAAGGGCGATCGCCGGTGAACTGGCGGGCGCGCAACTCACCGAGATCGTTCACGGCAACCACTTCTGGTTCTCCTGGGCGGTTTTCCGTCCGGACACGGAGATTTGGCGGGGGCGCTAGAGCGGCCTTCTAGCTCCTGGCGCGGCGTTGTGCGATCCTTGTGGTGGATTTCAATGAGAGCAAAAACGTGGCGGGTCAGGATCACACAGACTTCGGGTACAGCGAGGAGTTCGTCAGTTAGCTCGGGCTCGTTCTTCGTATGACCAAAACCGTCACCGTGATCCCGGGAGACGGGATCGGTCCAGAAGTCACCGACGCGACGCTGAGTGTTCTCCGGGCGTCGGGTGCGGACCTCGAGTACGATATGCAGGTGGCTGGCCTGGAGGCGCTCGAGCGAGTCAATACGCCGCTTCCGGACGCCACCCTCGACTCGATCCGCCGCAACGGGTTGTCGCTCAAAGGCCCGCTCACCACGCCCATGGGCTCGGGCTTCCGCTCCATCAACGTCGCGCTCCGGAAGGAGTTCGACCTCTACGCCAACGTCCGACCCGTGCGAACCATCGTTCCGGGCGGGCGCTACGAAGACATCGATCTGGTGTTGATTCGGGAGAACACCGAGGGTCTGTACGTCGGCGTCGAGCACTACATCGGCTTGGAGGGCGACCCGCGGGCTGCCGCAGAATCCGTAATGATCGTGACTCGTTTCGGCGCCGAGCGGATCGTCCGATACGCCTTCGAGTACGCGCGCGCGAATGGCCGCAAGAGAGTCACCCTGGCGCATAAAGCCAATATCCTGAAGTACACGCAGGGGCTTTTTCTCGACGTAGGCCGTGAGATGGCCCCGGAGTATCCGGACATCGCATGGGAGGACCGCATCATCGACGCGACCGCCATGGCTCTTGTCCTGGAGCCGCGCCAGTTCGACGTTCTCGTGATGGAGAACATGTTAGGGGACATTCTGAGCGACCTGATGGCGGGGCTCGTAGGTGGTCTCGGGTTCGCTCCGGCCGGCAACATCGGAGAGGACGCGGCCGTGTTCGAGGCGGTCCACGGGTCGGCTCCGGATATCGCGGGGCAGGGGATCGCCAACCCGACTGGACTCCTCCTGTCGGCGTGTCTGCTTCTCGAGCATGTCGGTCAGCCCGACGTGGGCGCCCGCATCCGGGCGGCGCTCGACAACGTGGTTCGCGCGGGCGAGGTAAGGACGAGGGACATGGGGGGCCAGGCCTCGACGGTCGAGTTCAGCGATGCCCTGGTGCGGGCGCTGGGGTGATTCGCAAGGACCTCGACGGCCCGTGCCCGACACGAGGTTACGAAGGCGAGGATAGCGGCAGCCGAGGCGAGGCTTGCTGTGGCTCAACGACCGCTCATGTATCCGGTCGAACAGTGCCTCACCCTACGAACTCCGAAACCCTTAGAGCGATTGGCCTGGGGCGTGCTGTTACACCCGGCCCTAGGGGCGGTACTCATGTCTCTCAGCACGATCATCGTAGAGCTCAACGCTCAACTGCTTCGCCGAACGGAGCTGGGCGTGACCTGAAGTGGACCCCATGACGCGGAAGCCAGATTCGCGGAGAGCATCCACTTTCCGTTGGTCTCGAGCCCGATTCTGGTGGAACTTGTCCTTCCAGAATTTCTGGTTGCTCTTCGGAAGAGTGCCTCGGGAGCAGACAGCGTGATGGTGCCAGAAACATCACCTGCCGCGCCGTATCGAGGCTGACGGCTCCCTTGACATGCGCCCGGAATCCGACTAGGTCACGGCGCGCCGATTCGTGGGAGGAACCATAAAGGGTCGGCGATTCGAGGAGGCACGAAGATGTCCAGGGTGTTTTTCATCAATGGTCAAAGCGAGCGGGTGGCGGAGATCTTCTCGGAGGAGGCGCCTCGCGAGGGGTTTGAGCTGACCTGGCTACCCCGTCGTGTCAGCGACGAGGAGAAACTCCCCTTGATGCGGGAGGCGGACTTCCTGGTCCTCCACCCGGCCCAGATCTCTGAGGACCTCCTGCGAGCGGCCAAGACGCTGCGCCTGATCCAACTCTTGACCGCCGGCTATGACAAGATAGACCTGGGCCTTACCGCCGAGTTGGGTATCCCGGTGGCTACCAACGGCGGGGCCAACGCTTGGTCGGTGGCCGAGCACACTGTTGCCCTCCTCTTGGCTCTTTACAAGCGTCTCATCCAGTGTGACCGGGCGATGCGGGAGGGACGGTGGCGGGAGCCGATTTCGGGGTTCAACACTTTTGAGGTGGCGGGCAAAACCCTGGGCCTGGTTGGGGCGGGGAACATCGGCCGGAAAGTAGCCCGGCGCTTGGCGGCGTTCGAGGCCCGGGTCATATACTACGACGTCGTGTCCGCCCCCGAGATAGAGAAAGATCTAGGGGCCCGCCGGGTCTCTCTGGAGGAGTTACTGCGGGAGGCAGACATCATCAGCCTGCATGTCCCCGCCACCCCGGAGACCGAGGGGATCATCGGGCGGGAAGCGCTGGGAATGATGAAGCCCACCACCGTCCTACTCAACACCAGCCGCGGGCCCGCGGTGGACGAGGAGGCCCTGGTCGAGGCCTTGAGGGAGAATCGCATCGCTGGAGCGGGGCTGGATGTCTTTTGCACGGAACCCTTTCCCGCCGATCATCCTTTCGTGCAGCAGGACAATGTCGTCCTTTCACCCCATGTCGCGGGGCATGGATACGAGGGCTGGTTCCGCCGGTCCCGTTTTGCGTGGGAGAACATCCGGCGTGTGGCGACGGGTGAGCCCCCACTTTCTGTGGTGCTTCCTAAGTGAAGGGAGGGTTAGACCATGAAGGTAAGAGTCAACCAGAAGACGGATTTCCATTTTGTCGGCAAAGGTGAAGACCTTGACCTAGAGTTGCCGATTGACGCCGCCGCGCATGTGGGTGGGAAAGGCAGGGGATTCAGGCCACCAGCCCTTCTTATGTACTCTATCGCGGCGTGCATGGGAATCCATGCCTATGAGGCACTCCACCAGGCCGGCAAACACGTGGAAGATGTTGAGGTGGAAACAGACGGGGAGCGCCGGCCAGATTATCCAAAGGTCTATACGAAGATCATGCTGAAGTTCCGCATGAAAGGGCCAGACCTCACCGACAAGGATGTCCGGGACGCCATTCACGAAGCGCTGACCCGCACCTGCAGCATTGCCGTTATGGCGAGTCGGGTGGCCCCCATAACCTGTGAGTACGAAGTCGGTTCCTTGAAAGGGACCGTCACGTCAGCGTAGGGAGGAGGCGACCCATGGATCTGAATGAATCCTTCGAGAGACTGGATCAAGATCTTCGAACACTGCTCAGCGCACCGATCGGCTCTAGAAGGATCAAGATTACCGATCTGACCCCGAGGGATGGCCAGCAATGCAAACTCGCCACTAGGGTTTCCACGGATGACCTTCTCCCCCTCTGCGCGGCCCTGGACAAGTGTGGCTTCTATGCGGTGGAGGTATGGGGAGGGGCCAGCTTCGACGCCGCCTTGAGATACCTGAAGGAAGATCCTTGGGAGAGGCTCAAACGAATCAAGGAGGTCATGCCCAACACCAAACTTCAGATGCTCTTGAGGGGCCAGCACATCCTCGCCTATAAGCCCTATCCGGACCGAATCGTCCGCAAGTTCGTCGAGAAGGCGGTGAAGAACGGCATTACCGTCTTCCGGGTGTTCGAGGCCACCAACGACTTCCGGAACGTCGAGGTGGCCGCCAAGGCGGTCAAGGAGTTCGGGGGAGAGGCCCACGTGGAGGTGAACTACACCATCAGCCCGGTGCACACCCTTGAGAAGTGGATGGAGTATGCGGAGCAAGTGTTGGAGATCGGGGCAGACTGGCTATCGCTGAAGGACGCAACGGGTATCATCATGCCCTTCGATGCCTACAGGATCATCAAGGGCATGAAGGACCGTGCCAAGGAAATGCCGGTCCTCCTCCACACTCACGATATGACCGGGGCCTCCAGCATGTGCCACCTGATGGCCCTACTCGCCGGGGTGGATATGATCGATACGGTGCTGAGCCCGCTGGCTTTCGGCTCTTCACACCCCGCGACCGAAACGATGATCGCTGCACTCAAGGACACACCCTTCGACACGGGCATAGACCTGAAGCTACTCGAGGAGCCTACCAGGATCACACGGGACATCGGGGAGAAGTATTCGGAACACGCAACGAAGTACGCTGGTGTCAACGCCGAGGTGCTCAAGCACAAGATGCCCGGCGGGATGATCTCCAACATGGTCGCGCAGTTGAAAGAGGCTGGCCGGATGGATCTGATGGAGGCGGCCCTGAAAGAAAGTCCGAATGTGGAGAAGGACCTCGGCTATCCGCCGCTCCTGACTCCCACGAGCCAGATCGTCGGCTCCCAAGCGGTATTCAACGTGCTGATGGGAGAGCGATACCAAATCATCACGCAAGAGGTCATGGATTATGTCGCGGGTAAATACGGTCGGCCACCGGGCCCGGTGAGCGAGGAGCTCGTGACTAAGATAATGGGCGACAAGTCTCCCGATTACTCGGCAAGGGCAGGGGACCTCGCCGATCCGGAGGACTGGGACAGAGCGGTGAAAGAACTCGGCCCTCTGGCAAAGAGCGACGAGGATATCCTCATGGGGATACTCTACCCCATGCAGGCCAAGGACTTTCTGACCCTCAGGGAAAAGAGCGACCTCCGCTCATAACCTGATCGAGTTATTGAGTTAGAGATATGGAAATAGACTGGGGGCTCGCTGCGCAGATTAGTGGCTTTGGCTTTGTCCTAGTCTTTGCCGTCCTAATCATGCTGGCTCTAGCTATCTGGCTCGTCGGGGTGATAGTTGGCAGAGTCGCTGCCAGCAAGGCTGAAGGCGGGCAAGAAAGAGAACGAACTTAGGAGTTGACTGGAACAAGATGCTAGGATTTCAAACCGGCTTTGCCGACCTTACCTGGGGGCATGTCGTCTTAATATGTGTGGGGCTCACCTTCATCTATCTCGCTATTGTCAAGGACTTCGAGCCCTATGAACTCCTCCCTATCGGGATGGGATTGATCTTGGCTAATCTCCCTGGCACTGGACTCTTGGTTCAGCCTCAGGAGGCGGGAGGCGAAATTGGGACTGCCGGTCTCTTGGGAATATTGATTGAATTTGGTCTCCTCAGATATACAGTCCTGCCTCTGCTAATCTTCGTTGGTCTTGGTGCGTTGACGGACTTCGTACCACTCATAGCCCGTCCGCGGCTCTTTTTGCTTGGGGCAGCGGCACAAGTAGGAATAATTGTTGCCTTCCTCGGCGCTTTGGCTTTGGGGCACTTTGGTATCGCCGAGTTTGGATTGGAGGAAGCGGCTGCCATCGCAATCATTGGCGGTGCTGACGGTCCCACAACGATCTACGTCACCTCCCGGCTTGCGCCTGAGATAATGGGGATCACGGCGGTGGCCGCATATTCTTACATGGCAATGGTAGCCATCATTCAACCTCCCATAATTAGAGCTCTCACATCAAAAAGGGAGAGAGAGATCTATATGGAGCCAGAGTTACGCGAGGTGTCAAAAACAGAAGAGATCTTGTTCCCCATAGTATGCCTCATTCTGATCATATTGCTGGTACCTCGCAGCGCACCCATCGTGGGAATGTTTATGTTTGGAAACTTACTCCGGGTAAGCGGTGCAGTAGAAAGGCTTTCTGACACGGCACAGAATGCCTTTATCAACTCAATCACTATACTCCTCATGCTTTCTATCGGAGCAAGTATGCCTGCCGAGCTAGTAATGCGCCCGGAAACCCTTATGGTTCTGGCTTTGGGTCTTTTCGCCTTTGCTTGTGGGACAGCCGGGGGTGTGCTTATGGGGAAGCTGATGAAGCTAGTTAGCAAAGAACCCTTCAATCCGATGATAGGTGCCTGTGGTGTCTCGGCCGTGCCAATGTCAGCCAGGGTAGTGCAGCGAATGGGGCAGGAAGCCAACCCGAGCAACTTCCTGCTGATGAATGCCATGGGACCAAATGTGGCTGGTGTTGTAGGTTCTGCTGTTGTCGCTGGGATCTTTTTGAGTGTTCTAGGCTAGGCGTCTTCGTTTAGCGGGTGATGCTTATAGTGTGAGAGGGGATGGCTGAACAGATTGTGAAGGCCCCCATGAGGGGAAGGGTGATCCGGGTTCATGTCGAAAAGGGGAGCCAAGTCGAGGAGAGAGACCGCATGTGCGACATCGAGGCCTTGAAGATGGAGATGCCTATCATGGCCCCGGCGAGCGGCACGATCAAAGAGGTCTATATCTCTGTCGGTGAGGAGATCGGGGGGGGCGATCCCCTGTTTGTGATCGAGAGCTAGGGTGACCAAAGCCTCTTGTTGTCGAGGTCGTCCTGGATCTCTTCACGGGTCTTCTCTGAGAGGTCCTTTTTCCGGTCTCCTTCGGCGTCCATTTCCGCCTCCGAGATCGTCCCAACCTGGGCAATTTTGGGGGCGATCCAGGACCGAAGATCGGGAGATAGCTGAACGGCTTGCGGCAAGAATCCGAGACGTTGGCGGGGTAGGCCGGGAGAGGGAGGAGTCCTGCCCCCGGGTGGGCTCCGGAACTTTCACCGTCCACGACGGCGCACTTGGCCAACTCTGTTCTTAACATCTCGGCGGCCTGAGCCGCGGAAATGAGCGGCACGAATAATGCTGCTAAGAATCCAATGGCTCGGATCATGGGGTCCTCCGTTTGGCCGCTCGTGGGGATAGCGGGCGGTGAAACCAAGTGACCCGCGACGATTGTATGCCGACCGGTACTCCATGCCCAAGAAACGGGGCCGCGACTAAAATTATTACAAACGCACCGACACTAGCGTAATTTTCGTGCGGCCCTAGATTGCCGACCGACGAGGGGTCTCCGTGCGGGATCATGCATGTCGCGTGATGTTATTGATATTCGAACTTTCCTTCCCGGCCCAGAACGTGAGAGGCGTATGCGCGACGCGCAGGCTCTATACTCGATGGACCCCGTTCGCGGGCGTCTTGTCCCGCAGTTGGTCGAACTCCTAGAAGCTACACGCGCGGATCGCTGCGCCCTCGTGTGGTCACCCATTGATGGATCGGCCGGACCGTTCCCTCATATCGTGGTCGATGCCGTCAGGGATGAACCGCGTGTGACGTTCGGCGCAGACCTCGCGGCTCGGGGATTGGCCGCCGCCTTTGAGGGCACTGTCGGCACCGGGCGGGCACGCCCGAGGAAGAGTCTCGCTTACATGATCGCGGCGAAGCATGGTCGCCGGTGGTCCTTGGTTCTCTCGGGCGTCCGGCAGCTGAACCTCGGCCGAGATGTGGGACAACTCTTCCACGAGTCGCGCTACGTAGCCATCAGCGTATTGATCGACACAGAGGACGCGTCGCTGTGGGATCAGAGAGAAACCACAGGCACCCTGTTTGCCCAAGCAGAGGAATGTGAGGCGTCCGGCAACTACGAAAGCGCCCTGAATCTCTATGAGGTCGCGGCTTCGGCGTGTCTAGCGATGGGCTTGGCTGAGAATGGGGTGCGCGCGGCATGGTACCAAGCCCGGGCGCTACGGAGGCTGGGGCGCCTCGAGGATGCGTTGGCAGCGTACAAGGTCGCGGAAGGGGCAGCCCGGAAACTGACGGACCAGAGCTTGGCGGCGGCTATCCTCACCGGACGGGGGAGTGTCCACCGGATGCAGGGAAACATGCCGCTGGCTCGGACCACATACGAAGAAGCCCTCAGAATTGCGCCGCCAGGAGCGCTGGGTATTCCGCTGGCTTACTTCGGGCTGATGCTGGTGGAACAGGAAGTGGGGTCATTAGCTCCCGCCGCCAAGTTCGGGTTGTTGGCGTACGACGCCTACCCAGTAGATCACGTCGACCGCTTTGGCACGCTAGTCGTGCTGGGAAACGTACTGCTCGAATGCGGTGATCTGGGCGCTGCGGAAGATGCCTATGAGATCGTGTTGGGTTCGGGCCAGAGGGACATCGACGTCCGAGCTACGGCCACGAGCGGGTTGGCCCAGGTGGCCGCCCGACGTAACGACGTGGAAACGTACAGGGGAGCGACAAAGATCCTTAAGTCCGCTAGTGCCAGTATACAAGTTGAGGTGTGGACCCAACTCTTGCTGGATCGCGCTCGGGACGAACTGATTCTCCGTCGGGCGGATCGTGCTCGGAAAGCCGCGGACGAAGCACTCCGTCTCGCTGAAGCCCATAAACTCGGACGGCTCATCTTCGAAGCCGACGAGATTCGGGCCATGGTGGACAACCCCGAACCCACCTCCCACGGCTCGGTCGTTACAGGCACCAAACGCGTGAGAGGCAGACTCAGGGTACTTCGGGCTATGCTACCCTAGCGCCTCAGGGTCAAGTCCCGATTTGTGTGTAAAAGCGGAGGAAGCTCCTCGCCTTCGGCTAGGCTGCTTGGGCGACCTCCTGTTTCTGGAGGAGTGAGAGGTCGAGGTAACGCCGGTCGCCCCAGACGTGTGTGGTCCTGAGTGCGACGGCCGTGATGAGCCTGAGGGCGCTGGCCCGGTCCGGGAAGGCGCCGGCGGCCTTGATCCTGCGTTTGATCTCGCCGTGCAGCCGCTCGAGGCTGTTGGTGGTACGCAGCCGGGGCCAGTGCGCCTCGGGGAACGCGTAGAACTGCGTCGCTGCCCCGAAGCCCCGCTCCAGGACCTCCACGGCCTCGGGCAGCTCCTTCTTCCAGCGTGCGCCGAACTCGCCCAGGAGCTTCTTCGCCTCGGCGAGTCCGGATGTCTGGAAGATCACCGAGACCTCACGCGCCACGCGCTTGCGTAGGCGGTGGGGGACCCTCGCCCCCACATTACGCTGCAGATGGACCGTACACCTCTGACGGCGTGCCTCGGGCAGGAAGCGGCGGACCGCAGCTGCCAGGCCTGCGTGCTCATCGGCGATCACGAGCTCGACACCGCCGAGGCCGCGGTCCTGGAGTTGCTCGAGGAGCTCCGACCAGCTCTGCTGCGACTCCTCAGCGCCCAGCGTGACGGCCAGGAGCCGTCGGTGACCCTCAGGGCCCACTGCATACGCCACGAGCGCACTCACGTTCTCGACTTTGCGGGCCCAGCGGGCGTCCAAGAACGTGGCGTCCAGGTACAGATAGGGGTGAGGCCCCTCGATCGGCGCACGGCGCAGCCCTTCCACGGCCTCGTCGAGCCGTTTTGCCACACGACTCACCGTCGAGCGCCCAACACGCTCGCCCATCAGCGCCTCGGTGACGTCGCCCATCTTGCGCTGTGACACGCCGCTCACATACGCCTCGACCATCATCTCGTCGAGCTCGGGGCTCCTGCGCTGGTAGCGGCCGATCACGTCGGCCGGCGAACCGTTGTCCCGGCTCCGGGGCATGGCGACCTCGATCTGCCCCAGGCTCGTCAGCAGCCGCCTCAGGTATGTGCCGTTCCTATGGTCCTTCCGGCTTCCCACCCGCTCGAAGCGGCGTGCACCTACCATGGCCTTCAGCTCCTCTTCCAGCACCATCTCGAGCGTCAGCCGGATCGCGCCTTGAAACAGCTCGCGCAAATCATCGCGTAGCTCGTCTTGCGTGGCCCGACCGATCTCCACAATCTCTTGCATCGGAAGCTCCTCTCCGGTTCCGAGCCTGCTCTGCAGACCCGGACTCCCGGGTTCATGTGACAGTGAACAACAACAGAGGAGCTTCCGTTTTTCTTTCCCTCCTGTCCAGCTTATCCGTTTTTACACAAATCTAGGGACACTACCTCCCGTCATCTCCAGGCGGCTACCGCGGTTCGGTCCAGGTACGCCATCAGGCGCTGCCACGCGTCCAGTGCCGGCTCGCTTCGAAGCTCCGGATCCTGGTCGACGTGGAGCCAGAACCCGTGGTTTCCCTCATCGTAGATACGGAGATCGTTCTCGATCCCGGCATCGTGGAATGGCGACGTGTGTGCTGAGACGGTATTCACCTGACAGTTGACCACGAGAGAGGACGGTGGCCAGCCGCCCTCGCCGGAGCTAATTGAGAGATGTCGAAGTCCATATGTCTGCTGCAAACTCCGCCGTCGTGCAGATGTTCGACTCGACCTGCATCACCAAGGCTTTTGAGGGCTGGGTAGGCAGCGCTCACGTGGTTAACGATCGCCAGCACAACCTGCACTATCGCGCCCACATTGAGCCTCAACATCAAAGCTATATTCGCGGGCTCCAAGTATTACTACCGAGCAACACTGCCGAAGAACTAGGTGCCGCCCTGGTCGAACAGAAAACGCAACCTAAACGATATGAGTCCTACGTTGTTGCTGATTGGCGCAATAGTGGCACTCCTGGCCGGAGGCCTAACCCACGAATACTGTTGGACCACACGAAATGCACGCTGGTGCCCGCTAGCTGTAACCCGGATCGCCTTGCGTCGTACTTCGATCCTCCTTCGTCCTTACCGTACCAAGTTTCCCCCACGTTTTTTAAGCCAGACGTCCTCAACAGATACCTTGCAGACTCAGACAAGTATTCTGTAGACGACCAGTCCATATCGTGCCGGAATGCATGGCATCTCAAGGTCTATCGGGTAAACAACGCACAACAGATATATACTTATGTGACCTACCTTGGGGATCTTCCCCACTCGGAGCAGGTATACTGGAAGTCATTTAATGAGCCTCCACAGGCTGGCATTCCGCAAAGCGCCTACGATACCGATTTCGAGGGGGATTGGCTGCGTGAAGAGAATCGCCTACGTGACATCAAGGACACTGCGAGGGACTTGGAAGCAAGAGGTGTTGGATGGTTCGGAACCTGTCAACGACAATGGGACACTCTACGGGATTAATTAGAGAGCAATATCCTGTGTGGTGAGGGAAGGGATGGGAGGATTGATGTAGACGGCCTCCGGGAGCGGTTTGGGCTTCGGCACACCTGTGACGAAGCGTTCGGGATGAGCGGCCCATGCTTCGCGGAGCACGGATTTCCTGCCGGCAATGACCTGATCGGCGTTCCCGAAGTGGACCTGCTCGGGGGTTAGCATCGAGATACCGCCATGGCGGTGCTCGGCATTGTACCAGCGGAAGAACGATCGACACAACGTCTTGGCCTGGCCCTGATCCCCGAACCGCCCGGGAAACGAGGGATGGTACTTCAAGGTTTTGAACTGAGCCTCGGAAAACGGGTTGTCATCCGACACCTGAGGCCGGCTCAACGAGCGAGTCACGCCGAGGTCAGCGAGAAGTTGAGCGGTGCATTGGCTCGTCATTGGAGCTCCCCGATCCGAGTGCAGGGTCAGGACCCGGGGCTGGACGCCATGCTTCAGGCAGCTCTGCTGGATCAACCGGCCGGCCAGGGCCGAGTTCTCCCGGTCCGCCACCATCCAGCCCACGACGTAGCGGCTGTAGATGTCCATGATGACGTAGAGGTAGTAATAGCTCCACTTCTTCGGCCCGAGTAGCCGCGTGATATCCCAGGACCACACCTGGTTCGGCGCCGTGGCCATCAACTCGGGCTTCTTGTACTCGGGATGGGTGCGCTGCGCCCGGCGTTCCTGAACCGGCACCTCGGAGGCCAGAACACGATACATCGTGCGTTCGCTGCACAGGTAGACCTCTTCGTCGAGCAGCGTGGCCACCACCTCGGCGGGTGAGCGGTCCACGAACCGCTCCGAACACAGCGTGTCGAAGACCTCGCCTCGTTCCGTCTCGCTCAATGCCCGGGCGGGCGTCGGGCGGGGCTGCCGTTGCCCGGTCGATGGGCCTCGACGACGGTAGAACGTCGATCGGGAGACCTCGAGAGCCGCGCACGCCGGTTTTACACCGACGTGCTTAGCCAGCTCATCGGCCGCCTTCAAGAGTTCGTCCCGTCGTCGAGGCTTATCCCCAGCAGCCCCGCAACTTTTCCCTGCACGTCGATGATCAGGTGTGCCTTCCTGAGCTCATTCTCGAGCCGTGCGTTTTGCCGCTCCAGCTTGCGTACCTTCTCATCCAGCGGATTCCGCTCCGGCTTGCGGCCGCGTTTCTTCGACAGGGCCTTCAGCGACCCGCTATGCGCCGCCTTGCGCCACGTCGTCAGGTGCGACGAGTACAGGCCCTCGCGCCGCAGGAGCTGACCCACCTCGCCGGGCTCGGTGCACCGGTCCGCTTCTTCGACGATCCGCAGCTTGTACGATGGACTGAACCGCCGGCGTAGCGGCCTATCTACTACCTCCGGGTCCGCAGGAGCTGCCGCGCTTCGCTTGGCCTCCCCGATTCCAGGGGCACTACCATTCTCTTCCATTCTCTCTCGCAGTCCCAACATGTTCGTTTTCTCTGCCTTCGCCCTACTCTAATTCTTTGCGTGCTCCGTGTCTCACGTACGTTGGCAGAGAGGGGTTCAAGTTGCGCGAACCTGATCTCCTCAATCGACTTCACCTCCCGCTAACTGAGGCGAATCAGAGTTGGGACGACGCAATAGGAAAGCTCGCGAAGATCGTCAACGAAGGGCTGCAGAAGCAGTTCTTCGCCAAGAGGCTGAAGCATCGGCCATCGGAAGAGGTCGCGCTATGGGGTTCCATTCGGTGTGCTGAGGAAGTTCTCACGACGGCGGACGTCCCCTCGGAGGTTGTTGCCGAAGCCATTGAGCCCTTGCGGGACCTACAGCGGCTTCGTTCCAAACTGGTTGCGCACTCTGCCGGTTCGCAGGCTCAGCGGATCCGAGCGACCTTAATTCGGACGTACGGTTCGCCCTACGATCACATCAACGATCTCTGCGGCAGACTTGCTCGCTCCCTACGCCTATTGGATAATCTCTGTAGTCAGTTCACATAGGGGCTTCGGGTCATCTCGTTACTACAGTGTCCGCAGAGGGTGTCCCAGGAATAGTTGGAGGTTTGCCGGAGGGGAAAAGAACCGTGGTGGCTCCCGGGGGCTTGATTCCAGATTGGGAATCAGGCAGAGAAAACCCCAACAGGGAGACCACCACGATGAGGAAAAGCTACGAGAAGGGGGCCCAGCCGGACAAGGCAGGCCTCAGGGAGTTGCTGGCCACCGACGGCCGCGAACACCTGCTCCCGCTGGTCAACGTCTTCGCGCTGGCGGGCGGAGCGCTGGATCAGATCATCGACGTGATCGGGCGCGCGGCGTACCACGGGCGGCAGGGGGGCCGGGTGTACCTGGCGGACCGGGCCGTCCGGGTCGAGAAAGTTCCACCCGTGATTAGTTCTGCATCGAAGTCGACACGTGCGCTCATGCCACTAGGCCCGGATTCCCGCTGTTTGATGCTGTTTTCCCACCATTTCTGTACGGTGGAATTAGATATGGTCTAACGGCAAGTGCGGCAGATCGCGCAGTCCTGGTTGAACTTAGACGATTTCTTGCCGTGATTCACATCATCTGTACTCTGCCGAGGCGCGGAGCCGCTTCGGGGGTCGGGCGACGTTCCGGCTCGGCCCCCTCGGTGAGGAGACCATGACCGAGGAGGCGCACTACGATCTGGTTCTCGCCTGGGGCGTGCTTCATCACCTCGACGACGACCAAGCAGGGGAGTTCATGAGCCTCGCCCGTCGCGGCCTGAAGCCCACGGGCCGGCTGGTGACGCTGGATCCCTGCTACACCGACGATCAGTCCCGCTTGGCTCGTTATCTCGCCGACAAAGACCGGGGCCAGCACGTGAGATCACTGGAGGCGTGGCGCCATCTGGTCACGCCCGTTTTCCCCTCCGCGGTCTTCCACCTGAGACACGATCTGCTGCGCATCCGGTAGTGTCCCTAGATTTGTGTAAAAGCGGATAAGCTGGACAGGAGGGAAAGAAAAACGGAAGCTCCTCTGTTGTTGTTCACTGTCACATGAACCCGGGAGTCCGGGTCTGCAGAGCAGGCTCGGAACCGGAGAGGAGCTTCCGATGCAAGAGATTGTGGAGATCGGTCGGGCCACGCAAGACGAGCTACGCGATGATTTGCGCGAGCTGTTTCAAGGCGCGATCCGGCTGACGCTCGAGATGGTGCTGGAAGAGGAGCTGAAGGCCATGGTAGGTGCACGCCGCTTCGAGCGGGTGGGAAGCCGGAAGGACCATAGGAACGGCACATACCTGAGGCGGCTGCTGACGAGCCTGGGGCAGATCGAGGTCGCCATGCCCCGGAGCCGGGACAACGGTTCGCCGGCCGACGTGATCGGCCGCTACCAGCGCAGGAGCCCCGAGCTCGACGAGATGATGGTCGAGGCGTATGTGAGCGGCGTGTCACAGCGCAAGATGGGCGACGTCACCGAGGCGCTGATGGGCGAGCGTGTTGGGCGCTCGACGGTGAGTCGTGTGGCAAAACGGCTCGACGAGGCCGTGGAAGGGCTGCGCCGTGCGCCGATCGAGGGGCCTCACCCCTATCTGTACCTGGACGCCACGTTCTTGGACGCCCGCTGGGCCCGCAAAGTCGAGAACGTGAGTGCGCTCGTGGCGTATGCAGTGGGCCCTGAGGGTCACCGACGGCTCCTGGCCGTCACGCTGGGCGCTGAGGAGTCGCAGCAGAGCTGGTCGGAGCTCCTCGAGCAACTCCAGGACCGCGGCCTCGGCGGTGTCGAGCTCGTGATCGCCGATGAGCACGCAGGCCTGGCAGCTGCGGTCCGCCGCTTCCTGCCCGAGGCACGCCGTCAGAGGTGTACGGTCCATCTGCAGCGTAATGTGGGGGCGAGGGTCCCCCACCGCCTACGCAAGCGCGTGGCGCGTGAGGTCTCGGTGATCTTCCAGACATCCGGACTCGCCGAGGCGAAGAAGCTCCTGGGCGAGTTCGGCGCACGCTGGAAGAAGGAGCTGCCCGAGGCCGTGGAGGTCCTGGAGCGGGGCTTCGGGGCAGCGACGCAGTTCTACGCGTTCCCCGAGGCGCACTGGCCCCGGCTGCGTACCACCAACAGCCTCGAGCGGCTGCACGGCGAGATCAAACGCAGGATCAAGGCCGCCGGCGCCTTCCCGGACCGGGCCAGCGCCCTCAGGCTCATCACGGCCGTCGCACTCAGGACCACACACGTCTGGGGCGACCGGCGTTACCTCGACCTCTCACTCCTCCAGAAACAGGAGGTCGCCCAAGCAGCCTAGCCGAAGGCGAGGAGCTTCCTCCGCTTTTACACACAAATCGGGACTTGACCTGCGCATCCCCTACACGCACTTGATCATGGAGTGTCCGGCTGAGGAGAGCTGAGAGGAGCCTCAGCATGCAGTGGATCCCCGGGCATTTTCCAATCGCCGCCCTTGTGCATGACCCACGGATAAGAAAGCGAAAAGGATGATGGCGGTGATGGTTCCGCGCTCAGGGCACCAAAACCTCGTAGCTGAACAACTGCCGGACCCCGAATCGCTCGCTGTGGGGAAGTGCCACCTCGGTCGACTGGCTCTCCATGATATCGACCCTATAACGCACCGGTGCCTCGAAACCCTGAAGCCTGCGATCAAAGAGCAAGACACGTGCGATGAGCTCGTATCCTAATCTGCCGGGCTGATGTGTGGAGCGGATATCCTGATCGATCATGCCCCTTCGCCACCTCACGCTGTTACCAAAATACAATTCGTCATAACGGTGATAGGCGAGACGCTCGCCGTCAGGACCGTTGAACGGTACGAGCTCGGGCTCGCCCGAATCGGAATACCGATACAGAACCGGCCAGTGTTCCGACATCGACAGGTCGGTTCGATTAAACACGTTGGGTGACTGCAGGCCGTGGCTACGCAAGAAGACCTCCGGCCGCCACCGAGAGAGGCCGACATGGTCCGTGATGCGACCCAAGCCAGGTACAGAGGTTTGTAGCAGGAAAAGAACGCAGATGAGAAGCCACCATGCCACGTAACCCATATGTAACACCGAGACTGGCGCCGGCGCGGGTTCCGCGATTTGCTTCTTGGGGCGCGGGAGAAACAACATTGTCCAAATCGCCAGCTCGATGAACGGTAGATACGAGAGCCTCAAAAACAAGAGGGAAACGATGATGAAGTTCAGTCCCCACCAAATCACGAACCGCCGTCCCAATTGCAGGAATATCAGCGGGATCATAAAGAGCTGAAAGATCGTCTGAAACACCACCCCGGTGACGCTGAACATGCGCCAGGGCACGGGGGCCGCATCGGCGGCCGTCCGGAAGATTTCGAAGTGGGGATTGAAATAGGAATCCTGTAACATCACGCCCACTGTGTGACCGCCGAGCCAAAAGGGATCGTCGAGATGGAAGAGCACTGCGGCGAGACTCAATAACGCGAAGTTCAAGAAGACGAACGAATACAGCACCGTAAGCGTATCTGCACTGGGAAAACCGACGATCCGATACGACCCTCGCAAGACTCTGCTGAAGCTGCCGGTACGCTGCCTCACCCACTCATCGACTGAGAAGCGCGCCCCCACGTTTGCGAACAGAAAGCAGATCCAGATGGACTGGAGAATCAGGGTCCCGAGAGTGAAGCTCCGCATGAGGGGCTCGAAAACGGTCAAGTATGTGGCGACCAGTCCCAGGGTCGCCAGTGGAGTGCAGATCCCCAGGGTAAACATGCCGAGCAGACCGAGCTCTACCGTCGACCAGAAGACGAAGGGCGTAGGCAACGCACCTGTCGTCGGATCCACGAAGTAGAAACGAGCCGCATACACGATGAGTACGGTGCGGATCAGCGCCACCAGCCCCACATAGATGCGCAGTATGTTCAAACGACGCTGTTCGTGGTCAACATCGACCAGCCGGGGCAGGGCGGCTCGATGTACGCCACGGAGGTACCAGCCGAACGAACGCCGCAGCGCCCTTCTCACGTCGATGTTCACGACCTCATTTCAGAGTGAGCTCTGTTCCACAGGGTTAGCTACACACCGGCCAGTCTCGTGGTGACGCTATTCCGAAACGGCGAGTCCCATACCAGTGGCGCCATAACCGTTCCCGTTATAAAACATGAAACGTGCACCTTGGTGCTCGACGACGTGGGGGTACGCCACGGCCTCCGAGTCCCATTCGCCCGCCGATGGCTCGATACCCGCACCGTCCTCATCCTGCGTCCAGCGCATGCCGTCCTCGGAGAACGCGTATCCGATCCGATACTGTTCTCCCCGATACCCGTACCAGAGATGATACCCCGAGTCGTCCTTGAGCACGGACGGCTTTGCGACCGCAAGAATTCCCGGATGGACTGGCTTCAGGCAGGTGACGTCGTCGCGTGTCCAGCGAATGCCGTCCGTCGAGGTCGCGTACTTCAACACATGCTCGAATTCCAAGGCATGAGGATCTGCACCCCAATCGAGGTGCGAGCCGTACCACATTTTCCAATCGCCGCCCTCGTTCATGACCCACGGATAAGAAAGCGAAAAGGGATCGGCATCGTTTCGCGCCAGAATCGGAGCGCGCGAAACCTTCGTAAACGTGAGCCCGCCGTCGTCGCTGATCGCTGCGCCGATCTCGCAACGCCAAGGGACCGTTACGCTTAGGTTCCAGCCCAAATAATACAGGTACAGCCCTTTCTCGCCTTGTGCGATACATCCGAGCGACGCGCCGCTGTCGTCGAAGAGACCCACCGCACCCGGACCGATGACCGCCTTGGACGAGATTTCGAGGATGTCTTGCGGCGCGTTCAGGTCGATTACGACGTATCCGATACTTGACCGATTCGCCTCGTCGCGACAACTGAAATACACCCTGAACAAACTGTCCCCGATGGGAAGCGCGAAAGGATTCGAGGCATGAGACACCATCCAATCGTGCTCATGGTCCGGCGAAAAGATGCGGCCGAGCTTTCTCCACTTCATACGAGGTCCCCAGAGGGCGAAAACTTCAGTCTTACCCTTGTCCCGCCCGGTATAGCCGCTCGTGCGAAGGCCGGTAATACTCATCGAGGCTGGTGACGACTCGACTGTACCAGCCGAGTAGTTGCTGTGTTCGCGGCGGGAACGCGTCGACGGCATCGTCACCCAATAGTCGTACATAATCGACTTGTTGCTTAAAGAACGAGCGGGTGAACTGATGATTGATGCTCAATCGATCTGCGCCGGATCTATTTTGGCCGGAGGCATGGTATAGTGTCGAATCGAACACGATCATCGATCCGGCAGGGCATTCGGCGGGGATCGCGTTCGTATTCAAATAATCGTCTGACGGTACCGTTTCGTGTTGATGTGTCCCGGGTACGACGAGCGTCCCACCGTTCTCTTCGTAAAAATCCACAAACGGAATAAAGACGTTTATCGAGGCCATGTACCCATTGAGAACTCTGCGGAAATCCATGTGGAATTTGTTCTGAAAGACCTGAGGGGCTTCGCCGGGCTGAAACGATGGCAATATGAATCCATTCTGCGTGTGCATGATCGCAGTGTTCGAAACCGTGCCGTCGACGATCGCAAGTACGTCGGGTATTTCCAAGAATCTCAAGAACCATTTGTCGTACCGCATCATCCCTCGAAGGATACCCAACTCACCCGCGGCTTCGAGTCGATCTTGGCCAATGTCGGCCACGATGGCCTCTTGAACCGCGTACATTCGATCGCATGTTTCTTGGACTATCGCGTCGTCGACAACGTTCGCGACAATTGAAAAACCCTGAAATCGAACCGCCTCCAGGGCGAGAGAGAGCCAATCGGGATTCTTCTTCGAATCGAGCAGGTTCAAATCTGCACGCTCCTCATGAGAATATCCGGTGGGCGCGGATGCCTAACTCACTGAGCCGCGCCTCAGCCCGGTCATAGTACACCTTATTCATCGCGAGTAGGGCGTCGGATACGTCGTATTCATGCGCGGCGTCCGGGGTGCACACCGGGAAGCCGATATCCGCGTACTCCGCCATCCGGGGTTGATCCTCCAAGCCGCACACGAGGGGGAAGTCAAATAACGATGAGTACGTCCTCGCGACCCAGAACGCTTCTTGCAGTCCGAACGTAGCTACCCGCGCTGAACCGGACGAAAGGTCGCGGAGCGTGTCGTCCAAGCGAGAAAAATCTTCGCGCAACCGTTGCACGGTGGCTCTGCACGCGGTCGTGCTTGGCGGGCCCTGCCATTGAAAGTCGTTTGGGATGGGTGCGGTCTGAAAAACGTGAAGGCTGAAGTTCGGCATTAGGGGATGACCTACGATCCCCACGATTTCGCGAAACCCCGTGCGTTGTGCGAAGGCACGCAAATGAGCGCTGCCAAAATGGTATAAATGGTCTGCGAACAGAATATCGTAGCTCGGAACGTCTTGGGTGGGTTGAGAAAGTATCAGCCAACCCTCTGGCCGAAGCAGGTCACGGCATTTTCGAAAGCATTGAAGTGGGGACAGCAGGTGCTCGATCACGGCGATGGAATAGACCACGTCGTACGGTTGGTCGTCCCAGTCCTCGAGCGCGGCATTGTGGACCCGGAGTCCTCGGCTTTTCGCACTTTCGCTCGCCCGCGTTCCAATTTCGATGCCTTCAAATTCAGTATTGGGCAGGCGCTCTTGCAGGGTTTCCAGAAGGTATCCACCGCCCGCGCCTATTTCTAGGCATCTTCGCGCGGAAGTGAAACGTTCGGCGGTGAACGCCTCGAGTATCCATTCCGCGAAGACTTCACTTCTCGTCAGCGTCCCGTTGGAAACATAGAAGAGGTGATCATGAATCCCGCTCGAGTACGATTTCTCGTAATACGAATCAAAATCTACACTGGGACGTTCGGCGCTTCGGACGAGTCCACAAACCGTGCACTCGATCTTAGCGAGAGGTTGCTCGATTACCCTGCGATCCGAAAGCATCGATCTCTCCAGATCCCTCTCTGCCAACGTACGTGAGACACGGAGCACGCAAAGAATTAGAGTAGGGCGAAGGCAGAGAAAACGAACATGTTGGGACTGCGAGAGAGAATGGAAGAGAATGGTAGTGCCCCTGGAATCGGGGAGGCCAAGCGAAGCGCGGCAGCTCCTGCGGACCCGGAGGTAGTAGATAGGCCGCTACGCCGGCGGTTCAGTCCATCGTACAAGCTGCGGATCGTCGAAGAAGCGGACCGGTGCACCGAGCCCGGCGAGGTGGGTCAGCTCCTGCGGCGCGAGGGCCTGTACTCGTCGCACCTGACGACGTGGCGCAAGGCGGCGCATAGCGGGTCGCTGAAGGCCCTGTCGAAGAAACGCGGCCGCAAGCCGGAGCGGAATCCGCTGGATGAGAAGGTACGCAAGCTGGAGCGGCAAAACGCACGGCTCGAGAATGAGCTCAGGAAGGCACACCTGATCATCGACGTGCAGGGAAAAGTTGCGGGGCTGCTGGGGATAAGCCTCGACGACGGGACGAACTCTTGAAGGCGGCCGATGAGCTGGCTAAGCACGTCGGTGTAAAACCGGCGTGCGCGGCTCTCGAGGTCTCCCGATCGACGTTCTACCGTCGTCGAGGCCCATCGACCGGGCAACGGCAGCCCCGCCCGACGCCCGCCCGGGCATTGAGCGAGACGGAACGAGGCGAGGTCTTCGACACGCTGTGTTCGGAGCGGTTCGTGGACCGCTCACCCGCCGAGGTGGTGGCCACGCTGCTCGACGAAGAGGTCTACCTGTGCAGCGAACGCACGATGTATCGTGTTCTGGCCTCCGAGGTGCCGGTTCAGGAACGCCGGGCGCAGCGCACCCATCCCGAGTACAAGAAGCCCGAGTTGATGGCCACGGCGCCGAACCAGGTGTGGTCCTGGGATATCACGCGGCTACTCGGGCCGAAGAAGTGGAGCTATTACTACCTCTACGTCATCATGGATATCTACAGCCGCTACGTCGTGGGCTGGATGGTGGCGGACCGGGAGAACTCGGCCCTGGCCGGCCGGTTGATCCAGCAGAGCTGCCTGAAGCATGGCGTCCAGCCCCGGGTCCTGACCCTGCACTCGGATCGGGGAGCTCCAATGACGAGCCAATGCACCGCTCAACTTCTCGCTGACCTCGGCGTGACTCGCTCGTTGAGCCGGCCTCAGGTGTCGGATGACAACCCGTTTTCCGAGGCTCAGTTCAAAACCTTGAAGTACCATCCCTCGTTTCCCGGGCGGTTCGGGGATCAGGGCCAGGCCAAGACGTTGTGTCGATCGTTCTTCCGCTGGTACAATGCCGAGCACCGCCATGGCGGTATCTCGATGCTAACCCCCGAGCAGGTCCACTTCGGGAACGCCGATCAGGTCATTGCCGGCAGGAAATCCGTGCTCCGCGAAGCATGGGCCGCTCATCCCGAACGCTTCGTCACAGGTGTGCCGAAGCCCAAACCGCTCCCGGAGGCCGTCTACATCAATCCTCCCATCCCTTCCCTCACCACACAGGATATTGCTCTCTAATTAATCCCGTAGAGTGTCCCATTGTCGTTGACAGGTTCCGGATCGGATCGGACGATAGGGTTCGAATCTTGACTGCCGCAAAGATCGCAGCGAGCAAGGCTCTCATGAGTTGAGTGCATGGAGTTGTTGGATATTGAGCCGAGCGTCACATGTTCAGCCCGGAGCTCCTACGACGGGATTTTTCGGTCTTGGGAGCGATGTACACGTCTTCCTCTTCGGTGTCCTTCATGATGATGGCGCCCGCCCCGATGACGGTGGAAGGAGCGATGGTGATGTGATCCCTTATGGTGGCGTTCACTCCCAGGAAGCAGGAGTCGCCGATCTCCACACCGCCCGAGATCACCACGTGCGACGTGATGAAGCAGTGGTCTCCGATGACGGTGTGATGGCCGATGTGGTTACCGCTCCACACCACCACGTTGTTTCCGATCTTCACGAACGGCTGGATCACGTTGTCTTCGAAGACGAAAGTGTTCTCCCCCACGTCGAGGTCGCTCCAGGTGGTAGCCTTGGAGCAGACATACGAGATCAGCTCGTAGCCCCGCTTCTTGCACTGCCTGCAGATGTCGGCGCGGGCACGGTTGACCCCGCTGAACCCGATGGCCACCAACATGGCGAACTCGTCCGGGGGATAGAGCTCTTCCAGACTCTCGAAGGCCACGACGGGGCGCCCGCTCAGTTCGGTGGCGTCGACGTACTTCTGGTTGACCGTGAAGGCGACGACCTCGTGGGGACTGTCCTCGGTCAGGTAGACGTCCGCCACCTGCGCGAAGTCGCCGATGCCGAAGATGACGACGCTCTTGCTCATTCTAGATTCTTTCTCACCAAGATGGTGAACTCGTATAGTCCGTAGTCGTGTAACAGGGCGACCTGCCCCGAATACTCTCGCTTGCAGTGATTGAAGAGCCAGCTTGGATCCGCGTAAAAGAGATCATCACGCATATGCTCCGGATCGGAGTAGCTCGTGAGCGAGTTGAAGGCGAAGCCTTTCCGCGAGAGCCTGTGGATCTCGTTGAGGGTATCGAGAACGTGGCTCTTCCACTCGTCCTCCGAGGTCTGGAGTTTGACGTTGAGCACACCGCTGGCGACGAGGTAGTCCGAGGGCCTCAACTCTTGTTCGTTCGTCGTGAAGCAGCACTGCTCCCCCGAATGGAGCCGCCCCGCCCGTAGGATCATCTCCTCCGATACGTCGTATCCCACGTACCGAAACGGCTGACCTCGCTCAGTGAGCACGTCGACGAGCGCGCCGTACCCGCATCCGTAATCCAGAATGGAGTACTGCGCGGCTCCGGACGGCACTATTCCCAGGAGCTGATCGAAGCGCGTCTTCTGCGACTCGGTCGAGTTCCAGTCGACGCCGCGGGCCGTCTCACCGTGTTGGCGGACCTTCTCACTGTAGTAATCGGCGACTCGCTCGCGAATCGAGGCGTCTACCATCGCCTAGGCTTCCCGCCGCTCGCGATCCTGGTGCATGCGATGCTCATCCGGCCGATCCCCGCCCAGGCGACTCTTCCCCAGGCGATCCTCCTCCGTGAGATCCCCCCCGGTGCGATCCTCCCCGATGCGAGCCTCCCCCAGGCGATCGTAGGACTGCCGGATGATCGTGTAGGGCCGATCCTTGGTCTCCATGAAAATCTTCGAGAGGTACATGCCGATGATGCCGAGAAACGAGAAAGTGAGCCCACTGAGGAACCAGATGGAGATGATCAACGAGGGCCAGCCGAGCTCGAAGTCGATGAAGAACACCTTGGCAAGAAGGGCTACCAGTGCGGCCGACACGGAGACCGCGGTTACGAGCATGCCGACGTAGAAGACCAGCTCCAGGGGCACGTTGCTGAACGCGGTAATCGAAGTCAGGGCCAATGAGAGCTTCATCCGAAGGCTGTATGTGGAGATACCCTTGTCGGCCTTCTCCACGGGCACGGAGACCTGCTCGTATCCCGTGATGGCCCACAGCCCGGCCAGGAACACCTCCTTGTCCTTATGCTCGATCAGGCTTTCCACGTAGCGGCGCGTCATCAATCGCGCGGACGCCTGATTCTCTGGTACCGGGTAGCTGGAGAGCATGCGGAAGATGGCGTAGAAGATCGTACCGCTCATGCGCTCGAACAGCCTTCCCTTCCGTTTTTCCTGAACGCCGTAGACGACGTCGGCTCCCGTCTCCCGCATCCGCTCGTGGAACCGGCCGAGCCAGTTGGGATCTTCCTCGAGATCGCTGTCCAGGGAAAAGATCAGATCGCCGCGGGCGTGAGCGAGGCCGGTCAGGATCGCCTTGTGCTGACCGAAGTTGCGAGCGAGGTCGACGATCCGGACGCGCCGGTCCCTCTCGTAGAGCTCCAGCGCGATGTCGAGCGAGTCGTCGGGAGAGCCGTCGTTGACCAGGACGATCTCGAAGTCATCTGTGATTTCCTCGGCCGCCGCGCAGCAACGATCGTAGAAGTCTGGCAAGTACGGTGCGCTGCGGTAGAGCGTGGTGACGATGGAGAGCTTCATCGACTCGATCCCTTCAGCAAGTGACCGGGCGCTCCCGCGCCGGTGTGGAAAATGAGATCCAAGACCGTGACGTGGTGCTCGAAGGGCGGATAGAGTTGATCGTACTCGGAATGCCCTTCGTAATCCATCCAGATGACGTCGACCCCGGCCTCCCCGAAGAGCGATTCGTCGAGATATGTCCGTGCCGAGGGTCCAGAAAGGTACTCCGTCGCACCGGCCTGCCCGCAGATGTCCAACAAGCGCTCCGACTTCCGCCCCGTCGCTCCGTAGTCCATGGACCATGTGATCTTGGTGTCGATTCCAAGGATATCACAAATGGCAGTGAGGAATCGGTGGTTGATCTGGCTGAGACGCTCGTCCGACGCATCCTGATAGACCTCCTCGATCCGCGCTGCGTACTGGGAAAAACACGGTGCCCTCGAGTAGGCATGATAGAGCCTCGTCCAGTGCTTCTCACGCCAAGAAGGGTCGCTGATCCGGGTATCCTTGATGGCCTGATCGTACTTGCCCTTCATCTCGACCGGAATCGTGAGCCACTTGAGCCCGTCCGCGGTCTTGATGCGGTTCCTGTTCCGCCAATCCCGGCGGGTGAACTGTGCGTCGTCGAGGAGCACGAACTCGTCGACGCTGGCGATGAGGTCGAAGTATCCCTTCCATGGAATGTAGTTCGACTGAACGACGGCAATGCGTTTGGGCGCCGGGCGCAAGGCCGCGTCCGCTACCGGGGCTCCGGCGTTCGATGCCTTACCCACAGCAGTACTCCCTTACCGTGCGGATGACGATCTCCTGGTTCGCCTCGTCCAGCCCCGTAAAGAAGGGAAGCCGCACCAGACGACTACTGATGTCCTCAGCCACGGGGCAGTCGCCTGGCCAGGCGCCGAGACGCTCACCCATGGGCGAAAGGTTCAGCGGTACATAGTGAAAGACCGCGTTGATGCCGCGGTCCTCGAGAAACGAGATGAACCGGTTCCGATGCTCGCCAGTCGGCAGCAGCAGGTAGTACATGTGGAAGGCCTGCTCGACATGCTCGGGCACGACCGGCCTCTGTACGCCCTCGGCCTCTGCCCAGTCCTCAAGTCCTTCATGGTACCGTTGCCAGATCTCCTTCCGCTTCTCTTGAATGAGGGTTCTCGCCTCGAGCTGGCAGAGGAGAAAGGCGGACAGGAGGTCGGAGGGCTGATAGCTCGAGCCCAGCCCGACCCAGGTATACTTGTCCACGAGACCCTCCAGGAACTGCGCGCGATTCGTGCCCTTGTTTCGGATGACTCTCGCACGGTCCAGCAGATCGGCATCGTTCAGGAGGAGCGCCCCGCCTTTCCCGCACGTCAGGTTCTTCGTCTCGTGGAAGCTCTGCGTGGCCATGACCCCCAGCGTCCCCAGCGGCTTTCCTTTGTAGCTCCCCAGAAGACCGTGGGCGTTGTCTTCGATGATGGAGAGTCCGGCCTCGTCGGCGACGGTCTGGATCGCGTCCATCTCGCAACCCACGCCCGCGTAGTGGACGACCACGATCGCCCGCGTCCGTGGGGGTGATCTTGGACTCCAGGAGGTACTCATCGAGGTTGAGGGTGTCCGGGCGGATGTCGGCGAAGATCGGTGTGGCTCCTCTCAGTGCGAACGCATTTGCCGTGCTGACGAAGGTGAAGGAGGGCATCACGACCTCGTCGCCTTCTTTCAGGTCCAGCAGTAGGGCGGCCATCTCCAGTGCGTGGGTGCACGAGGACGTAAGCAGAGCCGCCCCGGCTCCGGTCAGCTCCATCAGAAGCTGCTCACACTTGTCCGTGAAGGGTCCGCCCTCCGAAATCACAAGGCCCTCCACGGCCTCTCGCATTCGCTCGAACTCGGACCCCACGAGGTAGGGCCGGTTGAAGGGGATCCGCCCTTCGAAGAGGTCGTTCGTACTCATACCTTACAATCTGTATCCCCGCTTCGGATTCGGAGCAGTATTATCACGTACCGTCCGTCCCGAAACTCCCGAACCACCTCGGCCGACAGCCCTGGCGTCGCCAAAGCGAAGCGGATCAGGCCGAGGATTTTCTCCCCACCGAGCCACGGGTAGTTGAAGAGGGCATACACACATGGTGGCAAGGGCTCCCCCCCGATGAGGTCCGCGAGGGACTCCACCGAGAAGTTGTGCCCGTTGGAGAGGGGGCCGCTGGCGTATCCGAGCCCTGGATACTGGAGCAGGTAGTGCTCGTAGTGCCCGTAGTAGACCGGCACCCCGGGCGGGAGTTCCTCGAGTGCCCGGATGGCGTCCACCTCGAGGGCCAGGAGGCGACGGTAAGCATTGGAGCGCTCCGTGAGCGGAGGGTCGTTCCCTGGGCCTTTCGTGTCGATGTCCAGGGGATAGAGAGCGCCGCTCGTGTTCAGAGCGAAGAAGGCCGAAAGGAGGATGAAGCAGACCGCCGCGGGCGATGTGAGGCGACGGCCGAGGAGTCGTTTCACGGCGTAGCCCACCCAAATCAGTAGAAACGGCAAGATGATTACGTAGTAGCGGGGGAGCACCAGGGTGAACGCCGTTGCCACCGGAAGGGCCACCAGGAAGAGCAGCATGAAAAAGACGATGAGCACCCCGCTGTAGCCGAGAACGAGGAGCTCCTGATGCTCCGGCGTCCGGGCGTACGGATCCAGGGGTTCGCTGAGGAGTGTTCCGAAGATCGGAATGAAGCAAACGATGGTCGTCACAAGAAATACGGCGATGAAGCCCAGCAGATCGGGAACGTTGAGAAGGAAGTGCGCCAGGAACTCTCCGAGTCCGCCGAAGACGCCATCGAAGGACGGCAGGAATGCGTAGTCCTCGGATCCACTGACCGCGATTCGGCGCAAGAGGGCGACGACCGCCGTCCACAGAATCGGAAATACGGCGATCTGCGCCGCTCGTCTCGTTTTGTCAGACAGGCCGCGTCGCTCAAGTAGCGCCGCCAATGTGAGGGTGGCCGGAACGATGATCCCGGTCTCCTTCGTCGCATAGGCCAGCGTGGCCCAGAGCACCGCCGGCCAGAAACCTCCCCTCCGTCCAGGCGAGAAGCGCCAGGACCGTGCAGAGAAAGAGCGGCATCTCCAGGTAGAGGTAGCCGACCTGGGTCGAGAAGATCGGATTGAGCAGCACGCTCATGCACAGAAGGACGCTCGTGCCGCTGCCGAACATCGGACGGGCGAGGCGGAACAGCGTCAGGAGGGCCAGAGCCGCACCGGCGAAGTGAAGGAGATGGAGAATCAGGAAGCTCCTGGTGCCCCCTCCCGAGATCCAGAGGACCACCGCTGTGGCCAGGGTGACCAGGGACGTGCTGTGGGCGTTGGGTCCCCCCTCTTGGTAGCCCGGCATCCCCAACAGTTCGAGCAGATCGAACCCGTTTTCGGCCAAGGTGAGGGCGGGCGGGAACAGCCCCATGGCGGTGTCCCACACCGGAGGCTGGAGCAGCGTGTCCCACTTCAGGACGAGGATGAGCAGGAAAACGAGAGAAAACCGAGCCCAGCCGCTTCGTTCGAGGACGTGCGTGACGGCTGTCAGCCGTGTCATGGGCGCCTCGGGTGCGACTTCGGAGGTGAGGTCCATGGTCAATAATTCACACACCACGGACGGAGCACCAGCTTGCGGAGCTCGGCCACGATCTCAACCTTTAGCTCCCGCCTCGTGCCCTGCCTGATCCCGGTCGTCGGGGACGCCGGCCTGGCGGGCTTCGCCACTCACCTCGACGGGCTCGACGAGCATAACCTCACCTTCGCGGAGCTCCCTCAACGAAAAGCCCAAACGCCACGCGTAGTAGAGTCCAATGATCGTGATGGGGAAGAACCCCCCGAGATGAAATCCGAACGAGAAGGCGAGCGCAGTCGGCTCCGGTACGTCATAAACGCCACTCAGGGCGAGATCAGTGCCCAACTGGAAGGTTCCGAAAAAGCCAGGCGCCGCCGGGATCGCGACCGCGAACCCTACCACAGCCATCGTGAATACCGCAGCGTCGAACCCCAAATCGATACCGAACGCCCTGAAGGCAAGCCAAAACGAGAGTCCGCTCCAAAGCCAAAGGGCGTAACTCCATAGAACGGCCTTCGTAAGTAGGACCGGGTGGCGGAGCACTTTCAGCGCCTGGAGGAAGGTCTCCAATGCGGAGACCACCCGGGGTCCTGACTTTCTCGGGAGCCGACGGCAGAGCCTTTCGACCGCATGCACCAAGGGTTCAGGAAAGATCAGGATCGCCACCAGCCCCATGAGGAAGATCGCGAGCATCCCGAAAGTCGTTCTCAGTACGGGGCCAGCCACCGCCCCGCTCAGGAGCTCATCCGCCCCTGGGAACGAGGGAAGGGCCATCGGCACCAGAAAAAAAGACACGAGTACGATGGAGTCGAGGAAACGCTCGACCACCAGGGTTCCGACAGCACCCGACACCGGCACGGGCTCGGCTCGGCTCAGAGCGAATGCCCGTGCGAGCTCCCCGAGACGTGCCGGGAAGATGTTGTTCATGGCGAAGCCGATACTGACGCTGGCGAATCTGGAGCGAAACCGCGTGTCGGCCTTAAGCGGGTGCAGAAGGACCTTCCAGCGCAACGTGCGGCCGAAAAATCCCCCTGTGCCGACGAGAATAGCGGCTACGAAGTACCAGGGATTCGCGCTGGAGATCTGGGCGACGATTTCAACGGGGTCCTCACCTCGTAGCACCCACCAGATGAAAAAGGCGCTGAGTGCGACACCGACGACGGCCTTCCAAGACACCCTCAATGGGTGTCGACTCCACTCCGCGCTACCTGTGCGGCCGTGGGGACTCTGCTTGGCGTCACGAGCGTGCTCCTCTGACGAGGGGATGGATCGAGGGTGGACGGATTGTGAGATCCCCGTCTTTCAAAAGCTATTTGCGGTGCTGGCCGCCGCCAACGGGATTTTTTTCCCGTTGTGGTCTTTTCGTTGACCTGCGTATGGGCTTGGGGGTAGAGTGGTGAAAGGTCAACCTGCCCCTGCGCCCCCTAACCAGCCGCCTCGCCCGATTGATGACCCAAGATCCGCTTCAGACCCTTGTCGTAGAGGATGACGAAGACCAGCGGGTGCTGCTGACGCGCATCCTTGAGGGCCGGGGGCACGAGGTGGCGGCTTACGGGACGTCGGCGGAAGGTCTCCTGGCGTACCAGCGCAACCCGTGCCCGCTCGTGATCCTCGACATCATGCTTCCGGACATGAACGGGATGGAACTGTGTCGTGAAATACGACTCGTGCCGGAGTCCGCCCAGACGGTGATTTTGTTCGCGACCGGCGTGGACGGGCGAGAGGGCCTCGAGGAGGCACTCTCGGCGGGGGCCGATGACTATCTCACCAAGCCGCTGACGGGGGATCTTCTCCATGTTCGGCTGACGATCGCCGAGCGGCAGGTGCGGGCGCTTCAGCGCCAAAAGCAGAGGGAGCTCGATTTGATGCGGGACGCCCTTCGCGATCCGATCACCGATCTTCCCAACCGGCAGCTTTTTTTCGAGAGGCTCGATCGGGCGGCCAGGCGCCACGCGAGGGAGAGTGGGGCGTTCTCGGTCCTGTATGTGGATCTCGACGGCTTTCGGGAAATCAACGAGAAGCACGGGCGCGGCTGGGGCGATTCCCTCCTTCGGGGGGTAGGCGAGCGTCTGGAGCCCTGCGTGCGTCCGGTGGACACGGTCGCTCGTATGGAGGGGGACGAGTTCATTTTGTTGCTCGATGGTGTGAACAACACGAGTGAGCCGGTGCGGTTGGCCAACCGCATCCATCAGGCCCTTTCGACCCCGTTCCATATCGAGGACCAGGAGGTGTTTTCCAGCGCCAGCATCGGAATAGCCCTGAGTCAGACGGGCTTCGAGAGGCCGAGTGACATGGTCCGGGACGCCAAGACCGCCTCGCGCACGGCTCGCGCCGAAGACGGCCCGAGCTCCCATCGCATTTTCGATCCCGTGTTACATGCTGGAGCCCTCGCGCGGGTTCATTTGGAGTCTCGCCTCAAGGTGGCGGTGGAACGAGATGAAATGGTTCTTCATTATCAGCCCATCGTTTCGCTCGAGACCGGTCACATCCTGGGTTTCGAGGCCCTCTTGCGCTGGGAAAGATCCCGATCGTGGCACGGTCTCTCCAGATGAATTCGTGCCGGTGGCCGAAGAAACGGGCCTGATCGTTCCCATCGGGTGGTGGGGCCTGGAGGAGGGTTGCCGCCAACTCAAGGAGTGGCAGGACCGGTTTCCCCGAGACGTGCCGCTGACCATGGCGATCAACCTTTCGGCGAGGCAGTTCGAGCAGGCCGATCTCGTCGATCAGATCGCCACCCGGATCTCCCGCTACGGGATTCCCCCCGCTTCGTTACACATCGAGATCACCGAGTCTTCCTTGATGTCGAACCTGGCCGGCTCCTCGGCGGTCCTACAGCAGCTCTGGGACCGTTCGTTGCGCCTCCATATAGACGACTTCGGCACGGGTTATTCTTCGCTCAGCTACCTGTGCCGGCTGCCGATCCACACCTTGAAGATCGATCGGTCCTTCGTGGACCGAATGAGTGAGGGCGACTCCGACCTGGAGATCGTGAAGACGATCGTCCGGTTGGCGAAAAACCTCGACTTGTCGATCATCGCGGAGGGCGTCGAAACGGAGGATCAGCTGAAACAGCTGATCGAGCTCGGGTGCGAAGAAGCCCAGGGTTACCTGTTTTCTCGGCCCGTCGAGAGTGCGGTGGCCGGAGACCTTCTGGACGGGGGCCCGCTTTTCTAGCAAGCGGAAGCGCGGTGCTAGGAGGGGCCCCCCTCAGGGCCTGCCGGCCACACCCACGACCCCCCACAGCTGGGCCATCGCCTCATCGTACGGGACGATCTCCGGCGGAAGGCTCGGATCCTTGGGCACGAAAACGAACGCTTGCCGTTCCGGATAGGCGTCGAGTAGGCGCCTATTCTGCTCAGGCCCGAAATCCCTGACGAACATCGGGCGGCCCTCTTCGATTCCGGGGAGGTCTCCTTGCCAGAGCAGAGGGGCGAGCGCGACCGCCCCGTACCGATCCGCGCCGACCTCCCGGAGACATGCGATCCCAAAGGGCTCTCCAGCTCGGGTACGCAGCGTGGCACCCGGCGGTGAGGGGGGGCGCTCAATGTCAGAAGGTGTAACGGGTATCTGCTCGAGGTCCACTGCGGGAAGGGACACGCCACCGGGACCCAGGATATCCGTCTGTCGAGGATCGGTTCCGGCAAAACGACGTTCCCGAGCCAACGCGTATGAATGAAGCCCACAATTGGTATTTCGGCGCAGGGCGGTGATGACGGTGTCCTGTCTCATCCCACCGGCGCCCTGAAGGCGAGAGCTGAGGCGTTCATTCCAAGAAGTGTGTACGAAGACGATCGCGGGTTCCTCGGTAGGGAGGGGTGGTACCGTGATGCGCTGTAAGGTTTCCTCACTCCATCGGTAACTGGCCCATCGGGTGGGAGCGCCCCACACCACGGCACCCACAAGGCCGATCACGATGGTCCAAGTGGCCATATCCGCAGCCCAATTTCTCCGATCACGGGAGTGTTCCTGGTCGGGGCGACCCCCCCCGGGGGCGGCTTCGGCGGCGGCAGGCTCATTGACGTTGCCGCCCCACTCGCGGACCAATCCGAGGGCTGCGATCACACCCAGGGCGATCCATGCGGGGGCCACCTCGAAGAGCATCCGTACATCGTGGAACCAGTAGTATGCGTTCGCCACGACCGGGAGGAATGCCCACGCTACGAGAACCCCGACCCCCTTGGGAAGTCGAGAAGCCAACAGAAGGTATAGCCCGATGAGCGCGGTTATCGGGAAGGGCGTCTCCAGCAACTGGGTTCCGAAACTGAGCACGTCCGATGAGGTGAAGGCCACGGCCTCTCGAACGCCGTAGGGAAATCCCCACGGATCCATGTGGAGACCCAAGCGATGGCGATCTCCGAAGGCGGCCAGATAGCCCAGGGTGAAGGGACTTCCGTAGAGGCGCTGATTGAACCAGCCGAAGAGCACAGCGAAGGGCGCCCCTCCCACCAGGGTGGCCGCGGCGCGGCGCAAGAACCACGCTTGGGCACGCTCTGTGAACGCGGGCGGGCCCCACAGACCCAGGGTGAAAACGGTTCCTACCACCAAGCCGATCAGGGGACGATCCGAAACCATGAGCCCGACGGCGGCCCCGGCAGCCACTCCCCACCACGCACTACCATCCCTAGCTCGTAACGCCGAATACAGCACGGCCGCCCCGAACGCACCGGCCGAGATGTGGCTCATCGAGCCGCCGCCCATGAAGAAAGTGAAGGGTGTTACGGCAACGAGCAGAGCGGCGACGCGGGCCGGCCCCGGATGCCCCGGCAGTAGCCTTGGAAGGGATAGGGCGAGCAGGCCGGCGAGCACACCTGCGAATATCGGCCCGAGCAACATGGGAATACCCATCCGGATCAGTGCTGCCATGGCCAGAAGGTGAGCTGGAGGGAAGTGGGACACCCAACCCTCGGAGACCATGAAGGTGTTAGGGATCAGCCAGGCTTCAGGGGCCTCGGCGATCGGCCCGGCAAGGAGTCCATTCGCGAGGTAGCGTGCGTGGATCGCGGACGCGATCTCGTCGACGTTGGTGAAGAACCCCTGATACAAAAAGCGTCCAGTGAGTACGGAGAGCCCGAAGGAGATGCCCGAGAGTGTGACCGCGTAGATCGTTGCTGACGGCTTCGAAAGCCACGTCCCGAAGGCTTTTCCCATCTTGCGGATGGCCCTGCCGGGCAGGATCCGCGCGAAAAGCCAGGCCAGAAGTAAGGTCACGACCGTGCCCCACCACGCGAGTTGGGGGATCACCTGCCCCACGTCGACGCTGACCCCCCGATGGGGTGCGTCTATGGACGTGTCCATCAGCCGGTAGAACGGGACGAACGCGAGGAGGATCAAGAACGCCCCAAGGGCTTGGCGAGACCTCCGTACCCACGCCCGAACCGGCGCTGCAGGCGTGGGGGCTCCCCCCGGCTCGGTCGAACGTGACACGGATTTATCCGGCGATTTCGAGACCGGTGGGCGTCACGATCCTTTGAAGTACGCCAAGGGCGCCATCCACCGCGAAAGCGAGCGCTGCGGCGGGGATCGCCCCCGACAGAATCATCCGGGAGTCACTGAGGGCGAGGCCCGCCACGATCGGGTCACCCAAGCCTCCGGCGCCGATGAACGCCGCCAACGTCGCCGTTCCTACGGTAATGACGGCCGCCGTGCGCACGCCCGCCATGATCACGGGGATCGCGAGCGGAAAGCGTATGTATTTCAGGATCTGTGTCTCCGTCATCCCCAGAGAGCGGGCCGAGTCCACGGCGGCGGGATCGGCATCGGTAATGCCCGTATAGGTATTCCGGAGGATCGGGAACAGCGAGTAGAGAAAAAGCGCCACCAAGGCTGGCACCACGCCGATCCCGAGAAGCGGGATCATGAACGCGAGAAGTGCGATGCTGGGAATGGTCTGGAAGAGCCCGATCGCCCGGATGACCCCCTCCGCTCCTCGTCGGATTCGCTCCAGCAGGAGCCCGAGCGGGATCGCCACCAGGGTCGCGCCTACCAGCGACACCATTACGAGAAGTATGTGCCGTGTCGTGAGGTCGAGGATCTCGGCTCGGCGAGCGAAAAGGTAGACTCCGAGTGACCCCGCGCGTCCCTCGGCGCCCCTCACGATGCGAATGGCGGGACCCGCGACCAGTCCCATGTCCGTCAACGCCTCTCGTGCGACGGTTGCGAGTTCCTCTCCCTCGACTTCAACTCTGCGGTTGAGCGCTCGCATCCCCTCCTCGTCCAGCATGCCGGCCAGCTCAGATAGCGCTCGCACGGCTTCCGGGCGGGTTTCCCAAAGCCGGCGTCCCACGAGCGGTGAGGCCTGATACGGCGGGAAGAACCCGAGGTCGTCCTCCAACACCACGAAATCGTACCTATCGATGCGACCGTCGGTGGAGTACCCATCGACCACGTCGACCTCCCGGCGGTCCAGCGCTTCGTACTTGACGGCCTGGAGCAAGGATCGTTGCGCCTGAACTCGCAGGCCGTATGCGGCCTGTAATCCCGGCAACCCGTCGGGCCGGCCGATGAAGTCGGGGGAAAACCCGCCAACGTATCGGTCGGCCACACGTGCGAGATCGGTAAGCGTGCGTAATCCGTCGGCCTCCGCGGACTCACGCCGCACGGCGATGGCGTAGGTGTTCTCAAACCCGAGCGGCGGAAGCCAATGCGTTCCCCAGCGTTCGCGAAACTCTCTAGACACGGTGCGGAAAACATCACCCGGCGACCCTTCGAGCGTTCGGTCGAGCACAGCCACCAAACCCGTGCCGGTGTACTCGGGATAAACGTCGATCGCGCCGGTGCGGAGGGCCTGGAACGCGATCTCCGTGGCTCCGAGTCCGAAGCGGCGTTGCACCGCGAGACCGCGGCTCTCCAGGAGTTGGGCGAACATCTCGGCCAGGAGAAAGGATTCTCCGAACGGCTTCGAGGCGACGATGATGGGGGTGCGCTGAGCCCACGTCGCCGCGGGGCACAGGGCAAGGGCCAGGCCGAACCAGAGGACGGCGAGGCCGGAGGCGCGAACCCGATCGAGCCTTCGGAGCCGAGTCACCTGGCCGCTGCCTCGCCTGTGGCCGCTGCCTCGCCTGTGGCCGATGTCTCGCCTGTGGCCGATGCCTCGCCCGCCCGGTGGAGTAATTGTTGCACGTACGGTGATGCTGGAGATGATCGAAGCTCGGCTGCTGGAGCGATTTGCTCGAACCTCCCTCCTCGGAGAACCGCCACTCGGTCGGCGATTTCCAGCGCGGTCCTGATGTCATGAGTGACGAGCAATGCGGTCACGCCGATCTCTCGAAGAAGCCCCTGCACGCCCTCGACAAGGGCGGCGCGTGTGATGGCGTCGAGGGCTCGGAAGGGCTCGTCTAGCAGAATGATCTCCGGCTCCGCGGCCAACGCGCGTGCCAGGGCCACCCGCTGCCGCTGACCACCGGAGAGCTCGCGCGGCCTACGCTTGCCGAACTCATCGGGGGGCAACCCGACGAGCTCGAGCGCCTTGGAGGCGAGCTCGTCCGGCGACGCCATACCCCGCAGCCACGGGACCAACGCTGCGTTCCGGAGCACGGTCCAATGCGGGATGAGTCCCCCCTCCTGCTGTACGTACCCAATGGAGCGGCGCAGCTGCACCGGGTTCAACGTGTGGACGTCGCGCCCCCCGACGCACACCTCCCCTTTGTCCGCGGAGATCATCCGGTTGAACAGGCGGAGCAGGGTGGTCTTGCCCGCGCCGCTTTCACCCACGAGCGCGACGATATCACCCCGTTCGAGGGATAGGGTGACACGATCGAGGACGTGAACGGACCCGAACCGCTTCACGACGTTTTTCGCCGAGAGGGCCGGTCCGTCGGTGGGCAGAGCCTGATCGCGCATCCTCCACGATAGCGTGGGATGGTCGCGTGCGCACCGGTATCGGTAACGAATAGGGGGTTCGCCTGGAATCCACCCACCGTTAGGTTGCGACCGGAAAACTCCCTGCCACAGGGCCGGAGAAGGGCGGAAGGCGATCATCCAGGGATGGATCTCGAGATGAATCTTCAGGTAGGACGGCGCCTCGATGCCGTTGAGATCCGGCACCTCCTCGAGGAGGCGCGTGCTCGTACCGTAAGTCTTCTGAGTTCCGTGTCGGGGGCCGATCTACGCGTCCAGCATGACCCACTCATGAGTCCTATCCTGTGGGATTTGGGCCACATTGCGCACTTCGAAGAGGTGTGGCTCATCGAGAGTCTCGGAGGCTCGCTGAATGGCTCCGAGGGTCTCCGCGGAATGTACGATCCGGTCGAGAATCCCAGGAAGACCAGGGCGGAGTTGCCTTTGCCGAGTGTCGAGGGGTGCCTCGAGTATATGTCCGGCGTCCGCGAGGCGGTGCTGGAGCGACTCGCCACCCTCGACCTCGCGAGTGAGAATCCCCTCCTCGACCACGGCTTCGTCTTCCGGATGGTGCTCCAGCACGAATACCAGCACAACGAGACCATCCTTCAGACCCTGCAACTCAAGACGGGTGATCCGTACCATCCGGACGTTTCCGTGCCTCATCCCGTTCCGCCGGAGGATGGCCCCTTCGGCGACCCAACGATGGTCCGGTTCCCTTCTGGGACAGTGGCGATCGGCAGCAACGACAGAAGCGCCTCGTACGACAATGAGCGGCCTCGCCATTCGGTCGAAATCGCTTCTTTTCTCATCGACACGATACCGGTAACGGAGGCTGCGTACGCCGACTTCGTCGCTGAAGGTGGATACGAGACCCGTGAATACTGGTCGGACGAAGGCTGGGTGTGGAGAAGTGAATCCGGCGTCCGACACCCCAAGGATTGGAGCTCCGGTGGGGAGGGGTGGAAGATCCGGATCATGGATCGCATCCTTCCGCTGGACAGTCGGAGGCCGGTCTGTCATGTGTGCTACCACGAGGCGGAGGCCTTCGCCGCCTTCGCGGGTAAGCGTCTTCCCACCGAATTCGAATGGGAGGCGGCTGCCACCTGGGACCCGGCGACCGGTACCCAGCGAGCCTACCCGTGGGGCGAGGAGCCGCCCACACAGGCCTTCGCCAACGTCGATGTACTGACTTTCGGCCCGGCGCCGGCTGGGAGCTACGAAAAAAACGTATCGCCGATCGGGTGCTACGGGATGATCGGGGACGTGTGGGAGTGGACGTCTGCGAGTTTTCAGGCCTATCCAGGGTACCAAACCTTCCCCTACGCCGAATACTCCGAGGTCTTCTTCGGCGACGAATACAAGGTCTTGAGGGGAGGAGCCTGGGCCACGCGGGGGGCCGCAATCCGTAGCACGTTCAGGAACTGGGACCATCCCACTCGGCGCCAGATTTTTAGCGGCTTCCGTTGTGTCCGGGATCTTTGAGCGAGGCTCGGGACTGCCGGTGAGCGAGAATGCCGATGCGTTCGAGGGTGGCCGAGCGGGGGCGCCCGTGGCGGCATCACCACCGACGGGGATGCTCGAGGATGTCCGGTGGGGACTGAGCCAACCTCAGAAGCAGCTCCCCTCGAAGTACTTCTACGACACCCGCGGATCCGAGCTCTTCGAAGCCATTACGGAACTCCCGGAATACTATCCGACGCGCACCGAGACTGGCCTTCTCAAGACGCCGGTCTCTGGTTGGGTCACAGAGATGGCGCCCGCATCCCTCGTGGAGCTGGGGGCGGGCAGCGCACGGAAGACGAGGATCTTGCTCGCTGCCATGGTGCACGGGACACGGGAACGTACCTACGCGCCCGTCGACGTGGCTGGTGATTTTCTGCGGGCGACTGCCGAGTCGCTGAGAGTTGAAGATCCCTCACTGGATGTACGGCCCCAGGTGAGGGATATCACGAGGAGCTTGGATTTTGTCGGTGGCTTGCCGGAGCCCGTGCTCTTCGCACTCCTGGGCAGCACGATCGGAAACTTCGTGGGGGAGGAGGCCAATCAGCTGCTTACCAACGTGAGATCGGCGATGGGCGAGAGTGACCTGTTTCTGCTTGGCGCGGATCTTCGTCCAGGGGAGGGAAAGTCGATCGAAGGTCTCGAGGCGGCATACAACGACGGGAAAGGAGTCACCGCCGAGTTCAACCTCAATATACTGCGAGCCCTCAATCAGGAAGCCGGTACGAATTTCGACCTGGCGGCCTTTCGGCACAAAGCGTTCTACGATGAGCGAGCGGGGCGGATCGAGATGCACCTGGTAGCCGAGAACGCTCAGAAGGTGCGAATCCCCGGGGGTGGGGTTGTAGAGATCGGGTCAGGGGAGTCCATCCGGACCGAGTTGAGCTGCAAGTACGACCGGCCATTACTCACCCGAATGCTCGAACCGGCTCGCCTGGAAATCGTGAGATGGTGCACGGATGAGGACGGACTCTACTCCATGGCCCTCGTGTCGCCGATCTGAGTACCAGGGTTCCCAGAGTCCGCTTCAGATATGTCGTGAGTCCGCTCGAGATGTGATAAACAACATTCAATAACGTCGCTTAACACGTTACGGGGAAATGAGTTCAACGTCATCGTGCGATGCGACTGGTTCCCATGAGGAATGGTCGTCGAGACGCTCAGAAGCCAGCAGGGTACCGTCGGGCGCCATGGGATGGCCGCGGGCGAGATAGAGAGAGTTCGTGGTGCCCTCGGAGCCGGTGTTGAGTACACCGATTCCATCCCCGTCCGCCAGAACCATGGTGAGTTGCGCCGCATGATTTTCCGCCCGCACGGTCTCGAGCACCAGGTCCCGCACACGGCGCAACGCGTCGAGGCGTGAGGCTCCGGTCTGGATGGTGGAAACCGCGAGCAGGAAAAGTGTTTCGCTATCGGAGGGGCCCGCGAGGTGCCCGTAGAGGTCGTCCGGGAGGTGAGACCGTAGCGTGCGCATGTGACTCTCGCGGAAATTCTCGACAAAACCATTCAAGATGAAGCTCCACCGGCCGTGGAGGAGCGGCTGATTCCCTCCGGCGATGGGAATGCCGGGCGTGGCGTTACGAACCGCGGCGAGGATCGTGGAAGAGGAGACACCCTCGAGGAGAGCACGAAGGTCTTCGTCCTGCCAGATCGGACGGGCAGCACCCGTCCGAACGGGCGTAGCACCCCTGTACCACACCACCCCGTAACCATCGGCGTTCACGTGGCCATGAAGCAACTCCCCCGGAGCGGAGCTTTGCTGGAGGAGCGAGTGCGTTCCACCGAAGACCAGCGGGTCGGCCGCGAGGGGCTCGCCTGCGTAGGCGGTCAGGCGGCACATGGGGGTATGGCCGGACTGGGGGAGGTGATCCGCTTTCGCCTTGCCGTGAACAGGAGGAATCCGGGAATCGATGTCACCACAAATCGGCTCCAATTCGGCATGAAGTCATGGAGAGGGTGTTCATTGCCCACGCATTGTCCCTTGTATAATTTCCTTTCGCAACCCCGTGGGTCCTCTTCCCGCCCGGGAGGCGACTCTGGACGCTCGTGCGGGTCCGCAAGAGGACCATCTGTGGGGTCCGACGTAGGTTCCGGGAGTGCTCGATTCTTGAGGGGGGGGTGTCATGCGTGCGAAGCTACTGATCTCCGGCTGTGTTTTCGGTTCGATTCTCACGGGAGGAGCCGCCACGCTCTCGGCACAGAACGGGACGCTCACTGGAACGCTCACTGATATCGAAAATGGGGCACCCATGGTCTCCGCCGGCGTCGAGGTCCTGCGGAGCGGCGGAACCACAACCCTGACCAACACATCGGGACAGTTCACGATCTCGCTAGCGCCGGGGACGTACGCCGTGGTGATCTCCACGCTCGGATACCGGGACCACCGTGAAGACGGCATCCGTATTCGGGCCGGGGCGACCACGACGCTCGATCTCCAACTGACCTCGGAGGCGCTGGAACTGAATCCGATCGTAATCACGGCCTCCAGGGGGCCCGAAAAAAATACCGAGGCGCCAGCCACGACCTTTGTGGTGGGAGTGACCGAAGTCGCGGAGAGGGCCGCGGTCACACCGGTGGATCACCTGAGGGCGGCGCCGGGTGTCGACGTCATCCAGCATGGGGTGCAGTCCACGAACGTCGTGCTCCGTGGATTCAACAACATCTTTTCGGGCTCCCTGCACACGCTTGTGGACAACCGGATCGCCGGCATTCCCTCGCTCCGTGTCAATCTCCTGCACTGGATTCCAACCACCAATGACGACCTGGAGAGGATCGAGGTCGTTCTGGGACCGGGCTCAGCCCTCTACGGGCCCAATACGGCCAACGGCGTTGTCCACATGATCACGAAGTCCCCCCTGGAGAGTCAGGGGACCAGCGTAACCCTGGGCGGAGGAGAAAAAAACACTTGGCAAGGGGCGTTTCGGACGGCCCACAAGCTGTCGGATAACTTCGGCTTCAAGATTTCAGCCCAACAGATTCAGGGGAATGAGTGGCGCTTCACGGACCCCGCGGAAGTCGCGGCGCGCGCTGCGGCGAGTGCTGATCAAACGGCGTTCGTCGCCGAGAGGATAGCTCGGGGCTTGAGCCAAGGGGATGCGAATCTGGCCTTCGACCGAGTGGGGGTTCGTGATTTCGACGGCTTCGACTTCAGGCGTCAATCGGTGGATGCCCGGGCGGATTATGGGTTCGCGGATGATGGCCGTTTGAGCCTGGACTTCGGCCTCACGAACGTCGAGGGGATCGAGCTCACAGGCTTGGGCGCGGGTCAGGTGGAGGACTGGAAGTATGCGTACTACCAAGCCAGGGTCAACGTTGAGCGGCTCTTCGCGCAAGCCTACGTCAACACGACGGACGCAGGTGACAGCTACCTCCTGCGAGACGGCGTGCCCCTTGCAGATCGGTCTCGCATGTTCGTCGGGCAGATCCAGCACGGGGGCGATCTCCTCGATGGCCGGCAGGACTTCACGTACGGGATCGACTACTTCTTCACGAACCCTCGGACCGAAGGCACGATCAACGGCAGAAACGAGGCCGATGACAACATCGAGGAATTCGGCGCGTACATCCAGTCGAAGACCGCGTTGACAGACCAGTTGGACCTCGTTCTGGCGGGCCGGCTGGACACGCACTCCAGGCTCGACGACAACGTTTACTCGCCGCGAGCCGCGCTGGTCTTCGAGCCGGCCGAGAACCACAGCTTCCGAGCCACCTTCAACCGTGCGTTCTCGACGCCCTCGACGCTCAACCTGTTCCTGGACATTTCGGGAGGGCCGGCGGGGGCTCTGGGTCCTTTGGGATACAGGGTGCAGGCCCAGGGGCCGACCGAGGGCTTCGTCTTCCAGAACCCCGACGGTAGCCTCACCGGCATGCGCTCCCCCTTCAACCCGGGTGGGCCGGGTTTGATTCCCGCTGACGTGCCGACGCTCTGGCAGTTGGGAGTGGGCCTGCTGGCAGCGCAGGGGGCGATCGATGCACCCACGGCCGGGCTTCTGGCAAGCCTGTCTCCCACCGCGGCTGACATAGGGATCAACCTCCTGGACCCGGCGACGAGTGGGGTAGCGCCTCTTACGGCCGGCGCCGTGCCCTCGGTCGAAAAGCTCAAGGAGAGCACCACGACGACCTTCGAAGTGGGCTATCAGGGCCTCATAAACAACAGGATAGTCCTGGCGGCGGACGTGTGGTATTCCAAAAGGGAGAATTTCGTTTCCCCGTTGATCTTCCGGACGCCGCTGCTCCTGCTCGATGGATCGTCTATGGTGGGCTTTCTGGTGCCGTCGCTCACTGCGGCGCTCGTAGCGGGGGGCCTCGATCCCGTGACCGCCCAGGCGACTGCGATAGTCCAAGCCACGACCCTGGCTGACGGGGGTGATGGTGTGGGCGGCACACCTGGTATGGCCGAAATTCCGCTTGGAGTGGTTTCGTCCAATGAGGTGGAGGGAAGCGCGCCGAATCTGTTGGTGACTTATGTCAACGCCGGTGACGTGGACATGTACGGGGCGGATTTTTCGATCAAGGCATTTCTGAATGACAAGTGGACACTGTCGTCGACTGCGTCGTTCGTGACTGACGACTACTTCGACCTGGGGGGTGGCAGCGGCTCGGACCCCCCCGAAGTGGAAAACGGGATCGTACCGATCTCTCTCAACGCGCCGAAGGCCAAGGGCACCGTGTCTCTGGCGTATCGGGACGCCCGCGTGGGCTTAAATGCGGAGGCACGGCTTCGAATCACGTCGGGTTTCCCGGCGGAGTCCGCCGGATTCGTCGGGACGTTTCCGTGCGAGACCCAGTCCAGGGGCATCCTTTTCGAGGAGACTTGTGTGGAGGGCTTCCAACTGGTCGACCTAACGCTCGGCTATAAGGTTCCCCAGACCCAGGCGACGCTTCAGCTGACGGTAAGCAACTTGTTCGACAACGGGTACAGGAGCTTCGTCGGCGTACCCGAGATTGGCCGGTTCATCATGGTGCGGGTCCGGTACGACCTGTTCTAGTGAAGCGGAGTCTCTTCCAGGAGCGGTTCTGTGAATGAAGTCCAGCACCAAAACAAGGTCACCCTGCGGTGCCCTTTTTGCTTGACGCTCAACGACGTCGATCTCGGCAAATCGGGCGACCGACCGAAATGCGGCGACTGTGCGAAGCCGCTGCTCCTCGATCGACCGGTCAAGGTCGGTGGGGAGGATTTCGACCGTACGGTACTCGGCTCGGAGGCGCCCGTGCTGGTGGATTTCTATGCGGACTGGTGTGCGCCGTGCAAGTATGTCGCGCCCCTGATGGACGAGCTCGCCCAGGCGCATGAGGGGAAGTTGCTCGTGGTCAAGATCGACACGGATCAGGCGCCGGATCTTTCCCAGAAATTCGGCATTCGCAGCATCCCCACCGTGATTCTCTTCAAGGATGGCGAGGAGGTCGGCCGAAGCGTGGGCTTCGAGCCCGAGAAGGTGCGGACCATGGCCGATGAAGCGATGAGGCCAGCTTGACAGTGAAGAAGTGGCTGGTTCTGTTCCCGGCCCGCGTTTTTTTGTGTGTATGTCACAGTAAGAGGCAGTCATGGCGCTGAAGGTGGTGCTCGCGTACTCCGGTGGACTGGACACGTCCGTCATCGTTCCGTGGCTTCGTGAGAACTACGACGCCGAGGTCATTTGCGTGGCTGCCGACGTGGGACAGCCGGGCGGTCTCGACGGGCTCGGGGAGCGGGCCGAGGCGACTGGGGCCGCGGAGTTCCACGGCGAGGACCTGCGCAGGGAGTTCGTCGAAGATTTCGTGTGGCCGACGCTTCGTTCAGGAGCCGTCTACGGTCGCAAGTACCTCCTGGGCACTTGCATGGCGCGTCCCATCATCGCGCGCCGGATGGTAGAGGTGGCCCGCGAGGTTGGAGCGGATGCGCTTTCGCATGGCTGCACCGGCAAGGGAAACGATCAGGTTCGGTTCGAGCTGACGTTTACCGCGCTCGCACCGGATCTCCGTGTGATCGCTCCCTGGCGCGAGTGGGATCTGCAGTCCCGTGAGGACGCATTGGAGTACGCCCGCGCTCGCGAGATACCCCTTGTAGGTGTCGACGAGACCAAGCTCTATTCACGCGACGAGAACATCTGGCATATCTCGCACGAGGGTGGTCCGCTCGAGGATCCCGCGTTCGAGCCCGATGACTCGATGTACCAATGGACCACGGCTCCCGAGGCCGCGCCGGACACACCCGAATACCTGGAGATCGGCTTCGAGCAGGGATTTCCCGTGTCGGTCAACGATGAGGCCATGGACTCGGTACACCTCCTCCTGGCCTTGAACGAGATCGGCTCCCGGCATGGCGTAGGGAGGGTGGATCTCGTGGAGGACCGGCTGGTCGGAATGAAGTCGCGTGGCGTGTATGAGACCCCTGGGGGAACGCTTCTCTATACCGCGCTTCAGGAACTCGAGCAGCTCACACTCGATCGCCGGGCTCTAGCGTTCAAGGATCAGGTCGCGGGCCGCTACGCGGATCTGGTATACGAGGGCTGGTGGTGGACGCCTGAGAGAGAGGCCATGGATGCGTTCATGGACGTCCTCATGAAGCGGGTCACGGGTGTCGTGCGCTTGAAGCTCTACAAGGGTTCGGCATCGGTGGCGAGCCGTAGGAGCCCCGAGTCGTTGTACCACGCCGGACTCGCGTCTTTCGGTGAAGAGGCGACGTACGACCATGCCGACGCCGAAGGGTTCATCAAGTTGTTCGGGCTTCCTGCGCGGGTTGCGGCGGAGCGGGACAGCGGCCAGGGCGGGAGGAAGAAGGGCGGGGAGAAGAAAGGCGGGGAAAAAAAGGGCGGGGAGAGTGAGGGCGGGGAGAGCAAGGGGGCGCACAAGAAGGGCGCCGAGACCGAGACGAACGAGGCCGTGACCGAGATGATGGAGTCCGCGGGCCTCAAAACCCCGGCGGGCTGATCGGCCCGCCCGCCCCCCTCTGGAGCGGCCGCATCGAGGGCGCTATGGCGGGGGAAATGGTTCCCTTGAACCGGAGCCTGGATGTGGACATTCGCCTCTGGCCGCAGGATGTCCGTGGGAGCCGGGCCTGGGCCCGGGCACTGGTGAAGGCGGGCGTTCTGGAGGAGGACGAGGAGGTCAAACTCCTCGAGGGGCTCGACCGCGTGGCCGCCCGCCTTTCTGAACGCGACCACTCCGATGAGTCTGACGAGGACATTCATTCCCTGGTGGAGCGTCTGCTTCACGAAGACGTCGGTGAGGTCGCCGGTAAGCTCCATACCGGTCGGTCGCGCAACGACCAGGTGGCGACCGATTTCCGCCTGTGGGGCATGGAGATGGCCGGGGTCCTCGGTGACGCCCTGAAGGCGTTGGAAGGTGCTCTCCTGGATTGGGCGCGTGAATCCCTAGAGGTGGTCCTACCCGGATATACCCACCTCCAGCAGGGCCAGCCGGTGCGGGCCGCTCACTGGGTTCTCTCGCACTTCTGGCCGTTGGAGCGTGACCGTGCAGCGCTGCGCACCGTGCGGGATCAAGCGAGCGTCATGCCGCTTGGCTCGGGTGCGATCGCGGGGTGTCCCTTCCCGATAGACCGTGAGTTCCTGAGGGAAGAGCTTGGGTTCCTGCACATTTCCGAGAACAGCATCGACGCGGTCAGCGATCGCGACTGGGCGCTGGGTTTCGCCTTCGTGGCGGCCCGCGTCGGGCTTCATTTGTCGCGGTTAGCGGAGGATTTGGTGCTGTTCGGATCCAAAGAGTTCGGGTTCGTCCGGTTGTCCGACGGGTTTAGCACGGGATCCAGCCTGATGCCCCAAAAGCGGAATCCGGACGTGGCGGAACTTGTGCGGGGGAAATCCGGTCGCCTGACGGGGAATCTCGTGTCGCTCCTGACGGTGTTGAAGGGACTCCCCACTGGCTACAACCGAGACCTCCAAGAAGACAAGGGAACGCTCTTCGACTCCATGGACACGCTCACCGTGGTGCTGCCCGCGATCGAAGGCGCCATCCGCGGTGCCGAGTTTCAAACGGATCGCATCGAGGCCGCGCTCGACCCACAGCTTCTTTCCACGGATCTGGCCGACTATCTGGTTCGGGCCGGCGTGCCCTTCCGGAAGGCTCACGAAGTGGTCGCGACAGTCGTGCGCGTCGCGGAGGACCAGGGCGTTCCGATAGACCAACTTCCGCTCGAGGCGTTCCAGAAGGTACACGCCGATTTCGGCTCCGATGTCCTCGACGTGTTCGTGTGGGAGCGCTCGGTCGAGGCCCGGGAAGCCCCCGGTGGTACGGCCCGAAAGGCCGTCTTGGAGCAAATCACCGCGGCGGAGACCTGCCTCAGGCCTCTCCGTTGAGATCCTCCATCGTCCTCCCTGCGGCCGCCGCAAAGGGTGCCAGGGCGGCCATGAGCGACTCGAATTCGTCGAACACCAAAGATTGGTCCCCATCGGAAACGGCCATCTCCGGGTCGGGATGGACCTCGATAATGAGGCCGTCTGCGCCAGCCGCGATCGCCGCGTAGGAGAGGGCCGGCACCAGGTCTCGCCGCCCCGCCGCGTGGCTGGGATCGGCCACCACGGGAAGATGGGTCTCCTTCTTTAGCACGGGAATCGCGGCCAGATCGAACGTGTTGCGCGTGGAGTCCTCGAAGGTCCGGATGCCTCGCTCACAAAGCACGACGTTCATGTTCCCCTGCTTCATGACGTATTCGGCGGCCAGGAGAAGGTCCGCGACCTTGGCCGACATCCCGCGTTTGAGAAGGATCGGCCGGTGCAGCCGCCCGACCTCGGTGAGGAGGGAATAATTCTGCATGTTTCTGGCTCCGATCTGGAGTACGTCCGCGTACTCTGCGACCAGGTCGACCTGCCGCGTATCCATGACTTCCGTCACCACCGGGAGTCCAGTCTCGGCTCGCACGTCCGCAAGCATCTTCAGACCTTCTTCACCGAGGCCGTCGAACGCATAGGGGGAGCTCCTCGGCTTGAACGCCCCGCCGCGCAGTGCGGTCGCTCCCGCGGCCTTTACGTGGCGCGCAGTATCCTGGAGCATGGTGAGGCCCTCCACCGAGCAGGGTCCCGCGATGATCGAGAGGGCATCCCCTCCGATCGTGCCACTGCCGACAGGAACCTCCGTGGGCTCCGGTTGGACTTGCCGGTTCGCCAGCTTGTACGGCTTCATGACCGCGCGAACGCTCTCGACCCCGGGGATCGAGAGCATGGGCACATTGGCCAGATCCTCCTGCTCTCCGATACACAGGACGACCGTCCGGTGCTTGCCCCGAACGAGGTGAGTCCGAGGTCCTAGGGCTTCGATTCGTTCCCGGATGTGGTCGAGCTCTTCGTCTGTCACTCCGGGGCGAGTGATAATGATCATGGTCTTCTCAGATTGTGAGTGATGGCCGGCTTTTCAAGTGAGCGGCCACGAAAAAAGGCCCCCGACCAGGAGTCGAGAGCCTCAGGACGAAACGCGATTCCGCTCAGCGCGCGCGCATCAACCGCCGGCTCCCGGAGGGGGCCGGCCCGTAAAGTAGAAAGCCTCATGTCTGTGCGCGTGAATCATGGGCTGGAAGCTGTGCTCGCGACGACGAGGAGTCAAGAGACGGGCTGGCCCATGGCCCTCTGCGTTCTTAGATTCTGGCACGAAAATCGGCCCGCCACTGACATTTTTTTCACGTTGGAGGATCTATTCATGTCGACCGCCACGGTAGACGCGGAGCCCGCCGTCAGGGCGGGCGTCGCGCGCCCCGTCCTCGATGAACTCGACCTGCCACTCGGGAAACGCGTACGCCTTCGTAGACTTCTCTATGGACGAGGCTTGAAGAACGGTACGCTTCTCATCCTCCCCATCGACCAGGGTTTGGAGCATGGGCCGATCGACTTTTTTCCCAACCCGCCGTCCCAGGATCCGGATTTTCAGTGGCGGCTGGCGCTGGAGGGCAACTTCAACGCGGTGGCATGTCATTACGGACTCGCCAGCAAGTACATGACGAAGTATGCGGGCGAGGTGCCGCTCCTGCTGAAGATCAACGGCAAGACCACGATCCCCTCCGATGCGGAGGCCCTTTCGTCGTTGACCGGTAGCGTCGAGGACGCGGTATCGCTGGGTGCCGACGCCGTCGGCTACACACTGTATGTCGGTTCTCCCCGGCAGGATGAGGATCTCCAACAACTCCAACTCGTTCGTGAAGACTGCGACAAGTACAACATGCCTCTGGTGGTGTGGTCGTACCCGCGGGGTGCCGCGATCGAGGAGAAGGGAGGGCGAGACAGCCTCTACGCCGTCGATTATGCCGCCCGAGTCGCCCTCGAAATGGGTGCCGACATCGTGAAGTTGAACATCCCGAAGCACGGTCCCAAGGACGCCGAGCAGCCTGCGGAATACGCCGAAATCGACTACGACTATGGCGAGGGCGCGAAGCGGGTGGTGGAGTCTGCCGGGCGCTGTCTCGTACTTTTTTCCGGTGGCAGCAAGCTCGGGGATGACGACCTCCTGACCAAGGTGCGTACCGGGCTGGAAGCCGGTGCGACCGGTCTCATCTTCGGCCGCAACATGTGGCAAAGGCCCTTCGACGAAGCGCTGGCCATCAGCGAGCGGGTCCACGAGCTGATGAAGGGGTTTGGCGCCTGACGAAGCCCGCAGTCCGCACGCCGGGAGAGCCACTTGGCGGACGTTGACTCACTGAAAAAAGCGGTGGGCGTAGCAGCGGCCGAACTCGTGGACAGTGGGATGCGCTTGGGCTTGGGCACCGGATCGACCGTGGCCCACTTGTTGGTCGCGCTGTCCGAGAGGCTCAACGGAGGCGCCCTGATCGACGTCATCGGCGTACCCACGTCTCTTCGTACGGCTCGGGAGGCGCGGGAACTGGGCATTCCGCTGACCTCCTTGACCGAAACTCCTGTTCTCGATTTGACGATCGATGGCGCCGATGAGGTCGATCCGGAGTTGAACCTCATCAAGGGCCTCGGGGGCGCGCTTCTCCGCGAAAAAATGGTGGCTCAGGCGTCCGGGCGGTTGGCGATCATGGTGGACGACAGCAAGATGGTGCCCACCCTCGGGACGCTGGGTCCCGTGCCGGTGGAGGTGGTACAGTTCGGATGGGAGATCCACCGGCCGTTCGTGAAGTCGTTGGGTGCCGAAGCCGTGCTCCGGGTGGGGCCAGACGGAGAACCGATGGTCACGGACAATGGCAACTACATTCTCGACTGCCACACTCGCGGCGCGATCGATGACCCGAGAAGCTTTGATCTGGCCCTCCGCGAGAGAGCCGGAGTCGTGGAATCCGGGCTCTTTCTCGGGATGGCTACCGAAGTCTTGGTCAGTGGTCCGGCTGGCGTGAGAACACTTTCCAAAGGGGACGGTGCCACGACGGGACATCACGCTCCATGACGGAAGACCACACTCCATGGCGATTCTGATCGCTCCATCCATTCTTTCCGCCGACTTCGGGCGTTTGGCCGAGCAGGTGTCCGAGGCCGCCGAAGCCGGAGCGGACTGGATTCACGTGGACGTCATGGACGGCCACTTCGTCCCCAACATCACGATCGGACCCGCGGTGACGTCGGCCGTACGGGCGGCTACGGACCTCCCCGTCGATGTGCACTTGATGATCGAAGAGCCCGACCGGTATCTCTCCGCGTTCGCCGATGCCGGAGCAGACTCCATCACGGTCCATCAGGAGGTTTGCCCCCACCTTCACAGGACCATCGAGCGTATGCACGAGCTGGGTGTACACCCTGGAGTGACGCTGAACCCGGCCACATCCCTCGAGACGCTGGCGGAGGTCATACCCGAGATCGATCTGGCGCTGATCATGTCGGTAAACCCGGGGTTTGGTGGGCAGGCGTACATCCCAGCGAGTACCGAAAAAATTCGTGGACTCCGGGCGATGCTCGACGAATCCGGTGCAGACGGCGCCCAACTCGAGGTGGATGGCGGCATAAACGTCGATACCGCGGGCGAAGCGGGCGAGGCGGGGGCCTCGGTGCTTGTGGCCGGGGCGGCAGTATTTCGGCATCCGGATGGAATCGCGGAGGCGATTCGGCTGATCCGACGTGCGGCCGAGGAGGGAGGTGCGGCCGAGGAGGGAGGCGCGGCCAAGGAGGGAGGCGCGGCCAAGGACGGTGGAGCGGCCGAGGGCGGTGGAGCGGACGCAGTCTAGTGAACACGCCGAGCCCGCCGACGCTCCTCGCGGTGCTTGCGCACCCGGACGATGAGGTGCTCTGTGCCGGCGCTTTACTCGCCCAACGCGCTGCCGGCTCGAGGGTCGTAGTGCTCTGGCTCACACGAGGGGAAATGACCGACGCTTTCGGCCCCCTCCCCAAGGCGGAAGTCGCCGAGCGCCGTATGGAGCTGGGCATGCGGGTGGTGGAGTGTTTGGGCGTCGAGGGACGCTTCCTTTCGTTTCCGGACTCCGCGGTCCAGGCGACGCCTGAGGCGGGCGACGAGGTCGCCCGGGTGATGGCGGAGATCCGACCCCATGGCCTCCTTACGTGGGGGGACGCCTGGGCCCGAGGGTTTCGGCACCCGGACCACCAGGCGACGGGAAAAATCGCCCGCGATGCGGTTAATTTCGCACGCATCTCCAAGGTGGTCGCGCCGGAGCAACCCCACAGAGCGTTCTGCCCCATCTTCACGATGCGGGGTGTGCACTCCAGCCTCCCAACCGTCGCGCTTGACGTGGGTGGGTATGCGGACAAGATATTTGAGGTGGCGGAGGTTTATCGTCGGGCCATCGGTTTTGGGGCCCCTGAGTGGCTCGAGGGTCGTCTTCGCTCCGCCGGAGATCGATGGGACCGAGATTTGGTCGAGGAGTTCGATGCCTGGGAAACCGGGTCCGGACTCGTCGATCAGCTCCTACCCCATAAAGACGGGCCATTCTATCATCACCCGGAGAGGGAAACTTGAAATCGATCGCGGCCCGTCAGCGATGCGCCAAGGTGAACGCTCCGGGGGAAAAACATTGAACTGAGAACCCATGCCTATAGATCCCACCATCATCGACCCGGCCGCCCTCAAAAGGTTAGAGGGCTGGGGCGGTGTGAATCTTTCAAAAGAGATCGTTCGACTGTTCCTGGAAAACGGTCCCACGCGGGTCGACCAGATTCGCGGGGCCATGGACGGCGAGGATCTCGTCGTCCCCGAGCGAGGCGCGCATTCTCTGAAGTCCAGCGCTGCCAATGTCGGTGCGCAACTCCTCCAGGAGATCGCAAGTGAGCTTGAGGCGGCCGCATCGGGCGGCGACCTCCAACGAGTTCGTGATCTCATTCCCAACCTCGAGCAGGCCTTCTCGCAGGCCGCTCAGGAGTTGGAAGTGATCGTCGAGGGAGATGGCAATGAAGCCTAAGATCGCGGTCGTAGAGGACAACGAAGACAATCGCCTCCTAGTTCAGGCCATTCTCGAGGACCAGTACGAGATCTCCGAGTACGAGAACGGAATGGAGGTCGTGGACGGCCTGGCCGATGACATTCCCGACCTCGTTCTGCTCGACATCTCTCTGCCGGGCATGGATGGTGCCGAGGTCCTCCAGTGGGTCCGGTCTCAGGAGCCGTTGCGTCACCTCCCCGTTATCGCGCTGACCGCCCATGCCATGTCCGGCGATCGGGAAAGGTACCTCGAGATGGGTTTCGACGAGTACGTCACGAAGCCGATCATCGATGAAGAAGTTCTCACGGGGGCCATTGAGCGTTTGCTCGCTAGATCAACGTGAGCGAATCCGGCTCCGACGGACCCTTGCGCGGGCCTTCAATGATGGCCGGTGATTCTTCCCAGGACCCTCACAAGGAGCGGTCGGCCACCGTCTACTGGGTGATCCTGGGGGTTCTTTTCGTCTTCGCGATCATCGTCAGGCGCTTTCCCTTCGCTGACAACGAGGCCCGCCACGTCATCTGGGAATTCATCAGCACGACGCTGGCCCTGATCGTCGGGAGCCTTTCTCTCGTCCGTTTCTACAGTAAGAAGCAGGAAACCTTCCTGTTCATCGGTACTGGCTTCCTCGGTACCGGACTGCTGAATGGGTACCACGCCGTCATGACTTCGGGGCTCATCGGCGGGGGCTCGACTGGGCTCCAGACCGCGGACGGCGCCGCGTGGACTTGGACGGCCTCGAGGTTGTTCTTGTCGATGTTCCTATTCGGGAGCGTTTTTCTCGGGTCGGACGAATCCGATTCGGAGCCATCCCACGCCCAGGAGTTGTTCGTCTACGTCTTGGCCGCGGTCTTGACAACCGCCTTCTTCCTGGTGTTCACCTTCTTTCCCCTCCCCCCCGCGTATAATCCCGAGTTCGTTGTGTGGCGGCCGGCCGAGTTCATCCCGGCTACCTTCTTCTTCGCCGCTTGGGTGGGTTACCTCCGCCGTGGAGATTGGCGCACGGAACCCTTCCAGTATTGGCTGCTCATCTCGCTCATGATCAGTGTTTTCCTGCACGGGATGTATATGGCGTACGCGACGAGCGAGTTCGACGGAATCGCCGATGCCGCACATCTCCTGAAGATCGGGTCCGACGTGAGCGTGCTGGCGGGGCTGATGATCAGCGTCTTCGTGACGTTCCGCTCGGAGGCGTCCGCACTGGAGACGGTGCGCCAGACGAACCTCGCGATGGCTCGCGAGGTGGAGGTTCGTGGCGAGACCGAGCAGCGGCTTCGCGACTTCCTCGACAACGCGAACGACCTTATTCAAATCACCGATGCCGAGGGGTCGCTGGCCTACGTCAATCGCGCTTGGACGGCCACGTTCGGGTTCGAGGAGGAGGCCGTCAAGGGTGAGAACCTGTACTCCTTGCTTCGCCCCTCCAATCGGGTCGAACTCGAGACAGCGTTTCGGCGGCTCGCCGAGGGAGGCTCGATGGAGCGCTTCATCTCGGAGTTACATACGGGTGACGGAGATCCCGTCATCTGTGCGATCAGTGCCAACTGCAGCCGGGTCAGCGGAGAGGTCGTGGCCGTCCGCTCGATCATCCGGAACGTCACTGAAACCGTCATGGCCGAGAGGGAGCTCGCGGGCTCACGGGCCAACCTCAATGCGTTGGTTGAAAGTACCGGTGACGTGATCTGGTCCGTGAATTCCGATCACGCACTCATCACCTTCAATGCTGCTTTCGCTCTGGCGGTCGAGTCGCGAACGGGTTTTGAGCCCAGCGTAGGGGATGGTCCGGAAGATCTTTATCCGAGCGACCAAGCCATATGGTTCCAACAGGCTTACGACGAGGTAATGAGGACAGGGCGCTTGTCCAAGATCCGTTCCGAAGAGATGGATGGCGAGCTTCGACACCTCGAGTTGTTCTTCAGCCCGATCCGAGACCAAGCAGACTCGGCCGGAGTTGTGGTGTTCGGAAAGGATATCACGCGGCGGAGGCGGGCCGAGGTGGATCTCGTGTCGGCCAAGAACGAGGCGGAGGCCGCGAATCGGGCCAAGAGCCAGTTTCTGGCGAACATGAGCCACGAGTTGCGTACGCCGCTCAACTCGGTGATCGGTTTCGCCAACATCTTGCTGAAGAACAAGAAGAAGAACCTGAAGTCCCCAGAGCTCGGCCTCCTGGATCGAATCCAGGTCAATGGGAACCACCTACTCGGGCTCATCAACGAGATCCTCGATTTGGCAAAGGTCGAGTCCGGACGCATGGAGCTGGAACTCATGACGGTCGACGTCGGCAACCTCGCTCATGAGGCGTTGGCGCTCGTCGAAGGTCAGATTCGGAGCCGTATGGCCGAGGTGGAGGTTCGCGTTGAGGGTCCCGAGACGATGGAGGAAATCGAAACAGACCCCGCGAAGCTGAAGCAGGTCATCGTGAACTTGGTAGGAAACGCGCTCAAGTTCACCGAGTCGGGGGAGATCGTGGTCCGGATCGAGATCAATGAGGCGACTGGCCAGCCTACTAGCGTCTCCGTCATTGACACCGGCATCGGGATTCCCAAGGAACGCCTAGGGGCCATCTTCGAGGCGTTTCAACAGGCGGAAGCAGGGACGACACGCCAGTTCGGCGGCACCGGCCTCGGCCTCGCGATCTCGCGCTCGATGTGCCGCCTGATGGGGTACGACCTCACGGTCGAGAGTGAGGTGGGCCAGGGCGCCACGTTCAAGATCGTCTTTCCATCATTCGAGAGCTCTGGGAGCCCCTCGGAGACCGCGCTCCAACGGGGTTCGCAGAGACCCGATGGAGAAGAGGTCGAGCCGTTGACGGTTGGCGCGGCCGCTGCAGATGACAATGTCGACGCGGCTACTCGCTCCGGGAAGGGAAATTCGGGGCAGGAAAAGACTGGCCCGCGTGAGGCGCGAGGTGAGGTCAAGCATTTCAAAGTGCTGGCAATCGACGACGACCCGGACTCTCTCGTACTGATGGAGGACTACCTCGCCGATTTCGGTTGCGAGGTTCTTCAGGCCTCATCGGGAACCGTGGGGCTCGAGATGGTCCTGACGCACCGACCGGATCTCGTGATGCTCGACCTACACATGCCCGACGTGGATGGTTGGGAGGTGCTGCGGAGGCTGAAGGCGGATCCGGAGGTGAGTCATATTCCGGTGGTCATCGCGAGCGTCGCGGCCAACGAGGGGCGAGGACGACTCTTTGGAGCGGTGGATCTGCTGACGAAGCCGATCGAGCGGTCGGACGTCTTACGTATTTTGTGGCGGCAGCTCGTGAATCAGCATGGGCGGAGGGTACTGCTGATCGACGACGATCCTGACATTCAGACGCTCCTCGAGAGGGGATTGGCGGTGGACGATCTAGACGTCCACTGCGTGTCGAACGGAGAGGAGGCCCTACTTTTTCTCGAAAGGGACACCCCCGCTGCGGTCCTACTGGACTTGCGGATGCCGGTGATGGACGGCTTCGAATTCCTCGACCGAATGCGCGAGAGCCGTTATCACAAGGGTCTTCCCGTCGTCGCCATGACCGGCAAACGGCTCACGTCGGCGGAAGAGGCCCAATTGGCCGACAAGGCATCCGCCGTGGTAATCAAGGATGACAACTTCATGCCGCGGGTTCGGGCATTCCTCGCCACGCTTTTCCCGATGGAATCCCGTACGAGCAAGGCGGCACCCACTGCCGATTGACGTGGGACATGCCTGAATTCGTTCACCGAACCCGCTTGAACCATGCGGTTGCGGACGTGTTCGCGTGGCATATGCGCCCAGGTGCCCTCGAGCGACTCATCCCGCCCTGGGAAAGCGTCACGATCGAGAGCCGCGAAGGAACTCCGGCCACGGGCGGGCGGGTCTCATTTCGTGTGCGGCGGGGTCCAACCGAGATCCGGATCGAGGTGCTGCACACTGATTTCGAGCTATACCACCTTTTCCGTGACGAGCAGGTCCGGGGACCGTTCACTCGATGGGTCCACACCCATCGCTTCGAGCCGGAGAGCGAGGGCGGATGCACCGTGGAGGACCATGTCGATTGGGAGTTGCCCGTGGGCGCCGCCGGACGTCTGCTCGGCGGGTCGAGTGTCGAGGTGGAGCTGGAGCGGGTCTTCACCTTCCGACACCATCGGCTCCAGAACGACCTCGACCGGATTTCGCGATACGGGGATGGCACACCCCTGAGGATCGCCGTGACCGGTTCGAGTGGCCTCATCGGCCGTGCCCTTTGCGACGTGCTCACCACCGGGGGCCACCATGTCGTTCGCCTGATCCGGAGCCGGAAAGAGCAGACTTCCCAAGACGCGCTTTGGGACCCGATCGAGGGCACGGTCGAGAAGGAGGGGTTGGAGGAGCTCGACGCGGTCGTACACCTGGCGGGTGAGCCACTACTCGGCCTGCGTTGGACCGAAGAGAAAAAGAAGCGCATCTGGGCGAGCAGGGTCGAGGGCACGGCGCACCTTTCACGCGCGTTGGCAAGTCTTCGGCGGCCTCCCAGGGTGCTGGTGTCTGCTTCGGCCGTGGGCTTCTACGGGAATCGCGGCAATAATCCCTTGAGTGAGAGTGCAAGGCAGGGGAGGGGATTTCTTGCCGAGCTCTGCGGGGCGTGGGAGGAGGCCGCGCGTCCCGCGGCACGGATGGGCATCCGTGTCGTCAACCTTCGGACCGGCCTCACGCTGACGCCGGCGGGCGGCGCGCTCGGCACCATGCTTCTCCCCTTCAAGATCGGCGTAGGTGGACGGCTTGGGAGCGGGCGGCAGTACGTGAGTTGGATCGATCATGACGATTTGTTGAGCCTGATCATTCACGTCATCCATACGCCGTCGATCCGTGGAGCCGTGAATGCCACGGCACCCTATCCCGTTCCGAACGCTTCCTTCACCGGGACGCTCGGCCGCGTACTCGAGCGCCCGACCCTCATCCCCGTACCCGGTCTGGCGGTCCATGCGCTGTTTGGCGAGATGGGAAAGGAGATGCTGCTGCAAGGGCAGAGAGTCCAGCCCGCGGTGGCCGAGACAACGGGCTTCGAGTTCATGTATCCGGGACTGGAGGAGTCCCTGCGCCACCAATTAGGGCGGGAGATACGTTGACAGCTACTCGAAGGAGATCTTCGGCAGGCCTCCGTCCTGCCCGAGCGACGGGTAGGGTGTGCCCCGGTCCCGGCAGTGGCGGGCTATACGCGGGTACGCCCACTCGAACAGAATCCGCTCCATATCCTCGGGGTCGATCCGGGATTCGTCGTACATTTGGGCGGCATCACGTTGGCGAAACGCTTCGAATAGCAGGAGCGCAGAAGCGACTGAAACGTTGAACGATTGGGCCATTCCCACCATCGGGATCGAAATCCGTAGATCCGCCAACGCGAGTGCCTCGTCGCTCAGGCCCAGAAGCTCCGCCCCCATCATCAGGGCGGTGGGTACTGTGTAGTCCACCTCTCGAAAATCGACGGCATCGGGACCGGGATTTGCAGCCAGCACTCGGAAACCGCGGCCCTTCAATTCCTCGATCGCCGCTTGGATGGTGCGGTGCCTGACCAATCGAACCCACTTGGCCGTCCCCGCCGAGGTATGGAAATGAATCTGAAGGCCCTCCTCGGGGGGGATCGCGTGAGCCTCCAACACTCCCACCGCGTCACAGTTACGGAGGATGGCCGAAAGATTGTGGCTCTTATGGACGCGCTCCATCAGCACAGTCAGGTCTGGCTGCCGCCTGCGTAGGGCCCGAGCCAGCTTCTGGAAACGCTCCGGATTCATCGTTCAGTGGTGCTCTCTCGCGAAGGTTGGGTAAGCATACGAAACCGACCGCTTGACCGAAATCTTCTACGCCGGTTATGACTTCCCATTCTCAATGCCACATCTTCGGGAACTATCGACATGACGGCAAAAGACAGGCTGTGGGCGCGTGGGCTCAAGGGGCTTGTCGGGTCGATCATCGCGACGCTCGCGGTTCGTTGGGCCGCCTTAGCCACTCTCGACATTCCGACCGAGTTTCCCCCCTTGGCGGGACCGGCCCCGACAATCTTCTTCACAGCTGTGGGCGCGCTCGGAGCGACCGCCGTCTTCGGGGTCGTTCGTCGACGTGCGGATAGGCCCGAGTATCTCTTTCGTTGGATTGCCCTTGGGGTTCTGCTGCTGTCGTTCCTGCCAGACATGTTGCTTCTGGGCGACGGAGCTGCTGCCTTCCCGGGGGTAACCCCTACAGGGGTCGGGGTGCTCATGCTGATGCACGTCGCCGCTGCGGCAGCCATCGTTTGGTTCCTGACTGTGAGAGTCCAGATGGGGCCAAGCGAACCGGGCGATCAGTGAGCCGGCTCGACCGGTCCTTTTTCGCCGGCCGTCACGGCGAGCCGCGCCACTCCTGATGCTCCTGTGCAAATTCGTCGAAGGACACGGGCGGGGGCGCGGGCCAATCGTCGCCCATGCAGCCGGCGAGAACCAGAGCGACGAGTCCGGAGCGTAGTGACTCTCGACTCACATTTCCTCTAGAGAGCGCCATGGCGGGTGCCTCTCCATCGTTGGTGTGCCGCGTCCCTGACCCGAGCGAAACCTAGAGGCCGGGTTCGGGTGGGGCAAAACTTCGTGCCCTTCCGGCAACGAGCAGTCGGAGCGTAGAATGATGGTTGTTCGGCCGGGGTGGCGGAATGGTAGACGCAAGGGACTTAAAATCCCTCGGGAGAAATCCCATGTGGGTTCGATTCCCACCCCCGGCACTTTATGTAAGGTTCGGCAGGGCAGGGAATTAGGCGGATTCGTCTTGCCTCCGTTTCAGCCGCCACTGACTACGCTTTGGCCTCATTGTGCCGTGATTGTGCCGCTCTGAAGGTTGCGAGCTTCTCTAGGCCCTCCTCCAGGCTACGCTGATCTGCGATGGCGTAGCGGCGATAAACGGCCTCGGTCTTGTGTCCAGTGATCTTCATGGCAACGGACCGTGAGACTCCGGCGCGCTCAAGGTTCCGAACCGCAGTGCGGCGAAGATCGTGGAAAACGGTGCCCGGCACTCCGGCGTTCTCACAGGCGGCGTTCCACGTCCGACGGAAGTCATTCAGGCGTTTGCCTCGGTAATGGAACACCCACGGTGTGATGGTAGTGTCCCTAGATTTGTGTAAAAGCGGATAAGCTGGACAGGAGGGAAAGAAAAACGGAAGCTCCTCTGTTGTTGTTCACTGTCACATGAACCCGGGAGTCCGGGTCTGCAGAGCAGGCTCGGAACCGGAGAGGAGCTTCCGATGCAAGAGATTGTGGAGATCGGTCGGGCCACGCAAGACGAGCTACGCGATGATTTGCGCGAGCTGTTTCAAGGCGCGATCCGGCTGACGCTCGAGATGGTGCTGGAAGAGGAGCTGAAGGCCATGGTAGGTGCACGCCGCTTCGAGCGGGTGGGAAGCCGGAAGGACCATAGGAACGGCACATACCTGAGGCGGCTGCTGACGAGCCTGGGGCAGATCGAGGTCGCCATGCCCCGGAGCCGGGACAACGGTTCGCCGGCCGACGTGATCGGCCGCTACCAGCGCAGGAGCCCCGAGCTCGACGAGATGATGGTCGAGGCGTATGTGAGCGGCGTGTCACAGCGCAAGATGGGCGACGTCACCGAGGCGCTGATGGGCGAGCGTGTTGGGCGCTCGACGGTGAGTCGTGTGGCAAAACGGCTCGACGAGGCCGTGGAAGGGCTGCGCCGTGCGCCGATCGAGGGGCCTCACCCCTATCTGTACCTGGACGCCACGTTCTTGGACGCCCGCTGGGCCCGCAAAGTCGAGAACGTGAGTGCGCTCGTGGCGTATGCAGTGGGCCCTGAGGGTCACCGACGGCTCCTGGCCGTCACGCTGGGCGCTGAGGAGTCGCAGCAGAGCTGGTCGGAGCTCCTCGAGCAACTCCAGGACCGCGGCCTCGGCGGTGTCGAGCTCGTGATCGCCGATGAGCACGCAGGCCTGGCAGCTGCGGTCCGCCGCTTCCTGCCCGAGGCACGCCGTCAGAGGTGTACGGTCCATCTGCAGCGTAATGTGGGGGCGAGGGTCCCCCACCGCCTACGCAAGCGCGTGGCGCGTGAGGTCTCGGTGATCTTCCAGACATCCGGACTCGCCGAGGCGAAGAAGCTCCTGGGCGAGTTCGGCGCACGCTGGAAGAAGGAGCTGCCCGAGGCCGTGGAGGTCCTGGAGCGGGGCTTCGGGGCAGCGACGCAGTTCTACGCGTTCCCCGAGGCGCACTGGCCCCGGCTGCGTACCACCAACAGCCTCGAGCGGCTGCACGGCGAGATCAAACGCAGGATCAAGGCCGCCGGCGCCTTCCCGGACCGGGCCAGCGCCCTCAGGCTCATCACGGCCGTCGCACTCAGGACCACACACGTCTGGGGCGACCGGCGTTACCTCGACCTCTCACTCCTCCAGAAACAGGAGGTCGCCCAAGCAGCCTAGCCGAAGGCGAGGAGCTTCCTCCGCTTTTACACACAAATCGGGACTTGACCGGGCACCTTCGTCCGGACCGTCGTGAGCCACGTCACTCACGCGCCCGACAGCTGGCTATCACAGTCGTACGAACTGATCAGGCAACGGCTCGGGTGGCAGGTCGCTCGGGTCGCTACCGCTCGGCGCCTCGCTCGTGCTGTGCACGCGATGCTCCGTACGGGTGAGGTCTGGCACGATGAACCCGTGGCTCGATCAAACTGAGATGACACACGATGATGGACCGTACCACGACAGGGGTGAGCTCCGCGCGCAGCATGTCGCACGACGACCCTCAGATTCTGATTGAGCCCCCCTCGCTCGCATAGCAGATCTTCGGACATCCCCGCGCTGGGATGAAACCTGAATAGATGCCTGAGTTCCTCGTGAGAGGAGACTCACCCAAGATCGGACGCGACGTTGGTACTGAAGGATGAAAAACGGACGCAGGCCTTGAGCTACAGACCAGTGGACCGAGCCACCCCTCCGGGACCCCGGACGGGTAAGGGAGGGCTACGCCCTGTTGACTCCCTTCACCTTATAGATGCTGCGCATCACCATGCCCACGAGCACCTTAAGACGCAACCTTAGAGCCCTCTTGGGGGCCTAGCCTCAACCGTGGCGTCGTCAGGTGTGTAGAGACCGCCCCGTTGCTTCACCTCCTCGACCTGGAGAAGAAGGTCCTCGGCGCTCTCAGTGATTCTCTGCATCTCGGCGCGGCTCGCTAGCAGGAACCAGGGCAGGAACAAGAGTCCCCCCAGAAGGGTGAATCCCCACCCCGGGGTACCCACCGACACCCCGATGGCCGAGCCGACCAGCAGCACCACCCCAACAAGAACGCCCACCTCAACCCGACGATGCTGCCGTGCTAATGCACTGATTTCATCCTCGAACTCAGCGACTCGCAAGAGGCCTTCCACCGCCTCTAGCCCTTTCTGTTCAGAAGGCTCCATACTCGACTACCACTAGGTCGAAACAACGCGCTTCCCCAACGGCGCGAACGATACGCTGGCGAGCTTGAAGTGGGCCAACCCGAAGGGGATGCCGATGAGCGTCAGGCAAAGGGCCATACCCAAGATCACATGTCCGATGGTCAGCCAGATCCCGGCAAGAACGATCCATAGGAGATTGGTCAACCCGGTTCCAAGGATTCGTGCTTGTCCGACCATACGCGCATCCACGAGTTCCCTCCCGAACGGAAAGGCCGCAAACCCTGCAATACGGAACGCCGCAACTGCGAACGGAATGCCGACTACCGTCATCGCTAGAAAGAGTCCCATCAGCAACCACGAAAGGCCCGCGATGATCCCGCCGCCCAAGACAAACCATAGAATGTTGCCGAGTAATCGCATGTCTGCATCCTCAGAACGCCGCCGGTATCGGCCTGCCTCTTCAGCGTGCACTCACTAGTTGATCAAGAAGGTCTGCGAGGTCCCCCTTGCGGGCAAGCTCACCACGTAGCTCCCGCCACTCACCACGATGCTGATCTGCCCGTCGCTATCCGTCGTCTCAGGATCAGCGATATTCGCATTCGCCACGTTCCCGCCGGTTGCCATGTTCGAGCAGGTGAGCTGGTTGGTTTGGAAGATTTCGATCCCTGTGATGACGCGAAGGTTATCCAGTACCGACTGAATCGCCCCGGGTTCATCGGAGACTGTTTGACTTGAGTGTCAGAGGCTCACCTGGAGCGTCCTGACGCGAATAATACAACTCTTCGTACTCGGCCGGCGGGATATGGCCGTGGGGCTCGAAGAGGCGATGGTGATTGAACCACCAGACCCATTCGAGGGTGGCGAGCTCGATGTCTTCGAGGGTGCGCCACGGACCGCGTGGACGAATGAGCTCGGTCTTGTAGAGTCCGATGATCGTCTCGGCCAGGGCGTTGTCATACGAATCCCCCCGGCTGCCTACGGACGGCTCGATGCCTGCCAACGCCAGGCGCTCGGTGTAGCGGATAGACAGGTACTGCCCCCTGCGGTCGCTGTGATGCACCAGGCGCTTGTCTGCGTCGTCCTCGCGTTCACAGATCGCCTGCTCGAGAGCGTCGAGCGCTAAGTCACTGCGTAATGAGTTCGAGACCCGCCATCCGACGATGCGACGGCTGAACGCATCGATCACGAACGCCACGAAGACAAACGCATGGCCCGTCCGCACGTACGTGAGGTCCGAGACCCACAGCTCGTTGGGACGTGCCGCGCTGAAGTCTCGGTTCACGAGGTCCAGCGGGCGCTCGTCGCCCTCCGCCGTGTGCGTTGTCACCTTGAAGCGCCGCCCTCGCGTAACCCCACAAAGCTCCAGTTCCTTCATGAGCCGAGCCACCGTGCATCGAGCCACGGTGATGCCTTCCCGGTTCAGCTGCTTCCACACCTTCTTCGCCCCGTAGACCTGGAAGTTCTGCATCCACACTCGACGGATCTCCGGCTTCAGCATCTCGTCGCGCTGAGCCCGGACCGATCGTAGCGTCGGATCTGCCTGCATCGCCTTGTGCGTGTAGTAGGTCGACGGAGCGATCGGCAGTACCTCGCAGATCGGCTCGACTCCGTACGTGGGCCGGTAATCGTCGATGAAGGCCACCATCACCGAACTCGGCGGTCGAGCTCCGCCTGTGCGAAATACGCCGATGCCTTACGCAGAATCTCGTTCGCCCGCTTCAGCTCACGATTCTCACGCTCCAGCACCTTCAGTCGCTCACGCTCTTCTGTCTTGAGACCGGGCCGTTGCCCCGTGTCTCGCTCCGCTCGTCGAACCCATTTACGTAGCGTCTCCGCCGTGCACCCGATCTTCTCCGAGATCGAGCAGATCGCCGCCCACTGTGAGCTGTACTCAGGCTCGTGCTCGAAAACCATCCGAACGGCTCGCTCCCGTACCTCTGGGGAGTACTGTCCTTTCCTTTTCATGACTCCATCCTCTCAACTGATGGAGTCTCCGGCAAACCCGGGGTGATTCACAAGACCAATGCGCCCCCGGTGACGCCACCCGAGATGGTGATCTCTGTCATCGCAGCAGGCATGACGCTGGAAGGAGATTCCGAGACGCTGGGTTCGCTTCACATCGACGGCACCATCCGTGGCAACGTGCGAGCCGGAAAATCCGTAGTGATCAGCAAGGACGGTCTCGTCAGTGGCAGCATCTATACCCCGGACGCGGTAATCGCAGGGAGGGTCCTAGGTGCGGTATACGCTGAAGCGCACCTCGAACTTCAGGCAACAAGCCGGATTTCTGGCGAGATCCAGGCCCGGCGGATGCATGTGGAGGACGGAGCCGAGCTCCAAGGACAGATCGCCCTAGGTGAGTCGAGCGTCAAGACCGCGCCAAAGCCCGGCCAAGCGCCGTCTCGTGGAGTTGAGGAGATCCCTTGGCGACAGCTCCTGATCCGAGACCATGATAGCTTCGACTTGAGAAAGAGGCCGGTTTCGGGCGGAGTTGATTGAGTTCTAAGGGTCCAGCGTCGCTCACCCACCGCCGCCCATCCAGACATGCGCTCGTTCCCCGTCGAGACCTCCGACCTGAAACACGGCCACCCCCATGGTTCGGAGGTGGCCGTCTTCTCGTTCAGGGGGCATCTGAGGATCGTTTGCGCTTAACTAGACGCCAGCGATAGAATCAGCGCCCCCCCTGGACCACGAGGAGACCCTCATGCGGGTTCGGCTCAAGACGGTTCTAGTCACCGCTCTCCTTTTGACTCTGCCGACAGTCGTAGCAGGGCAGACGCTCGGCTTTCGGGGCGGGTTGAGCCTCGCGACGTTGGAAGGCGACAATGTCGAGAACCCTAGTTCAAGAACGGCCGTGAACTTCGGCGGATTCTTCAACGTTCCGGTGTCCAACGTTCTCGGAGTGCAAGTTGGGGTCGGGCTGGTACAGAAAGGGGGCGAAGAGACCGAGGCTGGCGCTGTGGGGAAGCTCAAGCTGAACTACCTTGAGATACCACTCTTGCTCACGTTCTCTCCACCTACGACCGGCAACGTGGGCTTCGACTTCTTCGTGGGCCCAGCCCTAGGCTTCAAGACTGGCCCCTGCACCGTAAGCAGGAGCCAGGGTGGCCTAACGGTGAGCGTCGACTGCGACGATCCTCAGCTTGACACACCGCTGAAGAGTGTCGATTTAGGTGGTATGGTAGGTGCTGGTCTGAATATCGGTCTAACCCCAACCCTCTCTCTGGTTCTTGACGGCTTCTACGATCTTGGCCTCACCAACATCGATGATAGTGGTGATGTCGACAATGACGTGAAGAACCGGGCGTTCTCCATTCTCGCCGGTCTGTCGTTCTCCGTGGGCGGATAGTTACTTCTCTGGGTGCCAGGGCAAGGAGCGGCCACCCCCATCGTTCGGAGGGTGGCGGTGGTGTGACCTGAGAGACCTTGCGGTTTAGCTTCCTGCACGGTGTGGGAGCAACGGCTACACCCCGATCTTCATTCAGTGAGAAAGAGTGTGTGATATCTTGGCGTGCGGCCGCCTTCTCACAACAGGAACTCTAAAGGCACTCTGGGGCCGGAAGATAACGGAGAGCTGGAGGTGGTGGACGAACTGTGGCTTTCGGCATAGCCTCTCTGCCGCCAAGTTTCCGCCGCACCCTCCAGATCCGCTGACGGGGGAAGCAGAACAGGAGAAGCACCGCCATGGCGGAGGAGAAGAGGAGATTTTGTTTCGTGGTTTGCCCGGTCGGGCCGCGAGGTTCGCAGCCCCGGGACCGGATGGACGGGATCTTCAATGAGGTAATCGCACCGGTTGCCGAGGAGTTCGGTTACCGAGCCGAGATTGCGATCCACGACAAGAACCCAAGTATTGTCACCGAAGGGATCGTGACGAAGTTGATCGAAGCCGATCTAGTGATCGCGGACCTCCACGGCCACGACGGCAACGTCATGTATGGAATGGCCCTCCGACACGCCACGGGCGAGCCCATCATCCAGATGATCCCCGAGGGGGAGAAGCTACCCTTCGATATCAGTGGGTCGAACACCGTTACGTATGAATTCTCGATTCACCAACTCGACCGGTGGCGGAAGGACCTTCGGACCGCCTTCCAGACAGTGGCCGATGGCAAAGTAGCGTCCAATCCGGTTGCAAGAGCGAGCATGGTTCGCAGGCTCCAGGCGGTTGCGAAAACCAGCATGTTTCCCGGGCTTCAGGCGCAAGTCGGCAGTACGGACAGGGTTCTCAAAGGTTCCTCACCTCAGGTGGGACGCCCTCGTGACGATCTCCGGCGGGAGTCCGTCCGACCGGGCCTTCTATGGAAGTCTTCGGTGACCAGGGGCGGCTGGATGAATGATCTCCACCGTGCGCTGGCGGCTCACTCGCCTGACGGCATGCTGGACTCTTTCAAGGTAGATCTCGAGGAGGTGGACGGCGATCTCATTCGGGTCACGGTCCACAACGTCGACGGGTCCGAACCCGCCGCGACTAGAGTGATCTCCAGATACAGAATCAAAGCATTCGAGGAGGATGCGACTGAAGTTGCGCATCGCATATGGGCCCGTGTTGACCTCGATGTCCGACGTATCAGGGACACGAAGAAAAACAATATTTAGCTTGATGGAAGCCCCCGATTCCCGAAAAACTTCTGGCCCCGGCCCCCCATCGCTTCCTAATTTTCTAACTAGGCTTCGACCCTCTGCGAGTGGGGCCCCCGATTACCGGGTGCGGCTCGAGGGTCATCACCGCGTTCCCACCTGAAAACATGTTGATGAAGGTAAAAGTCGTGCGGGGCTGGGTCTGGCCCGGTCTGATTTTCCTTCTCCTGAGTGTCCTACTTGCCACCTTCGCGGCGGACACACCCTGGCTCGTAGCGACGACCCGCTTGTATCCGCTAGCGGTCTACGGCGCCGGGTTTTTTCTCGCTTGGCGATTCCGCCGCAGCCGTGTGGCGGCGGTCCTGCTCGGCCTCTTCATGATGGACGTGCTCCTTCGACCTTCGAGTTCCACGCTGGAGCCGGGAGTTGGGTCGGTCTGGGATGCCAGCGGCGTGCTGTTCCTGTTTCTACTCCCGGTGGTCACAGCGATGAAGGATCGGGGAGTTCTCTCGGCCCGGGGGCTCGTTCAGCCGGCGATCATCCTGGCGGGATTGACCGGTGGACTCATGGTCTGGGCTGTGCGACCCGAGTTCTTGTCATGGACTTGGCAATCCTTCCTTCCCTGGGACCTCTCCCGACTGCGGTTGTCGGATGCGGGGCTTATCGTAGGCCTGTTCACGCTCCTGGCCATCGGAGGCCTTGCCCGCTGGCGCCGCCATCGCCTGGACAAGGGCTTCTTTTGGGTCGCCGTGGCGCTTCTGTTGGCTCTGGGAGGCGGTTCCGAATCCGTGGAGTCTACGGTTTACCTGACCATTGCCGGTCTCATGCTGATCGTAAACGTGCTCGAGAAATCCTACGCGCTCTCCCTCTATGACAAGGTCACGCTCCTCCCAGCACGGAGAGCCATGCGGCGCGAGATCAGGCGCTTAGGGCCCTCTTATGCGCTGGCCCTGGTGGGTATCGATCACTACAAGACCCTCCACGACCGTTATGGACGGGACGCGAGCGACCGCGTCCTAAGAGAAATTGCCAAAGAAGTGAAGATGGTGGGCCGGCACGCACTCCCCTTCCGCTACAGTGGCGAGCATTTCGCGCTGGTCTTCGCCGGGAAGGGGCGCAACGAGGTCCTCGGCGATCTCGAAAACCTGCGAGCGGAGATCGAAAACTTTCGGTTCGCGATGCACCCCAAGGCTGCGCAGAACGGCAGGGGTGTAGGCGCTGAGTCTTCCTCCGCCGAGTGGTCCCTGACCGTGACTGTCGGCGTGGCCGAGCGCGACGCAAGTATGGAGGGGTGGTCCGCCAGATATGGCGCTATCGCCCGGGCCGCTCGCAGTGCCCTCCACCGTGGTCAAAACGCTGGCGGAAACACAGTTTCGAAATAGAACCGCCGGCCCTCTCTTGCTCCTCTTCTGCGGTGGCGTCAGTTTAGCCTGCTACCTCGGTCCACCGGGAGTGCCCCATGGTTCACAATACGTCTAGGCGCCCAACCTCGAAAAAGGTCGCTGGTGAGTAGGGCAATCGAGCGGTCCACGATCACTACGGTGCTGAGGCGTATCGATCTCAAGGTTCGCTTCAACCAGACGCTCCGCCACCTTTCCGTCGCTACTTGCTTGGTGCTCGGCGTCCTTCTGCTTATCGAAGTGGCGCCGCTCCTGGTTCCGGTCAGCGTGCCCTCGGGCGGCCTGATCGTCGCGGCCGGGTCTGCTGCCTTCACGGCGTTCCTCCTCTGGTCCCAAATCGGAGGTAGGCAGCTCGAGCGCGCCGCCGGGGTCGCCGATCTGCGCGCTGGCTTGAACGACGAAATAAAGAGCGCGTACTGGTTCATGAGACAGGACGACTCTTCACCTTGGACCGATCTCTTGGTCGGGCGTGCCGCGGAAACGGCTCGCCGACTGGATCCGAGGGGCCTGGTCCCGGTTACGATCCCCAAGCGGTTTGGGGTCGCGCTGGTGCTCTTCGGACTCGTGGAGGCGATGGCGCTCGTGCCCTCGGACGGACCGCTTCTGACGTTCGCGGCCGAATCGGACTCCACTCGCTTTGAGCGTGAACGGGAAGCGTATGCCGACGAGCTACGCGACCTCATCGATGGCGAGGGCGACGAGCTTTTGGATGAAGAGGCCCAAGCCCTGCTCGAGGCGGCGCTTGAGGAGCTCGAAGCGGCAGAAACGTCCTTCGACGAGCTTCTCCGCGATTTGCGGGAGGCGCAGGATGCACTCGACGAGGGGAATCTGGAGATGACTGCCACTCGCGACGCCCTCGACGAGTTGGTAGCGGAGTTTGCGGGATCGAGCGAGCTAGCCGAATTCGTCAACGCTCTGATGAACCAGGAACTTACAGACGCGGCTGATCTCTTGCGGGATCTCGCCGAGCGACTAGGCGACCTGGACGGCCAGGAATTGGCGGGGTTGGAAGCTCGTCTGCAGGAAGCCTCGGAGATCGATGAGCCGGTCATCGACCAGTTGCTCGCGGCGTTGCAAGAGGCCGCCAACGCCATGTCGGAGGACCGCCTCTCCGATGCCCAAGAGGCGATGGACCGGGTGGCGGCTGCGCTCGAGGAAATCGCTCAAGGGCGGGCACGCCAGGAAGCGAATAACGAGGCCGCAGAGGCGGCTCAGGCGATGCAGGAGGCACTGGCCCAGCAGCCCGGGGGTTCGCCGGGACAGATGCAGATGCAGATGGCTCAGAGCCAATCCGTCGCCGGCGAGCGAACCGATGCGTCGATGGCCGCACCATCCTCCGAGGTCACACGGTCTGAGGGCGGCTCGCCAGGGACCCAGACTGGCCCGGCGGGCAATGCGACGGGGGATCCGTCAGGTGGTGATCTCGAACTCGGCGCCAGCACGACGTTGGAAGCGCAATTCGCGCTCGAGGTGATGGACGGTACCCCGCCTGACTCAGAAGAGGACCAGGAGTTGGACCCCGAAGATCTCTTCCAGGAGGCCAGTCGTCAGCAAGCTTCCATCGTGCAGTACCGTGACGTGCGGGCGCCCTTACGCTACTCCCAGGGCTCGGCGTTGAACGCCGAGCGAATTCCTTGGCGGTACCGGAGCCTGGTAAAAAAATATTTCTTGGCCATTCGGCCCGACGAGAGAAAATGACGACAACGCAACTCGACACTCAGGTCAGTGAGTTCACTGAGCAGTTTCAGAAGGTCAAGGACGAGATCGGGAGGGTCATCGTCGGATGTGATGAGGTCATCGACGGAACCCTGATCAGCTTGATCGCCAAGGGACATGTGCTGCTCGAGGGAATTCCGGGGATCGGAAAGACCAAGATCGTAGCGACGGTGGCGGACGTTCTGCATCTGACTTTCTCACGCATCCAGTTCACGCCGGACCTCATGCCGGGCGACATTGTGGGGAGTGACGTGGTGCACGAGAGCGACACCGGCGAAAAACATCTCGCGTTCCAACGAGGACCGATCTTTACCCACATCCTCCTGGCCGACGAGATCAATCGTGCCACCCCGAAGACCCAATCTGCGCTCCTGGAGGCGATGCAGGAGCGCAGCGTCACGGTGGGTACTACGACGCACCGTCTCCCCCCTCCTTTTTTCGTTCTCGCCACTCAGAATCCGCTCGAGATGGAAGGGACCTACCCGCTGCCCGAAGCACAGCTCGACCGGTTCTTCTACAAGCTTAAGATCGAGTACCCGGAAGCGCATCACATGCACGAAATCATGGATCGGACCACCCGCCGCGAAGAGCCCGAGGCGGAGATGGTGCTCGACCGCGATCAGATTCTGGTGATGCGCGACACGGCTCGCTCGGTTCCGATCGCACGAGCCATTCAGGACTACGCGATCCGCCTGACACTTGCAACCCATCCCGACACGGAGCACACGCACCCGCTGACGCAGCGGTACGCCCGTTTTGGGGCGAGTCCGCGCGGAACCCAGACGCTCGTGATCGGGGGCAAAGTAAGCGCGTTGCTCAACGGCCGTGTCCATGTGTCCTGCGAGGATATTCGTGCCTTCATGCTTCCCGCGCTGCGCCACCGCGTGCTGCTCAACTTCGAGGGCGAGGCGGAGCGAATCGACACCGACACGATCCTGGAGGCGATCATGAAGGACACTCCAGAACCCTCGGAGTAAGTCGGGGAGCCCGGCCTTCATCGAATGGGTGAGAACGGAACGCTCTTCGACGACGAGTTCTTGAAGAAGCTCGAATACCTCAACCTCGTCTCCAACCACATGATCCCCGGACACCTGCATGGGGAGCATCGGGCCAAGAAAAAGACCGACTCGGGGATCGAGTTTGCCGACTACCGGCAATACGTATCGGGGGAAGACACCAAGAACGTCGATTGGCGTACGTACTTGCGCACCGACAAGCTGATTCTGAGGCTCTTTGAGGAGGACGCGGACCTTCCCATTTACATCTTCTTCGACGCGAGTGCATCAATGGATTACGGTGCGCCCGCGAAGTTCGACTACGCTCGAAAAATCTCAGCGGCACTGTGCTACGTCGGGCTCCTGAACCAGGACCGCGTCAACCTCGTGGGTTTCGCCGACGGAATTGCCCAGGAGCTCTCCGCACGTCGGGGGAAGCACCAGGTCTGGCACGCATTCCGTTTTCTGGAGTCCGTTGAAGCTCGTGGGGCGACCTCGATGGAGAAAGCGTTCAGGGGTTTCTTCTCCTCTCGCCGGCGCCGCGGACTGGTGGTGGTGGTGTCCGATTTCTTGGATGAGGAGGGGTTCGCCAAGGCGTTCGATATGCTCCGCTTCTTCCGCCAAGATCTCTTCGCCGTCCATGTCCACACCCCCGAGGAGGCACAGCCCGACCTTCCCGACGAGGTGCTTCTCGAAGATGCGGAGCTCGGGACCTCCCAGCGCGTCAGGATTACGCCGGCGCTCCTCGAGGCCTACGCCGACCAGTTCGACGAGCACTGTGAGGAAGTCGGCGCCTATTGTCGGAAGCACGGTTGGGGCTACCTACGGGCCACGACCGATGTCCCCTTCGAGGACCTGATTCTCCAGGTTTTCCGCCAGGGCCGGTTCCTCAGATGATATTTCTCGGGATGAGCGCGGGGATGGTGGGAATCCTGCTGGGCTCTACGGTGGCTGCTGTCGTATTCCTGTATTGGCTCAAGCCGCCTCCCCGTCGGGTCATCGTTCCATCGACGTTGCTTTGGGACCGCCTACTCAGGGAGAAGAAGAGGAACACCTTCTTCGACCGATTGCGATGGTGGATCTCGCTGATGCTGGCGCTGACGATCGCACTTTCCGTCGCCGCCGGGATCGGGCGTCCCGAGCTTTCCTCCCCAAGTAGAGATATTCGCAACATCACGGTCGTGATCGATAATTCCGCTACCATGGCAACCCGCACGGGGGACGGGTTCACGCGTTGGGAGCACGCGGTGGCGCATGCGGGCCGATTCTTGAGACAAGGGAGCGCGAGCGGAAAATTCCTTATTCTCGACACGTCGGGCCAGGCCCCGCCCAGGGAGCCCGGCGACCGGCGCTCGGCCTTGGAGGCGCTCGCTGGACTCACCGTGTCCCTGGGTGGTGAGCCCGAGTTCCCGGATCTGCCCGAGGTCGAGTCTGAGGTATTTTTCGTTTCGGATGGCGTAATGGTGGACGGGATTCCGCCAGAGGCGACGTTGATTTCCGTGTTCGAGCCTGCCCACAATGTTGGCATCACGGTTTTTGAAATCGAAGCGTTACCGTCCGAACCGACGCGCTACCATGCTTTTGTCCAAGTGAAAAATGCGTCGCCCGTGGCGAAGCGGATCACACTTCGGCTGACTGGAAGCGTTGAGGGCGGAATACGCGACACGCTCACCCTCCAGGCGGGTGAGACACGGGCGCGGTTCATCGAATTGGATGGCTTCGGGCGCGGCCCCGTGCGAGCCGTGGTTACGGCGGACTCCGACGCATTCGCTGCCGACGACTACGCATTTGGGTTCTTACCGATCCGGACTCAGACCCGGGTCGCGCTGATCACGCCGGGCAGCCTGTACCTCGAAAACGTATTGGCGAACGAACCGAGGTTGTCTCTGGAGGTGATGCGCCCCGCCCAATACAGCCCCCAGGTCTCGGCGGACGTATACATCTTCGATCGCTTCGCTCCCCCTCAGGCACCGCGTGGACCGGCCTTGCTGTTCTTGCCGCCCAACGTGGAGTGGCTGACCCCGACGCTCGATGTCGTGGAGGTTCCGGAGGTACCGGGTTGGAATCCAGCTCATCGGGTGCTCCGCTTCGTGGCGCTGGAGGATCTACGTATCGATCGGGCGGCACGAATTGCGGTGCCCGCGGAGAGTCAGTCGAGGCCACAGTCCTCTGTGGGTGAACCGGGAAGGGTGCCGGTCTCTGAGATCGTTGTCGGGAACAGGTCGCTGCCGCTGATTTTGGTTACTGACCAGGAAGATCGGATCCTACGGGTGTCGTTTGCGCTCGAGGATTCGAATTTTCCACTCCACCCGGGCTTCCCGATCTTCCTCGCGAACGCCATGCAGTGGTTGACGGATGAGCAGGTTGCCCTGGCTCGAGCGCCGGGCCGGGTCGAGGTGCCACTTCCTATGGCCGCCGTCACGGACCTCGAGGGCAGCGAGATCGTCGCTTGGCCGCTGTCCGATCGCACGGTCTTCCTGGCGGATCAGCCGGGCCTCTATACGGTGGTGGCCGAGGGCGAAAGACGGCTTCGAGTGGCCGTCAACCTGGCCAGTGCCGAGCGTTCCTCCGTCAACGATTCGGGCCTCGCCTCTGGCGAGATCACGGCCGCCCCCCCGATCGTGGTGGCAGGGGCGGAGCCGGGTCCCAGCGAGGAATTATGGATTTTCCTCCTCCTCCTGGCCCTGCTGTTGGTGGTGGCGGAGTGGGTCACCTACCACAGACGACTGACCGTATGAGTATCGAGTTCGCTCGGTGGTGGCCGATTCTGGGATTGGTGGCGGTCCCATTCATTTGGCGGCTGTCTCAGCGCTCTACGTTGGGGTCGTCGCGCCGGCATCGCACGGTGGCCGCCGCGTTTCGGATTGCGGTCGTGGTCTTGTTGGTTTCCGCCCTCATCGAGCCCGTCTGGCACCGGTCGGGCAAGTGGATGTCCATCGTTTACGCGCTCGACGTATCAAGCAGCATCGATCCGGCGTTCGTCGATACGGCCATCGATTGGATCGCCTCGACGAATGCCCGGGGGGATCCAGCGCACGCGGCCTTCCTCGCCTTTGGTGGGTCGGCTCAGGCCGTGGCTACCGCCGAGGCGATCCGGTCGGTCGAAGTCTCGGCCGATGGAGCCAACCGTTCGATCGACCAGAGCGTTACGAATCTCGAAACGGCCCTGTCGCACGCGCTCCGGAGCTTCGATCCCCGCTACCTCAAGCGCCTCGTATTGATTACGGACGGCAACGAGAATGCGGGGAACGTGTCTCGGCTGTTGGGGGAGGCGCAGGAAAACGATGTCCGTGTGTTCACGCTTCCCGCCACGGTTCGGGGGGAAGGGGACAGCTGGGTCGAAGCGATCGATCTACCCGATGAGATCCGCGAGCAGGAGCCGGTGACCGCGACCGTAAGTGTGTTCAGCCGCGTGGCCACCACTGCCACCGTCGCACTCGTGGGTGACGACCTGACCCTCGAGAGCCGCGAGGTGAGCCTCGAGCCCGGACTCAACGAGGTCGATTTCGAGGTACGGCTTCCGGGCGGCGGCGCGGGAACGCTTTCGGGACAGCTCCGAAGTGAGAACGACCCGCTCGGCCAAAATGACCTTCATACACGGGCGATCTCCGTTGGCGCACGCCCCCGCATACTCTACGTCGAGGGTCGACTGGCCAGCGCCCAGTACCTGAGAGACGCGCTCTCCGCGGAGGGCATGGACGTCACCGTCGTGGGCCCTCAATCACTGCCGGAGACGGCTGCGGCTCTTGAAAATTTCGACCTCATGCTGCTGAGTGACGTACCCATGGACGCGTTGGGTAGCGATCAGGTGAACGCCATCCTCGAATACGTCCGAGACTCCGGGGGCGGATTCATTTTCGCCGCCGGTGAGTCGAGCTATGGTGAAGAGGGGTATGCCGGGTCGGAGATCGAGGAAGTACTTCCCATCTGGTTCGAGATCAACGAAGAACGGAAGGACCTGGCCCTCATCATCGTACTGGATAAGTCCTACAGCATGGTGGGCCCGAAACTCGAATTGTCAAAGGAAGCGGCCAAGGCGGCGCTGGATCTACTCGAGCCGACCCACAGCTTTGGATTGATCACCTTCGATGATACTCCCTACGTGACCGTACCGCTTCAGCTCGCCGTCGAGAAGCCCCGCATGAACGACTTCATCAGTCGCATCATTGCCGGGTCCCAAACCAACATTTATCCGGCGTTGGAGACGGCGTTCCAGGCTCTTTCGGACTCCGAGGCGGAGGTGAGGCACATCATCCTGTTGTCCGATGGAAAAACCTACGCGGACGATTACGAGGAGCTCGTTTCGTTGATGTCCGATTCGGACATCACCGTCTCGTCCGTGGCGGTGGGCCAGGAGGCGGATAGAGAACTACTGGGGAATATTGCAACTTGGGGAAGGGGGCGTGCCTACTTCATTCAAGACGCTGACCGGGTTCCGCGAATCTTCATCCAGGAAACCCAGATCGCCTCGCAGTCCACGTTGGTGGAAGAGGCCGTCGAGACTACGGTAATCACCTCCATCGAGGCCTTCACCGACATCGACCTGGATGCGGCGCCGGCTCTCCGAGGCTACGTGAGGACGCTGGCGAAGGAGACCGCCGAGGTGCTCATCCAATCCGATTCGGAGAACCCACTGCTGGCGCGGTGGCGGTATGGATTGGGCAGGACCGCCGTCTTTACATCGGACGTCAAGAACCGCTGGGCCGCCGATTGGCTGACGTGGGATGGGTATGGAAAATTTTGGTCCCAACTGGTCCGAGAAACGATGAGGCGTGACGGCGGCGGCGAGTTGGATTTCGTCGTAGAGCGGGTCGGGGATGAGGCCTTCATCACGGTGAGTGCGCTCACCGAGGAGGGTGCCTACCGTACCGATCTGGACCCGCAGCTACGACTGGTCGGACCCGGAGCGGAGGCGGTGCCTTTGTCCTTCCAACAGATTGGCCCGGGAACGTTTCAGGCTCGGCACGTCCTCGGCGCTCCTGGCGAGGAGCCGTATCGATTCGAGTTGTCGGGCAACGGTATCGAGGACCGCTCGCAGGCTCTCTATTACAGGTATGGGGACGAATTCCGGCTCTATCCTGCCAATAACGACCTGCTGAATGAGATTGCTGTGCAAACCGGAGGGGAATTCTTACCGGACGTGGGAGAGATTTTCGAAGACTACGGAGAGACGGCCTCGGTACCCACACCCCTGTGGCCGTGGCTCTCCGCCCTGGCTCTGTTTAGCTTTTTCATGGATGTTGCGGTTCGCCGTGCGCCGTGGTTTTGGCGACGATTCTCTGGAGCGCGTGGGTCCGTTTGACGGCAACACGAACATCCGGCTATCGGCACTCGCTGTGGATTACTAGGTTCGTTCCCTGTGAATACTGCACCGGCTTGGATGAAACGACTTTGGGGCTTGTTTCGCTCTAAGGAGCCTGCCGGGGATCGGCGCGCACCGGTCACCGATGCGATGCTGCACGCTCTCGAGGACGAGGCGGAGTCGGCGGGATTGGGGTTCAGATGGGTGCCGCTCAACCGCGCGGGTGATCTGTGCGATCGTGCGGGCGATCGGCCGCGGGCGCTCAAGTACTACGGCCGCGCCATTGATGCGATGCTCGAGGACGGGCAGTCGGAGCCCGCCCGTGGACTCGCGACGAAGATCGTGCGCATCCACCCCGACGCGGTTCGAACGCTTTGCACTCTGACGTGGCTCGACCTCGCTTCCCGTCATATGGCCTCCGTGGTGGTGCACCTCAACGAGTATGTGGCGAGTGCCAAAAAAGGTGACCATCAGGATCTGGCCGGGGAACAGATCTATATGATGGCCCAAGTCGCTCCGGACGAAGATTTCCGGGTTCTGGCGGCAGATGCGTTGGATGCTCTCGAACGCACGGACGATGCGAATGAGGTGAGGGATTGGGTGGCGGCAGGGCGAGCGCCGCACGATGGGGAGCGTCAGCGGGATTGGAGCGACCGATGCTTGAGTCATGCTCTGGGTTCGAACGCTCGAAGGGTCGCCCCGCCCGAGGAGGTACTTGCCGACATCCCCCAAGCAGAGGAGGCGCCGGATTCCGGGCCCGCCGCCGCGAGGGATACCGATATGGGCGAGGCCGGCGAGGCCGGCGAGGGTGATACGGAAGTGATGGAAGAGCCACGGGCCGAGGACGATCCAGCCGCCGACGGGCCGGATCAGGCTGAGGAACATCTGGCGTAACGGTCGACCAGGGCCGAATCCTGCCGGGCATCTAGTCCGTCAGCGTTGCCTCGAACATCATGGTGCTGCCTCGAACATCACGAGGATGTGGTCCGGCTCCCCGTCCCAGTCTCTGATGAGAACGGCCAGGGTGCTCACGGTACGGGTCGATCCGCCCTTCATTTGAAGCGTAAGGAGTTTTTCCCGACCCGCGGAGCCCTCTTCCGAGAGTTGCCGGATTTTCACCAAAGCCTCCCCTCGATTCCCCTCCTCGAAAAGTTGGGCATATTCCACCGAGGAAAGATCCTCCTCCTCGTAACCCGACAGCGCACGGAAGGCAGGGTTGCCATCTCGAATTTCTCCCGAGCGGTCCAACGTGAGGATGCCGATGTGGCCGCACTCGTATAGTGCCCTGTATCGGGCGGCCTCTTGGTATAATCCGAGCGAACGCGACGTACGCGAGATCTCCTCGATGACGCCCTCGACGTAGCCCACCTTCTTATCCGCGTCCCGATGAATCCGCGCCGTATTACGAAGGCGGATCTTGCGGCCATCCAGGTCGCGTAATTCTGTCTCGAAGCCCCGCACGATTCCGAATTCTCTGAGCCGAGCCTTGAACGTGTCTTCGTCCTCGGCGCTGACGTAGAACGTGGAGGCGTATAGGCTTGCGAGGCTTGCCGGGTTGGGATAGCCGAGAATCCTGACCAGGGCTGGGTTGGCATCCAAAAACTCACCCTCTGGAGTACACCGATACACGCCCAGGGGAAGGTGATCGAACATCCCTCGATGCCGCTCCTCGCTCACCCTGAGCGCCCGCTGGGCTTCCATACGATCAAGCGCATATCGTATAGAGCGTTCGAGGTCTTCGGGTTCGATCTGGCCCTTGACGAGATAGTCGGCGGCACCCGCTTGCATCGCCTCGATGTCTACATCATGACTGCCCCGGCCGGTGAGCATGATCACTGGCGCCTGAAGTTGGTGCCGCGCGGCTTCACGGAGTAAATCAAGGCCGGTACGGTCCTCGAGGAAATAATCTACGAGATAGATGTCGTACTCACCCTGGGCGATGGCATCGTACCCCTCTTCGAACGTGGGGACCCAATCCAATTCGATGGTGGGCCGCTTGATCTGACTCAGAAGCCCCTTCGTAAAGACGAAGTCCCCTTGATCATCATCGATCAAGAGCGCACGGATTTTCTCCTTCAATTAAAGCCTCTCGAAGTGCGGATCAATCGAACCAACGGGGAGTCTAAAGCTACTGTTAATGATAAGCCTACTGCCTAATCGTCGTCCACCTTCGGTTTTCGACGGAGAATCTTCTTCGAAGAGTGGCGTTGTTTAGATGATAAGCGGCGCTCCCGAGCGCGGCGGGTGGGGCGGGTGGGGATGCGCCGTTTCTTACGTGTGTTCAGCGCGGCGAGTCTCCTGCGAAGGGTGACCAGCGCCTTCCGCTTGTTGGCAAGTTGGCTACGGAAACGGCGGCTGGTGACCACGGTCCCGGTGGGAAGATGCGTGAGGCGGACACCGCTCTCGGTGACGTTCTGATGTTGTCCACCCTTGCCACCGGAGCGAAAGACGTCCACCCGGCACTGGCCAAGCAGGCCGGAGTTGGAATGGGGAATCGGAACCCCGGAATGAGATCGGTGTTCAGGCATCAGACGGCTTCCGCTAGTACGAGCCTTGTTATCTTGTTATGTAGTTGTTGTGTAGTGTGGACGGCGGCGCTGGCCGACAAGATTCGGCTCTTATTCGTTCGCGATCATGACTCTCGGAGATGCGACACGCTAGATGATTCCGATGCAAGCCAACACCCCTGGAGCCCGCTTCCTTCTCATGGGGGCGTCCTTCGTCATCGTCGTCGCGGGGTTACGCGAGGGCGCGGGCATCCTTCTTCCCTTCGCCTTGGCCCTGTTCCTGGCCGTGATGAGCATGCCGCTCATGTTTTGGCTCCAACTCCGACGTGTGCCCGCACCTCTGGCCATCGTGCTCACGATGCTCGTGATCGGTGCGCTATTCGGGGCGCTCATCATGCTGGGTACGCAGGCTGTGGGCGATTTCCAGGACCAGCTCCCGGGGTATACAACACGCGTACAGACGCTTTACGACTCATGGGTGGTCGGCTTGAGTGCGTGGAGCGGAATCGAGCTCGACCAATATCGGCTCCTCGACTTGATCGATCCTGGTATTGCGGTCGGCTTCTTCGCCACGAGGCTTGCTGACGTGGTGGCCTTCCTCACCGACGCGTTCCTGGTCCTGCTGATCATGGCGTTCATTCTGGGTGAGGCCATGGTTTTCCCGTTCAAGTTCCGGGCGATCGTGGGGCCTCGCGAAGGCGAGCGGCGGCGTGCCACGAAGTCGGTGACGAGCGACCGTAGGCGTGTGACGAAGATCGTCACGGAGGTCCAGGAGTATCTCGGTATCAAGACGGTGGTGAGCCTGGCCACCGGTTTGCTGATCGGTGCGCTGGCGTGGTTGTTGGGGTTGGATTTTCCGGTCCTGCTCGGACTCATCGGATTCGTCATGAATTACATTCCCACCGTCGGGTCCATTCTGGCGGCGGTTCCGGCCCTCTTTCTCAGCCTGGTTGGGGTCGGCACGTTCATCAATTTCATGCTTGTGGTCGCCGGATACGGGGCGATCAACATGGTGTTTGGGAATATCATCGAGCCCAACCTGATGGGCAGGAGGCTGGGGCTATCGACTCTGGTGGTGATCCTGTCTTTGCTGTTCTGGGCCTGGGTCTGGGGTCCGGTGGGAGCCCTACTCGCGGTTCCCCTCACGATGGTAGTCAAGATCATGTTGGAGAACACCGAGGATCTGCGCTGGGTGGCAATACTCTTGGATAAATCGCCCCCGCAGATGGTGCCGAGCCTCGCCGTTACCAACCCTTCAGAGTCCACAACCGGTGGCAGCGTAGACGGCCCCGACGTCGCCGAGCCTGCGGGGGGTGCGGACGCCGCCCCGGACGTCACCACGGCCGACGCGGAGATGGTCTGATGCCGATGGTTCCGTTCGAGGCTCTGCCCGACGAATCACGCCTTTGGGTGTTTGGGGTCGAGCGCGCCCTGGCAGCAGCCGAGCGGGAGAGCTTCTTGAGCGCCGTGGATCTGTTTCTCGAGATGTGGGTGGCGCACGGGGTTCCACTGACGTGCGGCCGCGATTGGAGATGGGGACGTTTTCTCCTCGTTGCGGTCGACGAAGCTTCCGCGCCTCCCTCAGGGTGCTCCATCGACGCGATGGTCGGTGTGCTGAGAGATCAGGAGCGCCGTTTGGGCGTGCGGGTCATCGATAACACGCCGGTTTGGTTCGTGGCGGATGGAGAGGTGCAGCGAATTTCCCGATCTGGGTTCGGCCGCCTGGCGGAGGAGGGGGCGGTGGGTCCGGACACGGTGGTGTTCGACAATACCGTCACCCGCCTGAAGGATGCGCGCTCGGGGCGGTGGGAGTGTCCGGCACGGGAGAGCTGGCACCAAAGGGTGTTCTTCAAGCCCTCGGGGCAGCGCAGGCCCCCAGTCTAAAGGCCAAGGTGTCTTAAGGCCAAGGTTGCCTCGGCCATCGGCCGAGGCGCCTCCAGCGGATTGAATTCGAACGGGCGCCCTCGGGAGCCGTGTTATTCGAGTCGGGTCACGTTCTCTGCAGCGGGCCCCTTCGGTCCCTCACCGATTTCAAACTGTACTCGGTCCCCTTCGGCGAGGCTTTTGAAACCGTCCCCCTGGATCGCCGAATAATGCACGAAACAATCTTTTTCGCCCTCGTCCGGCGTGATGAACCCAAAACCCTTGCTGTCGTTGAACCACTTCACGGTTCCCTCGGCCATGCCACTACTCCCTCATCCATTGTTGCGTCGTGCTCACGTTTTGCCAGCACGGGTTGTGTCCTTCGGATGGCGCCACACTAGATATTCTCGGGGTTCGGGTCAACCCATCCGGGCGCGATGGAGTGCACGTCGCCGGTTGTTGCTGGGGTGCCCTGATGATGGTTGGCAAGGAAAGACGCACTTTGCTCCTCCATCCAAAAGGCCGGATTCCAAAGTGGTCCGCCCTCGAAGAAGCCCACGTGGCCGCCGCGACGGGTAAAGACCAGGGTCAAGAATGGATTCGCCTCGATCACGGAAAGGGGCAGGGCCGCCGGGGGCAGAAAGGGGTCGTCCCGGGAGTGAAGGAGCAGCGTCGGAGTCCGGACCGACTGGACGAACCGGTTTGAGCTGGATTTCCGGTAGTAATCCTCGGCGCCCGCGAATCCATGAAGCTTGGCGGTGGCGGCGTCGTCGAACTGCTGGAGCGTCGCGCTGGCCCACACGGCGTCGAGGTCGAGGATGTTCGCCAGGATTTCTTGCTTGGCGCGGACCTTGGCGAGAAGTGAGCGGAGGAAGTAGCCCGAATAAATTCTGGCCATGCCGCCCCGTTCGAGGGCGATCGCTCCAGCCAACAAGTCGTACGGTACCGAGATCGCCACAGCCGCAGAAACCGGAGCGGCGTTCTTCGCCCCCTGTTCCCCCAGGAATTTGAGGAGGACATTTCCTCCTAGAGAGAAGCCCATCGCCATGAGCGGGCGGGTCGGGAACCGCTCGCGGAGCAGCCCGACAACGAAGCCGACGTCCTCGGTCTCGCCTGAGTGGTAGAAGCGGGGGGCCCGGTTCGCCTCTCCGGAACAGCCGCGGAAGTTGAGGCCCACCGCACGCATTCCAAGGTTCGCCAGCGCCAGATAGGTCTGGACCATATATCCCCTCTTCGTATGGCCTTCTAGCCCATGAAGCAGGAGCACGAGGGGTCCCGCGGGATCGGTCTCGGGCATCCAATCGATGTCCAAAAAGTCTCCGTCCGGCGTCTCTAAGCGTTCGGTTGTGAGCATCCCGCCTGGCGCGGCCCTAAGAAACTTTCCGGCCAGTGTTTGAAGATGGGGGCTCGCCAACCACCACGGCGGCGAGAAATGCCGGGCGGTCCAAGTGTGCTCGTACTTGCGATCTCCAGGTAGCGCCTCGGTCACGATCCCCCCGAAGTTGTTCGTGTCCACGGAGGAGTCAGTCGTAGGATGCGATCAAACACCGGGCACGCGGGATCCCGGCAACCCCCCAAGTATCGGTGAAGAGTCGATCATTACAACTTCGGAAGCGTCACCCCAACCTGATCCTGATATTTGCCCTGCCGGTCCGCATACGCCACGGCCGGCTCCTGGTCCCCCTCGAAAAAGAGCAGTTGAGCGATCCCCTCGCACCCGTAGATCTTCGCCGGCAGGGGCGTCGTATTCGAAATTTCGAGGGTCAAGTATCCACACCAGGTAGGCTCGAGGGGGGTCACGTTCACGATGATACCACATCGGGCGTAAGTGCTCTTCCCGACGCACACGACGAGCACGTTCCTCGGAATACGGAAGTATTCCTCGGTTCTCGCCAGAGCAAAGGAGTTGGGCGGGATGATACATTCCGTCTCGTTTACATCCACGAACGAACGCTCGTCGAAGTTCTTAGGATCGACGATCACGTTATGGACGTTGGTAAAGACCTTGAACTCGGCAGCCACCCGGATGTCGTAGCCGTAGGAAGACAGGCCGTACGAGATGTTCCCGTCCTTTACCTGTGTCGGCTCGAAGGGCTCGATCATTCCGTGCTCTTCGGACATCCGCCGGATCCAGTGGTCGCTCTTGATCGGCATATTTCTGCGTCAAGTTGATGGGAAATCGTCACTGCGACGGGAGAATAAGCGATCGAGAGGGGCCCGCACACCCCCCGCGACGCGCCCTCCGCGCGTCGACGATAAGATGGTCCCGTCGGGGATTGTATATTAAGGCTTTCGAGGGGCGAAATGAGGCCGAAATCGGGTTGACACTCGTTCGAGACTCAGAATACCTTTATCAGTCCACAAGTGAACGATTTCACAAGCCAGGTCCAAAGGCCGCCATGTCGGGATCATACATCCCGCTTCTGATCCTGTTCGGCGTTTCCGTCGTGAACGCGCTTGGAATGGGGATCGCCTCCCATATTCTGAACCCCCGGCGACCAACCCCACAAAAATCCATGGCGTACGAGTCGGGGATGATCCCACTCGGGGATACTCGTCTTCGTTTTTCCGTCAAATTCTATATGGTCGCGATCAGTTTCATCGTCTTTGATCTGGAGACGATTTTCCTGATCCCGTGGGCGGTCGAAATGAGGGAGTTGGGGTGGGGTCCGTTCGTAGCTGTCAGTCTCTTCGTCGCCGTTTTGGCCTTGGGGCTGGTCTACGAGTGGAAAAAGGGAGGTCTCGAATGGGATTGAGCGACGGTGAGGGTGGAGATCCGCTGAGCCTCGCGGACGTTGAAGCGCTGGGCCAGGCGGAGGGACGAAAGGGCGGACTGCTCGGGTTCGGGGGCCCGACGTTCCTCACCACGAAGGTGGATTTCGTGGTTAATTGGGCTAGGCGAAATTCGCTCTGGCCCATGCCCTTCGGTACCGCGTGCTGCGCCATCGAGATGATGGCTTCGGCCGCTTCGAATTTCGATCTGGCTCGTTTCGGAATGGAGCGCATGTCGTTCAGCCCGCGGCAGGCCGACGTGCTGATTTGTGCCGGTCGGGTTCCCTACAAGCTCGCACCGGTCCTGAGGCGGATCTGGGACCAGATGATGCAGCCCAAGTGGTCTGTCTCGATGGGCGCGTGTGCGAGCTCAGGCGGGGTGTTCGACACCTATTCCATGGTTCAGGGGATCGACACCATCATCCCCGTCGATGTCTACGTCCCCGGTTGCCCGCCACGTCCCGAAGGTCTCATCTACGGCTTGATGATGATCCAGGAGAAGATTCGCCATGAGAGCCTGTCGGAGCACTACGGGCTCAGGGCAGAAGATCCCTCGCTCGTAGGGCGTCCCCGCGCTGACGCCGAAGAGGTCGAGGCGCTGGCGGGCCCGTTTGGAAACTCGACGCAACAGGAACAGCTCACCTCCCTCGCTCAGACCACGCGCCCGGAGCGCTCCGAGGACTTGCTTCCCTAGAAGGCTGTTGAAGGAGTACAGCGAGTCGCGCACAGGGCGCTTGTGCGCGTTCAGACAAGGAACGACGACGAGGCGTAGCAGAGCTACTCCGAGGAGGAGAGACGCAGGATCAACCGCACAACCGCCCTGTGCCCATGACCATGAATGATATGACCTTACAACTTGAAGGGTTGCGGTGGCACGACCCCATCTCCGTTGTTGGAGTTCCTAGCCATAGCTACGGCTATGGCGTCGTCGCTCCGCCTAGGAGCTGGGGCCGTGGCATCCGCAACGCGGCCCACTGTACTCCTTCAACAGCCTTCTAATGTTCCGTTCCCAAAGTTCGCGAGCCACCAAGAGGGCCCGCCAGGGTGGATGAGAGCGGCTCCGCGTTCGACGCGGTGGAGCGAGGCCCCGAGACCTCGGATAGCCCTACGGGTACGCCTCGCGGTAGCGACGATGAGCCAGCAGGACACCCGTCGGTGACGGCGCTTCAAAGCCGATTCGGCGCGATGGTCCTCCACCATGAAGTGCAGGCGGGCGATCAGCACGTGGTGTTCGTCGATGCTGCCCGTAACCGATCGGTTTTGGAGTGGCTAAGGGACGACACTGAGCAGCGCTATGATCTACTGGTCGACGTGACAGCCGTCGATTACGGGGGCGGCAAACCGCTACAAATCGTATACCAGTTGTGGTCCGTGGCGCACAAACGGGCGCTGCGAGTCAAGTGCGAACTGCCTCTCGACGAGCTCTCCCTCGACAGCGTGGTTGAGCTTTGGAATGCCGCGAATTGGCTCGAGCGGGAGGTCTACGACCTGTTCGGTGTCGATTTCAGGGGCCACCCCGATCTTCGCCGGATTCTGATGCCGCAGAACTACGCAGAGGGCCATCCCCTCCGGAAGGACTTTCCTCTGCGAGGGCGCTTTTCCAGGGCGGAACAGACGAAGCGCGCCCTGTCCCAGGACTATCACGACGACTATACGGCGGACGCGTTGAAGATGGGTGGCGCCCCCGGGCTCGCACCTCCGGAGCCGGCCGACGCGACGGACGAGGCGGCGGAGGACGCTCCGTGACGGAGAAAATCCTGGAGATTGGGGAGTCGGATCTTCGTTCGGAGCCCATGCTTATCAACCTCGGGCCGCAGCACCCCGCCACGCATGGCGTTCTGCGTCTTCTATGTGAACTCGATGGCGAGACCGTGCTCAAGGTCACTCCCGACATCGGCTTCCTGCATACCTCCTTCGAAAAGCTCGGCGAGTACCGGACCTGGAATCAGATCGTTCCCCTGACGGACCGCATCGACTACCTGGCGCCCCTGATTTACAACTGCGTCTACGTCATGGCGGTCGAGAAACTCATGGGACTCGAGGTGACGGAGCGGTGCAAGGTCGTCCGTGTGCTGTGCATGGAGCTGGATCGGATCTTCAGCCACCTGCTCTGGCTCGGGACGACCGCGATCGACGTGGGGGCCTTCACTCCCTTCCTGTACGCGTTTCAGGAACGGGAGCGCATTCACGAGCTCCATGAATCGTATACGGGAGCACGCATCACCACATCGGCCACCCGAATCGGCGGAATGATGGCGGACTTCCCCGAGGGCTGGACCGACTCGCTCCGCGACTTCGTGAAGACCCTTCCCAAGACACTGGACGAGATCGATTCTCTTCTGACCACAAACGGAATCCATCTCGGGCGTACCCTCGACATCGGAGTGATCTCTGGAGAGGACGCGCTCAACTACGGTTTCACCGGCCCCAACCTCAGAGCCTCCGGCGTGGATTACGATCTTCGCAAGGACAATCCCTATTACGACTACGAGACGTACGATTTCGACGTCCCGATCGGTGAAAACGGAGACTGCTACGACCGATATTTGGTCCGTATGGAGGAGATGCGGCAGAGCTTGCGCATCCTCGAGCAGGCCCTCGAGCGTCTTCCGGATGGGCCGATCAATGTTGCGGATCCCCGGGTTTCCTTGCCGAGCAAGACCGATTGTATGAACGACATGGAATCGATGATCCACCACTTCAAGTTGATCACGGAGGGCATCTCGGTCCCTGCGGGTGACTGTTACTTCGCCGTGGAGGGTTCGAAGGGGGAGCTCGGGATGTACGTGGTAAGTGACGGCGGAGAGAAGCCGGTACGGTGGCGGATTCGCCCGCCGTCGTTTGTGAATCTTTCGGTGATCGCCAAGCTGGCCGAGGGCCACTTGGTTTCCGACCTGATCATGATCAACGCCTCTCTGGACATTGTGCTGGGCGAGATCGATCGATGAGTGAGATCCCCTTCAGGAACCCTGGTTGGGCGGGAAATGTGGGCGAGTACGATCTGACCGAAGAGCAGGTTCGGGGGACCGATTTCGTGGGGATCCGTCCGCTCGAGGGCGGACACCCTGCGGCATCGGCCACGTATCCGTTCATGTTGGAGGAAAAGAATCCCGAGGCGCCCCTCTTCGAGGGGCCGTACGAGGCGCGCTTCGAAAAAATCCTGACCAGGTATCCCACCAGGCGGGCTGCGCTGCTGCCGGCTCTCAATTTGGCCCAGGAGATTCGGGGGCACATCTCTCCCGAGACCATGGATCGCGTGGGGGAGCTCCTCGACCTTTCATCTGCCTACGTGCGTGGGGTGGCGACCTTCTACACGATGTACAACAAGCGACCGGTAGGGCGGCACCTCGTCCAGGTGTGTACCAACATCAGCTGCAACCTTTGTGGAGCGCAGGACGTGCTCGAGGCGTTTTTGGAGCACACGAATACGGAGATGGGCGCGACCTCCATCGACGGCGCGTTCACGGTGATCGAGGCCGAATGCCTGGCAGGCTGCGGCTTTCCGACGTGTGTCCAGATCAACTCACGGTACTACGAGAACGTGACCACCGAGGAGGTTCCGCGGATCGTCGCCCACTTGAGGAACAGGGACGCTGGCGTGGCTTCCCCGATCCGTCCGGCGAGCGGCGAATAGCCATGGGGTACCCGTACAGCCACGACAAGGAAGTCCAGATTATTTCCAAGTACTTCGGCGACCCTGAAGCACGGACGCTGAAGGGTTGGCAGGACCGTGGAGGCTACGAGGCGCTGAAGAAGGCTTTGGACATGGGTCCCGAGGATGTGGTCGAGATCGTCAAGGCGTCGGGGCTGCGCGGCCGGGGGGGAGCCGGTTTTCCAACCGGGCTCAAGTGGAGCTTCATGCCCAAGGATAGGGCCAAGCCGCATTACCTGCTCTGTAACGCCGACGAATCCGAGCCCGGCACGTTCAAGGACCGTGAGCTTCTGCGCTGGGTGCCGCATCAGCTCATCGAGGGATGCGTCATCGGTGCCTATGCGATGGGCGCCGAGCACGTGTACATCTACTGCCGAGGCGAGTTCTTCGAAGCCACGGAGGTGTTGGCGAAGGCGGTCGAGGACGCGTATGAGGCCGGCTTTCTCGGCGACGATGTCCTCGGCTCCGGGCAGAAAATCGATGTGACGGTCTTTGCGGGTGCGGGTGCCTACATCTGCGGTGAAGAGACCGGCCTCATGAACTCTCTCGAGGGACGTCGCGGCGAGCCACGTGTGAAGCCACCATTCCCGGCCGCCGTAGGCGTCTTCGGGATGCCGACAACGATCAACAACGTAGAGACTCTTGCCGCGATCCCGCACATCGTCGGGAACGGCGCAGAGTGGTATCGGCAGTGGGGCTCGGAGAAGAGTCCCGGTACCAAGTTGTTCTGCGTGAGCGGGCATGTGAAGCGCCCGGGTAACTACGAGCTTCCGCTCGGCTTTCCGCTCAAGGAACTCATCTACGACGTGTGTGGCGGCATGATTGGGGATGGGGCGCTGAAGGCGGTCATCCCCGGTGGCAGCTCCGTTCCGCTTCTGTCCGCCGAAGAGGCCGAGGGCTGCTCGCTCTCCTATGAAGGGGTGGTCGAGGCCGGATCGATGCTGGGGTGTGCATCCGTGATCGTAATGGACGAGAGCACGGACATCGTGCACCAGGTCATGCGCATGGCGGCGTTCTACGCCCACGAGTCGTGCGGCCAGTGCACGCCGTGCCGGGAGGGCACCGCCTGGGTCACGACGATCCTCAAACGCATCACGGACGGACGCGGGACCGAGGATGACCTCGACACGCTGATCGAGCTCAGCCAGCAGATGACTGGCACGACCATCTGCGTGCTTTCGGATTCGGTGGCCGCTCCCGTGGAGTCCTCCATCGAGAAATTCAGAGACGAATACCTGGCGTTGATCCGCCGTGGCGAACGAGTGGGGGCCGCGTAGCGCGATGGCCAAGAAGACCACCGAGGTCGATGGCGCCAGCCTCGACGGCTCCAACGTCGAGGTGGTGACGCTTACGATAGACGGGCAAGAGGTCACAGTGCCCCAGGGGACGACGCTGCTCCAGGCGGCACAGGGCGCCGGCACCGAGGTGCCGCACTACTGCTATCACCCAGGTCTTTCGTCCCCGGCCATGTGCCGGCTCTGTCTGGTCGAGGTGGAGGGCGCGCCCAAGCTTCTTGCGTCGTGCACGACCGTCGTGGCTGACGGGCAGGTGGTCCGCACGCAGAGTGACAACGCCAAGCGGATGCGGCGCGGCGTGCTGGAGTTCTACCTATTGAACCACCCTCTCGACTGCCCCATCTGTGACCAGTCGGGGGAGTGCGATCTCCAGGACTACGTGTTCGCCGAGGGCCGGGAGCACGGTCGGGGGCGCGACGCCAAGCGTGTGCTGGGGCGCGACGATTTCGGAGGGGACGTCCTCTTCTACGGGGATCGCTGTGTGATGTGCACGCGGTGCGTGCGTTTCATGGACGAGGTCGAGGAAAATCCGCTGCTCACGGTGGTCGAACGTGGTAACCGGTCGGTGATCGATACGTTTTTCCAGGAGGGGTTGGACCAGGCCGAGTGGGCCGGAAACGTGGTGGATATCTGCCCGGTGGGCGCGCTCGTGTCAAAAGATTTCCTCCACAAGGCCCGAGCGTGGGACCTCGAGCACACGCCCTCGATTTGCCCGAATTGCAGCCAGGGGTGCAACATCGAGCTGCACACTCGGGACAACCTGGTACACCGCATGAAGCCCCGAGCCAACCTGGAGGTGAACGGGCACTGGATCTGCGACTACGGACGCGGCCGCTACGAGTGGCTCAACAGGGGCGACCGGCTGGAGGCACCGGTCATGCTCATTGAGAGCCGTAACAAGGCGATGGGCTGGACCGCGGCGCTCGACGCGCTGAAAGAACGGATCGACAACCTGGTCAAGACTTCGGTGAAAGCGGTCGTGTCGCCCTTCTGGTCGAACGAGGATCTGGGCGCGGTGTCACGGCTGGTCAAAACTCTTGGCGGCGGCGACCTCGTTTTCCGCTCTCCACGGGCTGATGAAGAGATCGCGCTGAAAGGGTACGAGGGACTGGCCCGCCGGAAGGGCTTGGCGCCCAATGAGCGCGGTGCGGAACTACTCGGATGCGTCCGGGTCGGCAACAACGCGGGGCAGGGGGGGTTGGACGACTTGGCGGACCACGACGGTGTGGTCCTGGTCCTCGGGGACGCACTCGACGATCAGCCCGAGGTCTTCGCACCCAACGCCTCACTGGTGGTTTATTTGGGAGCATACACGTCGTTGGCCCTCGTCTCGGCGGACTTCCAGTTTCCGGTTACTACCTTCGCGGAACAGGAGGGGACGTTCACGAACCATGCGGGACGGGTTCAACGGTTTTGGCCCGCGTTGTCGGGCCCCGGGGCGGCACGCCCAGCTTGGTTGGTGCTCGGGGCGCTGTTGGGCGCGCTCCGGGATGAGGAGGGGCCGAGCAGGGCGGAAGAGGCCTTCGGTCTCGTGGCCGACGCAGTGGAGTCCTATAAGGGGCTGGATTACGAGTCGATCGGCTCGGAGGGTGGGCCGTCCGGGGCACTCGTGACTGTGACTGGGCCTGGGGACTGACGTGAATACTCCGATTGCAGGTCTGCCCCTCCTCCTGGCCTCCTCGCTCAAGATCGCCGTCATGTTCGGCGTGGTGATGCTGACGGTGGCCTACACGACGCTCGCCGAGCGGCGGATTTCCGCGTTCATCCAGGACCGGCTTGGCCCCAATCGCGTCGGTCCGTTCGGGATGCTTCAGCCGATCGCCGATGGCCTCAAGAATCTCGTGAAGGAAGAAGCGCTCCCCGGAACGGCCTCGAAGTTCTACTTCATGCTCGGGCCGATGCTGGCGATGGGTCCCGCGCTCGTTGCGTTCGCGGTGGTGCCCTTCGCGGCGCCGCTTCCCACGCCGTGGGGGGTCGTCGACATGATCATCGCCGACGTGCCGATCGGTGTCTTGTACATTCTCGCGGTCAGCTCCCTGGGCGTGTATGGGATCGTGATCGGGGGATGGGCGTCCAACAATAAATATGCGTTCCTCGGGGCCCTGCGGGCTTCCGCGCAGATGGTCAGCTACGAGGTAGCCCTCGGCCTGAGCCTGATTGTGGTGCTCATGATGGCCGGCAACGTCACGCTCACCGAGATCGTATGGCAACAACAGCAGTTGGGGCTCTGGTTCGCGTTTCCGCTGTCGTTGGGGTTCATCCTGTTCGTGGTGTCGGCGTTCGCGGAGACGAACCGGTTGCCGTTCGACATGCCCGAGGCAGAGTCGGAGCTCATCACCGGCTTCCACACCGAATACTCCGCGATGAAGTTTTCCATGTTCTTCATCGCAGAATACGCGCACATGCTGACGGCGGCGGCGCTCATGGCTACACTCTTCTTCGGCGGGTGGGACCTGCCCGGTTCGTGGGACGATGCCTTCTGGTACCAGGGCGAACTGATTCGGGGCTTCGATACGTCGGGTGCCCCCATCGCCGCCGCTCCGGCCGTTTGGAAGACCTTGTTGACCTTCGCCGGCTTTGCCGTAAAAACAGGGTTCTTCCTGCTCCTCTACATCTGGATTCGTTGGACGGTGCCACGTTTCCGCTACGATCAGGTGATGCAGCTGGGGTGGAAGATCATGCTGCCTACTGCGTTGGCGTACATCATGGTCGTTTCCACGACGATACTGGTCTTGGACCAGTTCGGCGTTTCCGGATTTGCTCACGGGCTGGCGCTCACAGGCGTCAGCGCGATCTGTACGGTGGCGTTCGTCTTCCTCCTCGATCGTGGCCGAATCATCGAGGGTGCGGCGGCGAAACATGGAGCCGTCGCGCGGGGGCCTGTGGCGGGTAGCCGGGGAGTGATGGTGGCGGAAGGGGTAGCGGCTAGTGATTAGAAACAATATTAGACAAATAGACATAAGATATTATGGAATAATGAGATGACTATAACCACACGACTCATCCAGAGGCCGGATCCGGGGCGGACCTCCTACTTGCGGGCCGCGTTCAAGGGTATGGCCCTGACGCTCCGCCACATGTTGACCCCAAAGACGGTGACACAGCAGTACCCGGAGGAGCAGACCGAACTGAGCCCCCGGTGGCGTGGCACGCACGTCATGGAGGTTCATGCGGACGGGCGGCCCAAGTGTGTTGCGTGCGGTCTGTGCCCGACGGTGTGCCCGGCCAACTGCATCCGTCTCGTCGGTGGGGAAGACGACCAGGGCAACCGATACCCTATCGTCTACGAGATCGACGAGTTCCGGTGCATTTTCTGTGGTATGTGTCAGGAGGTGTGTCCGGTCGAGGCCATTCACGTGGGCCGTGACTTCGAAAACGCAGAATACACGCGGGACCGCTTCGTTTACGACCTGGATCGGCTGATGCAACAAGACCATCCGTCGACGTTGTTATGGGATCCAGCGGACCCGGCTGGCGAGTGAAGGGCGCGTGACTGAAGTTCTCTTCTTCATGTTTGCCGCGGTCGCAGTCGGTGGCGCGGTGGGGGTGGTCGTGAGCCCCAGTCCGGTGGCGAGCCTGCTGTTCATGGTGACGACCTTGGCCAGCACGGCGGGGATTTTCGTCCTTCTGGAGGCTCACTTCCTCGCGGCGGTCCAGATCATGGTGTATGCCGGCGCGATCATGGTGCTCTTCTTGTTCGTGATCATGCTGCTCAACCTGGGACACGAGTACCAGCGGGACATCCGGGGCAACGTCGCGATGATCATCGGATTTGCGGTGACGGGTGGCATGGGTGGCCTGCTGGCTTGGCAGCTGGGGAGCGGTACGGCCGGTCTCGCGACCGATCTCGGCCCGGGTGACGCGATCGACGCGGCGTTACTTGAACACGGGGCCGTGGGGGCGATCGCGAGGCCGCTCTTCACGGACTACGTGGTTGCGTTCGAGCTGACGGGGATCCTGCTTCTCGTGGCCATCGTTGGCGCGCTCGTCCTAGCCAAGAAGGCGTCCTGACGGTGCTGGCCGAGTCTCTCGTGCTGGCCGGCATGATCTTCGTGCTCGGAACCCTGGGTGTGATCGTGCGCCGAAACGTGATCATCATGTTTCTTTGCATCGAGCTCCAGCTCAATGCGGTGAACCTCACGTTCGTTGCGTTCTCGAGGTATGTGGGCATCGAGGGTCAGATCTTCGTGTTTTTCGTCATTGCGGTCGCGGCGGCGGAAGCGGCGGTCGGTTTGGCGATCATCATCTCGATATTCCGGCACTACGAGACGGTGAACGTGGACAGCTTCAACCTCCTCAAGTGGTGAGCTCGTGAGGCATTTCGGTCTCTTCCCGATGCAGGCCGCCGGGCTCGGGGAGTCGACCGCCGCGTGGGAACCCGTCCTTCCGTGGCTCATCATCGTGTTGCCTCTATTGGGCTTCGCCTTCAACGGGGCCCTCGCGTTGTCCGCGGCCCGGAAATCCGCGAATGCGGTCCGGGCCGGAGGGGAATTCGACTTCTTCGAGAACGGCCGGCCAGCCACCCACAGCCTACCCACGTGGGTGGGCCCTGGGGTCATGCTCCTCGCGTTCCTGCTCACCCTGGTGAACTTCATCGGGATGTTGGGTGCCGAGCTGCACGAGCCTGTGATCCGTAGCTATTGGTCGTGGATCACCACGGGTGAAGATTTTTCCGGAGATCGACTGGACGTGGCGGCCGCCATCCAGCTCGACCAGCTCTCGATGATCATGATGATGATCATCACCGGAGTGGGGTTGCTGATCCACGTGTTCAGCGTCGGGTACATGCGGGATGATCCGGGTTACCCCAGGTACTTCGCATACCTGAACCTGTTCATTTTCTTCATGCTGGTGTTGGTGATGGGAGCCAACTATCCGATCATGTTCATCGGCTGGGAGGGTGTGGGGCTCTGCTCGTATCTCCTGATCGGATTCTGGTTCAGCGACGAGGCTAAGGCTTCCGCCGGGAAGAAGGCGTTCATCGTGAACAGGATCGGTGACCTGGGCTTCCTGGTCGCGATCTTCTGGTTGTACATCATTTTCGACCGGGTGGACTTCGCCGGCATCTTTGGCCAGGCCGAGGCCGTCTTCACGTACGGCGACCCGGTGGTCACCATGGTGACACTGTTTTTTCTCATGGCTGCAACGGGTAAGAGCGCCCAAATCCCGCTCTACATTTGGCTGCCCGATGCCATGGCGGGTCCGACGCCGGTGTCCGCCCTCATCCATGCGGCCACCATGGTGACCGCCGGGGTCTACCTCGTGGCGCGGTCCTCCGTGTTGTTCGCACTCGCACCGCTGAGCAGCGCCATGGTGGCCGGGATCGGTGTACTTACGGCGCTCTTCGCCGCGACGATCGCCTTGAAGCAGAACGACATCAAGAAGGTTTTGGCCTATTCCACGATCTCCCAGTTGGGCTACATGTTCTTGGGTGTCGGCGTGGGGGCGTACACGGCGGGCATCTTCCATCTCATGACGCACGCCTTCTTCAAGGCGCTCCTGTTTCTGGGCGCGGGGGCCGTCATCCACTCCATGCACCACGCGCTGCATCACACGAACAAGGATTGGGACGCCCAGGACATGCGTAATATGGGTGGACTCAAGGCGTACATGCCGATCACGTATGCCACCATGTGGCTCGCCACATTGACGATCGCAGGGATCTGGCCCTTCGCGGGCTTCTTCTCGAAGGACGAAATCATCTGGATGACGGGTGCCATGGCGGGCGCAGAGAACGCGCCGTACGCGGGCTTCTACACGGTCTACTGGATCCTTGCGCTGGTCGCGGCCATGCTGACCGCGTTCTACATGGCGCGACTGATGGTCATGACGTTCCACGGCGAGAACCGAACCGGATCGGCGGAGGCCCAGCATCTCCGCGAAGCCCCGAGGACGATGTGGATTCCTCTCGTCATCCTGGCGGCGCTGTCCGCCTTCGGAGGATGGATCAACGTGTCGACGGATCTACGAGAGTCCATACTGGGGGGATTTGGCAGGCTTCCGATGGGCGAGTGGCTCCACGACTGGCTCGAGCCCGTCACCGAAGCCGCCCACCGCGTACAGGAAACCAACCTGGGCGAGCTCGCGCAGGCCGCCCCCCTCCTCGGGGGCGGAGAGTGGGTGTGGGGGCTCATCTCGTTCCTCGCGGCCCTGGCTGTGGTCTTGGCCACCTTTTGGCTCCTCGGGAGCAAAACAGTGCCGGTGGCGGCCGAGGATGCGGAGCCGACGGGCCTCTCCCGCATTCTCCTCAACAAGTGGTACGTAGACGAGTTCTACCACCGGTGGGTGGTGGATCCCGTCCTGACGACCTCGCGAGTCCTGTGGCGGGTCGTGGATGCCACGATCATCGACGGGACCGTCAATCTGGTGGGCAACGGGACTCGAGCATTGGGGTGGGTGGCCAGCCTGTTCCAGACGGGTCAGGTGAACACCTACGCGTTTATCCTGACCGTGGGTGTGCTGGCCATACTCTCGATGATCGTGCTCTAAATGTTGAACGCACTGGCATACGACAGCTGGGTGCTTCACGCACTGATTTGGCTTCCGCTCGTCGGGATGGTCCACGTCCTCTGGGCTGCCGAAGATCGGGCCAAGGTCCTTGCCCTGCGCTGGAGCCTCGTGGTCTTCGTCCTGAGCGTGGGACTTTGGTGGGCCTACGATCCGGCTCTGGGCGGGGGTTATCAACTCGCGAGCAGCTGGCCGTGGATCGCCGCGTGGGGTGTGAATTACGCACTCGGCCTCGACGGGATCAGCTTGTTCATGGTCATGCTGAGCACCTTCACGACCCCGCTCGCCATCCTGGGGTCGTTCAACTACATCAAGAAGCGACAAAAGCCGTTCTACGCCCTCATGCTTCTGCTCGAGGTCGGGGTCGTGGGAGTGTTCTCGGCCGTGGACCTGTTTCTTTTCTACGTGTTCTTCGAGCTCACGCTCGTTCCGATGTACTTCATCATCGGAATCTGGGGAGGAGAGCGGAGGGTCTATGCCGCGATCAAGTTCTTCCTCTACACGGCGGTCGGATCCCTCCTGATGCTCGTAGGAATTCTATACATATACGCCCGGGGCAAGGCGCTGCTCGGCGTGGCGTCTTTCGCCTTCGTGGACCTACTCCAGATTCCCCTGACGCCGGCAGAGCAGATGTGGTTGTTCGGGGCTTTTGCATTGGCGTTCGCCATCAAGGTTCCCGTTTTTCCGTTCCACACTTGGCTGCCGGACGCGCACGTAGAGGCACCGACGCCCGGGTCCGTCGTGCTGGCGGCAGTCCTGCTCAAGATGGGGACCTACGGGTTCGTGCGATTCCTGTTGCCGTTCTTTCCCGTTGCCGCTCAACATCCGACCGTAGTAACGCTCATGCTCACGCTGGGTGTCGTGGGTATCATCTACGCGTCATTGGTGGCGGCCGTTCAGCCCGACGCGAAAAAGCTGGTGGCGTACACTTCCGTGGCACACATGGGGTTCGTCGTCATCGGCGTATTCGCCCTCAACCCGAACGGACTGCAAGGGGGGTTGCTGGTCATGATCTCCCACGGGATCTCCACGGGGGCCCTCTTTCTCCTTGTGGGCATGCTGTATGAGCGCCGCCACACCCGGCTGATCGAGGATTTCGGTGGTATCGGGCGTGTGGCACCCTGGCTGGCCACGGCGTTCGTGATCACCGCACTGGCCTCGATCGGGTTGCCGGGCACCAGCGGGTTCGTCGGGGAGTTCCTCACGCTCCTCGGTACCTTCGAGCTCCATCCAGGCCTGGCCATCTTCGCGGCAAGCGGGGTCATCTTCGCCGCGTACTACATGCTGCCGATGGTGCAGAGTGTCTTCCTCAACGCGCTGGACAAACCGGAGAACCGAGCCGTTCAAGACCTGTCCCGCCGCGAGATAACCATTCTGGCGCCGATGATCGCTCTCATGATCGTGATCGGCGTGCATCCGACACCACTGCTGCGAAGGATGGAGCCCAGCGTCCAGATGGTGCTCGAGCGCGTGTACGCCGCGGCCCCGCCGGGGGCGGCCCTCATCGAGTCCAGTCGAGAAGATTCGGTCGCGATCGATGCGTCGGACGTGATCCTCGACCGAACCGCATCCGGCGCCGAAACGGTGGAGTAGGCGGGCATGGAACTTGATTTCAGTCATCAGGCCCATTTCATCGTAGCGCTTGCACCGGAGATCATCCTGTCGGTGTGGGGGATGGTAATCCTCCTCGTCGGTGTCAGTCCCCGCCGCTCCGGCGGTCCCTGGACATCCGCCGACCTGGGATCGCTTACCGTGCTGGGGATCCTCGCGGCCGCGCTTGCGAACTTTTGGCTTTACAGTGTCACAGAAGTGGGAACGCATTCGATGATCGCGCTGGACCGCTTCGCGTTGTTCTCGAACTGGATCATTCTCTCCGGCGCCCTGCTCGGAGTCCTGATCAGTCAGAGCTACGTTCAGCGGCAGGGCCTGCAGGCGGCGGAATTTTACGGGTTGCTGATCTATTCGACCGTGGGATTGATGATCATGGCCGCTGCTCGCGATCTCATCGTCATCTTCCTCGGCTTGGAGATCATGTCTGTCGCGGTGTACGTAATGGCCGCCATCAACCGGAGGGATCCCCGATCGGCCGAGGCCGGACTCAAGTACTTCTTGCTGGGCGCTTTCTCCACCGGGTTTTTTCTCTACGGGATAGCGCTCGTCTACGGCGCAACGGGCAGCACGCATGTTTCGGCCATCGCGGATTCTGTTGCGAGCGGAGACGCGCATGGCGCGCTTCTCGTGTTCGGCATTGCGCTTCTCGCGGTTGGGTTTTCCTTCAAGGTCTCTGCGGTTCCGTTCCATATGTGGACGCCCGATGTCTATGAGGGGGCACCCACTCCGGTTACGGCCTTCATGTCCGTGGCAGTGAAAGCCGGCGCGTTTTTGGCCTTCCTTCGCGTCTTTTCAGTGGCTTTCGTGGGCGCCTATGAGAGTTGGTGGGCGATTCTTTGGTGGCTGGCCGTCCTCACGATGGTGGTCGCCAATCTCGTCGCCACAGTTCAGATGAGCGTAAAGCGGATGCTCGCCTACTCGGGGATCGCTCACGCGGGTTATCTCATGGTGGCGATCGTCGCTGCGAATGAAACGGCTGCTGCGGGGCTCCTGTTCTATCTGCTGATCTACACGTTCATGAATATCGGGTCGTTCGGCATCGTCATTCTGGTGTCGGGTCAAGGAGAGGAGCGTCTCGAGATCCAGGAATACGCAGGGTTCGGTTGGAGGCACCCCCTACTCGGTGTCCTCTTTACGGTTTTCCTACTTTCTCTGGCCGGTTTTCCCGGCACCGCGGGCTTCATCGGGAAGGTATTTCTCCTTCAGGGCGCGATGGAGGCCAACATGGTCTACCTCTCGGTCATCCTGGTGCTCACGACCGTAGCTTCTTACTGGTATTACCTTCGTGTGGCGTGGTTCATGTGGATGACGGATGCGCCCAACGGTGTCGCGGGCGAGCCGATCCATGTACCGGTCGCCATGCGCCTGGCCTTGATTACCGGAGTGGTCCTGATCGTGTATCTCGGCGTTTTTCCCGGAGCCACCATGGATTTGGCGCGGTCGAGCGTCAGTGGGCTTTCCGCGGTGGGCCCGGAGCTACTCGGTCTGGCACCGTAGCTCGCACAGACACGCACTTCAACTTGCGACGGTTCCATGTCGGCGCTTGAACATATCTTCCGTGAGTACGACATCCGTGGTCTTGTCGACGATGAGCTGACCCCCGAGGTCTCCGAGGGCGTCGGGCGGGCCTATGCGACCCTGGCCGCTCAACGACTCGGCCGGCACCCTCGGATCGCTGTCGGGCAGGACAACCGCCCTTCTTCTCCGGCCCTAGCCGAAGCCCTGATCCGAGGGCTCAACAGTTCCGGCGCCGACGCCGTGGATATCGGGACCGTCCCCACGCCCACGCTCTACTGGGCCGAGAAGACCCTTCCCACGGATGGTGGCATCCAGGTCACGGGTTCCCATAACCCGCCCGAATGGAACGGCATCAAGATGACGCTCCAGGGGATGTCGGTTTACGGCGACCAGATTCAAGCGGTGAAGCACGCGATCCTCGAGGGGGAATTCAACGAAGGCTCGGGAGCCTCCGAACGTGTCGACGTCCTGGGTCGTTATTTGGCCGATCTGGCCGGACGATTTGATCTCTCGCGGCCCGTGAAGGTGGTGCTGGATTGCGGAAACGGCGTCGGATCGCTGGTGGGGGTCGAGTTACTCGAAGCGCTGGGCGCCGAGGTGGTTCCCCTGTATTGCGAGTCCGATGGGACGTTCCCCAATCACCATCCGGATCCCACGGTGGACGAGAACCTCGTGGACTTGATCGACACGGTACGCCGCGAAGGGGCAGAGTTGGGCATCGGGTTCGACGGAGACGCGGATCGCATCGGGGCTGTTGACGAGCATGGCCAGATCGTTCGCGGAGACCTTCTGCTCTTGTTGTTCGGGCTCGACATCCTCCGCGCCCGGGGGCCGGGGCAACGGCTCGTCTTCGACGTAAAATGTTCTCAGGTCGTGTCGGACGAATTTACGAAGGCCGGTGGGGACGCCATTATGTGGAAGACTGGGCACTCCTTGATCAAGGAGAAGATGAGGGAGACCGGCGCGGCGCTCGGGGGCGAGCTGTCCGGCCACATCTGTGTGGCCGACAATTACCTCGGGTTCGATGATGCGCCGTACGCGGCCTGCCGGCTCGTGGACCTGATCGTACGGTCCGGGCGTACTCTTTCGGAGATGGTCTCCGACTTTCCGGTGTATGTGTCCACACCGGAGTTGCGCATCGACGTGACCGAGGAGACCAAGTTCGCGATCATGGAGGCGGCACAGGATCACTTCAGGGAGACCCGAGACGTGATCGACGTCGATGGCGCGCGGGTCCAGTTCGAGGGTGGATGGGGCCTCCTCAGAGCGTCCAATACGCAGGCGATCATCGTCGTGCGCTATGAGGCCGAGACGGAGGAGCAACTGACAGCGATTCGCGGCGAGATGGAATCTTGGCTGCGGACGAAGGGGGTGGCCGTATAACGTGAAAATCCGAGATTTGAGGGGGGGGCGCCTCTTGCTGGCGCTGGTGATCGCGTTGCTGACGATCCTGGTGGTCGGGCGGATCGCAGCCAACGCCTATATCGAAATCCTGTGGTTCGACTCCCTGGGCTACTCGTCGGTCTTCTGGACTCGGGTTGTCTGGGAGTGGGGCGCACGCCTGATCGTATTCGGGTTGGTGGGCGTGCTGTGCTTCTTCAACCTGCGGTTCATCGCCCGTTCGCTCGGTGGAATCAAGATCAAGCGCCGGGTGGGCGACCTCGTGATCTCGGAGCAAATCTCCGAGACCGTTGTGGTTTGGAGCGTGGCGGTGCTTTCCGCGTTGCTCGGGGCATGGTTTGGGGCCTCCGTCCCTGGGTCTATGGGTCTCAACCTTCTCTATCTTCTGAATGCACCGGAATGGGGCGTGACGGATCCCTTCCTGGGAAAGGATTTGACGTTTTTCGTCATCTTGTTGCCTCTTCTTAGACTGGTCGTGACCCTCGGGCTCTTCGCTGCCTTCCTCGTCTTTGCGCTCGTCACGGTTGGATATGCGGCCACCGGGGCCCTCCAATGGGGGCCAGGGCGATTCGTGGTCGAGGAACGACCCCGGGTGCACCTCGCGGTTATCGTCGCTGCGTTCTGCCTCATGTTGGCGGCGCAGTTCTGGCTCGCGCGTTACGTCCTTCTGCTCAACGGCACCTCTGGCGTACAGGGAATCTTCGGATTTACCGACGCCGAGGCGCGTATGCCGGCATACAGTATCCTCGGCCTGCTCGCTCTTTCCGTGTCCGCCGCTGCGCTGTGGAGCGGTTTCAAGAATCGCCCGCTGCCCCTCATCGTTGCCTCCGGACTCTTGATCGTGGGTGGGCTGGCCGTGGGACAGGCGTATCCCTCGTTTATCCAGCGCTTTCGTGTAGAGCCCAATGAACTAGAACGGGAATCGCCGTTCATCCTCGAGAACATGCGGTTCACTCGGATGGGCTTCGACCTGACGAATCTGGAGCGGCGTGAGTTCGACTACGAGCGGACCCCCGACGTGGACTGGCAAGCGGCGGCCTCCCAGTTCGAGGGGCTTCCCGTTTGGAGCTCGCAGGCGCTTCTGACGACCTACAGAGAGTTGGAGGCCCGTTTCCCATATTACGATTTTTCGGGCGTGACCGTGGATCGCTACGAGGGTCCGGATGGGTTGGTCCCGGTAGCGATAGCTGTACGAGAGGTTCTTCCGAGGGGAATCCAGGATCCGAACTGGCAGAATATACATCTCCGGGACGACTACATCCGAGGGATGGGAGCGGTCGTCAGCGCGGCGACGGTCCGTACCCCCGAGGGGCGTCCCACGATGTTCGTGTCTGGGATCCCCCCGGAATTTTCGGCGAATGAGACGGCACCAGAAGCTCTCAGGCTGACTCGTCCGAATGTATACGTGGGAGCGCGCCGCCAGGTCTATGCTGTGGTCAATCCTGAAGATATGGGGGATCCCGCGGGTGGGGACGGGGGTGCGCGACGGGCCGGTATCGACTTTCCCGAGGGAATACAACTCGACTCCCCCCTGAAGACGCTCGCGCTCGCCTGGCGCTTCAGGGATGCGAATCTGCTCTTCGCTTCGGAGGTGAATCGGACCAGCCGCTTCGTTTTCCGAAGGGACGTTCTGGAGCGCGTGGGACAAATCTCCGGTCAACTCCTCCGGTTCCCCGAGGCACCGTACCCGGTCATTTACGAGGGGCGGATCGTCTGGATTCTAGAGGGGTTCACGGGCACTAGCTCTTTCCCCCTGTCGACTCTGCACGATCTCGAGGCGGGAAGGCCCGTCAGGTACGCCCGAAACAGCGTGAAGATCACGATCGACGGAGTCACGGGCGAGGTGGCTTTCTACATCGTCGACGACGTGGATCCACTGCTCAAGGCGTACGCTCGAGGCTTTCCTACGCTGTTTCGGCCCTTGAGTGACATGCCGGAGGGGTTGCGCGACCACATCCGTTACCCCCGGACCATGCTGGGCCTCCAGGCCCGGGTCCTTTTTCAATACCACCAGGAGACGGCTCCACTCTTCCATGGCCAGCAGGATGTCTGGACCCTGCCCCAGGAGTTGGCTCAGGGGACGACCCCCGTGCCCTATCAGCCGGAGTACGGGCTGTATCGGCTGCCGGGAGAGGAGGAAAGGGACTTTCTGCTCACCTCCGTGTTCGTGCCACGTGGACGGCAAAATCTAACCGCCATCTTGACCGCCTCGAGCGAGCCCGACCGATACGGCGAACTCGTTTTGTTCGACGTTCCCGTCGAGGATCAGGTACCGGGGCCACGTCAGGTGGAGGCGCTGATCGAGCAGGATCCGGTGATCTCACAACAGTTCTCGCTCTGGAGAACCGGAGGAAGCCAGGTGTGGACGGGGCATCTGCATCTAGTACCGGTCGACCGGACGCTTCTCTACATGGAGCCCGTGTTCCTCGCGGCCGAGGAGGATGCGATCCCCGAACTGAGGCGCTTCGTTGTGAGCGACGGGTACCGTGTCACGATGGAGGAAACGCTTCAGGAATCGATCCAGGCGCTGGCCCGGCTCGCCGATGCGGCTGCCCCTCAGTTGTTCTTCCCAGAAGCCTCGTCAGATCTTCCCTCCCTGGACACCGACCAATGGCCTGCTGAGGCCCTGGCGCTCCTCGAGGCGGCGGATGCCGCCCTGCGAACCGGAGATTTTCAGCGTTTCGGAGAGGCGCTCGCCGAACTCCGGGCCCTGCTCGAGCGACTCTCCTCAGGCGCGGTCAACTAGGAATCACGGGCTTTCCCCTTACCATCTGACATTAGGCTCGCATGAATATCCACGAGTATCAGGCTAAGGAAATCCTACGGGCCCATGGAATTCCGGTGCCCCCCGGAGAGATTGCCACCACGCCCAAAGAGGCGGTGTCGATCGCGGAGCAGTATGGAGGGACCGTGGTAGTGAAGGCTCAGGTGCACTCTGGCGGACGGGGCAAGGCCGGTGGGGTGAAGCTGGCAACGACCGCTGACGAAGTCCGTGAGCACGCCGAGGCGATTCTGGGCATGACCATAGCTGATCTCACGGTCGAAAAGGTTCTTGTCACTCCCGCGGAAGATATCGATACGGAGGCGTACGTGGGTATCCTGGTGGACCGAAAATCCCAGGCAGCCACGTTCATCGTGTCGGCCGAGGGCGGGATCGACATCGAGGAAGTCGCGCACTCCGATCCGGATGCAATCCGCAAGCTCACCGTCGATCCCCGCTATGGCCTCATGTCTCACCAGGGATATTGGTTGGCGAAGTCGCTCTACGACGATCCGGGCATTGTGAAGCAGGCGGCAAGAATCATCCGCCAGCTGTACGATGCGTTCACGTCCAGTGGGGCATCGTTGATCGAGATCAATCCTCTCATCACGACGAAATCGGGAGAGGTCAAGGCGATCGATGCCAAAATGAGCATCGACGACAGTGAGCTTTTCAGGCGTCCGGAGCTGGTCGAATACAGGGATCTATCGGCGGAACCCGCCGCCGAGACCAAGGCGCGGGAAGCCGATCTCAGCTACGTCAAGCTAGACGGGAATGTGGGGTGCTGCGTCAATGGCGCGGGGCTAGCCATGGCCACCATGGACCTCGTGAAGTATTACGGCGGAGAGCCCGCTAATTTTCTCGATATTGGAGGCTCCTCGAACCCGGAGAAGGTCGTGTCCGCGCTGGAGATCATTGCCTCGGATCCGAACGTGAAGGTCATCCTGTTCAATATTTTCGGAGGGATTACCCGAGGTGACGATGTGGCGCGCGGAATCGTGGAGGCGACGACGCGCATCGACATCGCACCTCCGATCGTGATTCGCCTCACCGGGACCAACGAAGAAGAAGGGCTCGCCATTCTTGCCGAAGCCGGATTCTTGGCGTTTTCGTCCATGGACGACGTGGTTGAGCGAGCCGTCGAGATGGTGAACGCTGGTTAGTGGCACAGCGGGACGGTGGACCGGGTCTCCTCACGGATGAGTAATAAGAGACAATAGATGGCGATTCTAGTCGACAAGAATACCAAGTTGGTGGTCCAAGGCATCACGGGACGGGATGGGTCCTTCCACACGTTTCAGATGATGGAGTACGGCACCGCTGTGGTCGCGGGTGTTACCCCGGGGAAGGGTGGGCAGACCTTCGAGGGTCCCGAGGGTAAGGGCGTGCCGATCTTCGACTCCATGGATGAAGCGGTGGACCAGACCGGAGCCAACACCTCGGCGGTGTACGTGCCGCCAGCCTTTGCTGCGAGCGCGGTCGAGGAGGCTGCGGATGCGGGGATCTCGTTGGTCGTGGCCATCACCGAGGGAATCCCTGTGCAGGACATGGCCCGGGCGCATGCCTTCGCCCGTGATCACGGGGCGCGGGTCCTGGGGCCCAACTGTCCTGGTGTCATCTCTCCGGGGAAGGCGAAGGTGGGTATTATCTCGGGCGACATCGTGACCCCAGGGCCCGTCGGCGTGATCTCTCGTTCGGGAACGCTCACATATGAGGCAGTAGTCCTCTTGACGAATGCGGGGGTCGGGCAGACGACTTGTGTGGGGATCGGAGGTGATCCCCTCATCGGGACGAACTTCGTCGATGCGCTCGAGGCCTTCGCCGCCGACGGCGATACGGAAGCGATCGTCATGATCGGGGAAATCGGGGGTACCGATGAGCAGGAGGCGGCTGAGTGGGTGGGCGCGAATCTGAATGTCCCCGTCGTAGGATTCGTTGCCGGCCAGACCGCTCCCCCGGGCCGCCGCATGGGTCATGCAGGTGCGATCATCAGTGGTTCCTCGGGGACCGCGGAAGAAAAGATGAAGGCCTTTGCGGAGAACGGCATCGCGGTGGCCAAACGCCCCGCTGATATTGTCGGCCTGATCCAGGGCGTGCTTTCTGCTTAGTTTGCTCGGATCTTCGTGGGAGGACAAATGAAGATCGTCGAAATGCTTCGCCGCGGGGCGATCCTCGTGCCGCTCGATGCGCCGGATCTCGCGTCGGCTTTGACGAGTGCGTTCCGAGCCGTTACGGGGGTCTCGGACGAGGACGCCAAGAAGCTCGCCGCAGATCTCGTTGGGGGCGTATCTGGAGAAATCCATCGTGTACACGAGCGCGTCGTGGTGGTTTTCGCGGAGTCCGAGGCCGTCGAGGAAATCTCTGCGGTCATCGGGGTTTCACTTGCGCCATTTACGGCGGAGGGAACCGAGGCAGCTTCGGGTGCAGGCCGCGCCGAGGCGAGCGCCGACGGCGCTCCCACACCCGGAACCGCGTCCGAGATGGTCTTGGTAATGGTTACACCCCGGCGCGTCATTACCCTGAGGGATCGGGTGCTCCCCACCCTGCAGCGGTTTTTCCGGGAAGAAGAGAGGGTGACGCCGCTCTTGAGAGCCCGATCCGCCCATGGCGTTTTGAGGGTAGCGGGGTTCATGGATCTCGATCCCCATCGGAGTCTTCTTGTGGAGGACGTGGTCGAGCCCATCCAGTACCGGGTGTATCCCGATACGCCATACTCCGAGGTGGCGGATCTGATGGTCAGAAGGGGGCTCCAGGCAGTTCCCGTGGTGGGCGAGGATTACGAGTTTCTCGGCGTCATCACGACCGGGGAGACGTTGAATGAGCTCGTCTCGCAGGCCCGAGTAGAAAGCGTCGGGGGGAGCTCTGAGTCCGCCCGGGTGGAGCTGACGGCGAGGGAAATCATGACCCGTACCGTAATGTGCGTCTCGGAAGAACAGAGCCTTATCGAGGCGGCGTCGATCATGGTGAATCGGGATGTCGAACAGCTTCCGGTAATCCGAGAGGGAGAGGTGGTCGGCCTACTCACACGTGGGGGAGTCCTTCGGTGGCTTTTCCCCGATACTTCGTTCAAGCCTGAGGAATAGACGTAAATGAGCCTTACGCTCGGAATCATAAAACCGGATGCGGTGCAGTCCGGTAAAGCGGGACATATTCTTGCCCACCTCGAAGCTGCCGGCTTTGCGGTCAGGGCCTTGAAAATGACCCGGATGAACACGGTCCAGGCGGGAGCGTTTTACGCCGTCCACAAGGAGCGCCCATTCTTCGACTCTTTGGTGACCTTCATGACATCGGGCGCCGTGATTTCCATGGTCTTGGAGGCCGAGAATGCGGTCGCCGAGCTTCGTACGGTGGTCGGGGCGACCGATCCGGCCGAGGCCGATGATGGAACGGTTCGCAAGCTGTTTGCGGAATCGAAAGAGCGCAATGCGATTCACGCCTCCGACTCGGACAAAAACGCTGCAGCCGAGATCGCGTTTTTCTTTTCTGCGCATCAAAGGCTCGGCCTGTAGAAGGCTTCGGGCCGCGTTGACTCCCCCTGGGGCTTGGGATAGCTTTTCCGACTATGCTCAAAGTCGATCTCGGTGACCTGGAGCGACGGCGAACGCTACGAGTCGAGGGGCGGTTTGAGGCGGAGGACGACCTCTTCGAGGGGTTTCCGTTCGCGTACGAAGAGCCCCTTCAGGTTGTCCTGAACGCCACATGGGCGGGCTCAGGCGAGTTGCTTGTGCGGGGTGGGGTGGTGGGTACAGTGGGCCAAGAATGCCGTCGATGCCTCGATCGTGTTGACCGGCAGGTCGAAATCGATATCACACTTCTCTTCACGCCGTCGGATCTGTTGGAGGGGGACGATAGTGAAACGTACCGCCTCGAAATGGGGGTCCGAGAGATCGACCTCGGACCGTACCTGCGTGACGAGGTGATCCTCGCCATCCCCGCCTTCGCGGAATGCCGGGTCGATTGTCGTGGTCTGTGCGCCGGATGTGGTGAGAATCTGAACGAGTCCGTATGTAAGTGTTCGCCGGGAGGCGTGGACCCACGGTGGGATGCCCTCCGAGCACTCGAGAACAGGTGAGCTAGACCGATGGCTGTACCAAAGAAGAGAACTTCGAAGCAACGCAAGCGTAAACGTCGCACTCATTACAAAGCTGAGCCTGTGGTCACGAATACTTGCTCTCGGTGTGGTGATCCCAAGATCCCGCATCGAGTGTGCCCAAGCTGTGGGTACTACGGTGGAGAGCAGGTGCTGGACCCGGACTTGGACTGACTTCGAGGAACGGGATCGATCGACGTGCGGATTGCTCTTGACGCCATGGGGACCGATACGGCCCCCGTGGCCGAGGTCGCCGGCGCCATCGAGGCTCTGAGAAATCCTGAAACCAATTTCGAAATTGTCCTGGTCGGGGACTCCGATGTGCTCCAGGCTGAACTAGCCAAGCACACCGGGTTTCCGACCGACCGACTGAGCATCGTTCATGCCTCTGAACGGGTCTTGCCGGGCGAGCCGGCTTCGACCGTGCTGAGGCGAAAGCCTGACTCCTCTATCGCCGTGGGCGTGGGCCTTCATAAGAAAGGAGAGGCCGACGCGTTCATCAGCGCAGGGTCTACGGGTGCCGTCATGGCGGCATCGCTATTGATCCTCCGGCCTTTGGAGGGGGTGGATCGTCCAGCAATCGGTACGGTGGTCCCTTCCGCCGGCGGTCCGCTGTTGCTCTTGGATGCGGGCGCGAATGTCGATTGCAAGCCACACCAGCTCGTCCAGTTCGCCCACTTGGGAAAGGTGTACGCGCAGGACTTGATGGGTATTGCCGAACCCCGTATCGCGCTTCTCAACATCGGCGAGGAGCCGAAGAAAGGTGACGAGCTGGCTGTGGCGACATACGAGGCGTTGATGGCAAGCGGTCTCAACTTCGTCGGCAACGTTGAAGGCCGCGGAATTGTCGAGGGTGGATGCGACGTTCTCGTGTGTGACGGATTCGTCGGGAACGTGCTTCTCAAGTTTTACGAGTCTGTGGCGAGCTTCATCGTGGGCCTGTTGACGAATGCCTTGGGCGACGCTCACGCCAGCCAGGATCTCGAGGAAGTTTTCCGGTTGTTGGACTACACCGAGACCGGCGGCGCGCCACTGCTCGGTGTGAACGGAATTCCCATCATTTGCCATGGAGCCTCACCGCCGAAGGCGATCGAAAATGCGATCCATGTCGCGGACCGAGCAGCCGAGGCGTCGATGGTCTCTCACTTCGTGCGGGAACTGGCTCGCCTCATCGAATCGGGCAGCACGGCTTGACGACGACAAATCCGTTGGTCGAGATCGTGTCGACGGGCCGATTTCTGCCCGACCGCGTCGTGACGAATCGAGATATGGAATCGATCGTCGAGACCACCGATGCGTGGATCTTCGAGCGAACCGGAATTCGCGAGCGCCGCATCGCGCCCCCCGAGATGACCGCCGCAGATATGGGTGCGGCTGCCGCTCGGGTCGCCATGGAGCGAGCCGGTGTGGCACCCGAGGACGTCGACGTCCTGATCGTCGCGACGGCGACGCCTGACCGCTGGCTTCCCGCCACCGCTTGCGATGTTCAGGCCCTCATCGGGGCTACGAAAGCCGTTGCCTTCGACGTCCTCGGTGCCTGCACGGGTTTCATCTATGCGCTCACCGTGGCCGAGGGATACATCTCGACGGGTCGCGGCGAAATCGCCCTTGTTGTCGCCACGGAGAAGTTGAGTTCCATCGTAGATTGGGAGGATCGAGCCACCTGCGTGCTGTTCGGTGATGGTGCGGGTGCGGCGGTCGTGCGGGAGTCGGCGGGGGAGCGAGGTATCCTGGGTACCCACCACCAGTCCGATGGAAACCTGGCGGACCTTCTCTACCGGCCGGCCGGAGGAGCCGCCATCCCGATGGACGAGGATGTACTCCGGAATCGGACCCATCTTTTGCGGATGTCGGGGAGGGAGATCTTCAAGCATGCCGTAACTGCGATGGCGGATAGCTGTGGACAGGCGATGGAACGCTCAGGCTGGACGCGGGAGGACGTGGACTTGGTGTTCCCCCATCAAGCCAACATCCGAATCATCAAGGCGACCGCGCGTTACGCGGGGCTTCCCATGGAGAAGGTGTTCGTAAACGTCGACCGATATGGAAATATGAGCTCCGCGACCATTCCGGTGGCGATGGACGAGGCGATCGAGGAGGGCCGGCTGGAGCCGGGAATGAACCTTTTACTCGTGGCGTTCGGAGCTGGGCTGACCTGGGGCGCCATGGCCGTCCGCTGGTAGGAACGGGCGGTCCGAACGACGTGTCCCTCGCACTTCTCTTCCCCGGACAAGGCTCCCAGTACGTCGGGATGGGCCGATCTCTGGCGTCCGCCTATCCCGAGGCCGCTCGCGTGTTCGAAGAGGCGGATGACGTTCTGGGGTTCTCGATCTCCAAGCTCGCATGGGAGGGGCCGGAGGACCATCTGGTGCTTACCAAAAATGCCCAGCCGGCGATGCTCGTGCACTCCACTGCCGTATACCGGGTCATCCAGAGCCGTCTCGGCGAGGTGGGGCTGGCCGCGGGGCACTCCTTGGGGGAATTTTCCGCTCATGTTGCGGCGGGGACGCTCGATTTCGCCGCCGCCGTCCTCACCGTGCGCCTACGTGGACAACTGATGTACACTGCCGGTATCGAGCGGCCCGGTACCATGGCAGCCGTGATCGGACTCGACGATGCAGCCGTCGTCTCGGTCTGCGAGCGGGCCGAGGAGGAAGCAGGTGTGTGCGTCCCGGCGAACTTCAACGCGGTGGGCCAGGTAGTCATCAGCGGAGACCTCACGGGGGTGGACCGAGCGATGGAGCTTGCGTTGGAGGGGGGCGCCAAACGTGTGGTTCGGTTGAGTGTTTCTGGAGCGTTTCATTCACCGCTGATGGCGCCGGCGGCGATAGAGTTTGAAGCCTGGCTCGAACGCCAGTCCTTCCACGATCCCGCGTTTCCGATTATCAGCAATGTTACCGGAGAGCCGGTATCGACAGGAGACGCAGCAAGGGCGTTATTGGTGCGGCAGCTCACCACGCCTATACGGTGGGCGGCCTCCGTCCTGAATATGGCCGAGTCCGGTGTGGACCGATTCCTGGAGATCGGACCTGGTTCGGTCTTACGCGGACTGAATCGGAGGATTGTGAAAGCCATCCCGTGCGCATCTCTTGGTGAGCCGGAAGATCTCGAAGTATGGGAGCCTTGAAGGAGGCAATCTCTGAAGGCGTGATCTATGACAGAACTCGACGGACAGGTTGCGCTCGTCACGGGAGGCTCCCGCGGCATCGGGCTGGCGATCGCGCTGGAATTCGCGCTCGCCGGCGCCAAAGTGGCCATCGTGGGCCGTAACGGAGAGGCTGCCGAGTCTGCGGCGGCCTCGCTCGAGGGTGCCGGGCACAAGGGTTACGGCAGCGACGTCAGCGATGCGGAAAGCGCCAAGGCGGTCGTCGGAAAGGTGGAAGAGGAGTTGGGACCCATCGAGATTCTGGTCAACAACGCCGGCATCACCAGGGACAACATCTTCATCCGCATGAAGGAAGAGGAGTGGGACGAGGTCCTCGCCGTCAATCTCAAGGGGGCGTTCAACATGACCCGCGCCCTCGCAAGGGGGATGATGAAACGGCGAAGCGGTGTGGTCTTGAACATCACCTCGGTGGTCGGGATCGTGGGAAACGCCGGCCAGGCGAACTACGCCGCCTCCAAGGCCGGCCTCATCGGATTTACGAAGAGCATCGCGAAGGAGCTCGCGCCGCGGGGGATCCGCTGCAACGCGATCGCGCCGGGCTTCATCACGACAGACATGACGGCAGAGCTGCCCGAGGCCGCCCTGGAAGAGCTACAAACTCGGATTCCGCTCCGTCGTTTTGGCGATCCCGCAGACGTGGGTGGGCTGGTGCGCTTTCTTGCGGGACCCGCGGCCCGCTACATTACCGGCCAGGTCGTCGCGGTAGACGGAGGGATGGCCATTTAGGGTAATCCTGATCCGAGATGGTTCAAGTCGACTCAACACGTTTGGACTCACTTTTACGGAGGCACCATGGCTGACAACACCGCCGCGAAGGTCAAAGAAATTATTATCAATGAGTTGGGAGTGGATCCGGAGAAGGTCACTCCCGAGGCTTCCTTCGTGGATGATCTCGGAGCCGATTCTCTGGATACCGTTGAGCTCGTGATGGCCTTCGAGGAAGAGTTCACCATCGATATCCCGGATGAGGATGCGGAGCAGATGCGCACTGTGGGCGAAGCCGTCGCCTACATCGAGAAGCACGAGGAGTCGTGAAGCCACTGAAGGGTCTGTTGTAGAGGCGTTCTGGCCATGAGCGATAGCCGCCGTAGGGTGGTCATCACAGGCCTCGGGGCGATCACTCCGGTGGGGAACGACGTGCCTTCGACCTGGAGTGCGTTGCTGGCAGGCGAGACCGGCGCGGGACCTATCACCCTCTTCGAGACCACAGAGCAGTACGTAACCCGAATCGCCTGCGAGGTGAAGAACTTCGATCCGCTCACCTTTCTCGAAAAAAAAGAAGCCCGCCGGTACGACCGTTTCGCGCAGTTTGGCGTCGGGGCCGCTGATGAGGCCATGCGAGGCGCCGGACTCGCGGGCGCGCCCGAGGGAGTCGATCCCGAACGTTTTGGCGTGATCTTCGGCAGCGGAATCGGCGGCATCTCCACCATGGAAGCCCAGCATGACCAACTGAAGGCCCGCGGGCCGGGCCGAGTAAGCCCTTTCTTCATCCCCATGTTCATCCCCGACATCGCGGCAGGCCTGATTTCGATCCGTTTCGGGGCGAAAGGGCCGAACTATGCAACGGTCTCGGCGTGCGCGTCGGGCGCCCATGCGATCGGGGATGCGTTCCGGTTTATAGAGCGCGGTGATGCCGACGTCATGATCGCCGGGGGAGGGGAGGCGACGATTACTCCTCTGGCCGTCGCGGGATTCGCGTCCATGAGGGCGTTGTCTACCAGAAACGACGACCCTGCGGCCGCATCCCGCCCCTTCGATGCCGGCCGAGACGGATTCGTCATCGGCGAGGGAGCGGGTTGCGTCATACTGGAGGCATTGGAGACGGCCATTGCCCGCGGTGCGACGATCGTGGCCGAGGTCGCCGGGTACGGCGTGTCGGCGGACTCGCACCACATCACGATGCCCGCACCGGAGGGAACGGGCGCTCAACACGCTATGCGCATGGCCATGGATGACGCAGGCGTGAGTGCGAAGGATGTGGATTACGTCAATGCCCACGGCACGTCGACCCAGGCCAACGACCGGACCGAGACTGCGGCGATCAAGCAGGTTCTGGGGGAATCGGCGTTTTCGGTAATCGTGGGCTCCACGAAATCGATGACGGGCCATCTCTTGGGGGCCGCCGGCGGCGTCGAGGCTGTCGTCACGGCTCTGGTCTGCCAGGAGGGTCGGATTCCTTCCACGATCAACTTGACCGATCCAGATCCGGATTGTGACCTCGACTACGCCCGGCACGGTGTCGTCGAACGCCCGGTTGAAGTTGCACTCTCCAACTCCTTCGGATTTGGCGGGCACAACGCTTGTTTGGCCATTCGGGCCTGGGGAGGGGAATAGGCCCCACGAAGTGAACGGAGTGGCGAATACGATGGGCTCGATGAGGATCGGCTTCGGATACGACTCGCACCGCTTTGACGAGGCGCGTTCCCTCGTTCTCGGAGGTGTCCGGATTCCGAATCACCCAGGGCTTCTAGGCCACTCCGACGGGGATGCCATCGCCCATGCGGTCACGGACGCCCTACTTGGCGCCGCGGCTCTGGGTGACATCGGTCGCCTTTTCCCCCCTTCCGAGCCCGATTGGAAGGATGCGGATTCCATGGAGTTGCTGGCGCGGGTGGTCGAACTCATCGGTGAATCCGACCTTCGGGTTTGCAATCTCGACGTCACGGTAATCACCGAGCAACCCAAGATCGCCCCCAGCGCGCAAGAGATGGTAGCGCGGCTCGCAGAGGTGCTGGGTACCGCTCTCGAGGCGATTTCCGTCAAGGGGAAGACGAACGAGGGTATGGGCTGGATCGGTTCTGGAGAGGGCATGGCAGTTCACGCTGTGGCGCTTCTGGAGCACTCGGGAGACGATGGCGCACGTCGGACCTCCTAACGCGGCTCGCCCCGCTCCTTCAACAGCCTTCTAGATTGAGCGAGGTGGTGGACGGGCTTCTTGTCTGGCTACGGGACGTACCCCCCGTCCTGATGTATGCCGTGCTGGGCGTGGGGGCGGCAGTCGAAAACCTCGTCCCTCTGATTCCGGCCGACACGTTCGTACTGCTCGGCGGTTTCTGGGCTGCCCGAGGAAGCGCGAGCGAGGGAATCGTCTTTCTCGTGACCTGGACATCGAACGTGCTCTCCGCGCTTGCGGTCTACACGGCAGCCTACCTTTACGGCGAATCTTTCTTCCAGACTCGGCTCGGGCGTTACCTGCTCGATCCGAAACAGGTAGGGATCGTTCGGAGGTTTTACCGGCGCTGGGGGGCGGCAGCCATTTTTTACACACGGTTCTTACCAGGGCTGCGGGCCGTTACGCCCGTTTTTGCGGGCCTCATCCGACAGCGCCCCATATCGGTGGCGTTCCCTCTCTTGCTGGCTTCGGGGGTTTGGTACGGAGCCCTCGTCTGGGTCGGAGCGTTCGCTGGGCGGAATATCGACCAGTTACTGAGGATGCAAAACCGTGTGAACTGGACGTTGGCCAGCATCGCGGGGGTGATTGTCGTGTGGTTGGCCTGGTGGTGGGTGCGATCTCGGAGGAGTCATCTGAAGGATAGCGACCCGGAGGATGGGCCAGGGCAGCATGGTGACGAACCGGAATGACCGAGTGATTGAGGCGATCGAATTTCAGGCTGAACAGTACGCCGACTATCTGAACTTCGAACGTGGGTTGTCCCCGCTGACGGTCAGCGCGTATGGGCGTGAGCTCGAAAAATTCATCGCCTTCGCGACTGCGAGAGGACGGCGCGATCCTTCGTCTGTGGGGGGGGATGACGTACGAGACTATGTCTTTCACCTCGGCGACCTTGGGCTTGCCCCAACCTCCGTGCGCCGCGCACAGTCCGCCCTCCGTACCTATTTCGGATTTCTCCTTGAGGAGGGCGCTTTGAAAAGCGACCCGACGGAGGGGCTTCAAAACCCACGTGTCGCCCGGCCGCTTCCAAACGTCCTCGATGCCGCCGACGTGTCTGCACTGTTGGAGGCACCTCGACTGGATTCACCCGTCCACTGGCGCGACCGGGCGATCCTGGAATTTCTCTATGCCACCGGCGTGCGCGTGTCCGAGCTCTTGGGCTTGCGTCTTACCAGTCTCGATCTGGAGGAGGGATTGTGCACGGTCTTCGGGAAGGGCTCCAAGGAGCGCATGGTTCCACTCGGGCGCCCGGCGTGCGTGGCTCTTTCCCGTTACTTACGTGAGGTGAGGCCAGCCTTGGAGAGGGGCAAGGGCGGCGGGTGCGTCTTTCTGAATCAGCGAGGACGCCCCCTGTCCAGGACATCGGTGTGGAAGATCGTAAAGGCGGCTGCGCGTTTGGCGGGCATCGAACGCAAGGTGTCTCCCCATGTGCTCCGGCACACGTTTGCTACGCATCTGCTGGAGGGAGGGGCGGATCTGGTGGCGGTCCAGGAACTTCTGGGTCATGCCGACATTTCAACGACTCAGATCTACACGCACCTGGACCGGAAATACCTTCGTGACATGCATCGGAGATACCATCCAAGGTCTTAGTGTGGTGTCCAGAAACCACACTAAGGATACCGCCTTATCGAATTGGACTGGCGTCCACCTGGACGTCCCGCGAGGCCGCATTCAACCGATCCGCGGCCGCGAATAATTCGGCTTGGGTCTCGACCTCGCCCAGGAGCCGCATGGCTTCCGAGAGGACTGGATCACGGTTGGCTCGAAGCTCCATGGCCCGTCCCATCCTGTCCATCCGTTGCGCGACCCGCGGAAGGATCAAGTATTCCAGGTACCTGCGCACCTCGTCATTGTCGAGATACGTGCGATCGGCGCCGTCTTCGGCGAGCCCGGTCAGAAATTGCTGGAAGGCCGCAGCATCGAGTGAAGGGTCGTTCCCTTCGGCCCGGTACCGCTCGGCTTGACCGAAGGCGAACTCCTCGATGCGGAGGTTCAATGGAACACGGGCGCGGGCGGTTTGAGAGAGGAACTCCCGCTCGAGCACCGTGAGGGTGTCGTTGCTGATCTCGAGATCGGGGAACACGCCGCCCGCAGCGACGAGCTCGCGCCCCCCCCGGGTCTTGACGACGCGGAACGTGTCGGGCTCTTCGGGGAACGGGTTACCCTGGGCCGTCCTGGGCCGATGGAGGGATCTTCCCAGCGGAGTATACCACTCGCCGGTCGTGAGCCGAAGGTGACGTGTTTCGGTGAGCCGGAACACGTTCTGGAAGACGCCCTTTCCGAAGGTTCTCTCGCCGATCACCAAGGCTCGATCGTGGTCCTGAAGAGCCCCGGCGATGATTTCGGAGGCCGATGCGGAGTACCGGTCGACCAGGACGATCACCGGCTTGCCCGGAATGCGGTCCGGAGTTTCGGCGGTCCACGACTCATCCCGACTCCGGCCCGCCGCGCCCGGCACACGGCTCTCAGCGCTGGCGAGGAGGACCCCTTCGTCGAGGAAGAGATCCGAGATGCTAAGCGATTCGTCGAGGTACCCCCCCGGATTGCCTCGTAGGTCGAGGATGAATCCCCGCGCATCGCTGAAGCGGGAAAGGTGGGCCCCCACTTCATCGGTCGAACCCCGAGCAACACGGTCGAGCGCGATATAGGCGACGTTCGAGCCCACGAGGCCCGCTTCTTCCGCAGCCGAGACATGAACACTGTCCCGGCGCACCGTCGGCCTGAGTGGAGCGGTGAGTCCTTGGCGGGCGATCGCGAGGTTCACCGTCGTTCCCACTTCGCCACGGATGGCGCTCGACGCATCTCCGGTCGTCCATCCCTCGGTACTCTCGTCGTTCACCCCAATGATGAGGTCACCGACCTGGAGGCCGGCCTCGTCGGCGGGAGTGCCTCGGAATACCGCCGTGACCGTAATGGCTTCATTGAGGTTCGTGATCGCAACGCCAATGCCCGCATAGTTACCCGTATTGTTCTCCTGGAAATCCTCGTACTCCTCCGGCGTGAACGTCTGCGCATACGGATCATTCAGCTCCTGGATCAGCCCGTCCACGGCGCGGTGCCAGAGCGTCGAGTCGGAGAGCTCTTGGAGGCCGTAGTCACGAATGGCCTGAAAAACGCTCAGGAACTCCTGAGCGCCCGGGGACGCGGCCGCCTGCCCTCCGGAGCGGGGCCGTCCCGTATTATTCTGCGACTGGACCGCCGAAGGCAGCGCCAGAACGAGGGCCAACCCGAGGCCGAGTAAGGTCTTACGGATCATCGATTCACTTTCAGTGTGGGCAACGGTCGTGAGGCTGGTCTATAAACCCCATCGAATCCTGCCTCGTTCCGGTCGGAACGCAAGGGGCTTCGGCTTCGACCGTCGAATCCTTACTTTGTCGAGAGACAGTCGAGAACCGTTTGATCGTCGACGTGCCCGGGAGACGTCGCTCATGATACGACCGCCAGGAGGGTTTCAGCTACGGGTGGGGCTCGCCCAGTTCAAGCCCAAGAAGGCCGATGTCGCGTCCAACCTCTCTCGGATTCGTGATGTGATCTCCGAGCAGGCAGGGGCGGTCGACCTATTGGTGTTTCCCGAGACGAGCGTTACCGGCTACTTCCTGGAGGGTGGCGTGGCCGAGGCGGCGCGCTCGGCGACGGACATTGCCAAGGGACTGGGCCAGCCGCCCGTGTCAGCTCCCGATGTCGTGCTCGGTTTCTTCGAGCGGCATCGTCGAAGGCTCTACAATAGCGTGGTATACCTGACACCGGGCGAGCAAGGCTTCAAGGCGACCCACGTCCATCGCAAGATGTTTCTGCCCACCTACGGCGTCTTCGACGAGGCGCGCTTCGTGGAGGCCGGGAAAAGCGTTCAAGCATTCGATACCAGGTTCGGACGTGCAGGGCTTCTCATCTGTGAGGAAATGTGGCACTCGCTACCGCCCACGATCCTGGCCGTAGGGGGCGCGGAGTTGATCATCGCAGTGAGCGCATCTCCGGCGCGAGGCTTCACGCCGGCTGGGGAAGGGCTCCCGCATAATTTGCGTCATTGGGAGGCCTTGGCCCCGGCCACCGCGCTCGAGCACGGCGTGTTCGTGGTGGTGAGTCAGCTCGTCGGCTCGGAGGGGGGAAAGGTCTTTCCGGGTGGGTCGATCGCGGTTGGCCCCGACGGCGCGGTTCTCGCGCGGGGCCCACTCTTCGAGGCTGGGGTGACCGTGGCCCGGTTGGAGTCGGCGTCCCTGGACCGGGCGCGGGTGGCCTCGCCCTTGTTGGCCGATCTCGAGCAAACACTCCCTCACCTGCAGAGGGCGCTTACTGAAGCACAAGGCCTGGCTCAGACACCCGCCCAAGGCCCGGCTCAGTCGCCCGCCTCGGCCCGCGCCGGCTCGGCGGAGGTCGAGCCCGCCTTCAAGCGGGGGGGCCCGACCGTGCATGCGACCGTCCATCCCGAAGACGACACCCTGCTCGATCTGGATCTGCCCCTTGTCGAAAGCGCTCTGCTGGAGTTCATCCGGGAAGAAGTCGTTCGACAGCGCGGCTTCGAGCGCGTGGTGATCGGTCTCTCCGGGGGGGTAGACTCGAGCGTGTCGCTCCTCTTGGCCGTCCGCGCTCTCGGCCCCGAGAATGTGACGGGCTTTCGCCTTCCCTACGCGACCTCCAGCCAGGAGAGCTTGGACCATGCGGACCTCGTTTTGGAGGCGTCCGGCGCCGAGGGTCGTACGATCGAGATTACGGAGACCGTGGACGCATACGTGCAGAAGCATGAGCCTGACCTTTCGCCCCTTCGCCGGGGGAATTTGGCGGCTCGCCTCCGTTCCGTGATCCTTTTCGACCAGTCAGCGAAGCTCAGTGCGCTCCCGCTCGGTACGGGGAACAAGTCGGAGCGTCTCCTGGGATACTACACGTGGCACGCGGATGATTCCCCCCCGATCAATCCGCTCGGAGATCTTTTCAAGACTCAGGTCTGGGATTTGGCCAGGCACCTCGGGGTGCCGGACGTGATCATCGACAAGCCCGCGTCGGCCGACCTGGTCCGTGGCGTTCATGACGAGGATGAGCTCGGCATTTCCTACCATCGCGCCGATCCGATCCTTCACTGGCTACTCAGTGGGTATACGGCCGACGACCTCAAGAGTGGCGGGTTTCCCGAAAGCGATGTGGACTGCGTCTGGCGTCGACTGTCGGCAACCCATTGGAAGAGAGAGCTGCCGACGGTCGCGATGCTTTCATCCACCGCGATCGGCGAGTTCTACCTGAGGCCGGTGGACTACTAGGAGAATCCGCCCCGATCCCTCGCAGCCTTCCAGATCCGTTGCAGGATGCACTACAACCTCGATTTTCCGACCCATCCGGCGGAGGTGGCTCCCCGGCACCCGAAAGGTCATCGCTGAGGCCGCATCACGATCCTCCGTGGTGACCACTCGCAGTCCCTTGGCACGACCCATGCACGCTGTGTCGACCCTTATTCAGGCCTTAAGGAGGTCCAGTGACGTGGCGTAGCGGCTCTAGCCAAGGCGTATTGATACTCAGTTTTCTCACTCTCACGGGTGGTTGCTACACCGACCCGTCGGCTCCCCTCGTGGACGAGGATCTCCTCGAGTCGGGGGTGGAGCAAGTCCGTGCACCCCGGACGGGGACCATGGGAGTAGGAATCAACAGTGGGTTCTACAACCCAGCCGCTGGCATGCGACTCTTCGCTGAGGGCTACAATACCGCAGCCTGGGTCCCCGGTGATCAGCCCTTCTACGAGCCGTTTCTCGCGGATATGGCACCTTTCGAGACGATCCGATTCCACCAATTCCATTCGGTCAGCTTCAGCAATGACGTGGAGTGGTCCGATCGGACGCCGCCGACCCATCAAGTCCATCTGAGCGGGTGGCAGGACCTGGCGATGCCGTATGAATGGTCGATCCGCCTGTGCAATACGCTAGACGCTAACTACTGGATCAACATTCCAGCCAAGGCGAGCGAGGATTACGTCGCTGAATTGGCGAGACTCGTGCATGACCAACTCGACCCCGAGCTCAATATCTACGTGGAGTACTCCAACGAGGTATGGAATCCCGATTACTCGGAGGGAGCCTGGTGGGACGACGTGCCGGGAGTAAACGGCCAGTTCACCGTGGCATCCGACCTGGGTATGGAGCTCGGTCTTTCCGAAGATCCGAATGTTGCCCGATCCCGGTACTACGTGTACGCGTCGGTCAGGATCTGGCAAGCGTTTATCGATGAGTTCGGCGATGACGACCGGTTGGTCAAGGTCATCGCGACGGTAAACGACGAAGATTTTTTCTGGGAGGGTGGCCTCCTCGTCGATGCGCTACAGGACCCTGTCATCAACCCGAACGGGCTTCGGCCCGACGAGTGGTCGATGGCTGCCTATGTGGGTGCGGAACACGATGGAGCGTCCCCCACGCTTTTCGACGCGGAACTACAGAGTGATCTCGACAGGATTATCCAAGGGTTCCAGCTTACACGATCAGGACTCGACCAAGCCGGGTACACCGACGTTCGCTTGAGCGCCTACGAAGGTGGGACCCACACCCTCATGAACGCAGACGTGGCGAATCGGAGCCCGGTGATCTACGATTTCTATCTCCAACTTCTGGACGAACTGGAGATGGCAGGACTGGACAACTTCCAGCACTACGTTGCAACCACCGAGCACTATGAGGGTGCGGCTTTCGGCTTCAAGGAGTATACCGGCCAGCCCGAAGATGAGGCTCCCAAGTGGCGCGCGCTGAGGGATTGGATCCTAGAAGAGTAAGCCCTACCTCACCCGACCCGGGGGACCTTCCTGCGGAGCCTCTCGACCAAAGGCAGGGGTGTGAGCTCTCCATCGATGATAGAGGCGAGTTCTTCCTCTTCCTTCCAGTGGGCTTCGATTTCGGCGAGTTCGAGCTCGAGGAGGCGCTGTTCGAGGGTGTCATTGGCCGCGATCTCCAAGGCGATGGCGCCGGTCCGTTGGAGATCGCCGAGCCGTCGCCCCTCTTTGATGACGATGCGTGTGAGGTCTTCGGGGCTACCGGCCTCCTCGATGAGCCGCGTCGCAGAGCGTACACGCTTCTCGGAGGCACCCGTGTGATGGTGATAAGCGAGTAGCCGCCGCGAAACGTATTCCCCCTCCTTGCCCCGAAGGTGCAGACCTCCTGCCTCGAGGTCGCCACACACGGGGCAACGTTGAGTCACGGATAAGGCATGCCCTTTGCCGGTCCCGGGCGAAAGGATCAGCTGTGTACGATCCTGGTAGGTGACACTCCGGAAAATTTGTCCACAGCGGGTGCAGGGCCGGTTGCCCCGCCAAGCGCTTCCGCCGAAGCGGAGCCATCGGGCGGCCTGCGTCAGCTGCTGCGGCGCGTTCTCCCAGACAAGCCATGCACCGAGCCAGCCGATGCCACCGCTGGCCCAGCCTCCCGCAATCGCGGCGGCAGCCGCTGCGGTTCCTATGAAGGTGAGCTTCTGATGCTTCGCTGCTCGGTGGGTGAGCTCCCGCCCGTACCTCCACCAAGCCTCCTCGGTGAGGTTTGCGCGGCCTACCCGAACGACATCGAGCTCGCCAGCCCGCAGAAGGGCGACGTTATCGGTCTGTGAGAGGAGCTTCGCTCTGTCCCTCACCACCTTCTCCAGTTCCTCGAGGGCCTCCCAACGCTCTTCGATGGGGGCGAGTGACCACCTCTTGCAGGACCTGCAGATCGCCCAGAGACGTCCACGTACCGCATCGTAGGCCACGCGAGTGGAGGTCGTGAAGTATTGCAACTCCTCGTTCGGCGGGAACGGCGTGTGACAAAGCAAACATTGAGTGAACAAAGGCGTCTCCGTGGCCCAGACACCGGGGGAGCAGCCCGGACTTCCTTTTACACCCGGTATCCTCCCCTTTGTTACGGGTTGTCCAGGGTGATTCATGGGGGCCTCGAGGTCTGGTCTGAGCCGGCGGGGGGAGCCACCTTTGGGCATGCTACTCGTCATCGATAATTACGATTCGTTCACCTTCAATCTCGTCCAGTTGCTGGGCGAGTTGGGCGCGGACGTCGCGGTCTCCCGAAACGACGAACGAAGCGTGGAAGAAATTCGGGCTATGACGCCGTCGTGCGTGGTGGTTTCTCCTGGCCCGTGCACGCCGCGTGAAGCCGGGGTAAGCGTTGAGCTGTTTCGATCGTTGGATCCTTCGATACCCATGCTGGGGGTTTGCCTGGGTCATCAGGCTTTGGGTGAAGCCTTCGGGGGAAGGACGGTACGTGCGGAGCGGGTCATGCACGGAAAAACGGCCCCGACCCGGCATAGTGGGGAGGGAATCTTCCGGGGGATCCCGTCGCCGTTCACGGTGGCGCGCTACCACTCCCTGGTGACGGATGCGGGGGTGCTCCCGGACAGCTTGATTCCGGTAGCGTGGAGTGGAGAGAAGGACGGAGTCGAGGAGATTCAAGCGATCCGCCACCGCGATCGGCCGGTTTGGGGGGTGCAGTTCCACCCCGAGTCGCTTTTTTCGGAGCACGGCAAGACTCTGCTGGCGAATTTCTTGGCTCTTTAGAGAGGCTCTCACAAGCAGGGCGTACGGCGGGCGAGCGCTCGCGAGCTGTCCTCTGTAGGGGTCAGGCGTTGCCAACCCTACTCTGCCTCGCATAACTTGATTGGCGTGATATTTGCGGCAACAGGCATCGCTTCGTGCCCCGCTTTGGGCCGGTGAGCAGTCGCGTTCTGGGCATCGTCCCGGCGCGGCTGGCGTCTACCCGCCTCCCCAACAAACCCCTCTATCCTCTTCTCGGTAGACCGCTCATCGAGTGGGTCTGGCACCGCGTCCAAGGCATGAAGGTGTTGGACCATGCGGTCGTCGCTACGGACAGCGAGGAGGTCGCCGAGGTTTGCCGGTCGTTCGGCGCGCCGGTTGAAATGACTTCCACGCGGCATCCGTCGGGTACGGACCGTGTGGCCGAGGTCGCAGGACGCCCGTCGTTCTCCGAGTTCGGGGTCATCGCCAATATTCAGGGCGACGAGCCCTTGCTTCAGCAGGTCCACCTGGAGGCGGCCATCTCACTGGTTCGTGACGAGCACTGGGAGATAGGCACGTGCGCCACGCCGCTCCTGGATCACGACGCCCGACGGGATCCCTCGACCGTCAAGGTCGTCCGTGCCGCGGGCGGGCGTGCCCTGTATTTTTCTAGGGCGTCCATTCCGTATCAGAATGAGGGGAAGCCCTCACGGGAGGATTTGGGGCGCGAACCGTTCTTGCGGCATATCGGCATTTACGCCTATTCGCGGCCGGCCCTCGCGCGGTGGGTCGCGACCGCGCCATCCCCGCTCGAACGGTTGGAGAGCCTGGAGCAGTTGCGGCCACTCGAGGCCGGCATGCGGATCGGAGTCGCCGTAGTAGGAGCCGCGGATCATGGAGTCGACACACCCGCCGATGTGGTTCGAATGGAGGAAGCGTTGACCAGAATCGAAACCCTAAGTGTTTAGAAGGCTTCAACAGCCTTCCAGAGGTAGGAACGATGGATCCTGAAGTGAAACAGACGAAATACATCTTCGTGACTGGCGGTGTCGTGTCCGGGCTGGGCAAGGGGATCACGGCCGCCTCTTTGGGGCGGATCCTCAAGGAGCGCGGGCTGAAGGTGACGCTCCAGAAATTCGACCCCTATATCAACGTCGATCCGGGTACGATGTCCCCGTTTCAGCATGGGGAGGTGTACGTCACGGACGACGGTGCCGAGACGGATCTGGACCTCGGGCACTACGAGCGCTTCACCGACGAATCTGTCTCTCAGGGCAACAGCGTCAGCGCAGGGCGCATCTACCAGGAGGTGATCGCCAAGGAGCGGCGGGGGGACTATCTGGGCGCCACGGTCCAGGTCATTCCACACATCACGGATGAGATCAAGCGCCGGGTTCGGAGCATGGCACCCGGACACGACCTTGTGATCACGGAGATCGGAGGCACCGTTGGCGACATCGAAAGCCTGCCGTTCTTGGAGGCCATCCGCCAAATCCGGCAGGATGAAGGCCGCGAGAACGCGATCTTCATCCACCTGACGCTCGTTCCGTACATCGCTGCGGTGGGCGAACTGAAGACCAAGCCCACCCAGCACTCCGTGCGCGAGCTCATGGAGATCGGAATCCAGCCGGACGTACTCATCTGTCGTTCCGAGCACGCGCTGGACGAAGGCACGCGGAAGAAGATCGCGCTGTTCACGAACGTGCCTCTCGACGGCGTGATCGAGGCTCGCGATGTCGATACGATCTATGAGGTGCCGCTCGAGCTGCGACGTCAGCGCCTCGACGATGTAGTGCTCGACCTGCTTGAAATCGAGGCGCCGGCCACCGATCTGGCCGAGTGGAGCCGAATCGTGGAGTGCGTGAAGAATCCCTCCGCCGGCACGGTGCGTATTGCCGTCGTAGGCAAGTACACGGAGTTGGTCGACGCCTACAAGTCCGTGCAGCAGGCGTTGATTCACGGCGGTATCGCCAACGATGTGAAGGTGCAGATCGCGTGGGTGTCCTCCGAGAGATACGAGGCAGGGGCGTTGGAGCACCACTTTGAGGGCTTCGACGGGTTGCTCATCCCCGGAGGATTCGGAGATCGTGGCATCGAGGGTATGCTGATGGCGATCGAATGGGCTCGTGAAAACGGGCTCCCGTTCTTCGGGATCTGCCTCGGCCTGCAGTGTGCCATCATCGAGTTCGCCCGAAACCTGTGCGGCAAGACCGAGGCGAACTCGGTGGAGTTCAGCCCAGGCACGGTGGATCCAGTGATCTGTCTCATGGACTCACAGCAGCAGGTCACGAAAAAGGGAGGGACCATGCGGCTGGGGGAGTACGCCGCCTTGCTCGTGGAAGGATCTCGGGTGGAGGCGGTGTATGCCGATGGGGAGATCAAGGAACGGCATCGGCATCGTTATGAGGTGAATAACGAGTATCGCGAACTCCTCGAGAGGCACGGATTGATCATGTCGGGTACGTCTCCGGACCAGAGTCTGGTGGAGATGATCGAGCTTCCCGACCACCCCTGGTTCATCGCCTGCCAGTTCCACCCGGAACTCAAGAGCCGACCGACTCGGCCTCATCCTCTCTTCGCCTCCTTCATCGAGGCGGCCGCGGCTCATGCCGAGGCCTCCCGTACCGAAGCAGCCGTCGGCGCTGGAGAATAATGCTCGACCGGTTCACGTTGATCGCCGGTCCTTGCGTTCTCGAAGACGATGGCCTCAACGTAGAGATCGGCCGACAGTTGGCTTGGCTTTCGTCCACGGTGGGGATTCCCGTCGTGTTCAAAGCCTCGTTTGACAAGGCGAACCGTTCGAGAGCCAACTCACCTCGGGGGCCCGGCCTTGAGGACGGGCTCGAGCAACTGCGGCACGTGAAGGTGGAGACCGGTCTTCCGGTCCTCACGGACGTCCACGAGGTTGAACAGGCGGCGGCGGCGGCCCGAGTCGCGGATATACTTCAAATTCCTGCGTTTCTTTGCCGCCAGACCGACTTGCTTCGAGCTGCGGGTGAAACCGAGAAAATCGTCAACATCAAGAAGGGCCAGTGGATGACCCCAGAAGACATGCTTGGCGCCGTTGAGAAGGCCCGGGAGGCCGGAGCGCCCAGCGTAACGGTGACTGAGCGGGGCACGTTCTTCGGATATGGAGACCTGATCGTCGACATGCGTTCGTTTCAGCGGATCCGCGCTGCGTGCGGGGTGCCGGTCATCTTCGACGGCACCCACTCCCTCCAGCGGCCGGGCCGCGCCTCGGGATCCAGTGGGGGCGATCCAGAATTCGTACCGCCCCTCGTGCGGGCCTCCGTTGCGGCCGGATGTGACGGCCTCTTTCTGGAGGTGCATCCGGATCCTGGAAGCGCTCCGTCCGATGGCACCACCATGCTTCCACTGGACCAGCTGAAGCCGCTGCTGGAAAGTGTTATCGCGATTCGAGCTGCCGTGGCCGAGGTCGGCCTGACCGAGGGCGACCCCGGGGTTCCTGCCCCCGCGGGCTGACGACCCATGGCTGGTCCGTCGGGGGACATCGATCCCCAAATAGCGGGTCGCATACGGCTGGTCGTACTCGATGTGGACGGTGTCCTGACCGACGGTGGTGTCTACGTCGGCGCCCGGCCCGGCCAGAAGGCGATAGAACTCAAACGCTTCGACATCCAGGATGGTTTGGGGGTCAAGATGCTCCGCTGGGCGGGGATCGCGGTGGCGATTGTTTCGGGACGTGTCTCGGAAGCCACGGCATGGCGTGCGGAAGAGCTCGGGGTCGATGAGTGCCACCAGGATCCGGACGCCAAGAAGCTACCCATCGTGCAGAAGCTGCTGGATGACCGGGGTCTCGGGTGGCAGGAGGCCGCCATGGTCGGGGATGACCTTGCGGATCTTCCGGTCCTGGAGCGTGTCGCCCTCCCTGTTGCCGTCTCGAATGCCGTGCCGGAGGTCCAAGCTGTGTCTCGCTGGACCACTCAGGCTCGCGGCGGCCGGGGTGCCGTCAGGGAATTCGCACGTGAGCTACTGACGGCAAGGGGAGAGTGGGACGGGTTGGTCCGCGAGTATCGTGAAGCCCGTTCCCAGGAGTGACGCCGTGGACCGCTTGGAGACCGATGGCCCCTCTGGGACGAAAAATCAAACTTCGGGTAGAAAAGGCGGTGTATGCACTTATGAAGTCGAGGGCCCTATAGTGGCTACCAGTAGGGTGTTATGTGCGCAGGTTTTGGCCGGCGTACTTTTGTTCGCGGCGTGCACCGAAAGCCCCCCCAGGATGGTCGTCGACCCGGAATTGGCGGCTACTGAGGCCGACTACATCATCTTCGGACTCACGCATTATCTGACCCGCCGGGGGGTCCGGGAGGCCGTCGTGGAGGCGGACACAGCCCTGTTCTTTCAAGACTCGACGGTCGCGCTGCTTCGTGGAAGCGTGAAGTTGACGGCGTACAACGAAGAACTCGGTACCGAGAAGGCGATCGTGACCTCCGACCGGGGCAGGCTGGATACAGAATCGAACGAATTGCACGCGGAGGGCAACGCGGTCCTGCTTATCCGAGCGGATGGCCGGAGAATCGAGAGCTACGAGTTACGCTACAGTCCTGATGCCAACGTGATCCGAAGCGACTCCGCCACTGTGATGTACGACGGGGACGACGTGGTGGAGGGAACGAGCTTCAACTCGGACCTGAATTTTGAGCGGGTCCTCATTCGGAATGCTCGGACGCGCGGAGGGACGGTCCGCTTCTGATGTCCAGCCGGGCCCTTCGCCTCCTTCTGGTGGGCCTCGCCCTTCTTTTCGGGGGGACGGAGGCAGCCGGGCAGCAGTCTTGTGAGCTCACAAGCTCACGCCGGGTCGTATCGAACCAGACGAATGATTCGCGCGTGAGCTACTTCTCCGTTCCGCGTTTCGAGTGTGATGACGGAATGCGAATCGAAGCGGACAGCTCGGTCACATTCCAGGCCACCTCCTTCCACCAGCTGTTCGGCAACGTGATATTTCGGAACGACCAAAGGGAATTGTACGCCGACCGGGCCCAATACTTCGACGGCGTGGGCCGGCTCCAAGCTCAGGGGTCCGTCCGGTTGATCAACCTCGAGGACGGGTCCTGGGTGACCGGAGAGGATCTCGTCCTTATTCAAGAGGGCGACGATCGTCCCGAGGAGGAGGTGACGGTGCGGGAGGGCCGGCCACACGCACGCCTCGTTCCGAGAGTGAGGTCGGACTCGATGTCCCTGCAGGACCCCGCTGAAGCTTTTCAGCAGGAAAATTCGGAAGAGTCTGTACCCTACGAGGTCGACGCGGACGTGATCCACCTGGTGGGCGATCGCCTGTTCCAGGCGCGGGGACGGGTGGAGCTCACCCAGGGAACCATGCAGGCCTACGGCGATTCCTTGGAATTTCAACAGGACATCGGGTCGCTGATCCTCTTCGAGAACGCTCGCATCCTTTCTCAGGACACCCTGTCGGGGGACACGTTGGACGTGCGAGGAGACACGATCACGATGGTTCTGCCCAACGATCGGATTGACCAAATAGAAGCACGAGGCGAGGCCCGGCTGTTGGCGGAGGACGTTGATATGCGGGGACCGATGATTCGCCTTGTCTTCGACGAGGAGGAATTGGAACGCGCGTTCGCCGTCCGACGGGCTGTCGAGGAAGATCTCACCCCGGTGAGCGGGGGGGCGGACCAGCCCGCTCTATCTGCCAATCCGACGCAGCCCCAAGCGGTGGCCGAGGACTTTGTCTTGAGCGGCGATTCCATCCAGGCTGACTTATCGGGAGGCGAGCTGGAGCGGGTAACCGCAACGGGGACCGCCCGCGGCGTATCGACGGCAAGAGATTCACTGAACACGGACACCACCGACGAGCTCATCCGGTCCGACTGGATCGAGGGGGACACGATCATCGCGACTTTCCGATCGGATTCGTTGGATCCCGGCGAGCCCCCCGCGGATGTACCGGAGGCCGCCGAGCCGAGCGGGCGGCACATCGACTTACTCGTCGCTCGTGGTGAGGCGCGTAGCTTTTACAGGTCGGCCCCGGAGCCGGCGGTCGCGGGTGGGGTCGCAGGACCTCCGGCGCTCGAGCTCAATTACGTCATCGGCGACGAGGTGCGTCTCTACATGAAGGATGGTGAGGTGGAGAGAATGGAAGTGGATAATCCTACGGGGGTCTACCTGCAGCCGAGACGCGCACCGCCGCCGCCGCCCGATAGCGTTCTACCCGGTGGGAACGGAGCAGCGCGTGAGTGACCTCGATTCGGGACCCCGGCCCGAGGAGGGCATGGATGGGCTGTCCTCACCGGCCGGGTCCGACACGGAGCTCGAGGTGCCGAGCCGGCTCCGAGGTGAGGGCCTAACGAAGATCTATCGAAAGCGACGGGTGGTGGACGATATCGCCATCTCCGTGACCCAGGGGGAGATTGTCGGCCTTTTGGGGCCCAATGGGGCGGGGAAGACCACGACGTTTTACATGCTTGTCGGATTGATTCCGCCTGACCGTGGCCGAGTGTTCCTCGACGAAGAGAATTTGAGCGATGTTCCGATGTACCGGCGGGCCCGTAAGGGTGTCGGGTACCTGGCTCAGGAGCCGTCCGTTTTTCGGAGGCTCACCGTCGAACAAAACGTGAAGGCGATCCTGGAGACCTTGAGACTCTCCAAGGATGAGGAAGCGGCTCGACTCGAGGACCTCTTGGAGGAGCTCTCCCTCGGCCACCTACGACGGAACATGGCGTATTCACTTTCGGGTGGGGAGCGGAGACGGCTGGAGATCACACGGGCTCTGGTGCAGCGGCCCAAATTCATGCTTCTCGACGAGCCGTTTGCTGGCATCGACCCGATCGCGGTTCACGACATCCAGGACATCGTGGCCTCCCTCAAGGGTCGGGGAATCGGCATCATCATTTCCGACCACAATGTTGAACAAACCCTGGAGATCGTCGATCGAGCGTACATTATGTATGAGGGTCAAATTCGCATAAGTGGCAACGTTTCTGAACTCGTGTGGGACGATGAGGTGGCGAGAATCTACTTGGGCCCCTCGCTGACCGAGCGGATGAGGGGCCGGTTCGAGAAGCCTCGCGCTGGAGGGCGACCGAAGACTTCATGAGCGGATTCAGCACCAAGCTCTTTCAGAGCCAACAGCTCCGCCAGGAGATGAAGATAAACCCACGCCTGTATCAGGCGATGGAGTTGCTCTATATGCCACTGCTCGACCTTCAACAGCACCTCAAGGCGGAGCTGGAGGAGAATCCGTTCCTCGAGATGACCGAGGCAGATGCCGACGATGACGTAGAACTCAAGGAAGAGGGCAAAGACGATCCACCTGATGACGAGATCGATTGGGAAGGAATACTTCTGGACGGTTTCGACGTGGGTGGGCGGCGTGAGCAGTACGAGCCGATCGAGCTGTATCAACGCACGCCGGTCGACACGACTGATCTTCGCGATCACCTCTACGGCCAACTCCGGCTTCTCGATCTCAGCGAGCGTGAGGCGCGCCTTGGGGAAGAGGTCATCGGAAACGTAAACGACGCCGGCACGTTGACGTGCGAACTCGAAGACGTCGTGACCGGGGTGAATTCGTGGTTGCTTGATTTGCGTCCGGCTGCCCAGGAAGAGATCGACGCCCTCGAGGATTCCGACGGGGCCCAGGCGGAGTTGGATGCGCTATTCAAGCCGTACCACCTGCCCGAGGCCGAAGCGATGCTCACGAGCATTCAGGCCTTTGATCCACCGGGCGTGGGCGCACGCGATCTCCGGGAGTCGATCCTGATCCAACTGCGCCTGCTCGGGAGGGCCGATTCGGTAACCTATCAGATCGCGGAGGGCCACTTCGACGATCTGGTCAACCACCGCTGGGCCGATGTGGCGAAAGAGATGAGCCTCAAGCCGCTCGACGTGCAGGGCGCGGCCGACGAGATCGCCAAGCTCGATCCTAAGCCCGGCATGAAGTACTCGGCCGACCCCGAGCGATACATCGTTCCTGATCTCATCGTCGAGAAGATCGACGGCGAGTACATGGTTTTCGTCAACGACACGAGTATCCCCCGGCTCCGGATTGCGCGGTCCTACCAGAGCCTGGCGCAGGACAAGGCGCTGTTCAAGGGCGAAAACAAGGAGTTCGTCTCGAGAAAGCTCAACTCGGCGAACTGGATCATTCAGGCGATCGAGCAGCGGCGCCAGACGATGCTGAAAGTCATGGGGTTCATCGTCGACCGGCAGCGTGAGTTCTTCGAGCATGGCGTCCAGCATTTGAGGCCGCTGACGCTGCGGGAAGTCGCCGATCACATCGAGATGCATGAGTCCACCGTGTCGAGGGTCACGAATGAAAAATTCGTACAGACTCCGCGCGGGGTTTTCCCGCTCAAGTATTTTTTTTCCAGCGGTTTGGCGACGACCAGCGGCGAAGATATCTCGGCGAGGGGAGTCAGGGACAAGATCCGAAAGCTGGTCGAAGAGGAAGATGTCCATAAGCCCCTGACGGACCAGAAACTCGTTGAACTCCTCAAGGTCGAGGGGGTCAAGATCGCACGAAGAACTGTGGCGAAGTACCGGGATCAGCTCGCCATCCTTCCCGCCCGCATGCGAAAGCGGGTTTGATGGAATCGTCGGCTCTGGCGCGCAAGGCCGCAATGGGCCTGACCGCCGAGGCTCGACGTGACTTTGCCCTCGTCATTCCCGCCTTCAACGAAGCTCCCGTGGTTCCGGCGTTGATCTCCGAACTCCGCGCCGCGTTCGAACACTATGACCTGAGCGGCGAAATCGTGCTCGTGGATGATGGCTCCACCGACGGAACCGCTGATCTGGTAGAGAAGGAAGCCAGAGGCTGGCCTCTCTTGAAGGTCGTGCGTCATCCGAAGAACCTTGGCAAGACGGAGGCGATGATGACCGCGGCCCGTTCCACGGAGCGAACCTATCTCGTTCTCTTCGACGCGGACCTCCAGCACCTGCCCGACCAGATCCCTCGGTTTCTCGAGAGGCTCCACGCCGGATGGGATATCGTGACGGGGCGAAAGATCGGGTTTTATGACAAGCGGGTGGTTTCATCGTTTTACAATGCGCTGAGCCGACGGATTTTCCGGATTCCCGTTTCGGACCTGAACTCGATGAAGGCGTTTCGTCGAGACATCCTCGAAGGGATGTCCCTGAGAAAGGACTGGCATCGTTTTTTTGTCGTTCTCGCTTACGCACGCGGCTATTCCGTGAGTGAGATCGACGTCGAGCTTCATCCCCGCCGGGCGGGCGTTTCGAAGTACACGGGATTGTTTCGGATCGGGGTCGGCATCATCGACTTGTTGTCGGTATGGTTCCTAATCCTGTTTTCCCGAAAGCCGTTGATCCTCTTCGGGTTCAGTGGAATGACGTTGATCGCGCTGGGGATGATCGTCGGTGTGGTGGCATTCTATCTTCGTTTCGTGGAGGGCCTCGGCTTCCGGCCGCTGCTCTATCTGGTGATCCTTCTGGAGACCGTGGGTTTCCTGCTGTTTGGATTCGGGTTGGTCGCGGAGATGATCGCTCAATTGAGAGAAGAGGTGGACTCCCTCAGGCGCGGGGATCGTTGACGACTCCCGAAAACTCACCACCGCGCATCCTGGTGGTGGTTGGAACCCGGCCCGAGGCCATCAAAATGGCACCCGTGGTGGCGGCGTTGAGGCAGAAGCCCGGGTTGGATAGCCGGTTGCTGCTCACGGGGCAGCACAGCGATCTCGTTGACCACGTGCTCGATGCCCTCGATCTCCGGCCCGACTACGACCTGGGGATCATGCAGGAGGGACAGAGCCTCTACGACGTGGCTCAGGGGTGTCTTACGGGGCTTGGCGGGGTGGTCGGGGAGTACGGGCCGGACCTGCTTCTTGCTCAAGGAGACACGGCGACGGTGTTCTTTTCGTCCCTCGTAGCGTTCTTCGAAAGGACTCGAGTGGGGCACGTCGAGGCCGGGCTCCGTTCCGGTGACAAGTGGGCGCCGTTTCCCGAGGAGATTTTCAGGCGTCTCACGGATGTCCTCACCGACTTGCACTTCACCCCGACGAGCGCCGCTCGTGATAAGCTCTTGGCCGAGGGATTCGAGCCTTCACATGTCTACGTCACGGGGAATACGGTCGTGGATTCCCTACTGCGGATGGCGTCCATGGAGGGGAAGGCAAAGGCGCCGCTCTTGAGGGCGATCTTGGAGGAGGAACGTAGCCGGCTCGTACTCTTGACGGCGCATCGGAGGGAGTCCTTCGGCCCACCGCTCGGGGAGATTTTTCGCGCCGTCCGTAGGCTGGTCGACGAGCACGATGACGTCCGTCTACTCTATCCAGTCCATCCGAATCCCAACGTGGTCGGGCCGGCCCAGCAGCTGCTCGGTGACCATCCTCGGATCGATCTGGTCGAGCCCCTGGGCTACCGCGATTTGGTGTTGGCACTCCAGGGCGCGCATCTGGTTCTGACGGACTCCGGTGGGATTCAGGAAGAGGCGCCCACGTTCGGGACGCCCGTCCTCGTACTGAGGAACGTCACGGAACGGCCCGAGGGCGTCGAGGCCGGTGTGGCGATTCTGGTGGGAACCGACCCGGAAAAAATCTTCGAGGAAGGAAGCCGGATCCTCGCGGGAGGTCAGGACCGAGGCCCGCCCGCACCTCCCTCCAATCCGTATGGTGACGGTAGGGCAGGGGAGCGGATCGTGGACATCATAGCGTCGGTACTCACGGGCGATTCACGCTCGACGGCGGATTGGGCCGGGCCGTGAAAGTGGCGATGCACTGCCTCTACTTCCCTCCAGAAGTAGGCGGACTGGAGAGCCATGTCTACTATCTCTGCCGCGGCCTCGTGAGGAGAGGCTGTCGCGTGTCGGTCGTTACGTCGCGTTCGAAACCGGGGCTGGCGGCTCATGATGTGATCGATGGCATCGACGTCTGGAGGACCTGGTTGCCCGCGCGAAATCCGGTCGGATGGGCGGTGCACGCGGGAGCGTCGACACCGACGTTTGTCGGGATCGCCCGAAAGGCGGACGTGGTGCACGCGCAGGCCTTCCAATCGGTGCTTCCCGGAGTCGTGGCCAAACAAGCCAATGGCATTCCGCTGGTCTCGACCTGGCACACCTCGCACTTCCTCGAGCGGGCGGGCAGTCCTTTTTGGAGGCCGATCTTTCAACGCTTTCTCGCATGGTCGGACTACAACCTTGCCGCGAGTGCCGAGATCGCCAAAGTGGCGGAGGAGCTCGCACCGGGCGTTTCCGTAGAAGCGCTGACTAATGGTGTGGAGACGGAGATTTTTCACCGCTGTGAGCCCTCGCTCCCTGCTGGGACTCGTCGTCGGGTCATCGTTCCGAGGCGCCTCTTCGAGAAGAATGGTGTCGAGTTCTTCCTTCGGGCGTTGCCACTCATCGCCGAGCGGGTGGACGTCGAGGCCGTGATCGTCGGGGACGGGCCCGAGCGGCAGACGCTCGAAACGTTGGCTGCGAACTTGGCATTGGGGGACCGTGTCCAGTTTTTGGGCGCGCGTGGGCATGACGAGATGCCAGGCCTATTGAGTTCCGCGGAATTGGCCGTCTTCCCATCCCTGATGGAAGCAACGTCGGTAGCGGCACTCGAGTCGATGGCGTGCGAGTTGCCCGTTGCCGCCTCGGACGTGGGCGGGCTTCCTGAGATCGTCGACGATGAGGTCGGGGCGCTTTTCGAGGCGGGCAACCCGACGTCACTCGCTGCCACGGTGAGCTCACTTCTCGAACGCAACGACCTCAGAGTGCTCGGTACGGCGGCCCGATCCAGGGTGGTGGAGCGATGGAGCAACGCTCGCCTCGTGGATCGGCATCTGGAGGTGTATCAGGGTCTCCTCGGCCGGGGCCGCGACGAGGGCCGTGACCGGGGCCGTGAACGAGTACCGGATCCTTCAGGGGAGAGTAGCGCCTAGTGGCGAAGAGGAGAAAAGCCACCCAGAAACCAGAACGCCTCGAGTCGGCGTCCGCATCGGCCCGCGGGCTCCAGATTCCCGGGTGGGTTCCGCCCCTCCTTTACGGCGCCGTCACGCTTTTTCTCTTCCGTGAATTCGTGTTCTCGCGGGACATGCTGTATGGCTCCGACACCCTGGCGCTCGGATACATGGCGCGGGAGTTCTACGCGAATGCGGTGTCCGGTGGGGCATTTCCGCTCTGGAATCCGATCATCTTGGGTGGGACGCCCTTTGTGGAGTCGCTCGCGGGTGGAGATTCGCTCTACCCGCCAAGCGCGCTTCTCCTCTTCCTGCTGGATCCGTATCGTGCGCTGGGGTGGAAGCTGGTCCTCCATGTGTTCCTCGCCGGAATTTTCATGTACGCTTGGATCCGCCGTCTCGGCCTGTCGCAACCCTCGGCCCTCCTGGCTGGGCTGGCCTATGGGTTGGCTCCGTTCATGGTCACCCTCGTCCTCGGGGGACAGGACGGCAAGATTTTCGTAGTCGCGCTGACACCACTCCTCTTCTGGGTCACCGAGTCGTTTCTCGTGCGCGGTGGCATGAGGTCGATCGCGCTCGTGTCGCTGGTGGTTGGGGCGGTGATGCTCACGACGCACTTCCAGATGGCCTACTTCCTGTTTGGCGGTGTGGGGGCCTACGTGCTCTTTCGCACCATTTTGATCTGGCGTGCCAAGGATGTAAGCCCCTCCCAAGAGATCGGGCCTGCGGGAGGGCCGGACGGAAGCTTGCGGGGCCGTCGCGTCGCCCTCACGCGCTTTCTGGTCTTCGTGGCCGCCGCTGTGCTGGGTGCGGGCGTGGCGGCCGTCCAGTTCCTTCCGGCTGCTTCCTACGTGGTGGACCACTCGCGCAGGACGGCCACCACCACCGACGCTAGCGCTGAGGGATCGCGGGCGTATGCGAGTTCCTGGTCCCTCCACCCCGAGGAGGTGGTGGCGCTCGCCGTCCCCGAGTTCGTGGGCGTCAGCTCGGCGAACGCGGATTGGGCTCGAGGAACCTACTGGGGACGGAATGACTTCAAGGGGAACCACGAATACGTCGGCCTCGTGGTCCTGCTTCTGGCGGGGTTGTCCTTTTTCGGGGGGGCTCGACGCTCACTCAGGCTCTTCCTGGTGGGGCTCGGTGGTATGGCGCTCCTTTTCGGCCTTGGCAGCCACACGCCGGTGTGGCGCCTTTTTTACGAGGTCGTACCGGGGATCCGTCTCTTTCGGGCGCCGTCGCTCGCCATTTTCCTCTTCGGTTTCTCGGTGGTGACGTTGATGGCTTTCGGTGTCGAGCGCCTCCTGGACCTCGACGGGAAAGGGAGTGAGGCCGACTGGACTCGGCCGGGACGTTTTCTTTGGGGCGCTTCGGGGGTGGTCCTGCTCGGATTCGTGCTCGCGGTCTCGGGTGCCCTCAACGCGGTGTGGAGCCTTGCCGTCTATCGGGACATGCCGGCGCAGGCCGCTCAGACTCTCGCCAACGCCGGACCGTTCATCGTGCGTGGCTTCATGTTCGCGGTGATCCTCACCGCCGCGACGGCCGGCGTTGCTTGGGGACTCCGCACGGCTCGACTCGCGCCGTTGGGGGCCGTAGTGGCATTGGGAATGCTCATCTCGCTGGACTTGATCCGCGTCGATGTTCCGTTCATCCAGACCCAAGACTTCGCCGCGTTTCGGGCGCCCGACCCCAATATCGACTTCCTTCTGGAACGGCAGCGTGAAGAGGACCCGTTCCGTGTGTTTTCGCTTAGGGGGCTGAATGGCCAGGACGTCCGTCCCGGCATGTTCGGTCTCGAACTCGCGGGGGGGCATCATCCGAATGATCTGGAACGTTATAGGGAGCTCATCGGGATGGTGGGAAGTGGTCTGCCCGCGAACCTGATCGCCAGCGCCAACGTTCTCCGCATCCTCAATGTCCGGTATATCCTCTGGCCCGATCAACTCGGCGCTCCAGCGGACCAGGGCCTGCCGGCGGACATCACCGACAACCTCCGTAGGTTGAGTCAGACCACGATCCAGGGACGGCCCTACGAGACGGTCTACGAGTTCTCGGATCTTCCGCGGGCTCGCCTCGTGTCGGACGCGGTGGTCTTGCCGGACGACCAAGCGGTACCTCACATGCTCTCCGGCGATTTCGATCCCGCTCGACAGGTGGTGCTGTCCGATCCGCTTCCGATCGAACTCACGGGTGGTGAGGTGGTCGGACTTGTCGACTGGCTCGAACGGAGCAACAACCACATGACGCTTCAGATAAGCGCCGACAGGCCGGCGCTCCTCGTCTTGGCCGACAACTGGTTTCCGGCATGGAGAGCTCGAATCGGGAACCAGGAAGTCCCTGTACTGAGGGTGAACCACTCGCTGCGAGCCGTGCCGATAACGGCCGGCGAGCACACGGTGGAGTTCTACTACGAATCCGACCAACTCCGGTGGAGTCTTCGTCTTACGCTACTCAGCCTGGCGGTGGTGGCCGGCCTGGTCGGCATGGACTGGATGCGAGGGCGTCGGAGCACGGAGCGCCGGGCGGAGTGAAGAAGGTCGGCGTTCGGTTACTCCAGGTCGGCCTTACCGTGGTCGTGACTTGGTTCATTTTCGATCGGGTCGGAGTGGATCTTGCCCTCCTCGGCACGCTGAATACGGGTGATTGGCGTCCTCGCCCGACCCTTTTCTTGGCGTCCTGCGTGGTTCTCGTCGTTGGCTACGTGTGGTCGGCCTCGATGTGGGGACGCCTGGTGCGAGACCTGGGGGGTCCCCGGCTGCCCGTATGGACGTCCGTGCGTGTGTTCATGATGGCGAACCTGGGACGCTACGTGCCCGGAAAAGTTTGGCAGATCGCGGGACTCGCGTATCTGGCCAAGCGCGAAGGCGTCCAGGCGAGCGTGGCCACCGGCGCCGCGATTCTGGGGCAGGGAATCGCCCTTTTGGGTGCCAGTCTCGTGGGAGTCGGAGCGCTTTTCGGCGCCAATGAGCTCTGGCGGCAAATCGGGTGGTGGGGGCGGATCGCTGGTTTCGGAGTCGCTCTGACCATCGTTGGTGCGGTGGTCGTACCACCCCTCTTTCGCCACGTCGTGGCATTTTGGTTTCGGGTCACCAGGACAGATCCTCCCGGTGACGGCCTGGGGAGCGGAAACGTCGGTCTCCGCTGGTTGACCCTGTACGTTGTGAATTGGGGGATCTACGCGACGGCTTTTTGGCTACTCTACCTGAGTTTCGGGGAGTCGCGGACGTTCTTGCAGGTGGGTCCGGCCTTTGCGGCGGCGTATGTGGCTGGATACATCGCGGTTTTCGCACCAGCGGGGGCCGGGATTCGGGAGGGGGTCTTGGTGGTTCTACTTCAACCGATCATGGCGAGGGAAGCCACGGTCGTGCTGGCTGTCATCGCTCGGCTCTGGACGACTGCGGTAGAGCTGGTCCCGGCGGCGCTCCTGGCGCTCGGTGGGCGCCGGTCCCGAGACCTTGAGAAGAGAGACCTTGAGGAGAGCCGCCCATGACTGATCACGATGCCCGCTTCGTCGTGATCGTTCCCACCTTCAACGAGGCGGACAACCTACCCCTCATCGTCCCGCAGATCCTGGCACAGGACCCGCGCATCGACGTTTTGGTGGTGGACGATCTTTCGCCGGACGGTACCGGCGACCTTGCGGACGGGCTGAGCCGAGAATCCGATCGCGTGCATGTGATTCACCGATCCGAAAAACAGGGGCTCGGGAGAGCCTATATCGAGGGTTTTCGTTGGGGTTTGGAGCGTGATTATGCGCTATTCTTCGAAATGGACGCGGATTTTTCTCATCGCCCGAATGCCCTGCCGCTCTTCATCGACAAGGCCCGGGACTTCGATATCGTTCTCGGATCTCGTTACCTAAACGGCCGTGTGACGGTGATCAATTGGCCCATGAGCCGCCTCTTGGTCAGTTATTTCGGGAGTTGGTATGCCCGATTCGTGACACGCCTGCCCGTGCAGGACGCCACCGGCGGCTTCAACTGCTGGCGGCGAGAGGTTCTAGAGAGCCTGGACTTTGCGCGAATCGAGTCCAACGGGTACACCTTCCAGATCGAGCTCAAGCTCCGGGCCTGGCGTAAGGGATTTACGATTACGGAGATTCCCATCGTCTTCGAGGAGCGGGAATCGGGTGAGTCCAAGATGTCGAAGAAGATCGTCCGAGAGGCGATGTGGAAGGTGTGGAAGCTGAGATTTCTCGATCTATTCGGACGCTTATAGCGCTGCGGGCGGTGATGGCGCAATGACCGAGGAGCGGATTGGTCGCGAGTTCTACGATCGGAGTGATTACTTCGAGGGAGGGACTGAACACCTCCAGGATCTCGATAGCCCGTTCCAGAGATACCGGATCGAGAAGGTCCTGCAGCTTTATGATCCGGACCCGGAGGAGCGGGTGCTGGACCTGGGGTGTGGGTGGGGCACCTTTTCTTGGGCGCTCGGCCACCGGGTCGTGGAGATGGTGGGAGTGGACTTCAGTCAGAAGAGCATCGACCTGTGCGAGAAGCGGCTGGCCGGGTCGGCGATCGAAGGTGTGTCCTTCCTCTGTGCGGATGCCCGAGACACGGGCCTCGAGGGGGAGAGCTTCGACCTCGTGATTGGTGCGGACCTGGTCGAGCACCTTTATCCGGAGGACTCTCAGGACGTGGTTGCTGAAGCGTTCAGAGTCTTGAAGAAAGGGGGGCGGCTCAGTCTGTGGACTCCGCATCGAGGGCATTTCCTGGAGATGCTCAAGGCACGGAACGTCCTCCTCCGGCGGGATGTGAGCCACGTGGACTACAAGTCGATGGATCGACTAAAGACATTGGTAGGAAGTGCGGGGTTCGTAGTGGAGAGGGCGTATTACGCTGAATCTCATGTCGGCGGCCTGCGATCAATCGAGCGAGCGTTTCAAGGGTGGATCCCGATCTTGAGGCGCAGGATCGCCCTCCTGGCTAGGAAGCCCTGATCCCCCCATGTTAGGCTCCGCAGGATTAAGAAGTGCCGCGTTGTCCGGAACGTGGAATTCGTATTATCTCTAAAAAACATGAGGTGCCATCCACTAAAATGCATAATTACATGTATATAGAAGGATCGGGAAGTGCGTCCTTGTGAGGCTGGTCACTCGGAACGGATGCGTGTTTGGTGCATCGTCATGGCCCTCGTGGCTAGCACGGTCCCGGGATGCGTGCCCCTTGGTGTGGGGTCACCCGGGCCTTCGTCTCCGTCGGGAGATGGGATCAACTTCGATGAGCTTCCGGACGCCATCCCTCAGGCGGAGTTCAAGAGCCGATCGGGTAATCCCGAGACCTACGTCATCGACGGGGTCACCTACCGTGTGTTGGACACGAGCGCCGGATACCGGGAGCAGGGAATAGCGTCGTGGTATGGGGGATATTTCCACGGGCGGCGTACGTCCTCCGGGGACGTCTACGACATGTACCAGATGACTGCGGCCCATAAGAGCCTGCCGCTTCCTACCTACGTTCGGGTCACCCATCTGGGGAACGGAAGGTCCATCGTCGTTCGGGTGAATGATCGGGGACCCTTTATAGAGGATCGGATCATCGATCTTTCATTCGCGGCCGCATCGAAGCTGGGGATGGCAGCGATAGGTACGGGTCAGGTGGAGGTGGTTGCGCTAGACCCTCCGGCCCGCGATCGGACGCCGTAGGGGGCTGAGGGGAGGGCCTGAGGGGAGGGGGTCCGCTTGCCAGGCCACATGGCAGACAAAGAGAAAGCGATGAAGTTAACATAATATATATTATACGAAGTTGTGGGGTCGGTCATGAACTTGGCTAGATCGGGCTAGAGGACGTGGAATGGGTGGCCGACACCCTGGCAGCGTCAGGAAAGAAGCTGCACCTCGGCAAGGCGGAGTTCGTAGAGACCCTGTGCAGGGTCGCCTTCTTCAAACGTCGCAAGGATTCTCTCGTACAGCTCTGCGGCACCCGCGTTATCCTGCTGACGGCGCCTGGCTCGAGCTGCACTGTTGAGCGCCTCCCGGATCTGAAAATCGAAATCGGTTCGATCGGCGACCTCCAGGTACGTGTCTTCGGCTTCAGGCCATCGCCCTTGATGTTCGTAGGCACGCGCCAAAAGAGAGTTGGCTTGGATTCCGATGGGATCCCTGAACCCGAGGTCGGCGCGCTCGAGCACGCTGATCGCCACCGGGGCGTCGCCCGATTCGAGGTGCAACCGCGCGAGGAGAATCACCGCTTCTCGAGCCTGATCCGTACCCTCGAAGGAATCCAAAAACGTACTCAGTTGGGCCTTCGCATCCTCAAACGCGGAGATCGAGATCGTCTGGTGAATGAACTCGAGACGGTTCACGGCCTGAATCGTGAGTGACCGTTGGAAGTTCACGTAATAGATGCCTCCGGCCAGCAGGAGACTTAAAGCGACCACGATGAGCGTGATGGCCTGCCTGTGAGTCCTCGCCCATTCGGAAGAATCGATGACCCCAGCGACGAACGCGTCGTCTTGATCGTGAGGCGTTCGGGGTGTGCGCCGGGACGAGGGATGGTGACGCTTGGACATTCAGCCGGTTCAACTCCGTGAAAATATCCGCTAAAGGACTGGGAAACCTATCCTTACGCTAAATGAGGGTCAACGGGTGGCCACCTTCCTTGTCCGCTTTCTGGAAGCCTCGGTACCCGCCTTTCTGAGCGTCCCGGGTTTGTTGACTATGAGGCCCCGCAGCTGTTGCTTGAGCACGCCGTCATAGATCCAGTCGTTGATTGCCGTGGTTACCGTAGAGCGGTGCGCGCCGGCGAGGTCTGCGAGCTCCTGATGTGTAAACCAATGGTCGAGTTTGATCCGTCGCCCATCATCCGCTCCGAAACGGTATGCAAGATCCAGGAGGACATCCGCGATTCGGGCCTTGGAAGAAAAACCGGAGGACAATGAAATGAGCCGGGCCTCTGCCAGGTCGTGGTCGTTGCTGCGCAGGAATTGCGAGAGCGTCATGGGAGAGGCCCGAAGCGCCTTGAAAACTGCGGCACCCTTCAACGGGATGACGGTACAGGCCGAACCGGCGATGGCCGTGTAACGTCGAAGGACGTTGAGCGTCACAGCCTCGAGACCCACCAATTCTCGGGGCCCTGCGATCCCCACGATGCGGCCACAGTCGGCGCCTGTCTTCGGAAGTGTCAAGCGGACGTGCCCTTCCTGAACCAGGAACACCAATGCCGAGGGCTCACCCTGCTGGTAGATGAGCCCTCCTTTTCGGTAGGCCGTCGCCGTCGCCGTCTTGATCAAGGCATTGAGCTTGCGGTCGCGCCGCGGAATCACCTGAAGAGGCACGTCGTCGGCTCCTTACCAATGCGCCGGCTTGCGGTGGAGCCGGAGTGCGGGATGAAAGGCCAAAACCGTTCCAATGGCGAGGAGCGGAAGCGATGCGATTGCGGCGGGCCGGGGCCCGATGCCATCGGCCAGGAAGCCGAAGCCGATCACGCCCACCGATCCCGTGGCCCACGCCAAACCCATGACGATCCCGGAGCCCACGGCCTTGCTTTCGGGCATGATCTCCTGCGCAAGCACGATGACCGGAGGCATGAGCGCGAGGTTGAGACATCCTGCCACGGCGGCGCACAGGAGCATCAACCAGGAGCCGGAAGGCAGCCAGAACGTGAGTAAATGGGCCGGAATCGCAATCGCCGTCAATCCGGCGAGGAGGAGAACGCGGTCCATGCGGTCTGTGAGGACGCCGCCCACGACGGTGCCGGCCGCCTGGCCGGCCATGTAGACGCTCAGGATCAGAGCGCCGGTCGCTTCGGAGATGCCGTCTTGGAAGGAGATGATCGGCGACAGGGTCATGAACAGGCGTTGAATGAATCCGCTCAGCGCGCCGATCCCGAAAATTACGCCGAGTGGGCCTCGCAGAGCCCGGAGCATCTCCATGGGTAACGGCGGAGGAGCCGCGTCGGGATGGGGGCGATCCGCGGGGAGGATCATGAAGAGCACGCCACACACGGCGATCGCCGGGATCATGGCGATCCACATCCCGCTCAGGCCAACCACGGCCACGAGACCGACCACGGTCAAGGGTCCGACCGCGAACCCCAGTAATCCACCAAACGAAAAAACGGACATCCGGAGGCCACTTCCCTTCCCCTCCGCGGCTCCACCCGACATCGCCGCCCCCCGGCGGATGAAACGCCGCGCTGCCCATCCCCCCAGCGATCAGGATGAGAGCCAGCACCTCCACCGACGGTGCGAGTCCGATGAGAGACAGGAAGACGCCTGAGACCAACGGTCCACCAATCACGAAGAGCTTTCGCCCATATCGATCGGCGAGGTACCCGGCGGCGGGCTGGACAAGCGAGCCGGCGAGGGACCACGTCATCGCCAGACTCGCAGCCAAGGCGATCGAAATCCCCAGATTGTCCATGAGCCGTGGCAGGAGCGGGCTGAGGAAGGACGAGTACAGGTCGTTGATGAAGTGCGCGATGCTCACCGCCACCACGACGCGGCGGGTCCCGCCCCCGAAGTCTCGGAGCGTGTCGGTTTTCTCGATGGTGGGGAGGGGCATGTCGGGAGGTTACAGGACTCGGTGTATGCGCGCTACCTGGCGAGGGCATGAAGACCGCTCTGGCAGCCGGGCCTGGTCGCCCCTATGGTTGAGCCCGCATTCGGGCGACCCCCGACGCGTGGTGCACGAGCCGGTTAGGGGCGGCGGGTCCAACCTTGGTGAGGAGGTAAGGGAGAAAGATCATGGAGCGATTTTTTGCGGTCGCTGGTGCGCTTGCGGCGATGATTGGGGTCATCGTGGGAGCCTTCGGTGCTCACGGGCTGCGTGGCCGGTTGAGCCCCGCCGATCTGGAGATATTCGAGACGGGCGTACGGTATCACATGTACCATGCGCTCGGACTCTTCGCCGTGGCGTGGGCCGCCTCCAGGTGGCCGTCGGGGGCGACAACGCTCGCCGGATGGCTGTTGATCGTCGGGATCGTCATCTTCTCGGGGAGCCTGTACACGCTGGTCCTCACGGGGCAACGCTGGCTCGGAGCCGTCACGCCTGTGGGTGGACTGGCCCTGATCGCGGGCTGGGGCGCCCTGGCCTGGGCTGTGCTGCGTAGGTGATGGTGGATCCCGGTCGGAGCGGGACGTAGGCCGTGGAACAGACCCGCCAGGCGGACCGGACGCTCTCGGCGCACGACCTTCACGAGATAGAACAGGTGCGCCGGCTGTTGGGCTCGGCCCGCCGGATTCTGATCCTTACGGGGGCGGGGGTAAGCGCGGAATCCGGGGTTCCCACCTTCCGCGGCCCCGACGGTCTCTGGAAGACGCACAGGCCGGAGGCGCTCGCGACGCCTGAGGCTTTCCAGGACGATCCTAGACTCGTGTGGGAGTGGTACGGGTGGCGGAGGGAGCGGGTGGGGGTCTGCCGCCCCAATGCCGCCCACGCAGCGATCGCCCGATTGACCCTCAGAAACGCAGATGCTCGACTCGTGACCCAAAACGTGGACGGTCTGCACGAATTAGCCCTGGAGGAAGCTGTGTCCGAGGGGAATTTCCCTGGGGACTCAGCCGCTCGAGCCGCGCCCGTTCGGCTCCACGGGTCTCTCTTTCGGACACGCTGCACCGGATGCGACGATCGGACCTCGGATCGCCATCCTGTCGAAGCCGAGAGCGAGGCTTCGTTGCCACGGTGCAGGAAGTGCGGGGCACTGCTACGGCCGGACGTCGTCTGGTTTGGAGAGGGCCTCGATCCCGAGATCCTTCGACAGGCGATGGAAAGCGCGGAGACCGCAGAGGTCTGCCTGGTCGTGGGTACGAGCGGGCTGGTACACCCGGCGGCCTCACTGCCCCTCCTGACGCGAGAGTCGGGAGGCGCGGTTGTGGAGGTGAACCCAGAGTCTACGCCGCTGACCACAATCGCCGTGTCGAGCATTCGAGGCCGAGCCGGGCAGATCCTGCCAAGCTTGCTCACCGTCGAGCCGGAGCCACCTGCTTGACGAGTCTCTCCATGCGGGTGCATCGTTTTAATTCGTCTCCGTTCGTGGTCAACGGGGCCATGACATTCCATGCAACCCACCGAAACCAGCTTGGAGGTCGAATGAAACTCGCACTATTTCTTGCGGCGGGCCTATTGGTGCTACCCCCCGTTGCCGAGGCTCAACTCCAGCTCGGATTCGACTCCGGTGTGAGGATCGAGCGCGTTGGCGGCCTCACTGAAACGACGTTCGAGATCCCGTCCAACTGGTTGCGTATCGGTTTTCCGATTGAGACCTTCACCATCGAGTCGCTCATCTCGCTCTTCGCCCAGCGCTCCTCTGGCCAGACGGTGTCGGTGATCAGCTTTCTGCCGGGGATCGTGTATGATTATCGGGCCAACCTGTATGTCCGCGGAGAAGTCGGTCTGCTACTAATCAGCGCAAGTGGCTCGAGCGTCAGCCAGTTCGGCTACGGCGTTGCGGTCGGTAACAAGCGCCAGATTGGGCCCGGGCCGTTGCACCTCCGTTTCGAGCTCGGCATAGATCAATGGAGAGAGAACACCCGGGGCACTCCGAGCCTCAATGATGATCTCCAGAAGAGGTCCGAATTCCGCGCCCTTGTCGGCATCTCCGTCGTCGTGGGCTAGTTCGGGGGCTATCCGTCCGGGCCGAACCCCGCACCCCCGGCCCCCTGGTAACGGTACCGAATGGTCGTGCAGCCAGCCTGGGCGGCCGGGCAGTAATAGCTCAAGATCTCGAACACCGCATACCGGCTGTCGGCGGTCCGAACGGCGAAAACATTGGGTTTCGGGCTCAAGACGTGGCTGGTCCAGCTGTAATCGTACCACTGGGCTGTTGCGGCATTACTCACCTCGTGGCCAGGCGTGTTCACGGTGTAACCGTTCGTCGGAACGCTCGTCAGGGAGTCGAGCGAAATGATGCCGAGGTTGAGGATCCCTCCCTGCCCGGCGAAGTCCGGCCCCCCGTTCGCGAGGATCGTGAATCTCCGAAACGCCAGGTCCCACCCCAGAGGAGCCGGCGACTCGACCACCGAGCCGGTGGAGAAGTCGAAGAGGGTGGGCTCGTCCCCCCTTCCGTCGACCGTAAAGACCGACGGTCCAACGAGCCGGTCTCCCACTTCCTGGGGATCCACGACGGACACCGGGTACCAAGTCAGCGGGGTGGACCGCCGAAGGCTCGATACCACGAACATCACGGCCGCGATCGAGAGGAGGCCGATGATCGCGATCGCCGCAGCAGGCGGACGAAGCGAAACTCCGGTCCCGGCTTCGCCACCGATGGTGTCGTGATGTGTGGTCATGTTGGCTCTTTTGTGCTGGTCGGGCCTACAGTCTAAGGGATTCGTGCGGCGCGGTTCAAGCTCGACGCTCGAAGTTCAGCTATCTCGACGCTTGAGCCATGAGGTTCGGCCATAAGGTTCAGCCATGAGGCTCAGCCATGAGGTTCAGCCATGAAGTCCAAAGGTTCAGCCATGAGGTTCAGCCTTGAAGTCCAGCCATGAGGTTTAGCCATGCCGTTTAGCCATGAGGTGAACCCCACCAAGCGATCCAGCCGACGCGCTTATCGGCTGGCGCTGATGGTTGCTTCCAGTGTTTGGGTCTCCGCTTGCTCGCCGGACGGAGCTCCGAATCGGTCAGAGGGGGGACCGGCTTCACTGCCGGGCCAAGCCGCTCTCCCGCCGGGTGGGCCCGCTACATCTCAGTCGCCCGCCCCGGAGGCTCCGCCTACCCACTGGGTGGGGTTGATCGGGGAATACGGGCCTGACGACACCATCTGGCTGATCCTGGAGGACGATTCGCGGCTCCACCTAAGACAGGGAGAGTTGGCCTATCCGTTGGAGGAGTTGTCACCGGATGAGTTTCTCGGGCGTCCCCCGGGGGTCGAATCGGGGGCCGAATCGGCGGAGCGTCTCCTTTTCACACGCAGAGGCGACGGCCGTGCGGCGGGCTTCCAGATGGGCGGAGCGTCTTTCACGAGGCGGGAGATCGGCACCGTGGGGGGGGAGACCTTCCGGATCGACCCTGTACGGGACGTCGAGGAGCTTCGGACCGAGGCGCTCGCGGCGTCACCACCGGTGGAGCCAGGGCCGTTCCGAGAGTCCGAATTGGTGGACCTCACGTCCTTGGCTCCCACGATCGAGCTCGATATCCGATACGCAACTCTGAACAACTTCATGAACGCCGTCTTCTACGATGACCCCCGTGCCTTCCTTCAACGTCCCGGTGCCGAGGCCGTGGCGCGGGCCCACAGAGCGCTCGGGCCCTATGGTTACGGACTACTGATACACGACGGGTACCGTCCCTGGTACGTGACCAAGATGTTTTGGGACGCCACTCCCACCGATCAGCGTGAGTTCGTCGCGAATCCGGCGGGTGGGTCGAGGCATAACCGAGGGGCAGCCGTGGATCTCTCGCTCTATGCACTCGTGACCGGAGAACCCATTCCAATGCCCAGTTCCTACGATGAGTTCTCGCACCGCTCTTATGCGGACTATCCGGGCGGCAACGCAAGACAGCGGTGGCATCGGGATTTGTTGCGGCGGGTGATGGAGGCCGAGGGATTCACCGTCAATCCTGGTGAGTGGTGGCACTTCGACTACCGAGATTGGAGGGAGTACGGGATTCAGAACGAGGTGTTCGGCGAGATCGGCGCGGTCAGGTAGGGGGCTACCGTACGGTAGCAGTCCGTGAGGGCTGAAGTCATCCCTGCCCGTGGAGTAGCGGCCAAACGTTGCTGAGCGATCGGATCTCGGGGCGATCTTCGAGAAGACAGGCGAGGATTCCGGTGACGTTCGCCGTGGCGAAACTCACACCCTTGAGGTTGGCCTCCACGGGGACCCCGGGAACGGGACGGGGAAAACCCGACGCGACAAAGACGCCCTTACCGGCCGGAGGGGGCGCTACCCGGACCTCGTCCCGCGGGCATGCCCAGTCGAGGGTCACTCCGGCGACTCCCGCCAGGCTCCCCGGCAGCCACACCCGCCCCTCATGCTCCACGGGAGATACGATGAGAGCCCCCTGCTCCACGGCACGGCGGACCGACGCCCACAGGACCAGGTCCCCTCCGGATCCCACGGTTCCGAGACTCAGGTTGATGAGGCGCACCCTCTGCTCAACGGCCCAGTCGATCGCCTTCACCAGAGCGCCGCTCGACGTAGCCAGCGTTCGCCCGAACACCTTGACCGCCTGGATGTCGACGTCCGGGGCCTTATCGAGAATAGCCGCGGTTACGGCCGTCCCATGGCCGAGACGGTCGAGGTAGTCGGCATGGGTTTCACCGTCCGGCTCGATCGCGACGCCGCCTGCGACAGAACCCACATGGGGATGCTCCGCGTGCACACCGCTGTCGATTACGGCCACGGTGACGCCACGTCCCGAGCGGCCACGAATCGACGGGTGGTCCCGCCCGACCCGATGTCCGGCTGGAGCCCGGGCGGACACGCCGGTCAAGCTCCTGCCTCGACCGGTTTGGCGGACGATGCCTCCAGTTCTCGCCGAAAGAGCCGATAGAACGGTCCCCGGGCGCGAATCAACTCGGCCGGCGACCCGTCTTCGACGATGCGGGCGCCGGAGATCACCAATATTCGATCCGCGCGCCGGGCCAACTCCAGGCGGTGCGTGATGAGCACGGTGGTACGATTCCTCATCACGGCCTCGTATCCCTCGATGACGCGCTCCTGAGCCAGTGGATCCAATGCGGCGGTGGCTTCGTCCAAGACCAGGACCTCGGGATCGGTGAGGAGGGCTCGGGCAATGGAGATGCGTTGTCGCTCGCCCGCCGAGAGGGCGAGCCCGCGCTCACCGACCGCCGTGTTCAAGCCGTCCGGGAGGCCGGCGAGAAAGTCGAACAAACCTGCCGCCGCCGCCGCTTCCGCCACCGCCTGCGACTCTGCCGAGGGATCGGCATATCGAATGTTCTCCTCGATCGAACAATTGAACACGAAGGGATCCTGGTCGACCGACGCGATATGGCGTCGTAGGTCCGTCAACGAGACATCTCGCAGGTCATGCCCGTCGAGGCGGATGCTGCCCTGGTCTGGATCGAAATGCCGAGTGAGAAGATCCGCCACGGTGGATTTCCCGCTTCCGCTCGGCCCCACGATCGCGAGAATCTCCCCCCGTTCCACGCGGAAGTTCACCCCCTCCAGGACGGGCTCTCCTCGCCCGAAGGAGAAGGAAACGTCCTCGAAGGACAAGGCGCCGCGAACGGAAGAAAGAGGGAGCGGGTGATCTCGTTCCCTGACGCCGGGTTCCGTGTCCAGGATTTCATGCACTCGGCGGAGCGAAACTTTGGCGGTGGCGAAATTGGCCCAGAGATTCATGAGTCCCTGAACCGGAGAGAGGAGGCGCATCTGGTAGGCCATGAAGGCGACGAAGGTGCCCAGCGTGATCGAACCGTCGATCACCCGGGAGCCGCCGAACAGAAAGACGATGGCCGTACCCGCCGAGAGGATCAGCCCCGGGAGGCCGCCGGCTAGATAGGAAAGCCATCGCATCGACATCAGCGCGTCGACGAACGTGTCATTTCTGCGTCCGAATCGATCGAGCTCACGCTCCTGCGCGTTGGACGCGACGACCAATTTCATGCCCTGAATCGTTTCGATCAGAAACGTGCCGATGTCCGCGCTGCTCTGCCGGAGCGTTCCTACGCTGACCTCCAGGCGTCGTCGATAACGCACGAGTGCCCAGAGGCTCGGCGGGACCATGAGCAGGCTGACCACGAAGAGCCGCGCGTCGAGCCACAGCAGCAAGGCCACCGTTCCCACCAAAAAGATGATGTTGCCGATCCACGCGAGGGCAGTCTCCGAGGCGATCCGCTGGATCTCACCGATGTCGCTGTTGATCCGAGACACGATCTCACCGAGCGGGGTCTCCGCATAGAACCGCGGAGAGAGAGTCTGGAGATGCTCGTACAGCTTGCGCCGCATGTCGAAGAGAATGTCGGCCGACACCCGCGTGTACCGCATGCCGCTCGTGACGTTCATGATGAACGACAGCACCGTGATGGCAAAGAAGGCGGCCACGATGCGAACGAGCGCACCCACGTCACGGGCCAGAAGCGCCGAGTCGACGAGGAGCTTCGAGAGGTAGGGGATGAAGAGTGAGAGGACCGTTCCGGTCAGGCTCAGAACGACGACGAGCACGAGGCGGCGCCAATACGGAGCCACGTAAGCGAGGATGCGAGCCAAGTCGGAGGTGCGCTGCGAATCCATCTCGGGGTCGTTGGGCCTAAGGTCTGTCGGGCCTTGAGGTCTGTCGGGCCTACGGCCCGTCAGGACCCGGAAGCAGGATAAAGCCTCTCATGTCGCCGCCGACATCGACCGTCTCGAGGTGCTCGTACGTCTCGGAATCGTATACGTCGATGGTATTGCCGGCCACGTGGACGTACAACAGCTCCCCGTTCGTGCTGGCGGTGAGGCCCATGCGGGGCCGGCCCTCGATGATCTCACGGTGTGTGACCCGGCGCTCTTCCAGATCGATGGCCCAGAACTCGTAGCGCCCAACCTCGCTGTAGAGCGCCCAAGCCTTGCTCCCCCCGGGCGCCAAAGTGAAGCGGCGGACCGGCACGTTGGGTCCGAGCGTATAGAACTCCATGTCTCTCTCGGCCAGGTCGACCCGCGCGATGCCGATCATGCGGCGGTTATTGATCGGGTCGGTGATCCGCACGAGCCCTGTAAAGAAGCCGGGTTCCTCAAAGTAGCTGGCGGTGAAGCTGGGCCTCACCTGCCCCAGTCCCGGTTCCAGCTCCTGGGAGATCTCCCAGCGGTCGACTTCGGTGAAGTTCTCGGACTCCAAAACGATCATGTCTTCGGCCGAGAAATACACGAGACTCCCGTCAGGCGAGAACATGAAGCTCGCGTTTTCGCGCTCATGGCCACCGGGCCACGGGATCGTGTCCATGACCTCGTGCCTCCGGAGGTCGTAGCGGATGATAATGCTCGGCCCGATCTCGAACCGGTCGACATGCTTTATCCTCGTCTTCCCCAGGATGAGCGCGTACGTCTCCTGTGGATCGACGGCGAAACCCCGAATCCTGAACAGCTCGTCCCCCTCGCTGAGCGTGAAGGTGTCGATGGAGCGGCGTTCCGCGAGGTCGATGGTCTCGATGTGGGAGAATGTGGCATCCGACACGTAGAGGCGCTCGCGGTCGGCCGACACTACGAAACGCCCCGGGATTCCACTCTGCAGCTGGATCCGGTCGACGACCGCGCGGGTGCGCTCCTCGATGACCTGAATCTGGTCGGTGTACGTGCTGATGTAGAACGTTCCGTTGCCTCCCGAGGGCGCCGTGCCCGTGCCCTGCGCCGCCAACGGGGCGCACATCGAAAGTGGGACGGCGGCCAAAAGCAGGACGACCGCGGTGGGTAGGACCAGGACCGAAAACGGAAGTTTATTCACCATGTGATCCTCATGTTCGGACTCAAGGGAAGATCAAGTCTATTTTCCGCCAGTCCTGCTGTGCGGTCGCACACTTGGACGTCCAATCCGCAGCGTGATTGAGGTGGTCAGGGACCTGGACCGGCCAGAAGCAGCCGTTGTGGCAATCGAAGAGATCGCGCTCGACCGGCTGGCATAGTCCGGCCGTGCCGCCGCTCGAGTCTACTTCCCACCCGGGCTGGAAAACGAGGGAGCAGCCCAAGGGAATGTGCGGCCCCTCGGATCCACGGCTTTCGAGTGCGACGACGTCGTGCTCGCCGGTGACTCCGCCGTCCCGCGCGGTGACCTCGCCGTCCCGTGCGGTGACCCCGCCGTCCCCCACGTCCCTCCCGTCACCTGTCCCCCGCTCTCTCCGCGCGAATTCTTCGATGCGGGCCGCTTTCTGGTTGATTGCCCTGATGTGTTTCATGTCTTTCCTCTCATGCGGGCCTCCTCAGGCCGGCACTGGAGCCGGGGTGTCGTACTGCCTCAAAAAGTTGGGATTGTGGGTCGCGATCTCGCCGTAGACCTGAAGGCACGTATCGGTCCAGCTACGGATCCAATCACAGTAGTGGAGGTTCGGCTGCGCCGTGGTTCCGTACCGTGTGTTGGCCTCGTGGTAGCACCCTCCGGCGCACAGTGGGCGAGCCCAACATGTATGGCAGTCCGTCTTGTTCGCAATGTGATGCATCTCCAGGAAGCGAGACTGCTTTCCCCGGTCCATTCCGTTCTGCACCGACCCGATCTTGTGCTCGTCCGAGCCGGCGAAACGATGGCACAGCGCCACATCGCCGTCCGTCGCCACACCCATCAAGCCCAGGCCGGCCCCGCACGGAAACGCCTTGCTCATCCCCTTGTGGATCTCTTCGAGGGTCTCATTCAGGTTGGAGAATCCATGGTGACGATTCTCGAGAGCCGCCTCCTTGAACTCCTGGGCGAGCTCGGCGAACTGCGCCAGCATCGAGCTGAAGCCGTCCCCCTCGATGGCGTAGTCTCGCCCGTCGGCGGTCGTCACGGGTGCGAAGCCCACCGACCAGAATCCGAGATCTTCGGTGAGATGCCGGAAGATCTTCATGACGTCCAGATTCTGCTTGGTCAGCGTCACCCGTGCGCCGATGAGGTGGGCCGTGTGGCGCTTCAGGAGCTCCTTGATCTTGGGCAGGACCAGCTCGTAGCTGCCCATCCCGTTGTTGAAGACCCGGAACTGGTCCTGCGACTCCTTCGGCCCGTCGATGGAGATGGTCACCCCCACCTGGTTGTCGACGAGCCACTCGATGATCTCCGGGCGCAGCAGCGTGGCGTTCGTCGTGAGGCTGAACTGCACCTCCTTCCCCAGGATGACCGCCTGCTCCCGCGCATAGGTGAGCGTTTTTTGCAGCACCTTAAAATTGAGGAGCGTCTCCCCGCCGAAGAACGTGAGGTTGGCGACCCGATTGCTGCCCGATTCCCGGAACATGAAGTCGACGGACTCGCGAGCCGTCTCTTCGCTCATGAACTTCGGCTTCGCGCCGAAATCCGTGTCGACGATCTTGTCCTCGCCGTACTCGTAGCAGTAGGTGCAGGCCAGATTGCACTTGTTCGTGACGTTGAGGACCATCGTCGTGAGCGGGAAGTCCTGGGGCGGGATGACCGGCAGGTATCCCGCCGGGGGTAGGCGCACGTCGCCGATGGCCTGGATCTCCTGGAGCTCCTGGATGGCATTGGCCACCTCGTGGGCTCGATAGCGGTCCGCCAGCGCCGTCGTCAGGTCGGCGGCGGACATGGGCTGCCCGTCCAAGGTCCTCAGCACCTCCCACGAGGGTGTGTCGACATGGAACACGCCGGCGCTTGGCACCATGTAGAGGAAGTGCTCCCCGGCAGCCTCGAACGGGTGAAACTCACGTAGGGCGAGACCCGCGGTGGCAGGAGTGCTCATGGCAGGTCTCCCCACGGATCCCAGCGCATGTAGAGCGGTACCGTGACGATGAGGTGCGCACGAGCCTGAAGCGGCCGATCGGCCTGTCCCTCCGGTGGCGAGAAGTTCGCGATGACCCATACGTCGCCGATGTTGTTGCGATTTCCGCTCCGTTCGGGATTGGGGCCGTCCAGTGCCGGAGTGAAGAATCCGGTACGCGCATCGATTTCGCCGACGAACTCTATGTCGTCGTCGTCGAACGTGGCCGAGTATTCCTCCATGCTCCAAGTGGCGTCTACGACGCCGAGATCGACGTCATCGTCGGTCCCCATCCTTCCGTCCGTGCCTCGATGGTAGGCCCGGGCCTCGAACTGGGTGTAGCTCTTCGGCATAGGCCCGCCTCCGATGCGTGCCATTCCCCACTCGGGGCTCACTCGGATGGCGTGGACCTGGTCGTAGACGAATCCGCTCTCTGGACGGCGGGCACCGGAAATCGAAATGTCCCGTGGCCCCACGGATGCGTCCTCGTCTACGTCGACGATGAGGGTAGCTGAGTTGCCGTCAGACCGAACCACTCGTCGCACGGTGATTCCGGGTCCGAGGTTCACAGCCCCGGATGGGAGTACCCGGGGTAGGCTGGCTCCGAAAATCCGGATCTCCTGGCCCGCGGATCCGGCTCTCAGCGCCCGGGGCTCCATGCCGAGGATCATCGGGTCGTTGCCGACACGGTACAGGTGGACGTCGAAGCCCAACTCGTCGTAGGCCCCCGTAAACCAGCGTCCTGAGATTTGCTGCCAGTCCCGCTCCACGAAGAGAACCTCTCGAAGCGGGTCCCGCCCATCTTCGAGGACCGAGCTGCCGCGCCACTGATAGCCCGTGTAGACGATCGAGCTTCCCCTGCGCACCACGGTGTCGCCGGAGCGCGCATAGGTGAGGGTGGTCGAGGTCGTGAACTCGTCGTTTTTGCCCGGTACCCGCTCTAGGGTCAGTTGCCCGAAGAGGCGACCATACCCGGGTTGAACCGCCGACACGGCCCACGTACCCGCGATTTGTGCGGGCTGCATGGTTGCCGACCAGTCGCTCCACTCGGGTGTCTCGAGCGGGAACTCCTGGGATAGGTGCTCGATCGCCTTGTCCATGGGGTGCCGGGTGTCATCCGGAGCTTCGGAGCTGCCGGGTGTGGGACCCAAGTACCGGAAGGCTTGGGTATCCGTAAGCGGATAATATCCGCGGTGCATGGCCATGAGGAGGCCCCACTCCTCTGTGGTCCGACGTTGGGTGATGACGCGCCCCATGGAGTGGCACTGGGTGCACGTCGTCTCCGTGTCCTCGTCCGCTTCGTACTCGAAGTCGATGAGTCGGCGCTCGACCTCGAAAAGCCCGGCCCGTAGCTCTTCCGGCGCGACGCCGTGTTGGTTGGCCAGATACCGGACGATTTCCCGGGCCGTCGCTGGGTCGAGGTCCACGTCGTTGAGCGAGACCATCCTCCGGATCGAGGTCTGCCACCCCTCCGGCGTCTTCCTCATATAGGACAGCCGAGTCATTCGGCCGGCATCGTCCCGTGTGTGGCACGAAGCGCAATGTTCGACGACGAGGTCGTTCTCGATCGGCGTTCCTTCGCCGTCGGCGTCCGACACGGATTGGCCCTGAGCGGCGGCGGGCAGTGCGAAAGACGTCATGAGGCACACGAGGAAACCGAGCCCGGGATGGGACCTGAAGAACGAGCCTGCGAATTTACTCATGACTAGCCTGGCTTGGATGCGGTTCGGGAGCTTCCACTGAAGCTCCCACATGGCGGATAAGAATAGGGCGTGAACCCACATTCGGCGAGGGCTCTCGGGTGTGTAGCTGGCCGACATGCTTGCGAAGAAGGCGTGGCGGACGGATCCAGTGGCGCGAGGGCACGAAGGGCACGATGCGCTCACGCTTCGGAGCGGTATGGGTCCGGTCCGCACACCGCGACGGACTCCGGCGCGAGCTCCGACCTGTCGAATAGATCCTCATCGAGTGCCCTCTGGGGGCGACGGCTGTTACCACCCCACGTGTGGCGCCAGCGGCACTCGCGTATCTTTTGGCAAAGGCGGTGCCCCGTTAACGGATGATCCACTATTGCCAGGCACGATGCTGGCCCAGCTAGCCGCGAACGCGACGGTGACAAGGAAGAGGCCGATTGTCTTCCCAGGGCTAAAGCGCCGCACCTCGAGCAAGCGAACATCTCGTGAGGCCCATGCTGCTACGCCAAACTCGGCGGAAACGATGGAGTCATTTCTCATAGCCGGGTCCGTGACGGTCATGATCGCTCCGTTCGTCAGCGTGATGCGCACGGATGACGGCCGTTCTTCGGGGATCAATGCCCGTGGGCTGAGAGTTGTAGGGTGCCAACTCTGGCATCCCGTTAGCAGCGCGAGAAGGAATGCGGCTATGAACCGCTGCGCTAGGGGGACCCGTGTTCTCATATGAGCCCGTCTCTGCCGAGGTGTGGTTTCCGTAGGCTTAGCAGGCTACACGCCTCACGAGGATGGCGCTAGGCCGGCTGCCGAGATCCGTGCGTGCACTCTTCCAGGTCTATCCAGGACGAGCGGTCGCGATGCGTCCGGAAACACTTCGACCTGAATCAGGCGCAAAGGTGCTCGAAGCACATTTACAGGATGTCGAGCCCTTCGTTGATCTAGCCAGAAGAGCCTGCGAAGAAAGGAGGAGGGTGGTAACTTACAGGCCTGCTTACTCTGGATAGCACCGAGGCCATGCCATGATACGTTGCCCGTTTCATCCCATGCGCTGTCGGGCCAAGGCCAGCGTTCTCAGCCTCGCCGCCGCAGTCTCCCTCGGCGCCTGGGGAGCCCAGCTGATACGTTCAACCCCCCGTCGGCTGCGGTGGCTGGGGATGAGCGGGGGTCACTGGACGAGATCCTCCGCGCAGAGATCCGACGCCGTGGAAACTCCGATCCCGATGCTTTTGAACTGATCGAACGCCTACGCCCCAACTGGCTCCGATCCCGCGGCCAGATTTCCTTTATCAACCCGGGCGCGGCGTATCCTGTCGTGTACATCGACGGAATTCGGCATGGGGGTCTCAACACGCTTCACCAGATTACCCCCAATCAGATCCGACGAATCGAACTCGTCAGGGCCGCCGACGCGACAACCCGCTGGGGCACCGGGCATCCGGCTGGCGTGATCAATATTTTGACGGGGCGGCGGTGACGGACCACGACCGAGTCCGTCACCGCCGTTCCCCGGACAACCTCGCCCCCAGTCTTCGCCGTCTAACCGGCGATGTTCGAGTTGTTCTGGAACTCGAGGGCCGGAAGGCGGAAGCATATCTGGTCTGAGTACGAGCTTCCCTGGTCGGTGTCCGTCCCTGCCACCGGGAATAGCGTGATGTTGAGGCGCTTGATATCCTGGAGGTGGTGGCTCTCCAAGAAGAGTTCGGCCGAGCGCTCGTAGATGATCTGGTCCAGGATCTCGCCAGCGTCGACGCTTGCGAAGGCCGGCAGACCGACGTTGGTGTGGAGCGTGTTGATAATGGTGACGGCATCCGAGAGCGGCCCGGCCTCCAAGGCGGCCTCCGCCATGATCAGCTGCGCCTCCTCCCAGCTGGCTAGCTCGATGGGGGTGTCGGCAGAGGGGTATTTGTCCGCCGTCCAGATGTCAATGGATGTGCCTGTGCCGGTGACCCCCTCGTCCGTCACCGCGACTCGGGGATCGGGCACTCCAGCGAAAGACAGATTCCGGAAAAGGACTCCGACCGTGACGTCGAAGTCGCGCACGTTCAACTCCCACTCTTTGTTACGCGTCACGTCTTCAGCGTTGGAGTAACCCAGCGTGAACGTGAAGCCGCTCGGGACCAGGGCGGCGACCGCCGCGGCTTCGGACTTCCGATTGAGGTTCAGGAGTGCTCGGGCCTTTCCGACCCTGGCCAGGTTCAGGAATTGGCCGCTCGAGCCCGCCGCCGCAATTGCCTTGTCGAAACGAGCCACCGCGAGCTCGAACGCATCCGCTATGGTCTGCTCCGGCCCCGCGTCGAAGGCTACGGAGCACATGGATTCACCCAAGAACACGTAGCTGTACCCTGCATATGCGGCGACCTCGGCTTCCAACGCCGCCTTGTCGGCGACCTCGCCCACCGTCCAACCGTCGAGACTAGTCAGCACCTCGTCGGCGAGCCACCGGGTTCTGGAGAGGGGCGTGTATAGTTCCGGATTACCACTCCCGCAGTCGCCGTCCGCGTACTGAGACCCGAATCCGCTCGTGTCGTGTCTCCGCTGCTCCCATATATTCAGGGAAGAGCTCTGGTTCGCAGTGGTGAACTCCATCCCGGTGAGGGCGCTCGCGGCTACATAGTGGGTGAAGGCACACCGGAATTCGTTGGCCACGCTCGTCGTGAGGAGCCCGGCGGCCGCCGGATCATCCAGGTCGCTCGCCACGACTCTGGAGGGAGCCTCCACCATGAGAAGATCGTCCAGCACGTCACACGCCCCGAGGAGGACAGTCGAACAGAGCGCGAGTGCGGGAGTGACACTGATCATGAAAGGTCTGAATCCCCATAAGGTCCATCGCATGTGTGCAGCTCCCGTTTGTGGCTTGAGGTTCGTCGATAGGGCATGCTCTCTCACTAGTTCTGCCATGATTCTAGCCATGATTCTAGCTCCCCCCTAGATGGTGAGTCGGAGGGTGAGTTGCACCGAGGTCAGCGGCGGCGTCATGGCATCCGCCTGCGGCTCTCTGTTCCCCTCGAACGTATTGCTGGGATCCACCACCTCTGGATCGTGGTGCGGAAATTCTTGCCAGGTGGTCCAGATCATTCCGAGATTGCGTGCAGCGACGCTAAGAGATCCCCGGTTGGCGCCGATCCTCTGGACCCATTCCGCCGGCATCCGGTAGCTGAGCGAGAGCTCCTTGAAGCGGATAAAGGATGCCGGGTTGACCCACAACGCGAACTCACCGCTGCTGCCGAATTGGGCTTCGGCGACGTCCCCGACAAAGAACCTCTCAGGGAAAAAGTTCATCTCGGTTTGCTGGTAAGAGGAGTACCTCCGCCAACCCTGCAGGTCGTATTTGGTTTGGCCGAGCCTGCCCTGGACTAGGCCTGACAGCGTGAGCCGATCGCCGAAGGTGATGGCGGACGAGAAGGTCCCCTCAAAGGTCGGGTCGGGGTGCCCTTGGTAGATCCACGCATCTTCGTCGCACGTGAGGACGGCTTGCCCGGTACCGTCATCGCAGAGCATGCTATCGGGATCGATTACGCCGTTGGCGTCCAACGTCGCCTCGAGCACCCTCGGGGCAAAGAGCGAGCCCACCGCGCGGCCTTCCGCATGCCGTGTGGTCCATCCCAACTGCAGGAAGCCGTCCAAGCCGAGCTCTTCGATCTTGTTATGGTTCGTGCTGAAGTTGAAGTCGACGTCCCAGTCGAAGTCCTGGGTTTCGATGATCCGGGCGGCCAAACCGACCTCAACGCCTTTGTTCGAGATCCTTCCGATGTTCACGAACTGCGACTCGGTGAAGCCCAATGAGGGAGCGACATTGCGCCCCACGATAGCGTCCTTCGTCGTCTGGTCGTAGTAGGTGAAATCGAGAGTGACGCGGTCGTTGAACAAGCTGGCGCCGAACCCTGCCTCAATCTCCACGCCCCGCTCCGGACCGAGTTCGGAGTTTCCGGGAGAGTCCGGAGTCACCGTCGCCGTTCCGGAGGGCGCGGACCGGGTGGTGAAGCTGCGGAGGGCGTCGAAGGCATCAGGCTGCTGGCCCGATTCACCGTAGGCGGCCCGAAGGCGGAACGAATCGACGAAATCGAGTCCCCAGAACGGTTCCTCACTCAGGACCCACGATCCGCTTACCTTCGGGTAATAGACGAGGTCGAAGTTCTCACCGAACGCGCTGTTGTCGTCGGCCCGGACCGCGGCGGTGAGAAAGAGGCGGTCCCGCCAGCCGATCTGCTGCTGGATGTACACGCCTACCGTGTTGTTCTCGATGATGCTCTCGTCTGAGGTCTTCTCGCCCGTAGCACCAACGGTCGACAAGCCGACCGCCGGGAAGCCTACGCCCTCAGCGGTGATCCGGTTAATGGACTTGGTATAGACCTGGAAGCCCCCCGACGTGGTGGAAAGGAAGTTATCCGACAACGTGCGGGTGCCGCTTACCGCGTAGTCGAACGTGGTGTAGAGCACCGCATCGCGATTGACCTCCTTGCTGCCGGAGGAATTCCGTGCATTGAAGAACTCCGCCGACTCAGGACTCAGGAGGTTGTTCAAAATGCTCTCCTCCTGGTCGGTGACGTCCAGGCCGAACGTGAGTCGCTGCGTGAACCAGCTGTACGGTCTGTGGTCCAGCGTAATACCCGCAGTTATGCGGTTCGCATTGTTAAAGTCAGCATCCCTTTCGTAGTTCGCCTCCGGAGGTGCAGTTCGGTATCCCCGGCGCAGGTCACCATCGCCCAGTCTTATCGCGCTGGCAAAGACCGCATCTTGATACGGAAAGTCACTGGGCAGTTGTATCCGGGTCAGTCCGACGCCGGCGTTCGCCTGGATCGTCAGCTGGTCCGACGGCTGGGCGGTGATGTTCACCCGGCCGTTATACTTTTTCGCCGAGTTGTTGAACGTCGCGCCTTCGTCGTTCGAAGCGGATCCGGAGACGAAGTACCGGAAGTCAGCCGTGCCGCCTGAAACGTCTAAGCCGTAATATTGGAGCTGACCGTTGCGGAACATGAGGTCTCGCTCCGCCTTGTTCTCCATGATATTGAATGACTCAACCTGACCGGTGTTCGGATTCACCCCCCAATTGGTGGGAGTTCGTCCCGCGGGGTCTCGGAACCAGTTGGCTCCCTGGCGGACCGTGAAGTTCCACTGGGGTGCCCCGATCACGCCTCTCTTCGTTATGATTTGGAGTACGCCGTTGGCTGCCTCAGTGCCGTAGAGCGTGGCAGCCGCGGGACCCTTGATCAGCTCTATGCGCTCGATCATCGCCGGATCGAGGTCGTCGATCCGGGAGACGTCTTCAGAGCCTGATTCCATCCGGTTGTTCACCCTCACCCCGTCGATATAGATCAGCGGCCCGTCGTTCACCAGCCGCATGGTCGAGCTGCCACGGATCTTGATCGTGGAAGCGGTTCCCACCGCACCCGACCCAACCCCGACCGAGACCCCGGCCACCCGGCCCCGCAGAAGATCCGAGACGTTTACGATGGGTTGCAACTCGGCGATGTTGGCGTCGAGCACGCTGACGGAGTTCCCGATCTCCCGCAACCGGGCTCCTGAGGCGGTGCCCGTCACGACGATTTCGTCTAGTTGCAGCGCCTGTGTATTCATAAAGATATTTTGCACAACGGTCTCTGCACCGGACACTGTCACCGTACTCGTCACCGGCCGGTAGCCGAGCAACTCCACCGTCAGCGTGTGCGTGCCAATCGGGACGTTCAGCAGGAGGTACTGGCCCGTCACCTGGGTCAGGCCGCCGAGATCAAGCTCGGCGATGAAAACCTGCGCCCCCGCAAGCGGCGCACCGGTGGCCTGGTCCTGTACCCTACCTGTGATCGTTTGCGCCTCTAGGAGACGCGGAGACATTAAGAGAAGGCTCACAAGCATTAACCAAACATACGATTTCATTTCATCCTCCAGCGTGAAATGGCGACGGGTCCTATCCTGCACCGTTGGTGCGAGCCCCCCCACCCTTCACCCTCCAACCCTGCTCAAAATCATGTTACAAATCCCAGGGTGGCATGGCAAGCTGATCTATTGTCGATCTTGCAGTGACATTCGGCGAGTGCTCTCGACCGGCCACCAACGATGACTTCTCGGCCTCGGGATGGCGCGCGTCGGCGGCGCGCCTATCCCGCGTACGCCCGGTTCGATGGTCAGTTGCCGGAAGCTCCCAGGAGCGACGTCGAGGCATAGAATATGCCATGTCCAGAGATTTTGCGAGGGAGGTTTTACGAGCGCGGTTTATGATCCTCGAGGATTCCGCGAGACATCATGACCGAGAGGGCGCCCAGGAAATCCGGCAAGATGACGGGGTCTCCCATTCGGCAGTAGGCCTCGAACAGCTCCGGTACCTGTACGTGATCGGGGGCGATGGCCAGGACCCGCTTCAAGTCGATCCCACGGAGATAACGAACCCCCCCTGGGATGGAGGGCGTCGAGAGCCGTTCCTCCATGGCCACCTCACGTCCGATGATCGTCGGTCGTTCGATCACGGCCAAAGCCGGGCCCGGCCGCAGATGGATCGATGGAGTGCGGCGGAGCCGGTCGAAGGCGGTGAGTACGTCGGGGTCTCGCTTCAGGCTCTCGATGTCCAACTCGCCGTCCTCGTCCGGTTCGTCGTAACGGTCGTCCAGGGCGGCGCGGGCGGTCCAGAACTCATGGCGGTGCTCTCGGCCGGCGATGCCGAATACCTCGGCCGACTGTTTTCCGTAGCTGGCATAAACGCGCCGCTCACGGCGCTCGTAGAAATCGAGAGAGGCGGACTCCATGTCGGGGCGTTCCAGGCACGTATGCGTGACGACCGCGGCACGCCAGCCGGACGTTAGGGCCTTCTTGACGCCGAAGGAAGAAACGGGATCCAGAAAGCATGCCGCGTCACCCACGAGCAGCATGCGGTTGTCGGTAAACCGATGGGCCGAGTAAATCGACGCGTTGCACGCCCAGGGGTCGCCCCGGGGCACTCCACCTTCGAGTAGTGCGGCGAAGCGCTCCGTCTTGGCCACCTCAGAACGATAGATGGGGCCGATCTCTTTCCCCCGCTTCAGTCCCGTCACATGCGGATCGACCATCAGCGCGACGTAGCGTACATGGTCGTCGACCGGCACGGACCAGGCCCATCCGTCTGTGTAGCTTTCCACGAGTGTGTGGGTCGGGTCCGGAACATCCCACCCTTCCTCACTGCGCCATATACCCACGAGGGCGAGCGTGGTTGGACCCTCCTCCTGGTGCCGGAAGCCGCGCCGTGCGATGACGCCGGAGCGTCCCGAGCAGTCCAGGATCCATCGGGCTCTGATTGGGGCCGGGTCCCCCGTGGTCGCGTGGTCGAGTCGGTAGACCTCCCCATCCGGCTCCACACCCTGGATCGTCGTCTCCGCTCCGACACGCGCACCGTTGGCCTTGGCCAGATCGAGAAGCACACGGTCGAGGTCGGTACGCACCACCTGGTATCCCGTGTTGCCCGCGGGAAATTCTTCTATCCGTGGACCGGAACCGCCCCACCAGACCGTGTGACCCTTGCTCCGCACGAACCCCTCGCCGTCCATCACGCTGGAGGCTCCGATGCGATCGAGAACCTTGTGCGTGCTAGGTGGCAGGGACTCCGCGAGCCTGGACGATGGCGAGCCGGAGCGGGAGAATACCGTGACCGAATGTCCCCACGCAGCCAGAAGGCCCGCCGCTGCCGCCCCGGCGGGGCCGCCTCCGATGATGGCTACGTCGAATAGTGCTTCCGGATCCGGGTTCTCGGCCGAGCTCGACCGGACGCTCGCTCTCGCGCCCACCAGGCCGGGTTCTCGGGTTCCGGTGCCGGCTCAGCTGTGCCCGAAGGACAACGCGAAGCTCGCGGCTCGAAACTCACCTGCCGAGTTCTTTTCGGTGAGGTAGGCACCCGAAAAGTGCAACGGACCCAGCTGCAGCCCGAGGCCCGCAGCAAAGTGCACGGCGCCGCCCGAAATGCGCGACAAGCCTCCCCGCAGCGGCAGAAACGGGAGGGGTCGGAACTCCACTCCCACCCCGATGTGTGAACCCTCTCCAATGACGAGCGCGTCCCCGCCGTCCGCTCGGAGGTCGGCGGTCAGGGTGAGCCGGTCCGAATGACGGTATGCGGCGCCCAGGTTGAGAGCCGTCCCGAAGCTTTGGGCCAAGAGTTCATTCCGGAGTGCGGCGGGCGCGTTCGCCACCGGAGCCGCGTCGAAATCAGTAGCGGTCGAGTTGCTGTTGGCGAAAACGGTGCCCGCCCGGTAGGCGTGTTCGTCGAGTTCCCATTGAAACGTGTGAAAGACGTTCTGCACCGCGGCACTCAACGCCCAGGTCGAGCCCTCCCACGACACGCCGAGATCCAGACCCACGCCCGTACCGTTGTTTGCGGTAAAGCTGTCCGGCGCGATCGACGGCAGTGTGAGGTCGATCCCGATCGGGTTGGCTGTAATCACGCTGCCCTCGTTCCGCACTGCCGCCACGACATGCCCGACGGTGTACTTGAGCGTTGCTCCCGCCGCCAAGCTTCCACCCTGCGAAGCAGGAGCAGGCAACGGAATCCCTACCGCGACTGCAACCGTCGTCGCGGCCCACGCGTCGCCGCTCGTACCCGCCAACGTCATGTCTCTTGGCGTTCCCGTGCGGCCGGCGTTTCCGAACAAGGCCAACTCGACAGCATCCGGACCCAGGGAGGCGTTCACCTCTCCGACGGTCGAGATCTGCAAGCCGACAGGCCCTGTGCTGAGCGCCAATTCGGTCAGGCTAAAGCCGCCTCGTGCCGTAAGAGCGCCTTCGCCGATGACGGACTGGAGCCACTCCTCCTTCGTCGTCGCAGGAATCTTCATTTCGTCGAACGCCGCGATGTCACCAACGCTGATGGCGTTCAGGCCCGCTTGTGCCTGAACCGGGAATAACGTGAAGGAGAATCCCGGATTTCCCGGCATGCCCAGGCCCGCAGGATTCAAGGCGATCGCGGTAAAGCCCCGCGCCAAAGCCGTATAATTATTGGCTGTTCCGAGTGCGGCGGTGCCGGCGGAGGGAAGTTGGCCGGACGCCGCGCCAGGGAACGACGCCACCCCCAATGCCACGGACAGGATCAACGCGGCCACTGCTCGCTTCGACATCATCGCTCCGCACCTCCGTGTAGGCTGCCTCATCCTCCGATCTCCAACTCGACATCCAGCGTGGCTTCGATCACCACCACCTGATCCGGTGTAACCGTCAGCGGTCCGCCGGTTACGGTACCGGACCCTCGGAAAAACACGCCCCGCTTGCCGAGGAAGGTTTGGAGCTCGGCTCCCGTGTACGAAAGTGTCGCTGAGGACGTCGGCCCACTACCGATGTCCAGGGTCCTCTGAATCGTGGTGATGCCGGGGCCGCCGATTTCCACCACGAGGCTGATGGCCACCCCAAACGGGTTCTGAACATCCAGGATCAGTGATCCAGTCTGAACGTTGGACACGATGTCGGCGTCGATGTCCTCCAGATCCAGCTGGGTCTCGTCGATATCGACCGTGAGACCGTCCACGTTGACGGTAACGGCCGAAACGAGAATGGTGCCCACGGTCACCGCGATGTCGAGGCCGGCGGCGGTGTTGATCAGAACGTTGGTGTCGCCCAGCGGGGAATTCAGATCGACCACGGCCAGAATCGTCGGGGTGACGGTGCCCGGCGCGAGGTTGAGCGGGACCGTCGTGAGCATGCCACTCGGAAGGGCGTCGGTGGCCCCATCCAACAGCACTTGACCGAGCACACGGCCACTGATGTCTCCGTCGTAAATGGTGATGGTCATGCTTCCGGGGTTGGCCGCTGCAGGACGAATGGGGTCGAAGCTGAGGTCGTTCTGGATGCCCAAGGAAATCGACGCGCTTTCCATCTCCACGGACACGACATCAGTCGGAAGCGTGCCGGTATCATTATACGAAATGTTGAACGCGGGCTTGGGCACCGTCTGCCCATTGAGCGCAACACACGCGGGGCAGACCCCGCCGAGCGTCTGGGCCACCGCGAACGGGGCCACGTCCACCTGGAAGCTCCCACCCGAGACGGACACGCTGGCCGGAAGGAACTCGACCACGGAAATCGACTGATCCTCGATAGGAAATACCCATCGGACGTCGATAAGGGGGGCCGTCGTGGGGATGTCACATCCGGACATGGCGGCCAAGGTGATGAGAAGAGCCACCCACCCTAGAGGCGTGCGAGAACGAAGCCGGGGGCGGAGACGCATGGGCATTACCTTAGTTTATTGAGCTGACGGCGACAGGGAGGAACAACAAGGCATTTCGAATATATAGCCCGGAGGTCGGCCGTGGCGAGGTTGATGTTTTCGACCAGGTGACGATTCCGGTGGGCTAAAAGCGAATCTTGTGAAGCACGATCGCCGTGCCGCTACCCGCGACAGCCCCGACGAGGACGTCGGTCGGGAAGTGCTTGCCCGCTGCCACGCGCATGGCCCCAACGCCTGCTGCTGCGATGAGGGGCCAGAACCGGTCCAGGCCGTTCTTGTCGCTCATGCTCAGAACGTATGAAGTGGCGAGGACAAACGCGGTCGAAGTGTGACCGGAGTACATGGATCGGTGGCTGCTCAGGCTCTCCTGGGCCTCGATGCTATCCTCGGTGTAGAGGACCGGGCGATTTCGGTTGAATACCGCCTTGGCCAAGCGAGTCACGCCGAAGTTCCACGCTGCCGCCTCGACCGAAGCCGCCAGGTGTTTGGTCCCGTTTGGCAGCTTGTACAGCTCGTACCATGTGCCCGCCAACAGCCCGAATTCCCCTACCCAGCTGGCGATGTTCCACGCCGACCCCTCAGTAGAAACCGCCCAGCGATCGATGCCAGGAAGGGTGGCAGGATCACAAGGCGCGCAGCTCGGCAAACCCCCGTGGATGTTGAAGATGATCGGAACGAGCGCCAGGGACATGCCGCCGACACCAGAAGCGAACTGTCCGTTGGAGACCTTCCAGGGCGTCGTATCGGCTGTTTGACCGGAGAGAGGCACGACGCCGATCGCGGTCGCCGTAAGCGCTAACAGGAATGAGAGGCCGAGGCTCTTTGTCTTGGGCTTGCAGATGGGCATGGCGTTGGGTGAGGCGGAAAAAAGGGAGGAGTCGGGCACATCGTAATCTGACACACCAACGGCCCGATCCGCAAAGTATAGCGCCGCATTATCACACCGGCCCATTCGCAGAGTCGGTGCCGATGCTTGCGCCCACCCGCATGCCCATAGGATGTTGACCTCGGTGTGATCCCCGAGTGCGCTATGTCCGGCGCCCCGTCCCTCTATCGATGCGGCGGCCGAAAAGGAGGAACCATGTTACGACAAGGATCGCGGTGGGCCGGAAGCGTGGCGGCTTTGCTGCTGACCACAGGACTAATCGCCTGTGGCGCCGAGAACGAAACCGAGACCGAGGACCAGGGCTACCCCGCGATGGCTACCGTGGCGGACTACCAGCGGGCGATGGAGGAACTCTCGAACTGGGACCGCTGGGGACCGGATGACGAATTGGGTGCAGCGAACCTCATCACGCCAGCCAAGCGGAGGGCCGCGGCCGCGCTCGTGACCGAAGGGCTAAGTGTTTCGCTCGCGCACGATGTTGTGCAGGAAACGGCACTCGACGCCACCACGATTCTGAACCGTGAAGTGCTGCGGGTCAGCGAGACGGGCGCCGCCGACCAGTATCAGTACACCGGGACCTATCACGGCGTCATCCACAGCCACCTCGATGCGGTCGATTGCCACATCATGTACGAGGGCAAGGGGTACAACGGGGTGTCGATGGAGGAGATCGAGGCGGCGGGTGGGTGCCCGAGGGGGAGCATCAACGCCCTGAAGGACGGCATCGTCACGCGCGGCATCCTGTTCGACGCGACGCTCCTGCCAGGCAACGCTACCCCTGAGGGGTGGGTCGAACCCGGGACCGCGATCCGAGCCGCGGACCTCGAGGCCCTGGAAGAGATCGAGGGCGTGCGGGTCGAGCCGGGTGACGTGATCCTGCTCTACACGGGTCGCTGGAAAAGGCGTGCAGCGCTGGGGCCCTGGCCGACCTCGGAGGGTGTCGCCGGGTACCACGCCGATGTCGCCTACTTCATGAAGGAGCGGGGCGTGTCGTTCATCGGCCACGACATGTGGAACGACGTCTTCCCCCACGAGTTCTCGGACGAGGAGCGTCTCCCGTTACACCGGCTCGCGCTGGTCTCGCTGGGGACCGGGATCTTCGACAACCTCGACTTCGAGCGGCTCGCCGAAGTGGCCAGGAGTCTAGGCAGGTACGAGTTCCTGTTCACGGCGGCGCCTTTGAGAATCGAAATGGGGATGGGCTCGCCGATCAATCCGATCGCGACGTTTTAGCGGGCTGAGGCTGCCTGGACCTGCGTGCCCGTTCCCTAAACGTCCCCGGCAGGAATCGAACCAGCGACCTACTGCTTAGGAGGCAAGTTCAAATAGGTACTGGATTCCGACAAGAAACGACATAAACCATTGGCGGGCTGCACGATATGCCGTTATCCGCCTCAGTCAATGTCAGAATCTGCCGCCTCGAATCGACAGTAAGCGGACAGTAACCGACAGTTCCTACCGACAGTACTCCCCTGCCCCACACGCCTCAAACCCACCCACTGCCCCCCATGGGCCCCCTAGAGACTCCTTATGGATGTTATAGCCCCACGCGAGTGTTTGTGGGGTTGGATTTATATGTTCAGTGAACATTGTTTGGGGGTGGTGATCATCGGAGCTAAGCTCAACGAATGCACAAATTCACTCTCTGTAAAAAATCAGGATCAAACACACCATTATGTAAGGAACCGCTGTAAATAAATTAACGAAGACTTTTTGTGTTCTTAGAGCACCCTCCGATTGCGTTTTCGATTTTCTCCACCGTTCAAGGATCCATAGGATCGGGGCTAAGAAGGTCAAGTCCCGATTTGTGTGTAAAAGCGGAGGAAGCTCCTCGCCTTCGGCTAGGCTGCTTGGGCGACCTCCTGTTTCTGGAGGAGTGAGAGGTCGAGGTAACGCCGGTCGCCCCAGACGTGTGTGGTCCTGAGTGCGACGGCCGTGATGAGCCTGAGGGCGCTGGCCCGGTCCGGGAAGGCGCCGGCGGCCTTGATCCTGCGTTTGATCTCGCCGTGCAGCCGCTCGAGGCTGTTGGTGGTACGCAGCCGGGGCCAGTGCGCCTCGGGGAACGCGTAGAACTGCGTCGCTGCCCCGAAGCCCCGCTCCAGGACCTCCACGGCCTCGGGCAGCTCCTTCTTCCAGCGTGCGCCGAACTCGCCCAGGAGCTTCTTCGCCTCGGCGAGTCCGGATGTCTGGAAGATCACCGAGACCTCACGCGCCACGCGCTTGCGTAGGCGGTGGGGGACCCTCGCCCCCACATTACGCTGCAGATGGACCGTACACCTCTGACGGCGTGCCTCGGGCAGGAAGCGGCGGACCGCAGCTGCCAGGCCTGCGTGCTCATCGGCGATCACGAGCTCGACACCGCCGAGGCCGCGGTCCTGGAGTTGCTCGAGGAGCTCCGACCAGCTCCGCTGCGACTCCTCAGCGCCCAGCGTGACGGCCAGGAGCCGTCGGTGACCCTCAGGGCCCACTGCATACGCCACGAGCGCACTCACGTTCTCGACTTTGCGGGCCCAGCGGGCGTCCAAGAACGTGGCGTCCAGGTACAGATAGGGGTGAGGCCCCTCGATCGGCGCACGGCGCAGCCCTTCCACGGCCTCGTCGAGCCGTTTTGCCACACGACTCACCGTCGAGCGCCCAACACGCTCGCCCATCAGCGCCTCGGTGACGTCGCCCATCTTGCGCTGTGACACGCCGCTCACATACGCCTCGACCATCATCTCGTCGAGCTCGGGGCTCCTGCGCTGGTAGCGGCCGATCACGTCGGCCGGCGAACCGTTGTCCCGGCTCCGGGGCATGGCGACCTCGATCTGCCCCAGGCTCGTCAGCAGCCGCCTCAGGTATGTGCCGTTCCTATGGTCCTTCCGGCTTCCCACCCGCTCGAAGCGGCGTGCACCTACCATGGCCTTCAGCTCCTCTTCCAGCACCATCTCGAGCGTCAGCCGGATCGCGCCTTGAAACAGCTCGCGCAAATCATCGCGTAGCTCGTCTTGCGTGGCCCGACCGATCTCCACAATCTCTTGCATCGGAAGCTCCTCTCCGGTTCCGAGCCTGCTCTGCAGACCCGGACTCCCGGGTTCATGTGACAGTGAACAACAACAGAGGAGCTTCCGTTTTTCTTTCCCTCCTGTCCAGCTTATCCGCTTTTACACAAATCTAGGGACACTACCCCGTCGTGCTGTAGCGGCGTACAAGGCAAAGAAAACGAAGAGGTACAAGGGATCCTTCAGAGGCACGACTGCCAACGAGATTCTCGAAGAATTGAAGCCGTCTCTAGTTCGTTGGACTGAACTCGCCGCGTTCGTGATCGCAAGGGCAAAAGGACCCACACGAAGGAATCGATAACGTGGCGCACTGGCAGAAGAGCTATTGCGGCATCTTCAACACTCATCGCCCATAGCTTCACCGCACGGGATTGCTCTCGTGGGAACCTAAACGCCGTCTTCAACAGTTCGATCCAACGCCCATGCGATCCCCGCCTCCCTCTCTGCCAACGTACGTGAGACACGGAGCACGCAAAGAATTAGAGTAGGGCGAAGGCAGAGAAAACGAACATGTTGGGACTGCGAGAGAGAATGGAAGAGAATGGTAGTGCCCCTGGAATCGGGGAGGCCAAGCGAAGCGCGGCAGCTCCTGCGGACCCGGAGGTAGTAGATAGGCCGCTACGCCGGCGGTTCAGTCCATCGTACAAGCTGCGGATCGTCGAAGAAGCGGACCGGTGCACCGAGCCCGGCGAGGTGGGTCAGCTCCTGCGGCGCGAGGGCCTGTACTCGTCGCACCTGACGACGTGGCGCAAGGCGGCGCATAGCGGGTCGCTGAAGGCCCTGTCGAAGAAACGCGGCCGCAAGCCGGAGCGGAATCCGCTGGATGAGAAGGTACGCAAGCTGGAGCGGCAAAACGCACGGCTCGAGAATGAGCTCAGGAAGGCACACCTGATCATCGACGTGCAGGGAAAAGTTGCGGGGCTGCTGGGGATAAGCCTCGACGACGGGACGAACTCTTGAAGGCGGCCGATGAGCTGGCTAAGCACGTCGGTGTAAAACCGGCGTGCGCGGCTCTCGAGGTCTCCCGATCGACGTTCTACCGTCGTCGAGGCCCATCGACCGGGCAACGGCAGCCCCGCCCGACGCCCGCCCGGGCATTGAGCGAGACGGAACGAGGCGAGGTCTTCGACACGCTGTGTTCGGAGCGGTTCGTGGACCGCTCACCCGCCGAGGTGGTGGCCACGCTGCTCGACGAAGAGGTCTACCTGTGCAGCGAACGCACGATGTATCGTGTTCTGGCCTCCGAGGTGCCGGTTCAGGAACGCCGGGCGCAGCGCACCCATCCCGAGTACAAGAAGCCCGAGTTGATGGCCACGGCGCCGAACCAGGTGTGGTCCTGGGATATCACGCGGCTACTCGGGCCGAAGAAGTGGAGCTATTACTACCTCTACGTCATCATGGACATCTACAGCCGCTACGTCGTGGGCTGGATGGTGGCGGACCGGGAGAACTCGGCCCTGGCCGGCCGGTTGATCCAGCAGAGCTGCCTGAAGCATGGCGTCCAGCCCCGGGTCCTGACCCTGCACTCGGATCGGGGAGCTCCAATGACGAGCCAATGCACCGCTCAACTTCTCGCTGACCTCGGCGTGACTCGCTCGTTGAGCCGGCCTCAGGTGTCGGATGACAACCCGTTTTCCGAGGCTCAGTTCAAAACCTTGAAGTACCATCCCTCGTTTCCCGGGCGGTTCGGGGATCAGGGCCAGGCCAAGACGTTGTGTCGATCGTTCTTCCGCTGGTACAATGCCGAGCACCGCCATGGCGGTATCTCGATGCTAACCCCCGAGCAGGTCCACTTCGGGAACGCCGATCAGGTCATTGCCGGCAGGAAATCCGTGCTCCGCGAAGCATGGGCCGCTCATCCCGAACGCTTCGTCACAGGTGTGCCGAAGCCCAAACCGCTCCCGGAGGCCGTCTACATCAATCCTCCCATCCCTTCCCTCACCACACAGGATATTGCTCTCTAATTAATCCCGTAGAGTGTCCCATTGTCGTTGACAGGTTCCGCCTGACCGTGCGCCGCGAATATCCCGAAACGGGCATGGCTCCCACTGAGGTCACGTTCGGCCTCTCCCCGCGCTATGGCATCACCACCGCGAGGGGAGCGCGCCATACGAGCAGGTTCGGCCAACGTTACAAATCCACTGTGAATATTGACGGTAACGTTTCGGCTTGCGCCTAACCTTCCCCGTCCGATAATCTCAGCAGGGCGAATCGGACATCCCGCTCTGGAGGTTCTCATGCTTCGTATCGTCATGCTCGTCGTATCGTTGGCACTCCTGGCCCCTCAAGTAGCGCTTGCTCAGGCAGAAGCTGGTCATGTCTGGTCCGTGAATGAGCTTCGTGCGCACCCCGGACAGGAGAGTGCGTATACCCAGGCGATCCAGGAGTTCGACCAGCCCATTACGGAGGAGGTGATCCGAAGGGGCGGAGCAGTCAGTCAGATGATGCTGATCAAGCAAGCGGGGAACATGGCCAACGGGACACACCTGCTGATCATTGCATACGAGTCCTGGGAGGACTACAGCAACAGCGATCAGGCGTATGACGAAGCATCCAGAAGCCTCTTCGGGCGGCCGTATGCGGAGCTTGCCGCGGAGGAGTTTGTGCCGATGAGAGACGTGATCAGGAGAGAGCTTTACTTGGCTCCTCCCGAACCTATGTAGGGAACCTTGGGGATCGAGGGCGGTGGCCTAACACCATCAAGAAGGACCGGGTCAAGCGCGACGGCCACCCCCATCGCTCGGAGGTGGTCGTTTTCCAACGTTACACGCTCACTGTGAGTACTGACGGTAGCGTTTCCGCTTGCGGCTCACGTTCCCGTAGCATAACATCGACGTGTCGGTATCCAGCCGCTATCCCCCAAGCGGCGAAGCTAGAAGGAGGCCCACTATGAGTATGCGGCCACTAGCGCGGCGGGTCACAGCCGCACTCCTTCTGATGCTGCTAAACGCATGTTATAGCTGGCGACCTACGACTGTCAGCCCAAGACGGCTAATCGTTGAACAAGAGCCGTCACCTATTCGGGTGGTCCTGAGCGACGGAACGGAACTGACCCTGAGGGATGCGACGATAGAGAGCGACACCATCATCACCGGCCGAGTGCGATTCGGCACCGAAAATCTGCTCGTGCGTGATGTCAGCCGAGTAGAGGTGCAGCGCTTCAGCCTCTTTAAGACCGTAGGAGTCGTCGTCCTGACGAGTGTTGCTTTAGCTGCTATCGCATCCTTTGCGCCTTACTTTGACAGCGATTTCGGAAGATAGATGATCCGTCATCACTCGGAGGCCGATGAACTACAGAAGTGTAGCGGACGAGACTCCCTAGGTGGCCGATGACCACCCCCATCGTTCGGAGGTGGTCGTCTTCTCAGGAGGCGCAAGGCGTTCGCCTGTGAGCTTGCATCTCAAGCTGCTCATGGGCATCGTGCCGGATGAACAACGGACTCGGTGGACTCGGCATGTTGGGGATGATCATGATCTTCCTAGTGGTCTTCTTCCTTTTTTCGGCGAAGCGACCACCGCCGACAGGCTTCTGATAGAGACCACCATCCGGACTTCGTGGTCTACATCGAGAGCAGTTGCGAATAGTCCGATTTGGGACTCCTCCCCACTCTCCTCGCTCATTCGCATGAGACGGATAGCAGATCTTCCCGGACTGTTTTGCGAAGCTGGTCACTGATCCCCATTCTCTACGACAAACACCCCTCAAGAGGAGGTCGGACAGATGGCTAAGTACGCAACACTGTACAATTTCACGGACCAGGGCATTCGGGCTGTGAAGGAATCTCCCAGCAGGGCCAAGGCTGCGATCGAAGCGGCGGAGGGAATGGGAATCAAAATGCTTGGCGTTTATTATACCCAGGGCCCCTACGACATCATCGGAATCTGGGAGGCCGACGACGAGAAGGCCGCGACTGCGTTCGCGCTGGCTACCGCGGCCCAAGGCAACGTGAGGAGCACCACCATGCGTGCCTGGGATCCGGATGAATTCGCTGAGATCGTGGGGTTGATGCCGTAACACGGTGCGGGCCAAGAAGGACCGAACTCTTCGCCTTGCAGTTCACACCTCGTATCGGCATGGTGATGCGCAGTAGAATCGCGAGGGGTTAGGTCGGTCGGCCCGACAACCGGGAGCAAGGGGCTGTTGGAAAACGAGGGTTCTCAGGGCACGCCATACCAACTGTTCATGTTGGCCCTCTGTGTGGTCGTGTTGCTTGTGCTGGCTGCGGAGGCGATCACGTCGCCGGGCCGCGAGGTAAGCCAAATCCTGCTGGCGTTCGATACAATCGCCGCGCTGATCTTCCTCGGGGACTTCTTCCACAGCCTCTACCGGGCCGAAAACCGACTTCGGTATTTCCTGACTTGGGGTTGGCTGGACCTTCTCTCCAGCATTCCGTCCGTTTTAGCTCTCCGCTGGGGTCGAGCGGCAAGGGTCGCACGCCTACTTCGGGTCCTTCGAGGCGTTCGTTCTATTCGGCTCCTCGGGGCAATCGTTCTTCGGCAGCGATCCCAAAGCGCCTTTTTGTCCGCCGTCCTCGTGGTCATGCTGACGATCTTCTTCGGCAGCATCGCTATTCTTGTGGTAGAGGCCCCGGCGGGCGGCAATATCCTAACCGCCTCCGACGCTCTTTGGTGGACAGTGGTCACCATCTCAACTGCCGGTTTTGGCGACTATTATCTGGTCACCGTAGAGGGCAGGGCGATCGCAGCGGGCATCATGTTTGTCGGCATTGCCTTGTTCGGGACGATCACCGCCCTGTTCGCTGTGTGGCTCCTCAAGCCAGAGGAAGAGGAACAGGAAGCTGCGCTCGCCCTGCTGGCAGATGAGATAAGGCAGATGCGTGGGGGAGTGGGCGATCAGGCTCGCAGGTGATCGACCGGACACGCGATTGCTACTGTCGCGGCGAGCATCAGCCCGAGAAGTTGCGTAGCGCGTACACCCACCCTACGCCCTTGTTGATGGCGTAGCGTTTGTCCAAGCTTGAGATGAACCAGACGGCTTTGGTGTAAAGTTGTTGGTCCACGGCGCGGTCCTCCGGTGGCCTTCAATTTGCGGCTTGGTCGCCTGATGCGCGATCCCTTCACTCTTGGGACTCCTCCGTAAGCTCGCAACGCGAACGGCTACTCCGAAGTGCTCGCCTTGCAGTTTGCGGCTCGCATGGGCAGGGTGATGCGCAGGGGAATCGCAGAGACGTTAGATAGCTCTTCGACGAGGGATCCACATGAGCAAGTCGGACCCGGCGGATGGCCATAATGCGGAGCTTGCCGGGCGGCTAGCCAGATTTACAGTGGCGGCGACGGCTTCGTTGGTGCTCCTCCTCCTGTTGGTCTATCCGTTCGCTACTGGCGCATGGGACGCGGACGTTCTGAGGCAAGTGGCTCTGGTATTCATGATGTTGCTCGGGGGTGCTCTCGGTGGATGCCTCTACAACCTCCGGGGCATCGTAAAACACATGCAAGAACAGGACTTTTTTGACCACTTTGAGCTAACCTACCGGCTACGGCCCGTGTCCGGCGCTCTCTGTGGGATCTTCGTTTTCGCCCTCGTCTACGGCGGTGTGCTCACGCTTTCTGTCGGATCCGATACGGTTCTCATAGAGGAGCGCGCCGCGGTGCTATACCTCGGGATCACGCTTCTGGCGGGCTACGGCTCGCATGAGTTCTTGCGTAAGGTGAAGGACCTGAACCGAACGCTCTTTGCCCTGAGCGCCTCGGAAGAGTCGAGCGACAAAACGGAAAAGTAGAGGAGGGGTCTGCGGAAGGCGATTCGGGCCAGGAGGACTGGCCAAGCAGGTGCTTAAACCGACAGTAGCGATCGACAGTATGGTGTCTCAGCACCTACGACAAAGCTCCAACTCAGACAGTCTAAGTCCAAGTAGAGCTTCACGTTCCCTAAGCGTCCCCGGCAGGAATCGAACCTGCGACCTACTGCTTAGGAGGCAGTCGCTCTATCCAACTGAGCTACGGGGACAAGTTGTTGTGCCGTAATTTTTTACGTGTCGTAGGAGTGGTCTTTGTAGGGCTCTGAAATCGGAGTTAGGGCACCCATAGGGCACAGACCCCCGCCAGCTACCCCCTACCTCACTATCGGCGACACCTTGGATAGACATACCATTAAACCGGAAACTCCTCTCAACGGTGGCGAAGCCGACTCCGCGTGAAGATCGCCAACGAGGTGGAGGGTGTCTAGTCGATTTTGGGGACCCGCAAGGTCGGTCAGCGAGCTCGCATCCTATCTCGAGGGAAGGCGTCGGTAAAACAGATCGATTGAGGGATAGGTCTGACGAATCTGCGATTCAACCCGGTCGCCCGCTCGGCTGAACGAAAAGACGGCCACCCAGAAGCTTCCATATACCCGCTTCCTCCGCTTGCCCTGCGGTCACCAGCGAGGCACAATGCAGTGGCCGACTTGCCCCACACTCGTGGCGGTGATCAGCGACTCGAATGCCCCGGGGGGTACATCATAGACCGACGCCAATTCTGTCGTTCAGCGGTCGCTACCGGCGTCGCTGCATCCAATCCGTGGCTGTTCGGATGTGCGCGGCAGGCAGACACGAGCATTGCGGCCGTCTCGCTCAACGGTGCCGAAATCGAGCTGGAGGCTGCCGCGATCAGGGAGCTTGGCGAGAGCCTCATGGGGCCGGTCCTGCTTTCTGGTCATCCTCAATACGACAGCGCGCGCATGATCTGGAACGGGATGCACGACAAGCGCCCCGCCTTGATCGCTCGCTGTATGAACGCCGAAGACGTGAGCCATGCCGTGACGTTTGCCCGCGCACGGGAGTTGCTGGTCGCCGTGCGCGGCGGCGGCCACAGCTGGCCGGGCAAATCAGTGTGCGACGGTGGCTTGATGATCGACCTGTCGCGGATGAGCACCGTCAGTGTCGATCCGGTAGCACAACGCGCACACGCGCAGGGTGGCGCCCTGCTGATCGGGCTCGACACCGCTGCACGAGAGCACGGGCTGATCACCACTGCCGGGGTGGTTTCGCATACCGGGGTCGGCGGCTACACGCTCGGTGGCGGCTTCGGCCGTCTCAACCGCAAGTTCGGACTGACGATCGACAACCTGAAGTCCGCTGAGATCGTCACGGCCGACGGGCAGGTCCGAAGGATCAACGATGAAGAGGACGCCGATCTTTTCTGGGCGATTCGTGGTGGCGGCGGCAATTTCGGTGTCGTGACGGAATTCGAGTATCAGCTGCATCCTTTCGAGCTCGCAGTGTTGTCGGGGAACATCGTCTGGCCCATCGAGCAGGCGCGGGAAGTGCTCGATTTCTATGCCGACTGGTACGCGGGCCTGTCGGACGATCTGTATGTTGCCCCGGCAATGATGACGACGCCGGAAGGCCAGGGTGTGCTCGTCATGGAAGTCGTTTACGCCGCCGATCCCGTGTCTGGTGAAAGGGAGCTTGCGCCATTGCTCGGGATTGGCCAGCCGTTCGAGAACGGCGTCGATTTGAACGACTACATGGTGATGCAGACTTCACAGGACGCCGCCGCGCATCCGGGTATTCGATCGTATGCCAAGAACGGGATGGTCAGGGAGATAACGCCAGCCTTCGTTGACGCGATGATCGAGGCATATCGGCCCGATCCTCGGATCTTCCTAGGCTCCCCACGGCTGGTGGCGCGGTTGGCCGCGTCGATGAGCTTACGACGGCGTTCCCCCATCGCAACGCGGAAACGATGCTTGTGTTCGCCAGCCTCTGGAATGAGCCGGCAGAGGATGAGGAAGTCATCGCGAGCACACGCGACTGGTATAATCAGCTCGAGCCGTTCACGGGCGGGTACTACGATAATATCGAATTCGAGATCGACGAGTCGGCTGCGGGGAACTACGGCCCTGCCTACGAACGCCTCACGGAGATGAAGGGTCGGCACGATCCGATGAACATGTTTCGGCTAAACAGCAACGTGAGACCGCCAGGCTAACAAAAGTGCTAGGACTCTGGGAGGCTGTCCGGCCGCCCCGGGCCCGTGCCCTTCAGACCCACTTTCACTTTCTACGGTACGCGGGCCGGAGGCTTGCCTTCTGGCCTGGAGTCCAGCGAGCTTCTCAACGTCTCTAAAGCCACTCGGGGTTCCTTACCGGCCCAGCGGACACTATTGGCCACTCACGATTGAGGGGAATCGCCCCATGTTCCGACGTTTCAATCCCGTCATCCTTCTAGCTGTGGCTTCCTGCGCCACGACCGATTATGGCGGTGAGCTACAGCCGCCTATCCCGCAGATGACGGGAACGCCCGACGAGCCAGAGAGCCATGTCTGGGTGGACACGGACCGTCGCGAGGTCGTGGTGGTGGCAGGGCCTTTCCACGTTCAGCAGACGGTGATGGACGAAGCCGGAGGCATGGAACACGGCGGGCACGACTCCTCGATGAAGACTCCGCTCCTCCCTGTCGTCTGGCCCGTCGACGGGGGACTCAGGGGATTCAAGCTAGGGGTCTTCTCTGGCGACGGCACGCCCCTACCTCGCGTCCTTATCCACCACCTGAACGCCCTCAACTTTGATCGGCGTGAGCTCGTCTATCCGGTGCCGACACGCCTCATCGCGATCGGCTCCGAGACCCCGGACATCAAGCTGCCGAATTCGCACCAGGTGGTGCTTGAGCGTGGGGACAGCCTCGGCTGGTACGTCGCTTGGCACAACGACACGGGCAAGGACATCGAGGACGTGTACCTCGAGCTCGTGCTCCCCTATGGTGAGCTGGAGGAGGGCCGCGCCCCGCTCACCGTGGTTTACCTGGACGTGGACTTGAAAATCGGTGATCGAACGTCCTTCGACGTGCCGCCGGGTCACTTCGAGAAGTCGTACGAATTCGAGGTTCCCACCGGCGGGAAGCTCCTCGCCGCGGGAGGGCACGTACACGACTACGGCGTAGAAGTCCGCCTGGAGGACGTCGAGACCGGGAGAGTCCTCTTCCGGCTGGAGAGCGACAGAGATCCAGAGGGGAAGGTCTCGTCGGTGGAGCAGAAGATCTTCCGTCGCTTCTTCAATCTCTTCGACGCCAGCATCGAGTTGAAGACGAATCACACGTACCGCATTGTGGGTGTCTACGACAACCCGACGGGAGAGACCCAGCCAGGTATGGCTCAGATCGGGGCTCTGTTCAGGCCGAACGATCCGGCCGATTCGGAACCTGTCAACGACAATGGGACACTCTACGGGATTAATTAGAGAGCAATATCCTGTGTGGTGAGGGAAGGGATGGGAGGATTGATGTAGACGGCCTCCGGGAGCGGTTTGGGCTTCGGCACACCTGTGACGAAGCGTTCGGGATGAGCGGCCCATGCTTCGCGGAGCACGGATTTCCTGCCGGCAATGACCTGATCGGCGTTCCCGAAGTGGACCTGCTCGGGGGTTAGCATCGAGATACCGCCATGGCGGTGCTCGGCATTGTACCAGCGGAAGAACGATCGACACAACGTCTTGGCCTGGCCCTGATCCCCGAACCGCCCGGGAAACGAGGGATGGTACTTCAAGGTTTTGAACTGAGCCTCGGAAAACGGGTTGTCATCCGACACCTGAGGCCGGCTCAACGAGCGAGTCACGCCGAGGTCAGCGAGAAGTTGAGCGGTGCATTGGCTCGTCATTGGAGCTCCCCGATCCGAGTGCAGGGTCAGGACCCGGGGCTGGACGCCATGCTTCAGGCAGCTCTGCTGGATCAACCGGCCGGCCAGGGCCGAGTTCTCCCGGTCCGCCACCATCCAGCCCACGACGTAGCGGCTGTAGATGTCCATGATGACGTAGAGGTAGTAATAGCTCCACTTCTTCGGCCCGAGTAGCCGCGTGATATCCCAGGACCACACCTGGTTCGGCGCCGTGGCCATCAACTCGGGCTTCTTGTACTCGGGATGGGTGCGCTGCGCCCGGCGTTCCTGAACCGGCACCTCGGAGGCCAGAACACGATACATCGTGCGTTCGCTGCACAGGTAGACCTCTTCGTCGAGCAGCGTGGCCACCACCTCGGCGGGTGAGCGGTCCACGAACCGCTCCGAACACAGCGTGTCGAAGACCTCGCCTCGTTCCGTCTCGCTCAATGCCCGGGCGGGCGTCGGGCGGGGCTGCCGTTGCCCGGTCGATGGGCCTCGACGACGGTAGAACGTCGATCGGGAGACCTCGAGAGCCGCGCACGCCGGTTTTACACCGACGTGCTTAGCCAGCTCATCGGCCGCCTTCAAGAGTTCGTCCCGTCGTCGAGGCTTATCCCCAGCAGCCCCGCAACTTTTCCCTGCACGTCGATGATCAGGTGTGCCTTCCTGAGCTCATTCTCGAGCCGTGCGTTTTGCCGCTCCAGCTTGCGTACCTTCTCATCCAGCGGATTCCGCTCCGGCTTGCGGCCGCGTTTCTTCGACAGGGCCTTCAGCGACCCGCTATGCGCCGCCTTGCGCCACGTCGTCAGGTGCGACGAGTACAGGCCCTCGCGCCGCAGGAGCTGACCCACCTCGCCGGGCTCGGTGCACCGGTCCGCTTCTTCGACGATCCGCAGCTTGTACGATGGACTGAACCGCCGGCGTAGCGGCCTATCTACTACCTCCGGGTCCGCAGGAGCTGCCGCGCTTCGCTTGGCCTCCCCGATTCCAGGGGCACTACCATTCTCTTCCATTCTCTCTCGCAGTCCCAACATGTTCGTTTTCTCTGCCTTCGCCCTACTCTAATTCTTTGCGTGCTCCGTGTCTCACGTACGTTGGCAGAGAGGGATTGGCCCGCGAACGATCGCTCGCACCCGGTCTACCAATTGGACCTTTCGGGGCTTCCCCAGCCCTTGATCAACCACCGACACTGATGGCGTGACGCCGCCCCTGAGAAGACAGCCTCTCCCGAAGTTGTGGGTGGTCGTTGCTCTTAGAAGGTGTCTATGGGTCGGTCGAAGAAGGGGCGAGCGTAAAGCGGAACACCGCCCCCTCTCCCACGACGCCGTCGCCCCACACTCGCCCGCCGTGGCGACGCACGATCCGCTGAACCGTTGCGAGCCCGAGTCCGCTCCCGGCGAACTCGTTCCTGGTATGGAGCCGCTCGAAGGCTTTGAAAATTTTCTCACGGTGCGCGTTGTCGAAGCCGATCCCATTGTCTCGCACGTAGTAGGTTGGAACATCACCCTCGTTCTCAGAGACGCCCAGCTCGATCCACGCGTCCTCGCTGTGTATAGTGTACTTCCATGCATTCTGGAGCAGGTTGGTCAGGAGAATTCTCAGGAGCCTATTGTCGCCAAGGGCCTTGATTCCAGACTCCGCCTCGAACCTCACGTCACGATCCGGGACCAGCACCCTCAGATCGTCGATGATCCCCCGCGCCAAGGAAGACATGTCGACTTCCGCCCGATTGATCTCGACTTGGTTCACATCAGCGAGGTCGCTAAGGTCGTCGATGAGATGTATCATGTGCCGACCTGCGGACCGAATGCGCTGTAGGTCGTCTTTGTGCCGTTCATTAAGCGAATGGCCGATGGCTTCGTGGAGCTGGTGGCTGAAGTTGGTCACGATCAGCAGCGGATTCCTCAGATCGTGCGCAAGGGCGTGGTTGAAGGACTGTAGCTCCTGATTCGCCACTTCGAGTTTCTTGACGATGTCTTCCAGCTTCGACCTCTCCACCACGTTGTTGTAAAGCTCCTCACTCAGCATGTTCAGGCCTGAAGCGACGGCATCCATGTTGTCGGCTTTGCCGCTTATCGGAAGGGTGCGGGAGAAGTCAAGGGACGCGATACTCTCCAGCATTCCCAAGATGGCGTCCCATCGGGGTTGCTCACTCATCACTATACGTTTGTAACCACTTGATCGCCTCGTGCGGATCAGTGAATAATCTGGTTGGCGAGATCGGCTTATTCAGGCCCATGAAGAAGTTGCCGATTACCCGGCTTGCCGGCGAGCTTATGAGCAATGCCGTGGCCCGTTGAATGGAGGCCGTTCTTTCGTTAGCGAAGTAATCTCTCGCCTCTTTTGATATCTCGGATATTGCGGCGATATCTATGAGCACACGGGTTTTCGCTTTACCGAGGATATCGCGAACCCTCTCTTGTGCATCGACATTTTCCTTGGCCCGTTCTTTTGTTGTTTGGTCGGCGAAGAGTTCACCCCACACGATCTCATTCTCACCGTCCCAATAAAGCTTCTGGGTTGAAGTTTCGACCATCAATTCCTTCAAAGGGTGGTCTCCTGTCGGGAACCGCTTAAAGACGCATAGCGTGTCTATTCGTCGCCGACGCAAAGATACTCGATGGGACGAACGAGAACGACCTCCTGAGTGGGACGTGTCGGAGGGCGCCCTCCGGTACGCCTCGAATCAGCGTCGCCGCAGCGATGCGGAGCGGCCCGTCCGATTTACCGAGGGCGTCATCGGAGTCCGACCGGTCCAAGCCGGCCGGGAGCCGTCCTCGGAGTTCTCTACGGAGGCGGCCAGACGGGCGGGCGGGCGATCGAAAGTAATGATCCCGGCTTTGACCAGGAGGGAGGTCGTGAAATTACCGAACTCTGCTCTCGTCTGTCCCTCATTCAAGTTGCCCACTGCGGCTTGAGCCAGCGAGCCCTGGAATAGTTGATCCGACGAGCGGAAGAGCAATTCTGTTCCCAAAAGGATCGCGTTGATCGCCGGGGCGCCGTTCGCGAGCTCCCTCGGGGGCGGGATCTTCACGTCCGAGTTCACTTCCTGGCCCCTCAGGGGTCCGGTGAATGCGAGGAGCGACCCGGCGGTGACCACGAAGAGTGTGATTTTCTTACCCATCGTTGGTTGGCCTAAAGAGACAAGGACACGGCGGCGGCGGCGACCAGCCGGACTCCGTCCCCACTGTATGGGGTCAAGTCGGCAAGGCCGACCGAGAGCAGAATCGGCACGCTTCGTGTCTGAACCGTCTTACTCAGCCCCGTGATTAGATTCGTGCCGCTCCACTCGAGGATGACGTTCATACCTCTTGCCACCTCAACGGCGACGTTCCCAAAGGCCATGGTCCCGTTTCTTCCTTTCCCCTCGGAGAAGTCCCGGTCACTTTTCCTTGCGAAGCGCCCCGTGCCCACACCGGCGCTCACATGAACGCGGCCGATTCCGGGGCGGCTCGAACCGAACGTCTGCACGACGTGGCTCACGACGAGGTAGTACGTGTCGCCTGCGTCGTCGGTGAGTGGGTTATTCGAGAGAAGGCTCTCACCTCCGAGGGCGATCGTCGTTCCCCTGGACAGATACCGATGGAGCTTGAAGGAAAACGAGACATTGTCGAACTCGCTCAGGTCGGAGATGGTGGTGCCGATCTGGAGTCCGACGCGGAGAACGGGATCACCCATCCCGTACCCCAGCCCCACGATTCCGTCTGCGCTGGGGAGGTACGGCGTGCGCTCGGCCGCTCCGGTTCCGAGGTAAGCCGATCCGAAGGCCGCCCCCCATGCCGTGGGCGTCATGATCGCCTTGGCACTGGAGTTGGGGAGCCTCAGCTTCAGAAGCCAATCGGGCACCTGCTGTGCATGCCCCTCGCCGGAGATCATGAGGTGGCCCGCAAGGGCGAGTGCTACCAGCGGGAGGCTAGCTTTCATCAGTGCTGGTTCGAAAAATTATCAGCCAGGTAAGTCTTCAGGTTGGTTTCGACGCTGGGCGCCCCTCCGTTGCGTCGAAGGCTGTTGAATCCGTTTTTTCTGAGATCCACGGATACAGCCTCGAGGAGGTCCGCGACTTGGTGGGGGTCGAGCAGTACCGTGGCCGGGCCCGCCGCCTCACGCTTGGTGGAGCCGTCCATGCCGACTACGACGCCGGCCTCCTCCTCCCGAGGCGTGAGGGGGTCGTCCGGGTGGATGAGTGCCGCCCGGAACTTGTCCAAGACCAGGGGATCGTCCGGGAAGATGAACGCATCCTCCGGAAAGATGAACGCATCCGCCGGAATCGCGTCGTCATTTGGGGTTGTTTCGTCCCCGCTGAGGGCATTTGTGCGGTTTGTCATGACCCTAAGCACCAACTTTCGTTGAAGGGCATCTGATATGCGTCTATCGGCTTGCCGCCGGTTCACGGTTGAAACCGACAATTGAAATATATGGACGCCCCCGAGATGCTGTAAACAAATGTATTTCAGCTTACAGGACGACCTCGATCAGAAAAAATCCCAAAACGAGTAAGAATCCGAAGACCCAAGTGAGGAGGTTGAAGTAGCGGTCGATAAACGTACGTATTGGCTCCCCGTAGCGATGAATCAGGCCGGCCACGAGAAAGAAGCGGAGTCCGCGGCTCAGGGTGCTGGCGAGCACGAAGACGGGAAAGTTGATGGCGAAGACACCGGCGGCGATGGTGAACACCTTATAGGGAATCGGCGTCAGTCCGGCCACGAAAACGGCCCAAAAGCCCCACCGATCGTAGAGGCCCTGCACGGTGGCGAACGCTTCGGGGGTCACCCCCGGGACCTGCTCGAAGAAAAAGCCGGACACCGAGAGCCACACCAAGGCGCCGATGCCGTAGCCGAGAATCCCACCCAATACCGACGCCCCGGTCGCGACCGCCGCAAAACGAGGGGCTCGCCCGGTGGCGCCGAGGCAGAGCGCGATGAGGAGCGGATCGGGCGGGATGGGGAAGACCGATGACTCCACGAGGGCGAGGACGGCCAACGCTTGGACGCCATAAGGCGTATCAGCCCAACGCAAGACCCAATCGTACAGGCGGCGCACCCACCCCGAGGGTCTCGGTTGAGCGGGGGGGGCGAGACCTTCCGTGGCAGGCTCGCTCAAATGGGCTCCTCCGACGTCTCCGACGTCTCTGAGGCCCATGCGAAGCGCCCGAGAAGGGGAACGAAGGTGCATTCTCCGTGAATGGTCTCCTCATGGATCTCCCCATCCCGCCGCCGGACCAGCACCAATTCCTGACGCTCTCGCATTCCGACCGGAATGAGCATTCGCCCGCCCTCCGCCAGCTGCTCGATGAACGCCGGCGGGATGGACGGAGCCGCGGCTGAGACCACGATGACGTCGAACGGGGCATACTTCCGCCAGCCGATGGTACCGTCACCCACCATGAGCGCGACGTTGTTGACTCCCAGCTGGTCCAGCGCGGCTCGCGCCCGCGCAGAGAGCTCTCGGATCCGCTCGACCGAATAGACGCGGTCCGCCGTGAGCGCCAGTAAGCCCGTGAGGAAACCGCTTCCCGTCCCGATTTCCAGCACCGTGTCTTCGGGCGCCGTCTTGAGCACCGAGAGGTAGAGGGCCTGAAGCGAAGGTTGCGACGCCGTCTGGCCGTATCCGATCGGGATGGGTCCATCCTCGTAAGCACGGGGCCACACGCCCTCGGGCAGGAAAAGATGCCGGGGAACCTGATCGAAGAGCTGGAGAATGGCCAGATCGTCGATCCCACGTCCTCGGATCTGCTCTATGAGCTTTCGCCGATATCCGGCGAAACTGCGTTCGTCTAGAGGCTCAACCGCCATCCACGGATCTCCTCGAGGAGCTTGTAGTTGGTGAGATCGAGGTGGAGCGGGGTGACCGAGACGTACCCCTCTCGAATGGCGGTGAAGTCGGAATCTTCCGCCCCCGTCCAACTGACTTCTCCCCCGCCGATCCAGTAGTACTCCCGCCCGGAGGGGTCGACGGCCTTCGTCAAGCTGTCGCTGTATCGCCGTTTCCCGAGCGAGGTGATCCGTACGCCCTTGACCTGCGTCGGATCGATCGGGGGGAGGTTGACGTTGAAGAGGGTGTCGGCCGGAAAGTCGTCTGCTCCGATGATTCCGCGGAGCACGGAGGCGACGACGTCCTCCCAGTCCGAGAGGTCCTCGAACGCATCGCCCGCATATGAGACGGCGATCGCGGGGATGCCGATCACGGTCGCCTCCATCGCCCCCGCCACCGTGCCCGAGTAGAGCACGTCCTCGCCCATATTGGACCCGTGGTTGATCCCGGAGAAGCAGAGATCCGGTCGCTCATCCATGAGTTCGTTGACCGCAAGGATGACACAGTCCGTCGGCGTCCCGTCCACGACCAGGATCCCGTCCGCGGAGCGGCGCACGCGCAGCGGGTGATGGAGCGTTAGCGAATTGCTGGTTGCGCTCTGCTCCCGGTCAGGAGCCACCACGGTAACCGCACCGAGTGCTCGGGCTGCGGACACGAGAACCTCGATCCCTAGCGCCAAGTAGCCGTCGTCGTTGGTGCAGAGGATGCGCATCAGGTATCGAGCCGACTGGGCGGCGCCGCCAGTACCTCCTTCACCTGTAGCAGCTCCTCCTTCATACTCGTGACGAAATCCCGGTTCACAGCCTCTTTTCCGCCCTCGGCGATTTCGCCACCCTTCCGCATATCCAGGAGGCGTTGGCGCGCGCCGTCGATCGTGAACTTCTTCTCGTACAGAAGGTGCTTCACGAGAAGGATCAGCTCGATCTCTTTTGGGCGGAAGACCCTATTTCCGGCCCGGTTCTTCGTAGGGTGAAGCAGCTCGAACTGGGTCTCCCAGTACCGTAGCACGTGGGGCTTCAAATCGGTCAGATCGCAGACCTCACCGATCGAATAGTACACCTTTTTCGCAATGGGCTCGTCCGTGTTCATTCGTATTAATCCCCTCCCGTGCGTTCCTCGGATCCGATCCTGGGCACCACGTGACTCAGGACCAGTCTTCAGGCTTGGGATCTCGTTCCATGAGGTTCTTGAGCGCCTGCTCCGGGTCGGTGCCCAGGCTCACCAACCCGAACACCTCTTCGGCGATCGGCATCTCTACCCCGTACCGGGCGGCGAGATCATGAACGGCGTGGGCGGTCGCGACCCCCTCCGCGACCGCTGACATTTCCCCGAGGATGTCCTCGAGGGCCTCTCCCTGACCGAGACGATAGCCCACCGTGCGGTTTCGGCTCAGGGTGCCGGTGCAGGTGAGAACGAGGTCACCCATGCCGGTGAGGCCTGAAAAAGTCGACGCCTTGGCCCCCATGGCAACGCCGAGACGGCACATCTCCGCGAGCCCCCGGGTGATGAGCGCGGCGAGCGTGTTGAGGCCGCCGCCAAGGCCGGCCGCGACCCCCGCCCCGAGCGCGATGACGTTCTTGAAGGCTCCGCCCAGCTCCACCCCAATGACATCACTCCCTGTGTAGACACGGAAATATTCCGTTTGAAACAGGTCTTGCACCACTAGCGCGGCGTCGGGGCTGTCGCTGGCCGCGACCACCGCGGTCGGAATCCCCCTCGCGACCTCCACGGCGAAGCTCGGGCCCGAGAGCACCGTGAATCCGGTGATCTGAGCGGGGCTCAACACCTCCGCCATGACCTCGTCCATGCGGCGGAGCGTCGTGGTTTCGATGCCCTTCGAGGCACTGACGATCAAGGCATCATCCGCGATGTGCGGGGCGGCTTCCGCCATTACGGGCCTCACCAGTTGAGCGGGGCTCACCGATACGACGATTTCCGCGCCCCCAAGCGCCGTCGCGAGATCCGCGGTGCTCTTCAGGTTCTCGGGAAGGTCGATGCCGGAGAGGTAAGGGACATTCTCTCGCCGTTGGGTGATCTGCTCCGCCACCTCCGGCTCGAAGGCCCACAGGCACACGTCGTGACCCTTCTTTGCAAGTACGGCGGAAAGCGCCGTTCCCCAGCCGCCTGCACCCACAACCGCGACGCGCGTCACGCCGGGTCTTCACCGGTCTCAGGACCAGGCTCCACACCGCGCTCGGGCCTCCGCTCGAGCCCGTCCTCCGGACCCGGCTCGGGCTCGGTGTCAGGGTCCCGCTCGACCTCGGCCTCGGGGCCCCGCTCGGGCTCGGCCTCAAGGCCCCGCTCCGGACCCCGCTCCGAACCGCCCTCCGGTGCAGCTCTCCGGAACGAACCCTCCTCTCCTTTCAGGAGGCGTCCGATATTCGAGCGGTGGGACCACACCACGAAGACACTGAGCGCTCCCGCGAACCAGAGCATCGCGGTGCCCTCTGCTGTCTCCTCCGGCTGTGGCAGGAGATAAACGACCGCGGGCAGCGTCACAGCGGCGCTCAACGAGGCCACCGAGACGATGCGCGTCAGCGAGACGACGCCGAGCCAAACACCGAGGCATACCGCCACCGCGATGGGGGCGAGGCCCAGGAGGACACCGCCGCTCGTCGCGATCCCCTTCCCTCCCTTGAACCCCACCCAAAACGAAAAAACGTGTCCGACGACCGCCGCTCCACCATAGGCCAGAGCCCATGTGGAGGAGGACGTTGCGGGCTGGATCTGCGGAAAATACCAGACCGGGAACCATCCCTTCCCGATGTCGACCAGAATCACCGGAAGCGCCGCCCTCCACCCGAGCACTCGCAGGGTGTTGGTGCCTCCGAGATTTCCGCTTCCCCTCGTGCGTAGATCGACCCCGTACACGGCCTTTCCCAGCCAAAGGCTCGTCGGGGTCGCGCCGGCACCGTAGGCCAGGGCCAGGAGCACGAAGGGGCTCATTTGGGTGAATTCTCCCTGAAGCGAATCCGGACAGGACTCCCGACGAACCCCCACCGTTCGCGGAGGCTGTTGTGAACGTAGCGAATGTAGTGTTCGGGCAATGCCTTCGGGAGATTGGCAAAGAAGACGAACGTGGGGGGCGCCGTGGATACCTGCGTACCATAGCGGAGCTTCACGCGGCGGCCCCGGCTATGCGGAGGTGGTTGGTGTCGCAGCAGCGCTTCGAGCGCCTGATTGACCTCGGCCGTCGGGATGCGTTCGTGCCGCACATCCTGAACCTCGAGGATCTGGTCGAGGCATTTTCGCACGCGCTGGCCCGACAGGGCCGACGTGAAAATGACCGGCACCCACTTGAGATACGGAGCCCGCAAGCGGAGGTCCTTTTCGAACTTGGCCGCCGTCATATGGTCCTTCTCGACCAGGTCCCATTTGTTGGCCACGAGAATGACGCCGGCGCCCGCGTCCCAGGCCTGCTCCACCACCTTGAGGTCCTGCACGTGGATCGGCTCCGTCGCGTCGACGAGAACCAGGCACACGTCGGCCTCTCTCACCACTTTGGCCGTTCGGAGGGCGGAATAGTACTCGAGCGAGTCCTTCACCTTGGACTGGCGGCGCAACCCGGCCGTGTCCACGAAAACGAACGTCTGATCGTGATACTGCATTTGGCTGTCCACGGGATCCCGCGTGGTCCCGGGAACCTCACTCACCACCACACGCTCCTCTCCGAAGAGCCGGTTCACGAAGCTCGACTTGCCCACGTTGGGTTTGCCGACGACGGCCACGCGGACCACGCCCTCCTCTTCGGGCACGTCCTCTTGTTCCGGAAGCTTGGCTATAATCGCGTCGAGCAGATCCCCCGAACCCTTTCCAGAGATGGCACTTACGGGCATGGGCTCACCCATCCCCAGGCTCCAGAATTCCACATGTCCTGCGTCGCCCGGGAGGTTGTCCATCTTGTTCACGACCAGAAGCACCGGTGGGCCACTCTTGCGGAGGATCTCCGCCAGACGTTCGTCGAGCGGGTGGACCCCCGCTTTTCCGTCCACGAGGAACAGGATGACGTCCGCTTCCTGGACCGCGGCATACGCCTGCTCCCGGATCGCTCGATGCAGCGGCTCGTCGCTCCCCTCGATGATGCCTCCCGTATCCACCAGGAAGAACTGGCGCCCCGCCCAATCGGTCTTCGCGAAGTTCCGGTCCCGGGTGACCCCGGGGCGGTCGTCGACGATGGCCACGCGCCCGCCGATGACCCGGTTGAAAAACGTGGATTTACCTACGTTGGGCCTGCCTACGACCGCGACGATCGGGATGCCCTTGGCCTGCCCGCCCCTACTCACGGCTCGAGTCGCCCTCAGGGGTCATGACGCCCTCAACGCTCATGCCGCCGCGCTCACAGACCCTTGAGGCACTCGGTGATCTCGTACCCTGTCGCGAGGGTGGCCGGAGCCAAGGCGGCCGTCAGGTCGCTCAACGGCATGCTGTCGATGAACAGCCCATCCGCGTTGACGGCCTCGGCGGGAAGCAGAAGCAGCTCGTCAGCCGCCGTGGCCCCCAGACTCGCTTGGATATCGCGACCAGCTAGGAGCCCCGCCACGGTCACGCTTTCTCCGTAGAAATCGTTCACGACGGTGACGACGTCTACCTCGGCGTGGGTCGCCCCCGCGAGCCGTTCCGCCCGTTCCCTGAAAAAAGGCTCCATGGAGCGCCCCGTGACGAGCCGCAACCGCCGGTACCCAAGCTCGGGGACGCCCTCCAGGCCCTCGTCGAACTCGCGTATGAACCGATTGAGCGCTCCCACGCCGTTCTCGGCCAGGGCTCCCTCGTCGTAATAGGCGTCTTGGGGAAGGTCCTGCTGGGCGATCAGGTAGAGCTCGTCCGCCGAGTAACACCACCCGATACCGCGCTCGGGCATCGCTCTTTCACGGAACCGGTCCACCTGCCCGATCGCCTTCCGGGCCTCCTCTCTGGTGAGGGGCCGGACCGGACGCCCGAGATTGTATTTCGTGAGTCCCACGGGCACGATCGAGAGCGAAAGCACACCCTCACCCAGGCCGTAGAGATCGTCCATGGTTCGATCCAGATGAGCCCCGTCGTTCCAGTCCGGGCAAAGCACGACCTGCGAGTGAACACTCAAGCCGTTTAGGGTGAGGTAACGGAGCTGTTCCATGATCAGGCCCGCACGATCGTTGACCAAAAGTCGGACTCGGACCTCGGGTTCCGTGGCGTGCACGCTCACGTAGAGCGGACTGATGCGCTGCTCCACCAAGCGCTCCAGCCCCTTCGGCCCCAGATTGGTCAGCGTCACGTAGGTCCCGTACGTGAAGGAGAGGCGAAAGTCGTCGTCGCGCAGCCACAGGCTCTCCCGAACGTCTTGCGGATTTCCATCGATGAAACAAAAGACGCATTTGTTCCCACACTCCCGAATCGTGTCGGGGGCGGGGACGATCCCTACGGGTTCCCCCGGATCCCGCACGATGTCGTACAGGGCCGGCTCGCCCTCGGGGCCCACCGTTTCCAGCTCGAGCGACGTGTCGGCCAGGAGGAAGGTGAGGTCGATGCCGTCCCGAACCCGTTGGCCGTTGATTCGGATGATGCGCGTACCGATTTCCAGGTGGAGATCTTCAGCGATACTACCGGATTCAATTTCAGCGATGCGTACCAAGGGATCCACCGTGAATCGAGAAGGAGGAGTCCGAAATCATAGGAATTTCGCCAATTCGGTTGAATTGTTATAGAGTGGGACGAAACTTAGGGGTCGTTCGATGGATTCCCATAGCCCACTCGAGTTGAGGGCAGCAATTAAATGAAGTCTTTATGAGGTTTCTCCAGAACGTGAGCCTCCCGTGCTCGGGATGGACGGCGTGGCTGTGCCTCGCCGTTGTATCGCTTACTGCGTGCGATCAGGTCGATCAGATCCAGAATGAGCTTCGTGATCAGACCCCTCATGAAGCCTATGAGGAGGCTCTGCGTGCGATGAAGTTATCAGAGACCGCGCTCGGCGCGCAGTGGACCAGCGCCGCGACGCGATCTCTGAGGAACGCTCCGACCATCACCCTTCCGTTCGAGGAGGAGGGCTTCCTGTTTGCCGAGACGCCCGAGGCCCGGAGCTATCGCGTTGAGCTGAGGCGCGGCCAGCGGCTCTCCATCGACGCGGATCTGGACGGAGGGGTTCCGTTTCGGTTCTTCATCGACGTGTACCGGATGCCGGAGGATGCCTCGCAGAGTCCCCTCCCGGTCCTGTCCTCCGAGCTCCACTCCGTGGATCTCGAGTACGTCTCTACCCGGCGAGCCGAATACGTCGTGAGGCTTCAACCCGAGCTCCTGCGAGGGGGCCGGTACCGGGTCACGCTTCGTGTGGACGCGTCATTTGCGTTTCCCATGGAGCGGCGGGACACGAGAGCCGTCTTGAGCTTCTTTGGTGACTCCCGGGACGGCGGCCGCCGAGGTCATCGCGGCGTGGACATCTTCGCGCCCCGCGGAACCCCGGTCCTGTCCGCGACCAACGGCCGGGTTTACAGGGTCGAGACCACACGCATCGGCGGGAAGGTCGTTTGGGTCCGTGATTCGGATGAGCAGCAACGGATCTACTACGCCCACCTCGATAGTCAGGTCGTGCGAACCGGGATGGAGGTCGAGCGCGGGACCGTCCTGGGATTCGTAGGCAACACCGGCAACGCCCGCACGACGCCGCCCCATCTCCACTTCAGCGTCTACAACCGGGGCGCCGTCGATCCGTGGTACTACCTGTTTCACCCGTCGCAGACCCTGCCGGACGCCTCCGCCCCCCTGGAGCACCTCGGGGAGTGGACTCGCACGGTCAATGGCGGCATTCGTCTCCGAGGCGGGCCCAGTACGCGCGCGGAGGTCGTCGCCGAACTGGAGGAGTCCACGCCGCTCCATGTTCTCGCCGCCTCAGGCTCCTGGTACCGCGTCCGGCTTCCCAATGGACGGGACGGCTTCGTCGCCGCCCGGTTGACGGAAGCGGTCGCCGAGCCGCTTCGAAACCAGTTCGTCGAGAGCACGTCCGCGTTGTTCAGTTCTCCGAGTCCCGTCGCACCCGTGATGGAGGACGTGGAGGCCGGCACGGATGTCGCCGTGCTGGGGAGTTATGAGGGGTTCCTTTATGTGCAGTCACCGGATGGGAGTACGGGGTGGCTGGCGGGAGAGGCTGACCTCTAGCCACCGCTTAGAGAGTGTGTCGGCGCTCGAATTCGCGCCCCATCCCGGTCGCACGTGGGACCGGTTGGTCCGCCCGATGCCCGCGATCTCCTCGTTCACGTCCTCTTCTTCGAACGAGTTCGGCTCGAGTCCCTTGCCGATCGCGTCCTCATCGAGCAAGAGCACCTTCGGAATCAGGAACGCCCCGAGGTCCGCCACTCCGGAGACCGGCTCGAACGCCTCGGGACCGGTGGGAGCTTCACTGTCGCACGACAGCATGAAAAGAAGAGCCAACAGGATCGGGACACGGCGGACCATCTTAATCCTCCAGCAAAAGCGCAGGTCCCCGAGGCAAGGGCGGCTAAGGTACGGATCGGCCCGCTACGCGGCGAGATGTCGCGAGCATGCCGTCGAGTGGGCTTTGGTCGGCCGTCCGTGGTTATGCAGTCGACGCACGCCAGCTGTATGGGACGCCTGTCCTCACGGCTGCCCCGTCAGAAAGATCGGGGCGATTTCGAGCTGGCTGAGCACCCGATGGAAGATCTGCACCTCGTCCAATGACCCCTCGAGCCAAGGTTGCCTGGGCCGACCCCTACCTTCCAGACACTAGTGTCGAATCCGGCCTCCCCCTCAGGTCATGGCAAGTTGATCACCGTGTTCCCGAAGTCCTCACAGACGTCGCCCGCCGGAGTGGAGTAGCATAGGACGCCGTCCTCGTCGACGTTACCCCGATGCAGCCTGCGGTTGGAGGAAGCGTCCACCAGCGTGAGGAAGCTCAGGACCCAGTCGCCCTGGGCGGCGAACTCCGAGAAAGTGATGGAGCACTGCCAGGTGCCGTCGTTGGACGTCCCGGCGGTTAGGCTGGCAAAGCAGAGTTCGGACTGGAAGGTCTCGGGGTGGTCGAATTGGACGATCACTTCGTTGGTGCCGCTGAGGTTGTCCGTCGCTTCCAGCGTGATCGTCACGGTGGGGCCCACCACGTTCAGACCAAGAGAGCCGAGGACGGGCGGCTCATCGTCTCCGACGCCTGTTACCTCCACCGTCGGCGCGGCCACGCAGTCTGCGTCGGGCTGGCAGAGGCTCCCGCTGCCGTTGGGCGTGTAGAAGGACGCGGATTCCTGAATTCCGTCGTTACCGACGCGATCCGGCACAAAGAGCCTGGTCAAGCCCCATGTCCCGGCCTCGGCAAACTGGGAAATGGTGAACGCGCACTCCCAGAAGCCATCTAACGGCGTGCCCTCGGTGAGGAAGCAGCTGCGCTGCTGCTGGCGTTGCCCACTTGGCCCACCCAAAACAACGATGAAGCGCTCATGGGGAGACTCCACGCCGGAGAGGTCGTCCGTCGCATGGAACCGGAAGACGATCGGGTGGGCCTGCGCTCCGGCATCGACCGTTATGGAGGACCCGAAGCTCCGGGGCTGGACGTCGAGGCCCACATCCAGAGACAGGAGCACCGGCGGACTGATATCCGTGGGATCGCTGATCACGGTGATCTGGGGCATGCCCGTAAAGCAGTTGGTGGGGTCGGAGACGTCGCAGAGCCCGTCGGCGCCGCTGCTGAAGCTGGTGAAATTTCCAAGGGGATCCTGGACGGCAACTAGTGTGGGTTGCCATAATCCGGCCTCGCTGTAGCGCGGCCACAAGTTGGTGCATTCCCACTCCCCGTCCCCGTTCGTATCACTTCCCGAGATCAGTGTGCCGAACGGCCAGCAAGGGCGCCGCAACTGCTTACCCGACGGACTGCGGTAGTCGATCTGGATAAACTGCACGCCGGTGGCGCCGGCGGTGATGGCGACGCGAGTCGTGAGGACGGCGTCGGCCGAACTCACCTCCAGGGTGGTCGCGGAGCCGAAAGCTCCCGTGGTTTGGTCAAACACGCTCACGGACTGGATGACGGGGGCCAGCGGGCCTTCGCCACCCGGTGCAGAAAACAGCCAACTGAGCAAGTTGGAGACCAACGGTTGCGGCACACCCTCGAGCAGGAGGAGATTGCCGATGAACAGGATCTGCGCGGGTTCGCTCGTCACCAGCCCCATCACGACGCTTCCGTTCCCCAGGATGCCGAGCGGGGTGATCGCAGCAGTCGGAGCCGGGCCGACGACCGCTCCCGGCGGACTGTATGGGAGCGGACCGACACCTTGGGTGATGGCGGTGGCTCCGACCGGACTCATCACACCGGTGTGACTCCCCTCCATGGGCAACCCGATGCTCTCGGAGATAGGATCGACCGCTCCCCCGCTCAGGAGGGCCGTAGTCAGAAGGAGGTGGGCATCGCTGCGCAGTATGTATTGGTCGTAGGCGGCGAGTTCCGAGCCCGTGTAGGCCCCGAACACTCCCGCACGGATGACCTTGTTGAAGCTGCCGAGTAGCTCGTTGGTGATCTCGACGCCGCGACCAACCTCCACGACCTCATTGCCCTGGCTCCGCAGGAAGTCGGCGAGGGCCTTGCCCTGGTGGGGTTCGGAGGCGTCGAAGTTGCCGTCGGGCTGCGGGAACCACCAGGCGCCGCCGTCCTTGGACGCGTCGATGAGGATCGCGTTGGTCAGGGGCGCGCAGGGGGCGAAGGTGACCTCCACTCCTTTCGCTCTCAGCCTCGCCACATCCGTGCAGCTCACGCTCGTGTTGGCGAGATTGACGAAATCGCCCGCTCCAACCCCCACGTTGTCGAGCAGAGGCTGGATATCGGCGAGGTCCGGGTTGTTGCTGAGGTCAAGGTCTGGGTCGTCTGAACCCTCGGATTTGGGTCCGGGGTCCCCTAGGCTTATGAGCCCACCCAGGGCGCTAATGTCGGTGATCGCGTTGCTGTAGAGTGTGAGCCAAGTCAGGTTCGTGAGCTCGCTCAGCGGGCTGATGTCGGTGATCGAGTTGAGGCCGAGGAAGAGGCTGGTTAGGCCCGTGAGCCCGCTCAGCGCTACGATGTCGCTGTCGCTGATCGAGCTGTTATCGAATCCGACGTTCCTCAGGGTCGTGAGCCCGCTCAGCGGACTGAGACTGAGGTCGCTGGATGAATTGAAATGGAGGAAGAGGGAGGCCAGGCTTGGGAGCCCGCTCAGCGGACTGAGGTCGCTGACTGCGTTCCCCGAGAGTTCGAGAAAGGTCAGGTTCGTGAGATTCTGGATCCCCTCCAGACTCGTGATCCCCAGGGATCGATCCCGCATCCAGACCCCCCACGCCAGATACCAGCTCGCAGGTGAGATCCACCTCCGCACCGAGTTCGAGCGCGTCCCTGATCGCCGCCTCCAGGGCGGGATCCTCGAACGGCACGATGGTCGCAGCTGGACTGAAGCTGCAGAGCGCGGCGGCCCCTGCCACCACTGATGTGAACGGGCTGCCACTGATCGGCTCCAGGAGACCCCCGTCGATGTTCCTGATCTTGATGTCGACGTTGTCTTCTCCGCCGACCGTGGGCGGGTACTCTGCGGAGTAGGTGCCATCACCGTTGTCCGTGATGGTTTCTGTCTCAGTAGAGAGTGTCACGGTATTAGCCCCCGTAACCGTCACCAGCACCTCGTCGCCACCCAGGATCTGATCCTCTGTACCGAGCTCGTCGGAGAAGAGCCTCGCCTGGATCTCGATCACCGTTGGGCTACCCACCGAGCCGTCGGGTACCTCCGCTGTGCTCACGCTGGGATTCGTAGGCAGCGTCGCCCCGAAGCCGCTGAACGCGCGCCTACGCGTGCGGAGCCCCCCGTGGGCTTCGCCCGGACAGTTCACCGGGTCGACGGTCGTCTCGAGGATCTCGGTGCTCCCGTCGTCGTTGACCGCAAAGATCCTCAAGAAAAAGTGCAGCTCATCGGGGATGGTCGCATCGAGATCCGGTGGCTGGCAGAGCACGATCAACGCGCCCTCCACGAAGAACACGTCGTTACCCGCTCCGTCCACCGCGTCAACATCGATGAAGAACGGTACCTGCTGTGCTACGGGTATCTCCTCAGAGGGTGGCGCCTCGACGAGCTGCAGAATGAGCTCGAACTCTTCCACCGGCTCTCCCGCAGCGTTGACCGCGTCATTGGGATCGATCGTGATGAAACCGGCTAACGTCTGCGTCACCTCACCCGGATCGTCGAACACACCTGCACTGCCGCCCGACTCGCCCGGCACGACCACGATGTCGCAGTCGATCACGTTGCCAAGCTCATCGAGACACTCGGCCTGAGCTCCTGCCTCCGGCGGCCTCACGTCGAACGGCTCCGACGAGGAGATCGGCTCGGGGGCGTCATCGAAGAGGGTCAGCGCTGGCGGCGGCCCCCCGAAAGTGCCTTCGCAGACCAGGTCAGCGTCCAGCATCAAGATCTCGACAGCCGGCAGTGATGATGATGAGGACCCCGTGAGCCGCGTCACCGATAGGACCCGAAACGCGACGGTCCCCAGGTTGTCGCCCTTGAGGCTGCCGGTCAACGGACCGTAGTTGATGGAAACGTCGCTCTTGTAGACCACGGCGCAGACCGTATGACCTTGCAATTGCGCGAGTCCCATCGCACGTAACGGAGTGACGCCCTCGATCTTGTCCAGGAGGGCCTCTGGGTCGTCGCCCGAGCCCAAGCCCGGACCAACGTCGTGTGGGAATGGCTGGCTCGGATTGCCGAAGTAGTTGCGCAGGCCGTCGTCTGTCGGGCCAGCCGCATCCCAGGCGTCCGGGGTCGTCGTCAGAGCAAACCAGCCCTCGTCGCCCACTTCGCCCGAATGAAGCGTGATCGTTCTTTCGGGGTCCAGCACGTCCAGGTCCGCGCGGGCGGCGAAGAAGGGGAGCTGGGCCCGAAGCTCGATGTCGGCGATCCCTTCGTTCACGTCCTCTTCGTCGAAGGAGTTCGGCGCCAACCCCTTGCCGATCGCGTCCTCGTCGAGCAAGAGGACCTTCGGGACGAGGAAGGCTCCAAGGTTCGCCACTCCGGAGAACGGCTCGAACGTCTCGGGACCCGTGAGAGGAGCCTCGCTGTCGCACGACAGCATGAAGAGAAGAGCCAAAAGGATCGGGACACGGCGGGGCATCTTAACCCTCCCGCAAAAGCGTGGGTCCCCGAGGCAAGGGCTGTTAACCTATGGACCGACCCGCCGCCCCGCAACCGGACGAGCAGCCGATTCCTACGCTCCGAAACCGGTTTGTCGAGAGCACGTCTGCCTTGCTCTGTTCCCCGAGCCCCCGTCGCGCCTGTGATGGAAGACGTGGAGGCCGGCACGGATGTCGCCGTGCTGGGGAGTTATGAGGGGTTTCTTTATGTGCAGTCACCCGACGGAAGTACGGATGGTGTCCCGCTGACAGTTGAAGGTGGTGGCTCCGGAGAGTCTCCTTGTTAGCCTGCCTTTCTCATTTCGGCAACCGGTTCATGGTCGTCGAGGTGGGCCCTGAGCATCCAGAGCTGGTCGTAGCCGATGATCCTCCGGTAGCTCTTCTCGGTCTCCACGAACGAGGCCGCAGCCCAGCGCAAGGCCATCGCTCCGTTCTTCCAGTTGGTCACCCTGCGGGTCTTCTGTCTTACGCCCGAGTGGGTGCTGTCGATCAGGTTGGTCGAGCCCAGGCACTTCCTCAGCCGCGGCGGGAGGCCGAGCCGGTTGATCGTGAACATCTCGCTGAGGCCTTCGCGTAGGCTGGCCGAGGCCGAGGGGTGGTCGCGCTCGAGCCATCGGGCGAGCTGCTCGAGCTTCTGCTCGCCCTGCTTCGCGTCCAGCTTCATCGCCGCCCGGAACGCCGCCTTCACCTGAGGATGCTGATCCTTCGGCAGATGACCCAGCACGTTGCGGAGCTTGTGGTTGCGGCAGCGCTGGATGGGGTGACGTTGGCCGAACACCTTCTCGATCGCCTTCCTGAGCGCTTTCGAGCCATCGATCACGAACAGCCGCCGCCTGCCCGGGTCCAGGCCGCGCTCGACCAGATCCTCTAGGAGCGCGCTGGTCACCTCGGCGTTCTCACTCGCTCCTTCCCTCACGCCCAGCACGTGCTTCTTTCCGTCTGAGTCCACGCCTACCGCAGCAAGCACGTGGTGCGAGCCCATCTGGATCCCGTCCAGGTAGATCACCAGGAGGTCCCACGCATCCAGCCGGCGCTCCATCAGCTCCTTCAGCACGCGCTCCGAGGCCTCGACCGTCTCACGGCTCACCGCCGACTTGCTCACCCCGACCGTGTCGGCCATCTCACCGATCACACGGCCGTACTTCCGCGTGCTCACCCCCGCCATCAGGACCTCGAGCATCCGATCCGCCACGGCGCCCGGTCTCCGCATCGCTGCGTACGCCGGCACCTCGACCTCGCCACCCTCCCCGGCGCCCCGGCGCCTGAGCCGTGGCCGCTCCACACGCACCTTCCGGTCCGACAGGTAAACCACACCACCCTGCCGGCCATACCACACCGTGTCGTCTTCCGCTCGTGACCGACCTGCCTGCTTCACGCCTGCCACACCCTCGGCGCTCATCTCCAGCACCGCTTCGATCGTCGCTCGTCCCATCACCTGGATGACTTCGTCGATCGCGACCTCCGTCTGCTCCACGAGCTCAAGCATCGGAAGCAGAAACTGCCCCTCCCGCTTCAGGAACTCCCTGATCGCGCGCTTGTCCGCCCGATCCCTTACCTCGTACGTTCTCTTCATCGTGGTGGCTCCGTGTTGGGGTTTTTGCCTACCCGAGCCTATCGGCCCGGGACCCCCGGAGCCACCACTTTTCTTTCTCCCCTATCAGGAACCTTCAACTACGGTTGGGACAGCTTCAAAAACTCTGCGGATCACCGTGACTTCCTCCTTAGTTCGGGCTGCTGCGGGAGAGCGACTGGCACCTCAACCCGCCTAAACACTACGTTTTCAGTTTTCCTTCACCGCCAGCAACGGCAAAGAAATGCCGGTGTTGTCACAACGTTTGAACAAAGAAAACTGTCTACTGCACCATCCCGATGTAAAGACGAAAACAAAGCTTTCGCGTTGGTGCTGTCGGGCGGTATCATTTATTATATCGCTTCTTCTTCGTCATGAGACACCTCCCAGCGCATGGTCGCGCCAATTTCAAGGTGTCCACCAAACTGGAGTGGGACCTGTCTGCCGGGGACACGTGGTTTTTCATAAGGAGTTAGGCGCGGAATGGCATTATTGAAGTCAAAAGACGAAAAGCTCTTCAAAGCAGTGGAGGGAGGTGACCCGGAACGAGTGAGGAAACTGCTCGAGACCGGTGCATCCGTCGACGCAAGGACCGCGGACGGATCATCGCAGCCTCTACATCAAGCGTGTACACACGGTATGGCCGACGTAGCAAAAATCCTTTTGGACAGAGGTGCTGACGTCAACAAGAGGACGAAAAGTGACCTGGCCGTAGCGATCGCGTCAGGCCTCATGGAACATTTGACTGAAGGAAAGTCGTCCGGTGAGACAGGGTCTCTTCTTGGAACCGGCGATGGCAGGAAGGGCGGCAGCACACCTCTGATGTTCGCAGCTCTCTCGGGTGACGTTGATCTTGTCAAACTTCTGCTCGCTCATCCTGAGATCGATATCAATGCAAGGAACAATGCTGGCGCAACAGCACTGTCCGTATCCCAAAACGGAGAACAGTCTGCTCATAAGAAGATCACGGCATTACTGGAACGGGCGGGTGCTCTCGACCTGGAGTTGACGGTGACCACCGTGGACTCGTCGGGGGAGGAGCCGACGGGGACGGCTATGCCGCTATTCGCCGAGGACGACGGAGATTACGAGGCTGACGAAGAGAGCGGGGATGACGAAGAGGATGAGGATGTCGGGGATGTCGAGGATGTTGGGGAAGTTGGGGATGTCGGAGATGACGAAGACGTCACGGATGACGAAGAGGACGAAGATGGCGGGGATGAAGAAGATGACGGGGATGACGAAGATGTCGGGGACGACGAAAATGTCGGGGATGATGAAGATGTCGGGGATGACGAAAACGTCGGCGATGACGATGATGATGAGATGGTGGCGAGGGTGGCAGGAACTGATTCTACCTGAAGAAGCCTCTACCCGAAGAAGCCCGGCAAGGCTCTAAGTCCTTACCGGGCTTTTTCTTTCACCCAAGTGGGCGACCGGATCCGAACCGGCGACCCTCAGCTTGGGAAGCATCTCGGGGTCAACCGTGAGCAACAGCCCCCTTCCCTGCTCTCGTCTCTATAGCGTTGTGGTTAGGTAACTTACAGTTATCGAGGTGAGGTGGCGCCTGGAGCCCGCGTCAACCGTGAGCAACCGTCAGCAACCGTGGGGTTTGTCACTGGTTCTGACACTGGTTGGTTCAGCGATGGCCGCCGCGTCTGGTAGTGTCCCTAGATTTGTGTAAAAGCGGATAAGCTGGACAGGAGGGAAAGAAAAACGGAAGCTCCTCTGTTGTTGTTCACTGTCACATGAACCCGGGAGTCCGGGTCTGCAGAGCAGGCTCGGAACCGGAGAGGAGCTTCCGATGCAAGAGATTGTGGAGATCGGTCGGGCCACGCAAGACGAGCTACGCGATGATTTGCGCGAGCTGTTTCAAGGCGCGATCCGGCTGACGCTCGAGATGGTGCTGGAAGAGGAGCTGAAGGCCATGGTAGGTGCACGCCGCTTCGAGCGGGTGGGAAGCCGGAAGGACCATAGGAACGGCACATACCTGAGGCGGCTGCTGACGAGCCTGGGGCAGATCGAGGTCGCCATGCCCCGGAGCCGGGACAACGGTTCGCCGGCCGACGTGATCGGCCGCTACCAGCGCAGGAGCCCCGAGCTCGACGAGATGATGGTCGAGGCGTATGTGAGCGGCGTGTCACAGCGCAAGATGGGCGACGTCACCGAGGCGCTGATGGGCGAGCGTGTTGGGCGCTCGACGGTGAGTCGTGTGGCAAAACGGCTCGACGAGGCCGTGGAAGGGCTGCGCCGTGCGCCGATCGAGGGGCCTCACCCCTATCTGTACCTGGACGCCACGTTCTTGGACGCCCGCTGGGCCCGCAAAGTCGAGAACGTGAGTGCGCTCGTGGCGTATGCAGTGGGCCCTGAGGGTCACCGACGGCTCCTGGCCGTCACGCTGGGCGCTGAGGAGTCGCAGCAGAGCTGGTCGGAGCTCCTCGAGCAACTCCAGGACCGCGGCCTCGGCGGTGTCGAGCTCGTGATCGCCGATGAGCACGCAGGCCTGGCAGCTGCGGTCCGCCGCTTCCTGCCCGAGGCACGCCGTCAGAGGTGTACGGTCCATCTGCAGCGTAATGTGGGGGCGAGGGTCCCCCACCGCCTACGCAAGCGCGTGGCGCGTGAGGTCTCGGTGATCTTCCAGACATCCGGACTCGCCGAGGCGAAGAAGCTCCTGGGCGAGTTCGGCGCACGCTGGAAGAAGGAGCTGCCCGAGGCCGTGGAGGTCCTGGAGCGGGGCTTCGGGGCAGCGACGCAGTTCTACGCGTTCCCCGAGGCGCACTGGCCCCGGCTGCGTACCACCAACAGCCTCGAGCGGCTGCACGGCGAGATCAAACGCAGGATCAAGGCCGCCGGCGCCTTCCCGGACCGGGCCAGCGCCCTCAGGCTCATCACGGCCGTCGCACTCAGGACCACACACGTCTGGGGCGACCGGCGTTACCTCGACCTCTCACTCCTCCAGAAACAGGAGGTCGCCCAAGCAGCCTAGCCGAAGGCGAGGAGCTTCCTCCGCTTTTACACACAAATCGGGACTTGACCTTTCTGGATACTCGCAGCGGATGGTGAGGCGGGGATTGCGAGTGGACTTAGGCAGACCGGTGTTGAAGCCGCTGCCACCGAGATCCCATGGCATGATGCCCATGCAACAATGTTAGTCGTGATCATTGGGCGGTGCGATGGCTGGATGGGCCTGATGGGGTCTCGCGCTGCTCCTCTCCTGAGTGGATGCTACATCAGCCTGCGGTGCGGGATGCCGGTAGGCTATGAGGGCTGCTTGCTCCGTGGGGCCGCCAACGCGAACGTTACCTTTCACCGTACGGGAGCGATGGAATGGAGAGGACGGCCGCAGGACTCGGAATGGTTGCGGAACCTGTCAACGACAATGGGACACTCTACGGGATTAATTAGAGAGCAATATCCTGTGTGGTGAGGGAAGGGATGGGAGGATTGATGTAGACGGCCTCCGGGAGCGGTTTGGGCTTCGGCACACCTGTGACGAAGCGTTCGGGATGAGCGGCCCATGCTTCGCGGAGCACGGATTTCCTGCCGGCAATGACCTGATCGGCGTTCCCGAAGTGGACCTGCTCGGGGGTTAGCATCGAGATACCGCCATGGCGGTGCTCGGCATTGTACCAGCGGAAGAACGATCGACACAACGTCTTGGCCTGGCCCTGATCCCCGAACCGCCCGGGAAACGAGGGATGGTACTTCAAGGTTTTGAACTGAGCCTCGGAAAACGGGTTGTCATCCGACACCTGAGGCCGGCTCAACGAGCGAGTCACGCCGAGGTCAGCGAGAAGTTGAGCGGTGCATTGGCTCGTCATTGGAGCTCCCCGATCCGAGTGCAGGGTCAGGACCCGGGGCTGGACGCCATGCTTCAGGCAGCTCTGCTGGATCAACCGGCCGGCCAGGGCCGAGTTCTCCCGGTCCGCCACCATCCAGCCCACGACGTAGCGGCTGTAGATGTCCATGATGACGTAGAGGTAGTAATAGCTCCACTTCTTCGGCCCGAGTAGCCGCGTGATATCCCAGGACCACACCTGGTTCGGCGCCGTGGCCATCAACTCGGGCTTCTTGTACTCGGGATGGGTGCGCTGCGCCCGGCGTTCCTGAACCGGCACCTCGGAGGCCAGAACACGATACATCGTGCGTTCGCTGCACAGGTAGACCTCTTCGTCGAGCAGCGTGGCCACCACCTCGGCGGGTGAGCGGTCCACGAACCGCTCCGAACACAGCGTGTCGAAGACCTCGCCTCGTTCCGTCTCGCTCAATGCCCGGGCGGGCGTCGGGCGGGGCTGCCGTTGCCCGGTCGATGGGCCTCGACGACGGTAGAACGTCGATCGGGAGACCTCGAGAGCCGCGCACGCCGGTTTTACACCGACGTGCTTAGCCAGCTCATCGGCCGCCTTCAAGAGTTCGTCCCGTCGTCGAGGCTTATCCCCAGCAGCCCCGCAACTTTTCCCTGCACGTCGATGATCAGGTGTGCCTTCCTGAGCTCATTCTCGAGCCGTGCGTTTTGCCGCTCCAGCTTGCGTACCTTCTCATCCAGCGGATTCCGCTCCGGCTTGCGGCCGCGTTTCTTCGACAGGGCCTTCAGCGACCCGCTATGCGCCGCCTTGCGCCACGTCGTCAGGTGCGACGAGTACAGGCCCTCGCGCCGCAGGAGCTGACCCACCTCGCCGGGCTCGGTGCACCGGTCCGCTTCTTCGACGATCCGCAGCTTGTACGATGGACTGAACCGCCGGCGTAGCGGCCTATCTACTACCTCCGGGTCCGCAGGAGCTGCCGCGCTTCGCTTGGCCTCCCCGATTCCAGGGGCACTACCATTCTCTTCCATTCTCTCTCGCAGTCCCAACATGTTCGTTTTCTCTGCCTTCGCCCTACTCTAATTCTTTGCGTGCTCCGTGTCTCACGTACGTTGGCAGAGAGGGTTGCCCTGGTCGTGATGTGGGTCGCGACACCGGTAAGTGCTCAGGAGCTGGAGCGAGGCACGTGGACGGGCTCGATATCCCTTCCCGGAGGCTCCAGCCTTCCCGTCACGTACCAGGTCGGTGAGACCGACGGTGCCCTTTCAATTACGATGAGTAACCCCCAGGTGGGGGACGTGGCATTCAGTGACGCGGGGCTCGACGGGGACGAGCTGACGTTCTGGTGGGAGCCGGGTATCCGAGTCGATTGCACGCTTCTTCGGAAGGAGGACCGGAGCTTCGAGGGGATTTGCACGGATGGGAGCGGAGCAGCCGGAGAGGGGACCCTCATCATGATGCCGCCGGCCAGGTAGGACTTCCACGAAGACGCGAAGCCAGGGGTTATTCGATCGGATACATGTCGAACGATTGATTGTCGAAATAGGCAATCCGGTTTGGCATCGTCTGCATTATCGTGTTTGCAAGCGACTGGGAGATCCGATCTGATCGGTATCGGATGGCCAGATAGGGCAGGAAACTCTCCGCGATATCCTCGCGGTTCGGGAAATCCCGTGCGTAGGTGGAGATAAACGTGGGATCGGCGGACCGGGCGGCAAGCCAAGCAGGTGCAGAGGCATGAGCCGCGTCGAGGGACGTGTGGGCTGCCTCGTGCACAAATGTCTCCTCAAGTATGCCGTCCGCCGTGTAGAGGTCGGCTTGGCCTATGTGGATGAGTAGGTTGTTGTTCCCGCCGCCGAACGGCTGAGTGCCCTTGTGGATCCAAACGGTCTCCACATCGTTGCGAAGCGCGGTCGGCAATCGACCGATCACCTCGGCGTACTTCTCCGCCTCCGCCAGTGCCGCGTCGGACCCACCGAACTCCGGATTCACCTGAATCTCGGCAGCCAGCCCGTCGTCGAAGCTTGCGTTGAACAGGTAGGCGTCGACCGTGATCCAGTCGTTGACCCGTCGGTCGAACATCGTTCGAGAACCCTGCCCGGCGAACGACAGGTTCTGGAACGTGGTCGGGTCCGAGGACGTGATGATGTCCGGGTCGATGAAGATCGTGCCTCCGAATGGCGGTAGCGTCGATACCGGCGGGAGAGGTAAATCGTCTTCAGCATCGGTCAGTGCGGTCGGCTCACTCTCTCCACAAGATGTCAGGAGCAGCAAGGCAAGCATTGTGGATAGGCGAACTCTCATTGGGTAGATACTCATAGTGGTCCTCCTGTCCAGAGGTGCTGACCACTCGCCACGTGCTCAACGACAAGTTGTCACGGACCGGGAGAGTTCTTTATACGTCGGATGACGTAGCGATAGCCGTCAGATTACGTAGCCGCCACGCTCCGCAGGTCAAGTCCCGATTTGTGTGTAAAAGCGGAGGAAGCTCCTCGCCTTCGGCTAGGCTGCTTGGGCGACCTCCTGTTTCTGGAGGAGTGAGAGGTCGAGGTAACGCCGGTCGCCCCAGACGTGTGTGGTCCTGAGTGCGACGGCCGTGATGAGCCTGAGGGCGCTGGCCCGGTCCGGGAAGGCGCCGGCGGCCTTGATCCTGCGTTTGATCTCGCCGTGCAGCCGCTCGAGGCTGTTGGTGGTACGCAGCCGGGGCCAGTGCGCCTCGGGGAACGCGTAGAACTGCGTCGCTGCCCCGAAGCCCCGCTCCAGGACCTCCACGGCCTCGGGCAGCTCCTTCTTCCAGCGTGCGCCGAACTCGCCCAGGAGCTTCTTCGCCTCGGCGAGTCCGGATGTCTGGAAGATCACCGAGACCTCACGCGCCACGCGCTTGCGTAGGCGGTGGGGGACCCTCGCCCCCACATTACGCTGCAGATGGACCGTACACCTCTGACGGCGTGCCTCGGGCAGGAAGCGGCGGACCGCAGCTGCCAGGCCTGCGTGCTCATCGGCGATCACGAGCTCGACACCGCCGAGGCCGCGGTCCTGGAGTTGCTCGAGGAGCTCCGACCAGCTCTGCTGCGACTCCTCAGCGCCCAGCGTGACGGCCAGGAGCCGTCGGTGACCCTCAGGGCCCACTGCATACGCCACGAGCGCACTCACGTTCTCGACTTTGCGGGCCCAGCGGGCGTCCAAGAACGTGGCGTCCAGGTACAGATAGGGGTGAGGCCCCTCGATCGGCGCACGGCGCAGCCCTTCCACGGCCTCGTCGAGCCGTTTTGCCACACGACTCACCGTCGAGCGCCCAACACGCTCGCCCATCAGCGCCTCGGTGACGTCGCCCATCTTGCGCTGTGACACGCCGCTCACATACGCCTCGACCATCATCTCGTCGAGCTCGGGGCTCCTGCGCTGGTAGCGGCCGATCACGTCGGCCGGCGAACCGTTGTCCCGGCTCCGGGGCATGGCGACCTCGATCTGCCCCAGGCTCGTCAGCAGCCGCCTCAGGTATGTGCCGTTCCTATGGTCCTTCCGGCTTCCCACCCGCTCGAAGCGGCGTGCACCTACCATGGCCTTCAGCTCCTCTTCCAGCACCATCTCGAGCGTCAGCCGGATCGCGCCTTGAAACAGCTCGCGCAAATCATCGCGTAGCTCGTCTTGCGTGGCCCGACCGATCTCCACAATCTCTTGCATCGGAAGCTCCTCTCCGGTTCCGAGCCTGCTCTGCAGACCCGGACTCCCGGGTTCATGTGACAGTGAACAACAACAGAGGAGCTTCCGTTTTTCTTTCCCTCCTGTCCAGCTTATCCGCTTTTACACAAATCTAGGGACACTACCCGCTCCGTACCCCCTGAACGAGAAGACGGCCACCTCCGAACGATGGGGGTGGGCGTCCAGCATTACTCGTTAATCTTCCGTCGCTCCCTCTCAGTTTTCCGCGGGCGCAGCTCCTGCTTGACCGCGTCCACCAACGCGCCGTAATCATCGAGCTTGCGCATGTAGCGACGTACACCCAAACCGTAGGCTCTGTGTTCGTGCTCAGGATCTTCAGAAGCCGTGAACACGATGACAGGGATCTTCGCTAGCCATTTCGACTCGGCCATCCACTCGAGGATCTCAAACCCGTCGATGTCCGGCAGCCCGAGGTCGAGGACGACGAGCGACGGAGCCGGATCCCGGTTCCAGTCATACGGCGACTCTCTATTAAGGTACGCTTGAGCCTCCCAGCCATGGAACACCAAATGAGTCCTGCTTTGGGCCAGGTTCGTTTTGAACGCCGCCTGGATCAGCGCAGCTTGGTCGGGATTGTCCTCGACAATGAGGATCAACGGCTCGTTGTTCGGGACCAGGGTTCCTACATCGTCCTTCCAACGTCCTAAGCTGTCGTGGGCTGCTTCTGCGATGGCCTTGAGCAGCTTTTGGGGGTGAATGGGCTTGCTGAGTGCCAGCCGCGCACCCGCGCTCTGTGCTGCATCGAGCTGATCCGGCCCTTTGCCGGACACGGCGATAATCACCGCCTCTGGAAATAACGCTCGTACCGACTCGATGAACTCCAGCCCATCAACGTGCGGCATGTTAAGATCCGTGATGATGATCTCGATGTTGTTTTTCAAGTATGTCTTGAAGGCTTCCTCGCCGTCCGAGGCGAAATAGACCTCGTGACCCGTTCGGTCGAGGAGTTGTGCCAAGAGGACCCGATCGGTCGGTTCGTCTTCGACGATAAGTACGCGTGCCATGATACTCGACCCCCTAGTCCAGGACCCTGGGGGGGAGCGGCTTGGTGAGTATGCCGTTACTAAACGGCGTGACGAAGATGCTACTGACGGTAAGACCTTAGGTAGGACAATTTTTTGCCGGTGGTGGGATCAGTCGATTGAACGACTCCGCTCAATCTAGTTCTCGTCAAGACCTGGGTCGTCGGGTCTCGAGTACGTAGGGGGTTGCCGCTTGCCCTACTCCACCACCACGGTCCGGTATCAGAGGATCAGACCGCGCTCAACATCCGAGAGTGGGCCGGTAGGCGCAAGCAGAGGCCTGTCGGGCGCCCAGAATTACGTTCTGAGCGTCTTCGGGGTTTATTCGGTATCCACGGTAGGCGGGAACGTCCTCGTGGCTTAGAGGGGCGCTATCGGCTCGTCCTTCAGTCCTACGGTGCGAGCCGAATGTTCACGTACGTTATGGACCCGTTGATCTGACTGAACCAGTGTAGGGTTCCAGCCGGGATCACCACGAAATCACCGACCCCGATCTGGCGCGCCTCACCCCCTCGGATGCCAGCGGGCCGATCCTCGAGATCCACAAAGGTGCCACCCGACACGAACGTGCCGCTGCCGTCAATGACTTGATAGATTTCGTCGCGGTCTGCGTGGACGCTGGCATTGTTCGGCTGTGACGCGAACCTGCGTCGCACGAGAACCTCCGGTGCGAAATCGTCAGGCTCTGAGATGTGTACGCCAGCACCGCCGCCGCCGGATTCTCCCTGTTCATCCAACGCGGCCTCGATCTCGGCGATGGAAGTGTACGTCGCGGGAAGCTGCTGGGGATCCTGCGCATCAACCACAGCGATCAAACCCGCAGGCCCCCCAATCCCTAGCAGAACGATCGCAAGCAGAATGGTTCGCATCGGTCCGTCACCTCCCTGTCGTTCAGTTGTTCCACGGAAACCGGACGTTCGTTAGCCGATTATCTACTACTTAACACCGGGTTTTTCCTTGCTCCGCATATCAGCGCGGCGCATCTTCATCTCTCGGATCCGGTTGGGGGCGATTTTCCGCGCGTCCGACAATCCCCTGATGAAGCCGTCCGGCAGATCGTCCGACTAAGGAGGAGAAGGATGCGCGCTCTCAAGACCAGTTTGTGCGCGGGTGTCTTGATGACTCTGTACCCTGGCATTGGGTTCAGTCAGGCAACCTTTCCAGAAGAAGCGACGGACGATGAAGCCGTGGTCTTGGAGGCCTCGGATCTGGAATCCGCGCTCAATGCATTGCGACTCGGGCAGCTCTCCAGCGGGAGGATTCTAGAGGGCGGAGACGTCTTCAGCGTCACGATGCTGCACCGAACCGCCCCAACGGCCACAATCCATGGGTTCCTGAGCGACCTCTACCTCATTCAGGAGGGGTCGGCGACGCTGGTGACGGGTGGGTCACTTGTGGATCCCCAACCAGCGTCACGACCGGGTGATCAGCAGGGCAGCTCGATCCGCGGTGGAGTGGAACGGATTGTCAGAGCGGGGGACCTGGTGTTCATCCCACCGGGCATGGTCCACGGGTGGAAGGATTTTGGGGACTCGCAGTCGATCACATACCGGTCAAGTCCCGATTTGTGTGTAAAAGCGGAGGAAGCTCCTCGCCTTCGGCTAGGCTGCTTGGGCGACCTCCTGTTTCTGGAGGAGTGAGAGGTCGAGGTAACGCCGGTCGCCCCAGACGTGTGTGGTCCTGAGTGCGACGGCCGTGATGAGCCTGAGGGCGCTGGCCCGGTCCGGGAAGGCGCCGGCGGCCTTGATCCTGCGTTTGATCTCGCCGTGCAGCCGCTCGAGGCTGTTGGTGGTACGCAGCCGGGGCCAGTGCGCCTCGGGGAACGCGTAGAACTGCGTCGCTGCCCCGAAGCCCCGCTCCAGGACCTCCACGGCCTCGGGCAGCTCCTTCTTCCAGCGTGCGCCGAACTCGCCCAGGAGCTTCTTCGCCTCGGCGAGTCCGGATGTCTGGAAGATCACCGAGACCTCACGCGCCACGCGCTTGCGTAGGCGGTGGGGGACCCTCGCCCCCACATTACGCTGCAGATGGACCGTACACCTCTGACGGCGTGCCTCGGGCAGGAAGCGGCGGACCGCAGCTGCCAGGCCTGCGTGCTCATCGGCGATCACGAGCTCGACACCGCCGAGGCCGCGGTCCTGGAGTTGCTCGAGGAGCTCCGACCAGCTCTGCTGCGACTCCTCAGCGCCCAGCGTGACGGCCAGGAGCCGTCGGTGACCCTCAGGGCCCACTGCATACGCCACGAGCGCACTCACGTTCTCGACTTTGCGGGCCCAGCGGGCGTCCAAGAACGTGGCGTCCAGGTACAGATAGGGGTGAGGCCCCTCGATCGGCGCACGGCGCAGCCCTTCCACGGCCTCGTCGAGCCGTTTTGCCACACGACTCACCGTCGAGCGCCCAACACGCTCGCCCATCAGCGCCTCGGTGACGTCGCCCATCTTGCGCTGTGACACGCCGCTCACATACGCCTCGACCATCATCTCGTCGAGCTCGGGGCTCCTGCGCTGGTAGCGGCCGATCACGTCGGCCGGCGAACCGTTGTCCCGGCTCCGGGGCATGGCGACCTCGATCTGCCCCAGGCTCGTCAGCAGCCGCCTCAGGTATGTGCCGTTCCTATGGTCCTTCCGGCTTCCCACCCGCTCGAAGCGGCGTGCACCTACCATGGCCTTCAGCTCCTCTTCCAGCACCATCTCGAGCGTCAGCCGGATCGCGCCTTGAAACAGCTCGCGCAAATCATCGCGTAGCTCGTCTTGCGTGGCCCGACCGATCTCCACAATCTCTTGCATCGGAAGCTCCTCTCCGGTTCCGAGCCTGCTCTGCAGACCCGGACTCCCGGGTTCATGTGACAGTGAACAACAACAGAGGAGCTTCCGTTTTTCTTTCCCTCCTGTCCAGCTTATCCGCTTTTACACAAATCTAGGGACACTACCTCACATACCTGAACTTCCACTTTCCGTGGAAAAAGTGAACGGCAGCGTGGGCGTGGCTACCCAGAGGTTGTCCAGAAGGGGAGCGTTTCTGCTGCGCGGCTAATGTGGTGACCGCAAGCGTAGCGTGCGTTGGCCTAGCCATACACCACGAACAGCCACCCCACAAACATCCCTCCCCCAAGGCCCCAGGCGTGGAGCAAACGCCACCACATGAGCGGCTTCGAGGTTGCTGGGGGGTCCTGACCTAAGCGCCCTCGGTTCAGTAGCCATCCGAAGAACCAATTGCGGCGACTGAACCCGTCCGGCCCCCTGCTCATGCCATACGCGGATAGGATGTCCCAAAGCATCATCCCTCCGATCATGAGGAGCAGAAGGGAGGACGGTGGTACGATATAGCGGAATAACGATTCGGCCATCGTTAGCATTGTGCGGTTGAGGGCCATCTTGTATGTCGACGAATCGACAAGTTCGGAGACAGAATAAGGTGCGACAGTCCGTTCCATCTAGGGTCGTGAAGACCGTACGTTAGCTGGGGCGTCGCACCGTAGCCTGCGATTCGTCGGATCTCGAACAGTTGCCGGGGTGGGATTGCGAAAGACGAGCTCCTCGTGAAGGCCTCGGCTCTTGGCGCGGTCGAGATCATCATGAAGCCAATGAGACCCTCTCGGTCACCGGATCACGCTTCCGGTACGGCAAACGTTATTGGGATTTGGATCCAGACCGCGACCGGCACTTCTCGGACACGGATCACGGGTTGCGATAGGGGCACTGAGTTTCGGACCTGGCGGGGGTTCATAGCCGGGGTGAACTGGAAAACGGCCGCGACCCGGAGGGCCGCCTGGTCGAACTGCTCCTGACCCGAGCTTCTAGAAATTCTGTTGTCAAGATTCCGGCCGGTTTCGGAGACATAAAACCAAACCACCGCCCTCCCACCGATCCCGGAATCCCGAAGTGCGGCAGGATACTCCCTCATCAGGGCTGCCTGGACCTCATCCCGGTTCGTGACCTCCGGCCGGACCATCATCGGCGTGAACACCGGACCCGCCAGGATTGCAGCCGCGTCCTCTGGCCGAATTTCTTGCGGCGCCGTCTGAGCTGGAGCCGCGAGCTCCGCAGCATCACTCGCCCTCTGGAGCTCCTGCTGGAGCTCTTCGAGGATTCGGGTGGTTTCGGCCTCAAACTCTCTCGTGTACTCACGATCCTGGACGCCAATGAGCCCTCGGGAATAACGGATACGTTCCTTGAGCTTGTCGTCCCGTATCGTGGTGGTAGCCTCACGCAACCGATCCGCTACGTCCGGCTGGTCGGCCCGGTAGTCAGTCGCTAGCCGATCGATCTCCCGCTCCAGATCGGCGATTTCATCTAGCATCGCTTGCTTGCGGTCGAATACGCGTCTTACGGCCTCAGAGCCCGGCCCATCCTTCGCCTCGCCGAGGCGCTCCATGTCCGCCTCCATCTCACGCTGTTCGCGGGCCAGGTCGGCCGCTCTCGCCCAGGCCATCTCGACATCGGTGGAGACCAAACGTCGCTGTGCCTGTTCCAACCGGCCGATGGCCGAGTTGGCGGTCGCAAGGGGCGCGACGACCGGATCGGGAGCAGTGACATCGTTGAAGGGGGACCACAGGAGTAAGAAGGAGCCGAAGGTAAGCACGCCGAAGGCCCCACCGCCTATGATGGCCAGCATCGGGACTAAGTCCGTGCGAGAGAGCCTCATGGTCGCCTCCCTAGATCCGAGTTGAGGACTATCTGAATACTCACGTCCGGGCATGAGGGTCCCCGATTCTGATCTTATAAGGCGAAGGCTGACCTCACTCGAGCGGGGTGTTACGCTGATCTTTGCTCAAAGGCCTGCGGCACCCAACCCAAGGAGGCCAGCCATGTTTGTCGCAGGAATCGATGCTCACGCAACGTATTCGGTGATCGCCATCGTGAGCAACACAGGGCAACTCGTTGCCGGACCCATCCGGATCAAAAACACGCAAGAGGATCGACTCGATGATCTGCTCGAGCGGTACTTGCTCAGCGCAAGACCTCAGAAAGTCGAACGTGAAATTAGGATCCGCGAACGGGTCTGCGGGATCGACAGCCGAGCATGACACCGAGAGAGAGTCCTGCGCCGAGCCGTGGGCTGGAACGAGGAATAGCGCTCCAACTACTGCCCCTATCAATATGCCAAACGCGCCGTCGCGGCTCACCATCATGCGGAACTCCTTAGAAGGAGTCTTTGAAACGTTGCATATATCCTAAGCGGGGCTCGGTACATTTGCGAGACTCCTTCGCTCCTCCTCCACGAGAAAAACGGCCACCTCCGAACGATGGGGGTGGCCGGCTGTCTATGGACTGAGGGGCGGCTCGGCGATCACCTAAAATCCGTAGCTCAGGCCACCGCCCACAACGATGGTGTTGTCGCCGTCCAAATTTTCCCATTGAAGGGCGAGCTGGACCCCGAGCCCGCTAGCCGAGCCAAACTCGGCCCCGCCCAACGCTGAGAAACCAACATCCGTTTCAGATCCAGCGTCTGCGAGTATCGCGTGAGCCCGTATAAAGGGCCTTGCCAAAGACTGCGGCGTAGTATTGATCCACAACGTGAGCCCCGCGGGAGCGCCCCAGATCCATGTCCCGCTCCGCTTCGTAAGGCCGAAACCGGCATCGACTGAAAGCGTGTTTTGCCCGAAGTTAGAGAGCGCATAGGCGAATCCGACTCCACCTGTGACGAGATTGTCCCCGGCCGCTGCCATACCCGCGTAACCGCCTCCGAACCAAACCGCTGACTTCGGCAGCCCCATCACAACTCGGGCACCCGCGTACACGGCCTTGTTAGTATCCTGGCTGATGCCCTTTGTGACATCAGCTGCGATGGCTACGCCTGCCCCGCCTGGAAGGGCAGGCCAATCGATATTGCCTGGGATCTGCCCAGCTAGACTGGTCGGGACGAACGCAAGGATTGCGACACTTGCGTAGGCCAACCGGAGGGGTCTCATCCTGTAAGCTCCCTTGGTGCGTGTGCCCTTCTTACTGCGGCGGCGGGACCAGAAGGCCCCATCGGTCAAACTTTATCTTAGACGGCACACACCTTTTGCGCCATCCGGCCCTCGAAGGATCTAGCCGACGATCACCACGCCTTCCACGAAGACGCGAAGCCAGGGGATCTGGCGGGGCTTCACGGACAGTCGGACCTCACATCCACTCCCTTGGCTTACAGCAGAGCCACGTCCGCGCAACTCACGTTCGTGGGGACGGGCCACATCTTAGCTCAGCGCGGCGAAAGGCTGACCCTGACCCGAAAACCGTCGGCAACGGCTTCCATGACCTGCACTCTTAGTCCCACCTGTGGGTCCTCAAAGGTCGACACCTCGCCCTCAGCGGTGTTGAAGGCCGCGTTGTATCGCGGTCCGCAGTTGTACCCATGAGCCTTAGAAGGATCGGTGTCCTCCTGCGCGGCGCGGAGCCGGAGGAGGGCTTCACCGCTCCGAACATTTCCGTCTACCGTATAGACGAGGACTCCGCCCTCGCACAGGCGGCTGTCGAATCCTACACGCTTGCGGGCCTCGATCACATACGCTGTAGACGGGCTGGTTGGAATTATGATGGCCTTCGTGCCGTCGGATGCCGTCGTGGCCGCGAGTGTCTTCTCCAGTTGCCCACCGTCCAGGCAGTCGACGGCCGCATCGCTCAACCACCCGATCTTCCACTTGTGCCAAGTGAGGAAATGGGGGGTTAAAAACCCCCATCCCATGATATCCCAAATCCCTATAGGAGCCTGGCCCTCGTCCCAGGTAGGCGCCGAAGCGTCCCAGAGATCAGGCAAGCCAAACGTGTGCCCGGTCTCGTGGATTATCCAGCCGCCTCTTGACGTGTTCGGGGGGGCATCTCGAAAATCGGTGCCGAGCGTAGCCCCGTGCCGAACCACAGTACCGTCTACGGGGATCTCCCATCCGGGAAACAGGATGAGCCCGACCGTGAAGATGGCGGCATTTGCTGACGAGACGACGTACACGAGATCAATAGAAGCGTAGTCCACGTCCGGGTCCGCAGCCAGGACAGCATCAGTGATGTAAGCGTGGTTCTCCTCTCCTGTCCATCCGTCCGCCGCTCCGTAGTCCGGCGACCGCTTGGGCATCCGGTACCACCGCTCGGTAGCCTGCGCTCTGAAGGTCGCGACTCCCCCGGAAACTTCCTCGTACCAGGCAACGGCATCGGGGACAAGCTGGTCGTAGAGTTCATCGATGGACTCTGACGCCGGTGCGTCGTCGAAGTCCACGAATATGAGGATGGCCCGGAGCTCCCCTACCGGTCGCAGATACACGTCGTTCGTTGCGAACGCCTCTTGCCTGGAGCCCGCGATCTGGCACTGGTCAACTGAGAGCAGCCAGACCTCAGCAACGTCTACGTCGGCGTTCCCGGTCGCAGCATCCGCAGCGGCGCTGATCATCACCGAGCCGAGATTGATGGCCGTGACCAGCCCTTCGGAATCCACGAGCGCTACGCCTTCGTTGGACGACGACCACTCGAAGCTCTTGCCAGGAACGGCATTGCCGCGTGCATCACGAGCTACGGGTGAGAATCGAAGGGTTCCGCCCGGAACGATCGTCGCAGTACTCGGCGTCACCACGACCGTCGCGACCCGCTGTTGAACCGTGATGAAGGACATCCCGCTCACGCCAGCCGTGGTCGCCGTGATCGTTGCTGATCCGTCGGCCACGGCTGTGACGAAGCCCGTGGGAGAGACGCTCGCGACGTTTGACGCCGACGACACCCATGTGACCGACGCTCCATTCATGATCGCGCCGTTCTGGTCCCTGACCGTAGCAGATAGCTGCTGGGTATCGTCGAGGGACGAGAAGCTCAGCGACGTAGCCGAGAGTGCAAGGGTTGTGGCAACAGGAACGTCGGGAGTTTCGGTAGGCGTCTTGGCCTCACCGCAGGCAGCCAAGCCTAGGAGGAGCAGCGTCAGGACATGCCGAGCACGGAGCCGCCTAATTGGTGGGCACGGCTTGAGTGGATATGACATGCGCACACTCCGGGATCAGACCGCGTTCAACATCCGAGAGTGGGGCAGCAGGCGCAAGCAGAAGCCCGTCAGACGCCCAGAATGGCCTCCTAAGCGTCTTCGGGTTCTATTCGGTATACAGAGGGGCGGGTGGAGGATTTCGTGGCTTAGAGAGGCACTACGAGCTACTCATCTACGCGACTATCCTACGAGCTGCCTGTCTCAATGCGCCGTCGCTTCAACAACGATCCTCGAGCCACATCTCAACCTCTTGCTGCAGCGCATGTATAAGACCGCCCAACTCGGTCGGGTAGTATACGAAATCAGCCTCCTCGGTCGGCGCACCGTCCGCTATCCATTTCTCACCCCGAGCACGTAAGTCCGCGGGTGATTCCTTCCTATACCTCTCATATGGGTACCTGAGATTCACGAAGTTCTTGGAGAAGGTTGAGAGAAGACGTTCCTGGTCGCCGAGCTTTGCATCATGGGGAACTCCAGGTGCCGAAGCCGCTGCGGACCGAACAAGTGGCGTCGGCTGAAAACCGCCGGCTCGGAGCGGACGCTCCCGCTCTTCCCGCAACTGGAGGAGATCCTCAGAGCGTACCTCATCCAGCGGGAGCAGGACGGCGGGCTCCATGACCTCCTTTTCCCTGCTACCCGCGGCGGCAACAACGAACACATGATCGACAACGTCCGGAAATCGCTCGACCAGATCGGCACTAGGGCGGGCTTCGAGCGCGGATCCCTACGCGCCACCGCCTTCAGACACTCGTACGCCACAGCACGGCTCTACACGGCCGAGCACGGCGCTCCGGTGTCGCTGTGGACCGTGCGGGGTGAGATGGGCCACCGCTCGACGAGCATGATCGAAAACGTCTACGGTCACACGATCGACCAGCGGACACGGGCGTGGAACGAAGAGAAGTTGACACTGCCCGAGGTCGTGGAGTTCAGGATCGAGGACCACCGTGAGGCTCTCGGAAACCGCCTGTTACGCTTGGAGGAGGTTGCCAGCTAACCACACCCCCTCTTTTTTTCGCCCCTGGTTTGTCACTGTGAGTGACACTGGCGACAGAATCGGGGTGGCATGAGAGAAGCCGGCAAGGCTCTAAGTCCTTACCGGGCTTCCATTTCCGCCTAAGCGGGCGACCGGACTCGAACCGGCGACCCTCAGCTTGGGAAGCTGATGCTCTACCAACTGAGCTACGCCCGCGACGGCCGCCCGCGACGGCCGAAAAAAAATCAGCGGTGGCCGTAAGAGATCTTCGACAGCTAGCTCACGAGCTCGTAGCTGTATCCCAACACCTGCATGTCCGCATCGAACGTAAGCTGAAAGGTATGCGCTACCTCGGGGTCCGAAATCGTAACCTCGGTATCCTCAGTGCCGAGAGGATTCCCGCTGTTGTCGTAAAAGGTGAAGCGCAGCGTGACGGTCGTCCCGGGCTCCAACGTCTTGTTTATGATCGTGCCTGAAACGCTGGCGCCGGCGTTCATCGGCTGGAGCTGGAGATTGTCGGTCACGAAAGGCAACTCCTGCATGATATCGAGTGCGGCGACACCATCGTCTTGGCGCCCAACCCCAACCAGCGCCCGGATATGCATCCGGTAGCCGAATTCATTGTAGGGATCCAACTCGAGGAGCCTCTCCGAGTAGGGGACTTGGGCCTCGTAGTCCTCCATCGCGTTGAGGCTTTGGGCCAAATTTTGGAAGGCATCCCTGTACATGGGAGCTCGTTCGAGTGCCTTCTCGAACCCTTCGACGGCCTGCTCAAACCGCTCTGCCTGGTACAGTGACACGCCCGCGTTGTAATAATCGAGCGGGGCCGCGTCTTCAGCCCCGAGAATGTCGTCGAAGATCGAAAGCGCGTCGTCCCCCTGTCCTGAGGAAGAGAGCGCTAGGGCCAGAGAACTCTGCACTTGAAGATTGTCCGGATCGCGTTCGAGCATCGTCTGGTAGACGATGATGGCTTCTTCGGCACGTTCAGCCATTACGAGGACCTGGCCGAGGTTGGCATGAGCCATGGGCCAGAACTCCGTGTCCCACGCCTGGCGGGTCGCATCGTCTCCGGGGTCGGCGTCAGGAGACTCGATTACGGCGATCGCACCTCGCCAAGCCTCGATGCTCTCGTCGAGCTCACCCAGACCGACGGTCTGGGACCCAATGTTCAAGTAGGCTTCGGGCCGCTTGTCGTACAGCATGTTCGCCAAGTGAAAGAACTCTAGGGCTGCCCGAGTATCCTGCTCATCCAGCCTGCCTACCGCATAGTTATAGGCCTGCAACCATCCTTGGAATCGGTACGCCCCGGTCCCGCGTTCTATGTCCACGTAGTCGGGGTACAAGGCCTCGGCCCGATCCATCGCACTGTCCGCCGCCAGATAGTTTTCGAGCCCGATCTGCACGATCCCTAGATGGAGATAGGCCTCGGGATTGTCGTCCTCGTTTGTGAGCCCATCGTAGATGACCTCGAGCGCCTCGCGGTAGGCTTCCGCTCGGAGCGAGTCGTCCTCGGCCGTTTGCGCCTCCTGGATCCGCAAGGCAGACATGGCAGTATACCTACTCGTGCGCGGCTCCTGCTGTGCGGCGGCGAGTTGAGGCACTAATGCGGCGCCGAGCGCGAAGACGAACAATCTGGTCCCGAAGTACATCTGACTCTCTCCTGAAACGTGTGTATGCCGGACTTGAGGAAGCTCGATCCGCCATGAAGCGGCCGCTAAGGGCCGTGATTCTTTACAACATACCGCAAAACGCCTGCCAGAGTTCACATGGATTCGGACTTTCCTTGCTCTGCCTTGGTCCTCAGCTGCCCAGGTAGGTCAGAACCCGTACGGCGAGCCTCTCGCTGATCCCCGGAAGTCGTGCGATCTCCTGGGCGGTAGCGGCCCGGACGCCACGCACGGATCCGAAGCGCGAGAGCAGAATTTTCTGCCGTTCGGGACCAATTCCGGGGATCTCGGAAAGATCACTCCGCAGGGTTCGCTTTTTTCGCAATTTGCGGTTGTAGGACACGGCAAAACGATGCGCTTCGTCCCGAAGTCGCTGGAGGAGGTGGAGGGCGGGATTTTTTCGCCCGAGACGGATCGCATCGGTTCGCCCGGGGCGAAAGATGACCTCTTCACGTTTGGCCAACGCGGCGAGGGCGACATCCGTCACGCCGAGCTCCTCGAGTGCACCACGGGCGGCGCCGAGTTGACCCTTTCCGCCGTCCACGACGAGAAGATCGGGGATGGGCCGCTCCTCATCCACCCGCCGCCGAAAATATCTGGAGACCACCTCCGCCATGGAACGGTAGTCGTCGTTTCCCCATTCTCCTTTGACGCGCATGTGCCGGTACTCGCTCTTCTTGGGGGCGCCATTCTCGAATACGATGGCGCTCCCTACGGTCTCCGTGCCCTGATGATGGCTGATATCGACACACACGATGAGACGGGGAACGATCTTCAGATCGAGCCGGTCCCGCAGATCGTAGAGCACTGCCTCGGCCCGGTCTTCGACTTGCTCCAGCGCGGTGAGACGGTCCTCGAGGGCGTGGCGCGCGTTGTCGGCCGCGAGCTCCGACAGGCGTACCTTCGTCCCCTTCTTCGGGGCATACACGCGGAGTCTTCTTCCCGCCTCGTCGGACAGGATGTCCTCGACGAGCTCTCTGTCGTCGAACTCCGCGGGGATGAGTATCTCTCTGGGGAGACGCGACCCTCGGCGCGTCCCCCCCGTCCCTCCCCTCCCGCTGCTCAAGTAATACCGGGACGCAAAGGTGGTGATCAAAGAGGCGTCACTCTCCTCGCCGACGTCGGAAAATCTCTGCGTGTCGCGCCCCAGGAGCACGCCCGATCTGATTCTGAGGACGACGGTAGCGGCCAGGTCACCGTCGCGGGCCAGGCCTACGACGTCGTAATCCCCTCCCCTGAGCCGCTCCACGCGCTGCTGACGTGCCAAGGCATCGAGCCCGGACAAGACGTCGCGGAGACGGCCGGCACGCTCGAATTCGAGATCGCCGGAGGCCTCCTGCATGAGGCCCTCGACCCGATTGCGAACACCCTCGGTGTCACCATCCAGAATCTTGAGAATCTCCGCGATCATGTCGCCGTACGAGGACTGATCCTGCAGACCCACGCACGGGGCGAGGCATCGCCCGATGTGGTAATCCAGGCAGGGACGGTCCGGCGCCTCCCGCGGAAGATCGTAACTGCAGGAGCGAACGGTATAGAGCCGTTTGATCACCTCGAGAGCCTGGCGCATCACCCCCACCGACGTGTAGGGCCCGAAATATCTGGACCCGTCGTCGTGAAGCTTTCGAGTCACGAAGACCCTCGGAAACGGCTCCTTGATGGTGACCTTGATGTAGGGGTAACGCTTGTCATCGCGGAGCTGAATGTTGAAGCGCGGCTGATATTCCTTGATCAGGTTGGCCTCGAGAATCAAGGCCTCCGCCTCCGATCCCACGACGATCGTTTCCAGGGACACGACGTGCCGCAACATTTCGCGCGTCTTCGCAGACTGGTTGGAGGCGCTGAAGTAGCTCCGTACTCGGGGGCGTAACGAGCCGGCCTTCCCGACATAGACAACCTCGCCGCCGGCGTCCTTGAACAGGTACACGCCCGGACGGGTGGGGAGGGTCTTGAGCTGATCCTGAAGTACGAGTCGTGCCACTACCGGATACTCAGAAGTGTTTGGGTTCCCGCCCCATGAGCTGCCGGAGCGGCGGGCCGACACCGAGACGGGCGGTCACGGTAAGGTAAGCAACACCAAAGACGAAGGCTGTGCTCGCGGCCAGCGCGGGTTGTACGAGCCAGGGCGCCGTGTCACCGAGAAGTCCCGCAATCATGCCGTCGTGAAGCGGCACGGTCGATCCGAGGATCCACTTGGAGCCGACCCCGGCGAGAACGGCGAGGGCCGTCGCTGCCAGGATGCGACCGCGAACGGAGGGGGCGGCACCATGCGGTCCGAGGACACTTGCCAGACGCCTCCGGAGCAGGGCGTACTCGAGCCACGCGGCCACCGACGCGCCCAGCGCGAGACCCGTTGCCCCGTAGTGGAGCTCGGCGGAGGTGAACCGGTCGAGCGGAAACATCAAGGATATGCCGACGGCCAGGGACACCAGCACTCGGAGATAGGCCATCCGAGCCGGCGTGCGGGTGTCTCGCAGCGCATAGAATGCGGAGGACAGTACCCGTGAACCCGCGGAAGCGAGAAGACCCAGTGCATACGCTGCGAGGACGGCGTAAACCACCGGCGTGTCCGTCGAACGAAATTCTCCGCGTTGATACAGGCCCCCGATGAACACATCGCCCAGCAGAAGGAAGGCGGCGACGGAGGGGACGAGGAGAAAATGGATCCGCTCGAGGGCCGCCGAGACCTGTAGTGCGACCTCGCTGGCGGGGGCCTTGCGCTGCCGGGAGAGCTCCGGCAGCTCGGAGGCGGCGATGGCCATCCCGAAAAGGGAAATGGGGAGCAGGTACAGCATCTGAGCATATCCGAGAGCGGCCAGCGCTCCCTCTGCGAGCAGCCCGGCGACGACGACGTCGAGCAAACTGCCGATGTTGACGACGCCGCGGGCCATGACCACCGGCACGAAATTTCGGATGGCCTCCCCCACCCCGCTCACGGTCCGGTCCAGGGAAAGACGGAAGTGCTCGAGGAGCGGCACCACGTACGGAAGCTGCACCGCGAACTGAAGAATCCCGCCTCCCAAAGCCCCCCAGGCAGCCGCGAGGAGGAGCTGACGCCCGGACCAGCCGAAGCCGAACGCCATCGCCACCAGGGTTGCGATGATCGCACCGTTCCACGCGACCGGAGCCATATAAGACACCAGGAAGCGGCGGTGGCTGTTGAGGATCGCGAGCGCCCATGCCGACACCACGAGCACGGCGGTCATCGGAAACAGGATCTGAACGATGATCGTGGTGAGCGCCAGCTTGTCCGGATCCCACCGGAAGAACGCCATCGGGACGAAGACAGGTGCCAAAAGCATCCCCAGAAGCGCGGCTCCCCCCGCCACCGTCATGAGGATGCCGAGCACCGCCCCGGCGAACCGCCCCGCCTCCTCCTCCCGCCCTTCTTCCAGGAACTCCGCGTATACCGGAATCACCGAGGCGCTGAGCGTCCCTTCGCCCAGAAGGTTCTGGATGACGTTGGGGATCTTGGTAGCCGCTACCCACACGTCCATCAGGCCTGACGCTCCGAAGAACGAGGCCAGCAGCACGCTTCGGATGAACCCGCTGACACGGCTGAAAAAAATGCCCGCGCCCACCGTAAAGGCGGCGCGGGAGCGTCGGGCGGCTCGAGAAGGGGGGCTAACCGTTCTCGTCACCAGGCGGTAGCACCCGTGAATCGGGCCGATCGGTGAGGAGCTGATTCAAGAACTGGCTCTCTTCCTCGAGCTTCCGCATTTCCGTGGTCAGCCGCTCCACCTCCCCCTCCAGGTAGGAAAGCCGCTCGGAGGTCGCGTCTTCACCTCCGGAGGAAAGCCCGCGGCGCTCCATGCGTCCGGCGAGGGCCCGCCCCATCGGAGAATCCAGGACGATCGCCAAGATCGGGATCAGGAGAACGAGGAGGAAAATCATCGGGATCATGATGATGAAAGCTACTCCGTCTCTTCAGCCAAATCCACCGTAAAACCCTCGGCGAGGGATGCCACGAAGTCACTCCCGTAGCGAACCAGGTAGTACAAGGGCGCCAGCATTCGCTCTTGGGGCTGCCCGTCCGGAAAAAGGTGGCGTTGCGCCACCTCGAGTTGGCTCGACGCGACTTCGTTCTCCCGCTTTACGCTCTGTATGATCTTTCGTTCCGCGGCTTGAAAAGCGGACAGCGCATTGTTTCGGGCGTTCGTGACCGGACCCTCCAGCGTGGGGTCGATGCCCGTCGCGGCTTTGAGGAGATCGGCGGAGCCCCGTTCCACGGAGCTCTTGAGGTCCTCCAGAGCCTGAAGTACACCCTCTGGCACTTCATCGCGGGCGATATCGGACATGATTTCGTGCAGGGGACGTTGAAGGCGCTCCAGGTCCAGGCCGAATTTGTCGAGCCTCTTTCGGACTTTGGCCTCGATCACCGTCACGGCATGCCGGGGGTAGATCACCGGCATCGTGAGTCCATGAGCTTCGAAGAGTCGCTTGATCTGGGCGTAATACGCCGCTTCACCGGGACCGGCCACGTAGCTGACCACGGGAAAGATCGTGCTCTCGACCACGGGACGGAGAAGTACGTTCGGACTCAGCGTGAGCGGATCGGCCTCGGCGCGCTCGCGTATCGCCTCCGCCGCCACGGACTCTCGAGAACGGCGAAGCTCGAAGTCCCTCCCGTTCCGGTAGATCCGCTCCCGTCCCTCGGAACCCTCCAAGAAGAGATTGACCGCCCCGTCCAAGATGGTCACCTGTGGTGTATAGCCGGCGCCTTCGAGCTTCTCCGCATCCTCCCGAAGCAGCGCTTCATGCGCCTCGGCTCGATCCAGCTCCTCCAGGAGGAGCGGTCCCGAGAGCTCCTTGACGGCCGGCGACGCCGCGTCGGCGAAACACATGCCGAGCGGTGCCAAAAGGCTGAAAAGCACTTCTGCGAAGCCATCCGCAAGGGTCGCCCCCGGCTTGTAGGCCTCGCGAAGCAGGTCGACGTAGTGAGCGCTGAAATCCGTCGCGGGAAGATTCTGTATGGCCTGCTCCAACACATCGGCCATCTCATCACCGAGTGGGATACGGTGCAGAGCCTGCCTGACGTGTCCGGGATCTCGCACCTGAAGACGGACCAGTTCGTTCGCAGTGTCGATGACGTACGTGTGGTCTGCCTCATCCCAGTCATGATCCTCCGAGGCCACCCAGAACACGGGGAGCACCGGCCGGGCCAGGGACCGCTCGAGCTGCTCCGCCAGGCGAACCGCCGAAATGCCCTTGTAGAGCGAGTAGAGTGGGCCTCCCAGGAGGCCGGGCTGCTGGCCGGTCGTGACGATGACGCCGTGTTCCTCGACCCATCGGTCGAGCCGCTCCTGGTCGACGCTTTCCGGAACTCGCAGTGCCCCGAGTGCCCGCCGTCGAGCATGGGAATCGAAGCGTGCATCGACGCCCTCCAAGAGATCCCGATAGGCCTTCGGGTCCTGCCAGGCGCCCGAGTAGAAGGAGGCCACGGCATCGCTCCCGCGCAGATATTCCTCATACAGGGGCGAGCCCGAGGGTCGCCCTATCAGAAGTTCGAAGTTCAGCCGATCCTCCAGATCCAGATCCTATGCACGATGGCTCTTCGACGACGGGGGTGCTTGTTGGCGCCTCGACGTCGGTCCTTTGTGGTAGGGTTCATTTCTGATGATGGTGCCGGCCCGATACAACTGCTCGGCAAGCACGAGCCGGGCCAGCTGATGGGGAAGTGTGGCATGGGAAAGTGACCACAACTTGTGCGCTCGGTCCAGAATACCAGCGTCCAGGCCCGCAGCTCCTCCAATGACGAAACACACCTCTGCGGTCGAGTGGAGGGCATGATCCTGGAGATAGGCGGCCAGGTCCGCCGAGCTCATGCCTTGGCCGGTCCGTGTAAGCGCGACGATCTGTGCGCCCTCGGGGAGTCGAGCGAGAAGGCGGGCCTCCGATGCCACCTCGATCACATTGAACTTCCAATACCGTCCCGCCCGTGTTTCGTATTCGAGTATGGCATCTTTCAAGGGAGCGCCGGCCCGACCGACAACGATGGCCGTGATCTTCATGGGTTCTTATCCAGCGCTCGTCGAATGAGTTCCATGACGGCGTCCTGCCCGAAGTCCCACGCCACCCGAAGACGCAGAACGTACGTCCGTGGCATTTCCTGCGAAAACGTCCCCAGCTTTACGGCGTCCTTCTCGGTGGTGACCACGGGCCTCCCATTTGCCCGCTCCACGATCCGGCGAACGTCCTTGTCGGAAAACGGGTGGTGATCCGGGAAGGCCATGCACTCTACCACCCCACTGGCCTTGGAGCGAACCATCTCGTGGAACCCGTCGGGCTCTGCGATGCTGGACACGGCGAGGAGATCTCCGGCCGGCGGTCCGGCGGGTGCGCCGGCCGTCGGCTCGCTCTCCAACTCCGCCCAAAGGTCCTCCTCCAGGTGGATCTGCCCCAACACCGACTTGGGCGCCCAGCTCGCGGCGAGGCGCCCCACCGCACACGCTGCATCCTGGGTCGCGACCTTTCGCGTGACCACGATCGCGTCGGCCCGTGACAGCCCGCTCACCGGCTCCCGAAAGCGTCCCCGGGGAAGCAACGGGCCTGCGACGCCGTGCTCCGCCGCCAGGAGCACGATGTCTACGTCTCTTCTCGCCGCCCGATGCTGAAAGCCGTCGTCCAGAACGGCCACTGTGGCCCCCTCCCTCGCCGCCTGGGCAACACCCTCGACTTTCGACTTCTGGACCACCACCGCCACACCGGGATTGTGAACCTCGTAGAGGAGGACTTCGTCCGAGCCATAACCCCGGGTGACGAGCGCGGGCCGGTGTCCCATCTCGGTGAGGCGGGCGATGAGCCATGACGAAACCGGTGTCTTTCCGGTTCCTCCGACCGCGAGGTTACCTACCGATATGACGGGAATGCCGCTCTCGGATTGGCGCAGGATCCCAAGATCAAAACATCGATTGCGGAGGAGGACGGCTCCACGGTAAAGCGTCTCCGCGAAAAGTAGTAGCCCGATCATGAGCCGGCCCAGAGGGCCGCTCCGTCCGTCCCACGAACGCCTGAGCCACCCGCCAAGACTCCTCACGAAGCAGGCGTGTCTGTGATTGCACCGGTGTCGGTGATTGGGCCGGTATCGGTGATTGGGCCGCTGTCGGTGATTGGGCCGGGGGGCTGCGCGTCTCCGACTTGGGCGGCGAGGTCGATCAGCCCGAATTCGAGCGACCCGATCACCTCGTCGATCTCTGCCTGGCTAGCGTGTCTGGGGACGAAGCTGGGACGACCGTAAGCGACCCGTACCGTCGAAAAGGGCTTGGGCACGAGGAGCTCGTCCCAACTTCGGATGCGCCAGGCGGAAGTGACTCCGACCCCCACCGGCACCAGTGGAAGGCCCGTCATGCGGGCGGCGGTCAACGCGCCGGGCTTCAGCTCGCGGTTCGGGCCTCGGGGGCCGTCCGGTGTAATGGCGAGATCCAGTCCCCTCCCAGCCGCTCGGATGAGCCCTTTCAGGCCCCGTACCCCCCCGCGCGTGCTCGAGCCCCGCACGGTCCCGAAGCCGAAATGATGGAGAAGGCGTGTGAGGTAATCCCCGTCGCGATGTTCACTGACCAGGACCACGATGCCGTCGTGCCGATGAACGTGGATCAAGGGCAAGAGTCGTCCATGCCAGAAGACGAAGATGACCCGCGTACCCTCTTGCCTGAGCTCCATCACGTGGTGGTGCCCCGTGCTCTCCACGTGCAGAGTCCGAAAAAGAGCCCGTAGGGCATATCGGCCCGTGAGGCCCAACCCGGCCGGCCCGATTCGACCCAACACCCCGAGCCCGATCCGGGTAAACGCGGACTTCACGAAATCTCCAGAAGATCTGCCGCCAGCTCGGCGACGCGGGCGGATGCTCCAGGTTCGCCGAGTGCGGCTCGTATCCCCAGGAAGCCGGTGATCATGTCGGCCCGCTCAGCGGAGTCCGGTGGGAGAAGCCTCAGGAGAAGATCGGCGAGGCGGTCGGGGGTTGCTTGGTTCTGGAGCACCTCGGGTATGACATCTCGTCCCGCGATCAGGTTCGGTAACGCGATACGGTCGACTCGTAGGAGCCTTCGTGCCAAGGCGAACGTGACCGGATGCGTTCGGTACACCACGACGCATGGGGTTCCCTCGAGGGCCGCCTCGAGCGTTGAAGTGCCTGATTTCACGAGGGCCAGCGCTGAATGAGCGAGAAGGCTTCGCGCGTCATCGACCACCGCGGCCTCGACGGCACGGAAGGCGGAGGGCGAAATCGACGAAGCACGCGCGAGCACGAGCTGTACGTCGCCTCCTCGGTCCTGAACGAGACGGCCCGCCTCGAGGAACAGGGCCAGGTGACGGTGCAGCTCCTGATCCCTGGATCCCGGCAGCAGCGCCAGAATCGGGCGTTGGGCGTCGAGACCCCACCTACGGCAGAACGCCGGTCGATCAGGCTCCTGGGCCGGGGTCTCCAGGAGCGGATGCCCGACGAAGGTGGCATTCGCCCCGGCCCCCACCAAGGCCTCCTCCTCGAACGGAAGAATCAGCGCAAGATGGTTGGTGTAGGCGGCCAGTTTCTTTACGCGGCGGGCACCCCACGCCCAGACCTTCGGGGCGATATAGTAGAGGACAGGTAGCTCACGTCGCCGAGCGGCCCTCGCGATTCGGAGATTGAATCCGGCATAATCGACCGGAATCACGAGATCCACGACGCCGCTATCCAAGAGTGAGATGAGCCGCCATTTGAGGCGGTGAAGAAAGGGGAGTCGCGGGAGGACCTCGGCGACTCCCATGACTGCCAGCGCGTCGAGGTCGGCGAGTAGCTCGACCCCCTGGCCCTTCATTCGCGCACCGCCGATGCCGAGGAAACGGCTGCGTGGCCACCGCGCCTTCAGGGCCTCGACCAGGCGCGCGGCATACTCATCACCCGAGGCCTCACCGGCGAGGACCAGGATCGTCGGGTCCGCGCTCTCGCCCGCGCTCTTCAGAATCGGAAACCCAGATACCAGATCGCGGCCAGGAGCATGGCGAGAAAAATCACGAGTCGGCGAGGCGACCAGCCCGCCTTCTTATCGATCCAGTTCTTTTTCCGTTGCCGACGGATGCGTATCAGCGACATGGACCTCCCTTTGGCACGTCCCACCGCGACCGCTCAGGTGGTGACCCCGCGCTTGCTGGAGCGAATGAACGTCAACAGGTGCCGGACCTCAGGGATTTGCTCCACCTCTTTCTCAGCAATATCCAGACTACGCATTAGCGTAAGTTTCGATTGGTATAGGACTTGGTAGGTTTGCTTCAAGGCTCGTCTCACGTCCTCGGAAACGCCCCGCCTCTCCAATCCGACATTGTTGAGCCCGTAAGCCTTGACCGGATTTCCGGCCACCTTGAGGTACGGCGGTATGTCCTGGGGAACTCTGGACCCCCCGCCACAGAACGAATGCGCGCCGATGCGAACGAACTGATGGATCGCCGTGAGGCCCCCGACGATCGCCCAGTCCTCGATCACCACGTGGCCGGCCATGTTCACCGCATTCGAGAGGACGACGTGATTTCCGATTTCGCAGTCATGAGCCACGTGCGCATAGGCCATGATCAAACAGTCACTCCCCACGGTGGTCTTCCCCGAGGCTCGTGTGCCACGATTGAGCGTCGCATACTCGCGCACCACGGTGCGGTCGCCCACGATCAACCGGGAAGGTTCGCCCTCGTACTTGAGATCCTGCGGATCACTTCCGAGGACCGCGCCCTTGGCGATCTGGCACTGTTCGCCGACCGTGGTATCTCGCTCCAAAAGCACGTGGGGCCCGAGAACCGTGCCTAGTCCGACCGAAACGCCCGGCCCGATGATCGAATACGGCCCAACGGCCACACCCGGAGCCACATTCGCCTCGGAATCGATAATGGCGGTCGGGTGGACGAGGGCCTCGACCTCGCCTCCAGTACTCCAAGAACCGGTGTTCATCGATCGACGATCCCAGCCATCATATCCGCCTCGGCGACCACCTTGCCGTCCACCTTCGCGACGCCTCGAAGCTTGCACACATTGCGGCGGAATTGGAGCATTTCGACCTCGAAGACGAGCTGATCTCCAGGAATGACGGGCTTGCGCCATTTCACGTTATCCAGCGACATGAAATACACGACCTTGTTCTCTGGGTCGGGCACCGAGTCCATCAGGAGAAGCCCACCTGCCTGTGCCATGGCCTCGATGATGAGGACTCCCGGCATCACCGGGTGACCCGGGAAGTGACCCTGAAAGTAGGGCTCGCTGATGGTGACGTTCTTGAGGCCTACGATCCGCTTCTCGGGTTCGAACTCCAAGATCCGGTCCACCAGGAGGAAGGGATACCGATGCGGAAGGTGCTCCATGATCCGATCGACCTCGATGGGAAGGTCGTGGGAAGCTGCTTGGGCATGCTTCAAGAGAGTCCTCGCAAGTTTGATGTTCCCTTCATGGCTCGGGCACTCGGAAACGATGTGCCCATGTACGCGTCGACCGATCAGGGCCAGATCTCCGATCAGATCCCCGATCTTATGCCTCACGAATTCGTCATCGAACCGAAGGCTGTCGTTCATTATTCCCTCGTCGTCGAGAACGATGGTGTTTTCGAGTGATGTGCCTCGAGCGAGCCCCCGGGCTCTCAAGGCCTCGGCATCCTGATGGAACCCGAACGTGCGGGCCGGGGCGATTTCGCGGCGGAAAGCCTCTTCGCTCATGTCGAAGGAATTGTGTTGGCGCCCGATCGCCTGGTGCTCGAAATCGATGGTAGCGGACACACGCAGAGCGTCCGCGGGGGTCACGACGTAGGACGAGCCAGTCGGTGTGGTCACCGTCAGGCGCCCCCGCACGGAGATCACTTCGGCGGGCGCCTCCAACTCCACGGTGCCCGTCTCCGAGACCGCGGCCAGGTAGCGTTGGAAGCTGCCGTCCAGGATTGGCGCCTCGGGTCCCCTCAACGCAATGACTGCGTGATCGACCCCCGCAGCGTAGAGGGCGGCCATTACATGCTCGACCGTCTGGACCCTCACCTCACCCGCACCCAGACTCGTCCCCATCTCGCATCCCACTACGTGATCGAGGTCGGCCGGAATCTCGGGAGACCCGCTGAGATCGACGCGCCGGAAGCGCACACCACCCGTTTCGGCGGGCCCCATGGTCAGTGATACGTTTTCTCCCGAATGCACCCCCACGCCCTCGAGCGTATGCTCACCGGCGAGGGTATGTTGCTGGGAAATCATCCCGGGTCCTCGTTTTCGGCGGAAACAGCCCTGTTCTCGCCGGAAGCAAGAAGACGTTCGAGGACGCGGACACGGCGGCGGAGTGAGCCTAGGCGGAAGAGAAGGGCCTGGGCCCTGAGGAAATCTTTGAGGGATCGAGCCGGAAACCCCCCCATCCTACTCCCCGCCGGAACGTCTTCGGTCAGGCCAGTTCGCGCCGCTACCTGAGCGCCGTCGCCGACGGAAATATGATCCATTGCGCCGGCCTGCCCCCCCCACATGGTGTCGGCTCCGACCTGCGTGGAACCTGCGATCGCCACTTGTGCGGCCATGACCGTCCGGGGACCCACACTGACGTTGTGCGCGATATGGACCAGATTGTCCAACTTCACCTGTGGCTCCAGCTCGGTGCGTCCGAGAGAGCCACGGTCCACACAACTGTTTGCACCGATCTCCACGTCGTCGCCGATAATGCATGATCCGACATGCGGGATCTGCTCCAGACCCTCCTCCGAGTGCGTGTACCCGAACCCGTCCACTCCCACGCACACACCGGCGTGTAAGACGACCCGGTCGCCCAACTGTACATGCGGATATAGGACGACGTGTGGGTGGAGTGTCACGTTCCGGCCCAATCGTGCTCCGCCGCGGACGACCACGTGGGCATATAGGGTGGTCCCCTCCCCGATCACGACGTTTTCTTCGATCACCACGTAGGGTCCCACCGACACGCCCGTACCGAGCTTCACGTCCTCGGCGATGACCGCTGTTTCGTGGAGTCCGGGCGGTGGGCCCGGATCCGAATAGAAGTGTTCGAGGATGGTCGGGAGCGCCATGCGAGGGTCCTCCATCACGACCCGGCTTTGGGCGGGATCCAAGGCGTTCTCCAATTTCGAGGAGACGAGGATGGCTCCGGCAGCGCTTTCGGCCGCGCTGTGAGAATAACGGGAGTCGACCAGGAGCCCGAGATCCGAGGGCCCTGCCTGGGTGAGCGACGTGACCCCGGAAATCGGCTTGTTGATGTCGCCCGCAGCCCGTCCTCCTACCATGGCTGCCAGCTCGGCAAGGGTGAGCCGTGCGGGCTCAATCCACATTTATTGCGCTCCCGCCGCCAGCCTCTCCATGACCTCACCGGTGAGGTCGAACGACTCGTCCGCCGCGATCAGGCCGCCGCCCGCGACATCGAAAATGAAAGTATAGGAGCCCTCGCTGCGGATGTCCTGAATGATGTTGTTGATCCGCTCCATGATGGGCTGTACCAACTCCTGTTGGCGGCGGGCGGCCTCTGCCTCGATCTGGGCCATGCGCTCTTGATAGCCTTGCTGCTTTTGCACGATTTCATCCTGGCGGGTCCTGCGAGCGTTGGCCGTGAGCGTGATCTGTTGGGCCTGATATCGACTGACAAGGTCGGCGATCTCCGCCTCGAGGGCCTGCAGCTCACTCTCGAAGGGCACCATCTCACGCTGGAACTGCTCCTGGGCGGCGGTCGCGGCGGGATCCTGCGCGATGATCGCCTGGGAGTTGATGTAGCCGATTTTCAGCGGGCTCTGAGCCGCCGCTTGAATGGCCGTAGAAGCGAGGACGGCACCGAGGACGGCAAGGAAACCGGGAATCAGAATTACACGTCGCATTGTGTACATAGCTCCCCGTCTAGTTTCCTTGTCCGAGCCGGAAGTGCAGTTGCCAGCCCGGCGTGGTTTTGTCGAATCCATAGGCGTAGTCCAACCCGATGGGCCCGAACGGAGTGACCAACTGGATGCCCAAACCGGCTCCCCTGAAGAGTTGGGTCGGATCGATCTCGGCGGTGTTCCGCCAAACGTTTCCTGCATCCATGAAGACCGAGAACGACATCTGGGCACCCAACCTCATGGCGATCTCGGTGGTCATGGAAAAGAACGCGCTTCCGAGCCGATCGATATCCCTGATCCCCCCGGCCTGCTCCTCGAAGTATCCGAGCGGGGTGACCGTGGTTTCATCATACCCACGGAGCTGTTGCCCGAATTGCACGCCACCCATCCAGAATCCATCGAAGGGGAACGGATCGTGGTTTCCTTGGAGGGCCCCCATCCGCATGGTCATGCCGAGCGCGAAGATGGTTCCCGAGCCGGTGGCCGCATCTCCACCCATTACCCCGATCGGGAGCCACCAGCTTCCGTCCGCCGTATACTTGATGAATCTCCCGTTCCCCCCGAGGGGGCCCCCGGTGAACGCGATGTTGACCGACTGGCGGGAACCGACGGTAGGAAACAACGGGTGATTCAGCGTGGCCCGCGTGAGGCCTATCGAAAAGGTGCTCTGCGTGCCCGGCGGCCGTCCGAACAACGACGTGTCGGTGCCGCCGGATTGAAGCGTAAGATCGGTGCGTGACAGCCCGTACCCAGTAAAGAATCGGGTAAACCGTGCTCCGGGGATCAAGAAGCCCAAACGCAAATCGCCGCCCAAGCGCTTCCTTCTGCCGGAGCGGAACGAGATGAATCGGTCCCGGGCATTGAACAGGTTGACGCTTGCACTGACGAGAGACTCGAAGACACCCGGGTCCACGTAGGTGAGGGTCTGGTTGTTCAGGAACTCGCCGAAATCCCACCTCAGGCTTCCCGACTTGCCCTTGCCGAACAGATTCGGTTGATCATACCCGATGAAGCCGGAAAGGCCACCCGTGCCGCCCCCGACAGAAGTACCAAAATTGACGGCTCCGGTCGGCTTTTCCGTCACCGTGAACGTGACGTCCACATCCCCGTCCTGATTGGGGGCGATGTCGGGCACCTCCATCGGCACTTCGAAAAAGCCCAACGATGAAATGCTCTGGAAGCTTTGGATGATCCGTTCTTGCGAGTACACATCCCCTGGTAGGATGAAAATCTTGTCGCGGATCACCCTTTCATACGTGTACTCGTTTCCTACGATGTTGACGCGCCCGATATAAGCCTGCGGCCCCTCTTCAATGGCCCAACCGACATCCACTGTGGGCGCCTCACCCTCCTCGAGTGGGTTCTTCCTTACGAAGGGGACGACCCGGGAGTAGAGGTATCCCTCGTTTTGATAGCGTTGACCTACCTCACCGGTGGCTTCCATGAAGCTGGCGTTGTCGAAGACGGGGAGCTGGTCTGTATCGCCCGAATCTGAACCCCCGAAGAGGCCGCCCCGTTCGCGCTGGAAGTTGAGCTGGAGCTCCGCAGTCGAGAACTCGCTGTTGCCCTCGATGGTGAATTCCCTGAGCCGGTACTGCTGGCCCTCGTCTACCGAAATCTCGAGCCGCGTTTTTCCGGTCACGGGATCGATGATCAGAGAGTCTCCCAAAACGGCGAAGTCGAGATAACCTCTGGCGGCGTAATAATCCGGAAGACCAACCTGTAGGTCCTCGTCGAATTTTTCTCGATCGTACGAACCCGAGCGCCACCACCAGAACCCCTCGGGCCGCACGGACATGGCTCCACGCAGGTCGTCGTCGACGAAAACCGCATTGCCACTGAACACGACATCGGCGACCGTGACGCGTGTACCTTCCTCCACGTCCAGGAACAAGACGATCTCCTTGCCGCGATCCGGGACGCGCTCGATACGTTCTACGATGTTCGCGAAGGGAATCCCCTCCGCGGCCAACTGGCTCCTAATGAACGCCATCGCCTCGAGCACGGCGCCCGGCGAATAGGGGGAGCCGGCCGTAAGGCCCGTCGTGTCACCGACCTCACCCCGATCTACGCTGGTCAACCCGGTGATGGAGACGTTTCTCAAGAGGTCCTGCTCGTCGACCTCCCAGATGAGGGTCACATGGCCACCAATATCGCCCTCGACGCGAACCCGAATGTCTTTGAAATGCCCGGTCGCCCACATCGCTTTGGTCGCCCGCTGGATGTCGAAGATCGTATAGGCGGAGCCCTGGTTCAGGCCGCCGAAGGCGATGATCGTGAGGTCGGCCTGGCGGATGTTCCCTTCCACGTCCACCGAGTCGATCACAACGGGCTCGACCTCACCGCCCGATTGCTGCGCGTATGCCTGGGTGGCCGGGAGGAGGATCACCAGGAACGCGAGCAGCCGACCCCGGGTGTGGAGTGCGCTATTCAAACGGAATGATCGATCCACAATTCGGTGCCACCGCTCACGTCTTGGACTGTGATGCCACCGCGAGGGTGAGGCCCTCGTCGTCCTCATTAACATCCACGACGATCTCGTCTCCTGCGGAAAACTCGGCGGTCAGGATTTTTTCGGAGAGCGGATCCTCCAAGTAACGCTGAATCGCGCGGCGCAAGGGACGAGCCCCGAACTTCTCGTCGTATCCTTTTTCCACCAAGAAGTGTATCGCAGCCTCAGAGAGCGACACGGTGAGATCCTCTTCCGCCAGCCGTTCCTCGATCTCCTTCATGAGAATGTGAACAACCTGTGCGATCTCGTCGCGGTCGAGGGTATGGAAGACGATGGTCTCGTCCACCCGATTGAGGAACTCCGGATTGAACGCCCTCTCGATTTCGTCGCGTACCTTGGCCTGCATCACATCGTATGAGGTCTGCTGTTCACCATCGTGAAATCCGAGACTGCCACCCTTGGAGATCTCTCTGGCTCCGAGGTTGGACGTCATGATGAGGACGGTGTTCTTGAAGTCGATCACTCTGCCGTAGTTATCCGTGAGGTGCCCTTCGTCCAGCACCTGGAGCAGGATGTTGAACACATCCGGATGCGCCTTTTCGATCTCGTCGAGGAGGACCACCGAGTACGGACGGCGCCGAACCGCCTTGGTAAGTGCGCCGGAATCTTCGTAACCCACATATCCGGGGGGCGCGCCGATCAGCCGTGACACGGAGAACTTCTCCATGTATTCGCTCATATCCACGCGGATGAGGGCCTCTCTGTCGGCAAAGAGAAATTCTGCCAATGCCCGAGCGAGCTCCGTCTTCCCCACCCCCGTCGGTCCTGAGAAAATAAAGGATCCGATCGGACGCTGAGGGTTCTTGAGGCCCGCACGGCTTCTTCGAATCGCTCTCGAGATGGCTCGGATGGCATCGTTTTGGCCGACCACCCGCTTGTGAAGCTCATCCTCCATGGAGACCAGGCGCTCGGTCTCGGCCTGCTGGAGCCTCGTCACCGGGATCCCTGTCCACCGGGCTACGATGAACGCCACGTCCTCGGATTCGATTTCGGGGCGGTGCTGCTTACGCTCCTCTTCCCACTCTTCTTGTTCGGACCTGATCCGATCTTGGAGCGCGCGCTCCTGATCCCGAAGCTCAGCAGCGCGCTCGAAGTCCTGGTCTCGGATAGCGCCTTCCTTCCGGTCCGCGATCTCGGCGAGCTCTTCCTTCAGCTCCTCGACCTGCGGAGGCGGTACCTGCGCCGCGATGCGTGCGCGTGCGCCGGCTTCATCGATGACGTCGATAGCTTTGTCGGGGAGGAACCGGTCGGTGATGTATCGATCGGCAAGCTTCGCGGCCTGTCGGAGCGGCTCGTCGGGAATCACGATCCGATGATGGTCCTCGTAGTGCTTCTTCAGACCCTGCAGAATTGCGACCGTCTCTTCGACGGACGGTGGGTCTACGATAACGGGCTGGAAGCGACGCTCGAGGGCGCCGTCCTTCTCGATGTACTTCCTGTACTCGTTGAGCGTCGACGCGCCGATACACTGAAGTTCCCCACGAGACAACGAGGGCTTGAGCATATTGGACGCGTCGATTGCGCCCTCCGCGGCACCGGCTCCGACCAACGTGTGCAACTCGTCGATGAAGAGTACGACGCCCTGGTTCTGTGAGATCTCGTTCATCACGGCTTTGAGCCGTTCCTCGAACTGACCGCGGTACTTGGTGCCTGCGATCACCGCCGCCATATCGAGGGCCAGCACCCTGTTATCCTTGAGGGCGTCCGTCACCTCGTTGCGGGAGATGAGTTGAGCCAGCCCCTCTACGATGGCGGTCTTGCCGACGCCGGGCTCTCCGATCAGCACCGGGTTGTTTTTCTTCCGACGACAGAGGATCTCCACCACACGCTCGATTTCGGTTCTGCGGCCGATCGTGGGATCCAGCTTCCCCTGTCGCGCCAGATCTGTGAGGTCGCGGCAGAAGTGGTCGAGCGCGGGGGTTTTCGATTTCTTGTCCCCCTTTCCTGAGGGCGGCGTGAACGATCCCCCACCGATCCCCGCCGGCTGCGCCGGACCCACGTCGGACCCGAGTACCTTGAGGGTCTCCGAGCGGGCCTCTTCCATCCCGATCCCCAATGAGTTGAGGACCTGAGCCGCGATCCCCTTCTCTTCCCGCAGCAACCCGAGAAGGAGGTGCTCGGTGCCGACGTAGGAGTGGCTGAGCTCTCTCGCTTCGGCCATCGCGAATTCGAGCACCTTCTTGGCACGCGACGTGTAGGGGAGTTCGCCTAGTGCAATCGTGGCCTTCCCCTTCTTCACCGACTCCTCGACCTGTTCGTGAATCTGGTCGAGATCGACATTCAGGTTCGTGAGCACCGCGGCCGCTACTCCCTCGCCCTCACGGATGAGGCCGAGGAGGATGTGTTCGGTGCCCACGTAGTCGTGCTGGAGGCGGATCGCCTCTTCCCTGGCCATCGCCAGCACTTTTCGGACCCGGTCGGTGAAGTTGTAGTTCATGCTTGGAGTCGTTTATCCCTCTGCCGGCGAATCGGTCTCTGCGATCCCGTCACGCGGGGCCACCGGCCCCTCTTTCGACAAGATCCTCCTTACATAAGCCGCCCGGTGTGCGTCGCACTCGGAAGGCGGAAGGTCGCGTTCGGCCGCCTGTTCGAGATGAGCGGTCTGCGTGAAGATCATGAGTTTGTTGAGCGTGTATACCCGGAGCTCCGGTAGGAGTTTCAGGCCGACACCTAGGCGAATTCCCGACAATAAATTCATCAGTTCTTCGAAGGAAAGGGACCTGGCATATCGTAGAAGCCCGTAGGCACGCCAGATCTTGTCCTCCGTGACCTGGGGCGCATCCCTCAGGAGCACCTGGCGGGCCTGGTCTTCGTACTGAATTACCTGGCGGACGATCTTGTCGAGGTGTTCGATGAGCTCTTCTTCGCTCTTGCCGAGGGTCGTCTGGTTCGAGAGTTGAAAGAAATTTCCGACCACCTCGGAGCCTTCGCCATAAAGGCCACGGAAGGTGAGACCCACCTGCCCGAGGCCTTGGAGCACCTTTCCGATTTCCTTGGTGAGCACCAAGCCCGGGAGATGCACGAGAACCGATGCGCGAAGCCCGCTCCCGACGTTGGTGGGGCAACTGGTCAGAAAGCCGAACTCGTGATGGTAAGCGAACGGGAGTTCTTGACCCAGCTCCTCATCCAGACGATCGACGAGGTTCCACGCCTCCTTGAGGCGAAGCCCGGATACCAATCCCTGGAGGCGGAGGTGATCTTCCTCGTTCACCATCACGCTGAGCGGGTCCTGGGCGGCGAGCAGCACAGCGGTGGCACGGGACGGACCCGTTTTCACATCGCCGAGCAACTCCCGTGAAGCGAGTCGCCGCTCGAGAAGCATCCCGCGGCTTCGAGAGTCCAGATCCGGCAGTTCGAGCAATGTCGATCCGGCGAGGAGTTCAACCTTGGCTTTGGCTCGGCGGGTCTGCTCGAGGACTGCCTCACGGTCGTTGACCCGTGCTCGCGGTCCGAACGCATGACCTTGTAAGTTTCGAGCGAGTCGAATCCGAGTAGAAAGCACGACGCCGGCATGTTCTCCGCTGGCGTCGAGCCATCCGAGGCCATGGTTGGGAAGGGTGTGAAGGTCACTCATGGTGTGTCGCTCCCCGCCGGCTCCATCCCCCGAATCTTGTCACGGAGCCCCGCCGCTCTCTCGAAATCCTCAGAGTCCACCGCGCGCTGGAGCTTGTGGCGGAGAACCTCTACCTGCTTTTCTAGCTCCGAAGCGGCTGGATCCGGAGGCAGGTAGACCTTGCCCACGTGTTGGGTGCTTCCGTGCACACGCCGGAGGAGCCCTCTCAGATAGGACTCATAGGTTGTGTAGCAGTGCGGACAGCCGAGCCGGCCCGCCTCGCGAAAATTTTCGAAAGTAAGGCCGCAGAAAGAACATGGGCCGAGGGCTTCAGGGAGATCCTCGGAGTCCGGTGCGTCGGCAAGTTGAGCCAGGAAACCTGTCAGAGGAAAGTTGGTGGGCTCCTCCCCTCCCTCGACGCCCTTGACGGCCGCGCACTTCTCACAAAGATGGGAGGTCTTCATCTCGTTGTTCTCGATCTGTGTGAGGTGCACGACGGCGTCGGCGTCGCCGCACTGATCGCAGGTCGGTTTGGGTTCCTTGCCTTTCATCGATCGTCAAGCTCGAACCGCTTCGTGAAGCTGGCCGTCCCTCAACTCGAGGATCCGGTCGGCTCGACCGGCCAACTCCCGGTTGTGGGTCACGAGGACCATGCCCAAGCTCTGGCTCACCCGGAGGCGAAACAGGAGATCGTGCAGTTCCTCACTCGTCTGCGTGTCGAGGTTGCCCGAGGGCTCATCGGCAAGAAGCAGTGGCGGCTCGGCTGCAAGGGCCCGTGCGACCGCGACACGCTGCTGTTCTCCACCCGAAAGTTGTGTGGGGCGGTGCGACATGCGTGCATCGAGTCCGACGACCGTGAGCAGTTCCCTGGCCCTCTCCTCCGAGGCCTGTCGCGGCCGTCCGGCGATCAAACAAGGCATCATCACGTTCTCCAACGCCGTAAACTCTCTCAGGAGGTGATGGAACTGGAACACGAAGCCCACTCCGCGGTTTCGCATCCTTGCGAGTTCGTCTCCGTCCACTTCCGATATGTCGCGCCCTCCGAGGAAGACGGCACCGTCGGTAGGGCGATCGAGCGCACCTAACAAATGTAAGAGGGTGGACTTCCCTGCCCCACTACTTCCCACGATAGCGACGGTCTCCCCCGCATCAACTCGTAGATTTACCCCCCCCAATACCGTGAGTTCATGGCCGTCTCCACCGACGAACACCTTGCGTAGCTCCCGGGCCTCAACGGCGGGGGAAGCGAGCCCCCCGACCGCCATGTCTGGCCTATTCATGCCGGATCGCTCGGACAGGCTGGAGCTGAGACGCTTTCAGGGCAGGATAGATCGTGGCCAGGAAGGCGATGAGAAGGCTGACGACCACGATCATCGCGATTTCGGTGGGGTGGATCGAGACCGGTAATGTCTCGACGAAGTACACTTCCGCCGGAATGGTGATGATCTCGAAGGTGTCCAACACCCAGGCGAGCACCAATCCCAGCACCGTCCCCAACGTGGTACCGATGATTCCGATGGAGAGCCCCTGGATCATGAAGATCCGGCGAATCATCCGGTCGGTCATGCCCATGGATTTGAGGATGCCGATTTCCCGGGTCCGGTCCACTACCACCATCACCAGGGTGCTCACGATGTTGAAGGCTGCGACCACGACGATCAGCGTCAGGATCAGGCCCATGGCAAGCTTCTCGAGCTCGAGCGCCGAGAAGAGGGCTCGATTGGTCGTACTCCAACTGACCGCCAAAAAATCATAGCCCAGCTCAGCCTGGATGCGGTCCGACACCGGCCCCGCTTCGTCGATGTCGTGGACCCGCACGCCGAGCCCGGAGACCCGGTCGCCGTCCAGAATTCCCAGCTGCTCCTGCGCCGCCTCGATCGGCACGTAGATGTTCTTGATGTCGTATTCGTACATGCCGGTCGTAAACGTCCCCGTTACTTCGTACTGGCGCATGCTCGGGGAGGGCAACCCCATCACATCCACGGTGAGATTCTCGAAGGCGATCAGCGTGAGCGTGTCGCCACTGAAGACCTGCATCCGCGCCGCGAGCCGGCTTCCCATCAGAACGGGCGGGAGCCCCGACGCCGTGGGACCGAGGTCGTGAGCCCCTGCTTGGATCCGGGCCTCCATCTCAGTCACAGGCGGCCCTCCGGGATCGAGAGGCACTCCGTACATGTCGGCGGGTTGGGAATAGGTCTCACGCAGAGCGGTCACTGTAGTGAGGACCCAGGGGACGACGGCCTCGACGCCCTCGATCTGGCGAACGCGACCGGCTACCGTCTCCCAATCGTCCATCCGTAGGCTGCGCCCCTGCTGCAGAACCTGCACATGAGGAGAGGACTCGAGGATCTTTCCCAGGAGATCTTCCTGCATCCCCGTCATCACGCCGATCACGACCACAAGGGCGCTGACACCCACCGTGACGCCGCCCAGCGCGATCCAGGTGATGAAGGAGAACAGGCGGCCTCGGTGCCTGGACGCCATGTACCGTCGTGCGACGTACCACTCCAATCCACGATTCGGCGAGGGAGAGGACATCACTCGTCCCGGAGCGTGGGGAAAAGGATCACGTCGCGAATCGAGGGCTGGTCCGTGAGTAGCATCGTGAGGCGATCGACCCCCATGCCCAGGCCTCCGGTCGGAGGCATACCGTATTCGAGGGCTCTCACGAAATCCTCATCGATCGGATGCGTCTCGTCATCGCCGGCTTCCTTGAGCCTGGCCTGCGCATCGAAGCGCTGCCTCTGGTCGATCGGATCGTTCAACTCAGAAAAGGCGTTGGCGATTTCCTCCCCCGCCACGAACAGCTCGAAACGCTCGGTAAGCTCCGGGTCGTCGCGATGAACCTTCGCGAGGGGCGTGAGCTCCTTGGGATGGTCCATCACGAACGTGGGTTGGATCAGCTTCGGCTCAACCAGCTCCCCGAAAAGTTTATCGATGAGCTTGCCCCATCCAGCGCCCTCGAGGTCAGGCACTTTCAGGCGCCGGGCATGGGTTCGCAGGTCGTCGGCGGAAAGTTCTCTGACGTCGGTTCCCAGGGCCTCGGAGAGGCTGCCCAGCATGGGCACACGCTCGTAGGCACCGGTGAAATCGATCTCATAGCCTTGGTAGACGATTTCGAGCGAACCCGTCGCAGCCTGAACCACGTGCGCCAACATGCGCTCCGTCAGGTCCATCAAGCCCCGATAATCGATGAAGGCCTGGTAGAATTCGAGCATCGTGAATTCGGGATTATGGAAACGATCGATGCCCTCGTTGCGGAAGTCTTTGCAAATCTCGTAAACACGCCCCAGGCCTCCGACGATGAGGCGCTTGAGGTAGAGCTCGTCGGCGATCCGAAGGTAGAGGGTCCGGTCCAGGGCGTTGTGCTTGGTGAGGAACGGACGTGCCGCCGCCCCACCATACAGGGGCTGAAGGGCCGGCGTCTCCACTTCCAAAAAATCCTCGCCGTCCAAAAAGCTTCGGAGCTCCGAGATGATCTTGGCGCGGGCCCGGAATACCTCCCGGACTTCGGGATTGACCGCGAGATCCGCATACCGTTGCCTGTAGCGGGCTTCCTTGTCCGTAAACCCGCTAAACGTGCTCCGTTCCCCGGTCTCCTCATCCGTTTCGGTTTTCCCTAGAGGGAGCGGCCGCAAGGACTTCGAAAGCAGTGTCCAGTCCTGCACCCGTACGGTGACCTCTCCGGTGCGCGTCCGAAAAAGTACGCCCGCCACGCCGATCCAATCGCTGAGGTCGAGGAGTTCCAGCGCCTCGAAGGGCTCGTCCCCGAGAACGTCCTTGCGAAAATAGATCTGGACCGGACCTGAGCGGTCCTCGATATGCGCGAAAGCGCTCTTCCCGTGGGACCGGTAACTCGTGATGCGTCCGGCGACCGAAACGCACTCCCCGTGGCCGTTGTCATCGAGCCCTTCGGCCTGCTCGGCCTGCTCGAAGAGCGAGACTGTCTCCACCGCGAGATGGGTCCGGTCATAGGAGTACGCGTACGGCTCGAGGCCCCGTTCGCGGATCGCCTTTAGCTTGTCCTGGCGGTGCTTCCTCACTTGGCTGAGCTCTTCGGACGCCAGTCCCTCCGCCTCACTCCTCCGCGAGGGCTCGGTCAATTCAGGGCTCTCTGCGTGGCGGATAGCTTCAGAAAGGCCTCGATGAACTGATCGAGGTCACCGTCCATCACCTTGTTCACGTCGCCGACCTTCAATTCGGTCCGGTGATCGCTGACCATCGTATAGGGCTGGAAGACGTAGGACCGAATCTGATTCCCCCAGCCGATCTCCGGTTTCGTAGCTTCGAGCTCCGCCTTTTCTTTTTCTTGTTCTTCAAGGGCCCGCTCGTAGAGTCCGGCTTTCAGCATCTTCATGGCGGTCGCACGATTCTTGTGCTGAGACCGCTCCTGCTGACAAGAAACGACGATTCCCGTGGGAAGATGAGTGATCCGGATCGCCGAATCCGTCTTGTTCACGTGCTGGCCGCCTGCGCCGGAAGCACGGAACGTATCGATGCGTAAATCCGACTCGTCGATTTCGATCTCGATCTCGTCGTCGACCTCCGGATACACGAACACGCTCGCGAAGGACGTATGCCGTCGCGACTGCGCGTCGAAGGGCGAAATACGCACGAGCCGGTGTACACCCTTCTCCGCCTTCAGATAGCCGTAGGCGTCCTCCCCCGACACTTCCAGTGTCGCGCTCTTGATCCCTGCTTCCTCTCCCGGCTGCATGTCGAGCACGCTGACACTGTACCCGCGGCGTTCGGCCCATCGTGTGTACATGCGGGTCAGCATCTCGGCCCAGTCCTGGGACTCGAGACCGCCCGCGCCTGGATGAACCGTGAGTAGGGCGCCCCGGTGATCATCGGATCCCTGGAGCATCGTCCGGACCTCGAGCGCTTGGCCCTGGCGTTCCGTCTCCTCGACCTCGGCGAGCCATTCCGCCTCGAGATCATCGTCCGATTCCGTTTCCAGGAGCGCTCCCAGTTCGGCGAGGTCGGAGGCTTTGCCGTCCAGTTTCCTCCAGGGTTCGACCCAGCCTTTCAGGCGATTCGATTCGGCGATGACTTCACGCGCCTGATCCTTATTGTCCCAGAATCCTGTGACGGCCATCTCCTTGTCGAGCGCTTCGATCCGAGCACTCTTCCCCACGACGTCAAAGGTACCCCCGAAGGTCGGAGATGCGTCCGCGGATCACGTCCAAACGGTGGAGGCCTTCTTTGCTCAACGCCACGGGGTCTCTTTCGTCCTCTGTGCAACGTAAGAAGGGGCCGCCCACAAGGACGACCCCTCGACTGCTGGTAATATATTCCAGCCCGAAAGGGGCATCAACCGGCTCGCACGGTCGCACCCCACTTCTTCAACAGGCCTGTTAGTTGTCGAGGTTGAAGACGGTTTGTCCCTCGGCCAGGATCGAGTTGAGGGCATCGTTGAAAAATGAGCCCTCGGCCATCACGTCAGGTTCTACCTGCTGCTGATATTCCTTCAGGGACTTCTCTATCTCGTCGCCGAAGACCTCTGGTAGGGTTCCACCCGCGAGGGCCTCTTTGTGCTTTTCGGGATTATAGGCGATCAGATCCGACACCAGGCTTCTCGCCAAGCTCTTCGCTTTGTCCGCGGGGGTACGTCGACCGAACCGAATGGGACCTGGACTTTCCGCTTCGACGACCGCCGCCGCCGAGTCATCGGTATTGCTTGGCCCCGTGTCGATCGACACAGCCTCTGCCGTCGCATCGGCCACTGCCGATGCCCCTTCGATCGGAGGAAGATCCACCATGCCAGTTTCCAGGGGATCCGCTGTTGGCATGGTGTCGGCCACCACCTCGAGAGCCGGTGCAGCTTCGGGAGCCGCCTCACTCGGGGCATCGACGTTGAAGATCTCGGGACAGACACTGCACTGCGCACGCACACCCCCCAGCGGGACCTTGGCCGGGTCGATCGGAAAAGACGTACTACAGGCCGGACAAGAAACCGTAGTGGTCATGGTTGCTCGACTTCTTCTTTGAATGGCCGTCTACGGTCGACTGCGTAGACCGAGCCGGGAAGGGATTTCGTGTACTCACTCACTTGGGCCGTGTGCGTAAACGGCTGTATCTGGTTCGTGACGACGCCGATCGAAAGAGTCATCAACGGGACTCGTCTTATGCTGCCCCGGCGGTCCTTCCCCAGAAAATAGCCGGCGCGACGGTCCTCCACAGTGTATTGATACGGAATGAGTTCATCGAACAGATAGATGATCTCGTCACAACATGCTTCAAGATACTTCATGTTGACGATGAAGATAAAGTCATCGCCCCCGATATGCCCCACGAATCCCTCCTGAGCAAGCCCGCGGACCACATCCCTGAGGATCCGCGACAGCAGCAGGATCACATGATCTCCGTGGTTATACCCGTACCGATCGTTGAACTCCTTGAAGTTGTCCAGATCCGCATAACACACCGCGAATTCCTCCCCGTACCGGAGACGGTCTCCGATATTCCGCTCGATCTGGACGGTTCCCGGAAGCCGGGTCGTTGGGTGCACGGCTACATCGCGTTGAGCGCGCCGAATCACGAGCTCGAGGCGTAGATCTTGTTCCCGTTCGGAGTGGGTTTCGGAGACGACCTCGTCGGCTCCGGCGGCCAGCCAGTCTGAGATCAGGTCCGTTTGGTCGGCTAGAACGAGCACGACGATCGGTACCACGGCGGTGAACGGGTCCTTCTTCAGATCGGAGCAGAGGGTAAGCGCCTCCGCCGTATCGCTCGCACCCTCCAACACCAGACAAGACGGGAACGAACGGTTTACGAAGGCGTGGACGTCCTCGAGTTCGCCCGCCGTCTCGACTTGAAGGTGATGTCGATCGCAGAACCGGGAAAGCAGATCCGACCACTTTCCGGGCCACGAGCCCTTGTACACGATCGGCCCTGGGGACATGCCACCTTGCGATTAGGGAGATGGGAGTTCTACTTCGCCTTTTTCGACTTCGCTTTTCTCGACACCTTTTTCGTCCGTTTCGACGCCTTTTCAGAATCTACAATCACGAAGTCGATAACACGTTCCTCTTTATCGACGCGGGCCACCCGGATTTCCAGAGGGTCCCCAAGACGAAAGGTACGGTGGGAGCGCTCTCCTACCAACAGGTAACGATCCTGCCGGAAAACGTAATAGTCGTCGGTCATGCTGTTCACATGGACCAGCCCCTCCACGAAGACGTCGTCGAGGAGAACGAAAATCCCAAAGGAAGTGACGCCGGAAACGGTGCCGAAAAATTCGTCCCCGAGGTGCCGTTCCATGTATTCGACCTTTTTCAGGTCTACACTCTCTCTTTCGGCGGCCTCAGCTACTCTTTCGCGTACGCTGCACCGCTCGGCTTTTTCCTTGAGACCCTGGCCCTTCCAGTCTTCCGGAGGGGCGCGACCCTCGACGAGGGTGTGCGTGAGAACCCGGTGCAGCCAGAGATCCGGATACCGCCGAATGGGCGACGTGAAATGTGTGTACCAGTCCGACGCGAGGCCATAGTGGCCGAGGTTTTTTACGTTGTACCGAGCCCGGCTCATCGACCGGAGGATCACCGTCGAGACGAGTTTTTCTTCTGGCCGACCCTCGACCTGCTTGAGCACCGCTTGTAGGGCTGTTTGCGGGATCTTCCCCTTGGAGACGCGATGGCCGAGGCGGCCCAGAAGGGTCCGCAGCTCCCGCATCTTGTCCATCGGAGGAGGCTCATGCACCCGGTAGAGGATGGGCAGACCTTTTCGTTCGGCCTCCCGTGCTACGATTTCATTGGCGAGCAGCATGAAGGCCTCGACCAGGCGGTGGCTCTCCAGTCTCTCGATCTGGCGGATCGCTAGCGGCTTCCCCTGTTTACCCAGGAGCACACGGGCCTCGGGAAGATCGAAATCCAGCGAGCCCCGATCCTTGCGTCTCTCACGCAGGGTTTCGGCAAGCGCCGCCAAGGCGTGCAGCGCCTCATCCGTCTCCGGGTCGATCGTTTTTTTCCTGTCCAGGACGGCCTGCGCCTCTTCGTAGCTCAGCTTATGCCGGCTTCGGATCTCTGTACGCTCGAAACGGGCATCTCGGATGCGGCCCGCCGAGTCCACCACGGCGAAGACCGACACCGCAAACCGATCTGTGTGGGGGAGCAATGAGCAGGCGTCGGTCGACAGCTCGTGGGGGAGCATCGGGATGACCCGATCCACGAGGTAGACGCTAGTGCCTCGCTTGAAGGCCTCCAGGTCTACCTCATCGCCGGGGCGGACGAAGTGGGAGACGTCGGCGATATGAATGCCGACCTCCCAGGACTCGTCTTCGAGAGACCGGAGGGAGAGCCCGTCATCGTGGTCCTTGGCGTCCGCCGGGTCGATGGTAAATACGTGGAGGTCCCGCCGGTCTGTGCGATGATCTCCCGGCTTTTTCCGCCGGTGGGCCACCGCTTCACGGGCCGCCGAAACCACGCTGTCGGGAAACGCCAACAACAACCCGTGGTCGTGGATCACGGACAGGACGTCGACGCCAGGCTCCCCCGATTTCCCCAGTACCGTCTCGATGCGGCCCATGGGCCCCATCTTGCCACTCCCGAACGACATAATGCGGGCGACCACGACGTCACCCTCCCCAGCGGTCGCCTCGTCCCCTTGGGCCACCAAGATCTCACGAGATATTCGACGATTCCGGGGGTGCACGACCCCGAAGGAGCGGGACCGGCGAAAGGTGCCCACTACGGTTTCGTGCGCACGGTCCAGAACCTTGACCACGCGGCCCACGGGGCTGCGGCCGCGCGCGTGCCCCTCCACACGAACCGCCACCTGGTCGCCGTCCATCGCCGACTCCAGGGAGAGGCCGGGCACGAAGATGTCCTGCCCACCCTGGTCCGGCGCAACGAAGCCATCACCCTTTCGGGTAACCGCAACCCGGCCTACCACGAGCTTGATCTTCAATGCCTTACCTGAAGGACGAGCCCGAGCCCCTTCCTATCGTCCCGGGGTACCAGACGGATCTGGGCCTCGGCCTGGTCCCGGCCCGAGTCCTGTATCCGTGCGGTCACGAAGGCATCGACGCCGCTTAGGAGATGGTTGGCGATGACCACGCCCAGAAACTGTGATGCGCGTCTGAAGGATCCATCGCTCGAGTCGATCAGGTCCATGTAATCCGTCCAAGCCGCCGACTGTCCGGCCCAGGACCATTCGAAGCGCTCGTCGTAAGCGCGCGCTCGGTAGTCCACCAACGCGGCCTCGTATTCCGGGTCTCCGGGACCGGGATTCGCACCGGCCGGAAAATGGATCTCGGTGGCCAAGGACCACGTCCGCCCGTTGAAGGTGGATAGGTCCACTTCCGGCTGGATGCCGGGCGCGACGGAATCGGTGTCGAAAGCACCGGAGGCGAGAAAGTTTTCCATCGTTTCGTAATAGCGGAAATTCCCGTCGACCCTGGGGCCGTTGAACGAACGCGCGACGTCCCAGGCGAGATCCTGGTATTGGCCTCTCTCGTCCGTTGCGGACCAGCGTGCGCGGCCAAACGCGATCCAGGCTGCCCCTTCGACCGCCAGGTAGGCAAGCCAGCGACCTTTGCCCAGCTTGCGCTGTCCGAGCCCGGGAAGAAGCGCGGAGTAGAGGAATGCCCGGCCGGGGCCCAGCGCGGGCCGCTCGTCTGCGTCCTGGTGGCCCGCTGCCAAGGGGCATGAGGTTCGCGCGGGGAGCACTTGAAAAAATGGTTCGGCCAGCACCGGGCACGGATCGAGCACTTGGGCGGAGGCGCCTCCAGCACCCCATCCCGGCACCGAGCCCACGGCGATCAGGCTCGCCCGGACAAGGGACGCCCGCGACCCGCTGTACTCCTTCAACAGCCTTCTAAAACCGGATGCCAAAGGACACGTACACCGGTTCACTTCCCTCCAAAATCGAAGACGTGAAACTTCTCGCTAGCGCGATTTCGAAACGCTCGTATCGTAATCCGAGGCCGAACGCATTTTCGTCAGATTCTTTGATTTCCTCCCTGGCGTGACTCGCCCGAAGGAAGATCACGTCGCTGCTGCCAGCTACCAACTCGGTTGCCACGTAGAAGGAGCCAGATTCCCCGGGCCGTCTCCAGCGATCCTCGACCTCGACCCGTATCCACAGAGCCAAGTCTGCCGGAGGATCGAAGTGCCGCAGAACCTCGTAGGCCGCAGAAAGCCTTACTCTCGTGGGAAGCGGGTCGGCCTGGGCGGCGTTGACGACTTGAAACCTCGGGCCGAAGTGCGCCACCATAGCGCCGAGTCGGAGCGGTACACCCGCCAGGGGCTCTAATTGGAACCCGACGTCCCCGGACCAACCGCTGGACTGAACGCCGGCGTCGTCGCATTGCCCACGACAGTCGAGATCGAACCGCACAATCTTCATGTTCAAACCAACATCGAGCCAGCGCGCCAGCGATGTCGCTGCAGAGACGACACCGACCTGACTCCGGATGCTGATCGTACCACGGACATTTTGCTGATCGTCTACGAGATTCTGTTCACCCCCATCGAGCAGATGGTACGAGAGACCCAGTGTGCCGAGCGGCTGCCCTACCATCAGCCAGGAAATCGCCGTCGACACGCCCGCGAGCGGGTCTCCTCTCATGACCAGGAACTCGCTCTGGGAAAGACTCGCCAGTCCAGCCGGATTCCAGAACGCTGCCTCCGGGCTGGTGACCGCGGTCATGGCGCGCCCTAGGGATACACCCTCCGCTCCCACGGGCAACAGCAGAAAAAGCGCTCCTTCGGGAGGGGATGGATCCGGGGGGATGTCTTGGCCTACGACGTGGCCCGACGCGACCAGCCCCTGCAGGATGACAAGCAAAATCTGCGTTGTTCTAGTCATGGCCAGCGTATCCGACGGGCACTCGAAAGCCGAACCGACCGAGGTCCTTTTTCCTACGTCGCCACTTCGGGCGTAGCTTGACTCGGAGTTCGAGGTAGACGCGTCGCCCAATGAACTCCTCGATCTTCTCGCGAGACAAGCGGCCCAACTCACGGATCGCAGTCCCCCGGTCCCCGACCAGAATTCCCTTCTGCGAGTTCCTCTCCACGAAGAGATTCGCCTTGATATAGACGGGGTCCTGATCCTCACGAAACTCGTCAACCGCGGCAAAAACCGAGTACGGGACCTCCTCGCGGAATTGTTCGAAGACGGTCTCCCGGATGAACTCCCCCACGAAAAATCGGACCGGCGCGGCCGCGATGTCGTCCGGCGGGTAGAGGAACGATCCTTCGGGTAACACTTTTTCGATCTCCGACCACAGCGCCTCCACTCCGTCACCGTGAAGCGCTGACACCCCGACCGGGTCGCCCTGGAGCTCGGACTTGGCCCATTGGGAAATCGTGGCGACTTCCTCAGGTGTGGCCCGATCGATCTTGTTGATCACGACGATCAAGTGAGAAGTCGACAGTGAAAGAGCCTCACGTATGGCCGTCTTTTCCGCTTCATGGAGCGGATCGGTAGCGTCCACGAGAAGTAAGATGACGTCTCCCTCCCGCACCGCCTCCAACGCCTCATCGAGCATGGATTGTTGGAAAAGATCCTTTGCCAAGAGAAGGCCTGGTGTGTCCAAGAAAACAGCCTGAACGCGATCGGTAGTGTGGATACCCGTCACGCGCTGCCAAGTTGTCTGAGCCTTGGCCGTGACGATGCTGAGCTTCTGTCCGATCAAGCGGTTCATGAGCGTGGATTTGCCCGAATTGGGACGGCCAAGTAGCGTCACATACCCGGCACGGGTGGGCGTGTCCGGGGCCGGGAGGGGCAAATCGAGACTCATGGAGAAAGATCACACTGACCGGGAGTTTGGGGCAATCGAGGGCTCTCTGCGGGTGGAAGAGGGGCTCACGGTCCCGCTCCGGTCAGCGCTTCGCTCTACCGCCTGCGGCGGCAGACTGCCCTGCGCGGGACCGTGAGCCCCTCTTCACGTCGGCGTGTTGGGGGGGACAAGGGCGGCGGGAAGCCAGTTCCAAGGCGGGAGATTCTTGATTGCAACTCTCAGGCCAGTTTCGAGACCGCCATTGGCGAGCTTGAAGCTGTTCGCGTACATCGCACCCCTTCAGACCGCGCCGCCAACATCCAGCAGCACTAGACCTAGTGAGCCCAAGGGTGTGCTGGCGGCGAGCCTCACGCTTATCAGGCGCCTGAGTAGGGGTCGGAATCACGGCAGGATGACGGAAAAACCTAGATGGATCGCGCGATTTGCCGCTTTCGCGATTCTTGGATGTCGTGATCTGCAGGGTTCAATCGACAGGACAACCGACAGGACACGCGATCGAGAACCGGCCATGGATCACCGACCCCTCGATTGCCGAAGTCGGACCGACTGGATTCGACCCGGAGCGACCCCCTGAACCCCATTCAGGATCAGAACCTAGGCAGATACGACAAAGCGTAGTATTCACGCGGTGTTTTGGGCATCGGTGTCGTATCTTAGGTGGTCGATCCGGGTGCAAAGTAGCATGAGACTCACAACAAGACTCACAACACGGCGGGGTGAAGATCCGATTACCGACCTCACGCTTATCAGGCGTGGTACGGATGATGTGATTCACGGCAAGAAATCGCCTAAGTTCAACTAGGACTGCACGATCTGCCGTTCTTGCCGTTAGACCATATCTGGTTCCGCCGTACTGAAATAGCGGGAAAACCGCATCAAATAGCGGGAATCCGGGTCGTGTCTGGTCCCGTGTCGGACGCTGGTGATGCTCCGCGCGGGGTGGTTTCCGCTGGTGGTGACCGATGCCGGGCGGGCAGACTACATCGAGGCTCTCAAGATATCGGATGGGGCGATCTATGGCTGCTGGTGGAGGATGATGCGGCGCGGCGCATCGGCCAATGCACGGAAGACATCCGTCGCCTCTACGGCCGGCCTATGCCCATGGGAATCAGTACCCATTTTGGTTACGTATTTTGCAAGCCCGGCTCCTTGGCATCAAGGACGGAATCAGCGTACGACGGGCAGCTTCGTCTCGAGCGATTCGAGGACGCGTGCGGCCTTGTCCAAGGCGTCGAGGGCGCGACGGTCCAGGGATCGCAGCTCTTCGGCAATCCGTTCCACGCACCGGCGTCGACCAGCCTCCATCACCTTGCGTCCCTTCGCGGTGGCGCGCACGATGACCTGTCGGTGGTCGGACGCGCCGCGGTTGCGGTCGACCAGACCCAGTTCTTCCAGCGCCTTCACGATACGCGAGATTGCCGGGCAGGAGACCATCTCCGCATTGGTGAACTCGCTCACCGTATTGGGCCCGGCGTATGCGAGGACGGAGAGGCGTTCGGGCCCGAGTCCGGTCGCGCGGTCGGCCGTCCGCACTACGTGCCTTGGACAACCCCCCGGAACGGATGATTCAGCATGGCTTCCGCGCGATGGCGTGCACCAGCCACGGAGGTTCCCACTGAATAGTGCAGATGTCGGACAAGGTAGGGCCCGCGGGCGACAAGACGGGTCGGGAAACCCGTGCAAGGCGAAGGGCCGCCGAGTTCCGCTGGCACCATTTGGATCCGATCTCACAAACACCATACGGGCCCGCGGCCAGAAGTGTCGCATCAAGATGTCGCACATACGACAGTACCTGACCTGAACGCCACCGACCTCGATTTGACGTCAAACTTGCCAACCAGGGGGGCGTCCACATCCGCCGTGTTTACGTTGCCGAACTCCTGGGCCAGCGGTAGCAGACTCAGCTTGCGACGCGCTATCTTGCCTTCTGGCCGGTGGTCATCTTTTCTCCCGTGCTGAATTGACATCTCACAACGTGATCCGAGATGCGGAGGTGCGACCGGCGCTTCGGACGTATCTGGAGCAACAGGAGTTGGCACACCCGGACACGCTATTGATCGAGGAACTGGGGCTCTGCCAAGGCCAGGCTCGGATCGACTTGGCGACAGTGAGCGGTGTTCTTCATGGCTACGAGATCAAGTCGAATCGGGACCGGTTGACTCGGTTGGCCTCCCAGGCTGCGACGTATAGTCGTGTGTTGGACCGCGTCACCCTTGTTGTTGGTCCAAAGCATATCGAGGCTGCTCTCCAGCTCGTCCCCGGGTGGTGGGGCGTGCTCGGGCCCATTCGCTTGCGTCGCGGAAGGTGACCCCTGATGAGCGGATCGAGCTGGGAGACCTGCGAGACGATATTCTGTTGCAACTCCAGTAGACGGGCTTCAGAGGGGATCAGGTCCTCGCACGCCCATCTCCTACTCCGGCGACGCTACAGTCGCAGCCGCTATGCGCTTTGATACAAAAAAGATACAAAACCCGAACGAGAAAACGGCCACCTCCGAACGATGGGGGTGGCCGTCTTCTTATGATCCATTCCGCAGACTTGGATCAAGGTCGAAGCGATCAAGATTCATCACCTTGTCCCAAGCAGCCACAAAGTCACGCACAAACGTCTGCTGCGAGTCGTCACATGCATAGACTTCCACGATGGCTCGAAGCTGGGAGTTGGAACCAAAGACGAGGTCGACGGCGGTGCCGGTGCACTTGAGCTCGTCCGTCCCGCCATTGCGTCCCTCGAACACGTGCTCGGATTTGGAGGACACTTGCCACTTGGTGTTCATGTCGAGAAGGTTCACAAAGAAATCATTGGTCAATGTCTCAGGCCTATTGGTAAAGACGCCGAGCTCGGACTGCCCGACGTTTGCATTCAGGACGCGCATGCCGCCTACGAGCACCGTCATCTCAGGAGCGGTTAGCGTCAGCGTGTGCGCCCGATCCACCACCAGCTCCTCCGCCGGTCTCTTATGTCCGTTTCGGACGTAGTTGCGGAACCCGTCTGCGGTCGGTTCGAGCACGGCAAACGAGTCCACGTCGGTTTGCTCCTGCAACGCGTCCGTGCGCCCCGGCGAGAACGGAACCTGCACGTCGTGCCCGGCCTTCTTCGCAGATTCCTCGACGGCCGCGCACCCGCCCAGAACGATCACGTCAGCGAGCGAAACTATCTTGCCGTCGGACTGCGAGCTGTTGAAGTCCGTCTGGATCTCCTCCAGGGTCTTCAGCACCTTCCTCAGTTCGGCCGGATTGTTCACTTCCCAATCCTTCTGCGGTGCGAGGCGAATGCGCGCCCCATTCGCTCCACCACGTTTGTCGGTGCCACGGAACGTTGCCGCCGACGCCCAGGCGGTCGAGACCAGTTGCGAAATGGACAGTCCTGATGCGAGTATCTTGCCCTTGAGTTCAGCGATATCCTGCCCTCCAATCAATTCATGAGTGACGTCGGGGACGGGGTCTTGCCACAACTGCGGCTCCGCAGGAACCAACGGGCCGAGACACCGCGTGCGGGGCCCCATGTCGCGGTGCGTCAGCTTGTACCACGCCCTTGCGAAGGCGTCTGCAAACTCCTCCGGGTTCTCGTGGAAGCGCTTCGAGATCGGCGCATAGATCGGGTCCATCTTTAGTGCGAGGTCCGTCGTGAACATCATGGGGGCGTGCGTCTTCGACGGATCGTGAGCATCCGGCACGGTGCCCACTGTAGACGCATCCGTGGGAGTCCACTGCGTCGCACCGGCAGGACTCTTCACCTGCTCCCACTCGTAGCCGAACAGGTTGTCGAAGTAGTTGTTGTCCCACTTCGTCGGCTCGGTGGTCCATGCGCCCTCCAACCCGCTGCCGATCGTGTCGCCGGCTTTGCCGCTGCCAAAGCTGTTTTTCCAGCCGAGGCCTTGCTCCTCGAGGCTGGCACCCTCGGGTTCGGGACCCTTGTGCTCTTCCGGAGCAGCGCCATGCGTTTTTCCGAACGTGTGTCCGCCGGCGATGAGCGCAAGCGTCTCCTCGTCATTCATCGCCATGCGACGGAACGTCTCTCGAATGTCTCTGGCTGCAGCGAGCGGATCCGGGGTACCGTTCGGCCCCTCCGGATTCACGTAGATCAGGCCCATCTGGACGGCACCGAGAGGATTCTCGAGTTCCCTGTCGCCGCTGTAGCGCTCGTCTTCAAGCCACGTGGTCTCAGGCCCCCAGTAGATGTCCTCTTCGGGCTCCCAGACGTCCTCGCGCCCGCCGGCGAAACCGAACGTCTTGAATCCCATCGACTCCAGGGCGCAGTTACCGGTCAAGATCATCAGGTCGGCCCACGAGATCTTCCGGCCGTACTTCTGCTTGATCGGCCAGAGCAACCGGCGCGCCTTGTCGAGGTTCACGTTGTCGGGCCAACTGTTGAGGGGCGCAAAGCGGAGTGTGCCGGAGGCTGCGCCGCCGCGGCCGTCGTGGATGCGGTACGTGCCTGCGCTGTGCCACGCCATCCGAATGAAGAGCGGCCCATAGTGACCGTAGTCGGCCGGCCACCAGTCTTGCGACGTCGTCATCAACTCATTGATGTCCCTCTTCAGTGCGTCCAGGTCAAGTGTTTTGAACTCCTCGGCGTAGTTGAAATCCTTGCCCATTGGATCTGACAGGGGAGAGTTCTGGTGGAGAATCTTCAGGTTCAACTGATTCGGCCACCAGTGTTGGTTCGCAGTGGCCCCAACCGCCGTGTGTCTATGAGGTCCGCCCAACACTGGGCATTTGCCTTCGGTCGCCATATTCTCTCCAATCGTTTACGGGATTTTTTTCAACCTGTTCTGTATACAGTACCTGTGTTTAGAGGACCATTATAGCCTGCCCTAAAGTCCTAGGCGATTACAGGGGCGGACCGTGCCGAATGCCCTAACCTCACCAAACGCCAGCAAAGATAGAGTCGTCGATCACGACACCTTCCACGAAGACGCGAAGCCAGGGGACCTGATAGGGAAACGGCCTCAATAACTCGGCGTACACCTAGGTTCGACAGCTCCGGGGTACGAGCGCCTCAAAATGGTTCCGGTCCTCAAAAATTACGGGCGTGACGAAGAGAAACCACCGTTCGCGTCTTAGCTCTGGATGACACTCAGTTGCTCTTCGCAGGGGTTGATGGGACCGTGTGCGGACACCCCAAAGTCGTCCCTCCCACCCGATGCTGTTTTCTCTCCGCCAAGTGGTCCCTGCAGAGAGCAACGCCGCAGTTTGAACACAACCCCACCGCTAAACTCCCACAGACAAGACAGTTCATTTTTGACCTCCTTCACGAGACGGATCCGTCCCACTCAACACCGCTGTCTCGCCTGCGAAGCCTCGACGGAGTCGCCGCAGGCGGATGGACGGACACGCAGGCGCTTACAACGATGAGGTTGGGTCAATAGGTGTGTAAACGTATCAGGCGGCATTCTTCCGCTGTTGGGTTGAGACGGGCTTTCCGTTTTCGAACTTCCTTCCTTCAAACACGTCCTTGAGGAGGTGAGGAAGCGTCGAGCCTTCGGAACCGCTTCTCGGCCACCAAGAGCAACTTCCAGATCAGCGCCGTAGCGCTCTCGACCCGCTTGAATAGCTTCGCCGCCATCGTCCTGAGCCGTACCGCAGCGAACGGGCTCTCGACCACGTTCGTCGTGCGTAGATGCTTCCAGTGATCCTCGGGGAAGTCGTAGAACGCCACCATCCGCTCCCAGTCGTCCTCGAGTACGTCCACCGCCTTCGGATACCACGGCCTGTAGCGCCTGGCGAACACTTCGCGGGCCTTCAGCGCCTCGGCCCGGCTCGGTGCGTAGACCACGGCCCTGAGAAGATCCTTCGCCTCGCTCTGCTCCCGCTGCGGCAGCCGGTCCAGCACGTTCCTCATCTTGTGGTTCCAGCACCGTTGCTCGCCCGCCTCAGGCCATACCTGCCGTACTGCGCCCCAGATCGCCGCGTTACGGTCAAGTCCCGATTTGTGTGTAAAAGCGGAGGAAGCTCCTCGCCTTCGGCTAGGCTGCTTGGGCGACCTCCTGTTTCTGGAGGAGTGAGAGGTCGAGGTAACGCCGGTCGCCCCAGACGTGTGTGGTCCTGAGTGCGACGGCCGTGATGAGCCTGAGGGCGCTGGCCCGGTCCGGGAAGGCGCCGGCGGCCTTGATCCTGCGTTTGATCTCGCCGTGCAGCCGCTCGAGGCTGTTGGTGGTACGCAGCCGGGGCCAGTGCGCCTCGGGGAACGCGTAGAACTGCGTCGCTGCCCCGAAGCCCCGCTCCAGGACCTCCACGGCCTCGGGCAGCTCCTTCTTCCAGCGTGCGCCGAACTCGCCCAGGAGCTTCTTCGCCTCGGCGAGTCCGGATGTCTGGAAGATCACCGAGACCTCACGCGCCACGCGCTTGCGTAGGCGGTGGGGGACCCTCGCCCCCACATTACGCTGCAGATGGACCGTACACCTCTGACGGCGTGCCTCGGGCAGGAAGCGGCGGACCGCAGCTGCCAGGCCTGCGTGCTCATCGGCGATCACGAGCTCGACACCGCCGAGGCCGCGGTCCTGGAGTTGCTCGAGGAGCTCCGACCAGCTCTGCTGCGACTCCTCAGCGCCCAGCGTGACGGCCAGGAGCCGTCGGTGACCCTCAGGGCCCACTGCATACGCCACGAGCGCACTCACGTTCTCGACTTTGCGGGCCCAGCGGGCGTCCAAGAACGTGGCGTCCAGGTACAGATAGGGGTGAGGCCCCTCGATCGGCGCACGGCGCAGCCCTTCCACGGCCTCGTCGAGCCGTTTTGCCACACGACTCACCGTCGAGCGCCCAACACGCTCGCCCATCAGCGCCTCGGTGACGTCGCCCATCTTGCGCTGTGACACGCCGCTCACATACGCCTCGACCATCATCTCGTCGAGCTCGGGGCTCCTGCGCTGGTAGCGGCCGATCACGTCGGCCGGCGAACCGTTGTCCCGGCTCCGGGGCATGGCGACCTCGATCTGCCCCAGGCTCGTCAGCAGCCGCCTCAGGTATGTGCCGTTCCTATGGTCCTTCCGGCTTCCCACCCGCTCGAAGCGGCGTGCACCTACCATGGCCTTCAGCTCCTCTTCCAGCACCATCTCGAGCGTCAGCCGGATCGCGCCTTGAAACAGCTCGCGCAAATCATCGCGTAGCTCGTCTTGCGTGGCCCGACCGATCTCCACAATCTCTTGCATCGGAAGCTCCTCTCCGGTTCCGAGCCTGCTCTGCAGACCCGGACTCCCGGGTTCATGTGACAGTGAACAACAACAGAGGAGCTTCCGTTTTTCTTTCCCTCCTGTCCAGCTTATCCGCTTTTACACAAATCTAGGGACACTACCCCGGGCACTCGTGGGGCCTGGTCAGCGCTGGAATCAGAGGGATGTCAGCAAATCTCGCTCTGAGAACCGCGCTGTCAAAACCAATGCTACTGATCTCCCGGCTTGCCCGATACAGCAAGGCCCCGAAGGCCGTAAGGCCTTTCGGGGCTACTGCTTATGAAATGGGCCTGGGTAGACTCGAACTACCGCCCTCACGCTTATCAGGCGCCTCAGCGGGGGTCGGAATCACGGCAGGATGACGGAAAAACCTAGATGGATCGTGCGATTTGCCGCTTTCGCAGCTATCCGATGTCGTGATCTGCCGGGTTCAATCGACAGGACAACCGACAGGATCGACGACCCCCTCTTTCTCTCCCCCCTTCTTGACTGGGCATCCGGTCGCCTACCGCACCTTCTGGCCAGGCAAGGTCTGCCCAGCTTGCTCATGCAGCGTGAGGTCGACCGAGAATTTGTTGGACTCATCAGGTGCTGGCGGCGAGCCGAAGCCCCAACGGGGCTGAGACGGCCGAAGGCCACCTACTCTCCCCGTCTCGCGCCGGGACGGCGCGAGACGAGTGGGAGAGTACGGCGCCGCCTCAAACGCGATTTGAGGGGCAAAAAGGAAGGCCCACTCCCTTACGGAAGTGGGCCCAAAGATGTGCTGGCGGCGACGTACTCTCCCACCGAGTCGCCCCGGCAGTACCATCCGCGCGGCAGAGCTTAACGACCGTGTTCGAGATGGGAACGGGTGTATCCTCTGCGCTAAGACCACCAGCAACAAGCATAGAGGCCGTAAAACGGGCCTCGAGCAAGCAAAAGGGTAGAGAAAAGAAGAGACAGACCTCAAGGGCGTCCAGATTGTGTCCAAGCGTGTGTCAGTTTGAAGTGAGGAAAGAAAAAAACTGGTCAAGCCTCTCGGGCGATTAGTACGGCTCGGCTACACGTGTTGCCACGCTTCCACCTACCGCCTATCAACGTGCTAGTCTCGCACGGCCCTTCTGAGAACTTACGTTCTGGGAGTGCTCATCTTGGAGGGGGCTTCCCACTTAGATGCTTTCAGCGGTTATCCTTTCCCGACGTCGCTACCCGGCGATGCTCCTGGCGGAACAACCGGTACACGAGGGGTCAGTCCATCCCGGTCCTCTCGTACTAGGGATAGCTCTCCTCAACACTCCAACGCCCACGACGGATACAGACCGAACTGTCTCACGACGTTCTAAACCCAGCTCATGTACCACTTTAACGGGCGAACAGCCCGACCCTTGGGACCTTCTCCAGCCCCAGGATGTGATAAGCCGACATCGAGGTGCCAAACCGCCCCGTCGATGTGAACTCTCGGGGGCGATAAGCCTGTTATCCCCGGCGTACCTTTTATCCGTTGAGCGACGGCCCTTCCATTCGGAACCGCCGGATCACTAAGGCCTACTTTCGTACCTGCTCGATCCGTCGATCTCGCAGTCAAGCTCCCTTCTGCCTTTACACTCTTCGCGCGATTGCCGACCGCGCTGAGGGAACCTTTGCGCGCCTCCGTTACATTTTGGGAGGCGACCGCCCCAGTCAAACTACCCGCCTGCCACGGTCCCCGAGGAGGATTCACTCCCCTGGGTTAGAGCCTCAACATTGTAAGGGTGGTATTTCACTATTGGCTCCCCAAAGCCTAGCGACTCTGGTTCATAGCCTCCCACCTATCCTACACATGCAAAGCCAAGACCCAATGGCAGGTTGTAGTAAAGGTGCACGGGGTCTTTTTGTCCTGTCGCGGGTACTCGGTATCCTCACCGAGACTCCAATTTCGCCGAGCTTGCGGAGGAGACAGCGCCCAAATCGTTACGCCATTCGTGCAGGTCGGAACTTACCCGACAAGGAATTTCGCTACCTTAGGACCGTTATAGTTACGGCCGCCGTTTACCGGGGCTTCAGTTCAGAGCTTCGCCTTACGGCTAACCCCTCCCTTTAACCTTCCGGCACCGGGCAGGCGTCAGTGCCTATACGTCGTCTTGCACGACTTTGCAGACACCTGTGTTTTTAATAAACAGTCGCTTGGGCCGACTCTCTGCGGCCCGCTTCGGCTCCCCACGCAATGGGTTCACCTAACACGGGCTCCCCTTCTCCCGAAGTTACGGGGACATTTTGCCGAGTTCCTTCTCCGCAAATCACTCGAGCACCTTAGGCTTCTCGCCTCGCCTACGTGTGTCCGTTTACGGTACGGTCACAGCAAGCACTCCCTCACGAGGCTTTTCTTGGCAGTATGCTCCGCAACCCTTTGCGGGGCCCGAGGGCCCCTTCGGCATCGGCGCTCGGCTGCTCCAGGCGGATTTGCCTACCCGGAAACGCCTACCACCTTGCATCGGATAATCCACCACCCGACGGTCACTTCCGCTGCTGCGTCCCCCCTTGAGGTCAAACGCACTACGCTGTGGTACGGGAATATTAACCCGTTTCCCATCGCCTACGCCCTTCGGCCTCGGCTTAGGGACCGACTAACCCGGAGCGGATGAACCTGGCTCCGGAACCCTTAGGCTTTCGGTGACAGAGATTCTCACTCTGTTTATCGCGTACTCATTCCGGCATACTCTCTTCCCTACGCTCCACCGGTGCCCTCACGGGCCGGCTTCACTGCCTAGGGAATGCTCCCCTACCATGTTTCCACATCCGTAGCTTCGGCGGCGAACTTGAGTCCCGACCATTATCGGCGCGGATCCACTTGACTAGTGAGCTGTTACGCACTCTTTAAAGGCATGGCTGCTTCTAAGCCAACCTCCTAGCTGTCTGAGCGAATCCACATCCTTTCTCACTTAGCTCGCACTTGGGGGCCTTAGCTGACGGTCTGGGCTGTTTCCCTCTCGCAGACGGACATTATCGCCCGCCCACTGACTCCCAGAGTCCATCTCACAGGCATTCGGAGTTTGCATGGGGTCGGTAAGCGGGTAGGCCCCCTAACCCACGCAGTGCTCTACCTCCTGGAGACATCGCTCTGAGGCTATACCTAAATATATTTCGGGGAGAACCAGCTATCTCCGAGCTTGATTGGCCTTTCACCCCTATCCACAGCTCATCCGAGCAGTTTTCAACCCACAACGGTTCGGGCCTCCACCAGGTGTTACCCCGGCTTCACCCTGGCCATGGATAGATCGCTTCGGTTTCGGGTCTACCCCTGCGTACTTATGTCGCCCGTTTCAGACTCGCTTTCGCTTCGGCTCCGGACCAGAGGCCCTTAACCTCGCACGCAAGGAGTAACTCGCCGGATCATAATGCAAAAGGCACGCAGTCACCCAGTTCCCGGCCCGAAGGCCGGCAACAGGCTCCTACCGCTTGTATGCACACGGTTTCAGGATCTATTTCACTCGCCGCCAGGCGTGCTTTTCACCTTTCCCTCACGGTACTCTTCACTATCGGTCACGGACTCGTATTTAGCCTTGGAGGATGGTCCCCCCAGATTCGACCGGGATTTCCCGTGTCCCGGCCTACTCGGGAACTCCAACAAACCGTTACTCACATTTCGCGTACAGGACTCTCACCCTCTCTGGTCCGCCATTCCAGGCGCGTTCCGCTATGCTTTTACGGCCCTTGTGTTGAAGCCCCACAACCCCGCGGG
>CBDFIQ010000002.1:0-1710000 GCA_965248195.1 Longimicrobiales bacterium | reverse complement strand
CCTGGGGTCCCCACCCATCAGGGGCACGAGAAAGTCGCCAGCCGAGATGTACCCTGAGCGATCCCGTTGGAACTGGTACCACAGGTTATTTTCGGTCGCATCGGACGTATGAATGGCCTTCCACGAATCCGCAACGTCGTCGATTCCCATCGCCGCCGCTGCCGCCGCAGCCGCATAGGCGCTGGCGCCAGTCGCCTCTCCCCAATGGATGTGGTACCGAGCCTTGAGCGTATATGCTACTGCCGTCCACGACGCGACGTCTCCACCGAAGTTCAGATCAGTGTCTCCCGGACCACCTTCAACGCCCTCCTCGCCGCTCGTGAGGTCGGCGATGGCCTCGTCGAGTAGGCTCTGGAGTGCGGTGTACACCGCCGCTTGGCCGTCGAGCCTTGGCGCGGCAATGTCGGCCGTGGCGGCTTCGCTGTACGGGATGTCTCCGAAGATGCTGGCCGCGGTGCCGATCATGTAGGCCTCGTGCACCTTCAAGATTCCCATGTAGGTACGCCGCCCGGCGTCCCCTGCCAGGGCAATGGCAGACCTTATGTCGATGAGGCCCCCTCCAGTATAGATGGTCGAGAACTCATCGTTCAACTCTTCCTCGGTGAACACATAGCCGTCGAGACTGACGAACTGCCGATCCGTGCCCGCCATCTGCTGCGTCCAGATCGCTGCGAGACGCGAGATCTGGCCCTCAACAAGGAAGTACGAGTTGACCTGGATCCCCGTGAAGAGCTGGTCCAACGTGGCGACGGGCACGGCGTTGGGGTTCGTGTCGACGGGGTCGGTGAAATCACAGCCCCCTAGAAAGAGCGTCAAGAGAATGACTCCCGCGACGCGCGTTGGCTTCATTTTGTCAGTCATGTCCCCTCCTTAGCGCGCGAGCGTGAGGTTGATGGCAAACGAACGGGTCTGGGGATTGTTGAAGTACTCCAGCCCCCGTCCAAGCGTCTGGCCGTTGAGGTTGCTCTCGGGGTCGATCCCCGTGTAGTCGGTCCACGTCTTCAGGTTTCGGGCGGAAAGCTGGACGTCCAGGGAGGTAAAGCCCATGCGAGAGAGCCAATCCCGACCCCGGATCGTGTAAGCAACGGAGATGTCCCGAAGCTTGACGAAGCCCGCCTTCTCGATGAACTGGCTGGATGGGCCCGTGAAGCCGGAGCCGATGCCGTCCCAGTACCATGTCATCGTCATCCAGTTGATCGGTACGGCGGTCCCCGCGCCCGGACCAGCGACGTTCTCGTCCGCATAGAAGGTCGAACCGAACGTTTCAGTCTGACCCTCGCCGTGGTATGGCTCGGTGTCTGCATGGGCCCCGAAGAAGTAAAGCGCGCCCTTCGTGCCGTTCCACATGTCGCCGCCGTGCTTGATGTCCACCAAGGCGGAGAGCCTCAGGTTGTCACCGATCCTGACGCTGTTCCGGATGCTGGCGGTCCAGTCCGGGTTCGCGTCTCCGGTAACCCGGCTCTGCGGATCGTACTGCGGATATCCGTCTGCGCCGATGTAGAGGTCCCCGTCATTCCCGCCGGTGTTGGCGGCGTCGATGTCCTCGTCGGTAGCGGTATCCAAGCTCCCCCTGCCGAATCGGACAAAGTCATCCGTGAACATCACGCCGATGGGGTGGCACTTGGTGATATTGCCGGCGTCGTCCACCTCCGGAGCGACGACGGAGTTCGAGCTTCCCTCGAAGCCCGTGAGAAAGAACTCTTCGGTTCCCGCGAGGTCCAGAACGCAGCTATCGTTCTTGGACCAAAAGCCGGTGATGTCCCACGACACGCCGGGCGTCTGGACGACGGTCGCTCCGGCTGTCAGTTCCCACCCCTCGTTCTCGAACTCCGCAGCGTTTGCGAACTTGCTGAAGAAGCCCGTGCTTGGGGCGACATCCACGTCCAGAATCGCATCCTTGGTCCGTTGATAATAATAAGTGGCCCCGAGGCTCAAGCGATTTTCCAAGAACGCGATGTCGGCACCGACCTCGTACTCGGTGGTGCGCTCCGGCTTGATCTCATTATTGCCCAAGGTGTTCTCGAGGAGCACACCCTCGTTCCCGGCGTAGATGCTGTGGAGTCCATTGGGGCTCACCCAGCCATCGGTAAAGATGTCGGTCGTGTACGCGCTGACATTACTGTATATGTCAGGCTGCTTGCCGGCGACCCCGAAAGCGGCCCGAACTTTCGCGAAGCTCAGCGGCGAGTTCTGCACCCGTTCGGAGAGATCCCAAGCCGCGCTGGCCTTGGGATAGAGGTACCGCTTGTTCTCTCCACCAAAAGTGTTGGACCCGTCCAAACGAGCGGCCGCGGTCAAATACAGTTGGTCCCAGAGGTCGACCGTGCCCTGCGCGAAGTAGCCGTCAGTCCGCACGGTCGAGGTGAATTCGTTGGGTACCTGTGACACCGTGAAGTCGAGGAGGTTTGTCCCTTCAATGAGGGTGGCTCCATTGATCCGGTACTGGTCGAACTCCCGGTGATTGAGGTTCTGCCCGATCGTAAGCGAACCCGAGGCGAATTCACTGAGTTGTCTCGTGGCAGTGGCGAGAAGGTTACTGTCCAGCTCGAACGTCACGAAGTCCGCCCGAATGATCCGGCCGTCGGGGAAGTCCGAGGAACTCTTTGGGAAGACGGTCTGGCGCTGGTCCGCGGTATAGTCCCCGCCCAGCATGTAGCGGACCTCGAGCCAGTTGAAGGGCGTGTATTGCAGATTGACGTTCCCGAAGGTCCGGCCCACGTTCGTCGTATTTCCGATCTCATTGGCAATCCAGAACGGGTTGTCGTACCCCCGTCCTTCAGCCACCGAGGTGGGATTTGGGAGGCGGTAGCTCCGGTGCAAGCCTTGGTCCGTCAGGTACGGCCGGTTATTAAAATCCGGGGGGGTGCGCAGCGCGCCGAGCTGAACGCCCGATATGTTGGACCCCTGCTGGACATAGTCGCCCCGGCTATCCGCGAACGAGAAACTCGCCGAAACTCGGAGGTCGTCGCGGAAGGCGTGCCCGGCCCTGAGCCGCATCGTCGTGCGCTGGAAACCCTGGGGGCCCTTGATCACACCGTTCTGGGAAAGGTGTCCGAGAGACAGGTAATAGTCAGTGGTCGCGTTGCCACCGGACCAGGTCGCACCCAGGTCGCTGCGGATCGCCGTCCGGTAGAGTTCGTCAGCATGGTCGAACGTGGGAACACCCGATGGTATTGCTGCGCCCCAACTCGTGGGGCACCGGTTCTGGGGCAGCCCGTAGATGTCGATGCACGCCTCCGATCCGACCGGGTAGGTGCCCGGGGGGTCACCCCAACGTTCAGCGAGCCCGTTCAGCCCGAGAATCCCTTGGCCGAAGCCTCTCTGGAGCGGGACCAAGTGGTTAACCTCGTCAAACGACAGCGAACTACGGAATTCGACCCGGTTGGTCCCGGGTTGCCCCCGCTTGGTCGTGATCAGAACCACGCCGTTGCCTGCACGTGACCCGTAGATGGCCGCTGCCGCCGGGCCCTTGAGAATCTGAATGCTCTCGATATCGGAGGGGTTGATGTCCATCGCCCGGTTACCCACTACGACTCCCGCAGTGTTTTCGCCGATCGTGTCGGAAGCGTTGTTGATCGGTTGCCCGTCGACCACGAAGAGGGGCTGGTTACTCCCGAGCAGCGAGTTCGCTCCCCGAATACGAATATAGGAGCCCGCACCGGGATCGCCGCCCGACGTCGTTACTTCCACGTTGGGCGCCTTGCCTGCCAGCGCCGCCACGAGGTTGGGCTCCTGGCTCGCCATGATCTCGCCAGCCTGTACCGAGTTGATCGTCACGCCGAGCTGTTACCGCCGCGTGGAGAGCCCCAGGCCGACGACCACGATCTCGTCGAGGAGGAGGGGGTCGGCCGCGAGGACGAAGTTGAACTCTTGAGTACCCGGACGGAGCGTCACTTGAACGGTCTGGGACGCGCGTCCGATCATGTTCACGTTCATGCTCACGGCCTGCCCGGTCGCACGGGAGGCCGGAACGATCAGGACGTACCGTCCGTCGGCGTTACTCGCAACGCCGACGTTCATTGATGGGATGAGAATGGCAGCGGCCAAAAGGGGCTCCCCAGTGCTCGTTGTAATCCTGCCTGCGAGCGTAGTGGGATCCTGGGCTGATACGCCCGGGGCCGCGATCATGAACCCTGCCGCCAACAAACAAAACAGACGGATTTCGAGATTCATACAGACCTCCTGGACGAAGGGGAATAAGAAAGGCGTCGAGGAGGGATTCGGGGACCCAGCGTTAAGACCCGAGCCCAGGTAAGAACTCGAGAAGAACTGGTGCTTGGTGCTCCCCACTCCTCCCTATTTTGCTGCAAGAATACTAGACCTCAGCTGGAGGGGGGGCAAGAACTTATTTCACCATGATCGGGAGCTCCAACCTCGACCGATCTCTGGCTCGAGGGGGGCGCTCTTTTCGGTCGGAGGAAGAAAATGGGTCCTCGATGGCGAGGGGCCCCGGGCACTCCTTGAACGCGGAACCCATACTGTGGGTATGATCTCGACACCCCACCGAGGCGAGAATTCGCGATGACGGCAACGGAACCCAGGGACTATTCGGTAGACCAGATGGCGGTTGCTTTCGCGCTGGGTGCGGCGCTTGGCTTGACGCCGCTTCTCAGTCTGCACAACCTCGTGTTCCTCGCTGCCCCGATCGTGCTGCGTCTTTCAATCAGCACGTTCTTGATCGCCTGGATCGGAGCTATTCCCTTCGGCTTTCTGCTCGATCCGTTGTTCCACCGCCTCGGGTCCGCCCTGCTCTCCTCCGAGTTTCTGACGCCGCTTTGGACCCGGGCAGCCAACGCACCGCTGGTGCCCCTCACGCAGTTCAACAACACGGTGACGTTGGGGAGCTTGGTGTTTTGGGCGGTGGCGGCCATTCCGCTCTTCTTTCTGAGCCGGAGGGGTGTCGCCACCTATCGTGGTGGTCTGGACCGCCTCCTGTCCGCCATACCTATGGTCGGCGCCATCGGGCGCGTCGTCGCCGTGCGCCGCCTGCTCGGGCTGGAGGCCGGCCGGCGCGGGTGGATCCGTAAAGGATTCGTCCTTCCGTTGGTGTTGTTCGTGGGCTTGGGGGTGGGCGCCTGGTGGTTGTTCGCCGACCGGGGGATACAGGCAGCCGTTGAGCGGGCAGGAACCCGGATCCTGGGGGCCACGGTCGATGTGGGCACGATGGATGTGGACCTCTCCGACGGCGTACTCGCGATGACCGGCCTTCAGGTCACGAATCCTTCGGCTCCAGAAAACAACGTCGTCGAGATTGGGGAAATCGGCGCAGCGATGTCTACGGGGCCCTGAGGGCCAAAGTCGCGATCGACAGTGTCGTGGTGCACGATATCCGGTTCAACAGTCGGCGTGAGACCCCCGGGGAGGTCGATACGCTTCGCGAGCGGAGCACCCTCTTTCGGGATGAGATGGCGCGCTGGCGGGCATCCGCCCGAATCCCGACCCTCCCCGTACCGAACCTTTCGACTCTGGTCGACTTCAGCAGCCTCAGCCCTGATTCATTGCAGACGGTGCTCCGGGCTCGAGAGCTTGCTGCGTCCGTGGACGCTGCTCGCGGGGCCTTTACGGACCGAGTGGAGGCCCTGGACCTGGGGGCGCAGATCCAATCGGCGTCGGCGTTGCTCGCCTCGCTGGAGGGCACGTCCATCAGGAGCCTGGGGCCGGCGGGGGCCGTGCGCACGGTCGGCGCTCTCCGCTCGATGGCTGCGGGGGTCACGGACATTGTCACGCGCGTCGGGGAGCTGGAGGAGGATTTGGGAGCCGAGGTGACGGGCCTGCGGCAGGGACTGGTGGCGCTGAACGATCTTCGGGACGGCGACTACAGAAGAGCTCTGGGTGTGCTCAACCTCCCCTCCTTCGATCCCGACGACATCAGTGCCGCGCTACTCCAAGCTCCGTTGATGGAGCGAGTGGAGGCCCTCCTGTACTGGGCCGGAGTCATCGATACCAATCTCCCCGACGGTGGCCGGTCCTTCCGCTTCGAGGGGCCCGACCGGCTCCGCGGAGCGGGGGAGGACGTGACGTTTCCATCCGTGGGCTCTTCCCTACCCGCCTTCGCCATGAACAAGCTGGAGGGCTCGGTGACGATTGGCGCGCTGACCGGCTTCGTGATTCGGGTCCTCGACCTGAGCTCCGATCCCGGTACGACTGGTAGGCCGACCACCGTGCAAGTCACCGGAGAGAGCGGCACGGCGCGTGCGGAGCTCGATTTGAGTCTGGACCGGACCGGAGACGTTCCCGTGGACCGACTGGTAGCACGGTTTTCAGGGCTGCCTCTGCCGTCACTGGAGATCGCCGCCTTGGGCGCCAGTCTCGATCTTGGAGACGGAGGCACCCGCGTCGACCTCTCGAGGTCGGGAGACTCGATCGTCGGCGCGGTCACGTGGTCCGCCACGGGTGCGCTTTGGCTGCGCACGGGTCCGGACGCGATAGGCGCTGCTGGCTACCTTTGGGACCTCGTGTCGAGTTTGACCTCGATCGAGATCACGCTCGGGCTGGACGGGACGCTCTCTTCGCCAGGAATCTCGGTCCGATCCAACATCGGCGGGCAAATCGTCCAGGCCCTGAGGGATCAGATCGGGGACGAGGTTCGCCGGGCCGAGACACGGGCAAGGGCCCAGGTGGATCGATTCATCGAGCAGGCGCTGACCGAAGCCCGAAGCCAGGTGACCGGATTCGAGGAGGGGATCGCTGGGGCGCTGGGCGAGGACAGGGCCGAGCTGGACCGCTTGAAGATGTCCCTCGAGACGCGGCTGCGGGAGCTCACGCCGCGCCTGCCGAGCCTCCCTGGACTACCGGGTCCCGCCTGAAAGCGCTCCCCCCTCTACCCGGCGGCCGTGATAAGGAAGATCTCGATGCCAACACGGGATCACCGTTCTCACCCGCTTGGCAAAAAAAACCCCGAGGACCGCGCTCGGAGCGGTCCTCGGGATGACCCGCGTCAGAGAATCCGTTCCCTCCGCACGCGGAAGTCGACGTTGTCGGTCACCCAAGTCCACAGAAGGTCTTGGTCCTCCATGGAAAGTTCAGGACGAACCTGCGCACTCCAACCGCTCATCACCTCCGCGTCCTGAGTCCAGAGCCGTACTCGTCTCCGACTCACGCTGCTTCTCCAACTCGCGGCTACCGGCGGAGTCGGATAAAGGATGCGCACGGTCACGCTCCGGGACAGGTATTCCAAGGGACTCACATCGATGGTCGAGTATGGATCCACGGGCGCGGCATCCCGGGAAACGTCGGGGACCCCATCCGTGAAGAGGACCATGTTCAGAGGAGCCAACACGAGTCCCCTCTGCTTGATGAGGTCCGCAGACTGCGCGAAAAACGTGTTGAAATCCGTGAGCCGATCCTCGGAGGGGAACCACTCTCTCAGGTCGGCTTCGATCTGGTCTGCGTCCTTGCCGAGAAAGTCGTGAATGGGGTGAAACGTCTTGGCTTCACCCCGGCGGCTCCCACCCACGGAACCCACGAAGACAGCGGTCGGTACGTTGAGCCCGCCGAATCCGTTCAGATGGGCCTCGAGGTAAAGAGCAGCAAACTTCAAGGCGTTGTCGTAGCTCCCCGAGTTCTGGAAGGAGCCGCTCACATCGATCCCGACCACCAGCGTGAATCGAGGATTCTGGGCTGATTCGTCGGTGGGCACGCACGCTGCCGCTGCCAACGCGACCGTGGCCCCCACCGCCAACCGTAAAGCCGGATTCATGTCGTCACCTCTTCCATGACTCGGTCGCTGGTGGGCCGCTTTTTCGACGAACGGCCGGACCGCCGTCCGCCGTTCTCGCTCCCTGGGCCTCCGGGGATCGGCGTGTCGGCGAGCACCTCACTGAGACTCTTGAGCGGGAACGTGAATACAGGCTGGGCACTGATCACCACTACCGGGAAGTTCACCGCCATGGCCAAGAGCTGGAGAACCGGCAGCGACGCGAGCTCCACACCACGGCGCCCCTCCTTCTTGAACCACGCTGTTTCGGCCTTCATGGCCTCCAGCGGTGCCCTCCACATCTTGGCGGAGGTCGAGGAGGCTACTGCGAGCGGAGCTCCCTGCCCGGCCGGAACCTGACGGGAGACGATCGCGAGTATCGAGGGGGTGCCGAAGCGCCCAAAGAGGAACCACGTCATGCCTCGAATCCCGATCCATCCGAAGACCCCGAGCGCCAGTGTAGAGACCAGGCCCATCTGGATCTGACCGCCGCTCTGCTGGTTGATCCACGGCGTAATCGCGTCGATGAGCTCCCGATACAAGAACACGACCTCGAAGAAGGCCACGAAGAACTCGACCAGGACCATCTGGATCACCTCTCCGATCCTACGCGCCCGAAGCGCTTCGGTCAGCACCTGGATGCTCGCGAAGCTTCCCGCGATGAGGAAGAAGAGGAAGAACCAAACAATGGGCATCATGAACAGCCGGTTCGGGACGAAGCCGGTGATGTCCGCCAGCACCTCGGTAAGAGTGGGCATCAAGGTGAAGCTGAAGATCGTGGCCTCGAGCGCCGACCAAACGAGCGTCAGCATCACTGCGATCCAGGGCACACCCGGTTTCAAGTACCGGCTCGATATCGAGTCGAACATGACGAGGGGCGAGGTGACGAAGCTCTTCAAGCCCACCCACAGCATCCGGACGAACAAAGCGAGCGTGCTCCACGCCCATCCGACCAGGAGCCCCGCGAAGCGCATGACACCGGTCCAAAAGAACCAGATGCCGCGCCCCACATCCCACCAGCCCAGAGCAATGATCGTGAGGAACCTACCTCTTTGTGACCGGAACGGGAGCGTGTAGACCGAAAGCATGGTCACCCACACCGCTACGACCACCAGCAGAATCGGCATGAGAAGGAAGAACCTCCTCAGGAGGACGCCGAGACCCGTGTCCGCGTACCAAGCGAAATTGAGGGCGGTGAGCTGCCATTCCGGGATCCACCACAGCGGCGCTCCAAAAAACTCTACCGAACGGTGCCACTCTGATGGTAAATAGGAAATCAGTGCATCGAACATGATGTTTCCCTTGTTTGGGTTGCGGGAGGACCAGATTCGCCCGCCTCCAAAAGGTCCGATTCTGAGAAAGGTCCTATACAAAGCTAGGCACACCCGCTGGAGATACTCAATGAAAGTCGTAAAGCGTTTCTGTTGATCGCTCGAGCACAATCTCGCCGCTCTCCCCAGCGAGCCGTCCTGTGCGTCTGTCTACTCGTGGCATGGGCGTGCCAGCCACCCGCCGCGAAGGACACGATTTGGGTGACCATCCCGCCCGACGCGCCCCTCGAGGCGATCACGGACTCTCTCGTGGCACATCGCATCATCAAGTCCCCACGGGCATTTCAGAGGTTAGCCCGAATGGGCCAGGCTCATCTGGATATCAAACCCGGGCTTTACGACTTGCAGCCTGACAGCCCGATCGGAGAGGTCCTGGTCCGCTTGCGGAGGGGCGTCGAACCTGTCAAACGGGTGGTGCTTCCCAAGGGCATTTGGCTCACTGAGGCGGCCGCCCGCATCGAGCGGGATCTGGGAATCGACCGGGAGGCCTTCATGGCGGCGGCGGGCTCTCGGGCCCTTCTGTCCCGATTGGGCGCACGGGGCGGGAATGCGGAGGGGTACTTTTATCCCTCGGTTTACCACTTTCGGGAGGGTGCGAGCGCGGATGAGATCCTCGGCCAGGTCGCCGATACGTTCGAGGCGCACTGGAATCCGGAGTGGGACGAACGATCGGAATTCCTGGGTCTGACCCGGGACGAGGTCGTGACGCTCGCGTCGATCATCGAGGGAGAGGGGCCGGCCCCGGAGGATTTAGCGGGGATATCGTCCGTATACCACAACCGCCTGAACCGCCGAATGCGGTTACAGGCGGATCCTACGGTCGTCTTCGCCTTGGGCCGCCGCCGCCGTCTGCTCAACCGCGATTATTCGACGGAATCCCCGTTTAATACGTATCGCATCGGTGGGCTGCCCCCGTCACCGATTGGTAACCCGTCGAGCGCGAGTATCGCGGCAGCGCTCTATCCGGACTCCACCGATTTTCTCTACTTCGTGGCGCAGCCGGACGGGCGTCATCGATTCTCGGCCACGTACACGGAGCACGTTCAGGCCATCGGGAGGATCAGGGGGGAGAGGGAAGAGGAAGGCCGTCGAGATTGAAGCCGGGTTCCGCCCCTCTGTGGTCCTACCCCTGACCGGAACCTGTCAACGACAATGGGACACTCTACGGGATTAATTAGAGAGCAATATCCTGTGTGGTGAGGGAAGGGATGGGAGGATTGATGTAGACGGCCTCCGGGAGCGGTTTGGGCTTCGGCACACCTGTGACGAAGCGTTCGGGATGAGCGGCCCATGCTTCGCGGAGCACGGATTTCCTGCCGGCAATGACCTGATCGGCGTTCCCGAAGTGGACCTGCTCGGGGGTTAGCATCGAGATACCGCCATGGCGGTGCTCGGCATTGTACCAGCGGAAGAACGATCGACACAACGTCTTGGCCTGGCCCTGATCCCCGAACCGCCCGGGAAACGAGGGATGGTACTTCAAGGTTTTGAACTGAGCCTCGGAAAACGGGTTGTCATCCGACACCTGAGGCCGGCTCAACGAGCGAGTCACGCCGAGGTCAGCGAGAAGTTGAGCGGTGCATTGGCTCGTCATTGGAGCTCCCCGATCCGAGTGCAGGGTCAGGACCCGGGGCTGGACGCCATGCTTCAGGCAGCTCTGCTGGATCAACCGGCCGGCCAGGGCCGAGTTCTCCCGGTCCGCCACCATCCAGCCCACGACGTAGCGGCTGTAGATGTCCATGATGACGTAGAGGTAGTAATAGCTCCACTTCTTCGGCCCGAGTAGCCGCGTGATATCCCAGGACCACACCTGGTTCGGCGCCGTGGCCATCAACTCGGGCTTCTTGTACTCGGGATGGGTGCGCTGCGCCCGGCGTTCCTGAACCGGCACCTCGGAGGCCAGAACACGATACATCGTGCGTTCGCTGCACAGGTAGACCTCTTCGTCGAGCAGCGTGGCCACCACCTCGGCGGGTGAGCGGTCCACGAACCGCTCCGAACACAGCGTGTCGAAGACCTCGCCTCGTTCCGTCTCGCTCAATGCCCGGGCGGGCGTCGGGCGGGGCTGCCGTTGCCCGGTCGATGGGCCTCGACGACGGTAGAACGTCGATCGGGAGACCTCGAGAGCCGCGCACGCCGGTTTTACACCGACGTGCTTAGCCAGCTCATCGGCCGCCTTCAAGAGTTCGTCCCGTCGTCGAGGCTTATCCCCAGCAGCCCCGCAACTTTTCCCTGCACGTCGATGATCAGGTGTGCCTTCCTGAGCTCATTCTCGAGCCGTGCGTTTTGCCGCTCCAGCTTGCGTACCTTCTCATCCAGCGGATTCCGCTCCGGCTTGCGGCCGCGTTTCTTCGACAGGGCCTTCAGCGACCCGCTATGCGCCGCCTTGCGCCACGTCGTCAGGTGCGACGAGTACAGGCCCTCGCGCCGCAGGAGCTGACCCACCTCGCCGGGCTCGGTGCACCGGTCCGCTTCTTCGACGATCCGCAGCTTGTACGATGGACTGAACCGCCGGCGTAGCGGCCTATCTACTACCTCCGGGTCCGCAGGAGCTGCCGCGCTTCGCTTGGCCTCCCCGATTCCAGGGGCACTACCATTCTCTTCCATTCTCTCTCGCAGTCCCAACATGTTCGTTTTCTCTGCCTTCGCCCTACTCTAATTCTTTGCGTGCTCCGTGTCTCACGTACGTTGGCAGAGAGGGGACCGCAAAGGTGGTCCTACCCCCCGACCGCAAACCGGATCGTCTCGAGAACGTTACCGGCGGCGTCGCGTACTTCCACGCGCCAGTCGCCGGCCCATTCCGGTGGGATGGCCTTGTTGCTCCAAGTCCTCCATGGAGATCCCCCGATGCGGAGCTCGAGGTCGGCTCTTTCGACATCGCCGTGGATCCACACATGGTGGATCGTGGTCTCTCCGTCTGCTCCCTCGATGCGGGTCCAGGCATAAACCCTCTCCACGTCGGCCCCGAACGTCGTGGCCACACCGCTCGGCATCCGGTCGACGACCATCGTCGCCACGGAGGACTCCGCTACGCTGAGGCTACTCTGTGCTGAAACGCCCTGGGGGGCGAGCAGCGCTGCCAGCGCGAATCCGATCACAATCGTCGTAAGCGATTTCATGCTTTCTCCTGGATGAGGGACCAACCCGTGGTTACCCAGTCGGTCGGGTCGGGTCCGATGAACACTGTGTGTGCCCCATCGGTCGTGCCTTGGTCGCACAATAAGAGCAAGAAGGGTGCCAGCGGTGGATCGCACTTTCCGGTGCAGCAGACGAACCAAAAGGAGCAGAAAAAACATTGCTTGTCTCCGGAAAGTGGGACGGTTGCGCGTGTCTGGTGGGGTCAGCCAAAGGGCGGGCCTGGTGGGCCGATGGGGGCGACCCAGGGTGAGTCCCGTCTTAGGGAATCATCCCGTTGAGGATATGATTCTGTGGGTCCATGGCTCTTCCGCCGACCCAAACTTCGTAGTGAACGTGTGGGGCCGTGGCGGTTCCGGTCGCGCCGACCTGCGCAATCGCCGCACCGCGCTCGACCGATTGACCCCGCTCTGCCATGAACTTCGAGGCGTGGGCGTATCGGGTCATGTACCCAAACCCGTGGTCGATTTCGATCGTGTTGCCGTAGCCGGTCCTCCAACCGCGGTATGATACCACGCCCTTGGCCGTCGCGAGGATCGGCGTCCCTTCGGGCGCATGCAGGTCGATCCCTTCGTGGGGGAGCGCCCTGTCGTAGATGGGGTGCATCCGGGCGTAGCTGAATCTGCTGGTAATGGGTCCATCGGTCGGGCTGATGGACGGCCTGGCCCGAAGCTGATCGTGGTGAGACTGGAGGCTGTCGATGGCTTCTGAGAAGCTCTCCGAGAGGAGCTGGGCTCTCCGTTCGAGGGCCAGGATATCGTACGATGTGGCGAAGGTCACCGCTGCGGCGACGGGGTCCTCCATCCACAAGGGGCTGGATTCGGGCGTGAGCATGCCTGGTCCGCCGACGCCCACTCCGTAGATCTCCTCATCGATGACGTCGAGGCCGGCCAGAAGGCGGAAATTCTCGTCTTTGTCGATCAGGACGTCAATGGATCCCTCCATCTGAGCCACCCGCCCCTGAATCTCTTCGATTTCGTCGGAGAGAAGCGACTTTTCGCGCTGGAGCTTCAGGACGTCATACCGCGCAGCGCCATTCAAGGCGACCATCATCGACAAGGCAGTCACCGTGAGCAGGAAGCCCGCGCCGAGAGAGGCCAGATAATGCATGGCGCCACTCGAGATGCTGTATTGGCGAGTCCGGTTTTCGTGGTCTCCCATGCACAAGAAGGTCCACCGTCTATTTGGCATTCTGATCCCTGGGCGCGTCACGGGTGATCATCGCCTGATAGGACAACAGTATCGGTGGGGAAGCGAATTTCCTGTAGGCGTGTGGCTGTGGGAGCCCATAGGCCCTCGGATGCCATCTTAACGAAATGGGGAGGGATCTAACGGCTGGATGGTGCATCTTTCCGGACATTTTTTCATGCCAGTTTCAAGAGCGACCTTACTCGTGCGTTATCCGGGGGAGGTTTACCACAAGATGCGTGCCGACCCTGAGGGAAGGGTCATATGCCCTAAGTATATGTGCTATATATTATTTACATAATGACTTAGAATAGATTACATCGAAATGAGGTGAGATAACAGGAGAACGAAACGGGTGCTAAAATGTGCCCAAGGGGGGAAAAGAATACCCAGGGAACCGGCGAATTCGACGGGCCCTCCGTGAGCGGTGATGGCCACTCGCTCAGCGTCCGTCTCACACGTCCACGGTTTACGCTGGCTCCTCTTGGTGATACCGTCTCGAGGCAGGATATTTTATGGAATCAACGAAGGTGGGAGGGGTCATGAGGGCTCTCGGTGTAATCATGGCAGCGGTTGCGATTCTCGCGTCGGCACCTGCAGATGGTGCGGCTCAATCCGATCTGAGTGGGGCGTGGACCCTAGAGGTGATCAGTGATCAGGGTGCCGCCTTCTCGTTTGACATTACGATCAAGCAAGACGGGCAAGACTTGACCGTCACGGGCGAAGGCGGTGAATTCGGCCGGCTCGAATTGGAGGGCACCCTCGACGACGGAAACGTCCGCTTCGCGTGGGACTTGGACTTCCAGGGCACCCCAGTGTATATCGTCTTCTCCGGGACCGTGGTCGACGACGGCATGTCCGGGTCGGCGGATTTCGGAGGCATGGCCCGGGGAGACTGGACGGCCAAACGGGCAGAGGGCTGACACAAGAGACCACGGGACCGTCTTGCCCGTACAGCTTAGACGTGCGTTTCGAGCGGTGTATACGGCTGCGCCCTACCCTCCAACTCCGCCAGGATCACATCCGACGTGAGGGGCGTCCGGCACAGGCATTTTCCGCCAAGGGCATCGGAGATGGCCGAGGCGATGGCCGCCGAGCCCGCACCCACAGGCGGCTCTCCGATCCCCTTGGCTCCCACGGGAGTCTGGGGATCGGGGATCTCGACCGCCCCCCACTGAAGGTCCAGTGGAACGTCCAGGATTCCTGGTGGGCGGGCCGTATAAAGTCTCTTGGCGAACGCGACGCCCCAGACCGGGTCGTACACCCACTTCTGACTTCGGGCGATGCCCATGCCCTGGATCGAACCGCCTAGAATCTGGGCACCCAGGCTCCTGGGATGCAGCATGGTCCCGCAGTCGACCATCGCGGTGTACTGCTTGATCTCCACAGCGCCCGTCTCGACATCCAACTCGACCTCGGCGAAGCCGACCACGAACGAGCGGACACTTCCGCTAAACGGGTAGTTGTCTCTCGCCGCGGCGACCAGGCCCTGGCCGGCCAACGCCGCTGCGGACGCCTTGGTCATGTCGTTGAGCTCCGGGGCCAGCTCTTCCCCGCTATACCGACCTCCCAGCTCGATGGCACGGGTGGCGGCCTGGGCGAAGCTCATGCCCCTTGCCGGGTTGGAGCGCCGAAAAACGCGCCCGTCGGACAGGTCGTAATCCTCTGGAGCCCCTCCCAGGTCACGGGCGGCGATCTCCTGAAGTTTTTGTTTAGCGTCCATTCCAACGGCGTGGTTCGCCCTGGTGTGGGCGAGCGTGGTCTGGCTCCCGCCTTGAGCGGAGCTCCAAGGCACGTTCCGGCTCGTGTCACCCCAGACGACTTCGCAGTCGGCCCAAGCCATCCCGAGGATCTCGGCCGCAACCTTCCCCGTGTCCATAACCGAGTGCGTGCCCAGGTTGCCGATGCCCTGGTGGATGTAGAGCTTCCCGTCCGGGCGGATCACCAGGAGCCCATCGTACTCGCGGCTTCCCGCCGAGTAGGCACTCAGTCCGATCCCCAAACCGGTGACCTTGGTGCCGTTGCGCTGTCCGCTCCGCTGGAGGCGCTCTTCCCATTCGAACAACTCGGCCCCCTCGTCGAGAGCTTCCCGAACGAAGGCACTGGAGATGGTCGTACGGTCGGGTCCGTACACAGCGTCACTGTCGGGCGCGTTGATCCTGCGGATGGCAAGCCGATCGATGCCGAGCTCCCGGGCCGCCTTGTCCATGATCGGCTCGAGCATTCCGGTGATCTGAGCGCCTCCCGGGCCCCGTTGGGCGGACTTCGGAGGTGTGTTCGTGAACACGGCCACCCCGCGCTGACGCATGGCGCCGGGCTGATAGGCGAGAGAGGCGATCTGGCCGCAGGACATGTATTCCCCACGCAGACCGTAGGGTCCGTTCTCCTGAATCACGTATAGATCGAGCGCTGTCATACGACCGTCGGAGCGGAACCCGAACCGGGCCCGGGCCTGGAAACCGGGGCGTGCACGTCCTAGGTAGGTTTCTTCGGCGCGCGTGATCCGAAGCATGACCGGCCGGTTGAGCTTCCGTGACAACAGCGCCGGGACCTGCATGATCACGTTACCCCTGATCTTGCTGCCGAATCCACCGCCGCAGTACTCCCCGATGACGACCAGATCCTCCATGTCCATCCCGAGACCTTCGGCAAGGGATGCCCGGGTTTGGGCCACGCTCTGGGTGGACCCGTACATGTAGAGTCTCCCGTTCTGCCAGTAGGCCATGCAGCTCCGGGGCTCCAAGGGGTGGTGTGAGAGGGACTGGTGGATGATCGTCTCGTCCAGGATGAGGTCCGCCTCGGCAAAGCCGGCCTCGACGTCTCCGAAGCTCCATTCCGCTGCCGGCTGGCCTTGGGGAAGCCGATTCTCTCCTGCTTCGGCAAAATCGGCCTCCGTCCACTTGAGCGTCGTCATCTCGCCGTCGATGGCAGTATTACCCTCCGTGCGGCCGTTGGGCCCGTCGGGCCGGAGGCTGTCCAGAGGGTTCAGGACGAACGGCAATGGCTCGAAGTCGATCCGGATCTTCTCGATGGCGTCTGCCGCGGTGGTCTCGTCCACGGCGGCGAGCGCCAGAACCGCTTCGCCCTCGTAACGCGGCTCCATGGTGAGGGCCGCCTCTGCGGGGGCCCCTGGGGAAGGCACCTCGTCGGCGGTCAGGATGCCCAGGACCCCGTCCATCGCCAGTGCCTCGCTGGCATCGATTCGAAGAACCCGGGCATGGGGCATGGGGCTGGAAAGGAGCTTGGCGAAGACCATTCCTTCCGCACGGAAGTCCTCGGCGTATCGTGCCCGCCCCGTTATCTTGGCCACGAGGTCCTGGGGGATGATGTCCTGTCCGACCAGCTTCTCCGCCATGATCGCCTCCCTTAGGCCGGCTGCTCCTGACGTGTGGGGTCTTCCTGCCGGCGGGAACGGCCCGCCTCAACGTGTGGGATCATGATCGGGCGCGCAACGGTGGGGAGAAGCTTCGCAACTCGTCCGACCCTGGCGATGTAGTTGTCGCGGTTTTATGATGGGCGATCGTTAGAAAAGTCGCTTTGTCGCAACTCCTCGAACTCGTATGGGTGTGCCTACAGGGAGGCCCATCGGTCCACCGTTTCACCAGTGAGGAAGCCATGTCAACACTATCCCGCAGACTCCAGAGCCACTCGCATGGGTTCGGCCTCGTGCTCGGCCTGCTGCTGGTGGCGCCCACGCTCGGCTTCGGGCAGGAGCGCCAAAACCCATACGGGGAGTGGCGTTACCAGAGCGGAGACGCATGGGGCACTCGTTTCTCGCCCGTCGATCAGATCGACGCCTCCAACTTCGCCGACCTCGAGGTCGCGTGGGAGTGGCGTGCCGACAACTTCGGTCCCGTGGTCGACCAGCAGTTCAAGTCCACGCCAACGTACATCGACGGGCTCCTGTACACCGTGGCCGGCCAGCGCCGGACAGTAGCCGCGATCAACCCAACGACAGGTGAGACGGTGTGGACCTACAGCGAACCCAACACGGAGCGGTGGGAGCGCTCGATGCGCCAGAACTACGGGAAGGGTGTGGCGTACGGAGAGGTCGACGGAAGGGGTGTGATTTTCTACACGTCTCCCGCGTTCTTCCTCCACGCCTTGGATGCGAAGACCGGCGAGCACATCCAGAACTTCGGCTCCCGTGTGCCGATCGAGGGCTTCCCCTCGACGGGCGTCGTGGACCTTCTGGTGCCCCTCATCGCGGATTGGGGGCCCTGGCAAGCCTACAACGGCACGTACGATCCTAACCACGGCATCCCGAGAGAGTTGGGCTACATCACCTCCTCATCGCCTCCCATCGTCGTGAACGGCGTGGTGGTGGTCGGGAATTCGGCCGAGCAAGGGTACAACCAAACCCGGATCGAAAACGTCCCCGGCGACATCCTTGCCTTCGATGCCCGGAGCGGTGCCTTCAAGTGGAAGTTCCACGTGATTCCGCGGCCGGGCGAGGTCGGTCACGAGACGTGGTTGAACGACGCCTGGCAGTGGACGGGGGACATCTCTTCGTGGGCGCCGATGTCCGCGGACGAAAACCTCGGGCTCGTTTACTTCCCCACCAATCCTCCGACCATCGACTATTTCGGCGGGTTCCGTCCCGGGGCCAACCTCTTCGGGACGAGCGTGGTCGCCCTCGACGTTCAAACGGGCGAGCGCGTGTGGCACTTCCAGACGGTCCACAACGACCAGTGGAATTACGACCTACCGAACGTCCCGATTCTCGTTGACCTGGAAGTAGACGGGCAGGCCATTGCGGCGCTGATTCAGACGTCGAAGACCGGCATCATCTACGCCTTCAACCGGGAGACCGGGGAGCCGATATGGCCGATCGAAGAAGTGCCGGTCTTCCAGACAGAGGTACCTGGAAACTGGACGTCGCCAACCCAGCCACTTCCCACACGGCCTGAGCCGTCCGAGCCCCTCGGACTCGATCCCGACGACGTCATCGACTTCACACCCGAGTTGCGGCAAGAGGCGATAGCGTTGATCGAGAACTACCGCATCGGCGGACCGTTCATGCCCCGGCTCTTCGAGGGCCACGATGCCGGCGTAATCGATAACATTCGGTGCGCCGGAGGGCTGAACATCACGAATCCCGCGACGTTGGATCCGACGACGGGCATCCTGTACGTGCCCTCCTCGCGCCGTTGCGGCGGCGGCCTCGTAGCACCGGGTGCCGACGCGGATGAGCCGGACAACCCACAGACCACGGGCACGACCATCTCGGAGTGGGTAGCCGGTCCGGGTGGCGGCTTGCCCCGCATCCAGGGCCTGCCGGTTTGGAAGCCGCCCTACAACAGGCTTTCTGCGTACGACATGAACACCGGCGAGCGGATCTACTGGATTCCGATCGGAGACACACCCGCAGACATAAGGAACCACCCGGCACTTCGGGGCGTGGACCTGTCGAACTCGGGTGGTGGCGGAAACTCCATCCAGATGGTGTCCGGTGACCTCCTGTACGCGACGGAGGGATCCAGCGGGCCGCCGGTCCTAAACGCATACAACAAGCTGACCGGGGACCATGTGGGCGAGATCCTACTGCCTTCCCCCGGACAGTACGGCATGATGAGTTTCCTACATCACGATTACCAGCACATCGTGGTGCAGGTCGGCCAGCCCGGTCGCTTGGTCGCGCTGCGCCTGCCCGGTATGGATATCGGGGTGGTAGCCCACTAGCCCTCCGCGTTATGCGGGTTGGGCAGACGTAGGGGAAAGCCCCTGGCGGCACAGCCGCTAGGGGCTCTCTCTACTCGTGACGTGAGACCAGCGACGAGCAGATGCACAGACTGATTCTAGTGGTGGCGTTCATCGCTGCCGTCCCTACTCTTGCCTGGGCACAGAACGATGATCCGTTTCCGGCGCATCGGGTGATGGGCAATCTTTTTTTCGTGGGCACCGCGGGCCTGGGCACGTTTCTGATTACTACGCCCGAGGGGCACATCCTCATCAACACGGATTTTGAGAGAACGATTCCTCTCATCGAACGAAGCGTGGAAGCGATGGGGTTCGACCTGGAGGACGTCAAGATCATCTTGGGAAGCCACGCCCACGGAGATCACCAGGCCGCCGACGTCTTTCTCCGGGAGCGCATCGGAGCCCAAATCATGATCATGGAGGAGGACGTCGCGGGGTGGCAGCGCATGAATCGGGGCGACGTAGGTATCCCGATCGACCGCATCCTGCACGACGGAGAAGAAGTCACACTCGGTGGAACGACGCTGGTGGCCCATCGCACGCCGGGCCACACGAGGGGATGTACGAGTTGGGGAATGGAGCTCGAAGAGGACGGAGAAACGTACGACGCGCTGATCGTCTGCAGCTTCGGGGTGAACGCCAACTACATCTTGGTCGACAACCCGGACTACCCCGACATCGCTGAGGACTACCGTGCGACGTTCGCCAAGGCGCGTGCGATGCCTGTCGATGTTTTCGTCGCCGCCCACGGCTCTTTTTACGGCCTACCCACCAAACACGAGAAGCTGCTACATCGGATGGAGGGCGACCCGAATCCTTTCATTGATCACGCCGGATTCCTGGAATACATAGACCGTCGAGAGCAAGCCTTCGAGGCGATGCTCGAGAGCCAGCAGGGGTCCAGCCGATAAGACACGCCCGGTCAGTTTGACTTGCCGACTGTGCTCCCCTCGGCGCGTTCGACGATCGCGGCGGCGTCCCGTTGTAGCAGCAGCCGCTCATCAACCAGGCGTTCCGCCGCCAGGGCAACCGCACTCACATATGTGTCGTGAGTCGGGTAGCGCTCCTCGATCGACAAACGGGGGTCCGCGGCTGCCTGCCGCTCCGCGGCGTCGGCCGCGAACGGAATGAACGACCCGGCCCCGCCGCATTGTGCTCCCTCGGCGAATCCCTCCCGCCGCAAGTTCCAGCCGGTGTACGTGCCGATCGGGACGGATAGGTTCGGATGCCGAATCCCCGCGATCATGTTTCCGTCTGGGTCGACACGGCCCGCGAGCACGACGTAGCCGTCGCCTTGGAGCGGCGGTAGCGTATTGTAATTGTTCCGCCGAAGCGGGTTGTGGCTCCCCGTAAAGGTCACATCCGGAATGTTTGGAAATCCGACCGACGTCGGAAGCACGAGCATTCCGAGGGCGACCGTCGGGAAACGACTCGGCGGCGGCTCGGTTCCGTCTACGACCCATTCATATAGAGCGACCGTAAGGGCACGGCGAATCTGGGCCAGTGGAATGGGGCTATTGAGATTTTGGCAAATGCCGGTGCCGAGAGGAGACTCGACGTGCACGCCAGGGCCGCCCCCGTGTCGCGTGCCAGCGATCAGGTAGGCTCGCACGTTGTCGGGTAGATCGACGTGTTCTCCCATCGGATCTGTGACGATGAGGGACGAGCGGGCTTGCCAGATTTCCGCCTCGCCATCCGAGTGTATGATCTTAGGGCAGGTGTTCGAGGCCGAGCACCTCACTTGCAAGCCGTCGGCCCGGTCTCTGATCGGGTCATACACGGTCGCATAGGTGAAGGGGAACTGGTCCCCCGGAAAGAAGTGGTCCTCGTGCTGCTTTTGCCACCGCCCCGGTTGGCTGAACTCATAATTCGTAAACGTCTTCCGCGAGCCGGCGATATTCGGGTGCATGCCGTCGAACACGATTCGACCAGCGACGTCCTCGTTGAATCCCAGGTAGAGCATGTCCCTCAGGAATCGCCCGCTCTGGGAGCGTCCCAGGGAGATGGCGGTGCTCGGCAGGCCGACGGACATGAGGGGATTCGGGTTGCCTTGGCCGTCCGTTATCTGGTAACGCAGAAAGGAGATCACATCACGGGTGGCCGCAAAGCCCAATCCCATCACGATCGGGTCTTTCGCCAGATAGATGAGCTCGTAAATCGCCCCGCCGTCGAATCCGGAGGGGCGGTTGATACGGATCTGGCGCTCGCTCGTGTAGCTCCAGGCCGGATCTTCGAGCGTCACACGGGGAGCCCCCTGTTTGGCCCGTACGGTAAACGTGCCCATGGCCGGCACGAGCGCGGCCGTGGCGTAGGTCAGGTCCACTTCCGAAACAGGTTCCTCATCGTTGAAAATGAACTCTTCGACTGCCGGGCCGACGACCGATGATCCATTCGGGTATTTGGCGATCGGCAGAAACGGCATGATGTTCGTGTCGGTCGCCGTCAAGTCGCCTTGCCATCCCACCTGCACGATGGCGAAACCCATCTCGCGAAAAACAGCATCGCCCGCGCTGGCCCCGCCCCGGTTCGGCACGATGTGGTAGATCGCCCTATTCCAGCGCTCCAGGTCGATGGGTCGGTGGATCTCCACCGTGGTGCTGTACTCGACGCGCCCCCGAGCGTTGAGGGGAGCCTTGTCGAGGTTCACGATCCCGCGATGACGCACATCGTTGGGGTCGACCTCTCCGTAGGCCACTCCCCGGATGCGCTCATACTGCCCAACGCTTCCAAAGCTTTCTCCGCCAAACGCCGGCGATTCTACGACCTGGAAGTCGATGCGAGTGACCTGCGCCGACGCATCCGCTGCAACGACGGGCCCGAGGAACGCGGCTGCGACAAGGGCCAGTCCAAGTGTGATTCGCATTCGTCTCTCCTGAGAATTGGGCAAGTCTGGGGCGTTACAGCATCCGAGCATGGAGCGCCCTAAAGCTCAGGGCATAATAATCGAAGCGCGTCGACATCGCCCGGCTGGACCCTAGGCGCGCCTTCCGACACAACCGTCTGAGTGAACTCCTCCCTCATCATGCCGGCCACTACGGCGACGTGGCCGAGTCCGAGGGCATGGCCCAGCTCGTGAGCGGCCACGCGTACGAGATCATCCCGGTCGTTGAACCGAAAGATCCGGATCTCCCGAGTGACCGCAGTCACCTCCCCATCCTCGGTATGCACGGCTTCCCGGTAGCTACCGGATTGCACACGCGAGAGGGGAAATGTTGTTTCGAGAGCTTCGCCTTCTCTCGTGTGCGCTTCGACCTCCCGGTTGAGTCGCTCGGAGTCGTCTACCAGCTGTTGCTGAAGCCCATCGATCTCTCGCCCTCGAGCCGTGAGCTCCTCGCGGTCTGCGTCCAGCGCCCTTCCCAATGTGGAGAGTTCGGAGAGTATGTCTCCCGGGACAACACCCTGTGCGTTCCAGTAACTGATGCTGTCGTTGAGGCTGGTGACCCGCTGGTTGAGTTCCACGCGAGCCCGCTGGTGCTGCGTGCGCATCCCAGCATAACGGTCGCTCCGCTCGTCGAGCCCAACCTTCCGAGCTTCAAGGCTCGCGCTGGCTTCGTTGAAATCCCGTACAAGGCGGTTCCGCTCCCGAGTCCTTTCCTGGCGGTCGTCATAGACGAACCAGACAGAAAGCGCCCCGTCGGACTCGTTCGAAAAGAGGCCTCGGCCCACGGCGTCCTCCCAGAGCGTAGCAGCTTGGCGGACTGCCAGCGTCGCCTCTTCATGACTCAAGCGGAAGGACCGGTCTACTCTCACGATGCTCCACGAGAGCGGTACCGCACAGGGGACGGCGGAACCGCCCGTTTGCTCCTGGAGGACGGGCACAGCCTCCGGAGGTGGGGAGACCGACGTCGCCACGGGGACTTCCACCGCAAATACACTCGGACCGTTTCGGGCGCTGGAGGACACCCAAGCAAGGAAGGCGAGGACCGAAAGAATTGCCCCAAAGAGCGCGAAGCGGTTTTTCATACTCAGAATCCCTGGACCACGCGGCGGCATGCGGTATTCATCCCGCGTCCCGAGTCTATTGGATCGGTCCGTACCTTCACAAGTGCAGTCTCTCCCTCACCGGTCTCTCCCTCACCAGTCTCTCCCTCGCAGGCTCGCCTTACCGCAGAGGGAAAGGTCGATGAAGAAGCCCGGAGCGGGCACTCCTCCGCCGACCCGGCGGTTGCCGAAGGCGGGAACCCTTGTGGGTGTCCGTGCGGCTCTGTAGTCTCAGGTACCGAGGGATTAGATCCGAACCCTCGGACACCGATGATCGGTGTTAGACCTTCGTCCTATAGTGGGTGGAAGCGCCTGCGGGATACTCTAATAGTGTCGTTCCCGGTGCCCTTTAGGGGCCGCGAGGCGGACGTCAAAAAAGAGAGGGTGGCCTGTTGAGCGAACGGACGCAGGGGCAACTTTGGCAAGATGAGCGCTACAAAACCGCCAACGAGGCGTGGAAGGCGCGCTGGAATAACAATCTCGCTTGGTCCACGATGTTCGCCGTAGCCGCTCACGTCGCCGCCTTCGTTTTCTGGCCGAGTTGGGCAAACTCCGATTCGTGGCTCGATCCCGATCCGGAGCTCCTGGGCACTGCATGGATTGCACTCTACGCCCCGCCATCGACTGGCGGTGGTGGTGGTATGGCGATGCCTGCTCTGGCGCTGGTCGAGGAGCCGGATTCGCTCCCGACCGAAGAAGTGGATGCCGGGGCTCTCAGCGGAGGTTCGGAGGGGGCCCTGGTGAGTCTCCCGGAAGGGCTTCGCGAGCGCCTTACCGGTCGGGGCGGGCCGGTCTCGACGATCGTGCAGTTCGGTCCCGCGTTCGGTCCGGCATTCGGTCCGGCGCGCGGTCCGGGGTCCGGTGGGGCGTCCGGTCCGCCGGGGTTGAGGGCCGATCCGGCGGATACGCGCGAAGAGCTAGAGGCCGCGGAGACCATTGACGATCCCTCGACGGATGATCTGGCGCTCCTACTGGAAACCAGCCCGCTGGATCTGTCACGGCTGTCCGGGCTGCGTCCCCAAATCGTCTTGCCAGGGACGTCGGCGTGGATTCTGATTCGTAATCCGGCCGAGGTGGAGCGGTATATGAACGGGATGGCTTACGGGGAGGATTCCGGGGCCGAGGGACTGGTCGACGTAACGGTGTGGATCGACGAATGGGGCTCCGTCGAGTGGGCCGAGATCAGCAGATCCAGTGGGCGCCAAGAGATGGACGAGATCGCCCTCGCTCTCTTCAACGAGGTCGCATCGTTCCGACCGGCTCGAGATCGAGGCGTCCGCGTATCGTTGTCGGCGATCTTCTCCGTTCCATTCCCTTGGTAGCCGTCCGGCCTGTCGCCGCCCTTTTTTCCTCGCCAATCCTTACGCGGGAAGCCGGCTCCCCACCCTTGATCCCCGGGGGTGGCAAGCATCGGCGCCTCAAGAACACTTTCTTGTGCGCCGCCGTCTTCGTTCTGGGAGCGTGCGCCTCCGCGCGTGGCCCTGCTGGACCGGTGGTTTCACCCACGGGATTCGTCTACGAGCTCGGGACGCCGCCGGTCGGCACTCGGTTCTCCCAAACAGCAGCGCTTTATCTCACGCAGGGGCTCGTTGAGCGGGCGCTGGAACTCGCGCTTCTAGGCGTCGACGCCGAGCCGGAAAATCCGATCCATTATCTATTGGTGGGTCTGGCGCAAGTACGTCTCGCGCAGTACAGCGAAGCGGACGCGATGTTTGCCGAGGCGCAGCGGATCTATCCCGCATATGAGCTCGATATCGAGCCTGAGCGTGAGGCGGCATGGATCGAGTTGTTCAACGAAGGAATCGCGGCGTACGCCGACGGCGACGTCGAGGGTACGATCGAGGCCTGGGAGCAGGCGGGAATGATGTGGGACCTCCGTCCCGACGCGTCTCTGAATCTTGCGACTCTGTTTAACGGTGAGGGCAGATGGGATGACGCGATTGGGGCCTACCAGAGAGTGGTCACAGGTCTTGAGCGGAAGCCCGTCACGCGAGTGCTCACCCAAGACCAGGTGCAGGCTCGCGAGGATCTGAAAATAAGGAGCGAAGAAAGCCTCACTCAGCTCTTACTTTTCACGGAGCGTTTCGCCGAGGCTGAGCCACTACTCCGGCGCCACCTCGAGGGCGACTCGACGAATGTCCAGGTGCGGGGTGATCTTGCTGCGGCGCTCCATGGGCTGGGACAGGATACAGAAGCTGCGGTAATTTATGCCGGGCTTCTCTCCGAGACGGGTCTGGGGGCCAGAGATCTCTTCAACCTTGGTATCGCGCTTTACCGTGCGAGCGATTTCGTGGCGGCAGCCGACGCGTTCGAACAACTCACGCGACTCCAGCCAGACTCGCGGGACGCATGGTTCAACTATGCAAATTCCTTGTTCGCAGCCGAGTCGTGGGAAACGCTAGCAGCTATTGGCGATCGATTGACCGACGCGGATCCGCTAGGGGAGAACTCCGGTCTGATCGCGGCGCGAGCCCACCTGGAAATCGGAGACGAGCAAACCGCGGCGGAGCGGTTGGGCAGAACCGAATCCGCTCCAGTCCACGTGGAGGGACTCCAGTTGCGACCGTCCCAAGTGGAGACGAGCCTTCAGGGGCGTGTCGTAGGAAACACCGCAGAGCCTGGGACCTCGGTACGCCTCCGATTCACGTTCTATGGTCCCGACGGCGCCCTCGGGACGGAACCGCTCACGGTCTCGGCCCCCCCTGCCGGAGTACGCGCGGGGTTCGAAGTCTCCTTCGCGGGCCAAGCTACGGCGTACCGGTACGAACTCGTATCCCCTCCGTTTCCCTAGGGAGGGCACCTGCTCACCGCGAGCCAGCCCCGTTAGGGAACAAGCAGCCGGATGATTCCGTCGTACTTGTTGAGCAGGAAAACCTGGCCGTCCGGTCCTGGTCCGAAACGCAGGTCCACGCGTGAGGCGGGCGATGTCCCTTGATCCGCGTTCTTTTCCTGAATGACCTGAAGTAGGGTCTTCGCCCAGCCACCGTCGTTGAGCAGGATCCGGCGGATGGCATCCTGTCCGCCGTTCGGAAGATCGTCGGCCTGGATATAAAAAATCTCTCCACTCGGCTGGTCTGCGAACAGAACGAGGTTCGCCAGCTGAGGAATCGCGTCGTCGCGGTACACGTGGAGCCCGGAGGCGGCGGATTGGGACTGGAGCAGGGGATCCAGCTGCCCCCACTCCGCCACCGGATAGGTGACGGCGGGATCGCCGCGCTGGTTGACAAGGCTGACCTCGGATCGGCTGATGAACCGGAAGCTCCCCTCCCAGACGTTCCACCCAAGGTTGGCTCCGGCCGTAACGAGAGTGAGCTTCTCCACGATGTTCTGGCCGATGTCCGCGAGAAACATGTTGCCGTTCACGGCGTCCCACGCGAAACGCTGCGCGTTGCGCACACCGTAGGCGTAGATTTCGCCCAACGTGGCCGCGTCCCCATCTCCGGCAAACGGGTTGGTGGCCGGGATCCCGTACTCGCCATTCGCGCTGTTCGAGCCGAGCGGGTCGATACGTAGGATCTTCCCGAAAGCCGAGGCAAGGTTCTGGGCGTGGTTGAGCGGGTCCCCTCCGCTGCCTCCGTCGGCGACGGACACGTAAAGGAGACCGAACTCGGCGTCACCGGGCGACGCAAGCGGATTGAAGCCGATCTGCCCGCCATTGTGGTTGCCAAAGGGTTGTTGAATTCGCAGCACCTCCCGCGGAGGGCGCCCGTCGTAGGTGGTGCCCCCGGCGTTACGGGCAGTCCATTCGAAAAGGACCGTGTCGTGCGTATCGCCGCCGCCACTGGGCCTGAAGTCCGGCGCCGGCTCGATATTTCTGCTGTCCGTCCATGTGTAGAACTTTCCGAAACCCCCGGTGCCGGGCTCGCCGAATTGGGGATGGAACGCGAAGCTCTGGAAGCCCCGTTCCCTGCTAGAGGACTGAACAGCGACTTCCCAGTTGGGATCATTGATATCGACGTACTCGGTGACGGTCCGGCCGTCATAGCTGACACGGTAGAGAGGACCGCGCATATCGTTGACGAAGATGCGGCCGGTGCCTGGCTCATCCACAAGCCGCATCATGCGTGCGGGTGCTCCATCGATGTCCGGCAACGAGGCGAATTCAGTGAAGTCGACTCGGATCACGCCCCTGGTCGACGCGATCGGTGACGGAAAGGGGTCGTTGGACGTTTGTGCAAACAGTGGGGAAGCCGTCACCAACGCCGCGGCCATCATGAACGTTTCGCGCATAGTCATGTGAGTCCTTTTTCGTTTTCTGTTCAGGCGGTCCCGTTGACACGGCTCACCGTGGTTGAGGAATCATCGCGGTCGAGTAGTTGAGCCTCACCTCCACACAAAAACGGCTGGGCCGGTGGTGGGCTATGAGAGGACGATAACGAGCATCGCCGACTGTGGAGTTTCCGCAGGTATTTTAGGTCCAAGCGATTCGACTGCAAAGGTATCCGCCCCTCGTCACGCTTGATGGAGAATGTCGACTCGATGGTCGAATGTTTTCCAGCGGCTTGAAAGAGCTGAGCATTGGCGGGACGACCCTTGTGAGTTGAGTCCCTGAAGGGCATTGTCCGCGCGATGCACGAGTCGGGCGGCATCGCATCACGGCAATTCTCGCCGCGATAGGAATTCTGCGACGAGATGCGAGGAGGAGACATCAAGTGCTTAGTACTTCGAACAAGCTGATTCTGGGTCTGGTGCTTCTGCTCTTCAGCGCCTGCAGCGAGCGGGAGCCGGCGGACCTGGTGCTCCACAACGGCAAGATCGTGACCGTGGATGATGCGTTCTCCATCCAGCAGGCCGTGGCCGTTCGTGACGGCAGAATCGTCGAGGTCGGTGGGAATGATCTGCTCGAAAGATACGTCGCCCAACAGACGATCGATCTCGAGGGCAAGACAGTGCTTCCGGGGTTCAACGACTCACACATCCACATCAGCGGGGACCCCCTCCGAGAAATCGACCTGACCGAGACCACTTCGGTCGCACAGTTGCAAGAGCAAGTGCGGGCCAAGGTCGTACAACTCGGCGAGGGGGAGTGGATCACGGGGTATGGCTGGTCGGAGGACGCTTTCGCCGAGCTGCGCAAACCCACACGGACCGATCTGGACGAAGCGGCTCCACGTAGTCCGGTCACGCTCACCCGGGCGGGTGGGCACAGCGCCGTGGTGAACAGCCTGGCGTTCGAGCTCGCCGGGATCACCAGCGCCTCTCCTGATCCGGCGAGGGGGATCTTGGAGAAGGACGAACGGGGCGAGCTGAACGGGATCATCCGTGAGCGCCAAGACACCGTGGGGCGCCTCGTCCCCCGCGCGTCACGAGAGGAGACGCGCCCCAGTTTCACTCAGCACCTTCGGGACCTGCTCGAGCTCGGTATCACGAGCCTCGCCCAGGCGGGAGTTTCGACGGGTGGTTACGAGGAGTGGGAGGTGGTTTACGCTGAGCACGGCGAGGAGCTTCCGTGCGCCAACGTTCAGATTCGCTGGGGCGGACCCGAGCAGATGAACGCGTTCGGCAAGAAAACCGGTGATGGGGACGAACGACTTCGGGTGGGGGCCGTGAAGGTGTTCGTCGACGGCGGCTTCACGGGGCCCAGCGCGTATACGATCGATTCCTACCGGAGCGAGCCCGGTTTCCACGGATCGCTTGACATCGAGGCGGCGGAATTGCGCACGCTCGTCGGACAGGCCCACGAAATGGGGTGGCAAATGGGCTTCCACGCCATCGGAGACGCGGCGATCCAGCTCATCGTGAACTATTTCGCCGAGGCGCTCGAAGCTTCCCCGTGCGACAACCATCGCCATTACCTCAACCACTTTACGGTCCGCCCTCCCCCCGAAGTGATGGAGTTGATGGCCGAGCATGACATCCTGATCACCCAGCAGCCGAACTTCACCTACACGTTGGAGGGACGTTACGTCGAGTATCTCCAGGAGGAGCACGCCGCTCACAACAACCCGCTCCGCAGTCCCATGGACCATGGCGTTTTCGTGGCACTCAGCAGCGACATCCTGCCGATCGGGCCGATGGTTGGTATCTACGCGGCCGTCACGCGTAAGGGAGCATCCGGAGCCGTATACGCACCCGAGGAACGGCTGACGATGGAGGAAGCCATCCGGGGTTACACACGGAACGGGGCCTACATCACGTTCGAGGAGGACATCAAGGGGACGCTCGAGCCGGGCAAGCTGGCCGATATGGTCGTTCTGTCCGACGACCTCCTGACGATCGATCCAGAGCGCATTCTGGACGTCGTGGTCGAGAAGACCATCCTTGGCGGAAGGGTGGTTTTCGAGCGCTAGACGCCGATCGCTCGATAGAGCAAGGGCCCATGCCGACCATCGATACCGAGTCATCCACCGCACGCCCGGAGCTGAAAAGGGCGATCAGCGGATTCGGATTTTTCGCGCTCGCGTTCGGCTCGATGATCGGTGTCGGTTGGATCACCGCCCTGGGCGGCTGGTTCGAGCAAGCCGGCCCCGTCGGGGCGATCGTAGCGTTTATGGCAGGCGGCGCGCTCATGCTGATCATCGGGCTCTGCTACGCCGAGGTCACACCCATGCTTCCGGTGACCGGTGGAGAGGTGGCCTATGCCTATAAGGCCTACGGCACCTCCAAGGCCTTCGTGATCGGGTGGTTCCTCGCCTTCGGCTACCTGTCCGTCTCGGCGTTCGAGGCGATTTCGGTGGGTCTGGTCCTTTCGTTTCTGTTTCCGCAAATCGACGTGCTTCCGCTGTACGAAATCGCAGGCTCCACGGTCTACGCCTCGCACCTACTGCTGGCCTTCGTCTTTACCGGCTTCATCACCGCCATCAATTATTTCGGTGTAGCGATCGCCTCGCGGGTCCAGATCGTGTTGACGGGCGTTTTTCTGCTGTGTGCCCTCCTCTTCGTCGTCTCGGGCATCGCCAGCGGCGAGATCGGCAACCTTGCCCCCTATTTCGGGGACCGCGCTCTCGGGAGCGGCGGCTTGGCCGGAATGCTTGCCGTCTTCGTGACCGTTCCCTTCTGGTACGTCGGCTTCGACACGATTCCCCAGGCCGCCGAGGAGCGCCGCGAGGACTCGCCGCTCCATCGGCTCGGCATCTATGTCATTCTCGCCATTATCGGCTCGACGGTTTTCTACGTTGCGATCATAATCGGAGCGGGTATGACCGCGCCTTGGCGGAGCCTCGTCGGCGAAGAGCTTCCCACGGCCGCGGCGTTCTCGTCGGCATTCGAGTCCGAGCTGCTCGTGAGGCTCGTGCTTGTCGCCGGGCTCATCGGGCTGCTCACGAGTTGGAACGGCTTTTTCCTGGCTGGCTCCCGCGTGCTGTTTTCGCTGGGGCGGGGACACATCATCCACGCATCGTTCGGCCGGACGCATCCTCGATTCGGGACCCCCACCAACGCGGTACTGTTCAGCGGTCTGGTAACGTTCCTCTCTGCGTGGCTCGGCCGAGGGGCGATCATCGCCTTCGTCGACGTCGGATCGTTTTGTATCGCGCTGGCGTTCCTGGGGGTGGCGCTCTCGCTCATCCAACTGCGCAAGAAATTCCCCGGGTTAGAACGTCCGTACAGAATGCCCGGCGGGAACGCGCTCGCCTACGTGGCCGCTGCCGGCTCGCTGTTTATCCTCCTCGTGATGCTGGTCCCTGGGAGCCCGAGCATGCTCGTTTGGCCCCTCGAGTGGTTCATCCTCGGGACGCTCGGTGCAGCGGGGCTCGCATTCTGGCTCGCGGCTCGCGCATACCGCCGACTCGTCTCCGAAGAGGACCGGGCGCAATTGATCCTGGAGGACTATGCATCGTAGGCAATCTCGAAGTTTCCTCGTTCGTCTCCGGCCGGTTGCTATCTCGCAATCGTCTCCTAATTTCCCTCCCTATTGTGTTCTGGCCCGAGGCAATCCACAGGACGACCCGTGGCTCGGCCCGCCGGGGCTGGAAATGAACGAACCTTTGAGAAGGGGGAGACAGCCATGACGGTCTCAAGACTAGTAGGATCGACGCTGGCGCTCGCCGGTGCCGCACTGATGGTGGTGGTGGTCGAGGGGGCGGTTGCCCAGACCCTGGGAAACGTCAGCATCCCGCCAATCAATGATCTACCCAACCCGTATCGCAGTGTGGACGGGTGGGCGAGGCTGCCCGACGGAAGGACGTGGGGGTCGACGGCCGGCGTCGATATCGATCCGGACGGCATCCACCTCTGGGCCATCGACCGATGTGGCGGCAACAGCTGCGCAGGGTCGGACGCCAATCCCATTCTCAAGTTCGATCCGGATGGCAACGTGGTGGCCAGCATGGGCGGCGGGCTGTTTCTCTTCCCTCACGGGCTGCACGTGGACCGTGACGGCAACGTGTGGGTGACGGACGCGCAAGGACCGAACCCCAACAACCCGAACACAGCGGGCAGGGGCCACGTGGTCATCAAGCTCAGCCCCCAGGGGGAGGTCCTGCTGACGCTCGGCACACTCGGGGTCGCCGGTGACGGAACCGATGAGTTGCTCAATACACCGAACGATGTCGTCATCGACGCCGACGGCAACATCTATATCGGGGACGGCCACGGGGGCCAGAGCGAGGATGCCACACCGGAAACCGTGGCGCGCATCGTCAAGTTCGACAGAACCGGCCGGTTTCTTCAATCCTGGGGCCAATGGGGATCAGGTCCCGGCGACCTGCGGACTCCGCACGCATTGGACATGGATTCCCGGGGCCGCTTGGTTGTCGGCGACCGGGGCAACAACCGCCTGCAGATTTTCGAGACGGACGGTACGTACGTGGGTGAGTTCAAGCAGTTCGGCCGGCCGAGCGGGATCTACATCAGGTATGACGACATCATCTACGTGGCCGATTCGGAGTCGGCGTTCGACGATGTCCGCAACCCGGGCTGGAAGCCGGCCATTCGGGTTGGGAGCCTCAGGGACGGTATCGTCACGACGCTCATCGACGGAGCTGTGGATGCCTATCCCAATGGCTCGAACCCCGAGGGCGTGGCGGTGGACGCTGCCGGTAACGTCTACGGAGCGGTGGTGTCCGGTGGAGGTGCCTTGGTGAGATCTTCGAGGCGGTAGGCCTTAGTCAGCCACGGACAAAGGACGGCCCCTCCCGAGAACTTCGTGGAGGGGCCGTCCTTTAATGCTAAGCCTAGCAATAAGTTATCTCGTAAACTTCTTCAGATTCCTCCCCGCGACCTCTCCCGCGTACACGTTCCCCATTAGGTCCACGGCCACGCCCTCGGGCAGCGCGTCGATGAAGCCGATCTCCGAAAAGTCGCTGGCGTTCGCGATCACGATCCTCTCTCTCAACTGGTAGTCCGCGACATAGAGCACGTCGTCATCGGTGATGTACATCCCGCTCGCCATGATGCCCGGCCACTCGGCGAGGTAGCGTCCGTTCTGATCGAAGACCTGAATTCTCTGATTCACACGGTCGCCCACAAAGAGCCGTCCTCTGGAGTCGAAGGCGAGGCAGTGGGGCTCGTTGAATTGCCCGGGGCCCGTCCCTGCCCCGCCCCACTCCATGATGAACCGACCGTCTTTCGCGAACTTCACGACCCGGTTGTTGCCGTGTCCATCGACCACGAAAATGTCTCCATTGGGTGCCACGGCTACGTCGGCAGGACCATCGAACGTGTCTTCCCCGTCACCGGCGACCCCGGCGGTGCCGAGGGTCATCAAGAGCCTACCGTCCGGAGTGAACTTGAAGACTTGATGGCCCTTGCCGTCCTCCCCGCGGGCATCCGTCGTCCAGACGTTCCCGTCCGCGTCCAGGAAAAACCCGTGAGGCCAGATGAACATCCCCTCGCCCCAGCTCTCCAAGAGTCGGCCCGAGGGGTCGTACTTGAGAACAGGCGTCACGTTCTCGCGCCCCTCGTTGCAGCTCGTCGAAAAACACCGATGGAAGACCCAGAGGTTGCCGTCGCCATCCATGTCGAGCCCGATGGTCTGGCCCCATGCGTCTACGCCGTTGGGCAATTGAGCCCAGCCGTCCACGAGGCGGTAAGGCGACTCTTGGCCCCGAGTCCCTTGGGCCTGAGCGCCCGCTGCAGGGATCGTGTTCGTAGCAATGAGTGCGGCCACGAGGGCCAGTCCTTTTCGGTCCATGTGTGACATCGAAGGGCCTCCCTAGGTGGCCGGGCGAATCATCGCGTCTGGATCGTTGCAAAGCTATGTGGGCTACCCCAGCCCGGCAATCCGAAGATTCAGATGCCCGTTCAGCCCTCACGGGCCGTGGCCTGGTGGCTCCCAACCTGCACCCTTGTGAAGCGTGCGGGTCGATCCATACCATCCATGTAGAGAGTTCACACACCGAACAAACAATTCCCAACGCCGACCAAACGAGTTCACTCGCCAACCGAGAGACATGGTATGAAGCCGGACCGGGGACCCACTCGACGAAATTTCATCAAGGGTGCAGGAGCGGTAGTCGGTGCGGCAGCGATCGGATCGTATCCCGAGGAACTCCATGCTGCGCCGGTCCCGGCTGACGGATCTAGAGCACTATCGGTCGCCCGATCTCGAGCCCAATCGGTCTTCCCCGAGCTGAACGACCGCGGGCTCGGCTGGCTGCGTTGGATTGGAACGACGTCGCGAGCGGAACGCTCTTCGTGGGAACGTACGCCACTACGCCGGACCGGCGTGGGGTGGCGACCACTTGGACTGGCTCGTGGCGACGCCGGCCGCAACGAGGTCCGCAACGCCAGCAGTGAGTTCTTTGCAGACGGCGGACCCACCTGTTCCTGCTGTTAAGGGAAAAAACCGTTGGCGCAAAAAACCTGTCACCTCTGCGACCGCAAGTTCACACGCGGTCGGTCGGACTGCCCTCACTGCGGAGCCCTGTCGAAGGGTCCTCTCGGCCTCCCGTGGGGATACTCTCGGGGCTGGATGAAGAAAGCGATGGTCGCAGTAGTCGTGCTGGTGGCGCTCAACCTCTGGGCCACAGCCACCAGGGAGGTCGGTCCCGATCCCGAAGTCGAGGCCCTACACTCAGAGGAAGAGGCGGTCCGCGTCTGTCGCGAAGCGGTCGAGTCTCGCTTGGCTGCCCGGAATCCCTCGATCGTGGGCCCCGGCGGACCCGAGTACCTGCAGGGTGGGGAGTACGAAGTGCGGTTGGCGGTAGAGCTCCAGGACGGCAGACGCCGGACCAGGGACGAAGTCCTCTGCCAACTGCAGTTCACGGCCGAGACGGGATGGATCGTGGAGGACGTGTCCCTCGATCCGAACTGATCGGGCCAGGGGACTACTTCCAGCGGAGTTCGGGCACTCCCGTATAACCCTTGGGATACTCGTAGTGATAGTACTGTCTCGACGCCTCGTGGTCGATGTGCATATGTACGCGCTCATCGGGACCGCCGGCATCTCTGATGCCGAACGTGGTGAACGCAACGCCGGAGGTGTGTGTGTATCCCTCAGCGATGAGCTCGTCGTCGTCCGTCGGGTACGCATAGTGCTCGTTGAAGAAGCGCTCGATCTCCTTGTTGGCGTTGTTGAGATCCGCCAGAGCGGCGGTGTTGTATGCCCTTTGGCGGATACCGCCGAACTGCGGAAGCGCGATCGCCGCAAGGAGCGCGATGATGACCGTGACGATCATGAGTTCGATCAGCGTGAACCCACCGCATCGCTGCAGGGGAGCTACGCAGGGCTCCATCTGACGGAGAGAATCACATTTTGTTCGAGGGTTCATACCTACAATATGGGGCATTATTCTCTCCGCGACCCACGGTTTTGAGCCACGAGCCTTGTAGAATCCCCCGTAGCGGCCCATTTTTTTCCATGAATACCGGGTCCGTTCGGGCGCTTGCGCATCCCGAACACCAGCGTGGATTCACGCTAATTGAGTTGATGATCGTCACCGTGATCGTCGGGCTCCTCGCGGGGATCGCGGGTCTGGTAACGCGGGACCTGCAGGTCAAGGCACACCTCACGTCGGTTGTCGCGGACGGAAGGATCCTTTTCCATGGGCTCGAAGAGTTCTACGTGAACAATTACATCTACCCCAATGCCGCGTCGGATCCGGCGTTCGATCTGGTAACGTTCGAGCCGCTGCGATCGATGGTCGGCTACCAGGGAAGCATCAACTCCCGGCTCCTGAACGGGCAGGCCGACGCCTACGACTCTCCCAACGATCGGGGCCCCAATCAGGAGTGGTGGCTGCAGATGACGCTGCGGATCGACCCGAGCTTTCAGGTGGTGATGGCCGTGTCGGACAACGTCGCACTCCTCCCCGGGGTCTGGATGCAGGGTGTGTATACGTTCGAGAATGGGGCGTTGATCGCGGGTCCCGGGGTGCAGTGAGCCCCGGCGCCCGCACTCTGCGGCGACAAGAGAGCCGCCGTAGGTGTCGTTGAGCCCCTACCGACCCTCCCCCTGTATCGCCAGGACGGGATCGATTCGCGCAGCACGCAGCGCCGGCACATACGTAGCCGCCAGCGCGACCAACGCCAGAACGAGCGCTACACCTGCGAAGGTTAATGGATCGGTGGCACCGACGCCGTACAGTTGGCTGGCCATGATGCGGCTCAGTGCGGCCGCGCCGAGGAGCCCCAGCGCGACTCCTGAAAGGGCCAGCTTAGCGCCACTCACCATCACCAGCTTCAGGACGTCGCCGGGGTTCGCCCCCACAGCCATTCGAATACCCATCTCGGCGGTGCGCTGCGAGATGGAATAGGACGTCACGCCGTAGATCCCCACCGAAGCCAAGACCAGCGCGATGACCGCGAAGAGCGTGAGGAGCAGCATGCTGAAACGGTCCCTCGCAACCGAGTTGGACAAGATCCGTTCCATCGTCTGGACTCGGGCGATGGGCACCGTGGGATCCATGGAGACGATTTCACCGCGTATCGCAGCGATCAGGCCCTCGGGTACACCCGCCGTCCGGATCGTGAAATTCATGCGCCGGAACGGGGCTTGGGCGACCGGGAAATACAGCGACGGCCGTGGGGCTTCCGCCAAGCCGAAATAGCTCACGTCTTCGACGATCCCAACGATTTCGAATCGGTTTACCAGAAAACCGCCGAGGGCTATATGGGGGGGCAGCCCATCGATGGTTCTTCCGATGGGATCCTCGTCCGGGAAGTACCGACGGGCCAGAGCCTCGTTGACGACCACGACACCACGGGACGTGCCGTCGTCTTGAATGTCGAACTCCCGTCCCTCGATCAGATCGATTCCCATGGTACGAAAGTATCCCGGGGTCACTTGCCGATAGTGGGCCGTCGGCTCCTCTCCCTCCATGGGTGCAGCACGGTCCTCTACGACGAAGTTACCCAGGAACGGGATCTCACGGGCGAACGGAAGGGCCGCCGTGGCCGCGACGGATTCGACGCCCGGCACGTCGGTCAGGCGCTGCGTAAGCGTGGCGTAATAATCGGCCACCTCGGTATTTTCCCGATAGCTCCCCGTGGGGACCTCGACCTGGAGTGTGAGCACACCCCGGGCGTTGAAGCCCGGATCGGTGTCCATGAGTCGCGAAAAGCTGCGAGCTAGGAGTCCGGCGCCGACCACCACCATCACCGCAAGCGCGATCTCCGTCATGACCAGTCCGTTACGCAGACGCTCGCGGCCCGAACCCACGGTCGCGCTCCTTCCGCCCTCCTTGAGCACCCGTTGCACATCAGTGCCCATCAAGCGCAGCACCGGCGCGAGCCCGAACAGCAGGCCAGTGAGAACGGTGCTCCCGAGGGTGAAGATAAACACGTTCTCGTCGAAGCGGACCTCGTCGAGGCGAGGGAGGTTCTCGGGGCCGAGCGCGATGAGGACATCGATGCCGACCCTGGCCAGGAGCAGCCCGACAACGGCGCCGGCTCCGGCCAGCACCAGGCTTTCGGTGAGCATCTGGCGACTCAGCCGGACACGCCCCGCCCCCATCGCCGTCCGGACCGCGATCTCACGACCACGGTCCGCCATCCGCGCCAACAGGAGGTTGGTGACGTTGGCACAAGCGATCAGGAGCAAGAGTCCGGTGGCCCCGAGCAGGATGAGCAACGGAGCGCGTGTTTCACCTACAACGGCTTCGTGGAGCGGGATCAGCGTCGTGGCGTAGGCCCGGTTGGTTCCCGGATACTGGTCCTCGAGTCGGACGGCGATTCCGGCGAAGTCGGCTCGAGCCGCCTCAATACCGACGCCAGGGCCCATCCGGCCCACGACGTCCATCCAGCGAGCGTAACGGCCCGGGTAAGACAGCAGATAACGATTGAGCCAGAAGCTCGAGTTTCCGGGGAAGTCGAAGCCGGGTGGCATGACTCCCACCACGGTGTAGGCGTTCTCCTCTACGACAAAGGACTCGCCGATGACCCCCGGATCGCCGCCGAAGCGACTCTGCCAGAACCCGTTCGCTAGGACCATCACCTTGGCGGCTCCGGCCTCCCCATCCTCCGGGAGGAACGTCCGGCCGATGAGCGCGTCGACGCCCAGTACCGAGAATAAGTTGTCCCCTGCCCACGTTCCCGTGACCTTGATGGCCGACTCATTGCGGTCGATCATCGCCAGCTCCGCCTCGGAGTATGCCGCCACCTCGGCAAAGGTCTGGTTCTGGCTTTGATAGTCCGCGATGTCGGGCGGGGACATGAACCCGAAGGGCACGCCCCGTTCCATGTTCGTGGACCAGATACGCACCAGCTCTTCGGGCGCCTCGTAGGGTAGGTCCCGTAGCAACACCCCGTTCACCACGCTGAAGATCGCCGTGTTGGCGCCGATTCCGAGAGCGATGCTTATGACCGCCACCACCGAGAACGTGGGGTGCTTCCGCAAGTTGCGAACCGCGAAGCGAAGATCTCTCAACAGGAAGTCCATGAGGGTTCGGCGTCCCTGTCCGGTGGTGACTCGACTGTGCGAGACTCGTGGGGGAAGATCCTCCAGGAGCGCGTCTCCAAGGCGCGTCTCAAAGAATCGGGATTCTAGACCGCGATGGCAAGCGCACTAGGTTGGTCTTGAAGCGTGCCACCAACGTCCTCCCTCGGGGTAAGGGACGCTCCAAAGTCAGGGGCGGTTGCCCGGAGAGATTAGTGAACCATGACGCCAGCGAAGCCCATCGAGACGCTCGACGTCCAGAACGGCCAAGAGTGGAGGGAGTGGCTCGAGGAGCACCATGACTCGCACTCCGAAATCTGGCTCGTATTCCACAAGCGCCACACGGGCGTACCGTCCATCGGCTACAACGATGCGGTCGAGGAGGCTCTGTGCTTCGGATGGATCGACAGCCTCGTAAGGCGCCTGGATGAAGCCCGGTACGCACGGAAGTTCACCCCGCGAAAGGCAGCCAGCAAATGGTCGACCAGCAATCGCCGACGGTATGCGGATCTTGAAGCGCGAGGGTTGTTAGCGGCACCGGGATTGAGGCGTGCGCCGACGAATCGGAGCGGTGATGCACCAAGGCCGTCCGTGTCGGCACTTCCGTCCTACATCGAGGACGCGCTGAAAGCCGTTCCAGCCGCTTGGCAGAATTTCGAACAGTTGGCACCGTCGTATCAACGCGCCTACATCGGTTGGATCGACTCGGCCAAACGGGACGAGACGAAGGAGAGACGCCTTCGCGAAGCGCTCATCCTGTTGGCGTCGGGCAAGAGGCTCGGTTTGAAATGAGCCTCAGCCTGACTACTCAGTCGTGTTGGCCCGCTACTCAGTTGTATTTGACTTCCACGAGCCCGATGCGATTCACGGCGCTGCAGGCCAACACCAGGTGGCCATCCGCCGTGGCCATCATGTTGCGGACCACGCCTCCGCCGGACGGGATCAACCACGTCTGAAACTGCTCCGTCTCCGTGTCGAAACGCACGAGCGTGTCGTCCCTCACTCCCGATTCGCTGTACCAGACGACGGTACCCACCGCGGCGATGCCATAGGGCCGGGACTGGGGACCACTTGGAGAGGGCCACTCACGGACCCGGCCCGTCTCGGGATCGAAGCGGCCGAGATAGCCGCGGGCGTAGTCCGTATACCACACCACATCGTCCGGGGTAAGAGTGAGGCGTCGGGGACGGGCATCGGGATTCGGCAGCGTGTATTCCGTGATCTCCATGGTCTCGGGATCGACGCTGCCCACCCGATTACCGCGGAAATCCACGTACCACGGCACCCCCCGTGAGTTCACCTGGATGCCATACGGATACGTATTGTCGCTGGGCGTCGCGACGATCCTCATCTCCCCGGTCGTCGGGATGAGCCGTCCCACCATTCCCGACTGGAGCGTGAACCACAGCGTGCCGTTCTGGTCGAAGATCGGCGTGTGCGGACCTCGGGCTCCGGCGGGGGCCACCGCGGCCTCAGGCACGGGGTACCGGGTGACCTCTCCCGTGCTGGGATCGAGCTTGCCGATGTAGTTCTGGCTGATACCGGTAAACCAAACGTTGCCGTCCGCGTCCTCGGTCAAACCGTGAGGGCCCGAGTCGTCCGGGAGCGGGAATTCCTTAATCGCACCTGTTTCGGGATCGACCCGTCCGAGCCGGCTCGACCACTGCCCCGTCCACCAAAGGGAGCCATCCGCTGCCGCGAGCGGGTCATGAGGTCGTGAGCCGAGCGAGGGAGCCAGCCACTCCGTGATGGACACTTCCACGGGTCCCGGAATCACCACGGCCTCGGGCGCCGGTCTCACCGGAAAGTTCGTGGCCAGGTACCTCGCGACGAGTTCGGTCTCAGCGCTGGGCAGCGCGACCATCGAGCTGAACAACTTCTCCCAGCCCTCGGCGGTGTACCCTGGTGAGTTGGCGATCAGGTTGAGTCGATGGCAGTCAGTGCAACTGCCCTGAACCAGTTCCTGACCAGCGCCCTCCGGCAGTTGGGTCGGTTGCCCTCGCTGGGCCTGGCTCGGGGTGGGCAGACCGAAAGAGAGGAAGGTTCCCGTGATCAAAACTGAAAACACTCTCGTCCGCATGGTTTCCTCCCTGAAATAAAGAAGCAGTCTCTTCGGGGGCTACCCCAACTGGGAGATATAGCCCGAACTTTCCGTTCCAGCTACGGATGAAAGAGTCGTCGCAGTCTCCCCCGAGAGTTTCTCTCGGTCGGCGCCCTCCCGCTGGCGGCCGCCCTGGGGTCGGCGAGAGATTTCGGATCGACGCGATCGAGCTCGCCGAGAATTAACCGCGCTGGCCATTCATCTGGATTCATCCCGCGCCAGCTCCGCCGCCAGGTTCGACACCAGCTGGAACTGCCCGAACGTGCCAGGGGCTGGACGGACCATGAGAAACCGGCCCTGGGCGTCGACATCCCAACCGGCCGGTTGAGAGTTGTCGTAATCTCCACGGAACAGCACCACCGGCTGGCTCACCGAAGGGGACGAACCGACGGAGACCTGGACCTGGGCCGCCATCACCCGATCTCCGCTACGGTAGTAGATCTCCGAGCCGTCGTGAGCCCAGAGCGGAGTGTTGCCTCCCCCGGGCGAAACGCGTTGGCGGTCCCTGAGATCGGGATAGGTGGTCAGATAGATCTCGGGTCGTCCGGACAGATCGGATTCGTATAAGAGCCAGTTCCCGTCCGGCGAGAGCTTCGCGTCTCGTTCCTCGAACGGGGTCGCCATGAGGGTGTCCGGGATTCCGTCGCCCCCGAGCTGCACATGCCAGAGGTCCTGGCCGGTGTCCACTCCCGGTGCTGCCGCGATGAGCGTCAGGCCATCCCGGGACCAGGACCGTATGAAGATGGGGCTCACGGGCCAGATCATGGCCGTGTCCGGACTGGACGTAAGGGGCCACCGCTCCACAAGGAAAGGCTGTCCGGCGTATAGGCGACCGTTGGCGGGATTCCAGAAACTCAATTGTAACCCTTCGATCGGCGAGCCCACCCCGCTACCCACGTCGAACAGCCAGAGGGTGGAAGGGCGCGGATCCACTGCCACCGAGACGCGCCTGCCGTCCGGCGAGAATCGGGGAAAGCGGTACCCCAACCGTTCCTCGGTCAGAAGTACCTCCCGGCCGGTTCGCTCGACCAACACCAGTGAGCGCTCGAAACCCCCCGCGACGTAGACCGCCGACCCGGTGCGTGAGACCCGAATGAAGCTTCCACCGTTTTGGGCCCCCCGAAACACGTTCTCGAACAGCGGGAAGGGATCTCCCGTCACCCGGAGTGAGGCCAGATCGAAGGCCACAGCCCTCACGCGCTCACCGGGCTCCCTGTAGACGATATGGCCGCCCGAGCGTGCACCGGGCAGGTACTGACCCTGGACCCCGTCCACCGCCGGCGTCAGCTCCCCCGAGGCCAACGAGGCCACGACCGTGCGGCCCCCGCTGAGAGAGACCAGCAGATGCTCGCCGTCGGGGAGATGATGGGGCCAGGTAACGCTCGGAAGGGGACCACCGGCGTCCTGGGGCAGCGCAGACCGTAGCTCGAGGGACAGGGGCTCGCCGCCCGCGGCAGGCACCTTCAGCAATTCTTGTCTGGCGCTGGCAACGTTCGTGTCGTTCAGCCGTTCCGTTCTGGCGCTGTACACAATTGTGTCGTTAGGCCCCCAACTCGCTCCCTGCGGCACACCCGGAGCGTCGGCAACCTGGAAAGGAGACCCCCCGTCGACCGGAACTCGCTGGAGTTGGCGGTTGGCGAAGAACCCGATCTGGGTGCCGTCCCAGGAGAAGAAGGGTTGCTTCGCGCCCTCGGTCCCCGCCAGCTCTGTGGACTCGAAGCTGTCCAATGGGCGTACGTAGAGACTGGTTCTCCCCTCCCGAACTCCAGCATAAACCAACAGAGAACCGTCCGGCGAGAGGGCGAAGGGAAGAGCCCCTCCCTGCGGAATGGAGAGCTGCTGTCCCATCGGAACTGGAATTACGGTCCGCCGCACCACCGCAGTGCCGTCACCTGCTGTCCCAGGTCCCAGCCATCCCCAGAGGGCGAGCGCGCCGAGGACCACGAGCGCCGTGGCAAGGATGCGCACCAGGGTCGGCGACTGAGTCACTCTCTGGGCCTCCCCGGCGTGCGCCTCGGCGGGTGACCGATATCCCGCGGCGGTGAGAGCCTCCGCGAAGTGCCCGGCCGTGGCGAACCTGTCGGCCGGAATTTTCTCGAGCGCCCGGTGCACCGCCGCCGCCACACCCGCCGGGACCGTGCGCCGGTGCTCACCCAACGGCGAGGGATCCACCGCCAGGATCTGGGCCACCACCGCTTGTCCCGTGGGTGCGGTGAAGGGTGGCTCTCCGGCAAGCATCTCATACAGCACGCACGACAGCGAGTACAGATCGCTCCGCCCGTCGAGCTCACGCTCCCCCGTCACTTGTTCCGGGCTCATGTAGGACGGCGTGCCCAGGCTGAGGCCGGTCTCCGTAAGCCGGTCGCCGCCCGCGACGGTCACCGCGAGCGCAATTCCGAAGTCCGCCACCAGGGGCTGACCCTCATGCAGGAGGATGTTGGCTGGCTTGATGTCTCGATGGACCACGCCTTGGCGATGCGCATAGTCGAGCGCCCCGGCCACCGCCTCGGCGATCTCGAGAGCTTCGTCGACGGGGAGTTGGGTCTCGCGTTTGAGCTTGTCGCTCAAGGACTCACCGTCGATTAAGGGCATGATGTAGTAGAGAAGACCGTCAGCCGCTCCGGAGTCGAAGAGTGGAAGAATGTGCGGATGTTGGAGGTTGGCTGTGGTCTTGATCTCGGCCAGAAAGCGCTCGGCCCCAATGACCGCCGCTAACTCGGGTTTCAGGACCTTGAGGGCGACCTTCCGCTCGTGCTTCAGGTCATCGGCCAGGTAGACGGTGGCCATGCCGCCCTCACCGAGCTCGCGTTCGATGGCGTAGCGGCCCTGGAGGGCCGCGTTCAGGCGGGCGACAGCATCCGACATGGCGGACAAAATGCGTCTACGGGGTGTGGGGCAGCAAGCGCCGGTCTCTTTTTTGCGCCCCGCGGCCCGCACGCCCTCGCTGACGACCATCCGCGTATCCCCATGATCAAGCGGTCGGCTTCACTCCGGCAAAGAGCGCCAACTCCCGCCACTTCCAAAGACAGTCCACGTCCTCGAATCCGATTTCTCGCAGCCAACGCAGCTGCGTCTCGACATCGAGGAGGATGTTCGATTCATCCTCTTGACCACCGATCATTTCGAGGAACCGCTGGTGAAGGCGCGACGTTGGGGACGACACGTGCTCCAGGTTGCAGAACACGCCTCCGGGTTCGAGGATCTCCCAGATTTCCCGGTAGAGAGTCCGCTTGCGCTCATCGGAAACGTGGTGAATGGCGAAGCTCGAGCAGACGGCGTCGTGGGTCCCCAGATCGGGGAGCGGCTGTCCCAGATCGTGCTCGACGACGCGAACCCGGTCATCCCCACGGAATCGTTCACTGGCCTGCTCGATCATGGCCGACGAAAAATCGAGGGCGATACCCTGCGCCTCCGGACAACGGAGGAGCAGGAGGGCCAGCAAGCGGCCATCACCCGTGCCGAGATCGAGAATGCGCTCACAGTCGCTTGGCACCTCCTCGATGAGCACCGCTTCCCCCTCGGTTCGATGTGGAACGGTGTCTGCGCGCGCCAAATACGCCAGGGCGTAGTCGACGTCTTGCCATTCGTGTGCCATTTTCGCCTTCTTTGTGGCTGCTGAATCGCCGCTCGGAGAGCGAGGTGGGGCCTCCACACGAGGGCATCATGGCGTTTTGCCCGAGCAGAGGCTAATACAAATGTCCTAATACGAATGTCCTGGTCGACATCTCTGTAACACCGTAGTGGGAGAGCTATCATGTCGTTGGATCCGAACCGTCTCGCTGGGCTGGTCGTGGGCTTGTTGCTTGTCACCGTCGGTTGCCAACCGTCGGAGCCCGATTCCTTCGAAGAGCTGGCCAGTCGGTCGCTGGCTCAACTGGGCGGAGAGCTGGACGTGCCCGGCTTGAAGGAGCCAGTGGAGGTCCTCCGGGACGAGTGGGGAATCCCGCATATCTACGCTCAGAACGTCGACGACCTCTTCATGGCGCAGGGGTACGTGATGGCCCAGGACCGGCTCTGGCAGATGGAGATGTGGCGGCGCTGGCACGAGGGACGCCTCTCCGAGATCTTCGGACCCGAGGCGTTCGACTACGACCTCCGCACGCGGCAAATGATGTTCCGTGGACCCTGGGACGAGTCCGAATGGACGAGCTACCACCCTGACGGGGAGCGCATCTTCACGGCTCACGCAGCCGGGGTGAACGCATACATCGAGCAGAATCGGGACAACCTTCCGGTCGAGTTCCAGCTCACCGGAGTCGTGCCGGATCCGTGGACCGCCAGGACCGTCCTCCTGCGATGGGCGGCCGTCGGCCTGTCGAGTGTGCGGGGCCATGCGATCAGTGAGATCCAGCTCGCCATGAACGTGGACCGGTTCGGCGTCGAGGAGGCGAATCGCCGGGCGGCGCCGGATCCATGGGACGATCTGAAGATCCCCGAAGGCCTCGACGTCAGCATCATCACCCAGACGGTGCTCGACGCGATGCGAGCCGGGGACGGAGACCCGTTCTCGCAAGGAAGGCTCCCCGATCTGGAAGTGGTGGAAGAGTATCGGCACCTCACCCCCGCCGTACGGACGGCGCAGGTCTCGAATCCGCAGATCGCGACCGAGGGGAGCAACAACTGGGTCGTGAGCGGCGATCGCTCGCCCACGGGTGTGCCGATCCTGGCCAACGATCCACACCGACGGATCGAGATGCCCGCACTCCGATACTTCGTACACCTGAACGCTCCGGGCTGGAACGTGATGGGGGGTGGCGAGCCACCCTTCGCCGGGGTAGATGCCGGGCACAACGAACGCATGGCTTGGGGCTTCACCTTCGCCGGCACCGACATGGTCGACGTCTTCGTCGAGGAGGTCAGCCCTGACGATCCAAATTTGGTTCGATGGCAAGATGGCTGGGAGCCGCTGCGCGTCATCGAGGAAGAGATCGGGATCAAGGGCGAGGCACCCCGCACGGTCCAGCTGAAGTTCAGCCGCCACGGCCCGGTAATCTTCGAGGATACCGAAAACGGTGTCGCCTACGCGGTGCGTTCGGTGGTCCAGGACAACGGCACGGCCGCTTACAAGGGCAGCTTCAAGATGGCTCAGGCCGAGAGTTGCACCGACTTCTTCGAGCGGGCGATGTACTGGATGGTGCCCACGCACAGCTTGATCTGTGGGGACGCCGACGGCAACATCGCGCTCCAGGTGACGGGGCTCACACCCGACCGGGACGGCTGGAACGGCCGGTTGCCGGTACCCGGCAACGGGAAGTACGAGTGGCAGGGATTCCGGAGTGATCTCCCGCGCGAGTTCAATCCGGATCGGGGCTACATCACCACGGCCAACAACAACGTCCACCCCCCGGGTTACGAGGGGCGACCGGTGTTCTATCACTCGTCCAGGGGTGTGGCGACCTCACGGATCACGCGCCTCCACCAGATCCTCGGGTCGGGCAAACTGTTCTCGATCGAGGATCACCAGGCGATCCAGCTCGACACCTACTCGCTGAGGGCCGAAGGGGACATTCCGGCATTCCAGGGCTGGACCTCCGAGGTCCCGGGTGTGGAGCGGGCCCGTGCCTTGATCGCGGAGTGGGATGGAGTGCTCACGAGGGAGAGCACTGCGGCGGCGATCTACGTGGAATGGACTCGCCTGTCCGATTCCGGAGCGGCCGATACCGCCACACCGGACCCACAGCGGCGCGCGCTGATCGAGGAGGGGCTGGAGCGGACCGTGGCCGCGCTGACAGAAGATTGGGGAGCGGACTGGAGCCAGTGGCGGTACGGCAGAGGCAACCAGAGCGGCCTCTCACATATGTTCCTCCCGAATTTCGATTTGCCGGCCGTGGAAAGGCCGGGCGGCTTCGGGACGGTCAACGCGACCGGCGCCAACTTCCGTCGCATCATCGACCTCTCCGACCTGGACCGTTCCGTGGCCACGAACGCCCCTGGCCAGAGCGCTCAACCCGGTAGCCCGTTTTACGGCAACCTGATCGACTATCTGGGCAACGGGGAGTATTTTCCCTTCCTCTTCAGCCGTGAGGCGGTGGAGAAACGAGTGGCCCATCGCCTCACCCTACAGCCGGGGGAGTAGTTCGGCCGCAAGCTCTCTATCCTCACGACTTCGAGCATCGTGCATGCTTCAGCGCCCGCTCGACCCTCGCACGCTGGCCCCAGAGCTTGGGTTGATTCGCTGTGTTGACTCGCTCGGTCCTGCCCCTCACGTTACCCCGGCCCGTGCACGGGCTCTTTGGATCTGACTATCTTTGGGCGGGCCGAGGTAGGCCCCCCATTCAAGGAGAATTCCATGAGCGTGAACGGTCTCGACTTCAGCATCGCCATCGGGGGGGCCGCCGGACAAGGAATCGCGACGCCGGGCAACATCCTCGCTCGCATGTTCGGCCGGCGTGGTCTGCACCTCTATGCGTACAACGCCTATCAGTCGATCATCCGCGGAGGACACATCCTGTTGACGCTGCGCATTCGCGACCAAGAGGTGCTCAGCCACGGCGACGGCATAGACCTGCTGCTCTGTCTCAACCAGGACACGATGAACCGGCACCTAGGGATTCTCGGGCCGGGATCTCGGGTGCTCTATAACAGCGACAAGGTCGAGCCAGGCGCGGCGCCGGATGGCGTCGTCCTCTGCCCGATGCCCGTCGCCGAGCTGGCCGGGGACAGCAAGAACAAGCTCATCCAGAACACCATTTCACTCGGTATCATGATGTCCCTGATAGGCGTCGACTTCTCCGTGCTGGAGGAGTCTCTGGAGCTGCTGTTCAAGCGGAAGGGAGCGGCCGTGGTCGAAGAGAACGTGACCATGGCCAAAGCCGGCTTCGACCACGGGGCCAGCAACTTCGAGCCCTACCCTGTTCCGTTACCGGAGGGGGATAAGCCGCTCGCGATGTGGACCGGAAACTCTGCTCTGGCCATGGGTGGAGCGGCCGCCGGAGTCAAGTTCTACGCCGCGTATCCCATGAGCCCCTCGACAGGAGTCCTCCACTGGATGGCACAGCACTCCCACGAGCTCGGCATCATGGTGCGTCAAGTCGAGGACGAGATCGGCGTGGCCAACATGACCATCGGCGCCGCCCACTCCGGCTGTCGCGCCATGTGCGCCACCTCCGGTGGTGGTTTCGCGCTGATGACGGAGGCGATCGGGGCCGCGGCCATGATGGAGATCCCCGCGGTCTTCATCACCGTGATGCGTGCCGGACCCTCGACGGGCGTGCCAACGAAGACGGAGCAGGGCGACCTCTGGCAGGTCCTCGGCGCCAGCCAGGGCGACTTCGAGCGCTTCATCGTTGCACCCAAGAACTGCCTCGACGCGTACAACACCGTCCCCGAGCTCTTCAACCTCGCGGACCGCGCCCAATGCCCTGGAATCATCATCTCCGATCTCCTCATTTCGGAAGGAACGTACAGCGTGGACCCGGACGTCATCGAGGTTCAGCCCGAGATCGATCGAGGCGACTTTCTCCTCGATCCTACTCCCAACGGCAACTACCTCCGTTACGCCGACACGGAGAGCGGGATCTCACCGCGAGTGCCGCCGGGCATCGAGGGATTCGTCCATGTCGTGGCGACGGACGAGCACGACGAGGACGGAGTACTCATCAGTGACGAGTTCACGCATCCGCACAAACGGCGTAGGAGTGTGGAAAAGCGCGCCCGGAAGTTCGAGGGCGTCGCCGCTGGCGTGCCGGCACCGACCTTGGAGGGTCCCCAAGACGCCGAAGTGACACTGGTCGGTTGGGGCTCCACCTACGGAGTGATCCGAGAGGCGATTGAGATGCTCTCCGAGCAGGGAGTGGTCGCCAATCAATTCGCCATCAAATGGATCGTTCCGTTCCACAGCGAGGTGGTGGAGGAGGTCCTGTCCAGTGCAAAGCGGGTCCTCATCGTGGAGAACAGCCACTCGGGTCAGTTCGCCCGGTACTTGCGCAGCGAGACCGGCTTCTCCGCGAACGGACACATCCGGAAGTACGACGGGGAGCCGTTCATGCCTCACCACGTCGTTGAAGGGGTCCTCGAGCTGTTACAGAGCGAGGCAGACATCCACGTGCCGCATCAGGAGATGATCGTATGAGCACCGCCGAAAGCACCGCCGAGATGATCGGCCTCGAGCTTGCTCGGTCCCCCGAGTCGGCGAAGGAGTTCAAGGGTAAGGTCGCACCCGACTGGTGTCCCGGCTGCGGAGACTTCGGAGTGCTGAACTCGCTCCAGCGTGCGCTCTTCGAGCTCGGGCTCAAGCCGCATGAGGTCCTGTGCGTGAGCGGCATCGGCTGCTCATCCAACCTGCCCGGCTACCTCAACGCGTACGGGATGCACACCTTGCACGGGCGCTCGCTGCCGGTGGCGACAGGAGCCAAGCTGGGGAACCACGAGCTCAACGTCATCGCGACCGGCGGGGACGGTGACGGCTACGGCATCGGCGGCAACCACCTGATGCATACCGCGCGCCGCAATATCGACCTCACCTATCTGGTGATGAACAATCAGATCTATGGCCTTACCACGGGCCAGATCTCTCCCACCAGCCGCCCCGAGATGAAGACCAAGAGCACTCCCTTCGGGAACCTGGAGTATCCCATCAACCCCATCACGTCCGCGATCATGAACGGCGCGACGTATGTCGCTCGGGGGTACAGCGCCGACCCCAAGCACCTCACGGAGCTCATCAAGAACGGGATCGAGCACAAGGGCTTTTCGCTCATCGACGTCTTCAGTCCCTGTGTCACCTTCAACCTCGACAACGACTTCGCGTTCTTCAAGCCGCGGATCAAGAAGCTTGAAGACGAAGGACACGACCCCAGCGACTGGAAGGCGGCCTGCGAGAAGGCGATGGCGTGGGGAGACGAAATCTACATCGGGCTGTTCCACGAGAACGACCGGCCCTCCCTGGACTCGCTCGAGATGGTCATCGCCGACGGCGCTCCCCCCCTCGCGCGCCGTCCCCTGGGACTCAGCAGCGAGCAAGGCAAGAAGCTGATCAGCCGGATGATGTAGGGGGAGCGCGCCTTTGAGGAGGACCGCTCCACACAGGATCTTGGATTTTGTACCGCCATGGCGTTATGATGCTGAGCGTCAGCCAGTCCCGGCTCCACACGGTGCCGGGTTTTCGCCGGTTCAGGGAGGATGTCATGTCATTGACACGTCGCGGGTTCGCTCAAACGGTCGGCTTGGGTACGGCCGGGATCCTGTCCAACTCGTTCATCATCGGCCGTGGCCTGGAAGCGGCCGAGTTCGAGCCCGAGTCGGAGCAGATGCCCTATGATGACGGGATCATCCGGATCAGCTCGAATGAGAACGCCCGGGGCCCTGGCCCGAAGTCGATGCAGGCGCTGCACCAAACGATCTCGGTGAGGGCGGGGCGAGGATATCCGCCCGACCACACGAACGATCTGGTAACGACGATCGCCGAAAAATACCACGTCGAGGAAGACAATGTCGTCGTGAGCACGGGCTCGGGTGCCCTCCTCGAGGGTGCGGTCCGCGCCTTCTGTTCGGCGACCAAGCCGCTGGTCACCGGGGCGCCGAGCTATGGCAGGCCCGACCAGACGGCGAGTCGGATCGGCGCGCCGATCAAGATGATCCCCGTCGACGGCTCGTTGGGCCTGGATATCGATGCGATGGCGGACGCCTCGCGCGGGGCGGGCATGGTGTTCTTCTGCAACCCGAACAATCCCACCGGGACGGCGCACCCGGCGACTGCGGTGGAGGCCTTTGTCCGACGGGTGATGCGGGCATCACCCGCCACGAAGATCTTGATCGACGAGGCCTACATCGACTATACCTCCGACCCGGCGGTCACGACCGCGGCCCCGTTGACGCAGGAGTTTTCGAACGTCTTTATCACCCGGTCCTTCTCGAAGGCGCATGGGATGGCAGGTCTGCGGGTCGGTTACGCGATCGGGAAAATCGAGACCCTCAGTGCGATCAGGTCGGCGTGGGGTCTCGGCAGCATGAACACGCTTTCCGCGGCTGCCGCGATGGCGTCGATCACGGATTCGGGACATATCGACGAGGAGCGGGCAGAGAACGCCCGGGTTCGTGAGTTCACGCTCGCCGCGTTCCGGGACATGGGGTTCAAGGCTCCCGACAACCACACCAACCACATCTTTCTCGACCTTGGGCGTCCGGCGAGCGAGTTCCGGGCGGCGTGTCTGGAACAAAAAATACGCGTGGGCCGAGACTTCCCGCCCATGGAGCAGACACACTCCCGGATTTCGCTCGGTACGATGGAGGAGATGGAGAAGGCGGTCCAGGTGTTCCGTAGCGTCTTGAGCTGAGGACCTATAGAGCGGTTGAGCTGAGGATCTCCAACGGTCGTTCATGATGATACCGCCCGGCGGTGCACCTGCCCGCCGGGCGGTAGCGTTCTACACCCTCGCTAGCGCGCTCGCCATGTTCCCGAGGGCCCGTTCCACGAGCGCTCGGGTGGTTGCGAGATTCATGCGCATGTGCCCCGCGCCCCCCGTGCCGTAGGACGATCCGGGATTCAGGTAGACCCTCGCATGCTCGGCGAACCACCGCTGAACGATCCTCTCCGGGGTCACTTCTGTTTCCGAGCTTGCACTCTCCTCGGCGGCCGTCCTCTTCGCACCGATCTTCTCGACGACCTCACTGACGTCGAGCCAGGCAAGGTAGGTTCCCCGGGGCTTCTTGTACTTCACGAGCGGCATGTTGTCCCTGATGTAGGTCTCGGCGAAGTCGAGATTACCGTCGAGGTACACGAGCGACTCGTCCAGCCACTCGTCCCCCTCGGTCAGGGCGGCCCGGGTCGCGACCATGCCGAGCGTGTTCAAGTCCGCTCTGGTGTTCGCCCTCACCCTCTCGATGTAGTCTTGGTTGTTCGAGAAGTACCAAGCCGCCTTCATGCCTGAAATACTAAACGACTTACTCGCCGACTTGAACGTGATGCTGTTGTTCACGATCTCCTTGTTCGGCAGACTCGCGAACGGTATGTACTGCTCCCCACTTCTGACGAAATCGCAATGGATCTCGTCGACGAGCATGACGACGCGGTGCTCGAGGCAGATCTCCCCCATCCGCGTCATGTCCTCCGCGGACCACAAGTTACCCGTCGGATTCTGTGGATTGCAGAGGATGAACGCGTTGGTGCGACGGGCCCGCCGTTCGAAGTCCTCGAAGTCTATCGAGTAGCGCCCGTCGACAAGCTTCATGGGACTATCTTCGGGCACGGTCCTGGTAAAGCGGATATCGCTGTAGAACCCACTGTAGACCGGCGCGGTCAGAAGCACCCGGGATCCGGGAGGCGCGAAGGTCTGCAATGCGGCGATGAGGCCCGCGTGAACGCCAGTGTTCAAAACGACGCTGCCCGGATCGACGTCCAGGTCGTAGCGTCGCTTGTTCCAGTCCACAATCGATTGGACGTACGAGTCGGGCCTCCTCAGATAGCCCCAATTCTCGTGCGCGCAGCGCTCGGCAAGGGCTTTGGTGACGCACGGCGCCGCTCGGAAGTCCATGTCTGCGATTCCCATCCCGACCTCGATATTCTCCCCGTACGTCGCGATGGGGCTGTCCCACTTACTGCAGTCGGTGCCGACACGGTCGAAGACCTCATCGAAGTCGTACGTCGGATAGAGCAGCGTAGGCGGCACACCGTTCGTCCCGGTGGTCGCCGAGGCAGGTTTGGCACCGACCGCGCCAAGGACCGCCGTCACTCCCGCACTCTTGAGGAACGCTCTGCGATTTAGCGCCAGGTTCTGAGACATCGGTTCGGACTCCTATGGCTGACGGGATCATGGGTTGCCCGGCGAGGGAGGACCGGGACCCGCCGTATCATATAGGAGCGGGGTCGGGACCAGCAAGCCGCCGTGGACAAGGAGACCAAGGAACGGACCGGACAGCGGTCCGGCGAGACGCCCGGCTGGGTACCTCCTGCTGCCGATTCGCGGGGGATGCGATCCCGGAGTCGCTTGCGGCGTAGCGGCTGCCCCAACGATCTTCAGCGGCAATCTCGTTGGAATCAAACGCTGTGGCCGATGGTCCCGGCAACAGTGTCCAGTTCCGGTTGAACCACATGGGAGGAGCGACCGATGATAGAGCGCGCCGTCGTCTCGGTTTCTATCGCACTGTTGTTGGGGAGCCCCGGCCTCCTGGCGCAGGTGACCGACTTCCACCCGGTTACCGAGGAGACGCTACGCAACCCTGCTCCAGGCGACTGGCTCAACTGGAGGCGCACCGACAACGCGTGGGGGTACAGCCCGCTCGATGAGATCGATGGGGACAACGTCGGCCAGCTCCAGCTCGTTTGGTCGTGGGCCATGGACGAGTCCGGCCCGCAGGAGACGACGCCTCTCGTGTATGACGGGATCATGTATCTGCCGAACCCCAGCGACGTCATTCAGGCGCTCGACGCAGCGACGGGAGATCTGATTTGGGAATATCGTCCGGAGGTCGAGCCTGGCGCGGAAGGCGGGGGAATCGGGGCTCAAAAGAGTATTGCCATTTACGGTGATAAGATCTTCGGGGCCACGCGCGGCGCGCATATCGTTGCCCTGGACGCCAGGACAGGGCGAGTCGTGTGGGACACGGAGACGGCCGACTCGGGCCTTGGATACAAGTACTCGGCCGGCCCGATCGTCGTGCGTGGCACGGTGATCGCCGGGATCACCGGCTGTGAGCGCTACAAGGAGGACGTCTGTTTCATCGTAGGGCTCGCTGCGGACACCGGCGAGGAAAAGTGGCGAACGGCGACCGTCGCTCTTCCCGGCGAGTCCGGCGGCGACACGTGGGGCGACTTGCCACTGGAGTTCAGGGCCGGGAGCGACGCGTGGATCACCGGCAGCTATGACCCGGAAGCCAACTTGGTCTACTGGGGCACCTCTCAGGCCAAGCCCTGGGCCCGGTCGGTCCGCGGTACCGATGGCGATGCGCTCTATACTAATTCGACGCTTGCGCTCGATCCCGATACCGGAGAATTGGTCTGGTACTACCAGCACCTTCCCGGCGAGACGAACGACATGGACGAGGGGTTCGAGAACATCCTGATCGACGTAGGAGGGCAGCCCTCGCTGTTCAAGATGGGCAAGCTGGCGATTCTCTGGCAGCTCAATCGAGAGACCGGTGCCTTCATCCACGCCACCGACCTCGGATATCAGAACATCGTGGATGTCGATCCCGAGACCGGTGAAGTCACATATCTAGCTGACATGATCCCCGAAATCGGCGTCGAGATGACAATGTGCCCGAGCACTTCCGGGTTCAAGAGCTGGCGCGCAATGGCGTTCAACCCGGAAACCAACGCCCTCTACATCCCCATGACGCTCAACTGCGAGCGGGCCACATTCGGCCCGACCGAACGAGTCATCGGTGGGGGCGGGACCGGTCCGGTCCGGCGCGCCGACTACAGACATCCCGACGGCCCGGACCATCTGGGTCAACTCCAAGCGCTGGACATCGCGACCGGAGAGCCGTTGTGGCGCCATCGCACGGTGTCCCCGATCAATACGGCCGCACTCACGACGGCCGGCGGCCTCGTGTTCGCAGGCGACTTTGATCGTTATGTGTACGCCTACGATGCAGTCACTGGGGAGATCCTGTGGCAGACGCGTCTGGTGACCTCGGCGCAGGGATTTCCCGTGACGTACTTGGCGAATGGAAAGCAGTACGTGGCCGTGCCGGCTGGAGTCGGCGGTGGGAGTTGGGCCACGCTCATTCCAAGTGAGTTGATCCCAGAGATTCGCCGGCCGAACCACGGTAACTCGATCTACGTCTTTGCGTTGCCGGACGGTAGCCGATGACAGCCTCGCTCCACCCATGCCGGATTCATCCGGGCCCATTCCCCTTCGTGTTCGGCCTTTGGGTCGCAAGCTCTATGTCGTTCGTGCACCCCGCGAGCGCCAGTGCCGCGTACATGCAAGAAACGCCGGCCGACGTTCAACGTACCGTGTGGGGCGGAGTCTATAACGAGGCCCAGGCCGAGCGTGGCCGAATCCAGTACACGGCGGCGTGCTCCGGGTGTCACGCGCCAGACCTCCGAGGTGACAATACCTCCCCCAGCCTCGTCGGACAGAGCTTCGCGTTTCTCTGGGGCGGGTCCACTTTGGGCGCCTTGTTCGAGCGGATCCAAGAACAGATGCCGCCCGATCGACCCGGCACACTGTCGGCGCAAACCTACCGAGACATTCTGGCCTTCGTTCTACGTGCGAATAGTTATCCCCCAGGGGCACAAGAGCTTGAGCCAGATGATCTCCACTACATTCTGATCAGTGCGAACCCCGACGCGGGGCGGTAGCGTACCCACCAATGCTCCATAACGCGAGTGATCATCCACACCGCGAGTGATCATCCACCACTGACCAGGTAATCATCGGGCTCCCTGCCGAAACCCGGTCGCCTCGAGGAGCTCGGGACCGTAGGCAAACAGCGCGGGTGTCCCGCCCGTGTGCAGAAAGACGACGGGCTCCGAGCCCACCACGCCTCGTCGCACGAGATCCAGGAATCCGGCGAAGGCCTTGCCCGTGTAGACGGGGTCGAGAAGCAGCCCTTCAGTTCGGCCGGCCAAGAGCATAGCCTCGGTTCCGGACTCCGTCAGGCGCCCGTACCCCGTGCCCAGAAAATCGTCATTGACCAGGACTTCGTCTTCCGTGACGGCGCCAACACAGTCCAGGAGCTCCTCCGTCTTCCGCACGATTCGGGCGACGCGTGCTCGCTGCTCGTGGCGTCCACGGCGGACACAGATCCCGTGGACCGCGACGTCATCACGACCGAGATTTCGTAGGCCCACGAGCATACCGGCGTGGGTGGCCGCGCTGCCGCTGGCGAGCACGATGGTTGTCAGGGACCCCTGCATCTGCTCGGCTTGTTGCATGATCTCCGCCGCGGCATCCACGTATCCCAGGGCCCCCAGCGGCTGGTGCTCTTCGGACAGGTAGATCAGGTACGGACGCTCGCCCTGCTCCTTCAGCTTTGCCGCGATCTCGGCGAGGGCCCTGTCGGCCCCTGCTTCGTCCTCGCCCTCGGGGTAGGTGTGCAGGTGCGCGCCCAGAAGTCGATCCAGCAGGACGTTCCCAGATCCGTGGTAGACCTCCCCCATCCCGGAAACCCGGTCTTCGAGCTGGATGTGGCAGCCGAGGCCCAGCTTCGCTGCAGCGGCGGCCACGGTCCGGACGTAGTTGGACTGAACAGCTCCGGTGATCAGAACGGTGGTGGCGCCTTTCTCGACGGCATCGCCGAAGTAGAACTCGAGCTGACGGACCTTGTTGCCGCCCATTGCGAGACCCGTGCAGTCGTCCCGCTTCACGAACAGGCTTGGTCCCCCCAAAAGCCGGGAGAGGTTGGGCATGGGCTCCAGTGGAGTTGGCCGATGGGCCAGCTCGATCCGGGGGAAGTCCGAGAGTGAACGCATATGCTTAGAGGTCTGTTGAAGTGAGTGTGGTGATCAGCATGTATGAGCCTGTGGCCGCCAGAAGAAGGAGCACGAAGCGTCGGAAGAGGATCTCGTTGATGTGCCGGGCGCCGGCGTGACCGAGCGCAGCGCCGGCCCACGCGAGAGGCACGAGGGCGGCGGCGGTGATCCAGACACTTCCGGGGATCCCCACCGTGGCCGACTGGAGTAGTATCACCGCTAGGTAGAGCGCCGCGGACAAGGTGAGCGACACGGCCCGGAAAGTTTCTTTGTCCACACCGAGTGCGGTGAGATAAAGGACCAAGACCGGTCCCGGCATGCCGAGGGCCGCCGTCATGGCCCCGGCCACGATTCCGATCGCGAGGACGGACAGGGGTCGATACGGGGCTGAACCTGTGGCGACCGTCGGGGCTCCCTGCCAACCGAGAACCACCGCGAAACCCAGGAGCACCACCGCCACGGCCACGTAAATGGCTGACAGGCTCCCGTACGCGAAGGCCACGACGCCCACCGGCACCCCGACAACCGCTCCCGCCAAGAGGAGGCGCCAGAGCGCGAGGTGTACGTCCTTCCACAGGTGACGGCCCAGCGAACCGCAGATCACCAGGTTGAGCACCACGATGACCTGTATCGCTTCTGCCGACTGGAGAATGAGGAGGAAGAAGGAGACGGCCAGCAGCGTGAACGCGAATCCGACGGCGCCCTGCACCGCCGCTGCGAGCACGGTAACCAAGCCCAGCTGAACCCAGTCCATCAGCCCGATAGCTCCTATGGCTCGCTCCCTTCCCATCGCTTCGCCCATCCTTCGATGAGCTGGTGAATCTGGGCGAGGCCATCGGAGGATTATCTGGGTCACCTCTCGCCACCATCGCCGACGAAGCCGATGGGAGTCACCTCGCGGACAAAATGTGTCTAAGGCGCGGGAGCTGCAAGGATCTCAGGTGGCGACTCCTCCCCGGAGCCACGCGTAGCGCCGGCGACCTCCGTGTGCCATTCTCAATCGGTCGAACCCTGCCCACTGGACCCTCGCCAAGGACCATGTCTATGAGCCTCCTCGCATCCAACTCCATCCGAGTCGCCAGCCTCTCGCTAGCCCTCTCCGTCTGTGCACCGGCCACCGCCCAAGATCTACCGCCGGGTTATCTGGATCCGGGCCCCATCCTGCGTGCCGCAGCCGAAGCGATCGGCGTCACCAACCTGCGCTGCGTGGCGATCTCGGGATCCGCCTATGCCGGCATGGTGGGCCAGCAGCGGCTGAACGGTTACGAAGTGGATTGGCCGCGGGGCGGGCCGCTGACCAACTACACGCGGACCATGAACTGGGACGCCGGCACCATGATCGAGGAATTCGACCGTGAGCCGGGCAACAACCCCGCGTCGTGGAAGCACGGACTCGGGTGGCGTGGCGGGACACCCATCCAACGAAATACGCGCCAACGTTTTGTAGTCAACGGAGAGTATGGGTGGCACATCGATGGGCCGGGAAGCGATCCCGTTGCCGCACCGCCCGAGGACGCGGAACGGTGGCAGCTCGACATGTGGCTCAACCCCCACGGCTTCCTCAAAGCGGCGATGATGCCCGGCGCCAATCCGAGTGCGACTTGGCGGTGGGAGCTGGGGGAGATGGGTCGGGACGGCGCGACTACGGTGCCGGAAAAAGTCACCATCGTCTCGATCACCGTCCTTGGGAGATACAGGGTGGACGCTACGATCAACAGCGAGAATATGCTCCAGCGCATCCACACCTGGGTGCCCGATCCCGTGCTGGGCGACATGAACTACGAGCACGAGTTCACCAACGCGAGCTACATCGATATCGGTGACGGTGTGCGCTTTCCCACGGGTTGGCACCAGCACGAGGGATGGGACGACAACTACCAGGCCCAGAGCGTCAACGCCGGCCACAACGCGTTCGGCGGAACGCAGGCCGACATCCGGGCGAACGACTGCGGCGACCCTGTCAGGGTCCCGGACGTGGTGCGACAGGCCGAGTTTCCGACCGTGGTCACCACCCGGGAGCTGGCCAACGGCGTGTGGCTCCTCGGGGGGTCGTCACACAACAGCGTGGCCATCGAGTTCGAAGACTACCTGGCGGTCGTGGAAGCTCCCCTGGACGAGCGGCGTAGCCTCGCCGTCATCGACGAGGTCGCACGCCTCGCACCGGACAAGCCGATCCGGTTCCTCGTGAACACGCACCAGCATCACGACCACATCGGTGGGCTCCGGACGTACATGCACATCGGCGCCACGATCATCACACAATGGAAGAATTACGACTTCTACACGCGCGACGTGCTCAACTACGCGCCGCGGACGCTCGCCCCCGACATGGTCTCACTTTGGCCACCCACGGAGCTCGCCGAGGGCTATCAGTACGAGACCGTGCGGGAGAACTACTGGCTCAACGACGGGGAGCGCTCGATGCACATCTCCTACGTGCACCCGCTCGCGCACGGCGAGGGTATGCTGATCGCCTATCTCCCGAGCGAGCGAATCCTGATCGAGGCCGATCTCTTCGACTCACCGGGCCCCAGCGATCCACCTCCGACTGAGGCTACGCCGGCCAATCAAACGCTGTTGGGCCACGTCCAGCGCCTCGGGCTCGACGTCGAGACGATCGTTCCGATCCACGGGCCGCCGGTTGCGTGGTCCGAGTTCGCGAGGATGGTCGGGGCGGGGCGCTGAGCGTGTGGAGACTATGAGCGTGTCGAGACTATGAGCGTGTGGAACTAAGAGCATCTGGAGATGATGAGCATCTGGAGACTAGGAGCATGTGGAGACCATCTGAACCGAAAAGGAGGCTCAATATGCCGTGGCGCGGTCTAGTGTGGATCGTTGGCGGCGTATCGGTGGTCGCGTTGTCGGCCTGTTCATTCAGTGACGCGGGCGAGTCGACCCAGGCGACGGGGACCATGCGGACGCCATCTTCATCGGTCGTGGCGGCCGATGACATCCCCGACGATATCTTCGAGGACTCATGGGCACGACTTCCCCTGCTTCGGCGAGAGACCCTCGATGCCGACGGGCAGCGCGCCTTCGACCTCATCGTAAACCCCGACAGCCGGTACTCCTCCGGTCTTCGCGGGCCGATCGGAATGTGGGCTTACAGTCCGCTAATGGCCGAGCACGTCTTCCCTGCCAGCACCTACCTACGCTACGGGACCGAGAAGGACCAGCGTCTCACCGAGCTGGTCATTCTCGCCACGGCGCGGGAGGTCCGGAGCCAGTACGAGTGGTCAGCGCACGAACCGGCCGGGAAACGTGCCGGCCTGGAGACGGAGCTCATCGACCTCGTCCGACGCCGTGCTGACCTGGACATGGCGGGTGAGATCCCGGGTCTTGGCGAACAGGAGCGGGCGATCATTAACTTCGTGCGCGAGGTGGTCAGCGAGGAGAAAGTGACTTCGGCGACGTTCGATCACGCACTTGAGCTATTCGGTGAACGGGGCGTGATGGACCTTGCGGGTCTGGTCGGCTATTACGGATTCATCAACATCACGCTCAAGACGTTCGACGTGCAGTTGGCGCCGGGACGCGAACGCCTCCTCCCCGACCTTTGGTGACCGCGGCGTGAGCTTCTCGGCCCTCGACTAACACCACCGAATTGACCGTACCAGCGTCGCTGGCAGCCAGCCGCCGGAGTCCATGCGCCGGAGTCGGCGAACCGACGGCAGTAGGAACCCGTCAGTTCTTGATGCGAATCCCCGCCAGCTTGGCAAGCGCCCCGAGCGTCGTTTGCGCCGCGTTCAACCCGAGTGTGAAGTCCGCGTCCGAGAACGTCTCGAACAAATCCGTGGTCTGGTGCCAGTGCGGGTTCGCCCCGTTGCCGGTCTCGTAGAGGCGCCGGTTCTCACGCAGGCTCACTGCAGGGACCAAGTTCATGAAGGGCGTCGAGTCGGTATTGCTCATCGCGTTGCTGAGCACGGCCGGATAGTCCGTCGCGTGCAAGCGGTTGGCGTTGATGAGCACGAGCCCCAGCTCGGCCGACCGGCCGGCGTAAGTGGAGTTGAGCTGGAACTCGACGTCGACGTCGGCGTCCAAGGACTGATTGAAGGTCACGGGGTTGCCGTGGTCCCACATCATCATGTCGTGCTGGATCATGCCGAGCCACCGCGGCTCCGGATACTGCCCCGACCCGGCCGGGGTCTCGATGCCCTGAAGCTCCGCACGCTGCTCGACGTACGCTCCGGCCCCGTTCAGCCCCGTCTCTTCGTTGTTCCAGAGCGCGAAGCGGATGGATACATCGGAGGCGACATCCGAGGAAGCCAAAGCACGTGCGATCTCCATCACGAGCGCTGTGCCCGAACCATCGTCGTTGGCGGCCTCCCCCCCGCCCCGCCCGTCCATGTGCGCGCTGACGATGTACATCGCGCTCGGGTTCGAGCTCCCGATCTTGGTCGCGTACACCTCCTCTCGGGGCTCGGGCGCAGGCGGCTCGGCATCCTCATCTGCCCGTGGCGTGTACATGTAGTGGAGGCGGGCGGTCTCGTAACCCCAGCCCCGCAGCTGCTGCTCGATCCAGTCGACCGCTGCCGCGTTGCGTGGGGTGCCCTGCTCGCGGTCGCCGAACTGCGTCAGCCCACGAACGAGCTCCTTATAACTGTCGAAGTCGAGGAGGCGCACGACCCTCTGGTGCATGCTGTCCGCCGCCGTCATGGGAACACCGCCCAGGATGTTGCGGACGTTCCTTCGAAGCGTCGGAGGATCGCTCGCCCTACCATCCTCCGGTGAGCCGACCCGCTGTTGGGCTTCGGCGGGCACCGCCGGCACCGCCCCGAGCGCGAAGACGGCGCAAGATGTGAGACAGACACGGAATACACGATTGGCGAAGACGTCGGTTCGGTTTTTCATGCTCGGATCCAGAATGGGAACGGATTGAAGGTCGACGGCACAACCTTCTCCGGGGTCGGCGTATCGCGCAAGTCGGGCCATGACGAGTAGGATGATCCGCCTTTCGGACATTTGGGATCGAAACGGAATGCACCGACGTGGAACTGAAATGCTGAAACACCTCACGACCGTGGCCGGTTTTGTGGCGGCGGCCGGTTTCGTTGTGGCGGTGGCCGGTCTCGTCGTCGCCGCCGCCGTGGTTCCCCAGCCTTTGGCAGGCCAGACTCGTGACCTCGTTGGGACCGTTCGCGCCGTTGAGGACGACTCGGCGCTCGAGGGTGTTTCGGTGGAAGTTTCCGGGTTTTCCGGCACGGCGGTCACGGACCCTGACGGGTTCTTCGCGTTGGGTGGATTGCCCGGAGGTGAATTCAGCCTGGTGTTCTCTCGGCTCGGGATTGCGACCGACACGCTCCTCGTCCCGGTCGGCACCGACTCCGTCGAAGTGTTCCTGGAGACGAGCGCCGTGGAATTGGCCGGGATCCTGGTGGAAACATCGGCCGCCGCCAGGGCACGCGCGCGCTTTGAGCAGTCGGCGCAAGCCAGCGCCGTGACCGTCGACGCCAGGGACATTCTGAGGACACCTACGTTCTTGGAGGCGGACGTCATCCGCATGATCCAGCTGCTTCCCGGCACCGGCGCGATCAATGACTACACCGTCGGCTACAACGCGCGCGGGGGCGAGGTGGATCAGAATCTGATCCAGCTCGACGGCGTGACGATATTCAACCCCTCCCACCTCGGGGGTTTGTTCTCGACGTTCGACGCCCAGGCCGTGGGCGACATCGAATATCTGACCGGGGGCTTCCCCTCCCACTACAGCGGACGTCTCAGCTCCGTCCTGGACGTGCGCACGCGACCGGGGAACCCGGAGTTCGGCGTGATGGGACAGATCTCCCTCTTGTCGTCGAAGGTGTTGGTCGAAGGGTCGCTTCCATTCGGAAACTCGACATTTCTCGTGGCGGGGCGCCGCACCTATGCGGACCAGGTCATCAAGTTGTTCACGAGCAGCGAGCTGCCGTATTACTTCGGCGACGGGGGGGCGAAACTCGCTTTTCAGCTGCCTACGGGTGGGGCGCTGACGGCGACCGGGTATATCGGTCGCGACGTCCTCGACTGGGAATTCGGGAATTCGGACCCGGACGTCGAAGGGGTCACGCTCAGAGTCGATTGGGGCAACCGACTACTGGGCCTCGACTACGACGACTGGCTCTTCGGAAAGCCGCTCGAACTGGGCGTGAGTATCACGGAGTTCTCGACGACCGTCGGTCTGTTTCCCGATTTCGCTCGGATCGACAACGACGCCCGATTGCTCACCGCCCAAACCGCCTTGTCGTTGTCACCGGGGCGATCGCACGACGTGCGGGTGGGTGGCGGCGTCGAGGACTACCACATGCAGTACGACGCCGGCAGCGCGGCTTTGAGTGCCTCGTTCCTGGACCTGCGCTATCGACCGCGGGTCTGGTCGGCGTTCATCGACGACCAATGGCGTCCCACCGATTGGCTGATGCTCCGCCCCGGGGTGCGCGTGGAGGCCGTCCGGGGTGGCGCCGACGTCGTGACTTACTCGCCGCGGGTCGCCATCAAGGGGTTCGTCACGGAAGACTTCGCGCTCACGGGATCCGCGGGGCGCTACTACCAGTCGATCCACTCCCTGCGCGATCACAACAGCCCCTGGTCCTTCGTCGATTTCTGGATCGGGGCCGATTCGTTGACGCCCGTAGGTCGTTCCGATCATCTGGTGCTCGGGTTCGAACGGTGGTTCGCTCCGGACCTCTCTCTCACCGTCGAGGGGTATCGAAAGACGTTCGACGACATTCAGAACACCAACGTCGCGGACGACCTGTCCGTCCGCGGCGATGAGTTCGTGACGATGACCGGCAATGCCTACGGACTCGACGTCCTCCTCAGGAAATACTCGGGTGATTGGAACGGATGGATCTCCTACAGCTTAGGGAAAGCCATGCGGCAGGACCCGACCCAGGAGTTCGCGCCGGCGCACGATCGACGGCATTTCCTGAACCTGGTGGTCAACGGTTCCGGTCCCTTCGGGAGCGAGATGAGCATGCGGTGGGGATACGGCTCCCCCCTTCCCTACTCGCAGATCGTCGGCCAGTGGGAACATCGCACGTACAGGGTCGCCGCGAACGGGTTCCGTGACTTCGAGAGGGAGCCGATCGCGGACCTGCAACTCAACGGCAGGCGCTATCCACATTACTCGCGACTCGACGTGAGCTTCCGTTGGGAAAAGGGGCCGTGGGGTGGCGTGGCCCATCCGTTCCTGCAGTTCGTCAATCTCTACAATCGCGCCAACGTCTTCTTGTACAACTTCGATTTCACGAAAACACCGGGCGTGCGGGAGACCGTGCCACAGTTGCCGTTCCTCCCGAGCTTCGGCGTGGAGTTCGAGTTTTGATCGCCTTGGAGTTTGATCGGCTCGGAGGGCGAGTCTGGATGCGCCGGGTCGCTTTCGTCTCCGGTTTCGGGCTCTGGAGCGTCGGCTGCGGCTTCGGTGACAGTCCCACGGACCCACCCGTTGATCCACCCGAGACGATCGTGGTCGTGCAGGGCGTCATGCGATCCGACCAGTCGCAACAGTGGATTCTGGTAGAACGCACGTTCAACGGAACGATCGGCGAAATCGACACGGGTCTTCTCCCGGGTACGGGCGTAGCCGTGCCGCTCGAGGGCGCGGACGTCACGATCGCGAACCTGAGTTTCCCGGGCGACCTCTGTGGCGCGAGCGTCTCTCTCCTCGAGAGCGCTGGGCCACCGGATCGCCTCCAGCCCGGGGCATACTGGGCTCCGGTTGCATGTCCGACGATTCGCGCGGGGGACACGCTCGACTTGCTCGTCGTCTCAGGGGATGACCGGGTGACGGGTCGCACGGTCGTTCCCGGTACGAACCGCATGGTCCTGGAGGCCGGGGGCGAGTCCGTGATCGTGCCCGGACCGGTACTCGAGTTCAACCGCGATGCCGATACGCTCCTTGCCTCGGTTGAGCCGAACGGCGGCCGCGTGCTCATCGTGGAGATCCGTGAACGACCCGCCGTCGAGACGCTGGAGCAGGCCGCGTCGACAAGCTCGCTCTTCTGGGCCGACGCGACCGAGCTCACGCTGCCCGGAGACCTCCTCGACGTGCTCGAGGACCTCGAGGCGCTCGGGGACGAAGATCCGCAGGATCTCTTCAACGCGGGCCGCCTTCATGCGGCTACGGTCGCATACGCGGACCAGAACTTCTACGACCAGCTGCGTTCGTTCAATCTGGAGATCACTGGCCGCGGCTTCATCAACAATCTCGAGGGCGGGTGGGGGTTTTTCGGTAGCATGACCGTCGCACAAACCGACCTTCGGGTCATCGGCGATGTAGATGATCCCGTCGAGGGTCTCTACCGCACCACGGGGACCGTCGAGGGTGTCGCGGTTACGCTGGACTGGGAGCTGTACTTCAACCGCCTGACCGAAGACCCCGACGACACCGGGACACGATTCTCCACTTTCCTCGAGGGTGACTGGGTGCTGGGACCGTACGACTCCTGGACCACCGGCACGGTCTCCGACACGAGCGTGGAAACCTTCATCGAGCAACCCACGGGGGCCATGACACCAGAAGGCGAGCCGGAGGTCCGTCGGTGGGAGATCATCGGTGGCCTGAGCTCGACGGGACCGTCGACGATGACGGTGTTTTTGGAGGGGGTGGACGTCGGAACGTTGACAGCGACTAAGCAGTGAGGCGCGGCGATCGGCCAGCCTATGGTCTAGTCTATCTATGCAAGCGCCTCCAAATCAAGAAGCAGCAAGCGCCTCCAAATCACGAAACAACTCCAGTGCCTCCGGGTTTGCCAACGCCTCGACGTTCTTGACTTCGCGCCCATGGATGACATCGCGGACGGCCAATTCGGTGATCTTGCCGGACCTGGTGCGGGGAATGTCCCCCACTGCCAACACAACCTGGGGCACGTGGCGCGGTGTCGCACCGGCACGGATACGCGTCTTGATCTCGTGCGTCAACGCCTCGGTGAGGGCCAGGCCTTCGCGTAAAACAACGAACAGCACCACGCGGACGTCCTCCTCCCACTCTTGTCCGACCGCAACCGCCTCCAGCACCGCGTCGAGCTGCTCGACTTGGCGGTAGATCTCGGCTGTACCGATGCGCACGCCGCCGGGATTCAGCACGGCGTCGGAGCGGCCCACGATCATGTAGCCGCCGTGCCGGGTCTCGAGCGCCAAGTCGCCGTGGCACCAGATCCCCGGAAACTTGTCGAAGTAGGCGGCCTTGAAGCGCGTGCCATCCTGGTCGTTCCAGAAGTGAAGCGGCACGGTGGGAAAGGGCTGTGTGCAAACCAGCTCGCCGAGCTCCTCGACAACCCGTTCGCCGGCGTCATTCCAGATCTCGACCGCCATGCCCAGCGCCGGCCCCTGAATTTCACCGCGATACACGGGCCCCTGCGGATTCGGTCCTACGAAACAGGCCAAGAGATCCGTACCACCAGAGATCGAAGCGAGCGCCACGTCCTTCTTGATATGCTCATAGACGAAGTCGAAACTCTCCGGGACCAGCGGCGAGCCGGTCGACGCGAGGGTCTCGAGGTCCGGCAAGGTATGGGTCTCGGCCGGCCTCAGCCCGGCCTTCTTCACGCTGTCGATAAACTTCGCGGAGGTGCCGAAAAAAATGGCGCCTTCATCCTGTACGAAATCGAACATGCGGTTTCCGTCCGGATAAAACGGCGAACCGTCGTACAGCATCAGCGTCGCTTCGCAGGCCAGCGCCGACACCAGCCAGTTCCACATCATCCAGCCACAGGTCGTGAAGTAGAAAACCCTCTCGTCGGGGCGCAGCCCAACGATCAGGCGATGTTCCTTGAGATGCTGAAGCAGAGTCCCACCGGCGCGATGCACGATGCACTTCGGTTTTCCGGTCGTGCCGCTGGTGAACATGATATAGAGCGGGTGATCGAACGGGAGTGAGCGAAAATGTACGGTCCGGCCGCGCCGTGCGTCGAGCAGATCACGCCAGTCCAGCATGCCGTCGGGCACGCCGAGATCCATATACGGCACGATCACGACGTGCTCCACGGTCGGCAACCGCTCCACGACAGCGCTGATCCGCTTACGAATATCCAGCGTCTTGCCGTTGTATTGATAACCGTCGCAGGCGATCACGATTTTCGGATCGACCTGGGCAAAGCGGTCCAGCAGGCCCCGCTCGCCGAAGTCCGGGGATGCCGACGAGAAGACCCCGCCCAACGCACTGGTAGCCAGCATCGCAATGACTGTCTCGGCGATGTTGGGCAGCACGGCGACCACACGGTCGCCGGCTTGCAGACCGACCTCGTCCAGCCAGGCACACAACGCACCGGCCTCGCCATTCAGTTCCCGCCAGCTGACGCGCCGGCAGCGACCATCCTCGCCAAGCACGACGATCGCCTCACCCGAATCCGAGCGGCGCAGGAGATTCTCGGCGAAATTCAGCGTCGCGCCGGGAAAGAAGCGCGCCGTGCGCATATCGGCGCCGGGTTCGAATACCGTGTCACCGGGCTCACCGATGACGCCGCCGAACTCCCAGACACTCTGCCAGAATGTTTCCGGGTGCTCGATCGACCAGCGATGCAGCCCGCCATAATCGAAGGAGTCCTGCCCCGAATAGGGACCATAGCGGTTCGCGAACTCGGCCAATACCGACGCCGCCACACGCTCGGGCGATGGCCGCCACAGGATCTTGTCGTCTATCGGGGTCCTGTCCTCTGTCGGGGTTTTGTCCTCTGTCTGTGTCATTGCGGGGATCAGGGCCTGACCACCACGCAACCTCGAAAACCGCCGTCCTCGATCAGTGCATGCGCCTTTGCGATCTCATCCAACTCAAACACATGCGCCACTCTATGCTGGAGCCTGCCCGCGCGCGACGCCCCGTCGATATCGGCGATAGCCTGCTGTTTTGCCTCCTCTGGCATCGCGTAGACAATGACGAGCCGGATCCTCAGATCCTGATACATCATCTGGTAGAACGGCAGCTTGGGTTGGGGGACCTGAGTCGAGGAGTAGGTTGCGATCGTGGCACCGGTACGCACGAGTTTCAGCACCTCGGCCAAGTTCGCGCCGAACTCGACCTCGATGACGCGGTCGAGGGGCTGGCCGTCATTCGCCGCCAGAACCGCCGTCGACCAGTTCTCCTCGCGGTGATTGACGACCGCATCGGCGCCGGCTTCGGTGCAGGCCTTCTCGTCATCCTCATTGCTCGCCGTCGCGATGACGCGAGCGCCCGCGTGGTGCGCCCACTGGACCGCATAGTGGCCGACGCGGCCCGCACCACCAGTGATCAGGATCGTCTGGCCTGCCACCGGTCCATCGGCAAACACACAACGATGCGCCGTCATAGCGGGGATACCGAGGCAGGCCCCTACCTCATGGCTCACACCCTCCGGCAACAGGGGCGCTCGCTCGTCACCCACTGCGACGAGCTCGGCGGCCGTCCCAAAGCGCCGGCCATACTGGGCCTGATAGACCCAGACGCCATCGCCAACGCGGTCGCTGGAGACGCCTTCGCCGACCGCCTCGACTATGCCAGCCCCATCGCTGTGCGGGATCACGTAGCCATCGTCCAACAAACCGGGAAACGAGCCGGCACGCTTTTTCACATCGGAAGGATTCACGGCGCTGGCGTGCAGACGGACCAACACCTCGCCCCGACCCGGCTGCGGATCTTCCAGCTCACCGACGGTCAAAACCTCGGCGGCGGGCCCGAACTGCTCATACAATGCTGATTTCATGTAAGCTCTTTCTGACTTGGGTACACGGCGAGCCTGGCTCAGCCCCATCAACATCACACACGTAGACGACCGAGCCCTGTGCCAGGAAAGGACTCGGCCACCACACTGACCAGACCGGTCCGACTTGCGTGCCCTACCGCTCTCGGACCGGTCTCTGCCCCAAGGCGCGCCGCATCACCTCGTACTGGATCGACATGATGTGCCCGACCGATTGGGTCCAGTAGGCCCCGTCGTGACCACCGGGCATCTGCATGAAGTCGAAGGGGATGTCCTTCTCGAGCAACACCTGTGCGAACTCCCGCGCCTCGCGAATCAGCCTGTCTTCCGTGCCGCTGTCCAGATAGATGTGCGGGAGCTGCTCAGGGCCAACCTGATGAATCAGCTTGAAGGGATCGTAGGCATCCGCGTCTTCGGCGGTCAGGAACGGCCGACCCTTTGGACTTCGCTCTACCTGACTGCTGAATCCCTCAATGCCGATACCGGGGTTGGGCCGGCGGTCACGCTCGTCCCGCGCCGCCTGTTCTTCGGGCGAGCGCTGACGACCGGCGCGACGTGGCACTGGCTCGCCCCTCAAGCTTCGGGCGGCGTCCCGTCCGTGGGAGAGCGCGCCACTCGTGCTCCCGATCGAGATGAACAACTCGGGGTGACGCAGCCCGAGCGTGAGGCCTCCGTACCCTCCCATTGACAGGCCGGTGATCGCACGCCCTTCCCTACGCACGATCGTTCGGTAGTTCCTGTCCACGTGGCCGACCACGTCCTGGACGATGTGGTCCTCCCAGTTGTTTCGCTGGCCTCCCCCGCTCTCGGCAAAATTGATGTACCACGAGTTGCCTCCGTCGGGCATCACGACGATCAGATCGCTGAAGAGCCCGGCGTAGACCGGCGCACCCTGGCGGCTCCAGGTCGTGTAGTTTTGCCTCAGGCCGTGAAGCAGATAGAGGACCGGAAAGCGTTCGTCGGAGCTGTCGTATTCGGCCGGAAGCACGATGTTGTACTTCATCGTGCGGTCCACCGCCGGGCTGTAGAACTCGACCGTGCTCAGGCGCTCCTGCGCGAGCGCGGCGGTGGCCAGCAAAAGAAGAAGGACCGTCAGAAGACTCGTGCGAACGGTTCTCGGAGGAATCACGGCCGTGCTCCTTGGTGGGCGGAGGGGGCGGGCCTGGCGTTGCATAATCGCGAATGTCCGTGGCGCTCTCGTCGCCGTCAAGTACATCGACCCACAGTGACAGCCCTTAATTGCGATCCCTGACGAATACCAGGTCCTCATCGCTGGACAGCCCAGGCTCGAAGTCATACCCATCCTCCCCAAACCGTTTCAGGTCGTCCTCATTCTCGACGCGATTTCGGACCATGAAGCGAGCCATCCTTCCCCGTGCTTTTTTAGCGACGAGCCCAATCGTCCGGGGTACGCCATCCTTGATCTCCTTGAAGTGGCAGGTAACGAAGGGGCCGGCCAGGTTCTCGGGCTGGATCGCCTTGATGTACTCGCTCGAGGCCAAACACACGACCGTGCGGTTTTCATGGGAAGCGGTCACTTCATTACATGCATCGGTGGGCCGCGAGCCCCAGAAGTCGTAAAGGTTCTTCCCGCGCGGGGTGGAAAGCTTCGAGCCCATCTCCAGGCGATACGGCTGAATCAGGTCGAGTGGACGAAGCACGCCATACAGGCCCGAAAGAATGTTGAGATGCTTCTGGGCATACGTGAGATCATCCTTGGTCAGCGTATCGGCGTTGAGGCCCACATAGGTGTCCCCGCGGAACATGAATACGGCTTGCTTCGCATTATCCGGGGTGAAGGGGGTGGCGTACGCCTCGTAGCGGGCATGATTCAGTTCGGTCAGAGCGTCCGAGAGATTCATGAGGGCCTTGAGTCGGTCCTTCCCCAGACCTTTGACCGTCCCCACGAGCTCTTCGCTGTCGTCCAGCAGCTGGGGTATCGTGAAGTCGCCTAAGGGCGGCTCATTTTCCGTGTCGAGCTTCTTCGCGGGGGATATCAAAGCCAGCATGCTGCTTCTGTCCTGTTGGGGGTCTAGTCAGGAAATCGGGGACGGCAGAATCCGACCCGATTTGAAGCTACCTGGCGACGACTCCTCTACGCCACCCTGCTCACGTCCGAGCGCCATTACCTGATACCTGACTTCGAGGCTCGGCAACTGGCTCGGACCCTTCGGGTCGTGTATCGTATTCGGGTGGTATGTCCTATCCGAGCGGTATCCATCCCAGAGCTAGTTAGTTTCCCCTCCCGTATGAGGCGAGAGCGATGAGCGGAGCATCCAAGCTCCTCGGGGCGTTACTTCTGTTGGCCACTTCCCTGTTCACGGCTCCCGTTCAGGCCCAGCAGTTCGGCGCCTACGTGGCGATCAGCGATGGACAGGTCATGATCGCGGAGCCGACGAATCGGCGCGGTCCCTCCACGATCTACACCTACGGGCTAACCGGCGACGGTTGGGAGCAGATCGGCACGATGCTGGCGCCCCCCCGTGACGGGGGTGGAGACTACTTCGGTCGCTTTTTTACGATGGATGACCGCTCGATGATCGTGGGCGGCACCCTCTACGAGAACTCGACCGGCGCGGTCTGGGTTTACGGCAGGGACGGTGACCGCTTGGAGCTCGAATCGATCCTCCAGCCCGACTCCGTGGCGGAGGGCGAGGCGTTTGGCCGTTTCGGGGAGCTTTACGAGGACCTTTTGTTCGTGTCTTCGCTCGGGTTCGGAGGAATCGGCGCGGTCTGGGTCTTCGAGCGTGACGGCTCGGGATCCTTCGTCGAGCGTGCGACCCTCCAACCCGAGAATCCCGCCGAGATGGAGTTCTTCGGGTGGGGGCTCTCCTACAACGGGGAGAAGCTGATCGTGGGCTCGTTCGCGGGCGAGGCGGCCACAGGCGCAGCGTATATCTTCACCCAGGACGACACTGGAAACTGGTTCCAGGAGACGCGCCTCGCGCTCCCGGAAGACGAATCCCGGCCCACGGATATCGGACTGCCCGGCGTTCCCGGGGCCGGCGCGATCGGCGTGGGGTGGTTCCAGGGCATGGCTCTCCTGGGACTCCCCGGCCGCGAAAACATGGAGGGCGCTGTCTACACGTACACGTATAGACCGCTCACGGGCGATTGGGTTCGCGGCACGACTCTCAGCGCTTTCGATCGTCGGCCGGGTACCTTTTTCGGTCACGACTTCCACACTATCGAGGACGAGCTCTGGATCTCGGCACCGGGCGCTGATTTTACAGGTGCCATCTACCGGTTCACCTTCGACCCCCAGGCTCGCACCTTTGGGACTGCGATCAAAATCACCAACTCGATCGATCCCGCCGACGGCGATGGGTTCGGGGGAGCCGTGGCCACAGCGGGTGACCTCGCGATCGTCGGGCAGCCGGGGAACGACGGCGGCCTCGGATCGGCGGTGGTGATGCGAAACGAGGGCGGCAGCTGGGTATCGGAGGCCAAGCTCCTCATCCCTGCCGAGCCCGGTCTTCCGGCCCTGGTCGGGGGGGAGATCGCCTGCGGCGACACCGGCAAGGCGGACCAGTTCGACTGCTCACGGGTCGACATCCTCTCTTTCCTTCCCATCGACGCGATCGGCGGAGGCCGCGGGACCCGAGTGAATGACGTGTGGGGCTGGACCGACCCGGAGACGAGGCGCGAGTACGCGGTCGTAGGCCGCACGGACGGTACAGCCTTCATCGACATCTCGGACCCGATCGACCCGGTGTACCTCGGCGACCTTCCGAGGACCCCGGGTTCACAAGCGACCATCTGGCGTGACGTCAAAGTGTTCGACACCCATGCCTTGGTGGTAGCCGATGGCGCTGGCCGGCACGGCATGCAGGTCTTCGACCTCACGCGGCTTCGCGATGTCAGCGGCGTGCCGGCCACCTTCGAGCCCGACGCGCTTTACGAGGGATTCGCGAGCGCGCACAACATCGCCATCAACGAGGAGAGCGGCACCGCGTACGCCCTGGGAGCGAGCATGGGTGGCGAGACGTGCGGGGGCGGCCTCCACATGATCGACATCAATGATCCGCTCCGTCCCGCATTCATCGGGTGCTTCCAGCACACGAACACCGGACGAGCAGGCACCGGTTACACGCACGATGCCATGTGCATCATTTACCAAGGACCCGATGCGGAGCACGCGGGGAAGGAGATCTGCTTCGGCTCGAACGAGACCGCGCTCTCCATAGCGGACGTATCCGACAAGGCAAACCCGGTCGCGCTCTCCAGCGCCTCGCATCCCAACGTCGCCTATGCGCACCAGGGGTGGATCACCGAAGACCACCGATATTTCTACCTTGGCGACGAGCTGGATGAAGGCCAGGCGAGAAGGGGCCAGGCACCGGAGATGGAAGGCTCGCGTACCTTGATCTGGGACGTGTCCGACCTCGATGACCCGATCCTGGTCAAGGAGCACTTCGGGGAGACCCTCACCACGGACCACAATCTGTACATCAAGGGCGACCTGATGTACCAGTCGAACTACGTGAGCGGGCTCAGGATCCTGAACATCAGCGACCCGGAGAATCCGGTCGAGGTCGGGTTCCTCGACACGGTTCCATGGAACGAGTCGGTGAGCATGCAGGGCGCCTGGTCGAACTACCCGTTCTTCGAGAGTGGGACGATCGTGGTCACGAGCACTGGAGAGGGTGTGTTCTTCGTTCGGTACCGCCCGCGGGAGCTCCTGTAGCCCCCCGGCCGCGGGCCTCTCAGTACGGAAGAACGTAGAGCACGGTAGCCAGGAATGGGATGAGTATGAGCATCATCGTGATCGCGTAGCCGAACATATCGCGAGCACGGAGGCCGGTGATGGCCAGCAGTGGGATCGCCCAAAACGGGTTGAGGAGGTTCGTGTGGGCGTCGCCGACCGCGTAGGCGGCGATCGTTTGGCCGTGGGGGATTCCCAACTCGGCACCGGCCATCAACATCGGCCCACCGATGATCGCCCACTCACCGCCGGCGGACGGTACGAAGACGTTGAGGACCGCTCCGGTGAGCCACGCGGTCACCGCGAACGTATCCGGTGTGGCGATCGAGAGCAGCGACGCGGTCATGGAATCGACCAATCCGGTCCCCGTCATGATTCCGATGATCCCGGCGTAGAACGGGAAGAGCAGGACCACTCCCGCGCTCCCCTTCACAGCGTCGTAGAACTCGTGCAGGTACTTGGTCGGGCTGGCGTAGAGCAGGAGGCCGATCATGAGGAATCCGAAGTTGAAATTATTCAGGTCGAGCGCCCCGAGGCCCTGCGTGAAGAACGCGCTCAGAAACACTACGACGCCGGTCACCGCGAGGATGCCACCGAGGATTCTGCTGTTGTCGATCCTGTCGGCTAGGGACGCCTTCGGCTCTCCCGAGCGAGAATCCCCGGCCACGTCCAGGTCCGAGTCGGCCCCGCTCGACCCGGCGGTCTCCACTTGCCGGTCCTGGCCGACGTCTGGATTCACGTCGGGGTCGAGATCCACGTAGTGCCCGATCGCCCTGCAGTTCTCGTTCGGCGGGCTCAGCAAGTACAACATGATCGAGCCGTAGACGATCGAAAGGGCGGTCAGGGTCAGCGGGTAGGGGTGGAAGACCCACTCCGTCGAGGGGATCACTCGATCGACGAACCCCAACTGTATCAACGCGTTATCCTCGGTGGCTTGAAGTAGTCCCGCGGAGCTCGACATCCCCCATCCCCAGGTGAGGCCGAGCCCCATGTAGCCGGCCACCGCCAACAGCGGATAGTGCACAGGCATACCGTTCCTGGCGGCGTACTTCCCCATCTCACGGGCCAGGATCGCCCCCAAGATGAGGCCGAGACCCCAGGAGATCCATGAGGTCAGCATCGCTCCGAGACCCACCAGAACCACGGCCTGCCGTCCGTTCTTGGGAATCCGCACGAGGCTGAGGATCACACCCCTCACCCGCGGGTGGTACGCCACCACATTGGCGGTCACCAGGATGATCACCATCTGCATCGCGAACTGCAGGAGCGTCCAGAAGCCTCCATACCATGAGAGGGCGATCTCGGTCACCGCGGATCCTTCCGAGACGAACGCGGCGCCCGCCGCCACATAGGTCAGCAGGATCGCGAAGAGGAACGGGCTCGGCATCCACCGCTCTACCCGGTCGGCGATCGCCTCACCGAATCGTTGGACGGGAGTCAGATCCGGTTCCGTGACCAGCTCGGCAGTCGTCATGCTCGGCTCCTTCGCCTGTTTTGGGGGTCATACCGCCCCTCAACGTCACGACCTCGGGCCCTGCGCGCCACCGAGCAGTGACATCCGTGGTCGTCGAGCGTCGGCCCCTAACCTCCCGACCGGGCCCGCTTGATCACGAGCAAGAGCAGAGCTAGGAGCAGAGCTAGGAGCAGAGCTAGGAGCAGAGCTAGGAGCAGAGCTAGGAGCAGAGCTAGGAGCAGAGCCAGGAGCACCGCCATGCGTGCCGGGGTCCCCGCGAGTGGCCGCGACAGGACGGTCCCCTCCCCGTCACCGGCACCCTCGGTCTGAACGGCAACGCGCCGCTCCCCCGGGTACTCCACGGAGAAGAGGCCCAGCCCGGGGCGGAGGTCGAGGACGTAAGTGAACGGTCGCGTCATGTCCACGACCCGGTCGACCAGGAGAACCCTGGCCATTCGAACCTGACCGTCGAGCTTTCCCTCGCGGGGCGGGCCGAACAGGAGAACCTCGGGCGACGTAAGGCTCACCGTGTCGCCGGCCTGCACGATCGAGAGCCGCGCAAGGTTGAGTGCCCCCGCCAAGGGCCCGTCCACGCCGGCCAGAACGAGATGCCGCTCCCGCGCCAGGGGGCCCGCCCGCTCCAGCACCTCCCCCAACATCCCTGGGCCGATCAGGATCTCCGCAACCGCCTCGTCCCGAAGATAGAGCAGCGTGAGGTCGGTAGCGGTCCGCTCGTCGTCGAGGACGAGGATCTGCTGCACCAGCCCGCGCAGGAGCATCTGCGTCCAGGAGAGCCGCTCTAACTCACCCAGAGTGACCGAGATCGGGTCCAAGGCGGGTGCCTCCGAGGCGGAGGCCACCGATCCAAGACGGTAGGCCAAGGCGACCCCCCGGGCCGCGTTCCGTATACCCCGGGACATGGCATCGACGGTGATCGTAGCGCCGGAGATGCCATGGACATCCCGCCGCACCTGGAACGCGTCCACAATACTCTTCCCCACGAACTGCTCCTGGAATCCCTCAGCGGCGAGGAAGTCGCCGCGGCTGTTCTGGAGCGACTCGTTATAACGGGCCACTACGATCCCGGTGAGCACGCCTCGCAGGTTCATCCCCACAAGTACCTCGATGGGCCCGTTGAACCCTTTCTGTTCGGGCGGCAAGTCGGAGGTGAGGAAGGCGTAGCCCGCGAGGGTCTCCTGTCCGGTTGAGGAGTCAGTGCGGTAGGCCTCGAAGACGGGGGGCTGGCCCTGCCGGTCCGTAAAGCGATCGGCTTCGGGCATGACCCTTTCGAGGCGCTCTAGCCACTCCTCCGGTGCGTCCTGGGCCGAAGCGAAGGCCGGGGCGATCAGAGCCGGAGCCCATGCGGACACAACGGCCACGGACATGGCCGCCAAAAGCCTATGGGGCAGCGAGCGGATGGCCCCTGATGCGGCCTTACCAGGAAGAGATATCGACGGGCCTGAGGGCGAGGCGGCCACGCGTGCCTCGTCCTCAGGGCCGCCGTCGGTGCTCAGAGAGGCTTGTCCGGGTTGGCGATCGTGCGCCACATGTGCGCGGACGGACTATTGTCGTAGCCGAGCCCTTCGGGGGGATTCTTGAAATTCCGCCCGATGATGTCGACGAACGGGTCGATGGTGAGCTCCACACCCTCCTCGAAGGCGTACAGATCGTTCACCGTTACCAAGCGAGACTCCATGTACCACCGATGGTTAAGCGCGTACTCGTAGGCCTGCACGATGTAATCCGGCGGCGCGTAATCCTCACCAAAGATCCGGTTGTACATATCTGGATAGTAGTAGCCCACAGTATCATCAGGGTAGAAGCGGAGCGCCCCGTGGTAACGGATGCCCCAGCTGATCCGCTCGTCGACGTAGGGTTCGTAGAGCTGGGCGCCCCACCAGCCGTGGTCGGCCTTGATCAGCCCCTGAACCCCATCATGCAGGAGACAAGCCATCACAGTGCGTTCCGGCTGACCGGTCTGGAGCGCATGATTGGCGCTCTGAAGGCAATGGTTGCTGGACGAAAGCCGAAGTCGGAAGAAGTCGAGAAAGGTCGGTTTCTCCGGCATCGGCTCGAGCTGCGTTCTCCCGAGGAGAATGTTGCCCGTACCGCGAGGGGGACCCTCCTGCGCCTGCTGCTCCGCCGCTTCGGCCGCCGCCGCAGCCTTTGCGGGCTCGTCGAGCAGATCAAGCATGTAGTGCTCGACCGCCTCCGCCTTTTCCTCCGCATCCATGAGGCTCAGCGTCCCAACACCCACCGTGGCAAAGAAGGCTCGGCGGTCGACTTCCATAACGCACCTCCCAGAAGCAAGGGCCCGGACCTCGCTCGCTGGGCCCCGGTGGTCCAGCGCAGGAGATCCGCCACGTCTAGTTGAGCATATTAAGTCGCTCGTATGAGCCGCACCAGTCACGGCCGAAGCCCCTCGTCCTCCTGGCAACGAATTTCAGTGGTGATTTCGGAAAGAGCCTACCGTATCTTGAACACATGAAGAGATCCCGTGGAGGCACCCAAATCGCCCGGCGGCTTTTTTTATGACCATTGAGAGGCAACCATCTGTCTCCGCCGGCTGTCTACCGCTTCTGACCCTCATCGCGTTGGGGTGGGTTGCGTGGCAATGGATCACGTGGCCCGACGTGAAGGATCTCGTGGACAACAACCCCGAAACCACCGCATTCATCGAGCTTTACCGAGGGGGTGGGAGTGAATCCGAAAACCGAAGCGTAGACTGGCGATGGGTGTCATACGGTGAGATATCATCGCACCTCAAACGCGCGGTAATCGTAGCCGAGGATGTCCGGTTTTTCACACATCACGGTTTCGCGACGGAGGAGATCAAGGCGGCAATAGCCGAGGCGGTGGAGAGCGGCGAGACGCCACGTGGCGCGTCCACTCTCACGCAGCAGCTCGCCAAGAACCTCTGGCTGTCACCTACACGCAATCCGCTGCGCAAGCTCACTGAAGCCGCACTCACGGTCCGCCTGGAGGAATTGGTCTCGAAGCGGCGGCTGCTCGAGATATACCTCAACGTGGTTGAGTTCGGGACCGGAATCTACGGAGCGGAAGCGGCCGCATGGCACTACTTCAATAAACCGGCTTCAGCATTGAGCCGACGAGAGGCCGCCCTGCTAGCGGCATCCTTACCCAGGCCAAAGAGTTGGCACCCGGGAGTTGACGACGCCCGGTACCTGAGCAGGGCACGCCGCATCCAAACCTGGATGGGCCAGGCAGAGTTTCTCAACCGCTATTTCTGAGCTGATAGCGCACCCTCAGATCAACGAGGGACTAGAACAAGCTACGGGTCGACCTGGACGTCGATCCGAGCAGCGCTTCGGGGCCCACCGGGTTATCGCATGTTGGGTGCCCGCTGGACCATCTCGATACTCGCGCCGCTCGGTCCAGCGACGAAGAAAACGGAGATCTGCCCATTCACGAAGGTCAGGTCGTTCGGCCCCCGGGTGATCTCCACACCCTTGCCTCTGAGCTCCTCCAGCTTCGGGTTAAGATCCAGAGCTCTCCACCCGAGGTGATCGATGGCGCCCTCACTGCTAGGAAAAGCCTCACCGCGGGTCACCAGCAGCCAGACGTTCCCCGGATAGAGGATCCCATCCAAGCGGCCCCGAAGAGGGGTGCGGACACCACCGAACTTGTCCGCGTACCACTGCAAGGCGGTCTCCGGCTCCGGGCTCCTCACGTGGATGTGATGGAACCCGAGGTGCTGAGGATCCTCGATGAGTTCGAGCCGCACTCCCCACGGGTCCTCGACAAAGCTCAGCGGAAAGAGGCCCTCGACGTCCCGCCTTGGCGTGGTGATCGTGGCACCCGCTGCCTCAAGCTCGCTAAGCTTCGCGTCGAGATCCGCGTACGAAAATCCCACGTGGTCGATCACGCTCCCCGCGCTTGGCTTTCGATCCTCCGCTCGCCGCCAAATGAACCGGGTCGTGCCCAAGAGCAGGCGCTCATCCCGACCATCGACCTCCTCGCCTCCGAGGTGATCGCGGTACCACTGAGCGGCCGCCTGGGGATCGGGCACGGCCATGTGTATGTGATCGTACAGCAGCGTCTCGGACTGAGCGCTCAGGACAGGGACAGATACAGCGAACAGAGCGATCGCCCCAAGGATCGACGTAGCGAAGCGTTGCATGATGGACTCCGGAACGGAACGTGAATTGAAAGGCGTGAAACGGCTGGCGTCTACGGTATCATGGCATCCTGGGCGATCTCAGACATGGCGGACAAGATGTGTCAGAGGGATGCGGGGGGGCAAGCGCCATATCTGGTGCGACGCGGCCAAAGTCGGCGTTGACTACGGGCTCATGCAGCCTAATGTTCGTGCCGCCCCGCAAGACGACATCAGGTTGTTCCGAGCCACCAACCCATCGGTATGCCAATCAACAAGCCCTGGAAGGTTCTTCGCCGGTCGATTGCAGCCTCGCCTGTCGCCTCTATCCTATGCACGGCCTCCGTCCTTCTCGCCTGCCCCACCGGTGTGGACGCCCAGGCCCCCGGGTCTTCCCCGGCCAACAGAATCACCATCGACGGCCCGCCGCCGCCGACGGCCCCAGACGTCATCAACCGGGATGACGAGGGCCGAGCTACGCTCCGGGCCGTCCGGACCGCGGAGCCCCTCCGAATCGATGGCCAGCTGGATGAGGCGTTCTACCGAAACACTCCCCCGATCTCGAATTTCATCCAGTCTCTGCCGAATGAAGGAGCGACCCCGTCGGAACGTACCGAAGCCTGGGTCGCGTTCGACGGCTCGAACGTGTACGTGTCCGCCCGTGTCTGGGACTCCGCTCCGGAGAGCGCCTGGGTCGCGAACGAGATGCGACGGGACGCACCGTCGATCGAGCTGAACGACCAGTTCGGCGTCTTCCTGGATACCTATTACGACCGCCGGAACGGCGTAGGGTTCTTCGTCAACCCGTTGGGCGGCTTCTCGGATCTGCAGATCACGAACGAACAGGACGCCAACTCGGACTGGAATCCCATCACGGAGATCCGGACGGGTCGTTTCGACGGCGGCTGGACGGTTGAAATGGCGATCCCGTTCAGATCGCTCCGCTACCGATGGGGGAGGGACCAGGTCTGGGGCATCCAGATGAGGCGCTCCATCGTTCGGAGAAACGAGTGGAACCACCTCACCTTCCTCCCGATTTCCGTGGCCAGGAACGGGCCTCCGGGGGCGCAACGTGTATCGAGTTACGGCACGCTCGTGGGAATCGAGCCGCCGCCTCCGAGTAAAAACCTGGAGGTCAAACCCTACGCGATCTCTGGTCTCGAAACGGACCTGACCGCAGATCCTCAGATTTCGAACGACGGTTACGCCGACGTCGGGCTCGACGTCAAGTACGGAATTACTGAAAACCTGACCGCTGACTTCACCCTCAACACCGACTTCGCTCAGGTGGAAGTCGACGAGCAGCAGGTGAACCTCACCCGCTTCAACCTCTTCTTCCCGGAAAAGAGAGAGTTCTTTCTGGAGGGTCGGGGGATCTTCGAGTTCGGGAACGGTGGCAGAGGCCCAGGCGGCAGCGGTGGCGGTGGCCCTCCCGGAAGTTCGAGCATCAGCAGCTCCGGCCGGGGACGCGGTGCACGGAGCATAAGCGCTCCGACGCTGTTTTATAGCCGACGGATCGGGCTCCAGAGTGGGGCTCCCGTATCCATACTCGGAGGCGGTCGGGTCACCGGGAAGGTCGGTTCGTTTCAGGTTGGAGCCGTCGGCATCCGGACGGGGGACGAGCCGGCCGTCGGCGCCGAAGCGACAACATTCAGCGTGCTGAGGGTTCGTCGGGACATCCTTGCCCGAAGCAGCGTCGGCGTCCTGTACGAGGATCGCTCGAACTCCACCCTGGCCCCGGGCGGATCCAACCAGGCGTACGGCATCGACGCGAATTTCGTCTTCTTGGAAAACCTTCATATCTTCGGCTATTACGCGAAAACCCGGACCGACGGACTCGATGACAAAGAGGAGAGTTATCGAGCCAGGATCGGTTATCGAGGAGAGGTGTGGAGTGCGGCCCTGGATCACGTTCTGGTCGGCGAAAACTTCAACCCCGAGCTCGGATTCGTTCGGAGGAGCGATTTCCGCGAAACCAACTGGTTCGGGCGGTTCGCCCCCCGTGTCGCATCCGTGCCCTCGATCCGTCGGCTCACCTTCGCCGGAGTCGCAGGCCGCATAGAAAACGAGCGGCTCGGATTCTTGGAGAGCCGGCGTCGGGGGGGCCGCTTCGAGATCGAGTTCGAGAACAGCGATTGGCTGACCGTGAACTTCACGGACCTCTTTGAGAGATTGACCGAAGATACGAGCGTCTCCGGTGCACTGATGCCGGCAGGCCGGTACTCCTTCCGCGACGTAGAGTTGACCTATTTCTTCGGCCCCCATCGCCGAGCCTCGGGCAGCCTCTCGTTGACGAGGGGCAGCTTCTACTCCGGTGACGTCATGTCGGTGGGCTTCAGCCGCGGCCGAATCGAGATCCTCCCGCAGCTATCCTTCGAGCCCAGCCTCGAGTTCAACTGGATTGACCTGCCCGAGCTGCAAACGTTCGACGGGCAGTTCAACCAGCACGTGGCCCGGACGCGAATCACCTACAGCCTGAGTCCCCGTTCCTTCTTGAGCGGACTCGTCCAATACAACTCGGGGAGCGGTACGTTCAGCACCAACATTCGGCTGCGATGGGAGTGGGCTCCCGGTAGCGAGATCTTTCTCGTGTACACCGAGGATCGCAACGCCGACGTGCTCGACCGATGGTCCGAGCTGTCGAACCGTGGGCTCGTGATCAAGGTCAACCGGCTGCTTCAGCTTTAGTGGTCGACCTAGCCAGAGAGCTTTGTCAGATCCACGCGCCCGATTGATTTAACCAGCCCGGAAGCTCGGCCACGCTCTCGAGAATGACCGAGTGTGGACAACTCTGCAGCTGCGATCGATTGTGCGCGCCGCTGAGCACGCCGACACTCCAGCCCGCTTCAGCCCGAGCGGCGGCCTCGAGATCCGAGATCGTGTCACCCACGACCAACACGGACGCCGACTCGTCCTCGCCGACCAACGCCATAGCCGCATGAATCAGGTCAGGTGCCGGGCGACCTCGTTCGACATCGTCGCCGGTGACGACCCCGCTGAGACCCAGGGACTCCCAGCTGAGGTTTCGCAGGATTCGATTCGCGGTCTCTCGATCCAGGCCGGTCGTCAGAACGACGTGAGCGCCAAGACGCTTGAGATCTTCCATAACGGCGCGAGCTCCTGAGACCGGCCTCGACCCCGTCTCGTAACGGACGAGGAGAATCGAACGAAACGTCGAGAAGATCTCGCCAGCCGCCTTCGTCGGGTCATCCAGCTCAGGGAGATAGGCCGCGGCCAGCGCCGCAACGGCCTCTTCCTTCGACCGGCCACGCACCCCATCTATCGCGTCCTCCGGGAGGGTGACCCCCACCCGGCCGAACGCCTCACGGAACGCTTCCGACACTTCCGGCCCTGCTTCGACCGTCGTTCCGACCATGTCCAACACAGCTAGCCGAGGCTTCACTGGGGCTACCCTCCTGTTTACGTGGCGCCCTCACATCCTCAGGTCGGATCCAGGTGGTGAGAACGGCTTAGAGCAGCCGGTACATCACCACTGCGTCCACGAAGTCATGCTCGGCGTGACGAAACGCCTCCGGCAATCTGCCGGTGATCGTGAACCCCAACCTCTCCCAGAGCCGGATAGCTCCTTCGTTCGTAGCCACGACCAGATTGTACTGCATCGCCCCGATAGCCGAGTCGGCGTGCCTCGGCAATCGAGTGTTCGCACATTGCGCGTCCCAGGCCCTGGCCCCGTGCTTGACTCGTAACCATGTACGCCGCGTTGCACACATGTGCGCCCAGCCCAGGTTTATTGGGCTTCAGGTAATACGTGCCAACGACTCCCCCCTCGTCCACCGCCACGTAGGTCGATTGGGGTTCCTCGATCCAAAGCCGCAGCGCTTCGCTTCGGCCAGTGTCAGGAGCGTAGGCATAGGTGTCACCAGTCGAGACTACCTCGTGGAAGATGCCCCAGATGGCCTCAGAGTCCTCCGTTACAGCGGCACGAATCAACAAGTCAGCGTCTCAGTTACGCTCGATCCGACCCCGTGCTGACTCGAGTTCGCCCACGGCGTCCGTGGTCGCGGTCGCTTTCGCCAGACCAAGGGGTGGCATTCCGCTGTACACGCACTCGTACTCTCCAGCGCGGACTCGGTACGTCTCGTGCCAGATACCCACGTCGCCACGACTCCCGCCGATGCGCTTGTTGAAGTCGACCCAGGCGGGCCAGTGCAGTTGGTCGGCGTTCCGGGCGTATGTCTCCAAGTCGTCAAAGGACCGCCAATACTGCACGATCACGCCAAGGCTCATGATGTGTCCGAGGAACCCTGATTCAGGACGCTGCTCGAGCTCGCGGATCATTCTGGGCATGGCTCGGAAGACGGGGAGCCACTTGTGGACCTTCCAGAGCTTGTTGATTCGCATCCCGATAAGGAAGACGACGAAGTCACCCTCGATCTCAGCCGTCACACGCTTCGGAACAACCTTCGACATAGATCCCGTCCTAGTGTCAGAGCGATAGGCAGGCCAAGCCTGCGTTGCGACCGGACGCGTCGGGGGCCTGAGGCGACAACAGAAGCCCCGCCCGGGGCCGGAGCCTCGAGCGGGGTTACCTGAAGCCTAAGCTGAGCCGTCAGCGCGACTCGCAGATCGTGCTATTACCTTCCTACTCGAACTTCAGAACGTCGCGACTCGTAGATCGTGCTCTTGCCTTCCCGGTCGAACGTCAGAACGGCATAGGGCACCGACACCGACCCTTCCATCCCTGGTGGACCCATGATCATGCCGGGCACGGTGATGCCTGCCATGCTCGAATGCTCCTCCAAGAAGCGCTTGAGCAAATCCGCGGGAACGTGGCCCTCGACCATGTAGCCTCCCACCTGGGCCGAGTGACACCCTCTGAACTCGGCAGGGACTCCGTGCTCCTCTTGGTGTGCCGCGATGTCATCGACCTCGAAGAGTGCTACTTCAAAACCGTTGTCTCGTAGGTGACCCACCCACTGGCTGCAGCATCCTCAGGTAGGGCTGAGGTGCACCGTGACGGTCGGAAGCTGAGTCGGCGCAGGAGCGAACCCGATACCCGCGATCCCGATAAGGGTAAGCGCTGCGGCTCCTACTCCCAACTTCGTGACTTTCCCGAAAGCCATTCCTTCACCTCCATCTGTAAGGTTATAGGCGGCGGTCGCAGTAACGTATGGCCGGGCGCTCAGAGCCGCAATCTGTGCGTACCACTCACGGGGGCATCGACTGCTGGAAGGCCGTTAGTCCCCCAGTTCGCCACAAAGCTGGGGAATACCGTCGGGATTCTACCCGTTCTCGACGGAGTCGGACACGGTCAAGTCCCGATTTGTGTGTAAAAGCGGAGGAAGCTCCTCGCCTTCGGCTAGGCTGCTTGGGCGACCTCCTGTTTCTGGAGGAGTGAGAGGTCGAGGTAACGCCGGTCGCCCCAGACGTGTGTGGTCCTGAGTGCGACGGCCGTGATGAGCCTGAGGGCGCTGGCCCGGTCCGGGAAGGCGCCGGCGGCCTTGATCCTGCGTTTGATCTCGCCGTGCAGCCGCTCGAGGCTGTTGGTGGTACGCAGCCGGGGCCAGTGCGCCTCGGGGAACGCGTAGAACTGCGTCGCTGCCCCGAAGCCCCGCTCCAGGACCTCCACGGCCTCGGGCAGCTCCTTCTTCCAGCGTGCGCCGAACTCGCCCAGGAGCTTCTTCGCCTCGGCGAGTCCGGATGTCTGGAAGATCACCGAGACCTCACGCGCCACGCGCTTGCGTAGGCGGTGGGGGACCCTCGCCCCCACATTACGCTGCAGATGGACCGTACACCTCTGACGGCGTGCCTCGGGCAGGAAGCGGCGGACCGCAGCTGCCAGGCCTGCGTGCTCATCGGCGATCACGAGCTCGACACCGCCGAGGCCGCGGTCCTGGAGTTGCTCGAGGAGCTCCGACCAGCTCTGCTGCGACTCCTCAGCGCCCAGTGTGACGGCCAGGAGCCGTCGGTGACCCTCAGGGCCCACTGCATACGCCACGAGCGCACTCACGTTCTCGACTTTGCGGGCCCAGCGGGCGTCCAAGAACGTGGCGTCCAGGTACAGATAGGGGTGAGGCCCCTCGATCGGCGCACGGCGCAGCCCTTCCACGGCCTCGTCGAGCCGTTTTGCCACACGACTCACCGTCGAGCGCCCAACACGCTCGCCCATCAGCGCCTCGGTGACGTCGCCCATCTTGCGCTGTGACACGCCGCTCACATACGCCTCGACCATCATCTCGTCGAGCTCGGGGCTCCTGCGCTGGTAGCGGCCGATCACGTCGGCCGGCGAACCGTTGTCCCGGCTCCGGGGCATGGCGACCTCGATCTGCCCCAGGCTCGTCAGCAGCCGCCTCAGGTATGTGCCGTTCCTATGGTCCTTCCGGCTTCCCACCCGCTCGAAGCGGCGTGCACCTACCATGGCCTTCAGCTCCTCTTCCAGCACCATCTCGAGCGTCAGCCGGATCGCGCCTTGAAACAGCTCGCGCAAATCATCGCGTAGCTCGTCTTGCGTGGCCCGACCGATCTCCACAATCTCTTGCATCGGAAGCTCCTCTCCGGTTCCGAGCCTGCTCTGCAGACCCGGACTCCCGGGTTCATGTGACAGTGAACAACAACAGAGGAGCTTCCGTTTTTCTTTCCCTCCTGTCCAGCTTATCCGCTTTTACACAAATCTAGGGACACTACCGGTGGACACCGCAGGTACTTGACAAGGCCGAATCCGAGAACCGTTATGAAAGTAGGGTTTGGAAGTCACACCAGAGAAGTGGGGGGCCACCATCTCTTTCCGCCGTTGCGCATCCGTCGTCCTAGCCCTCGTCGTCTCCGCCTGTGCTTCGTCACAAGACACGCCCTTCGGACGGGAATTCGAAACTTCCGCCGCGGCCTCCCAAGGGAACTCGCGTCTCATCGTCCGAGCCCAGCTCGAACGATTCGCGGGCCAGAGCGCCTGGCGGGCGGTCGAGATCCTAAACCCGCGCTGGCTCCGATCCCGAAGCGTCAGTGTCAACTATGGACCCTCGTATGCGCGAGTCGTGGTCGATGGAACGGTCCGTCGCGTGCTCACTTACCTCGACCAAATGAGCACTGAAAACATCGAAACCATGCGGTACCTCTCCGCCTCCGACGCCACCACCAAATACGACACCGGCTATGCTGGCGGGGTCATAGAAGTGACGACGAGGAGGGGCCGCTGAGGCTGCGGCTAGACCCCGAGCAGCACCCGGGCTAGAGCCGCTACGGCGAAGCCCGCGTAGTTGCCCGCCGCGTATCCAAGCAGGCCCACCGCGACTCCGGGGAGCAGGCGATCCGTGTACCCTCTCGCGCTGGCGAGGGCCATGGCCGACGCGGGGCCCCCGATGTTCGCCTGGGAGGCCACTGCGAGCGTCGGGGCGTCGATGCCGGCGGCCCTCCCGAGCCCGAAGATGACGAGCCCGTGGATCGACACCGTTATGACGGCGAAGTAGAAGACGCCCGGACCGACCTCCACGATGTTGGCCACCACCGAACGAGCGCCATTGCTGGCCAGGAAGAGGAGGATCAGATAGTTGCCCCACATGGCGCCTCCCGACAGCAACTTCACGGCCGGGATCTGTGCGACGATCAGAGCCAGGGTTGTGAGCCACAGGATTTCCGGCAGGACCGGAACCGCGTCGGCGATGACTCCGGCAAGCCACACCGCACCGACGGCGATGACCACGAGAGCGGCGGTGTGGGCGATCGGCACCGGTTTGCCCGAGCTGTAGAGACCGTGCGCGAGCGAAGGCGATCCGGCGGCGCTGCCCGACGCGGACGAGGCGCCTGGTTCGCGCTCCATCACGGAGCCTTCGGCGCCGCCCGCAGCCGGAGCATCCGCCCCGACGGCAGCCCCAGTATCCACCCCCCTCCTCGAGAACAGAAGCGGCACCACCAGACACGTCATCATCCATACGGCCGTCACGATGACGTCGGCTGCCACGGCCGCCGTGAACAGGTCGCTGGGGGTCTCGAACGCCTGTGCCAGAGCCGCGAAGTTGAGGCCACCCCCGGTGTACGTACCCGTGAACTGCCCCGTGAGCTTCCAGGTGTCCGGACCGATCATGCCAGCCAAGCTCAGCCCGCCGACCAGGGCGCCGATCGCCGTGCCCAGCGTTCCGATTCCGAACGCGGCGAGCATCTTGGGGCCCGCCTTGCGGACGGACCCCATGTCGACGCTCAGCAGAATGAGCACGACGCCAATGCTCACCCCGGGGCCCATGAGGAGCTCGTAAGCCGCCGACTCCCCAGGAAGCACGCCGGTATTGGACAGCAGCATACCTATGAGGATCCCCACCAGGGCGGCACCGAGGGCCCGGAAAAGCGGGAAACTTGCCTCGAGGCTCAGCGCGACCAGGACGATGACGGCAAGGACCAGGAAGACCGCAAGGGGATCCGAAATCACGACGTGTAGGTTTCCTCCATTGCCCGTCCAAAGGCATCGCAGCCGCAGGCTCCGTCAGATCGACGAACCTGGGGGCTCTGAGTCTTAGCGCCGCCTAACGGATTTGCGATTCTACTGCGCGGCTAATGTGGTGACCCCAAGCGAAGCGCGCGAGCAGTGCGGCAACTGCCTCAAGCGCCTTCGTGGCTTAAAGGCGCGTTATTGGCTTGCTGATCTGTACGCGAATCAGCCACTTCTTTCTGCACGGGATGGGGTGGACCGGTTGACGTGACCCACTTCAAGCAGAAGTCTCACATCATGCCCCACAGCGTCCGACAACATCTGCGTGTCGACATCGACGCCTATGACGAGGCGATCCGCCGCTTCATCCCTGGCTACGAGCCCATGCTCTCCGAGGCCGCGGCCGCCGTCGCGGCGATCGGTCCCAGCCTGGTGCTCGACCTCGGCGCGGGGACCGGCGCGCTGTCCGCCGCGCTCCTCGGACACCGTGACATCCGTTCGGTGGAACTACTCGACGTGGATCCGGAGATGCTCGAGAAGGCGCGCTCCCGGCTCGCCCCCTTCGCGTATCGCGCTCAGTTTCGGCTTCGCTCGTTCGATGATCCCTTCCCCTCGTGCGATGCCATGGCGGCGTCGCTGTCACTGCATCACATCCCCACAATGGATGCGAAGCGGGCCCTCTACGGCCGCGCGTTCGAGGCGCTACGGCGTGGAGGCGTCTTCGTGAACGCCGACTCTACCATGCCGGCGGATCCCGAGGAGAGGGACGAGTTATACGGCATGTGGGTGGACCACATGGCGGTCCACGGCATCGAGGAAGCCGAGGCCTGGAGGCACTTCGAGGATTGGTCGGCGGAGGACACATACATGCCGCTCGAAGATGAGCTGGCCGCACTCACCGGGGCCGGCTTCCAGGCCAGGTGCGTGTGGCGCGAAGGGCCGATGAGCGTGATCGTGGGGACGAAGGTGGCGTAGGCCCACGAGTGCCTCCTGTCGTGCGAGTTGGCCGGGCCATGGACGACCCACTTAAAACACTATCGGCAAGAACTGCCTGACCTTGACCATGTACTTCTCGAAGAAATGCTTCTGGATGTCATTCATGTCGAGCTCGCGGCCCTGGATGTAGGCCTGCTCGATGTTGGTAGTCATGTCCAGCGGGTTCCCCGTAGTGATGAGGAGCGTCGCGTGCTTGCCGGTTTCCAGCGAACCGATCCGGTCGTCCAGACCCATGAACTCGGCGGCGTTGATGGTCACTGCCTTGACGGCTTCCTCCTCCGGAAGCCCGAAGGCCACGGCCACCCCCGCCTCCCAAGGCAAACGGTTCGTATAGAGAGCACCCGCGCCGCCTGAGATTGCGAATTTCACGCCCGCCTCATACAGCCGGGCCGGCATCGTATAGGCGCCGTCGTACCCCTCGTAGTCCCGACCCGGAGCGGCCATGGTGGACGTGAGGATCACGGGGATGTTCTCGGCCACCAGCCGGTCCGCCACATGAATGGCATCGCGTCCTCCACGGATCACGATCCGGAGTCCTTCCCCCTGGCCCCAGGTGACCGCGTCGTTGATCTGGGCCGCCCCGTCCGCGGCCACCACGACCGGGATCTCCCCGTTCAGCGCTGGGATCATGGCGGCGTAGCGGGAGTCGCTCCGAACTTGCTCACCCGCGGCGACGGCGTCGCGGTAGGCTCGTGCTTCCGCGAAGAAGTCCTTGAGTTCCTGGACCCGCTCCTCATAGGTGGGAGGGTCTCCCCGCGGCGGGCCTCCACGCGCACCAACCCCCCGGCCTCCCGAGCGGCGAGGGTTGGGGTCGGGCCAGTTCACGTTGAGGGCCGCGGCCGACTCCAACGACATCTCCTCCCAAGTCCAGCCCTCGAGATTGAGAGCCGACGACATGCCGGAGATGAGGCCACCCCCGGGGGTGGTCAAGCTCACGAGCACCCCGGCAGAGCGTGTGGTGCCGATGTGGCGGCTTTCGGCGTTGACCGCGACCTCCGCTCGAACGTTCGGATTGAAGTCGCCCAGTTCGTTCGTGTCGTTGGAGACGCCGACCGAACCGATCTCACTGATCCCCACGGTGCTGTAGGCGTCGATGAGGCCGGGATAGATGTGTTTACCCGAGGCGTCCACCACCCGCGTCCCGGCGGGGAGCCGCACGTCGGTCCCGATCGCGGTAATCACCCCGTTGTCGAAGAGGATGGTACCGTTCTCGATGACCCCGTTCGTCACGGTGTGGATGGTGGCCCCTTGAAGCGCGATGGGCTCAGATTGGGGCCGGACCGTCATCCGCACCTGTGCTGTGGCGTCCGAGGGCAACAACGGTGCAGCGACGGCCGATATCACCGCTAGGGTGGTCAGGGAACCGGCCCGGGACAGAACTCCCGTCATGGCTCCTCGCTCGATGGTGTTCATGGTCCATTCCTCCCCTCGACCGAGAGAACGGCCTGGATGAGTCGGGTCCGCTCCCGTTCGATCTCCTCACGTTGGGCCGCGTCCTCCTCCAACGAGAAGTAACGCCGGCCATCGATCCAGGTCTGCTCCGCTCGAGTGAACTGCGAGAGCGGGTTGCCGCTCCAGATGACGAAGTCGCCGTCCTTACCCGGCTCCAGAGAGCCGACCTGGTCGTCGATGGCCACGGCCTGGGCCGACTGGTTGGTCACCGTCGAAAGCGCCTGCTCTTCCGTGAGTCCGGTGCGCAGCAACTTGCCCGCCTCCCAGTTCATGCGGCTGGCGATCTCGCTGTTGTCGGAGTGCAGCGACGTCACCACGCCAGCCTCCATGAGGATGCGAGCGTTGTACACGGTCGCGTCGTACGCCTCGAGTTTGAATCCGCCCCAGTCGCTCCACACCGCGGCGGCCACGCCCGCGGCAGCCAACTCGGGGGCGATCTTGTAGGCCTCGACCGCGTGCTGCAGCGTCTGCACCCGGAACCCGAACTCCTCCGCCAGGCGGATCAGCGCCAGGAACTCGTCGGCGCGGTATCCGTGCGACGAGATGAGCAACTCCTGGTTCAGGATGTCGAGAATCGACTCCATCCGAAGGTCACGGCGGGGTGGAATGCCCTCGCCGCTGGCCTCCCACCGCTGCCACTCGCGCTCGTAGTCCCGAGCGGCCATGAAGTGGTCGCGGATGATCTCCTGAGTTCCCATGCGGGTGTCGGGGTAGCGCCCCTGACGACGCTTCGGGTTCTCGCCCAGTGCGAACTTCACCGTCCGAGGCGCGTTGTCGAGCTTCAGGTCCTCCGGCAGGGAACCCCACCGCATCTTCACGAACACGTTCTCGCCCCCGATGGGGTTGGCGGAACCGTGCTTCACGTGAGCCGTCGTCAGTCCGCCGGCGAGTTGACGGTACATCCAGATGTTGTTGTGCGTCACCACGTCCGCCATCTGCACCTCGGGGACGATGGCGAAGCCGCTCTCGTTCACCCCGCTGACTCCCGAATGGATGTGGGGGTCGATCAGTCCAGGGGTCACGTGCTTGCCCGTGGCGTCGATCTCCACCGCACCTGAGGGGGCATCGAGATCGATACCCACCAGCGCCACCTGTCCAGCCCGCACCAGGAGGTCGGCGTTTTCCAATCGTCCTTGAGGACCCTGAGTCCATACGGTGGCGTTGCGCACGACAACCGCGGCGGGCTGCTCGGGGATGGAGCTCCGTCCGTACTCCATCATGGGGCGGATGAAGGGAAGGTCGATCTCGGGAACGTTCATCGCCACGGTGCCGCGCGCAGCCCCTTCGAACGCCTGGGTGCGCGTGCCTTGGAACGAAGGATCCGCCCCGTTGGGGAGAGAGGTCCAGCCGTAGAACTCATCGCCTGCGACCGAGCCAGCCAAGAGAGCCGTCCCCTCGTATCCCAGGTCCCCGCCATCGAAACGCACCTCGATCCGGCCCGTCTCGGCCACGACGCTGGCCGAGGACAGGGCGATCCGCTCCCCGCCGGCGACATCGATGTAACCACCCAAACGGTTCAGCGGGCCCTCGAGACGGAGCTCCGCATCGAAGCCCCACTCGTCGTCGGAGGCGATGCGCCAGGTCCCTCGAGGGTCGACCTGCGCGGGACGGGTGACGCCGTAGGCCTTCCCATGCACCCAGACGTCGCGGACCGTAGCCTCTTCGGTGAAGAGATCGCCCTCGCTCACGACGAGGTTGGCCACCTTACCCGCCTCGATGGTGCCGTGGGTTCGATCGATGCCCAGCCAGTCGGCCGGTGTGGTGGTGAGGGCCGCGAGGGCATCGTCGGCGGGAAGCCCCCGGGCCACGGCGATGCGCAGGTTGGGTAGAAACTCGTTCAGCGAGGAGAGCCCGTCCGTGGTGATAGCGAAGCGGACCCCGGCCCCGGATAGTTGGCCTGGGCTGGTGGGCGCCAAGTACCAGTGGCGCAGTTCGGCCAACGAGGCGTTCAGCGCCAGCTCCGGATTATCGACGTCGGGCGCGTCGGGGAAGTCGAGCGGGATGACGAGAGGCTCGATCCGCCCCTCCAGCACGTCGAGGATGCGGTATTCCTGGCCGCTCCCACGGAACCAGGGGGTCACCCCGTAGTCCGCTGCCAGCGCGTAGGCCCGCAGGTACTCCTCCTCACTGTTGGTCTCGAAGAACATCGGCTGATCGCCCAGCACGACGTCTTCCAGTGCCGCCAAGGACGCACTGGTCTCCGGCGGGAGGAACGCCCGCCCGCTGGCCTCATAACCCTCCCATGCCCGCATGTACCAGTCCGTGTCCATGAAGGTCTGCTTCATGAGGGCCGCCACACCCATCGGGGAGTTGGGGTACCCACCTCCCAACCGGAGCGAGCGCTGGAAGCCGACTGAATGGACCAGGTCGGGTCGGAGGATCCGGTCTCGGACCCCGTCGTCGGTGAGGTTCACGACCGAGGCGGTGCCCCGGAAGATGCCCTGCTTCGGAACCACCAAGGCGGTCCCGAACCCCTGGGAACGAAGGGCGGAGCGGCGATCTTCGTCGTCCCCGAAGTTCATGGTCGTGCTGAACCAGGCACGCACCTGGGGATTCCAGTGCGTGGGCCCAACGTCGCCCCCTTCGGGCACGGAATCCATGCCCAGGTCGGCGTGCGCATCGATGAAGCCCGGATAGACCGTGAGGCCCGCCAGATCCCAGACCCGGGCTCCGGCGGGTGGCTGCTCGTTGCGTCCCACACTCTGGATGAGCCCGTCGCGGACCACGATGGTGGCGTTCTCCAGGACCTGCCCCGGAGAGGTCAAGACCCGAGCACCCACGAGGGCATGGAAACCGGTATCGTTGTCCCGGATGCCCGCCACCGGCTGGGTCCGGGTCGCCTGTTGTGCCTCGACTCCACCGGTGAGGAGAAGGGCGAAGCCCAGCATGGAGAGAATTGCTCTCACGACGTCCCCCAGAAGAAGAAGGTGACAGCCTGCGTGTCTCGCCCCCGGGCACGACCCTGGGGATCGGAGAGGAACCTTCATGACTATCCTCCCGGCAGGGCCCGGTCAAACGCTTCGACGGCGGCGACACTCCGGAGACGGAGCCCCCTCCAAGTCACCCCGCCTCGGCCTCCAGGACCGTGATCCTTTGCCGGGCAACCCGAACACGCCCCATGAGCTCGTCTAACGTTGAGTCTTGGATGGGAGCGTTTTCGGTTGGCGAATCGAAAATCCAGTAATCACAGGGGGTTCCGACGGTTCTGATACCGGCGAACCACGGTGACACCTCCTGCTGGTTTAGCAAGCGCGCTCTAGTGGCGACCTCCTGTTGGGCGAGCAGGTGCGCCCGAACGTCATCGGGGTTGATCCCCAACCTTCCCGATCGCTATCGAGTGGCGTGACTTCGGTGTAGGTCGATCAACAGACAGCGTCGCTTCACTTCCCCACCTTGTTGTGCTTGGGCTTAGACCTCTTGATGCTCCGGGCTTCTGCCTCTCTCGCCTCGGCGATCGAGCTCATTTGTCTGATCTCCACACTCGCGGCACCCGGGATGGGATCCGGACCTCCGGGCAGATGTTCCTTTAGCCGATCCGCGACCCGTCCTTTCTTTGCCACGCCAGTATATGTGTTGGTTCCGCTTCGGTTGCGGATCTTGTACACGACCGGCTTTTCCTGGGCTAGTGCTTCGATGCTCGCTCTACTAAACCGGGCCTTCTTCTTTCCTGCCATAACGCCCCTCCAAAGCAACAGTCAGTATCGTCGCGCCTACCCCCCAACACCTACTCCGGTCCAGCAGTACCCCGAGACTCCGCGTCGGATGCTCCGCCCCCCTAATCTTAATCCGGGGAGACCGAGCAAGGGTATTCAACTGTTCAGATACCGGTGGACCAGATTGACACCTCCTGTTGACATAGCAGGAGGTCCCGGGTTCAAGGCCGCGGTGAAACGCTTCGGCGACCTCTGGCTGGAATAGCGGGTGGCCCAGGAGCTTACCGGGTAGACCGTCGTCCCTCCCCCAAACGTCACAGGAAGTTCTGAATACGCTTCAGACCGACACATCAACTGACACAGTTAGGCCGGTAACCCAATGTCTGAGCCAACGGACCCCTGATCTTGGAGCAGAGGGTCAAGTCTAGGTGCCTAAGAATAACAGAACGGGCGCCCTTACTGGATGCGTCCGGTCACCATCGGGTGAGAAGGTCGCCATAATACCGCTCATGTCGTGGCTGTTCTCAACATCATAGTGGGCTTTAAGCAGGCGTCGGCGTCGGGCCTTCTCGCTATCGGTAATGGGCATGGGTGATACTCCTTGTTGAGGGCTAGGGTTTTGCTTTCGGCCGGGGTGAGTGTATCAGTCTACTTGCCCGTTGGCTGCAAGGGAGACAAAAGGTAATCACGCCATTCCTGCTTGCGCCCACCCCTCTCTGCCAACGTACGTGAGACACGGAGCACGCAAAGAATTAGAGTAGGGCGAAGGCAGAGAAAACGAACATGTTGGGACTGCGAGAGAGAATGGAAGAGAATGGTAGTGCCCCTGGAATCGGGGAGGCCAAGCGAAGCGCGGCAGCTCCTGCGGACCCGGAGGTAGTAGATAGGCCGCTACGCCGGCGGTTCAGTCCATCGTACAAGCTGCGGATCGTCGAAGAAGCGGACCGGTGCACCGAGCCCGGCGAGGTGGGTCAGCTCCTGCGGCGCGAGGGCCTGTACTCGTCGCACCTGACGACGTGGCGCAAGGCGGCGCATAGCGGGTCGCTGAAGGCCCTGTCGAAGAAACGCGGCCGCAAGCCGGAGCGGAATCCGCTGGATGAGAAGGTACGCAAGCTGGAGCGGCAAAACGCACGGCTCGAGAATGAGCTCAGGAAGGCACACCTGATCATCGACGTGCAGGGAAAAGTTGCGGGGCTGCTGGGGATAAGCCTCGACGACGGGACGAACTCTTGAAGGCGGCCGATGAGCTGGCTAAGCACGTCGGTGTAAAACCGGCGTGCGCGGCTCTCGAGGTCTCCCGATCGACGTTCTACCGTCGTCGAGGCCCATCGACCGGGCAACGGCAGCCCCGCCCGACGCCCGCCCGGGCATTGAGCGAGACGGAACGAGGCGAGGTCTTCGACACGCTGTGTTCGGAGCGGTTCGTGGACCGCTCACCCGCCGAGGTGGTGGCCACGCTGCTCGACGAAGAGGTCTACCTGTGCAGCGAACGCACGATGTATCGTGTTCTGGCCTCCGAGGTGCCGGTTCAGGAACGCCGGGCGCAGCGCACCCATCCCGAGTACAAGAAGCCCGAGTTGATGGCCACGGCGCCGAACCAGGTGTGGTCCTGGGATATCACGCGGCTACTCGGGCCGAAGAAGTGGAGCTATTACTACCTCTACGTCATCATGGACATCTACAGCCGCTACGTCGTGGGCTGGATGGTGGCGGACCGGGAGAACTCGGCCCTGGCCGGCCGGTTGATCCAGCAGAGCTGCCTGAAGCATGGCGTCCAGCCCCGGGTCCTGACCCTGCACTCGGATCGGGGAGCTCCAATGACGAGCCAATGCACCGCTCAACTTCTCGCTGACCTCGGCGTGACTCGCTCGTTGAGCCGGCCTCAGGTGTCGGATGACAACCCGTTTTCCGAGGCTCAGTTCAAAACCTTGAAGTACCATCCCTCGTTTCCCGGGCGGTTCGGGGATCAGGGCCAGGCCAAGACGTTGTGTCGATCGTTCTTCCGCTGGTACAATGCCGAGCACCGCCATGGCGGTATCTCGATGCTAACCCCCGAGCAGGTCCACTTCGGGAACGCCGATCAGGTCATTGCCGGCAGGAAATCCGTGCTCCGCGAAGCATGGGCCGCTCATCCCGAACGCTTCGTCACAGGTGTGCCGAAGCCCAAACCGCTCCCGGAGGCCGTCTACATCAATCCTCCCATCCCTTCCCTCACCACACAGGATATTGCTCTCTAATTAATCCCGTAGAGTGTCCCATTGTCGTTGACAGGTTCCGAAGCCGATGGACTGACTGCTGCAAACGACGAAGACGGAGATCATATCGTGATCAGGACGAACGGTCAGACGATTGGCGTTGAGGCCCGAGAGGGAGGTGCGCCGTTTATCCCAACCGCATGTTGAATACGTAGGGCGGCGATCGCGAAAAGGTGCCCCCCTTCCCTCTCACACGGTGTCGATGGACACAAGGCGAGCCAGTTGCGTGATCCAGCCAGTCCAGCGCAGACTATAAGTATCATCACGCGTCGCCGAACTCTCAACCGGACTGCTCGGATTGGCTCTCGTTCAGTGTGAAGATTGCGGTAAGGACGTCTCCGATCTCGCCCCTGCGTGTATCCACTGCGGTCGCCCTGCTAAGCCAACTGACCCTGCTCCTGAAAACGAAGGCGAAGAGACAGCCCGTTGGGATCAGCTGAAGGAGAGAAGCCAGGCCCTGGCGGAAGGAGCCTCTGACTTTGCGAGGAAGCTCGGCAAGCGAGCCAAGAAGCTCTCTGCCAGCGCAGTGGACAAGATGTTTGAGGACCGGCAGATCGACGTCTTGGTGCTCCCCCTAGGCTCCGGGCCTGCGGAGTTCATCTGTTCGTTTGATCTAACCGAGGTTCTCGAAGGCCTTGAATCGGGAGTCCTGGTGCGGCCGAAGTTACGCGTCTGGGCACACCGGAGCGATCTGGATCGCGATCGGCTGTCCCTCCTGCCTTCTGGTCGTCTATTCCAAAGATGATGTGTGCGACCTCACCCTCTGTAACGGCGTTCGCCATCGCTAGCACGTCCTTTGTGAACTCTGCTTTCCCTGACCGATTGGACAGATCGTGCCACTTTCTCTTGAACTCTAAGAGAGCGTTCTCGGGATGCGAGATCAGAGAAAGAAAGGATGTATCAGCCATCAAGCCCCCAAAACTCGAGCCGCCTAACGTCTCTGCGATTCCGCTGCGCGGCTAATGTCGTGACCGCAAGCGAAACGTGCGAGCCTTATGGCTACCGCGACAGTAGCAATCGCTTGTAGCCGACCCTAGACACCCGCTCCCTCCCACGGCGAGGTAATCAGCGCCTCCAAATCGACCAATCGGTGACCTAGTGGGTGCCGGATGAAGTAGTGAAGCTCGTCGGTCATGTCAGGGAGCACTCCAATGCACGCTGAATACGCGTCCACGTACCGGGCTGTCATACCTAGAGTATGTTGAACAAGATGAGCGAAGAGCGCCCTCGCGGAACCCAGCTGCCCCGACGCCCCTCGACGCTCGGACCAAATGTCGAAATGGCTCCACGGTTCGTCAGCGATCAGGATCGCCGCCCCGTCAGCGGTCTCGAAGATCGTCGGCGGGCTCGCACCATGATGGGCAATCGAATCGCGGAGAGTACGTAGTCGCTCAAAGACCGGCGCCTCCTCGGCGTAGAAAGCTGCGAGTTCCGGCGGAAGGTTGAACCTTGACTCGATCTCCTGTTGTGTCCTAACCTGGCCGTGCGACATCACGACTTTCCGGAAGCTATCGGGGAGATCAGAGATCAGGCGAGAACCGGGGTCCTCTACACTTTTTACGACCTCAGATGCAGCCTTCGCGACCTTCTGCAACAGGTCGTACGAAGACCGGATGACCAGCAACAGGTACTCGAGCTCCGACGAGAGGAGTTGTCCGACGGCGAACGTCTTGTGCGATCGATGCGCCGCGATCAAGTCGTATTTCGCGAGCACCTCAGCAAAGCGACAAACGTCACCCTGCAATCGGTCGAGAGCCTCGACGACTCGCGGAAACGAGATATGGCGCACAACGAACGTGCCGAGGGCGAACGGAAAATCACGGTGAGGTTCCACGGCATCGCGAGCCAGGTAGCTACCGACCACCGGTTCACCTCCGGCAATTCGCCCGAGTTCGCCGGGCCTGACTGGATGATAGAAGTGCCACTCCCCAGACTCTGGCTCGAAGAACGGCCGTAGTACCGCCGCTCGCCCGTGCGTGGGCATGCGTACAAGGTATGGGACCTTCTCAAGCTCACTGACAGAGATTTCCATCCGGACCACTCCGCTCTAACTACTGACTTTACCGTGAATTGGGTTCCTTCAAAGACCGCCCGATCACGCCTTGATCAGCTGAGGTCAACCCCGACCAAAGCCGCCCTATAACCGCCCAATTCGGGCCCCAACATTGAGTCAAACATAGAGACCCCTCCCGACAATATCGCAGAGCCGTATGCTATAACCACATGACTAACAACCAGTTACCTAAGTCGGGGCGCCCGGATTCGAACCGGGGACCTCCTGCTCCCAAAGCAGGCGCGCTACCGAGCTGCGCCACGCCCCGTTGTCGGCAGAAACTAAGGGTTTCTCAGGGGGTCGAGAAGCGGTTACGGCTCCGGAAGAGGTCCGAAATCGGGTGGGGGGATGCGGTGATTCGTCCTAGCCTCGTAGGCCGCAGCGATCCGGAAGAGCGTCGGCTCACCGAAGGGTCGCGCGAGGAAGTCGATCCCGACGGGAAGCTCCGCTGCCACCGGCCCCGTCATGCGGGTGCTGTCAGGCGCGGTGAGGTCACGCACCCGGTCGTAGATTTGGGTGGTGAAGCCGGCCGGGACAGTCATCGCGGGGAAGCCCCTGCTATTGATGTAGGTCCACAGTCCAGGGCCCCTGTCGTTCTTTCTGGGTTCCTCAGGACTCGTGATGATCGCCGGTGGAATGTTGCCCGTCGGGTAGACCACGGCGTCCAGGCGGAGCTCCGCGAAGGTCTGGAGGACGATCGTTTGAACGGCGAATCGATTTTGCAGGGTGCCCGGACCCGCGAGCGTCGTGGCCGAGTCCGCTCTCTGAAGACTCTCCTTCCGGTTCTCGATCACGGGGTCGTCCCAGAAATTCGCCTTGTCGATCAGGTCCGTCACGCTCCGGATGTTCGCGTCCCCGCGCTCCTGGAGATACGTGTTGAGGTTGTATTTGGCGCCACCGGCATTGCCACCGGCCGGACCCAGGTTCCTCATGCTCGGCCGTCCGATCGAATCGTGGGGCACGAGGGATGGGTCGAAGAACATGTCCACCAAAAGGGGCAGGTGGTCGGCCTGTTCCGGAAAGTGCTCGGAGAACTGCCCGACGAAGAGGTTGCTGCGCCACACCGGTCCGTACTTGTCGACCGCGTCCTGAAACAGAGCTCCCCCCGGGCCGGGGTCGACGATCGTGGCGCCGAGTGCGCGAAGGTCTTCGATCGCCCTGTTTATCAGGTCGATGGTTTCCGCGTCGGCGATGGTAAACAGATCCTTGCTCATGTACTCGCGAACTACGCCGATCCGTATTCCGTCGAGCCGCGTCTCGCTCGCGAACGAGTGATAGGGCTCTGAGGGCTTGCGGCCCACGCTGAAGGCAGTGAGCTCGTCGTTCGGGTCGAAGCCGGCGTAGGCGTCGAGCACGCGGGCCACGTCTTCCACGGTGCGGCAAATGGGTCCGACCCTGGTCGTGATCCCCCTCTGGATCATCCCGTCGGCACTGACCAGCTCACGTGTCGGTGCAAGCCCAACGACGCTGTTGTTCTTCGCCGGCTCGCGAACCGAAGTGCCCGTCTCCTCTCCGATGGCGCACGTGACCAGGTTCGCCGAAACCGAGTTGCCGGAGCCGCCGCTCGACGAACCAGGATCACGTTCGGTGTCGTACGCGTTGCAGTTGGTGCCCCCGAAAGAGCTCCGCACGCCCGTGACGCCCCCAGCGGCGTACTCCCCCATGTTCGCCTTGGCCAGGATGATGGCACCGGCCTCGCGGAGCCGCGTGACGAACGTCCCGTCGCGCGGGGGACGATCGTTGGCGTAGAAGGCATCGGCACCGGCGGTGGTGCGCATGTCGAACGTGTCGAACTGGTCCTTGATGGCCATCACCACGCCGTGCAGCGGTCCGATCAGACTGCCGGTGGAGGCGAAGTGGGCGTCCTGCTGCTCGGCAACCTCCAGCGCGTCGGGCATGCCCGGGTCGTCATCGACGGCATTCGTCATGCTGCGCGCCTTACGGGCATCGAACCCCCAGGCGGTGCGTCGCGCCGGCCTCAGGTTCAAGGTGATCAGGGCGTTGATGCGACCTGCGCGCTTGATCGTGGTGATCCGTCCGAGGATCCCTTGGGGCTCATTGACGCAGGGCCCGTTGTAGGCCTTGATGCGGGCCAGGTACGCCTGGACCACCTGGGTGGAGGTCAGGTCGCCTCCGAGGATGGCTGCCTGAACGTCCCCGATCGTGGCTTCCTCGATCTGGAATCGAGCGGTCTGCTCCTGTGCCGGCCCGCAGGCGACCAAGAGGAGGCTTCCAGCAAACGCGAACGTGACCGAGTGCAATCTCATGGGGCAAAAAGCTCCTTGGGGACGCCCTCACCGACCTCGCGCCGCATCCTGTAGCGCCCTTCGAGCCCAGCGTTCAGACGTGAGACGGCATCGGACATCGAGCAGTCCTCACTTCGGAGGATCAGATCGACGTCAACATCCATCCGCGAGTGGAATGGCGCAAGCGACCACAGCGGGGCTACGAGGTTCATGCGGGCTCCCGCTCCGAACGTGGGGTTGTCGAGCAAGGGCCGTTCGAGGGGCTCCTCAAGTAAAGCTCCCACAGCTAGTGCGTCGGCGGTATAGCTTTGAGTAAGCCTCATTCGTTGGGGACACGGGAGAAGTCGGTGCGCTTGAGGAGCTCGAAGGAGGAGCCTGACCTGTGGAAACGAGCACGACGCACAGTGTTTATGAACACCCCGATGGACGACGCGAAATCATCAAGAATGGTTTCTCCTGGCCAGCCTTCGTCTTCGGACCCTTATGGGCATGGAGGAAGGGGATGTTCCTCTTGGGCTTTGCTTTGCTCGCGCTCGAGCTGTCGCTCCAGCTGATACCCGAGATTTTCATCGATTTCATGGCGGAGGCGGGAATTGTGGTCCACCTGGTCCTTACGGTCGGTGTGCTGATCTGGATCGGTGCCCAAGGGAACGCATGGCTACGAAGAAGCGTGTTGAACCGCGGTTTCACGCCGGTTTCGGCGTCGGCTCCAGCGGAGGGGCGCCACGGCGAGGCCCGATAGTTATTGCCGTTGGTCCCGCCAGAGCAATAACGCGGGCGCACCCACCACCAGGGGAGCCATTAGTCGGTTGACGTTATCGCCGGCTGCGTTCGCGAAGCGTGCGTATCTGGCGAACGGCAGCGTCGATCTGCATCTCCAGGATCTGCTCTCCGTACGCCGCCGTGGAGCGGGCCGGGTTTCCGTTGACGCCGTTGCCGTCGCCGCCCGTGCCGGGCCCCAGCTCGTCGAGCCGCAGCAAGGCCGGGTTGAGGAACATGAGGCTGGCGGTGTCGTGCATGCCGGCGTGGGAGCCGACGTCCTCCTCGCGTTCGCCCTGCGTGACAAGCCAGGCGTCGCCCGGACCGGGATAGAAGTCCGTCAGGTGATGCACGCGGACCGGCGTGGCCGCCCACTCCTGGTTGAGTCGCTCAGCCACAGCGGCCTGCGACGCTTGATTGCCCCCGCTGTCACCGAGCAACGCGATGTCGAGGAACCCGTGCTGTCTGAAGCTTCGAGCCGCGAACTCCAGCACCTGCTCGAACACCTCTGGCGGGGTCGTGATCGTGCCGGGAAAGCGCATGTGTCCGCTCGGCGGATCCACGTCCCCCTCGGGTACATACGCCATGACCGGGGCCACCAGCGCGTTTCCCAGACGCCGAGCGACCTCTCCTGCTTTGTAGCGAACGAGGTAGTTGTGCTTTCCCAGCACCATGTGGGGCCCGTTCTGCTCGGTCCCACCAGTCGGGATGATCACCGTTGTGCTGCCGGCAGCGAGCGCGTCGCGCACCTCGGTCCAGGTGAGCTCCCCGAGAAACACGGCGTCCGTCGCCTGGGCCAAGACGACCCCCGGCAGAAACCCGACGGCGAATATCATAAGCGCGAATCGCATAGTCCTCTCCAGTGACGTGACGCTGAGCTAGATCGGCGGTGTCTAGCCCCGCGGGTGTGCTTCAAACCAAGCGATCGCCGCACTCGCGAGTCCTTCGTGTTCGACAGCCCTTGGCCTTGCGGAGATTGCCTGCTAATGGTCTACGGCGCAATATGGTGCCTCGTGCGTTAGCCGTCCTTGGATTAACTGACCTGAGAAAAGTCTACCGGGAGCATCCCATGGCAAGCGTCACCGCGGAAAAAGCGACAACCACGACGGCGGAAGATACCCTTGCGAGAAAGAGCAAGGACGCCGACGTCATTTCCGGCGGCCATCTGGTGGCCGCCGCACTCAAGAACGAGGGGATCGATACGATCTTCACGCTCTGCGGTGGGCACATCATCGACACGTATGACGGGTGTATCGACAACGACATTCGCATCATCGATGTGCGCCACGAGCAGGTGGCGGCCCATGCTGCGGACGGCTACGCCCGCCAGACCGGCCGTTTGGGCTGCGTGATCACCACGGCGGGCCCCGGCTTTACCAATGCGCTCACTGGCATCGCAACGGCGTTCCGATCCGAGAGTCCGGTACTGCATATCGGCGGACAGGGAGCCCTTTCGCAGCACAAGATGGGGTCGCTCCAGGATCTGCCCCACGTGGACATCGCCGCGCCGATTACCAAGTTCTCCGCGAGCGTGCGATCCACGGAGAGAATCCCGGACATGATAGCCATGGCAGCCAGGGAGTGCTTTGCCGGCGCGCCGGGGCCGAGCTATCTGGAGATTCCCCGCGATGTCCTGGATCGCGAGGTCTCCCTGGCCGACGCCGTCATCCCGAAGGCCGGCCACTATCGGGCCTCCACGAAGGCCATCGGCGATCCCGACGATATCGAGAAGCTGGCGGAGATCCTGGTCAAGTCCGAACGACCAGCCATGCTACTGGGCACCCAGGTGTGGACCTGCCGCGGCCACGAAGAGGCCATTGCGCTCCTGAAAGGTCTGAATATCCCGGGCTACATGAACGGCGCTTCGCGCGGAATCCTCCCGCCGGGCGATCCCTACTATTTCCACCGCACCCGCGGCGATGCTTTCAAGGAAGCCGACGTCATCGTTATCGTCGGCACGCCGTTCGATTTCCGGATGGGCTACGGCCGACGACTGAGTGCTGAAGCCACGGTCGTGCACATCGACATGGATTACAGGACTGTCGCGAAGAACCGCGACGTTTCGCTCGGGCTCGTCGGTGATCCCGGCGCGATCCTGAAGGCCGTGCACGACGCGACCACCGGTCTCGCGGACAACGGGGCCAAGGGCCGCAAGAAGTGGCTCGAGCAATTGCGGGCCATCGAGCTGCAGAAGACGGAAAAGCTGATGCCGCTCTTTTTGTCGGACGCAAACCCCATCCATCCATATCGCGTCGCGTGGGAGCTGAACGAGTTCCTCACCGAGGACACCATCTACATTGGCGACGGAGGCGATGTGGTCACCATCAGCGCCCAGGCGGTTCAGCCCCGAGCGCCGGGCAACTGGATGGATCCGGGCGCGCTGGGCGGCCTGGGTGTCGGCACCGGTTTCGCGCTGGCCTCGAAGCTGGTGCATCCCGAGAAAGAGGTCCTTTGCTACTACGGCGACGGCTCTTTCGGGATGACTGCTTTCGATATGGAGACGGCCAATCGATTCGGTGCGCCGTACGTCGCGGTCATCGGCAACAATTCCGCCATGAATCAGATTCGTTACGGGCAATTGGCCAAGTACGGCGAGGAGCGCGGCAACGTCGGCAATCTCCTGGGCAACGTGCCTTTCTCCAAGTTCGCCGAGATGCTCGGCGGATACGGCGAAGAAGTTCGAGACTCCGCGGAGATCCAACCTTCGCTGCAACGCGCGCGGGAAGCCGTGAAAACTTCCGGCAAATCTGCGGTCATCAATATCTGGGTGGACCCTGGTGAATGGTCACCCGGAACCAAACGTCAAACCATGTACAAGTGATCGGAGAATAACAGACTATGGATAAGGCGCTCTCTGACGTTCGCATTCTGGACATGACCCACGTACAGGCGGGTCCGACCTCGAGCCAGCTGATGGCCTTCCTGGGTGCGGACGTGATCAAGCTCGAATCCCCGATGGGAGACGCCACGCGCAAGCAGCTGCGAGACGTCCCGGACGCCGACAGCCTCTACTTCACGATGCTGAACTGCAACAAGCGCTCGATCACCGTGAACCTGAAGAACGACAGGGGCAAAGAGGTCTTTACGAAGCTGGTGGAGAGCTGCGACGTGCTGATGGAGAACTTCGGGCCGGGCGTTCTGAATCGGCTCGGCTTCGGGTGGGACAGGGTCCATGAGATCAATCCCCGAATCGTCATGGCCTCCATCAAGGGTTTTGGCAGCGAAGGCCCGTACGCGGAGTTCAAGGCCTACGAGAACATCGCGCAGGCCATGGGCGGTGCCATGGGCACCACGGGATTGAACGAGGGTCCTCCGGTCGCCGCGGGAGCGCAGATTGGCGATTCGGGCACGGGGGTACACCTGATGGCCGGCATCCTCGCCGCTCTCATCCAGCGGGAGCGCACGGGGCGTGGCCAGTACGTGGAGTGCGCCATGATGGACTGCGTGATGAATCTGGCGCGCGTGAAGTTCCGGGATCACCAGCGCGTTCAGCGTGGACCCCTAACCGAGTACTCCGTGCAGGAGTTCGACGACTTTACGCCTCGAGCCGGTAACGATTCTGGTGGAGGCCAGCTCGGCAACGCGATCCAGTGCAAGCCCGGAGGCGCAAACGACTATCTCTACGTCGTGGTCCAGGAGCACGTCTGGAACGCGCTGGCGGAGCGGGTCGGAGGTGAAGAGCTCGTCAAGGATCCACGTTTCGAAAAGATCGATGCGCGCCGCCAGAACCAGGACGACATGTGGGCCGTGCTGACCGAGTTCGCAAGCGACCACACGAAGCGCGAGCTCATGGAGATTTTCAACGAGATCAACGTACCCTGTGGCCCCGTGCTGAGCACCATGGACCTGGCCAACGACGAGCACGTGAAGCAGCGCGAGATGTATGTGGAAATCGATCACCCGGAACGCGGGAAGTGGCACAATCTGGGGTGTCCCATCAAGCTCTCCGACTCTCCGGTGAAGATCGAGCGTTCACCGCTCCTGGGTGAGCATACCGATGAGATTCTCGCTGAGGTACTGGGCTACGAGGACAGCGAGATCGATGGGTTGAAGGAAGCGGGCGCTTTTACAAGATGAGACGTCGCGATCGCGGGAGCGGCCGTCGAGCCGCGAACAACAAGCGGATCGGAAATGAGTAGCCGGCGAGAAGCTGTCCGCACGGTGTTGGACCGGGTGAAATCCGAGGGGCGCACCTCTCTGACCGCTCCGGAATGCAGGACGGTGTGCGACGCCTACAAAATCCCCGTGCCTCGTGAAGGGCTCGCTCAGTCTGGCGCGGAGGCTTCTGCCATCGCCGACGACATCGGCTACCCCGTGGTCATGAAGATCGTCTCCCCCGACATCCTGCATAAGACGGAAGCCGGGGGCGTACGCGTCGGCGTGGCGGACTCCGAAGCTGCCGCAGCCGCGTACGAGAGCATCGTCAGTAGTGCGAAGGCGTACAAGGGCGACGCGGACATCGTGGGCGTTCAAATCCAGGAGCAAGTGACCGGCGATCGTCTGGAAGTGATCGTCGGCGCGGTCACGGACCCGAGCTTCGGAAAACTCGTGGCGTTCGGGCTCGGCGGCATTCTGGTGGAAGTGCTGAAAGACATCACTTTCCGCTTGGCTCCCGCCACGAGTGCCGACGCGAAGTCCATGCTGGACAGCATCCAGGCCGCCGAGGTGCTGGACGGCGTCAGGGGCTCGGAAGGCGTCGATCGAGACGCCTTGGCGAGCATCATCGTCAACGTCTCCGATCTGATCAGCGAATTTCCGGAAATCCAGGAGGTCGACCTCAACCCGATCCTTGCGGACGCCAATGGCGCGACAGCGGTCGATACGCTGATTTCGGTCGACTTTACGCCACCGAAGGAGCTGTATCGCCCAAGTCAGGAAGACATCGTCTCGGCGATGAATCGCATCATGAACCCGAAAGCGGTCGCCGTCATTGGCGCGTCCGATGGCGAAGGCAAGATCGGGAACTCGGTGATGAAGAACATCATCAATGGCGGTTATGAGGGGGAGCTCTACCCGATCAACCCGAAGGCCGACGAGATTCTGGGTAAGAAGGTCTACAAGAGCATCAAGGACGTCCCGGGTGACGTCGACATCGCCGTATTCGCGGTTCCCGCGAAATTTTGCGTGGGCGCGATGGAAGAGGTGGGTGAGAAGAGCGTTGCCGGCGCAATCATGATTCCTTCGGGCTTCGCCGAGGTCGGAGAGACGGAGCTCCAGGAGGAGCTCCTTGCCGTGGCACGCAAGCATGACGTGCGCATGATGGGACCCAACATCTATGGGTTCTACTACACGCCTGCGAATCTCTGCGCCACCTTCTGTACCCCTTATGACGTCAAGGGCAGAACCGCGCTGTCTTCACAGAGTGGTGGTGTCGGCATGTCCATCATCGGTTTTAGCCGTTCCACGAAAATGGGCGTCTCCGCCATCGTCGGACTGGGCAACAAGTCGGATCTCGACGAGGATGATCTGCTCACCTACTTCGAGCAGGATGACAACACCGACGTCATCGCGATGCACGCGGAGGATCTCAAGGACGGCCAGAGCTTCGCCGAGGTCGCGAAGCGCGTTTCCAAGAAGAAGCCCATCGTCATGCTGAAGGCGGGCCGCACGCAGCTCGGCGCGAAGGCAGCGGCTTCGCACACGGGGGCATTGGCGGGTAACGACAAGATCTACGATGACGTGCTACGAGCCAGCGGTGTGATCCGTGCCTACAGCCTGAACGACATGCTGCAGTTTGCGCACGGCCTTCCGGTCCTTCCCACTCCGAAGGGCGAGGACATCGTGATCATCACGGGCGCGGGCGGATCAGGCGTTCTGCTGTCCGACGCCGCCGTGGATAACGGGCTTTCCTTGATGAAATTTCCGCAGGATCTGGACGAAGCCTTCAAGGAGTTCATTCCTCCGTTCGGTGCTTCGGGAAACCCGGTGGATATCACGGGCGGGGAGCCGCCGATCACGTACGAGAAAACCATTCGCCTCGGACTCGAAGACGACCGTGTCCACGCACTCATGCTGGGCTACTGGCATACCATTGTTACGCCGCCCATGGTCTTCGCCGAGCTCTGTGCCCGCGTGGTTCAGGAAGCCAGAGACAAAGGCATAGACAAACCCATCGTGTGCTCTCTGGTGGGTGACGTGGAAGTGGAGGAGGCCTCCGAGTACCTCTACGAGCGAGGCATCGTGGCCTGTCCATACACGACGGAGCTACCCGTCGCGATCCTCGGCGCGAAATACCAGTGGGCCCGCGGCGCGGGGCTGCTGTAAAAGATCCTTACGTAGCAGGCTCCACACGCACCGCGCAGACCTTCAACTCGGCGGTCTGCGTGATGGGATCGTACCCGGATCCGGTGAGCACGTTTACGGGAACGTCGCTGAAGCTGAACGTGGTGAACACCGTCCCCTTCGGCGAGCGGTTGTTGGCCTGGACCTTCACCCGGACCGATCCCCGGCGGCTGGAGACGATCGCGCAGCCTCCGTCCTCGAGACCCCATTCCTCCACATCCGTCGGGTGGACCTCCAGGACCTCCTCGGACAGGAGGTACTCGATTCCGGCGGATCGCCCGGTCTGCGTGCGCGTGTGGTACGACGCCAGCCTGCGGCCCGTGGTGAGCCACACCGGGTAGTCGTCGTCGATGGTCTCAGCCGGATCCCGGTATTCCGCGACTGTGAAGATGCCACGGCCGTTGACGAACTCTCCTTCGTGCAGTCGGGGTGTCCCCGGATGGCCGTCGAAGGGGATGGGCCATATGTACTCACCGTGTTCGACCGTGTCCCAGCTCACCCCTTGGTAGATCGGCGACAGCTCGCAACACTCATTAAAAACATCGTCCGGCCCCTCGTAATCGAAGCCCTGGAATCCCATACGCTTCGCGAGCTGGGAAGTGATCCACCAGTCGGGCATGGCATCGCCCTGAGGCGGTACGGCCGCCCGCAGACGCTGGATCCGCCTCTCGGTGTTCGTCTGGGTCCCGTCCACCTCGGCCCAGGCGGCGGCCGGGAAAACGACATCGGCCAGCTCGGCCGTGTCGGTCATGAAGAGGTCGGTGACCACCAGGAAGTCGAGGCTTCTGAGCGCGTGCTCGCAGTGCGTGCGGTCCGGATCGGTGACAACCGTGTTCTCACCGTCGATGTACATGGCCCGGATCTGATCTCCACACATGTCCAGGGCCGTGACCTTGGTGATGCCCTTCTCGAGATCGATCTTGGTCCCCCACGCCTTCTCGAACTTCTCCTGATGGGCCGGGTCGGTGACCGGCTGGAACCCCGGGTAGTTGTTGGGCAGCGCGCCCATGTCCCCGGCTCCCTGAATGTTATTCTGCCCGCGCATGGGGTTGATGCCCGTTCCCTCCCGGCCGATGTTCCCCGTCAGGAGGACGAGGTTGCAGAGACTTTGCACATTCTCGACGCCGCAGATGTGCTCGGTGATCCCGAGCGTGTAGTAGATCGCCCCACGCTCGGCCTTGCCGTACAAGAGGGCCGCCTTCTCGATGTCCTCGGCCTGTACCTCGCAGATCTCTGCGGCCCAGGCGGGGCTGAAGCGCTCCACGTGCTCCAGGAACTCCTGGCCCTCGGTGGTTCGGGCGGCCATGAAGCCCTCGTCCACCAGACCCTCCCGCACGATGACGTGCGCCATAGCCAGGAGCAACGCCGTGTCGGAGCCCACACGGATGGGCAGGTACACGTGGGCCAGCCTCGCGAGCTCGATCTCCCTGGGGTCGGCAACGATCATCTTCGCCCCCCTGGCCAAGGCCTTCTTCAGGCCCGTGGCGGCCACGGGGTGGGTCTCCGTCATGTTTGTCCCGATGCAGAAGATCACATCGGGCTTGTCCATGTCCGCCAACGGGTTCGACATGGCGCCCCGACCGATGCTTGCCGCCAGACCGGCGACAGTAGGAGCGTGTCAAGCACGGCTACAGTTGTCGATGTAGTTGGTACCCAACCCAGCCCTCACGAACTTCTGCATCGTGTACGCGGCTTCATTCGGAGCCCGGCCCGAGGCGATCCCGAAAAAGCTGTGGCGGCCGTGCTCCGCGATGACCCCGCCCAGCCCCGCAGCGGCACGATCGAGTGCCTCGTCCCACGATGCGGGCCGGAGCTGGCCGTCATCGCCCCGCACGTAAGGCGTGGCAAGACGGTCGCGATGCCCCACGAAGTCGTAGGCATATTGGCCCTTCACACACAGGGCGCCGTGGTTGGCGGGACCGTCCATTCCCGGCAGGACCCCCACAATCTCATCGCCCCTCGTCAGGACGTCGATGGAGCAGCCGACCCCGCAATACGTGCAGACCGTCCGCGTCTTCTCGGTGGCGCCCGCGACCTCGACGTTCCGTAGCGCCTTCAGGTCGGCCAGGGCCCCGGTGGGGCAGGTTTGCACACACTGCCCGCAGAAGGTGCACGCGGAGTCCTTGAGCAGGCCGTCGAACTCGGTCGTTATCTGCGTCTCGAAGCCCCGGTTCATCACCGTGATGGCGTAGTCACCCTCCTGCTCGGCGCACACACGAACGCAGCGATAACAAGAAATGCAGTTCTCGTAGTCCCGCATGATGAAGGGGTTGGGATCGTTCGGGTGACTCGTGCCCGACTGGCGCCCGCGGAACCGCCCCGTACGGGCTTCGTATCGGTCGACCAGCTGCGCCAACTCCTGCGACGCGTAACCCGAGAGCGAATCCACATCCACCTCGCGATTCTCGGAGGCGACCAACTCGAGGAGCACGCGCCGGTGCATGTCCAATCGGCCGCCGCTGGTCTTGACCCTCATGCCGGCGGTAGCCTCCGTAGTACACGAGGCGACCGGGTTTCGAGCGCCCTCCAACTCGACGATGCAGAGGCGGCAGCCGCCGAACGGGTCGAGACGGGGATCGTAGCAGAGGGTGGGGATCTCTCTTTCGTGCCGCTCCGAGACCTCGTAGATGGTCTCGCCGCGGCTGAACGACACCTCCTCGCCGTCGAGGAAGAGCGTGAGGTCGTTGTGGCCCTTTCCGTTGGTCCCGCTCATTCGGCTACCTCGTCACGTGATCGGACACCCGATCGGGAAAATACTTCAACAGGCTGTTCGTTATCAGTGGAGCGGCCATGCCCAGGCCGCACGCACTCGTTTCCATCATGGTCTTACCCACATCGGCGACCTCGTCGATCCAGCGCTCCAACTCCTTGGGACCCGCTTTCCCAGCCAGGCGCTCCATGAGCCTTTGGGTTCCGATGCGACAAGGAAAACATTTGCCGCACGACTCGTCGGCGAAGAACTCCATGGCCTGATGGGAGACCTCGATCATGTCGCGGGTGTCGTCGAAGACCATAATACCGCCCGCTCCCAGGAACGAGCCCTTCGATCGGATGTTCGGCTCGTCCAGCGTCACGTCCAGGTCCTCGCCGGCGAGAAAACCACCCGACAGCCCCGCCATGGTGACCGCCTGAATCGTGCGGCCCTCTCCGGTCCCCTCTGCCCAGCCGTCGATGAGCTCCATGAGGGGAAAGCCCAGGGGGACTTCGTAGTTTCCCGGCCGGGTCACATCACCCGAGAGGCTGATCACTTTGGTGCCGGCCTGGTCGCCGCGCCCCAGTCCTCGATACCAATCCGCACCGAACCGCACGATGGGCGGCACAGAGGCCAACGTCTCTACGTTGTTCACCACTGTGGGCAGATCCTCGAAACCGTGCGTAACGGGATAGGGAGGCCGGTTTCGGGGAAATGGATGCTTGCCCTCCAGGCTGTTCAGGAGGGAAGTCTCCTCGCCGCAGATGTACGCCCCTGCCCCGCGCCGAACATAGAGCTCGAAGGAGAAGTCGGTGCCCAGAACGCCGGGGCCCAAAAGCCCGGCGTCGCGAGCATCACTCAGTGCTTGGGCGAGAACACGCTCTGTCTCCGGATACTCGTAGCGGAGGTAGATAAAGCCCCGGGTGGCCCCCGAGGCGTACCCTGCCAGAACCATACCCTCCACCACGCCGTGTGGATCGTAGTCCATCAGGCAACGGTCCTTGAAGCATCCCGGCTCTCCCTCGTCGGCGTTGCAGACGATGGTCTTCGGGTGCCCCGGCGCCTCCGCCACCGCCTTCCACTTCACACCCGTGGGAAAGCCGGCCCCGCCCCGCCCGGCCAAACCCGAATCGGTGACGAGCTCGACCAGCTCCGCCGGCGTCATGTCGAGGGCCTTCCTGAGGCCCTCGTAACCACCAGTGCTCTGGTATCCCTCCAGGCCCGCACGCCCCGGCTCCCGTATGTCCGCGAACACGCACTCTTCGACACCGTCCTGAGCCGCTGGTGGAAGAGGGGACGGCCTCGACTCCAGGCTCTCCGCCGAAAGCCCCACCAGCGTGTCGTGGCCTCGCAGCACCGGAACGGGATCGTCGCAGCGGCCGGAGCAAGGCATGGCCGTGGCGCCGTCCAGCGCACCGAGAAGCGCGTCCGCGCCCCTCATCCTGCAGATCGGTCCCGTGCAGACCCTCGGCGCGCCGAGTCCCCCCGGCTCGCGGGCAAAATGATGATAGAAGGTCACGGTCCCGAACAGATCGGCGATGGGGATCCGCAGACCCTGCGCAACCGCTCGTATGGCCTCCGCGGAGAGGTAGCCGTCCCGGTCGTGAAAATCGTGTAGAATCGGGAGCAGGGGTGCCGGCTCTTCCTTCCACCGGGCAACGATGTCGTCGTCTCTGATGTGGGCCACTGAGCTCCATCGAGGGAAAGAAGCGTGCAACCGAATGGCCGCCGACCAGGCGACCCTTCGGTGAACCTAGGCACCGGTCCTCCGACATGGAAAGTCCCTTGGGGCTGTTGGATCTTGTAAACGTTGCGTAACGTGAGCCGGCCCCTCCATGAAAACCCTCAGCCCACAGACCATGGACCCCGAACTGAGCAGCTCCTCCGAGACTCTTCCCAAGACAGACGAGGCGTTCTCCGATCTGGAGATGCCCGACATGACCGTCAAGGGTCTGATGAGCCACTTCGGTCCCGGCGTCCTTCTGATGATGACCGGGGTCGGCACCAGTCACCTGGTCACGGCCCCGACCGCGGGGGGCCGCTTCGCTTATGCGCTGCTGTGGTGCATCCCGGTCGCATATGTGTTCAAGTACTACGGCTTCGAGATGGCCTTCCGGTTCACCAACGCTACCGGGAAGAGCATGATCGAGGCGTACAGCACGGCGTGGAAGAAGTGGCCGCTCTGGTACGTGCTGATCACGACATTGATCCAGTGCGCTCTGGGCCAAGCGGGTCGCCTCATTGCCGCTGCGGCCGTTCTGTACTACGTGGGCTCCGAGGTGATGGGGCTACCGATCTCGCTCACGATGTACGGCCTGTTCCTGGGTGTGGTTTCCGTGGCGATCATCCTGCGCGGACGCTACAGGGCGGTCGAGCTCGCTGCCAAGCTCCTCGCCGCGATTCTCGTGCTCTCGACGCTGGCGGTGTTCTTCGCTGCGCCTGCCCCTCTCTCGGAGATGAGCCACTTCTTCTTGGTAGAGATCCCGGACGGGTCCTGGCTGATCATCGCGGCTTTCCTGGGATTGTTGCCCACCGGGATGGACGTGTCACTTCAAGCCTCGGAGTGGGGCAAGGCCAAGAAGAAGGGCATGAGCAAGATTCGCGATCGTATGGAGGACATGGGGCTCGCCAACCGCTTCGATCCATTCGCTCCGAACCGGGACGATCTTGCGGTCGATACCTCCAAGCTTCCGGCGAACGCTCAGGAGTACTGCCACAAGTGGTTCAAGATCGGGATCTGGGACTTCCGCCAAGGGCACGTGATCTCCTTCGTGCTCGCGTGCATCTTTCTTCTACTGGCGGCGGTGTGGCTCTACCCGAACCCGGTCGAGGGCCGAGCGGTCATGGGTCAGATCGCTGGCATCTTCACGCAGAGCCTCGGTCAGCGGTGGATGGCCGTGTTCATGCTTGGGGCGTTCGCGGCGACCTTCTCGACGGCCTTCAACTACTTCGACGGTTGGCCCCGGATCGTAGGCGCCTGCTCCCGCAATCTGTTCCGCGGGACCGCCGACCTCAGCGGGATCGACCCCGAGGGTCTCACCGAAGTCCATCGTGGGACGTGGTACTCGGAGTACAACATCTACCGCGTGACGATGTTGTACTCTCTAGTGGCATCCACGCTCATCGTGGCCGGCCTGGAACGCCCCGTCTTCCTGGTGCTGGTGGCCTCGGCGCTGGCAGCCTTCGTCGCGCCGGTGATCTTCTTCCTGAATTTCTACTACTGCCTGGTCATCATCCCTAGGCAGGACCGGGCGTTCTATCCCTCGACCTTCGCACGGTGGTTCGGCTGGATGAGCCTCCTGGTGTTCACCGGGATGACGCTGGTGCTGATCTACTGGACGCTCTGGATTCCTCTTTTCGGCGAGTAAGCACCCGACCTGGGGCCGCTACGAATCGGTTCGGTCCGGGATCACCCCCGGAACGGTTCCGAATGATTAACGGAACGGCTACACCGAGACCGTTCTCCATTCACGACGTCGAGAGCTGATGGCTCGGAGCGTCACACAAGAGGCCGCACGATTAACGTCATGACTCAATGGATACGTGTTAAACACAACGGGGATATCAAGTTTGGCGCCCTGGATAACGGGCAGATTTCCGTTCATTCCGGCGACATGTTCGACGGACCAAGCCCCACGTCCGAATCCATCCCGCTGGCTTCGGTCGAGGTCCTGACCCCTTGCCTGCCCACGAAAATAATCGGGCTGTGGAACAACTTTGGCGCGGCGGCGGCAAAAAACGGGTTGGACCGGCCCCCGGAGCCGCTCTACTTCTACAAGCCCCCCTCCGGCATCCTCGCCCCCGGCGGCACGATCGTCCGGCCGGAATCCTACGACCGCGGGGTGATCTTCGAGGGCGAGCTCGGTGTCGTGATCGGCAAGCGCTGCAAGGACGTCTCGATGGCGGCAGTCGACGACTACGTCCTCGGCTACACCTGCGTCAATGATGCGACCGCCCTGCCGATCATCTTCGAGGATTCTTCGTTCCCGCAGTGGAGTCGTGCGAAGAGCTTCGACACGTTCACTCCGTTCGGCCCCGTGATTGCGACGGACCTCGACCCAGAGTCGCTTCAGGTCACGGCCCAACTGAACGGCGAGGTTCGGCAGGACTATCCCGTGAGCGACATGTTCTTCTCTCCGCTCGAGCTCGTGCAGCGGATCTCCCGCGGCATGACGCTCCTACCTGGAGACATCATCACCTGCGGAACCTCCTTGGGGGCCCTCCCGATGGAGCCGGGCAGCACGGTAGAAATCCACATCGACGGAATCGGGACACTGTCGAACACGTTCACCGGGGAGGGCGACGGGTAACTTTGGGGTTTCATGCGATTTCTGCGGAAACTGCGATCGAGAATACCCCGTCACTCCTCGGGTAACGCGAAGACGAACAGCGTGTGGCCCACGTTTCTCTGCCCAATCGGCACCCGAGCGCGCAGCTGGCCGACGTGGCTGGCCGATCCGACCGTACCCCCTGGCGAGATCACGGCGATGTACTGTCGGCCGTCGACAGAATAGGTGATGGGCGCCATGTCGCTCACACCGTTCAAGATCGTCTCCCACAGCGCTTCACCCGTCCACTGGTCGATCGCATAGAAGCGCCGGTTCGTATCGGCGGCGAAGAGGAGACCACCGCCCGTTGTGAGCATTCCGTACAGAGGTGCCTCGCGGTCCAGGCGCCAGAGCGTCTTTCCTGTCGAGACGTCGATCGCCTCGGGCTGGCCCAGATGGGGTACCGGGCTGGGCTGGAAGCGTAGCGTCGTTGTGTTGTAGCCGGTCTCCAGCGAGGGCGAGAGCGACGTGACCCTAATCACCGAGCACCGGCCGTTGAAGGCCGGGACGTAGTAGGCGTTCGTAAGCGGACTGTAGGCCCCCTGAGGAATCTGTCTGTTCTCTCTACATATCGTGGTTTCGCGGTCCTCATCGGCGATCATGACCGCGTCGGGATTGGTGGTGAAGGCGCCCGTCCGGCCGTCGTAGCTCTGAATGACGTTCTGGTAGGCGGTCGGCCGGGCATACAGAAACGTGCCGTCGCCCCTGTCGTAGACGTAGAAGATGGCGTCCTTCGAGAAGGAGCCCACCACGAGCTGCCGCATTTCGCCCGGCGTGATGTCGGGATTGATCCCGAGGGCCTCTGGCGGATCGGGCGCTACCGGCGAATCGACCAGAATCCGGTCGTATGCGGCGTCGTTGTTCCACATGTCCGTATGGTGCTGGGCCCACCACACGAGCTCACCCGTTCGGGCATCGAGGGCCACGGTCGATCCATGGTAGAGTCGATCGGGCCACTGGCCATCGGTCCCGGCCAACTCGGGCTGTTGCGGTGCGCTGGAGCCGATTCCGAAAATGAACAGCCCGCGTTCGGTATCGACGGCGGGTGTCTGCCATGGGGACATGTTCCGCCTCGACGCGAGCGGGTACACCTGGGGATCATCGCCCCACGTCTGATGCATCGGATCCTCTGGCGTGGGACTCGTATACCAACGCCACAGCATCTCGCCCGACTCGACATCGTAGGCCGACATGTGACACGGATCCGGGGCGGCCCAGGCCGTGCAGTTGTACGGCACGGCAATGGCCCCGTTGAACACCACGGGCGCGCCGCTCGGCTGCTGGCCGGCGCGGTAGTCCACCATCTGCGTTTCCCACACGAGCTCGCCCGTGCGTGGGTCCAGAGCGAAGAGCATCCCGTCCGTCGAGTGACCGATGAGCCTGTCCTCGAAAAGGAAGACGCCCCTGCCCCGGTGTACGGTGAACACGGACTCCTCTGCCACGACCTCCTCGGGCACGGGACGCGAATACTCCCAGATGACGTCCCCCGTAGTCGCGTCATGCGCCGAGTACCGCTCGTTCGCGTGGCGGAGATACATGACGCCGTCGTACACGATCGGCTCGACCTGCATGCCCGTGGATCCGGGACCGGCCGGGGCGATGGCCCACGACCACACAAGGCGAAGGTCGTTCACGTTGTCGGGGGTAATCTGGTCGAGCGGGCTGTACCCCCAGTTGGCGTACCCGCCGCGCCACATGACCCAGTCGGATGGGTCGGGGTCATTCAGCATGGCTTGTGTCAACGGACGGAAGGCATCCAGGGCGCCGGTGACAGCATCCTGACCCCTGTTCTGCGCAGCTACTTCGAGGGCGGCGAACGTGGCTAAAGCGAGAAGAAAGCCACCCAAGAGTCTGCCGTTCATTGGTTTCCCACGCGCTCCCTTCGGCTCCTCGAACCTATCGGACATGGCGCAAAAGATGCGCCCGGGCTAGCCGGGCGGCAAGCGTCCGGCCCGTGGAGGTTGTCCCAGGGGCAGCGTGCAGCTTTCGGCCAGGGCCCATCGCTGTCTACACTGTGTGCTCGGGTAGGTGACACAAGACGGATATCCCATCGGAGGTGGCCATGAGCGGCATGGACGTACCCCTCGACATTTTCACTGCAATCGAGCGCGAGATCTCCAGCGAGGCGAGCCCCGTGGGGATCGACGCGAAAAAGACCCACATCATCATCCTGCACAAACTGCAGGAGATCGACGAGCGCTTGAGGCGCATCGAGGAGAGGCTGGAGGAATAGCGACCCCCCCCCCCCCAGGCTCCGGACTCATGGATGTAAACGCCACCACAGTCCCGGACATCTCCAGATGAAAGCACCCTGGTCGACAGGATTGACGGAGCCAAAAGTCCCCCTTCACTATCTGGTCGAGCGCATGTACCCCGCCCCGCTCTACCGCATCATTGCTGCTCCGGTCTCGGGTTCATCCCTAAGGAACAAAAGAGGGATCAAAAGTAAGACTACTGGTGCCCTTCCCAGTCAGTATCCCTTCCAAGCCCGAATCGTAATCAAGTGATCCGCCTGACAGGACTTCGAAGTCAAACAGCAAGCCGGAACCATCCTGAATCGTCTTGTCGCCCGGCAAGAAGGTGAGCGTTTCGACGGTCGCGCTGGGAAATCCGCCTATACCGCCGATAAAGAACGACCCCGGCGGCGTAATCGCGGTGGCATCAATGACGATGGAGTAGCCGACCAGCTTCAGCTGCGACGTGCCCGCGCCGTCGAAGAACGGCTGCACAAAGCTGACCGTACCCGTCTCTTCGACCGTGAACTCATGCACGCCGCCGGAAAGCTCCTGAACAGTCTTCACGCCTGGCAAGAAGGTGAACGTACCCACGGTTGCACTGGGAAAGGCCTAGACCACCGATAGCGTACTGCCCCGCCGTCATTGCGGTGGCGTCAATGTCGACAGAATAGCCGACCAGCGTCAGCTGCGACGTGCCCAAGCCGTCAAAGAACGGCTCCTTCGACGCCGCGTAGCTGACTAGACCTGTCGCAGTGATTTCGAAGTCATGCACCCCACCGGAACTCTCCTGAACCGTGTACAGTCCGGGGGCCAGATCCAAGACCTTAGGCGTATCCGAGGGGAAGCTGCCAATCCCTCCAATGGAGAACGTGGAGGCGGTCACCGCGGTCGCGTCGATGGTAATCCCGCTCCGCGTGTTCGTGAACGTGCACGTGGTGGTCTTGCCGGGCTCGATGTCGATCCCCGTGACCGCCGGACCGCCCGCGCCCGTGGGAATCCCGCCCTCCGTGGCGCAGACCGCGCTGACGAAGTCGAAAGCCGGATTTAGGGTCTCGGTGAGGTCGATGTTCACCGTGGCGTCGAGGCCCGTGAACGTCTGCATGGCCGTCGCCGCCGGCGCGCCCGTGGTGTTGAGCGTGAAAGAGCTGACGCCGCCGGACCCCGTGAATTCGAAGCTGCCGTCTTGGTCGGAGTTCTTGATCACCTTGAGCGAGCCGGGCTTCAGCGTATTTGTGAACGTACAGGTGGTTGTCTTAGCGGGCTCGATCACAATCCCTGTGACTGCCGTTCCGCCCGCTGTGCCCGTCACGGTGCCATCCTCCAGTGTGCAGCTGGCGCTCGCCAGGTCGAAGTTCGGATTCAGGCTCTCGGTCACGGTGTAGGTCACTTGCGGATCAAGGCCGAACATCTGCATGGCCGTCGCCGCCGGCGCGCCCGTGGTGTTGAGCGTGAAGCCGCCGATCGTGCCGGAGCCGGTGAAGCCGAAGCCGCCGTCGGCGTCCGAGTTCTTGATCACCTTCAGCGAGCCCACTCGCGCGCCCTCCTCGATACGGAACTTGATCGGGAGGGTTCGATTATCGACAAGCCCGATGACCACCCCGGTCTCAACGTTTTTCAGCCCGCCGCCGTTGGCCACGGGCTGGACATCAGCGAAGCCGAGCTCCTGCGCGCCCACAAAGACGCTAATCCGATACAGCTGGGTGAGGTCGAGATTGAAGTCGCCCGCGTGCCAGTTCGCGTGATAGTGATCGCCGCTGACGTCGATCGTCCCCGCCCCCACGCTGAACTCAACGATCGTCGCAGCACAGTTCGGACCTACACCTATCAACTCGCAGATCTCGACCACCGCGGGTAAAGTCGCGTCGAAGACGCCCGTGGCACCTGGATCGGGCACCATCGGCGGAAGGAAGTAGAAGTGAGAGCCGTCGTCCCCGTGCTCGGCATCGAAGATCACTAGGTCCGGCGAGAGGTCGGTGGGTGAAGAACCGTCCATGCACCCCGCGACGAGCAGGGCACTCCCAAGCGTGACCAACCGAATGAATCCGAGTTTCACTGTGTTTCTCCGGTTCATGTTATGGGGGGGGCGTTCTTGTGTTCGGTACGGAGCAGGACTCGCCACTGGCCTAGCGTTTGAGCCCATAGAGGACGAAACGACGGTCACTGGATCAGGATTGCCGCCGCGGCGGCATAGGAGTCAGTACGGGAGGATGGCACAGCGCCCCCCGGCGTCGGAATCCTCATCAGAACCTGTGGCATGCGAGTCGCGGGGGGAGCTATATTCAGCCTGGGGCGCAGATCATCGGCGGGCAAGGAGGTACCGAACACCCGATAATCGAACGCGGTCGCGCTAGCGCGGACCTCCATGCCGAGCGCGCGAGATGATGTCCGCGATCCGATCGATCGCATCCTCGGCGGCGCCCCCCCCGGGGTCTGGGCGCATCGCATCGGGCAGGAAGTAGTTCACATCTCTTTCGAGTGCCGAAGCCACTCGGAGAAGGACGTGGAGGCTGAACTTCGGCTTCGCGGCTTGCGACGCCAGCGTCGACTGCGGCACGCCTGTGGCCCGTGACAACCAGCTCCATGAGCGATCGCCCAGGCCGAGCTCAATCCTCCTCCGGATGTGCGTGTGGAGCTCCCTGGACCAGTTCACAGACAGCCCCCCTGGACGAGCTGACAGTCCCTCTTGGCTCTGACAACGGAATTCTCCGAGCTGGGCGGGGCCGCCTCGGTTTCTTGGGGGGGGGCAGCTACTCTAGGGCTCCATCAGGCTACGTGCAAGCCGGAGAGCTACTTCACGGACAGCCTTCAGGCGGGCGACGAGACTACTTCAGAGAACCCTCAGAGAACTCCCTCCAGCGCCCGGACGCGATGATTCTCGCTGTCCGTCACATACACCACGCCCTCGTGCGCAAACACCCCGTGCGGCCGAGCCAGTCGGCACTGCATGGGATCACCATCCGGGCCGTCGCCGCGCTCGCCGGTGCCCAGGACCGTCTCGATAAGCCCCGTGGCCAGACTCAGACGCCGGATCGTATGGTTCTCTGTATCCACGATGTAAAGACTATGATCGGAAGCCGAGTAGGCGATCCCCTTGGGTCCGTTGAAGGTCGCCGTCGATCCCGGACCTCCGTCCCCCGTGAAGCCCCTCTCGCCGGTGCCGGCGATGCGCTGGAGCCGTCCGGCCCCGGTGTCGAGCCGGAACACGGCGTTGCCCTCGCGCAGCACGAGGTATGCGTTGCCCTCGCTGTCGGTGTCGAGCGAGCGCGGCCCCCTGAGCGGTGTGCCGGCGAGCGGGCCGGTGTCCGGGGTCGGCTGGCGTTCCCCGGTGCCGGAGAGCGTCGAGATCGTACCGGTGCGCACGTCCACCTGACGGACCCGTCCGTTGCCGATATCGCAGATGAGCAGGTCACCGTTCGCGACAAAGGCGATGCTGTGCGGCTGGCGCAACTGGGCATCCACGGCCGGCCCGCCATCTCCCGAAAATCCAGCCTCGCCCGTCCCGGCCACGGTAGACACGAGTCCTGTTTGTGCGTCTACCCGACGCACTACGTGTGCATCGCGCTCCACCACGAAAAGGTGGCCGTCGCGGTCGAACCGGATCTCGTGCGGCGCCGAAAAGGATGCAGAGATCGCAGGCCCCCCGTTCCCCGAGTACGCGGCCTCGCCGTTCCCGGAAACGGTGGTGAGCCGCCCGGTCCCCAAATCCATCCTCCGGGTCCGCCCGGTATCGACCTCACAAAAATAGAGGGCACCGTCGGGGCCGACCACGATACCATACGGATTGTTCACCGGTGTCCGCGCGGCCACCAGGCCGCCCGAACCCTCCGGCTCGTAACCGGCCACCCCCGTCCCTGCGATCGTTCGCACTCCAACTTCCTGTGCGAGGGCCAGCCGAGGCCGCACCGCTGCGGCCGTTGCCACAGCCAGGGTCCGTAAGAAGTCGCGGCGAGAGGAGTCGGTCATGAGCGCAGCCTCCTGGGTGTGGCCGAGGGTTCGATCGAGGTGATGCCGGGTCGGCGCTGAATGTATGGAGCGAAGCACGGGCGGACAGTGCACATCTCTCTCTGGTGTCCCGGATCCTCGCAGGATCCCCACCTCCCAAAATGATTGCCCCCGTGCACGTCCCTCAGCGATGATTGAAGATCCCGGGTGAGATTCCCCCGAGTCATGTGATCGCATGGGTGACATCCACATTCGGGATCACCCGCCGAGACCCTCGAAGAGGGCCGACCGAAGGGAGCATACGATGAGTAGGATCGGCATGTCGCCGCTGAGCGCCGCCGCGGTAGCGGTGGTGTTGGCGCTTGTCGTCTACCTCCCCTCACTCGGCAACGGCTTCGCTCTCGACGACACCGGCGACATCGTCGAGAACACGACGGTCCACGGCCTGGCCAATACGGCCGAAATCCTCACTTCGCCGTACCGGGGACGGGTGCCGCCGGGGCGTTCCCCGTATCGGCCGGTAACGTCGCTGACGTACGCGCTCAACTGGAGCATAGGATCGGGAAGCCCCGTTCCCTTTCATGCCTTCAACGTGGCGCTTCACGGCGCGAACACCGCGTTGGTCACGATCCTTCTGACGACGCTCGGTGCCACACCGCTCCTCGCGCTCCTGGGAGGTGCCGTTTTCGCGGTGCATCCGGTCCACGTGGAGGCCGTGGCCAACTCGGTGGGGCGAGGCGACGCCTTGATGGCTCTGTTCGTGCTGCTCGGGGCCCTGGCCTACCTGCGCGGCTTTCGTTCGGAGTGGGCCCGCGTTGGGCTCGTCTCGCTCGCCTATGCGATGGCGCTCGCTTCGAAGGAGAACGGGGCGGTGCTCCCCGCCCTGCTGGTGGTCCTCTCGCTTCTCTTCCCCGAGCGGGCGCGACGCACGGGATGGGCCAGCCAGCTGCCTGTGTTCGCGGCGCTCGCCGGAGTTCTCGTGCTGTACCTGGCGGTTCGCTACCAGGTGCTCGGTACGCTCTTGCAGCGCGACGCGGCGCCCTACATCGTGATCTTGCCGCTTTGGCTCAGGATGAGCACGGCCGTGGCCAACATCACCGAGTTGACGCGGCTCTTGCTGTTTCCCGCCGATCTCGTTGCCGACTACGGGCCCGGGGTCATCCTTCCGACGAGCATCGGAGCGCTCCGCTTCTGGGTGGGGGGCGGGGTACTCCTGGCTGTGGGGGCGCTGGCGGTCTCGAGCCTCCGGCGCTCGCCGTGGATAACGCTGGGGGTCCTGTGGGTCGTACTCTCCGTCGCCGTCGTGGGGAACGTCATATTCCCGGTCGGCGTCTGGGTGGCGGAACGCACGCTCTATCTTCCGTCGGTGGGCGTATCCTTGCTTGCGGTGGGCCTTGGACAGTATGCCGTGGGTTTCCTACGCGAACCACCCGCCCGACTACGATGGAGTGCGGTCGGCGCGGCGACGCTCCTCGTGCTCCTCGGCGGTGCTCGAACGTGGACGAGGAACGCGGCTTGGCGCGACACGGAAGCCGTCTTCATGACGCTCGCCGAGGAGCACCCCGAGTCCTTCCGAGCTCAGTGGTGGATGGGCATGCGGCTCATCGACGCTGGAGAGCAAACCCGGGGTCTCGAGTGGCTGAGTCAGGCCGTGGACCTCAACCCGAACGAGCTACGCCTTCAGCTCGACTTCGTACGTGGACTCCTGCTGGCTGGCCGATCGGAGGAGGCAGTGGCGCTCGTCTCCGGCTTACCCCCGGCCGATCCGGCCCGTGACGTCTATCTCACGCAAAGTCATATCCAACTCGATCAGCCGGACCGCGCCCGGGAGGCGGTCCAAGAAGGTCTCTCCGTTTTCCGGAAGACGCTCGACTTCTCGGGCAGGCTCGAGAGCTGGGGGTGGGTCCCGCGGAGGAGCCCTAGAAGGCACTTTACCTCCTCAACGGCCTTGTGACGGGCGAACGGGATACGGTCCGCTACCGGTAAGGGTCGTCCGTCGCCAAGAATAACCTCACGTACGCTCCGACCCCGTCCTCGACGGACATGAACTCCGTGTGATAGCCGGCTTCCCTCAGGCGACCCATCTCGGCTTGCGTGAAGTACTGGTATCGCTTCCGGATCTCGGGTGGCGTATCGACCCACTTGATGGAGGGCTCCATGTCCAGCGCGGCGAACACGCTCCCGATCAGATCCAAAAACGTGCGTGCCTTGCCCGTGCCGAGATTAAAAAGCCCGGAGACCTCCGGGTGGTCGAGGAGCCAGAGCATCACGGAGACGCAATCCTGAACATACGTGAAGTCCCGCATCTGCCCGCCGTCTGCATAATTGGGGTCGTGCGAGCGGAAGAGCGTCACCGGGTCGCCGGCCGCTGCCACCGAAAACGTTTTTGCCGCCAGGCTCTGCATGTGGTCTTTATGGTACTCGTGAGGGCCGTAGACGTTGAAGAATTTGAGGCCCACCCACTGTGGTGGAGCCGCGGCCCCTTCCTCCACCCACCGCGCGACCATGCGATCGAAGAGGTGCTTGCTCCACCCGTAGGGAGTCGTGGGGTGGAGGCGCGAGAGCCCGGCGACCGACCCGTCGTCGGCGAAGCCCTTCGAGCCGTCGCCGTACGTGGCAGCGGAAGAGGCGTAGATGAACGGAACTTTATTCTGTGCACACCACCGCCACAGATCCGTCGACAGGTGCACATTCGTCGCGACGATCAGATCCACGTCGGTCTCGGTCGTCGAAGAGATCGCGCCCATGTGGAAGATCGCCCGGATCTCCGACGCGTTCCGCTCGAGGAAGTCGGGGAGCTGCTCGGGAAACACGAGGGCCGCCGGGTGGCGCTTACTGATGTTTTTCCACTTGTCGGCTTTAAGCAGACGGTCGCAGACCACCAGGCCTTTTTCGCCCCCGCCCTCGAGCTCCGCGACCAGATTCGATCCGATGAAGCCGGCACCGCCGGTGACGATGATCACTGACCCTCCTGAGGCATGGAGTTGTCCGCGGGCACCGAACACTTGGCACAACCACATAGGCCACGCAAGAGCTCGTACGAGTAAAGCCCGGTGTCGTGCCCGTCGCTCCACACGAACTTGAGCGCATACCGCCCCACGTAATGGATGGCCGTGGGATAGATGCCTGGCGGTACCATCGCTTCAGTGAGTGTGCGCCGGCCCGAAGTTTCATCCACACAGCCCGCGCACGGACACGACATCCGGAGATCAAAGGGGAGGTAAATCGACTCGTGTCCGTCCTCCCACACAATCCGGAGCGCGGCGCCATCCTCGGTGGGGTTGATGTCACGTGGGGTCGTCGCAGGAGTCTGCATGGGACTGGTCAGAAAAGTTTAGCGTTCATGAACGCTGTGGAGCCGAGACCAGCCGCGCAGCCAGCGCCCGGAATGCCTTGCCCCGGTGACTTCGGGTGTTCTTTTCTTCCGGAGTGATCTCGGCGAACGTTTTTCCCAGCTCCTCGTCGAAAAAAAGTGGATCGTAGCCAAAACCGCCTGAGCCCTGGGGCACATTCAGGATCAGGCCGCGAGCCTCCCCTCGCGCGACCGTCACGTCGTCCGGTTCTCCTCGGTTCAGGACCGCGACGCAGACGTAACGCCCGGTCCGCTCCGCGAGCGGGGCGTCGCCGAGGGACGCGAGAAGATGTTCGTTGTTGGCCCGATCCAGTGCGAGGTCGGCAAGGCCTTGGTCCGGAGCGAATCGCTTGGATCGGACTCCAGGAGCGCCGCCCAGGAGGTCGATCTCGATTCCGGAATCGTCGGCCACCGTGGCTAACCCGGTGATCCCCTGAAAATAGGAGGCCTTCGATGTGGCGTTTTCTTCGAACGTATCGTAGGGCTCCAGATCCTCCTCGGCGGCGTCGTAACGAACACCGACCTCTGTCAGATCCAGTACCCGAAGGTCCGGAACCCTTACGAGGATCCTCCGGATTTCCCTTATCTTGTGCGTGCTCCGCGTCGCCAACACGAGGTCCATGACTAGATCCCGAGCGAGGCCTTCTGAGCCCTTACCAGGGTGGCGATCCCCTCGACGGCGAGCCCGAGGAGCTCATCCAGTTCGTCCCGCTTGAAGGGATGCCCTTCGGCCGTGCCCTGCACCTCGATGAAGTGCCCCGCCTCGGTTGCCACGACGTTCATGTCGACCTGTGCGGTGGAGTCCTCAGGGTAGTCGAGGTCGAGCACGGGCTCGCCGTCCACGATGCCCACGCTCACGGCGGCCACCATCTCACGCATCGGGTTCCGCTCCATCGTGCCTTCCTTCACCAGCTCGTCGAACGCGATCCAGAGAGCGGCCGCAGCGCCGGTGACCGAAGCGGTCCGTGTGCCTCCGTCCGCCTGGAGCACGTCACAGTCCACGATGACGGTCCGGGGGCCCAACGCGTCTAGATCGACCACCGAACGGAGCGAACGACCGATCAGCCTCTGGATCTCCTGCGTCCGGCCGCCCACCCTACCCCGCTCGCGGGCCGACCGTGTGTATGTCGACCTGGGGAGCATACTGTACTCCGCCGTCACCCAGCCGGCGCCGCTTTTTTCCCGCCAAGCTGGAACGCCTTCCTGAACGGATGCGGCGCATAAGACCCGCGTCTGCCCCGCACTGATGAGGCAGGAACCCTCAGCGTAGGGCGCAGAATCGAACACGAGATTCAGGGCCCTGAGCTGCCCTGCCGAACGTCCGTCGGCTCGGCTCATGGTTGGGTCCACCTCCATGCGTCTCCTCTCACTGCGTGTCCTCTCACCGCGTGTCCTCGCACTGCGTCTCCTCGCACCGCGTCTCCTCTCATTCGATCTGCTTCAAGCGAGTCAGGATGTCTGTGGTCGAGTAGCCCTCCACAAAGGGGAGCACACGAACGTCGCCGCCGGCCTTTTCGACCGCGTCCCGACCGACGATGCCGTCCAGATCGTAGTCGCCTCCCTTGACGAGCACATCGGGGAGCAAGGCGCGGATCAGCTCCAGCGGCGTGTCTTCATCGAACAGCGTGACGGCATCCACGCTCCTCAAGCCGGCGAGCATGGCAGCCCGACCGGCCTCGGGCACCAGCGGTCGTCCGGCGCCGTTCAGACGTCGCACGGAGGCATCCGAGTTCAGGCCGACCACGAGGGCATCCCCCAGGGCCCTCGCCTGAGCGAGGTACTCGACGTGCCCCGGGTGGAGAAGGTCGAAGCAGCCGTTGGTGAACACCACCGTCCGGTCGCGGGGCCAGCCCCAGCGCACCAAGAGCGTGTCTCTCGATAGAATTCGAGGGCCGCTGGGAAGGGTCATGCGTCCAACTCCGCCAAGATCGCTTCGGCTCCGCGCTCCCGAAGCAGGTCCGCCAGCGTCTGGCCGAGCACCTGGGGATCGGCCAAGCTTCCGGTGAGGTCACCCCGGACGACACGCCTTCCGTCGGGGCTGGCCACCAACCCCCACAGGCGCAACTTCTGGTCGAACGGAATGCCTAGGGCTCCGATCGGCACTTGGCACCCTCCACCCAGGGCCTCGAGGAACGTGCGCTCCGCCGATACCGCGGCGAACGAATCCGGATCGTTCAAGGCTCCGACCAACTGCCGGGTTTCGGCGTCCTCGATCCTGGTCACGATGGCGAGGGCACCCTGTCCGGGGGCCGGCAGCCAGGACGTCCGCTCCAGCCACTCGCTCGCCCGCCCCGCGAGCCCGAGGCGAGTGAGCCCGGCTCCCGCCAAAATGATGGCGTCGAACTCTCCCTCATCGAGCTTCCGGAGTCTCGTATCGACGTTGCCACGGATGGTCCGTGGCGTCACATCCTGCCGGAACGCCCGCAGCAAGGCCACCCGCCGAAGTGAGCTGGTACCGACCACCGCGTCCTGCTTCAGCGAGGCCAGCGTGGTTGGGTCACCCTCTGGCCCCACGAGAACGTCCCGGGGATCGAGCCGCGCCGGCGTGGCCGCGATACACAGGCCCTCGGGCAGGAGCGTAGGAAGGTCCTTCAATGAGTGGACCGCCAACTGGACACGGTCGCCCAGAAGCGCCTCGTCGAGCTCCCGGGTAAAGAGGCCTTGGCCGCTGATCTCGTGAATCGGCAGATCGAGGCGCTCGTCGCCTACGGTGCGGATGATCTCTATTGGGACCTCGGGCCCGCCGTTCGCCTCGAGTTCGGCCGCGACCCATTTGCTCTGGGTCTGGGCGAGGAGCGAGCCCCGAGTTCCCAACCTCAGAACGGTCATTGAGCCCTCAGGTCTGTGGTCAGAAGTCTCTCAGGTCTGTGGTCGGAAGTAGAAGACCAGATACGCAGCCAAAAGTATCGCCACCCAAAGGATCTTGCTTCCTGGGCCAGCTTGACGCACGCACGTTCGCCCCGATATATACCTGTCCTCGTGGGTCAGGCATGACATTTTTCTGGGTCTACACTCTACATTCAAAGGCGGATAGCCAAGTGCGACGGTTCAAGAGCATCCTTTTTGTGGCGAACGGCAGTGAGGGCGACAAGTCGGTGTTGGCACGTGCACTCAGGCTCGCCAGCGCCAATAGCGCGAACCTCACGCTCTTCGCTGCGCTCGATGCAGAGGACTATCAGTTCGACGACCAGGCGACTCGTTCCGCGGTCGAGGCGATCAACAAGGTCCGCCTCGAGGAGCGCCGCGAGGAGCTCGAGAGCCTGCGCCAGGAGGCTATTTCAGAACATCCCGAGTTGACCATCGATGTGGCAGTGGAAACGGGCGCCATGGCTCTATCGGTGATTCGGGCGGTGCTCGTCAATCACCACGATCTCGTCATGAAAGCTGCCGAAGGACATACGGGGAAGTGGAAGAGGTTGTTTGGCACCGGCGACCAGAAGCTGATGCGGAAGTGTCCGTGTCCGGTGTGGATCGTAAAGCCGTCGACGGAAACGCACTTCCGTAGAATTCTTGCGGCGGTGGACTTGGACCCGACCGAGCCGGACACGGAGTCGCTGGCCAGGAAGATCATGGAGCTCGCTACATCGCTGGCTACGGATGAGGGGAGTGAGTTGCACGTCGTGCATGTTTGGCGGCTCGCGGCTGAGACAGCGCTGAGGGGGCGGCAGATCGACACAACGGATGTCGACGAGATCGTTCGAGGTATCGAGGCCGCTCACCAATCCGAGCTAGATCGCCTTCTGGATGCCTACCCGTACGACAAGAGAACCGTTCACCTCGTAAAGGGTCGGGCCGGAGACGTCATTCCAGACCTCGCCGAGAGGCTCGAGGCGGATCTAGTTGTCATCGGCACCGTTGGGCGTACCGGGGTCCCCGGGCTTCTCATCGGAAACACCGCCGAAGAGATCCTGAATTCGGTAGACTGCTCAGTCTTGACCCTAAAGCCGGAAGGCTTCCAGACGCCGATTCAAGTGTAGCGGGTCCCGATTCCTCGGGCGGCGATCCGGCTGGAGATCCCATCACGCCCCCGCCCGAGGCCTTGCACACCTATCGACTCAATACCCGGAGACCACGGGGGAGACCAAAGGGATGGAAGAGCTAGTACTGACGAACGCGATGATCGCCTCGGGCATTGTTCTGGCGGTGACCTTCATCGGCATCTTCACTGAACAACTGCATGGAATGGAGCGGTCGAAAGTCGCCGCGGGGGGCTCCCTTGTGATGGTGATCGTGGGCCAGATCTACGGCTTCTACACACCGGAGGAAGCGGTCGAAGCGGTGGACTGGAACGTGATCTTCCTGCTCGCGGCGATGATGACGATCGTCTCGATCATGATCCCGACCGGGGGTTTCGGTTGGCTGGCGTTCAAGCTGGCTGCGTTCAGCAAGGGACGGCTCTATCTGATGATGGTGCTGCTCGGCACGGCTGTGACCGTACTTTCGCTGTTGCTCGACAACGTGACGACCGTCGTGATCTTCGGGCCGCTGATCATCCTGATTGCCAAGGCGCAGAAGATCAATCCGATTCCTTACCTCCTGGCGGCGGCACTGCTTTCCGATACGGGTGGCATCGGCACGCTCGTGGGCGATCCCCCGAACCTCATGATCGGCTCGGCCGCGGACATTTCGTTCAACGACTTCGTGATCCGCATGGGGCCGCCGGTTGCCGTGGTTTGGCTCGCGGTCCTCTTGTTTCTCAAGTTCCTCTTCCGGAAAGAGCTGGCTGTAGAACCGGCCGATACCTTCCATGAAGAGGGGGAGATCAAGGACCCGAGGCTGTGGAAGGCCTCTCTGATCGTCCTCGCCGCCATGGTCGTCCTCTTCATTCTCCACGGGCGCTTGGGATGGGAGCCGTGGTTCGTCGCAGCGCTTGGCATGACCGCGTTGGTTTTCGCGTCCCGGAACCTGCTCATGGATCACGCGGTGGAGCACCTCGAGGTCCCACTGCTGATCTTCTTCATCGGCCTCTTCATGGTGGTCGGCGGCGTGGAGCACAGTGAGTTTCTCGTCTACGTAGGTCAGTTCATCCTGCCTTTCGCCCAAAATGACCTGCTGGTAGCCACGGTTGTGCTGATGTGGGTCGCCGCCTTCCTATCGGCGGCGATCGACAACATTCCGTTCACCGCGGCGATGATCCCGATCATCCTCGGTATGGAGACGCAGGGGATCAACGTGACGCCAATATGGTGGGGGCTCGCGATGGGCGTGGGGCTCGGCGGGAATGGCACCCACATCGGTTCGACGGCCAACGTGTTCATCGTCACGATCTCCGAGCGCTTGGCGCGCGAGGAAAACGATCCGAGCCTGGCGATCACGCCGGGCCTGTGGTTCAAAAAGGGCACGCCGGCGATGCTCGTGACCCTAGCGGTCGCGACCGTGCTGATGGTGGTGTTCTGGGAGTGGTTCGAGGCTCCCTTGTAGGGGGTCTAGGGGGTTCCTCGAGAGCCCGGACGGAGGGCCTGTTTTTTTGAGCTCAGGGTTTTCGCGTGTGGCCTACCAGTTTGACTGCGCTCCGTCCACGATGCGCTGCACGAGAAGCTCGATGGCCTCCACACGGCCGACCTCTTCGGACTCGCCCTCCAGGTACTGGCCCTGGGTGCTCAGGCCCAGATCATCCCACAGGATCAAGTTCTCGACGAGGTCGATCAGCTCCACCTGGACGCGGATGCTCACCTGGCGCTGGAGCACATCCACCTGGCCCGCTTGTTGGCCCGGCCGAAAGAGAGGAGCCGTCATGTCGTAACGCACGATCCGTCCCTGGACCAGGGCGTCCGCTACGTCTTCTCCCGCGTTGGTGACCCCAAGAGCACGCGGCAGCGTCCGCAAGAGTTCCTCGTGGATTTCTTGGGTGAGCTCGAAACGATTCGTGTCGTTGTCGAAGGGGAGGATGGCGACGGTTCGGATGTGGTCCGGAAAACTTCCCGAGCGGAAACCGTAGTTGCACCCACCCGCGGCGAGCACCGCAATGAACGTGAGGGTGCCGAGGACCGCGCGCACCGCCAACGGCCAGAGCGCCAAGTTATGGAGCCGGGTACCAGATGTCCGACGGATGGGAATCCACCCTTTCGACGGTCTCGACCGTCACCTTGAGTTCACTGAATGAAGCCAGATTGCGGTAGGTGGCCTCTTTCGGCAACTCCCCCCCGCCTTCCCGCGTCAAAGCGACCCGGTGCGTAGCACTTCCCTCGTGGCGCAACTCCACCTCCGTTACCCAGCCGGAACGCAGCTCATATCGTAGCTCGTCGCCGTCCGGAAGGCGGTACCGTAAACGGAAGACATCGTCGTCGAAGGCTTCCGCGCCGAGCAACGTCACACCCTCACCCGGCCGGAACACGCCGAGGGAGGCCCACAGCAGAGCCGGGGAAGGCACGACCTCTAGTCGCGTTCCCGCGCGAGCCCTCAGCTGGTCTTCGACCAAGCTGGCCGCCAAAACCGCCTCGCCGTTCTCCGTGAACAGGTCGAGACGGGCACGATCCGGATGCTGGAGGCGCACGACTCCCCTGCCCTCGAGCTGGAGGTCCGGCTCTCTGACACTCCACCGGAAGATGACCTGTGAGGTAGTGGGAAACGGGTTGTCGCGGCTTGCCCGAAGAACGGCTTGGTCCGGATCCAGAATCGGAACGGGACTTCCCAGTGATGCGCCGCCGCACGCGGTGTTGGCGAAGACGAGACCGAGCGCCGGGAGAACTGACTGGAATCTCATAGAGCTACCCCACGCCTCCGATCGCTTGAACGCACCAAAGAGAAGCCGCCTTCCCCGGGTAATACACCCAGTTTACTTTCCGATCCCCATGTCAGAGAAACCCATTCATTTGGCCAGCGACGTTCACCTCGGGGCCGTAACTCCCGAGACCGAGCGAATGTTCGTGCGCTGGCTGAAGTACACCGCACACCGTGCGTCCGAATTGATCCTCAACGGCGATCTGTTCGACTTCTGGTTCGAGTACGGCTCGGTCATTCCAGGCGGACACACGCGAACCCTCGGAGCGCTCGCCGATCTCGTCGATGGGGGTCTTCCCGTGACCCTCATGGGGGGGAACCATGATTGGTGGGGCGGCAAATTCTTGACGGAAGACATCGGGCTCACGTTCCAGCGAGGCCCGGTGGTAAGGGATTTGGCGGGAATGCGAACCCTCATCGCTCATGGCGACGGCCTGGGCAGGGGCGACCTCCCGTACCGGATCCTGAAGGCCGGGCTCCACAGTCGAGGCGCTCGGTGGCTCTTCCGTTGGCTCCATCCGGACATCGGCACGGCTCTGGCCTCCCTCATCTCCCAGACGGAAGCCCGGGCTGGGGGCCCAGATGATGCGGAACAGGCTCGCTCGAAGATATTGTATGCATGGGCCGTCGAGAAATTGGCGACCGAGGGCGATCTCGACCTCATCGTCCTGGGTCACTCGCACATCCCGCTTCTGCATGAAGCCGGGCCAGGGCGCTTCTACGTAAATCTGGGGAATTGGATCAGCCACCGGAGCTACCTCGTGCTCAGGGAAGGAGAGCCCCCTTCCCTCGAGACATGGGAGCCCTAAAAGGCCAGTCTGAATCCAACCTCGACGCCCCTGTCCGGCAGCGGACGGATGGCGACCTCGAGCGGTTCCGGGAAATCCGCCAGATGCGCCGCCACGAACGCGTCGGCACCACCGAGGAGCAGGAAGAAGACGCCGAACGCGATCCAATCCTCTCTTTGCTGCCGCCGGATTTGCTGAAGCTCGACCGCGCTCGACACCCCTGAATCAGCGTCGACGGCCGCAGCGAGGCCGGCGGGATCGACCGACGGGTCCGCACTCAGCCGCGCGAATGCTTCGAGACGTCGCATGGCGAGGATGTCGCTCGCGCTCCCGAGCGTCTTGGTGGTCTTGAGGATCATCCACACGGCGACGGATTGGACCGCGAAGTAAAACGTGCCGCGCCCAGGGGATCCAGCCACCGCCTGACCCCAGCCCGGAACCACCATCGATCTCACGAGGGCACCCGCGGCTGAGGGCCCCCCGGGGCTCGCTGGCGCCTCCACGGCTTGGGCGGAATCCTGGGAAGCGCCAGCCAATGGTTGCTGAGCCGCGAGGGCTGAAGCGTGAGCAGCGCACGCGAGTGTGATCGAAAGTGCGAGGGCGGGAGCCCGATGGCGGGAACGTGTGGGAATCGAACCCACCAACCCGGGGTTTAGCCGGGCGAGCTGGTTTTGAAGACCGTTCATGCGTCAGGCCCGCTGAACACCCATGTCCACCATCCCGCTTTTCTGCAACAGGTTACGGCGATCCTCGCGTGAGCTAGGCGAAGGCGGCATCGCCACGGCCTACCTGGCCGACGACCTCAGGCACGAGCGAAAGAAAATGTTTACACACCTATTCACCCAACCTCAAATTAACTAAAGGGGGGGGACAAAATGAAAACAACACGATCTATCCTAACAACATTGACTTTAATATTGCTTTATGCCTGCGGTGAAAGTTCCGGCGGCATCCAGGGAGTGGACACAGGAACTCCCCAACCCATCACAGCCAATCTGGTGGCCTTCAATGGAGCTACGTCAGCCGTGACCGCGTCTCCTGTGGCCGCATCACCCGGTATTTTTCCCGTCCCCGAATCTGCCCCGGCAAGCGATGGCAAATGGGTCGTCACACCCAATCAAGTGAAAGTCACTTTCACAGCCATCACCTTTGATGGCCCTTCCGGAGGTCAGATGGTCACGGTGGATGATTGTGAAGTCACTTTTGATTTTGCAACCGCCTCCCTCTCCCAAGCGCATACCTGTTCCATCGACGTTCCAGCAGGCACTTACGATAAAATTGGTTACATCGCGGAGGAAACAACCCAAGTTCTCATCGATGATGACACAAATGGTATTTATACAGATCCCAATTCATCAACTTTAATATCCACAACGGAACCGGCCGGTGGCGCAGAGTTTGTGCCCCTCAGGAATTCCCTGGCTGATGGAGACGGCACCTTTGGTGGCAGTTTTTTCTTGGCCAGCTCTGTTGAATTCAGCGAGGGCGATAACATCAACATCAACATTATCGGTGATCTCACCCACGCCCTCTTCGTGGAAGTTAATACCGGCACAGCAACTTTTGATGTGGGTTTATGGGCCGTTCAACAGGCAGGCATTCGCGTCTTTGTTTCCTTAAATGATTTGGGAAAAATTAATTACTATTCCGGGTCGGCAACCGGACTCACGTATCGAAAGGAAGCGATTTTTTCTAATAACGAATCTTCCGTCGATATCCGCATCTACTATGTCGCCGATGACCAACCCACATTCCTGTTTTTAGAAAGCGGCAATGTGGGCAGTGAATCCTGCGGCGGCGGCAGTGTGCCTTCACAAGCCTCAGCTGCCGATGCGTCCACGTCTCCAGAAGACACAAGTGGCAGCCGCGCCGGTGGCTACTTGGGTTTGGATTCCAACGGTGTTTTAGGATGGGCCAGACCACAAACTTTGGCCTGGGATGTTTATGTGGCCATCTTTGCCATGGATGAAGCCCAGAGTCTGGGTGGCACATCCACCATGGAATGCCAGGATACGAGCACTGATCCAGCCCCAACAGGAGGTTCCTTTTCATCCGGTGCACCAAATATTACATCACCCGATGCACAGGTTACTCTCACATTGGTGGCCAATTAATATGTATTTTGGAAATGAGTTGCGTTAACCGAAACAATAATCATACCGCTCTTCCCGACTCATTTCCGCAAACTCGTCTACCGCCGCTACGCCATCGCCGACCACAAGGTCCATCGGAGCCCCTAAATCGTTGCCTTTCAAGCGACTTCACCGATGGCGGGAACGTGTGGGAATCGAACCCACCAAAGAGGGGGGCGGCTTGAGCGGGGGCGAGTAGAGCCCCTATAGCGTCAAAAGGGGGAACGGCCACTGGGTACCGACGTGACTGAATTTCCCTGTGCCCCACCAAGGGCTGTGCAGTTTGACGGCAGAGCGGGCCTTGGGGTCGACGTTCGAGTGTTTAGTGGACTCATCGCCGTCGCGGATGTGTCATACAGCCTTGGCCTTACAACGATCTTCGCTGATCCCTCTCTGCCAACGTACGTGAGACACGGAGCACGCAAAGAATTAGAGTAGGGCGAAGGCAGAGAAAACGAACATGTTGGGACTGCGAGAGAGAATGGAAGAGAATGGTAGTGCCCCTGGAATCGGGGAGGCCAAGCGAAGCGCGGCAGCTCCTGCGGACCCGGAGGTAGTAGATAGGCCGCTACGCCGGCGGTTCAGTCCATCGTACAAGCTGCGGATCGTCGAAGAAGCGGACCGGTGCACCGAGCCCGGCGAGGTGGGTCAGCTCCTGCGGCGCGAGGGCCTGTACTCGTCGCACCTGACGACGTGGCGCAAGGCGGCGCATAGCGGGTCGCTGAAGGCCCTGTCGAAGAAACGCGGCCGCAAGCCGGAGCGGAATCCGCTGGATGAGAAGGTACGCAAGCTGGAGCGGCAAAACGCACGGCTCGAGAATGAGCTCAGGAAGGCACACCTGATCATCGACGTGCAGGGAAAAGTTGCGGGGCTGCTGGGGATAAGCCTCGACGACGGGACGAACTCTTGAAGGCGGCCGATGAGCTGGCTAAGCACGTCGGTGTAAAACCGGCGTGCGCGGCTCTCGAGGTCTCCCGATCGACGTTCTACCGTCGTCGAGGCCCATCGACCGGGCAACGGCAGCCCCGCCCGACGCCCGCCCGGGCATTGAGCGAGACGGAACGAGGCGAGGTCTTCGACACGCTGTGTTCGGAGCGGTTCGTGGACCGCTCACCCGCCGAGGTGGTGGCCACGCTGCTCGACGAAGAGGTCTACCTGTGCAGCGAACGCACGATGTATCGTGTTCTGGCCTCCGAGGTGCCGGTTCAGGAACGCCGGGCGCAGCGCACCCATCCCGAGTACAAGAAGCCCGAGTTGATGGCCACGGCGCCGAACCAGGTGTGGTCCTGGGATATCACGCGGCTACTCGGGCCGAAGAAGTGGAGCTATTACTACCTCTACGTCATCATGGACATCTACAGCCGCTACGTCGTGGGCTGGATGGTGGCGGACCGGGAGAACTCGGCCCTGGCCGGCCGGTTGATCCAGCAGAGCTGCCTGAAGCATGGCGTCCAGCCCCGGGTCCTGACCCTGCACTCGGATCGGGGAGCTCCAATGACGAGCCAATGCACCGCTCAACTTCTCGCTGACCTCGGCGTGACTCGCTCGTTGAGCCGGCCTCAGGTGTCGGATGACAACCCGTTTTCCGAGGCTCAGTTCAAAACCTTGAAGTACCATCCCTCGTTTCCCGGGCGGTTCGGGGATCAGGGCCAGGCCAAGACGTTGTGTCGATCGTTCTTCCGCTGGTACAATGCCGAGCACCGCCATGGCGGTATCTCGATGCTAACCCCCGAGCAGGTCCACTTCGGGAACGCCGATCAGGTCATTGCCGGCAGGAAATCCGTGCTCCGCGAAGCATGGGCCGCTCATCCCGAACGCTTCGTCACAGGTGTGCCGAAGCCCAAACCGCTCCCGGAGGCCGTCTACATCAATCCTCCCATCCCTTCCCTCACCACACAGGATATTGCTCTCTAATTAATCCCGTAGAGTGTCCCATTGTCGTTGACAGGTTCCGAATCGACCTGGGAAGAGTGGTGCAGTCTTCGTTCGTGTAGGTGTCGGTTTCCCGATCGGGTAGGTGGTCGAGAATCGCCGCCGCCGATCCGCGGAATGATAGCGGCTGGCGTAGTGTGCGCCTGATTCCGAACAAGCGATTGCTACTGTCGCGGAAGGCTGAGTAAGCCAATCATCGAGCGCCAGAGTGGCACGGATATTTTGCTTGTATGACTGGCAGGTGCGGGTAATCTTTGAAGCCGGGCAAGTAATACGCTGCCGTTCTGCCCCGGCGGCAAAACAAGACGGAGGCACCATGAGAAGGACCGCGCTTTTATTTGTTGTCATGGCCGCCGCCTGCGTTTCCGTTGGCAAATCAGTATTGGATACATCATTCCAAGCAAGTCCCATCGCCGAAGAGGATGTCTTCGTTTACGTGGCCGGTGACAGCATCCCTGAACACACCCGCGTAGCGATGCTGGATGCCAAGGGGAACACCGATTGGACCGATGAGGGCGACCTCCTAAACAAGTTACGCCAGGAGGCAGGTAAGCTTGGGGCCAACGCGATCATATGGGGTGACACCGAAGAGGCGGGTACCGGGGCACGAGTTGCCCGAGCGCTTCTTGGCACGTCGGCGGACCGAAGGACCACCGCCATCGCCATCCATGTCCCGTCACTCGGCAGACGCGGAAACGACAACAGGTAGCCCAGCCAGCCGCTATCCTCCCCGATCTCCCCCGCTTGATCAGCAGCTCCATCAGCGTCGGCTTCGGCTCCTTGCAGATCACCATGATCTTGCCGCAGCTTCCTTCAGACACCGTGGACACCGGATTTCTGGATCACGTTCCAAAACTCGAAGTATCGCGCCCTTAACGACGAGCAGCGCCCGAGCACGTATCCGCAGTCATTGCCCTTAAGGCGATTTCACCGATGGCGGGAACGTGTGGGAATCGAACCCACCAACCCGGGGTTTAGCCGGGCGAGCTGGTTTTGAAGACCAGTGAGGCCACCAGACCTCCTCCGCCCCCATATAGTCGAACGTCCATCGGCTGACATGGGCACACGGTAGGCAGACCTCGCTCACCTGTCCACACGCTGCCCTTTAGCCCGAAGCACGCAACTCCTTCAGGTCGCTGCCCGCGGGCTCCTGAAAGGCCCGGAGCCCGAACTCGGGGAGGCTCGCGATCAGGTGGTCGAAGATGTCTGCGTGGATTCCCTCGTAGTTTTCCCAGTTCGTATCGTTCGAGAAGCAGTAGATCTCGAGGGGCAGGCCTTGGGCCCCCGGCTGGAGCTGCCGCACGAGCAGCGTCATCCCCTGGTGGATCTTGGGATGATTGCTCAGATAGTGCCTCACGTACGCCCGGAAGGTGCCTACATTCGTGAGGCGTCGCGCGTCTGGAATGACGTCGTCGCCCTCCACCTTCCGGGTGTTGGCGACCTCCAGATCCCTCCGCTTGGCCTGCAAGTAATCGTGCAGGAACTCGAAGTGGGAGAGCCGGGCCACCTCCTGGTCCGACAGGAAATGGATGGAGTTCATGTCCAGGTGGATCGAGCGCTTCATGCGGCGGCCGCCGGACTCGCTCATTCCCCGCCAGTTCTTGAACGACTCGGAGATGAACTTGTGGGTGGGGATCGCGGAGATGGTCTTGTCCCAGTTCTGGATCTTCACCGTGTGAAGCGCGATGTCGATGACGTCGCCGTCGGTGTTGGCCTGGGGCATCTCGACCCAGTCCCCGATGCGGATCATGTCGTTGGACATGATCTGGACGCTGGCCACGAGTGACAGGATGGTGTCTCGGAAGACCAGCATCAGGACGGCGGTGAGCGCCCCGAGGCCCGACAGGAAGATCACGGGCGAGCGATCCGCTAGGACGGAGATCACTACGACGCCCGCCGCCACATACAGGAAGAGGCTGATGACCTGGAGGTAGCCCTTGATGGGGCGGTTGCCGGCCTCGGCGTAGGTCTCGGCGTAGATGTCGTTCAGGGCATTCAGGAGGCCGGCGGCAGCCGTGGAGAGCGCCACGACCACCCACGCAATCGATACCCGGCGCACCAGGGTCGCACCGGTGAGCACGAGGGCCTCCAAGCTCGTCGACTGCAGGTCGACGGGCGGGCCCTCCGCCAGGGCGTCGGGAGCGACCCCCAGCGCCAATCCGATCCCGGAGTAGGTCACGAGCGCCGGAGCGACGTTGGCCAGCCGGTGGAAGACCCGATGCTCGATGACGCGATCGTCCCAGGTGGACTGGGTCCTGCTCGCCACACGGTGGATCAGCCCCAGGAATAAGCGGCGGGCCACGACGTTGGTAGCCCACGCCAGGATGGTGAGGGCAAACAACCCGCCGACAGCCCGAAGCCAGTCGTTCGCGGCTATGCTCGACAGGAAGTCCTGCATGGTTTTTTCCTCGGTTCTTGGGCCAGAAGGGCGCAGGCCAGGTTGGATAAACACACCCTTATTGTCAACTTCCCCTCATGACCTTTGGCATCGGCCTCCCGAAGGCTCTCCGGAACGGCAAGATCCTCCATCGCCTGCGCCTCGAATTGCGCCGTTCCACCACGGCCGGGCCGCTGGCCCTCGCCACGGCCATCGGCCTGCTTTCCGGGGTCGCCGCGATCGGCCTCCGTTGGATGATCGCCGCAGTGCAGTGGTTGTTCTTCGATCAGGGCGGCCGCCTCTCCGATTTGTTGGCTCCGCTGCCGGAGTGGGTGCCCCTCGTGTTCGCCCCGGCCGTCGGCATGGTGGTGGTGTCCTGGATGGTTCGCCGCTGGGCTCCGGAGGCCCAGGGGCATGGAATCCCGGAAGTCCAGTTCGCCGTGCGACAGCGCGGGGGACGCATCCGTCCTCGTGTGGCCATCGTGAAGGCGTTGGCTTCCGCGCTCTCCATCGGGTCCGGAGGATCCGTGGGGCGTGAGGGCCCCATCGTCCAGATCGGTTCGTCCATCGGCAGCACCGTGGGCCAGATCGCCGGATTGGGAGCCAGCGAGGTACGGATCATGGTGGCCGCAGGCGCGGGCGCGGCCATCGGGGGCACGTTCAGCGCGCCCATCGCAGGGGTGCTCTTCGCCATGGAGGTGATCCTCGGTGGGTTCGCCTCCCGATCCTTCGGATTGGTGGTGGTCTCGTCGGTGGCGGCCACGGCGGTGGTGCAGTCGGCCCTGGGGACCGAACCGGCGTTCAACCTCGTCGAGCGCTTCACCCTCGTGAGCAACTGGGAGTTCGGGCTTTATCTGGGCCTCGGTATGATCGCTGGCTTGGTGGCTCTGGCCTACGTGTGGATGGTGTATCAGGTGGAGGAGCGGTTCGAGCTGTGGTCGGTCCCTGCCTGGGCCAAGGCGCTCCTGGGTGGCCTGGCAGTGGGAGCCATGGGGGCCTTCGGAAGCTCACACATCTTCGGCATCGGACATGAGGGCGTAGAGCTGGCGCTCGCCGGGGCCCTCGGCGTCGGTATGATGGCGATGCTCGTCGTCCTGAAGATGCTGGCCACCTCCATCACCCTCGGCGCCGGTGGCTCCGGCGGAGTGTTCGCTCCGGCTCTCTTCATCGGGGCGATGACCGGGGGTGTCTTCGGCTCGTTCATGGGTGGACTGTTCCCCACGGTGACGGCGTCTCCTGGAGCCTATGCCCTGGTCGGAGCCGCCGCCGTGTTCGGCGCGGCAGCCCACGCACCCATGACGGCGATCGTCATCCTCTTCGAGATGACCGACGACTACCGGATCATCCTCCCACTCATGTTGGCCGTGGTGCTGGCGCAGATCATCGCTTCCCGCCTCAATCCGGACTCCATCTACTCCATCAAGCTGCGGAGGCTCGGTGGGTTCCGCCTCTCCGAGGGTGAGATGGGGACGCTCGACATCCTTCTCGTGGCGGACGCCATGGAGGAGGAGGTGAGGAGCGTGCCCGAGTCCATGGACCTCGATCACCTGGCTGAGCTGGCGCGGGATGAGCACGAACGCAGTTGGCTGGTGCTCGATGACGACGAGCGTCTGGTGGGGATCGTCGCGCTGGCCGATCTCGAACGGTCCATCGTGGCCGGAGGATCCGAGAGAACGGTCGCCGAGGTCATGACCACGGCGGTGGAGACCACCTTCCCCGCCGAGACGCTTCGGAACGCCTTCGCACGATTCAGTGCCCTGGGTGCCTATCAAATGCCGGTGATGGATCCGGAGGACCGGAGTCGGGTCGTGGGCGTGTTGAAACGGGCCGAGATGATGTGGGCGTTCAAGGAGCTGGCGGATGAGCATCAACGGCTGCTGAAGCGCACCAACGCGGTGCCACCCGACGCGGGGGGAGATTCGGTGCACGTCGCGCTCGAGGTGACCGCACGTCACACGGACATCTGCTTCCACTCCATCCGTGAGATCAAGGTGCCCGCTGAGGCTCTCATCGCGCTCCTGCGGCGCGGCGATCGCGTCGTGGTTCCGAGGGGCTTCACACGGGTCGAGCCTGGAGATGTGCTGACCTTCATCACCACGCGCCGCTACCGGTCGGAGTTGGAGGCGTGGATCGCCACCACCGTTCTGGTGAGTCCGGGGGATAGTAGGCGGTAAGCTGTCTCGCTCGCTCTGTCGGTGCCTGACGGCTTAGGCCTCAACCGCCTTCGACTGTCGGGTCGGTGCCGCCCTGCATCATCACCGTGCGGATCGGGAAGGGGATCTCGATGCCCTCGTCTCCGAAACGGCGGTGTAACCGCTTGATGAACTCGTGTTTCACGGGACCTTGGCTCCGGAACTCACGCACCATCATGCGGACGTCGAAGTTTATGCTCGAGTCGCCGAAGGTGTGGTAACGGACGATAGGGTCTTCCCCCGGCACGCCGCCGTCCACCTCGCCGAGCACCTGCTGGGCCACATCCAAGGCGACGGCCTCCACGTGTTGCAGGTCGCTGTCGTAGCTCACACCGACTTCGAGAGTCACCCACAACGCCCTCCTGGGCATCGAAAGGTTCTTCACGATCGAGGAGGCGAGCATCGAGTTGGGCACCGTGACCAGGTTGCCGTCAGGAAAGGTTTGGATCGTCGTGTTCCGGCCCTTCACGTCGGTTACCCACCCCTCTTCTCCTGAAGAGAGGCGGATGTAGTCCCCCTGACGCACCTGCTTGGACAGGATGATCTGAATTCCGGCGAAGAGGTTGCCGAGTGTGTCCTGGAGCGCGAGCGCGACCGCGATTCCTCCGATCCCCAGCGCGGTGATCAGCGCCGTGATGTCGATCCCGAGGTTCTGGAGGATGATGAAGAGCCCGAGAGTGGCGACGGCGGCCCGAGCGAGGTTGATGACCAACGTCGGCGACTTGATCGCGCCGCCCGTGCGCCCCGAAAGCATCTCGACCGCCCCCCCCACCAACCGCATCCCAGCAATCACCACGGACCAGATCATGACCACCATGAGCACGTTCCGCATCGTGCTCAGCAGCAACGGGTCCGGAGTCCCGACGTTGAGCGCGAGGTAGACGCCACCCGCGCCCAACCACACGGTCGCCACGCCACGGAGCGAGCCGATGAGCAAGTCGTCCCACCTGAAGCGTGTTTGTTCTGCCAGCTTGTGTGCCCGCCGGATGACCACGAACTCCAAGAGGATGCCCACCACGAGGCCCCCGACCACGAAGCCGACGCGCTGGACCCACCGATTCTCGAGGAGTTCGGTCATGACGGGATGCGTGCAATGGCGTCGATCTCCACTCCCGCGCTCTTGGGCAACGCGCCAGCCTGCACCGTCGCCCGTGCAGGACGATGATCCCCGAAATGTTTGGCGAACACTTCGTTCATCTCTGCGAAGGTCCCCATGTCGGCAAGATACACCGTGGTTTTCACGACATGATTCAAAGAGAGACCCGCCTCGCGAAGTACGGCAGCGAGGTTCTTCATGACGCGATCGGTTTGCTCGGCGATTCCCCCGTCGATCAGGTCCCCGGTGGCGGGGTCGACCGGAATCTGGCCGGAGGCGAAGACCCACTCCCCCGCAACCACAGCCTGGGAGTACGGGCCGATGGCCGCCGGCGCCTCGGGTGTATTAATGAGCTTCAAGTCATTCATGCGATTACCACCTCTAACTAAAACGTACGTATATCTTTACCGGGAGGCGTAATTTGCGATGGCGGCCGCCTCGCCCATCGATGCACCGAGGGCCACCGCGACACCACTGCGGTCGCCGTGTCGCCGGCGCCTGAACCGTCGAAGACGGCTCGGTTCGAGGCAGGGAAAAGCGCGAGCCGGACGGTCGAGATTCTCGTCCGCGCTATTTGAGGGTCTGTTCCAGCGCTTCGAGAAACGCAGGGTCTCCTTCCGCGATCGGACCCAGTCGGGTAAAGCGGACCACCCCGTCTCCGTCGATGAGGTAGGACGCAGGGTACCCGATGGGCAGGAAGGCATCCGTGCTCACCATATCCGGATCGAGCAGGATGTCGTAAGTAACCCCCATCTCTTCGAGAAAATCGTTCACCAAGTCGAGCGCGGAGGGGGAGTCGACAGAAACTCCCACGATCATCAGGCCGCGATCCCGATTCTCCTCATAAACGGACTGAAGATAGGGCGTCTCGAACCGGCACGGGGCGCACCAAGTCGCCCATAGGTTTACGAGGATCGTCTGACCCGCGTAGTCGCCGAGAGCAACGGTACGCTCGCCGTCGAGCGACATCGCCTGGAAATCAGGAGCCGGATCCCCCACCTGCGGCGGCCTCAGATCGCCAGGCGCGCACGCCGAGACCCACAGCAACAGGGCACCGGAAACCCACAACGCCCGGGTCATCGTACAGCCTCGCGTGTCCTGGTCACTCTCACGCGTCGAACACTTCCCGTCTGGGTCCACGCGAAAACCAGCCGGCCCATGCCGTCTTGGATCATGCGCGGAAACCCACTGTCTCGCCCTGCAGACGTCGTCGTCACAACAGCCTCTCCTCCCATTCGGCCATCCGGCCACACCTGGCGCACCAGCACCTCGGCCACTCGGGGCCGCCGCTCTAACCACATGACCAGAGCGGAGCCACTCTCGAGCCACAACACATCAACTCGCCCAAGGGCCCTTCCATCGTCGACCCGGATCGGCTCCCCGAAGTTTACACCCCCATCGGAGGAAAAAGCCACCTGTGCCTCGGGTTCGCCTCGGGCATGGGTAAACCATGCGACCGCGAGTTCGTTCTCTCGGGCCGCTACAGCCGGCCCATTGACCGGGCAAGCTGGAATCACCCAGCCGTCCCGGTGGACCGGCGTGCCCTCCGTCCACTGCCCATCGACAAGACGGGTTACATATATGTCCCGCACCTCCTCCGCGGATCGGTCCCGGTAGACCACGACCGGGCCGGAGGCTGAGACGGCCGCGTCGGTTTGACAGCAGTCACAGACTCGCTCGTCGATGAGCAGCTCCGAACCCGGGACTCCCTCCCGGTCGAGCGACCGGTATCGTAACGCCATCGCCCCCGGGATGCCCTTCTCTCCGTTCCTGTCGACGGAGTTGCGGCCGTCCAGCCAAACCAGGCCGATTCCCCCGTTGTCCAAGGGAAATTTCGAGACGAATCCATGCTCCGTCGGGGTGTCATCCGTATGCGGCGTCCAAGGCTCGCTCCACGTTCGACCCCCGTCCGTCGACCGGCCGACCCGCACGCCATAGTCGTACACCCCGTCCGGGCCACGGGGGAGCCAGTGGGCGACTAGTAAATTCGTCTCCAAGATATCGACCGAAGCGAAGTCGGCCCAATTGACAAAAAATCTTCTTTCCTCCGTCGAGCGGGCGACGGTCCGCGCCGGGGCCCACCCGGCCCCATCGAGTATGGCACTTTTAACGGACCAGGAATTTGTGGCATCTCGTTCTTGCCAGCTCAATACGACTTTGTCCCCATGGGTGGACAGCTTAGGCCACAGACTGGCCTCTCCAAGGGGCGGATTCAGCGGTTCGAGCTCGCCCAGTTTGATCGCACCCGGAGCCATATCGATGCAGGCCACCGTACTCAGACATGTCGCCAATATCCCTATCCGTAAGGATATCATCAGTCCCTCTCATGAAGACAAAGCAGACCACGCGGGCCGCGCCAGTTACAGGCAGGAATCTTGCACCGGCGAGTGACCGGCGTAAAGGGCCCCGGGTGGAACCCCCGGGCCGGTTCCACGGGTTCCTTTGGAGGCGACTCGACATCGGGGGACTGTGGAACGGCTTGTGGGGTACTCCCGGAATAGAGGCTGGAGCCCAGGTCGATTGGTTAACCCGCGAATCAGGCGGTACCTTGCATGGACGAGAAAGCAACGGAAAAAAGAGGAGTCCTGATGATTTCTGATACTCGTACGCATACGCCGGGGTCGCGGCGCGGCTTCCTCGCAGCGCTGCTGTTGACTCTGTCGGTCACCGCCCTCCCGGCCTCCGTGTCCGCTCAGTACTTCGGGCGGAACAAAGTCCAGTATGAAACGTTCGACTTCAGGATCCTCAAGACGCCTCATTACGACATCCACTTTTATCCGGAAGAGGCTGATGCCGTCGAGGACGCCGCGCGCATGGGTGAGCGGTGGTACGAGCGTTTCGCTCGCCTGTTCCAACATGAATTCGAGCAGCCCAAGCCGATCATTCTTTATGCGGACCACCCCGATTTTCAGCAGACGAATACACTCCGCGGGCGCCTGAGCGAGGGCCTTGGAGGCGCCACGGAGTCGCTCAAGAATCGGGTGATCATGCCTCTGACCGGGTCGTACGCGGATACCGACCACGTCCTGGGGCATGAGCTCGTGCATGCGTTCCAATACAACCTGGCGCAAGGCCGGTCCGGTGCTGGCCTACGCGGCATGTCGCTCCTTCCCCTCTGGGTAGTGGAGGGGATCGCCGAATACTTGTCGGTCGGGCGGGAAGACGCGCTCACCGCCATGTGGCTGCGGGACGCCATTCGCAGGGAGGACCTGCCGACGCTCCGGGAATTGAGCACCGGGGAGTACTTCCCGTACCGGTACGGGCAGGCGTTGTGGGCCTACATCGGCGGCAGGTACGGGGATGATAGCATCGTGGATCTCTACAGAAGGTCGCTCCGCGTCGGTTGGGAGCCGGCCCTCAGTCAGGTGCTGGGTACTAGCTCGGATAGTCTCTCGGTGGCCTGGAGAGAGGCGGTCGAAGCGGAGTACTTGCCGCTCATGGCCGGAAGGCAGGCTCCCGGTGAATCCGGAGCGCTGCTGCTGGCCCCATCCACCGGGTCGGGGGAGCAGAACGTGGCTCCCTCGGTGAGCCCGGACGGGAGCCTTGTCGCCTTCCTGTCGGAGAAAGATCTCTTTGGGATCGACCTTTTCGTAGCCGACGCGCGGACCGGTGAGATCCAGAGGAAGCTGGTCAGCGCCGACAAAGACGGTCATTTCGACGCGTTGCGGTTCATCGACTCGGCGGGAGACTGGTCGCCAGACGGCACCCAGTTCGTGTTCGCAGTGTTCGCCGATGGAGACAACGAGTTGGCGATCGTGAACGCTGAGAACGGTGACATCGAGCGAAAAGTCAAGCTCGACGGCATCGGCGCGATCACCAGTCCGGCCTGGTCTCCGGACGGCCAACTCATCGCCTTTTCGGGCCTCGACGGAGGCGTGAGCGACATCTACACGTGGGATGTCGGCACGGGGGCGCTGACACAGCTCACGGATGACAAACACGCCGACCTTCAGCCCACCTGGTCGCCGGATGGATCGACGATCGCGTTCGTCTCCGATAGGGGGGCGATCACAGACTTCGAAAACTTGGTGTACAGCAAGCCACAGATCGCGTTCCTGGATGTGGCCTCTCGCCAGGTGACGACCCTGAGTGTCTTCGGCGAGGTCAAGCACATCAACCCGCAATACTCGCCGGATGGGCGAAGCCTTTACTTCGTTTCTGACCAGGACGGCTTTAGCGATATCTACCAGTACACGTTCGCCTCTCGGGATGTCCGTCGTATCACGCAGCTGCAGACCGGCGTGAGCGGAATCACCGCGATGTCGCCAACGTTTTCTGTGGCGCGAGAGGCCGGAACGCTCCTCTTCTCCGTCTTCGACGACGCCCAGTTCCACGTCTACAGCCTACAGGCCGGCGAGGCCGACGCGGGGGGCGAACCGATCGTCGTATCCTCCTCACCGCAGTCGGGGCGTCTCCTCCCGCCCACTGCGCCGTCGCGGTCGAGCCGGATCGCCGGCTACCTGTCCGATCCGATCATGGGCCTCGTACCGACCGGAACCTATCTCGCCGAGAACGCGGTCGAGTACGATTCCTCGCTCTCGCTCGATTACCTGGGGCAACCCAGCATCGGCGTCGGCACCGACCGATTCGGGAACTATGCGGCCGGCGGAGCGTCGGCGTTTTTCAGTGATATGCTGGGTAACCGGACGCTTGGCCTCATGGTTCTGGCCCAGGGGTCCTTCAAGGACGTCGGTGGGCAGGCTTTTTATGTCAATCAGGCGAAACGACTCAATTGGGGCGTAAACGGCGGTCGGATCCCCTACCTCCAAGGTTATGCGTTTCAATCGCTGAACGGGGATGGCAGCGTGAACGTGACTCAGGTGCTTCAGCGCATCTACTTGGCCCAGACCAGTCTCATGGCCGCCTATCCGTTCTCCACGACGCGGCGTGTGGAAGCCAACGTCGGGGTCCAGCGCATCTCCTTCGACCTCGAAGAGCAGACATACACTTACTTTTTTAATCAGCTGGTCGACGTTCAGCGCAGGTCGCTTCCTTCCAGGGAGGCCATTAATCTCGCCACGGTTTCCCTCGCTCTGGTCGGTGACAACTCGAACTCCGCATTCACGGGACCCGTGTCGGGCGGGCGCTACCGGCTGGAAGTAGCCCAGTCCGTCGGCACAAAAAATTTCACGTCGCTCGTCATGGATTACCGGCGCTACTTCGCCCCCACCCGCGGCCTCACGTTCGCCGCTCGGGGTCTTCACTTCGGCCGGTACGGACACGGTCTGGACCCGAACCGGATAACGGCGGCGATTCAGCCCTACTTCCTGGGTTACGAGACGTTGATTCGTGGGTACTCGTACGAGAGCCTCGAACCGGAGGAATGTGCGGCGACCGCGCTGGAGCCGGGCGCCGTGGGGGGTTCGTGCCCGGCTTTTGAGCGCCTCTTCGGTCACCGCCTCGGCGTCGTGAACCTCGAGGCTCGCGTGCCGTTCTTCGGAACGGAGCGGTACGGGCTCTTCAACTTCCCGTACCTGCCAACGGAGCTCTACACCTTTGCCGACGCCGGATTCGCCTACAACGACTTCAGCGAAGTCAAATTCGACTTCGTGCGCTCGGGTGGCCAGCGTGTGCCGGTGTTCTCCGTAGGCTTCGGGGCACGTTTCAACCTTTTCGGATTCCTGATCCTGGAAGCCTACCGGGCGTACCCGTTCCAGCGGCCCGAAAAGGGCCCGCACTGGGGCTTCGTGCTCTCCCCGGGGTGGTAGGAAAGGTGAACCGGGACTAGAAGATCGAAAAGTTGATGTAACGACCCGGGTTTTCTCGGAGGTCGTCCAACAGAAGACGTGCGCTCTCGACCGCGGCTGCCAGGCCCGTAAAGAGTGTATCGTTGACCGAGAGTTGCCCTAGCGTACCCTCGCCGTTTTCCATGCGTGTGAGGATCGTCTGGAGCGACGCCACGGCCCCGCCGATGCTCTCTGATGTGGCGTTGAGGCGGCTCATGAGTGAATCCGCTTGGGCCATTGCGCTCGCCAAGTCCTCTCCGAGCTCCGCCCCGTCCCCGGTGATTTTCGCAAGACCATCCGCAGCCCGGTTGAAGGACTGGATCAACTCCGTGAGGTTCACCCTCTCGGACTCCACAAGATCCGAGAGCTCCCCCAGGAGTGTGTTGAGACCGTCGGCACTTCCGCCGAGGGCGTCGAGGTTCTTCGGTGACAGCAGTTCCGCGATTCGGTCGAGAGCAATCTGCCCCTTCTCGCCCAGCGTTTCCGTATCGTCCAGAAGTCCCCTGACCGCTATGCCCGGCATCGTGCCCCCTCGACCGATCGTGCCCGGCCCGGGGCCTGGCAGGACTTCCACGGTTCTGGGAGCCATGAGGCCCGGAGTCACGAGCTGAGTTGTCGATCCTTCCGGGATCAGCCACTCTCCCTCCACCTCGAGAATGATCACGACGTCCTCCCCCTGCGCCCCCAACTCGAAGTCGTGCACCTGTCCGATGGTCACACCACGCATTTGGACTGGATCACCCCTGCGGAGCCCCATCGCGTTATCCACAGTCGTGGTAACCTGGTACCGGCCACGGAACGTCGCGGGGTCGGTAAGGAGGAAGAGCAGATAGACGGTCGCAATCAAACCACCGAGCACGAACATTCCGATACGAACTTGTCGCTTCCCGGCCTGCTCGGGCACGGCCTCCTCAGCCTGCGAGGCGGAAGCGCCTGGGATCTCGTTTATCGCCAAGGGATGCTCCTGTTTACCGAATAGTAGCTCAAGTGATCTCCAGCGTATCCAGGGCGGCGTAAGCCGCCTTCCGATCCATGAAAGCACTCACCACCGGGTCGCCGCTCGCTCGAAAGTCCTCCGGCGACCCGCAAAAACGGAGGTGCCCTCCCTCGAGCATGGCCACCCGATCACACATATCGAGGCCGCCTTCGATATCGTGTGTGACCAAAAGAGACGTCACGTGCAAGTCGTCCGAAAGCTGCGTGATGAGCCGTTCGATGGCCGCCGTGTTCACCGGATCGAGCCCGGTAGTCGGCTCGTCCCACAGCAGGATTTCCGGGCGGCCCGCGATGGCCCTTGCGATGCCAACACGCTTCTTCATCCCACCCGACAATTCGGACGGAACCATTCCCATCACCTGTTTTGGCTCCAGGTTGACGAGTTCCAACGTCTCCCAAGCACGGTGCGCCACCTCCTTCTTGCTCATCCGCTTCAAGCTCTCCTCCGGAATTCCCATCTCGACGTTTTCGTAGACCGTCAGGGAATCGAACAGCGCGGCGTACTGAAAGACATAGCCGACCTTGCGCCGGATTCGCCCGAGCGTGTCCCTGCCCCCGAAATAGACCGACTCCCCCCCCACGGTCACGTCTCCCCGATCGGGTGTGATGAGGGCGATGGTCGTCTTGAGGAGCACGCTCTTACCCGTTCCAGAAGGACCGAACAGAGCGAACATCTCGCCCTGCTCCACGGATAGCGTCACACCCGAGAGGACCGGAAGATCGAACGCCTTGAATACGTTCCGATACTCGATAACCCCCCCTGACCCGTTTCCGGCAACAGACATGGGCCGGCCTAGTTAAGGAAAAGAGGGGGGAACAAGGCGTCGAGGACGAGAATCGTCAGCGTCATGAATACCACCGCGTGCGTCGTCGTTCTACCGACCCCTTCGGCACCGCCGGTGGTTCGGAGGCCCATGTGAACGGCGATTACAGGAATCGCCGCGCCGAAGACCAGAGCTTTCATGAGCGAGTAGAACATGTCGTAGGAATGCCAGAACAAACGTGCGCCATAGAAGAACGTTTCAGAGCCGAGCCCAAGCGTATACCGAGCGGAGATCATCCCCGTGGTGATGCCGACGAGGTTGGCGAGGGACACGAGCAGTGGCATTGAAATGATCATCGCCAACACCCGAGGGGCCGCGAGAATCTCGACCGGGTCTCGACCCACCGAACGCAGGGCGTCGATCTGCTCGGAAACCTTCATCGTACCAAGCTCGGCCGTGATCCGGGCGCCGACCCTGCCGATCATCACAATGGCTGTGAGGACCGGCCCCATCTCCAGAATGACGCTCTCGACCACGACGGATCCCATGACGTAGAGCGGGATCTGACTCTGCATCTGGTAACCACCCTGCTGGCTCGTCACGACGCCGATGAGCCCAGCCGCGATCAAGACAATCATGATGCTCTGGATGCCGATGATGTAGAACTGCCGCAGGATGTCGCGCCGGGGCACTCGAAGACGCACGCAGGCGACCGCCATGTGCCACACCAAAAGACCGATTTGCCCAGCGTGCTCGGCAACCAGGCTGAACCAGCGCCCGGTGACGGCGAAAACTCGGTTCGCGAACCCGAAGGGGCCCAAGACGGATGAGGATTGGCGGCTCACGTGCTCCATTGGTCAAGAAAGAGGCGATATCTGCGAAAAATGAGGCGCCAAAGCTTCGACTTTTTTTCGTTGAAAATCAAGGAGTTTCGGCTTGTCCGTTTCGGTTTTGCCAGTCTCGGGTCGCTCGCGATCAGGCCTCTCGCCAGTTATGCTCGTCACCCTATCCGCGCCCAGATGGGCGCGGCGCTCGCGGACCCCCATTACGGGAAGGGGAAGACCCATGCTAGCCATCGGGAACTTGGACCGGACACAGCCTTCAGGCCGTCCTGTACGGTCGGGCGTAGCGAGGCCGCTCACCAACCTCGCAGGGCGAAGCCCGCGGGCGTTCGCCCTGGCGATTCTCGTCGCCGGGGCCTCCTGCACCGGGGAGGCCCCCCCGGCACAGTCCTCTCCCACCGAGGGCGCCCTGCCGGCGGCGGTTCTCGGAATGGCCGGCCCGCTGGGCGGCCAGCCCGTGTCCTATTTCGACGGCGACGATGCCGCGATGGGTTACCTGGCGGTCCCCGAGGGTGCGGGCCCTTTTCCGGCCTTGATCCTGATTCACGAATGGAATGGTCTGGTGGATCGAGTCCGTGAGGTTGCCGACGCGATGGCTGCCGAGGGTTACGTCACCCTGGCCGCAGATCTCTACTCTGGACGCGTCGGGTCGAGTCCCGACCAAAACCGGGCATTGACGGCGGAGATCCGGGCCGACTCCGAAACGATGATCGCCAATCTCGATGCCGCCGCACGATTCCTGCGGGAACGGGACGACGTGACCGGGCGGGTCGGCACCATGGGGTGGTGCTTTGGGGGTGGCGTTGCGCTCAGCTACGCACTCGGCGGCGAGCATCATGACGCGACCGCTATTTTTTACGGAAATCTCGTCACCGACCCGGCGGTCCTGGCGTCCATCGACCACGAGGTCTACGGCAGCTTCGCTGAGATGGACAACGGAATTCCGCCCGAGACGGTGAACGAGTTCGTTTCAGCGCTCCGGGCCGCCGGAGTCGAGAACGATGTTCACGTTTACGACGAAGTAAACCACGGATTCTGGCTTCGTATCGACGGAGATCCGGAGCTTCGGACCGAGCCCGGGTTCGACGCCTGGCAACGACTGAAAAGCTACCTCGGGCGGACGCTCAGCGACTGACGCCCCCTCCGACGCCCTCTCGTCGAAGGGGCAGTTGGGGCACGGAATCGCCGGGGGCGACCCTCCAGTCCTCGTACCGTTGGTAGCTCTGTAGATAGTCGCCCGCAGGGATGGCGCGCCAAATGACCGCCTCGGCGGGAAGGAAATGGCTCAGCACCGAGCGGGACAGGATGGGCGTAAAGAAGGCGCGCCCTCCGGCGTGTTCTATGGGCTCCGGGGTCTGGAAGAGCCAATCGACGGAGGCGAAGGTCGTATCTCGCGCGAGTGTGATCGTCCCCTTGATGGAAGGCTTGCCGGTGTCCTTGGGACAGTACGCCAGCAGCCAGCCGTCCGGTCCCTCGTCGTCGATGACGAAGCGATGGCGCTCACCGAAGACGTCATCCACGAAGTGGGGGGCAAAGTCGGCCTCGAGGGGGGGATATACCCACGAGTCGTAGGGCGCCGCCCCGTCCATTCGCCGGATCGCGAACGCGTATCCGTCCCTATCGATGCGCCGTGTCCAATTGAAGCGCAGCAACGACGAAGATCCCCTCTGGCTCAGGTTGAGTGCAGGAAGTTTCAGCGCTCCGAGCTCGGAAAGGGGGACGACGGTGTCTGCCTCGGCCAGGTAGGTCGCGACGCCGAGCGTATCCATCAGCCCGTCATAGCGGAATCGGGCTTGCTGCCAGAGCTCCCTTCCCCGTGCGTCCTCCCTGCCGTCCTCACAGGTGGCCTCCTCCATTGTCACGACCAGCCCCTCGACCGCCAGAGGAGCCTCCGTCAACTCGATGGCATAGCTGTTCACTCCACTCTGAACCGTCACCTCCGCCACTTCGAAGCCGAGGGCACCCGCACGGAGCATGACGGTATTTAGGGCGATGGCATCGGAAAAGGAGAACACGCCCAAGGCGTCGGTCAATGTGGCCCCGACCCTCAGGTCGTCGCTCCAGGCCTCGACCGAGACACCTTCGAGGGGCAGTCCCCCCGCTCTCGTGACCAGGCCGTCGATCTGGGCCGCGGTAGGCCCCGCCAGGAAGCACAGGGCCGCGAAGGAAAGTGCAACTCCTCTTCGACCGGCGACTCTTACCAGAAAGATCTTATCCAACCGAACTCCTCCCAACGGTGCCACGGGCTCGTTCCGTACGCTTCCTACAACCCTAATCGTTGAATCTCGCGTAAGGGTCCCGAAGTGCCTGTGCACTCTCGTTGGCTCGCGAATTCCTCGAACGCCTCCCTTTAATAGCGACCCGTCCTCCAACAGGTTCCGCCGAGAAAGGGAAGCGGAGCGAAAGTTTCCATCGAGGTTGGGTGCTCCGGTCAGAAGATCGGCTCATCGGCGGCTGAACCGTAGAAAATGCCGTTGAAAAGAAGGGGAAAGGCGGCGTGCGACTGCGATCGGAATGTGATCCTGGGCGTAAAGAGGAAGAGCTTTCCGTCGCCCAGCTGCGCCTCGATCAAAGCCGTCCCGCCCTGCATACGTTCCTGGCCCCACGCCCAACCGCTCCGAAGCGGTCGGTCGGTATCGAACCAGCCGAGCCGCTTTACCCCGGCCGCCTCCGCTCCGGGGTCCAGATCGAAGAGCGGGCTGTGACTGATCAGGACGTCGAGGCGATCGTCCAATCCGTGGGTCAGCGGACTGTCGTGCTCGATTTTGAGAGAGTGGACGGAGCCAGGTGTGAAATATTCATCTTCGCTGAGCGACTGCCCATTCTCCACGAGATGGTCACTCAGGGGAAGTCCGGCGTATTGCCCCAGCCAGGAGGAACTCCCCACCGCGATCACTGTCCCTCCGTCTCGGGCGAAATCGAGGATCTCCGGCACGCCCCGCACAGCGGTGATGGCACCGATCCGGTCACGGTATTCTCCGGGCACCCGGCTCGGGTCGAGGGAGGAACCGGAACGTTCACCTTCCGTGGGCGGAGGCACCGCACCATCCTCGAGGATCAACACGTCGAAGCGACCTCGAAGGTCGCCCTCGGCGATCTCTTCAGGGTAGACCACCTCGAAGTCGAATTCGAAGTCCTCCAGGATTTTTCGAGTCCATCCGGATGGCATCGACCCTCCATACCGGTCCCAAAGCGCGATCCTTGGCCGTCGGAGACGAAGCGCCTCTCCCAACGGAGCCGCGGCCGCACGGAAATCCACGCCCGTTTCCTCGGCAAGTGCCTCTATCCTGGACCGGTCCACTTGGTTGGAAGCGACGTAGAACGCCCCCTCGGGCAGATCCACCCCGGCAGGGGAATCCAACAGCCAGGCCACCTGCCCTCCGTCCGCCAGGAGCCGGTTCACCGCGAGGAACGCGTTGTTGTCACGATGATCGAACACGTACCCGTCTGCGCCGGTCCCTGTCACGGACCCGCCAGGAATCCCGGCCAGCCCTTCGACCAACTCGAAGGGGCCCTGGAAGCCATCCAGCATCCGGTCGAACTCCACCCCCATCTGAAAGGCAAGAGTCCACCCCGCATTGTCGTAGGGCGCAATTGGCGGTCCCCCGGGATACTCGAAGTCGTTCGGATGCTGTTGCGGCTCGAACATGTCCATGACGTGGGGACGAAACGCCTGATCGGTCTTCACGACGTACGATCCGTCCGGATAGCTCACGTTGCCCACCGTGAACCCCCTCGTCGCCCGATACACGTCGACGCCGTTCTTCAAGAGCGTGTTGACGAATTTCGTCGCCGTCGAGAAGTCGGCCTGATCCGACGGGATGATGAATCCACGCGGGTCCCGGTTCTCCGGAGCCTGCAGGAGTCGTCGATAATCGTCCGCCGTGCCGGCCGTCCTGGCACCGAGCGCCGCTGCGGCGTCTTCGGTCTCGAACGGTAGGACGGTCCACGTAGCCGTGCTCCCCCGGTCGATCGAGTTCATCCCCATCCGCCAGATGTTGAACAGCAGGTGATCCCGGTTTCGCGCGGCGTAATCCAGAACTGCCCAATTCGCCGTCTGGGAGTATTCGATGGATTGCCTGAAGTGCCACTCTCCCGGCTCCACCGGCAACGGGAGATCACCCCGAGGTAACTGCCGCGCCGGCCGAAACGGAATTGTGATCGGAGTCGGATTGCCGATCGCCTCGGTCAGCAACCCGATCATGTTCTTGAAGTAGGGCGTCGTTCGCAGGCCACCGTTCCACCAGGTGGAGTACGACGCTCCGGAGCGCATGGTCGTACCCCCCTTTCCCTCCGACACGAAGCGCCCGTGCATCGCGGCTCCGACCGCGTCCAGCCCGGTAAGGATGAGGGGATCGAGGTTGTGGTTGGGCGGATCCCTGAAGGGAGGCGCGAACATCACGGTGCCCGATGGACCGGTCTGGTGATGATTGTAGACAATTTGAGGAAACCACTCCCGAAACAGCACCCGGTTGATGTTGGTGGTTTCCGCGAGCGCGGACATGTAGAAATCGCGGTTGTTGTCATGCCCCGCATACTTGTTGTAAAGAACGGGCACGTCCTGCGTACTCCTTTGGAGCGGGTCGGGCTCACGCGTGTACCAATCGGAAACCAGCTCCATGCCGTCCGGGTTGACCTGAACCGCCAACAGGATCACCTCGTCCAGGATGCGCAGGGTCTCTGGGTCCGAGCGGCTGACCATACGGTATACGAGCTCGATGAGTTGCTGGGCGCCTAGGACTTCGGTCGCATGTAACCCTCCGTCGATCCAGATGACGGCCTTGCCTTCTTGCGCCAACCGACGGGCCTCGTCCTCCGACACGCCGTCCGCCTTGGCCAATCGGCGGGAGATCTCCCGATAGCGATCCAGGTCGGCGCGGTTGGCCGGCGAAGTGATCACGGCCATGACCTGTGGACGCTCCTCCTCCGTGAGCCCGATGTCCTCTACCGTCATCCGGTCGGACTCTCCGGCAAGCTTCTGGAAGTACGCGTACAGCTCCGTGTAGTTGACGAGCTCGTAATCGGCACCGATCTCGTGCCCGAACTGCTGCTCGGGGGTGGTCACCCGCTGCTGAGCGGACGCCCCGACGCTCGGAGCTGAAGCGACGAACAGGCCTAACACGAAAGCACCGATCAAACGAAAACGCATGAGAATCATCCCTGGTTAGTATGCCTGAGCCGTATCCGCCATCTGCATCAGTGGTACTCTATCAGTGGTGCTTTATCAGGGGTACTGCGCCGCGATGGCGTACGAACAGGCTCATGAGCGGGAGGCCGCACGAGGCTTATCTTCATTCCGGTCCGACCTCCCGTCAACCACATCTCCCACCCGCCCCACCCAACCTCCTACCCCGCCCACTCTCATCACCTATGTTGCCTCCCATCGGAACCTGTGAATCACCCCGGGTTTGCCGGAGACTCCATCAGTTGAGAGGATGGAGTCATGAAAAGGAAAGGACAGTACTCCCCAGAGGTACGGGAGCGAGCCGTTCGGATGGTTTTCGAGCACGAGCCTGAGTACAGCTCACAGTGGGCGGCGATCTGCTCGATCTCGGAGAAGATCGGGTGCACGGCGGAGACGCTACGTAAATGGGTTCGACGAGCGGAGCGAGACACGGGGCAACGGCCCGGTCTCAAGACAGAAGAGCGTGAGCGACTGAAGGTGCTGGAGCGTGAGAATCGTGAGCTGAAGCGGGCGAACGAGATTCTGCGTAAGGCATCGGCGTATTTCGCACAGGCGGAGCTCGACCGCCGAGTTCGGTGATGGTGGCCTTCATCGACGATTACCGGCCCACGTACGGAGTCGAGCCGATCTGCGAGGTACTGCCGATCGCTCCGTCGACCTACTACACGCACAAGGCGATGCAGGCAGATCCGACGCTACGATCGGTCCGGGCTCAGCGCGACGAGATGCTGAAGCCGGAGATCCGTCGAGTGTGGATGCAGAACTTCCAGGTCTACGGGGCGAAGAAGGTGTGGAAGCAGCTGAACCGGGAAGGCATCACCGTGGCTCGATGCACGGTGGCTCGGCTCATGAAGGAACTGGAGCTTTGTGGGGTTACGCGAGGGCGGCGCTTCAAGGTGACAACGCACACGGCGGAGGGCGACGAGCGCCCGCTGGACCTCGTGAACCGAGACTTCAGCGCGGCACGTCCCAACGAGCTGTGGGTCTCGGACCTCACGTACGTGCGGACGGGCCATGCGTTTGTCTTCGTGGCGTTCGTGATCGATGCGTTCAGCCGTCGCATCGTCGGATGGCGGGTCTCGAACTCATTACGCAGTGACTTAGCGCTCGACGCTCTCGAGCAGGCGATCTGTGAACGCGAGGACGACGCAGACAAGCGCCTGGTGCATCACAGCGACCGCAGGGGGCAGTACCTGTCTATCCGCTACACCGAGCGCCTGGCGTTGGCAGGCATCGAGCCGTCCGTAGGCAGCCGGGGGGATTCGTATGACAACGCCCTGGCCGAGACGATCATCGGACTCTACAAGACCGAGCTCATTCGTCCACGCGGTCCGTGGCGCACCCTCGAAGACATCGAGCTCGCCACCCTCGAATGGGTCTGGTGGTTCAATCACCATCGCCTCTTCGAGCCCCACGGCCATATCCCGCCGGCCGAGTACGAAGAGTTGTATTATTCGCGTCAGGACGCTCCAGGTGAGCCTCTGACACTCAAGTCAAACAGTCTCCGATGAACCCGGGGCGATTCACCTGTGTTGCCTGATATTGGAACCTGAAACGCTGACTCCAACGACAGATACGGACCTTGGCACACACCGTTGAACGTGTGTTCCTCGGATGGGACAAACCCGCGCTGCCCACAGCCGCGGCCCACCTCATCGAGCACTACATCGAGGGGCCCGTGGCCGACCTCCGGCCCGCCACCATCGTGCTTCCCGGCCGGCGTGCGCGCCGTCGCGTCATCGAGCTTCTTTTGGACCAGGCCGAGGCCCGGAGTGCAACGCTGATTCCGCCTCGAGCCGCGACGGTGGGCAACCTCCCTGAGCTGCTCCATTCCAGCCCCAAGCCTCCGGCAGACGATGTGACCTCGCGCCGCGCCTGGTCTCGGGCACTTCGAAGCGTGGACCGGGAGGCGGTCGAGACGGTCTTTCCCCATCTCCCTGAGAGCGACAGCCCCACCGAATGGGACGAGCTCGCCGGTTTGCTGGCCGGGCTGCACCAGAATCTCGCACGGGAGGGTCACCGGTTCGCGGACGTCGTTAAGATCTGCCGTTCGGGCCTCCTCTTCGACGACGGGGCGCGCTGGGAGGTGCTGGGCCGGGTGCAGCGACAGTACCTGCAGCTTCTGGAGCGGGCTGGAGTGGCGGACCGCTTCGAGACCCGCATTCAAGCGCTCGAGCATGATGTCACACCCTTCATGGGCGATCTCTGGCTGGTCTCCATTGTCGATCTGCCGACAGTGACTCGGCGGCTCGTGGAGGCGAGCGGAGCCACCGTACACACTCTCATCCACGCACCAGCGGAGCTCAGCGACGGAACCGACGCCACCACCGCCTACGACCCGTTCGGCTTGCCATCCACGGCCTACTGGGAGACCGCACGGGTCCCGGTGACCGACCAGATTCTGGAGGTGGTGGAGCGACCGGTCGATCAGGCGGAGGCCGTCATCGACGTCTTGGTAAGCCTCGGAGGGGTGTATGCGGCCGAAGAGGTCGTGCTCGCCGTCCATCCCGAATCGGAGGTGGTGCCATATCTGGAGCAACGCCTGGAGGCCCGTGACGTATCTGCCCGCTACGCCGCGGGCACGCCTCTGGCGCGCACGGGCCCTCTTCGCCTCCTCCAGGCCGTCGCCGACCACCTTAGCGACCGCACGTTCGAGGCTCTGGCTGCCCTACTACGGCATCCCGATGCGGGCCCCTTGACCGGACCCACGGCCGCCGCCGCCGCTGGGCTCGAGGCCATCGAGATGGCGGACGAATATTTCGCCCACCACCTCCCCTTCAGGTTTCGGGGTGAGATGCCGCGGGGACGAGGAAGAGCGGCCCTTTTTCCTCCGGTGGTCCGAGCCCTGGAGCGGGAGGGGCCACTCAACTCCTTCGGTGGCCAAAAGCCGTTGTCGCAGTGGATGACCGTGGTCATGGACGTCCTCCAGGCCGCCTACGGTGGGTTGGAGTTGGACCGGAGCCGCCCAGCCCACCGGCGTCTGCTGGATACACTGGGCCGAATCCAGGTAGTGGCGACTTCCCTCGCTGACATGCCGTCGATGCTGGACGAGAAGTGCTCGGGTAGTGAGGCTATTCGGACATTGCTCCTCGAGCTTCGGGAAGAGGCGCTCCCGCCGGACCCGGGTCGGGATGCGGTGGAACTGCTGGATTGGCTCGAGCTCCCGCTTGATGACGCGCCGATCGTCGTGCTCACCGGGTTCAACGAGGGTCTCTTGCCCGAGTCCGTAAGTGGGCACCCGTTCCTGCCGGACGCACTTCGAACCCGCCTCGGCCTCTCCGACAACCGGAGCAGGCTGGCGCGGGATGCATACCGACTCACGACGGTGCTGCACTCGAAGGAGTCCGTACACCTCATCGCCGGACGCCGCACATCCCAGGGGGACCCCCTCCGCCCCAGCCGGCTCATGTTCCGGATTCCGGAAGAGCAGATGCCGGCCCGCGTCCTTCGATTCTTGAAAAGACAAGGAGTAAGCCCTGGGGGCACTAGTCTGGCCTCTCTCGGCCTCGAGCCGGGCGCCGAGAGACAGTTCACCGTTCCACCCGAGCCGGTGATCGAACTGGGAGGTGACGAGGTGCCGACAGGTTTGGCAGTCACCGCGTTCAGGGGTCTCTTGAAAGACCCTTACCGATTCGTGCTGGAGAAGGTGTACCGGCTCAATCGCCTGGATGATTCCGCCCGTGAGCTCGACCCGTTGGGATTCGGGAACCTGACGCACGAAGTCTTGCACCGCTTCGGTTTGCTGGCACTGGAGCCGACACCGGGAGTCGACGTTGCCAGCGAGGCCGATGTGGCCCGCTCCCTCACGGATCTTCTGAGGGACGAACTCTCGACCCGCTTCGGGCCGGATGCGATGCCCGCAGTCCACCTGCAGGCCGAGCAACTCAAGATCCGACTTCGGGCCTTCGCCGAGAAGCAGGCACGATGGGCGGCGCAGGGATGGGAGATCGTGGCGGTGGAGTGTACCGGAGAGGGAGAGGGTGTTCCCTTCGATGTCGACGGCACGCCCATCCTGCTTCGTGGTCGCATCGATCGCATCGACCATAACCCCTCCACGGGTGAGTGGGCCGTGCTCGACTACAAGACCGGGCAATTCGTAGATCCCCCCGAGAAGACTCATCGGAGGGGCCGGGGCGAAGACCGCCAATGGATCGATCTCCAGTTACCCCTGTACCGACGGCTCCTGTCGGGGATCCTGGACGGCGAGGGGCAGCCGGTGATCGATACCGACCTCGAGGGTGCTGGGCGAAGCCGTATCCACTTTGGATTCGTTTCTCTGCCCCAGAACGTGGACGACACCGAGTTCATGATCGCCGACTGGACCGCGGAGGACTTCGCCTCCGCGGAGGACGCCGCTCGTGAGGCGGTGCGGCGCCTCCGGCGGGCCAGGTTCGAATTCGATCCTCACGTAACGAGGGCTACCGGGTCGGGGCAAGACGCCCTCGACCCCCTTCTCACCGTGGGATGGCAATCCACCGGCGACCAGGAGGACACGGCCTCCAACTACGCCGACGGCGCGGGCGAACGATGAGCGGGACCCCCGGTTCATCGCCCTTCCCTCGGGAGCTGGTGCTCGCCTCGGCGGGATCAGGAAAGACCTACCGCCTCTCCAGCCGTATCCTCGGCCTGTTCGCGGCAGGTGCACCACCCGGTGCGATGCTCGCTTCCACCTTCACCCGCAAGGCGGCAGGTGAGATCCTGGAGCGAGTGCTCGTGCGACTCGCGGAGGGCGCATCTGACCCTGGGAAGGCCCGTGAACTCGGGCGGGAGGCCCACCCGAGTCTCACGCAACCGGAGGAGTGCCGCCGGCTGCTGGGCCGACTGCTAACCGATCTGCATGAGATGAACGTGGGCACCCTGGATGCGTTCTTCGTGCGGGTGGCCCGGAGCTTCTTCCAGGAACTGGGGCTGGCGCCGAGATGGACCATCGCCGACGAGCCGACCCAAGATCGGCTACGTACCGAAGCCGTGCAGGCCGCCTTGGTGGAGGCAGACAAGGCGGAGATGGTGGAGCTGCTACGCATGCTCAACCGAGGCGATGCCGACCGGATGGTCCACGCCACGCTCCTCCAAAAGGTGGACGTTCTGCTCGGTGTCCGGCGGCAGTTGGACCCGAGCGCTGTGCATCCCTGGAGCCCGGGATTCGGCGTCACCGAGCAACTCCCCCCGGAGTTACTCCGGGAGAAGGCGCAGGCACTCGCCGCCGACCTACGCGGGCTCGCGGTCCCCTCCACCCAGAGCGGAAGTCCCATGAAGGTGTGGGTCGGTGCTCGGGACAATGCTGCCGACGCAATTTCGGTTCTCGACTGGGACGCGGCTTTCAGGACGGGCATCGGTGCCAAGGTCCTCGTGGGCCAGGACTCGTTCAGCAGCAAACCCGTTCCTTCGGAGTTCGACGATGTCTTTCTCGAGGCGCAAAGGCTGGCGCGCATAGACCTCGCCCCGAGGCTTCGCCGCGAGACTGAGGCGCTAGGCCGCTTGGCCGACCTCCTGGACACCGCGTTCGCCGGTACCCAGCGCCGCGCTGGGGCATACAGGTTTGATGATATTACGTATCTGTTGGGCGGGCCTGATCCCACGGGCAGCCGTGAGGACCTGAGCTATCGCCTGGACCAGCAGGTACGGCACCTGCTGCTCGACGAGTTCCAGGACACCTCCTTGGAGCAGTGGCGGGCCCTGGAGCCGCTCGCCCACGAGCTGCTGTCCGGGCATCTCGAGGAGCGCGCCGGGGTCATCGTGGCGGATCCCAAGCAGTCCATCTACGGGTGGCGGGGTGCGCGCCCCGAGCTCGCACGCCGGGTCGGCGAGGCCCACGGATTGGTTGAGGACACGATGGACACGTCGTGGCGATCGAGCCCTGTAATCCTCGACCTCGTGGCCGACGTCTTTCGGGATCTCCCGGCCAACCCCGTCGTAGAGAGCATCGATGTGGGCCCGGGGGTTGCATCGGCCTGGATGGAGGACTTCACGGAGCTGACCGCCGCCCGCGATCTCCCGGGCCACGTGTGCGTCCATCTCGCTCCGGGCGACGTCGGAAGGAGCGCGATCCAGCCCAACCTCCTCCGCCGGGCAGCGGAGATCGTACAGGGACTGCACGGGCAGATGCCGGGCCGAAGCATCGGTGTTCTGGCCTGCAGAAATAAGGTCGTTGGCTACCTCATGGACGAACTTCGTGCCCGCGGCGTTCGCGCCAGTGGCGAGGGCGGCGCGTACCTGACCGATACACCGCCTGCCAATGCAATGCTCTCCCTTCTCCGCCTGGCCGATCACCCGAGCGATCGCTCGGCGCTCTATCACGTGGCCCGCACGCCGCTGGGTGAGGTCGTTGGGCTCCGGGACAGGGAGGACGCTGGTGCGGCCCGGGCGGTCGCGTCCCGTATCCGGATCCAACTCCTTGCGGAGGGCTACGGCCCAACCCTGGGTAGGTGGGTTCACGAACTGGCGCCCCGGTGCGACGCGGTGGAGGTGCAGCGCCTCCTTCAACTCGTGGAGCTGGGCCACCGATGGGATGATCGTGCGACCCTCCGACCGACCGACTTCACGCGGTACGTAGCCGGCGAGGCGGTGGAGGATCCTTCCTCGGCTCTGGTGCAGGTGATGACCATCCACCGGTCCAAGGGGCTGGAGTTCGATGCGGTCGTCCTCCCCGAGCTATACGCCTCCCTGGCGCCCGAGGGAGGAGAGGTCCTCATCCCCCAGCGTGACCCCAACACCGGCCACGTGACGGAGGTGTACCCGGCCATGTCGAGCGAGTATCGGGCGTTCTTCCCCAACGTCGAGGTCGCGGACATGGAGCTGCGCGCTGCCGAACTGCGAGACGGGCTCAGCGTCCTATACGTGGCCATTACACGGGCAAAACATGCGCTGCATCTCGTCCTGCCTCCGGACGGCGGTAGCGCGCGGCACAGTGCCGGGTTGATTCGGGCAGCGCTGAGATTGGAAGACGCGAAGGCCAGCGATGCCGGGGGGCTTCTGGAGAGGGGAGATCCTCGGTGGTTCCAGGGGCTGGTGGCAGACACGAACGGAGCGGAGGGGCGGGCCAAAGAGGGGTCGCATATGAAAGAACAGGCGCATGCACGCCCGGAGCGAGCCGAGCCGGGCGCAGCGCTCCTTCGATCGTCCACGGCTGGACCCGGCCGCAACCTGGCCCGCCGGAGCCCGTCGAGCCTCGAGGGCGACAACCGCGTGGATCTGTCGTCTGCCCTGCGCCTCGATACGGCTCCCGCCCGGCAGCGCGGGGAGGTAGTGCATGCCTGGTGCAAGGGAATCGAGTGGATCGAGGACGGAATCGGAGACGACGACGCGCTCAGGTCCATCGCTCGGGAGACGGCTCCCGGCATGCCTTACGACCAAATAACCGGCCTCATCGCGGAGTTCCGAGGCTGGATGGAGGCGGAGCCCGTTCAGAGCGCCTTGAGCAGGGGCGGGTTTCCATCCGACCTGTTCACGTCGATACACGTCGATAACGAGCTTCCCTTCGTCCGCCGCGTGGGAGACGAGATCCAGGAGGGGGTCATTGACCGGCTGGTCCTGGTCCAGCGGGATGGGCGAGTCGCGCAGGCAGAAATCCTAGACTTCAAGACGGATGCCATCGAAGCGGGAGACGATGAGGCGCTCGTCGCCCGCACCGCACACTATCGCCCCCAGATCGTGGCGTACTGCGACGTCGTGCGGGAGCAATATGGGCTGGCCGAGGGCAGCGTCAGCGGGAAGTTGCTGTTTCTCGGGATGGGGGTGAGCCGGGAGGTGGTGTAAGGGAAATCGTGAACGTCGAGCCCTTCTGCGGCCACTCCGGTCCGTGTGGTGGGTCCATTCTTCGGTGGGATGATCGGTACTCATGTCGTCCGCGGCGGTCCTCGGCCATCGTATCCGGTGTGAGGGCTCCCTCGAAGACCCCTCACCTCAGGCGATTTGAATTCCCACGAATCAAACACATGACGTCGTCGGAGCCCACCCCTTGTTTTTAGGGTGCCAACACTCCGATACTCACAGCATATGGTGATGCTGCTCTGGATTCTCGGGATCTCTCTCTCCATCTCCTCCCTTTGCTCCATTCTGGAGGCCGTCCTGCTGTCCGTCACTCACTCGTACGTCGAGGTGTTGAGGGACCAAGGAGCGAAGGCCGGCGATTATCTCCACGCAATGAAGCAGAAGATCGACGAGCCGATCGCTGCGATCCTCACGCTCAACACCATCGCCCATACCGCGGGGGCGGCGCTCGGAGGAGCGAGGGCCGGCGTAGTGTTCGGCCAAGCGTGGATCGGCGTATTCACAGGCGTCCTCACGCTCATCATCCTGCTTTTTTCGGAGATCATCCCCAAGACGATCGGCGCCACATATTGGCAACGGTTAGCCAAGCCATCCGCCCATGTGTTGTGGTGGATGGTGATCGTAATGAAGCCCATCCTGATCCCACTCAACATTTTCAGCCAGCTCATACGCCGCGAAGGGGGCTCCACCGTCAGCCGAGCCGAACTCGAAGTGCTCGCCCAGATCGGGTACAGCGAAGGCACCATCGACGAAGACGAGTGGCAGGTCGTGACGAACGTGATCCGCCTGGGTGAGGTCACCGTGGGGGAGGTCATGACACCCCGGACCGATATGGTAGCGATCCCCCGGGACGCGACCGTGGAAGAAGCGATCGAAATCATGCTGGAGGAAGGGCATCTACGCCTCCCGGTTTACGCCGAGTCGATCGACAAGATCGAGGGTTTGCTGCTCGCCCGCGACCTATGGAGCGCGCACCGGGACGGCGTCACGAGAATCACCGAAATCGTGCGGCCCGTACAATTCCTGCCGACGACCAAGTTGGTGGAAGATCTGATCCCTGAAATGCGCGTCCAAAGGACGAAGATGGTGATCGTCATAGACGAGTTCGGAGGCACGGCCGGGCTCGTTACCCTCGAGGACCTCATCGAGGAGATCGTCGGAGAGATCCAGGACGAGCACGAGGAGGATGAGCCCCTGAGCTTCGAGGATCTGGACGACGGGACGGTGCGAATCTGGGGAGGCGTCGCCGTGCGGGAGGTGAACGACCGATTGGACCTCTCGGTCTCCGAGGAGCCGCATGACACCCTTGGCGGCTACGTCTTCGGGGTGTTGAACCGGATCGGGCGGGTCGGCGACGTCGTGCAACTCGAAAAGACACGTCTCCGCATTACCCAAATGCGGGGCAGACGCGTCGAGTACGTGGTTCTGGTTCGTGACGAACCGACGTCGGGTGAGATCGGCCCGGAGTGAACTGAGACGGTCAGCTCGCTCCTGGGGCTCCCGGATTTACCCCCTCGAGGTGAACCGTCTGGGTCGGGTACGCGAATTCGATCCCCTCCTCGGCAAACCTTCTGAAAATCTCGAGGTTGATCGCGTGGTGGGTCTCGCCGTAGGTCTGAAAGTCCGGCACCAGTATGTAATACACCGTCTCGAAGTTGAGCGCCGAGTCACCGAAGGCCATGAAAAAGGACCGGTCGAAACGGGTATTCTCCCGTGACTCGATGATCCCCCGGATCAAGTCAGGGATTCGCTCCAGCTTCTCCGAAGACGTGTCGTAGGTCACGCCGAGCGTAAACGCGCACCGGCGCTCCTGCCGGCTCTGGAAATTCCGAATCCGACTGCCGAGAAGATCAGCATTGGAGAATACCAGCTGTTCTCCGGTTGCAGCCCGGATTCGCGTACTCTTGAGGCCGACGTGCTGTACCGTCCCCGCCAGGTCCCCCACCTGGATATAATCTCCGACCGCAAACGGCTTGTCGAAGATGATGGTAAAGGAGGCGAAGAGGTCCCCGAGCACACCCTGAAGTGCCAGCGCCAAAGCCACACCGCCAATCCCCAGGGAGGCGACCAAAGGCCCTATATCGATACCCAGGTTGTCGAGGGCCAGCATGACGAATGTGGCCCAGACGGCGAACCGAATGAGGAAGCCGACCGAGCCGAGCGCCGTAGAGATGGTGGGGTCGGCCTCGAACTTCCGCCGCGCCCAACTTCCGAGCATGTAGTTGACCATCCCGTTGGCCCAAAACGCGCCCTGAATCAGAAAACCGAGCACCAAGATCGTCGACAGAAGGTCGTCGATCTCGGGAGGCAAGTTGAGGCTGAGCGCCCCCGCGTAGAGCGCCACGAGCGCCACGAAGAGGAACTTGGTCTTTTCCAGGAGCTCGGCGACCAGATCGTCGACGTCGGTCTCCGTTTTCGCCGCGATGGCTCTCAACCGCCTGAGGCCGATTGCCATCACGGCCCGGACCAGCACGATCATCACCACGACCACTACCGCCGCGATGAGCCAATCCTGGGCTGTATTGTCCAGGAACTGGCTGTTCAGGAAATCCGTCATGAATACTCCGGCGGTGTCTGACCTCGAGCAGGCTTGGGCGCCTACGATGCACCGGGAAAATTGTCAGCGCTCCCCCTGCCCGGCAACCGCCTGACCGGCAGTATTGGGGAGTCGTGGGCGAATTAGCCGGTAGCCGTCGGCTCGCCCTCCTCCAGAACCACCTCTGCGGCACGTTCCCGCCGCTCCTCCCCCCAAAATGAAATCGCCAGGAGGACCGCGCCGCAGGTTATCGACATGTCCGCCACATTGAAGATCGGCCAGTCCATGACCCCCAGGTCGATCGGACCGATGAAGTCCACTACTCCCCGGTTCCAGCGAACTCGGTCGTAGAGATTCCCCAGCGCCCCGGACACGACCATCGTAATAGAAACCAGACGGAGCCAATCCTTCCGCTCCGCCTGTCTCAGAAGCACGAGCAGCAACACGAGCGCGAGGATCGTGATCGGTATGAAGAACCACCGCGAATCGTCCCCGACGGAGATGCCGAACGCCGCGCCACGGTTGAACGCGAGCGTGAGTGGCACGAACCCACCCAAAAGCTCCAGCCGATTCCCTCCATCGAGGGCGGCCAACGCCCAACGCTTTGTGATGAAATCGAGGAGGAGCACCGACGGTGCAACCGCGGCGAAAACGGTAAGCTTCTCTTTCACGGACTCGGCAATCTGTAGGGTGTGGGCATAGTGACGGCAATCTAACACCAAGGCCTACTCTCTAAGGAGTGCGTATGGTCCCCGCAGTCTCGGGGCGCCCCCCCTTGCTCCTCGTACGGTCCCACAGTACTCTGCCGCCGGCGGTAGGAGGCCTGCTCCATGCGAGCAGATCCTCCGCACCGGGAAAAAGCAAGCGCGATCACCTACAGCCAACACGAACATGACACCGAAAGAGTTTTTTGAGTTCGCCAAGAAGCACGACGCGAAGATGGTGGATCTGAAGTTCACGGACTTGCTGGGCTCGTGGCAGCACTGCTCGTTCCCGATCGAGACGTGGGACGAGGGGACGTTCGAGGACGGGGTTGGCTTCGACGGGTCGTCGATCCGGGGGTGGCAGGACATCCACCAGTCGGACATGCTGGCCGTGCCCGATGCGTCGACGGCGGTGCTCGATCCGTTCTTCCAGCGGCCCACGGTGAGCGTGATCGCCAACATTGTGGACCCCATCACGAAGGAGGACTACACGCGCGACCCCAGGCACGTGGCGCGGAAAGCGGAGGCGCACCTGAAGTCGACGGGGATCGCCGACACGTGTTATATCGGGCCGGAGCCGGAGTTCTTCATATTCGACACGGTGCGCTACGAGCAGAACGAGCATCACGGCTTCTACGAGATCGACTCGGTGGAGGGCGCGTGGAACACGGCCCGCTTCGAGGAGCCGAACCTGGGTTACAAGCCGGGCTACAAGGGTGGCTACTTTCCGGTGAGCCCGACGGACACCTATCACGATCTCCGAGGCGAGATGGTATACGCGCTGAACGACATCGGGATCGTCGTGGAGGCGCACCACCACGAGGTGGGCACGGCGGGCCAGGCCGAGATCGACATGGAGTTTGCGCCGCTCCTACAGATGTCGGATCACTTCGCGTGGTACAAGTACATCATCCGCAATGTGGCGAAGAACGCGGGCAAGACGGTGACGTTCATGCCGAAGCCGGTGTTCAACGACAACGGGAGCGGGATGCACACGCATCTGTCGCTCTGGAAAGACGGAAACCCTCTCTTCGCTGGAGACGGCTATGCGGGCATGAGCGAGCTCGCTATGCACGCAATCGCGGGGGTGCTCAAGCACGCGGGTGCTGTGCTCGCGTTCGCGGCGCCAACGAGCAACTCGTACCGGCGCCTCGTGCCCGGCTTCGAGGCGCCGGTGAACTTGGCGTATTCGCAGCGCAACCGCTCGGCCGCGGTCCGGATCCCGATGTACTCGCCGAACCCGAAGGCAAAGCGGTTCGAGTTCCGGTGCCCCGATCCGACGGCCAACGGCTACTTGATGTTCTCGGCCCTGCTCATGGCGGCGCTCGACGGCATCGAGAACAAGCTGGATCCGGGTGATCCGCTCGACCGGGACATCTACGACATGACGGCCGCCGAGCTCGCCGAGTGGCAACACACACCGGGCTCACTCGAGGAAGCGCTTGAAGCGCTCCGTGAGGACCATGCGTTCCTGACCAAGGGCAACGTCTTCACCGACGACCTCGTCGAGGAGTGGATCTCCTACAAGACGGAGAACGAGATAGAAGAGCTCCGTCTGCGCCCGCATCCGCACGAGTTCTACCTCTACTACGACAACTAGCAGGCCTCGCGAGCTGGGGTGGTCGCTCGAACAGCGCTTTTCCCATGAACAGCTCCCACCATTCCCACCAGAGTCTGGGAAAGTGAAGCGGCCCCCGGGCTCGCGGCTATCCCGCGGCAAAGGTCAGCACGGGGTGGAGGCGGCGGTAGCCGGTAAGGTCAGGTTAGGTCACTACGCCCTCTCCGGGGACCCCGCGCGCTGGTTTCGCTCCAGAAGGAGCTGACGAATGGCGACGGCGTCTCGCAGGGCATGCCGAATGAAGGCCGGGTCGAACGGCTTCACAAAATAGGTCCTCGCCCCCTTCGAAAGGCACTCCAGGGCGAGGTCGGAGTTGTCCAACCCCGTCAGCATGATCACCGCTAGCTCGGGGTCTCGCGCAAGCGCCCAAGTCAGGAACTCTACTCCGTTCATTCTCGGCAGCTCGATATCGAGAAGTACCACGTCGAACCGCATCGTGGATAGCCACTGGTCGGCCGCCTCGGCCGAGGCGGCAGTTTTCGTGCTGAATCCATATCGGCTGACCAGCTTCTCCAACGTCCGGCAGATAGCGGGCTCGTCGTCGACGATGAGCACGCTCGCGCCGTTCACGTCGAGACCGGCCAGGTCGGCCCAGCCGAGGGGTCTCTTCATCCGTTCAACTCCCATCCCGACCGTTCGAGATCAGACACGCCTCCCGTTCAGGCTCCGGGTCAATAACTTGGGCAAAAAGTCTAAGAATGAGGTAGTTTTTGTTAGGCCCAGGTCACACCTCATCGAAGCCCGTCCTGCCCCACGATACGACGGTACTACGACTATCGAGTATGCGTAGAGAGGCCTAGGCTTTGCAAGGGTTTAGGATCTGAACTGCACTCTTGAAAAACTGGAGATACGGGCGTGGACCGATCCGGCGAAGAGAAGCTGCAGGAGCGGGAGGAGCTTCACAGAGCGATCGTCAGTGGCAGCCCGAATGCCATCTTCCTGATTGACGTCACTTCACGGAGGCTCTTGGAGGGCAACCCCGCGCTGCAGACTCTGCTGGGATACACATCGCACGAATTGGAGCACCTCGACCTATGCGATGTCGATCTCGGGACACCAGCCGAGCTGGACGCCTTCGTGCTTCGAGTCGTGGAGGAGCATCACGACATTCTGGGCGAGCGGGCGTTCAAGCGAAGCGATGACACCATCGTCCCAGTCGTAGTGAGCGCGAACCTGGTGATCTATCGGGACCGAAAGGTCCTTTGCTTCTTCGCCCGCGATATCTCCGAGGAGAAGGAGGCTGAACTCGAGAGCCAAAGATTGCGGCGCCAGTTGTTCTTCTTACAGAAGCACGAAGCCGTGGGACGCCTGGCAGCGGGGATCGCTCACGACTTCAACAACCATCTGACGGTGATGCTCCTGTGCGCTCAGATCATCGGCGACCGCCTGCACCTGGGAGACGAAAACCAAGAAGAGCTGGCCGAGCTCACCACTACGGGGCGCCGCGCTGGCGGTCTGGTCCGACAACTCCTGGCCTTCAGCGGCAGACAGCTACTCCGGCCCCAGCTCGTCAAATTCGACGCGGCGCTCATGCATCTCGAGAAGATGGTGCGGAGGGTCGTAGGAGAGGACATCGAAGTCTTCACGAAGTGGGATACGGGATCGAGCACGATCAACGCCGACCCGACTCAACTCGAGCAAGTCGTATTGAATCTGGTGGTGAACGCCAAGGACGCGATGCCCGACGGAGGGAGGCTGGAGCTTTCGACAACGAAGGTGGAGATCGGCGAGGACTTCGTTCGCGACTATGTCACTTTGTCGCCTGGGCCCCATCTGATGCTCAAAGTCACGGATACTGGCCAGGGAATCGGCGAGGATACCCTTCAGCATATCTTCGAGCCTTTCTTCACGACCAAGAGGCAGGGAGGGGGCAGCGGTTTGGGTCTCGCGACTGTCTACGGGATTGTGAAGCAGAGTGGCGGCAGCATCTGGGCGAGCAGCGAGCTAGGCTCGGGATCGGCGTTTCGCGTATATTTTCCGGTGGACGATGAGAAGCGGGGAGAGACGGAGCCCGTCGAAGCCGGCGACTCCGAGGACCCTGCACGCGGGACCGAGACGATCCTTGTCGTCGAAGACGAGGAGATGGTCAGGGTCCTGATGTCCCGCATTCTCCGCAATCTCGGGTACTCGGTCCTGGAGGCCGACGGCGCCGAGGAAGCGTTGCATGCCCTCCAGGACGCAATGCGCCGCAAGGGACCCGACGCGATTGATCTCGTCCTGACGGACGTGGTCATGCCTGGGACGTCCGGAACGGATCTCGTGAAGAAACTGACGGAGATGCAGCCTGAGCTGAGAGTGGTATTCATGTCGGGCTACTCCTACGGTAGCGTCCGAGCGGAGGAGCTTCTCTCCAAGAACTACATCTGCTTGGAGAAGCCCCTGACCAAGGCCGATCTCGCCGGCGCCGTTCGTGAAACGTTGGATCGCTGAAGAGGTGACGATAGGCGAACGAGTCGACGGGATGCCTGGATGGGCGCTTTTCCCGCGGTCAGCGCCGATTCCTGGCTGCCTCGATTTCCTCCATTCTCCACAACTCGTCCAATACCTTGCGGGTTAGATCATCGAGTTCGCCCACTTCACGCTCTACACGCTGTTCTTCCGTGATTTCTTCGGGGGTGATCCGGGCCTGGATTCCAAGGTAGATTCCCCCCGTTACGGCCAGCAGCCCAATCGCGCCCATAGCCATGAGCATCGACCAGCGCTTGCGACGGGCCTTCGCGTCAAGCACATGACCGCTGATCCCGGCTTCGAAATCCTCCCCAGAGCGTAAAGGGCCACTTGGCTCCGATCTGTTCTCCTGCCTGCTCGGTCCCCCAGGAAACATTGCCTCAATCTTGCTCATGGACCCCTCCGTCTCTGATAAATATGGAAGCCGCCCGACCCGGTGTGCTAGGGCCTGTTAACACTATCTGAGGGCTTCGACGATGAGCGCGAAGTGGATGAAGGCGGTAAACATCACGTCGAGCTTGTCAAAGCGGGAGAAGATTCTTCTGAAGCCTTTGAGTCGCCGAAATAACCGCTCTATTTCGTTACGACGGCGATACATGACTCGGTCATACTGCCACGGGTTAACACGGCCCTGCTTGGGTGGCACGACCGGCGTAAACCCCAGCTCCAACACCAATTGCCGTGTTTCGCCCCCCTCGTACGCCCGGTCCATGATCATGGACACTGTGGAATGTACCGGCTTCAACGTGCGTAGCAGTTCCCGTCCTTCCGGCGCGTCGTGCTTGTGGCCTGGCGATAGCGAGAAGGTTATCGCGGTTCGAGCATCTGCGGCAACCATATGAATCTTGGTGGTCCAGCCTCCACGCGACTTGCCGATGGCCTGCGGGCCGTTTTTTTTTAGAGCGCCGGTGCCATCAGGGTGCACCTTGACGATGGTACTGTCGATCGACAGAGCTTGGATCTTGATCCGGATAATTTGCTCGTCTTGCAGGGCCGCAAAGACACGATCCAGCACACCTGCCCTGGCCCAGCGATTCATTCGGGTGTAGATCGTATGCCAGTTACCGAAACGCGGAGGCAACCCCCGCCATTTGCAGCCGTGTTCGGCCACATACAGGATCGCGTTAAGCACTTCGAGATTGGAGATGCTCACATTGCCGCGCTGATGCGGAAAGCAAGCCTCTATCCGACGATATTGGGACTCTGTGATTTTCATAGCCCCAATATACTACAAATTGCCCTTAGTGTTAACAGACCCTAGTAAGTTGAGCCACGAGGCCCCCGAAACCCAAGCGAAAGCTGCTGCGCTCCTCGGCTCGAACCTCGCTTTCCGTGAATGGCGGATCGTGGACTCATCGCGACTGGCAGCGTACGCCACCTTGCTCGTTGGACCGGTGCGCCCAATCACACGGCTGGCCGTCTTTCTTTAGTACGTCCGAAAGCCTGGGGTCGCTCTTCGTTAGTTCGCTCATGGCGGACTCCTTCGCTTGATGGATGGCACGAATCGGCTTCATTCGTGCGTGACGGCTCCGATACAGCCGGCACTTTCCGGGCGTGGAACACATTTCTGAGATCCTGCCCGGGGTACTCCAGGAAATCGGGGTCACGCTACGAGGCGGCTTCGGCGGGCACGCGCTCCGTCGATTGGGCGGCCTTGAATTCGTCGAGCGCGTCGACGGAGAAGTAGAGCCTGCCTCGCTCCTTGCGGTGCCGAATCTCGTTCACCCTGAGGTAGAAGGAGTGGATGGTGTAGCCGCAGTAGGCAGCGGCCTCCGTCGTGCTCAACTCCCGGGGGCGGCTCTTGTTGTCATCCAAGCCCATGGCGTCTACAATCCGCTGGAAGGGACTGGAAGCGACTGGAACGAACTTAAGGAATAATATTGCTCGTATTCCGATATCAGGAGCGACACACCATATGTGGTTGAGCCTGCGGGAGATAGGTGATCGGGTGCTTGCGATCAGGAGGGAGCTTCCAGGCTCACCGAGTCAGGCCGCGATGGCCAAGATGATCGGTCGCGAGAAGAGTGGCAGCACGATCGGTGGCGTCGAGCGGGGCGAGATGTGGACGAAGGAGGGCCAGACCCCCGACGTCGCCCTACTCCATGATATCGCAGCGCTTGCGGGGCTCACACTCGATCATTTCAAGTCCGGTACCGCGGTCGACCTAGAGCGCGAGGAGATGCGTGCAGCCGCGCGGTGGATGGACAAGATGGCCGACGAGCTAAGGGACCGTTCTACGGCGTCTTCCGGTGGCGATGCGTTCGCCAAATTTCCGAAAGCCACGAACGTTCCGCAACTCTCAGGGCCTAGCGGGCTCAAACGCCGATTCGCAGCTGCGATCAAAGGGTTCAGTGACCTGGAAGTCGAGGAAATGTGCGACATGAACCACGAAACGGTGCGCCAGTGGAGAAGGGGGGAGTGGCCTGTGCGCGGACCCAACCGCACCAGCAGCAAAAAGATCCTCGCGATGATCACGCGGTACGAGGCGATCCTGAAGGAGGATTCGATCCTCACTGGTGAAAACCTTCCCCCCGAAGCGGCCGGTTTGATCAAGTTTGCCGAAGATCGGGAGCTTATGCCGGCTTTCGTCGAGGAGCACCCCAAGCTCGGGTGGATCTACCTAGCGGACGAGCTGGCGAAAGCCGCGAGGAAACGGGATCGAATGACGATCTACGACGAGTTCATGTGGCTCGGCTACAAGCGCGCCCACCGTTTCGATCCCGAAACAGCCAGCCGCGTCACCCCCGAGGATGTCGGGATCGACGTGGACAAGTTCTTCAAGGATCTCGACGAACCAGCGGACTCGAACAAATAACACCCAATCCCACGTACGATCACTGGCAGTATCCAGTCTGACTCGTAACCTTGCTGTGAGCCCTGACGTATTTCTGCGTCGGGGCCGACAAGGACCCTACCCAAGGGGGAGTGAGATGAGGAAGCTGTTAGTGGTATTCGCGGTGATCATGTTCGCGGGAGCCTGTTCGACCCCGGTCGATCTCGCGGACGCTTGCGATGAGGGCAACCCGAGTCCAAGCTCCTACTGCGACTGAGGCGGGTAGTGTCCCTAGATTTGTGTAAAAGCGGATAAGCTGGACAGGAGGGAAAGAAAAACGGAAGCTCCTCTGTTGTTGTTCACTGTCACATGAACCCGGGAGTCCGGGTCTGCAGAGCAGGCTCGGAACCGGAGAGGAGCTTCCGATGCAAGAGATTGTGGAGATCGGTCGGGCCACGCAAGACGAGCTACGCGATGATTTGCGCGAGCTGTTTCAAGGCGCGATCCGGCTGACGCTCGAGATGGTGCTGGAAGAGGAGCTGAAGGCCATGGTAGGTGCACGCCGCTTCGAGCGGGTGGGAAGCCGGAAGGACCATAGGAACGGCACATACCTGAGGCGGCTGCTGACGAGCCTGGGGCAGATCGAGGTCGCCATGCCCCGGAGCCGGGACAACGGTTCGCCGGCCGACGTGATCGGCCGCTACCAGCGCAGGAGCCCCGAGCTCGACGAGATGATGGTCGAGGCGTATGTGAGCGGCGTGTCACAGCGCAAGATGGGCGACGTCACCGAGGCGCTGATGGGCGAGCGTGTTGGGCGCTCGACGGTGAGTCGTGTGGCAAAACGGCTCGACGAGGCCGTGGAAGGGCTGCGCCGTGCGCCGATCGAGGGGCCTCACCCCTATCTGTACCTGGACGCCACGTTCTTGGACGCCCGCTGGGCCCGCAAAGTCGAGAACGTGAGTGCGCTCGTGGCGTATGCAGTGGGCCCTGAGGGTCACCGACGGCTCCTGGCCGTCACGCTGGGCGCTGAGGAGTCGCAGCAGAGCTGGTCGGAGCTCCTCGAGCAACTCCAGGACCGCGGCCTCGGCGGTGTCGAGCTCGTGATCGCCGATGAGCACGCAGGCCTGGCAGCTGCGGTCCGCCGCTTCCTGCCCGAGGCACGCCGTCAGAGGTGTACGGTCCATCTGCAGCGTAATGTGGGGGCGAGGGTCCCCCACCGCCTACGCAAGCGCGTGGCGCGTGAGGTCTCGGTGATCTTCCAGACATCCGGACTCGCCGAGGCGAAGAAGCTCCTGGGCGAGTTCGGCGCACGCTGGAAGAAGGAGCTGCCCGAGGCCGTGGAGGTCCTGGAGCGGGGCTTCGGGGCAGCGACGCAGTTCTACGCGTTCCCCGAGGCGCACTGGCCCCGGCTGCGTACCACCAACAGCCTCGAGCGGCTGCACGGCGAGATCAAACGCAGGATCAAGGCCGCCGGCGCCTTCCCGGACCGGGCCAGCGCCCTCAGGCTCATCACGGCCGTCGCACTCAGGACCACACACGTCTGGGGCGACCGGCGTTACCTCGACCTCTCACTCCTCCAGAAACAGGAGGTCGCCCAAGCAGCCTAGCCGAAGGCGAGGAGCTTCCTCCGCTTTTACACACAAATCGGGACTTGACCTGACGGGACCGGCCACCTGAAGGTACGCCTCTACCCCGCCCCGCCGGGTTGGCGGTTGGACCGGGTCGCTCCCCTGATCCGACTCGCTGACCCCGGGTTTCCGCAAGGCCGCCTTCAGCTCGACTTCGCGGCGCACGGCGAGCCCGGAACCGCCGCCTCGGGCCGCTGCTCGGCCCGTCGTCGAGCGGGCCTGTCGTCATGCCTGCCCCCGCCCCTCACAGTCTTCGCAGAGCGTGCCAGTCGTGTCCGGTGATCCCGTCACCCGACCCGGCCGTGCGATCCGGGCCGGTTTTTAACGAAATCGAGCGGTCACAACTCTAACAGACAATGGAGCGAGTGGCTCATGTCCAGCTCTCGCTCTCCGGTCTGCACTTCTTTGACAGGAGGTCTCGATGTCGTATGGGAAATCGAATCACACGGGTCTCGTCGCAGTGGTCGCTCTCGGACTCTGCGCCCAATTCATGCCCGGCGCCCTCGAGGGCCAGGCCGGTATGCGCCCCGGGCAACCCGGGGCGTTGATCTGGAGCTCCGACGTTGCAGGGTCTGTCCTCGAGCGCGCAGCCGAGATGGGTCTGACCCCCGGTCAGGTGGAGAGTCTCGAGGCACTCCAGGCAGATTCGGAGGAGCGTGCGGGAGCGGCGAGGGAGCAGCTCGAGGCGTGGAGGACCGAGCTCCCGATGGTCAGGGAGGCTTCGGAGTCGATCCGGTCCGACGTGCGAGCGACGATGGCCGAGCTGCGTTCGATTCTTACCGTGGAGCAGATGCGGGAGCTCGTGAGGTTGAGCCCGGAGAGGCGCCGGGCGCTGCTCCGGGGCGCCGGGCCGGATTGGAGGCGACCTAGAGGCGACCGGTCCTTCCGGACCAGGGGTCGGCCGGCAGAGCTGCGAAGAGGCCGCAGATAGCGCTTTCCTGAACTCCCTGACGCCCTGAGCGCCCGAGCCGTGCTGCCGGGACGCCCGAGGAACCCCACGCCTCGCGAACACACGTTGCCGCGACAGACAGGCCGGAGGCCTTGAGACATGCCGATGAATCGATCCTTCTCCCCCCGCCAGCAGTTCCTCCCCCTCCTGCTTCTTCCCCTCCTTGCCTCGCTGACCTCATCCCCCTCCGGACTCGAAGCCCAGTCCAACCGGACCATCCAGGGGACCGTCCGCGATTCCCTGAGCGGCGAAGCCATTGTGTACGCGACCATCGCGGTCGTCGGATCCGAACACCAGGTCAACACAAACCCGGACGGCTTCTTCACCGTGATCGGAGCCCCGCGCGAGACCTTCTCTCTGCGCGTCGTCCACATGGGCTATACCCCCACCGAAGTGATCGTGGACGCAGGGTTCACCGGACGCCTCAGCATCGAGATCCCTCCGCTGCCTATAGAGTTGGAGGGCGTGGAGATCGTCGCCGACGAGTACCGCCTGGTGCGGGCCACGGACGGCGTGAGCCGGGTCGCGGCGTCGCCTGCGGAGATGGCGGTGCTTCCTTCCGTCGGGGAGGTCGACGTCTTTCGGTCGCTCCAGCTCCTGCCCGGGGTCAGTGGCACCCGGGAGTCATCGTCCGGGCTCTACGTCCGGGGCGGCACACCCGACCAGAACCTTGTCCTGCTCGACGGCATCACCGTATACCACGTCGACCACTTCTTCGGGTTCTTCAGCGCCTTCAATGCCGAGGCCATCAAAGACATTCAGGTCTTCAAGGGAGCATTCCCGGCCCAGTACGGGGGGCGCGTGTCGAGTGTAATCGACATGACGGGGAAGACCGGGGACCCCGACCAGATGCACTACGGCGTGGGACTCAACCTGCTGAGCGCCAACGGGGTCTTCCAGACACCCATCGGTTCAAGGGCCAATCTGCTCGTCACCGGGCGACGTTCCTACACCGACGTGGTCCGTACCGGCCTGTACAGCAGCATCTTCGACATCTTCAACATCAGCACCGAGCCGCAGGCGCCCGGAGGAGGAGGACCAGGAGGCGGACGCGGCTTCGGCTCGGCGAATCAGGACGCCGCCACACCCGAGTCCTACTTCTACGACTTCAACGCCAAGCTCACCTACCTGCCCGGAGACCGGGATGTCGTCTCCTTCACCCTCTACGGGGGACGCGACTACCTGGACAAGTCGCAGGAGCGATCCCTGTCGTTCACGCCCAGGGGCCAGGCCGGCGACCAGAACTTCAACACCGCCATCGGCGACCTGACCGAGTGGGGCAACCGCGGCCTGTCGGGACGCTGGGGCCGGCAGTGGGCGAGTGGGCTCACCAGCAGCGTTCTCGCCGCCTACTCCGAGTACACCTCGGACTACGGACGCAACACTCAGGTGACGATCTCCGATCCGGAGACATCCGAAGCCACACTCACGCGCGACCTTCGGTCTGCCGAAGACAACTTTCTCGCCGATCTGACCCTGCGCGCCGACAGCGAGTGGAGGCTCTCGCCCGAGCACAGACTGCACTTCGGCGGGTGGTTCAGCACGACCGACGCCGACTACCGCTACGTGAGGGACGACAGCATCCCGATCCTGGACCAAACCCAGTCGTCCACGCGGGTGGAGGCCTACGCGCAGGACACCTGGAACGTCACGGATCGCTTCTCGCTCACGGCGGGAGGCCGCATCTCCTACGACCAGGCTGCCGCGAAGAGCTACCTGGAGCCGCGGGCCTCGGCGCGGGTGTCTCTGACCGACCGGGTGACACTCAAGGCGGCTGCCGGACGCTACCACCAGTTCGTCAACCGGGTGGTCAACGAGAACATCACCGAAGGCTCGCGCGACTTCTGGCTGCTCGCCGACGGAGACCTGATCGACGTCACCGCCGCGGACCACGTGGTTGCCGGAGTGTCGTACGAGACCGACAGCTACCTCTTTGATGTCGAGCTGTACCGCAAGGAGACGACGGGGCTATCGGAGTTCTCACTGAGGTTCATGCGCAACAACATCGACCCGCTCAACCTGTTCTTCGCGGGGCAAGGGACGGCGCAAGGCGCGGAGTTCCTCGCCCAGAAGAAGTTCGGCGCCTTCACCGGCTGGATTTCCTATACGCTGGCCGAGGCGCGCAACACCTTCCCGGATCTGAACGACGGAAACTCGTTCCCCGCGCTTCACGACCAGCTTCACGAACTCAAAACCGTTGGAACGCTGTCGCTCGGGCGCTGGGACCTGGCTTCGACATGGACGTACGGGTCGGGCACGCCGTACACGGCGCCCCAGAGCGAATACAGCGTGGAACTGCTCGACGGCAACGCGTTCAGCTACATCGACGTCAGCGCCAAGAACGGGCTGCGGCTGCCGGCCTATCATCGCCTGGACCTCAGCGCGCGCTACCGGTTCTCGCTCGGCGACTACGGCGGTGACGTGGGCCTGTCCGTGTTCAACGCCTACGACCGCGCCAACGTATGGTATCGCCAGTTCGAACTCGACACGACCCCCGCCATCGTCACCGATGTCAACTATGTCGGACGGGTCCTCAACCTGTCCGTCCGCTTCAACCGATAGAACCGCAGGGAGGACGAACATGAACACCGGCAAGCTCGGCATTCTCGTTGCACTGACTGGCTTGCTCGCTTGCTCGGACCCCATGACCGGTCCGGACGACGAGACCCGCCAGGTGGTGGTCGAGGCGTTCCTTTTCGCGGGCGAGCCCGTGGATCATGTCCGGCTGACCCAGACTGTTCCGTTGGGCGAGGATCCGGCCCTCGCGGCCACCGTCGACGACGCCATTGTGGCCCTCGTACGCGGCCCCGAGCGGTGGCTTCTGTCCCGGTTGGAAGAGCCTGGGACCTACGGCTATCCAGGCGACGATCTGGAGGTGCGCGAAGGCGACGTCTTCCGCATCGAAGTCGAGGCGTTCGGGCGCACCGCGACCGGTCAGACTGCTGTTCCCGGACCCCCGGATGGCGTGGAACTCGACAGGTACAGGTTGGAAGTGCCCGAACTCACGCCCGGGAGATTCCAACCGGGGGTGCTCCGGACGTTACAGGTCACGGTGACCTGGGAGAACCCGGACGCCAGCCTGCACTTCGTCGACGTTGAGGGGATGGACCCCGAGGCCGAATCGATCTTTCCCGACTTCATCCGCCAAGGTGTGGGCAGATTCCGCATACGGAGCGCCCCGACGGAGGAGAACTTCCATGCGATCGGGCTCCAGCAGCTCGAGCATCTGGGCCGCCACCGCGCGATCGTCTACCGGGTCAACCAGGAATACACGGACCTGTACAACAACCGCGTGCAGGACTCGCGCGATCTGAACGAACCCCCGAGCAACATCCGGGGCGGGCTGGGCGTGTTCAGCGCCTTCAGCTCGGTGGCGAGAGAGTTCGAGCTGGTGCGGGCGGAGGGGTCGTGAGGGGCCGAAAGCGCTGCGCCTGTCAGCCCCCACCCACTTCGATCCGCTTCAATTGCAGCACAAGGACTTCCGGCCGACAGACCCTTGGAGGGACCGCTGTCGACGAAGAATCAGGACGGATGCGGCCCTTCAACCCTGGCCAATCCACCCGCTAAAGACTCGAGCGAACGGAAAGGACGAACCTCTGGAGACCGCTAAGAGCCTTCCAACCCCTATCGACACTCCTCGGTAACGAGCTGACCATCGAGGATGACTCCACACACCCGTGTCGTGTACTCGAACGGGTCTCCGTCGAAGAGAGCCAGATCGCCATCCTTTCCCTGCTCGATCGAGCCGACGCGTTGATCCTGGCCGAGGATGCGGGCCGCGTCGATCGAAATCGACCGGAGCGCATTCTCGAAGGACATTCCGTAATGTACGGCCATGGCCACCTCAAACAGGACCACACGTGTCTTGGGTACGTAGGGCTCGTACCCACTCTGCAGCGCAACCAGGACCCCAGCATCCTGGAGCCGGCGCACGGTCTCAAACGTGGCGTTTTCGAGTGTACCCTGATGTCTCGCCATGGTTGGGTGCACGATCACCGGTACGTTCGCGGCGTGGATTTCGTCGATGACAAGGTACGCCTCTGCGGCACCATCGAGTACCAGGTCAAATCCGAACTCTTGTTGAAGGCGGAGAGGAGAGGAGCTGCTGGGCGAACGGATACATGCAGGCCGAGGTCTTGCCGGAGGACCAAAGAGGTGGGTGCGCTGCTCCCGGAGCTGTACCTGCACGGTCTGGCGGAAGGGAACTTCGAGCTTGCGATGAGAGGCCTGCTGGGCGAGGGGGCTCCGTTGTCGAAGTCCTCGATTCGGCGTCTGAGGAGGTGCTGGAGGAGGAGTTGAAAGCGATGGTCGGAGCGCGTCGTTTCGAGCGGGTCGGCAGCCGGAAGGACCACAGGAACGGCACGTACCTCAGGCGCCTGCTCACGAGCTTGGGTCAGATCGACGTGATGGTGCCGCGCAGCCGGGAAGGCGGCTCGCCCGCCGACGTGATGGGCCGCTACCGGCACAGGAGTGAAGAAGTGGACGAGAAGATGGTGGAGGCCTACGTGAGCGGTGTGTCACGAAGCGGCTCGATGGGGCTGTAGAAGCGCTGCGGAGCGCACCCATCGAGGGGCCTCACCCCTATCTGTATCTGGACGCGACGTTCCTCGCGCTGGGCCTCGTGATGCGCGCTGGGCCAGGAAGGTCGAGAACGTGAGCGCGCTCGTGGCCTACGCGGTGGATCCGGACGGTCACCGCCGGCTCCTGGCCATCACGCTAGGCCCTGAGGAGTCAGAGGACAGTTGGCCGGAGCTCCTCGAGCAGCTCCTGGAGCGAGGTCTCAGCGGCGTCGAACTGGTGATCGCCGACGAGCATGCGGGCCTGGCAGCTGCGGTGCGCCGCTTCCTGCCTGAGGTGCGCCGTCAGCGCTGCACCGTGCACCTGCAACGCAACGTGCTGGCCAAGGTCCCGCATCGCCTGCCCAAGCGTGTGGCGTGCGAGGTTGCCGCCGTCTTCCGGGCCCCCGGGCTCGCTGAGGCGAAGAAGCGCCTGGCCGAGATCACGACGCGCTGGCAAGAGGAGCTCCCCGAGGCAATGAAGGTGCTCGAGCGGGGCTTCACGGCCGCCACCCAGTTCTACGCGTTCCCCGAGCCCCACTGGGCCAGGCCACGCACCACGAACAGCCTCGAGCGCCTGCACACCGAGATCAAGCGTCGGATCCGGAGCGCCGGCGCCTTCCCCGACCGAGCCAGTGCGCTCCGCCTCATCACCGCGGTTGCTCTGAGGACTACTGCGGTCTGGAGCGAACGCCGCTACCTCGATCTCACGCTTCTCGAACCGAAGGAGGTCGCCAAGGCAGCCTAACCGAAGCATCGAGGAGCTTCCCCTCACTTTTACACACAACTCGGGACTTGACCGTTCGGGTTCTGGGTGTGGTCATGGATCGATGCCCCGCTTGCTGCGAACGCGATCAACCGCAGGATCGATGCGGGCCAGGTGGCACTGGAGATCGGACCACAGTTGATCTTGCCTCAAATTCGATCCGCGGCGATGGGCGGCCTCAACGCCGTAAACGGGAGCACGACCCTTTTGAACAGTTGGCAGAGAAGCTCCTGCCGGGAGAGGATGAGGATGACTGAGAGGCCCGCGTTGGATTCCAGAACCAGTGGAGATGCTGGCGCGCTACGTGCCACAAAAAGTTTCGTGGACGACTTCTTCTGGTCGCGGTGCTGCTTCGAGATCAGCATATTCGACCTGGTCAGCGTAGGGCGCTGCTAGCGCATCGACGAGACGGTGGAACGGCGCGAAGTCACCATCGTAGGCGCTCTGGATGGCTTGCTCGACGCGGTGATTGCGCGGGATGAGGATGGGGTTGGCAGCGCGCATGTGAGCGAGGTGCTTGGCTGGGTCGGCTTCGCTACGCCATGTGGCGAACCATTTTTGAAAAGGCTCACTGCTGGAAAACATCGCCGCAAGCGTTTTCGAGTCCTCTCCGCCGGCGACACGTGTGAGGTGACGGAAGAAGAGTGTGAAGTCGACCGCTTGGGCGCCCAGTAGATCGAGACACTCCTTGATGAGCCCGACTGGTGCCTCAGGTGGGAGGCCGAGTTTGGCGCGGAAGCAGGCGAGGTATTGGCCGCCGAATCGCTTCGGATATCCGGAGAGAGTGGCCTCGGCGATCTTCGTCGCTTTACCAGAATCCTCAGACAACAATGGCAGCAGGGTTTCCGCGAAACGGGTGAGGTTCCAGAGCCCGATGTCGGGCTGGTTGCCCCAGGAATAGCGCGCACCGGAGTCGATGGAGCTGAAGACGCACTGTGCGTGGAAGACGTCCATGAACGCGCACGGGCCGTAGTCGATCGTCTCCCCGGAAATGGCGGTATTGTCCGTGTTCATCACACCGTGGATGAAGCCGAGAGACATCCACTGGGCGATGAGATCCGCTTGGGCATCCGCGACCGACTCTAGCAAAGCCACATAAGAATCTGTCGCTTCGGCGGCCTCCGAGTAGTGCCGGGCAATGGCATGATCGGCGAGCAGTTGCAAGGCATCGATATCGTTGCGTGCGCGAAAATATTCGAAAGTCCCGACGCGAATGTGACTTGCGGCAACGCGGGTGAACACAGCGCCGAGGAGCGGTCCTTCTGGGCGTATGACGCTTTCGCCGGTGGTAACAGCGCCGAGCGCCCGGGTTGTGGGAACCCCAAGCGCGGCCATGGCTTCGCTGACGATGTATTCGCGGATCACCGGGCCGAGCGCAGATTTGCCATCGCCGCCGCGCGAGAATGGCGTGCGCCCTGAGCCCTTCAACTGCAGATCGTGACGCGCGCCGTGCGCGTCGATGACTTCGCCGAGAAGGATGGCGCGGCCGTCGCCGAGTTGTGGCGAGAATCCACCGAACTGGTGGCCAGCGTAGGCTTGTGCAATCGGCTCGGCACCCTCGGGAATCGCATTGCCCGCGAGCGTCGCGACGCCGTCGGCTGATTCCAGCCAGTCGGTGTCGATCGAGAGCTTCGCCGCTAGTTCGCGGTTGAAGCGGATGAGCTTCGGTTCCGGAACACGGGCGGGTTCCTGTTTGACGAAAAAACGTTCTGGCAGCTGGGCGTAGGTGTTGTCGAAGGGAATGTTCATCGAAGCGGGTTCTCAAGGTCCAGACGACGCCGGGGCTGAATGCTCCCGGAAGCTAACGCGTCCCAACCGCTAGGAACCACCGGCCTCATCGGAAGCTCCGACAAGCACTGCGTCCTCACCTTCGTCGATCGTAAGACGGGCTACGTGATTGACCTGACCCACTGAAACGAGACCAGGTGCAATGTTAGGATCGACCGGGTCTGAAGCTTTACAGCGAGGAGGTCAGGATGGGAAGGAAGCGACACACTCCGGAGCAGATCATACGGCTCAGGACGACGGCGGCGAAGCGATTCAAGCGGGTCGAGAGCGCTACGGCGCTGATCTGGAAGTTGCTCTTGGTGGCCGAGAAGCGGTTCCGAAGGCTCGACGCTCCTCACCTCCTCAAGGACGTGTTTGAAGGAAGGAAGTTCGAAGACGGAAAGCCCGTCTCAACCCAACAGCGGAAGAATGCCGCCTGATACGTTTACACACCTATTGACCCAACCTCCCCAAAAGCCGGAGAGTGTGTACCTATCCTAAGCCGGGAGGGTGTGACGCCCTATCGGAGCCGGTCCGCCGCGAAGCGGTGGAGCATCCGGTCTGCGGCTCTGCCGCGGCCCGCAGCGTCGGCGGAGAGAGGGCGTCACACCCTCCCGGCCGCCCGCAGTGCACCCCGATTATTCGTACCGAAGCGCGTCGATCGGATCCAACTTAGCGGCGCGCTGCGCCGGCCAGATCCCGAAGAACAACCCGATCCCCGCCGAGAACAGAACCGCCGCAATAACGATCTCCGGCGACACAACCGTCTCCCAACCCTGTGTGCGGGTGAGCACTTCCGCGCCCCCGAACCCCACACCCACACCCAGGAGGCCCCCCATCACGCACAGCACCAGAGCCTCGATCAGGAACTGGAAGAGGATCGCCCTGCGCGTCGCCCCGAGCGCCTTCCGCACGCCGATCTCACGCGTGCGCTCGGTCACGCTCACGAGCATGATGTTCATGATGCCGATACCGCCAACCAACAGGCTGATCCCCGCGATACCCGCGAGTAGCAGCGTGAACGTCTGAGTCGTCGCGTTGAAGGTCTCGACCAGGTCGCTGGAGTTGAGGATTCTGAAGTCCACGTTTTCCCCGGGGCGGATGCGATGCTCGCGTCGGAGAATGCGATCGATCTCGCCGTACGCCTCGTCCATCGCCTCGGCCGAGGATACCTGGGCGAATATCGATGAAAGTTGGCTGCGGCCTCCGAACACCCTGTACTGAGCGGTGCTGGTGGGTATGTACACCACGTCGTCGGGCCGGTTGAATCCGGCGGCGCCCTTCTCTTCGAGGACGCCGATCACCTCGAAGGGCTGGCCCCGGACCTGTATGGTCTTGCCAACGAGGAGCGCGGCGGGCGTCTCGAGCGCCTCGGGGACGCCAAAGCCGAGCACGGCCACACGACGTCGCCCTTGCACATGCCCTTGGTCGAAGATGTCCCCATGCTCGACGTCCAGGTTGTACATCCCGAAGTACTCGGGCCAGACGCCTCGTACTTCGTTGTTGGAGTTCCAGCGGAGGTACGATAGCTGAACCCGTGAGCTGATTTCAGGTGAGATCGTCAGCAGCCCGCCCGACTCGCTTCGGAGTGCCTCGGCATCAGCCACCTCCAGGTCCTCCGTATCTGCGGTGGAGATCCCGCCGAAGCGCCGCTGGTCGGCCCGTATGGTCAGGACGTTGGTGCCCATCCGTGAGATTCGCTCCTCCACGTTGCGCTGCGCGCCCTCACCCAGCGCCACCATGGCAATGACAGCGGAGACGCCGATGATGATCCCGAGGGTCGTCAGGAACGAGCGCAGCGCGTTGGCACGGATGGCCCCCAACGCCACCCAGATAATTTCTCGGATCAGCATGGCGCCTACCGGAATCGGCCTCCGCCCGGATCGCCGCCACCGAACGGGTTCGAGTTCGACCGAATCCGGTCGAGGAATTCATCCTGTGAGGCTCGCAGCTGTGCGGCACCGACAATCGCGATCTGCTCGCCCTCCTCGAGGCCACTCACGACCTCGGTGAAATCCCAGTCGTTGAGCCCGATCATGACCGCTCGGGGTTCGATCGTCCCGTCTTCGGCCATGACGAACACCACGGCGCGGCGAGTGTCTCTTCGTGAAGCGGCGGCAGCCTCTCCTCCCTGCTCCGTTCGGGCACCCGGCCTTCGACCGCCCGGACCGAAAAAGCCACCACCCCCGGCGCCACCGCGTTGACCGGAGAAGAGCGCCCGGGCGGAGTCCTGGGAGATCTCACCACTCGCGACCAACGCCCTCAAGGAGTCGAAAGCCGCGCCACCAGCCGCACGTGCACGGGGAGTGCCGGCTCCACCATCACGGGGCTGCCCGTCCCCTCCGCCACCTTGACCCCGGGCGCGACCACCGCGGCCGCCGCCACCCGCCACCCCAGCGAAGAGGCCACGAATATCGATGGCTTCGGGGTCGAGCCCGAGCACCATCGCCGCCGGCTGTGTGTCCTGGGGCGTCACCACCGCGTTGTTCGGGATCAGCAGCACCCCAGTGGCCTGGGCGAGCTCGACCTCGACCTCGGCGTTCATCCCCGGGCGAAGCAGCCCGGAATCGTTGTCGAGCTGCACGATCACCGGAAACATCGTGACGTTCTGCTGCACGATGGCCTGGGGCTCGATCTTCTCCACGACCCCGACGAAGCGCCGCTCGGGATAGGCCTCCACGGTCACGTTCGCCTGCATTCCGGGGCGGATATCGCCCATGTCGGTCTCATCCACGAGGGTCCGTACCTGCATGGACTCGAGGTTGGCCATGACCATCAGCGTGGTTCCCCCCGAGACGTTCTGGGAGGCCGACTGGATGACCTGACCTTCCTCGACGTTCTTCTCGAGCACGGTACCCGCCAGGGGCGCCCGGATGGTCACGTCGGTCATGCGGAGCTGGCTCAACTCGTAGTTGGTCTCGGCTCTGACCAGCGTCGCCCGGGAATTGGCGAAGTCCAGGCTCCTGCTCTCGTGCTCCTGAGTGGAGATGACGCCCGATCGCAACAGCTCTTCGGAACGCTCGAGTTGTGCTTGAGAGATCTCCAGCCTGGCTCGCGCGACGTCCAGGTCCGCCTCGGCCTGGTCGAACGCGTTCTGGACATCTCGAGGATCGACCTCCGCGAGGAGCGCGCCGGGCTCTACCTCGTCGCCGATGTCGACGTGCAGCCGAAGGACCTCCCCAGATGCCTTGGACTTGACCTCCACCTTGCGGATGGGCTCCACGTTACCCGTGGCCTCTGCGATGATCATCAGATCTCCGCGCACGACAGCCGTGGTCTGAAGCGATGGCGCCTCGTCCACGTCACTACTTCCACAAGCCACGAGGGTGTGAGCCAAGAAGGCCGCACCCAACAATCTCATCCGCATCATATGTGCGCCCCAATGTGCTCAGTCGGAAAATCCTTGGCGATTACGCCGTCGTGCAGGTGAACCTGGCGTCTGGAGTACTCGGCGACCATCTGCTCGTGTGTGACCAGCACGATGGTCTGGCCCCGCTGGTTCAACTCGACGAAGATGTTCATGATCTCCTCACCCGTAACCGAGTCGAGGTTTCCCGTGGGCTCGTCTGCCAGGAGAAGCGCCGGGTCGTTGACCAGGGCCCTGGCGACGGCCACGCGCTGTCTCTGCCCCCCGGAGAGTTCCGGCGGCCGGTGGTCCATCCGGTCGGCGAGCCCAACCAACCCTAGCTTCTCCTCGGCCCGCTGCTTTCGCTCCCTTGAGCTGATTCCCGTATAGATGAGCGGGAGCTCCACGTTGTGTAGCGCGGTGGCCCGGGGAAGGAGGTTGAAGGTCTGAAAGACGAACCCGATCTCGCGATTTCGAATGCGGGCGAGCTCATCGTCACTCAGTTCGCTGACCTGCACACCGTTCAGCCAATAATCTCCTTCTGACGGCGTATCCAGGCACCCGATCAGGTTCATGAAGGTGGACTTGCCGCTCCCGGACGGACCCATGATGGCCACGAACTCTCCGGGATGAATCTCCAGGTCGACGCCACGCAGCGCCCGTACGGTCTCGGCGCCGAGGATGTAGTCCTTACGGAGCCCCCGAGTCCGGATGATTAAATCGCTCACAGATCCCTCCCGAGGATGGCCTCGAGCTCCGCCCGGGCTAATACGTAGTCGTAGCGGGCGTTCACGAGGTCCACCCCGGCCTGATCGGCCGCAATTTGGCTCGTGACGACGTCCAAGATGATCGCTACGCCTACCCGGTAGCGCTCACGAGTGACACGAAGATCTTCGTCGGCCACGGCGGTGGCCTCCCCCGCGATGTCAATGGCCAGCACGGAGGTCTCCAACGCCCGCAGGGCAGCGTCGGTCTCTTGGCGGGAGGCCAGCCGCGCGTCGTCTTCCTCGAGACGCGCCACGCGGGTCGAGTACTCCGCCCGGACGATGTTCGCTTCCCTGGAAAAGCCGTTGAAGAGCGGATAGCTCAGGTTGAAGTTCAGGTTCCAGCTCGTACTCCCCCCTGAAAATGAGGCCGCCTGGTTCGACCAGTTGTAGCCACTGCTCAAGCTCAGGGAGGGAATGTAAACGGACTTGGAGGAGGAATACGCCTCTCGAGCTGCCTCGAATACCGCTTCGGCGGCCTGCACCGAAGGCGCGAAGCTCTCAGCGACTTCGAGCACCTCGGCCTCGGACAACAGGAGCGGGCGGGGCTCCAGGTCGTCCGGGGCCACCGGGATGGCCGGCTCAGACACCCCCACCTGACGACCGAGCGCGAAGCGGGCTGCTCTGGTCTGGACCTCGGCGTTGAGCACGGCTTGACGGGCATTGATGAACTCCAGCCTGGCACGGAGGGTGTCGGAGACGGTTCCGCCTCCCACCAACTGCTGCGTTCGGGTCATCTCCAGGCTCTGCGTCGCCTGGTCGATCCTACGCCGGGCGACCGCAAGCAGCTCCTCCTGCCGAAGGGCCTGAAAGAAGAGGTTCTTCGTCTGGAAGGTCACATTGAAACGCTGGTCCTCGCGGCGCGCCCGAGCCGCCGCTAGGTCCGCGGCGGCACGGTCGAGCTCCGAGAAACGCTGCCCCCCGCGGAACAGGTCGTACCGGGCGGTGATGCCCGCGTTATAGGAATTGGAGTTGCCCGTTACGAGACGGTCCGTGGCCTGGTCGAACCGCTGCGTACTCCGAACGGACATCCCCGAATTGGTCGAAATCGTAGGGAGAAAAGCTCCCACGGCCGTGCGCCGGGATTCGCCCGCGTTGACCAGGGACTGCTCGGATTGGGCCAATTGCGGGCTCAGCGCGACCGCCCTCGTCAGTGCGTCGTCCAGTGTGATGCGCGTGGCCCCCGCATCCAGAAGAGACCGCTCTTGGGCGGCCCCGACCCTGGCCAAGACAAATACCGCGCCGAGCGTGAGTATCGTTCTATGAGTCATGAGGCTTACTTTGAGTCAAAAGGCCTATTTTTCCGAGCTCCTGCGACGTCGTTCGGCGCGCGCGGCGTCGTGCTCCGCCAGCAATACGTCGTACCTCACACGTTGATCGTCGGTGAGCACCTGTTTGATCTCCTCCCGCAGATCACGAATCACGGCCCGGTACCGCGGCCGGAACTCCGTGTCCAGGTCGGACATGCGTTGCCGGTGGAATACTACGAGCGAGTCGACCGCGGCCTTCTGGACGGTGTTGAGGCCGACGTTGTCCACGATCATCCGCCGGCGCCCTTCCCGGTCACGGGGCCCCTCTTCCGTCCGGACCTCCTCGGGCGGGCCGGCACTGGCCGTTTGATCCCAGGCGAGCCCGACCACAACGCCGCTCCCGAACAGGAGCGCCAAAGCGGTCCCGGCCACCATTCTCGCCTTGAAAGGGCTAGGCGTAATCATCAGAACGTCACCTCGACAAAAAGGAAGGGATCGGCCCCTTCGGACTGGTCCATCAATTGTGGAAGGGTGCGGTCTTCCAGCCCCACCGTGAGTGCTTCCTCGACTCCCCATTCGGGAGTCGGCCGCCCCCGCAGGAAAAGGACACCCGCGATCGCCGCCGCGATCGCCGCCGCAGGAATAACCGTCTTGGACCATGACTGAAGAAGGCCCGCGACCCCCATCTCCGCCGCGAGACGGCGCCTCGATAATTCGTCTGCCGCCCGCGCCATCACGAGAGACCGAAACCGCAACCAGTACCCAGGGTCGTCGAGTCCCGGATCGAGGATAACCAGGTCGTGGTCCCCTCCCTGAGGACCATCGCCTCCCCGCGGGCCGAAGCGCACCTTACGCCTGTCGCTCGTCATGCTGTTCTCCCTATGCTCGGTGCTCTCTGTAGGTTTCACCTTCTTCGCTCTTCATATCCTGCGAGTCACTCCCGACCGGCACATTCTCGACATCCTGCCCTGGCCCAACGTGTGATATCTCCTCGGTCTGAACATGCCCGTTGGGCCCGCGCTCGGTCGCGACCTGTGCCAGATCCGCGTCTCGCCGCAAGGATTTTCTGGCAAAGTGGAGATGCGATCGCACTGTCCCCGAGGGGATCCCGAGGTACTCCGCGATCTCCCGATGCCGCCAACCCTCGAGATCGTGAAGGAGCACGATTTCTCTTTGGACCTCCGGAAGCCGCCGAAGCGCGATTCCCAGCCGTTCCTGAAGTTCTGCATGCTCCGCCGCCTTATCCGGCGTCCGACCCCGGGCCGCAGCCGTCTCGGGTACGGCATCGGTATCCCGTAGGACTTCTCTACGCACCAAGTTGCGAGCACGGTTCCGTACAATCGTCATAAGCCAACCAACGAATCGGTCGGGCGCCCTGCAATCATCGAGTCGTTCAAGAGCGACTATGAACCCCTCCTGTGCAGCGTCCTCGGCATCGTCATGATGACCGGTAACCGAAAGGCTGACAGCATAGGCCGCGCGCATGTATCGGCCCACGAGAGTCCCGAAGGCCTGGCTATCACCGGCCTGTGCCTTCCGGACCAGAACCTCGTCCGTTGCACGCCCCTCTTCACCCATGAGACACCGCTACCGCCCTCCGTGTTGAGCACGTTTGACGTGCCTGCTACCCCCTGAGACGTATCATCCACTCGATCCGTTAGGCGAAGGCGCCGATGTCGCCTCAGCAAGGAGGTCGGGCAAACGGAGCTGCGGTAGTTCTTCTAAAGATTCCCCTGGCACAAGTGCGTCCCCGCCGCGCTCGGGTTCCGCCGGGCGCGACGCTTTGCCCAGACCGGCCTCCCGGTCGCGCTACGTCCCGTGACCAAGCTTCCAGCGAGCCATGTGGGGGCGGTGGCGCTGGCGCTGGCGGCGGTGTCCAACAGCCCGCGTACCGTACTGGCTATCTCTAGCCGCTACAAGCAATTGGGAGATTTCCCAATGTTGACTTTCTTGCAAACGGCTCTTCACCGTTAGGGGCATGGAGACGCGGAAGCAGCAGTTCAACTCGGCGGTGAGCGATGCGATCGTTCACCTCCAGGGAAGCGAAGAGGCGCTCGCGCCATTCGGCTGGACGGGAGAAAAGGCCGGGTGGATCGCGTTCGTCTGCCTCCACAGCGGCGCGTTCACCCACGCCCAGTGCGCGCGGTTCCTTGAAGCGCACCCCGAACAGGTGCGGCGCGTCGTCCACGCGCTGATCGCGCAGGGCCTGGCCGCCGAGGACACCGTGCCCGGCATCCGGGGGATCGGCCGCGTGTGCCGCATCTTCTCCCGGCGGATCTACCGGGCCATCGGAGCCGAGCACATCCGCCACCGCCGCGACGCCTCGCCCGCCGTACTCATGCGGCGCCTGCTCTCGCTCGACTACGTGATCGAGCATCCCGGCTTGCCTTAGCTGGCCACCGAATCCGAGAAAGTCGCCGCGTTCGAGGCCCTCGGCATCGAACACGGGCTGCTGCCCGTCCGGGTTTACCGGGGTGCCGCCGGTGCGACTCGGCGCTACTTTCCGGTAAAGCTGCCGGTCGCGCTGGAGGCCGAGAGCGCCGTCTTCGTCTACGCCGATCCCGGCCACGCGACCGCGACCGCGCTTCACTCCTGGGGTGCGGCGCACCGCGGGCTCTGGCACGCGCTTGGGAGACGAGGCCGATCCGTCGAGGTTGTCGCGGTCGGTCGCACCTCGAGAGAGCTTGAGCGGGCACGGCGAGTCATGCGGCACTGGGCCGAGCCCTCCGGTCCAGCCGAACTCGACCCCCAGGTTCGCAAGGAGCTCGCCCGGATCGAGGAGGCCATTCTCGCGGGCGCGGTCCCGATCCTGGAGGAGTACGGCGGTCTCCAGGCCGCCATGAAGCGCAGCGTGGCGCTGGAGAAACAGGCCCGACGGCAGGCCGCCCGCGCCTCAATCCGCCGCGGCAGCACATGGCGGACCGCACGCCTCGCCGGGGCTCGCTACCGATGAGCGGCGCGCGACTTACGGCCGCACTGGAGTGCGCAAACGACGCGGGGGTACGATTCACACTTCGGCGCCCCGGCGATTCACACGGAGCTTCCCGCCTATCCGCTGGCGCCGCAGCGTCTTGCGCTTCCGCGGACAGGCCGGCCAGCGCTGTACGGGCGGCACCGTCCGTGGTGGGAGCGACCCCCCAGTCCGAGGGCCTGGTACGGGTTCGGGGCCAGGTGTGTTTGCGCACCTGCCCCCGCCCTCCTGGGGTCGCTCCCGAGCCATCGATCCTTCCAGGAAGGGTGTTGGACCGATGAGGCCGGCTACGCTCGCCATCATCGGCACCGCTCTGGGAGCGGCCGCCGGCCACGCGTTCTGGGCACCGTTCCCCGGCATGGGCGGCAACCCGGTTCTGGACCTGATCGCCTACCACGATCCGGGCCTTCACACGGTGATCCGCGTCTGGTACTACGCGGCCCCGGCCGTCGTCGTCGTCCTCGCCGGGAGCGTGTGCCTCTCGGTCTGGAGGGTGTGGCTTCAGCCGCGTGCAAGACGCCGCGGCCGGGGCAGCCTGCCCGCCTGGCCCACCTCGCCGAACGATGCCGCGCCCTCGCTCGTGATCGGCGAGCTCCACCATCCCGTCGTCCCGTGCGAGAGCGAGCGGCCCTCCTGGCTCGTCGTTCCCGAGACGGGGCTCTACACCGGCGTCCTCGTCGTCGGCGCCGTCGGCACCGGCAAGACCACCGCCTGCATGTACCCGTTCGCCCAGCAGCTCCTCTCGTGGCAAGCCGACCGGGCCGGGCGCCGGGCCAGCGCCCTTGTGCTCGAGGTCAAGGGCGACTTCTGCTACAGCGTGCGGGGGATCCTCGACGCCGCCGGGCGCGGCGGCGACTACCTCGAGATCGGGCTCGACGGCTCGTTGCAGTGGAACCCGCTCGACGATCCGCTGCTCGACTCCTACTCGCTCGCCTACGGCGTCGCCTCCCTCATCAACCAGCTCTTCGGCAAGAGCCGAGAACCGTTCTGGCAGCAAGCCTATACGAATCTCGTGCGCTGGATCATCGAACTGCACCGGCTCTTGCCGGGGGGCTGGGTCACGCTGCAGGACATCTACCGCTGCACGGTGGATGCGGAACTGTTCGGCCGGAAGATCGGCGAGGCCCGCGAGCTGGCCGACCGGCTCTGCCCGGTGCGGGCCGTCATCGCGACCAAGGATCTCGCCGCTCACAAGGAACCCCTCGGGGAATGGGGCTGGGAGCCGGTGCCCGGCTCGGACAAGGCGGCTTGCCGGCTCGACCCCGCACTCCGGGACCGGCTCAAGGAACTCAAGGTCGCATACGCGACGGAGGAGAGCGGGGGCGGCGCGGGGAGCGAGTTCCGTGAGCAGGTCGAGGCCATCGAGCGGTGGTATCTGCATGACTGGACGGCGCTCGACGCCAAGCTCCGCACGTCGATCGTCGAGGGCATCAGCGTGTTCCTCTCGCTCTTCGACCAGCCGCAGGTCGCCGGCGTGTTCTGCCCGCCGCCTCCCGAGCCGGATGAGTCTATATATATAGGTGACGATGCACCGGACGAGGACGCCGAGGCCGTCCGGCCCGTGCCGGGCCTCCGGCGCCGGCTGCCGCCGCTCAGCGAGCTGATCGAGGGCGGCAAGGTCCTGGCGCTCAACATGCCCGCGGGCGCGAACCCCGCGCTCGCCCGCGCCATCGGCGTCCTCTTGAAGAACGCCTGGATGCAGGCGCTGCTGCGGCGGCCCGCCGAGGCCGCCCGCCGGCCCGGACGCTACCTCCGACCCGCCGTGTTCATCTGCGACGAGTACCAGGCGTTCGCGACCGTCGGCCAGGACGATCCCTCGGGCGACGAGAAGGCGTTCGCGCTCACCCGGCAGTGCCGCTGCGTCCCGATCGTCGCCACGCAGTCGATCTCCTCGCTCCGCTCCGTGCTCCCCGGAGGCGAGGCCTGGCGCACGCTCCTCCAGACGCTCCGCACCCGGATCTTCCTCTCGCTGTCCGACGAGTCGTCGGCCCGGATCGCGTCCGAGATGTGCGGCAGCGTCATGAAGACGCAGCCCTCCTACACGTTCACCGAGACCACGGGCAGGCCCGAGTTCTCGCTCTTGTCCGGGCGAGCCGGAGGGGGCCGCGGCACGATCGGCGCGAGCAAGTCGTTCCGGCAGCAGAGGGAGCCCGTGTTCACGCCGCGCGAGTTCGCGCTGTTGGCCAACTACCAGGCGATCTGTCTGCCCTACGACGGCACGAAGTCGCTCCCTGCCCGGCGCGTCTACCTGAAACCCCACTACCTGCCGAGGGACGTGGGCTACTGGCGGCTCCGCGAGGAGGGACGGATATGAAGCGCGCAAGCGGGATCGGCCACCTGAAGCCGTTCCTTCCGGGCCTGGAGACGCTCCTCGAGGACCCGGAGGTCTCCGAGATCATGATCAACGGACCCGGCAACGTCTGGATCGAGCGAGGCGGCCGGCTCGAGCCCCACGAGGCGCCGGGACTCACCGCCGCCTGGCTCCACCGCGCCGCGATCCACATCGCCCGGCCGGTCGGCCCTCTTGGCCCGCAGGAACATCCTGGTCTCCGGAGGCACGGGCTCGGGCAAGACGACGCTCCTCAACGCGCTGATCGAGTTGCTGCCAGAAGACGAGCGGATCGTCGCCATCGAGGACACGCTCGAACTCAGGATCGACCGCGCCAACTGCCTCCGCTTCGAGGCCGGAGCTGTCGGCACCGAGACCTCCGTCTCGATCCGCGACCTGGTGCGGCACGCGCTGCGCCACCGGCCCGACCACATCGTCGTCGGCGAGGTCAGGGGCGGCGAGGCCGCCGATCTGCTCCAGGCGCTCAACACCGGCCACGGCGGCTCGCTGACCACCATCCACGCGAACAACGCCCGCTCCGCGCTCTCGCGCCTGGCGAGCTGCGCCATGCAGGCCGAAGGCGCGCTTCCCTGGGAGGTCACCTGCCGGGGCGTCGTGGACGGGATCGCACTTGTGCTGCACACGACCCGGCAACGGGGCAGGCGGTTCGTCGAGGAGGCGCTCGAAGTGCGCGGCTACGACGCGGCCAAGGGCCGCTGGATCGCCGAACCGATCTGGAGCGGGTCTGACGAAGCCCCGCAAGAACAGCACCCACACACCAAGGAGGTGAACCCATGAAAGGCGACGAGAACATCGTTCGCGTCGAGACGCTCGATGACTTCGACCGCGAACTCGCGCGCGACGGAGGCGAGGCCCTCGAGGTGCCGGCCTCGCTGGCCGAAGAGTACGGCCTCTTCTCCGAGGACGTGGGCAGCGAGGACGAGATCCGCGACGCCGGAGAGGATCCGCACGGCCCCGAGGAGGAAGAGCTATGAAACACGACGAATACCACCGCCAGTTCGCCGAGGGGATCATCGAGCAGATCCGCCAGGGCACCGCGCCGTGGCAGAAGCCCTGGGGGCCGGGCGAGCGCGTGCTCCCCTCCAACGTCGATAGGGGCCGCTCCTACAGGGGCGGGAACAGCCTGCATCTCGCCGCCGTGCAGCAGGAGCGTGGCTACGGCGACGTGCGCTGGGGCACCTACCGCCAGATCCAGGCCCAAGGCGGACAGGTGCGCAAGGGCGAGCAGGGCACTCGCATCCTCTCGTTCCAGGACCACCGGAAGATCGCCGTCAACGACGAGCGCGGACGGCCCAAGAGGGACAACGAAGGCAAGCGCGTTTACCGCCACGAGCGCCTCCAGGCGCCCTTCGTCCGCCAGTACACCGTGTTCAACGCCGAGCAGGCCGACGGGCTCCCGGCCCGGCCCACACCCACGGCCGAGCCGCTCTGGAAGGTGCACCAGCAGGCCGAACGCGTCCTCGTGGACAGCGGGGTCCCCGTCCGTCACGTGGCGGGCGACCGGGCGTTCTACAACCTGAACCGCGACGAGATCGTGCTGCCCGAGCGTGGACAGTTCCCCTCCGCGAACCACTACTACCAGACCGCGCTCCACGAGCTGGGGCACAGCACCGGCCACCCGGAGCGGATGAACCGCCCAACACTGATCGAAGGGATCGGCGACGGGTTCGCCTCACCGGCCTATGCGAAGGAGGAGCTCCGCGCCGAAATCAGCGCCATGATGACAGGCGAGCGCGTGGGCGTCGGCCATGACCCGAGCCGGGGCGCCGCGTACGTCGAGGGGTGGGTCGCCGCGCTCGAGGAGGATCCGCGCGAGATCCGCCGCGCCGCCGCCGACGCGCAGAAGATCTCCGACTTCGTGCTCTCGCGGCACCGCGAGCGCGAGGCCGTGCGCGAACCCGCGGCCGTGGCCGCGACCCGCGCGCCCGCGCCGGGGCGGATCGTCCATCCCGTGCCGCCGCTCCCCGTGCCGGAGCGGACCTTCGGGCCGCGCCGCTGACGGTCGGTGAGGAGCCAGGAGATGTTCGACCGCACGGTCGAACCGGACCCGCGGACCGCCGCGCCACAAAGCCGCAATCGCTACCGCATGCGGGACGGCCACCGCCGAGAATACGCCGCGAGCCGGGACCGCGGGTCCACCTCCTTCCCCGAACGGTGCGCGCGCGGGCTCGCCGACATCGGCGTCTACGGCGCCGTCTCGTACCGCGACCTCGCCGAGGCCCGCTTCGGCGGCCATCCCTACACCACCCGGCGGGCCGTGAACGCCTGGGTACGCGACGGGCTCGTCACCGAGACCACGGCCACCGGACCCGGGGGCAACCCGTTCAAGGTCCTGACGCTCACCCGCAGCGGCGTGGCCGAGGCCCGGAAGCGGGCCGCCGAACGGGGGATGGATCCCAGCCAGGAAATCCGGTTCGCACGCACCCGGCCTGCCGAAGCCGCGCACGACACCGCCGTCTACCGCGCCTGCATGAAGGAGAAACAGCGCCTGCTCGAACAGGGCGCCACCGTGCGGCGCATCCGGCTCGACACCGAACTCAAGAGCGCCGTCGCGCGCGGGAGCGAGGCGGCGCGGCTGAAGGACGGCAAGCGGGCCGCCGATGCCGAACGGCACCGCACCGCCGGCGAACTCGGACTCCCCCTCGACGACGAAGGGCACGTGCTCTACCCGGACGCCCAGATCGAGTACACCGACGCCGACGGCCGCACTGGACGCGTCAACATCGAGGTCGCGTCCGGCAACTACCGCGAAGGGGCCATCAAGGCGAAAGCGGCGGCCGGGTTCGCGCTCCACGCCAACGGACCGGCCGCGGCGCGGCTGCTGCGCACGCTCGGCCTTGGCGGCGGCGGCGACCGCTCCTCGCTGCGGGGACCCGCCCACCGCGATCCGGCCGCAGTCGAACTCTGACTACGGGAGAAGCCCGCCATGCAACCCTGGAAGATCAGCGCCGGCCTCACCGCCGCCATCGCGGGGTCTGCCGTGCTGCTCGCCGGGCCGCGCCTCGAATACCTCGCGCCGTATTGGCCGCTCCTCCTCGCCGAACACGGCGTCTTGCTCGCCCTCCACCTGGCGCTCGCACTCGCAGCCGTTGCGGCCGCCATCTACGCCGTCGCACGCGCCGCCGGGCTCGCCGACCTCGGCCGGCGCGTCGATCTCGCCGAACGCTCCGTTCGGCGCGGCGAGGGGGACCCGGCCCTCACCGACGCGCTCCGCAGAGACGCCGAGGGCGACTGGGAATGAAAGCGGAGACCGGGCGGGCGGCGGGCCGACGGGATCGACCCAACCGTGCGCGCACACCTCGCGGCGCGTCCGTCGAGACCCTGCCAGCCACCTGGCGGACGCAGGCCAAGGCGCTCCGCCGGTACGGGGGCGAGACGCCGGCCGTCGCGCTCGAAAGCTGCGCGGCCGAGCTCGAGGCCACGCTCAGGGAGAGGGACGAGACCACCCTCTCGCTGACGGAGGCCGCCAGGGAGAGCGGCTACTCCGCTGACCATCTCGGCCGCCTCGTGCGCGACGGCAGGATCCCCAACGCCGGAAGGCCCGGCGCGCCCAGGATCGCCCGCAGCCACCTGCCACGGAAGGCACCAGCCGAGCCGCCACTGGTCAACGAGCTTCGTCCGCGCCAAGTTTCAAACGCGCAGATCGTGCAGTCCATCATCGAGAGAGGAATCGAATGATGGCACGCACGAAACCTATCCGGCGCAGCTACGGCGCTGGCGAATGGGGCCGGAACCGGGTACGGGTCTTTCCCGATCCCAAGACCGGCCTGTTCCAGATCGAGTGGCGCGACAACGGGCGCAGGCTCACAAGGTCGCTGAAGCACCGCGACTGGAGACGGGCGAAGCGGCAGGCGGACGAGTTCGCCGCTGGCTACCTCGGGCCGGAGATGCATGGCAAGGCCGAAGCCGAGCCCGAGCCGCTCACCCTGGAGACGCTTTTTGACATCTACGGTGAAGAAGTGACGCCCACCAAGTGTGAACAGGCTCGGCGGCACGACAGGGCCGCGACGAGGATGTTCCTCGGGTGCTTCGGCAGGGACCGGAAGCCCGCAACGCTCTCCCAGCGCGACTGGGACCGGTTCATCCGGGAGCGCCGGGCAGGCAGGGTCGGCGCGAGCGGAAGCCCGGTGTCCGACCGGACGATCGAATACGACCTGAAGTTCCTGATCGCCGTCTTCAACTGGGCGGCGAAGTCGAGGGACGAGCATGGCCGCCTGTTGCTTGACTCGAACCCGCTCAAGGGCCTGAAGACGCCCACGGAGAAGAACCCGACACGGGTCGTCCTTTCTGAGGAGGAATACCAGGCGCTTCTCGAGGTGTCCCGCCCGGTCGACTGGCGGTTTCGTGTCGCGCTGGTGGTCGCGCACGAGACGGGTCACCGAATCGGTGCTATCCGCCAGCTCCGGTGGTCGGACATCGACCTTGAATGCGGAGTGGTGCGGTGGCGCGCGGAGCACGAGAAGTCGGGCTACGAACACCGAACGCCGGTCACCGCCGAGGCGCTCGCCGTGTTGGAAGAGGCACGGCAAATCAACCCTGGGAACGGGGACGCGCCGGTCCTGCCCGCGCCTTGGGATCCCTCGACGAGCTTCAGCCGCGTGCGGGCCTATGTCTGGTGGAACAGGGCCGAGCGGCTCGCGGGGCTGAAGCGCATGCGAGGAAGAGGCTGGCACTCGCTCAGGCGGAAGTTTGCTTGCGATCTCATGGACCTGCCGCTCAAGGTGCTCTGCGAACTCGGCGGCTGGAAGGAGGCCCAGACCGTGCTCCGGTGCTACCAGCAGGCCGACGAGGTACAACTCAGGAAGGCTCTGGAGAGCCGCCACAAGGTTCGCGCCTGATCCAATCGGCGGGAGTCAAACAGCGGGAATCCGGTCCGGTATGCCCGTAAGTTCAATTACCCCAATCAGATACGAATCTGCCAGCTTCTGCCGCCTCGGCAATATACCGCGCATCGATATCGATTCCCACGTAGTCCACGTCCGGGAGGTACTCGCAGAGATCGCCCGGACCGCAGCCGCAGTCCAGCACCCGATCCGACACTCGTGGCCGGATGTACCGGGTGACGCACTCCGTCCGGGAGCGGTGACCTCCCACCAGATTCGAGAACAAGCGGTATGCCGCCGGGAGGGACAGAATCCGGCGGGGATCCCAGGCGCTGGTCACGACTTCTTGCGCGCAGCGAAGAGCAAGCTCGCTCCCCAACTCTGGCTGACGCCGCGCTCCACTCGCGCGAGCTCCCCAGCGAGCACTCGTGAGATCATACCCGCGGCCAAGCCTTGATCGGTGCCGTGTTCAGCCCCCGCACTCATGAGGCCCTCCTTCTTGGTGAGACCGAGCCGGAACGGTAGAGCGCGCACCATATAAATTGGGAGAGTCAGAGCTCGAAAAAAGTAGGTTGAATACAAGACGTCGTAGTCCCTACCCAGCAGGCTGAGCAGAGACTCTCGGGTGTACCGCCGATGGTGTTGCGCGAACTCGTCCGCTGTGGACCATAACCATTGATGAGCCGGAACGGTGCCGAAGAAGAGCCCATCGGTTTTCAGCACACGCGCCAAATCGGCCACCATCTCATGATCGTCTTCCAAGTGCTCCAGCACGTCGAAGAGGCCCACCGCGGCCACAGACGAAGATTCAAATCGTGCGCCTTGAATGGTCGAACAAATCACCTCGGGAATTTTGCGATGGATCGTGGCGTTCAGCGCCCCCGTGGGTCCCGGTTCGAGCAAGATGCAGTCGAAGCCAGCGTTGATCAGTGCCTGCGCGACAAACCCGTTGCCTCCCCCCACGTCGACGATCGCCCCCTCGGGGTGAAACCGTTTGACCAGCGCCACGATGCAGGCATTACGATGCCGAAACCAAAAGGAGTTATCCTCGAGTTGAAAGCTCTCCGCGTTCCCGGTGTCGGGATAGGAGATTTCCTCCGTTTCCCGTGCGCGCCAGATGCCGTGCTCGTCAAGTGTGAGATGAGAGGAAAGGTCACTCACAGCCATAGGATTGCTCCGCGAGGGAGGCCCACAGGGATGTCGTTCGTGTCGGCCTACGATAGCCGGCTTCAGGTCACACCGCACCAGAGACTGCCGTGAGCGAGCACAGGATTTATCGCGTCACCTCCATCGGGAGGCCCCTCGAGCCGAAGTACCCAAGCAACAAGGCCATCCTGATCTTGATGCCGGTGGCGGCGTTGATCGCGGGTGTGGCCACGCCCATGCAGGGAGTCGGTCCGGGCGAGAGCGCGGCAGGCGCCCTGGAGGCGTTGTTGATCGTGTTCGCTTGCTGGGCGCTGGGCAGGGAGCTGGTGCCGGATGACAACGCTGCCGCGTTCGTTGGAGCGGCGCTGGGGTTCGTTTTCTTGTGGTGGTGGCCTTCGCCCAGCCTGCTTTTGCTGTTCACCGCGCTGGCCCTGTCACGCATCGTCAACCGCAGCACCGGACTGACGGCCCGGGCGGGCGACTCGGTGATCGTCACTGGACTGGTGATCTGGACCATGGTCAGCCTTCACAACCCGTTGGCGGGCGTGGTCGCGGCGCTGGCTCTCGTGCTCGACGCCCGCCTTGCCGACCCCAACCGACGGCAGTGGCTGTTCGCGGCCGTCTGCCTCGCGGCCGTGGTGATTCAGGTGTGGCTGATCGGGAATGCGAACCTGGAGGTGACGTTCCAATTGGAGCCTCGGGACGTGATCACCGCCGTCACGCTGCTGGCGTTCCTCGTGCTCTCGCTGAGTCTACGCAGCGTGTCATCCGTGGGCGATGTCGGCGGGCGGGCGCTGAACCCATCGCACGTGCGCGGCGGCATGCTGGTGGTCTGGCTGTTGTCGCTGGAGACGGGTCTGCAGGGGCCGGGTGCAATTGAAATCGCGATGCCGATGGTGGCGGTGATGGCGGGTGTTGTGCTCGCTAGCTTGGCGAGCCGGTTCCGGCCCCATGGTCGAACTTTCGAATCGCGGCGATCCCGAGAATCGGACCGAGTGCGAGGACCGGAAATGCCAAGCCCCAGCCGAACGACTCCTGCAGCACCGGAACCCCCTGGATGGTCACCATCGTGAGCAGAAACCCGACCGAGGTCTGGAGCGTCAATGCCGTGCCGACACCCTGTTGAGGGGCGACCTCGGTGACCATGGCACTGAATTGCGCCGAATCGGCGACGACGAAAAGACCCCATACGAGCACCAAGGGGAGCAATATCCAGAAGCTCTGCCCGAAAAAGGCGCCCACGGCCAGGGAACACGCCCCGCTCACCGCCATGGCCAAGTTGACGAAGCGCCCCCTCCCGATTCGATCCGCCATCCACCCACCCCAGACGCACCCGATCCCGCCCACCGCGATCGCGGAAAAGGAGGCCAGGTCCACCGAGCGGGTTGTGAGGGAGCCAGCGTCCACACCGGCGGCTCCCATCGCCCCCGCTACCCCCGCCGCCGCTACCCCCGCACTCGCTGCCCTCGCCCCGGCGCTCGCCGCCAGGAAGGCCGGTACCCAGGTCCACATCGCGTAGAGTTCCCACATGTGCCCGAGGTACCCGTACGTGGCGAGGCGGGTAGGCCTGTGCCGCACCACCTCGGCCACCAGTCCCCATGAGAAGGGCGCCCGTCGGAAGGGGTGGGGACCCTCTCTATACGCGACCGCGACCAGGAGCCCGCCGAGCGCGGCGCCTCCCGACGCGCCCCACACCACCGCGGACACCGGAGCACCACCCAACAGCTTGAAGAGATAGGGGGTCGCCTTCCCCACCGTGAGCGCCCCCACGACGGTGCCGATCGCAAGTCCCCGCGCCGAGCGGAACCACGTGGCCATCATCTTCATGGCCGGCGGGTAGACACCCGCCAAGAAGAATCCCGTGAGGAACCGTAGGATCAGGGCGCTCTCATACGCCGACACGCCTACGAGCAGCGCGTTCACGGCAGCCGCCAAAACCGCCGATATCGAAAAATAGATCCTCGACGGAACGACGTCCGCCAGGTTCATCACCGCCGCCAGGATGGTGCCGGCCACGAAGCCCAACTGGACGAGTGTCGTGAGCCACGCCACCTGATTGGAGCTCAGGTCCCAACGGCGTTCCAGTTCCGGAGCCACGGCACTCGCGGTGAACCAGACGGACATCCCGAGAAGGACCGCCAGGGAGACGAGGGCCAGAGCACGCCAGCACCTCGGGTCGCCGTCCCCGACGCCGACGCCGTTCAGCGGGACGCCATCTTTCTCACTACGAACCAAAGGTTGGCGGGTCTCTCGGCCAGACGCCTCATATACCACGGGAACCAGGCGGTCCCGTAGCTGATCAACACTTCGACCCTGTAGCCCTTCGCGGCCAATGCCTTCTGTTTGGCCGTCTCAATACCGTACAACATCTGGAACTCCAGATCGCCACGCGCGATCCCACGCTGAGCCGCCTCGTCCTCGATGTCCCGAATCAGCCGCACGTCGTGCGTCGCGAACGCGGCACGCACCCCACCCCCGCGCACCGCGTCGAGAAGTGTCCTCGCCAGCTCGAAGTAGTTCCGGTCGACATCTTTCTTCCGGGGGTAGGCGACCTTCTCGGGCTCGGCGTATGCACCCTTCACGAGCCGGATCGAAGGGTTGATCGGAAGCAACGCCGCGAGATCCCCGGCCGTCCGATAGAGGTAGGACTGGAGACAGATGCCGGTGTTGGGATGTCGCGAACGCGCCGCCCGATACAGGTCCAGCGTTCGGTCGACGTAGCCGCTGCTCTCAACGTCGATCCACACGAATTGCCCGCGCTCCTCCGCGGTGGCCAAGATGCTTTCCAGGTTGGCCGCTGCCACGTCGCGCCCGATGTCGACTCCGAGCTGTGTCAGCTTCACGGAAATCTCGGCCTCCAGATCCCGGTCGCCGATCGCCTCCAACACGCCCTGATAATGTCGCGTGACATCGGCGGCTTCATCCGCTTCCGTCACGTTTTCCCCCAGGAGCGCCAGGACGGAGGTGATTCGTGACGCTCTCAGCTTCACCGCTTCTTCGATCGCGGCCTCGGACGTCTCCCCCGGCATGAACCGCCGTACCGCCCGCTGCACAAACGCGAAGCGTGCCACGTGCTCCCTCAAGAACTCGTTCTCCGAGCCCCAAAGGAGAAGCTTCCGGACCATCACGATTAACCGATAGGCCCGATGAAGAAGGATACCTCCAGACCGGCCGCGTACACCCTGCGAGCGAAACGGTTGATGTCCAGAATCAAGAAATCACCGATCCTCCGCATGAGTCCATCGAGTTCCTCCTCCATGCGGATCAGATCGAGGCGCTGTCCCTCGGTCGGAGCGTCGTAGGACGAGGCGAGTCCGAGAACTCCGGGACGATATCTCATCACGCCCCGAAAATCGGCCAACTCTCTCAGCTCGTCACCCAGGCTCTGGCTGGTTTCGAGCAGTTCCACATCCCCTGCAAAACCTCGGGCGCCCACCGAGTCGCTCACTCTTTGGAGCTCGTCATGGACACTGGCGATCGCCGCCCGGAGCGCCCTCAGTCTCGCGTCGAGCACCAAGCCACGTTTCACCGCCTGATACTTTGCGATCCGCACCACCAAATCGATGTCCACCCTGACATCCGCCCGGACTTCCAGGCTCTGAACGCTCTCGGCGCCCTCGCTCGAGATTCGAACCATGAACGAGCCGGGCAACACGTCCGCTGAACGAACCCCAGCGTCATCGGCCCCGATCACCGCGTCGGAAAACTCCCCCAGCGGCCCACTGGGGGTCGGTGGGTCCTCACGGAGGTCCCAGGCGATTCGATTCACCCCTGGCGCCGCGGGGCCGGAGAAGGTCCGCACCACCTGTCCCTCGAAGTCCAGAATCTCGACCGTGACGGCGCGGCGCCCCTCACCGGCGTCGCCGACTCGATCCTGGCTGTCGTCCACGTCGTCACCACCCTGGCTCGGGCTTGCACCCAGCCAGTACGTCAAGAGAACCCCGGGGGGCCGGTCCTGGCCCCGAGGAGCAGCATCCACCGCCGAGCGGCCATCTCGATCCGACGCCGGGGTGCCGCGGATGAACGCAGGCGGCGGCTCAAAGAGGAAAAGCTCGAGCTCGTCTCTTCTCAGATTCCTGGCGAGCTCCCGGAGAGGCCGCACGTCGTCCAGCACGTATGCGGCTCGCCCGTGGGTCGCGATCACCAGATCGTGATCACGCGGATGCAGGACGAGATCCTGCACGGGCACCGGCGGCAGTCCGTGAGTCCATTTAAGCCAGTCCTCGCCACGATTCAGAGATACGTACAACCCCACCTCCGTCCCGGCGAAAAGCAGACTCTCCACGATCGGGTCCTGCACGACGGTATGGACGACTCCCTCGATGTCCCCTGTGCCGGTGATCCTCCTCCAGTCACGGCCGTAGTTGTCGGTCCAAAAAATGAGCGGCTCCCGATTCCCCGTTCGATGAGCGTCGAAAGCCACATAGGCCGACCCCGGCCGGAAAACGGAGGGCTCGATGTGGGCGACCCAAGCGCTGTCCGGAACGGGATCGATTCGGCGCCGCACGCTCTCCCACTCCCCACCAGCCGATTGGGTCAGCTGAACATCGCCCTCGTCCGTGCCGACCCAGATCACGTCTCGGTCGACCGGACTCGGCGCGATGACCGTGAGCGTGGCGCCGCCCTCGTCCTCGGGACCGTCCACCGTCCCTGCGTCCGTTCCAAATCCGTTGGTGTCCGCGGCGTTCTCCCGGTCCTCACGTCGTCTCGCCGGATCGTTGGCAGTCAGGTCACCGCTGATGATCTGCCAGGTGCCACCCCGATTCCCGCTCTTGTGGACGAACTGACTCCCAAAGTAGATGCCTTCAGGATCCTGTGGATCGAGCGCGATCGGTGCGTCCCGATTAAAGCGGAGCTCGGCGAAGTCCGGAGCCCACGGTCGAAGCGGCTTCCGCTCGCCGGTTTCCAGGTTGAAGCGAATGAGCTCGCCGCTCCGGCCCACGGCGTATCCACGGCTCGCCCCGGTCGGATCGACCAGGACCGCAAAGCCGTCATCCGACCCGAGCTCCATCCAGTCACGGTTTCGGGCGCCACCCGCCGCCCACCCGTACGCTGGTCCCACCCACGACCCTTGGCGCTCTAATCCTCCATAGACGTTGAAGGGGATCTCCATATCGACCGTGACATGGTTGAACCGGCCCAGCGGGAGGCCGCCCATCGGACCCCATTGCTCCCCGCCGTCCCGTGACACGTACAGGCCATGGTCCGTGCCTGCGTACAACAACCGCGGATCTTCGGGGTGGATCCACAGGACTCGATAGCCGGGGCCGGACCCGGACCCGGACCCATCATTCAGGAAGTTCTCTCCACCGTCCTCGCTCACGGAGAGGCGAGACGAGAGGTAATACAGCCTCGACTCGTTCAGGGGATCGGCCACGATGTCACTCGGATCATCCAGTGGCGACATCAGGTCGGGACTCCGCCTCACCGTGCGCCACGTGCGCCCTCGATTGTCTGAACGAAGGAGCACACCCTCGCCGGCGTCCACGAGAGCATAGACGACCCTCGGGTCGGCACGGAAGACATCCAACGCGATCCGGCCCAGGTCTCCCGGGGGGAGCCCGTCTACCCCCGCCAGGCGGATCCAACTCTCCCCGCCATCCCGCGTCAGGAAGAGAACGCTACCCGGGCCCCTCGTCTCGACGGACCATGGATACCCTCGGGTGGACCACATGGCCGCGAGAAGGCGGTCCGGATCGGTCGGATCCATGACCAGGTCCGAGACACCGGTTCTTTCGTCCACGAAAAGCACGCGGTTCCATGTCTGCCCGCCATCCGTGGTCTTATAGACCCCCCGGGCCTCTCCGTCTTCCCATTTCAAACCCGAGACACCCGCATACACGATCTCCGGGATTGACGGGTGCAACAGAATCCGATGGACCCCCTCGATTCCGAGAAGCCCTCCAGCGGCCCACGTATCACCGCCATCGAGCGACCGGTACACGCCGGCCACGGCCGTATCCCCCGCGCCGTTCCCCTCCCCGATCCCCACCCACACCATGCTGGGGTTGGCTTGATTGAGTACAATCGAGGCGATGGAGGACACGGGCTGGTCGTCGAACACAGCTCGCCATGTTTGGCCTCCATTCACGGACTTCCAGACCCCACCGGAGGCTGCCCCGACATATACGACATTCGGATCCGCCACGACCGCGTCGATCGCGGATATCCGCCCCGTGGCACCGGCCGGGCCGATGCTCCGTGCGGGCATCCCCGCGAACCGGTCGGCGCTCACCTGTGCCAGCGCCGGCTCGGCGACCGGCGTCAGGAACACGAACAGCGCGAGGAGAGGGAGGAGCACACCGGGGGTGGATCTTGGCTTCATATCGCGCGTCTTGCTCCTCGAAGAAGCGGCGGAGTAACGGTTCAAAAGACGAGGACGAGGCCTACGTCCGTGATGATATATCGCGTCTCCAACGTGCCCCGAGAAGCGAAATCGACATCGCCTCGCCCGTAGCGTACGCCCGGGTTGAGCGCGAACGGCCCCCCGATCGGAATCAGAAACCCGGCCCCCGCCTCGTAGCCCCAGCCTCGGTCGGAGCCCTCCCGCTGGACGCCGCTCCCGGTGTCGACACGAGCGTCGAAAAGAGCCGCGCTCGTACCCAGGCTCACCCACGGCACGATCCCGGCTGCGCGGAGGTTTACACGTATACCTAGATCCCAGGCCGTGGATACGAAGTCCACGGCCTCACCGCATTGGCCGGCCGCGCAGCCGAAGCGGTGTTCACTGAATCCGATCACGTAGCTGATCAGGCCACTCCTCAGCACGAAGTGAACGCCGAAGCTGGCGTCGGCGGATGCAGTTCCCTCGAAGCCTGGAGCCCCGACGAGATCGGCGTTGGGAATCCAAGCCCCTCCGCTCACTTCCCAATGCAGGGGGGAAATCTGTGCGCCGCCCCGGCCCGGGATCAGAAGTGACCCCACCAGCATGACCGCGAGAGCTGCCGCGGCGAGCCCCGCGGAGGCCGCCGGTGGGAAACCCGAACGGGTCGGAGGCAGCGGGGGCGAATTCCTCGGCACCAAGTTTGGCGCGCTAACTGATGCCGAACTGCGACAAGGCAAGACCCGCTCCCCAAACAATCAAGAGCGCCCCGCTGATCCGAGGGATCCAAGCACCGACCGCTGGAATTTTCTCAATCAAAACGAAAACTGCCAATCCGGCGATCCAGAACAGGTTCATCACCCCGCCCAAGAACAACAACCCCATCAGCATCCAGCAGCACCCAAGGCAGTAAACTCCGTGTTCCAGACCCATAATGAGGGCGCCCTGTCGGCCCGGGCGCCAATGATTCAATAAAAAGGTAAGTGGGGACTGGCAGTGCTTGAGGCAAACCTGTTTCAGAGGCGTGAATTGATAGATACCTGCCGCTATCAGAAGGCCTGCACCGAACCAAATACTAGTGCTCGCCATCATCGGCGAAAGCAAGGCTGCTTCTTTTAATACCCACTGCAGGATCGTGGCGAGTAAACTGAATACACCCCATACAGCAACATAACCGGCAGCGAAGATACCTGTCGGCACAAAGGCGTTTCCTCGCTCCCGGTGGCTACGGTTCACGGTGGAATGAAGCAGAATCATGGGGGCCGCACTCGGCAACATCATCGCGAGCATCATCACCCACCACATCGAAAGCATGAGCACGAAGTAACTCGTGCTCCAAGCGGTCTGAATTCCCACCATGCCCACGGCGCTCGTCATACTGGGCATTTCCATGCCAGCACCAGTCAGGACATAGAGCCACGATAGTGAAATAACTCCAACGAGTCCGGCAGCTACGACCGCGCGCTCGTTCCTCAGGAGTCTATCAAATGTGGCTGCTACCGCGTTCATGAAGATGCCGTGAAGTTACGAACCTTTCGTTCCCGATGCGGCTACTGCTGTTCTCTGGAGTCAGCTACTCCAGTTGAATTCGTGGAGCGTCCCGGAATTGCCTTCCCAGTCCTGGAGATCGGGATCCGACCAATGACTACCACCGCTACTGGCCAGATCCATGCTGGCGAACTGAAAGCCGGCCTGGGCGGCTGCACCGGTTACCTTGGTCGATTTTCCAGTACCGTCTTTTAGTCGTTTCAACGTTGCTTTCCCGATATCCCCAACGCCTAGAGAAGGAGCTTCACCCCAATCGATATCGAGCTGGACGACCTGAGACGGTAACCACTTATCAATGACGGCGCCGAAGAGCGGCTCCAAGGGGCCGCCGTCGCTACCATTAAAAATCTTCTCTAATGCAGCACGTTGCTCCGCCGACGCGTTCTGGTCGAGGTAGAGACGTGCCGAACCTTTGCCTTCAAAAAAATTGCCCGGCCACTCGCCTACAAACGCTACGACGGTTCCGCTCAAGTCGATGCCGTCGGAATTCCCGGTTTGAATATCGAAGCCGAACGCGCCGCCGCACCATCCTTCGTCAGGCTCGACCTCCGGCCCGAGCCAGCAGGGGCACAACATCTTACAGTTACACATCTCCATACTCTGCCCAGAAATCGCCCAAGACATGGCATCCTCCCGTCAGTTTCCCGGACTGATCACCTAAGCTCACATGTGAGGCTATCTCCGGAGAGCTGAACAATCAATGATCCAACTGGATCAACGACAGAACGCCACCAGAAAATCGTAGCCACAGCCGGAGCAGCGGGCGCGAGCCCGAGTCCGAAGCCCGAGTAGGTGTCGATCTTGCCCTGGAAGCGGCTGAGATCCTAACCTTGGCCGACCACGAACCCACAAAAGGGTGCGAGCCCCGTTCCACGGTGGCCCCGGACCCGGACCATACTACATGAAAACGAACCCCATGCCCGCCACAAGGACTGCCCGACGGACCCACGAGTTCACGGAGTCGGTCATTCGTGAGATGACCAGGGTGACTCGAGAGTACGACGCCATCAATCTCGCTCAGGGTTTTCCGGATTTTCCGGCTCCCGAACTGCTCAAGGAGGCGGCCTGCGAGGCGATTCGCTGCAATCGTAATCAATATGCCATCACGTGGGGATCACGCCGTCTGCGCGAGGCACTCGTAACCAAGTATCGGGAGTGGTACGGCATGGAGGTGGAGGGTGATCAGGAGATCACCGTCACGTGCGGTGCGACGGAAGCGATGGCCGCCGTCATGCTGGCGGTCATCAACCCCGGGGACGAGGTGATCATCCTACAGCCGTTCTACGAGAACTACGGTCCCGACGCCGTACTCAGCGGGGCCCAACCCGTCTTCCTGCCGCTCGCGCCTCCCGAGTACCGTCTCGACGCCGATCGGTTGGCCTCTCTGGTCACGGACCGTACACGGGCCATCGTCGTCAACACTCCGAACAACCCGACGGGGCGGGTCCTCGATCGATCCGAGTTGAAGGCGATCGCGGCCCTTTGTCTCGAGCACGACCTCCTCGCCATCACCGATGAGATCTATGAGCACATCTATTACGAGGGGGAGCACATTCCGATCGCAACCTTGGCCGGAATGCGCGATCGCACGATCACGATAAGCGGGCTCTCGAAGACGTTCGGCATCACCGGCTGGAGGGTCGGCACGATCATCGCACCGCCGGATCTGACCGGGGCCATTCGGAAGGTTCATGACTTCCTCACCGTGGGTGCCCCGGCCCCGCTTCAGGAAGCCTGCGCCGCTGGATTAGAGTCCCTGGGCCCGGAGTATTACTCCAGCATGGTGCAGGAGTACCGGGCACGCCGTGAGGTGCTGCACAGCGCGCTCGTGGACGCCGGATTTCGCTGTGAGAAGCCCCAGGGGGCCTACTACATTCTCGCCGACTTCTCCGGGCTCAGTGACGAACCGGATGATATTTTTTCCAGGCAACTGGCAAGAGACGCCCGGGTCTCACCGGTGCCGGGGTCCAGTTTCTACTCGCCTCCAGAACTGGGACGATCCTTCGTCCGCTTCGCGTTCTGCAAACGGCTGGAGACCCTGGAAGAGGCGGGAAACCGGCTCCGAGATTTTTCCCGCGCCCGGGGATGACCATGCCTGAGACACCGGAGCTGTCAGACGAATCCTCGCCCGCCGGAGTTTCGGTCCCGGCGCAAATCACGCTCTTCGGATTCGACGGCGTCTCCGCCAACGCTCGAATCGAGGCGCGGAGTAGGGGGTGGAGGGGGCGGCGCGCGGCGACGGCACTAGCCGCGGGTTTGATCGCCGCTCCGCTCGCCGCGTTGGTGCCGCCCCACGCGCCGTGGGCTCTCGGAGCGCTCGGGATAGGCCTCTTGACGGCCCACCGACGCTGGGCCGAGGAACACACGCTTCACTTCCTGGAGGGCGCCTGCCCCCGGTGCGGAGAGGGCATCACACTCTCTCGCCCGGCCCGTCTCCGTCATCCGCACGCGACTTCCTGCCCATCCTGCCAGTACGAGTTGGCGATTTCGGTCGATCTCTGAATCGGCCCCGCCTGAGCGGTCCACGTGGGACCTTGTTTTGGGCCGCGATGTGGACCGAGGCATCGCTCCTGAACCCACCGGAGGCCCGCCCGGTGAGCATGTCATCGGTAACTTGACGCTCGAGCAAGCTGCGGTTCTCTTTGGCTCTTACGGGACTCTTGTTTCTGGGGAGGGGGTCGAAGAAAGGGTCGTGACACGCACCGTTGTCGTTCTCCTTGGCTTTCTGGTTGCCGGGCTCGTACTGGGCGGGGTACCAACCAGCGCGCAGTTCCGCCAACCGACCGCGGAGCTGACGCCCACGGTCGAGCAGCAGGCGATCCAGCCTGGCCAGACCGTGACGATCGAGCTGAGGGTCGAGCTCCCAGAGAACATTCACGTGCAGTCGGACGAGCCGCGGGACCCCTTCGTCATTCCGACACTGCTCACCTTCACGCTGCCCGAGGGAGTCACGGTGGAGGAGATCACCTATCCAGCGTCCACGGATTTCCTCCTGGCGGGATGGGAAGAGCCGCTGGCGGTCTTCGAGCACGAGTTTATGATCGAGGTGCGCCTGGCGCTGGCCGCAGATGTGTCACCTGGCGAGATGGTCGTGCCCGGGAGCTTGTTATACCAGGCATGTGACGACAGGGTCTGTTTCGCGCCAGCGACCGCAGCCGTCGAATGGCATGTGGACGTCGAACCCGCGGAACACCAGTAGTACGACTGCTCCAACTGCGGGTCGGCGTTGACCTCCGGGACCGAGGTGCGTACGGTAACTGGGTGCGTACGGTAACTAGGTGCGTACGGTAACCGATTGGAGAGCGCCCATGAGACAGTCCAAAGCTTTGCCCATACCGTTCCTGCTGATCTGCCTGGTCTCGCCGTCAGCCCTGTTCGGCCAATCGCGCGGCCTAGTGTCGGAAATGAGCGATCTGGCTTGGGCGGAGGAAGTCGATAGGGCCAGAGACATCCTCGAGGCGAGACGGGTCGATGGCGAGCAGCCGACCGCAGAATGGCTCGCCGCGGTCTCTTGGCTGGCGCGTGGGGCGAGCTTCGCGGAGCGGTGGGACGTCGCGGAGCGGTATGCGAGCGAAGCGTACGAGGGTAGCCTCGAATTGATGAAAGAGCGGCCGCTCGACGCAGAGCGTTTCTTGCCCACGGCTCTTGGGGCCGGGATAGAGGTGCTGGGTCACACGTACGACGCCCAAGGAGACCGCGCCCGGGCTGTCACTTTTCTGAGTGCCGCACGGCGGGAGTTTGCGGGCACGTCGATCGAAACTCGAATTCAGAAGAACTTCCTCTTGCTCAGCTTGGAGGGGAAGCCGTTTCCTGCTCTCGAGGTCGACGACTACCTCGGTTCACCGCCACCGACGCCGGATGAGCTGAGAGGCAAAGTCGTGCTGTTCTTCTTCTGGGCCCATTGGTGCCCGGACTGCAAGCGGCAGGAGCCGGTGCTGAGGGAACTGTACGAAGAATATCATGACCGGGGTCTGGTCATCGTCGGTCCAACCCAGCTCTATGGTTACATCTCCCGCGGGCAGACCGCGACGCCCGAGGAGGAGCTGGCGTATATGAACGGCGACTACAAGGCGCTATATCCGATCCCGCCGTGGATGGGTGTACCGATTAGCACCGACAATTTCCTCAACTTCGGCGTCAGTACGACGCCAACGCTCGTCCTCGTCGATCGCGATGGCATCGTTCAGCGCTACAACCCGGGCGACTTGAGCCACGAGGAACTGGTCGCACTCATCGAACCGTTGCTGGGCTAGCCGGCTCAGTCCGCCGAGGCGGCGCTCCGTACCGGCGGCTACCCCGCGACCTCCCGCAGCACGGCCAGTGGCGGGCGGGAGATCACACCTCGGCTCCCGATCAGACCTACGACGAGGGTCACCCCGGTAACCCACAGCCATACGGCTCCAATTCGGGCGAGGTCCAGCCGGAACGGAACCTCGAACACTGTCCACGTCATCAGCCATCCAGCAAAAATGGCCAGGACTAGTCCCGCGGCGGTCGCCAGCGAGCCCAGCACCGCGTACTCGACGGTGAGAATCTTGAGCACCACCCCCCGTCTGGCCCCCAGCGTCTTGAGCAGAGCGCTCTCGCGCATCCTTTGGTAACGCGACGTCGACAGCGCCCCGATCAGCACCAGGACGCCTGCAACCGTGCTGAACACACCCAAGAAACGGATCCCCTGATTGGCCCGCTGGAGAATCTCATCGATCGTCTGCTGAAGTCGCGAGAGGTCCAAAACCGAGACGTTTGCGAAGCGAAGAACGAGATCCCGCTGCATTTCAGCTCGCTCCTGCTCTCCCTCGACAAGGGCCAAAACAACCGCCGTTTGCGGAGCCTCCTCCAACGTTCCGGGTTCGAAGACCACGTAAAAATTGGTCTGAAAACGGGCCCAATCCACGGACCGCAGGCTCGTGATCCGCGACTCGATCGGCACCCCCGCGAAGTCCCACGTAATGCGGTCGCCGAGCCCGACACGGAGGCTCTCGGCCAGATCCGCCTCCATGGAGATCCTCGCCACACCGGCCCCCTCGTCGCCGGCTAGCTCGTCACCGGTCCCATCGCTGCCGGCCCCTTCCTCGCCCTCAAACACGGCCGGTGTGTCCCACCAAGCACCTGCGACCAAGGCCTCGGAGCTCGTGAGTTCGGCCCGGTATGTGTGTCGGTATTGTCGCCGCATGGCCCAGGATCGGGGTCGCTCACCACGGGGTGCCTCCAGGAGGGTCTCGACCGGGATCCCGTTGATCGCCAACAGTTGGGACGGCACCAGCGGCGTCACCTCGAGAGGCCCGGATGCACGTGAGTCGAGGAAGTCCTCCACGGTCTCACGCTGGTCCGACTGGACGTCGAAAAGCAGAAGGTTCCATCTGCCGGCGCCCGCCTCGAGCGTAAACGCCTGAGTGAGGCTGGCCTCGACCAGCCCCACCGTTCCAATGACGAACGCGCCGAAGCCCAGAGCCAGCGTCACCGATACGGTTTGATTCCGCGGACGGAAGAGGTTGCTCACCCCCTGCCGTACCGGGTAGGACATCCCGTGCGGGAAGAACCGCTTCGTGGCCAAGATCAGCACCCGTGCGGTCGCCCATAGCGCGAGCGCCACACCCCCCAGCACGATCGCGAAACCGATCCCCTCATCCGAGGGCGCCTCCAGAACCGTGAGGCCCACCAACGTGACTGCAAGCAACACGAAGGCGGCGACCCGCAAGGCGTCGGTGCGTTTGGGCGGCTCGAAGTGGTGCCTGAGTGCGATGAGCGGGGAGACGCCCCGAACCTCCAGAAGGGGGCCCAGCGCGAACATGATCGCCACCCAGACACCGAGAGCGACACCCGCCCCGAGGGCGAGCCAGGACACCTGCGTCGTGACCCCCACCGGCAACAGGCCGGTGAGCACCAGCGGCAGCCCCCGCTGGACCGCCATCCCCAATCCGACCCCGAGGACGGACCCGATGAGCGCAAGACCGGCGGCCTGAAGGAGGTAGGCGGTGAAGAGGGTCCGCTGGAGCGCCCCCAAACAACGCAGAACGGCAATCGTGACCACTTTTTCGCGAATATACACGTGGATCGCGCTGGCCACCCCGATCCCTCCGAGGAAGAGCGCCGCCAGGCCCAAGAGGCCCAGGTAGCGCGAAACGTCCTCCACGGCCGAGCTCATTTCCCGAGCGCGCCCACCGGCGGTCGTGTACCGGAGCTGGTTCACTTCTAGAAGTTCGCGGTTGCGATCCCGAAACTGGGCTCGGTCTTCGCGCTCAGGCATCCTGAAGTTGGCGTGATAGCGGACGATGGATCCGAAGGTGAGCAAGCCGGTCGAGGATAGCCGGTCGCGGGAGATATAAACGCGCGGACCGATCGCCGACTGGAACCCTACATCGGTGGGCAACCCGGTGACTCCACCCCTGAGAACGAACCGAGCCTCCCCGATCAGCAGGGTGTCACCTACGGCCGCGTCGAGTTGGATGAAGACGGCCGGGTCGGCGACGGCCCAGGGACCCTCGTGGATCTCCGTCCATGCCGCGTCAGGTGTGGGCGTAAACTCTCCGTAATACGGGTAGCCGGCATCCACGCCTTGAATCTGGAAGAGCCGCACCCCCTGGCTTCGGGTGTCGAGCACCATCGACGCGAGGGTGGTCGTGCGCGCGACATCCCTCCCTTGGCCGGCCATGGAATCCAGCACCGCGTCAAACGCCTCAGGAAACTCCCGCCTGGACGAAACCCGCACATCTGCCCCGAGGAGAGCGCGGGCCTGATCTCCGAGCGAACGCTGCACGTCGGCCCGAAAGGAGTGGATCGCCACGAGCGACCCGACACCCAGCGCAATCGAACTCACGAAAACAGAGAGGCGCCGGTACGCCGCCCGGCCCTCACGCCATGCGAGGCGAGCCGCGAAGCTGCGGATCATTGTGCGAGCCCGCCCCCATCGGAGAGTCCAGACGGTTGGTCTTCGGCGTCGGACCGTCTCGCCTCATCGGAAACGATCCGTCCATCCTCCAGAGAGATCGTCCGATACGCGCGCGCGGCGAGATCGAGGTCGTGTGTGACCAACACCAACGTAGTCTTGAGCTCCTGGTTGATTTCCTCCATCAGTTCCACCACACGCTGCCCCGTCTTTCGGTCCAGGTTGCCGGTCGGTTCATCCGCGAACAGAATCCTCGGCTCGTTCGCAAAGGCCCGCGCGAGGGCGACCCGCTGCTGCTCACCCCCCGAGAGCTGCGAGGGATAGTGGCCCGCACGGCCCCCTAATCCCACCCGCTCCAGCAGCGCCGTCGCCCTCTGGCGAACAGAGCGTCCGTTCTCGTGCGCAACGAGGTCACGAAGCTCCAGGGGCACCATCACGTTCTCGAGAGCGGTAAGCGTAGGTAGCAGATGGAAGGTCTGGAATACGAACCCTACGTTGTTTGCGCGAAACCTCGCCCGACCGTCTTCGGTAAGAGCCTGGAGATTTTCACCGGCTACGGTTACCGTGCCCTCCGTGGGCTCGTCGAGTCCGGCGAGGAGACCCAACAGGGTGGTCTTGCCGCTGCCCGAAGGGCCGACCACCGCCACGAAGCTCTCCGGCTCCACGTGGAGATCGACCCGGTCCAACACGCGAAGGGGCTGACCCCCACTCATGTATTCCTTTGACAGACCCTCGGCGCGAATCATGGCAGCTGTCGGGATTATGGTGGTCGGGCTCACCCAGGCCGCGTGCGGCTCGGGTGGTGACTCGGACGTGGTACGCTCCGGGCGCCAGGAAGGTTCAAACGCGGGGGACACCGCACCGTTACGCTCTGGGGGCAACGCCCCGTCGACCGGGCTGGATCCCGCTCAGCGGGCAGACCTGGGGAGCCGCGTGGTCTTCCTGGGCACGAGCCTGACCGCTGGCTTGGGTCTGGCCGATCCGGCGAGCCGCTTCACGGATCGCATTCAGGTTCTGGCAGACTCCGCCGGGCTTCCCTTCCGGATGGTCAACGCCGGAGTCAGTGGAATCACCAGCGCGGGAGGGCCTGCGACGATCAGCTGGTTTCTGCGGGCTCCCGTTCAGGTGTTGGTGCTCGAGCTGGGAGCCAATGACGGCCTTCGAGGGCTATCGCCCGACTCGATGAAGGCCAACCTCCAGGCGGTCATCGACAGCACCCGTACCCATTATCCCGAGGCTCGCCTGCTGCTCTCGGGAATGCAAGCTCCTCCCAATCTGGGCCAGACGTATGCCTCGGCGTTTTCGTCCGTCTTTTCCGAGCTCGCAAGCACGAATGGCGGCACCCTGATCCCGTTTCTGCTCGAGGGGGTGGCCGGCTTCCCCGAACTGAACCAGACCGACGGCATTCATCCCACACCGGAGGGCCATCGCATGATCGCCCAAACCGTCTGGGAGCACCTTCGTCCCATTCTCGATGACCTCAACACGGAGCAGGCGACCGGCCTATGATGGCTCCCCTCGCAAAGGTGTTCGGTGGCATCGGCGCAGTCCTCGTCACCCTCATGCTGATCGGTCTCGTGCTTCCCGGCACGTGGGCGGCAGAGGCGTCGATCCAAATCGAGGCTGCGCCGACAGAGGTTTTCCCCTTCCTGAACGACCTGAGCCGATGGGATACGTGGACCAACTGGGGGGACATCGATTCGGAGCTGAGTGACCCCTCCCGCGGTGTCGGCGCATCCCGGGCCTGGGACGATCCGAATTTCGGGTCCGGCTCGGTGACCATCACCGGCAGTGGATCGCCGACGTTCGTGCGTTACGAGGTGGAGGTCGAAGGTGGCGCTTCGGTTACAGGCGAACTCAGGATCCAGGCTGTCGGGGGAGCGAGCCGGGTGACCTGGCGGGAAGAGGGCGACTTCGGGCCCAATCCGCTGATGGGCTACGTGGCCCGAGGCATGGCCAAGTCACAGGGAGCGCAGCTTGCGGAGGGCTTGGAAAAGCTGGGCTACATCTTCTGACTGGCAATCGCCACAAGGCCTTCGTTGGTGCGGGTGCTCCGCATCACCCCCAGCAACTCGTTCATCGCGTCCGCTGGCGCCACGTCGGCCAACTGCCTCCGCATGGCCCGTGACACCGCAAGGGCATCGGGTTCGAGGAGGAGCTCCTCCTTCCGCGTGGCCGATTGGTTGAGGTCGATGGCCGGGAAGAGTCTCTTATCCGCCAGCTCCCGGCTCAGGACCAACTCGCTGTTTCCCGTGCCCTTGAACTCCTCGAAGATGACCTGGTCCATACGCGACCCTGTATCCACCAGCGCGGTGGCTATAATGGTGAGGGACCCCCCGCCCTGCCGAGGATCGATCTTCCTCGCGCTCCCGATGAACCGCTTGGGCTTTTCGAGCGAGTTCGCGTCCAGACCACCGGACAGCGTGCGGCCACTTCCCTCTTCCACGGTATTGTAGGCCCGGGCCAGCCGGGTGATGGAGTCGAGGATGATAACGACGTCCTCCCCGCTTTCGACGTAGCGCCGGGCCCGCTCCAGTGTCATCTCAGCGACCTGGCAATGGCGTTCCGCGGGCCGATCGAAGCTGGAGGCGATCACCTCTCCGAAGCCGCACATCTCCATGTCCGTGATTTCCTCCGGCCGCTCGTCGGCGAGGAGAATCATGAGACGGCATTCCGGATTGTTCGTGACGATCCCTTCGGCGACCGACTGAAGCACGGTGGTCTTACCGGCCTTAGACGGCGAAACGATCATGGCCCTTTGGCCCTTACCGAAGGGACAGAACAAGTCGATCACGCGGTTGGTGTAGTCAGGCTGCCCAGCGACCTCACGATCACACGCCAGAATCAGCTGCTCGCTCGGATGCACCGCGCTGAGACGGTTGAATTCAGGCCGTCTCTTCGCGTCCTCCGGGGGATTCGCGTTGACGAGCGCAAGGTGGGTGAGGGGCGGACTTTTTCCGCTCTTGGGTTTTCGGCCTACGGACCCGCTGAGCTCATCGCCCGTTCGAAGCCCGAACTTCTGAATGACTTTCGCCCCGACGTAGATGTCCTCGTTGCTGGGGGTATAGCCCGCCTCCCGGCGTCGAATGAAGCCGGAACCACTGCCCAGAACGTCCAGGATGCCGAGCAACTCGACGGAGCTCGAGTCCGGACTCGTCAGCTCGACCTCGTCGTAGCGGGCATCGTCTTGGCGGTTGCCTTCCTGGCGGTCGGCGCCGCCCTCCTGAGCGCGTTGGCGCCTCTGGCCCCGCCCTCCTCGATTCCTTTGGCCACCCTTACCTTGCCGGCTATTTCGGCTCTGGCTTTGCCCCTGGCCCTGGCGTGACCTGCCACCTCCCCGGCGACCGGAAGCCCTCGAATCGCGGGAGCCGCCCTGGTTCCCCGCCGCGTCCTGCCGACGGCTCGAATCGTCCGTGGTGTCGGACCCCGTCTCCTGATCCGAACTCCCCGTTTCGTCGGACCCTTTCACTCCGGTCGCAACCTGAGGCTCATCTGGGCCGTGCGAATCGGCCGAGCCATGCGAATCGGCCGAGCCGTGCGAATCGGCCGGGTCGTGCGAATCGGCCGGACCGTGCTGTTCTTGATCGCGCGGGTCGTCCTGCCCCCGCCCATCGTTGGGTGAGTTACCGTCCACTGTGTTGGGTTTCCTTATGTGGGCCCACTTGCTTGGCGGGCCTGAATCCGCTGCCTACGAAAGGAACGAGAGAAGTCGGCCTCTCTTCCCGCCGCGACGTATGCAACGTCGAAGCGGTGGGATCGGCCACCGATATTTTCAGGCCGAAAAGGATCCTGCCCCGGAAGTCCTGGGGCATCTCGTCCATCGTCTGAGCCCGGACTCACTTCTCGCTGCACGGGCAATTCCCACGGCCGAAGCCATGGGAGAACGGTGTCGACGTTGGAACGACTCGAGTTCGGCCTGTTGAATCGAAGACCTTCGTTCCGGGCACCCGATTGGGTGGAGCCTAATTTCCGCTCTTTCTCTCTCGGGGGCAAGGGTCTTGAGTGCGGCCTCACCGAGGGCGCCGCAATTCACGCGCCTCCCACGACCTCGCTGCCCTGTCACATTACCGGCCTGAGGCCGTCCTCGTACGAGGACGGGCCGGCTCGGGCTAAAACGGCCCGGGTGGCCGTTTACCCGCGACAAATATAAGTTTCCGGCGATGGACGTCCGTTGGCACGGCCCATGCAACTCACGCAGGAGCAGGATCTCCCAAGGAGGACATCGTGGCCAAACTGATGCGAACGGCTTTTCTGATCGGACTCGCGGTCATCTGGCATCCGAGCGCCGCGGCCGGACAGTATTCCTGGAGCAACTTCTCGGTCTCCGCGGGCTTCGGAGCATTTGGGGTCGGCGCATCGTACACGTCTGTGGATCCCTGGTACGATTTCTATTACGAGGATCCCTGCTGGGATTACACCTACTACGAGCGCTACCGGTACGCTTGTTCCCGGGAGTTCGACCGCATCCACATTCGCCAGAACTATTCTGTTGTTTCCTTGAACCCTTACCGCCGCCGCGGGCCGTCGTACTACGATCCGTACGGCTACTACGGCTCACGGAGGCACACTCATTTCTCGTTGAGCTTCGGGCTCAATTTCGGCTACGGATATTCGTCCCCGTACTACGCATACGGATACGGGTATCCGACGTACGGATACGGTTATTCGGCATACGGGTACGGTTACCCGAATTACGGCTACGGCCACGGCTACGGGTACGGCCACGGCTACGGATCCGGTTACGCCTACGGGTACCCGGCTTACGGTGTCGTGCGGTATGGGGGGAGCAGAAGGGCATCCGCGGTGATCCGGCCTGCGCCGGCCTATCGCGGCTCGCGCCTCGTGCGCTCCTCCCCGCTGTACAAGGAGTCTCCGCAAACAAGCGTGCGGCGCGCTATCGCCGCCCGCTCGACCACGTCCGGCTCGACGGCCGTCAGGCAGTCTCGCTCCAGTAGAGGGGCCCGGTCATCCAGCTCGCAGAGGAACGTGAGGGAGCAATCCCCGCGGGCTCGGGCGCTCGGTACCCCTGCGGAAGCATCCAACAGAGTCCGGGGCAACCGGGGTATTTCCGCTCGGGGCAATCCCGCCCGAGTGCGTCCTTCGGACGCCGTTTCGCGACGCGGTGCGGATCACACGGATGGTTTGCGTGCCCGTCGCGGCACTCCGACACGGCTCTATCCCCCCACTCGGGCGGCCACGACCTCCCGCCGCTCTTCGTCGTCTTCTGGTCGTGAAGCCGTCAACACAACGCGACAGGGCGCACCGACGGCGTCCGCGAGGCCCGAGCGACAGTCCCGGCCGGCGACGCCGGCTACGGGCCGTTCGGACACCCGAGCTCCGTCTAGCACAGCACCTCGTCCGACAGCGCGATCCCGCTCAGGGGGCATAACTCGTTCAATGTCTATGCGAGAGCGGGCGCCGGCGACTCGGCCCGCCCCCAGCCCACGGACTCGTGCGTCCGGCTCGCCACAAGCCAGGACCGCCTCTCCCAACAACCGGGGCAGGGCGCCCCAGCCATCAGCGCGTCCGGCGCCCCGCCGCACGACGCCTCGGGCTCCGGCCGCCCGGCGGGCTCCGCCAACCCGGTCGAGCGCTCCACGAGCGAGTGCCCCACGAGCGCGCACTCCGCGGGCGACCGCCCCGCGCTCGCGGGCGTCCTCGGGCGGGGGAGGGCAAGGGCGACAAGGCCAGCTTCCGGCAGAGGTCGTCGACGGTAATCTCCGTTGTTGGACCTAGGACCGTGGCCTCCCGGGTGCCCGTGCGATGGCTCGGGTGGTACCCGTGCGATAGCACGGGTCGCGGCCCACTGTACTCCTTCCACAGGCCTCCGGCCGCGCCCAGCCCTTCACATGCCTCCGACGGTGGCGTATAAGTTAGATAGTCCTCAGGTGTGGTGTGAGACACTTCTGGAACACCACACTTGACCGTAGGTCGGCCTCGGGGACGTCATCAGGCAGGAGGTAGAACGATGGACGATTCCGATCGCGACGAAGGCCGAAAGGAAGAGCGGCGGGTCGCCGAGAGGCGCGAGCTGCCCCGCGAAAGGCGAGCCGGTCCGGGTCGCCGGATCTGGATCCGCCGATCCTCGGAGGAGGAGGTCAGCGAGGAAAAGCGCGAAAGCGATCGGAGATCAGGAGAGCCCCGACGCAGTGAGAACCCACGGCGAACGGTTAAGCGCCGTAAGGGCGATCGACGCCTCGACTGACGAACGCCCTAGCCGGAACTGGGCGTCCTCGCCACGTCCCCGCCGAAGCGCCATCCTCGAAGGGGGATGTCTTTGTTAGAACGGCTCGGGGGGAGTGGCCAGACCGACCCTCCATCGCTGGTACCGACCCCCACCGGCGTCCCACACGAGCAACAGCATTTCGGTAGCCGGCCTCTCGAGGTCCACAGCCAAGATCTTTCCATCGTACAGAGACTGGATCGATCTCACGGGTGTATGAGCCACGACGTGGACTTCCACCCCGAATTCGTCCAGGACGCCCTCGAGGGCCGACGTCAACGTGTCTGTTTGCACGTAACCTCGGAACCAGAGGATGCCGGTCTCGTCGAAGAGGAGTCCGGTCCGCCGCGCGAGGGCCGCCGGGTCCATCACGATCACACGCGCGTACTGGTCCGCTAGCTGCTCGGCCGTGGCGGAGTCCGTGACCAGGGCCAGGGTCGTGTCTGCCCACCGGTAGAAGAGGTCCTCCGACATGAACGTCCACATCGAATCGTTCACCGCCTCGACCGAGCGGCGGCTCGAGCCCGGTGCCACACCACCATGCGCGAGTAGCACCTCGTTCACCTTCATCAGACCCGGCCGGCCGACCAGCCAGCGGCCGAGCAAGGAATGCCGAATATCGAACAGGTCCGTATAGGACGCGCCGTGTAGGCGGGCAATGAGTTGCTCCTTCGCGGAGACGTAGCGGAGGTCCTCCGTGAAGATCATGGTCTCGTGGTTCCCCAGCACCACGTGGGCGCCTCCTCCCCCCGCCCGCGCCTGGCGCTCCAGTTCATAAAGAAACCACAGGGTCCGCGTGACGTCCGCGCCACGATCGAAGACGTCCCCGAGGAATACCACGTGGCTCCCTCCCCCGACCCACTGCCCCTCCGTATCGATGAGTCCGGCGTTCCCGAGGAGGCCGAGGAGTCGGTCGTATTCTCCGTGCACGTCTCCGATCACATAGAGCGAATCAACCCCCGAAAGGACTTCGAGCACCCGTGGCACCTCCTCGCGCAGATCAAGCACCGTGGCGTGCAAGTCCTCCGCCCCCAACGCACCGTAGCGGAGGAGCACCGTATCTCCACCCGGGCGGGGGAAGGTCGTGAAGTGGGCCTGACTGAGCGGGGTCTCAACCCGGTGGACACTGCGACCTTCGGAGAAAACCTCCAGGACTCCGACCTCGGCTCGGGACAGGAGCCACCCCACCCCCAACTCCCCCCCGCTGTCCGTCACCCAGAGGCCGTACTCGCCGTCGAGCTGCGCTTGACCACCGGCGGCCGGCAAGGGGCCTAGAAGCGAGAGGATCATCAGGGCCGAAGGAAGCCCTCTCGAGCGATAGCGACCGGACCCGATTGTCGTCACATGTGCTCCCCGAAGAAGGAAACCTCGAGCCCGGCGAGCCACGTCTCTACCCGTGGACCGTAGCTTCATACCAACGTTAGACTTGGTGGGTCCGAAATCGGTGGCCCCACGAGCTGCCACCTCCACGGTTTTATTCCGATGTCGAAGATGACTGAACATCCTGACCGTACCGCCGCCGGCCGAGATTTCGTCCGTGCAATCATCGCCGCCGATGTCGAGACGGGCAAACATGGGGGCGCCGTCGTTACGCGGTTCCCCCCTGAGCCCAACGGCTTCCTCCACATCGGTCACGCGAAGGCGATCTGTCTCAGCTTCGGCGCCGCCGCGGACCACGGTGGGGTCACTCATCTACGATTCGACGACACGAACCCCGAAACGGAGGACGAGCGCTACGTCCGCTCTATCCAGGAGGACATCCATTGGCTCGGGTTCGACTGGGGAGACCACCTCCATTTCGCGTCGGATTACTTCGAGCGCCTGTATCGGTACGCGATCGAGTTGATCGAGGCGGGCCTCGCCTACGTGGACAGCGCGAGCGAGGAAGAGATCAGGGAATTCAGAGGTACGGTGACCGAGCCGGGGCGGCCGACCGCTTACCGTGCCCGATCCGTCACAGAGAATCTGGACCTGTTCCGGCGCATGCGCGAAGGCGAGTTCGCCAACGGCGCGCATGTACTCCGGGCCAAGATCGACCTCGCGTCACCGAACATGCTCATGCGCGATCCCGTTCTCTACCGGATTAGGCACGCGGACCACTACCGCACCGGCAGTGTCTGGTCCCTCTATCCGCTCTACGACTTCACGCACTGTCTCTCCGATTCCATCGAGGGCATCACGCACTCGCTGTGCACCCTGGAGTTCGACAACAACCGAGAGTTATACGACTGGATTTTGGATCACCTCGACGTGCCTCAGCCCCAGCCGAGGCAGTACGAGTTCGCACGCCTCAGCCTGGAATTCACACTCCTGAGCAAACGAAAACTCCTCCGCTTGGTCGAGGAGGGGCATGTGGACGGTTGGGACGATCCCAGGATGCCGACGATCGCCGGAATGCGACGGCGTGGGGTTCCGGCGGCCGCCCTCCGCACCTTTTGCGACATGATCGGTGTGGCCAAGACCGAGAGCCGAGTGGACTTCGCAAAGCTCGAATACACGATCCGAGACGAGTTGAATCCGACCGCACCCCGCGTCATGTGCGTGCTTCGGCCTCTCAAGCTCGTGGTCGATAACTTTCCGGAGGGAGAGGTCGAAGAGTTGGAGGCGCCCTACTTCCCGAGCGATATCGGCAAGGAGGGATCACGCCCGGTACCCTTCACGCGGGAGCTGCTGATCGAACGCGATGACTTCGAGGAAGCCCCCCCGAGGGGTTTCCGCCGGCTGGTCCCGGGTGGGGAGGTGCGCCTGCGTTACGGGTACGTCGTCCGCTGCATGGATGTCGTAAAGGATGCGGATGGGGTGATCCAGGAAGTCCACTGTACCTACGACCCCGACACGAGGGGTGGATCGACGCCAGACGGGCGCAAGGTCGAAGGCACCATCCACTGGGTTTCCGCATCCCACTCCCTTCCCGCCGAGGTCCGCCTGTATGACCGGCTGTTTTCGGTGCCGGACCCGAACGACGTGGAGGAAGACCAGGATTTCACGGTGAACCTGAACCCGGAGTCCTTTACCGTGCTCGCCGACAGCCGAGTCGAGCCGAGCGTCGCCTCGGATCCCGTGGATACCACGTATCAGTTCGAGCGGACCGGTTACTTCGTACGCGACAGCGTCGACTCCAGTCCGGACCACCAGGTCTTCAACCGTATCGTGACGCTCCGGGACAGCTGGGCGAAGGCTCTAGGCGTTGCAGCAAAGGGAGCGGCAGGCGCTCAGGCGGAGCCGGCGCCGGCCGAGCCATCGGAGGCGGGAGGGTCGAAGCCTCAGCCGTCCAAGGTTGCGAGGGGCGCGTGCGGCGGGAAACGCGCGGGGTCGAAGCCTCGGCCGTCCAAGGCTGCGAGGGGCACGCGCAGCGGGAAAGGCGCGGGCTCGAGCCCACCGGTGCCTCGACCCCGCCCCGAAGACCCCGCGGCGGCTTCCAGGTACGACCGTCTACTCGAGGATCACCGGTTGGCCGAGAGCGAGGCCTCCGTACTCGCACAAGACGTCGGGCTGTTCGAGCTCTTCAGTCAGGGGTCGCAGCACGTGGCAAGCGATGCCGGTCTCGCTAAATGGATCGTGAACGAGGTGCCCCGGGTCCTCGAGGACCGGCCGATCGACACACTACTTTTCGGGGGGCGGGAGCTCGCCCGCCTCGTCGAGCTCGTCTCGGGGGGCGAGGTCTCCGGGCGGGCGGCCAGGGACGTGCTGGCGGTGCTGGCCGAAGAGGGCGGAGATCCCGATGCGGTGATCGAAGCGAGGGGCTTGGGCCGGGTGAGCGACGCGTCGACGCTCGAGCCCATCGTCGCGCGTTTGGTCGAAGCGAACCCGGCCCAGGCCCAGGGCTTCCGCGATGGGAAGAAGGGCCTCATGGGCTTCTTCGTCGGTCAGGTGATGAAGGAAACCAACGGCGCCGCCGATCCGGAGGTCACGCAGAATCTGCTGCGTGAGGCGTTGACCCACCCGCGTGAAGATTAGCTCTGAGCGCCTCCTCCAACCCTTCTTCCCCCGATCCGTAAACGTAGTCTTCGAGGGCGCCGTGGATCCGGTTGATGGTCTCATGGGAGGACCCCTTCGTGATCATGGACACCGCGATGCATGTCGCGAAATTCGCCCCAAGGGACCAGATCGCACCGTGAATCCCGAGCGCGTGGGGGACGATCACCAGCGTCACGTAGAGCACCGTCAGACCGACGCCCACCCCGGCGAGCACGCCGGCTCTCGTGAATGGGCGTCGTGTCGGATAACACACGCCGAGCGTGCCGGGTAGGAGCTGCAGCGCCCCGGCCCCGGAGAGTGTCACCAGGGTCACGAGGAATCCGAAGGTCCGCACCGAGAGCACGTAGCCGATGATCAGGAGCCCGAGGACGATGCCCCGTCCGACCCACACGTAGTGCGCGGCCTCCCGGTCCCGGGCGATGTACCGCTGATACACGTCGCGTGTGAGCACCGTCATGTTGGCGTGAAGGATCGAGTCCAGTGTCGACATGGCCGCGGCCGTGGCTCCCGCCAGAATCAGGCCGGTGAGCCACGCGGGCGCAAATCGAACCAGCAGCTCGGGAAAAATCTGATCGGGGATCGCAAGATCCGGTAGGACGATCGCCCCACCCAGGCCCACCAGCGCCGCCGGGATGTATAACGTCATCAGAAAGATCGGCGTGGTGGCCCCCAGCCACTTGATCGTGCGGCCCGACGCCGCCGTGTAGTACCGGATCAGTATGTGCGGTTGGAGAACGATCCCGAACGACAGCGCGACCGTCATTCCGATCCACATCCCCGGCGTGAAGAAACCCCCCGGTCCCGGGAGTGAAAGCAGATCCGGCCTCTCGGCCGCCACGCGCTTCCAGAGCGCCAGCGGTCCCCCGAAGAGCCGGTGCGACAGAACCAAGGCTCCCGCCCACACGGCCACATACATCCAGATGCCCTGGACTACGTCCGTCCAATACACGGCTCTGAGCCCCCCCGCCATCAGGTACCCCCCCGCCACGATCATGAGGAGCAAGGTGCCCATCTCGAACGAGATCCGGTCCCCGGAGGCCACCGAGATGATGTATCCGAGGCCCTGCGCCTGAACCTGGATGTAGAGGATGGTGAAAAGCACGGAGACCAGAGCCACGACGACCCGCACGGCTTCACTCTCATAAAAATCGGCCAGCATGTCCGCGGGCGTGATGTAGCCGAAGCGTTTACCGAGAACCCAGATGCGAACCCCGAGCGTGTAGGTGATCGCCCCGGTGAGCACCGTCCACGTGCCCGCCTCCCAAAAGCCGATCCCATACCGGTAGAAAAACCCGCCCGAGCCGAGAAAGGCGAACGCCGAGTGGTACGTGGCCACGACCGTGAGGTACAGGACCACGAAACCGGCCTTTCGGCCGTACAGGAGAAAGTCCTCGAGATCGACGGACATCGTGCGGTTGGCCAGGAAGCCCAGCACGATCGTGAGGAGGATATAGAGGAAGATCAGCCCCGTCGCGACGACCCAAGTCTCCATGCGCTACGCCCCCGGGCCTGGCACGCGCTAGACGCCTCTCCGGATGGCCCAGAGCAGGACCCCGATGAGCGCGAAGTAGACTACGCCGAGGTAGACGTAGAGGAAGGGCATGCCCAGCACCCACCCTGAGCCGAAGCGTGTGTCCACCCAGAAGACGATGGGCGGCTGGACGAGCGCCATCAGGCCGAGGAAAGCGAGGACGGCGATCCAGCCCCAGCGGGAGCGCGGCAGGTAGTGGCTAGGGAAGCTCACCGCGATCCTACGTACGCCTGCAAAACCACCAGCCCCCAAGCCACGCCGGCCCCGGCCACCGTATTGGCCAGGTTACGAAGGTGGTGATCGGAGCGGCTCCCCTTCCCCATGATCGCTCCCAGGAACGAATCGAGGGTCGACCCGCAAAACGCCCCGAAGATGACTGCCGGAACCACGGCGCCGTCGACCAGGCCCATCGCCCATCCCACACCCGCCAAGACGGTCGCGCCCAAAACACCCGCCACTGTGCCCACCACCGACACCCCGCCCGTGGTGCCCTCCGGGACGGCCCGCCAGGTCGTGACGAGTACGTGACGCCGCCCGAAGGCCTGACCGACCTCGGTCGCGGTAGTATCGAAGAGCGCCGTGGCGAACGCCGCGACCATCGCGATCGTGAAGGCCCCGGAATAGGGCGTCACCCCAGCCAGGAATGCGAACGCGACACCCGCCCCGGCGTTGGCCACCACGCTGCCGATCCCTCTGCGACCACCCCTCCCCTCCGCCACACCCAACGCCTCCTTGCGCGCGTAGCCCAGCCGGGTCACGCCCGTGCCGATAACCATCAGACCGCCCAGCATCACTAGCCCGGGCCACGCCGCGTACGCGTAGAGCACCGTGGCCAGGAGCACCCCCGCGACGGCGCCGGACCGATCCACCGCACGGGCTAGGAAGGCTACGCCCGCGATCGGCACCGCGATCGCCACACCGGTCAGCCAGACCGCGGGCCAGGCTCCGCCTGCAACGAACAATCCCGGGTCCACGAGCGTCGCCGCCCAGAGCACCGCCCCCCCGACCACAGGCACCAGAAGGTTGTCGTCGGCCTTCGTGTCCAGTGATTCGGCGAGCGCGGCCGCCGTGGTCGCCACCAGGCAGCCGATCACCAGGAATGACGGAGACCCCAAAGCACCGGCCACACCGGCCGCACCAGCCGCACTGGCCGCACCAGCGGCACCAGCCGCACTGGCCGCACCAGCGGCACCGGCCGCGCTGGCGGCACCGACAGGCTCACCCAACAAGAAGGCACCCCCAATCCGCCCGGATGCGTCGCTCCCGCCGAGCGTCACCAGTCCGCCGGGCACCAAGGATCCACCCAACGTCCACGTCCCCGCCCGCTGGACCCAGCGGATGACCCAGGCGGACGCCGCCGTCCCGAACAGGACGAATGCTACCAGGCCCGACCATGTCTTCTTGGGATTCCAGGGCAATCGCGGCCCCCGGAGCGCGAGGCCCGACAGCGCCGCCATCCCGTCCCCCACCGCGAGCAGCGCCCAGATCCCCGCCGCCAGCTCCAGGCGCGACCGAAAGACGATGAAGGTCAGAAGCAGGATCGCGGGATAAAGTACGACCCCACGTGAGAATCCCGAGGCGCGTTCCTCGGGGCGCAGCAGGGCCCCTCGTGTGATGCCGTGGAGAAAAAACGAATTCAGGATCAGAGCGGCCACGGCCATGAACACAGCCTGCCACGGCGTCAGCCAACGCAGCAGGAGCGCGAAGGCCCCCATGCCCACGTGCACCAGCTTCCGCGGGAGCTCCCAGCGGAGCGTTACGGCATCCGTGCCAGGGGTGCCCACGTGGGTCGGCTATCCGAACATGCGCTTGAACATCGAGCGAACATGACCCTCGTACTGCTTCACGACCAGTGCGGAGGCCGCGCCGACCTATGCTGAAGATCTACGGGTAAAGGTTGAATTGGTGGCAGACATGGCCAGAGCGGCGGGTCAGGCCCACCGCCGGCCTTGGCGCAAGAAAATCATTGCAACCGACTCGGGGTGTGGGCAACTTTCAACGTGGCGACACTTTTTTGCCGCTTCGGGTATCGTTTTGGGACGAACCGGTCGTGTGGCGCCGACTCGGTTCCGGTCGGGCATTGGTGAAGGGCTGTGGATGGTCACGACAAAAATGTCAAAAAATGGGAAATGTTTGCCGCTTTTCCCGTGCGGCTGCCCGGCGGCGAGATCGTCGATAGCCCTTCAGTTACCAGGCCTTTCGCCGGTTTTCCACATACCACGATCCATGGGCATACCCCTTGCGTTTACAGTCGCCTGTGGTGTGAAGCCATGACAGATGTTTACCACCCCCCCAGGGTCGCTCCCCTGGAGCCCGGATGGGCCCAAGGGAGCTAATCGGTAGGAGCATTCTCCGATGCAGAGGCCGCATAGGCGCATGAAAAAGGCTGGATTCACTCTCATGGAGGTGATGTTCGTGGTCACCATCATTGCGATCCTGGCAGGACTCGCCCTCCCCCGGATGGGTGAGAGCTGGGACCAGTTCGCGGTACGAGGGGCTTCCAACCAGTTCAGATCGGCCCATCAGAAGGCGCGCACGGCGGCCGTACGATACGGAGCGGTAGCGGAACTGCACGTAAACGAGACCACAGATCATTTCTGGGTCGAGGTCGATACGACGGTGGCTGGATCCGGCGTCATGGATACCGTAGGCGCTGTCGTCGACCTGAGCGAGATCAATGTGAACCTGATGACAACCGGGTCCTTGGTTTGTTTCGACGCCCGGGGACTCGTGGCCGCCGCGGCCCCATGTCCTACCACCGGAGCCCTCGATGTCGGATTCGCTCGTGGGAACGAGTTGGACACGCTTGTGGTGACCGCGTCCGGGCTGCTGTTGAGCCGATGAGCATCCGCGCGAATACGTCGACGAGTACGTCGAGGCGCCAAGCCGGTGTCTCCATCCTGGAGGTGCTGATCTCCTTGATCGTTTTCACGGTCGGGGCCCTCGCGGCCGTCCAGCAATCGCTCGTGGCCCGGCAACAGGCCAGGGTCGGAGAGTACGTCACCGAGGCGGCGGCGGCCGCGCAGTACCAGATGGAGGCGCTACGCTCGCTTCCGTACGACAGCCTCGGCTCGGGCTCGGACTCGGTGTGGGGATTTCCGCTCACCTGGACGGTCTCGGGGACAGCCCTCAAGGTCGTCCTCCTCACCGTGGAACGTCCCACGGTTTTCGGCGGCTCGACGGTGGACACCTTCGTGACATACGCCACCTCTAACGTGGAGAGCAGTAGCCCATGAGCACTCACGCGAGTACGCCGGGGCCCGAGGGGGGCATCTCCCTCCTGGAGGTGCTCATCGCCTTGCTGATTTTCACGATCGGGGCCTTGGCCGCCGTCCAGCAATCGCTCACGGCCCGGCAACAGGCCCGGGCCGGAGAGTTCATGACCGAGGCGACGGCGGCGGTGCAGTACCAGATGGAGACGCTGCGCTCGCTTCCGTTCGACAGCGTCACGTCGGACTCGGATACGGTGTGGGGATTTCCGATCACCTGGACGGTCTCGGGGGCAGACCCCAAGGTCGTCCTCCTCACCGTGGAACGTCCTTCCGTGCTCGGCGGCGTGACGATCGACACCTTCGTAACCTATGCCGCTACCGCCTTGGGGAACGCCCCCGGTAAGGGTACGGGTAAGGGCAAATGAGTATTCTCAGACTTGGGCAACGAATGAGTGCCCACCGACGGCGTCGTGGGACTTCCGCAGGCCGAGGAGGATTCACACTGATCGAGCTGGCGATCACAATAGTGGTGGCCGGTCTGCTCATGGGCGCGGCGTTCACGATCCTCCGCTCCCAGATAGCGCTCTATACCGTGCAAGGCGCCAAGCTCGAGACTCAGGTAAGCCTACGTACGGGGGCCGGCATGCTGTCGTGGGCCCTCCAAGAGCTGTCCGCCACGGGCGGAGACCTGACAACGCTCGGTACCAACAACGTAACCATAAGGGCGGTCCACGCAGCTGGGATCATCTGCTCCACGAGTGCCGGTTGGATCGGCGTTTACGGTGTCTCGGGACGGTTCGCCGCAGGCGACAGCGTGCTGACGTACTCCATAGACGACGACGTCTGGAACCTCTTGACGGTAGGCAACCCGGATGCCTCGCCGTCGGGGTTGGCCACCAAAGCTCCCGACTGCTTCTGGGGCGACACTGTCAATGCACCCAACCCCGAGGTCGCCATCGACCTGTCGGGCGCGTCGCTTATCATCGACAGCCTCAAGATCGGCTCACCCATCCGCGCCTTCCACCCGGTCGCGTACAATCTCGAGGAAGTGGACGGGAGGTACTGGCTCGTCCAGAGAGTCTCGGGAACCGGCACTCCAGAGCTGCTGGCCGGCCCGCTCCTGAGTCCCGCCGACAGCGGGTTGGTCTTCCACTACTACGACGTGACCGGAGCCGAGACCGCTACACCATCCGAGGTCGCCAGTATCGACATCCTCCTCAAGGCCGAGAGCCGTGAGGACATGTCCAACTACGTGGGGTACGCGTCCGGGAAGGGGAAGGGGTCCGGCAACCACCTCGCAGACACGCTCCGCTTGAGAGTAGGCATTCGCGGCAACTAGAGAGTTTCACAGGAGATTATATATGGACACCCGAAGCAACGACCACATCGTCCGGACCCGCGACGGGGGGTTCGTCCTGCCCATCATGGTCTTTGCGCTGCTCCTGCTGGGCGTGATGGGGGCCGCGTCGCTCCAGTCCTCTAGGGACGAGCTCCTCTCGGCCACGGCCGTGACCAGCTCGAACCTTGCCTTCTACGCCGCCGAAGCAGGTATCCACGACGCGGTCGCGAACTGGGACGCGTCGGCCATGGACACGTTGCTGGCCAATCCCGGAGATAGTCTCGTAGAATCGTGGACGACCCTCGCGAACGGCTGCAGCTACCAGGTGGTATACCGCCGCGTCGACGGCGGTGACGCGGCAGCAAACAGGCTCTTCTCCGTCGAATCCACGGGCCAGAGCCCGGGGCTCAACGGGGGAACGCGGCGCGTCGGCATCCTGATGAAGAGCTTAAAGGTGGTCAATAACGCCATGGGGTTCGGCGGTGACGCGACATTGGCAGGCAACCCGACCATCCTCGGCCCGTGCCCGGACATCCACAGCAACGGCGACCTGCTGATCTCCGGGACTGCGACGGTAGACGGGAACGTGACTTCCTCGGGCACGGCAAACGTGTCGGGAACACTGCAGGACCCGTTGGGGGACCCGGTGAGTACGACGTCCGGCGTGCCCGAGACACCCATCCCCGATCTCGATCCCACCGACTACTGCTCCGAGGCGGACTACATCTTCGACGGTCCGTTTGGGACGGAAGTCGCCACCATGACCACCCGGAACCTTGCCAGTGGAACCTGGTGGGGCTGGAAGTTCAGCTCCAATAAATATATTACGGACAGCGACGACGTGCAGCCCGGCGTCTACTGCATGACCGAAAACGTCGAAGTCGGCCACCAGCTCGGCTCCCCGGGCAATCCCCTGCCCATCACGTTCCTCACCGAAGGGTCGCTGTCGTTGCCGGGGGATCCCTGGGTGGTCGCGGCCCACTCGGACAGCATTCTCATCATGGCCGAGGGAGACGTGAACATCAATGGGAGCCCGGTGGCTGGCGAGGCTTCCTTCGAGGGACTGGTCTACGCCGGCTCCCAGTGCCAGATCTCGGGGGCGCCGATCATATACGGCCAAGTTGTCTGCCGGGACGACCCCAATCCTCCGGGAAGCGAGGATTATGCCTCCGAGAACGCCATCAGCGGTGATCTCCAAATTACCTACAGCTGCGGCGGACTGCTGTCCCCCAAAGCCCCAAAACCTGTCGGCGAACGAATGTGGAACCATGTATGGTGAGCGAGAGCCCCGGTGGGGGCGTGCGCGGCAACGACGCGGGGTTCACGCTGCCCATCGTGCTCACCGCGATGGTCATGCTCGGCGCGATGGGCGTCGCGGCGCTCCAGGCCTCCAGGGACGAGTTCCTCTCGGCCACGGCCGTGAACAGCTCGAACCTGGCCTTCTAATGAGTATTCTCAGACTTGGGAACGAAATGAGTGCCCGCCGAGGCGTGGTGTGATCTCCGCAGACCGAGCAGGATTCACCTTAGTGGAGCTGCTGATCACGATGGTGGTGGCCGGTGTGCTCATGGCCGCGGCGTTCACGATCCTCACCTCCCAGATAGCGCTCTTTACCGTGCAAGGCGCCAAGCTCGAGACTCAGGTGAGCCTACGTACGGGGGCCGGCATGCTGTCGTGGGCCTTCCAGGAGGCGTCCGCCACGGGCGGCGACGTGACGGCGATCGGGACCAACAGCATAACCCTGAGGGCGGTCCACGCCGCCGGGATCGTCTGTTCCATGAATGCGCAATGGTTTGGCATCTATGATGTCTCGGGACAGTTCGTCACATCCGACAGCGTGCTGGCCTACAACATGGACGCCGAGAGTTGGGGCCTCACGCCCCCGCTAGACTCTGTGGACGCCAGCCCGACGGGTTTGGCAGCCAACGCTCCCGACTGTTTCTGGGGCGACACGACCAACGCGCCCAACCCCCAGGTCGCTCTCAACTTCGGCGGCTCGGACCCTTTCCTCGACAGCCTCATGGTGGGCGCGCCCATCCGCGCCTTCCACCCGGTCCGGTTCAGTCTCGAGGATGTGGATGGGAGGTACTGGCTGGTGCAGAGGATCTCGGGGGCCACCACTCCGGAGCGGCTGGCCGGCCCGCTCCTGAGTCCCGCCGACAGCGGGTTGGTCTTCCATTACTACGACGCGAGCGGGGCTGTGACCGCCACACCGGCCGACGTCGCCAGTATCGAGGTCCTCCTCAAGGCTGAGAGCCGTGAGGACATGTCCAACTACGTGGGCTCGGGTAACCTCGCGGACACGCTCCGTTTCAGAATCAGCATGCGCAACAACTAGGATTGGGAGTTAGAAAATGTATACCAAGACGGACCGTGCGACCGGTCGCCCCACATGCGACGCTGGATTCACCCTGCCCATCGTGCTCTCCGTGCTGGTCATGCTCGGCGTGATGGGCGTGGCGGCGCTCCAGGCCTCCAGGGACGAGCTGCTCTCGGCCCTCGGAGATAGTCTCGTGGCATCGTGGACGACGATCGAGAACCGCTGCGGCTTTCAGGTGGTGTACCGCAGAATCGACGGCGGTGACGGGGACCAGAAACTCTACAGCCTCGAATCCACGGGACGGACCCCGGGGCTCCAGGGCGCAACGCAGCGAATCAGCGTCATCTTTGAGGGACCGATCATCGTCCAGGCGGCGATGGCGGTCCAGGGGGACTTCGGCATCAACGGGGATGCCACGGTCACCGGCCTGTGCGGATCCATCCACACGAACGGTGATCTCCAAGTGGGTGGAAATCCCGTCATGTCAGGAGATCTGAGCACGTCGGGCATCCGGACGGGGGGCGGTGTTCCGACGGACACGCTGGGGAATCCCATCACCGTCGAGACAGGCGCGCAGGAGAAAATCGTCCCTGACCTCGACCCCATGGATTACTGTGATGACGCCGACATCATCTTCAACAACACCGGCCAGGGGCTCATTGTCGCGACCTCGGAAAGCTTCGATTTCAGCGAAGGCGACAAGAACTGGGGGTTGGCAACATCTGGGAAACGGACTCCGAGACCATTGTAGAGGGGACCTACTGCGTCGACGGCAACGTGCAGATCGGGCACGATATCGGTGTGCCCGGCAATCCCGCCGAGGTCACCTTCCTGGCGGCCGGGTCGGTCGGGCTCAACGGGAATCCCTATATGGAGCCGGCCCACCCGGACAGCATCATGATCCTGGCCGCCGGAGACATCAAGATAAACGGCGACCCATCAGGCGGTCATGACACCATGGAAGGGCTGATCTACGCGGGCTCCCAGTGCGTGATCAACGGAAAACCGGTGATATACGGCCAGCTGGTATGCAGGGACAACCCCGACCCCCCCGGGAGCCTTCAAATCACCGACAACAGCGAAATCGACGGGGAATTTAAGCTGACGTTCCAGTGCGGTGGAATCTTGGGGGACACCGACCCGAACCTCATCCCCGGACGAATGTGGAGCCACATCTGGTAGCGGGCTCCCCGCTTGGCCCTCGCGCCAAATCCCGGTCCCTTGCACGAATGCGCCTCAGGAGGGTGTGCCTCAGGCGATCCGCGCTCGACTCGTGAGATACGCGAGTCGCGACGAGAGGTCGGGCTGGGAGATGTCCCTGAGATCCGGAGACGAGGATCCCAGCAGCCCGTGGGTGACGGCCACGAAAGTGTCGGTGGCGGCAGTCCTCGATGAGCCAACTTGTCGGAAGCCCCGCCGAGGTCTATCGTCGGTCGAGTGAGAAGGACGCGTACCGTCCAGGACGCCGTACCCGTCCAAGAGGATCACACGAGACCGCTACAGGAAGATGGAATGACACCCGACACCTCCTTTTCGCGAAAACTGGCCGGTCGGGCGCCGCTGTTCGCCAGTGTGGCTGGAATGGTGATCTCGATGGGCAGCGCAGGTTTCTTCTTCGCCGAAGACGACTTTCGCCGAATCCTCGGCGTAACCGCCGGGCTCTTCTGCCTTTTGCTCGCGGTCTGGTTCGCAGCCCATCCCTTCGTCAAGAATGAGCGCCGTTATCCGGAGCTCCGGGGAGAGGTGGTCAAATTCGTCGATCTCGCGAGGGAGCTACACGACGCGGCCGTCCGGGGAGACGACGACGCGTTCGAGTCGATCAAGGACAAGGTTCCGGCTCAGGTCGAGACGGTGATCGATACGGCACGAAAGTCCGAGGCCGTCCAACCTACTACGGTGGGAGAATAGCCCCTGGCAGGAGCTCGCCTTGGGGGGGAGTGCCTCAGGAGATCCGCGAGCGGGTGGTGAGATACGCGAGTTGCGATGACAGGTCCGCCTGGCGGAGGTCCTTCAAAGCCGGGGAAAGGGAGCTGAGCAGCTCGGCCAGAGCCTCTGTAGCGAAGGAGAATCCGTTCCGTGGAAGCTCGCGGGAGCGGGGGGCCGTCACCACCCTCGCTATTCCTCGAAGCGTCATGTCCACCAGGCGGCGATCGACGTACGCATTCTCGAATCGATTCTCGCACTCGGCCACCAGATTCGGCATGGCCGATAGCCCGTGCGGCAAGTTCTCCGGCAACAACGAGAAATCGGTTATTTCTTGGACGATCGAGATTCGGAGCGGCCCGCTGTCAGAGGGCACGTAGAGGTCGAGAAACGGCGAGGCCCCGAGCTCGAGCAGGCCCGCATCCGGGCTTGCTCGACGGACCCCCCGGCCCCAGCGCGAAAGCTGGGAAGCAACCGAACCGGAGGGCGACCTCGCACCCTGCACATCCACCTTGGGCCGACCGAATACCACGATGACCGGCGTGTCATAAGCCACGGTCCATCCGGAATCGTCGAGGTCGACCCGCAGCCCCTCGTCGGTGAAGGCGAACGACTCTACCGGATTCTGCTCCGGAATCTCGACGAGATCCTTCCCGGCGACGAGAACGGTATTGAGCCCGGCCGCCTCGAGAGCGCCGGCGGTGTCCAGGACGGTCGCCTCGTCCTCCGCCGCAAACCAGATCTCGGGCAGGCCGTAATTGGCCTTCATCCCCACTTCGGCCGCGGTGAGGCCGAAGTGGGACGCCGCCCCGAGCGCGTCCACTTCGCCATGCGGCGGGTTGGAGATGAGAAGGTGCCGAGAGTTCACGCTACCGCTAGCTCCCAAAAAGGTCCTCTCCGGTTGGCTCCGCGGGGCGCTGTGGCAACTTCTCCAGGACTTCTTGCACCGTCTCGATGAGGTCCTCCGGCGTGACCGGCTTGACGATCCCCGCGAGCGCTCCGGATTCCTCGGCTGCGTCGAGGTGTTGGGCCAGGGCGGACACCGCGATGATGGCGGCGTAGGGATCGTGCGAGATGATGCCTCGGATGAGGCTTAGCCCGTCCACCTTGGGCATCCGAAGATCCGTGATCACCAACGCGATGTCGTTTTCTTTGTACATCTGCATCGCGCTTGCACCGTCGCCGGCGAAGAAGGGGGTGTGCCCGGCCTCCACGATGACCCTACCCTCCAGAAGCCGGTCCGCCTCTTCGTCATCGACGATCAATATGTTGGCCATGTGCATGCGGGTCGCGGGGAGCACCTTCACATACCGGACAGTGGTCGATCCATACAGCGTGGGACCCGGGGACGCAAGCGTGACCTTCCAGCTCGAGCTACCCGACGCTCTCCCGCTCAGGTTCCCGGACAATGTCCGTCTCGGGCACCGCGCCAGGCCTGCCTGCCGCCCGGCGGACGTCGGTGATGATCTCCCTGATTTCGTCCTCGATTTCGTCCATTTCACGCATCGCGTCGTCTTGGTTCCGGAACCCCCGCTCGGCGTCCACGGCGATCCAGTTGAGCCGTCGGACCTGTTCCAAGAGCAGCGTGACCTGGGAGCGTAGCTCGCGAAAGACCCTGCCCCGAGACTCCCAACGTCTCTGGGGGAGCATCTCGTTGACTTCCAGACGGATGCCGGCCCAGAGAATGATAGGAACGAGGAGCAAGCCGACGACCAGGCGTGGGACCGTTTGGACCGGGAAGTAGAGGATCATGGCGTCCAACAAGACGCCCAAGATCAGAACGGCTGCATAGAACGTTCGCGACAAAGCGGACATAACATCTCCCTCAAACGATTCTCGCTCTCACGGCGATCATCAATTTCCCGTCCGACGTCGGGGGCCGTCGGTGCACTGCCGGAGAGAACCATTCGGCCCTCATCTGACGGGGCACGGAAACATATCTTTACCGAACACCTAATTCACGATTCACCGGACCCCGAGCATTGTCAAGAGATTTTTCAGGTGGAAAGGGGCCAAAACATTGGGAAACATTTGAGTAAGATTTCGGTCGCCGCCACTGCGTCGTGGCCCCTGCGTCGCCGCCCGTGGCAGGTCAGTTTTCCGAGATCGCCGAAAGATCGACCCAACTCCGGGATGCCAAGGGCCGGACCCGGGTGAGGTTCGGGTTTTTGAGAAGGGCCCGACTCACGGCGCACGTCGAATTCGTGACCACGGATCCGCCTATGAAAGCCTGAGAATCGAAGTTGGCGTTGCTGGCCATGACCCCACCGTACACCCGGTTGCCTGAGCCCTGGGTCTCCATGTTCCCCTGCACGACGATGATGCCGTGGAAGAGGAAGTTACCCCGCAGGTCGAGGTCTCCATCCACGAGCAAGACTCCCTGACCCATGCCTCCGGACTGAATTGTGGCGTTGCCGGTGACGTAGATGACGGGGTACCAGTCGAAGCAGGCTGCCCCCGGGTTCTCGGGATTGCCCCAGTTGCTGGGGAACGCCTGACCCACATTGCACTCACCAGCGGCAGTGCTGTCGGGGGCCGTGTTGTTGATGTTCCCTCCACTGAGGATGATGTCGGCCATGCCGGTGAGTTCATCCCACTCCAGGTCGCCGAACTGCGTGAACGTAGAGTCCGCGATGGTGGTGTCCTCAGCTACCGGGGGAGATCCGGTGAGTTCTGCTGCGCCCTGTGTCGAGACTTGGCTGCTGTCGTCCGTGAGGATCCCCGGCTTGTCTTCCAACCCACCAAGGCAGACGCTTCCCCAACCGCTGGGAATTTCGTCCTCCCCGTGCACTTCCGCCGTGCCACTCAGCGTCGTCGCCCCTCGAGTCACCAACGCCGCTGGCGGCGCCATGTCGGCCGTCACGCGGCGGATGGTTACGCCCACACGCCTTGATGCCCCCGACAGCATGGCGCCACCCCTCGTTACCGTTCCGTCCGCGTCCACGAAATACAGGTAGTCGGTCATCCTGGTGATGCGAGTCGTGACGCTCCCGACTCCCGGGTAGTCCTCGGTAACGGTTGTGTCACCCCAGGAGGGCAGCGCCCCGAAACGATCGACGTTCCAGTTGTCCATGAGCTCCACCAAGCCCTGCTCGGTCAAATAGAAGGCCAGGCCGGCGTGCTCACTCGCTACGCCGATGCGCCCCTCCTGGCGCGCTATGAAGACCCCACCGGTCATGATCACTCCCACGATCACCAGGGCGAACACCGCCACGGGAAGGGCAAAACCTCGCCGCCTTTTCTGTTCCATGTCAGCCTACCTCAATGGGACCGATCCCGGTCATTCGTCAGTTCCGCAGAAAGATCGCAGTCGTAAGGGAGTCGGCTACGGGACGTCCCTGCGGGTCCAGGACCTCCGATTCCGACCGAAGGGTCACGTCGATCTGTGAGACGGCCCTGGGGTTGGTCGTGACGTTCCCGAAGGAGTCCCTGTAGATAAACGAGACTCCGTTCGAGGAGAGTGGCCCCACCAGGCGCGCCGTCGTCGCGCCGTCTCTCCGGGCCAGATAGTAGTCACCGTCCAACGAGTACAATCCGTAGGTGTAGATCGTGAACCCTCGTACCGGAGCGCCGATCCGCACCGTGTCGTTCGCCAGCGCCGTGGCCAATGCGCCCACCGAAAGCGACTGTGCAGTGTCTGCTCCCGAGCACGTCTGGGTCGTGTCGACGGTGCTGTCCACCATCCCGGAAAGGATGGTGTCGTCGCTCGCGATGTCGGGATCGTTGTCGGCGAAGACCATGACGGAGTCGCCGGCCACGAAAAATCGCCCGATCTTCCGCACGCGCACGGGGCTGCCGGACGGGTCGACGCCACACACCAAGCCGAAGGCCCGCATGGCCCGGACCTCGATCCGATCCGGGCTCATGGTCAGGATGTCGCCTTCGGCACGGCTCAACTCCCTGAGTTCGGCGAAGAGGATGTCGAGCCCTGCACGCACGGTCTGTTGACCCTGAACCTGCGCCGTCTGGATCGTCAGGGCTCTCTGACTCGAGAGCATGATCTGATAGGTAGCGCCGACCACTACGGCGCCGAGCACGGCGACGATCATCAGCTCCGAGAGGGTGAACCCGCGCCGGTCACCCGTCTTCATGGTTTCAGCACCTTGTAGTTGACCGTGTCCGCGATTTCATTCGACAGCATGGGGGGCTGGCCCTCGGATATCGAGGCAAGACCCGGACCCACGGTCACAATACGGACGACCTGGGTCTGGGTGGTGACGACGGTCGGGGTCCAGGAGACCACCAGCGACCTGATGGTATCTCCCCCCGCGCGGATCGAGTCGTAGGGGGTCGCGCGGATGCGCTCCATCACGCTCTGGATAGTGGTGACCCGCGCGGTGGTGACCTCGGCCAGCGTGAGTTGGCGGGTGACAAAAAGCGTCGTCGTGGCGAGCCCCAGCACTCCGAACGCGAGTACGAAGAGGGAGGTGACCAGCTCGACGAACGAGAAGCCGGCTTCGGCCCGGGTATTATCTCCTGCTTTGGATCCGGACATCAGTTGGCCACCATCTGCCCAAGCGAAAGAACGCGCACCGAAGCGGTGTCCGACGCGAGCAAGAAGGTTACGGTCACGGGAGAGGCGAAGTTGTTGCATCGCGTGTCGGCGAAGCCGCGAGCGTTCATACAAACCCTCAGGTCCGAGTTGGTCGACGTGTGGATGTCCACGTCGAACTCCTCATGGAAGTCCAGGACCTCGAGGACCTCATTACCCCGACTCAGCCATACGCTGTCACCCACTGGATCGAGGTTCAACCGCACGGTCCGCCCGTACTCCACGGCTTGTGCCCGGGCGCGAGCGTTCATCGCCATGAAGGCCTGCCGTGCCCCCTTGGTCGCGAAGCGCCCGGAGACGCCGTTGAAGCTCGTGATGGCAACGCTGGTGAGGACTGACCCCACCATGAGAACCACTACGAGTTCAAGGATTGAAAAACCTGCCCGTCGATTGTCCATTTGCATTTCGGTCGCTTAGGCCATGGGGGGGGCCTCGCTGGACTTTCCGCGAGATCCGTGCCAGGTAGGCATCCCAGTAACCACGGGCGTTCTTCCCCGGTTCGTTCGTTGTTTTGGGCATTTTTTTCTGGGTAGCGGGTAAAGATTATCCGATCAGGGTGGCGATGCGTAGGAAGTACTTGCGGGCCTTGGTGGAGCCGGAACCCGACCTGGAAGAGTTGAGAGACCTCACCTAAACAGCCACAAAGCCCCGAACGCCGCTGGGACGCTCGGGGCTCTCGAGGCTCACAACAACGCCGGTCTACGGCAGGTTCAAGCTGATGGCAAGCTGCGGCGTGGCCTTATCCAGTTGCGATCGATGGGCCTACTTCTTCGATGATGCGGGCAAGTTGCTCCGGCTGTTCGGATGTAATCATGTGGCCGCCGGGCAGCATGCGGATATCCAGGCCATGGTCACCTAATCGTTCTCTGGCTTTGACCACCTGGTTCGGTTCAAAAATGTCGCCTACGCTGCCCACGACATGGAACGACACCGATCCCTGCAACGCGAGGTACAGGCGACGTAGATCCCACCGCTCGCTGTACTTGGCACGGTGCTCCGCAACGAACCCGGCCGCTCTGCTTACGAAGGAGAAACCGTTGCGCCTGCTGATAGCGTCGTAAATCTCGTTGAATTCCGCGGAGGTCAACCGGTACTCCTTGGAGAACATCGACTTGAGCAGCTGCCTGGATATAAACCGGGAACGTTGACCGAACCAAGTGACGATGCCCCCTAGCGGTGATCTCAGAGCTGGCGTTGTCATCAACGGGTGGCTGTGTGCATCTGCGAAGTAGCCTCCATTCGCCATCAAGACACCTTCGATTTTGGTGCCGGAGTCGGTGCCCTGGTTTAGTCGCTCCTCCTGGCGGCTGAGAAGTTCCAGTACGACCAAGGACGAGTAGTCGAAAGTCACGACGAAAGTCGACTGGATGCCCTCAGCCTCCCACAGTGCCTCAACCAGGTCGGCACGCTCCATCGTCCCGTAGGAATAGCCTGAAGGTTTGTCCGAGTCACCTTGCCCGACATATTCAACGTAGATTTTGGGCAGCATTCCGGTCCCACTTAGTTGCTGGTTCACCTTCGCCCAGCCAAATGAGCCGTCTGGGAACCCCGGCAAGAACGTCGTCCACGATTCTTGATCATTGCGGGCAGCATCACGCTCAACCCGCTTCCACACATGAATTTCACTTGCGATATCCGCTTTTTGGGCGCGCTCCCGCACCTTCTTCGTGACGGGGTCGTAAGTCACCCTAGCACCCGTTGAGAACCACTCCTGTGCCGTAATTTGGTCATTCATTTGATTACCTCTTTCAAAACGGTGCGCCCCCCATCTAATGACACAGTTGGGTCGGAAACCCAATGCCCAAGCCACTGACCCCCTGATCATGGAGCAGGAAGTCCAGATTAGGCGTGCCTAAAAATAAAGTCTCGGGGTGAGTGAAGGGGGAGCTCGCGTTACCACGAGAGCAGATAGGTCGCCTTCAGGATCAGTTGGCGATCTTGGACCTCGGTGAACCCTCTCGCGTCGCGCCGCACCTCGTCATAGACAATGTAGAGGTCGCTTCCGGGCGTATAGGTGTAGCGGAGTCGTGCCGCCGTGCTCCACTGCTCCGTCAACGAGTTGTACTGGGTCAGGGTGCGCAGTGACATCGAGGGTGAGATCGCATAGTCGATGCGGAAGCGGGCCACGGACGTGACGAACGCTCCGTCAGGAATGGGAAGGTCGATGTCGTTCCGTGAATACTGTCCCTCGGCCGAAAGTTGGTCGGTCAGGCGGGTACCCAGCGTGAAGCTCACGTCTGTCCGCGTTCCACCAAAGAAGCCCTGCGGCCCATACGTGAACGCGCCGTAGACGCGGCGGGCCGGGTTGCTGTTGTACGAGGCCCGAAAATCACCGAACTTGTACTCGCCCGCCGGAATCTCCGCGCCGTTCCCCAGCTGGGCCGGCTCATCGAGCCTCTCGAACCATCGGTTGTACCAGAAGCTCAGGCGGGCACCGTTCTCGAAACGCACCCCGAAAAAGTTGTGATTCTGTCGTGTGAGAAGCCGGCCAGTCTGATCCTCGGTAAAAGCGAAGTTGATCTGGGGCTCCAACATGCGAATCCCGAATCGGCCGGGACGGGGGTTCCGCTCGAAGTGGATCTTCTGCCTCTGAACGCCTGGTCTTGTTACAAATCCCACTTCAGGATTGAAATCCTCCTGGAGATCAGAAATCTCCCCGTACACCCTCCAGCGGTCGTCTCTCCAGGTCGCATTCAGAAATCCGGCCCATTGGTCGCCTGAAACACCCGGGCTCTCCGTTTGGGCCAAAAACCCGCTCACGGTCATCGCGGGGTGAGGCGCGAACGACATGTCCGCCGCGTAGGTCCGGTTGAAATGGCCACCACTCGTCGCGGCTTTGTTGATGAAGATCGCCCCGATCCGGGACCGGGTGAGGATGTCCCGGGAGTACCGCGCCACATAAAAGTTCACGCCCGGCTCGCCGAACGCCTCGTCCGTCTGCACGTCCATCATCGAAATGCTGTTTTGGCCGATCTTTCCCGTTAGCCGGGCTCCCCCGAGGATCGGGATGTGGTCGCCTGAATCCGACAATCCGATGCGGCGCGAGAAGAACAGATCCGCCAACTGACGGTTACTCGCGGTCGCCCCCACGATGAACTGTCCCGCGTTTTCCAGGAAGAAGTCCCTCTTTTCCGGGAAGAACAGTGGAAACCGCGTCAAGTTCACCCGCTCGTCATCCACCTCGGCCTGCGCAAAGTCGGTGTTAATGGTCAAATCGAGGTTCAACGCTGCCGTCACGCCGTACTTCACGTCCAGCCCGATGTCCCCCTCCCTGGAAGTCCCTTCGGCAAGCGTGCGCAGCCCTCCCCCAGCGACGAACGGTTTGAGCCGTAAATCGAGTCCACGGTTCAGCGACCGTAGGTCGGTGAGGCTGCCGGCCAGGCTGACACGGGCCAGGTCGTACGCTTTTGGAATCGGCGCCCAGAATACCTGCTCGTTCTTGCGGCGGATGTTCCGCATGAAGTTGATGCCCCACTCCTGACGCTCCGCCGCCGGAAAGCGCACCGTGACCATCGGGATCGCAATTTCGGCCGTCCAGCCCTCGTCCGTGCGCTTGACCGACACATGCCAAACGCCGTCCCAATCGCGGTTGACGTCGCCACCCCCACGGCCGGGCCCGCGCCCGCTGTCGCCGCCCTCGTTCGAGATCTGCTGGTCGAGTTTGGCGCCGAGGGGGCTCGTGACGAACATGTATCCGGACCTGGAGTCGTTGAACGTATCCAGGATGATCTGGAAGTTGTCCTCGTCCAGAATCCGGTTCGAGTCGCGGCGCATTTCGGTCGCGATGATCGCGTCCGGTTGGGAGTCGAAGGCGCGCATGCCCAGGTACAGATTTTCCGAATCGTAGAGAACAGAGACTTCAGTCCTCTCCGTTGCGGGCGCACCCTCGGCCGGCTCCTGTTGGACGAACTCGTCGATGACCCGCGCCATCCGCCAGACTGCGTCATCCATCACGCCGTCTAGCAGAGGCGCCTCGTCCACGCGAACTGCGGACACCCTGTAGAGCTGCCGGCTCTCTTGCAGCGCAGAGGCCGGCTGAACCCAAAGCACCGCAAGTACGGCCACCGTCGTGTGGAACAGCGTCAAGCGCAGGGTCTCGCTCGTCCGACGCCCGACGATCACCACGCCTTCCACGAAGACGCGAAGCCAGGGAATTGGGGCTTCAGAAGTTATGAAAGGGCTGGCTCAGCTTAATCGGCGTACCATGGGTTGGTGCGGACCGGTTGGGTTCACACACCAGAGCCACATGCGACACGGAAGGTCGCAGCCAATAGGAGAGCCGGCCCAATGTCCAAGTCAGAGTCATTGATCTTCATCGGTATGGACGTTCACCAGGATACGGTCACTTTGGCGGTATTCGAGGGAGCCGGCAAGGAGGCGGCACGCGGCCGCATGACCCGAACTGAGGACCCGAGGCACCCGAGCTTCCAGTAGGGTACACTCAACACGACCTCCGACACCGCCGCATCACTACATGGTTGGGGGAGGGTAAGAGCGCGGTGTTGGTTGAGGAGGCTGTGGGCCACTCAGACCTGCGGACCACGATGGCGTACACGCAGATGAGCAGGGAGCACCTGATTACGGAGAGCCTTCTTCCGCCGTCGGCTTGAAGGCAGTTCCAATCGGGCGCGGGTCGTGAGGACGGGCCAAGACACGCCGCCCGGATTGAGCTGCGGTCGCCTTCGGCGATCCTCGCTCGGCTCGGCGGTCAGCTTGTGGGCCGCACCGCGGACAACACATTTCCGCCTCGGCTCGAACCGACGGTTCAAATCCGGGCGGCGGCAACATGAGGGACTCCATCCAGAAGAGGCGCCGCCCGGATTCGAACCGGGGAATAAAGGCTTTGCAGGCCTCTGCCTTACCGCTTGGCTACGGCGCCTGAAAAAAAGAGGGGCTGCACGTCTTGAGTGACGGGCCCACCCCCCCTCAAAGCGGGAAACCGGACTCGAACCGGCGACCCCCACCTTGGCAAGGTGGTGCTCTACCAACTGAGCTATTCCCGCAGGAAAAAAGGTGTCTCGGATCCTTACCCAAACCTACACAAAACGTTTCCGAAACACTCTTCAATTGTGCGCTGAAACCTAGAAACGGCCCATGAAATGTCAAGTTCCCACGGCTTCTTTTCCCCATTATGTTCCCCGGCCACCACCTCCGTCCTGGCCTGGGGCGGAGAAGCACCTAATGCCGAGGGGAATCGCGCGTCGAATGAAGGTGACCTTCGTAGTTCTCGCGTCGATCCTCACGCCTCTGGGCCTAGGAGGGCAGGAATTTTCGGGACCACTCGTCGCGGCCGGCCAGCTCCGGCTCGAGATCAATTCACTCTTCCATTTCGCGGATCAGCGTTTTGGCCAGCGCGTGGAGGGCGGCTCACTCATCGAGGAGGACGAAGCGCTCGGGTTCGACTTCGCGGACGCAGCGGTAGGCTCACGCCTGTTCCCGACTCTCGAAGATCTGGAGGCCGACCTGACAACCGCCACGGGCGCCGCCATCACGCAGCTGGTACTCGGCCAGACTCAGGCCGTTCTGACAAAGGACGCGGTCTGGCTCCCGATCGGTCTGGACGTGGGCGTTTTCGACTGGCTCAGCGTTGGAGCAACGGTTCCGTTCTCGCGACGCCGCGCCGAGTTCGCGACCTCCTTCCAGAGTGACGGAGCCAACATAGGCCTCACGCCTGAAATGGCTGGCGACTTCATCGGGGCCGTTTCGGCAGCCAACGCCGCTCTCTCGACAATAGCCACGACGTTATGTACATCGAACCCGTCGAGTCCGGAGTGCTCCCAAGCCACGAACCTTCTGGCTGATGGCGAAGGTTTCCACGACGCCCTGAGGCGAGGGTACCGCAAGGGCGTGTTCCCGCTCACGGGCTCCGATACGGGAGGTGCGCTCGAGGCCCGTGTGACAACCCTTGTGAACGCCTATCAGGCGGTCGGCGTTTCATCCTTTCCCTCCGCCATCCCGTTGGCCACCGACGTGCTGACCGAAGCGACGTACCTGGACCTGGTGACGGCGCCCGCGTTCGGCGTGGCAGGCGATTCGCTCAAGACGTGGAGGAGCCCCTGGGAGATGGGCGACGTGGAGGTCCATGCCTATGCCCGCCTCTGGGGGATCGGCCAAGAGACTCCTCTAAACGGGCCGGAGCCCACCATCCGCCTCGAGATCGGCGCGGGTGTGCTCTTCCGGCTTGGCACGGGCCGGACGGACTCCCCGCTCAACTTTATCGACACTGGGAGCGGAGACGGCCAGAACGACATCGAGCTGAGCGTGTTCGCAACGCTGAGCGCTGGAAAACGCCTCGCTATCCTGGGCGATCTTCGGTACGGGATCCAGCAATCGGTCGACGTCCTCAGGCGAATCACGGCTCCCGACCGGATTTTCGCCCCTCTCTCGGCCCAACAGGTGGTCCGTTGGAACCCGGGTGATTACATGCAGCTTCGTGTATCCCCGCGGGTGTTCTTGACGGAAGAGGTCTCCCTCACGTTCGATCTGCGGTACTTCTCGAAGAAGGCAGATCGCTACCGCTATGTCGACGCTGCGGCGGGACCCGATCCCGGCCTTCTCGAGACCGAGACCGAGGAGCGCTTCCTCGGAATCGGCGGTGGCCTGGTCTTCTCTAGGGTGCGAAGCGGGCAGGGCCGCCCGATGGAGGCCCGCTTCCTCGTTCAGCAGGCGGTATCGGGAAGCGGTGGCTCGACCCCCCAGACATGGCGTGTCGAGGTCGGGCTCCGCTTCTATCGAGGCCTCTGGGGCCAAAGCTAGTGTCAGGACAGCTAGTGTCAGGACACTAGTCGACCGCCCCTAGCAGCTCCCTGGCGTGGTCCCGCGAGGTCTCGGAATCGGGATCCCCTCCCAGCATCCGTGCGATCTCCCGCACCCGGGCGTCGCCCGTGAGTCCCTTCACATCCGTCGCGGCCAGTCCCTTTCCCTCACTTTTCTCCACGAGCAAATGCCTGTGCGCTCGAGAGGCGAGCTGCGGAAGATGGGTAACGACGAATACCTGATGGTAACGGGCCACGTCCTTCAGCTTGGCCGCAACCAATGACGCCACCTGCCCCCCGATGCCGGCATCGATCTCGTCGAAGACCATCGTCGGTACCTGATCGACCTGCGCCAGAATCGCCTTCAAGGCCAGCATGACCCTCGACATCTCACCGCCACTGGCCACCCTTGCGAGCGCGGTGGGAGGAAAGCCCGCATTGAGCGAGACGAGGAACTCGACGTTCTCGGCTCCATGGGATCCCACCTCGGGGAGAGTCTCCATCTGGACCTCGAAGGTCCCCGCCGGTAGGCCCAGGCCGGGCAGCAGCGCCTCGACCTTCTTCTCGAGCCGGGTTGCAGCCTCCCGCCTTTTTTTGCTCAGGCTGGCCGCAGCGGAGACTAGGCTGTCTCGCGTGCGTTCGACATCGGCGGCGAGTGTATCCTCGTCCCAGCGCCCGTCCTCGAGCTCGTTCAGCTCCGCGCGAACGCGGTCGCGCGCAGCAATGACGTCCTCTGACGTCGGGCCGTACTTCCTCTTGAGCGAGTGGATCAGGTCGAGCCGCGAACGGACTTCCTCGAGCCGCCCGGGATCATGGCGGACGGTGCCGACATAGTTGCCGAGGTCGCGGCCGACCTCCGCCAGCGCGTGATACGCCTCCTGGAGCTCCTCGTGGGGTCCCTCCAGCGAGGAATCCCAATCCTTTAGGCGCGCGAGGGTCTGGGTCAGAGCGGAAATCTTTTCGGTGATCGCACCCTCCGTCGAGTACAGCTCACCATGGACCCTCGTGGCCTCGCCGAGAAGCTCCTCGGAGTTCTCGAGGCGCCGACTCTCGTCCGCGAGCGCCTCATCCTCACCGGGTTGTACGTTCGCCTCATCCAGCTCGCTGATTTGAAAGCGAAGGAAGTCGACCTGGCTCGCGAGCTCGCGGCGGTGCTCCCGAAGTTCCTTCAACCGAGCTTCCTGCCGGGAAAGGCCCTCGAACTCCTTCCCCACTGCAGTCGCCTCTCGTTCCGCTTCGCCGAAAGCGTCCAGGATGCTGCGCTGCGTGTCCTTCCTCAGGAGGGTCTGGTGCTCGTGCTGCCCGTGCAGATCCACGAGGAAGCGTCCCAGCTCTCCCACCGTCCGGGCCGTGGTGGGGGACTCATTGATCCAGGAGCGGTTCCGGCCCGCCGCGGCCACCTCTCGCCGAAGGATCAACAAGCCATCCTCGGCCTCGATCCCCAAATCGTTCAGGTGAGCCCTGAGCTTCACATGATCTGACACATCGAAGACCGCCTCGACCACCGCCCGCTCCGCGCCGGCCCGTACCCTGTCACTGGACGCTCGCTCGCCCAAAAGAAGAGAGAGAGCGCCGACGATGATCGATTTCCCCGCCCCGGTCTCGCCGGAAAGAGCGCTCAGCCCGGATCCCAGTTCAAGGGTCAGATCATGGATGACTGCGTAGTCCCGAATGCGGAGTTCGATGAGCATGCTGAAGCTAACCGGAGGGCCGAGCCGCCCAGTTGAGCTTGCGCTGCAGCGTTCCGAAAAAGTTCTGCCCGGCAAACCGGACTAGCGGGATTTCGATTTCGGAACGCCCGATTCGGATTTCCGCACCGGTCTCGAATTCGTGCGCGACCTGCCCGTCCGCCGTGACCACCAGGTCCTTTGTGCGTTCGATCGGACTCACGGCAACCCGCTGGCTCGCCGGAATCACCAGCGGTCGCATAGCCAGCGTGTGCGGACAGATGGGCGTGACGATCAAGCAGTCGACCGAAGGCACGACGATAGGTCCGCCCGCCGACAGCGAATACGCGGTCGACCCCGTCGGCGTGGCCACGATCAGTCCGTCCGCCGAGAAGCTGCCCATGTCCTGCCAGTCTCCGTCCACCCTGTCCTTACCGTCCCCACCATTCCCTCCGTCCGCTCCGTTCTTGCTGCCCGCCGCGCCCTCTTGGATCCGTAGGTCCAGCCGGGTCACACGAGCGACCCCCCGCTTGTGAATCACGAAGTCGTTCCACGCCCGGAGCGGCTCCCCCTGCGAACCGTCGTCATGGACGATGCATGCCTCCAGGGTGTATCGGCGATCGAGCACGTAGTCGCCCTTCAACACCAACGCCAGATGCTCCTCGAGCTCCGCCTGCGGAAGAGCGGTGAGGAACCCGAGGTGCCCGAGGTTCACGCCGAGAACAGGGATGTCTCGCCCTGCGACGGAGCGACCCGCCCGGAGCAGCGTGCCGTCCCCGCCCAACGCGATCAGAAGATCAATCGGGTCTGCATTGAGGTCCAAGGGCTTGGCGCCGTCAGGCACTCCCAGAGTGAGGTGCTCCTCGAAGGAGATCTCGATCTGGTGCTCGCGGGCAAAGCTGGCCAACCGCTCGACGCACCCGGGCACATCCTCGTGCTGTGGGCGTCCCATGACGCCAATACGCCGCGGGCCGTCCCCTTTTACGATCCCCGCGCCGCCATCGGTCGCTGCGGGCCGTGGGTTCACGCCGACTCCGCCGCCGCCACCACGTCCCCCAACATCCTGCGGGCCTCCGTGGTGATTCCCTCCGCGTCGAGCCCGAGATCGCGCAGGAGCACATCGCGCGCGCCGTGCTCGATGAACCGGTCGGGGAGCCCCAGACACCGCACGTCGATCGTATGCTCCGACGCGAGTGCCGACAGCTCCCGAACCATGTAGGCGCCGAACCCGTTGACCACGGCCCCTTCCTCGATCGTGATCACGCGCCGGTGCCGCCCGGCCACATCTCTCAGGACGTCGCGATCGTACGGTTTCAGGAAACGGCAGTTGACGACTTCCGCCCGAACGCCGCGGGAAGCCAGTGCCTCGGCGGCCTCGGAGGCGGCGCCCACCATCGTTCCAGTCGCGAGGAAAGCGAGGTCGGAGCCCCGACGAAGGATCTCCCACGTCCCGTATTCCACGTCCGGAATCTCGCTCACGTGAGGGACGGCCTCGGGCACCGCGTCTCGCGGCCAGCGCACGGAGAACGGGCCGTCTTCGTGTTGGATGCCCAGCCGCACGAGCGCCATCATCTCGGCTCCGTTCTTGGGGGCCGTCACTGTCATACCCGGCACGAGTAGCATATACGGAATGTCGAAGGCACCGTGGTGCGTGGGCCCATCGGGGCCCGCGAGTCCGGCTCGATCCATACAAAAAACGACCGGTAGATCCTGGAGCGCGACATCGTGGACGATGCTGTCGAAGGCCCTCTGCAAGAACGTAGAGTAGATGCAGACGAGGGGCCGAACCCCTCCGACCGCCGCCATTCCGGCAGCCGCCGTGACGGCGTGGCCCTCCGCGATACCCACGTCGAAAAACCGGTCTGGGAAGGCGTCGCCGAAGATGTCGGTGCTGGTTCCGTCCGGCATTCCCGCGGTGAAGGCGACGACCCGGGAATCGAGTTCACCCAGCTCCTTGAGCCCCTTGCCGAAAACCTTCTGGTACCGGGGCAGACCTCCGCTCTCCTTTTTGGCTTCCCCACTGATCTTGTCGAATGGGGCGGCCGCGTGCCACTTGTACGCGTTCTCCTCCGCGAGGGAAAAGCCCTTGCCCTTCTGCGTGATCACGTGGACCAGGATCGGACCGTCGAGACGGCGGACCCTGGCCAGGGTGTCGACCAGTGAGTCGAGATCGTGCCCGTCCACCGGACCGATGTAGCGGAACCCGAGCTCCTCGAAGAGCATCCCTGGAACGAAGAGGCCCTTCACACTCTCTTCCGTGCGGCTCACAACCCGCCTCATGATCCCCTTCTCGCCGCCCGGACCCCTCGAGAGCAGGTCCTTCACCTCTTCTCGGATCCGGTTGTAGACCGGGTTCGTCATCATGCCGGTCAAATACTTGTTCATCGCCCCCACGTTGGGCGCAATCGAATGGTCGTTGTCGTTCAGGACGACGATCAGGTTCCGGTCGGTGTGTCCGGCGTTGTTGAGGGCCTCGTAGGCCAGGCCGGATCCCATCGCCCCATCTCCGATGATGGCCACCACGCTGAAGTCGTCGCCGTTCAGGTCGCGGGCGATCGCGGTGCCGAGCGCCGCCGAGATCGAAGTGGCCGCGTGGCCGGCGCCGAAGTGATCGTATTCCGACTCGTCACGCCGGAGGAACGGCGCCAACCCGTCCTTCTTGCGGATCGTCGAAAGCCGTTCGTTCCGGCCCGTAAGGATCTTGTGGATGTAGCCCTGGTGGCCGGTGTCCCAGATGAGCTTGTCGCGTGGCGTCTCAAAGGTGTAATGGAGCGCCACGGTGAGTTCAACCACTCCGAGGCTGCCGCCGAAGTGGCCGCCGACCTTGGAGATCACATCTACGTGGCGTTCCCGGGACGCCACGACCAACTCGTGTAGCTCTTTCCGAGAGAGCCCTCGGACGTCCTCGGGTCCGTCTATTTGGTCCAAGATCGACATAGGCCGACTCCTACTGCGTTATTGACCAGACCCTAAGATAGCTTGGAAGCGAACGCGCCCATACGCCCGACCCCAATCCATCTCGTCTACTTCCTACGCTCCACTACGTAAGAGGCGAGCGCACGCAACGCCGGAGCGTCGACCCCCGCACCTCGAAGCGCCTCCGTCGCCTCCTCCGCGTGTACCCGGGCCCTCTTCATCGCCTCCTCCAGGCCGTACACCGACACGTAGGTGCTCTTGTCGAGCACGTCGTCGCTGGGGTGTTTTCCCAGGTCTGCCGCAACCTCGGTCGCGTCCAGAATGTCGTCAGTCACCTGAAAGGCAAGTCCGATGCCACGGCCGAAGCTCTCGAGCCCGGCGAGGGTCGTGTCGGATGCGCCCGCGGCGATCCCGCCGATCACCAAGGAAGCGGTAAGCAGAGCACCCGTCTTCATGCGGTGAAGACGATCGAGCTCGTTCGAGTCGAGACGCCGCCCCTCGCCCAACAGATCGAGCGCCTGTCCACCGACCATCCCACCCGCGCCCGCAGCCCGATTCAACCGGCTCACGATCCTCCGGGAAACGGCGTCGTCCGCACCCAAAGCGTTCGACGCTCGAAGAGCCCAGAGGGAGGCCGCCGGAATCAACGCAAGCCCGGCTCGAGCCGTGGCCTCCTCCCCGAAGAGCGTGTGCGGCGTCGGCTGGCCTCTGCGAAGAGCAGCGTCGTCCATACAGGGGAGGTCGTCGTGCATGAGTGAATACGCGTGAATCAACTCGATCGCGGCGCCGAGATCGTATACCGCGGGCCCCGTGCCCCCGCCGCATGCCCGGTACGCGACCACGCACATGACGGGGCGAAGGCGTTTTCCCCCGCTGAGCACCGCGTGGCGGGCCGGTTGGAACAGCTCGTCGGGGAGCTCGTCGCTCAGCCACTCGCAGGCACGTTCGAGCGCCCGCTCCACCTCCACCCTTTCGTCGCGGAGAAGCGCTTCGAGGTCGATGGCGGAACGGCCGGTGGTCACTCCGGATCTTCCTCCAGCGGCCGGATAACGGGATCCTCCTCTGGGCCGAGGAGCTCCTCCACCTTGAGTTCGGCGACACGGAGCGTCGCTTCGGCGCCGCGCACGTGCTCGACGCCCTCCTCGAACAACCCGAGGGCTGCGTCCATATCGAGGTCGGCAGCCTCGAGGGATCGCACGATCTCTTCGAGGCGTTTCAGCCGCTCCTCCAGAGATGGAGTGGTCTTGTCATCCCCCAAAGCGTCAGGCTCCCCATCTTTCTTGGTCGTCACGATCCACCCCGTACTTCACACGGCACCGACCCGTCCCAGACACGGAGGGAGAACCGATCGCCTTCCGTGAACGCTTCGACGGTCCGCAGGATCCTCCCGTCCGCGTCCTCAGGGAGGGCGTACCCGCGGCGAAGCGTCGCCAGTGGTGAGAGTACATCCATCTTCCCGGCGACTTCGGTAAGGCGGGCTCTCTTGAGCGTCGCCAACCCCCGGATCGCCGACTCCATGCGGTCTCCTGCCCGATCCACCGCCTCGCGCCGTGGCCGTACCAAGCCCACGCCGGAAAGCCGGAGCTGACTCAGACGCAAGCCGAGCACCTCCCGGCGGCGGGAGGCGATGGCTCGTAGGGCCCCGCTCATTCGGTTGCGGGAAATCCCCAGGGCATCGGCCAACCCATCGCCGTCCTTCACCACGGCTTCCGCCCCCGCAGACGGTGTGGGAGCTCGGACATCGGCCACCAGATCGGAGATGGTCACGTCGACTTCGTGCCCCACGGCCGAGATCACCGGGACCGGGCAGGCGACGATCGCGCGAGCTACCACCTCTTCGTTGAACGCCCAAAGGTCCTCGAGCGATCCCCCACCCCGCCCGACGATCAACACATCCACCAGGCCACTGCCTCCGAGAGCCCGAATCGCCTCGGCGACCTCCTCGCCCGAGCCCTCGCCCTGCACGCACGCGCCTCTCACGATCACACGCGTCCAGGGGGCTCGGCGGCGGATGACGGTCAAAATGTCGGCGAGCGCCGCACCCACCAGCGACGTGACGACGCCAACGGCCTCGGGAAAGCGCGGCAGCGCGCGCTTCCGCTCAGCAGCGAGCAGGCCCTCGGCCTCGAGCTTCGAACGCAGCCGCTCGAACGCCTGACGCCAGAGCCCCTCGGCTCCCTCCGCCTCTAGGCGCCGAACCACGAGTTGATACTCCCCACGGGCCTCGTACAGCGTGAGCCCGCCGAGGGCCCTCACGGTCGTGCCCTCTTCCGGATCGGCAGGAAGGCTCGCCGCCCCGTCCTTGAACATCACGCACCGGAGTTGCGCTCGTTCGTCCTTGAGCGAGAAGTAGCAATGCCCGGACCGGGCACGGGTCCAATTGGCAACTTCGCCGCTGATCCAGAGACTCTCGATGGTGTCCTCGAGCAGGACCCGCACCGCTCGGTTGACTTGCGTGACGCTCCAGACGCGCGGCTCGGTCATCGTGGTCCCGTGTTCAGTGTGATGTCCACTCTAACCTTCGGCCGCCGCCGACCGGACCGCCGCCTCCACCGTATTCGAGAGCAACATGGCCCGGGTCATGGGACCCACTCCCAACGGGACCGGGCTGATCGCCGCGGCGACTTCCTTGACTTCGTCGTAGTCAACATCCCCGGTGAACCGGTAACCCCGCTCCCGGGTCTCGTCCGGCACCCGGGTAATGCCCACGTCGATGACCACGGCGCCGGGTTTCACCATATCCGCCCGAAGAAAATCGGGCTGCCCGATGGCTACGATCAGAATGTCCGCCTCGCGCGTCACTGAACCGAGGTCGGGCGTGCGGCTGTGCGCCACGGTCACGGTGGCGTTCCCGCCCGGCGCCTTGCGCAACAGGAGCGCTGCCGTCGGCCGGCCTACGATGTTCGAGCGCCCTACGACGACCACGTGCTTCCCCCCCGGGTCGTGCCCGCTCCGAAGCAGCATCTGGACCACCCCCGCCGGCGTGCAGGGAACCAGAACGTCCGGATCGCCTGATGCGAGCCGGCCCACGTTCACCGGATGGAACCCATCTACATCCTTGCTCGGATCGACCGCCAAAAGAATCTTGGTCTCGTCGATCTGATCGGGCAGCGGAAGCTGCACCAGGACGCCGTGAATCTCTGGATCGGCGTTGAGTCCCGCCACCACCCCCAGAAGCTCCTCTTCCGAGGTCTCCTCCGGCAACGTGATCTGACGTGAGTGGATCCCGACCTCCGTCGCGTCCTTGTTCTTCATCGCGACATAGGCTTGACTGGCCGGATCCTCGCCGACCAGAACCACGGCCAAGCCGGGTGTGAGGCCCGACTCCTTCAACGACGCGATCCGCTCCTTGACCTCTTCGCGGATCGACGCCGCCATGTCCTTCCCCGATATGACTTCAGCGGTCATTCAGGTTCCCCTCAAGAGTTGCCCTTTGCGGCGCGAAATCGATCTACCGTGCGAAATCCACCGCACGGGTCTCCCGTATCACGACCACCTTGATCTGCCCAGGATATTGGAGCTCACTCTCGATGCGTCGGGCCACGAGCTCGGAAATCTGAGCCATCTCCTGGTCCCCCACCTTCTCGGGCTCGACCATCACTCGGATCTCCCGACCGGCCTGAATGGCAAAGCAGCGCTCGACCCCCGGGTGCTCCATCGCCAACTCTTCGAGCTTCTCGAGCCGCTTGACGTACCCCTCGAACATTTCTCGCCGCGCCCCCGGACGCGAGCCTGAGATGGCGTCCCCGGCCGTGACCAGGAAAGTCTCCGGAAAGTAGTGGGGCTCTTCGTCGTGATGGGCCCTGATGGCGTTGAGCACGATCTCGGTCTCCTTGTGCTTTTTGCACAGGCGATAGCCAAGCTCGACGTGCGTGCCCTCGTGCTCGTGCGTGAGTCCCTTGCCGACGTCGTGAAGCACCCCGGCACGTTTCGCTTCCTGGACGTCGAGACCCATCTCCGCGGCCATGCTCCCGGCCAACTGGGCGACTTCCTTGGCGTGCTGGAGCTGATTCTGGCCGTAGGAGGTCCGGAACTTGAGTCGCCCCAGAGTCCTGACGATCTCCTGATGCACGTTGTGGATGCCGAGCTCGTACAGCACCTCCTCGGCCGCCTGGACCATGGACTCCTCGATTTCCTGACGGCTCTTTTCGACCACCTCCTCGATGCGACCCGGATGGATGCGGCCATCCTCGATCAGCCGTCCGAGTGCGATACGCGCCACCTCCCGGCGGACCGGATCGAAGCCGGAAAGGACCACGGCCTCGGGCGTGTCGTCGATGATGACGTCGATCCCGGTGGCCTGCTCGAAGGAGCGAATGTTCCGACCCTCCCGGCCGATGATCCGGCCCTTCATTTCGTCGGAGGGAAGCTGCACGACCGAGACGGTCATTTCGGCCGTCTGATCGGCCGCCATGCGCTGGATGGCCAGCCCCAGAATTTTCTTGGCCTCACGGTCGGCCGTCCGTTGGGCTTCTTCCTTGATCTCGCGAAGCGTATTCGCTGCTTCGGCCCGGGCCTCGTCCTGCAGATCCTCCAGGAGCTCCTTTTTGGCCTCCGCCGGGGAGAGCCCAGAAACGGACTCGAGTTTGGCGCGAGCGCGCTCCCGATCCTTCTCCAGATCCAGGGTTTGGGTGGTGAGCGCCTCCGTGCGCACCTCCAACTCCTTCGCACGCTTCTCCTGAGCGGACTCCCGCTCGTTGAGATTGTGGAAGCGGCGGTCCAGGGCGCTCGACCGCTCCGAAATCCGTTCGTCGGCCCTCTCGAGGTCCTCGCGGTGCTTGGCTTCTTCCTGCTCCCAGGTCTCTCGAAGCCGCATGACTTGCTCTTTGCCCTCGAGCACACGGGACGTGCGTAAGTTGTCCGACTCTTCCCGGGCACGGGCCAAGATTACAGAAGCCTCATCCGCGGCGGCGCCCACAGCTTTTTCTTGACGCGATCGCTCCACCGAACCGCGGCGGATAAATCCCACGGCTCCAAAGAGCAACGCCACAGCCGCCGCCAGTACAACAACCAGCGGGTCCATTATATTGGCTCCAAAATCGGTCGCGAAGAACACGCGTCCGAAGGGTGAGCTTACGTTGTCCTGTGTGACAATAGAATTTCGGCTCCTGCGGACGCAAGGAGCGCCGGATCAGCCGCCGGAAACGGTGTCCTCCAGGCGGGCCGCGAGCGCATTCACCCGCTCGGCGATCTGGGAACCGCTCTGCTCCTGCGTATCCTGTGCCTGAAACAGCTCATCCGTGATCGAAAGAGCAGCGAGGATGGCCACTTTGTGGGCTTCCAGGAGCCCGACCTGCTTCTTGATTTCGTGGAACCGCCGATCCACATACGTCGCGCAACGCGTCGTGTACTCCGGCTCGGCGCTCGAGCGAATCGTGTGCTCCTCGCCGGCGATCCTGACCGTCACCGACTCTCTTCTGGCCTCCGTCACGGCTTCTCCTCCAGAAATTTGACCCGTGCCAAGATTCGGTCCACGCCCGCTCGCCCCTCGTCGAGGCGGCTTCGAAGATCACGATTTTCCTCTTCGAGGATGTGCAGCTTGTCGAGCATTTCGCGTGGGCCCTCCTTGCCGGAAGTCACACCCTTGAGCAGACCCTCCAGTGCATCGCCCTGCTCGTGCATCCGGACCACCTCACCCCTGAGCCGCTCGACCTGTTCGAGCGCGGCGGTCACCGCCTTTTCCAGCCGTTCGACGGCCTGGTCCGGTGACACGCCGTCCGACGAAATCTGCTTCTTAGACCCGCTGCTCGACACCCAGACCCTCCCGGAGACGCTTCACGATTTTTTCCACCAACCGATCCACTTCCTTGTCCTTCAACGTACGATCCCGTGCCTGAAGCCGAAGACGAAACCCCAGCGAGCGATGCCCCTCAGCCACGCCGTCTCCCCGGTAGAGGTCGAACACCGTGACCCGTTCCAGGAGTGCGCCGCCGACGTCGCGCATTTCGTCAGACACCCCCGACGTGGGGACATCATAGGGAACGAGCAGCGCCAGGTCACGATCCACGCCCGGGAACGGAGAGAGCGGCCGGTAGGTAGCCGTCGTCCTGGCCACCGGTTCGCTGGGAAGCTTCAGCTCCATCGCCCAAATCCGGCCGGCCCAAGCGGGCGCATCGACCCGGTCGGGGCGAACCTGACCGGCGGCCCCCGTCAGAGTGCCGTCTTCAGCCGTCAGAACGATGGATGATGCAGGCACGAAGAGATCCCCGGCTGAGCCGCCGGCGGAACCGCGGGCCAAGCCCTCAGCCCCAGCCACGGGCACCTTCAACTCCGGCTCATCCCACCCCGACTCGGCAAGAACGGTCTCTACGAAGCCCTTCAAACTCGAGAAGTCGAGTGCCTGGCCCTCTCCGGACCAGTGCTCGGGCTCCCTGCGCCCGGTCACGACGAAGGCGACGTGGAGATCCTCGATCGGTGGCTCCCCTGACCCGGCAGCTTGGAACACGGTTCCGAGCTCGAACAGCCGCACATCTCTCGCTCCCCGAGCGAAATTGTACTCGACATTCCGGAGCAGGCCGGGAACCAGTGATACTCGTAACCTGCTTTCTTCCATTGATATAGGGTTGCTGAGTTCTACTTCTCCTTCATGTGTGGATGCGAACGCTGGATTAGCTGCTTCGAACAGGCCCTCACCCGAAAGTACGGTTCTTAGACGGTCTTCGAGCGCGAAGAGGGGGTGGTCCGGGACGGTGGTCGGGCGCGCCGCGGTGAGCTCCTCGGGAAAGCGATCGTACCCGTACGCCCGGGTGATCTCCTCGATCAGGTCGATCTCGCGGGTGACATCGTAGCTACGATATCCGGGCACGATCACGCTCAGGTCGCCGCGGCCCTCTGCCTTTCCATCCCCGTTTCGGACCGCGAACCCGAGCGGCGTCAGCAACGCCTTCAATTCCGCTTCATCGAAGCCGACTCCGAGCACCTGCTCGACCCTCGTGGGCCGGAGCGTCAGCGCCGATGCCTCCCAGGGTCGTGGCAGGACCTCCATGATCGGACCATCGACCTCGCCGCCCACGGTGGCGAGGAGGACCTCCAACGCGCGCTTGACCGCCGGAAGGTGCCCTTCCGGATCCACCCCCCGCTCGAATCGGTAGCTGGCGTCCGTGGAGATTCCCAGCGCCCGGCAGGTGCGGCGGATCGACTTCGGCTCGAAGAGGGCGCACTCCAGAAGGATGTCGGTCGTATCTTCTGTGACCGAGGAGTGCATGCCACCCATGATGCCCCCGATGCCGTGCGGCGCCGCGGTGTCGCAGATCATCAGCATCTCGGTATCGAACTTGTGCTCGAGTCCGTCGAGCGTCTCCATCGTTTCACCTTTGGTGGCGTTCCGTGCGATCAGGCTGGACCCTTCCAGCTTGCCCAAATCATACGCGTGCATCGGGTTGCCCATCTCCAGCATGACGTAGTTCGTCGCGTCGACCACGTTGTTGATAGGCTGCTGGCCCACGGCCCGGAGGCGGGCCGCCATCCACGGGGGCGAGGGCTGGACCTTAACGCCTCGAATGATCAGGCCGAGGAACCGAGAACACTGCTCCGGCTCGTCGATGCGGATGCTCACACCACCGTGGGACACTTCGCGCTCGCCACTCTTGACCTCGAGGTCGAACGTGCTCGCTCCGGGGATGGGGGCCAGAACCACTCCGGCCACCCCACCCGGAGCCACCTCCCGGGCGATCCCCAGGTGGGAGAGCCAGTCTCCCCGATTCGGCGTCACCTCCACCTCCATCCGGACGTCGTCGAGGCCGAGCACGTCGATCAGTGATTGGCCTGCCGAGGCCTCTCCCGCGAAGAGCTCCCCCGACAAAAGCATGATGCCCGATTGATCCCGGCCCATTCCGAGCTCCTTCTCCGAACAGAGCATCCCGTTGGAGTACTCGCCTCGAATCTTGGCTCTCTTGAGCTCGAGTCCGCCCGGGAGCGTCACGCCCACGGGCGCGAACGGGTAATACCCTCCCTGTTCGATGACCGGCGCACCGCAAACGACCTGGACCAACTCCTCGCCGTTGTCGACCTCGCACAGGGAAAGACGGTCCGCGTTGGGATGGCCCCGCACCGATTTCACCCTGCCGATGATCACCCCCTCGAGTCCGGCCGACACCGGAGTGATCTCCTCGACAGGCGCCCCGAGAAGGGCGAGGCGTTCCGCCAGCTCTTCCGGGCTCTCGGTCAGACCCGGCGCGACCGATTTGAGCCAGGCGTACGAGAGGTTCACGGTGCGCTGACCCTTGCGAACTGCGAAAGGAAGCGCACGTCGTTCTGAAAGAACATACGGAGGTCGGGCACGCCATACTTGAGCATGGCGATGCGAGCCGGGCCCATGCCGAAGGCGAAGCCCGTGTAGCGCTCCGAGTCGTAGCCGACGTTATCCAGCACGTTCGGATCCACCATGCCCGCGCCCATGATCTCGATCCAGTCGGACTCGACTCGGGTCCCGTCCTTCATCGTGATCATACGTTTTACGTCGACCTCGGCGCTCGGTTCAGTGAAGGGAAAGAACGAGGGCCGAAAACGCACCTTCGTTCCCGAACCCCAAAATCGGCGGGCGAATTCGGCTAAAGTGGCCTTGAAGTCGATGAAGGAGATCCCCTCATCCACGACCAGCCCCTCGATCTGCGCGAACGCCGGCGTGTGTGTGGCGTCGTAGCTGTCCCTCCGGTAGACCATGCCCGGCGCCAGGATGCGAATGGGCGGCTCATGTTTCTCCATCGTACGCACCTGAACGGGCGACGTGTGGCTGCGAAGCAGAAGGGAGTCCTTCAGGTAGAGCGTGTCCTGCTCGTCCGCGGCGGGATGATCGAGCGGCGTGTTCAAGGCCAGGAAGTTATACCACTCCGTGTCCGCCTCCGGCCCACGGGCGCGCACGAATCCCATCGACTGAAAGATTCTCCAGATATCGTCGATGACCTGATTGACCGGATGGACGCCCCCCCTCCAACGGTGCCGCGCGGGGAGCGTCAGATCCTCAGCCGACGCCCCGGCCTCGTCGGTACCGTTGGTCATCTCCGCTTCGCGAGCCTTCAGAGCCTCCTGGAGCGCCTCCTTGATCCGATTCGCTTCCGCGCCCACCGGCGGCCGCTCATCCACGGTAAGATCTCCGAGACCTCGGAGGATCCCCGAGATTCGGCCCTCCTTACGCCCTAGATAGGAGATCCGCAGTGCTTCGAGCGTGTCCTCGTCGGGGGCTGCCCGGATCGCGGACAGGACCTCGGTCTCCAGGGCCTGGAGTGTTTGGATCAGCGAGTTCTGTTGGCTCATAGACCCGGGGGGACGGCGAGCGTTAGCCGACCCCGAGCCCCTCTTTGGCCCGGTCCGCCAATGCGCTGAAGGCCTCCGGACTATGGACGGCCAAATCGGCCAAGACCTTACGGTCCAGCTCAACGCCGGCCTGCTTTAGGCCGTTCATGAATCTCGAGTAGGACAACTCGTTCTCTCTGGCCGCGGCATTGATCCGCGTGATCCAGAGGCGACGGAAGGTGCGTTTCTTTTTCTTCCGGTCCCGGTAGGCGTGTTGCCAACCCTTCTCAACGGCGTCCTTCGCCGTCCGGTAGAGATTCTTACGGCCACCGAAATATCCCTTGGCCACCTTGAAGATCTTTTTCTTCCGCTTGTTGCGAGCGGGCGATGACGTTGTTCTCGGCATCGAAACCTCTCCTTTCGTCTACGACCCTGGAAGGAGTCGCTTCATGCGCCCCATGTCCGCCCGACTCACCAACGTAGCCGAGCGCAGGCGGCGCTTTCTTTTCGTGGATTTCTTGGTGAGGATGTGGCTCTTGTACGCACGCATCCTCTTGATTTTTCCCTTACCGGTCCTGCGCATCCGCTTGGCCGCGCCCCGGTTGGTCTTCATTTTCGGCATATCCGTCGTGCTCCTGGGGCCGGTAGGGCCCTTGGCTACATCTGCTTGATCGGCGCGAGGACCATCGACATCACCCGGCCCTCGAAGCTCGGCCGGGTCTCGACCTTCCCCACCTCCTTGAGATCTTCGGTGACGCGAAGAAGTACGTCCCTTCCCAACTCGGGGTGCGTCACCTGCCTTCCCCGAAACATCATGGTCAACTTGACCTTGTTTCCTTCTTCCAGGAACCGCCGGGCGTGACGGGTCTTGAATTGGTAGTCGTGGTCCTCGATCCCGGGGCGAAACTTCACCTCTTTGACCTGAACGTGGTGTTGCTTTTTTTTCGCCTCCCGAGCCGCCCGTTGCGCTTCGTACCTGTACTTACCGTAGTCCATGAGTTTGACCACGGGAGGCCGAGCCTCGGGAGCCACTTCCACGAGATCCAGCCCTCGGTCGTCGGCGAGTTCGCGGGCTTCTTCGATCGAAACGATTCCGACCTGTCCACCCTCGTCGTCGATCAAACGAACCGGGCTGATCCGTATCTGCTCATTTACGCGAATTCTTTCCTGGCTAATATCCCTCTCCTTTTACGAGTCGAACCCAGTACTGCCTCCCGATGTCTGGCACCTATCCATAAAAAAACCCGGATCTTTCCGGGTCACGAGGTCACGGAAGCCGCAGGCGATCCTACAGGCCTTCCATGTCCAGGACCCGGCGGTTTCCAACATCGGATGTGGAACCGAAAGGTGGAGCCGCGTTCGCGTCGGCTCGCTTCCGTCTTGTCTGGGCCCCCGTACACCGGGGTCTAGAAGAATCGGCGGGATCGGCGCATCCGTCAAGACACGAAACGCCGTCCGTGAAGCACTTCCATGGCGCCCGAGGCGGTGGACTCTTCGGTCTGGGGCGCTATGCAAACCCGCGCGCCGTCACTCCAGCGCCCGCCTCTCGATCTCGCCCTTCACCTGCTCGACGAACCCGGCGCGCTCGAAGATCTCCTGCTTCTTCCCGGCGCCGCGCTTGCGGACCGTCACCGTACCGGCCTCCGCCTCGCGCTCCCCTATGACCGCCATGTAGGGGATCTTTTGCATCTCGGCGTCGCGGATACGGTAGGAGAGCGTCTCCCGGTCGGCCAGGACGGCGCGGACGCCGGCGGCCTTGAGCTGCGCCACCAAGTCCGAGGCCGAATCCAGAAAATGTTCGGAGATGGGCAACACGCGGACCTGCTCGGGAGCAAGCCAAGTGGGGAACGCCCCCGCGTAGTGCTCGATGAGCCCACCCACGAACCGCTCCATCGAGCCGACCAGCACGCGGTGGAGCATGACGGGCCGATGGCGCTCGTTGTCCTCGCCGACGTACTCCAGCTCGAACCGATCCGGCAGGTTGAAGTCGAGCTGCACCGTCGGACCCTGCCACTCCCGTCCGATGGCGTCGATGAGCTTGAAGTCCAGCTTCGGCCCGTAAAAGGCTCCCCCGCCCTCGTCGTACTCGAAAGGCACGCCCCGTGACTCCAGCGTATCAGCCAGCGTCTGAACGGCGGAGTCCCACTGCTCGTCCGTGCCCAGCGCCTTCTCCTCCGGCTTGGTTGCGAGCGAGATCGAGTAGGGATAGCCGAAGGCCGTCAGAATCTCATCGACCAGATCCAGCAGGCGTTCGATCTCCCCGGGGACCTGATCCGGGGTGCAGAAGACATGGGCGTCGTCCTGCGTGAATCCGCGCACGCGGAGCATTCCGTGGAGCACACCGCTCCGCTCGTACCGGTAACAGGTGCCGAACTCTGCCATGCGGATCGGCAGGTCGCGGTAGGAGCGCTGTTGAGACTGGTAGATGGCGATGTGTCCGGGGCAGTTCATCGGCTTCGGGCGGTACGCGGCGCCCTCCATGTCCAGCGCGCCGAACATCCCGTCCTTGAAGTTCTCGAGGTGTCCGGAAATCTCGAAGATCCGCTCGCTCATGACGTGCGGCGTGTAGACCAGATCGTAACCGTGTCGCAGGATCAGCTCCTGTTCGAATTGCTCGATCTCGCTCCGAATGATCGCGCCCTTGGGGTGCCAGAGGATCAAACCGGGCCCAACCCGGGCATCGGTCGAGAAAAGGTCGAGCTCACGCCCGAGGACGCGGTGGTCCCGTTTTTTGGCCTCTTCGAGACGCTCGAGGTGCTCGCTGAGATGCGATTTCTTGAAGAAGGCCGTCCCGTAGATACGTTGGAGCATTTGGCGTTTCTCGTCGCCTCGCCAATACGCTCCCGCGCCCGACAGGAGTTTGAAGTGTTTGAGGCTGCCCGTGGATGGTATGTGGGGGCCGCGGCAGAGGTCGAGGAACGGTCCGTCCTGATAGACCGTGATGATCTCGTCCTCCGAGAACTCGTCCAGGCGCTCCAGCTTCAAAGGATCGTCGGAGAAGAGCTCACGGGCCTCCTCCACACTCACGACGCGCCGCTCGAAGCCATAATTCGCCTTCGCGACCTCGGCCATCTTGGCCTCGAACGTCTCCAGGTCAGCGGGCGTGAACGGTTCCGGTACATCGAAATCGTAGTAGAACCCGTCGTCGATGGCAGGGCCGAATCCGATGCCGGCACCGGGGCGGAGCTCCCGCACGGCCGTCGCGAGGACGTGCGCGGCAGAGTGCCGCAATACCGCCAGAGCGTCCTCGTCACGCTCGGTCAGAATGCGGACTGCGGCGTCCCTAGAGAGGCGGGCACTGAGATCCACCGTCTCGCCGTCGATCTGCCCCGCGACCGCGGCCTTAGCCAGGCCGGGACCGATCGCTGCGGCCACGTCGGCGATGGAGGACTCCGGGGGGACTTCGAGGACGGTCCCGTCAGGGAGAGTCACGTTGATCATGGGGGCGGACATCGCGGGCCTTCCTCGGCGTCCGGAAAAAAGAGCGCCGGCCCCCTCCCCTACCGTGGGACGAGATCGGCTCGAACGGAGAAGCTACCGGTTCAGTCGCGGGGGATAAAGGGCTAGGAGGGTGATGGAAAGGGGGGTGGGCCCTGCCTTCAAGGTAGAAGGCGCTTTAGTGCACGCCGGGTATAGAAGAGCCCCAAGCCGGTCCCCACCATGCTGACGATGAACGCGGTAAAGATGGAAACCTGGGCGCCTAGGGCCCAGCCGATCCATCCGCCTACCGACATCCCAAAAAAGTTGAGTAAGCCCTTCATGGAGTACCACCCCGGGTTGAGAATAACGTCCTCTCAAAGTCTTGTCGGGAAATCTTCACTCATCAAGTGTTTCAGTCCTATACTTGAAACTGGTGGCTTGGTAAGCGCCCCGACCAGCCGGTTTCGGAGCGAAGGAGTTGGCATGCCCATATTCGCGGTGACGATCTTCACAGCAGCCTTTTTGCTGTTTCAGGTCCAGCCGATCATCGCCAAGTACATCCTGCCCTGGTTCGGCGGCAGCCCATCGGTCTGGACTACCGCGATGCTCTTCTTCCAGGCCCTCTTGCTCGGGGGATACGCGTACGCCCACTTCAGCATCCGGTATTTTCGACCGCGCGGCCAGGCGGCATTACATCTCGCGTTGTTGGTGGTAGGGCTCGCGCTGCTGCCCATCACGCCCGCGGAACACTGGAAACCAGAAGCGGTCGATGCGCCCACCCCGCAGATCCTGCTCTTGCTTCTGGTCACACTCGGTTGGCCGTTCCTCGTTCTCGCATCTACGTCTCCCCTGCTTCAGGCTTGGTTCACCCGACTGCGCCCCGGGGTTTCACCCTACCGACTGTACGCCCTGTCCAACGTGGGGTCGCTACTCGCACTCGTCAGCTATCCCGTTCTCGTCGAGCCGGCGATCGGCCGAACGGCGCAGACCCAACTGTGGTCCGGGGGTTTCGGCCTCTTTGCCATGCTGAGTGCCGCCTGCGCTATGTGGATCTGGCGACAGCAAGCCACCCTCGCGATATCCGACACCGCCGACGCTACCGAGGTACCCTCCGACAACCGGCCCCCTCGTTCCAAGCGGACCACCCGCCTGCTCTGGCTGGGATTGCCCGCGGCCGCTTCGGTCTTGCTGCTTGCGGCTACGAATCAGATGTCGCAGGACGTGGCTGCGATCCCGTTCCTATGGGTACTGCCGCTGAGCCTTTATCTCCTGTCGTTCATCATCGCCTTCGATCACGACAGGTGGTATAACCGCACCGTATTCACCTTCGCCCTCATCCCGGCGATGGCCGGGGTCGTGTGGATGCTCTATTACGACGTCGACGCTCCGGTCCTGCTACAGATCGGCGTGCATTCGGCGGCCCTGTTTGTCTGCTGTATGGCTTGTCATGGAGAGCTCGCCCGTCTGAGACCCCACCCGCGGTATTTGACGAGCTATTTTCTGTGGATCGCGGCCGGTGGTGTCCTGGGTGGCGTTCTTGTCGGGGTCGTTGCTCCGCTTGTTTTCAATCTCCTCGTCGAGTTGCACCTGGGGCTGTTGGCCTGCGGTGCCTTGGTGCTCCTGGCCATAAGCGGCGACAAGGAGTCGGCGTTGTACGGGGGCCGACCTCGGTGGGCCTGGGGCACGATTCGCCTCAGCTGGCTGGTCCTCGCAGTGACACTGACCCTCCACGTGCAATCCACGAGTTTCACCATCGCCCGCTCGCGCAATTTTTATGGGACGCTGCGCGTGTATGGAGAAGAGGCTGGCACCCCTTTTGAGACGCACCATTTGCTAAACGGACGCATCTTGCACGGGGTGCAATACCTGGCCCCGAGCAGACGGCGCTCTCCGACGGGTAGTGTCCCTAGATTTGTGTAAAAGCGGATAAGCTGGACAGGAGGGAAAGAAAAACGGAAGCTCCTCTGTTGTTGTTCACTGTCACATGAACCCGGGAGTCCGGGTCTGCAGAGCAGGCTCGGAACCGGAGAGGAGCTTCCGATGCAAGAGATTGTGGAGATCGGTCGGGCCACGCAAGACGAGCTACGCGATGATTTGCGCGAGCTGTTTCAAGGCGCGATCCGGCTGACGCTCGAGATGGTGCTGGAAGAGGAGCTGAAGGCCATGGTAGGTGCACGCCGCTTCGAGCGGGTGGGAAGCCGGAAGGACCATAGGAACGGCACATACCTGAGGCGGCTGCTGACGAGCCTGGGGCAGATCGAGGTCGCCATGCCCCGGAGCCGGGACAACGGTTCGCCGGCCGACGTGATCGGCCGCTACCAGCGCAGGAGCCCCGAGCTCGACGAGATGATGGTCGAGGCGTATGTGAGCGGCGTGTCACAGCGCAAGATGGGCGACGTCACCGAGGCGCTGATGGGCGAGCGTGTTGGGCGCTCGACGGTGAGTCGTGTGGCAAAACGGCTCGACGAGGCCGTGGAAGGGCTGCGCCGTGCGCCGATCGAGGGGCCTCACCCCTATCTGTACCTGGACGCCACGTTCTTGGACGCCCGCTGGGCCCGCAAAGTCGAGAACGTGAGTGCGCTCGTGGCGTATGCAGTGGGCCCTGAGGGTCACCGACGGCTCCTGGCCGTCACGCTGGGCGCTGAGGAGTCGCAGCAGAGCTGGTCGGAGCTCCTCGAGCAACTCCAGGACCGCGGCCTCGGCGGTGTCGAGCTCGTGATCGCCGATGAGCACGCAGGCCTGGCAGCTGCGGTCCGCCGCTTCCTGCCCGAGGCACGCCGTCAGAGGTGTACGGTCCATCTGCAGCGTAATGTGGGGGCGAGGGTCCCCCACCGCCTACGCAAGCGCGTGGCGCGTGAGGTCTCGGTGATCTTCCAGACATCCGGACTCGCCGAGGCGAAGAAGCTCCTGGGCGAGTTCGGCGCACGCTGGAAGAAGGAGCTGCCCGAGGCCGTGGAGGTCCTGGAGCGGGGCTTCGGGGCAGCGACGCAGTTCTACGCGTTCCCCGAGGCGCACTGGCCCCGGCTGCGTACCACCAACAGCCTCGAGCGGCTGCACGGCGAGATCAAACGCAGGATCAAGGCCGCCGGCGCCTTCCCGGACCGGGCCAGCGCCCTCAGGCTCATCACGGCCGTCGCACTCAGGACCACACACGTCTGGGGCGACCGGCGTTACCTCGACCTCTCACTCCTCCAGAAACAGGAGGTCGCCCAAGCAGCCTAGCCGAAGGCGAGGAGCTTCCTCCGCTTTTACACACAAATCGGGACTTGACCCTCCGACGACCTACTTCACGCCGACCAGCGGCATCGGGGTGACGTTCCGGGCTTTCCCACGCTGGTCCGAACGGCGAATCGGTGTGGTTGGACTAGGTGTCGGGACCCTCGCGGCATACGGCCTGCCGGGTGACTACATCCGATTCTACGAGATCAATTCCGACGTCCTGCGCATGGCGACGGACTACTTCTCCTACTTGGCCGACTCCGAGGGACGAGTTGAGGTGGTTCTGGGGGACGCCCGGCTCTCGATGGAACGCGAGGCCCCACAAGCGTTCGACATTTTGGTCCTCGATGCGTTCACGAGCGATGCGATACCTGTCCATCTCCTGACAAAAGAGGCGTTCGAGATCTACCGACGCCATCTCAAGCCTGACGGCGTGATCGCGGTCCATTTCACGAGCCGGCATTTGGATCTCGAGCCGGTCTTGCAAAAGGTGGCTCAGCACTTCGAGATGGAGGCGGCGTACGTTTCCACTGATAACGGTCCCATGTCGACATATAGCGCCGACTGGATGCTTCTCAGCACGAACGACGAGTTTCTCAGCACGGACCAGGTCGCCGAAGCGACTTGGCGGCAGGCACGGAGCCACAAGCGGGTTCGTATGTGGACCGACGACTACAGCAACCTCTTTCAGGTGTTGGCGTTCTAGGTGCGCCCCGCCGCCGGCCAGCCGCACCCCGCACGGGAGCGGACCTCCTCGTGACCCTACTCATCGCCCTCTTCTTTTTCTCCGGCTGCGCAGGTCTCATCTACGAGGTGGTTTGGACCCGTATGCTGGCCGACGTCGTCGGATCGACGGCGATCTCCATGACGGTCGTATTCTCGGTCTTCCTGGCGGGACTCGCCGCGGGGGCGTGGGTATTCGGCCGTATAAGGGCGCGCGGGGCGGGGGCGCTCCGTCTGTATGCGCTGATGGAAGTAGCGATCGGCATCAGTGCGTGGCTGGTCACCTATGCGGCGCATGTGGGTGGTGCGACCGCCGCGGGCCTCCTTTCCACCCCGGAGTCGTTCGGTCCGTCGCTCGCCCTCACGATGCTCGTGTCCGCAGCCATGCTCGCCGTGCCGACCGTACTCATGGGTGGGACGCTCCCGGTATTGCTCGGCGCGGTCGCCGAGTGGGAGTTGCCGCACCGCAAAGTCACGGAGTTGTACGGCTGGAACACGCTCGGAGCGGCGCTGGGGGCGGCGTCGGCGGGACTGTTCCTGATCTGGTGGATAGGGCTGCTCGGGGCTGTCGGAATCGCCGTCTCGCTCAACGTCACTGTCGGCTGTCTGGCTTTTGTTGTCGCGAAGCGAGGCGTCCGGGGGGGGGCGCAACTCGTCGGGCGGGCACCAGTCCCCGCCCACGGTGGCGCCGAAGTCGAACGGGACGGGCTCGACGGCAGCTGGCAAGGTGACGCCGAAGGCCAACGTGAGGGGCTCGACGGCGCCTGGCTCTGGACGCTGGCCTTCACGAGCGGCGCGCTGATCCTCGGGTACGAGGTGTTATGGGGACGAATCGCGCGTTTCCTTTTGGGCGATCGTACGATGGCGATCTCCGTCCTGCTCTTCATCTTCATCGCGGCGCTCGGCGCTGCGAGCCTGCTGGCTGCGCCCATCGCGGTCCGAGTCGGGGCTATGACGAAGCGACGGGTTCTGGGGACAGTGGGCGCGTGTCTTTCGCTCGGCGCGCTGATTCATGGCGTCTCCGTGATGCTCGCCACCGCCACCGTGGCGGGTGGGGGCATTGCCGGCCTCCTGCCGGGCCTGCCCGAAGCGGCTCGGCGCACCGCGATCATGGCCCTCCTGGTGGCTCCGTCCATCGGTGTGCTCGGCATCGTCTTTCCGCTCCTCGCGCGGGCCGCGCGTGCGCTCGACCGGGATCCGAGCCGGGTGATCGGACGGCTGTACTTCGTGAACACCATCGGTGCCGTGGTGGGAGCCGTCGGGGCCGGGTACGTGCTGGCGCGGGGCCCCGGTACGATGCAGGGGTTTGCCTCGCTCGGTCTGGCTTCCGGGTTTCTCGGTGCCGGGCTGATCGCTTGGAGTCTGCGCAGCCCCGCGGCGTACGTGACGTCGGGGGTCGTATGCGTCGGTGTGCTGCTCGGAGCGGCCATCGCCCCGACGAGCCTGGTGCTCCTCCGCCCGGACGAGACCCTCATCACCGCGAACGAAGACGAGTACGGCGTGCAGGTGATGACGCTCACGACGAGGAACACGATTCGGGTGCGAAACAACCGCCTGAGCCTCGTCTTCGATCTGGGAGACCTGCAGACGACCCATGCCCAGCAGATGCCCGCGCACCTGTCCATGGTCCTCGCAAAGCGTACGTCCAGCGTGCTCAACGTGGGCACCGGTTACGGCATCACCGCCGGGACGTTTACGCTGTATCCGCAGGTGGAGGACATCACGACGATCGAGATCCTCCCATTCCTCATCGCCGAACAGGCCAAATTCGCGCCGCACAACTTCCGGCTTCTCGACGATCCCCGGGTGCGTCTGGCACAGGGTGACGGCCGGCAAGCGCTCGTATCGTCCGATCGCACGTACGACATCATCAATGTGAACGTGCTCGACCCGTACCTGCCCGGATCGTCGGGGCTTTACACGGTCGACTTCTGGCGTGAGGCGCGCGAACGCCTCGAACCCGGAGGCGTCTTCACGCAGCTGTTCTGGGGAGAGGATCTGCCACTCCTGGTTCGCGGCATCCAAGAGGTCTTTCCCACCGTGCTGTACGTTCCGGCGTACGGGGAGACGTCACACATCGTCGTTGCGTTTCGAGACGAGACCCCTCATGACATCGTGCCTCGTCTCGAGCGGCTGAGCCCGGATGCGCGTCGCGCGCTCGTCGCGCTGGAGCAGGGGACGCCGGAGGAGACGCTCACGGGAGTCGTGCGCAAGGCTTTCTCAACCATGGACGAGGTCCAGGCCGTGGGCCGCTCGAGTACCGGTGGTCACACGGAGTGGCGGGGATCTCGATCATGGACTCTCCCCTCGCGCAAGACTGACCGACGCCGACATGAACCAAGGAACGGGCAGCGGTCGCGGGGTCGCCGCAGGGCTGGAGATGATGGCAGTGGCGTCGGGCGTGTGTGCGCTCGGGTACGAGGTCCTATACATACGAACGCTCACGACGGCACTGGGGGACGCTCTCTGGGTGCACGCCGCTCTCCTGAGCACCTTCCTCATCGGGACGGCAGTCGGCGCCCGGGTAGCGCACCGGGCGCACCGCTGGCTTGCGGCGTTCGAGGTCGTCATCGGCGTATACGCTCTGCTTTTCCCTCTGTTGACGGCGTGGGTCGTCGCGGCCGGTGCCCTGGGAGGCGTGGCGAGCCCGGTTGGAGCGTCGCTTGCGACCATGGCGCTCGTCGCCTCCCCCGCCTTCGCGATCGGCTTCAGCCTGCCCCTCTTCAGCGCGTACGTGAAGGCCGTCCGCCATGAGGCTGGAGCCACAGCCGGAGCGGCCTTCCCCGATATCTACGGGCTCTACAACTTCGGTGCCGCCGCAGGGGTTGTCCTCATTGAGCTCGTCCTGCTACGGGCCGTCGGCGTCACGTGGTCCCTATGGCTTCTGGGCGGTGCGAACCTCCTCATCGGCCTGGCGCTGTTCGCGATCGGGGGCACGCAGCATCGTCGTCCGCGGGCGCCGGCCGTCTTGGCGTCGGGAAGGCTGAGACTCGCCCTGTTCGCCGTGAGCGTGGCGAGCGGTGTCTTCCAGATGGCATTCCTCAAGAGCCTCTACCTGACGTTCTCGCCCCACCGGGAGAACTTCGCGGTCGGGCTGGCCGTGGTCCTGTTCGGCATCGCCGCCGGCACCGTGGTCGTTTCGCGCAGCCGCCTTCGCTTCTCCTCCGTCGTGCTCGCCGCCGGCGTCACGGCCTCGGTTGGCTACCTCCTCCTGCCTGGCGTCGGGGCACTTTACGGCGCGCTGAGCGCCGGTCTCGGAAGCGGAGCGATTGGAGGGCTCCTGGCCCGACTCATGGCGGCGAGTTCGCTGGGGCTTCTTCCACTCATGTGTTTCGGCGCCACCGTGCCGGCGCTCCTCGGGCGTGAGGGTGCGGTCGCCGAGGAATCCGGAGCGCTGTTGTGGCTTGCGGGGATCGGCAATGCCGTCGGCTACCTCGCCTTCATCGGCGTGCTGCATCCCCTGCTACCGATGGGTGGGCTCGTCGCGCTGCTCACCGTCGTTTGCTGGGGGGCCGCCGCTTTGGCGGAGGAACGGAGGGACGGAGGCAGAGAGAGAGGGAGGGACGGAGGGCGAAGCCGTGCGCGCATCGCGAGCGCGGTCGCGGTGGCCGCTGCGGTCCTTTTGGCCGGAAGCTGGGACGAGGGTGCCTTCCAGCTCGGGCGCTACGCGGAGTCTTCCCGCGGCTCGGAGGTTCGGGTGTTTCGATGGTGGGGTGAAAGCGCCACGCTCGTTCGTTCGCCCGGGGAGGACTGGGTCTCCTACAACGGACACCCCAGCATCTATGCGAGGCGGAACGGTGTCGTGAATCTGGCAGAGCTCGTCAGTGGTGTCGTGCCGTCGCTCGTCGCACCGCGGACGGGGCGGGCCGCAGTGCTCGGTCTCGGGACCGGACTCACCGCAGGCGCCGCGGCTCGGGTCTTCGCTCAGGTGGACGTCGTCGAGATCAATGGAGCGTTCGTCGCCCAGGCCGCCAATCTGCACGACGCCAACCTCGACGTGCTCGGGCGCGACAACGTCCGCCTGACCATCGGGGACGGGCGGACCTTTCTGTCCGCTCGAGAAGGGGAGTACGACGCGATCGTCAATTCGATCCCGGCTCCCACGTACTACGCGGCGTCCAAGATCTACACGCTGGAGTTCTACCGAGCGGTGCGTCGAGCCCTCGCCGAGGACGGCGTCTTCGTGACGTGGCTCGCGCCGTACGACATGACCGCTCGAGGACTCGAAACCGTCTTGCGGACCCTGTCGGAGGTCTTTGCGACGTGTGACCTGTGGCTGCTCAGAAGGTCGTACTACATGACCGCATGTTCCGCTGGGCAGTTGGCGCTTTCGGCGCGGCCGGTCGATGTCGAGCACTTCGACGCGGACCTCACAAGGGTCATGGAACAGACTCTGGGGGCAATCCGGGTGGACGAACATTTCGATGCCGTTCGCCTGTCGTCGGACCTGTTCGGCCAGCTGGTTTCCGACTGGGGCGCGCCCGCTCGGGTCAACACCGACGACCGTCCGGTCCTCGAGTTCCTCGTTACCAGTGGCGACGAGGGCGCGCGCTACGATCCAATCGTCTCCAATCCGACACGGTACGGGATCGAGCCGTGGGCGATGGACCGACTCGGACTCGAGCGCATCGCCGCGCGCGCGGCGTCAATTGGACGGATCGATCCGCTGATGCGAGACCATCTGCTCAAGAGAGCGAGTGCCGCCGAGCCGGACCTCTACGCGAAGCTCGACTCGTTGTGGGCGCACCGCTGATCCGCTAGGGCGCGTCGCACGGGGTCGCCGAAGCGGCTTGGTGTCCCCCCGGCTGACGCCCCTGGCGCACAACGCCCCCGGCATCGCTACGCGACACCGGGGGCGCTAGACTCACCATGCCATGCCTCAAAAGGCGAGTGATACGGCTAGAGGCAGCCCCTAATACATTCCGTCCATACCGCCGCCGCCCGGCATGGGCGGTGCGGGGGTCTCCTCGGGCTGCTCCACGATCACCGCTTCGGTCGTGAGAAGCAGGCCCGCGATCGACGCAGCGTTCTGCAGCGCCGACCGGGTGACCTTGGTCGGATCGATGATACCGGCCTTGACCAGGTCCTCGTAATCCTCCGTCAGCGCGTTGAAGCCCAGGGCGCCCTTACCGTCACGGACCTTGGCCACCACGATGGACCCATCGGCCCCCGCGTTGATCGCGATCTGACGAATCGGAGCTTCGAGAGCCCGTCGGAGGATGTCGATCCCGACCTGCTCGTCGTGCTCCTCGGCACTCAAGTCCGCCAGCGCCTGCTGCGCCCGAATGAAGGCCACGCCGCCACCCGGCACGATGCCCTCCTCCACTGCGGCGCGCGTCGCGTGCAGCGCGTCCTCGACCAGAGCCTTCTTTTCTTTCATCTCGGTCTCGGTCGCGGCTCCGACGTTGATCACGGCGACACCCCCGGACAGCTTGGCCAGCCGCTCCTGGAGCTTCTCGCTATCGTAGTCCGACGTGGACTTTTCGACGGCGACTTTGATCTCCTCGATCCGGCCTTTGATCTTGTCCTTCTCGCCGGCGCCGTCGACGATGGTCGTGTCGTCCTTGTCGATGACGATGCGCTTGGCCGAGCCGAGATCACTCACGACGGTATTCTCGAGCTTGAAGCCGACTTCCTCCGAGATCACCTGGCCGCCCGTAAGAACGGCGATGTCCTGGAGCATGGCCTTGCGCCGGTCCCCGAAGCCGGGAGCCTTGACGGCGCAGACCTTGAGCGTGCCGCGAAGCTTGTTCACGACGAGGGTCGCGAGCGCCTCCCCCTCGATGTCCTCTGCCAGAATCACGAGTGGCTTACCCAACTGGGCGACCTTCTCGAGGATCGGAAGAAGATCCTTCATCGACGAAACCTTCTTGTCGTGGATGAGGATCATGGGATCCTCCATGACGGATTCCATACGCTCCGGGTCCGTGACGAAGTACGGCGACAGGTAGCCACGATCGAACTGCATGCCTTCGACCGTTTCGAGCGTGGTTTCGAGACCACGCGCCTCTTCGACGGTGATCACGCCGTCCTTGCCGACCTTCTCCATGGCGTCGGCGATCAGGTCACCGATCTCGGCGTTGCTGTTGGCCGAAATGGTGCCGACCTGGGCGATCTCGCTCTTACCCTTGGTCTCCGTGGAGAGGCCCTCGAGGAACTCCACCACCTGATTAACCGCCTTGTCGACACCACGGCGGATGCCCATGGGGTTCGTTCCGGCGGTGACGTTCTTCAACCCCTCGCCGAAGATCGCCTGCGCCAAAATCGTGGCGGTGGTCGTGCCGTCACCGGCGACGTCCGACGTCTTCGTGGCAACTTCCTTGACCATCTGGGCGCCCATGTTCTCCACGGGGTCTTCCAACTCCACCTCTTTGGCCACGGACACACCGTCCTTTGTGACCGTCGGGGAGCCGAACTTCCGATCGATAACCACGTTCCGGCCCTTGGGCCCCAACGTGATCTTTACGGCCTTGGCCAATTTGTCGACCCCCGCCTTCAACCGGGCGCGGGCATCGACATCGAAACCGAGTTCTTTGGCAGCCATCGTCTATCTACTCCTGTGTATGATGCTTGTGAATTCTTTCGTTTTCTTTGAAACGCACGGCAGGTCAGCCGAGGACGGCGAGGATGTCCGACTCGCGCAGGATGAGGTAATCCTCGCCCTCTACGGTGACTTCCGTCCCACTGTACTTCCCGTAGAGAACGGTCTGGCCGACCTCGACGTCGGGCTCGATTCTCACACCCTCCTCGGAGAGCTTGCCCGGCCCCACGGCGACGATCTTGCCGGATTGGGGTTTCTCCTTGGCCGTGTCCGGGATGTACAGGCCTCCACGCATTTGCTCCTCTTCCTCGAGGGGCGACACCACCACGCGATCCGCCAACGGCTCGACGTTGACCGCAGTCTTGTTTGCCATCCGAAACGCCTCCTACTAACTGGTTGATATTATTAGGTTTAGAGAACTGTCAGCACTCTCACCACATGAGTGCTAATGCCGTAAATGTAGTGGCGTACGGGATCGTGTCAACGGGAATGCACCGCGGGCTCCTACCCCCGAATCGTCCTCCCCGCGAGGGCGAGGCCGAAGAGGGTGAGGAAGGGTTCGATGTGGTCAACGGTCTGGGCGTGGGGACCGACGGTGGTGGCGTATCCCCCGGTCGCGACCACAAAGACGTCTTCCCGCTGCCATTCGTCCAGGATCCGCCGAACGATCCCGTCCACGGCGTCGACCGCCGAGAAGAACACGCCGCTTTGGATGCACGCCTCCGTGCGCCGTCCGATCACGCTCTCGGGCGGAGTCAGCTCGACCCGGGGGAGCTTGGCGGTCTTCCTTCCCAGCCACTCGAGCCCGGACTCCAGGCCTTGGGCGATCACACCCCCGACGAATACGCCGTCGGCCGTAATGCAGTCGAACGTGGTGGCAGTCCCGAGATCGACGGCGATGGTGTCGCGTCCGTACATCTCCTTAGCCGCGAGTGTGTTCACGATACGATCGGCGCCGACCGTGAGCGGCTCGTCCACGTCGAGCCGAATCGGCAGTGGGCTCCGCGCGTCTACCACGATGGGTGGCCCTCCCAGAATCTGCTCGAGAGTATCCGTGAGAATTCGGGTCGCGGAGGGCACCACCGAACCTAGGACAGCCATCGTCAGGTCGTGGTGGGAAATCCCGCCGTCGCGAAGCAACGACTGCAGCAGCAGTCTGTATTCATCGGGCGTGCGGGGAATCGGCGTGCTCAACCGCCAGTGGGCGCGCAGATCGAGCTTTCCAGGATCCACGATGCCGAGCACGGTCTCGCTGTTTCCCACGTCGATGACGAGCTCCATGTCACGCCCCTCCACGCTCATTCATGTTGCCCACGGCCATCACACCCCCCGCTCGAATCTCCTCGACTCCACCGTCGACCTCCACCAAGAGTGCTCCGTCAGCTGCGATGCCCATGGCCGTTCCTGTGACACCCACGTCGGTACGCACCGTTCGGCCGTTTAAGGTATCGCGGTCCCGGACCTCCTGCCTCAACCGCTCGTCGAGCAACCGGGGGGGTGGATTCACCAGGGCACGTGCGGCCGACAGGAGCTCACCGGCGACCCTCGATCGCCTCACGCCCCTGCACCCGGCCATCTCCATCGACGCGGCTCGTTCCTTCAACCCGGGATCGAAGTCCTCGATCCCCTGCCGAAGGTTGAGACCGACCCCGACAACAACCGCTCCGGTCCCGGCGCCCTCGCAAAGGATACCTCCCAGCTTTCGGCCCTCCACCTCGATGTCGTTGGGCCACTTGATCCCGGGCCTAAGCGACGGGCAGAGCCGCTCGAGGGCACGGGCGGCGGCCAACCCCACGAGGATCGGGACGAGCGTCGGTGGGACGTCCGAGTCACTCCGCACGAGAAAGGAGATCCAAAGGCCCATTCCGCGGGGCGAATCCCAGTGCTTTCCGCCCCGTCCCTTTCCCCCGGTCTGGAAGTCGGCGGTCACCACGGTGAAGTGGGAGGCCCCATCCTCCGCCAGAGCGCGGAGGCGATCGTTCGTGGAGGGAAGCTCATCGTAAGCCTCGACGTGCGGCACGCCCCAGCGCCGTGCCCACTCCTCGACCGGTCGGCCCTCCCAGAGATCGAGTACCTCGGGCTCTCCGCTCACCGTCCCCCTACCCGAACACGAAGAGGTAGACGAGGAAAGCTGCGCCAAGTGCCCAGCAGTAAATGGCGAAGCGGTGGAAGGCCCTCCGCACCAGCAGAGCCACGAAACCCTTGATCGCCAGGATTCCGGTGACGGCGGCCACGATGGAGCCCGCGGCCAGGGCCGTCCCCGAGAGGGTCAGGCCCTGCGAAGTGAGGTCCGGCATCTGGAGCAACGCGGCTCCGGCGATCACAGGGATCGCCATCAGGAACGAGAACGCGGCAGCCTCTTCAGCCGCCACGCCGAGCCACAGCGCCATCACGACCGTCGTCCCCGAGCGGGAGATGCCGGGCACCAGGGCGAACGCCTGGGCGAAGCCGATCAACAAGGCAGCACCCCACCCTGGTTTCTTCCGATCCTCGCGCCCGAGCTCCCTCCCACCCGAGCTCCCCTCCCGCCCGAGCTCCGCCCGCCCGGGCACCCGGCGCGTGCTCCACAGGATCCCGCCTGTCACCAGAAAGGCAGTGGCCGGCACGAACGGGCTCTCGAAGAGTCCCTCGATCGTGTCCACCAAGAGCACGCCGACGATCGCCGCGGGTAGCGTCGCGAGGGCGAGCAGCCCCACGTACCGCCAAGCATCTCCGTCTCGCCGAAGCGCGCCGTAAAGCAGCTCGATGAGACGGCTCCGATACATCACGAGCACCGAGATCAGCGTAGCTACGTGTACCGCCACCACGAACTGCACGCCCTGAATCTCCAAGCCGAGCAGCGTCTGGCCGACCACCAGGTGCCCGGAACTCGATACCGGAAAGAATTCGGTCGCCCCTTGGAGAACCCCGAGGAAAACCGCCTCCCAAACGCTCATTCGCGCGAGTCCGCTTTGCGCCTGTGCGTCTCGATGACGCGCTCGCAGAAGTTCTCGTATATCGGCACCACTCGCTCCGCCGAGAAACGCTCGACGGCCACGGCACGGCCCGCCTCGCTGAACGCCTTCCACCGCTCCGGGTCACTCAAGATCTCTATGGCTCCCCCCGTCATGCCTTCCACGTCACCCGGCTCGAAGAGATATCCCGCCTCGCCGTTTGGCACGACCTCGGGCAGGCCCCCCGCATTGGACGCCACGACCGGCGCGCCGGAGGCCATCGCTTCGAGTGCCGCGAGGCCGAAGGATTCGGACCCGCTCGGTAACAGAAACAGGTCGGCGCACGGCAGGAGCTCCTCCACCGCACCGTGCTTGCCCAGGAAGACGACACGATCCCCCACCCCCAGAGCCTCCGCCGCCTCGATGGCACGAGGCCGCTCGGGCCCGTCGCCGATCATGATCAAGCGGGCGGGCATGCGTTCGGCGACTCCAGCAAACACGTTCACCACGTCCCAGACGCGTTTCACGGGCCGAAAGTTCGACACGTGCATCAAGATCTTCTCCCCCGGCTCCGCGAGCGTGTCACGGTGGCAGGGCTCCTTGCCGGGCCCGTATACGTCCGTGTCGAGAAAGTTCGGAATCACCTCGATGTCATCCGCCGCGACGCCGAAGTCCCGGACGGTCTGATCCTTGAGGAAACGGGATACCGAGGTGATCCCGTCCGACTGGAGGATCGAAAAACTGGTGATCGCCTGAAAAGACGGATGGATCCCTACCAGGGTGATATCCGTGCCGTGGAGGGTGGTCACCACGGGCGGACCCTCCTTGCCGAGCATCTGCTGTGCGATCCACGCCGACGTGGCGTGGGGAATCGCGTAGTGCACGTGGATCAGGTCCAGATCATGGGTGCGCGCGGCGTCGTGCAGCGCGACCGCGAGAGCCAACGTGTAGGGCGGATGCTCGAAGAGAGGATACTGCTCCATCTCCACTTCGTGGAAAAACACGCGCTCGTGGAAACGTCCCAGGCGGAAAGGCTGAGCGTACGAAACGAAATGGATCTCGTGACCCCGCTCGGCAAACTCGATCCCCAACGCCGTGGCCACGGCTCCGGAGCCACCGTAGGTCGGATAACAGGTCACCCCGATTTTCATTCGATCATTCGCCCTTCCTGTCGTGGCCCGTTTATCGTTCAGTCCTCGAGCCGCCACGCCGCCACCACGTCCGCCACCTGCGTGTCCAGGGGCCGCGAAGTATCGACGTTGATCGTGTCTTCCGGTAGCTGGTGCCGGAACCAAGTGAGCTGCCGGCGCGCGTACTGTCTGGTTTGAGACCGCATTCGGTCGAGGGCCTCCTCCAGTGTCATGTCCCCACCGATGTAGGCGGCGATTTCCCGGTACCCCGTGCTGGTCATCCCCGGATCCTCCGGCCCATATCCTTTCTCCATCAAGCCCTTCACTTCGTCGACCAGCCCCTCGGCCGCCATCCGGGTTACCCGGGCGTCGATGCGCCGGTCCAGTTCCTCACGGTCCTTGTCGAGCACGACGATAAGACCCTCGAGGGGCTCTTGGGCCGGCGTGCCCTGTGAGTGCCACCACGAGAGGGGGCGACCCGTAAGGAGCGCCACCTCGATGGTCCGGCCCAGACGCTGCGGACCTCCCTCCCGGGCGAGATCCGTGCGGCCGGAGTCCAGCGCCCCAACCCAGCGCTCCAACTCGGTCGCGGGCCGCTTGGCCATGAAGCCACGAAGCGCTTCGAGGCGCGTCGCGTCGATGTCCGGCTGTTTGAACAACGGATGGGTCAAGGATCGCAGAAACAAACCCGTGCCCCCGACCAAAAGAGGAACGTGCCCTCGTCCAGAAATCTCTTCGATCCAGCCGCGGGCATTCCGGCCGAACTGCCCGGCGCTATAGAACTCGTCCGGGTCCCGGAGGTCGAGGCCGTGATGGCGCACCCGGTCTCGATTTTCCGTGGAGACCTTGTCCGTACCGATGTCCATCCCCCGGTAGACCTGCCGGGAATCCATGCAGATGATTTCGGCGTCCAGCGCCTCGGCGACCGCGATCGAGACCTGCGTCTTCCCGGAGGTCGTCGGCCCCGTGATCGCCAGGAAGTCTCTCACCGCCCGAATTTCCTCTCCAGCTCACTCTTGCTCAGACGGACGATGGTCGGGCGACCGTGCACGTCGTGGTAGGGCAGCTCCGTGGCGAAAAGCTGGTCGAACAACTCCTGCATCTCGGTCTCGCTCAACCCTTGGCCGGCCTTGATCGCCCCCTTGCAGGCGAAGGTCATGGCGATCTTCTCGTGCTGGTTCTTTGCAGAGCGCGTGAGATCCGAACCCTCAACCAGCTCGTCGATCATCTCCCTGAGGCAGCGCTCAGGGTCGAAGTAGGGATGTGGATCCGGAACCGCGTGCACGATGATCGTGTTGCCACCGAAGCCCTCGACCTCAAAGCCCACACGGTCCAGGATGCCAGTCAGGGCCTGCACTTGTTCGTATTCGGCCTTGGCGAGGCGAATGGTGAGCGGGAAGAGGAGCCTCTGGCCGGTCTCCCCGCTCGCCTCGAAGGCTCGGCTCAGGCGCTCGAACAGGATTCGCTCGTGTGCCGAGTGCTGGTCGATGATGATCAGACCCTCGCGCGTCTCCGCGAGCACGTAAGTGTTCAGCACCTGCCAGAGGCGAGGCCGCTCCTCGACCACCGGGATAGGATCGGCAGATGCGTCACCCGGTACGTCTTTGCGAGCAGAAACGCCAGGCGTCACTGCTTCGCGGGCAGGTGCGGCACCCGTCGCTGCCGAGCCCGAAGAGGGTGCCGTGCCCAAAGGGGGCGCCGTGCTCGACGGCAGCGCGGCGTCGGCCGAAAGGAACATGGCGGTCTGGCTCTCCACCTCGGACTTCCTACTGGGCCGTGGGGGACTCGGTTCTCGGACCAGCAGTTGGGGAGGGACCAGTTGTGTGTCCAGGGTGGCGGCGCTCGCCTCCGACGTCAGACCCACCCGCACCGCTTCCTCGACGAAGGACTCGACCGCCGCCGCGTCCCGGAAACGCACCTCGGCCTTGGCCGGATGTACGTTCATATCCACGGTTCCGGGCGGCATCCGGAGGTAGAGGAACGCCCACGGCCGTACCCTCTCCGGGATCGTGGTGCGATACCCGCGATCGACCGCCGAGAGGAGTGGACGGCTGCGAAAGGGTCTCCCGTTTACGAAGAGGTGAGCACGCCGAAACCCGCTCTTGGCCGCATCCGGCCGTTGGATCAGACCGCGCACCTGAACACCCTCGGATTCGGTGGAGAGGGCGATCAGCGTGGTGGCCGCTTCCCTCCCCCAAAGAGCAGCAACGCGGGCCGTCAGATCCGCGGCCGGAGGAAGTTCGAGTAGGATCCGGCCACCGGAGGTGAGGCCGAAGCCGACCGACGCGTTGGCAAGGGCCAGAAGGCTCACCACGTCACTCACGGCGCGGGCCTCCGCCCCAACCGCCTTCAGAAACTTTGACCGGGCGGGTGCGTTGAAGAACAGGTCGGAGATCTCGACGGTCGTGCCCCGCCTACGAGGAACGTCCTCGACCCCCGTGATCGTCCCACCCTTCACGCGAACCCGGGTGCCCACTGGGTCGGGGTCTCCCCTGGTTTCGAGCGTCATGCGCGCCACCGCGGCGATGGAGGGCAACGCTTCTCCCCGGAAGCCGAAGGTCCCCACCGATTGGAGATCGACGGCAGCGCGGATCTTGCTGGTGGCATGCCTGTCGAGAGAAAGAAGCGCGTCTTCCCGGCCCATGCCGACCCCGTCGTCAGTCACCCGGATGCGTCGCTTGCCACCACGCTCGATGTCGATGTCGATGCGTGTCGCCCGGGCGTCGAGGGCGTTTTCGACCAGTTCCTTTACGACGGACGCGGGCCGCTCTACCACTTCACCGGCGGCGATCTGGTTCGCCACCAGATCCGGAAGGACTTCAATCGTGCGCGGCATATTCACTCATGGGCAGCCACACCCTTCAAGGCCGGAGCGCGTAGAATCGTTCGGCGTTCTCCGCCGTGGCCTCCGCGACCACTCCCACGTCTTCGCCCCGAATGTCGGCGAGCGCCGCCACCACATGCGTTACCAAGGCCGGCTCGTTCCGTTTTCCCCGACGCGGAACCGGCGCCAGGTACGGCGCGTCCGTCTCGGCGAGCAGCCAACCTCCCGGGACCGCCCGTACGGCGGCCTGACCGTCGAACTTGGAGAATGTAATGATCCCCGCAAACGACACGTAACAACCCTCCTCCAGCCCCACCTCCAACAACTTCATGCTCCCGGTAAAGCAGTGGAGCACCTTGCGAACCGATTCGGGAGCGTTCCGTAGCACCGAAATCGTATCGTCTTCCGCTTCACGGGTGTGAATCACGATCGGAAGATCGAGACCCGCGGCGAGTTCCAGGTGCGCCTCGAACCAGCGGCGTTGGAGCCGCCGAGGCGAATGATCGTAGAAGTAATCCAGGCCGGTCTCGCCGATGGCGACGACTTCGGGGTGCGTAGCGGCGAGCTCCCGGACCGCCTCGAGGTCGGCGTCCGCGGCCTCAGAAACCTCGTGGGGATGAATGCCCGCCGTCGACCAGAGGGCCGGATGACCCTCCGCGAGCTCCGCAGCGGCCCTGGCATCCTCGAGATCCGAAGCGACCGTAACCATCCGGGTGACCCCCGCCTCCAACGCCGCATCGAGAACGGCCGCCCGATCCGTGTCGAAGCGGCCGTCTGTGAGATGGCAGTGACTGTCGAACACGGCTCTGGTTAGGTAGTCGCCTGGCCCTAGGTGGTCGCCTGGCCCTAGGTGGTCGCCTGGGCCCTGCGCTTTCTGCGCTCGCGGCTCGCAGTGCCGTCGCCAAAACGCTTCTGGATCTCGAGCAAGGCCGGCGAAGCCACGAAGATGGAAGAATACGTCCCGATCGTGACGCCCAGCATCAACACCACGGTGAAGTCGCGGATCACCGCACCACCTACGACGAGGAGAGACCCCAGGACCGCGAGCGTCGTCCCGGATGTGAGCACCGTCCGAGGTAGTGTCTCGTTGACCGAGTGGTTCACGAGCTCCACCGGATCCTGCCGCCGGCCGCCCTTGGCGTTGAGATTCTCCCGAACGCGATCGAACACGACGATGGTGTCGTTCAGCGAATACCCGACAATCGTCAGGATGGCCGCCACCGTGGGCAGCGCGATCTCGACCCTGAACAGCGCCAGGAAGCCAAGTGTGATCAGAATGTCGTGCACCGTCGCGATCACCGCAGCCAAGCCGAAGCGAAGCTCGAACCGCATCGCAATATAGAGAAGCGTCAAAACAAAAGAGAACAGAATGGCCAGAGCCGCATTCCGCTGGAGCTCGGCTCCGATCTTCGGTCCCACGGTCTCGGTCCGCACGATGGTGAACGCGTCATTCGCGAATGCGGTGCTGAGTTGGCTCTCGAAGCGGGCCCGTATGGTCTCGACGGTGGCATCCCCGAGCGGTGCACGGATCGTAAACTCGTTTTCCTCACCGAAACGTGTGATAGGCGGCGCCTGCGAGCCACCGAGGGCCGCCCGGAGCTGCGCGGCCGTAGCAGGCTGGTGGAACTGTACCTGGATCAGTGAACCGCCAGTGAAGTCCACCCCGTAGTTCTGCCAACTTCCGATGCTGAAGACATTGAAGATCATCCCTGCGAGCCCGGCGAGGATCAGGGTACCGGAGACCACGTAGGCCCTGCGTCGGTTTCGGATGAACCTGTATTTGGCTTGGTCGAACAGTCTCATGGAATCCGTCTCAGATGCTGATCGGGTCTGATGCCTTCTTCCCCGACAGGTAGATGAGGAAGAAGGTTCGTGTCACGTACAGGGCCGAGAAGAACGAGGCAACGATCCCGATTGAAAGGGTCACGGCGAAGCCCTTCACGGGCCCGGTCCCGAACTGGAAGAGGATGAGCGCGGTGATGAGGGTCGTAATATTCGCATCGACGATCGCGGACAACGCATGGGCGAAGCCCTCGTCCACCGCCGTCCGGGTAGCTCGCCCGAGGATCAATTCCTCCCGGATCCGTTCGAAGATGAGCACGTTTGCGTCCACGGCCATACCGACAGACAGAATCAGGCCCGCCATCCCTGGGAGCGTCAGCGTAGCGCCGAACGCCGAAAGGCCACCCAAGACCAACACGAGGTACACACCCAGGGCCATTACAGCCAGGATCCCCACCACGCGGTAGTAAAGGGTCATGATGAGGATCACGAGGACCATCCCGATGATGCCCGCGATCTGGCCCCGGTCGATGGAGTCCTGCCCGAGCGACGGTCCAACCGTCCGCTCCTCCATGATCTCCAGACGCGCGGGCAACGCACCCGCCCGGAGCACCAACGCGAGGTCTGCCGCTTCGACCATGTCGGCATTGCCCATATTGATGACGCCGCTGGCCCCGATGCGATCTTGTACCACGGGCGCGCTCACGATCTCATCGTCCAGCACGATGGCGATGTAATCGCCGATGTGTACCGTGGTGAAATTCGAGAAGCGCCGGCCACCCGCCCTGTTGAACTCGAACGCTACCTGGGGCTGGTTGAACTGCGGGTCCCGCTGCGCGGTCGCATCCTCCAGCATCTCTCCGGTCACGAACGAATCTTCTTCAGTGACGTACAGGCGGCGGTAGGTTCTCTGCCCGAGACCGATCGGGTCCGCTTCCCAGTGGAGTGATACGTTTCTGGGCAGAGCCCGCTGGACCTCGGATAGCGCGAGGAATCGCTCGGCCACCTCCACGTCCTCCGTCGCGACCAGATAGGCGCCCTCGACGTCTCCCGAAAGCAGTAGCGACGTGAGGGGACTGAGGTTGACCGATTGATCCTCTTCTACGGGTTCCTCTTCCACCCCGGTGCTATCCGCCTGGGCGGAGTCCGCGCTCTGGCCGCCGAAAATGAGGTTCTGAATGTCCTGACCAGGGCCTTCCTCATCCCGGCCGAGCAACCGAAGCTCTTCCAGACCCACCGCCGCGACAATCTGGCGGTCGATCCGGGCTAGTGCCGACTGCAGCTCCGTTACCGGAAGCACGAGCTTGAACTCGAGGAACGCCGACTGTTGAATTAGATCCTTCGCCCGACTCTCGTCGTCGAGTCCGATTCCCGGGAGCTCCACGATGATGCGGTCGGACCCTACCTTCTGGACGAGTGGCTCCTCTACGCCGAACTCATCGATGCGGGTACGCAGGATGCGCTCGGCCCGGTCGATGGCGTCGGCAACGGCCTCGGACGTCATCGTGCCCTCGGGATCGTTTACCTCGAGGACGAGGTGCATTCCGCCCTGGAGATCCAGGCCCAGCTTGATCTGATTGGTGACCAGGTATCCTATGCTGACGCCGACCAACGCGAGAATGACGATGATACGGGCTCGTAAGGATGTGAACATCAGGACGGTCCGGCTGGGGTAATGACCGCTTCAAAGCCCAGTAACCTCGCAGGGCCGGGCCACGCCTGTCAATCTACCGTTTCATGGCCTGCCACGGTTCCGGACACGGGCCATTCAGGCGGCCCGGAGCCGCAATTTCAGGAGCCGGTCATATCGCCGGCTGAGCCTCTACATTACCGCACGGCGAAGGACGGCCTTGACCCTCGCGAGAAACCGCTTGGCATCGCCGGTCTTCTCGAGAAAGTCGTCCGCACCGGCTTCGAGAAGTTCGGTCTCCACGTCGTCTCCTCCGAAGTTGGTGCTGATCAGCACCGGGATGGCCGCGGTGTCCTTCGACCCACGAATGCGGTCGAGCACCTTGCGGCCGTCCATACCGGGCATCGTCAGGTCCAAGATCACCAGGCTGAAGTTCGGGTCGGCCTTGAGCCGCTCCATGGCCTCGTACCCGTCCTTGGCCATCGATACCTGGAACCCTTCCATTTCGAGTATGCTCGCCGCCATGAGCCGGGCTTCCTCGTCGTCATCGACCACCAGGATCCGGGTCGGGCCGGTGTCCTCTTTGATTTCCTCTCCCGGTTTGTGCGTCCCGAGCGCCCTCTCGATCTCGACCAGCGTGGTCTTGCTTTTTATTACCCAGTCCAGCGCCACCTGATGCATCGGGCGCATGCCGCTCTGGATCGCGATGCGGTGGAGCGTCTGCCATCCCTTTCGGGCTTCCACGGCGGCCAGAAACCGTGGCCCGGCAACCATGACTTCGTTCACCGGAATGCGACCCTTATAGCCGGTGAATCCACATTCATTACAACCCACGGCCCGCACCACCGGTTCGACCTCATGATGCTCGGTCATGCGCTGCTCCTCCGGCGTCAACTCTCCGCGTACTGGCTCGGCGCAGGTCGGACAAATCCGCCGCAAGAGGCGTTGAGCGATGGCACCCCTCAAGGTGGAGGCGATCGTGCTGAACGGCAGGCCAATGGCGGCCAACCTGCCTACGGCGCTCACCGCGTCGTTCGCGTGTACGGTGGCAAGCACGAGGTGGCCCGTCATCGCGGCATGCGAAGCCGTTTCGGCGGTCTCTTGGTCTCGAATCTCTCCTACCAGGATGACGTCGGGATCCTGCCTGAGAATAGCCCGGAGGGCGGCGCCAAAGGTGACTCCCTGCTTCGTTTCCACCTGCGTCTGTGTAATCTGTGCGAGCTCGTATTCGATCGGATCCTCGACGGTCATGATGTTGACCTTACCGTCGGCCATCTCGCGTAACGCGCCGTAGAGGGTGGTCGTCTTCCCCGACCCCGTTGGGCCCGTCACCAGCACGATCCCCTCCCTGAGCTTGATGAGCTGCCGCAGGCGGTCCAACTCGTAGGACGGAAGGGACAGGTCGTCGAGGGTTTCCTCGGCGTTCGAGTCCAGAATTCGGATGACGCACTTCTCATGGGCCCTTCCTGCCGGGATCGTGGACACGCGCAGGTCGTAGGCCAGATTCTGGACTCGGACGTGCGCCTTGCCGTCCTGGGGGCGAAGCCGATCCGCAATATCGAGCCGGGCCAGAATCTTAATGCGTGAAATCACGCGGTTCATCGCCGCCATCGGAAGGTCCATGTGCTTTCTGAGGACACCGTCGACCCGGTACCGAATCACGCCGACGCGGCGGCCGGGTTCGATGTGGATGTCGGAAGCAACCTGCGCGATGGCGTCGCGAATGATGAGATTCGTGAGCCTCACGACCGGGGTCGCTTCGGCGTCTTCCGAAGAGATGGACTCGGGCCCCATCTCTTCCACGAGTTTGACCGCGTCGCCGTCGAGATCATCGACATCGAAGCCATCGAGGAGGGAATCGATGGCCACCTCAGGCGAAAAGCGGTCGTCGAGGATCTCCTGGATAGCCCTGGGAGAGGCCACCTGGAATACGGTGGTTCTTCCCGTGCTGAACCCCAGGGCGCGCTCCGCTTCCACTTGGGTGGGGTCACACGTGGCGACGAGCAGGTGCTTATCGGTCTCGTAGAGGGGATAGACGTGGTACCTCCGTGCCAATAGCTCCGGCACGAGAAGAGGCGCATTCGGGTCACGCTCCCCGAAATCGGCGATATCCAGCCGGAAATAGGTGGACACTAACTCGCAAAGCCGGGAGTCCCCTATCTTGTACGTTCGGGTCACGACCGGCCACGCTTCCTTTGCGGCCATATCGGGAGCGATAGTCGGACGCTTTCCCTCGAGCCCTGCCCTCTCCGCAACCCGGGCCAGCCAGTGTACCGAGGTGGCCGGGCTCGCCCCACCGGGCCCTATGCTCGTCTCCGAATCCGATCCATGGGGCGCGGAATCCAAGGGGACGGGCCTGCTCTCGCCACGGCGTTCAGCATCGGTTGCTGTTTCGTCCCGACTCACCGCGCCACCTTCCTTCTCTTGTTTCGTTTTTCCTTGTACATCGCTGCGTCGGCCTGCCTCAGCAACTCGTCGAGGGGCACCGCAGTATCACCGTCGTTCCGGGCCAGGCCGATGCTGACGGAAAGCTGGAACCGTTCCCTCGTGGTCTCGTTCAGCTCATTAATCTTCGCCCTTAGCCGCTGGGCGAGCGTCTCGGCGTCCTCCTCCGAGGTTTCGAACGCCAGGACGGCGAACTCATCCCCACTCATTCGGGCAACGATGTCGGAACGGCGAAACGTATCCCGAAGGGTGTCCGCCACGCACAGCAAGGCACGATCACCAACGTGATGACCGAGTGTGTCGTTGATGGTCTTGAAGCGGTCGATGTCGAGGTAGATGAGGGAAACCGACCGAGAGGAGCGAACGGCGAGCTTGAGGTATTGCTCACCGAGGTCATTAAATCCCCGCCGGTTGTATAAGTCCGTGAGGCCATCGATCAGCGACAAGCTCCGAAGCGCATCGAGTAGACGGTGACGCTCGATGGCGTAGCGCACGGATCGAAGCAGGACCGATGGTTCGGCCTCATCTTTACGCATGCAGTCCTGCGCCCCACCCTGGACGGCGCGGACCGCAAGCTCATCCTCCCCCTCATTGGTCAGTACGACGACCGGAACGTTCGGGGCGAACGCGTACATGCGCTCGAAGCTCACGATGCCCTGGCTATCGGGTAGATCGGGGTCGAGAATCACGGCGTCCACGCCACCGCTGGAAAGCCGCTCCAACGCCACCGCCAGTTCGCCGGCGCCATGAAGCTTGATGTTCCCATCCGTGCTCCGGAGATGCTCCCGAAGGGATTCCAGACGGTCAGGGTCAGCCTCTACGACAAGTAGGCTTGTAGGTCGGTGTGCAGAATCGCTCATCTATAGAAGGCCAACTCGCGGCTTCGCGCCCCCGCCAAGGACGCACCATGAAGACGACATTCAACCCAACTCCACGGCCCCTTTTGGCGTTGCCCATCGGGGCAGAAATTGGACCACGATACCTACGCCAAACATAGGAGAACCCTGACACGCATGCCACGTTTATTCTTACTGAACGCGGCTTTCTCGAGGCAGGATCCGCAAAAACATGTCGACGTGGCCGCGATGCGGGCTACCCAGGCCACAGGCGGGGGGCTCCGGCCACGGAGGAGGGCGCTGATTGACCTAGTTCAACCGGAGGACTCCGGCGGCAGAGCCAACGACGCCACGGGCTCAGCTGAAATGAGGTCCAGGGGGATCGTGAGTCGGGCCCTGGCCCCCTTCCCTTCGGGAGAATTTTCGAGCGTCAGCGTACCACCGTGGCCTTCCGCGATCTGCCGGCAGAGAGCCAGGCCGATTCCGCTCCCGCCGGGTTTGGTTGTGTAGAAGGGTACGAACAAGTTACCGGTGTCCACCGGCAGGCCCGGGCCCTCGTCCGTGACCACCACATGCAGTCGATTGCCTATCACGGACCAGGACACTTCCACCTCACCCTTCGTTTCGAGGGCGGCGTCGACCGCGTTTCTCATCAGGTTTATCAGAAGCTGTTCGAGTTGGTCCGCGTCCGCCTGAACGGTGAGATCCGGCCCGGGTCGCACGCCGACCTCCAGTCTGGTTTCGATCGCCACGATCCGTCGCACGAGTGCGTTCACTTCTACGGCGGCGAGCCGGGGTTCAGGCAGCCGAGCGAGTTGGGCATATGAAGCCATGAACCTTCCCAAGGACTCCGCGCGACCGGCGATCACCTTGAGGCCGCTCTCAACGTCCTCGTCGAGATCGGGAGGCAGGGATCCGCGTCGCGTCAGACTCTGTAGGCTTCCGGCGATCGACTTGATGGGCGCCAACGAGTTGTTGATCTCATGACTCAGCACCCGGATGATGCGCTTCCAGGCTTGTCGCTCCTCCTCCCGTAGCGCCCGGCTGAGATCCGAAAGGATGATCAGCCGCAAGGGATGGCCCTCTTGGCGTACCACCGTACGCCGGAGCTCCCATCGGCCCGTCCCCCCAGGATGATTGAGCTCGAGCGTGCGTGGCGCGATTCCGCTGAGCGTTTCTTGGAGCCGAAGTTCGGCGGCCGGTGTGCCGATCACTCGCTTACTCGGCTGACCAAGCAGCGCCTCACCCGCCCTATTCAGGAGCCGGAGGGTTTCGTTTTCATCGAAGGCGAACACCGCCAGATCGACTTCCTCCAGCACCTTGCGGAGCAGAGCCGTGGCCTCGACCGCGCCCAGACGCTGCTCCCGAAGAACCTCCTCGAGCGCGTTCGCCTCGTTATACGTGAGGGCGAGAGCACCGCTCGATCCCGCTCCGCGGACCCGAATCGAGAAGTCTCCTTCCCGCAACGCTGCGAGCATGTTGGAAAGCGTTTGGAGCGGGCGTACCACCCTGGCTCGCAGCGCGTAAGTGAAGCCGGCCCAACCGCCGAGGAGAAAAACCGTAGCCGTCCATCGGAGTCCGGCCGAGTACGGACCCATCCAAAGGAACGCGAGCGAGATGGCGATTCCGGGGAGCGCCGCCAAGAGGGCCAGCACGACGATGCGGTAGTCGTGAGGAATCCGCTCCCACCATCCGCTCATCCGGTGTTTTTCACCCCCTGGATCACTCGGACTCGGGCCTCTATTCCATACCGCTGGAGCCGCCGGTACAAAGCGCTACGGCTGAGGCCCAGTTCATTCGCGGCGCGGGAGACATTGCCGTCGGTTCGATCCAGGGCCTTCTCGATCAAGACCCTCTCCGCCTCCTCCAGCGTAAGCTGCTCCATCTGGGCACCGCCGTCGGCACGCCGAATCAGCCCGAGATCCTCCGAACGGATGAGATGTCCCTGCGCCATGAGGACGGCGCGCTCCACCGAGTGCTCGAGCTCACGGACGTTCCCCGGCCACGAGTGCCCGAGCAACGCCCGTATCGCATCCTCGGCGAAGCCCTCGACCGAGTTCCTGTAGCGAGCGCGATGGCGTTCGAGAAAGTGCAGGGCGAGGGTCACGACGTCTTCGCTCCGCTCTCTCAGCGGGGGTAGGCGGAGCTCGACGGTATTCATTCGATAAAGCAGATCTTCTCGGAACTCGCCTGTGGCCACGATCTCGATGAGATCCGCGTTCGTCGCCGCAAGAATGCGGACGTCCACCTTCCTTATCTTGGACGAGCCGACGCGCTGGATCTCCCCAGTCTCGAGTACGCGCAGAAGCTTCGCTTGTTGTTGCAAGGAGATATTGGCGATCTCATCGAGGAAGAGTGTACCCTGGTGCGCCAACTCGAAGCATCCGATTCGATCCGCCTTGGCGTCCGTGAACGCCCCCTTCACGTGCCCGAACAGCTCGCTCTCGAACAGGCCCTCGGAAAAGCCTCCCGCATTGACCGCCACGAGTGTGTTCTTCACCCGTCCCGACACAGCATGAAGCCAACGCGCTACGACTTCCTTTCCGGTGCCATGCTCGCCGGTGATCAACACGTTGGCCTCGGAGGGTCCCACCCGCTCCATCACCCTCAGCACCGGTTGCATGACCTTGGATCCCGCGATGAAGTCCGGCGCGTCCTCACCCCGGAGCCAGCGGTTCTCGTCCTCGAGGTGCTGACCCCGTCGGAGTGCCCTACCCAATTCGACCTGGGTCCGCAGGGTCTTCAGGAGCCGCTCATTGTCCCATGGCTTCTCGACGTAGTCCCGAGCCCCCCGCCGCATCGCTTCCACCGCCCCATCCACGCTTCCCCAGGCCGTCATGACCAACACTGGGAGGGTGGCATCGAGACTCCGAATCTGGGTGAGGAGGTCCATCCCCTCTCCGCCGGAGGTCGTGTCCCGCGCATAGTTGAGGTCCATCAGGACGGCGTCGAAGTCCGCCTGCTCGATGTTGGAGAGGATGCGCGGAGGCGAGTTCGCAGTCGCGATCTCGAACCCCTCCGCTTTGAGGAGAATTCGAAGCGCCTCCAAGACGTCCGCCTGGTCGTCCGCGACCAGGACAGTCCCAGCGTCCGTCGTGCTCATCTCCTACCGCCTCTCATGCGCAAGCCGCTCGTCCTCGGGACAGCTAGGGTCTGTTAACACTAAGGGCAATTTGTAGTATATTGGGGCTATGAAAATCACAGAGTCCCAATATCGTCGGATAGAGGCTTGCTTTCCGCATCAGCGCGGCAATGTGAGCATCTCCAATCTCGAAGTGCTTAACGCGATCCTGTATGTGGCCGAACACGGCTGCAAATGGCGGGGGTTGCCTCCGCGTTTCGGTAACTGGCATACGATCTACACCCGAATGAATCGCTGGGCCAGGGCAGGTGTGCTGGATCGTGTCTTTGCGGCCCTGCAAGACGAGCAAATTATCCGGATCAAGATCCAAGCTCTGTCGATCGACAGTACCATCGTCAAGGTGCACCCTGATGGCACCGGCGCTCTAAAAAAAACGGCCCGCAGGCCATCGGCAAGTCGCGTGGAGGCTGGACCACCAAGATTCATATGGTTGCCGCAGATGCTCGAACCGCGATAACCTTCTCGCTATCGCCAGGCCACAAGCACGACGCGCCGGAAGGACGGGAACTGCTACGCACGTTGAAGCCGGTACATTCCACAGTGTCCATGATCATGGACCGGGCGTACGAGGGGGGCGAAACACGGCAATTGGTGTTGGAGCTGGGGTTTACGCCGGTCGTGCCACCCAAGCAGGGCCGTGTTAACCCGTGGCAGTATGACCGAGTCATGTATCGCCGTCGTAACGAAATAGAGCGGTTATTTCGGCGACTCAAAGGCTTCAGAAGAATCTTCTCCCGCTTTGACAAGCTCGACGTGATGTTTACCGCCTTCATCCACTTCGCGCTCATCGTCGAAGCCCTCAGATAGTGTTAACAGGCCCTAGTTCTCGCGGGCTACTCGTTCTCGTGGACTACTCGTTCTCGCGGCTACTCGTTCTCGTGGGCTACTCGTCCTCGTGGGCTATTCGTCTTCGCGGGCTACTCGTCGACGATCCAGCCGTCCTTGAGCTGAATGATGCGCTGCCCGTACGCCGCATATTCTTCGTTGTGTGTGACCTGAATGATCGTGGTCCCCTCACGGTTCAGCTCGGCGAGTAGATCCATGATCATGCGGCCCTGGCTCGAATGCAGGCTTCCGGTCGGCTCGTCGGCCAGAATGACCTTCGGCTCGGCGATGACCGCCCGGGCCACAGCGACAAGCTGCTGTTGGCCCCCGGAGAGCTGCGACGGAAAGAGATCCTTCTTGCCGACGATCTGAAACCGGTCGAGGGAGTCGGCGACAATGGCCTGGCGCTCTTTCCGCTTCACGTTCCGGTACGAGAGCGGGATCTCCAGGTTCTCGTAGACCGTGAGATCGTCGAGCAGATGGTATTGCTGAAAGACGAACCCGACGTAGCGCTTGTTGAGCTCGATACGCGATCGAGGCTTCATGGCGTGTGCCGGCTCACCGGCGAGCCAATACTCGCCCCGCCAATCCCCGTCCAGCATGCCCAGGATCGACAGCAGCGTCGATTTTCCGGCACCGGAGGGCCCCATGATCGTGATAAAGTCACCCGCTTCGATCTCGAGATCGATCCGCCGGAGGACGAAGGTCTCACCCGCACCGGTCTTATATGACTTCTCGATGCCCTTCGTATGGATCAGTGTCATAGATCTATGTTATTGCCATTAAAGTTTTTAACCATTTTCATATGCTACGTTACTTTATGCCGGAGGGGTCACTTACCGAAACAGGTGTCCCAAAATCGGACACTCAATGGCTCCAGTCAACGCACCACGGAACCTCTCTGAAACGAAGGGGCGGCCCGATGGCCGCCCCTTCGACAACGCTCTGCCCGCGGCGGTGCTCCGCCGCTAGACCTCGAAGCCGCTTTCCTCCAACTCCTGAGCATGTTCCGCCCGGTGGGCGTCTTCCTCGTCGACGACCTGGCCATCGAAGAGGTGCACCGACCGATCGGCTACCGTCGCGTAACGCGGATCGTGCGTCACCATGCAGATCGTCGCCCCCTCGTCGTGCAATTCCTTCATGAGGTCCATGACCGCATTCCCGTTCTTCGAGTCGAGGTTTCCGGTAGGCTCGTCCGCCAGCAGGATGAGTGGCTTGCCGACGATGGCCCTCGCCACCGCCACACGCTGTTGCTGACCACCGGAGAGTTGACTCGGATAGTGGTTCATGCGGTGCGCCATGCCGACCCTTTCGAGAGCCATGTGCACGCGCTCCTTACGCTCCCCTCCGGCCATCCCGCGGTACGTGAGCGGAAGCTCCACATTTTCGTAGACCGTGAGATCTCCGATCAGGTTAAAAGCCTGAAAGATGAATCCGATCGCCTGGTTGCGGATCTTGGCTCGCTGTGAGGCCGTGAGCTCAGCCACAGGCTCGCCGTCGAGCAGATAGTCCCCCATCGTTGGAGAGTCCAGCAGCCCGAGGATCGACAGCAGCGTGGTCTTGCCGCAACCCGACGGTCCGGCGATCGACACGAACTCACCGGCCTTGACGTCCAAGTGGATGTCGGACAATGCGTGGGTTTCCACCTCCTCGGTGTAAAACACCTTGCTGAGGCCCTGAAGGTCGATCAGTGTGGAACCGGTATCTTGCTCTAGCGTGTCTTCCATCATCCCTCCCTTGGAACCCATGCTACGGCGAATGTAAATGGCCGGTATGCAGACCAGCCTCCTAATTCCTCAATCGGACCCGATCGAATCCGTCCCACTGGGACATGTCCGAAAGGATCACGACATCCCCCTCCTGCAGCCCCTCGAGCACTGCGATCTCGTTGACCGAGCTGGCCCCCAACAACACGTTGACGCGCTCGGCGTACTGGCGGTCCTCGAGCACCTTGAACATACCCACCCGCTGATTCGCCTGGCCGTATGCGGGACGTCCCACATACGTCACGTCGTCCAGCCGCTGAATCACCACGTTGCCGTCGATGCTCAGGTCCGGACGAGCGCTCCGCGGAAGGTCGGCGGGAAGCGCCACGTCGATCGTCACGGTGCCGTTCTGCACCGAAGGATCGATGCGCACTACCTGCCCCACGATGGTATCGTTTCGTGTGTCGATATACGCGACCTGGCCCGCGGCGATGTCCTGCGCCTGTGTCTGGGGAATCCGGACCTCGGCCTTCAGGCGTCCCGGCTGCACGACCCTGGCAAGCGTCTCGCCAGACTGAACCCACTGGCCCTCGTCGAGCGGCAGCTCCGCCAGAACCCCGGACACGCCCGCCGTCACCTCCATCGAACTCACTCGATCACGGTTGAAGTCGACGATGTCGACGAGCCGACCGATCTGGACCCGCTGAGCATTCAACTGTTCGTCGACCGAAGCCACCAGCACCGACACCTGCTCCTCGCCGAGCCGCACCCGCTCCTTGAACTCCTCCACCGCGTCCCTGGTGCTGGCGAACTCGGTCGCGGCGACCAACTCGGGATTCGTATCGTAGAGACGCTGGTTGGTCGCGTGGTCTCGCTCCGCGTTCCGGAGTTGGGTGCGCACCTGGGCTAGAAGCGCTTCCTGCGAAAGGCGCTGGGTCGCGAGACTCGAGCCCAATTGAATCAGCGTCGCTTCGGCGCTGCTGAGCGCTTGTTGAGCCTGGAGTAGTTGTACCACAACGTCCGGATTGCTCATCCGGATGATCACCGTGTTTTCCTCGATCACGGTTCCGGGCAACACGATGATTTGCTCGACACGCCCGGCCGTCAGAGCGGTGATCCAGCGCATCTGCTCGGGCACGAGCGTACCGGGTCCGCGAACCTGGCGTACCATGGTGCCGTGCTGGACGGTGTCCATCCATACGGTCGCTGCATCCACGCTGGGCGCCGCGGGTTCAAGATTCCTCAACCCCACGGTAACCCCGGTCAGGGCCACGGCCGCGACCGACCACTGGATGATTCTTTTTCTCGTTTTCGGCTTGGGATCGCGGGCGATGTCCACGATAACCTCACTCTCTAGAAGTTTCGGCCGGAACGACTATAGCCGCCCGGCATTCGATGCGCTCCCCTACTCTTCGGGCCGGAGCGGCTGGCCCACGGCGTTTTCAAGATTCGCCAGCTCGAGATGGAACGCGTATAGACCGTCCAGGTAAGCGCGCTCCCCGTCCGCCATCGTACGTTGCGCGTCGAGCAAGACGAGGAAATTGTCCGCGCCAAGGGCGTATCGCTGGCGGGACAACTCGAGTTGTTCGGCGGCCACCTCCCGATTCCGCTCCTCTACCTGCACTACGTTGTATGAAGTCATCAGCGCGTCGTAGGCGCTCGTCACGGCCGTCCGGAGACGTAATTCCTCCGCGCGGCGGGAATACTCGGCGTCCTCGAGTGCATTGGCGGCCTGAGACACTTCCCGCTCCCTGCTGAACCCGTTGAAAATCGGAATACTCACACTCAATGTTGCGCGGAATGGCTGGCTCGTGAAGTTGAAGGGGAAGACACTGTTCGCGTCCAGAATCGCCTGGCGGCCCTCGTTGCTGAGTTGCAGCGCGCCACAATCTGTGGGAAATCCTGCCAACGGCGTCGTCAAACCCGCTGATATGCTGTTGAACGTATTGCAGGTCTCGATGGACCGGGAAACGCCCGCTTCCGCAGCCAGGACGTTGAATGCCCCGTTCTGGATCTCCTGCGTAAAACCATCCCAGGAGCCGGTCAGGGAAACGTTGGGAAAATATTGGCCACGGGCCTGCCGAAGGTTGGCGCGCCGAGCTCCTTCACTGGCCACGAATGCGTTGAGCCCAGGGTGGGACTCCAGAGCGATCGAGATCAACTCCGTACCCGTCCACGAGGGGCGGAACACTTCGAACTGGCTCACCAGCTCCACCTCGGCGCCAAGATTGAGGCCGACGGTCTCCAAGAGCCCGAGGGTCCCTACGCGCAGACCCGACTCCGCCCGTAGCAGAGCAACGGAGTCGCGTCCGATCTGAACTTGCGCCTGCTTGGCATCCGTGACGATGGCCGCCTGGGCATCCACGCGTGCTTGTGCGATTTCGAGACTTTCGATCGAGCGCTCGACCTGTAGGCGCGCTACTTCGACTTGGTCTCGCGCACGCAATGTTGTCATGTATTGGAGCGTGACCAGGGATCCCATCGTAAACTCAGCCGCGTCCGTAAGCGCGCGGGCGGCGTTCCGATCCGCTTTGGCGCTGCTGAGACCGAACAGCGTGTTCCCGTTCAGCGTGTACGTCGCTAGGAGTCGATAAAAGGATGTGTATTGCGCCCCTTGCGCGACCCCACCGGTGTTGATCGTCCCAATCCGCGACAAGCCTGGAGATCGGTACCCCGCCTGCCCGAAAGCTGTAACTGACGGGAGTAAAAGGTTACTCGTGGCTTCCCTGACGCCCCAATCGGCCGCCGCCTCATTGTTCTGCGTCGTGAGGAACGTGGGGTTGTTCTCACGGGCGAGGTCGATCGCCTCGTCCAATGTGAGGCGCACCGTTTCCTGCCCCATGACCATCGCCGCGGTGGCCAATAGTGCAGCCGCCGTCAGGGTCAATGCTCTGTTCACGTGCCGTTCCTCCCAGTCCAGCGTTCGCATCACCCACGAGTTCGTTCGCGTCACCCTTTCATGACCACTCATCAAGAAAGGTTCGTGCCAAGAACTAAATGTCACCCTAAACCTTTATTCCTATTATGGTTACACCGTTCGTTGTCTCGTCCGTGCCCCTGCCAGGTGCCCACCTTCGGGACCTCGAATCCCAATATCGGACACCCGCCGCCTGGCCTCTTTGCCGGGCGTTGATCCCTACGGAGGCACTCGAACGCCGGTTTCGACGAGGCACGCTTCCTGCAACCCTTCGAGGCTTCTATCTTGGCGCGGCATACCGACCCCAACCGGAGCGAGTCCAGGACGATGGTCACCGAGGAAACCCTTCTCGAGCTCGATCAGCGCCTCGATTCAAGCAAGATGGAGGTCGATGCGCCACTCGCGCCGCTGACTACGTTTCGCATCGGAGGCCCGGCCGACCGGCTCTTTCACGCCCGGTCGCCGGACGAGCTGGCAGAGTCGATCCTGGTGGCCCGGGACCTCGGCATCCCACATTTCCTGCTCGGCAAGGGTGCCAACGTGCTCTTCGGGGACCGAGGATTTCGCGGATTGATAATCCGCTCCGAGGTGGGCGGCACCGACTTTTTCGACGACGGCCGGGTCCGCGCCGGTGCAGGCGTGGAGACTCATCCCGACCTCATCGAGGCCACCGTATCCCGCGGACTCGGAGGCCTGCATCACTTCGTCGGGATCCCGAGCACCGTCGGCGGGGCCATGTGGCAGAACCTGCACTTTCTGTCACCGGCACCTGAGAGAGCCCGCACGGTCTTCATGGAGGAGGTGGTCGAGTCCGCCGAGATCCTCTCACAGGAGGGAGAGCGGCGCACGGTGGATCGGGAATACTTCAGGTTCGGCTACGACTACAGCATCCTGCACGAGAGGGATGACGTCGTCCTCACGGTGGACTTCAAGTTGACCCCTGCTCCCCCCGAGGAACTGCGTCGAGTGATGGAAGAAAACTTGACCTGGCGCAAGGACCGCCATCCGGACCTGACCGTGTTGCCTAGCGTGGGCTCGATCTTCAAGAAAATCGACGGGATCGGCGCCGGGCGGCTCATCGACCAGTGCGGCCTCAAGGGGCACACTGAGGGCGGCGCCCAGATCTTCTCGCAGCACGCCAACATCATCGTAAACCGGGGGAATGCGACTGCCTCGGAGGTCCGGGCTCTGATCGACCTCGCTCAGAGACGAGTCGCCGACGAGCTCGGATACGAGCTCGTGCCGGAGATCACGTTCGTTGGGGAATTCTGACCTTGAAGGCTGTTGAAGGAGTACAGTGGGCCGCCACCCGTGCCACGGCACGGGTACCCGGGATGCCACGGTCCTAGCTCCTAGGCGGAGCGACGACGCCATAGCCGTAGCAATGGCGAGGAACTCCAACAACGGGGGCACCACGCGCAGCGTGGTCGGGGCCGTGCCACCACAACCCACAAACATGCAAGGTCATGCCCTAAATGGTGGAGGCACAGGGCGGTTGTGCGGTTGATCCTGCGTCTCTCCTCCTCACCGTAGCGTTGCTACGCCTCGTCGTCGTTCGTTCTTCGCCTTCGGCTCAGGTGCCGCGGAAACCAATGTCCATCGCCGAACATCACGTCCGCGACGTTGTCCGAACGCGCACAAGCGCCCTGTGCGCGACCCGCTGTACTCCTTCAACAGCCTTCTAATCCGTCACGCCCGCGATCTGCCGAAGCAGGACCGTATCGATTTCGTGGCCTCCGGGATGTGTAATCGTCTCGAAAGGGATTCCTAGATCTTCCAGTCTTTTCTCTTGAGAGGCGTGGGCCTCGTCAGAGATGAAGGAATCGAGAAGCCCCCGTACCAGGATGAGTTCGGCCGATCCCAACCGCTCGGGCCCGCGGTCCAGATCCAAGTCGTCGGGAAGATACGCTCCCCAAAGGATGATCCGTTCGATGGCGGCCTCTCCCGCCGCCACCCACCGACACACGGTGTGGGCACCCTGTGAAAACCCCAACACCGTGAGGCGCGCGATCGCTCCACCCGACTCCGCGGATACCTCGTCCGGAACCTCGTCTAGAACCTCGTCTAGAACCTCGTCCAGGACCTCGTCCAGAACCTCGTCCAGAACTCCATCGAGAAACCCCACATAGTCCGTGATCTCGTTCTCGCGGTCTTCTCTCGTCATCCACGTGGCGCCGATCGGGACTTCCTTACCGTGGCCGGACGCAGGGTCGTGGAGGTAAAAGCGGGAGAGGCCCTCGGGCGCCACGATCAGTCGCGTTCCATCGTCCAGGTCGGCGAATCGAGTTAGAAAACGCCGCGCCAGCTGCCGGTATCCATGACATACGAGCCATACTTCTCGGAGACTCGTGCCGGCCGGCCCGAGGGTGTAGTAACGCGCCGTTCGGGCGACCCGAATATGTCGCTCCCTCACTGCCGGAATTGGAACGGGCTGATCACCGAATCGAGGCTGGGCAGCGAGAGGTCCCTTTCGGACAGAGTAGGATTCTCCACGGGCCACGGAATCCCGATCACCGGATCATCCCAAAAGATCCCCCGATCGAGCCCAGCGTCGAACTCGTTCGAGACCTTATAAACCAAGTCGGCACGCTCACTGAGGCATACGTATCCGTGGGCGAAGCCCTCGGGAATGTAAAGGATCACCCCATCCTCCCCAGAGAGAGCCCCACCAGCCCACTGGCCAAACGTGGGAGAGCCCACACGGAGGTCCACCGCGACGTCGAATACGTCTCCCTGGACGACTCGGACTAGTTTCGCCTGCGGACGCGGGGGCGCCTGGTAGTGTAGCCCGCGCAGCACTCCGCGGGTTGAGCGGGCATGATTGTCCTGAAGGAAGACGTCCCTGATCCCCGCCCCCTCGAACGCGGAGGCACGGTAGGTCTCCGAGAAGAAGCCCCGGTGATCACCGTGCAGAGCCGGAGTGATCCGGATCACGTCTGGGATCGCGAGAGGCTCGAATTGAAAGGACATGGAAACGTAGGCTGGACGCGGTCGTGGTATTAGTGTCGTAGTAGGAGCGTTGCGCCGTTTGCACGAGCGAGCTGCGGCGAAAGTTGAACCCGTGCCGCTCGGCCGGCAACCGTGAGGCGGACCACGGTGCCGATTCCGCGTCCGGTTGGAGAGAGGACCATGTCACATATCGTTCCAGGGATCAGGCCCGGCATTCTCCAGTTTCCGGCCCTCTTCGGGCTGGTCCTAATCGGGTCGGTTGTGCCGCGGGGCGTCTGGTCACAGACCCTGCCTTCGGCGGCCCCTTCAGCGAGCGAGATGAAGGCGAACCCCTTCTCCGGATTCGAAACCTACTACCTGTCGAACGGACTGAGAGTTTGGTTCAAGCGACTCCCGGAGGCCCCTAACGTCGCTATCAGCGTCGGTGTGCCGTACGGATGGGATTCGGATCCTCGCGGCAAGGAGGAGCTCGCGCACCTGACGGAGCACGTCCTGTTTTCCGATCACGATGGACGGACCGAGCAGGAAATCAAGGACGCGATCGACGGCCTCGGCGGCCGACACAACGGATTCACGACCCCGGACCATACGTGGTATTACGTGACCATCTCGAAGGAGCACGGGGAGTTCGCCCTGGAATGGCTGTCTCGGGTCGTGTCCCCGCATGTGATGGACGCCGACGTAGTGGAGAGGAACCGCCTTCCGGTGGCAGTGGAGATCAACGCACAGCCGCGTCAGTTCCTCGAGAGCGTCTGGGCGCTGCTCAACCCTTCCTGGCTTCTACCCCGTGATTTTTGGCGACGCGAGTTCCGCATGAGAACCCGAGATGCCCGCCAGTACGACCGCTGGGCCAGCCTCCAACGCATCACCCCGGAGGACGTCGCCGATTTTTACGACCGCTACTACGTGCCGGAGGCAATGACGCTCACGGTAATCGGAGACCTGGACCGAAGCGAGATCCTGGAGATCGCAGAGCGCACGTTGGGGTCCCTGGACAAGAGACCCGTGCCCGCCAGGGCCATGGCCGTGGAAGACCCCGACCGAGGGCGGGCCGCCTCCTACTGGGGCTTTGGCCCCAACGTGCGGTACACGGCGCGGCACAAGCTCTTCGACAGCGATGCCGAGGATGATTTGATGGTCCTGTTCATTCGGGATCTGTTGACGCGCCGTTTGAATCAACGCCTTCGATACGGAGAACAGAAAGCAGTATACGGATTGCAGGTCAGCACGACGCAGAGGGGCCCCGGGGGGTTCCTGCAGATTCAGGGCTCCATCGCGGAGAACGAATACGACTTCGCCCACGCGATCATCCGGGAGGAAATCGCAGCACTCGGGCAGGGGACGCTGCCACCCGAGGAATTCGAGGCGGACCGAACGGCTCTCGTCGAACGGCTCCGGGGGGAAAACTCGACGGCGCAAGCCCTGAATTTCTGGGTACTCCGCAACTTCTACGACCCCTCCAAGCACACGGACTTCCCGGATCTGCTCTCCTTTTTCGCGGGTGTGACCCAGGATGAGGTGGCGACGTTCGCCGCCCGCACTTTCGTACCCGAACGAGAAGTCACCACACTCGTTCGGGTGCAGCCAATGAGCCAATTGATTTTCGCCGCGGCAGCCCTCCTGCTTGTGTTCCTCACGCTTCGGGCGGTCGCCTGGGCACTCACGCGGCCGTTGACGATGCCTGGAATCCTTTATGTGGCGCGGTTCCGTATGCCCGTTCCGCTTCTGATCGCCGCGGTGGTCGGCTTCGGCGGTGTCGGATTGATCGTTGGTCGGCTGATCGTGTTCGCCGCCCAGTCCTTGGCGCTCGCCTACGTCGTGACCATCGACCATTACGGTGCCCAACTCGTGTTTTATGGAGCCATGCTCATCGCTGCCGTCGTGCTCTTCATCCTCTATCTCTCACTGTTTCCTCGTAAGATTATCGTGTTTCCGGACCACCTCCGCATCAAGTTCCTAGCCTATCGGTCTCGCATCATAAAGCCCGACGACTTGTTAGAGCTTACCACGCGCCGAGTTCGGCAGGTTTGGTTCAGGAAGGACGTGTTCCAGTGCGTGCCGCTCGCGTTTGGCCTGGTCGGTCCGGGAATCTACATACGGCCAACCAAGGGAAGAGCCTATTTCTTCCGCACGAGAAACACCGAGGAGCTGATCAATGTGCTGGGCGGATGGCGGGGATCGTCGGTGTCATCTGCCCTAGTCAAGAAGAAGCCGATCGCCAGGGACCCCTTCGAGGCGGCGGAGCACACCGCGGATTGGATCGCTTCCATCGCCCCGGACCCGCTCCCGGGAATCGAGGAGCCATCCGCTTCGATCGCCCCGTACCCGCTCCCGGAGATCGAGGAGCCATCGGCTTCGATCGCCCTGGACCCGCTCCCGGAGATCGAGGAGCCATCCGCTTCCATCGCTCCGGACCCGCTCCTGGAAATCGAGGAGCCATCCGCTTCCATCGCTCCGGACACGCTCCCGGAAATCGAGGAGCCACCGGCTGCCATCGCCCTGGACCCGCTCCCGGAAATCGAGGAGCCACCGGCTTCCATCGCTCCAGACCCGCTCCCGGAGATCCAGGAGCCATCGGCTTCCATCACCCCGGACCCGCTCCCTGAAATCGAGGAGCCACCGGCTTCGATCGCTTCGCTCCTCCTGGGCTCGCTCGCCGAGGACGAGGAACCACCGGTTTCGATCACTTCGATCGCCCCCGACCCGACCGACTCGGACGAAAACTCCTGACGGAACCGGACCGCTCCGCGGCCCGAACTCCTAGAGCGCGATGCGCGTCAGATCTCTTCCGAAGCGGATGCGCACCCGGATGAGGAGAAAAAGCGCCACCGCTGCCAGCCCCGCCGCCATCCCCCACCACAGCCCCAGCGGCCCAAGCCCTCCTGGAAAGGCCAGGTAAAGGCTGATGGGCAGCCCGATCAGCCAGAAGCCGACCAGGTTGACGATCATCGGAGCAAGGGTATCGCCGACTCCCCTGAGAACGCCCGACCCGACGGCTTGGAGTCCGTCGAAGATTTGGAAAATTCCAGCGACCGGGATGAGCGTAGCGGCGAGCCCCCACACTTCCACGTCCGGCGTGTAGAGGCGCGCCAAGAGCCCCGGAATCGACAGGAAGATGGCTCCGTTCAACGCCATCAGCGTAACGGCGATCAGCAACCCCGCCCCGGCCGAACGCCTCGCCCGCGCAGGGTCTCCGGCACCCACCGCCTGCCCCACGAGGACCGTGGTCGCTTGGGTCACACCAACCGCCATCATGAAGGTTACGCTCGCCAAGTTGATCGCCACCTGATGGCTCGCCATAGGTATGGTCCCGAGGAACCCCATCAGAATCCCGATGACACCGAAGACTCCGAACTCGAGAAAGAACTGAATCCCGATGGGAATCCCGAGCCGGCCCATCCGTAGGAGGGGCTCGATGTCCAGCGCATCGCCCCGGAGCGGCCGCACATAGGGTCGAAGAAGCGGCCAAGCGATCGCCACCAAGGTAAGGAGCATGAACCATCGGCTGAGCGTCGTCGCCCAGCCGGATCCAACCGCTCCCATCGCGGGAGCGCCCAAGTTCCCGAAGATGAGCACCCAGTTGAAGAAGACGTTGGCGGCGTTCGCCAGAAGGATCACAACAACGATCGGCCCCACCCGACCCATCGATTGGAGACCTTGGCGCAAAACGACGAAACAGAAGAAGGGCAGCACGCCTGGTATGGATACCAACGCGTAGTCGGCCGCCACCGGAATCACGTCCGCCGGTTGGCGGAGGAACGTCAGCAACGGACGTCCCGGCGTCAGAAGGAGCGAACTGAAGACCGCCAAGCCGACCGCGATCACGAAGCCTCGTTGAAACGCGCGCGCGATCCCAGCACGGTCGCCGGCGCCAAAGGCCTGAGAAACGAGGGGATCCAATGCGAACAACGTGCCCAACCCGAAGCTCGTCGTCATGAAAAAGTAGAGGTTCCCGAGCGCTACCGCGGCAAGATCCCTCGGTGACACGTGCCCCACCATGACCGTATCCACCGCCCCCATGAAGATGAAACCCACTTGGACGGTGGCCACGGGCAACGCCAAGCGGAGCAGCGAGGTGATGTGGTCCCTCGACGGAACCATCTGACGGACAACGTGCATCAGCGCCAATGATCATTGGAGTACACAAATAAGAACCGCGCCGGGCCCCGGAGGGGTCCGGCGCGGGATGGTAGAATAATACATTTTCCCCGCCTGTCCTGCGAGACGGGTCAGGCCTCCTCGTCCCTGGCCACGTCCGCTCCCTCGTCCGCGCCCTGACCCCCAGAGAGTCTACGAGCCCGATCGCGCCGAATTTCCATGAGGAGCTCCCGGTCCTCTTCAAACTCATCTCGTCTGGATTTCATGATGCTCCTCCTTCGCGGAATGAAAAAGCCCGCACAGAGTGTCAGAGGGAATCCGAGCACGAAAGCGGCAAGGCGCTTAAAGCCCCGCTCGCCGTCGCGGAGATAGGAGCCGTAGGCGAAGTTGGCCACGACCCAAACGAGCGAACCTAGAATCCCTTCCAGCATCGGCTCCTCCGCTCTCCAGATCTGAGTGCTGGGCCACTCCCGCAGGGTGCGTCCGCAGGGTGCGTCCACATCGTGCGTCCGAAACATGCGTTCGGCGGTGCCGCCGAGTCGTGAGTTCGCGCCACCGGGCTCCTCCAAGGATACCCGACCGTCCACCATTGGATCTGTGCGTGACGACCGCAGAGTGACGGGAGTCGTGCCGACCCGGTATCTTGGCCGTGCGGCATCGAGCCGTCGCTGGGTACCGGCCCATCGAACACCGCTCCGGGGCCTGAAGCCCCGTAGCTCGGGGGAGCACATCACAACATGGATGGATCTGCCGAATCACCAGGGACATCTCTCGGGCGGTGGTGGAAGCGGCTTTCCGGCATCCCGGGCGGAAAGTGGGCGTTCAGCAAGGTCCTGGGTTTCAGGGTCCCGTACAGCAGCACCATCGGCGTGCGTGTCGAAGCGCTGGAGCCTGGGTACGCCCGCCTGTCCCTTCGAGATCGCCGCCGGCTTCGCAACCATCTTCGGTCCGTGCACGCCGTAGCGCTCGTCAATCTCGGCGAGTTGACGAGCGGTCTCGCGATGCTCTTGGCCCAACCGCCCACCGTCCGCGGCATCGTGACCAAAATTTCAACGGAGTTCGTGAAGAAGGCCCGCGGCCGGCTCATCGCCGAATGCACCTGTGATCCCCCCGCCGTATTGGAGCCTACCGACTACACGGTCACGTCCGAAATCCGGGATCAAACTGGAGAGGTCGTCGCCCGCGTGGTGGTATTGTGGCGGCTGGGACCCAAACCGTGACGGAAACACCCCTGACCGTAGACGCGGGAATCGGCATTCCCATCGTCTGTGGCGCCATGTACCCCTGTTCCAACCCGGAGCTCGTCGCGGCCGCCTCACAAGCGGGCGGGCTTGGAGTCCTCCAGCCGATCTCTCTCACATTCGTGCACGGGTACACTTTCCGGTCAGGCATCCGCAAGATCCGTTCGCTCACCGACCGCCCGATCGGGATGAACGCACTCATCGAGCAGTCCTCGAAGCTGTACCGGCGCCGCATGGAGGAGTGGATCGACACTGCGCTCGAGGAGGGTGTGCGCTTCTTCGTGACCTCACTGGGCAAGCCGGACTGGGTGGTTCAACGGGTCGAGCCGCTGGGCGGTCGCGTATATCATGACGTGACCGAGCGTAAGTGGGCGCAAAAAGGGGTCGACTGTGGAGTCCATGGTCTCATCGCCGTAAACAGCCGGGCCGGTGGACATCCAGGCCCTCTCGATGTCCGGGCTCTCCTGGACGACGTCGGCGACCTCGGGCTACCCGTCGTGTGCGCGGGTGGCGTCGGGAGGGAGGAGGACTTCGTGGCGGCCCTGAGAATGGGATACGCCGGCGTGCAGATGGGTACACGCTTCATCGCGACGGACGAATGCACCGCCAGTGCCCAATACAAGCAGACCATCGTGGACGCTGAAGAAGAGGACATCGTGCACAGCGAGCGTCTCACAGGCGTGCCGGTAGCGGTGATCAACACTCCCTCAATCCGGAGACTGGGCCTGCGGGCCGGGCCCCTGGCCCGCTGGATGCTGCGGGGGCGGCGCACCAAACACTGGATGCGCACGATTTACGCGCTGAAGTCGTTTTGGCAACTTCGCCGGTCTCTTCACGCGACCAGCGTGCGAGGAGACTACTGGCAGGCCGGCAAGAGCGTGTCGGGAATTCGGACCGTGGAGCCCGTCGCCTCCATCATCCGCCGCTTCTCCGAGGCGGCGCGCTCGGCGGGACTCCCTGCCACCGACGGAAATGATCGTTAGCGGTCATATAGGACAAACCAGGCTCCCCAGCTTCTCCGTAAGTTTCATGTTTTCCGAGTAGTCGACCGGACAGTCGATGATCACGACCGTGTCGTCGGCGATCGCCTTCTTCAGGGTGGGCACCAACTCGTCGGCGGCTTCCACCCTATAACCTTTGGCCCCGAAGCTCTCCGCAAACTTCACGAAGTCGGGATTGTTGAACCCGATGTGGCTGGGTCGTCCGAAGTGACGCAGCTGATGCCAATGAATCAGGCCATACTCGTTGTCGGTCCAGATGAGAATGATGATCGGGGTCCCGATACGCAGCGCGGTCTCGATCTCCTGACAGTTCATCAGGAATCCTGCATCGCCGGTTACGGTTACGGCCGTACACTCCGGACGAGCCAGCTTCGCCGCGATAGCACCCGGCACGCCGATCCCCATGCTGGCGAAGCCGTTCGAAATGATGCAGGTGTTGGGGCGCTCGGCCTCATAAAGCCGGGCGGTCCACATTTTGTGAGCACCCACGTCGCTTATGACAATGTCCTCCGGCTCGAGCACCTGGCGAAGGTCCCAGAGAATACGCTGGGGCACCATGGGAAACGCCGGGTTCTCCGCGTGCTCGGAGTGCTCTCGGAGAACGAAATCCCGAAGCGTTCCGAGGTTCGGCTCGTGCTGAGGCCGCGCCAGTTCAGCGATCCGCTGTAGCGACTCACCGACGTCGCCAATGACGCCGGCCGCCAGAATGTAGTGCTCATCCACTTCGGCGGGTGTCTCATCGATGTGTAGGAGCTGGGCGTGCTTTTCGGGGTGCCACAGGTAAGGATGGTACTCGATCATGTCGTAGCCTACACAAATGATCACATCGGCCCGGTCGAATCCGCAGTCGACATAGTCGTGCGCTTGGAGGCCCACTGTGCCGAGGCTCAAGGGGTGCGAGAAGGGTATCGCGCCCTTGGCCATGAAGGTGGTCGCCACCGGAATCTGAAGATTCTCGGCGAACGCCTGCAGTTGCTCGGTAGCACGGGAGCGGATGATCCCGTTCCCCGCCATGATGATCGGGTGCCTGGCGCTCGAGATGATCTCGGCGGCCTGCTCGACCTTGGCTCGGGGGGGCTCCGGGGTCGCGGCGGCCTGCACTCGGAGCGGCTCCTTCCCCTCGACATCGGCGCCGGCGATGTTTTCGGGAAAGTCGATGAAGCTGACGCCGGGCTTTTCTGTCAGCGCCTGCTTGAAGGCCTTGCGAACTACCTCCGGGATGATTTCCGGTTCCCGGATCTGCGTGCTGTACTTGGAAATCGGAGCGAAGAGGCTGACCAGATCGAGGTGCTGGTGGCTCTCCTTGTGCATCCGGGTGGTGGCCGCCTGGCCCGCGATGGCCACGACGGGTGCCCGGTCCATATTCGCGTCCGCCACCCCCGTCACCAGATTCGTGGCGCCGGGACCGAGCGTCGACAGGCAAACGCCCGCCCTACCCGTCAACCGCCCGTACACGTCAGCCATGAAGGCCGCGCCCTGCTCGTGGCGCGTGGTGATGAAACGGATCGTGCTGTCGAGCAGGACGTCCATCACATCGATGTTTTCCTCGCCCGGGATGCCGAAGACGTAGTCTACATCCTCGTTTTCGAGGCATCGGACGAAGAGCTCGGCGGCTGTCATGGGTCCAGCATCCCCGCGTCCACCAGCACGCTCCGGGCGCGCTCCTCGTCGTCGTCCCGAACGACGAGCCGCGCAGGGTTCACGAACGCCAAGCCTACGTCCATACCTCCCGCATCGTCGATCAGCAAGGCCGAATCCACGCCCGCGCTCTCCAGGTACCCGTGAGCCATCTCCCCTTCGTGGCGATAGTGGAAACGCGCCACGACCGTGGTCATGATCCGATCACGGCTCACATCCGCTCCTGTGCCATGGATACCTGCCTCAATTGGGGAAGAGCGACCGATCGATGCTGGGCACCAGGTCGAGGGCATTCTCGTAATAGATCTTGCGGAGCACCTCGTCCGGGAGGTCCAATCCATACATCTGCCAGAATGCGTGGTACCTCCGGTAGTAATCGAAGTAGTCGTCTGCAGTTTCGAAGACACGGAAGTACGTGTGGAATTCCTCCTGGTCGTAAGAGTCCTTGCCCATCAAGACTCGGTCCTGGTATTCGGTGAGCCACTGCTTCGCGGACCGGGGTTGTCTTCCCAGCTCGTAGACGACCGCGCCAAGGCCCACGTACATGTTGGGCAACTCGTCCAGAAGGCTCCCGAGCCGAGTCAGGTCGTGGCCCAGCCATCCGAGATGAGCCGAGATGAACTTCGTGTTGCGATGCCTCCGGAAGAGGTTGTGCTGCTCCCCGATGATTTGCTCGAAGGGGGCGCTCCTACCCGGAGGCTGCAACCGCCGTGGTCGAAGCGTCAACTCGAGCCAGCGCTCATTGAAGCGGTCGTAGGGCTGCCAAAATTCCGCGGGGTCGGCTGAGTGGATCAACACGGGGATCCCCAGTTCACCGGCTTTCGCCCACACGGGGTCGAGCCGCGGATCGTCCACGGGGATCCGATTTCCATCGGTGTCGAGCGCGCTCAAACCCAAGCTCTTGAAGATCTTCAGACCGGCAGCCCCGGCCGCGACATCCGCTTCCAGCCGGGCCGCAGCCCGCTCACCCCAGCCGGGCTCGCCCACACCTCGAAAGTTGACGTTGGCAAAGAAGACGAAGCGTCCGGGGTGGTCGCGGGTCATGTTTTCGAGCCCCGTGACGAGGTTCGCCCCAGTTCCACCCGAGAGGTTCACCATGACCGCCATGTTGAGCTCGTCCATCTCGCCGATCAGCCGGTCGACGTCGTCGGACGACATGCGGGAACCGTTCTGGTGTCCGTGAATGTCCACGAAAGGAAAGCGGGCGCTCGTTACGACGTGCTCGGAAACGACGAGCGTATTACGCGGCTCGTACTCCTCGACGGTGATGCCCTGGCCGGCGACAGGCTTCGCCGCGAGCGTCCCCACCAGGAGTAGCAGGCCAGCAACGATATCAGCGCCAGTCAAACGCATCGGGAACGCTCCACGGTCGAAATGGTCACGGAATGCCGCCGGACGGACGGGACCACGGCAGCCGGTTATTGTAGCAACCGCGGCCCTGCGAAGAAACCCGAGCCATCGCCGTCCCACACCACATGGTGGATCCCATCCTTCCCGGAGCGCTTGACCCGGTACATCGCTGCGTCCGCTACCTGGAGCGCCTCTCGGCTCGTGTCGACCGGCGCCTCGAACGTCACGGCGCCGATGCTGAACGTCACCGGCCACCCACCTTTCGCCATCGCCCGGGTGAGTTGCTTATGCAGATTCTCCAGCACCGATCCGGTGGCTCCGCCCGTGATCTCCGGCAGGACCGCCGCAAATTCGTCTCCTCCCAGGCGCCCGAGCACGTCCGTCTGTCGCGTGCTGGCCCGGAGTGCGTCCGCCACCCGGCGAAGGAGCTCGTCGCCCGCGTCGTGTCCCTCCAGGTCGTTGACCGCCTTGAAATTGTCGAGATCCACGTAGGCGAGCGTGAACGCCCGCCCGTACCGCGCTGCCCGGGCCAACTCGGCGTCCAGATGTTCGATGAATGACCCGCGACTCAGGAGCCCGGTCAGCGTATCCGTCGCCACGAAGGCCGCCTCGTCGGATAGCCGACGCTTCAGCGTAGTGAGCAGCACCACGAGGATCGCGAGAAGGGCGAAGTTCGAAGAAACGCTCCAGATGACGGCCCCACCGATTGGCTCGCCGGCAAGCGCAGAAAAGGGTATCGGAAGTGTTACCGCAACGGCGGCCAGAGCATACGCGGTGCGGGGCCTGACCGCCCACGCCGCGAGTGCGACCGGTATGACATATAGCGAAAACAACGAGGGCTCGAACCCCGACGAGATCTCGGCCGCGCCGACCGCGACGACCAGGCCGATCGAAAACCCCGCTGCAGTTCGTGGGGGCCAGCGTTCGAGGGAGGCGGCAAGCCTGGCAGTGACCCGCCCGGCCGCGTCGGAAGGGCCTTCGACCCTGGAGTCCTCGACGTCAGCGCCCCGCCGCACCCTACCGCCCCTGCCTGCGATCAAGGGGCGCCACGCTCCAGGCCCGCCCGTTCCACCCCGGCCATCTCCCTCGCAAGCAGATGCACCTCGATCAGCTTCCACTGCGCCCGCATGCACAGGGCCGCGAGCGCCAAGAGGCCGAGGTTGCCTACCACCGGCCCGAGACCGGCTGCGCCGCCGAGCCGGAAGAGAAAAAAGAGCCGGGTCACGATCACGTACCCGGCGAAGAGGATGGGCAAGAAGCTACCCGCGAAGACCAGACCGCTCCAACGGCTTGGTTTCTCCAGAACTCTCGAGACCGCCTGCAACCCGTAGGCGACCATCGCCACCATCGAGACCACGGCGCCAATCAAGAACACCATTGGCTCGGAGGGCCGGAATCCGTTGCGGAGGGACTGCACCAGGCCGTATAGCCCGAGAACCGCCAGCGGAGGGAGGCCCACCGCGATCCTGGCCGCCGCCATGCGCTCGACCGCTTTGGCCACGGGAGACCCGGCCCGAGCGTCATCGGGTACTTGATTCGCCATTTACAATGATCATCCATCCCCAGCACCCGCGCCAGAGAAATCAAAACCGTACAGCGCAGGCACCGCCCCTCCCCCTTCGGAACCGATGGACCCCGCCCGGTGTCTGCAATGACCGAGACATTTCTGGGATGCGACACCGACGATGGGGGATGCGTGGACCGCTGGTCGGGTCCGCAAGGTTGGGAGGTACTTTGTTCACTCGGTGCATCTTCTGCCACACGAGATTTCGGGAGAACGGCGTCTTCGGGCGCCTTCCTCCAGGCCGCCGCCTGGCCTTCGATCCCGAAGAGGGACGGTTGTGGGCAGTCTGTGAGCGGTGCGGCCGCTGGAATCTCTGCGCCATGGAAGAGCGCTGGGAGGCGCTCCATGAGTTGGAACGGATGGTGCGTGACCGATCCCGGCTCGTGGCCGAAACAGACAACATCGCGCTCCTATCCGCGGGGGAGCTCTTCCTGATCCGGGTGGGTAGGGCTCGACTCGCGGAGAGAGCGTGGTGGCGCTATGGCCGCGAGCTGGACCGGCGGCGATCGCGGTTTCACAGCGCACGATCTCGTCTGACCGCTTATACGTTCGGCGCCGTGGCTTACTTGTCCGACGCCTTCGGGCTCGGCGATGACGATCTCAGCATCGTTTGGGATGACGCACCGACGGCGGACATTCTTCGATGGCGTAGGTTCGGATGGGCCGCGTGGCATGGCTCCGTCGATTGTCCGTACTGCAACAGCTCGCTCAAGGCCCTGCGGTATGACCTCTCATGGTGGGTTTTCCCTCGAATCGAGCCGGAGACCGGCCGCACGGTGGTCGAGGTGCCCTGTCCTCGTTGTGACCCATGGACACCGAAGAAGGTCTACGAGATCGGAGGCCCGGAGGCGCAAAACGTTCTTCGACGGATCCTGGCCTACCAACACATCACAGGCGCGACCGAGGGTACGATCCGGGACGCCTCCCGCGTGATCGAATCCGCCGGGTCCTCCGAGGCTTTCGAGGCCCTGGTGACAAAAGAACGCAAGTCGCTGTGGGGCATGGGTAAAACCCATTCCATCGCCCTCGAGATCGCCGTGAACGACAGCGTCGAACGCCGCATGATGGAGTTGGAGCTTCAGGCCATCGAGTTCATGTGGAAACGCGAAGAGGAATTAGCCCGCATCATCGACGAGCTGTTGACTCCCGATGATGTTCGAGAGCGGCACTTTCGGCGCCTACCCGTCACGATCCTACCCGCCCCCCTTTCCGATCACCTTTCTAGGATGTGATAAGGTGCTTTGCCCTCTCCCACACGGAATCGAACATCGACTCGGTGAGCCGGCCGGTGAACGTATTCTGCTGGCTCGGATGGTAGCAGCCGAGCACCGTTCTGCTTCCGAGGCCCACCTCGACGCCGTGCGAGAACTTGGGCCGGGCCTGGGGGACGCCCTCATCGCTGCTCTGGAGGATTCGCAGCACCTGATCGAATGCGAACCTCCCGAGCGCCACGACCACGCGCACGGACCGAAAGATCTCCAGCTCCTCTTCGAGGTACGGCCTGCAGTGGTCCCGCTCGGCGGCGGTCGGGCGGTTCGCAGGCGGTGCACATCGGACGGCGGCCGTGATGTAGGCTCGCGTCAGACATAACCCGTCGTCGGCTGTGCGCCCGTCGGGCTGGTTGGCAAATCCTGCCCGGTGCAGAGCTCGATACAACCAGTCCCCGGAGCGATCCCCGGTGAACATGCGGCCCGTCCGATTGGCTCCGTGCGCGCCCGGAGCGAGACCCACGATCAGAAGCTCCGCGTCGGGGTCCCCGAATGACGGGACGGGACGTCCCCAATAGGCTTCCGAGGCGTACGCGGCCCGCTTTTCCCGAGCCACCCTCGAGCGCCACTCCACCAGACGCGGACACCTGATGCATGCCACGACGCGTTGGTTTACGGCCCGCAGGCGCGCTTCGTTTTCCGATGGAGAGGCCGTCAATGGCCTCGTCGCCGAGCGACGATGGCGCCGATGAGAGGGCCGACCAACGCCCCGACCGTGACACCGATTACGGTCATCACCCCGATGGGATTGAGATGACTCCAAGAGGGTCCGCCGCTCGTTATGGACCGATACACACTCAGGGATAGGAACAGGCCTCCACCGACCGCGGCGCCGATCATGGTCCACCGACCAATGGTCTTCAAGACAAGTGCCTCCAGGAGAGAAACCTCACACGAATCAGCGGAACCTGTTGTTCACCACGTTGTTGAAGATGGAGCCGAATTGATAGCTGAGGCCCAACCGGATGTCGAACTGATATTCGCTGGCGCGCTCTCGTTGGCGGAGCAGGATCTCCTCCTCGGTCAGCCCCCCGGCCGCCAAGAATATCTGGTCTCGAATGCGCTCCAAACCACCGCCGATGTTGAAGCGAAGCCCACGAAAGAGGCGTACACTCAAATTCCCGTTGAACTCGACGCTATTCTGGGAAAAATCGTCGAGGAACGACGACACTCGGAGACTCACGCGTGAGTCGCCCCAGGGCTGGCGCTGAAAGAGCTCCAGTTGAAGCCTATGCTCGGGCCGCGTCTCTTCGTTCTTGCCGAGCTCGGTCGTCTTCTCCCAATCGAAGTACTGGATTCCGACGCGATACACCGCCGTCAGAGACCGGCGTGGCGCCTCTTCATATGGCCATATACTGAACTCGATCCCCTGTCGAACCGAGACCCCGAGGTCCTGGTTGGAACGGGTGGAGGCGCTGGCCCCGGCCGTGAACGCGGTGGACCAATGATCCGCAAGCGTGTAGACGATGTCCTGATTCACGTTCCAGTTCGTACGCGTGGCGATGACGGTCGTACTGTCGTCGAGGTCCAACTCCTCTCGGGAATGGCTCCCGTTGCCGCGTAGATTGATCCGCCATGTGGTAGTGGTACGGTTGGCAGAGAAGTTGCCGCGAAGACGGCGCTCGTTTTCCGAGGACTCCTCATCGTAGTTCCCGTTCACGCCGATGCGGAAGACCCAAAAATTCCATGGATCATCTACTTGGTCGCCGGTCACGAGCCGATCCGTGAGCCCCCTCGTCTCCCCCGATCTACGGACCTCGAGCCCTTCGCCCGCGCCGGCGAGCACCGAGTAGCGGGCGAGTCCTATGGCGAGCACCTGCGAGATGCCGCGGAGGCTCTCCTCACGCGTATCGGTTCCGAGCGACATGTAGTTCAGGAGGTCGTCCTCGCCCTCCAACGCCTCCTGGCCAAGGAAATCGAAGCTGTATTCGCGCCCTCCGCTGGCGTTCTGCTCGCTGGTCATGATGAGGTGCACCTGCGCGAGGGTCCGATCCCGGACCCAGTTCACCCAAGGGATCTCCGTACGGTAGTAAGTGGAGTTGCAGTCGCGGCCGGAGCAGTCGAAGAAGACCCGAAGGGCGTCGGAAACGGACTCGGACTGTTGTCCCTGTGTGGCGCCGGGCGCCACCGAAAGTGTTACACCGAGGCACAGGGCCGCCACGGCCAGTGCACCGTGGCCCCTTTCGCCGAGGAGGTTCCGGTGCAAAGGGGCGTCTCTTACTCGGGGTGCGGGACGGAGATGGGATCGGTCAGCGCATCCGGTGCCGTGGGAGCACCTTCGGTCGGTTCGACACCTGGGTCAGCCGGGCCCGGCTCGCCGGTACCACCGGACTTCGGGCTCCACGTCTCACCCCATGTCACCCCAGAACCCGAATCTTCTGCCAGGGCCACCCCGCCCTGCGTGAAGTTCCGCTTGAAGAAGTCCGACGCGTCATCGACGACGGAGTAAAGCACGGGCACCAGGATGAGCGTGAGGAAGGTCGCGAACAGAATCCCGATGATCACCGCGATGGCCATCGGACCCCACATGGCGGCCTGTTCCCCTCCCCAGTAAAACTCGGGTTCGAGTCGCGCGTAGAGGCCGAAGAAGTCGAAGTTCAATCCGATGGCGAGCGGGATCAGACCCAGTGCGGTCGTGACCGCCGTGAGGATCACCGGCCGGAAGCGTACCGTTCCGCCACGCACCAGGGCCTCTAGGCGCCCCAGTCCATCTCGGGTCCTCAGAATGCCGACGTAGTCGAGCAGCACGATGGCGTTGTTCACGACGATTCCCGCAAGCGAGATGATGCCCACCCCCGTCATGATGATGCCGAAGGGCATCCGGAACACGAGGAGGCCGAGAAACACCCCGGCGGTGGACATAAAAACCGACGTAAGGATGATCACGGGTGTGACCACCGAGTTGAACTGACTCACCAAGATGAGTCCGATCAGCATGATCGCTCCGAGGAACGCGGCCTGAAGGAACCCCTGGGCTTCCGCCTGCTCTTCGGACTGCCCCGTGTACTGCAGTTGATAGCCGACCGGCAGTTCGTTCGTGGTGAAATCCGCCAGTACATCCTGGACCTCCATCAGAACGCGATTGTTGTTGAGACCTGTCCGCACATCCGAACTGATCGTGGCCATGCGCCGCTGGTCCTTGCGGCGGATACTGCCGTACCCTTCCCCGACCTCCCACTTCGCCACCGAAAGAAGGGGGATCTGGGTGCCTTCGTTCATTACGGTCAGGTTTCGAAGGCTCTCCAGATCCCCGCGGTACTCCTCAGCGAGGCGCACAACGATGTCGTACTCATCGTTTCCCGTCCGGTACTTCGCCGCCTCGATCCCCTGAATGGCACCACGGATCGCCATCCCGACGTCTCGGCTGGAGAGCCCGTAGAGCGCGGCGGTCTCCCGGTCTACCGAAACCGATAACTCGGGCCGGGCAGCGTCGAGGTCGCTCTCCAACCCCACGAGCTTCCCGTAGACGGGGTTGCTCTCCAGAATTGCGAGCACGCGGTCGGACAACGCCTGCAGCGTCGCAGGGTCTTCTCCCACGAGCTCGATGTTCACCGGACTACCCTGGGCGGGTCCGTCCGCAACCTGGTCTACCCTGATGTCCGCTCCGGCGATGTCCCGGCCGAGCCCTGCCTGCATCAGAGTCAGGAGATCTTGGGAATCCAGCTCTCGCTTACCGAACTCGATCATACTGACGGTCAGCCGCCCGGCGTTGGGACCCGAAGCGCCCCCCATCATCGGGTTTCCGGCCCCCCCCGAGCCACCTATCGTCGCGACCACGGACTCCGCGTCCGACATGCCGGAAAATGCCTGGACGTCCTCTTCGAGCCGGCGTGCGATCCCGTCCGTCGCTTCCGGGCTGCTGCCGACCGGCAACTCCATGTCGACGAGGATCTGGTTGGGCGGCATGTCCTCGGCGAAGAACTCGACGCCGGCGTTGAACCGGTAGAAGAGACCAGCCGTCCCGACGAGACCCAAGAAGGAGCCGACGAGTAAATAGCCCCTGTGAGCCAAAGCCCAATGGAGTGCCCGTTCGTACACCGTCAGAATTTGGGGAAGACGAACCGCCTGGAAACGGGCCGCCATGCCTCGCAGGAGGAAGTCGTGCAGCCCATACAGCGCAGCCACCGTCCCGGCGAGGAGCACCACCATGAGCGGATTCCTTATCCCGATCGCGATCCCTGCCAACACCGTCACGCCAATCATGGTCCAGCGAGCGGCGGGCCTCAGCGGGGGCGCCGGATCATCCTCGAGCCGGAGGAACAGGGCGCACAGCGTGGGAATGATCACGAGCGCCACGAACAGCGAGCTGGAAAGTGTGACGATGAGCGTCGATGGCATGTACTGCATGAACTCGCCGACCTGGCCGGGCCAGAAGAGAAGCGGAGCGAAGGCAGCGAGCGTGGTTGCGGTGGCGACGATCACGGGCATGGCTACTTCGCCAGTGGCCTTCTTCGCGGCAGTGCGCCGGTCCCAGCCCTCCTCTACGTACCGGTAAATGTTTTCGACCACGACGATCGCGTTGTCGACGAGCATCCCCAGGGCGAGGATCAGCGAGAAGAGTACGACCATGTTCAAGGTGATCCCGAGGAGCTGCAAGATCGCGAAGGAAAGCAGCATGGACGTGGGAACCGAAATAGCCACGAACACAGCATTCCCAGCACCCAGGAAGAAGAGAAGCACTCCGACGATCAGGATGAGCCCCGAGATGATGTTGTTCTCGAGGCTGCTCACCATGGTGTCGATCATAACCGACTGGTCCGACGTGATCTTCACCACTGTCGTGGGCGGCAGAAGTGGCTCCATCTCCCGGATTGCGGCCTTCACCAGCTCGGCGGTCTCGATGATGTTTTCGCCGGAGCGCTTCAGCACGTCGAGTGTGACGACCGGATCATTGTCGAGGCGGGCGTAGCTGGTTCGATCCTCAAAGCCGAACTCCACGTCCGCGATGTCCCGAACGTAGATCGGACGGCCGTCCTCGGTGGCGACAACGAGGTCCTGGATGATCATCGGATCGTCGAACTCGCCAGCGACGCGCACCAGATACTGTAGCGGCCCTACGTCGATCGATCCCCCCGGGATGTTGACGTTCTCGTCACGAATCGCGTCGATCAGATCCTGGATCTCGAGGCCGTAGAACTGTAATCGGTCGAGGTGGACGTCCACCCTGACTTCCCGCTCCAGCCCTCCCCGGACGTCCACTCTCAACACCCCCGGGATCTGCTCGACCCGGTCCTGTATCTCCTCCCCCAGCTCCTTGAGCCGTACGAGACCGTACTGCCCCGAGAGGTTCACCTGCATGATGGGAATTTCGGAGAAATCGAACTCGATTATCGAGGGGTCCTCAGCGTCCGCCGGTAAGTCGGCCTTTGCCAAGTCGACCTTCTCCCGCACTTTCTGGAGAGCTCCTTCGAGGTCCACCGTCGCCTCGAACTCGGCGACGATGCTCGAGTAGCCTTCGACCGAAGTCGACGTCAGTTCCTTGATGTCGGAGATGGTCGAGAGCTCGTCCTCCAGGGGACGGGTGACCAGACTTTCGATGTCGGCCGGTGTCACGCCCGGATAGATCGTGTTCACGGCGATCATCGGAATTTCGATCTCCGGGAAGGACTCCCGGGGGATCACTCGGTACGCGGACAGACCCACCACCGCGATGAACGCGAAGAGGACGAGCACGCTGGTCTGGTGGTCGACCGCCAAGCTGGTCGGGCGGAATTCCTTGAAGCGCGCTAGAAATCCGGGATCGCGACCGGACTCGGCAGGAACGTGGCCATCGGATTCGGGCGCTCCGCTGGGGGAGTTCCCGTTCGAATCCGGGGTTCCATCCGAAGGTTTGATCATTTTCCCCTCACCTCATCCCGACAACGTTGATCCGGTCACCGGCCGTCACCTGCTGCTGGCCGACCACGATGAGTCGCTCTCCAGCACGCAGACCGGCCTCGATTACGACCTCGTTCCGCTGGCTGGCGCCGAGTTCGACGGCTCGTGACAGAACGACAGCGTCATCCCCGTCCCCCTCGACCACGAAGACGACGTATCCGTCTTCGACCCTCACGAGCGCCTCCTGAGGGATGACGATCGCATCCTCGACCGTCTGCCGGACCAAACCCACGTTAGCCACCATCTGCGGCTTGATGAGGCCATCGGGATTCGGCATCACGAGTTCGATCAAAAACGTACGATTACGGGCGTTCACCGTTGCGCCGACGTAGCTGATCGTACCCTCAGAGGATAAGTCCAGGACGTCGAAGACCGTCGTGGCCGACGCCCCGACGATCACGTCCCTCGCGTACCGCTCCGGCACACCCGCCACGACCTTGACCGGATCGAGCGAGACGATTCGCGCCACGTTCGTCCCGACGTTCACCATGGCCCCGACTTCGACCAAACGGTCCTCCAAGACACCGTCGATCGGAGCACGGATCACCGTGCGTCCGAGGCGTGTCTGAAGCGTTGCCAGACGGGCCGACGCCTGTTCAGCAGTGTACTTGGCCTCTAGATAGGCCAGTTCCGAGCCCACCTGGTCCTCTTCGTACAAACGTTTGCGTCGCTCCCAGGTTTCGCTCGCCAGGGAGGCCTGCGCCGTGGCTTCTTCCACCTGACTGCGAAGCACAGCATCATCCACCTCCAGCAGCGGCTCGCCCACGGAGACCGTAGCCCCCTTCTCGACGACGACACGGCGGATGACACCGGACTCTTGGGCGGAAAGCGTGACGTCCTGACCGGCCACGACTGTGCCGGTCAGACTGATGCGCTCCACGAATTCGCGGATCTTCACGGTCGAGATCTCGACGTTGATGACCCGTGAGGCCCCCTCGACGAGCACCCCTGCTTCGCTGGCCCCACCCGCCTCGGCGTCTCCTCCGCAGGCCAGAGCACCCACCAGGAGGGTCAGCAAGCTTGTCTTCAACCGAGCGTGAATCGTCATGATCTTCTTCCTTTATCTATCACTCAAGGCGGCCGGCCAGCGGTCCCGAATCCACCATGGGCACGGAGCCCACCGCCAGATCGAGATTGGCCTGTGCCACCAAAAAGTCGTATGCAGCCTGCGCGTAGTTGAACTCACTCTGCCGAAGGGCCACTTCGGCATCGGTGAGCTCCAACTGACTCCCCAGACCCTCTTGGTATTGCGCGCTCGCGATCTCGAAACCGCGGGTCGCCTGCCGGACCGCCCCTCGTTGAGCATCGGCACGCGCCCTGGCCTCCACCATCTGATCCCAAATGGTCTCCACTTCACTGTCGGCCCGGGCCCGGGCGACCCGGCTCACGCTCTCGGCTTGGCGTAGGGATGCCCGCCTCTGATCGATGCGGGCATCTCTCGAAAGACCGCTGAAAATCGGCCAGGTGACCCGAATGCCGGCCTGACTCGAATACGTTCGTTGGTTGGACTCCCCGAAGAACGCAGGGTTCCCGTTTTGCTGAGCCAAAACTCCGTAGGACCCGAAGAGCACGATCTCGGGCAGGTACTGCGCCTGCTCCAAGCTCAACTCCGACTGCCGGAGCTGCTCCGAAAAAAAGAATTGCCGAAGATCCGACCGGCCCTCTCGGGCCGCACGTACGATGTCCTCGGTCAACGGCTCCGTGGCCAAGTTCGAGAATCCCAAGATTTCACGATTCTCGGGCGAGTTGGCCTCGAAATCATCGAGATCGAGCGCCGCGAGAGAGCCCGCGACGCGAAAGCCTTCGAGATCGTCCAGTGCCAGCTCGATGCCGAGTTCGCGCCGAGCCTGCGTCACGGAGTTCCGGGCCCGGAACAGATTGGGTTCGAGGTTGCCCAACTCTACCTCGAGGCGCAGCACATCGTAGTCCGCCGCGAGGCCGGCCTTGTTGAGCGCTCGGGTGTCGTGGAGGGACTTCCGCACCCGTTGAACGGAGTTTTCCACCAAGCGAGCCTGCTCCTGCGCCAGCAGGAGGCCGTAATAGAGCACCCGCACCTGTGTGACGATCCCTTGTGTGCGGCCCCGCAAGGCTTCCTGCTCGAAGTTTTCAAAGCGCCCGGCCGCGCCGAGCGCGACGAACGCCGACGGCTTGAACAGGGCCTGCTCCAACGTGACGTTGGTCGTCCAGACGTTGTCCGCTCCGAAACGAACCGGGATCAGGTCATCCGGATCGGCCGTGGGATCGAAAATGAACGCGGGAAGGAAGTTCTCCGCCACCATCAGGTTGCGTGCGTACGAGGCGTTCAGGTCGATCTTCGGAAAGAGGTCACTGCGGGCTTCGGCCATCTGCTCTTGAGCCACCACGAGACCGTAGCGGGCGCCGTGAAGGTCCTCATTCTGCTCCAGGGCCATCTGTACGGCCCCCTCGAGCGTGAAGACCTCTTGCGCCGCGACACCTCCTCCTCCCGCCAGAGCCACCAGCGTCAACGCTACCCAGTCATATATGTGCATCGTCATCCCCTCTTGTCCCGTCGTTCCTCTGTCCATCGACTCCCGGCTTCGGCTGCCCATCAACTTCTGGCCTCGGTTACTCATCAACTTCTGGCCTCGGCGGTTGGTGCTTCCGCCTCCGATTTCGCTGCTCGAGCCCGCCCTTCTGCCTCGGCGGTTGGTGTTTCCGCCTCCGACTCCGCTACTCGAGCCCGCCCTTCTGCCTCGACGGAGGCCCGCACCCTCTCACCCATGGTCTCGGCGAACTCGGGCTCCGCCAGGCCTTCCATGAGGCGCCAGCTCGACTCCAGAAAGAGCTGGCGAAACTGCGCTTCGTCGATCCGGAACAGACCGCGGTGATAGATCGACACCAATCCGTGTGAGTGAGCCCAGATCGTGCGGGCCACCGTCTCCGGCGGTCCCGGTTTCAGCATTCCGCATTCCATGCCTTCCCGGACCCGATCCACCATGAACTGGCCCACCGCGCAAGCATGATCCGTCGCCTCATGCGGAAGCGCGGCGTGCCCCATGATCTCGTGGGCCGCGTGCAACAACGCGTAGTACCGCGGGTGCTCGAGGGCGAAGGCCAGGTAAGACCGTCCCGTCAAGCTGAACCGCTCGACGGGGGTGCGCCCGTCCAGCGCGCGGTACAGGTACTGGGCAAAGACCTTGAAGGCCTCGCCCACCACGTCGACGAGCACCGCCTCCTTGCTCTCATAGTGCCGGTAGAGCGCAGGCGCCGTGACCCCAAGCTGCCTTGCGAGCTTTCGCATCGACAATGCGTCGAGTCCGCCGTTGACGAGAAGGTCACACGCGGCATTCAGGATTCGATCTCTTTGTGTAGCCATGTTAACAGTGTAAACTAGTCAAGGAATGAGGTCAACACCCACTTGTGCCGGATAGTGCATAGAGTGATATGAATGCTGTTCAGCGCTCGGCAGGGGTAAGAACCGGGCGAGTGTCGCGAGCTTATGGGCTTCGACGACAGGACCCCCCGGGGGGTCCGTAAGGGGATCCGGGGGAGCTCCGGGAGTCGCCGGGGTAAGCCCGTAAGCCCCCCGTGCGTCGGGAGACGTCTCGTTGACGTTAAGGCTTGACGACGGCGGTGACCATGAGCTCGAATACGAGGACCGCATTCCCTGGGATAGGCCCGTTTGGCGACGATCTATACGCCAGATTGGCCGGGATTACGATCGTTCTCGTTCCTCCGGCTTGCATACCGACGAGGCCCTCTGTGAAACCGGCAATCAAACTCGTCGCACCGAGCGTGGCGATGAACCCACCGCTGTCGAATTCCTCGCCGTCCACCAGCCATCCCGTGTAGGTCAGCGTAACGTCGTCTCCGAGCGCGGCGGGCTCCCCGGCGCCCTCGATGTCATCTCGATAGAACAACCCGGTGGTGGTCTCCATCATGCTGGCGAGATCGATCCCCAGCGAGGCCGCAAACTCCACGTCTGCGGGATCGGGGCCGAACACGGGGCCCTCCATATCGACCGTGGCGACGGTGTCGCCGCAAGCCACGAGCGCCAGGGTCACCGCCGCAACCACGCTTAACCTTGTTCCCATACTTCTCATGATCATACGAACTCCCGTCTGGGCAAATGGTCGTCATGCGTATCTTCCGCACACACAGCGTCAGGTCTTCGGTTCCTCGAGGCGAACAAGAGACCTGGATCAGAGAGCACCGATCGTTTCCTTCACGGCTCCGGCGCTGTTCGCCAGCGCTTCGGCTTCGCTCTCCGTGAGCTCCACCTCGATGATCCTCTGGAGCCCGCCTTCGCCGAGTTGACACGGCACACCCAGGAAGATTCCCTCATGCCCGTACTCGCCCTCCAGGTAGGCGGCACATGGTAGAATGCGGCGCTTGTCCTTGACGATGGCCTCGGCCATCTGGGCCGCCGCCGCCGAGGGCGCATAGTAGGCGCTCCCGGTCTTCAAGTGGCCGACGATCTCCGCACCACCCTTTCGCGTGCGCTCGAGCAGTGCTTCGATACGCTCGTTCCCGAGGAACTGAGTGAGCGGGATGCCCGAGATCGTCGTGTAGGAGACCAGCGGGACCATCGTATCACCGTGGCCGCCGAGAACCAGAGCCTGGATGTCCTCGACGCTGACGTCGAGCTCCAGAGAGATAAACGAACGGTATCGCGCCGTATCGAGGATGCCGGCCATGCCGATCACCCGCTCCCGGGGGAAGCCGCTGCTCTGCATCGCCACGTACGCCATCACGTCCAAGGGATTGGACACCATGATGATGATCGAGTCCGGGGCCACTCGGGCGATCTCCCTCGAGACCGATTCCACGATTCCGGCGTTCGTCTTGAGAAGGTCGTCCCTGCTCATCCCCGGCTTCCGCGCGATCCCGGCGGTGACAATGAAAAGGTCGGAATCCGCCGCCTCTTGGTAGTCGTTTGCGCCGATTACATGCGAGTCGAAGCCCAAGACGGGGGCACTCTCCCATTGATCGAGCCCCTTACCCTGTGGGATGCCTTCGACGATGTCGATCAGGACGATTTCTCGGGCAAGCTCCATCTCCGCCAGACGCTGTGCGCAGGTCGCGCCGACGTGACCCGCGCCCACCACCGTAATTTTATTCGCGCTCATGTGATCCTTCTTGGAGTGTTATCGAGTGGTTGGATTTGTTCGGATTCCTGAACCTTTTACTAGATTTCTTGAAGTCTACCTAAGCCCCAACCGCTCAACCACCCGTCTGGGAGAGGGCCACGAGCCCCCCGGAGCCCTCGTCACTTCCCTGGATCAGGTAGTGCCGCTCGGGCTTGATGTGGAGTGTCTCTTCGATGAGCGGGACGAGGTCAGCGCCCGCCCGGAGCGGGTCGCGAAGGTTGGTCTGGATGGACCCGAAAAGGCAGGGGCGGAGTTGGCCATCCGCGGTCAGCCGCATTCGGTTACAACGGTCGCAATAGTTATGGCTCATGGGAGTGATCACCCCCACGGTACCGGCTGCCCCGGGAAAACGGAAGTACGTCGCGGGCCCGTTTCCGGCAGGACCGTCAACCGGTTCGATGCTTCCCATGCGGCGGATCCTGGCGAGCGCCTCTTGGCAGGATACGAAGCTGTTGGCACTCAAGTCCAGGTTGGATCCCGTCGGCATGAGCTCGATAAAACGAACGTGCCACGGCCGATCCCGAGTGATGCGCGCGAAGTCCTCGATCTCGTCATCGTTCTGGCCGCCGATGAGGACTACGTTGATCTTGATCGGATCGAACCCGACCGCTTCCGCCGCGTCCAGCCCCTCCATGATGCGCCCGAAGGAGCCGGGTCGCCGGGCGATGGCGTCCACACGCTGCTCTTGGAGTGAGTCGAGCGACACGTTGACCCGGCTGACCCCGGCATCGCGGAGCGCCTGGGCCTGATCGGCCAGCAGCACCGCGTTCGTGGACAGCGAGATGTCAACGATGCCAGGGATGTCGGCCACCATACCCACCAGGCGTGGCAGATCCTTTCGGACCAAGGGCTCGCCGCCCGTAATGCGCACTTTCTCGAGACCCATCCCCGCCATCGTGCGCAGAACAGACGCGATCTCCTCATAGCTGAGGAGACTCTCACGCTTGAGCCAGTCCAGCCCGTCGAGGGGCATGCAATAGACGCACCGCAAGTTGCACTTGTCCGTGACGGAAACACGAACGTACTCCACGCGGCGCCCGAACTGATCGATCATGACCCGTCCGCCTGGGGCGCGTCCGCCTGAGGCGCGTCCGCCTGAGGCGCGCCCGCCTGGGGCGCCTGGGGCGCCTGGTGGGGTGCCGGGGCCGCATCGGGCGTCCGCCCCTCGACCCACTCTTCGGCACCGTCTCTGTAGCGCTCTTTTTTCCAGACTGGAAGGCGCTTCTTGATTTCCTCGATGATGTAGCGCGATGCGTCGTACGCCTCGGCCCGATGGGGACTGGACACCGCGATCGCGACGCTGACGTCGCCTACCGCCAACTCGCCGATCCGATGGACCGCAGCGACCCGATCCGTGCCCGCCGCTCGTGTGGCCTCGTCCACGATTTCCGAGAGCACCTGAGCAGCCATTTCCTCATACGTATCGTATCGCACGCCTCCCACCGAACGGCCGTCATTGTGATCTCGAACTACGCCCAGAAAGAGGAGGCTCGCCCCATCCTGGTCGGCGCCGATCAAGCTCAGGACGTGAGCCGGATCGATGGGCTCCCGAACGATGGCGGAGTTCACGTCATCCCCCCGCAACCGGCGGAATCAACGCCACCTCGTCGCCATCGCTCAGCAACGACGTAGGGTCCGTGTAGGTCATGTTGAGGGCTACGGCGGGCGCGGTGGGTAAGACCGTAAAAGCGCCACCACGGGAGCGGAGTGCCGAAACGAGATCCGAGACCGTCGCTCCCTCGGGAAGATCGACCTGGAGCTCCCCCGTACCGAGGAGCTCTTTATAGGACGCGAAGAACAGGGTGCGGATTTCCACGGGGCCATACATCCGAGCGACGGGGGCAGTTAACCGAAACACTTCAGCAGATCAGAGTAGAGGAACCCCGCCGTTCCCGTCAACGTTCCGGTGTCAGCCTTGGTCAGCCTTGCGGGGTCAACGTCCGAGCAGTGGCGGCCCTAGACGCCGGCCACCCTGCGGCCTCCGGCCCGGTCCACCCTGCGGCCCTCGGCCCGGGCCACCGCCTCCACGCAGGGTTCGAATCCTCTCGCCGAACTGTTGGCGCATCAGGATAAAGCGTACGACTTGCGGCGCGCTCAGGATTTGGAGGAACGCCTCCTGCTCCTCTCGGAAGAGGGTCGCTTCATCGCCGCTCAGTTCGAGCATCTCCGCGAGGATCTCGGAAGCCTCCTGCTCGGTGAGGTCCGCTCCCCCGCCTCTCAGACCTAAACGTCCGACGCGTGCGCGGGTGGTACGCTCTCTTTGTGAGAAATCCACTCGCCGGCCGCGGAAATCCTCCACCACGGCCTGAAGTTGCTGGACCTGATCGTCGCTGAGGCTGAGTGTTTCCCGCACCAGATTGTCAAAACGTGCTTGTATTCTTCGCTCCATCTCTGCACGCTGCCCGCCGCCGGGCTGTTGACCTCCTCGACGCTGAGCGACGAGCCCCTCGGCACCGCCCAGCAGCGTGCCCATCATCAAGAGGCTCGCCGTCAGCAAAAGGCTCGAGGGCCTGTTCATCGCCCGCGTCATCGCCCGCGATCGTCCGTTCATCCTCCGATCTCCTCCAGTAGGAGTGCCAGGTCCTCGTCGGAGAGATCCGCCAACATCGGCACACCGGCCACGTCGGCGTCGTCGCTCGGCCAGACGACCGCAAAAGGATCTTGTCCGAGGGGCCCTATCTCGGGCAGCGCCTGAGTGCGCTGCCAAATCAGGCCCGTCCCCAGCGCCAAGACCACGCTCGCCGCCGCAGGAAGCCGCCAGCCCGCGAAGCGCCCGGCCGGGCCGTACTCGACCCCGGCATCCGACTCGATCTGGACCGCCACCGCAGACTTGATCTCGGAAGCAAGCGAAGGAGGCGTGCTGAACGCGGCGGCCTGGATCCTTCGGAGTAACTCGACCTCCTCGGAACACGACTCACAAGAGGAGACATGTGCGGCGACGACGGCACGATCGCTCTCTGGGAGCTCGTGACGGATCCACTCCGGCAGGAGGTCCTTCACGTGTGCGCATCCGATTTTCGTCATGACCCCAGCATCTCCCTCAACCGCTGTATCCCATGGTGATAATTCACCCGGGCCGACCCCTCCGTCGAATCGATGGTCTCACCGATCTCACGAAAACTCAAGCCCTCAAAAATTCTCAGACTCACGGACAATCTCTGCTTCTCGGGCAAGTCCGCCAGCACCGCTCGTACCCTTGCGACTTCGGACCCTAGAGTGACCTCCGCGGAAGGATCGTTTCCCCCGGCCGGCAGCATGTCCAGGTCCTCGAGCCTGTCTTCCCTTCTCCGCCTGACTTGGCGGAGGAGACCCCGGGCCTCGTTGCCCGCGATGGCCAACAGCCATGTGCGAAACGCCGCCTCACCCCTGAAGCGATCGACCGCCTTGAAGGCCTTGAGAAAACTGTTCTGGCTCGCATCCGCCGCTAGATCCTCGTCACCAAGGATGGCCGCACAGGTCCGAAACACCACACCATGATGACGGTCAACGAGAACGTTCATGGCCTGTTCGTCGCCTTCTCGGACCCGTCGCACCAACTCCTCGTCCGTCGGCGACGCCAGGCGTGAATCCTCGACCATCGTAAATCAGACGTACCTAGTCAGGAGAACGTTAAAAGGCCTGCCGAAGGAGTGGCGCGAGCCGCTAGGTCGGGATGAAGGGTGATGCCGGAGTGCGGAGAACGGAACGAACGGGCCCCGCGGAGGCGACGGCTCGGCTCCGGCGCTGTTTGAAGCGACCTATGCCGGCTTCTGCCCGTCGAGTTGGCTGACACGGGAGCGCAGATGCTTCGAGGGCTTGAAGACCGGCACGCTCCGCGAGGGAACTTCAACGCCCTCGCCTGTACGTGGGTTCCGGGCCATGCGGCTCTTCCGCTTCCTCACCTTGAACGTCCCGAACCCACGGATCTCGATATTTTCACCGTTCGCGAGAGCGCGCTTGACGGCGTTCAGGAGACCGTCCACGACCAATGCGCAGTCCTTCTTGGTAATCCCAGGACCTATGGCCTCTGCGACCTGTTCGACGAGGTCGGCCTTGGTCATGCATTTTCCTCCGAGATACGGTGAAAAACTGTGGCAGGGAAGCCACGGTAACGCTGTCGAGCCTGGAACGTCAAGGGGCCCTTGGACCTACGAAAGCCCGGTCTCCATCAACCCGATGAATTGATCGAAGAGATATACGCTGTCGTGGGGTCCCGGAGCAGCCTCCGGATGGTATTGGACGCAGAAAACTGGGCGCTCCCGATGGACCAGGCCCTCCACCGTCCCGTCGTACAGATTGAGGTGGGTCACGCGCAGGTCGGGAGCCCCCGGAACCTCCTCCTCAACGGCAACGACGGCAAACCCGTGGTTCTGCGACGTGATCTCGACGGTGTTCCGATCGAGATTGCGGACAGGGTGGTTTGCGCCGTGGTGGCCGAACGGAAGCTTATACGTCTTGGCGCCGAAGGCCCGAGCGATCAACTGGTGGCCCAGACAGATTCCGAAGACCGGAATTCCTCGTTCGGACAAGCCGAGAATGGCCTCCTGCGCCCTTTCCACGGCCGCGGGATCACCCGGGCCGTTGGACACGAAGAGCCCATCGGGTTCTGCCGAGAGGATTTCTTCGACCGGTGTCACCGCCGGAATGACCGTGACCCGGCAACCACGTTCAGCCAGGAGGCGAGGCGAGTGAGCCTTCACGCCGAAGTCGTACGCGAGAACGTGGAACCGCTCCTCGCCGACGGCAGGCACCGTATAGGAGGCCTCGGTGGAGACGCCACACGCCAAGTCGAGACCCTCCATGAGGGGATGCGCGAGCACACTCTCGAGCAGATCCGCTTCGTCAGCGCCGGCGGGGGCGATGGCGCCCCGCTTGGCTCCCTCCGATCGAATGTGGAGGGTGAGGGCCCTCGTATCGACACCGGCGATTCCGACCACGCCGCACTCGAGGAGATAATCCTCCAGCGACCCGGTGGCCCTCCACGACGAATGGCGGGGGGGGGCCTCACGGACGACAAATCCAGTAACATGTGGACCCTCCGACTCCCGGTCCGCGTCGTTGACGCCGTAATTGCCGATCAGGGGATACGTCATCACCACGTGCTGCCCCGCGTAGGAGGGATCGGTGAGGATCTCCTGGTACCCGGTCATGGCCGTATTGAAGACGACCTCTCCCAGCGACGGCCCGGGCGCCCCGAGCCTGTAGCCATCGAAGCGGCGGCCGTCCTCCAGGAGGAGATACGCAGGGTCACGTTTGTGCATACCAGCCGGTGGCTCCACGCCTGTGGAAGGAATAGCAAGATCCGCTGTTCGTGTGGAAGAACGAATCGGCTTCGGCCGGCGGAAATTTAGGATCGAGTGGAATCGAGTCAAGCGAGCGAGCCGGGACGTTCCATCCGTTTCCTCACTGCCCTACCTTTCCCGACAATCCCGAGCATGCTTTCCCGACAATCCCGAGCATGAATCCCATCACTGATTATGACTGAATCCATGATCGAATCTCTCGGGGTGGCCATCTTCGCCGACGAGTCTTGTCTGGGGAACCAGTTTCAGGGACGGGCCAACCCCGGGGGCGCGGCCGGAATGATGGAGTACTGGACGGGGGACCGGTGGATACGTCGGGATTATTGGATCTCCGAACCGGACACGACCAACAACCGTATGGCCCTGCGCAGCGCGATCGTGGGACTGGGCTTGCTCCGCAAGAGGGGGTGTGAAGTTCGGTTCGTGTCGGACAGCCAGTACCTGGTCAAGGGCATGACGGAGTGGCTCGGCGGGTGGAAAGCTCGAGGTTGGAAACGGAAGGGCGGAAAAATCGAGAACCTCGAGCTTTGGAAAGAGTTGGATCGGGTGGCGAGCAGGCACCATATCGAATGGACCTGGGTGCGAGGTCACGCGGAGCATCCGCAGAACGAATACGCCGATCATCTCGCGACCGCAGCCGCGCAGGAGGGCGCCTCCTCCAACGGGCTGGTCGAGAGCGGGTTCGGCACCTGGCTGGACGACCAGCGGAACCGGCGAGGCCGCTACAGCGACTATCTGGAACTAGCACCGCCACGTTAGTGTCCGGCGTCAGAAGGTCGGCGCAGAACCGGCGGGAGCGAAGTTCGCCGATTAACCGGTCAAAAAAAAGAAGCCCCCGGTACGGCAAGCCGTCCCGAGGGCTTCAGTTTCGTTGGTAGAAGCTTCGTCTTGCTTGGACGCCCACCTGATCTTTGGCTCACCTTGCGGCTCACCTTCCTTCAGGTAGCGAACTCAGCTTCCCTTTTAACCCATTCTCGCGTGGTAGCGATCCTGAGCCCTCCGAGCTCCGGAGGTTTCGACGGAGACCAACGACTCCTCCATCGGCTCACCGAGCTCCAATTCCTCGACGAGCTTCCACCGCTGCGACGTCCCGCCCGGTGAATCACGTTTCGCGAATCGCATGAAGGGATGACCAACGCCATCGAATCAGCGAACCACGTCGGAAACGCACGACAAGTATGGCGACCCCGAGGACCCAGGTCAAGCTTGTGGGCCCATAATGAATTCGTTTCTATCATTATGATGTATGTCGTTATGAAATACCATGTTACCGGTTTATTCTAATGTATTTTCTATATCATGGCGTGGGTTCAGAGACAGCTCGTTTCGACGGGTACGTGTGAGGAAAAATGCGGACTCTTAGCCCCTGAAATTCGGAAAAGAACGGGAGACAGAAGACGCCAACCGCACCGCGGCGGGGTGTCTATTTGTTGGCCCGCCAACATCGTTCGAGGGGCTAATGACGGGTCTCAGCGATGACGGGCCAGCAGGCTCCGCTTCAGCTGCCGGAAATGGAGCGGTCGAAAATTTCCGAGAAGGCCTCGGAGATGATCTCGAGGATATCGGTGACATCCACCGGCCGCCCCAGCTCCTGGGAAACAGACGTTATCGACACCTCCCGGATACCACACGGGACGATGGTCTCGAAGTAGGAAAGATCGGTCGACACGTTCAGCGCGAATCCGTGCGACGTGATCCAACCACTCGATACTCGCACCCCGATCGCCGCGATCTTGCGACCGTCCACCCACACGCCCGTGAGGTCAGGGACGGGCTCCCCTCGGATGCCGACCTCGTCGAGAGTGCGTACGAGCACGGACTCGAGGTCCCGCAGGTACCGGTGAACGTCCTTCCGATCCGGCTTCAGATCGAGGATGGGGTACGCCACGAGTTGCCCAGGTCCATGATAGGTGACGTCGCCCCCCCTCCCCACGTCGATGAGATCGATGCCGAGGTGCCGGCGCTTCGATTCGTCGGCGAGAACGTTAGAACGTGAGGATGCCGTGCCGAGGGTGATGATGTGTGGGTGCTGAAGGAGCAACAGTTGGTCCGGTATGTCGCCCTTTCGCCGGCGAACGACCAAGTCCGCCTGAAGGGCAAGCGCCTCTGCGTACGGAATCAAGCCCAGATCCCGTACCTCCAGCGCTGTCGCGTCATTCGTGTACTGTATGGACGGATGCATTTCGAGGTCTTCCAGTATGGCGTCCCAGAAGTTCGCGAGCCACCGAGAGTGCCGAGGCGCTAGGCGTCCTCGGGGAAGTCCCCCAGAAGAGCCTTCAGCTCCGCGAGGAAACGTGCGGCGTCCGCCCCGTCGACGAGCCGATGGTCGTACGCGAGAGAAAACAGCGACCGCTTCCGAATCGCGATCGCGTCCGTGCCGGTCAGCGGATCCTCGACGACCACGGGCCGCTTCTCGATCGCCCCGGTGCCGAGGATTGCCGCCGTGCCCAAGGGAATTATAGGCATACCGACCAAGGTACCGAGGACCCCAGGGTTGGTGATAGAAAACGTCGCTCCTTGAATTTCTGCGGGAGCCAGCTTCCGAGACCGAGCGCGAACGGCAAGATCGATGATCTTCTTAGCGATCCCTACGAGGCTGAGCTCGTCCGTGTCGTGTATTACCGGCACGATTAGGCCGGGATCGAGGTCTACGGCGATCCCGATATTCACACTGCCTCGATGGATGATGTTGTTGCCCGAGACCGTGCCATTGATCGCTGGATACTTGCGCAGTAACCGCGAGCACGCCCACACGACGAACGCGGTAAAGCTCACCCGCACTCCTTGGTCTGCCCACTGTCCCTTGCGGGCCACGCGGACGTGGGCCACCTGGGAAAAATCGATCTCGATGAAGGAGTGCACATGGGAAGCGACCCTTTTCGCTAGAACCATGTGCTCCGCAGTGAGGCGACGGATCTTGTCCATCGGCTCGACCTGGTCACCCTTCCGCACAGGGAAGTCCGGGTGTCGCACCTCCCCATAGAAGGCCGACCACAACTCCGACGACGACCCAGAAACCGCGGGGGCGGTCGGCGCCGCCTGACCCGACGCCGAGGTCACCACGGGCGCCTTTGCCAGGCCGTTCTCAATGAAGCCGAGGATGTCCTGTTTGGTTACCCGGCCTGCCTGGCCGGTACCCGGCACATCCGCGATCGCGATACCATGTTCCGCAGCGATCTTCCTCACCACAGGAGTCGAGCGGGTTTGTACCTGCACCTCCGCCGTCGTTTGCACGCTTTCTTGGGGGGCGGCCTGAGCCGCGTGGCCATCGGATGACGGAGCTTCAGTGCCTAACGGCTTTGTGGAGGCGTCCGAAGGTCCCGCGCCCGGCTCCAGGCCGTCGGGGGCGCCGATCGCATTATCCTCGTCAGCCACGCGGCCATCCGCCCCGGTGTCGATATAGGCCAGGACCGTACCGATTTCGACGGTCTCGCCCTCCTGGATTCGGACTTCCACGAGCGTGCCCGACTCCGGTGCCGGAATCTCAGCGTCCACCTTGTCCGTCGAGATCTCCAGAATCAGCTCGTCTCTCTCGACCGGATCGCCGAGCTGCTTCAGCCACTTCGATATCGTACCCTCGGCGATAGACTCGCCCATCTGGGGCATGGAAACTTCGATGCGGGCCATATCAGTTCGCCCGGTCAGTCGTTCCCGTCGCCGCCTGAGGGAGCATCGCTCGGCGCTCCAGATCCGTCACCCGCATCTCCTGGCTGATCCAACGTGGGCAGAATCGGTTGAGCGGCCGGCGCGGTGGGCGCCAGGTCCTGCCGCAGAATCGACTGCGGCAATTGTGTACGCGACGACATGATGGAGAGGACCAGAGACAACGCCATGAAGGTCCCTCCGGTGATCCACGTGGCCCTCGTGAGCATGGTCGTGGCCTGGCGTCCACCCAGGATTCCGTCCGTGGCGGCGGCGCCGCCGCCCATCGCCGCTAGCCCCCCGCCCTTCCCAGATTGCAGAAGGACCACAACGCCGAGAAAAATGCCGTCCAGAATCAGGACTGCCAGCAAGATAGCGTACATGAATCGCCCATCGTCCAGAGTTTGGAATAATGGCTAAACGTCGCCGTGTCACTTTGGGGTGTCAACCCGAAAACCCTTGCAATCAGCAGGCTTCCACGATTCTCGCGAAGCTTTCAGGATCGAGGCTCGCTCCACCCACGAGAACTCCGTCGACATCGGTGACCGCAAGGAGTTCGGCCGCGTTATCCGGCTTCACGCTCCCCCCGTAAAGGATGGCCACCTCGTGCGCGAAGCCATCGCCCCGAACCTCTTTCAAGCGGCGGCGAAGCATACCATGCGCTTCGGCAACGTCCTCCACAGTCGCGGTCTCTCCGGTGCCGATCGCCCAAACCGGCTCGTAGGCCACGAGAACCGGCTTCCTCACGTCTTCGGGAACGCCGAGCAGAGCGGCATCCAACTGGCGGACGATCACGTCGTTCACCCGCCCCTCCTGCCGCTCGTCCAGCGTCTCTCCAACACACACCACGGGGGCCAGGCCTTCACCTATTGCGGCGGCCACCTTGCGCTCGACCTCCGCGTCGGTCTCACCGAACACGTGCCGCCGCTCCGAGTGCCCCACGAGAGCGAACCGGGCACCCGCGGCCAACGCCATTCCAGCCGAATGTTCCCCCGTGAACGCACCTTTCGGCTCCCAGTGGATATTCTGAATGCCGAGGCTGATCTCGGGACGCCCCCCTCTCGCCTCGGCCGCCGCCGGAAGGGAGATCGCAGGGGGAAAAATCAAGATCGTCGGCTCCCCCTCGGGAAGCCGGGGAGAAAACTCGCCAAAAAACTGGCGGGTGGCAGCAGGGCCGTGATGCATCTTCCAGTTTCCGGCGATCACCTTTGGTCTCACGTCATGGCCCCCTGAAATTCACGATCGTAACGGCCGGAACACTTCTGGGAACATCACCTAACGGTCCGACAGGGCCGCGACACCAGGTAATTCCTTGCCGGAGAGGAGTTCGAGGGAAGCGCCGCCACCCGTCGAGATGTGGGTGATGCGATCGACGACCCCCGCAGCAACCGCGGCCGCCGCGGAATCCCCTCCCCCGACGATGACCGTTGCGCCCCCATCGGCCGTCGAGGCGGCAGCGCGCGCGACTTCGAATGTGCCCGCCTGGAACGGCGCCAGCTCGAAAACGCCCATCGGTCCACTCCATATTACCGTGCGGGCCCCACCCAGGGCATCGGCGAAAAATTTCACCGTGTGTGGCCCGATATCCCCGATGCGTTCGCCCTCCCTTACCTCGTCGCACGCGGACACACGGGTGGTCGCACCCGGCGTGAGGCACGGTGCCGTGACCACGTCCAGCGGCAATAGAAGTTTGCCTCCGGCCAAATCCATCAATGAGCGCGCCGTATCGATCCGGTCTTCTTCCACGAGAGAATCGCCTACGGCCCAACCATGCGCTTTGAAAAAGGTGTTGGCCATGGCCCCACCGATGAGTAGCCGGTCCACGGCGGGAAGCAACGCCTCGATCACGTCTATCTTGCTGGAAATCTTCGCCCCACCGATTACCGCTACGAAGGGATGCTCCGGGTCGGCCATGGCATCGCCAAGGAAACGGAGCTCCTTTTCCAACAGAAACCCGGCCACCGCCTCTCCCCCACCCGCCCGTACGGCGTCGGCGACTCCCTTGGTAGAAGCATGCGTGCGGTGGGCGGTTCCAAAGGCGTCATTGACGAAGAGCTTCGACCCGTAACGGATCTCCTCCGCCCACTGCGGGTCGTTTCGTGTGTCCTCGGAGCAGAAGCGGGTGTTCTCGAGGAGGAGGACATCTCCGGTCTCCATTCCCTGAACGGCGTCACGTGCGAGGGGGCCCGTCGTCGCAGGGCAAAAGCCCACCGGAGACCCGAGAGCTTCTTCGAGCTTTCCGGCCACCGGACGGAGGGAGAGCGCCGGGTCCGGTTGCCCCCCGGGTCGGCCCAGATGAGACAGCAGGACCGCCTTCGCCCCCGCGTCGACAAGATACTGGATCGTGGGCAAGGTTCGGACGAGACGTGTATCGTCGACGACTTCGCCACGTTGATCGAGCGGGAGGTTGTAGTCGACCCGAACCACCACGATTTCGTCAGCGAGGGTCTCCGGGGGACATTCTCCGAGCGTCTTCTTGGCCATCCGGGTTAGGAGGGTGATCGGCAAGGGGGGTGGGCCGCGTTGCGGATGCCACGGCCCCAGCTCCTAGGCGGAGCGACGACGCCATAGCATTCGCTACGGCTAGGAGCTCCAACAACGGAGATGGGGTCGTGCCACCGCAACCCATCAACGTGTAAGATCATGCCCCACATGGTGGTGGGCACAGGGCGGTTGTGCGGTTGATCCTGCGTCTCTCCTCCTCGGAGTAGCTCTGCTACGCCTCGTCGTCATTCCTTGTCTGAACGCGCACAAGCGCCATGTGCGCGACCCACCCCCCTTGCCGATCACCCTCCTTACTACAGCCGCTCGCCGATGTAGGCCGCCAGGTCCACAACCCGTTGTGAGTAGCCCCATTCGTTGTCATACCAGGAGAGCACCTTCACCAGGCCCCCATCGATGATTTTCGTGCTGGGACCATCCACGATCGAGCTGTGAGGGTTCCCCGTGAAGTCGACCGATACGAGCGGCTCGTCACAGAGGTCGAGGATTCCGGCCAGCGACCCGGAGGCCGCCTGCCGGAACGCTTCGTTTACGGCTGCCTCCGTCGTCTCCGTCTCGAGCTCGGCAACGAGGTCCACCACCGACACGTCCGGCGTCGGAACACGCAGGGCCATTCCGTCCAGTTTGCCTTCGACCTCGGGGATCACCAGCGCCGTAGCCTTCGCGGCACCCGTCGTCGTCGGAATCATCGACAGGGCCGCCGCACGGGCACGCCGCTTGTCCGAGTGAGGCACGTCCAAGAGGGCCTGGTCGTTCGTATAGGCGTGCACCGTGTTCATCAATCCCCGACGAAATCCGAATTCATCCATCAGAACCTTTACAACCGGCGCGAGACAGTTCGTCGTGCAGCTGGCGTTGGAAATGACGTGATGCTCAGCCGGATCGTACTTGGCATGGTTGACGCCCAGGACGATCGTGATGTCCTCGTTCTTACCCGGAGCACTGATGATGACTTTTTTGGCGCCCGCGTCGAGGTGTTTAGCCGCCTGGTCTCTACTCCGGAAAAAACCCGTCGACTCTACGACGATGTCGACACCCAGATCGCCCCACGCCAGGTCGGTCGGATCACGCTCGGAAAAAACCTCGATGGCGCGGCCATCGACCTCCAGGCCGGCGTCACTCACGGTCACTTCACCTGGGAAAATTCCATGCACCGAGTCGTACTTCAACAAGTGGCCGAGCATATCGTTGTCGGTGAGGTCGTTCAGAGCGACGATCTCGATCTCCGAATCGTCGGATACATACGTGGCCCGCAGAACATTACGACCGATACGGCCGAATCCATTAATGGCAACGCGGATTGGCATCCACTCGCCTCCTCTTCGTATTTCGTTTGATGGGATTATTCCAAATAAGGTAAGGCACGGGCAAAGGTACTGAGGAAGACCTGCGTCGCCCCCGCCTGGACAAGTGGTCGAGCCGCTTCCACGGCGGTGGATCCGGTTGTCAGCACATCGTCGACCAGTAGGACTCGGGCACCCGTGAGTGTGGCTCGCGCATCGGCCCGAACCGCAAATGCTCGCTTGACGTTAGCCCGACGCTCTGCCGGGTGCAACCCGACCTGCGTCGGCCCTCCGTGGCTGCGTTCCAAGGCGTCGACCAAGGGCATGGCGACCCGGTCCGCGATGGTCTCCGCGAGCAACCGCGCCTGGTTGTATCCGTGCGTGCGGGCTCGGCGGCGGGTGGTCGGAATCGGTACAATGAGGTACGGCACCGACACCAACCCGCGAGGGATCGCGGACTGAGCCATGCGCTCACCCATGAGCCTCGCCAGTCCGCTCCAACCGTCATATTTCAAGCCATGCACGAGGGCGTTCGCCGGAGGCCGCAAAACGACGGCGAAGCTGGCAGCCGAAATTCCGGGGCCCCATCCCACGCATTCGAGGCAAGTATCGGCAGCAACAGCCCCTGATCCGACCGGAAAACCGCATCGGCGACAGCGCGGCCACGCAGCGCCCCGAAGCCGAGTGCGGCAAGCACTACAGACCAACTCCGCGGAACGCTCCAGGGGAAGGTGGTCTCGGCAGCCGAGGCAAACCCCCGGTAGGAAAAATTCCAGGAGCTCGGCGACCAGCGCCCGGCCATTCACGCGCGGCTGTGCACAGACCGGGCGGCTTCCAAAGCCTGCCTCATCGCCTCGATCGGGGCGGCCTCACCGCACCAGCGTTCGAAGGACACGGCGCCCTGGTGCACGAGCATCTCCCCGCCATCCACAGCCGGAATCCCAAGACGTTTGGAGGCTGTTACGAATGGCGTAGCGCTGGGGCCATAGACGAGGTCGATCACGGCACCCGCCCGTGAGAGGCGCCCGAGGTCGAGTGGGAGCTCGTCTTCACTGGCGAGCCCGAGGCGGGTCGTATTCACGACCAGATCGAAGTCACCGTCATCGACATCGGACCCACTCTCCGCCACGCGTACGCGATCCCCACCGATCCTACGCGCCACCGCCCGGGCCCTCTCAACCGTACGATTGAGGATCAATACGTCCTCGGCCTGGTCATCTATGAGGCTGAGCAGCGCCGCACGCGCCGCGCCTCCTGCCCCGAGCAGGAGCACCCGGTAGCCCGCCGGGCCACCACCGAGAAAGTGCCGCAGCGCTCGCCCGAAGCCCTCGACGTCGGTGTTGTCCCCACAAAGTTTTCCGTCCTCGCCCCAAAACGTGTTGCACGCCCCCGTGCGACGGACCGCCTCGCACGCTTTGTCGAGGATGGAAGCGGCCTTTTCCTTATGCGGAAGCGTGACGTTCCCTCCGCCCCCGGCCCCGCCGAGCGCCGCCATGCAGCCGACCATGCGTTCGGCGTCACAGTGAAGCGCCACGTACACCCCATCGATCCCGGCCTCCCGAAAAGCCGCGTTCTGAATCACCGGCGAAAGCGAGTGCTCAACCGGATCACCCAAGATCGCAAACACCCGAGTTTGGGCCGTCAGAGGGCTCATGGAGCGGCCTCGTCTTTCGGATTGAGGAAATCGGCGTCGACACGTCCGAGCGCGGCCTCTACCAAATCGTCGAGCGCCTCCAGACACTCCCTGTAGGCGTGAGCGTCTCCTCCGAATGGGTCGGGCACCCCAGGCCCGCCGGGACCCTCACCTCCCTCGGAAAAGTCGGACAGCATCCACACCTTGCCACCGCCCCCGAGGGCCTCCACGGCATCAGCGTGGTGCGGTCCCATGGTCAGGATAAGGCTGGCCCAGGCCACCAACTCCGTGTCCAACGGCGTGGTCCGATGTCCCTCCAGGCTGAGTCCGTCCGACTCGGCCGCGACCCGAGCCCCCTCGCTGGCCTCGCCACCCGGGGACGCCGAGACGCCCGCCGATCGGATCTCCACGCCATCCCACCCCCGCAGCCCCAACGAACGTTCGGCGATCGCCTGAGCCAGCGGACTCCTGCACGTGTTGCCCGTGCACACGAACAGGAGTCTGAAGGTCGCCTGATCATTCATGTCATTTCCTGTCATGGACACCAGGGAGTACGCAGCGAACCCGCCCCAAGGGGATCGCGCCTTGGCGCAGAACCACGGCCTCTGGCCCCGAGCAGTCGATGATCGTGGACGGCAGAGAGGGCTCCAGAGCTCCCCCGTCGAGAACCCACAAATCCTCTCCCGCCCCGGCCGCGAGAGCAGCGCCGAGAGCACCCTGAGCATCCAAAGCTGGAGCCTCCCCGGGCCGATTGGCACTGGTTGATACGATGGGGCCACCGACTCCGGAGACCAACTCCCGGACCAAAGGGTGGGGGCTCACGCGGACGGCGACGCCCCCGTCCAATCCTCGAACCCCCTCCGGATACCGGGCTCCCGGGTCGGACAAAACAAGCGTGACCGAGCCTGGCCAAAAGACGTCCGCCAACTCGATCGCCTCGGGCGTCCAGGTCAGATCACTCACGGCTTCCCCGTCCTGAACCAATAACAGCATGGGCTTCGTCGGCTCACGTTTCTTGAGTGTCACGAGCCTTTCAATGACCGCGGGGGTCGGGAGGCCGCCGAATCCGTACACCGTTTCCGTCGGATACGCCAGCAACCCTCCCCGCCTCAGGTGGGCCAATACGGAGTCGAGGGTATCCGCCGTTCGCGTCCACTCTCGGAAATCGATGACTTTAGGCCCGGTCACGGCGCTACGCTTCCCTTCAACACCGTTCCAGGCGCGACAACATCAACTCGGCCCTTTCGAGATCCTCCGCCCGCGTGATCTTCACATTATCTCCTGACGACGCCACCATCACCACACTGCCTCCTACCCTCTCCACGAGAGCCGCGTCGTCGGTCGCGGGAAAACCCTCGGTGAAGGCCCGGCGATACGCGTCCATGATCATACCGAGCGGAAACGCCTGGGGCGTCTGCGCGTGCCAGAGACGCGACCGATCCGGCGTGGCGACCACGTGCCCGCCGTCGTCGACCTCCTTCATCGTGTCGACCACGGGAACGCCCGCGACCGCCCCCACCCCACCTCCCGCCACTTCGATGCACCGGCCGACGACCTCTCGAGAGACGAGCGGGCGGGCCCCGTCGTGCACGACAGCCACATCGAGCGCCTCCGACAGTGCCTGAAGGCCGGCCCATACGGAGTCTCGCCGAGTCACGCCACCCGTAACGACTCGGATTCTCCGGTCGGCTTCGATCAACCATGCAGGGGGGGATTCGGCCTGGGCGGTCGGGAGAGACACGACCACCTCCCGAACCGCAGGGTGATCGAGGAACGGCCGCAACGCTCGCATCAAGACCGGCTCACCGCAAAGCTCGAGAAACGGTTTTGCCATCCCTCCCATGCGCCGCCCGGATCCCGCGGCCGGTAGCACCACGCCGACGGTGAACTCCCCCCCCTCTGAATTCGATGGAGCGCCCGTGGGCCGGCTCACGGCCCGTCGCGCGCGCCGAGCCCCGGACCCTCATCCCCGGACGATTTTTGGGCCACCGAATCGAAGCGTGTGTAGGCTTTGTGGAAGTAAAGGTTGACCAGACCGGTCGGGCCATTCCGTTGTTTGCTGACGATCAGCTCCGCCTTCCCATCGAGCGAGTTCCCGTCCTTGTCCACCGGGCCAAAATAGTACTCGGGTCGGTACAGAAACATGACCAGATCGGCATCCTGCTCGATGGATCCGCTGTCTCTGAGATCCGAAAGCTGCGGACGTCGGTCCGTCCGCTGCTCCGGCGCCCGGCTGAGCTGGCTGAGCGCGACGACCGGAACCTCCAGCTCTCTCGCCAGCGCCTTGAGGCCCCTCGAGATCTCGCTCACTTCCTGGACCCGGTTCTCCGAGCGAGCGCTGCCCGTCATGAGTTGCATGTAGTCGATGATCAGGAGCCCAAGATCGGTCTCGGCCTTGAGCCGCCGCGCCTTCGCCCTCATCTCGAGGACCGTGCTCCCCGGCGAATCATCGATCCAGAGGGGCGCGGTGTTCAAATGCCCGGCCGACGCGGCAAGCCGCTGGTACTCTTCGGGGCTCATCTTTCCACGACGGAGCTTCTGCGCGTCAACCCGGCCTTCAGCGCAAAGAAAGCGCTGCACAAGCTGCTCTTTGGACATCTCCAGTGAAAAGATGGCGACCGTGACGTTGTGCTCGATGGCAGCGCTCTGTGCCACGTTCAGAATCAAAGACGTCTTTCCCATCGAGGGGCGACCCGCGACGATCACCAAATCTCCATTCTGGAGGCCGGTCGTCATTCGATCGAGGTCCTTGAAGCCCGTCGGGACCCCGATGACCCCACCTGCAGACTCCTGAAGACGCTCGATGTGTTCAAACGTGGGCCAGAGGATTTCTTTTATCCAAACGAAACCTTGCCGGGCCTGGCTCTCCGCAACGCGGAATACCCTCTGCTCGGCCTGATCCATGACCTGCTCGACGGAGCGCTCCCCCTGGTCGTGCACGTCCCGGATGATGTCGGACGCGGCGTCGATGAGCCGCCTGAGCAGCGCCTTGTCGCGGACGATTCGGGCGTGGTACTCGATGTTGGCAGCGGTCGGGACTGCGTCGAGGAGTTCGGCGAGGTAAGGCGCCCCGCCCGCAGATTCGAGCTCACCCGTGTTCTTGAGATCCTCATTGAGCGTGATGACGTCGACGACATCGCCGCGCTCAAAAAGCCGCACCATGCTTCGGAAGAGGCGGCGGTTGGCCTCCCGGTAGAACATGGAGTCATCGACGACCTCGATCGCTTTTGCAACCGCATCGTTGTCGATGAGCATGCCTCCGAGGACCGAGATCTCGGCCTCCAACGAGTACGGCGCCTGCCGATCGTATTCGGGCACCGCGGCGGGGATTGACGCAGTCTCCATCAGCTTCCGTCCATGACCTGTCGAAGGAGCTGGAGATCGTCCCAGGTGGAACGGGTCCAGCCCGCATTCCTCAGCAGCGCAGCAGGGTGATACGTCACCACCAACGGCACGCCCTCATAGGCGTACACCGAGCCTCGGAGCTTTCCGAGCGAGCGGTTGTTCCCGGTGAGCAACTGCGCTGCGAAGGTACCGACAGCCAGAATAACCTCTGGCGCAACCAGTGCAATCTGACGCTTCAAAAAGGGTGAGCAGAGCTCGATTTCGTCCGCCATAGGGTCACGATTTCCGGGCGGCCGGCACTTGAGGACGTTGCAGATGTAGACCGAGTCCTTTCGCGAGAGATCCACCGCCGCGAGCAAGAGATCCAAAAATTTGCCCGCCTGGCCGACGAAAGGCAGACCGGTGCGGTCTTCATTGGCGCCGGGCGCCTCCCCTACCACCATGAGGCGCGCTTGGGGATTTCCATCGGAGAAGACGACTTGGGTCCTGCCCTTGGCCAGCCGGCACCGTTGGCAGGACTCGGCCACCGCCTTTAGCTCCGAGTATTTCAGGCGTGTCAGATCGACTCCGGGTGATGACATCTCCGAGCCATCACCCTCGCCCGGATCGGCACGGGCAATCTCGCGTTCCGGGGCACCCGCCGTTGCCGTTTGGGCGCCCCTACGGGCCTCGGCCACGGCCATGAGTACTTGGTCCCGCGTGAGCCTCTCCAGGAAAATTTCGTCGGGGCCCAGGTCCTCCCGCTGCCGCAGAAAGTGTACAACGTCTCGGATATCCTTCGGATCGACACTCACCCGCCGGATTCCACGAGCCCTGAAATACGGTCGAGGATCACCTCTGCGACTTCATCCTTGGCCAAGAGAGGAAGCTCCTCGGTCTCTCCGTCCGCGCCGAGCAGCACCACTTGGTTCGTATCTACTTCGAATCCAGCACCCTCCGCCTCCGCCTCATTGGCGACGATCAGATCGAAACCCTTGGACTCGAGCTTGGCCCGAGCATTTTCCAGGAGGGAATTCGTCTCGAGCGCGAACCCGACCGAAACTGACCCGTTTTTACGCACGGCACGCGTCTCTCCCGCCACGTCTGGATTCTCGGCGAGCGTGAGGATCATCTCCGGTCCCACGTCGGCCCTTTTCAGTTTTTTTTCCGAGGGATGGGCCGGGCCGTAGTCCGCCACCGCTGAGGCAAAGATCGATACGTCCGCCTCCGGAAGGTGCTCCGAAACGCACTCGAGCATCTCCCGGGCGGTCTCGACATCGAGCACCTCTACGCCGTAAGGATTCGGAAGAGCCAAGGGGCCCGCGACAACCTTCACGTCCGCTCCGCGTCGCCACGCCGCGGTGGCCAGGGCCAAACCCATCCGGCCCGAGGAGCGATTGCCGATGAACCTCACGGGATCGATCGCCTCGCGGGTAGGGCCGGCCGTGATGAGCACCCTCTTCCCCCGCAGCGGAGACGCCTCTGACAGCGTCCGGCCGATCTCCTCGACGATCTCGTGCGGCTCCAACATCCGCCCGGGGCCGCTCCCCTCATCGACCGCCAGTGGGCCGGTTCCGGGCCCGGCTATTCGGTATGCGAGCGCCTCCTGTAGGTGACGGAGGTTGGCTTGCGTCTGCGGGTGGGAATACATCCGGTCGTTCATCGCCGGACAAATAAGCACCGGGGCCCTCGTCGCCAGTAACGTAGTGGTGAGGAGGTCGTCGGCCCGCCCCTGAGCCGCCCGCGCAATGAGGTCGGCCGTTGCGGGCGCCACACATACGACGTCGGCCTCGGACCCGAGCTTGATGTGGAGAGCGGCTCCCTCGGTAGAAAAGAGGTCGGTCGCGGAGGAGCGGCCCGTGACCCCCTCGAACGAGAGAGGCTGGACGAACCGTTGCGCGCCTGGGGTAAGGACCGTGTCGACCACGGCGCCGAGCCGCGTCAGGTCTCGGGCGAGCTGAACGGCCTTATAGGCGGCGATGCCTCCGGTGACGCCGAGGACGATCCTTCGTCCCTCCCACGGTCGCCGGGGATGAAGTACACGTCCTATGACGGGCCTCTCTAGTCCTCCCGACGCCTGCGACCGACCAGGCGGAACTCGATCTGACCCGAAGTAAGCGCCTCGAGGGATTTTGTGGTGAGTTTCTTCTCCTCCCCGAGGGGGAGGGTCTCTCTGGGCAAGGAATTAAGCTCCCGAGCGTACTTGGCCGCCACCAGCACGCCGAGATACTTGCTCTGCGTGTGTCGGGCGGACTCGTCGGGCGTGAATACGCGCATGGTGGAACTCCCGGGCCAAGCCCTCTATGCTGTTCTATGTCAGACGTTTACGTCGTGTCACTTTCCCGGGAAGCCGAAATCTTCCGCGAGAATTCGATCAATCTGGCCTTGAAGTTGGCGAATCCTGTTCGATAAGTCGATGGCTCGATCCGCGCGCCGGCCCTCGGCGGACACGATGCTCCGAACCTCGTCGATAGCCTGTTGGAGGTTCTCGTTGACCACGATATAGTCGAATTGGGCCGCCTGCTCCAGCTCGCCGCGGGCGTTCTCGATCCGGCGGGCCACGGTGTCTTCTCCCTCGCTGCCCCGCTCCGTGAGCCGCTCCACCAGAGCGTCCGCCGAGGGCGGAAGCACGAACACGAGCACCACGTCGGGGACCCTTTCGCGCATCCGCATTGCACCCTGAACGTCGATATCCAGGATCAGGAATCGCCCGTCGTCGAGAGCGGCCTGAAGCGCCTGGCGGGACGTCCCGTACAGGTGGCCGTGCACCTCGGCCCATTCGACGAATTCGTCCGCCTCGATCATTGCGCGGAAGTCCGTCTCGGACAGGAAGTGATAGTCGACGCCGTCCACTTCGTGGTCCCGGGCGGGCCGCGTGGTCGCGGAAACCGAGAAGACGACGTCTGCGCTGGTCTCTACCAGAGCTCTCGCGATCGAGGTCTTGCCGGCCCCGCTGGGCGCCGCGAGCACGACGGGGCAGGTCCGGTGCACGAGGGAACTCACTCGACGTTCTCCAACTGCTCCCGAAGGCGTTCGACCTCCTCCTTGAGGGTGACGGCTGTGTGCGCGATCTGTGCGTCATTGGCCTTGGACCCGATCGTGTTGGCCTCCCGATTCATCTCCTGGACCACAAAGCCGAGTCTCTTCCCGACCGGCTCACTGGCTTCAGCTTGCAGCGCCTCATTGAAGAGTTCGACGTGTGAGCGGAATCGTACGATCTCTTCATTGATATCCCACTTTTCGGCGAGATACGCGATCTCCCTCGTCAGGCGGTCCTCGTCGACGGTGTGCGTCTCGGTGAGCTCGGCCACGGCGGCGCGCAACCTGTCACGCTCCGCCATCAGGCGCTGCGGGGCATATGCCTCAACTCGGACGAGTGCCTCCTCGACGGCCCGCAGATGTTCTTCCAGGTCTCGTTGGAGCCGGGTCCCTTCGGCTTCCCGCAATGCCACCACCTCCGCGGCCGCGGCTTGGGTCAGGCTCCGGATCACCTCCCCCTCCACCTGGGCCGACGCGTCTTCCCGCTCCGGAGCCCGGAAAATCTCACGGAAACCGGAGATGTGCGACAGATCTACCGCAGCCTCGACGCCGAGTTCACGCCGAAGGGTTTCGAGAAGCTCGCGGTACCGCTTCGCGCGCTCCAGATCCAGCTCCGGGAGCGCGTCATTCGCCGCTGTCCTATCCCGATCGATGGACAGCGTGTACGTAACGTGGCCCCGACTCAGAAATGGCCTGAGCCACGACTGGATGTCGCTCTCGAGGCGATCGAAGCCAGTGGGAGTTCGTATGTTCGCGTTGAAAAACCGATGGTTGACGGTTTTGATCTCGACGCGCACGACGCCTGCCTCAGTCACCTCTTCGGCCTCTCCGAAGCCCGTCATGCTTCTGATCATCTGCGTAACAAGTCTCTAGAAGGGTGACTAGTTGCTCATGACCCAGCGTACCCCGTACAGCGTGCGGAATCGAGGCTGTTGACGGTTGGGGAAATCCACATTGTCGCTCTTGCCCCTGATGTTCTCCCAGCGGATGAAGACGCTCAGCGTGACGATCCGTACCTGAACATGTGTGTACCACTCCTCCGAAAGGGGCACGACCATGAGATCCAGGAGGGCGGGATCCACACCGGATTCCAGAATCCCGATCGGCATGGGATCTCGGCTGGTCACACCCAGTCCGCCCCATAGCTCCAGGTTTCGCGATTCCTTGAAAATCCCATGATACGTCAGCGCCCCGTCCCAGAGACGCTTCGGAAGGTACGCGAGATCGCCATTCCACGCTTGAACGGCCCCTTGGAGCACGAAACCCGACAAGGGGAGCGGTATGCTGGCCGTCGCTTCGAAGCCCATTCGCTCACCTCCAGGCGAAGAGATCCCGTCGGGATCGAGAGCGAGCCCGAGAGGACGGAGCGAATCCGCCTCCATCGACAGCCAGGCTCCGGAGAGATTCAGGCCTCGCCAAGAAAGCCTGCCACCGGCTCGGATCGCCGTACGGTTCGTGAAGCGTGGACGCGGTTTTTCGATAGGGTCCAGCTGAAGCGGGGGGGCCACCCTGAGAGACCGGAGGTACGCTTCGTATTCCGACACGAAGGGCGCTCCGGTCTCTCCATCCTCATAGGAGGCGAACAACGAAAATCCCAAGAGGGGTGCCGTTTCGATCCTCGCCCTCCAGGACCTGGCGTACCGGCCGGCCCACCGCTCGACTCGCAGCGATCCATCCAGTGATGCCACCGACGCTCGAGCACCTCCCGCCGCTACTTCATAGTTCTCACCCGGCACCCCGTGGCCGGAGAATCGGCGCGCCGAGCCTTGAGCCCACAGGTTTCCGACGGTGTACTTGGTCCGGAGTCCGAGTTGGGTACGACGGATATCGAGCGCACCAAAGACCGGCTCCTCTGGGCCTCCGGCCAACGAGGAAGCACCCCAATAGCCCTCCCCGATCAACCCTTCGGCGAGGCGCCACCGGGCTCGAACATTCCAGTCGTTCCGCGTCAAGCCGGTGACGAGGTCAGCGACGTCCGTGCGGGGAGCGAATCGCCTCATCTCCGCCACGATGCCACCCCGATCCCCACGGGAGATCGCGTATCGGAGCGCGAAGCCGCTCAATGAGCCGCCGGCATCCAGGCCGGGGCCTCGTGTCTCCACACGGTCGAAGGCCAGGGTGAACGCCCCCTTGAAAGCGTTGGGATGGACGAAGACACCACTGAGGAGGTTGGTCCCCAGATCGCCGGTCCCCACATGCACGAGGCTGACGGGATCCGGTGCCGTCGGCTCTCTGGTTCTGAGCTCGATGCGTAACTCTCCCGGGTGTCGCTCCACTCGGACCTCATCCAAGCCCGCGAGGCCAATTCGGGACAGGTCGGGCACCCCACCGTCGAGCGGTACCCACTCGAAGCCATCCCACATGACCCGGACCCGGCCGCCTCCCGCCCCGAACGACATCACGGTGACCGGGGTCCCGTAGTCACCCCCCTTTAGGGCGATCACGCCGGGAATGAGGGCGACGAGCTCGGCAAGGGTGACCGCTCTCGTCGACTGGAGTGCGTCGCGATCCCACGACCAGACGCCCAACCCGTACGAGGGCCCCGGACCGGATGAGATCACCGGCAGTCTTTTGGGCGCCACCCTACCTGAATCGGCGAGGATCGCGCTGGAATCAGCGAGGATCGCGCTGGAATCGGCGAGGATCGTGCTGGAATCGGCCTCGGCCGGTCCGGCTGCCCGCCCGGTGGAGTCGGCGTCGGCCAGAACCGTATCCGGCGGTGGGCCCGCGATGCCTGGGATTTGCGCCCCCGCAGGGAAGGGGATGAAGGCCGCGGAAAATATCGCTCCAACGTAGAACGCCCCGGCCTTCTGAGCCCGGGGCGCGAGAAGTCGTCGGAGCGGGCGCTTCACCGCGCTCGACTCCGCACCCATTCGACAAGAAGCCTCGTGGGGAAGCCGGCCGCGCCCTTCCGCTGGTAGGAGAGCTTGCCCTCGCCGTAAGCCGTACCCGCAATATCCAGATGCGCCCAACGGCACTCCCCCACGAATTCCTTCAAGAAACAAGCCGCGGTGATGCTCCCGCCCGGCCGGCCTCCGATGTTGACGAGATCCGCGACCTCGCTGTCGAGCTGCCGCCGATAGTCGTCCCAGAGCGGGAGAGGCCAACAGCGCTCCCCGGACCGGTCTCCCGCCTCCCTCAACTCATCGACGAGCTCCTCATCCGTGCCAAAGACAGCCGCGGCGTGGTGACCCAATGCGATGACCACCGACCCCGTGAGCGTCGCACAGTCGACGATCGCAGCCGGGCTGAGACCCTGTGCGTAAGAGAGAGCGTCCGCAAGAATCAAGCGCCCCTCGGCATCGGTGTTGACCACCTCGATGGTCTTACCTTCTCGTGACCCGATGATGTCGCCCGGCTTCATGGCCCGTCCGCTGGGCAGATTCTCGGACGAAGGCACGATTCCCACCACATTGAGCGGGACCTTCAACTCGGCAACAGCCTGCATCGCTCCGATGACAGCGGCACCCCCGGACATGTCGAAGATCATTTCCTCCATACCGCTGGCCGGTTTGATCGAGATCCCACCCGCATCGAACGTGAGTCCTTTCCCCACCAGGACCAGGGGCGCCTCGCCGTCGGCCCCCCCGTTGTGGCGCAGCACGATCAGACGCGGTTCTTCATCCGATCCCTGAGCGACGGCCAGAAGCGCATGCATGCGCTCCGCCTCGAGTTCTTCAGGCCCCATCACGGTGACCTCCAGGCCGTGCTCACCGGCCATTGTCGACGCTTCGTCGGCCAGATGCGAGGGCGTCGCGACGTTAGCAGGTCGCGACTGCAACGTCCGAGCGAAGTTGGCAGCCCGTCCCACGGCGCCACCAGCTTGGACGCCGGTCTCGCCTGCGTCGAGATCCTCGGGGTCGACCATGACCTCGAACTCCCCCACCACGGCGGGAGCGCCGTCCTCATCCTGCCTCTTCATCTCCGTGAATCGCCACGCCGCCAAAACAGCGCCTTCGGCGGCGGCCTGTACCGCATCCACGGACACCCCCGATCCGAGATACACGGTAAGGCCCGAGACCCCGACGGACTCCGCCGCCCGGACCGCGTGGCCCGCAAAGCGTCGTGCCGCCTCGAGGTCGAAGCCCGACGGTTTCCCGGCTCCAAGAAGAAGCACACGCCGGGGGCCGCCGCCCTCGTTCAAATAGACGAAGGTGCTTTCACCGGGCTTGTGCTTTAAATCCTCCACGGGAAAAGCGCCGGCAAGCACCTCTGAGAGCCCGGCTGGCGCGAGCACCGCCGCTCTTGGAGCCTCGGCCTCCTCCTCGGACTCGTGAACGGGAAGGACCAAGAGCGGAGTGTCGTGGCTGGTCGCGCCGGCGCATGACACGCAACGAACGTTCATAGAGCTCGCTGCCACCTACATATGCTCGATGACGGCCTGGCCGAACTCTGACGTCTTCAGAATCCGGGCACCGTCCATCTGCCGTTCGAGATCGTAGGTCACCGCCTTGGCGCCCACCGCACCCTCCATACCCCGCTCCACTGCTTCGGCGGCCTCGTCCCAGCCCAAGTGCTCCAGCATCATGACCGCCGAAAGAATCAACGACCCCGGGTTCACCTTGTCCTGGTCGGAATACTTGGGTGCGGTACCGTGTGTCGCCTCGAACAACGCGACGTCGTCCCCCACGTTGGCGCCGGGCGCCATCCCCAATCCACCCACCTGGGCAGCGCAAGCATCGGACAGGTAGTCGCCGTTCAGGTTCGGCGTGACGAGTAGGTCATACTCGTCCGGACGCAACAGAACCTGTTGGAACATGGCGTCGGCGATGCGGTCCTTGATCAGAAGCTTTCCCGTCGGATCTGCGCCGTCCCAAACGGCCGATTCGGCGATCGTGCGGTCGGAGAATTCCTCCGCAGCCACCTCGTACCCCCAATCACGGAAGGCGCCCTCGGTGAACTTCATGATGTTGCCCTTGTGGACGAGCGTGGCCGAGCGCCGGTTTCGGCACAGCGCATAACGAATCGCCGCTGCCACATGGCGCTTCGTGCCGAAAGGGCTGATCGGCTTGATCCCGATCCCGCTGTTTTCGCGGATGTTCGCACCCAGTTCCTCAACCAAGAAGGCACGCACCTTGTCCGCCTCGGGGGTGCCCGAAGCCCACTCGATTCCCGCGTAAACACCCTCCGTGTTCTCCCGAAAGATGATGACGTCGAGCCTCTCAGGCTCCTTCATGGGAGACGGAACCCCCTTGATCCAGCGAACCGGACGAATGCAGGAGAAGAGATCCAGAACCTGCCTCAACGTCACGTTGAGAGAGCGAATCCCACCGCCGACCGGCGTGGTGAGCGGCCCCTTGATACCCACTTTGAACTCCCGGAGCGCCTCGAACGTGTCTTCCGGGATCCACTCGCCTGTTTTTTCATTGGCTTTTTCGCCGGCATAGATCTCCATCCAGACGATCTGACGTGCGCCCTGGTAGGCGTGCTGGACGGACGCGTCGACTACGGCCTGCGTGGCACGCCAGATATCGGGACCGATGCCATCGCCTTCGATGAAGGGGATGATCGGCCGGTCCGGCACCACCAACTTGGCGTCCTCCTTGGTGATTCTGTCTCCGTCCGCGGGGATCACTGCATGCGTGTAGTCGGCCAAAGAGCACTCCAGGGTGTCGCCGTAGATGTTCGGATTGTCTAAGCTCCGCCGCGATGGGACAGGGCTGGTAAGCCACGAAAGATAATCCCCGGGGGAAGTGGTCGCCAATGCCTCGGTGGCAACCCCGGGGAACTCTCCGGAGGATTCCCAAACGTGCCTCACTTGCATGGATCGTCCGGACAGCCGATCTTCTTGATCGCTAGATGAGATTGGTTCTCAACTAGCACACCTCATGTAGGAGGAATGTAATGAAGCGCTTGAGCGGAGCTCGCCCTTGGATGGCCATTGGGGTCGTCTTCTTGGCGGCTTGTTTAGGGGATGGGGGTTCTGATGGAGCCGCCGAGGACGCCGGCGTCGTGAACGTCTATAGCCACCGGCACTACGACACGGATCAAGAGCTCTTTCGACGCTTCACCGAGTCGACGGGTATCCGGGTGAACGTCCAGACGGCATCGGCCGACGAGTTGATCACCCGCCTCGAGACCGAGGGTGCCGACACGGAAGCGGACATCCTGGTCACGGTGGATGCGGGCCGCCTCCAGCGAGCCAAGGCACGTGGACTCCTTCGTGCGGTGTCCTCGGAGACACTCCACACGAACGTCCCCGACCATCTGAGGGATCCGGACGGTTATTGGTACGGCCTGACTCAGCGGGGTCGGGTGATCGTCTACTCCCAGGATCGCGTATCGCCCGAGGATCTTTCGACCTACGAAGACCTCGCCGACCCCAAGTGGCGGGGCAAGATCCTCGTACGCAGCTCCGAGAACATCTACAACCAGTCCCTCCTCGCCTCGATCATCGCGGTCCACGGCGACGAACAAGCCGAACGCTGGGCGGAGGGCGTCGTCCAGAACATGGCCCGTGCGCCGCAGGGCGCGGATCGCGATCAGGTCCGGGACGTCGCGGCCGGCGCCGGTGACCTCGCCATCGTGAACACTTATTACCTCGGGCTCCTGTTCAACGGTGAAGACGAACGCGACCGTGCGCTCGCCGACAAAGTCGGCGTCTTCTTTCCCAACCAAAGCGATCGCGGCGCGCACATGAACGTGAGTGGCGCCGGCGTGACCGCTCATGCACCCAATCCGGACAACGCATTGCGGCTCTTGGAGTTCCTGACAGACACCGAAGCCCAAACCGGGTACGCCGAAGCCAACTATGAGTATCCGGTGAAGCCGGGCATCGAGTGGGCGAAGACCCTCACTGAATGGGGAGAATTTCGTCCCGATACCCTGAACCTTTCCGTTCTGGGCGAGCTCAACGCGAGGGCCGTCATGGTCTTCGACCGGGCTGGATGGCGATAAGAGGGGCCGTTGCAGGCGTGAAGGCCCGGAGCGTTTCCAACGCGCTCCGGGCTTTTCGTCATCGGTGGCGGGGGGATTTCCGGGGGGGCCTCACACGGTGGAGTGCCTCCGCCCTGGTGGTGGTGGCCCTGACGGCTCTGCCGCTCGTCGTGATCCTGTTCGGTGTGCTCGGGCGCCGGAGCGAAATTTGGGGACATCTGGTCGATACGGTCCTGCCCGTGTACGTGTGGAACTCCGCCATCCTCATGCTCGGCGTGGGTGCCTTGTCTCTCGTGATCGGTCTCGCGCCGGCCTGGTTGGTGTCCGCGTACGACTTTCCGGGACGGCGGACCTTCGAGTGGGCTTTGGTCCTGCCTCTGGCGATCCCCACCTACATCATCGCCTACACGTACGCCGGAGTTTTCGAGTACGACGCTCTGCTGCCGAGTGCCCTGAGCGCCGTATGGCCTGGTATGGAAGTGTGGCGTATCCGCGCCGCTGTCATGTCCCGCGAGGGAGCCATGGTCATGATGGCGCTCGTGCTCTACCCGTACGTTTACGTCATCGCCCGAGCGTCCTTCCTCCGACAATCCGGTACCGTACTGGAGATGGCACGTACGCTCGGGCGCGGCCCCTGGGACACATTTTTTCGGGTCGCCCTCCCCATGTCGAGGCCGGCCGTGGCCGGCGGCCTGACGCTGGTTCTGATGGAGGTGCTCAACGACTACGGCGCCGTGAAATATTTCGGCGTACCGACATTCACGACCGGCATCTTCCGAGCGTGGTTCCCGCTGAATGACCCGATCGCGGCAATGCGTCTATCCGGAATCCTGCTCCTGTTCGTCTTCACGCTCATCGTCTTCGAGCGCCTGCAGCGTGGGCGGGCGCGCTTCGATGACGGCGCACGAGGGTATCGGCCCGCCGTAAGACGAAGGCTGGGCAGGAGGGGGCGTTGGCTCGCGACGAGCGTATGTCTCCTGCCGCTGGCGTTGGGGTTTCTGGTGCCGGTCTCCCAGTTGGCGGCGTGGGCCGGACGCGCCGCATCGGGAGCCTTCGACGCGCGATTCCTACAACTCATCCTGAACAGCTTCTCCCTTGCGCTCGCCGCCGCGCTGATCGCGGTGTTGGGGGCGCTCCTGATCGGATATGCCGCACGGCTGAGTCCCACGCCGCTGCTCCGACTGGCGTCGAAGGTCGCCGTTCTCGGCTATTCGATTCCGGGCGCGGTGGTCGCCGTGGGCGTCTTCCTCCCCTTCGTGTGGATGGACCGGCGGTTGAACGCGTTCATGACGGCGGCCTTCGATGCTCCCACGGGACTCCTGCTGAGTGGAACGTTGGTGGCATTGATTTTCGCGTACGTCGTGCGCTTCCTGGCAGTGGCCCTGAACCCGATCGAGTCCGGCTTCAAACGTCTTTGTGGCAACCTCGACGACACGTCGAGATCGTTGGGTGTCCCCCCGCTGAAAACGCTGTGGAAGGTGGATCTGCCCCTGCTCCGTGGCACCCTGATCAGCGCGGCGCTCCTGGTCTTCGTCGATGTCCTCAAGGAGCTCCCCCTCACGCTGATTCTCCGCCCCTTCAACTTCGACACCCTGGCGACCCGCGCGTTTCAACTTGCGACGGACGAGCAGTTGGCACGGTCCGCGGTGCCTGCACTCCTCATCATCGCCGTCGGACTCGTGCCCGTGATCGTGCTGAACAAGCTGATCGGAGGCGGGAGCGGGGAGTCCCCTTAGTGGGAGGCTGTTGGCTGATCCCTCCGGCAGCGACGGAGGGAGATAGTCATCGTGGGTTAGGGGGTCGGCCCAGCTCCTGCTCTGCTCTGGTCAGCTCCAGTAGCCTTTGTTTTTCGAGTTCTGCTTCCTGTTCGGCCAATGCGTCAACTCGTTCTTGTTCGGCTTAATGCGAGCTCCATTTCACCTTCGCCTTGGCCTTTATTAAGCTCTTGTTCGTGATTGAAGAGCATTTCCAGAGTTACTTTGAATTTGTTGAACGCCTGTCGGTATCGACCTTCGTCTGGAAACAACGTGTTTAGGTATTCCATAAATAACGAAACAGGAAGACCAACCAGCGAACTGATAATTGCCACGGAAGCACCAGATTTGATATCGCCACCCTGACTCAACGCCAGGTAGAAGCCTGCAAATGTACCAATGATCCCGATCAGAATTATCATGAAGGGCGTGCGGAAAAGGACGCCAACAATGTCCTCCGAGTCAAAGAACCTAAAGGTGCGCGAAAAATATGGATTCTCGTCAAGCGCGATCTGGGTGATGATTTCATAATCCGGCGCACGACGGTAGCCTTGATTTCTAATTTCATCGACGGTCAAGTCGATAATAGCTGCCGCACCACTCTCGATCTCAAACACTCGATCTAGTATTTTGGTGGGTTTTTTGTCGGTAAGGCCCTTATCCACCAATTCTTCTTGGGTTTTTCCTAACAACACATCCGCTTTTCTATCGAGATGGCGTGCTTCGAGCTTGATTTTCCCTGCTTCTCGAATCTTGGCCCGCAGTTTGGCCAGATAAGGGTCCTTTGGTAGTGTCCCTAGATTTGTGTAAAAGCGGATAAGCTGGACAGGAGGGAAAGAAAAACGGAAGCTCCTCTGTTGTTGTTCACTGTCACATGAACCCGGGAGTCCGGGTCTGCAGAGCAGGCTCGGAACCGGAGAGGAGCTTCCGATGCAAGAGATTGTGGAGATCGGTCGGGCCACGCAAGACGAGCTACGCGATGATTTGCGCGAGCTGTTTCAAGGCGCGATCCGGCTGACGCTCGAGATGGTGCTGGAAGAGGAGCTGAAGGCCATGGTAGGTGCACGCCGCTTCGAGCGGGTGGGAAGCCGGAAGGACCATAGGAACGGCACATACCTGAGGCGGCTGCTGACGAGCCTGGGGCAGATCGAGGTCGCCATGCCCCGGAGCCGGGACAACGGTTCGCCGGCCGACGTGATCGGCCGCTACCAGCGCAGGAGCCCCGAGCTCGACGAGATGATGGTCGAGGCGTATGTGAGCGGCGTGTCACAGCGCAAGATGGGCGACGTCACCGAGGCGCTGATGGGCGAGCGTGTTGGGCGCTCGACGGTGAGTCGTGTGGCAAAACGGCTCGACGAGGCCGTGGAAGGGCTGCGCCGTGCGCCGATCGAGGGGCCTCACCCCTATCTGTACCTGGACGCCACGTTCTTGGACGCCCGCTGGGCCCGCAAAGTCGAGAACGTGAGTGCGCTCGTGGCGTATGCAGTGGGCCCTGAGGGTCACCGACGGCTCCTGGCCGTCACGCTGGGCGCTGAGGAGTCGCAGCAGAGCTGGTCGGAGCTCCTCGAGCAACTCCAGGACCGCGGCCTCGGCGGTGTCGAGCTCGTGATCGCCGATGAGCACGCAGGCCTGGCAGCTGCGGTCCGCCGCTTCCTGCCCGAGGCACGCCGTCAGAGGTGTACGGTCCATCTGCAGCGTAATGTGGGGGCGAGGGTCCCCCACCGCCTACGCAAGCGCGTGGCGCGTGAGGTCTCGGTGATCTTCCAGACATCCGGACTCGCCGAGGCGAAGAAGCTCCTGGGCGAGTTCGGCGCACGCTGGAAGAAGGAGCTGCCCGAGGCCGTGGAGGTCCTGGAGCGGGGCTTCGGGGCAGCGACGCAGTTCTACGCGTTCCCCGAGGCGCACTGGCCCCGGCTGCGTACCACCAACAGCCTCGAGCGGCTGCACGGCGAGATCAAACGCAGGATCAAGGCCGCCGGCGCCTTCCCGGACCGGGCCAGCGCCCTCAGGCTCATCACGGCCGTCGCACTCAGGACCACACACGTCTGGGGCGACCGGCGTTACCTCGACCTCTCACTCCTCCAGAAACAGGAGGTCGCCCAAGCAGCCTAGCCGAAGGCGAGGAGCTTCCTCCGCTTTTACACACAAATCGGGACTTGACCGGTCCTTTCCTGAATAGAGGGTAGCGGGAATCTTAAGGTCGGCAGTCTTCAATGTGGGATCAAAGTTTGCAGCAAGGGCGACCTCCGCCTGTTCCCTTACACTGTCCATATAGGTCAGGTCTGAAGGGCTTACTTGAGCTTTCTTATACTCGAAAACAGAATAATAGAATGCATTCGCAAATCTATTCAGCCCCATTATTTTGTAGTGCAAACCAAACTTGAAAAATAAGAATAGAACCAAACAACCAAGGATGCCCGCGACAAACAGGATTCCGATTGCCTCATTGGTAAGCGCAATATCAAAAAAGAATACAAAGTAGAGTATTACCACCAGAATTAAAGAGAATACGTATTTAAACATTATGACTCCCTAACCCAAAAGCTTGCGTCAATATGCCGCTTGAGCGGCCTACAACCCTCCCGAAAAAAGCTGAAACTGCAATACCGTAGCCTGCTCCTGCTGGCAATCATACTGTATGCACCGTGCAGGTTTGCCCACTAGTGCATCCCTAACAGGGGTTGCGTTCTGGAAGCCCAGTGCCGCAATGCTCATATCTGCTTCCATTCTAGTACGAAACGCATAGTCACCCATCTCATCTTCATCGAAGATGAAGGCATACAGGGCGTCCGCCCGTCGGTTACTCAGCGCCATATTGTATTCGCGTGCTTCCTGTGTTTCGGGAGATGTATCGAAAATGTCGATATACACTCCCTGATAGATGGGCGATGCCATCCCTGAAATGTTTAGAGACTCTACTTGCTCCGCAGCGTCCCTGTTTCCGTAAATGCTTTGCGCATATCTGGGAATCATCGCTCTGAGAAAACTCTTCATTTCTCCTGATAGTTCGTGAGATCCGATCGCAAAATAGGACTCCTGAAAGTGGAGTCTTACCGTTCCTGTCTCTGGGTCTATTTCGACGGCTGAATTATCGAAGTCCCCGAAGTTCTCATCGAGCTCTTTGACGATCTGGTTCTTGGCTTCGACTGCCTGGACATAAGGCGCAAGCTCATCCGCTGCGTCTGCCAGGGCTTTTTCCCTTTCTTGTTCAAGCGCAGTTCTCTGAGCGTCTAGGTCGCTTTGACGTTCCACATCGAGTGCTGCTGCCTGTGCAGCCAATGCGTCAACTCGTGCCTGTTCGGCTCTTGCTAGCGTGGCGTCTGTTCCCCTTCTCGAGTTCGCGGCTTGACGATCGGCTAGCGCTCTGAGCTGCTGCTCTGCCCTGGCCAAGTCGAGTTGCCTTTGTTCGTCGAGTGCTGCTGCCTGTGCAGCCAATGCGTCAACTCGTGCCTGTTCGGCTCTTGCTAACGCGGCGTCTGTTTCCCTTCTCGAGTTCGCGGCTTGACGATCGGCCTGCGCTCTGAGCTCCTGCTCTGCCCTGGCCACCTCGAGTTGCCTTTGTTCGTCGAGTGCTGCTGCCTGTGTGGCCAATTCGTCAATTCGTGCCTGTTCGGCTCTTGCTAACGCGGCCTCTGTTTCCCTTCTCGAGTTCGCGGCTTGACGATCGGCTTGCGCTCTGAGCTCCTGCTCTGCCCTGGCCACCTCGACCTGCCTTTGTTCGTCGAGTGCTGCCTGTCTGGCCAACGCGTCAACACGTGCCTGTTCGGCATCATCGAGCGCATCTTGGGTACTGGCAAGCCTCGTTTCCGTGGACGAAATTATTTTGTCAAATTCCTCTTTCGCCTCTTCTATGCGTTGTTCTTGTTGCGCCGCCAACTCCGATCTCCGCGTTTCAAGGTCTATTTCCAGCTCTGCTCTTGTCTCTTCCAGGTCCGTCTGCGTCTGTTGTTCCAGATCGTTTTCAATGCGAGCTAGGATGTTTTCATATTCCGCATCGGTGCTACTTTGTTGAGCCGCTAACATTTCGGTGAATTGCGCCAGTAACTCTTCTGCTTGTCTCGCTCGCTCTTCTTGAATTTGTTCTAGCGACTTAGTCGCCTCGTTTGCCATCAATTCTCTGCGCTCTCTTCTGGCCCGTTCTGCGTCGTCAATCGCTTCTAGCGCGTTTCTCGCCTCTTGGACCTCTGCAACAACCCCTTGTATCCTTTCATCATTTTCCGTTTGGGCGGTAGTGATTTCTTCGTTCGAATGAATCATGAACACAACCGCAAGCACAGCGAACAGATCCACCATGGGAACAAGGGCTTGCATAGATTCTGATTGATGCGAACCTGATCGATTAGATATCATGAGTTACTTTTTCCCAAATATTGGTGGACTAGAATTGACCCAAGGTGCAACTAGTATGCCAGATACCGGGTGCCTCTGTGGCTACCTGTAGGTCCGGATTTATCGCGTATTTACACAGTTTTGCATGCATTTTGTGAATAACTCTTTTGAGGTTCATCCGACTAAGGGGTACTTTTTGCCTCCTTCGGCTACTGAGTAACTGAGTAGTAGATTCGATCCGACTGGGCCGAGACGACACCTGACAAGCTATTACTGCTGTCTGGCAGACCTAGTCGATAGGTCTCAAAGCGCACAGGCGATTAAGCTGGCGGCCCCTTCGGGCCTGCGTGGCGTTGGCGGTTCTGGAGGGTGGACGCGAGTCGCTTCGTACCTGCCGGTTCACGAGCCCCCACGACGGATCCCCTCGAGGCTCTTCGGTTCGAGTAGGTGACGCGCCACGACTACGCCCTTCTCCGGCCTTACAAGCAGGCGGTCAGCGCCTCGTTGGTAGTGTCCCTAGATTTGTGTAAAAGCGGATAAGCTGGACAGGAGGGAAAGAAAAACGGAAGCTCCTCTGTTGTTGTTCACTGTCACATGAACCCGGGAGTCCGGGTCTGCAGAGCAGGCTCGGAACCGGAGAGGAGCTTCCGATGCAAGAGATTGTGGAGATCGGTCGGGCCACGCAAGACGAGCTACGCGATGATTTGCGCGAGCTGTTTCAAGGCGCGATCCGGCTGACGCTCGAGATGGTGCTGGAAGAGGAGCTGAAGGCCATGGTAGGTGCACGCCGCTTCGAGCGGGTGGGAAGCCGGAAGGACCATAGGAACGGCACATACCTGAGGCGGCTGCTGACGAGCCTGGGGCAGATCGAGGTCGCCATGCCCCGGAGCCGGGACAACGGTTCGCCGGCCGACGTGATCGGCCGCTACCAGCGCAGGAGCCCCGAGCTCGACGAGATGATGGTCGAGGCGTATGTGAGCGGCGTGTCACAGCGCAAGATGGGCGACGTCACCGAGGCGCTGATGGGCGAGCGTGTTGGGCGCTCGACGGTGAGTCGTGTGGCAAAACGGCTCGACGAGGCCGTGGAAGGGCTGCGCCGTGCGCCGATCGAGGGGCCTCACCCCTATCTGTACCTGGACGCCACGTTCTTGGACGCCCGCTGGGCCCGCAAAGTCGAGAACGTGAGTGCGCTCGTGGCGTATGCAGTGGGCCCTGAGGGTCACCGACGGCTCCTGGCCGTCACGCTGGGCGCTGAGGAGTCGCAGCAGAGCTGGTCGGAGCTCCTCGAGCAACTCCAGGACCGCGGCCTCGGCGGTGTCGAGCTCGTGATCGCCGATGAGCACGCAGGCCTGGCAGCTGCGGTCCGCCGCTTCCTGCCCGAGGCACGCCGTCAGAGGTGTACGGTCCATCTGCAGCGTAATGTGGGGGCGAGGGTCCCCCACCGCCTACGCAAGCGCGTGGCGCGTGAGGTCTCGGTGATCTTCCAGACATCCGGACTCGCCGAGGCGAAGAAGCTCCTGGGCGAGTTCGGCGCACGCTGGAAGAAGGAGCTGCCCGAGGCCGTGGAGGTCCTGGAGCGGGGCTTCGGGGCAGCGACGCAGTTCTACGCGTTCCCCGAGGCGCACTGGCCCCGGCTGCGTACCACCAACAGCCTCGAGCGGCTGCACGGCGAGATCAAACGCAGGATCAAGGCCGCCGGCGCCTTCCCGGACCGGGCCAGCGCCCTCAGGCTCATCACGGCCGTCGCACTCAGGACCACACACGTCTGGGGCGACCGGCGTTACCTCGACCTCTCACTCCTCCAGAAACAGGAGGTCGCCCAAGCAGCCTAGCCGAAGGCGAGGAGCTTCCTCCGCTTTTACACACAAATCGGGACTTGACCCGCCTCGTTCGTCCTTTAGTTAGGCCAATCCCTCCCCGAGCTGTGGACGTTGTTGTGCACGTTCACGCTCGAAACGGCCGTATGTGTCTCAGTGATCGCCGTCTCGATCCGGCTGGCGTTCGAAATCTGATCTTCGCGGGGGCTGCCGTTGGTGGTGTAGGCGAATCCTCGCGGGGACGCTTATGCTCCCCGGACCCTCCGCCAAGCCGCGATGTCCACCTTGCCCACCTCACCTTCTGTCTCGGTCGCCTGGGTGGATTGCGCGTGGAGATAGTTGCGGAGAGAATCGCGGGAAACACGCCAGTCACGACCGTTGAGCTTGTAGCCACATAGAGCCCCGGAGATGAGCCACTCTCGGACTGTCGATGGTGCCCGACCTGTCTCCTTGGCTACTGCCTTCACCGTACACGCACATGGCACAACGAGCCGGGGTGATCGAGCGTCCGCTCGGTGAGGGCGGGGATGGCTTGCTCCTTTGTATTTTTCGACCTATCTTCGACTTTCGGTTTTTATTCGGTATCGTTTCGTTTTCTCCGATGACTCATCCGACCATGTCGAAGCCCCGTTCACGCATGTATGGTGTTCCCACCCACCCCAGCGTTTGTGGGTGGGATCACAGGGGCCCCATCGCCACCCGGCAGCGTGGAAGCCGCCAGGCACTGTGCGCCTGGCTGCCCACGTTCGAGCTTCGGCTGGAACTGGTTCGAACTCCCGAGTTGGACAGCACGTCCGTAGCCCTTCTCTCTCCGGGGGAGAACACCCGGAGAACCATATGGCAAGTCTCCGAGCGCGCTTCGATCGCAGGCGTACGGCCGGGGCAACTCATCTCGCAGGCCGTCGCCCTCTGCCCTTCCCTCACCCTCCTGGAGCCCGATCCCGCCCACTACGACGCTACGCAGGAAGAGCTTCTGGAAACCCTGTCGGGCCTGAGCCCCATCGTGGAGCCCGCCGGCCGTGGGCGGATCTTCGTCGGCATGGATGGGCTCGGCCGGCTGTACGGCTCACCATCGCGCCAGGTGGAGAGGGTTCTGCACACGCTCCTGAAGATTTTCCCTCGCCCACTAGTGGCCGCCACGAGAATCGGATGGGCCCCCGGAAAATTCGGGGCCTGGGTGGCCGCAGCCGGAGCGGGCCCGGGCCGGCCCGTGATCGTTCCGGACCAGGAGTTGCCGGCATTCCTGAACCCGTGTCCTGTCTCCGTGCTCCCGGTGGATGCGGTCATGACCGAGCGACTCGAGCGACTCGGCATAGAGACCCTGGGCGACCTGATTCGCTTTCCGAGCTCTGCCCTGGTCGGACAGTTCGGCCCCGACGGACAGAGGGCCCTGATGTGGGCCACGGGTGAGCGCATCGACCCCGTCCAGCCGTACTACCGCCCGCAGCCGATCCGCGCCTCTATGGAATTCCACACCCCCGTGGGCCAAGTGGACACGCTCCACGGCGCTCTCGACCGGCTCCTGGAACGGACGCTGGCCCGTCTGGAGCGCAAAGGCCGGAGCATACAGGGAGTGCGCCTCGGGGCGCGTCTGGAGGGTGGGGGCTCGTGGGCCCTGGAGACGATCCTTCGAGAGCCCACGTCCCAGCGGGACCGAATCGCCTTCACCATCCGAGCTCGGATGGCCCTGTCCCCTCCCCTGCGTGCGGTCGAGGCCCTCATGGTGGAGTTCTTCCAGTTCGGTCCCGCGACGTCTCAGAACGACCTCTTCGGTCGAGCGGAAACTGGCGGCAGAGAGGAGAACGGACGGGAGCTATCCGAGGGAGCCATCCCCGCATCGCTGCGGGAAGCCGTGATGGAGTTGAAGTTGAAGCTGGGGTTCTCTCCACTTTATCGCGTCGTGGAGATCGATCCCTGGTCCAGGATCCCGGAGCGACGACACGCGTTGCTGAATTTCGATCCGTGAGCCACGGAGGGGCGTCGAGGCCTGCGACGCCCCCCCCCGCTATCGCGAGTCTGCTTGAAAAGGCGCTGGCGCTCGAAACTCAACGCCTCTCGAACAGCATGGAGGCGTGACCACGGTCTACCCCGTCGACGAACTCGAGCCCAAATGTTATTGGCCGCGATTGCGGATCCTCGGATCCTTGGTCTCCAGCTCAACCTTCTTGTTTTTCTCATCCATGTAATACCCTTGGACGTAATACTTCCAGTCCGTGTCCTCCTCCCTTTGCTGGTAAGTTCGAGTAGCGTTTGGGAGACGGGGTTAACAGTTAGGTCGGAGGGACGGCTTCCGTTCTTCATCCTGATCCCGGTGAGGACCACTTCATTACGCATGGAGTGGTATTTGATCTTGGCACCGTTCTTCCCTCGATCTTTCTTGTAGGTGGTTGATGGTAGGGCCCGTGTCGGTCCTAGGGTCATGGCCGGGCACGGGGGGCGGGTTGGCGTTCACTCGGGACTTCCTGCAGCCCAAATACTCTTTCCGGTTTCTCGGCTTAATGATTTCGATCTTCCGGTTCCAAGCTGCCACGGTCCTTTCTCCTTAGTCTAGGTGGGTCTACCTCGTCAATGACCTCGAGCCCGAAGTGTTATTGGCCGCGATTGCGGATCCTTGGATCCTCGGTCTGCTTTGCCTCGCCATCGACCGTGCCTTGGACGTAATAGTCCCAGACCTCGTCGGAGGTGTCATCGTCGTCCTTCGTGACGGTAAGCCTCAGCAATGTACCGGGAGGGTTCACGAAAACCTCTAGGTGGTCGGGTATGGGATCTCCGTTCTTCATCTCGATCCCGGTGAGTTCGACTTCGTTGCCGGGCGCGTGGTAAAGGATCCTGGCGCCGCCGCCCCCTCGATCTACGCTAAAGACGGTGATTTCATCCGCGGTGTCGTTCCTTGTTTGGCCCGCTGGGGCGGCAGGGGGCGGGGGGTTGTTGCCGGTGACGGAGACGTCGAGAAAATCGGTCCCGGCGTTGTAGTCGACATTCCGATTCCAGGTCGAAGGCACTGCTTGTTGTTCCGGGGAGGCCATGGTGTTTTCTCCTTATCCTAGGCTGAATGAAATCCGCGTCCCGGACCCATCCGGTTGCGCGGTAAAGCACGACGATCCCTTACTCAGGGAACGATCCCGCTCTCGGTCGCTAGCTCACGCAGGTACTGGTCCCCGTATCCCTGATTCCAGAGCTTTTCCAGTTCGCGTCGGGCATCTACGGGGCGATCCAGCACGACGTAAGCCTCCGCCAGCATGGGCCGAAACTCGGCGGCGCCCGCTCCGTCTGCCAGTCGCAGCAGGGACGTCAAGGCGCGGCTCCAGGCCTCATGGGCTTCCTGGGGTCTTCCGAGATCGGCGAACGCATGTCCCATCGCGAGCTCGTTCTCGATGCGCGCGTGTGGCAGTCCCTGCCCATCTCCCCGAGCATCGGCAAGGAGAATTCGCGCGGTTTCGGCCTCATGAAGCGCCATCGCTGGTTCCTCGAACGCCAGAAGAGCCCGGGCGAACGTCGAATGTGTCGATCCCAGGTAGCGTCGCCACTCGAACCCTGTGGAATCCGTTTGGACCAGACCCTCCAGGCTGGAGATCGCCTTTTCGAAGGACTGAACGGCCTCTTGGCGCCGTCCCATCCTGGCTAGAGTGACAGCGAGCTGTCGGTGAGAGGCAGCAGCCCCCTGGCGCCACATGGTATTTGTAGGGTCATAGGCCACGAGGGCATCGAGGGTCGAAGCCGATGACTCCTGACTCCGAAAGGCGCCCTCGACGTCCCCCATGATCGTCTGAAGTTCTCCCATGAAGTAATGCGCCTGTGTCAGCTCGAACTGCCAGGAGAAATGCGACGGATCACGCTCAAGGAGCTGGGTCCTCAACTCGTACTCCCTACGGTGCTGCTCCAACGCTGCCTCGTACAGCCCCAGCTTCCGGTATACCACGCCCAGTAGATTATGGGAGACGGCGAGTTCGTCCAGCCAGTCCGGGTCATCAGGGCGCCGACGGACCAAATCGGCGTTCGCGGCGAGGGCCAGCGAGAAGGCCTCCACTGCCCCCTCGAGATCCCCGCGCGCCTCCCGCACGGACCCGATGTTGCTGTGGGCGAACGCCAGTTCCATGCGGTAGTCCAGATTGGCCTCGTCACGATCCACGAGCGTCTCGGCCAACTCCAAGTATGTCTGAAAGTCGGCCTCCGCGGCTCCCAGTTCGCCCGCTCTGTAGGCCGCGTTCCCGACGTAGAAGTGACTTTGAGAGAGATCGAAAAGTCGTTCAGTGTTCCAGGGATCACGAGCGCTCAGTTCCATTGCAAGCCGTAACGACTCACGAAAGGCCGCGACGGCCTCGGCTGCATTGCCTTGGGTCATGCGTACGTCACCGATCAGGTACAAAGCCTGGGAACGACTACTGAGCTCCTGGTCGCTGAACTCCTCCTCCGGGAGCGTCGCGAAGTACGCCATCGCCTGGTCGCCCACGTCGTTGAGGATCGCCAACCGACCGATCGGCTCGAGCTTGGGCCATAGGTCACTGAGCACGAAGTCGATCAAGCCCTCGGCTTGGCCACGCCGGGCGTCTGCAAGTTCAAGAGCTTGCCGGATGCGCTCGGCTTGTATCGTCTGGTTGACCGTGACACCAACGAGCAAGACCGCCAGCGTCGCCGTGAACGCCACGCCCACCTTGTGACGCCGCGTGAACTTACCCATTCGGTACCCGGCGCTCGGCGGCCGGGCCAGGACCGGCTCGTCATCGAGGTAACGAAGAAGCTCCAGGGCTAGGCTCTCGGCGGTTTCGTAGCGATGGCTACGGTCCTTCTCGATGGCCTTCATGACGATCCAGTCCAGATCGCCCCGGAGCACTCGCCTGAGGGTCGACGCGTCGGTCCGCCGGTGCTCGGCCACCATCACCTGGCTCACGCCGAGCTCGGTCAGTCGACGGCTCGGCGTCGGCGGTTCCCGCTCCAGCGCCGTGGCCAACCTCGCCCAACCCCGATACGCCCCCGATTCGAACGGTCCGGCTCCCGCAAGCAGCTCGTAGAGCGTCATCCCGAGGGAGTAGACGTCGGTGCGAGTGTCCACGTCCACCCCAAGCACACCAGCTTGCTCCGGACTCATATACGCCGGAGTTCCCATGACCTGATCGATGTCGGTCGCAACCGCCTGGTCCGTGAGGGGCCGCTCAGCAGCCTTGGCGACTCCAAAGTCGATGATCTTGGCCAGGGGCTTCCCGTCCGCTTCGGTGACCAGGATGTTGGAGGGTTTCAGGTCGCGGTGAATGACGCCCTTTTGGTGGGCGTGCTGCACGGCCAGACACGCCTGGACGAAGAGCCGAACGCGCTCCCAGACTGTGAGGCGGTGCTGGTCGCAGTAGTCGACAATGGGAATTCCACGGACCAGCTCCATGGGTAGTGTCCCTAGATTTGTGTAAAAGCGGATAAGCTGGACAGGAGGGAAAGAAAAACGGAAGCTCCTCTGTTGTTGTTCACTGTCACATGAACCCGGGAGTCCGGGTCTGCAGAGCAGGCTCGGAACCGGAGAGGAGCTTCCGATGCAAGAGATTGTGGAGATCGGTCGGGCCACGCAAGACGAGCTACGCGATGATTTGCGCGAGCTGTTTCAAGGCGCGATCCGGCTGACGCTCGAGATGGTGCTGGAAGAGGAGCTGAAGGCCATGGTAGGTGCACGCCGCTTCGAGCGGGTGGGAAGCCGGAAGGACCATAGGAACGGCACATACCTGAGGCGGCTGCTGACGAGCCTGGGGCAGATCGAGGTCGCCATGCCCCGGAGCCGGGACAACGGTTCGCCGGCCGACGTGATCGGCCGCTACCAGCGCAGGAGCCCCGAGCTCGACGAGATGATGGTCGAGGCGTATGTGAGCGGCGTGTCACAGCGCAAGATGGGCGACGTCACCGAGGCGCTGATGGGCGAGCGTGTTGGGCGCTCGACGGTGAGTCGTGTGGCAAAACGGCTCGACGAGGCCGTGGAAGGGCTGCGCCGTGCGCCGATCGAGGGGCCTCACCCCTATCTGGACGCCACGTTCTTGGACGCCCGCTGGGCCCGCAAAGTCGAGAACGTGAGTGCGCTCGTGGCGTATGCAGTGGGCCCTGAGGGTCACCGACGGCTCCTGGCCGTCACGCTGGGCGCTGAGGAGTCGCAGCGGAGCTGGTCGGAGCTCCTCGAGCAACTCCAGGACCGCGGCCTCGGCGGTGTCGAGCTCGTGATCGCCGATGAGCACGCAGGCCTGGCAGCTGCGGTCCGCCGCTTCCTGCCCGAGGCACGCCGTCAGAGGTGTACGGTCCATCTGCAGCGTAATGTGGGGGCGAGGGTCCCCCACCGCCTACGCAAGCGCGTGGCGCGTGAGGTCTCGGTGATCTTCCAGACATCCGGACTCGCCGAGGCGAAGAAGCTCCTGGGCGAGTTCGGCGCACGCTGGAAGAAGGAGCTGCCCGAGGCCGTGGAGGTCCTGGAGCGGGGCTTCGGGGCAGCGACGCAGTTCTACGCGTTCCCCGAGGCGCACTGGCCCCGGCTGCGTACCACCAACAGCCTCGAGCGGCTGCACGGCGAGATCAAACGCAGGATCAAGGCCGCCGGCGCCTTCCCGGACCGGGCCAGCGCCCTCAGGCTCATCACGGCCGTCGCACTCAGGACCACACACGTCTGGGGCGACCGGCGTTACCTCGACCTCTCACTCCTCCAGAAACAGGAGGTCGCCCAAGCAGCCTAGCCGAAGGCGAGGAGCTTCCTCCGCTTTTACACACAAATCGGGACTTGACCCCCAGCCGTGATTGACCCTCCTCCTACGTCGTCTAGCAACCGAACCTGCTGGCCGCACATTGACATCATAAGTCACGCGACCTCTAAGCGCAACCTATTATGCTACAATCACTTAGGGTGAAGTTATTCACCCATGGCACCTTCGAAAAGACAGCTTCTAGAGTCGTCTTCCCACCAACTCATCCGCACGGAGTCGGTCGCTCCTGTGAACAAACAAAGGGGAGGCTAGAGGCCCATTCTAAGGCGTCCAAAGGCGCTAGCACGTTGCTAGCATCTTGCTAGCATTTTGATAGCATCGTGCTATCACGTTTCCGATCGGAGTCCGATCGTGGCCGTCTTCACATTCAGCAGGCGCAAGCCGACAACTCCCCTCTAAGCCACGAGGACGTTCACGGCCATCCACGATACCGAGAGAAGCTCGAAGAAATTTGGACGACAAATACACACGATCCACGGGGCTTCCAGCTTGCCACACGCCATTAACAGATTCCTCTTGGGGTGAGATCCTTGCCGGGCCACACGCCTTTGACGCATGTTGTCCACCATGTCCGATCCCGTCACCCGCCTGAACGCAGCCCTCGAAGGCCGCTACGCCATCGAGCGTGAGCTTGGCGAGGGCGGCATGGCAACCGTCTACCTGGCCGAGGATGTGATGATCCCCCGTAGCCGTCAAAAGCGATCCGTCCGGGAGACAACTCTGAGACGCCTTGTGCTACCGGCTCTGTTCTTCGCGGCTGTCGCCGCTTGTGGCGAAAATGCGACGGAGCCCGCTACTACGACTGCGGGGCCGCCAGCGTCACTGATCATCGTGTCGGGTAATACCCAGGTCGATACGGTAGGTAAGGAACTGCCCCAGCCGCTGGTCGTTCGCGTACTGGATGCTAGTGACGAGCCCGTCCCGCAACAGGTGGTCAACTTCCGCGTCATTTCAGGTAATGGATCTGTCTTTGCAGGTGTTGCTATCACGGGCAGTGCAGGGGTGGCCCGCGAGCGGTGGACTTTGGGCACGGTAGCAGCTGATACGCAGACGGTGGAGGCGCGCGCCATCGATAACCAGACTGGTGCGGCCCTCGTATTCGCCACCTTCACCGCAGTCCCAGTGCCCGACACGGCAGCTACGCTACAACTCGTGTCTGGTGGGGTGATACTCGGGGATTCCGTCCTGCAGTTCACAGTTCTAGGGGACACGGCGACGCTAGGTGCGACCGTGTTGGATCAGTATGGGAATGAGGTAGCGCCCCGGCCATCGGTACAATGGACCACATCCGACCCGTTAGTCGCGACGGTCTCAATGGGGGGGGGGTCGTTACCGCAAGCGGGCCGGGCTCGGCGACGGTCTCCGCCTCGAGTGGGAATCTGACAACTCTGGCTAGAGTGACGGTAGAACTCCCGCCGCTGGCGCTGACAACGAGTTCGCCGATGCCGACGGGCACGGAGAACGTAGCGTACAGTGAGACGCTGACCGCTACGGGCGGAGACGGTAGCTACACCTGGGCGATGTTTAACTCGACGACGCTGCCTGCTGGCCTCGCGCTCAACACGGCGACGGGCGAGATCAGTGGTACGCCCACGGTAGCGGATACAACCAATTTCGAGGTGGAGGTCACCAGCGCCGGCGCGACAGCCACGAAGGCCCTGTCGATCACGATCGGGGTAGTGTCCCTAGATTTGTGTAAAAGCGGATAAGCTGGACAGGAGGGAAAGAAAAACGGAAGCTCCTCTGTTGTTGTTCACTGTCACATGAACCCGGGAGTCCGGGTCGGTCAAGTCCCGATTTGTGTGTAAAAGCGGAGGAAGCTCCTCGCCTTCGGCTAGGCTGCTTGGGCGACCTCCTGTTTCTGGAGGAGTGAGAGGTCGAGGTAACGCCGGTCGCCCCAGACGTGTGTGGTCCTGAGTGCGACGGCCGTGATGAGCCTGAGGGCGCTGGCCCGGTCCGGGAAGGCGCCGGCGGCCTTGATCCTGCGTTTGATCTCGCCGTGCAGCCGCTCGAGGCTGTTGGTGGTACGCAGCCGGGGCCAGTGCGCCTCGGGGAACGCGTAGAACTGCGTCGCTGCCCCGAAGCCCCGCTCCAGGACCTCCACGGCCTCGGGCAGCTCCTTCTTCCAGCGTGCGCCGAACTCGCCCAGGAGCTTCTTCGCCTCGGCGAGTCCGGATGTCTGGAAGATCACCGAGACCTCACGCGCCACGCGCTTGCGTAGGCGGTGGGGGACCCTCGCCCCCACATTACGCTGCAGATGGACCGTACACCTCTGACGGCGTGCCTCGGGCAGGAAGCGGCGGACCGCAGCTGCCAGGCCTGCGTGCTCATCGGCGATCACGAGCTCGACACCGCCGAGGCCGCGGTCCTGGAGTTGCTCGAGGAGCTCCGACCAGCTCTGCTGCGACTCCTCAGCGCCCAGCGTGACGGCCAGGAGCCGTCGGTGACCCTCAGGGCCCACTGCATACGCCACGAGCGCACTCACGTTCTCGACTTTGCGGGCCCAGCGGGCGTCCAAGAACGTGGCGTCCAGGTACAGATAGGGGTGAGGCCCCTCGATCGGCGCACGGCGCAGCCCTTCCACGGCCTCGTCGAGCCGTTTTGCCACACGACTCACCGTCGAGCGCCCAACACGCTCGCCCATCAGCGCCTCGGTGACGTCGCCCATCTTGCGCTGTGACACGCCGCTCACATACGCCTCGACCATCATCTCGTCGAGCTCGGGGCTCCTGCGCTGGTAGCGGCCGATCACGTCGGCCGGCGAACCGTTGTCCCGGCTCCGGGGCATGGCGACCTCGATCTGCCCCAGGCTCGTCAGCAGCCGCCTCAGGTATGTGCCGTTCCTATGGTCCTTCCGGCTTCCCACCCGCTCGAAGCGGCGTGCACCTACCATGGCCTTCAGCTCCTCTTCCAGCACCATCTCGAGCGTCAGCCGGATCGCGCCTTGAAACAGCTCGCGCAAATCATCGCGTAGCTCGTCTTGCGTGGCCCGACCGATCTCCACAATCTCTTGCATCGGAAGCTCCTCTCCGGTTCCGAGCCTGCTCTGCAGACCCGGACTCCCGGGTTCATGTGACAGTGAACAACAACAGAGGAGCTTCCGTTTTTCTTTCCCTCCTGTCCAGCTTATCCGCTTTTACACAAATCTAGGGACACTACCCCCTGGAACACTCCCTGTCCCGATACCGATGGATAATGCGTGTTGCGTTCCCCCCGGATCGACATAGCTGCTGTTGGATCCGTCGAGCGGATCGTGGAAGCTGTGGGATACCGGTGCGATCGGCAGCATGTCCCACCTAACGTGGAACGAGCCTTGGTCACGGATGTTGAGCCGTAGCGCTGCGGTCCCTCCTGCGGCTGTCCTGCTTGTGCCCCCGTCCCTCCACAGGAGTCCCCCTTCAGCCTCGAGGCTCAAATCGGAGCGGAGCCAGCGGCGCGCGCGCAGCTTAAGCCCCGTAATAATAGCGGCGTCGTTGCCCGTGCCGGCTGTGACCACGCCCCCGATCGCATAAGTTGGGCCCATGTTGACCATATGCCCCAGGTTCGACTCCAGCACGCTGGAGAAGGCCTCTCCAGACATAGGGCCACCTTGGCTCCCCTGAATGGTGCGTGATGTCTGGGCCACGGGTGCGCTTCCCTGCACCTCGACGATCCAGAAGCTCTTGCACGCAGGAAGAGGGCGACCACGGAGGCAGCCGATTTGTTGGCGTCCTTCCGAATCACCATCCGTTTGGGCAAGAATCGATGCAGGCAGGATCCCGCAGGTCACAATCAACCCGATGCCACTCACCCAGGCAGGGCGCATTGTCATCCCTCCGAACATGGACACACCGCCTCGGGGCCATCCGCGAAGCGGCGCATCGTTTACGTCGGGCAGCAAGGTCGGTCCTTTCACGAACATACCATACTATATGGTATGTGTTTAGGCAAGACTCTACTCCGTGCAGGCCACGGGAGTTGCCAGGGCGATCCCGAAGTGGAGCGGTCTGGGAGATTGGCTGCCCGCGTCTGTGATTTTCGCGCTGGGATTGTCTTGGGTTGTGCTGTAGTCGCGTACGGGTGAGCAAGCCAATAACGCCCCTCCAAGCCCACGAAACCCTCTACCCCCTATTCGGTATACCGAATAAAACCCGAAGACGCTTAGACGCGATTCTGGGCTTCTCACAGGCTCCTGCTTGCGCCTACCGGCCCACTCTCGGATGTTGAACGCGGTCTGATCCTCCTATGTCTAGGACCCCCTGATGTCGGACGCCACCGCTCGATGACTAGGGCCTGTTAACACTATCTGAGGGCTTCGACGATGAGCGCGAAGTGGATGAAGGCGGTAAACATCACGTCGAGCTTGTCAAAGCGGGAGAAGATTCTTCTGAAGCCTTTGAGTCGCCGAAATAACCGCTCTATTTCGTTACGACGGCGATACATGACTCGGTCATACTGCCACGGGTTAACACGGCCCTGCTTGGGTGGCACGACCGGCGTAAACCCCAGCTCCAACACCAATTGCCGTGTTTCGCCCCCCTCGTACGCCCGGTCCATGATCATGGACACTGTGGAATGTACCGGCTTCAACGTGCGTAGCAGTTCCCGTCCTTCCGGCGCGTCGTGCTTGTGGCCTGGCGATAGCGAGAAGGTTATCGCGGTTCGAGCATCTGCGGCAACCATATGAATCTTGGTGGTCCAGCCTCCACGCGACTTGCCGATGGCCTGCGGGCCGTTTTTTTTTAGAGCGCCGGTGCCATCAGGGTGCACCTTGACGATGGTACTGTCGATCGACAGAGCTTGGATCTTGATCCGGATAATTTGCTCGTCTTGCAGGGCCGCAAAGACACGATCCAGCACACCTGCCCTGGCCCAGCGATTCATTCGGGTGTAGATCGTATGCCAGTTACCGAAACGCGGAGGCAACCCCCGCCATTTGCAGCCGTGTTCGGCCACATACAGGATCGCGTTAAGCACTTCGAGATTGGAGATGCTCACATTGCCGCGCTGATGCGGAAAGCAAGCCTCTATCCGACGATATTGGGACTCTGTGATTTTCATAGCCCCAATATACTACAAATTGCCCTTAGTGTTAACAGACCCTAGCTCCAAGGGTCGTCGCCTTGTCGCGGTGATGTTCACCGATGTGGTGGGCTACACGGCCATGATGCAGGAGGACGAGGAAGTCGCCCGCAACGCCCGTCGTCGGCACCGGGAAGCTCTGGAACGGATCGTCCCCGAAGTTGGCGGAGAAGTCCTCCAGCTTTTCGGCGACGGTGGCCTGAGCATCTTCCCAAGCTCCGTGAACGCGGTCAAAGCAGCTACTGAGCTTCAGCAGACCTTCCGCGAGGGGCCAGAGGTCCCTGTCCGCATCGGGATCCACCAAGGTGATGTACACCTCGACGAGTTCGGAGCAGCGGGTGACGCCGTCAACATCGCCTCTCGGATCGAAAGCCTGAGCCCGCCGCGTGGAGTTCTGATCTCGGAGAAGGTGTTGGGCGAGATTCGCAATCAGCCCAATATCGACACAGCGTCTTTAGGCCTATTCCACTTCAAGAACGTAGCCGAACCGATCCAACTCCACGCGGTCCAGGGCCATGGTCTGGCCGTCCCTGAGAAAGAGCAATTCGGGGGATCAAAGGTAGAGCCAATCGGAACCAGGGCCAGAACGGTAGCGTTCCTGCCGGTGCTTCTTGTCGGCGGGATTCTGGTTCTAGCGATCGCCAGCGTCGCCTCGGCCCAGTCCAGGGATACGAGCTTTGGCGTGCTCTCCTATCTGGGCACTTGGGCGGTGTTCGCGGGCGGGATTTGGTTCCTATTTGACAGAGCTGAGGAAGCGGTCTCGCCCACAGTGAGGCGATCGGCTTCGGCGTGGCTGCGGAAGGTTGATCCAGAGGCCACTGCGGCTCGCTGGCCCAGCCTCTTCGCGGTAGCGTTCGACAAGTTGTTCGGTGAGAAGCACTGGTCGTGGCGGTGCATCAGCCGCTCAGCCGTCGCCTCCCTTCTGAGCGTGGCCGTCCTGTTGTGCCTCTACTGGTCGATCCATGGCTATGTCGGTTGGGATCTTTTGGACGGACCGGCTTCTCTTGGGGAGGTGCTCCCGTACATCGCAATGTGGGGGGCTTGGAACGTCCTACCAGACTATCTGTCGCTGCTTCAGACACGCTGGGTCCTTCGGCGGCTCGAAGCTCGGGGAAGCGCAGCCCTGGTGGTCGTCGATCTCGTGATAACCGCTCTTATCGCTATGGCGGGCCACGTGCTGCTCATGTTTGTCCAGAGGATTTTCGCTCCAAGCTTCAGTGACGTTCTTTACTCTCTCTCGGGTGATTTCGAGTGGTGGATCGATCATATGCGTGACCTCCTCACATTGGATTCGACCCTCGCTCCCGTCACACTTGGCATCTTCTTCTACTCCACTTTTCTCACGTCCGTTTGGCTCTGGCTCTACCTAGCGGCGGGGGCAGCAGTCCGAGTAGCCGGTGGCTTCAACGTCGGTCTTCGCTGGCTCAGAGGGTTTACCGACCTCAATGAGCAGCCTTTCCGCTCTCTGGGCTTCGCGGCGGTACTGATCACCACCCTCATCTTCCTCGCTGGGATTCCGCTGATTCTGCTCAATTAGTCAGGAGCGTCCCATCCAGCCATCGCACCGCCCGCGGAGTGGTGACATCATCCAGCGCCGAGAGACGGACGGGATGCCTCGGGCCGCTCGGCTGAGACTGGGGGTTAGCCCCCGAGCGGAACCTGTCAACGACAATGGGACACTCTACGGGATTAATTAGAGAGCAATATCCTGTGTGGTGAGGGAAGGGATGGGAGGATTGATGTAGACGGCCTCCGGGAGCGGTTTGGGCTTCGGCACACCTGTGACGAAGCGTTCGGGATGAGCGGCCCATGCTTCGCGGAGCACGGATTTCCTGCCGGCAATGACCTGATCGGCGTTCCCGAAGTGGACCTGCTCGGGGGTTAGCATCGAGATACCGCCATGGCGGTGCTCGGCATTGTACCAGCGGAAGAACGATCGACACAACGTCTTGGCCTGGCCCTGATCCCCGAACCGCCCGGGAAACGAGGGATGGTACTTCAAGGTTTTGAACTGAGCCTCGGAAAACGGGTTGTCATCCGACACCTGAGGCCGGCTCAACGAGCGAGTCACGCCGAGGTCAGCGAGAAGTTGAGCGGTGCATTGGCTCGTCATTGGAGCTCCCCGATCCGAGTGCAGGGTCAGGACCCGGGGCTGGACGCCATGCTTCAGGCAGCTCTGCTGGATCAACCGGCCGGCCAGGGCCGAGTTCTCCCGGTCCGCCACCATCCAGCCCACGACGTAGCGGCTGTAGATGTCCATGATGACGTAGAGGTAGTAATAGCTCCACTTCTTCGGCCCGAGTAGCCGCGTGATATCCCAGGACCACACCTGGTTCGGCGCCGTGGCCATCAACTCGGGCTTCTTGTACTCGGGATGGGTGCGCTGCGCCCGGCGTTCCTGAACCGGCACCTCGGAGGCCAGAACACGATACATCGTGCGTTCGCTGCACAGGTAGACCTCTTCGTCGAGCAGCGTGGCCACCACCTCGGCGGGTGAGCGGTCCACGAACCGCTCCGAACACAGCGTGTCGAAGACCTCGCCTCGTTCCGTCTCGCTCAATGCCCGGGCGGGCGTCGGGCGGGGCTGCCGTTGCCCGGTCGATGGGCCTCGACGACGGTAGAACGTCGATCGGGAGACCTCGAGAGCCGCGCACGCCGGTTTTACACCGACGTGCTTAGCCAGCTCATCGGCCGCCTTCAAGAGTTCGTCCCGTCGTCGAGGCTTATCCCCAGCAGCCCCGCAACTTTTCCCTGCACGTCGATGATCAGGTGTGCCTTCCTGAGCTCATTCTCGAGCCGTGCGTTTTGCCGCTCCAGCTTGCGTACCTTCTCATCCAGCGGATTCCGCTCCGGCTTGCGGCCGCGTTTCTTCGACAGGGCCTTCAGCGACCCGCTATGCGCCGCCTTGCGCCACGTCGTCAGGTGCGACGAGTACAGGCCCTCGCGCCGCAGGAGCTGACCCACCTCGCCGGGCTCGGTGCACCGGTCCGCTTCTTCGACGATCCGCAGCTTGTACGATGGACTGAACCGCCGGCGTAGCGGCCTATCTACTACCTCCGGGTCCGCAGGAGCTGCCGCGCTTCGCTTGGCCTCCCCGATTCCAGGGGCACTACCATTCTCTTCCATTCTCTCTCGCAGTCCCAACATGTTCGTTTTCTCTGCCTTCGCCCTACTCTAATTCTTTGCGTGCTCCGTGTCTCACGTACGTTGGCAGAGAGGGCAAACCGCAGCTACTCCGCCGAGGAGTAATGCGCAGCACTCTTTTTCGGTATTTATTCGGTATCTGGGCTAGGGTGGAGCGATTTCGTGGGTTAGAAGGCCATTGTGCGGTGCTCACCTGCGAGTCTAGAGCAGCATGAGTGGCAGCCCCAGAGCGCGAAGAGCGCCGAAGCGCTGGCCCGGCTCTCAAGAGCTTTCGCCACCCACAGGTGCTCACATGGTTCTGCGGCGGATGGCGTCATCCCTACGGTCGCTCAATCGGGACTCATGCGCTCGGTGAGTAGCTCCCGGTCGAACCGTTGAGCCTCACCCAACCGCTGCACCTCGGCCGTCAGAGACTCTACCTGCTCGGACAGGGCCTCGATCTGGGGATGGCTTCCACCCCCTAGGCTTCCTGACTCGCGAAGCGCCTGTGCGAGCGTTTCTACGAACGGTTTGACAGCGAAGCGGAGAGTCAGCGTCAACGTCAGCCCGGCGACAGGAATCATCACGAGGAGGATCCCGAAGATCGGGATGAGCATTTGGAGGTCCATGGTATCGGCTCCTTGCGATCAACGTGTAACGGGCCTTACGGACCCGAGATGAAGCCGGTTTCAGCCCCCTTCATTCTACCCGCAGCGCCTGCCCTGTGCGAAGATGCAACGATCTCAGCCGATCATCACCCAAACAATGTTCACTGACCATTAAATCCAACCCCACAAGCACTCGTGCGAGGCTATAACATCCATAAAGGAGTCTCTAGGGGCCCATGCCCTCTCTGCCAACGTACGTGAGACACGGAGCACGCAAAGAATTAGAGTAGGGCGAAGGCAGAGAAAACGAACATGTTGGGACTGCGAGAGAGAATGGAAGAGAATGGTAGTGCCCCTGGAATCGGGGAGGCCAAGCGAAGCGCGGCAGCTCCTGCGGACCCGGAGGTAGTAGATAGGCCGCTACGCCGGCGGTTCAGTCCATCGTACAAGCTGCGGATCGTCGAAGAAGCGGACCGGTGCACCGAGCCCGGCGAGGTGGGTCAGCTCCTGCGGCGCGAGGGCCTGTACTCGTCGCACCTGACGACGTGGCGCAAGGCGGCGCATAGCGGGTCGCTGAAGGCCCTGTCGAAGAAACGCGGCCGCAAGCCGGAGCGGAATCCGCTGGATGAGAAGGTACGCAAGCTGGAGCGGCAAAACGCACGGCTCGAGAATGAGCTCAGGAAGGCACACCTGATCATCGACGTGCAGGGAAAAGTTGCGGGGCTGCTGGGGATAAGCCTCGACGACGGGACGAACTCTTGAAGGCGGCCGATGAGCTGGCTAAGCACGTCGGTGTAAAACCGGCGTGCGCGGCTCTCGAGGTCTCCCGATCGACGTTCTACCGTCGTCGAGGCCCATCGACCGGGCAACGGCAGCCCCGCCCGACGCCCGCCCGGGCATTGAGCGAGACGGAACGAGGCGAGGTCTTCGACACGCTGTGTTCGGAGCGGTTCGTGGACCGCTCACCCGCCGAGGTGGTGGCCACGCTGCTCGACGAAGAGGTCTACCTGTGCAGCGAACGCACGATGTATCGTGTTCTGGCCTCCGAGGTGCCGGTTCAGGAACGCCGGGCGCAGCGCACCCATCCCGAGTACAAGAAGCCCGAGTTGATGGCCACGGCGCCGAACCAGGTGTGGTCCTGGGATATCACGCGGCTACTCGGGCCGAAGAAGTGGAGCTATTACTACCTCTACGTCATCATGGACATCTACAGCCGCTACGTCGTGGGCTGGATGGTGGCGGACCGGGAGAACTCGGCCCTGGCCGGCCGGTTGATCCAGCAGAGCTGCCTGAAGCATGGCGTCCAGCCCCGGGTCCTGACCCTGCACTCGGATCGGGGAGCTCCAATGACGAGCCAATGCACCGCTCAACTTCTCGCTGACCTCGGCGTGACTCGCTCGTTGAGCCGGCCTCAGGTGTCGGATGACAACCCGTTTTCCGAGGCTCAGTTCAAAACCTTGAAGTACCATCCCTCGTTTCCCGGGCGGTTCGGGGATCAGGGCCAGGCCAAGACGTTGTGTCGATCGTTCTTCCGCTGGTACAATGCCGAGCACCGCCATGGCGGTATCTCGATGCTAACCCCCGAGCAGGTCCACTTCGGGAACGCCGATCAGGTCATTGCCGGCAGGAAATCCGTGCTCCGCGAAGCATGGGCCGCTCATCCCGAACGCTTCGTCACAGGTGTGCCGAAGCCCAAACCGCTCCCGGAGGCCGTCTACATCAATCCTCCCATCCCTTCCCTCACCACACAGGATATTGCTCTCTAATTAATCCCGTAGAGTGTCCCATTGTCGTTGACAGGTTCCGATGGAGGGCTGCGGGCTGGTGGCTGGCTGTGGATCAGACAACCGTTTGCGCCGTTCTGCGAGTCTCAGGAAGATGGTCCCACTTCAGGAGGAGGTTCACGATCATGGACTCGATGACTCAACTCGAAGGCCGCGTCCGCACGCTTGAGACATCGCTGCGTCGAAGCCGCCTGCTCGCGTTTATGCTCGGGCTGGCAGTCGTACTCATTACGGGTGCCGCCCAGGTGCCCGATGCGCAGGATGTGGTGACAACCGAGCGCCTTGTGCTGACGAACGGATCGGACTCCTCCTCAGTGGTCTTGGTGGCGGGGCCGGAGTCGAGCCTGGTGATTCAGACCCCCGCTGGAGAGGAAGTGCTTCGGCTCGGGGGACCGGCTGTACGACCAGTCAAGCGATAGGAGTCTAAACGGACTAGAAGGCTTCCTTTAAGACGCTTAGCCTTCCCTGCTCTGCTCCTGATCGATCCGATACTCCACGACCTCACTTCTTGGGCGATAGTGGCTTGGATGGCCATAGGTGTCTTCCCCTCTCTGCCAACGTACGTGAGACACGGAGCACGCAAAGAATTAGAGTAGGGCGAAGGCAGAGAAAACGAACATGTTGGGACTGCGAGAGAGAATGGAAGAGAATGGTAGTGCCCCTGGAATCGGGGAGGCCAAGCGAAGCGCGGCAGCTCCTGCGGACCCGGAGGTAGTAGATAGGCCGCTACGCCGGCGGTTCAGTCCATCGTACAAGCTGCGGATCGTCGAAGAAGCGGACCGGTGCACCGAGCCCGGCGAGGTGGGTCAGCTCCTGCGGCGCGAGGGCCTGTACTCGTCGCACCTGACGACGTGGCGCAAGGCGGCGCATAGCGGGTCGCTGAAGGCCCTGTCGAAGAAACGCGGCCGCAAGCCGGAGCGGAATCCGCTGGATGAGAAGGTACGCAAGCTGGAGCGGCAAAACGCACGGCTCGAGAATGAGCTCAGGAAGGCACACCTGATCATCGACGTGCAGGGAAAAGTTGCGGGGCTGCTGGGGATAAGCCTCGACGACGGGACGAACTCTTGAAGGCGGCCGATGAGCTGGCTAAGCACGTCGGTGTAAAACCGGCGTGCGCGGCTCTCGAGGTCTCCCGATCGACGTTCTACCGTCGTCGAGGCCCATCGACCGGGCAACGGCAGCCCCGCCCGACGCCCGCCCGGGCATTGAGCGAGACGGAACGAGGCGAGGTCTTCGACACGCTGTGTTCGGAGCGGTTCGTGGACCGCTCACCCGCCGAGGTGGTGGCCACGCTGCTCGACGAAGAGGTCTACCTGTGCAGCGAACGCACGATGTATCGTGTTCTGGCCTCCGAGGTGCCGGTTCAGGAACGCCGGGCGCAGCGCACCCATCCCGAGTACAAGAAGCCCGAGTTGATGGCCACGGCGCCGAACCAGGTGTGGTCCTGGGATATCACGCGGCTACTCGGGCCGAAGAAGTGGAGCTATTACTACCTCTACGTCATCATGGACATCTACAGCCGCTACGTCGTGGGCTGGATGGTGGCGGACCGGGAGAACTCGGCCCTGGCCGGCCGGTTGATCCAGCAGAGCTGCCTGAAGCATGGCGTCCAGCCCCGGGTCCTGACCCTGCACTCGGATCGGGGAGCTCCAATGACGAGCCAATGCACCGCTCAACTTCTCGCTGACCTCGGCGTGACTCGCTCGTTGAGCCGGCCTCAGGTGTCGGATGACAACCCGTTTTCCGAGGCTCAGTTCAAAACCTTGAAGTACCATCCCTCGTTTCCCGGGCGGTTCGGGGATCAGGGCCAGGCCAAGACGTTGTGTCGATCGTTCTTCCGCTGGTACAATGCCGAGCACCGCCATGGCGGTATCTCGATGCTAACCCCCGAGCAGGTCCACTTCGGGAACGCCGATCAGGTCATTGCCGGCAGGAAATCCGTGCTCCGCGAAGCATGGGCCGCTCATCCCGAACGCTTCGTCACAGGTGTGCCGAAGCCCAAACCGCTCCCGGAGGCCGTCTACATCAATCCTCCCATCCCTTCCCTCACCACACAGGATATTGCTCTCTAATTAATCCCGTAGAGTGTCCCATTGTCGTTGACAGGTTCCGTTCCACTCGCGACACGTTCTTGTGGCCTAGCTCTTTGGCCACGGTCCAGAGCGAAATTTGCTTGCCGCCATCGGTCGTTTGGAGGCGGGCAGTGGCGTAGGTGTGGCGGAAGATTGTCACGCCTTCAGGGAGGTCAACGCTGGAGTGCTTCCGGAGATCGATCATGACCTTTCGCAGGTCGTTGACCATTCCTTCTCGGCCTCCGTGTGCAGTACGTGGACTCGGGAACACAAGATCACTTGGACTACACTCTGCAGGGCGATAATCCTCCAGGATCTCACGTAGCTGAGGCCACTTGGGGCGATATCGATTTCGACCTCGGGCACATGGCCTATCGCAAGTGGGCCCAGCAGGACTTGAACCTGCGACCGTCGGATTATGAGTCCGCTGCTCTAACCAACTGAGCTATGGGCCCTTCTTGGACTTCAAGGTAATCTGCCCTCCAACTTCCATCCACGGGCGAGGCCGCCGGAGCCCACCTTCTTACTGGTCAGTCCTCCGTCGTGCGCTTCCCTAGAGCCAACACCTCGTGTGAGCTCAACGTCTCCCACTTGCCCGAAGGAAGGTTGCCGAGCTTCACGGGCCCGAAGCAAACCCGCCTCAATGTCACGACCGGATACCCCACAGCGTACATGAGCCTCCGCACCTCTCGCTTTCGGCCCTCGGTCATCACGAGTGTGAGATTTCCGTACTCCTCGACCGGGGCGGCGACCTCTACTCGGACCGGGCGCGCCAGGCCATCGTCGAGTACCACGCCCGACCGGAGACGTGCGAGGTCCTTCTTCGACGGCACCCCTCGCACGCACACTTCGTATTCGCGCTCCACCTGGTAGCGCGGGTGTTGGAGCCGGTTTGCGATGTCTCCGTCGTTGGTCAAGAGGAGCAGCCCCTCGGTGTCGAGGTCGAGCCGACCGACATAGCGGAGGCTAGAGTGCTCACGGGGAAGCAGATCGTAGATGGTGGGCCTACCGCGGGTGTCCATGGCGGTGCACAGAACGCCCGCGGGCTTATGAAAACGGATCCAGCGCGCGTCGGGAAGACGCACCGGTGCACCATCCACATCCACGCGGTCTCGGAAGGGTTGGACCTTCGTCCCGAGCTCGGTGACTACGGTTCCGTTAACACGGACCCGGCCATCGAGAACCATCGCCTCGGCCTTCCGCCGGGAGGCCACGCCAGCCCTGGACAGGAACTTCTGAATACGCATGCGTGAAGAGGCTCAGTCGTCGGCCGGATTCCCCGCTGCGTGGGCCAGATCCTCAGCTCCGTCGCCCGGATCGTCGCCGGCGTCGGAAAGCACGTCGTCGACACCCGGCTTCGGCTCGTCCGCGTCGGCTTCCCTCGACTCCGCCTCCTCCATGGGCTCCGAGCCCTCCAGATCCTCGAGCGGCGTCCGGTCCCTCAAGATTATGGGCAATTCCTCCGGGCGGGGCAGATCGTCCAGCGACCGGAACCCGAAGTGCTCCAGGAAACGCTGATTGGTTCCGTAAAGAAGAGGCCGGCCCAGTCCCTCGCCCCGAGCCACGACGTCGATGAGCCCCCGGTCCTGGAGCGTATGAATCACACCCGAGGAGCTGACGCCCCGGATGTACTCCATCTCGATGCGCCCGATCGGCTGCCGATATGCGATGATGGCCAGCGTCTCCAAGGCCGGCCCGGAGAGCCGAGACGGCCTGGGAATCGTGTCGAATCGTTCCAGGTAGGGTGCGAAATCCGCCCGTGTGAGAAGCTGGTAGCCCTCGCCGAGCTCTCGGATCTCGAACGCTCGCTCGGATTCCGAGTACGCGGCGTTGAGTTCCTGGACCGCCTCCTCGATCAGATCTTCGTCGAGCGCCTCGTCGGCGCGGGCGATCTCCTCAGCATTCAAGGGCGCTTCGCTCGCGAAGAGCACAGCCTCCACGATCTGGGTCGGATTCATGATGCCTCCAGCGCGTTATCTTTCTGTACCGCCGTATCTTCCTTACCCGTCGACGCCTCACTTCCCTCGACGCCCGCATACATCCACAACTCCGAGAACATCTTTACCTGTCGCAGCCGCACACGCCGCCTCCGTGTAAGCTCCAGCCCCGCAAGCAGCGTCATGACGCCATGTGTGCGGCTTTTGAAGGGCCTCACCAACCGGCTGAACTCGATCCGCCGCACTCGATCGAGCGTGCCGAGGATCAGGTTCATTTTGTCTTCCATCGCCACGGGAGGGGTGGTAACCCGGTGAGTTCGAATTTCCGGATCCGGCGGCGTAACGAGGAGGGCGGCCGCGAATACGTCATCCCAGGTCGTCTCCAACGGCGTTTCTGCCATCGGGGGGCGCGGACGTGGCTCCAGGAACCCCTTCCCGAATCTGCGGGCCCGCTCGGCCTCCGCACTGGCCAGCAGCTGGCTGATGTCTCGGATCTGTTCATATTCGAGAAGACGGCGGACGAGCTCGGCCCTCGGGTCCTCGTCTTCCGTCTCCCCATGCCTCGGCAGGAGCATCTGGGCCTTGATGTGGATGAGCCCGGCCGCCATTTCGATGAATTCTCCAGCGTTGTCCAGATCCTTGGCCTCGATCCCTTCGATGGCGGCCAGGAATTGACGGGTGATCCGGGCGACGGGGATTTCGAAGACATCGATGTCCTGCTGACGGATGAGGTGCAGCAGCAGGTCGAGCGGCCCCTGAAAGCGCTCGATGTCGATGACAAGAAAGTCCTCCTGCTCGAGGGGACTCTCGGTGACGGCTAGGTCCACAGGTCGATGAAGGTATCGGCGAGGCCGAAGAGGGCGAAGACCGGCCACAGGACGATGGTGAAGAAGGGGGGATAGAAATACGCAAGCCCGATGATGACCAAAATCCCATAGCGTCCGGCCCGCTGGTACGCCGTGCGCCATGCTCGGGGCAAGAAGTGGTAAACCACATGGGAACCATCGAGTGGTGGAATCGGGACAAGGTTGAAGATGGCGAGGATCAAGTTGATCAGCACGCCGAACCGTGCCGTCCGAATCAGAAAGCCAAAGGTTGATTCCCCGAGGGGGAAGGCGCCCTGAAGGTTGATGAAAACCACGGTCATGAGCGTAAAGACGACCGCCAAAATCAGATTCGAGACGATGCCAGCGAGAGAAACGCGGATGTCTCCGCCGCGGAAGTCACGGAATTTCCGGGGATCGATCGGGACCGGTTTGGCCCATCCGAAAATAATGCCACCGGGCATGAAGAACAGGACCACCGGAACGAGAAACGATCCGATCGGATCCAAATGTGAGAGGGGATTGAGCGTGATCCGACCTAGCGATTGGGCCGTGTCGTCACCTTCCTTGAGAGCTACCCACGCGTGCGCGACCTCATGGACAACGATCGAGAAAATGAGTACTGGGAGAACCGACAAGAGCAACATGGCGGGAAGGTATCCGTGGCGGTGAGAGACGTCTAGACCGGCCGGCCTATCGGTGGGAGATCGGTCAGGTCCCTCCCTTATCCACACGGTTCTTGATGGGTTCTTGCGTTTCGTCTATACTTTCCGCTGAACCTGAGCGTAGGTGTTGGCCAGAAGCCAGAGGGTCGAAAGAACCGAATTGCCGAATCTCAAGAGTGCGAAAAAGCGCGTCGGCTTGAGCCGAAATGCAAACGCTCGTAACCGCGCCGCACGGTCCAGGCTTCGGACGGCAGTGAAGCGCGTCGAAAACGCCAAGAACGCGAAGACGGCCGAAGTCGAGTACCGGAGGGTGCAGATCCTTCTCGATCGGGCTGCCACACGGCACCTCCTCCACCCAAATACCGTGGCTCGGATGAAGAGCAATCTGACCCGCAGGGTCCGCGCGATGAGCTGAGAGATCGACCACCAGATCGACCATCACTTAGGGCCCTACCCCCGATCCGCCTCCCAGACAATCTCACCCCCGACAATCGTGTAGCGCGCTCGCCCCCTCAGATCCCACCCGTGAAAGGGCGTGTTTCGGCTCTTGGACAGAAACCCGTCCGGATCGACCGTCCACGCTTCTTCTGGATCGATGATCGTGACGTCACCGGGCGAGCCAGCGGCCAGCGTTCCTCCGGGCAGACCGAAGGCCTCCGCCGGGCCTACGCTCATCCGATGGATGAGCGTAGGAAGGTCGATGAATCCTTCTCCGACCAAATAAGTAAGCCCGAGTCCCAACGCGGTCTCCAGCCCGATGATCCCGTTGGGTGCGTCCGCGAACGCCTGCTCCTTTTCATCGTAATGATGGGGAGCATGGTCCGTCGCGAAGACATCTAGAGTCCCATCGGCCAACCCCTCGCGGACCGCTTCACGGTCCGTCAAAGAGCGGAGCGGCGGGTTCATTTTAGCGTCGGTGTCGAAACCCTCGATGCGCTCGTCCGTGAGGATGAGGTGGTGCGGGGTGGCCTCGGCCGTGACGCGCACGCCCCGAGTCTTGGCCAGCCGGATCGCATCTACTCCGTACTCCGTGGAGACGTGCTGGAGGTGGATGTGTCCCCCCGTGAGGTCGGCGAGCAGCAGGTCCCGGACGATGTGTACGTCCTCCGAGGCGTTCGGCTTCCCGTGGAGACCGAGCCTCGTGGCCACCAGTCCCTCGTTCATGACGCCTACACCCGAGAGCCCCAGATCTTCGGGGTGATCCGCGACCGGAATGCCGAACGCCTGGGCGTAATCCAACGCTCTGCGCATGAGCCCCGAGTCCATGACAGGGTTCCCATCGTCGGTAATGCCCACCGCCCCGGCCTCGAACATCTCGCCGATGGCCGCGAGCTGCTTGCCCTCCTGCCCCACCGAGATGGCCCCCATCGGGTAGACGCGCGCCGCCCCCGCGGCCGCACCTTGAGCAAGAACGAAACCCACGCCCGCCGGGTCGTCCACGACCGGGTCCGTGTTCGGCATGGCGCACACGGCCGTGAATCCGCCCGCCGCCGCCGCCCTTGCACCGGTCGCGATCGTCTCTTTGTGCTCCCCCCCAGGCTCGCGGAGATGGACGTGGACGTCGATCAGGCCCGGCGTCACGACGAGTCCCGCCGCGTCGATCTCGCGGGCGCCCTCGGGCGCCTCGATCCCCTCACCGACGCCGGCGACGACTCCATCCACCACGAGGACGTCACGCGCGGCGTCGATCGCTTGGCTGGGGTCGATGACCCGTCCCCCCCGGATCAGTAGGGGGCCGCTCAAACCTCTGCTCCTCCCTTGGCCGCCTCGGCCGTGTCGGGTGCGCCCCCCGCGAGTAGATAGAGAACCGCCATCCGGACCGCTACCCCGTTCGTCACCTGCTGGAGAATCACGGCGTGGGGCCCGTCGGCCACGTCGCTATCGATCTCGACTCCGCGGTTCATGGGCCCGGGATGGAGGATCAACAACTCCTTTGGTGCCTGTTCGAGCCTGGCCTGTGAGACGCCCCAGACCTGATTGTACTCTCGCAAGCTGGGGAGGAAGCCTGCCTCCATCCGCTCCAACTGAAGACGCAACACGTTGAGGGCATCGGCCCATTCGATCGCCTCTTCGATGTGCGAGAAGACGGTGACCCCGAGCTCATCGATCCCCAGCGGTAGCAGGGTCTTGGGTCCGCATACCGCAACTTCGGCGCCCAGGGCGAGGAGTCCAAAGATATTCGAGCGAGCCACGCGGGAATGGAGGATGTCACCGACCAAGCAAACCTTGAGCGCTTCGATCTTGGCGAAGTGATCCCGGATCGTGAGCATGTCGAGGAGCGCCTGGGTCGGGTGCTCGTGGCTGCCGTCCCCCGCGTTGATCACGTTCGAGGGAATACGCTCGGCCAGGAACTTTGCGGCCCCGGAAGAGCCATGCCGCACGACGACCATGTCGATCCGCATCGCCTCGAGGTTTCGGGCCGTATCGACCAGCGTCTCCCCTTTGGCCACCGACGATCCGGTCGACGTAATGTTCACCGTGTCGGCGCTCAGCCGCTTCTCCGCGAATTCGAACGACACCCGGGTGCGCGTCGAGTCCTCGAAGAAAAGGTTCACGATCGTTTTTCCCCGGAGGACCGGCACCTTCTTGATTCGGCGCTCGGAGATTTCCTTGAAGGGCTCGGAGGTGTTCAGAACGGTGAGAATCTGCTCGGCGGAGAGAGATTCTAGTCCCACCAGGTCCTTGCCGAGTGAGGCATTCGGCTGGTTCAAGCCCCCGCCTCCGATGAAAGTGGCACGATGTCGACGCCCCAACGGCCATCGAGATCCAGGACGGACACCTCTACGGCCTGGTCGGGAAGAACCGTGATGACCTTTCCCACGACGTTGGGTTGGATCGGAATCTCCCGCCCCCCGCGATCCACCAAGACGCAGAGCGAGACCCGCGCCGGCCGGCCCCAGTCCATGAGTTCGTTGAGGGCCGCCCGGACGGTTCGGCCCGTGAAGAGTACGTCGTCGACGATCACGATCGCCGTCTCGTCCACACCCCCCTCAGGGAGGACCGTCGCACCGATCACGGGGCGTGGCCCAATGGCCATGAGATCGTCGCGATACAGGGTGATGTCTAGAGATCCGATCGGTACGCTGACGCCTTCGGCGCGTTCGATCTCGGATCGGATGAGGTCGGCGATCTGGACGCCGCGGCGGTGAATACCCAGGAGGGCCAAATTGGCGGGTCCTTCGTTTTGCTCCACGAGCTCACGAGCCATCCGCGCGACGGCGCGATGCACCGCCTGTTCGTCCATGATCGAGACGTGCAGAGAGGAGCTCCTGGCGAAGGCCCGATTCCCTCACCCACTTAACGAAGGCGCCGGAAGGTAGACTAGGCGCCAACGCTTTACAAGGACATCCCGCCCCGACATCATGAACGCCCATTGAAGCCGCATCTGGTACCCCGAAAGGTTCCTTTCATGCTTCTGAGCTCCGAACGCGGTCGTCTTTTGACCGCTGCAAGCCCCTCGAAGTGCATTAAAATTGGCGCCTTGGGGCTTCTGATCGGGGTCTCGACGCTTTGTCCCTCGGCGGTGTCGCTGTCGGCTCAGGAAACCTCTGACGCTCCCCAGGTCGTCAATGGCCCGAGGGTCATCCTTGGAGGCGTGCCTTTCTCGCTCGATCTCCAGGGAGCTGCCGGCTCCACGGTCGACTTCGAGGTGCGGGACGCGCAGGGGGTGGTCTTGGGATCGGGTTCCGTCGGAGCCGGTGGAACGGTCACTGTGAGCGACCTGGTGGTGTCCAGCCGGGGCGGGCTCCCGCTCACGGTCCAACTCGGGCAGGTGAGCGAAGAGGTGTCGCGTCCTTTCGCGCCGGGCTGGTTCTCCCTCGCCCCCCCTGTGGTGGCCATCCTTCTCGCGTTGCTCTTCAAGGAGGTGATCACAGCGCTTCTAGCCGGTGTGTGGCTGGGTGCGCTCGCGGTGGCAGGGTATGACCCTCTCTCTGCTGCATGGCGCACGATCGACCTTTACGCCGTTCCGGCGCTCGGCGACATGGAAGGAGGACACACGCAGATCGTCGTGTTCTCCCTCTTGCTGGGAGGCCTCGTCGGGATCGTCTCGAGAAACGGCGGCACACAGGGGATCGTCGATGCCGTAAGCCCCTTCGCCAGTACGAGCCGGCGCGGCAAGATCGCCACGTGGATCGCCGGCCTGGCCATCTTTTTCGACGACTACGCCAACACGTTGATCGTCGGGAACACCATGCGACCGATCACGGATCGCCTCAAGATCTCCCGCGAAAAGCTCGCGTACATCGTCGACTCGACCGCCGCTCCCGTGGCCGCTCTGTTCCCGATCTCCACGTGGGTGGGTTACGAAATCTCGCTGATCGCGGACGGCATGAGCATCGCGGCACAGCAGCCCGGCGTCGACCCGGCATTGGCTGCAACGCTGACATCGATCAGTCCGTTCGCGGTATTCATCAGCACGATCCCATACCGGTTCTATGCGCTCCTGGCACTCGCGTTCGTGTTTCTCACGTCCGTGATGAACCGGGACTTCGGACCGATGGCGGCAGCAGAGCGGCGCGCCGCTTCAGGCGGAGGGCTTCATCGGTCCGGGGCGCAGCTCCCGGTGGACATGACCGAGTCTCAGGTGACGCCGCCCGAAGGAGTGAGGCCTCGGTGGCACAATGCGGCGATCCCCATCATCACGGTCATCCTGGTCGTCCTGGGGGGGCTGTATACGTCTGGACGCGCCTCGACAAGCGCGGACGCATCCTTGATGGACATCTTCGGCGCGGCCGACCCCTTCGTGACGCTTCTTTGGGGATCCATGGCGGGGTGCGTCGTAGGAATCGCACTTTCGGTGGTGCAGCGGATCTTGACCGTCCAGGAGGCGCTGAACGCATGGGTGGCCGGCATGAAGGGGATGTTTCTGGCGATGGTCATCCTGACGCTGGCCTGGTCCCTCGGCCAGGTGACCGAGGATCTGAGTACAGCTCAGTACGTCGCACAAATCCTGAACGACTCGGTGCCACTTCAAGTCATCCCCGTGCTCGTGTTCCTGACTTCGGCCGCCATGGCGTTCGCGACCGGCACCTCTTGGGCGACCATGGCCATCATGATCCCGCTGGTGATCCCCTTGACGGTGACGCTGGGTGGTGCAGAGGGTTTCGGGGCGGGCGGAGAATACTCCATCCTGTTGGGAGCCATCAGCTCGGCACTCGCGGGTGCCATTTTCGGGGACCACTGTTCGCCCATCTCAGACACGACCGTACTCAGCTCTACAGCTGCGGCGTGCGATCACCTGGACCACGTGAAGACGCAAATGCCCTATGCCTTAGTGGTGGCGCTGCTCGCGATGGTGGTGGGCGACGTCGGCACCGCGGTGGGACTGCCGGTCTGGGTCGCTCTCCTCGGTTCGATCGCGATTCTTGCAGGGGGCTTGAAGTTGTTTGGCACCGCCGTACCGGAGGGGTCAGGGGCGGAGGGGTGAGGAGCGCAGCCCTCGTGAAGCTTCCGGCCGGTCAGCGATTGAGCGTCGGAGCCCCACGGCCCACCCGTTCGAGGAACGGCTGCCCACCCGCGGCCGGTCCGTAGGCCACCGACCAATCGTAAGAAAAGAGTAAGAAGCCCCGTACCCCGATACGCTGAGTGATGTCGATCTTACTGAGTGTGCCCTCGTACGTGGTCAGATAGGCTCCTACGCCAGCCCAGACCCGTTCCGGTCCGCCGACTTCCGCTGCGTGGGAGATGGCTTGGTCGAACAAGCCGTCGTCCGGGTTGTAGGCCATCGGCGCCACCACATCGACGATCCCCCTGCGGAGCCATTCCTCCCAATCCTGATAGCGGTGAAGGAAGGATTCCCGCGCATCGGGAAAAACCGCAGCCGAGACGAGCACCTCCGGGCGCCTACGCTTCACTCCCACATAGATTCTCTCGACCAGATCCGTGATCTGATCTCTCCGGAACTCGGCCCAGGGCTCAGGGAACGCCTCCACGAACGCCAGCGGACTCTGCTCGGAGGCCGAAACGAATTCGGCTCGCTGATCGTCCGTGATCCGTCCGTCAATCCAACTTCGAAATCGCTCGAGCGCACCCCGGGAGTAGTCGAATGCCGCGCTTGGATAGCGAACATAGTCGAGGTGAATGCCGTCGATCTCGTATCGCTCCACGAGGTCCATAGCGACCGCGTACACTCGCTCCTTCACCTCCGGAGCCGACGGGCTCGTGTAGAGCCCCTCGACGCCATCGGGGTTGGCCATCGCGTGCGCCACGAGCCGCTCGAAGTAGCGAGCGGATGCAGGATCCACGTCATACAGTTCTCTGGCGAGCTCCTGGGGGACAGCCAAGAGTCCCGGACGGGAATTCACCAGATGCCTCGGGGCTCGGGAAATCACGGATGCGCTCGAAATCAGGTGGACGTTCATCCAGGCGTGGACCTCGATGCCCCGCGCGTGTGCCTCTCTAAGGGTCAGGGCGAGCGGATCGAATGCCGGTTGGTCCTGGATCCCGTCGGCTCTGGGCTCGATCCCACCCGAGTAGTAGGCGTCCCCCCTACCTCGGACCTGAACCAGTAGGGTATTGAAGCCCGCGCCCGCTGCTCTTGCCACCATTGCCCGCACGGAGTCGGGATGGACGAGCGTGGACCGGACGACCCAGAGCCCGCGAGTCTCCGAGATTCGGGGGGACGTCGAGCTAGGCCCGGCGGCCCTGACCACGTCGACAGCTTCATCAACCGGCACGGCAACGGCGGTCACGGAGATGGGTGCGCGGGGGGCGCCCACGGTCTGGCAAGCCGCAGCGAGCAGACTGGCCGCAACCAGGAGTTCACGCTCCACGGCGCGCCTGGAAAAAAGCCTTGAGAAGATCACCCGACGCATCAGCGAGCGTTCCACCTGTCACCTCGATCCGATGATTCAGCCGTTCGTCTTGAACCAGGTTGCCCAGACTTCCCACCATGCCCGCCTTGGGGTCCCAAGCCCCGAAGACGAGCCGCCTGACTCGAGATAAAACCAACGCACCCGAGCACATCGCGCAAGGCTCCAACGTCACGTAGAGCGTGCATCCGGTGAGCCGCCAGTCGCCCAATTTCTGAGCCGCTTCCCGGATGACCACTACCTCGGCGTGAGCGGTCGGGTCATTGCAAGTGACCGTGAGGTTATGTCCCTCCGCCACGATCTCTTGGTCCTTGGTGAGTACAGCGCCAACCGGAACCTCTCCTCTGGAGGCGGCCGATTCGGCCAACTCCAAGGCGCGGGTCATCCACTGGACGTCACTCGGTGGTGCAGTCTCCATCGGGAAGCGCCCCCCGGCAAAAGGAGGGGTGGTGAGGTTAGTGTCGTGCGAAACCCGCTTCGCACATCACTCAGTGGGCCGTCGCACTGACCAGAATCGAAGCGTCGTCGAACCGGCGGTACAGCGCGACCACCCGCCCGATCAAATGAAGTTTGTCGGGATCCTCGATAGCCGTCGTGGGGCCATTCCCTTCGGCCGGCATCAAATAGACGCTACGCCCGTTCTTCGAAAATTCATAGAAAGACGGGCCGCCCTCGACACGCGCCACCACGATGGCCCCCTCGACCAACTCCTCGATCTCCGCCGGCTCGACCAGCAGATAGTCGCCCTCGCTGATGTCGAGAGACGCCAGCTCCGGCCCCTGAGCACGGACGAAGAACGATCCCTTCGAACCAGCAAGCCGCCGGTCGAGCGTCAGATGCATCTCGGCCTGCTCGGTTCTCAGGCCGCCACGCCCCTGGGGAAGCTCGTGGTAGCAAGGCACGGACACGGTCTGCGCGCTCAGGTCGACACCGAGGATCTTGACCCCCCTGGAACGTGAGGGATCGCGTTCGAGGAAGCCCTTGTCGGCCAGCGCCTGGAGGTGTTCGGAGACAGTTTTTGTGCTCTTTATACCAAACCGCTCGCCGATTTCACGAATGGAGGGTTGGTACGTGTTGCTCCGGAGGTAGTGCACCATGAAGTCGAGAATCTTCCTCTCGATTTCGGTGATGCTTTGCTCCATCCGGGACTCCAACGGTGCGCCGTGTTCAGGCGTTTTGATAGAGATCTGCTTAATTCCAGAATAAACACCTGTTCCCAACTTTGAAAGAGCGTTGTTTGCTAGGAGGGGGCTATCCTAATGCGAGACGATCCACCTCGTCAAGAAAGGCGGGAGGCGTCGGCGCCTGAGAACGGCTCACTCGCTTTCTAGCCGGACGATCGCGTCGTCGAGTCGAGCCAGCACGGTGACCCTTCCCAGGAAAGCAAGCACCTCGAAGATCCCCGGACTCGCATCGCGCCCGGTCACCGCTACCCTTAAGGGGTGAATGACCTTACCGGCTCCGACCGAGATTTCCTCGGCATACCCTCGAATCACCTCTTCCAGGGACTCCGGCTCCCATGTGGCGGCCTCGAGTGTTGTCCGGAGGGCCATGAGCTGTTCGAGGACCTCGGCGGGCGCTTTCAACCAGTGCTTCGCCACTGCCTTGGGATCGAATTCCAGCTCCTCCACTAGGAAGGGGCGGGCCAGGTCGACCAGGTCGGGAATCCGCCGGGCCCTGGTCTTCAGTAGATCGATGAGGCTCAGGTACCACTCCCGGCGCTCCTCCAACTCCTCTCGCGTCGTGAGACCGGCAGCCTCGATCCCTTCCGTTAGAGCAGGCTCCAACGCCTCGGCCGTACTGGCGTTGAAGTGCTGGCCCGACAACCAGTCCAACTTTTTCAGGTCAAAAATCGACCCCTTCTTGAGAACACGCTCCATGCTGAAACGCTGGACGAGCTCCTCCACGCGCATCACCTCCTGGTCGTCCCCTGGACTCCATCCCAGCAAGGCGAGGAAGTTGACCATGGCCTCAGGGAGGAGGCCCTGACTCCCGTATTCGCCTACCGAGGTGGCGCCGTGCCGCTTGGAGAGCCTTTTCCCGTCCGACCCGAGAATCATCGGCACGTGGCCGAACGTCGGGACCGGGTGTCCGAGCGCTTCAGACAGAAGTATTTGTTTGGGCGTGTTCGAGAGGTGGTCGTCTCCGCGGATGACGTGGGTGATGCGGTGCTCCGCATCATCGGACGCGACCGCCAGATTGTAGGTGGGTCTGCCGTCACTCCGCAGGATCACGAGGTCGTCGATGTCCGTATTCTGAAATCGCATCTCCTCGTGGACCATATCTTCCCACACAGTCTCTCCCTCAGGGACCAGAAACCGAACGGCGTGGTGCTCTCCGCCCTCGGCACGCTCCTCCGCCTCACCGGTCGGTAGGGCCTCTGCCCGGCGCCTCGGAAGACGGCGATCGGCTCCTTCCTCCTTGGCCGACTCCCTTGCCGTCGCCAGCTCCTGCGCGGTGGTGAAATCCCGGTAGGCGAGCCCCGCTTCCAACAACCTCTGTGCGTCGGCTCGGTGACGGTCCCCCCCATCGCTCTGGAACAAGGGACCCTCATCCCAATCGAGACCCAACCAGCGAAGAGCTCCCAGGATGGCCTCGGTATGCTCGGGCTTGGAGCGGTCGCGGTCGGTATCCTCGATACGGAGGACGAACACGCCTCCGTGGTGCCGGGCGAACAACCAGTTGAAGAGAGCGGTACGGGCGCCGCCGACGTGAAGGAATCCCGTAGGAGAGGGAGCGAAGCGAACTTGTATCGTCATGTATATTAATACTTTTTGGATGTCGTATAATGTTATTTATCACCTTATGATGCGTGCTCAGGTTGGGTCACTTCGAGCGATGGCCCCGCCGAGGATCTCCCGAGCACGACGGAGGAGGGAGAAGAGTACGCCGATCACCCGTACCGTGCCCGGATGTACTCTTCGACAATCCCCTTGAACTCTTTCACCATGCCCTCTCCCTGGAGCGTCGAATGATGCGCGCCGTCCACGTACACCGGGGCCTTCGGGTCTTCGGCCGTCCCGGGCAATGAGATCCCTAGATCGGCGTGCTTCGACTCGCCCGGGCCGTTCACGATACACCCCATTACCGCCACCGTCAGATTCTCGACACCAGGAAACTCCTCACTCCACGCGGGCATCTTTTCACGGATATAGGTCTCGATGTCCTGAGCCATCTCCTGAAAGACGCTGCTGGTCGTACGACCGCACCCCGGGCAGGCCGTGACCTGGGGCTCGAAACTGCGAATTTTAAGCGACTGGAGGATCTGCCGCGCTACCCGAACCTCCTCCGTGCGGTCGCCGCCCGGCTCCGGCGTGAGGGAGACACGAATCGTGTCCCCGATCCCGTCGATGAGAAGAGGGGTGATTCCCGCCGTGGTCGCGACAATTCCCTTGGTGCCCATACCCGCTTCTGTCAGACCCAGGTGAAGCGGGTAATCGCACTGGTCGGCGAGCATCCGGTAGACCTCGACGAGATCCGGCACCTCGGAGACTTTGGCGCTGAGCACGATCATATCGTGCCCCAGCCCGGTTTCCTCGGCCAGGATCGCCGAGCGGGTCGCACTTTCCACCATCGCGTCCAACAGGACCACCCGCGCCTCTTTGGGGTCGGAGCGCTCGGCGTTCGCATCCATCATTTCAGTCAGCAGACGCTGGTCGAGCGAGCCCCAGTTCACCCCGATCCTCACGGGCGTCGCGTGCTCGATAGCCACCTTCACGATCTTCTGGAAGTTTGAGTCCCGGTGCTTGGTACCGACGTTGCCGGGGTTGATGCGGTACTTCGCCAAGGCCGCGGCGCACGCCGGGTACTTCATGAGAAGAAGATGCCCGTTGTAGTGAAAGTCGCCGACGATCGGCACGGCGGCATCCTCGTCTGAGAGCCGTGCTACGATCTCGGGGACGGCCTCAGCGGCGGCGTCATCGTTGACCGTCACGCGGACCAACTCGCTTCCGGCCTGCACCAACGCTATGATCTGCGCGACGGTGGAGTCCACGTCCGAGGTGTCGGTGTTCGTCATCGATTGGACGACGATCGGATTTTCTCCGCCGATATCGACCCCGCCGACGTCCACGACGACAGACGGCCTTCTCGTCCATTGACTCACGTAGCACCTTGTGTGTTCGGGTGTGGGAAGCGTCGCCGCAATTTACGGGATGCGGGGCACCGCTCCAAGATCACAAAAAGAGACCCTCTCGAGCCGGAAGCCGTTCTGCGACCGAAGCAACAAGGCGAACGGGTTCGAGGGGACGTTGACACGGGAGTAAATGCCAGCCATGGCAACCACAAACGATGGATCGACCGGCGAATTGGGGCACGACCCGCGCGTCCTGCTCGGGCCGGGTCCCAGCAACCTGCATCCGCACGTATTCCGCGCCATGGCCAGTCCGATCCTGGGCTACCTCGACCCGGATTTCCTGGCGATCATGGACCAAACGATGGCTCTCTTACGCCACCTCTTTCAGACCGACAACGCGCTGGCCATCACGCTTCCGGGCACGGGGATGTCTGGGATGGAGGCCGCCGTTTGTAATGTTGTCGAGCCCGGTGACGAAGTGGTCGTGGGGATCCACGGCTTCTTCGGCCAGCGGCTGGCCGAAATCGTGGAACGGCACGGCGGCACGGCCCTACGAGTTGAAGTCGCCTTCGGCCAGGTAGTGGGTACCGATCAGATCGAGACCGCTCTCGATGCCCATCCCAACGCCAAGTATGGTGGCCGTCGTACACGGTGAGACCTCCTCCGGAATCCGGCAACCGCTGAAGGACATCGGCAAGCTCGTGCGGGAGCGGGACAAGATCTTCCTCGTCGACACAGTCTGCTCGCTCGGCGGCGCCCACATTCCGGTAGACGAGTGCCTGATCGACATCTGTTTCAGTGGGGGACAGAAGTGCATCGGGGGACCGGCGGGAATCGCGTGCATTACCCTCAACGATCGGGCGGTGGGAGTGATCGACTCTCGAGGCCGCCCGGTCGACACGTGGTACCTCGACCTCATGATGATTCGGAAATACTGGCTCCCCGATCGCGCCTACCACCACACGGCGCCGGGATCGCTCATCTACGCCCTCCACGCGGCGCTTCGGCTGATCCAGGAGGAGGGCCTCCAGCAGCGGTTTGCCCGCCATCAGAAGTGCGGAGACCTCTTGAAGGCCGGGCTCACCGACCTCGGACTCGAGCTCTTCGGGGATCCGGAGCACCGCTTGCCCATGCTCACCTGCGTGATGATCCCCGACGGCGTCGACGATGCCGCGGTACGAGGTCGCCTCCTCGGAGACTACGGGATCGATATCGCCGGTGGATTTGGGTCCCTCAAGGGTAAAGCATGGCGGATCGGGTTGATGGGCTACAGCTGTAGTGAGCGCAATGTGCACTACCTGCTGGCGGCACTACGGGAGATCCTAGCCGCTACGTGACCGGTACGTCGGGCCTTGCGATGCTTCTACGTGTCCGCTCTAGACACCCGTACTGGATCAGCTCCTCGAGAATCTCGACTTTGTCCCGTTCGGGACCGCTGTGATACCGAGCCCAAAGGCGCTCGCACGGGGAAACCGAAGACTCGGGCGGAGAAGTCGAAGGTTCGGGCGGCGTGGCATCCGGGTTGATGACCTGGCCGGCCATGTCGATCCATCCTTATCCGTCACCGCTTGCGGGGGCGCGGTTGGGGGCTGTGATACGTTTGCGCGTTAGAGAATACGGCTGGCGGAGAGCGTGGGCAAGCGCGGCTGTGACTTTTTGCTCAGCCTCTCAGGGACGGCCCACCATCTGGCAGCCCTCGCGGTCGAGCCGCCCCCGTCGGGAGCCCGATGCTGGGCGGTAGTTTGAGCTAGAGGAGATACAGAAGCCCGGTCGCCAGGAGGATGATCCCTCCCAAGAAGTCTCGTATCGATGTTGCTGTATTCATTCTTCAGTTCCCTTTTTTTTGCACTTTCATCTGTCGAACCGTTTATCCGACATGCATCCCTACGAAATCGGGTGTAAAGCGGTTTCAGAAGTGGCCGAGCTCGAGTGATGGTCCGTCTCACTCGAACGAAATTTCCATCTGAATGTTACACCGGTCGTACGGTGAGGCTCCACCCTGCACCGGCTCGAATCCGAGTTTCCGGTACAGGTTGATCGCCGGCTCGAGGATCGTGTTGGACTCGAGATACACCCTGGTAGCCCCCACCTCGCGGGCGCGCTCCAGCACCGCCCTGCCGAGCTCCCATCCGATGCCCTTGCCACGAGCGTGCTGGTCGACCGCCATCTTGGCGAGCTCGTAGGACCCGCTACCCATGGGGACGAGAGCAACCGTGCCTACGACCTCGCCATCGTACAGCGCCATGAGAATCGCGCCGCCGGGATCGAGGATCTTCTCCTGCGGATGGTCGAGATAAACGAGGTCGGCGTCCTCGACCTCCCAATATTGGGTGATCCAGTCCAGGTTCATTCGGCGGAACGCATCGGCATGCTCGGGTCGGAAGTCGACGATCTCGACTCTCGCGGGCTCGCGCCGTTCGTACGGTTCCGTCACCCGGTCGAAGAGCGGGGGCTCCTCGGCACGACAGGACCAACCTGATCCGAGGATTTCGTCGTCGACATGGAGCTGATCCCTTCAGGAATTGAGTAGGCTTCAAGATATCTCTCCCCTGGCCACTAGCAATCAAGCAGAGCGGCTACGGACGAGAGCTCTCGCCCTCCGGTATTCAGGAGTTCGTGAAGGTGAAGCCAGCCCGGGTGGCCTGAGGGCTGTCGTTAGGGCCGTCCACACGATAGAGTTGGTTCATCCATGTCTCGCCCCGATGGAGGTCGCCATGACCCGCGCACACTTTGGTCGCATCAGCTGGTTTCCGGTACTTGCCCTCACCTTGGCCTCCTGGGTCACCCCACCGCCCGACGCGGCCGCTCAACAACAGAATTCGCGGGACCAGCCGTTCTTTGGGGTCACTACCGATGGCGATCTGATCCCCGACCTCTTCCCCATTCGCAGCACGGGGGTTTCGACCGCGCCGATCGTGGAAGCGGCCAAGGCCTACCTCAGGATGCTGAGGCCCGAGCAAGCGGCACAGACCAACTTCGGATTGGACGCGGATGAGTGGCGTCACTGGAGCAACGTCCCGGTCGGCAACCTGCCACGGCAGGGGCTATCCTTCAGGGACATGAGCGACCCCCAGCGGGAAGCGGCCTTCGCCCTGGTCCGGGCGGGCCTCAGCGCGCGGGGATTCGAGCAGGCGCGCGACATCATGCGCATAGACGGTTATCTGGCGGCCGTTCTCGAAGACTACAACGGGTACGGAGAGTACCTCTACTTCATCGACATCTTCGGAGAGCCATCTGACACCGAGCCCTGGGGATGGCAACTCGATGGGCACCACCTGGTGGTCAATTACTTCGTGATGGGGGATCAGGTGGTGATGTCGCCTAACTTCTGGGGATCCGAGCCGGTCTCGATCGACACGGGCAGGTACCCGGACATCGAGGTTCTCCAGGAGGAGCAAGACGTGGGCCTGGCCTTCATGGAATCGCTCCGACGGGATCAACGTCAAATCGCCGTCGTGGACCCTGAGAAAACGCGCAATAACCTGCGAGGCGCGGCGTTCAGAGACAATTTGGTCATGCAGGAAGCAGGCATCCGCGGGGACCAGCTGGACGCTGTCCAGCGCGAGCGCCTGATGGATGTAATCGGTGTTTATATCGGCGCCATGAGGTATGACCAGGCGAGCATCCGGATGGAGGAAATTCAGGAGTACCTCGGTGAGACCCGATTTACCTGGGTGGGCGATGTGCGACCCGACGCCCTCTACTACTACCGGGTTCAGAGCCCCATCATCTTTATCGAGTTCGACCACACGACTCCAGTCAGTTTCCGCACCGAGCCGAACCCGCCTTCCCGGAGCCACATCCACATCGCCGTTCGGACTCCGAACGGGAACGACTACGGGAAGGACTTGTTGAGGCAGCACTACGAGGAGCACGCGAACGACCCGAATCACATGCATGATCCAGCCACCGTGGCGGGATCGGTATCGAGCGGAGGGAATCGCTGATCTCACTCCAGCCGGTTCCGTATGACGAAGACGAAGGAGGGTGGCGGCGGTGCCGTCGGAAAGCTCTGGCGAAAGCACGGAGGGGGATACTACGCCCTCCTCGCCGTCGGCACCTTCATGTACTTGGAGTTCACGAGTCTCACGAACTCCATCCGACAGGCCGCGGGCATTGGGGATTTCCTCGTCAGTGAGTTGTTCACTTTCGCCATCGAGTCCATCGTGAATACCCTGATGGCGTCCGTGTGGCCGTTCATGTGGTTCCGGTGGATGGGCACCGAGGCCCTGTACTGGGCGTGTGGGGGTTATGCGCTCTGGGCCATCCTCATCGCCGTGGCACTCGGTCGGCGAGAGGAGCGGATGCGGAAGGAGTTGGGCCTCTAGAGGGGCGCAGGAGGCGCTGGCGAGATCGACCTTCCGCGCGTGACGAACCTCCTCCAACTCGGCTTCCAGGTCCTCCAGGGGCCTACTCAGCCGTCGCCGCTCCGCTCCGAATGAGCTCCTCTATCTCGTCGTCCGTGTAGCCTAACTCGGACAAGACCTCCGCTGTGTGCTCGCCCAGAAGTGGGGCCCCCGGTGCGATGGACACGGGCGTCTCGGAGAACTTCACCGGAAAGCCGACCGTTCGGACTGGCCCGAGCTTGGAGTGCTCCACCTCGACGACCATGTCCCGGGCGAGCGTCTGGGGGAACTCGAGCATTTGGCCGATGCTCGCGACCGGACCCGCCGGCACGCCACCCTCCTCGAGAAGCCCGAGCCACTCGGCGGTCGGCCGCGTCTTGAAGCGCTCGCCCAGGATCGAGGCGAGCTCGGCCACGTGTTGCATACGATCGGCGTTTTCCAGGAAGCGGGGGTCCTCGCCGAGCTCGGGAATCTCCACGACCTCGACGAGCCGGTGCCAGGTCGCTTGGTTCGAGCCCCCGACCGTGATCCATCCGTCCGAGGTTTGGAATGCCTGATAGGGAGCGGTCAATGGATGAGCCGACCCGAGGGGCCCCGGCGACACGCCGGTGGCCAGCGTTACGGCTGCCTGCCAAAACGACTGCGTGACGCCCGCCTCGAAAAGGGACGTGTCGACCCTCTGGCCCCTGCCCGTCTCGAGTCGCTCGACGTAGGCGGCCAGGATCCCCATCGCGGCGAGTACGCCCGCCGTGATATCGGTAAGGGGTGGAGCACACTTCACGGGGGGTCTTCCCTCCCCCTCCCCCGTCACGCTCATGATCCCGCTGTAGCCCTGGGAAATGAGGTCGAATCCACCGAGGTGCGCCATGGGCCCGGTCCGACCGAAGCCTGAAATTTCGCAGTAGATGAGGCGGGGGTTGCTCTCCCTCACCAGATCGTACCCGAGCCCCAGACGTTCCATCGTGCCCGTGCGGTGGTTCTCGATCAACACATCTGCTCGATCTACCAGCCGGCGAGCGACCTCGAGCCCCCCCGTCGACTTGAGGTCCAAGGCCACACCACGCTTGTTGCGGTTCAACATCATGAACGCCGCCGACTCACCGTTCAGGTCGGGGGGACGGAACTGACGGGAGGCGTCTCCCCCCGTGACCGGCTCCACCTTGATCACGTCCGCCCCCATGTCGGCTAGCATCCGCCCGCACGTCGGACCGGCCATGATGTGCGCGAACTCGACCACACGAAGGCCTGCCAGGGGACCGCTCCGATCCGGGGAGCTCATCGTGCTATTTACCCTCGAATCGCGGGTCGCGTCGCTCGAGAAAGGCCTGGACGCCCTCCCGGTAGTCATCGGTCTGAAACGCCTCGTACACCTCCTGTCGCTCATCCCCGGTAAGCGGACGTTGATCGGTCAGCCTCCGCACGAACTTCTTGTGCCATCGGTTCACGAGTGGCGCGCCTACGGCGATGCGATGAGCCGTGGCCCGCGCTTCCTCCTCGACTTTCTCGTCAGGGACGACTCGGGTCACGAGACCCTTCTGGCGTGCCTGTGTAGCATCGAGAAGACCGCCCTCGAGCAGGATCTCTAGGGTACCCGAAGCGCCGAGCAGCTCGACGAGCGGACCCAGCTCGTTGTAGGACATCGTGAGACCGAGCCGGTTGATCGGTGCTCCGAAGCGGCTCGATTCGCTGCAGATCCTCACGTCACAGCACGCGGCGATCTCCAGCCCACCACCCACACACACACCATGGATCAATGCCACGGTCGGGTGGGGGCAGCTCTGGAGGGCCGAAAGCGCACCCTCGAGAGCCGAGGCATACGCCTGAACCTGCTCGGGCGTCTGCCGCTCTTGTGGAAATCCCCCGATGTCGGAGCCCGCGGAAAACGCCCGATTCCCGGAACCCTCGATCACGACGCAGCGGACCTCCGCGTCCTCTCCCAGAGTGGTCATGATGTCGGCAAGTGCTTCCCACCCCTGCCGATCCAGGACATTCAGCCGGTCTGGATGACTCAGGGAGACGATGGCCAGATGATCCTCACGGCTGACCGTCACTCGGTCCGACATTCGTACTCCTTACGAGGGGGGCTCGAGGATAAAACAGATCGACAGGCCACATAAGAATTGCGGGAACGTAGGTGACCATGAGGAGCATGGCCACTTCGCGGGTTGTCTCATGCCGCGCCCCGACCTACCGTGCGTTTTCGCCCCGATACCCGGGTTGGACTCGTATCCCTTGCACGTGATGCCATCCTGAGCTGAGACCGTATGGACCACCTCGTCTGGCTAGAAGAGACGCCCTTCAGTACGTGGATGCGTGAATCCGGGCCGGCGTTTTTCTCTACCTTGGTCTTCCATTCCGTTGCGATGGGATTTGTAGTCGGAGTACATGTGGCGACGAATCTCCGTATCCTGGGCGTTGCACCTAGCGTTCCCTTGTCTCTGATGAGGCGCTTCTTCCCTGTCCTTTGGGTCAGCCTCGTTGTCGTCTCACTGTCGGGCGGGCTACTCCTGGTGGCCTATCCGGCCAAGGCGCTGACCAATCCGGTGTTCTTTCTCAAGCTGACTGCCGTACTGGCTGCGCTCTTCATCACCAGGTCGTTGGCGAAGGGGGTGTTGCGGGACCCCAGCTATGACGCCGGCCGCGCTCCAACGAAGGCCCGGGTGCTGGCCGCGCTTTCCCTCCTGCTGTGGGCTGGAGCCGTCACATCGGGACGGTTGCTCGCCTATACCCACAACATGCTGATGGCTTCCCATCAGTACTGACGGCGTATCATGGTGCAGGCGCTTCTCGATTTTTCCCACCAGAGGGGGATCTATGACTTCATGCATTCGACGTGGGGGTGGCCGGCCGTCGAAACGCTGCATTTCATGGGGTTGTCTCTGCTGATTGGAACCGTTGGCCTGTTCGATTTGCGCATGATGGGTCTGGCAAGCGGCATCTCCATGAGTGCGCTTCACAGGCTGGTGCCGTGGGGGGTAGCCGGGTACGTGCTGAACGTCATGACGGGTGTCATGTTCGTCACGAGCGCCCCAGACCAGTATCTGTTCAATCCAGCTTTTCAGACCAAGCTGGCGCTTATGGGAATCGCTGGAATCAACGTGTTGTTCTTCTATCGATTCGTGTTCGGCCCGGTCAAGCGTGCCGGCGCCGGTGCCAGCGCTCCACGGGCGGCCAAAGTTGCGGCGGCCGTTTCGCTGAGCTGCTGGATAGGTGTCATCGTGTGTGGTCGTTTGATCACCTACTATCGCCCGCCGTATCACTGGTGTTTCTGGTGCTAGGAGGGCGACCCGGAATCCGTACAGCACGTTTCCGGGCTGAAAGGAGCAAGGACGGCAGCTGATCGGCTCGGTTGCCCTCACGCCTCCTCCCCATCACGTGATCAGCCGGGCGGCCGATTCACCGCTCGAGAGCGCCCCTTCCGGGCAAAATCAGCGCGCTGATGGCGGCAAGGACCAAGGCCGCTGCATAAACGGTTATAGCAGCGCCGTGCGCCTCGACACCCGCCTGTTCCCCCCCAGTAGATATCCGAGCGCTGAGATGCCGATCACCCCTCCGATGTAGCGCGCCGTGGAGACGGCACCTCCGCCCATTCCGGCGTGGGCCCGATCCACCGCGCTCATCGCGGCGGCTTGAGACGGCGCCGAAGTCAGTCCCAGGCCGACTCCGATCACGACGAGGCCGACGAGGGCGTCGCCGGGTGACCGGAGGGCCTCGAAATCGGACACGAGGTAGAGCCCGGCCAGCGAGGTCAGCGTGCCGACGAAGGCGGTCGCGCGGATGCCGACCGACTCCGACACCCGGCCCCCCAAAGGGGAGAAAACGACCATCGCGATCATCATGCCGATGATGGTTCGCCCGGTAGTCCCGGCTTCGACGTTGCGCACCTGCTCGAAGAAGATCGGGAGTTGGAAGAGAAGCGCGTACATGGCCAGGTTCTGCAACCCGATGACGGCACTCGACGCCGCGAACGTGGGGCGCAGAAACAGCCTGAGGTCCAGGACGGGCTCGGCTACACGGCGCTCCCACCAAACAAACACCGTCAGCAACCCGGCGGCGCCCAACGCCGCCCCGAGAGTAGTCGAACCCGAAGTCTGAGCCGCCACAACGAGCAGCGTCAGGCCAAAGGCCAGCAGCACGCTGCCCAGTATGTCGAAGCGAGGCGACTGGCGGTCCACGCCGGGAGAAGACACTTCCGAGTCGGTCGCGATCCCCGAGGACGCCTCGGATTCGCTCGCGATCCTCGAGGACGAGTCGGATTCACTCGCGATCCGTGAGGACGACCCGGATGCGGTGGCCCGTCGGATCAGGAAATGCGCGAGCAGTATGACGGGAATGTTGGCGATGAACACGGACCGCCACCCGAAGAGGGCCGTCAGCTCCCCTCCGACGAGAGGGCCGATTCCGGCCGCGACGCCCATCACGGAACCGAAATAGCCGAACGTCCGCGCTCGCTTCTCGGGGGGGACCAGGTTCCGCAGCAACGCCATGGTCGCCGGGATCGTCATGGCTCCGCCGGCGGCCATCGCGATCCGAGCGAAGGCCAGGCTGGGCAGGTTCGCCAACGAAAACCCTGCGATCGAGCCGACCCCGTAGATGGTCATGCCGATGACGAGCGCTCGCCTGTGACCGATCCGATCCCCGAGCTTTCCGCCGGGGCTCATGGTGGCGATTCCAACAATGAGATAGCTGCTGACGAGCCACTGAGTCAGCAATCCGCTTCCGACCCCAAGCTCGGAACCGATCGACGGCAGCGCCACCGCAATCATCGTGGACCCCAGTGGAGACAGGGAAGCGGCGAGGAACATTCCGCAGTAGAACAACGCGGAAACGCGCTTCTGGGCCGGAGGTTCGAGCGGTCTCGAGGCGGCTTCGTGCGGGGTCAAGGTGATCGTCTCGAGGGGCTCACAAGCGACAGTCTCGGAGGCCTCAGCGGGTGATCGGCTCCCCGGCGATTCCCATGCGTTGCCAGTGCGTGGGGTCCTGCGCCCAGGTACCAGGCCCGGAGGCCGTATAAGTGCGTGCAGTCATATTCAAACGCTCTTGTTTTATTGCCTTTGGCAGGGGTGGGTTAGGGGCTCACCGGAAAAACAGCTCCACAGGCCACGTAGGAATCACGGGAACGTAAGTGACCATGAGGAGCATGGCCACGAGCACCGCCACGAAGTAGAGGTTGACCTTGCTCACCTGAGGCAGCTTGCACCTGCGTCTTCCGCGCAGAACCTTCCCTACCATGACGATCGGACCTATGAGCCGTGAGCAGTTCGATGAGTTCGATCGGGCTGGCCGTGAGCAGAAGGGGCTGGCCTCCCTTCCTTGGCAGAAGAGGATGCTGGACGTCGCCCTTTCCTTGGGCCTTCTCCTGTTGCTCTCGCCCCTGATCGCCTTGATCGCAGCGGGGATCCTGCTGGAGGGACTCATCCGACCCGAGAGCAAGGGCCCGATCTTCCTCTCAGAGCCGCGGGGTTCGGAGGGGAGGGTCTTCAGAATCCCCAAGTTCCGGATCATCCGGATGGATGTATACCGAAGGATCTCCAGAGAACAGAAATACCTTCACATCAAACCGATGGAACGGGTGCCCGAACACCTTACGACGGTAGGCCGCTTTTTGAAGAAGTTCTACTTCGATGAGCTTCCTCAACTCTTCTCGATACTGAGGGGCGACATGAGCTTCGTCGGTCCCCGACCCTGGCCGCTCGAGCCCTACTATGAGGAGCTCGAGCGCGGCATCCTCCGGAAGAAGCTGATCAGGCCCGGGCTGACGGGACTGGTGCAGGCGAGCAAGGGAAATCCGGACGCGCGTGATGAGTGGAGCCTGGACTACGCCTACATCGGATTCATGGCGTCGAGTCGAAGCGGTTGGGTGAAGCTCAGGTTCGACCTCAGGATCCTGTTCTGGTCCGTCAAGACCGTCTTTCAGGCCAAAGGTCTCTAGTCGGAGCGCCTCCCTCTTACCCTCATGCGTCTCCTACTTCGCCGGACAGAACCTCGAGGGCCGCCCGAACGCCCCCGGGCCGATGGGGCACTCCAGAAAGCTCTAGCCCCATCTCGACGCCACACAGTGTGCCCGCAACCATCAGCGCGTTGATGTCCCCCATGTGACCGATCCGGAAGACCTCTCCCTTGAGCTTGCCCAACCCGCTACCCAGCGCCATGTCGAAGCGCTCTAGGATGACCTTGCGGAGCGCGTCGGCGTCCGTACCATCCGGCATCTTCACGGTCGTCTGGGCCGAGCTGAACCCCGACTCCTCGAGGCAGAAGTTCTCGAGTCCCCAAGCCGCCACCGCAGCCCGAGTCGCCCTCGCCAAGTGCGCGTGCCGCTTCAAGGTGTTCTCACGACCCTCCTCGCGGAGCATCGTGAGCGACTCGTCGAGGCCGTACAGCAGGTTCGTGGCGGGCGTGTACGGAAAGTAGCCGCTCTCGTTGGGGGTCATCATTGCGCTCCAGTCCCAGTACGACCGCGACAGGCCTGCGTTTTCGTGAGCCTCGAGCGCTTTCCGGCTGACCGCCGCGAAGCTCAGACCCGGAGGCAGCATGAGACCCTTCTGGGAACCCGTGATGGTCACGTCGACGCCCCAATCGTCATGGCGCAGCTCGATCGCGCACAGGGACGACACCGCGTCGACCATGAAAAGGGCTGGATGGCCGGCCCAATCGATGGCCGCCCGTATGCCGGGAACGTCGCTCGCCACACCGGTGGACGTCTCGTTGTGGGTTACGAGAACCGCCTTGATCTGGTGATCCTCATCGCCGCTGAGGTGCTCTTCCAGAAGAGCGGGGTCGACCGGTCTCCTCCAATCCCACGGCAGAACGTCGACCGTGAGCCCCAAGGCGTGGGCCACGGCCCCCCAAGTCGCGCAGAAGTGGCCGTTGTCGTAGCGCACGACCCTGTCGCCGGGCGACAAGGTGTTCACCAGAGCCGCCTCCCACGCTCCGCTTCCCGACGCCGGATAAACGAAGACGTACTCGGAGGCCTGGAAGACCTCCTTCAACCCCGCAAGGATCCGCTGGCCCAGCTCCGCGAACTCGGGGCTGCGGTGGTCGATCGTAGGCCGGCCCATCGCCCTCAAGATCCGCTCCGGAACGTTGGTGGGGCCGGGAATTTGAAGGAAGTGTCGTCCGGACCGAAACGTCATGGGTCGGCAATCTCGGGTAAGGGTGACTCCGTGCCCGTACCGGAGGCGAATCGAGTACCGGGCGCGAATCGTATGTCGAGCGTAGGTCGAGTGTCGGGCGCAAATAATGGCACGGCGTTACCTTTCCCGCCATGACGAGCCGCGCAGGACCCCCTTCCGAGCCCTCCCTCGCCACCCGCCTCGGGAGCGAATTGGAAGGCGACGTGCTCTTCGATTCCGTCAGCAGAGGGCTCTACTCCACCGACGCCTCCATCTACCAGATCGAGCCGATCGGTGTTGTGGTTCCGAAGAACACTGCGGACGTGTTCCGTGCCCTGGAAATCGCGACCGAAGCGGGCCTCTCGGTGACCCCCCGAGGTGCAGGCACCTCCCAGTCCGGTCAGGCCATCGGCGAGGGGCTCGTGATGGAAACGAGCAAGTACCTGACCGGAATCGGCGAGGTCGACCGCGACGCCGCGACCGTTCGCGTGCAGCCTGGGGTGGTCCTGGATCGCCTCAACCGCGAGCTCGAGCCCCACGGGCTCTTCTTCCCGGTCGACGTGTCCACCGCGAGCCGAGCCACGCTCGGGGGGATGACAGCCAACAACAGCGCGGGTGCACGCTCGATCCGCTACGGTATGATGGTCGACAACGTGCGCCGCGTGAGTGGGGCGCTTGCCGACGGCACCCCAGTGAGCTTCGGCCTGGAGGTCCCGACGGAGGGCGTGGAGTCGGAGCTCGCCTCGACCCTCGCCACGCTTCGGAGGCGCGAAGACGCCGAGCTCGAGCGCAGGATCCCGAAGGTCATGCGCAGGGTCGCCGGCTACAACCTCGATCGCATCTCCCCGGACGGCGCTGAGATCGTGCGCCTTCTGGTCGGCTCCGAGGGCACGCTCGCGTTCTTCACCGAGCTGGAGCTCCAACTCGTGCCCATCCCGTCTAAGACCGTTCTCGGTGTATGTGCTTTCCCCGATCTGGAGTCTGCTCTGAACACGGTCCCCTCGATCATGGATCTCGAGCCTTCCGCCGCGGAGTTGGTGGACGGCACGTTGCTCGATCTGGCCCGCGAGATCCCGACTCTGAGCGCCGCGGTGCGGGAATTCGTCCGGGGCGATCCTCGCGCCCTGCTTATCGTCGAGTTCGCGGGACCGGACGCAGACCGGGTTTCCGACGATCTTCACCGGCTCGGGGAATTGTTGGCGGATCTCGGACATCCCGACGCCCTCACCCGTGCTGAGCCCAAGGATTTTCAGAGACGGATCTGGGGCGTGAGGAAGGCCGCCATGAATGTCGTCATGTCGATGACGGGCGACCGAAAGCCCGTCTCCTTCATCGAGGACTGCACGGTGCCCCTCGAGCACCTCTCCGAGTACGGGGCGCGCCTCGAGGAAGTCTTCCGCCGTCATGGCACGTCGGGCACATGGTATGCCCACGCCTCGGTCGGGTGCCTACACGTTCGGCCCATCTTGAACCTCAAGCAGGACCAGGATCTGAGGGCCATGCGCGCCATCGCAGAGGAGGCGCATGAGCTGGTGCGGGGCTTCGGGGGAACGCACTCGGGCGAACACGGTGACGGCATGGTTCGATCCGAGTTCCTGGAGCCGATGTTGGGGAGTCGGCTCGTGGGAGCCTTCGGCGAGATCAAGTCGGCGTTCGATCCGTCGAGCACGCTCAACCCTGGGAAGATCGTAAACCCCTCCCTCATGGACGACCGATCGCTCATGCGCTACCACGGCGGGTACCGTCCCCTGCCCTTGACCACCGCGCTGGACTGGTCGGCCTTGGGCGGGTGGGTGGGCGCCACCGAGATGTGTAACAACAACGGAGCCTGCCGGAAGACCGACCCCGGAGTCATGTGCCCCTCGTTCCGCGCCACCGGAGACGAGCGCCACACGACGCGCGGTAGGGCCAACTCGCTGCGCCTGGCCCTCACGGGGCAACTCGGCGCCGACGCCCTCACATCCTCCGAGATGTACGACACGCTCTCGCTTTGCGTGGGGTGTAAGGCGTGCGGAAAAGAATGTCCCACCGGCGTCGACATGGCGCGCATGAAGGTCGAGTTTCTGCACCACTACCACCGACGCCATGGACTTCCCCTTCGTGAGCGCCTGGTGGCGTGGCTTCCCCGGTTGGCGCCATGGGCGACGCGCCTACCGGAGCTGATGAACTTGGGCCGGCCCAACGGGTTCCTGGCACGCGCCGGGGAGCGGCTGCTGGGCCTCACCGCCCGCCGTGAGCGTCCGCGGTGGCGGAGAGACGTCTTCCGGGAAAGCACCACGGAGACCAGCTCGAGCCCGGCTTCCGATGCCAGTGACAGGCCGGAGGTCCTCCTCTGGGTCGATACCTTCAACACCTACTTCGAGCCCGAGAACGCCCACGCGGCGCTCCGGGTCCTCGAAGCGGCGGGATACCGAGTTCGCCTCCCGACCCGGTCCGGACGACCAGCGTGCTGTGGTCGCACGTTCTTGAATGCGGGTCTGGTCGATGAGGCCCGTCATGAGGCTCGACGTCTTCTGAGCACCCTCTCGCCATGGGTTGAGCGTGGGGTCCCCGTGGTGGGGTTGGAGCCGTCCTGCCTCCTCACCCTCCGCGACGAGATCCCGATCCTCCTCCCCGGTGAGGAGAGCGCAAGCCTCGCGGACGGATCGTTACTCCTCGACGAATTCCTGGTGAAAGAGGAGGAGGCCGGCCGAGCTCCGCTCGATCTCGGCCCGGTGGAAGCCCAGACGGCGCTCGTTCACACACACTGCCATCAAAAGGCACTGGGCCGGGAGGGGGCGACGGAAACGGTGCTTCGTCGGATCCCCGGGCTGGAGGTCCACACGATACGCTCGGGATGCTGCGGCATGGCCGGGGCGTTCGGGTACGAAGCCGAGCATTACGAGATATCGATGGCCATGGGCGAGCTCGATCTGCTCCCGGCGGTGCGAGACGCCGCTCCCGACGCCTGGGTGCTGGCGGCCGGTGTGAGCTGTCGGCACCAGATCGCCGACGGAGCCGGGCGTTCAACCCTCACGCTGGCACAGGCGCTGGAGGTCTCGCTCGGGGGGGTCGGGGGAGCGTCCTGACGGGGTACGCCGGTCGGACCGGTTCTATTAACTCGGCGTTGGCCCAGAAAGTTGCGTCGGTCTCAGGGAACCCTCCCTGTCGATGTCCGTCCCTCTCATCCACCATCGCACCGCCACGAACAGGGCCGCAGACTCCCCTGCGATCCATCCCCACCACGGGTAACTCACCGCCGGCAGTGAGACTCCCTCCCCCAATCCCGTCACCCCGGCCAACGCAGCGGGCACGATGAACGTCGCGAGAAGTATGCAGACCCCCACGATCAAGAGGGACCACTCCCACGCACGTGGGGCAATGACTCCGTAATCCATCGGCCAGAGCGCCCAGGCCGCCGCCGACATGGAGAGGCCGATCAGCGACGGAGCCCACACCGGCCCGACCCAGACGACCGGAATGAGGAAGAGCAAATCCGGCTCCAAGAGAGATCCCGGCCAGCCCAGCAGAATCTGGAGTGCGGCGTAGTACGCGACGTCCCACAGGCCGAAGACGAGCGCGAAGCCGATCAGCGTCTGCCACCACGAGCGGGCCGCCGCCCACGCAACGGCGAAGATCATGACGACGGTCGCCGCTTCCCGGCCGATCTCCACGCGCAGGATCCCGGCGTCGATGGGATTCAGCGGGAAGGAGAATCCCTCAGGGTAGTAAAGAGCGCGAAGATAGACGACGACCGCCGCTTCGAGATAGCCCATCGCGACGGCATAGAGGAGTAGCGCTGTTCGAGGTCGACCGAACATGAGTTGATAATACGCTTCCGTGGCCTTTCCGTGAAATTTTCAGGGAGATCAGGTGTCTCAATAGACCCGATCCTCTGACGCAGCCGCAAGGACATGGTCTCACAAGCACATCGGCGTCGCGTAGGTCTCGCCCGCTCCGCAGCGCCCGGAGCTTCCTCTGGGCCTCGACCTCTACATGCGTGTCCCCGACGACAATCCCTTGACCCCGGCGAAGGTCGCCCTCGGCCGGATGCTTTTCTTTGATTCGCCGCTGTCGGAAGACCGGTCCGTGGCGTGCGCCACCTGCCACGATTCTGGCCGAGCGTTCACAGACGGACAACCGGTGACGTGGGCGTGACCTCACCGATATGGCCGACATCACCTTGAGTGAAAGCTAGTTTACCACCAGGCGGTAGACCGATAACTCCATCAAATGTTTACCAAGAATTCGGCTTGCTCCCGCCCAAAACTTTCTTGACATTGCTCGGATTCTGGTGAATCGTAAAATAGGTTTTCGGTGCGTGAAATGGACGCAATCGAGGACAAGATCAGGGAAATGATCACTGACGTCCGCCGAGCGGCGGGCAGGCCCACCGCGGAACCCGAGACCACCCTGATCAGAGAACCGGAAACGGTCGGGTAGATCGAGTTGCAGCGCGGTGGCCGCGCATCCACAGCTACCTGAGGGGGGAATGGCTCCTTCTACCACCACCGACCTACCCGCTCTCCGGACCCTTCTTCAATCCTGGGAAAAGGGCCTGCGAACCCTCTCGATGTACCTCCCCAACAACCCGGTGCGTCAACAGACAATCAACGCGCTGCGGGAAGGGCTGTCCGGTATCTGGCAACGGCTTCCGGACTTTACGCTCACGGTTTCCGAGGCAGGCCTTGAATGGGAGTCGGAGATCGTCCTTCCTGTCGAGGAAAAGTCGGAGAGCCTTGCGTGGACCCTTTTTCAGGACGGAATCAGGTGGATCGCCTTCTCCCTGGGGGCGGAAAAGCAGGAGATCGTCACCTTCCTGGGCCTCGTTCAGCGGGCCCGGACCCTCACGGACGAAGACCAAGACGACCTCCGTACGCTCCTCTGGTCCGCGGACTTCCAGTTCATTCGCTACAAAGTGGCCGAGTTGGGACCGACCGACGGCGAACCGATCGGAGGCCCGCCAGCGGCCGACTCCGCTGCACGACTGACAGCGGAGCAACTCCGGGAACTCCTCTTGGGGGATACTGCCGACCAAGTGGAAGACGACCAGGAAGACAGCCAGGGCGATCGCCAAGAAGATGGCCAAGGTGGAGACAGCCAAAGCAGTGCGCCGCGCCCCAAGGAAGTCGTCAACCTGGCGGAGTACGAGTCGACACTCTACTTCCTGGACGAGCCGGAGATCGATTATCTCAGGCGTGGGGTCCAACGTGAATACGAGCAGAACCTCAATGAAAATGTGCTCTCCATGCTCTTCGATATCTTCGAGGAACAGCCCGATGCCGGAGCCCGTGCGGAGATAATTTCGATTCTCAGCGACCTCCTCCCCCATCTGCTCAACGCCGGGGACTTCCACTCCGTAGCCTACCTCATCTCGGAAACACAGGTCGTGCTCAGTCGGGCGGAAGAGATGCTCCCGGAGCACCAGCAGGTCCTGGCTGGGCTTACGAGCACGTTTTCGAGGCCGGAAGCCGTGGAGCAACTCCTCGAGGCCCTGGAGGTGGCCACGATCGAGGCATCAACCGATGGAGCCAAGGAGCTGTTCGCACATCTGACGCCGGCAATCTTGAGCACGGTCCTCAAGTGGCATGGGCGCCTTTCGAACAAGGAGGTGCGGCAGACTCTGGAGAGGGCCGTAGACCGGATGGCCGAGGAGAAACCGGCTGCCGTGGGCGTCGCCCTGGAGTCGTCGGAGCGAATCGTCGTTATCGAGGCCCTCCGACTGGTCGAGGAGGGAGGTCTTCAAGGCGTCGGAGCTCAGTTGGTCGGCCTGATGAGGCACGACGACGTCGGCATCCGCAACGCTCTGGTTCGGGCCCTGGCCGCGGCACCGACTTCTCAGACCATGAAAGCACTGGTCAGGCTCATGGAGGACACCGATTCCGAAGTGCGGACCGCCGCCGTCAGGGCCCTGGCCATGAGACGCTTCCGGGGAGCGTTGTCCGTACTCGAGAGGGTTGTGCTCGGAACGGAGCTACGGTCTCGCGACCTGACGGAAAGGAGAGCATTCTTCGAGGCCTACGGGACCATCGCCGGCGAGTCTGGCGTGTCCAACCTGAAGGAGATGCTTCTTCACAAGACCTTCCGGCGGTCCGTGGATTCGGATACCCGTGCGTGTGCGGCACTGGCCCTCGGACATGTGTCCAGCCAATCGGCGCGGGGCGCACTTCAACGAGCGACGAAGGATCGGGATCTGGTGGTGCGGAGCGCGGCGATGAGAGCCCTCGGAGGGGACCGTCGGTGAGCCAGGCGACCAACGGGTCGGGCGAGACCCCCGCCCCAACCGCCACGGACGGCCCTGAAATCCACGATGCGGCGCTGCGCATCCGAGGCCGTAGCTTCCTCTTGGCGCTCTATAAGACGCTGAGGAGCATCACGCTCTACCCCATCGAAAACGCTCGGGTGAGGCAAAGCCTCGATGAGCTGACCTCAACGACCTCGGATATTGTCACGGTCGACGGGGGGCTGGAAGTGAGGATCAGCAGCGAACTCTTCTACGTGAACGACGTACGGCTGCGCATGGACGTAGACAACTTCGCGTCATTCGGTCATGTGATCAGGGCTTTTTCCGGAGCCGGGATCGGCGTGCTCCGTGTCGACGCCCCCCCTGGCCAACGGGAGTGGAAGGCCTTCGTCGCCGAGCTGCTCCGCTTCGGGTCCAAAGCGAACGGCGAGCACCGCGCCGATGAGTTCCAGAGGCTGATTCTGAACCTCGGCGTCAGGCACGTCATTGTAGGGCCGCCCTCGGAAGGAGATGCCGAGCTCGAGGATGAGTCCGCACGGAAGCTGGCCGCCAAGCGGACCTACCAGCAGTCGGTCGCCGTGACGAAAGAGTTGTTCGAAAGCGCCCGCATGGGTCGCACGCCTCGACTCCGGCACATCACACACGCCGTCCAGGCCATCGTCGATCAGGCGCTGACCAACGAGGTGACGATGATGGGACTCAGTACGCTCAGGGGCTATGACGACTACACGTACACGAACACGGTCAACGTGTGCATCTTCAGCGTTGCCATAGGCCGAAGACTCGGTCTGAGCAAGTCTCAACTGTTCGATCTTGGGATAGCGGCGCTTCTCCACGACGTCGGCAAGAGCCGCGTCGACGTGGATATCATCCTGAAGCCAGGGAAGCTCACGGCCGAGGAATTCAGCCGAATGGAGGCCCACACATGGCTCGGCGCTCTGAGCACATTCGGCCTACGACAGTTTGGTGAGATCCCTTTCCGGAGCATGATCACCGCATACGAGCACCATATGAAAGTGGACCTCTCGGGCTACCCCAAAGGTCGGCGACCCCGGGAGCTCTCCGTATTCTCGAAGATCGTCGCGGTGGCCGACGCCTATAATAGTGCCACGACCGCCCGTATTCATGCGGAGGCCAAGTCGCCGGACGTCGTTCTTCGAGAGCTCTGGGAGGATCCGAGCTACGGACACGATCCCGTCCTCGTAAAGGCCCTCATCAACCTCCTGGGGATCTACCCGGTTGGGACGTGTGTCATACTCGACACGTTCGAGATCGGCCTAGTCCACGCCGCCAACTCAGATGCCACGCAAATCGATCGACCCATTGTTCGCGTCCTCGGCGCCGGGGATGGGTCATGGCTAGCTGATCCACCGCTCGTGGACCTGGCCGTGACCGAGCCCGACGGCTCGTTTAGCCGCTCCATCATTAAGGTCACGGATCCGGACAAGTATTTGATTAATGTGTCCGACTACTTCGTGTAGCATTGTCGCGCTACGTCGAGGGAGGCAAGCTTGCCTCCATGGAGTGGACTCGTCGTTCTCCGGCCGGTGCTTGCATGGACTGGTCGGAGCCTTTCACTTGAGCTGAGGTTCTCGTGAACTGAGGTTCTCGTTCACTGTTCCCTGAACGCCCCTCACTACGAGGACCCATCCATGGCCTTTCGACTCTCGACGCACACCACCCTCCTTTTCGTGTTCATCGTCGCCTGCGCAGATGGTGGCGGGCCTGGACCCGGCGGCTCCGAATCCGCGGGCGGAGAGGAGGGCGAGGCTGCAGCGACCGGCGGCCAAACGCACTGGATCAATGACCGGCCCATCGGCCTCGGAATGGCTGGAGTGGACGCCGCGATGCTCGAGAGTGGCCTGGACGACCCGACCAAGTGGCTCCTCTACGGGGGTAACTATGCAAATTACCGGCACAGCCCGATCGAGGAGCTCACGCCTGCCGCCGTACCCAATCTCAGGGTTGCCTGGTCCTTCCCGACCGGCACCGACCGACAGTTCGAGGTCTCGCCGATCGTCTACGACGGCATCATGTACATCAGCGCCTCGTACAACCGCCTCTTTGCCCTCGATGCCGTTACCGGCGAGTTGTTTTGGAGGTACGATCATCAACAGCCAGACGACCTTCGGGTCTGTTGCGGACCCGTGAATCGCGGCGTGGGGATAGCGGGCGACGCCGTGCTCATGGCCACACTGGATGCCAGGCTGATCGCCTTCCATCGACTCTCCGGTGAGATCCTCTGGGACACCGAGATCATCGACCATCGCGAGGGTTATGCCGCGACCGCCGCCCCGCTCATCGTGGGCAACCTCGCGATCATCGGTATCGCCGGGGGTGAATTCGGAATACGAGGGTTCTTCGACGCATACGACGTCGCCAGCGGACAGCGGGTGTGGCGTCACTACACGGTCCCCGCCGCGGGTGAGCCGGGTGTCGAGACCTGGGCGGGTGAGTCGTATCTGACCGGCGGCGCTCCCACTTGGAACGCCGGTGCCTACGACCCGGAGACGCACACCCTGTTCTGGACGACCGGAAATCCGGCGCCGGACTGGAACGGTGACGAGCGGGAGGGAGACAACCTCTACGCCGACGCCGTGATTGCTCTCGACCCCGACACTGGCGAACGAAAGTGGTACTTCCAGTTCACGCCGCACGATGTGTGGGATTACGATGGCAACACCCAGGTGTTCCTGGTCGATCTCATGCGGAACGGTCGGGAGGTCAAGGCCCTCGTCCAGGCCAATCGCAATGGCTATTTCTACATCCTCGATCGTACCGACGGCCGGTTCATCTCGGCCACTCCATACGTACAGGCCAATTGGGCAACGATCGCCGAAGACGGCCGGCCGATCGTCAATCCCGAGGCGTTCCCCTCGGAGGATCCCAGCGTCCGTGTTTGCCCCAGTCACCTCGGTGGCATGAACGGAGCGTGGTCGGGAGCGTACAACCCTGGGCTGGGCCTGGCGTACATCCCAGCGGTCGAGAGCTGCGAGCTCTATCAAAAAGGGGTCGTGGCCTTTGTCCCGGGCCAGATGTTTCTGGGCGGAGGTTATGAACTCATCGACGTGGAGGCTGAGCGTTCATTCGGCGTACTGGCCGCCATCGACGTCACGACCGGCGAAACCCGGTGGCGCTACGAGGACCCCATCCCGCTGATGGCCGGCACACTCAGCACCGAGGGCGGTGTGGTGTTCACGGGCACGCAGTCCGGCTTCGCCCTCGCGTTCAACGCAGAAACGGGTGAGGAGGTATGGCGGCACCGGCTCGGAGCAGGCGTGCGCAGTCAGCCCATCGCCTATGAAGCCGACGGGCGAGTCTTCGTCGCGATCGGGGCGGGCAACGGGACGTTCCTCGAGTCGACGGGCGCGCCCGACATCCTCCCCGAAGGGGGGGAGTTGTTCGTCTTTGAGCTGCCCTGAGTGACTCGCGCACCGACCGCCCAAACCCAGACAGGCGTGTGTAGATCTCGAGTGACGCCCCGCATTCGGGCCGCCAGGCTTCTGTGGTCGTTGGTGGTCCTGACGTTGGCAGGGTGCGCCGGGCCCGACCCCGCCAGCGGGTTCCTAGAGGACCCGGAGGCTCTTGCAAGGGGAGAGTCGGTCTTCACGGGCACGTGCAGCGGGTACTGCCACGGCCGGAACGTCACGATCGCCGACGTACCCAACCTGTTCGATTGCACCTGGATACACGGCGGCTCCAACCAAGAGATCTACAACACGATCGCCAACGGCGTCTCCGGCTCGCGCATGGTCGCATTCGCTGGCAGGCTGCCGGACGGCGACGAAGACATCTGGAAGATCATCGCGTTCTTGAAGAGCGAGGGGTCTGGCTGCTGAGCGAATCCTATCCAGCCCTACATCCCCCCCGCCCCGTCCGCCAGGCGCTGGTAGACCATTCGAGCCTCCTGGAACTGGCCCAGCACGTGGTCGATCTCGGCCTGTGAGCGCCAGCCGGGCCACTCCAGCGCCATCTCCGTGAGCTTGTCGACCCACCGGATGCCGTATTCGGCCGAGGCTCGGTCTCGGATGGGCGCACCGTCTACGATGATCCACACGGGGTTCGTGAACCCTTGGGCAAAGCGGGCGTCCAAGGGGAAGTGCTCCTCGGGCTCACCCACTGCCCTCAGGTGGATCCAGCCGCTTCCGACGATCTCCACTTCGCCCCGGAATTCACCGCTTTGGCGGTTCTCGGAGAGCGAGACCTCGGCGACCTCCTGGCCGTTGTAGACCAGGAACGCCCGCGTGAGCGGCGTGATGGATCGGACTCGAGCCGAGACCAGGACTGTTCCGGTTCCGGCGGCCAGGTCCAAGGTCTCCCCGGCAATACTTCCGTTGACGGTCATCTCGACGAGGGGCCCATTGGTGACGAACGCGTGACCGTCCCGCAGCCCATCGAGCCAGCCGTCCATGGTTCGCCTACTGTCGTCGGGCCGCACGTACGTGCGCATGGCACCGACGGTAGCCGTTACATGCATGCTAGTGATCGCGTCCTCACCGCCCACGGCAGTGATTCGGATGTCGTTATTCCAAGCGGCGTAAACGGGAAAGAATCCGCCCGAGCCCGCGCTCGCCCATTCCACTGCGTCGATGGTCGAGAGCGCGGCGTCCACGAGAAACCCCTTGGCTCCACCGAGATTGCCCTCGAGCGGGTCGGCGCTCCCACCGAACGCGTGCACGTAACCCGTTGTCGCACCCTGCGCCTGCGCCTTCCTGAACATGTCGGTGTTGGAGGGATACAGGCTCTCGATAGCCGTCCCCTCGTAGCCGGTCGTGAACGGCGAGATGAGGTGGTCCTCCAAGCCCAACATGAACACGTGACCATAAAAAGGCGGCCGGTACTCCTCGCCCACGATCAGGACACGGTCGGGCGTGGAGAGCGGATGCGCCTCACCCCCCGGGATGAAGAACTGGTAGTCGAGAATTCGGTTGTCCTTGTTCGCGATGAGCTCGTTGACGATGTCCTGATCCTCGCCGTCGGACATCATCATCATGTTCTCCAGCGTATTGTGGAGGTTGCCCGCGTAGTTGGTGTGGAGGTGGGTGGACCCGTTGTGCCAGCCATCGGCGGAGAGGTCGGCCATCCGCCGAAGCGTCACCGCCACCTCGGTGATTTCACCGGCTCGCACTTCGACCTGCCTGCGCTCCGGGTAGAGCTCGAAGCCCTTCATGACGGTGAGATCCGTCGTACCGGGCGGAAGCTCGACGGTGAAGGCTCCCGTCGTGTGGAACAGGTGAAACCGGCCCCGCTGAGCCATGCGGGCGTAAGCGTCGGTTGGGGCGTAGGACTTTCCGTCCGCCGCCGTCAGCGAAACACGGGCGGCCGTGGGCGCACCGTCGGCTCGAACCGTCACCCGCAGGGTTCCCATCGGCTCCTTGAACCGACGTTCCGTAATGTCGATCCGGCGGTGGGCCCCACCGTACGTCTCCAGGAGCTCGAGTTGAGGCAACCCGCCCTCGTTCGAGATGAACGCAATCCATTCGCCATCTGGAGACCAGCGGGGGTGGAAGGCGTCGTGTTGGAAGAAGGTGAGCTTGTAGGGTTCACCCCCCACCGTCGGCTGAACATAGAGGTTGTTGAACTGGTCGGCAGTCCCCGACGTCGAGGAATAAACGAACCGTGTGCCGTCGAGAGACACGTCGGGCCGCGTCCGGTAGAGGGTTTGCTCGGCGAGCACGGTCTGGCGCCGCGCCATGCCGTTGGCTTCGGCAGGGACACGAATCACGTTCCCGGAGCCCAAGGCCACATCCCGGTTCGAAACCAACAACAGCTCGTTCCCGTTCGGCAGCCACGACGGGTTGATGTGCATGTCCTGGTCGCCGAAATAGAGGCGAGAGCGGCCGAAGTTGTTGTCCGAAGAGACCGCAACCTCCTCTCCACTCCACTGGCCGTCACGGATGAAGCGAATGTAGAGGTTGAAGTATCCGCTCGGTGCGGTGGAGACGTAGGCGACCCGGGTTCCGTCGGGGGAGAACACGGGATCCACGTAAACGAATTCGTCGTCTGTCAGGGGTCGGGTCTCACCGGACTCGATATCGAGGATCTCCAGTTGAATCGTATTCCCACCGTCGTCGGCCGTGTAGATGATCCAGCGGCCATCCGGCGACCAGGTTGGCGAGGAGTGGTACTTGGCGCCACGGGTGAGCTCTGTGGCAACGCTCGTCGCAGGGTCGATCGACCATATGGAGCCGCTCATGCCGACCGCGATCGCCGTCCCGTCGGGGGACCATGCCGGCGCCCACGGCGTCGAGCTGGGCGCCGGCGGTAAGTAGAAATTGTACATGTAGTTGCCGCCGTGGCGAGCCCACGGATAATTGCCGAATCTCCGAGGGGGTGGGGCGTCCAACACGGTGGAACGCTCCTGGTCGGGGAGTGTGGTCTCGACGCCACCGCAGGCGGCAAGTCCCAGACCGAAGAGAAGAGACGTAGGTAGGACTCTGCGTGTCATGTTCATCTCGCGACCTTTGCCATCAAGTGATCTGGCCGATTCCTACTGCGAAATCGGCCTCGCGCGTAAAGCCTCGATGTCCGCGATCTCGCGTGGCGCGTCCGATAGACGCACAAGCCCCTCGGGCGTGAGGACGTAGTTGTCTTCGATACGCACGCCGATATTCCGATACTTGAGGGTCGCATCCCTCGTACGTTCGATAAGCCTACGATTCCGATCCGTATCGGGCAGTCCGTCGAAGACGTTCTCACGTACATAGATACCGGGCTCGATCGTGAATACGTCGCCCGGTTGGTAGCGGTACGGCGCAACGTCACCGAAGTGCGTGGGGTCATGGACATCGAGTCCGATGCCATGGAAGAACCCGTGGTAGACGTAGAGGTACCACTGCGGACACGACCCGCTTGCGCCTGGGCACAGCCCAGGGGGTGGGTCGAAGGTGGCGTCAGCCGATTCGATAAGGCCGAGTCGCTCGAGCCCGGCCCAAAGCACCGCATTCGCTGCTGCGGTGGGTACTCCGCCTGAAACGCCCGGCCCGATCTCAGCCTCCGCGGCCTTCTGGGCCTCCAGCACGATCTCGTAGACGTCTCGCTGCTCGGGCGAAAACCTGGGATCGACGGGGACGGTACGCGTGATGTCGGCGGTGTACCCGTGGTAGTAGGCCGAGACATCCATGAGAACAACTTCGCCCGACATCGCTTCACGCGTGCCCGCCGGATAGTGGAGCACGGTCGAGTTGGGCCCTGATCCGACGATCGACGAATACCCGGGAGAATCGGCGCCCAGCTTGCGATACTCGGCCTCCATCACAGCCTGGATCTCGTTCTCCCGAATTCCCGGGCGAATGGCACGCATCGCCGCCTCATGGGCCCTGGAGGAGATCTCGACCGCGGTCCTGAGGAGTGACACTTCCGCCTCGCTCTTTTTAGCCCGCAGCTCGTCGACCCGCTGGTTGATCTCCCCCGCTCGTAGGCCCGGTCGCCTGGCTCGTACTCTACGGATGAATGCCCGTCCCGCCGTCAAGGAGTCGCTGGTGCTGTACTCGTTCGACTGGAAATCGGCCACCGAATAAAGGCGAAGCCCGGTCGCTAGGAGAGAGTCGACAAAGGCCGGCAGCTCGTCGGCGTAGCGGGCAGAAAGTCCCAAGGTCCGACTCACCTCATCTGCGGTCACCCGCTCACCGTTAAAAAGAGCCGTACGCGCATCCGGGCGTGCGAGAAAGAGTGTCGACACCACGTCCCCGCCTCTGGTGGCCAAGACGAAGGCGGCGTCGGATTCGAGGAACCCGGTGAGGTAGCGAAAGGCGGGCAGCTGATAGAAGGGCGGCCAGTGGCGGACCGGTTCCCGACCTCCAAAGGCGACCACTACTCCATCACCGATACGGGAAGCGAGTGCGGTGCGGCGCACGGCGTACTCTCCAACCGGTATCTGGCCGGCCAACGGGGACGCCGAGACCAACAAGAAGATTACGGTCAAGCCACGCCATGATTTCATGATCGCTCCCTCTGTCCCGAATCGGAGGCGCTCCGATATTCGAACGTTCGGCTGGAAGCTACCCTCCTAGTGGGTTCGCACAAACTGACCCTCGACGGCGGAGGGGGTGGGACCTACCTATGGGTGGTGGCGAGAATCAGGCGCCAGCCTCACGTTGCTCCCTGTCGGTCCGCGGGCGCAGCTCCTCTTTGACCGCCTCCACCAGCGCGCCGTAGTCCTCGGGCTTTCGCATGTAGCGGCGCACGCCCAAAGCGTAGGCGCTTCGTTCGTGCTCCGGGTCTTCAGAGGCCGTGAACACGATCACCGGGATCTTGGATAGCCACTCCCACTCGGCCATCCACTCGAGAATCTCAATCCCGTTCATGTCAGGCAGCCCGAGGTCTAGGACGACGAGCGACGGAGCTGGACACCGGTCCCAGTCGTGGTACGGCGACTCCCTAGCGAGGTAGGCCCGAGCCTCCCAGCCACTGAGCACGAAATGAAGCTTCGCATGGTTCAGGCTCTTCTCGAACGCCGCCCGGATGAGAGCGGAGTCGCCAGGGTCGTCCTCGACAACAAGGATGAACGGCTCGCTCGATTCGGCCATGACTCGTGCAGCCTCCAATTGCCGCCGGGGGGGGGACGGCTGGGTGTTTTGGTGCCGATCTACACGCTGATTCTATCGCCGGGCTCGGGTGACGTGCAAGCGCCAGAGGGCGTCGTCGGTTCTCGGTTCCCTATCGGAACTCGACCGATACCGTTGGATTCCCTGGCAGTCCCTCGTAGGTCACTGAGATCCGCTGTCCGGGCTCCGGAGTCAACAGGGGTCCGATCGACCCGACGCTCACGTAGTCACCTGCGCCAAGGCGGACTCCGCTCTCCACCAGCCACAAGACGGCATTTAGAGGATGACCGAGGACCGCGCTTCCCTGAGCCGTCGCGAGCTCGTCGCCATTCTGGTCGAAGACACGCACTGTCATATCTGCTAGAGCTTGCAAAAACTCGGGTGAGTGCTCTACGGCGATGGTCTCACCCACGACTCCCAAGCGTGCAGCGACATTGATGGCCGTCAGTGCCGGTCCATTCAGAGCCGCCACTCCCCCAACAACGGCCAGGTCTGGCAGTTCGATGAACGGAATGACTCCGGAGAGATGGCTCAAAACCTCTTCCGGGCTCTGGGCGTCGTTGACACCCTCGTCGGCTACGACGACGAGCAAGTCCGCCTCGTAGAGGGGCTGCGCTCCAAAAGTGGCCGGTACGCTTGCTCCGTCTTGGAGTAACATCCCCTCGAGGAGTACTCCGCGCACGGGGTCTTCCACGCCGAACCGTTCCTGTGCAGCCGCACTCGTGAGACCCGCCTTAAACCCAACGGGTGCACCGAGACTCGGCTCCAAGCGCTGAAGGATCTTCTGCTGAGCGCAGAGCGCATCCTCGATCGTACCCTCACCGGCCAGCGGCTGCGTTGGACGAGCCGCCCGCCAATCGGCAAGAAAGCTCTCCACGTCTTCATCGCTCGGGCATCCTGCGGGTTGGCCCGAGAGATCGGCGTCGGACCCTCCACCACAGGCACTCAATAGAGCGAGGGCGATGATCACTGCGCATGAGCGTTGTTTGATACCCGGCTCCTTTCAGCGGACTTGAGGGCGCGACCGAGCCTGCCGAGCGATCAGACCCAGCCAATCACCCACATGAAGTAGACCGCTGCCATAGCGAATACGCCGTTGACGAACGTGACCCCTCCATAGGAGAGCAGCGCAGATCTCAGCGGCATCCGGGAAAGAGAGGCGCACACCCAGAAGTAGCTCGAGTTTACGTATTTGATGATGATCGAGCCCGCCGCGCCCGCGAGCATCGTCGCTTCTGGGGACAGCCCCAGTGTATCCATCATGGGTGCGGCGATGGAGGCCGCTGTAATCACGCCGACCGTAGTCGATCCGGTGATGATGTTTCCAACGATCCCTAACACAAACGGGAGGAAGATCGGCGGAAGCCCCGTAAAGGCCACAGCGTTGGCGATCGCATCCACGGCAGGAGTCCCACGGAGGATCTGGCTCAGCGACCCACCCAGCCCAGTCACCATGATGATCATTGCCGAAGCGCGAAGCCCGTCCTCTACCCACGTGGCGGTCCGAGCCTCGGAGTGTTCGGGCTTGGTGTTTCGATACGCCAATAACACGCCGATGCCGAGAGCCACGACCGGCCAGCCCAGGTAGAGCAGGGCGGCGTTCACGAGGTGCTCGGCAGGGAGGGTGAGAGCCGCGACGCCCTGCCCTCCGATCAGTGCGAGCGGGATCAGGATTGGTGCGTAGGCTCTCCAGGTCGAAGGGAGCTCCGATTCTCGACCTTGGTCGACGAAGGACTGACCCACGAATTCGTCCGATGGCGGGGACTCGATGTGCGGCCCAGCCAGGAGCGCGAACCCCCAACCCGCGAGCGCCCCCACGAGACAGGCGATCGAGCCGAAGAGGATTACCGTGGGGAGGTCCGCCCCCACAAGGGCGACAGCCGCGAGCGGCCCGGGCGTCGGGGGAACCATGGCATGCGTGAGCTGCATGGCACCCACGAGTCCGGTGGACATGACGCTCATATTCAGACCGGTCTGTAACGCCGCGGAGTGCACGAGTGGGTTCAGGATCACGTAGCCCACATCCGAGAAGATGGCGACCCCGATCACGAAACCACTGAGCGTCAGCGCGAGAGGCATGCGCTTCTCGCCCACCCAGCGAATCATGGTCGCCGTGATCTTCTCCACGGCACCGGTGTGTCTAAGCGCCTCCCCCAGTATCGAGCCGAGGACGATGATCACGGCGATGCTCTGGATTGTACGTCCGAAGCCCTCCTCGAAGGCGGTGATGAACACCTCCCGGTCCACCCCGGGCAGGAGCGCAAACAGGAGGATCGGTACAAGGAGCGCGATAAACACGTGCCACTTGTAGAGGGTGATCGCCAGAAACAGGAGAGCGACCACGGCAAGTAGGCCCGCCAGGGCAATGAGAATGCTTTCAGTGATCACTGGACACTCACCGTCGAGCGGAGGAGCACGATTGGGGGTCGGGCCAAAAGAGGCAATTCGTCCCTGGGCGTCAAGATGCAGGGCCGACGCCAGAACGTTGCCAGGGATGGGAGACTATAGTTGTCCCCCGCTGCTGGCTTCGTCCAGATACCCAGCCAATTCCGCGTCGGAAAGCTCGCCCAACCGAGACCCCACGTCAGGGTCCACGACCAAGCGATGGACTCCACCACCCTGCGAAGAAAACCGTAGGGTATATGCCGTTTCACCATTTGTCGGGAAAGGTTCGCCGTCACCCGGCTGCGGCTGTACCGGAATGGCCTCGATCTCCCACACCAAGCCGTCTCGCAAGTCAGTCCAGTTCCGTTTCACTAGCCCCCTCCTGGTTGTTGGCGCCTTCCAAGCCCCTCCACTACCCCTGCAATTCCTCGGCCAGCTTCATCGGCTCCCCTGAGCCTCTCTCTATTTTCTGGGTACCGCGGAAGGTTACGACTCCTCCAACTCCTCGGCCAGCTTCACCAGCTCGCTTGCCCTCCCACGGGCCGGCTTGGCGATGGGCTAGACAGAGGGGGCGGGATTCACCTCCCTCCGGTCGGTGGGCTCGTCGGTCCACCTGAAGCTCTTCGAGGATGTGCCGCTCCTCGGCTGAGCTCCGGTTGGCGCTTCGCGGCGATCCTCGGTCGGCTCGCGGGAAACCCCCTCGCCCGCTAACGCGGTAAGCGATTCTGACCGCTCGGCTCGAACCCGCGTGGGCTTACGCCCGCCAGTTTTCAAGACGGATTGGAGCTTTCCCGCTACGTCCGCGTAAGTCCTGAAGCGTCCGTATTACGTGGAGTTTCGGGGGCTGCCCATTCCGTGGGTTTCCGTCTGAGTCCCCTTAGTTCCGCCTTGTCGGGTAACACTCCGGGTAACACCCCCCTTCCCTACGATCGGAGGAACCGCGATGGCCGTCCCGCACTCTTGCCCCTCGCCCGTGAGGACCGCACGTTCGGATCAATGCCAGTGGACAACGGCCTGGGGCTGAGTGGCGATTCAAAACCCTGGCGCGGAATCTTACACCGGAGCCTTGTGGACGGATGCCCCCTTGGGCGTATTGGATCTACCCGGCGATTTCCTGGCTCGTGTTCCTCACGATGGCTGTCATTGGCAAGGGCCAGAAAGACAACATCGAGTCGGCTGTGCTAATGGGCCTGTTTTGGCCCGTGCTCCTGACGATCGCACTCGTCTCTTTCGCCGGATCGAAATGTCGTAGCTTGTACCGGGCAGTGCTCGCCCGGATCGGGTCAGCGCATTAGTCAGTTCTGGCCCCTCCGTCCCGCTTCCCTCTAGTGATGGTAGTGTCCCTAGATTTGTGTAAAAGCGGATAAGCTGGACAGGAGGGAAAGAAAAACGGAAGCTCCTCTGTTGTTGTTCACTGTCACATGAACCCGGGAGTCCGGGTCTGCAGAGCAGGCTCGGAACCGGAGAGGAGCTTCCGATGCAAGAGATTGTGGAGATCGGTCGGGCCACGCAAGACGAGCTACGCGATGATTTGCGCGAGCTGTTTCAAGGCGCGATCCGGCTGACGCTCGAGATGGTGCTGGAAGAGGAGCTGAAGGCCATGGTAGGTGCACGCCGCTTCGAGCGGGTGGGAAGCCGGAAGGACCATAGGAACGGCACATACCTGAGGCGGCTGCTGACGAGCCTGGGGCAGATCGAGGTCGCCATGCCCCGGAGCCGGGACAACGGTTCGCCGGCCGACGTGATCGGCCGCTACCAGCGCAGGAGCCCCGAGCTCGACGAGATGATGGTCGAGGCGTATGTGAGCGGCGTGTCACAGCGCAAGATGGGCGACGTCACCGAGGCGCTGATGGGCGAGCGTGTTGGGCGCTCGACGGTGAGTCGTGTGGCAAAACGGCTCGACGAGGCCGTGGAAGGGCTGCGCCGTGCGCCGATCGAGGGGCCTCACCCCTATCTGTACCTGGACGCCACGTTCTTGGACGCCCGCTGGGCCCGCAAAGTCGAGAACGTGAGTGCGCTCGTGGCGTATGCAGTGGGCCCTGAGGGTCACCGACGGCTCCTGGCCGTCACGCTGGGCGCTGAGGAGTCGCAGCAGAGCTGGTCGGAGCTCCTCGAGCAACTCCAGGACCGCGGCCTCGGCGGTGTCGAGCTCGTGATCGCCGATGAGCACGCAGGCCTGGCAGCTGCGGTCCGCCGCTTCCTGCCCGAGGCACGCCGTCAGAGGTGTACGGTCCATCTGCAGCGTAATGTGGGGGCGAGGGTCCCCCACCGCCTACGCAAGCGCGTGGCGCGTGAGGTCTCGGTGATCTTCCAGACATCCGGACTCGCCGAGGCGAAGAAGCTCCTGGGCGAGTTCGGCGCACGCTGGAAGAAGGAGCTGCCCGAGGCCGTGGAGGTCCTGGAGCGGGGCTTCGGGGCAGCGACGCAGTTCTACGCGTTCCCCGAGGCGCACTGGCCCCGGCTGCGTACCACCAACAGCCTCGAGCGGCTGCACGGCGAGATCAAACGCAGGATCAAGGCCGCCGGCGCCTTCCCGGACCGGGCCAGCGCCCTCAGGCTCATCACGGCCGTCGCACTCAGGACCACACACGTCTGGGGCGACCGGCGTTACCTCGACCTCTCACTCCTCCAGAAACAGGAGGTCGCCCAAGCAGCCTAGCCGAAGGCGAGGAGCTTCCTCCGCTTTTACACACAAATCGGGACTTGACCGCTCCATGACGAAGTAGGGCTGGCCCGTGTCGGTAACCCCAGCATCGAAGACTTTGGCGATGGAGGGGTGCTCCATGACCGCCAGGGCCTGCCGCTCGGCCTCGAAGCGGGCCACGACCTCTTTGGTGTCCATGCCGAGCTTGATGACTTTAAGGGCGACTTCCCGACGGACGGGCTCGGTCTGCTCCGCCCCGTACACCACCCCCATCCCACCCTTGCCGAGCGTTTCACGTAGCAAATAGGGACCGATCTGCTTCGGAGTGTACGAGAGTTGATCAGAGGAGGGGCTCCCCGACGGATCGCTAGATTCGGGATGACCCGGAGCACCCTCCTTGTTGGACGCAGCTAGATCTGCGGGAGAGCGATCGGGAGGCGAGGGGCCACGACCCCCTCTCGAATCGGTCCGGTCGTCAGAATCCTTCGAGGCCATGAGCGGATCCGGCCATAAGGTGCGCCACCTGGGGGAGGGAAGCAGTTAAGATACGGACCGGGTGTTGAGAAAGCCAGCTAGAGTCGTGGATGTCATTAGAACGGACGTCCTCAGAACTGGAGCAGTCGAGTGACGTTGAAGCCGAGACGCCATTCGTCCGTGTCGAAGGAGAACGGTGTACCCGCTACGAACTGAGCCGGGTTGAAGAAAACAGAGTTCGAGATCACGAGCTTGAAGAAGTGCCCTCCGGTCTCGAGTTCGACACCGAACGTCCCGGCGTCGTACTCCTGCCCAATCCGTTCTTCACTGATGTTCCACTCACCAAGCAAGCTCACGTGCTGTGACAGGTAGAGCTGACCCAGGATCCCGACCGACAACGTATTTTCAACCTGCGGTGCATCCAGGCGCGGGTTCCGCAAGAAAGAGGGGACCACCCCAAGAGCGAATCGCCTGCCGAGCATCACGTTGGCGGTCAACTGCCCGTAGTACTGCCAGGCGCGAGTCGACCCGTCCAAGAGCAAAGGTGCATCTTGATTCCAAGCCATTCCACCGATCACCGCAAACATCACCGGAATCGATCCCCGCCCGGCCTCGAACACCCTAACCTTGACATTGAAGTCCAGGTTGTCGTCCCAGTTCGTGCGCTGAAGCGTCAACATTCCCCGATCGTGGAAGGCGAAGGCCAGTCCCAGCCGGTTGTATACCGGTCCGTCCAAACCCCAGAGATCATCCACCCCGGCGGATAGGGGCGGAAAAAATCGGTGAGAGATCTCAAACTGCAATTCGCCCTGTAGCAGCGTTTCCGCCGTCGGAAGATTCGCGGACTGGGGGGAGTGGAAGATCGTGATCGGAATCTCAGCGGGTTCAGAAGTCCGTTGCCACCGAACGGGGCGATCCTGCCCCCGGGCTCCCAAAGGAGCGAGGACCACGACCGCAACCAAAAACCCTCGACGCAGCATGTTGATCTCCTCTACAGATCGGGTGCAGGCCGCACCGCGAAGTCCAGCTCGAGCCGGATCTCCTCGGCCAGCTTGAGAAACATGATTTTCGGAATTTCGATATCAAAGTCCGAAAGCAGTACGTTGAACGTGCACCGGACGCGATAGCCCTCTCCCCGGTCCGACACGTCGCAGGGGATGTCCACTTCACGTTCCACCCCGTGGATGTTCATCGTCCCCTGGGCGGTAACGCGGAACACGCCGCCGGCGGCCGCCTCGACACTCCCGATGGTGGCATCGAAGAAGGCGTACGGGAATTCCTCGACCTCGAGGTAGTGGTCCCGCATTTGCCGGTTCCGCAGCCCAATGCCGGTGTCCAGGCTCCCCAGATCGACTTCGAGGTACAGTTGGGCTTCCTGTGGAGCCCCCTCCTGAAGCCTCGGCCCGTCGAGCAGCACGTAGCCGTCGATGCGATCCGTGACGCCCTCGAACTCGTCGAAAGGTGCGCGCGAAATAAACCGGACCTCATTATCCGCATCGCGATCGACATGATACTCCTGGCCGATGGCGCTCATCGGCGAGTAAATCAACAGGCCGTAGGCCAGGAGGAAAATACGAATTCCCATCGGGGACCGGCCTGAGAGAACGGACCCTACTCCACGGGAAGCGTTGAACGGACTCATATGGGGAACGGCCGCAAACAGTTGTCCGGGGCCACGGTATTGATCCAGTTCTCGATGTCGGTCAGGTGATGTCGTCCAAGGGGGTTCGGTTCGAGGGCATCCGGTCCCCAACGTGGCGCCTCTTCAGTTTGCACCCATATAACTTGCCCAGGCGTCGTGGGGTTCCACGAGAAAGGGGGGGGCCACGCCAATGGCGGATCGCCGGCCGAGCATAACGTTGGCGGTCACCTGCCCGTAGTACTGCTACGCGCCGCCTCTAGGTCTTCTGCGAACGTCCGGTCGATCTCGTCGAACATCTCATAAAGAAATGGGATCGCCGCATCGGGTCGGCTCCCCAGGTCCAGTTCCCACCCACCGTTTTTCGCGAGCTGGTGCATGCTCTCGCCGATGGTATCCGAGTATTGGTCGAAGCCGTACTCCAGGCTCGCGAGGAGCCTCGTCTGCAGCTCCTCAGCGCTCAGACGCACGAGTGCCGGCACGGCCTTCGTTCGGGTCAGGATGCAGATGCCGGCCCGCTCCACCACCGGCAGCGGCGCCTCGGCTCCCATCTCCCGGAGGTTGATGGCGATCTTCTCCTTTCCGGTGTGGAGGAGCCTTGCACGGTTTTGGGCCAGGGCCGGAAAGTGCTCCCGGGCGTCCAACGGCAGGTGGAGGTGATCCGGCATTCCCCACACACGAGGGTGGGGGTGGCGCTGCAGATTGACGTAGTCATCCGAGAGCACCGAGAGCCCGTTCAGGGCTCCGGAGTAACAGAGTGTGCTCTTTCCGGTGCCGCTGGGACCCGCCAGCAGGAGGGTCGTTTCACCCCGCACCAGGGCGGCCGCATGGAGGGGCTGTCGGTCCAACGGGGACAGGAGTCCCATCGTCAGCGCCGAAATGAAGGTGTAGCGGAAGTGCTCCCGATCGGACACGAGGGCCGGCGTTACGTATGCGACGGCTTCACGGCGACGCGCGTCCGTGACGCCCATACAACCCGGTGCAGCGACGTAGACGCGCTCCGCGTCGGGCGCTCGGTATTGAACGCGTAAGTGCCGAGGGGGGTCCCCGTCGTGCTCCTCCGTGGCAGTAGGGTCACCCCGAGAGAGGTCTTCTCCGCCGGCGTATACGATCACCGTCACCTGAACAGGATCCGTCTCCAGGAGCTCGGGCCGATCCTCGAGGACTCGCCAGCCGCCGTAGGACTCCTCGATCACCGACAGGACGTCCGGGGAATTTGTGCGGTATTCCACCGGGATGCCCAACACGGGAAGGGCCACGCGATGCTCCAGAGGAACGTCGCGGAGGAGGGGATCGTCGGTTCGTTCGAATTCGATCAAGTCAGGCACTCCGTAGCGGTCCTCCGGCAAGAATCTCGTACTTCTCGAGGATCTGCATGGCGGTCCAGTCCGCGTCCTCGACTTTCGCGCGCGCCTGCGCGGCCTCTGCCAGCCGGAGGCGGCGCTCCTCGTCCGACAGCACAGCGGCGGTGGCCCGGGCGAGGGCCTGAAAGTCGCTCACAGGCACCGTGACGGCCGCCTCGGGGGCCCAGTCGATGAGGTGCCCTACGGCCGTTCCCACCGCGGGCACGCCTGCGATAGCCGCCTCCAGTACCACCAAGGGACCCGATTCGTGCCTGGACGTGAGCAGCAACAGGTCCGCGCTTTCCATGAGGGGCCTCAGCTCCGAGTGCGGCAGGAAGCCGTCGAAAGTGACGTGCTCCTGGAGGCCCAACGACTCCGCCATCCTCTGGATTCGGCCGTCCAGCGTGTCCTCCCCAACGATGTCGAGGTGGCAGTCCACTCCCTCGGCGACGAGGATCCGAAGCGCCTCCAGGAGGACCGGGTGGTCCTTGACACGATTCAGGCTACCCACGTGGATGAGGCGGGCCGGTCGGCCCGGGTCACGACGCCTCGGAGGGGTGGACGGCCATCGGTCCAGCGCCACACCGAAGGGGACCCGGGCCGTCTCGATCCCGAGTGCGGCTGCGTGCTCGTGCATCAACGTGCTCGAGACCAGGATCTCGGCCGCTCCGGCTACGGCGACCCTGAGCCAGAGACGCCCTCTATCATAGGATCGGAGGCCGAAGTCGATGTCGGGCATGGACTCCAGGTCGCCCCCGATCAGATGGAGCAATACGGGTCGACCGAGAAGCCGGCCGGCCACGGCCGCCACCAGGCCGGACGGAGCGGCCCATAGGGCGTGAAGGACGTCGAAGGGCGCTCGACGATGCTCGCGCACCACCGCGATGAGAGCCCCTAGCCGCCGTGGCCGGGCCCCGATGTTGTGGACCTGTGCACCCAGGAGCTCGTATCGGGAGGGTCGCGGCTCCTGCCGGAAGGCGAAGACGTGGAGATCGTGCTCACGGGCCACCCGCTCTATGAGCCACAGGTTGCAGGGGATCACCCGGTGGGTCCCGGACCGATCAACGCCCCCGGGAAGGAGCATGGCGATCTTCATGCGATGGTCCGCACTCCCTCGTACGCAGCTCTCAGCTCCGTGCCGACGGTGTCGAAGCTCAGCCGCTCCCGGAAGTGCCCCACCACACGGCGGCGAAGCTCGCGCCGATCCATCGCGGACCACTCCAGCAGGGCTTGGGTCATGGCCACCGAATCACCTGGAGAACTCAGGGCGCCCACTGTGCCCTCGTCCGTGATACGGCGGAACGACGGAATGTCCGTGACCAGAGGAGCGGCGCCACACGCCATGGCCTCCAGCACCGCGTAGCCACTTCCTTCGCTGTGGCTGCCAGTGATCAGGAAGTCTGCCGCCCGACACAGGAACTCCACTTGCTCGTGGGGCACCCTTCCCAGGAGATGGACACGATCCCGGAGAACGTCGCTGGACCGGATGCGATCTCGGACCGCCGTAAGCAGCCCTGTGGATCCGTAGCAACACCAGAGGTGCAGGTCGGGGAGGTGCGGTGCCGCCGCCTCCAGCGCGACCAGAACCGCGAGCGGGTCCTTGTTCCGGTTGAGATGCCCGATCCACAGCAGGCACGGATCACCCGCCAATCCGGTGGCCCTCCGTGCATGGTCCTGATCTCCCGGGGTGAACCAGCTCGAGGACTCCAGGACCTCGAAGACCCGAACGGCCTTGGGGAGCACGCCCGCCTCGACGAAGGGCCGGACCTGCTCCCGGTGGGTGAAGCTCACGCCTGCGGCTGCTTTGAGACCGCGGCGATGTAGGCCTGCTCGCCAACGTGGAGGGGGGTGATCCTTATGATCCTGCACCAGAATAGGGGTCCCGCCAGTGGTCTTGCCGATGAAGCCCAGGTGCACCGGGAAGGAAAGGCTCTGGAAGTGGATCACGTCCGCGTCGAGATCGGCCAGCTTCCTGGCCAGACGACGGGGGAGCGGGGAGGCCCAGAGTCCGGCACGACGCCTCACTCTGCTCGGCGGGCGCTCACGCACGAAGTGGTAACGAACACCGGCGCTCTCCACGAAGTCGTCCGCCGCAGCGGGCTGAAGAACCGTCACTTCTGCCCCGGCTCTCGCCACGGCCTCGGCCACCTGCACCAGGGTCGGCCATGCCGAGAGCAGATCCTCGGCACTTCGCTCCGCCGGATCGAGAAACGGGCTCACCTGCACCACCCGCAATCGATCTTCGGGCCGCCCGATCGATTCGGCGCCCGGCATCAGCGCGCGCTCACCCTGGCCGCCCGTCTTACCACCCTTCCACACGCCTCGAGCACCTGGTCGCAGGTCCGGTCCCACCGATACCGTGCCGCCACTTGACGTCCGCGGGCGGCCAGGTCTCGTCTTCGATCCGCATCGCCGAGCAGGTCGTCCAGCGTGGCAGTCCAGGCTGCCCGGTCCAGCGGCAGAATCTCCGCTCCGCCCCCGATCACCTCACGCGCCGGACCGTACTCAGCCACGACTGCCGGCGTCCCGCATGCGACCGCCTCGAGTGGGGGACGCCCGAAGCCCTCGGCCAGCGAAGGAAAGCAGAAGACGGACGCGCCGGTATAGAGGCCGTGGAGCTCCTCGTCCGTCACCGGCCCCACGTCCACGACGTTCTTCGACGCGGGCTCGATCGACGACGGTGACCGGTGGACCTGCCGTCGGGGCCGCCCCACGACGACTAGGGGAAGGGTCCGGCCCGACTTCGAAGACAAATCATTCAACACGCCCGTGAGAAAGGTCAGGTTCTTTCGGGGATCACTCCCGTCGAGGGTGAGTAAGTATTCGGGGGGGAGGCTCCAACGCTCACGCACACGCCGAACCACGTCCGCCGAGGCCGGCTGGCTGAACGGCTCCACGCCCTGGGTCACGATCTCCACCCTGTCGGGATCCACGCCGACGAGTCGAATCAGCTGGTCGGCACTCCACCGCGACACGGTGAGCACTCGCTCCGCCCCTCTTATGGCGGGTTTGACGACCCAGCGGTACCACAACACGAACCCCTGATCGAACCAGGCGGGGTGACTCAGGGGGAGAACGTCGTGCACGACGACCACGTCTCCCGCGCCCCGAAGTGGGCAGGTGTTGGCCGGGTGCAGGAGGACGTCGCAAGATGCCGCCGCTCCCGGAAGCTCGAGCTGCTCCCACAAGTGCCTGGGGGTCCTTCCTACCACCACCTCAACCTGCTTGGGGAGCCCCAGAGGCGGCTCGGTTCCACGGGGCAGGAAAAGAACGGCACCCTGTCGATCATAGATCCGGGCGCAGAGCTCGCGGGAGAACCGCTGCACACCGGTGAGGGGTGCCCCGTAGAAGAGGCCATTGATGCCGAGCTTCACGACTCGGCCTCCGGGTTCGCTCGGGTTTCCCCATGGGGTTCCATCACCCCCGCTGCCTTCGACTCCTCCGGGGCCTTCACCTCGGGCTCCCGCGGCCGCACGTACGCCATGGCGGCCACCAGCATGACGAGCTGGCCGGGGCCGTGCGCGAAGGGCCAGACCACCATACCCGCGACGCACACCGTCGCGAGCGACCACAGGAGGGCCCGCCGCAGGTCGAGCGTGTTTCGTTGGCCCGTCTTGCGGCCGGATCGTCGAACTTCTTTGAGAAGGGCCCACAGGGTCACCGCGAGGAAAGTGACGAAAGCCACGAGCCCGATCACACCGGTCTCGGCAGCCATCTGTACGTAGGCGTTGTGGGGCGTCGGCTGGATGTCGAACAACTGGCTCACCTGGGCCCCGAACCGATCCAGGCTGTCGGCGAATCCGCCGGGGCCCACCCCGATGATCGGGTGCTCCAGGAACATGAGGACGCCCGTGAGCATGAGGGCCGCACGCTGCTCCAACACCCAGTCGCCCAGCGTCCGCTCTACGGTGTCTCGGAGAGCCCCTCCCGACCCCAGGTCCACCACGACGACACAAACCACCGCCACGAGCCAGATACGGCCCGCCAACCGCCAGTCCCGGCTCAGGAGGAACACCCCTGAGCCGGCCAGGACCGCGAGCCAGCTACCGCGCGAGAAGGTCCCTATCAGACCGATGACGACGGCTCCGATCGCGAGGGCGTGGAGTGCCCTCCCGATCCGGGTGCGGGCCACCCCGTATCGGTGGGCAACCAGCGGAATCATCACCGCCAAGAAGAGCCCGAGGCCATTGGGCTGCCCGAACCCCAGGGCGGCGCGATTGAATCTCGTGTCGAATCGCGGAAACTCCCCCGGGAGAATCCGGAGGGTCTCCAGTAGGGCCAGCACCCCACACAGGGCGGCTACCCACACGAGTACGGCCAGGACCCTCTCCATCCGGCCCGGATCTCCCGTGAAGAGGTCCGTCGCCACCACCAGGAGTGCCAGGAGCACAACGAAGTTCAGGGTCTCTCGGGCCGACGTCACCGGGCTCTGTCCGAGCAGTGTCGCCACCACGAAGACGGCGACCAGCGCCACCGTCGCCTTCAACGGGAAGCGGCCCAGCGCGACCGTGTGGCGGGAAGACCCCAGGCCGAGGGCCCACGCCAGAACCACCGCCGCCGTCACGAGGGCCGCCGTCGTGATTCGAATCCCGTCGTCGCCAAAGAGGGCGGGAAGGGGAAGCGAGAGCGCGACAAGGATGAGGCCGTCGACCCACCCGCCCACCACCAGGAAGATCAGGCCGGCACCGCCGAGCGCACCTCCTGCCGCTGCTGCGTTGATCTGGCCGGATAGGATCCCATGGAGGGCCAACAGTGCACCGCAGCCCAGTGCGGCCACGGACAGCACAGCGATCCACTGATTGCTCGAGTCCGTGAGGACCCTATGCACTGCTCTCATGAGCCTGTCGCTCTGGCCAGGACCTGTTCATAGAACTCGAAGGTGGCGGTGGCGACGCCCTCCTGGCTGAACCTTGTCTCGGCTCTCGTGCGGGCCCGTTCCGCCAGCGTCGCACGCGCGCCGGGATCCTTCGCCAGGCCCTCGAGGGCGGCACCGAGGGCGAACGCGTCGCCCTCCCGTACGATGATCCCGCCGTCTCCCACCACTCGTGGAATCTCACCGGCGTTCGAGGCCACCACGGGAACGCCGCATGCCATGGCCTCCACCAGGATGCGGCCGAATTGCTCGGTCCAGCGCTTCGTGGTGAGCGACGGAAGGGCGAGCACGTCGAAGGCCGGCAGCCATCGCGGGACCTCGAGGGAAGGCACGTGCCCAGCGAAGTGGATCCGATCCGCGACCCCGGCCCGTCTCGCGGCTGCCTCCAGGGCGGCCCGTTGGGGGCCGTCGCCCAGAATCACGAGCCGGAAATGACTGTGTTTCGCCGTGGCCGAAATCAGCAGGTCCACGCCCTTTTCGGGCACCAGCCTCCCACCGAAGCCCACCACCAGATCGGCGCTTCCAGCCGAGACCCGCTCGCGGACCGCCGGGCGGGCCTCTTCATTCGGGGCGAAGCACTGCGTGTTCACCCCGAACTGGGGGATGACGCTCAGCTCACCCACGTAACCGACGCGGCGGACGACATCGGCGACGCGCGGGGTTCCGGCGATGGCCCCTCCGGAATGGCGGAAGACGTACCACCTCATGGCGCCGAACGGCGGAGGCACCGGCTTCTCCAGGTTCTGCCAGGTGAAGAATAGGGACGGGACTCGCCGGCGCCGGCACACCAGTGTGAGCTGGAAGGTCACCGCGCTGAAGGGTTCCTCGTCGATGTGAACCAGGTCCGGCGCCATCTCGTCGACGAGCCCACCCGGTCGTCGGTAGAGGTGGAAGTGGTTGTGACCGTGAAAGCGGACGGGCCAGGAGACGACATCCGGCACCGAGCCGTCACTCTCTTCGATGCCCTGGTCGCCCCATTTTTCCGGGATGACACCGACGATGTCCACGTGGCTGGAGAGGCTCCGCAGCTTGTCCCGATAGGCCGCCACGCAAAGGGCCTTTGACACGTAGAGGACCTTCATGTGACTCCCTCTCCGCCGGGCTCACGCCCTTTGCCCGCTCCGTCCGCGAGCTGGACGGCTTCCCGCAGGGTGAGCCACTCACGCTCGGGCATCACGCTGCCGCGCCAGTAAAGGAGAGCGACGACCACCGCATAAACCGGCGCCTGGAGCAGCCCCCCCGTCGTGTCGGGAATCCAGGTCACGACCCAAGCGAGCCCGCCAGCCGCGACGGCGATGACCAGGATATGCACCGTGGGAGCCACGGCGACCTGCATCCGGAGGATCACCAGGAACCCGCCGGCCAGCAGCACTTCCGATCCCAGCTTGGCTGTTGCGGCACCGAGCGGACCCATGGACGTGACCAGAAGGAGGTTGAGGACCACGTTCGCCACAATCCCGACGGCGTATAATGCGGCGACATGGGTCATCCTTCCGGCGGCCGCGAGGATGTATCCGGCGAGGAGGTTGACGGCGAGAGCGGGAAGGGCCGGCGAGAGGCGGCCCAGCATGGGTGTCGCATCGACGTACGAGGCCCCGTAGAGGGTCTCGATGAGGGGTCCCTTGAGCAGCCATAGGAGCGCACAGGCGGGCACCACGGCCAGGAGCATGAGCTCGGTGATTCTCGTCCCCGCCCACCTTTCGCCTCTCCCGTTCTGGGGGGCGATCCGGGAAAGGCGTGGATACACTGCGGCGATGGCCACCAGGGAGAGGGCCTGGGCCACGTCCCAAAACTTGTAGGCCGCGGTGTAGAGACCCACGTCCGCCGGCGAGCGCCACTCAGCCAGGAGGAGGACGTCGATCTTGTAATAGATGGTGAGAGCCACGAAAGCGGCTCCGAACGGCACCATCTCCAAGGTGAGGCTCCTCACCTCGGACCACGGCGCCCACTCGCCCCGACGGACCGGCCCGGGCGCCTGCCTCACGAGCCAGAAGAGCGCAGCGGCCTGCCCGACGATGGGTGCCAACGCGAACCACACCATGCTGGAGGTCGTCCACACGAGGGCTGCGCCCAGGCCTCCGGTGACGAGGCCGAATGCGGCGCTGGCCTGCATCCAGACGTGCATCCGCTCCATCGCCTGGAAGTATGCCGACATGTTCTCGACATAGGAGCCGAGAGCGTAGGAGACGCCGAGCAGCAGGGCGGTGGCCACCACGGGGTCCGGGTAGGCCAGCAGCCACTTCGCTACGACCAGCAGGGTCGCCAACATCATCCCGTTGGCTATGGTCTTGAGAAGGTGGGCGGACCTCACGAGCTCGGGTGCGCGCTCCGGCTTACGGGCGATGTCGCGAATGAGGAGGGGCATCATCCCGAGGGTCGACAAAATGCTCAAGATCACGGCCAGCGCCGCCGCCGTCCCGTACGCTCCGAACTCCCCGGTCCCGAGTACACGCGCAGCCACCACCACGGCGCCCAGAGTGAAGACTTTGGGCAGCCCGTAGGCGAAGAGGAGCGAGAGAGCGTTTAAGAAGATTCGGCGCAGGCCTTCCGCCGGAGAGGTGTCGGTAAACAAGAGCCTATCTGTCCTCCTGACCCTTAAAGACGACGGGGATGGAGCGGGCGAGGATCGCGAGATCCTTCATGAGAGAACGGTGCCGGACGTACTCGAGCTCAATGGCCGCCCTCTCGGGGTAGGGCGGTCTGTGCCTTCCACGGCTCGTCCACTCCCCGAAGACGCCGGGTCGCACTCGCAGTAGCTCCTCGGCGTCCCCTCCGTAGCACTCGAGCTCGTCTTCGACGACGGGTCGGGGGCCCACGAGGGACATGGAGCCGTTCAGAACATTGAAGAGCTGGGGAATCTCGTCCACGTAGCTGCGGCGGAGCCACCCTCCGACTCGAGTGACCCTCGGATCTGCGGCGGTGGGAATCTTGAAGCCATTTCCCCGGTATTGCTCGTTGAGGCTCCTCTCGCGCTCCAGCTGCGCCTCGGCGCCCACGCGCATGGTCCGGAGCTTCCAACAACGAAACGGGGTGCCGTCACGGCCCAGTCGCCGGTGGCCGAAGAAGATCGGACGGCCCGACCTCAGGAGCACCGCGAGGGCGCCCACCACCAACAATGGCGACACCAGAATCAGCAGGACCGAGGCACCGACGAGGTCCAGGGCCCGCTTCCCTATCCCCATGCCGCCCTCGCCTCTTCGGTGTTGCCGCACACCAGCACCGCGCCCCCAATCTTCCCTCCGGCTTCGGTCACCAGCTCGACGGCCTGGGCCAGGTCGCCCTTCCGTGTCTGTCCGCATCGCAGCACAAGGACCACGGGCACGTTCCCGTCCACTGCCTCGGAGGCCGTGGCGAATGTCTGGATCGGTGGTGCAGTCTCGAGAGTCGGCGTGCTCCATCCGGGGCGGCTCCGCGTGCCTCCGCCCTCGTCCGCTTCTGCGGCGCTAAGGAGGGCCTCCACGAGGTCGGCTGCGTCGTGGCCCTCGTCCAGGGGTGCAAGGACCATGCGGACCGCTCCCGAGTCATCGTGGCCCACTTGATCGAGGACCGCCCGGGCATCCGACGGAGAGAGCACGATCCTGCTCCGGTTTCGGTACGGAGCCGCCAGGACGGGAGCTCCCAGAAGGGGCCGTGTGGCCACGACCGAACGGATCGAGGGATCCGAACGCTCCCCACCAGGGCCAGTGCCCCGAAGACGCCGGCGATCATGAAGCCCACGGCGAGGCCGAGGAGCTTACGTGGCCAAATCGGTCTGAAGCGAAGCTTCGGGGGGTCGATCACCTGAATATTCGCGAAGGTCAGGGCCTGCCTGAGCTCCTCCTGGCGTAGCCGTTGCTCGGTGAGTACCACCACCTCGGTCAGGACCCGGACGTCTCGCTGGCGCCCTCCCAGCTCGATCGCCAGCGAGGGCATCCTGGCGAGCTCCGCGTCCATGACCGCGACCATCTCTTCGGCTACCCTGATCTGATCGACGAGGGATGTCCGGTAGGCCTCGGCCACAGAACCGAGGGAAACGACGAGGTACTCGATCTGCTCCAGGACCACTAGATGCTCCCGGCTCTCTACGGTCCGTCGGGACGCTACTTCATTTCGCGTCGCCTCCAGAGTCGTGAGCTGGGCCAGTAGCAGGCCCACGGTCTCGTTCTGGAGGAACAAGGGATGAGAAACGAGACCCGTCCACGCCTGGGCCCGGTCGGGATCCGTGGCGACTCTCTCGAGAACGTTATCGATGGCACTCAGCTCTGCTTGAGCCTGCCCCAACCCGGAGAGAAGATCGCTATAGCGCTCGATGAACGCTTCACTCTGCGCGTCAGGGGCCACGAGTCGCGAGGTTCGCTGAAACTCTTCCAGCGCAGTCTCGGCCTTGCGGAGCTCGTCCAGCGTCTCGTTCGCCACGACCCTCAGAGAGTCGACGGTCTCCCCACTCTCCCTGCCCTGAATCTGCGTCCTGAAGGCGATGAAGCGATCGACCACGGACTGCACCACCGTCTCGGCCAGATCGGGATCGGTGTGGTCGTAGCTGAGCTCCACGACGTTGGCTTCACGGCGTGTCCGCTCCGAGACGATGCGCCGCCGCTCCACGCTTACCGCCTCGGAGAAGGGAAGCGTTTTGATACGGACCCGTGTGGGCATGCCCTCCCGCCACGGCCGGAACGTGGCCGATACCCCGCCGAACGTCACGGACTCGCCCGGCGAGACTGTGGCCACCACACCTCGGTCCTCCGACGGTGCGGTCTGCCGGACGATCACCTCGCTCCCGCTCCACTCGACTTCGAACGTCGCCTCGTCGGTCAGTGGTGTCGCCAACAGGTGCCCGAAGATCGAATCCCGGTGCCAGTCCTTCGAGGCCAGAAGGCGGACGTTCAGCGACCCGTCGGCTACCACGCTCTCGGCCAAAGTGCGGCTCGCCAAAAGCTCCATGTCGTTGGCGAAGGCGTCCCCCCCGAGGCCGAACACGCCCAGGAGGTTGGACGCGGGAGAAAGTCCCCCGGGCGGCGGCGGCTCTCCCAACCGCAGGCTCGCCTGTGCACGGTAGACGGGGTGGGCGGTAAAGAGGAGCAAGGCTGCAAGGCCCGCTATCACAGCGAACACACCGAGGCCCCAGGCCCATCGGCGACGGACGATCCCGAGCCAGGCTGCAACGAGACTGCCTTGCCCGAGGTGTGTGGAGCTCGTGGAGGGCATCGCTGCGGGAGATCGAACGCATGACCAACCAGCTCAGGTACGAGCCGGCCGCCGTCACCATCTCGGCGGGCCAGGCGGTGCGCTGGCGTAATACGTCAACTCTGATCCACACGGTCACCACCGATCCGTCCAGGGCCATGCAGGCGGCCAACGTCCGAGTTCCCGCCGGCGCCGACACCTTCGGCTCGGGGGATATCGGACCGGGGGGAAGCTTCACTTGGACGTTCACCGAGCCGGGGGAGTACCGGTACATCTGCATCCCCCACGAAGGTGCCGCCATGACGGGCACCATCATGGTTCGGTGAAGTTCGGCCGCGCCAGTGAGTCCAACGGGGGGCACTGAACCCGCGTGCCAAGGGGCATGGTCAGGATGGCTTCGCGACAATCCGAACCATGGGAACACCGCCCCGCCGAGCCACGTAGTAATCGAACTCGCCGGCCCACGGAGTGAGGGCAGATAACACGGAACAGGAGCGACATCACCCTCGGACGCTCTACGGCCGAAGTGGACCTAGCGCCCATCGCCGTCTCCGATCCCCCGTCTCGCGAACCGACCTTCGCTGCCGGAACGGGAGGCTTTACCGGCTTCTGAGTTTTCTGGATTGAGTTCTCCCTTTTTAGCCTGAGGTACCCCTTCGTCGAGTCCCGATCCGGAATTGCGTCGCCCCGATATTCGGTTTATCTTCGGGTTCCTTTCTGGCCTATGAACCCGATTCTCATGAAACCCAGCACTCCCCTAGCGAACCGCGCCGGACACGGGCGCACTAGCCTCCAGCCGCAGAGGCTGCGGCCCTTGAAGTCCCCTTCCCCGGTCCGAGTTCGCATCGACGACGAAGGCTTGCCGGCCGAGCTTCATCAAAAAGGAAAGCGACTCCGGGTATTGGCGGTTCGAGAGCGCTGGAGGATCGACGATGAATGGTGGCGCGATCCGATTTCCAGAGAGTACTACGCCCTGGTTCTGGAAGACGGCCGGCCGGTCATCCTCTTTCGGGACCTCGTGGCCGGAGGGTGGTACGTGCAGTGAGAGTCCTCCGCATCCAACTCGCGCCGCGCAAGAAGAACCAAGTCCTCGTGCATCTGGCGGGCACCGAGCCCATCGAGCTCGCCCTGGACGTCATGGAGCGTTCAGGCATCCACGTCGGAGACGACGTGACCACGAAGGATCTCGCGCAACTGCAGGAAGACGATGCCAAGTGGCGTGTTCGCCAGGCCGCCCTTCATCTTCTCTCGTACAGACCGAGAGCCGAGCAGGAGCTTCGGCGTCGCCTCCTTTCCAAGGGCTTTCCGCACGCGCTCGTTGAGTGGTGCCTCCGCCTTCTCGAGGAACAGGGGCTCATCGATGACCATGCCTTCGCGTCGGCCTTCGTGCGCAGCCGGATCCGACTCAGGCCGAGAGGACGTTTCCGTTTGGCCCAGGAGTTGCGCCAAAAGGGCGTGTCCGCCGAAGTGGCGGAACAGGTCATCGACCAGGCATTCAGCAGCGAAGACACGTCGGAGCGAGCCTTGGCTTGCGCGGCCGCTCGCGGTTGGCTTGCTCGCCAAGGCCCAACCCTGACCGAGAGCCTGGCCGGCACAGACCGGTCGAGGGAACGCGAGCGGGCCCGCCAACGCCTCCACGCATTCTTGAGCCGCCGCGGATTCGGATCAGATGTCATCCGCGTCGGGATCGAGGAAGCCGAGACCGGCGCGAGGCAAGCCGTGGAACAGAGAGACGCGCCGACCTGAGGGTTCTGATTCGCCTACGCGTGTGAGCCCGCACGACGCACCGATCAGAAGAAGTGCGAGATCGAAAGATACCCCACGCTCGGCCGCCCGCCGAACTCCGACCCGAACCCGGTACCGAGATCGACGGTGTCGTCTCCGATGCCGAGGAAAAACCCGCCGCGAAGACTGGAATTGGGTCCGGCCGACCAACTGCCACCGCCGGACAGAAGGGTGCTCCCGTCCACCAAACTCGCGATCGTCAGAAGGTCGATGCCCCAGAGCGGGTGGATCTGGTAGGACGCCTGGACGGCGAGGGCGTCCCGACTGAGCACCTGCAACTCTCCCCGCTGGAACGGATCCAACGTCACGATGCCGAGCAGATCGGCCGAGCTCGCGGCTCCAAATCCGTCGTGCTGATACTCCGCGATCAGGTAGAGATCCCGTCCCCTGACGGAGAAGCGTCGGTCGACCCCGAGGGTGCCCCGCACGATCACGTCGTTCGCCTCGGATCGGACCGCGACCTCGCTACGGACCGCCCAGGGTCCGAGCGCCCCGACTGCACTCAGAGCGCCAGCCGGCTCGTCGAACACGATCCCGCCCCAGGCCCCGAGATCCCAACCGCGCCAGTTCGTCTTCGCACGGGCTAATGCCGTAAGCTGATCGCCGTCGATCGCGGAGATGGGCCGCACCACGATGTCGATCTCACTGAACGGACCCGGATAGGCCAGGAGCCGGATGGCATCCACGCCGGCACGGTATTCCCGGAACGGATCCGCCGGATCGAACGGGGTGAAGGGATCCGCGGGCGTAAGGATGAACGTGCTCGCCCATGAAACGACCTGCCGGCCGACGGACAGTTCGGTGGCACCACCGAGGGGGACGGCCAAGCCGAGACGGTCGAGGCGATGCCGCCAGGAGAAGTGGTCCCCCTCGTCCACCGTCCAATCCAGGGCCAACCAATTCCCGCCGGCCTCGGGTACCAGAGCTACCCCACCCGTGCCGAGTGCGTCGCTGCTCTGCAAGAGAAGCGTGTGCTCATAGGCCACGTCCAGGGTCAGCGGCCCCACCCCAGGCGAGGACATGATGCGGAGGCGCTGAAAGCTCGAAGCGCCCGCATCGCTGACCGGGCTCTCGCCCGATCCGCTCCCCAGATTGAAATAATAGGCCGAAACCTCGGGGAGCTGCCCCCGGAGATCCGCGGCACTGAGAGCAACCCATATCACCGACGCGATCAGCGCCCGCAATATGTTACCGCTCCCAGCGCCCGTTCGAGGAGCGGTCGAGGACGAGCGCCCTCATCGCCTCTCGTCCGAATTGATCTGCCCGTCAACGAGACTCACACGGCGGCGGGCGCGCTCCATTACACGGGGATCGTGTGTAGAGAACAGGAAGGTCGTGCCGTGCTCCTGATTGAGGCGCTCCATGACATCCAGAAGCGCGTCGCTCGTGTGCGAATCGAGGTTGGCCGTGGGCTCGTCGGCGAGGACGAGCGTAGGCTGGCCCACGACGGCTCGCGCAACAGCCACACGCTGCTGTTGGCCTCCCGAGAGCTTCCCCGGCTTTCGATCCTCCAGGCCCTGGAGCCCGATCTCGTCGAAGAGCGCACGTACGCGCCGGTGCCGCTCTTCGGCCGGCACGCCCCGAAGGAGGAGCGAAAACTCGGCGTTCTCGAGCGCCGAGAGCACGGGTAGGAGGTTGAAGGCTTGAAAGACGAAGCCGATGCTCTCGAGGCGAAGCCGAGCCAACTCCTTGTTGGAGAGGGTCGTAATCTCCAGATCCCGCACCCAAATGCGTCCACGTGTCGGTCGCGTCAGCCCTCCCAGCATATTGAGCAAGGTGGTCTTCCCGGAGCCCGATGGGCCCGCCATGGTCATGAAGTCTCCCTCACGCACCTCCAGGGACACCCCGCGCACGGCTTCCACGTCTTCAGGCTCCTGGGCGTAGATTTTCCAGACGTCTTCCGTGCGTACGGCGATGTCGGAGGCGTCAGCGACCGTTGCCGAGCTCGCCGCGGGGCCCGCACCGGGTTCGTCGAGCCGGTCCTCGTTCGGGGTCTCGGTACTCATTCGAATTTCAGTGCCTCGCCCACATCGATCTTGGTAGCGTGATAGGCGGGATAAATGGACGCCGTAATTCCTACGACGGCGATGGAGAAAAAGCTCTGCAGCACCTGCACCAGGCGAAAGTCGGGCACAATTACAGGATCGATGACAATTCCTCCGAATGTCATCTCCTCGCTCATGAGGGCGGAGAAGTCCAAACCGTTACGGAAGAAGATCCAGGTCAACGAGGCCCCGGCGAACATGCCGACCACGCCGGCGATCGCCGTGAGCAAGAGTCCCTCAGTGAAGACAACGAGACCGGTCTCCGCGGGCGTGAGGCCCAAGGCCTGGAGTACGCCGAACTCTCGCTTGCGATGAAGCACGGCCATGAGCACCGTATTGAGCACGGCCAGCGCCACGATGGCGAACAGGATTGCGAGAAAGACGTAGTCGCCGTAATCGTCGATGCGTAACGCTGCGTCGAGCTCCGGATAAGCCTCCCGCCAGCCCAGCACCTGAATGTCGTCCGTCCCGATATCGGATCGGACGGCCTGCACCACGTCAGGGACCACCCTACTGGCGGGAAGGATCGCCCCCACTGTGGTCGCACCATCGCCCGCCCCCAGCCAAGAGCGCGCCGTGGAGATGGGAATGTGGACCAAACCCTCGTCCACCTCGGGTAGGCCCGTACGGAAGACCCCGACTACGCGCGCGAGCTGTCCTTGAATTTGGCCGTCCGTCGCCTGAGCCGTGAGAACGAATCGCGACCCGAGTGACAGGCCGAGACGCTCGGCCAGGCCCTGGCCCACGTAGGCGCTCAGGCGGTCGCCCGGTTCGAGGTATCGGCCCTCCGTGAGTCGCTGCGCCGCGTGAGAGAAGCCGACCTCGGTTTCGGGGTCCACCCCGTCGATCATCACGGGAAGCGCCGACGACGCCGAACTGGCGAGCCCGTTCGTCGAAAGACGCACGGTTGTGGCCAAGGGAGCCAAAGGTCCCTCCAGCATGGCCAAAGCTTTTATCGCAGCACCTGCCTGACTCCCCGAAAGTCGGTCGTCCAGACTTCGACTCTCCCTGAAACCCGGGGCTTGGAAAAGCACGTGTCCCGCACCCATCCGTACACCCGCGTTGATCCAGTCCTCGTGCCCGCCATCGGCCAACGAGCGCGTGAACATGAGGAGCGCCAGGCCCAGCGCCATGGCCGAGGCGGTGAGTAGGCTTCTCCTCGCCTCACGCAGGACCCCACGGGCGGCGAGTCGAAAGAGCGTGGGGGTTCGCCTCACGTGTCGGCGAGCGCGTCGGCCGGCAGAATCTTCACCGCCCGGTACGCCGGGTAGAGGGCCGACAGAATCGACGTGATGAGCAGGGCGACCCCACTAAAGATCGGACCATCCAAGGAGTACTCCGCACGAAGGACCGGACGGACGACGGTTCCGGACATCGTGAAGTCACCGAACATTGTAGTGAGATCGGGCGGGTAGTTGTGCAGCCAATACAAGACCGGCAACGAGATCAAGACGCCCGCAGCGAGCGCTACGACCCCCAGAATGAGCCCTTCGTACACAACCGTGAGCGCGACGCTTCCAGGTCGGGTACCCAGGGCTCGTACGACAGCAAATTCGCGGCGGCGCTCGAACGTGCCGAGCAGCATCGTGTTCGCCACGCCGAAGACCGCCATGACAAAAATGATGCCGACAATGATTCCGTTGACCGCACCCGCGAGGCTCGCGTACTCGGCTAGTTCCGCACGAAAAACGGTCCACGGCCGCGGCAACACCGGATAGTCGAGTCCGCGAGCATCGAGCGCCGCCGCCAGGGAGTCTCCCAAAGCCGGAGCGGAAAACGGGTCCTCCACGGCGGCAGCGACCTCGTGAATCCGGTCTTCCGGCATAGCCATGAGTTCCTGAAGGGACCGGATGGGCAGGATGCCGAACGATCTGTCGAGGCCCGCCATCCCGGTGGCGAATATGCCGCTCACTCGGTACAGGTCGTTTCCGAGCGAACCGTCGCTGGCGGAGGCCACCAAGACAACTTCCGCACCGACCTCCACGTCGAGGAGGTCGGCCATGCCCCGCCCGATGAGGATCTCTCTTTCACCCGCTCTCGGGGCACGACCCTCCGCCGGCGTCTGGAGGAGCCGCGTTACCTCCACCTCGTGATCAGGATCCACGCCCACGAGCATGCCGGCCACGGTCTCGGTACCGGTGCTGATGAGCCCCCCACCATAGACCCGAGGGGAGGCCGCCACGATGCCGGGAGTATCGCGCGTGAGGCGGACGAGCTCATCCACGTCGATGCCCCCTCGGCCACCCAGCGTGTTATACATGCTCCGTTCGGGATAGTAGTCGGGCGCGTGAATCTGTAACTGGCCCGTGACCAGATTGGTGCCGGTCTCGATCATCTCGGAGACCATGCCGCGCCAGATCCCCACCATGGTCACGGAAGCCAAGTAACCGAAGGCGAGCGCGGAGGCGGTGATGAACGTGCGCCTCCGATTGCGCCAGAGATTACGCCACGCCAGCCGCCACCAGATCCACCGATGGTCCATTACCTATCTCTCGCGACGCAGATTCCGAAGCGAGAAGTAGTCCTCGTCGAGATCGACGTCGAAGTCGAGCTCGTGGTAGCGCACCACCGTCGTCTCCCCCGGCTTGTCGGCGGGCTCCATCGTCATGACGGTCGGCACCAACCGCGAGCCCATGAGACGAATTTCGCTGAAGACCATGGTCCGCACGATTTCATCCGACTCGTCGTAGTATCGCGCCCAAGTCGGCATGAAATCTTCCTTCCTGACCTGGTAACGGATCCCTCCCCAGACGACCGGAGCCTCGGGCAACGGCACGAGAACGAACTCCCAAACCTCCGCCCCGTCTCTCTCACCTTCGAACGTGATTTCGATCTCGTAGTCGTCGACCAGGCGGCTTTCCTTCACGAGATCGTCATTGGTGAAGTGCGAGCCCATCCACGAACCCATCATCATCGAGGACGGCACCTTGATGGTTCGGTCTACACGAGGCAGGTAGTTCCAGACCTCCTGATTGGCCCGGAGGGTGGCCGTCCCAGCCTCTCTCTGCGGCGTCTCGACCCGAATGAGGGCGTGCTCGGTGCCGAGAGACCAGGCGCGTAATGTCAGGGAGCGGTCCCAGTTCTCCGTTCGAATGTCCATCGTGAAACGGGCGATGCTCGCCTCGCCTCTCATGAGCCGGTCCACTTGGTCGATGATCTCGCGAGGGCTCTGAGCGTGTGAAGGGAGGGGTGCAAAAAGGCTTCCAAGAAGCGCCAGGCTGACCGCGATTCGCCGACCGCCCGTGTTCACTGGGATCCGGAGAACGTGTAGCACACCGCCTCTCCCTCCAGCACCGTCTCTCCGTCTTGGCGGCGGACGGTGATCCCCAAAGTCGTGACCGGCTTCGTGGCGTGCTTGCTCAAGACCTCGGCCTCGGCGGTGATCGTGTCATCGATGAAGACCGGCGCCGTGAACTTCCATTGTTGGTTCATGAAGACGGTTCCCGGTCCAGGTAAGTCCATGGCCACCAGCGCGTGCAGGAGACCGGTCGTGAGCCCGCCCTGAACGACGAGCCGGCGAAACGGCGTGGCCGCGGCGAAGCCCTCGTCGAAATGAAGGGGATTGCGGTCGCCGCTGAGTTGCGCGAATTGCTCCACGTGCTCGGCGGTGAGCGTCAAGCTGCGGGTTGCTCGGTCTCCAACGCTGATGTCCATGAATATGCACCTAACGGTTGGTATGTCCCCGTGAGTCGGCGGGTCCTCATGACCGGAAACCTAGCCTACGGCACACGTCGAGGGGAACAACCAGCCCCATCTCTCGTGGAGCAGCATCCTGTAGGAGCCGCCGCCCTCTCGTTGCATCCCACCGATTTCCGATCTATAATTCGTTCTAACCCGAACAAACACCGAATATCGTGTCTACGCCTCCCTACATCGAGCTCCACTGTCACTCCGGCTTCTCCTTCCTGGATGGAGCCTCTCATCCGGAGGAGTTGGTTTTTCGGGCCCTCGAGCTGGGCTATCCGGCCATGGCGCTCACGGATCACAACGGCTTGTACGGATCCATGGAATTCGCCCAGGCAGCCCGCGCCGAAGGACTCCAGCCCATCACCGGTGCCGAGGTCACAGTGGCTCTGGACATTCCGGGGATCCCCGAGGGCGTGGACGGATTGGGCGTGGATGGAGACCCACTCGCCCGGGGCTGCCACATGACCCTCCTCGCCGAAACCCCGGCTGGTTACGCCAACCTCTGCCGGCTCCTGAGCGAGGCGCATCTCCAGAGTGAACGCGGCCGGCCCACCCTTCGCCTCTCGTCCCTCCTCACACGCACGGAGGGTCTCATCATACTCACCGGGTGTCGGCGAGGCCCGTTGTCGAGGGCGCTGGAAGACAGCGTGGCTACCGCCGAGTTTCTTGCACGACGCCTTTACACCGCCTTCGGCCCCCGGGGCCTGTTCGTCGAACTTCAGGACAATGAGCAGAAGGGGGACGGCTACAGGAACCGGAGCCTCGGCCGGCTCGCCGACCGGCTCGGAATCCCCGTGGTAGCGACGGGGAACGTGCACTATCACCACCCGCAACGGCATCGGCTTCAAGACGTCCTGGTGTCCATCCGGAATCGGACCACGCTGAACGGATCACACGAGCAACGCCGCGCCAACGCACGATTTTACTTGGCTGCGCCCGAGGAGATGGCCCATCGCTTCCGGAGCCGCCCGGACGCAACAGCCCACACCCTGGAGATCGCCGAGCGGTGCGCCGCCTTCGACTTGACCCAAGACCTGGGCTACTCATTTCCGGACTTCGAGGGGAGCGACCGGGGTGGAGCGATCGAAAATTTGGCCGCCGTCTGTCTCAGAAAACTGGACGAACGCTACCGGGACTCCAAGCTGGAAGCCGAAGCCCGCGAGCGCCTTCATCAGGAACTCGGACTGGTGGACCGTCACGGCCTGGCAGGTTTTTTCCTGGTCTATCGCGACATCATGGAGCTGGCCCGGGATGTGGCCGCCGAGATCCGGGGCGGCGCCCCCAGAGCCCACGCCGGTCTACCTCCGGGACGGGGGCGGGGCTCCTCGGTGTCGTCCATCATCTGCTACCTGATCGGCCTCTCCCACGTCGATCCCGTCAAGACGAACCTCTTTCTGGGCCGCTTCCTGAACGAGGCCATGCAAAGCGTCCCGGATATCGACCTCGACTTCCCACGGGACATCCGGGAGCAATTGATCCTCCGGGTCTACGAGCGATACGGAGCCGAGCACACGGGGCTCGTGTGCACGTTTCCCACGTACCGTTTGAAATCGACGCTCCGTGAAATCGGCAAGGCCCTCGACCTGCCGATGGGAGATCTGGAGAAGCTCTCCAAGCTGGCGGAGCGGCGCTCGGGCGGCGGCCTGATGGAGGAGCTCGAACGCCTGCCCGAGTTCCGCGAGAAAGCCGGTTCACCGCTGTGGCAGGCACTCTGCGAGCTGGCCGATGACATCAAGGGCCTTCCCCGCCACATCTCCCAGCACGTGGGCGGCATGATCATCTCGAGCCGTCCATTGGTGGAGATCGTGCCCCTGGAGCCCGCGGCCTGGGAGGGCCGGGTGCTGTGCCAGTGGGACAAGGACTCCTGCGACGACGCGGGGTTCATCAAGATCGACTTTCTCGCGCTAGGCATGCTCTCCCTCGTGGAAGAAGCCGTGGACTTGATCTCGGAGCGACACGGCCAGGCGCCCGACCTCTCCCGCATCGACTTTGCCGATGAGACGCTTTACGAGCACATCTGCACGGGCGACACCATCGGCATGTTCCAAGTGGAGAGCCGCGCCCAGATACAGATGCTTCGGCGCGTGCAACCCCGGAATCTCGAGGACTTGGCGATCCAGGTGGCCATCGTCCGGCCCGGCCCCATCGTGGGGGGCGCGGTCAACCCGTACGTGCGCCGGCGCGAGCTCCTCCGCGAGAATCCGAACTTCCGGGTCCCCTACGACCATCCCCTCCTGGAGGAGGCTCTGGGAGAGACACTGGGCGTCATCATCTTCCAGGATCAGGTGCTCCAGGTATGCCAGGCCCTCGCAGGATTCTCGGACGGTCAAGCAGAGAGCCTCCGGCGCTCCATGAGCCGGAAACGCTCCAAGGAGGCCATGGACGACCACTGGGAGGCTTTCCGCGACGGCTCACGTGCACGGGGCGTCGACGAAACCACGGCTCAAAAGGTCTTTCAGCAAGTGACCGCCTTCAGCGAGTTCGGGTTTCCGAAGTCCCACGCCGTCGCCTTCGGCCTGCTGGCCTACCAATCCGCCTGGCTTCGCTACTACCACGGCACGGAATACTACGTGGCGCTCTTCAACAACCAACCGATGGGCTTCTACTCCCTGGACGCCCTGGGCCGGGACGCCCGTCGTCACGGTATCGGAACCCGCCTGCCCGACGTCAACCGGAGCCGGGTGAAGTGTACGCCCGAGGAGTCCGACCTCCGGATCGGCCTGGGGTTCGTGCGGGGCTGGGGAGCCGAAATCGCCGAGCGCGTGGTGGAGGAGCGAGAGAGGCATGGGCGCTTCGTCTCCCTCTCGGACTTCCTCCGGAGAACGCCTGCGTCCCTGAAGAGGCCCGCAATCGAAAACCTGATCTGGGTGGGTGGATTCGAGTGCTTCGGCCTGACGAGGAGAGAGCTGCTGTGGCAGGCCGGGCTCTGGTTGGGCCCCGAAGAAGACTCTGAGCGGAGCGGCGGCCGGGACGACCACCCCCAGACCGAGCTCGGCTTGGAGGATCCGTACGCACGGATCAGATTTTCCGACCTCGACGACTCGGAGCGGATGGTGGCGGAGTATCACATGCTCCGCTTCTCCACGGACCTCCATCCCCTCTCCCTACTTCGGGATGAGCTGCCCGCCGAAACCGTGACCGGAGATCGTTTTTTGAATCTTCCCAATCACTCCACCGTGACGGTGGCCGGCATTGTCGTGGCCCGCCAACGTCCTTCCACCGCAAACGGCTTTGTATTTGTGTTGATGGAAGATGAATCCGGTCCTATAAACGTGATCGTGAAACCCAAGATCTACGAAAAATGCCGGACGACGGTGCGGATGGAGCCATTCCTCGTCGTTCGGGGACGCCTTCAAAAGGATGGACTGACGACGAATGTGATCGCCCATACCGTGAAGGCGGTTCGGGTCCGGGAAGCGGAACAACCGGAGGCCCTCCACCCTGCCCTGCCTGGGACTCTGGAACATTGGGCCGAGCCGGAGAGGAGCCCGCGCGCTCCCTTTCGTTACCTGACGGCGCTCAGGCAGTCTCCGCCGGGGGTTAAGAATTTCGGTTGAGGAGTCCTTTCGCCCAGGCCTTGGGCCCCCTGAACTCAGCCGGTCGGGTCAGACACGGTTCCCACGAAGAGGATCGTGCCGGACAGCCGTTCACGGATGGCAAACAAAAACGGTCGGTCGGCCTGGAGCACGGAAGTCCCTGAGACGGCGAAAGCGGTACCCGTAGCGGCGGCGGTCTCGGTGCCCTTCTCATCCACCTTCACGAAGGTCTTCTGTTTCATCCAGCCGATGTGGGGTACGCCGCGGCGCCCGGGGAGATGGGCGTTCCCCAAGATCCAGCCGAAGTCCGCATTAGACCTATCGAAGGCCACCTCCATGCCCATCGCTTTCAGGACATCGTTGAGTACCTTCTCGTGGGTCAGCTCGAAGCGGGGCAGCCGCACCTCCGTTCGCGCCTCGCCGCGCAGCGCGTCCACCAGCTCCTGCCAGCGTGCCCCATCCATCCCCTCCACCAGTTGGGCCAGCGTGCCCTCGCCGACGGGAACCACTACCATCATCGAGAAGGCCTGCCCACCGTAGGGCAGGTCCACCGCCACGTAGTCCTCACCGTAGTCCTCACCGCCGCCCACCCGCGCGTCCAGCGCCTGGCGCATCATCGGCACGGTCACCGTGGAGCCGTCGGCCCGCCGGAACTCTACCATCGCGGTCTCAACGGGGTCGAACGGGTCGCTCCATTCCCCCTTGAAGTAGGCCGTGTTGACCATCAGGGCGACCAAACCAGCGAACTCCTCGGGCGTGACCAGGTCCGTAATTCTCCCCTCGGTGCTCTCGGCCACCCAAGCGTTGATCGCATTGGCCATGTCGGCCTCCTCGAAGCGCACGTTTTCGATCCGGGCGCCGAAGGTCTCCTGGACTCGGCTCTTGTAGTCCCGCCGGATCCGCATGCCCTCTTCGAGCCACGATGTGTTGGCCAGCCGAAACTCGACGCTGGGATCCAGGCGCAGCAGCAACTCCATCAGGTCCTTGTACGCCGCGTTGGCCTCCGCCACCAGGAGGCCGTTCAGGCCCAACACGTTCCCCATGGCATCGAACGTCTCGCCCCCCGCTCCGTTCAGCAGCATGCCCAGCGACATGGACGCGCTGAGCGGCGAGATGAAGACGTTGGCCTCGTCGTCCTCACGTTCCGCGTACAACCGCCGGAGCAGGTCCAAGCCGAACTCGTTGGCCGCCTGGAGCGCATCCGTCTCGGCCCGGGTCAGACTCCGAGGGAGCTCGGTGATCTTGGCCGCCGGGCTCTCAACTGCCGCGCTCTCAGCACCCGGGCTCTCCAGCCCCGTGGGATCGCCGCTGGAAGTGATGGCGAGAAACAGGGCTGCATACACAAAGGGGACAGGGGCAACGGAGCGGATTCGTCCGATCATGGCCTCCCCGCTTGCATCTTTTCCATTCCTCCGCTGAAGGGCGCACAGTATTCGCGCCACTTTGTCAGCCTATTCGTTTCTTCTCGGTTAGCAACCCCCACCGTGGATCAGGAGGCGGCCCGCTCGAGATAAAGCCGCATCCCATCCCAATCGACCGCGGCACTGAACGCATCGAAATACCCATCCACCTCGTCCTTCGGCCGAAACTCCGAGATCGCGTCCCGAACTTCGCGCTCATATACCTCGCGATCGGACGCGTTCCCCGATGCCAGGGCCGCTTCGACTCTGTCACGGAGCGCCGACAGAGCAGTCCGCATCGCGATTAGGCGCTCCCCGAAGTCGGCATGGACACCGAAATGGGAGACGCCGAAGGCGTCGGGGTCAACCGACTCGAGGCCGTGCAGAGTCTCCAACCAAGCGGGCACATCAATAGACGGGGGTGGCGTCGGCGGATAGGTGGGGGCGCCCGGCGCGAGAATCACGCCCAACGCATCGCCAGCTACGAGGAATCCGTCGGCCTCGGCCAAAAACGATACATGATGCGAGATGTGCCCCGGTGTGGCAAACGCCCGGACACCAGGAACCGGCAAGGGCCCCGCAAGCGCCCAAGGTCGAATACATTCTACTGAAACCGGAGTGACCTCTCCCCACAAGCGGTCATGAGCCTCGCCGAACGTCCTCCGGGTGCTGGCCACGAGGCGCTCGGGATCGGCCATGTGCGGCGCCCCATCAGCGTGGACATGCACCTGGAGGTGAGGAAAGCGGGAAACCAGGTGGCCGGTCCCACCCGCATGATCGAGGTGCACATGCGTGAGGAGGACATGGCGAATGTCGGAAAGTCCGACGCCCAGTTCGGCCAGGCTATCCTCGAGGCCACCGAGCGAGGTGGAGGGGCCCGGGTCTACGATCGCCGGCTCGGGGCCGTCGATCCAATAAGCCGAGATCGCCCCACGAAGACCGAGGTGAACGACGTCGATCGGCGCAACGGTCATGGGCGCAGCGTGGCGGCGGCGGGAGGGGAGCAGCCTAGCGTTTTTCCACGGGAACGAAGTCGCGCCGGTCGCTCCCTGTAAAGATCTGCCTCGGACGTGCGATGCTCTGTTCCTCGTCTTCGACGAGCTCTTCCCACTGTGCCAACCAACCGACTGTCCTCGGAATCGCGAAGAGCACGGGAAACATCTCCACCGGAAAACCCAGTGACTGGTAGATGAGGCCTGAATAAAAATCCACGTTCGGATACAGGTTACGGGAGACGAAGAAGTCGTCCTCTAGCGCGATCTTCTCCAACTCGAGCGCCATGTCGAGAAGCGGGTTTCGCCCTGTGACCTCGAAGACCTCTTCAGCAGTGCGCTTGATGATGCTCGCACGGGGATCGTATGCTTTGTACACGCGATGCCCGAAGCCCATCAGGCGTTCCTCCTTACGCTTCACCCCCTCCATGAAGGCAGGGATATTGTCCATCGTTCCGATCCTCTCGAGCATCCTCAAAACCGCCTCGTTCGCCCCGCCGTGGAGCGGCCCGAAAAGCGCTCCCATCGCTCCGGCGAGCGCGGAATAGGGGTCCGCCTCACTGCTCCCGATGACGCGCATCGCCGTGGCCGAGCAATTCTGCTCGTGGTCCGCATGGAGGATGAACAGCACGTCCAAAGCACGCTCGACGACCGGATTCGCCTTGTATTTACCCTCTCCGATGCGGAACAGCATGTTGAGAAAGTTGGCCGTGTACGAAAGCTCGTTCTCCGGATGCGCGGGTGGGAGGCCCTGATGGTGCCGGTACGTAAACGCCGCGAGCGTCGGCATCTTCGCCAGCAGTCGGTGAATTTGAAGGCGCCGGTTCTGCGCGTTATGAACGTTCCTCGCTTCGGAATAGAATGTTCCAAGTGCGGCTACACTGCTGATCAACATGCTCATCGCATGAGCGTCGTACCGAAACCCGTTCATGACCGTCCGGATATTCTCGTGTACGTAGGTATGGTACGTGAGGTCGTGCACGAATTCGTCCAGTTCGGACTGGGTCGGCAACTCTCCGTTCAGCAGCAGATACGAGACTTCGAGAAACGTGCTGCGCTCCGCGAGCTGCTCGATCGGGTATCCCCGGTACTCAAGGATTCCCTTCCCACCATCGACGTAGGAGATGGTGCTTCGGGTCGAAGCGGTGTTCTTGAATCCAGGATCGTACGACATCATGCCGAAATCGTCGTCGTTGATCTTGATCTGCCGGAGATCCATGGCGTGGATGACCTCGCCCTCGTGGATGTCGACCTCGTACTCCCGCCCGGTCCGGTTATCCCTGATCGTCAGGGTATCTTTCCCACCGCTCCCGTTTTCAGTCATTTCCTCTCCGTTACCGGTCACACAGCTCCGTGTGCCCCAGGAAACCGACATCCGACAGCGCACGGAATGCCATGCCTCTGAAGCTGGATAGGGCTTAAGTTAGGGGATTCAGGGTCGCTGATGAAGAGTGCGTGGCGGTGGCGCCCACAGCCGCAAGCACAAGACGGAAAGGCTGCCCAATGCGCTGAAGGGAGTGGGACTAAATGACGGCCGCGCCCGGATCCGGACACGGCTCCCGCCGGAGGTCTTCTACGTCGGTCCCTGAGGGAGGAGGCCCTCAGCCGCCCGGCATGGCGGCGCGTTCGGCCTCCTCTATCAGACCACGGAACACCTCAATCGTCAACGCCCCGAGCGCCCGGGATCCGTTAATGAAGAAGGTAGGAGTACCGCTCACGTCCAAATCGTCGGCAGCCCGCGTGGCCCGCCGGGTCCGGCCCTTTCCGTGGTCGTCCTCGTAGCACGTCTTGAAGGCCTCGGACTCCAACCCGAGCTCGTTCGCATACGCGTGGAGGAAGTCCTTCGGGTTCCTTGGCTTCGTCCACTCCTCATGCCGAGTGTAGAGCAGGTCGTGCATCTCCCAGTACCGGCTTTGATCGGCCGCGCACTCGGCCGCCTTGGTCCCATCATCACCGTGGCGAAGACCGAAAAGGAAGGGAACGTGTCTCCACTGAACCCTCCCCGTCTGGACGAAGTCCCGCTCGATGGCGGGCCAGGTGGTCTCATGGAATAGCGCACAGGCCCAACAGCCGAAATCCCCCAGCTCCACGATGGTGACGGGCGCTTCGGGGGACCCCAGCACGTAACCGACGCCGTCGAGGTCGACGTCCTGTGCGGCAGAGCCACCTGGCACGGCCGCTCCGAGGCCCATCAGGCCCAGGACCCGAATGAGCCCGACCGGGAAGCGACTCAACGGAAGAGGTGCGGCCAGTGTGATGCCCGGGAGGCTGGGTAGTCGAGTCAACATCATCACCCCCAAACTAATGCGTACCAACCGTACTCGCTTCGCGTGGCCAAGCATTCGGCGTACGTCTGGAAGATTGGCCTCGAAGTTATGCTGGTCGTCATCTCAATCGACGGGGCGCGGAGAAGGTTCCCGAATGTGGAGCGAAGCCCCGCCGATGGCAAACCAGCCGTTGATCCGGCAAACGGGGAGGTCTGATGCAGGCCCTCGCGACAATCCATGACTCACCCCCCGCGTCGAAAAGAGAAGCGGCTTCGGCTACATCAAGCTTCAGGCTAAAGTTCGCCGTACTCCGCCGCAAGATTCGGGCGACTCACCGCTCCGGAGGCCCGGCTCTTCACGGAGTCGGGAGATCCTTGACAAGGCGCGGGGTAGATCACCGTTTTAGGGTACGGTATTGCGGTCATAACAGAGAGGGGGGCCGCTCATGTCTTTCCGTCGCTGTGCATCACTCGTTTTGGCCCTCGCCGTGTTGGCTTGTGCTTCGTCTGGGGGTATATCCTCGGAAGAGAGGGAACAAACATCCGCAAGAGCCGCCCGGGGGAACTCGAGTCTGATCGTCCGAGCCGAACTCGAAGAACTTCCGGGCGGAAGCCTCTGGGACGCCGTCGACAGGCTTCGCCCTCGTTGGCTACAACCCCAAAGAGGCGCCAGCGTTTACGCTGGAACTAGCTTCGCGCGAGTCGTGGTCGACGGAACGATCCGTGGTGAGCTCGGGGAACTCCGCCGATTCTTTCCTGAAAACATCGAGACCCTTCGGTACCTCTCTGCTCCCGACGCGACCACCAAATACGGTACTGGCTATCCAGGCGGGGTCATAGAAGTGTCGACGAGAGGGATGGGTCGCTGAGGGGAGAAAAATTCGTCGGCAGATGACGTTCCGGACGTTTTTCTTGTCCAAATCTTGTCCACACGGTGACCTCGAAGAGGAAGGCTTCATCTGGATCGATAGCTCCAGGGACGGCCATCGCACGAAGACGGGCCGCGGTCGCTGGGTGCCGATCACGCAGGCGCTTCGACCCATCCTCCGCGAGCACTTCTGATCTGGCGGGGCTTCACGGACAGTCGGAGGACACTCTCATTGCTTTGGCTTGCAGCAGAGCCACGTCCGTGCAACTCACGTTCGTGTTGATGAGATCCACAAAATCGCCTGCTCCGAGCCCTGTGTTGGCCAGCAAAGGCTGAATGTCGGTGAGGTCTGGGTTCTCGTGGAGATCGAGCCTCGTCAGGCTCGTGAGCCCGCTCAGCGCGCTGATGTCGGTGATCGAGTTGCGGTCGAGATCGAGGGCCGTCAGGCTCATCAGCCCGCTCAGGGGGCTGATGTCGGTGATCGGGTTGGAGGAAACCAACAGTTCCCTCAGGCTCGTGAGTCCGCTCAGCGGGCTGATGTCGATGATCGAGTTGGAGGAAACCAACAGTTCCCTCAGGCTCGTGAGCCCGCTCAGCGGGCTGATGTCCTCGATTAAATTGAGGCGGAGGTCGAGGCTCGTCAGGTTCGTGAGATTCTGGATCCCCACTAGGCTCACGATTCCGGCATCCCTGGCACTTAAACTCGTCAGCCCGGATACCAGGCCGCAGGTGAGAGGCTCCTGCGCACCGACCGAGAGCGCAGCCCTAATCCAATTCTCCAGCATGGCGTCCTCGAACGTCACGACGGCCGTGGCGGGCTGGGCACTGCACCACGGATCTACAATGAGCGTCAGTTCCTGCGTCGCGGTCTGACCGTCCCCGCTTTCGACCTGAATCGTGAACCTGCTGTTAAAACCGGTCGGCGTACCTGAGATGAGCCCGGTCGAGCTGTTCAGGCTCAACCCTGTCGGCAGCGAGCCGACCGTGAGCGACCAGGTGTAACTCCCGTCTCCGCCGGTGGCCGAGAGCGTCTCACTGTAGGCAACAGACGGTACGGCGTTCGGTAGCGACGCCGTCGTGATGCTAAGCGTCGAGAAGCTCGGACCCGTCGGAGCCGTAGGCTCGTCGTTACCTCCGCAGCCCAGCTGGAGAAGAAGCGAGCCGATAATGAGCGGCAGTACACGGCGGTTCATTCCTGAGCCCTCCTGACGAGCCATTTGTTCAAGCTCTGGAGAAACCGTCACCGCCGCGCTGTCCATTTGTCCAGAAAGTTGTCCAAATTCGTGGCGCCCAATGTGGAAAACCGCTGGAAAGCCAGTGCCGGGAGGGGGACTCGAACCCCCAAGGGCCGAAGCCCGCCGGATTTTGAGTCCGGTGCGTCTACCAATTCCACCATCCCGGCGAATCTCCAATAAGGGGATTAGCGGCTTGGAACCTAACGTTTACAGTTCACACCCAAAAGTAACTCTCTGTTACCCCCGTTCGTCCTGGGGATGCGTCTCTATCCACTCGCGGGACAGCCTTTGGGCCTCGGCGATTTGTTCACGAGTCATCCGCCCCTCGATTATGTCTTTGCTCTCCTGCGCCGAACCGTGACCTTGGGCTCCGGACAGCATGAACCACATATAGGCGAGAACGTCATCTGCCGGCACCCCATCACCATCGCCATACATGGTTCCGAGGAGCCACTGGGCTTCAGCATATCCTTGCTCGGCGGCTAACCGGTACCAGCGCACGGCTTCGACGTCGTCCTCCGTGACGCCCGCACCACTGGCGTACTTCAATCCGAGCGCAGACTGCGCTCCAGCATGTCCCTGTTCGACACAACGAATCAGGTCCTCCGGAACCTGTCAACGACAATGGGACACTCTACGGGATTAATTAGAGAGCAATATCCTGTGTGGTGAGGGAAGGGATGGGAGGATTGATGTAGACGGCCTCCGGGAGCGGTTTGGGCTTCGGCACACCTGTGACGAAGCGTTCGGGATGAGCGGCCCATGCTTCGCGGAGCACGGATTTCCTGCCGGCAATGACCTGATCGGCGTTCCCGAAGTGGACCTGCTCGGGGGTTAGCATCGAGATACCGCCATGGCGGTGCTCGGCATTGTACCAGCGGAAGAACGATCGACACAACGTCTTGGCCTGGCCCTGATCCCCGAACCGCCCGGGAAACGAGGGATGGTACTTCAAGGTTTTGAACTGAGCCTCGGAAAACGGGTTGTCATCCGACACCTGAGGCCGGCTCAACGAGCGAGTCACGCCGAGGTCAGCGAGAAGTTGAGCGGTGCATTGGCTCGTCATTGGAGCTCCCCGATCCGAGTGCAGGGTCAGGACCCGGGGCTGGACGCCATGCTTCAGGCAGCTCTGCTGGATCAACCGGCCGGCCAGGGCCGAGTTCTCCCGGTCCGCCACCATCCAGCCCACGACGTAGCGGCTGTAGATGTCCATGATGACGTAGAGGTAGTAATAGCTCCACTTCTTCGGCCCGAGTAGCCGCGTGATATCCCAGGACCACACCTGGTTCGGCGCCGTGGCCATCAACTCGGGCTTCTTGTACTCGGGATGGGTGCGCTGCGCCCGGCGTTCCTGAACCGGCACCTCGGAGGCCAGAACACGATACATCGTGCGTTCGCTGCACAGGTAGACCTCTTCGTCGAGCAGCGTGGCCACCACCTCGGCGGGTGAGCGGTCCACGAACCGCTCCGAACACAGCGTGTCGAAGACCTCGCCTCGTTCCGTCTCGCTCAATGCCCGGGCGGGCGTCGGGCGGGGCTGCCGTTGCCCGGTCGATGGGCCTCGACGACGGTAGAACGTCGATCGGGAGACCTCGAGAGCCGCGCACGCCGGTTTTACACCGACGTGCTTAGCCAGCTCATCGGCCGCCTTCAAGAGTTCGTCCCGTCGTCGAGGCTTATCCCCAGCAGCCCCGCAACTTTTCCCTGCACGTCGATGATCAGGTGTGCCTTCCTGAGCTCATTCTCGAGCCGTGCGTTTTGCCGCTCCAGCTTGCGTACCTTCTCATCCAGCGGATTCCGCTCCGGCTTGCGGCCGCGTTTCTTCGACAGGGCCTTCAGCGACCCGCTATGCGCCGCCTTGCGCCACGTCGTCAGGTGCGACGAGTACAGGCCCTCGCGCCGCAGGAGCTGACCCACCTCGCCGGGCTCGGTGCACCGGTCCGCTTCTTCGACGATCCGCAGCTTGTACGATGGACTGAACCGCCGGCGTAGCGGCCTATCTACTACCTCCGGGTCCGCAGGAGCTGCCGCGCTTCGCTTGGCCTCCCCGATTCCAGGGGCACTACCATTCTCTTCCATTCTCTCTCGCAGTCCCAACATGTTCGTTTTCTCTGCCTTCGCCCTACTCTAATTCTTTGCGTGCTCCGTGTCTCACGTACGTTGGCAGAGAGGGCTCCAACGGTGACCGGGAATAGACATCCGCGCATGAAACCGAGGGAGAATCCTGCGCCAAACCGTGGGCTGGAACGAGAAACAGGGTTCCAACTGCTGCGCTCATCAACACGCCAACTGTGCCGTCGCGACCCAGCATCGTTCCGAATCCTTAGGGGGAGTCTTCAGGGCGTCGGACCTCCTACTGTCCGCCGCTCCTTATCGTCACTTCGATGACCCCACCAGGATAGCCGGTGCCGTACTTGGTCGTGGCGTCTGGGGCAGAGAGGTACCGCATGGTTTCGACGTTGTCACTACTAATTCGATAGAGCTCATCGAGCTCGCCGCGGGTCACCCCATCGACCACGACCCGCGCATACGAGACTCCAGCAACAAAGCTGGAGCTTCGCTGGGGTTGTATCCAGCGCCGGTTAAGAGTTTCGATTGCCTCATAGGCGCTCCGGCCCGCGAGTTGTTCGAGTTGAGCTCGGACGATGAGACGCGAGTTCCCCCGGGGCGTCGCCGACGCCGTTTCGGACTCTCCCCCGATGGAGGTGCCTGCAGAGGAAGCGCAAGCCGAGACTGCGAGCGCGAGAACGAGTGATGCACAGCGGTGGAAAGACATGACGGCTCCCACTCTCGGGTATGACTTCTAAAACGTATCTCATAACGGCGCTCGCATCTGGCCTTGTCAAGTATCAACAGTGTCCGACTCCGTCGAGAAACGGTAGAATCCCCACCGTCTTCCTCGACTCTGTGGCGGGGTCGACCGACAGCACTTGTGCCTAACCTGCTTCGGGAGGAGCCGTGCTGAGGCAAGATTGGCCGCCGGCACGTGTGGCAAAGTTCCGGCAGGCGGGTTTCGTTTACCTGCACGTAGCCATCCTGTATGAGGCTGCAGCGTACGCGATGCTCCAGGCGGGCACCCTGCCCGTGCGCTTCGGCTCGCCGTGGGCGTGGCTCGTTGCCGGTGCCGCGTTGGCGGCGTTCGTTTTCGTGGGCCTTTACCACTGGCGCAACGTCTGGTTCGCCCGGATCGTGTGGGGGCTGCACGGCATGCGAGCGCCTCCCCTGATCGGGGGCGCCTTCTTCGCGTCACCCGACACCATGACTCCCCCCGCGTTTTACCTCACGGCTCTGGTCGTCGTCGTCATCAATCTATGGATGCTCGCGCGGGCGGGCTGGGACTTGTGATTTAGTGCAACTCTCGACACTCGACTTGTGGGTTCTGGCGCTCTATGGAGTCACGATCCTCACCGTAGGGTTGGCCTTCGCCCGACGGGCGGGAGGCGGGAGGGAGGACTACTTCCTCGCAGGCCGCACCATGCCGTGGTGGTTGATCGGGACCTCCATGGTGGCCACAACCTTTTCGGCCGACACGCCCAACCTCGTCACCGACCTCGTCCGCTCGGGAGGTGTCAGCCAGAACTGGGTTTGGTGGGCGTTCGTCATTACCGGAATGTGCACCGTGTTCTTTTATGCCAAGCTCTGGCGACGCTCCGGGGTGCTGACGGACATCGGATTCTACGAACTGAGGTACGCCGGGCGATCGGCTGCCTTCCTGAGAGCCTTCCGTGCCGTGTACCTCGGCGTGTTCTTCAACGTCATGATCATGGCCACGGTGACGTTGGCGGCCATCAAGATCGGCGGGGTTCTACTTGGTGTCGACAAGTACACCGTGGTTCTCGTGGCCGGCACCGCCACCGTGATTTACTCCGCCACTTCGGGCCTGTGGGGGATCCTGGTCACGGACCTGCTCCTTTTCACCATCTCGATGATTGGTTCCGTGGCGGCTGCGGTCTACGCTCTCAGGCTGCCGGAGGTGGGAGGGCTATCGGGACTGATGGCCCACGCCAACGTCACCGAAAAGCTCTCGTTTCTCCCTGATTTTTCGGATCCCACGACGGCCGCTGCAATCTTCATCGTGCCGATCGCCGTGCAGTGGTGGAGCACCTGGTACCCCGGGGCCGAGCCGGGAGGCGGCGGATACACAGCCCAGCGCATACTGGCGGCCAAGGACGAGAAGCACGCCATGCAGGCCACGCTCTGGTTCAACGTGGCTCACTACGCCCTCCGGCCATGGCCATGGATCCTGGTCGCGCTGGCCTCGCTGATCGTCTATCCCACCCTCAGTGACCTAACCGCGGCGTTTCCGAACATCGATCCGTCGGTCATCGGAAACGATCTGGCATATCCGGCCATGCTCGTGTTTCTACCCCACGGCCTCCTCGGTCTGGTCGTGGCTTCCCTAGCAGCTGCCTATATGTCGACGATCAGCACCCACCTGAACTGGGGGGCGTCCTACGTCGTGGACGACGTCTACCGCCGCTTCGTGGCTCCGGATCTGAAGGAGAAGGACTACGTGAGGGTGGCCCGCGTCTCGACGGTCGCGCTCATCATACTTTCCTCATTCGTCGGCCTTCAGTTGGAGACGGCGATGCAGGCGTTTCAGATCCTCCTTCAGATCGGAGCCGGAACAGGGCTGGTATTTCTGCTTCGCTGGTTCTGGTGGCGGATCAACACGTGGAGCGAGATCTCCGCGATGGTGATCTCGTTCGTGGTCGCCGTGTACTTCGGATTTTTCCACACGGAGCTCGGTTTCGCGAGATGGGATCCTTCGGCGGAACTCGTGGTGGGTGTCGCCGTGACGACCGTAGGTTGGTTCGTGGTCACCTTCCTGACGCCCTCGGTGGATACCCAAACGCTCAGGGACTTCCACGCAAAGATTCGACCGCTCGGACAGGGATGGGACGCTGTCGTGCCCCGCACCGGCGGCCCGGACCGGGACGAGTCGGGCGACCTCGAATCGGGCTCCGGCGGGGAATTGGCCGCCGGCCTTCTCTCATGGTTCCTCGGATGTGTGTTGGTGTACGCCGCACTCTTCGGCACGGGTTTCCTGTTGTACGGAAATGTGGCCGGAGGAATGATCGGTCTGATCGTGGCGGCAGGAGCCGGCTGGGGCGTGCTCAAGCTTTTGCCCAGGGTCGGCTTTCTGACTTAACACTTCCTCCCGTGGGGCATGCCGCGCACGGGGCGACGGTCATGAGGCATCCCGGTGTGGGGCGACTCGAGTGGGTGCCGGGGTGTTTCCGATGCAGCGCCTTTGATATTGTGTTCTTGTCACACGGGGCGACCGTCCACTCGACAGCACACGCGCCGTCGCGACGCAGATGAACTTGTACACGCATAAACATGAGGTCCAATGAGTAACGATCCCTTTGGCGCGCTCACCAAGATCGACTTGATGGAGGGCTCAACCTCGTTCTACAGCCTGGCGAAGCTCGAGGCGTCCGGCATATCGGACTTGGACCGCCTGCCGTTTTCGATACGCATCCTCCTCGAGAACGCCCTCCGGCATTCAGGTGGACGGTACGTGGGGGAAGAGCACGTGAAGGCCGTAGCCGGGTGGAGCCCCACCAACGCGGGCGCGGATGTGCCGTTCATGCCGTCGCGCGTCGTTCTCCAGGACTTCACGGGCGTTCCGGCGGTCGTCGACCTGGCCGCCATGCGGGATGGACTCAAAGCGCTCGGCGGTGATCCCAATCGGATCAACCCAGTGGTACCGGCCGACCTCGTCATCGATCATTCCGTTCAGGTCGACTTCTTTGGCACCCCCGAGGCGTACCGGCAGAACGTGGAGCGGGAATTCGAGCGAAATGGGGAGCGTTATGCCCTTTTACGCTGGGCCCAGCACGCCTTCGAGGACTTCCGGGTAGTTCCGCCGGGCACCGGTATCGTACACCAGGTTAACCTCGAGTACCTGGCCTCGGTGGTGCACCGAAGGACGGAAGAGGGCGTCTCCCTCGCCTATCCCGACACGTTGGTGGGCACGGACTCCCACACTACCATGATCAACGGGCTCGGCGTCGTGGGTTGGGGCGTGGGAGGTATTGAGGCGGAAGCGGTTCTCACCGGTCAGCCTTACTACATGCTCCTCCCCGAGGTCGTGGGTGTGAAGTTCACCGGAGAGCTGCCGGAGGGCGCCACGGCCACGGACTTGGTCCTTCATGTGGTACAGATGCTCCGCGCCCACAGAGTGGTTGGGCGTTTCGTGGAATACTTCGGGCCCGGGCTATCGAATCTGACGCTGCCGGATCGAGCCACACTGGCGAACATGTCTCCTGAATACGGTGCGACCATCGGTTTTTTTCCCGTGGATGACGAGACCCTGGCCTACTTGAGCGGTTCTGGCCGGAGTACGGAGCTCGTGGAGCGGGTCGAGCGGATCAGCAAGGAGCAGCGCCTGTTCCGTACGGACGAGACCCCGGATCCCGAGTATACCGACGTCCTCCACATGGATCTCGGCACGGTCGAGCCCAGTGTGGCGGGCCCCAAACGGCCCCAGGATCGGATCGCGCTGGGTGATCTTCCACAGGCGTTCGCGAGCGACTTGCCGGCTTTGTTACCCTCCGGATTTTCGGTAAACGGAGCTGGCGAGCGAACCGTTCAGGTGGACCTGGACGGGGAGACGTGTGAGCTCGGAGACGGAAGTATCGTGATCGCGGCGATCACGAGCTGCACGAACACATCCAACCCCACGGTCATGGTGGGCGCGGGGTTATTGGCAAAGAGGGCGGTGGAGCTCGGACTCGAGGTCAAACCGTGGGTCAAGTCGAGCATGGCGCCGGGCTCGAAGGTCGTCACGGATTACTTGGAGGCTTCGGGCCTCATGGACTATCTCGACCGGCTCCGGTTCGGCGTCGTCGGGTACGGGTGTACGACTTGCATCGGGAATTCGGGTCCCCTCGCCGAACCGATCTCCGAGGCTATTCGGGACCAGGGCCTGGTGGTCGCCGCCGTGCTCTCCGGAAATCGGAATTTCGAGGCGCGTATTCACCCTGAGATCCGCGCCAACTACCTGGCGTCTCCGATGCTCGTGGTGGCGTACGCCCTGGCGGGTCGAGTCGACATCGACTGGCAGACCGAGCCGCTGGAGCAGGGTGCCGAGGGGCCGGTTTACCTTCGGGACCTCTGGCCCGATTCGGACACCATCCGGGCGACCGTCCAGGAAGCGCTGGTACCCGAAATGTTCGAGCGGCGCTACGCCGAGGTCTTTGAAGGCAACGACCTGTGGCAGGCTCTTCCCCTCCCCTCGGACGACGACAACCTGTACGACTGGGACGATGACTCCACATACATCCGCAATCCCCCGTTCTTCCAAGGGATGTCTCTGGAGGTCGGCGAGCTCGCAGACATCCAGGGCGCTCGCGTCCTCGGCATATTCGGGCAAACCACGACCACGGACCACATCTCCCCGGCCGGCGCCATCCCCAAGGACGAACCCGCAGGGACGTACCTCCGGGAGCGAGGCATAAAACCATGGCAATTCAACACCTTCGGTTCCAGACGTGGTAATCACGAGGTGATGATCCGGGGCACGTTCGGCAACGTGCGCATCCGGAATCTGATGCTCGACGACCGGGAGGGCGGCTACACGGTCCACATCCCGAGCGGAGACGAGCTGCCGATCTACGATGCCGCCATGCGGTATCAGTCCGAGGGCACTCCCCTGGTCGTTCTCGCCGGCCGGGAGTATGGGACAGGCAGCTCCCGGGATTGGGCCGCGAAGGGGACCCTGCTACTCGGCGTCAGAGCCGTGATTGCGGAGAGCTACGAGCGTATCCACCTCAGCAATCTCGTGGGCATGGGCGTGCTGCCCCTTCAGTTCGAAGAGGGCGACACGCCGGAGTCGCTCGGTCTGACCGGGCGCGAGACATTCGATATCGAAGGGGTTTCGGAGGGACTGGAGCCTCACGCCCGCCTTACCGTCGTGGCCCGCACGGATGACGGTCATGAAACGAGGTTTTCGACCGTCGCGCGTCTCGATTCGGATGTGGACGTGGAGTATTACCGAAACGGTGGAATCCTACACACGGTGCTCCGGAGGATCGCACTGGGTGAGATGTAGGACCGCGTGGGGCCAGAAGCGTGGGCCTAGAAAAGAGGCTTCCAGGCCGAGTCTCGTAGTGCCACCGGAGCATTCAGCACCTCAGCCACGATGATGGCGTCCCGGAGGGACCTCCTGGCACCGAGCCTGACCCCCGAGAGCAGATCCCGCGGTCTCTGGGCGCGGCGCGGCTCCTTCTGCGGCTTGCTCGGCTGCTCAGGGGGATGCGGCACGAACTCGTGTGGCAGCTCCTCAGGGAGGGGCCCGGCCGGGGAAGCAACCTGGGCGTGCTCTCTGTGAGTCAGCGCTTGGTCGGGGTGTAAGTACCCAGCCTGGAGATCGGCCGATCGTGTCCTGCTCGAAACGTCTTCTTGCGGGGCAGTCCAAGCATCCAATTCGGAGCTTAGATGGCGAGCCGGCTTTGGATCGAGGATCTCCGGACCGCGTAGGGAGTCCACCCTACGCTCCGGGCGCTCGCTGGTCAGCGCGGCGATTTCCTCCCAGACCTCCTCGAGCACCATCCCTCCAGACCCTCCGGACGACTCATCCGCCTGACCAAGATCGTCGGCGGCTTCCGGGAATCCGTCGGGCGTGGGGACACGCCCCAGGCGTTGCGCTTCCTTGCGGCGCTTGCGAGCGGCTCCGTCTATGATCGAGATAATGATAAAGGCGGCGACGACCAGAACCTGGATCAGGCCCTCATCCATGAGCGTCTTCCTCCCGCACGCCCCACTCGATCCCCCGGTGTATCCCCACAGAAGCCCCCCATCCAGAGAAGCCCGCCATCGGTACGCGCCGACGCATTTAGGCCAACGGCTCCGAGTCCGGCTCATCGCCGCTCGCGATGGCTTGCCGCATGGACGTGTCGGATTGGATGTTGTTGTATCGGACGTAGTCCATGACGCCCATATGACCCTGCCGGAACGCGTCGGCCAGCGCGAGCGGAACCTCGGCCTCGGCCTTCACCAGCTCGGCCCGCATCTCCTCGACCTTCGCTTTCATCTCCTGCTCGCTAGCGACAGCCATCGCGCGTCGCTCCTCGGCCCGGGCCTGGGCCACGCGCTTATCGGCGTCGGCCTGATGCGTCTGGAGGTCGGCGCCGATGTTCTTCCCGACGTCGACGTCGGCGATGTCGATCGAAAGGATCTCGAAGGCGGTACCGGAATCGAGCCCCTTGGCGAGAACCGTTTTCGAGATCGCATCCGGGTTCTCGAGGACTTCCTTGTGGGTGTTCGCCGAGCCGATGGAGGAGACGATGCCCTCTCCGACCCGAGCCAGAATGGTGTCCTCGCCGGCGCCACCCACCAGGCGATTGATGTTCGCCCGTACGGTCACGCGAGCCTGCGCGATGAGCTGAATGCCGTCCTTCGCCATCGCGGCCACCTTGGGCGTGTTGATCACCTTCGGGTTCACCGAGACCTGCACCGCCTCGAACACGTCGCGGCCCGCCAGGTCGATGGCCGCCGCCTGCTGGAAGCCCATCTCGATGTTCGCCTTGTCGGCGCTGATGAGCGCACGGACCACGCGATCCACCTGCCCTCCCGCGAGATAATGCGCCTCGAGGTCGTTCACGCTCAACGGAATGCCCGCCTTGGTCGCCCAGATCAGAGGCCGAACCACCGCCGGCGGACTCACCTTACGCAAACGCATACCGACCAGGTACCCCATCCCGACACGCGTGCCAGCAGATAGCGCTTCGATCCACAAGCGTACGGGGACCGCCCACGCGACCACCGAGATCAATCCGATGGCCATGAAAAGCACGAACAAGCTGAAAATGTCGCCGTCCTGCATTTAGTGTTCCTTTCGCTGCACCGGTCGACCCAACGGGGGAGTTTCCGAAGGTCGGTCCGGAAGTGTTAGACGTCCGCTACGTCAGATTGTTCGCGGTCAGGTGAGTCTTGGACCGCGCTCTCTTCACCGGAGGACGCCACTGCGGGGTCTTCTTCGTTGGAGCGTTCCGATGCCGCGTCGACGCCATCGGGACCGGCTGCGCCAGCGTTCTCTCCCGTGTTGCGGATGGGCCGAACCACTTGGCGGTATCCCTCTGCGCTCACGACGCGGACGGGCGTGCCCTCCTCGATCCACTCCGACTCGGACACGATATCGACACGTTCGTCATGGAAGATACCCACGCCCGAGGGCCGGAGATCTGTGGCGGCGACACCCTCGGTGCCAAGGAGGTCGGTCCTCCGTTCGGCGGACTCGTATCCGATGGCCCGGTCGGTCCGCGTGCCGAGAAAGAGTCCCGACTGAAACATCCTCTTGCTTTTTGGCAAATGCCGCAGGAGAGCCCATCCCGTGACCAACAAGAGCACCAATGTCGTGGCGAGCACGCTCCCCGCCCGGCTGAAGTCCTGAGCCGTGGGAAGACTTCCCAGCAGACTCATGTAGATGCCGCCGGCGATTCCGGCGATGCCCAAAAGTCCAAAAAGGCCGAAACCGGGGATCAGAAGCACTTCGGCAGCGACGAAAAGGACCCCCGCTCCGACAAGAAGGAGATCTTCCCAACCGGCCAATCCAAGAATCAAATGGGAACCGAAAAACAGGGACAGAGAAAGCACGCCGGCAAGCCCCGCGAGCCCGAAAGTCGGCGTCTTGATTTCGATGATGAGCCCCAAGAACCCCAGTGTAAGCAGGAAGGGGGACACCACTGGGTGCGAGAAAAACCGGACGAACCGTTCGGCCCAATTGACTCCGACGTCGGTGACCTGAGCGCCGGCGACGCCGAGCTCCTCGAGTAAGGTCGAGAAGTCCTCCGTCCGGGTCGCATAACCGATGCGAACCGCCTCTTCCGTGGTCAACGTGAGGAGCTGCCCGACGTCTACCACGTCCGGAATAGCCAAAGACTCGTCCACCATCGCCTCGGCGATCGCCGGGTCGAGCCCCTGCGCCTCGGCGAGTGCCCGCATTTCACTTCGCATCGCCGAAACGATCTTCTCGGAGGCCTTCGTACCGGAACCATCGACCGGCGTCGCCGCGCCGATGACCGACCCGGGCCTCATGTAGATGCCCCGCGTCGCCAAAGAAATCAAAGCGCCCGCCGAAAAAGCTCGGCGGTTCACGAAGGCATAGACCGGCACGCCCGAGTCCGAGATCGCGTCGGCGATGCGCTCCGCCGAATCGACGCGTCCACCGGGCGTATCGATGTCGAGAACGACGACGCTCACGCCGGCATCCTCAGCCTCACGGATTGCTCGCTCGATGAATGGGGCGAGCCCCATTTCCACCACCCCAGTCACGGGTACCCTGAACACCAATGGGGCATCCTGTGCACGGGCACCCGACGGCCAGCCCAGAAGTCCCCCGAACAGCACGGCGACGGCAGTCATGAAATTCCGCGGCATAACATTCCCCTCCTCGGGGTCACTCCTCGTATCGGACAACTGAAAGGTACGACCGGAACCCGGGTCTAAACAGTAACCTCATCCCCATAACGGGTCGCCCCGAGAGCACACACCAGGGGATGCGATGCCTAATCCGGCAACTGCGTGGAGTACGGTCCGGAGTCCGCGAACCTTCTCGCACCGGCCATGAGCGTCGGCATGAACGAACGCTCTTGACTGGAAGGGTGTCCCCTTCCACGCGTCGACGTTACCGAGGGCCAGGTTTACCGATCGGTCGATTCGAGCTAAAATCCTCTCAAATGGAGACCCCCCCCCCGCAGATGAATTGGGTTCAAGAATGCTGATCGCCGATCCCGTCCTGGGGGCTGCCATGAACTGTACTCACGGGCCCGAGACCCTCCTTGCCGTCTGTGACATTGCCGAGCGTGAGGTCGTCGGATGCACCGGCTGGATCATTCCCGCGGAGTGCGGATGACGCTACCCCTTCAACGTGTCACCGTCCTGGGAGCGGGGACCATGGGACACGGGATCGCACACGTGTGTGCGAGGGCCGGCGCCGAGACGGTCCTGTACGACGTTGACCTCGGCGCCGTCGATACGGGGCTCCAGCTGATCCGCACGGACCTCGATAAAGTCGTCTCCATGGGGAAACTCACCGAAGCGGAGCGGGACGAGGTTCTGAGCCGAATTCAGCGAAGCTCCGACCTCGCTTTTGCGGTGCAGGACGCTCAACTGATCATCGAAGCGGCTCCAGAATCGATGGATATCAAACGTGGTTTGTTCAGACTCCTGGACAAAAGGGTCGGAGAAGACACCATTTTCGCCACGAACACGGACTCGCTCAGCATCTCCCAGTTGGCGAGCGACATGGACCATCCAGCACGTTTCCTCGGGATCCATTTCTTCAATCCGGTCCACGAGAATGATCTCGTGGAGGTCGTTTGGGGGGAGGACACGTCCGAAGTGACTCGGGCATTGGTCGTCGAATTCGTCCAGTCCATCGGCAAACAACCGATCCTCGTGCGGGACTCGCCCGGCTTCGCGGCTTCGCGTTTGGGGATGATTCTATGCTTGGAGGCGATCCGCATGGTCGAAGCCGGTGTGACTCGCCCGGCCGACATCGACGATGCGATGGTGCTCGGGTATGGTCATCGGGAAGGGCCACTCAGGCTCACGGATCTGATCGGACTTGACGTCCAGATGGAGGCCGCCACGTACCTTTACGGAGCGTTAGGGTCGGAGGCGTTTCGTCCACCCCAACTTCTCGAGCAGATGGTCGCGGAAGGCAAACTCGGCAAGAAATCCGGAGAGGGTTTTTACTCCTGGAGTGAGGATGGCCCGTCGGATGAGTAAGGATCCCGAGTCGACCGCCCCGCCCTCGGAACGACTCGAGGAGTTGAGGGACCGTATCATCGCGGTCGACGATGAGATAATTAAGCTGATCGGGGAACGCCGCGACTTGGCCCTGGAAATCGGGCGCATGAAAGAATCGCTCGGCCTCCCGATCCTCGATCCAGCACGCGAGGCCCGAGTCGTGCGACGCGTGGCGGAGCGATCGAGGGCCCTGGGAGTGGACGAAGAACTCACTCGGGACGTGATCTGGCGCATTATCTCTTCCGCCCGCCAAACACAAGGCGAGCGCGGGTCTTCAGCTTCCTAGTCGTCCGCCCGACGACCCCGGCCTTCGTCGGGGGCGGCCAGGGCGGCCATCGCCTGGTAGGCCTGCCCGACGGGAACCCGTAGCGGATAGACAGAATCGGGCGGTGTGAGGCCGCGGATGAGCTGCGGATTGAGCTCCCGCATTCGATCGTCCGACAGCCCCATCGTCTTCCCGACGTCTGCCAACGATGTCGCACCAGGGGCCCACAACAGGTCGTACACGTACGGATCCGCCAGGGTTACATCCAAGTCGAAACGCACGGCATAACGCGCCAGGTAGGTGGCCGCGAGCAGTTTCGGCACATACTGGGCGGTCTCTTTGGGAAGATGATCGACGATCTCCCAATAGAGGCTCTCATCCCCGGCCCGCCCGTCCGAATGGCGTGCGACGGCAAGTGACACCCGTGTTGGACCGGCGTTATAGGCGGCGGCAGCCAGATACCATGAGCCGTACCGCTGGTGGAGATCACTGAGATAATCGAGAGCGGCGTCCGTGGCCTTCACCGGATCCCGCCGTTCATCCACATAGGCGTCGATGCGTAGCCCGTATGCTCTCGCTGTGGGATCCATGAACTGCCACATGCCGGTCGCCGAGACAGGCGATCGAGCGTGGGTGAGAAACCCGGACTCGATCATGGCGAGGTAAACCAACTCCTCGGGCATTCCGCGAGCGCGGAGCTTACCCCGGATCATGTCTGAGTAGAGTCCGGCCCGGGAAAGCGTCCGTTCGAACTCGGGCCTGTTCAAGGTGGAGAACCGTACCATCCACTGCTCGACGCGCTCGTTCACCTCGATCGGAAGCTGAGCTTCGGCCAAGTCACGCTCCATGTCGGCCAGCGCCGTCGGAACGACCTCGGCCGGAGACCATTTAGCCTCGACCTCCTCGCCGAAGTGAGGCACATGGGCCCAATCCATCAACACGGCACCCAGGGCGCAGATCAATAGCATCTTTTTTTTCATCGCAAACATATCTATGCCTCTCCGTCGGCTCGGCACCCTACGTTAGCAGAGTGGGAAAAGATCCAGGTGAGGTGTCCTCGAAAAGGAACGACCGAAAACAGGAGGGGCCCGTCTCGCAGCGTGTCGCTGCGAAACGGGCCTCGATGCACATTCGCTCGGCGCTAGGCGTCCGGGTAGACCGACACGGCCTTGCGGCGCCGATACCTCTCGAACTTCACCACACCGTCGGTGGTGGCGAACAGCGTGTCGTCGCCCCCGCGCCCCACGTTGCGTCCGGCATGGAATGGGGTGCCCCGTTGGCGAATGAGGATGCAGCCGGCACCCACCCGCTCGCCGCCGTACCGCTTTACGCCGAGCCGGCTGGGATTACTGTCTCGGCCGTTTCGGCTCGATCCCACGCCCTTCTTATGTGCCATCAGGTGCTCCTCGGGAGCGTCGTACGGAAAACCGGGTGCTAGAGCTTGATTTCAGCGATCCGGATTTCGGTGAATTTCTGACGATGTCCCTGTTTCCTTCGGTAACCCTTACGCTTCTTCCGTTTGAAGACGATGATCTTGCGGTCCTTGCCATGACGCAACACCTCGGCTTTGACAGAGGCGCCGGCAACCGTGGGTTGGCCCACCGAGACGGCGTCTCCGTCGGAAGTAATCAGCACCTGCTCGAAAGAGACCGTCGTGCCTTCTTCCGCTTCCAGCGTCGGGACCCGGAGCTTGGTGCCCGGCTCCACCCGAAACTGCTTGCCGCCTGTGCGAAAAACCGCGTACATAACGCCTCGTTGACCCTACGAATCACGAACTGCCCCGGTATAGCCAGAAAAATTCACGGAATGCCCGCGGGGGGTCAAGCCCTACATCAAGCCTTACTCTCATGCGGCCACGTATCTGGAAGTCACATCGGTCTGCGCGGCGCCGGAAAGGATCCTGAACTCGTCCTCCCGGAGCAGCGGATCGTCACTCATGTCGAGCTTCAGGCTGGTGACCTGCCCTAATTTCCGGATAAAGTCGGGCTCCTCCTCAATGATCCGGAGCGCGACCTCGGGATGCATCCGAATCAAGAGCTTCTTTTCCTCCCCCTTCACCGAGACACGCCGTATGCTCCGCTCGATCTGGCGAACGACCGTAGCCGGCGAATAAACCCGGCCGGTCCCCTCGCAGTGATCGCACTCCTCGGTGAGCGTCTGGAACAAAGAAGGTCGAACCCTCTGTCGCGTCATTTCGACCAGTCCCAGGCTCGAGACCTCGAAGGCCTTGGTTCGGGCTCGGTCTCTACCCAGATGGGTCCGGAGCTCGTTCAGGACCTTGTCACGGTTTTTTTGAGACTCCATATCGATGAAGTCACAGACGATGATGCCCCCGATATCCCTCAATCGGAGCTGGCGTGCGATCTCCTGGGTGGCCTCTAGGTTGGTCTTCAGAATCGTGTTTTCGGGATCCTTCTTCCCCTTGTACCGCCCGGTGTTGACGTCGATCGATACGAGGGCCTCGGTAGGCTCGATAACGATATAGCCCCCCGAAGGGAGCATCGCCTTCTTCTGGAGCGTCGCCTGAAATTCCTCCTCGACCCCATGCGTGTCGAAGAGTGACTCGGAGCCCGTGTGGAGCCGGACACGATCCTTGAGCTCCGGGGCGACGCTCTTCACGTACTGGAGGATCTCACTGTAGATCCCCTTGTCGTTCACCGTGATCGACTCGAAGCGATTGCTGAAGAGGTCCCGGATCACCCCACTGATGAGCTTCGCCTCGCCGTGGAGGGGGCTTGGAGCCTTCGCTCCTTCCCTCTTCTTGAGGATCTTCCGCCACTTGGAACTGAGGCGTTTGAAGTCCTTTTTGAACGTTTCCTGATTGAGTTCCTCACTCACCGTCCGCACGATGATGCCCCCCTCGTCCTTGGGAAGAACACCCTTGGCAAGTGTGCGGAGGCGCGAGCGCTCCTCTCGGTCCTCGATCTTGCGGCTCACACCCACCCGTGACGACCCGGGCATATAGACGAGGAATCGCCCAGGAAGTGAGATCTCGGCGGTCAGGCGAGGCCCCTTGCTACTGATGGGCTCCTTCGTGACCTGGACGATGATCTCCTGGCCCTTCCTGATGTGATCCTGGATCGGCGGGTACTTCCGGTCGCGCTTGCGGCGCGCACCGCCGCCTCCGCCGTTTTCGTCGTCGTCGTCGCCCATGTCGAGGTCGGAGACATGGAGGAATCCGGCCTTGTCGGTACCGATATCGACGAAGGCGGCCTGAATTCCGGGCAGGACGGCCTCCACCTTGCCCAGGTAAATATCTCCGAGCAACCGGCCTTGGTCGGCCCGGTCGAGCATCATCTCCACCAACTGCCCGTCTTCCATGAGCGCGACCCACGATTCGTGGACCGTTGCGCTCACGAGGATTTCTCTCCTCACTATGTTTTTTCTCCCGGTCGGTCCCTCATGACCAATCCCGCCGGTGCGCTCAACCTGTCCCGGCGCCGCCCCCCTTCAAGCTTCGGGGGGGCGATGTCGGCTTCAGACGGAGCCCGTAATGGCAGGCCAGCGGCCCGAGTGGACTTCCCTGTTACTCCGCGCCGTCGAGGCGGACATCATCTTGGATGAGTCGCCGCCAAACAATCAGACGCCGGATTTCGTGGGTACCCTCACCGATCTCGCAGACTTTGGTGTCTCTTATGCTGCGTGATACGTGAGGTGTCTTCCCTGCTTGAATGTCAGTCGCGATATCCGCTAGTTGAAACAGAATGCCCTGAACGTCCCATATTCTTCTCTAGGCTACTCGTGATCGCTCATAATTCGTAACACCGTGGCGAAAGCGCATTCCGGCGCGTCCTAAAAGCTAACCCTCGGCCTACGGATGATGAAGCTAGAGATACCCCGAACCCTCGCCACTCTCCCCACATACGTCGCAACCGCCGCAGATGGGGGCCTCGTCCCCGAAGTAGCCGAGAAGCGTCCGCCTCCTGCACCTCGGCGTGGTGGCGTAAGCTCGAACGGCCCGGAGGCCTTCGATGCCCCCCTGACGGAGTCGCTGCGCCCGCAACCAATCCGGGCGCGAGGCGCGAACGCCGAGATCGAGGACCGTCTGCTCATCGAGTTCGCTCGAAGTTTCGCAGATAAGCTTACCCATGGGGCCCGGATCAGAGCCCGTCCGCCCCAACCGGTTGTAGACGCGAACCACACCGACGCGTTCCAGGGCCGCGAGTAGCGTCCCCAACTCCTCCGCCGGGCAACCCACGGCGTGAAGGAGATGGCTGGCCTCCACCACACCCCGCTCGCCGGCTCCGATGGTACGCCGGAGAGTCCGGGCGGCTCGTTTCAGCAAGCGCACGGGCGGACGAGACCGGTCGAGGAAGGTCGTGTGTAGACGCTGATCGTCCTCACCCCAGAGCGCGACGCAACGAGCGGCACCTCCGTCTCGTCCGGCGCGGCCCGCCTCCTGGTAGTAGGACTCCAGGGTGCCGGGCATCTGGTAATGAACGACGAGTCGCACGTCGCTCTTGTCCACACCCATTCCGAACGCGTTTGTGGCCACGACCGTGCGGGTCTTTCCGGTCAGGAATTCCTCCTGGACGCCGCTTCGCACCTCCGGTTCCAACCCCGCGTGATAGGCGGCGGTCGATATCCCGAGCCGTGCGAGAGCGGAGCGAATGGTCTCGACGACACGGCGCGTACCCGCGTAGATCACTACCGCGCCTGCCTCCGAAAGAACGAGGCGGCGGATGGCGCTCATCTTCGCCGGATGCCGATCCGCCCGTTCGACGTACCAACTCAGGTTCGGACGATCGAACGACCCCACGACCCGAAGCGGCCGATCCAGTGAAAGCACACTCAGAATGTCCTCGCGCACTCTCGGTGTGGCGGTCGCCGTGAGAGCCATCACCGGCGCCGCGAGCCTGCGGCGCAACACGCCCAGACGACGATAGGAGGGCCTGAAGTCGTGCCCCCACTCGCTGATGCAATGCGCCTCGTCCACGGCAATCAACGAGACACCTGCCGCCCCGAGTGAGTCCATGAAGCCTGGCGTCTCCAGACGCTCCGGCGCCACGAAAAGCAGCTTGATCCTACCGCTGTTCACGTTGTCCAACACCGTACGCCGTTCGCGGGCCGACAGCGCACTGGTGATGAACGCTGCCGGGATCGAGGCACGGCGCGAGCGCTGGGTCTGGTCCTCCATGAGGGAGATGAGCGGGCTCAACACAAGAGTCAGCCCAGGTAGCGCTAGGGCAGGCACCTGATAGCAGAGACTCTTCCCACCACCCGTCGGAAGTACACCGAGCGCATCCCTGCCTGCCAGTGCGGCACCCACCAGGCGTTCCTGGCCCTCCCGAAAGGACGAGAATCCGAAATGATCACGCAGAATGCGGCGGGCGTCGACCAGGTTCGCGGACATCCGAAACCTTGGTCTCGGACTCCGGGCGATTCCATGGACGAGCGGGCCGGGCGAACTCGCCCCAGTTCTTCAACAGGCCCTAAGGCTCGGGAATCCTGGGCTCCTGTTCTTCCGAGCCTGGATCGCGGGCCGGCGCCATTCGAAGCGCCACGCCCAGCAGTAACACGACCAGGGCAGTCGTCACGAGCCAAGGAATGTCTAGGAAAATGCCCGCGAGTCCCAGTGCGGCACCGAAAAAGAAGGCTCGAATCCTCCACGTAAGCAAGGCGGCACGCCTCACCTCAAACCCTCTCCTCGCACGTGGAGGACCACTCACGGATGTATGCAACAGCCTCCGAGGTGGGAGTCCCGGGGCCAAACAGGCGTCCCACCCCTGCCTCCCTGAGCGCTTCCATGTCCTCCTCTGGAATGATTCCGCCCCCCGTGAGCAACACATTTTCCGCGCCGTCTGCGTTCAGTAACTCGAGGACTCTGGGAAAAAGCGTCATGTGGGCCCCAGAAAGAACCGACAACGCTACCACATCCACATCCTCCTCAACCGCCGCGTTGACGATCATTTCGGGCGTTTGATGGAGACCTGTATAGATCACCTCGAAACCGGCGTCCCGGAAAGACGCCGCAATGACCTTGGCGCCGCGATCATGGCCATCCAGACCGGGTTTGGCCACGAGGACGCGGATCTTCCGTTCCTCCGACGACATTCACATCTCCTCTCGATCGAAGCCTCGCTTCCAGCACCGTGATCAGGTAGAGGGAGTAACGCACGTAAAACGTGCAGAAAGCTACCGACCTCGCCGGAGCGTGGGTAGCCAGACGCTGCGGCGGCTCTTCCCCCTACTCGCGTAAGGCTCCCTTGCTCATGTCGATCACACCACGCGATCTTGGGAGTCGGGTGCCCGACCCAATCCAGGCCTGACCGTTGACTGCTCGTGAGGAGAACCGGATGACTTCGTCTCGCTTTCTCGTCTTTTCGTTCGCCGCCGCGCTCGTGCCCTGCCTCGCTGTCGCCCACCTGACGGCTCAGGACTTCCCCTCTGAAGACCCGATCATTCGGGCGATCTGGGCGCAGGGAATGGAGGAGGGCTCGCAGGTCGAGCGGCTCGCTCAAGTGTTGCTCGACTCCATCGGCCCGCGGCTCTCGGGAAGCCCCGGCCAGCGCAGCTCGATCGAATGGGCCATGTCCATGTACCAGAACTGGGACGTCCCGGTCCGAGCAGACCAGTACGGTACGTGGCGGGGCTGGGACCGCGGGTACACACATATCGATCTCGTGGCCCCACGGAAGCGCACACTCAACGGGACGATGCTGGCCTGGAGCCCGGGAACCGACGGACCGGTCGATGGCGAGGTGATCGCGATGCCGGCGTTCGGCAATCAGGCCGATTTCGAGGCTTGGCTGCCCAACGTCGCCGAAAAGTTCGTTGCGCTCTCGTACGCCGAGCCGACCTGCCGTGCCCCCGAGAGCTGGGCAGCCCTGGCCACCCCGGAATCCCAGAGTCGCATACAGTCACTCCGACAACGCGTTCAAGAGCAGTGGACCTCCAGCGTCCGGAGTGCCGGAGGCCTCGGGCGGATTGTAAGGGGGATCGAGGGCGCGGGAGCCGCAGGGGTCGTCACCGCACGATGGTCGAATGGATGGGGAGCCAACAAGATTTTTTCTTCCTTCACGCAACGAATCCCCTCCCTCCACTTGAGCTGTGAGGACTACGGGCTGGTGCACCGGTTGGCGTCGAACGGGCAGGGACCGGTGCTCCGAGTCGACGCGGAGGCAGAGTTCTTGGGCGAGGTTCCCGTCTTCAACGTGATCGGCGAAATCCGTGGTACCGAGTTGCCTGATGAGTACGTTCTTCTGAACGCGCACTTCGACTCTTGGGATGGTGCCTCCGGCGCAACGGACAACGGAACAGGCTCGATCATGATGATGGAGGCCATGCGCATCCTGAAGGAGGTCTACCCACGGCCACGGCGAACCATTCTGGTGGCGCATTGGGGAGGCGAAGAACAAGGGACCAACGGCTCCCTGGCGTTCGCGGAGGATCATCCTGAAGTGGTCGACGGACTCCAGGCGGCGTTCAATCAGGACAACGGCACCTGGCGAATCGACTTTTTCCGAATGCAGGAATTCCCCGAGGCGGGCGAGAACTTCGGCCGATGGGTAGGTGAGATCCCACGAGATATCACGCGGAACATCGAACTCGACTTTCGGGTGGTGCCTAGTACCGGTAGCAGCGACGAAATGTCGCTCATTTGCCGAGGTGCCAGGGGCTTCCGGCTTCTATCGCATTATCCGGACTACCGACAATACACGTGGCATACGGACATTGACACCTACGACAAAATCGTCTTCGACGACCTGAGGAATAACGCCACCCTGGTCGCGATGCTCGCGTATTTGGCCTCGGAGGACCCGATGCGGGTCTCGAACGTCCGACGGACCCTTTCTGCGGGCCAACAGTGGCCTGCCTGTAGGACTTCCCAACGCAGCTCCGGCGGCTGACGGGCGAAGCCCGCCCGTCTGGACAAACCGCCCCTACGGCCATAACATCGGCCACTGCGGGCCCCGAGAACGTTGCCCGCAGTCAAAGAACTCGAACTCTCCAGGCTGGAGGAGCCAATCGATGGCGAGGATTCGTGTCACGCTCAGGTGGATCAAGATTCTCGACACCCTCGAGCCGTTTTTCAAAGAAACGGGCGAATTCCAGTTTCGCTCGCGGATCTCGAGCGAAAGCCCCCAAAGCTTTTCAGAGGAGACACGGTTCCCTGAAGAGGGACACTACTCGCTCTCCGACAAGCCGGGGTGGAATTACGTCACGCTCAACAAAACCCTATTCGAGGGCGACGCGGAGGATCACCTCATCGTCGAGTTGTTTGGTGAGGAGCTCGACGTGATAAGTGCAAACGACGAGCTCGATCACTACAAGCGTGAGCACCGGGGTCCCGTCGACGACTGGGTGGGACTCTACGAACCCGCCGACGAGGGTTCGGAGGACCCTGAAGCGATGAGCAACTGGCGGATCAGCTACGTCATCGAAAAGATCTAGCCCGCCGAAGAGAGCTTAGCCCAGCACTACTCTAGAAAAACACGGGCTCCTCGTAGGTCCCGAACGTCTTTTCCATCGCGTGCCGGATCTCGTAAAGCGTACAGCCGGCCCGAGTACAGCCCAAAATGCCGGGGACTACGTTGGTTCCTTCCTCGCACGACCTCTCCAACCCCTCGAGCGCATGAGCAACATCGGTGTCGTTGCGCGCCACCCTCAGGTCGGCCAGCCTCTGGCACTGACGCTCCTCCACCGAAGCGTCGATTCTGAGCGTGTCGATTTCGACTCCTTCGGACCCCTCCAAGAAGTCGTTGACCCCGACCACGACGCGCTGTGACGACTCCACTTCAGCCTGCTGCCGGCGGGCCGATTCGGCGATCTCCCTCTGAAAGAACCCCGTCTCGATCCCCGGCACCACGCCACCCAATTCAGCGATTCGGCCAAAGAGCTCCAGGGCCTCGGTCTCGAGCCGGTCCGTGAGCGATTCCACATAGTACGATCCCGCCAAGGGATCGATCGTGTTGGGCACGCCACTCTCGTAGGCCAGGATCTGCTGCGTTCTCAACGCGAGTCGGACGTTATTCTCGGTCGGCAATGCCAGAGTCTCGTCCATCGAGTTCGTATGGAGCGATTGCGTTCCTCCCAGCACGGCGGCCATGGCCTGGTAGGCTACCCGGACGATGTTGTTCTCGGGTTGTTGGGCCGTGAGGCTCACCCCAGCCGTCTGAGCATGTGTGCGCAGGCGCCACGCCTCGGGGTTGGTGGCGCCGTACTTCTCGCGCATGAAACGGGCCCAAATGCGCCGTGCCGCACGAAACTTGGCGATTTCTTCGAAGAAATCGTTGTGGACGTCGAAAAAGAAGGAAAGACGCGGCGCGAAGGTATCGACATCCAGCCCACGAGCGATGCCCCTTTCGACATACTCAAAGCCATTCCGCAGGGTGAAGGCGAGCTCCTGGACCGCGGTCGCCCCCGCCTCTCGGATATGGTATCCCGAGATCGAGATCGGGTTGTAACTCGGTGCGTGCTCCGTACACCACTCGAACATGTCGACGATGCACCGCAACGCGGGTTCGGGCGGAAACACCCAAGCGTGTTGAGCCTGATACTCCTTGAGGATGTCGTTTTGCACGGTGCCCCGGAGTTGCTCCGGCCGGATGCCCTGCCGCTCGGCCGCAACCAGGTAGAAGCAGAAGAGAATGATGGCCGGGCCGTTGATGGTCATGGAGACCGACACCTGATCGAGAGGGATCCCTTCGAAGAGCGTCTCCATGTCGGCCAGCGACGAAATCGCAACCCCGCACACGCCCACCTCACCCAGGGAACGCGGATGATCGCTGTCGTACCCCATGAGCGTCGGAAAATCGAAGGCCACCGAGAGCCCTGTCGTGCCGTGCTCGAGCAGGTATTTGTACCGCAGGTTGGTTTCCTCTGCGGTGGCGAATCCGGCGAACTGCCGCATCGTCCAGAGGCGAGTCCGGTACATGGTGGCGTACGGACCCCGGGTGAAGGGATACTGTCCCGGAACGCCTAACGCATCGGTGTACACCTCCCCGGACATGCGATCGAGCGGCGTGTAGAGCGGCGCGACTTCGATCCCCGAAGTTGTGCTGAAAAGGGCTTCCCTGGCCGGGGTCGCGCCGAACTCCTCCTCCCAAAGTCGGAGCTGCTCTCTGAGCCGCTCGAGCTCAGTCTCCTGCCGGCGAACCCGCTCGGCCAACTCACCTGGGACGGTCACGTCGTGTTCTAAGGTCGACAAGCGTTTTTCCCTTATTGGGGCGTAGAAAGTCTACCCACGAGCGGAGACATTGTCCCGGTATCGGGAAGAAGCGCACTCGGGAAGGCTGCTGAAGGAGTACAGTGGGCCGCCACCCGTGCTATCGCACGGGTACCCGGGATCCCACGGTCCTAGCTCCTAGGCGGAGCCTTCTGCTCTTCGGCCAGAAGCACCTGCAGGATCGAGGCGGAGACGGAATAGGGGGTGGCGGTACGCTGCTGGATTTCATCCAGGCCGGCCTCGAGCAACGCCCTGGTCACTTCGCCCCCCCAGAGGATCCCGCGGAGCGTACGCTCGGTTACCTCACGCACCCGCACCGCGCCTCGCTCGCGGCGCCGGATCCCCAACTCACCGGATCCCTCGAGATGTTCCCGATGCCGGTCGACGGCATCGAGCAGTTCGGGCACTCCCTCTCCCGTCTGGGCCACTGTTTTTAGCACCGGAATTGCCCAACCCGGGCGGTCGCCCGGAACGGGCTTCGAAACAGCCACTTCGGCCTTCTGCGTCGCGCGCGGGAGATCGACACCGTGGTGGGCTGGACCAGCGGCCAAGGCCTTTCCAGCCCGAAGGTGTAGGGCGGTTCGCAGATCGTCGAGCACATGGTCGGCACCTGGTCGATCCGCTTTGTTCACCACGAAAACGTCCGCGATCTCCATGAGCCCCGCTTTCATGGCCTGGATCCCATCCCCCGACTCGGGAACCAACACCACCACCACCGTGTCGGCGGCCCCTGTGATCTCCAGCTCGGTCTGCCCCACCCCGACCGTCTCGATGAGAAGCCGCGTGAGACCGAACACATCCATGAGGTCGATGACCTCCTTGGAGGTCGCGGCCAGCCCCCCAAACGATCCACGGGTCGCCATGGAGCGAATGAATATGCCGCGATCGGTGGCCAGGTCATTCATGCGGATCCGGTCCCCGAGAAGGGCTCCCCCCGAATAGGGCGACGTCGGGTCGACCGCCACAACACCGACTTCTTCCTTTCGGGCACGGCACAGGTTCGCCAGCGCCGCGATCAGACTCGACTTCCCGCTCCCCGGCGGACCCGTCACGCCCACACGCCGGGCCCGAGGGCCCGCGGCGAGTACACGATGGAGAAATCCCTGGAAACCGGGCCTCTCATTCTCGATCACGGAAATCGCACGGGCGAGGGCCGTCCTCTCTCCCGCGTGGAACCGCTCGAGAAGCGATTCGAGTTCTTCGGGGAGCGGCTCAGTTGGATCCATTCTGATTATCGGCCACGCTCACCGCGTCGAACCCGTCGAGCGTGCCGTAGCGGATTTTCCAGAAGGTGAGTCGGGATGAAGAACACCAGCACGAACATGAGCAGAGCGACCAGAAGACCGCCCCCGAGCAGCCAGAGGTTTCGTACCGCAATAAAAATAATGGACGAGATGACCGCGGTAGCCGTGGCGAAAATACTCAGACTGATGCGCCGGGCCTGTAGGTTGAGAAACCTCTCCTGGCCTTGGATGTCTCGGGGATGCACACGTACCCTCAACTCTTCCCGCTCCGCCCGTCCGAGCAACTCGATCATGGTCCGGATCGCCGACTGCGCCTCTCCGAGCAGATCCTTCGCAACCGCAACGGGTTGCCGGACGGAGGTCTTCACGATCTCGCCCTTCATGTCGCGCACGACGCGCTTGAGGAGCCCCAGCCCATCGAAATTCTCGTCGTACCGGATTCCGATGCCTTCCAAAAGCACCGAAGTCCGAAAGAGATACACCAGCTCTTGAGGGAGCATGAGGGGCCATGTGTAAAACGTGTCGAAGATCTCCTGGACAATCTCTTCGACACGGTCCTGGTTGGAGCTCCTCACACTCGCCATGATCGCGAGAATTTCGGTGGCCGCCTCGCGGATCTCACCCCGTGACACTTCGGGGCTGATCATGCCCAATCGGTACATGCCGTTGATCATCCCGTCCAGATCGTCCCGCTCTACCGTCAGCGCGAGGTCCAAAATGTACTCGCGCGTCCAAGAAGGAACCTCGAGCACCATTCCCCAGTCGAGCACCACGATGGTTCCGTCATCCTGAACGAGGAGGTTGCCGGGATGGGGGTCGGCGTGCAAAAACCCATCGACCATCATCATGCGAAGGTAGAGCCCCGTGAGGTGCTCCATGACCTCGTTGAACTCGATGCGGCCCTTCGCGAACTGGTCGTGCAACCGATCGATCTTGGTTCCAGTGCAGCGCTCCATGACCAGGACCCTGCGGCGCGTGTATTCGTCAAAGACCTCGGGGGCTCGAACGGTCGGATCGTCTCTGAAATATCGTTGGAACCGCTCGATGTTTTCCGACTCTCTACGGAAGTCCATCTCCTCCCTTACGCGGTGAGAGAATTCACGCACGACGTTCGTGAGCGCCTGAATGTGATGGTTGGGGAAGAGGACATTGAGCCAGAACAAAAGGGTGAAGCCGATGTCCAGATCGAGCGCCACGACTTCCTCGACGCCCGGGCGGAGTACCTTGACCACGACCTGCCTACCATCGACGACTGCCTCATGCACCTGCCCGAGGCTCGCGGCGGCGGCGGGCTCCCGGTCGAACTCGTCGAAGACCTCATCCACCGGCCGACCCAGCTCACGCTCGATGACAGCGATGATCTGATCCGTAGGATCAGGAGGAGCCTGATCCTGAAGCGTGCCGATCGCCGTCAGGTACGGCTCGGGAAAGATATCCGCCCGTGCGGACATGAGTTGGCCGAGCTTGATGAAGGTAGGCCCCAGCTTGGCCACCCGAGCCACCAACTTTCCTGCCCGCCGCCGATGATGCCGCTCGGTGCGGCGCGCGGGGGCGCCCACGATGATCCATCGCCTCCGATCCCTCAGAAAACCCACGACCGGGGGTGCGAGGCCCACGAAAATCCGAATCCCTCTGAAGAGGCTCCTCACGGATCCTCCCCTCACAGAATGACCGTGGCCAGCCCAAGGAGCAGGAGAAAGCCCGTCAGGTCGGTGAGGGCCGTCAAGAACACGGTAGAGGCGACGGCGGGATCCTGCCCCATTCGATCGAGAAGCGTTGGGATGAAGGAGCCGGCGAACCCGGCCATCGCGATGTTCCCCCACATGGCCAGCAGTACGACCACACCGAGTCGTGCGTCCACCCCCATCGCTAGAGCGAGCATCCCGGCGGCCACCGCAACGAGGAGGCCGATGGCTACTCCGTTCAACAACCCCACCAGGATTTCCTTGCGTACCATGTGGCCGCGAGCCTCGAGCGGCCCCGCCGACGTCGCGAGCCGTCGAACGGTCACGGCAAGTGCCTGCTGGCCGGCATTTCCTCCGAGGCCAGCCACCACGGGCATGACCACCGCAAGAAGCGTCGCCGCCGCGATCTCACTCCGGAACCACCAGACCACGCTGGCTGCGAGGCTCGCCGTCATCGTGTTGAGAAGAAGCCACGGGAGCCGGGCGCGGACCGCCTCGACCGAGGTGCCGCGTAGCTCCTCCGCCTCCGAGACACCGGAGAACAGCAGAAGGTCTTCCGTGGTTTCGGCCTCGATGACGTCGATGACATCATCGAAGGTGACGCGGCCCAGCAGGACCCCGTCGTCTGAAACGACCGGGATCGACGCCAGGTTGTAGCGGGCGATCATGTGGCCAACCTCCTCCTGGTCGGCCTCCGGGACCACCGACGCCACAATGGGCTCGACCAGGTCACCGATGCGATGCCCCGTATCAGACAGGATCAGGTCGTCCAACGGCACGGTGCCGAGCAGCTTGGTGTCCTCGTCCACCACGAACACGGTGTAGAAGTCCTCCACCTCCCTCCCCTGCACGCGCACGGCCTCGATCGCCTCGCCCGCTGTGACGTGGCCGAGCACCGACACGAGGGCGGTCGTCATGATCCCTCCGGCCGTATCCTCGTCGTACCGGAGGAGGTCGCGGATATCACCCGCTTCCTCCGTGGGCAACTCCGCCAGAAGCCGATCCTGCGCCTCCGGCTCGAGCTCACCGACCAGATCCGCGGCGTCGTCGTCCGACAACTCGTGCAGGAGTTCCGCTCCCTCGGCGGGAGCCAAGGCGGTCAAGAGCTCGGCCCGGACCTCGCCTTCTTCCATCTCGGCGAGGGTCTCTGAAGCCAGGTCGGCCGGGAGTGCACGAACCAACGCCAAGCGAAGTTCTTCGGCGAGCGACTCCATAACGTCTGCAATATCGGAAGGGTGGAGCTCCTCCAGCATGGCCTCGAGCGCAGATACGTCGCCTTCGCCGATCAGCGCTGCGATCCGCTCCCGAAGATCTGGAGATTCGTTGCTATGGCTGGTGGTCATGCCCCGGAGAGTGGGGTCTTCACATCGCTTCGTCCAGTAGCTTCTGGACCAACTGCTCTTGCAGAATGAACATCTCGCTGGAGGAGCGGGCCTCAGTGTCCGGATGGTCGTACCCCAGGACGTGCAGGGTGCCGTGGATGGACAAACGGGCCAACTCTTCTTCCGCGGTGATCCCGGCGTCTACCGCCTGATTCGCCGCCTGCTCGTATCCCACGTAGACATCTCCCAACACCGCCTCATCGCCCTCATGGAGGGCGAAGGAGAGGACGTCGGTGGGGGTGTCCTTGCCCAGGTAGGTACGATTCAACTCCCGGATGGAGTCATCATCCAAGAGCGTCAGGGAAATCTCCCCCTCGCTGAGCCCCGCACTCCGGAGCACCAGAGCCACCGCCGACCGCAACCAATCTTTCGACACGCCGGCAGGGGAATCTCCGGAGACCTGGATTTCCAACGAACTCGCCCGGCCCCCCTTTCCCATCACCCTCCTAGGACCCGCGATCCACGTCGCCAAATTCAATCTGTTCGCTGACCGCGGCGGCTCCGGTTCCCTCACCGTCGGACCCCTCGAGGTCCTGGGGCGCGTCATCCGCACCGGAAAGCTGCTCCCGCTCCGAACCGGATTCTTCCTCTCGGGCACCGTTCGACCTCTCCCCCGAGCCATTGTCCGGTGCGTCCGTCAAATGTTTGGTCGTGGGATAGTCGATGCGGTGGTGATAGATGCCACTCAAGACCGTCACGAAGGTGTCCTTGAGGACAGTGATGTCACGCATCGTCAACGGCGCTTCGTCGAGTTGGCCGTCCTGCCGTTTACTCTCGATGATGCCGTCCACGAGATCACGGACTCGCTCGGGCGTCGGTTCCTGAAGCACCCGTGTGGCCGACTCGATCGAATCCGCCATCATTGCAACGGCGGTCTCCTTCGACTGCGGCTTCGGTCCGGGATAACGGTATTCCGCTTCGTCGACATTGCCCGCACCGAGTTCCTCTTCCGCCCGGCTAAAGAAGAAGGCGATGAGTTGAGTGCCATGATGCTCGGAAATGAACCGCTGAATGACCTCGGGGAGCCCCGCCTCCTTCCCGAGCCGAAGCCCCTCGACCACATGCTCGATCAGGATTGCCGACGAGGTATCAGGCTTGAGCTTGTCGTGGGGATTTCTGCCCTCGGGCTGGTTTTCCACAAAATAATGGGGCTTGAGCACCTTTCCTACGTCGTGGTAGTACAGGCCGACCCGGCAGAGAAGCCCATGAGCGCCGATCGCATTGGCGGCCATCTCCGCCAGGTTGGCCACGTTGATGGTGTGTGCGTACGTACCCGGAGCTTCCAGCGAAAGGCGACGCAGGAGCGCCGCGTTCGGATCCGCCCATTCGAGTAGCGTCTGGTCCGTCGTGATCCCCGTGGTCCATTCGAACACGGGCACCAGGCCCATCGCGAGGATCGCGCTCGCCGCCGCGGGCAAGCCGGCCCACATCATCGACCCCGCGAATTCCACCGCGGAGCGCTCTCCCAGCAGGCTCATCGCCAAGAGTGTCACCGCATAGGCTCCCGTGATGATCGCAACGAACACCAACGTCTGTGCCCTGCGACGGACAACCCGGACGCACATTGCCGCTGCGGCCCCACCGATCATCACCGGAAACAGGACGTCCAGCTCCGCGAACGGGGGCTGAGCCACCGTGAGGACGGCCAGGACAAGCCCCAACACCAATGCGATTCTGGAATCCCAAAGAACCGCCAGCGCCAAAACGACAAACGCCACCGGCAATGCCTCCGGCCCCCAATCGTTGGATGCGATGACCCGAGCCACGACGAAATAGATGACCACCAGAGCCGCCTGTAGGACCAGCCACCTCAGAGATCCGTAGATGACCGGCCGCATGAAAAAGACGAGCGCCCCGAACACCGCCAGAAGTGACAAATTCAGCAGGAACGCTCCCAGGAGAAGCCCGAATTGGAGGCCCGGTTCCTCGAGCAACTGGAGCCGGCGCAGCTCCGCCTCGTACGCGTTCAAGCGGTCCAGATCCGCCTCCGCAATGGGCTCGTTCGCCCGAACGATCGCTTCCTGCTGGACCACGTTGCCGATCGATTCTGGAACTGCCTGCCGGGCGGCCTCCCGATCGGCATTGGTGACATCGGGGTCGAACTCGAGAGAATAGACGGTGTGGCTGATGACGATCAGGCGAAGCAACTCGCTGAGTTCGGGGCTCGCCGTCCCCAGGTCGCTGACGATCCGCGCCTGCAGGTCTCCTCCGGTCAGAACGTCTCCACTCGGCATCGAGCGGCGGTCCTCCGCCCCCGGGTCCTGAATCAGGACGCTCTCGACAGTGAGCTCACGCGCTTCCGTGGCGTCGACTATACCCATCTCTGCGTATCGCCTCACCCCCGAAACGGAGGTGGTACTCAGGAGCCCGCGGGTCGTGTCGTCGATAAGGAGGACGGCTTGCTGGGGAGTGGCCACGACTGACGCTTCGAGCAGATCCGCGCGGAGGGTCTCCGAATCGCCCTCCGAAGCGACCGAGTCGAGTCTGGCGAAGAACCTACCGAGCCGGACAACCATGGTGTCTCCGGCCTCGGGCCTGTAGTTGAACGTGGGCGGCACGCCGGCTGCGGCGTCCGCCCTCTCCCGCTGTAGCTCCTCCGTCGACTTCGGTATGGTGAACGGCACTTCGGCGATGACTGCCTCGGTGAGGACCATCCCCACTTCGAATCGGCCGAGTGTGGCCCCCCCGATAGGGGGGAAGAGCGCGGTGATCGTGACGGCTAACGCCACCACGAGCAGCAGCCGGGATCCATGGTAAACGACTCCGTCCGGCCAGGGCGGGCGCACCTGGTCCCCGTGCCCTTCGCGGGCAACACCGTATGTAGAGAGGCCGTCCCGGGTCACTGGTCCACCTCCGATTCGCTACGGGCATACGCCCGAATGATGTCCTTCACCAGACGATGCCGGATTACGTCCGTGTCGTCCAGATAAATAAACTCGATGCCCTCGACGCCACGTAGGATGGCCTCCACCTGAAGCAGGCCTGAATATTCCTTGCGCGGAAGGTCGATCTGTGTCTTGTCTCCCGTGATCACTACCTGTGAGTTCAATCCCAGCCGCGTCAGAAACATTTTCATCTGCCGCGTTGTGGAGTTCTGGGCCTCATCCAGGATCACGAAGGCATCGGAGAGCGTCCGGCCACGCATATAGGCCAGCGGCGCGATCTCGATGGTCAGGTCGTCGAGCGCCTTACGTACTCGGTCGGAAGGCATCATGTCCTCCAGGGCATCATACAGAGGCCTCAGGTAGGGGTCGACTTTCTCCTGCATGTCTCCCGGGAGGAACCCAAGGCTCTCGCCCGCTTCAACGGCCGGCCGCGCAAGGACGATGCGCCGCACACGCTTCTTGTAGAGCGCGTCGACCGCAAGAGCGACCGCCAGATACGTCTTTCCGGTCCCGGCGGGCCCGATGCCGATGACGACGTCGTTGTCCCTGATCGCCTTGACGTACTGGCGCTGTCCCTCCGACTTGGGCCGGATCACTTTTCGGGACCCCGGCAACGCGACCTGGAGCTCCGTTTCGGGCGACACGACGCCATCCGGCCCGTGGGCCGCCAAACCCTCCGCAAAACGGGCGATGTCGTTCCGGTCGAACGGCATCCGCAAACGGGACAGCTCGATCAGATGCTGGACCAAGGGAGCGGCCCCCTCCACCACCGCCAACTCCCCCGACAAGATGACATGGTCCCCCCGAAGCACGAGCCGAATGTCATACAGACTCGTGACTTCCCGAAGGTTGACGTCATTCGCGCCAGTCAGCAGCAACGGATCAACTCCCTCAGCGTCTAGGCGGTGTTCTACCACCGTGCTCTGACCCGACGTCAAGCCCTCTGAGGTCATGTTTCCGCCCCGCTCGAGTGGGCGACCTCTTTTCCCTCGGACCCCCCCTTTTCCATGGGGGCAGCCTGGTCCCCAGCCTGGCCTAGGGACAGGCCCAGCTCGGCGAGACCGTCGGCGTCCAGTGGCGTCGGCGCACCCTCGAAGAGGGCGCGGGCAGCGGTCGTCTTGGGAAACGCGATAACCTCTCTCAGGCTATCGGCCCCTACGAAGAGCGCCACCAGGCGATCCACACCGAAAGCCACCCCCCCATGGGGCGGCGCCCCCGAGGCCAGGGCGCTCAAAAGAAAACCGAACTTCCGGTCGATCTCGGCGTCATTCAAGCCGAGTAGCCTTAGGATCCGACGCTGGATCTTCGGGTCGTGATTACGGATGCTGCCCGAGCCGAGCTCGACACCATTGAACACCAGGTCGTAGGCCAGCCCACGCACGCTCAATGGCTCCGTCTCGAGCCGGTCTTGGTGCTCCGGATGGGGCATGACGAAAGGATGGTGGTTGGCTGCCAGCGCACCGTCGGGTCCCTCCTCGAAGACCGGAAAATCCACTACCCAGAGCCAAGCGTGTTCTCGATCCTCTGGGATTTCGAGCGCCTCGATCGCAGCCAACCTCGCTGCAGAAAGCGCCGGCGAGGTCATCCCGTCGCTCCCGGCCGCTACGAGCACCAGGTCGCCGGGCTTCGTTCCCAACTCGCGATACGCATCCTCGTCCATGAAGCGCGCGAGCGAGCCCGACCCTCCATCATCTGTGCGCTTCGCCCACAGGAGCCCAGGCGCACCCGCCGCCTTCGCGCCGCTTTCGATCGCCTCGATTTGTCTGCGGGAAAGCTTCGCTCCACCCTCGAGCAGGAGTCCTCGCACGCGCTCCCCATCGCGGAGGGCGGTTGAGAACACGGGGGCGTCGAGCCTAGCCAGAGCGTGGGTCCAGTCCTGGATCTCCAGCCTGTAGCGGAGATCGGGCCGGTCGGTACCGTATCTCTCCAGCGCCTCGGCGTGTGTCAGCCGGGAAAAGGGCACCTCCGCCTGAATTCGGGGTGCTTCCGCCGCCAGCACGACCATGAGCCTCTCCATCCACCCGAGGATGTCGTCTGGTTCGACGAAGGACGCCTCGACATCGATCTGAGTGAACTCGGGCTGCCGGTCCGCCCTCAAATCCTCGTCCCGGAAGCACCGTGCGATCTGAAAATAGCGATCGAAGCCCGCCGCCATACAGATCTGCTTATAGATCTGTGGACTTTGCGGCAGTGCGTAGAACTCTCCGTGATGAAGGCGGCTCGGCACCAGAAAGTCGCGGGCACCCTCGGGAGTGGGCTTGGTCAGAATCGGGGTCTCGATCTCGATGAAGCCGAGCCCGTCCAGGCAGTTTCTGCACGCGAGAACCAGCCGGTGCCGAAGCTGAAGATTCTCCTGCAGCTCGGTGCGGCGAAGATCCAGCACACGATGCTTAAGCCGGAGTTCCTCCGACGGCAATTCGTCCTCCGGTCCACGGTACACCGGGATGGCAGGGGTGTCGGCATCGGTCAAGCGACGCAGCACCCTCGCCCGGACCTCGATCTCCCCCGTGGGAATCCCCGTGTTCCGGTTCTCGGTGGGTCGGACCACGACGGATCCAACCACGGCCACGACGTCCTCGGCCCCGAGTTGATGGGCGAGGTCGAGCGAGGCGGCATCGGTCCAATCCGGCCCAAGGGACACCTGAACCAGCCCGCTTCGGTCGCGAAGATCGAGGAAGATCAACCCGCCTAGATCTCTGCGGCGGTGAACCCAGCCCGCCAACTCGAGCTCGGCCCCCTCGTCACCAGAGCGAATGCCGCCCAGCATCCGAGAGCGTAGTGCGGTCCGTTCGATATCGATCTGGTTCATGATTGGGCTGATTCCGTTGTGCCCTCGCTCGGCGACCGCCTATTTTTCCGGAACCGGGACGAGAAGCTCGTGAACAACACCAAACCGAGCATCACGCCTGCGCTGTCCGCCACCCAGTCACCCACACTGGCGTCCCGGCCCGGAATGAAGCTCTGATGCCATTCATCCAACGCGCCGTACCCCACACCCATGAGTAGGAACACGAGCCCCGAAACGCCGGATCCCGTCCTCCCTTTTCCCCATGCGAGAGACAAGCCCAGAATCAAGAAGAGACCCCCATGGACCAACTTGTCGGCCCCGAGCGGCAGACCGCCGACCGGCCCGGACCATTCGCTCAACAAAAAGAGGACCGCCGCCCAGAGAGCGGCCGGCCCCCAGCTGAAAACCTGACCCATCACTGAATGTTCGACAGCGGATACAGTATCCGGCCCTCCTCTAGGAGGCTGTTGAAGAAGTACAGCGGGAACGCTTCAAGTTTAACCTTGGCATCTGGGCGATACAAGAAATCGTCGTACGCTTCACCGTATGGCGTTATCTTACCGGTCTACCGCCCACGGTGACTCCCAACCAATCGGGCGGCTCCGGCCCGAAGGACACCATCCATGCTCAACGCGAAAAGGGATCTCCTCAGCCTTCCGCCCGACGAGGCCGAGACCGCTTTGGCTGAGCATTTCACGGCCCGGGGCCAACCCTCTTACCGAGTACAGCAGGTCCAGAAGTGGGTCTTCGAAGAATGTGTCCCCACGATCGCCGGGATGACCAATCTTCCCGTAGCCGAGCGCGAGGCACTCGACGCCGCATTCTCCCTTTTGGAGCCTACCCCCGATACCGTATCCCGCTCCTCGGACGGGACCGTCAAGCACCTCTGGCGGCTCCCGGACGGAGAACTCGTGGAATCCGTCCTGATCCCCACGACCGACCGTTTGACCCTCTGCCTTTCGTCTCAGGCTGGTTGCGCGATGGGATGCACATTCTGCGCAACCGGTTGGGCCGGATTTCAGCGCCAACTCACCGCCGGCGAGATCGTGTCCCAATACCGGGCCTCCCGGAGGTGGGCCCTCGACCACGGCTACGGGCGGATTTCCAACATCGTATATATGGGAATGGGGGAGCCCCTGAGTAATCGAACGGCGCTTCACCCGTCCCTGACCATTCTCAACCGGGGTTACGGCGTCGGCGCCCGGCGGATCACAGTGTCGACGGTCGGCGTGGTTCCAGGCATCCTCGAATTGGCTGAGCGACCAGAGCAGTTTCGACTGGCCGTTTCCCTCCACGCGCCCGAGCCCGAGCTTCGGAGCCAACTGATTCCCCTAGAGAAGCGACACTCACTCGAGGAACTCATGGCGGCCCTGGTTCGGTTCGACCGAGCCGGCGGACGGAGGATCACGTTCGAGTACACGATGATACGGGGTATCAACGACGACTCGCGTTTGGCTTCGGGCCTGGCGGACCTCGCCTCGTCGGTCGATGCCTTCGTGAACCTGATCCCCTACAATCCCATTCCCTACCAAGACTGGAGGGCGAGCCGGGGAGAACGCATCGAGGAGTTTCGCTCGGTACTCGAAGCCCGAGGTGTATCCGTGGCCGTTCGGGTTCCACGCGGACGGGACATCGAAGCGGCGTGCGGCCAGCTTCGGGCGAACAGGAGGGAGGCTGATTCCCGGCGAATGCCGGACGCCGGCGGGCGCACTGAGGCTGCCTCAGCGTATGCGGGAAAAGACCCGACCGAGACGGATCTCACGAAGCCAGGGAAACGGCCTGAATGAGCCTTTGTTATAAGAGAAGTAAATCACCGAGGCCCGCCCCTCGAGCCGCCAACCCTCGAGCAATCCCCAGTACCGGGAATCGAGGCTCGTGTCTCGGTTGTCTCCCAGCATGAAGTACCGGTCCTCCGGGATCACGAGAGGACCCCAGTTGTCCCGTGTTGGCTGGTAGGTCGCTCTCGGTACCGCAGCGACCAGATGCTCCGTCTGCCACGCCATCCACGGGTGCGGGTCGTCGCCCACGGGATCCACATGTTTGACGTACGGCTCGCCCTGGATTTTCCCGTCGATCGTAAGCACGCCGTCCTTCATGGAGACGGTATCTCCCGGAACGCCGATGAGGCGCTTGACCAGCTTGAGGTCGGGCTCATGCGGTGGATCGAAAACCAGGACGTCCCCACGTCGCACTGAGGAGTACCCGGGGAGCCGAACACGTGTACCGGGAATTCGGACACCCACGGCCGCCCGATTCGCGATCAGGAAATCCCCGATCAGAAGAGCCTCCTCCATGGACCCTGACGTGATCACGAAGGTCTGCAGAACGAAAGTGCGAATCACCACGAAGAGGACCGCGGCCACAAGGAGCGACTTGGCCCATTCCATGACCGCACCCTCGGGTGCCTTGGTCTTCTCCTTTGACTTCGCGTCCGGGGGATTCCCTTCTGCAGGGCCACCTCCACCGGCCTCACTCAAGCCACCGCTATGTCGTCGATTTTTTTTGGCCATAGTCGATTTATCGTAGGAACCTGCGCACGTCCCACCAAGGAACCCCACCCGCTTCACCGTCGTCCCCGTTCACTTGGGGAACCCATCCACTACCCAGCAGTACGGTGACATCGAGGTAAAGGTTCGCATCGGGCCGGCTCTCGATCCAGTGCGTACCGAGCGCTTGCCCGACCGCCGCCGCCGCTCTCGGCCTTCCCGCCCGGTCGAGTACCAGAGTGGAGTCCTGCCCGAAGGTCTCGGCATTTCCGAAGTAGACGACGTCGAAACCTCGGTCCCGAAGGTGGTCGGTAGCGCGGCGAGCCATGTCCTCCTCCCCCCCCGCGTTGAGTACCTCCACACGCACACGACCCAACCCCGCGGCAGTGGAATTCCGGGGCGGCGGCGCGACGATCTCCTGCTGGGGCAAAGGGTTCCACTGCGACACGGCCGATCCGATGAAGATTCCCACGGCCAATACGACACCGGGGACGATTAGACCTCGGAGGCGCTCGCCCATAGCCTCCCCTTCGCCAGAACGTTCCACAGTCCGAGCGTCTCCGGCGGCACGGGACGCCCTTTCTTGATCAGAAACTGAATCCGTTTCCCTACCACGGCCTTGGCCACAGCATCGAGGCCCTCGGGCATTTCATTGCGCAGCCGAGCCCTCCACTTGGGCTGAAGCTTACGCCCAGGCTCGAGGAAATCCGCCACATAAAGTGCTTTTCCGATGTCATTGAAGTCTGGACTTCCCAGCGTGTGGCACGCGATTGCGGTAAGAAAAGGTTCGTCCGTGACGCCGCCCCGGCGGAGCCGATCCGCCGCGGCCGGACCGTGGACAACTTCGTCCGGCAGCTGGTCCAGGGGCCTCGATAGCCCGGCACGGAGGTCATCCGGATCCGCGTCGCGCAAGACGTCATGAAGATAACCCACTGCGGTCCAACGCTCGACGTCCCGCGGGTGATCACACCGGACCTCGCCCCACTCCCGCAGCAGCTCCGCCACCCGCGCCATGTGCGCCCGGCGTTTTTTCCGTGCGACGGCCCAATCAGGAAGCACACCCGTAGCCGCCGCCGCGACCCAGGGATGGAGTTCGCTCATGCCCACCTGCCAGCAGGCATCGGTGTGGTCTCGCTCATTAGAAGGCTATTGAAGGAGTACAGTGGGCCGCGTTGCGGATGCCACGGTCCTAGCTCCTAGGCGGAGCGACGACGCCATAGCCGTAGCTATGGCTAGGAACTCCAACAACGGAGATGGGGCCGTGCCACCGCAACCCATCAGCGTGTAAGCTTATGCCATAAATGGTGGAGGGCACAGGGCGGTTGTGCGGTTGATCCTGCGTCTCTCCTCCTCGGAGTAGCGTTGCTACGCCTCGTCGTCGTTCCTTGTCTGAACGCGCACAAGCGCCCTGTGCGCGACCCGCTGTACTCCTTCAATAGCCTTCACGCTGGGTTGTGCGTTCGGGCATCGCTCGAAGTCTTGTCATTCGCAGGCTGACGGCGCCAAGCTAGCCGTGGCCCCACCAAACGGCCAGGCGTGCCCTCGCTTCTCCGCTATCTTCGGTCGATGACGATGCGATGGGATCCGATTTTGACCGCCGCGATAGCCGCCGAACTGAGCGACGCCCTGTCGGGAGCGCGCCTCAAGGGGATCTTTCTGGATCACGGCGCCGGGACTCTCCACACCTACTTTCGCGACGTGACCGTGTTTATCGATCTAGCGCCTTCCAGCCTCGGCGTGGAGGTACTCGACAAGTCCGAGCCTCCGGACGGGAGCCGCACTTTCCCGTGTACACTGGCAGCGGTCGAGCACATACCGGACGAGAGGGTCCTCGTCTTCGTGTTGACGCGGATCCGTGGACGGGGAGGCACAATCCGGATCGTCGTCGAATTCGTACCCGGCCGGAGCAATGCTACCGTGGTCGAGGGAGAGGAGTGGACGGTCAGGCATATTCTGGTGCCACGCTCGGGGACGCGGGCGCCCCGGATTGGAAGTCCCTACCCAAAGCCGCTCTCGGAAAGGCGCGGCGTGGAAACGCCTCTGAGCCTTCAGGATTGGCTCGAGATCCTCGAACCCGAGGAGACGCTGAAAGCGAGAGGGCGCCGGCTGCTTCACGAGGTCGCGTTCACGTCCCCCGTCAACGCCCCCGCACTCCTGGGCGGCACGGACGGACCGAGCGGGAGCGCGTCGCTAGAGACCGGCTACGAGCGCTGGCTGAACCTGAGAGCGAGCGGTCTCGGCGCAGACACCGGCCGGTCCCCGGGACCGGCGTACATCCTCGAATGCGAGTGGGGAGACCAACCCTATCCAGTCGAGTTGCCAGGGTACGGTCGCCGGACCTCGGAAACGCTCCTTGAAGCCGTCGAGGGGGTCCGACGGGCCGCGGCGGGCGCCGCCGCGATACTGACCCCCTCCCGATGGACGAACGCCCTGGAGGACGCCCTCCGCGCGGTTCGCAAGAAACGGAACAAGCTCAACCGAGAACTCGGAGCCACCCCAGACCCACAAGCACTCCGCATCCAGGGAGACATGATTCTCGCGCACCTACACCTCGTGAGAAAAGGAGCCGCTGAGGTGACCCTTCCTGACTTCGAGGGCACCTCAGAGACGATCGTTCTCGATCCCGCGCTCTCTCCACAGGGGAATGCCGAGCGCTTCTACGACCGTGGGGGGCGGGCCGAGCGGGCGCGGGCGAGATTACCGGCTTTGATCCAGGAGGCAGAGTCCCACGTCGTCGAACTGAGCGGGCTTCTGGACCGGGTTCGAGCAGGCGACGCCTCCACGGACGCGATCCGCAAGGTGCTTTCCGAGTCCGAAACCGGTGGTCGAGGAACAGCGAGCGCCCCCGAACCCACCCTTCCCTACCAGCGTTATTGGACGTCCGGGGGGTTGGAAGTGCGGGTCGGACGCGGATCCAAAGCCAACGATCAACTGACGTTCAAGCACTCTGCACCCAACGACATTTGGCTTCATGCGAGACATTCGGCAGGTGCACACGTCGTACTCCGGTGGAACGCGGGAGAGACGCCGCCGGCTCGGGATCTGGAGCAGGCAGCGAATCTCGCCGCTCTGCACTCCAAGGCACGAACCTCCGGAAGTGTGCCGGTCGATTGGACGAGAAGGAAGTACGTGCGTAAGCCCAGAAAGGCTCCTCCGGGCAGTGTCCAGCTGGATCGTGCAAAGACGCTCTTCGTCGCACCCGATCCCTCGCTTCTGGATCGGCTCAAGAGCCGCAAGACACCCCTCTAGGGCAGCTCCCGCTCCGTCGACACCTGGTCCATGGCGGCCCGCAAGGTGGCGAGGAACGCCCCCGCACCCTCCGGACCGCCCTCGTCCAAGGCCTGGATCAGCGCGCTGCCCACGACCACGCCGTCGGCGACATCACTAATCAACGCCGCCTGTTCGGGCGTTGAGATCCCGAAACCCACCGCCACCGGAAGCTCGACGACTTTGCGGAGAGCACTCACCTCTTCCTCTAAATCTTCGGCCAAGGCTTCACGAGCCCCCGTCACTCCCGTCCTGGAGATGTAATAGAGGAATCCCTGTCCGGTCTCTCCGATCGCCGAAGCACGCTCCGGTAGGGTCGTTGGAGCGATCAGGCGGATCAGGTCCAGGGCAGAAGCGAGGATGGCGTCCTCGACCTGCGGGTCGGCACCGGTAGGAACATCGGTGAGAAGCAACCCTTGCGCCCCTGCCTGTTCCGCATCTGCGAGAAACGCCTCGACGCCGTACCGGAGGACTGGATTCAGGTAGCTGAAGAGAACGATCGGGGTGTCCGACCCGCGCCTGAACTCCGCAAGCACCTCGAGGGTGCCCTCGACCGTCATACCCCCCTCGAGGGCCCGGAACGTGGACTCCTGGATGGTCGGGCCATCCGCGAGGGGGTCACTGAACGGGATCCCGAGCTCCAGCACGTCGCCCCCCGCCTCCGCTAGGCCCGCCAACACGTCTACCGTTGCGGAACGGGACGGAAATCCGGAAGTCACGTACGGAACCAGGGCGGCCCGCCCCTCGTTCCGGCACTCGGCAAACTTCTCAGAGATACTCGGCATAGGACTCGAAACGGGTGCAGAGGATGGAACTCAGATGAGGTAGTCGCTGACGCGGATGCCATATTTTTGTGCGTCCGTCGTCCTCACGATGGTTCGCTCGCCGAGAGAAAGGTCTAGCGTGACGGGCGTTTTCAACGGCCCACCCTTGGGATCAGAGATCACCTTTACCATGGGACGGTGGAGGTGCTCGATCTCCGAATGAGTCTTGGATACGACAGCCAACTCATGCGTGTCCAGAATCACCAACGTGCCGACCGGGTACACACCGGTCGACGTGATAAGGGCCTTCACGATCAGTTGATCGAATCCACGCCGGGGGTTGTCCCTCATTTCCTTGAGCACCTCATCCGGAGGCCAAGGCTCGTACTGATAACTCCGCACTGAAGTCCCCGCGTCGAAGCCGTCCGCCACCGCGGCGATCCGTGAGAACAGCCCGAGCTCCCGGGTGCGTTCGTTCTGAGGATACCCCGAAAGATCGATCTTCATATGGTGCTCGTAGGCCATGAGCATTTGGCGGAACGGCACATCGGTAAAGCCACGCATCTCGAACAGGAGGAGCAGCCCCTCTGTGGGATGATCCTTGAGCTGGGTCCACTCCTCCTCCGTCAGTCCGCCGGTCTTGTTTATGACCTCGGTGTCCACCCGCATCTTGCCGATATCATGGAGTAGCGCACCGAGACCCAGGTCGTACAGCTGCAATTTCGTGAACCCGAGCCGTTGTCCGATGACGACGCTGAAGATGCAGACGTTCACCGAGTGTGTGAACGTGTATTCGTCGAATCCGCGAAGCGTCGTCATGGTCACCATCGACGACTCATTGTCGAGGACTTGGTCGACGATGCCCTGAACGGCGCGCTTCACCTTACGGACATTCACCGCCTTCCCTAGGCGTACGCCGGTGAGCACGTCCTTCGCCACCTTAACGGACTGGGCGTACGTTCCCTTGGCTTCAACGAGCGCATCCCGCTCGACCATTTCGGGTTCCTGAGACTCTGCCGGAGGCCGGACCTCGATATGCTCCGCCGGCGTCTGGCTCAACAAGTCAATGAAGGCCGAGAAGGGATCGTCCTCCGGATTCGCCAAGAAAAGAGCGAGGAAGGGGCCCCATTCCTCACGGTCCACGCCCGGCACCACGACGACCTCCCCGATGCCATGACCCGTCAGCACGGACGCCAGGTTTCCGAAGGTCGAGAAGTTGGATAGGTCAAGCCGCAGCCGGGCCTCGTTGAGGAAAAAAAAGTCACCGGAGATATTGAGCTCGAACGCCCCTTCACTGTCCAGGAAGGTGACCATCTGTGCGTGCAGGTCGTCTATCGCCTGCTGGACCTGCACGTTCTCGAGCGGATAAAGGCGCATCGACCGCAGCACGACATAGATCGCGGTGAGCAGCTTTCCGCCCATTTCCTGAATGTTGACCGTGTCGTGGAGCGAACTCACTCGGTCGCCTCCTCGACTCCCTCGAGGGCCTGACGCACCGCGGTGCGGACGACGGCATCCGCATCATCGTGCGCGGCCCGGAGGGTCTCTTGAGCACCGGGAAGCCCGGCCCTGCCCAAGGCCCGGGCTGCGGACGCGCGGATCTGAGACGGCTCACGCCGTCCGAGAAAATTCTTCTTGTTGAGGAGCTCATTCAGAACCTCAGCGGCGCCGGCTCCGCCGAGCAACGCGTAGCTTTCGAAAATCGCGATCTTCTCGGTGAGATCGGCCTGGCGAATTTTCTTGCCGGTCACCAACGCCTCCAACGCCGGCGCTGCCGTCTCGACCCTGAGAGTCGCCAGCGCTCGCGCCGCGGCTACGCGGACATCGGGTTCGGCGTCGGAGAGCGCGTCGATGAGCGTATCCGTGGTGGTGACGTCCCGGAGCAGCTCCGCCGTCTCGACGAGGGCGAGCCGGACGTCGGTATTCGGATGCGAAATCAGGCCTACGAGCGAAGGGGCTGCCTCGGCCATACCCATCCTCCCGATCAGGCGCACCGCTCCCGAGGTCACGACGGGATCCGCGTGGTCCAGAAGGGCGAGGACCGCCTCTGGGTTCTCGCTGGCGATACCGTGCACCGCACCGCGAAGTGTGTCCTTCAAACCGGGAATTTCCTCCTGCTCGGCCGCTCCTAGAAGCACGGGCAGGGCGCCGGCTCGGAGGAACTTCAGAAGCCGGCCCAATTCGTCGACGGGAACGTCGATCGTCCCATCTTGAAGAGCACGCACCAACTCCTCGAGCGTCTCCGTAGATGAGAGGTCGTCCAGGACCTCATCACACTCACGTTGGCGGACTTCATCCAGGACTCCCGGCTCAGCGCGCACTGCGGCCAACTCTTCCAGGACGTTTGCCGCGTACTCGACGGCCCCACGACTCAACAAATTCGGCAGGAGTTCGCGAAGGATTTTCAGGATCTCCGATTTGCGGTCCGGATACCCGGCTTCTTCCAATCGGTCGAAGAGGGCGGCCAGGACGTCATGCCTCACATCTCGGGACATCTCCGACGCCAACGCTTGCCGAAGCTGCTCCTTTTCATCGGGATCGAGCGCATAGAGCGTCGGCGAGAAATCCTGGCCGATCTTGGGCGGCGGGGGCTTACCCTCCGCGGTGTCCGCCTGTCCGCCAGCACCATCCTCCGCGGCCTGGGAGTCTTGGGCCTCACCCTGGAGGACTTGATCCAAAGCGGCACGCTCCTCCTCCGCCTGAGTCGTGGGAAGTACGGCACCTTCTGTGATCTGGTCCACGCACCTTAACGTGAAGAACTCGAGATCCTGCTCCCAGAGCATCGTCACAAGGTCATCCGCCTCGGCGGTCTTGAGCATCTTCGCGCGCTGGAACACCCCGAGAATCTTATCGACCTCCGAGCCCTCGACGCCCGGGAGAAAGGTGACGTCACAGATGCCGTCCTTGTAGAGCAGGAACGCGAGGGAATCCGAGCGGGAAGAGCTCCGATAGACTTCTTCCCCAACCAAGAGAATCCGGTCCTCCTCAACCGCCAGGTTGAGGCCCTCCACTTCCTGCCACAGCTGCTCGAAGGCCTCACGAAGGCTCGTGACGAAGCGCTTCCGAACCGGGTTGTTTTCGTCGTAGAGTTGAAACGCCCGAAGGGCCTTGCCGAGCACAATGAAAAGCCCCCGAACTTCGACCACCGGAAGGTCGTCGCCCTCCGTCCAGTCTTCGGGCTCCGCCGGGGTCGCGTCGGAGATTTCGAGGGGGGGTTCGGTCAATGGTGCCTCGCCCTGAGTCGTATGCACGGCTTTTTAAAGATAACGTTCTCCTTCTTCCACGCGAGCAACATGAGCGACGTCCTTGTCCCCCCTACCGCTCAGGCACACCAAGAGTGGTCCGTGCTCCCTGGATTCGGGCGCAATCTTCAGGACATAAGCAATGGTGTGCGCGCTCTCTAGCGCAGGAGTGATTCCCTCCAAATCGGACAACCCGTGAAACGCCGCCAGGGCCTCCTCATCCGTGACGGATACATAACGAGCGCGCCCTGTGTCCTAGAGTGCTCGGGTCCGACACCCGGGTAGTCGAGACCCGCGGAGATCGAGTGCGCCGGGGCTACTTGACCGTCCCTATCCTGCAGGAGGTAGCTCATGGCCCCATGAAGCACGCCTGGCCGCCCTGCCGCAAGCGTCGCGGAATGCCTTCCGGAGTCGAGCCCCTCCCCCGCAGCCTCGACGCCGATGAACTCCACTCCATGGTCTTCCCGAAACGCGTGGAAGATGCCCATGGCGTTCGAGCCCCCGCCAACACACGCCACGATCGCTGCGGGCAGCGCTCCGGTGCGAGCGAGCATCTGCTCGCGGGCCTCGTGGCCGATCACGGCTTGGAAATCACGAACAATGCGCGGGAACGGTGAGGGCCCGACGACCGAGCCGATAATGTAGTGCGTCGTTTCGACGTTGGTCACCCAATCACGGATGGCTTCATTGGTAGCGTCCTTGAGCGTGCGCGTCCCAGATCCGACCGGCCTGACCTCCGCGCCGAGGAGTTCCATGCGGTAGACGTTCAACGCCTGCCGCTCCACGTCGACTTCGCCCATGTAAACGACGCACTCGAGATCGAAGAGCGCGCAAGCCGTGGCGGTGGCCACGCCGTGTTGGCCCGCCCCCGTTTCAGCGATGATTCGGGGCTTTCCCATGCGGCGGGCGAGCAGGGCTTGCCCGATCGTATTGTTGATCTTGTGGGCACCGGTGTGGTTGAGGTCCTCTCGTTTCAGAAAAATCGGAGGGCCATCCACGGAGGCCTCCAATCGGGAAGCGCGGTAAAGGGGAGAGGGGCGGCCCACGTAGTCGCGAAGTAGGAGGTCGAGGTCTTCGCGGAACGCGGGATCAGCTGTCGCCTCGTCGTAGGCGGCACCCAGTTCGTCCAAAGCCGAGATGAGCGTTTCGGGTACGTACCGGCCCCCGAACGGGCCGAATCGCTCCCCCTCAGCTTCCATGGTATTCCGCATCAGCCATCGTCCTCAGTACCATGCGTCGATCCTCCTCACTCCCCCCCGCGGGCGTTCCGGACGAACGCCCGAATCAACTCCGGATCCTTGCGGCGAACGTGCAGCTCCACACCGGAGCTGACGTCGACGATGTCGGGCCGAAGAGCCTGGACAGCATCGGCCACATTCTCCGGAGTGAGGCCTCCCGCGGCGATCACTTTTAGATGGTGCGGGATGCGGTCCCGCACCACTCGCACACCCTCCCACGAGAACGACACCCCGCTACCACCGGGCCGGTCGGAATGCCACCCATCGAGGAGAAGGCCATCTACGGAGCTTCCCACGGCCTCCACGGCCTTCATCACATCTTTAGGGTCTCGAACCTGAACAGCCTTCCAAACGGCCCAATTTCCCCGCATGCGCAACTCCTCGATGTATTCGCCGTCCTCCTCACCGTGCAACTGGATGACCGACGCCCCCGACAACCCCGCGATGCGCTCGGCGTCGTCCAGAGATTCCCCCACGAGGACCGCCACCAAAGGTGCCTCGGCAACCAGCCCGATATCCGCGGCCTCGTCAGGTAAAATGCTCCTCGGGAAGCCCTGGGAAAGAATCATGCCCACGTAATCGGCCCCGAGTTGTCGCGCAGCGACGGCATCCTCCGGCGTGGTAATGCCACAGATCTTGATGCCGAGGTCGCTCATCTCGTTCTGAGGCTCACCGCAGAGCCTTTCCCCGCCCCACCAAAGCGGTCACGCCGGCTCCGGGATCTTCCTGGCGAAGGAGAGACTCACCCACGAGTACGGCGTCCACTCCCTTCTCTCCGACGCTGCAGACATCGGCGGCCGTGTGAATCCCGCTCTCGGAGACCAGAACCACGCTGGGTGGGACTCGATCCGCCAAAGAGAGGGTTACATCGAGGTGCGTCTCGAACGTCCGGAGGTTGCGATTGTTGATGCCAAGGAGGCCGGCCCCCGCGGCGAGACCCCGTTCCACCTCCCCGCCGTCATGGGCCTCCACGAGCACGGACATCCCGAGCTCTTCGGCTAGCGTCCTCAACGCACGAAGCCTCCCATCGTCAAGGATGCCGACAATGAGTAGAATCGCATCCGCCCCCGCCCCTCTCGCCTCATAAACTTGCGACTCATCGATGAGGAAGTCCTTTCGAAGTACGGGAATGTCCACGAGGCCACGCACTCCAGCAAGGTCCCCGAGAGAACCGCCGAAATACTTTTCGTCCGTGAGAACGCTGAGTGCGGCCGCCCCTGCCGATTCATATGTCAGGCCGAGACGAAGGGGATCGAGATCCGGGCGGATCTCGCCGGCACCCGGAGAGCGCCGCTTGATCTCAGCGATGACCGCCACCTCATCCCCACCATAGAGGGAACCGCTGAAGTCTCTCACCGGTGGCGCGTCCTCGGCTCGGTCCCGGAGTTCCAAGAACTTTCGCCTCAACGCTTCGACTTCGCCCCGCTTGGTCTCTACGATTCGTTTGAGGATGTCCCCGGGCGGCCTCATCCGGCCAACCGACAAACCATGGGTGTACGCCGGCGCCCTACCGCCTTGCATTTCGGGCAACGTTCGGGTACTCTTTGTTCGGGTCTTATTCGGGTTCCCATCATACAGAGGTCTTCGATATGCCCCTGACGAAGCGACAGAAAGAGATCCTCGACCATGTTGAGAGCTTCATCGAAAAAAATGGGTACGCCCCGAGCTTCGAAGAAATCGCCAAGGCGTTCGGGTACTCCTCCCTGGCGACCGTGCACGAGCATCTGAGCAATCTGGAGCGCAAGGGCTATATCCGGAAGGCCTACAACGAGAGCCGCTCCATCGAGTTGGTCGGCGCGGCCTTCGGCTCAAATGCCGTCGAGCTGCCGCTCCTCGGGGCGGTGGCCGCAGGGCTACCCATCGAAGCGATCGAGCAACAGGAGACGCTCTCCGTGCCGCCGGATATGGTAAAGTCCGGAGCGGAGAACTTCGTGCTTCGTGTCGAGGGTGAGTCGATGATCGACGAGCAGATCCGGGACGGTGACTACATCGTGGTGAGCTCCCAGGAGACCGCTTCGGACGGCCAGATGGTTGTCGCGCTCGTGGGCGGAGATTCAGCCACGGTGAAGAAGGTGTACCGGGAACCAGACGGGCGAATCCGGCTTCAGCCGGCGAACCCCTCCATGGCGCCGATCGTCGAGGATGCGCGCAACGTGCAGATCCAAGGCGTAGTCGTGGGGGTCATCCGGAAGTATTAGCGCCACTGGCCTCTCGCAGGCCCTGGAGCGCGTCCAGGGCACTCCCGTCGTCGATGGCTGCGGCTGCCGCAGCGATACCGTCTTCGATTGTGTCTGAAATGTCCGCCACGTAGAGTGCGGCACCGGCATTCATGAGAACCGCGGTTCGGGCACCTCGCCGTTCACCACCCTCGAGCACGCTCAGGATGATCCGCGCGTTGTCCTCGGGCTCTCCACCGGCCAGTTCCTCCGCCGAACAGGCCTCCAGTCCGAAGTCCTCCGGGCCGACAGTCCGATGGCTCACGGCCCCCTCCTGGAGTTCGGCTAACGCTGTCGGCCCCATCGGACTCAGCTCGTCCAGCCCCGCCTTGCCGTGTACAACGAGGGCACGGATATGACCGAGCTCCTTCAGGGCCTCGACGACGAGGGGAACCAACGCGGCGTCGGCGACGCCGACCAACTGCCGGCGCACGCCGGCCGGGTTGGTCAACGGACCAAGGATGTTCATGATCGTGGGGAAACCCAACTCCCGGCGGACCGGCCCCAGGTGCCGCATCGCAGGATGGAGCAACGGCGCGAACATGAACACAATACCCGCCTTTTCGAGGACCTGAGCCATTTCCTCGGGGCTGAGCTCAATGCGGACCTGCAACGCCTCGAGGACATCGGCGCTCCCGCTCCGGGAGGTGAACGAGCGGTTCCCGTGCTTCGCGATGCGGGCACCTGCACCACGAGCGACGAGGGCGGCGGCCGTCGAAATATTAAAAGTGGTCACGGTGCCCCCGCCCGTCCCGCAGGTATCGATCAGCGCGTCGGGTGACTCCGAGACGATCGGAATCATGGCTTTCCGGAGCGCCCTCACACCGCCCGCTACCTCGACGGGAGCGACTCCCTTTACGCGAAGGGCCGTAAGGAGGGCGGCCATTTGCACCGGAGACGCCTCTCCCTCCATGAAGACGTCGAATGCGAACTCGGCCTCGAACCCGGTGAGATGCTCGCCTCCAGCGGCCTTCTGGATCACGGTCTGGAGGTCGAAAGACTCCAGCGCAGAAGCAGAATTCTTACTCATTCAGCACGGGGTTCGGGTGATGATTCGGCATCCTTTGCGGTCGCTTGACAACGCTTGCGCCCCACCTACCTTCCGGGCGTGAACGCCGTGAAGGACAAACGCCTCAAGCTGATTCTTCAATATGATGGATCCGCCTTCCACGGCTGGCAAATTCAGCGCGAGGAGCGCACCGTTCAAGGGGAGTTGGAGGCGGCCCTGGAGCAGCTCACGAGTTGTCGTCGCCCGGTGATCGGATCCGGAAGAACCGATCGCGGGGTGCATGCGACCGGCCAAGTGGCGGTCGCCTCCCTTCCAGATACGTGGCAGCCCGAAAAACTCGAGAAGGCCTTATCTGCCGTACTGCCCGACGACATCTGGATCAAGAGTGTAGAGCCCGCGTCCCCGGATTTCCATCCTCGCTACGACGCGGTGAACCGCACTTATCTCTATCATCTCGGTCTTTCTGCGGAGGCCGGGTCGCCCTTCCACCGCCACTGGTGTTGGCCGCTCGCAAAGCCGTTGGATGCGGTGCTTCTCGGGAGCGCGGCCGAAACGATCGTGGGCAAACATTGCTTCAAGGCGTTTGCGAAATCGGGACAGCCAGAGAGGGGGGACCGGTGTACGGTGCACGAAGCCCGTTGGGAGCCCTGGGAAACGCTCGGGCTCATATTCCGGATCACCGCCGACCGCTTCCTTCATCATATGGTTCGGTATTTGGTCGGAACGATGGTGGAGATCGCACGAGGCAAACGACCCCTGGACGATCTTCGGCATCTGCTGGAAGAGTCCGACAGTGACCTTCGGACCTCCCCCCCCGCACCTGCGACGGGTCTGTTTCTCCATCATGTCACGTATCCGGCGCGGACATCCACACCAGGGACGTCCTCGCCATCAACGGAACACGCAAAGAAATGAAAATCTTTCTAGATACTGCAGACCTCGCAGAGATCCGCCGCGCCGCCGAGGCGGGCCTGATCGATGGCGTGACCACAAACCCGTCGCTCATGGCGAAGGTTGCTGCAGAGCACGATCCAGCGGAGCTGTTTCTCGACATTTGCGAGGCTGTGGACGGGCCGGTCAGCGCTGAGGTCGTCGTGTTGGACGCCGAGGGTATGATCGAGCAGGGCCGACGCCTGGCAAAGATTCATGACAACATCGTGATCAAGTGCCCGCTCACCGAGGCCGGACTCCGCGCATGCAGCGCGCTCACGAACGACGGCATTCGCGTGAATGTGACGCTCTGTTTTTCTCCCACTCAAGCTCACCTCGCCGCGAAGGCGGGGGCCGCGTACATCTCCCCGTTCATCGGCCGGATCGACGATGTTGGGGGGGACGGAATGGAATTGGTCAGCCAGATCCGCCGGATCTACGACAACTACGAAATCGAGACCGAGATATTGGCGGCCTCGATCCGGCACCCTCAACACATGGTTCAGGCCCTCTTGATGGGAGCCGACTGCGGCACGTTGCCCCCCAATGTGCTGTATCAGTTGTTGAAGCATCCCTTGACGGACAGGGGCCTCGACGGATTCATGGCGGACTGGAAATCCCTCGGGAGGGACCTCTGAGGGGCGATGGCAAATCCAGGGCGGACCCGACGATGAGTCCCCGCAAGTTCAGACCGATGTTGCTTGGGGTCGTAGTTGTTGCGGTCCTCCTAGGGGCTTGCGAGGGACGCGGGCGGGCGGACGGTGATCCAGGCTCGGGGCCTGCTTCCGAGACGGTCGCGGCTCCCCTGCTTGCCGAGCCGAGTACGGGCGCTTCCCAGCAGACCACAGCATCCCCGAGTCGAGGCCAATCGAACCAGATATCCGGTTCCAGAAACACGGCCATCGTCGAGGCGGCCGCCCGGGTGTCACCGGCCGTCGTGAGCGTCAACGTGATTCGCACGGAGCAGGTTCAGACGAGGGCGTCCTTTTTCGACCCCTTCCCGATGCCTCGCGCTCGGCGCAGCCGCGGCTTGGGATCCGGGTTCATCGTCAGTGCGGACGGGGTGATCCTCACGAACGATCACGTGGTTCGGGACAGCGAGCGCATCATGGTGACGCTCCCCGACGGCAGGGACTTCGAGGCCGAGTTGCTTGGGGCCGACCAGCTCACCGACGTTGCGGTGCTCAGGATCAGAGGGGATGACTTGCCTGTGGCGCCCGTGGGCACTTCGGAGGGACTGCTCATCGGAGAGTGGTCCTTGGCGATCGGCAATCCCTTCGGCAACCTCTTCTCCAATTCGGAGCCGTCCGTGACCGCGGGAGTGATCAGTGGAACCGGGCGCCACATCATCCCCGACGACGAGGACCGGGTTGTATACCTGGGGATGATCCAAACCGACGCGTCCATCAACCCGGGCAATTCCGGCGGGCCCCTGGTGAACTCCGTTGGGGAGGTCATCGGTGTGAACAGTTCTATCTTCTCCCGTAGCGGGGGGAGCGAAGGGCTGGGCTTCGCGATACCGATCGACAGGGCCATCCGGGTCGCCAACGACCTCTTGACTTCGGGAGAGGTCAAGCGGGCTTGGCTCGGCTTCGAGGTGGATGCGGGTGAGGAAGATATTTGGGGCAGGACGCATGGCGTCGCCGTATCGAGCGTGTCCCCGTCTTCACCTGCTGCCCGCGCAGAAATCTCGCAAGGCGACCGAGTGGTGACGGCCAACGGAAGAGCGCTGCGGACGCTGCTCGATTTCGAGTCCCTCATGCTGGACCTCGCGGAGGGTGCGTCCATCGCGCTGGGAATCGAGGGACGGCAAGACCCAGTGACGCTCGTATCGGAAGCGCTCCCATCCATCTCGGCGGATCGAGTCACTGCTCTCGAGCAGATGGAATTGATCACCGTCACACCGGGCATCCGCGCCGAACGGAGCCTCAGCTATGAGACGGGAGCCCTCATCGTAAATATCGAGCGCGACCTGGAGAGCCGTATCGGCCTCCGAGCGGGAGACGTGATCCTTCAGATCGACCGCAGGCGTGTCGAGTCGGCGGAGGAGGCCGCAGCGGTGCTGCGCGGCGCGTCCGGCAGCTTCCCCGTCTATCTCGAGCGGAACGGGGAGGTCATTGTGCGGCGCCTCATCTTCCGGGGGCCCCGTGGCTGAGCAAGGCCTCGTGGGCGAGCAAAGCACGGATCGTTACAGCCATCCTCTAGGGGAGCGATACGCCTCCAGAGAGATGCAGGCCATCTTCGCACCGGCGCACCGCTACGGCACGTGGAGGCGTTTGTGGCTGGCCCTCGCCGCGGCGCAACACGAGTTGGGGCTGCCGATTCCGCAACAGGCGCTCGACGAAATGCGAAGCGGACTCGACGAAATCGACCTGGCAAAGGCGGCAGAATACGAGAAGCGGTTCCGCCATGACGTGATGGCCCATGTGCACCTCTTCGGGGAGGTGGCGCCCGCCGCCAGCGGCATCATCCATCTTGGCGCCACGAGCGCGTTCATCGGGGACAACGCAGATCTGATCCTCCATCGCGAGGCCCTCACGCTGATTCGAGACCGGCTGGCCCGATGTATCGCGCGCCTGGCAGAATTCGCCGCCAAACATCGTGACCTCCCCACACTCGGATTCACACACTTTCAGCCCGCCCAACCCACGACCGTTGGTAAACGGGCCACGCTTTGGTTGCAGGACCTCCTTCTCGACATGGAAGAGCTCGAGTTTCGACTGAAAACACTCCGTTTCAGGGGTGTACAGGGTACGACCGGCACACAGGCCTCGTTCCTCGAATTGTTCGAGGGAGATCACGAAAAGGTGGATGCGCTGAACGAGGCCGTGGCCGACCGCATGGGGTTCGAAGAGGGATACGGCGTTACAGGCCAGACCTACACGAGAAAAGTGGACGCCCAGATTCTCGGGACGCTCGCGAACGTGGCCTCATCCGCGTCCAAAATGGGGCATGACCTACGCCTTCTCTCCCACCTGAGAGAGGTCGAGGAGCCGTTCGAAGAGGAGCAGATCGGCTCATCGGCCATGCCTTACAAGAGGAATCCGATGCGGGCCGAGCGCATCTGCGCCATAGCGCGCCATGTGATGGTTCTGGCCCAGGACCCTCTCTTTACAGCTGCCACGCAGTGGCTCGAGCGCACACTGGACGACTCGGCCAACCGGAGACTGTCGATCCCGGACGCCTTCCTCGCTTTGGATGGAATTCTGCTCCTGGTAGAGAACGTGTCTTCGGGGCTCGTCGTGAACCCTCAGGTGATCCGGAAAAACCTGGAGGAGCACCTTCCGTTCATGGCGACGGAGACGATCCTCATGCAGGCATCGACCGCCGGAGGAAACCGCCAGGAACTCCATGAGCGGATCCGACGGCATTCGCTGGCTGCTGCGGACCGCATGAAAAACGAGGGTGCTCCAGCCGATCTGTTGGAGCGCATCGCGGACGATGACACCTTCGATATGGATTTGGAGCAATTGCGCGAGCTTTGCGAGGCCGCGCGATTCGTCGGACGGGCTCCCCAACAGGTGGATCGCTTCTTGGCCGAATGGGTACAGCCGATCCTGGCCCGCCTCGAAGCCGGCGCCAACGAACATCTTGGAGAGCCCGATGTCCGAGTCTGATGCCATGGCCGTGCTGGAAACACAGGTGCCCCTACCCCTCCTCTACCGCGGAAAGGTACGCGACATCTACGACGTCGGAGACAACCGACTCCTCATGGTTGCAAGCGATCGCGTGAGCGCGTTCGATGTGATCCTGCCCCAGCCGATTCCTCGCAAGGGTGAGGTCCTCACGCAGCTCACCGCGTGGTGGCTGGACTCCCTACGCGGGGTGATCGACCATCATCTCCTGAGCTCCGACCCGGACCAGATCGCCGATCTGGTACCATCTTTGCGAGAGTCCAGGGAGGCCTGGGCCCGCCGGAGCATGCTCGTTCACCGCACCGAACCCGTCCTGATAGAGTGTGTGGTCCGCGGGTATGTATCGGGTTCGGCGTGGAAGGAGTATCGGACGTCCGGAACGCTTGCGGGTGAACCGCTTCCGGAGGGTTTGAGCGAGAGTCAGCAGCTGCCCACTCCAATCTTCTCGCCCGCCACCAAGGCACAGACGGGCCACGACGAGAATATTCCTTTTTCTGGCGTCGTGGAGCACCTCGGTAAAGAGCAGGCCACCCGTCTGCGGGAACTCTCCCTGGCCGTTTATGCGCACGGCGCGACGATCGCGAAGGAGCACGGGATCATCCTCGCCGATACCAAGTTCGAGTTCGGACACGATACGGACGGCCTCCTCCTTTTGATCGATGAGGTCCTCACACCGGACTCCTCCCGGTTCTGGCCTTCGGACCTGTTCCAGCCCGGCCAGGGCCAACCGTCTCTGGACAAACAGCCGGTTCGAGATTTTCTGGACGGCCTGACCGACTGGGACAAGTCCCCACCGCCGCCAGATCTACCCGATCACGTTGTGCGCGAAACAACGGACCGGTACCTGGAGATCTTCAGACGCTTGACGGGAACGGAACTCGATGATTTTCGACCCCCGCGCTTCGAGTAAGGGCCGAATGCGCTTCGCCCGAGAGGGATATCCGTTCATGCTCGGGGCCGTGCTTTTTGCCGCGCTGGCCTGGGTCACAGTGCCCGTTTCAGGGCCCTGGACCATCGCACTCGCGGTTCTACCGACCCTCTTGGCCGCCTTCGTCTTCTACTTCTTCCGGGACCCCGAGCGTGAGCTCCCTCCCGGGGAAGGCGCGGTGATTTCTCCCGGCGACGGCAAGATCATCGACATTCGGGAGGTGGAAGAGCCCTCCTTCATCGAGGGAGCGTGCCGGCGCATCACGATCTTCCTGAGCGTCTTCAACGTGCACGTGCAACGGGCGCCGGTTTCAGGGGACGTGGCGTATCGCGAATATCGCCCCGGTGAATACGCCGTGGCCTGGCATCCGAAAGCAAGCGAGAAAAACGAACGGTCCTCCCTGGGTTTCATGGCGCGGGGCGACCGGGTGCTCGTCCGCCAGATCGCCGGACTCCTCGCGCGCCGGATCGTCACGTACCCCGAGCAGGGCGAGCACGTCGAGCGTGGGGATCGCATCGGCATCATTCGGTTCGGTTCGAGGGTGGATCTGTTCATTCCACTCGACTGGACCCTCGACTGCGCGGTGGGAGACAAGGTGGCCGGTGGCTCCACCGTTTTGGCGCGGATCGAGGGCCTGATCGACGACCGGGAGGAACCCTCGTGATCGATCGAATGCGGCCCGTCAAGCGGCTTCGCAAGGGCATCATCATCCTGCCCTCCGCGTTCACGATGTCGAACCTGTTCTTTGGGTTCTATGCAATCGTGGCCGCCACCCGGGGAGATTTCGAGTGGGCCGGGTGGTTCATCGTGTGGGCTGCCGTCACGGATCTTCTGGACGGCCGCGTCGCCCGTTTCACTCGGACGGGATCCGCATTCGGTGAAGAGTTGGACTCACTGGTGGACGCGATCTCCTTCGGGGTCGCGCCCGCCTTCATCATGTACACACTGTATTTCTCCGACGGGACCTGGAGCTGGGTGCTCCCGCTGGTATATGTGATGGCCGTGGTGGTCCGGCTGGCCCGCTTCAACATGGAGCAGGAGGGAGAAGCCAAGCGGCACTTCCACGGGCTTCCCTCGCCGACGCCCGGCATCATCCTGGCCACGTTTTACCCGTTCAGCCAAACCACTTTTTTTCAGACTTACCTTCTGGACGTGCTGCCTTGGCCTCGCGTCATGGGCATCCTGCTGATCCTGCTGGGCGCCTTGATGCTGAGCAACGTTCCCTATGCGATTGTCCCGAGGCTGAGTTTCAGATCCGGCAAAGGCATTCTGTTCTCGCTTTGGCTCTTCGCGAACGTCCTCGTGGCCATCATGTTCCCCGCCTACTACTTCTTTCCCATGTTCCTCGCCTATACCGCCTGGGGGCTGGCCAGGTCGGTGATTCACGGCCTGCTGGAACGGCTGCCGGACCGCGATCCTCTGGAGGACAGCTTCGAGGACGAGGGCGCGGAGGTGCGGCCCGTCGATTACGGGGAGTTGGCGCCTGAGGGAGTCCGCCGCCCCATAACCCCCATTCATACTGACGATGTGGAGAGCGGAACGTGAGTCGTTTTCACCTTGAGATCCGAGTGATACCGCGCCCAGGCCTGCTGGACCCGGAAGGGAAGGCCATCCGACACGCCCTGCACTCTTTGGACTACGAACAAGTCCATGACGTGCGTGTGGGCAAGCTCCTCTACCTGGACGTGGAGGCCGCCTCCAAAGAGGAAGCCCGAGAGGGCGCGGAAGCGATGTGCCGTCGATTACTGGCCAACCCCGTCACGGAGGACTTCGAGATCGAGGTTCAAGAGGCCACGGAGGAGACGGTGCCCGCATGAAGGTCGCCATCGTCACCTTCCCCGGATCCAACTGCGACTACGACCTCTACAAGTGCATTCAGCTCGTCGGGGGAGCACCCGAGTTCCGCTGGCACCGGGACGTCGAGCTGGGTGAGGTCGACGTGGTCATGCTACCAGGTGGCTTCTCTTATGGGGACTACCTCCGAGCTGGCGCGATCGCCACCATGAGCCCGATCATGGAGGCGGTGAAGGATTTCGCGGGGTCCGGCGGCCCGGTCGTGGGCATCTGCAACGGCTTTCAGACGCTCTGTGAATCCGGGTTGCTACCGGGGGCTCTCCTACGAAACCGCTCTCTTCTCTTTGCGAGCCAGGACGTCCTGCTTCGGGTCGAAAACACATCGTCGACCTTCACGCGGGAGTACGAAGCCGGACAGATCCTGCGGATGCCCATCGCCCATGCCGAGGGGAATTATCACGCCGATGAAGAAACGCTCGACCGTCTGGAGGGCGAGGGCCGAGTCCTCTTCCGTTACACCAACGCCGAGGGGGAACCGCTGGACAGTGCGAACCCGAACGGCTCGGCCCGATCCATCGCCGGCATCCTCAATGAGTCGGGCAACGTCATGGGCATGATGCCCCACCCTGAGCGCGCGGTGGAGCCCATCCTCGGGTCCGTGGACGGACTCGGGCTCTTTACGGCACTCCTGTCGCACTTTTCCCCTGTCCCAACGGTGTGATGACCGGTGGCATCTTGGGTACCCGCGCGATTGCACGGGTGGCGGCCCACAGTAGCCCTTCAACATCCTTCATGGATGCATTCGTTGAATCGTGACCGATAGACCGGACGATACGGGAGTCCTGACCGAATCAAGCGTGGCGCCAAGAGAAGGCGACCCTCGCATCACACCGGAATTGGTGGATCAGCACGGCCTGTCGCCGTCGGAGTACGACCGTGTACTCGAGATCCTCGGGCGGGAGCCCACCTTCACGGAACTCGGCGTGTTCAGCGCGATGTGGTCAGAGCACTGCGGCTACAAGCACTCCAAGCGCCTCCTCGGCCTCTTGCCTACCACGGCGCCCTGGGTGATCCAGGGCCCCGGCGAGAACGCGGGTGTGATCGATATCGGAGACGGTCTGGCTTTAGCGTTCAAGATCGAGTCACACAACCACCCGTCTGCGGTAGAACCGTACCAGGGTGCGGCGACCGGGGTGGGCGGCATCCTCCGTGACGTGTTCACGATGGGTGCCAGGCCGATCGCCATCCTGGACTCGCTTCGCTTCGGCGATCTCGACAGCGGACGTGTTCGATACCTCTTCTCCGGCGTAGTGAAAGGGGTCGGTGACTACGGAAACTGCGTAGGCATCCCGAACATCGGCGGGGAGGTCTTCTTCGACCGTGGCTATGAGGGGAATCCCATCGTGAACGCGATGTGCCTCGGACTCATGAAAGCCGAGGATCTCATCAAGGGTGAGGCGGAAGGGGTCGGAAACCCACTCATGGCGGTGGGTGCCCGTACGGGGCGCGACGGAATCCATGGAGCGACCTTTGCCTCCGAGGAACTCAGCGACGATTCCCAGGCCAGTCGGCCGCAGGTTCAGGTGGGGGACCCCTTTACGGAGAAGCTATTGTTGGAGGCCAGTCTCGAGCTCATCAAGAGCGGCCATATCACGGGCATCCAGGACATGGGAGCGGCCGGAATCACGTCGAGCGCGTCCGAGATGGCGGGCCGGGCCGGCAACGGTGTGGAGATCGACATGGAGCTCGTGCCCGTCCGGGAACCCGGGATGACCCCCTATGAAATCCTCCTGTCGGAATCCCAGGAGCGCATGCTCGTCGTCGCGAAGTCTGGGAGGGAGAACGCGGTGCGCGATATCCTCGCGAAGTGGGAGCTCGAGGCCGAAGAGATCGGACGCGTCACCGATGACGGCCTGTTCCGCGTCCGCGAGGGGGACCGTGTGGTGGCGGAGATCCCCTCCCTGCCCCTGACGGAGGGCTGCCCTACGTATGAGCCGGCGGGTGTCGAGTCCGAAGAAATCCGGGAGCTTCGGTGCGCAGATCTCACGCGCTTCAACGAGGTGGACGCCGATCAGTCGGAGGCATTTCTGAAGTTGATTGCATCGCCGAACATCGCGTCCAAGCGCTGGATCTATGGCCAATACGACACCACCGTGCGAACCGCCACCGCAGTACGTCCCGGGGCTGACGCCGGCGTCGTGCGCCTTCGCGGTACGCGCCGGGCGGTGGCCGCGACCACAGACTGCAACGGCCGTTACGTCTATCTCAACCCCCGCTCTGGAACGCTGGCTGCCATGGCAGAGGCGGCGAGGAATCTCGTCTGTGTTGGCGCACTTCCGACCGCGGTGACGAACAACCTGAACTTCGGAAATCCCCTCAAGCCCCACATCTACTACCAGTTCCGGGAATCCGTGCTGGGCATGGCCGAGGCCTGCAAGCTGTTCGAGACCCCGGTCACCGGCGGAAACGTGTCGTTCTACAACGAGACGGACGGGGTGGCGATCTACCCCACGCCAGTCATCGGCATGGTCGGCGTCCTGGAAGACGTGGATCACATCACTCGTCACGCCTTTCGGAACGTAGGCGATACGATCATCCTGCTCGGCGACAACACGGACGAATTGGGGGCCTCAGAGTATCTTTATGTGATGGAGGGCCTCGTGACCGGGGAGCCGCCCTCGGTCGATCTCCTAGGAGAACGAGGACTCCAACACGCCGTGTTGGCGATGATTCAAAACGGGCTACTCAACTCCGCCCACGATGTGTCGGAGGGAGGTTTCGCATGCGCCCTGGCCGAAAGCGCACTTGGAGCAGGAGAAAATCCGTTTGGTGTGCAGGTCACGCTTCACGACGCGCTCCCGGTCCTTCCCCTCCTTTTCGGTGAGGCTCAAGGCCGTGTGGTGGTCTCGTGCCACCCACGCTCCGCGGATGAGGTCTTACGTCACGCCAAACGCCATGGCGTGCACTCCCGCGCGGTGGGACAGGTGGTCCCTTCAGAAGAGGGTTTCCGGATCGACGGGCGAGCGACGTCGCTGGAGGCCGATATCGAAATCCTCGCCGAGTTGTACTTCGGCGCGATCCCCACGCTGATGGATGGAGCCGAACCCTCGTGACCTCGAAACCCTTCCCCCAAACACTCCCGGGCCCCGTCGATGTCGCTGTGTCCCAACTCGATGACCGGCCTCACGAAGAGTGCGGTGTCGTCGGCTTCAGCGGCATCGATGGCGCCGCGGAACTGGCGTTCCTGGCACTGTACTCCCTTCAGCATCGGGGCCAGGAATCCGCCGGCATCTGCGCAATCAGCGACGGCGAAGCCCGGCTTCACAAGGCCGTCGGATTGGTTGCCGAAGTATTCAACGCGGACGTCTTGAAAGGCCTTCCAGGACGCACGGCCGTAGGACACGTACGCTACTCGACCGCCGGTGGAAGCCAATCATTGAATGCACAGCCGATCGTGGTACGGTACGCCGAGGGCGACCTGGCGGTGGCCCACAACGGCAACCTCACGAACGCCCACGACCTCAAGACGCGGCTCGTGAAGGAGGGAGCAATCTTCCAGACCACGTCGGATTCGGAGGTGATCGTTCACCTGATCGCCCGGTCTCGCGAGCAGACCGTCGACGGACAGGTGGCCGATGCTCTCAATCAGCTGGAGGGGGCATTCTCGCTCGCCCTTACGGTGGGTGATGTGATGTACGCCGTGTGCGACCCGCGGGGGTACCGGCCTCTCGTGCTGGGCAGACTCGAAGAGGGGCACGTGGTCGCAAGCGAGACGTGTGCGTTGGACATCCTCGGTGCGGAGTATCTGCGGGACATCAAACGAGGGGAGGTCCTCAGGATCGAGGGCGGAACGCTCCACAGCCTCCCCGAGCTCTCTAAAGCCGAGTCGGCCGCCCCGTGCATCTTCGAGCTCGTCTACTTCGCTCGGCCGGACTCGCACCTCTGGAACATCTCTGTGGACGGCGCACGGCGTGGATTCGGACGCCGACTCGCCGAGGAGCACCCGATAGAGGCCGATGCCGTCGTTTCGGTGCCGGACAGCGCCAACTCGGCGGCCCTCGGATACAGCGAGCAGAGTCGGATCCCCTTTGAGTTGGGTCTCCTCCGAAACCACTACGTAGGGCGAACCTTCATCAAGCCTTCACAGGCCGATCGAGACTTCGCCGCCCGGATGAAGTACAACCCGGTGCGGGAAGTCCTGGAGGGTCGGCGTGTCATCGTGGTGGATGACTCACTCGTTCGTGGAACCACGAGCCGGAGCCTGGTAAAATTCATTCGGCAAGCCGGCGCGAAAGAAGTCCACTTCCGCATCGCCAGCCCACCGGTACGATTCCCCTGCTTTTACGGCATCGACATGCCCAGCCATGAGGAACTCATCGGGTCCAGACTTACTCCAGAGGAGATCGGACAGGAGCTCGGGGTCGATTCCCTCGGATACCTGTCCCTCGAAGGAATGCTCTCAGTCGTCTCCGACCAGGGTCCCTTCTGCGACGCTTGCTTCTCCGGCGACTATGCTGCGCCCCTCGTCGACCTCGACATGGGCTACCTGCCCGGGAACCATCCTATCAAGTGCTGACGTGGGTCGGAGCCACGACGCCATAGCCTTAGCTACGGCTAGGAGCTCCAACGACGGGGGCACCTTCTATGCGTCCTCGGCCAGGAACCCTTCGGCTATTTCAACGATCTCGGCAGACCCGATGTACAGTGGAGTCCTTTGGTGAATGGCCTCGGGGGTGAGGTTCAGTATGGGGATTCGCCCGTCGGATGCTCGCCCGCCGGCCTGCTCGCAGATCATTGCCATCGGCGCGGCCTCGTAGAGAAGTCGGAGCTTTCCATGCGGACTCTTCGAGTCCGCTGGGTACATGAAGATCCCACCCTTGAGAAGGGTGCGGTGAAAATCCGCCACCAAGGAGCCGATGTAACGTGAGCTGTAGGAGACCGCCGCTTCACCATCGAGCCCCTTCAAGTGCTGCATCAGCCTCTGCTGCCCGGCGGACCAGCGAGGGTAGTACGCTTCATTGATCGAGTACGTCCGGCTCGGGGGGTCGGGAATGACAAGGTTCGGGTGGCTCAGCAGAAATTCACCGATCGACGGATCGAGTGTAAACCCGTGCACCCCGCGGCCGCTCGTATACACAAGCATGGTCGACGATCCATAGAGCACGTATCCCGCTGCGACCTGCTTGCACCCTGCCTGAAGGCAGTCTTCGACGGTACCCTCCACGCCGTCCGATACCTTCCTGTGAAGCGAGAAGATGGTGCCGATCGAAACGTTGACGTCGATGTTGGAAGAGCCGTCCAACGGATCGAAGATCAGCACATACTTTCCCTTCGGAAACCGATCCGGTATGTGAATGATGTCCTCGGATTCCTCAGAGACCATGCAACAGAGAGTGCCCGTGTGATCCAACGCCCGGTAGATCACGTCCTCGGCATAGAGATCGAGTTTCTGGACACGCTCTCCCTGTACGTTCGTGTCTCCGGTGCCTCCGAGCATATCAACGATGCCGGCCTTATTCACCTCCCGAGAGATGATTTTTGCGGCGAGGGTGAGCGAGTTGAGAATATTGCTGAAGGCGCCGGTCGCCTCCGGGCGGCTCCGTTCCTCTTCGATGATATGTCTCTCTAGCGTTACAACACCGCGGTTCGTCATAGCCTCATGGGACGTGGGCTCTTGGGAGCTGTGCACAGTTAGCAAAACTATAGCCGGGGCCATCCAGAGGTCAAAGACACCCCATTTCGGTGGACCGTACTATTCCCTCGGGTCCGTCGGGCCATGGCGATCCGGCCCGTCTGGCCACAGAGGTCTGGCCTCACCACTCGGTTCGGACCTCGTGGAGTCCGCTGCGCCGGGCCCGAATCACGATGTCGCCGCGCAGGTCGGTGCGCAGGACACGAGCGCCCGACTCGATGATCCGATTCACCACTTCGGCATGGGGATGGCCGTAGCGGTTCCTCGCACCGACAGATATCACGGCCAACTCTGGAGAGGTCCGTGCGAGAAGCGATGGCGAGGTCGACGTGTTCGATCCGTGGTGACCGATCTTCAGGACCTCGAGATCCGAAGGAAGATCGTCGAGAATCGCCTCCTCGACCTCCACCGGTGCATCTCCGGTCAAGAGCGCCTCGAACTCTCCATACCGGACCAGAAGGACAACGGATTGTGCGTTGGAGTCCGTCCCGCCGTAAGCCAGGGTCGTGGGGCCGTTAGGGTGCAGAACCGAAACTTCGACCCCGTCCAACGTGATCGAGACATCCCTTCGGGCCTCGAGCCAGGGGACCGCGTTCCGGCTGGCCGCCTCCAAGACCCGTACGTAGGCGTCCCTTCCCGTCGCCTGGGCAGGGTCCACCACGTATCCCACGTCGAGCCCTTGAACGATCACTTCGGCTCCACCGATGTGATCCATGTCCGGATGGGTCAACACCAGAGCCTCGATCCGCGCGACTCCCCGGCGGCGCAGGTAGGGAAGAACGACGCGGGCACCTGCATCGTACGTTCGTCCCCGCGGACCCGTGTCCACCAAGATCCACCGGGCTCCGGGAGAACGGATGGCCAGCGCGTCGCCCTGGCCTACGTCGAGGAAAACGATCTCCACGGTGCCCGCACCGGCCCACCGTTCAGCGAGCGGCGCCACTCCGGCTCCGACCGTGGCCCAGACCGCGAGCGTCATCCAGCGCGCCCACCCTCGAAGCCCCACAGCCAGGAAGCGCAATCCGATCAGGCCACCGAGACCGCCCACGAGCGCTCCGAGCAGAGCGGCGTCTCCCACCCAAAAAGACGCCCAGGGAGGTGAAGCACACAGGCGTGCGAAGGACTCCAATGACCGGAGCAGAACATCCGTGCCTCCCGCAAGGAAATGTGCGAGCGGTGGGGAAATCCACGACATGCCAATCGTGGACAACAGCCCGGGAATCGCAGCACTCACGAGTGGCGTGGCGACGAGCGTCACCGGTACACCCACGACCGAGACCCTTCCGAAATGAAAGGCCACGAACGGCATCGTTGCCAGGGTGGCACCCACCCCCGCCGCCACCGCATCCTTGAACACGGGCGGTACGAGGGTGAGGGAGCGTGCATCCAGCCACCTCCGAACCGGGGGTCTAAGCAACACGAGCCCGAGCGCCCCGGCAAACGACATCTGAAATCCCGGGCGTGAAAGCACAGCCGGATCCAGTAGAAACAGAATGATCCCTGCGGATGCGATCGCGCCGAGTGCCCCCGCGGGACGAGCTCTCAGCCGCGCGGCGGCCAGGAATGTGAGGATGAGCGCGGCCCGGGTCGCAGCGTCCGGAAAGCCGATCAGGCCGATGTAAAGCCAGGTGATGGAGGCGGCGTAGGCCGGGGCTCGGCGCGGGCCTGCCCCTGCGCCCCGAATCAGGACACTCACGAGGAGCGCCACGACGCCCACATGGAAGCCCGAGATCGCGAGCAGATGAGCGATCCCGGCTACGGCGAACGCCTCCCGAACCGCGGGGTCCAATGCCTCCTTTCGAGCCAAGATCAGGGCGCTGGCCAAGGGCCACGTCTCGGGCAGAAGGTCCCGCATCCGCGATTCGATCCGTCCCCGGAGGCGCGCCCTGGCTCCCGCGAACCCGAAACCGGTGAAATTCTCGTCGAGTTGCACATCCGCGAGCAGAAGCGTTCCGGCCGAGGCGGGGGCCGCCGCGATGGGGTGCGCAGCCCGCCGCCAGATCCCCACCGCACTCACTGGAGTCCCGGGGGGATATCCGCCCTCACTTCCCCTCTGGAAGGCCCGGACGGAGCCCTCACAGTTCAGGCCGTGGACCAACCGAAAAGGGCGCGCTCCTGTTCCGGTCCCGCCCTCGAACCAACCGCTGACCGGCCCTTCCACTCCATCCGTTAAACGGAGCCTGCAATCGCCGCCCACGCCTCGACGTTGCCCGTAGGTCGTTAGGCCCCCGGCGAGCATGGCCAAGGCTAGTGCCGCCGACATCGTTCCAGTGTGCACTGTTATTACAAAACGCGGGAGTACTTCGACGAACTCTTGTGTGTCCGCTACGGTCCGGGGAGACCACAGGAAATCGGGGCGAAGCCATGGCAGAATGGGAAGGCACACAATCGCGAGGGAGAACGCGGGCGGGAAGAAGACGTCCAAAACCGCGTATGAGGCGCTCCCTATGATGAGGGCGAGAGCGACCAAAGCCACCGGTGGCAGTCGCGGCCTCACGGTGGAGCCCGTACCCGCCACATGGAATCGAGGTTCAGCCTATTGCAACTCCTCCTCACCGCCTTCATCCTCCTGTGGAGGCGGCGAAAAAAGGTCTTGCTGGGTCCGATCGATTAGGGCCCGTTCCTCGCGATCCTCGTCCTCCAGTCGCTGACGAAGCACCGCCCGGACCTTGAGATCGCTACGGACGCCGGCGACGAGAATGACCACCATTCCCATAAATAGGCCTGTGAACCCCACCACCGTCACAGGCACCCTATAGAGGACGATCACGCCCAGATTGAGCGTGACCCGTTGAGACCCATTCATCGCCGCAAAGAGGATCGAGACCACGAGGACCGAGACGACTCCCACCGGTCCGATGAACCGCGTCACGCGCGCCCCATCAGAGCCGGAGCAGCGGAAAGCTCCCCGACGAACGTCGCTCCCGTCGTGTGTGTGAGGCGGACCCCCTGGTAGGTGCCGATGAGCTCCGGAGATCCCGCAAACGCGACCACCTTGTTCCTTCGTGTCCGTCCAAGAATCTGACCTGGATCACGGGCTTCTTTCTCCACGAGAACCGTTTCCGAGCGTCCCACTTCGGCCTGGTTGATTTCGGCCTGAATTCCCCGATGGACCTCGATGAGTCGCTGGAGCCGCTCCTGGCCCTCCCCGTCGGAAACAAAATCCGCGGGCGGAAAGCGTGTGGCGGGTGTGCCCTCACGGAGTGAAAACCGGTAGGTGTAGGCATCATCGAAGCGAACGGTGCGCATCACCTCGAGAGTTTCTTCGAACTCGTCTCGCGTCTCCCCAGGAAAGGCCACGATGACATCGGTGGAAAGCCCGATGTCGGGTATCATTCTGCGCGCCAACTCCACCTTCTCGAAAAAGGCTTCGACCGTGTACCGCCGAAGCATCCGTCGGAGCGTCCGATCACTTCCTGCCTGAAGTGGCAGATGGAGCTGCTCACACACCGCGGGCTCCTCGGCCATGACATCCAAGAGATCGGCCGTCACATCGTTGGGATGCGGTGACGTGAATCGAACGCGCCGGATGCCTGGGACCCGGGCCACGGACCGAAGGAGGTCTGGAAAGGACTGCCCTTCGGCCTCATACGAGTTTACGGTCTGCCCCAGAAGCGTGACCTCCGTGACACCGGAATCGGCGATCTCCTCTATTTCGCGCAACACCTTCCTCGGACTCCGGTTTTTCTCAGGGCCCCTCACGTACGGGACGATACAGAACGTGCAGCGGTGGTCACACCCTCTCTGGACCGGTACCCAGGCGGAGATTCGGGACGAGCGGCGCTGGTCTAGGCCCTCATAGTTCTCACCCAGGTGGAGGTCGAGAACCGCGAGTTGGGGTCCACGTCTCTTGGCCGAGCGCGACGGTCGAATCCTCCGACCCTCCACGAGTGCCGCGAGCCGTTCGGGCAGAGACCGGTAGCCGTCGGGGCCCATGACCAAATCCACATGAGGAGCCTTCTCCAAGAGTCTCTCGCCCATGCGCTGCGCCATGCATCCGGTGACGCCGATGATCAGGTCCGGACGGTCACGCTTGAGCCCGCAGAGCTGGCTCACCCTGCCGAGCACCCGTTTCTCCGCATGCTCCCGGATGGCACAAGTGTTCACCAAAATGACGTCTGCTTCCTCGGGGTCAGCGGAAATCTCGTATCCATGGGCCTCCAGAACACCCTCCATCAACTCCCCATCGCTGATGTTCATTTGGCAGCCATACGTCTCGACGTATGCACGCTTCCTGGACTTCTGAATCATGCCGAACTCACGGCGGAACGCAGGGGCGACTCCATACCGGAAGCGGCCTCAGAGGGCTGTTGAAGGAACACCGTGGGCCGTTCACTCTGGGGCGCGCCGGCCGCATGGAGTACGACATAAAGGTCATCCCCACTGCCCCGCAGGACGCCGGAATGGAGACGTTTGTAAGCTTCCACCCCCACATCCGCCACGTCCGGTTTCACATCCACATTCACGTCCACTTCCACTTCCCCGTCCCCGTCCACGTCCACGTCCACGTCCACTTCCCCGTCCCCGTCCACGTCCACGTCCACGTCCACGTCCACGTCCACGTCCACGTCCACGTCCACGTCCACGTCCACGTCCACGTCCACGTCCACGTCCACGTCCACGTCCACACGAAGGTAATCTCCGGTCAAAGCTCGGCGACCCTGCGCTTCCAGCGTGACCAGTGACGCCTCCCCGGCTCGTGACGCCCGGTAACGGCGATGCTTCTCCCGCGCCAACGCCCTCAATTCACGGCTACGCTCACCCGCAACCCGCTGCGGGACTGGATTCGGGAGCGCACTCGCCGCAGTACCGTCTTTAGGTGAAAACGGAAAGACGTGGAGGTAAGTGAAGGGAAGCTCCTCGACCAGCCGCATCGTATCGTGGTGGTCGACAGCAGTCTCGCCGGGAAAGCCCGTGATGATATCCGCCCCCAAGCCGATTCGGCCCACCGCATCCGCGACCTGGAACGCCCGAGCCCGGTATGCCTCTCTCGTATGCCATCGCTTCATACGGCGTAGGACGGGATCGGCGCCACTCTGCATAGGCATGTGTAAATGCGGGGCGACACGGCCACCCGAAGTGCGAATGAGCTCGAGGAGTAAGTCATCGATCTCCGTCGCCTCGATGCTTCCAAGTCGGAACCGGACGTCTGGGACCGCGTCCAAAAGGCGGGCCAGGAGCGTGGAAAGCGAACTAGGAGCCTCCAGGTCTCGGCCGTAGTGGCCAATGTGGATCCCCGTCAACACGAGTTCGGGATGGTGGCGAGACAGCCCCCGCGCCTCGAGCATGATGTCCCCGGCGGAGCGGGAGCGACTCGGACCGCGCGCAAGCCGCGTGGCGCAGAACGCGCACTTCCGGTCACAACCGTCCTGTATCTTGAGCCATCCCCTCGTCGCGCCCTCGCGCCTGTCCAGGATGGTCGCACCGATGGGCTCCAGATGCGATCCAATCAGCCCGCGATCCATGCCGAGTTGGAGCAGGGATCGAGGAGGTGCGCCCGAGCTGGCCACCGCAGCGGCCACCTGAACGGGGTCGTGTCCCGGTACAACGGAGGCCACACCTTCCAACTCGGCATACTCCCGAGTCCGGAGCACAGCCGAACAACCGGCGACGACAATGTGCGTGTGGGGGTTTTCTCTCTTGATACGCCGAACAAAACGCCTCGCCTCGGCATCGGCCGCATTGGTCACGGTACAGGTATTCACCACGCATACGTCGGCAGAGCCTAAATCCCTCGTCGCGACTACACCGCGAGCCTGAGATTCCTGGCGCATACGCTCGGTATCGTACTGGTTCGCCTTGCACCCAAAAGTATGAAAGAATACCCGCACGTCGCGCGCCCGCCTCAGCGGCCCCCCAACCGGGTAGTCAACGTGAGCCGGCGAAAGCTCTCCTTGAATTCCCCCGAGTCTCGGTTTCCCGCCTCGAACGCCACATCCACGGCCGCTAGTGGGAGACCCAAGGCTTCGGCCATTACAATTGAGAATCCGAAGGAGATCGTACTCTCTTTTACCGGCCTCTCCAAGAACAGGAATGGTAGCTCCGACCGGTGAAAGCCCACCCGAAGAGGGAGGCCGCCCGCCCAAAAGCTCAGGGCCTCCCACTCCACCCCCCCACCGTACGACAACACCCTGCCGCCGCCCACGGCGTCGACACTCGGATCGCGCAAATCCGTCCAGTTCGAAGAGGCAAGCCCCACATTCAGAGCCAACGTCGGGGCGAGCAACGCGTTTGTGGATACCTTGAACTCCAAGGGTACCGAGACTTCTCGACTGACACCCTCGGCCCCTCCCGCCGGATTCACCTTGATCGTCCCCCCCCACCCCACGGTCACGCCCAACTGTAAGTTAGGACTCGGGTCCCAGGACATGTTCAACGAGGCCAGAGGACCCGAATGAACCCATCGCCCCCCAGTGAGGAACTGCTGGATCGGGTTCACAAGCGAAACCGAATCGGTCGCCACTCGGTCGAAGGTCCTTCTGAAACTCCGTGTGAGTCCCCCCCTGTAGACACCAACGGTTGCTCCGAACGCAAGGGTGGTCGACCAGCGGCGTGCCCAGCCCGCCTGGATCGTGGCAATGCCCCCATCCGAAATGAAGGTGTCGGTGACTCCGACTCTCTCTCCTCCGATATCAACGGAATCCTTGGACTCGACGGACCAGTTCTGGTCGAATTGGCCTCCCGCCGTGAGCGTGAACACGCCATCCGTGCCCAACGGGTAGGCGAAACCCAGCACGGGGAAGCGGGTCACGTTGAAGTTGCCCCTCTCCGATCCGATAGTGTATTTACCCCAGTGCGGCTGGCCAGTGAACGCGATCGTAGGTGCCAGAAGGTCTAGAGACGCCACAGAATTTCCCGGAAGCACCGTAGCTGTACGTGTCGTGACTCCTACCCCGCCGAGTGCCCGCTGAATGGCATCGAGAGGTTCCAGCTTCATCCCCAATCCACTCGACCCCAGCACCGACTGGCCCGCCAGGGTGCTCGGCAAAAAAAGCGCGAGCGCCAAGAGCGATTTCAAATATCTCACGGCAAGCCCACGTCGTTGGCGATCGTGTACAGCAATCGCAGTGCGGGAGCTCCCGCACCTCCGCCACCCTCGAAGGACGCGAACCCGATCATTATCGGTTCGACGATGCTGAACAAAGCCACCGAGGCATCCGGCACCGTATCCGTCTCGGCAGCCGTGGAAAGAATCCCTCTCACCAACTCGGTCACCGCAAACAACACCGGCGTCCCGGCCAGCTCGGAAAAAACCTCAGGCGAAAGGCTCCTCAGATCAGGCACTAAGGTCTCTCCGAGGGGAGCTTTGGGTAGCAGCTCCGGATTGAGTACGCGGCGGACGTCTATACGGGTGATATCCCGCGGCTGGAACGCCGACTCGGTCTGGCGAGTGGTCAGCACCAACTCGGCGAGGTTCACCTCGACCTCCGTAAGGTCGACCTGACAGCCCGCCGTACCACAAAGATCGGCCGTGCCTTCGACCGTGCGGGGCATCGTCATGGTGATTACCGTACGCCACGAAGGGGTCCCACCCACACGGAGCCACCCCACCGGCGCCTCGGGCAGCGGGTCGACCATGAAGCTCAGGTCAACCATCGCGACAGGTAGCTCCAAGACTGTATCGGGCCTCGTGCCCGGTACCGTCGTGAGGAAGAGTTGCATATCCAACACCTTAAGAAACACTGCAGGGTCGGCGGCGGCCAGGCGAAGTCCTGTCGTCCCGCTGGCCGGGTCTCCCAAGGCAGCCACCGCCGCAGAATCGATCGCAATGCTCACGGTATCCACGAGCGCGTCGTCGTCCGCCAGTTGTCCGATAAAGGCGTCGAAGAGCGCGCTGCCGAGCAAGGTGGAAGGGCCACCCCCGGGCTGGGTCCAAGGCCTCCGATCTCCGGCCGTGTCGACTGCCACCTCCCACGTCACCGTGGGCGGGTGCCACTCCTCTCTCACATCGAACAGTTCGACGTGCGCCGGAAAAAGTTCCGCTACGTCTACCGTGTCGAAAACGAGAAGGACACGTCCTCCCACGAAGGTGAGGTCGGGATCCGTGCGGGTGACACCGTCGGTCCCCGGCACTTCAGCGGTCGTGGGAAAGTCCTCCAGATGCACGAGTGTCCGTGAATTCAGTCCACCAAAGTCAAGCGCGACCACTCCATGACCGAGATCCACTGCGGATCCGTACCCACCGAAGACCTGAATTTCGTCCACGAAGTCCTCGTAAGGTATGAGAACCTCTACAGTGCGTGGATTGACCTGAATGAAGCCGAGATCAGGAGCCGTCGCGTTCTTTTCCTTACAACCCGACACCGCCCCCGCACCAATAATCACTGTCGCCAACAAGTATCGCTTCAAACCGACTTCCTTGAATTATTCGGGCATCCAAATCCTGGGCATCCGTGCCGTGAAGCCCGTAAGGATCTCGTAGCTGATCGTTCCAGCCAAGTCCGCGACTTCGTCCAACGTGACGACGACGTCCCCGTCCGTGCCAATCAGTGTGGCTATATCCCCCACCCCTACTCCGTCGACGCCGGTAATGTCTACCACCGTCATGTCCATCGAGATCCGTCCGATGATCGGAACTCCACAGCCGGAGAGTAGCACGCTTCCACGATTACCCAGGACCCTTGGAAATCCATCCCCATACCCGATCCCGAGCGTGGCCCACCGTTCGTCCCCGGAGGAGCAATACGTAGCTCCGTATCCCAGGGTGGTTCCCTCCGGCACATCGCGGATCAGCGTGACCCGGGCGCGAACCTGAGCCACCACCTCGGGTGCAGCCACACCTGCACCTATTCCCCCCCCATAAAGAAAAATGCCGGGCCGGACCGCGTCCGCGGCGAACGCCGAGTACCGCATCGCAGCAGCAGCGTTGCAGGCGTGGATAAACTTCCCCTCGTCGGGCTTCAGCCGCTCAAGGGTGCCAGTGAACGCCTCCCACTGGGCCGGCGTCGTCACGTCGTCCGCCAGATCTGCCGAATGGAAGTGAGTATAACATCCCTCCCAGATCGATGTGGCGGAGGTCCGATCCGCCAAGGAGATACCCCACTCAGCAACCCGCCGCCAGTCGAACCCTGACCGGCCCATCCCGGTATCGACCTCCACATGAAAACGAGCGACGCGCCCCGTCCGAGACGCCGCCGCCGCCGCTCGGTCGACCGAGTCCAGATCCGATACCGTAAGCGTGAGGTCATGCGCCACGGCCGAGTCGTATGACCCGGGGGGCACAGGGCTGAAAACAATCACCGGGCTCGTGACCCCCGCACCGCGCAACCTCATTCCTTCTTCTACGGTCGCGACGCCGAACCCCCATGGGTCCTCGGACTCCAACGTTCGTACCACGTCCTCCATCCCCAGGCCATATCCATCCGCCTTGACCATGGGGATGACCGTGGCCCCATCTCCGATGGATTCACGGATTCGATGGAGGTTCCGACGAAGTGCCTCGGGCCACACTTCCACCCAGGCCCGTGCTTGAGGGTCCGTTGACATATCTGTTCAAAGAAGCGAAAAGATAAGCCCTGATCAAGGTTCCGTCTCTCTGCAACATACCATCGAGGAAAACCCGAATGGGCTCCGATGAGAACAATCCCAATCGGCCGGATCTGGGCGTGGGTCACATGGATCGCGCCGTAGAGCTCGTGCGCTTTCTCAGAGTCGAATGCGCCTGGGACCGCCGGCAAACCCCGGAAAGCCTGGTCCCGCATCTTCTCGAGGAGGCCCACGAGGTCGCGGACGCCATTCGCGAGAGCCAGGACGACGACCTGGAGGGTGAATTGGGCGATCTGCTGCTCAATCTCTCGTTTCAGATCGTGCTCGGTGAAGAACGAAACGCGTTTACCGCCGCCTCCGTCATGGAGCGGCTGGAGAACAAGATGTGGGACCGGCACCGCCACCTCCTCGGCCTCGGAGAAGAGGAGGACTGGGAGGTCCTCAAGGCGAGAGAGCGGCAGGAAAAACTCGGAGAGGAGGGTGGCCCCGTCCTCGCCGGCATACCCGCCGGCCTAGATCCCCTGCACAGGGCACACCGTATCCAGGACAGGGTCAGCGGAGTGGGGTTCGACTGGGACGACGCGGCGGGAGCGCTCGCCAAGGTCGAGGAGGAAGTCAGGGAAGTTCGGGACGCCCTCGCTCACGAGGAGTTCCCCCGTCTCGAAGAGGAACTCGGGGACCTTCTCTTCGCGGTGGTGAATCTCGTGAGACTGGCAGGAAGCCACTCCGCCACCGCGCTCGAGCGCGCCAATCGCAAGTTCTCACGCCGCTTCGAACACCTCGAGGCAATGGCCGCCGAACGGGAAATCTCAATCCCCGACGCCACGCTCGAAGTTCTCGACCAAATCTGGGACGAGGTCAAGATCGAGGAGGGGTAGGGGGAAGTTTGTGCTCCTTCTGGTCCACCCCCTTGTTGCGCCGTTTTCCGTTGAATCCGTAGCTTGGATGTCGGCGGACCAACTACCCGAACAGAATCTCTGGAGGAGACCATCGAGGCTGTGGCAGAGGACCGACCGCCGGCCCACCGATGGTCTGTTGTTCTCCCCTATTTGCTCTGGGGCGCGGCGCTCACGTATGTGCTGTCGTTCTTGGACCGCGGTTGGCTTCCGCCCGAAGACGGTACGTTGGCGCAGGCCGCCGAGCGTGTGCTCATGGGCGAACTTCCGCACCGGGATTTCGACGGGATGCACTCGGGGGGATTGGAGCACTTCCATGCGCTGGCCTTCAAGCTGTTCGGGACTCGGCTGATCTCTCTCAGGATCGCGATTTTTGCGGTTTTCCTACCGACGGTGCCGCTCTTGTACCGTATGGGTCGAAGACTCGGCGGCCCGATCTCGACGAGCGTTGCGGTGCTGCTCGCGGTAGCCTGGGGGTTGCCGAACTACTCGTCCGCCATGCCCTCGTGGTACAACCTTTTCCTGGCGATCTACGCGACGGCGGCGCTCTTCGAGTTTCTGGAGGACGGGCGGAGGCGATGGCTTCTCGCGGCCGGACTCGCGGTGGGTCTGTCCTTCGCCGTAAAGACGATCGGCCTCTATCTTCTGGCGGCCGTCCTCCTGACCTTGATCGTCCACGAACAGCGTCTGGCGGCCAGCGAAGCCGCGCATTCGGACGAGGCCAGGCCGCAAAGCCGAGCGTTCTCCACCTTCGTGCTAGGTGGTCTCGGCCTTTTCGCACTTGTCGTCCTCTGGATTTTCGCACGGCCGTCGGAGCTCTCCGGATACTATCACTTCGTCCTCCCGCCGCTCTTGCTCGCAGGATACGCGGCGGCCGGGGAGCTGGACGGCAGGGCACGGGGTAATGGCGCAAGGCGTTTACGTCGGTACTTCGTTTGGATAGCGCCGCTCGGGTTTGGGGTGGTGGTTCCGATACTCGCGCTGCTCCTCCCGTACATCGCTTCCGGCGACCTCGCCTCTATTTGGACGGGGTGGTTCACCCGACCGCTCCATCGGTTGGACGTACTCGTTCGTGATCCCCCGTCGCTCAGGACGCTGTGGACTCTGGGCCCGGTCGCGATGGCCGCCGCACTTGGTGCGTGGGGTAGCAAGGGGCGCAACCGGTGGGTGGGCGGCGCCATGCTCACAATGGGGCTTGGTCTGGTGTTCGTCTTCGGCGCCACCCAGTCCGTTTTTCGGCCGGTCTGGTGGGCGATGCTCGGACTCGGCCCGGCAGTGACCGTCGTCGGTCTCGCGTCGCTGTGGTTGGGGAGGAGGGGGGAGCGCTCGGCTGAATACTCGCTCAAGCAGGAGCGCGTGTTTGCGCTCGTTTCCGCGGCTGGCATGGTTTCGCTCGTCCAGTTCCCGACCTCGGCTCCATTCTATTTTTTCTATACCGCTCCGTTGATCGCCATGGCGGGCTTCGCGGCCGTCTCGACCTGGCCCGATCGACGCAGGACCGGTGCCCTGGCCCTGGCCGTGTTCTTCATTCTTTTTGCGGGGCGGTGGATCCATTCCGGGTACATCTATCAGATGGCCGACCGGTATGCTGCCCATCCTGATTTGCTCCCCCTCGGGCTCGAGCGGGGCGGACTTCGGGTGGCCGATACCGAGGCCCAGGAATTTCATTTTCTGATCGAAAAAATCCAGGAACGCGCTGCCGGGGAGTACATTTACGCCACACCAGACAGCCCCGTCGTGTATTTCCTGGCGGCGAAAAGAAATCCGACCCGGACGTTTTACGATATGATGGACGATTCGGAAGGGCGAATCGAGAGGGTCGTGGAGGCCTTGGACCGGCACCACATCAACGTCGTCGTGATCAATGCGGGACCCCTGCCGATTTCGCCCTCCCCTCCCCCGGCGCTAACCAGAGAGTTGGTGGCCCGGTATCCTTATCAGGAGAGCATCGGCCGATTCATCATGATGTGGCGCGAGCCCCAATGAGCTCGGCTGCGGGAGGCCCAGTGAGCCCACCGCATATGTCAGCGTGTCAAACGATCGAGGAGGGTTGGCTCCGCGTCTACTCGAGGTCGAAGAGGGTCAGATCGACGGCGTACGCCATCGCCCTGTAGCCAGCATCGTTCGGGTGCAGACTGTCTTCCGAGAAGCCGCGCTGGAAACGACTCGGTTGGGTCGGGTCGTGAGTCGCGGAGTCGAAGTCGATGACAGCGTCGTAGGCTCCGCTCGTTCGGATCCACTCGTTGACCGCTTGGCGTTTCATCTCGCCTTCCGGACTGAAGTAGAAAGCGCCTTCGAACGGCGTCAAGGTAGCGCCGTAAATCTTCAACCCTCGGGCATGGACACGGGCAATCAGCTGGCGATGACCGGCGATGATCTCGTCGGAGCTCACCTCCTCAGGCGCGATCGTCCCGAAGAGCCCGATGTCGTTGATCCCTTCGAGAACCACGACGTGGGTGACGCCGGCCAGGCTCAGAACGTCTAGCTCTAGTCGGGCCAGGGCGTTGACACCGAAGCCGCCAAGATCGTGCAGGACTCGGTTGCCGCCGATACCGGCATTCACGACACCGAGGGCGCCAGAGCCACGAGCCGCGAGTCGCCTCGCCAAGTGATCGGGCCAGCGGCTGTTGGCGTCGACGGTCGACCCAGAGCCGTCGGTGATGGAGTTGCCTAGGGTTACCACGACCCCGGTTCTCTCGGACGGCCTCACGTCCACAGCGGTGAGGAAGAACCAGGACTGGGAGGTCTCCGGGTCCGATATCTGCTCGGTTGCAGCAAAGTTACCGGGAGGCGAGATGTAGCTCGTCTGGGTCGCCGATCCGTGCGAAGTGGGCGTCCCCGTGTCGGAGGGGAAGTAGATGCTGATCGCCAGATCGGCGAGCGGCGGCACCTCCAGATCCACCGGATCACTGAGCACGAAAGCGCCCACGGGAATCGTGATGAAGGTCTGGGTACCAAAGGTCAGCGCTCGATCCGACGCCGCCTCGATCTGCGCTCCCTCTCTCCTCGAGGCGATGTGAACGACTCCAATCTCCAGGGGAACGCTTCCATGCCGGTTGGAGAGCCTGATGCGAACGCTGTCACCGCCGACCGAGGTGTGCACGATTTGACGTAGAGTTCGATTCTCGAATGTCCTATCTGCCGCCTCGGCCTGCCCGAAGCGTCCAGGAGTGCTCGGGCTCGTGCCCCAGGTCGCGACCCAGGGTGGGGCTTGCGAGGCGTCCTGGCCCATTGCGAGCGTAGGCCAGGTGAGGGCAACGACGACCGCGAAGACGGCCAACGGCAGGCCCCTTGGTCCGAAGCCAAGCGCCCTCCCGTGATGCAAGAAGAACATCCGTGTGAAGGAGCCGGTAGAGACTGCGGCGTGTTCCATCGTCATCTTGTCGATCTCCGCTGGCGTGTGGGCTGCGTCGGCAGCCATGGAATGCATTCGAGAGAGCACCATGTCAGGGCGTCAACCGGTTCATGAGCCGCGGGAACGGAATCAACTCCCGGACATGATGGCGTCCCGTGATCCACGCCACCGTCCGTTCCAGCCCCAGTCCGAAGCCTGAGTGGGTGAATGTCCCATATCGCCGCAGGTCCAGATACCAGGAGTACGTGTCCTCCGGAAGCTTCTCCTCCCGGATCCGCGCCTGCAGCTTTTCTAAATCGTCTTCTCGCTGACTCCCTCCGACGAGCTCACCATATCCGCGCACGAGTAGATCGTTGCACCGGACCGTCCTCGGATCCTCCGGATTCTCCTTCATGTAAAAGGCCTTCACGGCCTTCGGGTAGTCGTGGACGAAGACGGGCCGGTCATACTGCTCGGCCAACAAGAGTTCGTCCGGCGCCCCTAGGTCGCGCCCCCACTCGATCTCACTTCCGTTCTCCTGTAGAACTGCGACGGCATCGGTGTAGGAGATGCGAGCGAAGGGCCGGGCGAGCGTCTCCAACTCCGAGGTTTCCCGCTCAAGCACCTCGAGCTCACGACCGCACCGATCGAGCGCCCTCTCGACCAGGTAGCAGACCAAGTCCTCCTGGAGGCGCATGTTGTCGTCCGAGTCGGCAAACGCGACCTCCGGCTCGACCATCCAGAATTCGGTCAGGTGTCGGCGTGTCTTGGATCTTTCAGCTCGAAAGGTGGGGCCGAAGCAGTACACCTTCCTGAAGGCGGGGCACGCCGTCTCCACATACAGCTGACCGGTCTGAGCTAGGAAGGCGGGAGCACCGAAGTAGTCCGCCTCGAACAGCGTGCCTGCGGACTCGCCGATGGAACCGGTGAGTATGGGTGTGTCGATGCGGACGAAATCTCGATCATACAAGTAGTCGTGTACGGCCTGCTCGACCTCGTGACGAACGCGCAGACCCGCGCGCTGGAGGCTGGACCGAAGCCAGAGATGGCGGTTATCCAGGAGGAATTCAACCCCGTGCTCCTTGGGCTGGATCGGGTACTCCTCCGAAGCTCCGAGTAACTCCAAGCCGGTCACGCCGACCTCATATCCGCCGGGTGCGCGTGGCTCTTCGCGTACTTCGCCGCTGAGAGCCACGGAACATTCCTGCGTGAGCGCCTCCAACAGGGCCCAGGTGTCCTCTGGAAGCTCCTTCTTGAGCAGAACGCCCTGCACGAGCCCCGTTCCGTCTCGTAGAATGACGAAGCCGACCTTGCCGTGGCTGCGGGTGCTCTCGACCCAGCCCAGAACGGTGACAGATTTCCCCACGCACTCGCCCAGGGATCCGACTTCGGTGACTTCTTCCTGACTCATATCGCTCGTAGGCTGTTGAGGACGTACAGTGGGCCGCTATCCGGCAAAACACGGGTACGGGGGGATGGCACGGCCCCGGAGAGTAGTCGCGTTATCCGACCGAGAAAAGCTTCAGCCGCTCCGCGTACCGATGATCCATCAACGCCCGGATCCGCGAGACCCGGTCTTCGCTCAACTCCGGGTCGGTCTCGATCAAGGTCCGGGCCCGGCCCTGGGCCTCCATCAGCAGGTCCTCATCCCTCGAGAGGTCGGCGAAGCGCAGAACAGGATCCCGTCCGTGCTGTTGGGCGCCGAAGAGGTCTCCTTGCCCGCGTATGCGCAGGTCAGCGTGAGCCACGGCGAAGCCGTCGGACGTGTCTCTGAAGATCTTCAGCCGCTCGGCCGCGGCCTCGCCCGGTTCGGCAATGAGTATGCAGTAGCTCTTCGCGGCACCACGCCCTACTCGGCCCCTCAGCTGGTGAAGCTGCGACAATCCGAAGCGCTCGGCGTGCTCCACCACCATTATGGACGCGTTGGGTACGTCGATGCCGACCTCGATCACGGTCGTCGCGATCAGCACGTCGAGCTCCCCGGCAAGAAACGTCCGCATCACCTGGTCCTTCTCCGCGCTGGGCCGTTGGCCGTGAATCAGGCCAACCCGTCGGTGCTGAAATACGTCGGCCGAGAGCCGCTCGTACTCCTCGGTGGCGGACCGTAGGTCCACCTTGTCCGACTCCTCCACGATCGGGTAAACGATGTAGGCCTGACACCCCGTCTCGAGTTGCTCGTCCACGAAGCGGTGGACTTCGCTTCGTTTGCTTGGATACCGGAGCAAGGTCTTCACAGGTTTTCGGCCTTCGGGCATCTCGTCGAGAAGGGACAAATCGAGATCTCCGTATAGCGTCATCGCCAGTGACCTGGGAATCGGCGTCGCCGACATGATGAGCGTATCCGGCGGAATTTTGCGCTCCCCCAGTGCCATCCGCTGTCTTACGCCGAAGCGGTGTTGTTCGTCGACCACCGCCAAGCCGAGGTCTTGAAATTCGACCCTCTCCTGGATGAGCGCGTGCGTGCCCACAGTGAGTACCGCGGTACCCTCACGAAGCGCCTCCAACGACTTCTTCCGCTCCGAGGTCCCCATCTGGCCGGTCAGGATCTGGACGGTCATGCCGAGTGGCTCGACCAGTTCTTTCATATTGCGGAAGTGTTGCTCCGCGAGCAGCTCGGTCGGCGCCATGAGGACCGCTTGGCGCCCACTCTCCGCGGCCAGGAGCATCGCGAAGAGGGCAACGATCGTCTTCCCTGACCCAACATCCCCTTGCAGGAGACGGTTCATCCTCCGGGTCGACCCCATGTCAGCGTAGATCTCGCGGAGGACCCGGGCCTGTGCCCCCGTCAGCTCAAAGGGCAACGCCTCGTGCAACGGCCGGATGAGCTCGTTGGTTCGCTCGAACACGAGTCCGGGCTTCTGTGCGGTTTCACGGTAACGGACCTGAGCCTGGACAAGCTGGAGGAAGAACAACTCGTCGAAGGCGAGGCGGCGCCGGGCGGCCTCGACGGCGCTCAACGAGGATGGCCGGTGCAGCGCCGCAAGCGCATCCCCAAGACCCGGCAACGAAAGTTTGCTCCGCTCCTTGCCGGGAAGATATTCCTCCCCGGCCACGTCTGTCAGGAGCACGTCGAGATTCTTCTCGAACAGCCCCCGCAGGACCCACTGCGGGACCTCCTCGCTCGCCGGATACGTAGAAAAAACGTGCCCCTCGGCGACTTGCGCCGGAGCGTCGTCCGAAGCGCGAGCCAACACGGTGAATTCCCGGGGCTGAAGCTGCCTCCCGTGGAAGAACTTCACGGGCCCCGTCACCAGAAGGAGGTCCCCCTCCTGAAGCTTCCGCTCCAGCCACGGCTGCCCGGGCCAGGCGCACGTGATCATCCCCGAACCGTCCTCTAGGACGGCTTGAAAGATGCGGAGGCCCTTTCGCGTGGGTATCACGCCCTTCGAGCGCACCCGACCGATAGCCGTGACGTCCGTACCGACCTGCAGATGCTCTATCGGCTCGATCGTGGAGGCGTCGTCGTAGCGTCGCGGGACGTGGTAGAGGAGGTCACGGGCAGTCACGATTCCCATCCGCCCCAGCGCCTCGGCCCGAACCGGCCCCACCCCTTTCAGAAACTGGACCGGCTTGTCCAGCCTGACAAAGTTCACTCCTCGAAGACCCCCTCTACGAAGTCATCAGGATCGAAGTCGGACAGATCGTCGATCCCCTCACCGGACCCCACGAGCTTGACCGGTACCCCGAATTCCTGTTGGAGACCCACCACGATACCACCCCTCGCCGTGCCATCCAACTTGGTCAGGATGATACCAGACAACTCGACCGTGCCATTGAAGGAGCACACCTGGGCCACGGCGTTTTGGCCGACCGTCGCATCCAGTACGATCAAGCATTCGTGTGGAGCCCCGTCACAGCGCCGACGAATCACGCGATCGACCTTCTGAAGCTCCTCCATGAGGTTCCGCTGTGTGTGTAGGCGACCCGCGGTATCCACCAGAACGACGTCCACCCCCCGGGCCTCGGCGGCGTCGATGGCGTCGAACGCCACGGCGGCCGGATCACCCCCTTGTTGGCCCGCCACGAATTCCGCGCCCACCCGCTCCGACCACACCCGAAGCTGCTCGACGGCCCCTGCCCTGAAGGTGTCCGCGGCAGCGATCATCACGCTACGCCCCTCTGCCCGGATACGGTGTGCGAGTTTGGCCACTGAGGTCGTCTTGCCTACGCCGTTCACGCCAACGATCAGATAGACGGTCGTGCCGGTGTCGGCCAGCTGAAGATAGGAGGATCTGGCCGGCTCCAGGATCCGCGCGATCTCATCCGCGAGGGCACGCCTCAATTCCGATCCGCCGGACACCTTACCCCTGCGCGCGAGCGCATCGACATGATCGACGAGTCTCATTGTGGCGTCCACGCCGAAATCAGCCGCGAGGAGGCGCTCCTCCAATGATTCCAATGACTCGTGGTCGACCCCTCCCACGGCGACCCGGACATCGGTCAGCGCGAGATCGACGGCCCGCCTCCAAAGCCCCTTCTTCTTCTCGCCCCCCCGCTTGAACAATCGGGCCATCGTCAGTCCCGGCTCATCCCACCTATCGTAGCCCGCCCCGCCGGCGACCTATCCACTCGGCGGAAAGGAGCACGAGGATGAGAAGGTACGGAGCCGGGTGGCTCCGTAGCGGCGGACCTAGCCCCCCTCTCGTTGGGCGACCGTTGTCTTCATCCGACGCCCTTGTAGAGATGTCCACCGGCCGGCGGAGAAGCTCTAGGCTGTGGCCCTCGCTTTCGATCCGGCCACCTCCGATGACGCCGTCCTCTCCGGGGCGCGTGATCCGGTACGAGTACTCGGCCACGGGAAGCGGCCTTGTCCGCGCCTGCCCGGCGCCATCCACCGCCACCGTGGTATCAAGGACCACCGAGTCACCCAGGGCGAGGGTGATCCCGACCTCTTCTCCAATCGAACCCGGGGCTCGCCACTGCATCGACTCATGAGAACTCCACACGCGCTTCGCGGGCCGTACATCCCTGGTCCCGTCCTGGGGTGCAGAGGCGAGCAGCCATCCCGCGACGCCCGCCCATAACCTACGATACGCCTCCCGGTCCGGGCCCTCCCGGAACGCCCATCGCCAAAACCCCGATGCCAGAACCACCACCCGACGACGCCCTCGGTTCTCGTTCAGCACGAGTGCAGCCTCCGCGGGTCCAATTCCCTGCCGCTGAAGCGGAATCGGGGTCGGCGCCGTCCGCTGTGTTTGCCGGGGAAGGATATCGGTCAACGGTGGTAACCCCGTCAGATCTGCTCCCGATAGACTGGCCGCGAGCGCCGAGGGAGGCAGGTCCGGCGTCGCATACCACTCTCCATCCAAACGCGAGCGGGCGCCCACGCCCGAGGCAAGTGCTCCCGCCGGGTCCGACGGAAAGACGATCGACCTCGGGGCTTCACCGAGGGTCGTCCTCACCCAATCCGGCGCTTCTGCACCGAGGCCGTGAATGACCACGAAGTCCGCCCCCGAAAGCGCCTCCCGCACCTCGTCCTCATCCACGGGGAGTCCGACCTGGGCGCCTGAAGCCAGGCGCAGGTATAGGCCTCCGCTCATTCCGAGAAATCCGCTGGCAGCGAGCCCCGTTACCTGTGAGAGTACCGGGAGCAGAAAGCGAGGCTCCCAGTCCGGCTGGAGGGAAAGAAGGACCAGACCGCCCTCCTCCGGATCGACCTCCGTGTAGGCGGATTTCGCATCGTCGGCTTCGAATCCGTCACCCGGCAAGCTCACCAACAGGCGATACCGAAGCCAGCCTATGTCCCGAGGAGCCGGCAAGCGGATGGTCGCCGTGGCGAGAAGACCCGGCTCCGCGGGCAGAACCCCAGCCGAGGCAACGAGACGTTCGCCCTCCCACACCTCGACGCGGATCGTATCTCCCGGATCGGTCCCCTCGGAGAACAGAGCGATCCCGACTGAGAGCGACTGCCCCGACTCGGCGCGGGAGGGAAGTTCGAAGCGGGCGACACCCGCGTTACGGACAGGCTCCCCACTCCTCTCGATCTGTACGCCGAAAGGGGATCGCCCGCTACTGAGCTCCGCTTCCACCGGATCGTCGAGTCGGAGATCCGAGAGAACCGTTACGTGCCTGGCTCCGGCTTCCGCAGCCCGGGCGAGAGCAGGCGCCAGTCTGGATGCAGACGCGACGGGACGTAACGTATCGAGAGAATCGAAGGCGACAATCCGAGGAGTTGCGCCGAAGACCAGGACTTGGGCGCCCGCCTCGGCGAGTTCTCCGGCTCGCTCCAACGCCAACGTCCAGTTTGGGCCACCTTCCGACGCACCGGCGGACATGCTGACGGATGCATCCAGCAGGACCCAGCTACCCTCGGACGTACCGCTACGCGGGCCACCGGGCAGCCGCGGATCCCAGAGCAGGAGAAGCACGAGCACGAGGATCAACGCGCGGATCGTGCCGAGGAGCCCTCTGCCGGGGATCGGGAGCTCGCGGCGAACGTAAATCCACGCCGCGAATCCCCCCGCGCCGGCCACCAGAATTACAAAGGCCAGCCAAGAAAGGGTCACCGCACTCCTGCGTCCGGCGCGTCATCGTCCCCGAGGACGTTCATGGCAAGCCGAACGTCCCAGGGAAGAGGAAGCCGGTCGAGAAGGCCTAGGCGAGCACGGCTCTGTGCCTCCCACACCCCCCACTGCTCGGCTGGAACCGGGTCGCCTGGCGGCAAATCGATGGCGAGCGGATCCTTGGGGGCGCCGTTATACCGCATCTCATAGTGGAGGTGGGGACCGGTAGCCAGGCCCGTCATCCCGACGTACCCAATGAGGTCCCCTTGAGCCACCCGGCTGCCGACCCCGACCCCGGCGGCGAAACGATTCATGTGGGCATACCGGGTGGTCCATCCGTTCGAATGCCGAATCAAGATCGTGTTGCCGTAGGTGCTTTGCAGGCCGCGCTCGATCACGACGCCGTTCCCGGTCGTCCGCACGGGCGTCCCGGTCGCCGCAGCGAAGTCCACACCCCAATGCGCCCGCCAAGTCCGCAACACCGGATGCAACCGGTTGTTGCTGAAACGACTGGACATCCGGTAGCCAAGTTCGATCGGGCTACGAAGAAACGCGAGTCGAACGGAGTTCCCGTTTTCGTCGTAATACGTGCCGGCCCCGTCTCCGTTAGGGTCGAACCAGGCGGCCTTATAGGCGCTCCCACGGTTCACCAACTCCGCGGAGAGCACGTGCCCGACGCGCATGGTCCCGTCCGGGCGAACCGCCCGTTCGTAGGAGAACCGGTAGAAGTCCCCCGGCCAGATGTCGCGGACGAAGTCCACCTGCCACTGGAAGATATTTTGGAGATCCAGGAAGAACTCATACTGGTCCCGGGAATCCACCCTTTCCAGGCCCTCGCTCCCGACGACGGCAGCCCAAAGTGACGACTGAATCTCGCCGGACGCCCACACGGTATCCATCACCACCGGCGTAGTCATCACGCTCGAGGTCCAGCCGACTGGGGACGGCGTCATACGAACGGTCAGATCCGGGTCGACGGTGATATCGACGGCCCGCAACTCGGCGGGCGCAGCCGTGAGCCAGCGGAATGTTACTTCGGTACCGGGCCGCAGGCGGCGAGGGTTGGCGCGCTCCCTCAACGCCAGGACCAAGCCGTATTGATCGTTCGTGTCCAGCACGCCCGCCAGGAGGTCGCCGAGCGTCTCGTCCCGCTTCAGCGCTCGAAGCTCCACCCGCTCCGCCGCGGCCGCGAACACAGGGGCCACAAGGCCCACCGTGGGCACCTCTTTCCCCGTGAACAGAACGAACGCCAGGCTTGAGGCCATCACCGCGAGAACACCGATCAATCCCAATATCTTGGAGCCCGAGTTCACCCCGCCTCCTTCAACAAGCGTTAGTGTATCAGTCCATCTGCCGGCGGATGAACGTCGGAACGTCCAGCTCGCCGATCTGTTCCCGCGTCACAACCCGCTCCGGCGGTCGAGGAAGCGGAACCACACTCGCCGATCCTCCACCGACCGCCGCCACCTGCGGGTGCGGCTGAACTTGACGATGAGGCAACGGGGACCGGGTTTGCCCTCCGAAGTTCGGCCGAATCATGTCGTCGAAGCCGGTCGCGATCACCGTGACCCGAATCTGTCCTTCCAGCTCCGGATCATGGACCGCGCCAAAAATGATCTCCGCCTCATCTCCGGCCTCTTCTTGAATAATAGTTGATATCTGGTGTACTTCGTCAATGGCGAGATCCATACCCCCCGTGATGTTGATCAGCACGCCCTGGGCTCCATGGATCGATACGTCGTCCAGCAGCGGTGAAGAAACAGCCTCTTGAGCGGCCTCCTGTGCCCGGTTGTCTCCCTCTCCGAAACCGGAACCCATGAGGGCCGGCCCACGGCAAGCCATGACCGTTCGAACGTCCGCAAAGTCGACGTTCACCTCGCCTGAAACCCGTATCAGATCGCTGATTCCCTGTGTCGCGTTCAGGAGCACCTCGTCGGCCTTCTTCAGGGCGTTCCGAAAGGAGGTCCCCCGCGGCACCACGGACAAGAGGCGATCGTTCGGTACCACAATCATCGTATCGACAGTCCTGCGAAGCTCCGCGAGGCCCTGCTCGGACTGCCGTTCCCTTTTCTTACCCTCGAATGAGAAGGGCTTCGTGACGATGCCGATGGTGAGGGCACCCATCTCGCGAGCGATCTCCCCGATGATGGGTGCGGCCCCGGTGCCGGTTCCGCCACCCATTCCGGCGGTGATGAAGACCAGGTCGGCCCCCTCCAGCACCATGCGGACCTCGTCCTGGCTCTCGGCCACCGCTTGCCGACCGACCTCCGGCCGCGCGCCCGCACCCAGCCCGCGTGTTAGTTTCTTGCCGATCTGGAGCGTGACCTGCGCACGCGAGCCCTTCAGCGCCTGGGCGTCCGTATTCATGGTGATGAACTCGACGCCCTCCAGATCCTCGTCCACCATTCGGTTGACCGCGTTTCCGCCGGCTCCTCCAACCCCGACCACCTTCATCCGTGCCGTTTGGATCGGAGTGTCTTCGAATTCGAAAATCATCATCAGTTGGCTCCCATGGATGGGTGGTTCGACTGGATTCACAGTGGATGTCCCGAGTCGTTGGTTCGTCGGAGCACTAGAAAAATTCCTTCAGCCAGGAACCGACCTTGGACACAAGGCCGGAAGTGAGTGTTGAGGCGCCGTCCCCGGTTTCCTCGTACCGGTCGGCGCCATAAAGCGCGAGTCCCGCAGCCGTGGCGAACTTCGGCCTTCCCACGGAGTCGGCCAGACCCGCCAAGCCCTCGCCCGGCACGCCGCTGCGTACCGGGGCGGCGAACACGTGCTGGGCCAACTCCACGGTTCCATACAGCGTTGACGCCCCGCCGGTGAGCACGACGCCCGCTCCGAGTTTGTTCAGGAGGCCCTCGCGCTCAAGCTCGGCGTGCACGAGACCGAACATCTCGTCGAGACGCTGCTCGACCACGTGGGCAATCAGCTCCCGAGCGACGTGGCGCTTCTGGCCCGGACCAGGTCCCGGTAGTTCCACCGTCTCACGGGGATCCACGAGTTGGGCGAACGCCGCACCGAAGTGCTCCTTCGCCCGTTTGGCCTCGGCAAACGGAACGGACAGGCCCCTCACGAGATCGTTCGTGACCGTGGCCCCTCCGAAGAGGAGGACCGCGATATGTCGGAGCTCCCCGTTGCAATAGGCCGCAACGTTGGTCGTACAGGCGCCGATCTCGACCATAGCGACGCCCACTTCCTTCTCGTCCTCTGTAAGGACCGAACGGGCGGCCGCGAGGGATTCGAGAACCAACTCCTGAACTCGGTAACCCGCCCGCTGGACCGCCTTCCTGATGCTGTCGGCGGCGGCGGCGGATCCGGTCACGAGATAGAGCTCCGCCTCGAGCCTCGTGCCCGCCATCCCGAGCGGGTCCTTGATCCCGGCATGGTGATCCACGATGTAGTCCTGGGGGATGGCGTGCAGGAGTTCACGATCGGGCGGATGGGCGACGGCGCGGGCCACCTCGTGAACGCGTTGGAGATCGAAGGAGGAAATCTCGTCGTCGATTACGGCGACGACGCCCAGAGACGTGGCCGCCCGAACATGCTCGCCGCTGATTCCCACATACACCCGGTCCACCTTCGCACCAGCCATGAGTTCGGCCTCTTCCATGGCCACCTTCACGGATTCGGTGGCCTCCTCGATATGCGTCACGATCTGTCGCATCCCCATGCTCCGGGCCTGCCCGACGCCGAGAATCTTGAGGTTTCTTCGCAGGAACGGATCGTCGTGGACCTCCGCGATCACCCCGCAGGTGTTGGTCGTGCCGAGGTCGACGCCGGCGATCAGGGTCGAGTGCATTTACTGATCCCTCCGTTGACCAACCGCTCGAGCGCGTTGCTCGGCATAACCAACGACGACCTGATCTTCGAACCGAAGATCGAGGACGGATGCTGTCTGATCGGGGTGGCGTAGAACGGCATCTTCCAGCACGGTGAGACCGTCACGCAGCTGCCGATGCGAGAGGGGCGGGCGGAATCGAAGAAGAAGGTCTCCGCTCAGCAAAGCGGTCGCGTCGCCGCGATCGTCGATGGCCATCTCCGAGACCGCAGCCAGGAACGTGGGGTCATCCGCCGCCAGACGGTTGACCTCCATCGCCAGGACCCGCACCTGGGAAGGCGAGAGAGCGGCCCCTCCTCCGGCCCTGATCAGGAGGGGGAGATCCAGCCGGTGTTGGACTGGGTCCAGCGGGAGTACCTGGCCATCCCGGTCCACCGGTTCGAGTACCGGGCCCGCCACGAATCCGACCGGAATCCGCTCGTCGATCGTGACCACCAAGGTCCTCGGGAGCTCGGCAATCACACGGGCGCGCCGAATCAGTGGGTGCAGCTCGAGACGCATCTCTATCGACGTAAAATCGTCGAACACGCTCACGAACGGTGAAATGGCCGCTGCGGCCAGAACCTCTTGTTCCTGTAGGAGACGAGCCCCGGCGACCCTGTATTCGCGGGCCCGAAAGAAGTCGAGCTCGGCGAGCGCGTCCGGAAGCCAATCGGCGGCCAACGCCACGCCTCCCGCGACCAATCCCCACACGGTGGTCCGGACCAAGTTACGCATGAGAGGTCTCCTCGAGGCGTTCCATGACCTCATGCGCCACGCGGTCGATGGACCCTGCGCCCATGGTCAGGAGGAGGTCACCCGAGGCGAGCTCCGTCACGACGGTTTCCGCCATCGAGCTCACGTCGGCGTGATAGCGTACGTCAGCGCCCGCACGCCGCGCTGCTAGCGCAACCATCTCACCCGTTACGCCCTCGATGGGATCCTCCCGAGCCGGGAACACGTCGGTGACCCAGATCGAGTCGGCTTCGGCAAGCGCCTGCCCGAATTCCTCGGCAAAATCCCGTGTCCGCGTGAAGAGGTGCGGTTGAAACACGGCCACGATCCGCCGGTCCGGGTGGGCTCCCCGCGCGGCCGCCAGAGTAGCCTGGATCTCCGAGGGGTGATGTGCATAGTCGTCCACGACCAGGATCCCCCGCTCCAACCCAACCGTGTCGAATCTCCTCTCGACTCCCTGATACGCCGCGAGCCCCTCGCGGACGGTGTCCCAGTCCACGCCGAAACAGCGCGCCGCAACCGCGGCGCCCAGCGCGTTCTGCAGGTTGTGAACGCCGGGCACAGAAAGTCGGAAGGTCCCTCGGTCGACGCCCTCTTCGATCACCCGGAAGTCCATGCCGGCGGGGCTCGCCTCGACGTCGACTGCACGTATCTGCGCGCCCGTCTCCAAGCCATATGTACGCACCCCAGACGTGAGGCCCGTGACGAGTCCGCTCGCCCCATGATCATCCGCGCAGATGACAGCGTAGCCATCCGGCAGGAGCCCATCGAGGAACTCCTGAAAAGCGTTTACGACACCTTCCAGGGCACCATAGGTATCGAGGTGATCCGCTTCGAGGTTGGTCACCACGGCCACCGCGGGCCTCAGCTCCAGGAACGATCGGTCGTATTCGTCCGCCTCGACGACATAGAGATCGCCGCCACCGCTACGCAGGTTACCGCCCCAAGCGGGCACACGGCCGCCCACGAAGCCGGTCGGATCCATCCCTGCCGCCACGAGAATCTCCGTCGCCATCGCGGTGGTGGACGTCTTCCCGTGCGTGCCGGCCACCGCCAGCACCCGGCCCTGATTGACCCACTGGCCCAGGGCCTCGGCTCGCTTGAAGACTGGAATTCCCTGTTCGAGCGCCTCCTGGACCTCGGGGTGGTCCTTCGGGACCGCGGCGCTGACCACGAGGGCGGCCGCCCCCTCTACGTGGCTCGCCTCATGCCCCTCGTGTATCTGCACGTCCATGGTGCGGAGCCTATCCGTGCTGGATCCCGGCCGTAGGTCACACCCCGACACGGTTCCTCCGCTCTCCGCAAAGAGCTCGGCCAGCGCGCACATGCCGGCGCCCGCTACCCCCATGAAATGCACCGGTCCCTGGGTCGAGAGCCGGCGCAGATCCCGCTCCCCCACCGAGCTCGAACCCGGATCGAGGGCGATCATCGGGCACCTCCCTGTCCAGGATCCGAGAGAAGGCACACGATCTCGCCGACGATGAGGGAGGTGGCGTCGGGCCGGCTGCGCTCCCGCGCGCGCTGACTCATCGTGGCGAGCATCTGGGGGTCCTCTGCCAAGCGGGTGATGGTCCTCCACAGCCCCTCCGCCGTCAGTCCCTCCTGCTCCAGATGTACGGCGGCCCCTGCCTCCTCCAGGGCGCGAGCGTTCAGCTCCTGGTGGTTCGCGGCAGCGGTGGGGAGCGGTACCAGGATGGCCGGCACTCCCCACGCCAAGATCTCCGCCGTCGTCATAGCGCCTGCCCGCGACACCGCCAGATCCGTGACCCCCAGGACCCTCGGCACGTCCTCGATGTAGGGAACTGCTCGGATCCAGGGCGGGTCCCCGCTAGCGGCAAGCTCCTCGACGATAGACGAATGGTGCGCCGGCCCCGTCATCCAGAGGAGCTGCCACTCATCCAGAGGCGCAAGGTTCCCGGCGGCCTCGGACCGGACGGCTCCGAGCCGGACGGCTTGGAGCATCAGCTCATTCAGCGCCAGGGATCCTTGGCTTCCACCGATCAACAGCAGGAGCCTCCGCTGTGGGTCGAGCCCCATTCCGGCAAGAGCCTCGCGGCGTTCGGGCGGGTTGTCGGGGAGGGCTTGGATCGGACATCCTGAGACCCGCGCCACCTTCCGAGCCCGGGAGGGCAACTCCGCCATCGCTTCGGGAAACGCGAGGTGTATCTGCGTTGCCCACCGCGACAAGAGGCGAGTGGTGACTCCGGGCCACGCATTCTGCTCCTGGAGCACCAGTGGTGTTCCCATGAGGGTCGCCACCAACCCCGAGGGCGCCCCAGCGTACCCGCCCGTCACCACGACCAACTCCGGCCGGATGTGGCGTTGGACTCCGAGCGTGGTCGCAAGCGAGGACGCGAGGGCCAAGGGTACCCCGAGATTCGACCACCACTCCCCTCGTGCGATCCCTCGCACCGGGAGAAGCCGATGCTCCAGCCCCCGCCCAGGGAGCACCCGAGCCTCGATTCCTCCACGTGCACCGAGGAAAAACGGCCGCACGTCCGGACGTTGCCGCACGAGTTCGTCCGCGAGTGCCAGCGCCGGGTAGAGGTGGCCCCCGGTGCCGCCTCCGGCGAAGACCACGACTGGACCCTCATGCACGGGCCCTCCTTCCCACGGGAAGGGGCCTCTGGCTCGCCCGGGAGATGCTCATGAGAATCCCGAGGGACGCCAGCGTGACCAGCAGATTCGAGCGTCCGTAAGAGATAAGGGGTAGCGCCAAGCCCGTGGCCGGCACCAAACCCAGTCCCACAGCCATGTGGAGAATCGCGTGCATGGCAATCATGCTGGTCAGCCCAACCGCCAGCAGCTGCCCAAAGAGGTCGGGAGCACGCGATGCGACTCGAAAGCCGATCAGGATCAGGAGCATGTAAAGCACTACCGTCATCGTGACGCCAACCAGCCCCCACTCCTCCCCGATCATCGCGAAGATAAAATCGTTGTGGGCCTCCGGAAGAAAGCCGAGCTTCTGCCGGCCCTGTCCGAACCCCACGCCAGCGACGCCCCCCGAGCCGAAAGCGACAAGCGACTGGTGGACCTGAAAGCCAGCGCCCGCCGGATCCGCCAAAGGGTCGAGGAACGACACCATGCGGCGAGCCCGGAAGGCGACGTCCAACTGGGTGTACAGAACTGGAGCGGCGAGTAGACCTAGGAAGAGGAAGTGGGTCAGTCGAGCACCCGCCACGTAAACGACCAGGCACCCCATCACCCCCACGAGCAACGCGGTTGACAGATCAGGCTCGAGCCCGATCGGCACGATCAGCGCGGCCCACACCAAGAGGAACGGCGCGAGGCCTCGCCGCAGGCTCGAGAACTCCTCTTGCTTACGAATCGCTACCGTTGCCGTCCAGACGACGACGGCGACCTTGGCCAACTCCGAGGGCTGAAGGGTTGGGCCGATGCGCAGCCACCGGCGTGCCCCGTTGATCGAGGGCGCGATGGACTCGGTCCCCGGCGCAACCACGATCATGAGAAGGAGCCACGCAACGACGACCATCGGCCATGCGAGTCGCCGCCAAAGGTCATGCGGAATCCTTGCACAGACGCCGAGAATCACCAAACCAACCGCCACGCCGGTTGCCTGCCGGAGGACGTAGTAGTAATCCGGCAAGGCTTGCCGTTGCGCGAGGAAGGCGCTGGCGGAATAAAGCGTCACCAAACCGAGAGATAGGAGGATGAGCGTGAGCGTCATGATCGCGGCGGGCTCCCACCCTCTCCCGATGCCCGTGATGGGAAGGGCCAGCGGCCCGGACGGAGCGAGGTCCACGGCGCGGCTCATCAGCGCTCGGCAGCCTCTGATATGGCCTTGGCCAACGCCGCAAAGCGGGCACCGCGCTCCTCGTAGCTCTCGAACATGTCAAAGCTGGAGCATGCCGGTGATAACAGGACCGTGGTCCCCGGGGCCGCACGTTGGGCTGCAGCCTCCATGACCTCGTCGAAGCCCCCCGGTAGCAACTCCACCGGCACATGACCGTCCAGAGCTTGGAAAATGCGCGGCCCTGCCTGGCCGAAGGTCAGCACGCGGGCGTCAGCCTCCGAGAGCGCGGCTACCAGCCTCGAGAAGTCCTCGCCCTTGTCCTTGCCACCGAGCAGGACGAGCAGCGCCCCCTTGAGGCTGCCAATGGCGGACCGAGCTGCGGCCACGTTCGTTGCCTTCGAATCGTTCACCCACCGGACACCCTTCGCTTCGACCACCTTCTCGGTGCGATGAGGAAGGGCCTTGGCCGTGGCCAAACCCCGTCGAATGGATCCCGGGGAGCCGCCACCCAGCCGAGCCGTGGTCGCTGCGGCGAGAGCGTTTTCCACATTGTGCGCCCCCAGAAGAGCGATGTCCTCGACGTGACCCAAGGCCTCCACTTCCCCGGATACGTCCAGTGTCAGCATGTTACGGTCGAGGTAGGCGCCCGGACGGCCGCCGCTCGTCCGGCTGAAAAAGAAGCGACGGCCGGGAACGCCCTCCGCCAGAGCAGCGACGGCCGGGTCGTCTCTGTTCAAGACCCACCGGCTGTCGTCGTCGGCATTGCGGAAGAGGTTGGCCTTATCGGCGTAGTAGGATTCCACGGACGGATACCAGTCGAGATGATCCGGAGCCAGATTGGTCATCACCCCGATATCGGGTTTGAACCGATCTATCGCACCCAACTGGAACGAGCTCATCTCCAGGACGTACCACGCCGGGCTTTGCTCCCGGAGGGCGAGCTCGGAGGCGGGAGGGCCGAAGGCGGCGCCGATGTTCCCGCCCAGAGCCACATCCAGCCCATCCTCTTCGAGCAGGTGTGCCACCAAGGCCGCCGTGGTGGTCTTGCCGTTCGTTCCTGTCACAGCGATCAGTGGACCATCGAAGAACCGAAAGGCGAACTCAGGTTCTGAGATCCAACGTACGCCCCGTTCGCCGAGCTCGTTGAGCACCGGAGCGTCCGGGCGAATGCCGGGGCTGACAACGACCGTGCCGGCGCCTGCGATGCGATCGACCGGGTGCTTTCCCAGCTCGACCTCGGCTCCACGTCCGCGGAGCTCGGCTCCACGAGCATGAGTTGCGGTGTCAGTGCGCAGATCCGAGACATGGACCTCACCTCCCTTTTCAAGTGCCAACCAAGCCGCAGCCCATCCGGATGCGGCTAATCCGACGACGGCAACCTTTTCGCCTTCCAGCGTGTTCAAAGCGCTCGTTCCTCACCGGATCTTGAGCGCGCTGAACGCGAACATCGCGCACAGGATTCCCATGATCCAAAAACGGACGACGACCTTGCTCTCCGGCCATCCCAACTGCTCGAAGTGGTGGTGGATCGGGGCCATTCTGAAGAGTCTTCGACCGGAGCCGTGCTTCGCGGCCGTGTAGCGGAAGTATCCGACCTGGAGGACCACCGAGAGCACCTCCAGGACGAAGACACCGCCCACGATCGCCAGGAGAAACTCCGCCTTGAGCAGAATGGCCATGACCCCGATGGCGCCTCCCAGAGCGAGCGAACCCGTGTCGCCCATGAAGACCTCTGCGGGATGCGTGTTGAACCAGAGGAAACCGAGGCAGCCACCCGCCAGGCCGAGCGCAAGCACGGACAACTCCCCCGCGCCGGGCAGGTAGAACAGCCCCAGGTACGCGGAGCTGTCCACGCGGCCCAGCAGATACGCGAAGACTGCGAACGTGGACGCGGCGATCGCGACAAGGCCGGCGGCCAGGCCGTCGAGTCCATCTGTGAGGTTCACCGCGTTCGCGGCGCCCGAGATGACGAACCCGACGAACAGCACGTAAAGCCACGGCTGGAAGACCAATGCGACGTCGGAGAAGAACGGCACCATGGTGTGGTTCGGGGGCACAGGCGAGATCGGATTGAGGAGCAAGAACAGCCCCATGCCGAGTCCGAACGTCCACTGGCCCAACATCTTGTAGCGGGCGATCAGGCCCGCCGTCCGTCTCTGAACGACCTTGAGGTAGTCGTCCATGAATCCGAGGGCGCCCATCGCCACGAGGCTCAGCAGCGCCAGCACCGTATACCAGTTGGTCAATTCGGCCCACAACAGCGTTGAAATGCTTGCCGACATGACGATCAGGGCCCCGCCCATGGTCGGCGTCCCGGCCTTGGGAAGATGGGTCGCCGGCCCCTCCTCACGAACCACTTGGCCGATGCCGAATCGCCTGAGGCCTCGGATGGTCATCGGCCCCAGTACGAAGGCGAGCACGAGCGACGTGACGAGCGCGCCAGCGGCCCGGAAGGTGATGAAGCGGAAGAGGTTGAAAAAGATATGGACGTCGGCGAGAGGCGGAAGCAGGTGATAGAGCATCAGGCCTCGACCCCCCCGCCCGCCGCAGATTCGCCGAAGTCGCTCTCGAACAGGGGAATCAGCCGCTCCAATGCCACGCCGCGCGACGCTTTCATCAGCAAGACCTCGTCGCCAGCGAGTTTTCCGCGGAGCTCCTTGTAGGCTTCAAGCGGGTCGATCACGGAAAGGATCGTCGACGCGGCCCCTCGCGACTCTGCCGACGGGGCGTCCGCGGCGGCCCGGGCGAACTCGCCCGTGGCGACGACAAGGTCCAACCCGATCGTGGATGCTTCGTCCAAAAGGACCGTGTGTAGTTCCGCACTACGGGCCCCCAGCTCGAGCATGCTGCCGAGGACCGCCACCTTGGGCCGGCTGGGCTCGATGTCGCCGAGCAGATCAAGCGCAGCCCGCAAACTCTGCGGATTCGCGTTGTAGCAGTCGAGGATCAGCGTGAGCCCTCCGATCCGCCTCATCTCTCCGCGCATGGAACCGGCTTCGACCCGGCCGACCCCGCTAGTGGCCTCGGGGGCAGGGACGTCCACCAGTTCGGCTACGGTCAGGGCGATGAGTGCGTTCTGGACCGAATGGCGTCCCGGAGCCCGCAGGTGCACGGGCTCCCCTCGCCAGACGAAACTCCAGCACCCCTGCTCGTCCATCGAGGACTCGCCCGGGCGATACTCCGCATCCGCGCCCGTACCGAGGCCCACGACCAAGAGGTCACGGCGGATGCGGCCGGCCTCTTCAGAGAGGATGGCCGGCTCATCGCCCACAACCGCCTTGCCGTCGTCCGGGAGTCCCCGCAGGAGGTCCAGCTTCTCGTCGAGCACGCCCTCGAGGGACTCCAGCTTCTCGATGTGGGTCTCGGAGACGGTCGTCACGATACCGATCTTGGGTTCAGCGATTCGCGTGAGAGCAGCGATCTCCCCCGGCTCGTTCGTACCCATTTCGAGCACGACCACCTCCGCATCGTCGGGAGCGTCGAGCAGCGTCAAAGGCAGGCCGATACGATTGTTCAGGTTTTCGGGTGTCGCGTGGACCCGGCGCGATCCCTCGATCGCTGCCCGGGTCATGTCCTTGGTTGCGGTCTTTCCTGAGGACCCGGTGATGCCCACCACGACAGCGTCGAGGCGGCTCCGGCGATATAAGGCGAGTTGTCCGAGCGCCAGCAGGGTGTCTTCCACGGGATAGACGCAGGCGCCATCCGCCTCGACGGGTCGTGCCACGACAGCCCCCCGTGCTCCGCGGCCGAGGGCATCGGACACATAGTCGTGCCCGTCGAAGTTGTCTCCGCACAGAGCAACGAACAGGTTCCCCTCTCGAGTCGTGCGACTGTCCGTGGAGATGCCGGTGAAGATGAGGCTGCAGTCCTCCTGAGGTGCGACACGCAATGCGGTTCTCACGTGATCGTCCGTCCATACGAAGGGAGGGGTCACGCCACGCCTCCCATCCGGCCGAGGTGCTCCTCGACGATCAGCCTCTCGTCGAACGCATGGGGCTCGGTGCCGATGACCTGATATCGTTCGTGTCCCTTGCCCGCGAGCAGCACGAGGTCCTCCGAGCGGGCCTGCGTGAGCGCGTAGCCGATCGCCTCACGACGGTCCGCCAAGCGCTCGAAGGCGGAGCCATTCATTCCCGGTACGATGTCATCGATGATGGACTCCGGATCTTCCGTCCGGGGATTGTCGGATGTGATCACGACCAGATCCGCACCTTGGGCGACTGCCCGAGCCATTTCGGGCCGTTTGCCTCGCTCCCGGTCGCCACCCGCGCCGAAAACAACGATCAAACGCCCTGCCGTGAGCGGGCGCATGGTCGTGAGGACGTGGCGAAGCGCGTCGGGCGTGTGCGCGAAGTCGATCACGACCGTAAACGGCTTCCGGGCAACCACCTCGAGTCGGCCGGGAATCTGCGGTACGCTGGCGAGACGGTCCGCCACGGCCTCGAGGGACATACCGGCGATCGCGCCCACACCCGCCGCCGCCAGACAATTTTCAACATTGAAGCGGCCTATGAGGGGAAGTTCGATATCGACTTCGCCCGCTGTGCTTCCCATGCGGAACCTGGTTCCGGACGAACCCGGCTCGATCTCCTCCGCACGAAGGTCGGCCGGTTCATCGATGCCGTAGGTGACAGTGCGGCGCCCTTGGACGGGAAGATCCTTCCAGTGCGCGTCGTCGGCGTTGACGACCACGCACCCTTCCTCCTTCATCAGATCGAGAAGGTGGGCCTTGGCCCTGAAATACGCCGCCATGTCGCTGTGATAATCGAGGTGGTCCTGGGAGAAATTGGTGAAGACCACCGCGTCGAAACGCACCCCGTCGAGGCGTTTCTGCTCGAGCGCGTGAGAGGACGCCTCCACGGTTACCGAACCAATGCCCTCAGCAGCCAGATCAGCCAACCAAGTGGAGATCGCAACGGGGCCCGGCGTCGTGAGCCCTTCGGTCCCTTCCCTCACCGAGCCGTCGGGTTGGACGAGCCCAAGCGTGCCCACCGCCGCCGAAGCACCCCGGGAGCCAAGGAGATGCTGGGTGAGAGATGCCGTGGTCGTTTTGCCGTTCGTGCCGGTCACGCCGACCGTGAACAAGCCGGCCCACGGGGAGCCGAGGACCACGTCCGCGGCCAAGGCGGCGGCCAAGCGGCCGTCCGACACCTGTACTTGCGGAATCCCGGCCTCGGGAACGTACCGCTCCACCACGGCCGCAGCCGCACCCATCTCGGCCGCTTGAGCCACGAAGCCATGGGCGTCCCAGGCAGATCCGCTCCACGCCAGAAAAAGGTTGCCGGGCTGCACCGTACGCGAGTCCTGCGTCACGCCAGTTATTTCCACGTCATTCGAACCGTGGATCGTTTCGATCAGGCCAGCCGCCCCGAGGGCGGCAGTGACCACCTGAAGAGCAGCCGATGGCCTAGTCATCGCCGCTCCTTCCCACCGACGCCAACCGCACTGTGTCACCCGGCGTCAAGAGCGAGCCGGCCGGGGGCACCATGTACCTCGCCACGCCCGATCCATCCCATTCAACCCGAAGCCCCGCCTGGTGAATGCGCCGGGCCGCCGCCCGAGCGGGGAGTCCCAGGACATCGGGAACGCGAACGATGGCCCGATCCTCGAGCTGCATGGATTCACGCCAGCGCGACACGCTCGACTCCCGAGTCGCAGCCGACCCTGGATACCCAGTCAGCCGGAGCTCCGCGAACCGCGTCACGAGGGGTGTCTCACCGCCACGGCCCTCCCGTGAGGGAACGTCGAGCCTTTCAGCCCGTGCAACTTGCACGAGAGCCCGACGATCGATGGGTGTCTTCTGAGCGGCCAACACGGCTTCCATCGTTGCCCGAGTTACAGGAGCCGCAGCGGACCCGCCGTAGTACGCCCCCTGCGGACGGTCCAACTTGACCATGACCACGAGCTGCGGGTCCTCGGCCGGGAAAAATCCCACGAACGAAGCGTAGTAATCCCCGGTGTGATAGGCCCCGTCCAACCAGGCTCGCGTCGTGCCGCTCTTGCCCGCCACCTTGAAGGTGCCGAGGCGGGCACGCGTCCCCGTTCCGCCCTCAACCGCGTCGACGAGCACATCGGAGACCGCGCCCGCCACACGTGGCGAGACCGCCCTCCGCACCACGCGGGACGGGAAGCGGGCGGTCACCTTGCCGTTCGAGTCCCGGAGCTCCCTTACGAGCCGGGGCTCCATGAGCCGGCCGCCATTCGCCAGGGCCCCATAGGCCATGGCCATCTGAAGGGGCGTAACAGAAACTTCATATCCGATCGCAAGAGACGCTGAGGACTGGCCGCTCCAACGCTCTGGGCGCCGCAGCGTGCCTCTCACCTCGCCGGGAAGGCCGATCCCGGTGGGCGCCCCGAGCCCGAAATCGCGGAGGTTCTGGTACTGGACCGCAGGACTCATAGCCTGCGCCGCTTTCGCCACACCCACGCTCGAGGAAATCTGAAGCGCCCGCGCCAACGTCATGCGACCGTGCTCGCTGCTCACGTCCCGGATCGTCCGGCCCGCCACGGTCCACGAGCCGGACTCCGTATCGACCACGTCGTCGAGTGACGCCAGCCCGTTCTGTAGGAGTCCGGCCACCGTGAGCGGCTTGAGTGTGGAGCCAGGCTCATAGGGAGTGTTGATCGCCGATAAGCCGCTCGTGGCCCCATCGCGAATGGACACCATCGCGAGAACATCTCCGGTGCGCGGATCCGTGATGAGGAGGTCTCCACCTCGCGCCTCGGTCTCCCGAATGGCCTCCGTCAGCGCCTGCTGCCCAATCTCCTGCAAGTCCACATCCAGGGTCAGGACGACCTGGCCACCCTCCCGTGGTCCCTGCACGACCACGCTCTCGCCCGGGATCGGCTTACCGGTCGGGTCTCTCGCGAGGACAGCCTGGCCCACGGTTCCCCGGAGGACCTCGTCGTACGCCTGCTCGACACCCCCGGACACCTTACCGTCGCGCACGGCGCCGAGCAGACCCCTGGCCAGGTCACCCTGGGGATAGAACCGGCGGTGCTCACGCTCGAGGTACACACCACGAAGGCTGTCGAGCGCTTCGCGCACGGAGGGCGGAAAGGTGCTCGGGAGGACCCGCCAGGGTCTCGACGACGTCGTAGCCCCACGTACGACCCGTTCATCCAGCCCCAGTGTTTCGACCAAGAGGCGTGTCACCGCCTCAACGTCTCGGATCTCTCTCGGCGCGACGCTCACCCTGAAGGTCTCGCGGCTGGTGGCCAACTCGACCTCCGAGCGGTCGAGCACCGATCCCCGAACCGCGGCGATCTGCACACTGGTGCGGTGCTGGCGTTCCGCCTGCCCCCTCCATAGGGGGCCCTGGGCCACCTGGATCTGGCTGGCTCTGGCGACGATCAGGCCTCCACTCATCAACCAGAACGCGAGAAGCACCCTGCGACGCACCTTCACCCTGGTCTCCATCACACGCTTTCGGCGTCTCATCGCCCACCTCCCGAAAGCAGAACCATCTCGGAGGCCTCCGGACGGTGCATGCCGAGGTGTTCCTGGGCCACCGACGAGATCCGAGTCCGGCTGTCCAAGCCTTGAATCCGTCGAAGGAGCTCCGCCCGTTCTGATTCAGCGAGCGAAAGCGACCGTTGGACTCCGTCGAGGTCCGCCAGCGCCTCGAAGGCGCGGCTCTGACGCCAAGTCACGAGGCTCAAAGCGGAGAGAAGACCGGCAAAGCCCAGCGCAAGCAGGCTCGGCGTGGCCCAGGAGCGGCCCGAACGAGAGCGGCGAGACCGGGCGCGCCTCATGCCTTACTCCAAGCCCGAAGCCGGGCGCTACGGGCGCGGGGGTTTCGGCGCACCTCGAGTTCCCCGGGCCGTACGGCCTTTCGGGTCAGCACGCTCCCCAGTGGCTCACCCCGGCAGGTGCACACCGGCATCCCGGGCGGGCAGACACAGGAGCGGCTCCAATCGCGGAAGGCGTTCTTGACCAGCCGATCCTCGAGCGAGTGATACGAGATCACCACAATTCGAGCATTCGGCGCCATCGCCTCGCGAAATTCCGCGAGGCCACGTTCCAGGCACGTGAGTTCTTCGTTTACCGCGATTCTCATGGCCTGGAAAATCCGCGCTTTTTCCTTGGCCCTCGGGGCCCTGCCCAGCGTCCTGTAGAGGACAGCGACCAAGTCGTCACTCGTCCGGAAGGGCGTCGCGGCCCTACGCTCGACGACGGCCCGTGCAAGCCGCCGGGACCGGGGTTCCTCCCCGTATTCATGGAAGATCCGAGCCAAATCCTTCTCCGGCTCGGAGTTCAGGATTTGGGCCGCGCTGGGTGTGTCCGCTTGCGTGACATCCATGCGCATGTCCAACTCCACACCGGCCCTGAAAGCGAAGCCCCGCCTGTCCGAGTCGAGTTGATGAGAGCTCACGCCCAGATCCAGGAGGACTCCCGCCAGGGGCTCCGGCAGATCGAGGGAGTGCAGCGCTTCGTCGAATCGAGCCTGGATGAATCGGACTCGGGTCCGCAACGGAGCCAGGATGGCCTTCGCGGCCTTCAAGGCATCCGGGTCACGGTCCACCGCGATGATTCTGCAGCGCGAACACTCCTCCAATAGGATGGCGGTATGCCCTCCTCCTCCCACCGTACCATCCAGATAGATGCCGTCACCGGACGGAGCGATGAACTCCACCACCTCTCGCGCCAGAACGGGGTCGTGAAAAACGACCGGCGGCTCCGTCCACTCGCTCACAGGAGTCTCAGCCGCTGGAAGACGTAAGGACACGGATCACCCGAAGATTTGGTTGGAGAATTTCTTGAACTCGCCGGAACCGGTACGCGCCACTCTCTCGAACTCATCGGGATCCCATAACTCCACCCGATCGATGTTTCCCAGGAGTAGGACCCTCCCATCGAGTCCAGCCGCCTCCTGTAGCCAGGCGGGGACGAGAATCCGGCCCTGCTTATCAGGTGAGACCTCGACCGCGCTGGAGGTAATGGCCAGCACGTCCCCCCACGCCTCGGGCTGATTTCTCCGGAACGCCAAGAGACGCTCCTGGGCTGCAACCCAGGATTCCACCGGAAAGAGTGTGAGGGCAGGCGGTCTCCACTGGAGTAATACGAAGCGGTCACCGTCGGCCTCTCGACGAAACGCCGAGGGCAGACTGACCCGCCCCTTCTCGTCCATCTGGAATTCATACCTGCCCAGAAAGTTCGTCACGTAGTGGCGCACTGTGGGTTAAAGTGGTGTAGAGTGGTGCGATAGGGACCAAGATACGCCCCTACTTCAAGAACCGTCAAGCCTTTCCGGTGCAGATAGTTTTCGGGTTTTGTTTGGGTGTGCGGGGCGTGCCAGAATTGCACAAGTTATTGTTTGTCATTGAGTTACGTGGTAAAAACTCAACGGCCGCCCACGACAGATTCGGAGAAAATTTGTGAAGAGATTCGCCACCGGAGCGATTTACCCACTCTCCCCCACTGGTGTAGGCCCAGCAGACGGGCCTGGCCCCTAAACAAAAAAAAGGGCGCCGCAGGAGAAAATCTCCCGCGGCGCCCTCGGCGCTCGTCAGGGCGCGAGCTACCGGCGGTTTGCGCGCAAAATGACCGCCTCTTGGATCTCGATATACGTGCCGATCGCTTCCGCGAACTGCTGGAAATTGATGCCCTCGGTCCGGTCCGCGTAACCCTTGCCCCGTTGGAAGAGTGCGAGGGCCTCCCTAAACATCGGCAGCGTCCGATTGGCGGAGTCGAGCGTCTCGGGCACAGGTTGCAGCGCGACTCCTTGGTTATAGAGACTGTATCCATGCCAGAAGTCGTAGGTCTCCCGTACCTGACCGCTAACGTCGAAATCTTTGGCGAATTGAATCAGTTCGACGAATCGCGGGTAATTCTTCTCGGTCGGCTGAACATACGCCGCGTAAGCCTGAGTAAAGATCATGTTCGCGGCCTGATCTGGCGACGCCCCATTCGCAACCGCCTTCTGTAGTACCGGTACCGCCTCCTCGACCCGCCTGGCCTCCATGAGCCAGTTACCCATACGAAGGTGCAGGTTGGGCCAATCCGGATCGAGCTCCTCGATGGAAGCGAGTGCCGCCACGGCCTCGGTGATCTGCCCCGATTCCTTCAGCGCCTCCGCATGGATGGCCCGCAGGCTTGCATCACTGGAGTTAGACTGGATGGCGCGCTCGGCAAACGCGATCGCTTCCTCCACATTGCCCAGTTGGAGCTGTGCGGCGGATACATTACGGAGCTGTGAGACCAACGTCTCCGCGCCCTTCTCGGTAAAGACCCGCTCATACGCCGCGATCGCCTTAGCGTATAACTCGCGGACCTCGGGCGTCATGCTGTCGCTTCCCGCGTCCTCTGCCTCTCTGCGGACCTGCTCCGCTCCGGCGAACGCGAAGTTCCCCAACTGCTCATAGAAGTCGATATTGTCGGGATCGACCTCCACTCCGGCCTCGATGATCTCCATTCCCCCGAGGGGATCCCCTTCCTGGGCCAGATCGTAGGCGACGGTCATCCGCACGGAGGCATTCGTCGGATCCAGCTCGAGGTACCGGCCATAGAAACCCCGGGCCAGCTCCTTGTTGTCGAGGTTGATGGCCAAGAAACCACCGAGCAACAGCCCATTTTCGTGGTAGGGATCACGTTCGAGCAAGCGCTGGACCTCCGCCAAGGACTCCTCGAACCGGTCGGTCTGGCGCAGTACGTTGGCTCGCGTATACCGGGTCGAATTCGCATTCGGGTTCAACTCGAGCGCCCGGTCACAGTTCTCGAGCGAGTTCTCCCACTGCTGGCTTGCGGCGTAGTCACCGCAAAAGATGGCTACCCTCGTTTGCTCGACGAAGAGTTCGAAGCTCTCAACAATCTGCGCGGCCGCCTCTTCTTCCCTATCACGGGCGGACATGATCGGATCGACCTCAAACGTTTCTCCGGTCCCACTATCTACGAAACGGATGTTTTGGATCTGCCACGCCTCCCTGGTCCCGGTGTATTGCGCACAGAGCACGACCTGATAGTTGCTCTGTTGGGCTAGCTGACGGGCGAGGATACAATTGAGGTCCTCCATGTTCATGTCGAACCGGTCGAGGGCGTCTTCGATGTCGTCCTCATCCACGGCACTATGGGTGAGCATATCCTCGATAAGGTCCCGCAGTTCATCCGCCAGGTCCTTGCCAAAGTCGTCATCCTCCCCGTTCATGGGTTGGAAGTCCGGTATGAGCACGCGGAAACGGCTGCTCACGGTCTGCTGAGCCTGGAGCGCCGTGCTGCCCAAAACGGTCAACGCGAACAGCACGGGTAAACAAACTCCCAGAGGGCGGCGTCCAATCATCATCCTTACTCCTGGATGGGTTCCTGAATTATCTGCTCCCAAAGGCCTTCTTTGGGCCCACTGCCGATCCGGCGTACCAAATCCTGTTACATCCGAAACCGACAGCCGAGCAAAATTACTCAAGGCAGGCTGCGGGTCAAGCTCAAACTTCGAAACGACTTACGGAGTCAGCAAGATGTACCCTACTAAGAGTGTTTTTGTTACACAAGTGAGTAAGCCCCGGGGCCTCCAGAGGGAGGGGCCCTCAGGCCCGGGGCTACCGACGGGATGTCGGGATAAGGGTGGGTCGGTGATCCCCCTAAAAGAGGTGGATCGAGCCGTTGACGGTCCGCAGGTTCAACTCCGGACCGCCGTCGCCGAGAGCGCCCCGAGCCGAGCGGCGTGAAACTCTCCCGATCAGCTCGAGCGGCAGATCGGTTTCGAGGCGCCCGTTCACCCATCTGGCGTCCAGGTCCGCGTCGACATCGTCAGGAAGATCCAAAGATATGCTCCCATTGACGGTCGAGAAGCTCAAACCCGAAGCGATGTCGTACCGCTCCATGGCGGCGTCGATGGACCCGTTGACGGTGCTCGCTTCGGCGAAGCCCGAGGTGGAAATCTCGATGTCTCCATTCACGCTCTCGGCGCCCACCTCCGAGGCGAGATCGTGCACCCGCACGTCGCCGTTCACGGTTTTGCCCAGGAAACCGACGTCCTCCGGAACACTCACGTAAAAGGTCACCCGGACGTCGTTATTGCGGGTGCTGTTGCGGCCCCTCGATCCGGGTTCGCACGTGTTCTCACGTCCCCGAGAAGATGGGTAGACCGCGCAAACCGTCACGCCCCGCGCGTGCTCGACGACTTCGATGCGCACCGCCTCCGGGTCGCTTCGGCGCGCACTTCTCTCGGCCCGAACCTCGATCTCTCCGCCGGCAGACCGCTCGGCGATGATGTCCCCGTTCACGCCTTTGATCTCTACTGTCTGTCCCGTCCCCACCGCTCCGCGCCACACGAAGTCGGCCGCCTCTCGAGCCGATCCGTCCCGACTCCGTCGCTGAGCGGAGGTGGGTGCGGAGGCAGCCCGCGCGCGATCCTCGTAGAAGAGCCCGCCAACGGCACGGCTCATTCCAGCGAACACCCTCTGGGCACCCTGCACCACCTTTTGCGATCCCCAGACCAGCCCGTTCGTCATCGCGTCACCCTCTCTCGCTTGAGCGAGGGTCAGCGCACCTGCCACTAGGATCCCGACCACCACCGCCGCCCGATTCATCTCCCTCATGTCGCCTCCTTGGCCCGCCTCGTCACACACGGCCCGTCCGGGCCAGCGCTTCCTCCCTGGTCGCTACCGCTCCTCCAACAGCCGAACCGTCCGAACTCCGTACGAGTAGATGCCCACAAAAGTTTTCAATTCGAGATCGCGGTTCTGCAAACTTCGACGGCCTGACTCGCGTAATGGTTGCAACGCCGGTGCGCCTTGCGCGCGGGCGCCCGATCACATCCATTCGGCAACCTCACCAGGACGTCACCGGCCGGAGATCTCGCATGACATTCGCCGCACTCGCCGCCGCCCAGGAGATCCTCCCCATCGATCTGACGGCCCTCCTCGCCGTGTTCATGGGGATCTCCGTCGTCCTCATCCCGGTCCTCGGGATCACGGCGCGCTTCGCGCTCAAGCCGACGGTCGAAGCCCTCAGTCGATTTTTCGACAGGAAAGATAGTGACGACGCCGTTTCTATTCTCGAGCGTCGGATGGCGCTGATGGAGCAGCAGTTGGAGTCGATCGAGTCGAGTGCGCAGCGGATCGCTGATACAGCCGATTTCGATGATAAGTTGGCGGCGCCACCACAAAGCCCGGCTCAGATCTCGGGGCCCAGCTCGGACGAGTAGGCCGTTTGGGCGACGTCGAGATCATCGGACATCGCGGATACGCGGCGCGGGCTCCCGAAAACACGCTCGTGTCCATCGAGGCTGCGCTGAGGGCCGGCGCCCGTGCCGTGGAGTTCGATGTCCGGGTGGCGTGCTGTGGCACGCCCGTGGTCATTCATGACGAGACGCTGGATCGCACAACCGACGGTGAGGGGCCGGTCCGTCGACAGACAGTCGAGCAGTTGCGGATGTTAGACGCGGGTGCCTGGTTCGATCCGGGATTCGCCGGTGAGAGGATCCCCACCTTGACCGAAGCTCTCGATCACGTCGCCGGCAGAGCACATCACATCTATCCCGAGGTGAAGGGAATCCGTGAACCTTCGGATGTCGACAGTATGGTCGGCATTGTTCGGGACCGGAGAATGTCCGGTCGCACCACGTTCATCAGCATCGACTGGAGTATCCTCGAACGCGTTCGTGCGCGAGACGCCGCCATCCGTATCGGTTTCATCGTGGTGACCGCCGACCTGTTCGACGAGGCGCTGTCACTCGCCGCCGCCGATCCGGCCGCCATCCTCGATTTGAATCATGAAATCGCATTGCACGACCCATCGCTGGTAAAGCGCGCGAAGGACGAGGGGGTGGGCGTTGTGACCTGGACGGTCAATGAGCCCGATGAAGCGACAAGGCTGCGCCAAGCGGGCGTCACCGGCTTCACGACCGACCACCTCGACCGGCTCCTCGCGTGGGCTGGCCGGGAGTCGGAATAGCATGCCCCCTCCCCAGGAATTCAACCTTGCCGGACGTCGTGACGCCCTCACGCGGCTCGGCCAAGAACGACTGGATTTGCTCGTCATTGGCGGAGGCATCACCGGTTGCGGCATCGCACGGGACGCCGCCCTCCGGGGGTGGACCGTGGGGCTCGTGGAAAAGGAGGACTTCGGCTTCGGCACCTCGAGTCGTTCGTCCAAGATCGTGCACGGCGGCGTCCGCTATCTCGAGTACGGACACTTTCTACTCGTGAAGGAGTCAGCACTGGAGCGGGCGGTGTTACGGACCATTGCTCCTCACCTCGTCCATCAACTCCGGTTCGTCTTCCCCGTTTTCAGTGGCGAAAGCCTGATCAAGATCCAGGCGGGGCTGACGGTCTTCGACTTCTTGGCCGCCTCAAAAGGCCCCGAGAAACACGAAAACCTCTCTCCGGCGGAGGTCAGGGAACAGCTCCCGGGCCTCCGCGATTCGCTCAAGGGCGCGGTGCGATACCCTGAGTACATCACCGACGACGCACGGCTCACGCTGGAGAACGCGCAGTCCGCCGCCGAGCACGGCGCCTCGGTCGTCAACCATGCGCGCGTCCAAGATTTGCGGATGAAGGACGGCCGGGTCACCGGATGCCGCGTAGTGGACTTGATCGAGGACCGAACGGTGGAGGTGTCGGCTAGACTGATTGTCAACGCAACGGGTGCTTGGTCGGCGGGGGTGTTGGCAGAAGCCGGCCTCGACGCCGAGTTCTCGCTTATCCCGAGCAAAGGGATCCACATCCTGCTGTCGGCTGAACGTTTGCCGATCGAGGGGGCGACCTTTCTGCGTGCGACGAATGGGAAGAGGGGCCTCGCGATGCGGCGCCTGGATTACGTTTACGTCGGCACTACCGACGATGAATACGACGGGTCGCTCGACCGGCCCCGGGCCACACGATCCGATGTGGACGAGGTGCTGGACATGGTCAGCAACTGTTTTCCGGAACAGAACCTCGGGTACGACGACATTCTGGCTACATGGGCCGGCGTTCGTCCTCTGATTCGCGAAGAGGGCAAGAGCACGCGCGACACATCCCGTGAGGACGCCGTTTGGGTCTCCCCTCCAGGGCTGATCACCGTGGCGGGCGGAAAGCTCACGACGTACCGGCAGATGGCGCGCCGGGTCCTCAAGCTTGCCGACCCCGACCTCGGACCCGCGCCCGGACCCCCGGAGCGGACCGCGACGGTTCCGCTTCCGGGTGCCGTTGTCGGTCCCGCCGGGCTCGAGGCCTACCACGCCGAGCGTTCGCGGGACCTGATCGAGTCCGGGGTCGAGCCGGCGGTCGTGGAACGACTCTGTTGGCTGTACGGGAACCAACTCGACGACCTGCTCGCTCTCGCCGACGACGATCGGTCCTGGTTGGAACCACTCCACCCGGAAGTACCTGCGCTCAGGGGTGAGGTCCGCTTGGCCGTGGAGCGTGAGATGGCGCTCACCCTCGTCGACTTCATGGACCGGCGGGCCGCCCTCCTGCTTTTCAGCCCGAACTTCGGGCTCGCCGCAGCGGATGCCGCAGCCGACATCATGGCGGAAGCTTTGGGGTGGGACGCGGATCGGAGAAACCGTGAACTGGCAGCGTATCGGGAGCTCGCAGCAGAGCACAAGGTGCCCCCGGCGTGACGCGAATGCCACAAGCGACAGCCCACCCCGCCTCCCCGGCGTCAGTTGTACTCCTGGCTGGAATCCGCTACCATCGGACACGAGTTGAAAACGATTCTCAATCGCGTGCGCCGAAATGTCGGTCATCGACCTGGAAAATGTAGGGAAAAGTTATTGGCCGGGGCCCGTTCAGGCCCTGTCCGGCGTAACGCTCGATGTCCGCGAGGGCGAGATCCTCACGCTGCTGGGCCCCAGCGGATGTGGTAAGACCACGACTCTGAGACTCATCGCCGGGTTCGAAGCTCCGGATGACGGGACAATCCGTGTCTGCGACGCCGCGGTGTCGGGGAACGGCGACTGGGTTCCGCCCGAACATCGGGGCGTGGGCATGGTCTTCCAGGACTATGCCCTCTTCCCCCATTTGTCGGTGGGAGAAAACGTCATGTTCGGGCTCCACGGGCGTCCGAAGTCGGAACGGCCCGGGCGCGCCCGAGAAGTCCTGGAGCTTCTCGATCTTTCGCACCACTTCGACCGATACCCGCATGAGCTGTCCGGAGGCCAGCAGCAGCGAGTGGCGCTCGCTCGAGCGCTCGCCCCGGAGCCCGTCGTGGTACTGATGGATGAGCCGTTCAGCAATCTGGACGCGCATCTCCGCGACAACGTTCGTGACGAGGTGGTCGGGAGCCTCAGGTCGGCCGGGATCACCTGTGTTCTAGTCAGCCACGACCAGCGGGACGCCCTGGCCGTCTCCGACCGGGTGGCGGTCATGAATCAGGGGAGAATCGAACAAGTCGGAACGCCCTTGGAGATCTACAAACATCCCGAATCGATTTTCGTGGCGACGTTTGTGGGCCGTACGAACCTGCTCCAAGGGTTTATTCAAGGCGTCGACGGGTGCGTGCTGACCGATTTCGGTTCCTTTTGCCGCGTGGATCGATCCGGGCTCCCGGAGGGCGTGCCCGTGATGGTCTCGGTTCGGCCCGAGGGATTCGCTCCCGACGCGGACGGCTTGCTCCGGGGCTCCGTTACGTCCACGACGTATACGGGGAGTGCCGTCGAGGCGGAAGTTCAGCTGCCGACTGAGGCCGGAGGACACCGCGCTATCACCGTCCACCTCTCAACCACCGAGAGCTATGGCCCCGGGGATGAGATTCGGCTTGCCATCGTCCCCGACTATGCGTCGGTCGTCCGAAATTCCTGCCAGTTGCTGGGCTTCAGTCCGCAGTCGGCAGAGTAAACGAAAAAGCGCTCCCCCGGCCGACCTCGGTTTCCACGTCAACCCGCGTGCCGTGGGCCTCAAGAATTCCCTTGACGATTGCGAGACCCAGCCCGGCGCCCCGCAAGCCGGATCCGTGTCCCCTCCAGAACCGATCGAACAGGTGCTGCTTCATTTCGGGCTCAATTCCCGGGCCCGTGTCCGAAACCGTGACCGATACGCCGCCCGGAGCCCGCTCGGCGACCACCGTAACCTCCCCGCCGGACGGAGTGAACTTCAGCCCATTGCCGACGAGGTTGGACATCACTTGCAGAATCCGATCACGGTCCGCTTTCACCGCTGGAAGTTCCGCCGGGACGCGTACCGAAAGGTCGACCCCCTCTAGGTCGGCCCCAAGTCGCATCTGAGAGCCGACTTCCTCAACGAGCTCACCGAGGTCCACGCGCTTGGTTCGGACCGAAAGCCGCCCGCTCTCGATCGTGGCTACGTCCAAGAGATCCTGGATCAACCGGTTGATGCGATGGGCCGCCCTGGCGATAATCTCGACGTGCTCCGCCTGCCGCTCCGGAGGCATCCCAACCTCGGCCAACAACTCGGCCGCGGCCGTGATCGTGCCTATCGGATTCCGGAGATCATGGGATACGACCGCCAGCACCTCGTCCCGCGCTCTCACCGCGTCACGAAGTGCTGCCTCGGCCGCACGAATCTCGGTCATGTCAGTAAACGTGAGGACCACGCCACGCACCTCCCGCGCATCCATCATCGGACTGACGATGAGCTGAACAGGGAAGGACGTTCCATCCTTGCGCCACAACACGTCATCCGGCACGAGAACGGTTTCACCGGAGCCCAACGCGCGGTGAACGGGACATTCACTCTCCGAAAGCTCGCCGCCGTCGGCCCTGGTGTGGTGGATCCGACTGTGTACGGGCTCCCCACGCAGCTCGCTCGGGGAGTAACCGAGCAAGGTCGACCCAGCTTCATTGAGGAACGTGCATCTTCCGTTCTGATCGACTCCGATCAGGCCATCGGCGGTCCCTCCCAGGATCGAGTGTAGATCGCGACGGGCCGTTACGGTCTCCAGCCGGCGTTGCGTCTCACCACGGGCGAGGTTCTGGAGACTCGCGCCGAGGTAAGCCATGGAGACTACGCCCAGGATGGCCAGGCCGACGGCACCCAGGGTGACCCAGAGCTGCCACGTGCGTTGGCGCTGCAGACGGCTGGCCACCAAGCTCGCGTCGCGGACCAGTCGGTCCTCGAAGGCCCGCACCGCGGCCTGAAGGGAGTCGTAGCGGGCGCGGTCATCCTCCATGTTTTCGCGAAACGCCAGAGGATCGGTCGAGAGGGGACCCGCTTCCATGAGCGGTGAATGGAGCACCCGCCAGTCGTTGGCGCGGGACTCGACCTGACTCAGCTCCACCCGGTAGGTCGGCGGCATCCCGCTGATCACCCGTCTCAGGTCGTCGAGAAGTTGCCCTTCCCGTCTGAGGTGGTCCTGATACAGGCCGACGAAGCTCGAGTCGCCCGAGCTCACATACTGCTCGATTCGCATCATTTCTCGAGAATGGACGAGCTGAATCTCGGGAAACATGGGGCGAGCCTGGGAGAACACGGCGAGCTCCCGCTCCAGCCTAGCTTCCTGCCGCTCGAGAAACGCCGGCACGAGTGCCAACGCGAGAAGCGCGAGGAAGGAAACGCCCAAAGCGGCGATCCATCGAGACCGCCCCATACGGGGGACAGAGCTGGATTCCATGTTCGAAGCTAAAAAGGAAGCGACGACGCCACGAGGTCGCCCCGCCGATCCAGAAAGATCAATCTTCTATTAGAGGCCTCTTGGCGTCCCTGGCGCCGAGCGCCGCACCGGTTCCGACACCGGTCCCGAAGGCGATGGCCGTGCCGACGCTCACCAGCGGAAGCCAGGCCAACGGAGACGCCACGACGGTCGCCGTGACCCCGGCCGCCACGCCGAGGTACGGCTTCTCCACGAGGCTCGTAAACCGTAGTCGGCGTCCGACGAAACTCCGGGCTCTCGTATGCCCAACGATCCCCGCCGCCGCCGCGATACCCAGTCCAAGCAGCCCGAGCATGATTCACATCCTTGCCAATGGTCCGTCGTGGGCGCCTCTGCCCCCGAAGAGGGCGAGCGCCTCACGCTATTCTAAACCCTACGAGCACGTCTTTGGATCCGTTTCGCGGGCGGACTCCTGCTCCAAGGCTCAGGCCGTTTTTTTTTCGTTGCGCCGTACGTTTACCGCGGATAGCGTGGAAATAGAGCTCCACGCTCGATACGCAGCCCATTTGTTGATGACTCTATCAGGAAGCGAACCATGAAAACTCTTCATCTTGTGGCCATGATCGTGGCCCTTACAGCACTCCCGGTTGAGGGGCAGTTGGAGGTCTCCGGCGGGATGAATCTTTCCCAGTTGAGCGGCGCATTGGGCGGATCGGACCTCCAAGGGGCCGCGAACCAGGCCGGAATGGTCTTCGGCATCGATCTTATCGTTCCGATGGGTGGCTTGGGCCTCAACCTCGGAGCCGATTGGTCTCAGAGAGGTGTCGAGGACATCCTCACAGACCCGGCGACGCAGCAGGAGGTCTTGCGGCTCATCGACCTCGAATACATCGAAGTACCGGTCCACGTCCGCATGCCGATCGTGTCCGCGGGAGCCGCCACGGTCCACCTCGTGCTTGGCCCGACCTTCGGGTTCAGGATCGGCTGTGACCTCACTGAGGGTCTCGCCACCGCCCAGAAATGTGACCAGCTAGTCAATGGACCCAGCTTCAAGCAAACCGACATCGGGGGCACGGCCGGTCTCGGCATCAGCTTCGCCCTGGGCGGGATCCTCTACACTGGATTCGATGTGCGGTACACGACCGGGATGACCTCGATCAACAAGATCTCGACCGACGCGCTGAAGAACCGGACCCTCTCGGTCCAGACCCATCTGGGATTAGCGATCTTCTAGAAGTACAGGACGGGCGGGTCGTCTCAGGAACCTCGGACCGCCAGCGGGCAAAACGTCCCCCGCTCCTCGAGCTCCTCCGCCAGCTTCACAAGCTCCCCGGACGGCCGCGCCCGAAACGATGGGGGTGGCCGTCTCTGCTTGAAGGGCGTCACATCCGTGTCCACGGCATCTAGCGGGTCCGCGGGCCGCGCTTCATGTTATCGGCTTGCCGGTGGCCGGTGCTGGCCCCGCCGCCTGACTGACGCTCCCGTAGGACGCCCGTCCGACGACGAGGCCGCTATGGCGATCAAGAGCCATGCCACCTGCCGTAGAATCGGTGCCTCGACACAAGGAGTTGAGCATGTCGAAACCAGGCGTGCGTTGGATGTGGCTCATCGGGCTGTTGTACATCCCTGTCGAAACCGCGGCGCAGTCGCCGACCTTCGACATCTACTGGGTGGACGTCGAAGGCGGCGCCGCTACCCTGGTTGTGTCTCCCACCGAGGAATCGCTGCTCATCGATACTGGCTACCCCGGGGCTGATAACCGGGACGCATCGCGAATTCTCGCGGCGACTCGAGAGGCCGGCCTGACCAAGATAGACTACCTGGTCATCACGCACTTCCACCGGGATCACGTGGGCGGGCTTCAAGCGCTCGCCGAGATGATCCCGATCGAGAAATGCTTCGACCATGGGACCACCACCGAGGAGAGCAATCAGCAATGGCTCGACGTGTACCTCAGCGTCTGCGGCGACAAGAGAGTCGCCGTCGAGGCGGGCGAAAAGATCCCGTTCGGATCAGTCGAGATCGACGTCATCGCCTCGGATGGTCGACTCGTTACGACACCCGTCAACGACGGCGGATCAAACACGCTGTGCGTGACGGCTGAACACAAACCGCAGGCCAGTCCGGAGAATCAGCGCAGCGTCGGGGCACTCTTCACATACGGCCGGTTCACCTTTCTCGACCTCGGGGATTTGAACTGGGCGAAGGAGGTCGAGCTGTCGTGCCCCGTCAACAAGGTGGGCGAGGTCACGCTCTATCAGACGAGTCGCCATGGAGCCTGGGACGACGCGGGCTCGCCGACGCACCTCTATGCGATCAAGCCTCAGGTCGTCGTCGTGAACAACGGTCCGCGGAAGGGGCTGGGGGGCACATCACCCGGTTTTCGCGAGGTCTCGACGGCGCACTACGACCGAATCGCGGAGAGTCCGGGCATCGAAGGGATTTGGCAGGGCCACCGTTCGCTGCTCGATCCGGATCCGGCCCACAACACGGCGGAAGACATGATCGCGAACCTGGAAGAGACCGCTGAGTGCAACGGTCATTGGATTCGGGCGTCGGTCAGCCAGGACGGCACGTTCACCATCACGAACAGCCGCAACGGGTTCAGCCGAACCTACACGGCGCGCTGAGCCCGGCGCCTGTGCTCGAGGAGCTCTAGCTTGGCTCGATGGAGAGCCCATCGGTCAACGTGACTCGGGCCGATCGGCCCGGTGAGAGGCCGAATTTTGGTCAACGATTCCGAGCCTGTGCGCCACTTTAGGAGAGAACCCATGCAGCCATCACACCACCGGAGACTCCTCCGTGCGCTCTTCCTGATGATCGTGTTAGGCGCCTTGAGCCTAGCGGCGGTCAGCCAACAGAATCTCTGGGCCAGTCCGGTCGCGCCTGACGGCCCGAATCGGGCCCAGAGCGATAACGTGCGCCTACTCGGTCACGAAGCGCTTCAAGCCCGAACGGCCTATCAACCTGAGATCAAGCGACAGATCGTCGCCGGGGAAGAACGATGGATCGCTTATGTCGGACATCATGCCGGGGAGGCTCTGAATACGTTAACAGGTGACGTCGAGCAGAACGGGACGTCGATCGTCGACGTCACAGACCCGGAAAATCCGGTCTATCTTCACCACATCCCCCCCATTGAGGGCAGCTCAGGGGCCCAGATGGTACGAATTTGCACGGGCGACGAGCTAGCGAACGGCCGAGCCGGCCGAGCCTACTTACTGCGAGCCGGCGCCTCCTACCATCAGGTTTTCGATGTGACTGATCCTGCTGCGCCGGAGCTGCTGAGTCTCCTTGTGGACGGCCTCACGGATACCCACAAGACCTGGTGGGAGTGCGAGACCGGCATCGCCTATCTCGTATCGGGCGTCCCTGGCTGGCGTACGCTTCGTATGATGCAGATCTATGATCTCAGCGATCCGTCGGAGCCGAAGTTCATCCGCAACTTCGGCCTGGTCGGACAGCAGCCGGGCGGGACCGGTGATGCCCCCATGGATCTGCACGGCTGCGTTTCGGTGGTGGAAAAGAACCGCGTCTATTGCGGCCACGGTACGGCGGAGCGCGGTGTGCTCGCGATCCTGGATCGCGACATCCTCATCAATGACTCGCTCGTGGATCCTGCCAACCCGACTGCAGAGGAGCTAAGCGCACCCGTGGTCGGACAGCTCAGGCTACCGGACTATATGGGCGCCCACACCGCCTTTCCGATCCTCGATATGCAGCTCGAAGAGTTTGCCAACGATCAGGCCATGGATCGGCAGGATTTCGTCGCAATCGTGAACGAACAAACCCGAAACGAATGCACGGACCAGGCTCGGCAAATGATGTTCATGGTGGAAATTACGGACGAAGCGCACCCATGGCCCGTTTCCAGCTTCAACGTTCCTGATGCCAGCGGCGACTTTTGCCAGCGAGGCGGACGCTTCGGCGCCCATGGGTCCAATGAGAATCTCACGCCCATCTACTACGGTAAGCTCCTGTTTGTCACCTGGTTCAATGCGGGCGTGCGCGTCGTGGATATTCGCGACCCCTACAACCCCGTCGAGGTTGGCTATTACATCCCCGCCATCAACGAGAATACCGCCGAGCGATGCATCACTGTAGCCGGCCAGGACCAGTGTAAAGTCGCTATCCAGACGAACAACGTGGAGGTCGATGATCGCGGTTACATCTATCTCGTGGATCGGGCGAATACGGGCATGCACATCGTCGAGCTAACGGGAGAGGCTAGGGAGATCGTCGGGCTCATATTGTGAATTCGAGCCTGTCACGGTGGAGGCGGTATCGATACGTGAGGCCAGGTCGCCGCCGCGCTAAGGCGATGATGCGCATCGAAGCACCGCAGGACGGGCGGACGAGCGGAAGGACGTTGTAGATGCGAGCGATAAGGGCGGCCCATCTCGAGGAAGTACGGCGTCCTGCGAAGGGCCCGACGCTGCTCGCGGCCGGTCTTCACCAGCTCACAGATTCGGACCAGGACATCAAACCTGTGTCTCCTAGAATATGATGCATCCCGCGGTAATTGGATTTTGAGGCTCTACCCTAGCGTTCTTCGCCCTCGTCGGGTGTCACCTCAGGATGTTCGGCTCCCTCCGGGACGGGTTGACGTGAAGCCAGGTCATCCAAGACACCCTGAATGTCTTGAGCAGTCTTGAGAGATAGCTCGAGAATTCCCTGTAAAGAATCTCTCACTTCTTCAGTACTTAGCAGCTTCATACTACGTGGATCAGATCACTCCTTAAGAAGCATGAACTGAATCGGGTGAGCGGCCCCCTGGACCGAGAGAAGTGGGCCTACTGCCCGGCTTGCGCCTAGCCCGACGGCACCCTAGAGTAATTGTCCCCCCCGGGAAGCGAGGCGTCCCGCCCCCGCCTTGAAAAGTTCGCGACATCAGGACGTGCCGGCAAAAAAGAAAGGAGAGCCATATCTCCGACACACTCTTCCGCTACGGCGGACCCGAGGTCCGGCGGATTGGGTTCGCTGATCCAGAGCGTGCGTTTCCGCACCTCCCCCGAGGTCGTTCTCCTTGGTCCCATCGAGTATCTTAGCGTTGCCGAATTTCTAAGTGGGGGTCGTCTCTCCCCGACGGTCGGTGATCTTTCGTTTGTTCTAGTGAGGTAACGGTGGGAGATAGGAAAGGATCACCAGTTCGAGGCGGGTCGGCCCAACAGGCCAACCGGGTCCGAGACCCCGAACCGGAAGGCCTGGCCTATAGGAAGGCACCCATGGGCCTCTGCTACTTCGATATGGACCTACGCTATATCCACATCAACGAATGGCTCGCAGCCGTCAACGGGCTGGCGGTCAAGGAACACCTGGGCCGAAGCGTCGGCGACGTCCTTCCTGATGTCGCACGGGGCGTCGAGGAGCAGCTACGCCAGGTGATCACGACCGGTGAACCGATCGAGGCGGAGACCGTCGAGGCGCAGACGCCGGCCCATCCCGGAATCATGAGGACGTTCCAACACAACTTCTATCCCGTCAGATCCCCGGACGGCACGGTGGTGGGAGTAAGCTGCGCCGTTCAAGACATCACTGAGCGGGCGGCTGCGGAGCGGGAGCTTGAACACTCGGTCGCGGCACTCGAAGTGGCGAATCAGGAGCTAGAGGCGTTCAACTACGCCCTAGCGCACGACCTGAGGAACCCATTACTGATCGTTACTAACTTCAGCCACCAGCTTCGCGAGACCCTCGGCGACTCCCTCGATGAACAGGAGAAGGACGACCTACAGCGCATTTGGGCCGCGGGCCGCCACATGATGTATACCATCGACGACCTTCGCGACCTCGCTGACGTGAACCAAGCCGAGATCAGTCGAGCGGAAGTCAACCTTTCAGCGTTAGGACAAGACATCATCGACGATTTGCGTGCGCGGGTCCCGGATCGTGACGTGGCGTTCGAGGTAGAGGCTGGAATCAAGGCCCTTGGGGACAATGCGCTCTTGAGGATTCTCCTGACTAACCTCCTCCAGAATGCATGGAGGTCAAGTCCCGATTTGTGTGTAAAAGCGGAGGAAGCTCCTCGCCTTCGGCTAGGCTGCTTGGGCGACCTCCTGTTTCTGGAGGAGTGAGAGGTCGAGGTAACGCCGGTCGCCCCAGACGTGTGTGGTCCTGAGTGCGACGGCCGTGATGAGCCTGAGGGCGCTGGCCCGGTCCGGGAAGGCGCCGGCGGCCTTGATCCTGCGTTTGATCTCGCCGTGCAGCCGCTCGAGGCTGTTGGTGGTACGCAGCCGGGGCCAGTGCGCCTCGGGGAACGCGTAGAACTGCGTCGCTGCCCCGAAGCCCCGCTCCAGGACCTCCACGGCCTCGGGCAGCTCCTTCTTCCAGCGTGCGCCGAACTCGCCCAGGAGCTTCTTCGCCTCGGCGAGTCCGGATGTCTGGAAGATCACCGAGACCTCACGCGCCACGCGCTTGCGTAGGCGGTGGGGGACCCTCGCCCCCACATTACGCTGCAGATGGACCGTACACCTCTGACGGCGTGCCTCGGGCAGGAAGCGGCGGACCGCAGCTGCCAGGCCTGCGTGCTCATCGGCGATCACGAGCTCGACACCGCCGAGGCCGCGGTCCTGGAGTTGCTCGAGGAGCTCCGACCAGCTCTGCTGCGACTCCTCAGCGCCCAGCGTGACGGCCAGGAGCCGTCGGTGACCCTCAGGGCCCACTGCATACGCCACGAGCGCACTCACGTTCTCGACTTTGCGGGCCCAGCGGGCGTCCAAGAACGTGGCGTCCAGGTACAGATAGGGGTGAGGCCCCTCGATCGGCGCACGGCGCAGCCCTTCCACGGCCTCGTCGAGCCGTTTTGCCACACGACTCACCGTCGAGCGCCCAACACGCTCGCCCATCAGCGCCTCGGTGACGTCGCCCATCTTGCGCTGTGACACGCCGCTCACATACGCCTCGACCATCATCTCGTCGAGCTCGGGGCTCCTGCGCTGGTAGCGGCCGATCACGTCGGCCGGCGAACCGTTGTCCCGGCTCCGGGGCATGGCGACCTCGATCTGCCCCAGGCTCGTCAGCAGCCGCCTCAGGTATGTGCCGTTCCTATGGTCCTTCCGGCTTCCCACCCGCTCGAAGCGGCGTGCACCTACCATGGCCTTCAGCTCCTCTTCCAGCACCATCTCGAGCGTCAGCCGGATCGCGCCTTGAAACAGCTCGCGCAAATCATCGCGTAGCTCGTCTTGCGTGGCCCGACCGATCTCCACAATCTCTTGCATCGGAAGCTCCTCTCCGGTTCCGAGCCTGCTCTGCAGACCCGGACTCCCGGGTTCATGTGACAGTGAACAACAACAGAGGAGCTTCCGTTTTTCTTTCCCTCCTGTCCAGCTTATCCGCTTTTACACAAATCTAGGGACACTACCGTTCGCGTACGAGTCTCGCCCGGTTGCGTAGCAGTACCGCCTGCTCCCGTTGTTCAATGCACTTCGGATGGACCTCGGGGATGAGGCCCGCGAGCCGCATACGCGCCAACAACTCGGCGTCGATGTCGTCACTCTTGTAGTTGGACTCGGCAATGACTCGGAGCCGCTTGGCGTGAGCGAGCACGAAGTCGATCCCCCGCTCTTGGAGTCGATCGAAGAGCCACGGCCAGGCCGGACTCGTCTCGACGACCACCTCCAGGGGCTGATACTGCTGAAGTAGATCATCGAGTCGATCCTCTTGTGTGTTCTTGATCCGGATGGGTCCGGCCACGAGCTGACCTGTATTGCTCACGATGGCGATCACCGAATACGTTGCGTGAGCATCGATTCCTGCGACAAACATGGCTGGCCTCCTTGGGTTGGGTGCCGCAGGCCTTTGAGCAAGATCAGCGTAACGCCACGCTCGAGTGAGGTCAGCCTTTCGCCTTATAAGATCAGAATCGCAAATCCGTTAGACCGCAACTATTACCGACGGGGACCGCACCTGGTCGAACCGCTGAGCATCGAGGTTGTTCGCAAGCCTCTTGAGGCAATCCTCTCCCTGAGGGACGACTACCGAAGGGCCATGGACTGCCAGATCGTGCACGACTCCTACCATGAGCGCGGCTTCACCGACTCCTATCTTCTGAAGGTCCGGGGAGAAGTCGTTGGGTACGGCTCCGTCGCCGGCGATCCCCATCCGCCAAGGGAGATCGTTAAAGAGTTCTACGTGGTCCCAGGGCATCGACCGGCCGCGCTGCACCTGTTTCGAGCACTCGTTACGACCGCACGACCCCGCTGGATCGAGGCTCAGACGAACGACCCCTTCCTCATGGCGCCGCTCTTTGAGTCCGCCAATGGACTGGTGACCGACAGGGTTCTATTTACAGACGGCTTCACCACGCAGCATGCCATCGGTGGCATCGTTCTCCGCACCCTAACGGGCGTCGACCGACGGAGCATCTTTCCGCACTCTCATGAACCAGTCGGGGACTGGGGCCTTGACCTCAACGGTGAGCTGATCGCCACAGGCGGACTGATGTTCCACTACAACCCACCGTATGGCGACATCTACATGGAGGTCGCCGCAGGGCATCGTCGTCAGGGTTACGGGACCTATCTTGTTCAGGAACTCAAGCGCATCTGCTATGAGATGGAACGGCGCCCCGCGGCACGATGCGCGAGCGACAACGAAGCATCGAGGAAAACGCTCGAGCGTGCTGGAATGTTGCAATGTGCTCATATAGTGCGCGGTGAAGTTGCGGCTCAGCATCAACTTTGAAGTGCAACACGGGCTAGATAGTTGAGATGTTTTCATAGCACTCCTTAGGGGTTCGGAAGCCGAGTCGCTTACGAGGTCTGTTGTTGAGCGTTTGGGCGATGCGAGAGCAGTGGCGTTGGGTGACGCGAGCCCAGAATCCGGGGTCCGAACAGAGGTCGTCCCATCGTGATGGAGCCCACGGTGACGATGAACCCCCTGCAGATTACCGTCTAAGTTAGGCTACGAACGGCGGATTCTGGGCTTGTGACGGGCTTCTGCTTGCGCCTACCGCCCCGCTATCGGATGTTGAACGCGGTCTGATCCTCTGATACCGAGGTGATTCTCGATTATCAGTGTTGCGAGTGCGGAGGATACAACGATCAGCTGCCGTCGCCGTTGGCGCCATGCCTTCGAGTTTCTTCGGACGACTAGGGAGGACGAATTGATGATGAAGTTGCTCTCGGCAGTTGTAGGAATGGCGGTCGTAACGGTCATCGTGAGTTTACCCACGGTGGCCGCGGCTCAGTTCGCTGCTCCGGTGTCGCCCGGATACATCCCCGACACAGAAGTGGAAGCGGCCCTGGCAGAGGGCGACATTCTGCTTCAAGATCCGGGACTAACGATTGCGGTCGAACGTATCTCCGCGTCTCCCACGGCCGTTCTGGATGAGACAACGAATCACATCATTGTCGTCAAAGAGGGCTCCGCAACTCTCATTACAGAAGGAACGCTTTCGAACGGTGTGATCGAGGGAGGGCGGAGTCGCGATTTGAACGAGGGCGATTTGATCGTCATTCCGGCAAATACGCCCTACTGGTGGAAGGAAGTACCCACGGGAACGATCGCGTATCTTGCAGTGCACAAAGAGACGCCGAGATCCGGCAATACTTGGGGAATTCCAGACGTCGTGCAGCTCATCGGCTCCGAGAGGATCCGGACGAGAATGTCGGAGCCGGGAGGATCCCGAGATCCGTTGCTCTGGGACCCGGGTGTCGTGTTTTATGCGCAGCGGGTGGGCGCGCGCGACGGTGCCGAAGCGCATCCGAATCACAGCCACATCTTCCTGTTGATGGACGGTGAGGCGACCTACATGACCGGTACGCCCGGCGCGGACATTATTGACGGAAGACCGGTCGGGCCTGCGGCCTATTATCAAATCAGGAAGGGTGGCATCATGATCGTGCCGGCCACAACACCACATCAGTGGGTGGAGACCAGGAACAATGAATCTGGTCCGCCGGACTCGTTCGGCTACATCGCTATCAATATGGACACCCCCAGGTGATGGGTGAGTGCTCATCACTAGATTAGGGCCGCTTCTCCAATCGGGAGGCCGCCGGGATCGAGAAGCACGTCACGACCCACACCCTCCGGCACAGTTTCGCGAACCCACCTGCTGAGCCCGCGCGGGCGTTCAGATAGGGGCAATACCAAGGCGGCACCTCCGGCCATCTGCTTGCGCCCATCGCCCCGCGCTCGGATGTTGACCGCAGTCTGAACCCGGAGTGCGTCCTTGTCCGATGCCATCACACGCCTGAACGCAGCATTAGAAGGCCGCTACGCCATCGAGTCCCACGCCTTAGCTGGCGCTCCTGCCTTACCAGCATGCGGTCAGCGCCTCGTTCGTCTTTTAGCTAGGCCAATCCGGCCCGAGCTGTGCACCTTGCTGTGCACGTTCACGGCCGTCTGGTGAGGGGGCGAACCTCTATTTCACGGATCCGGACGGCATCCCTGCTTCAGCTCCAGGACCCGACCTACTGCGGTGGAAACGGCTACTTGGGCGACGAGTGCGGCACGGTGGAGAATCCGACTGGACGCAACATGTAGAAGGCATGCTGGCGCGCCGGCGCCGCCCGCGGCGGGCTCTTGCGCGCCCGCGCTCACCAAGCCTTTCCGGCCTCGTCGGGGAATGACGCGGGGTGTGGCCTCCGCACCCGCCTCACGGAGCGGGTTCGATACGCAGTAGGGCGCCGTCGTCTTCGTCCGTCAGCAGGTACAGGAATCCGTCTGGGCCTTCGCGTACTTCCCGGATCCGCTGCCTGAGCTCGGTCAAGATCGACTCGCGGCGCAACTCCTCGGTTCTCTCGTTGAAGACGATCCGCTGAAGGTGGCCCGTGCCCGGTATGCCACCCTGGCGAAGCGATCCGACGAAGACGTTGTCTCTCCACGCGGGGAACCGGTCGCCCGTGTAGACCGCCATACCTGCGACCGCGATCGCAGGTAGCCAGACCACGAGGGGCGATTCCATCCCTTCGTGCGTCGGATGCTCGGTAATCCGGTCGCCGGAGTAGTTGCGTCCGAAGCTGACGACCGGCCATCCGTAGTTGCGGCCGGGCGCGAGGATATTCATCTCGTCGCCGCCGTTGGGCCCGTTCTCGTGCTGCCACAGCGCCCCCGTCTCCGGGTGGAGCATGAGGCCCAGCGTGTTGCGGTGTCCCAAGGTGTAGATCTCCGGCCGATAGCCTTGGCGGTCCACGAACGGGTTGTCCGGTGGCACCGTACCATCGTCGTTGAGCCGCAGGACTTTGCCACGGAGGCTCATCGGGTCTTGTGCGGCATTCCCTACCCGACCGCCTGTGGACATGTAGACCTTGCCATCACGCCCGAAGGCGACACGACCGTTGAGACCCGAGTTGCCCTCGAACGCTTCGGTCACCACGAGATCTCTGACGTCGCTGAGCGCTCCCGCCTCGAGCCGGCCCACCGCGAGCGCTGGGGCGCCCCAGCCCTTTTCCACCGGCTTCGTATAGGTCAGATATACCAGTCCGTTTTCGGAGAATTGGGGATGGAGAGCGACGTCCATCAGGCCACCGTTACCGTCGGTTCTGACCTGGGGCACGCCCGAGATAGCGTGCGGGTCGAGCACGTCGTCGCGGACGACTCGAAGCCGGCCGGGTCGCTCGGTAATGAGCATGCCGCCCTCGGGAAGGAAGGCTATGGCCCATGGATGCGAGAGTCCTCTGGTCACGACGCTGACGCGGATCTTGTGCTGCTCGGCCGTATCGAAGACCCAAGGTCCCTCCCCCAACGGCGGCACCGGGACGCCGATCGTCGATTGCCCGTGGGCATGGCCGACCGCGAGCAGGCCGAACAGCAACAGTCCAGCGATGCGGGCGGAACGTTTGACTTTCATAAGAATCTCCCCGGGCCGAAGCTCATGGCGCAGTTGGCGTCGGAGTGCGGTGCCGCACCCCTGGAAGACAAGGGCCCTAAAATGCCTATCCCTACGTCCCAGAACTGATGAAGTTGGCGAAGCCGTCCAGCTGCTTCTGACTTCTGCCTTCTTGACGCGCTTTTTCAGGGTAGCGCCAGCGCCACCCACTCGCTGGTCATGTCGCTCCAGGCGATCGGCATGACGATGTACTGGCGACCGTTGGCCATATAGGAGATCGGTGCCCCGGACACGCCGCCGGGCAGCTCGACCTCGGCTACGACGGCACCGGTCGCCTTGTCGTAGGCCTTGAACAGCTTGCCGCCCACGTCCTCCGGCAACAGCACCATTCCCCGGTCGACGCCTTCACCGAGAAACACGAGGGTGCTTGTGACCAGCGGAGACACCCGCGCCGCCTGCCCCAGCGGCGGCAGATCCAGGTCGCGAAGCGCCGGATGGTCCCGCGGACCGTCCCCGTTCGCAACGCGCCAGAGGATCTCGCCCGCGTTGAGGTCAATGGCCACGAGGCTGCCATAGGGCGGCTTGAGCAGCGGCAACCCCTGTGGTCCCTCGGCGATGTCGAGTGACTGCATCACGAAGGCGACGTTCGAGCGTGGGTGTTCCGATCTTGTCAACCCCACCACGACCGGCGTCCGGACCGTCGGCACGTAGAGCGTGCCACTCTCCGGGTCAATGGCCGCGCCGGTCCAGTCGGCGCCTCCGACCAGGCCTGGGGCCTGGACCGTGCCACGGGTGCCACCGGGCCGTTCATCGATGAGGGTCGGCGGCGTGAAGAGTCGCCCCGAGACATACCCGGCCAGGATCTCCTCCGCCTCCCGGCGCAGTGCCGGTGTGAAATCGATCAGATCGTCAACCGTGACCCCCTGCTGCTCGAACGGCGGCGGTTTGGTGGGAAACGGCTGGGTGGGCGAGTACCACTCTCCGGGCACATTGCCCTCCGGCACAGAACGCTCCTCAATCGGCCAGACCGGCTCCCCGGTCACTCGGTCGAAGACGTAGGTGAAGCCCTGCTTGCTGACGATAGCGATCGCCTTGATGTCGCGACCGTCCACCGTGATGTCGACCAGGTTGGGCGCTGCCGGAAAGTCGTAGTCCCAGACCCCGTGGTGCACCGCCTGGAAATGCCAGATGCGCTCGCCAGTCCGGGCGTCGAGACAGACCAGACTCTCGGCGAACAGGTTGTTACCCGGCCGGTGTCCGCCGTAATAGTCGTTGGTCGGTGTCGAGAGCGGCAGGTACACGTAGCCCAGTTCCTCGTCGGCGCTCGGCCAGGCCCACATGTTCGTGTTCCCGGTGTACTCCCACGACGCCCGGTCCTCGTCCGTCCTGGTGAGCCACGTCTCGTTGCCCACCTCGCCCTCCTGAGGCACGGTGTGGAAGATCCAGAGCTGCTCGCCTGTACGGACATCGAAGCCCCGAACGTCGCCGGGCGGCATCTCCTTGCGAGCCAGCATCTCGTCGTTGATGATGTCGGGGATGGCCGAGCCGACGATCACGACGTCGTTGACCACCAGGGGCGCCGACCGCCAGCCGAACTCCGTCACAGTGCGGATGTCGTAGCCCTGTGTGAGGTCGACTTCGCCGTCGACCCCGAAGTCGGGGTACCGCGCACCGGTCCGCGCGTTCAGCGCGACCAGGGTCGACCCGACGACGGCGATGACGCGCGCGTCGTCACCATCCCGTCCTCGCCAGTACGCGACCCCACGACTCGAGCTTCCCCGGCGTGTCACACCGTCGGGTAGGGGATCGAACCAGACGACCTCACCGGTGGTCGCGTCGAGCGCGGCCACCGTCCCAAGCGCCGTGCTCACATACAGCCGGCCGTCGGCCATCAGTGGCGTGTTCTGCACCACCGCCGGGGCCCGCACGGTGCTGCCCTGCCGAATCGCGTCGGGAATCGTCGACTGCCGCCAGACGACCCGCAGGTCACCGGCGTTGTCGGCCGTAATCTGGTCGAGTGGAGCGTACTTGGTGCCGGCAGCGTCGGCGCTGTAGGCGCGCCATTCCCCGGTCTGCGCTCCGGCGACCGGGCTCGCCGCGAGCGCCAACAGCGTCACCAACAAGAGCGGTGCAATCCGTGACATGTCGGCAGTCTATGCCTCCGGCAAGCCTCCCACCAGGGTCGACGCTCGTGTCCCGCCGGCGGGATATAATCTCCAGTGACTTTCCACACCTGTGGCACGCCTACCGGAGGAAGTGGGCCACGGAACGGAAGCATCTCTCCAACGCTGACGTTGCCGCCGCTGGCGGGTGGGCCAACCCCAACACTCTTCGCCTCGTCTACCAGCAAGCCGATCCTGGCACCATGCTCCGCGTCGTGCTGGAGCGCGGCGAACTCAGGGAGGCGAAATAGGATGTTCGGTCCGAACATACACAGTGAACATACACAAAACGAAACGGCCCCCGAGCCCAAAGCCCGGAAAGCCGTTTGCGTCCTACCTTATCTCAATGGGCGGTACAGGATTCGAACCTGTGACCTCCTGGGTGTAAAGCCTGATGAGCAGGTGCCGGCTTTCACAGTTTTCGGGGTAAAATAAGGGAAACGGCCACTAGGCCCGAGTACGATTTTCTGCCCGCACACGGGGTTAGAGTACGCTAACGTGCACATCAACGTGCACACTTTTAAGACGGGGGAGGGGCTTCGGCCTCTCCCCTTCGTACTTGAGGCCGAGGTCTGCGAGGCCGAGGCTGACCGACGCGGTGTTGCTGTGGAGGTTTGCGACCGACTCGCCAACTCCACACTTGGTCGGCACATTACGCGTCAACGGTTTCGCAAATCCTTCGGGAAACCCCAGGAGGTTCCTGGGCAGGGGTGTTGCAAATGGCTCTGGGAAGCGTGAGGAAATGACAGTCGAACTACAGGATCCACGTGAGATTAAGGTAAGCGGGACTACAGCCGAACTGCTCACCCAGGTGACCGCCGCCAACGAGGGTCTGCTCCAGCATCGGCCGTTCACACAAAGCGTGGGCGAGCGCCTCCGCAGCAGTCTTCTCCCAGATCGGATCACGGCGAGCCTGAATATGGAGGGCATCATCGCCACTCGACGCCAGACGTTGGCGGTCATGGACGCAATGCGGGTCTCGGAGGCCGACGGCCAAGAAGTGAAGGTCGAGTCGATGTCTGGACTCGTGGGGCTCGCACAGAAGGGTGTCCACGCTGATCGGCGTCTCACTGAGCTCGGCAACGAGCGAGCCACGGCACTGTCTCGTGTCGCAGCGCTCGAGGGCGAGGCCAAAGAGAAGGCCATCGAGTGGGAGGAGCTGCTCGTTTCGGCTCCGACCGACGAAGACGCGGCCGAGAAGATGCGTGAAGCGCTCGGCCCGCTCGAGAGCAAGGAAGCCCGTGAGGGCGCCCGAGCGAAGGACGAGCTCAAGGAACGTGATGAGGCGGATGCCGCCCGTGCCGAGGCCGACGAGAAGAAGGCCTGGGAGGACGTGTACGCCAGCTACGCGCAGGACACGAAGGATCTCCTCGGGAGTGAGAAGGGCAAAGCGGACTATCCGATGCTCCGCGAGACCGACATCCCGAGGATTCAGGCTGCTCTCTTCCAGACGTCCGAAAGCTACCGCGAGATCCTCACGAGGGAGCTCGTCGCCAAAGGACAGAGTCAGGAGGAGGCAGAAGGGATCGCGGCCGCGGAAGCGGCGCGATGGCTAACGGAGGAGCATTCAGATGCGCTCACCCGCGTGCTCAAGACGATGAACGCCGACTTTGCCGGTCGCGTTCCTCTACCCGAGAGCCCGAACGGTGAGAGTCCGGACCCCGACCCGAGTAAGGCCGATGCCGCCCAGCACAACGCTCGCATCGACAAGAAACTCGAACAGCGCAAAGGGCAAACGATGCAAGGGTCGGGTACGCCTCCGTCCGGTCAGGCACCGGTGGACGAGGCAGAGCTCGAAGGCAACACGAATTTCGAGAAGCGCATGAGCGCGATCGATCGAGTCTTCGAGGACTTCAAGGAGACGGGCCAGACCTAAAGCTGATTTGCTCCTGCGCCCTCACAGGGAACAGGGGTTATGACTGATTTTGCGGATATCGCCACCAGCTCGGTGAGCGAGGTCAGCTCAGTGTTCAAGCAGGTGTATCTGATGGCGCTCGACGCTGTGCCAGACTCTACGCCGCTCACGGCCCAGCTCAATCGAACGACGAAGTTCAAGGGCGGGCCGGACGGTCTCCACTTCAACGTGAAGCTCGAGACCGGCGGCAAGACGGCCAACGTGCCCGACGGCAAGTTGCTGCCGACTCCCTCCCGTCCGATCAGGCGCGCCGGTAAGGCGGACCTGGCCCACACCTACACGGTCGTGGCGATCGGCGGGCAGACGATTCCTCTCACCTCCGATACGCGCAACGCGTTCGTAGACAAGCTGAAGGACGAGCTCGAGGACGGCATGACGCGCGTGAAAATCGACCTCGAGCGCCAGTACAACGGCGACGGGGACGGGATCTTGTGCTTGCTCGAGACGGTGGCTTCGGCGCCGACCTACGACGTGCACAGTCCCTATGGCGTCACGGGCGCAGGGCCCGGGACCATGCTGCTCATCGAGGGCATGGAGGTCGCGCTGATCAACCCATCAGGCGGTGCGGAGCGCGGCCGTCAAACGATCTCCACCGTCGACGTCGATAACGAGCAGATGACCGTCGACGGCTCGTTCGCCAACGACGAGATCGGCGACTTCTTGGTGCTCTGTAACGACGCCGCGGCGACCGGCACGGATCAGGCGAACAACTACCAGAACGAGGCGACCGGCATTCTCGCGGTTGCAGCGACTGGTGACACGTTCGAGAACATCGACCAGACCGCAGCGGGCAACCGACGCTGGGCTGGCATCGCCATCTCCGGATCCGGGCAGATCACCGAGAAGAAGATCGCGGTGATGGAGCACCGACTCGCGGCTGCCGGAGGGCAGATGCCTGATCTCTACTACACGACCCGGGGGATGATCATTGATCTCGGCGATCAGCTCTCGGGGCTCCGACAGATCAGTCAGGCGACCACGCTGAAAGGCGGGTTCCGGGGCGTGAACATCAACGGGCGCGATCTGTTGCCCGGCGATTTCTGCCCGAAGGGGCATTTCTTGCTGCGACACACCGCTCACGTAGGCCTCCACCATCATCTCGTCCACTTCTTCACTCCTGCGCCGGTAGCGGCCCATCACGTCGGCGGGCGAGCCGCCTTCCCGGCTGCGCGGCACCATCACGTCGATCTGACCCAAGCTCGTGAGCAGGCGCCTGAGGTACGTGCCGTTCCTGTGGTCCTTCCGGCTGCCGACCCGCTCGAAACGACGCGCTCCGACCATCGCCTTCAACTCCTCCTCCAGCACCATGTCGAGCGTCAAACGAATCGCGCCCTCAAACAACGACTTCAAATCCTGCCGTAACTCTTCTTGCGTGGCCCGCTCAACTTCAACCATCTTTTCCATTGAGGAAGCTCCTTTCCGGTTCCGGACCTGCTGACGCAGGCCCGGACTCCCCGGGTTCGTGTGATGATGAACATTCACAAGGAGCTTCCTCTCTCTCTTTCCCGGGCTGTCCACCCTCCCCGGACCCCTCACCCCCTTTTACACAAATATCGCGACACTACCTGCCTGGCTCACCTTCATCCCGCCGTACTCCCGCCTCCACCGGTAGTACGTCTGCTCGGTGATGCCGAGCTCCCGGCTGATCAGCTTCACGGATTTGCCGCGGGCCAGACCGACCTCTGCCTCCCGCAGTGCAGTGATGATCTGCTCCGGAGTGTCTCGCTTCCTTCCCATCCTGACCTCCTCGCTGTAAAGCTTCAGACCAGGTCGATCCTAACATTGCACCTGGTCTCGTTTCAGGGGGTCAGGTCAGTTATCTTAGGAGCGTAGGCCGACCCCAACCCTTCGAGGCTGGACCATGGTATCGAGACGTGGTTGGCTCCGTATTGCCGCCGGCGCGGGTGCCACGCTCGGCCTGAATTCTAGGGTTCTGGAGGCGCTCCAGGGGCTCCAGAGTCAGCCACTCATCCAGCGCGCGATTCCCAAGACTGGTGAGCTGCTCCCCGTTGTCGGCCTGGGCAGCGCGAACACCTTCTCGGAGATGGCCCTCAGAGAGTCCCGCACCGAGGAGTACGACAAGATCGGCGCGGTCCTCCAGGCGCTCGTCGACGGGGGCGGCACCGTGTTCGACACGGCCTACCTCTACGGTGCCAGCGAGCAGGTTTCAGGTCAGGTGGCGCAGGATCTCGGAATCGCCGACCGCATCTGGTGGGCAACCAAGGTGAACGCTGCCCGCTTGAGTGGCGGCGGCAGCGGCTCGGCCGACCCGGCAGCGGCGCGCTACCAGATCCGACGCTCCTTCCTTCGACTCCGCCTCCCGCAGATCGACCTCTTCCAGGTCCACAACATGGGCGATCCGCCGACGCAGCTCGCCCTCCTGAAGGAGCTGAAGGCAGAGGGGTACATCCGCTACATCGGCATCACGACCACCTTCGAGGGCCAGTATTCTGCGCTCGTCGACGTCATGCGGAGTGAACCGATCGACTTCATCGGCATCGATTACGCGGTCGACAACCGAACGCCCGAAGAGGTCATCTTCCCCCTCGCTCTCGAGCGCGAGATCGGCGTGTTGGTCTACTTGCCATTCGGCCGGGGCAGGATGTGGGCGCGGATCGGCGGCCGCCCGGTCCCGGATTGGGCGGCCGAGTTCGACGCGCACACCTGGGCCCAGCTCATGCTCAAGTTCGTGATCGCGCACCCGGCGGTGACTGCAGCCTGTCCGGGGACGAGCGACCCCGAGCACATGGTTGACAACCTCGGCGCGGGACGTGGGCGCGTTCCGCAACGGGATCAGCTCGAACGAATGATCCGCCTCGTGGAGAGCCTGCCCGCGGCCTGAGCTCAGATGGGGTGCATCGCACTAGGGCTTAGTGGTGACCGCACTCACATCCTATGACGCCTAATTCCAGCACGGCCCTCAAGTACGCTATCGCTGAGGGGCTAGAGGCTCTAACGTGAGCAACGGGCCCGGCCGCTGACGTACCCCCTCCTGCGGTACCACTTGCTATGTTAGACCTGAAGCCATTGGCGGTCCCTGGAGCTGAGGCATTCTGAGGAACCAAGGTGATGGTTTCAATGCTTCCGGAGCGGGGGGTAGACCGCCGCAGGCGCTGTGGGGTCGAACGGTATTGTACACCCGCCGCCACTGCTCGACGAGTACGACGGCCTCGGGCAGTGTGTAAAAGATCTCTCCGTTCAAGAACTCGTTCCTCAGCTTGCCGTTGAAGCTCTCGTTGTAGCCGTTCTCCCATGGACTGCCCGGCGCGATGTAGAGGGTCTGGACCCGCAACCTGGCCAGCCACCTGCGCACCAACTTCGCCGTGAACTCCGGCCCGTTGTCCGAGCGTAGATGCTCGGGCGGACCGTGCCGAGCGAAGAGATCGGCGAGAACCTCGAGTACATCATCGGATCGAGTCCTTCGACCGACCCTGATCGCCAGACACCGCCGCGTGTACTCGTCGAGCACGGTCAAGAGCTTCAGCGCTCGGCCGTCATGGGTCCGCGTGCTCACGAAGTCGTAGGACCACACGTGATTCTTATGCAGTGGCCTGAGCCGGATGCACGAGCCATCGTTGAGCCACAACCGACCCCGTTTCGGTTGCCGTCTGGGCACTTTCAGCCCCTCCTGCCTCCAGATCCGCTCCACACGCTTGTGGTTCACCTCCCAGCCCTCGATGCGTAGCAGGTTCGTGATCTGTCGATACCCGTACCTGCCGAACCGGCTCGCCAACCGTATCACGTCCGTGCGTAGCGCCGACTCGTCGACCCGCACCTTCTTCACCCGACGCTGAGTCGAGCGCGGCTGACCCAGTACGTGACACGCGTGACGTTCACTCGCCCCGAGTCGCTGACATACATGCACCACGCACCTCCGTCGGCGCTCGGGGCTCAGAAGTTTCCCTTGGCCGCTTCCTCCAAGATCAGCTTGTCCAGTGTCAAGTCCGCCACTGCTCGCTTCAGGCGCCCGTTCTTGCGCTCGAGCTCCTTCAGGCGCCGTGCCTGGCTCACCCTCATCCCGCCGTACTCCCACCTCCACCGGTAGTACGTCTGCTCGGTGATGCCGAGCTCCCGGCTGATCAGCTTCACGGATTTGCCGCGGGCCAGACCGACCTCTGCCTCCCGCAGTGCAGTGATGATCTGCTCCGGAGTGTGTCGCTTCCTTCCCATCCTGACCTCCTCGCTGAAAAGCTTCAGACCAGGTCGATCCTAACATGGTAGTGTCCCTAGATTTGTGTAAAAGCGGATAAGCTGGACAGGAGGGAAAGAAAAACGGAAGCTCCTCTGTTGTTGTTCACTGTCACATGAACCCGGGAGTCCGGGTCTGCAGAGCAGGCTCGGAACCGGAGAGGAGCTTCCGATGCAAGAGATTGTGGAGATCGGTCGGGCCACGCAAGACGAGCTACGCGATGATTTGCGCGAGCTGTTTCAAGGCGCGATCCGGCTGACGCTCGAGATGGTGCTGGAAGAGGAGCTGAAGGCCATGGTAGGTGCACGCCGCTTCGAGCGGGTGGGAAGCCGGAAGGACCATAGGAACGGCACATACCTGAGGCGGCTGCTGACGAGCCTGGGGCAGATCGAGGTCGCCATGCCCCGGAGCCGGGACAACGGTTCGCCGGCCGACGTGATCGGCCGCTACCAGCGCAGGAGCCCCGAGCTCGACGAGATGATGGTCGAGGCGTATGTGAGCGGCGTGTCACAGCGCAAGATGGGCGACGTCACCGAGGCGCTGATGGGCGAGCGTGTTGGGCGCTCGACGGTGAGTCGTGTGGCAAAACGGCTCGACGAGGCCGTGGAAGGGCTGCGCCGTGCGCCGATCGAGGGGCCTCACCCCTATCTGTACCTGGACGCCACGTTCTTGGACGCCCGCTGGGCCCGCAAAGTCGAGAACGTGAGTGCGCTCGTGGCGTATGCAGTGGGCCCTGAGGGTCACCGACGGCTCCTGGCCGTCACGCTGGGCGCTGAGGAGTCGCAGCAGAGCTGGTCGGAGCTCCTCGAGCAACTCCAGGACCGCGGCCTCGGCGGTGTCGAGCTCGTGATCGCCGATGAGCACGCAGGCCTGGCAGCTGCGGTCCGCCGCTTCCTGCCCGAGGCACGCCGTCAGAGGTGTACGGTCCATCTGCAGCGTAATGTGGGGGCGAGGGTCCCCCACCGCCTACGCAAGCGCGTGGCGCGTGAGGTCTCGGTGATCTTCCAGACATCCGGACTCGCCGAGGCGAAGAAGCTCCTGGGCGAGTTCGGCGCACGCTGGAAGAAGGAGCTGCCCGAGGCCGTGGAGGTCCTGGAGCGGGGCTTCGGGGCAGCGACGCAGTTCTACGCGTTCCCCGAGGCGCACTGGCCCCGGCTGCGTACCACCAACAGCCTCGAGCGGCTGCACGGCGAGATCAAACGCAGGATCAAGGCCGCCGGCGCCTTCCCGGACCGGGCCAGCGCCCTCAGGCTCATCACGGCCGTCGCACTCAGGACCACACACGTCTGGGGCGACCGGCGTTACCTCGACCTCTCACTCCTCCAGAAACAGGAGGTCGCCCAAGCAGCCTAGCCGAAGGCGAGGAGCTTCCTCCGCTTTTACACACAAATCGGGACTTGACCTCCTAACATTGCACCTGGTCTCGTTTCAGGGGGTCAGATCAGAGGTACAATCTATCCGGTTGTGTTGGGCGGAACCGCACAAGCGATTGCGAAAGAACGCCTGGAGAAACTCAAGCAGCTCTTGGAGGACGAGAAGGAAGGACTGTAGCGGAGGTGCTTCGCCTGGGCGAGCTTGACCGCCTTTTGCCCTCTCTGCGGATGTCAGTGAGACACCCGCTGCCCCTGAAATTACTGAAGCAGGCGGAGGTGGAGAACGACGATACCAGGGAGAGAGGCGCACCCGCACGCACACCGTCGTCTGATATGTGTTCAGCTCAGATCAACGGACCGGCCTGACGTCGGCTGCATCTCCACGCTCGCCGGCCAAGTACGCCGACCAGTCGTCCATAAGTCGACGTCGGCGGTCGAACAGGTCGGTGCGCCGATAAGCCGCCTCGACTTTGTTCTGGACCACATGCGCCAGCGCCGCTTCGATGACTTCGCGCGGATGATCCGTCTCTTCTGCCGCCCAGTCCCGAAAGCTCGAGCGGAAGCCGTGCGGCACGGCCGCGATCTTGCAGTTCCGCAGAAGCCGGCGCAGCCGCTTTTCGTAGAGCGGCTTGCCACCCCCACGGGTGAACACCAGCGGACTGCCGTCCCCGAGCTTCCGCGCCGCGCTGAGAATCTCTGTGGCGCGGCGGCACAGCGGCACCCGGTGCTCGCGCTGCGCCTTCATCCGCGTGGCGGGAATCGTCCATACTCCCTCCCTTCGATCGATCTGCGCCCACTCGGCCCCCCGGACCTCGCCCCACCTCGCCGCCGTCAGCACCACGAACTCAAACGCGAGCTTGACGACCGGCTGCGCCCCCGACCCCCGCACCGTCTCGATCGCCGACGCCACGTCGCGATGCGGCAAGGCCCGCATGTGTGTCACCACGTCGTTCTGCGCTCCGAGGATCGGCCCGATTCGGTCGCATGGGTTGTCGGTCCTGAACTCCATCGCCACGGCCCATTCCAGCACCGTGCGGATACGCTGGTGCACGTGCCGGGCCGTGGGCGCCTTCACGTGCCAGATGGGTGTGAGGATCTCCAGCACGTCGGCGCTCGTCACCTCCGAGACCGCCATCTCGCCGATGCGCGGGAAGGCGTAGCGCCTGAGGCTCGAAATCCACTCGCGGCTATGACCCGGACTGCGCCAACCGGCCCGCTTCTGTTCCATCACCCTCACGGCGGATTCCGCGAAGCTCGGCACGCCCTGCGTGCGGCGTTTCTCGGCGAGCGGGTCGCCGCCCGAGCGCGCGAGCTTGCGGTTGGCCAGCGCCTGCTCGCGGGCCTCGGCCAGCGAAATCAGCGCCACGCTGCCCAGTCCGAGCTCGCGATTGCGGCCCCGGATCGCGAGCCGCTGAATCCAGCTCCGCGTTCCCGTAGGCTGCACGTAGAGGTACAAGCCATTGCCGTCGCAATGTCTGCCGGGCGGGGCCGTGCGCACGAAGGCGGCCGACAACGCCTTGTCGGGATGGCGGCCCTTGAGCTTGGTTTTTCGCGGCGGGTTGGCCGAGTGCTTCACACTATTCATCCCCCAATAGTATAGGGGGGAGGCCTGCAGGCCGCCATGAAGCGTAGCGTCGTGCTCGAGAAGCAGGTGCGCCGCCAGCCCGGACCCGGGTCCATCCGGCGGGCCAGCACCTGGCGGACGGTGCGTCTCGCGGGGGCGCGCTACCGATGACCGGCGCGCGACTTACGGCCGCACTGGAGTGCGCAAACGACGCGGGGGGCCGATGCGCACTTTGGCCCTCCGGCGATGCGCACGCGTGCTACGGAGTAAGCCACGACACGGCCACGTCTTGCGCCTTCGCGGCCGGGTCGGTCAGCACCGCACGGGCAGCACTGACCGGGACGGGAGCGACCCCCCAGTCCGAGGGCCTGGTACGGGTTCGGATGCAGGTGTGTTTTCACACCCCTGCCCCCGTCCCTTGGGGTCGCTCCCGATCCATCAATCCTTACGCGGGAAGGCGGTTTGAGCGCCGCTTCGAGGCGGCGGGTCACCCGTTCGCCGACCGGCCGGCCGTCTGGCAACCGGGCATCACCGAGCAAAGCCGGGGTACCCCGATGGCTCGGGCCACAGCCCAAGCCGCCAAGTCCGGGACGCGCCCGTCCCAAGTGACCGATGGCCTTCCCGCACGGGATTGCTGGACCGGAGCACGACCTCCCGACGGAGGGTGGATGGGCGTGCACATCCAACCCTCCCCGATGCCGTACCAGGCATCGAAAGAGGGGGGTCGCTCCGGTCACGGCCGCAAGCTCCGGAACGGCATCGCCGGTCCTGCGGCCGTGGTGCAACCGCAACGCGGCCAGCGACATGCGCAAGCGCAGGCGCGCACATGGAAGCGGCGTTTTCGTGCACATGCACGCCGATGTCGATGTGCACGCGCGGCACGCCACCGACCCCCGCCGATCGGCGGTCAAGATCCGCCCCCCGGAAGCCGGCTCGAGCGCCATGTCGTGAACCCGTCGATCGCCGTTCCGGGCCGCACGGACCGGAGCAGGTCCTTCAGCTCGACGATCCGCTCGAGGCAGCCTTGGAGGCCGCCATGCTTCTCGATCACCGCGTCGTCCATGCCGCGGATCGCCTGCTCGATCCGGTCGATCTCGCAGCGGGCCGGATCGACGGCGCCGGAGGCGGCGGGCGCCTCGGCCCAGTTCCCGAGGATCGTCCCGGCTCGGTCCATTTCCTTCCGGGTCCGGACGACGGCGACGATCTCGACGGATCGGCCCTGTCTCTGGAGCGCGTGCCACGCGATCGAGCCGCCGGCACGGTAGATCGCACTGGCGGAATCGTCCTTCCGGAGGTGGCGGACGAGCAGAACGGCTACCCCGGTCTCGTCGGCCATGCGAGCAAGCGGCGCGAGGACGGATCGCACTTCGCTGTCCTTCCACGTGTTCGACCCCCCAAGGTGAGCCATCACGGGATCTACCACGACCAGCACGGCTTCGACGTCCTCTACGAGCCGCCGAAATTCCTGGCGGTGATCGACCTTCGATAGATCCAATAGCTCCGGCTCCCCGCCGTCGAGTGGGCGGAACCCGTCGAGGATATGGATCAGGGAGAGATCAGCCCCCATCGCTTCCAAGCGAGGGCGGACCGTTGCCTCTGGCGAGTCCTCTATGCAGACCAGGATCACGTTTCCCGGCTCCCTCAAGACGCCCCCCTCGTTTTCTGTCCCGGCGCTGACGGCATGGATTGAGTCTATGTCGGTTTGACAAACGGGGATCTATATTATAGTGTATATTTTATAATTATAAATAGGTATTATTATGATATTATGTGTTGATCTGTCCCAGCAGACCAAGAAAACGCTCGACGCATTGATTGAGAGCGGCCAATACAGTGATTATGGCGAGGTTATTACAGTTGCCATAGCGAATCTTGCTGTGTTGGAGCGAAACGTGAGGTCGCAGGGTGCACTCCTGCTCGACTCCACTCTCGAGGATGGTCCGTCTGCGATGATGGTTACGGAAGGCGACGGCCCTTACGAATCGGCATCCATAGAGGTTTCACAACTCTTCGCCAAACCCCCCACGGTTGAGCGTCAACTTTACGCGGCTCCCTTGCCTCCCACTCCGTGGTCTTCCGGTGACCCGGTGCCCCTCGAGCGGTGGTTCTTCGGCCAGTACAACAGAGTCTTACCAGTGAAAGCCAGCTGTCGCGGACTCGCCAACATGCTGCTCGAGAAACCGGAGGGTGTGACTGTCGATGAGGCGTCTACAGCCATCGTCAGTGCCGCCAGTCAGTTGGGAAAATCGTTGAGGAGGTTTGAGAGGAGTCTCGAATTGCACAGGGACAACGCGCTCTCCACCGCATTCCCTAGCGCCGGGAAGAAGGCAGAAAAGAGTAGGCTCCGTTTCGGTAATCAGTTCATCGCGGGAACTACCAAGGAGAATAATCTAACGGGCTTCCTGGCAGACTTGAGCCTCCTGAACTACACGTCATCGGCTCGCGATCGCGTCGCGTTGACCGATCCTGGATGGTGGTTTGCGATGGCCGGGAACCCGGTGTTGGATGGGACTCAAGAAGGGCCGACTCAAAAGTTCACTGACGAGGAACGTCATATTCTGCTCTCTCACATCCAGGACTCGGTTCCGCGTGAAGACTCCGCGTTCAGGTCGGTGCTCACCGCCGTCGATTCGGGCGTGACCACCCCGAACGAAATGGACGAGGACTTCGTGCGCCTCGTTTCCGACGCCCCCGTGTCAGCCGCGTTTGTCTCCACGCAACGCTCCGGCGCGGTTGCTCGGATGGTCGATCTCGGACTACTCGTGCGCTTGAGGGAGGGTGTTCACGTGGAGTATGTGCTGACCGAGGATGGGACTGATTACCTGTCGGGGAAATCCATTCAGACGAGGAATGACAAGTGAAGACTGGCTCCGTCCCCAATCGGGAGTTGGTAGTCTACGCACTGTCGGTGTTGGGCGGAGACTCCAAACGAATCCACACCGAGGATCTTGCGTTGAAATGCTATGAGCTTTTTCCAGGGTCCTTTTCCTGGACGAAATACCCTGAGTACCCCGACAAGGACATCGTCCGAGTCGCCTTGACGGACGCCCGGAAGCAGCAGCATGGGAGACTCGTAGAAGGGCGAACCGGGCAGAGGCATGGACATTCTGCAAAGACTAAGAGAACCCCAACCCTCGATGGCTGGATGCTCACTCCGGAAGGGGTGGAGTGGGTCAGGGCGAGGGGCTCCGTTATTGACTCGCTCGGGGGAGGGTCGGAGCTAAAAGCTCACCGCCAGCGAGTCCTCAAGCAGCTCGCCAAGGTCCGAAAGCATCATGTCTTCCTAGACTATCTCGAGGACCCCGTTGGGTTCGCGCCCGCCATCGGCGACCTGGCCGATCTCGCCCGGTGCAGAGTCGATGCGGCCCCTGGGGTCTGGAACGGGCGGTTCGAAAGCATTGGAGGTCAAAGCCATATCAGCCGGTCAGCAGGATATGGTCGATTTCGTGCAGAAATGCCGCGACGCGTACGACGTACACCGCTAAGAAGAGAGGACGAAGACGATGGAGACGATGGAAGCAAAGGACATAACGGGTGGTCGCCGGTCGGTCATGCAACAAGCTAAGCTGGCGATTCGAGACATTTTCGATGCGTTGGTGGAGTTGATCACGAACTGCGACGACCGGTATCAGCAGTTGGGAATTTCAGGCACGATCGAGATCGAGATCGAGAGAGGCGGAGGGACCGACGGGCGCGCACTTCGGGTCCGCGATCACGCCGACGGAATGACGCTCGACGCGATGGACGAAAAGCTCACATGGACGGGTGGACGGTTCAGCGGTCTCGAGGAGGGCTTTGCGGTGCGGGGTACCAACAGCAGAGGCGCTAAGGACATTGCCGCGCTCGGCAATGTCACCTTCGAATCAATCGCTGCGTCTGACGGCAAATTTCATTGTTCTGAGATCTCCTCGGCCTTCCGATTCAGGGCCTTGGGGACGGAGGAGGCGTCGCCAGCGATCAGAAAAAGAACCGGGCTCCTAAAAAAATCGGGCATGCTAGTTACAGTGCGGGTAGGGGACAACCCGATTCCGCGGTTCGACAACCTCAAAGACAAAATCCAGCGGTTGGTATCGTTGCGCGACATTCTCAGTGATCCCAAGAGGAAGATCATCCTCCGAGATTCGAGCCAGAAGAAGACCGTGGTACTCAAGGCGCCCCAGCCCGACGGGAAAGATCGGCTCAAGGCGACGATTGAAATCCCAGGGTATCCTGGCGTGACCGCTAAGCTGATTATCAAAAGAGCCGGAAGCGCGTTTGAGCGTGAGCCGAATCGATTCCGGCGCGGCGGGATTCTGGTCAAGTCTCGGCATACGATTCACGAAGCCACGTACTTTGACGCTGAACTAGAGCGGGACAACCACGCCGCTTGGTTCTATGGGAAGCTGACCTGTCCGCATATCGACGATCTTTGGAACGATCTCGACGATCGGTTCGAAAAGGACCTTCCTCCGGAGAGCTCGAATCCGGTACCGATCCTCGATCCTTCTCGACAGACCGGGCTAACGAGGAGCCACCCGTTCGTGTCGGCTCTCTACGCGGAGTCCTGAAGCGGCTGCGACCTCTTGTGGACGCGGAGCGCCGGAGGGACGAGCATCAACAGGCGGAAATAGAGAGTCGCGCCACGCGAAAGCGACTCGACGCCCTCGAGAAGGCCGCCGCGAAATTCATGAAGGATTCCGGTGAAGAGGACGAGGACTCGAGAGATCCTGACCACAAGCAGCTAGGCAGCCACTTCCGGAATCACGGGTACATGTTGAGCCCCCCGTTCGCGCAGATGGTCGTGGGCCATACGCGGCAGTTTGGGCTCACGATCAACCAGGAGGTCTTCCCAGAGTTCGAAGTCGGGGCAAATATCGAGATCGCGTGCGTAACACCTGAGATTCAGACTGGTCGTCGATTCGTCGCTCTCGAGCCTCACCCAACTCGGGACGCAACGCTACGCGCCTCGTGGAAAGTGAAAGCCGTCAAGGCCACTCCGGCGACCGGCTTGCGGGTGGCGGTCGGATCCATCAAGGCCGTAAGTGCGATCGAGGTTTTTGCCACCGAGGCGGACAAGTACAAGGATGTCACCACGCTGTGCTTCGCGAGAAAACGGTACAAAATCTACACAAACGGAGCCCGAAAGAAGATCAGAGTGCTGGCACCGCTGGATCGCGTCCCCGTCGCAACGGAGATGGACGTAGCACTGTCCAGCCCACACTTCCGCGTGGTGGGTGCAAAGACGATCAAGCCTCACCCCGAACTTGGTGTCTCGATCGGCGAGTTCACGGTTAAGTCAGATTCACAGGAAGCGCAGGGGGAGATCGAAGTGCAGGTGGACAGCCTTGGCGCGACAGCGGAGATCAGGTCAGGTCCGGCGCCTGGCGCGGGATTGAAGATCAAGGTCGGGGACGTCAGCCACGGGAATCAAAGGTCGAAGTGGAAACAGAACGTACTCGAGGTTGCCGCCAGGCATCCGTCCCTCGCGCGGTATCTCGGAGCGCCGCCGGACTTCCCTGGACAAGAGTCAAGACACTTTCGAGTATTGCTGGCCGAGATCGTTGCAGATGCAGTGTGTGCCAGGACCCTCGAGCGAAACATCGAAGCTGACCCCGAAGACTACGAAGAGGCTGACTGGAACCAGTATTATGCAGATTATACAAGGCACATGACCCGATTCTTGCCGGTCGCACATAAAGTACAGCTGCCAGAGAGTGGTTAGCGGTAGCCCACACCGCGGAATGGGCAGGTGGGGGTAGGGCGGGGTCTTCTGGGCTCGCTGTCGACGCGTGCCCTCGGGGCGCTTTTGCCCTCGGTTCCAAGGGGGGGGAGTCCCGTGGGGGCCTGGGGGGTGATGTAGTGGATCGTCCCAAGGCTACTCCTCGATCACTGCGTCAGAGCCGTACCCCATCTGTCGAGACGGTTGGCCTGAAAGGCGAGACCCGCAGCAATCACGGGCCGCCCCACCCAGCGCGATGTCGAACGGACCTCGAAGGAGCGATGGCTTCTCAAGGAGAAGTGATGGCGCCTTCGGGGAGTGAGCCGGTTTCGGAAAATCTCCAGAGTTCGATGAGCAGACGGCGAGCGAGGGCGACGATACCGATTTTCCTCATGCGGAGCCCGCGCGAAGCGAAGCGACGCTGGTACCAGAGGGTGAGTGCGGAGTCGGGTTGAAAGAGGAGCCACCCCCAAGCAATCTGGATGGCCATGGCGCGGACGGTGGAGCTACCGGCCTTGGAGATGCCCTGGTCGAAGGAGTCATCTCCGCTCTGATAGGGGGTGGGCGTGAAGCCGGCGAGGCCGGCGATCTCACGACGGTTCTGGATGTTGCGCCAGGAGAAGAACTCGAAGGTGAAGAGCCAGGCGGACTGGAGTCCGATACCCTTGAGGCTCATGAGCTGGCGTACGAGCTCGAGTGCGGGATCATGCGTAGAGGCCTCGAGGCGTTGGCACTGGAGCTTCTCGATGAAGCGGATTCTGTGGGAGACATCGCAACGGTGGAGCCACTCACGTTCGAGACGCTGGCGGAGTTGGGGAAGAAGCGGAGAGTCGTCGAAGAGGCGCAGGTCGTCGAGTTGGTCGAGGAAGCCACGATTGAGGGAAGAGAGGGAGAGGCCCTGGGCAGCGAGGAGGTCAAGTCCCGATTTGTGTGTAAAAGCGGAGGAAGCTCCTCGCCTTCGGCTAGGCTGCTTGGGCGACCTCCTGTTTCTGGAGGAGTGAGAGGTCGAGGTAACGCCGGTCGCCCCAGACGTGTGTGGTCCTGAGTGCGACGGCCGTGATGAGCCTGAGGGCGCTGGCCCGGTCCGGGAAGGCGCCGGCGGCCTTGATCCTGCGTTTGATCTCGCCGTGCAGCCGCTCGAGGCTGTTGGTGGTACGCAGCCGGGGCCAGTGCGCCTCGGGGAACGCGTAGAACTGCGTCGCTGCCCCGAAGCCCCGCTCCAGGACCTCCACGGCCTCGGGCAGCTCCTTCTTCCAGCGTGCGCCGAACTCGCCCAGGAGCTTCTTCGCCTCGGCGAGTCCGGATGTCTGGAAGATCACCGAGACCTCACGCGCCACGCGCTTGCGTAGGCGGTGGGGGACCCTCGCCCCCACATTACGCTGCAGATGGACCGTACACCTCTGACGGCGTGCCTCGGGCAGGAAGCGGCGGACCGCAGCTGCCAGGCCTGCGTGCTCATCGGCGATCACGAGCTCGACACCGCCGAGGCCGCGGTCCTGGAGTTGCTCGAGGAGCTCCGACCAGCTCTGCTGCGACTCCTCAGCGCCCAGCGTGACGGCCAGGAGCCGTCGGTGACCCTCAGGGCCCACTGCATACGCCACGAGCGCACTCACGTTCTCGACTTTGCGGGCCCAGCGGGCGTCCAAGAACGTGGCGTCCAGGTACAGATAGGGGTGAGGCCCCTCGATCGGCGCACGGCGCAGCCCTTCCACGGCCTCGTCGAGCCGTTTTGCCACACGACTCACCGTCGAGCGCCCAACACGCTCGCCCATCAGCGCCTCGGTGACGTCGCCCATCTTGCGCTGTGACACGCCGCTCACATACGCCTCGACCATCATCTCGTCGAGCTCGGGGCTCCTGCGCTGGTAGCGGCCGATCACGTCGGCCGGCGAACCGTTGTCCCGGCTCCGGGGCATGGCGACCTCGATCTGCCCCAGGCTCGTCAGCAGCCGCCTCAGGTATGTGCCGTTCCTATGGTCCTTCCGGCTTCCCACCCGCTCGAAGCGGCGTGCACCTACCATGGCCTTCAGCTCCTCTTCCAGCACCATCTCGAGCGTCAGCCGGATCGCGCCTTGAAACAGCTCGCGCAAATCATCGCGTAGCTCGTCTTGCGTGGCCCGACCGATCTCCACAATCTCTTGCATCGGAAGCTCCTCTCCGGTTCCGAGCCTGCTCTGCAGACCCGGACTCCCGGGTTCATGTGACAGTGAACAACAACAGAGGAGCTTCCGTTTTTCTTTCCCTCCTGTCCAGCTTATCCGCTTTTACACAAATCTAGGGACACTACCTCGCGGTGAAGGTGGCGGGCGTCTTCGGCCTCGGGCGTGGGCGTGGGCACGTGGACGACGGACCAGACACGGGACTCACCGTTGTGGTAGCGAATAAGCATCGTGAGGAGCTTGTGGGCATCGGTGCGGTCGGTCTTGAGGCGTCGGAGGCGTCGGTTGACCTCGATCGAGGCGGAGTCGACGACGAGGTTGAACCAGTGGGGCTGCGTCTGAAGAAAGCGATGGATACAGAAGCCGTCTCGGCCCGCCTCGAAGCAGGAGATGACGGGCACGGAGTCGGGCAGCTCGAAGCGTGTGCGAGCGAGAGCGATCTCGCGGGTAAGGGCGGCTCGCCGAGATCGTCCGGGTCACGTGCGGGGACTAGGACACTTGGAACACCAGATCGGGAGCATAAAGACGCGGAGACACAACCGGCCGTGAAACAGCGGTAGTCAGCCTGAGCAGTGTCTTCGACCACAGGTGGCACTGGTATGCTCCGTCGCTTCTCACTGCCTTCCCGCAGGCGCTCCTTGACGTGGCGGACCTCCAGCTGCCCGGGATGGCATGTATCAGGACTAGATCGCGAACTAGCCGGAGGATGCGCTACCCCGCCTCACTACGCGACGAAGCAACTAAAGGGCATTCTAGCAAATGGTTGCTGATTCCACGATGGAGTGGACGCCCCCTACACCGGGCACCAACGTGCGCTGGGTGAGGAGAACGCACACGGGGTGCGTTCGGGACACGAGAGGGGGGGATCCATGGGCAAGGTGGTCAGCATCATCGGCATCGATATCTCGAAGAGGTACTTCCAACTGCACGGAGTGTGCGCCGGCATTCCTATAGAGGACAGGTACTTCATGGTCTTCAATTTGTTTTATGACGCTTCTTCCCAAGAGACGGTCGAGCCAGATCCGCTTGTGCTCAGCACCTCACCGTACTAACCGTCTCTAGCCCCTTTCCTGCGGCGGCTGCGCCAGCGAGTAGCGCGGGTCGCCATCCTCGATGGCATCCCAGTCCGGTTCATCGTCGAGCCTTGGTAGGATGACCACGCCCAACTAAAGGGCATTCTAGCAAATGGTTGCTGATTCCACGATGGAGTGGACGCCCCCTACACCGGGCACCAACGTGCGCTGGGTGAGGAGAACGCACACGGGGTGCGTTCGGGACACGAGAGGGGGGGATCCATGGGCAAGGTGGTCAGCATCATCGGCATCGATATCTCGAAGAGGTACTTCCAACTGCACGGAGTGTGCGCCGGCATTCCTATAGAGGACAGGTACTTCATGGTCTTCAATTTGTTTTATGACGCTTCTTCCCAAGAGACGGTCGAGCCAGATCCGCTTGTTGTTGCCGCGATCGTTTCAACCCAAGAGGGCTGGTACGAGTTCGAGCGGGGATGGAACAGGGTCTTGGGTACATTTGGCGTGTCTCACTTACATATGAAGAAGTTCGCGCATTCCAGGGGAGAGTTTTCTGATTGGAAGGGCAACGAGGAGAAGAGAATACAGTTTCTGTCCTCACTGATCGAGGTTATGGAAAGAGCGGTGATGTATGGGTTGGCTATTACAATGCAGTGAACAAGGACTTCCGCAGGTGTGCCATTGCCTGCCGGTGAGGGGAGGGTGTCAGTTGGCACTCTGAAACGGGCGGTGGCTGGCGGCGTCTCAGCGACATCGCTTCGCGGGGTAGCCCGTGAGGTGGGAATGAGCCCAACCGGGCTTCGGAAGTTCTTGTCAGGTGCGAGTCCCTACTCAGCGACCCGTAGGAAGCTCGAGCGTTGGTACGTTCGACGCGGATCTACGCCTGATGTTCACTCCGCGCTTGCCGCCCTAGAAGTCCTCGTGCAGGATCTACCTCCTGCTGAGAGGATCCGGGCCATGCAGCGAATCATGGACGGCGTGGAAGAGAGCAGAACCGGGAAGTCGCCGGGTTGGATCAAGCAGCTTCGGTCGCAACTCGAAGGGCACGGCTAGAGACGGGTTGCTCAGCACCTCACCGTACTAACCGTCTCTAGCCCCTTTCCTGCGGCGGCTGCGCCAGCGAGTAGCGCGGGTCGCCATCCTCGATGGCATCCCAGTCCGGTTCATCGTCGAGCCTTGGTAGGATGACCACGCCCAACTCCTCGGGGCGCAGTGGCTTGTTCTTTGCGCCCTTCCCGATGATGCCGATCTGGTGACTGAGCAGCGAGAGCGCCGCCTGCTTCGGGTGCATCTTCAGCTCGACGCGGCGTGAGGTGAGGTCGCCGTCCTTGTTGAACGTCTCCGTCTGCTTCACCGACTCCACCGCTCTCTTCGCGTGGTCACTCCATGTCTCCGAGGGGAAGATGATCACCCCATCGGTGTCGGTGACCTCCAGCACATCGGTGATGTCGGACATCGCGAGCCGGGCGGTTTCCATCATCACCCGCTCGCCCTCGAAGTTGAGCTTCTCTGCCCTCGTGTCTACGAGGTACTGAACCCTGGCGATAATGTTGGGATCTGCAAGTAGGTGAGAGGCCGAAGTTCGAGCGCCCTTTGGAGAGTAGCCGGCGCGGATGTATGCCTGGGCGGCATTGAAGTCAACGACGTATTCACACGCAAATCTCTCGTGTCTCTTGTTGTCGAGCGGCTTTGCCCTCGGCTGGATCGCAACGTCGGTCATCACTCTTTCAGTCATTCGTCAGCGAGCCTTCATCATACAATAATGGAACGTATCGCATGGACAACGGCGGGCTCGCTCATGTGCGAGCACCCCCAACCTCACAGATGTAGAGGGAAGCTAAGAGGGAGTGGACGGCTGCTGCCTTCTCCCATGCCGGTGCCGTCTCCGCAAGCTTAGCGAGAGGCTGAGTGAGGGTAGAAGCGTAAGCTGTTACGTCACTCTCCGAGACCCTCAGATCACTTCGTGCATCCTCCGCGCTCCAATGATCCTCCGCTGACCCATTGAACGCAACGGGGCCAACAGTGGTGTAGACGGTGGAAACGAACTCTGTGATCGCCATCTCGATCAGGAGCGGGAGGTTCGCCACGTTCTGTCGAATCCCCTGCCGCGCCCAGGTTTCGAGCTTGGCAACATTTGCGAAAGTTCCTCCGTGCTCCCGGTTGTGTGCCATCACCTCGTCGACCTTTTCGATTGTCCGGGCTCGGGCTAAGGCCGCCCTCGTTGGCCCCTTCGCAGCCTCCGCCGCGATCCGTGCTCGGAGCTGTTCTTCCTTGAGCGCCTCCTCAGCAAGCGTCATCGGCTCATTCCCGTGGATCAACCAATCTGCCCTAACCCGAAGACATCCGGCGGCCACCTTGAGGATCTCGTCTCGGGGCCGCCGGATTTGTCCCGACACGTACTGCCGGAAAGCGGAATACGAGCTTCCACGGGCTCCATCTGTAAGGCCCGCCACGCGCTGGTGAAGCCCGTGCGTGCTCACATCCAGTCGATCCATCGCCTTCTTTAGTCTGCCCGCGTAGGGGGGGGACCGTTTCGGCATAGTTGGCCTCCAGGGTTCTCGATGATGATGTGCAGTGAATATGTACTTTGCTCGTTTATATGTCCATACCTATTGTTAACCGAGAGCCCCTCCCTGGGGTGAAAAGAAGTCTTGAGGAAGGCGGTTAGAGAGACGATGCCGAACCGACAGCGCCTGCGCAGCATTGGTGCAAGGGTAACCGACACGGAGCAGGCAATCGTGCGAGCGGCAGCGGCGAGTGCAGGTATTTCAGTTTCGGAGTATCTGCATCGGACTGTCCTACCTGTGGCGCGTGAAAGGGTGCTCCGCGAGCTGAACGAAGGTGGCCCGAGGACTAGGGGAGAAAGGCAGAGAAGGAAAGCATGAGCGACGGAACGCTAACCAACAAGCTGAAGGAGTCGGGGATTCTGAACCTGAGGGATGATCCGAGGCTCGAAGCTATCCAGGCATCTCTATGAGCAGCACCGTGAACCCTGCCCTGGTGGCACTACTGAAGAACGCTGGCTGGAGTGAGGAGACCGTTGGGAGCGTTGCCCGTGAACTCAGTCGCCTCGATCCTGTGGACCTCGTCGCAGCTATTGAAAACGGCACGCATCCAGAGGACGACGCTCGCCGTGAGCGCTTTCGGTTCCTGAGCGCGGCTGACCTCAGCACCCTTCCGCCACACGAGTGGTTGGTAGATGGCATCATTCCACGAGGTGGCTTCGTCGTGTTGGTGGGGGCTCCGGAGCGATTCAAGACCTTCATCGCCCTCGACCTCCATGAGACTACGGACACTGGGTCTGGCCGGTGGCTCAACTCCTTCGAGACGCAGAGAGGGCGGTCCATTTACGTCTATGCCGAAGGAGATCGTGGACTGTCGAAGCGCGTGACGGCCTGGGCCGACTACCACGGAACTGACGCACAGGGGCTCTATCTCATCGAGCCGATGCCGCTCATGGACGACGAAGCCACCGCGGCGTTCGTAGCCCAAATTCGACGGACCACCGAAGAGCCCGCCCTCATCGTCTTCGACACGCTGGCCCGCTGCATGGTTGGAGGTGACGAGAACTTCACCCGTGACATGGGCGTCGTCATAGCGAATATCGACCGGGTGAGGGACGCCACAGGAGCGACCGTCCTGCTCATTCACCATACGACCAAGGGGGGCGAAGTCGAGCGGGGCAGTAGTGCATTAAGAGGGGCATGTGACACCATGCTCCAGGTAGTCGGTGACGTGGGCAACCTGGTGCTCCGATGCGAAAAACAGAAGGACGCGCCTCACTTTTCAGACATCCCGATACGGTTCCTTCCGCACCTCGAATCGGGTCTGGTCACTGCACGAATTGGCTATGCAGTGAGTGCCGAAGAACTCACGTCGAAACAGCTTCAGGCACTTGAGTCACTGCATAGTGGGTTGGAGCCAGGTGGGCTGTCTGCGTCGAAGTGGTTGGCCGTGTCCGAACAGAAGGAGAGGACGTTCTGGCAAGCCCGAAAAGCCTTGCACGACAAGGGTTTTGTGACCGCCGACAAGGTGGGACGCGGAGCCAGGTACACGCTGACGAGCAAAGGTGAGAAGGCGCTAGCTGCAAAGCTGCAAGTCACTGCATCGGATACTGCACGCAGCGACGCAACTCACTGCATGCAAGAGGGGCCTTCTTTAGAAGGCCCGCAGCAAGGTGCGGTAGCTGCCGGAGACGTTGAGGGCTTGCTTGCGGAGGTGACTCCGTGACGAGCTTCGACCAGCGGCAACAAAAGGGCACGCAGGTCTGCCTGAAACTCATGGAGAGAATTGGCGAGGTTGCTGCCACCGTACCCCTCGGCCATTGGCCCCCGATTGCGGACGCACCTTCGGCAGCTTTCATGGACGCGCTGAGTGCTTGGGAAATCGACCCATCGAACTTCACGATGCAGCGGGTGACCGATACTTACCAATCCGTAATCGAAGCGTGGCGCGTGGCCGCGAGCGAGTACAGCGCCGAGCGAGCATCGTGAACATCGACCTACTCCGTGAGCTTGCCGACGGATGGAGAGCGGATGCGGCGGTGCTCAGGAAGCGAGGCGCGACGGCTCAAGCCGAGGCGCTCGACTCATGCGCGGCCGACCACGAGCGAGTCCTGAACGACTGGCACACCGAGGAGTTGACGCTCCGTCAGGCCAGTGAAGAAAGCGGCTTCAGTTACAGCCGGCTCCAGCAAATGAAGAATCTCAACGTCGGCTCCAGTGGAAGTCCACGCATTAGACGGTGCGACTTACCACGCAAGGCCCGACGCTTCGGCCCGCAACTCGCACCCGAGATTGCCGACGAGATCCTCACTTCCAAACTTGCCGGCGAATGACGCCCCTTGTCCCTCCTGTGCTTGAGCAATATATCTTGAGCATGAGTACGGAATTGGCGAAGTGGTACAAGGAGACTCTCGGCGGCTTGAACCTGGCTGAATTGGCTCGGGAAACGGGTCGAAGCCATCGCATGTTGCACGCCTATGTGCGTGGCGAACGTCGGGTCACCGACGCAGCAGTCCGAGAACTCATCGTGTATCTCCGATCCAAATCCACGTCATTCACTGCCGCAGCCGATCGCATGGAAGCGGCCCTGGAAGAGGAGGAGGTGTGAGCATGGCGAAGCGCAAGAAGTGGAGTTTTTCAGCCGGCTCGAAACCATTTACCGTCGTGGTTGAAGAGCGGGAGCCTGGCGGGATACTACGTGCTCGGGCGTGGGATCCAACCAAACGTGGGGGGCTGGGCAATTGGGTTAGACGGTCGCTGAAGCATCGTGACAAGGAAGCCGCGAAGAGCTACGCCCTCGAGCAGGCAGCGAAGCTCCGGAAAGGCACAGCCGAGATCACCGCCGGCGTTGTGAAGCTCTCTCAGGTGATCGACCTCTACCTGCTGCATCGTAGTCCACGGAAGGGAGAGAAGGAGCAGGAAGCGGATAAGCGTCGTGGGGAACTATGGAAGCGCTTCCTCGGAGGTGACACCGACCCACACACTATCGCGCTCGCCCAATGGGAACGATTCATCGACCTGAGGGAGTCGGGCGCGATCGACTCTCGGGCCAAGCCAGTTCCAGTCGAAGACCGCCGGGCCGTACGCACTCGGGCGATCAGTCAGGACTTGCAGTGGCTGAACTGGCTCTTCAACTGGGCCTCGAAATGGAGAACACCACGGGGCCAGTACTTACTACGTGAGAACGCAGTGCGGGGCTACGATGTGCCGACTGAGAAAAACCCGAGACGGCCCGCTGCTACCGAGGACCGTTATCAAGCGACTCGGGCGAAAACCGACAACGTCACCATGGAGATCCGCGGGCAGGGCAAGTCGAAGATCGTTCGCGCATACCTCTCTGAGATTCTCGACATCGTCAGCGGCACCGGACGCCGGCTCTCGGCGGTCCTTCAGCTTCAGTACGAAGACCTCCAACTGTCGGATGGTCCCCACGGAGCGATCCGGTGGCCAGCAGAGACGGACAAGACAGGCCGGGAGACTACCGTCCCTATCGGCCCCGACGTAAGAGCAGCCATCGACCGTGTGCTCCATGAGCGACCCGGCATCGGGAAGGCGTACCTCTTCCCTGCCCCGCGCAACCTAACCAAGCCCGTGAGCCGACATCTCGCAGCCAAATGGCTTCGGGAGGCCGAGAAACTCGCAGGACTAGAGAAACTCGACGGAAGCCTCTGGCACGCATACAGGCGCAAATGGGCAACCGAGCGGAAGCATCTACCGGACATCGACGTTGCGCGTGCCGGCGGCTGGACGAATCCCAACACCCTGCGCCTCGTCTACCAGCAGTCCGATGCTGATGCCATGCTCCGGGTCGTGCTCGAGCGCGGCGAACTCAGGGAAGCGAAGTAAGAACATGGCTTCCAAACGACCACAACGTGCACACGAACATGCACACCAACAAACGGCCTCCCAGGGCGAAAACCTGAAAAGCCGCTTGTTTCCTACCTTTCCAAGTGGGCGGTACAGGATTCGAACCTGTGACCTCCTGGGTGTAAACCAGGCGCTCTGAACCAACTGAGCTAACCGCCCTGGGGTACTTCTTGGCTTGTTGAAGCCGTTTTCTCGCACAAGAGCCCTCACCGTGATCGAACGGTGTGCAATGTTTTGTGCAAGAACGACCTGCCTCATGCTTTGCGCTCCCCTAGCTCACCACCATCGAGAACGACCTGTAGCATAGTCTCGGCATCGGACTGCTGGTAGACCTTCCTGAGTGTAAGCGACGGACCGAGCGTCGAACGGTCCTGAGGGCGAGCCCTCCACACTACCCTGCGCACGCCCGAGCGCGATGACCTGATCCCTGAGCTTGGCATTGGGAGCCAGCACCCGTGGTAGCGGTGACGGTGGATGCGTGGCGGGTGAATGAGTTGGGCGAGTCGCTCGAGGAACTCGAGGGGGGTGAGCGCTTCTTGCATTAATTTCCTTGTATTCGCGTAAGGCCACGTCCCATTTTTGATCTATTACGCTAGGGGACGGGCGGATAACTGAAAACCCCCTCTTGCTGAGCCCCCTCCCCCAGGGCTTACGCGAACCCTTAGGGAACACATCTCGCTGGCCCGGAGAAAATCGTAATCGTACTTCTCGTCAACAGCCACGAGTGGACCGCGCGGTCGTTGGAGAGCGTCCTCCAGCTGGCGGGATTTACGGTTGTCAAGGCCTATACCGGTCGGCAAGCGATCGAATTGGCCGTCAGGCTCCGGCCCGACCTCGTCATCGTGGACTGCAAACTGACCGACATTATGGGTTTGGACGCTTGCCGTGCGATGAGAGAACTGCCGACGGTGGACGATACTACCCCCTTCGTCATCACCACGACCGACAGTCTCAACAGGAAGGAGCGCCACGAGTGCTTTAGAGCGGGTATTTGGGATATCTTTTCTTCACCGTTCGATCCGGTCGAGCTTGTCGGTAAGCTGGAGGCATTCCTCAGTGCCCGTAGACAGGTCGAGCATGCTTTGGAGTCCACCCACAAGGATCCGGCAACCGGCCTCTATAACTGGAACGGGTTGTTCGCGAGGGCGGTGGAGTTGGTTGCGGACGCACAACGGAACCGCCGGTGGACCGCGTGTGTGGCTCTGGGGCCAAGGGAGGGCCAGACGGTCGTTTCCTCTGAAGGGCTTGTGGAGGGTTCTTCCGATAAGGTCCTCCGGATTTCCCTGAGCGATCCGGGGTCTCCCCGGCTTCTCGACCGCATTGCGACAGCTCTTTTCGAGGCAACCCGGGACTCGGACTCTACGGGTATCCTGGACACGAACGACTTCCTCGTCTTAGCCCCTGGAACGGATGAGGAAGGTGCGGCGACGCTCGCGACGCGACTCGTCGAGGCCCTCAACGACCAAGCCATCCTCAAGGAGCGCCGGCGGTCCGAGCTGCGGTTCTCGGCAGGGTATTATGCCGCTCTCGAGGGTCAAGTCCCGATTTGTGTGTAAAAGCGGAGGAAGCTCCTCGCCTTCGGCTAGGCTGCTTGGGCGACCTCCTGTTTCTGGAGGAGTGAGAGGTCGAGGTAACGCCGGTCGCCCCAGACGTGTGTGGTCCTGAGTGCGACGGCCGTGATGAGCCTGAGGGCGCTGGCCCGGTCCGGGAAGGCGCCGGCGGCCTTGATCCTGCGTTTGATCTCGCCGTGCAGCCGCTCGAGGCTGTTGGTGGTACGCAGCCGGGGCCAGTGCGCCTCGGGGAACGCGTAGAACTGCGTCGCTGCCCCGAAGCCCCGCTCCAGGACCTCCACGGCCTCGGGCAGCTCCTTCTTCCAGCGTGCGCCGAACTCGCCCAGGAGCTTCTTCGCCTCGGCGAGTCCGGATGTCTGGAAGATCACCGAGACCTCACGCGCCACGCGCTTGCGTAGGCGGTGGGGGACCCTCGCCCCCACATTACGCTGCAGATGGACCGTACACCTCTGACGGCGTGCCTCGGGCAGGAAGCGGCGGACCGCAGCTGCCAGGCCTGCGTGCTCATCGGCGATCACGAGCTCGACACCGCCGAGGCCGCGGTCCTGGAGTTGCTCGAGGAGCTCCGACCAGCTCTGCTGCGACTCCTCAGCGCCCAGCGTGACGGCCAGGAGCCGTCGGTGACCCTCAGGGCCCACTGCATACGCCACGAGCGCACTCACGTTCTCGACTTTGCGGGCCCAGCGGGCGTCCAAGAACGTGGCGTCCAGGTACAGATAGGGGTGAGGCCCCTCGATCGGCGCACGGCGCAGCCCTTCCACGGCCTCGTCGAGCCGTTTTGCCACACGACTCACCGTCGAGCGCCCAACACGCTCGCCCATCAGCGCCTCGGTGACGTCGCCCATCTTGCGCTGTGACACGCCGCTCACATACGCCTCGACCATCATCTCGTCGAGCTCGGGGCTCCTGCGCTGGTAGCGGCCGATCACGTCGGCCGGCGAACCGTTGTCCCGGCTCCGGGGCATGGCGACCTCGATCTGCCCCAGGCTCGTCAGCAGCCGCCTCAGGTATGTGCCGTTCCTATGGTCCTTCCGGCTTCCCACCCGCTCGAAGCGGCGTGCACCTACCATGGCCTTCAGCTCCTCTTCCAGCACCATCTCGAGCGTCAGCCGGATCGCGCCTTGAAACAGCTCGCGCAAATCATCGCGTAGCTCGTCTTGCGTGGCCCGACCGATCTCCACAATCTCTTGCATCGGAAGCTCCTCTCCGGTTCCGAGCCTGCTCTGCAGACCCGGACTCCCGGGTTCATGTGACAGTGAACAACAACAGAGGAGCTTCCGTTTTTCTTTCCCTCCTGTCCAGCTTATCCGCTTTTACACAAATCTAGGGACACTACCGCTCTCGATGGAGCGGGGGGCTCACTCACGGCTAACGATCTAATAGGGCGGAGTATGGAGGCTCTTCGAGCGGCTCAAGTTGCCGACGCCCAATCAGGGACGATTCTAGCGTTCCATCCTGCCTAGAAGGGCCTTTGGGTCCGCCGGTTCCATAGGTTGCAGTCAACTGTCACGCCGGCGGGCCGGTAGGCGCAAGCAGAGGCCCGTCACAAGCCCAGAATTACGTTCTAGGCGTATGCGGTATTTATTCGGTATCTCGCTGATAGGGTGGAGGGTCGTCGTGGCTTAGAGGGCGGTTATGGGGTGCTGATCTTCGAGTCTAGAGCAACACGGGTGCTTGGGCTACTTCGGGGGCGACAGCGGTCCCTGGGTCCGAGCGTCACGGTCTCGCATGAACCCGATGAAGAGCAGTCCTAGTAGAAAAACTGCCAACCCCAAAAACCAATGCACAAGGGCCGCAAGGGCGATGGGGACCGCGACGTTCGCCACCAATACGAGAATGACGATTCCAAGAGCATTTCCAGGGGATTCCCCCTTGAACTGCGCCGAGATCCAGATGATGTAAAGGGGTCCAAAGAAAAAGAGAAGGATTCCCCAGGTTTGCAGGTCCATGTGCCCTCCGGGATCAGACCAAGATCAACATCCGAGAGCGGGCCGGTAGGCGCAAGCAGAGCCAGGACGCTTGTATTCGCCGACGGCGAGCGTATTCTGATGCCGCTAGGCGAGCCCTACCGCCCGTGGCGGATCGCCGCTACCTGGTATATGTGGCGTGCCCTCGAGATGGAAATGCCATGAGTACCGAACCGTGACCCGACGCACCAACCACCTTCCCCCGGAGCTGTACGCCTATCTTCTGGACGTGTCCCTCCGCGAGCCGCCCGTCATGAGGCAACTCAGAGAAGAGACGGCTTCCTTGGAGAAGGCCAACATGCAAATCAGCCCTGAGCAGGGGCAATTCATGGCCCTTCTGGTGGAACTCATCGGGGCTCGGAACGCTTTGGAAGTGGGCACGTTCACGGGTTACAGCGCCCTCGCGGTGGCCCTGGCTCTGCCGGAGAACGGCCGTCTGGTGGCGTGCGACGTCAGCGAGCAGTGGACAGCCATCGGACGACGGTATTGGAAAGAGGCCGGGGTAGCCCACAAGATCGACCTGCGATTGGCTCCCGCCTTGGAGACGCTCGACGCTCTCTTGGCGGAGGGGTGCGCCGAGACCTTCGACTTTGCCTTCATCGATGCCGACAAAGAGGGTTACGACGCCTACTACGAACGGGCTCTGGAGCTCATGCGCACAGGTGGCCTCATCGTGCTCGACAACACGCTGTGGGAAGGGAAGGTGGTGGATTCTGCGGCTACGGACGTGGACACCGGAGCCATTCGTGCCATCAACACGAAGCTAGCTGGAGACGAGCGCGTGACGCAGAGCTTACTGCCCGTGGGGGATGGGTTGACGCTGGCCCGGAAGCGATAGGTGCCTTTGGATTGGATCCCCTTCGTTCTCATCTGCATCTTCGCCCGACACCGGATCGACTCCCGCGGAATTTGTCCTACCTTGGGGTGAGCACTCTCGCGATGCCACACTCGGAGATCCTTTCAAGCCACTGAGCCCCATGAAGCCACTCAAGTCCTATAACCCCGCGACCGGCGATCTCTTAGGAGAGGTTCTTGTCACGCCAACCGATAACATTCCCGCCATCGTCGAACGCTCGCGGGCGGCACAACCGGCTTGGGAGGCGCTGGGCCACGACGGGCGCGCCTGCTTGTTGACGGAAGCTGCCGAGTCGTTTCTCACCCGGGCCGACGAGCTCGGGCGTCTCATTACGCAGGAGATGGGCAAACCCCTCGCGGAGGGGATCGTAGAGGCGAAGTCGTTGGCGCACGTGCAGCGCGAGCTCGAGGAGATCGGGGAGGCGCTCGCTCCCGAAACTTTTGACGACGGACGTAATCGTTCGACCGTCTATCACGATCCACTGGGGGTGTGCGCGGCGATCACGCCGTGGAACTTCCCAATGTCCATGCCGGCCTGGTTGGTGGTGCCGGCGCTTGCGGCGGGGAATACGGTTGTCCTCAAGCCCTCGGAAGAAACGCCGCTTTCCGGGCAGGCGTATGCCGACGTCCTCAACGAAAAGCTGCCTTCCGACGTACTCATCGTGGTGCAGGGAGCCGACGATCAGGGCAAACGGCTCGTCGATAGCGAGGTGGACCTCATCGCATTCACGGGCTCGCGTGAGACGGGAAAGCACATCCTCCGTGCCGCCAGTGGGGAGCTCAAGCGCGTCATATTGGAGCTCGGCGGCAAGGATCCGCTGATCGTGCTGGAGAGCGCCGACCTCGAGAAGGCGGCACAGTTCGCCGCATTCAACAGCTTTCGTAACGCTGGCCAGGTCTGCGTGAGTACCGAGCGGATCTTCGTCCCGGAAGTGATCGCCGACCGCTTCGAGGCCCTCCTGGTAAAGGCCACGGTGTCGATGAAGCAAGGGGACGGCCTGGACGAAGGCGTCAAGGTCGGCCCCATGGTCAACGCTCATCAGCGAAGTCACGTCTTGGTCCAGCTAGAGGCGGCGGTCTCGGAGGGCGCCGAGGTCCTGGCGGGCGGATCGGGACATCACGACAACTTCATCACTCCGACTGTCCTCACGGGCGTCACCGAGGAGATGTCCATCGCGACCGAGGAGACCTTCGGGCCCGTGGCTTGCGTGACACGGGTCGAGTCGGAAGACGAGGCCATCTGGAAGGCCAATGCCACCCCCTTCGGACTCGGCGCGGTGGTCTTCGGGGAGGATGACGAACGGACAGCTCGGGTCGCGCGTCAACTCACGGCAGGGATGATCGGAATCAACAAAGCCGCGGGGGGCACGCCGGGCACGCCTTGGGTGGGCGCACGCCAGAGTGGGTTCGGATTCCACAAATCTCGGGACGGCCACCGCCAGTTTGCGCAAACGCGGGTCGTCACCAAGCCCGTCTAAACGTCCAACAACCCCAAACCCAAGGCCCTACAGGATGATGGCCAGTGGCACCAGGAACACGTAACCCACGACGAGTAGGATCGGGGCCCACGTTATCGAGCCTATGGAGAGGAGCCAATAGCCGAGCGTGATCGTGACGAGGGCTCCGGCAGCGAAGGCAAGATTTATCCTGGAGAACTGTAGGGATGCCTTGCGTGCCGCCCCTGCACCGCCGAGTTCGTCTTTCTTATTCATAGCCCGGATCCTATTTCCAAGGACCCACCCGGGTCAACCGACCGAGCTCAGCCTTCACAGGCCGAGTCGCTCCACGTACCGGGTGAGCCGGGAGCGAGAGATCGCGAGAAGCGAGGCGGCTTCCGTCTTGTTTCCTTCCGTCTGCTCCAGAACACGCCGGATCTGACACTCGATCGCTCCGTCCAGCGTCAGATCACCCTCAGGCACCCCACCCGACGCTTCGCGGGACGGACTCACATCGGCATGGGTTCCGAGTGTAAGATGGTCGGGACCTACCAACGGTCCCCGCGCCACGATGGCTGCACGGGTCAACGCGTTCTCGAGTTCACGCACGTTGCCGGGCCAATCGTACTCCTGAATACGAGCCATCGCGTCCTCGGAGATCCCCCGCACTGTGGCGCCCGTCTCGCGCCGGATACGCCCAAGAAGATGCTGGGCGAGCAGGGGGATGTCCTCCCTTCTTTCACGCAGGCTGGGGACGTGGATCTCGACGACCTGTAGACGAAAGTAGAGATCCTCCCGGAAGCCACCCTCGGACACCAACTCTTCCATGGGTTGATGCGTCGCGGCCACAACGCGCGCCTCGGTGGTCTTGGGCTGTTCGCCCCCGACCGGATAGTATTGCCGCTCCTGAAGCACTCGAAGAAGCTTGGACTGAAAGTCGGGGGAGGTGTCCCCGATCTCGTCGAGGAAGATGGTGCCCCGCCCCGCGAGCTCGAAGTACCCCTTTTTCCCGCCCACCGCTCCGGTGAACGCCCCTCGCACATGCCCGAAAAGCTCCGATTCCAACAGCGTATCGGTAAGCGCGGTACAGTTGACCGCGATAAACGGCTCGTCCGAATGGATCGAGTGGTCGTGCACGGCCCGTGCGACCATCTCCTTCCCTGTCCCTGTGTCTCCTCTCACCAAGACGGTTGCACGATTCCGCGAAAGAACCCCAATCATCTTATAGATCTCGATCATCCTTGGATCTCGGCCAATCACTTTCCGGGCTCGCGCGTCGGATTCGGCGCCCTCCGACTCGTCGCGGTCGGCATCTCCGCCGTCGGCCTCCGGCTGCTCGGCCGCGGCTCGGTTGATCTCCTGGTCGCTCAGACAACGATCCACAACGGCCACGAGTTCCTTGAGCCCCACCGGTTTGACGAGGTAGTCGAACGCCCCGGACTTCATGGCCTCCACGGCGGAGGTCATGGTGTCGTGTCCCGTCATTACAATCACGTCGACGTGCTCCATGGACTCCCGGATCCGGCTCAGGAGCTCCAGCCCGGTCATGCCATCCATACGTACATCGGTGACGACCAGAGCCGGATCGAACGAGCTGACCTTGGCCAACGCGACCTCCGCGCTGTCTGCTTCGTCTACTTCATGACCCGAATATTCGAGCTTCTCTCGAAAAACGAATCGGAGGTCTGCGTCGTCGTCGACCAGAAGGATGCGAGACACGTTGGGTCCTTTTTAGACGCGCGATTTTAGAAGCGCCCTGTCAACTCTTACTCCGATCCGTCCGGGTCGGGTCCAGAATCACCTTCTTGTAAACGATCGGGGGTCAGCCAGAAGCTGGGCCGATCCGGGATGTCCTCCGCTCTGAGGCGAGCCATCCGCTCCCGCCGTGCCCCCCTCCGGACCCCGGCCATGGCGACGAGCACCAGGCTCATCAACATCCAAAAAACCGCCGAATGTGAGAGCACGAATAGCCAACCGTAGCGTTCTTCGACGTAGCGCCGCCACTCCTCCTCGAACTGGGCGGTCGTGGCCCCAAACGTCGCCCGAAACGCCCGCTCGAAGTTCCCCAGCTCCTTCCAACGGCGGAGCAGCACCTCGAGTGCCCTCGGGCCACCCTCCACGACCAGATATTCCACGGTGGTCGCCGAGAGAAGATACGCGGTGCGAGCCCTAGCCTCATTCCGCGGCCACGCAAGGGCAAGAGAGTCGAGCGGGCTCCCCCCCCGAGCCAACGCGATCCGAAGCTTCCAACCCTCGCTCCAATCCCAACCCCCGCTCGCCCACTGCGCGTATCCCTCGGAGAACCAACGGGGCACTCGAAGTCCCTCGAGATGCTGATGAAGGCCGACGTGCGCCCACTCATGGCGCAGGACACGTGCATCATTCCAGCCGGTGCCCCGCTCCGACGTAAACGCCGGAACGACAATCGCCGACTGCGCCGGAAACGCCACGCCGGCACCCCAGTCCGGAGCGGCTCCCCCGGTAAGGCGCACGAACTGGGCTTCGTCCGGCGCCAGGACCAGGAGCACGCCGCTCGGTACCCCCGGGGGCAGGCCCGGTAGTGGGATTGCACCCTCCAGATCGCTCAGCACTCGCGCGGCCTTGATCGAATCAGCGGAAACGAAGGAAACGGTGGCTCGCACGCCGACGAGATACCGTCCGTCCGTGAGCTTCAGCCCGACGGCATCTTGCCAGGGCGCACCCGGAGCACCCTCTACCTGCTCGGCCGCTACCTGCTCGGCCGCTACCTGCCCGGCCGCTACCTGCCCGGCCGCTACCCGCCCGATCGCGTCCTGCCCGGCCGGGTTCTGCCCACGCGCGTCCTGTCCGACCGTGTCCTGCCCGATCGTGAGAATCAGGGCCAGGACGGCTGGAATCACGTCGCCGCCGTGGCTCTGAGCTGGTCGATCTTAGTCCGGAGAGACGAATTGTCAGGGTTCAACGCCAAGGCTCGACGCCACAGCGCGGCGGCCTCCTCGGTGTTGGAGTTCTCGACTTCGATGGCGCCGAGCTTGATCAAGACATCCTCCCCGAGGCTGGGAGCCTCCTTAAGGGCCGACTCGAAGTGTTGTTTGGCCTGAGCCTTGGCTCCCTGGCCGAGGGCTTGATCCCCGAGGGCCTTGAAGGCCTGCGGCGGAGGAGAGTCACCCTTGATGGCTCTCTCGTAATAGGCGGTCGCAGCCTCGCCGTCCCCCCGATGCTCCAGGACGGCACCGGCATTTACGAGAATCGCCCCCTCTTCCGGATATCGCTTGAGGCCTTCTTCGCCGATCTCCAAAGCGCCGACCATGTCCCCCGTGAGTCCCGCAGCCAAAATGGAAAACGCGTAGAACATGGGCGGCGGCGTCTCCGAACCGAGCTTGCCCTGGTAGACCTTTAGTGAGCCCATCGCGGCGGCGCCGTCCCCCGATTTCATCTGGACGATGCCTCGGGCAAGGGCGAGACCCGCATCGTCCGCGTCGAGCCTCTCGGCCGCATCTAGGGTCGAGAGCGCCTCGTCGTACCTGCCCAGCCGCTCGTACGCCAAAGAACGATTCCGGAGTAGGGCGTAGCTGGGCTTCGTGTCCTCGCCCATCCCGTCGAAGTGAACGATGGCCTCCTGTGCCTTGCCCTGTCTCAGGCTGATCAGCGCCAGGTGAGCCCGGGCCTGAGGGTGCGTCGGATCAACCTCGAGGGCCTTTCGGAGCTCACGGGTCGCGTCGTCCATCGACCCCGACTTATACGCGGCCAGCCCGGCCCCCAAGTGCTCCTCCAGCGATCCCTCAGCCTTGTCCTCTGCCACGCGCCTTCCGACCTGGACGGCAAACCCGGCTTGGATCAAGCCGTACAGCGCCTTTCCAGTGTCGAACTCGGTGAGTCCGGAATCCTCAACCAGATCCGTGACCGTGCGCTGGCCGTCTGTCAGTGGGATGATGCTCTTCTGGTCGTCCGTGAGGTCGAGGCCCTCATCCTCCAGGGGGTTACGTTCCAATGAGAAGATGAGATCCATGGACGTGATCTTCTTCTCGACCACGCTCCACTCGTCCACTCGGCGCGCCCCTTCCATGAGGAGGGCATCGATGCTGATCGAAATGCGAAATAGGCCTTCGTCCGGCATGACGTCCGGCTCGAACTCGAAGGTCCCTTCACTCCACTGAAAAATCAGGTAGACCGCCTCCTCCATCTGCACGGAGAGGTATTCCTCCAGCTTCTCCTGGGTCAGGCTGCCTAGTTCAACGAGCACCGCCCCCAATAATCTCCGTCCGGTGCCCCCCACCTGATGCGCCATCGCCGCCGAGAGTTGATCCCGGCTGATAACTTCGCGGGCGACGAGAAGTTCTCCGATTCGGTCCGGCCGGTCCCGGACGGAGGCGCCGATCACGCGCCCTCCCTCGAAGTAGACGTACCCGTGGTTCTCTTTGTGCGTGAGGGTAAGGCACCCGGTCTTTCCGCCCATGCCGAGCAGCTGGGAGATATCGGCCAGACTGACGTCGGTGAGTGCTCCTTTGATTCCCATACAGTGCTATTTCTACTCCGTCAATTCGACAATGCGTTCTTCGACTGCCTGCCAGTCCCACACCACGTTTTCCCTGGACGGCTTCCAAACCGAGCCCGGCCCAGCCGGTTCCGCCGCTCCCCCCGCTCCCGCTGCATCCGCCATTTCCGCTGCCACTGCGGGCACTGCTTTCCTGGCCGGCTCTACAGCAGAGGCAGGCTGGGGTTCGGCCGCGTCCACTGCGGGCGTGAGGCCAGCGGACTCGCGGAGCTCGAAATCCTCGACCTCGGGGAGAACATTGCCGGCCACCGAGGGCCGCATGAATCCGCCCCAGAGGTCCTCATCTTCCATGAACTCGGGTGGCGCCTCTTCCAGACTCAGCTCTCCGGCACCCTGCGGTAGGCTCTTGCCCGGGGTCTCCATCACGAGGCCCATTTCGAAGCGAGTCCGCAACCTCTGGTCTATGTCGTCGATTCCGGAGGGGGCCCGGTCCGCCGCGATCATCATCTTGGTGCCTGTGCGCTTCGAGGCCTCGAAGAGATGGAAGAACTCGTCCTTGGCGCGCTCTGTCCCCGAAATCAGCTCAGCGTCGTAAAGGAGTAGGAGGTCCACATCCCACCAGCGTTCCCGCCATGCCCCGGCCACACCCTCCGACAAGGCCCGAATGTAGTCCTCTGCGAATTCTGCAGCGGAAACGATGGCGATGTTCGAAAGCTGATGCTTTTCGCGGAACGTTCGTGCCGTCGCCGCAAGCAACGCCAATGGACCGGCACGGGTCTCACTCCATATGTAGAGGGGGTTGTACTCCGGACGCTCCTCGGAGACGAGCTGTGCGGCCGCCTTGATCACGACCGGTTCGTAGTTCAACGTGAGGTCGGCCAACGACGGACCTTCCCCCACGCGAAGGAAGGGCCTGACTCGCTCCAGGGCCGAGGCGAGCAGTGAGTTTGCCTCATCCAGACGCTCGGGATCCTTGAACACACCGACGGCGGCCTCCGGCCAGGGATTGCCGGCGGTGGCGAGGGATTTCTCAACCTCACGGAGTTGGGCAATATCCCTGCGAAATTGGTCGGCCACCGCTTGGGGGTCCGGTGGAGGCTCCTGGGATTCGAGTAGTCGGCGTAGGCGCGTGCCTGAGTACCCGCCCTTCTCGAAGATCTCCACCGTTTCCCGGAGCAGCCTCTTCCATGGCTCCTCGTCCCTCTCCGCCGCCGAAACCTCCTGCACGAACGAGCCGGCTTCGCTCGGCGCCTCTTCCTGGAGCCCCGCCACAGCCTCGACCTCGTTCGCTTCCACCTGGCGCTCCTCCAGCTCCTGGATGGCGAGAATCTTGTTCAGCGCCCCCCCTAGTGCGCGGACACTGCTGAAGCCGTACTTCGCAAGCGCCTCGGCCACGCCCGTTTGGAACGTCTGGTCCCGCTCCTCAGCCTTCTTACGGAGGATGGCGACCTTGGTCTCGTACTCCGGCACGGCGATGTCGACGATCAACCCACCCGAGAACCGAGTGAGCAGACGCTCGTCGAGCGCGTTGATCTCGGCAGGCGGGCGATCACTGGCAAGGACGACCTGACCCCCGGATTTGTTCATTCCGTCCAGAAGCCTGAGCAAGATCTCCTGAGCTTCATTTTGCCCGGTAAAGAACTGGACGTCGTCGAGGAGAAGGATGTGGAGTTCCTCGTACCGTTCTCGAAGTTCTTTCTCCGCCCCTGCCTGGATGGCACTCGTGAGTTCGTTGAGGAAGCTCTCGACTGTCACGTACACGACCCCGAAACCGGGATGTACTCGGGCGGCATAATGCGCTATAGCATTGAGGATGTGAGACTTCCCCAGACCCGATGAGGAATAGATGAAAAGAGGGTTATAGGACGTGCCGGGCGCATCGGCCACACGCCGCGCCGCCGCCGACGCGAGACGGTTCGCCGGTCCCACGATAAAGCTATCGAAGGTAAATCTCGGATCCAGATCCGTCACTACCACAGTTCTAAACCAATCTCCGTCACGTCGCGCCGTCGTTTCGTGCCCAGTCGGCACACGTTTGTAAATCCGCTGGGAGAGGTAGCTCGAATCGCATCGCCTCTCCACTCATCGGATGCTCGAAGGAAAGCCGCCAAGAGTGGAGGAACTGCCGCTCCACCCTTTGGCTCAGCGTTTTCGCCCATTGCCGAGCTTTGCCACCCATCCCGCGCTCCCATCCCACACCATACAAGGTATCCCCAACCACGGGGTGTCCAATATGCGCCAGATGAACCCGAATCTGATGAGTCCGCCCCGTGCCCAGCGCTACCCGCAACAACTCAGCGCCGAGCCAACGTTCCACGACGTGAAAGCGCGTCACGGCGTAACGCCCCTTCTCTACTACCGCCATACGCTTTCGCTCCACCGGATCCCGCCCGATGGGAGCAGTAACCTCAAGAGGTGATTCGGAAAGGTGACCCCACGATGCGGCAATATACAGACGCTTAATTTCACGCCGTTGAAGCGCTTCGGAAAGGGCGTGGTGTGCCTTATCGCTCTTGGCCACCACCATGAGCCCCGACGTATAGCGGTCCAAACGCTGCACGATTCCGGGGCGCAGCTTGCCTCCAATACCCGACAGGTCGCCGGTATGGGCAAGCAGGGCATTAACCAAGGTTCCCGTGGGATGCCCGGGCGCCGGGTGAGTCACCATGCCCGAGGGTTTGTTCAAGACGAGAAGCGAAGGATCCTCGAACAGCACGTCCAACGCGATATCCTCGGGCTGGGCCTCCAGCGCCTCCGGCGGAGGAATCCGCACCTCGATCTCCTGCCCGGCCTCGAGCCGCTCGGCCTTTCGGGCAACGTGGCCATCGACCCGTACCCTCCCCTCCGCGACCAGTGCCTGCACCCGAGCCCGGGAAAGGTCCGAATGGCCCGCCACGTATCTGTCGAGCCGATCCCCGCCTCCACCGACCGTGAAGATCTCCACCCTATCCTCGGTCACCTTCAATCCTGAGCTCCCGCACCTGCCCGACCCCCCGACGGATGGCTTTCTACTCCCCGGTTGAGCGCGATCACGACGTCCATGTCATCGATCTTGACGCTCTGGACGGCTTCGTAGCCAGCGACGGTGTCCTGACTGGCATCGATCTCGAGTTGCACCGCCAGAGTTTCACCACAAATGAAATCATGATGGTCACCCGCCGCCGCCCTGATATGGGCCGGACCGTACACTCCCAGCCGAATCCGGTCCGTAATGGCAAAGCCGGACTCCTTGCGCAGCCGTTGAATGCGGTTGACCAACTCTCGCGCACTCCCCTCGGCCTTCAATGCCTCATCCAGGGTCGGGTCGAGAGCAGCGCTGTACCCGCTCTCGGATCGCACCACCAACCCCTCCGTGGACTCCTCTTCGACCGTCAGATCTTCGGGATCGACCACGGCGGTGCGGCCCGCGACCTCGATCGACACCGGATCACCCGCGTTATGGGCCTGTAGCTGCGCTTCGGAAAGTTCCCGAATCGCTGTGGCGGCAAGTTCTGTTTCTTTCCCGAATCTCGGGCCCAGAGCCTTGTAATTCGGCTTCGCGACTAGCGTAATCAGGCCCTCTGCCGAAGCCAAGAACTCCACAGACTTGACGTTGAGTTCGTCCTGGAGGAGATCAAGGATCTCACTCCGAATCTGCAATCCCTCGGGAACGATGGCGAACAGGCTTTTGAGCGGCTGACGGACCCGAATCTTGACCGCCTCTCGGGCCGCTCGGCCAAGGGTTACCAGTGTCCTCACTGCTTCCATTTCCCCTTCGAGTGGTTCATCACGAGTCCCCAGCTCCTGCGCGGAGCCGTCGCCCGGAAAGGCTTCGAGATGCACGCTCTTCCCGGTGAGTCCGCGGTGGATCCAGTCGGAAACGAAGGGCGTCACCGGAGCCGAGAGCAGACAAACGGTGCGCAGCGCCTCCCAGAGTGTCCGAAACGCCGCACGAGCGTCACCTCCGTCCGTGTTCCCCCAGAACCTGGGCCTGGACCGCCGCACATACCAATTGGACAGCTCCTCACTGAGGAAATCGCCCAGAGTTCGGTAGGCTCGCGTTAGCTGATAGGCGTTCAGCTCCGAGCGCACCTCCGTCACCACTGCACTCAGCCTGGAAATCAGCCAGCGGTCGAGCAGGTTTCGGTCCTGGGGCGCCGGATCCTTGTCGGAGGGCGCCCAGTCCTCGGTGTTGGCGTAGAGCGTGAAGAAGCGGTAGGTGTTGAAGAGCGTATCCAGGAATTTCCGTGATGCTTCCTGGACGGATGCGGGATCATACCGTTTTGCGACCCACGGGTTGCTCGACGTGATCAGATACCAGCGGATAGCGTCGGTTCCATGGTCAGCGATCGCATCCCACGGATCCACAGTATTCCCACTCGATTTCGACATCTTCTGGCCCTCGGCATCGAGGATCAGATTGTTCACCACCACGTTTCGGAACGGTGGGCCCTTTTCCAGCATCGTGGAGATGGCCAGGAGAGAGTAAAACCATCCCCGCGTCTGATCGAGGCCTTCACAGATGAAGTCGGCCGGGAAGTGCCGCTCGAATTCGTCCCGACCCTCGAAGGGGTAGTGCCACTGTGCGTACGGCATCGCACCCGAGTCGAACCAGGCGTCGAGGACCTCGGGCGTTCGCGCCATAGTTCCGCCACACTCTCCACAGTTCCACGTGTGCTCATCGATGTAGGGGCGGTGAGGGTCGAAGTCGTTCCCCAGAGGGCCGGCACGTGCTGCTAGCTCCTCGTAACTCCCGATCCACTCCAGGTGGTCCGACTCTTGATCGCACACCCACACCGGGAGCGGCGTACCCCAATACCGGTCTCGAGAAAGCGCCCAATCCACGTTTCCCTTGAGCCACTCGCCCATTCGGCCTTCTCCGATGTCCGGCGGAAACCAATTTGCAGCCCGATTGTGGGCCAACATTTGCTCCTTCACCGTCGAGGTGGCGGCGAACCACGAATCCCTTGCGATGTAGATGAGCGGCGACTCACAGCGCCAGCAGTGCGGATAGGAGTGCACGGCGGTGCCAAACCGGAAGAGATTCCCCCGCGATTCGAGCTCCTCCACCAACACCGGATCGGCGTCCTTCACGAACACGCCAGCCACCAACTCCGTCCCCTCGACGAACAATCCTGCATCGTCGACCGGCCGGAGCACGGGCAAATCGTGCCGCTGTCCGGCAGCGTAGTCGTCCGAGCCGAAGGCGGGTGCGATGTGAACGATGCCGGTACCGTCTTCGGAGCTGACGAAGTCTTCTGCGATCACGGTCCAGCCGTTGCCGTGATCATCTGGCGTGGGGACGACCTCGAGCGGCCGGGCATAACGGGTTCCCACTAGCTCCATCCCTTTGAACCGTTGAAGGACCTCGACTCCCTCAGCCAGGACGGCTTCGAGGCGCTCCTCGGCCAATACCAGACGCCGTCCTTCGTGCTGGACGTCCACGTACGTGAGTTCCGGGTTTACGGCCAGGGCCGTGTTGGAGGGGACCGTCCACGGCGTCGTCGTCCAGACCAAGAACGCTCGCCCTTCGGCGTCCGGGCCGCCTTCGGTCGTCAGCCAGGGGCACAAGAAGTGCAGAGATGAGTCCTCGATGTCGCGGTACCCGAGCGCGACCTCGTGGGAGCTGAGCCCGGTCCCGCACCGTGGACAGTACGGGACGCTCTTGTACCCTCGGTACAACAGACTCCGATCCGCGAGTTGCTTGAGAATCCACCATACGCTTTCTATGTAGTCGAGGTCGAGGGTGGCATACGGTCGCGTGTAGTCCAGCCAATAGCCGATACGTTCGGAAAGAGCTTCCCACTCTTGCTTGTACGTGAAAACCGAGTCGCGGCAGGCCGCATTGAACTCCGCGATGCCGAGCGCCTCGATTTCGGGCTTGCCGGAAATGCCCAGTCTCTTCTCGGCCTCGATCTCGACGGGCAACCCATGGGTGTCCCACCCGGCGATGCGCGTAACGCTCCGCCCCTCCATCGTCCGGAGCCGGCAAACCAGATCCTTGATCGTCCGGCTGATGATATGGTGAAGTCCCGGGCGGCCGTTGGCAGTAGGGGGACCCTCGAAAAAGACGAACGGCTCGCCGGCTTCCGTGGCCTCCAGTGTCTGGCGAAAGAGGTCTTCGTCCCGCCAGCGGGCCAGCGTCTCTTCCTCGAGTGTGATCAGTTTGTCGGGGATTTCCGGATATGGCATCAAGTCACGGCCGTCACTTGGCGTCCTCCTCCTCCTCCTCCTCCTCCTCCTCCTGATCTCTCATTATGGAAGATAGCCACAGCGAGTCCGCACCCTCCTGCCCTTCGGGGAGTCGCTGCCCTTCAGCCTCCGTCGCCCCATCCTCCTCCTGCGGGAAAGCCGATCCGGCGACTGGCAGGTCGTCAGCGACGACCGCCCCCTGCGCGGTCTCCGCCCCCCCCGCGGTCTCCGCCCCCTGCGCGGTCTCCGCACCCTCCGCGGTCTCCGGCGATTCCGACGCAGACACGTCCTCAACTCCGCCCGCGTCGTCGTCTTCTTCTTCTTGGTCGTCTTCCCCGATCGACCAGCTCGCTTTTCCGAGTTCGAACTCAAGCGTGACATCTTCGAGCGGGGCTCTGCCAAGCTCAACCTCGATCGTGTCCAGTTCACGCTCCAGGAAGATCCGAAAAGACTTCAAGAAACGCTCGCGTTGGCGCTCCGACTCCTGCAGAGCGGCGCGGTGCTCCGTGAGGAGTTTCTCGGATTTCAGGATCATTCCCTCAATACGCCCTCGTGCTTCCCGTTCTAGGAGCTTCGCTTCTCGGCGGGCCTGCTTTTCCACATCCTGGCGGAGCTCCTGCGCGGTCACCAATGCCTCCCGAACCGCCTGTTCACGCCCCTCCTGTACGACGACCTGTTCTCCCAACTGTTCTATTTTTTTTCGGAAAGTGAGGTTTTCTTTCACCAACTCCTCCATCCGCTCAGCGACCAACTCGAGGAATCCGTCGACCTCCGGCGGGTCGTAACCCCGAAGGCCCTTGCCGAAATCTCCCCGCTTCTTCCGCACGTCCAACGGCGTGAGGTCAATCATGGAGCATTCGTGTCCCGAAAAGAGCGGTGCCGATCCGAATCATTGTGCTGCCCTCCTCGATAGCAATCTCGAAATCGTTCGTCATACCCATTGAAAGATGGTCCCCACAATACCCCTCGACCGCCCGAAGCTCCTCATGGAGGATCCGGACACCCTCGAAGGTTCGCCGAAGCAGTGCCTCGTCATCCGTGAACGGAGCCATGGTCATGAGTCCGCGAACTTCCACGCCCGGTAAAGTGAGAACCTTCAGAATTTCGTCCTTGAGGCCGCCGCCCCGAAAGCCGGCTTTGCTTTCCTCTCCCGATGTGTTCACCTGCACCAGCACGGAAACGACCTTGTGCGCCTCGACGGCCGCGTTCGAGAGCCGCTCGGCAAGCCGGACGGAATCGATCGAATGGACCAGATCGGCCACCCCGACGAGCCGCGGCGCTTTCCTCCGCTGGACATGGCCAATCATATGCCACTGAGCCCGCCCGTCTTCCACTGCCGCGCGCTTCCATTCGAGCTCCTCCGTCCTATTCTCCCCCAAATCGAACAGACCATGCGAAAGTGCCGCATGAACGGCCTCGATGGGATGCGCTTTGCTCACCGCCACCAACGTGACTTCGTCCGAGCTACGCCCGCTACGCCGCGCCGCGCTGGAGATCCGGTCCCGGATCTCCGGCAGCGACGCCGTGACCCGCTCATCGTAGGTGGAGGTGATCATTCTATCGCATCGCGCGGGCAGGGGTACGGATCGAAAAAAACGACCCCACCGGCCACGCCGGCGGGGTCGTCTCCGAAGAACCGTCGGGCCCAGCCGCTATAGGACCTGGAAAGTAATCGGCACCTCAATCCAAACCTGGACCCTCTGGTCCCGGTTCAGAGCTGGCGTAAACCTGAAGACGTCCGCGACCTTGAGGGCCGCCTCGTCGAACTGCGCCTGACCTGAACCCTGAGACACTCTCTTGTCCTGAACTATGCCGTCTTCCGTAATGAAAAACCAAACGACCACCGTCCCGCCGATTCCGGAATCCCGAAGAATGGGAGGATACTCCCTCATCAGGGCTGCCTGAACCTCGGGCCGGTTCCTGATCTCCGGCCGGACCGTCATCGGCGTGAACACCGGAGCCGCGGAGATATCCGACACCCCATCGTCGGTGGGTGGCGGCGGGAGGTCTTCAACTGGATTGTCCGCGAACGTAGTCGGGGCAATCGTGATATCATCATCGATGTCCGCGGTAGCCATCACGGGCGTCGCGGGCCGCGAGATCGCGTCGGGCGGCGGCGGGATCTCAATTTCCGGCGGAAGCTCGATCATCTCCAACTCCTCGGCGGTGAACGACACGTCCTCCGCCGTTTGAGTCGGCCAGAACTGAAAAAGCATGAAGTGGACGACCGTCGCTGCGATCATCGAGCCCCAAAACCATGATCCGAACGACCGCTTGAATCGGTCGTTTTCCGTCTCGAATTTGTCGGTCGCCGCCTCGGCGGGGATGGCTTGCGCGTTCATCGTCTCTCCCGTGTCATGCGTTGCTCCAACTCGGTGGCGAACACGACGCGAACGACTCCGGCCGCCACCAACTGCTTCTGAAGCAAGTCGATCGTGTTGTACGGTACCTCCCGATCCCCTCGGATCGAGATCACCAGCGCCCGATCGGACGCGGCGTAGAGCGGGGCTACCACACTGGAAACCTCTCCCAGTGTATAGGGCCGGTCGTTGATGAAGATGTCCCCGTCTCGCTGCACCCAAACGTTGAGAATGTTCTTCAGTTTCTCATCGATTTTCTGTGTGGCCTCCGCCTGCGGCCATACGATAGGCCGGTTCCGGTCCTTCTGGAAAACGGTGGTCACCATGAAGAAGATGAGAAGTAAGAAAGCGATATCGGCCATCGAGGAGTTCGGCACGTCTGAAGACGCCTGGGACTTCCGCGAGAATCCTCCCCCTTTGATCGGCATGGCCTCTAACCCTCGAAGAGTTGCAAGGAAATACGCTCAGCACCGGCTGTGTGAAGCGCATCCAACACGTCTACCATGAACTTGTAGGACGCATCGGGATGCGTCTTCACCGCGGCGATCAGGTTCTCGTTGGCAGCCACATCCTGTCGCCAAATCGCCTCGATGTCGTTGGCCGGTACCCTCTGCACCTGCTGGCTCTCACCACGCTTCACTTCGACGATCCCATTGGGCTGAATGATGATGTGAAGGATGTTCTGCGCACTGATCTGGACCTCGCCTCCCTCCTCGGGAAGGACGATCGCGAGCCCCCTGTCCTTCGGGAACGTCGTGGTCACCAGGAAGAAGATCAGAAGCAGGAACGCGATGTCCGCCATCGACGCGGACGGGACCTCGTCGCTGACCTTCGATTTTTTCTTATCCAGTACGGCCATTCTGTAGCCCTCGCATAAGTGCCCAGGTACCGGCTGCCCGCCGGAAAGGTTCCTCGAATCGCGTTACGTTGTCGCCTCGCCGGAGCCCGAGTCTCCGGCCGGAATATTCACCGATGGCGCCGCACCGCCAGCCCCGGTCGAGGCCAACGTTCGGTCAATCCCCCGGCCATAGGCAAGGTCGAGGACCTTCTGCGCGCCTTGCTCCATGTCGAGGATCAGGGCGTCGATGCGTGTAACGAAGAAGTTGTACCCAATATTGACGGGAATCGCGATCAAAAGCCCAGTCGCCGTCGTCAGCAATGCCACCTTGATCCCACCGGCCACGAGCGTCGGGTCGACATCGCCGGCGGCCTCGATGGCGGCGAACGCGAGAATCATTCCGACAACGGTGCCCAGGAAGCCCATGAGCGGCGCAACGTTGGCCACGGTGGCCAAAATGACGAGGCCCCGCTCAAGGAATCCGAGCTCGATCGTCCCCGTGGTGCGAATGGCCGTAGCCAACTCCTTCTCGCCTTTTTCGCCTGATGCGATGCGGCGCAGCCCAGCCACAAGAATCGCGGCCGCCGGGCCGGGACGGGCCGCCGCGAGCTCGGCAGCGTCGGCTATGCGGCCCTCGGAAGCGGCCTCCTCGACCTCGGCGAGCACGACCTGAGTGCTCGCATGCGCAACGTATAGCGTCCACGACTTGGCAATGATCACGCCCAGCGCTATAAGCGAACAAAGCACGAGCGGATACATCATGAACCCGCCATCGGAGAACAACGACAGTAGGTGATATTGGCTTGCGTCCAAGCGCCGCTCCTTCGTAAAACAGTCCGCTGATCGCCGATGCTTCGACGACCCATAGAATTGAGTTGGCGGAAATGTACGGTCGCGGCCCCAAAATTCCTAGTAGGGGGCGAACAGAAGTGCGAAAATCCCCACTACGCTATCTAGCGAGTGAGGGGCAACATCAAGCGAGGGTGGGCGACGCAAGAGCGGGGGAGCGCTCGGGCAGGGTTCCACCGAGAATCTCCCGCAGGCGAGCCACGTCGACATCCCGCTCGAGGCGTCCCTGCAACGCAACCGAGATCTTTGCCGACTCTTCACTGACCACGATGACGAGGGCGTCGGTCTCCTCGCTGAGGCCGATCGCGGCGCGATGTCGTGTGCCCAACGTCTTGTCGGAGACGGCATACTGCGTCAACGGTAGAATCGCGCCCGCGGCTCGAATTTCGGCCCCCACGATGATCACCGCGCCATCGTGCAACGGCGTCCCGGGCGTAAAGATCGTCTGGAGCATCGCCGCCGAAACGCCGACCCGCTCCCGGCTACCCGTCTGCGCGTACTCATCGAGGCCTACCTCCTGCTCCAGGGCGATGATCGCGCCAGTCTTCTTTCGGGCGAGCTCTGCCACGGCGTGCACGATCTCGTCGATGAGCTGGTTCTCCGGCATCGGGCTCACCATGCGCAGGAGTCGGGTCTGACCCAGACGGCTGAGCGCCGTCCGGAGCTCTGGCTGGAACACCACGAGCGCCGCGAACGCGCCGTATTGCAGTAGGTATTCGAGCAGCGTTTCGATGAGCGTCAGTCTCAGCACCTGAGACATCAAATAGGCGGCCGCGATGACGAGGACCCCGAGCAGAATCTGCATGGCCCGGGTCCGTTGAATGATGAGTAGGATTCGGAATAGCAGGAAGGCCACGAAGGCGATCTGAAGGAAGTCCAGCCATGAGGGCACTAAGAACTGGAGCTGGGACCAGATTTGAGACACGGTGGACTAGCCTGAGGCGTCGGCCTCCGGGTCCTCGGCGCTGAGTCGCACTGCGGGAGTGCGCGCCTTACCGGAGCTCGTCTCTTCGTCACCGGACGGCTCGTCACCAAGCTTCACCGCCGTGGGTACTTTCGTTTCCGTTTCCACCTCATCCACTGATGCGGCGTCCAGCTCGTCCAGATCCGTGCCCGCTGCGTTCGCCTCCAGCTCCCCGCCGTCCGCCGGACCTCCTTCCGACTCCTCCGAGCCGTCCTCGGCTTCATCGTCCTCGGTCGGGAGGGGCGGAAGCTCCTCGCCTGCGTCCAGGAGGCCGATGTCGATAGCGTCCAGGGTTTCCCGTTCGAGGAGCCCTTGTGCGATGCGTTCGAGGAGATCCGTGTTCTCCGTGACGATCAAGCGAGCGCGCTCCTCGGCCTCATCCAACACACGTTTGATTTCCTGATCCACCTGTTGGGCAGTGTGCTCCGAGATCTCCCGGCGCTGAACCAACTCCCGGCCCAGGAAGACCTCCTGGTCGGCCTGTCCGATCGCCATGAGTCCGATCACGTCCGACATACCGAAGCGAGTCACCATCTGCCTCGCCATGGCCGTCGCCCTCTCGATGTCGTTCCCCGCCCCCGTGGTGATCTTCTCGCGTCCGAAGATCAACTCCTCCGCGACGCGCCCCCCGAACAGCATGCCGAGTTGTCCTTCAAGCCACTCCTTCGTATACGAGTGCCGATCCTCCTGTGGTAGGCTGGCCGTGAGTCCGAGCGCACTGCCCCTGGGCACGATCGTAACCTTGTGCAGCGGGTCGAGCCCCGGCAGCCTCAGCCCGATGACGGCATGCCCAGCCTCGTGATACGCCGTTAGCTTGCGTTCCGAATCGGTCAGAACCAGGCTCCGCCGCTCAGCGCCGAGCATAACCTTGTCCTTCGCGGCCTCGAAATGAGACATGTCGACCTTGGCGCTGTCGTCCCGAGCCGCCAGGAGAGCGGCTTCGTTACAGATATTCGCGAGATCCGCGCCGCTGAGCCCGGGCGTGCCCTTGGCCACGACCTTCAGTTCCACATCCGCAGCGAGGGGTAGCTTCTTGGCGTGCACCCGGAGAATCCCTTCCCGCCCCCGAATGTCGGGGAAATCCACGATCACCTGACGATCGAAGCGGCCCGGTCTCAGAAGGGCGGGATCGAGCACATCCGGCCGGTTGGTGGCCGCCAGTAGAATCACCCCCTCGTTCGTCTCGAAGCCGTCCATCTCGACCAGGAGGGCGTTCAGCGTCTGTTCCCGCTCGTCGTGCCCGCCACCCAGGCCCGCTCCGCGGTGGCGGCCTACGGCATCGATCTCGTCGATGAAGATGATGCAGGGGGCGTGCGCCTTCCCTTGCTCGAAGAGGTCCCGGACCCGGGAGGCGCCCACCCCGACGAACATCTCGACGAAGTCCGAACCCGACATCTGGAAGAACGGCCTGGCCGCCTCTCCGGCGACAGCCCGTGCGAGGAGCGTCTTGCCCGTTCCGGGAGGGCCCACCAAGAGAACACCCTTGGGCAGACGGCCCCCGAGCCGCGAAAACCGCTGGGGGTCCTTGAGGAAATCGATGACCTCCTCGAGCTCATTCTTGGCCTCCTCCGCGCCGGCAATGTCCGCGAACGTCACCTTGGGCGCTTCGGGGGAAATCATCTTCGCCTTGGAACGTCCGAACTGAAACGCGCGATTGCCCCCACCCTGCATGGTCCGAAAAATCCAGATCCAGAATGCGATGAACAATACCCAGGGCAGGAATCCCACGAGGAGCGTACCCCATCCCCGCGTCTCCAGCTGACCTGAGATTTCGACATCGTGCTGCTCCAGGTCGGCGAGAAGCTCAGCGCTGATCTCACCCGGGAGCATCGTCGTGAATTGCTGGAATTCGCGGCCCTCCTCCATGCGGGGGGCCCTGAGCTCGCCCTCGATTCGCCTGCTCTCGACGACCGTAACCTCCAGAATATTGTCGCCGTCGAGTTGCGTCCTGAACTCGGTATAGGTGAACTCGATTGCGGCGTCCTCCTGCCCTCGCGTCAATTGGACAAGGAGAGCCGCCAAGAGAACGAGTAGCAGCCAGAAAGCCCCGGTCCTGGAGACACGAGTCATCTTGGAGCCGTCGTCCGGCGTTCGAAGCGGGTCTTGTTCAGCCATATTTGGATAACACCTCAAGCGGCGTCGGAGTTCTCCCCGACGTTAACAATGGTCTTAATATAATGCACGCGGCTGAAGGTTTCACCGAAGGCCCGCCGCGCCCTCACCGTTGGGCTCGACCACGGGAGACGAAACGGACAGCATCAGCGCGTCATCCTCCGCCCCGGGCAAGAGAAGCGAGGAACGGGACACGCCCGGGATCCAGAGTATCCTTTCTTTGCCGTCAACGACAACCGGGACCCGGGAGCGCTCCTCCAGAGCTACGCGCTTCTCTCCGAAGATCTTCTTCAGTTTCTTCGATCCATACGAGTGCTTCATGCGATCTCCCGAGCTCCACCCACGCAGGGTTACCGGAAACTCGAGCCCCGAGACGGAGAACCTCTCGACCCACGGACTCACGGGACCCCTTTCAAGGGACCACACAACCGACCAGTCGCGGCCCCCGATCAAGACGACCCCCTGCCCCTTCCCAGGACGCTCGATATCGAAGCTCCTGTCCAGGCCCGGCTCGGAGGTGTGGCAGAGGACCAATCGGTCGAAGGACCGGATCAGCTGTACCGTACCGGAAATCGGGAGCCCGTGGCCGCTGGCACCGACGCTCGTAAACGCCAACGCGGACCGGGTCCCGGCTTCACCCAGCGTGGCGCCCAGTCGGCCCGCCAGCTCCCGGATAATTCGAGCCCGCACTACCTCATCGTGGCCCAGAAACGCCACTCGGTCGATTTCGATGCGGACATCGTTCTCCTCGGTCACCAGGCCTCGCATCAAATCTTCGAGAATGGAACTCCACGCGGCCTCCTCTCCACGCGCGATACGCCCCAAGCGCAGAAGGGATCGCCGCGCGGCGGGAGCGACCGCCGATTCGAGACGAGGCAAGATTTCGTTTCGGATCACGTTGCGGGCGAAGCGCGGATCATCGTTGGAGGTATCTACCCGTGGGCGAATACCCGCGGCATCCGCGTACTCGGACAAACGATCCTGCGTGAACGGAAGGAGCGGGCGAAGGATGCCCGGGGCCCTCTTCTCGGGAATACCCCCGAGACCGTGCAGCCCGGTCCCCCGTACGATACGAAACAAGATCGTCTCGGCTTGATCGTCGGCATGGTGTGCGGTAAGAACCCATTTTGCTCCTAGCGCCTGCCGCTCCCGCTCGAAAAACGCGTAGCGGGCCTGGCGCGCCTCCTCCTCGCTCGACAAACGGCTCTCGGCCCGTCCGAGTCGGCACTCGAGGCCCCACGCCGTGGCCCAGCCGCGAACCCAGAGAGCATCGGCATCGCTCTCGGGGCGCATTCGATGGTCGAGATGGCACACCACCAGTTCGGTGGCGGGCAGCCTTGGGGAGAACCTCAGAAGATGGAGCAGAGACAAGGAATCCATTCCCCCGGAAACGCCAACCAAGATTCGGTCGCCCTCCGTAAAGAACCCACGCCGCACGACGTGGCCCGTGAAGTCGTGCGCGAGCCCGAGGTACGCGTTCAACGGTCTGGCCCGGGTGATTCAGGGGATAGCGCGCGACCTGCCTCCTGCGCTAGAACGCACGAGAGTACATCCGGCCGATCCGTCTGGATGCCGTTCACTCCCCACGCGAGGAGCCGGCTCATGTCCCGCTCGTTGTCCACAACCCAGACGTGGACGGCTAGATTCAGCCGATGGGCTTCGGACACGAAGCGTGGCGTAACGACCCTGATTCCGTACCACACCTCCGGTACTTGTAGAACGTCGAAGCGAGGCCGGAACCACGCCGAAAGACGGAGGTATCCAGCACCCCAGAAGAGGGCGATGTCTCTGCGGGACGCCCCCCAGGGCCCTCCGTACCCGCGCACTTCGCTACGGTGCGCTTCCACTTCAGCTGCGATCAGGACCCGATCCTGAGCACGGTGCCGCCGGATGATCTCCACGAGCGGCTGCGCCACTTCCCTACACTTGGTCTCGACGTTCAGCCGCGTATCCGGAAACGCCTCGAGAACCTCCTCGAATCGGGGAATGGACACACCGTTTCCCCGGAAAGACGTCTCACCGGCGAGGTCCCGGAAATGGTATCCCGCATCCAACGCCCTCAACCGATTCCACGGCATTTCCGCGACCGTCCCCTCACCGTCGCAGGTACGGCACACGGTCGCATCGTGGATCAAGACGACTTCACCATCGGAAGTGAGGCGCACGTCGGTCTCCAATATGTCCGCTCCCCACGTCTCCACTGCAAGTCGGAAGGCCTCCATCGTGTTCTCAGGGGCAACCTTTCCGCCTCCGCGGTGCGCGATGAAGAGCGGGCTACCCTCCAGGTACGGGCAACCGGGGCGGGGCCAACGAGGGTGCGTCACCGGGCACGGCGTTCAGGACGCCTGCGCCGCGTCCCTGAAGCCCTCGGCATCCGCCGGATCCACGCCGTGCAGCCGGAACAGCACGAGGTCGAGGAGGCGATCCGTCAAGGCGAGGTCACGTGCCTGCTGCTCGGCCTCCCCCTCACCGGGTCCCCCCATCTCGTCCTGAAGGGCCACGACCCGCTCGGCCAAGAACCTCACGACATCCTCCACGATCTCCGGCCTCGGATTTGCAGGTGCGAGAGAGTCCGGCATGACCTGCTCCAGAAGAAGACCCTGGATGAAGGCGAGAAGTCCTGGGAAGGCGAGCTCCGCGAGAGGTTCGCCCTCGACCTGTTCTTCATCGGTGATGTTTTCCCAGGCGAGCTCATTGAGATAAAGGTCGGTTGCCGCGTCGCGTAGGTGCTCCCGCTCGGACTCCGACAGGTCGGCCCCGCGGGCGGGCTCCGGAAGAGCGAGGGGGCGGCCCAAAGCGTGCTCGAGCTTTTCTCTTCGCCCTGTGAGTAGGGTCGTTGCCCGATCGCTCATGTCCCGAACTCCTGGATGACTCGACTACACGTGTGTGCGATGATCCGCTTCCCCATTCAAAGAAGAAACTTACCGATGTTTGTGCCCCGCCCGCTACCGGGAGGGGGAGCAAGTGAAAAACCCAGGCCATCGGCCCGGGCCTTCGATAGCGGAGGAGGGACTCGAACCCCCGACACGCGGATTATGATTCCGCTGCTCTAACCAGCTGAGCTACTCCGCCTTGCTGCTCAAGCCTTCAAAGCTCAAACGAGTATCAGGGGGTGTCAATGGAGCCATCCTTGCCTTCCGGGGGTAGACGGGAGGGGCGCATCAGGCGCGCGTCAGCCACTGATCACTCTGCCTTCGGAGGTGGTGCATCATGGACTTCGGTTCCCTGCTCGGCGTGGCCGCCATCGTCGGAGGAGTGGCTCTGCTCACGAGCCTGCGCATCCTGTTCGAGTATCAGCGTGGCGTCGTATTCAGGCTCGGAAGGCTCACGTGGGCCAAGGGACCCGGACTCATCTTTTTGGTCCCGTTCGGGATCGAGCGCATGAAAAAGATGGACCTTCGGATCGTGGCGCTCGACATCGCTCCACAGGATACGATCACGAAGGACAACGTCAGCGTGAAGGTCAACGCGGTCGTGTATTTCCGTGTCACCGACCCGGCCAAGGCGGTGGTAGAGATCGAAGACTACTACTTCGCGACCAGCCAGCTTGCGCAAACCACTTTGCGCAGTGTCATCGGGCAGTCGGAGCTGGACGAAATCCTCGTGGAACGCGAACAGATCAACCGGGTGGTCCGCGACATCATCGACGAGGGCACCGATGCGTGGGGCATCGAGGTCACGGCCGTAGAGGTCAAGGACATCGATCTCCCCCAGGAGATGAAGCGAGCGATGGCGAGGCAGGCCGAAGCGGAACGGGAACGACGGGGGAAGGTCATCGCCGCTGCCGGCGAGGCGCAAGCGGCGATAAAGCTCGCCGAGGCCGCCAAGTTGATCCAGGATTACCCGGTAGCCATCCAGTTGCGATTTCTCCAAACCGTGGTGGAGATCGCCGCCGAAAACAATTCGACCACCGTGTTCCCGATCCCCATGGACCTCTTCAAGCCGATCGTGGAAGCTGGTGAGCGGTACAAGGCGTTGGGGGGAGGGGGAGTTGGCTCGAAGACACTCGGAGCGGAAGCGGCGGATGACGCGCTACCCGCCGGTGCCGACGCGGCGATGCTCACCGATGCGGCCAAAGCCCTTTTGGGAATTGGCAGCGGCGCGTCCTCACCGGGTGAACAAGCCGTTCCCACGACTGAGGGTGCTGAACAGAGCGACGTGGACGAGGACTAGGTCAGCGACAGTCCGAATCTTGATTCTGGACGGAGTCGGCAGTTTCGGTGAAGCGGTAAAGGACCTCTCCCGCTCGAATCATCCCGTAGCGCTCTCGCGCCAAACGTTCGATGGTCGCTGAGTCCGACTGCAAGGCCTCCGCCCACGCCCGCAGACAGTCGTTGGTTTGCTCCAAAGCCACGAGCGCCTCCTCCAGCTCGACTCTCTCGGCTCGAACACGTCTGACCTCGAATACAGAGTATTCTCCCCCGAACAACGCGAAGTAGACGGACAGCCCGATCAGCGCAGGGAGGATGAGCCGCTTCACGGCCGTCGCCTTCGTCGCCTCACGAGATCCGCCGGCTCATCGTGTCCAAAGGCCCCTTCCTGGATAGGTGGCTGAATCTCCCAGGGCCTCTTCGATTCGGAGCAGTTGATTGTACTTCGCCACGCGATCGGTTCGACTCGCGCTGCCGGTCTTGATCTGTCCCGCGCCGGTCGCCACAGCCAAATCCGCGATCAGCGTGTCTTCCGTCTCGCCCGACCGGTGCGAGATCACCGACTTGTAGCCGGAGTCGTCCGCCAGGCGAATCGCTTCGAGTGTTTCCGTGAGGGTGCCAATCTGGTTGACCTTGATGAGGATCGCGTTGGCCACGCCGTTGCCCACGCCGCGCTCCAGCTTGGTCACGTTCGTCACGAAGATGTCGTCGCCCACGATCTGGGTGGTCGCGCCCACCGCGTCGGTGAGCCGCTCCCAGCCCTCCCAATCGTTCTCTCCAAGCGGGTCTTCCAAGGAGCGAATGGGGTATCGGTCGAGCCACTCTCTCCAGAACTCGACCATACCGGCCGCATCGCGCCGTTCCCCGGACGACCACCGAAAGACGTACTCGTCTTCCTCCATCCACTCGCTCGCCGCGGCGTCGATGGCCAACAAAACATCGTCTCCGGCGTGGAATCCGGCCCGTTCTATCGCGGTGAGGACGACCTCCACGGCTTCCTCGTTGCTTCCAAGATCGGGGGCGAAGCCGCCCTCGTCCCCAACCGCGGTGTTGAGTCCCTTCTCTGATAAGACCTTTTTCAGCTGGTGGAAAATTTCCACGCCGCAACGCAGGCCCTCGGAAAACGTGTCGAAGCCCACCGGCATGACCATGAACTCCTGAATATCGACGTTGTTCGGTGCGTGGGCGCCGCCATTGAGGATATTCATCATCGGGACGGGCAGTAGGTTGGACTGGGCGGTACCGAGGTACCGGTAAAGGGGCAACTGGTTCTCCTGAGCCGCGGCGCGGGCCACCGCGATGGAGACGGCCAAGATCGCGTTCGCGCCGAGCCGAGCCTTGTTCGGCGTTCCGTCGAGCTCGATCATCGTGCGATCGAGGTCGAGTTGCTCTCGAGCCTCGAAGCCCCGAACGGCCTGGCTGATCTCGGTGTTGATTGACTCCACCGCGCCCAGGACGCCCTTCCCAAAATACCGTCCGGCGTCGCCGTCCCGGCGCTCGACCGCTTCGTGCTCACCCGTGGAAGCTCCGCTAGGAACGGCGGCACGGCCCCGAACGCCCGTCTCCAACATCACCTCCGCTTCCACGGTCGGGTTTCCGCGTGAGTCCAGAATTTCCCGCCCCTTCAAATCTATGATCGCCGACACGCCTTACTCGCTCTTCTTGTGACTGATCCACCGCTCGGTCCGCGGGACGGTCAGTTCCTGGCTCAGGATGGGTCGGAACTCGACCTCAATGGCTCCGGAACATCGTCCAAAGGCGGTTCTCCCGGTAGGCGCGAGGTCCGTCCCTCGCCGCCCCGTAGGCGAGAGCGTCACCGAGCGCATCGCGAAGCCCGTCAGAACGGTCCCTCACGGGCGGAAAAGTGGTCGAAGCCCCCGGTGAGAGGGTCCTGCCCATCGGTCGTGCCGACGACCTCGACCCCTGTGCCCTCCTCCACGTGGCCCACGCACGTCAGTCCGATCCCGAATTGCTCTTGAAACTCGTCCGTCCACGGGCCGGTCACGCCCGGCGGTGCGACGAAGCAGAGTTCGTAATCCTCCCCTCCCGACATCGCCAGGGACGGCGCGTCCTCCAGGGGGAGATCGGGGTGGACCGGGACGAGTCGCAGGTCGAGTACGATGCGCACACCGGACGCCGCGGCCAGGTGTTGAGCGTCGCCCGCCAGCCCGTCCGATAGGTCGATCATAGCCCGTACTTGAACCCGGTCGAGCAGCCACCGCGCCTCTTTGATCCGGGCCGTAGGCCGGACGAAGGACGCCCGAAGGCTCGGAGCGGGCTCGGCCCCGTCCCGCCAAGCGCGTACCGCTCCGGCGCTCCCCCCGAGCACGCCCGTGACCCAAAGCTCGTCGCCGGCGTGCGCCCCGCTTCGCGTGACGGGCTCCTTGGCCTTCCCTACGACCGTCACGTCGATGACGACCGGTCCGGGAGACGCGGCCAGGTCGCCGCCCACCAAGGGCACAGCAAGTTCCTTCAGGGCCGCCTTGATCCCGTCACCGAGCTCGGACAGAACGGCCTGAGCCTCGTCGGGAGCGACGGCCAACGAGATCAGCACTGCAACGGGGGTGGCCGCCATGGCCGCCAGATCGCTCGCTGCGGCCGTGACGGCGCGCGCGCCGGCCTCGGCAAACGTCACCCAGCTCCGGCGAAAATGTACGTCCTCGACGGTCAGATCTGTGCTCACCACCAACCGCCCCGCATCGACGACCGCCGCGTCGTCGCCGGCACCCAACCACACCCCACCCCCCTCGGGAACCTTGGTCCCGGCGTCGGCGCCGGCGGGGACCGCCGGGTTCACCTTTTTCAAGAGGTCGCGTATCAGATCGAATTCCCCGACGAGGGTCATCTCGCCGGATCCTGGTCGAAGATCACGAATGGACAATCGAGGTCGCTTTCTCCGGGCCCTTCTTCGGTCCCCACCAACACAAGCTGCTCGATCACGTCGGAGGGAGTCAGACTCGGACCCAACGCGGCGCATGCCGCGGCGCGGCCCGTCCCGTACAGGGCCAGCGCGCCCGCCTCATCCGGAGGCGCACCCTGCGCCAAAAGGGAGGCGGCCACGCCTGTAAGCACGTCACCCATACCCCCGGCCGCCAAATCGGACGAGGCCACGGTATCCACGAGACAGGTGCCCTCGGGCGGGATCACGATCGACGGGAGGCCTTTGAGCAGGACCGCCGCTCCAGTCGTCTTGGCCAGATCTCGGGCAGCGCCTACCCGGTCTTCCTCGATCGCCTCTCCCTCGAGTCCAGATAGCCGCTTCATCTCGCCCAGATGCGGCGTCACGAGGACGGGCCGGTCGGCAGCCCACTCCGCCACGCCGGGCCCCTTCCCCGACGACGCCAGGTTGAGCGCGTCGGCATCGAGGACCGTTGGAAGGCCTTCCGACACTTCGAGCACGGCCGCCAGAAGCTCCCCCGCCTCAGCCCCGTTCCCAAGCCCCGGACCCACACCCATGGCCTGAGACGCGGCGGCCGCCTCGTGCACGGCGTCGACGTCCTCAGCGGGGACAAAGATCGCCTCCGGAACGGACTCTTGAATGATCGAGCGGTTTTCCGACGACGAAACGACCCGAAGCAGACCCACGCCGGAGCGCAGGGCGGCTCGGGCGGCCATGACGGCAGCTCCCGCCATCCCCGGCCGGCCCGCCACAAGGAGAAGCGCACCCACGCTGTTCTTGTGCGCGTCGGATTCACGTCTCGGCCAGGTCTCGGCGGCCCACGCCGGCGTGGCGGCGGCGGCACCGAAGCCCTGGTCCGGCACGGGCGGAAAGCCGATCTCTACCGCAATCAAACGTCCGACTCTCGACCGGCCCGGTTGAAGCAGGGTGCCGAGCTTGGGCCATCCGAAGGCGACGGTGACATCAGCGTCGACCGCTTCTCCAGCGATCTGGCCCGTGTCGCCGTTTACTCCCGACGGTGTATCCAGCGCGAACACGGGCCGCTCGGATCGGTTGAGTGCCCGGATCGCTCGGGCTTGGCGGTCCCGGGGCGCCCCGCGGATGCCGGTGCCGAGCATACCGTCCACGATGACGGACGCGGCACGCACCACCGTGTCCAGAGGTCCCGAATCCTGTCCGAGTCCGTCGTCCTTATCGAACGGGATCTGCCAGCCACGTAGAAGATCCTCCTGGTCCCGGTCGGCCACGAGAACGGCTCTGACCGGGCGCCCCCACGCCTGCAGGGTTCGAAGCATCACGAGGCCATCTCCACCATTGTTTCCAGCGCCGATGAGTGCGAGGACCTCTCCCTGGGGAAAAAGCCGGTCGAGGATTTCTGCGGCGGACCGCCCCGCGGACTCCATGAGGGCAGCCTGCGGGACCCCCTGGCGTTCGATCGCGGCGCGGTCGAAGGCGGCGGCTTCGGTGGCGGTGGGCGCCCAAACTCGGGAACGCGCGAAGGGCCGGAGCGGCGTGGGACTCATGCCGGGGTCCACTCCGGAAGAGCCGGCCTACTTGTAGCTTTCGCCGATACTGCGACCGAGCGAAATCTCCCCATTGTCGATCCGGATGTTGAACCCACACTCAGGGTTGGAGCACACCCAGGCCTTATAGCGGATGGCGGCGCCATCGCGGCCGTAGTCGGAAAGAGGAAGCAAGATCCCCGTATCGCACTTCAGACACCGAGGAAATCCAGATTCGTCCATGTCTCAGCCCCTCCCCCCTGCCGGACGTTTTGTCTATTCCAAAGACGTCAGATCCCTGGACTCCATGGATAATCTTGCTCAAACGCCTCTTCGAAATCAAAGACGTCCCGAAAATCTTCTCGGGAATCCCCCTCCTGCCGGACAAGGACACCGCACTCTACCAGAGCGAAAACGATGTCGCCCAGGTCCTCCGTCGAGTGGATCCCCCAATGTTGAAGCACTGTCCTGGACAAGGGTCCGAAGCGGCCTAACGCGAGGCGGCGCACACCGTCCGCCAATTCCTGCCCGGTGATGTGTCGTGGCTCCTCCAGCCCTTGCATGACCTCTTGCAGGGCTGAAAGCAAAAAAAGGTAGGCCTTCCCGTGAAACCGCGGGTGTTTTTCCTGGAGTTGATCCAGAACGTCTTCGGCAAACTGAAGTTCCGTCATACGGCAATCTCACCCGCTGGTGATCCTCGCGCCAGGCTACACACGTCCAGCCAATTCCTCATATAGTGGAAGCGACGCGCACAACGTCTCGACTTCGGCACGCGTTTTTGATATCACCGCCTCATCCGACGCATCCGTCAGCACGGCAGCGATCCAATCCGCGATCTGGTGCATGTCGGGCTCCCGGAGGCCCCTCGTGGTCACAGCCGGGGTGCCGATCCGGAGCCCCGAGGTGACGAAGGGCGACCGGGTCTCCCGCGGAACGGTGTTCTTGTTGACCGTCATTCCGGCGCGTTCGAGCGTGTGCTCCGCCTCTTTCCCCGTGAGCTCCGGGTGGCTCTCACGAAGGTCGACCATGAGCAAGTGGTTGTCCGTACCCCCACTGACCACCGCAACCCCGTGCTCGACCAACCGGGCCGCGAGCGCCTTAGCGTTGTTAATGGTCTGGCTCTGGTAAATCTTGAAATCGGCCTGAAGAGCCTCTTTGAACGAGACGGCCTTGGCCGCGATGATGTGCATCAAAGGCCCCCCCTGCATGCCCGGGAAGACGGCCTTGTCCACCGCTTTCGCATGCTCCTCCTTACACAGGATCATGCCGCCTCTCGGACCCCGGAGGGTCTTATGCGTCGTCGTCGTGACGATGTCGGCGTGGGGGACCGGGCTGGGATGAAGCCCGACGGCGACGAGGCCTGCGATGTGCGCCATGTCGACCATAAGATAGGCGCCGGCCTCCTGGGCGATGTCGCCGAACGCTTCGAAATCGATGATGCGAGGATAGGCGCTGGCTCCGGCCACGATCATCTTGGGTCGGGCCTTCAACGCCTTCTCGCGAAGAAGGTCGTAGTCGATGCGAGCATCCGACTCCCGCACTCCGTACGACACTACATCGTAGAGTTGGCCACTGAAGTTCACGGGCGACCCGTGGGTCAGATGGCCACCGTGACTCAAGTCCATTCCGAGGATCGTGTCACCGGGTGAGAGCAAGGCGAAGTAAGCGGCCATGTTGGCCTGGGCGCCGGAGTGTGGCTGAACGTTGGCATGGTCCGCCGAGAAGAGCTGCGTGGCCCGACTGCGGGCCAGTTCCTCCCCCTCGTCCACGAACTCACAACCACCGTAATAACGCTTCCCAGGAAGTCCCTCTGCGTACTTGTTGGTCATGACCGACCCCATGGCTTCGAGGACCGCCCGGGAAACGAAATTCTCGCTGGCGATGAGTTCGAGCTGGGAACCTTGGCGTGCCGCTTCGCGGCGGATTGCCTCAAAAATATCGGGGTCGGTGCTTCGCAAGTGATCCATGGGGGGCGAACCTACAGTGGGAGACTTGTTCGGGCTATGAGCAAATATCGGATCCGCGTTAACCTGAGGAAAAAGGGCCGCGTCAGCTACGCATCGCGCAGCCGTCGCACCTCGGCGATGCGCCGGCGAGCCATGCTGTCCGCAGCCTGGCTGGTCGGGATATCTTCTACCAAAGCGTGCCCGAAAACCTGGAGGAGGCACTCGTAGATTCCTCCGGCCTTTTCCATGCTCTGCTCGGCCGTCCAGCCCTTGAGTTCCCCATAAACGTTACACATGCCGCCCGCGTTGATCACGTAGTCCGGAGCATACACGATGTCCCGCTCGTGAAGCGCCTTGCCGTGGCGCGTTTCGGCCAACTGGTTGTTGGCTGAACCCGCGACGATGTCGACCTTCAGCGCGGCGAGCGTGTCATCGTTGATCACAGCGCCCAGGGCACACGGGGAGAAGATGTCGGCACGGGTCCCGTACACGTCGTCGGGCGCCACTGCCGCCGCACCGAAATCATCTATTGCCTTCCGGACCCGCTCGTCCTCGATATCGGTTACGCTCAAGCGAGCCCCCTCCGTGGCTAGGTGCTTGCAAAGGTGATATCCCACATGTCCCAACCCCTGAACCACGACGTGACGGCCCTCGAGAGATTCGTGGCCGTAGCGGAATCGAGCGGCCGCCTTGACACCCTGATATACGCCGAAGGCGGTAATCGGTGAGGGATCGCCGGACCGTCCCTTTAGGCCCGTCACCCACTGGGTCTCCTTGCGGACGTACTCCATGTCGTCGACAGACGTCCCGACGTCCTCGGCCGTGATGTACCGGCCTCCGAGCGACTCGATGGCTCGTCCATGGGCCCGGAAAATCGCCTCACGCTCCGTCGTGTGGTTGTCCCCGACGATGACGGATTTTCCACCCCCGAGCTCGAGGCCGGTAATGGCGGCTTTGTAGGTCATGCTTCGCGCGAGACGAAGCACATCGGTGATCGCCTCGGCCTCCGACGTGTAATTCCAAAACCGTGTGCCGCCAAGCGCCGGGCCCAATGTGGTGTCGTGGATCGCGATCAGCCCACGATATCCGCTGGCCACATCACTCCAGAACACGAGCTGGTCGTGCTCCTTTTCAGCCATCGCCTCGAAGATTTCCACGGGCCTCCCGACCTCGGTCTAAGTGTGGTCTTCCCCTTCCGGATCAGTCCGTGTACGTGTAGAAACCGCGCCCCGTCTTGCGTCCCAGCCAATCCGCGGCGACGTATTTTCGGAGGAGCGGACAGGGCCGATAGCGGTCGTCCCCCAACTCCCGATGCAGGACCTCCATGATGCTGAGGCAGGTGTCCAACCCGATCAGATCGGCCAACGCCAGCGGCCCCATCGGGTGATTCATGCCGAGCTTCATGACTGAGTCGATCGCCTCCACGTCGGCCACACCCTCCATCAACGCGAAGACCGCCTCGTTGATCATGGGTCCCAGAATTCGATTCGAGACGAAACCCGGGAAGTCGTTGACCTCCACGGGGGTCTTCCCCAGTTCCGTGGAAAAGTTCATGACGGACGCGGTGGTGGCGTCACTCGTGGCCAGTCCACGGATCACCTCGACCAGCGTCATCACCGGAACGGGATTCATGAAGTGCATGCCGATCACCCGGTCGGGACGCGCCGTCTCCGCCGCAATCGCGGTGATCGAGATGGAAGACGTGTTGCTGGCCAGAATCGCTTCGGCAGAGGTGATCTGGTCGAGTCGCCGAAAGAGATCGTACTTGATGTCCGCCTTTTCGGGGACGGCCTCGATGATGAGCTGCGTGCCGGCGGTGGCAGCTTCCAGATCGGTCATTGGCCGGATCCGCTCGAGCGCCTCGTCTCGCCCGGCCTCGGAGATGATCTCCTTCTTCACCTGCCGGTCCAGATTCTTTGCGATCGTCGCGAGAGCCTGGTCCAGAACCTCTAGTGACACGTCCGTGATCCGCACCTCCCGCCCACCCAGCGCACAGACGTGCGCGATCCCGTTTCCCATGGTCCCGCCACCCACCACCGTCACGATGTGGATGCCCGTGATGTCCGAGGAATCCGTACTCACGTGCGGCGGACGGAGAGTGCCACAGCGTTGCCCCCGCCGAGACAGAGGGTCGCCAAGCCGGTCTCTACATCCCGATCCTCCATGGCTCCGAGTAGGGTCACCAAGATGCGTGTCCCGGAGGCACCGATCGGATGTCCGAGGGCCACCGCGCCACCATGGACGTTCACCCGCTCCGGATCCATCTCGAGCTCCCTCATGTCCGCCAATGCCTGCACCGCGAACGCTTCATTCAATTCGACCAGACCATAGTCCCCGATGCCCGTGTGCTCCTTTTCCATCAGGTTTTTCACCGCGGCGATCGGCGCGAAGAACAGATCTTGGGGGTCGGCTCCGGCGGCGGCATATGCGGAAATCTCCGCGCGGACAGGTATTCCCTGCGCCTGAGCAAATTCGAGCGAGGTAACCACGACTGCCGCCGCTCCATCGTTGAGCCCTGGGGCGTTTCCCGCGGTCACGACCAGCTCTTCGATATCGTCCGGGGCGTCTGCCCCAAAAGCGGGCCGCAGCTTCGCGAGTGCCTCCAGCGAGGTGTCGCGCCGGGGGCCTTCATCGGAATCGAACACGGTGGTCCCCCGACATGTGTCGATCGACACCGCGACGATTTCCTGCTCGAACTTACCCCCGTCCATGGCGGCGACCGCCAGACGGTGAGAGCGAAGTGAGAACTCGTCTGCGTCGGCCCTCGAAATCCCCGCCTTCGCAGCCGTATACTCGGCGTGACCGCCCATATGGCAATTGCCGAACGCGCACCACAGACCATCCAACACCAAGCCGTCCTCGAGCGTTTGATCGCCGAACTTTACACCGGATCGAAGCCCGCGGACGTAGTAGGGTACGTTCGACATCGACTCCATCCCCCCGGCCACGACCACCTGGGCGTCCCCAGCTCGTACCGCCTGAGCCGCTAGCATCACGGCCTTCAGCCCCGATCCGCAGACCTTGTTGACCGTGAGGGCCGGGACTGTTGCGGGAACGCCACCCGAGATCGCTGCTTGCCGGGCCGGGGCCTGGCCCTCACCTGCCACAACGACGTTTCCCATGATGACCTCGTCGACACTCGCCGGATCGACCCCGGATCGCTCTAACGCCGCCCGGATCGTTATCCCGCCTAGCTCGGGGGCGGCCAGAGGGGAAAGACCGCCGCGAAAGCGGCCGATCGCAGTACGGCCTCCTGCGAGGATTACTGGGGTTCTCGCCTTTTTACCCATGACCCATGGTTTGCTCGTGGAGGCTCACCCCGACCGGCGGAGACTGCGAAGTAATCTAGTCGTTGTCGGAAGTGGCACCCAAGAAGGACAGCTGCTGGCCCTGCCGCGGTCGCGAACGCCGCCCACGTTTCCGGAGAAAGGATCTGAGGGCGTGGAGGTCTGAGAGTCCCTGCCGGCTCGCCTCATCCAGGAGCCGGATCAGAACGCACGCCGTGGCCAAGGCGTCTCCGTGAGCCCGGTGGCGATCCGTGACGTCGATCCCGAAGTGCCGCGTAACCGCGTCGAGGTTGCGGCGCCGCAACCGAGGGATAAGGCGGCGTGCCATCTGGACCGTGCATAAGCGCTCGACGACGGGAGCTTCACCGATGGCTTCGACAAGCTGTCGACTGAGGAAGCCCCAGTCAAAGCGCGCATTGTGCGCCACAAAAATCCGGCCCTCGAGTCGCTCCGCGACATCAACTGCGATGTGGTCGAAGAAGGGCGCAGACGAGACCATGACATTGCTGATACCGGTCAGTACTTCGATGTTGAAAGGGATCGTCCGCCCCGGATTTACCAGCGACCGAAACTCATCCTCCACCACACCGCCACGCACTTCGTAGATGGCGATGTCGGTCAGACGGTGCCCGCGACCGTAGCTCCCACCTGTCGTCTCGATGTCCACAACCGCATAGCACAACTCAGAGAGCGGAGTACCCGGACCCGGACCCGCCATCGACCAGACGCCTTCGCCATCCACCTGGAACCGTGGGTCGGGCCCCAAGAGCGTAAACACCGCGGCGGATGCGGCCCCAGGATTTCCGGTAAGCCCCAGAGCCTCATGGGCGAGAGCCACCGTATGCATGGGCCCCTTCTCTAGAACAGAAGCCACTCGGTGAACCAGAGCCCGGTCTGCGCTCACCCCTCTGCGTCTTCCTGGCTCAAGGCGAAGGACAAGGCTTCGAGCTCCATGACCATGTTCACGTCCTTCACGGCAACTCCCTCAGGGACCTTCAGCTTGGTGGGCGCGAAATTCAGAATGCCCCTAACACCCGCCTCCTCAACTTGCTCGACGACGGAGGGTACGGCCTCCGCCGGAATCGCTAGAATCACGATCTCGACACCCTCGTCGTTAGCGACGGATACGAACTCGCTGATATCCCGCACGCGCAGCCCACCCCATGTCTGACCGACCTTGGATGGGTCGGAGTCGAAGATAGCCACCACATCATAACTGCGCTCGGCGAACCCACCGTACTCCACGAGCGCCGACCCAATGCGGCCGGCTCCCACGAGAGCGACACGCCACCGCCGGTCGAGGCCCAGAATTTTTCTGAGCCGCACGGCGAGTTCGGCGACGTCGTAGCCGAGTCCACGCTTTCCAAACGACCCGAACAGCGAGAGATCCTTCCGGACCTGGGCCGCCGTGGTCGCGCTCCGGCCCGACATCTCTTCGCTGGACACCGTCTCTCGATCCTCACGCTCGAGATCCTCCAGAATCCGAAGGTAGAGGGACAGCCGGTGGACCGCCGATTCCGAAATTTTCCGTGAGTTTGACAACTATGACCCCGTTTTCCCAACCACACGCAGCCTTGTGAAAATCTTCACAATATTAGGGGGAGTGAGGCGTGTGCGCCAATTGTTGGAGTCGACGGGTGGCCGGCGCACCCAGGCTAGTCCGGCGAACTTCTGACTCAGCACACTAAGCCGTCCTCGTGAGGAATTCGGACAGGCGCACGAAGTCTTCCGGAGACAGCGTCTCGGGTCTGCGTGTAAGGTCCCATCCTGTTTCTCGGGAGAGGTCGTCCAGGCGATCCCTAGAGACTCCCAGCGCCTCGTGGTCGCGGAGAATCTTCTGTAACTGCTTTCGCCGCCACGCGAAGGCTGCCCGCGTGAGCGCTCTGAGTGAGCGTTCATCATCGGCGGAAAGAGGCGGAGGTGCGAACGGAGTGATTCGCACGACGGCCGAGTCCACCCCGGGTACAGGCCGGAACGCAGTCCGCGGCACACGAAGAACTCGCTCCACCGATGCGACACAACGAACGCCGACAGTCAGAGCCCCGTATTCGCCAGTGCCAGGCTCAGCGGTAAGCCGGTCGGCTACCTCGCGCTGAACCATCAGAATGATGTCGCGGGGGCGAGGGCGTTCGAGCACCTTGAAGACGATCGGCGCCGTGATGTTGTACGGGATGTTTCCCACGACGAGCAGGTCCGTCGGGTCCGGGGCCACCGAGGACCAATCCAATTCCAGGAAATCCTGATGGACTATGTCCACATCGGGGCGGCTCCCCCACTCATCCCGGAGCGCCTCCGCAAGCCGGTCGTCCAACTCCACCAACACCAGATGCCCCGCCCGGCCCACCAGGTGCCGAGTGAGCGCCCCGCGGCCCGACCCGATCTCCAACACGGTGTCCGACGTCGAACACCCGAGGGCCTCAACGATCTCCTGCTGAAGCCCGACGTCCACGAGAAAATTTTGCCCGAGAGATTTCTTCGCTCGCATCAGCTAACGCCGCCGTCCTCCGATCAGGTTCGGAGAACCACCGCCGTTACGTCGTCTGCCGGAATGTAGGGGGTGGCAGCTTCAGCCAGGTCGAACAGGACCTCGACGATGTGAGTGGGATCCGTCTCTCGCTCTCTCCTCACCACATCGAGGACCGCGGCCTCGCCGCTCCCCGGCTCGGGCGTTGCGAGCGAGTCGGACAGGCCATCGGTGAAGAGGACGAGGAGGTCTCCATTCTCCCAGGGCACCCGCGCCTCAGCGTACGACTCGGGACCGGCGAATCCCACGGGTGGGTCGGTGGCAACGAGCCGCTCCGAATCGCCATCGGATCGGAACACCCACGCGTGTGGATGACCGGCATTCGAGTACCTAAGCTCCCCCGCCGCCGGATCGATTACCACATAACAGAGGCTCACGAACATCTCGGTAGTCTCGAGCTCGCCGCGTAGCGCATCGTCGAGCTTCCGTAGCACCTCCGCCGGATCGGGCGACTCCTGGGCGTAGATGCTCGCAGCACTCAAACAAAGCGCCATGATCAGCGCAGCTGGGAACCCATGAGACGAGACATCCCCGATCATCACGCCGATCTTTCCCGACGGTAGCTTGAAGAGATGGAAAAAGTCTCCGCCGACCTGTTCCGCGGAAGCCACACGGGCTGCTACATCCGCCCGCTCGAATGCCTCCGGTGATGTCAGTAGCTTCATCTGGAGATTGTGCGCCAACTCCATCTCGTGACTCATCCTCTCCTGCTGGAGGCTTTCCTGAATGAGCCGGTTGTTCTCGAGCGCCGCACCCACCTGAGTCGCGATCGCCGAAAGAAGCTTCTGGTCGCTCGTTGTGAAGGGTTCGCCACGCACGCGCCCAAAGAGGTCGATAACGCCTACGATCCTCGTTTCGCCCGAACGCCGGCTGTAGCTGATCGGCACCGAAATGTCCGTCGTGGCACCGTCCGACCCAGGCTTTTCAAAATCCTCGCGGCCACCGATCCGCGAACGCCCCTCCTCGAAGACTCCTGACGTGACGGGGTCCGGCGTTTGGGAATCGAGGGAGGCGCTAGACTCCCGCCCGACGGACGCGGTGAGACGAAGCCGACCTTGGCGACGGTCATGGACCCAGAGAGACCCCCTCTCGGCACCGAGCACCTCACAGAGGTCCCTCAGGATTTCGTCGGTGGCTTCTTCCAGAATGAGTATCGAACCGAGCGTCTCGCTAATCGAATACAGCAGGTTGATCTCCTCATACCGCACCGACAGCTCGTAGGTGAAAAATCGAACCTCCTGCGCGAAGTCGAGCGCCCGCTCCAGCTCCGACTGAAGGAGAGAAGCGACGCCTTCCACCGCCAATCCGTCGGAGGAGCAAATCTCGAGCTGCAAAGCAGGACCATCCCTCGGGGACAGACGGCGGAGCACGCCGTCCGGCGAAGGCTCCCGGATTCCGGCGGGGCCGCCGTTCTCCAGACCCGGATAGAGCTGGGCCGTCCGGCTGCCATCCTCCCCAAGGCTCCATACGTGGAGATCTAGCCGGAGCTGAGAGCTGAATTCGTCGAGGGTCTCGCGAACCGGAACCGGAAGGACAGGGAGCGGCCCGCCTTCCTGGTTCATTCCCCGGCCTCTCCCTCGAGACGCAGGACCAGGGTCACTGAATTTCCTTGTTCATTGAACCGCACTTCATCCATCAGAGACTTCATCAAGAAGATCCCACGGCCGCCGGTCTTGGAGATGTTGTCTGGGAGGGTTGGGTCGGGGACGGTCGTGGGATCGAAACCCACGCCCTGGTCCGTGACTCGCACGGCGACCTCTTCCACCCTTACCGTGACTTCAACACGAACACGCTTCTTGGGGTCGCTGGCGTTGCCATAAAGCATGGCGTTGGAGAGAGCCTCGGTGAGCCCGACCCGGAAGTTGAGATTGAAACGGCGGGCGTAATCACAGCAAGTGGAACAGTGCTGCATGACATACTCGACGGCGTTTTCGATCGAACGAATGTCGTTCGGCAACTCGAGAATGAGTTCCTGATCCACCTAATATCCTCCGCTGGACCCGTACAGCCTTCTAGAGCCCCTCCAGCGCCTCTTCCCGCGAATCGGCGATCGTGAAGAGCGTGTCCAGCTTCGTGAGCTCGAACAAGGTTCTCAGGTCCTCGTTGAGGCTTGCCAGTCGGAGCTCACCCTCCTGCTCTCGAATTTTCTTGGAGAGGGAAACAAGCACACCCAAACCGGAGGAGTCTATGTAGCCGGTCTCAGAAAAGTTTACGACGAACCTGCGTTCGCCCTTCTCAAGCTCATCGAGAACTTTCTGTTTCAGCTCTTGGCGATTTCCAACGATGAGCTGCCCTTCAACATCGATGACCATCACGTCGCCCGACTTGCTCACCTGAAATCCCATGGGTCCTCCGCTTAGGTTTGGCCCCGCACGGTGGCCGTGCGCGCCGAACGGGTAAAAACGATAAGAGAAACCGACCCGTCGGGGCAATACTCACGATTTGGCGTCTTCACATTTTCTCGTCCTGCCGGCAGGATTTCGGGGGCCGAGCTCCACGGCTTTCGGGCTCGGAGGCCTTACTCCACCGAAGGCCGTTGTAGGCGCCGCAAAACCGGTTCGGAAACGAAGCGGGACACGTCGCCCCCGAGACGGGAGACCTGCCGGACGAGGGAGGCGGAAAGAAAAGAATACTTCTGATTGGGAGTGAGGAATACGGTTTCGGCCCCGCTCCACAACTCCCGGTTCATCTGGGCCATCTCAAATTCGTATTCGAAATCAGACACGGCCCGTACGCCCCGTATCACGAACTGGGCCCCGATCTCCTGGGCGAAATCAACAAGGAGGCCTTCGAACTGACACGCCTCGATCCGGTCATCGTCCTGAAAGACCTCCTGGACCATTTCCAGCCGCTCCTCGACGCTGAAGAGACTGCCCTTCGCCTCGGAGGCGGTTTGAGCGACCGCGACGACTACCCGATCCGCGATGCGCAGTGACCGGCGGGCCACGTCCTCATGCCCCTTGGTGATCGGATCGAACGAGCCCGGATAGATGGCGACCACCGGCTGAACTCGTGTCATGATTTCGCCTCGACGATGGAAATGAGCGTGTCTCCGTACCGCCGCTGACGGAGTCCCGGAAGGTCGGGGGTCGCATCGGTTTTACGATGCTCAACCCAAAGTTGGGATGCGAACGGAGCCACCCCGAAGGCCTCCACCAAACGCGCCGCGAGCCCCTTCCCGTACGGCGGATCGGCAAGGGCGATGTCGAAGGATCCAGCCTTCAAGCGGTTCACGTACTCCATGGCATCTCCACTCCAGATCTCCACCTCGGACGCAGCACCGAGCAGGTCCGCGTTGTCTCGTATCGCCGTCAAAGCGCCCCGAGCCCGTTCCACGAACACGACCCGCTCGGCTCCCCGGCTCAACGCCTCGAAGCCCAACGCCCCGGAGCCCGCAAAGAGGTCCAACACCGTGGCCCCCTCCAGGTGTGGACCCAGCGCAGCCATCCACGATTCCCTGACGCGATCGGACGTGGGCCGCACGTCCCGCCCCCGGAGCGCCTTGAGACGACGTCCCCGCCACCGACCCGCGATGATCCTCATCCCGGCGCCTCCGTCGCAAGGGGACGATTCTCGGGCGATCCCTTCGGTTCCGAGCGCCGCACGTCGAGGAGGTGAGCCTCAACCTGCCGGCGCCCTCGGAAAACGCCAAGTTTCAGCTTGAACACGATGTCCACCGGACCGGTTCCAAGGCTCTCGGGAGCGACGCGGTCGACAAGGCCGAAGCCGATGGCGTCGACGGTGTGATCGGACTCGGTGATCTGGAGCTTTAGGTGGCCCTTACCCACCTCCCGGGCGGGGCGCGTCAGATCCACCTGGCGGGCCAAGAACACCGGTGTGGGATTACCCATGCCGAACGGCCCGAGGTATGAGAGCATGTGCGCGAGTCGCTCCGTCATGGCCGCGAGAGGGATCTGGAGTTGTGGTCTGAGGACCGGGTGGGGCTGCTCCCCTCGCAGGCGCTCTCGCACCTCGGCGTTGAACGCGTCTCGAAAGCCTCCGACGCGAGCGGCTGCGATATCCATGCCCGCCGCCGCACGGTGTCCGCCAAAGCGACCCAGGTGCTTCCGGCAGGCATGGACGGCGCTGAAGAGATCAAACCCGGGAATCGACCGTGCACTGCCCCTCCCCTGCCCGTCGGAGACGGCGACCAAGACGGTAGGACGATGGATCCGCTCGACGATCCTCGAGGCGACGATGCCGATCACACCCGGGTGCCAACCCTCGCCCTCGAGCACGACGCCGAAATCTTGGGCGGGGTCGAACGAGCCGTCGAGCTGCTCGAGAGCCTCTTCCAACGTCCGCGCTTCTTCCTCACGCCTCAGGTCGTTCGCGTCCTCGAGACGGTCGGCCAAAGCCGAGGTGTGCGCCACATCGTCCGACATCAGTAACTCGACGGCGGTCATCGCCTCCGCCATCCTCCCGGCAGCGTTGATGCGCGGCGCGACACGGAATGCGACCTGCCCTGCGTCGATCGGTCCGTCGCCGAGCCCGGCTCGCACCATGAGCGCCCTCAAGCCGGGCAGCTTCGTCTGAGCCAACGCTCTTAGCCCGTACCGAACCAACGTGCGGTTTTCTTGATTCAGAGGCACCACGTCGGCAATCGTGGCCAGCGCCACAAGATCGAGGGACGCATACAACTCCTCCGGGTCGATTTTTTTCTCTCTCAGCAGAGATTCGCACAGCCGATAGGCCACACCCGTGCCACAGAGGCCCTTGTTCGGATAATCGCAGTCGACACGATTTGGATTGAGGACCGCGAGCGCCGGAGGCAACGTCTCCGCTGGCGTATGGTGATCCGTGATAATTACGTCGAGCCCGGACGCGTTCGCGTCCACCACGGCGTCATGGGCCCGAATCCCGGAGTCGACCGTGAGGATCAAGGCCGCTCCCGCTTCCCTCGCCGCGCTGATCCCGGCGGCCCCGAGGTCATATCCGTCCCGCAACCGGTGGGGCACGAAGGGGATCGCGGTCCCTCCGATCCTGCGGATCCACCTGGTCAAGAGGGTGGCGCCTGCGATCCCATCCACGTCGTAATCGCCGTGAACGAGAATGGTTTCTCCCCCTTGAATCGCGTCGAGGACCCTTTGCGTAGCCGGAGCCATGCCCGCGAGGGCATCGGGGCCGTCGAGTTCGGACAGGAGGGGCCTGAGGAAGGCCTTGGCACGATCCGGGTCCGCCAGATCCCGCTTCACCAACAGGGCGCAGAGTACCTCGGGAAGGGAGAGTGCCTTCTGGAGTGACCGCACGGCATCGGGAGGTGCCTCGACGGGTTCCTCCCATCGGGGCTCGACCACAGGGATCGCCGATGCAGGAGTCAGACCCCCTCCTTCCACGTCAGCGGCTCACGAAGGCCTAAGCGTCTGCGGTCGGTTCTGGCGGCTCAGCCTCCTCAGCACCGAGCTCCTCATCACCGAGCGCGTCGGCCACAGCATCGGCGACGGCGTTAGCGTCGGCGCCCTCCCTGGGATCGGTCTCCTCGCCTGACGGCGCCTCGGCATCGAACTCGTCGGAGTCCACATCCTCGACCGCCGCCTCGTCGGCAGGAAGATCGTCAGAGGCGACATCCTCGACCGCCACTTCATCGGCAGGAACAGCGTCGGAGGCCACATCCTCGACCGCCACCTCATCGGCAGGAACATCGTCGGAGGCGACATCCTCGACTGCCAACGCCTCGGCAGGGACCTCCCCAGTGTGGACCTCCTCGACGGCAGCCTCCTCGACAGCGGCCTCCTCGACAGCGGCCTCCTCGACAGCGGCTTCCTCGGTAGCGAGCGCAGCGGCCGCCACCTCTTCAGCCACTCCCTCCCCCACCTCTTCAAGGGCTAGGGCCTCGGACACGGCAGCCCGCTCCTCGTCTCGTTGCTCCGTCGAGGCCTTGAGAGCTCGCTCGATCCTTTCTCCCTCTTCCTGCGCCCGAGCGAGCCCCTCCGGGGATTCGGGCGTGAGGATCACGCCACAACCCTCACACCGGATCATCGCATCGGTATGACGTATCTGGTTCTGAATCTGGAGCGGGACCATGTTGTAGCAGTTGCCGCAAGCGCCGTCCTGAGTGAGTTCAGCGAGGGCCACATCTCTGGCTCCGGCCATGATGCTGTCGTAGATCTGCCGATCGCTCGGATCGATCCCTTCCGCGAACGCGTCTCGGTCGGCCTGAAGCGCCTCGAGCTTGCTTTCCGTCGCCTGTTGCTCCTGCACCAGCTCCTCCCGGCGGGGCTCGACTTCGGCTAGCGCCTCCCGGTACGCCCCTTCCTGCTCCTCGTATCGCTCCTCTAAACGTTTGATCTGGTCCAGGAGACTCAGGGCCTCCTGTTCCTCGCTCTCGAGGGCCCGCCTGACCATCTCCAGTTCGGCATGGACGGCTGCCTCTTCTCGCACGTTTCGGACCGCCTCCATGCGTTCTTGGAGCTTGGCCGCACGGACCCTCCTCTCTTCGATCGTCAGCTCGATTCGGTTCTCCTCGAGCCTGATCTCGGTGAGTCGCTTTTCGAGAGCCTGTACCTCCTGCTCCAGCCGGAGCACCGGGGCATCGACTTCCTCCAGGAGGGGATCGAAGCTCTGGGTCACCGACCGAACGGCCGCGATCTCCTGGTCTAGGTTCTGCAGCTCCTTCAGGGATGTCCGTGTCTGTGGTGTCATGAAACGCTCTTTGCTCGAATGGCTCTAAAACGGCCCTATAGGTGATTGTTCTTAAGTGCTCTGCGTACGGTCGGCGACCAGTCCTGCCCCAAGTCCCGGCGCTCTTTGCTGAGCCGAGCTTTCTCGACGAGGAGCTGGGTCTCTTGCTGCTCGTCCAAGGTATTCTGTAGGAGATGGTCCACTGCGTCGAGCCTCTCCTGCAACAAAGTACTGAGGATCTTGCTCAACGATTCCTCGAAAACCCGGTGCGCTCGGCCGAGTTCCGTCGGATCGGCTAGCAGCTCCTCCAGCACTTGCGCGGCCTCGGGAACCATTTTCCCCGGCGGATGCGTCAAATCATGGTCGGCCAAGAGGGACTCGAAGACGGCACGATACCTGGCGTCCACGAAGTCCTGGGGCCCGAGGCGCTCGCCAACACGCTCGATCCAATCGCGGTCCTTGGTCATGAGAAGGAGCAACTCACGCTCAGGGCCCATTTCAGGCACGGAGGCTACGGAGGGGCGGCGGTGATCCCGACGCCTCACCACCCGTTGCGGCACGGGCGGGCCGGCGAACCGCGCCAACTCGGCCTCCAACGTGTCTCGACGCACCCCGGTGCGCTCCGAGACCTTCGCAATGTAGATGTCACGCAACGCGGGATCCTGGACCGCACGCAATGTCGGTAGCAGCCGGTCGATGGCGGCCCGTGTGTGCTCGATGCTCCTGAAATGATCGCGCTTTTCCAGGATCTGGAGCTTCCGGTCGAGAACGTCGATGGCCCCGTCGATGTGCCTTTGGAGCGCCTCGGCCCCCTCGGAGTGAACGACAGTGTCCGGATCCTCTCCCGGCGGGAGTGTGACGACACACGGGTGCACGCCTCCCGCCAGGAACAGATCCGCGGCTCGGAACGTCGCCTTGAGCCCGGCCGCGTCACTATCGAACAGGAGGTGTGCCCTCCGCGTATAGCCGCGGAGAACCGCCACCTGGTCTGGAGTGACCGCCGTTCCGAGCGGGGCAATCGTATTCTCGAATCCGGCCGCCGCGAGGGACACGACGTCCATGTAGCCCTCCACCACGAGAGCCGTCTCCCGCCTGCGGATCGCGTTCTTCGCCCAGCTCAACCCATAAAGGACTTCCCCCTTGTGGTAAATCGGAGACTCGGGGGAGTTGACGTATTTGGGCGATCCCTCCCTTCCGGCACCCAACACCCGGCCCCCGAAACCCACCACCTTCCCTGAAAGACTCTCGATCGGAAAGATGAGCCGGCCGCGGAATCGGTCGTAGGGATCCTTTTGCTTTTCACTGCGGGTAACGAGGCCCACTTCGATCAGGACCTCTTCCCCGATTCCGTGGTGCGACGCCGCCTCGTGAAGCCCACGCCACTCGTCGGGAGCGTAGCCGAGCCCGAAACGCTCGGCCGTTTCTCGGCCGATACCCCGCTCCTCTAAGTAAGCAGTGGCCGCGCGGCCGCGCGTCTCGTCCCAGAGCGAGTTCTGAAAAAACATGCGAGCGAAGCCGTTGGCCTCGTAGAGGTGACGAAACGGATCTTCTCCGCTCTGGCCCCGGCTCACCTCTCTGATCTCCACTCCGCTGCTGGCCGCCACGTGCTTGACGGCATCCACGAAGCTGAGACCGAGATGCTTCATGAGGAACGCGAAAACGTCACCGGACTCCCCACACCCGAAGCACTTGTAGAATCCCTTGGCCGGGACCACATAAAAGCTCGGCGTCTTTTCATCGTGGAATGGGCAACAGGCCTTGTAGTCCTTGCCGGACTTCCTCAAGGGTACGATGTCGCCGATCACCCGAACGATGTCGGCGCGCGAGCGAACTTCCTCGACCTGATCGTCGGGGATCATCCTAGAAGGCTGTTGAAGGAGTACAGTGGGCCGCGTTGCGGATGCCACGGTCCCAGCTCCTAGGCGGAGCGACGACGCCATAGCCGTAGCTATGGCTAGGAGCTCCAACAACGGGGGCACCGCGCGAAGCGTGGTCGGGGCCGTGCCACCGCAACCCTTCAACGTGTAAGGTCATGCCATTCCTGTTCGTGGGCACAGGGCGGTTGTGCGGTTGATCCTGCGTCTCTCCTCGTCGCCGTAGAATGACTACGACTCCTCGTCGTTCCTTGTCTGAACGCGCACAAGCGCCCTGTGCGCGACCCGCTGTACTCCTTCAACAGCCTTCTAAGCTCGCCACCGTAACGCCGGCTCCACCCTCGGCACGCCCGCCGACCCGGAACGCGGACACCCGGCCATCGTCTTGCAGGAGCGCCCTCACACGTGCTCGCACTGCGCCGGTCCCTTTTCCGTGGATGATCCTCAACTCCGTGAGATCGGAAAGGATCGCCTCATCGATAGAACGCAACAACGCTTGGTCGACCTCGTCCACTCGAAGGCCCCGGAGGTCGACCTCCGTGCAGACCGGTCCCTCGGGTGCCTTCCATGAGACCGACCCACGCTCCGTGTCCCGAGCCCCATCGCCTGGGGTCACCAACTCCAGATCCGCCACGTGCACCTTCATGCGGATCCCGGACGCATCGATAACCACGCGGCCGTCTCGCACCTCGGCCACCACGCCCTTCAGGCCTCCGTCGACAAGTCGCACCCGGTCACCCGGCGTGAGGGTCATAGACCCCGACTCCCTCGACGCACCTGGCGGGAGCTCTTCTTGACGGCGGGCCGCGTCCTCCACCCTGCGGCGGGCACGGCGGGCGGCGCCCTCCAGGTCCTGTGCGGACGACGCCTCCCGAACCTCGCGGATGGCCTCCTCGACCTCCTGCCGGGCCTCCATCAGGATGCGCCGTGCCTCCTCACGGGTCCTCCCTTCCGCTTCGCGCTCTTCCCTGCGGAGATCCGCCTCACGAGCCTCCACTTCTGCGCGGAGGCCTGCGGTCTCTTCCCGCTCACGACTCAGGGTTTCGACCAGTTCGCGAGCCTCCTTCTCTTTTTTCTCGAGCCGCTCGAGGAGATCCTCCATCGAGGCGTCACCACCCTCGATGTAGGCCTCCGCCCGCCCGAGCACGTGGTCAGGAAGTCCTAGCCGTTGGGCGGTCGCCAGACCATAGCTGCGCCCGGGCCTCCCCTTTACGAGCTCGTAGGTAGGCTTCATCCCATCAGGGTCGAACTGGAGTGACGCGTTGACCACGCCACTGCCGTCGCTGTCGAGGCGCTTCAAGGCTCCAAGGTGGGAGGTGACCACGGCGGTGGCACCCCTTTCAGAGAGGTGCTCGATCAGAGCCCGGGAAAGTGCGGCACCCTCGGCGGGATCCGTGCCCGTTCCCATCTCATCGAGAAGAACCAACGACCCATTCCCAGCGCGCTCGACGACCTCTTTCCAGATCGTCAAGTGGGCGGAAAACGTCGAGAGATTTTCTGCTATGGACTGCTCGTCTCCGATATCGGCGAAGATCGAATCGAAGACCGGAAGTCGGGTCCCCTCCCCGACCGGTGGGACGACTCCACTTTGGGTCAGGGACGCGATCAGCCCCACCGCCTTCAGAAACACACTCTTACCGCCGGTGTTGGGACCGGAGACCACCACGATCCGCTCATTGGGCTCCAAGCTCAGGTCGAACGGCACAACGGAGTCATCGGAATTCGCCAGCAGCAGCGGGTGGCGGCCCCGCACGATGGCCCAGCCCTCCGATTCGCCTGAAAGGGCGGGGCGAATGGCGCCCCAGTCGCTCGCGGTTCGAGCCCGAGCGGCGAGCGAGTCGAACTCGACGAGCGCCTCCCAACTGGCGCGCAGTGACGGATGCCGGGGCCGTAGTGTCTGCGTGATCTCGGAAAGGATGTGATGAATCTCCCTCGTTTCTTCTCGCTCGAGCCCCCGCAACTCGTTCGTGAGCTCGATGGCCATGGGCGGCTCTACGAAGAGCGTCGCACCCGTATGGGATTCATCGTGAACGATTCCGCCCACGTCCCTCTTTCCCTCTCGGCGAACCGGCACCACGTAGCGCCCGTCGCGAATGCCGACGGACGCGTCCGCGACCCTGACCCGCTCCGGCAGATCCGCCACGAACGCTTCCAGCTTCCGCACGATCTTGTTTCGCGAGCCGCGAAGTTGCTTACGGATTCGCCGGAGATCGGCGCTGGCCGAGTCTAGAATCTCCCCCGATGCGTCCGTGGTTTTGGCGATACGAATCTTGAGATCCGGTTCGGTGTGTAACCGGTCTCGGATGAACGCGAGGGCCGCAAAGCGCTCCACTTCCTGACCTGGCCCCTTTCCTCCCGACGATTTCTCCTGCGAAAGATCCGCGTCCAGCGCCTCAGCCAACTGCCCCCCAGAGGCGAGCGAGACACCCACAGCGTGCAGCTCCGTCCCCTCCAAGACGCTACCGTCGACCTCCAGGCGCCCAAAAATCGGCAAACAGTCAGGGATTTCGGGGGGTGCCCACGTTGAGCGTGCCTCCAGAAAGGCCTCCGTCTCGGAGACTCGCGTGAGCTCACGCTCCACCCACTCGCGATCCGAATGCGGCCGTAACGAGAGAACGGCCGCCCGTCCAGCTTCGCTCGTGGCGCGCCCCGCCACCTGTTCAAGGGCTCGATGGAACTCCAGAACGGTGAGGGCGTGTTCGCTCATCCCACGGAAGCGCGGGAGAGCCGTTCCATACTCACGCGAGTTCTTCACTCACGCGAGTTCTTCCCGCACGATCCGGTTCGCTTCTTTTCCATCGAAGCGTCCTCGGATCTTCGGCATGATTCGGCCCATCACGGCACCCATTTCGGTGGCGCCGGCATCGATCGCCTCCCGGACCATGGCGTGCACGTCGGACTCGGAGAGAGCGGGCGGTAGGTACGCCTGGAGTATGGTGGCCTCCTCGGATTCCTTCTCGGCCAACTCCGGACGTCCGGCCTCCAGCATCTGCTCCGCCGCGTCACGCCGCTGTTTGATCCCCTTCGCGACGACGGCCTGAATCCCCTCGTCATCCAACGCTTCACCGACCTCGATCTCCCGATTTCGCACCTCCGAAAGGAGCGTGGTGAGGACCACCGTGCCCAACCGATTTCGCGCCTTGCGGACCACGACGAGGTCATCTCGGAGCCTCGCTTTCAGATCTTCCGACATGGCTGGGAAGCTACCCAAGAAGGTCCCATCCAGCCATGGGGCCGCCACCTCTCTACGCCTATTCTCGGGGCGAGTGGGGAGCGACCGATGCCATCTTTTCCACGACCCACGAGGGGATCATGAAGACCATACCAGATTTTGCGAGGGAGATCCTGAGCCGTTCTCCCGCTCCGGCGCTTCCACTCGCTCGCCTCCTGGAGGCGATCGAAGAGGAGACCCCCGGTTACGTCGTCAGTCCCGAGCGGATCCTAACAGAAATTCGGTCGCGGCCCGACCTTTTTCGCGTTCTCGACCCCATGATCGGACCTTGGCGCCGTTCAACAGCGAAGCCAGGCGAGGCCCCGCCGTGGAGCCCCGAGACTTGGGTTCTCGGCCTCGACCCCAACACCCGAGCGAGTTCACCAGTTTCGGCCCGCACCGCGGAAAGTCTCCGGTGTCTGGGAAGGAGGGTCGACGAGAATTCGGCAACAGCAGTGGCGCGTTGGCTTCTACTGATTGAGCGGGGCAGTTCCGACGCCATGGGAGCGTACGAATCAACCGAAAGAGCCAACCAGCGGTCGGGTGTGGCGTCGGAGGTTTCCGAAGCGTCGATCACGCCTGGGTGAACGCCTCTTTGACTCGGGACCAGATGCTCCTGCCCGAATCACGGAGCTTCTCGGGCGCCGGGTCCTCCATGTCACGAAGCGTACGAATGGTTTCCTCCTGTTCGGGCGTCAACCGTTCCGGCGTCCACACCGCGACCCGTACGAGTTGGTCCCCCCTACCGCTGCCGTGAAGCTCCGGGAGCCCCTGGCCTCTGAGACGCAAAACCTCCCCGCTTTGGATACCCTTCGGGATGGTCAGTCTGACCGTCCCGTCCACGGTCGGCACCTCGGCCTCATCCCCCAAGGCCGCCTGCGAGAATGTGATGGGCAGCTCGTATCGCAGGTGCGGCCCGTCTCGTACGAAGCGGGCGTCCTCCTCGACCTCGATCAGCACCAGGACATCGCCACGCGGACCCCCCCGCGGCCCTACGTTGCCCTCAGCACGCATCGTAATGAAGTTCTCAGACGTCACGCCGGGGGGGATGTCGACCTTGATGGGCCGCTCGGAGCGGGCCCGTCCTTCACCGTGACAAATGGGGCACGGCTCTTTGATGACACGCCCCTCACCCCGGCAGGTACGGCACGGAACCACGCTGATGAACTGCCCGAACACCGTTCGCTGTGCCTGACGCGTCTCTCCCGACCCCCCACAGGTCCCGCAGGGCACCGGGGCAGCTCCGTCGGCACTCCCGCTTCCCGAACAGCGTTCGCAGGTGTCCAGGATCGCCACCGTCAGCGTCTTCAAAACGCCCGTGGCCACCTCCGGGAGGGAGATGCGCACCTTGATCTTGATCGTCTGGCCTTGGGGCGCCGATCGAGATCCGCCTCGCTGCTGTCTTCCGCCGAAGAGGTCCTCGAGCCCCCCGAACCCTCCGAAATCCCTCATGAAGACCTCGAGCGCGTCCGAGAAGTCGAAGCCTCCGAATCCGCCTGGCCCACCCGCAGCGCGACTCAGCCCCTGCTCTCCGTATTGGTCGTAGACCGAGCGCTTCTCGGAATCACGGAGAATCTCGTAGGCCTCGGTCACTTGCTTGAACCGGTCCTCGGTCTCCTTCGATCCTTGGTTCCGATCGGGATGGTATTTCAGGGCGAGCTTACGGTACGCTTTCTTGATATCGTCCGTGCTAGCGCCCTTCGAGACGCCCAGCAACTCATAGTAGTCGGCCATTTACCTCCGTGGGAATCCCCTTCTAGACACCGAGAACGCTGTTGACCAGCGTCGACGTATAGTCGACAATCGCGATCACCTTTTCGTACGGCATCCGAGTGGGACCGATCACGCCGATCACACCTTTGAGTTGTCCGACCCGGTATTCCGCCGTAACCAGCGTGAAATCGGACAGAGCCTCCTCCGGGTTTTCGCTACCAATGGTGATCTTTAGTCCGCCCTGGTGCTCCCTGTTCCCTAGAACGTCCGCGAGCAGGGTCCTTTGCTCCGTTAGTTCGATGAGCCCCTTGAGCCGCTCTCCGGTGTTGAATTCCGGCTGAGCAGCCAGGACGCTCGTCTGGCCCAGATGGACCTGGCCCCCTTCGAGCGGCGTCCAATCGAACAGCTCGGAACTCGACTGAATGAAGATATTGAGGAGCTCGTCGGCCCCTCCGCCGTGGCCGATTCCCGTATCCCTCAGTCGGTCGAGCAGGGTTTCCCTTATCGCATGGAGGGTGAGGCCCGCGAGCCGCTCATTGAGGACCTGTGTCACGCTCGCCAGGACGTCGGACTGAACCTCGCCGGGTAGATCGACGTAAACGGTGTGGACAAGCCCACTTTTGATGGACATCACCATCAAGATCTTCGCACTCGAAACCTGGATCAGCTCCAGTCGCTCGAGGATCGCATCCTCCAGACTCGGAGCGACAGCCACACCCAACTCTCCCGAAAGGAGGCTGAGGGCCCGGATCGCACGCTGTACGAGTCGCTCGACCGCCGAGGATCCTCCGATCTCGATTTCCTGGGCAAGGCGTTCACGCTCGACCTCCGTCAGCGGCCGCGGCCGCATGATCCGGTCGACATAAAATCGGTACGCATGATCCGTCGGGATGCGTCCGGCGGAGGTATGGCGATGGAAGAGATATCCCTTGGACTCGAGGTCGCTCATCGTATTCCGCACGGTGGCCGGCGAAACACCGAGATCGAACCTCTTCGCCAACGTTCGACTCCCAGCCGGCTCCGCGGAATCTACGTACGTACGGACCACGGCCTGGAGCACTTGGCGCTCGCGCTCCGAGAGATCCTGACCAATCGATTGGGGGGTTTCGGGACTCATGCTTAAAAATATCGAGAAACGGCGTCAGTGGCGATCACCCTTCGAGATCCGCCTCCATTTCGAGGGTGAGGCGGTCCATGACCAGCCAGCCCCTTGGTGTCAGTCGCAGGACATTCCCTTCCGCCACCGCTAAGGCACTCTCCACCCAACGAGCCGCCCGGTCCCTGGCCGAGGAGGGTAAGTCCCGCAAGGAGATCCCCCGCCTCGTTCTGAGTCCAAGCCAAATCCGCTCGAGCCGGACTTTGCCCACATCGAGTTCCTCTTCGTCGTCCACCGGCGGGCCCGGGCCGTCGGTGCCAGCGCGGTAGGCGTCCCAATCTCGTATGTTCCATCTGCGGACCGGATGCCGGTAGCTGTGCGCCCCATTTCCCAACCCGATGTACGGTTCTCCCGACCAGTACACCGAGTTGTGCCGCGAGGCGAATCCCGGGCGAGCGAAGTTGGACACCTCATACGCCCCATACCCCGCCTCCGCCAGGCGGTCCACGGCCAAGAAATACTCCTGCTCGTACCGCTCCTCGGAGGGAAGGAACTCACTACCCTCGGCCACCGCACGACCCAAGGGCGTGGCCGACTCGGCGCTCAGGCCATAAAGGCTGACATGATCGGGTTGGAGGGAGAGCGTCTCGTCCAGGTCGCGCTCCCAGTCCCGCTCCAGATGGCCCGGTAGGCCGAAGATCAGATCGACACTGAGGTTGGTGAAACCCTCCGCTCTTGCGATCTGGACCGCCGACCGCGCTCCGTCGGCTCCGTGCAACCGTCCCATCCACCGGAGTGATGGCGCGTGAAAGCTCTGAATCCCAAGGCTGATCCGGTTGACACCGGTGCTTCGCCAGCCTTTCGCTACCTCCTGCGAGAAGCTCTCCGGGTTCGCCTCTGCGGTCCACTCTAGCTCGGGCCGCCGGAGGCGCTCCTCCCCGATTACGGTCAGGAGGCCCTGCATCGCCTGCGCGCCGAGAAGCGAAGGCGTCCCGCCGCCGACGTACAGGGTATCGAGCCTGTCGTCCAAGACGAACGCTCCCTCTCTCTCCAAGGCGCGGATCTCCGCAGTCAGAGCGCCCAGCCACCCAGCACGATCCGCCGTCGCGACCCTCACGGCGAAATCACAGTAGAAGCACCGGCGAGCACAGAACGGAGCATGCACATAAACGGATCGGATGGCGCCGGGGTTCGGAGGGTGGTCGAGGACCCGGACCGCCTGCGATGCCGACTGCTTCATCGAGACGCCCGGCGAAATCGCATGCCGGACTCCTGCACCACGAGTCCTCCAACTTGAAGGATTGTGAGCGCCGCGAGGACACGGGCGGACTGCAGATCCGCGCCGGACGCGACGTCATCGATCCCGAGCGACCGCTCGCTCAAGGCGAGCCACACACGCCGCGCCTCGTCATCGAGGCCGGCCGGCACCACCTCCCGAGCCGCGGAGGAAGACCCGGACTCTGCCCGGAAGTCCGCCGATGAGCCGCAAACCAAGCCCAGGTCCCGCCCGAACTCCTCGGGCGAGGTGATCACCTGTGCTCCTTGGCGGATCAACACGTTGCACCCCCGACTCTGCGGAGCGTCGAGTGCGCCCGGCACGGCATACACATCCCGCCCCAGATCGAGCGCATGCTCGACCGTAATCAGGGCTCCACTCTTCTCGGCCGCTTCGACCACCACGACCGCGCTGCTCAACGCGGCCAGAATCCTGTTCCTTCTAGGAAAGTGATGCGCTCGGGCCGGTTCTCCGGGCAGGAACTCCGAGAGGAGAAGCCCCTCACGGGCAATGCGCTCGCCGAGGCGACGATGGGAGGCCGGCTGGATCAAGTCGATGCCGGAGCCGAGCACCGCAATCGTGTCTCCACCCACCTCTAGGGCACCCCGGTGCGATGCGCCGTCGATGCCGAGCGCCAAGCCACTCACGACGGTGATCCTCCGAAGCGCCATCTGCGCCGCCAAGGCCTCCGCACTTCGGCGTCCATACGCCGTGGAGCGGCGGGATCCGACGATGGTCACCGACGGTCTCCCCAGCAACTCGAGCCGCCCTCGGGCGAACAAAACGGGCGGCGGGTCGACCAGATGGCCCAGCCTCTCCGGGTACCCCTCATCCGACCACAGGAGAATCTCGATTTCGGGCGTGCGACATCGGCCCAAGGCATCGCGCACCCGGCGGTCGAGACCGGGGGATGCGAGCGCACCACCGCACTCCTTTCGCGCCGCCGCGTCGAGATCCTCCGGGCGGGCATCGAGAGCTCGTTGGCCAGATCCGAATCGCTTGAGGATCCGCCAAAGCCCCCGCGTGCCCACGCCCGGCACTGAGCTGAGTCGCAGGACCGCCTGGATCTCACGAACCCGCTCCGAAGAGCTCACACTCAGGGAGTATCCCAATCGTCGTCTCCCTTACCCGCGGTCTCTCCGTCGATGACCTCTCGGAGCCTCACCCACAGCGCCTCCAGGAGGTCCGAGAGCCCTGTCCGCGCCACCGAGGACACCTCAAAGACCCCCCATGCCTCCGGAGCGTCCAACGGCGGAGCATCGTCCCCCGGCCCGAGGAGGTCGGTCTTGGTCAGAATCACACAGTGCGGCCTCGCACCCAGCTCCTCTGAGTAGGACGAGAGCTCTTCCCGCAACTCCCGATACACCTGAGCGGGATCCGGCGCGTCGACCGGAACCAACAGCGCCAGCGTGCGGGTCCGCTCGATATGGCGGAGAAACTGGAGGCCCAGCCCCTTTCCCTCATGAGCGCCCTCTACGATGCCCGGGATGTCCGCCAGGGCGAAGCTCCGGAAATCGGGCAACTCCACGATTCCCAGGTTTGGAGCCAGCGTCGTGAACGGGTAGTCCGCCACCTTCGGCCGCGCCTTCGACACGGCCGCCAGAAACGTCGACTTGCCCGCGTTGGGCTCCCCGACGAGTCCTACGTCGGCGATCAACTTGAGCTCGACCTCCACGCGCCGCTCCTCGCCAGGCCACCCGGGCTCCCACCGGATCGGGGTCTGATTCGTGGATGTCACGAAGTGCACGTTCCCACGTCCGCCTCGACCCCCCTGGGCGACCACCATACGGTCGCCGGGCTCGAGTAATTCTCCGAGAACGACCTCCGTATCGGCGTCCTTGATCACGGTACCCGGGGGTACGGGAATGATCAGGTCGTCCCCGCTTTTGCCGGTCTTGTTCTTCCCCGAGCCATGGAGGCCGCGCTGGGCCCGGTGATGCTGCCGGTAGCGGAGGTCCAGAAGGGTCGAGAGTTGGGCGTCGGCAACCATGACCACGCTTCCACCCTTTCCGCCGTCGCCCCCGGCGGGGCCGCCCCGCGGCACGCCCTTCTCCCTCCGATAGGCTTCAGAGCCCGCGCCCCCCGCTCCTCCGTAGACATCGATGATCACACGATCGACGAACATCATCGCTCGTAATGCGCCGAGTACACTGCTCCGCACACGTCACGGCCACCGTCGGTCACGCGAGCCCTTCCAGCCGAAAATCGGCTCGCATGACCCCCACGTCCTCGCCGAGAGTATTCTTGACAATGGGGCGTCGAAACGCGTTCAAGGATTCACTTTCCATTCCATCGAGCACTCCCAATCGGTCGAGCACGTGCAGGACCGCCACCGGAGTCGCCCGCTGTCCACCGTCCTCCACCTTGACGGCGATCCCAAAGCTTCCGTCGGTGGCGCCCACAGCAAACACACCCTCTGCCCCCGTCTTTCCGAAGAGACGCTCGCCTGCCGCGCAGCCAAGGGCGGTTCCAAAGCGTCCGGTCCCGGCGACCAAGAAGGGGTGAGCGCACATGGCCGACACGATTCGCCTGGGGGGTCCGTCGGCCCCGCCGAGGCTGGCGAAGCCGCCCGCCAACCGAGCGAGCGGTGTGGCGAACGCGACGACCCCGCAGCCATCCCGTCCTAGCCCGATTTCGCCCTCTTGGAGACTCGTCCATCGACCCATTTCCGCTACCATGCGCACCTGAACAGGGTGGTCCCTACGGATATACCCCCGGGTCGGCCATCCATGGGCAACAGCCAACGCCAACATCCCGGCATGTTTTCCCGAGCAGTTGTTGTGGATCGAGGTAGGAGACCCGCCCGCCCGAAGGAGTGCCTCGGCCGTCCTACGGTCGAGGGGAAGATGCGGACCGCATTCCAGGTCACTTTCATCGAGGCCCGCCTTCGACAGGATCGACCGGGCCAAGGCCTCGTGCTCCGGTTCACCGTTGTGGGAGGCGCAACACAACGCCAACTCCTCCGTAGTCAGAGCGAACTGGTCGGCCACCTCATCGTCGACCAGGGGGACGGCCTGAAACGGTTTGGCGGCAGACCGATGGAAGACGACCCGCTCGGCGTCTCCCACGCTGGCCGTAAGGCACCCCTCGGAGTCCACGACCGCGACATGCACTCGGTGGGCCGACTCCAACAAACCCGCTCGCTCGACGACCACACGGCTCATCGCCGGACCTCTCGGACGTCAGGGTACACTTCCGGATTCGCCTATACTACCGGATGCGCCGGGGCACCCGAAGGGTTCCTCGGGTCAGTTCGGGCCCGAGGCGCCAGGCGCGGATGCACCCGCACCCGTCGCGGTCTCGATCGGGTTCGCGGCGGCAGCCAAAGTGAAAAGAGCCTCGGGCGTATCCGCTTGCTTCAAGATCTCGATCGCATCGTCGAGCTGTCTGTCGCCTGTGCGGGTGTGCTGAAAAGCCCCCTCTTCACCCCATGCCTGGAGAGCAATCTGACGTTCGAGTCGAAGCGTCACGAAGCGTACCGCGGTCACGAAGTCGGATTCGTCGAGCACGATCTCGTGCTCATCGATGAGAGTCCGATAGAACCGATCCAGATCCGCCGGAGTAAGAGCGAACCCGGTGGCCAGATCGGGGTGATCCTGTACATAAGAGACGGCGTGGTTGAACGCCGCAGTGGCGAATGCGCCCGCCGAGCGGAAGAGGCGCTGGACCGCCCCTTGCTCACGCGCCGACAGAGTGTCGGGCAGCACTACGAGATCGGGTGTGATGCCCCCCCCGCCATATAGCGTACGCCCGCCAAAGGACTCCACGGTCGGCCCCTCTTCCGGAGTAGCTTTGAGGACCCGCTCCCCGCCCAGTCCCAACGCCGAGCTCTGGCCCGCAGCGTCCTCCGCCTGCTCATCGCGGACGATCTGAATGGATCGTCCCACTGGAGTGTACCAGCGCGCCGTCGTAAGCCTGAGGATGTTCCCGCCGCTGAGCCGGTACAGCGTCTGTACCGAACCCTTTCCATACGTCCGGGTCCCCAATACGAGGGCGCGGTCGTGGTCCTGGAGCGCGCCGGCAACGATCTCCGAGGCACTCGCGCTGCTCTCGTTCACCAGAACGACCACCGGAAGCCCGGGAACCATCTCCGGATTCACCGCACCGAAGTTCTGGTTCTGCCCCGACGCTCGCCCACGGGTCTCCAGGATCGGAGCTCCGTTGGTGAGGAAAAGGTCGGCTACACCCACACCCTCCTCGAGGAGCCCCCCGGGGTTGCCCCTCAGATCCAATATCAGGGACGTCATTCCTTCTTCCTGGAGACGCTCGATCGCCCCGCGCACCTCATCGCCCGACGTCTCACTGAAAACCTGGAGCGGGATGTAGGCCACACCCTCGTCCACCACGGTGGCAAATGGAACGGAAAGGAGCTCGATAACTGCACGGGTCAACGTGAACGGAATCGGCTCGTCCACCCCCGGCCGATCGATGAGTAGACTCACGTCGGTCTCGGGACTCCCCCGCAGTAGACTCGCTGCTTGGTCGGTCTCCCAATCCTCGGCCGATGCGCCCTCCACCTCTATGATCCGGTCACCGGCTCGTATCCCGGCCCGTAACGCGGGTCCCCCGGGGAGCGGCGTGATCACGGTCACCCACCCGTCGCGATTCTGGATCTCGAGACCGACGCCTCCGTAGTCGGCGTCCGCCCCGCTCCGGAACCGGAAGCCATCCCACGTTTCGGCGTCGATAAAGGAGGTGTGGGGGTCATTCAACTCTTCGAGAACGCCCTCGATAGCCGATCCGATGAGCCCGGATCGGTCGACCGGATCGACGTACCGTTCCGTGACGTGGTCCAGGACTTCCTGAAATAGCCTTGCCTGGAGATAAACGTTGGCCTCCTGCTCAACCCCGCGTTGGAGAAACCAACCGCCGGTGATGAGAGCGACCACAAGCACGACGGGCGGCCCCCAAGCCGATCGAGTATCCCTCATGGCATCGTTTTCGGACATCGCTCTATCCGTGTCATCGTCCGCTGCTGCATCCGGCGCACCCTTGAAAAGAACTAATCCTCACAGATGGCGAAAGTTTCCGGCAAATTTCGTCGCAAGATCTCACGCACTCTAGTGTGCACTTCAAGTGGCGTTCCGAGAGCGTCCACCAGCCGGACGCTCTCGTCCGCACCCGCAAGTTCGCGATATCCCTTCCCGACGGCCTCCAGAAACGCCTCACCGGAGCCCTCGAGGCGATCCTCTGGCTTTCCGGCCGCCTTCTGCCGGGCCCTGCCCTCCTTTATCGGCAAATCGAGCACCAGATAAATATCGGGCGCCAGTCCGCCGGAGGCGAATCGGTCCATCCTGCGAACCTCGTCGAGGTCGAGTCCCCGCCCGTATCCTTGATAGGCATAGGTCGACAAGGAAAAACGGTCCGCGATCAGGAGCTCGCCCCGTTCGAGGACCGGCAAAGCGACGTCCTTTACGAACGCCGTGCGCGCGGCCAGGTAGAGCAGGAGCTCGGTCTCGGCCGGAATCGATAGTTCAGGCCGGTCCTGGACCACCTTCCGGATCGCCTCTCCCACCTCGGTGCCGCCTGGCTCTCGAGCCAGCGTGAAAGGGATTCCGCAAGCCTCCATCCATTCCCCCAACATCCGGGCTTGGGTGCTCTTGCCTGCGCCTTCGACACCCTCCAGCACCACGAACCGGCCCCGGTTCGACTCCCCTTCCGGTTGTTCGGTCACCCGCCATTACCTCTAATCGTAATACTCACGGCCCAAATGAGTGATCTGCTCCTCCCCGGCGAGCCACCGGAGCGTGTTCTTGAGCTTCCAGCTCTGGATGAAGAGATCGTGCTCGGGATAGAGACCCGGAGCACACTGTGGACTCTTGAAGTAGAACGAAAGCCACTCTTGAATTCCCCCCAAGCCGGCGCGGCCCGCAAGGTCCATGAACAGGGCCAAATCGAGCACGATCGGGGCAGCGAGGATGGAGTCCTTGCATAAAAAATCCACCTTGATCTGCATCTTGTATCCCAGCCACCCGAAGATGTCGATGTTGTCCCATCCCTCCTTGTCGTCTCCGCGTGGCGGGTAGTAGTTGATCCGGACCTTGTGATAGATGTCCCCATACAGCTCCGGGTAGAGGTCCGGCTGAAGAATGTGATCGATCACGCCCAGCTTCGACTCTTCCTTGGTCTTGAAGCTAGCCGGATCATCGAGCACGGCACCGTCACGGTTGCCGAGGATGTTCGTGCTGAACCAGCCGTTGATGCCCAGCATGCGAGCCTTGAACCCGGGGGCTAGGATGGTCTTCATCAGTGTCTGGCCGGTCTTGAAGTCCTTCCCGCAGATGGGAAGGCCGTTCTCCTTGGCATAGTCCTCGAACGCCGGGAAGTCGGCGGAGAGATTGGGGGCTCCGTTGGCGTACGGGACACCCTCCATCAATGCGGCGTAAGCGTAGAGCATGCTCGGCGCGATCGAGGGATCATTCTGCTCCATGGCGTTTTCGAAAGACTCCACGGTCTCATGGGCCGGTCCCGCCCGGAGGAATATCTCCGTGGAACCGCACCAGACCATGACGAGGCGGTCGCAATCGTTCTCCGCCTTGAAGTTTCGGATATCCTCGCGGAGCGCATCCGCGATTTCCCGTTTGTTGGCCCCGGTTTTCTTGTTGGGACCGTCCAGACGCGTCACGTACTCCGTGTCGAACGCGGCCGACATGGGGGCGATGGCAGACAGCTCCTCTCTGATCGGATCGAGGTGTCTTGCGCTCAGCACACCGGCGTTCACGGCACTCTCGTAGGCGTTGTCCGGGATCGGATCCCAGCCGCCGAATACGATGTCGTTCAGCTCCGCCAATGCGATGAAGTCCTTGATGAGCGGCGTGAGGTTTTCGGTACGCTGACCTAGACGAATCGTGTTCATCTGCGTGAGACTCCCGATGGGCGTGGCCAACCCCTTCCGCGCAAGCAGCACCCCCGCGATGGTCGTGGTGGCGACGGCGCCCATGCCGGGCAGCAACACACCGAGTCGTCCCTCTGCCGGGCGAATCTCAGGACGTTCGTTCACAGTCGTATCTCCTTGGTCGATCATTAAAGGCCTGTTGAAGGAGTACAGTGGGCCGCGTTGCGGATGCCACGGCCCCAGCTCCTAGGCGGAGCGACGACGCCATAGCATTCGCTACGGCTAGGAACTCCAACAACGGGGGCACCACGCGCAGCGTGGTCGGGGTCGTGCCACCGCAACCCTTCAACGTGTAAGGTCATGCCCCTCATGGTCGTGGGCACAGGGCGGTTGTGCGGTTGATCCTGCGTCTCTCCTCCTCGCCGTAGCGTTGCTACGCCTCGTCGTCGTTCCTTGTCTGAACGCGCACAAGCGCCCTGTGCGCGACCCGCTGTACTCCTTCAACAGGCCTTCTAGTCGATGCTCGAGTTATCCCACGGTCATTCACCCTACGCCAGTTCAGCCCACCGCCTGCGGTCACGTCTTGGGACTCGTCGCCAGCCACCTCCCCTCGTAGCGTCCACGGGGTCATCGCCGACCCTCCATACCCTATAGTATGGTTCGCGACCCAGTGATGTTCCCTCGACGACAGCCATCACTTCGCAAGATCAAGCGCGCCCGGTCTTTCTACTCGTCGAGCGGTACACCGGCCGCTTGCCGATGGACCCAAACAATCCGATGGATTGCGGTCGTATTGGTGAGGACGGCAAAAATCACGATGATGCCGCTGAGCACAAGACCATCCCAGCTCAGCCCGAAGATCAGGGACCCCAGCCCGAGAAGGACAATCCGCTCGGCTCTTTGCATCAGGCCAACGGAGCAGTCCAGTCCGAGCGTTTCCGCTCTCGCACGGGAATAACTGATCATGAGGGAGCCGGCCATGGCCAGGGCGATCATGTAGATCATGCCGATGTTCAGAAGCGACATCTCATATTGGTTGTAGAGCGAGATGAGCCCGATGTAAATCGTGACCTCGCTGATCCGGTCGAGCACGGAATCATAGAAGGCGCCAAACTTTGACTGAAGACCACTGAGCCGGGCCACTCGACCGTCGAAGATATCGTGGGCTCCACCCAGAAGAACCAAGAACCCGGCGGTGCGCACATGGTCGATGCCATACATCAAACCAGCCAGGATGGTGACGGCGAAACCACTCGTGGTAATAAGATTCGGATGTACCCCTCGCCGCACCAGCCAGTGGGTGACGGGGTCAATGATCGGGTATACCCGATCCTGTAGATCATTGAGGTTCCAACTCATACTTTGAGCACCACTTACTTCCTACGGCAGGATGATCCGGCTCTCGCCTCCCTCGGCGATCCCCTCCTGGATCGTTTGGTTCACCTTGAGCAGAACCTTGTCGAAATTCGCTTGTGCTGAAACCAGCCGTTGGTACGTGGAGCTCGCCTGAAGGCGCCCCACGGCATCTTCGTAACCGGACTTCAACTCCTCGGTGGGCTCGTTCCCTCCACGTAGCGCGGCCTCTATCTGGCCTTCGAGTCCCTCCAACTCCGTACGCAGTTCGGCCAACTCCCGATCGTGCGCAGTACCCGAGATCGTCTGCTTGAGCGTCTGGTACTCCTCGGTCTGGGCGAGAGCCTTGCCCAGATCCTTGGCCATTTCGTTCATTCGCGTCATCGACCTTCCTGTAGGTTTATGATGATTACTTGGGAGTTCCTTGCCGATCCGTTCACTTGTTCACACGGCCCCTCGCTCGGCAATCACGAACCGCGGGCGCCCCGTCAGATCGGGGCGGATCCGGACAGCGACGAATGCGCCGGTGGCTTTCAAGTCGGTCGCAATACCTTCGGCTTGCCCGAGGCCACACTCGAGCGCCAGCAAGCCGCCCGCCAGCAGGTGCGCTGGGGCTCCGGCCACCAGCTGCCGGATCACGTCCAGTCCGTCCTCCCCGGCGAATAAGGCCTGCGGAGGCTCCCAATCCCGAACCTCGGGCTGGAGCTCTGCCTTTTCGCCCTCCGCTATGTACGGCGGATTCGCCACAATGATGTCGAACCGTTCCCCTTCCTCCAAAGACTCGAACAGCGAGCCCTCCCGGAACTCCACGAGCCCACCCACGTCGTAACGTTCTGCATTGTCCGCCGCCACGGAAAGGGCCTCGGGTGAGGAGTCTGTGGCGACGACCCTGGTGCATGTTCCTTCCACAGCGAGCGAAAGCGCCACGGCGCCCGTCCCGGTACCCATATCCCACACGCGTCCAAGGCTTCTCCCCGCGGCCGACGCCCAGTCCAATACCTCTTGGACCAGCACTTCCGTCTCGGGACGGGGGATCAGTACCCTGGGATCCGTCTTCAACTCGAATTGCCGAAATGCGGCGCGACCGATGATGTACTGGAGCGGCTCGCGGCTGGCGCGACGACGGAGAAGCGGCTTGAAGGCCTCCCGCTCTTCGGGGCTCAAAGGCCGATCATACTGTAGGTAGAGCTGGAGTCGGTCGATACCCAACGCCGTCGAGAGCAGCCACTCCGCGTCCAGGCGCCCGGCCTCCACTCCCTTTTCCGTGAGGTACTCCGCGCTCCAAAGGATCATGCGGAGTATCGTCCACGCGTCCCCCGCACTCGACACCGCGTCCTCGGAATCCCTTTCCACCTCGGCCAGCCTCCCGACGCCGCTCACTCCGCGTCGCCCTGGAGCCGTTCCTCCTGATCCGCCAGCCGCAACGCCTCGATCACATCGTTCAGGTCCCCATCCAACACCTGGTCGAGGTTGTGGACCGTGAGCTTGATCCGGTGGTCGGTGACCCGGCTCTGAGGAAAGTTGTAGGTCCGGATCTTGGCGGAGCGGTCGCCCGTTCCGACCTGAGCTCTCCGTTGACGGGAGCGCTCCGCTTCCTGCTCCGCGATCTTCTGATCCAGGAGGCGGCTTCGGAGCACCTTGAGGGCTTTGGCCTTGTTCTTGTGCTGAGACTTCTCATCCTGGCATGACACCACGAGCCCGGTCGGAATATGGGTGATGCGCACGGCGGAATCGGTCGTGTTCACCGACTGGCCACCCGGACCGGAGGACCGAAACACATCGTAACGTAGATCCTTGGGATCGATCGCGAGGTCCACCTCGTCGGCCTCGGGCAGGACCGCCACCGTCGCCGCGGATGTATGGATCCTGCCCTGGCTCTCCGTCTCCGGCACGCGCTGAACACGGTGGACTCCCGACTCGTAACGGAGACGTCCGTACACGCCTTTGCCTCGGACCGTGAAGATGACTTCCTTGACGGACCCCGGGATCCCCTCAGACAGGTTCATCAACTCGACGGTCCAGCCCTCTCGCTCGGCCACTCGCTGGTACATGCGGAAGAGATCCTTCGCGAACATCCCCGCCTCGTCTCCCCCTGTTCCCGCCCGGATCTCGACCACAGCGGCTCGATCGTCTAGAGGATCCTTGGGGATGAGGAGGAGGCGAGCCGTGGCTCCCAGCAACTCGATGCGGGCTTCCAGAGAAGCAACCTCTTCCCCGGCCATATCACGGAGTTCCTGGTCCGAGGCCTCGTGCAGCAGCTCCGTCGCACCCTCGTACTCCTCTACGAGGCCAAGAAGCTCTTCGGCTGCACGGACCACAGGCTCGAGTTCGGCCCGCTCCTGCCCAAGGACTTTGAGCCGATCGAGATTCCGGACGACGTCCGGGCTGGCCAGCGACTCGTTCACGCCCTGGAAACGCTGCTGCACTTCGCGGAGGCGTTCGAGGAGCCGCGGATCGGCCCCTCCGGGGTTATTCATAGCCGAATCGGGCCTCGGCCCGGCCTACGAACTGACTTTGTCGTACTTCTGCTTGAAGCGCTCAACCCGTCCGGCGGTGTCCACCAGGCGCTGTTTTCCGGTATAGAACGGATGGCACACGGAACAGATGTCCGTGTGAATCTCCGGCTGAGTGGCCATCGTCTCAAACCTGTGGCCGCAAGCACAGGTGACCGTGGCCTGCATATAGTCGGGGTGGATACCCTTTTTCATGACCATCTCCGGAATCAACGAAAAGTGGGCTGCGGGTTCTGTTCGATACAGAACTCTGGAGCCCACTCTTCAGCCGCAGGGAATATAAAAATTGCCGGAGGCGAGTTCAAGCGGGCCGGCCCCGAGGAAGCGGAATCGCCACCAGCCCGAGCGTCAGGAGCAGAGCCGTCCATCCGGCCACGTCTCCGGTACGCGTGTACCAGGTTCGCACGTCACTCGTGTAGATCGTCTGGCTTCGTACGTCGGCCTGAAACAGATCGGTCCGGCCATAGATACGTCCGACTGGATCTACGAAGAGCGAAAATCCCGTGTTGGCGGCCCTCGCGATCCCGACGCGATGCTCGATCGCCCTCATCACCAGATGCGCGGGGTGCTGCCAAAGGGCGGCCGTCCTGGTATACCACGGTTCCCTACCAAACCACCCGTCGTTCGTGAGGTTCAAGAGAAAATCTGCCCCTTCCAGGCGAAAGCGGCGGGCATGGCCTGCGTAAATGGATTCGGAACAAATCAGAACGCCGAAACGAGCGCCATCCTCCATACGGCCGAGAGGCCAATCCACTCCTCTCCCGTAGGAATCGACCCCGGCCCCGCCCTCCCTCCACCTTCCCGGTCGGAACGGAAGGCCCTCGACCAAAGGCACGAGGTGGTGTTTGTCGTAACGGAAATCCGTGAGCCGTCCATTCCGTCCCGTCAGGAACGCCGAGTTCAGCGGGATCGGGTTGCCCTCCCGCGTCACCCTCTCCCCGATCCCGCCGAAGACGACGGGGGCGGTCCACTTCTCTGCCACCGCCAGGACCCGCTCCCGCAGAGATTCATCGGATTCGATCGGTCCGAAGAACGTCGCCTCCGGCCAGACCACGAGGTCCGGGGAGATTGCGTCGCCCTCGGGGAGATCCGTGGAGAGGCCGCCGCCCTCGGGAAGGAGGCGGGTCAAGGAGGCGACGGTGCTGTCGTTGCTCCTGCCCCCGTCCAACCTGACCTGCGACGCAATGTTCGGTTGCACCACGGCGACCTCGCCAACAGCCCGAACAGAAAGGGTGCGGGCCCGCAAGTATCCCCAGGCGGCCGGCACAGCCAATACCAGGGCGAAAGCCGCCGCCCAACGCGCCGACATCCGGGCTCCGTCCCGTGCCCGCAGGGCCCTTACGGCCTCGGCCATCAACCCGTTGAGCAAAGCAAGCCACAGCGTGATTCCGCGCGCACCGACCAACTCGGCCGCACCCACGAGCTCAGGGTAGCCGGTGAGTGACGTTCCGAGCCCCAGCCACGGAAAGGCCAGCCCTCCCGGGGCGTGCGCGCGCAGCCACTCGAGCGCCGTCCACGTCAACGGCAGCGCCACCCAAGCAGGGATTCCACCGCGGTGCGTCAGACGATGGAGCGCCCACGTGAAGCCCCCAGCGCCAAGCGCCAGGACCATCACTACCGTCAGGTATGCGGGGACGGCCCACCACGTGAAGGCCGCCAGGGCCAAAGGCATCCAATACAGGAGCAGCCCGAAGTAGAGCACACCAAACCACACGCCACCCCGGAATACCCGCCCGGAAACGCCCCTTGCGGCACCCCGCTCCTCACCCTGGTCGGCCACCCAGACAGCAAGCGGCACGAGCGCGACGAACGACGGGATGAGAAGATGGAAGGGAGGAAACGCGATGACCGCCAAGAGGGCCGATACGGCCGGGAGTAGCCGGTCGCCGCGCGCCGGAATCACCCCGTGGAGGGCGGCCACGCCCGAAGCACACCCCAGGCAAGTCCTACGTGGGCTGGAAGCAGGACCGACAGGACCTCACCATTGACCTGATCGAAGCCCGGCAACACCTGAGCGCAGAAGCCAGCGATTGCCACGCCTCCCACCACCTTGGCCACCGGAACCACGCGGGTGCCGGCCAAGGAACCGGCGCGGTGCCCGTTCCGGTTCAGCGCCTCCCGAATAAGCAGACCCGCGAGGATGAGGGAGACGGGGTTCGCCTGGAAAGCGTTCTCGTTCAACCCCCAGAAAATGTGGTCGGTGAAAAACCACGACAGCAGCAACGCGGTACCCAACAAACCCACTCCGGTGCTCCATGCGGCTCCCGACAGGGCGAGGGCCGAGCGGCCCCAACGCTTTCCTTCGCCCGCCGCCCACCCCAAGCCAGCGAAAAACGCTCCGAGGGCAGTGCCCAACAAGAGCAAGGGGAACAGGAAGTCTGGGGCGGCCAGCGGCGAGGGGTCACGGACGGCTTGGACAACCTGTACAGCTTCACCGAGGAGGGGCGCCTGCTCTCCCTCCGCATCCACGATCCGGATGCCATCCAGATGCTCCTTGAGCCGTAGTGGGAGGAACATTTCCTCCCAGGCGGAAATGGTCTCGTCACCACGATTCCCCACCACGAATTGGATTCCGGCGTAGTAAGCCGGTGCGGACTGGAGTAATCGGGCGGTGTGCCAGCGATACGTCGTCCCCGTATTCGTGTCCTCGGTGGCGGAACGGATCTGGCCCCCGAGGACACGATCCAGTACGTCACGCACCCGAGTGGAGCAGTTGTCCCGATAGTAGTCGTAGCGATAGTAGCGGTTGGCCTCCGTATCCAGCTCCTGCACCACCGCCTGAAGCTCGAGGCGCTCCCCGGGCGTGAGATTTACCGTTTGCAGCCACACGTCGCGGTTCGCCTGACGGTACACGGGGAGCCACATCGAGGTCGGAAAGCCCCGCATGGAGTACCGCATCCGGCCTCGCGCCAGACGGGGAATGAAATCCGCGTCGTTGAAGTCGAAGATGCCCCAGTTGTACGCGACCTCGGTTTGAGCCTGATCATCTCGTACTACGAGAGCGTTGTGGCTGAATCGTTCCCAGATGGCGTCCCCGGGTCCGATCGTCATCAGAAAAATCTCGAGGTGGGAGCCGGGCGCGGCACCCGACTCGCCACTAGGTGGGCCATCGCTCGGCACGCCACCTTGGGCCCTGAGCGGACCCGGACCCGCCACCGTGGCCCACACAACCAGCGCCAGGCTTAAAGCAGGCAACTCAGCCCTCGCCAAGATGGATCTCCCTGCCCTCCCTGGCTGATCGGTACGCCGCCGCGATGACCTCCATCAAGTGGACCTGCTCGACCGGGGCCGAGGCATCGCTTTCACCAAGAACCGCCCGAACGAATTGATCCAGCAGGCGGCGATAAGCGTTTTGGAATCGGTTCTCGCCGCCCCGGGTCTTGGGTTGGCGCGGCGTCACGTCCGTAGGCCGTCCCCCCAATTGTTTGTGGATCCCCAGCGGGGGCAGGGAGCCCGAACCCTCAGTGCCCATCACACGAGCTCGGTCCCGGTCCGCCTCGGCAAAGAGGTTCCAACTCACCTCGACGCTGAACGCGATGCCGGACTCGGACACGGCGAACACGGTGGCCGCTTCCTCGACGTCGGCTTCCCGGCTGCGGAAGACGGCGGTCACCCGCGTGATTGGAGGATAATCCACGAGCCAGAACGCAAGATCCAGGACCTGGACGCCCAAGTCCATCAGCGCGCCCCCTCCTGCCTCTTCCGGTTTTTGCCGCCAAGTGGACCGCACATCGGGCATTTTCCGCGTAAGGGAGTTGGCTCGCACCGCATAAACGTCACCCAACTCGCCCCCGGCCACGAAAGCTGCGAGGGCCCCCACATCCGGTCGGAATCGGTGATGCATTCCTACGGCGAGATGCCTCGCCGAGGCGGCCGCCGCATCCAGCACCCTCTGCACGCCCTCTGCACTCATCGCCAAAGGCTTTTCTACCAGGACATGCTTGCCACGCTCCAGTGCCTCGACCGCCATGGACTCGTGAAGATGATTTGGAGTACAGATCACTGCGGCCTGGATCTGGTCGTCGCTCAGGATCTCCTCGCTGGTCAGGACGCGTGGCACTTCGAACCGCCCCCCGAGCGTCTCCGCCTTTAGGCGATCTGGATCGGAGACGGCGATGACGTCGACATCGGGCCGCTCCGAAAGAATGGGGAGATGTACGACCTGTGTGATCGCTCCAACGCCCAGGATGCCCACTTGCACAGGGTGGCGTTCCAACTTGGACGTCACCGGTCCTCCCCCGTTACCAACCCTCCCCAGATGAAGGTCAGCCCCCCTCGAAACTCGAAATAGTTGAGATCGCCGAGTATTTCGACCTTGGATCCTGCATGGATGCGGATCCGATCGGCGACCGGGTACTCCAAAGCCGCATGGAGGTTGAAGCCCGCGGACACCGAGTCGAGTAGGTCCTCGACGAAGGTGCCGTCGATGGAGGTACCGGAGCCGTTGAGGACGTGCGCGGACATCCCCACTCCCGTTGAGAAGAACAGGTTCAGAGGCACCGCCCATACGTAATGGCCGTCCAAGCCGATCACGATGTCCTTCCGGTCGATGACGCCCAGATCGAACCCGCCCGGCGGAATGATCCCTCCCTGGTCCGCGGTGAGCGCGCCGAGTCGAGTCTCGAACTGATCCACCTCGGTCTGGGCCAGCGTTGATTCCCAGTACGTCACCCCCGGCATGAGTCTGAAGCCGGGGCCGAGGAAACCCAGATCGAGTCGTACTCCCAATGTCCGTGTATCCTCGACATTGTCGGCGTAAAGGTACCCAAGGTCGAAGGAGATACCGCGGAACGAGAGATTTTCGTAATCGTAGTCCGCGAGGTCCTGCGCCCGTGCTTGCCAAGGCACCACCGAGGCCGCGACCAGACCAGCAACCGTCGCTGCAATCACCGTCCTCATCCTACTCATCGCACTCACACACCTCGCCATCCACACCGCACCTCCGTTTCGAAAGCCACGTCCGCGATTCTCAGTTTGTCACGCAACCTCGAGTGCCGCCGCCCGCACGACTTCGAGGGTTTCGTCGATGACGCCGGATGTGTGCGCCGTGGAGACGAACCCGGCCTCGAAAGGAGAAGGTGCAAGAAACACACCTCGATCGAGGCACGCCCGATGGAATGCCCGAAACGTTTTGAGGTCTGCACCCTGAGCCTCTTCGAAGGAATGGACCGGCTCCTTGCTGAAGAACACACCCCACATCGATCCGACGGAACATCCGGTGGCCGCGATCCCCGCTTCAGTCAGCGCCGACACGACGCCCGACGACAGTCGCTCGGCAGCCCGGGCCAGGTCCTCGAATGGGTCCTCCTCCTCGAGGTAGCGGAGCTGAGCGTTTCCGGCTGCCGTCGCAAGTGGATTTCCCGACAGCGTGCCGGCCTGGTATACGGGCCCAGCAGGTGCCATCTGCTCCATGAGGCGCCGGAGCCCCCCGAAGGCCCCCACCGGCAGCCCTCCCCCGATGACCTTACCCAACGTCGTGAGATCGGGCTCGATCCCGTAGCGCTCCTGTGCGCCTCCGGCGGCTACCCGGAACCCGGTCATTACCTCATCGAAGATCAAGAGCGCCCCGTGCCGCTCGGTTATGGCGCGAAGGCCCTCCAGAAAGCCGCTCACAGGTGGGATAAGACCCGAGTTGCCGACCACTGGCTCGACGAAAACGCAGGAGATGTCGTCGCCCCGCGTGCCGAACAACGTCTCGACCGCATCGAGGTCGTTGAACGGAAGCACCAGAGTCTCGGCGGCAATCGTTTCGGAGACGCCAGGAGAATCCGGGAGACCCAACGTAGCGACTCCACTTCCGGCGGCGACGAGGAAGGCATCCGCGTGCCCGTGGTAGCAGCCTGTGAACTTCAACAGCAATGGACGGCCGGTGGCCGCCCGAGCGAGCCGAAGTGCGGTCATGGTGGCTTCCGTCCCACTGTTGACGAGTCGGACCATCTCTACGCTGGGCACCATGCGAACGATGCGCTCTGCCAGCTCCACCTCCGCCACTGTCGGGGCACCGTACGACGTTCCTCGGGCCAGCTGCCGCTCCACCGCCGCTGTCACCACGGGATGGGCATGTCCAAGAATGAGGGGACCCCAGCTTAAAACGTAGTCCACGTAGCGGCGACCCTCGGTGTCGTACAGGTAGGCGCCCTGGCCACGCTCCACGAAGAACGGCTCACCTCCTACTGCGCGGAAAGAGCGCACGGGAGAGCTCACGCCTCCCGGTATCACAGCCTGCGCCCGACCCCACAACCCATTTGTTCGGTCTGTCATCCACTCTCCGAAGCCATTCGATCGCTCATTCCCTCTCCCAATTTCACGTGGTCGGTCCTTCGCTTTCCGCCACACGCGCGATCAGGTCGTACTCCTCCGCATCGTCGATTTCCACCGTGATGAACTGTCCGGGCGCGAGCCCATCGAAGGGATGAACGTGGGTGACCCCGTCTACGTCGAGGGCCTGGCCGACCGTCCGGGCGACGCCCACCGGCCGGCCGGCCGCCGCCGTGCCGATCGGGCCCGGGTCGTCCAGGACTTCATCGACCAGCGCCAGAAATCTCCGGCCAATCAGCGCCTCGTTGCGTTCGGAGGAGATCATGCGCTGAACGTCCATGAGTTCCTCCAGGCGCTCTCGCTTCAGGGAGTCCGGGATCTGATCAGGCATGTCCGCCGCCGGAGTGCCATCCTCCACCGAGTAGGTGAACGCGCCCACCCGGTCGAAACGAAGCTCCTCAAGGAAATCGAGCATGCCACGGAAATCCTCCCCCGACTCCCCCGGGAATCCTACGATCACCGTCGTCCGGAGCGTCACGTCGGGCACCGCTTCCCGGATCCAAGCCACGCGCTCCCGTATGGTTCCCTGGCGTTCGGGTCTACGCATCGCTTCGAGCATCCTGTCGCTTCCGTGTTGGAGCGGCATATCCAGATAAGGAAGGAGCACATCCTCGCTCGCCATCAACTCGACGATCTGACGCGTGATGCCCGACGGATACATGTAAAACAGGCGAAGCCACTCCACGTCCGTCTCGGCGACCAAGGCTCGCAGCAAATCGAGGAGGAGCGGTGCCGAGCGATCCTTTCTCCACAGGTCCCGCCCATACCAGGTCGTGTCCTGAGAGATGATGTTCAACTCTTTCACCCCCTGCCGTACCAGGGCCCGAGCCTCAGTCACCAAATCGGGGAGCGGCGCCGACCGGTGCAGCCCACGGAAGCTGGGGATGGCGCAGAACGCACAGGTATGGTCACAGCCCTCGCTGATCTTGAGGAAGGACGTGTGGGGCGTCTCCGTGGAAAGGATCCGAAGCGGGCGCTCCATCGTCGGCACGCTCTCCAATGCCTCTGGGAGAAAGCCGCAACGGCGGAGTTCCGGTATCAGAGAGGCCATCTCCGAAAGCCCCAGAAAGAGGTCTACCTCGGGTATCTCGGCGGTGAGCTCCTCCTTGTACCGTTGGACCATGCATCCCACGGCGACCACCGCGCGGACCCGCCCCTCCTCCTTGAGCCGGCACGCCTCCAGGATGGTCTCGATCGACTGCTCCTTGGCCGACTCGATGAATCCGCAGGTGTTCACGACCACCACCTGGGCACCGCTGATGTCGGACGACACGCGGGCGCCGTGTCCCACCAACGCCGCCATCATCTTCTCCGAATCCACTGTGTTCTTGTCGCACCCCAGCGTCACGAGCCCGACCTGGGGGCCGTCGGCGGGGCCAATGGGATCGATTGAAAGCCGCACCGCCTCGGCGTCTCGCGCCACATCGGATCGGATCGGATCAGGGGCCAGGGGAAAGACCGGTAAGGCCCTCGTTCTCATCTCGTGATCGCCCCCGCGCCTTCGGGTGCCGTCATCACCCGCGCTCCTTCGGGTGCCACGAAGCGGAATTCTTCGTCCGGGAGTCGGGGGTTCACACGGATGTCCGTGAGCCGGATCCTGCGGATCGTTTCGTTCGTGTCGTGGATGTCCAAGGCCGTGAGCAGGTAGCTGTCGACATCGAACCAAACGACCGCGGATCGAAAGTTCGCGGACCGCAAGCCGTCGATCTCCCTCGGCTCCAACGCGATCTTGTGCGACAGGCCCTCGCCCATGGGCTCTCGGCCCTCATGCACCGCCTCAAACCGCCCGCGCGGATCTTCCAGAAAGTTCTTGTAGAAGTTGAACCCGCCCCCGGCGCCCTCCGCCGAAAAACGCACCACCTGCATGTCATCCAGGCTGGGATAGAAGGTCCAAAGGAACTCCCCGTCCCCGACCACCAAATCTCCAGCTGGATCGCTGAAGCGCATGGAGAAACGGTCGGGCCGCTGTTGGCAGACCGTGCCCTCCCCCGAGCGGGTCTGTCTCAGAAGCGTGACTTCGATGACCTGCTGGAAGTGGGCGCAAAGAGTCTCGAGGCCGTAGTAGCGGTCGCTGGCGGCGTAGAGCACCTGGTAGGCCCGACCGTCCTGGCCGTGGAGCGTCTGCGGCGCCGCGACGAGGGAGATCAGCAGGAGCGGAATCATCAGGATACGGAACGGCTCGTTCATGCGCCGTCCATACACGGTGGGCGACAGGCCCGTTCCGAGGGGGAACCGGCCTGGACCCGGTGTCATCACATTCCCCGATTCGCGAAGATCGACTCCAGCTCGTCGAGTCCGACGAGCACCTCTCTTGCCTTCGAGCCCTCAGACGGCCCCAGAATCCCAGCGTCTTGTAGTTGATCCACGATCCGGGCAGCCCGCCCGTACCCGATCTTCAGCTTCCGCTGGAGCAGCGACGTCGAGCCCTGCTGGTGCTGCACGCACACCTCACCGGCAGCGCGGAATAGGTCATCCCACTCTGCCGCGTTTACGGCCCCGACCGCCATCTCGGCCTCTCGCTCGTAGGCGCGCATCTGTTCCAGAATGTCCGATTCCGTCGCCGCTTCGATCTCGGCCAACTCCCTGCTCTGAAGCTCGATCTGATCCCGGTACCAGCCCATCATGCGATCGGTTTCCGCCGTGGAGATGTAAGCGCCCTGGATCCGGACGGGTTCACTCGAGCCCGGTGGCAGGAAAAGCATATCACCGTTGCCGAGCAGGCTGTCGGCGCCGTTTTGATCGAGGATGGTGCGTGAATCGGTCTTCGACGCCACACGGAAAGCGATCCGGGAGGGAAAGTTCGCCTTGATCAAGCCGGTGATCACGTTCACGCTCGGCCGCTGCGTGGCTACGATCAGGTGGATTCCAATGGCGCGGCCCTTCTGAGCCAAATGGGTGAGCGGCTTCTCCACCTCGCTCTGTACGGTCATCATGAGATCCGCCAACTCGTCGACGACCACCACCACATAGGGCAGGACCCCGTCGTCGTAGATCCACCGGTCCGGATCGTTGTCGTCGCCCCTCGGCTCGGAACGCCGGAGCGTCGCGCCGCTCCCCATACGTTCGTTGAACTCGCCAATCGAGCGCACGCCGTTTACGCTGAGCAGGTTGTACCGGCGATCCATCTCCAGGACCGCCCACTTGAGAAGCGCCGCGGCATCTCGCGGGTCCGTGACCACCTTGTGGCGGAGGTGCGGCAGCAACCGGTACGTGGAGAGCTCCACCATTTTGGGATCGACCATGAGGAGCCTCAGTGTCTTGGGCGTGTGGCGGTAGACCAAGCTGGTGATGATGGTGTTGAGGCAGATCGACTTACCGGACCCGGTGGCGCCTGCGATGAGGATGTGGGGCATCTCGCGGAGATCGGCCACGTAGGGCTTCCCGTTGAGATCCTTGCCGAGCGCCAACGGGAGTTCGGCGCGACTGCGTTGGTAGGTCGGTGAGTCGAGGATGTCGCGAAGGCGGACGACCTCGGGCTCGGGGTTGGGAATCTCCACACCGACGGCGCCCTTCCCGGGCACCGGCGCTACGATCCGAATGCTCTGCGCCTTCATCGCCAGAGCCAGGTCGGCGTCGAGGTTCGCGATCTTGCTCACCTTCACCCCCGGTGCCGGGATGACCTCATACTGCGTGACCACGGGGCCCGTAGTGCGGCCACCGATCTCGCCCTCGACGTTGAAGGTCCGAAGCTTTTCGATCAGAACCTCGCCCAGCGCGTCGAGCTCCCGCTCCATGTCATCACGATGTTCGTCATCCGCCGCCGACATGAACTCCGTCGGTGGCAGTCCGGTGTCGGAGACCTCGCCTTCCACAAACGGGTCGGGCGGCGCCTCGCTATCTTCAACCAGAGCGACCACCCCCAGCGTGCTCTCGTACAGCTCCTCATACGCCTCATCGTAGGCTTCGGCACCGACGTCATCGGAGTCGTCCCCGCGGTCGGACACTTCAACACCCTCCAAAAGCTCCATCGGCGGCGTTTGGTCCAGCCGATTTCTTGAGCGCTGGTCCCACCAAGCCTTGAGGCGTTCCCCCATGGAGAAGAGGCCACGAGCTCCGCGCGCCATCACTCCGGTCCCTTGCGCCAGGCCCTGCGCCAAGGAGCGGAGCGGATTCCACCCCAACGTGCCCACGGATAGCACCACGAGGAGAAGCAGAATGAAAAGGACCGCCCCCAGAAGACCAAACGCCGTCACGAGGGGAGGACCCGCCAGCTCACCCCATCGGCCCACGGTCTCCCCGTCCCGGCCGAGAATCCCGAGACCGACGGGCACGATCAACAGTAGGCCTCCCATGAGAATCGAGAGGCGCGCCGTCAACCCTACGGACAGCCACTCCCACGCCCTGAGCCCACCGAGAAGGAGGAGGCCGGGCAAGAAAAAAGCCGCAATCCCTAGGAGGGTGTTGAGCGCACGCTGCACCGTCTCTCCGACCACACCCACCATATTCCCCAACGGGAACCATTCCCCACCCCTCGGGCCGAGCACCGACACAGGGATGAGGGCGGCAAAAAGGAAGAGCGCCAGCGTCAACAAGCCGACGGCCATGATGTCTCGTTGCTGCTTCTGAGACAGCATCTGGAGGCCTCTAGCCCTCGGGCCCGGAGGACCCCGCGTTCTGGGAAGGCAACTGGATGACCCAGTCGTCCATCTCCGGCACTACGGAGTGGCGATCGATCTCGGCGCAGACATCGAGATCCTCTCGGAATCCGATCTCGATCAGGTGGCGGCCTGCCGTGGTCGACGCGAGGAAATGTGCGTTGATGCGGAAGGTCAGCGCCATTTCCACGGCTCCCATCGCGGCGTCGTTGAGTTCGACGTCTGACCCGGCCGCCGCCCGGATACGTTGCACCAGGGCTCCCGCACAGACGGCGTCGTCGAGAGAGAATAGCCCCCCCATTCCGACGCACACGACGACGATCGATTCGGCCTCCATGGCCGCTGCCGCGACCGCACTCAGATTCATGAAGCCGCAGACCAGGACCCGTACCGCATCTCCGACGAGGAAGAAGGCGCCGGTGCCATTCGTGGTGCTCATGACCAACCGCTTTCCCACCACCCTATCGGCCGAGAACTCCCGGGGAGAGTTACCGAGGTCGAATCCCTCGATTCTGAGTCCGCGCGCCTCACCGCACAGAATCGTGTCCTCTCGTCCGAGGGAGGACGCCAACTTAATCGCCTCCTCGGTCGAGGGAGCCGGATAGACACCCTGGGCGCCATTGACCAGCGCCTCGACCATCGAGCTCGTCGCTCGGAGGACATCGATCACCACTACCGTACTCCCGGTCAGGTCGGGCAGCGGGGCCGCCGGCTCGAAATGTACGTCGATCTTCATCAGTCGCCGCCGCGTTCACCTAAAAAACGGTCCACGAACCCAGTGTCCACCCCACCGGCCAAGAACTGCTCATCGCGCGTGATGTCGGCGAGGAACGGAATCGTGGTGCTGATCCCCTCGATCACGAAGGACTCGAGCGCGTGCCGCGCACGCACGATGGTCTCTTCGCGATCCTTGCCGCTGACGATCAACTTGGCGAGCAGGGAATCATAGTAGGGGGGGACCTGATAACCATTGTACAGATGCGTGTCGAGCCGAACACCGGGTCCACCTGGAGGATGGAACGTCGTGATCGGGCCCGGAGAGGGTGCGAAATCCCGTAAAGCATCTTCGGCATTCACGCGAAATTCTATGGCATGCCCTCGCACCTGAGGGATCTCGCTGGGGAACGACAACGGTTCACCGGCGGCCACACGAATCTGCTCCTTTACCAGATCGAGGCCCGTCGTGACCTCCGTGACCGGATGCTCCACCTGTATTCGCGTGTTCATCTCGATAAAATAAAACGATCCACCGGCATCGACGAGAAACTCGACGGTACCAGCTCCCACGTAGTCGATCCCTTCCGCCGCCATTAGTGCCGCTTCTCCCATCTTCTCCCGCATTTCCGGCGTCAACGCCGGCGAGGGAGCCTCTTCGATCAACTTTTGATGTCTGCGCTGGATGGAGCAATCTCGCTCACCGAGGTGGACCACCCGGCCATGCCGGTCCCCGAACACCTGGAACTCGACGTGCTTCGGTTGGACGATACATTTCTCGAGGTAAACGTCCGGATCATCGAACGCGGTCCCGGCCTCAGTCTGGGCCGCCTGGAACTGCCGGACGAAGCTCTCCGCATCGGGAGCGATCCGCATACCCTTCCCCCCCCCACCGGAAGTGGCCTTGATCATGACCGGAAAACCGATCCCGGCAGCGACCTTCTCAGCCTCGCCGGGATCCGATATGACGCCGTCCGAACCGGGTACCGTGGGCACACCGAGATCCATCATGGTCCGACGGGCGGTCGCCTTGTCGCCCATCGAGCGAATCTGATCGGGATTCGGACCCACGAACACGATGTCGGTGCGCTCACAGATTTCACTGAACTCGGCATTCTCCGCCAGGAAGCCGTACCCCGGGTGGATGGCCTCCGCCCCCGTCACCTCCGCAGCCGAAATGATCTGGGGGATGTTCAGGTAGCTGTCCTTCGCCGGTGGCGGTCCGATGCACACGTCCTCGTCCGAGAAGCGGACGTGGAGCGACTCGCGGTCCGCCTCCGAGTACACCGCCACCGTCTTCACGCCGAGTTCGTGGCACGCCCGAATGATCCGCAGGGCGATCTCACCACGATTGGCGATCAGCAGCTTTTTGAACACTCAGCGAACCCTCGAGAAGGCGTCCGAATGCCCCGGGGCCTCGGTCACGGGGAAACGCGGAACAGGACCTGCCCGAATTCCACCGGTTCGCCGTTGTCGACGCAGATTTCGCGGATTACGCCGGAGACCTCACATTCCAGCTCATTCATGAGCTTCATGGCCTCGATGATGCAAAGCGTTTCACCCGGCATGACCGTGGCCCCCAGATCGACGTATGCCGGGGCGTCGGGCGCGGGAGACCGATAGAAGGTTCCAACCATGGGAGACTCGATCTCCACCAGCCCGGACCCTTCCGAGGCGGTCCCAAGGGCCGGAACGTGCCCCTCGTGCTGAGCGGAGTGCGCCGCGGCTGGCGCGCCGGAAGAGCCCACGAGTCCAGCCGATGGCACAGAGCCCCCCTGTGCGGCCGAAGCGACCCCAGCATCGGCGGAGGGGGTTTTCGCGAGCCGGATTCGCGTGCCTCCTCGTTCGATCTCGATTGAATCCAGCCCGCTCTCGTCGAGCGCCTTGATGAGGCTCTGAACAAAGTCCAGATCCATCATGACGACGCTCGGGTCAAATACTTCTCTTCCCGGCGGTCCACCTTGACCACCTCGCCCTGTTCGATAAACAGCGGCACCTGAATTACGGCGCCGGTTTCCAGAGTTGCGGGTTTCGTGCCGCCCTGGGCCGTGTCCCCCTTGAAACCGGGGTCGGTCTGGGTGACCACCAACTCCACGAACTGAGGGAGTTCGACACTGATGACCCTGCCGTCGTGGACCAGGCCCTCGCACTCCATGTTCTCCTTCAGGTACCTGAGCTGGTCTTCACCGAGCAGGTCGCCAGCGATCGGGATCATCTCATAGGTCTGTTGGTCCATGAAGTGGTAGAGCTGCCCGTCCGAATAACTGTACGACACCGGGCGCCGCTCCAGTCGCACGTCGGTCACCTTCTCCCCCGCGCGATACGTCTTGTCCACCACCGAACCGGTGAGAACGTTCTTGATCTTCGTCCGGACGAAGGCACCGCCCTTACCAGGCTTCACATGTTGGAAGTAAATGATGGTCCAGAGCTGGCCATCAATATCCAGCACCAAGCCGTTTCGAAAGTCCGCGGTCGAGGCCATAACACCTTGTCAGTCGATGAGAATTAGGGGGCGCTACTCGCCGGTGATCCGGGCCACGAGCCCTCTAAGCGCTAGAAGATAGCCCTGAGATCCAAAACCTAGAACCACCCCGGCGGCTACCGGCGAGAGATAGGAATGGCGCCGGAAACGCTCACGGGCCATCGTGTTTGAGAGGTGAACCTCCACGAACGGGAGCCCCACCGCCACGAGCCCGTCACGCAGGGCCACGCTCGTGTGGGTCAGCCCCCCTGGGTTGATCAAGAAGCCCTCGACCCGCTGGGCGGCCTCCTCCAGGAAGTCGAGAATGGCTCCCTCCGAGTTGGACTGGAAGGTCTCGACCTCCACTCCCAACTCGGAGCCCAGCGATTCTACGGCACCGTTGATATCGTCCAACGAGTCGGTTCCGTAGACCTCGGGTTCCCGACTCCCGAGCAGGCTGAGGTTGGGACCGTGGATGAGTGCGATGCGCACGAAGTGGTCTCCTTCGAGGCCTGTTCAGGCCTTCAGAACCGGTTCATCGACGGAAACGAGTCATCCGGCGTCCCGTCCGGCGCAAGCGACTCTATCGGAACCGTTTGACCATCGGAGCCTGGCTCGAGGGTTTGCAGCTCCGTCAGCCGCCTGCTCAATTCTTCGTTATCCGGATCATTCGCGATCAGCCTCTGGTAAACCTCGATCGCCTTGTCGGTAGCGCCCTGACCCGCATATAGCTCGGCAAGCGTTTCCGTGTATATCTCTCTGCTGCCCGGCACCAGGTCGCCCGGAACGTCGTCGCGTACGTCGGGTGCCAGCGATCGAACAGGAACCCCGGGAGGCCCGTCCTCGTCCGGCGCCCCCGGGGCTCCTCCCGGGGCCAGCGCAGCGATCGGTACCACCGGGCCAACCTCAACCTCGCGCACCACTTCGGGCGCCGCATCGGCCACAGTCATGGTTTCAGCCGGAGCTGCCGGCGCCAGCGCAGCGATCGGTACCACCGGGCCAACCTCAACCTCGCGCACCACTTCGGGCGCCGCATCGGCCACAGCCATGGTTTCAGCCGGAGCTCCCGGTGCCAGCGAAGCGATCAACACCACGGGACGGGCGTCCTCGTCCGGCACCTCCGGTGCCAGCGAAGCGATCGTCACGACCGGACGTTCAGCTTCAGCCGTGGGCGCGGCTGCCGACTCGGCCGCGCCCCTGGCCGCCACCTTGTCCCGATAGGTCTGAGCCCGTTGATCATCGATCAACTCAGCGATGGCAGCCCGCGCGAGCGTGTTCCCTGCGTCCAACGCCAGGACCCGCTCGAACGAGGACATGGCATCGTCCGGCTCTTCCCGGGAGCGGTGCACCCAGCCTGCCACCATATGGGCGGAGGCGAAATCGGGATGTCTTTCAAGCCCTTCTTGAAGAACGGCCAGCGCCTTACCGAGATCGCCGAGCCGGCGATGGGCATCCGCCAGAGGCACGAACGCCCTCCCCTTCGGGTCCAATTCCGACTTGTAGATCTCTTCTAGTCGTTCGATCTGTTGATTCAGAGACTCCGACACACCGAACTCCCTGGACGAGCTGGAAAAAGCGAGGGGCGCCATTACAGGACCGTAGACGCGAGGAAGATACTGATTACGCCGAAATCGTGTCAACGAGAGGTTGAAGGAGCCCCATACCGACCATTACCTTTCATCGCCTTTTCGGGTATGATCACGCGGATGTGATCCAGTAGCGGACTTGCCGAGGAGTTGCCGTCTCATGATGCGTCAAATGCGGGAGAACACGAAGTGGATCATGCTGGTGACCGCGACGGCCTTCGTGGGGCTCATGTTTTTCCAGTGGGGAATGGACATCACAGGGCGAAGCGGCCTCTCTATCGGGGAAATCGGTAGCGTCAACGGCACGCCGGTGATGTACGACTCATTCAATCAGACCTACCGCTCGCTTTTCGATCAGATTCAGGCTTCGCAGGAGGATCCCATCACGAGCCAACAGATCAGTGACCTGGAGGACGCGGCATGGGACGAGGTCGTCAATCAGGTCCTAATCCGTCAGGAGCTGACGCGCCGAGGGATCGTGGTGACGGATGACGAGTTACTGAACGCCGCACGTTTCAGTCCACCGCCGGAGTTCCAATTCAATCCGGCGTTTCAAACGGACGGATCGTTCGATATCCAGAAGTACCAGGCGTTCCTGGCCTCTCCCACCATCGACGATCTGATGCTCCTCCAACTGGAGGCCTATTACCGGGACGTGATCCCCCGGAGCAAACTGATGCGCCAGGTGTCGTCCGACCTTTACGTCACCGATGCCGCCCTCTGGGATGAATACCGTGACCGCAACGAACGGATCTCGGTCCGTTACCTCGCTCTCAATCCCGCCCAACGGGTTGCCGATTCGATGATAGCCGTGACGCCCGCGGAGGTGAGGGACTACTACGACGAACACGAAGAAGAGTTCGCGCTCCCGGCGCAGGCCACGGTCCGGGCGGTTATTATCGACAAGACTCCAACACCCGAAGACACCGTGGCTATGGGAGAACTTGCCGCTGGGCTGAGGCAAGAGATCATCGAAGGGGCCGATTTCGAGGACATGTTAGGTCGGCCTGGAGTCGGAGCCGGGTCGGGAGACCTGGGCTGGTTTACGAGGGAGAGGATGCCCGAGGAGTTCTCCGATGTGGCCTTCGCGGCGACCGTAAGCGAGCTCACGGAGCCGGTGAGGACCCCCTTCGGCTACCACGTGATCGAAGTACTGCAACAGACGGAAGACAGTGTTCAGGCCCGGCATATCCTCGTTCCCTTTGCCCGCACCGAGGAGTCTGAACTCGCGCTCCTCACGCTTGCCGACTCGCTGGAGGCGCTTGGCGAGTCACGCACATTGGCAGAGGCGGCTTTGACTCTGAGCCTCGGTGTTGAGACCGCATATCTGAGCGGTGAATTCGCATTCGTTGCCGGCGCCGGGCAAGTAGGAGAGGGCTCCGACTGGGCCTTCGAAGAAGCTTTGGTTGGAGACGTCAGCGCCGTCCTCGAGACGAGGCAGGCATTCTATATGCTCGAACTCGCCGAAATCCGGGAGGCGGGGGCAATCTCGCTGGCCGACGCCAGTGGGTCCATTGAGCAAACGGTGAGAGCCGAGAAGAAGGTGGAACGAGCCAAGGGCGAGGGGGAGGAGATCGTCGCGCGGGTTCGGGCGGGAGCAAGCCTAGCGGATATTGCGGAACAAAAAAGCCTGGAGATCCAGACTGCCGGGCCGTACGCCCGCGTAGACTTCGTTCCCGGCATCGGGCGGCTGAATGCGGCCGTGGGGGCAGGATTCGGCCTGAACATTGGCCAAGTGAGCGGTGCGGTGGAGGCCAACAACAACGTCTTCATCATCGAGTTGGCCGACTACTTCGCAGCAGATTCCACCGCCTTCGAGGGCCAACGGGTGGTGCTACGGGATGAATTGCTCGGGGTTGCCCAAGAAAGCCGCCTGCAGGACTGGCTCCAGGGCCTTCGCGAAGTAGCTCGTATCATCGACCGAAGGGATGAAGTTTTGAACGTCGATCCGGCGGACGTTCAACAACTGCCGGGAGGTTTCGGCTTTTAGAGGCCTGTTGAAGAAGTGGGGCGAGGCGCGCTAGGCCCTTACGCTGAAGCCTTGCCCTACCCCTTCGGGACCTCCTCCTCCTCCTTTTCCTCCTCAGACCCTTCCTCCGCCAGCCCTTCCGCCTCCAACCCTTCCACCCCCGGCCCATCCTGATTCGGGTCCTCTTGCGTGGGGACGCCCCCAGGCTGACTCATGCCTGAATCAGGCCCCGGCGTCGTCGTCAATCGCCTGGGTCCCTCCTCCGGTTCATCCGAGGGATCCGATGCCGGAGGCACCGCGTCCCGTGGGAGCTCGTCGCCCACTGCTTTGACCTCTTTTTCGATCTCTTTGATCGAACCTTTGAACTCCCGTATCCCCTTGCCCAAGGACGAACCGATTTCCGGAAGCCGCTTCGCCCCAAAAAGGAGGAGGACCACTAGGAAGATCATGATCATCTCCCACATGCCGAGTCCACCGAGTCCCATGATAAATCCTCCGTTCGACGTCCGTTCCTAAATCAGATCCAGGATCGAACGATAAAGGCCACGATCGCAATCCCCACCAATGTTAACACATTCAGACTGAGGGTCAGGGGGCCGATCGTGAACGCGAATACCACCAGATCGATGGACAGCGGCCCAACCGAGGCCTCCACCGCCATCGTCAGAAAGGTTTTGGCGGGGCTCGCCGGAAGAAACGACTGAGCGAGTTGAGTAAGCAAGCCACCGAGCAGAAGTCCGAGAGCCTGCGTCCACATCAGGCGTCTGATATTCCGCCGGTACGTATCGACTAGCATGCCTTATTGACGACGAATCTGCGGCATCAGCGATCACGCGCGACGGCGTAGGCAACGGCGTCCCTGAGCGCTTCCACGGCAGGATCCGGCGGAAGGCTGCCGAGTGCCTCCCCGGCACGCCTTGCGTACAGATCCGCCCGCGCATTCGCGTAATCCAATCCGCCGCGGTTCTGCACGATTTCGATCACACGATCGATGTCTTCGTCGGCCGCCTCCACCAGCGTGAAAAAATCCCGAATCTCACGCGACTCCACCTCAGACACGTTCCTCAAGGCGCCGATCAGAGGAAGTGTCACTTTGCGCTCTCTCAAATCTTGCCCGGACGGCTTTCCCGTGACGGCCTCCGTTCCGGTGTAGTCCAATAGGTCATCGGCAATCTGGAAGGCCATGCCCAGATCATACCCAAACCGTGCGAGCGGTTTTCGATACTCATTCGCCCCGGCGAGAGCTCCCATTTCACAGGCCGCAGACATCAACGAAGCCGTCTTCGCCGCGATGAGCCGATTGTAGTCGGACTCGGTGAACTCGAGCGCATCGTAGGATGTGAGTTGCCGCATCTCACCGATGCTCATCTCGTTGGCGGCGCTCGCGAGCACGGCTACCGCATCCAGCCGTCCGAGCCGCGTAAGCTCCGTGACCGAGCGACTGTACAGGTAATCCCCCATGATGATCGCGATCTGGTGCGTCCAGAGCGCGTTTACCGTAGGGAGGCCACGCCGCAAAACGCTGTGGTCGACAGCATCGTCATGGACGAGCGTCGCGAGGTGAACCAACTCCACAACGGCGGCGAGCGTGATCGCATCGTCCGACGCGTTTCCCCCGACTTTGTCGCTGAGAAGGAGCAGCGTAGGACGAAAGAGTTTGCCGCGCATAAGGAGCAGGTATTCGTTGATCTCCTCGATCAGATCGAAGTCCGAGATGATGATGCGCTTCAGAGCACCTTGGACCTCCTCGAGCCGATCGGCAACGAGATCTTGTACCGAAGACAGATTCGGAGGGGAGCCCCTCAGAACAGAACTCGGAGCCGCTTCCATCACAGGGCCACGGGATTCGGCGTTGGCATCGATCGAGGGTCGAGGAGTTTAACTGCGGAGGGCCCGGAGGCGCTCGGTGACATCCGCAAAATTGATATCGATTGCGAAAACCCTGTCGTAAAACCCCAACGCAGTCTCCTTGTCGCCAATCGTCTCATGCGCCAACCCGATGTAATAGTAGATGCCCACGCGCTCCTCCTCGACCTCACAAGGGGCGTCGAGCCCACGCTGGAGGGATTGAAGCGCGGCCTCCGGCTCGTTTTTCTGCAGGAACGCCTGGCCAAGCATCTCATAGGTCGCAAGATGGTCTGAAGTACCCTGTAACACCACCTGGAACTCACCGATCGCCTCGTCCAGCAGGCCCATCTCCATGTATGCGGTGCCGAGGTCGTAATGGGCCGTCGCATCGCCCGTATCGATGTTTTCCGACACCTTCTCCCGGAACTGCGTCAACATCCTGTCGAAGTCCGCCTGATCGTCACCGGTCGGCTCTTCATACGGCACGACGAAACGGGTCGACTTTTCCCCGGTTTGTAACTCCTCGCCAAGAAGCACGGCAGCGAGGTCCACGTACCCCTCCCCCGGGGGGGCCTCCGTCGTGGCTTCGGATTCGCGATCCCCACTCGAAACACTCAGAGACTCCCTCGCGGCCGTGTCGGCGGCCTCCGCGGCCGCCTTGGCAGCAGCTTCCTCGGCGGCCCTTGCCCCGGCGGCTTCGTCTGCAGCCCTGGTCGCCACGGCCTCCTCCGCAGCCTTAGCCGCGGCAGCCACAGCGGCCTTTTCCTTGTCGGCAGCCTCAGCAGCAGCCTCCTCAGCGGCAGCTTCCTGGGCGGCCTGGGTCGCGGCTGCCCCTGCAGCCTCGTCCGCGGCCTCGGCGGCATCGTCCTCGTCGTCGTCAAACGACATCAAGGGTAGATCAACAGGACCGATAATCTCTGGCTCACCTCCGCCATCGGGTGACTGCCCATCCTTCGCAACTTCCCCCTCATCTCCAAAGTCGGCGCCCCGCCCAAAGGACGGGTCCGCCGCGGCTTGCTCCAGGTCCAGCTGGGGATCCAACTTCCGGACCCTCGTAGCGGCGGTTTCGGCGAGGTCGCCCAAACCCTTCCGCTGCAGGATGCGATACGCTCCGACATACTGGGTAAGCGCCTCGTCGGCCCGATCATTCTGTTCGAGTTGGCCCGCAAGCATCATGCACATCTCATGGTCGTCGGGGGCCAGCTTGACGAACTCTATCAAGGCCCGAAAGGCCTCGTCGAGATCTCCGGCGGCCTGCACCCTCTCGGCGTAGGTTATGAAACTCGTGCGCGCATCGGTTAGGAAGCCCTGCGCGGCCCGGATCTGTCCCATCTTGAGGTGGATGCTGTGTCGATCAGGGAGGTTTCGCATCACCTTCTTGCAAACGGCGACAGCGTTATTGGGGAGCCCCGCGTCCATATAATAGTCTACGGCACGTTCATAGAACGACACGGCCTGGGCAGCGCTCCCGATCTTGGTCGCCAAGTCGCCAGACCGATTAAACAGTGCGATATCGGGCGTGTCCGCGGCCGTCAACTGGTCGATGGCCTTGCTGTAGAGATCCAAGGCTTGCCCCCACTGCTCGTCTTGTTCGAAGCGCCGAGCCTCTTCTTTCAGATGTTCAATACTGCTCACAAAGCGGCACTCATACTGGCGTCTGACCTATCCCCCGGGTAGACACATACTCTGACACGCGACGAGAGAGAAGACGGGATTCGCCCGGATCAAGGAGTCTAAATCTGTCTCCAGTAGCCGGAAGCACAAGGGGATCGGGAATCATCCCGATGACCTCGGTCTCAATGACCTGCCCGCCCCTCGACTCAACACGTTGTTCAATCGCGTCGAACACATCGTAGGGAGATGTGGCCTCAGGATCTTCGAGGTTCATGGAGATCTGGAGCCGTCCGGACCCGGGAAGTTCCAACGCCAACACCCGCAGATGCCTGAACCCACCTCCGGATTCACGGAGCCCCGTGGCGACAGCGCCAAGGGCCTCGAGGGACATCCCTTCCACGAAGACGTTCCACGCCAACAATACACGACGCGCACCCACGCACGTTGCGCCGGCGGTCGGATGTGGTCGGCCCGGCCACTGGGGAGCGGTCAGGTCCGGCTCCCGGCCTGGCGGGAACCCCCCGCGGAGAGCTTCGAACCCGCCCCGCCGTATTGCGGCGAGCGATCGGTCGGATCGCGAAGGGGTCCGCGCTTCTCCGTAGAAATAGACGGGAACACCTTCCGCGGCCAGCCGGCTCCCAACCCGCCGCGCACTCTCTACAGCCGAGTCCATGGTCAGGTCGTGTACCGGCACGAAAGGCAGCACATCCAGAGCACCGATCCGGGGGTGAAGCCCCTCGTGGGTCCGTAGGTCGATTCCCTCACTAGCGAAGCGGGCGGCCGCTATCGAGGCGGCTTCGACACTCTCCGGATCTCCGATGTAAGTGACGACGGATCGATGGTGGTCCCCATCCGCAGTCCAATCGATCACCTCGACTCCCTCCCCGGCGATGACCTGGACCAACTCCTGGATCCACCCGAGATCCTGCCCTTCGCTAAAATTGGGCACTGCTTCGAGAACGGGAACCATGTTCACATGATAGAGAGGGTCAAAACCCAAATGCAACGCCCGCGGCAGCCGAGGCTACCGCGGGCGCAGTTCCCCGACCCGGGGATGTTCAGCGTATGACCAGCTGGGGATTCCCTCCTTGGAGTTGGTACGCCCAGTCGAAGATCATGAGCGCGGCCCCGGATTGGTCGGTTCCTAGCAAGGTCACACGGATCGCCCCAAAGCGTGCCGCACCGTCACCCTCGAATACGCGCCACATGTAGGTGAACTCGGGCTCAACCGGAATCTCAACGGCGCTGTACCCCGATAACGGTGCAGTCGTCCATTCCTGGCACTGAGCGTCGGCGGCGACCCCACATTTGAGCTCGGTCGTCAACACACCCTCTGGGAATACTTCTGCCGAAGGCCCGGGGACGAGCCACGACCCCAATGCGTCCGTTTCAAGGCGAAAATGCCTTGTGAGAGACCCGCCGGACACGACCGGATCCAGCTGATCGGAATCTGAAAAGCGGAATCCGGATAAGTCCGGCTGATCCACGAAGGAGTACACCAATTCACCCGTGAAATCGGGGCGAGGCGTCCCTTGCGCACTGCCACTCGTATCACTTTCATGCCCAAAGAGGTCGACAGAGGACACCGCATAGCTGGAGGTCACGCCGTTCTCCGCCAGGGCATCCAGAAAGCCCGGCGAGTCCGAATGCCCCAGCAAGGTCTGGGTCGCGCCCTGATCGGACAGCAGGTAGATCCGATAGGCGGAAAAGTCATCAGCAGAGCGGGCGTCGTCATTCCACAGGATGTAGTTCGTGGCGTCCAACGCAACCACCTCCAACCCCGAAGGGACGGGTGGCGGAGAGAAGGACGGCACAGAGACGCGGACGGTCCGGTCCGAATCGGTTTCCGCACCCGTATCCGGATCCAGGGCCGACACGTAGTAATCGTAACTCACGTTGGACACGATGTTCGTGTCTGTGTACTCACAGCTTCCCGCAGAGCAACTGGTCACCTCCGCGATGAGGAAAAAAGACGCATCTCCGACCCGCTTGCCGAAGATCCGGAACGTCTCACCATTCCACGCCGAAGAAAGGTCCCAGTACACGGTCACTGCCCGATTGAAATACCCGGCGTCCAAATCAATGGGGGGAGCGGGGCCATCGACCGGGACCAAGATCGTATCGTTGTCGTTACAAGCCCCCAGGAGCACCACCCCCGTCAGTATAAGCACCCGTTTCCACATGATTCCAATTCCTCGCTGGCGTTGAGTGGGACCCGTCCCGGGTCCGCGACAGCCTTTCAGCCATTACGTAATGCATAAGCGATACCAAACCTGGAATCCGCATGAAACAAGGGTTCCCAGTGATGCCGCCAAAGAACTTGTCCTCCGTAGAGGACAAGTCGGCGGCCGCCGGAGACAGAGGAATCCTGCTCTTTAGAAGGGGTTGTTGAGGTCCGTGTTGCGTTGATCGTAATCGAACTTCAGGTCACGGTTGTCGGTGAGAGACACTTCGAAGCGGAAGACCCAGTTTCCGGCGGCCGTTTGGCTGTAGTTGAAGTTCGCCTGCCATCGGTGAAGGTCTCTCGTCAGGCGAATCGAGTGATCCGCGAACTTGCCCGCTTCGATGTCGTACGAAGTCCGCCAGACGAGGTCCCATTTCTCCGTCGGTTTGAGACGGATGCCCATCTGAAGCAGTTGGCTCGCCGGTAGAAGCGAATCACGACTCCGGTTGAGGGAATAGGAAAAGTTCGCGTTCCACGCACCTCCGCTCCTACTCCGCTCGGCTCGCTGAGGACCCTGGCCGACCACGTCGTCCGACCCCGCTCCGGGGATGATCGAGGACTCGTCGGTGGGGCTGATGTTGCCAATGTTGTCGAGACTCGGATCGAGCTCATCGGGATCCACCAGTGCGGCCGCCGAATCCGCTGCGGTGGGATCGGCGGCGCCGGATTGTGCCTCTCCGCCTCCGCCGAATAGACGTCCGAGCGCCTGGACAATCCCGGAGGTGGAACTCATCGCGAAGGAAAGGTTCAGTTGAGACAGTACCGGATCGAAGACTCGGCGCTCCTCTCCGCCCCGATCCTCCGTTCCGAAGATGTCGTGCTCGACGGAGAGCTGAAGCCCGCGGAAGAAATCCGAACTGATCTGGTTCCTCATGCGGGTCGTCGTGAACCCGTCCAGCCGGTCGCCCTCCTTGCGTGCCCGAACGAAGTCGTAGGTGACCACGCTGGTATTGAGCGCTAACAAGTTCACTACCGTCGACGTCGGAGCCCTTTCAAAGCCGCGATCGTCCAGCGGGCGATCCTCCGGAAGGCCGACTGGTGCCTCCTGAGGGAAGCGGAGCGAGTCCGCCCTCGCATCTTGAATCGAATCCGACGCCAGGAGATCCTCTTCAAGATCCAGTCCGAACTCCTCTGTCCCCTCGGCGGCGTCCGCGTCTTCTTCTCCACGCTTCGCCTCGAACGTCTGGTTGAAGCCGACGGTTACAAGGTTCCTCGCGAACGCGTTCGCTGCCCCGAACACCGTCGCCTGGAGGTCAGTGGCCAGTATTTTCGGCGCGTAAGCGTAGGAGATCGATGGTGAAATCTTATGCCGGATCGCCTCGAGCCCGGCCAATCCGCCGTAGTACCCGTAGATGTCGCTCTTCAAGCGGGCACCGAAGGAAAGACGCTGCGGCCCGGATACGAAACTCGACGCCTCGGGAATCTCGTCCGAACGCCTGGCGGCTCCCGAGATTTGCAAGCTGGGAGTAAGCGTAGTCGTTCCGATCAGACGCTGCTGGTAGTTGAGGCTCGTGCTCCACGTAACGTCCGCGGTCGCTAGATCGAAGACGCCCATGGGTTGCGGACCGAGCGTGTCACCGGGAAACGCAATCGCGGCCGGCACGCCGAGGTCGGCCGTCTCCGTGAAGGACAATGATTGCGACCACCCCAATCCACCCAGGTTGAGACCGCTGCTTATGCTCGAGGTGGTTCGCACCTCGTCGGCCAGGTTCCGGGTGTACATGCTCGGGAGCTGAGAGGCCCTAGAGACGGTGCTGCGCCGGTACCTCGCGCTTCCCGACCATGTCATGTTGTTGAAGAACCTGGCGCGGTTACCCGGAGCCCTGAACAACGTGACCGTCTTCAGAGACAAATTGGCGGAGGGAAGCGTCATCTCGACACGGTCGTCGCTCAGGAATTGCCGGCGGTCGGCACTGACCGAGAGGTCCCCCCAATCGAAACGGCGGTTCATGCCACCCTCTGAGTTTATCGACTGCGTCACCTCCCTCGGATCGAACGAATTTTGCCTCACGAAGCTGGAGCTGGACGCGTAGCGCGCGGAGACACGCACCGTCATGCGTTCGTCGACGATCCAGTTGTGTCGAGTGTCGAAGGAGAGTTCGCGACCGCCACCCACTCTCCAGAAACGCCTCACGTTCGCGGATCCGTTGAGGAACTTCTGCGTCACTCGATAGCGGAAAGCACCCGTGAGCGCCGTAAAGTTGTCGCTCCACCAGTCCCCGGCGAAAGTGGCATCGGCGTAGTCGTTGATGGCCCAGAAAAATCCTACGTTAGACACCCGCCGTGTATGTCCTCGAGACGTACGCACGATGTCGTTGACCCCGAAACGGGGCATGAGAACACCGCTGTGCCTCCCCGACTCCGTACTCTGGAAGATGAAGGGCAGCCAGAAGACAGGAACGTCGTCGAAGTTGAGCGTCACATTTCGGGCGACGAACCAACTGCCGCCGATGGCCTTGAATTCTCGCGCGGCAAAGTGGTAGTGCGGTACGGTCTCCTCACAGGACGTGAAGTTGATGTCATGGCCGAAGACCGTATCCGGGAGGATGGCTGGAAGATCACCATCCATCACCCAAGTTGCGCCCTGCGACATGGTCGTGTGAGCGTCGTACGCTGTCCCACGGTCCTCCCGGCGGTCGTAGATGATGTTCGAGCTCCGCACCGGCTCCTCACCAGGCCGCTCGGTCACCGTCTCGCCCGCCGTCCAGAGCAGGGAATCGGCCAGGTTGATCGTGTCCAACGCCGTGACGGTCATCTCGTCCTGGCGAAGCTCGGCGGGACTTTCTTCCGTACCGACGAGGGTCATGCGCTGAGTCTCGGCGTCGAATCGCGCTTCGCCACCGGAGTATAGGGACACCGAATAGCCGGGCAACGCAAGCAGGGCGGCCATGAATGAGTCGGCCGCCTGCGGCTGTGGTGTTGGTGTCACCCTAGGCTCTCCGAGCATCGAGTCGGGTACGAAGAGCGTGGAGTCCACCCCCGGCGGTTTGGAGAGGCTCCTCAGCCGCTCGAGCACCCGAATTCGAGCGGAGTCGAGCTCCTCCTCGGATGGATTCTCAACCTGGGCGGCCGCGGGCGTGGGCCGTCCCACCACAACGACGGCCAGCGCGACCGCTACTGTCCAAGGGCCGAGGCGACCGCGGGGCCGTCGCCCGAGCGTCATTTGGCCTCGACCGCTCCGTCCGGCGGGTCACCACCAATGTCCCGCGCACGGCGCTTTCTGGTGATGATGACCGAGAGGAAAATGCTGAATTCGTACAGGAGAACCAGCGGCAGCATCATCAGGGCCGTCACCGTGACGACGTCGCCCGGGCTGAGGAAGCTGGCCAACACGGTGATGATGACGATCGCATGACGCCTCTTTGCCCGCAGAAACGCAGGCGTGACGAGCCCCAGCGCGGACAGGATCATGATAACCACCGGCAACTCGAACAGGATGCCGAACGCCAGGAGCAGCTTGGTGACGAAGCCGAGGTAGGGGCCCGCCTGCAGCATTTGGTCGAAGTACCCCTCTCCGAAGAACAACAGGAACTGGAGCGTGACCGGGAGCGCTATGGCGTACGACATCCACACGCCGGCTGAGAAGAGGACCACTCCCAGATAGAGGGCTGGGATGATGGCCCTCTTCTCATGCCGCTCGAGCGCGGGCGACAGGAACGCCCAGATCTGGTAGATGATGATCGGCGAGACGAGGACCACACCGCCCAGGATCCCGACCCTCAGGATGAGGAAGAACGGCTCCGTCGGAGCAAGGAAGACGAGCCTCTCTTCCTCTCCCATCACCTCGTAGAACGGATTGATGAGAAGGTCGAGCACCCCAAACCTCAGCACCAGGACGAAGCCCACCACACTCCCGATTACGATCGCCACGAGGCTCCACAGGATCCGCCAGCGGAGTTCTTCCAAGTGGTCGAGGAACGGCATCTCGCCGCGGGGGTTTCGAATCATCGTCGCGATTCTGGGTGAGCGGACGCCCTCGTCAAGATTTCGCCGGAATGAGTGGGGCGAGCCGCCATCCGTGCGAACGCACGGATACCCGAGAGCGCCACGCTGCCGTCGGACGGCTTTGCGTGGGGAGATATCAGAGTGGGAGCTCCTCTTGGTTCCTGGCTGAGCCCTGACGGCGCTCTTCCGCGTTCAGGTCGTGCACCATGTCTTGGAACTCACCGATGTCCTGGAAGTTCCGGTAGACGGAGGCGAAACGCACGTAGGCCACTCGGTCCAGCGGGGCGAGATGGTGCATGACGATTTCGCCGATGTGGGAACTGGAAACCTCGAAGCTGGCGGTCCTTGTCAGGTTCTCTTCGACGGCATCCACGATGGCGTCGATGTCCCCTTCGGTGACCGGCCTTTTCGCACAGGCGACCGCAACGCTTCGAAGTAGCTTGGTCCGGTCGAAATCCTCGCCGCTCCCGTCACGTTTGGTAACGCGTAAGGGTCGCTCTTCGACGTGTTCGTAGGTCGTGAAACGGGCCCCGCACACGCCGCATTCCCTGCGGCGTCGGACCGCACGCCCACCCCGGCTATCGCGGGTGTCGACGACACGGTTCTCCGTGGCGTCACACTCTGGACAGCGCATCAGACACGGTGCGGGACGTCAGCGGATCTCCTGCAGCAGCTCCTGGGCAAGCTCCGCCGCGCCACTGTCAGGATAGGTATTGACCACACGCTCGAGATAGCTCACGGCCTCATCGAACTCTTGCTGGAGAACGTAGATGTTGCCGATCCGATACAACGCTACCGGAACCCGGTCCGCAGTGGGGTACAACTCGGAAACCCGGAGGAATCCCGAGATCGCCTGGTCGAGGCGATTTTCCTGCTCGAAAATATCGGCGAGATTGAACTGGGCCGAAGGCGCCAGCCGATGATCGGGATATTCTACAAGGAAGCTCCCGAAAGCCATCCGTGCGGTGTTGAGCTGACCACGATTGAACTGCGTCACCGCCGCCTCATACGTCTCCTCCGCCGCCGCTGGACCCCCACCACCGCGCCCGACCAGAGCACGAAGCGAATCGGGATCGGCGCGCCGATCCGCGGTCGTCACCCGGGCGCCCTCGGCCTGGATCCGCTCGGACAGCAAGACCACGGAGCGCTGAATCTGCCCGGTCAACGCGGTCAATTGGGACAGCTGGGTTTGGATGTCCCGAAGCTCCCGTGCAATCCCCCCCCGGGTGTCCACCACTATCTCGGACTGGATTTCCAGCGTGTCCTGGAGAGCCTGGACGTCGGCGGACAACTCCCGTAACTGAGCTTCCTGTCGAGACGATTGCCGGGCCACTTCGTCTTGGAGACGCCGCACGTCCCCCTTCGTGGCGCATCCCGAGGCCAGCACCAGGGTCGCGAAAACGACAAAGACCCCTCCCCCACGGCCCCAGCCACGATGGAGCGCGACGGAAGTGCCGAAGGGAGGGGTCATACTCATCCTGTCCCCGACCGGAGTTTCCTGGTGTTTTTAATCGTCCTCGCTGACCACGATTTGACCGCCCGTGATCACGAACTCGACCCGTCGGTTCTGAGCCCAGGCCGCCTCGTCGCTACGGTTGACAGCAGGGCGCTCCTCCCCGAACGAGGTCGTGGCGAAGCGATCCGCCGAAATCCCGAAGCCCGAGATGAACTCCCGCACACTCTCGGCACGCCGGCTTCCCAGTGCGAGGTTGTACTCCGTCGAGCCCCGCTCGTCGGCGTGTCCCTCAAAGCGGAGGCGGACCGTCGGACTGTTACGCAGGATCGGTAGCTTCGCGCGTAGGATCCGCTCCGCCGCAGCAGTGATGTCGGATTCATCGTAGTCGAACTGCACCACCGCTTCGAGCGTCGCCCGGGCCTGGTCCCTCGCCCGGTTCATGCGCTCCTGCTCACGGCGCGCAGCTTCGCGCTCAGCAGCCGCACGCGCAGCCTCTGCGGCCCTGGCCGCGGCAATCGAATCATTTCGCGCGTCGATCTCGGCCTGAGTCGGCCCAGTGGGCGCCGGCGGCTCAGGCGGGTCCCCGCCCCCACATGCGCTGAGAATGAGCGTGGCGGCGATGGCTGGTACGAATAGGTGTGTGATCCTCATCCTCAGTCCTGTCTGTGAGTGGTCATCTCAGAGGCTTGCCCGACTCGGCGAGCCCGTCGGCGAAACACTGGTTACCAAAACCTAACTCTGGCCCGCAAATGGGTCGCAACAACATAAAGCATATACTCCATTGAGCACCATGGCGCAATGACTTCAGACCGGCCCTCCCTAGGGCTAGGGCCCGTCCCATCCCAAGGACGGCGACCAATCGGGTACCCGGACGTCGAGCCCCCGCCGGAGCATCCGATAGGTGCCGGTGGCCGTATCGACCACCATCAGGCCGGTACCCCAGTCCCGGCGCCCGATGAACACGAGATGGCGTCCGTCGGGAGCCCAACTCGGATCCTCATTATTCCCCTCCCACGTAAGCTGCCTAAGGCGGCGCCCCCGGTCGGAGACATCCGCTACCAGGATGTTGTATCGCCCTCTCCGGCCTACGCGACCGTGAAAGGCCACGTGATCACCCACCGGCGCCCAATCAGGAGAGGTGTAGTAACCTTCCTGGCCATGCAGATAAGGGGAGACGAGGTCCGCCTCTCCCCCGGTGGCGGGCATCACGTAGATCTGTGGAAACGGAGTGCCCAGGCGGTTGGAGTTGAACGCGAGCCAACGCCCGTCGGGCGAATACGTCGGCGAGATGTCATCCCAGCGTCCGCCGCTGACGTGCGTAAGGCAACAATCTCGCTCGAAGTCGTAGTAGAAAATTCCGCTGCGGTTACCCCCTGTGATCGAAAAAGCCATATCACGGCCATTGGGGCTATAGGCCGGCGTGTTATGGTCGCCGGTTCGCCCCGCGTCGAGAGGCTTTTCCATCATGGTCTCGAGGTCCAGCTCGTAGATGCGAGGCAACCCGGCTCCCTTGCGGGACGAGTAGGCGATGCGGGCCCCGTCCGGGGACCAGGACGGAGACATCGTGAGGTCATCGTAGTTGGTGAGCCGCCTGAAGTTCCGGCCATCCGAGTCGATCAGGTACAGGTCCTGGTTGCCCTCCCGCGTTCTCAGTGAGAACGCGATCCGGCTCGCCGCCATCCCGGGCTCATTGTAAATCCACTCGATGATCGCGTCCGAGGCGATATGGGCGGCCAGTCGGAAATCGTCGTCACTCGTGGCCGGGATTGGAAAGCGGCCCTGTGCACGGATTTCGGAATAGACCACATCGTGGAGTTCCAGCACCAGCACGAATCCGGAACCAGCCCCCTCGAGGGAGCCCGACAGCAGCCAGACGGCTCCCAGCTGATCCCAAAGCTGATAGTCGACCTCGCCGGCGACCAAGGAGCGGGGGAGAGAATCCATGATCTGGAACCGGTCACTGTAGCGGAGGTCGGTCGCGATAATGGTCTCGACCCGAGCGGCCACCAGCTCTCCTCCGAGACGGCCCAAGAATGGCTGGACGGCCAGGGCGGGCTGAAATTCCGCCTCGTACAACAACCCCAAGGTCACCCCCGGGATCGAGTCCTGCTGCGCCGCGAGCGGGCTCATTAATACGGCCGGAACCAATGCTGCCCAAGCGAGCGTTCTCACCACGTGCATACCCTCCAGTCTCATCCGTTCTTCATCACTGATCCGTCCATCATTCCTCCGAATCGATGCCGCGTCGGGCCCGGGGGTCGAATTTAAACAGGATCGGGAGCCGATCGAAAGGGAGCGCCTCCGGAAGCGGACCCAAGCGGTCTCGGCTGCCGGCACACTCCGCTGCCCCCATCGCTTCGATATCGAAAGCTATGCTCCGTGACGACTCCAGGATATCGACCTCGGAGACCGAACCGTCCCGATCGATCACGAAATAAACCGTCGCCCGCAGATCCTCCTCCCCCCGCCAACGGAAGCACCGCTGCATCTGACGAATGATATTGTTGTAATACTCCGGATAGTCCCTTTGAATACCTTCCATCCGAACGTTCAGGTCCTCTCCCGGCGTCTCCACATCCGGATCCGGATCCGGGCTGGTCGGGGCCACCGGGTCCACGACGGGTTCGACGTCGGGCGGTGCGGGCGTCTCTTCGGGTTGCGGGGGCTCTTCGGCGGGAGGCTCCTCCTCGATGATCGGGGGAGGCGTCTCCTCCTGCGGCTCCGGTGTCGGATCGAAGGGCGTTTCGATGACCAACTCCTCAGGAGGTGGCGTCGTCCGTTCGCCGAGCTCAGCGGCCGCAGGAGAAATCAACTCGATCTCGTAAACGACGAAATCGGGTACCTCACGGGGCACCGCGGAGGTCCACCACGCCAGGAAAATCGCGGCGGTGTGAACAAAGGCGGACCCGATTACCGGGCCCCTTCCGACCGCCCGGCGCCGCGGGCGCTTCCGAACCGCTTCGGGGCCACTCATATCACGTTAATCCGGAGGCCTCTGCGTGCCCACCACCGCGAAGTCGATCCCGCTACGGGCGACCGTGGATATCACGTCGACACCCGCACCCCAGGTAGCGAGTGAATCGCCCTTGATCCACACCTCTTCCACCGCTCCAGCCGACACAATCTGCCCGAAGGATCGTGCGAATTCGGTTCGGTCCATGGGCGTCTCCCCCAGGTATACCATCCCGTCGCGGTCCACGGTGACGATGAGCGTGTTCTCCGCCGCCGTGAGTGCAGAAACCTCCGTCTCGGGCACCGCGACCTCGATGCCTCCCTGGAGGATGGGCGCGGTGATGATGAAGATGATGAGCAGGGTAAACGCCACGTCGACCATGCTCGTGACGTTGATTTCGGCCACGGGCTGCAGATCTCGCCCTCCCCCGTGCGCCCCCATCATCGGACGGGCCAACCCGCTGGAGGCAACATACGCGCAGGAACCATCATACGCGCCCCTCTCGGGCCAGTGTGCCGATGAATTCGCTCGAGAAGCCCTCGAGCTCCCCGCTGACCAGGTTCAGCTTCGCGAGGAAATGGTTGTAGGCGACGATCGCGGGGATCGCCACGATCAGCCCGGCGACGGTAGTTACGAGGGCCTGGGCAACCCCGGGAGCCACCGCAGCGATGTTCGCCGAGCCGGTTGCCGTGATCCCAATAAACGTGTTCGTGATACCCAGGACAGTCCCCATGAGACCCATGAGCGGCGAAACCGAACCCAGGATGGCCAACCAAATCAGCCCTTCCGCAAGTTCATCGCGCTCCTCGGCCTCTTCTTTCTCCAGAACGAGTTTGAGCGCTTGCAACTGGGTCAGGGAGAGCCCTTCACTCGGGGGGGCTCCTTCGCGGAGCGCACCCGGGCGTAGTTCGCTAAAAAAATTCACTCCCTGCCGAAAAACACGCCCGTAGGGAGATTCCGGCAGGGACAGCACGGCCTTGTAGGCGTCCGCTAGCCCGGTGGCTCGCTCCATCTTCAGTAGGAATCGATGGCCCTGATGCCGAACGGTTCTGAACTGGCGGGCCTTCCAGAAAATGAGGACCCATGAAAAGGCCGACGAAACGGCGAGGGTTATCAGAACCACCTTGGTCGGCAGAGTCCCTGCGAACACCATGTCCCATGCGCTCGTCGGTGCACCGGTCTGGGCGAAGAGCGTCGAAAGCCCCATTCAAGCTCCGATCTTTTGATTGGTGATGAAGTGAAACGTCTCCCGGAGACCATCTTCGAGCGTGTGGTGGGGGGCCCATCCACGCTCGGCGAACCGAGACACCTCCAGTGTACTGTGCCGGAGTTCTCCGGCACGCGCTTCGCGGTAGACGCGGCCCGGCCGAACCTCGGCAATACTTTCAAGGACATCCGCAAGCCGATTCACGCTAGTCCCCACCCCCGTGCCGACGTTGAAGGCCACCGCATCGATATTCGCTGCGGGCTTCAGTACCATCTCGGATGCGAGGAGGTTCGCGCTCACCACATCCTTCACATACACATAGTCTCGGGTCTGCTCGCCGTCGCCGAAGATAGTGAGTTCTTCCCCAGACTGCAGCCGCTCACAAAAAATCGCCACCACACCGGCCTCCCCGCGCGGATCCTGCCGAGGTCCAAAAACATTGGCATACCGTAGCACCACGTACTCGAGGCCATGGACTACCCGGTAATAGTGTAAGTAGTACTCCCCGGAGAGCTTCGTGACCCCGTAAGGAGAGAGCGGCAGTTTGGGCGCCGCCTCAGGCGTGGGTATCTCCTCCGGCTCGCCGTAGACCACCCCGCCGCTCGAGACGTACACGATCCTGCGCGTGTCGGTCTCGCGGGCGCATTCGAGTACGTTGAGCATTCCGAGGACGTTGATGTCCGCGTCCTGGGCGGGATCCGCGACGGAGGTACGAACGTCGATCTGGGCAGCGTGTAAGCTCAGTAAATCGAACCCCACGGTACGGAACAGGTCACGCAAAGCCGGAGCCTCGATTCCCATTTCGAGGAACTCCGCTTGGGGGTTTACGTTCGCCGATCGGCCACTCGACAGGTCGTCGACAACCCACACCCGGTCACCCCGCTCCAGGTACGCGTCGACGACATGGCTACCGATGAATCCGGCACCTCCCGTTACAAGAACTCTTCGACTCGCATCACTCATCTAGGAGAACACTTCGAAGCGCTTCACTCATCGTCCGCTCGTGGTACGTCCATTCCGATTCCCTCGACCTCCTCGTCATCGCCCGGCTCCGACCGCTCGGAGCGGTCTGCCTCTACCGTTTCGAGGTCGTGCAAATACCGGACCGCATCGATGAACTCGACGCCTCGGCCGTTGCCGGCGCCCTCCTTCAAACGCTTCGTGGGGTCGTGCAAGAGCTTGTTGAGGAGTTGCTTGGAAAAAGCCTCGACAGCGTCTCGATCGTCCGCGGGGAGGTGCGAGAGCCTTTGCCAGAGGCGCTCCAGCTCACCCTGGCGCACGTCGTCCCAGTTCGCCCGGAGACTACGAATCACCGGGACTACGCCCCTGGCTCCGTACCAATGCAGAAAGTCCCGGGCGAATTCCTCGACAATGGCCTCGGCCTCGGGAACGGACTTCCGGCGCTTGAGCAGATTGTCGTCCAGGATCTCATGAAGGTGGTCCACATTGTAAAGGAATACGTTCGGCTCATTGCCGACCTCAGGCTCCACATCGCGGGGAATCGCCAGGTCGAGAATAAGGAGCGGACCAATCTGGCTGCCCTGCCTAGCATGGCGAAAGCCGTCCCGGGTCACCAACGGGTGTGGGGCGGCGGTGGACGCGATCAGGATGTCGGTCTTGGCCAACTCGAACGGCATTTCGTCGAAGTGCACCGCGTGCCCGGAAAGTCTATTCGCGAGCTCAGAAGCCCGCTCATAGGTCCGGTTGGAAACCACGAGCCCTCTGATACCGTCTCGCCCGAGCGCCTCCACCACCAACTCCGCGGTGGTGCCGGCCCCGAGGATCATCACCTGGCGGCCTTGAAGGCCGCCGAAGATCTTTCGCGCCAACCCCACGGCCACAGACGCCACGGACGCCGCCCCTTCCCCGATCGGCGTCGTGGACCGGATACGTCCTCCCGCGGCCAGGGCCGACTGAAAGAGTCTGTGTAGAATAGGTCCGGCCAACGCTGGCGTAGCCGGATTCTGTCCCGCCAACTCGTATGCGTCCTTGACCTGTCCTTGGATCTCGGCCTCACCGAGGACCAGGGAATCCAACCCGCCGGCTACACGATAGAGGTGACGGACCGATGCCTCTCCATCGTGCCGATAGAGGTATTGTTTCGTTCCGCCCACCACTTCGCCCGCCTTCTGGGCAAGAACTCGCTCCGCTGCCTCCTGTACGCCCTCATCGCCCCCGGGGCACACATAGAGTTCCGTGCGGTTGCAGGTGGAGAGGAGCACGGCCTCTTGAACCTCGGAGTCAGTACGGAGCGCACCGAGTGCCACTGCGGCCTCCGCGGGCGCGAACGCGAAACGTTCCCGAATTTCCACGGGCGCCGTCAAGTGGCTGACACCAACTAGGGAGACGGGGCTCAAAGGAAGAACCCCCCCTGGGAACTCGCCAGACGAAGGCCGAGGTAGGACACGACGATCAATGAAAACCCGACCACGCTCGCCAGGGCGCTTCTTCGCTCCTTCACCCCATCGCCCACTCGAACTCCGAGAGCGGCGGCGAAGATGAACCAGCACAGGATCGCCCACAAAACCTTGGGGTTCGACTGGTCGAAGGATTGCCGGAAGCTGACGGTCCACAACCACCCGAGGACGAGAGCGAGTGTAAAGGTGATGAACCCAGCCACCAGCCCGGTCCGGCCCAGACGATCGAGCGTAGCGAGAGGAGGCGTGAACTGGAACAGGCGTCCCATCCTCTTTGTGTTGAGCTCGTGAAGCTGGACCAGGTAGAGCAGCCCCGAGGCAAAAGCCACGGCCAATCCACCCAAGCCTGCGAAGGCCAAGGTGACATGGAAAGCGAACCACGCCCCTTGGAAGTCCAGGATCTCGGGCGCCGGCTGGATCCCCAACGAAACCGCAACCGCCTCCAATAGGATTACAACAGGAATGAGGACGATGCCCACACGGCGGCCCTCGCCCAGCCCGAGGGTGGCCACCAAGCCAATGCCGATGATGAGGGCGACGGTGGAGAGGGAGGGCGCCAGCCCGTTGAGCGGGAGTTGACCGTACTCGGCGGTGAAACGGGCTAGAGCGATCGCGTGTGCCGCGACGCCGGCGGCGGCCAACCCAAAAGCGATCATGGGGCCGCGTCCGCGCCCTCCGCTCAGGAGCGAGCGGAACCACAGGATCAGTGATCCGACGTAGAGAAGAAGAGCGACTGCGTGCGTCAACGGAAGCCCATCATGTGGATGACTCGGCGCCTACCTCATCTTCCGGTCCAAGTGGATGGCAGTGCCGATATTGAACACAGGTGCCTCTAGCGCAACGATTTCGGCCGACGAGGTCTCTTCCTCGGTCAACACGACCCTCAGGCGTCCAACGACCTCCTCGGTCGATCCGTCTCCGGAAAACGCCACATATTCGTCTCCGATGTCGACGCCATTACGTGAGCCCCTGTCCAGCATCACCACCTGTCTCAACCCATACATCTGGTGGAGCTCTCCGAACTCGATGACGGTGGCCGCGATCCTGTTGGTGACCATCTCGGGGAGATCGCCCGGCCCCAAGTCGAAGGCCGGTGCGGGGCGTACGAAGTCACCCTCGTGGACCAGCCCGAAGACTTCCAGGACCAGGCCCTCGACCACGTTCGGTGCCACGCGGGTCACGGACATCACACCGACGGGCCGGAGCACGACACCCAGCTCGCGGTTTACTCGAGCCGGGCGGTAGATCTGTAGAGCGTCCCCCAGCCTCACCCGAAAGCCCGGTTCCAGATCCAGTCGCACCCAGGTATAGGGAAAAGCCGTTCGGAGATCACCCTCGGTCACGAACGAGTCGATCCGGCCGTCGATTTCGATCTCCTCCAAGGACGCCGGGCCGAGCCACTCCGCCGACCACGTGGATGACCGTGGCACCCAGAGCTCGTCGGCGTCATTCGTTGTCCGAACCACCGACGGCGCCAACGGGTCTCGGTAGAATCTAGACCGACGGTCCCGCTCGAGGTTCGGACGGGTCCTTACCAGTGGTGGCTGCGCTTCGTCCGGGGGCGGACCCACCGCCACGCCTCCCACCACCACCGGCTCCGGCTGAGCAACTACCGGTGTCGGCTCGACCCCGCCCGCCACTGTCGGCCCGGGAACGCCTGTGATCACGAACTCGACCCGACGGTTCTGAGCCCAGGCCTCCGCATCGCTCCGGTTGACCAAGGGCCGTTCCTCCCCGAACGAGGTGGTCGTGAGCCGGTCCGCCGAAATCCCGAGGCCCGTGAGGAACTCCCGCACGCTTTCGGCACGCCGGCCTCCAAGCGCGAGGTTGTATTCGATCGAGCCCCGCTCGTCGGTGTGACCCTCGAGAAGAAGAAGAAAGGCGACGCTGTCACTCAAGATCGGCAGCTTCGCACGTAAGAGCTGCTCCGCCTCGGCGGTGATGGTCGATTCGTCGAAGTCGAAGCGGACCACCTCTTGGAGCGTCGCCCGCGCCGAAGCTTGCTGTACGGGCTCCTGGCCAGCCATCAAACCGGGGAAAATTGTCAACGCCAGCACGGCCATCACGGACCGGACCATGATCGCTCCCTTTCCATATGGGACGGGACTTTATGCACTACCACTCAACGTCGAAGATAGGCGAGTCAGGCCCCACGGGTCAACGCGTTTTTTGCTATTCAACTACAAACGTTTCCATAATTCAGGCGCCTTCAAGGCTCTTCTTGAGCACCCGAGCGTCCTCGGGGGGCCCCTCGTAGTAGCCCTTCCGGACGCCAATCTCTTGGAATCCGCGCCGGGCGTACATCTCCCGAGCGACGCTATTGGATTCCCGAACCTCGAGGTAGAGGCTTCGAACACCCGAGTCCTCGGCTACCTCCAGCATCCGGCTGAGGAGTCCAGAACCGATGCCGCGACCCCGTAGATCCTTCCGGACCGCGATATTGGCCAACTCTCCCTCATCGAGAATTTTCCAAAGGATCGCATAGGCCGCGAGCTGGTCCCCCCACTCGGCCACCCAAAGCTCCACACCCGGACGGTGCAAGAGCGAGCGGAAGGTCCGGTCACTCCAAGGGGTGGAGAACGCCGTCGTCTCGATTCGGGCCACTTCAGGCACGTCCGACGGTGTCATCGGCCTCAGGGATAGGGAAGATTTCCCTCCCCCGGTCCTGGCCGCAGGGGCTTTGACGGAACCGCTGCTCATGCGCCCGACCCCGAGCATCGTTGGGCCGAGGAAGACCGAAGGTACTCCGGCTGCCAGCGGGCGGCGTCCTCCACCGGGTCGCGGGAGGGGGAGTTCGCGAGCGCCCTGACCAGCCCCGCTGCTGTCGGCATTCCGAACGGGGCCGGAAGCAGCGCAAAACCGGCGCCGCGGATCTCGTCCGCATGCTTTTGGGCTCCGTCACCCGCAAACACGGAGAACGGGAGGCCCCCCGAGAGAACCGCCCCGATCGTGGTCGAATGAGGCGGGACGAGCACGTCGAATCCGCTCTCGGTCGGGCAGTAGCAGGCACCATATACCCGATCGCTCCGGGCATCGAAGAGGACATAGCGCGGGCAACCCCGTTCCTCATCGGACAGCGCTGCCGCATGCCCTCCGTTCGGGTCCGCTGCCCCCCCAATGTCGACGGAGGGTTCGAAACGATCGAGATCTACCGCCGCTGCGCCTGCCTCGAGAGACGAGACCGCCCAGAGAGGAATATCCAGCGCGTGGCTCAACCCCTTGGCTGTCGCCGCGGCCACTCGCACACCCGTGAACGAACCGGGGCCGGCCCCCACGACCAGGCCAGCGAGCTCGGACAGGTCCGCGCCGGCCTCCTGAAGCACCCCATCGATCGTCGGGATCAGATCCGAGGAGTGGGAGCTCTGGCCACGGATCACCCTCGCGGCGATAACGCGGCTCCCTTCGGCCAGACACACCGACCCGAGGAAGGTGGACGTTTCCAGCGCCAGGTAAATCCCCTCGGCCGACCAAGGTAGGGCCGCCGCGCCCATCATTCGACCGCGCCCATCATTCGACCGCACCATCACACGACCGTACCCATCCTGCGACCGCGGTCATATGGACACCGAGACCGGGAAACCGGCGAGAGACTGCGGCACACCGAACCGGATCACCGACACTGTGCGCGCTTCCCTGTCTCCGCCAACCGGACCCAAGGTGATCTCCCACCGATGCTCGGGAAGCACTCCCTCAGCACGATCCGGCCATTCGACCAGGACCAACTCGTCCTGACCCCCGAGCTCCTGCCAGCCGAGCTCCCATAGTTCAGCGGGATCCGTCAACCGAAACAGATCCATATGCACCACCTCGACACCCCGGCTCGCCGGATATCGAAACATGAGATTGAACGTCGGCGAAGGAACGGCTCCCTCGACCCCCGCACCGCGGGCGATCGAGCGTGCGAGCACCGATTTGCCGGCCCCCAACGGACCCCGCAGAAAAACAAACAGCGGAGTGCGTGCCGCCGCGCCAATGGCCTTGCCCCAGCGGATCATCTCGGCCTCGTTGAGAATCATCCCACCCCCCTCCCCGCAATCATTTGACCGTGGCCCTCAGTTCGAAGACCTGGTCCCTCAAGATCGCGGCCCGCTCGAAGTCCATCGCCTCCGCCGCCTCCGCCATCTCCTGCTCCAGAATCTTGAGAAGCTCCTCGGTGTTTACTTCGTCGGCGTACCGGGCCTTGGGTTCCGACACCCGGCCCACGGGCTTTCGTCTCGCGTCCGCGACCCGCGTCGTGAATTCGATCTCCTGGACACTCTTCTGAATCGTTTCGGGCGTGATGCCGCGCTCCAGATTGTACGCGATCTGGATCTCCCGGCGCCGGTTGGTCTCGTCCATACAGACCTGCATGGACGAAGTCACCTTGTCGGCATACAAAATCGCCTTGCCCTCGGCGTTCCGGGCGGCCCGCCCGATCGTCTGGATCAGCGAGCGCCCATCCCGAAGAAAACCCTCCTTGTCCGCATCCAGGATCGCCACCAAAGAGACCTCCGGCAGGTCCAGGCCCTCCCGCAAGAGGTTGATCCCGACCAGGACATCGATCTTTCCCAGCCGCAGATTCCTGAGGATCTTCATCCGCTCGATCGTGTCGATGTCGGAATGCATGTAGCTCACGCGCACCCCCACGGACTGAAGATACTCGGAGAGATCCTCCGCCATGCGTTTCGTGAGCGTCGTTACCAGCACGCGCTCGCCCTTGGCCTCGCGTTCACGGATCTCGGCGAGGAGATCGTCCACCTGGCCTTTGACCGGGCGAACATGGACGGCGGGGTCAACGAGACCGGTAGGACGGATGATCTGCTCCACGACCACGCCGCCCGAGCGCTCCAACTCCCAGTCGCCCGGTGTCGCCGAAACGAACACCGCCCGATGGATCAGCCCATCCCACTCGTCGAATTGCAGTGGACGGTTATCGAGAGCGCTGGGAAGCCGGAATCCATGCTCTATCAGCGTTTCCTTGCGGGACCGATCCCCTTTGTACATCCCGTGGAGCTGGGGAACCGAGGCATGCGACTCATCGGCTACGAGCAGGAAATCCTCCGGAAAGTAGTCGATCAGGCATGCTGGACGCTCCCCGGTCCGCCGGCCGCTGGTGTAGAGCGAGTAGTTCTCGATGCCTGGGCACATTCCAATCTCGAGCATCATCTCGATATCGAAATTCGTCCGGCTCTCGATACGCTGCGCCTCCAGGAGTTGCCCGGCCGCCTCGAACGCCGCGACCTGCTCCTTCATCTCGGCCCGGATGCGGGGCACCATCTGGTCGATCACCTCTCGGCGGGTCACGTAGTGGCTGGCCGGGTAGACGGACGCCCGCTCCATCGGTGTCACCGCCTCCCCCGTCAGCGGCTCGAAGCGGGTGATACGCTCGATGTCGTCCCCCCACAACTCCACACGAATCGCCTGCTCCTCGTAGGCCGGGAAGATCTCGACCGTATCGCCACGGACGCGAAACGTGCCTCGCTCGAACTCGTAATCGTTGCGGCGATATTGAATCCCCACGAGCGCCTTGAGAATCTGCCGGCGCCCGATCTTCTGGCCCACACGGAGGTGCAGCATGAGTGACCGGTAGTCCATCGGGTTTCCCAACCCGTAAATACAGGAGACGGAAGCGACCACGATGACGTCTTCACGCTCCATCAGCGACGACGTCGCCCGCAGGCGCAGCCGCTCGATGTCCTCGTTGATCGTGGCGTCTTTCTCGATGTAGGTATCCGTAGAGGGGATGTAGGCTTCCGGCTGGTAGTAGTCGTAATAGGAGATGAAGTATTCCACTGCGTTACTGGGGAAGAGCGACTTGAATTCACCGTAGAGTTGCGCCGCGAGCGTCTTGTTGTGCGACGTAACCAGCGTGGGGCGTCCGTACTGGGCGATCACATGGGCGATCGAGAACGTTTTCCCGGTACCCGTGGCCCCAAGGAGGGTTTGGAAGCGATCGCCACGGGCCAGTCCCTCGCTCAGCTCGGCGATAGCGGACGGCTGATCCCCTTGAGGCTCGTATGTGGCGGACAGATCGAATTGCGGCATTGCTGGTACCGTGGCTCGAACAGCTTCCTAGTTGAGGTCCGGCTCCTGGTCGAGATCCGACTCCTCAGAGACATCCCGCCGGTCCACCTGAACCACCCCTTTCACCCCGCGGATGGCCTTGATGACCTTCGTGAGATGAGCCAGGTCCTGCACTTCTACGGAGAACCTGCCGAGCATTCCCCGTTCGACCCCTCTCATGTCGGCCTGGACGATGTCAGTATCGGTATCGCTGATCGCAGTGGCCACATCGGATAGGAGTCCACGACGGTCCGTACCCTCCATGAAGAGGCTCACGAAGAAGCGGTCATCCTTTTCGGACGCCCACTCGATCTCGACCCGCCGGTCTTCCGACAGGTTGAGGACGTTCGGGCAGTCCACCTGGTGGATCGACACGCCGCGCCCCTGTGTGATGTAGCCCATGACCCGATCCCCGGGAACCGGCTGACAGCACCGGGAATAACGGATCATGAGGTTGTCCATGCCCTGAATTCGCACGGCACGGTTCGAGCGACGGATACGATCGGCGATGCGCTCGAGCTTCGTCGGCGTGCGGTTGACCACTTCGTGCGGGTCCTCATCGGGATAGAGTCCCCGTATCACCGCCGTCGGCCCCACTTCCCCTCGGCTGAGGGCGGTCAACACTTGCTCGAATTCCGCGTATCCGAGGCTGTGCGCCGCCTCTTTCAGTTGGGCCTTCGTCGGCTTTCCTCTGCGCGCCTTTCTGATCTCGCGTTCGAAAAGATCCTTTCCGAGCTTCAGGGCGGAGTCGTGCTCCACCTTCCGGATCCACTGGCGGATGCGTCCGCGCGCACGGGATGTCCTGACGAACGCGAGCCAGTCCTGGCTGGGGCGTTGTCGTGTATCGGTGATGATCTCCACCGTGTCGCCATTCTTGAGCTCACGGGAGAGCGGTGAAATCCGGCCATTGACGCGGGCTCCGGCACAGTGGTGTCCGATCTCCGTGTGAACCGAGTACGCAAAATCGATCGGCGTGGCACCCGTCGGGAGCTGTTTGACCTCGCCCTTGGGCGTGAAGATGAAGATCTCGCCCTGAAAAAGGTCCATCCGAAGGAATTCCATGAACTCCTCCGGCTCACTCGTATCCTTTTGCCAATCGAGCACCTGCCGGAACCAGGTCAGCGCCTCATCGACTTCGTCCGGCTCGCCCTTCAGGTCCGGGTCGGTGATCCCCTCTTTGTAGCGCCAATGGGCGGCGATCCCGTACTCCGCCGTCCGGTGCATCTCGTGGCTCCGAATCTGGACCTCGTATCGGCGTCCTCCCGGTCCGATCACCGTCGTGTGGAGCGACTGATACATGTTGGACTTGGGCGTCGCTACGAAGTCGTGAAATCGCTCCTGAACCGGGGTCCACTCGTTGTGGATGACGCCCAGCGCAGCGTAACAGTTCTGCACGTCATCGGTGAGCACGCGCATGGCCATCAGGTCGTAGATTTCCTCATACGGCAGGTCTCGGCCCACCATCTTGAGGTAGATGGACCAGAGGTGCTTCGGACGCCCAGTCACCTCGGCGGGGACGCCCGCCTCGGCGAGCGCCTCGGCGAGTGGCCTCTGCATCTCCATAACTTGTCGCTCTCGCTCTTTTCTTCTCTGCCGAACCTTTTTTCTCAGCGCCTCGTAGGCGTCCGGCTCCAGGTATTTGAAGGCCAGGTCCTCGAGCTCCCACCGGATCGCGGCCATTCCGAGGCGATGGGCCAGAGGCGCGTAGATCTCCCTGGTTTCCAGCGCTATCCTGCGCTGTTTTTCCTCCTTGAGCGCGTCCAAGGTCCGCATGTTGTGGAGGCGGTCGGCCAGCTTGACCAAAATGACCCGCGCATCCCCCGCCATCGACAGGAGGAGCTTGCGGTAGTTCTCGACCTGCTGTTCCGTATTCGAGCGAAACTCCACGCGGCCGATCTTGGTGACCCCCTCGACGATCGTCGCGACGTTCTGGCCAAAGCGTTTTTCGATGTCCAACACCGAGACGCTCGTGTCCTCCACGACGTCGTGGACGAGGCCCGAAACCAAGGAATCGGTGTCGAGACCGAACGTCGCGAGAATGGTCGCCACCTCGACCGCGTGACTCACGAATTCGTCGCCCGACGCCCTCCTCTGACCCGAGTGGGCCTCCTGCGCCAGGTCATATGCGTCCCGCACCGCGTCTACATCCAGGCGGTCGGCGTACGCCTCCATCGCCCGGGCCAGGGGCCTCGGAAGTCCACGGATGGTCTGGGTAGCGGTAGCTGTAGCCATCCCTCAGCTACCCGCATCGTGCCTGTCTGTTTCCGGGACGGTGACTCCCTGGGGCGTCGGGTCCTAGGCTTCCCTTTTGCGCGTGGGTGGAAGAGGGTCGTACGCTCCCTATCCGAGGCCTCCGTCGTCCGCCAGAGACGTGAAGCGGCCGTCTCCGATCACCACGTGGTCGACGATCGAAATCCCCACGGTGCGACCCACCGCACTGAGCTGCTTCGTGACCGCGCGGTCCTCCGCCGATGGCGTGGGATCCCCAGAGGGATGGTTGTGAACGAGGATGATGGCCGCCGCGCTCTGGGTGATCGCCGGGCGAAACACTTCACGTGGGTGGATCAGAGAGGCGTCAAGGATGCCCCTTGTAATGAAGACCTCCCGAATCACGCTGTGACGTGCCGTAAGAAGGAGAGCGTGGAATTCTTCCTGTGGGAGGTCGCGGAGGCGCGGTTCCATGCGATCGAACACGTCCCGTGGGCCGCGCACACGCTCCCCTGGATGGCGGATTTCCGCGCTCGCCCGCCGACCTAGCTCGAGAGCCGCCGCTATCCGGGCGCCGGTGGCCATACCCACTCCGGGGATCGCCGCGATCGCCGACGGCGAGACCGCTCCCAAGGTCCGCAACGACCCCGCCACGCTCGCGAGCACGTCGTCCGCGATCCCGAGAGCGGAACCCCCGCGACCCCCGCTTCCCACCAGAAGGGCCATCAGCTCACGACCCGTGAGCGCCTCCGGCCCCAATGCGTTCAAGCGCTCACGGGGCCGCTCTCCGGCGGGAAGGTCAGTGATGGATGGCATTCATCGCGAAGTCGCCCCATGGGTGCTCGCCCGCCGGGAGGTCGCCCCACAGGCGCTCGCCCAGCTGGAACTCGTCCCACGAGAACTCCTCCGCCTCCGGGTCGTCGAACTCGGCTAACGCCTCCAATACCGCCAACAGCGCCTCCTCTTCGACCCTCACCAGGTCGAGCAAGGTCTCGATATCATTCCAAGTTTCGCTTCGGGTCGACATGGGCTCTCCTCCAGATTTACGCTCCGCCGTTGAGGAGGTAAGAGAGGGCACGGAGGGGGGCGAGTGAATGCCCCAGCGAGACTACGTGGTGGGCGGAGAGAGGGGCACGCGCCCCTAGGGCGGGAGGGTGGAAGAGGGGCTCACGGTCCCGCTCCGGTCAGCGCTTCGCTCTACCGCCTGCGGCGGCAGACTGCCCTCCTCGGGACCGTGAGCCCCTCTTCACATCGGCATGTGGGGGGCACGAAGGAACCGCGCTCCAGGGCACGTTGGCGGGGCCAGTAGCCTCTGCCCACCAACCGTGCACGGCCCTCTCAGCCTGGGCTTCGGCGGAAAGGTCATTCCCGCTGTCCCACTCAGTATGGGCTTCGGCGGTGTAGGTCATTCCCGGCTGCGCGCTAAAGCCCCTCAGCGTGGGCGGGGCGGGTGCTCATCCCCACCGACCCGCAAAAGCCCCTCACAAGCCCGGGCGGGCGGTGTTCGGCTCCAGGGAGCACGCTTGAGGGAGAGGAATCGAGGGTCCTCCGCAGGGCAGTCTGCGGCGAAGCCGTAGAGCGAAGCGCTGACCGGAGGAGGACCCTCGATTCCTCTCCCTTCCACCCGCAAAAAAGGAGCCGCTACCCCCGCCCAAGAAGCCTCTACCCTCGCCCGTGGCACTTCTTGTACTTCTTGCCCGACCCACAAGGGCACGCTTCATTCCGCCCCGGCTCCTTCGTGGCGGTCACGGGCGCCCGGACGCGCTCCTCCGCGCGGTTGGTGACCAACTCTCGCGGATCCTGCGGTGAGGGCACACCGCCCACGGAGCCCAGAGGGACGGTCCGCCCTCGACCCGCTCCCTCCGCCCGCGCGCTCCGAGCCATACCCAAGTCGTCCACACGACCGCCACTCCCCATCGTCTGCGTGCGACCGGCTGCCGCGGCCGCCTGGGCGATCGCGCCGGTGCTTACGCCTCCGTCCTCCGATGGGCCCGAGTACTGCACCCTCTGAGGCTGGCGCACGGGCTGGCGCGGCTGGCCGAGTTGGGCCTTGAAGAGCAGGTTGCCGACCGTCCCACGAAGGTCGTTCATGAGGTCCACGAACATCTCGTAGGCCTCCTTCTTGTACTCGACTAGCGGGTCCTTCTGTCCCCATCCCCGAAATCCGATCGAGGCCTTGAGATGATCCAGGTCGTAGAGGTGATCCTTCCACTTGCCGTCGATGACGCTGAGCATGATGTAGCTGGTGACACCCTCGGCGTGCTCCCCGAAACCGTCGATCTTCCGGTTGAACTGTTCGTGAACAGCGTCCGCGGCCATCAGCTGAATCTCGTGCACCTCCAGCTCGTGCTCTGCACCATTTTCGTCCGGTAGGTCTGGCAGCAAGGCGATGTAGTCCAGTGAGATCCGCCTCTTGAGCCCAGCGAGATCCCATTCCTCATCGTGCTCGGACTCCAGGTACTCATCCACGGTGGACTGCACCGTGTGCTCGATCATCTCCCATATCTCGCCCTTCAGATCCTCTCCCCCCTCCAGGGCGAAGAGGCGGCGATCGTAGATGACCTCGCGCTGCTGGTTCATCACATCGTCATAGTCCAGCAAGCGCTTCCGCGACTCGAAGTTGTTCCCCTCCACCCTCTTCTGAGCGGTCTCGATGGAGCGGGTCACCAGCGGGTGCGTGATCACCTCACCCTCCGAGGCACCCAACTTGTCCATCGCGTTCGCCAAACGATCACCGACGAACAGCCGCATCAGGTCGTCCTCCACCGAGATGAAGAACTGAGACGCCCCCGGATCGCCCTGCCGCCCGGAACGGCCCCGAAGCTGACGGTCGATCCTTCGGGACTCGTGCCGTTCGGAGCCGAGGATGTAAAGCCCACCGACCTGAATGACGTAGTCGTCGGGTTTGTTCTCGAAGTCCATCTCCCGCGTGGGATCCACCGGAACCAGTTCTTCGAGATCCAGGCCGCGCTCCCTCGCCCACCCCACACTACGGGCCTCGACCACACCCTCGCCCAGCTTGATGTCGGTTCCGCGGCCGGCCATGTTCGTGGCGATCGTCACGGCCCCCGCACGTCCCGCCTCCGCCACGATCTCGGACTCCTGCTTGTGCTGCTTGGCGTTTAGAACGTTGTGCACGACCCCCCGGCGCTTGAGCATCCGCGACAGCGTCTCGGAGATCTCGACGTTGGTCGTTCCCAGGAGAACGGGCAGCTCCATCTTGTGTAGCCGCTCGACTTCGTCCATGAGCGCCTGATACTTCTCTGCCTTGGTGCGGAAGATCAGATCGTCCCGGTCGTCGCGGATGACCGGACGGTTGGTCGGGATCACGAAGACGTCGAGCTTGTAGATCTGGTGGAACTCGGTCTCTTCGGTCTCGGCCGTTCCGGTCATCCCGGCCAGCTTCTCGTACATCCGGAAGTAGTTCTGGATCGTGATCGTCGCGAGCGTCTGGGTCTCGCCCTTGATCTCCACACCTTCCTTGGCCTCTACCGCCTGGTGGAGCCCATCGCTCCAGCGCCGGCCGGACATCTGGCGACCCGTGAACTCGTCGACGATTACGATCTCGCCGCCCTCGCCGATGATGTACTTCTCGTCCTTCTGGAAGAGGGTGTACGCCTTGAGGAGTTGATGGATGACGTGGATTTTCTCGCTCTTGGCGGCGTACTCGGCCTCGAGCCTGGACATCATCTCCCGTCTCGCGTCGACCGAAAGCGCTTCGTCCTCCTGGACCGAGCCCACGGCCTCCGACAGGTCCGGGACTACGAAGGCGTCCGGGTCCGCTGGCGAGAGTTCGTCAAGACCCGCATCGGAAAGGTAGACGGCGTGACCTTTCTCATCCATCGCGAAGAAGAGCAGTTCGTCGATTTCAAACAGGCGCTTCTCCCGCATGTAGTCGGCCTCGACCTTGAGGACGAGCCTCTGGAGTCCCGGATCGTCGGCGAAGAGCTTTAGAAGACGCTTGTTGCGCGGGCCCCCGCGTTTGGCTGCCAGCAGCTTCTCCCCCGCCTCGAACTCGTTGCCGGCGTCGAGCTCCTTTTCGGCCTCTGCGATGAGAGTGCTCACCACGCGGGTCTGTTTCTTGTACAGCCTGCTTACGTCCGTGTTGTACTGCTTGAAGGGAGTCGAGGTATCGCGGCCCACCGGCCCCGAGATGATGAGGGGGGTGCGCGCTTCGTCGATGAGAATCGAGTCCACCTCGTCGATGATCGCGTACCAGTGCCGGCGCTGCACCCGCTGCTCCAGGGCGTGCACCATGTTGTCTCGGAGATAGTCGAACCCGAATTCGTTGTTGGTGCCGTAGGTGATGTCCGACGCGTAGGCCGCGGTCCGCTCCGGCGAGTGCGGCTCGTACTTGTCGATGCAACCAACGGTGAGGCCGAGGTAGTTGTAGATGTAACCCATCCACTCTGCGTCGCGCTGCGCCAGATACGTGTTGACCGTCACAAGGTGCACGCCCTCGCCCACGAGGGCGTTGAGGTAGAGCGGCATCGTGGCCACCAGGGTCTTTCCCTCCCCCGTCGCCATCTCGGCCACCTTGCCCCTGTGCAGCGCGATCGCACCGATGAGCTGGACGTCGTACGGGACCATGTCCCAGGGCTGGGTCTGGCCCGTCACCGTCACGGTCGTGTCGAGGAGACGGCGGCACGTTTCCTTGACGGTCGCGAACGCCGCTGGAAGGATTTCCTCGAGGATGTCACCGGTTTTCTCCACCAGCCGGTCATCGAGATCGGCCAGGGCTTCCTGCAGCTCCTGCCGCTTGAGCGGATCCTCGGAATGGCGCTTCTCTTCGCGAAGCTCTTCGATCTCGTCCTTGATCTCAGCAGTAGCCTCGGCGATGTGCGCCCGGAATTCGTCCGTCTTACCCTTGAGCTGCTCTTCGGACAGCGATTGGTATTCCTCGAACAGCTCGTTGATCCGGTCGACCAACGGCTGGAGCTTCTTCGCCTCGCGGATGTGCCGCGAACCGAGGATTTTCTTTACCACCTCCTTCAGCATGCTCAATAGATTACCGCCCGTCCGAGAGTGCCCCTGGGAGACACCGGTTTCATCCCGCTTGCTGCGCGCCTACCCCCAAGCCAACAAACTTGTACCAAAAGCGTTCGTGCAGGTAGTAGAGGAGCAGCTTGACGAAAAGCTCGACCGTGCCCACCTCGAGTCCGACACTCCAGTCACCGGTCACCCACCACGCGATGAGCACGGTGGCCGAAGTCGCCACGGCTCTCCACGTCACCGCTTTGATCGCGTGCCGCCTACGTGAAATCATTGAAAGGTCATCCCGCCTAGGTTGTGATTGTGGGCCCGGCATCCGGGCGTCCTTATCAGCTTACTCGACGGACAGACTCGCCCGTCACCCGCCGGCCAGACTCTCCCGCTCATTCAATGTACAGACTCTCCCGCTCAATTATCTCGGCCACGCCCTCAGGCACGAGATGCCGGTAGGGCCGCCCTTCCCGGACCCGCTTTCGCACACCCGACGAGGAGACATCGACGGGCGGCACATGCGCGGCACTCCATACCACGTTCAGTCGCGGCAGGGCCGAAGTGAGCTCGACGCCGCCGCGCGGGAGCACGCACACGTCCGCGAGACGAACGACTTCCTCCGCCTCGTGCCACCCCGCCAGCTCCACGAACTGATCGGCGCCCATGATGAGAACCGGGGTGGCCTCCGGGCGCTCCGAGCGGAGCGCCCTCAACGTATCTACCGTGTAGGACGGTCCCTCCCTCAAGAGCTCGATATCGCTGACACTCTGTAGTGCAACCCCGTGGGTCGCGGCACGCACCATTTCGATTCTGCGCTCGGGGGATGTGAGCGGGTTCACAGGTTTATGCGGCGGAAATCTCGCTGGGATCCAGAGAATCTCGTCAAGCGCCCCGGACTCCCGAAGCTGCCGGGCTATTGCGACGTGGCCGACATGAGGGGGATCGAAGGTGCCCCCGAACACGCCGAGCCGGACGGGGCGGTTCTCAGGGATCTCCGGACTAGGCGCCGCCATCTTCGAGCAGCAGCTGGGCCGGCTCCGAATCCGGGTAAGCGTCGAGCAGCAGGTCCCGCGTCGCCTCGACGTCCCTTTGGTACCCGATCCGGCCGAAGGCGTCGATCATTCGATAGAGTGCCCAGGGGGCCCATTCGGTCTCCGGATACTCAGAAGCCACTTCTTCGAAGTAGAGCAGCGCCGAGTCCAAGAGACCTCGCCTGAGGTAGTGGCGGCCCGTGTCGTAATCCCGCTCGGCAAGCTTGATCGTCATCTCGTCTGCCAGCCGCCCGGCCTCGAGTCCCATCACCGTCCCGGCGAAATCCCCCGCCACCTGCCGGCACGCGAGCCTGGCCTGTCGGGTGAAGGCTTGGTCCCTCTGCGTAATGGGTGACAGGTTCGCGAGTGAGCGGCAAACCCCGAGCGCCGCTCGAACCGCCACGGTGTCGGCCGGCCAACGGTCGATCACCCGCTGATACTCGCTCCGGGATTCGACATAGCGCCCGTTCGAATACTGCACTTCGGCAAGTAGGAGCCGCGCCTCGGCGGCGCGGTTGAACCCCGGTGAAAAGAGGACGTATTCGAAAGCCTCGGCCGCATCCGCCCAGTTCTCTTGCTCCCTCGCCTGGAGCCCCAAAGCAAAGACCTCCTCGGCCGTGAGACCGGGGAATGGCAGAGCTCCCCCGCAGGCGGCGAAGGAGAGGGAGGAGGCCAGACAAAGTATAAGCGCACGTCGAACGTCGTTCATGGGTCTGGCTTACACCGCCAACGTGGTCAGGTTCGTGAAAAACGGCCCTGATGCTCGTCGGAACGCCGAGGGATGGCCATGGGCCGAGGAAGGCTGCGTTCTTACTAATCCAGAGCAGCGAGGTAGGCTTGAATGCGGCGGTCGTCGGGATTCTGTTCGGCACAGCGTTCCCATTCCCGCCGTGCTCCAACCCTGTCTCCCATCCGAAGGAGCAGGGCTCCCAATCGCACGCGAGCGCCGGCGAATTCGGAATTCCTCACCAGGATTTCCTCCAGGTGCTCGCGAGCCTCGCCCAGCATTTCGAGGTCCATATACGCCTCGGCGAGCTTGAACTGAAGATCCAGGAAGCCGGGCCGGACCTCGACGGCGGCCGCGTATTCGGCAGCCGCCTCTTCCGGCCGATCCGCCGCCAAGTAGAGGTCGCCGGTTCTGGCGTGCGCATTCGCGAGTTGATTCCCCATGTGGGATGGGAACGCACGGGCATCGCGGAGATCCAAGCCGCTGGCGCGATGGAAGCACTCGGAGGCCTCATCGAAGCGGCTCAGGTCGTTGAGAACGATGGCGCGGTTCAGGAGGGCTTCGGAGAAGCAATCGTTGATTTTCAGAGCCTCATCGAACTCTTCGAGCGCACCCTCTGGATCCCCCATCATGGCCAAGCAAAGCCCCGCCCGATTGTGTATGTCGGCGTAGTTGGGATGGTCCCGGAGGATCGTGCGAAAGTGCTGGTAGGCAGCCGCGAAGTCGTCCTGGTCCCAGGCTGCATTACCGAAGGCGATCGCTTGCCGCACCGACGGGTGCAGGGCTTGGGATCCGGGGCCCGTTGTAGGGCGCTCGTAGCCCTCGTCGGTGTTTTTCCTTCGGGGACTCACGCGCTAACAGCCTGCACCGAGTCCGCCACCCGTGGGCCCGACGAACCGGAGCTCGTCGTACCGCCATTGGGCCCGATCTACCAGGGGGCTCGTGCCCGTCTGGTCCGCACGACGGACTTGGAGGAACGCATCCATGGCGTCCTCGCACCGGCCCAGGTCGGAGAGGATCTCGCCGATCTCGAAGTACGCCACCGCCTGCAGGCTCCGGGGCTCGCCCAGTGTGATCGTGCGCTCGATGTGGGCCAACGCCTCTTCGTCCCCACCGACGGATCGCAGTTCCTGCGCCAGGCGAAGCGAGCAACTGCCGATCTTCCAATCGACCTCACCACGCTGATAGCGCCGGATCAGCGTCCGGTATTCCTCGTAGTAGAGGAGCGCCCGCCGACAATCCCCGACCTCGTCATAGGCGGAGGCCGCCTCGAACACCACGTCGGGGATGGTGTCCCCCTCCATGCCCGCGATCGAGGACTGATAGTAGGGGAGCGCCGTGGCGTACTCGCCGCTCCTGAAGTAGTGGCGTGCGAGAGGCAAGGCCATGTCTTGCATCGTGATGCCCGGTCGGAACGACATCGCGGTTTCCATCGCGGACGCGAGCCCGAAGAGGTCGTCTCGGTCCCGGGCGGCACGGGCTAAACGTACCATGTCGGAAACCGCCTGGTCCGCGAAGCCCGGATCTTCTTCCACGGCCTGATGATAGAAATCGCCGGCTTCGTCGATACGCCCCATCTCCGCATACGTATGCGCCACACGAGCCAGCGCCGGGGCGTCGTCTGAGCCCCGCCGCACCGCGAGCCTGTACTCGGCCAGGGCCGCGTCCAGGTCACCCCGCGCGGAGGCTTCGTCGCCCCGGAGTATGGAGGACTCGTCTCCACTACCCGCAGCGCAGGCGCTGAGCAGCGTCGAGGCGATGATCACGCAGCCGAGGACGAGGCTCGTGGGTGATAAACATTTGGCGCCGGTTCGGTAGTTCATGAGAGCAATGTACCGCAAAACTTGAGCCGGGATCCGTGGGGACCGAAAGTGGGTACGTGCTGAGGGAGCTATTCCATGATTGTTGACACGCTCCCAAGGTAGTGTCCCTAGATTTGTGTAAAAGCGGATAAGCTGGACAGGAGGGAAAGAAAAACGGAAGCTCCTCTGTTGTTGTTCACTGTCACATGAACCCGGGAGTCCGGGTCTGCAGAGCAGGCTCGGAACCGGAGAGGAGCTTCCGATGCAAGAGATTGTGGAGATCGGTCGGGCCACGCAAGACGAGCTACGCGATGATTTGCGCGAGCTGTTTCAAGGCGCGATCCGGCTGACGCTCGAGATGGTGCTGGAAGAGGAGCTGAAGGCCATGGTAGGTGCACGCCGCTTCGAGCGGGTGGGAAGCCGGAAGGACCATAGGAACGGCACATACCTGAGGCGGCTGCTGACGAGCCTGGGGCAGATCGAGGTCGCCATGCCCCGGAGCCGGGACAACGGTTCGCCGGCCGACGTGATCGGCCGCTACCAGCGCAGGAGCCCCGAGCTCGACGAGATGATGGTCGAGGCGTATGTGAGCGGCGTGTCACAGCGCAAGATGGGCGACGTCACCGAGGCGCTGATGGGCGAGCGTGTTGGGCGCTCGACGGTGAGTCGTGTGGCAAAACGGCTCGACGAGGCCGTGGAAGGGCTGCGCCGTGCGCCGATCGAGGGGCCTCACCCCTATCTGTACCTGGACGCCACGTTCTTGGACGCCCGCTGGGCCCGCAAAGTCGAGAACGTGAGTGCGCTCGTGGCGTATGCAGTGGGCCCTGAGGGTCACCGACGGCTCCTGGCCGTCACGCTGGGCGCTGAGGAGTCGCAGCAGAGCTGGTCGGAGCTCCTCGAGCAACTCCAGGACCGCGGCCTCGGCGGTGTCGAGCTCGTGATCGCCGATGAGCACGCAGGCCTGGCAGCTGCGGTCCGCCGCTTCCTGCCCGAGGCACGCCGTCAGAGGTGTACGGTCCATCTGCAGCGTAATGTGGGGGCGAGGGTCCCCCACCGCCTACGCAAGCGCGTGGCGCGTGAGGTCTCGGTGATCTTCCAGACATCCGGACTCGCCGAGGCGAAGAAGCTCCTGGGCGAGTTCGGCGCACGCTGGAAGAAGGAGCTGCCCGAGGCCGTGGAGGTCCTGGAGCGGGGCTTCGGGGCAGCGACGCAGTTCTACGCGTTCCCCGAGGCGCACTGGCCCCGGCTGCGTACCACCAACAGCCTCGAGCGGCTGCACGGCGAGATCAAACGCAGGATCAAGGCCGCCGGCGCCTTCCCGGACCGGGCCAGCGCCCTCAGGCTCATCACGGCCGTCGCACTCAGGACCACACACGTCTGGGGCGACCGGCGTTACCTCGACCTCTCACTCCTCCAGAAACAGGAGGTCGCCCAAGCAGCCTAGCCGAAGGCGAGGAGCTTCCTCCGCTTTTACACACAAATCGGGACTTGACCGCTCCCAAAACGCAATTAGACAAGGGAGTAGCACAGCAACTTCCCGAACCTCGAGGATCGCCGCATGAAGACCCTCCGTACCGCCTTTTGTGCACTATTCCTGGTCGCGCTCGTCGCGGCTCCGCCGGTGCAGGCCCAGGCCCCGTGGGAGTTGGGCCCGTATCTCGGGGTGAACCTCCAGAACGACGAACTCCTTCTCGGCGCCATGTCGCGGATCCACCTTGGGTCGTCTCCCGTCACGCTGAACCCGGGATTTGAGTTCTATCCTGGTATAGACGACACCGGGAGCGGGCTGAACAGATCGTTCCTCGTCCTGAACCTCGACGTGCAGTACCAGTTGGAGGCCGAATCGGTGGAGCCCTATATCGGAGGTGGCATCTCGTGGGCGAGAGCTTCTACGGAAGGGTTCGACGCGGTGTCGGACGCCGGCCTCAATGTGAAGGGCGGAATGACGTTCAACCCCAGTGGTCAGGGGCGGCCGTTTTTGGAGGCCGTTCTGAATTTCTCCGATGGCACCGAATCGTTGATCTTCAAGGGCGGTTTCCTCTTTACGATAGGCGGGTAAAACGCCGCTGCCTTGACGGCTTGGGGGGTCCCTACGACCCCTTCAGCCATTCGACGGTCCCGCGGATCCCTTCGGCCAAGGGCACCGTCACTTCATAACCCATGTGGCGCTGGATCTTGCCCAGGGAGGCGAGAGAATCGCGCACGTCCCCTTCCCTTTCCTGCCCATGGAGCGCCTCTACCCGGGCCCCGGTGGCCCTCTGAATCGCTTCCCACAACCGATTGACCGAAATACGCTCCCCGCATCCCACGTTGAACATCTCCCCGGACACCGCGGCCGCATCGGCCGTACACGCCAGCAGGTTCGCCCGGACGGCATTCTCCACGTGGGTGAAGTCCCGCGTCTGCTCGCCATCTCCGTCGATGGTCGGGGCTTCCCCCCCGAGCGCCTTCGTGATGAAGAGCGGAATCACCGCAGAATACTGGGACGCCGGGTCCTGGCGCGGGCCGAAGATGTTGAAGTAGCGCAGTACCACGGCCTCGAAGCCGTAGATCAGGCTGAACGCTTTGCAGTAATGCTCACCGGCCAGCTTGGCGACCGCATAGGGCGAGCGCGGAAGCGCCGGCATGCTCTCGACCTTGGGGAGCGTGGGCGTGTCTCCGTAAGCGGAGCTCGAGCCCGCATACACGAACCGTCCCGCCCCCGCGTCGCGGGCGGCGACCAGCATGTTCAGAGTTCCCGTCGCACACGCTTCGTGCGTAGCTTCAGGATTCGCCACGCTTCGTGGCACCGAGGGTAGCGCCGCCTGGTGGAGCACGAAGTCGATCCCTTCGCACGCGGATTCGCACGTGACCGGATTGGTGATCGATCCTTCGACGAGCTCTATGTCGCCGAGGAGTCCGTCCAGGTTCTCCGCGGTTCCCGTCGAAAAATCATCGAGCACGCGGACGCTCGCCCCTTCCTGAACGAGGGCTTCCACCAGGTTCGACCCGATGAAGCCGGCGCCACCGGTGACCAGGTATCGAGCCGAGGGAACGACCGGAAGCGCGGATCGCTCCTCCTCGATCGCTGGGGTGACTGCCGGTACCATCATTCCGAGGTCAGCGGCCGGGCTCGCGCGTCCTCCGTTTCCACGAGTTCGCGAAAGTAGGGAATCGTCTTCGTCAGGCCCTCCTGGAGCGTCGTCACGGGCTCCCACCCGAGAATCTCACGAGCCACCGAAATGTCGGGCTGGCGCACCTGGGGATCGTCCGCCGGGAGCGGTAACGACTCGATCCCCGAGCGTGAACCCGTCTCGGCGATCACCAACTCGGCCAATTTCGAGATCGTGAACTCGTCCGGATTACCTATGTTGGTCGGGTCGATCCGGTCAGAGTGGAACAGCCGAAAGATGCCGTCCACCTCATCCTCGACGTAACAAAAAGAACGCGTCTGCGAGCCGTCCCCGTAGATCGTGAGCGGCTCATTCCGGAGCGCCTGAACGATGAAGTTCGAGACGACCCGGCCGTCGGCGGGGCGCATGGAAGGTCCGTACGTATTGTGGGCAAACACCCCGTTGCCGGCGAGGAAGTTCTCATAGCCCTCCACGCTGAAGTCGTAGACGTACTCCGACGCCTCTACGGCCTCGATCTTACGCACTTTCGCCCAGACCAGGTCACCTGTCCGGGTGGCGTTCAGGCGCTGCTCTACCCCCTGGTCCCAGGTGAGGATGTCGAAGTCCGACACCTCACAGACCGTGAGCCTCCAAAAGGGGAATTTCCGGTCACCGTATCGCTTCTTGAACGTCGTCTCATAGCGCCCCACCGATGCGACGATTCCGAAGCGTAGCAGAAGGTAGCTCAGGTCCGTCGCGAGCCCGTCGCTCACCGTGTTGAACGCGAGCTCGCGGCACTCCGGATAGCCAGTGTGCGTACCGTCGCCCTCCCTGTACCCCTCCAAAAAGTGCTTCAGCCGGGACAGCGGAAGCTGGAAAATCCATGGAGGGATTCGGATGGCGCTCGAGGCACCCGTAACCTGAAACACCCGGTCGAAGAGGCAGAAGATCGCCTTCGAGTCCACGTAAAGAGTAGGACACCGCTCCATCGTCGCCTCGAGCTTGCGGGCATTCACACCAAAGCAGGAATTGAAGATCTGGCAGGCACGATCCAAGAACTCGTCGTCCGACGACAGGAGCAGGCGGTAGGTCCCCTTCGAATCGACGTGACAGCCTTCGGCAACAAACAACCCCAGGAGCCATAAGAGATCGTCGGTCAGCGGAATCCGGCATGGGATCGCGGTTCCACCTCCCACATGAGGCTGGATCACTGCGTCCTGGGGCCAGGCGACTCCGCACCGTCGATGTAGGCGAGCCATCACCGAAAGTGGGATCTTCCCTTTCTTCTTAAGGCTCCGCCACACGCAGCCGACCGTGTTGCGCTTACTCCGGCTTCCTTCGAAACGCGGGCTCTCCAAGAGAAAGTCGAAGATCTCCTCCTTGTACCGCTCGAGCACCGGCCTCACACCTGGAAAAACGAGGGCATAGCCCCAAAGGCTCTCGTCCGACTCGGACTTCCGGATCAGGTGCTCGGCCAAATCGACGTACTCGACGTCACGCTCCACAACCGGGAGCCGCCCCGGAATGGCGACGTAGTCGCCCACCTTCAGGTCTCGAACCGGCACGGCCTCGGGCAGATGATCAGAATCCCGCCGGAAGAGGCTGTGGTCCCCCGTGACGCGGATGTGTCTTCCGTACCGTGTGACGATCCGAAATGCGTCCTTGCCGAGTGAGGGGTGCTTGATGAGGGCGTCGGCCTCTCGAAGCTCGATTTCAAGCGTCTGCGGATTGAACGCCGGAACTCGCATACGACGTCGCACGACCAGGGGACTGCCGGACGCCTCTTTGAAGTAATCCTCCACTGCTTCGATGTGGGCCGTGGCGTCGTTGAAGAGAATCACGGTTTCGTCGGCAAGGATGCTATTGAAGATCCTCACGATCCTCGTATCCACACCGTGGTAGCGGTGATACGCCATCGTCATCGCCTCGGCGAAGCGCTTGGCCTCGTCGTACACGCCCCGGAGCCCGACCGGATTGACGTTCCCCCAGTAGTCCTCGGTCTGCGGATGAACCTCCGGATCCCCGTACACCTCCGACGTCGAGGCCAGCAGGAAGCGCGCCGACTTCGCCATAGCGAGCCCGAGCATGTTGTGCGTGCCCAGGCTGCCGACCTTCAGCGTTTGGATCGACAGTTCCAGGTAGTCCACCGGGCTCGCCGGAGAGGCGAAGTGGAGGACGCCGTCCAACTCTGCACCCACGTAGAGCGGCGTGGAGATATCGTGGCGCAGAAACGAAAAGCCTTCGCGTTTCTGGAGGGCGGCGATGTTTCGCCGGGATCCCGTGACGAAGTTGTCGACGCCGATGACCTCGTACCCTTCGGTCAGGAAGCGGTCGGCCAGATGAGAGCCAAGGAAGCCGGCGGCGCCGGTGATCAGGACGCGCCGCACGTCAGTCGGCTTCTCGGTGATCCAAACGCTCCTCCACGCTCGTCATCCGGAGATCCTGATCCGGAGATCCAGATCCTGGCTTCATGCCCCCCATGCTACGCGTTCGCTCCCGCTTGCGCCAAGGTAAGGAAATCTTCGCGGCAAGACGATGTCCGGAGGGGACGGCTCTACCCTTGCTCCGCCCTCAGCCGACCCCCGCAGGTGCCCGCCCCACCGAATGATACTCGAAACCAAGCTCGGCCATACGCCGCGGATCGTAGAGGTTTCGCCCGTCGAACACGAGCGGCTGCGCCATCGCGGCCTTCATGCGATCGAAATCCGGACGCCGGTATGGGTTCCACTCGGTGTGGATGACCAGGGCGCTCGCACCCTCCAGAGCGGCATAATCGTCTTCGCACAACTCGATGCGATCACCGAACCGGCGCTTTGCTTCCATTGCCTGACCCCAACCCTCAGGCAGGGATGTCCTCACGGAGGTACCAATCGTAGGTCGAGGCGATTCCCTGACGCAGACCTGTCGAAGCTCTCCATCCCAGGGACCGGATTCTAGACACATCAAGTAGCTTCCGAAGAGTCCCATCTGGTTTGCTTGCGTCAAACGTGAAGTCCCCCTCGTACCCGATAACCTCAGCCACTAGTCTCGCGAGGGCCGCGATGCTGATCTCCTCTCCAACCCCGACGTTGATGATCTCGGAACTAGAGTAGTTTCGCATTAGGAAAAGGCACGCCTCGGCAAGATCGTCAACGAAGAGGAATTCGCGCCGCGGTTTCCCTGTGCCCCAGACTTGGACGTCCAACTGCCCCGCCATTTTAGCCTCGTGCACCTTGCGGATAAGCGCTGGCAACACGTGGCTCGTTTCCAGATCGAAATTGTCGCCCGGCCCATAGAGATTAGCAGGCATGATGGAGATATAGTCGGTCCCGTACTGCTGGTTGTAGGCCTGGACCATCTTTATGCCGGCAATCTTTGCGATCGCGTAGGCATCATTAGTTGGCTCTAGATATCCGGCCAACAACTCCGTTTCGGCCATAGGCTGCCGCGCCTGTTTCGGATAGATGCAGGAACTACCGAGAAAGAGCAGCTTCTTCACGCCAACCGCCCGCGCCGCTTCGATCACCGAGACCTGTATGCGGAGGTTGTCGCGAATGAAATCAGCTGGGTAGGTGGCGTTGGCCAGAATCCCCCCCACCTGGGCGGCGGCCAGAAACACGTACTTGGGCCGTTGTGACTCAAGTAGCTCTCTGACATTCGGGCCGTGTCGAAGGTCTACTTCGTCACGGGTTCGAAGCATCAGATTCTCGTATCCATCTTCCCTCAACCTCCGGACGATGGCCGACCCGACGAGGCCGCGGTGGCCAGCCACAAAGACGGGATCGTCGATGTTCACATGTCTGCTCGTACCTGGGGAACCTCATGCCCCGCCTCCATTAGCACCTTCTCCCTGCTAGCGAGTTCCAGGTCCGACTCTATCATCATCCCAACCAACTCATCAAAGGAGGTCTCGGGGACCCAACCCAAGACCTCTCTTGCCCGAGTGAAGTCCCCCTCAAGGTGATCGACCTCCGTCGGCCGAAAGTGTCGAGGATCGATCTCAACGTACTCCTCCCAGTCCATACCCAGGCTATCGAACGACCTTATGACAAAATCTCTCACCGAATAAGAGTTCCCGGTCGCAACGACAAAATCCTTGGGCTCTTCATGCTGGAGCATTTTCCACATTGCCTTCACGTAATCACCAGCAAACCCCCAGTCGCGTTTCGCGTCAAGATTCCCGAGATACAGTGTTTTCTGAAGCCCGAGGTGAATGCGGGTCACAGCTCTCGTGATCTTCCGGGTAACGAACGTTTCCCCCCGCCTGGGAGACTCGTGATTGAAAAGAATCCCATTCGTGGCAAAGATACCGTAAGCCTCACGATAGTTAACCGCATAGTGATGCCCGGCAACTTTGCTGGCCGCATAAGGACTTCGAGGATAAAACGGAGTCATCTCATTCTGGGGTGGCGGAGACGCACCAAACATCTCCGATGATCCGGCATTGTAGATCCTTACCGGGTTGCCCGTCCGATCGGAGTAATCACGCACAGCCTCTAAGATCCGGAGCGTGCCAAGGGCAACCACATCGCCCGTGTAGAGAGGGGCCTGGAAGGACACCTTAACGTGTGACTGAGCACCAAGGTGGTAGACCTCATCCGGTTGGATGGACTCGATGACCCTCCTTAGCACCGAGGTGTCCGTAAGATCTCCATGATGGAGTTTCAGTCGGACGCCGGACTCGTGGGGATCGGCGTACAGGTGGTCGATGCGGGCCGTATTGAAAAGCGAAGCGCGGCGGATGATGCCGTGGACTTCATATCCTTTCTCAAGTAAGAGCTCCGCCAGGTAGGAACCGTCCTGCCCCGTGATACCCGTGATGAGTGCTTTCTTCATTAGCTAACGGCCGTAGAGCCAGTCCCGAGGATCACACAGGAGTGAAGCGTTCGACGAAAACTTTGCACCGGCTTGCACGACTGGATGTACTCACGGTCATGATTCGGCCGTAGGCCCAGACGTTGAAGGGTGAACTCGTGGGCTGGGAGCGGTTCTCCGTAAACACGATCCTAGACGATCTCCTCTGCTCTGTAAGGTGCTCCAGTATAGCCATCCCTCGCACTGACGGAACCCAATGGACGCCATGGACCCTCAGCGTCCTGAACGGGAGGCTGTCGCCGCGGGCGATGGGACTCGTGATGGAACGCCGGGTAACGCTGCTGTCCCGATGCCTTGCGTCGGAGGAGCGTCAGGAACTCAATCCTTCCTCCAGGCGCGTCACCCGCCGGTCCAGCTCCAGGTGGGAAGCCCGTAGCAGCTCGCGAAGGTCCTGGAAGCCAGCGGCCACCTCGGAGCGAAATGCCTCGAGCTTGCCGGCGTTCCCCGACACGGCTTCGGCCACGATCTGGATAAGGAAATCTTCGCGGCAAGACGATGTCCGGATGGGACGGCTCTGCCTTTGCTCCGCGCTCAGCCGACCCCCGCCGGTGCCCGCCCCACCGAATGATACTCGAAGCCGAGCTCGGCCATACGCTGGGGATCGTAGAGGTTGCGCCCGTCGAACACGAGCGGCCGCGCCATGGCGGCCTTCATACGATCGAAATCCGGACGCCGGTATGGGTTCCACTCGGTGTGGATGACCAGGGCGCTCGCCCGCTCCAGAGCGGCATAATCGTCTTCGCACAACTCGATGCGATCACCGAACCGGCGCTTTGCTTCCGCCATCGCCTCTGGATCGTGGGCCACCACGCGTGCGCCCCGCTCGAGTAGCCCCTCGATCGTGACCAAGCTCGGCGCCTCGCGCATATCATCCGTGTTCGGCTTGAACGCGAGCCCCCAGACTGCGATCGTCGTGCCGCTCAGGTCCTCTCCCAGCCGCGTCACCAATGCGCGGAGGAGCGATCGCTTCTGGCGGTCGTTCAGATCGTCGACCGCCCGGAGAATCGAAGGATCCGCACCCAACTCGTCCATGGTTCGGATGAGCGCCTTCACGTCCTTCGGAAAGCAGGATCCCCCGTATCCGACGCCCGGATAAAGAAAGGTGCGCCCGATTCGCTCGTCGCTGCCGATGCCGCGACGCACCATGTTGATGTCGGCTCCCGTTTTCTCGCAGAGCCCCGCGACGCCGTTCATGAAGCTGATCCTGGTCGCGAGCATCGCGTTGGCGGCGTATTTGGTGATCTCCGCCGAGGCGATGTCCATGATCATGATCTGGTTCCCGCTCACGACGAAGGGGGCGTAGAGGTCACGCATCACATCCGCCGCGTACTCGCTGTCCACGCCCAGCACCACTCGGTCGGGCTTCATGAAGTCGTCGAGGGCGGCTCCCTCCTTGAGGAACTCCGGGTTCGAGCACACGTGGACCGGATGCTCGGTCTCGGATTCGATGGTGTCCCGCACCTTGTCCGCCGTCCCCACCGGAACCGTGCTCTTGGTGATCACGATCCGCTCGCCGTCCATCGAAGCGCCGATGGTCCTCGCAGCGTCGAGCACATGCTGGAGATCGGCGGAGCCGTCCTCGTCCGGAGGTGTCCCGACCGCGATGAAGATCACGCTGGAGGCCCGCACCGCCTCGGGAATGTCGGTCGTGAAACGTAGCCGACCGGAGCGGAGGTTCCGTTCGACCAACGCCTCGAGGCCCGGCTCGTAGATGGGAATATGGCCGCCGTCGAGAAGCGCGATCTTGTCCGAATCGATGTCCGCACAGACCACGTCGTTGCCGGTCTCAGCCAGGCATGCGCCCGCGACGAGGCCGACGTATCCGGTGCCGATGACTGCTATGTGCATGAAGATCCAGGGGTGTTGGTGGAGTCGAGGCAGGAATCTGGGTGGGAAAGGCAAGGCACGCTATGGGCCGGCACCCAGCACTCAGGGGAGGGGGCGGGGACCGGACCCTTCATTTCACGATGGATGGTCCTTGAACCACTCCACGAATCGCTCCACGCCCTCCTCGAAGCCCGTCTGGGGGTCGTAGCCGAAAAGGCGAGCGGCCTTGGTGATGTCCGCATAGGTTCGGATCACGTCACCCGGCTGCATCGGCAGACGTTCGATCTCGGGCGTCACTCCCAAGGTCCGAGCGACCGTATCGATCATCTCGGTCAGGGAGACGGTGCGGCTTTCTCCAAGGTTCACGATTTCAAACGCGTCGGGATGCTGATCCAAAAAGCGCATCGCCCCCACGACGCCCTCAAGCGTGTCGTCCACGTAGGTGTAGTCCCGCTCCGTCGATCCATCCCCGAACATCGGCACGGCCTCACCTCTCTGCATCAGGCGCGTGAACTTGTGAATCGCCAAGTCGGGCCTCTGCCGGGGACCGTAGACCGTGAAGAAGCGAAGACAGAGCATGCCGATGGCGTGCAAATGGTGGTACGTGTGACAAAGAAGCTCGCCCGCCTTCTTCGTGGCGGCATAGGGCGATATAGGGTGATCGACCGGATCGCTCTCGGAGAAAGGCACGGCCTCGTTGTTCCCGTAGACGGACGACGAGGAGGCGAAGATGAATCGGCGGATGTTGCGCTCCCGAGCGAATTCGAGCAGCGACACGGTCCCCCCCACGTTGACATCGTTGTAGAGAACGGGGTTTTGGATCGAGGGCCGAACGCCCGCCCTTGCCGCGAGGTGCACGATCGTCTCCACTTCGGGTAGGACGTCGAGGACGGAGCGGTCTCGGATGTCGCCCTCGACCTCCTGGAATCGCGAGTGGTCACGGCACTGAGCCAGGTTGTCACGTTTCGTGGCCGGATGGTAGAAGTCGTCGTAGCAGTCGAGGGAGACGACTTCGTGTGTCTCTTCGAGCAGCCGTTCGCAGAGGTGCGAGCCGATGAATCCGGCTCCGCCTGTGACGAGGACGGTCATGAGGGGCTGCCGGGGCGCTCAAGCCGATCGGCGGCGTCTGCCACGAGGGGCACCGTCACGTCATATCCCAGGCACTCCCGGACTTGGTCGATAAAGCCGAGGGACTCGCGAAGATCCCACTCGTTTGCCGATACGGGGTCATGTTTCGGTTCGAGTGCTACCCAGGAATGTTGGGAAACACCGTGTCATTGGAGGCGAGAATTTCGGGAAGAAGCGGACGTCAGAGTTGCTTGATCGCCACGAGGATCGTGGCGAGCGACAGTACCCGGGTTATGAGCAGATCTACACTGATCCCACCCGCTTCCCTTTGTTCCTTGAATGGCACCGAGATCGTGCTGCCGGGCTCGATTCTGGGGTCACTCCGGAAGAACAGAAACTTGCTGGCACGCTGCCGCTCCTGGTTGGCATACGTCACCACCGTCCGATTTCGGTCGCCATCCTCGACCACCCCGCCTGCTTGATCGAGGTAGTCCCCTAAGCTCATCCCCTCCCGCCAACGAGTCCGGGACTGGAACTCGACGGCACCGATGATGCGAACCGTCCCGTCGTATTGAGGGATCTCGAGTGAGTCCCCGGGGAGCAGGAGGAGGTCTGCAACTCCCCCCGACCGGCTCAAGGCGCCGTCGAGATCGACGCCCAAGGGCAGTCCGTCACGGACCAAGCGGGTGCCCTCCAAGAATGCGTCCGAGGTCAGGCCCCCCGCCCGGCGGACGAGGCTGGAAACGGTCTCACCGCGCTGCTCGAGAGCATAAGGCCCGGGATAAAGCACCTCGCCCGAAAGGATGACATCGCCTTCATCCCGAAGCGCCTGGAGTCGGCGGACGAAGACCCGGTCTCCATCCCGGAGCTCGACCTCCCTCGCCGGCTCGCCCAGCTCAGGTCCGGCCCACGGCCTCACACCGTCGACTCTCAGGTCGAACGCCGACGGAAGGGAGGGGTCGAATACGATGTCCTGACTGATCGCCACGGTGTCCGTGAGCAGCAAGCCACCCGGCCTACGCACGAGTTGGGCCGTAAGCGGATCCGCTGTTTCCGTAAAACCTCCAGCGGCGAGTAGGAGATCCTCAGCGGTCATGCCAGCATTGAGTGGGAAACGGCCAGGGTTCTTGATCTCACCCCCGATAGAAACAAATGCGTCGGTCCTCAGCTCGGACCGTCCGTAGATAACCACCCGGTCCATCTCGCGGAGCACCACGTCCGGCACCGGCTGGCCATCCGCGTCCAAGGAGACCCTCTCGAGTACGTACGTGCTATCCGACTCTTCCAAGCGAATCAGGTGTGCCACCACATTGAAAGCGTCGGGCAGGAGCCCGCCCGTGTAATGACGTCGCCGAGCGTCATGTTCGGAGCCAGCTCGAACAGTCCAGGCTTCTCGACATGCCCTTCAACAACCACTTGATTGTCTCGCCGGTCTCCGATGCCCAAGACCGTGACCCGGTCCCCGTCGAGAAGCTCGAAGTCCTCGTCGGCCGCCATCGTCTCCAGATCCACGTCGAGGAGCAACCGCTCCCGTTCCGGTGTCCGTTCCGAAGCCGGCAGAATACGATCAACTTGGATTCTGCGGAGATATGCCTCCGGCCGCGGTCCCCCGGCGAAGGCGATCAAGTCCCGCAGTTGTTCGCCCGGCCTGAGTTCGTAAATGGCAGCTCTACGCACCAACCCTTCGATCGCGACTTGGGGTCCGACCACGGGCACAAAAAGCCGGTCGCCTTGCTCGAGCCGGATGTCGTCCGAGGCGTCACCCCGAATGAGGTAGTCGTAGAGATCCACCTCGTCCACGAGCCGCCCCCCGCGTCGGACCTCAATCGACCGCATCGATCCTTGCTCGCCCGGGCCACCCGCGCTGTAGAGAGCGTTGAACACGGTGGCCACCGAGCTCACCTGATACGCCCCGGGGAGCGACACGTCACCTACGAGAAACACTTGGTTGCTTCTCAGTCGGCCGAGTGCGACGTGGAAAGTCGTCGTCGCATCAGCCCCCCTTCGGACGCCTGAATACACGGCGCCAAGCCTCGCATAGAGTCGATCGGTCAGGTCTCCGAGGGTCAGACCGTTAACGAAGATCTGCCCGACATCGGGAATCACGATGAAGCCCTCTCGCGTCACGTCCAGCGGTAAGGCCAGTTCGACGTCACCCGTAAGGATGAGTTGCAGCTGGTCTCCCGGCCCCAGCGGATAGTCCGGATCCACGGGCCCGGTCACCACGGGCTGGAATTCAGTGGTGGCACCGGCGAAGACGCTTCGCCCGAAGACCGGCAGGACCGAGGTCGGTATGGCCTCGACCGCGCGGGCCAAGCTATCCCTTGCAAAGTCGATCGTGTCACCAAGCTCAAAACCAATGAGTTCGTTGAAGAGACCCATCTGGGCGAGCGCCTGGAGGAAGTCCGCGTTCTGCTGCAGGGGGTCGTCGGCCGCACCCTCGAGTCGATCGAAGTACGCATCGGCGATAGACGGGTTGAGGCCCATGGAAGTCAGCTGCGACCTCACTTCGGCGCGAGAGAGTCCTGATTGGGCAAGACGGTTGAGGATTTCCTCTTCGGAGACCTGCTGGCCGGTGAGGCGTTGGAGTTCTTGTTGGGCGGGGGTTTGGGCGTGGGTGGGGGCCGGTGAAACGCTCAGCAACATTTGGAGCGCCAATAGCAGAAAGATCTTTTGCAAGTCTAGTCTCATATGGTTCATCATCGAATGATCGCTTGTCGAGTTGTGAGTCGAGCCCCTCAGCCCTCAACGAAGCGAATCTCGTGGCGAAGATAGGCACCGTACCGCAAGGTTGCTAGCCTCGTTGAATCACCCCGGGTTTGCCGGAGACTCCATCAGTTGAGAGGATGGAGTCATGAAAAGGAAAGGACAGTACTCCCCAGAGGTACGGGAGCGAGCCGTTCGGATGGTTTTCGAGCACGAGCCTGAGTACAGCTCACAGTGGGCGGCGATCTGCTCGATCTCGGAGAAGATCGGGTGCACGGCGGAGACGCTACGTAAATGGGTTCGACGAGCGGAGCGAGACACGGGGCAACGGCCCGGTCTCAAGACAGAAGAGCGTGAGCGACTGAAGGTGCTGGAGCGTGAGAATCGTGAGCTGAAGCGGGCGAACGAGATTCTGCGTAAGGCATCGGCGTATTTCGCACAGGCGGAGCTCGACCGCCGAGTTCGGTGATGGTGGCCTTCATCGACGATTACCGGCCCACGTACGGAGTCGAGCCGATCTGCGAGGTACTGCCGATCGCTCCGTCGACCTACTACACGCACAAGGCGATGCAGGCAGATCCGACGCTACGATCGGTCCGGGCTCAGCGCGACGAGATGCTGAAGCCGGAGATCCGTCGAGTGTGGATGCAGAACTTCCAGGTCTACGGGGCGAAGAAGGTGTGGAAGCAGCTGAACCGGGAAGGCATCACCGTGGCTCGATGCACGGTGGCTCGGCTCATGAAGGAACTGGAGCTTTGTGGGGTTACGCGAGGGCGGCGCTTCAAGGTGACAACGCACACGGCGGAGGGCGACGAGCGCCCGCTGGACCTCGTGAACCGAGACTTCAGCGCGGCACGTCCCAACGAGCTGTGGGTCTCGGACCTCACGTACGTGCGGACGGGCCATGCGTTTGTCTTCGTGGCGTTCGTGATCGATGCGTTCAGCCGTCGCATCGTCGGATGGCGGGTCTCGAACTCATTACGCAGTGACTTAGCGCTCGACGCTCTCGAGCAGGCGATCTGTGAACGCGAGGACGACGCAGACAAGCGCCTGGTGCATCACAGCGACCGCAGGGGGCAGTACCTGTCTATCCGCTACACCGAGCGCCTGGCGTTGGCAGGCATCGAGCCGTCCGTAGGCAGCCGGGGGGATTCGTATGACAACGCCCTGGCCGAGACGATCATCGGACTCTACAAGACCGAGCTCATTCGTCCACGCGGTCCGTGGCGCACCCTCGAAGACATCGAGCTCGCCACCCTCGAATGGGTCTGGTGGTTCAATCACCATCGCCTCTTCGAGCCCCACGGCCATATCCCGCCGGCCGAGTACGAAGAGTTGTATTATTCGCGTCAGGACGCTCCAGGTGAGCCTCTGACACTCAAGTCAAACAGTCTCCGATGAACCCGGGGTGATTCAGGGTAACTCTTGAGTTCATTCGCGGCAAATGTTTACCATGCATCGGGGAAGGATCGTAGCCTAGAGACTCAAGACCATCACCGTTGGTCCAGCCGACGTCTACATTTCGCGTCGGTGTGGAAGCAACGCCCATAGTTGTCGGACTCGGGATCATATGGTTTGATCAACGTGTATCCTAGGTTCGGCACAGCTTCTCTGCAACCTTGATTATTAGGGGTCGGCAGTCGCAGACCCCTCCGGCCACGCTCCTACAGCGCAACTTTGGCGGCGCCCAACCGTGTTGAGGAGGCGCCCGATCACCACAGGAAGCCCTTTGCCTCCGTGATACGCCTGCACCAGGAACTCGTCAAGGGCCTTCCCGCAAGCAGAGGCCCAACCACGGTGCGTGCTGCCTTCCATGATGCGGTCGTGCTCTTTGTGAAGCGCCACGCCGGCTTTGCCGTAGATCTCTCGGACTTGGACGCCGTCTGGAGCGGCCTCGCGTGCTGGTGGCAGCAGTCGAGGATAATTTCCGCGCCCCGCAACGTTCGTCGTGTCCTCAGCGGGCTCGTCGATGATCCTCTTCACGCCTACCGCCGCCGTCAGATGGATGACCTGATCGACCTGCTCCACCGCGTCGTTCATCATCGGCCAGCTCAGGCTCGAATCGACGAAGAGGTGTAAGTTGGCGTGATCCCGCAGGGCGCCGAGGTTGTCCTATCAGGCCGTGGAAAGATCGTCCACAATAAGCACTGTCTTGGCGTTACCTTGGAGCCGCTCGACGATGTGCGAGCCGATGAAGCTGGCGCCGCCGGTCACGAGGCTGAAATCGGCATTGGCTACGCAGCCCGCTGCTGAATCTCATCGATCAGAAACGAACTGAAGGCGAATGTACATGTGAAGCCCGGAGACACCGCGCTGAGCACGTGGAAGGAGCGGTCGTCCCCCTCGAAATAGAAGTCCATGACCCGGAAGTGCTCCGCGGTGATGCCCTCCGCAAGATGTGCCGCCTTGCGGGCCAACTGTCGCCGAAAACGCTTGGGCAGCTCATCGAGCGCGAGCTTGCGGAATCCCGACGTATTCCTCAGGAAGAGCTCGCAAGTGCTCGGCAAGATCCACGTTAGTCACACCGGTGGCCGTGACCACCTCCACACCCAGCCTGACCAGGCCAGCCAGGATCTCCCTCGACTGAAGAAGGTCCTGATAGAACTCCGGGGATCGCTCAGCATTGCCCAACCTAGGAATCGAAAATCCGAACTGTTGGGCCAAGCCAGACACTCCGGAGAGTCCCTCTTGGTCTCCTCCGTGGGGTAGAAAGGAAGCGGTTGCCGTGTACTTCAGCGGCCACATGAGCGTAACCACGAGTGCAAGCAGCGCACCCGCAAACGTCGAGACGAGTATCAGGCGCCGTCGGCGAAGAACGAAACTCGCGACCTCCAGAAGCGAAATCCCGTCATCGTACGGCACCCGATCCGCATACACCTGAGTCACTTCCGAATCCACGTGTTAATGCCCCCCCGATCCGACCGACCGCGATGAGGTAGGGTACGTCGCCTCGCTCTTTACACACCCTTTGATCCTACCCCACTTCGCGAATTAATGAAGTTAGACGTGAACCTCGAATTTTTCGATTCGGGCGCCGGAGCCAAGCCAAAAGCAGAGTTCATCACCGCCGACAGTGTAGTGATAGTGCACCAGCTCGACCATATGCTTCGCCAAATCAACGAAGGAAGTCCTAGATTGTTACGATTCGATTCTCCATGATACTTGCACCGAGGCCACTTCGTGAACCCTTCGGCGCCCTCGCGTCTGATTCTGAGCTTGCTCGGCGTGAGTATGGCGGCTGCCAGCCAGTCGCACGCCCAGACGATCGGCCGCAGCGAGATCTTCGCGGAAGCGACTTGGAGACTTACATCCGGCTGCTTCAAATCGACGGCAAGGCAGCGTTTTATCCTTGGTCCATCCGAAGTTTTTCACCGAAAGAAATCGACCGGCTCTTGGCACAACCCACGGATCACCCCTGGGCAGAGCACTACGACCTCGGCCTCTCGAGCGGCGTGCGCTTCACGTTCGATCTGGTTCACCCGAGCTTGACGACTTCGGTCAACGCCCAGGACCATCAGCTCCGGATGAAGATAGACGACCCCGGAGTCGCGTCACCGGCGTGAGCCCTCCTGTTGATCGGCTTGTTTCTACCCGTCACCTTATCCAAGCCATGAAAGGGTGTTTGCCGTGGCTAACCTTACTACTTTGGGGTAATACCACGTGCGATTCCTTCTCGGTTGGATGCGATGGCGGTACGATCGCTCGATTTCGGTCGTGGCTCACCAGCGAGTGGGCTCCGCTTCCGAGATCAGGCCGATGGGGGGGCTTCGAAGAAGACGGTTGCCTTTCCCTTGTTTCCTGGGTATCTCTTCGTGCGGTTTCGTGGAAAGGGGTTGCTTGCATGGCGCTGGTCCTTAGGAACGATGCGGTCTTCCTCCATGTCCCCAAGACCGGGGGCAACTGGGTCACAACCGTGTTGAACGAGTTGGGACTCGTCCAACGGCGACGGCCGCCGAAGCACGCGGACGTCGACCACCTGTTCTACCGGCCGGTGCGATCCAGGCGTGAGCTACTGAGGTGGATCCTTGATCCGGACCTCCTCTCTCTGGGTCGGACGAAGCCGTTCATGTTCTGCTTCGTCCGAGATCCCCTCTCCTGGTACGAGTCGTGGTTCAAGTACATGTCGCAACCCAGTAGGCGATGGAGGCGTTTTGGGGACGCGGAGAGTCTATACCATTGGCACCCGAACGCCATGCTCAACGGCCTCGGAAGCGAGACGTTTACCGGATTCGTCCGAAACGTCGCGGCCGTGCGGCCAGGGTTCGTCACCGAGATGTACGGCTGGTACACCCGCCCCCAGATGGACTTCGTGGGTCGCCAGGAGAGCCTAGCGGAGGACCTGATCCAGGCTCTGAAGACGATGGAGCTCGATTTCGACGAGGACTTCGTTCGAAACTACCGCAGCGTCGGTGTAAGCGCAGCGCCCTCTGAGCCCATCGCGTGGGACCCTGAGCTGAAGGAGAGGATGCTCCGACTCGAGTACGCGGGGATCATCCGCTATGGGTACGAGGAAGCCTACCGCTCGGAAGTGTAGAGTCATCCACAGGTATTCTCGAGTAGGGCAGGTCTGCCGATACAGCCCGCGCTCCGTTTGACGTCGCAGCGAGAGCAGTCATTGGGCATGCCCGCCGGCCCCGGCCGAACTTGGTGACGGAAAGCAGAGCACTACGATTTCGGCCTCTCGAGCGACTGGCGCTTCACAGTCGATCTGGTTCGCCCGAGCTTGACGACCTCGGTCAACGCCCAGGACCATCAGCTCCGGATGAGATCGACGACCCCGGAGTCGCGTCACCAGCGTGAGCCCTGCTGTTGACCGGCTTGTTTCTGCCCGTCACCTTATCCCAAGCCATGAAAGCGTGTTTGCCTTGGCTATACTTACTACTTTGGAGTAATACCGCGTGCGATTCCTTCGGAACATCCTCAAAGAATCAACTCGCCCCAGCTTTCGCCCCCTCCTCCGGGTGGGGCGGCGGTCCGTCAGGGCGGCAGTGCTGTGCGTTGCGGTGGGACTGGCTTCCGCACTATGCGCTTCGGCTCAGATCCTGAACCCAGAGAATGAGGATCAGGTCCGCCAGCGCCTTCTCCAGTCCGGTCTCAGCGACTCCGAGATCCGGGCCCGACTCACTGCGGCCGGCCTACCCGCCGACGCGCTGGACCAGTTTCTCTCTGGCGAGCCGACCACCGCGCCCCCCGCGTACGACAACGACGCCCTGAGAGCTCTGGAAGCGGTGGGAATCGCAGTTGCGGACGCAGACGGACTGGAGCGCGTGCCAGTCAGCGACGGCATGGAATCGGGCACGGATCGGCAGCAGACTCTGGTCAACGGCCTCCCCACCTTCGGCCTCGACGTCTTCACCCGGACGAGTACCCAGTTCCAACCCCTTCTCTCCGGCCCAGCGCCTGACGACTACATGATCGGACCTGGGGACGAACTCGTCCTGATCCTCACGGGTGAGGTCGAGCTGGCTCACGAGTTGGTTGTGACGCGAGAGGGGTTCGTGGTCGTACCCAACGTCGGCCGGATCTCCGTGGCGAATCTTACGATGGCGGGCCTCAGGCTTCTGCTTTCCAACCGGCTAGCCGACTCGTATTCGGGGATCCCCCGCGGCACGACGTCTGTCGACGTATCGATCACCCAACTTCGCACGATTCAGATCTACGTCACGGGTGAGATAGCCCAGGCCGGCGCGTATCAACTGGCATCTGTGGCTACGGTGACGAACGCGCTCTACGCCGCGGGCGGTCCCACGGAGTTGGGTAGCCTGCGCGGGATCAAGGTCCAGAGGCGCAGCGGGGACGAAGTCTCCCTCGACCTCTACCCGTATCTGCTCGACGGTGACGTTTCGGGAGACGTCATCCTGAGGCAGGGGGACGTGGTCTTCGTCCCGCTGAAAGGGCGACAGGTAAAGTTGTACGGGTCCGTGGTCCGACCGGCCAATTACGAGCTGGACCTCGATGACGATCTGATCGATGTCCTTGACGCATCCGGGGGCTTTGCGCCCGAGGCGAACCGCCAGCGCGTGACGATCCATCGGGTGGTGCGCCCGAGTGACCGGGGACCGGGATCGAACGATCGCACCGCCATCGACATAGGCTTGACCCCGTCTAGGGATCCGAGCGAGTGGGGGCACCTTGGCGGTGTCATCGTCCCCCCGATCGGATTGCAGGACGGCGATTCCATCGTCGTCGATGCCGTGTTGGAGCTCCGAGACAGCTATTACGTGTCGATCACCGGCATGGTCGCTGCTCCCGATACGCTCCCGTGGCGAAAAGGCATGACGATCCGCGACCTGTTGCTCCTGGCTCGGGGACCCACCGTCGGGGCCGACTTGCGCAAGGCGGAGGTATCGCGCCTCCCCGACCAGCGCGGGCTCGGTGAGCTTTCCGACGCGTTGCTGGTCCCGTTGGACTCCAGCTATCTGAGCCAGCGAGCACCCGACGGACAGTACGTGGGCCCTCCAGGAGTGACCTTCCCCCCAGCCGGGTCCAGCCCCGAGTTCATACTTCAGCCGTTCGACCAGGTTCTGATTCTGAGGCAGCCCGAATTCGAGATGCCTCAGTCGGTCACGATCACGGGTGAGGTGTCGGTTCCCGGCGAGTACACCCTCCTGACCAAGAGCGATCGCGTAATCGACCTCATAGGCCGGGCGAGCGGCTTGCTGGACACAGGGTACCCAGAAGGCGCACGGTTCTTTCGGCAACAGGATCTTCTCGGTCGCATCAACCTTGATCTTCCCACCGCTCTGGCAAACCCTTCAGACCAAGCCAACATACTCTTACAGCCAGGGGATTCCCTGCACATCCCCGAATACTCCCCCACCGTGGTGGTCACGGGCGCTGTGAACTCACCCGTGACCGTGCTCTACCGTGAGGGAGAAGGCTTCGACTACTACCTGGCCGGCGCAGGCGGATACCGAAGGGACGCGGACAAGGGCAGGGTGTCGGTCCGGTACGCGAACGGCCTGGCGCGGACTCGGTCCAAGTTTCTGTTCTGGTCGAGTTATCCGGAGCCTGGACCGGGAAGCGTGGTGATCGTACCGGTCAAGGACCCGTTGGCCGGACTCGGCACGGTGGGGCTGATCACGGATCTGGTCGGGATCCTGACATCGGTCACGACGGTGGTGCTTGTGATTCTGACACGCTGAGTCCGCCCTACTCTCGAACGATCTCCCCCACCCCCTGTCCCGGTTTGTGAGGGACCAAGACGGTTACCACCACGAGAATGGACGTCGCCACCGAGAACGCGATGAGGATCCGCTCCCGATCGAGGGATGCCCATACAGCGAGAGCACCGAGCCCAGCGACCATGCTCGCGAGAGCCATCGCAACTGTGCGGTGCGACCACCCACGCTCGATCAGCCGCTGGTAGGCATGGGTGCGGTGGGCATCCACGATCCTCTCGCCCTGCATCACTCGACGAAGAAGGGTCACACTGGCATCCACGCCAAACACGAGAAACGGCATTACCAGTAGGAGACCCAGTCCCGCTCGCCGCTCACCGGCCAGTACGAGGGCTCCGAAAGCGAATCCGAGGAGGTTGCTGCCGACATCTCCGAGGAAGATTTGCGCCGGCGGCCAGTTCCACCGCAGGAAAGCCAGGGTGCCCAGGGACAGCGCCGCCGCGGCGAGACCGAGGCCGCCAAGCCCGTTCAGGAAGAGAATGACCGCCGCGAAGGCACCGCCTAACGCACCCTGGGTACCGGCGAAGCCGTCGGAGCCGTCCATGAAGTTGTAGAGATTGGTCACCCAAACGAGGAAGACAACCGAAAGGACGCCGCCGAGGATTCCCAGGTTCAGGGAACTCGCTCCAAGCTGGACGTCTGGCATGCCACGCAGCCAAACGACCGCCCACGTCGCACACACGATCTGGGTGCCAAACCTAAAGGCCCGGGACAGGTTACGACGGTCATCCACCCACCCCATCAACGCGATGGGAAGTGCCGCGGCCAAAGCGAGCACTTCCGTGGGGGCAAGCTCGGCGGTGGCAGCGAGCCAGACCAGAGTCCCCCCCCAAACCAGCGCCAGCGGCATTCCCCCGCCGCTGGGCAGAGGAGACTCGTGCAGGCTCCGCTCGTTGGGAACATCGAGGATCCCCCTGCGAAGCGCGTAGCGGTACACGAGCTTGGTTCCCAGCAATGAGACCAGGAACGCGCATCCCAGCAGGACGTACTCCGCGGCGCCGAACACGCTCCCCACAGACTGGATCATGCGGCCTCCATCGCCCCGCGGACCACCCATGCCTCTACCGCTCTTTAATTACGGGCCTCAGTATAGGTGCGATGATCCTTTAGGACCATCCCGATTAAAGACTTCGCGCGGCGGCTGAGACCTCAGGTTGACCGACTTGTTTCTGCCCGTCACCTTATCCCAAGCCGTGACGGGGTGTTTGCCTTGGCTATTCTCACTACTTCGGAGAAGGTTGAAGGACCTCCCGGTGAGCCATCTATTTTGAACCCTTGTTACTGATGCGACGGGGAGGTTGAGCTTGCAGAGCAGCAAACCGGTCATGCTCATCACCGGCAGCCGGAAGGGGATCGGAAGGCACCTGGCGGAGCACTACGCCAGGACCGGCTACCAGGTCATCGGCTGCAGTCGACGGGCAGCCGATTGGGAGGCGGAGAACTACGCGCACTTCTGCTTGGACGTCGCCGACGAAGATGCCGTCAAGCAACTGTTCGTGCAGATTCGCAAGCAATACTCGAGACTGGACGTGCTGCTCAACAACGCAGGTGTCGCCTCGATGAATCATGCACTGCTGACGCCCGTCTCCATGATCTCCAAGATCCTCGACACCAACGTGCTCGGCGTCTTCCTCTTCTGCCGGGAAGCGGCCAAGTTGATGCAGAGGACGGGCTCCGGGCGAATCCTCAATTTCTCCTCATTTGCCGTGCCCTTTCGCTTGGAGGGTGAAGCCATCTACGCTGCGTCAAAAGCCGCGGTGGTCAACTTGACGCAGATCCTTGCAAGAGAATTCGCAACCTACGGGATCACGGTGAACGCGGTGGGACCGGGTGCATTCAAGACGGACCTAATCAAGGGAGTTCCCGAGGAGAAGATGGCTGCGCTGATCGGTCGCCAGGCGATTCCGAGATACAACGAAGTCAGAGATCTGACGAATGTCGTCGACTTCTTCATTCGAGAGGAAAGCGACTTCGTGACGGGACAGGTCCTCTATCTCGGCGGCGTTTCGTGATCCTCGACTTCCTCTTGGACGTCTTCGAGAAGCACAAGGACGACGACTTCATCGTCTGGCGGGGCCGGACGACGAAGTACCTGGAGCTCATCGAACGAATCGACACCTGGCGCGCCGCTCTGGATGAGGCCGCACTTCCTTCTGGCGCCGTCGTTGCCATTGAGGCCGACTACTCGCCGAACGCCGTCGCTTTCTTCCTCGCGCTGGTCGAACACCAGAGCATACTGGTGCCCCTGAGCGCAGCGGTGCACGCGCAGAGGTCCGAGTTTCTCGAAGTAGCCCAGGTCGAATACTCGTGCTCAATCGGCGGTGACGATCAGGTCCAGATCGACAACCTCGGCGGATCGGCAGATCACGCCTTCTATTCACAGCTTCGAAGCAGTGGCCATCCCGGGCTCGTCGTCTTTTCCTCCGCCTCCACCGGGAAGACCAAGGCCGCGGTCCACGATGTTGTGCCGTTGCTGGACAAGTTCATGGTGCGCCGCCACCAGCTTCGTATCATTCCCTTCCTCCTCTACGACCACCTCGGGGGCGTGAACACCATGCTCTATGCCCTCTCCAACGGTGGATGTCTGGTGGCGGTCGACGCGAGAACCCCGGATCAGGTGCTGGCTGCAGTCGAAGAGCACGGAGTCCAACTTCTGCCCACCTCGCCAACGTTTCTCAACCTCATCCTCCTCAGTGAGGCCCACACGAGGTACAACCTCGGCTCCCTGAAGATCATCAGCTACGGCACGGAGCCGATGCCGGAATCGACGCTCAAGCGGTGCCGCGCGGCTTTTCCGGAGGTCCGACTGGAGCAGACCTACGGTCTGTCGGAGCTCGGTGTCCTGCGCTCCAAGTCCAAGTCATCCGACTCACTCTGGGTTCGCGTCGGCGGCGAGGGCTTCGAGACCCGGGTTGTCGAGGGGATTCTCCACATCCGTGCCCATTCAGCAATGCTCGGCTATCTCAACGCGCCGAGCCCCTTCACTCACGACGGTTGGTTCGTTACGGGAGACGTCGTAGAGGTCGACGGAGAGTACGTACGGTTCCTAGGGCGAGAATCGGAGGTGATCAACGTCGGTGGTCAGAAGGTGTTCCCCGCTGAGGTCGAGAGCGTCATCCAGGGAATGCCCAACGTCGCGGAAGTCACCGTGTTCGGAGAGGAGAACCTGATCATCGGTCAGATCGTCTGCGTGCGCATGCTGCTTCGCGAACCGCAGGATCCCGCGGAATTGACCCGTCAAGTCAAGCAGCACTGCGCGAAGCACCTGCAGCCATACAAGATTCCGATGAGGGTGCGGGCGGACGACTCGGTCCAGCACAGCGAGCGCTTCAAGAAGCTACGAAAGTCGACGGCCCGGGCCTGACGCGGGACGTCGCAGTACTAGACGTATGCGTGGAGTCGCGGCGGGCGACTTGGCCCGGGCCAACCCATTGCCCAGGGCCGGGCCGAGCCATTAACCTGCGTTCGAGGCAGGTCCATGATCGGGCTTTCGAGTTCGGCGGACCGAATTGTTAACTGCCAGGGACTCAGAACGTGCGGAGTGTGCGATCTCCGGCCGAGGTGTTCCCAACATGGGCTCTTTGCGGCCAGGTCGCGAGGCCGAGAGAGGAAATGGATCCATGAGCGATAAGCAGGGGCTCAGACGAAAGGACGTAGCGAAACTGGTCCAAGAGGCCTTGAAAGACCTTCTGGAGGAGTCCGGTCTGGAGTCTGACGGCCGAATCGAGGAACAGACGGGGCTCATCGGGTCCGGGGGGGTGCTCGATTCTCTGGGTCTCGTGAATCTCATCGTTGACCTGGAACAACGTCTTCATGAAGAACACGACTATGCGCTCATCCTCGCCGATGAGAGGGCCATGTCCATGAATCACAGTCCATTTCGTAACGTGAATACGCTGATCGAATATGTCTGGTCGAGGCTGGAGGAGGCGACCGGGAGTGACCTCTCCTGAAGAGGAAGTCCCCAGGTCGTGACGTCGGCCGTGGAGATTCAAGCCTGCCGTCCCGAAGAGGTGGCCGAGCTGATGGGCTTCATCGAGGCTCATTGGAGGGCGGATCATCCCCTGGCGCACGATTCGGAGCTTCTGCAATGGCAGTTTCAGGCCGAGCGCATGGGACGCGGAGAGTGGCCGGGACCCACCGTCCTGCTGGCCCGCCTTGATGGCAAGCTCGTAGGCATGCTCGGTCTCATCGGCTTCGAGCTGAATCTGAAGGGTGCGTCCATTCCTGCAGTTTGGTTGAGTCAGTGGTATAGCCTCGAGGAAGCGCGAAGCTCCGGGGCGGGCCTGGGCTTGCTGTGGGCCGTAAGAGATCGAGGCTTCGAAGCGATTTTCGCTTTGGGACTCAACGATACCGCGGCCAGGATCTATCGGGCGATGCGTTTCCGTCCTCTCCAGGAGCTTCCTCGATGGGTCGCCGTGCTCGACGGGGAGGCCACACTGTGCCTTCTGGCGGAGCTCGATCCCAGTGATCTCGATCGAGCGATCTGGATCGAGCGTCACAAATTCGACGGGGCGGGGGGTCCCCGACCCGAAACCTCTTCCACCATCGAGGTCTGCCCCTGGGACCGCTCTTCCGCCGTGGCCTGGGAGGAGCTGTGGCGGAGAGAGCTCGCCGTCTGTTGTTATGGTCCCAGCAAAGCCGCCGCGGACCTTCAATGGCGATACGTTGAGCATCCTACCTTCCGCTACGAGCTCCGTGTGGCTGTGGACTCTGGGTCACGGCTCCCCCTGGGCCTTCTCGTTTATCGTGTCGAGCCCATCCTGGGTCGACGGGAGAGGGTCGTCCGAGTTGTGGAGATATTGGGGAGACCCCAGGCCGTGCAATCTCTCCTGACGGCCGCGATCGACGAGGCTCGCCAGCACGGAGCCCTCTTCCTAGACGTCCATAGCACCCATCGAGAGATCGGGGAGATCCTGGAAAGGAACGGCCTTCGCCGAACGGGCTCAGACGGCGACTGGCCCGGATTTCCCTCCCTATTCCAGCCCTTCGAATCCGGCCATGTTCCGATAAAGGGTGCTCTGTGGACCTCGCGGAGGCTCGAGCTCGCCTATGGCCCATTGGTGGAAGCCCCCGAGCTCTACCTGGTCAAGTCGGATAGCGATCAAGATCGACCGAACGTTCTGGACTTGGAAGGCTGAATCCATGGGCAGGAACCTCTTGAGGTCAGGCGAATCGCTCGACCGAAACGCTCATAAGACGTTGACCTCAATAGACCTCCGATACATCTTCATTCGTTTAAAGTAGCGGGTTCCGCCGGGTGTTCCTGTCGCAGGGAAGAATTCCGTCTTCCCAGGCCCATCCAGATCTCTAAGGCCACAAGTCCGGTTCCAGCGCGGTCGGACCTTCCCTAGTCAAGTATTCGTGCGCATGAAGTCGATATCAGTGGTCTGCAACGCTCGGCTCACTTCAACTCGAGTGCCGCGAAAGCTCATTCGGCCGTTTGGAGGCTCGACCCTCATAGAGATAGCGCTGTCCAAGCTAGACCGAATGGATTTCTTCGAGCATCGATATCTCGCCGCGGCGGAGCGTCCGCTGCTTGAGTTGGCGGAGGGGTACCAGAATGTCGAGGTCTTGCAGCGCGACCCGGCGTCGGTGGTGGCGGGCACTAACCCGATTGAGGTTTCCTTCGCCCACTATCTGCATATCCCGAGTGACTACATTTTCGTCTTCAATCCGTGTCTACCGCTGTTTAGCGTGTCGGAAGTCCGCAAGGCATATGACTACTTCCAGTCGACTGACTTTCCTTCGTACACTTCGGCGATCCCGACGCGTGAATGGATTTTCGACTATGACGGACACGCCCTGACGAACCGCGATCCGAGGAATACCTCCACGACTGCCGGGGCCATCTTCTACAAAGGGGCGCATGCCTTTCATATCCAGCGTAAGGCGTTCTTCGCTGAAACCGGCTATTTTTGGATGTTTTCGCCGGGTGACCCACACCTAGTCCCGGTTCCGCCGGAGTTGTGCATCGACGTGGACGATGAGTTGGACTTTGAATTGGCAGAACTCCATTACGCACGCCAGTCAGCATCGGATTCTTAGCATGGCAAAGAAGAGGATTGCGGTGATTGTTACGAATCGCACCAACTATTCGAAGTTGAAATTGGTGCTGCTCGAGCTTCGCAAGTACGAGGAAATCGAGCTTTACATCGTTGCGAGCTCATCGATCCTGCTCGAACGGTACGGAGCCCCATATGTGGATCTCGAGGCAGACGGTTTTGAGGTCGCCGTGAAACTCGACTGCCTTCTCATGAACGACAGCCACGAGGCGATGGTGAACTCGGTTGGCCTCGCGCTGATCCAGCACTCGAGCTGCTTCCAGGGCTGTCGCCCCGATATGCTGTTGATCGTGGGGGACCGATTCGATGCCATGGCACCCGCCTTCGCCGCAGCGCTCATGAACATCCCGATTGCGCATATCCAAGGAGGTGAGACGAGCGGGAGCATCGACGATCGCATTCGAGACATCATCTCGACCATTGCAACCTTGCATTTCGTCGCCACGCCGCTCAGCAAGCAGCGGTTGCATGGGTGGGGGATCGAGCCGGAGTCGGTCTTCGACTACGGCTGTCCGGCAGTGGAGTACATCAGCACCTTGGATGTTGGTGAGACGTTTGATCCATCACAGATCCGCAAGAAATTCAAGCGGCCATGGGATCTGGGGCCGCAGGAGGAATACTTCCTCGTCATGGTCCATCCCGACACGACGAACGAGCACGACGTGTCGATGGACGTATTGCTGAACGCCGTCAGCTCTTTCGATACGAAGACGGTGCTGTTCTACCCCAATGTCGACACAAACAACTCCAACATCTTGACGGATATCGCCAGACATCGTGGGAACCCGAAGTTCTACTCGATTCGGCACATGCCGCTCGAGGGATTCGTGCACGTGATGGCGCACAGCAGGTGCATGATCGGCAACTCGAGCGCCGGGATCCGCGAAGCGGCCTCCTTCGGCGTGCCGGTCATCAACTTTGGAGATCGGCAGCGGGGGCGAGAGCGCAACGCAAACGTGGTGGACGTGGCCGGCGAGTACGATTCGCTCGTCGCCGCCATCGCAGAAGCACGAACCCGGAAGTTTAGCCGAGAGAATCTGTATTTTCGACCGAACTGCTCCGAGAAGATCGCTGCAACGATGGTCGAATCCCTCGGCTGCGCCGACGCATTAGGGCCGTCGCGTTCGGCGCCAGTGACGAACGCGTCGGCGCGCGTACCGGCCGAGGAGGCGTGATGAATCCGAACGAGGCACTGCGGCACGAGTTGTCGATGGACACGCAGGCACAGCGGACGGCCTCGAATATTGATTTCGATTTCGAGCCGATGGCGATCGATATCGGTGAGCGATACGGCGCCGTCATCAACTATCACTACCTGAGGCCGAACGGAGACCATCCGTACCCGGTCGATGCGGCCGTCACGCCTGACTCGTTCCTGCGGCATCTCGTGCAGCTCAGTGAGAATTTTACCTTCTGCCGGTGCCGGGATCTGGTCGATCCGGATCTTGAGCTGCCCGAATCGAACGTCGTCATCTCGTTTGACGGCGGCGCCAGGGATATCATCGAGTATGCCGCTCCGGTGCTCAAGAGGCTCGGCATCCCCGCAACGTTTTTCGTTTGCTCGCAGCCGTTTACCGAAGGCCGGTTGTTGGACGTGCACAAGATACAACTGCTGTTGCACAAGCTGGGATTGACGCAGTTTTCCAAGGCGTTCTATGCGGAGCACGCTCGACGCTTCCCCAGGGGGAGGGGGGCAGAGCGGGAGTCGGTGGCGTACGCGGGCGACTATCGGTTCTACCGCTACGGGTCCGAGGCGATGAGAGCCTTCAAGATGGATTTGAACTACCTCATCCCGTACGATCAGGTGGGGGGAGTACTGGACGAGTTGTTCCGCGTCGCGTTCGGTCACGACGTGGAAGCGTCCGCGGTGCGAGAGATCTATTTGAGCAAGGACGACCTGAAGCGATTGGTCGATGACGGGTTCGAGGTCGGCGTCCATGGTCACGACCACCGCGTGTTGCCACGGCTCAGTTACGAAGAGCAGCGGCGCAATCTGGAGCGGGCGGCCGACTTCCTGGAGGAGGAGATCGGCCAAGTGGCGAAGACCGTTGCGTATCCGTATGGATTCTTCGACGACGACACGAAGCGCGCTATGAACGAGCTCGGATTCGTCGCCGGCTTCGGAATGGGCCGGGAGATCGTCACCCCCAGCACGATCCACCTGGGTTGGGGGATCCCGCGGTTCGACGTCGTCGATTGCTTTGACCGGGAGACTGACCAGATAAAGTACGAGGTGTTCTCGACCCTCTCGACAGGTGACTGACGGTGGTAACGTCAGGCCGACTGCGCGAGGGAGCCTCTTTCATGGTGGGGAAGCGTGCTGTCGGTGGGGAGGCGCCATGCCTTCTGATCGCCGAGGTGGCGCAGGCGCACGACGGCTCGCTTGGGATCGCCCACAGCTTCATTGATGCGGTCGCCGACGCCGGAGGCGATGCAATCAAGTTCCAAACTCACATCGCCGCCGCCGAGAGCACGCGAGACGAACCGTTTCGCACCGCGTTTTCCTACGCAGACGATAGCCGGTACTCATACTGGCAACGTATGGAGTTTTCCTCGTCCGAGTGGGCCGGTTTGCTGCAGCACGCGAGCGAGCGAGGCATAATCTTCCTCAGCTCCGTCTTTTCGATTGAGGCGGCAGAGATGATGGATCGGGTGGGGCTGCCGGCGTGGAAGATCGGGTCGGGCGAAGTGAACAATACCTCGTTGCTTTCCTATCTCACTGGTTCCAAGAAGCCGATTCTCCTCAGTACCGGAATGAGCGGATGGGCGGAAATCACGAGCGCCGTGGAGTTGATTCGAAACGCGGGAAGCCCGTTAGCTGTGCTTCAATGCACCAGCCGGTACCCGACCGACCTCGCCGAAGTGGGACTCAACGTGGTGGAAGAGCTGCATGAGCGCTTCGGCGTACCCACCGGCCTATCCGACCATTCGGGCACGGTCTTCCCGTCGCTGGCGGCTATGGCCCGAGGAGCGCATCTCGTTGAGGTTCACGTGACATTCCATCGTACAATGTTCGGCCCTGACGTTCCAGCTTCGGTGACGTTCGAGGAGCTGCGGCATTTGGTGCAGGCTCGGGACGCGTTCCACACGATGCGGACCCATGTTGTGGACAAGGACGATATCACCACGGATCTGGCGGACATGCGTGCTTTCTTCAACAAGAGTGTCTCGCTGACGGCCGACCAACCTGCGGGGACGGTCCTGTCGCATGCGATGCTGACCTCCAAAAAACCCGGCACGGGCATTCCGGCGGATGAGGTTGAGCGGTGTGTGGGCAAGACGCTCAAGCGGGATGTGACGGCGGACCGGTTACTGTCGTGGGAGGACGTAGAGTGAGGCCGTGAGCATCCAGCCGTCCATCAACCTGTACCTGAACGAGCCGGACATGTACAGCGCCATCGATTTCGATGACTATCCCGAGATCAACGGGGTGATCATAACCCGCGACGATCCACGGTGTGCTACTGTCGACGCAGTCGTCGTCGGTCTCAAAGACGTTGTCGACGATGAGTTCTTGGAGCCCTTCACCCGGATGCGATACGTAGTGTCGAATACCACTGGGACCGATCACATTCGGACTTCTCGTGACATCCAAGTGATCCATCTCGATCCGTCAGAGATCCAAGATGTATCGGCAACGGCGGAGTTTACGCTTGGATTGTTGTTGGCTCTGGTGAGGAAGATTCCCTTTATCGACCCAGCGTTGGTCGGCGACCGGCAGGCTTTCCGGGGGATGCAGCTCAAGGGGAAACACATCGGGATCTTCGGCATGGGACGCCTGGGGAAGCGAATGGCGAGGTACGCAGAAGCACTGGACATGACGTGGGAAGGATACGACCGGGGCAATAACGAGACGGACAAGTTCAACATGTTGAAGGAATCAAACATAATCAGCATCCATCTTCCTTTGAAGGACGAAACGATCGATTTTTTCGGAGAGCGGGAGTTCGCCTCGATGAGGCTCAGACCGTTCGTGATCAACACTTCGCGACCCCAACTCGTCAACAAGCCAGCGTTGCTCCATGCCTTGGATGCGTCGATCATTGCCGGTTTGGCGATGGACTTCATCAACTATGATTCAAGCGATACGTGGGACGCGGATCTGAGGAAATATCACGGTGACAAGGTGCTGCTCTCACCACACATTGCGGGCAACACTCATGAGTCGGTGGCGCATACGGCGGCGGTCGTTTTGAAAAAATTGATGGTGGCGGTGAGACAGGAACCGACATGATGATCGCATCGACCCCACAGCTGCTTTCAGGCTACAACCAGTTCTACGTTTGATTATGGGAGCAAACGCCTACAGAACCATCAGCCTCTATCTGATCGTGATCTCCGCGCTCGATGTGCCACGACAGATCATAGATGCGTTCCGGCTGCCGGTCCCGTACTACCTGGGTGGGAACCCCCCGTGGCTGATCTGGGTTTGCCTGCCGATCCTGTGGCTCAACATCGATCGAAGTAGTGTCGTGGGCCGCGGGCGGCTTACGGTCGATCGTGAGGACATGTATTTCCTCTTCGTCATGGTATTCTGGTGTTATCTGTCATGGGCGCAAGGGTCGCTGCGGAATGCCAGTCCGGGGCAGACGTGGTTCAATCTTTATCTCGTAACCACAAACGTTTGGTTCTACCTCTATTACTTCTTGCTCAAGACGTATCAGGATCGGGTTCGCGTACAGGCTCGCCTGGTGGACATAACGATCAATACAGTGTCTTGGATGGCCGTCGCACACGTGATGCTGTATATCCTTGCGGCGGTTGGGCCTGCCTATTTTGCCACTCTCGATATTTACGACCACAACGGTGTGGCGCTCGTGGCGCTTTTCGGTGCCTTCCTCCTCCTGTTCCACCGGCCCACTGACGCGCGATGGGCAACGACGTGGTTGCTGGTAGGCGTCATGCTTACCGTAATCCTACTGAACCGAACACGCGGTGCCTTGGCGGTCTTCATCGTCCTATTGGCGTGGAGATTCGTTGGGTTGAGGAAAATGTTGGTTTTTGCGGTAGCGGCTAGTGGTGCGGTATTGGCCGTGAGGTTCGTGGATCTCGAGGCCGTTGGGATTCTATGGCGCGGTCTCAGTTTTGGCATTGCGAATGCGGACACATTGGCGCAGGAGACTTTGGCACTCTTGCCGGACAATTTGTTGAGTGCGTATGCGAGGAACGCGGCGAACGTGCTCCTTTTTCGGGAGTTTCTGGAATATCCGTTGGTGGGTATTGGAATGGATCAAGCCTACAACGTCCGGGTCCTCGGTTACATCTCGCACACTTACTACCTCTATCCGTTCGCGGCGTACGGCCTCATTGGAGCCCTGCCCTATTTGCTGTATTTCGTTGTGTGGCCGGTGCGATCGGGTTACCGGCTAGACCGTTATGCGACGAGCTCTACTCTATTGTTCCTGTTTGGCATCATGACCGTGCTCAACGACTGGCGCGCTTGGTATGCGATCCCGTTCTTCTTGATGCTTGAGGATGCAAAACCACAGGAAGCACCAACCCTGGGTCAGCCTGCCGCCGTTGACTCGCAGACTGTTCCCGCGTGAACGGTGGCTCCGTGCGGTGGCCCCGATGACGGCGACTGAGCCCCCGTTCGAAATGAATGTTCTCGTGTTCGCCGACTGTCCGATATGCCGTTTCAGCGGTGCCGCGACGGCGTATCGTCCTGATGCCGCGGGGCGCTGCCGGTTTCTGGCTCTCAGCGAAGTCAAATACCGAGGTTTCATGGACGGTTGGCAGGAGAGCTTGTCCCTGGAAGTACACCGGTGCCGCTGCTGCGGTCATCACTGGCATCACACACAACCCGACCAGGGTTCCCTCATCGGCATGTATGACGCCAGTCGGCCTTTGAAGAGAGGCCTCCGGCCCACGCAGCCGTCCCGAAGGATGATTCGCGAACTGCGTGCGCTGTGGAAGGTCGCACGGAGAGGTCTAGTCGGGCGTCCGACGCTGCTGGACTACGGCAGCGGCGCCGGCCGCTGGAGCCGGGCAGCCGTCCACGTGGGCTTTGCAGTGTGTTCCTACGAGCCGAGTCGAGAGAGGGCCCCCAGTAACGGCATGGGTGAGACGGAATTTCAAGTCGTGACGACACTGGACGCCTTGAGAGGTCAACGATTCGACGCGGTCAACCTGGAGCAGGTGCTCGAACACACGCAGGATCCGGTCGGAACGTTGCAGTCGTTGCGCGAACTCGCCCACGAGGGCACAGTTATCCGGATCACGGTGCCGGACGCCGAGCGGGTGATTCACGCAAGCGACGTCTGGAAGGGATTCCCGTTCGATGGTGAAACGGTACACATCATGTCTCCGTATGAACACCTACAAGGATTCTCACCGCGCTCGTTTGCCAGAGTGTTGAAGGAGTCAGGCCTCGTTCGCCTGGCCAACGTCGCGCTGTTGTCGACGCATCCGCTGCACGCGGCCCGGCAAGTGGTCGGGCGCGTGGTCCGACGGGCACAGCAGACGATGGCGATCGCCCGGTTTGCCGAGTGAAGACACCGCGCCGGCAAGGCTCGGCCGTTTTGGTGGACGCCGACGTTGAAAGCGCACGTGCCAACTACCAAGAATTCATCACGTCTTGCGCGACTCAAGGCGGCGATTTTCGTCTCACGCCTCTGGCCGAGTCAACACCTTTTGCCTCGTGCTTTGCGGTGTTTGGCCTGCAGCTCCTCAACAAGGAAGAAGAGATGGCAGGTATGGCCGATGACGTCTCGCACGGCATGCGATCTCATTTGTTGGAGTACCGCGACGCGCGAGCCGCGCACGGTGATCTCGCCTTCGACAAGCAGTTCCTTCAACTGCTCACCTTTACATTGACCAGCTTGCAGATCCTCGGACGGTTGCGCGCTGATCCTCTCGGGGATGTCATCGAGCCACTCCTCTCCTCAGACGTAGGGAAGGATCTCGCCCGAATCCGGGCGCTGGAGGGCGTCCCGCAGAGTGGAAACCTGGCCATGTTCATGGCGATCCTGCTGCTCCACGCGCGCGATCATCTGGGCATCGACAGTGATGGCCGTATCGAGGAGTGGGTGGAGCGGCACTTGCGCGCCATGAATCCGCGGGGGTTTTGGAGTCGGAGTGCGACGATGACGTATCTGGAATTCCAAAACGGCTATCACCAGTACGAGATCCTCGACTACTTGGGGGTCGAAAACCCGAAGGCTGAAGCTGCCGCGGCGAACGTCCAGTTGTTGGCCGACAACGACGGACATTACGCTCCATATCCGGGTGGTGGTGGTTGCTACGACTATGATGCCGTGAGGATCATTTCAGCATGTGCCTCGGAGGATCCGGGGCGGCGTGGCGCGCTGCGGCAGACGGCAGCCTCGATCATGAAGGATCAAAACGCCGACGGGGGATTCGCAGAGTCGAAGCTCGTGCGACCGCGAACGTTGCGAAACCTCCGCGCGTCCTTTACCCACGTTTGGCGGGTGGGTTTTCGCGGACTCGGCGAACGATTTCGCTACGGCCTTACCCTGCAGCGCCCCAAGCACGATCGCATCGCGACGCACTGGAGCGATTATTCCCGCGAGTGGTCGGAATCGGACCTGTGGGACTCATGGTTCCGGATGCTCACCGTGGCCACGGTGGATTGTGTGTTGACTCCAGCGAACGCCTCGCGTTGGGGATTCATCGATTACCCCGGGATCGGATATCATCGATCTGCCAGGGAGACATCCTCCTGGAGTGGAGGGGCGACATAAAGCTCTATTACATATCCCCTTCGTTGATGCCGTCTCGCAGCGCCAACTCCATACACGTGGCGCGGATGTGCGAGGCGCTCGGCTCACTGGGACACGAGCCGACACTTTTTTTTTGCCGCTCCGTGCCAGGCCACAAGGGGTTGCGGCAGGCGTTGGAAGAATATTACGGAGTCGATCTTGGGCCGGTGCAACTCGTGTCGTCGCACGACCGTTCCGGTCGCGGCATCAACCTCCGAATTGCCGGACTCGTCATCCGGAAGTTCTTTACGGCGTGGCTCTTTGGAAAACTCCCCGCGTTGATCATCTCGCGTAATCTCTACGCCTCCTTCGTCGTAGGCGTGGTGTTCAGGTGCCGCATGGTGTTCGAGACGCACCAGGTACAGAGGGGTTTTCGGGGCGCGCTGCAACGCGCTATTCTCCGTCGCCGCTGGATTGTCACGGTCGTGATCTCCGACGCGTTGGAACGGATCCTGCGGGAGACACACGGTGTGGCTCCCGCGAAAACGGTGGTGTTGCGGGATGCGGCTCCGGCGACCATTCAAGTGGTGCCGAGCGCGTCGAAGGGTAAGGCGAGAGCAGCCGCTGTCCCGACCGTGGATCTTGATTGCTACCGGTGCGTCGCGGGATATTTCGGGCACTTGTACCCGGGGCGCGGGATCGAGATTATTCGGGAGCTCGCCGAGCGACACGCGGATACCATGTTCTTGGTGTTCGGTGGAAACGAAGCGGACATCCACGAACTTCGCGCGGCGAGTGACCAGCCGAATGTCGCCGTGATGGGATTCGTCAAGCCTGCAGACACCGTGCGTACTATGGCGCTGATGGACGTGTTGCTGATGCCGTATCAGCAACACGTGTCTTTCGGCGTGAAGGATGAGGATACCGGGCGCTGGATGTCGCCGATGAAAATGTTCGAGTATATGGCCTCCGAGGTGCCAATTATCGCGTCGAGGTTGCCGGCATTGCAGGAGGTCCTCCGGGACGGGCACAACAGTCTGTTGGCCACGCCCGATGATCCTGCGGCATGGTCCGAATGTTTGACGCGGCTTCGCGCTGATGCAGCACTCGGGCAACGATTGGCTTCGGTGGCGAGGCACGAATGTATCGAAGATCACAATTGGACCGCGCGTGCAACCAGGATGATGGACCTTGTCGCGGTATGAGGGGGGAGATGAGTTTCGCTGGTCGTAGGCCCGTGAGTTACATGTGGATCAATCCCGGGAGGCGCTCCTGAACAACAACCCGATCGATCGCTCCATGAGCGAAGCGGAGTTCAAGGGATACTTCCAATACTTGCGTCAGCGCGCTTGGCGGGCGTCGCTCTATCGAAGGTATTTCCTATACCCGCGTCTCAGTCGATTCCTCTCGGGGAGGGTCGTCGACGTCGGATGCGGTATCGGGGATTTCTTGTCTTACCGCGAAAACTCAACCGGCGTCGATGTCAATCCAAACAACGTCGCGTATTGCTTGCGCAAAGGCGCAGACGCCCACTTGATCGACGGGACCGGGCGATATCCCTTCAGCGATGGAGAATTCGACGGAGCGATGCTCGATAACGTGCTTGAGCATCTCACCGATCCGGGTCACATGCTTGCTGAGATTCACCGCGTCGTAAGGAGCGGTGGCATCCTCATCGTGGGCGTTCCGGGACGGAGGGGCTATGCGAGCGCCCCCGACCACAAGCGCTTCTACGACGAGGACGACTTAGTGGGACGACTAGGGGAGGCAGGGTTTCGGGCCTCACGGATCCTGCACATGCCGGTTAGGTTTCCGGGCCTCGGTCGCGTGATGCGGCAGTACTGCGTCTACGGGGTATTCGAGTGTATGGACGCCTCCGAGAATCGCCGCTCGTGAGCGATCGACGCGTCTTCGTCATTGTACCGTCACTCGTGCCTGCGGGACCGGTGAAGGGAGCTGTGGCCCTGTGCAACGGCTTGAGCGAGCAGTACCGGGTTACGCTCGTAGCGCTCAAACCGCTGACAGTCCCTGGTCTCGACATTCTCCCAAGCGTCGAACTCCTTTCGCTCGGTGCGGCGCGCGGCTGGAAAGCAAAGTGCCTTGCTCTACGTGGTGTGCTGTCAGACGCCGGCGGGCGGAACAACGTGACGAGTATTTCCTACTGTTTCTTGCCGGATATGATGAATCTCCTGATGAAAAGGTACGCGCGCATTGTAAGCAGTGTTCGAGGCAATCTTCCCCAGATTTACCGCTTTGACTTCGGACCTGTCGGTGTCCCATTGGCTTATGCCCACCTGCTGACCTTACGGCGCTTCGACGTTGTGGCGGCCATGTCTAACGCCATGATGAACCAGCTGCGGGCGCTGGGATTGAAGCGTGTGGCATTGATCGGAAATTTTATTGACGAACGAAGCCTGGAGCAGCGCCGGAGGGCTGGGCCCCAGGATGACTCACCCGTACGGTTCGTCTTTCTGGCGAGCTTGACGCGCCGCAAGCGTCCCGACATGCTCGTGAATGCCGTGGATAGGCTGCGCGATGGCGGGATCACGTGTTCATTGGATATCGTTGGAGACGGTGAACTCCGACCACAGGTCGAGGCGCGGATCGCCGAGTTGGGGTTGGGGGATCGGATCCGTTTGTGTGGACACCTCGATAACCCGTATGACATTGTCCAGAGCGCCGATTGTATGGTTCTTCCGTCCGAGGCGGAGGGGGTCGCTCGGGCGGTGTTGGAAGGGCTCTTCTTCGGCCTGTGGTGCATCCTCAGCAATGTGGATGCCAACAGTGAGGTTGTGGATCAAGGTGTGAATGGCGAGCTCTTCTCAACCGATGAAGAGCTCGTGAATGCGATGGCCTGGGCTGCGACCCATCTGCCCGCGTTACGACGTCGGAACCGTGCAAGCCGGCTTGCAGAGCGGTTTCGTCAGAGTACGAATATCGAACGCTTTACCGAGATCATCGGGGTTTGACAGCGTCGTCCTTCGTTTGCACACCGTTTGGTCCTACCTCAGCTCGGCAAGGGCCCACTCTGCCGTAAGCTCAACACCTAGACCAATATCGAACGGTAAAGATGGAACGGCCGCCCGCATTAGCGAAAGATCAAAGATGTACTCAGTCAAAATGTTCCGAACCGTGTATGTACTGATCGGACTTGATATGCCCAGGCTCATGGCGAGATCTCCGGCCCGGCCGACTCCACGAAGCGCCGTCACCGGAATCGAAATGGGCTTGGACACACCCATGGCTTTGGCAAAGGCTGCTGCCCATCGGCGGATATCAAGCGGATCGTAGTCTGCAATGTAGGTTACCTTACCGCTCAACGGACCAAGCCTGGTGCTCATAAGCGAAATCATCTGAAAGACCGTATTTCCGACGAAGCCGTAGGTCTTTCTGAGGGGACGCCACCCGGGTTGAACGTAGCGCCTCCGCCATATGGCGTTGAGGAAGGCAAGATAATGCCGGCCCCAACGCGGCCCCCAGATCGACGTCGGCCGCAGGATGACGGATCGAGCGGCCGCCCTAGGCCCTATCTCGCGCCAAATCAGTTCCGTTTGGACCTTACTTTGCCCATATACCGTGTGAGGAGCATGATCGAATTCAGAATCGGGTGTGTATCCTGGCCGGCAGACTAGCATGCTCGACGCGACGATTGCCTCGGATACGTTGCCGACTGCCGCCATTACCTCCCCCAACACGCGGACTCCGGCGATGTTGCTACTGTAATCCTCTGGCAGCTTACCGGTCAAATCGGTCCTTGCCGCAAGATGTACGACAGAATCGGCGCGGAATCTCCGAAGGGTGCTCTCCAAGGTGAGGTAGTCGCGGACATCACCTTGCGTGCTCTTCCACGGACGCGAACCAGAGGCTGACGGGGCATGGTCGTAGCCCATAACTTCAGCTCCAGCAGCAAGTAATGCCTCACAAAGGTGCGACCCAATGAAGCCCTCGGACCCCGTCACGAACACCCTTCGAGAGTCCAATCTCGGGAGCTGAACTGAGGACCAGTCGATCGATCCGTTCACGAAGTTATTCTTACCCCCGCCATATAGGCAGAGCCCCTCCATATAGGCAGAAAGTCGATTGCGCAATCGTCCGAAGCCATCTTCCTCCTTACCCATACTTCGAGTCTACAGGTGCTGCCTGACTGGTGTCCTGGGGCCCGCCGCCGCCGCCATTGTAGTGTTAGTGCATCGGGTCGGCCATATGCTGCTCAATGAACGCAAGCTCGGAGCCTGCCACAGCTCATCTTGCGTGGCCCGCTCCACTTCGACCATCTTCTCCATGAGGAAGCTTTTCCGGTTCCGGACCTACTCGCGCAGGCCCGGACTCCCGGGTTCTTGTGATGATGAACACCCAAAAAAGCTTCCTCTTTCTTTTTCAGGCTGTCCACCCATGGTTCCTGGTCGCTGCCCTGCCCGATCGTGGAATGGACGGATCTGACGATGCAGATTCACGGTGGACTCTGAATAGCGACAATGGTGAGCGCTCCAAGTCTGATACGCTGGCGGTTCTATGGGTAGGCCGACCTTGCTTCTTATCAGTCAAGTATATGTTCCCGATCCTACCAGAACGGGCCACCTCATGCACGACGCCGCTGTGGAGATGGTTGGGAGGGGGTACCGCGTCGTAGTGCTCACATCTGGGCGGGGTTACGACGACCCGTCTCAGAAATACGTGCGACGAGAAATCGTCGATGGTGTCGAAGTGCGGCGGCTGCCCCTGTCCTCGTTCGGTAAGAGATCGATCGAGACACGCCTCCTAGCTCAGGCGTTGTTTCTGGTACAGGTCTTTCTGCGGGGTGTTTTCACCCGGAATCTCAAGGTTGTCTTGGTCGGCACGTCGCCGCCCATGGCGTCGATCGCTGCGGTGCCGATTTCAGTATTGCGTCGGGTATCGCTCAAATACTGGCAGCTGGACCTGAACCCAGATCTGATTATCGCGCTTGGCGTCGTGGCCGAGACGAGTATCGCGGCTCGTGTGTTTACCTGGATCGATCGCCGAGCGTTGACATGTGCTAGCGACGTAATCACCCTCGATGATTTTATGGCCGACCGTCTGAATGCCAAGGTCGATTGTTCGGCGAAGATGACCGTGATACCACCCTGGCCTAACGAGCACGATTTCGAAATTGTCGAGCACTCCACCAATCCGTTCCGTGAGAAGCACTGCTTCGGCGCAGGTGCCAACGGAAAATTGGTGATCATGTACTCTGGGAATCACGGGCCTACCAACCCCCTTTCTACTGTGATCGCCGCGGCCAAGAGATTGCAATACCGTAAAGACATCGTTTTCATGTTTATCGGAGGCGGGGTTGAAAAGAAACGAGTGGAGACAGCCATCTCCGAGGGATGCGAAAACATCCGGTCGTTACCATTTCAACCCACTCGTGATTTGCGATTCTCTCTCTCGGCGGCCGACGTGCACGTGGTTTCAGTGGAGAACGCAGTCGTGGGCATTTGCCACCCCTGTAAGATGTACGGAGCGATGGCGGTAGGACGACCCCTATTTCTGATTGGCCCCGATCCCTGCCACGCCTCCGAGATCATGAAGGGGCAGGAGATCGGATGGCATGTGCAGCAGGGTGATGTGGATGGAGCGCTGGAGGCCATCAAGGCGATGGTATCGCTGCCCCGGGAAGAGCTTTCAGCTATGGGAATAAATGCCCAACGTCTGGTCAATGAGCGGTTCAGCAAACGTCTCCTGCTCCCGCGGTTCTGTGACGTGCTTGAAAAAGGGATTACGTAATCGGGGCCTGCCAACCCAACTCCCGCAGCTTTGAGACATCTAGCAGTTTCCGTCGACCGATGAGGAGCTCGTGAATGCGATGGCCTGGGCTGCCGCCCATCTGCCCGAATTACGACGTCGGAACCGAGAAAGCCTGCTACCAGCGCGGTTTCGTCAGAGTATAAATATCGAACGCTTCACCCGAGGTTGTTGACGATTCTATATCTGCTAAGAATGCAGGCTGGTTTGCTGATCGATGAACATTTGATGCCACAGCTCAACCTGACCAATCCTCCAATATAGACCACCATTCATCCGACTAGATTCGGGTAGATTAGAAAACACGCTGTCAGCAAACAATCTCCGGCCTTCCGCCTGCTCCGAAGATAGGGTAAAGATATTGTCCTTCCGAAGAGTCGTTCGAGCTCTTGAAGTCAGTTTATCCCTCAACAGATCATTCTTGCCCATTGAGTAACACAACTCCGGCAATTCTGGTTGAAGCGCCCGAATGAGCAAGTCTTTCTGCCTTCCCTTATGGATCTTGAAATGGTTAGGCAGACTAAACATGAAATCCACCAGTTCATGATCTAGAAAAGGAACTCTAAGCTCCCTGCTATAGGACATGGAAATTCGATCTTTCGTCCTAAGCACACGCTGTAACTTTGAACCCATGTCATGGTGTTGATAATTGACCAGCCGTGAAGACGATACTTCACTGGGTCCACGCTCCATTTCCTTTGACAGATAAATCTCCTGCAATTCTTCGCCAACAAGCTCGTGGATGGCTGGCGGATTAAGTCTCTTGATGGGATCGTACAAATGAGAATATCTCAAGATCTCCACTAGGCTGCGCATCAACGCGCTACGAAACAGTTTGTGTTTTAGGTGTTGTGGAGGATTGTTGACACAATCCCTCAGAGCGCTCAAATCCGTCTTTGCCAAACAATCGATCAGATATGGAACGAAATAATGCACGTAGCCAGCTTGTGATTCATCCGATCCCTGACCCTCAATAACCACAGTAATGTCATCTTTCTTGGCTGCTGAGTTTAGGATATCGTCGCATATCACCGAAGAAGTGAATGGCATCTCCATGTGCCACATCAACCTTCTTAATAGCATCGACGGATTTTCAGGTTCACTCCCAAGCATCCTATTATTCAGATTCAACTCATTAGCCATTTCCATAATGATATTCTTGTGGTCTTGCGGCACATTTTCGGAAACAGCGGTATAGGATCTCATCTTCGCAAGTGGCGAAGCTTCCTTGATACCAATACCGATTGCCGTTGAATCAATCCCACCGCTAAAATAAAGACCAACAGGGACATCACTCTGAATTCGCCTGGATACGCTTTTTGTTAACAATTCCCTCAGCGTTGAAGCTGCTTCAATCTGATCGATGTTTGCGCCGCTATCTGTGCACTCGAGGTTATAGTAATGATCTACATGGAAGTCGTTTTCGTTTAGAACAAAATATTGAGCGGGCAACAACTGAACGACATCGCGAAAGAATGTCTCTCGACTCTTCTCGAAATCACGTTCGTACAGGTAATCAACAATGACGTCATAGTTTGGCCGAAAATTCCTAACGATAGGAAGAAGGCCTTTGATTTCTGAGCAAAACACAAACTGGCCATCATCAATAGTGTAGAAAAAGGGCTTAATTCCAAACCGGTCACGAGCGCCAAAGGCTTGCCTCTTTCTGAAATCGTATAGTACAAAGGAAAACATGCCCACGAAGTGCTCCGGGCACTTCAATCCCCACTTCTGGTATGCAGCAAGAATGACTTCTGTGTCACAGCTCGTTTTGAACTGATAATCCGGTAAATCCTTTTTTAGATCCTTGTAGTTGTATATTTCGCCATTGAATACGACTACAACAGATCGATCATGATTAAAAAAAGGCTGGTCAGCTCTCGAATTAAGATCAAGAATGCGAAGCCGCGCATGACCAAATGTTATGTTTTCCCGGTAGTGTCCCTAGATTTGTGTAAAAGCGGATAAGCTGGACAGGAGGGAAAGAAAAACGGAAGCTCCTCTGTTGTTGTTCACTGTCACATGAACCCGGGAGTCCGGGTCTGCAGAGCAGGCTCGGAACCGGAGAGGAGCTTCCGATGCAAGAGATTGTGGAGATCGGTCGGGCCACGCAAGACGAGCTACGCGATGATTTGCGCGAGCTGTTTCAAGGCGCGATCCGGCTGACGCTCGAGATGGTGCTGGAAGAGGAGCTGAAGGCCATGGTAGGTGCACGCCGCTTCGAGCGGGTGGGAAGCCGGAAGGACCATAGGAACGGCACATACCTGAGGCGGCTGCTGACGAGCCTGGGGCAGATCGAGGTCGCCATGCCCCGGAGCCGGGACAACGGTTCGCCGGCCGACGTGATCGGCCGCTACCAGCGCAGGAGCCCCGAGCTCGACGAGATGATGGTCGAGGCGTATGTGAGCGGCGTGTCACAGCGCAAGATGGGCGACGTCACCGAGGCGCTGATGGGCGAGCGTGTTGGGCGCTCGACGGTGAGTCGTGTGGCAAAACGGCTCGACGAGGCCGTGGAAGGGCTGCGCCGTGCGCCGATCGAGGGGCCTCACCCCTATCTGTACCTGGACGCCACGTTCTTGGACGCCCGCTGGGCCCGCAAAGTCGAGAACGTGAGTGCGCTCGTGGCGTATGCAGTGGGCCCTGAGGGTCACCGACGGCTCCTGGCCGTCACGCTGGGCGCTGAGGAGTCGCAGCAGAGCTGGTCGGAGCTCCTCGAGCAACTCCAGGACCGCGGCCTCGGCGGTGTCGAGCTCGTGATCGCCGATGAGCACGCAGGCCTGGCAGCTGCGGTCCGCCGCTTCCTGCCCGAGGCACGCCGTCAGAGGTGTACGGTCCATCTGCAGCGTAATGTGGGGGCGAGGGTCCCCCACCGCCTACGCAAGCGCGTGGCGCGTGAGGTCTCGGTGATCTTCCAGACATCCGGACTCGCCGAGGCGAAGAAGCTCCTGGGCGAGTTCGGCGCACGCTGGAAGAAGGAGCTGCCCGAGGCCGTGGAGGTCCTGGAGCGGGGCTTCGGGGCAGCGACGCAGTTCTACGCGTTCCCCGAGGCGCACTGGCCCCGGCTGCGTACCACCAACAGCCTCGAGCGGCTGCACGGCGAGATCAAACGCAGGATCAAGGCCGCCGGCGCCTTCCCGGACCGGGCCAGCGCCCTCAGGCTCATCACGGCCGTCGCACTCAGGACCACACACGTCTGGGGCGACCGGCGTTACCTCGACCTCTCACTCCTCCAGAAACAGGAGGTCGCCCAAGCAGCCTAGCCGAAGGCGAGGAGCTTCCTCCGCTTTTACACACAAATCGGGACTTGACCGTTTTCCCCCTCATACACACATTGAGCGTCGGGCCCTCTGTGTTTAATCAAATTGATCATTGATCTTACGTCACCAATTGGGGGTCTTTTGAAATTGATGACGCCCGCAATTCCACACATCAAGCCCCGCCTCCGCTATGGGACATCATTGAACCCGACAGCATCCATCTGGAGTCAATCCCTGGGCGCTCGAACCTAGCCACTCGCGCACCGAACTATAACCCATTGAGATCATTAGCTCACCCACTATATCTTGGGATCGGTGGAGTTGGGGGCATACGTAGTGTGGGGAAATCGAAATCGAGAAGTGGGTGGATCTGTCGTTAGAAAAATGAGAAATGAACCGTTGAGCCAAAAAGCCACGAAGCCGAGCTGGAGTTACGTTTGGTCCTCAATGTCTTCGTTTAGGAAGAAGTTTGTTCTCCTTCTTTCCATCGTCTTGGTGGATACGGTGCTGACTTTCTTAGGAATTGGCATGATCCTCCCCATTTTCCAGTCAATTCTATCGGTTGACATTGAGGATCAATCGTTAACAAGAATTTATCCTGGATTTGCTGCTTTGTCGCCAGAATCGAGACTAGTGGTTCTGTCTACATTCATGGGCCTCCTGGTGATAGTAAAATCCACGTTCAATATTCTGAATTTTGCTTACTCTCGACATCTTGCTGAGCTCATGCGTGCTCATTGGTGCGACAGAATCGGGCAGAATATTATGTATGGCACTTATGTGGAATTCATAAAAAAAGAACCCGGGGCTATTCTTAACAACTGGCTTATTGAACCACTCACAGCCGCCCGATTCATTACCACATACATATCCTATCTGTCGTCTTTCATGCTCACGTCGCTTCTCGTTCTACTTGGCCTCATGGTGAATTGGGAAGTAATGGTAGCCTTCTTGGGTGTTTCTTTTTTCTTTGTTTTGTTGATTCAAAAGTATTTTTATGGGACGGCTGTGGAGCATTCTAGATTCAAGTCGGCTTATAACCAGGAATTATCCGCTTCGATGTCTGAAAGTCTTGATCACCTTAAAGACATTAAGATATTGGCAGTAGAGTTAGAGCGGATTTCGCTGACCTTGGGCGTTTTGGGTAAGATCAAGTCCTTGTTCATAAGGATGACGATATTTCAGAATTTGCCAAGAGTTTTAGGTGAAATGTTCGCTGTGCTGGCGTTGGTGAGCTTGCTGTTCCTGTCAACGACTATTGACGGATTGGATTTGGTTGAAGTATTGCCAGTCATGATTTTTTTCTTTGTAGCTTGGTACAAATTAATTACAGCTGGCACCCAGACCATCACGGCAAAAATAAAGGCGTGGCAAGATTTCAACTCTCTCCGCATTGTCACCGACATGTCCCGAATTCGTCCTGATGATGACCGTCTTCTTCAGACGAATAACCATCCCATTGAGACACTCGAGTCTGATATTGTGTTCAATGATGTGTCATTCTCCTATGAAAAAGACTTGAGCCTGTTCAACCACTTTAGTCTTACCATCCCTAAGGGTAAAAATACGTTTATCGGAGGAAAATCGGGTTCGGGAAAGTCGACCGTTCTGGATCTACTTCTACGAATAGTAGCCCCGGAACGCGGTGAAATCTGTGTGAACGGTAGGAACATCAATGAATATGATCTAACGATGTGGCGAAATCTATTTGGTTACGTGAGTCAAGATGCGGCTCTTTTCCATGGGACCATTTTGCAGAATATCATGTTGGGATGTAATTCAGCTTCGACAGAGGAAGCGTTGAAGGTATGCGAGATATCAGGGTGCATGGATTTTATCGATGAACTGCCCGAGGGACTGGATACCTTGGTGGGGGATCGCGGATATACTCTCTCTGGAGGCCAGCGCAAGAGAATCGCTATTGCCAGAGCACTCATCAGAAAGCCATCTGTGATCATACTTGACGAAGCTACCTCTTCGTTTGAAGCAGAAATCGAGAGAGACATCATTAGTAGATTAAGGCTTGAGAATCACGATTTGACCATTATTCAAACTTCCCATCGTCCAGGGAGTGAACTTCATGCAGACATAGCGATTGATTTGGATGATAGGGCGACGTCTGAGGTGCGGACTTAGTGTCGTGAAGGTCGGCTAGCTGAGCCAATTGAGGTGCTTTTCACCTCTGCGACGGTACCACGCACCAACTCATGCTCGGCCCCGAGGATTTCATCGCGCGACTCGCCGCGCTTGTGCCGAGACCGAGCGCCAGCCCCGGGGCACCCACAGAGACCTGATGCTGTGGTGGGAAACCGTCAGGGCAACCGTCATCTATTGGAGGAAGTGGGGTGGGTGGATCTGAGCTCGGGTTGGACGGCGTGAGCAGCGTGCTGATTGTCGGGGCTTCAGGGTTCATTGGGCAACATCTAGCACGTCATCTGTGTGACGAAGGAAGTGATGTGTCGACGCTGTCGCGGAGACGAGTTTCCAGCTTCTCTGCTTTGGCCCTCAAGGAACACTACGATCCGCAATTCCTATTCAACATTGATCGGTTCGAAGCTTTGATTGCAGCCCACGATGCTGTGATCAACCTCGTTGGCCGCACGCATCAACTTCGCGAGCGAGCCGACAGCGAGAGTCTCTATCAAGAGACCAATGTGGATTTTGCGGGAGCACTCTACGAGCTCTGCGATGCACGTAGGATAGGGCAATTCATTCAACTGAGTTCGGTCGGGATATTTGGTAGCGCCTCGGTAAGGCCATACGGGCATCTCGAGAAGCCCCAACCGGCGGAGGTGTACTCACTCACCAAATTGGAGGCTGAGGAAACGCTAACGAGATTGAGCGAGGCCTCCGCGACTGCCCTGACGATCGTCAGACCACCGTTGGTGTATGGGCCCGGCGCACGGGGGAACTTCGCACGGCTGGAGAGGCTCGTGGGCGTCGGGATCCCGCTGCCCTTGGCGAGCATTCGCAACAGGCGGGATTGGGTCAGCATCTACAATCTGTGCGACTTCATCGGATGCTGTCTCATGAACCCGAGAGCCCAGGGTGGGGTCTTTGTCGTGTCTGATGGTCAGGCGATATCCACGCCGGAAGTGATCAGGCTGATAGCCAAGGGAAAACGAAAGAAAGCGCGGCTCATTGCCGTTCCCTATAGAGTGCTCTGGTTGATGGCGCGATCAATAGGGCGTGAGTCCGCTGTGGAGAAGCTGTGCGGTAACTTCGAGATCGACATCTCGCACACTAGAGAGGTTCTCGGATGGGACCCGCCTTTCACGGTAGAAGAGTCGTTCAGCAAGATGTATGACGAGGTTGGCGTGGGATGAGTAAGACGCTGACGTGATTGGAGCGACGTACGAAACGCTTGCTACGTGAGCGTGTCCTCGATGATTTGCCGTACTCGCGCCGTGGCGCGACCGTCTGAGAAGAAAATGCCATCCGATTCCATTTCTGCCCGACGGGCCGAAGAGTAGGCTCTCCATCGAGCGAGGTCGAGGTCGGAAAACACCCGGCGCAGATCCTCTGGTGTGTAGATGGGGATGGTAAGACCCAGTTCGTTGGTGATGACGTGGTCTGGCTGCTTCAGGCCGATCTGGATGCTGATGGCCGGGGTCCCGTAGTGCAAAGCCTCGTAGATCATGGTCGAATAAGCGGTCACCTGAACATCTACCGAGCGCATGACGTCTGCACCCCGCTCCTGACCAAACACGACCTCGACATCGTCGGACGATACAGACGCCGCCGTCGACCAGGCTTCGGGCGGTTCTTTGGGGTGGAGCCACACGATGACACGTTTGCGTGGGTATCCTTTCACGAGGTCCAGGCCGCTCAGGAGGTGGCGGAACGTCGAATGCTGGTCGTACCCGAGATCGTTTCTAGTCCGATTCTCCTTCAGCGGTTGTGAGACAAAGAGTACGTTGAGCTGATCAGGGTCGGCGGCCCCACGGTCGGACCCTTGTAAAGTGTGCCAGTAGTGAACGACGCGGTCGAAGTGAGGGTTGTGCGTGACCGCGACGCGTTCTTCAGGAATCCCGATCGCGAGAAGACGCTCGCGGGACAGAGCGTCGAGGGCACAGATGATATCCGGTGTAAACTCGTTCGCGAGGGTCGCGCGGTCCGACGTGAATCGCTCCAGATAATCGCCCCAGAAGTCCAGGAGGCAGATGCTCGTGATACCCTTCGCCCTGGCTACGGCCGTTGTATGTTGCTCGGGAGTGACCGGTTCGTCCGAAAAGGGCCGACTGGTGCCGGTGACCACGACATCGGGGCGGCAATGCTCTACGATGTTGAGAAAACACGACGTCTTTTCTTCCGGGTACCCGAACCGCTCGAAGGGAAGCGAGGGAATATCGTTCAGCTTGAACATGTGCCGGGATAAGGGGTGTGACGCGACGAGGGGCTCGTAGTTGTTTTGGCGCTTCATCAGCTCGATGACCGGAAGAAGTGCGTTTACGGCCCCCGGATCCTTGGAGAGAAACAAGATCCGCTTGGGTCTCGTAGTCACGAGTTCAAATAGCCGAGTTCCTGGAGCGTGATCTCCGCGAGCTTGACGTCGATGGGGGTGTCGATGTCCACCGCGCCCCGTTCCTCCGGAATCTCGATGGCGTAGATTCGGGAGCCGTAGAGTTGTTGGCGTTCGAGGATCATCGAGGCTCTAAAGACGTAAACAATCCCGCTAAGCATGTAGACCGGAGGCAGATCCTGCCGCCGAGCCATGCGGCTCCATCCGAGGTTCTTCACGAACCAATCCGCGGCGCCGTTCTCGTCCAGCGTGTACATGATTGCTGGATGTTTTTGACTGCACCGGTACACGGAAATGACCGTATCGGCGTCGTTGTCGATGGCCTTTTCGATCGCGGCCTGATAATCGTCGCTCGTCGCGAGTGGGGCGGTGGGTTGTAGAAGACACACATAGTCGAATTCGCGTTGTTTATGCTGCGCGAACCAATCGAGGGCGTGAGCGAGGACATCCACTATGAGCGTATCATCGCGCGCCAGAGAGCCGGGTCGCATGAACGGAGCGTCGACGCCGAATTCTCGCGCGACATCGATGATCTCCCGACTGTCGGACGAGAGGACCACCTCGTCGAGTGAAGGCGTGTTGGCCGCCGCACTGCACACCCAGCCGAGTAGCGGGCGACCACCCAGCGGGATGATGTTTTTTTGCGGTATTCCCTTGGACCCAGAACGGGCCGGAATCAACCCGAGGACCGATTTCGCGTTCACGTTGTGGGGAAGCGCTGGGGCGTCCTGGGACAACGGCTAGTGGGCGTTCGGAACGGTGGCGATTTCGTTCTCGATTTCCGCAATCAAATCACCCTGGCGGCTGGAGTCGGCGACGATGTCGAAGTATTTCGAGTCGAAGGTGAGTTTGCCACCGCAGAACGGCACCTCGAAGAACTCGAGGGTGAGACCGAGCGCACGCTCGGGCTGTTTTTTCCCGTACAGCCGATCGCCCTCTTCGGGCCGCTGTCGAGTAATGTCGACACAGTTGTAATACGGAACACGCTCATGGAGGGCGCCCCATATGGTGTTACTCAACCCGCCGATCACGCCCTTGCGCACGCCTGGGAGAAAGGCTTCGAGAGCCAAGTCGTTTGAGTCCGTGAGGTTTGCCAGCGAGATGGTGCGGGCGAGAACCCGCTCGTACATGTATGCCGTGTAGAGTTTGCCAAAGTGCGCCCGCAGCGTCTTTGGGGCGTTAGTGCCCATCCACCTAAACGCGATTGCAGCGCCGGGGATCCAACCAAGAAGGTGCGCCACTCGCCGGTACACCATCGTCGAAAACTGGTCGTGATCCATGCCGTTGTGGGGTTTGTGCACGACGGTATCGCACGGGTTCATTTCCCCGAACAACGAAAGAACCGCTTCGAGAAACTGCCACTTGTCTCGCTCGTGAGGGAAGCTGAACGGTGTCGGGATGGCAAGTATGTAATCTGCCGTGAAATCCGGAAAAATCGGATACTGTCGGTACGGGAGCCCGACCTCAGCGAGTTCCAGCGTCGCGTACGCGTCTCTTCTGCCCCGGTGATCCAACAGGAATTCGATTAAGCGTCGGTCGATCATGAGCACTTTGTCGACCGAGCATTCGGTGAGGAAAGCATCGTGCTTGGTTTGGCCGCCAAAGGCGAAGGAAAGTGCTCCGAGCGTTCGTTCAGCGCGAACGTTGTCGCGAATGGCGTGCAGTGATTCGGCACGGTAGGGCCGCTGCGGCACGAGAAGAACCTTGGTGTAAACGGGGCCGCTCGGGACGACTTCAGCACCGGATTCGACACAGAGCCGGACAAACTGCTCTTGGGCAGCGGGTTGCTTCGAGAGCTGGTGGGGATCGATCGTTACCTGGAAGAGGCCAATTCGATACTGGCCGCTGAGGTGTTTGATGATGGACACGAAGGCGGTCATAGTGCGAAAGTATTCCACGACCAGGATGAGGTCGTAACTCGACTGATCGGCGTTCTGTCCTGGTGCCGCACCCGCGACCCCACGTGGGGCCATCGCAGGAGGAAATTGGCCTACGGGTCTCGTATCACTCAAAGCCAGCCGCGTTCTCCAATCACATTTCGCAGGATCGCCGAGGACTTTCGTAAAAAGCAATCTACCGGTCGAGGCATCCTATAACAAAACCAGTGGGAACGCATGCCCAACGCTGATGACAAACTCACTGTACTCACGAGTCTACCTGAGCTGGGAGGGGTGACGAAGGCGGGCCGTATACCCAACGGCGAACGTGTTCGCCGTTCTCCTCGAAATAGAGGCGGAAGATCGCCAAGGCGGCCGACCGCGAGCACCTGCCGCTGCGAACGAGCGGCCATTGGTCGACTTCGCGTTCGTCGACCTGCGTCAACAGGAGCCTCGGGTCGGTGCGGACCGTCACGCGCCGCACACCCAGCGCGGCCAGGGCGGCCAGGCGGTGGTTGCCCCCCATGACGATAAATCTCGTTTCACCGGCCCGATCCACGAGAAACGTACCGCTGATGAAGGTGCATCCATATCGCCACGGAGTATACCCGTTGTGCCGCATCTGCTGGTACAAGCGAATGGTCCGATGGTGTTCGGCCTCGATGAACTCGTCCGTCGACGGGCCGCAGAAACGCGATCGCCCGACCTGTCGATGTCTGTCCGTCTGGTTCAGGACCAACGTACCCCAAGGATACGTGAAGAGCGGGATTTCACATGCGTTCGCTAGGGGCAGGTTGAGAAGATCGCAGACGCTCGCTGGGTGAAAATTCTTGTGATACCGATGCAGGATGGAGTCGTCCCACCGTAGACCTGAACGAGCATCGTACTCGCGCAGGAACTCGACGAGGTGATTCCAGCCGGCCCTCCCGAATGAGCATCCGAAGATCGTGGTCGCTATATCCAGGTCGATCGTGCGTTGGCGCCAGGGCGCCGTGAGTACGCGCCACCCCGTGGCGAAAGGGTACCGTAGACGCGGTGGAACACGCGTGGGCAGCACAAGGCAAACCGAAGGAATCACGATGCGGCCACCAAGCCCAGTTTAACCGCGCGCTCGCGGCCGGAAAGTTCGAAGTAGGCGCGAAAATAGGCCAACGCGTCCTCCCGAGAGCACACGCCACTCTTCACGTAATACCAGTTGTGCACGTCGCGTTCACGGATGACACCAACAGAGTCAGGAGTGCAGCGCACCACGACCGACTCGAAGCCGAGGAACCGCAACACTGCGGCGCGGTGCTTACCGTGCATAATGACGAAGATACGATCGCCGTTGGACCGTTCGAGGAAGCATCCTTCGATGAACGAGTTGAACAGCCGCCACGGTGCGTATCCGGATCGCTTCAGGCTGGCATAGACGTCGAACGTTCTCGTCATGTTCAAACGAATCGATTGATCGTCGAGGGGGCCGAATAGCCAGCTGGTTTCCCGGAGTGGCGTCCCGCCGGTTACCGCGTCCTGCCGGGTGAAGCCCCCCCACGGCAAGACCCCCACAGGGGGCGCAAAGCTGACGTCCTCGTCAAGCTGGTCGGGCAGGTCCCGCATACTCGTTGGGCAATACCGCGAGAAGAACCGGGCAAACACGGATTGCTCGGGCGCTACGGTGAGTCGGCCGCTGGGGTTCTCGCCAAGCAAAGCGGTCACCGGATGCCAACCAGTGACGGCGTACGAGAATCCGAGGGAGTTCGTGCAGCGGTCGAGGTCTATGCGCGAGAGCTGCGCGTGTCGTTTGAGAAGGATGTGGGGCTTCGAGAACTCATTCGCGACAATTTCCCGCTTGTGCATCCACAGGTGTGTGGCGAGGCGCTGCAGGTCGCGCAGAACTGATAAGGGAATGTGTTCCATGTTCAATCCTGTGGCATAGCGGCCCGGTTGTGCAATGATCAATATCGGACCCTCCCCGACAAGACCTTGGTGACGCTCCTGAGATATAGCCTCGAGTATTTGAAAACCAGCTTGATCTTGGCAGTCGGGGCTGAGAAGTAGCTATCAGGATTGAGGTCGAGGGGATGCCGGGCGGAGACCATAGCGACCCGTTTGGATCGACCGTCATCGATGCGGTAATGGTTGTGTAGACCGCCGTGTCCCAGAATCTCTCGCACGCAACTCACCGTCGGATGGAAGTACGAGATGTTGTAATCGTCGATGCCACGCCGATGCGCTGTGGCCAGCCGCATCGTCGGCTGATCGACGTTGTCGTCAGGTGCCACCTTCCATTCGAGCAGGACTGCCTCAGACAATTGCGCCAGTTTGGTCAGCAAGCGATAGGGATCGGGAAACCGATGCAAGAAGCCAAGGCAAAGGGTCACACGAAATCGCTCCGTCACGTCCTCGCCGACGTCGTCGACGCCGATCTGGGAAAAGGTGATGTTGCCGGCACCGGTGACTTCTTGGACGAAGCGGCACTTGCGCAATCTAAGCTCGTTGACCTCGATCGCGACGACGTTGGCCGCGCCGGCTGTCGCGAGCTGAAGGGCGTAGAAGCCGTCGGAGCACCCTACGTCCAACACTTTTGCCGACCGCAAGTCCAACTGATCGATGATCGGTTGTAGACGGGCCCACTTGCCGAGGTTGGTCGCGAGCGTCTCCTTCCGGTGCGGTGCCGTCCACAATCCGGGGCGCAATTCAATGTTGTGGTGCCAGGGCTGTTCTGCACCGAGTTCCTCGATACGCCTTCGTACTTCGGAGTCGGTTATGCCGGTCATGAGGTGGTGGACGTCGCTGGCTGGTTGGATGGACGGATCAGGGTGCCGTCAGTCGAGCATCCCATACGACGTGGATCACTCAACGCGGGATCGCACCGCCGGGCCGGGCGACTGCAGCGGCGCTCCCGCGGGGCTCGTGCCTAGAATCCCCCCGGGATCCAGCCGCCGAACGGTGTACGCGGCGAGTCGCACGATCTCTTCATCAAAGCTGGCCGAACGCTCTGCGTGCGCCCCCTTACGACCCAGCAGCGTGGTGTAGAACTGGACCCCAACGGACAGCTCCAGAACCGCAGCGACGTAGGCTTCGAGGCTGTGCTCGTCATGGTGGTGCGTCTCGATGAGGTCTCGGACCGCATGGGGCAACCGGGTCAGATCAGCACATCGGCGCACCATGGAATCGGGCAGTGCATTGAACGGGACGTGGCCGAACGTCAGGGCCGGACGGCGCAGCATGGCCGCTTCTAGCGCGATCGAGCTGGCCAACACCGTCACCAGGGTCGCTGTTTGAATTAAGGTACGCCCATCCAAGTGAGGGGACACCAAGCGTACCCGCGGAATGGCAAGGATCTTACGATAGGCGGAAAGACTCCGCTTGCCGACCATCCAGGGATGTTCCTTGACCACGAGGATCATGTCGGCCGGCAGACTCGTCGCCAACGCACGGATCACTTCAATCTGGTTGACGAACGGACGCCCATAGACGAGCATCGAGACCTCCGGCTCGCTATGTAGCGGGTAGAACGCGTAGCGCCGGCCCTGAAGCTCGTCGGGATTGAGGTATGAACGACGCAGTGTAGCTTCGACGTAACGGGCCCGCACGGGGTTCACCACACTGAAGAAGAACAGCGGGCGCAACACGCCGGGTACGTGGTTGTCCCGCACGGCAATACTCGCGCGGTACTTCCGGTACATCTTCAACTGCCGCACGCCCGCTCTGAGGAGTCCCCCGCGCACTGTCACACGCTGAGTTGGTGTTTTCGACGGACGCACGACCCCCTCATACCGCCCGTGGAGCGTGCGGACGCGCTGAATGCATTCTCGCGCTTCGTCGACTTTGTCCGACCCTTGCTCCAGACACCGCTGATACACCTGAAGGAACTCGGGCGCGGGATCGTTGAGTGTAGAACCATAGATGACCCGATCGGCGATCCGGGTCGGGCGTAGGTTCAGAAAAGTGACGTTGCGGGCTTTGGCGAACAGGTAGACGAGGTAGTCGAGCATGGTGACGGCAACGAAGCTGATCGCGAGATCCGGCTTCAACTCCGTGAAAGCGTGGTCGACGGCCTTCAAACCCGCTTCGAGGATGCACAATAATTCGTCATCGCTGAAACGGCGACGATAATCCTGACTGTAGGTGCAATCGGGACCCATGATCAAGCGGCGATCGGCGATGATGGCGCCAAACAGATCGGGATCCCCCAATTCGGCTTCGTAGCGGGCTAGGCACTCGAGGTCCGGTTTGCCACTACGTTGCGACGTGATCTCCCATTCTTTGACGAGGACGTGGTCGCGTCGTTCAAAATCGGGGTTAGCGTCCAACCATTGCACATAAGCCCAACTGTCCGCTACGGCGAAGCCTCTGCGTTGGACGCCGACCATTCCATCGAGCGCATCCGCCAGCGCGTCGAAGAGCCGGAGGCTTCCGCTCTGAGTCGAGAAGAAGACTCTCACACCGCGTATCTGTCAGGGTCGAAAAATGCCATGTTGCGCCCGATCCAGTCCACTGTGCGCTCCAAACCCTCTGGGAATGAGACCTTGCTGAGCCAGCCCGTGAGTTCTGTGATCTTCCGATTGTCGGCCAGCAAACGGTTTACCTCGCTCTTCTCGGGCCGAAGGCGGGCCTCCTCGCAACGAATAGGGACCTGCCGGCCCGTGGTCTCCATCAGCAGTTTTGCTGTTTGCTCGATGGACCACTCCTCGCCGGACCCGATGTTGACTACCTGTCCCTCGGCACCTGCGCACAGAGCCAAGGCGATCATGCCGTCCGCCGTATCCGTGGCAAAGTTGAAGTCGCGCGTAGGGTGTAGAGCGCCAAGTTGCAACTCGGCGCATCCATCGAGGAGCTGAGCGGCGACAGTTGGAATGACAGCCCGGGCGGTTTGACGCGGACCGTAGGTGTTGAACGGACGGGCGGTGACCACGGGGGTTCCAAAGGAGTGATAAAAACTCTCTGCCATTTTGTCGGCGGCGATCTTGCTCGCCGAATATGGTGACTGTCCCACCAACGGGTGGTCCTCGTCGATCGGAACGCGCTGCGCCGTGCCGTACACCTCGGATGTGGAAACATGCAAAAGGCGTATGAGCTGGTCAGATTCTCGACACGCCTGAAGGACGTTGAGGGCTCCGCCGACGTTGGTCTCGACATACGACCGCGGCGCGCTGTAGCTATAGGGAATGGCGATCAAGCTAGACAAGTGAAATATATAGTCGCACCCAGCGACGGCCTCTCGGACTCGTTCGGGGTCCCGGATGTCTCCCGGAATCAGCGCAACGTCAGCCCGGACACGTTCTCGTACATCGGCAAGCCATCCGATCTGATTCCACGAATTGTAGTACACGAACGCACGGACCTCGGCACCCCGTGAGTGGAGTCGCTCCACGAGATGGCTTCCGATGAAACCGTCAGCACCGGTGACCAGCACGCGCTTGTTCTCGAGACTCTCAGGCATGGCTCTTCATGGCCTCGCGGGCTTCCTCGAGTTCGGCCGGCGTCCCGATATCCGTCCAGTACTCGTGAATCGGGAATACCACGACGGTACGTCCTTCACCGATGCAGCGTTCGATGAGGTCCGTCATATCATAACACTGGTCGTGGGGGACGAGCCCCGTGGCGCCGGGAGCGAGCGCGTAGATACCCGCGTTACAGAGAAACCGCTGCGAGGGTTTTTCCTCGAGCGCAACGGCTCGTACACCCTCCGCCTTTATCACGCCGTACGGGATCTGCAGGTGGTAGTCCGCTGCCGCTACAGTCACGGCGGCGTCGTGCTGCAAATGGAAGTCGAGAAGATGGCGGTAGTCCGAGGTGGTGAGTACGTCGCCATTGATGACCAGGAGCGGGCCTGTCGGCCGAGTGGGCAGCAGCGTAAGCGCCCCCCCTGTGCCGAGTTTCTTCTCCTCATGCAAATACTCAATTGAGACCGCGAAATCGGCGCCGTCCCCCAAATGGTCTTCGATCACCTCCCGGAGGTAGCCGACCGAAATGTAGATTCGCTTAATACCGGACTTCGCAAGGCGGCGGACTTGGCGCTCGATGAGCGGCATGCCTCCTACGTCGAGCATTGCCTTTGGGGTGTTGTCGGTCAGCGGGCGCAGGCGAAGCCCTTCACCTCCGGCCATGATGACGGCCGCGAAGAATCCCTCGGCGCCGCCGGTGCGTTCCTCCGGACTCAAGTCGTTGATGTGAATGACGCGTTTGAACCGACCGTCGGCATCGACAAGCGGCAGTGCCTCGATGTTGTTGGTCTGGAGGCGTTCGAGCAAATACGCCTCCGCCATGGTCTCCTCGGCCGTCATCGGCGAGGGATTCATCGCCTCGGTTACGGGGTCCGAAAGGTCCCGGCCGGCAAGCAGCGCGCGTCGGATGTCGCCGTCGGTGAGCGCTCCGATGACGCGGCCCGCATCGTCCGTCACGACCGCGATGGTCTTGCGCGTTTCTTCGATGACACGTACGGCGTCGCGCAGGTTGGCGCTTGAGGTGAGTGCCGACAAGGTCATCGATCACTGTGGTCGCGCTTAGGACCACCGAGGCATGGGGCAGCCGCCGCTACCTGAACCTGTCACTCCTCGATTCCAAGGAGCTCGCCAACGCAGCCTAGCCGCAGCATCGCCGAGGAGCGGCCTCAGCTGGGTAGCGTAGAGATCCTGGTGGTCATGCGAAAGTTCAAAATCCTCATGGATTTCCATTATGTCATCACTTCTTCAAATACCTGCTTGTAACTTTGAACCGTCCTGTTGATAGAATAATATGATCGTTTTGAAAGCAAAATCTCTCTCAATTCCAGTAGCTGAACCCGCGCCCTTCTAATCGTCGACGCGAGATCATCCTCCTGTAAAGCCAACCCAATATCCCCTACAATCTCAGGGCTACTGCCAATAGCCGGGTTGAAGATAACGGGCAACCCCATACATATCGCCTCAAAGATCGCATTAGGACAAGGATCTTTGATGGCTGTATGAAGAAAATAATGGTAGGTTTTCATTTCTTCCACCATCTGATCTTGAGGTAACATACCCAGCAGCTGGACATTCCCCGCATCAAGATTTTTTGGCCACCTCCCAAGATGCCTTATTTCTACACCATCTAGTAAAGACATACGTGCAATCAAGTCATGACGTTTTGTCTTACGTGGGCTCGCTGTCGACGAAACCAACTTTATGGTATCGCCAAGCGCTGGGTGGGATGGCTTATTGGACCAAAATGAATTGCCTGCACCATTATGGATAAGAAAGTTCCTATTCTTATTCTTATAGCCTGCCTTTTTAAAAAATTCTCTCTGATAGTCGCTCTGGAAAATCACCGCGTCTGCAAGGTTGAGCAAAGCAAGCGTTTGTCGGTCCTTCCATTTACCAAAGATATGATTTCGTGGGCCGTGATTAAACGAATTCCAATTCAAGTTCACCGCTCTAACGACAACTTTTCGCCCCGCCTCCTTACCGTCCGACAGCCCAACAAAACGTGATTTCTGTTTGCGAACCAATCTCAACGGAATGTTCTTACGACCCCCGCCAGGTCCTGTACCCAGTTCATTCATAAAGAGGACATCGCAGGGTTCATCTATTGATTCTACAAACTCGTAGGTACCACTCTCAGTAAGCCCAGCATGGAGCGCCCGCATAAAGTTGTTTGCTCCACCCCACGGCTCAAGTATGAATTTATAAGTAAAATGTATACGCACCCCACGTCACCCTAAGCGTGCCAAACGTGACTTTTCCTTTCCTCTGCCCACCTATTTTCTGCCGCTGCAAAGATAGAATATCTTGTGCTGTACAAACGGAAGGCGGATGTATTTGTACAGAAACCCGTTCTTGAAGGGGCGCGGGCGGATCGTTTCAAACCACTTCTGCATCCGTTTTCGAAGGCGCGCATGGCTGTAAAACATTACGTGTGTAGGGTCGTCCTTCAGCCTTTCCCTCATACCCTGGATCACGGCGTCATAAATGTCATAAAAACGCTTAATCGGATAATTGGGAGTGGTGATCAACAAAACCCCGTCGTCTGCCAGGACACGATGTAACTCGGCAAGTACGCCCTCTATGTTTTTTCCTGGAATGTGTTCGACAACTTCCATGAAATTAATTATCTGAAACTGGCCATCATCGTACGGCAGCTTTTCACCGTTTGGCACGTATTGCGCGGTCGCCCAACCAAGCGCACGGCAACGGTCGATACGCCGGTGCGACACCTCGACCCCATGGATATTGTCCGAGCAAATCCCCTCCCCTAGCAGAAAAGGATAAATTCGCCCGTCGCCACATCCTACGTCAAGGATGCACAGTTCAGCTTCTGGCTGGCCAAGCTCGTCAACGACTTCCCGAAAGGCTTTCGCCCAGGTTGGTGGCATTTGGGGGCCGAACGGCTTTTCCTTCGCGTAAAGCTCAAAATCCTGATGGCTCATGCGGACACCATTTGCCGGGCCCAAGCTTTCGCAATATAGGACTCGAGGGCGTCCTCGTCATGTAGATGGTCTTCTTCGATGACACGTACAGCGTCGCGCAGGTTGGTCCTGGAGGTGAGTGCCGACAAGGTCATCGGTACCATCCGTCCTGGACTTCCCCCCGCAACGTCATCCGTTTTCGCAGTAGCTGCTGGTCCAGCTTCACCGTGGCGAGGACCTGAGCAATCTTCCTTCCCGCGTCACCGACCCCGTAGGGGTTGTCGCAGGTCCGGCAGATCTCCAGGAACGCACCGTCCTCAAAAGAGCGTTTGACCGCCGCGTAGATGTGCTCGGAATCGTACCCGACATCGAGCACGTTCGCGGCTCGCAAGCGACCGTCTTGTCGAGATCCGATGTTGAGTGTCGGGCAGCCGAAGGCGGGGGTTTCTTTGATCCCCGATGACGAATTACCGACGCACACAACTTGGACACTCGAATCCCAGGCAAGCGCGAGGAGACCATGGTAGTTGTAGCGCCCTAGCGAGCGATGGATTTGAACGTTCGGCATTCCACCGTTCTCGAACTTACGGATCTGCTCGATGATACGGCGGCCGCCGGCATCGTTGTTGGGATACGTAATGATGACCTGCACGTCCTCGCCTGCCAGCTGCGCCATGGCTTCCAGGGACGGCTTGACTTGTTCGCCCGCCTGATCGAACTGTGTCGTCACTGAGTGTTGCGTAAAAACCACGACCGGTCGACTGAGATCGAGCCCATAGCGAGCCACCACGTCCTCACGCGCTGCGTAGCATCCCTCCATCACGAGATCGATCGCGGGGAAGCCAACGGTGTGGGTCCGCCACGCCTCTTCTCCCATTGCCAAAAGGCGGTTGGTAGCCTGCGGGTTGGTGGTGAAGTGAAGATGGGCCAGCTTGGTCATGGCGTGGCGCACGGAATCGTCCAAGGCCCCACCCTCGGTGAGGTCGCCTCCCTCGACGTGAGCGGTGGGAACGTTCATCTGTGTGCCGGAAATGAGCGCCGCGAAACCCTCGAACCGGTCGGCGTAAACGACGAGCATGTCCGGTCGGATGCGATCTAGCGCGTGGCTCATCGAGAGGATTCCCGACCCGATCGCCTGCGCCGTCGCGTACAGCGTGTCGGCTTCCAGGTTGATCTCGACTTCCGCCGCGATCGAGAAGCCGTCGTCCTGAATCTCGCTGAGGGTGCGTCCGAATTGATCGTCGAGGTGTGCACCGGACACGATGAGGCGGTACTCGAGGTCGGGATGGGCGTCGATGGCCTTCAGAATGGGATATTGCAGCCCGTATTCCGCTCGGTTGCCGGTGAAGACCGCGATGACCCGGTTGGTCACGGCCGGGATTCCTGTAGCTGGGCTAGGCCGCGGGAGAGCGGCACCTGCGGTGCCCACCCGAACGTCGAAGCCGTAGACGAAATGTCCAAACTGAGGCTCGACGGTTTCTGCGACGGTTGGCTCGCCATTACGGGCCGATCGCTCTGTCCGGCGAGATCCAGGGCCAGTCGGGCCAGGTCTCCCACGGACACGCCCGTCCCTGAACCCAGATTGAAGATGCCGAGGCCCGTACCCACTGCCATATCGGCGAGTCCTCTCGCGGCATCCTCGATCCACAGGAAATCTCGGATCGGCGAAGGGTCCCGGACCGTCAACGGGCCGTCGCCGGGGATTTGTTCGAGGACATCCGACACGACGTTGTCGCGGGCCATCCCCGGGCCGTACACGTTGGCGAGGCGTGCAACGAGGCCGCGCCGCTCAGTGACCATCTCCTCGCAGGCCAGCTTGGCTCGAGCGTAGGGCGATTCCGGAGCCGGCCGTTCCTCCGGCCGGCGAGGGTGAGTCTCACGGTCTCCGTAAACCAGCGCCGAGGACGCATACACGGGGCGGGCGTAGCCCTTGCCGAGCAGCCGGCCGCACCGCCGTGTCAGCTGCTGCACGGCCGCGTCGTCGACGACATTCACCGCCCGGCCCTCCGCGAGATGCACGAGCACGTCTCCGAGTGGCGAATCATCGTAGCTCTGGACCACTGAAGTGCCGACAGGGAGCGGTTCGGAGGGATGCCTGGTGGTGGCGATCGTCTCGATACCTCGACGCTGGAGTTCACGGACCAAGGCCCTTCCGAGGAAGCCCGAGGCGCCGGTAACGACGATCCTCATTCGAAGTCAACGATGTCCTCAAGCGTTACATGCACGTCTGCTGCGACGTCTCGACCGGCAACCTTGCCGATCACGTCGTCCAAGCGCGTGGCGTGAATCGGTCCCAGGCCGGGCCGCTTGACCCAAATGTTCTCGGCGGAAAACGTGTCCCCCGTCTTGACCGGAGCAATGGTCACGACCGTGGCGTACGCAAAATCAATGACCGGCTGCTCCTCAGAAAGTATCGTCTTTGCCCCGCCCCGCGCCTGCCACACGGCCCGGGATCCTTCAATCAGTTCTTTGAGTTCGTGCGGCTCGATGGAGATGCCGATGTCGGGTCCCGGCCATGAGCGCGAGAGGGTGAAGTGCTTTTCGAGGATCGACGCGCCTAGCGCCACCGCACCCAGGCACGTCCAGATGTTGAGTGAGTGGTCGGACAATCCCACGGGAACGTCGGGGAACGTCGCTTGGAGTTCAGTGACGGCGCCCAGTCGCACGTTCTCGTACGGGGTCGGATACATGCTGGTGCAATGCGTGATCGCCAGCGGTACGTCATGCCGCTGAATCACTGCGACGGAACGGCGGACGGAATCGAGGTCGTTCATACCCGTCGAGAGGATCATCGGCTTCCCTTTGGCGGCGATATGCTCCAGGAGCGGGATGTTGTTGCACTCACCCGAGCCGATCTTGAAAGCGGGCACTCCCATCCCATCCAGTCGATCGGCCGCCTCACGGCTGAAAGGTGTGGAGAAGTAAATGATCCCTTTCTCATGACAATGCGCCTGAACACGGCGTTCCTCATCGTGGGTCAATTCACAGCGTTTGATGATGTCCCAGAGTTTCTCGGTCGAGATTTCGCCGGGCGTCATATCGGTGGGGACCATCTCTTTCTCAGTGATGTGGCATTGGAACTTGAGTACCTCGGCGCCCGCATCCGACGCCGCATCCACCATTCGTAATGCCTTTTCAACATCACCTTCGTGGTTGATTCCGACCTCGGCGACAACGAGCGGCGGATGATCGCGGCCGATGGCCCTGTCGCCCACCGTGAAATCTGACACTAGCGCTCTCTCCGTATCGTCACCAAGCAGTGAAACCTCCGTCAACGATGAAGTTCTGCCCCGTGCAATAGCTGGACGCATCGCTGAGAAGGTAGAAGATGATACCCGACAGCTCGTGTCTATCGGCCATACGACCGACGGGTGTTCGGCGGCTGTATTCCTCGACGAATCTCGGATCCTGGCCGTTGTACACGCCGCCTGGCGAGACGCAGTTCACGCGGAGGTTGTCCTCCGCCCACCACGTAGCCAGCCACCGGGTCGGACCCACCGCCACAGACGAGGACCCGATGCGTACTCAATGAATCAACGACGGAGGTGCGGAGCGCGCTCCCGGTCCACCCTCAACCAGTGCCCCCCGGCGCCGCACGAGTGCCCTTTCCCAACACCCTGCGGCCCCTCTCCCACATCTGCCTGAGGAGACCCTCCAACTCGACATACTCAGCTTCGCCCTCCTTCCGGAGACGGCCGATGTACTCCGCTGCGTATGCAAGCAGAACGCTCAACATGCCGAACAGGGCGGTGACCAAGAGCACCAACCGGGTACGGGCTGGCCGGGACCGTAGCAAGGGCGGGACAGCAGGCTCGATGACGGTGAAAACCGGAGTTTCATCGACCTCTTCGATTCGGGCGGCCTCATACTCGCGCCTGAGGGTCAGGAAGACCTCCCGCTGAATCTGGATCTCGCTGCGGAGCCGCCCCTCCTCGAATAACAGATTGGGGGACTGCTGCCACGTGCGATTGCCCTCGAGAAACGTCTTCATCACCTCCTCGCGTCGACGCAGTTCCGTTTCGGCCTCTGCCATGCGCTCCTCGACGAAGCGTCGCCGCTCTCGGGCTCGCGACTGCCGAGTACTGGCGTTGAACTCCTCGAGGGATTCGATGAATCGGTTGGCCACGGCTGCTACGAGGACGGGGTCCACGGCGTCGACCGTCAGCTCGACGATGTTGGTTCGGTTGTCCACGCGGGCACTCGCCATATCACTTCCCTCTTCCATTCCTCTTTCGAACAGCGTCGCGGAGTCGAGCGCTTCGATCTCGAATATGTCCAGCAGCGTCGCCTTGTCCCCCAGGCTCTTACCCTCTCGAGGGTCCTGGTATGTTGAGAGCAGTACTCGCTGTACGATCTGACGGCTCGTCAGAATTTCCGCGTAGAACTCAGGGGACTGGTTCCCGGGCGCGCCGCCGCCGAGGGAGATCCCCAGCTGCGCCGCCATTCCGGCCAGTCCGGAAAGCCCGCTACCCTGCGAGCCCGACTCCGGTATGAAGCGCGTAGTGGCCGTATACATCGGGGTTACCCTCAAAGAGTATACGGCGGCGATGACCGCCGCGACAAACGGCAGCACGACGAGGATGCGCCAGCGGCGCAGAAGCACGTTGAGTAGAGCGAGGGGGTTCACCTCACCGTCCGCCGACTTGCCGGCAGAGGCCGCGGGCACCGAAGGATCGAGCATCGGCTCACCCTCCTCCGAAGCCTGTGAGGCGCTCTTCTCCCTCGCAGGTGATGGATATTCCACGTTCGCGCATCATAAGAACAGTGAGATCGCGCATAATTGAGGTTTTCGGTGAGGTCCGTGAGGGCCGAATAATGAGCCGTAAAATCAAGTGCGTCAAGCGCTTGGGGCCAGCAGGCGGAGTACGTTTCCCGGCCCGCCTAGTTTGGCTAGGTGGTAGCTGCCGGGTTGGAATAGGTCATGATAGATGGTAATTCATCATATTCACTTTCAAGATCAACACATCCTATTGGCAATTGCTTGACATCTAATTCAAATTTTTTATAAGGCATCATTTTATCTAATACGCGAAAGACAAATGGATTCCAAAACTTCTTCATCACATATACTACGGCTTTTTCATAATTTTCAGTAGGGATATCAGTAGACGATTCATAATCCAGTGGAAGATTTAGTCGTTTTAGTCGTCTTTGAATGATAGTTCGTTTCTTTCTTATCATAATGCTTCCTAGAATACTGCTAAATAATTTATTCTAAGAATGAAAGAGAATGAGTTCAATAATTTATGAACCACAAACGTTGCTTTTGCTGCATTTACACTAAAACTCCTATTTAGCTTCATATTCTCATACGACTTTTTCAAGGACTCTTTTTCTATGTCATCTAGATCAAACATCGAATCCAGAAAAAGCAATTTATTCAAATCTTCATATTTGACCACAGTCACCGTTTTGAATGCCTCTTTATAGAGACAAATTATTTTATTGTAAGAAAATTCACGAAAGTCATATGGCATATCTGCTAAATACGAATCTGATGGGTTGCCTGAAAAGAAATCTTCTGGCTTCATACACCGTGGTTGGTGCACGCATTTCCCGAGATATAATGATGTAAACCACGAGATGGGATTGCGAATGGTAAGGAGGATATGAGCGTCAGAACCGAATGCTTTAAGATTTTTCAGTAAGAATTCTTCCCATTTATAGGGCCTTGAATTGGCTAATTCTTCTGCGCTAACAATAGTCCCCCTTGGAATATTTAGTTTTCTAGAATCTCTCCCTGTATAAAGTCTACTCAAGTGAAGACTTACTTCTCTTTCTACCCATGAATCTTCTCTAAAATATTTGTAACCTGTTGTTTCACACACTTTAGGAAATATCATTTTTTGGAGAGTTGTGGTACTCGTTTTAGCAAATCCGATATGAACGATTAGGCTTTTTCTCATTTTATCTTGCATGGTTTGTGCTCCGCCCCCCCGAAACTGGTCCACTGGGAGGGCGAAAAACCGAGCCGATTAGGGCCTGGGATGAAGTGGCCACGAGATGATAGAATGAAGGACTAACACTGACAACCCTGTCGTTACTGCAGTGATTCTCATAACATCGAGCGCTGGTGAACCTTGTCCGACGGAATACAATTGAGTCGCACCCGAGCATTCCTGGCACTCCTCCCCCTCCTTCTGGTTTTCGGAACGCAGGGAGCCTGGGCGCAAGAGCTGCGCTGGGATGTCCGAGGTGGCCTCCCCGTAGGTTCGGAAGAGGCGCGCTTCCTGAGGGTTCTCCAAGTATCCGGAATGGCTCCCGACTATCCGTGGACCCTCCGGGGTCTGACCCCGGGGGAGCTCTCGCGGACTCTGCCCGCGGACACACTGCACCCCTGGAAGAATCGCTACGACCTGACGCCGCAGGTGGCCAAGACATGGGAGTGGGGATCGCTGCCTGGAAAAGCAGGGGCCCTCTTCAACTCCTCGGTTCCCTTTGGAGAAGACGACGGCGTGGTATGGGCCGGCAAGGGGTTCACCGTAGTCATGGGCGGCGGAGCGTACCTCCGGTTCGGACCACTGCACGTGCGATTCGCGCCCGAGGCGTTCATCAGTCAAAACAGTGCCTTCGACCTGGCGCCCAATGGGCTTTCCGGAAGCGGAGTCGTTCAGGATTCGCGCTTCCCGAGAAAAATTGACTATCCTCAACGGTTCGGTAAAAGGAGGTACGGCCGGCTGGATCTGGGATCCTCCGCGGTGCACTTGGCACTGCCCGGAATCACCCTCGGCGTGTCGACGGCTGGTCAGGTCTGGGGGCCGGCCATCCACTATCCACTTCTCCTGGGAAACAATGCCGGGGGGTTCCCGCATCTCCTCGTCCAGACGTCGGGGCCACTGAATGTCGGGATCGGAAGACTCCACGGCCGCCTCATAGCCGGTCGCCTGACGCAATCGGACTTCTCTCCCGTGACCCAGGGTGAGCTGAGACGCTTCGCTTCGGGTGCCGTCGTCGTTCTTCTGCCCCGTGGTCTCGAGGGTCTCGAGCTGGGGCTCGGTCGGTTCGCCGAGTCCGTATGGCCGGACGGTGGTGTTGGCCTGGACGACGTCTTGCGACCCTTTACCTCACCCGTCTCCCTTGGCAGTTCCGATCCGATCAACCTGCAGTTCGAGAACCAGCTGGCCACCGCATTTCTGCGATGGACCGTCCCAGCAGGAGGCGTCGAGATCTATGCTGAGATAACCCGAAACGATTCCGGCAGGGATATTCGGGACTACCTGGTCCGCCCGGACGACCTCATGGCGAGAGTCTTCGGCCTTCAGAAGGTTTGGAGCCCCTCCGAGCAACGGCTATTCGCGCTGAGGGCGGAGGTCGTCAGCGCAGAGGTGCACCATAGCGAGCGGGGGAATCGGTTCCGGGAGGGTCAAATGGAGCCCCAACCCTGGCCCTCGTACTGGCACGACGGCGTCAGGCAGGGGCACACACAGCACGGCCAAATACTCGGCTCGCCCACGGCCTACGGCGGAGCCGGCTGGACCGTGGGCGTGGATCTCTACCACCCCGGGGGACGGTGGACGGTGGACCTCTCCCGCACCCTCCGGGGGGACTGGTTGCCCGGAGACAACCAATCCTCCGCGGAACGGCCGGTGGCCGACGTGATCTACAGCCTGAGTCTAGAGACCCTCCGCTTCACACAAGGACTCGAGATCACGGCTGGCATCACACCAGCCATCAACCTGAGCCGCAACCTCGAGAAGGGAAACGACGTCTTCAACCTGCGAGTAACGCTGGGTATCAGGGGGCTCCCACACTGATCGCCGAGATCGAGGGACTCCTAGCGGGAGAGCGTGATGACGATCGTGGAGAGGGAGAGCAGGGCGCTGATGACGAACGTGCTGTTTCGAGAGAACCAGTTCCGACGTCCCACGAAGATCTCGTCGCCCGAGCGAACGTCCAGGCTGGCCAGGGCCTGCTCGCTGGGAATCCCATCCACCACGAGAGCCCCCCCCCTTACCAGCCTCAAGTTCCGGACATCGCCCTCGGGACTCGCTCCACCGGCCATGGCTACGGCCCCCGCGAGACTCACGGTGGGGTCCACGGGATAGAGTCCGGGCTCGTTCACTTCACCCAGGACGTAGATCCTCCGCAAAGGTGTGAGTTCGATCGAAGGGTTCCTGAGTTCCTCCCGGTAGGCCTCCAGCAGCCGGTCCCTGACATTGTGCCAGCTCAAACCGGTCACGGGGCTCTGGCCTAGCAGTGGCAGAGTCACGTACCCGTCGGGATCGACCAGAAACTCACCGCTCAAGTCTTCTTCACGCCAGATAGCGACCTCGATGACATCACCCGGCATGAGGATCAGGTCAATGGCGGAAACGCTTTCCTGTCCCCGGCATGGCAAGGGAACAGTCAGCAACAACAGCGTCGGCAGCCAGCGGTTGAGCAGCATGAGGTGCGGAGCTCCTGGTGAGTTCATGATTCGAGCGGCGGGCGTTTTGGAGGCCCACCGTATGGAGCTATCCTATCGTTGGTGTCCCGTGTTCGCTACCGGCTTTCCCCACAACCCATCGGCATGTTCGAGACGGAAAACTGCGTTGAAGAGACTTCTCCATGGCATTCTGGTCTTCACGGCCCTGCTTGTGCCGGGCGATTCCAACGGACAAACCTGGGGGATACAACCGTGGACGAGCATCGCTAGCGAGGCGGAAGACCGCCCCCGACTGGACCAGCTCCTGAATGGAGCCCCGACCGCCGGGTATCTCCTCCGGACCCCGTCTCTTCTCCTTTCCGAATCGGACAGCCTACGGGAGTCCGGGAGCCTATGGGCCATGACGCTGCTGCCGCCCGAGCTCAGGTCGGTCTCGAACTCCCATTTGCCCGTCTCGATGAACGACGGGGCCCTATGGGCAGGAGCGGGGTGGAGTGCCCGACTCACCGCGGGGGTTCGACTTCGGGTGGGAAGGACCACCCTGATCATGGCGCCCGACTTTCTGTATCAGGAAAACGCCCCCTTCCAGTTCATTGTCTTCCCCCAGAATCTCGATCCGCCGAGAAAGATCCACGCCGACCCGTTTCACCCGCTGCCCGAGTCCATCGACAAGCCCGTCCGGTTTGGAGAGGAGACGCTCGACGAGATCGGGCCCGGCCAGAGCAGCCTGACTGTGCGGCTGGGGCCTGTCTCCCTCGGGGCCGCTACCGAGAACACCTGGTGGGGGCCAGGAATCCGCAACGGGATCATCATGAGCAACCACGCGCCCGGGGTGCCCCGTCTCTTCCTACGCACCAGCCGCCCGATCGAGACCCGTGCAGGAACCCTGGAAGGGAGGTGGATACTAGGGCGCCTGGAGGAGTCGGATTACTTCGATCTCGAGCCCTCCAACGACGAGCGCAGCCTGAGCGGCCTGGTTGTCACGCTCCAACCTTCGTTCGAACCAGGGCTCACGCTGGGGCTGGCCCGGGTGGTCTATGCGCCAAAGACCGAAGAGGAGGGATGGACGTCGGCGGCCTTCGACGTCTTCCGGAGCGTGGGTCGACCGAACTCGAGCGAGGGAGACTCGCCAACCGCATCTGCACGGGACCAGATCTTTGCACTGTTCGGCCGGTGGGTGTTCTCCCCCGCGGGGTTCGAGGTCTACGGGGACTGGGCCCGCTTCGAGCAGCCGGCCTCCGTCAAAGACTTCCTGCAGTTCCCCGGTCACTCACAGGGTTATACGGCCGGATTCCAGTGGGCCGCCCGAAAGGGCGAGACAGGAGTCTTGCGCGTCCAGGCCGAGATGACGAACCTCGAACCGAGCGGCACGTGGCGGGTGCGATCGTTCTTCACCACCTACACGAGTCGCGTGGTTCCTCAAGGGTACACACATCGAGGTCAGGTCATCGGGGCCGGCATCGGCCCCGGGGCCTCGAGCCAGTGGCTCGCCTTCGACTTCATGCCGGACGGATGGCGGGCGGGAGTCTTCGGAGGGCGGATCCGGTGGGACAATTCCGTCATCTGGTCGGACGTGGTCTTCCCTCCCAAGCGTTCTGACGTTTCATTGTTCTGGGGACTCCGAGGGGCGGTGGATCTACGCGGATGGAATCTGGCCGGAGAGCTTTCGCATGGCATCCGACTCAACTACCTGTTCCAGACGTTCGAACCCGACCCCATCAGCGGGAGGGCTAACGGAGTGGACATCGCGAACACGACCCTGACGGTGACACTGGCGAAGGTTGTCGGTCGCTAACATGATGCCCTGTCCTCTTCCAACTATGCGAAAGCGAAACTCGGCGCCATGACCCTGAAGGAGTTGATCCAGCGCCTGCTGCGACACGGGTGGCTCATCACGGGCGTGACCGCGGGAATTCTGCTCGCGGTGGCCCTCTGGACGTTCCTGTCAGCTCCGCGGTATGAGAGCACCGCCGTTGTGCGCATCCAGGAAGAGACTTCGGGACTGGGTTTGGCAGAGCAGTTGAGCGACGTTCCTGGCTTGGACGTAATGGGACTCGGTAGGGACGAGCTGGCAACCGAGATGGGCGTCCTCCGCAGTTGGCGGATGGCCGAGGCCGTGGTGGATTCGACGGCGCTCATGATCCGGATGCGGAGACCGGCCGGCATTCGGAGCGAGATTATCGAGGTTGTCGCCCAGGGGGACCCGAACTGGGAGGGTAGGGTCACGCTCCGAAGCCGCGGGCAGGGTGTGTACGAGGCCACCGCCAAGGAGCGGGGCCACGCCGAGCAGTCGCTCGGCCGGGTGCAGGCGGGGGAGGAGATCCGTTTCGGGGGGTACGTCCTCGTCCTCCGATTTCCTGAGGAAAGAGAAGCACCAGCGCGTATCCGCCTCCATATCGTGCCTCACTACGAGGCGGTTCAGGAACTGCGCGAGGATCTCGACATCCGGCGCGGTGAAGGCGGCTCCAGGCTCGTCGAGGTGGCGTACCGAATTCCCGATCGGGAGATGGCGGCAGCCGTTGTCAACGGCATCGTACACGAGTTCATCGCCTACAAGACCGGAAGTGAAAGCGCGGAGGCCCGCTACACTGCCGACGAGCTCCGGATCCAGGTGGCCGACTACACCGTTCGGCTCACCAAAGCCGAGGAACACCTCCGGGATTATCAGGAGTTGCACCTGATCGTGGCGCCCGAAGAAGAAGCGACGCAGCAGGTAAGGCGATTCGCCGAGCTCCAGCTCCAGGTCGATGCGCTCGAGGTCGAACGGGCGGCATTGGCCGAGCTCCTGGCGCTTGTGGAGTCCAGGGCCGGTGATGATGCGACCCTGGCGCCGGACGCGGCCGCGTACCGGCAGCTGGCGACGTACCCGTCGTTCATCTCCAATAGCGGCATTCAGGACATCCTGCTCGCGATCTACGATCTCGAAACCGAGCGATCCGAGCTCAGGAGTCGCCGCACGGAGAAGAACCTGGACCTACGCCAGCTGACCGAGCGCATAGGTGACCTGGAGGGCCAACTGCACGCCCTGGCTGTGAGTTATCTCGAGAGCCTGGACGGACAGCTCTCATCGGTCGGAACCGCGATGGAGGGGGTCACGTCCGATCTGGAGGGGCTCCCGGAGCGGGAGATGGAATACCTGAGACTCTTTCGGGAGCGAACGGTCCTGAACGAAGCCTACCTGCTTCTCGAGAGGCAACTCAGACTCACCGAGGTTCAGGACGCCATCCGCGGCGAGGGTGTCAGAATCGTCGACGCGGGCCTCATTTCTCACCCTGATGATCCAGAGTTTCCGAAGCCGCTTGTGAATCTCTTTCTTGGGCTGATCCTCGGGATGGCAGTCGGGATGACGGCGGCGTTGGGCAAGGACCTCTGGGAAACCTAGCGAGACACTTTGGCAACGGGGCAAGGGCTCAGGAGCGATCCACCCGAAAGGTGACCACGAGCTCCTCCCCCTTTGACGGAAACAGTCCATCGAAGAAGCTCGAGCCCCGCCCTTCCTCCACGGTGTAGCCCGCTGGTGGAATGACTTTCACCCCGTACTCGATACCGCAGCCGACTTCCGTGAAGACGACGGCCCCGCTGGCGTCCGTCTCTCGCCGGATCACTTCCTCCAGAGACGTGAAGAGGGCCAAGGACGCTCCGGCCACCGACGCCCCGGCGCCGTCCACCACAGAGGCCCGGATGCTCGCTAGGCAACGCTCCACGTAAAAGGTAAAGGCCTGAGAGCTGCCACTCGTCACCTGGATGCCGTCGATGAAGCTGGTGCCCCTCCCCTCTTCGAAGTTCCACCCAGGAAATCGAACGAGGGCAATGCCGAAGCTCCGACACGGCAGAGGTCCGAAGGTCCGTTCGCCACCGCCTCCGGTACGGCCCTCCTCGACTATGCCGGAAGACCGGTAAACAATCAGGGGATGGTCCGCCACCGACCCACCAGACTCGTCCAGGACACGGACCGTTAGATCTCCTTCACAGCGCTCCAGCCTGAAGATCGTTTCCGCGACTGATCCATCCTCGATGATGATCCCGTGCTGGAACGGGTCCGGCTCGGCAGCATCGCCGTAGAAATCCGGCGGAGCCACATGGACACCCCAGTTTCCGAAATGCACGGGGTCGAAGGTGATCCTCCCGGTGGGGCCCGTGACCTCCTCCTCCACTACCTCGAAGGGTGAGGACAGGAATATGCGGGCCCCTTCGACGGGAATACCATCGGGCTCGGTGACCGTGACCTCAATCCTCCCGGGTCCGACCTTAAAGTAGGTGAAGGTGAAGTTCTTCCGGTCACCCTGCTCAATCACGATCCCGGTGACGAAAGCGCTTATGGGGACGTCCAAGAGCTCCTCCAGCCGAACGTACCCGGTCGGCGGCTCCGCGTAGAGGCCGTAAATATTGGGTGGGACGAAATCGAAGACGTAACGGCCGGCCTCGTCCGTCTTGGCGATTGCCATGCTCGCGTCCCCGATGTAGAGATCGAGATGAACCCCGGCGACGGGTTCCCCGGACAGACGGGTCACATCTACAGTTACGCTGGCGTATTCGGCAACCTCGAATATGCGGTCGGCACACGCCGCGGACCCCATTGAGCCGAGCGTCAATCCGATCATGAAGCGAACGCAGAACCGCCCTCTGTCGACGTCACCGATCCAGAGCATCGGCTCGGTCTCACTCAACTGGCACCTCCTGCGTTCGCTTCGGACTCGGGCTTGCCGACCGAGCATCGCTCCTGGCCGACACAGACGGTGGAAGTAACAACCACGCCAGTGCCAAGACGAACCAGAACAATGGCTCGGACAACGCTTGGTAGAAAAGATTGAACGCCACAAGGCCCGCGATCATCGGTCGGAGCTGCCCTCCATGAATTAATGGAACACCCAGAAGCACCAGAGACAACATCAGAGCGAATATGCCGGATTCCACCATCAAGGTCATGTAAAGGGAATGAAAATTCCCGTATTTGTTGCCGGGAAACACGTCCTGAAGGAGCAGGAAGGAGTCTCCGTATCCGACCCCCAAAGCGGCCCGTCGCACTGATCCCGTGGCCTCGCGCACTCCGCGCTCCAACAGGCGGGTATGGTCGCGAACGGAGCCCTCCTGAAGGCTAAAACGGGTACCCAGGGGCGCCAGTGCTCGCCCGACGTCCGTTCGGACGTTCGGACTGATGAGCAAGAGCGCGGTGATCACGCTGACGCTGCAAGTCGTCGTCACCAGCGCGCCGCGGGATATCCGGCCTCCCCCGTGCGAGAGGGCGGCGACCAGGCCGACGCTCAGAGCCGCGAAAATGGCGGAACGAGACAGCGTCAACAGGATCAGTATGCTTGCGACGACGATCCAGCCCCCGCGCCGAGCCCCGGGGGTACCCCACTGGGCCAGGGCAAACAGGTAGAAGAGAAAGAGAAGCCCGGCGCGGTTGGCATCGGCGACCTGCCCGGTGAGCCGAGGAATGATCCCCCCATATGTCATGGGCTCCAGCCCAATGGAAACAGGTCCTAATCGTAATACATCGGCTTCAGGGGAGAAGAACGTTATGACCTGGGCCACGCTGAAGAGGACCGCCAGACCCAGCCCAAGCTCCGCTCCCAAGGCGAGTGCCGGCCCCAGAGTCGGTCGTCCTGTGGTGAACAGCGCGACCAGGAGCGTCCCGCCCGACAAGGCCAAGAGAAGGATCGAGCGGCGGGCCGACGTTGGGACGTCCAGACCCAGCAGGGTCGAGAGTAGCACGACGGACATGAAGAGGAGCAGCACGAGGGAGTAGGCTCCGGTCGCGGGCGGCACCGCCAAGCGGTTCCGCTGTACGGCCATCAGGACCGTTTCCAGGACCAGATAGAGCGGAGTCAGGGTGAGGTAAGGTGTGAGAATAAAATCCGCTTCTCCCCCGAGCAGATCGATTCGGTCGGCGCCCAGCAGAGCTACCCAAGCCACAAGAAGGTACGTCGACACGTTCACGCCGGCCGGATGGGTCGCCTCTCTCACCATGCACCCATACGCTCCTCAGGCTCCAATGAGAAAGGCGGCGTGCCGGGCCCAGCCTTGGGCTCCCAGCGACCGGTTGCGCAGGACACGGAGCTTCCGCGACAAGAAGCCCAGGCCCGGAATCTCGGAGTACTCCCGGAGGAGTCGTTGGTCCTTATCGGAAAGTAGAGGGCGGTATCGGACGAGGAACGCCTCGGCTTGACTGGCAGTGGCCTGAAGCCAGCGGCGGATCTCCTCGCTTCGACCTCTGGTCCGGATTGCCGTCGCGACTATCCGCGGCAGATTCTGCGGGCGGTCGCGATCCCTTCCGGTGCTGCTCGACTCGTGTCGACGGTATAGAACAGTCGATTCATACAGCGCGACCGTGCGTCCGAAGGCGGCCGCGACCAGGGCGATCCACGTATCTTGGTAGGCGGCGCCTTCCGGGATCGGGCGGACCAGCTCGAGAAGGGGGCGGTTGATCAGCATGGTAGGGCCCGTCACGACATTATGAGTGAGGAGGCGGCACAGGGAGACGGGCTCAGGCCTGATACGAAGGTGGCGCCATAGGGAGCCCCGGATGGTCTGAAGTCGCTCGTCCACGACCACCAAATCCGTGTGAATGAGGACGGCCCCGGGGTGCGACTCGGCCCGGAGCATGGCAGCCAGCGACCGCTCTATTTTCTCGGGTAGCCAGACGTCGTCTGCATCCGAGAAGAACACGTAACGAGCCTCACCCGGGAGGTGCTCCAGGAGCCATCCAAAACCGGGGCCCGCGCCGAGGCGGTGTCCGTCGCGCGGAAATGGATGAATTCGGTCATCCTCCCCGGCCATTTGCCGCACGACCTTCAGACTGTCGTCCGAAGAACCGTCGTCTCTGATCCAGAGGCGCCAGTCCTGGTGCGTTTGGCTCTGAATGCTCCGGATCTGTTCGGCGATGAATCGCTCTCCGTTGTATACGCAGAGAACGATATCCACCGTCATTGAGCGAGTCATGCCTTCATCTCTCGCCTGGGCCGAAGCGACCCGAAAGATCCGCCCTTCTTCTTGAAGAGGGCCACCAGACAGCCTGTCACGAAGATCTCGGCCACCATGACGGAAATGGCCATGCCCATGGCTTCGTAACGAGGCACGAGGAACACCGCCAGGAGAACGTTGAGCATACCGGCCGACAGCACGAACAGGTAAAAGGGTCTCTCCAGGCCCATGGGGAGAGCCCACTGAATTCCGAGCAACGTGCCCAGGGCGATGGTCGGAGGAAGGATCGACAAGATCCTGAGCACTGGAATGGCTGCCTCGTATCCCGGACCGAGGATCACCCTCACCAGAAAGGGCGCCCAGACGGCGGCCGCGACTCCAGACAAGATCCCCAATCCTCCGAGACCGACTAGACCCGCCGTCAGGAGCCGGCGGGCACGCCTGGCGTCCGTGACGGCCAGATGGCTCATGCGCGGAAACAGCGTCTGGGAGAGGGGATGGAGAAGGTTGATGGCAGCCCGGATGATCCTCTCCGCTCCCCCGAAGAATGCGACGACTTGGGGAGTAGCGAGCAGTCCAAGCACGAACGCGTTGGCTTGAAGATAGAGGCCTGATGAGGCCCGGAAAACAAACACCCCTGCGGAATCTCTCAAAGTCTGAATGGCGTGAGCGAGTCGGGGTCGCCGCAGGGGGATCTCCCTGTACATCCAGACGGTCAGCCAAACCAGGGCTACCGTCGCCGCGATGGCCTGGAGGGCCAAAACCCGCCATCCGTGCTCTGGGGTCTTGACCCAAATGAACACCCCTAGCGCAGCCAGGACCTTGGCTCCGGCATCCATGGCCGAGGGTGCTCGCATGCGTTCCAAGCCCAAGAAATACCAGTTCGGGTTGAGGCCGCGGGCCACGGCGAAGGCACCGGCCCAGAATAGAAAGGCAGGCTCTCGCTGAAACGCCGGAACGGCCAGGTACACGACGATCAGGCCAGCCGATACGCACAAGAGGATCAGGAACTTGGCCCCCTGCACGCCCGCCACCAGTTCCGAGAGCCGCGATCGGTCTGCGCCGACCCGAGCCACGGCCCGCGTACCTGACAGATCGAAGCCATACTCCATGACGAGGGCCAACCACGCCCCGAACGATTGGGCGAACACGACGACGCCCCAACCTGTCGGGCGAAGGACCCGGGCCAGATAGGGGATCGTCAAAAGCGGTACGACCAGTCCGGCGATATGGGCGGCGTAGAGGGCCGTAGCGTTCGCCGCCATGCCGCTCCCCTTGACTTCCGCGAGCAGGGTTCCGTAGCGGTCGGGAGATCTCTCGTTCGGTTCTTCCATGTGGGCATGAAGCTATGCGACGCACCGTGGATGGCACAGGCGGGTTTCAATCTCCGGTCAGATCCCCCGACCGCATCCTCTCCACCCGACGCCACCCATGCTCTTGCCGCCACCCAGCCTCGAGCACCACGCCGGGCACCCTTAGCAGCCAGCTACGGAGTGCGTCGTCATCCATGCCGCTCACCTCGGACCAGAGGTTGCGGATCATCTCCTCCGCCTCGCTCAGGGCGACCCCCATGTTTCCGTTGCGCAGGACCATCACCTTCTCGATGCCGGTGGGCTCGGGTCTCTCCTCCGGCGCCGCCAGCTCCTCGTGTAGCTTCTCTCCCGGGCGCATCCCCGTGATCTCGATGGTGGCGTCGTACCCCTCGGTGCGGCCGGACGGCCGGATCATGCTCCGAGCCAGGTCCAGGATCTTCACCGGCTCGCCCATCTCCAGCATGGTGATATTCCCGCAGGCCTCTGGGAGCAGCGAGGACTGGAGGACGAGCTGCACCGCCTCGGGGATGGTCATGAAGTAGCGCGTCACATCTTCGTGCGTCACCGTGAGAGGCTGGCCATCCTTAATCTGCCGTCGGAAGATCGGGACCACGCTGCCCGCGCTTCCGAGCACATTCCCGAACCGGACGACGTGCCAGCCGGTGTGGGGGTACCGCCTGGCGAACGCCAGGATGAGCAGTTCCGCCAATCGCTTGGTGGCGCCCATGATGGACGAAGGGCGGACGGCCTTGTCCGAGGAAATAAGAACGAACTTCTCGGCGCCTGACTCTGCGGCCACTTCGGCCACCTGCCAGGTGCCCAGGACGTTGTTGCGAACGGCCTGTCGGACGTTGCACTCCATCATGGGAACATGCTTGTAGGCGGCGGCGTGGTAGACCCGGTCGGGGCTCCACTGATCGAACACCATCCGCATCTCTTCACGATCCAGAATGTCCGCGATCACGGGCACGATGCGCGTGTCAGACTTCTTGTCCACCAGCTCCCGCTCAATAAAAAAAAGTGGGCTCTCGGCCTGGTCCAGGAGGATGAGCTCCCGAGGGTGGTGGAGCACGATCTGGCGAGCCAACTCCGATCCGATGGATCCCGCCGCCCCGGTGATGAGAACCGTTTTCCCCCTGAGCTCCGCCTCCAGCTCGGGCAACTCCAACTGGATCGGGTCGCGCCCCAGGAGGTCGTCGATGCGGATCTCCCGGATCTGGTCTAGCGATACAGCCCCCCTCAGCACCTCGTCGAGTCCCGGCACCAAACGAAACTCGATGTCGATCTCACTGCAGACGTCTACGATGCGGCGTAGCTCTCCTGGCTTCGCGGTGGGCATCGCGATGAGGAGCTCATCCACCCGCTCGTACTCCACGATGGCGGGGAGCTCCTCGACAGACCCGATGACCTCTTTTCCGTGGATGGCCGTTCCCCACCTCAGGGGATCGTCGTCCACGAAGCCGATGATCGTCACCTTCTGTCCGGACCTTAGCATCTGGTGCACGATCATTCGGCCGGCCTCACCGGCACCGGCAACCACGATGCGTCGGTGCTTGGCGTGGCCCGGTCCTGAGCCGTGCCCATTCAATCCTGAGAGCCGTCGGCCGTACTCAAAGAGGGCCCGATAGGAAATCCAAACACCCGCTATGAGCGTCACTGAAAGGACGATCTCGAGAAGCATGACCGACGCCGTCGCCTCGAGCCCTGGGAGCGTGATAGCCAGGGCGCCTACCATGATCGATCCCAGAACGGTCGCTCCGGCGAGCCGAATCACCTCCCCCACCCCCACGAACCGCCATCGTCCGATGCCGAGCCGTAACCGCAAATAGAGTGGGAGTCGCACCAGTACCAAGAGGCAACCCAGCAGGACCGCGTCCGTCCAAACCACCGCCCGGAAGTCCAAGCCGACCGAGAACGCCGACGCCAGGGCGGTCGCAGCCAAAATCAGCGACGCATAGACCAGTAGCGCCACCCCTCGGCGGTAATGCGCGAGGCGGTGATGCACCCTCACCGCGCGTGTCCGCCAGCGTTGTGGGTCGCTCAACTCAGATACTCCTTGTCGTTTGTCGGAGGCAGGCGTCGTGAGGGGGGTCGATGCCGCGACCCCGCACCGGCGCATAGGGTCGAGCACACCGGCTACGTCATCTGTTCTAGCGGGTTACCTTATTGACTCAGAACGACCTCCGCCAGGCCACTTCCCGTGCGCGACTCGGTGTTCGCTGGCGGGCTTCCCACTCCTGCCTGGCCTGCGGCTACGATTTCACACCGCCACCGCCGCAACCACTCCGAGCAACTCGTCAGCCGTCTGATCCCAAGAGAATCCCGATGCCCAAAGGCGGCCAGCCTTCAAATTCTGCACCCGTGAACCGACGACGGTTTCCGTCACCGCCCGCACCCACTCCTCTTTGTTCTCAGGATCCACGAGCCAGCCGGCTTCTCCCACAGCTTCCGGAATCGCCGTCAGACTCGAAGCGACCACCGGACAGCCGCACGCCATGGCTTCGAGCGGCGGAATACCAAACCCCTCGTACTTGGAAGGGAACAGGACCGCGTCAGCCATACAGTACAACTCACGGAGATACTCATCCCTTAGGAACCCGAGGCCGACTACGGCGTCCTCCACACCCAACGCGGCAGCCCTCCGGTAAAGGTCCCGGAGTCCCCGTCCCGCAGCCCCCACCATGATGAGTCTCAGGTCGGGCTGAACCCGCCGGACCTTCGCAAGCACCTCGACCGCCAACTCCAGGTTCTTGTGCGCTTTGGCCGGCCCTACCGTCATCAGGAAGGGCTGCAGCCCTCCCCAACGGTGCCGAGCGTCCTCACGTTCTCCTTCCTCCAGAGGGTGGAAGACCTCGCTCAAGCCCGGCATGATGACCGAGAGCTTATCGGCCGTGTTCGGTTTCCAGCGGATAATATCATCACGGCAGTGTTGTGATATTGTAACGAGGCGACTGGCCTTCTGAAGCGCAGATCTCATCAAGAAACTCCCGGGAATTCTCACTCGCAGCGGGAACCCGGACGGGAAGCGAAAATGGATCAAATCATATACGATCACCACCGAACGGGCGGGGTGGCCGAGAATCGGAACGTTGTAGTGGGGAAAGAGACAAACGTCTACCCTCTTGCTCAGCCTGGAAAAGACGCGGGGCCACGCGATCTGCCGGGCGAGGGAATAGGCTGAACCCGGCCACCGAACTATGGTGCCAATACCACGAGGGTCCACCTTGGGAAGCCACCTCGCAATCTCGGAACGGGATCCAAGAAAGTGGATCTCGCTAACACGGGAGTCCTGGAGCCACCGTTGACTGACCTCACGGATAAAGCGACCGATTCCACCCCCGTTCAGCAGTCGCACGTCTATTAGAATTTTCATGCGGCGAGCTCACCCGGGTGCGACTCCTCCCCTCCCATCAACGCTCCACCATACCCTGGACGACCGCAGCGGCACGAGGCCAGTCCAGGCGGGCGCTGTAGCGTATCAACATGAGGAGCCGGGTCACGTAAAAACGCGCCAAGAAGGGGATCCGGACCAAGGGGCCGAAATGGCGCCTCATGACGCGCCTTCGGTTTCTGTCTCGGAGGCTAATCTTGTAGGGAGCAGGATCGTCTTCTAGGCGAGGCGTATGATGAAGAGCTTTCGCCCTGGGCTCGAAAAGAATCCGATAGCCGGCACGCCTGAGCCTCACACAGAACTCGGCATCTTCCACGTAGGCAAAAAAATCCTCAGCAAAAGTTCCGACGTCTCGAATCGCCCGGGCTGAGATGAGACACACGCATCCGGTTGCGAAGGATATCTCCTCCGGTTTCGTCAGACTTTCGGCGGGGCGTGGGGCACTGTGCACACCGAGCCCACGCAGTCGGCTAAATTGGCCACCCGCGTACCATCCAGTTTCGGGATCATCGTGATACCCGATGAACGGTGCCACGATCGCGACGTCCTTTCCCGACTCTGCCGCGTCCACGAGGCGACCAATAGCACCGGGCAGCACGACCGCATCATTGTTCACGACGAGGACATAGTCTGCGCCGTGAGCCAGGGCCCATTCGATGCCTCGGTTGTTTGCGACGCCGTAACCCAGATTTCGTCCCATCTGGAGGTAGGGGATGGTGGGGAAGCGAACATGCAGCCGCTCGCCGGAGCCGTCTGGAGAGCCGTTGTCGATGAGTAGGATGCGCAGGCGCGAATATTGGGAGCACTCGAGCGAGTCGATACACTCGCTGGTGAGCTCTTCCGCGGACCAGTTCAAGACGACCGCCACGACGCTTGCGAAGTCGTTCGTAACAAGGGGTTGGGGGGAGAATTGCGTCTCGTTCATAGGCAACTAGTTTTGACAACCTTTTCGATCGGGTACGTCCAAGATAAGACCCCTGCCAGGGCACGTTCGAGCAAAATATATGGTGGGGGCTAGGGATCCGAAACACTCCCCTCTTCCGCAGTTCCAAGCCGGAGGGCTCAGGATGAAATCGCCAATGGCCTCACTTCGGGTTGCACTCGTTCACGACTGGCTTGTGACCTATGCAGGTGCAGAACGGGTCCTGGAGCACACCCTAAAGGTGTTTCCCCAGGCCGACGTCTATACCCTCGTGGACTTTCTGGACCCGGAGGACCGACGGCTTCTCGAGGGGCGGCCCACGCATCACTCCTTCCTGCAGCGGATGCCCTTCGCCAAGAGGCACTATAGAAGCTACCTACCGTTAATGCCATTTGCCATCGAGCAGTTCGATCTCCGTGAGTATGACCTCGTGATTTCGAATTCGCATGCGGTTGCGAAGGGAGTGCTAACGGGTCCTGAGCAGCTACACGTCTGCATTTGCCTTTCCCCAATCCGGTATGCATGGGATCTCCAGGATCAGTACCTGAAGGAGGCCGGCCTCGACCGTGGGCTACGCGGGATGCTCGCCCGGAGCCTTCTCCACAGAATCAGGATCTGGGACGCCAGGACAGCGAACGGTGTGGACCACTTCATCGCGATCTCCGAGTTCATCTCGAGCAGGATCACCAAAGCGTACGGACGCAACTCAACGGTGATCTACCCACCGGTTGACATATCATCATTCGTACCGGGTGAGGAGGCAGCTCGAGGTGATTTCTACGTTACGGCGGGACGCCTAGCACCTTACAAACGAGTCGGGTTCCTGGTGGAGGTGTTTCGAGAGATGCCTGAGCGGCGACTTGTGGTGATCGGCGATGGCCCGATGCGTAAGCAACTCCTGAAGGATCTCCCTTCGAATGTCCGCTACCTTGGCCGACAGCCGTTCTCGGTATTGTGGAGTCACTTACAAACTGCCCGCGGTTTCATATTCGCAGCCGAAGAGGATTTCGGGATCGCTCCCCTCGAAGCTCAGGCCTGCGGCACACCGGTCGTGGCCTATGGACGAGGCGCGGCTCTGGAGACGATACGGGGTCTCGATGATCCGGCACCCTCTGGTGTCTTCTTCAAGGAGCGATCGGTAACTGCGTTGCGGGAAGCGATCCGAACGCTGGAAGAGGATCCGGGGCGAGTCTGTGCCGCGAACTGCAGGCTCAATGCTGAGCGCTTTGGTCCCGAACGCTTCCGTGAAGAGCTGGGCGGATTCATGGAAGCGGCCTGGGAGGAGTTCTCGGCGTCACTCTCGCGTCCGTGACGAGGCTTCGATCGTCGCCTGTTCAATCATCGTTCGGAGTGTCTCTTCGAGTTCCACTTTCGGACCCCAACCAATTTCGCCCACCAGCCTACTGTTGTCTCCAACCAAGTGCGGGATGTCTGCTGATCGCTCGAGAGCGGGGTCCCGCCGAACCCGCACATCGGCATCAACCAACTCCGCGATGAGGCTCACAACGTCCGCCAGGCGACGTCCGACCCCGGAACTCACGTTGAAGATGCCAACTAGGTCGTCGCGCTCTAGGAGTGCGACGTAGGCTCGCACCACGTCAGCGACGTCGAGAAAGTCACGAACAGGTTCGAGGTTCCCCGACCGAACCACGGCCTCACCCGCCGCCTTTGCCCTGGTGATTCGATCGACAAAAGCCGGGACAAAATATTGTGCATCCTGACCCGCGCCGGTGTGGTTGGTGGTTCGTGCGATCACGACGGGCAGGCCTGTACGAAGCGATGTCTCGAGACATGCGAGTTCAGCCCCACGCTTGGACGCAGCGTAAGGTGAAGAAGGGTTGATCGGATCGGTCTCTCGGCGAGGCCTCGGCTCACCTGCTCCGTATACCTCGATCGAGGAGGCCAGAAGAAAACGAGTCAGCGTCGAACGGCCACTGCTGGCTTTCGTGACTTCATCGAGGATTCGTGCGGTTCCCGCAGCGTTGATCTCCCAAGCCAGGCCTGGATCAATCCTCGCGACGCCGCCGGATGCCACTGCGGCGAGATGCACCACAGCATCAGGGTGGGCGCCGAGGGCTCTGCGGATCGACAACGCGCTCCGCAAGTCCATTGGCACAGTCGTAGCGCCCGAGCTGGCCAGGCGAGCTGCGTCTTCGCCGGGTAGATGCGCTGCGATCACCGTGTGATGTCTTCGCAGGAGAAAAGGGACGAGCTTCTGGCCAACGAAGCCATTGGCACCGGTGACTAAGACCCTCATGCCTCTATGTCAGTTGACCCGTCCAACGTCCGCCTCCACCATACCCCGAATCATCTCCTCGAAAGTGCATTGGGGTTCCCAACCGAGATCCTGTTGGGCTCTGGCTCACATCCGCGATCCGGAGATCAACTTCTGCAGGGCGGAAAAGGGAACCAGGCTCGTCAGCTTGTAGCATCGACCACATGGCTCGAACGTAGTCGGGGGCGAACCCCCAATAGGACGTTGGAAGAAGTGGGAGCACCCACCTCGAAGTCCGGCCTCCTGCCCGCTCAGTACGCCCCGTGACCCCGAATGACGGCCGGGATCGTCCTGACGAGGATCTTGAAGTCGAGCCAAAGGCTCCACTTCTCGATGTACTTGAGATCGAGCCTTGCCCACTCGTCGAAATCGTGAATGTCCGAGCGACCCAGGATCTGCCACAGGCACGTGATCCCGGGCTTTACCGCGAGCTTGGCTCGATGCCAGTCCGCGAAGGCCTGGAACTCTTCGGCAAACGGGGGCCGGGGGCCCACCAGGCTCATGTCGCCCTTGAGCACGCTCCAGAGCTGAGGGAACTCATCGATGCTGTACGTTCGTAGCCAATGGCCCAGGCGGGTGACGCGGGGATCGTTTCGGATCTTGAACGCCGGTCCGTTCATGTGGTTCAGATGGGCGACGCTATCCCTGAGGTCGTCCGCATTCATAACCATCAAGCGGAACTTGTATCCCTGGAAGGGCCGGCCTCGGTACCCGAGCACTCGCCATCGGTAGAGCGCGGGTCCTCGCGACGTCAATAGGATAAGCGATACGATGACCAGAAACACAGGAAGTAGGATAACCAGCGCGACGAATGCGATTACTATATCCATGGCTCGTTTGACCCGCTGAGCCACCCGCCAACGGAGAGTACCTGCACGCTCCGGGAGACATGCATCCCAGTCTATGATCTCCGACTCGAGCCTGGCCGGCGCCACCGTGCCATCCGGGTGCCCATTGGCTGTGGGGCCGTTCAGAAGGACAGCTGGCCGGCCGGCGGCCGGCGGAGCCTTGGGAATCGGCGGCGCGTCGACGAGCTCGGCATCCAGGCGAGAGAGCTGCTGCTCGGACTTCATTCGAACTCTCCCAGCCGGCAGTATCCAGGCGAGAGGGTGTTACTTCGATTTCTAGGCGAGAGTCCGCACGGTCGATTCGGGTTGCGCATAAGTATCCTGATGCCAATCAGCAAAGGTTGGGATATCGGTCGAGCCTGGAGGGCGAGGTGCAAGATAGCGAACGAACCGCAGCCTCGACACCCGCCCGACACACATCGCCGGATCACGCCTGCTCAGATAGGAGCTCGGGCACGCCATCCGATTGTCTCGAGGCGAACTCGATGCTTTCGTCTTCGGCCGGTCGCTTCAAGTGAACCTCAACGCCCGAAACGAGCTCGCTGAGGACTCGCCGGATGGAGTCCGGTCCGAGACCGTTGGCACCACCTTCTACCGCGGCCGTAAACGGCTCGAGCAACTCGAGCGTCTCGTCACTCACATCGGTCTGCACGACGAAAATCTTGTCGATGGAGGTGGGCACGGTCACCTCGTTCGGTGCGGTCAGCTCCTCCGACATCTTCTCCCCCGGGCGCAGTCCGATGAACTCGACCTCGGCATCGACACCCTCCCTCCGCCCGGAAAGACGGATCAACTTCCGCGCGAGGTCCAATATCCGGATCGGCTCCCCCATCTCGAGCATGACGATCCTCCCTCTGGCCTCCGGGAGCACCGAGGACTGAAGGACGAGCTGTGTCGCTTCCGGAATCGTCATGAAGAAGCGCTGGATGTCAGCATGTGTGACCGTCAACGGCCTACCGTCTTCGAGCTGCTTTTGAAACAGAGGAATGACGCTACCCCGGCTTCCGAGCACGTTGCCGAACCGCACGGCGACGAACCAGGTGGAAGGAAAATTCTGCTGACTCCGCAGCGTCACCAGTTCGGCTAGGCGCTTCGTTGCACCCATCACGCTCGTAGGCCGAACCGCCTTATCGGTGGAGATCAACACGAACTTGCCGGCTCCGAACCGGCCCGCGGCGTCGGCGACCCGCATGGTACCGATCACGTTGTTCCGGACCGCCTCCCGGGGGTTGCACTGCATCAACGGCACGTGCTTGTAGGCGGCGGCGTGGAAGACTCGGCTTGGCCTGTACTTCCGGAATACCCCATCGAGGGCGCTCGAATCCAAGATGTCGGCGACGGTGGGAACGATCTCGAGATCCTGATACTCGTCCTTCAGCTCCAACTCGAGGTGGTACAGGTCCGTCTCCGCCTGGTCGTAGAGGATGATGCGCTCCGGTCCATGGACCGCCACCTGACGAACCAACTCCGACCCGATGGATCCGGCTGCTCCGGTCACGAGGACGCAACGTCCCTGGAGATCCTCAGCCAGCTCAGGTAACTCCAATTCGATCGGCGCTCTTCCGAGGAGATCCTCGATCTGCACCTCCCTCAGGAGGTCGATCTTCGCTTCCCCTGCGAACACCTCGGCGATCCCCGGAAGAACCTTGGTGGGGAGGTCGGTCGCCTGGCACGATTCCACGATGCGGCGGAGATCGTCAGGCTCCGCTGACGGTATCGCCACCACGATCTCCTGTGCCCCCAATTGCTCCGCGATGGCAGGGAGATCCTCGGTCGACCCCATCACCTCCACCCCATGGACCGTGGTTCCCCAGGTGAAAGAATGGTCGTCCACGAAGCCGATAGGGCGGTATCCGGTGGACCGCCGGAGCATTTCCCTGACCAGCCCACTGCCCGCCTCGCCGGCACCAACGATCAGGGCGGCAACGCGCGGGCCATTCGAGCCGTTTCGTTGACGGCGAAGCTCGTGGGCCAGCCGGTACGTGATCCAGATGCCTGCCGTGAGATAGATGGTGAGCACCCACTCCAGGAGGATGATGGATCGCGGCACGGTGGGGTCCAGCGGCATCAGCATGACCGCGAAGAAGAACAACGCCGTGCCGAGGCTGGTCGCCCCCATGAGGCGTACGACATCCCCTACTCCCACGTATCGCCAGCTCCCTACGGTAATCCTGAAGACGGAATCGCTGAAGGCTCTCACTGCAAGGAGTACGGGAAGGCTCACGAGAAACGTAGACGTGAGCTCTTGAGGCCACTGGAACTCGAATCGTAGTAGATGGGCGATCGCGTACGAGACGGCAGCGGCGCCCGCGTAGATCGTGAGGGCAAGAAGCTTGCGAGCCTTCGTCGCTAAGCGAAGTTGGGAGACGCCAGACACCGGTGGTGGTGTCAAAGCTCGGTCCTCGCACAGGTGTGACCGCTCGTGGGCATCCCGTTCACCAGCCGCATAACAAGTTTGGAATTAAGACCATCGTAGGAGAGACCGTAGTTTGGTGCCTAAAGCCCTCACGCGCAACCTCAAGACCGGACTCATCTTAAGAGATTTTGGGTGAGATGCGCTGGCTGCTGTCACGTCGCGGCCCCTGCCGAGCCATCCGGAGCGGCTCGCCAGACTCGTCGCACATATTTCTACTTCTCCCATTTCGGGGCGTCGCCGCGTTCCGGGGCGCAAGGTAGACGCGACGGCCGGTGATGGTCCTACGCAACGGAATCAGTTTGGATTAGAGCTGAACGGGTTCGAGGCGGAAACTCTTGCGGTCTTGGATGGCCCGTCAGTGCGCTCCCGTGCGCCTCAGCACGACCGGCACCGTGTTAAGTAGTATCTGCAGATCCAGCGCCAAGCTCCAGTTGTGGAGATACGCCTTTTCCAACAACACGACCCGCTCGAAGTCTCGTATCGAGTTTCGGCCTGCGGTCTGCCATGGCCCGGTAATGCCAGGGCGAACATCCACACGGCACATGTGACGGCTCTCGTACAGGTCCACTTCTTCGGGAATCGGCGGTCGTGGCCCGACCAGGGACATATCCCCCTTCAACACATTGAGGAGTTGGGGAAGTTCATCCAGACTCGTCCGCCTGAGCCATCGCCCAAAGCGCGTGATACGTGGATCGTCAGGAATCTTGAATAACCGCGGATCCGAATAGATGCTCTCCTCCGAAACACTCGCTCGCTCCGATTCGGCATCGCGAGTCATGCTCCTAAACTTCAGGATCATGAACGATTTTCCTCCGCGACCGACTCGCTCCTGTCGGAAAAAAACAGGACCTTTCGACGTTACCTTGATGGCGATCGCTAGAAGCACGAGGAGAGGCGAAATAAGGATCAGGCCAACGCCGGAGCACACGATATCCATCAAGCGCTTGACCACGAGCTGATGTGCCTTGAGACCAGGCTGTGTCAGCGAGGTCACGGGCACACCACAACAGATTCGGAGCGAAGGGTAGACACCACCGAGATTCCAGGCCATCGATAGGCTGATCAGTTCACAACCCGTGCTATGTGCGACTTCGATAACTTGCTGAAACAGCCCCTTATCCAGGGTCCCAGGAAGGAATACTGCATCAGCCTTCGTGGCCAGAATCACGCTCGCGAGCTCAAGGCCGATCGCATCCCTGTCTATGTCCGGCCCGTCGATCGTGAGCTCATGGGCCACGCGATAGCCCGAAGACTGAGTGAACACCGGACTCCGCGTTGCTTGAGCGATCGCCGAACGGTCACCGAAAAGCACCGCTTTGGGCACAACGCTGAACCGCTCCCGAGCAAGGCCAACCATCACGGCTAACGCCCCCCGTAGGACCGCCAGGGCGAGGGTGACCGACACGACCGTGGCGACGAACTGAACGGAAACCAGCAAGAGGTCCTCGGTCCATAGCGGCTGCCAAAGAGCAAGAGCCGTAGCGAGTGTCACGGCCATCAGCCAGCGCCAGGGGGACCGCCACCCACCCCCGCGCCGGTATGCCCCCACTACCAGCAAAGATACGAAGAGGGCGACGGCAAACTGAAGACCGCCAAGGTATGATCTCGGAAAGATGTCCCTTACCGCGGTCAACGGACCCTCGACGCGCAGAAAGTGAAGAACTGTGCGGGTAATCAGAAACGCCAGGCCATCAACAGAGAGCAAAGCAGCGAATCGAAGTGCATCACGTACACCGTGCCGCTTGAGTCGGCCCGGGGCCTGATTCTGTACAGCCCGTCGAAGCCCGTCCGGAGCATCCGCCCAGAGATCAGGTGTTTCCGCGACCGAGGATGGAGCCTGCCCGGGGGGATCCTGCAACTCAGCCCTCATCACGAGGTACGGTATAATCTCATTGGGGTCTCTTGCAATCCAGAAACGTGAGCCAGCCTCTCCATGCCAAGAAGCTCCCCGCATCTTGGACCTGGGAAGGCGTGACCCGGAAGCATATTGCCGTTATCCGGATCACCGACCCGGATAACGTAACGTGGCCTCCCGCTGCGGCGCCAGACGTTTTCCAGTGACTGAGGGCCATGAAGCACAACTGAGGGCCATGAAGCACGACTGAGGGCCATGCAGCACAACTGAGGGCCATGCAGCACATAGGATGTTTCGAGATCGAAGTTGTCCTCCGGACGGTACAGGTTGGTGGGCATGGCACTGATGAAGTTACGCGCGTGCTGCCGGCGGTACGCCTCGCACATCTTGATTCCCACAATCTTCGCGACCGCGTGCGCCTCATTGGGAATGTACAGCCACCTGGTGGCGTCACACGAGGCCCTGGAGTGTCGTTGGGAGAGCCAGGGGCCTACTTGATCGGAGCGATGACCCCCTCACGGCGCCCCCGCCCCAATGTACCCTTCTTTCTCCAGATGCAGAAAGATCTGCTGAGCCGCTTCCTCGGGCGAGATGTCGGTCGTATCGATGCGTACGGCGGGATGCTGGGGCGCCTCGTATGGATCCGAGATCCCGGTGAACTCCTTGATGATGCCGGCGCGTGCCTTGGCGTAGAGTCCTTTGCGGTCCCGCTGCTCACAGACTTCGAGGGGAGTGGCGAGGTGGACGAGAATGTATCCACCCAGGGCGGAAATCATCTTACGGTTCGCTTTTCTGATCGCGGCATACGGCGCGATCGGGGCACAGATCGCGATCCCGCCCGCCTTCGTGATTTCCGAGGCCACGTACCCGATGCGCCGGATGTTCAGATCGCGGTGCTCTTTGCTGAAGCCGAGCTCCGAAGAGAGGTTCTGGCGTACGACGTCGCCATCCAGAAGCGTGATGGGCCGGCCGCCCATCTCCAGCAGCTTGACGCGGAGCACGTTGGCGACCGTCGACTTTCCCGACCCCGAAAGCCCGGTGAAGAAGACCGTGAATCCCTGCCGGTGCCGGGGTGGATGGCTCTTACGCAACTCCCGCTCCACGTCCGGAAAGGTGAACCAGTCCGGAATGTCCCGACCGTCCGCCAGGCGGTCACGAAGCTCAGTGCCCGAAATAGACTTCGGCTCGACGCCCTCCGGGACCTCGTTCACCGGCATGTACTCGGCCCGGTCCTGGACGTACACCATGAGTCTGAACGGGACCATCTGGACCCCCAGCTCACGCTCGTGCTCGCTCATCAACTCCTGCGCGTCGTACGGCCCGTAAAACGGCGTCCCGGACGAGTCGCTCCCCGGGCCGGCATGATCCCTCCCCACAATCAGGTGGGTGCAACCGTGGTTCTTCCGGATGATGGCGTGCCAGAGCGCCTCCCTCGGTCCCGCCATCCGCATCGCCAGATTGAGCAGCGCAAGCTTGGCCGTGAATTGAGGGTAGGTGCCCAAAAGCGCCTCATAGCACCGAACCCGTGTGAAGTGGTCTACGTCGCCGGGTTTGGTCATGCCTACGACGGGATGGATCAGGAGATTCGCGCCGACCTGCTTCGCGGCCCGGAGCGTCAACTCCTGATGGGCACGGTGCATGGGGTTTCGGGTCTGGAACGCGACGATCTTCCGCCATCCCAACCGGGCAAAGTCGTGACGGAGCTCCAGAGGAGTGCTGCGAAGCTCGCGGAAGTCGTAGTGGCTGGGGCGTTGCACACCCTCGACGCGGCCCCCCACGTACACGGGGTTCGACCCCTCCAACAGGGATGCGGCGCCGGGATGCTCCGGGTTGGCCGTACCGAACACCTGTTCGGCCTCCTGCACCCGGTCGGCACGCCAGATCTCTTCGACGTGGAGCACCGCAAGCATGACGCCTTCGGGGTCACGCAGAGCCACGGGAGAGCCGGACTCGAGTTCTTCCGCACAGGCTTCGTCGACATCGAGGGTGATGGGAATCGGCCAGAGCGTGCTGTCCGCCAACCGCATGCTCTCGCACACGCTCCCGTATTCGGCCGACATCATGAATCCCGTGAGAGGTGAGAATCCACCGTTCATGAGCAACTCGAGGTCGCACACTTGGCGGGCCGTAAGGTCCCAGGAGGGCCAATCCCGTGAGGCCTCCTGCAGCTCGGAGGCGCGCTCCGGTGGTACGATCAGTTGTGTGAGCTCACCACCGTGAGGGGCAATCAGATGCTCGGTCATGGCACTACAGGGGGCACACAGCCCCGCAAGAAGATCATCATCAGGAGAGTGCTTCGGGTGGGGTCGGAAGGGAACGTGGATCTTCGATGAAGAAGCTACCAATCACCGGCTTCGGGTCAAGGATTTCGGGAGTCCTACCTGTCCGATGTAAAGGCCGAGTGGGACGATCACGCCTGCACCCGGGAGCCATAGTAGGCCACCACATCATCGATAATCTGACCCATCGACCTCTCGGGCTCCCACCCGAGTAGGCCACGAATCTTGCCAATGTCCGGCTGCCTGCGTTCCATGTCCTCGAAGCCCTCGCCGTACGCCTCGTCGTACGGCACCACCACGATCTCGGACGCCGATCCGACTCGATCTCTTACGCGCTCCGCCAGCTCCATGATCGTGATCTCGTGCTCGTTGCCGATGTTGAACGCTTGGCCAACGGCGCCGGGTGCGTCGAGGAGGCCGAGCACAGCCCGCACCGAATCGTCCACATGGCAGAACGAGCGCCGCTGATCCCCACGGCCGTAGACCGTGATGGGATCGCCCGCCAGGGCCTGCGTCACGAACGTAGGAACCACCATGCCCCACTCACCACTCTGCCTCGGACCCACGGTGTTGAAGAACCGCCCCAGAATGACCGGCAACCCGTTTTCCTGGTGGTAAGCCAACGCCAGGAACTCGTCCAAGGCCTTGGTACAGGCGTAGGACCACCGCCGGTGCGCGGTGCTTCCCATCACCCGATCGTGCTCTTCATCGAGTTGGTCGCCGCCTTTCCCGTAGATCTCGGATGTCGAGGCTACATACAGCGGCGTACCGTGCTTGTCACAACAGTCCAGGACGATCTCCGTCCCCCGGACGTTGGTCGTGATGGTCTCGACCGGGGCCTCGATGATCTTTCTGACTCCCACCGCGGCGGCCAGATGCACGACACGATCGACCTGGCCGATGGTGTCCTTCATCATCGGCCAGTTCAGGATGGAATCGACGATCAGGTGGAGCGACGGGTCGTCACGGACCTCGGCGAGGTTGTCCAGGCTGCCCGTGGACAGGTCGTCCACCACGAAGACAGTATTCCCCGCCTCGAGCAGGCGCTCCACCAGGTGTGAACCGATGAAGCCCGCACCGCCGGTGACCAAGATGGAATCTGACATAGGCCAAGAAGCTACTTCGCCCGGCGATTCCGTCAACGACCTGTCTCAACCCCGATACTCCCCGCTCGCGATCCGCTCCAGCCACGCCCCGTTCTCCCCGTACCATGCGATCGTCTCGGTGAGTCCTTCCCCAAACTCCACTAGCGGCGCCCAGGACAGCTCCTGCTTCGCCTTGGTGGCATCGACCGCGTAACGCCGGTCGTGACCCAGGCGATCCTCAACGAAGGTGATCAACCCCGGGTCGGCCCCAGTCTGCTCGAGGATCGCGTTCACGATCTGAAGGTTGGTGCGCTCTGCATCACCCCCGAAATTGTAGGCCTCCCCGGATCGACCCTTCCGCAGCGCGGCGTCCAAGCCGCAGCAATGATCTCGCACGTGGATCCAGTCCCGCACGTTGAGGCCGTCGCCATAGACCGGCAGCGGCTCGCCCTTCATCGCGTTGGATACCATCAGCGGGATCAGCTTCTCCGGAAACTGGTACGGCCCATAGTTGTTGGAGCAGCGCGTGACGACCGCATCCAGCCCGTGCGTCCGGTGGTAGGCCAGCACGAGCATGTCGGCCGAGGCCTTGGTGGCCGAATAGGGAGACCGTGGAGCCAGAGGGGTCGACTCGGTGAAGCGATCATCCTCCGGGGCCATGGGAGCCGCGTCCCGCCCGGCCGTGTCCCCACCGGCCGCGTCCCGCCCGGCCGCGTCCCGACGGGCGGGATCGCGAGCCTCCGGGTCCCTCCACGGCAACTCCCCGTACACCTCGTCGGTCGAGACGTGGACGAAGCGCGGTGGGTTCGGGGCGGCCAGCGCCGCGCTCAAGAGCGTATGGGTTCCGTTGACGTTCGTAAGGACGAAGGGTGTGTCGTGCGCGATCGAGCGATCCACATGGGATTCGGCCGCAAGGTTGAGGACGGCGTCCACCCCCCCCACCAGCTCGCCCACCAAGGCGGCGTCGCAAATATCGCCGTGCACGAAGCGGTAACGTGGATCCGCTTCGAGGCCGGCGAGGTTGTCCAGGTTCCCAGCGTAGGTGAGGAGGTCCAGGTTGATCACCTCGACGTCTTGGTAATCGTCGAGGAAGTACCGAACCAAGTTGGACCCGATGAATCCGGCGCCACCTGTCACGAGCAGTCTCACGGGTCCATCACCTCCTGATGGGAAGAAACTGGACTACTCCATTAGTCCCCTGCACGCCTCCTCGGGCCGGTGGCAATCTCGGGCATCCGGAGCACGGGCTCATCCAGGGAGGCCGCGACCAACTTCGTCGCGTGATGCAGCGACGGAATGGTTCCCGCATCGGTCCACCAACCGCTGACGACGTGATGGCGAAGGGTACCCCACTCGAGATAGCGGTTGTTGACGTCGGTGATCTCGAGCTCGCCTCGCTCGGAGGGCGAGAGACCCCGCACGATCTCGAACACACGACCGTCGTAGATGTAGCATCCGGTCACCGCCAGGTTGCTCTCGGGCTCGGACGGCTTCTCCACGATGCTCACGACGCGGCCTTCGTGCAGCTCGGCCACGCCGAAGCGCTCCGGGTGGTCGACCTCCTTGAGCAAGACCATGGCACCCTCGGGGTCGGCCCGAAAAGCGTCCACGGCCTCGCGAATGGGAGTTTCGAAGATGTTGTCACCCAGAATCACACAGATGGGACTGTCCTCCGCGAAGTCCTCCGCCAGACCGAGGGCCTCGGCGATCCCCCCCTCCCCCTCCTGGTAGGCGTAGTTCAGCCGTCGCAAGCCGAATTCCTTCCCGTTGCCCAACAACCGGAGAAAGTCCCCCGCCTGATTTCCACCTGTTACGATGAGGATGTCGTCGATCCCCACATGAACGAGCTGCTGAATGGGGAAGTAGATCATGGGCCGATCGAATACCGGCAAAAGGTGCTTGTTGGTGACGCGGGTCATGGGCAAGAGGCGGGTACCTAACCCTCCGGCGAGTACGACGCCCTTCATGGCATTTCCGGGTTCATGGCGTCTCCGACATCAAAGAGTCTCCGACTTCATTACGTCTCCGACTTCATAACGTCTCCGACATCAAAGAGTCTTCGACCTCATAGCGTCTCCGACCTCATAGCGTCTCCGACAGGTAGGTGTGCAGGGACTCACGCCAAGGGGACATCTCACGGCCTAGTATACGCTCGGCCTTTGCGCAGTCGAGTACGGAATACGGTGGACGCAGCGCGGGCGCACCCCAGGCGAGCGTGCTCGTAGCCGTGAGCTCCAGGTCGAGTCCGGCCTCGCCCACCACCGTTTGTGCCAATTCGAGCCACGAGGCCTGGCCTGCGTCGCAGAGGTGGTACGTTCCTGTCGCACCCTCTTCGGCCAACTCGACGATTCCGGGAGCCAGGCTGCCCGTCCACGTCGGACAACCCACCTGATCGTCCACCACCCTCATCCCGACGCGACGCTCCGCCTGTTCCAGGACGACGTCCACGAAGTCCCGGCCGCCGGACCCGTACAGCCAACTCGTCCGGACCACCATCCAGCTGCACCCCGACACCGCGAGCACCTGCTCGCCGGCCAACTTACTCACGCCATAAGCGCTCAGGGGACTCGTTTCGTCGTCGGGCCCGTACGGAGTGTCCGCTCGGCCGTCGAAGACATAGTCGGTGCTGGGATATACTACCGTTGCGCCGATCTGGGCCGCGGCCATCGCCACGTTCCGTGTGCCGTCACGGGTGACGATCATGGCTTGATCCAACTCTTCCTCGGCTCGGTCTACGGCTGTGTATGCGGCGCAGTGGACGACGACCTCCGGCTTTTCGGCCCCCAAGCACCGCTCCACCTCCCCAGGGTCCGTAACGTCGAGGGCGCATCGGGCAAACGCACGGACATCGTGGCCTCTTTCCCCGACTGTACGCACGACGGCGTTACCCAACAGGCCGGCCGCACCCGTGACCAGGATCCTCACGACGGCGTCCTCAAAACAAGGCTCTCAAGAGTCCACCTTCATCCAATTCCCTCGAAAATCGCTGAGGATCCCCATCCCCGCTGCCAACAGATTCGGATGCCGCGGTACCGGCTGATTGAAGGCGGGCTCCGTCCCGTCGGCGTGGATCACGCACCCGCCCGCGGCCCGTACGAGCGCGGTGCCGGCTGCGACGTCCCACTCACTCTTCGGGACGAGTGTCCAGGTGCCATCCGCCTGTCCCGCCGCTACGAGCGCCATCTTGAAGGCGACGGATCCGCACGGCCGTACCTCACACGGCGCCTCGTCGAGCCCGTCCCATTCACCCCTTGCGATCTCGCTCCGGCTGGCCAGGATCACGGCGCCGTCGAGATCGGGAAGGCCGCTGACGGCCGAGGAGCGCCCCTGGTACTTCACGCCGGTCTCCAGCGAGCCGATCACCAACTCGTCGGTGCCCGGATTGTAGATGCCCCCCGCAACGGGGAGACCGTCCTCGACCAGGCCCACCGAAATACACCACTCGGGGATCCCATCGATGAATTCCCGGGTCCCGTCTATCGGGTCCACCACCCAGACCCGCCGACACCCCAGACGGACGGGGTCGTCGATCGACTCCTCCGAGAGCCAGCCCTCTCCATGGGCGGGGAGCAGCTCCCGGAGTACACGATCGGCGGCTTTATCGGCCGCCGTCAATGGATCGCCCCGTTCACTCTTGATCTCGAACTCGACGTCGCCCGGCGTGAACGGCAGGATCGCGTCCGCGGCTGCGAGGATCGCATCGTGTATCCGGGCTAGATCATCAAACCTGGTCATGCACGGGCTCCTCGCGGCCCATCGATATCATCCATGAATCCTTCCATTTCTTGTTCAGATCCCGATGCAATTTCACTCAATTTCCCGCGCCGGCCCGCTTGAGCGCATCCGCGTACAAGCGCTCGATATCTTGGGCCAGCCGTCGGATCGAAAAACGTTCCAGAACCAGCCTCCGCGCCCGTTCCGTATCCTCGGCAGATGGCGGAGACAGCAAAACGCTCTCCAGCGCGTCGGCAACCTCATTGTCCGAAGCAGATTCCACAAGGCGCCCAAGCTCGCCCCCCTCGAGGATCTCCGGGACACCCCCGACCGCGAGCGAAACCACCGGTGTGCCACTCGCCAAGGACTCGATCAACGAGACCGGCGTACCCTCGTCGAATGAGGTGAGCGCCGTCACGTCGAAGGCAGGAAATATTTGCGGGAGATCCTTCCTCCAGCCGAGCCAATGCACGACGCTGTCCAGGCCCTTGTCGCTCACATAGGCCCGCAGGGCGCGCTCCTGTTCGCCCGACCCCACTACGATCAGATGGGGCGCCGGATCCATGCGGCCCTTGAGCTGCGCCATCGCATCGAACAGAAGTGGATGATTCTTCACGGGCACCATGCGCCCAACGATGCCGACCACAGGACTGTCCTCACCGATCCCCAGCTCCGCCCGAAGCCGAGAACGGGCCGCGCCTTGATCCACGTCCGCGAACGGCTGGAGGTCGAGCCCCAGCGGAATCACGGCGAACCGGTCCATGGGCGCAACGCGCAGGCCCTCGGCCATCTCACGGGCCTGGGCGTGCGTGAGGACGACGAGCCGGTCGGTGGCCTTCGCCAGTCGCCGCTCGATCGCCAGGAAGAACCGCGTCTTGAGCCGGGAGAAGTAGAGACCCCCGAGAACGTGCCCGTGGAACGTGTGGATGATCACGGGCACGCCGGCGGCCATCGCGGCCAACCGTGCCACCGTCCCCGCCTTGGCGGTGTGCGTGTGTACGATCGCGGGCCGCTCGCGACGAAAGATCCGGAGGAGCGTCAGAAACGACCGCAGGTCCCGCAACGGCGAGAGCAACCGCGACATACCCGCGATCTCGGTGACCTCCACGCCGCGTTCCCGGGCGTAGTAGGTCATGTCTCCCTCGTCCTCGGTGATGCGCCCGGCGATCAGGCGCGTGCGAAAGCGAGCGGGATCGAGGGCTTCGGCCAGGTGCACCACATGCCTGGCCGGTCCACCCGTGTTGAGGCGTGCGATGAGACGGTGAACGAGTACCGGAGGGTCGCTCACCTCACTCCGGCCCACCCTTAACGATCCACGCACTCGCCCCCGAGGAGCTCCCCTCCAGGAGAGCCGCCGTGACGTGCCGGGCGTCCACAACCACGGCCGCCCGTTCGAGAACCCGCGCGTAGTCAACGTCCGTGTGGTCCGTCACGATCACCACCACGTCGGCCTCGGTGAGGGCTTGATCCACCAGGGGCACCGAAGATAGAGCGGTACCCTCCTCAGTCAAATCGGGCACGAAGGGGTCGTGGTACGCCACGTCCGCACCATCGGCGGCAAGAAGCCCGATGATATCCAGGGCCGGCGATTCCCTGACATCGTCGACGTCACGCTTGTAGGCCACGCCGAGCACCAGGATGCGTGCCCCGTTCACGGCCTTCTTACCAGCGTTCAGGGCGGCCCGGACCTTCCCCACCACGAACTCGGGCATCTCGGCGTTGATCTCCGAGGCCAGCTCGATGAAGCGGGTCCGATAGTCGAGCGTACGCATCTTCCACGCCAGATAGTGTGGATCGACCGGGATGCAGTGCCCTCCGAGTCCCGGGCCGGGTGTGAACTTCATGAAGCCGAACGGCTTCGTGGCCGCCGCCTCGATGACCTCCCACACGTTCACGTCGAGCCGGTCGGCGATGAGCGCAACCTCGTTCACCAGAGCGATATTCACGGCCCGGAAGGTGTTTTCCAGGATCTTGACCATCTCCGCCGCCTCGGTGGACGAGACAGGCACCATGGTGTCGATGAAGCGTTCGTAGACCGCCAACCCGGCGTCAATACAGCCCGGCGTCATCCCTCCGATGACCTTCGGGGTATTCTTCGTTTTCCAGACGTCGTTTCCGGGATCCACACGCTCGGGAGAGAAGCAGAGGAAGAAGTCCTTGCCCACCTTCAGCCCGGTGCCCTCCAGCGCGGGAAGAAGCACCTCCCGGGTCGTCCCCGGATACGTGGTCGACTCCAGAACCACGAGCTGCCCAGGGCGCAACGCCGCTGCCACCGCTTCCGACGCGGCGATCACAAAGGAGACGTCCGGATCCTGCGTTTTCGATAGCGGAGTCGGCACCGAAATCGAGATGGCGTCGCACTCGGCGAGCCGGGCCATATCGGTGGTGGCCTCCAGCCGTCCGGTGGCCAGAACCTCCGCCAACTCTTCCCCCGTGACGTCCTCGATGTGGCTGGCTCCCTGGTTGATGCCATCCACGACCTCCGGATCGACGTCGAAACCCACGGCACGCAGGCCCGCTCGGGCGATCTCCACCGACAACGGCAATCCTACGTAACCGAGACCGACTACACCCACGGTGAGGTCGCCCGAGCGGAAGTAGTCCAGGGGAGTTTTGGGCATGGTACCTCAGAGTTGATCTCGGGCCGAACCCGATGTGCGAGTAATGAGCCGAAGATAGTCCAAAAAAAAGATGCGGGGCTAGGAGGGTGATCGGAAAGGGGGGTGGGCCGCGTTGCGGATGCCACGGCCCCAGCTCCTAGGCGGAGCGACGACGCCATAGCCGTAGCTATGGCTAGGAACTCCAACAACGGAGATGGGGTCGTGCCACCGCAACCCTTCAACGTGTAAGGTCATGTCATTCATGGTCGTGGGCACATGGCGGTTGCGCGGTTGATCCTGCGTCTCTCCTCGTCGCCGTAGAGGGACTACGACTCCTCGTCGTTCCTTGTCTGAACGCGCGCAAGCGCCATGTGCGCGACCCGCCCCCCTTTCCGATCACCCTCCTAGGCCCCTCCAATGCCGGTGCTCACCTCGACAGGCGCCAGCCCCACGGAGATGCGCACGGCGAACACGTCCAGCGCCCCCTCGCGCCTCAGATATTCCCCCACCCGTCGGGTGTCGGCCCTCCTCTCCACCCCGCCCCTATCGACCATGACGATCGCGTTGATGCCGCATTCACGGACGGCTCTCTCGAGCCCGGCGTCGCCCCCGAACAACGGGTACCCCTTGAATCGTCCCCGCCGGCCTCCATAGGAATAGTCCACCACCGCGACGGGCCGAAGCCTCGGCTCCCCCACGCAGCGCAGAGCCCGAAAGGCCAGCTCGGCGTCTTCGATTCGGCTGACGAAAGCCGCCGGCGCCCCTTCGGAAGACCATTTTTCCTTCACGTCGTCCAAGAAGCGAAAAGAAACCCGTCCGACAACGGTCAGGGTCGCGCACAGCAGGAAGTCCACGATCAGCACGCCCCGTGACAGTCCGACACGGAAAGCCAGGAGCAGGACCGCTGTGGCGAGGAGTGTACCGAGGATGTTGGCCCGGATCGTCCCCAGGACATCCGCGAGACTGTAGTGGCGAAAACGAGGGGCATAGGCGCCGGCGGCCGCCAGGCCCGTCAGCTTCAGGACGATCACCATGGCGAGGGTCTGCCTGAAGTAGGCGAGCTCGGCCGGGAGCTGCTCGGTATCCCACCGGACCAGATACGCCCCGAAATAGGCGATGGCTACCAAGGCGACGTCCATCAGGACGGTGAGCACCGGAAACCGGTGGTGGAGCCTCAGCAAGCGATTGAATACGTGTGTGCCGTCCCCCTCGTCGGCCCTCCCCTCGGCGGCCCTCTCCGACCGCTCGAGGGCGCTCATCCTGGACGACAACAGATACAGTCCGAGGAGCGTCAAGAGGACGAGCAGGGAACCTCCCAAAGCGTACGCGACCGGCCGGCTCACGGAACGAACGCCCAGGCCGATCAGCCCTCCACCGGCCGCGAGTCCCCACACGAGCCAAACGACGCGCTCCTCGGAAATCCCGAGCGCGACGAGACCGTGTGAGGTATGGTCGGTCCCGCCCTTCGAAGGTAGTGTCCCTAGATTTGTGTAAAAGCGGATAAGCTGGACAGGAGGGAAAGAAAAACGGAAGCTCCTCTGTTGTTGTTCACTGTCACATGAACCCGGGAGTCCGGGTCTGCAGAGCAGGCTCGGAACCGGAGAGGAGCTTCCGATGCAAGAGATTGTGGAGATCGGTCGGGCCACGCAAGACGAGCTACGCGATGATTTGCGCGAGCTGTTTCAAGGCGCGATCCGGCTGACGCTCGAGATGGTGCTGGAAGAGGAGCTGAAGGCCATGGTAGGTGCACGCCGCTTCGAGCGGGTGGGAAGCCGGAAGGACCATAGGAACGGCACATACCTGAGGCGGCTGCTGACGAGCCTGGGGCAGATCGAGGTCGCCATGCCCCGGAGCCGGGACAACGGTTCGCCGGCCGACGTGATCGGCCGCTACCAGCGCAGGAGCCCCGAGCTCGACGAGATGATGGTCGAGGCGTATGTGAGCGGCGTGTCACAGCGCAAGATGGGCGACGTCACCGAGGCGCTGATGGGCGAGCGTGTTGGGCGCTCGACGGTGAGTCGTGTGGCAAAACGGCTCGACGAGGCCGTGGAAGGGCTGCGCCGTGCGCCGATCGAGGGGCCTCACCCCTATCTGTACCTGGACGCCACGTTCTTGGACGCCCGCTGGGCCCGCAAAGTCGAGAACGTGAGTGCGCTCGTGGCGTATGCAGTGGGCCCTGAGGGTCACCGACGGCTCCTGGCCGTCACGCTGGGCGCTGAGGAGTCGCAGCAGAGCTGGTCGGAGCTCCTCGAGCAACTCCAGGACCGCGGCCTCGGCGGTGTCGAGCTCGTGATCGCCGATGAGCACGCAGGCCTGGCAGCTGCGGTCCGCCGCTTCCTGCCCGAGGCACGCCGTCAGAGGTGTACGGTCCATCTGCAGCGTAATGTGGGGGCGAGGGTCCCCCACCGCCTACGCAAGCGCGTGGCGCGTGAGGTCTCGGTGATCTTCCAGACATCCGGACTCGCCGAGGCGAAGAAGCTCCTGGGCGAGTTCGGCGCACGCTGGAAGAAGGAGCTGCCCGAGGCCGTGGAGGTCCTGGAGCGGGGCTTCGGGGCAGCGACGCAGTTCTACGCGTTCCCCGAGGCGCACTGGCCCCGGCTGCGTACCACCAACAGCCTCGAGCGGCTGCACGGCGAGATCAAACGCAGGATCAAGGCCGCCGGCGCCTTCCCGGACCGGGCCAGCGCCCTCAGGCTCATCACGGCCGTCGCACTCAGGACCACACACGTCTGGGGCGACCGGCGTTACCTCGACCTCTCACTCCTCCAGAAACAGGAGGTCGCCCAAGCAGCCTAGCCGAAGGCGAGGAGCTTCCTCCGCTTTTACACACAAATCGGGACTTGACCCCCTTCGAAACCGGTCGGCCCTCCAGGAGGCGCGTGACGGTTACGAAAGTCGTGTCGAGGATCGGGACGGCGAGTACGATGGCAGGAACGATGACGACCGCAAAAAGGCTCCGGGACAGCCCGGGCGCGGGCGAGAGCGCGAGGCCGGCGAGCACCAGGCCCGTGAATAGCGAGCCGCTGTCGCCCATGAAGATACGGGCCGGCGGGTAGTTGTGGACGAGGAATCCCACCAGTGCCCCTGCGAAGGCGAACGCCACCCCCGCCAATTCGACGTCGCCCGCCAGCAGAAAATTGACGCCCATGAACGAGGCGGCGATGGCGCCAACGCCACCCGCCAACCCGTCCATATTGTCCAGCAGGTTGAGAGCGTTCGTGATTCCGATGAACCAGAACAGGGAGATCATCACGTCGACGACGTAATACCCGGTCAGCCAAACGCCGACGCCACTCATGAGCAACACCGAAGCCGCCGCGAGTTGGCCGACCAGCTTGGTGCTGGGCCTCAGTTGGACGAGATCGTCGACGAGGCCGAGCGCGAAGATCATAACCGCGGCGAGGAGCAGCCCGTCCCGATGGGTGAGCGGGACAACCGCGCGCGCCGAGACCTCCCGAATTGACAGGTCCCCGGAGGTTAGAAGCGTCTCCAGCACGACGGCTACCGCGAATCCCACGAAGATCGCTATTCCGCCGAAATTGGGCGTTGGCCTCTGGTGCCAACGCTCCGGCGACGCCGCGGATAGGCGGGTCGACCTCAGGGCGGCTCGCCGAATGACGGGCGTAAGCATCACCGAGGTGAGCAGAGCCAGGCTCCCGACCAGGAGCAAGAGAATGGTGCCGGGCGGGTTCACGTCAGGCGTAATCCTTGGCAGCCGTGATTTCGACAAAAGCTCACCGCACGGTACGGACGTGGCAAGATCCCGGGTCAGCGTCCGGCCGTCTGCAGCCGTGTTTCAAGAGTGAGCAACGCCCCGCCACGAGGGGCCAGACCGATGGCGGGAGTTCCCGTATATCGGACGACGTGCTCGCTAACTTCGGTACCGTAACTGGGTCCTAGTCCGCCACCACTGCGTCTGGCTGATGATCCGGACCTTGATCCAGAAGAGGCCGACGCCCGAAAAAACGAAGAAGAGCGGCATGATCTGGGCCCGATGCCGATACGCCGTACCGAAGTTTCCCTCCACCAGGGCATAGCTCGACACGACGATCAGAAGCACGGATATGGGAAAGAACCCCGTGGTCAAGCGATCTCGGAGGGTGATTCGGAACCCGAGAATCGACGCCAGGAAAAGAGGATACCAGAGGAGCATCTCCCACCTCGCCGTCGCCTGAAGCGGGGTTTCGACAGCCCACGGGAAGGGCGCAAAAAGTAGGTAAGAGCCCCCGATCGGTATGTATCCGAGAGCCGCTCCGATGGTACGGGTCTCCGCTCCCACGCCGAACGCAGAGGTAGCACCCTGCTGTAGTCCGACCCGCAGAACCTGCGCTGTCTCGAGAAGTCCCTCGGGGCGTATGGCCGTAAAAAGGCCAACCTGATCCGCAAAGTAGGTCAACGTCAGCGCGGCCGTGGTACCGAACAACATCGTCCCGAACATGCGTTCCGGACGGACCGCGGTCACACTTCCGATCGCGAGCCCCAGGACGACGAGGAAGGCCATGTAGTCCCTGAGCAGACCCAGGCCGAGTAAGGCCATGGCGAAAATCCAGACGTGAGACACCCGGAATCTCTTGGAAAGACGCATACCGTACAGCACGAGCACCACCGTACAGAGGGCGGCCAACGCATCTCGAATGTTGAGCACCGACCAGAGCACCAAGGACGGAAAAACGCCGGTGAGTATTGCAGCCACCTTGGCGGAGGCGACCGGCAGGAACTCCCGGGTGAGATAAAACGTGATGAGCGCCGTCCACACGCCCGCGAAAATATTGAGAACGACCAGCGCGAGCCGGGAGTCGCCGAACGCCGAGTAGAACACGGCGTTGAGGTGGTAATAACCAGGACGCCACCCCTCTCGGATTGCCCTCGGAGCAAGACCCTCACCGGCCCAATGATCGCCGATCGCCCGACCGATTATTTCATAGCCCTCGGCATCGGGAGCGAAAAAGTACGGCGAAAGCCTGAACTGGACGACCAGGACCACAAGCAACCGGAGTGCCAGGGCCGCCAGCGCCAGTCGAACCAGCCACTTGCGAATATCGAGGTCGGGCTCCCGGGAGAGTCCCCACAACGTGAGCGCAAGAAGCAGGATCAACTCGACGGAGAACGGGAGCGCAACACCGGGCCTCTCGATGACCGAGAGGCCGAGCAGTGCCGAAGCGACGACCGCCAGGAGCACCAGCGCTGAGCCGCTTGCTGCGCGGATCACTCCTGAGAACCCTCTTCCTTCCACCACTGGCCGTGGGCCCACCGCGGGACACTCGCCAAGCCGACGAGGCCTAGCAAGGCCCATAGGTGTCGAAATTCCTCGCTGGCGCTCGCGACCCCATGGATTGCCGCGGCCAACAGGGCGACGAGCAGCACGGCATGTCTGCTCGTCGCTCCTTCCCGAAACAGCGTCCACGTGAGCACCAGCCCGCCCCCGGCGAACAGGGCGGCCCCGACCAGCCCGAACTGGCCGAGGATGCTCAGGTAGACATTATGCGCGTCCCAGACGGCCGCGGCGCTCGTCGCGCTGAGTGGGTCGGCCGCGACGGCCAAAAATGGACGCGCGCCCACGCCCCCGATGGGTGCCTCCTTGAATGTTTCCAGAGCCGAGGCCCAGATGGCGGGCCTGATTCCACTCCCCGTGATCGAAAGCCCCGCGACCTCAACTCCCATCGGAATGAGGAGCGCCGCCAGCGTCATCGTGAAGAGGATGATGCCCGTGACCACCAAAATGACCGGAGCTGGCCTTTTCCACTGGATGGCCAAGGGCCTATCCCGCTGGCGCATCGTGAGGAGGCCGATAGCGGTCAGCAGTACACCGGCGCCGAGCCAGGCGGAGGAAACCGTGGTGAGCAGTGTAGCGGCCAGGAGCCACGCCGCGGCAACCGCGCCCCGTCCCCACCTCTCCCGTAAAGCGCTCCTTCTCTCCCAGAGGATGGCACCGGACACCACCAGATAATCCCCGAACATGTTCGGGTGAGGGAAGGGTCCCGACACGCGCGGCACCGGAAGGCCGCGAATGGACCCTCCGTCATAAAGCAGGCGCGTCTGAAGGGCATCGGGGCCCAAGAGGACGCCGATCCAGGTCACGACCAGGCAAATTGCGGTGCCCAAGAGCCACGCATCGGCGGCCCTTCCCCATCCAGCGCCGCACCACAGGATGGCCAGGGCGCCCATGCCCAACGCCGCGAAAGCAAAGCCCTTGCTTATAGCGTAGCTCGGTTGGGAAGCCCAAATCGAACCGAGTGCCACCCAAACGCTGAAGGACATAAAAAAGAGGGCCGCCATGTGGAAGGCGCGGCGTCCCGGAAGCAACGGTAATCTCTCGACCCCCCGGGTAAAGTAAGGGCCACTCATACGACCGAGTTCGATGAGGCCTGCGAGCAAGATCAAGCTGAGGAAAACATCGCTCCCCACCGCCGTCGTGCCGTTTACGGGTAGGGTCAGGAGGTGGCCCACCGGCAAAACGACCAAATAGGTGAGGACGGCGAGCCGAAGGATCACTGGGTCCAGAATCGCATTCCCCCCCACGGCTGTATGGTCTTCTCCCTGAACGGGGGCCGTACGGTCCGCCCCCGGAACCGGGGACCCGCCCAGGTCACCCATGTTCATCCTCTTCAAAGTGACGCGAGATCGCCTCAACCAATCCTGAAATTGTGAACGGATCCGCTTCCACCGCAACCCGATACCCCAACTCGCGGGCAGCATCGGCCGTCACCGGCCCGATCACGGCCGCGTCCGGGACGACTTGGCCACCCGCCAAACGATGGAAGCTCCGTACGGTAGACGGAGAGGTGAACGTCACGAGATCCACCCCATTTTCGAGCTGTTTCAGGACCCCGGTGCTTGCCTCTTCGACGAAGACGGTTCTGTACGCGATCACCTCATCTACCTCGGCACCCAGTTCCCGCAAGCCGGCTCGTAAGACGGGCCTGGCCCCGGCCACCGTCGGGATCAAAATGTGTTGGCCACGAACCGACGTCCGGCCCGAGAGCGCCTCGACCACGGCTTCGGCCCTATGGGTCTCAGGGACGACCTCAACCGTGAGGCCGAGAGCCTCGATGGCGTTCGCTGTGGGCGGCCCGATGCAGCACAGGCGTGTCGAGGCAAGGGCGCCGTTCACATCGATCCCAAGATCCTCCGCCGCTCTTCGGAAGAAATCGACACCGTTGGCCGAGGTAAAGATCACCCAATGGTAGCCTGAGGCTCCCTGCACGGCGCGCCGTAGCGGCGCCTGGTCCACTGCAGGCTCGACTCTGATCGCCGGAAGACGGACCACCCTCGCGCCCAAGGCCTCCAAGGCCGCGACCAATCCATCGGCCTGAGACGCCGCCCTTGTAACGACGAGGGTTCGACCGATCAGGGGATGGAACCCGGTCGCCAGGTCCGACGATTGCGTGGCATTCATCGGCCCAACATACCCGCCAGGTCCAGACGAGGTCGGACTGATCCGGAGGCCGGTTTTACGCCTCGACCACCCTCATGGGCGGCGCCTTTAGGATTTTCCCGCCCTTGATGCATGTCGTGCATACCCGCACGCGACGCCGGTCCCCTTCGGATGTAATGATCTTGACCGTCTGAAGATTCGGCAGCCAGCGGCGCTTGGTCTTGTTGTGGGCGTGACTGACATTGTTTCCCGTCCGCGGTCGTTTGCCACACATATAACATATTCGGGCCATACCTTTTCTCCCGCGGAGTTCGTCAGTTGGCGTCGGGCTCGGGCTCCGCTGTAACCGTCACTTTCTCGACCTCGAAGAACGACTCAGCGAATTGGACAAGAATCCTATCCCCCTCCGCAATGCTACCGCTGGCGATCCAGGAATCGGCCACACTATCCGGATTCGACATGGCATACACCATTCCGGTCACCGACACGGTCGCGCCGCCCTCGACGACCACGCCACCCGCCACCACCTCCGGAAGCATCCTTGCCAGGTACGAGCCCTGAATGGGAACCTCGAGGAAAAACGCCTCCGATCCTACGAGGCTCTGCACGAGTAAACCGCGCAGTTCGATGAGCATGTCCGCCTGCGCCATGGGATTCGCACCAAAGACATCGATGGCTACGAGCGTCGACGGGTTTTCCTCGACGACGGAGGCGCCTTCCACCACCTCGACTTCCACCGGAGCAGCCCTGACCCGCAGCCAAGCCATCAACCCTGCGGCCGAGAGAAACGCCACCACCATCAACGGCATGGCTCTGGCACCAGCCTTCCCTCTTCGCGATCCGAACGATAGCATGACTAGCCGTGCTCCCCGTTTTGATCCGTCCGTGATATTCGAGATGCCGCCAGTCTAATCGACCAACTCGATCAGCGCCATCTCCGCGGCGTCACCCCGCCGATTTCCCAGCTTGAGAATGCGCGTGTAGCCTCCGGCCCGTTCCATAAAACGGGGACCAATATCGTCGAATAGCTTGCCGAGGACTTGGCGGTCCGCAATCAGACGGCCCGCGAGCCGACGTGCGTGGAGATCCCCGCGTTTGCCGAGCGTGATCAACCGCTCGGCGAACGGACGCAATTCCTTTGCTTTGGCAGTCGTCGTCTCGATCCGTTCGTGGCGAAAGAGAGACGTCGCCATGTTCCGCATCGTCGCCTTCTTGTGGCTCGCCGTCCGGGAAAGGGCCCGGCCCTTGTTGCGGTGCCTCATGCTCGCAGGGCTACTCCTCGCTCGTCTCTGCGGCTTCTACCGCATCTTCCTCGACCATGAACAGCTGGCCGTCGTCGCCAGACTTGAAGTGCATTCCGAACTGCAGCTCATGCTCATCAAGGAAAGCAGTGATCTCTGTGAGGGATTTCTTACCGAAGTTCTCGATCCCGAGCATCTCGTCCTCGGTACGCTGAACGAGGTCGCCCAGTGTCTGGATGTTCTCCTTTTGAAGCGAGTTACGGGATCGGACGCTCAACTCTGCGAGATCCTCGATAGGACGGCCGAACAGGTCGCGCAGCCGCTCCGGCACTTCCACTGCCCCCGGAACAGTCACCGTTGGCACGCCGCCCTCCCCGAAGTACAGCATGAACTCGAAATGTTTACGAACCAACGCGGCCGCATACTGAACCGCAGACTCCGCATCCACAGACGCGTCCGTCTCGACCACGAGCGTAAGACGATCGAAGTCGGTACGCTGTCCGACCCGTGTTTCCTCAACCGAGAAGTTGGCACGCCGGACGGGATTGAAGATCGCGTCGATCCGCACCATGTCCACCGGAGCTCCTTTCGGCAACTCATGCTGATCGGCGAGTACGAAACCCCGCCCCTTCTTGACGTGCAATTCGATGTTGATCTTGCGCTTGTCGTGAACCGTCATCAGGTGATGGTCGGGCTCGTGAATCGTCACGCCACTCACGGGCACGATAGCGGCGGCCGTTACCGGGCCCGGTTGAGTCACGCGGAACGCAAGCGTCGCCTCGGACACGTCCTCGTCCAAACTGACGACGAGAGACTTAAAATTCTGAATGATCTGATGAACGTCTTCGACCACCCCTTCAATAGTCTGGTGCTCATGCATGACACCGTCGACCCGGAAGGCCCAAACCGCGGCTCCGCGAAGCGACGAGAGCAGGACCCGCCTCACTGAGTTTCCGAGCGTGTGGCCAAAACCGCGCTCGAGAGGCTCGATCACGAACTCCGTCCGGCTTCCATCTTCTGAGGCCTGTGTGACCTCGATGCGCTCGGGCAGTACTAAACCGGTTAAATCGATCTGCACGGGGGTCTCCATCACTTCGAGTAGAGCTCCACGATGAGCTGTTCTTGGACGGCCAGAGGGATATCCTGGCGCGTAGGCTGACGAGTCATCCGGCCGACGCGGTTCTTTTCATCTAGGGCGAGCCACTCCACCAAGGACGGGCGAGTTCGAGCCTCCAGGCTCACCTGCACCGTGGCCAAATCCTTGGACTTGGCTTTGATGGCCACCTCGTCCCCGGCATCCACCTGGTAGGAGGGTACGTCTACGACACGCCCGTTGACTTCGACGTGGCGGTGCCGAACGAGCTGCCGGGCGGCGTTGCGGCTCGGTGCGAAGCCCATCCGGAAAATCACGTTGTCCAACCGGACCTCCAGAGAGATCAGCATATTCTCGCCCGTGATTCCATCCCGTGTGGACGCCCGCTCGAACAGATTCCGGAACTGCTTTTCATGGAGTCCGTAGATCCTCTTCACCTTCTGCTTCTCGCGAAGCCGGACGGCGTAGTCGGACTGTTTGCGCCTGCGTGCGTGCGCGGGGCCGTGCTGACCCGGAGGATAGGCGCGACGTTCGATGCCGCACTTCTCCGTGTAGCACTTCTGGCCCTTCAAAAAAAGCTTCTGCCCCTCGCGGCGGCAGAGTCGGCAAACGGGTCCCGTGTATCGTGCCATGCTGTCTGTTAGACCCGGCGCTTCTTAGGAGGGCGGCATCCATTGTGAGGAAGCGGCGTGACGTCCTGGATGGATTTGATCTGGATTCCTGCGGCCGCCAGCGCTGAAATGGCCGACTCTCGCCCGGAGCCAGGCCCCTGAACGCGCACGTCGACCCGCCGGACACCCAGTGCGAGGGCTTCGCGGCCACATTGCTCCGCCGCTACTGTAGCGGCAAAGGGCGTCGATTTCTTGGAGCCTTTGAAACCGGCCTTTCCAGCGCTGCCCCACACCACCGTATTTCCAGCTTTATCGGTGATGGTGATCAGCGTATTGTTGAAGGTCGCCTTGATATGCGCGAGCCCTTCCGCCTCGACGATTTTTTTGCTCCGCTTGCGCGGCGTTTTCTCATCAGCCACTTCGTTTGGTCCTCACTTCCTATTCGAAACTTCCTCTCTGACCCTTAACACTCGCCGGCCTATTTCTTCGGCGCCGCCTTCTTCCCGGCGATCGCCCGTCTCTGGCCCTTGTGGGTCCGAGCATTCGTGTGAGTGCGCTGCCCCCGCACGGGAAGGCCGCGTCGATGCCGGAGACCCCGGTAGCAGCCGATGTCCATGAGACGCTTGATATTCATGGAAACTTCGGTGCGCAGGGCACCCTCGACCTTGTAGTTACCCTCGATCTGCTGACGCAGCTTGTTTACGTCGTCATCGGTGAGATCGACCGCACGGCGATCCGGATCCACTCCCGTGTTCTCGAGGATCGCTCGCGAACGCGACGGACCGATGCCGTATAGGTAGGTCAAAGCGACCTCGATCCGCTTTTCCTTCGGAAGATCCACACCCGCGATTCGTGCCATCCGGCCTTCTTGTCAGTTCCCTGGGTAAGCCCGCTGCCGCCTATCCCTGGCGTTGTTTATGCCTGGGATTACGACTACAAATAACCCGTACGACTCCCCGCCGCCGGACGATCTTGCAGTTTTCGCAGATCGGTTTGACGCTGCTACGGACCTTCATTTTCAGCACCCTGACGTACGTTTGTGGCAGAGCATCTAATGATAGTGGAACGCTTGATCACGCTCAAGGTGGGGGCCGACCAGTTCGAGGTTTTCACGCCGGAGCTTCCGCCGGCGCTGCCGTAAGAACTCGGGGTCCAACCGAGGTCACGGCCACCGTGTGCTCGAAGTGGGCCGACCGAGTCCTATCCCGTGTAACCACCGTCCAGCGATCGTCGAGCGTCTGAATTTCCGACGTTCCACAGGACAGCATCGGCTCGATCGCCAACACCATACCCTCCCGAAGGGCCGGTCCGGTACCAGAAACGCCAAAGTTCGGAACCTGAGGTTCTTCATGCACTTCGCGCCCCACACCGTGCCCCACCAGATCCCTGATGATGCCGAGGCTCGTCCCCTTCACCCTCGTCACAACGGCCGCCCCGATGTCACCAACGGAACCCTCGACAACGGCAGCGGACACCGCTCGGTCGAGCGCGTCCTCAGTCACCTCCATGAGGTGGCGCGTGCTCTCGTCGATCTCGCCGACCGGAAACGTCCAGGCAGAGTCGGAGCACCAACCGTCCACCTTGACCCCCACGTCGATCGAAATTATGTCCCCGTCTTCCAGTTTCCGGTCGGCCTTCGGAATGCCGTGGACGACCTCCTCATTCACCGACGTACAGACGCTCCCGGGAAAACCGTACAGGCCCTTGAACGCGGGTACCGCACCGGCATGGGCACGGATGAACGCATCTGCGAACTCATCGAGTTCCAGTGTGGAGACGCCGGGTCGAATCCGAGGACGGACTTCAACCAGAAAATCGGCGATGATCGCGCCGCCCCGAGCGATGGTGTCGATTTCTTTCGGAGTCTTCAGGTGAATCATCTACGCCACCAATCCCAAGGCCTTGCGAACCTCGCCCTGGACCTCCGCCACCCCCTTGTGGCTCTGGACGTAGTGCACGATGGCCTTGCTGCCCTCGTAATAAGCGATCAGTGGCCGCGTCTCTCTGCGGTAGACCGTCAGCCGGTTTCGAGCCGTGTCGGCTGTATCATCGGCACGGTGAACCAGGCGAGAGCCATCGTTGTCACACACGCCCTCCCGCTGAGGCGGAGCGAGGACCGTATTGTAGACGGAGCCACACGAGGGGCAGGATCGGCGACCGGCGATTCTGGCGGTGAGCACTTCGTCGCTCGCCTCCAGAACGACGACCTGGTCGATGGCGAGGCCGAGAGCACCCAGCATCATGCTGAACGCCGAGGCCTGTGCCTCGGTCCTAGGAAAGCCGTCGAAGAGAACACCGGTTCCGGCCGGCAGAGCAGTCAGCTTCTCCTTCACCATCTCGGTGATGAGGTGATCGGGGACAAGCTCACCAGCAGACATGAACCGCTGCGCCTGGTGCCCCAAGTCGGTGCCGGCGTCCACTGCCGCCCGCAGAAGGTCACCCGTTACCACCCTCTGCCATCCCATCGCATCCGCGAGCAGTATTCCCTGAGTGCCTTTGCCGACGCCGGGAGGGCCCAATAGGATGACATACACGGTGGAAGCCTCTCCTCGACCCGACTATACGTATCGAGACCGGCCACGCATTTTCACGCGGCCCTTCTTCATGAAACCGTCATAGTGGCGCAGCAAGAGGTGTTGCTGCGCCTGTTGCACCGTATCGAGTCCTACACCCACCACAATCAGCAGACCCGTGCCTCCGAAAAAAAACGTTTGGATGTTGAAGAGGCTGAAGATCCAGAAAGGGACCAAAGCGATGAGCGCCAAATAGACCGATCCCGGAAGCGTGACACGGGTCAACACCCGATCGATGTATTCGGCCGTCCGCGCCCCGGGCTTCACACCCGGGATGAAGGCTCCTTGCTTCTTCAGGTTCTCGGCCAGATCGACGGGGTTGAAAATGATGGCCGTGTAGAAGTAGGTGAAAAAGACGATCAGAAAACCGTAAGTGACGTAATAAACGGGGCCGGGTTGGAAGATGTCTGCAACAACATCGAGGAAGCCCCCAGTCTGCCCCATGAGTTGCGCCATCGTCCCCGGCACCACGATGAAGGACTGAGCGAAGATGATCGGCATGACGCCCGCGGAGTTGACTCGAAGAGGAACGAAGCTCTTCTGTCCTTCGCGGATCCGCCCGCGTCCTACCACCTTCCGGGGAATCTGAACGGGAATCTTCCGGGAGCCCATCGTCATCGCCACCACGGCGGCGGTAATTCCCACCAGAACGACCACCAATCCGACTAGGGCGAAGATTTGAATCTGGCCAGCGATGAACGATTCCCACGTCCGAGCCACGGCTGCCGGGAAGCCCTCGATGATGGAGAAGAAGATCAGAAGCGACATTCCGTTTCCGATCCCCCGCTCGGTGATCTGCTCACCGAGCCACATCACGAATATGGCGCCGACCGTGAGCGTCACCGTCGTCGTTAGATTGAAGATGAACCCGGGATCCCGAACGGCTCCAGTGGTGTTGAGGAAGGCGGCGTAGCTGAAGCCCTGGACGACACTCAGGACTACCGTGGTGTAGCGGGTCCACTGGGTCAGCTTCTGGCGACCGTCCTCACCCTCCTTCTGCAGCTTCTCCACCGTGGGGAAGACAGCAGCCAGCAATTGAAACATGATGCTGGCCGAGATATACGGCATGATCCCGAGGGCCAAGATGGTAGCCCGGCTCAGGCCTCCGCCCACGAACATGTCGTAGATGCCCAAGATTCCGCCCGAGAGCGCTCCGAACTGCACGCGCAGGACCCCCACATCCACACCCGGCACGGTGATGTGCGCGCCGAACCGATAAATGAGGAGAATGAACAGCGTAAAGAGAATCTTCTCTTTGAGCTCCGGAACCCGGAAAAGATTCGGGATCGGGTTAGCCATCGTTCTCCGCTTCCGCCAAGTCCGAATCGCCGACCGGCTCCGAGTCTACGTCCGATTCCGAATCCGACGCCGTTTCTGGATCTGCCGCGGGTTCCGGATCGGGCTCCGCAGCAGCCTCGGGTTCCGGCGCCACTGCCGGTTGGGCTTTCAGTGCCGGTTCGGCCTTGACCGCCGGATCCGCCGCTCTGACCACCGGACCCAACGTGGTGACGCTTCCGCCGGCCGCCTCGATCTTGGCCGCGGCGCCTCCACTGAACTTATGCGCCTCGACCGAGTACGCCTGACTCAGCTCGCCCATGGCAAGGACTTTGATTAGGCCCTTGGTAGAGCGGATCAAGCCCGCGTCCCTCAGCGTTTGAGCGTTGACGGTCATGCCCTCCACGCGAGCCAGCTGCCCCACGTTCACGATCTGGTAGACGTGGCGTCTACGGGGCGTGAACCCGCGCTTCGGAATGCGGCGCTGCAGCGGCATCTGACCGCCTTCGAAACCCGGGCGGACCGAGCCACCACTTCGGGATTTTTGCCCATTCTCGCCACGTCCGGCGGTTTTGCCCTTCCCGGACCCTGGACCCCGACCCTTTCGCTTGCCGCTCCGGTGCGACCCAGCCGCGGGACGTAGCTCGTGTAACTCAGCCATTACTCAATCTCATTGACTTGAACGAGGTAGTGGACTTGCCGCAACATACCGCGAAGAGCCGGGCTGTCGTCGTGGACCACCGTCTGCTGGTGCTTCTTGAAGCCGAGCGCCGACAACGTACGGCGATGCTTGAACTTCCGCCCCACACCACTGCGGACCTGCGTTATGGCCAGTTTCTTAGGCATCGTCGCCGATCCCCAGAATTACCTCCACGGACACGCCCCGTTCGCGAGCAACTTGCTCGGCGGTGACCAGGTGCGTGAGACCGTCCATCGTGGCGCGGACGACATTAATCGGGTTGTTGCTGCCCAGGCTTTTGGTCAGGATGTCCTTGATCCCCACCGCCTCGAGTACCGACCGGACCGGGCCACCTGCGATCACGCCCGTACCGGGCGCCGCCGGACGAAGCATCACACGGCCGGCACCCCACTCGCCAACGATTTCGTGCGGAATGGTCCCGTTCTGGACGGGAATCTCTATGAGCTCCCGCTTGCCCCGCTCGAACGCCTTACGGATGGCTTCGGCGACCTCATTCGCCTTGGCGAGCCCGATACCGACCCGACCCTTCTGATCTCCGACGGACACCAACGCCGTAAAGGAGAACCTGCGACCACCCTTTACCACCTTGGCCACCCGGTTGATATGGATCACGTTTTCGGCGAACTCGGATTCGCGCGCTCGACCCTGTTTACGTTTCTGGTCTCTGGCCATCAGAACTTCAGTCCTCCCTCCCGGGCGCCCTCTGCGAAGGCTTTCACCCGGCCATGATACTGGTATCCTGCGCGATCGAACACGACCGCCTCCACCCCAATGGCTTTGGCCCGATCAGCGAGGAGCTTGCCGGCGGCTCTGGCCCGCTCGACCCCCACGTTTCGACCCTCGGCCTTGAAGTTGGAGAGATCAGCGCAAAGCGTGGAAAGACCCACAAGCGTCCGCCCCGCATCGTCATCGACGACCTGACCCTCGAAATTCTTCAATGATCGGAACACGACGAGCCGCGGGCGCCCCGCCGTGCCCCAGATCTTCTTACGAACGCGGGCGTGCCGTCGTTTGCGCTGGCCCTCGCGGGTGGTAACGGATTTCTTGTTGCTCATCTACCGCTCGGCTCCCGCGGTCTTGCCGGCCTTACGCCGTACATATTCGCCCTTGTACCGAATCCCCTTGCCCTTATACGGCTCGGGTGGCCGGAAGGCGCGAATCTCGGCAGCCGCCTGGCCCACCTTCTGCTTGTCCACTCCTGTGATGACAATCGTCGTCTGGTCCGGCAGGTCCAGGCTTACATCGTCTGGAGCCGGATAATCGATCGTGTGCGAGAAGCCAAGGTGCAACTGGATGCCGGAGCCCTTTTTTATGGCACGATACCCGACGCCCTGAATCTCCAGTGTCTTGCTGTACCCGTTCGTGACACCCTCGACCATGTTGGCGACCAACATTCGGGTCAGACCGTGTAGAGCACGGTGCTTGGGCTCGTCAGAAGACCTCGTCACCTTAACCACTCGGTCGTCCATGGTCACACTGATGTCCGGATGGACATCGAAGGTGAGCTCCCCCTTCGGACCCCTTACGTGCACTGCTTGCCCGTTGAGGGTCACGTCGGCCCCCTGGGGAACTTCAATCGGCTGTTTACCAATCCGTGACATCTGCTATCTCGTTCAATCTCGATTCCGATTTACCAGACGAGGGCCATGAGTTCTCCGCCAACGCCCCGTTTACGAGCCACTCGGTCCGACATCAGGCCTTGCGACGTGGAAAGGATGGCCATCCCCAGCCCATTCCGAACCCGTGGAATCTCGTCGAGGGCCACGTAGCGTCTCCGGCCCGGACGGGAGACCCGCTCCAAATGCCGGATGACGGGGCCCTCTTCGTGATATTTCAGATACACACGAAGCACCCCGAATCGACCGTCGTCCAAGACCTTGAAATCATAAATAAAGTGGTTGTCCTTCAGTAGGTCGGCCACCTTGGTCTTCAGCTTCGAGACCGGCATGTCCACCCACTTGTGCCCTGCGGCTCCGGCGTTCCGGATCCGAGTGAGCATATCCGCGATGGGGTCAGTCATCATTGTTCGATTCGATCCTTACCAGCTTGCTTTTCGGACGCCCGGAATTTCACCTTGGAGCGCCTTCTGGCGGAAACAGATACGGCAGAGTCCAAACTTCCGGATGAACCCACGAGGGCGTCCGCACCGATTACAGCGATTGCGGTGCCGGCCCGGGAACTTGGGCTTGCGATTGTTCCTTTCGATCAGAGCCTTCCTGGCCATCGACTTCCCCTATCCGTGTTAGTTGGCGTTCTGCTCGATGATTACCGGAATTTCCCCCCGGAACGGAAAGCCCATCGCCCTGAGCAGTGCCAGTGCTTCATCGTCTTTATCCGTGGTCGTGACCACGGTGATGTCCATTCCGTGAATCTGACCGACCTTGTCGAAGTCGATCTCCGGAAAAATGATCTGCTCCCGAACGCCCATCGTGAAGTTACCACGGCCGTCGAAGGAGCGCGTACGTAACCCGCGGAAGTCTCGGACACGCGGGATGGCCACGCTCACGAGACGATCCAGAAACTCGTACATCCGGCTCTTCCGCAGCGTCACCGTTGCTCCGATAGGCATTCCCTGACGCAACTGGAAATTCGAAACGGATCTCCGCGCCCGGGTCACCACGGCCTTCTGTCCGGTGATCACACCCAATTCATCGACCACGGCAGTCAGGAGCTTGGCGTTCTTCGACGCCTCGCCCACACCAACGTTCAGGACGATTTTCTCGATTTTGGGGATCCGGTTCGGGTTATTCCACTGGAACTGCTCGGCCAATTTGGGCCGCGCATATTCCTTGTAATGTCTCAGTAGTCTGGGCTCCATTCTCCTACGCCCCCACTTACGGTTTGGGGATCGGATTGCCGGTCTTCACGGCGATCCTCTCCTTGGCACCATCAGCCTCCGTCCGAACGCGAATCCGACTCGCCTGACCCCCAGCCGGATCCACCAGCATGACGTTGGAGACATGGATCGGCGCTTCAAACGTCACAATCCCACCCTCGGGATTTGCTTCGCTGGGTCTCTCATGGCGCTTCCGCATGTTGACGCCCTCTATAACCACGCGCTCCTTGGCAGGGATTACCCTGAGAACGGGCCCTTCCATATCACGGAAGTTACCGCGGATGACCCGGACGCGATCCCCTTTGACGATGCTCGACGGCAACTTCTTCCTGGCCATCAAAGCACCTCCGGAGCCAATGAAACGATTTTCATATATCGCTTCTCACGCAGCTCACGGCCGACCGGGCCGAAGATGCGTGTCCCCTGAGGCTCTCCCTGTGGCGTGAGCAGCACCGCCGCGTTGTCGTCGAAACGGATATAGGTTCCGTCGCGGCGCCGTACCTCCTTGGCGGTCCGCACGATCACGGCCCTTACGACCTCACCCTTTTTTACGGGCGAGTTTGGAATGGCATCCTTGACGGTCACGACGACCACATCGCCGATACTCGCGTATCGGCGCTTCGAGCCGCCCAGAACGCGAATACACAATGCGCTCTTGGCTCCCGAGTTATCGGCAATTTTGAGCATCGATTCCTGCTGAATCATTTCGTCCTAGTCCCATTACTCAGAGCGTTCGTGCAGCCCTATGACACGCCACCGTTTCGTTTTCGAGAGCGGCCGTGTTTCGGTAATCCGAACCACATCACCCGTTTTATATTCGTTGTTTTCGTCATGCGCCCGGTATTTCTTGGTTTTCTTAACCTGCTTCGTATAGAGCGGATGGGCGAACTGCCGTTCTACGAGTACAGTCACCGTCTTGTCATTCTGGTCGGACACCACCACCCCGGTCCGAATTTTACGCCGCAGCCGGGCTCCGCCCACCTCCGCCACCTCAGCCACCTCAGCCACCTCAGCCGCCTCAGCCACCTCAGCCTGCTCGACCGTCTCGGATGTTTTTTCTGTCATAACAATTCCGCTCTATTCCGTCGTCTCGTCCGTCGTCTCGTCCGTCGTCTCGTCCGTCGTCTCGTCCGTCGTCTCGGGCGTCTCATCCGCAGTCTCAGAAAGCTCTCGCTCCCGAAGAATTGTGTTCAGGCGCGCAACGTCCCGCCGAATGTGCTGAAGCATCTTGGGATTCTCGAGTTCCATGGTCCCCATCCGAAAGCGAAGGCGAAATTTCTCCTCTCTCAACTCTCCGAGCCGTGCCCGGATCTCGACATCATCCCAATCGCGAATATCTGCGGCCTTCATCATCTCCTCACTAACCTAGTTGCCGCTCACGAGCGACGAACTGTGTGGCCACCGGCAGCTTGGCTGCCGCCAACTCCATAGCCCGCCGTGCGGTCTCCTCAGGCACACCCTCGAGTTCGAACATCATTCGGCCGGGTTTGACCACGGCCACCCAACCCTCGGGATTACCCTTTCCCTTCCCCATGCGGGTTTCGGCGGGCTTGGAGGTGATCGGCTTGTCCGGAAAAATCCGGATCCAAACCTTCCCACCCCGCTTCATGTGACGGGTCATCGCAACACGGGCGGCTTCGATCTGTCGGTTCGAGATCCAGCCGCACTCGGTCGTCTGCAGACCGTATTCACCGAAGGAGACCTTATTGCCGCGATAGGCCTTGCCACGCATCCGGCCCTTATGGGTCTTGCGGTGTTTTACTCGTTTGGGCGCTAGCATTCTCTATTCCTCATTCCTCTTCGTCATGAGCCGGTGGAGTACGTGCGCCCGCGGCGCTCCTCGACCACTTCGCCGGTGAAGATCCAGCACTTCACCCCGACGATTCCGTACGTCGTATTCGCGTGTATCTGTGCGTAGTCGATGTCGGCGCGGAGCGTATGCAGGGGCACACGTCCCTCGTTGTAACCCTCGGTTCGTGCGATCTCCGCACCACCCAACCGGCCCGCACACTGAATCTTGATGCCCTCTGCTCCACCCCGAATCGCCGACTGGACCGCTCGTTTCATCGCTCGCCGAAAGGAGATCCGCTGCCGCAGCTGGTGGGCCACGTTCTCCGCCACCAGCCGAGCATCGACCTCGGGACGCCGAATTTCTTCCACGTTTACCGAGATGTCGGCGTTGGTGACCAGCGCCAGCTCGTCCCTCAATTTGTCGACCTCGGCACCACGCTTGCCGATGACGACACCGGGTCGGGCGGTGAAAAGAGTCACGACGATCTTCGACGGCTTCTGCTCGATCTCCACCCTGGACAACGCCGCGTGCGCCAGCCGCCGCTCGAGGTAGGTACGGATCTTTTCGTCCTCCTGAAGCATGCGCGGAAAATCACGATCGGCGTACCAGCGAGACCGCCAATCTTTGACGATCCCGAGTCGAAATCCCAACGGGTGAGTTTTCTGTCCCATACTATTTCCTGGTGTCCACGACAACGGTGATATGGCTCGTCCGCTTCCGAAGGGGAGCCGCCCGGCCCATGGCCGCCGCGCGCCAACGCCTCTGCGTCGGTCCCCCATCGACGAAGGCGGTCGTTATCCTCAATTCGTCGACATCGAGGACATCCCCCGAATCCTGCGCCTTATTCTGGGCGTTCGCCACCGCCGATCGGAGTGTTTTCCCGACCGCATCCGCGGCTGCCTTCTTCGAAAACTGAAGAATCGCGTAGGCCTCGTTTACCGACTTCCCGCGGATCTGGTCCACCACCAAGCGGACCTTCCGTGGACTCATCCGCACCTGTCGGGCAATCGCCTTGGCCTGTATGTCCATTCTTCCCGCTATCCTATCGTGGACCGTTTGTCGGAAAGTTTTCCACCGTGACCCCTGAACAGGCGCGTGGGGGAGAACTCTCCGAGCTTGTGGCCCACCATGTTTTCCGTGATGTACACGGGTATAAACTTGTTGCCGTTGTGCACCGCGATAGTATGCCCGACGAAGTCCGGTGAAATCGTGGACGCCCTCGCCCAGGTCTTGATGACGTTTTTCTCATTGCGGGCGTTCATGATGTCGACCTTCGCGAGTAGCTTTTCGTTGATGTACGGGCCCTTTTTGATGCTACGCGGCATAAATTCGCCCTCTAGAAGGCTGCGGAAGAAGTAGAGTGAGCCGCCACCCGTGCCATCGCACGGGTACCCGGTATGCCATGGTCCGTCGAGATTCGGGACTTCATTGCGTCGCCTTGCCCCGCTTGCGTCCGCGGATGATGTACTTGTTGGATTTTTTCTTCCTATTCCTCGTCTTCTTGCCCTCACGTTTACCCCATGGCGTTACCGGAGGCCGACCACCTGAAGCCCGCCCCTCTCCGCCACCGAGCGGATGGTCCACCGGGTTCATCGCCACTCCCCTTACCTTCGGCCGCCGACCCCGCCAGCGGTTGGCTCCCGCCTTGCCGAGGGTCTGGAGGTTGTGCTCGATGTTGCCGACCTGCCCGATCGTGGCCAAACAGGTCTTGAGCACCTGCCGCACCTCGGTCGAAGGCAGGCGGAGGGCAACGTACTTCCCCTCCTTGGCGACCACCTGCACACTCGCCCCTGCGGAGCGCGCCATCTGCCCGCCCTTGCCCGGCTTGAGCTCGATGTTGTGCACCACCGTACCGAGAGGAACCCTGGCCAGCGGAAGTGTGTTACCCACTCGGATGTCGGCATCGGGGCCCGACATTATGGAAGTACCGACCTGGAGGCCCCGGGGGTGAAGAATGTAACGCTTCTCGCCGTCCGCATAATGAACCAGGGCGATGTTCGAACTGCGATTCGGATCGTACTCGATGGCTGCGATCTTCCCCGGGACGCCGAACTTGTCTCGGCGAAAGTCGATGCGGCGGTAACGGCGTTTGTGCCCACCCCCCCGTCTGCGAGAGGTGATGCGACCGTGATGGTTGCGGCCGCCGGACTTCGATAAGCCCTCGAGAAGCGACCTCTCCGGGGCTTTCTTCGTGAGAATATCGGAGTTGTCGACGACAGAGCGGAAGCGCGTCCCGGGCGTCATCGGTTTGAATTTCTTGATAGCCATCAGTCTTATCCGACCTCGTAGAACTCAATGTGGTCACCCTCGGCCAACTGGACGACGGCCTTCTTGAACGCCGTGCGGCGCCCGACTTTCGGGTTCCGGGACAGCCGTCCCATCAGCGCCCGCTTCGCCTTGCCGCGATACCGCATCGTGCGCACGTCGCTCACCTTCACATCCCAGATGCCCTCGACCGCCCTCGAGATATCGATCTTGTTGGCTTTCCGGTCCACGATGAACGTGTAGACGTTGTCATTTTCGATCGCGGCTGCCGATTTCTCCGTTACAACCGGCGCGTAAATCACATCATAGACGTCGCTCATTATCGCCCCCTCAGTCCTTCTTGCCCTTGGTCGCACCTGAAAGCTCCGTCAAGCGCGCTTCGTAGTGGGCCTGGGCCGTCTTGCGTGAATCACGCACCATAAGGGCCTTGATATCGGATACGGTGTCGAACTGAGCGAGGAACCCGGGCATGTCACCTACCTTGGGCAGCTTGATGGCCGAAAGATCCAGCTCGCTCCTGGAAGCCCCCGAGGATTTCGGTGCAGCCTTCTTCTTGGGTGCAGCCTTCTTCTTGGGTGCAGCCTTCTTCTTGGGTGCCGCCTCTGCCTTGGCCACCCCCTTGGCTTCGGGCTTGGTCGTGGCTTTGGCTTTGATCTCAGCCTTGGGTTTGGCCTGGGCCTTGGGCGCCACCTTCGTCTTGGCCGTCCCCGGCGAGGCTTCGGATTCGACCTTGGCCTTGGACTTCGGTTTAGCCTTGGCTGCGGCTTTCCTTTCCGGCTGAACTTCAGCCTTGGCCTTCACCGCCGTAACGCTCCTGGACTTCGTCCCATGCCCCACCCTTGCCTTCCTTCCCTCCGCCTGCGCCTCCTCGACAGCCCTTTCCCTCGCCCTCACCGCGGGTTCACCTCGGGACCGCGATTCCATAGCGGCCCTGTGTGTTTCGGACGGTTCGGCACTCTCGAGCGCCGTCTTCTCGATGACGAGAAGGTTGGCCCAGAGGATGTCGTAGGCGGACTCCTCGCCAAAGGGCCGCACCACCACGCCCGGGAGGTTTCGTGACGAGAGATAGACGTTTTCCTTCCCGCCATCCGTGAGGAGGAGCACCTTTCCCTCGGCTCCGAGCTTTCCAACCAACTCCACGAGTTTCTTGGTCTTGGGAGTGTCGAACTCGAGCGGGTCCACCAGGACTACCCGGTCTCCCTGAGCCCGGGAATTAAACGCGGATCGCCGAGCCAGGGCCCGGACCTTTCGAGGGACGCGCTGCCTCCACGAATGCGGAATGGGCGGAAACGCGACCCCGCCCCCCGCAAATTGCGAGGCGCGGATCGTTCCTGCGCGGGCCCGCCCGGTCCCCTTCTGCCTCCACGGCTTGCGGCCCCCGCCCTTGACCTGGCCCCGGGACTTGGCCGAAGCAGTACCCTGCCGTTGATTCAACAGGTAGACCTTGATCACCTGGTGCAGGACGTCCTCGTGGACGACGCCGTCGAAAAGCCATTCGGGGAGAGCCTGAGCCTTCCCCTCCGAGCCGTCGTTCTGGTAGTAGCGTGCTTTAAGCATGCGTCACTTCTGGATCAACAGATAGCTGTTTCTGGACCCCGGCACCCCACCCTTGATGAAAAGGAGATTCCGCTCTAGGTCCACTCTCACGACCTTCAAATTACCTATGGTGGCACGAACACCACCCATACGGCCCGGAAGTTTCTTGCCCTTGATCACCCTGGACGGATCGGTACCGGGTCCCATCGACCCGGGGGTTCGGGACATCGGATGCCCATGCGACGCGGGACGGCCCGCGAAGCCCCAGCGCTTCACCACACCCTGAAAGCCCTTTCCCTTCGTGGTTCCCGTCACTCTCACCTGGTCACCGGCCTCGAACACATCGACGGTGATCGCTTGCCCGATCTCATACTCATCACCGTCTGAGAGTTCGAACTCCCGAACGAGACGAGGAGCTCCTTCGACGCCCGCCTTGGCGGCATGCCCCTTTTCGGCCTTGCTCGCTTGCTTGTCCTTCTGGACCCCAAAACCCAACTGGACGGCGGTGTAACCGTCGGTCTCCTCGTTCTTGACCTGAAGCACGGGGCATGGCCCTGCCTCCACGACGGTCACGGGAACCGCGGCGCCTCCGTCATCGAAGATCCGGGTCATGCCGACTTTTTTTCCGATTATTCCAGCCATCACTCAGCCCTGTTCACTATCCAACACTGTTCGATAATCGACCTTGATTTCGACATCCACACCGGCCGGCAGATCGAGCTTGGTAAGCGCATCAACGGTCTGCGGGCGGCTATCTACGATGTCGATCAGGCGCTTGTGCGTTCTGAGTTCGAACTGCTCCCGGCTTTTCTTGTCGATGTGGGGCGACTTGAGGACCGTCCATCTCTCCCGCCGCGTCGGCAGAGGAATCGGACCACGCACCGTGGCGCCGGTCTTCTGTGCCGTCCGCACAATGTCGCCCGCAGTCTGGTCCACGAGCCAATGGTCGAAGGCCTTGAGTCTAATCCGAATTCTGTCCACGTCTTCCTCTCTTTTACGGGGCCGGTGGGCCCCGCGAGCTCTTTTGCTGAGGCCCGCGGCGGTTGAGCTAGCATTCCGGTGGACCTCGCGTGACCGGAACCGGTCCCGGTCTTCGCATCATCTGCTTCTTGCAGGTTGCTGCTGCTTTCGTGTCGCTCCTGCTTTCGTTTTGTTACTGATTTCGTCTTGCTACCGATTTCGTCTTGTTATCACTCGCCTCATTCAACAATCGCCGTCACCACGCCCGAGCCCACCGTGCGCCCGCCCTCACGGATGGCGAAGCGTAGCTGGTTGTCCATCGCAATCGGCGTGATCAGCTCCACTTCCATCTGCACGTTGTCGCCCGGCATCACCATCTCCACTCCCTCCGGAAGCTTCGCCGCTCCCGTCACGTCCGTCGTCCGAAAGTAGAACTGTGGGCGGTACCCGTCGAAAAACGGCGTGTGGCGCCCTCCCTCTTCCTTCGTCAACACGTACACCTCGCCCTTGAACTTCGTGTGTGGCTCGATCGAGCCCGGCTTCGCCAGTACCTGGCCCCGCTCGATCTCGTCCTTCCCCACTCCTCTCAGCAACAGTCCCGCGTTGTCCCCCGCCCGCCCCTCGTCCAACAGCTTCCGGAACATCTCCACTCCCGTCACCACCGTCTTGCGGTCCGCTCCCATCCCCACCAGCTCTACTTCCTCTCCCTGCTTCACGATCCCGCGCTCGATCCGTCCCGTCGCCACCGTCCCCCGACCCGTGATCGAAAACACGTCCTCCACGGGCATCAGGAACGGCTTGTCCACGTCCCGCTCCGGCTCCGGGATGAAGCTGTCGATCGCTTCCATCAGCTCCTGGATGCAATCCACGTCCTCACCCTCGCCCTCCGCTTCCATCGCTTTCAGCGCGCTCCCCTTGATCACCGGCGTGTCGTCGCCCGGGAAGTCGTACTCGCTCAACAACTCCCGTACCTCCAACTCCACCAGCTCCAACAACTCCTCGTCGTCCACCATGTCCACCTTGTTCAGGAACACGACCACGTGCGGCACGTTCACCTGCCGTGCCAGCAAAATGTGCTCCCGCGTCTGAGGCATCGGGCCGTCCGCTGCGCTCACCACCAGGATCGCTCCGTCCATCTGTGCCGCGCCCGTGATCATGTTCTTCACGTAGTCCGCGTGGCCCGGGCAGTCCACGTGCGCGTAGTGACGGTTCTCCGTCTCGTACTCCACGTGAGCCGTCGCAATCGTGATCCCGCGTTCCCGCTCCTCAGGCGCCTTATCGATGTTGTCGAACGAAATCGCGTCCCCTCCGTACTTCTTCGCTTGCGTCGCTGTGATCGCCGACGTCAGCGTCGTCTTCCCGTGGTCCACGTGTCCGATCGTTCCCACGTTTACGTGTGGCTTCGTTCGATCAAATTTCGCTTTGCCCATCGCTCTTTCCTCGTGGCTCCATTTTTTTCCGGAAAACGGGGCCCTAGTGCCCCATCAAAGGAAGACTAGCGACCCCCGCCATTCGCATTGATGATCTCTTCGGCCTTACTCTTGGGTACTTCATCGTAGTGCGCGAACTGCATGGTATAAACAGCGCGACCCTGGCTCAATGAGCGCAGAGTCGTGGCGTATCCAAACATTTCGCCGAGCGGGACGCTCGCCCCAATGACCCGGGCGTCGCCGCGGTCGGTCATTCCACCGACTTTGCCACGCCGGGCGGAAAGGTCGCCGATGATGTCCCCCATATAGTCCGCGGGCGTTACGACCTCTACATCCATCACGGGCTCCAAGAGGACCGGAGCCGAGCGTGTCACTCCATTCTTAATCGCCATGGATCCGGCGATTTTGAAGGCCATTTCGCTCGAGTCCACATCGTGGTAGGACCCGTCGATCAACTCCACCTTCAGGTCGATGACCGGGTATCCCGCCAGGACCCCCGACTCGAGTGCCTCTTTGATCCCCTGTTCGACCGAACTGATATATTCGCGCGGAATCACGCCACCCTTGACCCGATCCTCGAACACGAAGCCGCCGCCTGAATCCAGCGGCTCGACGTTGATGACCACGTGACCGTATTGCCCGCGTCCCCCGGACTGCCGCACGAACTTACCCTCTATCTTCTCGGAGCGACTTCGGATCGTCTCCCGGTAGGACACCTGCGGACGCCCGATATTGGCCTCCACGTTGAACTCACGCCGGAGCCGATCGACGATGATCTCGAGATGAAGCTCACCCATCCCACTGATGATGGTCTGGCTGGTCTCTTCGTCCGTGTGAACGCGGAAAGTCGGATCCTCATCGGCCAGCTTGACGAGCCCGCCGGTGAGCTTGTCCTGGTCGACCCTGGTCTTCGGTTCGATGGCTACCGAGATCACGGGCTCCGGGAAGCTCATCGCTTCGAGAATGATCGGGTGGTCCGGATCGCAGATCGTGTCGCCCGTCTTGACGTTCTTGAGACCGATGACCGCCGCGATATCACCCGCGAACACCTCGTCCCGCTCCTCCCGCTTGTTCGCATGCATCTGGAGCAGCCGCCCGACCCGCTCCTTCCGGTCCTTCGTCGCGTTGAGAACGTAGCTGCCCGCGGGAAGAGATCCGGAATAGACCCGTACATACGTCAGCTTCCCGACGAACGGATCGGTCATGATTTTGAACGCCAGGGCGCTGAACGCCTCATCATCCGCCGCCTGTCTGGCGACCGGTGTCTCGTCGTGCTGCGGCAGGTGGCCCTGGATTGCCGGAATGTCCATCGGTGAAGGGAGGTAGTCGATGACCCCGTCAAGGAGCGCCCTTATCCCCTTGTTCTTGAATGCAGAGCCGCAGAAGACCGGGAAAATCTTGCCCGAAATCGTTGCGGTGCGAATCGCCTGTGTGAGCTCTTCATCGGTAAGCTCTTTTCCCCCCAGATATTTCTCGAGCAACGCGTCGTCGTGCTCGACGGAGGCCTCAATGAGCTCGTGCCTCAACTCCGTAATCTTCTCGACGAGCGAGTCGGGCACCTCGCCCTCCTCCACCTCAGAACCGAGCTCGTCCTGATAGTGGAGAGCCTTTCGGCGAACGATGTCGACAATGCCCGTAAAAAGTTCGCCCTCGCCGAGCGGATATTGCACGGAGAAGGCGTTGGCTCCGAGTCGGTCTCGCATCATGTCGACGACGTTTTCGAAGTCGGCCCCGACTCGGTCCATCTTGTTGACCAGCGCGATACGGGGGACGCCGTAGCGGTCAGCCTGTCGCCAAACCGTCTCCGACTGGGGCTCAACCCCTCCCACGGCACAGAACACCGCGACGGCGCCATCGAGTACGCGCAGAGACCGCTCAACCTCGGCGGTGAAATCAACGTGCCCCGGCGTATCGATGATGTTGATACGGTACTCGGTTCCGAAGCGCTCCCAATGACAGGTCGTGGCGGCGGAGGTAATGGTGATCCCCCGCTCCTGTTCCTGCTCCATCCAGTCCATCGTGGCGGCGCCCTCGTGGACCTCGCCGACCCGGTGGAGCCGTCCGGTATAATAGAGCACCCTTTCGGTCGTCGTCGTTTTACCGGCGTCGATGTGCGCCATGATACCGATATTGCGCAGGTGGTCGAGGGGAGTGCGTCTGGGCATCTATTGTCTCGATTGGGTCCGTGTCTACTCTTGTTTCTTGTGTTTCCTGTCGGTCTCGTAATTTCCTGTGGCCTGCCGTAAAAAACGCACGAACGGTTCGAAGCACGAAGCGCGATTTCCTCTGGCCGCCGCATTCACTACCGCCGGCAGCCTCCGCGCTTCGTGCCTCGACGCTCATGCGCGAGACAGCAAGTGGAGTCCCCTCTTACCGCAACTACAGGCGGTCAGGACCCGAGCGGATTTTGACTACCAGCGATAGTGGGCGAACGCCTTGTTCGCCTCCGCCATCCGGTGCGTGTCGTCCTTTTTCTTGATGGTCGCTCCCTCTCCCTTGGCCGCAGCCAGGAATTCAAACGCGAGCCTTTCGGCCATCGTCTTCTCGCTTCGACTGCGCGCAAAACCAATCAGCCAACGGCTTGCCAACGCGCCCCGCCGTTCGGGTCGAACCTCGATGGGAACCTGATACGTGGCACCACCAACCCTGCGACTCTTGACCTCGAGCGCAGGCTTGGCATTCGTCAGCGCCTGCGTGAATACGTTCAAGCCGGGCTGGCCCGAGCGCTCCTCGCAGAGGGTCAGGGCCCCATAAAATATCTTCTCCGCCAGAGACTTCTTCCCGTCGACCATGAGATTGTTGATGAACTTCGTGACCTCGGTCGATCCGTATCTCGGATCGGGAGTCACCTCCCTTTTTACTGCTCGCGAACGACGGCTCATCCTGAAATCCCTATTTACGCCGTTTCGCGCCGTACTTGGACCGTCCCTGCCGACGATCACTCACGCCCGACGCGTCCAGCGTACCCCTCACCACGTGGTAACGTACGCCGGGCAGGTCCTTCACCCGTCCACCCCGGATGAGCACGATCGAGTGCTCCTGAAGGTTGTGTCCCTCCCCCGGGATGTACGATGTCACCTCGTACCCGTTCGTCAGACGTACCCGGGCCACCTTCCTCAACGCCGAGTTCGGCTTCTTCGGAGTGGTCGTGTACACCCGTGTGCAGACACCCCTTTTTTGGGGGCTCTTCTGCAATGCAGGGGACTTGTTCTTCTTCTGAACCTCGCGACGTCCCTTGCGAACGAGTTGGTTGATGGTCGGCATACCAGCCCGGGGGTCAATGAACCAAAAAAACGCGCCACTCAGCGCGAATTCGACCGGAGCCACCGACGCTTCGGCACCTCCGTTGGACAGACTAGGAAAGTTAAACGAGGCCTAATGGGGTGTCAACGGGCCTCGACACCCTGAAAATCGGCGCCGGACGGGGGATTCCGAAGGGTCGGTTGACTATCAGGGGAGCGCGGATTGGACGTCAAACATTCGGCCTTCCTACTCCTTGATCCCCTCCTCCCTTTTTTTCCCCCCTGTAGCTATCGGACCTGTTCCCGACCCCCTCACGGGGCGGAAGGATCTCTCTCGGACCAGCGTCGGCACCTGGGTAAGGAAATGCACCGTCCTCAATACACACTCCCACAGTTGAAACGGCCATCTGGGCAGTTCATTGAACGGCCCTCCGACTCGTATCGTGGCCTGGATCGGATTGGGCCAACGGAGGCGGAGCGCTTTTAGCAGCTGGGCCGGGCGCCGGAAGGAGTACGCGATCGACCCTGCGTCCATGTAATGCTCCTCCATCGACCACTGGTTGAGCACCGAGGGAAGGAGCCATTTGGGCAGGTGTCTAGTCCTCTCAGCCAGGGGAATACCGTCCAGGCGGGCCCCGAGGAGCTGGTGTGCCAGACCCACGGTGGATGCCACCCAATCCGCGTGCCGCCGGTCTCCCCGCAGCAAATACTCCCAGTCGAAATCCTCGGGCAGAGATTCCAGCACGACGGCGATGTCGCACAGCCACAAGGCGCGGTGCGCGCCATGCTGCAACATGTGTATGCACATGTAGCGGAGATGATCTTCGGGTCCCAATATCCGCACGTCGACATCAGACAGCGGTACCAGTTGGGAACGCTCGTAGACATCATCCAGCGAAGGGCGGTGGAGCTGGCTCAAACCCTCGTGCAAATCGACGTTGGCCCTCTCTGGCTCCGGGGCGAGCACAGCCAGCGCGACTGCATACTGTTCCGGCCGAACACACAGGTCGATGTCTCCGTATGGTCGCAGTCCGCGTTCGGGGTACAGTCGAGCGATGGCCCAGCCCTTGACCAGCAGCGGCTCCACACCCGCCGACCGAAGGAGCGTGATCGCCTGTACGATTCGGCGCTCCTGGGCGCCAGCCTTGAGGATGTAAATGCGGTACGCCTGCTGAAGCTGGAGGGCAGCCGAGCTGGTCCGTAGGTCGGACGACCGCACACGCCACCAGCCCAGACCCGCTGATCCCGTCCTGAGAAGCAGCGGCGTGATCTCGGCCAGGCCAGTGGGTGAAAGAGAAAGCGGCGGCGGGGTGGGGCGCCACGCACCGGCGAGCACTGCTGCTACTAGGGTCTGTTAACACTAAGGGCAATTTGTAGTATATTGGGGCTATGAAAATCACAGAGTCCCAATATCGTCGGATAGAGGCTTGCTTTCCGCATCAGCGCGGCAATGTGAGCATCTCCAATCTCGAAGTGCTTAACGCGATCCTGTATGTGGCCGAACACGGCTGCAAATGGCGGGGGTTGCCTCCGCGTTTCGGTAACTGGCATACGATCTACACCCGAATGAATCGCTGGGCCAGGGCAGGTGTGCTGGATCGTGTCTTTGCGGCCCTGCAAGACGAGCAAATTATCCGGATCAAGATCCAAGCTCTGTCGATCGACAGTACCATCGTCAAGGTGCACCCTGATGGCACCGGCGCTCTAAAAAAAACGGCCCGCAGGCCATCGGCAAGTCGCGTGGAGGCTGGACCACCAAGATTCATATGGTTGCCGCAGATGCTCGAACCGCGATAACCTTCTCGCTATCGCCAGGCCACAAGCACGACGCGCCGGAAGGACGGGAACTGCTACGCACGTTGAAGCCGGTACATTCCACAGTGTCCATGATCATGGACCGGGCGTACGAGGGGGGCGAAACACGGCAATTGGTGTTGGAGCTGGGGTTTACGCCGGTCGTGCCACCCAAGCAGGGCCGTGTTAACCCGTGGCAGTATGACCGAGTCATGTATCGCCGTCGTAACGAAATAGAGCGGTTATTTCGGCGACTCAAAGGCTTCAGAAGAATCTTCTCCCGCTTTGACAAGCTCGACGTGATGTTTACCGCCTTCATCCACTTCGCGCTCATCGTCGAAGCCCTCAGATAGTGTTAACAGGCCCTAGTTCGCCGCGTGCCCCCGGGTCCTGGTCACGGTAACGCGAACGCCGGCATCCCGCTACACGTATGTCACCGGTGCAGATTCGTTAGATACAAGAGTGTTTCTTACACTCGGGCGGGTTCCCTTCGGGCCCACAACATTCGTCCGAAGACCCACAGATCATCTGGTTGTAACACTGAGGAGGTACCATAACTTTTTCGCACGTGTCCACATCGACACAATTAGATTGTTGTGCCGCCGCGAGTGGCGACACGATTGATTCGATCACGGGCAGGAGGAGCGAGATCCCAGCAACCCGTCGCAAGGTTCGGAGCACCTCGCGCCGCGAGTACCGGGTCCTATCTGCCGGCAAGGTCACCCGGTCCTTCAGCAGGTGCGCCCTTCCTAGGCGGTCCAGCGCCATCCACACCACTGCCTCGTCTGCCGGAATTTTCAATTCCCCCTCCAGCAGCGCGGCTACCTCGGCCACAGTCGTTCGCCCATCGCAGCGTGACCAGGCGAGTGCTGACGTGCGGTTTAGGCAATGTGCTTTATGGCGCTTCAAGTCGTAGACCAACGTTTCGTCGGGAAGTTGTTCGACAACCAGCTCGTCTTGCCTCGCACGAGGCATCAGGGCGTTCGTCGTTTCCATCGGTACCTCACTCGAAATCGGCGCATGCTGACACTACAAACATTCACCAGTCATACGATGCGCACAACCACTTTAGGTAGTGTCCCTAGATTTGTGTAAAAGCGGATAAGCTGGACAGGAGGGAAAGAAAAACGGAAGCTCCTCTGTTGTTGTTCACTGTCACATGAACCCGGGAGTCCGGGTCTGCAGAGCAGGCTCGGAACCGGAGAGGAGCTTCCGATGCAAGAGATTGTGGAGATCGGTCGGGCCACGCAAGACGAGCTACGCGATGATTTGCGCGAGCTGTTTCAAGGCGCGATCCGGCTGACGCTCGAGATGGTGCTGGAAGAGGAGCTGAAGGCCATGGTAGGTGCACGCCGCTTCGAGCGGGTGGGAAGCCGGAAGGACCATAGGAACGGCACATACCTGAGGCGGCTGCTGACGAGCCTGGGGCAGATCGAGGTCGCCATGCCCCGGAGCCGGGACAACGGTTCGCCGGCCGACGTGATCGGCCGCTACCAGCGCAGGAGCCCCGAGCTCGACGAGATGATGGTCGAGGCGTATGTGAGCGGCGTGTCACAGCGCAAGATGGGCGACGTCACCGAGGCGCTGATGGGCGAGCGTGTTGGGCGCTCGACGGTGAGTCGTGTGGCAAAACGGCTCGACGAGGCCGTGGAAGGGCTGCGCCGTGCGCCGATCGAGGGGCCTCACCCCTATCTGTACCTGGACGCCACGTTCTTGGACGCCCGCTGGGCCCGCAAAGTCGAGAACGTGAGTGCGCTCGTGGCGTATGCAGTGGGCCCTGAGGGTCACCGACGGCTCCTGGCCGTCACGCTGGGCGCTGAGGAGTCGCAGCAGAGCTGGTCGGAGCTCCTCGAGCAACTCCAGGACCGCGGCCTCGGCGGTGTCGAGCTCGTGATCGCCGATGAGCACGCAGGCCTGGCAGCTGCGGTCCGCCGCTTCCTGCCCGAGGCACGCCGTCAGAGGTGTACGGTCCATCTGCAGCGTAATGTGGGGGCGAGGGTCCCCCACCGCCTACGCAAGCGCGTGGCGCGTGAGGTCTCGGTGATCTTCCAGACATCCGGACTCGCCGAGGCGAAGAAGCTCCTGGGCGAGTTCGGCGCACGCTGGAAGAAGGAGCTGCCCGAGGCCGTGGAGGTCCTGGAGCGGGGCTTCGGGGCAGCGACGCAGTTCTACGCGTTCCCCGAGGCGCACTGGCCCCGGCTGCGTACCACCAACAGCCTCGAGCGGCTGCACGGCGAGATCAAACGCAGGATCAAGGCCGCCGGCGCCTTCCCGGACCGGGCCAGCGCCCTCAGGCTCATCACGGCCGTCGCACTCAGGACCACACACGTCTGGGGCGACCGGCGTTACCTCGACCTCTCACTCCTCCAGAAACAGGAGGTCGCCCAAGCAGCCTAGCCGAAGGCGAGGAGCTTCCTCCGCTTTTACACACAAATCGGGACTTGACCACCACTTTACTCGTCCGAGCTACCCTTTCAGGAACCTCAGCCCGCCCGTTCCGTTAACCGGGCCAAGAGGACTTCGGCGATTTCGGTGGCCTCACCACGCGCCCCCTTTAGCACCATCGCGTCGGCCGTGGCCGAAGGCAGCGTTGCGAAGACCCGCTCCGGATCGCGTCTGGCGGGGACGGTGTGGGCCAAGAGCTCCATCACCGCCCGCCCAGGCGAAAGCTGACGCGGTCGCCAGCGAGCATCGGGCTGGTAGTGGGTCGCGACGACCAAACCTACCGAGAGCGGTCTGACACCGGTTTTTCCGCCCAAAGCTTCCGGAAGGACCTTCTTCGGGCGTCCACCCCCGTTCTGCCGCATCGACAGAGCCTTCGCATAGGGATGCACCCGACCATGCTTATCAAGAACGGCGTATTCATCTGAGTAGTACGTCGCTCCCGCCTCGACCAATGCCTTGACCAGAGTCGACTTGCCGCTCATCGTGCGCCCCGGGATGACGATGGCCCTGCCACGCCAGCCCACGACGCCGGCGTGGACGAACACCCTGCGGCGGGCATGTTCCGCGACGTATAGCTGCAGGTGCCCCTCGAGTTTATCCAGTGCCTCGTCCGTGTCCTTCGTTCGTGTCAGCCGTCGCGCGCCCGCATAAAGAATGTTGAAACGGCGACGGCTGGAGCCGACCTTGGTTCCGCTGGCTATCAGCGAATACAAACCACCGACGCGGGGGCCGCGAGCGGGCCTGACATACGGTGGAAGCACTCCTTCAATCCGATCCATGATCTCCGGGCTACTCACCCGGATCCCAATGCGTAAGCCGTAAGAGACGAACGCGATCCCTGCCGCCCACCCGAGGCGGTCGATTTTCTCCTGTCAGGTGGACCCCGGCACCAACACCATCTCGTCGACGTCGCACATCTGCGGTCGAGATCCTCTGTGCTGTTTCATCGGAAATTTGTCGCTCATAGGGCTGCCTGAGGAGGAATCGTGCTCGTTACGGTGCATGCACAAATGTACGACCACGAGGCAAAAACAGGGAGATTTACGTCCGGGGCAGCCCGGCAGCTATCGTCACCGTCCCGCGGCGACGATCCACGGCGAAGCCGAGCGCAAGTAGCTTGCCCGAGGGGCCAACACTGGACTACTCTCTTGCGCATACCCTACCCGAGGAGGTCAGGTGGTATGCGGATCCTATGGCGGACGCCGTGGATCGTCTCTGTTGCTGCCCTCATGGCTTGTGGTGGCGATGACGGCGGCACGGGACCGACCGGCGGCACGGGGCCGACTGGTGGCACGGGGCCGACCCTCGACCCTGCGAGGCTCGCCCTTACGGTTCAGCCCACCGAGACGGAGGGCAACCAGCCCATCACACCGGCGGTCGAAGTGGCGATCCAAGACGCCTCAGGCAACACGGTGACGACGGCGACCGATGCCGTGACGATGGCGATCGAAACGAACCCGGGCGGGGGCGCACTTTCGGGAACCACGACCGTGGCCGCAGTGGCCGGGATCGCCACGTTTTCCGACCTGAGCATCGATGCGCCCGGCAGCAGCTATACGCTCCAAGCCACGTCGGGCGCCCTCACCGCCGCCACCAGTTCCGGATTTGACATCGTCTTGACGTTCGCCTCGGTGAGCGCGGGGATAACCCACACGTGCAGTATCACGGCGGCGGGCGACGCCTACTGCTGGGGGGACAACAATAGCGGCCGACTCGGCGACGGCACCACGATCCAGAGACACACCCCAAGGCTCGTGTCCGGTGGACTCAGCTTCGCCTCGGTGAGCGCGGGTCACTCCAACGCGTGCGGGCTCACGGCCGCGGGCGACGCCTATTGCTGGGGAACCAACTTTGACGGCCAGCTCGGCGACGGTACCACGACCCAGAGACTGATCCCCACGCTCGTCTCCGGCGGGCTCGGCTTCGCCTCGGTGAATGTGTGGCAGGTGCGCGCCGGTAGTGTCCCTAGATTTGTGTAAAAGCGGATAAGCTGGACAGGAGGGAAAGAAAAACGGAAGCTCCTCTGTTGTTGTTCACTGTCACATGAACCCGGGAGTCCGGGTCTGCAGAGCAGGCTCGGAACCGGAGAGGAGCTTCCGATGCAAGAGATTGTGGAGATCGGTCGGGCCACGCAAGACGAGCTACGCGATGATTTGCGCGAGCTGTTTCAAGGCGCGATCCGGCTGACGCTCGAGATGGTGCTGGAAGAGGAGCTGAAGGCCATGGTAGGTGCACGCCGCTTCGAGCGGGTGGGAAGCCGGAAGGACCATAGGAACGGCACATACCTGAGGCGGCTGCTGACGAGCCTGGGGCAGATCGAGGTCGCCATGCCCCGGAGCCGGGACAACGGTTCGCCGGCCGACGTGATCGGCCGCTACCAGCGCAGGAGCCCCGAGCTCGACGAGATGATGGTCGAGGCGTATGTGAGCGGCGTGTCACAGCGCAAGATGGGCGACGTCACCGAGGCGCTGATGGGCGAGCGTGTTGGGCGCTCGACGGTGAGTCGTGTGGCAAAACGGCTCGACGAGGCCGTGGAAGGGCTGCGCCGTGCGCCGATCGAGGGGCCTCACCCCTATCTGTACCTGGACGCCACGTTCTTGGACGCCCGCTGGGCCCGCAAAGTCGAGAACGTGAGTGCGCTCGTGGCGTATGCAGTGGGCCCTGAGGGTCACCGACGGCTCCTGGCCGTCACGCTGGGCGCTGAGGAGTCGCAGCGGAGCTGGTCGGAGCTCCTCGAGCAACTCCAGGACCGCGGCCTCGGCGGTGTCGAGCTCGTGATCGCCGATGAGCACGCAGGCCTGGCAGCTGCGGTCCGCCGCTTCCTGCCCGAGGCACGCCGTCAGAGGTGTACGGTCCATCTGCAGCGTAATGTGGGGGCGAGGGTCCCCCACCGCCTACGCAAGCGCGTGGCGCGTGAGGTCTCGGTGATCTTCCAGACATCCGGACTCGCCGAGGCGAAGAAGCTCCTGGGCGAGTTCGGCGCACGCTGGAAGAAGGAGCTGCCCGAGGCCGTGGAGGTCCTGGAGCGGGGCTTCGGGGCAGCGACGCAGTTCTACGCGTTCCCCGAGGCGCACTGGCCCCGGCTGCGTACCACCAACAGCCTCGAGCGGCTGCACGGCGAGATCAAACGCAGGATCAAGGCCGCCGGCGCCTTCCCGGACCGGGCCAGCGCCCTCAGGCTCATCACGGCCGTCGCACTCAGGACCACACACGTCTGGGGCGACCGGCGTTACCTCGACCTCTCACTCCTCCAGAAACAGGAGGTCGCCCAAGCAGCCTAGCCGAAGGCGAGGAGCTTCCTCCGCTTTTACACACAAATCGGGACTTGACCGTGCGCGCCTGCGGGGTCACGACCACGGGCGACACCTACTGCTGGGGAGACAATCTTGCCGGCCAGCTCGGCGACGGCACTACGACCCAGAGACTGACCCCCACGCTCGTCTCCGGCGGCCTCAGCTTCGCGTCGCTCGGCCTGGGGAAGTTTCACACGTGCGGGGTCACGGCCGCGGGCGACACCTACTGCTGGGGAGACAACAGTTTCGGCCAGCTCGGCGACGGCACCACGACCCAGAGACTGATCCCCGCGCTCGTCTCCAGCGGCCTCAGCTTCGCCTCGCTCGGCGGGGGGGGCGACCACATATGCGGGGTCACGGCCGCGGGCGACGCCTACTGCTGGGGATGGAACGGTGACGGCCAGCTCGGCGACGGCACCGAGACCAACCGACCGACCCCAACGCTGGTCTCCGGCGGACTCAGCTTCGCCTCGCTCAGCGCGGGGGACCAATACACGTGCGGGGTCACGGCCGCGGGCGACGCCTACTGCTGGGGAGACAACTCTGACGGCCAGCTCGGCGATGGCACCACGATCAAGAGATCGACCCCCACGCTCGTCTCCGGCGGACTGAGTTTCGCCTCGGTGAGCGCGGGGAACGACCACACGTGCGGTGTCACGGCCGCGGGCGACGCCTACTGCTGGGGACTCAACTCTTTCGGCTGGCTCGGCGACGGCACCACAACCGACAGGTTGACCCCTACACGCGTGGTGCAGTGAGCGGGCCGAAATGCCTATCCTTACCGCAACGATTGAGGTGCGCCCCGTCACCCACCCGCAGCGACGCTCCACGGCGAAGCCAAGGAGCGCAGCGCCGATCCGCTACGCGCCCCCCCAAGTAGCCTCGCGGTAGCCTCGCGCCAAGGCCCTCCCCCCCAACATGATTGAGGCGAGCGTCGTCACGGTCCCGCAGCGACGATCCGCGGCAAGCCGCGGTACGCGGCGCAGCCGTGGAGCGAACGCAAAGCGGAGCGCCGGCGCGGAGGGACCGTGACGCCGCTCACCACCACTCAGTCCGCAGCAGCTTCCTCCAGCCCCGCAACCAGCTCTTCGGGGTCGGCCAGCGGAAGGATCTCCTCTTCGTAGAACGACTTCTCCACCATGAACTCCACACCCTGATACCGGTGTACTCCGGTTCCAGCCGGAATCAGGTGCCCGATGATGATGTTCTCCTTGAGCCCCTTCAGGTCGTCCCTGGCCCCGCGCACCGCCGCGTCCGTAAGCACCCTCGTGGTCTCCTGGAAGGACGCAGCCGAGATGAACGACTCGGTCGTCAGGCTGGCCTTCGTGATTCCAAGGAGGAGCGGCTCGGAGCGGGCTGGTTTCAGCGTACCCTGGATCGCTCTATGGTTGAGTTCTCGGAATTCCACGCGGTCGACGTTTTCCCCCTCCAGAAGGACCGTCTCTCCAGGATCCGTGATCCGCACCTTCTGAAGCATCTGGCGCACGATCACGCCGATGTGCTTGTCGTTGATCTTCACACCTTGGAGTCGATAAACCTCCTGAATCTCGTTGAGGAGATATTCCTGGACGGCTCTCGGGCCCCGAATCTTCAGAATGTCGTGCGGATTGATCGGTCCCTCCGAGAGTCGATCACCCGCACGCACGCGGTCACCTTCGTGCACCCGCATGTGTTTGACGACCGGCACCGGGTAGGCGCGCTCGTCCTCCTCGCCCGTGTCAGGCGTAACCAGAACCTCGCGCTTGCCCCGCTTGATGTCGCCGAAGCTGACTTCACCGTCGATCTCCGTGATGACCGCGGGATCCTTCGGCCGGCGAGCCTCGAACAGCTCGGCCACGCGAGGCAACCCACCCGTGATGTCCCGGGTCTTGTAAACCTCCCGGCTGATCTTGGCGATCGTGTCACCAGGGGCGACCTCGTCACCGTCGTGAATGGTGAGCTGGGCTCCCACAGGTATGATGAACTCGCGAAGCTTCTCTGCCTTCTTGGTCTTCTTCCGAATCTGAATCGTCGGATGGAGCTTCTTGTCCCAATCTTCAATGATCGTCATCTGGCGACGGCCCGTAGACTCGTCCAACTCCTCACGCATCGTCTGATCGTCGAGGATATCGACGAATTTCAGGACGCCGCCTGCGTCCGCCACGATCGGCTCCGAGTAGGGGTCCCAATGGAACAACTCATCACCGGGGTCGATGGTTTGCCCTTCTGCGACCACCAGAGTGGCGCCATACGGCACACTGAGGCGACTACGCACCAAGCCTTCCGCCGTCTTGAGAACGATCTGGCCCTCGCGAGACGTAACGACCTGATCATCGGCGGGCGTCTTGACCGTGGTCACCCTGTCCAGACTCACCACGCCGTCGATCTTCGACCGGCGCTGCGTCTGGGCCGCGATTCGTGCTGCGGTGCCTCCGATGTGGAAGGTCCGAAGCGTCAGCTGCGTACCCGGTTCACCGATGGATTGAGCGGCCAGAATGCCCACGGCCTCCCCGATATCGACCACCTGCATCGTCGCCAGATTACGACCGTAGCACATCCGGCAAAGTCCTCGCTTCGACTCACATGTGAGGACGGACCGCATCTTGACGACTTGGAGGCCCGCGGCCTCGATCGCCTCGGCCGCGTCTTCCTCGATGAGCTGCCCCGCCGCGACCAGTAGCTCCCCATCGATCGGATCGTAGACGTCTTCGAGCGCAACGTTACCCACGATTCTGTCGGGAAGCGGCTCGATGATGTCCTCGCCCTCTTTGAGCGCCACCATCTCGAGACCGAGGATGGTCCCGCAGTCGTCCTCCATAATCGTGACGTCCTGAGCCACGTCAACCAACCGCCGCGTGAGGTAGCCCGCGTCGGCGGTCTTGAGAGCCGTGTCGGCGAGACCCTTTCTTGCCCCATGCGTCGAGATGAAGTACTCGACCACACTGAGGCCCTCACGGAAATTCGACTTGATCGGGCTCTCGATGATCTCTCCAATGCCCCCGGTCAGCTTCTTTTGCGGCTTCGCCATCAATCCGCGCATTCCCGCGAGCTGCCGCATCTGGTCGCGATTTCCTCGGGCACCCGACGTCATCATCATGTAGACGGGGTTGAACCCTTCTTGAGAACGGGCCAGACGGTTGACCATCGCATCCGCCACATCGTTATTCGCGTGGGTCCACGTGTCGATGACCTTGTTGTAGCGCTCCCCGTTGGAGATGTACCCGCTGGCGTAGGCCTTTTGGAACCGCGTGACCTGCTCGCTGGCTTCGTGGATGATCTCCAACTTCTCTCCCGGCACCTCCAGGTCCGCGATGCCCACGCTGACCCCGCCGATCGTCGCGTAGCGGAAACCGAAGTCCTTGAGGTGGTCGAGGAATTCGGTCGTTCTGGACAGCCCGACCGTCGTGAAGCAATCGAAGATGAGGTCGCCCAACTCCTTCTTTCCGAAGGTTCGATTGAGGAACCCCAACTCCTCGGGAATGATGGAGTTGAAGAGCACGCGACCCGCGGTACTGCGCAGCCACTTGCCAGCGACCTCCCCGTCCTCGTCGGAGTGCTCGGAAACCCAGTACCAACACGGGCTTCCGAAAGCCAGGCGCCCGTCTTCCATGCCCATCTCCACCTCTCCGAAAGCCGAGAAGCGGGGCGCTCCGTCGTAAACCTTGTTCAAGGCCTCCTCAGCGCTGGCTCGTTCGTTCTTGGGCGCCTTGCTGTTGTACGCCACGTCCTCGAGATCGGAGATCTCCAGGGAAGGCTTGGTCAGGTAGTACCCACCGACCACCATGTCCTGCGACGGAGCCGCGACGGGCCGCCCGTTGGAGGGGAGAAGAATATTGTTGCTCGAGAGCATCAGCACCCGCGCCTCCAACTGCGCCTCGAACGAAAGCGGCACGTGGACCGCCATCTGGTCTCCGTCGAAGTCGGCGTTGAAGGCCGCACAAACGAGCGGGTGAATGCGGATCGCCTTCCCTTCCACCAGGACAGGCTCAAAGGCCTGAATTCCCAAACGATGGAGCGTGGGTGCCCGGTTCAGTAGAACCGGGTGATCCTTGATGATGTCCTCGAGGACCTCATAGACCTTCGGATCGTCCCGTTCGACGATCTTCTTCGCCCGCTTGACGGTCTCAGCCTCTCCCCGCTTCTCCAGCTCATGGATGATGAAGGGCTTGAAGAGCTCCACGGCCATCGCCTTGGGAAGGCCACACTGGTGTAGCTTGAGCTCGGGACCCACCACGATGACTGAGCGGCCGGAGTAGTCGACGCGCTTCCCGAGCAGATTCTGGCGAAAGCGCCCCTGCTTCCCTTTGAGCATGTCGGACAACGACTTGAGTGGGCGCTTACCACGACCGCGGATGGCCTTCGACCGCCGCCCATTATCGAACAACGCGTCTACGGCCTCCTGGAGCATCCGCTTCTCGTTCCGAAGGATGACCTCCGGCGCGCGCATGTCGATGAGCTTCTTGAGGCGGTTGTTCCGGTTGATCACCCTTCGGTAGAGATCATTCAAGTCGGAAGTAGCGAACCGACCTCCATCGAGGGGCACGAGAGGCCGGAGGTCCGGCGGAATCACGGGAACCACGTCCATGATCATCCACTCGGGACTATTCCGTTCATCCTTTGTGCCGCCTGAGTTCCGGAGCGCGTCGACGACTTTCAGTCTCTTGAGCTTCTTCTTCTTGCGGTGCTGCGAGGTCTCCGTCGCGATCTCGATCCTCAACCACTTGGCCAGCCGGCCGAGTCCTTTGCCATCCGAGTTGCGGTCGTTGATCCGCCTCTCCGGGCTGTCGAGCATTTTGAGGAGCGTGCGAACCGCTTCCGCGCCGATTTCGGCCTTGAACCTCTCGTCGCCCTCCTCGCGCGATTTCACGCGGAGATCGTAGTACTCATCCTCATCGAGCAGATCGAGGAACTCCAGGTCCTGCTTACCCGGATGCGTCACCACGTAGGACGCATAATAGATGACCTTCTCCAGATCCCGGAGCGTCATACCCACCAGGTATCCCAACTGGCTGGGGAGCGTCTTGAAGAACCAGATATGGCAGACGGGCACGGCCAGCTCGATGTGGCCCATTCGCTCCCGGCGAACCTTGGACAGGGTGACCTCGACGCCGCAGCGGTCACAGACATGCCCGCGGAACCGAATCCGCTTGAACTTTCCGCAGTGGCACTCCCAATCCTTGACCGGACCGAAGATACGCTCGCAGAACAGCCCGTCCCGCTCGGGTTTGAAGGAGCGGTAGTTGATCGTTTCGGGCTTCGTCACCTCGCCGAAGGACCACGAGCGGATCTCTTCCGGGGAGGCGATCTTGATCTGAATGAAATCGAAGTCCGCGGGGCTTTGCTCTCTCGTTCTCGGGAAATCAATCATGGATCTATTCCTCCCGCCCGAGCGTGACGCTCAAGCCGAGCGCCTGAAGCTCTTTAACAAGCACGTTGAATGACTCCGGTATTCCGGGTTGCGGTAGGTTGTCTCCCTTCACGATGGCCTCGTATACCTTCGAGCGGCCTACGACGTCGTCCGACTTCACCGTGAGAATCTCCTGTAGCGTGTGCGCGGCCCCGTACGCCTCCAGCGCCCACACCTCCATCTCCCCGAAGCGCTGACCGCCGAACTGTGCCTTCCCGGCAAGGGGCTGCTGCGTCACCAGGGAGTAGGGGCCGATGCTCCGAGCGTGGATCTTGTCGTCCACCAGATGACTGAGCTTCAGCATATAGATGACGCCCACCGTGACGGGGAAGTCGAACTGACGGCCACTGCGTCCGTCACGGAGCATGACCTTGCCGTTGGGTAGGATTCTCGCTGCGTCCATGATCTCCAGCGAAGCAGCGTCCAAGCCCTCGTGCAGCTTCCTCTTCCGCGAGAGATGAGCGATGGCAGGGAAAGCCTCGGCGAAGGGGATCTCCCGCCGTTTGGCCAGTTCCTTCCCCGCCTCGACCAGATAATTCTTCAAGCTGTCGAAAAAGGCCGCCTGGGCTTTCGAGAGCTCGAGCCCCAGGTAGGCGTCGACCGTACGTCCGATCCCCACCCTCCGCGGGTCACTGCCGTTCCCTCTTCCGTTCCCAGCAGGCCTTACCTCTCGCTGCGGCAGATCGTGCGCCAGGTCGATCAGCAGGGTCGTCGAATCCGCATCGAGTGGGGGCATCTCGGCTTTGATGTCGAGGCACTGATGCGCCCAACGAAGGCCAGCCAGCTTGAGAAGAAGACCGACCTCGTTTTCGGAGCCGCCGTGGAACACCGGGGTCTTCGCTTCGAAGCCCAGTACTCGTCCCGCCCACCCGAGATGGGTCTCGAGAACCTGTCCCACATTCATTCGAGAGGGCACGCCCAGCGGATTCAGTACGATTTCGACGGGGGTTCCATCCGGGAGGAACGGCATGTCCTCCTCGGGCGCGATCCGAGCGATGATTCCCTTGTTCCCGTGCCGGCCGGCCATCTTGTCGCCCACGGAGATCTTCCGTTTCTCGGCGATGTAGACTTTCGCAAGCTGGACCACACCGGGGGGAAGCTCGTCGGGCTGGAACACCTTGTCGATCTGGTCTTCGGTCTTCCGCTTTACGCGTTCGATGCGCCGCTGGGCCTCATCCACCAACCTGCGGATTTTCACGCTCGCGTCCTTGCTCTTCACCTTCAGCGTGTCGAGATCGAGCTGTGAGAAATCCAGATCGGCGAGCGAATCCTGAGTGAGCTTCGTGCCTTCATCGAGGAAGGGATCCACCGTCCCTTTCTTGAGGGCCAACGCCACCGTATTGAGATGCAAAGTTCCCCGTAGCTCCTCGTCCCTGGCCGCCGTGACACGGTGGATCTCGTCGCGCTCCAGTTTCCGGAGCTCTCCGATGCGTGCGCCGTGCTCCTTCTCGAGAAGGGGATCGTCGATGCGGCGCGAGAAGATCTTCACGTCGATGACGGTGCCGCTCATTCCGGGGGGGACCCGCAACGAGGAATCCTTCACGTCCTTGGCTTTCTCGCCGAAGATGGCCGTGAGCAGCTTCTCCTCGGGGGAGAGTTCGGTCTCGCCTTTTGGCGTGATCTTACCGACCAGGATGTCACCGCTCGTAAGGCGAGCACCCTCCCGCACAATCCCACGCTCGTCCAGGTCGACCAGGCTCTCCTCCGCCACGTTCGGGATCTCACGCGTGATCTCTTCCATACCACGCTTGGTGTCCCGCACGTGAAGCTCGAGCTCCTGAATATGGATGGAGGCGAACACGTCCTCTTTCACGAGTTTTTCGCTGATGACGATCGCGTCTTCGTAGTTGTAGCCGTACCACGGCATGAACGCGACAAGCACGTTTCGGCCAAGGGCGAGCTCACCGTTGTCCGTGGAAGGCCCATCCGCGATGATGTCGCCCGGATTGATCTCCTGGCCGTCGGACACCAAAGGCCTCTGGTTGATCGCCGTGTCCTGATTGGTCCGCCAGAACTTCTTCAGCCGATAACGATCGTACTGAGCCAATTTCGCGAGGGGTTGCTCGGTCCCGCCGGCCGTAACCAGTCCGGTATCGACGACGACCTCATCGGCCGTCACTCGGACGATCTTTCCACCCCGGCGCGCCGTGATGATGGCACCCGAGTCCCGGGCGACCTTGAACTCGAGGCCGGTCCCCACCAGCGGGGCATCGGGGAACAGGAGTGGTACCGCCTGCCGCTGCATGTTCGAGCCCATGAGCGCGCGGTTGGCGTCATCATGTTCGAGAAATGGGATCAACGCCGCAGCCACCGATACGAGCTGGTCCGGCGCCACGTCCATGTAGTCGATGACGTCCGGCTTGAGCTGCGGGAAATCACCCCGCTCCCGACACAAAACGAGCTCGTTGACGAAGTTCCCCTTGGCATCCAAAGGAGCATTGGCCTGAGCGATCCGGACCTCCTCCTCTTCGTTAGCCGAAAGCCAATCGATCTTGCTCGTGACTTTCTTGTTGACCACCCGCCGGTAAGGCGTCTCGACGAAACCGAGCTCGTTGATTCGGCTGTACGTCGTGAGGGACGTGATGAGGCCGATGTTCGGGCCCTCCGGCGTCTCGATCGGACACATCCGCCCGTAGTGGGAGTAGTGTACGTCCCTCACCTCGAACCCGGCACGTTCCCGTGTCAGCCCACCGGGACCCAGGGCGGAAAGACGTCGCTTGTGCGTCATCTCGGCCAGCGGGTTCGTCTGGTCCATGAACTGGCTGAGCTGGGACGAGCCAAAGAAAGCCTGGATGACGGCGGACACCGTGCGGGCGTTCACAAGGTCGTCGATATTGATCCTCTCGGGGTCCGTGTTGATGGACATGCGCTCCTTGACCAAACGGGCCATCCGGGACAACCCGACCGAGAACTGGTTGGCGATGAGTTCGCCCACTGTGCGGACACGGCGGTTTCCGAGGTGATCGATGTCGTCCGTAGAGCCACGCCCCTCGCTCAACTCGATGAGGTAGCGGAGGATCTCGATGAAGTCTTCCTTGGTAAGAACCGCCTGATGCGCCGGAACCTTCAAACCCAGCCGTTTGTTGATCTTGTAGCGGCCTACGCGGCCGAGATCGTACCGTTTCGGATTGAAGAACACGTGCTCGATCGCGGCCCTCGCGGTCTCCATGTTGGGCGCGTCACCTGGCCTCAGCAGCGAGTAGATGGCGGAGAGCGCGTCTTCTTCACTTTCGGTGGGATCCTTCCGCAAGGTGTTCTTGATGATCGGACTGTCTCGTCCCGTCTCCTGCCCGCTGGTGTAGACCTTGACCTTCTTCCGGCCAGCCCGTTCCAGGAGCTCGGCTACGTCCTCATCGACCTCCGTGGATTCCTCGACCAACACCTCGCCCGTCGCGCGGTCCACGATCTCTTCCGCCAGAACGTTTCCGAGGATCTCCTTGTTGCCCTGCTTATCGGCGACCATCGGATCGACCGTCTTCGTCGTGAAGAAGAGCTGATAGATGTCCGCATCCGTTCCGGAACCGAAGGCCCTCAGGAGGGCCGTTGCCGGGAACTTCTTCTTCTTGTCGATATGGACGTAGCAGATGTTGTTGATGTCGATGCTGAACTCGACCCACGACCCCCTGAAGGGAATGATCCGGGCACTGTGAAGCTTGGAGCCGTTCGGGTGGATGTTCTCCTCGAAAACCACGCCTGGAGAACGATGCAATTGACTCACCACGACGCGCTCGGCACCGTTGATGATGAACGTGCCCAACTCGGTGAGAAGCGGCAGATCACCGAGGTAGACCTCTTTCTCGATGATATCTCCCGGACGCTTCTCCCCCTCGCCCTCCTCTTCGGGGCGCTCCCACACGACCAACCGTAAAGTCGCCTTCAGGGGCGCCGCATAGGTCATGTCACGTTCGATGCACTCCTCGACCGAGTACTTCGGCTCCCCTAGGGCGGCCGCTACGTATTCCAGGGTGAAGTTCTCGTTGACGTCGGAGATCGGAAAAATTTCCGCGAAAACGCGATCCAGGCCAAAGTCCCACTGTTCCTTCGGGTCGACGTCCTGCTCGACGAGCTTCTCGAAAGACCTGAGCTGGACGTCTAGAAGGTTGGGCATCGGCATCACCGACTCGAGCTTGGCAAAGCTCACTACCGGACGGGCATCTTTCCTAATATCCAAGGGTGCTCCCCTTTTCCGGCCCACGCCCCGAGGGGGAGGCCGAACAAGCGTGTGGTGGACGACAACGGGAACGGACCACCGTCAAATACGAAGGCGCCAACACAGGCCCACACGGGGTGAGCCCCTGTCGGCGGCGTCGCGATCCAGCGAGTCCGATACGAGATCTCTCGGACAAACCGAGAGTGAGAGTCACAGGGACGGGCCGGTTATTTCAGGGCTACCGTCGCGCCCTGCTCCTCCAGCTTGGCCTTGACCTGCTCGGCCTCGTCCTTGCTGATGGCCTCCCTGACCGTGCTCGGAGCACCATCGACCAAATCCTTCGCCTCTTTGAGACCCAGGCTCGTGACCTCTCGGACCACCTTGATCACCTGGATCTTCTTGTCGCCAATTCCCTCGAGAACGACGTCGAACTCGTCCTTTTCTACGTCGGTCTCGCCGCCAGGCGCGACGGCGCCACCGGCCACCGCCACCGGCGCCGCAGCCGTCACGTTGAACTTGTCCTTGAACGCGTCTACGAACTCAGAGAGTTCGAGAACGGTCATGTCGCCGATGGTTTCGAGAAGCTTTTCTTGGTTGGTAGCCATAATGGTGGCTTCCTCCTGGGTTCACCCAGCCTGGGGCCGGGGTGGGACTATGGATTCCTAGTTCTCATTCTCAGCGTCAGGTGGTTCGGCGTCAGCGTCGGTAGGCGAGGCCTCAGCCTCGGCCTCCACCTCAACTTCACCATTCTCAGCGTCAGGTGGTTCGGCGTCAGCGTCGGTAGGCGAGGCCTCAGCCTCGGCCTCCACCTCAACTTCACCATTCTCAGCGTCAGGTGGTTCGGCGTCAGCGTCGGTAGGCGAGGCCTCAGCCTCGGCCTCCACCTCAACTTCACCCTGGGGCGCCTCTGCCTCTGCCTCAGCCTTAGGCGGCTCCGGCCCTTCACTTTCCTTCTGTTCCCTCAAGGCCTCCAGGAGCCCCGACATCTCCTGGACCTTACCCTCGAGGGCACTCACCAAAGCGGCCATCGGCGCTTCCAGCGCTCCAGCCAACTCCGCGAGGAGTTGTTCGCGGGGCGGAAGCTTGGCAAGCCGCTGGATCTCGACGGCGGCGACGATCTGGTTGTCGAGAATGCCAAGTTTGAAAACCGGCTTATCGTCGTGTTCCTTGGCAAAATCGCTAACCGCCTTCGCGGGCTCGACAATCCCCTCGTAACCCAGCACGACACCGGTCGGGCCAAGCAACGCCTCAGAGATGTCCGGTAGATCCAGGTCAGCGACAGCGAGCTTGACCAGCCGATTCTTCACCACCAGATACTCGGTCCCGGAGTCCTTGAGCCGCTGGCGGAGAAGAGTCATGGACTTCACGTCGAGCCCGGAAAAATCAGTCAAGTAAAGCACCGGAGCTGCTCGAACCTTTTCGCGAAAGTCGTCGACGAAGGTCTGCTTTTCAGCGCGGTTCATGCGGAGATCCGGCGAAACAAGTTCGGATCGATGGCAACACCGGGGCCCATCGTGCTGGAAAGAGTGACACTTTTCACATACGTGCCTTTGGATGCAGAGGGCTTGGCCCGGACGATCGAATCCATGATCGCCCCCAGATTTTCGCCTAGCTGTTCCGGAGAAAAAGAAACGCGGCCCAGCGGCACGTGTACGTTCCCGGTCTTGTCCACTCGGTATTCGATCTTTCCTGCCTTGATCTCTCTTACGGCACGACCGACATCGAAGGTGACGGTCCCGCCCTTCGGCGTCGGCATCAAGCCCCGAGGGCCGAGGATTCTTCCCAGCGGTCCAACCTTTCCCATGAGGTCGGGAGTGGCCACGCACACGTCGAAGTCCAGCCATCCCTCCTGGATTTTTTCCAGGTATTCGGTGCCCACAAAGTCCGCCCCGGCCTCCGAAGCCTCGGTCTCCTTTTCGCCTTGGGCGATGACCAAAACAAGTGTCGTTTTGCCGGTGCCGTGCGGCAGCACGACGGTGCCCCTTACGATCTGATCGGCTTTGCGCGGATCGACGTTCAGGCAGGTGGCCATTTCGACCGTCTCGTCGAACTTCGCCGAAGCGAGGTCCTTGACCATCTGAACCGCCTCATCGGGCTTGAAATGGACGCCTGGCGGCACCTTGGCCTGGGCCTCGCGGAATTTCTTGCCGTGTTTGGGCATAATTTAGAACCGACTTGTTTCGTCCTCCCACCCCTGGCGGCTCTCAGCGGGTGGTTCGGCGGACTGTTGCCCCTAAACCACCTCGATGCCCATCGACCGCGCGCTGCCAGACAGCATGCGGACTGCGGCATCCATGTCGCTCGTATTGAGATCCTCCATCTTGATGCTGGCGATCTCCTCGAGTTGTACACGCGTCACCGTTCCAACTTTCTCACGATTCGGCTCCCCGGAGGCCTTCTGCACACCCGCGGCCTTCTTGATCAGGAACGACGCCGGCGGCGTCTTCGTGATGAAGGAAAAGGAGCGATCGGCATAGACCGTGATCTCGACCGGAATCGTGACCCCGGTCTGTTGCTGGGTCTTGGCGTTGAACTGCGTGCAGAACTCCATGATGTTCACGCCCTGCTGACCCAGCGCGGGACCGACCGGCGGAGCCGGGTTGGCCTGCCCGCCGGTCACATGAAGCTTGATGAAACCGATGATTTTCTTCGCCATTCTCTAACCTGGGACCTTGCCCATAGAAACCTAACAGCCTAGGGAATCCTAAAATCCCTTGAGCTGTGTGTAGTCCAATTCGACCGAGGTCGGCCGGCCGAAGAGCGACACCTCGACCTTTACCTTGCCCTTTTCCGGATAGACTTCCTTGATAGTCCCCGAGAAATCGCTGAAGGGACCCTGAGTCACCTCCACCACCTGCCCGACGTGGAACGGGATCTCTTCGTGAGTCTCGTCGTCGTCTCTCTCAATCTCGATTCCGAGAATCTTGTTGATCTCTTCCTCATGCAGGGGCTGCGGAGCTTTCCCGCTGCCCACGAACTTGATCACACCCTGAATGTTGTTGACGGTGTGCATGGTCCTTTCATTCAGGTCAATGTCCACGAGCACGTATCCCGGATAAAGCCGTCGGGTTACGGTAACGCGCTTGCCGTTTCGAATCTCGACCACGTCCTGTGTGGGGACCACGACATCACGGATTTCCTTCTCGTCCTCAGAGCCTTGCTGTTCCTCTATACGCCGCTGAATCAGCTTCTGGACTTTGTTCTCATGCCCGGAATAGGTCTGAACCGCATACCATGTGGATTCGGCCATGATCGTCACCCTACCTGGTCGCTCACGCCCCAAAGATTCCCATGATGAAGCCGATGATCGTTCGGGACGCAACGTCCATGATCCAGATGACCGCGGAAATCAGGAACACGAACAGGATCACGACCAGTGTCGCGCTCCTGAGCTGCTCTTGATCCGGCCACGTCACCTTGGAGAGCTCTTCCCAACACTCCTCGATGAAGTCGCGTGTCGCCGCGATTTTCGATCCTATCGCCATCCACCCATCCGCTACTTGGTCTCTTTATGCATCGTGTGCCGCCTACAGCGTCGGCAGTACTTCCTGTACTCGACCCGCTCCGGGTGCAGCCGTTTATTCTTCGTCTGGTTGTAGTTCCGCTCCTCGCACTCGGAGCAGCCCAGGGTGATCTTTTCTCTCGCCATCTCTTCCTCTCACTTACGCCCGGACACGGTGTAGCGGAGGAAGAGAGTGAAATCGAAGCCGCCTCATTCAACAATCGCCGTCACCACGCCCGAGCCCACCGTACGTCCGCCCTCACGGATAGCGAAGCGTAGCTGGTTGTCCATCGCAATCGGCGTGATCAGCTCCACTTCCATCTGCACGTTGTCGCCCGGCATCACCATCTCCACTCCCTCCGGAAGCTTCGCCGCTCCCGTCACGTCCGTCGTCCGAAAGTAGAACTGTGGGCGGTACCCGTCGAAAAACGGCGTGTGGCGCCCTCCCTCTTCTTTCGTCAACACGTACACCTCGCCCTTGAACTTCGTGTGTGGCTCGATCGAGCCCGGCTTCGCCAGTACCTGGCCCCGCTCGATCTCGTCCTTCCCCACTCCTCTCAGCAACAGTCCCGCGTTGTCCCCCGCCCGCCCCTCGTCCAACAGCTTCCGGAACATCTCCACTCCCGTCACCACCGTCTTGCGGTCCGCTCCCATCCCCACCAGCTCTACTTCCTCTCCCTGCTTCACGATCCCGCGCTCGATCCGTCCCGTCGCCACCGTCCCCCGACCCGTGATCGAAAACACGTCCTCCACGGGCATCAGGAACGGCTTGTCCACGTCCCGCTCCGGCTCCGGGATGAAGCTGTCGATCGCTTCCATCAGCTCCTGGATGCAATCCACGTCCTCACCCTCGCCCTCCGCTTCCATCGCTTTCAGCGCGCTCCCCTTGATCACCGGCGTGTCGTCGCCCGGGAAGTCGTACTCGCTCAACAACTCCCGTACCTCCAACTCCACCAGCTCCAACAACTCCTCGTCGTCCACCATGTCCACCTTGTTCAGGAACACGACCACGTGCGGCACGTTCACCTGCCGTGCCAGCAAAATGTGCTCCCGCGTCTGAGGCATCGGGCCGTCCGCTGCGCTCACCACCAGGATCGCTCCGTCCATCTGTGCCGCGCCCGTGATCATGTTCTTCACGTAGTCCGCGTGGCCCGGGCAGTCCACGTGCGCGTAGTGACGGTTCTCCGTCTCGTACTCCACGTGAGCCGTCGCAATCGTGATCCCGCGTTCCCGCTCCTCAGGCGCCTTATCGATGTTGTCGAACGAAATCGCGTCCCCTCCGTACTTCTTCGCTTGCGTCGCTGTGATCGCCGACGTCAGCGTCGTCTTCCCGTGGTCCACGTGTCCGATCGTTCCCACGTTTACGTGTGGCTTCGTTCGATCAAATTTCGCTTTGCCCATCGCTCCTTCCTCACCGTGTTGGAAATCGCTTCCTTAGCTGCCGATCCCCTCTACTTCCTCTCAGAGCTCCGACCGGGACTTGAACCCGGGACCTCCTCCTTACCAAGGAGGCGCTCTACCACTGAGCTATCGGAGCGCCGCCTTTCTAGAGCGGGAGACGGGACTCGAACCCGCGACCCTCAGCTTGGAAGGCTGATGCTCTAGCCAACTGAGCTACTCCCGCAAAGCCTTTGTGCCATCCAATGGTGGGGGTAGGATTCGAACCTACGAAGGCTAAGCCAGCAGATTTACAGTCTGCCCCGTTTGACCGCTTCGGTACCCCACCGGCCATCGATCCGGGGCAATACCACCCCGTGACCTACCCTCCCCGGAACACAGCAAGCCGCCCAGCAGACGGCCGTTTTCCAAGTGTTTCCAAGTAAGCATGATAAGCTAACGGCTGCCCAAAGCCGCATCAAGTCCCGAGTTGGAGCCTTTCAAGGCGTGTTCGAGGCCGATGACGGGCCCCCCAGAGGCGGCCCAAAATTACGATCCAGCAAGGGCTGGAGATCCGGATCTCGTCCCATGAATTCACGAAAAAGGTTCTCGGGTTCATCGCTGTCGCCCCTCGTGAGGATGGCATCGAGATACGCGTCTCCGATCTCCCGATTGAAGATCCCTTCGCGGCGAAACCGTCCGAAAGCATCGGCATCGAGTACTTCAGACCACGAATACGAGTAGTAGGCCGCGGCATATTCCCCGGAAGACAGGTGCGTAAACGAGGTCGTGGAGTGCATCCGGGCGAACTCGGCCGACGGCACATACTCCTTGAACAGCCCCTCTATATAAGGCATGAGATCCTCATAAGGCATCAGATTCCCCGTCACTTCATCGGGCGGATCACGGTGGAGCCGGAGATCGACGTGCGCTAGGGAGAGCTGCCGCATCTGCTTCCAACCACCCATGAACGCGCGTGCGCTCCGGAGCCTCTCATAGAGGTCCTTGGGCAGCGGCTCACCGGTTTCATAGTGCCCGGAAAAGAGCGAAAGGGCCTCCGGTTCCCAAGTCCAATTTTGCATGATCTGCGAGGGGAGCTCGACAAAATCCCACGCGACGTTGATGCCAGCCATTGGAGCGATCGGGACGGTGGAGGTCAAGTGATGAAGGAGATGTCCGAACTCGTGGAAAATGGTCTCCACCTCGGTGTGCGTCAGGAGGGACGGGACATCCCCTTTGGGCGGCGACAAGTTTCCTGCGATGATCCCGACGTGTGGCTCGAACCCCCCGTCGCGCGGTCCACCTGTCCTCAGGTCGTTCATCCAGGCCCCTTGCCTCTTGTCGGAACGCGGATGCCAGTCGGCGTAGAAGAATCCCAGGAGCCTGCCGTCGTCTTCACGACACAACTCATAGTAGTGAACGTCCGGGTGCCAGACTTCGGGGATCCTCTGCTCCCGCACGACCAGGCCGAATACCCTCCGCGCCACCTCGAACACTCCATCTAGAACGCGATCGAGCGGGTAGTACGGACGGATGACTTCATCGTCGATGTCGAACCTCGCCCGTCTAAGACTCTCACTCACGAAGGCCGCGTCCCATGGCTCTACCTCGCGAAGGCCCAGCCCAGCGGCATGCTCCCGTAACTCGGACAAATCGCGTTCCCAGTACGGCCGCGTCCTCTGTGTCATATCCTCGACGAAGGCGTAGGCCCGCTCGCCGGTCTTGGCCATATGGTCTTCGAGACGGTAATCGGCGAAGTCGGAGTATCCGAGCACCTCCGCCAACTCTCCCCGGAGATGGAGCAGCCGGGCCATGATGTCGGTGTTGGTAAATTCACCGTCCCGGCAGCGTCCGACGAAGGCCGTATACAATTCCCGGCGAAGTTCACGATCCTGGGCGTGTTTGATGATCGGCTCGACGGAGGGGTAGTCGAGGGTGAGAAGCCAGCCCTCTCGTCCCTGGTTCGCCGCCTTGCGCCGGGCCTCCTCCCGATCTGGCTCCGGAACGCCCTCCAGACGTCCCCCGTCCTCGATCAGGAGAGAAAAGTTGTTGGTCGCGTCGATCACGTTCTCGGAAAATTTGTGCTCCAGGCTGGAGATCTCGAGCCGGATGGCACTCAGCTTCTCCTTGTCGGCGGTCGAGAGGTCGGCTCCCGCCCGCCGGAAATCCCTCAAGGTCGTGTCCAGATGCCGTTTTTCGATCGGGGGCAGGGCCCCCGCCTCATCGGTCTCGGAAAGGGCCTTGATTCGATTCCACAACCCCTCGTTCAGTGTGACCCGGGTCCAGAACTCCGTGATCTCAGGCAGAACCTCATTGAACGCCTTGCGCAACTCCGGTGTCTCCGCCACAGACAACAGGTGGGTGACCGGAACGCTCCGTTCCTTCACCAGCTCGAGCGCGGAGTCGAGCCGACCGATCGTGTCGGCATAGGTCGGTGTGGACTCAACGGCCACCAGGTCCTCGATCTCCGCCCGGGCGTCCTTCAGAATTTTCCGCACCCCAGGGACGACGTGGGCGGCCTCGATTTCGCCAAAGGGAATACGGTCGTAATCGCGAAGCAGCGGATTAGGGTTCGTAGGCATGCCAGGCAGGGGCAGTATGAGGAGGCAGGGGCATATGAGTATGAGCTGGAACCGCTTTTTGCATGCGAGCGGAAGTATAGTGCGTTCCCTCACCGCTGGCGATTACACGGCCGACGGCCAAGCGAATCGGGAGCGCCGCCCACGGCTTGCCCCCGACGGCCGCTATGGGCATAGTGCGAGAACTTGCCTGAGTCCGAGAAGGCTGCTGTGGCCCGGCCCACTGTACTCCTTCAGCTTTCTGTGCGTTGGGCGAGACCGCGATCCATCGAATCCACCCATGGAGGCAGGCTTTGACCGAGCGGTACAACCGTCGTGTTTTCCTGCGCCGCCTGACCGCAGTCGGTCTCGCGGCGCCGACCATCTCCACACTCGGGTGTAACTTCGAGGAGATCCAGCGCGAAGACGAGGAGTCCCGCCCCTCCGGCCTGTCCCTCACACGTCCCGTTTTGCTCCCCTGGACGGATGATGCCGTGCGGATCAGCTCGCCCGTATCAGAGCTGCCAGCCGCGTATGTCTCCAGGGGATCGCAGCGGGTCTTCATCGAGTTGGAATTTCGTGTTCAGATTCAGGTGATGCTGGCTGCCCACATATCGGTCAGCTCCGGGCACTGGAGGATTCCCCTTCCGGGTGATGACCTGGGGATCCCGGTCGACGCTGGCGACGCACTCCGGGAGTTCGTGGAGACCCCGATCGGTGAATGGGACTCGAACATGGATCCCACGGAGGGAGACTTCAGGCTTCTGCACGGCCGGCGCGAAACCGTCCAAGTCGCCTTCGAGTGTATACCCATGGAGGCCAGAAAAGGGTGGTTCAGCGCCGGACCCTGGGAGATTGCGCAGTGCGCCAGGCCCGGGCCGGAGTTGTGCCGGGAGGACTTTATGGAGATCGGTATCGGATCCCGTCATGGACGCCGGGATATCGGGACCTGCACAGAACCTGAGGGGGCCGTGCGTTACGTGACGTGGGCGTGTCCGGATCAGTAACTATATGCCCTCGACCCGCTGAAAAATGTGGACGTTCCGGTCCTCGAGATGTTTGAGCACCGCGTCGAAGCAGTCGGCGTTTCGCCCCACGACCTCGGGCGGCGCCAGGCCCGGCTCGTCCCAGAGCCCCCCGGCGACCAGGTTCACCATCGCCGTGCACGTAAAGCCGGTTGTGCGGGCCATCGATGAGGTTTCGGTGTCCGGGTTGTAGTAGTCGAGCAGGTTGTAGGTGTGGCGGACGGCCCCCCCGTTCTGCGTGCCCTCTACCACGATTCGCATGACCGTCAGGTCCGGCTCACCCTCCTCGAATCGCCACGCGCTGAACAGGAGCGCCTCGGTCACGTCTCGGGGGCGCACGACGCCGGAGGCAGCTTGGACCTCCTCCGTGGAGAAAAAACCCGCCTCCCGCAGGATTCGCATCCGTACCGCGTGACCGGGATAACGCATGGTCTTCTCGACCATGTCCGGAGCCTTGCAGGTACGCAGCAGGGAGCGTAGGCCGTCCGTGTTGAAGGCCTCCAACGAGCCGAGTCCGGGGAAGTCCACCAACTCGACTTCGGAGAGAGCCGGCAGGGTGATCTCCACACCGTCCCGGCGCAGGCGGGCGGGGCGGACGTACTCCTCGATCACGTCACCCGGCGAAAAGGGCGCCTTGTACTCCCACGGCCACGTACGCTCGACCGGAAGGCCGCCGACGAGGCAATGGAACGAGGTCGTCTCGTCGAGGTGCTCCTCCATGCGCCCGAGGATGAGGTTGCTCAACCCGGGCGCGATCCCGCAGTCGACGAGGCAGCATACCCCGGCCTCCCTCGCGGGCCGGTCGAGTCCGAACGCATCCTCGGGGAAAAATGAGATGTCGACCATCGGCTTTCCTTCTTGAAGCACGCGCTCCACGGTCCGATATCCCATGAATCCAGGCACCGCGCCGACGACGAGGTCGGCGTCGGCGATCGCCTTGGACACGTTGCCGAGCTCGGAGAGATCCGCGACCATGCCCTCCGCACCGAACTCGGTCATCCGCTCGACCCGCACGGGATCGAGGTCGACCCCAAGCACGGAAAAACCGTCGTCAGCGGCGAGGTCACGCACGATCGCGCTGCCGACGCGGCCACCGCCCAATACCACGATTCTCAGGATTTTCCCTCCCTTCTGATGTCGTTGGAACGTCTCCAAATCAGGCCATATCGGTCCACGTATGCAAGGGGGCGGCCAGGGGGCGGAACGCCGCTACGAGCACTTGTTCTCGCTGGTGTGATCGACCTCGGAGCAAGCGAAAGAAGAATCCTTTGCATGATTCGAAGGCCGGGGGCTATGCTTTTAAGTAGTAGGATGGCACCCCATGGCGGGAAGAAAGTCGGGATTTACGGAGGAAAAGCCAGGTATGGCTGAAGAAGACGAGGCGAAGCAAGAAGACGACACCATGCGAGACGAGCAACTCAAGCTCGTCTTCGCGCAAGCGCCTCTGGCGATCATCGCAAGTCCTATGGCCGCGACGGCCCTTTCCATAGGGATATGGCAAGTAGCAAACCATGGCTTGGCAATCGCTTGGGTCATGGTCATCGCATCGATAGCGCTCTTTCGGATGGCCCTGGTCGTCGCTTTCAAAAAACGACGGAGCTCTCTCACCACGAGGGTCTGGGAGCGTTTCTTCACTTTCAGCTTCGTGGCGGCAGGCTTTTGCTGGGGCGTAGGCGGGTGGCTGCTGCTGCCGGAAGCCTTCGCCTACCGGGCGATGATCTTCTTTTTTCTGATCGGGATGGCGAGCGCGGCGGTGGCTGTCTATTCGATCCACCTGCGGGCGGTCATGTTCACCATACTCGCACTGGTGCTTCCAGCGACGCTGGACTTCGCGCTCCAAGACAGCCTGCAAGAGCGATTGATGGCGCTCGTGGTCGTACTCTTCCTGATCTCTGCCTTCCATTCGTTGAGGATCACGAACCATTTCGTCCAGCGCGCCCACTCGTTGTCATACGAACTGCAAACGGCCAAGGATAAAGCTGAGACGCTGGCCCGCACCGACTTTCTGACCGGCATGAACAACCGCCGCTCCTTCTATGACTTATGTGAGACCCCCTTCAAGCTCGCGCGCAGGTACGGACAGGATCTGGCCGCCATCCTGTTCGATATCGACCAGTTCAAGAACATCAACGACGCCCACGGTCATGCAGTCGGGGACGAAGTGCTCAAGAACCTGTCCCGGATCGTGGCCAAAACATGTAGGGATTCGGATGTCGCGGGGCGCGTAGGCGGTGAGGAGTTCGCCATTCTCCTGCCACACACGAACGCCCAGAACGCCTATGAGCTCGCGGAACGTTTGCGAGAGCAGATGGAGCAGTCCGTCATCCATCTCGAGGGGGGGGACGTCAAGTTCACGGCGAGCTTCGGTGTGGCTCAAATGCGTGCGGAGTGCGAATCCCTCGAGGCACTGGTAGCGACGGCTGACGGCGCCATGTACAATGCCAAACACAGAGGAAGGAATGGTGTCTTCGTGGTGGCGCCTACCACACCCGAGGACGCTCCTCGCTGACCCATGGCGGCCGAAACGGCCCCCGCCGAGCGCCATTCTGAGCGTGTGACGTGGTTCTGCAAGGTAGCCTGGATATCTCTCCTCCCACTTCGCGGATCCCCTGAGAGCGTGGGAGACCCTTGCCGCCTCACACGCCCAGGACGCATCTTGCCCACCATGTCCGCCACGACCACGTTCACCCCCGGCGTATTCCGGGACACGAACGGTCCGATCAGAAGCGACTGAGTCGCACATGAGGTGCTCATGCGTCTAGAGCGCGTACCACCCATCCTGTCCTTCCGGCTGTTCGCCGTCGCTCTCCTCCTGGCCATCGCGGGCTCGCTGAGGGCTCAGGACTTCGAGCTGCTCGAGGCCACGATCGAGGACGCTCATGCCGCGATGGAGAGCGGACGACTCACCTGTCGGTCCTTGGTGCAGGCATACGTCGACCGGATCGACGCATACGACAAGACGGGCCCGCGGCTCAACGCCATCCAGCACCTCAACGAGCGTGCGCTGGACGAGGCCGACGCGCTGGATGGGGCCATGCGCTCCGACGGGATGGTGGGACCGCTGCACTGCATACCCGTTCTCCTGAAGGACCAGGTGGAGACGAGTGACATGCCGACCACGTACGGCTCGGCGCTCTTCCGGGACTTCATCCCGTCCCGAGACGCAACCATCGTGACCAGGCTGAAGGAGGCGGGCGCCATCATCCTGGCCAAGACGAATATGGGCGAGTTCGCGTCCCGATACGTGGGCTCGGCGTTCGGTGTGATCCGGAACGCGTACGACCCCGACCGGAACCCGAGTGGCTCTTCGGGCGGCACGGCAGTGGGGATCGCGGCGAACTTCGGGATGATCGGGATCGGTGAGGACACAGGTGGATCGGTGCGGGGCCCGGCGGCCGTGCACAGCCTCGCCGGACTACGGCCGACGCTGCAGCTCGTGAGCCGGCGCGGCATGATGCCGGCGAATCCGAGCCAGGACACCATGGGCCCGATGACGCGTACGGTGACCGACGCGGCCATCCTCTTGGACGTCATGGTGGGTTATGACCCGGAGGACCCGATCACAGCGTACTCCGTGGGACGAGTTCCGGAGACCTACACCGCCTCTCTCGATGCCGACCGACTCCGCGGTGCGCGTATCGGCATCCTGCGTGAGCCGATGGACTCGGGGACCGACCCCTCGTCCGACGACTACGAGAAGGTGAGGGCCGTCATCGATCAAGCGATCCAGGACATGGCATCCCTCGGCGCAGAAGTCGTCGATCCGTTGGTCATTCCGGAGTTGGAAACCGTGCGGGGTATCGGGAACAACTTCGAGACCGAGCGCGCGATGAACGACTATCTAGCCGAGCTCGGGAACGCCCCGGTCACCACGCTCAGTGAGATCTTGCTCCTCGGTGTCGTGACGCCCTGGCGGGCGCGCAGCATGATGGGGCTGGTCGGGAGATCGACGGATGACCTGGGTTACTTGGAGGTCATCCACAAGCGGGAGAAGTTACGGCGGGCCGTTCTCAAGGCCATGGCCGACGAGTCACTCGACGCGATCGCCTACGCGACCTTCGATCACCAGCCGACGCTGATCGCTCCCGACGTCGAGACGAATCCGGACCCCGCGGACGACTACGGCCGGGGCAGCAATCGGAGTCTGAGTCCTGCCGTCGGATTCCCAGCGCTTACAGTCCCGGCGGGGTTCACGACGGACGAGCTGCCGGTGGGGCTCGAGTTCTTGGGCAGGCCCTTCACCGAGGAGATGCTGTTCGGCCTTGGCTACGCGTTCGAGCAGGCGACGCGCCACCGACGTCCACCCCCGAACACGCCCCGTCTCGAGAAACCATGAGCGGCAGCGCCTGACCGAGCTCGGACGTCTACCAGGGCTCCAACCCTAGGAGCCGGGCCGGCGTCGTCCGCACCATCATGTCCAGCTGGTCCTGGGTGATGCCCTCGTCCCGCATGCGCATGATGAGCGTCTTGAAGCCGTCGGCGTGGCCCGGGCGTCCAGGCTGGCCGAGATCGGTAGCCAACACCCAGTGCTCTGCCCCGACGGCCTTGATCCTCGAGGCGCACACGGTGATATCACTGTAGATGCACTCCAGAATCGCCCCTTCCTCGACCATCTGCTTCATATCCTCGATGCTCGAGCGCGCGTGCGTCACCAGCATGCGGCGCACCCCTGCCTGGCGGGCGGCCGGAAGGACCTCGAGGATCTCATCCGGCGAGATGTGTCCGGTGGCCAGCACCAAATCGTTGTCTGCGACAAGCCTGAAGATCTCCGCGAGCTCCGGGACGAGCTCGCCGTCCCTCATGATCGGCACAGCCGGCCGGTTTTCTCTCTGGCGGCTCGCGTCGGCTTCCGCATCCCAGGTGGGCAGCCACACGACCCTTCCACGGTTGCCTTCCATCCCCAGCATCGTCCGAACGGCATGGGGATTGATCCCGCCGACGGCGAGGTTCAGGATGATACCGCCAAAGACGTCGATACCCGGTACTTCGTGCATCACCATCTGCGCCCGGTGAGCCGACTCCGAAACGTGGTGCTTCAGCACGATGGCACGCATCCCCGCTCGCTTCGCGACGCGTGCCGCGTCAAAGTCGGTGATCGCCCGCTCGCGAACGTCCGGCCCCGAGTGGGCGTGCAGATCGATGATGCTGCGCAGAACCGGGTCACCGTACTCCGCCCGGAGCACCTGGATCGGCGCTCGCTCTTGACCCATGACCTCGCCCGTGAGGCCGCCCACCATAACCGCCGTGGCCAGAGCCACCGCGCCCAACCGGCGCCGACGAGGAGTCACTTCACGACTAAAACAATGCGGTCCCCTGGACCATGAAGAGTGCATGCTGCCCTCCCTGGGTGGTGAAACAGACACACCTCGCCACTCGCTGTTCCGTACTGCTCGTAGGCCCGCCGCCTAGAGGATGGCGTGAACCGCACCCGATTCGAAGCCAGCGCACAAGATGCTCGCCGGTTGGGCAGGGTGCAAGGAAAACGAGGGACGTCGGCGAGCATGGGTTCACTTGATGAGGCCCTTCGCTTCGAGAATGAAGTGAATCGCGATGACCCACAGAGACAGGGTCTCCGCAACGAACAACGAGTACCAGCCAAACAGAAAATGGCCCGCCAGCCCCACGATCATCATGGACGACAGAAAGACCTTGAACCAAAGCTCCTTCTTTGGCGTGAAGATCACGAAGACAAGGGCGTTTCCAAGAAAGAACGCCCCTGCGCTGAAGTTGTGGATTAGGAAGTGGTCGACGTGATTGAACAAGACGACACCGGCCAACGCCAAGCCTAGCCCGATGTTGTACCAGTGCTTCTCCCTCACGACACCGTTGACGACAAATAGCATCGCGGCCACAGTCAGCGGGAAATAGAAGTACTGGGCCTTCTCCATGGCGTAGTAGCCGCTGATGTGCTCGCGCAGGTTCCAGTCATCGCCATACCACACGATGAATGGGATAAAGAAGCAGACGGTCGTCACGACCACCTCGAGCTTCACAAGGTTCGCGAGTCCTCTGACGCCAGAGCCAATTCGCCGTGACGCTGCGGAAGCGAATCCCACCTTTTGAACGGAGGCGCCCGAGGGAGTGTCGAGGATCACCTCGCCCGGAAGATCTTGGTCGGCCATGACGGAGCTCCTTCCTCTGGCATGAACTTTCTCGAGGCTGGGGGGGAGGCCTCGGTTCCTGGGGGCGACGGTTACTCTAGGGTGCCGTCAGGCTAGGCACAAGCTGAATCGCCTCGGGCGGTAGGCGGATTCAAACACCTACCCGAATTACGGCGATGGTCACGAACTAGACGACCAAGAAGGGGACTAGAGCCGCCCTCAATTACCCCTAGAATTGCTCGTCCCCTGCGCTTCCATCCTCTCCTGATAACGCGCACCGCTCAAAACGGCCGAGAGCGCGTAATTGCCCTCGTGACAGGCGTACTCGTAGAGCCTGTCGTGCATCGCCGTCATCGGGATCTGTCCTCCCCATGACTCGGTGTAGGTCGACGGATCTTCGACCGTGAACTCGTAGAGGAGAGCCTCCTCGTTCATGCGGCTGAACCGCTCGATCACCTTCATGTCTGGCGAGGAATACGGCTGTAGGGGATGGATGTTGCTGGTCTCGACCACGAGCACATCACCCTCCCAGTGGCCCCACGAGTCTCCCATCCACGGACGTATGTGTGGAGGCAGCCGCGGGCCGTCGCCCATGCGGATAATCCGAGTGTCGTGGACCATCTCCGTCATGATCATGATGTGATCGGGGGTTTGAACGATCGTGTAGTTGCTGTTGTAACCGCCGTTGGGGAGCATGGGGGGGCCGGCCGGAGAACCGTATGAAGTGAGGCAGCGTTCGGCCAATGGTCTCAGTTCCGGGTGGTCGTATTGGCCGAAGTTGCTCCTGCCATCCCGGCGCTCCTGGCGCCGCCTCTCGCCCTCTGGCGAAAGCGCGGGAAGCCGGCCGTTGGACGGAAACGTGATGTGCGAGGTTCTGGGTTCTCCGTAGACGATCGCCACCCGGTTACCCCTCTCGAAATAGACGTTGTTGTACGAGTCCGCGGCCGAAATGGTCTCCTTGGGTGGCGGTGGCGGACGATCCGGGTCGCTCGGCTGGGCACCAGTGACGGTGCGGTCCACATAACCCTGTTCTATCTCAGCGACCTCTTCCGGCGTGTAGACCGGACCCTCCTGGTCCTCTCGACGTTGGATGGGAGTGATGGACTGGTTCGTCCAGTTCCCCTGAAGATCCGGATGGCCGTCGGGTGTTCTGGGGACTTCCCACTGGCCGGCGTTGGAAGCTCTGTTCTGGGCCGCAGCGGTCGAGACGACGCCCGGCGCGGCGGTTACGCAGAGAAAAGCGAAAATCAGGACGGAGCGACGCGACACCACTTCATGACCTTGATCCACCATCGCCATACCCTTGCTCATTTCACCCTCCAATCCAGCGGGATTCACGACTCTGACCGGCACTCTTTTCAAACAGCCCTCTGACGGGTCAGGATAATGTGAAGGGCAGGACCGAAGTGGGCAACCCAAGAGTACGGACCCACAGTAACGGCCACCCCAACGTTCGGGGTGAGACAGAGAGCCCTCATCGTTTAGTGTGAGGGGCGTCCAACAAATGGTTGCGTCCGGCGGAACCTGTCAACGACAATGGGACACTCTACGGGATTAATTAGAGAGCAATATCCTGTGTGGTGAGGGAAGGGATGGGAGGATTGATGTAGACGGCCTCCGGGAGCGGTTTGGGCTTCGGCACACCTGTGACGAAGCGTTCGGGATGAGCGGCCCATGCTTCGCGGAGCACGGATTTCCTGCCGGCAATGACCTGATCGGCGTTCCCGAAGTGGACCTGCTCGGGGGTTAGCATCGAGATACCGCCATGGCGGTGCTCGGCATTGTACCAGCGGAAGAACGATCGACACAACGTCTTGGCCTGGCCCTGATCCCCGAACCGCCCGGGAAACGAGGGATGGTACTTCAAGGTTTTGAACTGAGCCTCGGAAAACGGGTTGTCATCCGACACCTGAGGCCGGCTCAACGAGCGAGTCACGCCGAGGTCAGCGAGAAGTTGAGCGGTGCATTGGCTCGTCATTGGAGCTCCCCGATCCGAGTGCAGGGTCAGGACCCGGGGCTGGACGCCATGCTTCAGGCAGCTCTGCTGGATCAACCGGCCGGCCAGGGCCGAGTTCTCCCGGTCCGCCACCATCCAGCCCACGACGTAGCGGCTGTAGATGTCCATGATGACGTAGAGGTAGTAATAGCTCCACTTCTTCGGCCCGAGTAGCCGCGTGATATCCCAGGACCACACCTGGTTCGGCGCCGTGGCCATCAACTCGGGCTTCTTGTACTCGGGATGGGTGCGCTGCGCCCGGCGTTCCTGAACCGGCACCTCGGAGGCCAGAACACGATACATCGTGCGTTCGCTGCACAGGTAGACCTCTTCGTCGAGCAGCGTGGCCACCACCTCGGCGGGTGAGCGGTCCACGAACCGCTCCGAACACAGCGTGTCGAAGACCTCGCCTCGTTCCGTCTCGCTCAATGCCCGGGCGGGCGTCGGGCGGGGCTGCCGTTGCCCGGTCGATGGGCCTCGACGACGGTAGAACGTCGATCGGGAGACCTCGAGAGCCGCGCACGCCGGTTTTACACCGACGTGCTTAGCCAGCTCATCGGCCGCCTTCAAGAGTTCGTCCCGTCGTCGAGGCTTATCCCCAGCAGCCCCGCAACTTTTCCCTGCACGTCGATGATCAGGTGTGCCTTCCTGAGCTCATTCTCGAGCCGTGCGTTTTGCCGCTCCAGCTTGCGTACCTTCTCATCCAGCGGATTCCGCTCCGGCTTGCGGCCGCGTTTCTTCGACAGGGCCTTCAGCGACCCGCTATGCGCCGCCTTGCGCCACGTCGTCAGGTGCGACGAGTACAGGCCCTCGCGCCGCAGGAGCTGACCCACCTCGCCGGGCTCGGTGCACCGGTCCGCTTCTTCGACGATCCGCAGCTTGTACGATGGACTGAACCGCCGGCGTAGCGGCCTATCTACTACCTCCGGGTCCGCAGGAGCTGCCGCGCTTCGCTTGGCCTCCCCGATTCCAGGGGCACTACCATTCTCTTCCATTCTCTCTCGCAGTCCCAACATGTTCGTTTTCTCTGCCTTCGCCCTACTCTAATTCTTTGCGTGCTCCGTGTCTCACGTACGTTGGCAGAGAGGGCGGGGGTTCCGAACCCTCCTTTCAAACTGGGTCGAAGACTTGGTGCAGCGTTCGACAGGGGGGCATGCAGTCGTAGTCTGATCAACTCCTGAACGGAGGCCAGAATGGACACGAAGAAGCTGGTGACTGGAATGGTTCTTGGTGGCATCACGATGGTCGTAGTCGGCTACCTAATTCTGGGTGTAGCCATGGTGGTAGGCACTGGGCTTACCTTCCATCCGTGATAGATCAGATGGACGAAGAGGGCCGGATCTATTGGCCCTCTGGAAGCACCAGATGGTCCCAGGAGAAGCGGTACCGAGAAGACTTGAAAGCGAAAGCTGTTCGCGCGCTTCGCTTCTGGTCGGCACATTGACGCGCAACATCTATAAGGTGAAGGGAGTCAACAGGGCGTAGCCCTCCCTTACCCGTCCGGGGTCCCGGAGGGGTGGCTCGGTCCACTGGTCTGTAGCTCAAGGCCTGCGTGATCATCTTCCGTTTTTCATCCTTCAGTACCAACGTCGCGTCCGATCTTGGGTGAGTCTCCTCTCACGAGGAACTCAGGCATCTATTCAGGTTTCATCCCAGCGCGGGGATGTCCGAAGATCTGCTATGCGAGCGGGGGGCTCAATCAGAATCTGAGGGTCGTCGTGCGACATGCTGCGCGCGGAGCTCACCCCTGTCGTGGTACGGTCCATCATCGTGTGTCATCTCAGTTTGATCGAGCCACGGGTTCATCGTGCCAGACCTCACCCGTACGGAGCATCGCGTGCACAGCACGAGCGAGGCGCCGAGCGGTAGCGACCCGAGCGACCTGCCACCCGAGCCGTTGCCTGATCAGTTCGTACGACTGTGATAGCCAGCTGTCGGGCGCGTGAGTGACGTGGCTCACGACGGTCCGGACGAAGGTGCCCCTCAGCCAACGGTTGGCCCCGGCGGGGATCGATCCGTGGCGGATGGGCCGGAGCCCTGACTGTGAGGAGCGAGGGGCTAGACCGGCGTAGCTGACCAGGTGCCCCGGTGTACGAAATCGTTTGATGGGCAACGTCTCGGTGGCGATGAGCAATGCCCGATAGGAACCGACGCCCGGGATGGTCTCGAGCAGAGCTACAGCGGGGACCTTGCGGCCTACGTGTTCCACTCTGCGATCGAGGGTTTTGATCATCGGTACGAGTTGATCGATGAGTTCCCACTGCATGTCGATGAACAGACGCCGCTCGGCTCCGAGCAGCGGCCACGCCACGTCATGCACCCACTGGCGTCCATCCTGGGTGAGCAGACGCCCACGCTCCAGATGAAGCCCGACGTTGTGGATCTGGGCATGGATGCGGTTCACCATGCGTGTGCGTTCGCGTACGAGTCGTGCCCGGTTGCGTAGCAGTACCGCCTGCTCCCGCTGCTCGACGCACTTCGGATGGACCTCGGGGATGAGGCCCGCGAGTCGCATACGCGCCAACAACTCGGCGTCGATGTCGTCACTCTTGTAGTTGGACTCGGCGATGACTCGGAGCCGCTTGGCGTGAGCGAGCACGAAGTCGATCCCCCGCTCTTGGAGTCGATCGAAGAGCCACGGCCAGGCCGGACTCGTCTCGACGACCACCTCCAGGGGCTGATACTGCTCCAGTAGATCATTGAGCCGATCCTCTTGCGTGTTCTTGATCCGGATGGGTCCGGCAACGAGCTGACCTGTGTTGCTCACGATGGCGATCACCGAATACGTTGCGTGAGCATCGATTCCTGCGACAAACATGGCTGGCCTCCTTGGGTTGGGTGCCGCAGGCCTTTGAGCAAGATCAGCGTAACGCCACGCTCGAGTGAGGTCAGCCTTTCGCCTTATAAGATCAGAATCGCAGAGACGTTAGGCGCATCCCTAATCAGAGGATGGCAGGCCCGATCTTGGGAGACGTCTCTGCGTGATTGGGTACTAGGGTCTGTTAACACTAAGGGCAATTTGTAGTATATTGGGGCTATGAAAATCACAGAGTCCCAATATCGTCGGATAGAGGCTTGCTTTCCGCATCAGCGCGGCAATGTGAGCATCTCCAATCTCGAAGTGCTTAACGCGATCCTGTATGTGGCCGAACACGGCTGCAAATGGCGGGGGTTGCCTCCGCGTTTCGGTAACTGGCATACGATCTACACCCGAATGAATCGCTGGGCCAGGGCAGGTGTGCTGGATCGTGTCTTTGCGGCCCTGCAAGACGAGCAAATTATCCGGATCAAGATCCAAGCTCTGTCGATCGACAGTACCATCGTCAAGGTGCACCCTGATGGCACCGGCGCTCTAAAAAAAACGGCCCGCAGGCCATCGGCAAGTCGCGTGGAGGCTGGACCACCAAGATTCATATGGTTGCCGCAGATGCTCGAACCGCGATAACCTTCTCGCTATCGCCAGGCCACAAGCACGACGCGCCGGAAGGACGGGAACTGCTACGCACGTTGAAGCCGGTACATTCCACAGTGTCCATGATCATGGACCGGGCGTACGAGGGGGGCGAAACACGGCAATTGGTGTTGGAGCTGGGGTTTACGCCGGTCGTGCCACCCAAGCAGGGCCGTGTTAACCCGTGGCAGTATGACCGAGTCATGTATCGCCGTCGTAACGAAATAGAGCGGTTATTTCGGCGACTCAAAGGCTTCAGAAGAATCTTCTCCCGCTTTGACAAGCTCGACGTGATGTTTACCGCCTTCATCCACTTCGCGCTCATCGTCGAAGCCCTCAGATAGTGTTAACAGGCCCTAGTAAGCTAGGACTCCAAGAAACAAAGTGAGCAAGTCTGCGCGCTGGAAGACATGAGAATCACACTGATAGTCGTCTCAGTTCTTCTCCTCGTCACCGGGGCTGTCTGGATTCTGCAGGGGATCAACATCCTGCCCGGCTCGTTCATGACCGGTCAGATTAGATGGGCTTATGCCGGGATCGTAACGGCTCTAATCGGGGACGGCCTGTTGTGGATCGCGCTGCGGGTCGGACAAGGCTAGATGGCCCTCTAAGCCACGAGGACGCTCGGGCCTACGAGGGGCGGCCTACCGACACGCAGTTGGGCCGTGATGTCGGTTGTCCAGAGTGGTCCCACGACGTAACCCCCCAGGAGAAGAGGACGGATGAGTGCTGCGGAATATGATGTCGTAATCGTCGGTGCGCGATGTGCTGGTGTGTCACTCGCGACACTGCTGAGCCGCGCAGGCGCTTCCGTGCTCCTGCTGGACAAGGACCCGCTGCCGAGCGACCAGGTCATCTCGACCCACACCATTCATCCGCCTGGTATCGACGTTCTCGATGAGCTGGGCGTTGGTACCGCAGTACGCGAGGGATCGCCAGCAACCCACCTGGTCCAGGCTCCGCAAGAACAACGCCCACGTCGACTTGCAGTTTGCCGACGGACGGGCCGAATACTGTCCGCGGCGCTATCGGCTGGACGGTCTTCTGCAGGACGCGGCGGTCGCCGCTGGAGCGGAGTTGCGGGATCGGACCCGCGCCAATGCGCTTCTGGAAGAGGACGGGCGTGTTGTCGGAGTAAGGGCCGAGAACAACAGGCAGGAGTACACTTTTCGCGCACGACTGGTCGTGGGTGCCGATGGACGGCACTCGACCATCGCGGGTCTCGTCGAGGCCGAGGAATACCTCACGTGGGACGCTCCTAGAGCGGCCTACTGGGGTTACTGGGAGGCGCCGACCTTCTGGAGGACGGACTCGGCTTACCCGTTCGGCATGTATGTGGCGAACACTGATGGCAACACCCGGCTCATCTTTCAAACGGACAATGACCAGCTCCTCATCTCAAGTGCCCCGCCACTTGACCGGGTCGCGTCATGGCGGGAGGACCCGGAAGCCGCGCTACGGGCCGACCTTGCATCGGACCCGGTTACCGGCCCATTGATTGATGGAACTCAGCTTGACGGGCGCGTCCGCGGGACGATCAGCGAGCGTCATTTCTTCCGGACCGCGACGGGTCCCGGCTGGGTCCTGGTCGGCGATGCCGGCCACCATAAAGACTGGCTCATCGGGGACGGCATCACCGAAGCGCTGCTCCAAGCCCGCAGCCTTGCCGTGGCGATCGCGCTGGACGACGACCAGGCGCTCATCCAGTGGTGGCGCGCGTGCGATGTTGCCGGACTCCCTTATCACTTCTTTGGGCGGGACCAAGGAGCGGCTGCTCCACCCACCGACCTCGACTGTCTCGTGTTCTCTCACGTGAATGAGATACCAGAGTACAGGAGCCGCATGGCGGACACCTTCGAGCACCGGGTCTCGCCCTACGATGCGTTTCCCGTGCCTAAGCTTCTCGCCTGGACTTTAGGAGGGGCGCTGAAAGGCCGGCCGCGCCTCGTCGGTCAATTCCTGGCCATGGGCCGCCATGTCGGCGCCATCACGAAGGAATTGAACGTCCGGAAAGGCCTGCTGCAGAAAGCGATGGAGCCGGGCATCGACCCCGCTCTTGCGGCGGTCATCCACGACCTCACGGACGGCTTCTAGAGTAAGCGTGGTCGCGGCGCGTTGGAGGGGACTAGGACACAGAACCGCCTTCTCCAATGAGGCGGTCACGGACAACCCTCTCCTGACCGTCCGCTGTGAGTATGACATTCACTTAAACCAAAGCTGGCGAACGGACTCGAACCGTTAACCTGCTGCTTACAAGGCAGCTGCTCTACCAGTTGAGCTACGCCAGCAAATTATTACTACACAGTCACTTAGACTGTGCTACTGCGTCCCCAACGTGATACTGAGTCACCAATAAGTCACCATCACGCACAATCCCGAGGGGCATTCGGTGATAATAGTAACCGCCGCCAGCGTGTGCCATCTACTCCCCGGCAAAGCGAAACTGAAACGCGAACGCTACCGATCTCACATCGAGCCCTACGACGGCCAGTCGGGGGAGTTCCGGAGGTGTGAGCGGCGCAAGGCTCCAGAGCCCTCCCCACGCGAGGGCCAGGCCGTGACCGCCTCGTCCATCACTGCCACATCGTCAACATCCACGGGCTGCCAAAGCAGGAGCTTCGCTCGCTCTGATGACACGGGGGATTACTTCGCCTGTTACTTAGCGGGTCACGCGATCGAGCTCGCCCTCAAAGCCGTGCTGATCGTTGACGGGATCTCCGAAGATCGGCTCAAGAACAAGTTCCGCCACAAGCTCGACAAGTGCAAGATTGCCGCGCGAAAAGTGCTGCCCCCCGGCGTCGCTGAACTCAGACCTGAGGATGAGGAGGTGCTCAGTCTCCTCAATCCGCTCTACGGCTCCAAGTCATTGGAGTACGTGAGTCTCGGGTTACACCAAATGCCGCTCCCAGAGCGACTCATGGCGACCACAAGCCGGATCGTTTGCGAGATTGATTCGTGGGTCGACAGGCAGATCCACGACATGTTGGGCAAGCCTACTGGGTGAAGGAAGCTAAGGGGGGGAGATTCGCGATCGGCTCTCACCAACGGTTTGATCTTGTAAAAAAGCAACGGTCGAGAATTTGACACTCCCGTAGCCGAGGGAGCCGTGGGCCCCGAGCGCCGAAGGCGCGAGGAAAAGGCACGGGAAGCTTTGGAGCAAGAGGCAAACGAAGGAGCCCTCCGAGACGTGGTAGGTTGGGGCGTCCCGACCAAAGGATCACCCCACACGCCAGAGGGCTTCGACACCGATGATACTACGGGAGACCGTGATGCGCGTGCCAACGAGGTATGGATTCCAAGGACTGGCCAGACGTGGACCTGCAGCGGTGGTTGGATGATGCGAGAGATCGTACTGTACAGTGCAATCGGAGGGCGCTAAATTTCCACTGGGCGTGTACGCAGAGGTCGCAACAACAGGGGGCACACATGTGGAAGAGAGGCGAGGGACAGGGGGCGCCGCCTGCAGCCGAAAGCGTGCCCAAGGTAACAGTGGTCGCGCCGACGACTGCCTCCCGAGCTCCGGCCACAATCGGCCCGACCATCGTCATCCGCGGGGATGTGACGGGAAGCGAAGGCATCTTGATCCAAGGCCAGGTGGACGGATCGGTAACACTGGATCAGCACGCGGTCGGAGTGGGAGCCGAAGGGCACGTGAAGGCGAAAATCACCGGCAGAGTCATCATGATCGAGGGCAAGGTCGAGGGCGATCTCAACGCACTGGAGCAGATCGTTCTACGTGGATCGGCTCACGTACAAGGAGACCTCACGGCTCCACGAGTGGTCATCGAGGACGGTGCCACCTTCGTTGGCCTCGTCGACATGAGAGCGAGGGATGCCGATGCCGAGACCGGCCACACGGCCGCGACCGACGCTCCTGCGGTCGACGCGAAGGCCGAGTCGCCGGCCCCGTTGGACACGAAGCCACGCCCGACTTCTTCCGGCTCCGCAGGAGCGTCCCGCCGGTCGAAACCCTGGTCTCCGAGCTCGGGCCGTCCGACGCAGGGCAAGAGCGAGTCCAGCGGGGTGGGCCGGGCCGGAGCCTAGGTGGGCTACTAGGTGTCCTGGCTCGAGCGGCTCCGGCAACGTCCCTCGAGCCACTCCACGGCCGAGGAGCACGTGGGCGCGACGCAAGCACCCGTGGAGTGGATCTCACCGGGACTCTTGGCGCTCTTCGAGGCGCTGGGCGGGGACAGAGGCTATTCGATCCTGGATTTGGCGGACCACGCGGGGAACTCGCACTTGGAAGTCCTCGGACAGTTCTCACGGCAGATCCGGTTCGCCGGCCTCACCCCATCGCCGCCACACGGTGAAGCTCTTGCGTCGGCGCTCACAGAGCTGCCGCCGGGCCCATGTGCCTACGACGTCGTGCTGGCATGGGACGTCATGGACCGCCTGGGCCCCCACGAACGAGAACGCTTGATGGATTGCCTGGTCGAGGTCACCGCTCCAGGCGCGTGGCTGCACGCTGTCGTGGACTCGTCGGGAGACGAGTCGGCCCCGCCTCTTCGTCTCACGCTCATCAATCTCGACCGTGTGTCGCAACAGGCCGTGGGTCCCCCCGAGCCGCTGGTGCCACAGCTGCTGCCCATGCACGTCGAGCGCCTCTTCAGACCGTTCGAGATCGTCCATGCGTACATGCTGAGGGCCCGGTGGCGCGAGTATGTGGCACGGAGGCGTTGACCAAGCCGGTACGTCGCTGGCAGTGGTGTCGTGCTGGCCGGCAGGCCGCTGAAACGAGGACACCGCCGCCAGGGCGCCTGGCCGCTGCGCTACAACGCTGTCAAGGTGCCGTCGAAGGGCAACCTGGGCTCGGGGTGCCGGAACGGACACCGCGCACGTGGCGCCCGACCCGCGCTTCGCGTATTTGGCTGATCGAGTCGGAGGATCGCGTTGGATCAACATCAGCTAGGCGCTGGGCAACGAGTTCGTCGGCCTCGAACCCATCGGTCCCGCGCTGTGGCAGGTCTACTTCGGACCCACTACCCTCGGGTGGTTTGACGAAGAACTCTTCGTCATTTTCGACACCCACGGCAACACAGGACGTAACCCAATCTGTTAACCATCAGCTGGCACCATTGTGTTAACCATCAGGTGCGCTGTTCAGCCTGTCTGAAGGGCAGGCACAGCAGCGGTTCCGGAGAGCCCGGCGCGGATTCACTTCCGCGTCGGGCTCTCTGATTTCTATGCGGTGGTGCTGAGTAGTCTGCTCAACGCTCGGATTCTTAGAACTTAAAGCAGAGAGCAATCGCCAATGCCCTCCTCGAACCGCCGCCCGGCCACCAGGGCCCGGACGGCGGTTCGAATTCTTTGCGGCAGTGGAGGCGGCGGGAGGATCTTCGAGATATGCTTTGTGGTGGGAGCGAACGGGGGGTGGGGGTCCCTAGCCAATCTCGTGTTGGATTGCATGGGACCGGCCTTGGTTTCAGAACTCGGAGACACGGTGGGCGTTTCGATCCACGTCACCGAGGCGGGACAGGCTCAGGGAGAACTCACGGTGCGCTCGGAAGTGATGAGCGACACCGTGAGCCTCCTCCTCACACTATCGGCTGATTGGCAGCCTAGAGCGGCTTACCAAACGTGCGAGTGTTCTTGTGACACGTCTTACACAGCCAACAGGCCCCAGATTTCCCGGAGATTCTATTCTTGAGAGCATGGGAGTCATCAGGTGAAGAGCGAGCGAATTTTCGCCAAAAGTGCGTGAGCGTGCCATTTCAAAACTGATACTTCGTGTTGAAACTAATCCCCCAAAACGAAATGTCATCCGTTGTCGCGACATATCGAACTCGAAAGTCACGGCCAACGGTGGACTCGTGACTGCGGAGTTGATCCCACTCCGCTCCATCCTCGAATTCGCCGAAATTAACCCATCGCACCTTGAACCCCATGGTGATTCGTTCGCTGACTTGATAATCCACACCTGCGACAGCTTGGTAGGCAAGCAACGTGTCCGACAACTTGGCCATACCGATGGTTGTCGTGCCGGCAATCCTGGCCTTCAGGACAGGGTCACGAAATGTCGTGATTTGGTCGGGATCGTCATTCCGCTTCCATCGACTGAAATAATCGAGCGACACTCGTGCAACACCTGCGCCGACCCCCACATAGGGTGTTATCCGTGAGTTGGGAGCGAAGTCATAATACAGATTGCCGAAAAAGTTGTGCGCTAACAGGTCGTCGACTCCACCATCTGCGATTTCGAGTTCTTGGTCGGCCTTGGTCAGTGTCTCCTCGTCGCCAATACGCGTCGGGGAGTAATCATCATAGCTCGTGGTTTGATAGAAATACTCTCCCTCGATCCTCAGATGTCCTCGGCGATATCCAACGGCGAGTGCTGCCAGAATCCCACGGCCTCCATCCACTTCATTCGCCCACGATGTTGGAGGTGGGGCGGATGTGCAGCCATCACCGATTTCCGGGTCAAGTCCCGATTTGTGTGTAAAAGCGGAGGAAGCTCCTCGCCTTCGGCTAGGCTGCTTGGGCGACCTCCTGTTTCTGGAGGAGTGAGAGGTCGAGGTAACGCCGGTCGCCCCAGACGTGTGTGGTCCTGAGTGCGACGGCCGTGATGAGCCTGAGGGCGCTGGCCCGGTCCGGGAAGGCGCCGGCGGCCTTGATCCTGCGTTTGATCTCGCCGTGCAGCCGCTCGAGGCTGTTGGTGGTACGCAGCCGGGGCCAGTGCGCCTCGGGGAACGCGTAGAACTGCGTCGCTGCCCCGAAGCCCCGCTCCAGGACCTCCACGGCCTCGGGCAGCTCCTTCTTCCAGCGTGCGCCGAACTCGCCCAGGAGCTTCTTCGCCTCGGCGAGTCCGGATGTCTGGAAGATCACCGAGACCTCACGCGCCATGCGCTTGCGTAGGCGGTGGGGGACCCTCGCCCCCACATTACGCTGCAGATGGACCGTACACCTCTGACGGCGTGCCTCGGGCAGGAAGCGGCGGACCGCAGCTGCCAGGCCTGCGTGCTCATCGGCGATCACGAGCTCGACACCGCCGAGGCCGCGGTCCTGGAGTTGCTCGAGGAGCTCCGACCAGCTCTGCTGCGACTCCTCAGCGCCCAGCGTGACGGCCAGGAGCCGTCGGTGACCCTCAGGGCCCACTGCATACGCCACGAGCGCACTCACGTTCTCGACTTTGCGGGCCCAGCGGGCGTCCAAGAACGTGGCGTCCAGGTACAGATAGGGGTGAGGCCCCTCGATCGGCGCACGGCGCAGCCCTTCCACGGCCTCGTCGAGCCGTTTTGCCACACGACTCACCGTCGAGCGCCCAACACGCTCGCCCATCAGCGCCTCGGTGACGTCGCCCATCTTGCGCTGTGACACGCCGCTCACATACGCCTCGACCATCATCTCGTCGAGCTCGGGGCTCCTGCGCTGGTAGCGGCCGATCACGTCGGCCGGCGAACCGTTGTCCCGGCTCCGGGGCATGGCGACCTCGATCTGCCCCAGGCTCGTCAGCAGCCGCCTCAGGTATGTGCCGTTCCTATGGTCCTTCCGGCTTCCCACCCGCTCGAAGCGGCGTGCACCTACCATGGCCTTCAGCTCCTCTTCCAGCACCATCTCGAGCGTCAGCCGGATCGCGCCTTGAAACAGCTCGCGCAAATCATCGCGTAGCTCGTCTTGCGTGGCCCGACCGATCTCCACAATCTCTTGCATCGGAAGCTCCTCTCCGGTTCCGAGCCTGCTCTGCAGACCCGGACTCCCGGGTTCATGTGACAGTGAACAACAACAGAGGAGCTTCCGTTTTTCTTTCCCTCCTGTCCAGCTTATCCGCTTTTACACAAATCTAGGGACACTACCGGGTGGCGGTTCACACGCTTCAGCGCGGGTACGAAGCCTGCTATCGCCGTGGGACCTGACGGCACAGTCCACGCGACGTTCATGAGCGAAGCCACGAGCGGATGGGTGCGCTACGCCAGCCTTTCCGCCGGCGCGTCCTCTCCCGGCCAGAGCGAGCTCATCGCCAACGGGTACTTCTACGGTCCGATTGACATCCTCCTCGCGGACGACGGCCAGCCGCGCATCCTCTATCACGACCACGACCGGGAGGACCAGGTACTCGCGGTCCGTTCGGGCAGCCGCTTTACGCTGCAGCCGATGGCGAATGTCGGGCACGACGGATGGTACAACACGGGAGTCATCGGTCCCGATGGCACGCTGCATACCGCAACCTATGATCCCAGCGGATTCTCAGGCCGGGGACTCAACTACGGAAGATGGGACGGATCGAGCTGGGACATCGAGTTGGCCGCGCCAGGGAGCTTCGACTACGCGGGCGGCACCGCCATTGTCTACACACCTGACGGAATCCACGCCGCATTCTTCGACGACGTTGCCGGCGTTGGTAAGATTGCTACCCGGGGAGGGCCGAATACCTGGACCGTTTCCACCATTGAACCACTGGGAGGCCGCTCCGAGATCGGTCGATTTCCGGACATGGAGGTCGACCCGGATGGAAGCACGTTGCATCTCGTATACTTGGCCGTGGACGCATCGGGGGGTGGTGTAATTCGCTACGCGAAGGGGGCGGTGGGCGCGTTCGAATTTCAGGACCTTATGTCGGTGACGGATTTCACGATCGGCTTCGGCGGGGCGCGGGATATCGCGACTCTCGATCTGACCGAGAACGGCGAGCCCATCGTAGCGATCCAGACCCGGTCTGAGATGACGGTACTTCGCGTCGGGACCCAGGAGGTGGAGACCCTCGCCCAATTCCAGGCTCAGAGCGGCATCCAGTTCATGCAGCAAACTGAGGTCGTCACGGACGGGTCGGGCACGGTGCACGTGATCTGGTGGCAGTCGGGCGAAGTGCCGGGAACGGTTTGTTACGGGCAACTGGGCCTCGGCTAGTCTCGGCGCCCAGGGCAGGCGAGCAACCCGAGGATGAGTTGGATGTTCGGCATGCCGGGCCGGTCCTTTCACGGCCCCCTACCGGAACTGACCGACGACGAGACCGAGCTGCGAGGCCGGCTCGAATCCCATGTCCAGGCTCTCGCAGGCGACATCGGCGAGCGAAACGTGATCACGCCGGATGCCCTGGCGCGAGCCGAGGAATACATCCGCCGCGCGTTCAACGGATCCATATACCAGGTCGCCGAGCAGACCTACGACGTCCGTCTCGAGCCTCCCCTGACAGTCCGCTATATCGAGGTGGAGATCTCCGGGACCGCCTCACCCGGTGATATTGTGATCGTTGGCGCACACTACGACACCGTGCCCGGTTGTGCCGGGGCCAACGACAACACGACCGGAGTGGCCGCCGTCCTTGAACTGGCCCGGCTGCTGCCCACACGGACCATGGACCGGACGGTCCGGCTCGTAGCCTTCGTGAACGAAGAGCCTCCCTTCTTCCAAACCGACGTGATGGGGAGTCGCGTGTATGCAAGAAGGTGCAGGGAGCGTGACGAGAACGTTGTAGCGATGCTCTCCCTGGAGACCATCGGGTTCTATGCGGACGAACCGGGAAGCCAGAAATACCCGTTCCCGTTCAGCTTCTTCTATCCGGACACGGGCAACTTCGTCGGGTTCGTCGGGAACCTGGGGTCACGCGGCCTGACCCGCCGAGCCATTCGCGCGTTCCGTGAGTCGACGGAGTTTCCTTCGGAAGGCTTAGCCGCCCCGGCGTGGATCCCCGGGATCGGCTGGTCCGACCAGTGGTCGTTTTGGCGGGAGGGATACCCGGGCGTCATGATCACCGATACCGCGCCCTTCCGGTACCCCCACTACCACACGCCTCAGGACACGCCGGACCGGATCGACTACGACCGATTGGCACGGGTCGTCATGGGCGTCTCCCGCGTCGTGGAGGTTCTCGCTCACGCGCAGAACGGGGGGAAGTCGCGATAAACGGGGGGAAGTCGCGATAGTGGACCCGGCGCCCCCCTGAACCCCATGGGCTCTTTGAAGTAGGGCTCTCAATCACGCCTAGAGTCACTCGCTCCCTGCGCTTCCATTCTCTCCTCATAACGCGCGCCGCTCAGCACGCCGGCCATACTGTAGTTGCCCTCGTGGCAGGCGTACTCGTAGAGCATGTCGTCGAACTTCTTCAGCGGGATCTCTCCTCCCCAAGCTTGGGTGTACATCGTCGGATCCTCGACGGTGAACTCGTAAAGGATCGTCTCTTCGTCGACCCGAGTGAAGCGCTCGGTCACCCTCATGTGCTCCGAGGGAGGGACTCCCGCGAGAGTCTGTTGTGGATTGATGTTCGTGGTCTCGACCACGAGTGCGTCACCTTCCCACCGAGCCCAAGAGTCGCCGAACCACGGGCGAATGTGCGTGGGCAGCCGCGGGCCTGATCCGATCCGGATAATCCGCGCGTCATGGATCATCTCCACCATGATCACCACGTGATCGGCCGTCTGTACGATTGTGAAGTTGCCGTTGTAGGAGGTCTTGGGGACCATGGGGGGTCCGGCAGGGTTGGAAGTGGAACTGTTGATGATGCAGCGCTCGCCGAGTGGCCTCAGCTCCGGGTGGTCGTATAGGCCGAATTGGTCCCTGAAGTCCCGGGACTCCTGGACCCACCGCTCGCCCTCCGGCGTGAGGGCCGGACGGCGCCCATTCGCCGGATGGGTGACCAGAGAGGTTCTGGGCTCGCCATCGACGATGGCTACCCGCGAGCCCCGATCCCAATAGACCTCGCTGTACTCCGCGCCACTCAGTCGACGCTCATTACTCAGAGACTCATCCCCTTGGTTGTCCTCCCTTCCGCACTCGACGGTCCCTGGGTTAGCGGGGCAATCTCCTGATGGCTGCTCCAGCTCCTCTACTTCCGCCCACGTGAACACCGGACCCCTACCCTCTTCCCGCTCAAACGGAGTGAGCGTCATGTTCGTCCAGTTTCCCTGGAGGTCCGGATGGCCGTCGGGGGTCCTGAGGACTTCCCACTTTCCGGCGTCGGAGGCTCGAGCCTGAGCCGCCGCTGTCGAGACGACTCCGTGGGCTGCGGTTGCACAGAGAACGGCCAGAAGCAGAGCGGAGTAACGCGACATCACCTGATGGCCTCGACCAACCACTGCCATACGATTGCTCATTTCAACCTCCATTCCAGCGGGATCCACCCCACTGACCGGCAGTCTTTTCAAAGAGCCCTCCGAGGGGTGGGTATAACGTGAGGCGCAGGACCGAAGCGGTCAACATAAGGGCAAGGAAAGAACGGCAGATCGTGAGCCCTACATCGGGATTCTGGGTGGAGGCCGGGCATCGGACGTGGTGGACAACATCGTGTTGACCGCTTTCGTCCTACCCGTCACGTTCTCACCGACCCGTCAAAACTTCGACCCGAGTCGCATGGACGAGAGTGAGGAACATTGAAGGTCGCTGTAATCGGCGCGGGCGGCGTCGGCGGATACTTCGGAGCCCGATGGGCCGAAGCCGGGCTGGACGTCACCCTGCTCGCTAGAGGAGCCCATCTCGAGGCGATCAACTCCAAGGGCCTCCTCCTCCACAGCCCTCTCGGGGACGCACGTGTCGATGTGCCCGCCGTCGGGAGTGCTTCGGATGTGGGTGAAGTCGACGTCGTCGTGGTGGCGACAAAGTCGTGGCAGCTCGCTTCCCTCGCCGACGTCGTGGAGCCACTCGTCGGTGCGGACACCGTCGTGTTCGGGCTACAAAACGGGGTGGAGGCGGCCGACGTCCTGTCCACGTTCGTGTCTCCCTCGCGTGTCTTGGGAGGTACTTGCCGCATCATCAGCTTCGTCGAGGGACCCGGCGTGATCCGCCACGCAGGCATCGACCCGAACCTCACGATCGGGGAGCGTCCAGGGGGCGGATCAGTGCCGATCGAGTCGGTGGCCGAGGCGCTGGACAAGGCGCACGGGCTCACGGTCGAGATCGCCGACGAAATCGGTGTGGCGTTGTGGCGGAAGTTCCTCTTCTTCGCCCCGCTGAGTGGCCTCGGCTCGATCACCCAGGCACCGATCGGTGTGTTTCGAAGCCTCCCCCAACCGAGGTCCCTGCTCGTGAGGGCGGTGGAGGAGGTCTTCGACCTGGCGAAGGCCAAGGGAGTCGGGCTCCCTCCTGAGAGCGTAGAGCAGACGCTCCAATTCATCGATGGACTTCCCGCCGACGGCACGAGCTCTCTACAACGGGATTTTCGGGACGGCGTCCGAACGGAGCTCGACGCGCTCTCGGGGGCGGTCGTTCGGCAGGCCGTCGAAGCGGGGGTCCAGGTACCGGTTCACACCTTCTTCTACTCTGCCCTTCTTCCACTCGAATTGAAGGCGCGTGGCTCGATCGACTGGCCGGAGGGTTGAGCCGGTCCTGCGCTGACGGATGGAACAGGCGGCCACCCGCCCCTAGGCGCTTCGGGGCCGCCTCTCCGCTGGCCGTCCAGACCCGGGTTGTCCCGTAACCCGGCCGTCCTCGTAGACCACCTCGCCCCGTCGGATCGTGGTCACCGGCCACCCGGTGACGGTCCAGCCCTCGAACGGCGTGTAGTCCGAGCGGGAGGGGTCGTCGGCGGCGCTCACGGTACGCTCCAGCTGTGGATCGAAGACCACGAGGTCGGCTAGCGAGCCCTCGCGCACGACGCCGCGCTCGGGGTAGAGGCCGAACGTGCGCGCGGCGCCAGTGGACACGACCTCGACGAAACGTTCCTCGGAGATGCGCCCTTTGCGGACCCCCTCGGAGTAGAGAACGGGCAGCATGAAGCGCAGGTCGCTCACGCCCGGGCGGACCCGCCCTACGTCTAGCGCGGGGTCCATTTTTTGCTCGCGCGTCCACGGTGCGTGATCCGTCGCGAGGAACGTGATCCGTCCGTCCGCCAGGCCGCGCCACATCGCTTGGACGTCGCTCTGCGGGCGTAGCGGCGGCTGACCCACGTACAGCGGCCCGTCCGCACGCAGGAGCGCCTCGTCGGTGAAGTAAAGGTAGAGCGGGCGGGTCTCGATCGTGAGGGGAAGCCCCACCGCGTGAGCGTTACGGGCCGCGTCGAGTGCGCGCTCGCACGAGAGGTGAACCAAGTGCATGGGTGCGCCGGTCAGCTCACAGAGCACCACAGCGTCTTGCGTCGCAGCCACCTCGGCGAGCACCGGTCGGCTCTCGGCATAGTGCTCGAGTGAGGTCCGCCCTTCGGCGCGCAGTCGCCCAAGCGCCGCCTGCAGGATCGCCGCGTCCTCACAGTGCATGAGCGTGACGACGCCGGCGTCCCGCGCAGCCTCCAGAACCTCGATGAACGCAGCCCGATGGGCGCCGAAGTCCCGAGCGACCATGAAGACCTTGTGGCTCGGCTGCCCACGAGCCGCGAGCTCCGGCATCATCGCTGCGAGCTCGGGGGTCGGGGGCCAGGTGCGGGCGTGGAAGAACACGTCGCCGATGGCGTGCTCGGCAACTTCTGCCAGGGAGCGATCCAGCGCTTCCACGGCGTTCTCGCCTTCGCGTGGATTGGCGAACGTACCGACAGCCGTGATACCTCCTGCCACCGCCGCAGCGGTGCCGCTGGTCAGATCGTCGACGAAGGATCCCTGCAGGTGGGCGTGGGGATCAACGCCGCCGGGGATGACGAGCCGGCCTGTCGCGTCGATGATCCTGGCGCCGGAGCCGGGAGCGAGATCAGGCCCGATCTCGGCGATGGTGTCCCCGAGAATGCGCACGTCGGCGAGTCGGCTTGCGTCCGCGTTGACGACGCGCCCGCCCCGGATGAGGATTTCGCCGGCCTCTTGTCCCGCCCTGCTCACAGCACCGCCATCCCGGGCCACGGCCGCGAGACCGAGGGCCGCGGCTCCCATCGTGCGCACGGCCTTGCGGCGGTTCATCCGCGTGCCCGTCCGCTCACTTGGTGCCTCCAATACGGCTTCGCCACGCTCGATGGTGCAGCGACTCTCCCAGGGGTGCGTCGAGGCGTGATCTCCTCACCTGACAAAGATCTCCATGACCTCCACCGCTCTGGTGCCGCTGTTGTGGAACCCGTGTCGGGTGCCTTCCTCGAGGAAGTAGGGGTGCCACGGTTGCACATCCACGGACTGTCCTCCGTCCAGGTTTAGCTCCATAGGGCCTGAGATTGGAACGAACAAATGAAACTGGACCCCCTCGTGCGCATGGATCACGCGTGTGCCGCCGGGTTCCACGACGACTCGCAGGGCGCGAACCTCAGGCTGATCACGAAGGACGGCGTTGCTGATTCCCACGTTGTCCTCGCCCCGGAGCGGGCGTAAAGGCGAGGACCGATCGCCGATGACCGGCGGTGTCTGTGCCACCAGGGCCACGGAGAGCATCGCCAGCGCAACGGCTGACACGGCGTACCTGTGCATTTGGTTTCCTCCTGTCTAGGTCGGAAAGAGGCGAGAGCCCAAGCTGAGACGGGATCGCGTTGTGGGGCCAAACATCCGAGAGCGGACCGGGAGGCGCAAGCGGAAGCCCTCTCGCCTAGGGACTCGTCTGGTCTATCACGTCACCTCATCCGCTTCCAGCGCGTGCCGTCTGCGGAATCCTCGAGCACGATGCCGCGTTCGCCCAGCTCGTCCCGGATGGCATCCGCACGCGCGAAGTCCCTGCCCTCCCGAGCGGCTGTGCGCTCGGCGATGAGTGACACGATCTCGGACGCGAAGTCGTCATCCACCTCGAGGTCCTCACGTGCCACGCTAAGAAGCCCCATCACCTCATCCATCGAGGCGAGCGCCCCTCGCGCAGCCTCCAACTCGGACTCGGCGACGTCTGCAGCGGCATCCAACTCGCCGTTCACGCGATTCACGAAGACGAACAAGGCGGCGAGGGCCTCGGCTGAGTTGAGGTCGTCTTCGAGCGCGGCACGAAACGTACCCATGGCTTCACCGGCCAGACGGGTCAGCCGTCCCTCGCCGGCTCCATCCTTCACGTCCACTCCGTCCACCCCGACTGCCTCGGCCAAGCGCGCCTCGAAGTCCAGAAGCCGCTGGACAGCCGCGGCGGAAGCCGCGAGGCCGTCGCGTGTGAAGTTCAGTTCCCGCCGGTACTGGGCGCCGAGCAGCTGATGACGGATAGCGGCCGGCCCCAGCCCCTCCTCGAGCAGTTGGTGAACGGTAATGGTGTTCCCGAGCGACTTGGACATCTTCTCGCCCTCGACCACCAGATGCTTTACGTGTACCCAATGGCGCACGAAGGTCTTACCGGTGACCCCCTCGGACTGGGCGATCTCATTTTCGTGATGGGGAAAGACGAGGTCTTCGCCGCCCATATGGATGTCCAGCGTCTCTCCGAGCTCGGCGATGCTCATGACCGAGCACTCCAAATGCCAGCCGGGCCGTCCTCTCCCCCACGGCGAATCCCAGGCGGCGCCCACCGCCTCGTCCGTGGGCTTGGCCGCCTTCCAGAGCGCGAAGTCGCGGACGTTTTCCTTCTCGTACTCGTCGTCCTTCACGCGGGCACCCGGGCGTGTGGCTTCGGGGTCCAGGCCCTTGAGGCGGCCATAGGCGGGAAACGCACCGATCGAGAAATAGACGCACCCATCCTCCGCTGCATAGGCGAGTCCCTTCTCCTCCAGTCGCTCGACCCACGACACCATCTGGGGCACGTACCGGGTGGCAAGTGGATAGCTACGAGCCGGAAGGATCCCGAGGGCTCGCGCGTCCGCCAGGATGTCCTCGGTGAACGGAGCCGTGTACTCCCGCACGTCCTTTCCCGCTTCGGACGCCCGATCGATGGTCTTGTCGTCCACATCCGTGAGGTTCATGACGAAGTCCACGTCGTAGCCGGACCACCGCAGGTAGCGGTGGAGCAGATCGTAGACCAGAAAGGCCCGGTAGTTGCCGATGTGTGCGTGGTCGTAAACGGTGGGGCCGCAGGCGTAGAGCCGGACCCTGGGCGGATCGGCCGGCTCGAAATCCCTCACCGAGCGGGTCAGGGTGTCGTAGAGTTTCAGGGACATGGGGTCACGAGGGTCAGCGTTGGTCAGATTGGGTCAGCGTTGGTCAGATTGGGCGTGGTCTGGCCCGGGCTCCTCGTCCCGCCACCAGATCGGATGGGACGACGTCAAAGCCGCGTCTGCGGAAGAACCCGGAGCTCGGCCACCCGCCAAGCGCCATCCTCGTAAACGAAGGCCACGAATACGGTGCGGGTGACCATCTCGGACATCCCCCGGATCCTCGACTCCCACCGGATTTCGGCAAATCCCCGCGGGGGCTCACCACCCACCTCCCCCGTCCGCGACACACGCGCCGACGCGGCCTCACGGTTTTCCAGGTACTCCCGGATGGAGGCTCCCGCGCGCTGCGGAGAGAGGGCACCGAGAGGTCGCGCCTCCCATTGAATGCGCACTCCGTTTTGGGAGAATCGGTTCTGGAGCCTAGACAGGTCGCCGGCGGACCACTGCGCCGCAAATGCGGCGGCAGCCTGTTCGAGATCCTGTCCGATGCAGGCGGCGGGCACGCCGACCCCGACAGCAACGGCGACCATCCCCAGGACCAGCCTTCGCCCCACTCTCATGCCGTCGGAACCGCGCTGGGACCGGACGCCTCTTCGCAGACCCTCTGGAGCGCCTGCGCCGGATCCGACGCCTCCGTTACGGAACGCCCAATCACCAGGTAGTCGGCGCCGGCCGCCACCGCCTCGGCTGGCGTGGAGACACGGGCCTGGTCGTGCACATCGTCCCCAGCGAGGCGAATCCCCGGCGTGACCACCACGAGATCGGATCCCAAGACGTCCTTGATCGGAGCCGCCTCTCGTACGGACGCCACCACGCCTCCAACCCCGGACGCCCGCGCCAACCGGGCCAGGCGCACGACCTCCTCCTCGAGCGAGTCCACCTCACGGCCCCAGGAGTCTTCCAGGTCGGACGCCGTCATCGACGTCAGCACCGTGACGCCAAGAAGCGTAAGGTCGTCTCCGGCTGCCTCGGCCGCCGCCTCCATCATGGGGCGTCCCCCCGTCGCATGCAGGGTCAAGAAATCGACCTCGAGCTCGCGGGCACGGCCAACCGCCCGCGCCACGGTATTGGGAATATCGTGCAGCTTGAGGTCGAGGAAGATACGCTTGTCCCTGCTCGCGAGCGCTTGGACCACAGACGGGCCCTCTCGGGTGAAGAGCTCGAGTCCGACCTTATAGAAATCGGTCCCTTCGCCGAGGGAATCCACTAGGCCCATGGCCTCGTCCAGCCTCGGAACGTCGAGTGCGACGATCACCCGAGCCATGTCAGCCTGGCCCTCCAGAGACGCTCAAGGGGCGATCCGCTCCACGGTACGCTCCGATCAAGTCCTGAATGTTCTCGAGTCCCATCTTCTCCCCGTACCTGGCGATCCCCTTTCCTACCCTCTGCGCGGTCCTCGGATCAGCGAAGGTGGCGGTACCGACCTGAACAAGAGAGGCGCCCGCCAAAAGATACTGAAGCGCATCCCCGACCTCCGTGATTCCACCAACTCCGAGGAGAGGAATGGACGTGCACGCCCGGGCCCGATGTACGGCGTGCACGCCTACGGCCCGCAACGCCGGTCCGGACAAGCCGCCCGAGCCTGCGCCGAGGGCGGGGCTGCGCGACTCGATGTCGATGACCAAGCCCGGCATCGTGTTCACGAGGGTGAGTCCGTCCGCACCCGCCTCCTTCGCTGCTTCGGCAACGGGCCCGATGTCCGGAACGTTTGGAGCGAGCTTCACCAGAAGCGGCCGATCGGTCAGCCTCTTGGCACCCTCGACGACGCCCCGGAGAGCCTCGGGATCCAGGGCGAAGGGAAGCCCACCGAGGCGAGTGTCGTTGGGACAGGAAAGGTTCAGCTCGTACCCCAGGAAACCGCCGACCGACTCCAGTTCCTCTACGATGCGCCAATACTCGTCCGGTGTGTGGCCGGCCACGCTCACGAACACCTGGATACCTGAGAGGTGCTCTCTTATCCAGGGGAGCCTCTCCGAGCACACGCGTTCCAAGCCGGGGTTCGCCAGACCGACCGAGTTCAGCATGGCGTTTCCGGACTCCACGAGGCGCGGTGCCGGATTACCCACCCGAGGCTCCAGAGTCACCGACTTCGTCACGATGCCGCCCAGGGACGAGAGATCGAGAGCATCCTCGAGTTCCTCGCCGAATCCGCAGGTTCCGGCGGCCAGAAGGACAGGGTTGTGAAAGGTCGCTCCGAACAGGGTCTGGCTCAGTCGCATTGTCGATTCGATCACTGTCACTCTTTCGGCACGCCCGCGAGTTGCCGCCGGGCCGCCAGCTCCTCATCGACCCGCTCTATGAGTGGGTCGAGCGTCCTCTGAAGCTGGGCCTCCAGCTCCCCTAATTCAGGTCCGAAATGACCCTTGCGAGCGTAGCGCACATAAGCATCCCCGGGGATAGCATCGAGCCGCTCGTTCAGCCACTCCCGCTGAGCCCGTTCGGTCGTCAGGTCCCTGGCCGCGAGGAGCGCCTTCCCCGACCACGGAGCATCGGGCGCCGCTGCCAGATAGGCCAGAAAGAGCGCCGCAGAAAGCCGTGGAGCGACCAGCAGGTCTCGGGAGATCTCCGCAGCGCCGATCAGCGCGATGGGCTCACCCTCGTGTCCATACTTCGTGAGGAGCTCCACCCGGCGGATCGCGTTCAGTATGTTTTGGGCCTCTTTGGACGACACCGCCGGGAAAAGAATGGACCGGAGCGACCGGAAGTCGTCCACCCGCTCCGCCTCGGCCAGGCGCCACCTCGCCAGCGTCACCCTTGCGCCTGAGGCCTGCTCCCCCACGCCCGACCCGACCAAACGCGCGTCCTTCCTGGCGCGGGTCAGATCGCCCGCCTCGTAGGCGAGCCAGGCGCGTGTCATCAACAAGCGGTCCCGCTCATCTCGGGACCAATGGGCGTCTTCGGCGTTGTCCAAGAGGATCACGGCACTTCCCGGGCCCCATCGCTCCGCGAACCGTCGAACCAGCGAACCGATGGAGTCGCCGTATGCTTGGGCCCGACTCGTGAAGATCAGCGCCTGGATGCCCTGATGGATACGGGTTAGATCCGGCAGAGCGAATCCCCACGCCACCCGCTCGAGGCCGACTGGCACCGCGTGGCCGTCATGGACCGCTCTCGCGCGGTCCAGATCGCGCCATCCCTGCTCCACCATCCCCCGCTCGAACATTGCACGAGCCCGCCAGAGATGGCCCTCCGCTCGGTGGCTCGGGTCATCGATGCTCTCGAGCGCACCGTCGAGAAGCGCAAGCCCTCGGACCGTCTCTCCAACCGCCACAGCAAGGGCACCGCGGTACAGGGCGGCCTGCGCTCTCACGTGGGGACTGGTACTGATTTCGAGTGCCCGCTCTACGGCACGAGTTGCTTCCGAAGTGGCTCCCAAGCGAAGCTGGGCCTTGGCAATGAGGAGGAGGGCATCATCGGCCCATCCACTATCCTCGTCGGCCTCGTACTCCTTGGTGGCCTTGGCGACGACCTCGCGGTAAAGGTCTGTAGATGCGGAGTCCTGATCAGCCAAGCGCAAGTTCTCCGCCTCTTGGTACAAACTCCCCGCGTTATAGAGCGTGTTGTTGAAGAGGCAACCCGCAAATACTCCCGATCCCACCGCCGCAAGGGCGACGACGTGCATCGAGGTTCTCACCGTGGGGAGCCCTGAGCCGCCACCCCCTGCCCCGGGGGGTACCGTAAGAAGAAATCCCGGATCGCCTGCGCGAGAGCCGCGGCGACGCCGCGCTGAAACTCCACGCGGGAAAGGACGCGTTCTTCCTCACGGTTGGTGATGAATCCGACCTCCACCAATACCGCCGGCATGAGCGCGTTGGTAATCACCGCGAACGGTCCCTGTTTTACACCGCGGTTTGGGCTGGGGTGCACGTCCTCCAGCTCCGCTTGGATCCCCTCGGCGAGAGTGGACGACCAACGCTGGTACTCGTCGTTTTGGAGCCCCCTCAGGATCGAAGTCACATCCACAACTTCCACCTCACCACCGCCCAACTCCGTCTCGAGTTGGAGGGGAGCGTTCTCGAGCGCCGCCACCCTTTCCTCGTGCTCGGTGCGAGCCAGGTCCAGATAATACGTCTCGAACCCGCGTATCGCGGGACTCGGGGAAGAGTTCACGTGAAGGGATATGAAGATGCCGAAGCGCGCTCCCTTCAGGAGCGTGGCCTGTGGACCCCTCTCCCAGAGCGGAACGAGCACATCCCGGTCGCGGGTCAGGTATACCTCGAGGTCGTCATCCCCCCTCAATTCCCTCTCCAAATAACGCCCGATGGCCAGCGCGATGTCCTTTTCGCGGCGGCCACCACTGCCCGTCGTGCCCGGGTCATTACCCCCGTGGCCCGGATCGATCACGATTACGCGTTTTTCAGCGTTCTGTGCTTCTTCCAAATTCTGCTGTGACGCCGGTGCGGACGGATCTTCCGTTGAAGCGGGTTCATCTCTGGAGGGGTCACCCCCGAGCGTTCGGTCCCGGAGGCGGTCGTCCCTACGCGTGTCGTCCGGGTTGGCGACACGGCTTCGGGACGGGATTCCTTTGCGCTCTCTCTGCGCCGACCGATCGGTCCCGCCTTGGGGCCATAGGGATGCATCGAGGACTTCGAGTGTTCTCTCGCCCGGCGAGAACGCATACGCCTCGCTCGCCCAAGCCGGAAGGAAGTCGACCACGAACTGGAGTGGAATCTGAATGGAACCGTCACCCGAAAACGGCGCGCTCACTAGTTGGAGCAGCTCGTCGTCCCAGTGGAAGAGCGGGTTGTCCAACGAAAACTCCACGACAGGCCCGCCGGCACCGAGCTGGGCACGGAGCCGTGGTGCATCCACCTCGACCGCCCAACCCAGCTGACGCAGAGCCTCATGAGGCACGGTCGCGTATCCGCGAGACCGTCTGATGGTCAACGAGAGAGAAGAGTCATCCGGGCCGCGTACGACGAGGAAATTCTCCGTTTGAGCGGAACCGCGAGCGGGCCCGCCGAGGACCATCGCCGACGAGGCCAGGATGCCGAGAACGCTCGATAACCTGATCATCGGTGCTTGCTCATGGCGCGCTTGGCCTCCCTATCCTGAGTCTGCTTCTTCAGCTTTTGGCGCTTGTCGTACAGACGGCGTCCCCTCGCCACCCCAAGAAGCACCTTCGCGTTCCCCTTCCGGAAATAGATCTCGAGGGGGATCAGGGTGAGTCCCTTCTCTTCGGTCTTTCTCACCAAACGGCGAATCTCCTCGCGATGCAGGAGTAGCTTCCGTGCACGATCAGGGTCCTGGTTGGCCCGGTTCGCCTGTTCATAGGGCGAAATGTGGAGGTTGTAGAGCCAGGCCTCTCCGTTCTCCACACGGGCGAAGGCATCGCGGAAGGCCAAATGCCCCGCCCGAAGCGACTTCACCTCAGGTCCCTTGAGCACGATTCCAGCCTCATGAGTATCCAGGATCTCATATTCGTGCCGAGCTTTCCGATTCCGCCCCACCACCTTGCGGCCGTTCTCGCCGCTACCACTCTGGTCGCTCAACAGTTTTCCAGCTTTACGCCGAGCCCCCAAAGGCAGGCCGACTCTGCACCCTTCGCGCTTTTCGCATGGTGTAAACCTGGGCAATTTCTCCGCTGAGGACAAACACTACCGACCCGTAATAGATCCAGAACAAGAGCACGACTATGGTGGCGAGATTCCCGTATGCGGAGCGGTAATCGGCTACGGACGTGACGTACCACCCGAATCCCCATTTCATCAACTCGTACGATACCGCCATGACCGTCGCAGCCACCCATGCCGTGCGCCAACTGATCCTCCGTGCGGGAACGTACAAATAAATGAGTGCGAACAACGCCCAGGTCGACGTGAACGCGAGCAGCGTGGCCAGCGCCCGCTGGGTGGATCCGAGAAAGTCCTCCGGAATGCCCAATAGCTCGGTGCCCCAGCCGCCTAACGACTGGAGGACGACCGTGATGACCACGTTCAAGAGCAGCAGCACGCCCCCGAGCACAACCACCTGTAGGTCGAAGATCTTACCTCGAAGCACACCACGGTCGCCCTCGATGTCGAACACCTCGCGTAAGGCGATTCGGAGCGTACTCACGAGTCTGGTCGAGAGCCAAATGAACAGGAGGGATCCAACGATCGAGTATCCGGCGCGGCTGGCCACCAGCCCGTTGATCCCCGACTCGATCTCGGCGAGGAGGTCGATGTCGCCTCCCATCGCCGGAATGTAGTTCTCCAGCAAGCCGACAATGGCTTCGGAGGGCTCGCCGTACCGGGCACGAAGGACGTAACCCCACAGGCCAACCGCCAAGAGGAAAAGAGGTACGACGGCAATCAGGAGGTTGTAACTGATCGCCCCCGCCATGAAGAAAATGTTGTCCTCGGTGGACTTCTGGTACACGAGGGACCAGAAATCCCTGAGGCGGGCACGACGTGAACTGAGAGGGGACGCTCCAGGGCCGGCGCTCACGAGCGGGCCGACTCGGTCACTATTCGCCGACGTCTTCCTCCTGGGACGACTTCCCGTCTACAGCCGACTCCCGCGCCGCAGCGATCCCCGCCTTGGCGGCGGCCTTTGAGCGCTCGAGTTTGGCTTCGAGATCCGTACGAGCCACCTCGGCCGCCGCACGTCCCGATTCCACGGCGTCGCGCACCAACTCAACGCGGGACTCCACGCCCTCGCGAACGTTCTCGAACCGATCCTCTAGGGTCAGTTGGGCCTCACGCATGCGCTCCTCGGCGGCAGCGCGGAGCTTCTGGGCACGTGCCCGTATCTCCTCCTGTGTCTCTTCACCGGTTTGGGGTGCGAAGAGCAGAGCCAGCCCGGCCCCGACCAACGCGCCGAGGCAGAACGATCCGAAACTCCCACCGCTATCCCGCTCGACGACGATGTACGGGGGGTCCTCTTGATTACGCATGATATGAGCTCCTTCCGCAGCGTCTGGAAGCGGGGCAAGGCACCCGCCGCCATCCGAAACATACCGCCGAGGGGGGTCGGATGGGAGCCTACCCCCGTCCGAGCCGCCAGCGGCCGTCTGGGTCCGATCGCTCCGGCGGATCGTACCCGTCCCGACCCATCAGTCCATAGGTGAGTTGCTTGCCCAGCTCGACACCCGGTTGATCGAGTGGGTTCACATCGTACAACGCGCCGGCGTAAACCGTAGCTACCGACATGAGCATGAAGAGCTCTCCGAGCGTCGACGCGTCGAGGCGATCGATCTCGAAGGTCATGTTCGCCCGGCCGCTCCGGCGCAACGCCTCCGTGGTCGCCTGGCGTTCGGCATCCATCAACTGACCCACCGTGTGTCCTCCGAGATAGCCGACGGAAGGCATCGAGGCGCGATGCGTTCCGATCTTCACGTCTCGCCGCACCCCGGTGAGCGCAAGGAAGATGACGACTTTGTCCAGAGGCCCCTCGATGAACAGCTGTACTTGGGCATGCTGATCCGTGACGCCCACCGCCGGCAGCGGCGTCGGTCCCGTGTGGACGATCTTGCCCGAGCGATCGTGAGCCTTTCCGAGAGACTCGGCCCAGAGTTGTTGAAACCAGAACGAGAAGGAGCGAAGGTGCTCCGAGTAGGGCATCATCACATGGATCGAGGCCCCCGATTCGCAGTGAACCGTATGAAGCAAGGTAGCCATGAGCCCAGCCGGGTTCTCCCGCAGCATCGGGGTCCGGCAATACTCGTCGGCCAGCGCGGCCCCAGCGAGAAGCCCCGCGGCATCTAGGCCGGCGAGAGCGGCGGGAAAGAGACCCACCGGCGAAAGCACCGAAAAGCGGCCTCCGACGTTTCCCGGAATCGGCAGACTCTCGATTCCCTCGGCCTCCGCGATCGACCGCAGGGCTCCGTTCTCTGGATCGGTGGTGAACACGAAGTGGTCCCCCGCACCCTCGATCCCAACCTCCTCGATCAGCAGCCCCTCGATCACCAGGTAAAGCGCCATGGTCTCGGCGGTGGATCCCGACTTGCTGACAACGTTGAACAGCGTGCGGCGAAGGTCGAGATGCTCTACGGCGTCCAAGACGGCACTCGGGTCCACGTTGTCGAGGATGTACATCCGAGGCCTGCCCTCCCGCTCCTCATTCGACCGCTCGTTCCACAAGGGGCCTAGCAGTGCATCTCGCAGCGTGCGAGCGCCCAACGCGGACCCCCCGATCCCGATGATGACAAGATTCTCGAAACGCCCCTCCAGGCGATCCGCGAGCTGTTGCGCGCGGCCCAACTCATCCGAGGCATACGGAAGCTCAAAGAATCCCATCTCGCCGGAACGCCGGGAGGCCTCGACCTGCTCATGGGCCGCACGGAAGCGATCCGCTAGGTCCCCTCCGAGTCGATCCGGATCGATACCACCCGCGCCAAGGCGTTCCATCACCATGTTTGAGAAGTCGATTGTGACGGGGGTCATGAGATCTCGATACACAAACCGTCGTAGGCCGGGGCCACATTTTTGGGGAGCTTATCCGCCAATTCTTGGTGCCCCACTCGATGGGTCAGGTGGACGAGGTAGGTGCGCTCCGCACCCACGGTTCTCGCCGCCTCCACGGCTTCCTCTACGTTGAAATGAGTCGGATGCGGCCGGCCGAACCACAACGCATTGAGTACCAGAACGCTCACACCCTTCAGCGTCTCCAATGCGGGTTTCGGTAGTTCCTTCGCGTCGGTGACGTAGCCGAGGGGCCCGACTCGAAAGCCGTAAACGGAGATCGGCCCGTGGGGCACCACCACCGGATCGAAGCGGTGACCAACTATCATGGTGGACTCCTCGGGCGCGAAAGAGTTGAGGCGAACGCGAGGCTTGGTCGTTCCCTCGGGGGGCTGAAAATCGTCGTCGAAAATATACGAGAACCGCGTTCGAAAGAGATCGTCGTATTCCTGTGGAACGTAAGCAGGGATATCACGTCGTTGCCGAGCCGTGAAGGCGCGGAGATCGTCAATGCCATGTACGTGGTCTGCATGGGCGTGCGTATACCACACCGCATCGACGTTGCTGACACCGGCGGCAAGCAACTGGAGGCGGAGCTCGGGGGGCGTATCGACCAGCACCGTCCCCCCGTCCAGCTCGAGCAACGCACCGTGCCGCGTCCGCTTGTCCCGGGCGTCCCCTGAGGTGCAGACGTCGCAGTCGCACCCGACCACCGGCACGCCGAAAGAGGTTCCTGTCCCGAGGAATGTGAGTTTCATGAGTCCAAGGCGGCTAGACACGGAGGAGGCTGGTGGAAGCTGCCCCTGGGCGATCTGTAGAGCAAGGCTCTGCCACGGACCCAATCATGAATCGCTTGCGCCCGGGGTCCCGCGGACCGAAGCTCCCGGCATCATGACCATCCAACTGATCTCAGACGCGGGCTCCCTCCAGGAGTTGGGCGAGGGCCTGACGGGAGAATCCCGGGTGGCTGTGGACCTCGAAGCGGCTGGCTTTCACCGTTACTCGGATCGCGTCTGCCTGCTTCAGGTGAGCAGCAGCGACCAGAATTTCGTCGTCGACACGCTTGCCGTCGACCCGTCGCCCGTGCTGCGGGGCCCTCTGGAAAGCCCGACTGTTACGGTCCTTCTTCACGGCGGCGATTACGATCTTCGGCTCCTGGACCGGGACTTGGATCTACACCCCGTGAAGCTTTTCGACACGCAGACCGCGGCAGCCCTCCTGGGAGAGCCGTCTCTGGGGCTCGCCGCGCTCCTGGAAAAGTACCTCGATGTCCACGTGTCCAAGAAATACCAACGTGCGGACTGGGCGAGGCGTCCTCTTCCAGACGAGATGCTGGACTACGCTGCCTCGGACACCCGGCATCTACACGAGTTGGCCGACCTCCTTACCGAGCGGTTGGAGGCGGTCGGGAGAAGGTCCTGGGCAGAAGAGGAATCCACGCTCATGGAGGCGCTACGATGGAACGCCGACGGCGATGTCGATCCCGTCACCAAGGTCAAGGGCGTACGAGACCTCGAGCTCCGCCAGGTGGCCCTTCTCCGTGAGGCTTGGTTCTGGAGAGACGAGGTCGCCCGCGCCCGGGATCGCGCCCCATTTCGGGTGGCGGGAGATCCGGCGCTCCTGGAGGTCGTACGTGAGCGGCCGCTGGACGTTTCCGCACTCGGGCGCATACGCGGCTTTTCGCCCCAGCTCGCGGGTCGGTCGGGCAAGGAGCTACTCGACCGGCTCGAGCAGACCGACCGGCTCGACGATTCCGAACTGGTGGGTTATCCGCGTGGTCGGGCCGGCCCACGCCGCCCTCAACCTGAGGTGGAGGAAATCGCCAACCGCCTCAAGTCTATTCGAAACCACGTGGCGGAGGCTCTGGGCATCGACCGTGGGGTTCTGATGTCGAACACCGCGATCTTGGAAATCGCCCGTATTCATCCGCGTTCTGTGGAAGAACTCGCGGGGGTCGCGGGCGTGAGGCGCTGGCAATCGGAGACGTTGGCGGACCGGTTTTTGGAGGTCCTCTAAGGAAGCAACGCGAGCCCTCTAGGCCACGTCCTCTTCTTTGCGCTTGCAGTCGATGCAATAACGCGCATGTGGGAGCGCGTCGAGACGCTCGTACCCGAGTGCGGAGCCACACGTGTGGCAGTTGCCGAACGTCTTCGAGTCATCGTACATACGGCGCAGCGCCTCCTCGAGGCGATAGATATAGCGTCCCTCCTTGGTCGCGAAGAGGGCAGCCTTTTCACGCTCCATCGCCTCGGTCCCCTGATCCGCCATGTGGTCTGTGTAGGCGGATAGATCGGAGTCCATCGTCTCCCGGTCGAGCTTGGCAATCCTGTCGAAGAGCCCCAACGCCTTGAGCGCTCTTGCCCGCTCGTCCATGAGACGACCCTCGAGGTGTTGGAGCTGCTTCTTGGTCAACATTCTGAGTTGGTATCGCGTTCGATTGTGAAGGCGGACCACCGATTCGCCCTAAGGCGAAAAAATTAATCGAATCGGAAAATGTCGTCTACGTCCGCTCGCCGATGGGACGGAGGCGGGCCACCTTGGATCGGCCGTTCCGGCGCATTTCTCATGTGATTGGTTCGACACCGGATCACCTCGGGTGGGATCCCCGCCCCTGTGCGAGGGTAGTCCCGGTTCCCGATTCAAGACATCCGTAGGCTCGCCCGGGTTCGTTCCGGTTGGGGCGCTGAACCTGGAGAGTCGAGAACCCGAAGTGGAAAAGATCGAGTGCAGGCGGTGTGGGCCTGATAAGCCGAAGCTGGACAAGGCGCCCTTCCGAACAGAGTTGGGGAAGAGCATCCAGGAGCAGATCTGCTCCGACTGCTGGGCGGAGTGGCTACAGCATCAGACGCTTCTGATCAACCATTACGGGCTCGACCCTCGTGACAAAAAGGCGCGGGAGTTTCTGTACGGTCAGATCGAGACCGTATTGCTGGGTGACGGAGAGGGGGAGCAGGTCGACACCTCGCAGCAGGGCCAGATCAAGTGGTAATCCCCAGCGAAAACCCGCGATCGAGCGTAGGCAAAGCGGAACGCTAGGATTCCGGCAAGACGAGGTCCCTGCATGCGTCGTCCCAGTTCAACCGGACCAGCATGCCTCCGGCCCAGGACGCCTGAAGCTGGACCGCACCGGGGCAGCTCACATCCAGTTCGTCCAGCGCCTCTTGATGCACCAGTCCGGCGTTCTCCAACACGACGTACTCGATTCCGGAAGCGGCCCAGACCGCGAACTGCTCCCGTGGACTACCCCAGATGGGGCCGTCCCCCGCCGGCCGAAAACGGGCACTGGGTGACACGCGGCGGCCGGTGTGAAGGGCCAGCCCTGCCCACAGCTCGGGGGCTCCCACCACCCCGTTCGGCGGGACGCGTTCATATACGGCCGGCACTGCCCGGGCAAGCATGAGTTCCCGCACCCGGAGGGGCTCCACATGACGCCCGCCTCCGAGGGCGATCACGCTCGCCGAACCCAGCGCGAGGATCCAAACAAGGCCCATCGCCCCGACCAGGAGCCTCCGGGGATCCGGTCGCGTGCCATCGGCAAGGATTCCATGAGTAAACCGCTCCGCCTCAGGCCGGAAGCCGGACACCAAGACCATCCCGAGGACGGGAATGAGCGGCATCGTCAGGCGGATTTCCTGATAGGGCCACAGCCAGAGCATCCCCGTGAGGAGAGCGGCCGTGAAAATCGGCGTCCACGTCTGGACGGATAGCCGGCGCACCCCGGCGATGAGCACCCCGCTGGCAAGCATCCCGGCCAATACGGCGTACCACCCGTCGGCGCCTGGAAAAAAGAGTCCAACGATTTGGCTCGCCAGCGTGAAAGCGCGCGCGGCCATGACGCCGAAGTATTCGCCTTCCCCACCAGCCTGGCCGGCGAGCCAGCCGGCATACGGACCGAGCGTGTCCCGGAGGGGAGCGGGAATCGCCGCCGCGGCCCGGCTCGACCAGAACATCCACGGCGCGATGATCAGCACGGCGCCGGCGACACTCCGTAAGGCCCACACCATCCGGCCCCGCATCAGCAGGGCCAACGGCACGGCGAGTCCGATGGCGAGCCCTATGGTTCGGGTGTGGTACGCGACCGCGAACGCAGCCGAGAATGCGGCGAATCGACGCCATGTGGGCTGGGCCTCCAGGCGAGAGCCGGTCCAGAGCGCCGCAACCAGAGTGACCAGGAAAAGTGGCTCGGAAAGAGGCACCAGAGCCAGTCGCCATAGATCCGGAAGCAACCAGATCAGGACCGCCGTAACGACCGAGCTACGCCATGAGAAGTTCAGCGAACGCACATAGGCCACGAACAGCCCCCCACTCGTTGCGACGAACAGCACGTTGAAAAGAGATGCGAGGGTCCCCTGCCCCACCGCCTCGGGTGCGACCCGCCATAGCAGGGCGAGGAAAACGGGGTACAGGGGTGGGAACTTCGCGCCGGGCAGAGACCCGGGAACCTGCGAGTATCGGAGTCCCTCGCCATCGGCGAGGGACTTGCCGAGAAGCAAGTATGCGCCGTCGTCGTGCCACACGCCGGGCGGCACGGCTACCCAGACCAAGATCCCGACCAAGCCGAGGCCCACCGCCACGATGAGGGGAACGAGGAAACCCGGTATCCGCCCCGAAACGGGCGCGAGCAAGCCCGGTATCCGCCCTGTCGTCGGACCCATGCCAGGCTCCCCCAGCGCAGTCGGATCGCTCATCGGAACCGTGGAATCAGCCCCGTAACACCACCTCGATGTCCATGAGCGCATCCTCGAGCGTCGCCCGATCGATCGTGAGAGGAGGCGCAAAACGTATGACCTGGTGGTGCGTCTCCTTGGCGAGAATCCCCTTCCGCTGAAGCGCTTCGCAGAAGGGCCTCGCGGTGCCCGAGGACTCCTTGATCACGACGCCGATCATGAGGCCGCGCCCGCGAACCTCCTCCACGTGAGGAGAGCCGATGTCGCGGAGCCGCCCCATGAACCACGTGCCGAGCTCGTCGGAACGTTCTGAAAGCTTCTCATCGAGGATGACGCGAAGTGAAGCACGGCCGACGGCCGCCCCTAGCGGATTTCCGCCGAACGTGGAGCCGTGGTCACCTGGCTGGAAAACGTCCATGATCTCGGCGTCGGCTACGGCCGCCGAGACCGGGTAGACCCCACCGCCCAACGCCTTGCCCACGATGAGCACGTCCGGCCGGACATCCTCCCACTCACAACAAAAGAGTCGCCCGGTCCTTCCGAGCCCCGTCTGTATCTCGTCCCCCATGAACGCGATGCGACGCTCCCGGCAGATCTCGGCGGTCCGGCGCAGGTATCCATCCGCCGGCACGACCACACCTCCTTCGCCCTGGAGAGGCTCGACCAGGAACCCGACCGTGTTCTCTGTGATGGCCGCCTCGAACGCATCGGCATCACCGTAGGGGACCAGCACGAAGCCGGGTGTGAACGGGCCGAATCCGTCGCGGTACTGCTCCTCGGACGAGAAGCCGACGATGGTCGTCGTCCGCCCGTGGAAGTTGTTTTCACAGACGATGATCTCGGCTTTGCCCTCCGGCACGCCCTTCACCTTGTAACCCCATTTCCGGACCGCCTTGATCGCCGTCTCTACGGCCTCGGCACCCGTGTTCATCGGAAGGGCTTTTTCGTACCCAGTGGCCTCACAGAGCTCGCGCACGAAGGGTCCCATCTGGTCGTTGTGAAACGCCCGCGAGGTCAACGTCAGCCTGGCCATCTGCTCTTCGGCCGCCGCCATGATGGCCGGATGACGGTGTCCCTGATTCAGAGCCGAATAGGCGGAGAGCATGTCGAGATATCGATTCCCGTCCACGTCCCAAACCCACTCGCCCTCTCCACGCTCCAACACGACCGGGAGAGGTTTGTAGTTGTAGGCACTGAACCGGTCGGCCTCGGTGAGATAGAACTCGGTCTTCGATGCGCTGGCCTGGGTCATGGCACTGCTCGTCTTGATAACGTGGTCACTGCAGAGAGGGGTGGAAAACAACTCGTCCGATCATGGTCGCGGCACCGGAAGATTTCAAGGGCTCCCGGCCTGATCCGGTTCACCGGTTCCGGTACACCACCTCCGCCACGACGTCCCCGACCATGAGAAGGGTTCGGGCACTGGTGTTCTCCGGAAGGTCCTGGAGCGTGTGCCAGAAGCCATTTCCCCGACCGTAGTCGAAGTCGATGATATCGGCCACGGGAATGCCCGCGTCGATAAACTCAATGTGTTCGTCGATCACCCTGGAGGTCTGGTCCATGGGAAAGAAACGGCGGTATCCCAGATCGGCCGCAATACTCCAAACGCGCTGGACCACCTGGCCCGCACCCTCCATGGAGTAGGCCTCGATGGGAAAGCTGGGATCGGCATCTCCAACCATGTCGAGGAGGATTCCATACGCCGGCGGGTTCTCGCTCCCGATTCCCGCTACATAATGCCGGGCGCCCAGGAACATGTCGTCCGTGGACGGTCCATAGTCCTCGCCGTCGGTGAAGAGAAGCTCCACGCCGCCTGGCGGAGGTTGCTCGTTGAACATTCGGGCAAACTCCAGGAAAATCGCTGTGCCCGAAGCGCCGTCATTGGCACCAGGGACCGGCTTGTCCCGGTCGGCTGCCTCGGAACTCTGGTCTGCCCTGGGCCGCGTGTCCCAGTGGGTGAGGAGGAGCAGTCGTGAGCCATCAGCGGGACCGAACCGCGCGATCACGTTGGTCAGGTCGAGCTCGTGGCCCTCCCCGGTCACGTGCTCGAACGGGTCGAGGAATACCGTATCGGCGAGGGCTCGCAATTCGGTCTCCAACCACTCCAACTGCCGGGCATGGCCCGCCGACCCCGGTATACGGGGCCCGAAAGCCACCTGCCTCTCGAGATCCCGAAAGGCACGGTCGGCGTCGAATGCCGGCCGCTCGACCCGGACGCTGATGGCGCTCCCTCCGGAATCACCCCCACCACACGAGGCGACGGTTAGCGGAATAGCGGCCGCAAACATCATCCATGACTTCATCGCTTCATCGCTTCATCACATCGCTCTCACACTCATTCGCCCTCTTTCAGGACGGCCACCTTTTGGGCCGCATGTTCTCGCATTTTCAAGGTCATTGAGTAAAAGCCGTTCCTTCGATTGACCGAGAGATGCTGGCCCAGGTCCAGCCGTTCGAAGAGCCCTTCCACGTCGGTCGAAAGGATTGCCTCCGCTGTCTTACCCGAGTACAGCATGAGAAGAACCGCGATGAGTCCCTTGACGATGTGCGCGTCGCTGTCCGCACGAAATGCGACTTCGGAGGGATCGGAGCCTTCGACGGTGACGAGCCAGACCCGACTCAGGCATCCTGGAACCAAGTGCTCCTGATTCCTGAATTCTTCCGGGTAGGGCTCCAGCTTTCGACCAAGCTGGATGAGGTATCGATAGCGGTCCTCAGAGGAGCGCAACCGATTGAAGCGCTCGGCGAAGTCGTCGGGAGTCACGATTCGTGCTCGTCGCAGATGCAGAGGGCGAGGCGGTAAGAGCGGCGGGGGCGGTCAGCCGGCCGCGGTGCGAATGGATCCAAGGCTCAACGAAATCGCCTCGAGTGCGCTGAGGAGCTCCTCCGCAACGAACGGCTTTTGGAGGAACGGAATATCATACCGCTGACAGAGAAGTGCGTCCTCTTCATCCAGTGCCGTTCCACTCATGACCACGGCTCGTGCGTCCGGGTATTTCTTGAGAAGCCTCACCGCGAGTTCTACACCGTCACCGTCCGGCAGGATTTGGTCCAGCACCAGCATATCGGGCACCTCCTCCTCGATCTGGCGCAGCGCATCCTCGACCGAGGAGCCGAGCAAAACCCGATGGCCCTCATCGCTGAGAACCCGGCTCAGCCAACCCAGCACCGCCTCGTTGTCGTCGATCGCGAGCACGGTCGCCGGAGGGGTCGCGAGCAGCGGCGCCCCCCCGACGGCGAGGAGCGTCAGATGGGTTCCGTCTTCGTGGAGGTCTACCGTGACCCGCGCCCCGGGCGTGACCTCACCGTTCGCGACCATGGCAGCCAGCGGCTGCGTCAAATGGAGGTGGATAATCCTCCTCAATTCCCTCGCTCCGTACTCCATGCTCGTCCCTTTTTCGAGCATGAAGAATCTGGCCGCTGGAGCCACCTCGATGTCGAACGATCGGCTGCCGAGTCGGTTCAGGACATGACGTTGTAGATCGACCACGTGTTGTTCGAGGATCGCCACCAGAGATTCGTTCCCCAACGGACGATAGGTAATGACGGCATCGATGCGGTTGACGAACTCCGGAGAGAAGTGACGCTGGACCGCCCTCAGGCCGACACGCTCCAGGTGCGCGGAGAGCTCGGCCCCGGGGCGCCTCACCTCCGTCTCGAAGCCCAACCCCGGCTGGAGCTCGGACACCATGTCCCTTGCCCCGAGGTTGCTGGTGAGGAAGATCAGCGACTTTTCGAAGTTCACCTCGCCGCCGTCTCCAAGTCGCAGCGTCGCCTTGTCGAGCACGCCGAGTAGAAGCTGAGACAACGATGGCGCCGCCTTCTCGATTTCGTCGAAGAGAACCAGCGAAAGGTCGCACTCGGAGCTCGTCGCATCGGTGAGTACGAGTTGGTTCAGGCGCGGCTCGGTCTGGGCGTGCCCCACATATCCGGGGGGAGCGCCAATGAGCTTCGCTACTTCATGCTCGCTCTGGAACTCCCCACAATCGATCTTGACAATGCGGCGCGCATCGCCGTGGAGGACTTCGGCAAGCGCCTCGACCGTCCGGGTCTTCCCCGTTCCGGTCGGTCCGAGCAGAAGGAACACGCCAACCGGGCGGTCCTCAGGGGCTAGCCCCGACCGGTGCAGTTGGATACTCGGTACGATATGCTCCAGGGCGTGGGCCTGCCCCACCACTCGGCTCGAGAGGAGTCCGATCAGTTCGTCGGTGCGGCTGCTTGGCGCCGGCTCCCGGCCACTTTCCGTTGCTCCAGGCTCACTCACGTGAAATCTCCCACCCCGCGGACCCCTACTACGGCGTTGGGTGCCCCGAAATCGACCCTTACCCACTTAGAATATCGGTAGGCTCCTGATGCTACGTAACCCCAAAGGAGTGGAAAAGAACCGGGCCCGCACCGCCTCAAGCCACGCGAAACCGGTGGAGGGCCGTGGCTTCCGGCATCCGGTTCAGCGGATCGAGGCGATCGCCCTCATCCACATTCGCTGTATCCGCAGATGTGGCACTTCACACAACCCTCCTCGAACGAGAGTTGGCCAGCGCCGCATTCCGGGCAGCTGCCGAGGAAATTCATATGAGCCCCGACACTTGAAGAGAGCTGCGGCTGAGCCCCGCCCGCCTCAACGGAAGCACCTAGCGGAAGTGTCTCCTGCACACCGTCCTTCTCCGCCAAGTACCGCTCGATGGCCTGGCCGATTGCGTCCGGTAGGGAGAGCACTTTGTTCGGACCCACCCCTACGGCCCGATCCGAGGAAACTCCCCGAAGTTGGTCTTTGACAGCAGAGACCGGGATTCCGGAACGGAGTGCCAGGGAGATCAGCCGCCCTACCGCCTCGGCATCCGCCGTCGCCGCGCCGCCTGCCTTCCCGAGCGTACAGAAGACCTCGAAGGGGCGGCCGCCCTCGTCCTCGTTGATCGTGACATAAAGATCGCCGAGCGGCGAGTTCAGCTTGAGCGTGCGGCCCCGTAGCATGGTGGGGCGCTGGCGCTTGTGGCGAGCCGCGGCGGCGGTTTGATCATCATCGTCACGGTCGCGGTGGACCTGATCGAGCTCCATGCGGAGCACATGCAGAGACTCGCGCGCATCCGCGAGCTGCTGCTCGAGAGCCGCGACGTCACCGCTCCCAACCTCTCGGTCCTCGGCTGTTTTTCCGGTCTTTCCGGTCGACAGCACCTGTTCGGACCTCGACCCGTCGCGGTACACCGTAACGCCCTTGCAGTCGAGCTCATACGCGAGCTGATAGATTTTCCGGACGTCGTCCTCGGTGGCTTGCGCCGGGAAGTTCGTGGTCTTGGAAATGGCGGAGTCGGTGTGCTCCTGAAACGCGGCCTGCATCCGAACGTGCCACTCTGGCGAGATGTCATGCGCGGTCTTGAAAACGGCCTGCACCTCTTGCGGAACCTCAGGGAAGTGGATGTGACCCTCCTCCGCGATACGGGCCATGAGTTCTTCGGAGTACCACCCCTCCGCCTGGGCTCGAGCCACGAACGCAGGGTTCACATCAGGCATCATCGAGCCCGCCTGGTTGCGCATGAACGCCACGGCGAAGATCGGCTCGATACCTCCGGAACATCCGGCGAAGATGGAAATGGTGCCCGTGGGCGCCACAGTCGTGAGGTTACAGTTTCGGAGCCTGCGCATCGGGCGAACACGAGTTCCGGAAGAGTGCCGGGCGCAATGATCGTCCGGCCCCCAAATCGACTCCTCCCACGCCGGGAAGATATCTCGGGTGTCCGCGAGACTCTCCGACGCTTTGCGAGCCTCCTCGTTCACGAAGCCCATCACTTTGCGACCCATCTCGACCCCCTCGGCGCTGTCGTAGGGGATCCCGAGCCCGATGAGCATGTCCGCCCAACCCATGACTCCCAGCCCGATCCGGCGGATCGTCTGAGCCAAGTCGCTAATGGCCTGCAAGGGATACTGGTTGGCGTCGATGACGTTGTCCAAGAAGTGAGTGGACAGATAGACCGTCTGGCGAAGTGCGTCCCAATCCACCCCATCGGCCGGATCGCCACCGGGTACATGATCCGTTCTGACGAACTGGGCGAGATTGACGCTTCCCAAGTTGCATACGTCGTAAGGCAGAAGCGGTTGCTCACCGCACGGATTCGTCGCCTCGTACGAGCCGAGCTTCGGCACCGGATTGAATCTGTTGGCTCGGTCGATGAAGAAGGTCCCCGGCTCGCCCGTCTTCCAAGCGCCGTGAATGATCATGTCGAAGATCTCACCGGCATCCTCTTGCCCCACGACTTCATTGTTCTTGGGGTTCACGAGGTCGTAACCCTCTCCAGCCTCGACCGCCTCCATGAAAGCATCGGTCAGGGCCACCGAGACGTTGAAGTTGGTGATTCGGGAGGTGTCGTCCTTGCAGGTGATGAATTCACGGATGTCGGGATGATCCACCCTGAGGATCCCCATGTTCGCCCCCCGCCGAGTCCCACCTTGCTTCACGACCTCCGTGCTGGCGTCGTAAAGCGTCATGAAGGAGACCGGTCCGGACGCGACACCCGTGGTCGATTTGACCTGCGCACCGGTCGGCCGAAGTCGCGAGAAGGAGAAGCCGGTCCCACCGCCCGACTGATGAACGAGCGCCATCGCTTTGAGCGTGTCGTAAATCCCGCTCTTTCCATTGGAGAGGGTGTCATCCACAGGTAGTACGAAGCAGGCTGAGAGCTGTCCCAGAGGCCGGCCGGCGTTCATCAGCGTCGGAGAGTTCGGCTCGAACTTCCCGGTCGTCATGAGATCGTAGAACTGGCGGGCCAACTCTCCCACCGCCGCCTCCGAGGCCCCGTACTCCCGGTCCACGTTCGCAATGACCTTGGCTACCCGCCAGAACATGACCGCTGGCTCCTCGATCGGCGTCCCTTCGGCGTCCTTCTTCAGATACCGCTTAGCCAGGACGATCCGGGCATTTTCCGAGAAATTCGCCACCGGAATGTCCTCGGGCAGGGGCTCATCGAAGGTTGGATGCTCAGACGCTGGGGCCTCTCGCTTCATACCTGACCACTCCGCGTAAAAGTGTGGAAAGGCGGTGGAAGCCCTCCCGCTGATTATGTTGATAGCCGACGAAAACCCGCCTCGCCAGGGAACATCTTTTTTGTGGAAAATCGCTTGAAGGCCACGAAATATTGCGGCTTTGCAAGCTACGCCCACTATATCTTGTGGTCAAGTGTGCCGATCCGAAATCTGGGGCCCTCGGCCACCAAAGCCTGACAGCCTCCGTGTCCCGAGTCGGAGGATCGGTGCGGTGCGGACGCAAGCGATGCGCTAGAGCGGCGTTCCTCCAAAAAAACTGCTGTACAACCGACATCCCCATACGTACGATTCGAATGGAGTTCGACGTTCAAGATTCAAGGCCTGGCACCCTATGGAGGGCGACGCGTGAAAAGGACAATCCGCCGCGGCATGGAGATCGGAATCCCCCTCTTGGGCATGGGGATCATCTTTGGCTCCGTACTCTTCGGGCCGAACAGCCTTCAACTCCAGTGCTCCTGGTCCTGATCGGCGTCCTGATTCTCGAGGCCGGGGTCTGGGGCCTCACCAGCGGGATCCTACCGAGCGAACGCCGCTACCTGGGCCTGCGCGAAGAAGGGGATCATTTCCTGCGGCTGATTCGTGTTCTCAACGCTGCCGCGGTCGCGAGAGACGAAGGCCAGGAAGACGACATGCGCTTTCGAGAAACGCAAGCACAGATGCACACCTCCGTGGATCGCATGGCCGAGCTTGCGGGTCAGGAAAAAGGCGTAGCGAATACGGAGGTGGTGGAAGCGTCGGCGGTGGGGGCGGAAGCGTCGGCGGTGGAGGCGGAAGCGTCGCGGGTGGAGCAGAGTCAAAACGCGGTCCCTAGCCGTAGATAAATCGGCCCGCCTGAACCGGAATTCAACCGCAGGGCCGCCCCAAGCCGAAAGAACATGCGCGTCGAAAACAGGGCCGTGATCGAACTCTGAAGCTCGGCGCCCACCGACGCCACCGCGTTGCGTCTCGGATTTTGGGGGCTACCAGCGCCTGGACCTACGCCACCCCATGCGTTCCCCGCGTCGAAGAAGAGGGCGCCACTCACTCGATCCATGTGTACGGGTACGAGGCCGATCCCCCGGTGGACGTTGAAGAGTGGGAAGCGGTACTCCCCGGACACCGACCAGGCGTATCTCCCGGTGCGGCGGCCCTCGGAATATCCCCGAACTGGGAAAAACAGTCGGGAGCCTCCGAAAAGCTCTGCCCCCGTAAGACTCTCCGGTCGTCCCTGTGCTCCACCGACAGAGAAGTGAAAGGCGTCGGCCCCCGGCCCCTCGGCAACACCCAAGGATGCCCGCGCCGCGAGAACGTGATTGGAGAAGCCGGGCCCCGAAACCGACTGGTACGCCCGCACGACCCCGGTCGCCTCATTGAAGGATCGGTCGAAACCCGTCGAGCCACGGAGGGTGTCCGAGAGCGACAGCTCGTGCCGTGTCCTCCCCCGTACCCTCGCCAGCACACCCGCCTCGGCGCTCGTCGAAAACGGGAAAGCCCGGGCCGTGTTGAACGAGGCGCCCACCTGGGCCTCGCCCAGCCGCCGGCGCGGACGAACAACCGAAATCACGCTGGGCTCGAGATCGGTCTCCAGGTGCTCGCGATCCTCCCAGATGTGGGCCACAGCGAAGGACAGCGACGTGCGATTTCGAACCCGTTGACGCCGTAGGGTACTGGAGGCCCTGATGGACCGCTCCTTTTCGGCCACAAATAGCATGGTGTTGGCACCGGACGGTGACACGATGTCGAAGGGCCCGTCGACGCCGTGATCCTGCGATGCGGAAAGACCCAGAAGAGGGTTTCCAAGGCCCGAGTAGGTATAGCTGACGGCCGCGTCGGTCCGCCCATCCGTTCGGACCCGAGCCACGACTCCGTACCGGTGCCGTCCGACCAAATCGCCCCCGGTGGTGCGTACTCCGAGCGCTGGGCCCAGAACCTCCGTGTTGATGGGCCCGCCTATCCGATCCGGCCGATTCAGGCTAGACGTATACGTAGGCCCCCAGAAGTAGGGCCGTAGCGTAGAAGACGCACGGTATGGCCCCACTTCTCCCACGAGCGGGGCGCTCTCGGGATCGTCCTCCGGCCCCTCTCCCGGAGCAAATCCGGGCTTCATGGGGAGCGGATCGAACCACGTTGCGGGATCGAATGGGACCCGCTCGATGGTCCAGCCGATCTTGTGATAACTGGAAAAATAGATCCATCGGCCCTCGGGGCCGACCGACGGGTAGGCCGTCCCGCCCAGCACGTTCGTCACCTGCCTCAAGGGCCCCGGCGCCGCGGACGCAGGATCGATCTCCCTGGCATAGATGTTGGGGATACCGCTGCGGTCCGACGCCCACAAGAGCCACCGCCCATCCGGAGACCAGGTGGGGGCCTGATCCACGGACCGCACGTTCGTGATTCGACTGACGATTCGCCCTTCTGGGTCCATCACCACCACATCGTAGAGGGCCCCCGGGGTCCACCGGGAAGCGGCGATCCAGCGGCCGTCAGGGGACCAGGCAGGAAAGGCCCAATGCACATCCGCGAGAAACGGGGTGAGCGCCAGAATTTCACCGGTTTCGAGGTCCACCTGGACCAACCGGTTCGTGCCACCCATGGACTGAACGGCCACCACCGTCCGGCCGTCAGGCGAGGGCGTCGGCTGATCCACCCGAGCGCCCCGCGTGATCCGGCGCTTTCGGCCATCAGCGCCGACACGGAACAGATCAGATTGGAGCCGAAACGGATCGGTGAACTCTACCTCGGACACCACCAGAGAGCCATCCGGAAGCCAGGCAAAGTCAGACAAGTTACTCAATCGTAATAACTTACGGTCGTTCGAGCCGTCCGGATCGCCCACGCGCATCTGGGTGTCCGTTCGTCCGTCCGAGCGTGCAAAGGCCAACCGTGTTCCGTCCGGCGAGACAGACGGGAAGAGAGCCCGTCGCCCCTCGGCTGCGAGAGGCTCGCCTGCGGTAAGTGGAGCGGCCGCGGCCAATGAATCGGCCAAGGCCCGGAACCGGACCTCCAGATCCGTTCGCCAACGCTCCCACAGGTCGGAAAAACTGACTCCGAATGCATCCTTCGCCCCCGCATTCACTCGGTACGGAATCCACTGGCGTGCGATTGCGTCGGCGAACGCGCCCAGGCGCTCCTCCCCATACGTCTCACTCAGATGGTCAAAGAACGTTGCGCCGTACACGTAGACCCGGTCTCCCGCTGGCCAATTCGGTGAACTTCCCGTGATCTGGTCCAAGCTCTCGAGACCGTCCTCCAACACTGCGGTGCGGAGAACCATGTCGAGATAACTCCCGCGCACCCGGCCTGACTTTGTGAGAGACGACTCGTAATAGGTCGCCAAACCCTCGGTCGTCCAGCGCGGAAGATCAAAGCTGGGAAAGGTCGGCCACCCGTCTTCCCAACGACCGAATACACTTCGGATCAGGGATCCGAGGGGCCCCGTGTAGTCCAACTGGAAGACGTGGACGAGCTCATGCTTGATGACGACTTCCATCCACTCGTCGAAGTGGGAGAGCCCGCCTCCCTCCATCGGCGGACGTACGTACACGATGATCCGGTTGAAGGGGACCGCCGTGGCGAAGCCGTTGCTCGTTTCGGTGTGGTCCGTGAGAAGGAGCTCGATGAGCCCGCCCGGCGGATCGAGAAAGACCTCGCTGAGCGCCTCGAACGCCCGCTCGGCCTGAAACGCCGCCCTTCGCGCCAGGGGGTCCATGCCCTCCGGGAACGTGACCCGGAAGTGACTGGTCTCGAGGCTTCGCCAGGACTCGTCGGGCGGCACCTGTCCCGATGCTGGCCGCAGCGCACCCGCCACACCGGCGGTCAAGAAACACAACAGGATCAAAGCGCTCCGGCGCATCTTCCCTCGCTGACCTTGTCAAACGCGTGCATCATCCTCACCCTTCGAAGCGTTGGACCACCCACTGGAGTTTCCGAGTGATCGAAGGCATGCGCGAACCGTCGAAAAGCATCTGGTACCACGTGGGTTATGCGCTCGAGTCGGCCCGCCTCGGAGCCCGGTCGGCCCAGGGAGCCCGGTCGGCCCAGGGAGTCCGGTCCGCCGGGAAAGTCCGGTCCGCCAAGAAGGGTCCACCCGCGGGAAAAGGTAGGTCCGCCGAGCGCAGGCCCGTCTCGTCGACCGTGGATCAACTCATCGCAACCGGCACCGGCATGCTCGGCGATCGGCTGGTCTCGATCGTGGCCGGGCGGCGGCCCGGAGGGTTGCGCCTGACGCGTGCCGCCGTGGCGGGAGCGGGCGCAGCTCTGGCGCTCAGCCTGTTTCGGAACGGAAAAAACGGGAAGCCGGGGGTTGGACAGAGCCCCTACGACCCGACCGCCGAACTCCTCACGGGAGCCGCCCGTGGCATGCTCTATGGGGCCGTTCTCGAACCCCGGCTCCCCGGATCGCCACTGCTTCGCGGGGCCACGTTCGGCGTCATGGAGTACATGACATCCCCATTCGGCGGGCTCGACGGCATCCTCGGTGCTTCCGGCCCTCATCGGACCATGCCGATCGTGGCAGCGCTACTTGGCCCGCGCGTTTTTGGGGCCGGGTCCGGGGCCGGGTCCATGGCCGACCACGTCGCGTTCGGGGTCACGCTCGGGCTACTCTACGGAGAGGGGAGCGCGAGAAGAGGCAGCCGCGCGGCCGAGTAGGCGGGGAGGGGTCTGGGCTCCAGGCGTACCATACTTTGCGGGCAAGCTGCCAGCGTGACGGTCGATGCGGCAACGGCCCCGCCGCCCGGATCCACCGCGCCCTCGACGATCCCCAGAATCTGGGTACGGCCCTCTCCCTGGCCCACGCCGGCGAGCCCGCAGAAGGCCCACGGACGATCCCGGACCACCGCCCCTACATACGCGCCCCCCAAACGATCCACCCGATCGAGCACGACGTAAGAGACCCCGACCTCACGAGCCTCACGGAAGAAGCGTTCCGGCTCGGCGCTCAGCGGATACGTCCGGCTTCGGACACCCGAAAGTGTATAGAAGATGCGGGGTTTTCGGCTGAATACGGCCGACCCGTCAGGAACATTCTCGCCGACCCAACGCACGGCAGAAACGAACTGCTGGAAGCCTTCACCGTAGCACGCGAAAGGGCCCGCCACCCGGACGAGCTCACGGCAGGCCGTGGCCCGGGTCACAGATTGTCCCCAACCCTGCATGGAGGGCACCAACAACGCGGCGAGCGCCACCGCCCCTGCGGCCAGCGGCAGGCGAGGGTTTACACGCCGCGCTCCGCGGATCAGGGCTTCGCCCGCATAGAAGAGCACGAGCGGATAGAGCGGTAGCGCGAACCGATCGCCGGACCAGACGGCCGGCCAGAGCAGAATCAGCCCGAAGTACAGAGGCGTGAACAGTTCGGCGACGGTCCGGCGCACGCGGATCCGAGCGACCCACCCGGTCACCGCAGTGGCCATCAGCACCACGCCCAGCGCCGTGAGGGCGCCCCCCGACCACGGGGACAACCCAGCCGGGATGTGCACAAGGACATAACCTTGAAGGTTTTCGAGCACTCGAGCCAATAGGTCTCCGATGCCAGCTTGGCCCAGATCGGGTTGGTACGGATCGATCATCCAGAATTCGGATACGTACTGGGCCTCACCTCCCGCCCTCGACCGAAGCCACCAAAGCAGGTTCGGCACCACGAACACTGCCGTGAAACCCGCGAGTGCCCGCCAACGGCGGGCGAGACCGAATGCGGCGCCGACCGCCAGCACCAGGGGCAGCCCAGCCGTCCGAGTGAATGTGGAGAGGATCGCAAAAGCGCACCCGGCCAGAATCCATCGCGAAGGCGAGGCGGTGTGATCCGTTCTGTGAAAACTCCAAAGACACGCGAGAGTCAGCGCCAGGAAGAGCGGATCCGAGAGGATCCAATTGGTGGACCAAAGCAAGGCCGGCGAGAACGCGAGCACCAGCGCAACGCCCGACGCAAAAAACACTCCGTGTCGATCACGCACCCAGGCAAAACAAAGCGTCACCGTGACCGTCACCAACAGCAGCGACAGAATCTTGAAGGTGAGCCAGGCCTCCGCGCCGAGCCCCATGGCCCCGGCGAGCAGCCCGGGGTAGAGCGGTGGGTACTTCGTGTGCGGCGCCAAGGCGGGATCCCATGTCTCGACGTATCCCGAACCCGAAGCCAACGAATGGGCCAGAGACAGGTAGCCGGCGTTGTCCCCGCCGTTGTGGGGCGCGGAGCTCAGAGCCGGGAGCGCGATGGCCAGGTGGACCAGGGCCACGACCACGAGAATCATCGCCGGAGGAATCGACCATGCGGTCGGCCTCTCCTCGGCTGTCGGCGTCATGTCCCTGCCCCGGGCGTCATTTGCGCGCCCCGGCGGTCATGTCTGCTCCCGATGTCATAGTGCCGGCGGGTGTCAGGGACCCCAGAACTCGGGGGGCCTCGGCACCGGTAACCGAGGGGATGTTCCCGGCGATACCGTGGAGATGCGCCCACGCAAGAAACGCGAAGGCCAGTGCCTCGCGCGCGTCCGGATCGACGCCCAGCTCCTTGCCGTCCTTTACCGGTACGCTGTCGAGCTCCTGTTTGATCACCTGGGCCAAGGCTGGATTATTCGCACCACCCCCGACCAGGAAAACCTCATCGAGACCCATGGGAAGCACCCACGTTCGATAGGCCTCCGCGATCGAGTGGGCGGTGAAGGCCGTGAGCGTGGCGACGAGATCACACCACGCATCCTCGTCCCCGCCGGGGTCCAAGCCAGTCGCCACCCGATCCAGGAGTGCCCTTCCGAAATGCTCCCGGCCCGTCGACTTGGGCGGTGGAGCGCGGAAGTATGCGTCCTCGAGGAGCACGGTGAGCAGCGACTCGTCCACTTGCCCCCGGAGCGCCATCGCCCCGTTTTGATCGCACGGCGAGGCACCGTCGGTGGCGCGCCGCACGGCCCCGTCGATCAAGGCCACACCCGGTCCCGTGTCGAACGCGATCACCGGCTCCTGAGAACCCCTAGGCGGCAACCAGGTAACGTTGGCCATCCCCCCCAGGTTCTGGATGGCGCGCCGGCGATCCACAGCGGAGAACAACAGTTGATCGAGCCAGGGCACGAGCGGAGCGCCATGCCCGCCGGCCGCGACATCCCGGCTCCTGAAATCGCTTATGACCGGCGCCCCTGTACGCTCGGCGAGCGTAGCCGCGTCCCCCAGTTGGAGCGTGGCTCCGCGTGCGGCATCGGTCGGCGGAATGTGCCACACGGTTTGCCCATGCGAACCGATGGCCGCGAGATTTCGGGTCTCCACACCGCCGGCCTCACACACGTCCCGAACCGCTGACGCGAACCACTCGCCGAGCGAGGCGTCCAACCGGCACAGCGTCTCCGGTGTGCCGTCTTCGAGAGCTTCCAGGATCACTTTTCTGTCACCCTCGTCGTAGGCGGTGGTGTTGAAGGCGAGCAGGCTCCACCGGAAGGCCCCGCGGGAGTCGCCGTCGATCCGTGCGAGCACGGCGTCGATCCCGTCGATGGATGTGCCCGACATGAGGCCCACGAAAAGATCCCCCGGTGTCACGCGGACGGGTCCTCATCCAGACTCCCGATCACGCGGGCGAGCACGCCCCCCGCCTCTTCGAGCAACCGCCCCGCTTCCGCAACCCCGACCCCGCGACGTTCCATGACGAGCGCGGTCTTCACGCCGCCCCCTGCCGCCTCGAGGAGCTCCGAGGCCCGGGCTCGGTCCACATCGAGGGTCGTCATCAGGATGCGCTCGCCGCGATCCTGGAGCTTTTCACACTTCGCCTGGAGGTCCACCATGAGATTTCCGAACACCTTTCCGGTCATGACCATCGCGCCGGTCGTGATCGTATTGAGAACCATCTTGGTGGCGGTTCCCGCCTTCATGCGGGTGGAGCCCGTCACGACCTCCGGACCGACCAAAGGGGCGATGACCACATCGTGGGTCTCGAGGAGCTCGGGCGCCGGAGGTGTACAAAGGAGAAAGCCCGTATGCGCACCGCATTCGCGGGCGCGGGCCAAAGCGCCATGAACGAACGGGGTCGTGCCCGAGGTGGCGATCCCCAGCACAAAGTCTTTCGGATCGACGGCCAGGTGATCGATCTCGGCCGCGCCGTCCTCCGGACGATCTTCAGCGCCCTCCTGGGACCGGACCAGCGCCTCTCGTCCACCCGCGATGATACCCTGCACCATTTCAGGATCGGTTCCAAACGTCGGCGGCATCTCCGCCGCATCCAGAACACCCAGCCGTCCCGAGGTCCCCGCACCCACATAGATCATGCGCCCCCCGCTGCGGAAGGCCTCCACGACCAACTCGATCGCCCGGGCGATGGCGAGCCGCTGGGATCCAACGGCCTCCGCCACGGCGCGATCCTCGAGGTTTATGAGGTCGACCAGCTCGAGCGGAGACAACACGTCCATCGCCGAAGAACGCGGATTTCTCTGCTCCGTCAGTCGATCATCGAGCATGCGGCCTATTCGTCCCTCGGTGTGGGGATACGGAACTCCCCCCGGGTTGCGGCGATACTCTCGCTAGGACAAGCTAATCTTGGTGTTTTTTTGCCAGCAACCAAGGACTTTGCACGTCCGACGGACCGTGCTCGCTTCGACCCACACGCCCGAGGCTCCGTGAATCTTCTCGAACAAGCCCGATCTCTCGCCGCGGACCTCACTGCGATCCGTAGAGACCTTCATCAGAATCCGGAGCTTTCGTTCCAAGAGGTCCGAACGGCAGGGATCGCGGCAAGGGAGATGGAGACCCTCGGCTTTTCCGTTCGTACGGGGATCGGTCGAACGGGGGTGATCGCGGAGCTCGATAACGGTGATGGTCCCCTCATCGCACTTCGCGCCGACATGGACGCCCTTCCCATAAAGGAGGCGAATACCCACGACTTCGTCTCCCAGAACGCAGGTGTCATGCACGCTTGCGGGCACGATGGACACGTCGCGGGATTGATCGGAGCGGCCCGAATCCTCGAGGCGGAGAGGGATGCCGGGCGCCTGCCCCCTGGCACCATTCGCTTCGTCTTCCAACCCTCCGAAGAGGCGACCGACGACGAGGGCAAGAGTGGCGCGATGCGGATGGTGGACGAGGGAGTGATGGAAGGGGTCGACGCTGTAGTCGGGCTCCATCTGGGGGCACCGCTCCCCAGTGGGAAGCTCTTCTTTGCGGCGGGCCCCATCATGGCCGGCGCCGCGGAGATCCACATCGCGGTGCACGGGAAGAGCAGCCATGCGGGATTCCCCGAAGGCGGAGTGGACGCGCTCGTGTTGGCATCTCGGGGCGTGGTCGCGGTCCAAGACGCCGCCCCCGAGATCCGTTCTCCCGTCGAGGATGGACTCATCTCGTTCGGACGCATTGGCGGGGGCACGGCCCACAATGTCCTGGCGGACTTGGTCACGATCGAAGGCACCATGCGATTCTTCTCGGAGGAAGTCCGGGAGAGGCTCCACCGCCGTCTGGACGAGGCGTTCGGAGCTCTGGAGGACTCGGGCGCTGAAGTCACCATCCAACTGGGTACTGGTTATCTTCCGGTGATCAATGACGAACGCGTGACGGAGTGTGTGCGCGCCGCGGCGATCGATCTGGTCGGAGAGGACGACGTGCTACCGATCCAACCCATGACGTTGGCAGAGGATTTTTCCTTTCTCGCGCACGAAGCGCCAGGCACGTTCTTTTGGTTGGGGGCGGCCCTCCCCAAGCCGCGCATGCACCACGAAGCCGACTTCGATATCGACGAATCGGCCCTCCCGCTCGGGGCCGCTACGCTGGCGGCGGGCGCCATCCGCCTCCTGGAGGAGATGGGGTGATTCGCATGCCGCAGACAATGCTGGGTCTTCCGCTGTTAGGTCTTCGGGTACTGGGTCTTCCGCTGCTGGGTCTCGGCCTACTGGTAGCGGCTTGCACACCGGCCCGACCAAACTCAGCCCCAGTCGTCTTTCCGGACACGTGGCGATTCTCGGCCGACGACGCGCCGGTAACTGCCGAACACGCCGTGGTCGTGACCACAGACAGTGTCGCCAGCGAGATCGGAGCCGGAATCATGGAACGGGGTGGAAACGCCGTGGACGCCGCTGTGGCGGTCTCCTTCGCGCTCGCCGTGGTGAACCCCCAAGCCGGCAACATCGGCGGCGGCGGATTCATGGTCGTGAGGATGGCCGACGGCACGGCAGCCGCGCTCGACTACCGCGAGAAGGCCCCGCTGGCGGCCACGCGAGACATGTTCCTGGACGACGACGGCAACGTGACCGACAAGTCGATCGTGGGGCATTTGGCCGCGGGTGTACCGGGTTCCGTGATGGGAATGTGGGAGGCACACAGCCGCTTCGGCACGCTGCCGTGGGCCGAGCTCGTGGAGCCGGCCGCCTCGCTGGCGGACGGCTTCGAGGTCTATCCGCGTTTCCGTAGAAATATCACGGGTTCCGTGCAGGGCCTGCGGCGCTTCGCAGCGACCGCTGTCATCTACCTTCCGGGGGGTCGGATCGTGGACCTAGGCGAGACGTTCCGTCAGCCCGAGCTGGCGGCCACGTTGCGACGAATCCGGGACCAGGGCACCGAGGGATTCTACGGCGGGGAAACGGCTGACCTGATCGTGGCGGAGATGGAGCGTGGGGCGGGACTCATCACGCACCGGGACCTCGACGAGTACCGGGCCGTGTGGCGAGACCCGATCGAGTTCACGTACCGGCGACACACGATCTTCTCGATGCCGCCGCCGTCGTCCGGTGGAGCGACGATGGCGGAGATGGCCAACATGCTGGAGCCCTACGACTTGGGCGACCTGCCGTGGCACTCGGGGGAGATGGTCCATCTACTCGCCGAGACCTGGAAGAGATCGTACGCCGATCGGAACGCCTACCTGGCCGACACTGATTTCGTGGACATTCCGCTGCAACGCATGACGTCGAAGGCGTACGCCGCAGAGCGGGGAGCCGACATCTCCGAGAGGGCCACGCCGTCGACCGAAATCGGCCCTGGTCTGGGGGCCCCTGCGGAGGGCGAAAACACCACTCACATCTCGGTGATCGACGCCGACGCCAACGCTGTCGCGGTAACCACGACGCTCAACTCCTTCTTCGGGAGTAAGGTGACGGTCGCCGGGGCGGGTTTCGTGCTCAACAACGAGATGGACGACTTTACCGCCAAACCCGGCACACCCAATCAGTATGGGCTGGTGCAGGGAGCCAACAACGCGGTGGGCCCAGGCAAACGGATGCTTTCCGCCATGACCCCCACCGTCGTCCTGAATCCGGACGGCGAGCTGTTGTTCGTCACGGGCACACCGGGCGGGGCCACCATCATCACGACCGTCTTCCAGACGATCATGAATGTCGTCGACTACGGGATGAACGTCGTGCAGGCAGTGAACGCGCCCCGGATCCATCATCAGCATCTGCCCGACCAGATCCGTTTCGAGCAGGGCGGGCTATCCCCCGGGGTGGTGTCGGATTTGGAGGCCCGTGGACACACGCTATCGGAACGCAGTGGCATCTCCGGAGACGTTCAGGCCATCATGGTCATGCCCGACGGGACGCTCGAGGCGGCCGCCGATCCGCGCCGAGGCGGTGCCGCGGTAGGCTGGTGACCCAGGTCTGAGGCCCGCCCATGAACGAGCTCCGTACCGTCCTCCCCTATTTCCGGCCTTACCGGGCCGGCGTCGTCGCCGGTCTTGCGCTGGTCGTCGTCACCAACCTGTTCACGGTGGCCGGGCCGTACCTGATCAAGCTGTCCATCGACGGCCTGGGCGATCCGGATGTGACGATGGGCCGTATTTCGACCTATGCGCTCTTCATCATAGCGGCCGCATTTCTCGGGGGCGCCGCCAAGTACGGCATGCGGGAGCTTCTCAACGGTCTCAGCCGCCGCATCGAGTGCGACCTGCGGAACGACTTCTTTTCACACCTCCTTCAGCTGGACGCGAGCTTCTACGGCGGAACGCGGACCGGTGATCTCATGGCCCGTGCCACCAACGACACGCAGGCCGTGCGCATGGCAACAGGGCCGGCCATCATGTACGCTGTGAATACGCTCGTGAGCTTCCTGCTCGCTCTCGGATTCATGGTATGGATCAGCCCCAGGCTCACGCTCTACGCCCTCATTCCGATGGTGATCCTCCCTCCGGTCGTGTTCGCGTTCGCGCGTGTGATTCACCAGCGTTTCGAGAAAATTCAGGAGCAGTTCGCCACGCTCTCGACCATGGTGCAGGAAAACCTGACGGGCATGCGCATCGTGAGAGCGTACGTGCAGGAAGAGAGTCAGGCGCACCACTTCGACAGCCTCAATCGCGAGTACATGGACCGAAACATGGGCCTCGTGAAGGTGGCGGGCTTGTTCCACCCGATCCTCGCGCTCTTCTCGGGGACGGCAATGGTCATCGTACTGTGGCTCGGCGGTCTCGAAGTTATTGCCGGACGTATCACGCTCGGTGACTTCGTGGCATTCGGGATCTACGTGGCGATGCTCGTCTGGCCACTCATTGCCCTGGGTTGGGTGGTCAACCTGTTCCAGAGAGGTGCCGCCAGCATGGGCCGCCTCAACAGGATTTTCGAGACCGAGCCAGCCGTACGCCCCCCCGAGAATCCTGTGCGTCTCGCCGAGCCCCGTGGGGCCGTCGAGTTCCGGAACGTCTCGTTCCGCTATCCCGGAACGGAGCGGTTGGTCCTCGAGGACGTCTCTTTCTCCGCCAACCCGGGTCAGACCGTGGCGGTCGTCGGTCCCACCGGCTCGGGCAAGACGACGCTCGTGACGTTGATCCCCAGGATCTACGACGTGACGGACGGGCACGTTCTGATCGATGGGGTGGACGTACGCGATCTGGATCCGGGTGAGCTACGCTCGCTCATCGGCATGGTGCCCCAGGACCCGTTCCTTTTCTCGGCGACCATCGAGGAGAACATCGGACTTGGCCTCGACCTCGGAGCCCAACCGTCGGCCGCAGAGGTTTGGGCCCGGGAAGAACACCGGGCACACAGTGCACCGGAGGGTCCCGTCGAGGACCCCGATGAAGCCGTCGTCGAAGCGGCCCGTATCGCACAGCTCGACGAGTCCATCCAGGGATTTCCGAAGAGCTGGGGAACGCTTCTCGGTGAGCGGGGAGTCAACCTGTCGGGGGGTCAAAAGCAACGCACTACCCTGGCCCGTGCCGTGGCGCGCGACCCGCGGATCCTCGTCCTCGACGACGCCTTGAGCGCAGTCGACACGCACACCGAGGCACGCATCCTCGACGACCTCACACGCGTGATGGAGGGGCGCACGTCCTTCATCATCAGCCACCGCGTGTCCGCCGTGATGAACGCGGATCTCATTCTGGTGCTGGATGGTGGCCGGATCGCGGAGCGGGGCCGGCATCCCGACCTGATCGCACTCGGAGGGACCTACGCCCGACTGCTCCACCGGCAAATGCTCGAGCAGGACATCGAGGCGACGGTGGTGGGAGCAACGTAAAGCAGGCGCGTATCGAACGGCTCAATCCTCGGGGCGAGGACCCTCAAGCAACCTCTCGGTGAAGTCCTGCCGCTCGCTCAGGCGTTCCACGTCGCCCGTTAGCGCCTGCACGGCCCGGCGGAGCTCGGCGACCTCCTGCGCGTTCGTCCCGCCGGTTCCGTCCTCCAGGTACTTCTTCTCGAGGACCTTGCCGAGCTGACGCGTGAGTGGAAAAGCAGCGTGAAACCTCCAAGGAGGACTATTACGATAATCGAGAAGATCATCGCTTGGAGAATGAAGGGATCCATAGAATACCGCCCTCGGTGGTTGGCTTCGATAAGCCCTTTCGGGTTGGGCAAAGGTGAGGGGACCCTCAGTCGAAAAGGCGCACTCGCCCCGCGTCGCCATCCACCTCGATCGTCTGACCGTCCATGATCGTGCTGGTCGCCACGCCGGTCCCGACCACCGCCGGGATGTTGTACTCGCGAGCCACCACGGCACAGTGGCTGAGAATGCCGCCCGTATCCGTAACAATGCCTGCCGCAATCCCGAACAGCGGCGTCCACGACGGTGACGTACTCTGGGCCACCAGAATCTCCCCCACGCCGAGCTTGTCGGCTTCGTCCAGAGAGCGCAGAACCCTCGCCGTTCCCCGGACCTTGCCCGATGAGCCGGCATTTCCCGCCACTGTGTCGCCCGCTGCATCGTCCTGCTCGGCCGGCGCTCCGAAGAACTTTCCCAATGCGTCAGACACCAGTCCGGGTGGTGGTGGCCCGTAGTCCGTGCCCATGAACGGGGGCGGCTTCAGCGATCCGAAATGCTCCATCTCCTTCTTGCGTGCCTCCACAAGGCCCGTGTGATCAGGCGTAGGTGAGGCGCCCGCCGCTGCGGCGATTTCGTCTGTCCCTAGAACGAAGACGTCCCCGGCTGTCGCTAGCGTGCCCGCCTCGGCCAATCGCTTACCCATCTCCATGGCGACTCGACGCACCCGGTAGGTAGACTGAAAATCGATCCAATAGCCATGATCTTCGGTCAGTACGACGGCCGCGGAGGCGGCCTTGAGCAGATGTTCGAACTCGTCGCGCACATTGGAGGGGTACCCCTGCAGTCGCTCTCTCGCGGCGGCTACGGCATCGTCGCGTTCCGCAGCTCGCTCCTTTAGCTCGTCGTGCGGGTTGCCCTCCTGTTCGATGTAGCCCTTTAGGGTGACCATGACGGGACTGGGGTCCTCGATCCAACTCCCGTGACGGATTCCCCAATCCGACATCCGCTTGCCGTGCAGGTTCAAGAAGGCGTCCACCTCCTTCGCCAACGCCTGCCCGTCATCGGACTCGACCAGAGCATTCATCACATCGCCAGGAGCATATTCCTCGAAGATCTTACGGACCCCATCGCTTGCCCTGGCCTTGCGACTCAGATCCCACAACACGCGACCAACCTCCAGGGTCTTGTTGTCGAATCCCTGAACCAGCTTCTGCGACTCGAACACGCCATCCGAAAACAGGTCGTTGTACAGATCGTCCAACAGCGACAGCGCGATATACACCGGAAATACGATCTGGAAGTGAATGTCCGCCAGACGTAGGGCGCCTGCCCACACCTCTGTTAAATGGGTTTGCAGATCGGCAGTAGAAGCCGCCGCGACATCGAAGGCGTCCCACTCTTCAATGTGCTTCTTGATCTCGGGTAACCATTCCTCGTCCCAGCGCTCCTGAAGGCGACCGACGTTGGCCATGAGGACTTCATCCGAACGCGTGGTCTGTTCCGCCATCTGCTCTGGTGGGATTCGGGGAAAGATTCCGGTATACAACCAGTAGTTGAAAGGCTTGGCCACCATCTGCAGCGGCATCTCGAAATCCTGCATGGCCAGGTCCGCTCCGTGCATGAACTGCGCCCAGAATTCTGCCTCGAGAGGCGGCATGACGTTGTTGAAGTGCATCAGGTCGAGCTCCCAGGGGATCTTCTGTTCGTCGGCGGATGCCCACTCGACTGGGAAGTCCTCTTGGGGTGGAATCGTTACGGGTTCGGATGGGGGGACTGCATCGGACATAGCCGGTTTTCCTCCGCCTCTGGGTTCGCGTTACTCTGTCACTTCTGATCGGGTTCGGTCAACGTAGTGATCTGGCGACACTGCAGTAGATACAGCTCTTCTCCGCAATAGGCGCTCTCCACGTCGACCGGCCATCCCATCTCATCCTCCAGGCTCATCGCGAGTTGCGCCATAGCGACCAGTTGCTCACCCGAGAGCGTGGGGCGCGAGCGCATGAAGCGCGGCACAGGCACTTCCTCCGTGCCGTCTTGAACCCGCACGGTCATGACCTTCTTGTCCGAGATCTTGGACTCGGTCACCGTCAGGTCCCGTTTGTCGATCGTGAAGGTATCCGGGCTGACGGTGCCGCCAACGATACTTTCACCCAGCCCCCAGCTGGCATTGATCACGACCTCGCCGCGATTCTGGGTGACGGGATTGGCGCTGAAGATCACCCCCGAGGAGTCGGCGGGAACGAGCTCTTGGACGAGCACGGCCATCTCTAATCTGTCGAGCGCTAGCCCGGCACGCTGTCGGTATTCGGTGACTCGCTCCGCCCGAGTGGAGTGCCAGCAGCGGAGCACCGCGGCCGCCACGGCCGCATCCCCCTCCAGATTCAGATAGGTCTCGTACTGTCCGGCGAACGAGGCGAAGCCACCGTCTTCGTCAATTGCAGACGACCGCACCGCCACGCTGGGCTTTTCGACGTCTGAGCGTTGGGCCAGCTCACCATAGGCGTCGCTCAACTGGTGCAGCAGCTCCGATGGCAACTCTTCTGCGCAGCCGTCTGCGTGGCCGGCCCACTGGACCTCTATGAGCTACTGAAAGCTCGCCTCATCGACATCCTGGTGGGTGACCGTGATCGTAGTGAGAACAACTACCTCTGGGCTCGATTCGACGAGGTCGACGGTGGACGCGTCTGGCGTCCCGTTCCCCGTGACCGGGATCAGGCATTCGTACAGTTCGATGGCGTCCTGAAGCGTATCGGCCGTTTTTACGACCGGCGTCTCGTCACTTTCGGCGAAGAATACCCGGATATACAGGCGCTCACCCGGAACGCCTGGGATATCGATCGCAACATCCTGGTCGGGCTCGATCGAGAGATCTGGAATGCCACGGTAGAAGAGGTAGCCGCCTCGCTCACGGATGACGTGATCGGAGAGGCCGTTTCGCGCATGCCTCGAGAACACTACGCACTCATAGGGCCCGAGCTCGAGGCAAAACTGAGGAGTCGTCGCAGCGACCTAGCGGAGGCGGCTCGCGAATTCTACAAGATCGTCTTCGAGTGGTCCGATATTCATGCCACAGACGAAGATGAAGTGGCAACGATAGACCATCTCGAGGATGGGAGCGTCCGCGTGGTGCTGCATGAACGTGGGGCGAACTCGGAGCCGGACGGCTCGCCGCACTTCGAGCGCGTATTCTTCCCCAACGAGACCCGAGAGATCCGGGTCTACCTTCACGGCGGGGACGATCTGGCCCGAATCCGCGGCGCCGGCAATTCACCGATTGACATCCGCCTCGTTGGTGGCGGTGGCCGGGACGAGTTCGTCAACTCGTCTGCTGCGCGTGGGATCCGAGTCTTTGATGCCGGCGATGCCACGGTGAGAACCGGTCCAGGTATGCGGTTCGATAATCGGGGAGCCCCTCGCCCCTGGTCCTGGGTCGGTGAGTCTCTTCGTGTTCTGGATTGGGGGTCCCAGACTTCCCCCCAGGTCCAGATGGGGTTCGACGTTGACCGTGGACTCGTGTTACACCTCGGCCTCAAGAAGACGACCTACGGCTTCCTCACCTACCCTTACTACTTGCGCACCCAGACGAGCGTCGGATGGGCGTTCGGACGATCCAAACCGTTCGTGGATTATAGGCAGGACTTCCGGGGCCTGTTCCGGGGTAGTGCGGATCTCAGCCTCCGAGCTCGCTTCTCGGGAGTGGAAGTCGTCAACTTTTATGGCTTCGGCAACGAGACCGCAAAGGACAGGCCTTCAGACTTCTTCAAGGTGGACCAGGATCAATTCGTCATTACGGGAACGCTGAGCTTCGGCGACGGCGAGAAGACGGAACTGGCCATCGGTCCTGTCTTTAAGCGGACCGCATCCGATACGACGGGCACCGACAATTTCGTTGCGGACCGACAACCATACGGATCCGGAACGTTGATGCAACTCGGAGTTCAGGCGTCACTCGACCTGGACGGGCGAGACCACCCGACATGGCCCACGAGGGGTTACCACCTTACAGCGGGTACGGCATACTACCCCGAAGTCCTCGATCTTGAGAGTTCGATCGTGGAGGCGCACGGGGAGATTGCGGCCTTCCTGTCTCCCAGTGGCGGGAACCCCACTCTGGCTACTCGCGTGGGGGGAAAACGCCTGTGGGGTACGATGATCCCCTACTATGAGGCCGCCCTCCTCGGAGGGTCCGACAACGTACGGGGACTCCGCGAACAGCGCTTCGCTGGCCGCTCATCTCTCTACGGAAGTGCCGAGTTGAGAGCCACCCTCGGGCGTGTCTCGGTCCTCTTCCCTACCGAGTTCGGCGTGTTCGGATTCGGGGATCTGGGACGCGTGTTTCAGGACGGCCTCTCGTCGGACCTATGGCACAAATCGTACGGCGGAGGGATCTGGATCGCACCGGGGTTACGGGCGACGACCTTGCAGGTATCGATGGCCAGAAGTGAACAGCGAACGGCCATATACTTTGGACTCGGCTTCACCTTTTAGTGTGGTGGCCGCGGAGTCCGCACGCCGACGAAAGTGCTGCCCCAATCCTGACTCTCGGTTCATGAACACGACTCGAGTCACAGACGCGATGGGGCGAATCTGGACCCTCACGGTTCTCTCGGTCGTTTTTTCGCCGATCGCGTTGTTCGCTCAGGAGTGGGCGCTGGACGCGGACATCGCGCTGGCGAGCCACTACGAATGGAGGGGCCTGCAGTTGGATCCGGGGCGCAACGTCCAGCACGCGGTATACGGGTCTTTAGCCTGGCGCGACCTGATCTTGACCGCAGGTGTTTGGTCCCTGACGGATCTGTCGTCCGAGGCGGCGGTCGGCCTTCCGGAGCGCTGGGCCTTCGAGACGAGCCCGTGGTTCGAAGCCTCCTTCGGTGGGAACGGCGGTCGATTGGTAGCGGGGCTGGCCCGATACACTTTCCGAAGCCCAGCGCCGGGGACCGTCCTCCGGAGAGGGAACACATGGGAGGTGTACGCCGGGGCACGAGGCGCCATGCCAGGGGCTCCCCTGCTCGGCGAAGCCACCGTTTATTGGGACGTGGACCGGGTCGGAGGCGCCTACGCGGAGATCGCCGCCACGTTGCAGATTCCGGTTTGGGCGGGACTGGTCGTGCCGGTCGGATCGATGTTTCTGGAGGGCCGGAGTGGGTTCGCCCTAGGGCAGGAACGCAGCGTCGACGACACGGATCCCTCCGACTACCTCTTTTCGGAGCGGGGAATCACACACCTCGACGTTTCTCTTCGCATGACGTTCCTGCCGGTTCCCGCCGGTCCGTTCACGGCCTCGCTTACGGTCGATCCCCACTGGGTTCGGGGCCTGGACCCCGAAACGAAACGACTTGGGGTGCGAGTCGCCGGGGCTCGCGACCGGGCTCGGTAGTGGTTGGGCCTGGGCCTGCGGTTCACCCTTCCTCGTTGCCGTCCGGAGAGGGAGCTATGTCGGGATCTGTAAAGGGAGCTATGCCGGGATCTGTAAACGGAGCCCTGTCGGGATCCGTAAAGCGAACTCTGTCGGGATCTTTAGAGGGAGCTATGTCGGGATCCGTAGAGCAAGCTAGGGCGAGATTCGTCAGAAGGATCGGGAGGAGAGGAATCAGCCGCGCGAAAGGCGGGGCCCTGTTTCTAATGGCCCTGTTGGGCCTCAGCGGGTGTGCATCCATCCAGGAGACCGCGCTGCCCCAGCCGGTCTCTCCGCCGCCCACCGCCCCACCCCCCGCACCCGTGGCGTCCGGCCTCCTCGCCGGGTTCGGTGCTAGGGACATCACACCGCCGCCGGGCGTGGGCATGAGTGCCTTCTCTGCCGACAGCCGGCAGGCGGCGGGCTTTCGGCAACGGCTGTACGCTCGGGCGATCGTCCTGGAGGATGACTCGGGCGAGCGCGTCGCGCTGGTGGTCGTCGATCTCGGCATGGTCTCGCTCGTCCTTCATCGCAGAGTCGCCGATCGAATCGTTCGATCTGGCACCGGGATCGGGGCCGACCGCTTGCTCCTTTCGGCCACCCATACACATTCGGGTCCAGGAAATTTCTTCGCCGCCGATGGATACAACGCCAACGCGGGACGTTTCGTTGGGTTCGACCCCGTGGTCACGGATTTCCTGATCGATGGCATTGCCGGGGCGATCGAGGATGCCGCATCGGATCTGCAACCTGCGAGAGCCGGTTGGCGCTTCGAGGCGGTCTGGGACTTCACTTTCAACCGGAGCTACGAAGCGTACGAGCGGAACACCTCTCCGCGCGTGGCGGTCGATCCCGGTGCGGCACGCAGGTTGGATCAGCAAGCGGTCGACTCCACCTTCGCACTCCTCCGCGTTGACCGCTGCGACCGGCAGTGGGAGAACTGTGCGCCTCGCGGCGCCTACGCCGTGTTCCCCATCCACAGCAGCAACATTCCCGCGTCCAACAACCTTTTCGACTCAGACATCCATGGCGTGATCGCACGGGCGGTCGAGGACCATATCCGGGCGGTCCGGAGCGGTGGAGCAGGCTCGGCCGCCGGCGGGGCCGCCTACTTCCTCCTAGCCCAGGGTGCCCATGGTGACGTGGGCGCGAATCTACGGGACCCGGTGCCGTGCAGGTTATATCGCTTCCTCCCGGAACGCCGACCGGCCGGTCCGAGAACTCTCCCCGCACCAGAGGCGTGGCGCGCACCGATGTCCGAGGTGGAATCGTGCCTCGACGAGACCCGGCTCGAGGTGGACGCCTTCGCCTCGGCCCTCGGAGCTCGCGCCACAGAGATCTTCGACCGCGCCGCCGCCGCTCTCTCGTCGGATCTGTCCGTGGGGCGGGCGTTCACTACCGTGGACCTTCGGACCTACACGGGTCCGCACCAGACCTGTTGGCCCCCGCGCATGGGTGCTTCCGGGGTTGGGGGTGCCGAGAAGGGCTACATCCGTACCTGGAAGCACCGTGTGTTCTTCATCAATATGAACTTCGACGAGGGCGGATCGGCCGCACGGGATACACCCGACGGTTGCTTCGGGCATAAGAAGGTCCAGCTCGGCATGTTGATCAAGGAATACACGCTACCTCAAGTTTTTCAGTTCGGCGTGTACAGGGTGGGTGATGTCCTGATCGGCTCAGTGCCCGTCGAGCCGACGACCGAGGTCGGCGCGTTGATCCGGGAGACCCTCCTCCGGAGCGCGCCGGACGGCGTCGACCGCACGCTAGCGGTCAGTCTGGCGAACGGCTACGCGAGCTACGTCGCCAGCGCCGATGAATACGAGGCACAACACTACGAGGGGGGCTCGACCCTTTACGGGCCCAACACCGGCGAAATGCTCGCATACGAGTTGGGGCAATTGGCCACCAGTCTCCGTAGCGGGAATCCGACGGTAGCCGTGGACGCCATTCTGGCATTCCACGCGGAAAGCCCTACGCACTTTTGGGCGCCTCGTCCGATTCCGGCGGGGTTCCGTAGAGAGGTGTTCGATATGGCCTGCGGGGCGGATGAAGTGCGGGTCAGATGGACAGATCTCAGACCGGGCACATTGGTCCCCGCGGAGGCTCCCATCGTTCAGATCGAGCGGGAGAGCGCTGGCCAATGGGGCTTTCTGGCCGACGATGCAAATCCCGAGGTGCAGGTGCAGGCTGTCGAAGAGAGGCGCGACGGCTACCTGTGGGAGGCACGCTGGGTGCCGCAGTCTGTCCCCGCGGGCCAATACCGACTCCGCCTGCTCGCCCGTCAGGGGCTGGCCGAAGCGGTGGGTTCGGGGTGTACGGTCCAATCGCCGCATCTTTAGCCGCATCTTTCCGCGGCGGCGCATCTTCCGCAGCCCCATCCTCCCAGCCTCATCTTGCCTAGCGGCAGCCTTTCCTAGTGGCACCTTCCCGCAAATGGAATCTGGCGTGACGGTTCAGGCCTGCTCCACAGAGTATAGGTGTAGCGCGCCCGTCCGTCCCCTGAGCTCCACCTCACCCACCGAGCGTGCCTCGAGATGCGCCGGTAGCTCAATGGCGTCGTAGACAAGCTCCGACACGAGGCACTGGGCATCCAGCTCCTTGCACGCCGTCTCCACACGAGCCGCCGTGTTCATCGTATCGCCGTGGAAGGCCAGATCTTTCCTCGCCTCCCCCACCCAGGTCGTGACGACGTCCCCACCATGGATCCCCGCACGGAGGCGAGGGATGGTATCGTACTGGCGCCGATAGTCATCATGCCGGAGCTCCAGCAGTTGGATCATGTCGAAAAAGCACCGCACGCATGCAGCGGAACGCGTGCCCTTGTGCATCCGCCAGGTCACGAGCACGGAATCTCCCGCGTGCTGATACACCTCCCCCTTCCAGGCGAGAATCGCTTCGGAGATGTCGGAGAAACAGTCCCTCAGGAAGCTGCTGTAGGCCATATGGCCCAGGCGTTCGGCGATGCCGGTGGAGCCGACCACATCCGCAAACAAGAAGATGCGGGTTTCTTCCACCGGGTAGTGATACCGCCCGGTGAGGAGACGGCGGATCTCCCCCGGGTTGTGGAGCTTTCGCACCTGCAGGAACGAGGTCGTGATCAAGGCAGCAATGAAGGCGAAGATCAGATCTCTCCACAAACCGCCTTCGACAGCGTAGAACGCGACGCTATCGAAGGCCCCTAGACCGAGCACGATGGAACGATCGACCGCGTTCACGGCGCTCAGCGCCGTGATCATCATCAGCGTGTAACCCCCGATTCGGACGACGCTGAGCCGGGCGAAGGCCATCGTGCGGCTCCAGCGGGGGAGGATGAACTCCTCCCCCACGCCGAGGCCGATACCGATGAGGATGCCGATCACGACTCCCCGAACAGCCGAAAAAAAGAGCTGCCGCTCGTCGAACTGGCCGATGACCGGACCCAGGACGGCGCCAATCACGACCCCCCACAAAGTGAAGGCGGCCACCGTACGGAGCCGTTTCTTCACCAGATTTTTCATAGGTACCGGCCTAGTTCCGGGCGCCCAGCTCCTCGTGGAGCTCGTAGCGGTCGGCGAGGGCGGCGCGCAACCGCTTCGGGATCGGTGCGCTCAGAATAAGGATGATGGCACGCGGAGAGGCGGAAGTCACGTGCGGCCCGCCGGGCCGCGAAGGGTTCCGCTCACCCCAATCCAGCCGTTAATTTTATTTCGGCTCACCCCTGCGGACACGAACGATGCGACAACTTTCGGCTATCATGTTCACGGACATGGTAGGCTTCACGGCCCTGATGCAGGAGGATGAGCATCGGGCAAAGAGCATCCGCGACCGCCATCGCGACACGCTCCGCCAGTCGATCGAGAAGCACGGTGGTGAGATTGTCCAGTTCTACGGGGACGGGACTCTCAGCATCTTCGGAAGCGCCGTCGACGCAGTGTCGTCCGCCGTCGTGGCTCAGCAGGCGCTCCAACAGGATCCTACGATCCCCGTCCGGATGGGACTCCACATCGGAGACATCACTCGAGACGAGGACGGCGTATTCGGCGATGGGGTCAACGTTGCCGCACGCATCGAGGGGCTCTCGGCACCCGGTGCGGTCATGATCTCGGGCAAGGTCTTCGACGAGATCAAGAATCACCCGGAGCTCCCCGCGACCGCACTCGGTGAATTCGACCTGAAGAACGTGCGCCGTCCCGTCCGGGTCTTCGCGATCACGGCACCGGGGCTGGTCGTTCCCGACCCCGAGTCGATGGCCGCCCAGACCGGGCCGCCCGAGAGAACCATCGCCGTGCTCCCGTTCGTCAACATGAGCGCCGACCCGGAAAACGAGTTCTTCAGCGACGGCATTTCCGAGGAGCTCATCAACGCCCTGACCCGGGTGGAGGGCCTCCAGGTCACCGCCAGAACGTCCTCCTTCGCCTTCAAGGACAAGAACAAGGACGTTCGAGACATCGGAAGGAAACTCGGTGTGAGCGCGGTCCTGGAGGGTAGCGTCCGCAAGGCCGGCGATCGGGTCCGCATCACGGCTCAGCTCATCAACACGAGCGACGGTTACCACATTTTTTCAAAGGTGTACGACCGAGTCCTGGACGACATCTTCCAGACCCAGGACGAGATCTCCCTCGAAATCGTAAACGAGCTACGGGCCACGTTACCGGAGAACGGAGAGAAGCCTTCCTTGGTTCGCCAAGTGACCGAACACTCCGAGGCGTACGATGCCTACCTCAAAGGGATGTACTGCTGGAATCAATGGACACCCAGTGCCGCCCGCCAGGCCGTCGACCACTTTCAGCGGGCCGTCGACTTGGACCCGGAGTTCGCGCAAGCGTGGGGGGCGATGGCTCGTGCCCATACGTATCTGGCCGCCATAGGTCGCCGGACCCAATGCGGAGACGCCTACGGCTGTGCCCACAACGCCGCCGAGAGAGCCATCGAGCTGGACCCTGAAATCGAAGACTCCCATTTAGCGCTGGGGCTCGTCCGACTCTTCAACGACTGGGATCGGCCAGCCGCAGAGGCGTCGCTACTCCGGGCCATGGAAATCAACCCGGATTCGGTGGACGTCCTCCACGGTTATTCCCTCTACCTCCAGGCGGATGAACGTTTCGAAGAGGCGGTCGCCGTCCTCGAACGTGCCATCACCCTCGATCCCCTCAACCTGCCCGTCCGCGACTACCTCGGGAAGGCACATACGTCGTGCGGGCAGTACGACGAAGCGCTGGCCCAGTTCGATCGGGTCTTGGAGCTGGACCCGGAGTTCCGTTCGGCCCTCGAAGGGAAGGGTTGGACGTATTTGCTCATGGGTCGGTTATACGACGCCATCGAGACATTCGAGCGGGTTCGCGAGCTGACGCCACACCCCAAAGGCGGTGTTACGCCACTCGCCTACGCCCTGGGCGTGGCGGGACGGGAGGCCGAAGCGGAGGAGCTCGTGGCGCTCATCGAGGAGCGAGAGCGGGAGGAGCCGGACGTAGCTCTCGACTTGGATCTCGCGTCGATCTTCTCGGCACTGGGAAGAGAAGAGGAGGCCCTGAACCGGCTTCGTCGGGCCGCCGACAAACGCATCGGCTCTCTCGTCTTTCTCCGTAGCTGGCCTGCATGGGTGCCCATGAGGCAGATGAGTGGCTTCGAGGAGTTCATGGAGGAGCACGGGCTATAGGCGCACGGGCGCCCAACCGCTTGCCATTGACGAAGTTGCAGCTGGAGCCACCCCGGCCCCTAGATCCTCTCCAAGACCCAGGCGGGGGTAAACCTGGTAAGGTAGCTACTCAAGATCGTGAACGAACCCGTCATGAGGAGCAGGCCCAGAAGGATGAGTATCACTCCAGACGCCTTCTCGACCAGCGGCAAGAACCGGCGGAAGCGGGAGAACACACCCAGGAACCAGTCCAGGGCCAACGCGGCAATCAGAAACGGGATGGCCAGCCCCAACGAGTAGACGCTCAACAGGCTTACACCCGCCCAGACCGTGTCCTGCGTCCCGGCTAGAGTCAGAATCGCTCCGAGAACAGGGCCGATGCAGGGCGTCCAGCCGGCCCCGAAGGCGGCTCCCACGCCTACGGTTCCTAGATATCCGGCGGGCCTGTCTTTTACGTGGACCCTGCGCTCCCGCATCAACGGCGCAATCCTGAAGACACCCGTGAGGTGCAAGCCGAGTACGATGATGACTACGCCGCCGATCCGGGCGATCCAGACCTCGTAATACCGCAGGAAGGCGCCGAGAAAAGACGCCGAAGCGCCCAGCGTGATAAAGATGATGCTGAAGCCCGTCACGAAGAGGAGCGAGTGTATGAGCGTCGCCCTGCGGTCCACGCCCTCCTGGAGCTCTTCCAGGCTCATGCCGGTAACGAAGGACAGATAGCTGGGCACCAAAGGGAGGACGCACGGCGACAGGAAGGACAGCACCCCCGCCGTCAACGCGACCAAGAGACCGACAGATTCAATCATCTTCTACTCGAGTCCTTTTCATCCTTTGAGTCTGGCGGGTTCGAGTCCTGAGCACGAAAACGGTGCCATACAGCGCGAAACCCCATCACGATGCCGAGCCAGGCAAGCACCAAAGCTAACGCCCAGCCGAACACGAGCGGGAAAAAGCCCACAACCACCGCGGAGGAGATCGCGATGATCGCCACGGTCCCCAGGACCGTCCGATCCTCTCGGCCCAGCGTGCGGTGGCCCGCCAATGCGTCGCTGAATGAGACACCCGCCCGCACCAACTGGGCGAGCCGCCATGGTCTCAACACCGTTTCTCGATCCATCATCGCCTCCAACCGCTCCGTGAGCTTGCCCTCCGGTTCCAACGGCGTTGTCGGGAGTCCCTGAAGCGTCGGGAGTGGCTCCACCGGTACGACCGCGGGCCTAGGGCGGCGTCCCGGAAGTACGATTTCTGAAGAAGACGCCAGGTCGGCCAGAAAGATCCCCTCGAGCTGGCCCGCCAACGACGCATCCAAAACGCCCACGTCGATCTCCCAGTTCCCCAGAAGACTCCACGCATTGAGGTTGCTCGAGCCCACCCTGCACCAAAGTCCGTCCGCGACGGAGGTCTTGGCGTGAATCATCCCCCCTTGCCATTCGAAGAGTCGCACGCCCTGCTCGAGCAAGTACCGGTAGCCCGCTCGCGAAAGTGTCCCGACCAAGGGCCAGTTGTTGTTGGCCGGTACGAGCACCCGGACGTCGACCCCGGACTGAGCCGCCTCGACCATGGCCTCGGCCACAGCCCCGGGTGCAACGAAGTAAGGGTCAGTGATCCACAGGCGCTTCTGTACCATGGCCGCGACCAGCGCCACGGTCCGAAGGACACGGCTTCGGCGCGGCTCGCCTTCGATGAGCCAAACCGACGTATCTCCCGCGGGGCTCGTTACTTCCTTCGCAAAATCGCTCGGGAGGGGCTCGCCCATCACGTCCCAGATCCGGCCGAACGCCCTACTGGCCGCCGATACGGCGGGTCCCCGAATTTCGATGCCCGTGTCGCGCCACGGGGGGTCGTCTCCGGTGCCGGCCCACTCCTGGCCAATGCAGAACCCGCCGGCGAACGCGACCTCCCCGTCCACGACCACCAGCTTCCGGTGATCCCTTTGGAACACGCCATAGGGATCGCGGGCGGAGGGGCGGTTGAAAGCGCGCACCTCGACCCCTGCTCTGCGGAACGGCCGCCAGTACCGCCGCGGCGTCGCCCAGCACCCCACCCAATCATACAGGAGCCTTACCTCGACCCCCTGGCGAGCCTTTTCCACGAGGACATCCCTGAACGCCCGCCCCACGGGATCGTTCCGGAGGATGTAGTTCTCGAAGTGGACGTAACGCTTGGCCTCCGCGATGGCCTCCAGCCAGGCGTCGAACGTGACGGGCCCGTCGAACTGGAGGCGAAGCGAGTTCCCCTTTATTTCCGCGGACCCGGTCGCTCGCTCTAGCGCTTCCTTCGTCAGGCCGCCCAGAACACCTTCGGTGGACCGAGGTAGATCGGCCAGGAGGGCCGGCTGCATGGCGCCCCTGGCGGGGGAGACGGAGGGTTTCTCAGTGGAACTCATCGAAAGACGACTTACGTCGGGTTCCCCCGGCCCTCTACACGGTCTCGATCGGGCAGATGAGTCCCTGCGCCGAAACTTCAACGCCGGCCGCGGTGCACTCCCGGCAGAGACCGTAGATCTCGAGCTTGTGGCGCGTGGGCCGAAATCCGTGGCGTGCCGAGACCATGGCCTCGATTCGGTGCACTTCGGCACTCTGGAACTCGATGACGGCGCCACAGTTCAGGCAGATGAGATGCTCATGGATCGGCTCCGCCGAGAGCCGGTGTTCATACCGTTTGAAGCCCTCTCCGAAGTCGAGCTCGGCCACGAGCTTACTTCGTACGAGCAGATCCAGAGCCCGATAGATCGTCGCTTTGCCAATCCGGTGACCGTCGGACCTAAGGACGCCTTCGATCTCGTCCACGGAGAGGTGCTCGCCCGATCCAAACACGACCTCCGCCACCGCCTCCCTCTGGTGGGTGACAGGCAGTCCCTGCTCTCTCAGGTAGCGTCCGAAGAGCCGGACGAAGGGAGCCGAGTCTGGGTGAGCCTTCACGCCTCTACGGGCTCCAACAGCTCGACGTCGAATTCGTCCAACAACGCCCTGAGCCTCGCCGGGTCCCCGGCGATCTCGACCATCCGCGGCTCCCCGAGGTCGATCTCGCTTCTACGCACGACGCCCCGCATCACTCGGGGGAGACGGTCCGGCGGGGCCTGGCCCTCCTCGGCGATACCGTTCTCGACCGAAAGGCTCGTGCCTGTGCGTTCCGCGGAGTAGAGCGCAGTGTACAACCGGCGTGCACCATCCTCGGTAAAGCAACTCGCAGCCACCAGGCCGCGCTCCTTGCGTCCGACGATCAAAGGCGGGAACACCCAAAGCCGATCGATCTCACGCTCGCCCAGGCGGCGCGCCATCATCTGAAGCGTTCTGGGAATGGCCTCCGGCACTCCGGGATCCCCTTCATCCTTCACGAGCATATCTCCATGGTTCGGCCGTCTCCACTCAAGCAGAGTTATTCTACTGCCCCGACCGCCATAGCTCCACAGCCTCTCGGGTCGCGTGGGTCACGTCTCGGCGAACTTGATCCATTTGACCCTCGATGAGAGCCCCCGCCGCCCGTACGTGTCCTCCACCACCAAACCGGCGCGCCAGGGCATTCACGTTCACCGCGCCGTTGGAGCGGAAAGAAACCTTGATCCCCTTCCGGGGGATCTGGCGAAAGAGGAGCCCGACTTCCACACCCTCGACCGAGCGGGGGTAGTCGACCATCCCCTCGAGGTCGTCCGCGATCGCGCCGAGGGCATCGAACTGGTCGGCGGGCACAGTCATCCACGCGACCCCCGCTTCCTCGTCCACCTCCAATAGCGCCAAGGATCTCTCGAGCAGATGAAACCGGCGGCGCGGCACGGCGCCGTAGATGCGGCGGTAGGTTTCATCGGGACTGACCCCCCGGCCAACCAGCTCGGCAGCGATCCGCAGGCTGGCCGGGGTGGTGTTGCTGAAGCGAAAAGAGCCGGTGTCCGTCATGATGGCCACGTACATCGCAAGGTCGCCGATCGCGGGCCACGGCCCCCCGGCTCGATGGATGAGGTCGAATACGAGCTCACCGGTCGCGCAGGCGTTGACGTCGCGCAAGGACACACCCTCGATGGGCCGGTCCCCTGGCGGATGATGATCGATCACGACGGTCGGAAGACCGTCGATCAGCGGCCGCACCCTTCCGATCAGAGGAACCTCTCCAGTGTCCAGAACGACTGCGACATCCGCGCCGTCACAGAGTTCTTGCGCCTCCGCCGACGTCGAATCCACGACCCACGATTCGTCGGATATGAGGAACTGGAAGGATCGCGGAACCGGTGTCGGATTCACGATGAACGCCTCGGTGCCCAGCTCCCGGAGCCACGCCGCCAACGCGATCTCAGACCCACACCCATCGCCGTCGCCGTTGATATGTGTGGTCAGAACCGCTGTTTCCTTGCCGCGCAACGCCGTCAGGACGGCGTCGATCGTCTCGAACCTGGTCTCAGCCGTTTGATACGTCATGCATCCCTTTCTTCAACAGCCTTCCAACAGCCTTCTCTAATCCGGCGCACGCGGCAGACGCTTCCTGACCTTTGCCCAGGTCGAGGCGAGATGGACCGCCCATGGCGTTGTGACCCCACGGACCTGCGCATGTTCAAGCGCCGCGAGAAGGGCCGTGGGTTCGTTGGGGTGTTGGCCAACCTCCACCCATGCACCCGCTACTTCACCCAGCATATGGGCGTCGGAGCCCGCACCCCTCGGCTTGGACCAGCGAGCGGCCAGCTCCTCTCCAGGCTCATTGAGGTGCCCCGGATGTAGCCTCGCGTTGAAGACCTCGATGATGTCCACTAGTGGGGCGAGCTCCTCCGCGTACCGGCCGGCCGCCCCCTTTCCCCGCGCATAGGGGTGCGGCAAGTAAACGAGCCCTCCCTGGTCCTTCACCCTGCGGCATACTTCCCTGGCGGGCGTTCCCTTCGGGATCTCCTCCTCGATGTACAGCCCGATGACGTCGATACCCTCTTTCGTCTTGACCTCCTCACCGGGGATCACCGAGTCCGGGTACGCATCCGCCATCTCCAACGCCGTGGTGACACGGTTGTGATCCGTGATCGCGATGCGCTGGATCCCTCTGGCAACTGCGGCAGCCATCACGCGCCGCGGGTCTGACAGACAGTCGAAGGAGGCTTGTGTATGCATGTGCATGTCGATCCGCAGGCGACCCTCCTTTGGCTGGGATCGCACCACTGCATTCCTCCGTAGGTCGTCGAGCACCTCCAGGGATCGGTCCTCCAGCGCCGGGAGGGCCCCATCATTGATGAGTAGATGCGTGGCCCGTGCCCGCTTGATTGCCGGATCCATCTGGGCTTCCATAATGGTCTGGGCCTTCTCGGCACTGAGTCCCCGCGTCTCACGGAGGCGGTCGAACCGAATGCTCTCGGACGCATCAACGACGACCGTGGCGTCGAAATCGCCTTCGAGCCCGACCTCGAACAGTAGCGGGATTTCCGATACGCAGATCGCCTCCTGGCCGGCGATGCGCTTGCGCATCCACCGGTCCCGGAGGACCCGGATGCGGGGGTGAAGGATGGCCTCCAGCCGGTGCCGGGCCTCCTCGTCCTGGAAAACGACAGACGAAAGCGCGCCCCGGTTCAATGAACCATCGGCTTCCAGAATGTTTTCGCCGAAGGCATCGACCACGGCGGAGAGACCAGGGGAGCCCGGCTCGACCACGACGCGCGCCAGCTCATCGGCGCTTGCAACCGGAACGCCAGCGTCTTTCCAAAAAGCGGATACGGTCGACTTACCGGCAGCGATGTTCCCGGTCAGTCCCACGGATACGGTATCCCCCACGCCGGAGGCCTTGAGGAGAAGCCCCTTGATGCCCAGGAACACTGCGATGAGCGCTGCGCCTGCGATGGTCGCCCACCCCATGCCCATCGCTCCGACTCCGATCTGCCAGCCACGAGCAGCGGCGTAGGCGATTCCCAAGCCGACGAACGCCCACCCCGCGATCCCGAGGAGATCGTAGGCCAGGAAACGCCGATACGCCACCGACGTAGAACCGGCGACGAGCGGCATGAGGGTGCGCACAAACGGCACCATTCGAGCCAAACTCACCGAAAATCCGGAGTGTTTCTCGAAGAGATCGAGGGCACGGTCCTGGTGTCTGCGGGCCAGCCGGGCGACCCGGCCACTGCCACGGAGTACGCGGCGACCTCCCCAGCGCCCAACCATGAATCCGACCGAATCGCCCAACGCCGCACCCAGAACCGCCGCGCCAGCAACAGCTCCGAAACTGAAGTGCCCTTGAAGGGCGAAGGCGGTCGCCACGATGAGGGTGGGCTCAGTGGGTAGGACCAGCCCTATGATCAGGGCGGTTTCGAACATCGCCATCCCACCCACCAGCCACGGCCCGTATACCTCGATATTCGCGCCGATCCACTCAATCATGTGCGCGCCGGCGCTCGGCTCGATCGAGGGTTGGGGATACTAGAAAGGACGGCGCCAAGAAGTGCGGAGGTCGTCGCCGTTTCCCCTCTCGCCATCTGGACCATCCGATCGAATCGCGAAGGAATCGGGCCAAACCCGGTAAGAATAGGTTTTGCCCCACGGATCGGTCGCGCCATCATCGGTGAAGTTGGCCACCAGCCACGCATCCCAACTGCGTATCTGAGGAAGCTGGTACGTCTCGCGGGCCTCCCTTCGCACGGCTCGAGACAACGCATCCATTTCCCGCTCGGCCGAACCGACGAGCATGGGATGAATCACGGGCATGGTTAGGTCGATCATCATCTGACGGCTGTCGGGAAAATACAACGCGGCCGCGAAGCCGAGGATGATCAGCAGTATGAGCCTGGTTACCACTTTCCACGTTCCTTCATGCGCCTACGCATGTCGGACCCCCACCGGAGGTAACGCTCTAGATCCCCCGAGGGTACGTCCGTGATGTCTTGTCCGTACGCCGTCTCCATACGCCATCTCATATAGGCCTTGGACGGTAAGGGTAAAAAGGGCGGTCTTCGGTACCACCGGTTCGACCTGAACGCCCACGTCGCCCCCAACATGGCGGGAATGAGCCACGGCCGTCGGATGGCGACTCTCGCCAACCTTACGTAAAACGATCCCAAACCGTTTCTCACAGTTGGTTCCCGGGCAGAGCCCCCAAAATATATGTGCGGTAAGAATTTAGCCCCCGCCCCAAGGCAATTCAATGATATTGGATCCGCATTTTCACCCGAAAGACCTCCTCATTGGTCCCCGCGAACCGCCCGAGTTATGATACTGAGTTCGATCGCCAGGGAGAAAATTAGTGTCGAATCGCTTAGCTGAAGAGTCCAGTCCCTACCTGCTCCAGCACGCCGAAAACCCCGTCGACTGGCGCCCCTGGGGCGCCGAAGCGTTCGACGAGGCCCGGCGCAGAGATGTCCCGGTCCTGCTGTCGATCGGTTACTCCGCCTGCCATTGGTGCCACGTCATGGAGCGGGAATCGTTCGAGGACTCGACCACCGCCGAGCTGATGAACGAGTCCTTCGTCAACATCAAGGTGGACCGTGAGGAGCGTCCCGACATCGACTCTATCTACATGAAGGCCGTCCAGGCCATGACCGGACAGGGGGGATGGCCGCTCACGGCGTTCCTCACGTCGGATGGAGAGCCCTTCTTCGGAGGGACGTACTTTCCGCCCGAGCCCCGGCCAAATATGCCCTCCTTTCGCCAAATCCTCGAGTCGATCCGGGGCGCCTATGGCGAGCGGAGGGAGGAGATCGTCCAAAATGCCGGGGAGTTGAAGGGGCTGCTGGAAAAGAGCTCGGCGGAGCGGGCGGAAGGGCCGGTAACGAAGGAAGGCGAAACGATCGCCGGCGCTGCTCTGCTCGATCACGCGTTCGGCTTCCTCGCGTCGCGTTTCGACCCCCGCTACGGCGGGTTCGGTGGGGCACCCAAATTTCCACAGCCGGTGACGCTGGAGTTCGCCCTCCGGGTGCATTCGCGCACCGGCGACCCCGAGGCGTTGGAAATGGTCACGCGAACGCTTGGCGCGATGGCCCGCGGCGGGATCCACGATCAACTGGCAGGTGGCTTCCACCGATACTCCGTTGACGCCCGCTGGCTGGTTCCCCATTTCGAGAAAATGCTGTATGACAACGCCCTGCTCGGACGGTTGTACCTGAACGCCCATCAGGTCACCGGCGATCCCGAGCTCCGGAGGGTTGCCGAAGGCACGCTGGACCACCTTCTCACGGACATGCGCGCGCCCGAGGGGGGATTCTACTCGGCGTTGGATGCAGATTCAGAGGGGGAGGAGGGGACGTTTTATGTCTGGACGCCCTCTGAGGTCAGCGCGCTGCTCGACAAGGAGGTGGCCGATCTTTTCATGCGCTGTTACGACGTCAGTGAGGAGGGCAACTTCGAGAATAGCAACATCCTCCACCTGGCCCACGACCTCGGAGCGGTCGCCAAGCGGGAGGGTATGAGCCTCGAGCCTTTGCGAGAGCTGCTTCAGGGGGCGAAGCATATCCTGTTGGAGGCCCGAAAACTTCGAGAGGCGCCTTTCCGCGACGAGAAGATCCTCGCGAGCTGGAACGGAATGGCGATCCGAGCGCTGGCCGAGGCGGGTGGTGCGTTGAATCAGCCGCGATTTCGTGAGGCAGCCGTGAGCGGGCTCGATTTTCTGCTAGGGAGCATGCGTGAGGATGGGCGGCTCCGGCGATCGTACAAAGACGGCAGGGCACGGATCGATGCTTTCCTGGAGGACTACGCCGGGGTGGGCAATGCGATCCTCAGCGTGTATGAGGCGACGCTCGAGCCTCGGTGGCTGGACGAGGCCGCGTGGATTACCGAGCGCGTCGTCGATCTCTTTTGGGACGACACGGACGGCATCTTCCATGACGGCCCCAAGGACGGCGAGGTGCTGGCCGTCCGGGCGCGGGACCTCATGGACAACGCCACTCCGTCCGGAAATTCCCTGGCCGTCGAGCTTCTGATTCGGAGCGCGCACCTTTTCGGAGAGGAGCACCATCGGAACATCGCCGATCGAGTCCTCGATCGAGAGGCCGGACTCATGGCCCGCTTCCCCGGAGCGTTTGGCCGCTTGCTCGGAGGGCTCGACCGGACTGTGGCCGACCCCGTGGAGATCGCCATTGTGGGCCCGCGCGACGATTCCCGCACGCTCGAGCTGCTCCAAGCGGCATTGCGCCCGTACCTTCCGAACCGAACCATCGCGGGCACCGCTCCGGGCGAGGGCCTCCCCCACAGGCTGCCTGTAATCGAGGGGCGCGATCGTGGTACGGTGCCGGCCGCCTACGTTTGTGAGCGCTATGCGTGCAAGGCGCCCGTCTTCGACGCCAGCGCATTGGCGGAGCAACTCGGTGTAGGAGGGTAGTGCTCCTGTCGGACGTAGGTTTTACTATGTTTAAGGCCACGCCCCTCGGACCCCAACCCCACTCGGAATAGATGGCAACCAAGGAGCAAGAGATCACCCGAACTCGGGACCCGGAGGGTCCATCCTCCGAGTGGCTCCTCGAGGCGTACCGAACGATGGTCACCTCCCGGCGGGTGGATGACCGGGAAATCAGCCTAAACCGTCAGAACAAGACCTTCTTCCAGATCTCCTGTGCTGGCCACGAGGCGGTGCAGGTGGCGATGGCCGACCACTTGAGGCCTGGATACGACTGGTTCCACCCTTACTACCGGGATCGGGCGCTGGTGCTGGCGTTGGGGCAGACCCCCTTGGACCACCTTCTCGGCGCGATCGGGGCCAGCGACGATCCGAACAGCGCCGGCCGGCAGATGCCCTCCCACTTCTCGGATCCGGGGATTCACATCGTGACGTTGTCCTCCCCCACGGGGACACAGTTCATTCAGGCGGTCGGCGCCGCGGAGGCGGGATACCGAATCTCGCTCATCCCCCAGCTACGGGGCAGGATCGATGACTTCGAGGAGGACGAGGTGGTCCTCGTCTGTTCCGGCGAGGGAGCGACGTCGGAGGGTGAGTTCTGGGAGGCCCTCAACACGGCGTGCAATCTCAAGCTTCCCGTGATTTTCCTCATCGAGGACAACGAATATGCGATCTCCGTGCCGGTCGAGGTCAACACGGCGGGAGGAAGCATCTCCAAGCTCGTATCCGGTTTCCCCGACCTCTTCATCATCGAGTGCGACGGCACCGACGTGCTGGACAGCCACCAGGCGACGGGCAAGGCCGTCCGACACTGCCGGCTGAGAAGGGGCCCGGCCCTCGTGCACTCTCATACGATACGTCCCTATTCCCATTCATTGTCCGATGACGAGCGGATCTACCGGGCCGCCGCCGAGCTAAAAGAAGCGGCTACCAGGGACCCGCTCCTCCGGACCCGGAATCTCCTGGTGGAGCGCGGCGCGGCGACCGCAGAGGAGCTCGACAGCCTGGAAGAAGAGATCGAGACCGAGGTCGCGGCGGCCGCAGTCGAAGCGAGCTCCCGCCCACAGCCTGAGCCTGAGACGGCTCTGCTCCACCTCTACTCCGAAGAGGTCGATCCGACCTCGCCATCCTTCGACACCGAGGACTCGCCGGAATTCGGGGACGAGCGCGCCCTCACGATGGTCGATTTGCTCAACGCATGTCTTCGGGATGAAATGGAGCGGGATCCCCGCATGATCCTCTTCGGGCAGGACATCGCCGACGTGTCTCGGGAGGCAGCGCTCGAAGAGGTGAAGGGTAAGGGGGGAGTGTTCAAAGTCACGCAGGGGCTCCAGCGGCGATTCGGTGGGAGCCGGGTTTTCAACGCGCCTCTAGCCGAAGCCAACATCGTCGGGCGGGCCATCGGCATGGCTCAGCGAGGCCTCCGGCCGGTAGTCGAAATCCAGTTCTTCGACTACATCTGGCCAGCGTTCCAGCAAATTCGAAACGAGCTGGCCACCATCCGCTATCGCTCCCATGGGCGGTATTCCGCACCAGTCGTGATCAGGGTCCCGTACGGCGGCTACCTGAGGGGGGGAGGACCCTTTCACTCTCAGACGGGGGAGACACTGTTTACTCATACACCGGGTCTTCGAGTCGTGCTTCCCTCGAGCGCGTTGGAGGCGAACGGACTTCTGAGAACCGCCATCCGCTGTGATGACCCGGTCATCTTCCTCGAGCACAAGCACCTATATCGGCAGGTTCACAATAAGGGCCTGTATCCGGGGAAGGACTTCATGATCCCTCTGGGCAAAGCGAACAGGATCAGGGAAGGATCGGACCTCACCGTCGTGACCTGTGGCGCGCTGGTCAAACGCTCCATGGACGCCGCGAAGATCGCATCTGAACAACATGGAATCGAGTGCGAGGTCATCGACTTGAGGACACTTTCGCCCCTCGACATGGACACCGTGGCTCACTCCGTGAAGAGAACGAACAAGGTCCTCATTACGCACGAAGATTCGTTGTCTTGGGGGATCGGCTCGGAGATCGCCGCTCTCATCGCGGACGAACTCTTTCCCTGGCTGGACGGGCCCGTGCGTCGAGTAGCGTCGCTGGACACCTGGGTCGCGTATGCGCCGCAGCTGGAAGACGAGATCCTTCCCCAGCCCTCTGACGTACTCGCGGCCATCCTCGATCTGGTCAGCTTCTAGGAGACATCGGGGGCTCGTGTGTGCGGGCTTCCCTGGTGGCATCCGGCAGAATCAAGCGCACCGCCCGCCGATAGAACACGTAGTTCCAGGCCCAGTTCACAAGCACGAGCGCACGATTACGAAAGCCAATGAGCTTGGCGACGTGAACGACCAGCCACAGAGTCCAGGCCGCGAAACCGGTGAATGACCGCCCCCACACGTGCGCCACCGCGGCGTTTCGGCCGATCACCGCCAACATGCCCAGATCTTTGTAGGCAAAGTCTGCGGGCGTGTGCCCGCCGATCATGCGGATCACGTTTTCGGCCGCCAGGCTCCCCTGCTGAAGAGCGACCTGGGCGACCTGCGGGAGCGCCTGCCCGTCTGTCTCCAGGTAAGCGAGGTCGCCCACGACGAAGACCTCCGGACGTCCAGGCACCTGAAGCGTAGGTTCCACCGGCACGCGGCCGGCCGGACCGACCGGCAGCCCCCAGCGGCCCACCACCGGATCGCCCTGGACACCTGCGGCCCAAACCACGGTGTGGGTGGGGGTATCACCAGGATTCCCCTTCACCGCAGTAGCGGCGTCGTGTCGCGTGGTATCATCGGTGACGCGGCTCATCACACGGTCGGACAGCACCTCCACGACCTCTGATTCTGTGAGAACCTGCACGCCCCGCCCTTCGAGGCGAACCCGGGCGTAGTCCTGCAGGCGCGGGGGCATGCCCGCTAGAAGCTTATCGCCGCCTTCTAGGAGCCGTATGTCCACCTCATCTCGCACGATGCTACCAAAGTCATTCAGGAGCGGTCCGTAAATCAACTCCGCGAGCGCCCCGGCATACTCGACGCCCGTGGCCCCGCCACCCACGATCACGAAGCGGAGTAGAGATTTCCGCGTGGAAACGTCCGCCGTCTGGGCCGCCCGCTCGAAGCAGTCCAACACGTGGTAGCGGAGTGGAACCGCGTCATCCATCGTACGAAGGGGGAACGCATGACGCGCCGCCCCCTCCACCCCGAAGTAGTTCGGCACACTCCCTGGTGCCATCACCAGGTAGTCGTACTCCAGGCGAGTCCCATCGGCCTTGACGATCCGGGCGTCGAGATCGATACCATGGACTTTGGCTCGTCGAAAGTCGACGAGGGGATGCCTCCTGAAGAGACTGCGGATCGGATAGGCGATCTCGCTCGGTCCCAATTCGGCCGCGGTGACCTGGTACAGGAGAGGGAAAAACGTGTGGTAGTTGTTCCGGTCGATCAGGGTCACCCCGAGCCCAGATGAGACGAACCGCCGCACGGCCCAAAGCCCCCCGAACCCCGCCCCGATCACGACGATCCGAGGCCGCTTCGGATCGGTCAGTACTTGGGCAGGCTCGGGTCGATTTCGTCGACCCACGCGTGGATCCCCCCCACGAAGTTGAACACGCCGGAAAAGCCCTCCTCCACCAGCATGTGAGCCGCGTTTGCGCTGCGGGCTCCAGTCCGGCAGTACACAACGATCTCTCGGTCCGTGGGAAGCTCCCCGAGACGGTCCTGAAGTTCGGCGAGCGGAATCATGACCGCCCCGTCCGTCTCCAGGTTCACGATGTCCCACTCGTGTGGTTGCCGAACATCTAACAGAAACGGGGGCTCCGCAGACGCCAAGCGCTCGTTGAGCTCGACGGCCCCGACCTCACCGAAAGGGGTCACCATTTCCTCCTCCTTTCCTGCAGTGGGCGCCTTCAGCCCACAGAAATCTTCATAGTCGATGAGCCCGGTTTGAGTCGGCTCATCGCCACAAACCGGGCAGTTCGTGTTCCTGGCGACCGCCATCTCTCTCCAACTCATCTCCAGCGCGTCGAAGATCAGCAACCGTCCGCTGAGCGTGTGTCCTTGTCCAAGCAGGAGCTTGATCACTTCAAGGGCCTGAATCGAACCGATAATCCCCGGCAAGACGCCGAGCACACCAGCCTCCGCACAGTTCGGGACCAAGCCCGCGGGGGGCGGCTCCTGAAAGAGACACCGGTAACACGGTCCCCCGTCGCTCCCGAACACCGACGCCTGCCCCTCCCAACGGAAGACCGATCCGTAGACATTCGGCTTTCCCAGGAGCACACAGGCGTCGTTGACGAGGTACCGCGTGGGGAAGTTGTCGGTTCCGTCGGCCACGATGTCGTACGGGCCCAAGATCTCCAGCGCATTGCTGGAGTCTAACCGGACGTCGTGCATTACAACCGACACGTTCGGGTTCACATCAGCCAAGCGTTCCTTGGCCGAATCCAGCTTTGGCCGCCCTACGTCTTTGGTGCCGTGAAGAATCTGCCGTTGCAAGTTGGTGGCGTCGACCTCGTCGAAGTCGACGAGGCCCAGTGTGCCGATCCCAGCCGCGGCGAGATAGAGCGCGAGGGGCGAGCCGAGTCCTCCGGCGCCCACGACCAGCACCCGCGAAGCCTTGAGGCGCAGCTGTCCCTCTTTGCCGACCTCGGGCAAGGACAGATGCCTCGCATACCTACTGAGCTCGGGAGACTTCAGCTCGGGTGTTTCGCGCTCGGCCAACGTCGGCTCTCTCCGGGATAACGGGCTCGGTTTCTCGACCGGATTGCACCCCCGCGCCAGACCCGGGTTCCCCGAACCGGAAGCCCGGGGAGGCTCAGGGCAGGTGAGCTACCGCCGTCACGGCCGCTCGAGATACCGGGCGCCCCCCAGCGCCGTCACCCGCATCGAGGCGGCGGCGTCGGCAAGTGCGGCGATCTCCTCGATGGGCCGGGCCTCGATAGCTGCGACATCCGCCAACTGGGCAAACAAAAACTGAAACTGGGTCGGGATACTGAGGGTGCTTCGATCCTGCCAGAGCTCGCGGTCCTTGAGTCCCCCGTAACGATACACATCGCGCACCAACGTCATATTCCGCTCCAAATCGAACCACTCTCCCCGCATACGCTCGCTCCCCTCGACCCAGCCATCGGGGGCGTCTTCGTCGAGATTCCGCATCACGAGCTTGGTCGCGATGCCATGCCGGACTCCCCAAGGGTCCAGGCCGAGCGATCGCAGGAGCCCTGCGGAACTGGCGAAGTAGATCGGTCTCCGTCCGGCCGAGTCGTTGATCATGCTGAGGGCGATCCGGACCGCACGATCCAGGTAGAACCCCGACGGGTAGGTGACCACCACGCTATCGAGCGACAAGCTGAGATCCGCTGGGAGTGCGCCCGCTCTTACGTCATTCAAGACCTCATCCGTTGCCAGGGAGACCGATTGATCCGGGAGTGGAGTGTTGGTCGAATAGATTCCCGCGGCGAATTGGTCGTCGAACGGCCTCTGCCGGCCGGGCTCGGTCTGGTCCCTGATTTGCAGTGGGTACCAGCCCGTGTGGAGGTATTGGAGGACGATGACGGTCACATCCTTGCGCACCCCTTCAATCTCTTGAGCATACCAGAGAGGGAAGGTGTCATTGTCCCCATTGGTAAAGAGGATCCCGTACGGCTCCACACTCATGAGCAGGTCGTAGGCCCAGTCGATCGTGGCGTAGTCATCCGCCCGGCTCGCCCATTCCCAGTTGTAGGCCATCGGAATGAAGGTGATCAAGAGGACCGGCATCGCCCTGCGGTAGGCGGCACCCCCGCCCCAGTGTTCCGAGAGGGCCGACCAGAACCCGGCCAGACCGATCCCGGCCAGATTGCCCCAGAAGATGAAGCTCGCCACAAAGAAATAATCCCTCTCACGAACCTCGTGGGCGGTAGGGTCGGCAATGTCTCGTGCCAACGAAAAACCGTACTCGAAGTTGAGGTAGACGACCAGGCCCACCGTGAGTGTGAGCGTCAGGACGGCTAGGTACGTGAAAATCATCCGGTCGGCGCGCCACGACACGAGCAGGCCCATGAAACCCATTGCCACGAACAGCATGGTGGCCGGTAGGCGGGCTCCCATGGGCACTTCGCTCAAATCGGCGCCGCGGGCCCACTGCCAATCGAAATACTGAAAATAGTTGAGAAACTGATGCCCGAGCGGCGCCTGCCGGTCCATGAGTGGGGGCTTGGCGTACTGTGCGCGTGAGAGTGACTGGGCCAATGCCGGGCACCCAGCTTTACCGTTGGTATAGACCGCGACCACGGCACTTGCCGCCGATTCGCAGACTGGGTTCCCTTCATTGATGATCGGGTCCTGAGCCGCGCGAATCGGAAGGAAGAAATTGAACGAAATTCCGAGCACCACCAGGGGAATAGCTCGCACCCAAAAACGCCGCGTCAGCAACACAGCCGGGCCGGCCAGCAATACGAACAAACCCAGAGCTGGAGCAGGGAGTACGGACATGAGATGATTGCTCGCCCCCAAAACCATGAGGTAGAGGGCGAGCAGGAGGGCCCGGACGCCCGCTGGCTCTCCCCGCCGGTCATACCATCTCAGTGCGAGCCACGATACGGCAGCGATCACCGCCACACTCACCGTGTAGACCTTTTCGTTCGCGGTGGATTGGTTCCAGACGGTGTAGGCAGTCGCCCCCATCACTGCGCCGCATGCGGCGCCGACCGTGAGCATCCATCGCTTCTCGATCGCGGTGGACAAGACCCGGTGTCCAACCAGAAAGAAGAAAAACGTAGCCACCGAACTCGTGGCGGCGGCCAGGAGGTTGATCCGCACCGCTACGGGCAAACCCAATGGGGCCAGCAAGAGGCTCCATACCCGCGCAATACTGACGAAAAGAGGATTCCCGGGCGGGTGAGGAATACCCAGCAGGTGCCCGGTTGTGATGTACTCGCTCGCGTCCCACCAAGCGGTGGTGGGCGCCAACGTCAGGACGTAAAGGCCGAAGATGGCCAGCCCCAGCAGCGCCCCTTCCCGGTACGGTGGTCGGTATTCGGTCATGCTACCTTTGCAAGAATTTTTTTTGGCTCAGACTTCCGCCAGAAGGCCCGCTGCGGCCGCCTCAGGAACCCATCGCGGCCCTTCTTTCGGGACAGGCCCGAATATAACGCCTGGCGGTCTCGGCCACCCCACCAATAGCTTCTTCCTCCATGACCACGGTGTTGAGAACCACCCGAGCCGTCGGGAGTTGGATCACGGGCAGGTCGGCCGTAGAGGAGTACGAAACGGTCTTGCCCAGAGGGGATCGCGAAGTTCCGGCCTCGGTCACTCTGCCGAGCGGGGGAGGCCGGAACCTGCCGGGATGGGTCGTTCTACATGGGGTTACCCGACCCGGGCGCTTCCACCCGACCCTGCTGCGTTTTGTTCGCGCCCTCGCGTCGTCCAAGGCTGCCGTTCTCGTGCCCCAGGTTCCCGAGTGGGTCGACCTACGGCTGGAGCCCGAACGAACCCTCCCGACGGTTTGCGCCGCGCTCGATGGCCTCCGGTCGCTGCCAAGCACCTCGGACGGGCCCTATGGGCTGATCGGCTTTTCCTTCGGTGCGCCGCAAGTGATGATCGCGGCCGCTCACCAAGACGTTTCGGACCAGTTGGCGGGCGTTATCGGGTTCGGGGGTTATTGTGACATAGAGAGCATGGTCCGGTTTCAGATGACCGGCCGTTTTGAATGGGGTGATGCCACACATCGTCTTCGGCCTGACCCATATGGGCGGTGGATCATGGGGGGGAACCACCTCACTTCGATCCCCGAATATCAGAACGCCAAAGACGTCTCCGACGCCCTGTGGCGCCTCGCTGTCGAAGCCGGTGAACGACGGATCCGGGCGTGGGACCCTTCCTACGACACGCTCAAGGAGCAGCTTCGGGAACAGCTGTCGGAGGACCGCAGAGAGATCTTCGATCTGTTCGCCCCTCCGTCAGACCGCGAGCCGGCTGAGACCGAAGCGGAGCGGATCACGCCGTTGTTGACCCGCGCCGCCATGGAGGCCGCTCCCCTCTTGGACCCGCTCCCCTTCCTGAACCGTGTCGCGACCCCCGTCCAACTCATTCACGGGCGCAACGATCGCTTGATCCCATACACCGAGACGCTCCGGATGGAGGCGGCGTTCCCCGACAACAAGCGGGTCGACACCACGATCACGGCGCTTTTGGATCACTCGAAGCAGGGGGGGCGGCTGGCCTCCATGCGCAAGGAGATCAGCGAGGGCGCGAAGTTGCTGCGTACGCTCGGGCGCCTACTGGGAACCGTCTAGACGCCTGTTGAAGGAGTGGGGCGAGCCGCGCGAAAGCTCTTACTTTCCTGAGAGGAGCTTGACAGCGACCGAGCTGATCTCCGGATCCTTGTCGGTCCTGGCCTTCTTGACCACGCTCATGGCATGGGGCGTGCCTATGGCGGCCAACGCCGCAAGGCCAGCGAGGCGCACTCCCTTCGGCGGACGCGAGAAGATGGAGCGCTTCACCTGCTTCTCGATCGCCGACACGGCCGATGGGTCGCCCAACGCGCCGAGCGCTCGAAGGACGTGCTCGATCACTACCTCCTCGTCGCCCTTCTTGAGGATCTCCAGGAGTTGCTTATACCCTCGCTCCACCTTGAGCACGGAAATCGCTCGGGCGGCCGCGGCCCGAACTATTGCATCGGAATCTCCAAGCATGCTCGATACCAACAATCCCGCATTCTCACCGCCGATTTTGGCGAGTGACCGGACCGTCTCTCGCCGAACCTTAGCGTGTGGGTGCGCCAAGCTGCCCGTCAGATGCTCGATCGCACTCGGTTCACCCACCACTCCCAGCACAGAAACGCCATTACGGACGACGAACCAACGGGAGTCCTCCAACATCTTCTCGACCGCATGTGCTCCAGCTGTGTCGAAGGCCCCGAGCGCCGTCACATACGTCTTGCGCGCCGAACGATCTTCCGTGTCGGTGAGGGCGTCGGCGATCGCGTCCGCGGCAGGGTCGCCGAGCCTCTCATAGGCTTGAATGAACACCGCGCGCTCCTCCTCGTCCCGAACGCGCCCGAGCTGGACCACCATCTGGGGCATCACATCCTCATCGACAAACTCTTCAGCCAAGGCCCAAACGCCTGAATCCCCGGCACCTCGGAGAAACAAGGTATTCACACTCGAAGCGATCTCGCCGAAGGCGCCCGCCGAACGCGACGCTTCGACGGCTGAGCGCAGTACGCGCTGCGCCCCTCCCCGCACGTGAGTCGGCGCCTCGAGGTATTGGGACGTCGCTTCACTCAGTGCCTGCCCTGTTTCACTCAGCTCGGGCTCAGCTTCGATGGGCGTCCCTTCCCGGTCCTCTACATCGGCCGGGGTGACGGGGTCCACCTCGGGCTCGGCTTCGATGGGCGTCCCTTCCCGGTCCTCTACATCGGCGGCGGTGACGGGGTCCACCTCGGGCTCGGCTTCGATGGGCGTCCCTTCCCGGTCCTCTACATCGGCCGGGGTGACGGGGTCCGCCTCGAGCTCGGCTTCGATGGGCGTCTCTTCCCGGTCCTCTACATCGGCGGCGGTGACGGGGTCTGCCTCGGGCTCGACTTCGATGGGCGTCCCTTCCCGGTCCTCTACATCGGCGGGGGCGCCGGGGTCCGCCTCGGACGTATCGCCGAGTGCAGGCTTTAGATCCGGCTCGGTGGCGGCGTCCAGCTCCCCCTCGAGCCCAAGCGCAGTCGCGACATGGGGATGGGCCCGGGCTGCTCCTCCGGACGCCACGGCCTCGGTACTTTGAACCACCTCTTCTCTGGCGAAGAGCGCTTCGATCGAGCGGGCGATCTCGCCGAGTTCTTTTTCGTCGCCTTGGGTCACTTGAGTCCCTTTAGGAGGACATCAGGGTGGGCAGCGGCCAATGTAGGCCCCGTATGGCCCACAGGTGAGGAAGACGCAACCTCAGGCCAGTTCGATGACCCTGCCCACATCCGCCCGTTCGGCCTCCATGAGCACTCTACACGCGATGGCCACGTCCTGCGCTGCGTTTCCAACCGACTTGAACAACGTGACCTCCTCCGAGCTCTCTCGCCCCGGAGCAGCGCCGGCCACCACTTCCCCGAGCTCTGCATGGATGTCGTCGAACGAGAACGCCCCTTCGCCTATGGCCTGTATAAGGTCTCCCGCCTCGGACATCACAGTGGCCCGGGCATCCACAACGACCTTCGCCCGAGCCACGAAATCGGCGTCCACCTCCCTCATCATCGGGGTAAAGGCCCCTACCGCGTTGACGTGTACACCCGCATCGGTCGCCAGGCCGGGAAAAACCGGTTCGCGACTGTCGGTCGCGGTGACAATAACCTCGGCGCCTCGTACGGCATGTCCCGGATCGTCCATGACGCGCACGTCGACGCCCTGCAGTTCTTCGGCCATTACCTCGGCGCTGGCCGTGGAGCGAGAGACGAGCCGGATCTCGCGAATGGGCCGCACGGCGCGGATCGCCTCCACCTGCGTTCGGGCTTGCGGCCCTGCACCAAACACTGTGAGCACGGACGCCCCAGGTACAGCGAGAAGGTGCGTCGCCAACCCGCTCGCCGCACCGGTCCGAAGCGCCGTGAGGTGGGTCCCATCCATGAGGGCCACCGGTGAGCCAGTTGCGCTGTCGAGCACGAGCACAACCCCCTGAATCACCGGGAGGCCGCGGCTCGGGTTGTCTCCGAACACGGAAACAACCTTGGCGGCGAGTTGGTCTTCCCGCGGAAGGTATCCCGGCATGAACAGGCTGACACGCCCCTCACCCGAAGCGATAGATACACGATCTGGGATCACGGCCTCGCCGGAAGAGAGCTGTGCGAACGCCGTCTTCATAGCCTCGATCGCCCCCCGCATTTCGATGCAGAGGCGGACGTCGGCGGTTGTCAGAATTCTCAGTTGCATGTTGCACCGGCCAAGGAAAGTTCACAGCGGGAACGCCAGGAAGAAAGTTGCGAATCCCGCCGATCAATCGCTCTGATCCGGCTGCAGCTGCTGGAGTGCGAGGCCCTCTAGTTCCGTCTCAGGAGAAAGAACGCGATGTCGCCGTTCGCCGCCTGCCACACAGTCGAGAACCCCTGCTCCTCAAACCAGGAACTCAGATCGGGGAGGTTGTACGACGTTGTGGAGGCCAGGTCGAGGCGGCTCCGCCGTACCGGTTGGCCTGTCAGCCGCATCGTTGTGTGGAGGTCGCGGCAGTGGATAAGCATGTTGAGGGCATTTGGGACCGAGGTTCGTCGGCGGACGATCTCGAAGTCGATCTCGACATCGTCCGCAGTCGCATGAGTCGCTACCTCAGCGGGCCCAAAGACGAACCGACGCACACTAGGCAAGTCGTAGCTCGATACCATCGATTCAGGCCGGCTGCCGGGATCCGTGACTCGATCCAGGTCAGTACCGAACCCGTGCAGTCGGGCATCGAGGAAAAGGTAGTCGCCCTCATCCATCATCAGCTTGATCTGCCCCACGAGGTCCTGTTCGGAATAGTTCCCGAGTGTGAACCCGGTGAGGGCGAAGAGCCTTACCAGGTCCGAAGAACGCTCAGAGGACGCATACGTGCTCGCATCTGTGAAATCCCCGCAGATTGCCCTGATTGGGAATTGCCCATTTGTGCCGACAGCCTCTGAGACTCGATGTACGGCTTGACGGAGCAACTCGAACGAGAAGTCCAGCCCGCAGTATGAGTCCACCTCGACCTGATCCATCAACTCCTCGACGATCCGGGCATCGAATGCCCCGTCTCCCGGCCCGAGGCTGATGATTGCAACGCGAGAGCCTTCGCCCAAGTCCGCCCTGAGGGCGTTCAGCCCCTGAGGAAGGACCTGGTCCGCTCGTGCCATGGGGCTCCAGCATGGGATCGATCCCCATGTTGACGACTTGCCAGGTCTGGTCGTCTTCGATGGCCTCCTGAAGTCGGCGGATCGCCTGATCGGATTCGCCCATGGCGGCATGTACAACGGCGTATTCATACGCAGAGACGCTCCTGGTCTCCAGCTCTGCTAAGAACTCCTCAGCCTCATCCCTCTGACCGTTCAAAGCATAAGCGCTGGCTAGATCCGCTACCATCCGGCTGAACCCGTCTGGGGATTCCGCGGCCGTCGCGAACGCCGAGATCGCGGCAGGGTAATCGCCTTCGGAAATATGGAGCTGCCCGAGAAACCAATTGGACAGCGGGAATTCGGGATTCTTGGCCCTAGTTGAGAGGAGCATCTCCCTTGCCTGGTCCACCTCGCCAGCGCAAAGCAGAATCCAACCCTCCACCGCCTCGGCCGTGAGGCGGAGCGACGGCGGCATCGCTGCTCTCGCCTGCCTGATCCTCTGTAGTGCCTCGTCGAACCGAGAGAGTCCGGCGAGTAGTTCCGCGTACCACTGGAGGGCCTGCCCCGCGTTCGGCTCCAACTCTAAGGCTCGCTGGAAATGTCGCTCTGCCTCTACCCAGTTCCTTGTGAAATCCCGGGCAGCCAAGCCCTTGGCAGCATGGGCGTCGGCGTTACGCGGGTCGATCTCAATCGCACGATCCGCGGCATTTATCGCATTGGGATAGGCGTCGGATGGGGCGGTCCCAGCATAATAAGGCGTGAGGACCCAAGCCATCGCCATCCCCGCGAAGGCCTGTCCGAACCCGAGGTCCACGGCAATGATCTCCTCGTACGTCGCGATTGCACTCAAAAGGCCATCACGGGTTCGCTCGCTCGCGTAAATTTCCGCGTCGTTGAGGAGCTGCGCCAGCCGCACTCGTTCTTGCTCCGCGGCGCTTAACTCCAGCTCCAGGCCCTGGACCACACGGAGAGCAAGGCGAGCGTGCAGTGCCTCCTCACCGTTCGGGCCGCTTTCGAAAGAATCGCCCCACTTGTACTCTCCCGTGCGGACGTCGGTGAGTTCCACGATCACCGTGAGCTGTTCCCCCTGCCTCGCCAACCGGGTAACAAGCACGCCGTCCACGCCCAGTCCCCGGCCGATCTCGACCTCCGCGAGGCCGCGCCCAGCGAAGGTTTGGATTTCCAGTGGAGAGGCGACGGAAACGTCTGGGATCGCGTTGATGCGGGCCCGGACCCGCTCTGCCATGAGATCGCAGAAGTAATCCCACTGGGGTTCTCCCAAGGGATCGGTGCACGGGAGTACGGCGATACTCCGGATGACTCCCACTCCACCGAACCACTGCCCGAAGCCGAGCCACGCGGTTCCGAGGGCAGCCACCGCTATGAGTAATGCAACTCCGCGACTCCATGTGAGCCACCGAACCGCAGCGAGAGGGGGAGCGCCGCCTGCCGACGGCGGCGTTCCAGTCTGCGGTCTTGAGCCCGTCGTAAAATCCCGCCTAAAAGCCCTCAGGGCGGCCAGCATATCCCCGGCCGTCTGGTACCGCATTCCCGCATCCTTCTCGAGGGCACGGCAGATGATTCGATCGAGCTCCGGCGGGATCGCGGGCTTCAGCAAGACGGGCCGGGGAACGGGCTCTGTGGAAACCAGCTGGCTCAGGATCACCGCCCCCGGGCCCTCGTACGGAAGTTGACCGGTGGCCATCTCATAAAGGACCAGGCCTGTGGAAAACAGGTCCGAGCGAGCATCCACCTCGCCTCCGGAAGCCTGCTCCGGTGACATGAACATCAATGTGCCCAGAGGCATACCATCGCTGGTGAGCTGCCCACCGGTCAGCCTCCCGCTATATCCAGACGGCACGGCCTTCGCGATCCCGAAATCCAGGACCTTGATATCACCACGGTCATTCAGAATGATGTTCGCCGTCTTGATGTCGCGGTGGACGATGCCCTCGCGATGTGCCGCGTCCAGGGCGGCCACGACCTGGATCGCCACGTCTAGAAGCTGTTCCGTCTTGATCCATCCAGCGCCAAGGACAGCCTCGAGGGTTCGACCCTCCAGGTACTCCATGACGATGAAGGGGCGCCCGTCGTGCAGACCCGTATCATAAACGGTGCAGATGTTCCGGTGGCTGAGGCGTGAAATCGCTTTGATCTCTCGCTCGAATCGGCGACGGTGCTCTTCCTTCTCGGCCAACTCGGACGGAAGAACCTTGATCGCGACCCTCCGGCCAAGTCACGGGTCGGTCGCACTGTAGACCTCGCCCATCCCCCCGGCATCGATGAAATGGTCGACGACGTATGGACCGACCTCGGTGCCTTTTAGAATGGCCAAGGTGCCCTCCTATGGAGGAGCCCGTGTTTAGCCGTGGCCATGCCACCCTCGCCGAGTTCACGTTCGATGGCGTAGCGGCCTTCGAGGGCGAGTTTCAGGCGGGACAGGTGATGGGACATGGCGCACAAAATGCGCCTAAGTTCCGCCGAATTGCAAGTGTTCTCATCCGACCCCCGGCGCTGGCAACGTCAGCCTAACGGTGAGTCCGTGCGCGTCATCAAGCTTCTGCGGTTCGTGATGCGCCTCAGATCCCCACGCCAGTAGCGCCATAAGACGTTACCGGGCCTTATCTTCCCTCAAGTCGGCACGGTCGGATTCGAACCGGCGACGCCCTGAATCCCAGCAGCGCACGTCGGCGGCTGTCAGAATTCTCGTTTGCGTGTTGCCCTGGCTGAAACCCTGCGAGATACTTCTGGAACGCCACACTAGGGTGCTGAGGATGAAAGCTAGCAATATCCTCGTCGTTGGTGCGGGGGTCTTCGGAGCGAGTGCCGCGCTCGAACTCCGGCTTCGGGGCCACTCCGTCATGTTGGTGGACCCCAGCCCCCTGCCTCACCCCGAAGCTTCGTCGACCGATGTCAGCAAGATCATAAGAGCCGACTATGGCGGAGACGCTTTTTACGCCCGCTTCGCCCTGGATTGTATCGGGGAGTGGCACCGCTGGAATGCCAAGGCCGGGCGTACGCTTTATCACGAAACCGGCTTCTTGATTCTCGCAAGTGAAAGGATGCGACCCGGTGGATTCGAGCATGATAGCCGTGAGATCATGAGGTCTCTCCGCCAGAATGTCGAACGGATGGACGGCGAGCGTCTCCGAAGACGGTTCCCTGCCTGGACATCGAGCCTGTACCCGGACGGCTACTTCAATCCGAACGCCGGATGGGCGGAGAGCGGTAACGTCGTGGCGTGGCTGCTCACTCTGGCGTGTGAGGCGGGCGTCATCCTGAGGGAGGGGGAGAGGATGAGGCGCTGCTGGAGGAGGGATCTCGCGTCGCCGGGATCGTGACGGACCGCGGCGCGAAGCATCGGTCTGAAATCGTGGTCATAGCAGCCGGTGCCTGGACTCCGACACTACTGCCATGGATGGGTGACGCGCTCCGGTGCGTGGGTCAGCCCGTTTACTACTTCAAGCCGGCCGATCCCGAGCCGTACCAGCCAAAGCGGTTTCCCCCTTGGGCGGCAGATATCAGAAACACCGGCTGGTGCGGCTTTCCAGCGCAGCCGGACGGCACCGTGAAGGTTGCCAACCACGGAAGTGGTGTCCCGGTTGATCCAAGGGGAGAAAAGATCGTTCCGGCCGAGGCGGACGAGGTCTTTGCAGACTTTCTTGCAGATACGTTTCCCAGCCTTGCAGGCTCGCAAATTATCCGGCGACGCCTCTGCCTCTATTGCGACTCCTGGGACGGGGACTTCTGGATCGACTGGGACCCCAACCGCGAAGGACTTCTGGTCGCCACCGGAGGCAGCGGCCATGGGTTCAAGTTCGCGCCGCTTATCGGATCCGTGATCTCCGACAGAGTCGAGGGGAAGGCGAACGCTTGGGAGTCCCGCTTCAGGTGGAGGACTCTCGGGGAGCGGCGGACCGAGGCGGCTCGAATGAAATAGCCACCCGAGGCGACTCGAGCGCGTCCTCGAGGCCGTTGTCCCGAGTCCTGCAATCCCGCTAGAATCCTTCCGCACGGGTCGCTCCCGACGTGCGATGGCAGCGGGGCCGGTCCCGTTTTCCGACCGGCCCAGGACCTTTCCCGATCGGCCCAGGCCCTTTCCCGACGAGGATCAAATGCGGCGTCGCTCGAACGGCCTCTGCCGTTCCCGACTCAGGGGAACGATCAGGGTGCTCAGTGTCTTCGCCGTTCTGTCCACCTGGACCGCCTCACCCGCTAAATCACAAATCACCCCTTCGGATATCCTTTCAGGCCTACCCTACAGACACATCGGGCCGGTGGGCAACCGCGTGAGCGCCGTCACGGGCGTTCCCGGAGATCCCAACACGTACTACTTCGGTGCAGCGTCCGGGGGGGTCTTCCGTTCCACGGACGGGGGCCACCAGTGGACCCCGATGTTCGATGAACAGGACGCCGCGTCGATCGGCGCGATCGCCATCGCACCCTCCGCCGACAACGTGATCTGGGTCGGCACCGGAGAGCCATTCATCCGTAGCAATGTCTCGATCGGCGACGGTGTCTACAGATCGACGGATGGCGGCACCACCTGGGAGCACAAGGGCCTTTCGGCAACCGGCCGGATCGGGCGGGTGATCGTGCACCCCACCGATCCCGACATCGTGTACGCCGCGGCCCTTGGCCACCTCTATGGCCCACAGGAGGAAAGAGGGATCTTTCGCACCACCGACGGCGGCGACTCCTGGGAACGGGTCCTCTTCGTGGACGAGAACACCGGAGGCGTGGACGTCGTGATGGACCCCAATAACCCGCAGATTCTGTTTGCGGCCACCTGGCAGATGTTCATCCGGACCTGGGGCCGTTGGAGTGGGGGCCCCGGAAGTGGGATCTACATGTCCCGCGACGCGGGCGACAGCTGGGAGCGCCTGGAAGGGCGGGGGCTTCCGAGTGGTACCATGGGCAAGATCGGGCTCGCCATGACCGCCTCGGATTCGGACCGCATTTACGCCCTCATCGAGACGAACTCGAATCGTGATTACGAGCCCCTCGACGAACACGAGGGAGTCCTGTGGCGATCGGACGACGGGGGCGCCAGCTGGAGCATGGTCAACGCCGATCACACGCTCGCTCAACGCCCTCTTTACTACAGCCGTGTCGTGGCGGCTCCCGACGAACCCGACGAAGTCCACTTTCTCTCAACGCGCTACAGCCGATCTCTGAACGGCGGCGAAGATTATTCCGTTGGAGACCCCGGCGTCGACAGTCACGATATGTGGATCGACCCGCTCATCCCGGACCGGATGATCGTCGGTCACGACGGGGGTTTGAGTATCTCCACCGATCGGGGCATGAGCTGGTGGCGACCCCGGCTCCCGATCGCACAGATGTACCATGTGAATACCGACACACGGATCCCCTATCAGGTGTACGGCAACCGCCAGGACGGCGCGACGCAGATGGGCCCCAGCAATTCGCTGAGGAGCAGCGGGATTTCCATCGGGGAGTGGCGGTCCGTGGGAGGTTGCGAGACCGGGTTCTCGGTGCCCGACCCGGTGGAACCCAACATCGTGTGGGCCGGGTGTTACGACGGGATTCTCTCGCGATACGATCACCGGTTAGGACTGGCCCGCAGGGTGAGCGTGTGGCCGGCCAATGCCGAGGGATGGGCCGCTGGTGAGCTGCGATACCGCTTCCAGTGGACCTTCCCCATCCACATTTCACCGCATGACCATGAGCGTATCTACGTCGGTAGCCAGCACGTTCACGTGACGACGAACGGTGGCCAGAGCTGGGAAGCGTTGAGCCCGGACCTCACGACGAACGATAAATCCAAACAGCAAAAAACCGGGGGACTCACTCCCGACGACGCGGGGCCCACCTACGCTGCCGTTCTCTTCGCAATCGCGGAATCGCCGCGGCAAGAGGGCGTGATCTGGACCGGGTCCAACGACGGGCTCGTGCACCTCTCGCGCGATGGGGGACAGACGTGGACGAACGTCACGGAGAGCATCCCCGACCTCCCCCCGTGGGGCACGATCTCCAATATCGAACCGTCTCCCCACGACGCCGGGACGGCTTACCTGACGGTGGACCTCCATCAACTGGGCGACACCGCGCCCTACGTCTACAAGACCACGGACTACGGGATTTCATGGGCGTCGCTGAGCCAGACCATCCCGAGAAGCGTGTTCAGCTATGCCCACGTCATCCGGGAGGACCCGGTGCGGCCGGGCCTCCTCTACCTCGGCACCGAGAACGCCCTCTATGTCTCCCTGGATGACGGGGGGAACTGGACCCGGATGCGGAATAACTTGCCACCGGCTCCCGTCCATGATCTGACGATCCAGGGCCACTTCAACGATCTGGTGGTCGCGACTTATGGCCGGGGCTTTTGGATCATGGACGATATCACGCCTCTCCGAGAGCTGACCGAGGAAGTGATCGCCTCGGAGGCGCATCTGTTCACTCCGAGAACCGCATACCGCTTTCTCACGCGACAGCGCTCGCAGAGCCAACCGGAGGACCCCGGCGCTGGAACCAACCCGACGTACGGCGCATCCATCTCGTTCTACCTCAAGAGGGTCCCGGCGGATGGCGTAAGACTCGAAATCCACGACGAGGGGGGTCAGTTGGTCCAACTCCTGGAGACCGGCCTGCTCCGTCCCGGGATCAATCGGGTGCACTGGGATCTTCAGGAGGCGTCGTCCGACACGCCGACGCTCAGGACCAAGCCGTTGGAGCACTCCCATGTAGAGTTGCCGGCTGAAGGTTCTAGATCGTCGGGTGAGGGCAGCCGAGTGACGCCGTTGGCTCCGCCCGGTTCCTACACGGCCACGCTTCATGCGGCGGGGTTCGAGTTCAGGCAGCCTCTGATGCTTTTGAAGGACCCCAACTCAGGTGGTAGCGAACTGGAAATTCAGGAGCAAGTGAGCATGGTGCGGGAGATTCGCGAGTCCGTGGATTCCGTGGTGGCTGTGATCGACGAGATCGAGTGGATCCGGGCGCAGACCCAGCTCGTGCGGGAACGCAACGCCGACCATGCCGCAGTCGAAGAGATCCGCGAGGCCGGTGGGACCCTGGAAACGGAACTAGTCGAGCTGGAGATGCGTCTCTTCGATGTGCGCCTTACCGGCGGTAGCGCACGCCAAGATATCCTCCGCTGGCCGAGGCGGCTTTACGCCCGCCTCACGAGCCTCGCCGGTTACATCACCGGAACCGACGATCGGCCTACGGATCAATCGCGGGAGGTTTTCGAAATGCTCCGAAGTGAGTTGGGGGATTACCAGCGCCAAATGGTGGCCATCAGAGAAGATGTCGCAACGTTCAACCGGCTCCTGGCCGACCGGGGGATCGATCCGATCCCCCTTAACTGAACTCGCAGAGCCTTCTAACGCCGCCTGATCAAGACCGTGAGTACTATCCCGGCAGCGATGGCGATCCCGACGACGGTCTTCGCCGTTTCACTCAACCGGCCCTCGAGTTCTTCGATGGCCTCACGGCCTGAAGGTGCGTCGGGATCCTGCGTGATGTGGATCACACAATGGTAGTGTCCCTAGATTTGTGTAAAAGCGGATAAGCTGGACAGGAGGGAAAGAAAAACGGAAGCTCCTCTGTTGTTGTTCACTGTCACATGAACCCGGGAGTCCGGGTCTGCAGAGCAGGCTCGGAACCGGAGAGGAGCTTCCGATGCAAGAGATTGTGGAGATCGGTCGGGCCACGCAAGACGAGCTACGCGATGATTTGCGCGAGCTGTTTCAAGGCGCGATCCGGCTGACGCTCGAGATGGTGCTGGAAGAGGAGCTGAAGGCCATGGTAGGTGCACGCCGCTTCGAGCGGGTGGGAAGCCGGAAGGACCATAGGAACGGCACATACCTGAGGCGGCTGCTGACGAGCCTGGGGCAGATCGAGGTCGCCATGCCCCGGAGCCGGGACAACGGTTCGCCGGCCGACGTGATCGGCCGCTACCAGCGCAGGAGCCCCGAGCTCGACGAGATGATGGTCGAGGCGTATGTGAGCGGCGTGTCACAGCGCAAGATGGGCGACGTCACCGAGGCGCTGATGGGCGAGCGTGTTGGGCGCTCGACGGTGAGTCGTGTGGCAAAACGGCTCGACGAGGCCGTGGAAGGGCTGCGCCGTGCGCCGATCGAGGGGCCTCACCCCTATCTGTACCTGGACGCCACGTTCTTGGACGCCCGCTGGGCCCGCAAAGTCGAGAACGTGAGTGCGCTCGTGGCGTATGCAGTGGGCCCTGAGGGTCACCGACGGCTCCTGGCCGTCACGCTGGGCGCTGAGGAGTCGCAGCAGAGCTGGTCGGAGCTCCTCGAGCAACTCCAGGACCGCGGCCTCGGCGGTGTCGAGCTCGTGATCGCCGATGAGCACGCAGGCCTGGCAGCTGCGGTCCGCCGCTTCCTGCCCGAGGCACGCCGTCAGAGGTGTACGGTCCATCTGCAGCGTAATGTGGGGGCGAGGGTCCCCCACCGCCTACGCAAGCGCGTGGCGCGTGAGGTCTCGGTGATCTTCCAGACATCCGGACTCGCCGAGGCGAAGAAGCTCCTGGGCGAGTTCGGCGCACGCTGGAAGAAGGAGCTGCCCGAGGCCGTGGAGGTCCTGGAGCGGGGCTTCGGGGCAGCGACGCAGTTCTACGCGTTCCCCGAGGCGCACTGGCCCCGGCTGCGTACCACCAACAGCCTCGAGCGGCTGCACGGCGAGATCAAACGCAGGATCAAGGCCGCCGGCGCCTTCCCGGACCGGGCCAGCGCCCTCAGGCTCATCACGGCCGTCGCACTCAGGACCACACACGTCTGGGGCGACCGGCGTTACCTCGACCTCTCACTCCTCCAGAAACAGGAGGTCGCCCAAGCAGCCTAGCCGAAGGCGAGGAGCTTCCTCCGCTTTTACACACAAATCGGGACTTGACCTCACACAATAGTCGGAGCCCTCCAGCGCGTTCATCCGACAGCGTGTTCCTTTCTTGGTGGTACCCTTACAGCTTGCCACGTACTCACCTCCTCATCGCATCGGGCTCCTTAGCGCCCGACGCCCAATCCCCGTCAACATCCACGCTTCACTCAACGTCAACACTACACTCTTCATCCACACTACACTCTTTCTTTCTCTCCCTACGTCCGACCGCCCCACAGGATTCATCGGTCCCCCGGGGGGGGACCACCCCCTACCCACCGAACTCGATCCCCTGGGCCAACGGCAGCTCAGTGCTCCAATTGACCGTGTTGGTCTGTCGCCGCATGTAGGCCTTCCAGGCATCGGAGCCGGACTCCCTCCCTCCACCCGTCTCCTTTTCGCCCCCGAAAGCGCCGCCGATTTCGGCGCCGCTGGTCCCGATGTTCACGTTGGCGATACCGCAGTCACTCCCACGATGCGACAGAAAAAATTCCGCTTCTCTCACGTGCTCTGTGAAAATCGCCGAGGAAAGGCCCTGGGGGACACTGTTGTGGAGTTGCATCGCCGCGGAAAGTTCGTCTACGGATTCCTTGCGGGACGACGACGCCTCACCGTACCCGATGACGTAAAGGATCGGAGCGAACGTCTCTTCCTGGACGATCGCGAAGCTGTTCTTCCCCGACGCGATGGGTAGTGTCCCTAGATTTGTGTAAAAGCGGATAAGCTGGACAGGAGGGAAAGAAAAACGGAAGCTCCTCTGTTGTTGTTCACTGTCACATGAACCCGGGAGTCCGGGTCTGCAGAGCAGGCTCGGAACCGGAGAGGAGCTTCCGATGCAAGAGATTGTGGAGATCGGTCGGGCCACGCAAGACGAGCTACGCGATGATTTGCGCGAGCTGTTTCAAGGCGCGATCCGGCTGACGCTCGAGATGGTGCTGGAAGAGGAGCTGAAGGCCATGGTAGGTGCACGCCGCTTCGAGCGGGTGGGAAGCCGGAAGGACCATAGGAACGGCACATACCTGAGGCGGCTGCTGACGAGCCTGGGGCAGATCGAGGTCGCCATGCCCCGGAGCCGGGACAACGGTTCGCCGGCCGACGTGATCGGCCGCTACCAGCGCAGGAGCCCCGAGCTCGACGAGATGATGGTCGAGGCGTATGTGAGCGGCGTGTCACAGCGCAAGATGGGCGACGTCACCGAGGCGCTGATGGGCGAGCGTGTTGGGCGCTCGACGGTGAGTCGTGTGGCAAAACGGCTCGACGAGGCCGTGGAAGGGCTGCGCCGTGCGCCGATCGAGGGGCCTCACCCCTATCTGTACCTGGACGCCACGTTCTTGGACGCCCGCTGGGCCCGCAAAGTCGAGAACGTGAGTGCGCTCGTGGCGTATGCAGTGGGCCCTGAGGGTCACCGACGGCTCCTGGCCGTCACGCTGGGCGCTGAGGAGTCGCAGCAGAGCTGGTCGGAGCTCCTCGAGCAACTCCAGGACCGCGGCCTCGGCGGTGTCGAGCTCGTGATCGCCGATGAGCACGCAGGCCTGGCAGCTGCGGTCCGCCGCTTCCTGCCCGAGGCACGCCGTCAGAGGTGTACGGTCCATCTGCAGCGTAATGTGGGGGCGAGGGTCCCCCACCGCCTACGCAAGCGCGTGGCGCGTGAGGTCTCGGTGATCTTCCAGACATCCGGACTCGCCGAGGCGAAGAAGCTCCTGGGCGAGTTCGGCGCACGCTGGAAGAAGGAGCTGCCCGAGGCCGTGGAGGTCCTGGAGCGGGGCTTCGGGGCAGCGACGCAGTTCTACGCGTTCCCCGAGGCGCACTGGCCCCGGCTGCGTACCACCAACAGCCTCGAGCGGCTGCACGGCGAGATCAAACGCAGGATCAAGGCCGCCGGCGCCTTCCCGGACCGGGCCAGCGCCCTCAGGCTCATCACGGCCGTCGCACTCAGGACCACACACGTCTGGGGCGACCGGCGTTACCTCGACCTCTCACTCCTCCAGAAACAGGAGGTCGCCCAAGCAGCCTAGCCGAAGGCGAGGAGCTTCCTCCGCTTTTACACACAAATCGGGACTTGACCACGCGATGCACGGCCTTACATAGTGCCCGCCCGGGTACTCCGGACCCTCAAGCGGCTCGCCTCCATACAGGATCTCCCCGCCCTCTTTCCGAACCCGTGAAATCGTACTCTGGAGGTCTTCGACAGCCCCACCGTTCACGAGCGGCCCCATCAGCGTTTCTGGTTCCAGGGGATTTCCAACGCGAACACCTTCATAGGCCCGCGTTAGGCGCTCGACAAATTCTTCCCGGACCGACTCATGAACGATGATTCGGCGGGTGCTCGTGCATCGCTGTCCCGCCGTCCCCACCGAACCGAATAGGATTGCAGGGAGCGCCAGATCGAGATCGGCGTGTGCCGTCACGATGACCGCGTTGTTGCCACCGAGCTCCAGAATCGTGCGGCCGAGCCGCTTGCCCACCACCTCCCCAACCCGATATCCCACTGCGCAACTCCCGGTCGCCGACACGAGGGGGATCCTGCGATCGTGGAGGAGCCTGTCCCCAACCGTGGATCCCTTCCCCACCGTGAGCGAGAAGATAGCGGGATCGACCCCATTTTCTTCACAGACGGCTTGGGCAACCTTGGTAACGGCGATGGCCGTGAGAGGCGTCTGGCTCGCCGGCTTCCACAGGACGGAATCTCCACATACCGAAGCGAGTGCCGCGTTCCAGCTCCAAACAGCCACCGGGAAATTGAATGCGCTGATCACCCCGACAACCCCTAGGGGGTGCCACTGCTCCATCATCCGGTGGTCTCGCCGTTCGGAGGCGATCGTGAGCCCATATAACTGACGGGATAGACCCGTGGCGAAGTCGCAGATGTCGATCATCTCCTGGACTTCGCCCTCGCCCTCGGCTCTGATCTTGCCCATCTCGAGGGTGACGAGCGCGCCCAACTCGGCCTTGACTTCGCGCAGCCGGCCCCCAATCTGACGGACCAAATCCCCACGGCGAGGAGCCGGGACGGTGCGCCAGCGCATGAACGCCTCGTGGGCACGGGAGACGATGGCGTCGTACTCCCCCTCGGTGACCTGCCGCACCGTGGCAAGCTTCGATCCGTCGATCGGAGTCGTGACCGCAAGCTCAGGGCCGGATCCCACCCATTCCCCGCAGAATCCCCCGAGATTGCTGTCTTCAATACCCAAAGAGGTCAAGATTTCTTTCATCGAATTTCCTATGAGCCTGGGAGCACGCCGTTGTCTATTGTCCTCTAATGTGGCCTATTGCCTACGAATGCCGCCTATGAAACAGCTCGACCGTCGACAAAGCAACCGGGCGGCCTAATGACGTCAGAATGGCTGGCCATGCGAACTCGTGCGTTGGTTCTGGGTGTTGCCCTCACCGTCGGAGCGTTGCAGGGCTGCGTTTCTGCCTCGTCTACCACGGTTCAGGCCGGTGAGCCTCAACCGGCCGGCACGAATCAGCCCCCTTCATATCGCGACGCTGACGTGCAACGTGTCGTCGTCATCTCGGCCCTACCGGAAGAGCTCGATCGCCTGCTCACCGTAGCGCGCATAGAGCGCACGGTGGAGATCGCAGGGCGGACGCACCACGTGGGCCGCCTCGAAGGGCACGCAGTTGTGTTGGTCCTTGCCGGCATCAGCATGGTCAACGCTGCGGCGGCGACCCAGGCGGTGATCGATCACTTCGACGTCGGTGGGATCGTTGTCTCGGGTATTGCTGGGGGCGTGAGCCCGGACTTGTCGGTCGGCGACGTCGTGGTGCCGGCGCAATGGGGGCAGCACCAGGAGATGGTCTTCGCGAGAGCAACCGACGACGGTTGGGACACCGACGGGCGCGGCGGCGAATTCGAGAACTTCGGCATGATGTTTCCACGCGGGCAGTTTCTCAGTGGCGGTGGCTTCGGAGCCCGGGGGCAGCGCCGACAATTCTGGTTTTCGGTTGATGACGACATGCTTGTCGTCGCTCGCACGGTCGCGGCGGACATCACGCTGGCCCGTTGCCTGCCAGACGGCGATTGCCTCGACCACCAACCCCGTGTTGTTGTTGGGGGCAACGGGGTCAGTGGTTCCACCTTCGTGAACAACGCCGAGTTTCGCGACTGGATCTGGCGCACGTTCGCCGCAGAAGCCGTGGACATGGAGACGGCAGCGATCTCTCAGGTTGCCACGCTCAACGGCGTGCCATTCCTGGGGTTCCGATCCCTGTCTGATCTTGCCGGTGCCAACGAAAGCGGGAATCAGATCCGCATGTTCGGCCCTCTGGCCGCAGGCAACTCGGCGTCCGTCCTGCTCGAGTTCCTGCGGGAGTGGCGGGGACCGGACTGATTTCCCTTTGGCTCAGAAGCCCGAGTGCAGCGCGACCCGCCCCCCGTCCGCTCACCCTCCTACGCTGAAGCCATGATCGTCGAGTGGAGCCTATGGAACAGCCGCGCGTGTCCTTCCACGTCGTGTACGCGAAGAATTTCTACGCCCTTCGTGGTGAGACCCTGGCTGACGGCGAGCGTCTCCGCATCGCGTTCTGCACTCGCCTTGTCCGTCACCGCTTGCAGGAAGGACTTCCGGCTGTGCCCAATGAGTAGCGGTAGGCCAAGGTCATGGAAGCGCTCCACGTGCTCCAGAATATGCCAATTTTGGCGGACCGATTTTCCGAAGCCGATCCCGGGATCGAAGATGAGGCGGTGCCGGGCGATTCCTCTGTGATCGAAATCGGCCAACCGTTCGTGCGCCCACGCGATCAAGAACTCCATAGGGTCCCGATCGCGCGGAATGGACTCCCCCTTCACAACCGGAATGGACAGACTGTGCATGAAAACGAGTGGGACGTCCGTACCCTGGGCGATCTCCAGCATTCCGGGATGGCGGAACCCCGTGACGTCGTTCAGCACGTCCACGCCCATTCCCAGCGCCGAACGAACGGTCGAAGGATTTCGGGAATCGATGCTGATCTGGAAAGGATATCGAGGGCCGGACGGCCGGAACTCCTCCTGAAGTTTCCGCAGCCCGTGCAGCACCGGCTCCACTCGTTCCCACTCGGTTTCCGGATGGAGGGCAGCGCCGTGGGGGCGCGTGGATTCGGCGCCGACGTCGATGATGCCGGCGCCCGCCGCCAAGAGCCTCCTGGCGTGCCCAAGCGCGGCCTCGGGTTTCATGAAGCGCCCGCCGTCACTGAAGCTGTCGGGAGTGACGTTGAGGATTCCCATGAGCGTGGGGCAATTGACCTCGAAGTCGGCCTCCGGCGAGTGGATAGCCGGGAGCGTACCCTCCTCCGCCGCGGACGCCTGGGCCTCGACCCGGATGGCGTGCATCTCCAGGGTCTCGCCCTCGAGGATCACCTCCGGAATCAGGTCACGCAGAGGCTGCAATACGAACGGTCGCCGCAGAATTTCCGGATGGGGGATGGTCAGACTCTCGGATCGCACCTCGCTTCCATGCCACCAGAGGATATCTATGTCGACTACTCTCGGGGCCCACCGCTCATGGTCTTGGCGGCCCAACGATCTCTCGATTTCCTTGACCCGTCTCAGGAGCGCATCCGGCTCGAGGGTCGTCTCTCCGGAAAGAGCACAGTTCAAATAGGGGAGGTCCCATGCGGCCGGGGCCCCAGACGGCGTCAGCGCGGGTGATTCATAGATCCGGCTCAATTTCACGCCGTGAAGAACCGCTCCACATCCCCGAGACAGGCGCGAAATAGCCCTCTTCAGATGGATCGCGCGGTTTCCCAGATTGCCGCCGAGGCCGAGGATCACCATGGCTCAGTCGCCGACCGTGAATTCCGCACCCTTGGTGATTTCCGGGATGGGCGGCGAGACCTTTCGAACCGTGACTCGAAGCTCGTGCTCCGGCCCGACGATGCTCCTAAGTGACACGAAAATCTCATTCGCCAGGTGTTCGATCAGTGAGAACTCGCGATCCGAAGCCACCTCCTTGATCGCGCCAACCAATGAGTCGTAGCTAACGGTGTCCTCGAGACGATCCGTGATCATCCCTCGGGGAGGGGTCCCGAATCGGATCGTGAGATCGATCTCGACCGGCTGTGGATCGAGACGCTCGTCCACCGAACAACCGAGGCGAATGGGCAGCAAAACACCGCTTATCGTGAGTTCCGGGTGGGACATGTTTCCGCCGCTGGCGCTCCTGCCGTTCCAAAAACGCGCCGCCGGCCAAGGTTGCCGGCTTTCCAAGGATTGGTTGAAGTCGGATGGTACCGCGCCCGGGTGAGGCTTACAAGGCGGGTTCCCCGCTTCCGAGCACGACGGCATAGGAACACATACTATCAACAGTTGGTACCCCACCCTGTCCGGTCTCGAGGCCGCAAGCTCGGCCCTTCTTAGATCCGCCTGAGGCCGAAGAGTCCCAAACAGTGGGGAAGTTCACATGAAGGAGCGCCATTCTTCGGGTCCTTTTTTTATCGGAGCCTGGGTCGCTCTAGCCTTCGGCACGCTGGTCGTCGCGCCGTCGCCGGCTCAGGAGTGGACCGGCGCTGGCCGTCAGCCTGAATGGACCTTCATCCGCGGCAACGTGGGGAGCCAGCAGTACTCCCCGCTCGACCAGATTACCGCCGGGAACTTCGACGACCTCGAGGTCGCTTGGGAATGGGACGGAGCCAGTTTCGGGAACGTACTGGCGCGCCCGACGCCGATTTATGTGGATGGCATGCTGATTACGGTGGCCGGAGAGCGCCGTTACGTGATTGCCATGGACGCCGGCACGGGGGAGACGCTGTGGACCTTCCGCGAGCCCAGCACCTTCCGGTGGGAGTACTCCATGCGGAAGAACCATGGTAAGGGGGTCGCCTACGCAAACATCGACGGCAGGGACATCATCTACGTGGTGTCGCCCGGGTTCTTCCTCCACGCGCTCGATGCGCATACCGGTCAACCCATCGCGGGCTTCGGGGGCCACGTGCCTATCGACGGTTTCCCCGAGACCGGATCGGTCGACCTGCTGGAGGACTTGGGCCATCCCTTCGATCCCTACGCGGGGATCCCCTTGGAGATCGGCTACATCACGAGCTCTTCACCGCCGATCGTGGTAAACGGCGTCATCATCGTGGGCAACTCCGCGGAGCAGGGATACAACCAGGCCCGGCCCGAAAACGTCCCCGGCGACATCCTGGGGTACGATGCCCGTACGGGTGAACACCTCTGGAAGTTCAACGTGCTTCCCGGCCCCGGCGAGTTCGGCCACGACACTTGGGAGAACGATGCATGGGAGTGGACGGGCGATATTTCATCCTGGGCGCCACTCTCGGCCGATCCGGAGCGTAACCTCGTATACATCCCGACCAACGGCGCCACCCAGGATTTCTGGGGTGGCTTCCGCCCGGGCGACAACCTCTTCAGCACGAGCCTCATTGCGCTGGACGTCCGGACCGGCGAGCGGAAATGGCATTTCCAGTTGGTCCACCACGACATCTGGAATTACGACACCTCCACGGCACCGGTGCTGATGGACGTGATCGTAGAAGGTGAAGAGATTCCGGCCCTCGTTCAGATCACCAAGCAGGCGTTCGCGTACGCGTTCAACCGTGAGACAGGCGAGCCGATCTGGCCTATCGTGGAGCGTCCGGTTCCCCCGTCCCGGATCCCCGGTGAGCACCTGGCAGAGACGCAGCCCTTCCCCACGCGGCCGGCTCCGTACGACCTCCAGGGGCTGGCGGAGGACGAACTGATCGACTTCACGCCCGAGCTTCGGCAGGAGGCGTTGGCGCTCCTCGAGGACTTCGACTACGGGCCCTTCTTCCAGCCGCCGCTACACCGGGACAACAACCGCGGAAAGCGTGGAGCGATCTGGTGCCCTGGCGACGTCGGTGGTACCAACATCAATGGCACGCCCGCCGCGGACCCGGAGACGGGCATCATCTATATCACCTCGCAGAAGGGGTGCACTTCGCGGGAGATCGTTCCCGGCCACGAGCGCGACGCCCGGATCCCCCAGCCCACAGGTACCACGGTCAGCGACTTCGCCGTCGGGCAAGGCTTTCGGACCAACGTTCAGGGACTCCCCATCTTCAAGCCTCCTTACAGCAGGATTACGGCGATCGACATGAATACGGGTGAGCACCTGTGGTGGATTCCCGTGGGAGACACACCGAACCGTATTCTCGGGCACCCTGCCCTCCAGGGCGTGGACATCGGGAACACTGGCAGCGGCCAGCAGGCCGCGCAGTTGGTGACACCCACTCTTCTGTTCTATACCGGCAACGGAAGCGACGGCACGCCTTACCTCTATGCCGTGAACAAGGCGAGCGGTGAGCGGCTCGGCCAGGTCGAGCTGCCGGCCAGCGGCCGTTATGGCATGATGACGTACACGCACCGTGGACGGCAGCACATTGTGGTGCAGATCCAGGGTGGATTGGTGGCGGTCACGCTACCGGGACGCTCCTAGCCCGCTCCGATGTTCTCCGTGTAGACCCACCACAGATCCTTGTCTCCGTACCCGCCCTCCCTCTCGGAGTCGAAGTAGAAGATCTCGAAATCGGGGGAGAACGCGGGACAGCGGTCGTTCTCTTCCGTGTTCACCAATGGCCCCAAGTTGACGAGCGGACCCCACACGCCGCGGTCGTCCCGGTGGGTCACGTAGATGTCCTCTTCGCCGTACCCCTCATCCCGTGTGGCGGTGATGTACAGCGAGCGGCCATCGGCCGAGGGCAACGAATGATGCTCGCTACCGGCCGAGTTGACCTGCGAACCCAGGTTCACGGCCTGCTGCCAGACGCCGTCCACACGCTCCGACATCCAGATGTCGTTCCCGCCGTACCCGCCGGGCCGGGTGGACGTCCAGTAGGCGATGTTCCAATCAGGTCCGGTGAAGTAGAGGCAGTGGTCTGCATAGGGCGAGTTGAAAGGCACGCCGAGGTTCCTCGGCTCAGTCCACTCGCCGTCGACCTTTTCGCTCACCCAGATGTCCGCGCTGCCGAGGCCGCCCGGTCGATTGCTCATGATGTAGAGCTGATTGCCGTCGGGAGAGAGGAGGGGTTCGACCTCTGAATACTCGGTGCTGATCGGCGCAGGGACGATCACCGCTGGGGTCCACTCACCGTCGACCAGCGTCGATGTGCAGATGTCGTTTCCACCCGTGGGCGTCCGGTCGGCGCAGTTGAAATACATCGTGCGCCGGTCGGTCCCGAAGGTCGGCTCCGAGTCCCGTCCTGCGGCGTTCAGTGCGGCCCCCATGTTCACCGGCTGGGTCTGTGCGCGGGCCGCGGGAGAGCCCTGGGCGCCGAGGCCGTTGAAGGCGAAAAAGCCGAGTCCGCTCGCGATGATCGTAGAGGTCAGCAGCTTCATCGGGGTCCTCCTGTGGTGGGGACAGTGGAGGCCACTCTACGACGGATGGCCACGGCAGACCAGTAGGGGCTCTGGCTCAACGCGACGTCGTCCCCTAACGTGATGCCACGTGGCTCGTCAACATCGATCCGTCGACAGGAGATACCACCCAATGCAAAGTCGTCTCGATCCGGGAAACCTTCCCGCTCGCCTCGCTCCCGTCCTTACCCTCGCCCTGTTCGCCTGTACTCCTGCGGGAGCCGACCCCTCGGGCGGTGCCCCGGCAGCCGACCCCTCGGACGATGCCCCGGGAGTGGAATTCCCGGTTACGAATCGCCCTGACGTGCGAGGCGTGCATGGAGCCGTGAGCTCCGACCACCCACTCGCCACGGCCGCGGGGTACGCCGTTCTCCGAGAAGGAGGCAACGCAGTGGACGCGGTGGTGACCATGGCCGGTGTATTGGCCGTCGTACGACCCCACATGAACGGGGTGGGCGGTGACGCCTTCGGTATCTTTTTCGATGGAGCTACCGGTGACGTCGTTGGCATGAACGGGAGCGGCCGGGCCGGAGCGCTAGCGACTCCTTCCTTTTTCGCCCAAGCCGGGCAGGAATCCGTCCCAGGCTCCGGCCCCCTTTCTGTCAGCCTCCCGGGTGCTGTCGCAGCGTGGGATGATGCGCTGGCCCGTTTCGGCACTATATCCCTCGCAAAAGCGCTGGCTCCCGCGATCTCCTACGTGCGGGACGGATTCCCGGTGTCCAGCCGCCTCGCGAGCGACATCGCCGGGGCGTCCCAACGCCTGAACGAGCCTGGGCTCGGCCTCTATCTGCCAGGCGGCTCGCCGCCCCCCGTCGGCTCGCTTCTGAAAAATCCGGCGCTCGCCACCACTCTCGAGCGCATCGCCCAAGGGGGTAAAGACGCGTTTTACCGTGGCGTACCTGCCGAGGCGATTTCCGCGTTTCTGGAGCGAGAGGGTGGTTACCTCCGCGTTGCAGACTTCGCGGCTCATGAGACGACATGGACGACACCCGTCGAGGGCAGCTACCTCGATCACCGCATTCTGGTGCTTCCTCCAAACTCGCAAGGCATCGCCCAGATTTCCCTCATGGGGATGGCCGCGGAGCATGACCTGGCCGCGATGGGGCACAACACGGCCGACTACCTGCACACGCTCATCGAGCTCAAGAAGCTCGCCTTCGCTGATCGGGATCGCTGGGTCTCAGACCCCGAGTTCACCGACCTGCCCATCGACGAACTTCTCGACGCAGCATACCTGCGGGAGCGCGCCGCCAAAATTGGCGCGAACGCCGCGGAGGAGGTGGCCCCGGGAATCGAGGGGCGTGTCTCGACGGACGCCCAGCAGGGGGACACCGACGACTCCGGGGACACGGTCTATATCACGGCGGTCGACGAGAGGGGCAACGCCGTGAGTTGGATCCAAAGCCTGTTCGCCGGGTTCGGTTCGGGATTGCTGGAGCCCGAAACGGGCGTCGTCCTCCAGAATCGCGGGTCGGGGTTCACGCTCGACCCGAACCATCCCGACGTGGTCGCGCCCGGCAAGCGGCCGTACCACACGCTCACACCTCTGATGGCGTTGAACCCGGACGGTAGCCTGGCCTTCACACTCGGCACTCCGGGTGGGGACAGCCAGACGCAGTCCCTGATCCAGATCGTGAACAATATGCTCCTCTTCGGGATGACGCCCCAGGCCGCGATCGAGGCGCCCCGCTTTCGGAGCAATAACGGCCTCGGAGTGAGCTTCGAGGATCGGATTCCCGCGGATGTCCTTTCGGATCTGAGCGGGCGGGGCCACGAGCCTCGCGTGATCCATGGTTGGACGGCGACCTTCGGCGGGGCCCAGATGATTCGGGTCGAGCCATCGGGGACGCTCACGGCGGCGGCCGACCCGCGGCGCGAGGCGTACGGGATGGCGTACTGAGCGCCTAAGGAAGTGGCCGGTGACCGTTCGGGTCACCGGGCACTGGCACTCAAAGTGTGTCTGGGAGACGGCCGGCGTCGAGAGGAGGGCGAAGCTCAGGGACCCCTACTCCTCCGGAGCGGGCGTAGCTTCGCCAACGGGACCCCTCGCCGCAGGATTCCACAGCATACCAAACGCCAGCCATCCCAGGCCACCGACGATCAGGGCCAGAAGCAGCCAACCCAGCAGTGAAAGGAAGAGGCCTACGCTGAGCGCGGGCCACTGGATCTGGTATTGGCTGAAGACGACCGCGCGCTCCGCCATCCAATGCCATCCGGTGTGTGCCACGAGGACCGAAAGGATGATCGTGCCCACGCGCTCCGCAACGACGTAGCGGAAAAGGACCTCGAGCGCAGGAATACACAGCGCGAGGACCAGCAACTGTCCGATTTCGACCCCGACGTTGAACGACAAAAGGGACGTCAGCAAGTGGCCGCCTGCGAACTGAAGCGATTCGCGGAGCGCGAAGGAGAACCCAAAGCCATGAATGAGTCCGAACCCGAATGTGATGATCCAGCGCCGCCGCACGCTGGCGCCCACCACGTTCTCCAATGCCATGTACAGGATCGAAGCCGCAATCAGCGTCTCCACGAGCGGTGGGAACCAGAGCCCACCGGGGGCAAAGCCGTATGCGGAAGCGATCAGTGTGACGGAGTGGGCCACCGTGAAGGCCGTTACGATCGGCACCAACGCGTTGAACCGCCGGAACGGAATGACCAGACAGAGGAGAAAAAGCAGGTGGTCGATGCCGTCCAGGATGTGGAGGAAACCGGACTTCACGAACCGAAAGGCCGCCTGATGCCAGCGCGGGTCGAGAGGGACGAGTCCCGGGTCACCGACAAATTGGAACGCTCGCACCACACCGTTTGGCGGCATGAACCGGAGTACCATTTGGACCCGGGACGCGAGGCGCTCCAGCCCCGGGTGGATCGAGAACTCCGAATCCTCGGATTGAATCGGATACTCGAGCAACACGTCGAGCAGGGCCTGCTGCCATATGAGTTCGATGTCGTTAGACAGCTTGGGGCCGAAGACATGCTCCAGAGCCGTGTCATACTCCCGGAACGACCGATCGGACGGAATCGAGACCTTGATGGCAGCGATCTCGGGGAAAGGCAGTTGGGTCCCGTCTTCGAACAGCTGTAACGGTTGGACGATCCACAGCACCGCGCCCTCTTCGAGTTCCGGATCCGCCTCGTCGATTTCCAGGTACCCTGGGCCGCGCGTCGGGAAGATGATGTCCTGCATCGCGGTCAGTGGCACCCGGAGGAGGAGCCGAAGCGTTTGTCCCTCGGGCTTGAGAAACGCCTGAACCGTCACGTCTGCGGGCGTCTCGTGGGCCGGCGCAGCCAGAGGGAGCGCCACGGCCAGCGTCCCTACGATGGTGATGGCGGCGGCCAAGTAGACAACTCTACGCTTACTTCCCAACACTGGTGTCCTCTCCCGAGCGGTGATGGTAAAAGTCTTTTTTCCCGAAAGCACTTGCGGAACCAACATACAGCAACTTAGATCGGGTAGCGACCGAGGCCCGTATACCCTCGGTCACGTCGGGAATGATCCCGTTGGCCGGCTTTTTTTGAGATCGGTCTCGGGATCTATTTGCCGGTGATCCGCCGCGACCCCGACAAGGTACCTGCACAGAGACGGAGGAAGGTAGATGAAACGCACGCTCAATTTTCTCGTTGGAGTAGCCGTGGTCGCGTCCATGGGCGCGTGCACGTCCGGCGAGGCAGCGTTTGGGGCAGGCGGTCAGGCCCCCATGTTCGAGGTGGATCCACTCTGGCCCCAGCCGCTTCCGAACCATTGGCTAGTGGGACCGATGATTGGTGTCGCGGTGGATGCGCGGGATCACATCTGGGTCGTTCACCGGAACACGCTCAACCAGTTTGTCCTTAACACGGAGATTGGCATTATCTCCGAAGTCAGTGAGTGCTGCCAGCCGGGACCACCGGTCTTAGAGTTCGATCAGGAGGGAAATCTGATCTCCTCCTTTGGAGGGCCGAGCGAAACGGGTGAATACGATTGGCCAGAGTCGAACCACGGGCTCGCCATCGACAACATGGGCAACATCTGGATCGGCGGGAACGGGGGCAACGACAAGCACGTTCTCCAGTTCGCCACCGATGGCACGTTTCTCAAGCAGATCGGCGATCCGGATGCGCGTGAAGGGCGTAACAGCCTCGACGAGATGAACTTCGGGCAGGTGGCGAAGCTTTCCAACCACCCCGCCACCAACGAGTTGTTCGTGGCGGACGGCTACGGGAACAGGCGGGTCGCAGTGCTAGACGCGACTACCGGTGCGCTCAAGCGCTTCTGGGGCGCCTACGGCGAGGTACCGGACGACGAGGAATACGCGACCATGACTCGATGGTCCGCCCGGGACGGAACGGCTCCTCCGCCGCAGTTCCAAGGTCCGGTGCACTGCGCCGAACCGAGCACCGACGGCTTGGTGTACGTCTGCGACCGTGGGGCGGACCGGGTCCAGGTCTTCCAGCTGGACGGAACGTTCGTGCAGGAGGTCCATATCGCGCCCAATACGCGTTCTCAGGGTTCGACCTGGGACATCGCCTTCTCGCCGGACGAAGCCCAGACCTACCTCTACCTGGCCGACGGTCAGAACATGAAGGTCTACATCATCCTGCGTGAGACGATGGAAATCCTGACGAGCTTCGGGGACGGCGGGCGGCAGCCCGGACTGTTCTTCGCGGTGCACAGCATCGACACCGACTCGGACGGAAACATCTACACGACCGAAACGTACGAAGGGTCACGCCTTCAGAAGTTCGTTTATCTGGGCATCGGCCCGATCCCGAGTGCGAACCAAGGCGCCCTTTGGCCGGGCGAGACGCATACCTACGGTGGTATGTAAACGCTGAAATAGTTGGTGCTTTGGGGGACTCTACGCGTAGGGTCCGACACGAAGTATCCGTCAGACCGGCCCTGTGTGCGCTCGCACGCAGGGCCGGTCTTCCGACATTGGGAGTTATCCGTCGCTCGAAATCTGAGAGGAAGATCATGCCGAGAATGAGAGTCTTTTGCCTGCTTACCATTGCCACAGCTGTCGGCTCGTGCGCACCCTCAGCCGAGGACGCTCCGGCGGACGAGTCGACGGAGCCCACGATGAGCTTTTTCCTCACCAGCGCCGGGCCCGGAAACGGTGCCGCCCTGGGAGGTGTCCAGGGCGCCGACAGGTACTGTCAGTCCCTCGCCGATGCGGTGGGCGCGAGTGACGCGCTGTGGCACGCCTACTTGAGCGTGCAGGCCCCGGACGACGCCGCGGGGGTCAATGCGCGTGACCGGATTGGGACCGGGCCATGGTACAACCAGGCCCTCGTGCAGGTCGCGAGCAGTGTCGCCAACCTCCACAGCGAGAACAACAACCTCACGAAGGAGACCGTGCTCAATGAGCGGGGTGGCATGACCAACGGCCGAGGCGACGATCCCAACCGGCACGACATCCTGACGGGGTCGCAGCTGGACGGCACCGTTGTCCCGGGTGAGGACGACACGACGTGTAACAACTGGACGAGCAGCGGGGAAGGCAGCGCGATGGTCGGACACTTCGACCGTACCGGTGGCGGCGCCAACCCGACCTCATGGAACTCCGCCCACTCCAGCAGTGGCTGCGGTCAGGAGGACCTGCAGGGGACAGGCGGCGACGGACTGTTCTACTGCTTCGCGTTATGAGCGTCCGAGACGCCTCCGGATGAAAGGAGCGGCCACTCCCGGGTTCGGGGTGGCCGCTCGACGTTGCGGAGTCTGCCAGTTCGGGAGCCCCCGTTCAGGCCGGCTGAGACTCCTCCGCCGGCCTCCGCCTCAAGGCTTCGACCGCGAGCGGCAACGTCACCAGCGCCATGGTGGCAGCCGTCATCGTGCCAAGGATCACCGCGAACCCGAAGCGGCGGGTGGGTGGAAACGTCGACAACCCGAAGATCCCGAATCCGACGCATATAAGGAGCGTAGCAGCCAGCACTGGCCCCATGATCTGGGCTCGAGCCTGGGACCAGCTCTCCAGAGGATCCAGCCCGCCCCTGCCAAGGTGCCGGACCCGCACCACCAGGTGAATCATCGAGTCGACTCCCATGGCCAAAGCGACGTTCGCCGCCGGTGAGGTGATGATGTCCACCGCCACGCCCAGATGGCCGAAGGTACCCAGGACGACGAGCGGGATCCCGCCGAGACACGCCACCATGAGCGCCGCCACGCTCGCGGAACGGGAAACAACCACGGCGACGCCCACGAACAGGAGTAGTAGCCCCCCAAGGCCGATCCGGAGGCTCGAGGCGATCAGCCGACCGAGCTGCGCCTGGAGGTCGTATAAGCCTCCCATTTGTACGGGGTCGAGGCCAGCGTCGCGCGCGTACCCTTCGAGTCGATCCATGACCGCTTCTCGAGAGGGCTCCTGAACCGATTCCTTCATTCGGAGGAAAAAGAGCCCCTCGTCCCTTTCCAGCGTGACAAAGCTCAGGGTGATCCGATCCAACTGCGGCGTTTCGCCAATATCCAGGAGCGTGCTCAGGCTCAAGAACCCGGCCAGGGGCAACGTCCGAGCATGCCCCAGCAGCACCGCAGGTGATAGAACCGCGCCCACCACCGAGTCCGCCTCCAGCGCCTCCTGAAAACGCCACATGCGTTCGTAGACCTCGCTTTCATCGAGGCGTGCGCCTGATGCGTCGTGGATCGCGATGTTTAGCGTGCTGCTCCCGCCGTCTCGATCGACCTGCTCGAGCCCACGCCGAAGCTCGGAATCCTCAGCGAAGTACGTGAGGAGACCCGGGTCGGTGTCGAGCTTCGGAAGACCAAACCCCAGCCCGAGGACCACAAAAGCGATGACGGCCAATGGGCCCACCGGCCGGACCGAGATCCGGGAGATCCCGGCGGACCACCACTCCGCAGTTCCGGTACCCTCTGCGCCGCGGCCCAAAAAGCTGGGGAAAATCGTATAGGCGACGGCAAGAGCGGTCGCCGCACCGATCGCACCGGCAATACCCAACTCCCTCAAGGGCCGAGCCGAGGCCACCAACAGGCTCAGGAATCCCATGAGCGTCGTGGCCATGGACCAGAAGGAGGCTTCGAGGGTCAACGACACGGCCCGGGCCACCCGCTGATCCGGCGCCAGCCCAAGAGTCGCGGCCCGCCGCCAGTTGGCGGTCAGAAAGACGATGTGCGAGAGCGTCAGCACGAAGACGATCGTGATGAGGTTGGCCGTGAGCAGGCCGATCTGGATGCCCATGGAACGGGTGAGAAGCAGGGTGGCCGCGCATGCGGATACGCAGGTCGTCAGTGCACCGACGACGATTCCTGCGTTTCTATAGATCAGCGCCGCGAGCAGACCGTACAGGAGAAGCGAGGAAAGGCTGAAGACCACGAGATCGCGAAACAGATTTCGTCGAATCTGCTCGACGATAACCGGCACTCCGGACATGACCACATCCAGTCCGGGCGCACGGAGTCGCTCGACCACGGCCTCCAATCGAGGGAGAAGAAGTTCGGGATCGGGCGCGTCCACACTGAGAATGAGGTTCGTGGCCGCCTCGTCCGGCGTCAGAAGGATTCGGCTGAACAGGGGACTCGGCGCAGCATCATCGGTGGTGATCGAGCGGACGCCCGTCACATCCTCCACCTCCGAAAAGGCCTCCGTGAGCTCACCTATCCACTCGCGGTACGCCTCGGGATCCCCCGCCATGTCCTCCGCCCGCACGACTACCTGCGCCCGTCCCGGGTACCGTCGGTCCAACTCGAGAGACGCCTGAAGCTGGGGGTCGTCCTCCGAGAAGAAAAAGTCGCTTTCCACCCTCGGGGAAAGATCGACCCAAACCCCTACGGCCCCGAGTCCTACGGCCGCGACGCTCAGGGAGACCCAGTGGGCCTTCGGATGAGTCCACGCCGGACGGAACATCACGGCGCCCCTGTGGTCGAAGACGCTGAAGAAAACTCCATGAGAGATTCGAAGGAAGAGCCAAAGACCATGAGAGATTCGAAGGAAGATCCAAAGATAGGAAAGGGAGTGATCACGTGAGATCTCGGTGCATCATATTCGTCGTCTGCTCGACGTTTTCACTGGTTGCGGGCTCCGCGCGTGCCCAGGAGACCGATGTGCGGGCCGACGTCTCGGAGACTCTGGCGGCCTTGGTGAGTGGCGACGCCGCCAACTTCGTCAGCTTTTTCCACGACGACGTTCGTGGGTTCTTCGTCAACGGATCCAACATGATCGACGGGATCAGTGCGCTGGCCCTTCAGGCCGCGTACCTCACAGGTCTCCGAACGAACGTCGTCATGAATGAACTGAACGTGAGGGTCTACGGTAACACCGCCGTGTCCGGCGCGCTTCTGCAGGGCTCCGTAACGATGCCCGGAGGGGCATTGATTTCGGGCACCTGGCGATACTCGGATACGCGGGTGCTGGACGAGGGGACGTGGAAGGTCGTCCAATATCACATCTCCCCGCTCGCGGAATGAGCAGCGAGAGAGACAGGTGCTTCGGGCCGAGCATCGGCGGCGGCCATTCCGCACACCATTGGGGGATCTCTGCGCTGGATCGTGCGCATCACGATTTCAGGGTGTATACTGTCGCCCGGACGCGGGTTTCTGTCTTACAAAGACACGGTTCCGTCTCACTAAAGACAGGTTTCCGTCTTACAAAGAAAGGAGGATTCGAATGCGGCCATCCACGATGGCATTCGTGTTCGCCCTGGCCCTGGGTTTGGCTGTTTTCGTTCAGCCGGCCGCTGCCCAGGCCGGCGCATCCGGCATGATCGCCGTCGGAGAGATGGCCCCTGACTTCGCCGTCACGGGCGCTACACGTTACGGAGTCCTCCAGGATCCGGTCCGCTTGTCGGATTTACGGGGAGAGGTGGTGGTATTGGCGTTCTTCTTCAGAGCGCGAACGCCTGGCTGAACAATTCAAATGGAAGCGTACCGTGATCAGTACGCAAGCGTATTCAGAGGCGGACGAGGCGTAACCATCTTCGCAATAAGCAACGACCCTCCGGAGGCTTTGGCGTCATGGGCGGCAGACGCGGATTTCCCGGTCCTGTTCGGGAGTGACGTGGAGGGTGACGCCGCGGACGCCTTCGGCGTCGGTCGAATGGGCAACGGAATGCCCCAGAGTCGGGCGGTGGTCGTTGTCGATCCGGAAGGGCGGGTTTCGTGGGCCACGTCTCAGTTCCGTGAAATCGATCCGACGGCGTACGAGGAGTTGGCCGCGGCCGTGGCCGAGGTCGCTGAAGAATAGCTCTGTCCGGGGGGCTTGAGAAACCGGCCCCAATAGACCGCCAAGAAGAGGGCCCGGCAATCATGGCCGGGCCCTCTTCTTGGTTTGGCGAGCGGTGTGACGGGGGGCCTTGAGACGAACCCGGAAGTCGGCTCAGTCGAGTGCCGTCCGGACCGCCGCCTCGATGTCTTGTCCGGCTCCGGACCCCGTGTACACGACGATCCCCTCCTCATCCAGGACCACGATGTAGGACGTCCCGGGAGCCAAGAAGGCACGCACGGCCCTACCACCCTCGTCCCACAGCACCGGGAAATCGACGGGCTCGTCTTCGAGGTGCCTCCGGACCGAGCGCTGGGATTGGGCGACCGCAACGGCGACCGCGACGAACCCTACCCTATCTCCGTAACGGGCGTGGACGTCGACCATCTGTGGGTACAGAGCCTCACAGAGCTCGCACCAGCGCGCCCAGAATTCGATGAGCGCCGGGCGCCCTTCGACATACTGCGCGAGGCTGATCTTGTTGCCCTCCAAGTCCTCCATTTCCACGAGTTCGGGCCGCTCGCCCAACGCGATCCCAAGTTCGCCGCGCTCCTGCGCAACCGCGGCGGCGGGAGAGAGTACACCCACCAAAGAGAGAGTGGCGGTGAGGGGAGCGTAAGCACCCAACAACAGTACGCCCGCGCTCACGAGATGCGCGACGCCCTGCCCGGGGCGCCAGTTACGGAATCGGTCGTCAGTTTTCACAATACCATCCCCACCTGGACGAAGTAATATTGAGCCATCACTAGCATAATCACTGCGGCCCCCTTTTTGATCCACACCATCCATGGGCCCGCAGCCGGCAGCGCCGCCCCGAACCCGGAAAAGAGGCCGACAGCAACCAATAACGCGGTCATTCCGAAGGAGAAGACGAACAAGTAGAGGAAGCCCATCGCGCCCGCCTGGGTGGCCGCCACCCATGTAAGTACCACGGCGAACGCCGGAGCGCCACAAGGGGCCGCGACGACGCCGGACGCGGCTCCGAGAGCGAACACCGACGGGTAGGACCCACCCTGGCCGGTCCCGGCCCACTGCAGGAGGCGTTGCGGCACGCGCACCGGAATGACGTCGAACATCGCCAGCCCGAACACCAAGAGCAGATTTCCGATCGCCAATCGGGTCCATGGGCTCGCGCTGACCGTGCCGAATAGGCTCCCGGTCAGGCCCGCCACCAGTCCGAGCATCGCATAGAGTAACGCCAGCCCGAGGGCGTACGTGAACGTCAGGCCGACCACCCGCGACCGGGGGGCACCCTGTTTCGCAGATCCCGCAAGCACGGAAGCGGTGATCGGGATCATCGGATAAACGCAGGGTGTCAGGCTCGTCACCAAGCCTGCACCGAACAGGGTCACGAAAGCGAGTGGCGGGTTTTGGGCGAGGACTTCGGAGAGGCCCGTACCCTCGAACATCTGACTGAGCATTGCAGCATCTTAGCGGGCAAATGTGGAACTTCATAGCTCGCGGAAACGTATCCGACCCCCCCCAGGGCTTCACGACGCCAAGGCGGAACCGGGCCCTTTCCTACGAGGAAGGCACCATCTTACGAGGAATACACGGTGGAAGGGCCCGGTGCCCCGGAGGTCCCGGGGTTTTGATTGAACCGACATAGGGAGGAGCATTATTCTAGACATCATGCTCACGCTTCGTTATACCGCTCCAAACGTATGATCGGAAGGACTAGACCAGTGCCGCTGTACCCCCACTCCAAGCAGCTTCTCCTAAGCCTTGCATTGTCTTTTACCCTTGTGAGCTGTGGTGACGGAGGGACGGATCCGGCCGATCTCATCGACGTAACCATCGTCTCCGGCGATGGGCAATCCGCCAGGCTCGGGGAGACCTTACCACAGGACCTCGTGGTGCGGACGTCCGACGCCCTCGGAATTACGGTGGCGAACGTGGACTTGCTCTTCAGCGTGGTGCAGGGGGGAGGCTCGTTGAGCGCGACGGCGGTGAAGACGAACGGGCAGGGGATGGCGTCATCCACATGGACCGTAGGGAATCAGGAGGGGCCGCAGGAGGTGACGGTTTCCGCAGTGACGAACTCTGGAGCCGAAGCCGCCTTTTCGGCAGTCGCAACGGATTTCGATATCGAGCTCGTTTTCATCACCCACGGAACACCGAGCCAGGACGCGACTTTTCTCGGTGCCGCCGACCGATGGATGAATATCCTGCAGGGCGAACTCAACGACGTCGATTTCTCGTCCAACCCCGTTCCCGCTAACATGTGTATCCGGGGTCAACCAGCGGTTTCCGGCACGATCGATGACCTCCGAGTCTACGTCGATGTCACGCCGATAGACGGACCCTTCGGGACACTCGGACAAGCCGGACCCTGCCAGATTCGAACGACATCTCAGTTGCCGGTGCTCGGGTTCATGCGACTCGATGCTGCCGACGTGACTCGATTGGAAGAGGATGGTGATCTCGTGGACGTAATCCTCCACGAGATGGGGCACGTCCTGGGCATCGGAACCTTGTGGGAAAACTTCGAAACCCTTCTGGTCAACCCTTCGCTCCCGGCCAACTCCAGCGCCGACACCCACTTTGCCGGGGCGGCCGCCATCGCCGCGTTCGACGCGGCCGGAGGCACGGCGTACACGGGAGGCGCAAAGGTTCCTGTCGCGAATGGGGCCGCGGTCGGCTCCTCCGACGTGCACTGGCGAGAGCGTGTCCTCAGGCTCGAACTGATGACCCCCGAGCTCACGCCCGGAGTCACCAATCCCCTGAGTGCGATCACGACAGAGTCTCTGGCCGACCTCGGATACAGCGTGGACAGTTCAGGAGCCGATCCGTTCACCGAGACCTTTTCGGCCCCGGCCCGCCTGATCGCCGCTGGGCGCAGAGTCATCAATCTCGAGTACGATACGTACCGGGGCCCAATCCAGGTGGTGGACCGCTCCGGTAACGTGATCAGAACGATTTTCTGGCGATGACGTACCATGCCATCGAGACTGATGGGGGCTGCGTGAGCCCGGGGGGGGTTGTCCGGTGGCGTGGCGGCGTAGCGAGATGGATGATCGCCCTCCTGATGTTCGCCGCGTGCTCGCCGGCCGATGGCGATCGGCCGCCGCCGGCCGCAGAGTCCGCAGCGGAAGGGGCGACGGGCAGGGCTGACCCGAGCCAAGTCGCTGGCACGGGGGACGCAGCGACACGAGTCGGGCAAGCCGGTGAGGGAGGTGGCGCTCCAGCACCTGAATGTGTCCGGCCCGAGGGGGTGTTGGCGACCGATGGCTCCCTGGAGGGCCGCGTGGGTGATTACCGCCTGACGATGGTCGAGGAGGTCGACGGCACCCCGACGCGCAGGGTCCAGGGGTCCCTCGTACTCCTCACTCAGGTGGAGTCTTTCCGTCAATTCGAAGGAAGCGCAGGAGGCTCGATTCCCGGCGTGACCTCTCCCCTCTTCGGAAGCACGGACGTGAACGTTGAGGCCGTCGGTGCGGTGCGGGTGGGCAGCCTTTCGAGCCAGGACCCCGCGTCCCCGGGCGTGTTGGTCATCGAGAGCGAGACGGGCACGAGTCCGAGCATCCTACTCCGGCTCGGATCGGACGCGAACCGCCGGGACGTCGTGCGCTTCGACGGAGGCTACGCCGTCCTGACCGTGGTCGAAATCACGGCGGAGTCGTTCAGCGGGAACTGGTCGAGTGGAGCCCGGGGTCCGGGCTCGGAGGGCTTCTTCTGCGCGACGCAGGGTCGCTGATGGTTTGCTGATCCGTTGGAAACCCTTTTCGTAACTCTCTCGTATGGGTTGGAACGTGAACACCAAGATTCGCCCGGGAGGCGCCCACCTACATGATGACGATTATTCGAAGGATCGCTCGGTTGGTCCTGAGTTGGATCCTCAAGAAGATTTAGAAGGGCTCATTCCCCTACGAGGTTGACCACCACCCGGCGGGTGCGGGGGCGGGTGTCGAGATCCACGAGGACCACCTGCTGCCAGGTCCCCAATGGGAGGGCGCCATCCACGATCGGGAGAGCGAGCGAGGGGCCGATCAGGCTCGCACGAACATGGCTATGCCCATTGTCGTCATGCCACATCTTCTCGTGTTCGTAATTCCCGCCCTGGGGAGCGATGCGCTCGAGGGCCGCCGCTATGTCGTGCCCCACGAGGCCCGGCTCGAACTCCAGCGTTGTGAGCGCCGCGGTCGATCCGACCACCATGGCCGTGAGCTGTCCCAGGCCGATCCCGCTCTCCCCCACCAGGATCTGCAGCTCCGCCGTCAAGTCCAAAATATGGTCGTCGCCTTCCGTACGGCGCTCGATCGTACGGGTGATGACCGTCATGCGGCGTTTAGAATCCGGACACTAGCGGACCTCCGCCCCGTACCCGGCCGCCTCGACCGCCGCGATCAGATCCGCATCCATCACTTCGCCCGACAGCGTGACCTCCGCGCCGTGGTTCTCCAGCGAGACGTCCGCTCCGGACACACCCCCTATCCCCTCCAAGGCAGACTTCACATGGCTCACGCAGTGCCCGCAGGTCATTCCTGATATTTCGAGTTTCTTGTTCATGGTTCCTCGCTCCGGATGGTTTTCCCGTCCGACGATGACCGCTAAAGTAGTACCCTCGAAGACCGATACCCACCCTCGCACCCAGGGGCGCGCTCATTCCCCCCTCGCTCTCGTCCTGGCAGGCGCAGGCGGGTTCTGTCTGCTGGTGGGCGGGTGGTATTTGACAGCGACCATCCGAGCACCGGAGAGGGCGCGGCATCGCAGCGGAGCTTCTGGATCCACGGCGGGTGTCGGCTCTGCCCGTGGACGAGCTCGGGTTCCTGGCGTTCGTGATAGTGCTGGGACTCGGGCTGCGCCACGGTCCGGCCTCCCCGATGTCCGCTACCGGCGACGAAGACCGGTGATGCTACGTCAGAATCCACGAGGCGACCAGCCCGAACATCATGAGGCTGAGAACCAATCCCAATACCTGCAGTATGCGAAGCTTGATGCGAGCGGCTCCCGTGACATCCGACTCGGTTCGTTGGATTCCCTTGGAGCTGACGTCGAACATCCACGAAAGAACGAGAATCACCGGGAACCCTCCCAGCGTGACGGCCACCAGGATCTGCATCGAATTATCGGGGAGGGGCAATGAATCCAGAACAGGGTCTGCAAACTGCAAAAGACCCGCAGTGACCAACACATAGAATACTGCCACGTTGAACACATGCCGGCGCTTGAGCTCCCCGATAAAAGCTGCGAGGACGGGAATGTTTTGTACCGTGTCCGAAAACGACTGGCTGGCGAACGAGTCCGACTCCGTGCCCTGCCCCGAGGCCTGGGGCTCCTCCGTAACCTGCTCCAAGACCTTGGCGACTTCGGACGCCCTCGGCCGATGCAGAGGATTCTTGGAAAGACACCGCTCCAAAAGTTCCGCGAGAAAGGGATCTGCGTCAGGCCGGAGCTCGGTCAACGGAATCGGTTCTTTCTTCAGGTGTGCCGCGACCATTTGGACGCTGGTTTTCCCTTCGTATGGAGCCTTGAGCGTGAGAAGCTCGTAGCCCAAATGCCCAGGCTGTACACATCCGATTGATCCGTGACGGATTCACCGAGCAACTGTTCGGGACTCATGTACCGCGGATCGCCGAGTAACTCCCCATATTTCGTGAGACGGGTGATGGTCTCGGTGCCCGTCTCCAAGATCCCGGCAATTCCGAAATCTGTGAGCACCACGCGGTCCGAATCCTTCTCTCGCACGACGTTGGCGGGCTTTACGTCCCGGTGGACGATTCCCTTCTCGTGGGCGGCCACCAGCGCCGAGGCCACTTGGCTCAGGGTATGACAGGCCTGCTCAGTCGTCATGACCCCCTCTGCCTGGAGCTCATCCGCGAGGTTCCGCCCCTCGATGTACTCCATGATGATGAATGGCGTTTGATCCTCGAGGGAGCCCACCCGATGCACGGTCACGACGTTGTGATGGTGGATCTTCGCGGCGGATCGAGCCTCCCGTTCGAAACGTTTCCGCACGGTGTCATCCTGAGCATACGGCGACTTCATGAACTTGACGGCGACCAGACGCTGGAGCGCCCGCTCCCGAGCCAGGTATACCTGTGCCACGGAGCCCTCGCCCAGCAAGCGGACGATCTGGAACTCCGGGTCTAACTCTGCTTGAAGCTGGCCCTGAAGATCCGGTTCAGCCATGGGGTCACCCGGGGGGAGGCAACGATTTGTAAAGCCGAATCTGTCTCCCGGACCGGTTTATGGCAAACTCTGGTCCTTGGCGAGGTAACCGGCCGCTCCGGGAATTCATCTGAAACCTCCACCCAGCCGACCCATCCCCACGATGGTGATCGCCGCGGCTACCAACCCAAAAAAGACACCCAGGAGTACGTCGATCAAGTAGTGATGGTTGAGGTAGACCGCCGCGAATCCGACCAGGCTCGAGAACACGATCGTGAATACGCGGAGCCTTTTGAGTCTCATCGCGAAAACGACGGACAAGATGGGGTAGGAGATGTGGAGGGAGGGAATGGCACCGAACGGGTTGGACCCCGCACCGTACATCCCTGTGAAGAAGCTGGTGCCGAACAATGCGTCGAAACGGAGTGTCCGAGCCGGGTCCATGGGTACGTCTAGTAGAATGGTGTCCAGCCCGTACAGATCCACGTACCAAGGAGGGGCAGCCGGGTAGAGAAACCAGGTCGCGAACCCGAGAACGTTTACCACGAGGAAGGACCACGCGGGCGCGCGCGCCGACCACTCCCTCTGGGAAGGCGTCGACTCGGAGCCGGCGTCGAAGTAGATTCGGCGCGTGAAGTATGCCGCCAGAAGGACAAAGACGCCTATGAACGTCAGATAGGCCCCCCCCGCGATGAAGTCCAACACAGGGTGCAGATGCTCACCGAACCACTCGTTCAGCGTCAGCGTGCCATTCGGCGAGGGGACCCCGAACAACCGCTTTTCAAGCGAATAAAGCTCGGCGATGTGCGGAACACCGCGCACGGCTTCGCCCCAATACCGCTGGCTGTCGTAGAGGATGCCGGTGAGGAGAAACGGCAGAACGAAGTCCAGAGGCCGGACTCCCAAAGGCAGGAACGGCTGCTTGATCTGACTGAGCAGGAGAATCGCGCCACCATACATCAGGTGACCGTTGGTGATCTCACCGGCGAGGGTGGCGAGAAGGCCCCAATAGAGGCCGACTACGAACACCGGGGGGGCCCAGGAGGGTGGTCTTCCGAACTTCAAGTGATGCAAGTCCTATGAGCTGGAGCGCTAGAAGGCTGTCGAAGAACTGGGGTGCTGTCCATCATCCGCTCATACATCGCCGAGGTTTTGTCTCGCGCTCGAATACTGCTCCCTGACGAGCCCCCCAACAAGAGACCCCTCCTGATGGAGCTTTCGGTTGACGGCGCCTTCCCTATCGAGCACCGTTGCGGCGGAGTTCGATCAGGATTCTACGATTATGCGGACCGGCAGCGAGACCCGTGGAAACGGAAGTCACCACATATTACCTGGAGCTTCGCAGTGTGGAGGGGCTCAAGACGTCTGGACGAAAAATGCCGGATCTCGAGATCCGGGAAGCCAGAATCGCTTCTCCGGAGCTGGGGCGATTCCTCTACAAGGCGGTCGGACGGGCTTGGCGCTGGACCGACCGGCTGAGCTGGCCGTATTCGAAATGGTTGGCTCACCTCGAACGGCCGGGGGTCGAGTTATGGATCGCCTATCTGGACGGAGTGATCGCTGGTTACGTCGAGATCGAGCGCCAGCCTGAAGGATCCGTGGAGATCGCCTACTTTGGATTGCTCCGCCAATTCATGGGAAAGGGGATCGGCGGGCTTCTCCTGTCCGATACGGTCGAGCGGGCGTTTCGCACAGGCGCACGGCGCGTCTGGCTTCACACGTGTTCGCTCGATAGCCCCCGGGCGATTGAGAACTACCGGGCTCGGGGCTTCAAGCTCTTCAACGAGGAAACCGCGCTCAAGGACGTCCCGCCGGCTCCACCGGACGAGGCAGGCTGGTAGGGCTCCCCTGTTGTAGGACCTGAGTCGATCAGTCAGCAGCCGAGTCGATCAAGCGGGGCTGGGCCAAGGGTCGGTCGGCGGCCGGACGCCCGGACGCGGCGGTGCATCGAGCTTGGCCATGCGCTCCATGAACGCGCGTTCGTCCGTTGTAAGGGTGCCGACGCCGACGCCGTCGATCTGGCGTAGGAGGCGCTCCACGTATTCCCGATTCAGTTCGTGGAGACGCTCGAGCTCGATCCGGCGCCACCACTCTTCGTCCTCTTGGTTGTGAACTGCTTTCGACGCGTAAAAGGAGTTCGGGCGTTCGACGACCCGGCGCTCGGCGATGAGGCGCTTTTTTCGCTCGATCCACCACGCACGCATCGAGACGACTCCGATTATGAAGGCCAGGGTTACGGCCGACAACCAAGAAAGCATATCGTTCAGTATCCGTGAGGCGCCCACCAACCCGTCAGTCTACTGTTGGACCCCCGCCGTGGTCCAGAGGTTGCACGGAGCCACGCCACTGTTTGACGGAGCCACGCCACTGTTTGTAGGAGAACAAGCTCGCCCGGAGTTCACGCACGGGCGAGCCCGGAGAGTCATTGTCGGTCGGGCTCGCCTTCTGGCACGTCGTCGCTTATTATGGTTCGCTGGGCGGATAGGGCCGCCTGTCAGGTTCTTCCCGTAATGATATCTGAAGGAGGTAAGGCTCCATGAGCGACGTCGAGATCATCGGCAGTCCGGAGCGTACGGTTACCCGAAGAAAGTTCATCATGGGGGTCATCGCGGCGGGTGCCACGACCTCTTCGGTGGGCTATCTCTTCAAAGGGCCACAGCCCCTGCTCGGGGCTCTTGCGGTTCAGGGGTCGGTCGAGCGGCTCATGACACTGAACGTCAACGGCCAGCAGCGGCGTGTGGACGTGATGAAGCAAGAGACGCTGGCCTTCACGCTACGTTATAAGCTGGGGCTCACCGGCACCAAGCTCGGCTGTGACCGTGCGGAGTGTGGTGCATGCACCGTACTCATCGACGGCGTGAACAGCTATTCCTGCTCAGTGCTCACGCACACCGTTCGTGGAAAAGATATCACGACCATCGAGGGCCTCGAGGAGCCGGACGGCACGCTGCATCCGGTCCAGCAGGCGGTCCTCGACGAAGGCGGCTTCCAGTGCGCCTTCTGTGCCCCCGGCTTCATCATGAGCATGGTGGCGATGGTCGAGGCCAACCCGAACCCGACTCGTGAAGAAGCCGCTCAAGCGCTTTCCGGCAACCTGTGCCGGTGCGCCGACTACAACAAAATTCTGACTTCCGCCATGCGTGCCGCCGAGTACTCGCGGCAGCAAGCATAAGGGGGGGCGATCATGGCTGAAAAACTGATCGGACAAGATATCGCCCCTGACGATCTGCACGCGAAGATTACGGGACGAGCGAAGTACGCGGAGGACTTCAGGGCGGACGGCATGGTGTTCGCCAAGTTGTTGGCGAGCCCGATGCCCCATTGCCGCGTCGTGCGTATCGACGCCAGCGCGGCCCTCGCCATGGACGGTGTGGTGGGCATCCTCACGGCCGATGATGTGCCTCAGTCCGAATTTGGCGAGCAGTGCCTCACGAACCACCCGCTCTACGAGGGTGAGTCCGTTCTCGCCATAGCGGCGGTCGACGAGACCACCGCAGCGGATGCCATCGAGCGGGTCGTGGTCGACTTCGAGCCGCTACCCTTCGTGCTGAACCCGTTGGACGGCGTGCGGCCCGGCAGCCCGAACGCGCGACCCGAAGGCAACACACTAATTGGGCGAGATTGGGCCGAGATCAAGTGGACGGAGGAAGATTTCGCCAACGCCCCGGAGGGCAGCATGCCGATGCCCGACGGTGAGGGGAAGTCGGACACGGAATGGATGGTCGGGGACATCGAGGCCGGCTTCGCCGCGGCGGATCTGATCCTCGACGAGACCGTCGTTCACCAGTCGGTCTCGCATCACCCGATGGAGCCCCGCTCTGCGATGGCGTACTGGCAGAACGGGAGGCTCTTCCTGCACACGTCGACGCAGAGCCTGGTACGGACCCGCCAAGCGGTCGCCGGCCAGCTCGACCTGGACATCGAAGATGTGGTCTTGATCGGCGAGTACTGCGGCGGCGGATTCGGGAGCAAGATCACCGGCAGTATCATCCAGCTGGTGCCGGCGCTGTTCTCCCGGAAGATCAACCGTCCGGTCATGCTCCGGATCCACCGCGCCGAGGAAAGCTACCTCGGGCGTGCTCGGCCCGGCATACAGGCTCGCTTCAGGATTGGCTTCCGGGCCGACGGTCGCATCACCGCACTCGACATGTTCGCCTTGGGAGATGCGGGGCCGTACGCCCGGGGCGACCAGAACTCGGCGGCTAATGCCGCTTCCCTCACGTATACGCCGCTCAACATGCGATACCGCGGCCTGGGCGTGCGTACGAACACACCGCCCAAGGCGGCCCAGCGAGGCCCGGGCGGCGCTCAGATCATCGGGATGCTCGAGCCGCTGATGGACAAGGCGGCGAGAGAGCTCGGTGTCGATCGTCTCGCGCTTCGCCGGCTCAACTCACCGAACGCCGACGTTGAATACGGACCACGTGGAGCTACGCTCACCAGTGTTTTCGTCAAGGAAGCGATCGATAAGGGGCGCGAACTCTTCCAATGGGACCAGAGAATCGCCCGCAGTGGACAACTGAACGGCACGAAAAGGACCGGTATCGGCGTCGGAGTGAGCCCGTACACGGCGGGAAGCCGCGGGTTCGACGGTCTTCTGGTGATCCGGCCCGACGGCATAGTCCAGATCCAACAGGGCCTCGGAAACCTGGGCACGAACTCGAACTTCGACACCGCTCGTGCGGCGGCAGACGTTCTGGGCGTCGAATGGGATGACGTCGAGGTCGTCTTCGGCGACACGAGTCGCCACTTGCCTTGGAGTTCCGTCCAGGCCGGCAGCCAATCGATCCATGCCCATACGAGGGCGAACCACGCGGCCGGGTTGGACGCCAAGCAGAAGCTCCAGGAGATCGCCGCGAGGGATCTCGGTGGCCGGCCCGAGGACTATGAAACGTCCGACGGACGCGTCTATCGCCGCTCCAATCCGTCACAGGGAATGACCTTGGCGCGTGCTGCGACACGGGCGATTGAACTGGGCGGACGGTACAGCGGCGAAGAGTTCGACGAAGACCTCAACGACATGACCAAGGCGTCCGTTACGGCGTTGGCCGGCCAGGGCCTCGTGGCGGCGGCGAGGGACAACTTTGGCGGCGAGGGAGGACTCCAATCGTGGGTGGTCGGCTTCGCCGAGGTGGAGCTGGACGTCGAGACCGGCAAGGTCGACGTCATTCATTTCACGGCGGTCACGGACTGCGGTGTCGTGGTCCATCCGAGGGGTCTCGGGGGTCAGATCTTCGGTGGCTCCTTCCAGGGAATGGGGATGGCAATGAGCCAGAAGTGGGTCTTCGACCCGGTCTGGGGCGTGTCGTTCGCGAAACGCCTCTACACGGCTCGACCGCCGGGAATGCTCGATGTCCCCATCGACGTGCAGTGGGCGGCGGTGGAGCTCCCGGATCCGCAGAGTCCGGTCGGCGCGAAAGGGATCGGAGAACCTTGTGTGGGGGCCGGTTCAGCGGCTCTTACCTCGGCCATTTCCGATGCTCTGGAAGGTGAGTGCCTGTGCCGGACACCGCTGACGCCGGACGTCCTACTTGCAGAAATTGAGGGCCGCGAACCTGCGTACGGCCCCCTCGACCTTCACGTCTAAAGGGAGATAGCGAAGATGGCGGTCATCAGAGATATGATCCCGGCGTTCGAGCTCTTCCAGCCGACGAGCGCCGACGATGCGATCGAACTGTTGATTCGATACGGTGAGGATGGTTGGGTGCTGGGCGGCGGGATGGACAGCTTCGACTGGTGGAAGGAACGGATCAAGCGGCCTACGGCCGTGGTCGACCTCGTCAACGTGGATGAGCTCAAAGGCGTGCGTAGCACGGCCGACGGAATGGAAATCGGCGCGATGACCACGCTCACCGAAGTGGCCACGCACCCAGGGTTGTTGGCGAATTACAGTGTTCTCACGGACGCTGCCTCCCACATCGCGACGCCCCAGATTCGGAACCGGGGTACGATCGCGGGCAACCTGGTCCAGGACACGCGTTGCTGGTACTACCGCGGTGGGTGGCCCTGCTACCGGGCCGGCGGTAACACCTGCTACGCCTCGGCGCCCACGGCGATGAATCGAGAGCATTGCATTATCGGCGCGAGCCGTTGTGTGGCGGTCAGCCCCTCCGATTCAGCACCGGCGCTCATCGCGCTCGATGCGCAGTTCGTGATTCAGGGAGCGAGAGGTGAACGGGTCGTCGATGCCGAGGACTTCTTCATGCGACCCAGCGTAGATATCGAGCGCATGACCATTTTGAAGCCCGGTGAGCTCCTGACGGCCATCCGCCTCCCGTCCACCTGGGCAGGCGCCACCTTCTACTATGAGAAGGTCGAAGACCGGAAGGCGTGGGACTTCGCACTCATGACGGTGGCATCGGCGATGCGCATCAACGGCGGCGTGATCGAAGAGGTGCGGATGGCGGTCAATGGGGCTGCTCCGTTCCCCATGCGCCTCGAAGATTCCGAAAGGGTCCTCCGTGGCCAGGCTCCTTCCGAAGCATTGGGGACGGAGGCCGGTGAAGTCGCGATTCGTGATGCGCAGCCACTACGGCACAATGATTTCAAAATCCCCCTGATGCGGAACTTGGTCCGTCGGGCCGTCCGCGGCACGGGGGTCTAGCGTGGAACTCTGGAGGCGCGCGGCCAACCCGTGGGGCCAGGATGTTCTGATCGGAGTCTCCTGGGACCTCATGTGGCTTGCGGTGATCGGCGGCTTGGCTTTCGTCGCCGCCCATGCCGTCTGGGCTAAGTGGCTCGCGCCCGCTGCTTCGACAGATACGGGTGGAGGGTCCAGCGGCGCTGGGCTCCCCGCCCAGATTCTTCGGCATGCCCTTGCGGAACGTGTGTTCCACTGGGTCATGTCGGCGGCGATGCTCGTGCTTCTGATCACGGCGTTCGCCCCGGTCATGGGGATCCAGTTCGCGTGGGTCACGATCCACTGGGTGGCCGGCCTGGTCCTGACAGCAACCATCGTCTACCACGTCGTTCGTGCGGTTTTCTGGCAAGATTTCTGGGCGATGTGGGTCGACAAAGCCGACATCAAGGCTGGGATGGCCGAGTTGAGTCATATGTTAGGGCGAAACGGGACGGAGGTGCCCAAGGCCGCGAAGTATCCGATCGATCATAAGATGTTCCACCACGGTGCGGCTGTGTCGGGTCTGGCCGCCATCGTCACGGGCATCTTCATGATGCTCCGGCTCGAGACGCCGTTCTGGACCGCGAACCCGTATATGCTCGCGGACAGTTCTTGGGGCGTGGTGTACGTGGTTCACGGTATCTCCGGTGTGGCCCTCATCGCTCTGGTCATTTCGCATATCTACTTCGCGATACGGCCGGACAAGTGGTGGATCACGAAGTCGATGATTTATGGGTTCATCGGCAAAGACAAATACGCCGAGAACTTCGATCCGAGTCGTTGGGTAATCGACGGAGCTGCTGCCCCTGAAGAAGAGCTCGTGCCAGCCGGCGTGGGTGCTCCGGCCGGTTCTGTTGATGCTGCGGTCGGCGGTGGCGACGTGGCGGTCGGTAGTGGCGATGCTACGGCGAGCGGCGGCGATGCTGCGGCGAATGGTGGTGGAGCGGCTGGAGAGTCCAGCGATGCAGACGATGAGCGGGCGTCAGAGGTCGGAGGTCTGGACTGAGGTGACGTCCGACGAGTTACAGAAACATATCGACACGATCGAGGAGACCTACGAGTTCTTTCTCGCGTATGCGGCTCAAGGAGTGTCTGGATCCGGTGCCGGCGTCAGTGGTGAGTTGACCCAATATCTGAGCCGGGCCGACCAGGCCCTCGCTGCCTTCGAGGGTGGCATCGGCGACGCAGCCGAGGGTAACGACGCGGACGCCGTGGCGGCCATGGATCAGGTTGTCCAGCGGGATGCCGCTGACACACGGGCCGCTCTCGGGCTCGTCATGGCGCAGCCGTCGATCAGTTCTCAGTTGATCGACAACCTGAACGCGTCGATCCACTTCCGGGCGCTTCTGACCGATCTCTTCTTGGTCGACGAGGCGTTGAAAGCCTCGCTCGCCAGCCCCGAATGATTCGGCTTCCTTCGTAATTCCGTAAAGCGGCTCGCCCCACTTCTTCAACAAGCCTTACCGCTTCTTCAAGCCCTACCGCTTCTTCCTGATCTTCTTCATCACTTTCTTGAAGTCAGGGCCCGGCACTGACCCCACCGGGGGAGTAGGGCGGGGTGGCGGTGGCGTCTTGGGCGGCTTGGGCGCACCGGGTGTACCGAGCCATTGCGGATGCTTGAGCGAGGGTTTCTTGTCTCGCGGTGCGCGTCCTCGGCTGCTCTTGGCCATCAAGACCCTCCTGTTCGGATGGCGTCACGTCATGCCTTCTGGAAGGCTGTTGAAGGAGTACAGTGGGCCGCGTTGCGGATGCCACGGTCCTAGCTCCTAGGCGGAGCGACGACGCCATAGCCGTAGCTATGGCTAGGAACTCCAACAACGGAGATGGGGCCGTGCCACCGCAACCCTTCAACTTGTAAGCTTATGCCACACATGGTCGTGGGCACAGGGCGGTTGTGCGGTTGATCCGGCGTCTCTCCTCCTCGGAGTAGCGTTGCTACGCCTCGTCGTCGTTCCTTGTCTGAACACGCACAAGCGCCCTGTGCGCGACCCGCTGTACTCCTTCAACAGCCTTCTTGCACTACGCGATTTTGGCCGCCCGAGTGTCATGGCGTGTCCGTCAGCCTCCACAAATACCACGCGGCGACGCTGCGAAGTGGCCGCCAAACCTCGGCGCGACCGAGCAGGGTGTCGGGGGAAGGGCGCCCATCCAGTCCATCCAAGACGCGCAGCCCCTCCTGCACGCCGAGGTCGCCCGCGGGCATGATGTCCAGCCGCCCCAGCTTGAAGATGAGGAACATCTGCGCTGTCCACTCACCGATGCCCCAAACCGTAGTAAGCCGCTCGATGACCTCCTCGTCGTCGTGGCGGGCGATGCCCCTGAGACGGAGTTCGCCGCTCACGATCTTGGTGGCGAGACCCCGGAGGGCCCTCGTCTTGTTTCCAGACAATCCCGCGGCTCGGAGCCGCTGTTCGGAGAGCGCCAACATCTGAGCTGGAGTCGGAAAACGGGGACCTGGACTCAGCTTTCGAACCCGGCGGTAAATCGTCGCCGCCGCCCGCGTCGCAAGCTGTTGGTAAATGATCGATCGGGCCAGCACGTGGAAGTACGGACCTCGCAGGATCCCGACCGGCAGGTCCGGGAAGGGCGGTAGGTGCTTGATGGCGGCCCCGAGAACGGGGTCCCTGCGCCTCAGCGCTGCCATCTGGGCTTTGGTGGGTCTCATCGCTGCAACATCGTCTCTTTCGTCGTGGGTCGCCAACATGTATCATATACCGAATAAATACCGAACATACAATATTGATTCGAGAAAAGATGCGCCCGCCGCTGAGCACAAGGACCCACCAAGACGAATGACAATGCTTCCAACGCTCCGCGGGCGTGGCGTGACGCCCAACTCAAGCAACCGCTTCGAACGCGTTACTCTGGAGCGCGACCCATCGACGGTAGTGGAGGACCCTGTCCCGCGAACGCAGTTCTTCAAAGACTCCACTCGATCGATCGTGGCCCGCAACACGAGTCCCGATGTCGGGTTCGAGGTGAGCATCAACCCGTACAGGGGCTGCGAGCACGGCTGTGCCTATTGTTACGCCCGTCCTACGCACGAATACCTGGGCCTGTCGGCGGGTCTCGACTTCGAGTCGAAGATCTTTATCAAGCAGGACGCCCCCGAACTCCTGCGAAACGAACTTTCCTCCCCTCGGTGGCGGCCCAAGCTGTTGGCACTTTCTGGAGTCACCGACCCTTATCAACCCGTCGAGCGCACGGCTAGAGTCACGCGGGGTTGTCTGGAGGTACTCACGGAGTTCAGAAACCCCGTGATGGTCATCACGAAGAATTTTCTCGTAACTCGAGACCTCGACCTTCTCACTGAACTCGCTTCTTACGAAGCGGTGAAGGTCGCGATCTCTTTGATTACCTTGGATCCCACCCTCCAAAGGGTTATGGAGCCGCGCACATCGAGTCCGACGCGAAGGCTCGAGGCGATCGAGCAGCTGACCCTAGCCGGCGTGCCGGTCGCGGTCTTCGTGGCGCCTGTGATCCCGGGGCTCACCGACCACGAGATTCCTTCGATCCTCATGGCCGCGGCGGACAGAGGAGCCAAGGAGGCGAGCTGCGTTCCGCTGCGGCTCCCTTACGGCGTGAAGGATCTGTTCCTGGATTGGCTCGAGCGGCACGTGCCTGACCGTAAGGAAAAGATCGTCAATCGGATCTTGGCGATGCGAGGCGGTCGGCTGAACGATCCGCGTCTCGTGTCCCGCATGAAGGGCCAGGGACCCATGGCAAAGCAGGTCATGCAGCTCTTTCACGTGGCCCGGAGGAAGGCGGGCCTGGAAGGCCCGCCAGCGGAGTTGTCCACTGCTGCGTTTCGACGGCCCGGAGATGCGATCCAAATGAACTTGGGGATTTGACCGCGCTTGGACCTGGGAGGGGGGGCCATCCCCCCCCTCCCACTCCCTCAATTTGCTTCAGCCTCTAGTCCCGCCTCGAGCGTCTTGTCGATACGCGCCAGCGCCTCAAAAAGGTGCGCTCGGGTATATCCGTCCGAAGCCCCCGCCTGAGCCGCATCGATGCGAACGCGGAGTTGGGCCAATTCCCACCGTGCCACCGCACGAGCATCGGCCGGCGTTCGGTTCGCCGGATTTACAACCAGGCCCATCATAGCGTCCAAGTAGGCCCGTTGAAGGTCCCGACGATCGGCGCTGATCGTCCCCCGTCCTAGTTCGCTCCAAATGGCGGTCGTCAAAGATCCCAGTAGCTCCGGAATCGTAGCGACCTGCCCGGCCCCGAACTTCGTCTCGGCGTCTCGAATTCGAGCTAGCCGGGAGGCGTTCAGGATCTGGTTCAGGACAGACGACTGGAGCTCAAGCGTCCGAGCGTGGAAAGGGTAGTCGAAACGGCCGTCGGTCGTGCGGTTACTGCCCCAATGCTCGTACCCATCCGTTCCGAAGCTCTGGAGCACAGCAGGATCCAACGCCAGCGCCCCGTCTGCGAAAATACGATCGATGAGCAGTTCGAGTGCTTCCAACTGCTTGACCTTGGGTACGTTCACGAACGGATCACGCCCGTCTCCCACATGATCGCGATTCATATACTGACCGCCGATATACTTCACTGCCGGTGCGAGCGCCCGAGCATATTCGGTGATGAGCTGGTTGTATGCGTTGGTGACCTCGACGAATGGGGAGTCGTCCTGGAGGACGTACTCAGGAATCTTTGGCAGAAGGTCACGGATCAGCGCGGAACGCTCCGCACCCCACGCCAGAGGATCCGCACCAAGATCATACGGGTTGATCGTGGGATCCAACGCCCCGCGGGCGTCCCGCTCGTTGCCGTACAGATGCCCCACGTCGGAGACCCCGCGCGCGATATCTTCCGCATCGTCCTGACTCCGCGTGTACGCGTAAGAGATCGCCCACCGATCGTAGGACCCGACGTCGTACGTATAGTAGTCGCCGTTTCTTTGCCCCGGCGGAGCCAGGTTAACCGTCGGATACTCCATCACGGAGCCGTATACGCCATTCGCTCGCGTAAACTCGGCGTTGTGGAGTTGGTCCAAGGGAGTGCTCGCCGAGGACCGGAAGTTGTGTCGTAGACCGAGGGTGTGCCCGACCTCGTGCATCACGACCCACATCGTGTATTGCCGGAGAAGCTCATTCGGTAACGGGTCACCCGGCTCCATCTCCTCCCGCGCCACGAGCACCAAGCCGGCCAGCGCTCCCTGCGCCTGGAGCGCCGACGCAAATCCGGGAAGCTCCCACCCCTGGGCGTTCGGCTCGGGCGCCTCGAGCTCGCTGACACCGAGCGCCATCTCAAAGGCCTCTGCTGCGGTCACGGGATTCACGATGTTCCGCCACGTGTTACGGAAGCCCCGGAACATATTTGCTTCGAATAGAATGTCGGCGTCGAGGATCTCGCCCGTGCGTGGGTCGACCTTGGACGGACCGATCGCCCCATAGCCGGTGTCGTCGGAGGTGTTCCAGCGGAGCACGGAGTACCGGATATCGTTCGCGTCTGCATCCTCGGGCAGGTCGAGTGCACGAATCGCGTCCACCCAACCGGCAGCCTCGAACGCCGTATTCCAGTTCTCGATGCCTTCCTTGAACCAGCCCCGGTACTCGTCGGGTACGGTCCGATCGATGTAGTACGTAATGGGCTCGACCGGGCGTCGCCGGGCTCCGACGCGTTCGCCGGGCTCCAGCCGCCACCGGTTCACATACCGGCGAAAGAAGGTGGAGTCCAAGGAGCTGAAGTCTTTGTGGACGGTCATGAAATTGCCGACTCGGTCATCGGCGACCCGCCGCTCCATCGGCCGCTCGGGAAGTTTGGCGAGCGTGTAATGGATGGTGACCGGGATATATCGTCCATCGGGGACCGATGGGACGGATCTGGGCTGTCCTGAACGAAACGTCAGCGTGGCTCTAATGTTCGTGTTCTCCGGAAAGCTGGAGACCGCGTCGATGTAGCTCCGGCTTCGGTCGAAGCTCGTGCTGCCGGATTGCCCATTGTTTCCCCGGGCGGCTCCCCGAGTCCTTCTTCCCACCCCTGATAGATCCGAAAGAAACCAGCTCGTGACATCCAGTACGAGAGCGGAGTCCGGGCGTATAGCCTCGACATCGGCGCTCTGTACGATTGAGGATCCGAAGGAGATGTCGACGGCTTGCGCTGCCCGATCGTCCGATGCGGCACCGAAGCGGTGCGGCCGTTGGACGAGATAGACATTCTCCCCATGCTTCTCGAACGCCATCAGATCCATCTCGAAGGTGCTCAGCGTCGTACCGCCAAACAGCCCGGCCGCGCCGATGCCTTGGGCCACCCTCATGTCCATCAGGAAGTCCTGGCCCAATCGATCCGCTGGAACAGCGAGATAGAGCCGGCCTTCCTTTGTGTAAAGGTCGAAGAAGCCGAGCGAGACCTCCGCGCCCTCCACGAGCTTCTCGAAATCCTCGAAGGGGTTCTCGTCCTGGGCCTCCTCCTCCTCGACCACATCCTGTGCCACCGCACCCAGCGGGAGCGCGATCACGAAGGCGGTCGATGCCACGGTGAGGGCCAGGACATGGCTCATCACTCTTCTCGTCGTCATCCCCGTCACCTCCTGATGGTTCATCCTGGGCGATCAGACAAGCTAACCTTGCCGTGCCGCTACGACACCGGCAAGCGTGGCCGTTCGCGGAGCTCTATTCACTTGGGCCGTGCTCGAACGGCTCGAAGCGCTGGTCAGCCACATCCGATGTCGCCATGACCCGGAGCACCCACAGGCTCCCAAAAAAGCCCCCTCCCATCGTAAGGATGCCGGCAACCCGGAAAGCGCCCCCGATGGCCCGATCCCGGCCCAGGAGCCCCAGGGCACCGAGCAGGTAATTCCAATCGTGGCCGGGCGCTCCCTGGAAGGTAGACACGAGCGGGAGCAACTGCGCCCGTGCGTCCGCGGCGTAGGGCGCGATGTGCGCGAAGCTGGTTCCGAGCCAGAAGCAGGCAACGCCGATCGCGAAGAAGTCCCGTTGCCTATAGAACATGATCCCAGTGAGGATCGGGCAGATGCATTGGAGAAAGGTGCCACCCGCCACTGTGACAAAATCGCTACCGAACCACATGAAGAACAGATGCCCGCCTTCGTGGACCGCCAAGTGGATTCCCGCGAAAAGGCTCCCGTACTCTGAGTCGGCCAGGTGCTGGCAGAAGATCCACGCGAGGGGAATGAGGAGTGGGATCCGGTACCACCATACCTTTCCACGGCTCGCCGCGATGGTTGCGTCGTGAAGGCGCATCCCCACGCTCCGAGGCCACGCCGATTCCAGGGTATCGTCTCTTCCAGTCCGTTTCGTGGAGCCGAGACCGTCATCCGACGGGGACTCTGTGTACCGGATTCGAAACGTGGGTGAGTCACGCGGGGACTTGGCCATATTTCAAAGAAAGTACGTGGGCGTGTGGCACCGCCAGTCCGAATTTCGGCCAGGAGCGGATGAGAGGCTCACTCGCTACCCATCCTCCCCCATGGTTGCAGGTAGTGTCCCTAGATTTGTGTAAAAGCGGATAAGCTGGACAGGAGGGAAAGAAAAACGGAAGCTCCTCTGTTGTTGTTCACTGTCACATGAACCCGGGAGTCCGGGTCTGCAGAGCAGGCTCGGAACCGGAGAGGAGCTTCCGATGCAAGAGATTGTGGAGATCGGTCGGGCCACGCAAGACGAGCTACGCGATGATTTGCGCGAGCTGTTTCAAGGCGCGATCCGGCTGACGCTCGAGATGGTGCTGGAAGAGGAGCTGAAGGCCATGGTAGGTGCACGCCGCTTCGAGCGGGTGGGAAGCCGGAAGGACCATAGGAACGGCACATACCTGAGGCGGCTGCTGACGAGCCTGGGGCAGATCGAGGTCGCCATGCCCCGGAGCCGGGACAACGGTTCGCCGGCCGACGTGATCGGCCGCTACCAGCGCAGGAGCCCCGAGCTCGACGAGATGATGGTCGAGGCGTATGTGAGCGGCGTGTCACAGCGCAAGATGGGCGACGTCACCGAGGCGCTGATGGGCGAGCGTGTTGGGCGCTCGACGGTGAGTCGTGTGGCAAAACGGCTCGACGAGGCCGTGGAAGGGCTGCGCCGTGCGCCGATCGAGGGGCCTCACCCCTATCTGTACCTGGACGCCACGTTCTTGGACGCCCGCTGGGCCCGCAAAGTCGAGAACGTGAGTGCGCTCGTGGCGTATGCAGTGGGCCCTGAGGGTCACCGACGGCTCCTGGCCGTCACGCTGGGCGCTGAGGAGTCGCAGCAGAGCTGGTCGGAGCTCCTCGAGCAACTCCAGGACCGCGGCCTCGGCGGTGTCGAGCTCGTGATCGCCGATGAGCACGCAGGCCTGGCAGCTGCGGTCCGCCGCTTCCTGCCCGAGGCACGCCGTCAGAGGTGTACGGTCCATCTGCAGCGTAATGTGGGGGCGAGGGTCCCCCACCGCCTACGCAAGCGCGTGGCGCGTGAGGTCTCGGTGATCTTCCAGACATCCGGACTCGCCGAGGCGAAGAAGCTCCTGGGCGAGTTCGGCGCACGCTGGAAGAAGGAGCTGCCCGAGGCCGTGGAGGTCCTGGAGCGGGGCTTCGGGGCAGCGACGCAGTTCTACGCGTTCCCCGAGGCGCACTGGCCCCGGCTGCGTACCACCAACAGCCTCGAGCGGCTGCACGGCGAGATCAAACGCAGGATCAAGGCCGCCGGCGCCTTCCCGGACCGGGCCAGCGCCCTCAGGCTCATCACGGCCGTCGCACTCAGGACCACACACGTCTGGGGCGACCGGCGTTACCTCGACCTCTCACTCCTCCAGAAACAGGAGGTCGCCCAAGCAGCCTAGCCGAAGGCGAGGAGCTTCCTCCGCTTTTACACACAAATCGGGACTTGACCATGGTTGCAGCATAGAACTTCCAGTTCTATATCCGAATCTGGCGCGTCAGGGGCGCGTCAGATCCTCACTCCAAGATAGAGACCCTGTGCCAGAACTCCCGGAGATCACCGCGTACGTTCGTGCGCTCGAGCAACGCGTTCTCGGGCAAGTCGTCGAGACCGTGCGCGTTCGTACTCCTTCGCTGTTGAGGACCTTCGATCCGAGGGCCTCGGAGCTGGAAGGTCGGCGCCTGACCGCCGTGCGCCGGATGGGCAAACGCATCGTCTTCGAGTTTGAGGAGGAATTTTTCGCGGTCATCCACCTCATGATCGCCGGCCGCCTGTGGTGGAGGGAGAGGGGGGCCACCATCCCCAAGAAGCGGGGTCACGCGGCGTTCGATTTTCCCAACGGAACCCTCCTGCTGACGGAAGCGAGCACACACAAGAGGGCGTCGCTCCACGTGATCCGCGGTGAGGAATCTCTGGCGGCGCTCGATCCGGGTGGCGTCGAGCCGCTGGAGGTGGACTTCCACGCGTTCCGGGAGGCTCTGTGGAGGGAGAACCGCACTTTGAAGCGGGCCCTCACGGACCCGAGAATTCTCAGCGGCATCGGAAACGCGCACTCCGACGAGATCCTGCTCGATGCACGGCTCTCGCCAGTGAGGCGGACCCGACAACTCGACCAGGACGAGCTCCAGCGACTCTTCGAGTCGACCCGCCGCTCCCTGTCGGAGTGGGTGGAGCGGCTTCGTAAGGATTTCGGAGCCGAGTTTCCCGAGAAGATCACAGCGTTTCACGAAGCGATGATGGCGCACGGGAAGTTCGGTCAACCATGCCCCCAGTGCGATGCGCCAATCCAGCGCATCGTGTACGGCGAGCGCGAGACCAACTACTGCCCCGGCTGCCAGACCGGAGGCAAACTCCTCAAGGACCGGGCGCTCTCCAAGCTCCTCCGCGAGGACTGGCCGGCTACGCTCGAAGAACTGGAAGAGGGCATCGAAGCCCGGCGGAAAGCCTGACCGGGCCCGGGCCTATTCCTCCTCCGCCCGCTCCCCGTCCTCCCTACCTATCCCCTCTCCGCCCTCTTCCGCCTCGCTGCTGCGCCTTGTCTTACTTTCGCCGGGGCTGGCGCTCCGTTCGCTTCGCCGGCTCCTCCGGCGCTTCCGCGCCCCCTTCCGGGTCGCTCTCATATCCTCGACTGCCTTCTCGAGTATTTCATTCATCCGGGCGAGGTCTTCCGGTTCGGCGCCCCACTGGAACGCCTGATCGAACGTGAGCTGAGCGAGCTTCGAAAACGAGCGCGAAAGTGCGCGCATGTCGCCACCGAAGAAGCGGTCCGTGAAGTGCTCGACACGGTCGAACACTTCGTCCACGACATCTTCGTTTTCACCGAGATACGCCACCCCCTCATCGGTGATGGTGTAGATCTTCTTTCCCTCCTGCTCCTCGACCGTCACGTATCCTTCGTCTTCCAGCATCTGCAGCGTGGGATATACGGATCCCGGGCTCGGCCTGTAATACCCTTTCGACTCCTCCTCGAGGGCCTTCATCACCTCGTACCCATGCATCGGGCGCTTGGAGACGAGTCGAAGAATCACGAACTTGAGATCCCCCCGCTCGAAGATCTTCCATTTCATGCTGCGCCGGCGGCGCCGGCGGTGGGGTCCGAAAATGAATGACTCGAAGTCGAATCCATGATCCATCGCGCAAAACATCCCGTTCTCCTCCTCTCTCCCTCCCTGCCGGCGTGGCACTTTCTACGGCCCCGCCGTGTCGCGCTTTCGCGGCTCAGTCAGGAGATCAGTCGATATATCGGAATCGTCCCATTACGATATACTATTCGATATATCGACACAACCAGGAAGCAAATTCGAGGAGCTGCAGAGGATATCCCTCTTACTGTAGCCTAACGGCCGGGACGGGCCCTGGGCTGGGCAGTCCGGCCCGTAGATCGCGGTGCGGAACCGCTAGATCCCCTAGCGGGCGCCGCGGACCGCGCGCCGCTCCCTGAGGAGCGCGACCGGCCGGATCGGGCAGCCGGCGCCGTGCCACGCGAGGATCCTGAGGAGCGCGGGCGGGCCGACCTGCCGGTGCTTCCCCCGCTGCCCCTGGCGCTCGTATACCCCCCTCCCCTCACCACCCGTCCCTGCGTGGGGCCGGAGTCGGCCGAACTGCCGCGTCGTCCGACGACAATGATGGGGGCGCCGTATCCGCCGAATCCGTAGTTGTACCCTCCGTAGCCGTACCCTCCGTAGGGGTATCCATACCCGCCGTAGGAGCCAAGGCCGTACCGAAAGCCAGATCCGTAGCGGGAATAATAGCCATAGCGTGAATACGGATCGTAAAACGGGTCTCCAAACGGGTTGAGGCTCCGACCGTAACCGAGGCCTGGGCGTCCGCGTGCGGCTTCCCCCGGGCGGCGCCCCGCAGTACGTCCCTCGTTGACCACGAATTTCTCGGGGTACGACACCGCGACCACGACGTCGATCACGCCGGGGGGAACGCCCGCATCCGCCATTTCGATCAACCTGCTCGCATCCAGCGCGAAGGGTTCGCCCCCCTCCACAACCCAGAGCTGGAGGGTCTCTGCGGAAACCTTCCCGTTCGCCTCGATCACGTCGTCGACAGCGATCGGAACGGAGGCGACCCTCCGGGCCATCCGCGCTTGGGACCCCTGGGCTGAAAAGAGCTCCCCCTGCCCAGCCGCCTGGAAGTCAGCCTGGGACGCAAGCCGGTATCGAAGCGCCCACGGCACACTTTGTCCGTCCACATTGATGGTCCGGACGTCCAGCCACTCGAACGGCGAAACCATGGACATCACGCCCGTCGAACTTCTGTGCGCACCGGCGCCACAGTTCAGCTCCGATCCAATGTAGATCCGGTGGGAGTCGCCGGAGAATTCAGCTCGTTCCCAGCCCTCGCACTCGTCTCGGCTTACCGCGTGTTCTTGCCCATCAGCGAAGATCGACTCTCGTGACACGACTCGACCGTCGACAATGGTTAGCATCTCGACGGCCGACTCACCGGCGAGCGGCACTACGCACAGAATAGGTGCGGTGGCCATCTCGTCCACGGCCCGCCAGCAACCGAGCCAGGGCGCCCATCGGCTGTCTACTTCCTGGGCCGCGGCCATCGGAGCCGCCATGATCAACAAGGCACCCACGAGAATACCGAGGGTGACCCTACGCTGGGGATCGTTCAATGTGCTTTCCATCATGCCCCTTCCGGTTAGAACCGAACCGCTAAGCCGATCGTAGCCTGCAAGCCACTCAAATCCAAGTGGTCGAAATTAAAAGCGGAGCCCGTGGTGGCGCCACCAAGGCCGTACCTACCCTCCAGGGTCCACAGAAACCGTGGGCCGATCGATATGTCGACTCCTGCAAAGACATGGCCGGTGGCTGTCCCACCACTCGATTCGAGTGTGAAGTTGACCACGTCGAGCGTTACAATATCGACGAAATCTCCCTTTTGCCCGAATCGGTACCAGAGGAATCCCCCGCCGGCCCCTACGAACGGAGCTAACTTCGCGGGAATCCATACGAACTGGCTGATGGCCCGGCCTCGATCGCCCAGATAGAACTTCGCGCCGACCGTTACCGGCACCCGTACGAAAGTGGTCGTCTGTTGGATGGGGAGGTTGTCCTGATCCACCCATTCCCACATTTCGGATCCGACTTCGCTTCTCGAGAACCGGACATCAAACGCGATGTCCAGCCGCTCCTTCGCTCGCACGGCCAACTCGAATCCCCAGGACGATGCGTCGAAGTCGCGCTTATCCAGGGTCAACTCGCTACGCGCAAAGTCAAGCACGGACCCACCGGCACGGGCAAGAGTGTACCCGCCGTGGACGCCCACCTGAACCGTCGGCTGCTTGAAGAGAAAGCCCTGACCACTCGCCTGAGCCGTGGTGGGGGAAGGGAGAAGAGGAAAAGCGGCCGTGAGCAAAAAAATTGTCGCTCGAACTCGACGCCAGTGACCGATCAAGAGGCCCCTCCCAGTTTTTCATGCCAGGTGCGACACTAGCCACAGCTGCCGGTATCGCAAGAGGTATGCCGGACTCAGGATGGATGTTTCCGGCCGAATTCTCCGCCACTCGCCCGGCTCCGGCACCGTATGGGGACAGAGTGTGTCACTATGTTGGGACACCGGTTCGAACCTAAGCGGTCCGTTCCGCCCCGACAACGGACGCCGAAGCGCCGTACAGTCCTGTTTCGGCATGGGCCAAGGCACGCGCCCTACTCGGGTCTTGGGCTTGGGCTCACGTGCCCTTACTTTCTAACGGAATTGGATTGGCGGTGGCCGGCCGAGATGTTCTCGGTCTGACCTGAGACGCCACATACTAGTGTAGGGGACGGATATGAAGCGTACTGCCTTCGTGTCTGCCAGACTCGTTCTGGCTTTCTTCGCGATTTCCTATTCGGTGGGGTGCTCCGGCCGCGCGGGTACGGGAGACGTCGACGTAGCGGACGATCTTGGGGCCGCCCCATCTCGACCCCCCGCTGGCGCTGATGGTGCAGCGCTATTTACCGATGCGATGGTCCAAGAGGGCCAGCAGATCTATGCGGGCGCCGGCATCTGTGCGGCGTGCCATGCCCCGGACGCCACCGGGGCCATCGGACCCGACCTCACCGACGCTGAGTGGCTCATCGGCGACGGTGAGTACGAGCAGCTCGTTGCTCAGATCTTGGAGGGAGTCACGGCTGCCGAGGCCACGAACCCGCTGGGGGCCATCATGCCTCCGAGGGGTGGAGCGGCTATCACAGAAGCCCAAGTCCGGTCGGTGGCGGCCTACGTATACACTTTGAGCCACTGAGCCGGGTGTTTGACCGCCGCGCTCCTACCGCGCTCCTACCGCGGGTTCTACCCGTGCTCCTACCGCGCTCCCGCTAGAGAATCGTGGGCTTGGGCGCGATCGGCGAGCCGATCGCTGACGTCCAGTGCGCGGCCCACCCCGCGCGCTCCCGGGATCGGAAGCGTCGATATGATCTCGTTCTTCTGCCGGCGTGTCAGGGTGTCGGCAGCGCTACTGGCGCTTGAGTCGCCACTGCCGTAGCAACCGACGGAAAGAATGGTCAGCGCCGCCAATGCGGCCATTGATATCGTCTTGTACATGGTACACCTCCAACGCATTCACCTCGTAGATCGGCGGGGCGGAGGTGCAGGGTCAAGGCAGATCCCGCGGCCGTACGAACTCTTTCAGGGTTCCGCATCCGCTTTCGACGTCTTTCCAACGATCGACGCTCAGCTCGATAATTGCCAGTCCCGCGGTTGGGAACTTGGTCCTCATGAGGTGAACATTCTCTGGTGGGCCATCGCCTGAGAGGGCAGCGGCCAGCATCCCCGTGCCGGGGTTGTGGCCCACCAGAAGTATCGACTCCACCGTATCGGGCACCGACCTGACCAGATCGAGCATCTCACTCGGAGCCGCCAAGTAGAGTTCCTCCTGGAACTCGATGGCAGGCGCCACCTCCAGTTCGGAAAGCACGGCATCCAACGTCCGCCTCGTCCTCGTGGCCGTGGAGCAAAGGACCAGATCAGGCAGATAACCCGCCTCCTGCATATGTGCGCCGACTCGGGGAGCGGCAGCTCGGCCCCTTTCGTTGAGCGGGCGGTCATGGTCGGGGAGTGAGCCGTCCGCCCAGGACGATTTTGCGTGGCGAAGCACGTAAATGGTCTTCATGATCATTACCCTATCACGATTCTTAAGACATTTGACGGGAATCGTGGTAGTATACGGGAGTTGTCCTCCGGGGCGACATCCCTTCGGACGCAGGGGCTGATACGTGGCGAAAGCCGTCAAGCAAGATCTCACCGCGATCGGGCTACGGTCCCGGAAGCGATTCATCAACCGGGAGCTATCCTGGTTGGCCTTCAACGAGCGGGTGCTCGAAGAGGCGATGAATGAGAACCACCCGGTCCTCGAGCGTCTTCGGTTCCTTTCCATCTCCGGGACCAACCTGGACGAATTCTTTATCGTCCGGGTGGCCGGCCTGCGAGCCCAAGTGCGAGCCGGTGTAAGGTCGCTCAGCCAGGATGGTCGAACGCCGACCCGGCAGTTCGCTCAGGTCAACAGTCGTGCGATCAAACTCATGGTCCGGCAACAAGAGACGTGGCAGGTGCTGAGGGCAGAGCTGGCCGACCATGGGATCGCGGTGGTCCACCCATCGGACCTCGACGAGAAGGCACAGCTCTGGCTCGACGATCACTTCACGCACGAAATTTTTCCTGTCTTGACGCCGCTGGCTGCCGACCCGGCCCACCCATTCCCGTTCATCCCGAACGGCGGAACGAGTTTGGCGCTTTCGCTGCGGCGGGTCCACGACGGCGTCTCGATGTCGGCCCTCCTGCCCTTGCCGAATCAGATGCCACGCTTCATCCGCCTACCGGGCAGGCCGAAGAAGCCCACCTTCGTGAAGGTCGAAGATGTGATCTGTCAGCACCTCGACTCGCTCTTCCCTGGTTTCGAGGTCGAAGAGGCCGAGCATTTCAGAATCCTCCGCGACTCGGATGTGGAAATCGAAGAAAAGGCGGAGGATCTGCTTCTCGAGTTCGAATCCCTCGTCAAACGCCGGAGAAGAGGGTCGGCGATGTCCCTCCGCGTATCGTCGTTCATGTCCAAGGAGATGAGGGACTCCATCATCGAGGAGTTGAATATCCAGGAGGAGAACGTCTTCCAGGCAAGTAGCCTGCTGGGCATCGGCGATCTGAGCGAGTTGATCGTATCGGAACGCCCGGACCTCCTGTTCGAACCCTTCACGCCGCGGTTCCCCGAGCGCATCCGAGACTTCGATGGCGATCACTTCGCTGCCATTCGAGCGAAGGATCTGCTGGTTCATCATCCGTACGAGAGCTTCGATGTGGTCATCAAGTTTGTTCGCCAAGCGGCTCGTGATCCGGATGTCGTGGCCATCAAACAGACTTTGTATCGCACGAGTGACGACTCCCCGATCGTCCGGGATTTGATCGAAGCCGCAGAGTCCGGGAAAAACGTGACCGCGTTGGTCGAACTGAAGGCCCGTTTCGACGAGGAGGCGAATATCCGGCTGGCGCGCAAGATGGAAGCGGCTGGGGTCCACGTCGTGTACGGCGTGATCGACCTGAAGATACACGCCAAGATGTCCTTGGTCGTTCGGCGCGAAGGGGGCACGCTACGCTCCTATGCACACTTCGGCACCGGGAATTATCACACGAAAAACGCTTTGGTGTACACTGACCTTTCTTACTTCACTTGCGACGAGCAGCTGTGCCGAGACGCGGCCCGTGTCTTCAATTTCACAACCGGGTACGGCGAGCCCGAGGGCCTGGACAAGTTGGTCGTTGCTCCCTTCCATCTTCGGGATACCCTGATCCAACTCATCGACGACGAAATCGAGCATGCCGAGGCCGGGCGACCGGCGACCATCTGGGCCAAACTCAACGCGCTCGTGGACGGCAAAGTCATCGACGCCCTATATAGGGCTTCCGGGGCGGGCGTCCGGATCAGTCTGGTGGTGAGAGGGATCTGCTGCCTCCGCCCGGGTATTCCGGGGCTATCGGAGAACATCACGGTCAAGAGCGTGGTCGGACGCTTCTTGGAGCATAGCCGCATCGTTTGCTTCGGCGCGGGCCATCCGCTGCCCTCACCCGAGGCGAAGGTCTACCTCTCGTCCGCCGACTGGATGCCTCGCAACCTCGATCGCAGGATCGAGCACCTGGTTCCGATCGAGAATCCCACCGTTCACCGCCAGATCCTGAATGAGATCATGGTAGCGACCCTCCGGGACAACCTACAATGCTGGTACCTCCAGCCGGATCGAACCTACGAGAGGGCCCAGGCCGGCATCGAGCCGTTCGGAGCGCACCGCTACTTCATGGCCAGTCCAAGTCTTTCAGGCCGGGGGAGTGGGGTGAAGGATCGGTCCCCGGATTAGACGGCTGCTTCTTCAACAGCCTTCACGGTCACCCCCAGAACGCCAATTTGAGCCGCCCCCACCATCCGAGCGGATCACTCGAGCCCGAGCAGGTGGCTGGGTCTTCGCGCATGTTGTACTCACCGGCGGTCGTCGCGACCCGACCGAACCTCCCCTCCCCCAATGCATCCAGGGACTCGAAACCGTAGCTGATGAGGAGGCGGTCCTCGGAGGCGATCAGTTGATTGTGGACCGAGGTGAGCGCTCGGCCATTCAGGATGTACGTAAAGCGGCCGTCCTCCCCATCGAAGATCCGGGTGCCGTCATCCAGGATCAGGTAACCCTCGCCGAGTCCGATCCCGAGGTTGCCCGCGAGGTGCCCCCAGGTCGCTCCGAGATGGTGGACGTGGACCACGCCGTGGTTGCCCTCGTGCATGTGGACACGTGATTGGGGGGTCACCTCGCCATCGACCGTATAACAACTCGAAACCTCTTCCATGTATCGCTGGTCCGAGAGATCCAAGCGGTCGCCATCGATGTAAATGGCCCAATTGGCATGGAAGTGGGTCGCCTCGGGGGGAGGGACCCCCAGGAAGCGCGCAGCTCCGAGGCCGAAAACGCCGAGTGCGATGCCGACCCACAATCCTTTAGCCATTACCTTCCCCCGTTTCGCCACCGCTGCTCGCGGTCCGCTAGTGTAATATGATAGTGCGGTGGCCCAGAAGTGTCTCGGCCATCGCCCCCAGACCATCTTCATCACGAACTCGTCGAAATGAACTGGAACACTGAGAGCAGCGAGGACGCCCGCGGCGAGTTGTCTCGTGCGATCTCCGCCCAACTGGGGCGGGCGAGGGAGGCTTTGGAGGCGGAGACAGATCTGGCGTCTTCGGTGCACGAGGCGCGCCTGGCGATCAAGCGCACGCGAGCACTCCTCAGGCTGGCCGACCCGTGGCCCAGCGACTCGCACACCGACTGCACGTTACGCGATGCGAGTCGTGCCCTCGCGGTGCTTCGGGACGCCGACATAGTGGTCCTGACCGCCGAAGACATCCGCGCCGAGTTCCGGCCCTCTGAGCCGAACGTGGTCCCCCTACATCTGCTCGAGTCTCTGGAAGAGGGGTGGCGGCGGCGCTTCGCCGAGTCGGCCTCAGCCGAGGGGCCACTCCGCGTGGCCGATGAACTGCTGAGGTCGGTCGCAGTGGAAATCCGGGAGCCCCGGGCACCCCAACCCACGGCCGGCCACGAGCCAACGGCGTCGGGCGGCATGGAGCTCCTACGGCTCGGTCTCGGTGCTTCGTACGAGTCCGCTCGGGCACGTTCCGATTCGGCGGCCGGTGAAGCGCCGGTAGACGAGCGATCCCACAAGCTCCGAAAGCGCGTCAAGGATCTACGCTATCAGCTCGAGTTCCTGGACACCGGCCATCCCAAACTCGGCCGGTTGGTGAGGGATCTCCACCATCTCACCGATCTCCTCGGCGACAGAAACGACCTGGCCACGCTCTCGGCATTCGCGGCCTCCGCCAACATTCTGGACGATAACGAGCGAGCGTCACTGACTGCCCATGTGGAGGAAATGAAATCGGGGCTCGGATCGGAAGCGGCGGCGCTGAGTGCTCGACTCTTCGAGGACGAGCCGGACTCGTTCGTTCGGCGAATCGAGTCGTGGGTGACCCGACCTCAGGGCCCACCTCAGGGATAGAGGCGCTGCGCGGCCCAGCCCGCCTCTAACCGCGTGAACAGAAGCCGATCGTGCAGCCGGTTCAAGCGTCCCTGCCAGAATTCGATGCACTCGGGGATAAGGCGGTATCCCCCCCAAAACGGAGGCAAAGGAACGTCCTGGCCTTCGAAACGCTGCTTGATCTCTTTTTCCCGCCTCTTCAGTACCGAACGGTCCTCCAGGTCCTCACTCTGACGGGACACCCAGGCACCGATCTGGCTTCCCCGGTCCCGGGTCCGAAAGTACGCCGCAGACGCCTCGGCACTGACGCGCTCGACCGAACCCTCCACCCGGATCTGCCGCTGCAACACCACCCAGTGCAGCAGGAGTGAGGCCTTGGGATTCTCGTCCATTTCCCTGGCCTTGCGGCTCTCGTAGTTCGTGAAGAATACGAATCCATCCGCGGCAAAGCTCTTGAGAAGGACCATGCGAGACGAAGGAACGCCATCCCGATCGGCCGTGGCGAGGGATGCCGACTCCGGAAGGAGAATGCCCGACTCCTTCGCCTGTTCGAGCCACTCAGCGAACAGTGTTATGGGGTCGCGCTCGGCACTTGCCTCGGGTAGTCCCTGGGTGACCCCCTGGCCCAGAGTGACAACGGACTTGATGGCTGACTTGATCGACATGGTGAACGGTAGCGAGGATAGGAATCACACGGTAGACGCCAGTGGGTGGAATCCTTCAAACGGACATGAGATCCGCGCTCGCCGCCCACACCTCGGGGAGAGGTTTGGGGGCGTCGGGCGGGTCCATGGGTTGCTGAAGGCGTAACGCCCACCATTCCACATCGTGCCACCGCGTGAGCTTGAACCCTATGTCCTGGAGGACGCCCACCGGCTTGAAGCCGAACCGTTCATGCAGGGCCACACTCGGGTCGTTTGGCAAGGCGATGCCCGCGAGGGCATTGATGAAGCCCTGGAGTCGCAGGATCTCGAGCAGAGACGTGTAGAGGGCGCTCGCGACACCTCTCCGCTGCGCCTCGGGACGTACGTACGCCGTAACTTCGACGGCCCACTGGTAGGCCGGGCGTGACCGGAAACTGCCCGCGTACGCGTAGCCCAAAACGTGTCCGGCCTCCTCACACGCGAGCCACGGGTAGCGCTCCAGGGTGCTGCGGATCCGGCCGGCCATTTCCGGCCTGTTGGGTGGCACCTCCTCGAAGGAAATGGCCGTGTCCCTAACGATCGGCGCGTAGATGTCCAGAATCTGCGTGGCGTCGGTCTCGGCAGCGAAGCGGATCCTTTGAGCCATGTGGTTAGATCAGGCGCCGTGCCTCGCGAAAGCTGACGAGGCGTCTCGAGTCCTCGTCCCAGAGTGAAAGGCTCAGCGTCTTGATCCCGTCCCAGATGGTGATCCGAGTCACGTGCTGGAGCTCGGGGTTCTCATCCAGGCACTGCTGAAGGCGGTAATTGGGAATTTGAGCGCTGAGGTGATGGACGTGATGGATACCGATACTGGCGGTGACCCACTGGAGAGGCTTGGGTAGCACGAGATGAGAACTGCCCTGGAGACCCGCGTCGAAGTATGACCATTCGGTGTGTTCGTGCCAATACGTATCTTCGAACTGGTGTTGTACGTAGAACAGCCACACGCCGATCGTCGCCGTGACCAAGAGCACAGGCAAGTGAACCAGCAGGGCTGCTTTGAGGCCGATCGTCAGGCCGAACAGCATCAAGATCGCAAAGAGCACCGCATTGGTCTTCCAGACGCTCGCCCACTCCCGCTTCCATCGCCTGGGGAGATCCCAGGGATAGCGGTGCTTCAAGGCGAACACGAACAGTCCCCCCACGCCCAGTAGCACGAGCGGACTTCGATAGAGACGATAGCGGAGGCGCCCGAGAAAAGGCTTTTCGTAGTACTCCGATACGGTGATCGTGTCTACGTCACCGAGGCCCCGGAAACCCAAATCGCCCGAATGAGCATGGTGATAGGCGTGCATCTTCCGCCAATACCGGTATGGCGTCAGTGTCACCACGCCGAGCCAGAAACCAACGAGGTCCGCAACTTTTTGGGACTTGAAAAACGATCCATGCCCGCAGTCGTGCTGGATCAGGAAGAGCCGCATTACGAAACCGGCGGTTGGCACGGCGAGGATCAACGTGAGCCAATAGCCGACGGAAAGAGCACGATAGGCCGCGTACCAAAGGACGAAAAAGGGCACCGCAGAGGTGAAAATCTGGGTGACACTACGACGAAGGTCCGCCCCGCCATAAGGCCCTAGAACCTTGCGCCACTCCCTTGCGGTCTGATTCTCCCGGACTTGCTCCCCCGGGCTCTGGGCGTCGTAGACGGGATCGTCGGAGATCAGATTCTCGTAGAACGGCCCTTCCCGATCTCGTGTTCCCGCAAGTCCCTCTGGCGAGCCCTCCGTGCGACCCATCAGAACCCGACGCCGAGAGCCGCCGGCAGCGTCGCCACCGAATCCAGGATCAGATCGGGGTGCGGCATACTAGGGGCGAGCGCTCCCTCTTGGAAGCGCCCGGTTTTCACCAAGATCGCTGCGGCGTCACAGGCTTGGGCTCCTGCCACGTCCGTCCCCGGATCGTCTCCCACCACGGCCAGGTTGAACAGTTCCACTCCCATAGACTCCGCAGCTCCCTGAAAAAACATCGAGCTCGGTTTACCCGCCAGGGTGGCCTCCCGTCCCGTCGCGTACTCGAGGGCCGTGACGAACGCACCCGCGTCCAAAGCCAACCCTTCTCCCGTATCCCAGTAACGGTTCCGTTGTAAGGCCACGAACTCCGCACCCTCCATGATGTGACGGAACGCGTCGTTGAGCCGACTGAAGTCCCAGGCCTCGCCCAGATCCCCTACGACGACGGCCTGGGGAGAGGTCTCATCGATTTTAAAATGGCCGAAGTCGGCATGGGCGGCCTGGGGGACGCACAAAGACAAGTTCCAGAGGCCTTTCTTTTCCAGCCAGGCCGCGGCGGCGAGAGGCGCCGTGAAGACCTCCCCGGGATCCAGCGCGAGCCCCATTTTTTGCAGGCGACCGACGAGGGTTGTCCGCGACATCCGAGTCGTGTTGGTGCCGAACCTCAGGGGGAGGCCACCGCGCCGCAGCGCACCCACCGCATCGGCCGCGCCGGGGACCAACCGATCACCGACGAAGATCGTGCCGTCCAAATCCAGCAAAACGCCTTTGATGCCCTCGAGCGGTTCCGACATTCCATGTCCCGTGTTGGAGGGGCACCGGGTCAGAAAATTCCCAGGGCCACCGCCCCGGCCCGCAGCATGGACTTCGGTGGCGGCAGCGGAAGAATAGGCCCGAAAGAAATCGAGGTCCATGGTGGACGTCGAACTACACTTTCGTTTGTTGAGGGCTTTCCCTACTCTCACGGCTCTACCGACCGAACGGAGTTTGATGCCGCCTATCATCCGAAGCGTGCTCTCCGTCGTGGGCGCGTTCGTCGTTGTTGCCGTTCTCGTAGGGCTAGCCACGGCCCTCGCAGCGCAACTCATGTTGGGGTCCACGGAGCCCGGTGCCGAGCCGACGACGCCATTCTTGGTCGTCAACCTGACTTACAGCGTGCTGTTCGCCATTGCCGGTGGATATGTTGCTGCGACGGTTTCGGATCACTCCCCGCTCGGACACGCCGCCGCCCTCTCCGCGTTCATGATGTTGCTCGGGCTGACGGCGTGGTTGATCAACGGCGGCCAGCCAGCGCCGGGCCAGCCCGACTGGTATCCATGGGTGATGACCCTGCTCGTGCCACCGAACGCCGTTCTGGGGGGAATCCTGGCTAGACGGCGCACACGCTCGCGGACCCATTTCAGCAAACGGGCACGCGAAACGAAGTAGCGAACTCAGCCCCGGTCCGGCTCCAAGGCCTCCTCCCCCTCCCACCCTTCGTCAACTTGGTCCCGCAAGCCTTCGTCCCCCTCCCACTCTTCATCAAATTCCTCGCCGGTCGAAGACCGCCCGGCCGCGCCGCGGATCTCAGTGAGGATTTCCTCGAGCCGCCGTTCTGCTGAAGCGATCTCCGCCTTTACAGCCTCCTCACTGCGGACGCCTCGGTCCAGATCGACGTTCAGCCAATTGAGCCGCCGAACCACGTCGAGAAGCTGCATGACCTCGGACCGGAGCACGCCGAATCTGCGAGGGCGGGCGTTACGGTCCGGCAGGACGTTCAACCATGAGGCGATCCCCAATCCATCCGCCGCGTAGATGATCGGAACCAGGAGGAACGCAGCGACCAACACCCGGAGCCACGGGGCGATATCGATGTACATCGCTGCCGCCCCCAAAGAGAGAGCGAAAAAGAATACGGTCACATGTCGCAGCTTGAGAGTCATGGACCTCGGGGCACCCCCGGGAGAGCTCCTGGTTAGTGTTTCTTGCCGTGGATCCCATGCGAAGAATCCAGACGGAGGGACACTCTCTACCTTACTGGGGGATGACGCGTCACGCCAGAAATACGTGCCGCCGTACGATTAAAAAACTAGTGGCTGGGAGACAGCGATGTACTCGATCCAGTGGAACGAGGTGTGTCCCCCGGCCTATTTGAACATACATCAGCCCCACAGGAGGTCCTAGAATGAGGAAGTCTTTGCCATGGAGTAAGCGGTCCCACAAGACGGTCCGAGTGCGACGCAACGGAATCACCCTTGCCTTGGTCACTCTACTGTCCCTTGCCGGTACCGGATGTTCCAGTCTCAGCAATACACAACGCGGAGCCCTGATCGGGGCGGGCGCTGGAGGCACGGTGGGCGCCGTCGTCGGTAACGCGGCGGGATCGACCTCCAGGGGCGCGATCATCGGCGCGGTGGTGGGAGGGGCTGCGGGCGCGATCATCGGGAGTCGGATGAACGACCGGGCCGAGACGCTCGAGAGGGAGCTCGACAACGCCACGATCGAGCGCATAGGAGAAGGGATCCTGGTGACTTTCGACTCCGGCATCCTCTTCGGCTTCGACTCGTCTACCCTGCGGGCGCAGGCGCGAAATAACCTCGGTGACCTGGCTAGTGTGCTGGCGGAGGACTCGGACGATTACGAGATTCTCGTGGCGGGGCACACCGACAACTCTGGGGCTGAGGCCTACAACCAGGCGCTCTCGGAACGGCGAGCCTCGGCGGCTTCGGACTTTCTGACCACCCGGGGAATCCCCGACTCGCAGATCCGCATTCGGGGCCTCGGCGAGATGGAGCCCGTTGCCTCGAACGAGACCCCAGGGGGCCAGGAGGCGAACCGGCGGGTCGAGGTCGCGATTTTCGCAAGCGCCGAATACCGCGATGAAGCGATCCGGCAAACACGGAACTGAGCAGGGGCCGGCCTATCTCGCTCCCGCCGGCTCGAATCGGACCACGGCGGTGGGCGAGCCATCTCGGCTTTCGATGGCGACGTAGATATATCCATCCGGGCTCTGTCGGACGTCACGTACGCGGCCCATGCTGTGGAGTAGCGTCTCCTCCCGAACCACACGGTGCCCGTCCATCGTGAGACGTGCGATTTGCTGGCCGGCCAGGCCCCCCGCGAAAATGTTTCCTTTCCAAGCGGGGAAGAGGTCTCCGGTATAGACCATCAGGCCGGAGGTGGCGATCGACGGCACCCAGAAATGAGTCGGGGCTTCGATCCCGTTCCGGAGCGTCCCTTCGTGGATCGCCGAGCCGGTCCGGTAGTTCACACCGTACCCGATCACGGGCCAACCATAGTTCAGTCGCGGAAGAACCCGGTTGAGCTCGTCCCCACCCTGAGGTCCGTGTTCTGTAATCCAGATGTCCCCGGTCTCCGGGTGGATGGCCAGGCCTTGGGGGTTGCGGTGTCCGTAGCTCCAGATTTCGGGAAGTACATTGCTTTCACCGACGAACGGATTGTCGGTGGGCACGGTCCCGTCGTCGTGGAGGCGATTGACGGTGCCGTGGTGGTTCGAGATGTCCTGTGCGGGGTGGGCCTCCAGGTCACCGGATGAAGGCGCCTGACGTTCTCCGACCGTCACGAAGAGGTACCCCTCTTTATCGAACGCGAGCCGCCCTCCGTAGTGGCCAGGACGACCCCGGGTCTCCGCCACGAAGATGTCTTCGACATCCATGAGTCGGTCATTCTCGAAACGCCCCCGCGCGACTGCCGTGGTCGCCGCGGAGCCGTCGCCGATCGGCTTGGCATAGCTCAGGTAGACCAGTCGATTCGACTCGAAGTCCGGATGAAGGACCACATCGAAAAGGCCACCCTGACCCTGGGCCAGAACCTCCGGGACTCCCTCGATGGGCGCCATGCGCAGGACTCCGTTTCGGACGAGACGGAGCCGGCCGGGCCTCTCCGTGATCAGCATGTCGCCCCCGGGGAGGAACGCCATGGACCAGGGGGTGATCAGGCCGTCGGCTATCTTGACGACCCGATAGTCGTGGTTGGCGGACCGAACGACCGGCGCCTGGCCCAGAACGGGCGTTACGACGGAAAGAAGAAGCCCTAGGGCGATGAAGACTCTCACGGGTGTCCGGACCATCTCGATCTCCTGTGATGCCTGAGAGCTGAGTCCCCGGCAGGTACCGACCGGGTATCAAGCCTACCGGTGGGATATAGCGAGTGCGGGTATATCAAGGAAAGACCCCGCACGGAAGCACTGGGGAAACGGCCCTTACTCCTGGGCCTCACTCTCGGCGCGAGTCCGCATCACTCGTCGTATACCATAGATCGTGACGCATGCCAACACCACCACGAGTCCGATCTTGAGCCCGATCGCCAGAATTCCAAGGATCCAGGCGATCACCGGGGCCAGGAGAATCTGAAGAATCTTCCACAGGATGAGGCCGGCGATTCCCGTAAACGCTACAGGAGCGAGATATTTCGTCATAGTAGCCTTTACGAAGGGCACGCATCGCTTGTTTCATGCACTTTGATTACTGTGCTGAACCCACACGCGCACCGGGCCGAGTTTCGCAACGCAACCTCACTGTCGAGTGTGTAGGCTGATACGCCCACAGGCAAGTGAGACGACCATGAGACGGACCAAAGGTACCCTGACGGCCCTCGCCGCCGATGCCAAAACGGAAGCTCCGCGCGTTCCAGGCATCCATCACGTCACCGCGATTTCGGGGCCTGCGCAGCGGAACGTGGATTTCTACGCGGGCCTCCTCGGGCTCCGCACGGTCAAACAGACCGTGAATTTCGACGATCCCAGAACGCACCACCTCTACTACGGCGACCGTGCCGGGACGCCGGGCACCGCCATGACGTTCTTCCCTTGGGAACACGCTGCCCGCGGTGGGCCCGGATCGGGCACTACCGAGGTGACCGGCTTTTCGGTTCGCCCCGGGTCGCTCGAGTTCTGGGCCGACCGCCTCACAGCCGGACGTGCGTTACCACGGGAGGTGGCCACACGGTTCGACGAGGAGTCGCTGCGCTGCGAGGATCCCGATGGTTTGGTCCTCGAACTCGTGGCGGGGCCCGCCACACGCGAGACACCGGCCGGCCGGCCCGTGCATCCCGACGTTCCTGCCGAGTTCGCCATACGCGCCTTCCACGGCGTGCTTCTCGATGTGGTCGACCCGGAACCAACGGCGAGGCTCCTCACCGACGTCATGGGCTTCGAGCACCTTGGCGAGCGTGACGGACGAATCCGCTTCAAGGGTAATGAGGAGGAGGTCGGCTCGATCGTGGACCTTCGCTCAGCCGGGTCGGAGGCGCCGGCCCTCATGGGACGAGGGAGCGTTCACCATGTGGCCTTCCGTGCCCGGGACGACGATGAGCAACAGACCTGGAGGGAGATCATCGCCGGCGCGGGTATCCCGGTGACGACGGTCCAGGACCGGTGCTACTTCCGGTCCATCTATTTCCGGGAGCCCGGTGGCGTCCTCTTCGAGATCGCGACCGATACGCCAGGGTTCGGAATCGACGAATCCCTCGAGGAGCTCGGCCGGAGCCTCAAGCTTCCGCCATGGTTCGAAGCCCGCCGGGATGAATTGGAGGCACGGCTTCCGAGGCTCATCCTTCCCGACGAGCGTCGATGAAAGACGATCCTCACCGAGGGAGTGAGGACGTTTGGTTCGGTCCCGGGCTTGAAGAGGCCGAGAGTGCCGTCGTCCTGATCCACGGCCGAGGCGACAGCGCGCGGGGTATTCTTGCCTTGGCGCCCGAGCTCCAAGCGCCGCGCACGGCCTTTCTCGCTCCCCAAGCGACCAACTTTTCGTGGTATCCGCACAGCTTTCTGAGCGAGGTCGAACTGAATGAGCCCTGGCTCTCGTCGGCTCTCGACCGGGTCGAGGCAGCCGTCACCGCCGTCGCCACGGTGATTCCACAGGAGAGAGTCGTGCTCATGGGCTTCTCTCAGGGAGCGTGCCTGGCCCTCGAGTTCGCAGCTCGGAATACACGACGGTATGGGGGCGTGGTAGCGTTTTCAGGTGGGCTTATCGGGCCTGACGTCACGCCGCGTGACTACCCGGGGTCCCTGGAGGGCACGCCGGTCTTCCTGGGCTGCAGTGACGTCGACGTACACATCCCGGTGGGACGCGTTCATGAATCCGCACAGGTTTTTCATAATCTCGGGGGCGAGGTCGACGAACGGATCTATCCCCGTATGGGGCACACGATCAACGGGGAGGAAATCGCTTGGGCCGGCAAACTCCTCACATCTTTCAGCGCCGATGGGCCTTGAGGACGACCGGGAAAAAAACACTAGGGCCCCCGCCAGACCAACCGGTATACTTAAGAGACCCGCAGATGCTGCGCACGAGGATGGCGCGCGCGCTCCCGGGAGGCGGCCCCCCCTTTTGATTCGGGGATGCAAAAGGTGTGTACAAATACGACCATCCTCGTTGTCGAGGACAATCCCGATCACGTCGGCTTGATCGAGGCGGTGATCTCCCAGGGCCTCAAGGGGGCCCGCGTTCAGGTGGCCCTCCGAGGCCAGGGGGCTCGCAGGCATCTCCGCGGGGAGTGGTCCGTCTACGAGGATGACAGCCGAAACAACCCCGTCCCCGACTTGATCGTGCTGGATCTGTCGCTACCGGATGGGAGCGGCTTCGACGTCCTGCGATGGATGGCGAGACGCAAAAGGCTAAAGGACATTCCCGTTATCGTGTTCACGGCGTCGACCGACCCGGAGCACGCCCGGCTGGCAGAGGAGTACGGTGTCCGCCGATACCTCAAGAAACCCGCCCAGTTCGGCGTCTTGGTGGCGGCGATCAAGGAGGAGTTGGCAGGGGCGGATGGGCACGACGCCTCAGGCTCGAGAAGCGGTTCGGCCACGCCCTGAGTGCCGCCTCGCCGAGAATTGATATAATTACGGGTTGCGTTTAAACGGGGCGCGGCCCTTCGCGCCGTCGCCTGCACCCTATCCATGACAGGGGACACCCCAGTACGTATGAGCGGCTCCGAAACGTTGACCCTGGCCAGCCCCGTTGAAGCCCCCGCATTCTACGTCGGCTCGGAGGTCGGGCGGCTGAGAAAAGTGCTGGTCCACCGGCCCGACCTGAGCCTTCAGCGGCTCACCCCTTCGAACGTCCGGGAACTGCTCTTCGACGACGTGCTGTGGGTGCGGCGGGCGCGGGAGCAGCACGACGTTTTCGTCGACCATCTCCGGGACCGGGGTATCGAAGTCTACCTGCTCCGTGACCTCCTTTCGGAAACGCTCACCTCGAGCGAAGAGGCGCGACAGGAGATCGTGAAGCACGTCGTCACGGAACGGACGGTGGGGGCCTCGCTGCGTGATGAGATTCGGGCTTACCTCCTGGAGATGAGCCCAGACGACCTCGCGACTCACTTGATCGGAGGACTCGAAAGGGGCGAGATGGAGGGCATCGATCTCAGCGGTTCGCTGATGGCGCGTTCCGGCCCCGAAACATCCTTCGTTCTTCCGCCGCTTCCCAATTCTCTCTTCACGAGGGACTCGTCGTCGTGGATTTACAACGGAGTGACCCTGAATCCGATGTACTTTCCGGTGAGACGGTTGGAGACGGTAAACGTGGAACTCATCTACCAGAATCATCCGCTGTTCAAACGTGCGGATTTCGAAATCTGGTACTCCAATGATAAGAGGGGCGGGGATGCACCCCTCGAGGACTTCGGAAGGGCCTCCCTGGAGGGCGGGGACGTCATGCCGATCGGAAACGGTACCGTGTTGCTGGGCATCAGTGAGCGGACGACGGCACGGATGGTCGAGCTCTTCGCTAAAACGCTCTTCGAGGGGGGTGCCGTAGAACGAGTGATCGCGTGCGACATTGGCCGAGACCGAGCGCATATGCACCTCGACACCGTGATCACGATGTTGGACGTGGATGCCGTGACCGTCTACCCGCAGGTCGTGGACCGGATTGTGGCCTACAGCGTTCGCCCCTCGGACCGTGCCAGGGGCGGGATGGACATCACTCAGGAGAAGAGCTTCCTCGACGCGCTCAAGGACGCCTTGAAAGTGAAGCAGTTGAGGGTCATCGGAACAGGAGGTGATGAGTTCCAGGCGCAACGTGAGCAGTGGGACGACGGGAACAACGTACTGGCCGTCGAGCCCGGTGTAGTCCTGGCGTACTCGAAGAACGAGTACACGAACACCAAATTGCGAAAGGCGGGTATCGAGGTGATCACGATCGACGGGTCCGAGTTGGGCCGTGGACGGGGCGGAGGACATTGCATGACCTGCCCCCTTCTGAGGGACCCCGTGTAGAAGGGAACTCGAACGTAGGAGGCAGTGCATGACGGTGGATCTCGGGCGGCGGAGCTTTCTCAAGCTCGAAGACTTCACACCGGAGGAGATCCGGTACCTCTTGGACTTGGCGGCCACGCTGAAGTGCGAAAAGGCCGAGGGTCGGGAGCGCCCGCGTTTGTCCGGTAAGAACATTGCGCTGATCTTCGAGAAGACCTCCACCCGGACACGCTGCGCCTTCGAGGTGGCGTCCTTCGATCAGGGCGGCCGCGTTACCTACCTGGGGCCGAGTAGCGGATCCCAGATTGGGCACAAGGAATCGATCAAGGATACGGCGCGGGTGCTAGGCAGAATGTACGATGGGATCCAATACCGGGGATTCAGCCAGAAGATCGTCGAGGAGTTGGACAGTTTCGCGGGCGTGCCGATCTGGAATGGCCTGACGGACGAGTTCCACCCCACTCAGGTGCTGGCCGACCTGCTCACGATGGAGGAGCACAGCCAAAAGCCGCTTTCTGAGGTCTCGTTCTGCTATCTGGGCGACGCCCGGAACAACATGGGTAACTCGCTGATGGTCGGGGGGGCCAAGATGGGCATGGATGTCCGGCTGGCGGCTCCCGAGGGGTGCTGGCCCGAGGCGGACCTCGTCGGACGGTGCCGGGAAATCATGAACACCACCGGCGGATCACTTACCCTGACGGAAAGTGTAGAGGAGGGCGTCCGGGACGCGGACTTCCTCCACACGGACGTGTGGGTGTCGATGGGTGAGCCCGAAGCGAAGTGGGCGGAGCGGATCGACCTACTGAGCCCATACCAAGTCAACTCGGATGTGATGGCCATGACCGGGGAACCGCCGGCAAGATTTCTCCACTGCCTGCCCGCATTCCACGACAGGGAGACGCGCATAGGAGAGGAAATGTTCGAGAAGTTCGGGCTGGACGGAATGGAAGTGACCGACGAGGTATTCGAATCCGAACAATCGATCGTGTTCGACCAAGCGGAGAACCGGGTGCACACCATCAAGGCGGTGCTGGTGGCCACGCTCGGGGGCTGATCTGCCTCAATGCGCATCGTCGTAGCGCTCGGGGGGAATGCACTTCTGCGTAGGGGCGAACAGCCCACCGCGGCGGTACAACGCAAGAACGTCCGGATCGCGGCCGAGGCGCTGGCGCCCGTCGCAAACGCCCACGAGCTCGTGATCACGCACGGAAACGGGCCCCAAGTGGGTCTCCTGGCGCTGCAGGCCGCGGCCTACGAAGACGTGCGCCCCTACCCCCTCGATGTCCTCGGTGCGGAGAGCGAGGGGATGATCGGGTACATGATCGAGCAAGAGCTGGGCAATCTTCTTCCGGTCGAGCGGCCTCTCGCGACCATACTCACGATGGTGGAGGTGGAACGCAACGACCCCGCATTCCAGAATCCGACCAAGCCCATCGGCCCGGTATACACAGAGGATGAAGCACGCACACTTGCGACGGACCACGGTTGGTCCGTCGCACCCGACGGCGACGGCTGGCGGCGGGTCGTGCCGTCACCGCTTCCCAAACGTGTGTTCGAGGTTCGGCCGGTGCGTTGGCTCCTGGAGCACAACGTCATCGTCATCTGCTCTGGAGGAGGAGGAATTCCCACGGCCTATGACGATCAACGAAAACTGCATGGAGTGGAGGCGGTGATCGACAAGGACCGGGCTAGTGCGCTCCTGGCTGAGGAGATCGGAGCCGACCGCCTGATCCTGGCAACCGACGTCGATGCGGTCTATCACGACTGGGGTACGCCCGAGGAGCGCCCGATCGTAAACGCGTCTCCAAGCGATTTGCGCCATCAGGACTTCCCCACCGGCTCGATGGGACCTAAGGTCGAGGCGGCTTGTACATTTGTGGAGAAGACGGGGCAGAGGGCAACGATCGGCGCACTCGAAGACATCACAGAGATGTTGGCGGGTGAGGCCGGAACCGTGATCGAACCGTGACGGCCATTGAGCGTGGAAGGGCCCTCGCCCGAAACATTTCTGAAGCACCATACATATTTGCTGGACCGCGAAACCCGAAGTGAGGAATCTTCGTCTTGAACGGGGAGGGGGGGGTTACACCCCTCTCCGCCGAAATCACGCCGGCCATCTCGGTGGCCGGTTCCATCCCACCAGGTAGCGTCTGCATGGAACCGGAGATCATCATCGGTGCGCTCGCCATTTTCGTGAGCGGCGGGGCGATGGGGGCTGCCGGTATCCTTCTTTGCCAGTGGGTCGTGGGGAGGATTTCGCCACCCTCACAAGGGCGTTTACGACTTGGGGATTCCCGGGACATCGAGGCCATGAGGGCGGATGTCGCCGACCTCGCCGTTCGACTCCACTCGGTGGACGCCCGGCTCGACTTCACGGAGCAACTTTTGGGCGGAGCTCTCTCCGTTCCCAGGCCACCCGAATCCCCTCCTCCGCCCCAGTCTTTCCCAGCGCAGCGAGACGTTGGCCCCGACGCGGACGCGTCGTCGGAAGGGGAGGGCGCTTCCGGGGTCTGACCGACGGTGGAAGCAGGTGCCAGCCGCTCGCCCGTCTCCACCAGCGCTGGGACGGCTCTACGATTGGACATCGCCCACCCGCCGAGCAAATATTGCGCCATGGAAGGCGCAATATTTCGTATCGGAATCGACCTCGGTGGCACTAAAATCGAGGGCTTGGCATTGAGCCGGGATGGAGCCGAGGTCGCGCGTCGGCGGATCAAAACGCCAAAGGACTACCAACAGACGCTCCTAGCGATCGAGGGGCTCATAGGGTTCCTCGAGGCGGCGGCGACCGCTGCGACCGGCAACGCGGGGCGCGGCTCGGTCGGCGTGGGCATCCCCGGAACCCTCTCGCCCGCAACGCGTGTCGTGAAAAACTCGAACTCTACATGGCTGAACGGCCACGCGTTCGACAAGGACCTCGAAGCGAACACGGGGAGGCCGATCCGCGTGATGAATGATGCGAACTGTTTCGCGCTCTCCGAGGCCACCGACGGTGCGGGCATGGGGGCGTCCGTGGTGTTTGGCGTCATCCTTGGGACCGGAGTCGGCGCGGGCATCGTGGTCGAGGGCCACGTTTTGGAGGGACACCAGGGTATCGGAGGAGAGTGGGGCCACAATTCACTCCCCTGGCCAAGAGATGGGGAGTGGCCGGGGCCGGACTGCTACTGCGGACGGAACGGTTGCATGGAGACCTACGTGTCCGGACCCGGCATGGTGCGGGATCACGAAGCGGTCACGGGACAGCGGCTCTCGACTCACGAGATCGTGGCTAAAGCCGCCGGGGATGACGACGATGCCTCAGCCTCATATGGCCGCTACGTGGACCGGCTGGCTCGGGGGCTTGCCGCCGTCATTAACGTGGTCGACCCAGAGATCGTGGTTCTAGGCGGGGGCATGTCGAATTCCCCAGCGCTACCCGAGGACGTGCAGACAGCCCTGTCTCCGTACGTCCTCACCGATCAACTCACCACGCGGGTCCTGCGGAATAAACACGGCGATTCGAGCGGCGTCCGAGGGGCGGCCTGGCTCTGGTCCGCCGATGAGACACGGTCGGGCGCATCGACCACCTGAAGGCGCATGCTCACCGAAGCCCGATGGCGAGAGCCTGGCCCCGTGAGGTGCCCGGTTAGATCGTGCCCGTTTCGTGCATGATGGCCATGACGTTTCCCTCTGAGTCGTAGAAGGATGCGATGGACAACTCGTAGTCATCCGTTCGATGGACCACTTGCGGTGCCTCGATAAAGTCCACGCCGTGGCTGAGGAGCGTCTCGTGGGCCACCTGGATGTCAGCTGCCCGGAAGTACAGCAGCGACGCGGATGGCCCCACGCCCTCCGGCCGGCTCAGCATCAGGCGTACTCCACCGAGGTCGAAGAACGCCAGCCCTGGCGCGTCGAATAGGAACGGAACGCCCAATACATTGCGGTAGAACGCCGTAGCCCGCCCGACGTCTGACAGTCACCGCGATCTGTCCCACCTCGGTCAGCCCCGCATTAGGCAGCTTCTTGTCGCCACCTGTCTCCTTTACCCCCTCTGTCTCCGCCATGGCTTCGTTCTCCGATTGACCGGTTGGATGAATATATTTAACTGGTACGGATCCGAACCCGTCCTCTACTCGGCTTCGGCTCCTCGCCACCTCGTCCATCTCTCGATGAGCGTCTGGATAGCCGAGACGCCCTCGGTGAGCGCCGCGGGGCCCGGCTGAAGAATGACCGAGGATTTGATCTCGTAGACGTGCCCATCACGGACCGCCGGAACCGTCTTCCATCCCGGCCGCCCAAGGACCTTCTCTGGGCGGAATTTCCGGCCGCACCACGAACCGATGATGATGTCCGGCGCCCTACGTACGACCTCCTGCGGATCCTCGATGATCCGGCCCTTCGCGAGGGAGGACTCGGACAACTCGGGAAAACAGTCCTCCCCGCCGGCGTAGCCCACCAGCTCCGAAACCCAGCGGATGCCCGAAATCATCGGATCACTCCACTCCTCGAAATAGATGCGGGGCCGCTCCGGAAAGCCGCTGGCCCGCTCCTGGACCCTGGTGAGATTCGCGGCGAGCTGGACCGCGAGCTCTTCCCCTTTCTCGGCGCACCCCACCATCGCCCCTAGCGTCCGGATCATCCGCAGGATGCCGTCCACGCTTCGGTGGTTGAACACATGGACCTCGACACCATGGCCAATCAACCGCGCAGCGATGTCGGCCTGGATGTCCGAGAACCCCAGAACCAGGTCAGGCCGGAGACCTAGAATTTCGTCGATCTTGGCGCTCTTGAAGGCAGAGACTCTCGGCTTTTCCCGTCGGGCGCGAGGGGGCCGAACCGTGAATCCGGATATTCCGACAATGCGCCAGTCCTCGCCGATCGTGTACAGCGTCTCCGTGGTTTCTTCGGTCAGACAAACGATCCGCTCGTACATGGGACGCTTCGGGTTTCAGAATTGCGATTGCCCAAGGAATGGATATCGTAGTGTGGTGTCCCTGAAGTGGGACCCCACACTCAAGGGGCATCGTACGATGAACCACGCCGGATACCAACCATGTCGGCTGGCTCACCGAGAAATTTTCCGCGACCGTTAGCCGGAGGAGTGAGCACGTGTCTCGTAAAAACATCCACGAAGTTCCCGTGGAGCCGGTGAGCGCCGGCTCCGGCACCATCCGCCAGGTCCTCATCGGTCCGGAGGAAGGGCCGAACTTCTCGATGCGGCGTTTTGTCATGGCGCCCGGAGGGGGGATGCCGAATCACACGAACGCCGTGGAGCACGAACAGTACGTGCTGGGGGGGGCGGCGCGAGTCGGTATTGGAGATGACGTCATCGAAGTCACTCAGGGTGACGTCGTCTTCATTCCGGCGGGCGTACCGCACTGGTACGAATCGCTCGGGCCCGATGAATTTTCGTTCCTGTGTGTCGTCCCCAACGGACCGGATGAAATACGCATCGTGGAGAGCGAATAGCCGACATGGAGACCATCGGATGGCTTTCGATTCTCCCACCTGTGGTAGCCATCGCGTTGGCCATCAAGACTCGGGAGGTCTACATCTCGCTGGCCACGTTCGTCTGGTTGGGCTGGACCATCATGAACTCGTGGAATCCCATCGTGGGATTGGTCGACGGCGTAAACACCTTCCTGGACGCGATCACCAGCCCCGGCAACGCAAGGACGCTCGTCTTCTCCGCGCTGATCGGTGCGATCATCACCTTGACGCAAGCCTCCGGCGGCATGGAAGGATTTATCAACTGGGTCGAGCGAAGGCGGTTGGGCCAGAATCGCCGCACTGTGCGGCTGTTCGCCATCGGCACCAGCATGTCTCTGTTCCTCGAATCGAACTTCGGCCTGCTCGTGGCGGGCTCCGTCTCGCGCCCACTCTTCGATCGGGCCAAGATTTCCCGTGAAAAACTGAGCTATATCCTCGACGCGACGTGCGCACCCAAGCAGCTTCTAATCCCGATCAACGCCTGGGGCGCCTATATCGTGACGCTCCTCGTCGCGCAGAACGTGGCCGAGCCGAATCGAGTGCTCCTCTCGGCGCTCACGCTGAATTTTTACGCGATCCTCTCCATTGTCCTGGTCGTGTTCGTGGCCCTCACCGACTGGAATATCGGACTCATGCGCGAGGCCGAGCGCCGCATGCGGGAGGAAGGCAAGCTCCTCCGCGACGGAGCCGAACCCATGATGTCCTCGGACGTTTCCATGTTGGCGGCCAAGGAGGGTGTACCGCAGCGGGCGATCAACATGCTTCTTCCGGTCATCGCCATGGTGGCCACCGTACCCCTGGTCCTGTGGATCACCGGAGATGGGGAGATGCTGCAGGGGAGCGGGTCGGACGCCGTGCTCTGGGGCGTGATCGTCGGGATCCTGCTCGCTGCCGTCATGTATCGGGCGCAGGGGATCATGACGTTCCGGGAGGTGACCGCCTACACGATCAAGGGCATTCAGGGACTTACGCCCGTCGTGATCGTGCTCGCGTTGGCGTTTTCGATCGCGGGAACCCAGCAGGCCCTGGGCACAGGAGTGTGGCTGGCTCAGGTTGCGCAGGCGGGTGTGAACCCGGGCTTGGTGCCGGCCATCGTCTTCGTGCTCGCGTGTATCATGGCCTTCTCGACGGGAACGTCGTGGGGCACCTTCGCGATCATGATTCCGATCGTCGTCCCAATGGCCGAGCTGCTCGATCTACACCTCGGGCTCACACTGGCGGCCGCCCTGGGCGGTGGAATTTTCGGGGATCACTGTTCGCCGATCTCCGACAGTACGATCGTGGCGTCGATGGCCTCCGCGACAGACCATATCGACCACGTTCGCACGCAGCTTCCCTACGCGCTCCTGGCTGCGGCCGGCGCCCTGACGTTGTTCCTGGGTGTGGGCTTCATGCTGTAACGGTGCTCGATGCCATGACCCGCGACGCCCCGAAGCGGGACCCTGCGATCCCCCTCGATCGGCTCCGTTCGTAATACTAACGGCCTTCTAAGAAGATCAGACCCCCACCCAGCCCCCCCGAGAAGACGTCGAGGTCGCCGTCACCGTCGATGTCCACGAGCGATGGCGTGGAATACCTGGGGAGCGGCAGCGTGAACGTCGATTCCAGGACGAAAACGGGATCGGCGTCCGCCGGCAAACCCTCTCTTCGGTAAAGAAGCACGCCACCCTCCTCGCGGCCGAGCAGCAGGTCCTGGTCACCGTCACCGTCGACATCCGCGAAGGCGGGAAAGCTTCTCCGGCCCGCATCGATCTCTCCGAAGCGATCGGTCACGAGGGCGAACGACGGAGCCTGCGGCGTCCCGACGTTCCGGTAGAAGTTGAGCTCGCCCGACGACTCTCCGATAAAGAGATCGAGATCTCCATCGCCATCGACATCGGTCAGGGCGGGCGCGCTGTTGCTCCCCCGTGTGAGCCGCACGAGGGTCGTGTCCTGGAGGACGAATTCCGGCTCCGCACGCGTACCCTGATTCACGTAGAGCGCGACGCCCCGGTTCCACGTGCCGACGAGCATGTCCAAGTCACCGTCGCCGTCCAGGTCACCCAGAGCCGGCGCATAGTGATACATGGTGAAGAGCGGAACAAAGGCGCGTTGCTCAAACGAAGGAGCCCGCTGCGACCCCACGTTCTCAAAGTGATACAGGCGGGACGTCTGCGTGTCGTCCGGGTCCAATTTGTTGGCCACAAGCAGGTCCAGATCACCGTCCCCGTCCAGGTCGGCCAGCGCGGGAATGCTCTCGCTTCCGACATCGAGCGTGTAAACGAAGCGCTCGGTGCGGTGGATGAAGGCGCCGTTCACCTGCTCATAGAAATGGAAGTTCCGAGTGGCCGTCAGATTCGGATTGAAGGCGCCGCCGAGCACGCCCACGAACAGGTCGAGATCGCCGTCGGAGTCCACGTCTTCGAGAACCGGCACGTTGTACCCGCTCGTGGCGATCGTATCGTCCACGACGAAGGGCAGTGGATCCGCGCTGAGGATTGGCTCGCTGCACGAACCCGTGTTTTCCACGAAGAGCACACTGGGTTCGAAAAAATCACCCCAAAAGAAGTCGAGGTCTCCATCCTGGTCGATATCTGCGAAGGCCATCGAATTGGCGCCGTGCAGGCTGCCGAGCTGGGCCACGATTTCGATTCCCTGAAAGCGATCCTCCAAGAAACGAAACACGGGGACTCCGTCATCCGTCATCTCGGCCACCTCATAGCGGCTGAGCGTGCCGGTAACGCGACCGAGGAAAAGATCCCAATCGCCATCGCAGTCGATGTCGTTGACGTTGGGAATGTTCTGGCGATCCGCGAAAACGGGCTCGCCCGTGACGTCCCGCACGGAATCCCCAACCGGGGTGAAGGCCGCGGCGCGCGCCGTACCGTCATTGCGGAAGTACTGCAGGTAACTGAACAGCCGCTCGCTCAAGAGGTCGAGATCACCATCGCGGTCGAAGTCGACGAAGCGGGTCCACTCCCCCACCGACAGGTTCTGGTATCGGTCTGTCCGCCACACGAACTCCGGCCGGGTCGGCCCCCCGACGTTCTCGAACAGCATCAACTCGCCCGGGCGTTCCTGAAGGAACAGATCGACGTCCCCGTCGCCGTCGATGTCGGCGAACTGTGGACGCGGCACGTTGAAGCCACCAAGAAACGGAGGATCGTAGGCCCTGCCGTTCTCGTCATGCACCGGAAAGGCATCGACGGAGCGGACGAATAGGGTCGTGGTGGCCAGCGGCGCTTCCCCATTGGACCCGGAGGGTGAGGAGACCCCACCGCCACTCCCGACGGAGGATACGCCCCCGCAACCCGCCAAGATCACCCAGGCAGCCGCCAGCGTGCGCCCACGGATGAGCCGCATGGGGCGTATCAGGCGCAACCGCTCGGCGGTCCCGGGGAACCGCATCCCTTCTGTCCCAGTCACTTGTATGGACCGCCTCTTCGTCAGAACGAACGAGTTTTCGTGGCCTCCCCGGACGATGCCGGTGCCGCCCTCACCCCAAAATCTTAGAACGCCACCTGAATGAGGCAATGGGTCAGGTCCTCGCACGTGTGACGCTCGGTTTTGGAACCTTCGTCCATGGTTCACCCGTATGTAATAGGAACGGACGGAGGCGACAGTGTCTGCTCAACGAATCTGCAACCATGTCTGAAGGCCGTACCAGGGTCGGAGGGGTTAGATGAAACGATGGGGGCGCTGGTCCGAGCTCACATTCATGGGGGCGTTGCTCGCTCAGCTATTCCTGCCATCCCCCTCGGCGATCGGTGCGCGATGGACGGAGGCCATGGCCCTTTCTACGGCGATGGCCACCCAGGACACCTACACGCCGGATCTGCTCGGAATCGATGGCGTCGTGGGCACAGCGGTGGGCCTTGATGCCGACGGCGCTCCGGTGGTGCTTGTCTACACAGCGCGACCGGGTGTCCTGGGCCTGCCGGCGATGCTCGACGGCACCGCTGTACACACCGAAGTCACCGGCGAATTCTGGGCACTCGGGGATGGGCCGCGAGCGAAGGAGGCGGATCGTCCGGTCGACCGGAGGGGCCGCTTCCCTCGCCCGGTGCCGATCGGCGTGTCGGGAGGCCAGCCCGACGTTACGGCAGGAACGATCGGCGCACGCGTCAGCGACGGCCGTCGCACGTTCGCTCTGAGCAACAACCACGTCTTCGCGAACCGGAATGACGCCAGTCGGGGAGACGATATTCTCCAGCCGGGGAGAGTAGACGGAGGCACCGATCCGGCGAACTCCATCGGCACGCTGCACGACTTCGAGCCCTTGCGTTTCTGTAAGGCGCTGACGTGTCCGGGCAACCGAATCGACGCGGCCACTGCGCTCACCTCCTCCGAAAACCTGGGGACGAGCACGCCGGAAGACGGGTACGGTGAACCGCGGGCGGGGACGAGGACCGCGACGCTCGGGCAGGCGGTCCAGAAGTATGGCCGGACCACGGGTCTGACGACCGGCCTCGTGAGTGGTATCAACGCCACGATCAACGTGAACTACAACACGGGAACGGCGCGCTTCGTCGACCAGATCCTCATCAGCGATGGGCGGTTCAGCCAGGGCGGAGATTCGGGATCTCTCGTGGTCACGCGCTCGAGCGGCGGAAGCGACCGGCGGCCAGTGGGGCTACTGTTCGCCGGAAGCACCACTAATACGATCGCCAACCCGATCGACCTCGTGTTGGATCGTTTCGAAGTGAAAATCGACGGGAGTTGAGGTCATTGGAGATATCGGAGATATGAAGGCCGCACTCAGTAAGCTCACCAAGGCGGTGATCGATCGCCCAGGAGTGACCGGAACCGCGATCGGGCTGTCCAAAGGCAAACCCTGCCTCAAGGTCTACGTGAAGGACCGGCGCACGGCCGGGCGGATTCCCTCGCGAGTAGACGGGCACCGGGTCGAGGTCGAGGAGACTGGAACTTTCGGCCGACGCTAACACGCGCGCACTAGGGAGCGCCCAAAAAGGGCAGGCTCAATTAGGTCGGCCGAGGTGTCGAGCAACGCTCTGAAAGGATTTCGCGTCTCATGCTGGATGGGGTTGCGGCGGGACCGCCGACCGCGGCAGGTTCGGGGCATACCCCGGATTGGGACGGAGTTTAGACACAGGAGCCACAGATGCGTAAACGGACTTCAGATTTTATGGCGCTCGCGGCAATCCTCGGCGGCGCGGGCCTCGGGTTAGGACTTACCAGCCTTTACGCCAGAAGCGCTCCCGTGGCTCAGGTGGACGACGCATCCGTGGAGGTACGTGTCTTGCCGGGGCGAGTCTTGGTGAGGGATGGGTCCGGTGCCTCTACCATCTACTTCCGAAGCCGAGCTCGGTCGAACCGGCCCGTCTGGGAGCCTTTGGAAAGACGAAGACTTAGGGTGAACGTCGAAGAGGCCCGAGAGAGGGCCGCAGACCTGGCCCGCGAACAGCGGAACATCGAGTTGGAAGAGCTCCGGCGTGTTGAACGGGCGATAAAGGGATTCGATCGGGAGCAGGTGGAAAGATTAAGGGCCCAGATGGAAGAGCTCCGGCTCGAGGCACGGGAGATGGCTGATTTCGAGGCGCTGTTCGAGGCTCTGGAAGGAGTCGAAGCCCTCGAGGATCTGGACTTGGAGAGACTCACGAACGACATCCGCCGGGATGAGGAGGAGGAGCGGCGCAGGCGACGGAGACGGCGTCCACGCCGGTAGACCGAAGTCCGTGATGCCTTCGGCCGGGCCTGTTCGTATATTCGGGGCATACCGGAGGTGTGTGGCTACGTTCTGACGACGGGTGACGACATGGAGGTGCGACCTGCCTCGGCATAGATTTTTCGGAGTCATTGGAAACCCGGCCAGAGTCACCCTTTCCGTTCTAGCCGTGGGCCTTTCGGCTGCCTGCACCGGGGACCGTGACGAGCCCGTAGACCCGAGGCTTCAGAACCCGCTTCTTTTTGCCAGGCAGTTCAACGAGACGGCTCCGGATATCTTCCAGGCCCGCCTCGAGACCACGGCCGGGGTCTTCGTCATCGAGGTGTACCGTGATTGGGCTCCCCTCGGGGCCGACCGCTTCTACAACCTCGTAAAGCGTGGGTGGTACGACGGCGTGCGATTCCACCGGGTGCTGCAGGACTTCACCGCCGGATGGGGTATCCATGACGATCCCTACGTGAACTTCGTCTGGCAAAAGGAGACGCTCCTCGACGATCCCGTCACCCAGTCGAACACGCGAGGCCGCGTGTCCTTCGCCCGGTCCGGCGCCAACAGCCGGACAACCCACGTGTTCGTCAACCACAAGGACAACTCCAGCCTGGACGACCGCTTCGCCCCGTTCGGCGAGGTCGTCGAGGGGATGGACGTGGTGGATGGGCTGTACGCGGGCTACGGAGACGGTCCGCCCCGCGGCGACGGCGTGTATCAAGCGAGGGCGCTCGCCCTGGGCGCGGAGTACTTCGATGTCGAGTTTCCCGAGTTGGATCGAATCGAGCGGGCAACCATCCTGTAGCCCCCACCACCCCTCTGCTTCACGGCGCGTCCGCGTCGGCCCCACTTAACGTTTCAAGCCCGTCCGGAATCAGACCCAAGTGGAAGGGATGATCGGACGTTTCGTTCGGCATTCGAATCGTATTGAGGAGAGTGGGAAATGAAACATCGTGTGAAATCAGAAGCTCTGGCCTTTGCCCTCCTCGTGCTGGCGGCATGTAGTGAGACGGTCGGGCCCGACGGCTTCGAGGACAGCTTGACCCTTGATGTCGCCATGATCGCCGCAGACGCCGCCATCGACGAGTTGGGCGATATCGGCCTGCTGTTCGGGGGCGGCGCCTTTCCAGTGCCAGGTGAAGCATCCACCCGGGACAGGACCCACACCGCCACGTTCTTCGATGCGGACGGAACGGAACAGGCTACCCGAGACCCGCTTACGACGGCGTCGATTCACCTCCTGATCGAAGCGACCCACGAGTTTTCTCGGGACTCCTGGTCGGCGACGGGCACGCGCTCGCGGGACCTCTGGATAACCGGGCTCGAGGGCGAGGAGACGAGCCGCACCGTGAACGGAACCGGAAGCGGCAGCATGACCCGGAGCCAGCACACGGACGCGGACGGTACGAGGACTTACGACATGTCGAGCACGTCGGTCATCGAGGACGTCATCCACCCTGTGCCGCGGACGGACGACGCATGGCCCCTGTCGGGCACGATCACACGCGATATGACCATCAATATCGTCGATGGACCCGACGGGGACGTCACGAAAAGCCGTACCGTCGTGATCACCTTCAACGGTACGAACCTGGCCACCATGACCGTGGACGGTGAATCCTTCGAAGTCGATTTGTCGACTCGAAGTGGCCGTCATCCCTTCCGAAAACGCGGTTAGTAGGCGGTTCGGTCGCGTACCGGAAAGCGGGGGGGGTTCGCCTCCCCCCGCTTGTTTCGCTACCAACTGGAATCGACGCTATTCGATCGTACCCAGAGCGGTGTGAGGGTTACCCGGACAGCTGGGGCGGCGCCGGAGCGGGACCGCCCCGGCGCAACGTACCCGGCGCAGGACTCCGGTCGGGGCTCCAAAATCCCTCGGGAAGTTCGCTGATGGGCACATCGCCCAGTGCGGTTTCATTGTACAATCGGATCGTTTGGGAGAGGGTCCCGATGAAGTCGCTTCGAACGGCCGACGTCCGGTTGATGGCGTAGTCTTCCGGCTCGATCTCATCCGGGAACAGCTCGCGAGCTATTCGCAGTTGCTCTCCCAGCGTTTCGACATGAGCTAGAAAGGGGTCGTCCCGAATTTCATCGAGAACCTCGATGAAGTGCGCGTTGAGGTGCACACCGTAGAGGTCGAGGATACCGCTGATCTGATCTCGGGCGCGTGAAATGACCCTAGCCGCGGACTCGGCCCAGGTCTCCTCGCTCCATGCGAATCGGACTCGAGTGAGGTCGCAGTCGTCGATTACGGCCGACCATTCCGGAACGAACAATTCCAGATAGGTCCGGGGCGGCCTTGCGGGAAGCCGCTCGAGGCATCCGCGCACGATTTCGGTCCAGAGGTCGGAGAGGTCCCTCAACGGATCCTCCGATCGCCTCACACCTCCGCGGGAGGCGCGCGCGCGGTCCTCTTGGGCGCGCCGGTCGATGATGCGTTGTACGAAGACGAGGGTGATCAGAATTCCCAGGACCTCGGTGGCCAGTTCCGGCGCGAAGTCTCGCACCAGCCCCGGCTGGTCACCCCAAAGCAGATGGGTGATCGCGAGGAAGGCCACGATCGACCCGAGGGTCGCGTAGGTCGCTCTCACTCTCTCTCGTCCCCTCCCTCGCTCACGACACCACTCCGATCACAGGCTGGAGGCGCGGCGGGAATAAGGCCGCTTCGCCCTGACGGGCGGCTTAGGCTTACTCGCCCGGCACGCAAGCTGGATCCACGAAAGAAAGGAGCATTCCTTCCACGGCGATGATCTCAGGAGCGTCGTCCTCGGCCGCAACAGAATCCCGGTCGTATAGGAGCTCGCGGACCATGACGGCGTCCGCACCCGACCCGGCCACCTCTTGAGCCACCTCCAGCCGAACACCTTGCAAGACCGCCTCCCGAGGCCCGCCCTCGATGTCGTCTTGGGCCCGAAAGGGTCCCTCCACAGTCACCTCGCCGATCACCTGGAAAAGGCACTCTACTCGCTCTCCGGGGAGGAAGACGGGAACCAGCATGGCACCCCCGGCGCAAGCCAAAGCCCATGGCGCGCTCAACGCAGTCAACAACTTCGCCGACTTCGAGATGGAACGAGAGAGCCGAACCCTCGCCTCGCCTCCACCGGCTCTACCCCCCACGGACCATGCCTCCAGCGTCATCCGGCCGGCCAAAGCCAGCCGAAGAACCCAGCCGTCAAGAGACCGAACACGAGTGCGTCCAGCAGCCCTTTGACGATTCCGGACCACGGCCGCCCGAACCAGATCGCGTCCGGAACCGTGGCAGTGCCGTAGGCCAGCGAGGCCACCGTGCCGGTGACCCTGAACACGGCGAGGTATTCGGCACCCGGGTCGAGCGTACGACTCGCCAGGTACGCCACAACGATGCTGATCACGAAATAGAAGACGAACGACAGCATGATCTTGCTCCCCATGGTCGGAACACCCGGAGGCAGGACCGTGAAAAAGCCCACCGGACCCTCCTCGAACTTACGAGTGGTCTCCGGGTCCTGGAGATCCCTGTGCGTGACAGCGTGGGGGATCATGTACTGGCCGGGAATGAGCGCCTGAGGGGTCAGCGCCCGACGGGCCGCATCCTCATCGGGGAGCTTCGCGTAGTCCGACTTATGGTGTGGCATGACGGTCCAGAAGAGCGCACTCGCCACCCACACCGCGATGGCAGAAAGCAGGATGGGGAGCCAGAGTGCACCGATGGTAACCATGGGTCCTCCCGAGTCGGGGTCAGAGTAGAGCTTCGCTCCTCTCACGGCGGCAGCTAAACCTCAAATACCATCCGGAACTTTCCAGCCACACCACACTTCGAGCCACGAGCCTCACGGCGCTCCGAAGTTGTACGATCTGAAACCATTGCGCCACTCGGGAGTGGAACCGCTCGACGTTTCGTGCAGCCGGCTCGTCGCCTCTTGGTGGCTTTACCGAGGGAATGGTGTCCGATACCTTCCGTCGGTCAACAGAAATGCATGAGACGGTGCGGAACCTGTCAACGACAATGGGACACTCTACGGGATTAATTAGAGAGCAATATCCTGTGTGGTGAGGGAAGGGATGGGAGGATTGATGTAGACGGCCTCCGGGAGCGGTTTGGGCTTCGGCACACCTGTGACGAAGCGTTCGGGATGAGCGGCCCATGCTTCGCGGAGCACGGATTTCCTGCCGGCAATGACCTGATCGGCGTTCCCGAAGTGGACCTGCTCGGGGGTTAGCATCGAGATACCGCCATGGCGGTGCTCGGCATTGTACCAGCGGAAGAACGATCGACACAACGTCTTGGCCTGGCCCTGATCCCCGAACCGCCCGGGAAACGAGGGATGGTACTTCAAGGTTTTGAACTGAGCCTCGGAAAACGGGTTGTCATCCGACACCTGAGGCCGGCTCAACGAGCGAGTCACGCCGAGGTCAGCGAGAAGTTGAGCGGTGCATTGGCTCGTCATTGGAGCTCCCCGATCCGAGTGCAGGGTCAGGACCCGGGGCTGGACGCCATGCTTCAGGCAGCTCTGCTGGATCAACCGGCCGGCCAGGGCCGAGTTCTCCCGGTCCGCCACCATCCAGCCCACGACGTAGCGGCTGTAGATGTCCATGATGACGTAGAGGTAGTAATAGCTCCACTTCTTCGGCCCGAGTAGCCGCGTGATATCCCAGGACCACACCTGGTTCGGCGCCGTGGCCATCAACTCGGGCTTCTTGTACTCGGGATGGGTGCGCTGCGCCCGGCGTTCCTGAACCGGCACCTCGGAGGCCAGAACACGATACATCGTGCGTTCGCTGCACAGGTAGACCTCTTCGTCGAGCAGCGTGGCCACCACCTCGGCGGGTGAGCGGTCCACGAACCGCTCCGAACACAGCGTGTCGAAGACCTCGCCTCGTTCCGTCTCGCTCAATGCCCGGGCGGGCGTCGGGCGGGGCTGCCGTTGCCCGGTCGATGGGCCTCGACGACGGTAGAACGTCGATCGGGAGACCTCGAGAGCCGCGCACGCCGGTTTTACACCGACGTGCTTAGCCAGCTCATCGGCCGCCTTCAAGAGTTCGTCCCGTCGTCGAGGCTTATCCCCAGCAGCCCCGCAACTTTTCCCTGCACGTCGATGATCAGGTGTGCCTTCCTGAGCTCATTCTCGAGCCGTGCGTTTTGCCGCTCCAGCTTGCGTACCTTCTCATCCAGCGGATTCCGCTCCGGCTTGCGGCCGCGTTTCTTCGACAGGGCCTTCAGCGACCCGCTATGCGCCGCCTTGCGCCACGTCGTCAGGTGCGACGAGTACAGGCCCTCGCGCCGCAGGAGCTGACCCACCTCGCCGGGCTCGGTGCACCGGTCCGCTTCTTCGACGATCCGCAGCTTGTACGATGGACTGAACCGCCGGCGTAGCGGCCTATCTACTACCTCCGGGTCCGCAGGAGCTGCCGCGCTTCGCTTGGCCTCCCCGATTCCAGGGGCACTACCATTCTCTTCCATTCTCTCTCGCAGTCCCAACATGTTCGTTTTCTCTGCCTTCGCCCTACTCTAATTCTTTGCGTGCTCCGTGTCTCACGTACGTTGGCAGAGAGGGGTGTCCGATATAGTACATCGGTCAACAGAACTGCAGGAGTTGGACTTGTTCAGCCATCGGCAACCCAGCCGTGTTTATCCCCCGACGGGGGACCCCCGGAGGGGCACGGTACTCCATATCTCAACCCTCGCGGTCTTCCTACTGGGCATGGTCGGCCAGGGGTTCAGCCCATGCCCACACCACACGAGTTTGGACTCTGCGGGACATGCGCAACCCGGGATGTCCACGGAAGTCATCCCTGGTGGGATTCCCCACGGAGATGCCACACCCGCCGACTCGGAGTCAGAGCACGACAAGGCTCTCTGTTCGTGCTTGAATGCGTGTGATGCCGAGTCCGGAGATTCTTTCTCACCCGGCCGGATCTACACTCAGCCGCTTTCTTTCACCGCACTGAACGTCGTGGAGAGGCTACATACAACCCTCCTCGACACCCGCCAAAACGCGTACGTCGCTCCGCTTCCCCAACCACCACCTCACAGCTCCTAACCGATCGAGCCAAAGGCAAGGCTCGAAATCTCAAGCCGGTTGGCCGTACACGGTATCCGTGTGCGCCCGCTCGCCATCCGTGTGCGCCCCGTCCGCATCCGTTTGCGCCCGTCCACGTTCGCGTGGGCCGGCACAGGGTCGTCGGTAGGGGCGGATCGGCCATTCGCCGATCCGCTTTTCCTGGCGACAAGAAAATCGCACCTATCGCCGTGCTCGGCGGTGGGACTGACGGAGAGGTACATGAAAACTTTCACACTTGGCGGTATCCCCTGCGGGTTGGCGATGGCCTTCTCTCTGGGCCTCACAATTCAGATGGCAACCCCCGACGTCGCGGCACAGGACCGACCACTCGACCTCGGAGCGGGCCAGTCGCTCGAGCAACTGACCGGCGAGACCGGGTTGCCCCTCCAGATCACGGGGTTCGGTACTGGCGGATACACACTCGACGGGCGCACCGACGACAACACGTTCCTGGCCAGCAAGTTCGCCACTTCTTTGTTCCGAGAGCTGTCAGAGAGCTTATGGATGTTCGGCCAGCTAACCACACTGCTCGGGGGGCACCAGGAAGCTGGTGGGCACGATGAAGAAGCCGAAGCGGGCGGCGGCGAGGAGGCGGAGGGCGAAGAAGGCGGAGAGGGTGTCGTCGCCGAGATCGAGATCGACAACTTCCTCGTGAACTTCACTCCGCCGGGTGCACCGGGCCTCAGCTTTTTCCTAGGGAAGATCGATTCTCCGCTGGGCTTCGAGCGCGACGACGAGCCGCTCAACCTGCAGTCCACGACGAGCTTCAACTTCGAGTTCGGGCGCCCGATCAAGCTGATCGGCCTCGGCGGACGCTGGAACCTCAATCCGCGGCTGAACCTGCTCCTCATGGTCACCAATGGGTGGGAGTCGCAAATCGACCCCAACCGCGGAAAGACGATTGCAGGTCGGGTCGGAATCCTCCCCAGCGAGAACTCGAGCCTCGGCGTCGGGGGTACGTTCGGACCGGAGGGTGAGCACGATGAGGTCAACGACCGCAGCGTGATCTCAGTGGACTACTCATGGGAGCCCGTCAATGATCTGATCCTCGGGGGCGAGGCGAATTGGGGTGCTGACCACCTTCAGGGCGCGGACAACCACTGGGTCGGTGGCACCCTCACGGTCTTCGGGCGCCTTCACCGACGGTTCGGTGTGACGCTTCGTGGCGAAATCTTCGACGACAGGGATGGCGCGCGTACGGGCGAGGCACAGAAGCTCAAATCGCTCAGCTTGGCGCCCGTCTACTTCATCGGTACGGGCCGAAACGGGATTTTCTCGAACGTCGAGCACACCACGTTCCGCATCCCCCGATTCCAGCTTCGCGGCGAGGTTCGGCTGGATCAGTCGAACATAGACTTTTTCGAGACTGACGGTGGGCTGGACGACTGGAACCTCCGGTACGTCCTGCAGCTCGTCGCCACGTTTTGATCCCGGTGCTCCCCGGCTCCAGGAGGCGACCTTGACTTCCGAAGCGGGGTCCCGGGGGACGGGCCTGTACAGCTTGCGCGAAGCGGATCGGTCGGTCCGAATCGGCGCCCTCTTGTTCATGCTTCTGCTCGGATACGGCTACATCTTCGCGTTCCTGATGGTGCGCGAGTACGCAGGGCTAACGCCTACGGATGTCCGTGACACATTCATGCCGACGACAGTCGACGAGGCCACCCTGCCCGACGAGTCCAGCTCACGGTCGGTACCGTTCAATTTCGACGAGATGCAGGAAACGGGACACCAGATCGACACGGACCTGTTGATCCAGGACAGCCACGTTCACCTCATGATGTTCGCTGTCCTGGCGGCACTTCAGACACTGATCGTCCTGGGCTTGGGGTGGCCTGCCTGGTGGCGCGACACGGTGATCGTCGCCGCGTTCGCCTCGGCCGCGCTCGACTTCTCAGGGCAATGGTTGATGAAGGCCGGGCTGGGTGGATTCGCCTGGCTCACTATCCTCTCGGGTTGGACGATGATGGCCGTCTATGTGGTGGTCCTCGTCGGAACCACTCGATCCACATTCGGATATAACCAAAGACTGAGGAGAAACGCATGAGACTCTTTAAAACGGCGATGGGCCTTGCAATCGGCGCGATCTTCATGGGCGCAACGACTGCCGCGGCACCGCACATCACACCGACGGTCGTGCTGACGGAGCAGGCCGACGTGATCCGGCGTACGCTGGACGACGCCGACGACTTTTTCGTCCGCACAGTCGAGATCGGCCGTGACGCCCTCGCGAGTATCCGGGAAGAAATCTCGTTCAAGCTCGATGACCCGGAGTACAATTTCTACTACGGCACAGACGCCGCCGGGCGCGTGGTCGGAGTGGTGCTCTTTCCGCAAGCCAACACACAGCATGGCCCGGTAGAGGTCGGACTGACCTTGGACCGAGACGGCGTGGTGATGAGCGCGATCATGACCAAAGCCACGGCCGAGAGTAGGCCGTGGGTGACGAAGGCGACGGAGGCCGGGCTGATGGAGGGATTTGTGGGGATGCGCCACGGCGACGACCCCGAGAGAGCGCTCGACGGCCTTTCGTCGAGCGAGTTGGGCTCGATGCCGTTCTACTTCGCCGAGGTCACGGCCGAAGCGGTCAAGCGGGGCCTGGTCCTTCACGCCGCGCTGTACGCTTCGAGCAACTAAGGCGTCGAAAAAACGAAGGGCCGCTCCGACGAATCGGAGCGGCCCTCGGCTTGATCTTTTTGGCTATCTGGACTGGCTAAAGTCGAACAACGTTCTCCGCAGCTGGACCCTTCTGCCCTTCCACAATCTCGAACTCCACCGCGTCACCCTCGTTCAGGGTCTTAAAACCCTCTGCTTGGATGGCGGAGTGGTGGACAAAGCAATCCTTGCTGTTGTCCTCCGGCGTAATGAATCCGAAGCCCTTCTGATCGTTGAACCACTTTACAGTCCCTCTCGTACGCATCGTCCAACTCCTTTGGTGGTCATTGTCGGAGTCCGGAAGATCCGTACTGCCTGACCACATAACACGCACGGAACGTCCCCCGCGCTGGGTACCACGACAACCGAGTCGTGGGAAATTTCCCCGGCATCCGCCGGGAAACACCGTTAGGGTTGCGACGGAGGCCGCCCTGGTCAAGGGCCTGCTACCTAAGACTTTGTCCTTTTTCCACCGCGCCATCAGAAATCGCAGGCCATGAAACGATTGTGACGACTCTCACTATTGTCTTGACAAATATTCTTGTGGGTGTGATCGTTTACCTTCAGGAATGCGAGAATGTTTATGAATCCAGCGGTACATGTCATCGACGAGGGAGAAGCAGCGACGTCCGCCCTCCACCCCCTTCGGCTCGAGATACTCCGCGAGCTTGCCGAGCCCGAGTCGGCTGCGGGTCTGGCGCGCCGGATCGGGGTGCCTCGGCAACAAGTGAATTACCACGTCCGACAGCTCGAGGGGCAAGGTCTCGTCAAGCTCGTCGGAGAGCGGAGGGTGAGAAACTGCATAGAAAGATTGGTGCAAGCCGTGGGCCGATCCTACCTGATTAGTCCCGCCGCACTCGGCAAGCTCGGGGCGGATCCTGAGCGAATAGAAGACAAGGCCTCGGCCGGCTACCTGTTGGCGGTCGCGTCACAGATGATTCAGGAGCTCGCCGGCCTTCAGTACCGAACCGGCCATCCGAACGACGATGCCCAGACTCTGGCACTTCAGGCCGACATCCGCTTCAAGTCTCAAGAATCACAGACCGCCTTCGCGGCCGAGCTAACCGAAGAGTTCGCTCGACTGGTCGCGAAATATCATGTCGCACGAGCGTCCAAAGGACGGCTGTGCCGGGTCCACGCCAGTGCATACCCAGTTCCGCCTTACTGACGTCGTTTCCGAATCGTGTGCACCATTCGATCCAGAGCTTGGAGAAACTGTGACCGGTCCCGCTTCTCGAAGGGAGGTGGCCCTCCGGAGACCTCCCCCATTTCGCGGAGCTGAGACATCAGCTCCCGTGTCGCCAGTGCATCGCCGATCGAATCCTCGGTGAAGGGACGCCCTCTGGGTCCGAGGACGCCCGCGCCCTTCTCCAGGCACAAGGCGGCCAACGGGATATCGGCTGAGACGACGATATCGTTTTCGGTGACGTGCTCGACGATCCATGCGTCGGCGGCGTCGAGCTCCTCTCCGACGACGACCACCTCGAGCCACTCCTCGTTCGGAGCTCGCAGCCAGGCGTTGGCGACCAACAGCACTCTGAGGCCGTACCGCTGGGCAACGCGATAGACTTCGTCCTTGACCGGGCACGCGTCCGCGTCGACGTAGATGTCCGTCATGGGTGAGGGGAGGGGAGGAGGCGACGCCGCATGAGGGAGATGCTCTCCGGGCCGACGCGGCAGCACCCGCCGATCACCGAAGCGCCCAGGTCACTCCATTCCGCCGCCATCGCCGGCCAGTCCCGCCGGGGTGGTTGGCCTTCCCATGTCTTTCGCTTGGCGTCGTATCTGCCCCCCGCGTTGGGGTAGATGATGATCGGCTTCTCGGTCGCGTTCCGGACCACCGAGATCAGCTCCGGGACGTGCTCGGGCCGTGTGCAGTTGATGCCGACCGCCGCGACGCGCGGCACGGCACCGCAGGACCTTGCCGCCGCCGAAAGAGGGGTGCCGTCCCTCAGGTTCGCGCCGTCCCGGCAGGTGAAGCTCATCCAAGCCCATCGATCGGGGGTTCGCCGTAACAGTCGAAGGAGCACCTCCGCTTCCTGTAGCGATGGAATGGTCTCACAAGCCATGAGATCGGCCGCGCTCGCCGCCAGGATCCGCCAACGAGCTTCGTGGAAATCCAGGAGCTCATCGTCACTCAGACCGTACTCCCCCGTATATTCCGACCCATCCGCGCGATATGCGCCGTACGGTCCGACGCTCGCGGCCACCAACGGACGCAGCCGGCGCTCGCGATTTGCGGCGTCGCCCCAGAAAGCGTCCCGCGCTTCGACGGCGAGGCTCACGCCTCGGTCCAGAACCTCCACCGCGTGGTCGTGAGTCAACCCTCGTGCCACGAAGCCCGGGATCGACGCCTGGTAGGTACCGGCCGTGACGCAGTCGGCTCCCGCCCGGAGAAAATCGGTGTGCACGCGCCGAATGGCGTCGGGGTCTTCGAGAAGGATCTTAGCCGACCAAAGGTCGTCCGCGAGGTCATATCCCAGCTCCTCCAAGGACGTGGCCAGCCCACCGTCGAGGACGGTCACCCCTTGTCGACCCATAAACCTCTCGAAGGGGTTGGAAGGCTGTTGAAGGAGTACAGTGGGCCGCGTTGCGGATGCCACGGTCCTAGCTCCTAGGCGGAGCGACGACGCCATAGCCGTAGCTATGGCTAGGAACTCCAACAACGGAGATGGGGCCGTGCCACCGCAACCCACCAACGTGTAAGGTCATGCCCTAGATGGTGGAGGGCACAGGGCGGTTGTGCGGTTGATCCTGCGTCTCTCCTCCTCGCCGTAGCGTTGCTACGCCTCGTCGTCGTTCCTTGTCTGAACGCGCACAAGCGCCCTGTGCGCGACCCGCTGTACTCCTTCAATAGCCTTCCGAGAAAAAAGGGCCACCCCCGTGCACAGGGGCCGTGCACAGGGGCGACCCCTTTCTCCTTGACGGCTCTCTAGCCGTGAACTACGAAAGCTTCACAACGTTCTCAGCGGCGGGACCTTTGGCTCCCTCCACCACGTCGAACTCGACGCTCTCCCCCTCGGCGAGCGACTTGAAGCCCTCCGCCTGGATTGCACTATGGTGGACAAACAAATCCTTGGTCCCGTCTTCCGGAGTGATGAATCCGAACCCCTTCTGATCGTTGAACCACTTCACGGTTCCTTTGCTACGCATCTTCTGCTCCATCCGTTTTGTCGTGGTCGGGACTGCGGACGATCCGCAGCTCGCGACCTCCTGGCACTCGCGGTCGCGCCCCACGTCGGGATCGTGGTTCTCACCACGAAAGAAGAAGCGGGCAGACGCGATTATTCTGAGAATAGGCGGTAAAGGTTGTCCAAGCCAACGCCCCCGTCAAGCTGTTTTCAGACGAGACTTGAGTCTCCCTGCCAAGCCGAATCTTGACACGGTCGCGCCGGCCCGACTAAGTATCGGCGCATGTGCCGTACTTTCCGGACGAGCGCTCGTTTCACCGAGGCCCGCGAAGGGCTTCGTCACCCGTAAATACGGGAAGGATGAGTTCGGCCCATACACGCAAGAGTTGGCGATGACCAAGGTCGCCATACAGGGCGAAGCCGGTGCGTTCAGCCACGAAGCAGCGCAAAGGTTGCTAGGGCGCGACATCCAGTTGGTACCATGCAGGACGTTCTCCGAAGCCTTTCACGCGGTCTCCAGCGGTGAGGCGGACCGTGCGGTGATACCGGTCGAGAACGCCCTGGCGGGCCCGGTGGTCGAGAGCCTCGACCTGTTATGGTCGTCCCGCCTGACGGTTCGGGGAGAGACGCGTGTTCGCATCCGCCTCTGCGTTTCGGCGCCAGCGGGTGTGGCCTTCGAGGATGTCCGGTCCGTGGCTTCCCACCCCGTCGCCCTGCAGCAGTGCCGAAATTTGCTGGAGCAGAACCCGCAGATCGAGCCCGTCGTGGTCTACGATACGGCTGGAAGCGTGAGCGACATGATGGCGGGCTCGGTTGCATATGACGCCGCCATCAGCTCCCGACTCGCGGCCGAGCTTTACGGGGCCCACTTGCTCCAGACCGACGTCGAAGACGACCATCGTAATTACACGCGGTTCTTCGAGCTGGCCGCCCCGGGTGTGGTTCCCGATTCCCGGGGGGTGTGCGCTGCCGTGGCCGTGGGCATCCCCAATGAGCCCGGGGCCCTGCATAACCTCCTCGGTGTCTTCAGCGGCTACAGTGTAGACATGAGCCAAATCGTGGCTCGTCCTATCCGTGGCGAGCCCTGGAAATACCGGTTCTATATGGAGATCGTGGCGCCCGAAATCGAGGCTCTGCAGGAGTGCCTGGAGGCGCTCGACCAAGCCTCCGACGAGATGCGCATGTTCGGGACCTACGCGCCCTACGAGGAGCCAGATTCGGACGAAGGGCAGGACGAGGCGTCGAAGCCGGATGAATAGAGTCGAAGGAACCGGGTGAAGAGTCTAAGGAGGTGGTCAGCTAGCCTTCTGCCTCAGGACACTGGAACGCCTCGTATCCCCACCCCTTACCGAGACCAGCGCGACGGCGGATAGAATAATGAGGACGGCCAGTGCGGCCCTCACGTCGAGTCGCTCATTGGCCAGCCCCCAACCGAGGAGAACGGCTACCGCAGGATTTACATACGCGTAGGTGGAGACGCGAGCCGGCGTGCTCACGCCGAGGAGCCAGATGTACGCCGTGAAGGCGATCAGTGCACCAAACACGATCAGATAGGCGAGCGCCAACATGGACTTCATCGAGAACGCAGAAAGATGGAGTTGTCCGCCCTCTCCGGCGATCGCCGCCACGAGCGCCAGTACGAGACCACCCATGATCATCTGCATCGCTGTCGCGAGGAACGGGGACCGCGGAAGCGGCGCCTTCCTCGCGTAGATCGAGCCAGCCGCCCACGAGACGGAAGCGCCCAGCACTACGAGACCTCCCAGCAATCCCTCACGGCTCTGGGCGCCGACCTCGGTCGAGCTCATCAGCAGCCCCACCCCGCACAGGCCCCAGACCAGACCAGCCATTAGCGCCTTGCTTGGGCGGGGGCCGCCCGCAAACAGCCAATCGAACAGAACCATCCAAAGCGGAACGGTGGCGATAATCAGTGCGGCGAGCCCGGACGGGACCCACTGTTCGGCCCATACCACGCCACCGTTGCCTCCTGCGAGCAAGAGTGTGCCCACGACCCCCGCCGAGAACCAGTTGAGCCTCGTGGGCCGCTCCGTGCGCGGTCGAGCGATGGCGTAGAGAATTCCGCCGGCTACGGTGAAACGAAACGCCGCCATCGCAAATGGGGGAAGCGTTTCGATGGCAAATCGAATCGCCAGGTAGGTGGAGCCCCAGATGAGATAAATCGCCGCGAAGGCGATTACCACCGTCAATGGGGATGGGTGGGTGGGGCGTGGAGCAGTCAGCCTGTAGGCAGGGAGCGCTCGATCAGGTCGAAGGCGAATTGTGCGGCCGCAGCCCCAATGGCTCTCATCGTCCCTCCCCTGCTCCCCCAACGGTCCTCATCGTCCCCCCCTCCTCCGGTGATCCTGCCGGCCAACCTGCCGAGGACGCGCCTCGATCGCAACACCTGATGCCCGCTCCCTCGAGCGGCCTTACATTGGAACGCCCGCCCGGTCGAACGGGTTCCGCCTATCAACGATTCCCAGCGACGCTGGATTGGAGACGCCGACATGCGACGACTGCTCATGATTGCCACCATAGTAACCTTTGCGGCGGCGGTGGGCTCCCTTCCCGCTTCCTCGCAGCAAGCGAGCCAACACGCCGTCGTCGCCCAAACCGTCTACACGACGGTGATCACGATGGAGTACGATCGTCCCGTGGCGCGGGGGCGTGAACTCTTCGGGGCTCTGGTAGAATGGGACGCGATCTGGACGCCAGGAGCGAACCGGGCGACCTGGATCGACTTTTCCAAGCCTGTGACCGTCGAGGGTCACGCTCTCCAAGCAGGACGTTACGCGATTTGGATGGTGCCAAAGGAGAACAGGCCTTGGGAGATCATTGTCGTCCGCGACTGGGACACGGATCACGGTTTGTTTCCATTTGGGGCCGAGGTCTTTCGGACGATGGTTGAGCCGGAGGCCGGATCACACATGGAGGTCCTGGCTTACTATTTTCCGGTGGTCGGGCCCGAGGAGGCGACGCTACGCTTCCACTGGGGTAACACGATCATCCCACTCCAGATCGAGGTAGGGCATTAGGACCGGACTGGCGGGTTGGCGGGGAGAGGACCGCATCATCCCACTAGGTGCGGGACATCGCGAAAGATGGCGGAGCATCGCGCAAAAAGGTTGTCTCCCATGCCGATTCGCCATACAATGAACACCTGAGCCTCAGCAGGGAGCGGTGCCCATGTCCGAAAGGAACCCCTTCGACGTCGGTCTCGCAGGATCGAGTGCGAGCCCATCCCCCCTCCACCCCGCGGAGTCGGAGATCCCGACGTGCGCTGACCCCTCCCTCGACGGTGCGCCGTTCGAGTGGCTCGAGGGCCGCGCGCATTGGTCCCGGAGAAACTTCATCAAGGGCGTCATCGCCTCGGGGGTGGCAGTATCGGGAGTGCCATACTTGGCCTCCGCCGCTTCCAGGCCGACTCTTCAGGCCGGTGCGGTAGAGCGCCTGATCTCGTTGAACGTCAACGGACAGACCCGCCGCGTCGATGTGCTTCCCAACGAGACGCTCGCGATGACCCTGCGCTACAAGCTCGGGCTCACGGGCACAAAGCTCGGCTGTGACCGCGCGGAGTGCGGGGCCTGCACGGTGTTGATCGACGACGTGACGCACTACTCGTGCTCCACGCTGACGCAGCGCGTTCGCGGGAAGGAGATCACGACGGTGGAGGGATTGGAGAGTCCCACCGGGGAGCTCCACCCCGTCCAACAGGGATTCATGGACGAGTTGGGACCCCAGTGCGGCTTTTGCACGCCGGGCCAGGTGATGGCGGCCGTGGGTCTTCTGACGGCCAACCCGAATCCGACCCGGGAGGAGGCGCGCCAGGCGATGTCGGGAAATGTCTGCCGGTGCGGCGCCTACGACCACTATCTCAATGGAATCATGCGCGCAGCAGGGGAGGTGTGAGATGGCACACCTGTTAGGTCGAGACTTCACGCCACCGGATGTTCACGCGAAGGTGACCGGGCGAGCGAAATATGCCGAAGATTTCCGCGCGGACGGTATGTTGTTCTGCCGGCTTCTGACGAGCCCCATGCCGCACGCGCGCGTCCGGAACATCGACGCGTCCGAGGCGCTCAACATGGAGGGCGTCGTCGCGATTCTGACCGCCGACGAGCTGCCCGACGTGGCCGCGCCGGGTAATACCATCCTCACGAACGAGCCGCTCTACGTAGGCGCGCCGATCCTCGCGGTGGCGGCGGTCGACGAGACCACGGCCCAGAACGCCATCGCGGCCATCAACGTGGATCTGGAGCCGCTTCCGTTCTGCGTGGATCCGCTCGAGAGCCTGCGTCCGGACGGCCCGAACGCCAGGACAACGGGAAATATGCCGCAGGGGCGCGAGACCGTGGCGGAGGTCGACACGAACGAGGGCGTGGGGGAGATCAAGTGGACCGCAGAAGACTTCGCGGCCGCAGGTGAGGGCCAGATGCCCATGGGCCGGCCCATGACGGACTGGTCGTACGGCGACGTCGAGGCGGGCTTCGCGAACGCCGCGCTCGTGCTCGACGAGTCCTTCATCACCGCGGGCACGTCGCATAACTCCATGGAGCCACGCACCGCCATGGCGTACTGGCAGAACGGGAAGTGCTACGTGTACGGCTCGACCCAGAGCCAGGCCTACGTGGTTCCGGGGCTGGCCGCCCTCCTCGAGATCGAGCCGGAGGACCTCGTCTACGTCGCGGAGTTCTGTGGTGGTGGGTTCGGGTCGAAGGGGGGCGCCTACCCCGTGATGGGGATTCCGGCCTACATGGCGAGGAAGACCGGCCGGCCCGTGCTCATGCGCATCAGCCGAGCGGAGGAGAACTTTATCGGCTCCTGCCGACCCGCTTTCCAGGGCCGGCTCAAGATCGGGTTCCGGGCTGACGGGCGGATCACGGCAGCCGACCTGTACATCGTCCAGAACAACGGACCCAACTCCGGTGGGGGTGACTACAACTCCGCCGGAGGCGCGATGTCCATCGTCTACACGCCGCCCGCGATGCGCTTCCGAGGGGTTCCCGTCCTGACCAACACACCGCCCACGGGGGCCCAGAGGGGGCCAGGGCAGAACCAACTGGCCTGCGCTGTCGAACCGATTCTCGACAAGGCAGCCCGCCAGCTGGGTCTCGACCTCGTAGCCATTCGCCGAATCAATGCCCCGGACAACAGTGCCGGGTATGGTGCCAGCCAGGGTCCGGTCACCAGCGCTTATCAACGCGAGGCGCTCGACATTGGGGCTGAGCAGTTCGGCTGGGAGGCCAGGCGCGCCCGCAGTGGGCAGCGTCGTGGCTCCAAGGTCACGGGTGTCGCGGTCGGGCAAGCGTTCCACGCCGCCGGGAATAACGGATTCGACGGGCTCTTGCGCATCGCACCGGACGGAAAGTTGCACGTCCACACCGGCGCGGGAAATCTGGGTACGTACTCGTACGCCAGCACGTCCCGGGTCGCGGCGGAGGTGCTCGGTTACGACTGGGAGAACGTCGAGATCGTCCGCGGTAACTCCAGCAGCGGTCTCCCCTGGACTCTAGGTCAGTTCGGGAGCAACACATCCTTCACGGAGACCCGCGCCAATTACGCCTCGGCCATGGACGCCGTCCAGAAGCTCAAAGAGCTCGCGGCGCGCGACCTCGGAGGCTCGCCCGGGGACTACGATATCGGTAATGAATCCGTCTTCGCGAGCGCAAATCCGTCGCGGCGCCTTACGTACGCGGCTGCGGCTCAGAGGGCTGTGCAACTCGGGGGACGCTTCAGCGGTGAGGAGGTGCCCGACGACATCAACCCGATGACCGCGAGCGCCGTGGAGGTGATCGCCGGTACGGGCTTGATCGGGGTGGCGCGGGACAATATCCCGAAAAACGGCACCGTTCCCGCCCTGGCGGCCGGGTTCATCGAGATCGAGTTGGACGTCGAGACCGGCCAGTTCGAGATCATCGACTACCTGGGCGTCGCGGACTGCGGAACGGTGATGCATCCCATGGGACTGTCGGCGCAGATCAAAGGCGGCGCCGTGATGGGTTTCGGCATGGCAGCCCTCGAGCGCCATATCTACGACACACATTACGGTCTGCCGGGCACGGTCGGCTTTCACCAGATCAAGCCCCCGACGTATCTGGACGTTCCACTCGAGATGCAGTGGAACGCAGTGGACATAGCCGATCCCCAGAGCCCGGTCGGGTCGAAGGGAATCGGTGAGCCGACCATGGGATGTGCGGCGGCCGCGCTGTTGTGCGCGATCTCCGACGCCATGGACGGCCACTACTTCAATCGAGCACCGATCGTGCCGGACATGATCGTGAATGCCGCCTCGGGGCAGGCACAATCTCACAGCCCGCTACAGGTTAACACGGCGTGAGGGAGCAGCCCCATGAGTGAGAACCCGCTGACAGGCACCCAATGACAGGCGCCCAATGACAGGCACCCGCATGTTGAAGGAGAGCCACGCATGCTGAACGACATGATGTCGCACTTCGAGCTTTTTCAACCCGTAGATGTGGACAATGCGTTCGATCTCCTGGATCGTTATGGGGAGGAGTGCTGGACCATCGCCGGGGGGCACGACAGCCTGGGCTGGTTCAAGGATCGGGGGAAACAGCCTACGGCCGTGATCGACCTCGCTGGGATCGCCGAGCTTCATGGGGTCCGTGAGACCGCTGAAGGAATCGAGCTCGGAGCGATGACTACCCTCACCGAAATTGAGCGCCATCCGGTCATCCAGGAGAGGTTCGGGTTGCTCGCGGAGGCGGCTCTCATGGTCGCGAGCCCCCAGATCCGTAACTCGGGCACCCTGGGCGGCAACGTGCTACAGGACACCCGATGCTGGTATTACCGCTTCGGGCTGGCATGCTACAGGGCCGGTGGCAACACGTGCTACGCGAGCGCCCCGGAGGCCATGAATCGGGAGCATGCCATCTTCGGAGCCAACCGGTGCGTGGCCGTAACTCCGTCCGATCCCGGACCCGCGCTGGTGGCGCTCGAAGCGGAGATGGTGATTCGCAACTCCCGCGGAGAGCGGGTGGTGTCTGCGGAGGACTTCTTCATGACACCCGCCGTCGACATCCAACGCATGACGGTCCTCGAGCCCGAGGATCTGCTGACGACCATCCGTATTCCCAACACCTGGGCCGGAGCCAACTTCTACTTCGAGAAGGTGGCGGACCGGGGTGCCTGGGACTTCCCGCTCGTGAACGTAGCCGCTGCGCTCCGGCTCGAGGGAGGCCGAATCGCCGACGCCCGCATCGTCGTGGGTGCCGTCGAGTGCATCCCTCGGCGCCTGACGGACGTCGAGGACCTCGTGAGAGGCCGCGTCCAGAACGAGGAGACCGCTGCCATGGCGGGCGCAGAAGCCGTAGCCGGAGCGGAGCCCTTGCGGTACAACCACTTCAAGGTGCCGCTCATGGAGAACCTCGTGAAGAGGGCCGTGCGCGACGCCTGAGGCCCCCGGGTTCCGCGTCCGCAGATGGTGGCTGACGGCGCGTTTGGCGCGGAGCTTACCCGCGGCTAGGGTCGACTAAGCCGAGGACTCCAGCCAAGTCGTTTCCTCCCCCGCGTTGATCGCGAGGTGTTCGCCCGCCTTTCCCGGGGCCGCACCGTGCCAGTGCTCTTCGTCCGGGTCGATCACGACCACGTCCCCCGTGTGGAGCCGAAGCTCGTTGCCCTCGCGGTCGACAACGACGCAGGTACCGCTCAGCCCGTAGAGCACCTGAACGTCGTCGTGTTTGTGCCAGTTGGTCCGGCCACCCTCACCAAAGGTGACGCGGTACACCCGTACCGGCAGCCCGTCGGCGCGGCCAAGTAGGGGCTGCATCAGGGCGGGGCGTACGAAGTGGTCCTCGTCTGCGGCGCCGTGGGGCAGGCTGGCGTGGTCAATGGCTCTCATTTTCGGTCGTCGTGTAGGGGAAGAGGTAGACCGCTCGAGCGTCACGGAGCCACACGGCAGCGGCCCCGCGCACCGCGACGATGTCGGGTCGTGTCGGGAACTGCAAGGGAACCCGGCTCCAGATCACCTGCCAGCACGGGTTTGGTTGCGCGGGGGAACTGTTCGGGCGGGGTATGGGTTCGGCAACAGATTGACGCTTCCTGCATTCGCGCGCCGCGCGAAGGGCTTGAAGGAGCGTGTCGTCTGGGCAGCTGAGTGGGGTCGAAACATGGGGGAAAAAAGGTCCGAGAGAGTTTCCTTCCTCTGCTCCCGCATGGCTTTGGCCACGGTGGCCGTAGCGGCGTGCTCAGATGCGGTGCGACCGTCTGGGGGCGGGGGTGGTGGTGGAGGAGAAGAGGCCGCGCTCACCGCGCTGTGCGAAGAACTTCAGATGGATCTCACCTCGGTGCTTCCGAGGGACGCAATTCCTGCGCTTTCGAACCCTAATTTTGTCTCGCCGGATCATAGGGATACCGACTACCTGCTCCCCACCGACCGTGTGATCGGGATCGAAATCGACGGCGAGTACTTGGCCTTTCCGCATAACGTCCTCTGGTGGCATGAGATCGTGAATATGAACGAGCTCGGCCTGGCGATCACCTACTGCCCCTTCACCGGGTCCAGCATGGTCTTTCATCGCCAGAACATAGACGGTGACGAATTCGGCGTATCTGGGTTTCTCTTCAAGAACAATCTGGTGATGTACGACCGCGCGGGTCCGGACATAGAGGAGACCCTGTGGCCCCAGATGCTGGCAGTAGGGCACTGCGGCCCCTCGGAGCGTGATCGCCTGAAGATGTACCCGTCTCTGGAGATCGAGTGGGCCGACTGGGTGGAGCTCCATCCGGACTCCCGGGTCGTGAGCGGCGAAACCGGGTTGGGGCGGGGCGGGAGGGCCTACACACTCTATCCGTATGGGGACTATGAAGTGGAGGACAACATAGCCACGCTAGCCCCCCTCGATGAGTTCGATGATCGGAGACCTCCGAAGGAGCGGGTGCTAGGAATCCCGTATAAGGATGGGGGCGGGATCGCCTTCCCCTTCGGCGCCCTCCGCAGCGTCGGCGACCTCGCGGCGATCCACGCGACCGCTGGCAGCGCCGATGAGGCCAGCGCCATCAGCCTGCCGATCATCGTGTTCTGGGATAACGAAGCGGCTGCGGCGATGGCGTATGGGACTACGATCGCCGGCCAGGCACTGACCTTCGAGGTAAGGGACGGCGCCTTCGTGGATCTAGAGACGGGGAGTCAGTGGAGCATTGCGGGGGAGGCGCTCTCCGGCCCGTTTGTGGGTGAGAGCCTTGACAAGATTGCCGAGGCCTATGTGTCGTTCTGGTTCGCGTTCTCGCAATTCTACCCGGATCCCGTTCTGTGGCTTCCATGAGACTCCGAAAAGCCTGAAACAACTCCGAAATGCGCCCGCGCGGTAGACGATGACGCACGTCCCGCTCAGCCCGTAGAGCACCTGCACGTCGTAGTGCTTATGCCAATGGTTTCGGGCACTTTGGGGCGCCGTGGGGCCGGCTGGCGATGGGCGACCCAGCCTGGCACTCCCCTCCTGGATCGAGTGTAGAACACCGGCCCTGCGACCTGTCCGACTCCCGCGGGCGGCGCTGAGGAGCCTAGAATGATCAATCGTGTTCGGATTTTTACATGGTAGTGTCCCTAGATTTGTGTAAAAGCGGATAAGCTGGACAGGAGGGAAAGAAAAACGGAAGCTCCTCTGTTGTTGTTCACTGTCACATGAACCCGGGAGTCCGGGTCTGCAGAGCAGGCTCGGAACCGGAGAGGAGCTTCCGATGCAAGAGATTGTGGAGATCGGTCGGGCCACGCAAGACGAGCTACGCGATGATTTGCGCGAGCTGTTTCAAGGCGCGATCCGGCTGACGCTCGAGATGGTGCTGGAAGAGGAGCTGAAGGCCATGGTAGGTGCACGCCGCTTCGAGCGGGTGGGAAGCCGGAAGGACCATAGGAACGGCACATACCTGAGGCGGCTGCTGACGAGCCTGGGGCAGATCGAGGTCGCCATGCCCCGGAGCCGGGACAACGGTTCGCCGGCCGACGTGATCGGCCGCTACCAGCGCAGGAGCCCCGAGCTCGACGAGATGATGGTCGAGGCGTATGTGAGCGGCGTGTCACAGCGCAAGATGGGCGACGTCACCGAGGCGCTGATGGGCGAGCGTGTTGGGCGCTCGACGGTGAGTCGTGTGGCAAAACGGCTCGACGAGGCCGTGGAAGGGCTGCGCCGTGCGCCGATCGAGGGGCCTCACCCCTATCTGTACCTGGACGCCACGTTCTTGGACGCCCGCTGGGCCCGCAAAGTCGAGAACGTGAGTGCGCTCGTGGCGTATGCAGTGGGCCCTGAGGGTCACCGACGGCTCCTGGCCGTCACGCTGGGCGCTGAGGAGTCGCAGCAGAGCTGGTCGGAGCTCCTCGAGCAACTCCAGGACCGCGGCCTCGGCGGTGTCGAGCTCGTGATCGCCGATGAGCACGCAGGCCTGGCAGCTGCGGTCCGCCGCTTCCTGCCCGAGGCACGCCGTCAGAGGTGTACGGTCCATCTGCAGCGTAATGTGGGGGCGAGGGTCCCCCACCGCCTACGCAAGCGCGTGGCGCGTGAGGTCTCGGTGATCTTCCAGACATCCGGACTCGCCGAGGCGAAGAAGCTCCTGGGCGAGTTCGGCGCACGCTGGAAGAAGGAGCTGCCCGAGGCCGTGGAGGTCCTGGAGCGGGGCTTCGGGGCAGCGACGCAGTTCTACGCGTTCCCCGAGGCGCACTGGCCCCGGCTGCGTACCACCAACAGCCTCGAGCGGCTGCACGGCGAGATCAAACGCAGGATCAAGGCCGCCGGCGCCTTCCCGGACCGGGCCAGCGCCCTCAGGCTCATCACGGCCGTCGCACTCAGGACCACACACGTCTGGGGCGACCGGCGTTACCTCGACCTCTCACTCCTCCAGAAACAGGAGGTCGCCCAAGCAGCCTAGCCGAAGGCGAGGAGCTTCCTCCGCTTTTACACACAAATCGGGACTTGACCTTTTTACATTGCTTGTCGCGGGGACTGCCCTCACATCGTGCTTTGGAGACCCGATTCCGACCGGTCCACGTCCTGACCCTGACCTTGACGACCCTGAGTCCGAGATGACTCGCGTCGTATTACAGCTTCCCTCGTTTCAAGAGGACGTACAAGAGATCTTCGTGCGAAAAGGGTGTACCGCCTCCAACTGTCACGGGGACGGACAGGGGGCGCTCTTCCTCCACCCCGACTCTCGCGAAAATTACGCCAACATCGTGAACGTGCCTGCAGACACCGAGCGCGAGTTTCTGCTCGTCGAGCCCTTCGACGCGACCAACAGCTACCTGATCATCCGGTTTGAGGGTCGCCAAAGAGTAGGGTCTCGGATGCCGTTTGGCCCGTTGCTCGACAGCATCGACCTCACCAATTTCAGGAACTGGATCAACAACGGCGCCCCGCGCAACTAAAAGAGCCGAGAGAGCCCGCTATTCGAGGTCCTGCGGGGCCCTGCCGCTGCGTTCCTCTATCCCTTCGCGGCGAACGGCGTCGTGCTGGTGACGACGCGTTCGGGCGCCGGCCGGTAGAGTGTGCGCGACCACACCGGCATCCGCGAACACTGCGCCCGTCTGAGGGCTCACGACGAGGTAGCTGGAGTCCAGAGAACGGGGTCGGGGAAGAACGTCGCGAAGGCGAACCAGAACGACACGTAGGCGTCGCGAATCTTCCAGAGGCTCTCGCCCGCCAACGGACCGGAGAGCGCCTTGCCATCGAGACTCCACTGGCTCCCCGTTTCTACATCCACGAAAGCGCCGTTTCTTACCTCGAAGGTCAGATCCTTGCCTGCGATCGAAGGGGTAAATGCCATGGCGGCAGCCGCAGCGCTACTCCAGAACACGACGACGGGGTCTATACCGCCGGCTTCCTCCTGGCCGTCGCCGAGGATCGTATGGATCGCCGCAAGATCGCCGACGCTGCGGAGGGCCCCGAAGGGGAAGGCGATCCCTCCTCCATCACCGAACGGAATCCCCAACACCCGCTCCTTCGGGGGTCTCCGGCGATCCAAGTCATCTTGGGGGATCAGTGTGATGCTGTTGGTCTCTACTTCGTAGCCCCCATAAGGATACAGTCGATAATCCCGCGGAAATCCGGTGTCCCCCCCAACGACACGTGTGTCCGGGTGGAGCGCCACCCAGTCGGCCCATTCGATCTCCAGGGACGGAGACATCGCCAGCTCCGTACCTGACGCCGGGCCGCAACGCCCTCCCGCCAACATCTGCGGCCACAGAGTTTCCTCCACCCCAACAGGGGTGCGGTTGTACATCACCAGATTGTTGTTGAAGAGCAGCCCAGATACACCGAACTCGTCTCCATCGACCGACCCGCGCTGAAAGACCATGCTGGACCCGGTAAGCGGGCAATACGTGACGGCCAACTCGTATGCGTTGAAGTTCGCGATCTCGTGCCACCAGAGAATGTTGTGTGGGATGGCGATGTACTGGCCATCGACCTCGATCCCGATCACTCGGTCCGTCGGCAGTAGGAATTCGGCCCTGAGATCGTCCACCGCGACCAGCTCAGGGTCCGTAAGTGCGGGAATCGCATCCTTCGCCGCAGCTCCGACCAGGTCCGCCTGAATTTCTTGGCACAGCGCGGTCAAGGCCGGCTCATCATCCGGACCCACCATCGGCAGGTCCCCACCCGAGCATGCCGATACGGCCAGCGTAGCCAGAGCAAGGCCGAAGGAGAGAAAGGAGAAGGCCCCAGAGGGCGGATCCGGCATCCGGTCGGAAAGAAGCATTTTCTGGTTCATGCGGCGGAAACAGTAGCGGCGGAAGCAGTGATTTGTAAATGAACTCAGGCGTCCCCCGAATAGTTCCTGCGCCCATCGCCCCCGACGGCGCTTCTCGCTCGTATGCGCGTCGCCCATGCAGTGCGGCGCCGGTACCCACAAAATTAAGCCGAGCCCGGGGATTTCTCCCCGGGCTCGGCTCCTTCCCGCGCATGACGCTAGCTAAGAAGCTAAGTGCCAGCGCAGCGCGCCCCGACGAGCAAGGACCTCACTAGAACCCCCAACCCTCGTCCTCGATCGGTCTCTGATCGGGGTCACAACCGGTCCCCCGGACGTTAAAGCCGAGGTTTGGGTTCAGCTCGTACTCGTCGGTAGGCATTACCAGACGCACACCACCATTCAGGTTGTATCCCTGTTCCGGAGTGGCCCCCTTGGTCCGGGGGAAAAATAGAAGGTCGGTGTTCAAGATCTTCGTGGCCCAGAACCGCCCCACTTCGTTGAACAAGGTTCGCCGCCTTTCCTCGATAATCATGAACTTCACCTGTTGTGCATTGCCCGGATCCACGTAAGTGACCAGCGGGAGGCTGTAGGCGGCCCGAATATCGTTCACGCGGTCGATGGCGCGTTGACCTCCCTCGATCTCGGCCTGGATGAGCCAAATCTCCTCCCAGTCCACCAAGGGGAGGTCGTCGGAATCCGATTTATACGTGTCCGGAACCTCTCTGGGCGAGGGGCCCTGGATCGACTTCTTGAAGTGCAGGACCCGGGTATCCGCTACCGCACCGTTGTTTAGCGGGGTCGGATCGTCGCCGGCTACCCGGAACTCCTCCGCCCACCTGACTGCGATTCCCGTGTCAGAGAGCGCCCGACCGTCGGGCATGATGCCCAGGAAGAGGTAGCCGGTGAACGGAATGGGGTCTGGCCAATCCAGGCCCGTCACAGGGTTGGTACGGCCATCGGGAGGATTCCAGGCGAAGTCGCCGGTGGAGGCGCTCAATCCCAGCATCCCATTCCAGCCGGTGGCCGTGAGGGACTCGTACGGCTTGTTTCTCCGCTGGGGACCCACGTCGCGGGTCACCCAGGCCGTGAAATCCTTTGGGAACGACGCCGCAGCCGCCGCAGCGCCGACAAGGTCCCCTGTATGCCAGAGCATCCGGGCGCGAAGGCCATGCAACATGCTCTGGGCGCTGGTGCTGGCACCGTGGGGGATCGCGTAGTCGCCGATGTTGTTGATATGCCCCTGCGCCCTGTCGAGCCAGGTTATGCCCAGCGCAATAGTCTGGTCCGGCGTCATGAGCGGACCTTCGTCGATGGTCATCTCGCAGTAGAACTCGCCGAAGTAGTCGAAAATCGCCCCAAGGTAAAGGGCAGTGGTGGCCATCAGCTTCTCCCTATTGACTGCCCCACCAGGCACCTCCGCGTCCGTCCAACCCCCAAGGCTCTCATACGCAACGTACCCCGCCCCCCTCGCGATCGCGAACTGATCGTAGTAGTTGCCGTTCGAGGAATCCCCACCTGCGTCGCACTCCACGCCGGCGTCGGGAACCGAGTTGTAGGTCCCACTGCCACCGCCCCGGCCTGCGACCGACTCCGTGACGCCGTCGTGACCCATCGACAGCCAACCGAACGCTGAATAGCCGCACTCGAAGTTCGCGATGATCGAGGCCACGATTACGTCGGCGTTCAGGGGGTCCTCCAGCACCTCCTCATTAACGACCGCCGGCAGCGTCACGTCCAACAAGCTGTTGCAGGCAGTCAGCGTGCCTACCGCCAGGGCGAGGATCAGAGCAGACTTTCCCTCCTTCACCCATGCCCGGCTTTCCGGTTTCATTCTCGTTTTGCTCATATCGTTCACCATTCCGTATCTCTGAGTAGTCAAGTGAGTAGTCAAGTCCGTCGGTCGACCCACCATCAGAACGAGACCCGCAGGGTCGCGCTTATGCTCGCAGTGGGTGGGCTTGAGCGGAAGTTGCTGCCGCCGTCAAGCTCTTCGACGGAGCCGATCTCCGGATCCCCAACTGTCCCTCCGGCGACCGTGGTTTGGGCCCGATAAAGGAAAAAGGTGTTCCGAGCAGAGAACGAGAAGCTCGCACGGTCCGCCCCCATAGCACCGACCCAGGACTGCGGGAGGGTAAACCGGAATCCCAACTCCCGCATCGTCCAGAAGTCTCCATCGAAATATTCCTTCGAGCGGTCGTCCTGGAAGTTGCCTTGATCCCTGGCCACATAGAGCGGGTCGTCCTCGGCCTGGGAGAGAAGGGAATTGTTGTAGATGTGGCTCCACTCCAGAACGTTGTCTACGCCTTCCCGGCCGTAGGCGCCCTCGGCCAGGGCGAAGAGCTGAAGGCGGTTGTTGAACAGGTTCAGGCTCGGGGCGATGCCATACTTGTATGTGTAGAAAGCCCGCCCGATCATGATTCGCGTACTGCCAGAGACAGTCCCACAGGGCACCAGCGCGCCTCCCTGGAACTGTGCCTCCCCGGGCGCGCCGCCCGTTCCACTATCGCACATGGCGTTGCTGAATGTCCCCGGGCCCGTCCCCGGATCCGCAGACTCGACTAAGTACCGGCCCGTGAAGACCGGGTATGGCCACCCTTCCCGAATCTCGGTGGTCGGCAGGGTGCCACCGAGATCCTTGACCTTGTTGTCCACGTGATCGGCGTTGAGACGCAGGTCGAAGGACCAGGAGTCAGCCTGGTAAACCTGTGCACTCAGCAATGCCTCCCATCCCCAGTTGTCGATCCGGCCCACATTCTGCTGGACCGCACCCGGGAATCCCGAGTTCGGCGCGACTTCCCGTTCCAGCAGAGCATCCTCGTTCTTTTGCGTGAAGTAGGTGAATTCGGCCGCGAGCCGCCCGTCCATCAGGGCCATGTCGAAGCCCAACTCGATCTCGGTGCTCACCTCGGGACCGATCAACTCGTTACCCGGGCTCACTGGCGAGATCCCTGAGAAACCGCCCACCCCGGGGATCACTCCGTAGACGTCTGTCGCGGCGAAGACGTCCGGCTGGCGCCCCGCCTGCCCCCACGCTCCCCGCAAGCGCAACGAGTTGATGTAGTCGATGTTCCAGAAACTTTCCTCCGAGGCCACCCAAGTCGCCGACACCTTCGGATATACGAGCGCTTCGAAGTCAGCGCCAAACGCCGAATGGTCGTCGAAGCGGATCGCGCCGGTCACGAATAGGCGCTCATTCCATCCTATCTGCTCCTGCACGTAGAAGCCCAACGACCGAGTCTCGATGAATATGAAGTCGAGAGTCGCCTGCGCGACATCGGTCTGGTTGACGGTGGTGGACAGCGCCGAGGCGAAATTTCGCCCAATGGCGTTGAGCTTTTCGAACCGCTTGATGTAGTACTGACCCCCGACGGAGGTCTGGAAGTTCAAGCTATTGTAGTCGTACGTGCCGGTAACAGCGTAGTCCAGCGAAATGTTCGTCGTGGTCGGATCTTCGCGTTGGATCTGCCCTTTGTTGGTTTCGGAATAAACCGTGGTCAGAATGTTTTCTACCGGGAAGAGCACCTGGTTTACGTCCCATCCCTTGTCGATCCCGAGAATGAGGCGCTGGCTCAACCAGTCACCGGTATTGTGGTTCAGTGTCAGGCCTCCAGTAAAGCGACTGTAGTCCCGTGTGGTGTTTATCTTGGCTATGTCCGAAGGGAGGTGCTCCTGGAAACCGCCGAGACGAGGGCACAGGCCCGGGTTGATACGAAACAGGCAGCGACCGTTAGACCAACCCATGTCCTGCCACGGGCTACCCTGGTTGAGGACGGGCGAAGCATACCTCGTGTCTCCCTGAACAAAGGCGGTCGAGAGGTCCATGGACCAATCCCCCCCGGGCGTAATACTCAGGTTCGCCCGCAACCGCGCCGTCTCGTCCCTGTTGTACCACTCGATCCCCTCTTCATTGTCGTAGTTGGCAGAGGCGAAGTAGCGGAACGTCTGGCTTCCTCCCCTAACGTCCACGTTGTAGGATTGGATAGGGCCGTACTGGTAGAGATTTTTGGTGGGCCAATCGAAGTACCTCCCACCGTCCGGGCCCGGAGTCCTCCCGCTGATGTAATCGTTCGCCTCCTCGTACATGTTGTACGTGATTATGTCTCCCACGGGGCAGGGCGTCGATGTGCCAGACCGACATCCATACATGGTGCCCAGCCTTCCGGCGGGGTCGGTCATAAAGTTGACGCCCGCACGCACAGACGCGCTGATCTGTACGTCGCCCTCTGCGCCCCTCTTGGTGATGATCTGGATCACACCGGCCGACGCTTCTGTTCCGTAGAGCGTCCCCGCCGCCGGCCCCTTGATGATCTCGATGCTCTCGATGTCGTCCGGGTTCAAGTCGTCGAGCACGCTCGTTGTACCCCCTTCCGCGCTCTGTTCCTCGAAACCTCCGTCTTCGACTGCAGGCCCGGCGTTGGAGGAGTTGTTGACCCGTATGCCGTCGATGTAGATAAGGGGGTTGGTGGACAGGGAGAAGCTCCCGATGCCCCGGATCCGGATCGGCGAGCCGGAGCCCACGTTTCCGGTCCGCCGTGTGAACTGGAGGCCCGGAGTTCGTCCAGACAGCAACTCCTGCATGTTTGATACAGGCGCCACCGCGACAATGTCGGATGCGTTGACCGTCACGACAGAGTTTCCGATGGCCCGACGCTGCGTACCGCCCGGCGTCCCGGTGACGATGATCTCGTCGAGCGCCAGAGCTTCCTCGGCCATGTCGAAATTCTGCTCGACGGTTTGACCGCCACCGACCGAGACCTGTGCCTCTTCCGTCCGGTACCCGATGCGGGCCACGGTCACCGTGTGGGTGCCCGCGGGCACGTTTTGCATTAGATAGCGGCCGTTCTGTTGCGTCAGGCCGCCCAAGTCCAATGCGGAGATAAAGACCTGGGCTGCCGCCACAGGCAACCCGCTCCGCGAGTCCAGCACCCGACCGGTGACTGTACCGCCCTGCTGCGCGCCGATACTCGGCACTACAAGCAAGAAGGCCGTCACCAGGGCGCCGAACCCGCTCAGTACTCTGGAACGGAATCCTGTTTTCATAGCTCCCCCTTTGGTTGAACTACACACGGCACCACGGCCCGGGAGTGGGCCGCAACGTGCCCATATACAACGAAACGACGCGACCCCGCTAGGGGCCGCGCTTCTCGAGACAAACCTCGAGCGTACGAGATTCTTCAAGGAACCTCGCAATCGAAAGTCACGCTAACGTTCGAGCTCGGTCGCGTCAACAGCGTTTCTAGGGTGTTTCCAACCCTCCTCCAGCCAAAACACCTTGGGGAACGGGGCATGCGTCAGAGGGTAGCGTATGTTGAGGTATTTTGATGATTTAGCCGGATATCGATGCAATGTCATGCCCAGCGATCCGACCCTGGGCCGGAGCGCTGGCCGCTCTGGTAGTTCTCCTCGTCACCCAGCACGCGCTACCTCTCGCCGCCGCCGCACAGCAACCCCGGTCGGGAGCCGGGACGCAGCCTTTCCTCCAGGGTGTCGTCGTCTACGAGTCGACCGGCCAGCCCATTGAATCGGCTACGGTCTCGCTGCTCGGCACGGACATCGAGACCCAGACCGGAAGGTACGGTGACTTCGCGTTTCCCGACCTACACTTCGGAATGATGTCGGTCCATGTTACGGCACCAGGGCACCCCAGCGTCACGCAGGAGGTCGACGTCACGGGCGATGGGATCGTTTTTCTCCAGTTCCGTCTTCCTTCGGTCTCCGCCGTGCTCTCCGAGCTGCTGGTCGGAGTTCCCGGCGACAGATCGAGAATATCCGACCCCCGCACGGCTGAAGACCTGCTCCTCGTACAAAACCCCAGCGTGCGCAGCTGGAGATCCGGTAACATCGGGAAGAATGACTTCGTGATCAACGTGCGGGGCATCGGCAGCCTCACGCAGAGTGTTGAGCCGCTCGTCTACATCGATGGTGCCTTGGTCTCGACGGGGGAATCGACGCTCGACGCCCTGAGCCGGATTCCCGCCTCGGACGTGTTGGATATCCAGGTCCTACGGGGCCCTGCCGCTGCGTTCCGCTATCCGCTCGCCGCGAACGGCGTCATAGTGGTGACGACGCGTTCCGGCAGCGGCCGGTAGAGCCCACGCGAAAGAGCTGGAACCACGTCATTCGGTAGACCCTTACGGCTAATTCCATCTGTCTAACCTCCGGTTTCCCCAGCACGGCCGGGCGGTCGCCGTACAAAAACAACCGGGCCCGAGGATCTCTCCCCCGGGCCCGGCTCTTGCTTGCCGCATGACGCGCTAGCTAGGTATCAGCATAGCACCCCCGACACCGCGACGACCTCAGTCAATAGTCGGCCGTTGATTGACAACACAGATGGTGCCGGCGTCGTCTTCGCCGAAGTTCTCATTGAGGATGTACTCGTCCTCCGGCATGGCGAGGCGAATGGCACCGTCCATGGAGTAGCTGCCAGGGTTGATGCCGACGTTACGAGGGAACCAGAGCTTGTCGAGGTGCTGGATCTTCGTCGACCAGAACCGGCCTTCCATGAAGAGTTGCCGGCGACGCTCCTCGATGATCATGTCCTCGATGTCAGTGACGGCGCTGGCGCCGGTCAGGTAGGTCACAAGCGGCAACCCTTCGGCAGCCCGTATGTTGTTGACCAGGGAGATTGCGTTGGCCCCGTTCCCGTTCCCAAGCTCGATCTCGGCCCGGATGAGGAACATGTCCTCCCAACTGATGAAGGGGATATCGTCGGCCTCCGACAGATACTTGAGCGGAGTAGGGCCGTCCAGTCCCCCTTGAACCCCCTTGACCACGTGCGTGATCCGAGTGTCCATCTCGGCCCCGGCATCAGTATTCAGGATGGGGTACTGCGGGGGAGCGGAGATGGCCCGTCCGGTGGCGGTCATGATACCCAGGTCCAGATAGCCCGTGAAGGGAATCGGCTGGGGCCAGACCTGACCCGTCACCGGGTTGGTGCCGGGCGGCCACCAGTCGACGGGGCCCTGCAGCCAGCCGAAGGCCGGGATATAGTGGGAGTAAGGCTTGTTCCTGCGAAACTCCCCGGGCTCCCGGCTCACCCAGGCCGTAAAGCCCTGCGCAATCCGCTCCGCGTCGGACTGGGCACCAGCCCACTGCGCGGGCCCCCGGGCCCAGCGGGCGTGGGCTCGGATCCCATACGCCATGGTCGTCGCGCTGGTCGAGATGCCGTTGAATATTGCGAAGTCACCGATGTTCCCAATGATGCTCAGCGCGGTGTCGACCCACTGCTCGGCGATCGCGAGCGTCGCGTCCGGCGTCAACAAGGGACCTGCGTCGATAGCGGTCTCACAGAGGTGCTCCCCGAAATGGCCGTAGACCGCTGCGATGTAAATGGCGACCGTGGCCATCAGCTGTTGCCTGTTCTCGACCTCGGCGTCCGTCCAGAGCGTGTCCATCTGCGCGAACACGCTCTCCCCCATCGAGCGCGAGGTCTGCATGGGCTGGTACCAGTTGCGGCTCTGTACGACGGTGTCGCACTCCCCGTCCTGGGGACGCTCATTGTAACGCGCATAACTACCGCCCACACCGGCGATCCCGATGTAGGCGTCCGAGTAGCCCCCTTCGGCGTACGTGAAGTCCGAGAACCCGCACTCGAACAGCCCCATAGCCGAGTTCACTTGAGTCCCTGCCGTTTTGGGATCCAGCAGCACAGCATCGGTGACCGAGTCGGGCAGGTCCACCTCCAACAGGCTGTCGCAGCCGATCAGGCCGCCGAACAAAAAGGCGAAGGCGAGTCCGAGAGCGGTCCTCCCTCTCCTAAGCTTATGTGGTGTCGTCATTTTATGTCGTCCTCTCTCACATACGATGGTCGGTTCGTCGAGAGAGCGGCCGATCGGCGGCGCGGGTGGTTCTTCGTGCCCCGCGCCGCCGCTTATGGCCGTTTCTCTCAACGCTCAGATCGGATTTGCCGCGGGGATCAGAAGGTGACCCGCAGCGTAGCATGCACGCTCGCGATGCCGGGTAGCCCCCAGAGCGTGTTATTACCGCCGCCGGCGTTGTTGCCGGAGTCGTCCTGCGTTCCCCCGTGCTCGGGATCCGGAATTACGAGGCCTTCGTCATCTCCGAAGGCGCCGAGTCTCTTCTGCCTTTGCCAAATCGTCACTAGATTCCGCCCCGACAGCGAGAAGGAGGCTCGATCCACCCCCAACGTCGAGGTCAAGGACTGCGGCAGTTGATACCGGGCTCCGATCTCCCGCAGCTTCCAGAAGGACGCGTCGAAGTGAGCGTGTTGCGTGTCGTCTCCGATGAAAGCGGATTCCGAGGCCACGAAGAGGGGATCCGTCCTCAACTGGGACTGCAGGCTGTTGTTGTAGTCGATCCCCCATTCCACGTCGCCCTCGTCGCCAGTCTTGCCGTACTGGCCCTCCGCCATAGCGAAGATCTGGAGAGTGTTGCCGAGCAGCGAAAGCGTGGGCGCCACGCTGAACGTGTATGTGGCAAACGCCGGCCCGATCAGCAACTGCGCACTCCTTATACCACCGCAGGCGACTGGCACGCCCCCCTGGACGTTTGAGTCCGCCCACGCCTCGCCCGTGGCCGGGTTCGTGCCCTCCCGGGGGATACCCGGGTCGCACATCGCGTCGATCGGTTCCTGCGTAACCGGATCGAGACCGGCCACGCTGCGGAGGATGCGGTCAACTTCGTTCGGGAAGGGATGCCCGACTTGGGAATTGTTACCCGCATCGACGCCGGCGAGGTCGACGATCAGGTTATCGGTGTGGTCCGCCGAAAAGGTGATGTCGAACCCGACATCCTGCGTCTGTACGATCCGCGTGTTCAGGATCGCTTCCCAGCCCCAGTTGTCGATCCGGCCGATGTTCCCTTGAAAGTCCCCCGGAAATCCAAAACTCGGCACCTGATCCAGATCCAGGAGCGCGTCCGTTGTTTTTTGGTTGTACCAGGTGAACTCGCCGGAGACGCGGTCGTCCATGAGTGCGAAGTCGGCGCCAATCTCGAGCTCGGTGCTCTGTTCCGGACCGACCGCCGTGTTACCGGGCCGGCTCGGCCTCAACGCGGGGGCTCCCCCCGGTCCCGGAAATGCTGCGTAGAGGGTCGCCCGGGCGAGCACATCGGGCTGGCGCCCGGCCTTGCCCCACGCGCCGCGAATCCGGAACGAGTTTATGAAGTCGATGTTCCACATTTCCTCCTCCGAGAGGACCCACGTACCCGACAACTTGGGGTAGTAGATCAGATCGAAGTCGGAGCCGAACGCGGAGTTGTCGTCCGCGCGGACGGCCCCCGTCAAGAAGATCCGGTCCTGGTAGCCGATCTCCTCCTGCACGAAGACGCCGAGCGACTTGTTCTCTCTAAATAGATAGGTAACCTCGAGCTGGTCTCTCGCGGTCTGGTTGACCGTCTTCTGCTCAGGCGAGGCGAATCCCTTTCCGATCACCTCTTGTTGTTCGAAAAGTCTGGAGTAGTACTGTGTTCCGACCGACGACGTGACCCTGAAGTTGTCGTTCACGTCGTATCGGTAGGTACCGGACCAGTCGACGGAGAGGACCGTCGTTTCGGGCGTGCCCAACCTCACTTCACCCAACACGTTCTCCGTGTAAATCCCGTCTTCATCCAGCGGGATGAAGTAGCTGTTGGTGTCCCAACCCTTGTCGACCCCGCCTACGAGGCGCTGGGTGAAGTTGTCACCTATCGTGTGGGTCAGCGTGGCGCTCCCGGTGAAGCGATCGTAGTATCGGAAGGCATTGACCTCCTCGACGTCCGTGGGGAGGTGCTCCTGAAAGCCCGCGAGACCGCAGTTCGGGTCCGGGAACATGGGAACCGATTCTCCTACCGGATTGATCCCCCGGTCGAAGCGGGTCTGCTGAGTGCTCAACAGGCAGAAGCCGTTACCCCACTGCATATCCTGCCAGGTTCCACCGTCTGATATGACCGGCGCGGCATACCTGATCGTGCCCGAGACAAAGCCCGTCGAGATGTCAGCGTTCAGGGTCGGAGCCAGGATCAGGCTAAGGTTGGCCCTCACGTTGGTCTGCTCTTTGAAGTTGTAGTCGACGATCCCGTTGTCGTCGGTATAGTCAGCCGACACGAAGTAGCGAACCGCCTCGGTGCCGCCCCGCACGGAGAGGTTGTAATTGGAGGAGAGACCGTTCTGGTAGAGATCTCCAGGTAGGCCTTCCCTTGCCCGCCAGGCGTTCGCTTCGTCGTAAGGGTTGTAGCTGACGACGTCCGCTGCAGGACAGGGCGGGGCGAACGTCGTGATGCATCCATACCTGGTGCCCAGCTTACCGGCCGGGTCCACCATGAAATTGGTTCCCTGCCGCACCGAGAGGTTGAACACGGGGGCGCCCACCTCACCCCTCTTCGTGATGATCTGGATCACACCCGCCGAGGCCTCGGTGCCGTACAGCGTCGCCGCCGCCGGTCCCTTGATGATCTCGATGCTCTCGATTTCGTCGGGGCTGAAGTCGTTCAAGGCGCTGCTCTGCCGGTCCCGGCCAATGTCGGGCCCGATCGCATTCGAGTTGTTGACCCGAATGCCGTCCACGTAGATGAGGGGTTGCGCCCCGAGCTCGAGGCTCGAGACACCACGGATCCGAATCCCCCCGCCCGTGCCGACGTTGCCGCTCAGCCTGTTGTACTGGAGGCCGGGGGCTCGGGCGGTCAGCAGGTCCTGTATGCCGGTGATCGCCATCCGGTCGGTAACAGCCGACGCGTCCAGCCGGGTCACGGCGTTCCCGATGGCCCGCCTCTGCGTACCTCCCGGAGTTCCGGTGACGATGATCTCATCGAGCGCCAGGGCTTCTTCGGCGATGGCGAAATTCTGCTCGACGGTTTGACCGCCACCGACCGAGACCTGTGCCTCTGCTGTCCGGTACCCGATGCGGGCCACGCTCAGCGTGTGGGTGCCCGCAGGCACGTTTTGCAGTAGATAGCGGCCGTTCTGTTGCGTCAGGCCGCCCAAGTCCAGTGCGGAGATAAAGACCTGGACTGCCGCTAACGGCGCCCCGGTCTGCGAATCCAGCACCCGACCAGTGACGGTACCGCCCTGCTGCGCGCCGATACTCGGCGCTACTACTAACAGAGCCATCACCAAGGCACCGAACCCGCCCAGTACTCTGGAACGGAATCCTGTTTTCATAGCTCCCCCTTTTGGTTGAACTACACACCGCACAGGGCCCGGGAGTGGGCCCCAACGTGCCGATCGCCTATTAGGACAAAACCACTATATGCGACAAAACCACGCGACCCCACTGGGGCCGAGCTTCTCGATACCAACCTCGAAGTACGAGCTCTCCAAGAAACCTCGCAATCGAAGCTGATGGCTCAAAGCTGATCGTAGCGTTCGAGGTTGGTCGCGTCAACAGGTTTTCCGGGGTGTTTTCAACCCTCCTCCTCATCCCAATACAAAGGAAGAAACCCATGAGTTTTTCCGTCCCCTCCGTCTTCTCGGCGATCGACGGCAGATCGGCCGCCTGGCGTACCGGGGGACCATGGACGACGGGGTCATTTCAGATCTCCTTGGGCTCCGAGTGGCCCATTGAGGACGGGCGGACGCAGAGAACATGCGGCCCAAACCTCCAGTGGAAACCAGAACCATTGCACAACCGGGCCGCCATGCCACAGGATTGAGCATGGAACACATTCCCGCAGACGAAGCCCCTGAAGTCGCGTTTCTCGAGTCGGCGCTGCAGGGGGCGATCACGCAGTGCGCCTCCCACATCCATATCGAACCGGTGGATGACGATGTAGCCGTGCGATATCGGGTCGGGCGTGAGTATCGGGAGTTCGCGAGGGAGCCTCGCGACATTTCAGCGGTCATGACGCGGCTTCGGACGTTGGCGGGCCTCAGCGTGGTGCCACCCCTCGGTCCGGAGTGGGGCGTCATCGAATTCCAGAACGGGGGTAAGACGCATCGGTTCGCCACCCAGATGTTGCCAAGCATCACGGGCGAAAAGGCCATACTTCAGGTGCTCCGAGAGACCCACATGGACCCCCGGCGTCTCGACGAGATAGGCCTGGTGCACGATCAGCTGACCACGTTGAAGTCCGCCCTCAAACGGAGGTCCGGACTCATCGTATTGTGCGGACCCGCCGGCAGCGGCCTGGACACCACCGCCTACGCTTCGCTGCTTCGGATCGACCGTAGCGCTCGCAGCGTGGCGACGATCGAAAGGGTCGCTCAAGGGCAGATCCCCGGCGTGCACCGGATGGAGGCTGTGGACGTGGACGAAAAAAACACGATGCTGCGGGCCCTCATGAGGACAGATACCGATGTCGTCTATGTGCAAGACCTTTCCGGCGTTGAATCCGCCACGCTGGCGCTGAGCGCGGCGATCGAGCATCAAAAGCTCGTGATCACCTCCCTCCATAGCTCCAGTGCCGCGGCGGCCGTAACACATTTCGTGAATCTGGGGATCGAGCCGTGGCTCGTGGGGAGCGGCATCGCGCTGATTCAGGCGCAGCGGCTCCTACGGCGTCTGTGCGTCGAGTGCCGAGAGCACGCCGTGGTTCTGGGGACGCCCTCGCCCGACGAGCAAACCGGCCTGAGCACGCCCGAACCCTTCGCTTCCCATCGGGCCGTCGGGGGCGACGCCTGTCATGGTCTCGGATACACGGACGAGAGAATTCTCGTGTGTGAGTCGATGCCGTTCTCCGACCATCTACAGCAACTGGTGATCGAAAAAGCCTCGGAAAGCGAGCTTCAGGCGGAAGCGGTACTGGAGGGCATGACCACCCTGCGCTCGATGGCCCTGGGTGTGGCACGTGAAGGGGTGACCACCCTGAACGAGGTCTACCTTCACACGCCGCCCGAATAGCACACAGCCCGCCTACTTCAGCGACGCATCAGGTTCAGCGGCGTGTCAGGTTGCGGGACACGACCTTCCGGCCCATCCTGCCCGGAGCGTCGACCTACGCCTCAGGCTTTTCCGAGGCGGGTCCCCGAGCTACCAGACCCAGAACGCTCTTGATGGAGAATGAAGATGTGCCGCTTTCCGCTACGATCCTTCGCCGCCACGCTGGCGTCCCTTGCATGCATACCCCTCGCCGCAGCCGCCGCGACAATCCAGGACGCGGACCCGCGCCTCGAGGCTATGAAAGTCGAGGCGCTGGAGTCGGTCGAGGGCCGCGCGAAAATGGTGCAGCAAATCGTCGACCAACTGTTTTCGTTCGGCGAACTCGGCTTTCAGGAGTTCGAGACCCAGCGGTACCTGACCGGACTGCTGGAGGACAATGGCTTCGAGATCGAGTTGGGGGTCGCCGGAATGCCGAGCGCGTGGACCGCGAGGTGGGGCTCGGGCCGCCCGGTGATCGCCTTGGGATCGGACGTCGATGGTATTCCCCAGTCCAATCAAAAGCCGGGCGTGGGGTACCGCGAGCCGATCCTCTCCATGGCTCCGGGGCACGGGGAGGGACATAACTCGGGGCAGGCGGTAAACATCGTCGCCGCCCTGGCGGTGAAGGAGATCATGGAGCGAGAGAGCCTCTCGGGCACCCTGCTCATTTGGCCGGGCATCGCCGAGGAGCAACTGGGGTCCAAGGCCTTCTTCGTGCGCGATGGTGTCTTCGAGGGCGTTGACGTCAACCTGTTCACCCACGTCGATTCGAACTTCAGCATGGCGTGGGGCCAGAGCAGCGGCAACGCACTCATCTCGGCACAATTCAGCTTTACCGGGGAGACCGCACACTCCGCCGGCTCACCCTGGCGGGGACGGTCGGCGCTGGATGCGGTGATGTTGATGGCGCAGGCGTGGGAGTTCAAGCGGGAGCATCTCCGACCAGCCGCACGCTCGCACTACATCATTGTCGAAGGCGGAGACCAGCCCAACGTCGTTCCTCAGCAGGCTACGATCTGGTTTTTCTTCAGAGAACGCGACTACGCGCTGACCAAGGAGCAATACGACGCCGCGATCCTCATGGCGGAGGGCGCCGCCCTCATGACGGGTACGGAGATCGACACGATTCAGATCGTGGGCTCGGCCTGGAGCCGCCACTTCAACAAGCCTGTGGCCGAGGCCACGCACGAGAACATTCAGCGCGTGGGCTTGCCCGATTGGTCCGAAGACGACCAGACTCTGGCCAACGGACTCCAGCGTGAGTTGGGTCAGGAGGAGCAGGGGTTGCCGGACTCGATCCCCGAGCTCCGGGGACCCGTCGACCTCTCGCGCTCGTTGGGGGGCGGCTCGGACGACATCGGCGACGTCTCCTGGAACATGCCGACGGTGACGCTGCGTTATCCCGCCAACATACCCGGTGGCCCCGGGCACAACTGGGCCAATGGCATCACGATGGCCACGCCAATCGCGCACAAGGGCACGTTGGCGGGTGCGAAGGTACAGGCGCTCACCCTGTTGGATCTTCTCCTCAGGCCCGAGCTCGTGGAAGATGCATGGTCATACTTCAACGACGTCCAGACCCCTGAACAGGAATACATCCCCTTCATCTCGGACACGGACGAACCGGCCATCTTCCTCAACGAGGCGATCATGCAGAGGTACCGGCCCCTGATGGAGCCCTACTACTACGACCCTACGCGATTCGACACGTATCTGGAGCAGCTCGGCATCGAGTATCCCACGGTGAGGGAGAGGCCGATCATTCAATAGTCGAATCGAAGTTAGGGGGACTCCTTCGCGGCTACCGTCCACGTTATCGGCTCTCGACGATGGCTCTCGGCGCTCACGTCAGCGCACACGTAGAGTGAACGTGCCCAGTGTTCCTCCGAGGGACGAAGCGACCACTCGGTACACGCCGTCGTACGGGAAGGAGACGTCGAGACGGGAGTTCAAACCCTCCCCGCCGTCGTCGTCCGTCAGCGGGTCCGGCAGACCCGGGCCGACAACGTACAGGTAGCTGTCGAAGTCGTCCGACATCAGGTCGATCGTCACGAAACCCCCAGCGCGAGCCTCAAAGGCCCACGCTTGCACAGGCTTGCCGTCGATTACCGGATCCGCCCCCGTGAGCCTCCCCATGGGGGGCGATCCTCTCCGAAGTATCCGGCCATCGGTGGCGAGCTCGTTCATATCGATCGGATCCACGACGCTCAAGGAGTACGACCCGGTCGACCCCAGGCTCAGCGCCCCCGCACCTATCCTGTACGTGCCGGTCTCGGGAAACCGAAGCGTCAGCTCGGAGTTCAAGTCTCCACCGCTGTCGTCGTCGGTCATGGCCTCACCCATACCGGGACCGTAGACGAAGAGATATGCGTCGAAGTCGTCGGACTCGAGCCGAATCGTAGCCCTCTCGCCCGCAAGGGCCTCCAAAGTCCAAACCTGAACCGGCTTGCCGTCCCCGAGCATAGCCTCGATGCCGGATAGGCGTCCCCGTGCCTGCTCGCCCCAGGTCAACTCTCCCCCGTCGGTCGGCAGCGCAACCAGCGCAGACCCATCGACCCCGCCACAGGAGATCTCCGCCGCGGGACGGGGATCCCTTGACACCCGGAGTCGATAAGTGCCGCTCTGCCGCCCCGAGGTGGAGCTCGCGACCACACGAAACACACCCCGATCAAGGAACGTAAAGTTGATTCGCGCGTGACAGGCACCACCGCTGTCGTCGTCCGTAAGGGTCTCCCCGAAACCCGGACCCACCACGTACAGATAACTATCGAAGTCGTCAGATACGAGATCAATCCAAACCTCCTGCCCGGGTTCTCCCTCCAAGGCCCACGCCTCTACATAGTTCTCATTCGCCGTGACGAAGTCCGACGCAGAAAGCGCGCCTCCGACCTCGTCACCGATCTCCAGTTCCCGTCCATCGGTGCTGAGGAGGGTGAGTACCGACGTTCCCTGAGCCCCTGCATCGGCGGGCGATGATAGGAGGAAGAGCGTAAAGCAGGCGGCCACCTGCTTTGCCCAAACAGAGCACCGGGGGGATAAATCAAACACAAGTCACCTCGGGAAAAGTGTGTAGGCCGGCCAAGTACGATCGAGACCGTATCCATGATCCAAATTATGGACGGCCTCCCGCGGCACCCAAGACATTTCTCAGGATGGAGCAGATCGGCCAAACCGGTCGCTACGGCTGTCACCAAAAGTTACCCTGTGGCATGACTCAGATTTCCGTCGTCGCAGCGATCATCCGGAGGGAGAACAAGGTTCTGTTGGGCCGGAGGCCCGACCATAAACGTCACGGGGGCTTGTGGGAGTTTCCCGGGGGAAAGATCGACGAGGGGGAGACGGAGGTCGACGCGGTGACACGTGAGCTCCTGGAGGAGTTCGGGGTCGAGACGACGTCGGTCGGGAGGGTCGTGTACGAGTGTCGAGACCCCGGATCGCCATTCCTGGTTCGGTTTTTCGATGTTGGCATCCGTGGTAAGCCCGAGCCGACCGAGCATACAGAGATCAGTTGGGTCGAGCTCGACTCGCTACCGACGCTCAGCCTCGCCCCGTGTGACGCCCGTTTCGTCGCGGAGTATTTTCTACGGGTTCCCGGCTGAGCGGAGTATTTTCTACGGGTTCCCGGCTGAACTGTCTTTGACGCCCGACGCAGCGGGACTCGAAATCAGCTCCAGGATTCTCGCCAGCCAGCGCGCCTGCACCTTGGGAATTTCGTGGCGTACGGTTTCTCCCCGCACGAGGCCCCGGCCTGCGACCTGCCCTTGGATTCCCAACGGCACGAACCCGGATTCGACGCCCGGGACCGGGACGTCCTCACCGTTCAGGAGCTTCGCCCACTCATCCACCGAGAGCGAGATCAGTTTGGGCAGAATCGCCGTCTCAAGGAGCCGAAAGAGATCGTTGGTGGGCCGCGGCCGATTCCGGTAATCCGGCACCATCGCCCGCAGACCGACCGAGACCACCCGCCAGCGGTCACTCTCGCCCCAGCTTCCCAAGGGCCAGGTTCCGCAGCGATGCGCCCAAAGATCCTCGCCTCTCACGATCCACCCGAAGTCGCTCCGAACGTCCGCTCCGATCCCGAACAACGATTCCAGCCGATCGAAGGCGGCCTCGATCGTTTCAGCCGCGGCCTCGGGATCCGTGCGCGCGTCGGGAAAGGCGGTCGGGACCGGACTCCACCCGGACAAGCCCACCGCATCGTCCACGACGGAGCCGGCGGGTTGGTCCCCGCCGAGCCGCGTGAGACGTGCCAGGAACAGTCCCCCCGAATCGAAGTGGTGAGGGTAGATCCGGCAGGCACCCTCGAGACTCGCGTCGAACGTCTGATCCTCGAAGGAGGTCAGCCCGGGGGCATGGGGAACCTCGATCGTGATCGGATCGAGGGTGACGGGAGCGTCCTTCAGTACACGATCGACGACGGCCTCGTTCTCTTCGGGGGCGAATGTGCAGGTGGAGTAGAGTACCGCGCCGCCGGGCCGGGTAAGGTCGATGGCTCGCCGGAGCAGCGCCTCCTGCCGCCGGGGCGCCTGCTTGTGGAACTTGGCCGTCTGCCCTCTCGCCTTCCCGCGTTTTCTGCGGAGCGTCCCTTCGGCCGAACATGGGGCATCCACCAGCACCCGGTCGAAGAGCGCCCCGTCCGGCAGCGACCTGCCGTCGCCGGCCACCACGAGTACGTTCGGGTGGGCCGTGCGGTACATATTGCCGAGGAGCGCCCGTATGCGGTCTTCGTTCCGGTCGACGGCCACGATGCAGCCGCGGTCCTGCATGAGGTCGGCAGCGTGGGTGGTCTTCCCCCCCGGGGCCGCACAAAGATCCAGCACCCGCTCACCGGGACGCGGGCCGAGTAGGGGCGCGGCCACCCCCGTGGAGGCTTGCTGGATGTAGAAAAGGCCCAGCCAGTTCTCGAGCGTGTCGGCCACAGCATGGGGGCCATCGATCACACGCAAGAAATCCGGCAACCCCTCCACCTCGGAGAGGACGAAACCCTGGGCCTGGAGCCGGTCTTTGAGGCTCACCGTTGAGATCCGTCCCGTCCGAACCCGGAGCGTGGGCGGATCGCGACGAAGCATGGTTTCTTGAAACCGCTCCCAATCGGGGATGATCGCCCGGTACCGTTCGAGTGGATTCATGCGATCACTCTCACCTGCGTCTGAAGGCCGGGCGGGCGCTCTGATCGACCTCGGGGATCGACCTCGGGGATCGACCTCGGGGATCGACCTCGGGCAGCGGATGCCTTGTTGAGACCGGCCGCCGCCGAATACGAAGGAGCATCAGGACAACCAACACGGTCGTAGCCACGACCGGCCAATACGTATCCGCCTTCACCTGCCAGAAGAAATGCAGCACGCCCAAACTGGTCGCCACGTACACCAAACGATGGAGCCTTTGCCAGTTCTTTCTGAGTCTCCGGATCCATCCTTTGGTCGAAGTGAGGGCCAGGGGGATCAGCAGCAACCAAGCCGTGAATCCAGCCAGAATATACGGGCGCTCCATTATGTCTTCGATGATGAACTCGAGGTCGAGCGTCTGATCCACGACGGCATACCAAAGGAAGTGCATCGTCAGGTAGAAGAACGCGAAGAGCCCGACCGGGCGCCGGAGCGGAGCGAGGCTATTCCAGCCGGTGAGGCGCCGAATGGGGGTGATGGACAGCGTAACCAAGAGGAGGATCAAGGCGGTGTCGCCTATCCGGTGCAGTACCTCCTCGATCGGGTTGGCCCCGAGGCGGTCCGTGAACCCGAGCCACAGGAGCCACACGGCGGGCGCAAGCCCCAGGAGCCAGACCAGCCCCTTGAGTAGGAGGCGGCGACGCCTCAACCCCATCCCGCTCGGTCCGCTCAGTAGTTGACTCGGAGATCCAGCCCGGCGTAAAGACCCGCCACCTGATCGAGGTACCCGTTGAACAACAGCGTCTCACGTCTGCGGAACTCACCGAGCCGCCGCTCCCGCGCCTGGCTCCACCGCGGGTGGTTGACCTCCGGGTTCACGTTGGCGTAAAAGCCATACTCGTTCGACGCAGCCCTATTCCACGAGTTCCACGGCATCTGCTCCGTGAACGTCATGCTCACGATGGACTTGATGCCCTTGAACCCATATTTCCACGGTATCACAAGCCGGATGGGCGCACCGTTCTGATTAGGAAGATCCCGACCGTAGACACCGGTCACCAAAATGGTGAGCGGGTGGCGCGCCTCGTCCAGGCGCAAGCCCTCTACATAGGGCCAGTCCAGGACCCTCCCACGTTGACCGGGCATCTGCGCGGGATCGTGGAGCGTCTTGAACTCTACGAAACCAGCGCTTCCCAACGGCTCCGCCCGATCGATCACATCTTTGAGCGCGAAGCCATACCAGGGGATCACCATGGACCAAGCCTCTACGCACCGCAGCCGGTAGACCCGATCCTCCATCCTCCCGGGCCGAATGAAGTCCTCCAGCCCGTACACGCCCGGGTTGGCGCACATCCCTCCCACCTCGATCGTCCAAGGGCGGGGCTGAAGTGTATGTGCGTTTTTGACCGGGTCGTCCTTCTGGGTCCCGAACTCGTAGAAGTTGTTGTAGGAGGTCACGTCCTCATAGGGCGTCAATTCCTCGCCCATTTCGGAGCGCACACTGCTCCAGTCTCTCTGGCGACCCGGCGACGTCTGAGCCGCCGCCCTTTCGGGCCTGCCCACCAGCGCGCCCCCTGCGGCACCGCCGATCAGCGCACCTCCGGTAGCCCCACCAAGCGCGATCCCCGCGCTCTTCCCAATGAACTCACGGCGATTGATATAGACGCGCTCGGGTGTGATCTCGGACGACGGAATGTCGGCGGGCCTTCGGATCAGCATGGTCGCTTTCTCCAGTTGTGCGGGTAGTCGGCGGGGGTGGCCCCGTCGCCGTGGGAGAACCCTCTGCCATGGGCGGCTCCCGTGCGTACAAACCGCCCGTAGCGTGAGTTCTTAATCCCGCGAACCGGCTCGTAAGTTCCATTAATTTAGTCGTTCAACCTCACTCGTCATTACTCGCTCAACATCAGTGGTCCAGAAAGGCCAAGTGAGTGATCCTCCTAGCCGGGCCTACGGCCCATCCCGCGCTCGGCGAGACGAACGAAACTGCCCAGTAGGTCACTCTCCTTCAATAGCCTTCTTGCAATAGCCTTCTTGCATGGGCTTGAAGTGCCCGTCAGGTTGCGGCACACGACAGTTGCGACACACAACACTTAAGGAGCCTCATCCCCGGGGCGCCCGATGAAGACAATTTTCCCACGGCAAACATGACGCGCCCGCTAAAACTCATGGCCGTTCTGGCCCACCCGGACGACGAATCATTGGGGACGGGAGGCTCCCTGGCCAAATACGCTTCGGAGGGAGTGAAGACGTACGTCGTGACCGCGACGCGTGGTGAGCGCGGCCGGTATCATGACGGCACCGAGCACCCCGGTCCTGAGGCCATGGGCCGAATCCGGGAACAGGAGCTCCTGGACGCGGCGGACGTCCTCGGGGTCGAGGAGGTCAGCTTTCTCGACTACGTGGACGGGGACCTGGATCAGGCCGATCCGACCGAAGCCATCGGTAAGATCGTCCAGCATCTGCGGCGCGTACGCCCGCAGGTCGTGTTGACGTTCGATCAGGCGGGCGCCTACGGCCACGCGGATCACATCGCGATCTGCCAGTTCACCACGGCGGCCGCGGTCGCGGCGGCGGACGCGGCGTATCTCCCCGGCCAAGGGGCGCCCCACGCTCTCTCGAAGCTGTATTATTTTTGCTGGTCGGCGCCCGAGTGGGCCGCCTACCAGGCCGCCTTCAAGAAGCTCACAATGACCGTCGATGGTGTGGAGCGCCAAGCCACTCCATGGCCGGATTGGGCGATCACCACCCGAATCGACACCCGGAGGTGGTGGCCGCAGGTATGGAGAGCAATATCCTGCCACGCATCACAGATCTCGGCCTATGAGAAACTCGAGGACCTCCCGCCCGAACTCCACGAAGCGCTTTGGGGGTCTCAGGCGTTCTATCGCGTTTTCAGCACTGTGAACGGCGGGCGGGAGCGTGAGAGCGATCTGTTCGATGGTCTGCGGACGTGAGGTCCCCCTTTACTGAAGCCCGTGAATCCGACTGGGGCTAGGGCTTGACGACCGAGCCTGGGCGAACACCCGTAACGAATCGAATCAGCAGGGCGATCAGCACGGCCAAGCCGAACATGCATACGAGAAGAGGACCGGTGGGGATGTCCGAGGCGAAAGACGCCACAACGCCGGTCACGAGCGTGACCGCACCGACGGCCCACGCGATCCCGAGGGCCACACGGAACCGGCTCGTGAAGAGGAACGCGACCACCGCGGGAATGACGAGTGCACTGAACACCATGAGCACCCCGGCGACCGGCACCGAGAACGAGATGACGATCCCAAAGAGCGCATAGAAGAGAAAATCCCACCCACGGGCCCGTGGCACGTCGGCTTCTCCCAGGGATACCGACAGGAAGGGCTTCCTGAAGATGAAGTAGATCACGCCGAGTATCACGTAGACCACGGCCATGCGGATAATTTCTGGCCACCCGACCCAGATCAACGTCCCGGTCAGCGTTTCGGCGATGTGCTCGGCACCCTCCGCCGTGAACCCGGCGATCAGAATCACCGCGGCCGAAGCCACCACAAAGGTGATGCCGATCACGGCCTCCTGGGGAACGACGGTCTCTTCGAGACGGCTGAACGAGAAGATGAGCGCCCCCACGAGGGTAAAGCCCATCGAAAAAGCCAGGGCGGTCGGCGTCCCGTGTGCTACGCCCATCAAGAATCCCACCGTGGCACCGAGCGCGGCGATCTGCGCGAAAGCGAGATCCACAAAAATCACCCCCCGGGCGATGACGTGGAGGCCCAGATAAGTGTGGATCGAAAGGATCACCAGGCCGGCCACGATCGGCGGGATCATGAGATCGAGCATTTTCAGCCCCCGGACCCGGCGAACGCCCCGGCCAAACCGTCCACCCACGTGTCCACCAGGGCGAAGTAGTCGTCGACACCCGCCGTCCCCCCGGGGTTCATCGACACCACGACCGAGCGGGCCATCCCACGTCGGGCGACCGTCTCGACCTTTCGTTCGTCGTAGTAGGAAGCGGCTAGGATCACCCCGATCCCCTCACTCGTCATCTTCTCGAGAAGGGAGACCACGTGTCCCGGGGTCGGAGGGATGCCGGGCCTCGCTTCGACGAACTCGGCGCAATGCACACCGAACCGATCCTCCAAGTATGCCCAGTTCTTGTGGTAGCAAATGATGTCACGGCCTCGGAACGCTTCCGCGACGCCCAACCAGCCACCCAACTCGGAGATGAGCGGACGGCCCTCGAACTCTTCCCCTTCCAGGAAGGCATGAAGAGTCCCCTGGAGTGCGAGCTGTTCGAGCAGATCTCCGCCCAGGAGCTCCACGAGCCTGTCTCCGAATAGCCGCCGATGGATTTCCGCCGTCACGCGGGCCAGTCCCGCGTCCCAGACCCGGGACCGGTCCGGCGCCACCCGTTCGAGCCCCACGGTGATGTTGCGGGCCACCTGGAGGGCTCGGAGGGGGTCGGTCGTGAGGTGCGGATTACCGAAAATATGCACGTCTCCTCCGCTCCGGTCCGCTGTTACGGGGATGTCGAGTAATTCGATCCTCGTGTAGGCCGTCACGTACCCCCTTCCCCCTTCGGACACGTCGGCGTTTCCGGCCCGGTCCAGCACGATCGGAGCCCAAAGCTCGAGGTCGAGTCCCGTCGTGATGAACAGATCGGCCCGCCGAATGGACAGCGCGAAGCTCGGCTTGGGACGCACGAAGTGAGCGTCCTCATTCGGTGCCGCGATGGCGCTCACGTCGACCTCAGCACCCCCGATCTTCTCGACGAGATCTGCATAGACCGGAAGCGTCGCAACGACCCGGACGGGATCCGCTTGCGCGCTCCCCTCTCCCGCCATCAAACCCAAAGCTGTGACTGCGGCGATGGTTCTCAGCATCGTGTCACCCCCTCAATATGTTTCGTGTCTGTGCGGACCCATTGCGAACGTGATCCGGAGCGTGAACTGCCCCGTGGTCTTGCCGGGATTCCCCAGGATGTCGTACTCCGCCCTCAACCGTACGTACTCGCTCTGCCAATAGGTCAGCGCGGGGCCGGCGAGCCACGCGGACTCAGTGGGATTCTCCGGATTTTCCACCCAATCGTACCGCCCTCCGGCAATCCACTGGCGAGAGAGTTTGACCTCTGCCAGCGACCAGATACCCCACGCCGGATCCGGCTCGAGAAGTCCGGAAACGGCCGCGGGATCCGAGAGCATGACTCCCCCTCGTACGACGACTCCGCGGTAAAGCGCTCGCTCCGGCGGGGCCCAATTGAACGACATCTCCGCTCCAAAAAGGCGATTGCCGTGTCGTCCAGAAGGATCCTCGTAGTCACCGAACAGAGCGCTCACGCCCAGGTCCAGATCCGTGGATGGAGTAAGCTGCCAGAACGCGTTCATATGGCCCAGATAGCTGAGCCGGTGCGACTCCCCGAACAGGATCTCATTACGACTCCGGGTGACCTCCACGGTGGCCTCATACGCTCCGGACCCCCCGGTCGGAAGCAGCCAGTGAGCCGAGGCGCCGTCCTGGGCCAAGGACTCCTCTCCGATGAAGGCGAGGTGCGGGAGTGACCGGCTCTGGAACTGAAGCGCATGCGAGTGCCAGCGGTTGAGCTGCCCGAACTGCTGGAAGAACCGCCCGACCTTGAGGCCGACACCGCCCGGCAACGCAACCCACTCGACGTAGCCCTCCTCCACAGAAACGCCCGCCCCGGAGCCCTCCTCTTCACCACCACCCGGAAACACTTCGATCCGACCCCCCTGCTCCTCCGAGGCGAGGAATACCTTGGCACGAGTGAAGGGGTCCAGCGCCGAGACGAGCGACAGCTCGAACTCGCGAGGAATGAAGTTCTCCGCGTCGGGTTCCCCACTCTGGATGGACGCAAAAAAATCACCATTCAGGCTGATCTCCGGATTCAGCGCCTGTAGCGACCGGGCACGACCGACGAACTCCTGGGCGCCCTGGGCCCGGGCCATCGTGTCTGCTGCGGCGTCCCCCGCAGCAGCCTGGGCCGCCGCCCGGAGCCGGGCGATCGCGTCCGTCGTCGTCTCCTCTTGATCTCGAACCTCCGGCCCCGCCTGGCTACGAGCCACGATGCCCTCGAGGCTGTCGAGCCGAGCTCTCAGCACCTCGAGGGCCACCCGGAGGGAATCGAGCCGCGCCGCCGGCACGTCCTGTGCCTGCGCGCGTACCGGGCTAACGGCCAGGATTCCCGCCAACGCAAGAAACCGTACGCACCCATATGGAATGTTTCGCATGGCAACTCCCTGAGATTCGGGTCTGCCGGGGCTATGACCGGAACACTCGACCCGCAAAGCACTGCCCCCGACGGTTCTGGGCTCGGGAGCTGCGCTCGATGGTTCCTCTGCAGCACGCAGAGGTTGTTCTCAGGTGGTGTGTGGTGGGGCGCGGGAGCGGGTGAGGATGCGGCGCAGGACCTCGACCGGGGCATCGTGGCGCACCGAGACCGACTCGCCCGCAACAGGCGGAAACACCTGAGACGGAATCGATGAGCCCTTGGACCAGCGCTGCTTGCCGAGCTGCATGCAGAACGTGTGATCGTGATGGGGATGAGCGCACGCCTCGTTGTGCCCTGACTCGATCGCGAGGTCCGAGCCGAGGAGCTCCCGATCCATGGACGGGATGAGGGCGCCCACAGCCACGATCCAGATTGCCAACACGGCAATGAAACGATCACGTATGCGCACGTTCGTACCTATCATGCCTAGCACGCTAGGCGGAGAGGGATAGGGTGTCAACGCCGCGATTTTCCTGTCACGGCTTGCGGACGGCATGGCTCTGGACAAAGGTTGTGTCCCGTGACATGCAGGCTACCAAATTCCAGGAGTCGAACGATGGGCGACATCTCAAGACGCGCGATGTTGGGAGCCACGGGAGGGCTGATCGCTGGGGGTCTGTTGAAGACCCAGGCCGATGCGGTCACGGTGGGAGAAGCCGCCCCCCTGCAGACCGCACAGGTGGATCCCACGAAGTTTCTCGGGGCGCCGACCAGCGTGCTGGGCCAACGGGCACCGGGAGAGCAGCCCCGGCGCGTCATGGGCACACCCGCACCGACAGCGTCCTCCAGGAGCCCGCTCGAGCAACTTCGGGGCATCATCACTCCGGCGGATCTCCACTTCGAGCGCCACCACGCCGGCGTTCCAGCGATCGACCCGGATCGGTATGAACTCCTGATCCACGGGATGGTGGATCGACCGATGACGTACACGCTCGACGACCTGAAGCGGTTTCCAGCGGAGTCTCGGATTTGTTTCATGGAGTGCTCCGGCAACGGTGGTGCCGCCTATAACCGGAACGCCCCTCGGGAGCGTGCCCCCAGCCAGATCGACGGACTGTTCAGCACGAGTGAATGGAGCGGTGTCGCACTTTCGACCCTCCTGCGTGAGGTCGGGATCAGCCCCGACGCTACCTGGCTGCTGGCCGAGGGTGGCGATGCGGCGGTCATGTCCCGCAGCATTCCGGTCGAAAAGGCGTTGGACGACGCCATGATCGCGTACGGGCAGAACGGCGAGGCGATCCGTCCCGAGCAGGGCTTTCCCGCGCGGCTGCTCCTTCCTGGGTGGGAAGGCAACGCCCAAGTCAAATGGATCCGCCGCCTCGAGGCCTCCGACCGGCCGTCCATGACGCGCGACGAAACCTCCAAGTACACGGACCCCCTCGCCGATGGGACCGTGCGGCAGTTCAGCTTCGTGATGGACGCCAAGTCGACGATCACCTTCCCGGCCTATCCCTTCGTACTTCCGGAGCGCGGTTGGTGGGAGATCCGAGGCCTGGCGTGGAGTGGCCGGGGCCGCATCACCCGGGTGGAAGTGAGCACGAACGGCGGGCGCACGTGGGTACCCGCTCAGCTTCAGGAGCCGGTCCTCTCGAAGTGTGCCACCCGCTTCCGGCACATCTGGAACTGGGACGGCGGCGAGGCCCTTCTCATGAGCCGCGCAATCGACGAAACCGGTTACGTGCAGCCGGATCTTGAAACACAGATAGCGGCGCGGGGCGAAGGCACCTCCTACCACTACAACAACATCCGGCCCTGGAAGGTCGAAGCCGACGGACGCGTGTTCTTCGCACAGGGAGAGATGCTTTGAGCCAGCGAAGCCCGGGAGGGCCCTTTTGTGGGCTGGTGGCGGCGACGGCGCTCCTCCTGTACGGATGCGTGCCGGACACGGCGGACCAAGGGAGTAGTGGGGTGGGGTCGGGAACCAGCGAATGGCCCGCTTCTTTTGCGATCGGCCAGGACGCCACGCCAGCCGAGATTGACGTGCTGAACATCGACTTCGGACCGGACGGAGCAGGAGCCCCTCCTGGGAGCGGCTCCGTCGCCGAGGGCAGGGCGGTCTACAACGTCAAGTGCGTCGCTTGCCATGGTATCACGGGGCAAGAGGGTCCGAACGATCGGCTCGTGGGCCGTGAGCCCCGGGAGGGTTTTCCGTTCGGCGAAACCCGAGGCATCCGCAAGACCGTCGGAAACTACTGGCCGTACGCCACCACCATCTTCGACTACGTCAAGCGTGCGATGCCGATGACGTTCCCCGGGTCGCTCACGGACGACGAAGTCTACGCGGTCGCCGCATACATCCTCTTCCTCAATGAAATCATCCCGGAGGACGCGGTCATGAATGCCGAGACCCTACCGGCGGTGGTGATGCCCGCCCGAAACCGCTTCGTCCCCGATGATCGCGTGGGTGGGCCGGAGGTCCGTTGATACGGCCTGAGGTGCCTTGACGGCCCCGGGCCAGCGCCCTACGGTAGCGATGGATTCATCGACAGGAGGTTTTTCATGAAGCGTATGTTGACACTGTTTGTGCTTGGCGTCATCGCGGCGGGGGTGGTGGGCGACACGGCCGACGCCCAAACGAGATACGTAAGGTACGAGCAAGCTGGAGACATCTCGTGGGGAGAGCTGGATGGCACCACGATTCGCCAGCTCAGCGACGCTCCCTACCTCGGGGGTCAGCGTACGGGGCGGACGACGACGGAGTCCGCCGTGACGATGAAGGCCCCGGTCGACCCGACCCTCGTCTTCATGACCGCCTTCAACTTCCGCAGCCATATCAGTGGCGAGCCGGCGGAGTATCCGGGCCTGTTCACCGTGCCCGCGAGTTCGCTCATCGGTCCCGGTGAGAACATCGTACGGCCTCCGGGATCCGAAAATCTCCACTACGAGGCGGAGATGGTCATCGTGATCGGCAGGCGTGCCGTGAATGTGAGTCCGGAAGATGCGCCGGACTATATCTTCGGCGTGGCGGCCGGGAATGACGTGAGTGAGCGAGCCTGGCAGGGTACCGACATCCAGTGGGTCCGTGCGAAGGGCACCCGCGGGTTCAACGCCGTGGGTCCGGTCGTGGTCGCGGGCTTGGACTATACGCACCTCCAGATCGAGGGTCGCCTCAACGGCGAAATACGCCAGGAGGAGAACAGCTCCGACCTGATTTTCGACATGAACCATATGGTCAGCTACATCTCCAGATATTTCACGCTCGAGCCGGGCGATCTGATCTGGTCCGGCACGATGGGCAGCACCCGCGCGATGGAGCCGGGTGACGTCTACGAGGTGGAGATCGAGGGCGTCGGCATCCTGCGGAACCAGGTTGTGCAGGGCCACTGAGCACGTTACCTCGTCAGCATCCACCAAGAGGGGGGCGTACCCGTCGCGGGCACGCCCCCCTCGTTGGTCCCCTCGTCGCGGCCCCACTCTTTCCCGCTCAATAAGCAACCCTTCCATGACACACCCACTCCATTTCCTGCTCCTTCAGGTCCGTGATCCCGACGACCCCATGAGGGAGCACGAGGTCCAGTGCTTTTCCCGTTCGCTCCGCTGCGATCGAGATCAGATTCGTGTCTTCGACCTCTTGAGCGGTGTGCCCACCGAGTCCGAGCTGGGCGAGGCCGACGTGGTCCTGCTGGGTGGGAGCGGCGACTACTCCGTCGCCAAAGGCGGTCCGTGGCTGTCCGCGGCCCTCGAAGCCATGCGTCAGCTACACGAGACGTCCAAGCCGACGTTTGCGTCTTGTTGGGGGTTTCAAGCCATGGCCAGAGCCATGGGGGGCGAGGTGGTCACGGACCGGAGTCAGGCGGAGGTCGGGACGCATTGGCTGAAGCTGACACCCGAGGGTAAGAAGGACCCCGTGTTCGGTCCTCTGGGGGACCGCTTCCAGGTCCTGATCGGCCACGAGGATATCGTGACCAAGCTCCCTGAGGGGGCAACGCTTCTGGCGTCGAGCGCCACCGTTGAGAACGAGGCGTTCTGCTTCGCCGACAAGCCCATCTACTGTGCCCAGTTCCATCCGGAGCTGGACCGTGCCGGCATCATCGCGCGAATCGCCCAGTATCCGTCGTATCTGCCGCTCACCGGGTACGACACGCTCGAGGAATTCTCGGCCGCCACGCCGGAAACACCGGAGGCCGAGGCGATCCTCCGGAGATTCGTGCGCGTAGCCCTGCCCGAGTAGCTCGCCCGGCCTCCGTAACATCCCGGACTCGGAAAACCACCTTTCCGATCAGTCTTCTAGGGCGGCATAGGGGCGCCCATACTGGACTCGTCGGCACGTGCCAACTGGCGTCGGCGCGCGTACGTTCCCATCCGCTTTCACACGTATTTGCTGGCCGCGAAAAGGAGATGGCGCGATGAGCAGATCGACCGACCCTTCGTTCCCGCAGACGTGCGACCGAATTCCACGTGCCCGTAGAAGCTCGTGCGTCGCCTCCTGGACCGCGCTCCTCCTGCTTCCGTGCGCTGTGCCGGCCCAAGAGCGCGTCCACCTGAACCCGGTGATCGCCAAGCTCGAAGCGGGCGAGATCGTGTACGGACTCAGCACGCAGGACCTCTCCCTCTCTTACGCGCGCCAGGTCGCGCGGGCACCGGCAGACTTCATATACGTGGATATGGAGCACAGCCCCATGGATTTTCCCGCCTTGAGGATGTTTCTCCTGGGGATGGCCGATAAGCAGATGATCCTCAGGAAGGGGAACGCGCAGCCCAACCTCGCACTGTTCGCGCGCTTCGCACCGCCACCCCACGAATCCGAATGGGTCGTGAAGCAGGCTTTGGACATCGGGCTGTACGGGATCATCTTCAACGGCGTGGACATTCCGGAACAGGCAGCGTTCGCGGTCAGCACCATGCGTTATCCACAGCTTCGGGATTCGCGTTATCCCGAGCCGAAGGGGATCCGGGGCTCGGGCGCCGGCAACGCGGCGTGGGCGTGGGGGGTGGGTTCAGCAGAGTATTCTCGGCGAGCCGACCTGTGGCCGCTCAATCCCGACGGGGACCTGCTGGCCGTGATGATGATCGAGTCGGTCGAAGGCTTGCGGAACGTCGATGCGATCGCTTCCACTCCGGGCGTCGGGGCCCTTTTCCCGGGCGCCGGTGGCGACCTGAGTCGCTCGCTGGGCGTCACTCAAGGTGCGCCCGAGCTCGAGGAAGCCTTCCAACAGATCCTTGCGGCGTGCAACAGACACGATGTCGCCTGCGCGATCTCGGCGAGCACGGGTGAGGACGTCGCGAGGCGGGTGCGGGAGGGCTGGCAGATCATCCGCACTTCGGTCGAGGCGGCGAACGAGGGCCGTGCGATCCTCGGCGACGGTTTCTAGCCCTGAGGGAGGAACGCTCGATCAGTGGGTCAGGGAATCCCTCGTCAGGGAATCAGGGACGTCACGCGTACGGTCACGTCGTCATCGGCGTACAGGCCGCCGTCGTCCGCACGCGCACGCAACACATACCTGCCCGGCTCGTCGAAGGTTACCTGCACTTCCCAGCGCCCGTCTTCGGGCACCTCCGGCGGGACCCAGAGCGGCCCCCAGGGAGAGTTCGCCGCCGCCCGCGTATCCTCCCATACCTTCACCTGGATGGGATCGAAGGCCACCTTCTCATGTCCAAGATCGAGGGATTCAGGGCCCCGGTAAACGAACCAAGAGAGGTGTAACCCCACCCTCTTGCCCACGGTGACCCTCGACGGGGGGCGCAGCGCCCGCGCGGACAGCTTCGGCCCTCTTGCACCCTCCGTACTATCGGCGGCCGCCTCAGCATCAGTCGAATCCGCAGCAGCAAGCGACGCGCGGGGTCTCCTCCGTCTAGGAAGGCCGTCGTCGGTCACCTCCGCCGCCAGCGTGAGCGGTTGGCCGACCCGAGCGGTCAACTCTCTGTCCCCGATGATCCGGAGGACCGGCGCCATGTTCGACCTCGTCTCGGGGCTACTCGTCCCTGCGCCGAGCGCGCCTGTCTCTGACGCGATCACCATGTTGTCGACCTTGTAATCCGTACGAAGCGACGCGTACGCGCGCTCTGTGATTCCTTGGGTCGTGAGCGTCCACACCATCTCTTGATCGCCGAAGTCCGCCGGAACACGCACCTTGAAGATGAACCGGTTACGGCGCGGCAAGAAATGGGTCGGTTGGCCCTGATCGGCCGGGCCGGGCGAGATCGTGTTGTCCGGTCCCACCGGGACGTCGATTTCTTCGAGCCAGTTCCGGTTCATGTAGCCGAACAGGAAGCTGAACGATCCGTCCTCGTTCTGCTCCCACCCTTCGTACCCGGGGGAGACGTTCTGGCCCCGAGAATAGCTCAGCTGCGCACCAAGGCTCTGGTGGCTCAGCAGCATGAACAGAGCAACGAAAAGCAGCCGTCTCACCGGCTACCCTCCTCTTCCGCCGGCTCCTCCGGCAGGACCGTACAAAGCGGACACCCGATCACATGATCGTTCGCCGTCAGATTGAGAACCTCTCTCCGCTTCGCCATCTCCCCGATGAACTGTTCGTCCGTCATCGAGACCCGCATCCCGAGGTCGATGAACATGTTGGTGACGGACCGATTGCCCGATCCCTGCCAGTTTCTGGAATCCGGCACGTTGATGTTCTCCTCCGTGGTGTCCATATAGCCAGTGATGTGGAGAATGGTGCCTTTCGGCAGAAGCGGTGCCGCGTCGTCGGCATACGCGTAGCCCCGCACCCAGTTGTGGTCGTAACCCACGCATGAGAGCGTTTCGACACTGTAGCCCCAGATGGCCTCCAGGCACATGCGGGCACCCGGCGCGTGCAGGTGGGGTTCGAAGGTGACAATCTTGGTATGCTCGCTCAGCGTTCGGTAGGCGTGGAGCTCCTGATCCTTTTCGTTTCCTCTGATGTCGATGTCGACCCCGTTTCCGAGTCCCAAGCTCGCCCGCGGGTAGTCCGGCTCGTAGCCCTTCGGATGGAACCGGAACCCGATCTCGAGGTGGGCACGTGTGTCTTGGCCGTTCGAGTGCAAGTGAATCGAGTTGGATACGACACTCGAGCCCGCCCTGAGAAGCCGGCCTGCTTCGGGCGCGAACATGTCCGGATTACGGCCGACCTCGTGGACGGGCCAACCCACGGCGTCCTCACCTCTCTCGGCGAACTGTCCACTGTCCTCGCCCTCATCGAGGACCCGGGTGCTCCAGATCATGTGATGGAAGACGTAGCGTCGGCCAACCGTCTGCCGGTCGTCGTTCCCGCTGCGGTTGTCGACGTCGTTGACCTCCTTGATCTCCACCGAGGCCACATAACGATCCTCGGTAAGCCCGACCGGCACACTCTCGATCTCGCCCCACCAGTCGGGCGAGCCACCCTCGACGAAGATCTCGTTCGTCTTGACGATCAGGTCCGGCTCACCGGCGATCCAAACGTCGTCGTTGGGGAATACCCTCGGCGGAGGCATGTCTGCCGGGTTCCCTTCGGGCATCCCGTTCTCCACCCACGCCGCGATCTGGGCTAGCTCTTCGTCGTTCAGCGACGGGTCATTCTTGAAGTGCTGGATCCCGATGTCCTTTTCCACGTACCAGGGCGGCATGGCTCCAGCCACGTCACGGAGGCCCGTCTTATATACGATCCTGCTCGAGTAACGGCGCACCTGCTGGTAGGTCACGAGGGTCATCGGTGCGACGCCACCCTCCCGGTGGCAGGTCTGGCAGCTTCGCTGGAGAATGGGCGCGATGTCGCGCGTGAAGGTCACGTCGGCGTGGGACGCCTCCTGGGCACCAAGGCTGCCCGGCACCAGTAGGGCGACGAACGCCAGGGTAGCCAGCACGCCTCGCGGGGCCGATCCCAGTTCGATCTTCGTTGTGATCTTCATCGTATGCCGCTCCTTCAGATGCGCGGACAACCGGACCTTCACGCCGGCCGTAAGCGCGTAATATCAACTCTGGGGAATGGCTAAGAGTAGGGAATGTTCGCGGTCCTTGTCAAAAAAAATCGTCGACGCCGAGATCTGCCCTTGCCAGCGACGACGAGAACCCCGAGATAGAGAGCATTCCACCGGGAAAAGCGATATCGGCCCACAGACCTGGAGCGGTTTTGAGTACGACCTCCGAGTACGCGGCACCTCTGGCTCAATCGACGGGCGGGAAAACGTTCTTCGGACAGCCGAGAGGGCTCGCCACCCTGTTCTTCACGGAGATGTGGGAGCGCTTTTCCTACTACGGAATGCGGGCGCTCCTCATCCTTTTCATGACGGCGGCCAGCACCGGAGAGAATCCCGGACTCGAACTCAACGTGGGCACGGCGGCAGCCATCTACGGATTGTATACGGGCCTCGTATACCTGCTGTCCCTGCCTGGCGGCTGGGTGGCCGACAACCTATGGGGGCAACGCAAAGCGGTATACGTCGGGGGTTGGATCATCGCGGCGGGCCACTTCAGCATGGCCACTCCCACGACGACGACCTTCTATGCCGGTCTCGTGCTCATCGTCTTGGGGACCGGCCTACTGAAGCCCAACGTCAGCACGATGGTCGCGGATCTCTACCCCCAAGGTGGGGCAGCGCGTGACGCCGGCTTCTCGATTTTCTACATGGGGATCAACCTCGGCGCGCTCGTAGGCCCGCTCCTCTGCTCATTTCTCGGGGAGACGTACAACTGGCACTGGGGATTCTCCGCCGCGGGCTTCGGCATGGTACTCGGGCTCATCCAGTATAAGCGGGGCGCGGGTCTGCTGGGCGACGCCGGGCACCTCAAGACCAACGACACCAGGGCCGAGCTCGCCAACAAGGCCCAGTGGTTCTTCGGCGGCTTTTTCGGAATCGCCGCCGCCATCGTGCTCTTCGGGTGGCTGGTGGCTCAAGGAGTCATCCCACTGACGCTCACGCAGATCGCGACCGCGCTCGGCAGCAGCATCCTGCTCATCGTGCTGATCTATTTTGCGTACGTTCTCATCCTGGGGGGCCATACGCGGGAGGAGAAGAAACGCCTGCTCGTCATCCTCTGGCTGTTCGTTTTCGCGGCGATCTTCTGGTCGGGGTTCGAGCAGGCCGGCTCGTCCCTGAACTTGTTTGCGCAGGATCTCACCGACCGCAACATCTTCGGCTGGCTCATGCCGGCGGGCTTCCTCCAATCCGTGAACGCCGGCTTGATCATCATCTTCGCCCCCATTTTTGCGTCCCTTTGGGTATGGCTCTCCTCGCGGAACGCCAACCCGTCGATCCCACTGAAATTCGCGTTCGGCCTCATCGGCCTGGCGGCGGGATTCTTCGTCATCGCTTGGGGGGCGGCGAACGCCACGGCCGCGACGCCGGTCTCTCCAGCCTGGCTGGTCGTGATGTATTTCCTCCACACCATGGGAGAGCTCGCGCTGTCCCCCGTAGGATTGTCGTCCATCACCAAGTTGGCCCCCAAAGGCCGGGTGGGTCAGATGATGGGCATCTGGTTCGTGGCAACCGCCCTGGGGACCCTGGTCGCGGGACTGGTCGCGGGCAGCCTCGAAACCCTCGCCCCCTTCGCCCTTTTCCGTACGGTCGCAACGCTTCTCGCGGCGGCGAGCATTGTCGCTCTTCTCATGAGCCCAGGGGTGAATAAAATGATGGGCCACGTGGAGTAGCAACGTCCGGTGAGTGAATCGCGCTATCCGATTCCCGCCGGGGTGCACCGCGCGCAGGAGACGATCCAACGGAGCCGGTTCATCACCACTCTTTCACACGCGCCCAGGGCGGCCGTGGCCCATGAATTCGTGAGGCAGATCCGAGACGAGTTCCCCGACGCCACCCATAACTGCTGGGCCTTCGCCGCGGGCACGTTAACGACCTCCACCGCATCATGACGGAGATGGAGGTCGTGGTGGAAGCCGAGGCATACGGTGAACGGGTTGAGTTCCGGGGCGCCGTCCCGGCGGAGGCCTTTGACTCGTTTTCCGCGGCCGTGGCCGACGCCACCAGCGGGTCGGGAGCGGTGACGAGGCGATAGAGGCCTTTTGAGCCCGTTGGACATCCACCGCATCCACGGTAGATTCGACCTTTCCGAACCTGGACCCACCATCTCGACCCACCATAAGGATGACACATGCGACTCCGTGGCAAATGGACAGCGATCTTCGCCCTGACGGCCCTGACCGCCTGCCAGGCCGGCGGCACGGCTTCCCTCGAGACCGATGACGAAATCGCGAGCTACGGCTTCGGACTGGATATCGGCCGTTCCCTAGAGCCCACCGTGACTCATCTCGACCGGGCTGCCCTCCTTCGCGGCATCGAGGATGCCCTCGACGGGCGCGATCCGGCGATCCCCCCCGAGCAACTGGCCGAAGTGACGCAGCGTGTGGGGACACTGATCCGGGAAGAACAAAACGCGGAGTTCGAGGCCATGACGGAAAGCAATAGGGTGGAAGGCGAGGCCTATCTCGCATCGAACGCGGAAAAGGATGGCGTGACGACTACCGCCAGCGGGCTCCAGTTCGAAGTCCTTCGGGAGGGGGAGGCAGGTGGCGCTCAGCCCGCACCCGCTGATCAGGTTTCGATTCACTACCGCGGGACCCTCATCGACGGAACGGAGTTCGACAGCTCCTATTCGCGGAACGCGCCCGCCCAATTCGGCGTCACGGGGGTCATTCCTGGATTCAGCGAGGGCCTTCAACTGATGACCGTGGGGAGCCACTACCGCTTCGTCATTCCCTCCGACCTGGCATATGGGCCCCAGGGAACCGGAAGGGACATCGGACCCAACGCTACGCTGATCTTCGAGATCGAACTTCTCGACGTCCCCTAGAAGAAGGCCTATCGGCCCATCCGGAGGGGGCTACCCGCCCATCCGGGCCAATACGGACTGGATGAACTCGGTCTTCGCCCGTATGTATCCGGCGGCATCGGCGTGCGGAGCGAGATCGATTTTCAGCTTCGCGTAAGCGGCTCTGTCATTGGAGTCGTGCTTGAGCTGGTCGCGGAACGCCAGGTGTCGGCCAAGGTCGGGAGCACCCTTGACTGACGCGTAGAGATGATGCGGCGAGAAGTCCCTCTTGTGCGCGAGAAATGGCACATCCGGCCCCTTGCGCCGGAAGGTCTCTAGCCCCGGCACACGTTGAGCCGGTTCGTAGACGTAGCCCAACCGGTCGAGCCCGCCCAGGAGGGCGGGCAAGTCAGACTCGTCGGCAACGACCACACAAAGATCGAGCAACGGCCTCGCCACGAGTCCCAGGACGGCGGTGCTCCCGAAATGCTCGACCTCGAAGGCCCCACCCTCACCCGCCATCTCGGAGCGCAGGCAGTCTCGGATTTCCCCAAACCGCTTGGGCCAATCCTCGTGGTAACTGGTGATCGTAATCATGCTACCATGGCCTCCGCTTCGATCTCGACCAGGTATTCATCTCCGATGAGACCCGACTGAATCATCGTATTTGCAGGGAGGATGTGACCAAACCGCTCTCCGTGTACCCGGGCTACAGCCTCCCACATGGAGGTATCTCGAATATACACCCGGGTACGGACCACGTCCTCGAGACATGCTCCAACGGACTGGAGCGCCCCCTCTATCCTGTCGATCGCGAAGTGCGCCTGCGCTTCAGGGTCCGTCCCGCCGATCACGCGTGACCGGTGCGTCGCGGTCGTGCCCGAAATCCACACGTGATCGCGGTGGCGCACCGCGCGACTGAACCCCGCAGTCTCTTCCCACGCCGTGCCCGTGAGAACCAGGGCCCGACGATTGCGGCTCCGTTTCGTCTCGTACGGTCGAGGGAAGGCGTCGAGGTTACGCCCCGGGTCACCCGTCGCCGTAAGGAACGGGGCCTTGCGATATTCGTCCCCGCAGTCGCCGGGGAGGGGATCGAGTCTGGTCAGAGCGTACTCGATGTCCGATCGATCTTTCTTCGTGAGCGAAAACCCGAAGACTCTCAGGTTGTCCGGAATGTGCTCCTTTTCCCCGACCCGCGCTCCGATGATGACCGCACCCACGGCAGGCAGGTCGAGCATGTAGCGACACGCGACGTTGGCAATGGAGACCTTGTGCTTCTTCGCCACGCCCGCCAAACACTCGAGGATGTGCTGGAACGCCTCCCATCCACCTGCTGCTTGGATGAAGCGCCAGTACTTCGCCTCCGACCGGGTGGTCAAATCCGCCAGCTCGGGCCTGGGCTCCCCCAGCCAGCGGTCCGTGAGCAAGCCTCCGGCCAGCGTTCCGATCACCAAAAGTTTTATACCGTGCTCGAGACAGAGATCGGCCATACCGCCTCGGGCCCTCTGATCGATAAGGGAGTAGGAAACCTGGTTGGACACGATGTCGATGCCACTTGTCAAGGCGATGCGGAGATGGGCAGCATCGAAGTTCACGAGTCCGAGATGGCCGATGAGCCCCTCCTCTTTCAGGTCCTGAAGCCAGAAGAGGCAATCGAGCCAAGTCGCGTCCGCATAACTCCATGCATCGAACTGAAAAAGGTGGATCCGGTCGGTTCCCAAGCGGTCCAGAGATCGTTGGACGGCGGCACGAACATCCTCGAACGTGAACGGCCCGGGCTCAGGCACCCAAGTGGTAAGAAGTTGTGCCTCGCCACCCCGGGTGACTCCCCTGGAATCGGCCGGCGATCACTTCGGCGGAGCCGTTGTCGTCCGCCATCGCGAAGGTGGTAAAGCCCGCATCGAGATAACGACCCAGAGCAGCCGACGTCCTGTCGGGATCAAGCGGATCCCCGTCTCGCTCCATGTCCGCAATTTGCCCAAGTCCGGTGGAGACCCGCGACACCGTGAAGCCCGGCGCCAATCGAACGCGCTCCACGGCTTCGTCCGTGGAACTACCCCTCGGACTACGCATCGAACCACGCGTCGGACTACGCATCGGACTACGCATCGGCAACATCCTCCGGTGTCATCCTTCAACAGAACGGGTCCCGATCCGAAGGGAAGGGACGGTTACTCACGTCCTTTCCGACTGCTCTCGAAATGGGAGCTTCGAGGTGGGAGCGTTTGCATGAGGGTGGCGATGCATCGAGGAAAAATCCAGTGCGGCCTAGTCCCCGTCCTCGGTGGGCATCGGCTGGCCAGGCAGCCGGTGCGCCTTTCACACACCCGCAACCGACAAGCCACTTGTGCCCGAGCCCCTCCCAAGGAACCTTGAGAAACCCTCGAACCATCTAACACACAAATGTCGAACATCCTACCATCACTACCACTCGTGGGCCGAGCGCACGAGCTCGACATCCTCACCACAGCCCTATCCTCGGCCAAGGCAGGATCGGGAGCGGCGATCTTTCTCAAAGGCGACACGGGCACGGGCAAGTCTCGCCTGGCATCGGCTGTCGCCGAAGAAGCGACCCGGTCCGGCTTCGAGACCGTAACCGGTCAGGCGTATCGAATGGACACCGGGGTGCCCTACGGGCTCTGGTCCAACGCCTTTTTCCCGATGCTGCGGGGCATGGACGACGCCACGTTGTCCGTGTTGACCCGAGGCGGAGAAGAAGAACTCTCGATCGTAGTACCCGGGCTGCGTAGCGGAGGCACCCCGGATTCTGTCTTTGCCTCGACCGATTCCGGGGAGCTTCGCACACAGATCCATTGGAATTTCACCGAATTGCTACGGGGGCTGAGCAAGAGGACTCCACTTCTGGTCGTACTCGACGACCTCCACTGGAGCGATCCCTCAGGTCTGGACCTGTTTCACTTCGTTTCGCGGCAACTTGCGGATGTTCCCCTCGTGCTCCTTGGCGTGTACAACACGGAGGACCTCGTTCACAATCCCTCGTTCCAAGAGATGGAGCGACCGCTGCTGTCTGTTTCGGGCTCGGAGGCATTGGACGTCGTGCCGCTCTCCGCCGACGAAACCGTGGATTTGGTTCTCCGTACGTTTCAAACTGACCCGGGCATCGCGGAGCCGTTGGCGCGGCAGGTTCATGAACGCACAGGAGGGAATCCCTACTTCGTCGAGGAGATCCTCAAATCACTCGTGGATTCCGGAAAGCTCTTCGTGCAGGACGGACGGTGGTTGGGGTGGGAGGTGGTGGATCTGGACCTCCCGGCATCGGTCACCGAGGCGGTCTCCGCCCGCTTCGGCGAGTTGAGCTCCGCGGCTCGAGAGGTCGCGAACCTCCTGGCGGTGGCGGGCACCAGGGTAGACCACGGACTCCTCAACACGGTAGTCGAGCAGTCCGAGGCCGACATTCTGGCGGGCCTGGATCAACTGCGGACAAGGCAGCTCATCGAGGAAGCGGCCGACGGAACCCACATCGTATATCGGTTCGTACATCCCTTGGTGTCGGAAGTCATCTACTCCGAGATGGGGCTCGCCCGTGCCCGAAAGCTCCATCAGCGAATGGGGGAGGCGTTGGAGCGCGGAGAGGCAGCGGTGATCGACGACCCGGCCCATGCCCTTGCCTATCACTTCTCCCGCGCCGGGGGTGATGACCCCCGGGTCGTCCGGTACCTGGCCGCCGCAGGCCGGGACGCGCTGGAGAGCCGGGCAGACCGCGAAGCCGAGGGGTTTTTGAGGGAGGCGACGGAGCGGGTTGAGGCGGGGGCCTTCACGGAAGAGGATACGGGCGTAGAGATACTTTCTCTGAAGGAGGATCTCGCGCGAGTGCTCCAACGACTCGGCGAATACAGACGCGCCGCGGACCATTGGAAGGCAGCGTTGGAGATCGCCATCGAGCGAAAGGACAACGCGCGCGCGGCCGCCCTCCACCGCCGGATCGGACAGGCTGCATATTTCCCCGGCCGGTACCGAGAGGCCGTGAGCTCCTACACCGAAGGACTGGCGTACGCCAAGGCAGCGGGCGATCGGTCCATCGAAGCCCACCTCCATCTTTACAAAGGAATCGCTCTCCAAGCCCAGGGGAGCGCCGACGAGGCTCGTGAGGAGATGGAGGCAGCCCTGGCGGTCGCCCAGACGGTGGCGGACCCGAGCCTGCTGGCCAGGGTCCGGCATGGGCTGATGATCCTTCACACCTGGCTTGGAGACACCGACGAGGTGCGCGAGCACGGCCGCGAGGCCATCGCCCTCTCCGAGGAGGCCGGAGACCGGCATGTCACGTTCTGGATCTACTGGCAGCTGGCGATCACAGAGGGCTTCCTGGGCGAAACCGAAGTCATGGACCGCCACATTCAGCGCTGTCGTGAAATCGCGAAGGAGTTACGGTCTCCGGTCCTGGATCTCTGGACCTCGGAGGTAACGCTCGAGCACGCGATGGCCGCAGGGGAGTGGAACAACGGAATCGCCCTCGGAGAGCGGGCGGTGGCCCGGGCGCGGGCCCTTGGACAAGACGCACTCTTGCCGCGTCTTCTGGTGTTCCTTTCGCTGATCTACCTGGGCCGCGGGGAGGTCGAGCGCGGCCGAGCTTACGTGGACGAAGCGTGGACGATGTCCGGCGCGGGCACCGACGGCACACCCCGCGTACATCTCGTGGTACCGGCCCATATCGGGAAGGCCGCTTACCATATAGCCGCCGGAGAGTACGAGGAAGCGATTCGGGTTGGTGAAGCCGGGTTGGCGATCGCAGAGAACACCGGGTTCATCATCTGGGCGGCACATCGTCTACTGCCGTTGATCGGCGAGGCATACCTCATGCTCCATGACGCTGCGGGCGGCCTCCACATCGAACAACGCATGAGGCGTTACGCCAAGAAGACGGGCGCCCGAGTCGGCCTGGCTTGGCTCGACGCCTTCGCGGCAGTCAAGGTTTGGTACGGAGGCGATATCGAACGAGCCACCGTGCTGTTGCGCAAGGCCGCCGAGAAACTCGAGAATGTGCCCATGATCTACGACGCTGCTCGCCTGAGGAGACAGCTGGCCGGCAGGCTCGCGGACCTCGGCGACCGAGACGGCGCCCTCGAGGAGCTTCGCCACGTGCATGACGTCTTCAAAAGAATCGGCGCGGAGCCGGAGCTGAAGAAAACCCGCGGGATGTTCCGCGAGTTGGACACCCGACCGCCGAGCATCTCCAAAGGCTCGGGAGCGGAGGCCCTGTCGCAGCGAGAGTTGGAGATCGCACTCTTGGTGGCTCGACGAAAGTCGAACAAGGCCATCGCCAAGGAGTTGGGAATCTCCCCGCGAACGGTGAGTACACACCTCTCGAATACCTTCCAGAAGCTAGAGATCGGATCCCGGGGAGAGCTAGCCGACTACGCGAGGGAGCACCGTCTACTCTCCGACGAAACGGGGGTGTAACCCCCCCGAGGGGGCCTGCATTATTGCCGAGGCCGGCCCGACCGCGCATGATTCCGTTCGTTTCACACCATCCGTGGTCCGTTCGTTTCACACCATCCGTGGTGTGTGCGGTGGTAAAAGCGGTCAAGTTTCACCGCGAAATTCGGCCTATTCATCGATCACCAGAAGGGCATCAACATGCAAGTTCATCGAATCCTCCCCGCCACGGTCACCGTCGCCTTCGTTCTGGTGCTCGGAGCGTTTCAGCCGTCGAACCAGACGCCCCAAGAGATTCTGAACGAAGAGGGATACGCGATAGTGATGAGGCGGATTGACCAAACGCTGGGCGACGTCGGAATGAACATCGACGCGACGTACTGGGACGAGTTGAGTGATAGCTCCGACCGGATGACCCGTTTCTTCGAGCAGATCCAAACGTTTTGGACCGCACGGGAAGTGCAACCGGCGGTAGACTTCAGTGCCGCGGCCCTCACGGCAACAAGCGCCATACGCCTGGCGGCCCGAGCGAGGAGCGGACCGCAGGCGACTCAAGCGATGTCTGATCTACGCTCGGTCTGCCGGTCTTGCCACAGCGAGTTCCGCGAAGAAGTCGGCGACGGATTCCGGATCAAGCCGGGCACCTGAGTCCAATTTCGAGTTGAGCCGAATGCGTAGTCCCCTGTTTTCTTTCCTGGTCCTTGCCACACTGGCATGTGGTGGCGGAAACGGGCTGTCCGACTCGATGACCTCCGACGGGACCAGCCGTCTGGAGGCCCTTTCGCCCGAAGAGTTCGCTGCAATCGCACGCCTGGCGATCTGGGAGCCCTCGGCGGCGGACCTCGCCGTCCAGGCGCCGGATTCGTTCACGGCGACGTTCGAGACGAGTGCCGGTGACTTCGTCGTGGCGTTCTATCGGGATTGGGCACCCCTGGGGGTCGATCGTGTCTACCACCTCACCCGCTACAACTTCTACGCGGGAGCTCGATTCTTTCGCATCATTCCCCCGGTGGTACAGTTCGGCCTTAGCGGGCAGCCCGCGCTCGACTCGGTATGGGCGGACCTCACGATATCGGACGATCCACTCGTCGCGAACAACACACGCGGGACCGTTTCGTTCGCCAAGGCCGGTCCCGGCTCGCGCAATACCCAGTTGTTCATAAATCGGCGGGACAACCCCATCTACGATACATGTTGCTCCGGTGGATTCCCTCCGGTCGGGAGGGTGGTGAGCGGTATGGAGGTGGTGGACGCCCTTTTTGCCGGCCACGGCGAGGCGCCAGTCATGTACCAGGACTCGATCATGATCGTCGGCAACGGGTTCCTGGACCGGCAATATCCCGGGCTGGATACCATCGCCAGGACGCGGGCCGGGGAGCCCAGGGAGTAATGGGGACGCTCGAAGCCACCTGCGCTACCCGGCCTCCGCTAACCGGCCTCCGCTACCCGACTTCCTCCTCGGCGCGCTCCCACTCCGACATGAGGTCGGCGACCTCGCTCTGTAGCGAAGTGCGCTCAGTCTCCAACGCCTTCACCTCGTCCGGCGCCGTTCGTTCGTAATAAGCCGGCTGGCAGAACACCTCGTCGATCTCGGCCACGCGAGCCTCCGCTTCTTCAATGGAAGCCGTCAGCTCATCCTGACGTTTCAAGAGCTGTTTCTTGCGGGCCTTCGAGATACCCACGGCAGGCGTCGCCTTCCGCCCGTTTCCTCTCTCGACCTCCGAATCCGCCGCCCTACCCGTCCGCGTCCCGGTCCCGAGACCGGTCTCCTTCCCGGTCTCCTTCCCGGTCCCCTTCCCCTTCTTCTTCCGCTTCTCCGTCTTCGCCTTGAGGATCACGCGGTCAGCGTCGAGGTGGTCGTCCCCGCAGAAGTGCACGTACTCCTCGTAGGTCCCATGATAGTCGCGGATTTCTTCCGGCTTGATTTCCACGATACGGGTGGCCAAGCGGCTCACGAACCAGCGGTCGTGGGACACCAGGATGAGGGTCCCCGGGAACGCCTTGAGGCCCTCGACGAGCGCCTCGATCGACTCGAGGTCCAGGTGGTTGGTGGGCTCATCCAGCACCAACACGTTCGGACGGGCGATCGACAAGCGGGTGAACACCAGCCGAGCCGCTTCACCGCCTGAAAGCGCGCTCAATCGCTTCTTGGAGTCGTCCCCGGAAAAAAGCATGAGCGCCATACGGGCTCGCACGTAGCCGATATCCCTGTCCGGACAGGAATCCCAAACCCAGCCCTCTGCCGTATTGTGCGGAGGGTGGAGCTGATCCCGATGATCCTGTGCGAAATACGCGGGATGGGTCTCGTATCCCCACTCGGCCTCGCCCTGATCGGCCTCGAGCTCGCCCGTGATGATCTTGAGGAGGGTGGACTTGCCGATACCGTTCGGCCCCATGATCGCCAGCCGTTCGCCGCGCTGCACGAGGAGATCCACACCATGGAGCACCTGGTTGTCGCCAAACGCCTTCTTCACCCCTTCAATCTCGAGGACGTCGCGTCCGCTGTCTCGAACCTGCTCGAAGCGGAACGTCGGATACCGGCGGGAGCTGGGAGCGAGCTCGGTCAACCCCTCCGCTTTCTTCTCGATCATGCGCACCCTGCTCTGCGCCTGGCGTGCTTTGCTCGCTTTGGCGCGGAAGCGATCCACAAACTTCTGGTGATGCGCGATCTCGCGTTCCCTGGCGGCGATCCCCTTCTCCCGCCGCTCGCGCTCGGCCTGCTTCGCCTGGAGAAAAGTTGTGTAGTCCCCGTGATATACGAGCACGGACTCGTAGTCGATGTCGAGAATGTGAGTGCAGACGTTGTCGAGAAAGCGGTGATCGTGGGAGATCACGACCACGGGCCCGGCGAAGTCCCGCAAGAACATCTCCAGCCACCGGATCGAGAGGATGTCGAGGTGGTTCGTCGGCTCGTCGAGGAGCAGGACATCGGGAGCACTGGCCAGAACCTGAGCGAGCAACACGCGGAGCTTGAAACCCCCCGAGAGCGTGGACAGCGGATCCCCATGAATGTGTCCCGGAAGACCGAGCCCCTCCAGGATCTTGGTGGCCCGGGCCTCTGCCGTGTAGCCATCGTGGCGCTGCACGGTCGCCTCCAACTCACTGAAGCGGTTCGCGTCGAAGTATTCCTCTGCCTTCGTCAGGAGCGCCTCCTTCTCCGCCATGGCCTCCCAGAGCTCCGCGTTGCCCATCATGGCGACCGCGAGGATCTCCTCGTCCTCGTATAAGAACTGATCCTGGCGAAGAACACCGAGCCGCAGCCGCTTGGGAATGGTCACGGCACCCTCACTGGCCTCCAGCTCACCGCTCACGATGTCGAGGAAAGTCGTCTTACCGGAGCCGTTGGCACCCACGAGTCCGTAGCGCTCGCCCGCGTTGAGCTGGAAGGACGCGCCGGAAAAGAGCGTACGGTCGCCGTAAGTCTTGGCGAGGTTCGAGATGGAGATCATGGGGTCAGTTTCGGACGCAGCAGCCGGCTTCGGTTGATACTCGGGCCGCCGCGGCACCAGAGAGACGAGCGATCGACTCGATGACCAGCTTACGCTCCTTCGCGGTCAGGTCGGCTAAAACCAGTGCGCGCTCCTCGATCAGATCTCGCTCGATTCGGTCATGCAGCGTCTCGCCGCGTTGGGTGAGCTTCAGCTGTAGGTAGCGGGCATCGTCCACGCGGGGTTTCCTCGTGATGTATCCTTTTCGTTCGAGGCCATCCGCGAGCCTGCTGGCGCTGCTCTTCTCCAAGTACAACGAGGCGGCGAACTCATTGAGGGTCATCGGACCGGAATTCGCCAAGCGTTCCAGTCCGTGACATTGGCCCGTCGAAATGTCGTAGCAGCAGATCGCGTCCCGATCCCGGAACTGATATACGCGCATCAGATCTGTCAGAGCTCGCTGGAGCGCGGCAGCGTCGCGCTCGAGGTCCTCTTGATCCCCAATTCGTGGCATCGAGACCCTCTGACTCCTGGTCCAAGATTACGCCTCTAACCGCACGATTTCTCGGAAAGGAAGCACGGTGGAGATCCCCACGCAACTCCACTGCGTCGAGATCCTCAGTTGTCTCGGAGGAGATCAAACAGGGCGTCCATCTCGACCGCGCTCTAGGGATAGGCGTTTCAAAGGCCCTTGTCCAAGTTCGGCACGCTCCTTGAGCGAGCCGAGGCACCCAGGGACCTACCCTTGCGAGGCCGTGCCCAGCCCGAGGTGCACTCTCACCGTTCGCCCATGCAAGATCGGACGAGCGGATGCGTGGATGGGCAAGAGAAGCTGAACGGACCCGACCCCCGAGTCGGGGAGGGCGGGTCCGTGGTCCGTCGGGCTATATCTCAGTCGGGTACGGACTGATCGAACTCGAGGGGACCGCGCGAAGCGTGGTCGGGAAGGGGCTGCGGATCAGTGGGATCGAATCCGGAAGACTGATCGAGCCGAGGCGCCGAAATGTTAACCGCTGAGGCGACGCCCACCGCCGAGACGAGCGAGGATTGCCGAAGGCGACCGGAGCTCAATCCGAGCTCGGTCTGGGGTGGGCCGCGGGCGGGAGTCAGGAGAGGAGGCCGACTGGGAAGATCGAGGCAGATGAGGATGGAGCGGACGGGCGTTGGATCGGTGACGAAGGCGATGATACTCATGGATCCGCCGCACGAGGGGCACACGAGCGGGAGGACATCATAGATGCGAGCGATAAGGGCGGCCCATCTCGAGGAAGTACGGCGGCCTGGGCTGGCTCCGTCAGACAAACCCGCGACGCACTGAGCGTCGAGCTGCCCTAGAGGCGGCTCCTCTACATTATCCTGCTCACGCCCGAACGCGATGACCTGATACCTGAGCTTTGCATTGGGAGCCAGCACCCCGTGATAGCGGTGGCGATGGATGCGTGGCGGGTGAATGAGCAGAGCGAGCCGCTCGAGGAACTCGAGGGGGGTGAGCGAGAGAGCGGTGCCGCCGCCCGGCGCGGGATTGGGGACGCGGTAGACGATGCGCTCGCCTCCAGGCAGACCGTACCCGGTAGCCTCGATCCGTTCGAGTGCGAAGGGAGGACGGGCACAGTAGCGCAGGAGTCGTTCGAGCCCAGCACGGTCACGGGCCGCGATGTGGACCGAGGCATCGATGCTGAACCCACCGGACGCTTGCCAGCTGAGCATGTCATCGGTGACGTGGCGTTCGAGCAAGGCGTGGCGGTGCAAGTAACGGAGCACGCGGTGTCGAACGGTCTGCTGTAGCTGCTCCCAGTCGGAGGCCGTGAGATGGATGGCCTCGTGGAACTGGACCGAGCCCTCGGGATCCTCGCAGAACATGCCGTCGATGACACAGACGTGACGGGCCCACCGTTCGGCGCCGTGGGCGGCCGGGGTGGGTGTGACTGAGGGCTGACTCGTACACGGCGAAACGTCGGGCGCATCGCGCACGGTGAGGCGAGTCCGGTGGCATCAACATGGCCGGACGGGACGAGGGCACCGCCACCCGAGGGATCGCCTCCCTTTCCCGGAACTTCCGCTTAGGGGGCAGCTTCAGAGAGCCCGATATGATGGCTCTGGATCACCGTCTTACTCCGTCGAGCGGGTATCTGGGAGGCCAGGGGTGGTGGGAGGGGGCGGGACCGCGGACAAGCCGCCCCGAAACGAAGTGAGACGGCGCTCCCACCGAGCGTGTCGGGGCGTCAAACGATTCATTAATCGAGGAAACGGAATCAACTCACGCACGCGAGGACATCCCGTGATCCATGCCTCGGCTTGACCGCGCTCTTTGCGCTGGGCCTGCCGATGGTCCGCACAATCGCCGCGCCTAGGGGCGGCTCCCCGCACGTCGCCGTCGTCGGCCGCGTCGTTTGCCGTCGCCGTTCGGGCTTCCTATGTTGCGCCCGGAAGATGGCAGTTGCGGGACGATAGCAGGCCACTCGAAAATGAGAATGAGGAGGAAGTCATGGTACGGTCGCGAGGGATTATGTGGGCCTGCTGCGTGTCCAGCACGCTATTGCTCTGGGCCAACACGGCGTCGGGCCAGGGCGTGACGCCCGACGCCGAGGGATTCTTCATCGCTACACCGCAAGACCTCCAGCCCCCCGAGGGCAGTCGATCGACGGTCATTCTCGGCAATCCCAGCGAGCCCGGGCTCTACGTGATCCGGATCACTTTCGGTCCGGGGCAGGGCAGCCGCCCCCACTTCCACGATCAGGCCCGGCATATCACGGTCATCAAGGGCAGGTGGTGGGTGTCGACCGGCGCCCGAGCCGATGTCTACGATCCCGACTACATGAGGCCGGTTGACGCTGGCACCTTCATCTACGAGCCGCCTTACGGCCATCACTACGACATGGCCAAGGACGAGGAGGTGACGGTCCAGATCATGGGAATGGGGCCTGTAACGACGACCCGGATCGAGGCCGACGCCGACGGTGGAGGGCGGGGGCGCCCCTGACCTCACAATCCCGCGACCGGTGAATGGATCTACTCCAGGTCGAAAGTGAAGCGGCCATGAACTGGGTATGTAGCCTCTCGACGGGGAGCCTCCGGAAGGGGCCTCTCCGTCCTCAGGCAGCCCCACCGTTTGCGGCCCCCCAATCAGAGGCGTCCTGAAACAAACCTATCCTTCGCCCTCCGCCGGATACGGAGCAGGCAGACGTAAATCGGGGCGGGACTCGAGAAACTCCTGGACCCTGCTCTCTCGGCTCAACGCCGTCGGAATGAAGTCCAACGCCTCTTGCAGCCGCTCGTCCGATGCCGCACAGCTGAACCTCATGAAACCGGCCCCCGCGTCTCCGAAACACTCTCCGCCCAGACACGCCACGCCGAACTCGTCGTCGGCCCCCTCCAGGAGATAGAGCGCCAGGCCGTGGCTGGTGATGCCCAGCCGATTGCAGACGCTCGACACGTCCGAAAAAACGTAGAACGTGGCACGTGGTTCGAGAGTGCGGAAGCCATCGAGACGGCTGAGGCCCTCGGTCAGCAAACTCACCTTCCCGCTGAACTTGTCCATCACCGCATCTCGCTCGGCGCGGTCCATGTCCAGGGCGGCCTTGCCGGCGATCTGCACGAACGGCGGAGTGCAGGAGAGTGTCGTGTTGACCATCGTGCTCATGGACTCCGCGGTGGTCGGCGATGATACCGCAAACCCGAGCCGCCACCCGCTCATGCTGTAGGATTTACTGAAGGTGTACGCCGCGACCCCCTGGTCCAGCATGCCAGGCTGAGCCATCAAGGAGTGGTGCCGCCCTTTCCACACCATATGGCAGTAGGGCTCGTCACTGAAGACAGCGATCTGCTCGCCTCGAATCAGGTCGGCGATGCGCCGGAGGTCCTCCTCGGTCGCCACTCCGCCGGTCGGGTTGTGCGGCGAGTTGAGGAAAATCGCCTTCGGTGACGAATCCTCCGCCAGGAAGCGCTCGATATCGGTGGTGTCCGGCCGAAAGTCGTTCGCCTGACTGAGGGGTGCGAACACAGGCCGACCGCCCCGTCGGACGATGTTCGGCACATACGTCGGAAAATAGGGACTGAAGACCAACACCCCATCGCCCGGGTTCAGAAACGCCTCGCAGAAGAATTGCTCGAAAATCTTGGCACCCGGGGCTACCACCACGTTCTCCCGCTCGGCGGGGAGGCCGAATTCGTCACGGACCTGTCGCGCCGCCGCATCACGGAAGTCCGACAGGCCGGGTGACGGGCAGTAGTGGGAGTGGTTCTGCTCGATGGCTTCGATACCGGCGGCCTTGGCCGGAGCGGCGGAGTCGAAGGGACTGTCTCCGATCTCCAGCTCGACCACATCCTTCCCTGCGGCTTGCAGCTGCTTGACCGTAGCCAGCACGGTGAACGCCGTCTCGGCGGTCAGGGATTTCGCGAAGGTACTGAGCTCAACGGTCACGGGATCTCGATGTCAGCCTCCACGCCTTGGTCATCGAACACCTCAGGTCATGGTACAAGGTCATCGCTGCACGAAATTGGGGGCGGGAGAATGTGAGACAACCCGGACTCCTGTGCCAGGGCGGTCCACCTCCCCCCGCTCGCCTATATGGGTTGAGGACGGCGACCTGCCGCAGGCGCTCCGCGGTTTGTGCGGCCCGCGCGACTGGAGTGTGTGCTTGCTTTTCGAAGCGTGGTGTTGTTAATCAAAGGGAATGTCTTCCCCCCGCGCCCCGGTGGTCGCAATGCTCGTCGCCGCCTTCGTGTCCGCATCGGCCGTAACCGCCCCCTCGGCCGACGCGCAGGTATCGACCCCCCGACCCGGTCAGCGGGTCGCCCTCGTCACGGGCTCGACCAGCGGGTTGGGCCGTGAGCTCGCGCTGCGGCTCGGCTCGATGGGCACGCATGTCATCGTCCACGGCCGCCACCGTGAGCGGGCAATGGAAGTCGTCGAGGCGATCGAGAGCCAGGGCATCGGTGGCGCCCGCTTCTACCGTGCGGACCTCGCCTCCTTCGAGCAAGTTCGGGAATTCGGTGAAGCGGTTCTCCGCGACTACGACCGACTCGACGTCCTCATCAACAACGCTGGCATCGCCTCGGCCCCCAACGGGCGGGCTCTTTCGGAGGACGGCCACGAGTTGCTCTTCCAAGTGAACCACCTCTCGCACTTCCTGCTCACCCGCATGCTTCTGCCCCGGCTCCTCGAGAGTGCACCATCGCGCCTCGTCAACGTTTCATCGGGTGCTCAGACGCCGATCGACTTCGACGACGTGATGCTCGAGAACAACTTCAGCGGTGGGCGGGCGTACGCCCAAAGCAAACTCGCCCAAGTCATGTTCACTTTCGATCTAGCAGAAGAGCTCAAGGGTAGAGAGGTGATCGTGAACACGCTGCACCCGGCCACCTACATGGACACCCCGATGGTGCGGAGAGCCGGCGTCACACCGAGCACCACGGTCGACGAAGGAGCGGACGCGGTGATGCAGCTCGTCAACTCACCGGACATCGGGAGCGGCGGATATTTCGTGGGCCAGCGGCCCGGGCGCGCGCATGCCCAGTCATACGACGAGGAGGCTCGCGCGAAGCTCTGGAGGCTGAGCGAGGAGCTGACCGGGGCTCCCTGAGGGTCGCGGGGGAAATGGGGGCGGACATGGGTGGGCCAAATTCTTCAGAACGGAGAGTGCAAAAAATCCTACGGGAGCTCCGTTCTGGATCGAGACTGGGGTGGGATGATTTTGCCAAGCGGGTGAGCGACGCCGGATTTCAAGTGTCCCCCGCCGCCGTGCGCGGGTATGAGGAGGGACGAACCAAAAAAGTCCCGATCGCTTACGTCGATGCCGTATGCCGCGCCTTTCGGGCGTCGCCGGCGAGCTTTTTCGAGGAGGATCCCGGCGGACCTAGGGGCTCGCCTGACGAAGACGAACGGCAGCTTTCCGCCATCCGACGGATTCTCCGGGAACCACAGCCGGGCGGCCCAGGTCGACCGGCGGCTCCCCACGACCCCGAGTCACTACGGCGCCGGTTCCTCTCCGCAATTTCCGAATACAGCGATCTGGAGGTTGAGCGGATCTGCGACCTGAACCATGAGACGGTTCGGCAGTACCGCCAAGGCCGATGGCCGACCCGCGGCCCGAACGCCTCGACCGAAGGCAAGATCGAGCGTTTCCTGGAGCTCCACGACCAGCGGCGAACGGCTGCGGCCACGAACGAGGGCGAGCTTCCCGCCCTGGTCGAGGGGCTGATCGCGTTCGCGGAGGAGTGGAAGAATGATCAGGAGTTCTGTGACCGTTACCCGAATCAAGGTTGGATATCCATCACCGAGGACGCGATCCGGCAACTCAGGCAACTCCGGCTGGTGCGTTACGACGACGAGATCGCCTGGCTGGCTTATAAGCGGGCCGTGGGATACGCCCCGGAGAGTGCCGATGAAGTCGGGCTCGACGACCGGGGCTTGAGTATCGACCCCTTTCTGTCACGGGTATCGCAACCGCAAACGGGAGAAGAGACGAACTAAAATAAAACTAATTATTGTGTTTTTGTACATTACCAGCTTGATTCCTGTGCGGGGGCGTCATGGCTTCCCCATGTCCGCCCCTTGGCTCGGTTCAGAGGAGGCACAGGATGAGAAAGCTGGTGACGATGTGGGTGTTCCTGGCGATCACGGGAATCATGACGGCATGTGGGGGTTCACCGACGGATTTGGCGAATTGCGACGGCGTGGTGGACCCGAACAGCTACTGCGATTGACGGTAGGTTAAGCTCAGGTAGCGAGCAGCTCGAGCTGGGTCCGGATCTCTTCTTCTTCGGTATCGCGAACAAGGGGGGTCGGGCCCAGCAAGGGCTCCCAGGGCCTCTCGAGTTCGAGAGCCGCCTCAATGTCGAACACGAGCTTACCGAGCCTCAACTCCTCGGCGTAACGGAGAGCTGCCTCCAGAGCCGCATGCCCCTCCGGGCGATCGAGGGCGAGTAGGGCTTGACCCCGCTCAAAGAGAATCTGTCCTTGCCCCATCACCGATACTTCGGTGAGGTCGACTTTGGACGAAAAATAGTCGAAGGAAGCTTCGTCTCCTCCGAGGGCGGCCATCACGGCGAGGTTCTGGGCCGCCTGGTGTCGGGTCTCGGTAAGCGGCGAGCCCTTCATCGTGATGAGGTTGCAGCACCAGGCCTCCTCCGATCTTCCCAGCCTGCGGAAGCAGTCACCGAGGGCATGGAGAATATCCCACTCGTCGTAGAATCCACGCGCTTCCGTGAAGGCGCGCCATCCGGCTTGAGCGGCCTCCGTCCAAGCTTCGGAATCGCGGTGGATCAACATGAGCCCGAAATAACCCTGCGCGACCGCCTGCCGGGCTCCGGACTGGGTTCCCTCCTCGATCGCCGAGCGGAAGAGAGCCTCGGCCGCTGGGATCGCACCCTTGTGCCGCCTGACGTTTGCCAGGCCGATGGCCACGTGGGCCGCGGCATCGAGCCTCCCGAGCGCAAGAGCCGTATCACGAGTCTGCTCATACCAAGCCACGGCTTGGTCCCATCGACCCAGCTTGCGAAGCGCTCTACCCAAGAAGCGGGCCGTGCGGAGCGCCGAAGCCTCATTCGCGGTGGAAAGAGCGGCCTCGTGGGCTTGGCCATACAGCGTGATCGCCGCCTCGAAGTCGGAGGCGTCCTCCGTGGCTTCACCCTCGGCAATCAGCTCCATCACGGAAAGGTGTGTAGTCGGCTCGGCGCCTTCGATGCGCCCGATCGCCCACGTCGCCACCCAAGCGGCGATCTCCGCCGCACGGCCCAAGCTCCTGCCGACCTCCAAACGCTGATCCCCTTGGAGGACGAGGAACCAGGATCGGCCGTGGCGCTCGGCCAGGAAGATACCTGCCCAGGTGTTGGCCCTCGTTTGGCCACTGCGGAGCCGTCCCACCACGGATTCCCTTCGGCTGCTCCCGATGAATTCCTTCGGGACGCTCTCGAACCCACATCCGTCTTCTGCCTCGGCACAAATCATCAGGTAGGGGTGAAGCACTCCACTATTCTCCCCGGACGACCAAACCAGGCCGGTGCTCGCGGCTCCCGCCTCCTGCATGAGGGTCGCCAGTTTCGGTGCCAGGCGGCTCCGAATCGGATCGTGGGAGTAGAGATGTAATTGCTGTGTCATGTTTCCAATCTAAGCAGTCCACCCCTCGGGGGGGAAGACGCCCAGAAATATGTGATCCCCCGATTTCACGAATCGGGACATACAAGCTAGTATTGTCCAACTCTTGCGCGATCGTATCGGCGGGCCTAGACTGGAACTTAGGGTACGTGCGGGCAGGTGCCTTGGCTTTGATGACCCTGGGGGGGGCTCTTGAGTCAGAACTACTGTGCGGCGGAGGTTTGCCGCCGATCGACTGTCCGCGCCTTCCTGCCGCCCTCCTGCCAATTTTTTGGAGACCTCACCCCGCCGGAATAGGGCCAGCAAGTGTTAGGGCCACCAAGTGTAAGGACCCGCACGCCAGTGACCCTCACTGGGTGGCAACGTGCCGAACGTGTTCATTTCCTGTATGGTGGACACCCATCGAGTATCTCTCGCGACGCTCCCCCCTGACGGAGAAAAGTGTCGAACTCTGAGATTCGCCGGGGGAGCCCCGCCACCGAGCGGACCTTCGGCGTCATCCTGGCCGGCGGGAAGAGCCGCCGGTTCGGCCGGCCGAAGGTGTTCGCACCGCTCGGCGGCGCTCCGATGGCGAGTTGGGGCGTGCGTGCGCTTCAGGCGGCTGGCTTGCCGGTCGGCGTCATATCGGACGAGGACAGTGTGGAAGCCATGCTGGGTGTTCCGGTTCGGCCCGATCTTGAGCCCGGACTCGGCCCGATCGGCGGGTTGTGGACAGCGCTCCAATGGGCCAGGGAAAGAGGAGACGATGGCGTCCTCCTTCTCGGGTGCGACATGCCCCTCGTGAGTGAGGCACTGCTTCGGACGGTCCTCGGCTGGAGCGACGACGCTCCCGCAGTCGTCCCCTTGGGCTCGGATGGTCCGGAGCCCCTCTGTGCGCTTTACCGAGCGGCGTGTGCATCGGCGGTCGAGCAAAGGCTCCACTCCGAAGACCGGTCGATGCGTGGGTTGGCACAAGCCATCGGGGCGGTTTTCATCGATGAAGACGCCGTCGCCGGGGTCGCGGATTCAAAGATCGACTTCCTGAACGTGAATACGGTGCAGGAGCGGAATCGCGCTGAACATTTCCTCGACACGCGACGCTAGCGGGCCGAGTGCCAACAGCGCGTTCTCATGAAGCACTCACCATCGGGTCGCTAGCGCGTCTCGAGGCCGGTGTCGGTCGACACACCTTGACATGGGGGACATTCAGCCGTACGGGTCCATCGGAAAGCAGGGCGCGGTACGGCGAACGCAACCCAGGTAACCAGGACTGTATCCCAGGGAGGGAGCATGAGCACCCAAGAGAAGTCACGACGTTCGTTTCTCATCGAGTCGGTTTCCGGCCTGGGCGGGGCCTGGGTCGCGGTCAACTACTCCGGCATCCTGGCGGCTGAAGAGTATGTGCTGAAGGCGGCCGAGTCCGAGCAACCGGCCAAGTTCGCATTCTTCACCCCCGAGCAGGCCGTCGAGGTCGAGGAGATGGCCGCCCAGATCATCCCGACCGACCACACGCCGGGCGCACGCGAGGCCCGAGTGGTTTCTTTCATCGACAGAGCCCTCGTGACCTTCGAACGCGAACGCCAGGCGGACTACACGCAAGGCCTCAAAGATCTCGCGGCGCAAGCTCACCAGAGCTTCCCGAACGCCAGCAAATTCTCGGAGCTGACCTTCGACCAGCAGATCCAGGTACTCACGGCGATCGAGGACACGCCGTTCTTCAACCTGGTCCGGACTCATACCATCACCGGCTTCTTCGCCAGCCCCGTGCACGGCGGCAATCACGACAAGGTCGGTTGGCAGCTCCTTGGCTATGATGACTCTCTCGACCACGAGGCGCCGTTCGGCTACTACGACGCGCTCCCCCAAGCCCGCGGATAAGCTCGGAACTGGAGAAAAACGTCATGAGACAGTACAGGCAGCAGGAAGAGGTTGATTTCGTCGTAATCGGTTCCGGGGCCGCCGGGGGCATCATGGCCAAGCAGCTGTCGATGGCCGGCTTCTCGGTGGTGGTTCTCGAGCAAGGAGGCTGGGGTAAATACGGGCACGAACGCGATTACACGAAGGACGAGTTGCTCAATCGAAACGCGGGCCTCGAAGACCGGTTGACTAGCGACCCCACGCGGCAGCGCAACACGTTTCGCAGGAACGACCGGGAAGAGGCCCGTCCGGGCAGGCACTCGTACGGATGCGTCGTCGGGGGCGGGACCGTCACGTACGGGGGCAGCAGTTGGCGCCACCTGCCGTGGGAGTTCAACGAAGCCAGCACCGTGGGAACGATCGCCGGAACCGGTTTGGCGGACTGGCCGGTCACCTACGACGAGTTGGAGCCTTATTACACGCAGGCAGAGTGGGAGATGGGTATCTCGGGACAGCGCGTGGATTCCCCGTTTGTCGCGCCGATGTCCAGGGAGTACCCGGTGCCCCCGGTGCCGATGAAATCCTCGGGCGCCCTGTTCTATAAGGCGGCTGCCAAGCTCGGCTTGAGCGTGGTGCCCGGCCCACTCGCCATCATTACCGAAGGGTACATGGGCCGCCTCGGGTGCGTTAATTGCGGGATGTGTTCGGGCTATGGGTGCCACGTACGCGCGCGCTCGAGTTCCGCGGTCACCGTCATCCCTCTCGCCATCGAGACCGGAAACTGTGAGGTTCGCGTCAGAAGTTACGTCCGCGAAATCACGGTGGACAACGCCGGCCAAGTGACCGGGGTCACCTATTTCAACGCCCAGAAACAGGAAGTATTTCAGAGAGCCAAAGCGGTCGTGCTGTCCGCGAACGCGGGGGAGTCGGCTCGTCTGCTCCTGATGTCGACGTCGGCCCGCTTTCCGGATGGGCTCGCGAATTCGAACGGTGTCGTCGGCAAGTACCTCATGCTTGGAGGCGGCGCCGGCGCGAGCGCGCTCTTCGAGCATCCGCTGAATGACTACAAGGGCGTCGTGTCCGGCACCGGAATCGTGGACTACGTCCCGTCCGATCCCAGCCGGGGATTCTATGGCGGCGGCCGCATGACCTCCCGCGGCTACGCCACGCCGATCAGTTACGGCCTCGGAGGGCTGAGCCCTGGCGCACCGCGCTGGGGAGCGGGCTACAAGCAGGCGCTCAGGGACGAATCGCGGCATAAGATGTCGATCTCCTGTTTCACCACGCAGCTGCCGCTCGAGACCAATCGTGTGGATTTGGACCCCAACGTGAAGGACGAGTGGGGCTTGCCTGCGATGCGCATCACGTCCACGAGTCATCCCGACGACATCAAGAACATGGAGTTCTTCAGACAGAAATCGATCGAGGTCCTCGAAGCGGCAGGGGGTAAATCGGTTTGGGCGGGTCCGGTCCGCGATAGCACTGGTGGCGCGCATAACCGCGGCACCTGCCGGATGGGGATCGACCCGAATACCTCGGTGGTTGACAGGTACCACCGGGCCCACGATGTGCCCAACCTGTTCGTCGTCGACGGCAGCAATCTCGTCACCGGTGGCCGCAATCACCCGACCATGACGATCCAGGCGCTCGCGTTCCGTGCGGCGGACCATCTGGTTCGTTCGGCGAGAAGCGGAGATCTGGCGGGGAGTGGCGGCGCGTGATTCCGGGCCGGTAAAAGGTCATTTGCTGTCCGGACGAACGTGAGCCGCACGGCCGCCGGATAGCGCGGCACGGCGGATAGCGCGGCACGGGTGGAGGCTAGCGGCCGTCGGCTTCGCGAGGACGCACGAGCGTGTCTCGACGCGGCGGTTAGTGCGGTGGATCCCACCCGTCTGGTCACGGAGGTGTTCGAACAACATCCCGAGACCCTCCCAGGCACCCCCCCCGTTCACGTTGTTGCCGTGGGCAAGGCGGCGGCCGCCATGGCGCGGGCGGCGTGCGAGATGCTCGGCCCGCGAGTCGCGGACGGGGTGGTCATCGCCCCGACCGATACGGAGATGCCCACACCCGGTAACCTCCGGGCCTTTCGTGGTGGACACCCCGTCCCCACCGATGGTAGCGAACGGGGTGCCCGCGCGGTCGCGCAACTCGCCAACGAGCTCGGCGCGGATGACTTGCTGCTCTGCCTCATCTCGGGTGGCGGCTCGGCGCTCATGACCTTCCCCCCATCCGGTGTTACGCTGCGCGATGTTGGCGAGACGACGGACATGTTGCTCCGAGCCGGCGCCACCATAGATGAACTCAATTGTGTTCGTAAGCACCTCGACCGGCTCAAGGGCGGTCGTCTGGCCCAGATCGCCGCGCCGGCCAGGGTGGTGGCGCTGCTCCTGTCCGACGTGTTGGGAGACCGCCCGGATGTCATCGCTTCCGGACCGCTCTCACCCGATCCGACGAAATTCGCCGATGCTCTGGCCATCGTAGACCGTCACCAGGCTCGAGACCGGATCCCCGCCTCGGCGCTCGAATATCTGGAGTCCGGGGCACGGGGCGCGGTTCCAGAGTCACCGGGTCCCGAGGCACCGTATTTTGCCGACGTGGAGGTCCGCATCGTGGGAAGCAACCGGTTGGCTGCTCATGCCGCGCTTCGGGAAGCCGAGAGCCGGGGATATCGGGCGCGGCTCCTCACCACGACGTTGAGCGGCGAAGCGAACGAGGTTGGACGCATGCTCGCTGCCCGAGGGTTGGAGATCAGGGGTGGTCGGGGCCCGATCACACCTCCGGCGTGTCTCATCGCATCCGGCGAGACGACGGTCGACGTGCGCGGCGCGGGAAAAGGAGGGCGCAATCAGGAGCTCGTGCTGGGAGCCGCGCTGGCCTTACACGGTCGGGGCGCCCTGTTGCTGGCGTCGATGGGGACAGACGGTATTGATGGTGCGAGCCACGCCGCCGGCGCTTTCGCGGACCAGACGACGATCGCTCGCGCGCAGGCACTCGGGCTGGACGCCGGGGCCGCGCTGGCCGCCAACGACTCGACCCCCTTCTTCGAAGCGCTGGACGACCTCATTGTCACCGGTCCCACCGGCACCAACGTGATGGATGTACAGGTCGTGCTGATCCCGGAGTAACACACGGCTTTGGCCACACAGTGGCAGGAGCCGAAGCGACGCCTCCACGAGGCCCACATGATCGGCCGGGGCCGCGTGCCGGTAGGCTTGTGGTTTGCGACAGACTTTTTTCACAAAGATGCGAAGGCTACGTTGGGCCGGCTGGAGGATGGCGTGCCTTTCACCGGGGAGGTAATTCATGGCCAAGAGACCGCTCGTCGACCGCAGGAAGTTCCTCGCGGGCAGCGCCGGCGCGATGGGGGCTGCGTTCTTCAGAGGCGCGCCGCTCGATGCCCTGACGAGTCAGATCGCGCCGCCGCAGTCCCAAACCTGGGATGCCGGTCAGGTGCGACACCTCCTCCCGACGGTCAGCGAGTCGAGGATCCTACTCAAGGTCTCATTCGAACAGGCCCTCCCCGCCACTCCCACACTCCGAGTCGGGGCGCGCAGCTTCCCCGGCCGGATGAATGATACGGGTGGCAGGTTTTGGCAGTTTTCTGCCACAGACCTCGATGCGGGTGCCGCCCACTCCCTCTCGCTCGTGGCTGCGAACGGCTCTTCTCTCTGCGAGCCATGGACGCTGTCGACGTTCCCTTCGGCCGATGCACGCCCGGACCGGTTCCGCCTCCTCTTCTTCACGTGTGCCGGCGGGCCAGAGGGCACCTACACGGGGATAGGGCAGCGTCGCGGGAACCTCCCCACCGCACTCCGCAACCGCCTGCTGCGACGGGCGCTGTCGTTCAACCCGGACGCGGCCGTCGCCAATGGCGACCACATCTACTGGGACCTCCACCGGTGGAGTGGCCAGCTCACGGGGGCGCTCAGCCCCAGAGCCGAGACCTCGAGCTTCGACTTCTCCGGGTCCGTCTTCGGCACGAGCAACGAGGCGGCGCTCATACTGGCGGCGGGACCTCAGATCGTGCCCGTCTACGGTACGGACTTCCGATCGACGCCTGTCTTCTTCCTACAGGACGATCACGACCACTGGGAGAACGACGCGGCGGGCGCGTTCCCGATCGCATGGTTTCAGCTCCAGCTCGCCCGCGCGACGCAGCAGCTTTATTACCCGGAGTTTCTACCCGAGGCGAATCGGCCCTTCGGCCTACCATGGTCATCGTCGAGCGACCGGGGGGACCTCTCCGAGAGCTTCGGCACGATCCGCTACGGAAGCCTGGCCGAGGTCCTGCTCTACGACGTTCGCCGCACCATGACGCTCGGTCCCACCGCGGTCTTCGTGGACGCGAACGTCGAGGAGTGGCTCCTCGCGCGCACCACCTCACCCGGGGTCCGCCACGTGGTCCACGCACCTTCGAATCCCTTCGGTTGGAGCGCCGGGAAGTGGGGCGAATGGTATCCTGATGTCCTCGAAGCTGGTGCACTCACGACGGCCATCCCGAAGCCCTATTGGCAGGACGGCTGGCTCAGGCAGCACGACCGGCTGGTGGACACGATATCAGGCATGCGGGACCGCGCACCGCTCGTCATCAGCGGCGACCTCCACGCGATCGGCGCCGGCAGGATGCACCGTTCCGGGACGCTGGACCTTTCCGCAAACCCCGTGACGACCGTACTGAGCGGTCCGGTCGGCACGTCTCCCGGAGGCTTCCCGTCGGTGGTTCGCGGCGTCGGCTCCTCACCGTCCTCGCACCTCGATCTGGACGAGACCGTGCCACCCATCGAGCAACACGGCTTCACTCTCGTGGATTTTCTACCCGACCGGATGGTGCTGAGCCTGTTCCGGTGGGACGTGAACAGTCAGCCGCTCGACGCGATCGACACCTTGGAGCCGTTCTACACCACCGAGTTGAGCACGCCATAAGGGAGGCGTAACCCCCGGGCCCGCGCCTCTTCGCTGGAGCTTCCTGCCACCAGCATCGCCACCGCCACCAGCTTCACCATGTTTGCTGGCCGAATCGTGTCGCCCTCCCGTTGCCTACCAGGGCATCTGTCGTCTCGTATAGCGCCGACCCTGGTCCGCAACCTCAGCACCCGGATTGGCACCGATCCTGACACCTTCCTCGATCATCTCCTCGATGTTCTCGGCGTTGACCTGGTTGAGGAACGGGATACCCGCTCTCTGGGTGGCAGCGAGCACGCGGGCTCGAGCGTCGACCAGATCCTGAGGCGTCCCCGTTCGGCCGACGTCGAACGACATCCTCATGTCGCCCGGACCCCACTCGGCGAACCCCACACCAGGCACGGCCGTACTCGCCTCGGCGTTGTCGAGCGCGTGCCGATCTTCGATCTTCAAGCCGATCAACAGCTCACCGTCCGGGTTGAGCGGCCAGGGATCAGCGAGCCGCTGATACTCCTGTTGGGTGACGCCCCAGATCCGGGCGGCGAACCCCTGGCCGCCGCTCCCTCGTAGACCCTCGCCGATCCCTTCGGCCTCGGGCGCCTGCGGATACCGGGCAGCCTGTACGAGGACCTTCACGACCTCAGGGGATCGGGCATGTGCCAAGAGGACGCCGTGCACACCCGATCCGAGCACCTGCTCGACCATCCAGTAGTTCGACCACATGACCGTCTCGTTGATCCCTCCGAGTGGCAAGACGGCGATGACGGTCGGCGTACGATGTCCGCTTTTCGTCGGCCCGCCATCGACCAGCCCCTGCATGAACGCGCGGAGGTCGGCCATGTTGAACGGACTGTGCTCCATGTTGTACGTGATGTAGTCCGCCCACGTTTGTGCGAGTCTTTTCCCCTCGTCGTACCCGCCGCCGTTGACCTGCGTGTAGTAGATCGGCTGATCCTGTTCGAGGAGCTCGACCGCCTTGCTGATCCGCGTCGGCTCGTAGGACTGGGGCGACTCCTGCCGACCGCCTGTTGCGGCGACACCGATCAGAATCGTGATTGCCAGCCCGAGGAGTGCGAGTCTTCGTGCCATCTCTCTCCTCCGTCAGTTTACGAGGGTGGAACCGAGTCCATTGTAGCGCCCCCGCAGGGCCGGGACCATCCTCTCAGAGACCACGTTGGCAGGCTCGTTTACAGCGTGCGGCTCGGGCCCAGAATTCAGAGTAAGAGTGTCTGACGGATTACGCGCCCGCGCCGCCGGCTTGTCCGGCCGTGGGCTGATACCGCAACTCGAATTCTAGGCGTTCAACACCGGGTAATGCACGAACGAGGGCGCCGAGACTCTGCTGAACCGTTCCGAAACCGGGCGGTGTGCCGCGGCCTCCGCACTCCTCACAGACGACCGAGCCGGAGAGGGTCACGACCCCGTCGCTCACCTCTACGGTAATGGAATCCGCGGGAACGTCGGACGCGCTCACCAGGGCCGCCTCGACCCGCGCCTTGAGCGCCAAGTCCGCTGGAGTCTGGGCGGCTGCCGAGGCGGGGGCGCCAAGACCTGCGACGGCACCGGCGCAGATTACGATAGCGAGCCGGAACGTTGATGCCCTGTTTCTCACAGTCTCAGGCGGACTCATGGTCCTAGGCGGACGTGGCAAGCGCCAAGACGGTGCGCTCGACCACACCCCGGGTCAGCGGGACCTTGTAGGCGTTCTTCGAGAGGGGCCTCGCTCCCGCCACGGCTGCCGCGCCGACTTCGCGGGCGAGCTCAGGCGTGACACGTTGTCCGGCCAGCAGACCCTCCGCTCCCGGAACCCGCCACGGAACGGGAGCCACGCCTCCGAGCACGATCCGCGCCTCCCGGCACACGTCCCCGTTCATGTCGAGCACGACGGCGGCGCTCACCAAGGCGTGGGTCCATGCCTCGCGATCCATGATCTTGTGATACGTACTCCGCACGCCGTCACGGGGCGCTGCAAGCGTGACCGACGCCAGCACCTCGTCGTCCGCCAAAACGTTCTCGTGTTCTGCGTCCTGGCGCGGAAGCACGAAAAAGTCCGATCCGGACAGGGTCCGCTCACCCTCGGGCCCCACGATCCGGAACGTCGCGTCGAGAGCGACGAGCGCGGGCGCGAGGTCCGAAGGATGGACGATGTAACTCGGGCCACCACCGAAGATCGCATGGAGCTGGTTCTCACCCGCGACGGAGAAGCACTGGTTGCCCCCGGCCTTGTAACAGGGGAAGCCGTTGCGATAGTACCAACACCAGGGCCGCTGAACGACGTTTCCGGCCACCGTGCCGGTATGCCGAATCTGGGGGGTCGCGACACTCTCAGCCGCCTCGGCGAGCACGGTGAACCGGTCACGGATGAGGGAATGTTCGCTGAGCGCGCCGAGGGTGGTCATCCCACCTACGGTCACACCGTCCCGTCCCCTGGAGGTCACTCCATCCAGCCCGTCCACGGTCTTGAGGTTCACGAGGACGTCCGGTTCACTCGACCCCGGCCGATTCACCACCTTGTCCTTCATCAGCTGAAGGAGATCGGTGCCTCCCCCGACGAACGAGACCGACCGGCCGTCACGGAGCGCGTCCTGGGCAAGCGCCACCGCCTCATCGAGCGTACGCGCATTCTGGTTCGTAAAGGCTTTCATGCTGTTGCCTCCAGAATCTTTTCGCGCGTGATGGGCAGGTCCTTCATGCGATGTCCTATGGCGTTGAAGATCGAGTTCGCCACCGCGGCCGGACCCAGAATGATGCCCGCCTCCCCGACCGTTTTCGCGCCGTAGGGCCCGTAGCCGTCGTCGGTCTGGATGAAGGTCACCTCGATTTCCGGCACATCCATATGCGTCAGGTGTCGCGCCCCGTAGTATCCGGCCGTGAGCGGATGTCCGTTCCGCGGGTCATACAGGAGATCCTCGTGCAGGGCCTGTCCTACGCCCTGCAGCGCTGCGCCGCGGATCTGGTCCTTCGCGGGCAGCGGGTTGAGGATACGACCGGACTCGTGGACTGCCACGTACTTGGTGATCCGCACGTGGCCGAGCTGAACGTCCGCCTCCACCTCTACGAAGTGCGCGCCGAAGCACATACGCCGCCTTCCCTGGGTGCTGGGTGTCGGGGTCGCCGACGCGATCAACACGTCGTCTCCCCGCGGCATCCCCTTCTCCGCGATCTGGCTCTTGAGGTCCAGGGCAGCCTGAACGACCGCGTAGCCCGTCATCGTCGTGGTCCGGCTCCCCGACTCACCCACCGAATACGGACAGCGATCGGTATCGCCCCAGACGACCTCCACTTGCGACAGCGGTACGCCCAGCTCCTCGGCGGCAATCATGGCCATCGTGGTCTTCGCGCCGGGTCCGATGTCTGTCACGCCTACAAACAGCGTGTACAACTCCTCGGAATTCACCCGGAGGATCGCGCTGCTCGGGCCGACACCTGATCGGAACATCATGAACGCCATTCCGGCGCCACGCTTGATCGGCCCGGGGTCCGAGCCCGGCTCGGGACGCCAGCGGCGCTCCCAGTCGAAGAGCTCTCGGCCCTGCTCGATGCACTCCTCGAGCGAGTAGTTCGTGAACCGGACCTGCTCGGTCGGCCTCCGCATATTCTTCAGCGCGAAGTCCACCGGGTCCATGCCCACCTTGTAGGCGATGTCGTCCATCATCGACTGGATCGCGAAATAGCCCTGGGGATCCGACGGTGCCCGGAAATTCCCCGACACCATCCGGTTCGTGTGCACCGGGTAGATCACGCGCTCCACGTTGGGACAGGCGTAAACGTCGATCCCGCCGATGCCCCCGGATCGCCTCAGATACGGACCCATCCCGCTGTAGCCGTGCAGCTGAATCGCCATCACCGTGCCGTCCTGGGCCACGCCCACCTTGAAGTCCTGCACGGTGTGCCAGCGGCCGTGTGTGCCGAGCCAGTCGTCCTTGCGCGTGAGCTCGAGCAGCACGGGCGCGTCTGCTTCTTTCGCCAGCATTGCTGCGATCAGATCGAAGTAGTAGCTGCCGTTCTTGTCACCGAACCCACCGCCCATGTACTTGCAGATGACCTGAACCTGATGGTCGTCCAGACCCAGATCCCGCGCGTTGTCGTGACGGCAATTCGAGATGCCCTGGGTCGGCGTGTAGAGCGTGAGTTTGTCACCCTCCCACTGCGCCAGGGCGGAACGGGGCTCCATCTGGGCGTCCTGCACGAAGGCCGTCGTGTATCGATCCTCGAACACCTGATCGGCTTCCGCGAATCCCGCCTCGGGGTCCCCGCTCGTCCCCCCCGAGGGTCTGGCTTGGTTCGCGAAATCCAGCGCGAGGTTGCCCTCGGGCCAGATGGGAGGAGCGCCCGGCTCGAGGGCCTCCTCAGGATCGAGGACAAACGGCAACTCCTCGTAGTCGATCTCGATGAGCTGGAGCGCCTCCTCGGCAACGTGCCGGTTGACCGCAGCCACAGCGGCCACGGGCTGCCCGACGAAACGAACGGGATTGTCGAACATGTACCGAAGGTGTGTGGTGATATCCTTGGCCGCGTCGTTGTACTGCCGCCCCCCCGCTATGGAGCCCGAGCTGTAGATCAACTCGTGGGTTTCATGCGTGACAACCGCCCTCACGCCCGGCAAGGCCTCGGCCCTCGACGTGTCGATACTGCGTATGCGCGCGTGCGGATGCGGGCTCGGCAAGACCCGTGCGTACAACATCCCCGGGAGCCGAACGTCGCCCGTATAAGTGGCTCTCCCGGTTACACGCTCGTAGGCATCGATGCGCGGAACATTGTGCCCGACCGTGTTCATCGGCCCGACCTGCCCAGGCGCCTGTTGCGGGCTCATGGCGCGCCTCCCGACTCCGAGGTCCCGGCGGCCGCAAGCACCGCCTCCACGATCGCGTTGTAATTCGAACACCGGCAGAGATTGCCCACCATCGCCTCACGCGTCTCGTCCGCCGTCGGCCGCGGGTTACGGTCCAACAGCGCAGTCGCCGTCATCAGCTGGCCCGACGTGCAGAACCCACATTGAGGCGCATTGTGATCCATGAAGGCCTGCTGCAACGGAGATACGGCACCGCCCTGCTCCAGCCCTTCCACGGTCACGATCCTCCGACCGTCTGCCCACACCGCAAGCGTGCTGCACGAATACACCGGCTCGCCGTCCACCAGCACCGTGCACGCACCACATTCGCCTCGGTTGCAGCCGATTTTGGAGCCCGTGAGCCCGACGTGGTCCCGGAGGAATTCGTTGAGCGTCCACCGGTCCTCTACCTCCATCCGGTGCTCGGTTCCGTTGACCGTGACGCGGATCGCCGTCTGAGGAACGGCCTCCAACACTTGTGTGGAGACGCCCCCGTCCTCCACCTCCGCCGACCCGAGCCTCGGTACGCCCGCGACCACCAACGCGGCCCCGCTGCCCTCCAAGAAATCGCGCCTCGTGAGATCGGTCCACTCCTGCTCTATCTCTCGGGAAGTGCCTTCCTCTCGGGAGGTGCCTTCCTCTCCGGAAGTGTCCTCACTCCGGGCGATATCGCCGTCCTCTCGCTTGCCTTCCATGGATGCCTTGCCCACGTGAAGTGTTCACAAAATCAATTTCTTCCTCGTCTCGAAAGACGGGCCTCCTTCCTTCCTCATCTCGAAAGACCGGCCTCCTTCCTTCTTTCTCTCGAATACCGGTCTCCTTCCCCTGCCCCCAAGACCAGCCGCATCGACCTCACGGCAAGGTGAGCGCGACCAGCGCGCCCGGAGCCTGAAGGACGATGTGCTGCCGACCCTCGTGCATGTAAGTCATCATGCCGTACCTCACAAGACCCGGGGTCTCCCGACCCCCCAAGCGCTCGCCCGTGGCCTTGTCCACTGCATAGAGGAAGGGGGTTCTTCCGTCGTCGCCGATTGCCGTGTGGAGAAGCATGGTCGGGGTCACCATCATCGCCGAGTGGCCCAAATTCCCAGTGGGAGGAATGTCCAATCCCTGGAGCGCCGGGTGTTCCTGAATGAACCTCGGCGTGCCCCCGTTGGGAATCCACCACAGGTGCTCCCCGGTATTGAGGTCGATCGCGGTGATTCGGCTGTAGGGCGGCTTCTCCAACGGCAGCCCCTGAGGACCCGGTACGCCGCTGGGTGTACCCCGGCCGACAGCGAAGTCCGCGATCCCGACCCCCGTCGGTCGCTCGAGCAGCTGATCTCGCTCGATGCCCGGGACGATGGTGCGCCAGCCGCAGTTCGTCCGTGAGACGGTATAAATGATTCCGGTCTCGGGGTCGGCCACGGGGGGACCGGAGATGTTCGTCCCGCCCAGCTCACCGGGGCACCAGATCGAGCCCCGCAATCCCTCCGGGTTGTCGCTGTGCACGGGCGGGTTGAAGATCGGACCGAGCCGGTAATCCGAGGCGATCTCGAGGGCCTCCTCCCGCAGCGAGGGCGTGAAGTCGATGAGGTCGTCCTCCGTGAACCCGTGGAGATCGTATGGCACGGGCTTCGTGGGGAACGGTTGAGTGCGCGAGAGTTGCTCGCCCGGCACATCCGACTGGGGCACCGGACGCTCCTCGACGGGCCAGATGGGCTCGCCCGTCTCCCGATTGAACGACCAGAGAATCGCCTGCTTCGTGGCCTGAAACACCCCGGGAATCCTCTCCCCGTCCACAGTGACGTCCATGAGGATCGGCGCCGTAGAGGTGTCGTAGTTCCAGACGTCGTGGTGAACCATCTGGAAGTGCCACACTCTCTCGCCGGTCTCCACGTCGAGAGCGATGAGGCTCGTGCCGAACAGGCCGTCACCGGCCCGGAAGCCACCGTAGAAGTCGATGGTGGGCGGATTCGTGGGGATGTAGACGATTCCGCGCTCCGGGTCAGCCGACATCGGCGCCCAAGAGGAGACGTCCCCCGTCCACTGCCAGGCGTCGCTCTCCCACGTTTCGTGGCCCACCTCGCCCGGCCGCGGGATCACGTGGAACTTCCACTTGTGCGCACCCGTCCTGGCGTCGTAACCCAGAATGTCGCCGGGCACGTTCTCGATCCGCGTCTGGTTGTAGCCCTGCTCGGCCGAGTTGCCCACCACGACCGTGCCGTTCACGACGATCGGCGGTGAAGAGCTCGTGATATAACCGAGTTCCAGCGGGATCCCGTAATAGGGGTCATACGGCTCGTCCCACTCCTGCCACGGACCCCAGTCGGCCAGGAGGTCGGGCAGGAGATCCACCACGCCGGTCTGCGGAAATCCCTCCAACGGTACCGGGGTCCCCCAGTCCTCGAGGGGTCTGCCGGTCTCCGCGTCGAGGGCGTGAAGGAAGAATGCCGGGGTCGTGATATAGACGACGCCCCTACCGTCCACCTCAGCGTACGCGATCCCCTTCCCCCAAGGAGCGCGCATGGAATACTCCCAACGGAAGGTGTTGGGCTCGCTAAACGTCCATAACGTTTCTCCCGTGGCGGGGTCGAGCGCCACCACGTGCCGGCGCGGCCCGGCTACCGTGAACAACTTCCCGCCTGCGTAAACGGGCGTAGAGCGCGGGGGAGTCGCCCCGAAGCTGGCATTGCTCCAAGTCCACTCCTCCTGGAGATCGGCGAAGTTCGAGGCGTCGATCTGATTCAGAGGCGTGGATCGGGTGTGTCCGGCGTCTCCACCGATGTAGCGCCAGCCCCCAGGCTCGGATCCAGGCCGGTCATTGACATGCTGGGTAGCACCGGGCACCGGCGTGGCGAGCAGGACGCCAACAACGGCGGTCGCCACAAATAGCGCGCCCCCCCTGCCCTCGACAAGCCCCCGCCGGGTGATTCGACCGCGTTCCTCAGTCTCGCTCCCGCAGAGACTGCAGACTTCGGGTTTCGGGTCCATAAAAACCCTCCTGAACCAAGGATCGAAAATCACCACGCTCACGCGCTCCGCCGGAGGGTCGACCCGCTGGAGCAAGTCGTCGCATCCCGACCCGCCTCGGACGTCTCCCGCATGATGCGCACCCGAGCCGCGCCGCGCCAGTGAGGGTTCACGATAAGTTTAGAGGACCTCCTTCTACTGCGGTTTCCCTTGCTCGCGAACCGTGTCGGTCATACCCTGACTATCCATGCCCAGCTTTGTCGAAGGCCGCCGTCGGGGTGTGTCGTTCAATCATCAAACCGAGCCCACACCATCTCATTGCGCGATAGCGACGCAGTTCACAGTTTGAGGCTGAGGCACCCGTGCGGACGCCCACCTGAGTCAGGAGCGAGTCATGATGAGGAGTCGCACCCAGTTCCGTCCATCGCAGGTTCCGGCGATGCGTGCGCTGGCCCTGGTTCTCCTCATCGGCGCTGCAAAGCCAGGCGTCGTCCAGGCGCAATCCAGCCCCACATTCGCGGAAGATATCGCTCCGATCCTGTATGATAGCTGCGTTAGATGTCATCAGCCGAACGGCATCGGGCCGATGGCGTTGCTCAGCTACGAGGACGTGCGGCCTTATGCGTCGCGAATCAAACGGAACGTGCAGGCGCGGGTGATGCCCCCCTGGCACCTGGACCCGACGATCGGGATCCAGGCTTACAAGAACGACATCTCACTGTCCGATTCCGAGATCGAGAGCATCGTGAGCTGGGTCGACGCGGGTGCACCCGAGGGTGATCCCGCAAAGCTCCCGACGCTACCGGAGCTACCGGACGGTAGCGAATGGCAGCTCGAGGATGAGCTCGGCCCCCCGGACTTCGTGATCGAGGCTCCCCCCCTCACGGTCGCGGCCAATGGTCAGGACCAGTGGTGGGTCCAGACCACACCCTTCGAGGGGATCATCGACGGACCGCGTTACGTGAGGGCCACGGAATTGAAGGGCTCCTACCCGTTGGGTGTGAGAGTCCTTCATCACGGGCACGTTACGCTCGGATTCGAGGGGGAAGATGGGCAAAGGCGATCGCGGCCGCTCGGCCGGCAAGGTATCGGGAAGGGCGGGGATCTCTTTCCGGCGAACACCGGGATGCTCATCGAGCCCTCTGGCGAGCTGAACTGGAACCTCCACTACTTCCCCATCGATGAAGAGGTGGCGAACGAGCGCACGACGGCCGCGGTGTGGCTCTACCCGGAGGGCTACCAACCGGAGTACGAGACGATCGGGGAGCAGCGGTTCACCGCAGACCGCGGGGGCGATATGCCCTGGGCCGGCGACATCGTCATTCCTCCGCACTCGATCAAGGCGCAGCAGGGCGTCCACGTCCTGAACGGTCCTGCGAGGATCACGAGCTTCCGGCCCCACATGCACATGCGCGGAAGGGAGCAGTCCCTGGAAGCGATCTACCCGGACGGGCGGCGGGAGATGCTGGTGAAGGTGGACAACTACAACCACTTCTGGCAGATCTCGTACGAGTACGAGGACAACATTACGCCCCTACTGCCGAAGGGCACCGTTCTCCTGATCACTACGATCTGGGACAACACCGCGGATAACCCGATCAACCCCGATCCCCGTCAATGGGTAGTGTTCGGACAGCGTGGGGTGGACGAGATGTCTCACGTATGGCTCGGAATGACGTATCTCACCGACGAGCAGTTCGAGAGACTATCCGCCGAGCGGAACCGGATGGCGGCGCGAGACGATCCCTGAACCGTCGGACGATGACCGAGCCGTCGCTGGACGCGGTCGTTAGACGTTTCATCGACGCGAAGGACGTGCGTCTCGCATGGGCCCTGTTGGTCGTGGGGGGATTCCTTGGCGGGCTACCCCTATCATCCCCGCTCGCCGCGCAGATTCCCGGCCAGAACCCTCTGAACGAAGATCCCCTGCGCCCCCGGGGCCAGAACGTCATTCCTATCTACGACGGCTGGTTCGAGAACCCCGACGGTAGCTACACGCTCTGCTTCGGCTACTTCAACATGAACACCGAGCAGTCGCTCGACATTCCGCTAGGGCCGGAGAATCGAATCGAGCCGGCTCAGTATGACGGCGCGCAGCCCACACACTTCGATCCCGTCCCGGACCCGACTCTGACCTCCAAATACCGGCATCACTGGTGCGTCTTCTCGGTCACCGTGCCGGACGACTTCGGCACGAGGGACATCGTCTGGACGCTGACGAGCCAGGGGGACGAGCTGGTGGTCCCAGGGTGGACTCTCCCCGAATACATCTTGGACGAGCCGACTTCATCCGGTCGGGGCGCCGCCGCGCCGTTCCTGAGGCTCGAGGAGGGTGGGCCGGAGCTCCAGGGACGGAGGGGCCTATGGGCGGGTCCCCACACCGTGCAAGCGAACGAGCCCCTGCCCCTCACCGCGTGGATTCGACACGCGGAGCCTGGGACCTGGCTCGGATGGACGAAGCATCAGGGTCCGGGCGAGGTCATGTTCAGCGAGCCCGAGATTCGGATGGATGCCGCCGAGGGTGCGGCCACGACCCTCGTGACCTTCAGCCAGCCGGGCAGCTACGTCGTGCGGGTCCAGGCGATCAACGATCTGGAGTCCGGGCGGAATCCCACCTACGGATTCGAGTTTCACTGCTGTTGGACGAACGGGTACGTAAGGGTCGAGGTCGTCGACTAGCTCCAAGGTCGACTATCCTTGCGCCAGTGATTCGGGCTCGGACGACTCCGCCGCCTGGTGCAGCTTCATGTTCAGCATGCGCAGGGTCGCACCGACACCGGCGAGCACCTGGTTGGCGTTGACGCCGCGTGTTCTCATCGTGCGCGGGCCGTCCTGCCAGGTGATGAACGCCTCGGTCAACGCGCTGGGGTTGCCGCCCTTGGCGATGCGCACCTCGTAGTCCACCAGCTCCGGGAATTCGAACTGGCGGGGGAACACTTTGCGGATCGCGTCGATGAAAGCGTCGAATCCGCCGTTTCCCGATCCAGACGCTTCGTGCACCTCATTGTTCACTTTAACCCGGATGCTCGCCGTCGACTCTTGGTCCAGCCCACTGGTGACGGAGCAGGTCAGCAACTCGATGTGGCGGAAGTCCTTGCGCTCCAACACGTCGGCGATGAGGAACGGCAGATCCTCCACGGTGATGGTGGTTTTGGAATCCCCGAGGCTCACGATCCGTTTCAGCACTTCCGCCTGGTCTTTGGGCGACAGGCTGATGCCCAGCTCCTCCAGGTTCTTCTTCAGGGACGCCTTGCCGCTCATCTTGCCGAGTGCGTAGTTGCGCTTGCGGTCGAACCGCTCCGGGCTCAATGGCGTGTGATACAATTCACCCTTGTGATCGCCATCGGCGTGGATGCCGCTGGTCTGGGTGAACACGTCGGCGCCGATCACGGGCACGTTGTCGGCGACCCGCTTGCCCGAGAAGCTCTCCACCATCCGGCTCAGGGCGAGGATCTTGGTCTCGTCGATCGACAGAGTCATTCCCATCTTGTCACGCAGCACAACCGCGACTTCGGCGAGGGACACGTTACCCGCCCGCTCCCCGAGGCAATTGACCGTGCAATGGATGGTACGGATGCCCGCCTCGACCGCCATGATGGCGTTGGCGGTGGCCAGCCCGTAGTCGTTGTGCGGATGAAAGTCGAACGTCTGTTCGGGGAACCTCGCGATCATGTCCACCAGGCTCGCCTGGACTTCGTCTGGCGTCATCACGCCCAGCGTGTCGGGCAGCATGACATGCGCGACTCCCGTTTCCCGCAGTCCCTCCACGAGGGCGTAGACGTAATCGCGGCTGTCGCGGTACCCGTTGGACCAGTCCTCCAGGTACACGTTGACTTTCAGCTCCTGCTCACGTGCATACTCCACCGTGCGGCGAATGTCCTCGAGATGCTGGTCGAGGGTTCGCCGCAACTGCATGCGGCAGTGGCGCTCGCTGCCCTTGGTGAGCAGGTTCATCACGCGCCCCCCGGCAGATACGATCCAGTCCACACTGCGGCGCTCGTCCACGAACCCCAGGATCTCGACCCGCTCCAGGTAGCCTTCGGAAGCCGCCCACTCCGCGATCCGGGTGACGGCTTCTTTTTCACCCGCGGACACGGCGGCCGAGGCAACCTCGACCCGATCGACCCGCAGCGAGCGGAGCAAAGCGCTGGCGATACTGACCTTTTCCGATATGGAGAACGAGACGTCGCGGGTCTGCTCGCCGTCCCGCAACGTGGTGTCCATCAACTGAACGTGATCGCTGGTATTCATGCGCAGCTTTCCGCCATCCGATCGCTCGCTCTGTGTCACCTAAAATCACCGGGAAGCAGACTTTAACAGTTCAGGGATACCCATCATAGGGGATGGCGCCGGCGGCTGGTCCCAGACGCCGCACCTAGAGTGCGCGAGATGCCCCCTAGAAGAAACGGCTCAGGCTGAACGTCAGGAAGTCGTCCTGCCGCAGCGTGTGCAGCGGTGCGGTGACGTCGGTATTGAGGAGCAGGCGCATCTCGAGTGCTCCGATCCAGCGCTCGCCGAAGCGACGCTCGGCCTCGATGAACGCGATCGTTTCGCCGTGCTCGAGATCCACGATCGGCCCGCCCAGGAGGGACGTGCCCTGGACGTCATTGAACGCCCACCGAAAACCCACGAACACGTCGTTGTCGAACGCTGTGTAGGGGGCGTCGTCCCCCCGCCCGTCCAGCATGACCTCGGCCAGAAGGCCCAGGTCGGCCGCCCCGGGCCCCACGCTGAAGAGAGTGTGCTCCACCCCGAAGACACCTGCGGCGAAACGGTCTCCGTGCCCGCCGCGCATCATGGCCTCGAGCTTCCACAACGTGGCTCCCCGCGTGTATTGGGCGTCCACGCTGAACTGGTCGATGATCGTGTAGTACGGCTGCAGTGCGAAGCCGTTCACGACCTCGGTGGGCAACAGGGTCGGTTCACGGCTCGTGCCGTAGAACCCGGCTACGCCGAGGTCGATGTCGCCCAGGCTGTGGGACCAGCGCGCCGCGAAGTCCGGGCGCCACCGCCCCACGTCGGACTCGTAGAGGGCGTCGTCCAGCACCGAGGCGGGGCCGCTCAAGCGGCCCTCGCTGTCGGGAAACGTGCGCTCGCGGAAGAACGGCATCACGAACAGGTCCAGGGCGCCCCAGTCCCGCTCCAGCGTGAAGTTCACCATCGGCTGGCCGAGCTTGTCCTCGCCATCGATATCCTCCACGCCGTCGGTCTGATTCACGATGTCGACCAGGTGCACCGATTCGGTGGTGCCCCAGAATACCTTGCCGACACCTGCCATGAGCGTCCATCCGTCGCGCAGCCATAAGGCGCTGGACTCGCGCAAGTCGAAGTGTGTGCGACTCGCGTCGTGCGCGTCCAGGCGCAGCATGGGCGTCACGCGCAGCTCCAGCCCGTCCCCGTCCATCCACCAGATGAACTCTGGCGCCAGCCCGATCGACGGGGAGAAGACCGCGTCGCTCTGCACCGCGAACAGCGGGTCATTGGGGAAGATCCGGGTCTCGACGAAGACCGAGCCCCTGATCTCCTGCCCGGCCACAGCGTCCGCCGCCGGGGGCGCGACGCCCCCGGCGAATATCGCGATCGTTGCCCACATTCGGGCACGCGTCCATGGGGTCTTCATGAGTACAGCCCCCTACCTCCCGCGGCGAAGACGCGATGGCGTGAACTCGCCGTCGGCGAACCCGTTATCGAACGTCCAATCGCTGAACACCAAGTCGGTGCTCTTCCCGTTCTGGTGGTTCTCCATCGCCATCAGGTTCGGGCGCCAATACTGGCCGAGGTACTGCTCATAATCGTGGTAGGTGAGCGTCTTCAACAGGGTATCCTTGCGATCGTAGAAATCGATGCGCTGCACGCGGTACTCGTCCCTGTCCCACCACACGATCTGCTTCGTGTAACCCGAGTTCTCGTACAGCGGCAGGCGCTCAACCACGTAACAGTCCAGATCGCCGCATGCCTCCTCGCCCACGAAGCGGTAGTCGTACTTGTCGACCTCCTGGGAGACGAGATCCTCATAGGCGAACTCGCTACCCACGAACGGCCCGGACTTGTTGGCCGAGGAGATGCGCTTCACGCGCTTCAGGGCCGGTAGGAAGAGCCACTGGTCGTCCGGATCCAAAATCTTCGTGTGGGATAGGAGCGACGTGCCGGCCACGTCACGCGGCGCGTCGAACGTGATCACGCTCTTGTCGCCGGCGCCGGCCTCCTCCGTCTCGAGGGCCCGCCTGCGCATCTCACGCACGCTCTCGTCGCCGTTCCGGTTGCGCAGCACCATGCGCATCGTGGTGGAATTGTCGCCCCAGCCGTAGTCGCGCCGGTCGGCTTCCTCGGCGATCGCGCGACCCTGTACGTCTGCGGAAAGCTGAGCTCGCGCGTCGTCCGCGAGGGTGATCGTCGCCGCCGCCATCACGACGGCCGACATCGCCGTCCGCATCATTTTCGTCTTTCTCGTCGTATTCATCGTTCGTCATCCTCTTTTAGGGTTTCGTCGTTATCGGGGAGATCGGTCAGCGACGGCTACGAGAGCTGCGTGCCGAATCCTGAGGGCCCGCACCGTCTGCGGCCTTGATCATCGCGGTGGCCATGCAAAAGGCCGACATCGCGATGCGAATTATTGTCGTCTTCATCGTTCGTCATCCTCTCAATTGGGGGTTCGTTGTCATCAGGGAGATCAGTCCGCGCCGGACACGGCGCCCACGAGGGCAGCGTTCGGAACGGGGTACTTCACTGCACGGCGGTCGAACGTGAGCAGGATCGCCGGGAGGAGTAGGAAATCAACCACCAGGGCGCACACCACAGTGAGCGAGGTGAGCAGGCCCATGTAGGAGGTCACGCGGAATGTGCTCAGTCCGAGCATCGCGAAACCGACGGACACGATCAGCGTGGTGCCCAGGATGGCGGGCCCGACCATCCGGAAAGCGTACCGCACCGCATCAGACGCATCTTTCGTGCGGCGGGCGTACTGGTACTTGCTGAGAAAGTGCACCGTGTCGTCCACGACGATTCCGATGGACAGGCCGGCGACGATCGATACCGCAAAGCCGACTTGGCCTACGAGCATCGCCCACACGCCGAAGGCCATCGCCGCCGGAAGCACGTTGGGCACCAGGCTGATCACGCCCAGCCGCACACTCCTCAGCGCAATCATCAGAATGCCCGCGATCAGAATGAACCCGAGGCCCGTGCCCAGCAGCATGGAGGCGATGTTGCGCCGCGTGATCTTGGCGAACATCAACGGCGTGCCCGTGGCCCGCGCCGACCGCATGGTTGCCGTTCCGTTTCGGGCCAGCCACGCTTCGGCCAACGCTACTTCTTGCTCGACGATCTTCACGTCGACGTCGCCGTAGGTGACGTCCACCCGGAGCGAGCTCTTGTCCAGGTCGATCTGGTCGTTGACGTCCAGGCCGTAGGGGAGCGACAGCTCGTAGAGAAGCAGGTATTGGGCACCCAGCTCCTGTTCGATCGGCAGCCCGTACTCGGCCGGATCGTCGGCGTGCATGTTCATGTTCAGACGCTTCATGGTTCGCGTGAAACTGTTCACGTGCACCACGTTCGGACGGGCGTCGAGCCAGTCCGCGAACTCGTCGACCGTCGCCAGGTACTCGGGATCACTCACCTCCTGCGAGCCACCGGCTTCGAGTGAGAAAGTTGCGCTGTAGAAGCCCGTCAGGTTGTCGATCCCGAAGTCGCTGGCCCTACGGATCTCGAGTTTGGGGGAGAAATACTCGATGAAGTGGTCGATCAACCCCAGAAACCTCACAGAACCCGTTAAACCGCACAGATACGCCTAATACGCACGGTAGCGGGGGTAGCGGATCGCGTCGTTACAGGCCCGAAGCGGTCCCGAAAGTCGGTACCTTTGTCAACGGTTTTCACAACGCCCCATTTTCGCGTAGGTCCGGCCCGGGCCCCTGTCGCGAGCTCATAGACCGGATCTTCGACGACGCGGGCGCCTGGTGGCTAAGGAGCCAGCAGTGAGCGTCGGGGTGACCCTCACGGCCACGGGGCCGGCATCGGATCGAGTAGGAAGTTACGCACCTGCTCCGGGATTGGGTTGTCGAGCTGGATCCACCGGTAGATGGTACGCTCGTCCCGCCGTAGCACTTCGGTTGCAAACTTCCGGGCCGATAACCCGGACTCCTCGATCCGGCGTCGGAGTAGATCCCTCCATTCCTCCCGGGTCCGTGGCACCTCCGTCGTCATTCCGAGTGCCGGGCCTTGCGCCACTGCTCAAGCCCCTCACTTCGCCGCTCAGCGAGCTCACCGCGTGCCTTCCGAACTGCGTCAACAAAGTCGGGCCAGATCTCTTCGGCCACTACATCGGGGTCCTCTCCCTGGTCTATTCGGCGCGCGGCTGGCCCGAGCTGCGTGAGCAGTCGCCCGAGGGCCTTGTGTCTAGTGGTCTCCATCGTCACCTCCGTCATGGTGTCTCCTGGGCTGTCAGAGTATCCGTCGGACACTACGTGGTCTGTTCCTGGCCTGGCCCGGGAGGCGGGTCAACCGCCCCCGCCCTCCCGGTACCAGAGTTCCTCGAAGTCTTCGCATTCAACCCAAACCGCTTTCTCGTTCGGAAATGCCGCGAAGACCCCGTCAACGAAGTCCATGGCTCGCTCGCTCGATGTCTGCCCGATCCGTGCGATGATCGTGGGCTCTACGCCCCACTCTCCGAACCCGAGTGCATCACGGATGATCGTGCCAGACAGCCCAAGGCGCTGCCCGATCTGGGCAACCCGACCGGCGTCCGCGTTGGCGATGAAAATCTCGAAAGTCACTGGTGGCCTCCTGTCTCGGTATGGCGGGACTGCCTTGACCGTACACTAAATATACCGACATATGTCATAACACGCAAGGGTGGTGCCGGAGACGATAACGCCTCTGTGAGGGTGAGCGCATGACGCCCACCTACGGTTCGCTATTCTCTGGCGTGGGCGGGTTTGACCTCGGAATGGACCGCGCGGGCTGGACGTGCGCATGGCAGGTGGAAATCGACAAGCAGTGCCGCCAAGTGCTCCGACACCATTGGCCGGATGTCCCAAAATATGAGGACGTGAGGAATGTCGGAGTCGCAAATCTCTTTCCCGTGGACTGCATCACCTTCGGAAGCCCTTGCCAGGGTCTCAGTGTGGCTGGAAAGCGTAAGGGCCTGGCTGACGACCGATCCGGGCTGTTCCTCGAGGCAATACGCATCCTTGATGAGCTCGCTCCCCGTTGGGTTCTCTTTGAGAACGTCCCTGGTCTGTTGTCTTCCGAGCAAGGCGAAGATTTCGCCGTATGCCTGGAGGGATTCACAGGCTGGCGGCCAGCCGTCCCAGAAGGCGGGTGGCGCAACGCTGGGTTCGCCATCGGACCCAGTCGCGGTGTCTCGTGGCGCGTGTGTGACTCACAGTTTTTCGGAGTGGCCCAGCGCCGCCGCCGTGTGTTCATTGTCGGACGTGCTGGAGGACTCTGTCCCCTCGAAATACTTCTTGAGCCCGAAGGCGTGTTCGGGGATTTTGCGCCGAGCCGAACGACGGGGAAAGAGGTTGCCGGAAGCATTGGCGGGCGCGCTGGCGGCGAGGGCGGACAACGAAACGACCTAGACCCGAGCGTCATCCACCAGAACGGCAGCGACATCCAAGTAAACGCGGACGTGGGCACGGTGCGCCCAGGGATGGAGCGTCACACGAGCGGACCAATTCTCGCCTTCCACCCGAAAGCGTCCTCGCACCAGTCCATGAACCCTTTGGACGAACTGTGCCCCGCGCTCGGGGCAACGAAGGAACCGGCCGTCTACCGCAAAGCCCAAAAGGCCCACGACCCCAAGGATCACGAGCGATGGGAGGAGGCCGACTACGCGAACACGCTCAACGGGCAGGGTGACACAGCGGGCGTGGTTCCGCTGGAGCCGCAGAGTCTGGCCGTGCGTGGTCGTAACGGCACACCCCAGGCCGAACTCGGTGATGATGGCAAGGCGAACGCCCTACTCACTCCCAATGGTGGTAGGGCTGGCGTAGGTGCTGGTGCCGTCCTGGCTGCCGTACCCCGCCGGCTGACCCCAACCGAATGCGAACGACTACAAGGCTTCCCTGACGGTTGGACGGAAGGACTCGCGGACGGCCCACGCTACAGGATGATGGGGAATGCGGTGACGGTGCGGGTGATCGAGTGGATCGGGAGGCGCTTTCCATGAGTCGGCCAGTTGAGAGAGAGAAGGTGGCTCGAGACGAGAAGCGACGGCACCCGGTCGGATGGGGGAGCGCCGCGGGAAGCGTCGACCCAACTAAACAAAAGGGAGTCTAATGGACTGGAAAGTTGTACCGATCGAGCGATGGCCGGGCCCGATGACGGGGGAGCGCCGGCAGCATCCGTTTCGGAAGCAGAGCGACCGATGGAGGGGCAGCACCGTCCAGGGCGTAGACTGGGACGCCACAATGTCTCTGCTGGATCAGGAGCTCGGGCAACTCGACGCCGAGAGCGTCGTGCTGCAGATGGCCGTCGAGCGTCGCCACATCCGCAAAGACGGCTGGATCAAGGCGACGGCCTCGCCGGAGCATCCGGGCATCATCCTCTCGTTCGATTCGAAGCACGGCCCGCTTTCGTACCCGTGCGACACTTTCACAGAGTGGAAGGGGAACCTCAGGGCCATCGCCAAGGGCCTCGAGGATCTCCGCCGGCTCGAACGGTACGGAATCACGAAGACCGGCCAGCAGTACACGGGCTGGCTACAGATCCCGGCGAAGACGTCCGCGGAGAGTCCGGAGTCGGTATTGGTTCGTGTGTCGGGGCTCTCATTGGAGGACGTGCAGGCCGATCCGAAAGCCGCGTACCGCAAGGCAGCGAAGCGAACGCATCCGGACTATGGGGGGACCGACGAGGAGTTCTCAATGGTCGCTGACGCTGCAAGGCTCTTGGGGGCTCTGTGATATGAACCGAAGGGGAGCGAGTGAATGAGCCATCAGCCTCTGGTGCCACGCGAGCTAGAGCGTATAGCGCGGCAGCTGCTGACGGGCTGTCCGCACGGGAGGCATGACGAGCTGATGGACTGGCTAGAAGCGATACGGGATCTCAGGCACCGTACCAGGCATTTCGAAGCGATCGCCAGGCGGGCGCTGGAGCTGCTGGAGAGTGGCGAGTGGCAGGAGCCGGAGGGGCCCGGAATGAGACTGCGGAAGTGATGTTCCCAGGTATAGATGTGGTCACGCGCCGGAGAACTACAACGGCCAGGGCGCTTTTTCGGGATACTCGAGCCAGTCAAGCACAACGGCTGGGATCGGCGACTCTCCAGAGAGCCAGCGTCTCATCGTCCGCTCGTCTCGATGGAGCACGTCCACCGCGAACCGCCGAGCCGAGAGTTCCGACTGGGCGATCCTCACGCGGAGCAAGTCCATTTGTTCGGCCTGGGTCTTCTGGCTGGTGCTCATCCCTTGTCGGCGTGGCGCTCTTCGCGCCAGTTCGCAATGCCCTCGGCCTGATCGTCGTCGAGCTCCTCCAGCGCTCCCGCCACGGCTCCCTTGAAGGCAGGCCAGAGTTTCTCGGCCGCCTCCTCCGCGTTCCTGCCGCCGATGGCGATCGCCTCGATCACTACCGCCAGAGCCTCTTTCCCGATCAGGTCCATCGTAGCCTCCGTCATTGGTCTGCCTTCCTGTCTAAGGTAGTTGTTGTGGTCATCGCCGCACGCCACCCGGGTGCGTGCGGGTCAAATGACCCGCCCATCCCGGTACCAGTCCTTGCCTTTCCTCCGACCGGCGATCACGTGGACGGCTTCTTCGTCGGGGTACTCGGCGAGGATCGCGTGGAACCCGACTGTGGGCTGTTCTGTGGTCTCAGAAGGCTGCAAAAGGGGGGCTCCTTGACCGAAGCCCAGCCCACCTTGGCGGAGCTCCTTTACGATGCGCGCCTCACCGACACGGCCCGTATCATCGGTGTCCATGTTGCAGCGACGGCTTCCCAAGAGGAGCCCGTAGCCATCCCCTACGACGAGTTCGCCGGCATCCTCCACGGCGCTCCGAGTGGTGACACGATTGCCCGTCACGTCCGCCTCCTCGAGGTCCACGGTTACGTGACAAAGAGTCCAGGAGGACGTGGCTCACCAGTCTTCGAGTGGTGTGGGAGCCGTTCTACACCGGATATTTGCGGACTAAAGGCCGAATTATACACCGCAGAGATACGGGCTAAAGCTTTACACCGCACAGGTGCGGACCAGCAAAGTGAGTTTGCGGACCATACAGGCTCTCTACCCGGCACACATGCGGACCAAAGCCTGCGTAGTAGTAGTAGGACGAAGAAAGACGAAGACGAAGAAGAAGACGCGGGCGCACGCGACGTGAAACTTCCACACGCTATCGAGGCGCTACTCGAGACCTACGACGAACTCTTCACTGGCTGCCGGGGGAGCCTCCGTAGTTACCTCACCCAGAGCGTGCCCAAGTCACGACAGGTCGGCTATGTCCAGACCCTGGCCGGCTGGCGGAATGGCCTCGACCAGACGCCCTGGAGAACACCCGACGGATCACACGTACCACCCGACGAGCAGTCTGGACTGTTGGCGACCGCGTTCAACGAGTTGCTCGGCCAGGACGAGGGGAGCATGAAAAACTCCATCGGTGACATCCGGAACCTGCGAACGAAGCTCCACATCCGGATCCAGCAATCTTACGAACGACCGCCGAAGGCTGGTGGACAACGAGGCCCTACCGGGTTCGACGCCGAGAAATTCGACCAAGACATGGACAACGCACTCAAGAGGCAAACTGGCCTGTGATCGATTGGGAGCACTTCAAGAAGGCGATGAGCGCGATTAGCGAGCGCTGCGCCAGACCGCCCGGCACTGAGCAGCTCGCGATGTACTACCGCTTCCTCGGCCCACGTCTCACGACGGAGGAGTTCCACGAGGCAGCGATGAGCGTGTGGAGTTCGGCCGAGTTCTTCCCTCCACCGGTGAAGTTCCTCGAGGCTAGATCCGGGCGAGAGTGGGACCAGGTCGTCGGCCTCATCCAGCGATACACACCGCCACACGTCCCGGATGGTTGGGTTGAGGCATGGGACGCGCTCTCCGAGGAGGCTAGGCAGGCCGTGGGTAGGCTTGGTGGTCCGCTGTCGTTCAAGGAACAGACCTACAGCCGCAATCCAGCGAAGGCGTATGAACTGTTCACCCGGGAATACACGAGAGCCCTTCGGGACTCGGCGGCGACCCACATGGTCGCTGCGCAAGAAAAGCGTCGCTTGCTCCAGTTGGGGATACCCGCGGATGGCTGACGAGGTGCTCAGGAGGCTCTCATGAGAATCGAGGTCGACATCCGCGACAGCGAGGTGGGCGTATTCCTGCGTACCGTGGAGAGCGACCAGCTACCGTTCGCTACGTCGTTGGCCATCAACTGGACCGCTCTCGAATTCCAGAAGCGTGAGCGCTCCCGCCTCCACGACATCTTCACGATCCGGAGGAGATCGTTCGCCGAGCGGAGCATCAAGATCAGGCGGGGCGACTTCACTACGAAAACGAAGCCAGAGGCGACCGTCCGTGTCGATAGTCCCAGGGGTCGCTCGCACATCTTCACCAAGTTCGAGACCGACACATCGAAGAGGCCGTTCCGTGGGCGCTCAATCGCCGTTCCGACCGAGAATGTCCCACGGACTGGTACGGGGATCATCCCAAAGCGATGGAGGCCCCGGTCACTCTTGGAGAAGGCCCGTCAGCGCCGCCGCGGCCGACGAGCTTTCCTGATCCGCCGGCCTGGGGGACGCGGAACGATCTTCCAGCGCATCAATGGTGACATCTTCGCGCTCTACCAGCTCGTGCCGCGGGTGTCGATCGATCCCGAGTTGAAGTTCGAGGTGACAGCACGCTCCACGGTCCGCGACGTATGGGCGGCCAACTTCACGCGTGCGTTCGATCGGGCGATTGGGATCCGATGATGGGAGCGGGTCCTTCCCGGGAGTGTGCCCGGTGGGTTTCGCACGACTACCGAATTTCTTTAGCGACAGGATCTGAAACAATGCACATCCGTTTCCGGTGCCCTTAGAAGTGAACCAGAGGGCTGCGGCGACCGTTCTCGGTCTCACAACTCGCCAGATTCGCAATCTGGACGAGGCGAGGATGATCCCTTCACGGCCGGCGGCGAACGGTCGAGGCCGGATCTACGATTTGGAGGAGGTCGTGCCGTGGTACATCCGAGAAGTTCGGAAGCAGATCAGCCACGAAGAGTCGGATCTCGACCGGGCCCGGCTGGAAAAGGAGCGACTCGAGGTCAGGCGCCGGCAGCTCGAAGTGGCCAAAGCGGAGGGCGAGCTCATCGACATCGGTGACCATCGAACGGTTGTCGGGAAGATAGCAGATGCGTTCCGAGCGGCGTTACTCTCGGTGCCGGGGTCGTGGGGACCCCGGATGGTGGGTATCACGTCACCGGCCGAGGGCACCGAAGCGATGCGAACTTGCAGCGAGGAGCTCCTCCGGGATATGGCGAGCGTAGCCGACTCCATTGAGCTCGAGGGAACTGTCGCAGAGCCGCTGCCCGAGGACTTTCCGGGCTACCGCGCGCTGGTCGCCGCGGGGATCCATACGTTCATCGATCTCGGGGCGCTCGATGACGTGACGCAGGTGAGGGGCATCGGGCCCAAGCTGGCCAAGCGCATCGTGGATCAGGTGGAGCCAGCCGCATGAGCGTCGTCGCCGACTCCAGGGCCCGAGCACATTCCGCCGCCGCCGAGGAGATGCGTGCGCGGATCCAGCCGCCAGTCCGGATGACGGTCTCCGAATGGGCGGACCGGTACCGCGTCCTCTCGCCTGAGTCGTGTCCAGAGCCGGGGCCATGGCGCACGAGCCGTGCTCCGTACCTGCGCGAGATCATGAACACGCTCGGAGATCCGTTGGTGCGGAAGGTCGTGTGGGCTTCGGCTTCGCAGGTTGGCAAGACCGAGGTCGTGATGAACTACCTGGGCTCGCGGATCCACAAGGACCCGGGCCCGACGATGGTGGTACAGCCGACGCTCAAGAAGGCGCAGGGATGGAGCAAGACGCGGCTGGCTCCGATGCTCCGCGACTCGAAGGCACTGCGCGGTAAGGTGGCGGACGCGAGGACCCGCGACTCGGGCAACACGACGCTCCAGAAGACTTACCCGGGCGGCCTCCTGACGATCGTAGGCGCGAACTCGGCGGCCGATCTGTCGTCGGATCCGATCCGCGATTTCCTTGGCGACGAGATCGACCGCTACCCGGCTTCGGCCGGCACGGAGGGCGACCCGTTGAGCCTCGGCATCCAGCGCACCCGCAACTTCTGGAACCGCAAGGTCTTGCTCGTCTCTTCGCCTGGCGACCTCGAGACGAGCCGCATATGGCCGGAGTGGCTCGCGTCGGATAGGAGGCGGTACTTCGTGCCGTGCCCACATTGCGACCACCGTCAGATCCTCGTCTGGAAGAACGTGACGTGGGAGAGTGACGAGGTCGACGGCGAGAAAGTGTACCGCCCCGAGACGGCCTGCTACGTGTGCAAGGATTGCGGAGCGATCATAGACGAGACGGCGAAGCGCCGGATGCTCGAAGACGGTGAGTGGCGCACGACGAACCCCAAGGGCCTCTTCGCCGGCTTCCACATCTCAGCGCTGTATTCGCCGTGGGTGACGTGGGCGGAGCTCGCGGCGCTGTGGCTCGAGAAGAAGCGCAGCCCGGAAGAGTTGAAGACGTTCATCAACCTGCAGCTCGGCGAGCCGTGGGAGGAGCGCGACCAGGCGTTCGAGCCGACCGAGTTGGCGAGTACGGCGAAGAAGTACCCGGCCGAGATCCCGAACGGCGTCGGCGTCCTCACCGCGTCCGTCGACGTCCAGGACGACCGGCTCGAGGTGGCCGTGAAGGGCTGGGGCGACCGCGAAGAGTCGTGGCTGATTACCCACGAGCGACTGCATGGCGATCCGGAGCAGGACGAGGTATGGCAGGAACTCGAGCACATGCTCACGAAGACGTACCGTCACGAGTCCGGCCGTGATCTCCGGATTCGCGCGACTATGATCGACTCCGGTTATTTGCAGGATCGCGTGTTCCGGTTCATCCGTGGCAAGGAAGGCCGGGGTATCTACGCGTCGAAGGGTGCGGACTCCCGGGTCCGGGAAGCGCTCCAACGTGCGAAGCGCCCGAACCGGTTTCGCGTGAAACCCTGGACGATCAACACTCATGCCTTTAAGACGATCATCTTCCGCCGGCTCGCTCTGACCGCTTCCCGCGAGGAGCCCGGCGGACCCGGCTACATGCACTTTTGTGGGCCGACGAAGACGGGCGCGGACGCGGAGTATTTCGCCCAATTCGGTGCTGAGACCCGCAAGAAAGTCCGCCAGGGTAGGAAGTTCGTCTACGCGTTCGTCCAGAACCGCGACCGAAACGAGGCGATCGACCTCGAGGTCTATGCGCTCGCGGCGCTCTACGCGCTGGGCGACCCGTTGGTGAACCGGCTCGGCAAGATGGCCGACGACTTGCGGGAGCCCATCGAGGAGGGCGCCGACGAGACGGCGGTCGCACGTCCGGCACCCCCTCGTAAAAAGAACTGGGCCACGGGGTGGAAGAAGTGAGGTCGGCCGTGTTCGCTCACGTCCCCCGTACCGGCGGTCAGGCCGTGCGGGCGGCTCTCGGCCTTTCGATGCACGAGATCCACCTCACGCTGGCCGAGCTCCGGAGCCGACGCCGAGCGGCTCTCCAGGTTTTCACATTCGTGAGAGACCCGTGGGACCGCGCCGTCTCGATCTACGCGTTTATGCATCGTAAGCGCGAGATCACGCCCGCTGGATTTCGCGACTGGGTGGCCAGCGGAATGCTGCATCCCTGCGGTCGGCCCCCGACGCTTTACAAGGGGACGCGGTACGCCCTCGACGTGACGGCTCCGCAGGTCCAGTTCGCACGCGGTGCCGATTGGGTCGGCCGCTTCGAGCACCTGACACGAGATTTCACGAGGCTGTGCGAGTGGCTCGGCGTGAGCCCGAGGTCCCTGCCCCATATCAACGGCGTGGCCCGGCCAGATAGCTCGGAGTTCTACGACGACGAAACCCTCAACTGCATCGGAGAACGCTACAAGGAGGACGCAGTAGTATGCTTCAACTACCAGACGCCATCGAACGCAAGCGGCGGCTGAGAACCATGGCGCAGCGCGAGACTCGGCTCACACTACGAGAGCGGGAGGTCGTTGTGCTCGTGGGCCGGGATCATTTGTCGTACACCAAGGCCGCGGCGCAACTGAAACATCGCCACCACGACGATGAGACGATTTCGCCCCGCACCGTCCGTCATTATGCCGAGCGGATTCGGGATATGATGGATAGCAAACTCCCTCCTCAGAAGGCGCTCAACGAGCTCTACCACTCGAGCCCAGACAGCTTCACGGACGCAGCCTAACCTGGCGAAAACGCCCGTGGCGAAAACGCCAGTGGCGAAAACGCCAATTACGCAGGGCGAGTGTTGCACATACCGTTCCTTAGTGGGTGAATCCGTTACGGAACCTGTCAACGACAATGGGACACTCTACGGGATTAATTAGAGAGCAATATCCTGTGTGGTGAGGGAAGGGATGGGAGGATTGATGTAGACGGCCTCCGGGAGCGGTTTGGGCTTCGGCACACCTGTGACGAAGCGTTCGGGATGAGCGGCCCATGCTTCGCGGAGCACGGATTTCCTGCCGGCAATGACCTGATCGGCGTTCCCGAAGTGGACCTGCTCGGGGGTTAGCATCGAGATACCGCCATGGCGGTGCTCGGCATTGTACCAGCGGAAGAACGATCGACACAACGTCTTGGCCTGGCCCTGATCCCCGAACCGCCCGGGAAACGAGGGATGGTACTTCAAGGTTTTGAACTGAGCCTCGGAAAACGGGTTGTCATCCGACACCTGAGGCCGGCTCAACGAGCGAGTCACGCCGAGGTCAGCGAGAAGTTGAGCGGTGCATTGGCTCGTCATTGGAGCTCCCCGATCCGAGTGCAGGGTCAGGACCCGGGGCTGGACGCCATGCTTCAGGCAGCTCTGCTGGATCAACCGGCCGGCCAGGGCCGAGTTCTCCCGGTCCGCCACCATCCAGCCCACGACGTAGCGGCTGTAGATGTCCATGATGACGTAGAGGTAGTAATAGCTCCACTTCTTCGGCCCGAGTAGCCGCGTGATATCCCAGGACCACACCTGGTTCGGCGCCGTGGCCATCAACTCGGGCTTCTTGTACTCGGGATGGGTGCGCTGCGCCCGGCGTTCCTGAACCGGCACCTCGGAGGCCAGAACACGATACATCGTGCGTTCGCTGCACAGGTAGACCTCTTCGTCGAGCAGCGTGGCCACCACCTCGGCGGGTGAGCGGTCCACGAACCGCTCCGAACACAGCGTGTCGAAGACCTCGCCTCGTTCCGTCTCGCTCAATGCCCGGGCGGGCGTCGGGCGGGGCTGCCGTTGCCCGGTCGATGGGCCTCGACGACGGTAGAACGTCGATCGGGAGACCTCGAGAGCCGCGCACGCCGGTTTTACACCGACGTGCTTAGCCAGCTCATCGGCCGCCTTCAAGAGTTCGTCCCGTCGTCGAGGCTTATCCCCAGCAGCCCCGCAACTTTTCCCTGCACGTCGATGATCAGGTGTGCCTTCCTGAGCTCATTCTCGAGCCGTGCGTTTTGCCGCTCCAGCTTGCGTACCTTCTCATCCAGCGGATTCCGCTCCGGCTTGCGGCCGCGTTTCTTCGACAGGGCCTTCAGCGACCCGCTATGCGCCGCCTTGCGCCACGTCGTCAGGTGCGACGAGTACAGGCCCTCGCGCCGCAGGAGCTGACCCACCTCGCCGGGCTCGGTGCACCGGTCCGCTTCTTCGACGATCCGCAGCTTGTACGATGGACTGAACCGCCGGCGTAGCGGCCTATCTACTACCTCCGGGTCCGCAGGAGCTGCCGCGCTTCGCTTGGCCTCCCCGATTCCAGGGGCACTACCATTCTCTTCCATTCTCTCTCGCAGTCCCAACATGTTCGTTTTCTCTGCCTTCGCCCTACTCTAATTCTTTGCGTGCTCCGTGTCTCACGTACGTTGGCAGAGAGGGTTAAGACCCCACAAGGGACTGTGCCTTGGCGCCAACGCCTCCAACATCAGAGCCGAAAACCCTCGTCATCGGGGCGAACTGGGAGTGGGACCGAACCTACTCCGACGGGCCGCCGTCTGACGGCTACACCCTCAAGTACGAGTTCCACGGCCCCTCCGCGATCGCCGCTGTCACGGCCGCGACCTCCTCGAGCGGCGACTACTACGAGGTCCGCGAGGCCAAGGCTGCCACGGTAGACTTACTTCCCGGCACCTACGTCATGGTCGGTTACGTCGAGAAGGGCACCGATCGCTTCGAGATTTATCGATCCGAGCTCCAGCTCGGCGAGCTGACGCACGACGAGAAGGTGCTCGGCCAGCTCAACGCAGCCATCGAAGAGCTTACGCTGAACCCGCACTCCGTGACTCAGGTCAGTGGTCGCCGGGTCGAGTTCACCGACATGGGCATGCTCACGAAGGGCCAGGGCGTATACCGGGCCCGCGTCGCGTTCGCTCGCAAGCAAGGCCAGTTCTCAAAACGGAAGGTGAGTTGTGGGGCGATTTCGTAATGCGTTACGGACCGCCTGTACCATGTGGGCCGAGATCGCGGTCTCGATCGCCTGGCTCGGCGGCTGGGCGTTGGTCACGTGGGGCATTGCCCGCCTCACGAGCGTCGAGGCCTGGATCTTCTCGGGCGGCGTCCTCCTCCTGTCTTTCACGGGTTGGGAATGGATGTACGGCGTGATGAAAGACGGAGTTTACAGTTTGCGGCACCGGAAGCCTGATGATGGTTAATCCGTTTCGTGAGGCGACTCGCAGGATGTACCGTAGCACGCGGGCGCATCCGAAGGCTACGGCATTCCGTGGGGCAGTTCAGAACCGGCTGACCGAGGACTGGATACTCGCATCGATCCGGAGTGCCGACGCCGAGGTGCGCGGCGACCTCCGTACCCTAAGAAAGCGCACCCGCGAGATGGCCCGGAACACCGCCCATTGCTCCCGGTTCATCGATCTACTCGCCGACAACATCATCGGACCGAACGGCATCCGGCTCCAGTCTCAGCCGCTCGGTTTCGACGGCGAACTCGATGAGGGCGCGGCTAAGAAGATTGAAGAGGCGTGGCGTCGTTGGGGTGATCCGAGATCCTCCTCGGCGGATGGGCGGTTGTCGTGGCAGGGGATCTCGGAGCTCGTGCTGCAGACCGAGGCGATGGACGGCGAAGGGATTCTCCGGATGTTGCCCGGCTTTAACAACGAATTCGGGTTCGCCGTTCAACTCCTCGACGCTGATCAGCTCGACGAGGAGTTCAACCGGCCGGCCGGCAAGGGTACGAACGAGATCCGCATGGGCGTCGAGATAGACCAGTGGGGTCGCCCCGTCGCCTACTGGATGTGGGACGCGCATCCGTTCGACTTCCAGGGAAGTTTTCGGCGCCAGCGCGTACGCATCCCCGCCGAGCAGATCATCCACCGGTATCAGATTCGCCGGCCGGGGCAAACGCGCGGCGTCTCGTGGCTCGCTCCGATTCTCATGGATGCGCAGATGCTCTCGGCGCTCCAGGAGGCGGAACTCATCGCATCGAGGATCGCGGCTTCGAAGAGCGGCGTGTTCGAATACGACGACGCGAGCATGGTCCCGGACCCGGATCTACCCCACGGTGTGACCGACTTCACCTGGGACATGGAGCCTGGGGTCTTCGACACGCTGCCGCCTGGACTGAAAGCCAATTTCTTCGACCCCACGCACCCGAACGGGGCGTTCGGGGAATTCAATAAAATCATCCTGCACACGATCGCCGCGGGCCTGAAAACCTCGTACCACAGCCTGACTGGTGATCTCCGTGACGTGAACTTCAGTTCGATCCGCCACGGTTCGCTCCAAGAGCGGGATATCTACCGGCGGCTCCAGCGTCGGACGTGGACGCATGTCCATGATCCGGTGTTCCGATGGTGGCTGAAGTGGGCGCTCACCATGCGCGCGATCGACTTACCGGTACGCGATCGAGCAGCTCTCGAACGTCACGACTGGCAGGGCCGCGGCTTCCCGAACATCGATCCGCTCAAGGACGGCAAGGCTAGCGAACTCTCGCTCGAACTCGGACTCGATTCGCGCACCCGTCTCGCTGCTGAGCAGGGCCGTGACTTCGGCGACGTGCTTGACGAGCTGGCACGCGAGGAGGAGCTCGCGAAGCGCAAGGGCGTCCGGCTCGGCCCTAACTCCCGAGAGGACGCTCTCACGAACGCGCTTCTCGCGATGGACGAGGACGGACCGAGGGCGAACGGAAACGCGGCGCATTCGTCACGCATGGCTGCCGTACTCAACGGAGGAGACAACGATGCGAATCATTGAGCCGAGACGCGTCCTCAGCTTCATCAGCGGGGTGCCGTGGGCGATCGAGTCGGGCAAAGCGCAGGAAATCATCGATATCCTGAACCTCCGGCTCGAGGGCGGCGAGATCAGCGATGAAGAGATGCAAGACATCACTGCGCGGCGCCATGACCACATCAAGCCGACCGGGGGAAGCATCGCGGTGCTCCCGCTCTTTGGGGTGCTCGCTCCTCGCATGGACTCAATGACGCGCTTCTCGGGCGGCACATCGCTTGAGGGATTCGGAGACTCCTTCGACGAAGCGATGGCGAACGATGACATCGGCGCGATCGTGATCCACGTCGATTCTCCAGGGGGCAGCGTGCAAGGCGTCGAGGAGCTCTCGACTCGCATCTTCGAGGCGCGCGGCAAGAAGAGGATCATCGCCGCGGTGGATGGCGTGATCGCTTCCGCCGCCTATTGGGTGGCAGTCAATGCGGACGAGATCGTGATCACGCCGTCGGGTTTGGCCGGCGCGATCGGGGTCCTCGCGATGCACACCGAGGTCTCGAAGGCCGAGGCCGAGGCCGGCATCACCCGCACGATCGTGAAGGCTGGCAAATACAAGGCCGAGGGCAACCCGCACGAGCCTCTCTCCGAGGCTGCCGAGAAGCATATGCAAGGCCGAGTCGACGAGTTCTACGGCATGTTCGTTGAAGCGGTCGCACGAGCCCGGGGCGTCGACGAGAAGCGTGTGCGGAACGGGTACGGCGAGGGCGCGGTGCTCACGGCGACGCAAGCTCTCGACGCTGGCATGGTGGACCGACTCGGGACGCTCGAGGAGGTGCTGGGCGAGCTCGGCGTCGAGTCGAGTGCGCTACGCGGGTCACGTGCGGAGGCGGACGACGGAGTCGACATCGCGGCCACAGGAATCCATTCGGGGATCCTGCCCGCTCCCGACGCTCCTGTGCTCTCACTCGGTGATCTCGCTGTGCTAGCGGAAGAGGCACGCGAGGCAATTGTGCTGGACATGATCGGAAAACCGAAGACTGACGATGCGGACGGGGACGCGTCGGCCGAAGACTCAACTACCCCGGATCCAACGGCCCCAAGCGGCCAGGAGGAAACCGTGAAGCCAGGAGACGCGGCGGCCCAAGACGGGGCCGGAGATGGCGGAGTCGCAACGCTAGAGACGCCCGCTGAGATTCGCGCCGGCGAAGACCGCGCTGCGGAGCAGGAAAGGATCAGCGGCATTATCGCAATGTGCCGAGAGCACAAGATCGGCAACCGGATCCAGGGCTTTTTGGAGACCGGTGTGACGACCGACCAGGCGGCGGAGATCGTCCGCGCCGAGGCAGAGGCGAGCCTGGAAGCGATGACGGCTCCGGGCGTCCATCTTACCGAGCGGGAGGTGGGGCTGTACTCGCTCACCCGGGCGATCATGGGCTCGGTGAACCATCAGTTGGAGGGCACGCCGTGGGTGGGCTTCGAGCGTGACGTCTCCGATGAGATCCGGAAGAATTTGCCGAAGGGGTACACAGACCACGGCGGATTTTTCTTCCCGGCACGGCGCCCGGCGGTCGCGTCCGATCGAGTGCCGGTAACCCACGTGGGATTGCAGCGAATGCGTGCCGCGGTCGAAGGCGACCGACATCTACCATTCGCCACGCGTGAGCGGCTGATCACCCAGATCAACGACATGCAGGCCGCGCTCGATACCGGCACGGCAGCGGCCGGCGGAGATATCGTGTTCACGGAGGCCGGTGACTTCATCGATCTTCTGCGGGCGCGCATGAAGGTCGCGCAACTCGGTGCGACGATCCTCACGGGGCTCCGGGGTCCGGTCAAATTCCCGAAGCAGAACGCGGCTGGGACGTTCACTTGGGTTGCGGAGGATCCCGCATCCGACGTGGCCGACAGCGACATGACGTTCACGCAGGTCGCGCTGGATCCCAAGACCGGGCAGAGCAGCACGGCGTACAGCCGCCAACTCCTGTCCGAAGGCGTCGTCGACGTCGACAACCTTGTGAAGATGGATCTGGCGCTGATCACCGCGCTGGGCATCGACTTGGCGGCGATCAACGGATCGGGCGCCAGCAACCAACCGACCGGTGTGCGGCAGACGACCGGGATCGGGGATGTGGCGATCGGCACGAACGGAGGAGCTCCGACCTACGCGCACATGGTCGATCTCGAGACCGACGTGGCTACGGCCAACGCGGACATCGGGTCGATGGCGTATCTGACGACTCCGGGCGTGCGGGGCAAGCTCAAGAAGACCGAGGAGTTCGCTACCTCGAACGGTCGTCCGGTGTGGACGGGTGGCATGGAGGGTGAGGTGAACGGATACCCGGCTCACGTCTCGACGCAGGTTCCTTCCGGTTTGACCAAGGGCACGGGCACGAACCTGCACGCCGTGTTCTTCGGCGTGTGGTCGCAGCTCATGGTCGGTTACTGGGGCGCCTACGAGCTCGTGGTCGATCCGTACCGCCTGAAGAAGCAGGGTGTGATCGAACTCACGTCCTTCCAGATGGCCGGCATCGCCGTGCGTCATCCGGCGGCTTTCTCGGCCGTTCAGGACGCGGACGTCACTTAAACCAAGTGATTCGCCGGAAATCGGTTGGGGAGGGCCCTTCGGGGCTCCTCCCCTCTCCCGGTGAGTCCAGTCAACATGCGAGGTGAAATCGTGGCATCGAAAAACGAGACAGCCGAGGTCTGGATGCTCGCTCGCGTGCGTGGCGAGGAAGGCGAGGCATTGCCGGTCCGGACCAAGCAGACAGTGGGCGCGACGTTCGGGCGCGAGCTGATATTCAGCAACCGCGCCGTGCCGTACGACGGTCAGGATGGCGGCGGCGAGGGGGCCATCCCGGATGGATTTCCCGGCGCCAAACATCTACGAAAGGCCGAGATCCATCGCCTCGACGAAGTTCCCGGAACCGAGGAGGAACTGGTCGCCCTCAAGAGCATCGGGGAGGCCTTGGCGGGGCAGATCCTCGATGCGCTCGATGCGCTCGTCGAGGACGAGCCCGGCGGTGAAGACGGGGAGGAATGATGAAGGTCATCGAGGTCACGCCGACCATCTCGACCGCGATTTACGCAGCAGGGGACGCGGTCGGCGGCCTCCTGGAGTTCCCATTCGCCGGCGGGTCAGACGGGCAGGGCGGGCGAATCGTCGGCGCGGTGATTGTCGACGAGGGCAATCAGGACGCTCCGCTCAAGCTGGCGCTCTTCGACGTGACGTTCACCGCGTCGGCGGATCAGGCGGCTTTCGATCCGAGCGACGCCGACGTGCTGAATTCGATCGGGCACATCGATTTCGCGGCGGGCGACTACGCCGGCGGGCCGAGTAACTCCGTGGCGACAAAGTCGAATCTCAACATGCCGTACGTCCCGGCTGCCACGTCGCTATTTGGGCAGCTCTTCACGTCCGGGACACCGACGTACGTGGCCGCGGACGACCTGACCGTGAAGCTCTTCGTCGAGGAGAGTTGATGCCCCATGGCGCTACACTCGCCCGCGCAGATCGAGGCCATGATCAAGGGCCAGGCCGGTGAGACCGTCACGAATGGCGGCGAGACCACCTATGGCCACTTTGATCGCGTGCCGGTCGAGGCGGGTGAGGGCCAGGGCGGTTACGGCGGAGGCGTTCTCACAACCGAGCCGTCGGTAGTGATCGCGGACGGACGACTCTCGAATTTCGGGCCGCGGAAGGGCATCGGAGCGACGGTCGTGGTGGATGGCACGAGCTGGCTGGTGTCGAATATCGTCCCCGCCGACGAGGACGGCGGAACGATCCGGCTCATGCTCCAGGAGAGTTGAGGGGTGGGCGACTCGATCCGGCTCCAGGCGGTAAACGCGATCGCGACCGCACTCGCCCAGGCGTCCGTCAAGCTCCACGGCGGTACGCCAAACGAAGCGACCTACACGAAACCGGCCGGGCTCAACGTCCACCGGATGCGGCTTCGCCCGATCGAACACGACTTGCTGCCGTCGCAGATCGTCTACCTGCTCGACTCCCCGAAGTCCGAATCCCGTGCCACTGGCACGCTCGACCGGATCGTCCGGGTTGGCATCGAGAGCCGGAAACAGGTCGCCATCGCGGGGGACCCGCCCGACGACCAAATGGACGAGCTCGAGATGTGGGCCGTGCGCGCCGTGATGTCCGACGAGACGCTCGGCGGGGTCGTCCACCAGATCGAGGAAGCGGAGACCGCCCGCGATTTCGACAAGAACGGAGAGGTCTTCTTCGGTCGAACGGCCACGGTCTTCGATGTTGACTACCAGACACTCAGAAACGATCCGGAGCTGAAGACATGAGCAAGAAAGAGACCGCGGGCAAACCTCGCGAGACGATGCCGGCGCCGACGTCGGCAGGCTTCCAGGATGCGCAGGACCGGGCCCGCACGAGTCAAGAGCTTCCGTTCGATCCAGCCGAGATCAAGGTCAGGACTCTCGAAGAGTCACTCGCCGAGATCGACGACGTCGAGATGCTCCACAGGCTCCAGAGAATCGATCGACGCCCCACGGCCGCCGCTCACTACGAGCGGCGCATCAACGAACTTGAGGACCCGGCAGCAGCCGGCGAGGAGGCTTAGATGCCCTACCCCCACCCGATCAAGATTGATGGCCTCCTCGCGAAAGTGGAGACCACCTACGGCACCGACGCTGCTCCGGTCGTCGGTACCGATGGCGTCCGCGTGATCGGGCGGTTGTGGTCGCAGCTCGGGGACGAGTACGCGTTCGGGAACGAGCGTGAAAACGTGGCGGTCGGGGGCCTGACCGAAGCGATCCCCGCGGTACCAAGGGGCCACATGATCTCGCTCGACTTCGCCGTCGAACTCAAGGGTGCCGGAGTCGCATATGCATCCGGTACCCCTATACGTCCGGAAGTGGATCCGCTCCTGACAGCGGCCGGCCTCGCGCGGACGCATGACGACACGGTCAGCACTGAGTCGGTCAGTTACGCGTTCGCCGATACCGGCCACGGGAGCGCGACAATCTGGGCGTATGCCGGCGGCAAGCTCTACAAGATCGTCGGCTGCCGGGGCAACCTGGTCTGGGACCTCCTGGCCGGTGAGCTCGGGCGGATGCGCTTCGTGATGCAAGGCATGGTCGCCTCGATCACGGAAATCGCCATGCCGTCGATTACGTACGACTCGGTGGAATCGCCCGGGGCCGTGAGCTTGGGTCTCCTGATCGGCGGATGGACCCCGAACGTTTCCTCGGCGTCTGTCGATCTGGGTAACGATATCGTGCGTCTCGACGACGCCAACGCGGCCGATGCGATCGATGGTTTCCACATCGCGGATCGGCAGTCCCGGTTCACTGTGAGCGCTCGGGCTGTGGCTCTCTCGACCTACGATCCGCACACGAATCTCTCGGCTCGGACGGTGAACACGATCGATTCCACGCTCGGATCGGTCCAGTACAACCAGATCAAGATCGACGTGAACGATGCCCGCGTGATCACGGCCCCGCGTCCGACCGATGACAATCGGTTCACTGGCTGGGAGATCGACTATCTGCTCCGTGATCTCGCCATCCTCTTCGACTGAGTATCTCCCGGGGAGTTGAATAGATGGAGCGAAGCGAGGCGACCTACGAGAGCTACGACGGAGTAGCGTTCGAGCTCGAGGGTGGGTTCGTCGTTCGCTGTAACGTGCTCACGGTCTCAGAGGCGTTGGGATTCCTCCGGATGATGTCTAGCGTCGAGTCCGATTTCAGTGCGCACTACCGATTCATGCAGGAATTCCCGGATCGTATCAAGCTGGCGGAGGCGTCGCTCGCTGATCTGGGTGTGACGCTCGACCGGCCCGGTGGCCCACTCGCCCTCGAGAACGTGACGGTCCGCCAAGCGACGGGTCTCTTGGGGCTCCTTGGGGACGCGGAGCACGGCGACCCCAACGCGCAATACGATTTCCTCGACCGGTTTCCGGCCGCGCTCGCTATCGATCCAGAACACCTAAGCCCGTTCGACACCTTCGAACTCGGTCGTGCGCTTGCTGAGCAGGTCTACAGCCTGATTTACGGGATCGCCCGGCGTTTCTGGTTGGACCTGACCACGAGCCCGGGGGCCAGGATGAGGACGCAGAGGGCGACAGCGAGTCCGAGTGCACTGCGGGGCTCGACGACCTGATGGCTGAGTACGCGGCCGTCTACGGTGGTCCCCCTGCCCCGTCCGACCCGTGGCCACTCTTCCTGGCATTCGCCAGACGTACTGGCCAGTTCTGGGGACGACTCCAGCTCATGCAGATGGACGCCGTGTCGATCGGTGTCGGTGGCATCCTTGGAGACGGGAGCGAATCCCAGCGTCTGAGAAGTGAGCTGGAGAAGCAGGCTTACCCGACGAGTAAAGCCGCTACTCCACATTTCCTGCCGAATCGGTTCGCCGAAAACCAAGAAGACCCAGAGGCGAGCGACTGATGGCCCGCGGCAACGTCGTCGAAGTCATCATCAAAGCGAAGGACATTGCTTCTTCGGTAGTCGGCCGCTTCCGGCGTACGCTGCGGGGCATCACCCGAACGGCGAAGGACGTCGCGCGCGGAATAGCCGCTCTCACCGCGGCGACGGCTGCTCTGGTGCTCGGACTTACCAAGGTCGGCGAGCGCGGCTCGAAGGTGATCGCGGTCAAGCGCACGTTCGCCAAGATCACGGGCGACGAGGTCGCGGCCCTGCGCAGGCTCCGTGAAGCCTCGCGCAACACGATCGAAGACTTCCAGCTCATGGCCCTGCTCAACCAGGCTCTTGCGCTTGGCTCGGCTAAGACCACGGAAGAGTTCGCGCGTCAGGTGAACATCTCGCGCATCCTCGGTCGAGCCCAAGGAATCGAAGCCACCGAGGCGCTCCAGAAGCTGACGGTCGGGTTGGCGCGTATGTCGAGGCTACGCCTCGACGACCTCGGCATCGTCCTCAACCAAGCGGAGGCGGACGAACGGTACGGGCCCGCTATACTAGGCACGTCCGCTGACGATGGATGAAACCCGCACCCTCGGCTTTCGCTGGGAGCTAGACGGGGATGGTCAAGGGAGCCTCTACACGATCATGACGTTCAACGACAGCGATCCTGTCGAGATGCAGATGATCTTCGAAAACATTGACGCGGTTCCCGGCCCCATGCGCGAAGTCATAGAGACCGACGGAAGGCGCGTCGGGGAATTCCCACGACAGCCAAATTCAAATTAGGACACTACCCTCTCTTCCACCACCACCCGACCCCTTTTCGCCCCATGGATCCCCTTTCGCCCATCAGCCGATCACACCCGCTGACAGCACCCAGCGATGCGTGAGCCCGAGTGAGGTGTCAGAGCGCGCTCGCGGCACGGATCGCCCAGAGCCAAGGCAGCTGGTCCGACCCAGTGATTGGGGTCCTCAAGTACGCGGGGGTGTTCGCGGCTGGTTATGCGCTGGCGAGTCGGTGAGTGAACCTCGGGGCCCGATTACGCGCTTACATGGAGGCGGAGACCGATAGCCCCCAAGGCGGCGTCCATTTGATCGAGGCGCGAGTTGTGCTGAATATCGAGAACGCGATCTACTTGCGGCAAATGCCAATTCAAGCGTCGCGCTAACTCTGCCTTGCCGACACCCTGATCTCGCATTCCTTGGTACAGAATGAGCTTCACGGCCGTGAGGCTACGAAGCGCCACACGAATCTTTCCTCGTGAAGGACGGGGAACATCCTTCCGATACGCGATTCTCGCCGCGATCGCCTCATCGAAAGCGTCAGCCGCTCGCGCCAGGGCATCCTCCTCATCGTCGCCGAAGGTGGTGAGTTCAGGAAAATCCGGCGAGGTCACGAGAATCGTACCGTTGCTGTCTTCGGTGAGATTGACGGGATAGTCGTACATATCACTCTAGCTCCAGGTCTTTTTTGATTTTCGCCACGAGACCTTTTCCGAGCTCCTTCCGGCTGCCATGCAAGGGCAATTGTGATGTGCGGTTGCCACGACGAACCGTGAGGTGGCCGCTGCCGCCCTTATGTGTCTCGAAGGAGCAGCCTTGCTTCTTGAGCCAGCGGCGAAATTCGCTTGAATTCATGGAGTGAATATAGTCAACACATCTGTTTATGTCAACAGAAGTGTTGACCCGTGCCCGCGCCGAAGGGGGGACGGCCGGAGCCCCAAGCGACCGTCCCCCCCCTTGTTCACCCTCAATCCGTGTGCGCCCACCAGACGACGCGCCCCATGATTCGGGCTCGATCGTCGAGCGGCTGTGGTTCGTGCTCTTTGGGATCACTGGGCGGGTTATCCAACGATCTCCTTGAGCCGCTTCCCCACGAAGCTGTTCATGGACATCCTGTGCGCCGCTGCCGCGGTGGCGATCTGGCGGTGCAGTAGCGGGTCAACACGAATCTGGAACTGCCCCGAGTAGGGCTTGTCGGGGTCGGTGCCGTCTTCCTCGCACATCTCGAGGTAGAGGTCCACGGCCTGGTGCATCGAGTCCTCGAGTTCGTCGACTGTTCGACCCTCGAAGCCGATGATGTCACGCAGTCCGACCACTTCCCCGTAGAACATCCGATCCATGCCGCTGAACTCAATGACCCCCGTATAGCCCTTGTACTCGATCATGGCGTCACCTCCTGATCCTCAAGCAATCTGCGCACCCTCTTCACCAAACCCTCGCCTGCGTTGTTCCGACCATGCGGTCTGTGGTAGGCGAGCTTCTGCCCGCCCAGAGAAATCTTCATGCCCTTGCCGCTTGGTGTGATGGTGGCCCCACAGGCCAGAAGAAGAGACTCGATGTCCTGCCACTTGATATTGCCGTTGGTCGGCTTGGCGAAGATCGCGGCGAGCGTCTTGAAGTGTTTCTTTTTCATGGTACCAATTTAACTATGTTATAGTACCATGTCAACCATTTAGTGATACTATTTCCCTCACAGCTTCCCGCCCCGTCCACAGGACTGGCTGTCCCCGGGCCTATGCCAGGTCCGGCGGCGAAGTAGGTCCTGGCCCTTGGGGCGGTTACCGGCCTCACCCATTCGGGGTGGTCACGAGCTACTCGCATTTCTTGCAGACGTAGCGCTCCCCGAGTACCCTCCCGAAGGCGTTACGAATCGTTTCCAGGAACGTACACGAGAACCCCTGATCCGTCCGCTGCTTGAGAGCTACGTCGCATACCCTGGCCCCGTAAGTACACTCGATGAATTGCTCGACCTCGCGACACGGCTCGGTAGAGGTCGTCCCACAGGCCAGCGCAAACAACACGATCACCGCGCTCCGGGTAATGGCCATTTCTCACGTCCCTTCCCTTTCCGCCGCTGGGGGGGGGCGGCTTGGCGAAAAAATCCGTAGGCGGATTACCTACGTGTGCTGCTGGTACTATATCGACTGCCCGATCCTCAGCAAGCCAATCCCCGTCCCCTCACAGCGTCCTCCCCGTCCACATGACCTGGCCATGTGGCTCGGTCTCGTTGCAGGTTCTTCGACCTCGATCGAGGTGGGAAGAATCTGGATGGTGTCCCGCTGACAGTTGAAGGTGGTGGCTCCGGAGAGTCTCCTTGTTAGCCTGCCTTTCTCATTTCGGCAACCGGTTCATGGTCGTCGAGGTGGGCCCTGAGCATCCAGAGCTGGTCGTAGCCGATGATCCTCCGGTAGCTCTTCTCGGTCTCCACGAACGAGGCCGCAGCCCAGCGCAAGGCCATCGCTCCGTTCTTCCAGTTGGTCACCCTGCGGGTCTTCTGTCTTACGCCCGAGTGGGTGCTGTCGATCAGGTTGGTCGAGCCCAGGCACTTCCTCAGCCGCGGCGGGAGGCCGAGCCGGTTGATCGTGAACATCTCGCTGAGGCCTTCGCGTAGGCTGGCCGAGGCCGAGGGGTGGTCGCGCTCGAGCCATCGGGCGAGCTGCTCGAGCTTCTGCTCGCCCTGCTTCGCGTCCAGCTTCATCGCCGCCCGGAACGCCGCCTTCACCTGAGGATGCTGATCCTTCGGCAGATGACCCAGCACGTTGCGGAGCTTGTGGTTGCGGCAGCGCTGGATGGGGTGACGTTGGCCGAACACCTTCTCGATCGCCTTCCTGAGCGCTTTCGAGCCATCGATCACGAACAGCCGCCGCCTGCCCGGGTCCAGGCCGCGCTCGACCAGATCCTCTAGGAGCGCGCTGGTCACCTCGGCGTTCTCACTCGCTCCTTCCCTCACGCCCAGCACGTGCTTCTTTCCGTCTGAGTCCACGCCTACCGCAGCAAGCACGTGGTGCGAGCCCATCTGGATCCCGTCCAGGTAGATCACCAGGAGGTCCCACGCATCCAGCCGGCGCTCCATCAGCTCCTTCAGCACGCGCTCCGAGGCCTCGACCGTCTCACGGCTCACCGCCGACTTGCTCACCCCGACCGTGTCGGCCATCTCACCGATCACACGGCCGTACTTCCGCGTGCTCACCCCCGCCATCAGGACCTCGAGCATCCGATCCGCCACGGCGCCCGGTCTCCGCATCGCTGCGTACGCCGGCACCTCGACCTCGCCACCCTCCCCGGCGCCCCGGCGCCTGAGCCGTGGCCGCTCCACACGCACCTTCCGGTCCGACAGGTAAACCACACCACCCTGCCGGCCATACCACACCGTGTCGTCTTCCGCTCGTGACCGACCTGCCTGCTTCACGCCTGCCACACCCTCGGCGCTCATCTCCAGCACCGCTTCGATCGTCGCTCGTCCCATCACCTGGATGACTTCGTCGATCGCGACCTCCGTCTGCTCCACGAGCTCAAGCATCGGAAGCAGAAACTGCCCCTCCCGCTTCAGGAACTCCCTGATCGCGCGCTTGTCCGCCCGATCCCTTACCTCGTACGTTCTCTTCATCGTGGTGGCTCCGTGTTGGGGTTTTTGCCTACCCGAGCCTATCGGCCCGGGACCCCCGGAGCCACCACTTTTCTTTCTCCCCTATCAGGAACCTTCAACTACGGTTGGGACAGCTTCAGAATCTGCCACTTACGAGCCTCTCAGCGGGTCTGTGGTCGTCGTGCAACGGTGAGTCGGACACCAAACGTGCGAAGAACCCTCATTACGGTGCCGATCCGTGGATTGCGCTCTCCGGACAATGCTTTGTACAAGCTGGTGCGACCGAGCTGGGATTCCTCAGCGATGACGGCCATGCCGATGGCGCGCGCAACGTTGCCAACGGCTTTGACGAAAAACTCCGGATCGTCTTCTTCAAGCGCTGCCTGCAAATATTCGACGACTGCCTCATCATTATCGAGAACTTCAGCACTGTCCCATGGAGTATACGTCTCTTTGCCCATCATCCCTCCTTAGAGTTCACTTGCCATCTGCTGGGCACGTTGTACGTCTTGCGGCTGCGTTGACTTGTCTCCCCCACAGAGCAAAATCACCAGCGCTTTGTCGCGAATTGTGTAGTAGACACGGTAGCCCTTGCCAACATCGACGCGCAGTTCGCTGACGCCACCGCCGACCGATCTGTGGTCCCCAAGGTTACCCTCCTCGATGCGATCGATGCGGATGACGATCCGTGCCTGAGCACGCTTGTCACGCAGTCCCTTTAGCCAGCGAAGAAAGGTATTGCTCTTGGTGACCGTGTAGTTCATACACGGTATAATGTATCCAATAGGATACTATATGTCAAGAGGCAGAGGGTTTGTCTACGGGGTTGGAAGAGGAGCGCGAGGCGCACCAGTCCGTCGTTCAGGCCCTGCGGGTTCAGCTATCTGCCGCAGATTCCACGGCCGCGCTGTGGCGCTCCAGGCACGCCGATGCAGTGATCGTCATCGATGCCCAGGCGGTTGCGCTCGAAGAGGCTCAGGCCGCGCTCGTGGCCCGGACCGCTCACAGCAGCCAGGGTCAAGTCCCGATTTGTGTGTAAAAGCGGAGGAAGCTCCTCGCCTTCGGCTAGGCTGCTTGGGCGACCTCCTGTTTCTGGAGGAGTGAGAGGTCGAGGTAACGCCGGTCGCCCCAGACGTGTGTGGTCCTGAGTGCGACGGCCGTGATGAGCCTGAGGGCGCTGGCCCGGTCCGGGAAGGCGCCGGCGGCCTTGATCCTGCGTTTGATCTCGCCGTGCAGCCGCTCGAGGCTGTTGGTGGTACGCAGCCGGGGCCAGTGCGCCTCGGGGAACGCGTAGAACTGCGTCGCTGCCCCGAAGCCCCGCTCCAGGACCTCCACGGCCTCGGGCAGCTCCTTCTTCCAGCGTGCGCCGAACTCGCCCAGGAGCTTCTTCGCCTCGGCGAGTCCGGATGTCTGGAAGATCACCGAGACCTCACGCGCCACGCGCTTGCGTAGGCGGTGGGGGACCCTCGCCCCCACATTACGCTGCAGATGGACCGTACACCTCTGACGGCGTGCCTCGGGCAGGAAGCGGCGGACCGCAGCTGCCAGGCCTGCGTGCTCATCGGCGATCACGAGCTCGACACCGCCGAGGCCGCGGTCCTGGAGTTGCTCGAGGAGCTCCGACCAGCTCTGCTGCGACTCCTCAGCGCCCAGCGTGACGGCCAGGAGCCGTCGGTGACCCTCAGGGCCCACTGCATACGCCACGAGCGCACTCACGTTCTCGACTTTGCGGGCCCAGCGGGCGTCCAAGAACGTGGCGTCCAGGTACAGATAGGGGTGAGGCCCCTCGATCGGCGCACGGCGCAGCCCTTCCACGGCCTCGTCGAGCCGTTTTGCCACACGACTCACCGTCGAGCGCCCAACACGCTCGCCCATCAGCGCCTCGGTGACGTCGCCCATCTTGCGCTGTGACACGCCGCTCACATACGCCTCGACCATCATCTCGTCGAGCTCGGGGCTCCTGCGCTGGTAGCGGCCGATCACGTCGGCCGGCGAACCGTTGTCCCGGCTCCGGGGCATGGCGACCTCGATCTGCCCCAGGCTCGTCAGCAGCCGCCTCAGGTATGTGCCGTTCCTATGGTCCTTCCGGCTTCCCACCCGCTCGAAGCGGCGTGCACCTACCATGGCCTTCAGCTCCTCTTCCAGCACCATCTCGAGCGTCAGCCGGATCGCGCCTTGAAACAGCTCGCGCAAATCATCGCGTAGCTCGTCTTGCGTGGCCCGACCGATCTCCACAATCTCTTGCATCGGAAGCTCCTCTCCGGTTCCGAGCCTGCTCTGCAGACCCGGACTCCCGGGTTCATGTGACAGTGAACAACAACAGAGGAGCTTCCGTTTTTCTTTCCCTCCTGTCCAGCTTATCCGCTTTTACACAAATCTAGGGACACTACCGGGCCTCACCCCTATCTGTACCTGGACGCCACGTTCTTGGACGCCCGCTGGGCCCGCAAAGTCGAGAACGTGAGTGCGCTCGTGGCGTATGCAGTGGGCCCTGAGGGTCACCGACGGCTCCTGGCCGTCACGCTGGGCGCTGAGGAGTCGCAGCAGAGCTGGTCGGAGCTCCTCGAGCAACTCCAGGACCGCGGCCTCGGCGGTGTCGAGCTCGTGATCGCCGATGAGCACGCAGGCCTGGCAGCTGCGGTCCGCCGCTTCCTGCCCGAGGCACGCCGTCAGAGGTGTACGGTCCATCTGCAGCGTAATGTGGGGGCGAGGGTCCCCCACCGCCTACGCAAGCGCGTGGCGCGTGAGGTCTCGGTGATCTTCCAGACATCCGGACTCGCCGAGGCGAAGAAGCTCCTGGGCGAGTTCGGCGCACGCTGGAAGAAGGAGCTGCCCGAGGCCGTGGAGGTCCTGGAGCGGGGCTTCGGGGCAGCGACGCAGTTCTACGCGTTCCCCGAGGCGCACTGGCCCCGGCTGCGTACCACCAACAGCCTCGAGCGGCTGCACGGCGAGATCAAACGCAGGATCAAGGCCGCCGGCGCCTTCCCGGACCGGGCCAGCGCCCTCAGGCTCATCACGGCCGTCGCACTCAGGACCACACACGTCTGGGGCGACCGGCGTTACCTCGACCTCTCACTCCTCCAGAAACAGGAGGTCGCCCAAGCAGCCTAGCCGAAGGCGAGGAGCTTCCTCCGCTTTTACACACAAATCGGGACTTGACCGTTCGGTACCTGGTGGGGCCGCACCTGCAATATTGTAAGGAGTTATAAGCAACCGGGCGAGGTGATCTTCTGAGGACAGTGTCCCGGCTAGAGCGGAGTGTGCCCGACCGTGGAACCGCAACCCGAAAGTACGCGGTCCAGAGCTGCAGCCTCTAGCGGGTCGATGGTGAGGCGGTACTTCCTCCTCACGGAGACGACCCGGTCGGCGAACCAGCACTGGCTCCTCGGAGGCAACCACTCGGCGTCGTCGCCCGCACACTTACCGGAGCCGCGGTGATGGGTCAGTTTGAGATGACCCATCACCAACAAGCGCATCGGCTTGGCGCGGGCAGCCGATCGGTCCTAACTTGGCGGCTTGCGGCACGATAACCCCCTAGCTGTCGGGAAGCACTTGGTAAGTACAGTCGGCTACCAGCTTCGACCAATGGACGACCTGCTGACCGAACTGGTCGGCGCAGGCGTGTCGGTCGTCATCGACGTTCGAGAGACACCGTGGAGTTACGTCCCTGCGTACCGGGCCGCGACGCTGCGGGTCGTGCTTGCGGAGCGAGGGATCCGATACCTCCACGCACAGTTTGCGGGCAACCCAAAGTGGATCCGGCAGAGCGCCCGGTCTCACGAGGAGTGCCTAGCGATGTACCGAGCGCACCTAAACGCGCACCCCCAGATCGCGGAACGCCTGCGGGCGCTGCTTGAAGAGCTATCCCGCGAAGGCGAGAAGGGCTGCCTCCTTTGCTATGAGCGGCATCCGGAGGACTGCCACCGCCACATCCTCCTCGAAGTGCTCGGGCTCGAGGCACGGGTCGAGCACCTCGGCCCGGATGGAGCCCCCCGCTTCGTCAGTCGATGAACAACGAGAGCTGGGCCTGCTCAGAGCGCAGCGGATGCCAAAGCCCGACGATGCTGAAGGTCCGAGGTCGCATCTTCATGTTTCCGAGGAAGAGCCGTAGGTCGTAGCGCCCTAGGTCGGTCAGCTCTCGGAGCTTGGCTTCGGCGCTATCCGGTCCCTCGCGGCGCGCCAACTCGCCGAGCCCCCAGTCTAGGACGGATCCCGAGTGGCCGTCGCATCCCTTGGCCTCGCAGCGCCACCAGAGTTTGAAACGCCACGGGAGGAACTCCAAATCCTTCTGAATACCGGCACCCCCGAACAGGTCTCGGTTCGCTCTCAGGGTGCGCAACCTTGCCTGGTGCTCAACGCGATCACTGTCCGGCCTCGACGACACACTCACACGATCAACGTCACGCACCGCTACGAGTCCGAGCGAGGTCCCTGCGCGTTCCTGCGCGGCGTGCAGGTCCGAGGCACAGTCGAAGTGCCAATCCTGTCGTTTGAACACGACCTCCCTCCGTGCCTCCCATCCGTGGGTCGTCCTCGCCTTACCGACCGTCGTCGGCATCACTCCTTGTGCGACCCGGAAGCTCTCCGGACGGGTGTCCATCGAGTTGCGGCGAAGCGGCACGGAAATCCAGTCGTAGAGTCGGTATTGGCTCGTGACAGGGAGATACCGGAGCGGGACCGGGTAGAGGCGGATTGGCGTGCCGTCTTCTAGGCATCCTCCGGTGCAAACCGTTTCGCGGTGCCTCTTCGAAAGTTCGGGGTAGGTCTTGGCCCAAATCAGGACTTTCAGAGGCTCTAGGCTCTCCACCTCAACCGGGTCGGCTCGGCGGGTCGTTCCCGTGGCTATCGCGCCGCTCGATCGTGCCATCCTTCCGGTGGATGGCCAGCTCGGTCCGCTGGTTCTGGCTGGTCTCCCGACCGCTTGCCTCGGCTTCGGCCTTCGTCCGAGTCCGCTTCGACGCGCGGTTTCTCCCGTCTCTCTTCACCTGCCAGCCACCGTCTGGGTGGGGCAGGACGCGATGTGTGTCCGTCATCTGGTCCGCTCCGATCGAGTCATTGCTCCGAGATCCTACGTACTTGCCGCTCCTTGCCCATCATCACCCCCGCTCCGTGTGCGCCCACCAGACGACGCGGCCTGGCGGCATGCCTCATTCCCCTTCTCCGAGACGCAGCTGTTCGGCGGTTTGCTTCTCTTTCCTTGGTGCCCGCTTGTACGTGACGTTCGTGCCGGGTGTCGAGGGGTAATCGATCCTCCCGCCCTGGAGCAGCTCTTCGATTGTCAGAAGCTGGAGCCGTGGATGCTTCGCCCACGGAGATTCGTAGAAACCCGCTGAGGCGGAGGCCCCGTCCGTCTCAATTCCGGTTGCCGGTGTACGCGTTCTCAGGATAGGCATACTCGCGATCTAGCGTGATCCCATCCTGCGGCATGATTCTCAGCAGATTAGCACGCCCCACGTTGTCGGCCACGTCTGCTTCGAGATTCGAGAGAAGCGTGTCGTACCTACGGACCGTTGTTGCATACCCGTCGTACCGTCCCACCACATCCGATCCGATCACAAAGTTGTTCGGATAACGACGGATGAGCTCTGACCAAGAGTCTAAGTCTCTCAATACATAGTCCTCGTATACGACCCACGAAAGACCGATGTACACATGGTCCCGGTGCCGGTCGAGAATCGAATCCAGGATACCAGGAAGGTCAGCCACCGTGATACGACGGCTGATTCCGGCGTGAGACCAGATGAAAGTCGTGTTGGGGAACTCCTCGAACGCTCTCAGTATCTCGGGGAGATAGTCAGGGTCCTTCACCCCCTCGCTTGCAGAGATGGGGGCGATATTGTGATGGATAATGACCGGCATCCCTACACGACCGGCGAAGTCGAAGATTCGGAAGAACGCGGGGTGGTCTGCTCGGGGTCGTTCTCCTGTGGTCAGGTTCGTCAAGTCGTCATGGCGCGACATGGCCTCGCCGATTCCCCTAAACACACCAGGGAATTCTTTGATGCGCTTGACGATCATATCAACAGCTCCAAGGTCGGTCCCATCGAACCCAGAGATAGACGGAAACAAACGGGCAAGTTCAGCGTCGGCTGCGGTACCGTGCGTGCGCCGGTAGTCCTCAATGGCCAGAGCCAAGACGTAGTCCGTGTCGCGTGCACGCACCATGCGTGAGCTGCTGTCGAGGTAGTATTGGGGTCGGAAGGCATCACTCAATCCCCACTTCTTTAGGAACGGCATGCCCATGATGACCGCGTGGCTCACGTTCGCCTGATCCATCGCCCAAAACACGGCCTCAATACGCTTGCCCCGCTCGCCCGAGGGGAGGGTGTTGGCTGGAGAACTATAGACCAGGCTACCGTCGTCCAGATATTCACCGTTTTGTAGGAAGTCGAGCATATGGAAATGCGCGTCCGTGGTCACGGGAGCGTCGGAGGGGACCTGGGGTGTGAGCGTTGCCCAGGGCCACGCCATGCCTGGGAGAAGGCCGACAGCACAGACTATCAGGCTTCGGAGGACAGACCGTGTCTGGTTGTGCTTCTCAGACATCTGGGGCTCCTTTGGGCGGGTAGTCAGCGTAGGCTTCTTACGGTCGGGGTCGAGGGAGAATTAGAGCGGGTTGGCCGCTCAGATAACTCGGCATGCGATCGATTGCTGTGGTTGCGACAACGCGGAAGCGATCTTGGAGCAGGTAGCTTCGGTACTGATTTCCTTGCCTCACTCGCGGCATGGTTGAAGTGCCACGACACCCTCCTATTCGTTTTCCACCAGGGGGGGATAGGCGGCCGCCCTCACCCCTCCTCCGTGTGCGCCCACCAGACGACGCGGCCCATGATTCGGGCTCGATCCTCGAGCGGCTGCGGCTCGTACTCTTCGTTGTCGCTATCCGCCCACCAGCGATGGTCGCGCTTGCGAAGCCGCTTGACCAGTGGACCACCACCCCGTTAGTTCGCGATAAGTTCGATCTGGACCGGTTCGGTAGCGTCGATCACCATAGAGCCAGGGTCGTTTCGCGACGAACTGATGGATACCTCGATCGCAACCGGGCCATCGACGCTGTCGTCCACGCGCTCAAGGACGAGGGTCACATCCTCGGGATTGAGGTCCCACCAGCCGCCAGTGGCGGCGTCCACGATCACTCCGAGCAGGCCCGTGAATAGAATATCCAGAATGAGCGGCCCGGCTCGCATAGACTTACGAATCTGGAACTGAGCTTCGTTGTACCCATCCCTCCGGGCGATAAGTGTGTATTCGTTCTTGCGCTGAAGATTTAGAGTGGTTGGAGTTGTGAAAACGGCTGTACTGGGGTTTGTCGTGATCGTTGCGGCTGATGGCGCGGACGTGACTGAGATATTCTTGGTAGTGCCGCCGAACATCGTGCCACATCCAACTACCGAGATCGCGAGAGCGAAAACGGAGAGTCCTCGAACTGCGTCAACCTTTCTCATTGGTAACAACCCTCCTCTATTGTGCGCCATTATTGTGCGCCATGGGGGGATAGCCGTTAGTGAAACATCTCCCCTAATCCGTGTGCGCCCACCAGACGACGCGCCCTAGGATTCGGGCTACATCGTCGAGCGGCTGGGGCTCGTACTTATCGTTGTCGCTGTCCGCCCACCAGCGGTGGTCACGCTTCCGCAGCCGCTTGACGAGTGGACCGTCTCCCGTACGCAGTGCGTAGATCTTGCCGCTGCGTGGTGATCTGTGGGTCTCATCAACTAGCGCCGAGTCTCCGTCGCAGATCGTGGGCTCCATACTATCGCCCAAGACATCGACCAGAAAGAGGTCATTGGCCCTCAGGTGGTGCTCCCGCAGCCAGCTTGTGCGGAATTTGACCTCACCTGCGACGGGTTCTTGGTCGGCGAATGTGCCGGTTCCCGCCGCGAGCGCTACATCCTCGGACTCGTAGCGTCTCACGGTCTCGTAGTCTTCGTCCCGCCACCCCGGCGCTGACTGGATCGGGGACACGTCGGGGTCCGGGAGCTCGGGGCCTCCTGACACCTGAGCCCGGAGGCGGTCGTGCTCTTCCGTAATGCGCTGGAGCGCGGCTTCCAGCTCCTCGCGTGAGGCCGCCGGATCGGTTGCTCCGTTGTCGTTATCACTGACGGCCGCTGACGGTTCGATCAGCTCAATCAGCTCCGCCAGTTGCTCTGGAGTAGCACTTAGGACGCCGTGCATCGCAATCATACGTCGGTCTCTTACCAGGTCGGGAACGATCGGACCCTCGCCGGTAAGTAGCCAATGGCTGGAGATCCCTAAAATACCGACTAACCGCAAAAGCTGGTCTGTGCGGGGAAGTGTGCCGCTTTCGCCTGTACTCAACCATGACGAGATCGTCGACCTCCTAATCTCCAGTGTGCTGGCGATTTCTTGCTTCTGAAGGCCGGATAGCCGAATCGCTTCGGCCAGTCTCTCCCGGAATGCCAATTCACGGTTCACCGTCAATACGCCTCTTGACAACGGTTCGCGAAAACCGCAGGTTGACGTTTAGCCGTTAACACTTGCCGCCACAGCGGTAGAGATGGACTGTGTGTTGGTTAACGACTTAACACGACAAGGTAGGTCACAGAATGGCCAAGATCAACGAAGTAGAGCGCCGCATCCTCGACGGCATGACGGGGGCCGATCAACTAAAGGCGCTCATGCGCGAGGCCGGATACGAGACGTACCGGGATTTTGCGCGGTACCTCGGTCGGTACATCGAGGAAGTGAGCATGTGTCTCCAGGGGCGTCGGCGCTACGACGACATCCGGGACGCGCTTGCCGAGCGTCTCGGCCTGACTCGGGAACAGGTCGATCAACTCATTGACGGGTCTGCACCGAAGCCAGCGGAGGTGGCATCGTGACGGCGAACGAGGCCCGCGAGCGTGTGCTGCCGGAGACGGAGGCAACTGCTGCCCTGATATGAGACTCGCCAACGCCCTCGCAATGATCTCGGAGATGTGCGTCATGCCCGACAATCTGGGGCGGTCGTATCGGGGTCGTCCCGCGCAAACCGCCGTAGAGGTGCGGCATCGCACGGAGGTTCCATCAATGCCAACCGAGACCAGGAAGCGTCTGGCACGGAGTCGGGTAGCCCACGGGCTCCTCCGGTATGCCATCAGCCGTTCAGGCAAGCAAAAACACGTCGCCGACGAACTCAACGTTAGCCGCGCCCGGCTCTCACATTGGCTCACCGACGAGCCTGACAATCCGCTCACCCGCCTCATCGTCAGCGTCATGGATCTCGCGGAGTCGGACGAAGCGACGGCGAGGGAGTTCTCCGAGGCCATCACCCGGGCGGTTATCGCCTCGGAGCTTTGGACCGCCTCGACCGAGACGTTGCTCGATCGCGCACGCTACCTCCGGGGCCGGGTCAACGTGCTCGGCTACCAGGAGGTCGATGTAGGGCAACAGTACTTCCTTGGCATGGCAAGCGGCGAGCAGTACGCCGACGCGCAGCGGGACGAAGGCCACGCGCAGTTCGAGTTGGCCGACATCCGCGACGTCCTCCGCGCCCGTGAGGGCATCGAATTGCGGGATGCGCTGGCCGAAGGGAGCGTGCCATGACCTACCTCGACGCCTACGGCAGCGATGTCCCCCGGCACTCCCCCGGCCACGTCTACCTCGGCAGTCTGCGCCGGGGCCGCGTGTGCTGGGTCGTGGTGAACGACGGCAGCGGGTCCAAGCTGAAGGTCCTGGACCAGTCGCCCGGCGGCACCACCGTCGTCCGTAAGGCGTCCGGTCGCACCTTCGAGACCGGAAACGGCAAGCGGGTCACGATCAAGTCCAGTCGCCAGCGGATCCAGTTGGCCCAGGACACGGTGGTCCGGGTGAATGGGGGTGCGTGGTGAGCCCCTGCATCGAGTACAAGGCGTGGAACCCGACGGCGGCGACCTACTCTGTTGTGGAGCAGGCCGTCGAGATCATCGACGAATACACCGCCGCTGGCTACGACCTGACGCTCAGGCAGCTCTACTACCAGTTCGTGGCGCGAGACCTGCTCCCCAACACGTCAGCCATGTACGACCGGCTCGGTCGGATCGTCGACCGAGCCCGGCTGGCCGGCTGGATCGACTGGGACACCATCGTCGACCGGACCCGGAACTTGCACGAGCTACCCAACTGGAGCAGCCCGTCGTCGATTGTCGGCGTCTCCGCCAACAGCTTCCGCACCGACCGCTGGGCACGACAGCCCGAGCGCTTTGAGGTGTGGGTAGAGAAGGAGGCCCTCGCGGGCGTCTTCCGCCGTGTGTGCGACGAGCTGCAGGTTCCACTCTTCCCGTGCCGTGGCTACCCGTCTCAGTCCTCGGTCTGGAGGGCAGCTCGCAGACTGCAGGAGCACGACGGGCAAGAGGTCACCATCCTTCACTTCGGCGATCACGATGCGAGCGGGATAGACATGACCCGCGACATCCTGGACCGCCAAAATCTCTTCGACCATGTCAGCGACCACCCGGATGAGGGTTTGGTCAACGTCGAGCGCCTCGCGCTCAACATGGATCAGGTCGAGCAATACGGCCCACCGCCGAACCCAGCGAAGCAGACAGACCCGAGGGCGAAGGACTACACCAGAGTCCACGGCGACGAGTCCTGGGAGCTAGATGCCTTGGAACCGGCCGTGTTGGAGGAGTTGGTCCGCGAGCGCGTCCTGGCGGGCCGTGACGAGGCTCTTTGGCAGCAGGACAGAGAAGAAGACGAAGAGGCCCGGCGCAGCCTCAGCCTGATCTCCGAACGCTTCGACGACGCCGTGAGGTTCCTCCGAAATGGGCGCGCGTCGTGAAACCCGAGGATATGAGCGAGAACGAGTACTACGGAGAGGCTGGGACCTACGACCACCTCGACGAAGTCCGCGACGAAGTCCGCCCCGACGAAGACGAGCCCACCGTCCGTGAGGTCCTGGACTTCCGTGAGAGGGCTGCGGGGGTCACGCCATGAACCAGGAGGAAGACCATGTGGGAGACTAGAACCGTCGAGATCACCGTCCGGCTTCCCCATGATATCGCCGAGCAGGCCGAGGAGGTCCAGAAGACGGATCCGGAGTTCTTGAGCCGGGTGGTGCTCTACGGCCTAACCCGCCGCTCGATATACCGCCAGCTCCGGAAGAACCGGGACGACATGGTCCGGGATGGGATGGCGCACGTCTTCGGCGACGACGTCCAACCGATCCCCGAGGAGGAGCAGCGTGAGATCCTCGAAGAGAACGGGGTCAAGGTCCCCGGCCTCCTCCACGAGGGGCGAGCGCTGTGATCCCCCAACAAAACAAACGAGAGGACTCGAAAAGAGCCCTCTCGTCAGTCGCACGGTCGGTTATCGGCCAACCGTGCGCCCCGCTTCGTCCCTCCATCGGAGGACATCGCGGGTTTCATCCATCAAAGCTGGAGGCCTGAATGAATGAGGTCAAGGAGCGGGCCCTTGTGCCCGAAGGAGGAATGAACGGCCGTATCCCACTGAGACCGCAGGCCTGGGTGGCAATCCCGGAATACACGATCGATGCTCTGATCGAATACGTGGAGCACGGCAGGCCGGTCGGCTCGTTCCTATACGCTGTGCTCGTGGGCGATCTGTTCGGCACCTTTCGGAGCGCTGACGACCGAAACCGGCACTGCATTGAGTACATCCTGCGTTGGCTCAGAAACGTGCCACCGGCTTCATGCTACGGATCGGAAGCGAAGGTCGCGGCCTGGGTTGCCCTGCATCAGCGCTCAGTGAAGCTCAGGGATTGCCCCACCTGGCAAGACTTCGTGCGTGAGTGGGAGGCGATCCGATGAGCACGGCGACGAGCGTACGCGGTCCCGCATCAGATCCAGCTGTTCGAAGCACCCTGATCGGCGGCTCGGATGCCCCGAAGGTGATGGGGCTCAGTCCATGGGAGGGCAGCACGCCGCTCGATCTCTATCTGGATAAGCTCGGGCTGACAGAGCGCGGCGAGATGAGCGAGCCGGCCGAGTGGGGGCTGATCCTCGAGCCCGTGATCCTGCAGCAGTACGCCACGCGCTCCGGTCACGTCATCGTAGGGCGCAACCGCGCTGACGAGGTCGTGCGGTTCCACCCGGACGGGTGGCAAGGCCCCGCAGCGCCGGAGGAGGAGGCACGCCTCGACACGCTCCGCCACGCCGACCACGATTTCATCGGCTGTCATCTGGACGGGTTGGTGCTGGGGAACGCCGGCTACCGTCCGGGCGAGGTGATTGCGCTCGTCGAAGCCAAGACGGCGGGCACCTGGATGGCCGAGCGCTGGAATCTGGACGACGAGCTCACCGACGAGATCCCCGACGAGTACATCGTCCAGTGCCAGCACGAGTCGATGGTCTACGAGAGCATCACAGGGGAGGCCCTACCGGTGATCGTACCGACGCTGGTCGGTGGCCAGAAGTTCCGGGTGTTCACGGTAGATCCGAATGCGGACCTACAGGCCAAGATCCTTGACGAGGAGATGTTGTTCTGGAGCAGGATCCAGCGACGGCACCCGCCCGAGGCGATGAATACCGAGACCGGCAAGAAGGCGCTCGGCATCTTCTATCCGGAACACAAGCCGGATTCCGAACTGACAGTCGACGGTCGCCACAAATACGCTGTGTTAGCCGACGATCTGCACGACGCCCGCGAAGCGGCCAAGGAAGCACAGACGGCGAAGACCGCAGCCGAGAACGCCGTGAAGGACAGGATGGGCGAACTCGCTACGCTCATCGGCCCCGGCTTCAAGATCACTTGGAAGAAGACGAAGGACGGCGACGTGACCGACCACAAGGCCGCGTTCATCGAACTATCCACGATGGCGGAACTTCGCGGGATTACGCCGGACGAGGTCGAGGGAGTGCTCGAGAAGCACACCACGACGAAGCCGGGCACGCGGCGGTTCCTGCCCAAGTTTTTCTAGGAGGACCTCATGGGAACAGCATTAGCGAATAGAGACATGGTAGGGGGGCTCCAGACCTTCCTCGAGGGCGAGGCCTCCGCGATCCAGAAGGTCATCGCGGAGCACGTCACGGCCGAGCGGCTCATCAAGGTCGCGATCACCGCCGTGCTCAAGAATCCGGCGCTCCTCGAATGCAGCCAGGAGAGCATGGCACTCGCTCTGATCGAGGTGGGCGGGCTCGGGCTCGAGCCGACCGGTGTGCTCGGCCAAGCGTACCTCGTGCCGTACTACAACAAGAACACGCAGCAGAAGGAGGTCCAACTCCAAGTCGGCTATCGGGGCATGGCCGAGCTGGTCTACCGAGGCGGGCGCGTCTACGACATCGACCCGCAGGTCGTACGCGATGGCGACGAGTTCGAATACCGCCTCGGGCTTGATCCAGTGCTCACGCACAAGCCCGCTGAGGGCAGGCCCGACGACGAGGGCGTTCTGACCTACGCCTACGCGGTCGCACGCTTCAACAACGGGCACTCAAAGTTCGTCGTTCTGACTCGCGAGGAAGTGAACAAGATCAGGGCCGCTTCGAAGGCCTCGCAACGCGGGCCGTGGGTCGATTGGGAGTCGGAGATGTGGAAGAAGTCCGCCGTCCGGCGCCTCTGCAAATCTCTCCCGATGAGCACCGAGCTAGAGCGCGCGATCGCCAAGGACGACGCGGTATCGACGGGCTCACTCACGCCTGCCGAGGTCATCGGCAGCGAGCCGCTCCCGTCGAAGTCCGAGCGCATGGCGGAGGACCTCGCAGGGAGCCCGGACAAGGACGAGGATCTCGACAAGCCACCGACACGGGGCGAGGTGCGGCAGTTGAAAGAACTGCTCGACACGCTCGGCGGGACACCCGTAGTCACGGACCAGGAAGCAGACGAACTGGACGTGGCCATCGAGCAGAAGCAGGGCCGTGCAATCCGCGAGGCGATCGTGGACCTACAGAAGCGGGCGCTGGACGCGCAGCCCGCGTGAATACACCCCCCAGAGGCCGGAGAGTGCGAGGTGATAAATCGGCACGGCTTGGTGGCGACCGGCGACGGCGGGTGATATATGCGGGGTAGAGCAGCGGCAGCTCGTCGGGCCCATAACCCGAAGGTCGGCGGTTCGAGTCCGCCCCCCGCTATTCAGCTACAGCCAGTCGAATTCTCAGGCACAAGAATCCCCCCCAGTCTATCGAGGCTCCAGAAATGGAGGAAGTGGCTCCGGAGCCTGAAGCGAGTGAAGACACCGAACCCGTGGACGGTGCACTGAATGCTCTACCTGAAATTTCTTTCCGGAGCCCTGGTCCTCGGCGGCGTGTTGGTGCTGATCGCGGCGCTGCTCTGGACCGATAAGAAGACCCATGAAGGCTGACGCGCACGCCGAACCCACGAAGAAGGAGACCCAGACGATGGCCTCTGAAAGATGATCGACGTCGAAGCGCTGAAACGGTTCCTGCTGCTCTCGGGTCTGCTCTTCACGGCCGTCGGCTGGTGGAGGGCCGAGGTGCACAACGCACAGCTGGCCGAAAGCGCGGTGGGGTTCCGCGACCTCGCTCAGACGTGTGTGGACACCTCGCTCTCGCGGCTCGACGGCCTGGAATCGAAGCGGCGCGAGCTTGTCGATGCGCTGCGCGTGGGAGGCCCTGGGGCCGTGGTGGAGAACATAGACAGATGAATGGGCTCGGGCTCGCTGTCGTGATCCTTGCCCTCGCTGTGTCGATCGCGGCGGGTCGGATGTGAGGGTGTTCCATTGAAGCCCGAGGCGAAGATCAGCCGCGACATCCACGATGTGCTCACCCAAGTTGGCTTCAGCGTCTGGAGCTCGGAGCAAGGCTACAGAAAGGAGCGCGGCGGCACGAGGACATCGCCTGGCATACCGGATCTCATCATCGCCGGCCACGGGCGCACGTTGTTCGTGGAGGTAAAGGTACCGAAAGGCAAACTCACGTTGCGCCAGGAGCATTTCAGGATGCACTGGAACGACAACGGCGGCACGAGTCTGGTATGGAGATCAGCCGACGACGCATTCGATTGGTGTGTGAGTAAAGGGATGGCGAACTGCACACAAGGGGAGGTGCAATGATGACAGAGACACGTAGCGAACCGCGGTTCTGGCGGAGCGCGGAGGAGTTCGGGCGCCTGAGGCTGGAAAATGGATCGCACCAGGGCCCGGACGAAGGCGTGTGCCTCATGGAGGCCGTCGCCTGGCTGGCGTGCGAGCCGCACAGCGATGAACCGAAATCCGTCTGCCCGGTGCTCGGCGCGTTCGGGCGCGACCTCAACGACCGTCTGGACGTCGAGCGACGAGGGCGGCTGAAGCCACTCATCCCGGCGCTCGTCGGCACGGCGAGCGATGGCCAGGCCGAGGCTCGCGGCTTCATGGCGATGGATTGGATCGTCCGTACCTATACGCCCGCATGGCTGCGGCTGGCCCGCCTGGACACGGACGCTGAGGGACTGGAGTCGCTCCCCGAGATCGTAAACATGGAAACGCTCGATGCTGCGCGAGGGAGGTTAGGAGCTGTTCGCAGATCGGACGCCGCCTGGGCCGCCGCCTGGGCCGCCGCCTGGGCCCCCGCCGTGGACGCCACCAGGGCCGCCGCCGGGGACGCTGCCAGGGCCGCCGCCTGGGACGCTGCCTGGGCTGCTGCCGGGGCCGCTGCCTGGGCCGCCGCCAGGGCCGCCGCCGTGGACGCCACCAGGGCCGCCGCCGGGGACGCTGCCTGGGCCGCTGCCGGGGCCGCGCTGGAGCCCACGAAACGCGCACTGCAAGACAGCGCGGTCCTTTTGTTCCGGCGGATGGTGGAGCGGGGCGCAGAGGAGCGGGTCGTGCGCCCGACTCCCTGGGCCACTGAAGCCGTAGAGGCGTGGTGAGGTGAGCAGAACGAAGACCCCGGAGCAGTACGAGGCCGCATACAACTGGCTCAGTACGGAACAGGCGGGCGAGCGCATCGGCGGGATGTCCGCCGGTTTCGTGCTCAAGATGATCCACGAAGGCCACCTGAAGCCCCCCGGGGTCCTGAACGTGTCGCGCTCTGGCAAGGCACACTACCGAATCTCGCCGAAGGCTGTCGATCGCTTCGTCCAAGAGTGTGAGGAGCTCGTGGGCAGTGAGTCCTAGAAAGCGCTCACGTGCCCCCAAGGGCCTCGTATGGCGAGCTGGCCGCGCCTACTTCGACCGTCGGCACTCGCGGTTCAACGGCGGGCGGCTCGCGATTTCGCTCAGGACCGGCGATCGGGATGTGGCCACCGAGCGTCATACCGTCCTGACTCAGCTCATGGATCGTGGCGACTGGAACGTGCTTGAGGCGATCCGCCGTGGCGACATGCACATCACCGACGCGCAGGCCGCGCTACGTAACGGCGACGCCACCAAGCTGCGGCGCATGGGCTCCGACTCCCCCCGGCTCGGGCCAGCGATCGAACGATTCCTGAGGCTCAAAGAGGCCACACGCAGCAGGGCCACCATCAATAAGTATCGGACGGTTCTCGGGAACCTTGAGAGAGACCTTGGCTCGGACTTCCCTATGGAAGAGCTGACGGTCGACGAGGCGCGCGCGTACCTGCACGGCCCGAAAGCAAGCACCGGGGGACGTCCGTGGGCACCTGCCAGCCAAGGGGCTTGCCAGGTCGTGTGCGGGGCACTCTGGAGCATGGTTATGGACGAGGAGGCCGACCTGCTCGCTCGCCTCAACGTACAGCCCGCGATCCGTAGCAACCCCTGGAAGGGCGTCGAGATGCCCGAGATCCGGCCGACACGGGCTGTGTTCCTGACTCCGCCGGAGTGGATGGACCTGGACCGCAGTATGGTTGGGATCCCCAGCCGGGCGATGATCGCGATTGCGTTCCTCGCCGGACTGCGCCAAGGCGAGATTCTACATCTGCGCACCGACGTGGATGTGCTTCTGGAGAGCCCCGAACCGCTCATCCGCGTCCAGTCCCGCAAGGATGCCTATCCCTGGAGGCCGAAGACGCGGCGCGGTGAAAGGGATGTGCCGATCACCGAGAGCCTCGTCACGATCATCGAAGACCACCTCCGCAGAGGGTATGCCGGGGAGCGGTACTTGATTCTGAGCCCTCATCGCGGAGATCAGCCTGTGACGGCCGGCACCTCGGCTCGCTGGACCCAGGACGCTTTCGAGCTGGCCGGGATCAAGTACGGGAGGGAAGGCGACGGGCTCACGCTGCATTCGGGTCGTCACACTTACGCCTCATGGCTGGCCCAGGATGGCGTTCCGCTCAATGTGATCGCCACCCTGCTAGGTGACACGACCAAGGTCGTCGAGGAGACCTACGCCCACCTTATTCCTGACACCTACCGGGCCGCCGTTCAGTACATCGAAAGGAGGATCCAGGGGTGACAGCGAAAACAACGGTTTGCCATATGCCAGACCACAGAGTGTTGTACTTGCTCGATTGTAGTAGAAGTGGTCGTTCACTTCCAGCGTGGTCACCGCGAAGGACAGACCCACGGTGGCCACGGCCATGCCTGCCAGGACCGTCCGGTGACGGACCACCATCATCTCGCTGAGGCGGTCGAGCCACGCGTTAATGCGGCTGCCGCTCTCGCGGGGGGTCAAGTCCCGATTTGTGTGTAAAAGCGGAGGAAGCTCCTCGCCTTCGGCTAGGCTGCTTGGGCGACCTCCTGTTTCTGGAGGAGTGAGAGGTCGAGGTAACGCCGGTCGCCCCAGACGTGTGTGGTCCTGAGTGCGACGGCCGTGATGAGCCTGAGGGCGCTGGCCCGGTCCGGGAAGGCGCCGGCGGCCTTGATCCTGCGTTTGATCTCGCCGTGCAGCCGCTCGAGGCTGTTGGTGGTACGCAGCCGGGGCCAGTGCGCCTCGGGGAACGCGTAGAACTGCGTCGCTGCCCCGAAGCCCCGCTCCAGGACCTCCACGGCCTCGGGCAGCTCCTTCTTCCAGCGTGCGCCGAACTCGCCCAGGAGCTTCTTCGCCTCGGCGAGTCCGGATGTCTGGAAGATCACCGAGACCTCACGCGCCACGCGCTTGCGTAAGCGGTGGGGGACCCTCGCCCCCACATTACGCTGCAGATGGACCGTACACCTCTGACGGCGTGCCTCGGGCAGGAAGCGGCGGACCGCAGCTGCCAGGCCTGCGTGCTCATCGGCGATCACGAGCTCGACACCGCCGAGGCCGCGGTCCTGGAGTTGCTCGAGGAGCTCCGACCAGCTCTGCTGCGACTCCTCAGCGCCCAGCGTGACGGCCAGGAGCCGTCGGTGACCCTCAGGGCCCACTGCATACGCCACGAGCGCACTCACGTTCTCGACTTTGCGGGCCCAGCGGGCGTCCAAGAACGTGGCGTCCAGGTACAGATAGGGGTGAGGCCCCTCGATCGGCGCACGGCGCAGCCCTTCCACGGCCTCGTCGAGCCGTTTTGCCACACGACTCACCGTCGAGCGCCCAACACGCTCGCCCATCAGCGCCTCGGTGACGTCGCCCATCTTGCGCTGTGACACGCCGCTCACATACGCCTCGACCATCATCTCGTCGAGCTCGGGGCTCCTGCGCTGGTAGCGGCCGATCACGTCGGCCGGCGAACCGTTGTCCCGGCTCCGGGGCATGGCGACCTCGATCTGCCCCAGGCTCGTCAGCAGCCGCCTCAGGTATGTGCCGTTCCTATGGTCCTTCCGGCTTCCCACCCGCTCGAAGCGGCGTGCACCTACCATGGCCTTCAGCTCCTCTTCCAGCACCATCTCGAGCGTCAGCCGGATCGCGCCTTGAAACAGCTCGCGCAAATCATCGCGTAGCTCGTCTTGCGTGGCCCGACCGATCTCCACAATCTCTTGCATCGGAAGCTCCTCTCCGGTTCCGAGCCTGCTCTGCAGACCCGGACTCCCGGGTTCATGTGACAGTGAACAACAACAGAGGAGCTTCCGTTTTTCTTTCCCTCCTGTCCAGCTTATCCGCTTTTACACAAATCTAGGGACACTACCCTCGCGGGGCTGCTTGACCGGGAGGATGGCGACCAGCGCGGGCAGCAGCGTCATCGAGAAGATCCAGGCGAAGACCACGCCCACCGCTGTCAGGTTGCCGAGAAGCCGGAACGGCGGCGAGTCGCTGAAGTTGAGCGTCAAGAAACCAACAACCGTGGTAAGGCTGGTGAGAAAGACCGGCTTGGCGTTGACACGGATCGCCTCGACCAGAGCGTCCAGCTTCGGGTTGCCCGCGCGCATCGACTGGAGCAGCGACACCAGGACGTGCACCGAGTCAGCCACCGCGAGCGTCAGGATGATCGTGGGCGCCGACGCGCTGGTCGGATCCAGAAACACACCCATGTGCCCCGCGATTCCCAACGCGCTCGCCGTCGAGAATCCGATCACGCCCAGCGTCGCCACCAGCCCGGTGACGGAACGCAGGAAAAGCCCCATCGTGATCATGAACATCAGGAACATCAGTGGCATCACGACCGGCATGTCCCGCATGGGCGCCTCGGCAAAGGCCCAGTTGAGCATGGACAGGCCGCCCACCTGGATCTCCAACTCCGGATGCGCCTCGCTGTACTCGGCGACCAGTCCGCGAGCGTACGCCACGGTCTGGGCCAGTTCGTCGACGGCTTCACCACGCAGCGAGATGCGTACGTTCACGCCCGTCGTGCGCGCGTCGGGCGCGATGAGCCGTCCCGTCAGTAGTGGTTCCGCGAGCGAGACGCGCCTGGCGCGCGCCACTATCTCCGGCCTGATCTCCCCACGCCCCACGAGGTCTTCGACGATCAACTCGTCGCCGTCCGCCCAGGTATGCTGGAAGTTCGTGATGGCGTCGACCCGCGTCGAAAACGGGATCTGCCATGCGTCTTCGGTGAGCGAACGGATCACCTCGAGATTCGCCGCCGTGAACACCTCGCCCTCCCTGGGCTTCACGATGAACAACACGTTGTCATTCTTCGTGTAGATGTTCTCGACCGCCTCGAAGGCGTTCAGATCGGGGTTGTCTTCACTGAAGAAGACGCGGTAGTCGTTCGCCAGTCCCAGCTTCGACATGCCCGTGCCCAAAGCCATCGTCACAAGCAAGGCGCTCAGCACGACCCACCACCTGTTCCGGATTACCCAGCGCGTGTAGCGGTCCGTGCGTCCGGGAGAGCCGTTCGTCATCTCACTCATCCTATCGTCTCCTTAGAAACCGACTAGTCGGTATGTTACGGGTCCAAAAAAAACCCCACGACGAACTTCGTGGGGAACGTCCTAGGGTCTCAGTCCTTCCAAAAGGTCCAGGAACATCGAAAGACCTGCCATGACCGCATCCTTATCGTGCGAGGTCTTCACCGAACCGATGAGACCCTGGTACGTGGCGAACACCAGACTCGCCACTGCTGCCGCATTCACGTCCTTGCGGATGTTTCCGGCCACCTGACCGCGTTCGAAGGCGGCCCGAATGCCTGCCCTCCAGTCGTCTGCAATGCGATCGAGATGCTGCCTGAAATCCTCATCAACGCCCGCGAGCTCCTGCGTGAGGTTGTTCAGTGGGCACCCGCAGCACATCTCTTCGGGAGTGGCCTCTGCCATCATGGCGACGGTCGACTCGGCCAGCGTGCGGATCGGATCGTCGGACTCCTGGAGCGGCCCCAACCATCGCTCCACGACCATCGGCCGTATCGCCTCGTCGATGACCGCGTGCAGCAGGTCGGCCTTGCTGTTGAAGTGGTGATACAGCGCTCCCTTCGTGACGCTCGAGCTGGCCAGGATGCGGTCGAGGCTCGCTCCCGCATAACCGTGGGCGTGGATCTCACGGAAAGCGTTCTCCACGAGTAGCGCACGAGTGCCCTCGGGGTCGTGCGTGCGGCCCCGTGCGGGGGGTGTGGTGGTCGCTTGCGTTAACATACCGACCAGTCTGTATGAAGTGAGCGCCGTTGTCAACCCCCTCGTCGATTCTTCGAAGAAAATCCCTCAGCGGGCTACGGAAGTGCCAACGCGATCAGCTCCGCCACGGTGCCGGGACGGCCACCAACAGCCACCAGGATGTGCTGCTTGCCATCGTGGAGATAGGTGATCGGATTGCCCCACGGTGTCGACGGGAGCTCCACCGACCCGAGATATTCCCCGGTGTCCTTGTCGTAGGCGGTGATCGTAGAAGCGACCTCCTCCATGCTCGCTACGTCACGCCCGCCGGAGTTGACCATCAGCAGCGTCTTGGTGACCAGGGGTCCACCGCCGGCCATCCCGTTCCCCCCCCCGAGTGCCGGCAGGTTGAGATGTTGGAGAGCCGGGTGGTTCCTGGGACCATCGCCATGCGCGCTCATCCAGAGGTGGTCACCGGTGTTCAGATCGATGGCCGTTATCCTCTTGTACGGCGGCTTGACGATCGGCAGCCCCCGGGGGCCCGGAATGGGTCTTGCCCAGGGATCCGTAAAGTACCCTACCGTGGCGGGCGCCTCGTACGGAATCAGCTCGACGGTCCGTAGCCGGGTCTGAGATGGGATGAAGAGCCGTCCAGTCTCCGGATCGACGGCGGAGCCCGGCCAGTTGATGCCGCCGCCGGTCCCCGGAGCTTGGATGACCGGCAGTCTGGTGCCGGCCACCGCTGGTGGCTCGAAGAGCGGCCCGAAGCGTGCGTTTTCTGCGATGATCTCGAGCGCCTCGGCGCGAAGCTCGGGCGTGAAATCGATCACGTCGTCCCCCGTCACCCCCTGCAGATCGAACGGAGCCGGCTTGGTCGGGAACGGCTGCGTGGGCGAGTACCACTCGCCCGGCACGTCACCCTGCGGAACGGGTCTCTCCTCGATCGGCCAGACCGGCTCCCCGGTCACCCTGTCGAGCACATAGACGAAGGCCTGCTTGCTCGTCTGGGCGATCGCCTTGATCTCGCGTCCGTCGACCGTGATGTCGAGCAGGTTGCCTGCGGTCGGGAAGTCGTAGTCCCAAAGCCCGTGATGTACCGCCTGGAAGTGCCAGACCCGTTCTCCGGTCTCGACATCGACGGCAATGATACTCTCGGCGAACAGGTTATTCCCCGGACGCATTCCGCCGTAATAGTCGTTGGTCGGGGTGCCTGTCGGCAGGTAGACCATGCCCAGCTCGTCGTCGACCGCCATCGTCCCCCAGACGTTCGTGTGACCGCTGTACCGCCACGACTCGTTCTCCCAGGTCTCGACCGCGAGCTCGTCCCCCTGTGGGATGGTGTGGAAGATCCACCTCATCTCGCCGGTGCGCGCATCGAACCCGCGCACATGTCCCGGTGATGCCTCCCGGAGCCTCAGCTCGGTATCCTGCACGATGCTGCCCACGACCACGACGTCGCGGGCGATCGCGACGGGCGACGTGTGCGTCACCCGCACCGGATTGATCTCGCGCCCGAGGCTGAGGCTGAGATCGACGAAACCACCGTGGCCGAAGTCTGGATAAAGCGCGCCCGTGCGAGCATTCAGCGCGACCAGACGCAGGTCTTGCAGCGCGATGAAGATGCGGGCGTCGTCGCTCTCGTCATCCTCCCAATAGGACACGCCACGGTGCTGCCACCCCATGCTGGCCGGCCGCCCCATCCTCTCGTAGGCACGGGGATCGTACGACCAGACCAGCTCGCCGCTGCCGGCGTCCAGCGCCGCTACCTGGCCGAGTGACGTGCTGAGATATATGAGTCCGCCCGCCATCAACGGCGTCGTCTTGAACCCGTTGGGAGGGATGATCGACTCGTTCCGTTCGGTGACGTCGGTCGAGATCGACGTCCAGCGCCACGCGATCTCCAGATCCATGAAGTTGTCCGCCGTGATCTGGTCGAGCGGCGAGTACTTGGTGTTGGTGTGATCGCCCCCGGTGGCGTGCCACTCGCCTGCCGGCCTGGACGACTGCGCCTCGGCGGACGGGGACCGAGCAAAGGTCACCCAGACCAGTGCCAGCGCACCCACCGCGAGACGTCGCGGCCACGAACGTGTGCCCATGCGAGCCTCCCCTGATGTGGTCGGCAATCATACCACGTCCTGGGTCGCATCGCGACAGGAGGCAGCCGACATCAGGTGCCGGGCGGGGTGTTGAACTTCCCGGGCAGCGGCTGCTCTGGGACGGCTCCCTTGCGGTTCTCAGTCGAGCTGGAAATGTTGCCGAACGCCGTTCGTAAGGCGAACGGCACGATCACCGATCTGAGGAGGTGCTCCATGCTGCGCTCAGTGATCGTTTTGGGGGTGTTGCTCGCGACCCCAATGCTGGCTTCTGCCCAGTCTCTAGAAGGGGTATGGCGAGGGACGAGAATGGTTGTCGAGGGTGGTCAAAATGCGGGCACGATTTCAGGGTCCGATGTACAGCCGAGGCTCCTGTTCTACACCCAGGACCACTACTCCCTCTTGTTCGTGAACGGCACGGAGGGTCGGCCCCTCATCCCCCAGAATCCGACAGATGCGGACTTGGTTGCCGCTTGGGGGCCACTCACTGCCCAGGCCGGTACCTACGAACTGAGCGGATCGACGATTACCTACCACATAGTGGTGGCGAAGTCCGCAAACGGCATGTTGCCTCAAAACTCCACCTATTCACGGGAATTCAGGATCGACGGAAACACCCTGGTGACTAGTGGAACAAACGCAGCCGGTACTGTCACCACGACCTTCACGTACCGTCGGGTCGAGTGAGCGGAGGTGGGGATTTCGAAGGCCCTTGGACCCTCAGTCACCGTGCCGCTTGAGTGACCTCAAACGAAAGAACACCGCGTTGTTGCTGCTCAAATTCATCCTCGCTTTCCACCACCACACGATGGATTCCAGGTTCGAGGTTTTCAGGCAAGTCGAATTCCCAGATGTGTGTTGAGGCTGCCGGCGTTGGAAACGCGTCGCGAGTGTCAGCAAGCTGCCGGTAGGCTTTTTCCATGAAGGGGTCGGTTCGCACCACATAACGCATCGGTGTCAGCGGGCCACCGTCAAGAGACAATCTTACGCTGTCGCGCTCACCCCCGTCGAAGAGATTGACGACCACTTTGGTATTGGTTCGTAGTATCCCTCGATTGATACTGTTATCGGCGGGATGGACGAGTTCTGGATCCAGCACGATGCGCAAACGCTGCGCTGCGTCTCTCCCATACGGAAATGGAATGAACTCCGGGACTAATGTTACGTCATCAAATTTCAACAGATAAAAACCGTTGGGGTTGCCGTCCTCCATTGTAGCGTCCGCCACGCCGCGTAAATCCTTCGGGCCTCTGGTCCAACCGCTGCCGCGGACTTCGGCCAGGGTATGGGCTATCCATGGCTGACCAGTCCAGCCATGCTCATGGTTGATCTCCACCTTCCAGCTATTGCTGGTATCGTGTCCTGCAAGGCCATAGATGTTGTTGAACGGAAGAAGGAGTTCTAGCAGTTGGTCGAAGTTATCGGTATGGGGGCCAGTTATTTCATGAGATGGATTGCCATCGGAAGCTTCGCTGATCAGTGAAATGTGAGTGGCAATAACGATGAGCTTGTCTTCAGGGACATTGGCGAGATCTCGCTCGAGCCAAAGCAGCTGGTCGTCTGAAATAAACCCACGATAAGTCCCGTTGGCGGAGTTGCGTTGTCCTGCGCCCGCGTATTCAACGTTGTTCAGAGCAACAACATGTGCGTTTCCATAATTGAACGAAAAATAGGTTGGGCCAAAGTGCTTCTTGAAGGTTTCGTTGGCATAGTGCGCATTAGGAGACTCGAAATTCATGTCATGATTGCCTGGCAGATTCCACTGCGGTATTCCGATCAAGCCAATCATTTCTTTGTGGCGATCGTAAAGGCCGAGATTATCATAGACCACGTCACCTACGGTGATCGAAAACTCTGCCTGGTAGGGATTGCCCAGCAGTGTATTCACCAGATCCTCGCGCAACATGTCTTCGCCGAGATCACTTCGAGCCTGTGGATCTGCAAAAGCGTGCGCCGTAAACCGGATTTCTTGCGAACTGAGCTCATGCAGGGGAAAATCGATGCGGGCGGGAAGCGGGCCTGTGGGTTCTATAACCGGCCACAACCATTCGACTGACGTGCCGGAAATTGCCGTGGGAGTACCATCTGGATAGTGACGGTAGAAAAACAGAGGTAGGTTGTTTTCGTCAACGGGTACTACGTACCCAGATGGTTGAGAGACAAACAGTATTTGTCCTGGCGCCAGGTTTATTTCGTAAAGGCCGTCCGAGTCAGTTAGAACAACTTCACAGCCATTGCTGACACTGACACTCCCCACACCAGACTCCCTGGCACCGTGCTGTCCGTCTTGATCGAGGTCATCAAAAACTATCCCCGAAACCCTCTCGGAGCCTTCACCCCGCGTGTCACACTGCGCTCGTACACTTGAGACGATCGAAAACGAGACTAACAAGCTGATAACGGGCGACGCAGCGAGGGTATGAAGTTTCATGGGGGCTCTCAGACTCATGCAAATGGGAAACGCGGTGTTGCCCCTTCAAGAATGGAGCAACGCCCGAGGGCCGATCAGCTTGCTCGGATCCGCCCCCGGCTTAGGCACGAACTTGTCCACCCACCCACCGTCAATTCCCCCCTCTTCGAATGCCCGGCCGATGCCCATCCGCCCCGGGCTGCCAGGGGTCTTCCACTCCGGCCCCCACACAGAAGTCCCCGGTGTCGAGGAAGTGCGTGTTCAGGCACTCCAGCGTCGAGCCCAGGCTCTGCAGCAGCTCGACCGTCTCCGGGTAGGCCACCCGCGTGAAGAAGCCGGCGCGCCCACCGCGGGCCATGTCGGCAGTAGACTGCCCGAGACGCGTGACCGCCTCGACGTCCGCGCCCTGGGACACCAGATACTCGATCATCTCGTTGTCCCCACGCGACGCCGCATAGTGGAGCGGGGTGTAGAGCCACGAGTCGAGCATGTTCACGTCGGCACCCTGCTCTTCGATCAGGTACCGGACCGCGGGCAGGAACTGATCGGGCGCGTTGCGCATGCTGAAGGCCCCGAGCCCGAGGTACCCCCCACCTGTGGCGGCATGGATCGGGTAGGCGTTCTCCACGCCTTCAGGGACCGACGGTAACCCGGAGTCCTCCTGCTGCCGCCCGTCCTGCTGGCGGCGCTCCCGCATTCCTATGGCCGGCCACCGCGTCGGGATGTTCGGATCGGCACCGTGGGAGGCGAGCAGCCGCATCGCTGGGATGTCCTGGGCGATGGCGGCCCGCCAGAATGGCGTCGCGCCGGTGAGGTCGAGCCCGATCTTCGTGAGGCCGAACTCCCAGTACCACAGATGCGTGTTGAGGCGCATGTCGGGGTCGGCCCCCGCCTCCAGGAGCACCCTCAACACATCCATGTACTCCGCGCTCTGATCGTCGTGCGCGCGGGGCTGCGGATAGTTGGACTGGGGAGCCCACTGGGTCTCGAGCGTGGCGAAGAGGGGCGCCGATCCTTCGGTGGAAGTCGCCAGGTTCGGATCCGCGCCACGCGCCACCAGAAGCATCGCCAAGTCGAACTGGCCGTTCAGCGTAGTCATCAGAAGCGGGCTGGTATTGTCGGCGCTGACCTGATCGATGTCAGCACCCCCGTCGAGGAGGGCGAGCGCCGCCTCTACGTGACCCTCCCGGGCAGCATGCAAGAGTGCGGACATGCCGCCCGTCTTGCCGACGAGTACCTCACGGTAGGGGGGGTGAACAATCTCGGGTCCCCCGGGATATTCGGAGTTGACCCTCGCCAACGACTCTCCGTCGACCGGTCCCGGATCGTAGCCGGATAACAAAAAGTCACGCTGGGCCATGATAGCCGCTTGAACCTGGGCCGAGCTGGGCTCCCAGCTAGCTCCGGCTGCGTCGGCTTCACGAAAATCGTCGATCGCGTCGCCGAGGATTTGGGCGGCCTCCCGATCGACGGCCATGCTCCGGAGCACGTCGATGGTCTCGGTTCGGATCGCGGGGTCGGCGCCGTGTTCGAGCAGCGCCACGGCCGCCTCGGTGCGATTGTACGCGGCAGCGAACATCAACGGGGTCTGGCCAGACGACGCCTCACGAGCGTCCACCTCGGCGTCGCGCCTCAGGAGCGCGGTGACGGCCTCCGCGCCGTCGAAGGCGGCGGCCGCGAGGTGAAGCGGGGTTACGCTGCTGTGCGTGGTGGTCGCATGGGGATCGGCGCCCGCATCGAGAAGCGCACTCACGATTGTGCCGTTGCCGCTGCGGCTGGCCAGGTGAAGCGGCGTGTAGCCGCCGATTCGGGTCTTGGCCTCCACGCTGGCGCCCGCGGACAGGAGCAGATCCACGACCGCGGCGTGGCTGCGCTCCGCGGCCCAATGCAGCGCGGTCATGCCATCGCCCGGTGTCGCATTCACGTCGGCGCCTTCGGCCAACAGTGACCGTACGGCCTCTACGTCACCGTTCCTCGCCGCGTCGATGAGCGGCCCGTCCGTTTGGAGCGCCGCGGCACAGAGCACAGCCGCCAAGCCCAAGGCACCCATCGATTTCACGTTCTTCACGCGCCGCTCCCGCCGCCGGATATGACACCGCCCGGGAAGCTCAGGTCGAAGGCCCCCGTGCTGTCGCCGAAGCTCTCCATTTCGTCGTGCCCGAGGCCCTGCATCAGGCTCACAAACACGTTCGCCATCGGCGTGCCCCGCGGGGTCCTCAGATGAAGGCCACCCTCGAGGGCTCCGTTGGCGTGACCCATCAGAAGGAGCGGGCAACGACGGTGGTTGTGGAGGTTCGGATCGCCCATGGGGGAGCCCCACACGATCGCGGTCTTGTCCAGCAGAGAGGCCTCCCCATCCATGGTGTCTCGCATCTTGGCGAGGAAGTAGCCGAGCTGGCTCGTGCGGTACGTGTTGATCTTGTTATAGTCCAGGACGTCCTCGGGAACGTTGCCGTGGTGCGACGCCCCGTGGAAGCTTTTGTTCGTGCCGCTCTCCGGATGGCTCCTGTTCGACTGATCGAAGCCCGTCTTGAAGGTGATCACACGCGTCAAGTCGGATTGCAGCGCGAGCACCTGGAGGTCGAACATCAGCCTCATGTGCTCTTCCCAGTCGTCGGGAACGCCGGAGGGCGCCTCGGGCATCTCCCTCTCCTCACCACTGGCGTTGCGCGCTTCGACGAGCTCGATTCGGCGCTCGATCTCTCGGATGTGCGTGACATACTCGTCCAGGGCCACGCGATCCACGGCCCCGAGCTCGCGTCGCAAGCGCACGACCTCGCTCGCGATCCAGTCGATAATGCTCCGATCCGTCCGCCGTCGGGCTGCCCGGTCTTCAGACGTGTCCCCCGCCCCGAAGAGCCGCTCGAAGACCACCCGCGGCTCTCGGATGGCGGGAAGCGGCTGGTTGGGCGAGGCCCACGAGAGCGAGGTCGTGTACGCGCAGTGGTAGTTGTAGGCGCAGCCGCCTCCACGGTCGATCCCCTCGATAGAGAGCTCCAACGAGGGCAGCGCGGTGTCTCTCCCGAAGCGGCGTGCATGCAGCTGATCGATCGAGGTCCCCAGAAAGAGGTCCGAACCCTGTGTCTGCTTGGGATGGGACTGCGTCAGGAACACGGCCGTCGACCGGTCGTGGTCGCCACCGATCTCCTCGGCCCTGTAGGCCTCGGCCATGCGGCAGTCCGTGTCGCTGATGATGGTCAGGTACTCCCGGAACTCCTCCAGCTGCGCCAGCTGATTCGTCGGCGAAAAATCAAAATCCCGACCGACCTGAGCGGGCGCGAACAGGTGCTGAGTATCTCCCCAATCGTTCGAGCCGGCCGAGCCCATGGACTCCTCGATGCACACCAGGCGCGTGGAACCGACCTGCCGCGTCGGGTCGCGCCAGGGTCGCCCGGCGGGCACCATCGCGTCCAGGAACGGCGACGCGATCGCCGCACCCGCACCGCGGATGAACGTCCTGCGAGGAAGGTGTCTCCCTGTGATGAACTCCATGGTTCTACAATCCTTGCTAGGGTTCGGTCTCTGCTACCGCTCGAGCTTGCATCATCTGGAACGGGTCGCTCTGCACGACCCCCAGGATGAACGAGGACATCCGATAGTCGTTCGCCTCGGCCTCCCGGCCGATCGCCCGGATCGCCGGTTGGTCGTAGTATTCGGCCCGCCTGCCCATGGCGTAGGAGAGCAGATTCGCCGTGAAGTTCCTCACCAACGGGATCGGCCGCTTCAAGAGCACCTCCGTGAGATCGCTCGGGGAGCTCACGTCGGTACCGTCATAGAAGGTGCCGTGCGTGTCGAGCGGCATGCCGTTCTCCCGGAATCGAAACCTGCCGGTCACGTCGTAGCTGTCGAGCGCCAGGCCGATGGGGTCCATGAAGCGGTGACACGAGTTGCACGTCGGATTGGTCCGGTGCTGCTCCATCCGCTCGTGCGTCGTCAGACGCCGTCCGTCCGCAAAGGCCTCGGTCTCTTCGAACGCCGGTATGTTGGGCGGTGGTGGCGGCGGGGGTGTGCCCATCAGCACTTCCATCACCCACTTCCCGCGTAGCACGGGTGACGTCCGTGCCGACATGGACGTCAGCAGCAGGACGCTCCCGTGACCCAGCACGCCGCTCCGGGTGTCAGGCAGGTACTGGACGCGTCGGAACTCGCTACCCGACACGCCGGTGATTCCGTAATGACGGGCCAGTCGATCGTTGATGAAGGTGTAGTCCGCGGTGAAAAGCTCGAGTAGACTCCGGTCCTCCCGTACGAGATGCTCGAAGAGCAGCTCCGTCTCCCGCACCAGGTCGGCGCTGAGCTGAGCGGTGAAGTCTGGATAGAGGAACGGCTCCGGGTGGTTCTTCTCGGCATCCTGCAGCCGCAGCCACTGTGAAGCGAAGCGTGTGGCCAGCGCTGACGCACGCTCATCCTCGAGCATGCGGTCCACCTGTCTCTCGAGGACGCCTGGCTCCGACAGCCGGCCCTCGGCCGCGATCGTCAGGAGTTCGTCGTCCGGCCCCGTGGCCCACAGGAAGAAAGACAGTCGCGTCGCAAGATCGAGATCGCTCAGTCGAAAGCTCTCGCCGGGTGGCAGGCCGGAAGGCTCACGCTCGAGCCGGAAGATGAACGACGGGCTCGCGAGAATCGCCTGGATACCCGTTCGCACGCCGACCTCGAAGCCCTGTTCCGCGGCAGCGTTATCGTAGAAGGACATCGGGCCCGTGAGATCTTCGGGGGTGATGGGTCGCCGATACGCTTCCCTGGCCAGTCGCGAGAGAGTCGACTCTGCGCAGGAACGCTCCTCGCCTGTGCCTCCCGAATCCGGGTAGCAGAGGAAGATCTTCCGGCGACTCGCCGTCTCGGAGACGCCGGCGGCGAAGATCGGCCCGGTGATCATCAGGTCGCTCAGGTGCGGCAACGCCGTGATCCCGTAGTTCGCCCAGTTCTGCGAGTCCTCCCCGCCGACGAAGGAAAAACCGAACGGGCTGTGCCGATCCTCGTAGGGTCCGTCGATCTTCCGGACAAAGGCCGCCGAGATCTGGTGCTGACCGGCCCGGACGAAGATGGGCTCGGTTCTGATGGGAACGCTGAAGCCTCCTCCGCGGCGCCCGCCGGGGCCTCCGTTGTTCTGCAGACCCAGAAGCGCGACTCCCTCGCCGTCGATGGCGAAATCGATGTCCTCGAACGCCGTTCCCGCGCCGAGTTTGGTCTGGACCTCGAAGACGTACTCTCCGTCTGAAGGGAAGTCGTGCGTCACGACGATCCCGCCTCGGGTTCCGAAGGGCGCGCCCTCGATTTGGTCCCACGCGTGCTGCGAGACCTCGATCGGGTTCGTGTACTTGGTCGAGTTCGACAGCGCCCCCGGGTTGCCCATGGCCAGCCGGCTAATCTCGGTGGCGGCCCTCAGATACGCCTCTATCAGGGTGGCGGAGAGTCCCTGGGCGTCCGACATGTTGTCGAAGCTGCCCAGGTACGTGTCGGCCGGCAGCCAGCGCCCGGCGTCCACCTCCAGCGCGAGGAGGTCACGGATCACCCTGGAGTACTCGGCCCGAGTGAGCCTCTGGAACCTGCGAACGCCCGGATTCGGATTGGCTGCGGCGGCTTCGTCGACCACCGCCTCGAGGGTCTCCACGAGCTGCAAGAGGGTGTCCGGTGACGGGCGCCTCTGCCCCGGAGGCGGCATCATCCCGGCCCGAAGCTTCAGGATCATCTTCTCGGCGATCTCGGCCTGCTGGTGCGCAGCTTCGACATCGAAGCCTTCGAGCGACAGGTTTCCGGTCAGCCGGCGTTCACTGTGGCACCGGACACAGTACTGCTCCAGGACCTCGTTCAGCTCGACGACCTCGTTCGGCTCGACGGTCGGCGCGACCGTGAGCGAGATGGCCTCGCCTTGGAACCAAGGGGTCGCCGCGGCCGCATAACCGACCGCATGCACGCCGGCGGGCTGACTCCATACCGAGAGCCAGATTCCCAGCACAGCGACGCTAGCAGCGACTGTCTTCATACCTCGATCTCCGGTGGATGCCGGCACCTCCCGTCCCACACGACCCCGGGGCTAGTGAGCCCAGCGACCCAATTTAGGGAGAGGGATCGGAAAAAACAAAAAAAAATTTCCCCGGGAAAAACAAAAAACCAAAGGCCTGAGTAGATCACCGCTACTGGGACCCGAAGCTCACGGGAGTGCCCGGCCTGTACCCTCTTCCGAGAATCACGACTCCCGGGCGGGCACCCGTGTGCTCTCCCCCTTCGATCACGAGGGTCCCGTTGACGATGACGTAGGGAATCCCGACCGGATAGGACTTCGGATTCTCGAACGAGTTCGTTTCAGCGACCCGGGCCGGATCGAACACTGCGATGTCCGCGACGAGACCCTCCCGGATCTGCCCCCGGTCCCGTAACCCTAGAATTTGGGCGGGCAGGGAGGTCATTTTTCGGATGGCTTCCTCAAGGGTGAGGACGCCCTCATCGCGCACATAGTGTCCGAGCACGCGAGGGACGGTCCCGTAGTTGCGTGGGTGCGGGACACCCCCAGCGTCCAGGTTGATCGCGGAGCCATCGCTGGCGTGAGCCATCCAGGGCTGCCGCATCGCCAACCGCACATCCTCCTCGGACATCGCGTGGAAGATGCCACTGATGCCACCGCCCTCCTGCGCCATGAGGTCGATGGCGACGTCGGCGGGATCGGGCACCCCCAGCGAGGATGCGATCTCCGCCACCGTCATCCCCTCGTACCGACTGACGTCCGGTCGGCTGGCTCGCGCGAGTACGATACCCTCCCACCAACCATGCTCCTCGGCCCATGCGATGAAGTCCGGATCGCTCTTGATCCGCTCTCGCAGGGATAGGTCCCGAAGTCTCGCGGCGAACCGATCCGGGCCACCTTCCCGTACCCAGAGCGGAAAGAAGGAGCTCCACCCGTGGAACATCGCGGTATAGGGGTACTGGTTCGCCGTGACGTCCAACCCGCGGCTTCTCGCCTCTTCGACCTGGGCGATGAAGCGACCGATCGTTCCCCAATTGCCGCGGGCCCTCACCTTGAAGTGGAACAGGTGCACAGGTATCCGGGCCTCCTCGGCGACCCTGATCGCGAAGTCGATCTCCTTTTCCTGCTCGTACCCCTCGCTTCCGTGGTGGGACGTGTAGTTGCCACCGTACGATGCGACGACTTTGGCGAGCTCGAGGACCTCGTCGGGGTGCTGAGGCCCTCCGCTTCCGAAGCGCGTGACGAGACCCCAGGCGCCCTCTTCCATCGATCGGGCCGTGAGCTGCTTCATCCGCTCCAAGTCGGCCGGCGTCGCCGGGCCTTCGTCGAATCCTTTGACCACGAGCCGCACCTGATGATAAGAGACGTGCGTGATGAGGTTCATGGAGATGCCCTGGCTTCGCACACGGTCGAAGTAGCCGGTGAAGTTGGTCCAGTCCTGCCGAACACCTCCGCGTCCGACCGAGGCGGGCATTCCGTCTCGCGGACCCGGGCTGCTCGACTCCCCGGCGATGTCGAGGGTGACGCCCTGGCGGATCTTGCTCTGGGCCGTGCCGTCCGCCAGGAGCTGAGAGTCGGAGTGCGTGTGCAGGTCGATGAAGCCCGGGGCGACGACCAGGCCAGTGGCATCGATGACACGGGTCGCGTCCGCACTCGAGAGCTGTCCGACAGTCACGATACGGCTGTCGCGGATGCCCACGTCGGCGTAGAACCACGGGTTTCCCGTACCGTCGACGACGCGGCCACCCCGGATCACAAGATCGTAGCTCGACGGATTGGCCTGAGCTTGAAGACCGGCCGGAACGCTTCCTACGAGGAAGGCCAGGGTGAGAACCAAAGGTACGCTGCGGACGGTCATGGTCTCGTCTCCTTCGAAGCAGTCGGGGTTCGACGCTGGGAACATCGCTCGCTTCGACTCTCCTCGCTACCTTGGTCGCCGATCAGGAGAGTTCTGGCGTAGGTCCCGCCACCAAGGAGGTCGATCATGTTGACACGACGCGATCTGGAAGCGTCGGCAGTGTGGCTCGTCGTGGCGCTGTCCCCGACAGCTCTTCAGGGCCAGGGAGGTACGATGCACTCCTTGCCCTTAGCGCCCTCCAATGTGCACTGGGGATACTACGACGCGAGCTTGCTTCCGGTCCTGAGGATTCGCTCGGGAGACTGGATCCGCGTGGAGTCGCTCGTCGCTCGAGGGCTCGAGCGGATGCGCGAAGCGGGCGCCCCGGAGAGCGACTTCAGCGCGGCCATGATCGAGGTCGAGAACGCGGGGGCCGGGCGGGGGCCGGGCGCACATCCGCTGACAGGTCCGATCTATGTGGTGGGCGCCGAGCCGGGCGATGTGTTGGAGGTGCGGATTCTAGACACGGGACTCTTGATGCCGTCCGGCGTCTCGGCTTTCCGACAGGGTGGGGGAGCCCTCCCGGACGCTTTTTCGCATAGTGGGCTTCGGCTCTTCGAGCTTGATGCGGAAGCGGGGGTGGCGCGCATGGGGAGCACGGCCACCATACCCATGCGGCCTTTCTTCGGCTCGATCGGCGTCGCCCCCCCGCCAGAACGGGGTCGCGTCTCGAGCACGGCTCCCGGCGAGCACGTCGGCAACCTCGACAACAAGGACCTCGTCGCAGGCACCACGCTTTTCCTTCCGGTCCACGCCCGAGGCGCGCTGCTCTCGATCGGGGACGGTCACGCCGCGCAGGGCGACGGTGAAGTGAGCGGGACCGCCATCGAAACTTCGCTGGGCGGCACGGTTCAGGTGATCCTCCACCGGGACCGCACCCTTCTGTGGCCTCGTGCGGAGACGCCTACGCACTATATGTCGATGGGTCTCGATCCCGACCTCGACGAAGCGGCACGGCTCGCGACGCAGGAGATGGTCGACTTTCTCGTTCGGGAGCTCGGCATGGATCCGGGCGATGCCTACGTGCTCTGCTCGGTCGCGCTCGACCTGAGCATCACGCAGCTCGTCGACGGCACGAAAGGCGTCCACGGGATGCTCGCCAAGTCTTTGTTTCCGTAGGAACACGTCCCGAAGACATCGCTAGAACGCCCCAGTCACCCGGTGGAAGCGATGCGACGGGCGACGGAAGGAATGCCCTTGGGGTCTGCAGCGTATCTCTTGGCTGTCGGTTTCGACCATGGGGACGGCGGATGGATGAACAAGTTCGTTCCGAGGCCCGGCGCCGATCCAAGCAAGCTCGTCGGCAGGCCGCTCGTCCTCGCGAACTAAGCCACTGGCGCCGCCGACCGCCGATCCCTCGAGCGCATTTCTATTTGTCCGCGACTGCACAGGTGGTGGGCGTGTCGCCCCGGACCCAGTCGGCCAACATCTGCCACTCGGGATCATCCTGCGACATCCAGCGCCGTCCACCGGAGTGGTAGTTGTCTCCTCCCTCGTGGGAATCGAGAGGATGGGTCAGGAACCGGCTCCTGAGCGGGTAGCCCGATTCTATGTAGCGCAGGATGATCCCGTAGTTCTGTCGCGACTCCGCCTCGTTCCAGTAATCGCGGCCCTCGGGGATTTCCTGGGCGAAGCCCCGGCCTCCCCCGCCGTGGCAGGCCTGACACTCCATGCGATCGTCTTCCCGATCGAGGAAGATCCGCTGTACACAGGTGCGGAAAAACTCGAAGTCGGGAGGAAGCATGACCTCCCGGGCGGGAGCGCTCCCGGCGTCGGCTGTTCGCACCCAGGCGGCGATCGCCCGCCAGTCCGCGTGATCCCGGGAATCCCAGAACTTCCCGCCCACGTGGAAGGCGCTTCGATGTGCCTCCCGTCCGGCGTGGCGAAGACGTTGTGGACGCCACCCGTGGTCGGAATGAACCGAACGTTCGTCTGAGTGCGTGTATCGATCACGTCGACCCCGGCGCTCCCGCACGTGATGGCTACGTACAGCTTTCCCCCGTTGGGTGTGATGGCGATGTTGTTCGGCCCGTCGGTCAGCGGAATCTGCTTCGTGACCTTCAAGCTCACCCCGTGCGGTAGGACTTCGTCAGACTATTATGGCCTCTGCTGACTTCTCGCTCCGGTGCGACTCCGTCGCCCTTTCAAGCGTAAAGCGAGATCTCCCCAGGTAAGACACGTGGCCTTCTCCGCACAACCGCCGGATTTACACCGCCGGAGCTTTGGTCGTCAGAGCTTCGCGGCTGTTGGCCCGCTCGCCCTGGGGTTCACTTGGATCGTTACGACCTACTCTCCGGGGGACTCTCACCTCCAAGTCACATGCCGGGATTGGGATAGGGGAGGACCGGCGATCCCGGTCCTTCCCCTCCCACACCACCAGGCATGCGGGTCCGCACCTGGCGGTCCGGTGAGTTGAGGTCAGTGGGTTCGTTTCACGCTTCGTTCAGCGCACGCCTCACGACGAACGCCTTGCGCTTCCCTTCGGTCCTTGCGACCAGGTTCCGAGAGGACTTTCACCTCCAAGTCATCGCCCATGCCGGGCCCAACAACAACAAATGGGGGGGCCTTCCTTAGCCCCCCCACTTGTCTTCGCGGAAACTGACCGGGTGTCGCTCAGGCCCCCCGTCGTCTACTACCTCATCACAGGTCGCCGTCATCGACTGGTGCGTAGGTCGCACCAAACGGGTCACCCGGGCCGCCGAAAGTGTAGTTGTCAAGACCGAGCACAAGCAACTCGAGGGGATTCATGGGAGCCTGCGTGAACGTCCCATCGGGGATAATGCCAAAGGCTCTCGAATCCGCGTATCCGCGTAGGGCGTCCGTATACAACAACTCCACCATTCTCTCGTATCGAAGCGCAACCATCAAATCGCCACAAGCCCCCGAGTCCGTGCGCGGGACGCAGTCGGCGCTCTGTGGAACTCCGGTTACGGTCACAGGCGGAAGTCCTGGATACGTTACACCGTCTGGCAATAAATGCGATCTGGTCCGACTGATGTTGATGAGATTAGCCGCTCCCTGCCGGTCGCCCAAGCGCAACATCGCCTCCGCCCTCAGCAAGGTGTTCTCATCCACATACATGAGCACTGCAGTACCCGTGTTCCCTAGAAACCCGTTGTTCAAATGACGAAACCACTGGTACGCCGAGCGAGGGTAAATGCCCAACGCTGAGGGAAAACCATTATTGTGGTCCAGGTACCGCACATAAGCGCCGTTGTCCTGAGGTCCGACTCCGGTAATCCGCCGGTCTGGCGTGACAACATCGAAGCGGTTCCGATCATCTCTAACAGAGGCGATCCAAGTCTGGTACGCCCCCGAGATGTCCGCCTGCCCGACAAGCCGGTTGTCCAGGCGGTGACAGGGCTGGCAACCGGGCAAATCATTCTGGACCTGATTGTAGAAGTTGCTCGTACGAATTCCTGCCTGTAGCTGGACCTCGAAGTTCTCCGTGATCCCGTTCGCCGTCAAGCTCATGACCTGGGCCCAATCCACCGTCCTCCGCTGCGCAGGGTTACGTGCACTCAGCACCAGGATGCGGGCAGTCAAAGAGTTCGCTAGCCGGATAAATTCGTCCCTCGTTATAGCGTTGGGCGTACCGAACCAGCGTCCCTCACCCGCCTGGCTCAGAGACGGAAAAGTGAAATCGTTCTGCTGGGCGATGGCGACTGCATTTTGGAGAGCCTGAACCGCGGCCTGCACCGCCGGAGATGTCGGACCGTCATTTGCGGATGTGAGATTCGCGAGAGCCTGCTCCAGTGGATCGTCACCGATGGCCTCGTCCAGCGGGAGGATGATGATCTGGTCAAAAATCATCGCCCCGTACCCCCACGCCAAGCCGGCGACGAAGCTCCCGAAGGCCCTGGCCCTGGGAGTCTGATCCACGCCATTGCTGTCGATGAAGCTCTCTCCGAGCTGGTCCAACGTGTTAAGAGCGTCGTTTACGTTGCTCGGCATCTCGTGGAAGCCCCTCCAGATGCTCTCCCCGTTGTCGGTCGGAGCCGCAGGGGTATTCGCGTTCCGGTACGCAGGTCGAGGCTCCCTGGCGTTTTCATCCACCAGTCGACCGACGGCCGTACTCTCTCCACCAACGGTGGTCCAAACATTGCCCACAGATACGCTTTGGTGCGTCACTTCAAAGAAGGGCGTGAAGGCCGAAGCAAGAAGGGCCTCAAGATCATCCACGTTGCCGAGCGCCCGAGCCCGGTCCGGCTGATTCGGATTCAACACATCGAGCTCTAGACAAGCCACTCCCGCAATCAGGACGATCGCCATGAGGGTTACCGCTTGGAGTGGCCGGAGTGGCCTCTTCAAGCCTCGAAGCACTCCGAATGTTCCCCTGTTCCATTTCCATGGGTTGCTCATCAGAACGTCACCTCCACCTCTATCGTGAGGTTACGGGTGGCTGGATAGCCTCTGGTGATGCTGCCCGAACGGTCCTGGAACTCGAAGCCCATCTCGGGATCGGGGCAGGGGCAGTTCGTGAACATAAAGAGGTTACGTCCAATTACTCCCAGGCGCATGGTCTCCGCCGCTCCAAGTCCTATCCCGTCCAGGACGCCCCCCGGCACGTTATAACTCAGCGACAGGAGCCGGAGCTTGAAGAAATCCGCTCTCTCGACGTGCATCGCTCCACCACCGCCGGCCAGCGCCCACCAGTGCCGGGCCGGTTTCTTCAGCTCGTCGGGCCTTCCGAACATGTCCTGGCGGGGGTGGAAGTCCACCAAGCCTCTGTGATAACCATCGACGACTTCGACTCCAAAGACCGCGTGGAGATGCGTGAACAGGGTCCAATTTCCGAACTGGAAGGTGTTGGCAAGGCCGAAGTTGTTGCGGGCGGCGTCACCCAGCTGCTCCCGCCGAGGGCTTCCGCCATCGTTCAGCCAGTAGAAGGGAATCCCCCACTCGTAGACGTTATTCCCAATCTGGGTTGTAGTCCCCCAGAGGTTCTCACTGAACCCTTCGGTGTAGTGGTTCCGCTCGCCAGTGGCCGGGTCCTCACCCACCCAGACCAGCCAGTTCTCGTCGTTCAACATGAACTCGTCCGCCCGGGAGCACGCGGCGCCGCCATCGTGTATCCCACCGTGGCCGTCGTTAGTCACACGGACCGGAGCGGTCCACGTGTCCGCACACAGCACGCCGGGAGCGGCGGCGACCCAGGTTCCATGGAGGCCCCAGATCGTCTCGCCGGTCTGCCAATTCCGGTGACCGGGTCGGTCACTGGCGACCGTCCATTCCTCGATCTCGCCGTCCGACCGATCCCAGGTGAGCGCTGAGGTCCAGCTGAAGTTGGGTCGCCGAACGAGCTGAGCCTCGATACTTAGCTCGTAGCTCTGTCCGACCACGATACCGGCATTAGTCCACTGGAAGGCATAGCCGGTGTAGGCGGGTAGCGCCGCTTCCACGATCTGGTTGGTGGTTCGGTGCCACGCCCGTGTGAAATCCACGCCGATCCGATCGTAGAGGATCATCTCCAGCGATACTTCCTGCTCGGTCGTGTGCTCGGGAGCGAGAGCGGTGTTGCCCAGTGTGCCCTTTGACACTACTCCGCTTCGCACTCGCCAGGTTTCGTAGCGGTACTCGAACTCAGGGCGGCCGCCGGCTGTGCCTATGGCGTAGCTTAGCTTGAACTCACTGACGTTAGGAAGATCGAACCAGTCCTCCTCTCCCAACCTATAGGCACCCGCGGCCCGATAGTACGTATGCCAACGGTCGGCGGGGCCAAAGAGCGAACTCCCATCCCGGCGGACCAGGCCGGTGGCTATGTACTTCCCCTCATAGTCGACGGCGGTGTCCCACAGGTACCCCATCGCCCGGATGTCCTCCTCCACCGAGGAACCGTCGAAAGTCCTAGCTACGTCGAGCGAAGGCGTAGCGCTGACGAGGAAGTCTTCGCCCTCGGCGACGGACAGGGAGAACTGGTCACTCTCGAGAAGCCCCCGGAAGGTCGTACGCACGTTGAGCCGCGCGTCTAAGAAATCCCTTCTCAGCGAAATCGTGGCCTCGGAATTGAACGCCTCCCTTCGAGAAGTTTCGAAATCGAGCGACCCATCAGAGAGGTTCACCCGCGTCACCGAAAGAGGCGTTCCCCTTGGCACGTACGTGCGTTCCTCCACATCCTCACGGTCGTAGCTCACGTTCGTGGAAAGAGTGATCCACGTGGCCGGGTCCCATCTCAGGTTGGCGCTCGCGAGAGTCCTACCCCGGGTTTGATCGCGCTCCCGACTTTCCTCTCGCCAGAGCGGGTTTTCGTATGCCACCTGTGCATCCGGCAGCCGGACGAACTCACCGTTCGCGTCCTTTGCGGTGACATCGACGTCCGGTGGTGCGAGCAGCAGACGCGTCCAATTGACCTTCGGTACGTCCAGATTGTCCCGGCTGTAAAAGGAGCTGACTCCCAGTTGGAAGTTGTCCAGGAACCGATGATCCAGGTTTACCCGGAAGGAGGTGCGCTCGTACCCGTCGTTGTTGATCAGGGGACCGGCTTCCACCATACGGTTCGTGCTGATCGCGAAATTCGTGTTCTGCGTGTTTTGGCTCATCGACAAGTTCTGTGTCTGGAAATTATCCCCCGCAAACATTGCCCCGAAGTTGTCGAACGTCTGACCCGGATAGTTGTTGTCGCTGAACGCGAGGGATGCCCCACCCGCCGGTTGTACGCGGTCATCCCGGCTCACCGGATTCCCGTTGCGGTCTACGTACGTCGTCGGATTGATCGGGTCGTCGACCAAATAGAAGTGGTGATCGTTGAAGCCCCCTCGGTGCGCCCAGGATTGCCCGAACTCCGTACGCAGCGAAAACCGCGTCTGGCCTATTGCTAGCTCCGAGCCACGCCTCGTCGTGATCGAGATAACCCCGTTCGCCGCCCGGGAGCCGTAGAGGGACGCCGCCGCTGCACCCTTGATCACCTCCATGCTCTCGATGTCCATCGACTCGATGTTGGCCGTGCCGCTGCCCAAGATGACCCCGTCCACCACGATCAAGGGCCGCGGGCTCTGGGCGACGCTCGTTGGCGACCGCAGCATGATCTCCACTTCTGTGCCGGGTTGGCCTGACCGCTGAGACATCTCAAGCCCTGGAATCCGTCCAGCCAAGTTGTAGATGGCCGACGTCCCGCCGACGACTGCCGGAATCTGTGCGCGTGAGATTCTGTTCACCGTAATGGGCGACCGTACCCCCTCCACGGGATCGATCAACCCGGTCGCTACGATGCCCTCGATCGCCAGGACCACCTCAGCGAGGGAGAAGTCGATCGCAACCGTTCCACCCTCTACTACGGTCACGATCTGCTCCGCCGTAGCGTAGCCGATGCGCTGCGCCAGGATCGTATACCTTCCCGCAGGTACACTCAGCACATACCGACCGTTGGCTTGAGAGAGCGCGCCCAGGTTCAGCGCTCTGATGTAAACCTGGACGGAGGCGACTGGCTGGCTGGTCGCCGCGTCCAGTACCTGCCCGCTAATCGTCCCCTGCGCCGCTGCCCCGAACGGAACAGCGAGAAGCAACACAGCCGAAACGACGATCGAGCGTCCAGCACCGCTCAACCATCCGCGCAAACCGTCAGGTATCCGAACGAGTGAAACAGCCATTGTTCTCTCCTTATGGATCGGAAGAATCAATTCCGCAACGATACTCTACGACCAGAAATTTCACTGGCTGGGCCAGGGAACACCCTGCTGCCGCGCCACCGACCGCATCCCCATATATACGAATCTCTGAACCCTCTTACCTTCGTAGGTCTCTGTCGTATATAGGTTACCCTGAGAATCCGAGGCAATGCTATGCACGCCGTACCACTGACCTGGTTGGCGTCCACCGCCACCGAATTCCGTCACCAGCTCCAACGTCTCACGTTCGACAACGCGAACCTTCTCATTCACACCGTCCGCGATGAAGATATACCGCTGTTCCGGATCACTCGAGAAGGCAAGGTCCCAGGCAGAGCCAGACCTTAGGGTGAACGGCGCGAAAAACGCTTCCTGAACGAACGTGCCGTCCTCCTGAAAGACCTGGACCCGGTCGCCTCCCCGGTCGCAGACGTAGACGAGATCGTCGTTGGAAACCATGACGCAGTGCACGGGGCCCCGGAACTGCTGAGGCGGGTTTTGATCATCCATCCCCTGCGGACCCAGACTCCGGGCAGCGTCGTCATCGGGCTCATTGCCGTAAGCGCCCCAATAGCGCTTCATCTCTCCGGTGCTCGCATCGAGCACCGCCACCCTGCGATTGAAATATCCGTCCGCCACATACGTTTCGTTGGCGTCAGCATCCACGAAGATCTTGGCAGGCCTACCGAAGCTCTCCGGGTCGTGGCTGTCGGGCACGTACGCTCCATCGGGGCCTGTCTGCCTAGCTTCCGGCTTGCCGTACTGAGCGAGGAATTGGCCGTCCTGCGTGAACTTGAGGATATGAGAGTCGCCTCCCCCGTTCGCACCGATCCACACGTATCCCATGTGATCCACGAAGATCCCGTGATTGGATTGGGGCCAATCAAAGCCCTCTCCAGGACCGCCCCAGGCGTGCAACAGGTCGCCCTCTTGATTGAACGCTAAGACCGGAGGAGCCCCAACACAGCATTCTCCATCCGGAGGATCAAGTTCGGCCGCCCGCTCATTGTTGCCCAGACTCGCCGAGCTGCGGTGAATGATCCAAATATTGTCTTGGCCGTCCGCCCAAACACCGATCGCCGATCCGATCCGCCAGTTGTCCGGAAGGGGCTTCGGCCAAAAAGGATCGACTTCGAAGTAAGGCGCTTCCACCATCTGCGCCTCGGCGTCCTGAAGGGCCCGTTGCCCGAGCCACACGGCAACGGCTAGCACTGCCAAACCCACACCTATGCTCAATCCACGTCGCAGGTCCATCAGCCCTCCCGGCCGAAATGTCGATCCGTCCGGGGGTGCCTACGGCACTGTGCCGCGGTCCCCCGGCACTACTGAAAAGGGCATGATATGTACCCTGAGCGGAGCCTGTCAACCCCCCGAATGAGACAAATGGGGAAATCAATTAAAGAGCAATCTCCTGTGTAGTGAGGGTGGGGCTTGGAGGATTGATCCAGACGGCCTCCGGGAGTGGTTTAGGCTTTGGCTCACCGGAGACGAAGCGCTCGGGATGAGCGGTCCATGCCTCACGGAGCACGACTTTCCTGCGGGCGATGACCTGATCGGCCAGAGCCCTCAACGGAGCCAGTCGACCCTTTCCTGCCGCAAGAGGACGAACTCGCACAGCCATAGGTAGTCCCTTTCAAAGCTATTGCAAAACTCTCTGAATTCCCCCTCCGTTTCGAAGAGCTGACTAGCTCGCCAAGCGATCTTCCAATAGCACCTCTCATTCTCGTCGGCACCCTGAACGAGCCGGCAGAATTCCAGGGCTCCGTCGGCACCAGACCTGTCCCAGAATCGGTCTTGCACCGCCTCTTCCAGACAGTCCAACCGGCGCGACTTGTTCGACACCAGCCCACACGCTTCGATCCCTCGCCTCGGCTGGCCTCTGAGCTGGTTCCCAACGTCCCGACCCATGCTTCGGAAGCACATGCTCTGTGCGAATTCCGGAACCGTCGCGCATTCCCTGGCGATGGCTCCGAAGTCCCCCGCAAAGACATCGTACATGTGCGATGTCTGGTAGAAGTAGCAGGGACCTACATACTTGTCCTCCAGGATCGTGCAAGGGTAGTGAGGATCGTCGGCCCGCAGATAGTGGCTCTGGTGCTCGATGGCCCCGGAAAGCCCACGATCAACGTTCTCCATGAATACACCCGACAAGCACGAGTTTCGATCCTCCTCGTCCGGCAGGACGTCGCAATGGTCCAGGGCTTCGGGAAGATCGTACTCCACCCACGCCATCAGACCGTGCCCGATCCCGTGGAGGCACTGGTGCCTGAAGAATCCGTTCCGGGAGAACTGGCAGAACACGTCCACGTCATGAACCAGGTCGTCCGTCCCGTGGTCGAGCAGCAGGCCTTCTGTCGCCCCGTGCATCGCTCCCGCCTGGCACCAATGACCCGCGAACGCAAGCGCCCGCGCTCCAAACAAGGCGTAGGCGAGCCGACCCACTTCGTGGGCTCGGTGATGACAATCCACTGCTACATATTCCTCCGCTTCGGCGACCTTGAGAACGGTGGCTTCCGGTCCATATTGCCATATGAAGCGGATCAGGTATTGATTATCGGTGAAGAGACTGGCTAGCTCGTCGGAAGAAAGTCCCGGGGGCGGATCGAACTCGATTTCACCTTCGAACGGGAGATCCAGCGTGATTTCCCCCTCGCCACTGCTCAAGAGCCGACGGCCCACTCCAAGCCCGAGGAGCAGAGCAAGAAGGATCGCCCCGAGGAGCAGGTCGCGCTGTCGCTTCACAGTTTGCTACTCCCTCTCTGGAGCTCGTGGCTGTCCATACATCAACGCCCCTCGGCAGTGGGCGGTCGGAAGTGGTGCTCGAGGTTCCTCACCCTCGTCTCACGCCAGGAGGGTGTGAGTCACAGCGCAGACCTTACTGCGTAACTGTGACCTCCACGAACCCGTTCGTCCAGCAGCAGTGGTCCGAGAAGGCGCCGTCCACCGCCTGCAAGCGCAGGAGATACTCCCCGGGTTCGGTGAAGGTTGCCGCGGTCGTCGCCTCGGTCTGACCCTCCTCAAGCCGGGTCTCCTCGGGGCTGAATGTGACCCGCCCGGGTCCCTGATGTTGGGACCACAGCACCCGCCACGCCTTTGGATCGATCCCTTCAGGGGGCGTCACCGAAATTGTCACCGGCAGCGGTTCGTTGACCCTCGTCGTCACAGGTCCAGCACTTGGCCCGGACCGACCTCTTCCTTCACCGCTGGAGGGCTCTACGAACCGGAGCACCGGCGCCACCCGACCTGTAGTCATCTCCAGATTCTCGTAAACGTAGTGGACCGACACCTTGTGGCCCGGCACCGAGTAGCTCTGGCCATCATAGCGCAGCGTCCAGACGACCCGCTCTTCTCCTTCCGCGAACTCCTGGGGCACGTTCACCGTAAAGACACAGAAGTACCGGCGGTTCCTCTCCGGCACCTGCAGAAAGTGTGTCGGCTGCATCCCATCGAAGCGGGCGGGCTCGATGAAGTTGTCCTCTCCTATTGGGATATCGATCACTTCATCCAGGTTCATGTTGAAGTACCCGAAGCAGAAATCGTACGTACCGTCTTCGATCTGGTGATAGCCGTCGAAAAGAGGGATCACCGGCTGGCCTGAAGGACGTAGGTTTTGAAGCTTCCACTCCATCCCCCCCAACTCGTTCTCGACTCCTTGCGCATCGAGCGTTGCGGGGCTCGCGCAAAGTACGAGTCCCCCAACCAGCATCCCATACCGTGAGATCATCACTCTCTCCCAAGAAAGGAAGACGCCAATCAGACTACCCGCGTCCTACCAGCGTCATCCGGACCGAGATAGCTGCACGTCGTTACGTTTGTGGGCGCGCCCGAGGACGCGCCCACACCTTCTTACTTCCCATGCTTTCTGACCCCGAACAACGGTCGGCACCACCGAACCCTATCACCCCGACGCTATCATCCGCCGTCCTCCGCAGCGAGCTTCCTCTCCCTCAGCTGATCTTCCCTCTCCGCGACCAATCTTTCGAAGTCTTCCTCGTTGTCGAAATACGTGATGCCAAACCGCAGGTGGGACATTTCGTCTGCTGTCCGAGCGCCCGCGACCACCCACTGTTCAGGATCGGGGTTGTAGGGGTTGTCCGAGGTATTGTCGAAGACAGAGGTCAGAATGAGAATGGTGCCCTTGGGCAGCAGGGGCATCGCGTGGTCCTCATAAAGGAACGCGGTGTGCCACGGGTGATCCCAATCGAGCTTGTTGATCACCTCCCAACGGCCGTCAGGATAGATCGCCTCCACGATCTGATACTTCCCCCGCAGATGCATGTGCCCGCGGAGGCTGTGAATCCGAGCAGGCCGGTCCATCAGGTAGACCCCTCGGTACGTCGCCATGCTGTTCGGGGGGATGAGGAGATCACCTCGACGCACGATTTGGGGATCCGTGCTCTCACCGCGCCTGCCCCCCGCGTCGAAGCCGGCGCCTGTGTTCTGGGCGATGTCGTAGAGAACCTCGCCCGGAGTCTCGAACTGCGGGGTCTCTCCCTTCGGATAGAACCACAGCCCGACCTCCAGAACTCCCTCAATATCTCTATCGATGGGATAGAAGTGCATCCCAAATCGGACGCTCGAACCCGGCTTGATCAGCATACCGGCATCATCCGGATAGATGTACCCTTGGGTTCCCACCGCGGACTGCACGAGCGCGTTGCGTTCACCGTCTTGAAGCAGGGACGGATTCGCGTGATGGAACACACGGGCGGCGTCGATACTTCCTGGGCGCACCCCAACAGCCCTGATCCACCGTTCCTCATCGAGTCCTGTCACTTCCGTAACCGGACTCGGCCACTGGTTCAGACCGTTCGCGAGGACCATGTAGGGCTCAGACGAAACCACTAGGTCCGGTGGCCGCCCATAAACATCCTCGTACGCCCAGCGGCGCTCCGCGGGATCTGGAAAGTCAACCGGCTCCGGCATGTCCTCCAGATTACCGAGAGGCGCGCCTCCATCGACCCATGCCGCGATCGTCGCAATCTCTTCGTCGGAGAGCGAGATGTCGTTCTTGAATTCTTGGATCCCGACGCCCATGTCGATAGGCCAGGGCGGCATCCTGCGGTTCCCGGTCCTCACCTTGATCATGGGTGCCCATGGCCTCACTTCATCGTAGGTAAGGAACGACATCGGCGCTGCCGTGCCCGGTCGGTGGCAGGTCTGACACTTCTGCTGCATGATCGGTGCTACGTCCTTCGCGAAAGTCACCTGGGCGTCGACCTGCTGCTGCGCTGCCAGATCCTCGACGGGCGCCACCCCCATGATCGCCAATGCCAGCACGATCCCAATCGCATACCACGACAGACGGTGACCAACAGCCATGTTCTTGATCATCCGATCCCCTTTCAGATGCCCTCGCTCAACGCGTATAGTTTGCTCCAGGCGTACATGTGGCAACCTATGTCATGGAGTGTGCGCCGGGCAAGAGTGGCAAGTCAAGTAGGAAGGATACTCCCACAGCCCTCGGCTAGACACTTATCTGTTACAGTTTCCACTAATAACACGTAATAACACGTTTAGTACGGCTCACGGTACACTCACGGCTCGGTCAGCCGGAAGACGTATAGAGCGTTGTGCCCCTCCGGGCCCACGAGCTCCGGGGTTAGGAACGTGGGGATCCGCCACGGACTTCCTCCCCCCCTTGCTGTTGCCACGGCCACGTACTGCACCCCATCCACCTCGTAGCTGATGGGGAAACCCATGACTGAGGTCGGTAGCCGCGTTCCCCAGAGCTCTTCGCCCGTTTCGACGTCGTAGGCTCGGATCCAGCGATCGAAGTCACCGACGAACACCAGCCCGCCCGCGGTGGTGGTGGCGGCGGTAAGTAACGGTGCCCGCTGCTCTAGACTCCAGACCTCCTCCAGCGTTCCCACATCGTAGGCAGCCAGCTTTCCGAAGTTTCCGTCCGTCCCGGGCATCTCCATCCACACCCGGTCCCCCGCGTTCCCGCCAGAGCCAGGCTCGAGAACGACTTCCCGCGGAGAGAGCTCCATACAGCTTTGGCTCAGCGGAATAACGAGCAGCTGCCTTGCCGGATCGTACCCGGTCGCCTGCCAGTTGTGACCGCCCGCCGTAGAGGGGCAAACGGAGACCCACTCGCCAATCCGTACATTCGCGATGTCATCCCGATACCTCAACGCCCCTAGCTCCGAATCCACTTCCCAGATGTTCTGATGAACTGTCTCGGCCAGCCCCAGGAACATTCCGTTCCTTCGGTCCAGCTTCCAGAGAATCCCGGGCTTGCCAATTGTCATCAGGAGGGGCTGCCCATCCACGTCCATCAAGACCCGCTCCATTGCCTCGTCCATATCGAGAGACTCGGCGGGAGCATGCTGGAAATACCAGGCGATGTGGCCGTCGTCGACGTCCAGGGCCAGCGTCGAGCTCGTATATAGAACAGAGTCGGCCGCCGTGAGGCCACGGCTCACGGGCACCCAGGGTTTCGCCTGGGCCGTTCCGAAATAGACCAACCCTAGCTCGGGATCCCAGCTTCCGGTCATCCAGACATCCCCCCCACCCCGCAGCTCGAGCGGCAAGTCCCCCCACGTCTCCCCTCCGGGTGCACCAGGGGGCGCGATTGTATACGTACGCCACAGCTCACGTCCCGTCCGAGCGTCGTGAGCCGTGATAAAGCAACTCTCTTCGTAGAACCGTCCACAGCCGTTGATCCCATTGATCACCTTGCCGTCGGCTACGATCGGCCCCGTGCTGTTCGAATAGCCCCTCCCCGGATCCGCGATCTGGGTTTCCCACCGCACCTGGCCGCTCCGCGCATCCAGGGCCACCATGAATGCATCCCCGGTGGCAACGAAGATCAGGTCCTCCCAGATGGCCAACGTCCGAAGTTGTCCCCCGCGCCTACCCTCAGCAAACTGGCGCCGGTATTCCCAGAGAAGAGATCCGTCCGTCGCGTCCAGAGCCTGGATCACGTTCCCCGGGTTGCTCAGGAAGAGCACGCCGTCCCGGACCAGCGGAGCCTGCTGACTGGTCCCCTCCTTCATCCCCCAGCTCCAAGCAAGCTGCAACCGATGGACATTCCCCCTGTTGATCTGTGAGAGCGGACTATAGCCCCAAGATTCAGGGTTTCCGCGCCAATGAAGCCAGTCCTCGGCGGGTGGGTCTGCCAGGTCGTCGTCGGATACGGGGGAGAAGCGCTCTATCGGGCGGTAGGTCTCGGTAACGCTTGTGGCGGTTTCGGTGACCTCCCCCACCGTCTCCGGCGGACGGTTCACCCCTTGCGGCGACGGCGCGGTACCTGGGCGACCGGGAACAGGATATGTGACTGCCAGGCGGGCGAGCCCTCCGACCTGGCCTACGAACACCGTCTGGTCCACGGACGAGAAGGTCAGGGGATTTTCGCTCGGGGCCACCCCATTCTCCTCGAGAAGATAGGCGACTATCGACGCGTACTCCTCGTCACTGAGGGATCCCGGCGTGTCCGTGGGCATGGTCGCACGAGCGTACTCGAGGAGCTCTACCACCAGCCGGTTGCCCCACGCGCTTCGAAAGTTGGGACCCGCCAATTCCGATGCTTCGAATGAGCCTTGCAGGTTTGACAAGTGACATTCCGCGCATGCGGCTTGGTAGGCCCGAGCGCCGAGCTCGGCCTGTTCGGCGGTGTAGGCGGCCTGAGGGGCCTCATCCACTCCCTGCGCACGTAGGGAAGCCTGTTGTGGGACGCCCACCCCAACGGCGACTAGTAGGGAGAAGAGGCCCCTGGAAGTCTTTTTCCATGTGGTGTGGGAAGTCGACATGACGTGTGCTCCAGCATCGATCCGGCTGGGTGAGGGAGAACCCGGGATGGTTCAGGCCGTGAACGTGCCCGAACGCGGACAACTTCACGGATGCACGCTACGGCTTCTCAATCCCTCGGTCAAGCTCCTCTGCGGCCATGTGAACGCGGCTGCCCTGCGGGATTCCACCCGCCCTTACCCACATTTGCACGGTTGCATCGGCATGGGCATGCATCGTTGCATGGACGTGGGACCAACGATAGGACTGGACAGGCCCGAGATGCCAAGGGATCTTTGTGGATGTTTACATCTTTCGCCTTCACCGGTTTCGCGTCCAGCCCGATTCCCGTCGCTTCTTGCAGAACGTCGATGGCGTTTCCACACTACTCCCTTTGCCGCTCCCTCCGGCGCGGCATCCGCCAAGCCGCTGCACTCCTCCTTGCCCCCCTCTTCCTTGCCTCGGTTGGTGGGTGCGGGGCCGCGGACGAAGTTGCCCGGGAAACGGAGTCGTTGGTCGAGCGCGCCGACGGGGAAGTCACCTACGAGGTTTGGGTCGTAGACCAATCTGACAGCAACCACCTAGACGGTTTCGGCGGCACGATCCAGATATTTCAGGGAGCGGATCTCACGGGCCAGAACCCGGGAACTGCGGTTCCCATCAACCGAGTGGACCTCGGCGCAGAGACCGCCGATCTTTGCAGGGACGCGACCGGGGCGGCCCCCGTTCGACCCCACATGCTGTCCTTCAATCGGGAAGGCAGCCATGCCGTGCTCTCCTTCTTGCAGAGCGGTCACGTGGCGATTCTCGACGCCGAGTCCCGCGCTCCGCTGGAGTGTTTCAGAATGTCGCTCGGGCGTGGAGGAGCACGCCAGGCTCGTTCGGCCGCCCCTGCTCCGGATGGAAGCTACGTGGTCGTTTCGAACAAGGACGGGAAGCTTCTCGAGCGCATAGACACAGATTTCGAGACCAACAAGTTCATTCACGACAGCACGGCAACGCTGGACCTCGCCACGGGAACGACCCCTGCAGGTCGTCGTAGGGAATCCGAAGAGTTCCGACCGGACAACGCGCCGGTCTGCCTCTTCATTGACGCCCAGAGTCGATACACCTGGGTCACGCTTCGAGGCGGGGGCCTCTTCGTCGTGGACGCTCGAATGACTCCCATGTCCATCGTGGCGGAATACGACCGGCAAATGGTGAAGGAAGGCGGCTGCGGGGGGATCCAAGCCGGTGGACACATGTTCCTGAACTCCGGAGCCGTCGGCAGGGCGTGGGTGGTGGGCGGCCTACCGTATCCTCACAGTCACAGGTTCGAGGTCTATCGCTTCCCGCTTGTCGGCTACGAGTCGGGGAGCGAACCCAACGTTCCTGCCCCCGATCTTGTCTTCGCTCCCGATGGCGAGCGGGACTCGCAGGCAATGGTGGTCATCCCGGGTACACGTTACCTGTGGGTCGTCGACCGCCATATCGATGTGATCGAGGTGCTGGAACTCCCCGGGGGGGAGTGGGTGAACACCGTGACCTTGACGGGGCCGTTTACAGAACGCCCTGCTCCCAACCAGCTCACTGTTTCCCCCGCGGGGGATAGAGTCTTCACGACCTTTCGCGGTCCAACCCCAATCTTCGGAGACCCCCACAACGCCCACGGGACCACTCCAGGACTCGGAATCATCCGGGTGGACGAAGCTGGAAGGAGCGGTGAACTGCTGGGAATCGTGCCGTTTTCCAACGAATTCCTCGGCCGGCAGATGGCCGATCCGCATGCCCTCGCGGTACGGCGCCTTCCTTAGAGGGCTTTCCCGAGAGGGCTTTCCCGGAGAGCGCCCCCGATGCCTTCCGGTAGATCGAGCTTGCCTTCAGTGAAGGCTCGTGACGTCGCCGAATGTCGATAGGACGAGGACGAAGACAAATCCCTCCAACAGAAACGCGTGTGACGCTGGCAATCGCTGAATCAGATCACTCTCTCGGTCCTCGAATGCCTTGAGCGCCTGGCTGGACCGGACCCGCGAGTCCAACCCTAATCGAGCGGCTCCAGCCTGGCGATCTTCGCGGTATGGTTTTCTCCAATCCATACGCTCACGGGCGTCGTGGTCTGATCCATGTCCATCCTTCGAATGTTCACATTCACAGTGGGCAGTAGGTACTTGACATACTCACCAGTTTCCGGATCTAGTCGGTAGACGTAATCGGTCATCATGCCGCCCCCATACACCTCACCGGTTCTCTCATCCACCGTAACGTCGTACAGCTCGTCGTACGGAACGTCGAACCACCACTCCGAAATTTGCTTCGTCTCCTGATCGAGCATACCGACCCCTCCGGGAGGGGTGTTGAACGCGAACCAGGGCCGCTTCCGGGCGTCAGAGTCACCACGACGCGGCCTCGAAGGAGTGGTGGGAGTCGGATACTCTACGAATGCGCCAGTCTTCAGATTCATCTCGCCGATCGTGTGTGACCCTATCCCGTGCAAATACAGGATGTCGTTCGAGTCTACGTTCATGCCGTAATAGAAGACATCCTGGGGAATGGTGTGGGTCGTGGTGATCTGACCAGCGCTGATATCGAGCCCATGGACCTTACGGTCCGGACTGGACTTGAACCACACCATGTTGCCATCAGCGGAATGCGAGATCTGCCCGATGTTCGTCGCCAGCGTTAGGTGCTCGGGAGGGACCGGGAACATCGAGAACTGCTCGGTCCGTTTGTCGAACTTGAGGATGCCACCCTGCCTCAGTAGGCCTTGCCACGGGTTTCCCTCACTATCCAGGGCCACGTCCAGAGTTCCTCGGGGATGTCCCGGCCTGATCTCCGGCCACCGCCATTCTTCGATCTCGCCCGTTCGTGGGTCGAGCCTTGCAGTTACGTTGTCCCCGAAGTCCGCGAACCAGACCATCCCATCCGAGTCTACCGAGGCGTCGTGGGGCTGGAACTCCGGTCGGGGCAGATCGTACTCCGTGATGATGACCTGGGTCGCCCTTCCCGTAGGCCGAGGGAGCGTCCGGAGCTCGTAGGGCCGGTCACCATCGGGATGCTCGCTCAGGTTGATGGAGGCCAGGTAGCTGGCGCGGGCGAAGGTAGCGCTCTCTTCGTCGACCGGCTCGGTACCGATAGGATCCATGCGCCTCGCGTACGACAATGTAGGCCGGAGCAGACCCGAGCCCGTGGAATACCCGCTCATGCGCCGGAGCACCGCTGCGAACTCCTGCGGGCCATACGTCGTCGTGAGCGCAGGCGTCAAGGAATGACACGACACACAGCCGCTGAGCCGACCCTTCTCCTCAGAGGTTCCGGGCACGCTCATCACCCACTCGGCGTTCATCAGCTGCGATGCCAGATCCTGAGTAGGCTGGAGCTCAAGGTCGACTGCAGTCGACTCGCCCCCGTTGATCGCGACGGCACCAGGGTCTACCAGGTCGTAGCCAGCGGCCCTGATGCTTAGCCGATAGTCTCCGGGTTCGAGCCTGCCCTCTGGAAAGGCATAGCGTCCCTGCGCGTTGCTCACCACGGTCACGGTGATCGTGCTGCCGAGCCTCTTGGCGCTCACGAGCACTCCCTCCATCAGCCCCTCCGCATCGGAGGTCACGGTGCCCGTCAGTGGCTCGCTCGTGGCGGACCCCTGCGTGCTGCAGGAGGGCGCGCTGAAAGCAAGCAGGAGGCAGCAACTCACCCTCAAACCCGTTCGCATAACGTTCTCCTTATGCTTTCTTGGGGCTAGTCGGCATGGCTCCAGGCGGCGGTAGATAGGCAACGTACCGTCAGAAGATATGGGTGGCAATGGCAAGCCGGAAGCGTGTTCAGCGACCCTATCGGGGGGAAGGACTGGCGGTGCGGCGGAAGGGTCGACGGCACCGGAGCCAGGGATCACGGCCGGTGGGTAACCCGCTCGGCCAACCGAACGAGTGCTGGAGCCTGGATTTAATCTTCGACACGCTCACCACGGGCCGAAGGGTAGCGGTCCAGGTCTTCCTGAAGCGCCTCGAGGCTTTCGTAGATCTTCTTTCTGAAGGCCACCCGGTAGAACCCTTTGAGCCTCGTGGCGAAGTCGGGTCCCCCAACCTGCACGCGATGCTTCAGACCCTCGTGTATGTCGGGCCCTCGTCCGATCCAAGCAGGTGCCGGCGGTCGGCCCTCGGAACCGAAGCCATTGGAATCCCATCAGCCCGCTCCACGAGGAGAAGTGGTCCCGGAGCCGGGGGGGCTCCATACAACCGAAGGAACACGCCGAAACGCTCAGAAGTGAACAGACACACCAGCCGTCACGGCGAAGTCCTCCACCCTCGGAGCAACCCTATCGAAGTCTGGAAGCGGTCCCAGCCAGGAGAGGCCGTGCCACTGGTAATCAGAGCGATAGTACCTTGCCTCCAGCAACAAACCAAACACACCGAACGCCTCCGGCCGAATGTCAACACCACCGGCCACAGTCACCGTTGGCGACGTACCGCCGTTATACAAACCGAAATTCCAACGGTAGCTCTTTCCACCTACGCCGCCAGACAAGAATGGGGCGATCCGATCCCCCATGATCGGATAACGCAGAGCCACTTCTGCGTTGTAAAGATACACCCTATCAGCATTCGCGGCCGCGGCGGAGTATTCGTCCCCATGTACGCCCTCGGTGACGCCTGTCAAGCCCGCGAAACGGAACCCGAGGTAACGATTCACCCACAGGTTGACGGACACGCCAAGCGCACCCCCGTTTTCCCATGAAGCCCCGTCGGGGAGGGTCGTATTGGGGAGGATTCCGCCAAAATGAATGGCAACGAAGCCCACATCCTCACCTGGAAGGCCCGCATCCCACAGTTGTTGCGCACTCAACCCAGCCGCCGGTAATACGGAAACAGCCAACGCGATTGCCACGGTTCTGACGGCCCGCTGCTTCATGATCCCCTCTCCTTACGGTGGTCCGCGGGAAACGTATCCACAAAACAAGAAAACGTAACAATATTCCGGCATGTCGCTGCCGGGCGGGGTAAGCATGGCACCTGAATGCAGTCCTAGCAAGTACCTTTGGAGTTGGCCGTTCCCGCCTAAGGCGTGACAAAGATCGTGCCTTGCATTCCGAGCGCCCAATGTACTTCACAGGGGTAACCATACCTGCCGGGCGTCAAGAACTTGTGCTCCAGGATCAACGTTCCCCTCGTATTCGCCTCGCCTGACGCAAACTCCCCATGGCCGGTGGGCGTTACCGTGTGCCGAAGGCCAGGCTCGGAGATCGAGCGCACGGTACTGCCCTCTTTCCAACGTCGAACGTGTACCATAATTTGCGCGTGCCGGTGATTGCCGAGGATCCGATCGTTGTTCTACTTCATAATAGGAGGACTTGTGGCTTTTCCGCGGCGTTATGAGAATTCGGCCCGAGGCCCCCGCTTTCCTGCGAGAGGTACATTCATCCTGTTCCTACTGGTGAGCGCGCCGGCTCTGGGGTGCGCAGCATCCTCGGGCACATCCGGGAGTACATCCGGCTCGACCAGGAGTTCCGATCGTGACGTAATTACCCGAGAGGAATTGGCGACCATCCCATCCAGAAACCTTTACGAAGCCGTACAGATGCTGCGCCCCCTGTGGCTTCGCATTCGCAGCGCTCGCAGCGTGAACATGCGTACAGAGATCGCAGTGGTTCAGGATGGAATGTACTTGGGTCCGGCGGGTGAGCTTCGGTGGCTAAATAAGGAGAACGTTCAGGATATCCGATACATGAACGGGCCCGAGGCGGCCGCCCTGATTCCCGGCTTGGAAAACGGCCGGGCGGTAGAGGGGGCCATCCTCGTCCGATTCGGATTGAGGCCGGTCAGGTGATCCGTTTCAGTGATCTCGAGGATACCGATTCACTGACCCGTAATCCGAGCGCGCAAGTTCCTTCGCAAGACAGCCGACCCCAAGACTAAGCCACGAGGGGCAGGAAAACGATGTGGCGCCGTGGACTTCGATTCGTCCTCCCACCTTTTGTTCTCTGTGCACCTATTCTCGTCGGTCCAGCTGCGGCCGGTGCCCAGCCCAACGGTGGCGATGTGCCCGCGTTCAGCATGCGCACCGGGGTGGGCTGGGCCTTCGTCGTTCCAGACGCCCTGCTGGGAGCGGGAGCTTTCCATGTCCTTGGTGAGACCCCCTGGGGGCTCTACGCGGACGCGAAGGCTACACACTATTCTCGAAGGAACGATCGGGACTACCAGAGGGATCTCACGGTGGCACTCGTCGAGTCGCAGTTTCCGCCACGGAGACGACGGGAGGTGGGAACCAGGGACGAGTGGGTCTTCCTTAATCTGGGTGTGATGCGGGCGATCAGCCCCGATTTCGGGGTCATCGTCGGAGGGGGAGCCGCTCGCAGGACGGTGATCCAAGAATACGCCGACCCGACCGACGATCGTCTGACCGACCGCGGTTTTTACTTCGTGGACGACCTCGAGGCTTCTGGCTGGTCAGGCAATGTCGTGATCATAGCCCTTCTACGGACAAGCGAGCCGGTCGGCTTTGCGGTGGGATTCGAATCGTCCCCCGTGTCGATTTCGATGGGATTCTTCTTGATCGTTAGGTAACATGCGCCAAAGACGCCAGCGTGATTGTCGCCCAGGTATGCCTGCCGGGTTCAAGCTGGCGAACGGGTGGGCCGCCTGTCGGAACTCTTCCGATTCGTTCTGTGTAACATTGTACGGGCCGTCCTAGCAACTCCAATGGCCGCCCTTTCTGGCTGGTGATGGTCCTCTCGCAATTTGCTTGAGGTGCCAGATGAGGATCTGCAATCTGACGAGTCTCCTCTTCCTCTTCGTTTCTATTTCCTTTGTGCCTCTACAGGGTCAGGATCTGTCCGATGTGCGAAAGGCTGACCGTCAGGTGGTCGTCACCGGACGGGTGGGAGATCAGACAACCGGAAGAGCCATCGAGAACGCCCGGATCACCTTCGGCCTGGCCGGTGGTGATGAGCTTCTGACGTGGGAGGGCAGCTCAGGTTCGAACGGACAGTTCGTAACCGGTCGTATCCCTCAAGGGGCTTACCTGCTTCGAATCAGTGCCTTGAGTTTCGCCTCTGTCTCCCAGCCGGTCATGTTCACCACCGACGGTGTGGTTGAACTGCGAGTCGAGCTCGTTCCTGCTGCACTCCAGCTTGACCCCATCGTGGTGACTTCCACCCGGCAGAGTCGTCTGGAGCGGGAAGGCTTCTTCGACCGTCGAGAGATCGGTCTGGGCCACTCCTTTACGCGGGAAGAAATCGAGGCGCGTGGCCCCTCGCGGCTCTCCGACCTGTTTTACGGAATCCCAGGAACTCGCGTGCTATCACCAAGACCCGGACGGCCTGCGCGTGTACGCTTGCGGGATGGCTGTGTTCCCCGGATCGTGTTGGACGGCGTTCCCCTCGGGTCTCCAATTGCCCTGGACGAACTGCTGACGGTCGGAGAGGTGGAGGCGGTTGAAGTTTATCACGGTTCCTCGGCACCGGTACAGTACCTGAGCTTGAGCTGTGGAACCATTTTGGTGTGGACAAGGGAACTGGGAAGCGTCGAAGGAGAGCCCTTCTCCTGGCGAAAGCTCTTGGCAACCCTCGGGCTTCTCGGCACCCTTGTCTTCCTGACGCCCCGGTGAGCGCCTTCCCCCTCGCGATGCCGCCCGCAGGCGAATTCGCCTGCGCGGCCGATTCATTTCGTCTAACCTAGAGAAATCGGGATAGGGGGTAGCCGGGACTCCCCGGTTACTCCCCTCCCACACCACCGGACATGCGGGTCCGCATCCGGCGGTTCAGTGAGTTGAGGTCGGTGCAGCAAGCCGGGGCACTCCGAGCCGCTCGAAGTAATTCCCCGCAGAGCGGTATGCATCGCCCCAAGACCCGCCGCCCACCACCAGCGTCCGCCGCGTCCGGCTCCTTTTCGGGTCAGCCAGTCGGGGAGACCCCGAGCATGCAGTTCCCGGTAGGTGCTCCGTCCGCGCTTCCACTGTCCCTTCGTCCGAGAGTAACCCCCGAAGGCCGTAAAGCCTTGCGGGGGTTACTCTTGGAACAGTGGGCCACTAGGCGCTCGGCAGGCTCTCCACCAGCTCGATCATCCGCGTGAGTTGCTGCGCGTCGGGGAGCCGCCCCCTCCCGCCGGCGAGGTTGTCCGCCATGTGCTCCGGGTCGCTGGTGCCCGGGGTCGCCACGGTGACCGCTGGGTGGGCGACGACGAACTTGAGCATGAACTGCGCCCAGGTGTGCGCGTCGAACTCGGCCGCCCAATCCGGTAGCGGGCGGTCGCCGATCCGCCGCCACATCCGGCTCCGTCCGAACGGCAAGTACACGATAACGCCGATCCGGCGCTCCTGCGCCAGCGGAAGGATCACGTCTTCGGCGATCCGGTTGTCAACGGCGTAATCGATGCCGATGAAGTCGATCGGCTCGTTGCGCATGACATCCGCGAGCGTGGGATATTGCCTTCCGTTCGTGGTCGTGATCCCGAGGTAGCGAATCCGCCCCGTCGTCTTGAGCTCTTCCAGAATTCCGAGCTGCGTCGGCGGATCACCCATGTTGTGTACCTGGATCAGGTCGATCACGGGAATACGGAGGCGCTCGAAGGAGCGCTCGATCTGCGCCAGGGCCGCGGCGGGATCGGCCGGTCCGCCGCCCCGGCCGGCCACGTTGACCTTGGTCGCCCAGAAAATCCCCTCGGCGATCCGGAGCTCTTCTGCGACCCGGCCCGATACCTCTTCGGAGGCGCCGTAGCCCGCCGCGGTATCGAATACACTGCCACCCCCGCCCAGGAGAGCCCGCAGGACCCCTCCGACCGTGTCGAAGTCCTCGCGGCGCGCGACCCGCGAGAAGGTGTTGGCGCCGCCCAGGCCGACCGCCGGGAGCCGCTCTCCGGTAGAGGGGATCGCTCGGGTGATGATCTCCTGGCTCTGTATCGCCTCCAGGACTCGGGGATTCAGGCCGAGCGCGGCGCCGGCGCCGGCGGTGATTCGGAGCCAGTCGCGTCGAGATACCATTCGTTGTTCCTTATGCAGTTCGTGACCTAGAACCGGTATGTGTAGTTCACCTTGATCGACGCCCCGCGTGAAAACCTTTGCAGACCACGAGTGTCGGGATCCAGCGGATCGAGGTACTCGTACTGCCAGTTGTGCGTGTAGACGAAGTACACGTCGTTGCCCGGCTTCACAATCCAGCGCACCCTCGAGAACAGGCCGAGCAGCTCACTCTGGTCGTCGTACTGCAGCTGGTTCGTGAAGCTGATCCACGGGCTGGGATGCCATTCGGCTCCCAGTTCGTATGCCGCCGTGGTGAAGTCCCCCGTGGGCATCGAGACGTCGTTCCGCTCGAAATTCGTCGAGATGTTTATCCCCGGCCTGGGCCGGAAGGTGATGCGCGCGTTGACTCGCTGTCGGTCACCATCCCAGAAACCGCCTCGAGTTACGCCCCCGAAGAGGGAGACACGACGACGTCCCGATGTGTGTCCGAAGACCCGATACTCCCAGGTACGGTAGCGTCCCGGCTCCACGATGATCCCGTCACTGGGCTCGAACTGGAAGTCGAGGTACTCGCTGATGTTGGTCACGGTGATGTCAATGTCGTCTCCGCTTTCGAAGTTCAGGCCGAGCGGTCGGAACTGGATCTCGCGCTCTTCGAGGATCCCCGTGCTCATCTGCTCTTGAAAGCGAACCTGACCGGAGAAGTCGAGCCGGCGAAGCCACGAGATCCCGGGCGTGCGTGGGCTCCACCCCAGGCGATTCTCTAGTCGCCGAAAATCGTTGCGCGTCACGAAGCCGAGCGACGGGTCGTAGGTGTCTCCGAACTCCCGGTAAGAAACGTGCCCTGTCCAGATGTCGTTCGGAAAGTTCACCCGGCCCCCGCGCGACGTGAGGTCGCCGAGTGCCAGGTTCGGGATTTCGATCGGATCGGGATTGGAGTTCCAGGCGACGTAAGCCTCGATCGAGAGGTTCTTGTTGCCCAGGAAGTGGCGCGTGGAGAAGTCCAGGTCGACGCCGGCCGTGTGCTGAGCGCCGATGTCGAGGCCGCCGTCGTCAAGCAATCCGTCACGCCGCGTGTAGATCGCGCCGATCGCCGACTGCTCGAGGAACGTACGTTTCACCCGTGCGACGGTAAAATCCTCACTCGGGATCGTCGCCTCGATCTCGTCGCTGTCGAGGTACGTGTGGTTTCCCGTGCCGATCTGGTAGAACCCGACTTCGAAGGCATCGACCTGCCCGGTCAGACGCGTCCCGTACTTGATGGGAACCTGCTGGCCATCGCGGATGCCGATGTTCCTCGAGTAGAACGGCGACGGGCCACTCCGAGGTGCGAACGAAAAGACGCCCGAGCCCTCTAGGAAAAAGTCGCGGCGCTCGGGAAAGCGCAGCGGGAAGCGAGTCAGGTTGACGCGACGCTGATCACTTTCGAGCTCGGCGAAGTCGGTGTTGGCGCTGACCGATGCGCGCAGGCTCGAGGTCACACTGTAGTTGACGTCGAGGCTGACATCGGTCGGGTACGTGGTCCGGACAGGGTCAGCCGGGACGTTCCGCCAGTTCGCGACCGTGGACGGCCGTGCCTCGAGCCCGATGCCTTGCGACATGTTCTGAAGGCCCGTCAGGCGACCTGCGTAGACGGGGCTGCGAAGTCCTTCGCTGCGGCGATACCCCCTCCAGAGGATTTCCTCGTTCTTGCGCCGGATGGTGCGTTGGAAATTGATGCCCCATTCGCTCTGGTTGGGGTCGAAGTTCAGCGTGCGGAAAGGGATCTGGATCTCCGCCGACCAGCCGTCCGGTCGCATGGCCGTCCGGACCTCCCAGATGCCGTCCCACGCCTTGCTCGAGCCACCACCGAACCCGCCACCGCCACCGCCGAACCCACCGCGGCCGCCGCCGCCGCCGCTGATGATCCCGTCACCCATGAGCCCGGCAGCGTTGATCTCGAAGAAGTAGCCGGTGCGCCCGTCGAGGAAGGTGTCCAGGATCCACATGAAGCGGTCGTCGGTGCCCAAGGAGGCGTCCCTCTCACGCTGAAACGCCAGCACACCGTCGGGGTCGTCGTAAAGGATCGCGCCGATGTACAAGTTGTCTTCGTCGAACACGACACGGATCTCCGTTCGTTCCGACGGCTCGTCGCCCTCGACCGGCTCTTGTTGTGTGAAGTCGGTGATCGGAGTGGCGGTCGCCCACACGGCCTCATCGATTCGACCGTCGAGGTCGATGTCGATGTCCCCTGTGAAGGCGTGGGCCTCGAGCACCACAGGCGCCGCGAGGACTTCGGGGACTGCGCTGTTCTCGTCGTTGCGATCGGCCTGTTGGCCAAGCACCGACAAGCTGGGCACAGCCGAGAGAAGCGCGACTGTCGAGACGATTGCAGGCAGTGCCGAACGCCGCATTCAGGTTAGCTCCGTCGGGGTGAAGCATCCGCGCCGACAAGCGCAGACGGGTACACAACGAGGACACGCGGCGGAGGGTCGCTGTTGAGCCCGTGACCGGCTCGCCGCAGGTTGCTCCAACCTCCGAAAGGTTTTCACCGGTCCCGAATTCGATCGAGCCGCTGTCGAGTCCTGACCTCCCGAGTCGCCACCCTCGTTCTCAGGTTGAAGTGGTCGCCCGGCGCCAGGAAGTAGAACTCACCGCCGCCCTCAACGGTGCTGTTGTGGTCATAGATGGCCACATAGCTGGCGCCGATCACTTCGAAGTCGTCGCCCTGCACCACGATGGCGGTCGCCTCATCGATGCCGATCCCGAGCAGTTCCGGCTGCGCCTCGATGATACGAATGAGATCGAACTGCCTGTTGCGCCGCAGCAGGTGCTGGTCCATGACCACGTCTTTGCGGAGGAGAGCGAATCCGTCACGCATCTTCCCGACAACGTCCTCGAGGGTGTTCAACCGGGCATCGCCGTGCGCGAGGTAGGTCCCCTGGATATTCCCCCCGGCGGACGATCCAGCCACCACGCCGCCTCGCTCCAAAACTCCTACGAGCTCGCGTTGGACCTCCGTTCCGACGTAGATGTCGCCCAGGAGTCCCGAACTACCGCCGGTGATCCAAACCGCGGTCGCATCCCTGAGAGGCCGCACGAAAGCGTCGGAGTCAGCGGTGCGGCGGTCGCGGGTGTGCAGGACCCTGACGCCGGCGGCTCCGGCCTCCTTGAACCTGCGGACCATCCCGTGGGACTCGTCGTAGGACTCCGCTCCACCGGCGGTCGGAATGACGACGATAATCGCAGCCGGCCCTCCCGCCAACTCGATGAAACGCTGGAAAATGGCTCCTGACGTATCTCCACCACCAGCGATGAGGAGGGTCCCACGTGCAGGACCAATCTCTGCGCCGGCAAGTGTGCGACCCCGGCCACCAACGTCATCAGTGCCGCGGCCCATCGGATCAGCGTCCGGACATACATCTGTACCTCCTAGGGTTCCTCGATCTACGCGATGATCCGTCCTTCGGCACGGTTGCGGAGAGGCCTTGCTCTAATTGCGACCGGCTCAGGGAGCGCCCCCACGGCGCGGGACCACCCGGGGGATGGGCTGCTGCGTCCTAGAGGCCCGGAAGGCCTCTCTCGCCTTCAGGTCGTAGGTGTCGCCAGGCCGAAGGAAATAGAATGGGCCTCCGACGGTGCGCATCGTCTCTGGCCCGTCAGGTCGGAGCTCCCGCTGATTGTCATGGATGAGCACATAGCTCGTGCCGATGACCTCGAAGCTGTCACCCTGGACGACGATCGCGGTGTTCTCATCGATGGCGATCCCGAGCATGTCCGGATGGGTCTTCATTACGCCGATCATGTCGAACTGCCGGTTACGCACGAGGACGTGCACGTCGATAATCACGTTCTTGAGCAGCCGGAAGCCTCGCCGCCAGTCCTCGCGTGGGAGCGTACGCTCTGAGAATTCGCGTTCCGGCGTCCGACTGACGTTCATGATTTCGCCCTGTATGTGGGCGCCCGCCGAGCCCCCGCCGATCACGCCACCCCGGTCCAGCAGCGCAAACAACTCCTCATGTACCTTGGTGTCCAGGTAAGCGTCGGTATGGAGCCAGTGACTCCCACCCATGAACCAGACTCCCCGCGCCCGGCGCAGCGGCTCCACGAACGCGTCCGAGTCAGCCACATTCCGATCCCGCGTGTGCAGCACCGTCAGATTCCGTGCCCCGGCATCCCAAAAGCGCCGCAGGCAAGGACAAGACGCGTGGTACCTGTCGTCGTCGCGGCCGGACGTGGGAACGACCACGATTGGAGCGTCGGGGCCACCGGCCAGCTCTATGAACCGCTCGCGGATGTGGCTCGTTGTTTCGCCACCGCCGCTGACCACAAGGCTGCCGCGGGCCGGCCCGATCTCCTGCGCGGACGCGCCGACGGGAAGGACTACAAGAAGGCCGAAGAGCAGAATCGGCTGCGTCGTCGACATGATAGCCTCTTTGTCGTGGGGGATTCGCCAATGGTCCCGCGTCGGATCAGCGGGGAGTCAACGTGGGATGTGGCACGAGCGAACGCCAGTACCCACTACGGACGCTAATTGACCGAGCCCTCGGGATCCTCGCCGTCGATGACAAAGAGGTGGTGACGCGCTGGTGCTTGCGCCTACGGGCTTTATCTCGGATGTTGATCTTGGTCTGATCTTGGAGTGTGCCCATGTCCGATCCCGTCACTCGCATCAACGCAGCATGAGTCTCTTCGGCGAACCCGATTATCTCTTCAGCGAGCGCCGCAAGCGTGCGTACAGGGCCTCTACGGCATCTCTGCGCTGGGTGATCGTCCTCGGGGTGCTGTTGGCTTTTTACTTCGGAATAGTCTCGAGCGCGTTCTAGAAATCTCCGGATCCTCGTACGGGTACGACCGAAGATCCTCCGGTAACCGGTGAGCACCCCCGTGCTAGATTCGCCGCATGCATGACGTCGCCCTCGATCTGCTGATCCTCCTGGCCGGCATCTGGTTGGTCGCGGTCACCCTGCGCCCGCTGGGGCTGCCCACGATCATGGGTGAGCTCATCGTCGGCGTGCTGGTGGGACCGGCAGTCTTCGGCCTCATCGAGCCCAGTGAGGCGATCACGCTCCTGGCCGACATCGGGATCTTCTTCCTCATGTTCCACGCCGGGGTGGAGACCCAGCCCACCGCATTCTTGCATGCCCTGAAGCGCTCGATCGGGGTTGCTTTAGTGGGCGCGATCGTGCCGTTCGGGGTCAGCTTCGGAGTGGCGACCGCGTTCGGGCTGGATCCGGTAGGTGCCGTGTTCGTCGGTCTCACCATGACCGCCACCGCGGTGGTGATCACGTTGAAGACCCTCAAGGACCTGGGGCTCGCAGATACCCGCGTGGCACGGGTGATCGTCGCGAGCTGCGTGATCGACGACCTGCTGACCCTTGTGGTCTTCGGCCTCGTGGTCGGGGTGCTATCCGGCGGGTCGTTCGAGCCCATGAGCATCGCCGTCACGCTGGCGAAGGTAGTGGCCTTCTTCGGCCTGGCCGTGCTGCTCGGTCGGTTCGCTTACCCGCGCTTCACGCTGCCCTTCCGAAGCGAGGGAGGCAAAGGCTTCACCTTCGTGCTACTCGTGGCCATCGCCGCCGGCCTCTTCGCCGAGGCCATCGGGCTGCACATGATCCTGGGGGCCTATCTGGCCGGCTTGTTCTTCGAGGAGAAGGTGGCGCACCCGAACCTGGTCCGGGTCGTGGCGGATCGCTCCTACGGGATCGCCTACTCGTTCCTCGGACCCATCTTCTTCATGTCGCTGGGTTTCTCCATCACCTTCGACATCAGCCCCTCGGGCATGGCGTTCCTGGCACTGCTGACCACGTCGGTGATCGTCGGTCAGATCGTGAGCGCGGGGAGCATGGCGCTGCGCATGGGGTTGCCGGTGCGGGAAGCCCTTACCGTGGGTGTGGGCATGTGCGGGCGCGCCGAGTTGGCGATGATCCTCGCCGCGCTGGCTCTAACCCAGGGCGCCATCGACCCGTCCATCTTCTCGGTGCTGATCTTCACCATGTTCGTGCTCAACCTGTTCACGCCGCTCGCGCTGAAGGGCTGCTCAGTGCTGCTCGAGGGCGGGGCAGCGCGCCCCGAGGGGGGCGCCCTCGGCGTACTGCTTACCGACAAGTTCGGCGCTCCGGCATTGGTGGAGCCCTTCGAGGGACGACTGCCCCTCGCTCTGCCGAACGTGGACGGAGGTGTGGTGGTCTACGGATACGGCCCGGAGGTGGATTCCCTGCTGAGCGAACTCGATCGCCGGGGCACGGCTTCCGTCGTGATCGAGGAGGACGAAGCGGCGGCGCGCCGCCTCCACGCACGCGGGCAGCAGGTGGTGCACGTGATGCTGGCGGAACAGGAGTTGGACCTTCGAACAATGGCTCGCGCCCAGGCTCTGGTCCTCAATGGTGAGGACGATGCCAACGCGTTGCTCGCGCTCAGCGCCCGCGAAGTGGGGTACGAAGGCCCGATCATCGCGATGATCGAGGACCCGCGCCGGCGGGCCCCGATGATGCTGGCCGGGGCCAACGTTACTTTCTCCCCCACCCACGTGCTCGCCGCGGTCCTGAGCTCCCGGGCCAGCGCCAGGATCACCCCGCGGGTCACAGGAGTCCGGCCATTGAGCAGGCTCCTCGAAGTAGCGGAGCTCCGGGTCCATGATGCCAGCCCGCTGGCCGATACCACGCTTCGCGAAGTCGGGATCCGCACCCGCACTGGGGCCAACGTCGTCGGCCAGTGGAGTGATGCGGCCCTGCACGCGCCCCCGGCCGCGGACGAGACCATCCGCCCCGGCACGATTCTGGTCGTCGCGGGAACCCCGGAGAGCATCGAGAAACTCAGCGAAATGGCCCGGCCCATCACTCAGGAGGGGACGATCGTGGTGATCGGCTTCGGAGACATCGGGCGGAAGCTCGCGGAGATTCTCACCGCCGTGGACGAGGAAGTGTGCGTCGTCGATCCGGTGGAGCGCCCGGGTGTCCACGTCGTGGGTGACATCATCGACCGGAACGTGCTCGAGAGTGTGCCCCTCTCCGGGGCCCGGGTCGTAGTCCTCGCCCTCGACACGGACAGCGCCACCGTCCTCGCCGCCACCGTCCTCCGCGACTATGCTCCGGACCTGCCAATCATCGCCAGCGCCTACCTGGCCGAGAATGTGGCGCGTATCCAGCGTGCCGACGTGGACTTCGCTCTCTCGGTGAGTCAGGTCGCCGGACAACTCCTCGCGTACCACGTCCTGGGGGAGATGGTGTCCCTGCAGCCCCGCATCAAGCTCGTGCGGGTGGGCGCAGGGCGGCTCGCAGGGAAGAACCCGGTGGCGGAGCGGATTCGGGAACGCACAGGCTGCACGATCGTGGCGGTGGAGCGGGACGGCCAGGTCGTTATGGACTTCCCGGCTTCATTCCGGCTCTCATCCGACGACGCGCTCTATATCTGCGGGACTACGGACGCGATCGCGCGCTACCATGAGGAGTTCCCGACGTCGCGACTGTGACGGCGAACGCTAAGCAACCCGAGCCATCCTTGCCGCCCCACACGCCTTAGACGCATCTTGTCCGAAGACGACGCTGCCCTGCAACAGTCTCTCTTTCATCGCGGAGGAGAAGGACATGGCCCTCCATCGCTTAATCGCTACCGGGCTTGCGGTCACCGTATTCTTTGGGAGGGGGATACACCTCGGCGCCCAAGCCCGATTCGAAGTCCCCAGCACGACCGGAATGTCTTGGTACAAGGGTAACACGCACGCACACACGGTAGAGAGCGACGGCGACTCGTCACCTGAGTATGTAGCGCAATGGTACAAGGGACACGGGTACAACTTTCTCGTCATCTCCGATCACAACGTGTTCACTGACCCCGCTCAGCTTTCTCATCTCACCGACTCCGACTTCATCCTCATTCCCGGCGAAGAGCTGACATCCGGCTTTGAAAGCCTTCCCGTGCACGTGAACGGGCTAAACCTTCCGGGTCTGGTGGACCCCAGAACCGGTTCGACGATGGTCGCGACCATCCAGAGCAATGTGGACGCAATTCGAGAGGTGGAGGGCGTGCCGCACATCAATCACCCCAATTTCGGCTGGGCCTTTGGCGCGGAGGAGTTGGCCCAGGTTGAAAATGACCGCCTCCTCGAGATTTACAACGGCCACCCGACCGTGCATAACGAGGGCGGTGGGGGGTTTCCCTCAGTTGAAGAAATTTGGGATATTCTCCTCACAGGTGGAAAGAGAATCTACGGAATCGCAGTGGATGATGCGCACCACTTTCAGGGGGAGTTCTCGGCGGACCGTGTCAATCCTGGTCGGGGTTGGATCTCCGTGCGCGCCCGCTCCCTCGACGCAGCCGAGATCATGCAGCAGCTGGAGGCGGGACAGTTTTATGCGAGCACCGGCGTTCGCTTGGCCGATGTGGTCACGGAAGAGGATCGGCTCGAGATCCACATCGCACCGCGTGGAGATTTCCGGTATTCCACGACCTTTATCGGATCCGGGGGCAGGGTTTTGTCGGTGTCGTCGGAAAACCCCGCCGTGTACACACTTCAGGGGCGTGAAAGATATGTACGTGCGAAGGTCACGGATTCAAGGGGCGACGCCGCATGGGTACAGCCGGTCTTCATGATCACTCCTTAGAATCGGGACTCTTCAAAGCCAATAACGGCCACCCCAGTGTCTGGCGCCGGCGAGCGCGCGACGGTAGGATGCGGTCATCATGAACCAGCAAGGTAGACGAGCCGCCCTGGGGATCGCCCTGGCGGTTATGGTGCTTGGCGTCGGATGGCGCGTGATGCAGTCTCGAACCCCGATCGCGGTCGAGATGGAGTCTCGAACCCCGATCGATGTCGCGTCGCTTGGCCCGCAGGTGGGTGAACAGGTGCCCGCGTTCAGCCTGCCGGACCAGAACGGCCGGGTCCGGACCCTCGACTCCATTCTGGGGCGCAACGGGGCGATTCTGCTGTTTCACCGCTCGGCCGACTGGTGACCCTATTGCAAAGCGCAGCTCGTGGAGTTGCAAGACCGGCTGGAAGAGCTTCGAGATCAGGGGCTCGGCGTGGCGGCCATCAGCTACGACTCGGAAGCGGTGCTGGCCGACTTCAGCCGACGCCGTGGCATCACGTTCCCCCTGCTGTCCGATGACGATTCGGAGGTCATCACCGAATTCGGCATCCTGAACACCGTGGCGGCCGAAGGGCAGGGTCCCAACGGCGACGATCCAGAAGTCGTCGCCGACGTGGCCAGGTACGTCGCTGTGGGCGGAGCCAGCCCGATGTTTGTCGGCACGCCGTTCCCTGGCACGTTCATGCTGGATCGCACGGGCCGGGTCACGTCGCGGTTCTTCGAGGAGTTCTACCGGGAGCGGAACACCACGGCGAACGTCATGTTGAAGCTCGGTGCCGGGTTGTCCCCGATCGCAGCCATCAGGGGGTCGACCGCGCACCTGAAGTTTACCGCTTACCCGAGCAACCCCAACGTCACGCGAGGCACCCGGTTCTCGATCGCGGTCGAGGTCGAGCCCAACCCGGCCATCCATGTCTATGCGCCGGGCGCCGAGGCGATGGGCTACCGGGTCGTCTCCCTCAACCTCGCGCCGGTACCTCACGTCCGGTTCGAGCCAGTGGAGTTCCCCGCGTCGGAGATCTACTACTTCGAGCCACTCGACGAACGGGTCCCCGTGTATCAGAGTCCGTTCATCTTGCTGAAGGAGGCGGTCGTGTCGGCAGCCCCGGAAGCCGCAGAGGCGCTGGCCCAGCTCGACGCGCTGACGCTGAGCGGCACGTTCGACTACCAGGCCTGCGACGACCGGCTCTGCTTCGAGCCGGTCTCGGTGCCGCTCTCGTTCACGCTCGACCTCGATCTACTCGACGGGCAGCGTGCGAACCGATAGGGCGCGCCTGTTAGCGTCCTAGCGTCCGATTGCTGACTCCTCGGCCAGTCTGATCGTCTCGGCCGCATCCGCTTCCGGGATATAGCCTCAAGTCAACATCCGCCAACGCGGAGCAGATATTTGCGGAGCACGGGGGTTGCGCCATGTCATGTGACTCTTATAATAAGATCAGACTCTCATTATGGATGTTACATGACAGCCGCATCAAAAGTGTTCAACGATTACCTCAGCGCGTTCGAGTCCGGCGACATGGATCGAGCCCGTGCGCTAGTGGCCGACGATTTCTCTTTCGAGGGACCCATGCTGCAGGTCGATGGCAAGGACGCGTTTTTCGAGGCGGTGTCCGGTCTCGCATCGATCATTAAGGGCCACACCATACTCAAGCAGTTCGAAGACGGTGACGAGGTGTGCTCGATCTACGATTTCGAAATCGAAACGCCGGCGGGTGCTGGTTCGGTCACGATGTCGGAGTGGTGCACGGTGCGGGATGGTCGCCTCACATCCGTGCGCCTCGTGTTCGATACGGCAGCTTTCAACGCGCTCATGCCGGCATAACGCGGTCACGTGCCCAAACATGCATGGACCGGTTACGGACGGTTCTGCCCCCTCGCCCGTGGATTGGACATCGTGGGCGAGCGATGGACACTGGTCATCGTGCAGGAACTCCTCAAGTCGGCGAGGCGATACAGCGAGTTGGTCAATCGCCTGCCGGGAATGGGCACCAGCGTATTGACCGATCGGCTTCGGAAACTCGAAGGGCACGGGCTCGTCGAGCGCCGGCCCGCAGGCGTCGGTGAGCCCATCCTGTATGCGTTGACCGAATCGGGACTCGCACTCGAGGAACCGATGCGAGCGTTCCGGCAATGGGGAGTGACACATCTGACGCGCAGCGCAGCGCCCGATGCGGGCGAGCAACTCTTCGATGTGACGTACGTCGAGGGTATTGCACAGTTACCCGACGACGAATTCGAGCTGCAGGTGGGTGATGCGGTCAGTACACTTTCCTTTCAGAACGGGCGACTCGTTCAGCGGCCCGGGTCCGCCCCGTCGCCCACCCTGTGTGTGGTCACTGACGAAGCCTTCATGCAGCGATGGGCGGCGGGCGATGTCGACTGGGACGACGGACGGGAAAAAGGCGAAGTCGAGCTGGTTGGCGACGCGGGCGCCTGGCCGCGTTTCCTCGCGGCGACGGGTTATCTACTGAGGTATGAACCCGAAGAGGGAGTCGAGTGATGGGCGTAAAGGCAAAGACGGATGCGAGTGCCTTTTTCTGGAGGACTGCGGCGGCGTTGATGAGTCGCTCCGATGTGAGCGAGGGGACGCTCATGGGGTTCCCGTGCCTGCGGGTGGGCGGCGGCTTCTTTGCAACGTGCGATCACCGCTCGGGCGACCTCATCGTAAAGCTGTCACGTGACCGGGTGCAGGAACTCAGCGCCAAGGGCGAGGGTGAAGCGTTCGCACCGGCCGGTCGCGTATTCAAGGAGTGGGTGTTGGTAAACCGACGTGACGCACGGCGGTGGCGAAAATTGATGGACGAGGCGCTTCAGTTCGTCCGCACCGAGTGATCGTCAGGCACCATCGTCCTGGTGGGTCTTCTGGCTAGCTGGATCCCTGCTCGCCGAGCGACCAAGGTCGACCCGATGACCGCTCTCCGTTACGAGTAGAGCCTTATTCGACGAAGCCCTTCCCGATCGCCTAGCGGTAATGCCCGCGGTACCGATGCGGATCTTGCTCCGCGTTACGTCCCCACTTAGCGTGAGCAGTCCTTCCCTCTTGCCTTCCACGTTCGGGCGGCAGCGGGACTTGGCAATCCCGAGCCATAACCCATAGGCATCTCATGAACGCTCGCATCGCTAGAGAGTCGGTACTCTTCCTCTCATTCCTTCTTGGCGGCACCCTTGGAGGCCCAGCGCTCTCCTCGTCCGGCCAGGTATCCGCTCAGGCCGACTCCTTCCGAGCCCGTCTCTCGCCCCTGCCGGTCACCGGTGGCACGTTTCGCACGACGACCGGGCTGGGCCAGGTTCGGGCCACGCTCGACGGAAACCGGCTTACCGTCACGGGCACCTATCGGGGGATGAGCTCACCGGCCACCGCGGCGCATCTTCACTTCGGTGCGCCCGGCCGGCCGGGGCCCCTGGCTCAGCCGCTCGAGGTAACCGCCTCACCGGAAGGGGAAGTCAGCGGGACCGCCGAGCTTACCAATGAGCAAGTCGCAGCTCTCCAGGCCCAATCTCTCTACGTCCAGATCCATAGTGAGGGGAACCCGCTAGGCGAGCTCCGGGGATGGATCTTCGGCATCGAGACCATGGGCGAAGTCGCCGCCAACACGGAGTCGGAGTCGCTCACCGTGGCCGACCTGACACGGGACTTCGTGCCGATCACGGACCAAATGCTCCGGAACCCAGATCCCGCGGATTGGCCCATGATGCGGGGCAACTATCAAGCTCACAGTTACAGCCCTCTCGACCAGATCAACGCGGGCAACGTCGGCGGACTGCAACTCGAGTGGGTGTGGAATATGAACGACGGCAACGCGGAGCCCGCTCCTCTCGTGTACGGCGGGGTCATTTACCTGATCAATCCCGGCAACGTGATCCAGGCCCTCGACGGTCGGACGGGAGACCTGATCTGGGAGCACGCCTCGGGCCCGGATAACACCCAGCGCATGCGCGGGATTGCCATATACCAGGACAAGATCATCCAGGCGACGACCGATGCGCGGCTGGTAGCGCTCGACGCCCGAACCGGAGAATTGGTCTGGGAAACCATGATCCAAGAAGGGAACTCGAACACGAGTGGTCCCATTGTCGCCGACGGAAAGGTGATCTCCGGGTTGACCAGATGCTCGAGATATATCGAGTCCAGGTGCTTCATCAGTGCACACGATGCCAACACTGGGGAGCTCGTGTGGCGCTTCAATACGATTGCCGAGGCCGGAGAGCCCGGGGGAGATACGTGGGGCGACCTCGACGACATGTTCAGGAAGGGCGGTGAGACCTGGATTACGGGGAGCTACGATCCCGAGCTGAACCTCACCTATTGGGGAACGGCCCAAGCGAAGCCTTGGGTGCCCATCAGCCGGCATATGTCCATCTTCGATGAGGGGCTCTATACGAACGCCACCGTGGCTGTGGATGTGGAGACCGGCGAGCTCGCGTGGCATTTCGTGCACGTCCCGGGCGAAGCCTTGGATCTGGACGAGGTATTCGAGCGTGTTCTCGTGGACCGGGACGGCCGGCGACTCGTCCTGTCGATCGGGAAGCACGGGATCCTATGGAAGAACGACCGTGAGACCGGAGAATTCCTGGGATTCATTGAAACGGTCTTTCAGAACGCCTTCACGAACATCGATCCCGCGACCGGCGCGATCACGTATCGAGGCGACATCATCGACGCGCAGATCGACGAGTGGACGCCGGCGTGTCCGAGCAGCGCCGGGGGCAAGGACTGGCACTCCATGTCTTACCACCCGCCCACCGGGGTTCTGATCGCACCTCTGAGCCAGACCTGCCTGGAGAACCAGGCGCGGGAGATCGAGCTCGAGGCAGGAGGTGGAGGGACGGGCGCGGCGCGCCTCTTCTTCGAGATGCCAGGCTCGGACGGCAACCTTGGAAAGCTCGCGGCCTACGATGTGAGCACCCTGGAGGAAGTGTGGAGCTATGAGCAGCGGGCGAGCTTCATCACGGGCGCCCTGTCCACATCAGGCGACATCGTCTTCGCGGGCGACCTGGACCGCCGCTTCCGAGCGTTCGACGTGAGGACAGGCGAGATCCTTTGGGAGACCCGTCTCGGTACCTCCGTCCAGGGGCATCCGGCGTCGTTCGCGGTCGACGGAAAGCAGTACATCGCGGTGACTACAGGACTCGGAGGAGGAAGCCCTCGCAACGTCCCGAGGCTCGTGTCGCCCGAGATCCGGCACCCGAGTAACGGAAACGCTCTGTACGTGTTCAGCCTGCCGGACTGAGGAGAGCCACGGATGCACCCTGTCCGGAGCGCGATTGTATACGATTGGATTCTTCCAGCCTCAGCCCAGCGATAGTCCATAAAACCGACAAGCCAGTACCAAGGAGAGATGACCATGCTTCGAGTGCTCACCTGCGTAGCCTTCCTGCTCGTTCTCCCTATCAGCTTGGAGGGCCAGGCCCGTCTACCGAGCCCGCGAGGAGAAGCGCACACGCAAGTCGGCGGGGCGTACAACGCGGACGGTCAATACGAGGGCGGCTGGTGGATCGTGGTGGACTATGGCCGCCCGATCCTACGCGGCCGTGAGAATATGTTCGGGTCCGGCCCCACGTACGGAGACGGCTTTCTCCTTGGGGCACCGATTTGGAGAATCGGGGCCAACATATCGACGCGTTTCTACGCAGGGACGGACCTGATGTTCGGCAACCAGCGCCTTCCGGCCGGCGAATACAGCATCTTCGCGGACCTGGAGGAGGACGAGTGGACCTTGATCTTCTCCGCCTGGGGCGTGAAGCAGACCTTCCGGGAAGCCAACCCGAACGCCCTGTGGGGCTCGTATGGATACACGGATGAGCAGGACGTCCTGCGCATCGCCATGTCCGTGCAGACCATCGCGAGGGCGGCCGACCAACTCATCATCACCTTTACCAACATGACCCAGCAGGGCGGTGACTTCACGATTTGGTTCGACGACCAGCTGGCGACGGTGCCGTTCAGTGTGGCGCGTTAGAATCGCCAGAGCCGTGCGACTTTGATTCGCCTAGGATCCGCTCCCATCTTTATCGAAGCCATCGACCGCGTAGATGGCAATGGGCTTCTCGATTCCCTTCACTGTTGTGTCCGGAAGCGGGCGTAGCTGGAACAACTAGGGCCTGTTAACACTATCTGAGGGCTTCGACGATGAGCGCGAAGTGGATGAAGGCGGTAAACATCACGTCGAGCTTGTCAAAGCGGGAGAAGATTCTTCTGAAGCCTTTGAGTCGCCGAAATAACCGCTCTATTTCGTTACGACGGCGATACATGACTCGGTCATACTGCCACGGGTTAACACGGCCCTGCTTGGGTGGCACGACCGGCGTAAACCCCAGCTCCAACACCAATTGCCGTGTTTCGCCCCCCTCGTACGCCCGGTCCATGATCATGGACACTGTGGAATGTACCGGCTTCAACGTGCCATTGTTCCCGTCCTTCCGGCGCGTCGTGCTTGTGGCCTGGCGATAGCGAGAAGGTTATCGCGGTTCGAGCATCTGCGGCAACCATATGAATCTTGGTGGTCCAGCCTCCACGCGACTTGCCGATGGCCTGCGGGCCGTTTTTTTTAGAGCGCCGGTGCCATCAGGGTGCACCTTGACGATGGTACTGTCGATCGACAGAGCTTGGATCTTGATCCGGATAATTTGCTCGTCTTGCAGGGCCGCAAAGACACGATCCAGCACACCTGCCCTGGCCCAGCGATTCATTCGGGTGTAGATCGTATGCCAGTTACCGAAACGCGGAGGCAACCCCCGCCATTTGCAGCCGTGTTCGGCCACATACAGGATCGCGTTAAGCACTTCGAGATTGGAGATGCTCACATTGCCGCGCTGATGCGGAAAGCAAGCCTCTATCCGACGATATTGGGACTCTGTGATTTTCATAGCCCCAATATACTACAAATTGCCCTTAGTGTTAACAGACCCTAGTCGTCACGGCCAGACGGCGGACCATCCCTGCACCAAGTACCCTATCAGCGCTCCGCCGGCCGCCCCCGCGCCAGCTCCAAACGCACCGACCAGAGCGGCAGCCCCGAGTGTGCCGGCCTCACAGTCTGCGTCGTTACAAAGGACCTCACCAATGAAGAGGCCGAACCCGACTCCCACTGCACCGCCCGTAATCGCTCCGATGAAGGCCCCTTTCCGGGTAGCTCGCTTTCTTACCCACAGAGCCTCTAACCGATCTACGGGAACGCGCTGGCCCGGCCCGGCCCGGGTCGTGCTTAGGAGCATATCCTGCCCTTCGAGGCCCAAAAACACGCCCTCGATACTCAATGCATCCGCAGCCCGGACCCGGACACGTTGTCCAGCCTCAAGGGCACGGACCGAGGATTCTCGCGTCGGAACAACTTGCGCGGAGCCCTCCGGCGGAAGAACGAACATCAGCCGCCCATCGAGGAGCGTCGCGCTCGTTAAGCCGCCGCGCACCCCGATCATCATCTGAATCTGACAGGCGATCCCGTTCGGGACCATCGTCGAGATGCACAGCACGAGCAGTCCCTCCCCAATCCAGTTCATCATCCGCCTCCCACACTGTCTGGCGTATCCGCTCTCACCGTGAAGACGAGTGACCTCTAGAGTAGTACCAATCGGCCGTCGCGGACCCCCGACATCGGAATCAGCACGCACCACGGGCTTGGTGTCGAGAGCAACGAAGCCGTGGTCACGGCGTCGGGCGTTGGCAGCGCTGGAGAACCCCCCCTGGGGAGGGGTGTCGTACGGCCAGGCCGCACGTTATTGTGGGCCCGATCGATGGGATCGTAGCGGACCCCGTCCTCGCCATTCTCGCGATATGGAGGAGAGGCGATATGCCAAGCGACGACGCTCAAACCAGCCGCGGCGGGCCGACCGACCTCACCCGGCGCACCTTCATCAAGGGTGTAATCGCCGGAGGCGTGGCGGTTTCCTCCGCGGCCTACCTCTTCCGCAACAGCCCGCTCTTGACGGGTGGAGCCGCTCGGACGAGCGGCGTTGAGCGGCTGCTGACGCTCAACGTCAACGGCCAGATTCGGCGGGTCGACGTAGCCCCGCAGGAGACCCTGGCCACGACGCTCCGCTACAAGCTCGGGCTCACGGGCACCAAGCTCGGCTGCGACCGCGCGGAGTGTGGTGCGTGCACCGTGCTTGTCGATGACGTGCCGCGCTACTCGTGCTCGGTGCTGACGCACACGGTCAGGTCGCGCGAGATCACGACGATCGAGGGTCTGGCGTCGCCCGATGGTACGCTCCACCCGGTGCAGCAGGGCGTGGTCGAGGAGCAGGGCTTCCAGTGCGCCTACTGCATGACCGGGTTCGTCATGGCGGCGGTGGGATTCCTGAAGAAGAACCCTGATCCGACTCGAGAAGAGCTGGCTCATGGCGTCTCCGGCAACCTGTGCCGGTGCCAGGACTACGACAAAATCCTCACGGCCCTGGGACGGGGCGCTGAGCTTTCGCGGGAGGTGACCCGTGGGTGAGAACAAGCTGGTCGGTCAGAACTACGTCACACCCGACTTGGTCGCCAAGGTCACCGGCCGAGCCAAGTACGCTGAGGACTTCCGGGTCGACGGAATGCTTTACGCGAAACTCTTGCTGAGCCCCCTCCCCCACGCCCGGGTCCGGAGCATCGACACGAGCGCCGCCGAGGCCATGCCGGGCGTGCGCGCCATCCTCAGGGCGTCGGAGCTTCCGGCGCCGGCCGACGTCGTGACCGATCTCGGCGAGAGGATCCCAGCCAATCCCAAGGGCGAGCGAGCACTCAGCGACGAACCCGTATATGCCGGGGAACCGGTGTTGGCCGTGGCGGCGGTGGACGAGGAGACGGCGGTGGCAGCCATTGAAGCCATCGAGATCGACTTCGAGCCGCTGCCGTTCGTGGTCGACCCGCTCGTGAGTCTCCGTCCCGACGGGCCCGACGCGCGCACCGAAGGCAACTGCTGGGGCCGTCCAGCGGGAGAGCCCACGGCACCGCTCGACGTGCAGAAGTTGAAGTGGGCGAGCGCCGATTTCGCCGAGTATGAAGAGGGACGATTGCCGACCGGCACACCACAGGACGAATGGTCGTTCGGCGACGTCGAGGCGGGATTCGCCGAGGCGGCGCTCGTGCTCGACGAGACTTTCTCGGTCGCCAACAACATCCACAACGTGCTCGAGCCGCGCTCCACGCTCGCGTACTGGCGCAACGGAAAGCTGTACGTGCACACGGGCACGCAGAGCACCGTGCAAACGGTGGCGTCCCTCGCCCGCTGGATGCGGCTCGACATCGACGATGTCGTGCTCATTACGGAGTACACCGGCGGTGGCTTCGGCAGCCGGGCTACCGGCGCCGTCATCAGCACTGTCCCGGCCGTGCTCGCTAGGAAAGCGGGCCAGCCGGTCATGCTCCGCATCTCGCGCGAGGAGGACCACTACATCGGCGGTATTCGCCCTGCGGTCCACGGTCGCGTGAGGGCCGGATTTGCCAGCGACGGGCGCCTCCTGGCCCTCGACATGTTCTGCATAGGCGAGAATAGCGCGTACGAACCTGCAGGCGACGCCGGGTTCTCCGGCACCATCGTGTCGTTGCTCTATCAGCCGCAGGCCATGCGGATGCGGGCGACCACCGTGCTCACGAACACGCCGCCGCGCCGGGCGCAGAGCCAGCCCGGAGGGCTTCAGGGCATCGTGATGATGGAGCCGGTCATCGCCAAGGCCGCGCGCCAGCTCGGTCTCGACCAGGTGGACATCCGCCGGGTCAACGCACCCGTCGGCAAGGCGCCGTTCGGCCCTCAGTTTGGCGACGCTCCCAGAGCGTACTGCACGGGCTCCTTCCTCACGGAAGCGCTGGACCGGGGCGCCGAGCTCTTCGACTGGGAGACGCGTATCGCGCGCTCCGGTCAGCGCACAGGCTCGACGGTGCGTGGGACCGGAGTCGGTGTTAGCACGTTCGTCGCCGGCTCGACCGGGTTCGACGGGCTCTTCGTGATCAAGCCCGACGGCCGTATGTACGTCAAGTCGGGCGTCGGCAATCTGGGCACAGAATCGTACTCCGACGTCCATCGCGTGGCGGCCGAGTTGATGGGCGTGCCGTGGGACAAGGTGGAGATCTCCTGGGGCGACACGTCCCAGAACTTGCCGTGGACGTGCGTCTCCGGCGGGAGCCAGACGACGCACGCGATGACGCGCGCGGCCCACGCGGCGGCCTCGGACGCGATCGCCAAGACGAAGGAGATCGCGGCCCGCACGCTCGGCGGAAGCCCCGAGTCCTACAATGTGGCCGACGAGCGCGTCTCGAACGGCAGCCGCAGCATGACACTCGCGGAGGTCGCCCAGCGAGCAATCGAGATGGGCGGCTGGTACGACGGGCACGAGCTGCCCGAGGACATCAACCGGTATACCACCAACTCGGCGACCGCACTTGCTGGGCAGGGCCTCATGGGCGTAGCACGCGACAGCTACGAGCGAGACGGCAGGACGTTCTCCTTCGTCGCCGGGTTCGCGGAGGTCGAGGTGGACCTCGAGACGGGCGACTACCGAATACTCGACTACCTGGCGGTGGGCGACTCGGGCACCATCATCCACCCGCGATCCTACGGCGGGCAGATTCTCGGGCGCTCGGTGCTCGGCATGGGGCACACCCTCGCGCAGAAGACCCTGTACGACCAGCACTACGGCCTGCCATTGGCGACGCGGATGTACCAGAATCGTCCACCCACGATACTGGACGTACCGCGAAATATGCAGTGGGACGCGGTGAACATACCGGATCCCGAGACCCCGGTCGGCGCGAAGGGTATCGGCGAGCCGCCGGTTGCCGCGGGGGCGGGCGCAGTCCTCAACGCGCTCTCCGCGGCACTCGGCGATGACGCGTTCAGCCGCACACCGGTGACGCTCGACAACATCCTCATGGCGCTCGAGCACGGGCGGCCCATGCAGGAGGCGTTGACGGCCCACATCTGATGCGGATAGAGATCCAGATGACGAATCAGCAGACGATGCTTCGGTAGCTCGGAGTCCAGGAGAAGCACAATGGCGAACGTGCACGACGTAATCCCTCCGTTCCAGCTGATCCAGCCCACCAGCCTCGACGAGGCCGTGGAGGCCGCTGACGCCTACGGCGACGAGGCATGGATCATCGCCGGCGGCATGGACTCGTTCGACTGGCTCAAGGACCGCACGAAGCGGACCGGTGTGGTCATCGAGCTCAGCCAGGTGGAGGAGCTGCAGGGCATCCGCGAAACCGGCGGGGGTCTCGAGATCGGGGCCATGACCACGCTCACCGACGTGGCCGAGCATCCGGCCATCATCGAGCGCTTCGGGATGCTGGCCAAGGCCGCGGGGCTCGTGGCATCGCCCCAGATCCGCCATCAGGGCACATTAGGCGGCAACGTGTCGCAGGACACACGCTGCGCCTACTACCGCAACGGCTGGACCTGCTATCGAGCCGGCGGCAACACTTGCTACGCTGATTCACCGACGGCGTTGAACCGCGAGCATGCCATCCTCCAGACGAGTCGGTGCGTGGCCGTGAGCCCCTCGGACACGGCCCCCGCGCTCGTCGCGATCGATGCCCAGATGGTCATCCGGCGGGGCGGACGCGAGCGCGTCGTCGACGCGGACGACTACTTCCTCGGACCGGACATCGACATCACGCGCATGACCGTTTTGGAGCCCGGCGACCTGCTCACATCAATCCGCGTCCCGGCAACATGGGCGGGCGCGCGGTTCTATTTCGAGAAGGTGCGCGACCGCGAGGTGTGGGACTTCCCCTTGGTCAACGTCGCTTCGGCGATCAAGGAGAGCGGCGGGCGTATCGACGAGGCCCGAGTGGTGGTCGGCGCTGTGGCTGCGCGGCCGCTGCGCTTGCGGGGGGTGGAGGAGGCGCTGACCGGCCAGCCGCTGAATGAAGAGACGGCCACCATGGCCGGCGAGCTGGCCGTCCAGGGTGCCCGGCCGCTGCGCTACAACGCCTACAAGGTGCCGTTGATGCGCAACCTGGTGCGGCGCGCCGTCAGGGGCGGGCCGCTCGCTGCCACGGCGTAGACCAGACCGCGGGGCGCGAAGCCCTCGGCGCGTGTCACTCTCGCTGCGCTGGCGGACGAGCCGGCGGTTGCGCTGCTGGCCGCTCGTCCTTGTAGCACTGCTGCTGCTCACAGCCTGTGAAAGCCGGCAGGAGGAGTCCGCCCCGCCCGTCGCCAGGGCGAGCACTCTGTGGCGTGCACTCGGCACCTGGTCGGGAAGCGGCGATCGTCAGACCGAGTCCTTCGACGTGACCACGGGCTCCATGCGGCTGACGTGGGAAACGCTCCAAGAGGGCGCTCCTGATACGGCCAACTTCCGCGTCTCGCTCCACAGTGCGATCAGCGGCCGGCCGCTGCAGACGATCGTCGACACCCAGGAGGCCGGCGCCGACACCGTGGACCTGGCGGCCAACCCACGCGTGGCGTACCTGCGGATCGAGTCGGAGCAGATCCGTTGGCGCATCTCGCTCCAGGAAGCGGTGCCGGGGAGTCCGGTCAACGGGTCGGCTCGAGATTAGGGCACACCCGAGATTAGGGCACAACTATTGACGGGCTTTATTAGTTGTGCCGCCCTCCAATCCCCGGGTCCGGCCGCCCGTGCCCCATCATTCCATAAATCATCGGCATTCCGCTTCCGAGTTGCTTGACCTGCTCGTCGGTCAAGACTTTCCTGGCCTCCTCCGCGGCTCGCGCCATCGCCACGTGCGTCTGCACCATTAGGTCGGCGCCTTCCTGAAGCGCGTGCTCGTAGGCGACGAAGTCAGGCGAATCACCTTCGAGCGCAACACGGACATCCTCATGGGCCGCTATCATGCCCGGCATGTGAGGCTGAGCAGCTTCCGAGTACTCAGCCTGGATGGCATCTAGCTGGGCCTTTTGGTCATCGGTGAGATTCAGCGCCTCTCCCATGCTGAGGATCATCGCTGGCCCAGGGCCGCCAATGACCACGATCCCTATACCCTGCCCCACCCTTTGCAGCATCTGGCTGCTCATACCCTCCCCCATGATCATGCCCCCATCAATGGCAACATGAGAGGTTTGGCCGGGCATCTCATGCTCCTGAGCCGCCAATCCCGACGTGATGAAGAACATTCCGAAGCCAAGTGCCGATATTCGACCCAACATCGTTCGTCCGATCATGGATCTCTTCCTCTCCGGGGTGGACCTGAAGCGTAGCTTGCGCACGGGGAAGACGGAGCGGCGCGATGCGTTCGCGACAGACGCCTCCTCGAGTCGATCCAATATGGAGATATGCAGTGGAGTGCGCGAGTGGGAGGCTCCGCGTCAGGTGATGGGGTTGGTCATGAGGCTGCCTGGCCTTTGGTTTTATCTTATCCTTAACTCGTCTTGGCTTCGGTGCTCGGGATCGATCCTCTTCTGGGATCCGCTGCGCGATCATCCGCGGTTTCAGGCGCTGCTGGACGGTGACAACACTGGTCTTCAACTGTAGAGACCCGGACGGTGTGGTGGTTTATACCGAGACGATCAACGCGACGGTTCGGGACACGCTGACCATCTCATCCCGCAAGACGACGGCGTCAACCGCGGGGACCCAGGCTGACCGTCCGCTAGCGTGGGCAACTCTCGATCGCGAAGAGCAAAGATGATTCCGAACCGGTGGAGCTCGTCATGGCGGCATCCATCTGCTCCTTCTTTCCCCCCTTCGTCCTCGTCGACCTGTGCCCTCCGAGCCCACGTTCGTTTCGCACCGGCGCTTTTTGCACTCCTAATCTCCTGCGGTGACGGCGGTGTCGACCCCGATCCGGAGCCGGTGCGCCTCGTCCAGATAGCGTTCATTGCAGACCAATTTTTGGAGCCGGCTGGACAGTATGAGGGCCCGCGAGCCGTCCTGCGCCTAATCCGAGAGGAGGGTGTCGATGCCGTGCTCCATCAAGGCGACTTCGATTACGGACAGGATCCACAGGGCTGGATGGCCATGATCGACGAGGAGCTCGGCCAGAATTTCCCGTATTTCGCGTCGGTCGGGAATCACGACATCGAGGGTGGGGCGTGGGGGGAAGAAGGCGGCTATCGCGATCGGCTTGAAGATCGGGCCAGTCGGCTTGGGTACACCTGGACCGGAATCTATGGAGAGCAGGCTTCCCTCAGCTTTGAGGGCATCCACATCCTCCTTGGAGCACTTGGGATATTTCCGAACACCGAAAACAGTACCTATGCGAATTATTTTGCCGGAGAACTCGCAACCGACACGGCCACCTGGCGTATCTGTAGCTGGCACAAGAACCAGAGGGCGATGCAGGTGGGCAACAAGGCGGACGAGGTTGGATATGCGATATACGAAGCATGTCGAGAGGGGGGCGCCATCATTGCGACGGGGCACGAGCATTCCTATAGCCGGACTCACCTTCTCTCAAACATTTCGGAGCAGACAATCGCCTCCACGTCTGACACACTTGAAATCTCCCTGGGCCGGACGTTTGTCTTCGTGAGCGGCTTGGGGGGTACGAACATTAGATTCCAAACGCGTGAGGGTGACTGGTGGGCATCCATCTACACAGCCACTCAGGGAGCGAGAAACGGGGCTCTCTTCGCTAGTTTCAACATTGATGGTGATCCAAGCCTAGCCCGCTTCTACCTCAAGGACGTCGCCGGCCAAATCGTCGATGAGTTTTGGGTCAGGAGCAGAGTCCGGGAGTGAGTGCGTAAGGCCTGAAACGAGACGGCCACCTCCCTACCCATCCGCGCATCCCCTCGTCCAATCCTTTAATGGGTCAACGGAGAGAGCGTATCTTGGCCTCGGACAAGGGGCGTTCGAAATCCCTATCCCCAACAACCCGTTTGATGTCGCGACCGCTCTCGCCGGTCGAAGCAGGTGGACCTTCACCTCGGGCTGCCAGGTAACCCCGTGGACGGGCAGGAGAGGCTAGGCCTCCGTGCGGAAGGACCCGACATGGTGCCTCCGGCTCGATTTCAGCCTATCATGGCTGCATCAGTTTTCCCACGGACTCTCCGCTCGGGGCCAGGCGATCGTGTGTGAGCGTCCGTCCGTAGTCGTTTAATGCAGGCCCGAACCGATGAGGGACGATTCATGAGACTGCAATCGCAGCTAACCCAGACCTACCTGATAGTGGTGCTGCTGAGCGTCGCGCTGACCGCGGCGGCCCAAGAGCCGGGAACCGCGGGGGGCGAGTGGCCGTCGTATGGCGGCGACCTCACGCACCAGCGCTACTCGCCGCTCGAACAGATCACCGCGGACAACTTCAGCGATCTGGAGCTGGCGTGGCGATTCAGCACCGACAACCTCGGTCCACGGCCCGAGACCAATTACCAGTCCACGCCGTTGATGGTGAACGGCACCCTCTACACGACGGCCGGCTCTCGACGGTCGGTGATCGCGCTCGACCCCGAGACGGGCGAACTGCTCTGGGTTCACCGGATCGACGAGGGCGAGCGGGGCGAAGAGGCGCCGCGCCAACTGTCCGGCCGCGGACTCGCGTTCTGGGAGGACGGTAGGGGTGGCGTGATCCTGTACGTCACACCCGGCTACCAGCTGGTAGCCCTCGACGCCGGGACCGGTGCCCGGGTTCAGAGCTTTGGTGACGCCGGCATCGTCGACCTGAAGCAGGACATCGATCAAGATCTCGAACCCACCTCCGAAATCGGGCTGCACGCAGCCCCGGTGGTCGCGGGCAACACGATCATCATCGGCGCGGCACATCGACCAGGTGGCGCGCCGCCGTCGCGCACGAACGTCAAAGGCTACGTCCGCGGCTTCGACGTCCGGACCGGCGAACGGAAATGGATCTTCCACACGATTCCCGACGAGGACGAGTTCGGGAACGATACGTGGCTAGACGATTCCTGGCGCTACACAGGGAACACCGGGGTCTGGGCCCAAATGACCATCGACCCTGAGCTGAACATGGCCTACTTCCCGGTCGAGGCGCCGACCGGCGACTACTACGGTGGGCATCGCCGCGGCGACAATCTGTTCTCTGGCAGCGTCGTGGCGGTCGACCTGGACACGGGCGAACGAGTCTGGCATTACCAAACGGTCCACCACGACATCTGGGACTGGGACCTGCCAGCGGCGCCCGTGTTGCTGGACATCACCGTCGACGGGCGCGAGATCAAAGCCCTGATCCTACCGACCAAGCAGTCCTACATGTTCGTGCTCGACCGGGTTACCGGTGAACCGGTGTGGCCCATTCCCGAAGTGCCGGTGACACAGGGTGACGTGCCGGGTGAGTGGTATTCGCCGACCCAGCCGATCCCGACCAGACCACCCCCCGTCGACGAGATCGACCTCGGCGTCGAGGACCTGGTCGACTACACGCCCGAGCTGCTGGCGCAGGCCGAGGCAATCTTCTCCAAATACACAGTCGGATGGCTGTACGACCCGCCCACCGAGGCCATCGCCGGCGGGAACCTCGGCACCCTGGCGGTACCCAGCTCGACCGGCGGCGTGAACTGGCCCGGCGGATCGGCCGACCCGGAGACCGGCTTCTTCTACATCTACACCAAGACCCAGGTCGGCGCGCTCGGGCTGGTCAACGACCCGGATCGCTCCGACATGGACTTTATCCGTGGCCGCCCCGACGGCGTCGCGGCGCGCGATGCTTCGACGAACATCCAGGGGTTCCCGATGATCAAGCCGCCATGGGGTCGCATCACCGGCATCAACATGAACACCGGCGACATCGCGTGGCAGATTCCACACGGCGAAGCGCCAGACAACATCCGGAACCATGCGGTGCTTGGTGGCATGGACATCGGGCGAACCGGCTGGCCTGGCCGCGTCGGCGTGCTGGTCACCAAGACCGTGGTCGTCGCCGGCGAGTCCGGTCTCTACACTACCGAGACCGGCGAGATGGGCGCGATGCTGCGCGCCTATGACAAGGCGACCGGCGCGGAGGTCGGTGCCGTCTACATGAGGGCCCCGCAGAGCGGGTCGCCGATGACCTATCAGGTGAACGACCAGCAATACATCGTCGTCGCCACGAGTGGCGGCGGCCGGTCCGGCGAGCTGTTGGCATACCGTCTGCCCTAGCGGTCCGGGGTGCACGAGAGCGCTATCGCCACGAGTTTCGTCAACACGAACGGCCTGCGGTTCGAGATACACGAGTGCGGCGATGGCGATCGGCTAGCGCTGTGCCACGCGCTGTTGGTCGCCGGCCTCGTGGGCGCTTGGTGGGCCAGCAAGAGGTGCTGTTTTCCCTCGCCAGCTGCTTGCCCGGAGGCGGTCATCCTCAATACGACGTGACACCCGACGATCAGCGATTCGTGATGCTGATGTTAGGGTAATCGGAAGAGGAGAACGCCGAACTCATCTTGGTCGAGAACTGGTTCGAGGAGTTGAGTCGGCTGGTGCCGAACTGACACGTTAGAGCCCCTGGCTGAGCGGGGGCGGCAGGTCCATGCACCACAAGAAGCCCCACCCAGTCACCTAAGACCAAGCGGGGCTTACACTTCCAAAACAGTGGGCCTGGGTAGACTCGAACTACCGACCTCACGCTTATCAGATATCAGCCGAGCGTTCGTGGGCGCTAGTAAGCGCTGGAATCAGGGGGTTCATTTTGGAACAGGGCGCGGGGCGGCAAGCGGCAACGTCCCCCCTCAGCTTAGGGAAGGAAATTTCGTCTAGTCGCGCGCGCCGAGGCTTCGCAACAATGTCGCAACCTCCGTATGGCCCTGCCGCAGAGACGCAGCCAAGGGAGTCCACCTCCGGTATAGCTCATTTACATCGGCGCCACGCTCCCAGAGAAGTTGCACCACCTCCGCATGACCTTCGCTGGCTGCCCACCATACGGGCGGCGGAGAGCTGTCGCTGCTGACATTCGGATCCGCACCGACATCCAGCATCGCTTTCACCAGCTCGACGTTTCCGTCGTGAGCGGCGTAATGCAGGGGCGCCCATCCCTCCTCGTCAAGCGTGTTCGGTTGTGCACCCCGAGCTAGGAGTAGGTTGACCATCTCGAGCGTTCCAAAGCGCGCCGCCAACTCCAGCAGCCTACCATTCGGACCCGGGAGTTCGATGTCCGCCCCGGCGTCGAGCATGCTCCGCACGTAGTCGACGCGATCATCGTACGCGGCGATATGGAGCGGCGACCAGCCGTCGTTATCAGGCAAATCCGACCGCGCCCCGTGCCGTAAAAGGAACTCTACGACCGGCGTTTCGACACGCTGCACCGCGTTGGCCAACATTGACTTTCCGCTTTCAGGATTGACGGCATCGACCAGTGCCCCTGCCTCCACCACCACTAGGGCCGCCTCCAGCTGCCCGTTTTCCAAGGCGTACTGAAGCACGGTCCCTCCCTGATCCGTGCGCGCGTTCACGTCTGCACCGTTTGCCGCCAAATAGCGCGTGAACGGGACCTTGCCGTAACGAACCGCTCTGTGCAGCGGAGTGAATCCCCGGTTGTCTCGTGAGTTCAGGTCCGCACCGTGCGCAAGCAGGTGCGCCGCGATCTCAGCACCGTTCTCCTGCGCATGCCAGGCGAGCTGTGAGAGGGGTGTTTGCTGCCAGACGTTCTCGACATTCGCGTCGGCGCCAATCTCCAGCAGGAAGCGGACGGCCTCCAGCTGACCGTATTCGGCTGCTACGTGCAGCGGCGTCATTTCGGGATGGTCCCGCGCGGCGTGGAGATCGGCGCCCCGTTCAACAAGCAGTCGAACAATCTCCAACTGGCCGTACTTCGCCGCTTCGTAGAGCGGAGTGCGCCGGTTCCCGTCACGGACGTCGACATCGGCGCCAAGCTGAAGCGACATGCGAAGGATCGGCTCGCGACCAGAACGCGCCGCTGAGACCATAACAATGCCGCCGGTGAAGAATGAGTAGCTGATGCCGACCAGCAACATCACCGCAACGGCGATCAAGGTTCTACGCCGGACCTTGGGCTGCCACAGGTTCGGAGCGGGGTCGCCAGATGGAATCACTACATCATTCGATCGAGCACGTTGAATCTGGTCGTAGAGGGCGAACGCCTCCTTATAGAAGCCCTTCAGAACAACGGTATCGCCACCCTCGATAGTAAATACCGGCTCTAAGAGCCACATATCACGATTGCGAGACGGTAAGAGTGAACAATCCACGATGTCACTCAGCGCTACGTGCTGAATGCCGAGTGGGAAGCACAGGCGTAAGGCAACAGTGTCGACCACGACCTTATACGGACGCCTAAACACGGACGCGGCCCAAGCCGCGACGACCAAGGCGGCGAAGATGAACTGAACCAGATCAGTTCGACTCGCGTAGAAAAGAACGATCAAAAAGACCAGGGCTAATCCAGCGCCCAACCTCCAATTAAGCGCAAAGGTCCGTGCATGTATGGCGGGGCTCGTGCCCACGTCCGAGGCCCAACGACGCTCTCGATGCCGATCGAGCTGGCCAACGACGGCGGTCATCAGCGTCCAGTAGTCCTCAAGCCCGCGATTGAGCGGCAGCAGCTGTCTGTCCGAGGACTCCACCAATTCGAACGAGCCATGTATCGCGTTGGTCCGCAGATCTACGACATCGGTCCAGGCGATCCGTGTCCCATCGCCGTTCGCCCCAACCCGCCGGATGCTGGAATCATCTAGCTCGACATATTCGCCGCTTCGTCGGAGTAGCATCCAACGTAGAAACAGCGTAATGATGATGACCCCGGCGCCAATCGGCTGAATCCACTGGTCGAGCCATAAGAGCTCGAAGGGAACCAAGCTGCGTACGTCCGTGAAAAAGAGCAGGCCCCAAACCACCACGGCCACTCCTGCAGTCCAGTTCACCGCCGGACCGCGGCGGGTAGCTTTGTGGTAATAGATCTGGCGCTCTGTCATGCCGTTCGTGGACGTTTGGGGATCGGGAGGCAGGGCTTGGCCGCATACTCCGTAGGCCCACCTGTAAATTCTGGGAATATGTTACTATTCTACGTAGCGGGATTCGCCTGGGCTCTGCAAGAAATTTTCTTCTTCGACCGCCATCGCGCACGAACGTCAAAGGCTACGTCCGCGGCTTCGACGTCCGGACCGGCGAACGGAAATGGATCTTCCACACGATTCTCGACGCGGACGAGTGCGGGAACGATACGTGGCTAGACGATTCCTGGCGCTACACAGGGAACACCGGGGTCTGGGCCCAAATGACCATCGACCCTGAGCTGGACATGGCCTACTTCCCGGTCGAGGCGCCAACCGGCGACTACTACGGTGGGCATCGCCGCGGCGACAATCTGTTCTCTGGCAGCGTCGTGGCGGTCGACCTGGACACGGGCGAACGAGTCTGGCACTACCAAACGGTCCACCACGACATCTGGGACTGGGACCTGCCAGCAGCGCCCGTGTTGCTGGACATCACCGTCGACGGGCGCGAGATCAAAGCCCTGATCCAACCGACCAAGCAGTCCTACATGTTCGTGCTCGACCGGGTTACCGGTGAACCGGTGTGGCCCATCACCGAAGTGCCGGTGACCCAGGGTGACGTGCCGGGTGAGTGGTATGCGCCGACCCAGCCGATCCCGAGCAGACCACCGCTGGCCAGCGCTGATACAGGTTGCGCTACAGCCTTGCGCTGCATGGCGCTCGCAGTCTCTCCCGCGTTAGACGTATCTTGTCCGCCATGTCTGATGCCGTCTCCCGCCTGAACGCTCTCGGGTGTATGAAGGGGCCGGCACGCGAAAAATGAAATCCTGGTCCATGCGCTCTGCACAGCGTAGAATCCGCCTACGATGAGACCGAATCGCACTAATGGCCTGTTACTGCTGCCGCTGCTTTTCTTACTGCCGGCTGTATCCGCGGCACAATCCTGCTCGCTCGGCACCGAGCGCCAAACCGAGCTGGTCGATCCGCAGGATGCCGCTTGGTTTTACCGGCCGGAAAGAGTCGAAAGCGAGAAGCCTGAGGAACTCCTCGATCTCCTGGGGATCGAGGAGGGCGATGTCGTTGCAGATATCGGCGCCGGCGGCGGTTTTTTCTCCCTGCGCGCCGCCGAGCGAGTCGGACGAACAGGCAAGGTGCTCGCGGTGGATGTCCAGCCCGAAATGATCGCCGGTCTGGAAATGATGATCGAGAGATTCGGGCACGAAAACATCGTACCGATTCTCGGAAACGTAGACGACCCGAAGCTGCCCCGCGATAGCGTCGATCATGTCCTGATCGTCATTTCATACCACGAGTTTTCCCATCCGGTTGAGATGATGCGTTACGTCCGCAAAGCTATGAAGCCCGACGGGCAGATGTTGATCGTCGAGTACAAGGCCGAGAACCCCGATTCGCGAGTCGCACCTCTCCACAAGATGAGCGAGGCGGAGATCATGGAGGAAATTCCAGCGCTGGGTTTCAGACGAGACAGAGTCATCGACCTCATTCCCAGCCAACACGTCTTTGTTTTCAAGAAAACAGGGGTAGACTAGGCGCGGCCGTGATCGGTTGGGCGAACTGCGATTCAAGCCAATGTCTCGGGAGGTATCTATGCTCAGGTTTATGTTCACAACTACCGCGGTTTTACCGCTGGCTTTTACTGCGGTCTTAGCGCTGGCCTTGCCGGCAACGGCGCAGGATGCCGAAGTCGGACAGGAATACGAGATCACGATCGCGACCGAAGAAGACAATCAATATACCGGTCCCTACGGCCAGGCGAGGATCGGTTCGATCGTCGTCAACGTGCCCGACGCCAAGGTGGAAGAGAGGTATAACGTCCGGATCACCGCCATACGGCAGAACCAGTACTCTGGAGCCAGGCAAGCGTCTTGCGAGTTCGAGCAGATTGGCGGAAACAGAGAGGGTATGTGCCTCCCCGCCCCGTAGCTCCCCGAGATCATCCTCCGAAAAACGCCACGCAGCAACCCGAGCTCCCTCCCCCGGTGGAGGGAGCTCGACGCGTAGCTCACCCGCTCAGCAGGGTCGGCTATGCCGGCAGCGACCATATACCCAGCTGCGACGCCAGGTCGTTGAAGTCCGTCGCTAGGAAATCGAACCGACCGACCTCGGGCGGGTCCCATGGCGCGGCGTCCGGTCCCCGCTCGCCCGGCCGATGGACATAGGCGGTCCGCAGGCCGTAGCTCTTCGCCGAGTCCAGGTCGCCGGCGTGCGCCGCGACCATCATCACGGCCGATGGCGGAATGTCGAAGAACTCACTTGGCATCAAGTACATCTCTTTGTCCGGCTTATAGTGCCGCGCGACGTCCGATCCCAGCACGCAGTCCCAGGGAAGGCCCCCGAATTTCGCCATTTCCGTCAACAGAGCCAGGTTGCCGTTCGACAGCGGCGAGAGCACGTATCGGGTCTTGAGGCGCGCCAGTCCCCCCGGCGCGTCGGGCCATGGGTGCAGCCGGTGCCAGACCTTGTTGAGGTGCACTTTTTCTTCTTCGCTGAGCCCTTCGATCTGGAAGCGTACCAGCAGATCGTCGAGGGTCATCCGGTGTAGATCGTCGAGCTTCGTCCAGGGGAGCTCACCCGTGCGGACGCGATTGCGCGACGGGCCATAATTGGCGCGCCATGCCACGGCGAAAGCCTCAGCGTCGAGATCCCAGCCTTTCTGACGTGCGAGCTCCTCCACCTCAGCGATGACTGAGCTGCGCCAGTCGACGACGGTGCCGAAGGTGTCGAAGACGCACATGTGCAGCGAGCTGGCAACCTGCATGCGATGCGTCTGCAGCGAGCGCTCGGCAGCGCCTGTCGAGGGCGCGGCTCTGCCCGCATGGTCGGCCGCCAGCGCCTGTCGCGAAAGGGCCGGGGTGACTCCACCGGCGACGAGCGCAGCGCCCAGGAAGTTTCGTCGGTACATGGTTTTCTCCTTCTTCTCGAGGCACCCGCTGGTTAAGCCAAACCAAGAGCCTCTTCACGGGTCCGGATAAGGTGGGAGGCACGACCAACGCCGTCAACATGAGGTCTTGGCCTTCTGCTTGCGCCTACCTGCCCACTGGCGTGACGGTTGCGTTCAACCTATGCAATAGCGAGACGGCCATACACCAAGAGGTTGCGTTACAGCTGTCGCTAGCCTTTCAAGAAAAACGCCCCCGATGGCCGAACACGGTTCGGGTGCATGCCCTGGTTAGGTCGCTTGTAATTCCATAAACTGCGGTGCACGAGCCTGGCGGGGTCAAGTCCCGATTTGTGTGTAAGAGCGGAGGAAGCTCCTCGCCTTCGGCTAGGCTGCTTGGGCGACCTCCTGTTTCTGGAGGAGTGAGAGGTCGAGGTAACGCCGGTCGCCCCAGACGTGTGTGGTCCTGAGTGCGACGGCCGTGATGAGCCTGAGGGCGCTGGCCCGGTCCGGGAAGGCGCCGGCGGCCTTGATCCTGCGTTTGATCTCGCCGTGCAGCCGCTCGAGGCTGTTGGTGGTACGCAGCCGGGGCCAGTGCGCCTCGGGGAACGCGTAGAACTGCGTCGCTGCCCCGAAGCCCCGCTCCAGGACCTCCACGGCCTCGGGCAGCTCCTTCTTCCAGCGTGCGCCGAACTCGCCCAGGAGCTTCTTCGCCTCGGCGAGTCCGGATGTCTGGAAGATCACCGAGACCTCACGCGCCACGCGCTTGCGTAGGCGGTGGGGGACCCTCGCCCCCACATTACGCTGCAGATGGACCGTACACCTCTGACGGCGTGCCTCGGGCAGGAAGCGGCGGACCGCAGCTGCCAGGCCTGCGTGCTCATCGGCGATCACGAGCTCGACACCGCCGAGGCCGCGGTCCTGGAGTTGCTCGAGGAGCTCCGACCAGCTCTGCTGCGACTCCTCAGCGCCCAGCGTGACGGCCAGGAGCCGTCGGTGACCCTCAGGGCCCACTGCATACGCCACGAGCGCACTCACGTTCTCGACTTTGCGGGCCCAGCGGGCGTCCAAGAACGTGGCGTCCAGGTACAGATAGGGGTGAGGCCCCTCGATCGGCGCACGGCGCAGCCCTTCCACGGCCTCGTCGAGCCGTTTTGCCACACGACTCACCGTCGAGCGCCCAACACGCTCGCCCATCAGCGCCTCGGTGACGTCGCCCATCTTGCGCTGTGACACGCCGCTCACATACGCCTCGACCATCATCTCGTCGAGCTCGGGGCTCCTGCGCTGGTAGCGGCCGATCACGTCGGCCGGCGAACCGTTGTCCCGGCTCCGGGGCATGGCGACCTCGATCTGCCCCAGGCTCGTCAGCAGCCGCCTCAGGTATGTGCCGTTCCTATGGTCCTTCCGGCTTCCCACCCGCTCGAAGCGGCGTGCACCTACCATGGCCTTCAGCTCCTCTTCCAGCACCATCTCGAGCGTCAGCCGGATCGCGCCTTGAAACAGCTCGCGCAAATCATCGCGTAGCTCGTCTTGCGTGGCCCGACCGATCTCCACAATCTCTTGCATCGGAAGCTCCTCTCCGGTTCCGAGCCTGCTCTGCAGACCCGGACTCCCGGGTTCATGTGACAGTGAACAACAACAGAGGAGCTTCCGTTTTTCTTTCCCTCCTGTCCAGCTTATCCGCTTTTACACAAATCTAGGGACACTACCGCCTGGCGGTGCCAAACGCGCCACTGTGCCATTCCCTTGCGGGCGGCGTCGACCTCTGACCTTACGGGATGCGATGCTCGAGCTGCTTTCTGAACCGTGGCCGTGGTATGTGGCCGGCCCTCTCATTGGACTAGTGGTCCCCCTGCTCCTCTGGGCTGGCGGCGAGTTCGGCGTGTCCGAGAACCTGCGGCATATCTGTGCAGCGGTGCTCCCGACGCGAAACGACTTCTTCCGATACGATTGGAAGGCGACAGGGCTATGGAATCTGACTTTCGCCTTGGGCATCGTGCTGGGCGGAGCGGTCGCTGGAACCGTCCTGGCCTCGCCGGACCCCCTCGTCGTCTCCGACGCCACCACGGCCGCTCTCGAGGTCATGGGCGTGACGACGCTCGAGGGTTTGGCGCCCGCCCAAGTCTTCAGCTGGGAAGGCCTGGCCACCGTACCGGGCTTCGTGATGATCGTCATCGGCGGCTTCCTGGTGGGCTTCGGCGCCCGATACGCTGGCGGGTGTACCTCGGGGCATGCCATCTCGGGCCTAGCCAACCTGCAGCTGCCGTCGCTCCTGGCCGTCCTGGGGTTCTTCGCCGGTGGCCTGCTGGCCACTTGGGTCATCCTCCCGCTTCTGTTCTGACGGCTCAAGATGACAAGCCGCGAGACGACTCCACTGCCCGCCCAAGCCTCGACCGGCCTGGCACGAGCCCGGCCCCTGAGCGGCCCGGGCCTCGGCGTCTATCTCGCCATCGGGACGTACTTCGGCATCGTGGCCACCAAGGGCGAGGTGGTGTCGTGGTTTCGCATCCAGGAGATGTTTCGATTCCAATCGTTCCACATGTACGGGGTTATCGCCACTGCCGTGGCGGTAGCGATGGCCTCGGTGGCGCTCATCAAGTCCCGCCAGGTCCGGACCGTCCGGGGCGACGAAATCGTGGTCCCACCCAAGGAACTTGGTCGGAGAGGCTATCGGTACTGGATCGGCGGGACGCTCTTCGGCCTGGGCTGGGCCCTGGCCGGCGCCTGTCCGGGGCCCATCCTCGCCCTCATGGGAAATGGCGTCACAGTCTATGGAGTCGTGCTCCTTAGCGCACTTTTCGGGACCTGGCTCTACGGCGTCCTGCGACCACGGCTGCCGCACTATTAAGCTACTGGTACCCGTTCCATACCTGCCCGGGCTCACCGCGCTGGGTGCCGAAGGCCGTGTGGGTGATGGCAACGGCGAACTCCACGCTACACGCCACCTGACTCTTGGTAGTACAACTCTAGTGTGTCGTTATAAGTCATAATCCGACGTACTTCTGACAGCCTGCGATGTGGACGGTACGGGCAAGATGCGTTCCGTAACGGCAAGGGAAAGAAAAATGAAGAAATTTGGCTCTGGTATGCGACGGTCGGTCGTGGCGCTCATTCAGCCCTTCGTAATGAGCTTTTGCATAGGCCTGCTCGTCGCACTAGGGGCTTGCGACACCCCCACCGACCCCAGCGACGTCCGGTTTGAGATGACCTTTACGGGCGACGCGAGCTTCCAGGGTCCTCACGCTGGTGACATGTTGACGGTCCGCAGGTGGCGCATCGATGGCCCGTTGAGTGAGTCGCTGGGCAGCACCCACGTAATCCCTGATCCGTCGCAGGACAACGTCGGCTTCAGCTTTAGAGGGTCACTGGTGTCTGGCCAGCGATACGATGTCTACCTCTGGATCGACTCCAACGTCGGCGGCGGGAGTGTGGGGGTTTGTGACCCCCCGGCAATGGTAGTGTCCCTAGATTTGTGTAAAAGCGGATAAGCTGGACAGGAGGGAAAGAAAAACGGAAGCTCCTCTGTTGTTGTTCACTGTCACATGAACCCGGGAGTCCGGGTCTGCAGAGCAGGCTCGGAACCGGAGAGGAGCTTCCGATGCAAGAGATTGTGGAGATCGGTCGGGCCACGCAAGACGAGCTACGCGATGATTTGCGCGAGCTGTTTCAAGGCGCGATCCGGCTGACGCTCGAGATGGTGCTGGAAGAGGAGCTGAAGGCCATGGTAGGTGCACGCCGCTTCGAGCGGGTGGGAAGCCGGAAGGACCATAGGAACGGCACATACCTGAGGCGGCTGCTGACGAGCCTGGGGCAGATCGAGGTCGCCATGCCCCGGAGCCGGGACAACGGTTCGCCGGCCGACGTGATCGGCCGCTACCAGCGCAGGAGCCCCGAGCTCGACGAGATGATGGTCGAGGCGTATGTGAGCGGCGTGTCACAGCGCAAGATGGGCGACGTCACCGAGGCGCTGATGGGCGAGCGTGTTGGGCGCTCGACGGTGAGTCGTGTGGCAAAACGGCTCGACGAGGCCGTGGAAGGGCTGCGCCGTGCGCCGATCGAGGGGCCTCACCCCTATCTGTACCTGGACGCCACGTTCTTGGACGCCCGCTGGGCCCGCAAAGTCGAGAACGTGAGTGCGCTCGTGGCGTATGCAGTGGGCCCTGAGGGTCACCGACGGCTCCTGGCCGTCACGCTGGGCGCTGAGGAGTCGCAGCAGAGCTGGTCGGAGCTCCTCGAGCAACTCCAGGACCGCGGCCTCGGCGGTGTCGAGCTCGTGATCGCCGATGAGCACGCAGGCCTGGCAGCTGCGGTCCGCCGCTTCCTGCCCGAGGCACGCCGTCAGAGGTGTACGGTCCATCTGCAGCGTAATGTGGGGGCGAGGGTCCCCCACCGCCTACGCAAGCGCGTGGCGCGTGAGGTCTCGGTGATCTTCCAGACATCCGGACTCGCCGAGGCGAAGAAGCTCCTGGGCGAGTTCGGCGCACGCTGGAAGAAGGAGCTGCCCGAGGCCGTGGAGGTCCTGGAGCGGGGCTTCGGGGCAGCGACGCAGTTCTACGCGTTCCCCGAGGCGCACTGGCCCCGGCTGCGTACCACCAACAGCCTCGAGCGGCTGCACGGCGAGATCAAACGCAGGATCAAGGCCGCCGGCGCCTTCCCGGACCGGGCCAGCGCCCTCAGGCTCATCACGGCCGTCGCACTCAGGACCACACACGTCTGGGGCGACCGGCGTTACCTCGACCTCTCACTCCTCCAGAAACAGGAGGTCGCCCAAGCAGCCTAGCCGAAGGCGAGGAGCTTCCTCCGCTTTTACACACAAATCGGGACTTGACCCCCGGCAATCGATCACCAATGGAGGGTGCGCATCCCCGCAGTGACGGGAGAGGTCAACATCATTTTTCCTCACGACGATACTACCGTCACCGAGGTTTGCTCCTCAATCGAGGCGTTCGAACCTTCGGTTTGAGAGTCCGTGGACGGGCGTCCAGCTCCCCAGCCGAGGTTCGCCCGAATATTGCAACAGGACCGGAGCCTGGGTCGGCCGTTGTGTGCTAGCGTCGGCGGCTGTCGGAGGCATGAGTTCAGTGACAGCAGTAAGTCCCGATGAGTATCTGGGCGGCGGCTGGGTCAATGTCCGTTCCGGACTGCCTACTGACAAGTCTGATGAACGTGTTAAGGGTCGCGGTTGCGGCTTTGGTGTTGCCGTGATCTCTAAATGCGGCGGCCTGGTCCAACAAGCGGTGAAGGGCTTCGGCAATTCCCGGGTCGGTTATCAAGCCCTCGCTAACGAACTGGTCGACCTTGTCGACAATGAGCTCCAAGGGGGCGTGGATGACAGACCATGTCTCGAACAGGAAGATACCAGGGGCACCGCTACCCACCGGGGGTGCCTTTCGGCCGTCCTGCCATACGACCCGGTCGCCGGAGATCGCCGGAGGTTCTTCGTGGTTCGGGTCGGTGGTGATCCAGGTCGCGGTGCCGGCGGCAAAGTCGAAAATGAAGATATGATCGAGCCCGCTTCGGTTGTCCATCCACACAATGGGGTCGCCCGAGATCGCAGGGCGGGTCTGGTTGCCAAGGTCGGTGGTCATCGGGGCTTCGGTGGTGTGCGCACAGGCAGCGAAAACAAGGACAACTAAGGGAAGTAGGGCGCAGACAATCTTCCGGCTCAAGTCGTGCATCGGTGGGCTCCCCTTCCGGTCCAAAGGTGCCTGCTCACGGTTCGATTCGCAGTGGCGCCCTTCATATCACTCAGACCGCAGCGCGACCAGCGGGTCCACCTTCGTCGCGCGGCGGGTGGGGATGTAGCAGGCGAGCAGTGCTACGCCTGTCAGCCCCACGGTCACCGCGGCGAACGTGGCTGGATCTGTGGCCGTCACGCCGTGGAGCTGACTGGCCATCAGACGCGTCACCCCAAAGGCGGCACCGACCCCGATGGCCACGCCTATCAGGGTCGTCACCATGCCCTCCCTCATCACGAGGGCGAGCACGTCCCGCGACTGGGCACCCAGGGCCATGCGGATGCCGATCTCGTGCGTGCGCTGGGAAGCGGAGTGCGACATCACTCCGTACACACCAATGGCTGCAAGCAAGAGCGCGAGCCCACCGAATGTAACGGTGAAGATCACCAGGATCCGCTGGTCAGCGAAGCTCAATCTGATGGACTCCGCAGCCGTCTTGACCTCGGGCGGCGGAAGATGCTCGTCGATGGCTGCTACTTGTTGCCGGAACGCCACCCCCGCAGCGACAGGATCGCCAGCCGTCCGGATGTGGGGCCACAAGACAAACTCGATCCCTGCCTCCGGGTGCCAGTAAAGGGGCAGGTAGATGAGAGGCTCGGGATTCTCCAGAATCGGGTAGAAATTTACCGGCCTGTCTTTCGCCACCCCCACGACTTCAGCGGTACGGCCAACGAAGTTGAAATCGGACCGCGCTGCGGAGATCGTCAGCCGGCTCCCTACTGGGTTCTCACCGGGCCAAAAATGGCGCGCCATCGTCTCGCTGACGATGATGACGCTAGCGTCGGCGGCCCGGTCGGCGGCGCTGAAGTCGCGACCCAAGAAAAGCGGAATGCCCATCGTGCGGAAGTGATCGCTTGCCACCAGGGTGAAGGGCACTCCCTTGCGACGTTCTTCCGGGGCGGGCTCTTGTCCCTCGACCAGCGGTGTCAACAACGGAGCGCCGCCGTTAACGTCACCCAGGGTGGCGGGATCAAGAAACGCCAAACTTACCGCTTCGACACCAGGGATTGCCTCGAGTCGTTCGCGGAGCTCTTCATAAAAGGCCCTGGCCCGAGTCTCGTCGTATCCCTGAGTTGCCAGATCGATGGGCGCCATGAGCACCCTATCGGCGTCGAATCCCGGATCGATTTCACTCAGGTGATGCGCTGACCGCACGAACAAGCCTGCGCCAATCAGAAGAACGAGAGACAGACCGACCTGGCTTGCCACCAGGAGGTCTCGTAAGCGAGACCTCCCCTCGCGTACCGTCGTTGCGGAGTTCTTAAGTGCCGGAATCAAGCTCGGCCGGGAGGCGCGCATCGCCGGCGTCAGGCCGAACAGGATCACCGTTAGCAGCGAAGTGACCAGAGTGAATCCGAGCACGCGGACATCGGGCGTCAAGTCCAACGTCTCAAGCCAGCCGCCGGGGCCCACCAAGGGCCTCAGGAGTATCTTCGCGCCCCAGTACCCGAAAGCGAGACCCAGGGCACTAGCTGCCGCCGCAAGCAGTGCGCACTCCGACAGGAGTTGGCGGATCAGACGGCCCCGGCTAGCGCCCAACGCCAAACGGATGGCGATCTCCTTGCGTCGAGCCATGGCCCTGGCCAGCAACATGGTGGCCACGTTGGCGCAGGCAATCAACATCACGAGCGCAACCGCACACATGATGAAAGCGGCGAAGTTACGGTAGGTCGCCATGACGTAAGGGTTGTGCCTGATCTCCGGCACTATGAGGATCCCGATCCCCTTGTTCTCGGCGGGACTGGCCTGCTCGAGTTGGCGCGCCAGGGTCGTCATTTCGGCCTGTGCCTGTTCGAGGCTGACGCCTGGCTCGAGACGCCCGATGAGACCGTAGAGCCAGGTTCCGAACCCCCTGGCCGACCTCGGCTTGGCCTGAGCGTGCATTGCGAGAGGCACCCAAACGTTGAATTGCTGGCCAATTCGCGTGCCGGTGAAGCCCGCCGGGGCGACACCGACCACGGTGAAAGGATGGCCGTTCAAGATCAGCGGCTCCCCCACGATCTCGGGAAAGGCACCGAAATGGCGTTGCCAGAGGCCGTGGCTTATCACCGCGACGGGATGGGTGCCAGGTGTCTGATCCTCTTCGGGCAGGAACCCGCGGCCGAGTGCGGGCGTCACTCCGAGCAGGGAGAAGTAGTTGCCGGTGACCACGGCGCCGTACACTCGTGCGCTGCGATCTCGCCCGCTCACGTTGAAAATCGCCGGGCTTTGAGTTGTAAGCCCGGTGAACGAGTCGTTGTTGTCCCGATAGAGCTCGTAGCTCGAATAGGCAATCTGTCCGAACCTCAAGGTTCCGTTCCTGGTCTGCCACAGCCGTACGAGCTGGTCCGGCTGCTCGACGGGGAGGGGTCGGAGCAATACCGCGTTGACCAAACTGAACATGGCCGTGTTGGCGGCGATCCCGACGGCAAGGCAGCCGACCGCGACGGTCGTGAAGCCGGGGTTCTTGGCCAACATGCGGACGCCGTAGCGCACGTCGTGCAGGAACTCGTCCAAAAGCGTCGTCCGTCTCACCTTCTGTTCCGTCCGCCCGTCCAGCGCGCGACAGTACTGACGCGTGTAGGCCAGGTCGCCGAACTGCCGCACCGCCTCCCGGCGTGCCGCCTCCGGGGTCATCCCCTGCTCGACCAGTTCCTCGGCGCGCCTGTCCAGATGGAAACGCAACTCGGCGTCGACCTCTTGCTCGATCTGGCTGGCCGTGCGCCACGGGAAGCGGAAGATGCGGCGTAGACCCGAGATGCGAGACATTGCAGCTCCTCAGGCTTGATCCAAAACACTGAGGACGGCCGTCGCGTAACGGCGCCAGGCCGCTGCTTCAGCTTGGAGCTGCTTGTGGCCCTTCGGGGTCACCTGGTAGTACTTAGCGCGCCGGTTGTTCTCTGAGAGGCCCCATTCCGCTTCGACCCAGCCCTTTGACGCCAGCCGGTGCAATGCTTGGTAGAGGGCCGCATCATCGAGGCCGACCACCCCCTCCGTCCGCTCGCGAATCAAGCGGGACACCGCATAGCCGTGCATGGGGCTGTGTTGGAGGGTCTTGAGAATCAGGACATCGACGGTGCCCTGAAGAAGACTGCCGGATGCGCCCATGGAGCCACTCCCATCACATGATGAGTGCAGAGTAGCGCAGCCCCCAGGAGCTTGTCAATGGAGACCCCTACGATCACCACGCCTTCCACGAAGACGCGGCGGTCGAGGTTGTAACCGTGCCCATATTCGCCGTGTTGTCCGCCCCCGATGCTCTCGCTCGTCCAAGAACAGGCTGTTATTATCACCGGCCTTCGCGCCGGCACCGCCAAGCGATTGCTACGCGTCCCGTCGGCCGAACCATGCCCCACGGAGGAATGATGACCAACGCACGTAGATGGGCCCCACGCCTCGTTGCGGTGCTTTCGCTGTCAGTGGCCTCGGGGGTCAGCCCCGCCGTGCTCGAGGCTCAGTCGCCGCCGGCCCAGCCGCCAGCGGACTGGGGTCCCATCTCGATCAATATGGAGGAGATCTCCTACCCGCATCCCGTAGAGTTCCTGAACTTGCAGCTATTTGGCCAGGACGTCCGGATCGCGTACATGGACGTGTCGCCGGTCGGGCCGCCGAACGGTCGGACTGTCGTACTCCTCCACGGAGGGAGCTACTACGGGTGGTACTGGAAGGAGCAGATCGAGGCTCTTCGTAGCGAAGGGTATCGGGTCGTCGTGAAGGACCGGCTCGGGTGGGGCAAGTCCTCCAAGCCCATCCTTCCGTACAGCATGAGCTTGCACGCTTCCAACACGGCGCAACTCCTGGAGCACCTGGGGATCTCCCTGGCAGCCATCGTCGGCCACTCGATCGGCGGCCAGATGGCCACCCGCTTCGCCTTCCTATATCCGGAGATGACGACGCACCTCGTGACGGTCAACCAGATCGGCCTGACCGACCGCCGCGCAGGACGGGGCTATCGGCCCTTCACCGGGGAGATCAAGGCGGAGCCGGACCCGCAGAGCGTGTACGAATCAGCGGTTCGCACGGATGTGCGCCGCTACGTGAACTGGAAACCCGAGTTCATCGATCACATTCGTATCCGGTACGGCCAAAGCCTCAGCGGCGACTGGCCGCGGCTGGCCTATGTGCGGTCGCTCGGTGGCAACTTGCGCGGGATGGATACGGTCGTGGACGACTGGCCCCACATCCACACGAAGACGCTGATCCTCGGCGGAGAGATGGACGGACCCAACTTTCCTGAGAACGCACGGCACGCGGTGGACGTTCTCTCCAACGCCGAAGTCTTCCTGATCCCCGGCGTCGGCCACAACCCGCACGAAGAGGTGCCGGAGATCGTGAACGCCGAGCTGATCCGCTTCCTCGGGTCGGACGCTCACTAGCCGGCTGGGCAGGGCGGCCGTTAAGGCATCACAGCGTCGTTCGGGCAACCAGTAGCGGAGAGCTTCTGCGACCCCCTCTTGCTACGGCCAGTGATATTCCGCCACACCTTTACTGATACAGCGAAGCCTCGCCGACCGTAAAGCCTTGCGGGGCTAATGCTTATGAAGTGGGCCGGGGAAGACTCGAACTACCAACCTCACGCTTATCAGATATGAGCCGAGCGCTCGTGAGCGCTGGAAATAGGGGGATTTGGCCGATTCTGCGCTCGTGGGCGCTGGCCAGCGCTCGCCGGCGATGATACAGGTTGTGATACAGCTATTAACATATCTGCATGAAGACCACCGGCTCCCATCTGGCCACGCTGCTCGCGGGGGAAACCAAACTGCGCTGGCAGCTTGCGCCGTTCGTAAAATACGTGGTCCTCCTCGTCGCGGTCGTTTTGCTCTACGGCTGGCTGTTCCAAGCGATCATGGCGCGGGAGGGTCAGGACCACTCGTGGTTCACGGGAGTCTATTGGGCGCTCACCGTGATGAGCACGCTCGGCTTCGGTGATATCACGTTCGAGAGCGACCTGGGCCGCGTGTTCAGCACCCTCGTGCTGCTGACCGGCATGGTGCTGCTCCTCATCATCCTCCCGTTTCTCTTCATCCAAGTTGTGTACGCCCCGTGGCTCGAGCAGCGGAGCCGCAGCCGCATCCGCTCGCTCCAGGTGGTGCCGGAAGGTCTCGCGGGTCACGTTTTGATTTGCGCCAACGATCCAATTGCGCCGGGACTCATCCGCCACCTTCAAATGGCGGATGTGCCGGTCTATGTGATCGAGCCTGACGCCGACCTTGCGATGCACATGCAGGATGTCGGCGTGCCGGTCTTCACAGGCGAGATCGACTCCGTCGAGACCTATCGAGCCGCCGGAGCCGCACGGGCTCGCCTCGTCCTGGCCAACGCATCGGACACGGTCAACTCCAACATTGTCCTCACTGTGCGCGAGCTGTCCGATTCGGTGCCCGTCGTCGCGCTGGCCGAAGCGGAAGACTCGATCGACGTGCTGGAGCTCAGCGGCGCCACGCACGTGCTGCCGCTCATCCACCAACTCGGCGAGCACCTCGCTAACCGGGTGAGCGCGGGGACGTCGCGCGCCAATGTGATCGGCAAGTTCCATCACCTGCTGCTAGCCGAGTTCCCGGTGCACAACACGCCGTTCCAGGACCAGACCATCCGCGACACACGGTTGCGCGAGTTTACCGGGGCCTCGATCGTCGGCGTGTGGGAGCGAGGGCGGTTCCTGCCCTCGCGGCCGGATCTCGAGCTCTCGCCGCTCAGCGTGCCGGTCGTGATCGGCACACCTGATCAGATCTCGGAGCTGGACGAAGTGGTCGTGATTTACGACCCCAATCCGAATCCGGTGCTCATTGTCGGCGGCGGCAAGGTGGGGCGGGCCGCCGCTATGGCCCTCAAGCGGCGGGAGATCCCAGTGCATATGGTGGAACGCAACCCGGAACTGGAGTCGCAAATCGCGAGCATTCCCGACCGGTTGTTTCTGGGCGACGCGGCCGACCGGCGCATACTTGACGAAGCGGGGATCGCCGAGACGCCGTGCATCCTGCTCACGACGCACGACGATGCGATGAACGTCTACCTGACGGTGTACTGCCGGCGGCTCAATCCCAACGTGCGTATCCTGACCCGGGTCACGCACGAGCGGAACGTCGAGGCTATCCAGCGCGCCGGCGCCGACTTCGTCTTGAGCTACGCGTCCTTAGGGGTGAAGACGGTGTACTCGATCGTGCAGGGACGCGAGCTCATCGTGCTGGGTGAGGGCGTTGATCTCTTCTACGTGCCGCTCCCGCAGTCGCTCGCCGACAAGACGCTCGCCGACGCGGGGATCGGCGCGCGCACCGGCCTGAACGTGATCGGCGTCCAGAAGGACGGGCAGTTGGTCACGAATCTGCCGCCCGACCAGCGGCTAGTTAAGGGCTCGACGCTCGTTGCCCTAGGTAGCGCGGAGCAACGGGAGCGCTTCAGCGCCGTCTACCACCACTAGCCGCAGGGCGAGGGTGGCGGTCAGGGGAGAGGCCGGTTGGGAAGATTGAGGTAGGTGAGGAGGAGCGCCCTCAGCCTTTCTTGTTACATCGAAGCCCCACGAGGCCAGAGCGACCCTCGGAGTGGCTCGACCCCCGCGTTATTCCATGAATTTCACTGTCGAGAGAATCGTCTCGTATATAGGATCAAACGACTCTTGGGAAACATAGGCAATCGATAGAATATCTGACTCGGGCAATGAAATACCTTTCCTGTCCTGAAATGCTCATCAATTTCGCTGGCCTTCCGCCCACGGTGACATTTTCTCCAGAAGGGACATCTTCTCCAGCGGCGGACTCGATTTTTTCGCGTTGATCGGCATACCATTGACCGATAGAAAGCCCTTGAGAGTTTCCGTTCCGTTGAAGAGAAAATTGGACCAAGGCTCTGGGTTGCCCGTTCTCGTGAGGCCCCTGAAACGAAATGGAGACGACCTCACCTGTGTTATTGTCGATCGCCCGGCCTCCTACTGTCCATGTTGACGGATACTTCGCCGTAAACCCAAACTCTTCGTTCCGGTAAGTCTTCCAATCTGACGTCTTCAATCCGTCCCCGCAGCCTGTTAAGCCCAGGGCCAAACTCGTGGTGAGGAGAACGTTCTTCATAGTCTAGATTATGCCAGGGAAGTCGGGCTTGGGAAGGAAAATGTGGCGGGGGATACGTTTCGGGCGAGGGGGGAGGAGGGCGTGGACCAGTCGGGGGAACCGTGCCGTCCCGTTGTCTTGATTGACACTTGTCGACGTGGAGTTTCTGCTACAGCCCTCAGACCTTTCCTGATACATCAAAGCCCCGCAGGCCGTAAGACCTTACGGGGCTATTACTTAAAAGTGGGCCTGGGTAGACTCGAACTACCGACCTCACGCTTATCAGATATGAGTCGAGCGCTCGTGGGCGCATAACGGACTTTGACGGAGTCGTGTGCCACTGCCCCGGAACTCACCCACGAATTCAAGCGAGCTGATGCTCTTGGTCGTCCTTGCGGTTCGACGAGATGCGCACGGAGACGGACTGGCTCACGGCACGGGCGCTGCACCGAAGGCCTCCTGGGCCATCGAAGTGTCCAGTCCGAAGGTATGACGGTTCCGGTCAAACCGATTTCCGTCAACCGATTTCCGTCACTGGTCCGTGGGCCAGAGCACGCCCTGATCCGAGCCTCTCTCGACCCTGCCCATCCCTCGGTAGACGAACTTTTGGAGGCGCTTCCCCTCCCAGGTCTCGGTGGTGTATAGGTTGCCTTGCGAGTCCGTCTCGATGCTATGGACGCCGTAAAACTGTCCTGGCTGGCGGCCACCATCACCGAAGGTGTACAGCACTTCGAGGCTCTCCCGGTCCATCACGTGGATCTTCCGGTTCTGGCCGTCGGCCAGGTACATGAAGCGCTGGTCGTCGTCTGGCGAGAAGGCAATCTCCCAGGTGGAGCCGGCGCCTAGCGTCCTGGGCTCGATGAAGACCTCCTCGACGAAGGTTCCGTCCTGCTGGAAGACCTGGAGACGATTGGCCGTCCGGTCGCAGACGTAGACGAGGCCGTCATTGGAGGGCTCCGCGCAGTGGACCGGTCCACGGAACTGCTGGGCCGGCCGCGCATCCGGATCGAAGGAGCCCAGATCCGCGTCGTCCGGCCTATTGCCATAGGCACCCCAGTAACGCAGGAATTCGCCGGTGTCGGAGTCCAAGACGACGACTCGCTTGTTTCCGTATCCGTCCCCGACGAAGGCCTCGTCGCCGTTCTGGTCGAAGGAGACCTTCGTCACCCGAGAGAAGTGCGACCTGCTGTTGGAGTCGACTCCCTGTCCGGGGTCCCCCACCTGCATCAGGAAACGGCCGTCCCGCGTGAACTTGAGAATGTGGGAATCGCCCTGGCCGTTCCCGCCGATCCAGATGTTGTCCATGGGGTCCACCTGAAGACCGTGATTCGATACCGGCCAAGTGTACTGGCCGCCCGGCCCACCGAAGTGATTCACCAGATTCCCCTCCACATCGAACTCCAGCACGTTGGGAGCCGCTTCACAACACATGGCGTCCGGCTGATCCGGCCCCACGTTTCCCTCGTTCCCCGGATTCAGTGCGTCCCGGCGGTGGACGATGAAGACGTGGTCACGCGAATCGATGCCCACACCAATCACGTTGCCCAGGACCCAGTGGTTCGGAAGCGGTTTGGGCCAGAAGGGATCGACCTCGAACAGGGGCACTTCGACCATGGCCTGCTGCACCGCCTCGACTCTCTCCTGGAGGAGGATCTGGCCGACGGCGAGCGCCAGTATGAATGCGAGCAGAGTGATCGCGAAAACGGGCTTGCCTTTCATCAGTCTCCTCCATCGGGCATGAGGCCGTGCGGCGGCCCCGATGAGCGGTGCAGAGCTTGGAGCGTCATAATGTTGCCCAGACCGACCCACGTCCAGGGTACGTCCCTGGGTCCGGTCAGTGTCCGGGGCTGCTTGCAGCGCCAAATGCCACCCGCGGGCCAAGGAAGACTATCGCTGCAGGCCTTGCCGGTGGGGTCCGTTCGGGACATCAAGTCGATGATTCTAGGGAGACCCAAACGCCGACTCCCTAGATCCTCTTTGCAGGGGGTAGGCCTAACTTTGCAAAGGCAGCGACCGATAATCGCCGTGTTCGCGATCATCCCCGCGCTCGGCGTGTGCGACTCGCCGCTCGGTCCCGAGATCCCGCAGTTCGGACAGGTCGAGAGGCAGCCTGAGTCCAATGGCGGCGGCCACAAATACGGAGTGTTGTATTAGGGCCTGTTAACACTATCTGAGGGCTTCGACGATGAGCGCGAAGTGGATGAAGGCGGTAAACATCACGTCGAGCTTGTCAAAGCGGGAGAAGATTCTTCTGAAGCCTTTGAGTCGCCGAAATAACCGCTCTATTTCGTTACGACGGCGATACATGACTCGGTCATACTGCCACGGGTTAACACGGCCCTGCTTGGGTGGCACGACCGGCGTAAACCCCAGCTCCAACACCAATTGCCGTGTTTCGCCCCCCTCGTACGCCCGGTCCATGATCATGGACACTGTGGAATGTACCGGCTTCAACGTGCGTAGCAGTTCCCGTCCTTCCGGCGCGTCGTGCTTGTGGCCTGGCGATAGCGAGAAGGTTATCGCGGTTCGAGCATCTGCGGCAACCATATGAATCTTGGTGGTCCAGCCTCCACGCGACTTGCCGATGGCCTGCGGGCCGTTTTTTTTTAGAGCGCCGGTGCCATCAGGGTGCACCTTGACGATGGTACTGTCGATCGACAGAGCTTGGATCTTGATCCGGATAATTTGCTCGTCTTGCAGGGCCGCAAAGACACGATCCAGCACACCTGCCCTGGCCCAGCGATTCATTCGGGTGTAGATCGTATGCCAGTTACCGAAACGCGGAGGCAACCCCCGCCATTTGCAGCCGTGTTCGGCCACATACAGGATCGCGTTAAGCACTTCGAGATTGGAGATGCTCACATTGCCGCGCTGATGCGGAAAGCAAGCCTCTATCCGACGATATTGGGACTCTGTGATTTTCATAGCCCCAATATACTACAAATTGCCCTTAGTGTTAACAGACCCTAGTTCCGACGCCCACGGCTGAAGCCTGCCGACTACTCCGTTTCCCGCCCCTGCTGATCGAACGCGATTAACAAGGGTAACTCCGATGCATGCTGAGCCATCAAGGTAATGAAATCTGAGAGATCCGTTTGGCCGAAGACCCGCAAGGCCTGCGCGTAGGTCTCTGCACTAATGTTCCGCTGACCAAACAATTCCCGGCCGAATGCGATCAACGCCGCCTCCGGTTCATCCAAGCCGGTTGCCGGCCGGTTATCGCGAACGACGTCGATGACGGCAGCCTCCAGGCCGTCGCGGCGTGCGGCGCGCTCATTGATGGTCCAGTGATATTGCTGGTTGTGGGGACGAGACGTCACGAGAACGGCTAGACCCATGAGCCGCCGGCCGACGCTGGCTTCTAGAGACGCCAAGCCGGCACCGTGCCGCCCGATTTGTCCCGGTCCCGTACCTTCGGGGGCCAGCGAGCGGCGGTAGAGTCCAGGATTCTCCGGCGTTGCCGCCTGCTGCGTCTGGGTCGGACGTAAGACGAGAGGCAGGCGGCTGCGCGTGTCCGGGTGTATGTCCGCCGGGCGGGTGAACGGTAGTGGCAGGAAGTCTTTCCAGCCAGGGGGCATGTGCTGGTTCACCGCCGTCAGCCGCGTAGCCGTTCCCGCATACTGGGCCATCAAGCCAGCGACATCGACGAAATTGCTCTTGCCCAAGAGCTGTAGCGTGCGCGCGTACGTTTCCGGACTCAGTGTGTACTCGCCGCAAAGCTCACGACCCATCTGGATAATGACGGCTTCCCTATCGCCGAGTCCTGGGACGGAACGCGCCATCGGTCGCTGGTAGCGGACGACGTCAATAATCTCAGGTTCCAACCCGACCGCGACAGCCTCCATTTCGTGAAGCGACCATTCATACGGCTGGTGATACTCGCGCGCCTGGGTCAAGATTGCCAGCTCCGTCAGCCGGCGGCCGAGCGGTGACTCCCAGCGGACGTTCACCCCAGACCCGTGAAGGCGTATCGCGGCCGCTCCCCGCAGTTCTCCAGCCGCACTGACGGCGGCGTCGTACGCCTGCTGACCCTGCTCGTCCAGGTCTTCTCGGCGGACCAGAGGAAGACGGTTGCCAGAATCAGGATCGACTTCGACTGAGGGAAGCTCACCTGTCGACTCATACTCAAAAATAGTGGCGGATGTCCCTTGCTCCGAAGCTCCCTGCTCTGGCGGCGCGGCCGTCTGGGCACACGCGACGTGTCCGCAGATAATCCAGGTGAGCATGACCACGGATTTTAGAAGTTCACGCATTGTGTGCCTCCCCCCTCAGGAGCGACCTTAGTCGCCATTACCGGGTCGAGTTCAGCTGGAGATGGGAGGAGGCCAACGGAATCCGCGAGAGGACGTCGGTGGGGTGAGGCGCGCACGGCTTTGGCGGCCCGGTGATGACGCTCGAACGCCCCTCGACAAGAAGTCATGAGTGATGCTCGGGCCCAGAATCACGGATGAGGTCGTCATGCGATACGCCGATGGAGAGCTGCCATGGTTTCTGCGGATCCCGCTTGGGACAGCCTTGCTCCTATCCCCACGCCTTAGGCAGCGAATCCGTGAGGCTCGGCGACTCTCGGCTACCCTGAGAGAACTTGGTGCCGGCTTCGCGTCCGTCAGCGTCAGGCCGACGGCCAGGAGACCCTTCAGCGAAGCCGATTATCTCTTCAGCGAGCCCCGGAAGCACGCGCACAGGGTCCATACGACGGCTCTGCGCTGGGTGATCGTCGTCGCGGTGCTGGTCGCTCTTTACTTCTTCGCAATAGTCTCGAGCGCCTTCTAGAGTCTCGGGATCCTCGTACGGGTACGACCGAAGATCCTCCAGTAGGGGCAAGCGCCTCTGTGCTAGATTCACCGTATGCATGACGTCGCCCTCGATCTCCTTACGGGGCTTCAATTTCCATCAATGGGCCTGGGTAGACTCGAACTACCGACCTCACGCTTATCAGATATGAGACTACCGCTCGTGGGCGCTCGTGGGCGCTGGAAATCGGGGGATTTAGCCGATTCTGCGCTCGTGGGCGCTCGCCAGCGCTGTTACAGGTTTTGTTACAGCTTTCTCACCGACGCCTGAATCCGTATGTGGACATCAAGGTCATCGCATGAGGTTCGGCGGCGTCCTGTTCCAAAACTCCGCCTGCTTCGGCTCCTCGAACCGAGAAGCCTACGCTCAGCTCCGGACCCGGTCCCCGAAGAAAGCCTGACCGTGCCAGGTCTCGGTTGCCGGCCGCTCAAGCGCGCCCGCCCGAGCTTGCTCCACACGCGTCAGGCTCGTGTCGAACACGGGCACGTCGGGTCCGATTCCTCCGTCTGCCGCGAGAGCCCGGAACTCGGCGCGCGACAGAGTCCGGATCTCGGTCGCGTCCCGGAACGAGACGGGCGCATGATCGATCAGCGTGACGCCGAGCTCTCCGCCAAAATCCCTCAGGCGATTCACGAGCGCGTCAATCGAGCAACCCGAGGGCGTCCCCGCATCGACGTCCACACCCACGAGCAGGAAGCGGCCTTCGCGCAGTTCCCGACCCGATTTCAGGGGCACCCCGTGCGCGGCCCAGGAGGCCAAAAACTCGTCGACCACCTCCAGGCACGCCCGGGCCTCGACGTGGGTCAGAGTCCGGTTCGCCGGAAAGACCCAGAGGCGGCCATGACCCGGCAGCGCATCGAACGGTACTCGCGGCACATCAGCCCCCTAGTGGATCGGCCCTAGCTCAAGTGACCACCATGATCGTACAGCCGGGGTACGGCGCTCTGCGAATCTCTCAATCAAAATGGCTCCTGTTCTTCTCGAGGTAACTGGTCTGGTCGGCCGGAATCTCGGTGTCCGGGAAGATCGCCGTGACCGGACACTCCGGCTCGCACGCCCCGCAATCGATGCACTCGTCTGGGTGGATATAGAATTGATCCTCACCCTCGTAGATGCAGTCAACGGGGCACACTTCAACGCAGCTCGCATCCTTTGTACCGATGCAGGGCTCAGCAATGATGTAAGTCATGCAAACCAGCGAAGTACCCATTCATTTTTAACATATGATAGCGATTCCAAACTACTTTTGTCAGCGCACGCGTGTCAACTCGGGTTGGTCGGTCACCGGTCCCCGCACGGGCGTGGTGAATTCGATTGGGAAACGCTATCATTTTAGCGATGGACGAAGACATCAATGAACGGGTTCTTGCCGAGGTCATCTGCCTTCTCGGGCGGCACGCGTACGGCGGGGTCGGTGCCGCAGGACTGACGGCCGCGCAATGGTCAGTCCTGCGCTATTTCTCACGGGCAAACTCGTTTTCACGAACAGTCTCGGGCTTCGCAGACTTTCACGCGACCACTCGAGGCACTGCGTCCCAGACGGTGAAGGGGCTCGTGAAGAGCGGGTATCTTGGGCGAAGCCGCTCTTCGCTGGACGGTAGAAGTACCCGACTTGACCTGACGGAAAGGGCGCAGGCGGCATTGCGCGAAGATCCGCTGAACGATGTCGTCGAAGCCGTCGGTCAGCTGTCACCCCGAGAGCGCGCCGAAGTGGCGAGCGGGCTCTTCCGCGTGTTGGCTAGGCTCGCAGAGCGGCGCGGTGGGAAGGAGTTTGGCACCTGCGCCACCTGCGGCCACCTGAAGAGATGCGAGGACGGCGATACGTTCCGGTGCCGTTACTTCGGTGCCGTTATAGAGCCGGCCGAACTGGAGCTGTTCTGCTCGCACTTCATGCGGGACGCCTGACCAGAGGCCTAGCAGGTTTCCCCCTCGCTCATGCGCTCAAAATGAGGATCAGAACGACAGCCATTTAGTAGCTATACGAAACCACTTCGTCTAATCTAAGTATGGTCAAGATAGTTTCGTATCACTACTATTGAGACAACAAAAGGCGAGGTGGAGTGAGATACCAGGAGGACGTCAGGGCCATGGTCACGATGACGACTTCGGCGGTCGAGAAGGTCCAGGACTTCATACAGGAGCACGGAGTCGAGGGTGACGCTGGACTCCGCGTTGCGGTGCTACCCGGTGGGTGCTCCGGCTTTCAGTACGGTTTGAACGTCGAGGACGGTCCCGAGGCGGACGACGAAGTGCTCGACGTCAACGGCGTGAAGGTGTTCGTGGACGCGTTCAGCGCACAGTACTTGGAAGGTGTCGAGATCGACTACGTCACGAACATGATGGGTCAGGGCTTCACCTTCCAGAATCCCAAGGCGAGCGGCGGCTGTGGGTGCGGGAGCTCGTTCACGGTTTGACCCTCTACGACAACCGCCACCCATGACCCCCGACGAATTCGCCGAGCGCTTCAATAGGTTGCGCTCCTCGGAGGACCGCTATCGATACCTCATCCAGCTTGGGCGGAAGCTGGAGCCGTACCCGGAGGAATTCAGGGATCAAGAGCACCTGGTTCCAGGATGTCTGAGTCAGGTCTGGCTCGTGACCGTCGAGGGCTCCGAGTCGTCCGAAGTTGTGTTTCGGGGCGACAGCGACGCGCACATCGTCAAAGGGCTCATCGGCGTGCTTCTCATGATGTACAATGGCAAGACGCCGGAAGAGATCCTTTCGACCGACGTAGAAGGACTCTTCGAGCGGCTGGAGCTGGAGCAGCATCTCTCGGTCAACCGAAGAAACGGCTTCTACTCGATGACCCTAAAAATGAAAGAACATGCGGCCCGAGCGGCGGCCATCTACTCCGCTAGACTAGGTCTTGCCCATCCATCGACCAGCCCAGAGCCGGCACCTATACAATGAGAGACACCACGAAGGCGCCCGTCGAATTCACGGCCCTCGCGCGCGACACGGTCCGCCAGTTCCTGCAGGCGAACGAGGACACAAACTTTGCGGTCCGAATCCAAGTCGCGAGCCCAAGCCCGCTCGATCCGCGCTACGAGATCACGATGATCGAGCCCGGTGAAATATGCTCGGAAGACCTGGTGTTCGACGGCTACGGCTTCGAGGTCGTGATGGAGCCCGAGAGTGCGAAGCTCCTCGATGGCGCTCGCGTCGACTGGATGGAGACCCTGACCGAGAGCGGGTTCAAGGTGGAGAACCCGAACCTGGCGCCCATCGGCTCGAAGCCATTGGAAGGGCCACTGGCCGACCGGGTTCGGCAGGCCATCGACCAGTTCGTGAACCCCGGGGTGGCCCAGCACGGCGGACAGGTGACGCTGGTGGAAGTCAGGGACAAGATCGTCTACCTCCAGATGGGTGGGGGTTGCCAGGGGTGCGGGATGGCTTCGGTGACGCTGAGCCAGGGAATCGAGCGGATCCTTCGGGAGCAGGTGCCGGAGATCGAGGGCATCGAGGACGTAACCAACCACGGCGACGGCGAGAATCCCTACATCAGCGCGTCCAAATAACCGGAACCCGACGGAGGGCCTATCGTGTCGAGGGTCCTTCTCCTCCTTTCACGAACCTCGTATCGCGCCGAGGCTTTTGTCGCCGCGGCCCGCCGCCTGGACCTGGACGTCACGGTTGGCTCGAATCACCGCCAGGCCCTCGCCGACCTAACACCTGGCGGAGCGCTCACTCTCGGCGTCGGGGACATCGACCGATCGGTGGCCAGCATCGTACGGTTCGTCTCGGACTATCCGCTGACGGCCATCGTGGCGGCGGAAGACGATTTCGCGGCGGTGGCCGCGGCAGCATCGGAGGCCCTGGGGCTGACGCACCATCCTCCCGAGGCGGTCCGGTCCGCTCGTAACAAAGCGGTCATGCGGCAGCGGCTCGAGGCGGCCGGACTCCCGTCCCCCTGGTTCCACGTCGCCTCCTTCGAGGATGATGCGGAAGCAGCGGCGGCGAGGGCTCGCTATCCCTGCGTTCTCAAGCCGCTCGCGTTGTCCGCCAGCCGCGGGGTGATCCGCGCAGACACGCCCGAAGAGTTCGGCCGGGCCTGGAGCCGGATTCGGGCGATCCTCGAGCAGCCCGACGCAGTCACGCGCAGCGGCCACGGCGTGGCCGAGATCCTGATCGAAGCGTACATGCCGGGGGGCGAAGTGGCCGTGGAGGGGATCGTGGTGGGGGGCGAGCTGCAGACCCTGGCCGTGCTGGACAAGCCGGACCTCATGGAGGGGCCGTTCTTCGAGGAGACCATCCTTGTGACGCCTTCCCGTCTCCCCGAGAGTGTTCAGCGCGAGATCGTCTCCTCCGTGCGGCGGTCCGTGGCCATCCTCGGCGAGAGAGAATGACGATGCTGCGCGTACTCCTCGTGATCCGGGTTGGCACTTTGGGAGACCAGGTCGCCCCAAAGAGCGTCCAGCACGGCCAGCTGGTCCATCTTGCTGCGTGCCACGTCGCGAAGGCTTTGGATCTGGTTGAGGGCGGCCCGCACCTCAGGAAGCTTCTCGTTTGCCTCGTCGACCGTAAAAGCATGATGGCCCATGACGCTAGCTTTCCAATCCTGTCACCGTCGCCACAGAGCCGAACTGACTCTCGGTCGGCTCAGCTCAGCAGAACCACGCTTCAGTCAGGTGCGGTGATCGGACACTCCGACGGCGGTATCGGGGTTGGGCTACGGTCCACCGGCCAAAAATGGTCGCAACGGTAAGCTCCTTGATTCGGTAGAACGTCGTTGCCGGGTCTTCACCCGAGTTGGCTGCTTCTTCAGCGACTCGCGAGACCTGCTGTTGTAGCGCGTCCACCTTGGGATCCGAATGCTGCCAGGTGTACACGAAGTCCTTCTGAACCAGCCTCCCCAAGGAGGGCTGGATCTCAGGGATATCGAGGAGCCATGAGCCTGGAGGCAGAAGGAGTCTGATGGAGTATTGCACCGGATCGAGGTGATAGACCAAATCGTGCTTCTGCACGAACTCGAGCAGCTCCAAATATCCCGACAGCGTCGTCCAAGGCGTGAAAGGCAACAGCGAGGGGCGAAGGGCTACGTCGGCGGATCGTGTGATCTCCAGCGCAGTGACCACGTCATCTCGGGTGTGACCCTTGTCGAGATACCCGAGAATACGGTCGTCCACACTCTCCACAGCGGACACGACGAAGATGCACCCGAGCGCCGCCAGCTCCATGACCGCGTCACGATGCTGGATCAGGTGCTCGATCTTGGCCGTGAAGTTGAAGCTCAGTTCGGGGTGGCGGTTACGCATCTCCCGAACGACCCCGAGCGAGTGCTTCACACCGTTCAGGAAATCCGGGTCGCCAAAGTCGATGTGCTGCGCCCCCATGCGCACGAGATTGTCGATATCTGCGAGCACGACCTCCTGTTGAACTATGCGAAGCCTCCCCTCATAGACAGCGGGGATCGGACAGTGCCGGCACCGATGAGCACAACCGCGGCTGGCCTCGACATATCCCACCAGCCGGAGCTCGCCTTCGGAGGTCCTCAGGCGGGCATACTTCTCCAGGGGAGGTAGTAAATGTCGCGCCGGCGGGAGAAACTGCTGTCGAGACAGGTTGGGTGGACCGCGCAGCTCCGAGAGCGAGACACCTCCCGGGCCAGTCGATCCATTCTGGGCCAAGCAGTCGACGTGCTGCCTGAGCGGCGTCTCAAATTCACCGCCGATCACACTATCGGCTACGCTGTTGAGGAGGTAGTCCTCGTTAAGAGAAGCGTAAAGCCCGAAGTAGCAGATGTGGCACTGCGGATTCAATCCCCGGACCAGCTCACCGGCTTTGACCCCGAGTCGGATCGCCGTGTGCATGGGAGTCGAGATCCCCACAAAGTCGGCCCGGCGGACCTTGACCTCGTCGATAACCTCGACGGCGAGATCCAGGCATTCCACTTGATGGCGCCCTTCCGCGATCAAGTGTGCGGCAGCGGACGCTACTCCGAACGGCTGATGGCCGAGCTCATAGCAGGAGATGAGGAGTACGTTCATTGCCGAAGATGCCTCATGGCCGTTAGCAATGACCAACTTCGATCATCAGATAAGGGCACCCCGGCTGAAGCTCTCCACCGTGCCCTGGTCCAGGGAGCTCGGAGTCTCTTCCTCCGCGCTCGACGCCTCCACTGCTTGAGCAGGGTTGGACATCAGCCGACCGATCCCTCCATTTCGAGCTCGATGAGCCGGTTGAGCTCGACGGCGTACTCCAGCGGAAGCTCTTTGGCGATCGGCTCGATGAATCCGCGCACGATGAGCGCCATGGCCTCCTCTTGCGTCAGCCCGCGGCTCATGAGGTAGAAGAGCTGCGCGTCGCCCACCCTGGAGACGGTCGCCTCGTGTCCCACCGACGCGTTCTTCTCTTCGATCTCGATATACGGATAGGTATCCGTGCGCGAGGTATCGTTGATGAGAAGCGCATCACACTCGACGTTGGACCGCGCGTTGACCGCACCCTCGTAGACCTTGCAAAGGCCGCGATACGTGGACCGGCCATTGCCCTTCGAGATCGACTTCGAGATGATCGATGACGTGGTGTTCGGGGCCACATGAACCACCTTGCCCCCGGTGTCCTGGTGTTGGCCGTCGCTGGCATAAGCGATGGACATGATTTCTCCGTGGGCTCCCTCACCCACGAGGTAGCACGACGGATACTTCATCGTGAGCTTCGAGCCGAGGTTGCCGTCGAGCCACTCCATGTTCGCGTTTTGGTTCACCACGGCGCGTTGAGTCACGAGGTTGTACATGTTGTTCGACCAGTTCTGAATGGTCGTGTACCGGAATCTCGCGTCCCTCTTCAGGACGATCTCGATCACGCCGGAGTGGAACGAGTCGGTGGAGTAGACCGGCGCCGTGCATCCCTCGATGTAGTGAGCCTGAGCGCCCTCATCCATGATGATCAGCGTGCGCTCGAACTGTCCCATACGCTCCTGGTTGACCCGGAAATACGCCTGTAGCGGCGTCTCGAGCGTTACGCCCTTCGGCACATAGACGAACGACCCCCCCGACCAGACCGCCGAGTTGAGCGCCGAGAACTTGTTGTCCGCAATGGGGATGACGGTCGCGAAATGCTCCCGGAAGAGCTCTGGATGGTTCTTGAGGCCGTCTTCGATCGAATCGAAGATCACGCCCTTGGAAGCCCACTCCTCCTTGAGGGAGTGGTATACCATCTCGGACTCGTATTGCGCTCCGACTCCGGCCAGGAGCTTCTGCTCTGCCTCAGGGATGCCCAACTTCTCGAACGTGTTCTTGATGTTCTCGGGGACGTCGTCCCAGGAGCGCTCCATCTGGTCCTGTGGCTTCACATAGAAGTAGATCTCATCGAGCGTCGCCTCGAGATCCGAGAGGTCCCCACCCCACGTCGGCATCGGCTTCGACTCGTAGACCTTCAGAGCCTTCAGACGGAACTCGAGCATCCACTCGGGCTCTTCCTTGTGCTTCGAAATCTGTCGGACGATGTCCTCGTCCAGGCCGGGCCTGGTCCGGAAGACGTGCGCCTCTTCATCGACGAACCCGTACTGGTATTCGTCGAGACCGAGTCCTTCGACGAGCTCATTTTCTGGCATGGACCTCCTCCTCCTGCTGCTTCTGGTCCTGCTCCTGCTGGATCTATCAAGAATGATTCTCGTTATCAACAAGATACCCTTAGAACTAACGATGGGCAAACGAAGGCGCGCGGGATCGACCCGTTGTCCGGACGGGGCCGGGTCTCCACCTTTTGTCCATCCGGAGGAGGCTGTAGTTGAAAGAGTTTACGGAATCGCGTCTTGCCCTGGGCGCAGGCGAACTCTGGGATCTGGGTACACGCGCCGAGTTCCTGAACGCCGTCGGCGACGGTTCGCTGCCCGAGGATGCGTTCAACCGCTGGCTCGTGCAGGATTACCTGTTCGTGAGAGGGTTTGCCGGCTTCGCGTCCCTGACTGTCGGGAAAACGCCCAGGCCGGGGCAGAGTGTCTTGATCGCGGGCCTCTCGGCCCTCGACGACGAGCTCGACTGGTTCGAGGCGCATGCCGAGGCCAGGTCCCTCGATCTAGGCGCCGAGCTCCACCCAGCGTGCCAGCGCTACGTCGACTTTCTCATCACTGCGGGCTACTCCGAGCCGTTCCAGGTGCTGCTTGCACTCTTCTATGGCGTCGAGGTGGCCTATGCGGTCGCGTGGAGTCGTCTCGAGGTCCGGGGGCCGTACGCCGAGTTTATCGACCGGTGGACCCATGAGGACTTCCGAGCCTACGTGCGTGTCCTGTCGACGCTCGCCGACGAGCATCCCCATCCAGGTCAGCAAGCCATGTTCAACGAGGTCATGCGCTATGAGCGGGATTTTTGGCGCATGACCTGGAAAGGCTGAACTGCTCATGTCGGCCGAACCGCTTCACAAGACCCTATGGCAGGAGAACCAGGCACTAGCCGAAGAATGTTTGGCCCATCCGTTCGTCCGCAGCTTGGGAGACGGCAGCTTGGATCCCGAGGTCTTCAAGCACTATGTGGCCCAGGACGCTTTCTTCCTGCAGGCCTTTTTCAGCGCCTACGCCCTGGGCGCCGTCCGGGCAGCGGAGAGACGGCAGGTCGTACAGAGGCTCCACGGGCTCATGCACGGCGTACTGGACGAGCTGAAGCTCCACGAAGGCTACGCTGAGAGTCTGGCGATCGATCTGGGGAACGTCCGACCCCATCCAGCCACCCGCGCTTATACCGATTTCTTGCTTCGGACAGCGTGGACGACCGAAGTAGGTGAGATCATGGCAGCAATGACGCCGTGCATGCGGCTCTATGCGTACTTAGGACAGGAGTTGGCCCTGGGCGACCACTCCCAGAATCCTTATCGGGAGTGGATCGAGACCTACTCGAGCGCAGAGTTCGAGGCCCTGGCCGCCGAGCTCGAGTCGCTGCTGGACCAGCTGGCCGAGGGCACGCACAGCGTGTCACAGGCCTACCGTTACGCGATGCGCTGTGAGATCGACTTCTTTTCCGCCTCGCTTGACGAGGGCCGGTGGACGTGAGTTTGACTCTGGTCGCTGTCAGCATCGACAGCGGGGAGTACCGTTAGTTTACAGTCATGGACTTGACGCCTGAGGAGCAACCCGTCGTCCATCGTGCTGTGGCGGCGTACCACGAGATGAAGAAGCGGCACAAGGGGCCTTTCACGGGGACGACTGCCAACGAGATTCTCGAAGAATTGAAGCCGTCTCTAGTCCGTTGGACTGCACTCGCCGAGTTCGTGATCGAAAGGGCAAAAGGACCCACACGAAGGAATCGATAACTTGGCGCGCCAGCTCACGCCGCTGGTCGGCATAGTGGTCAGACAGCAGAATCGCGATCCCTTGTGCGGCGCCGGAGAACCCGTGCGATGTCATCCGTGAAGAGCCGAGTCGAGATTCACTATTGCACCCAATGTCGCTGGCTCATGCGAGCGGCGTGGATCGCACAGGAACTCCTCACCACATTCGAGGCCGATATCGGCCAACTCGTGTTCGTCCCACGAACTGGCGGGATCTTTGAGGTCCGAGCTGACGGCGACGTACTATGGTCGCGCAAGGAGCGCGGCCGCTTCCCCGAGCTGAAGGAACTCAAGCAGCTCATCCGCGACCGTATCGCCCCAGAGAGGGACCTCGGTCATTCCGACCGGCGCGATCCGTAGCAAGGCTGTGGCAGTAGGCCGGCAGGTGCGCAGTGCACGTGCGGTGTGCAGATTGGTCGCGTAGCAGAGGCACGATTCGTCAGGCGGCCCTCACGCCCTTCTTGTTACAGCAAAAGCCCCGCAGGGCACAAAACCTTGCGGGGCTTATGATAGTGGCGAAGGGTCAGGGGACGATCCCGACGATCGTGGTGCTTCCCCTCCACAGCCTCCTCTTGACAGGCGACGCATAAGAGTGTATATACACGTACATGACCGCCAAGAAACCTTTAAATCAGAGTCGCAATGCCCTGGATCGAGCGAATTGCACAATCGCAAACTTGCGCAAAGCAACGCGAGCGGTGACGCAAGTCTATAACGCCGGCTTGCGGCCGGTTGGCCTGCAGGTAACCCAATTCACCGTGATCTCGGCACTGGCGAGACTGGGAGATACACCACTGACGCGGTTGGCAGACGCCCTTGTTATGGACCGTACGACGTTAACGCGAAATCTCAAGCCGCTCGTTGAGAAGCGACTGGTCCGCATTGAACAGGACGAGGATCAACGGGTACGCATCGTCAGCCTAACGGACGAGGGGAAGACGGTGCTCGAAGATGCCCTTCCCTACTGGCGAGAGGCGCAGTCCCGGCTAGTCGACGGTCTTGGTCAGAAGCGTTGGTCAGCCTTTCTGGATGATCTAGAGAAAACGATTGGCGTGGTGCAAAACGGGTGAGTTTTTTTTGACGATTAAGTGTATATACACCTTACTGGAGCATATCGAAAGATGAAAGCAGGAATTAGCACATGGCGTTCGGGAAATCGGCAACGCTGGGGTCTCCTTGAGTCGGCACCATTGACAGGCGGCGTGCTACGCCGCTCAGCGATCCTCGCTCTGATCATTGGCAGTGCACTGACCTGGATCAATCAATTCGACGCGCTCTTCGGATCCGACACGATTCAGATTTTGCCTCTGCTTTTGGCCTATGTGACCCCTTTCGCAGTCATTGCAATCTCGCAACTCACGGCTATCCGGCGGGCCTGGGTGGATGCCAAAAAAGAGCACATACCTGGGACACCGGAGAGCCTTGTCGCGACCGCCTTTCTACATGGGATTCCGGCGAGGGCTGTGACGATTGGATTGATTATCGGAACCATCAATTCGGCCCTTATCCTGGCTGAGGCGTCATTGAGTACCGGTGACATCGGTGCGGCACCCACGGCGCTGCTAGCTCAGGTTTACGCCTTGCCGGTACTGTTTGGATTTCTCTCGCAAGCTGTCTCTTATCGGCGTGCGGTAGAGATCTTCGCGTCCTAAATCGTACTCGAATTCTCAGTACCTAAACCAAGGAGAGGAAACATGAACACGAGTGACGCCGGACTCTTAGCTCGATCGGAAAAAACACCATTGAACACCGACAGCCGCGACACGATTGCAAAACCGAACCGTCTGCTGGCTACCAAGACCGTGCGGTTGGAAAAGGAAGATCTCAACATCCGCTATGCCGAGTTGGGGGACCCGGCAAACCCGACGGTTCTACTGCTTCACGGCGTGCCCGAGAATCTGCAGGGCTGGTACGCTGTGGCGCCGCTCCTGTCCGAGAAGTACCACGTGCTGGCGGTCGATTGGCCTGGTTTTGGCGGAAGCGAGCCGTTGGCGTCGCCCGAGGACTACACTTCACGCCGCTTTGCTGAGGTGATTGTAGACTTCATGGACTCGCTTCAGATCCGTCAGGCGAGCCTGGTGGCCACCGACATTGCCCTCCTCCCTTCGCTACTGGTCGGCCTCGAGCACCCGAGCCGTGTCTCCAAGCTGGCGGTGATGGACGGCATTCCGTTTCCGCGGCCACAATACTCCTCCTGGGAGCTCAAGAGTTTTGCCAAAAAAGGCTCGATCATCGGCAAGGCCCTGGTGCGCTGGTTTCCGCGCATCACAGCCAAAATTTCGTACTTCAAAGGATTTTACAGGGGGCACTCCATCCCGGCTGAGGTGCGACGAGAATTCTTATCCGATGGTGTGAGTAAGAGCACCCAAGAGGCGTTTCTTTCGTACTTCCAAAACTTCCGCACGGGCCAGGAGTACTTCGAGCCGCACGCACAAGAGCTTCAAACACCCGTGCTGGTGGTGTGGGGCAAGTACGATCGTTTCATCAGCAGCAAGCTGGGGCACGAGATTGCGGAAAAGCTGCCAAACGCCAAGCTGGAGGTAATCGACAAGTCCGGCCACTACGTGCACATGGACAAACCGCAGGAGCTGGTGCAGGTGGTGACCAAGTTCCTGGACGAGGCGGCCTAATCGCCGGCCTGAAGAGAGGGCATGGGGATAGCCGCGTTGGACGAAGCTGAGGTTTTTCCGAAGCAAAACGCATATCTCACACCGAGTAGTCACCGCAACCCTGGGAAAGGAGAGACCTATGACCGCCCTCAACATCGCCTCGCACGAGGCGTCAAGCGAAGCCCCACGAGAAGCCAACGACTACCGATTCGAGCATCTCAATCTCGGCCTCTTGCTACAAGATATGCGGTTCAGTCGCACCGCCCTGGCGCCCGGTGACCGGCTGCTGGACACGACGCTACTGAATCTCGACGGACGAGAAGTCTCACTGCGATCCTTGGCCGCTGGGCGCCCGATCGCTTTGGTGACCGGCTCGACGACCTGTCCCGCGACGGCCAGCTCGATGCCCGATCTGAACCGACTCGAGGAACGCTACGGTGACGACGTTCAGTTTGTGCTGCTCCAGGTACGGGAGGCACATCCGGGTGCTGAGATCGACCAGCCCCGCACTTCGCGAGACAAGGTCCAACATGCCCAACTCATGCGAGAAGTGTATTCCGTGCGATGGCCGGTTCTGGTCGACGACATCGAAGGAACGCTGCACCGTCTGCTCGGCACCGAGCCCAACTCACTTCACATCATCGGTGCGGACGGTGAGATCCTCTATCGCGCACTCTTTGCAGGAGATGCCGGCGTGGAGAAGGCGATCGCAGCCGTTGCGGCCGGGGAGCAATTGACAAGAAAGAGCAGCCAGAGCCTGTTGCCGGTACTCAACTCGGTCGGATTCATGCATGATGCAGTGGTCCGCGCGGGAGCCGGGGCCTACTCCGATATGGTAAAAACCGCGCCACCGATGGTAGCTGCGGCGCTGGGAGCAAAACTCCTCCCGTTCGTTCCGAAGAAGAAGCGCGGCATCGCTGAGATGATCGCCTTGGCCGTTCTCGGCGTGGTTCTCGCCGTGCTCGTGAGCTAGCGCAGCAATCAAGTAAGAACCCCGCCCGGTCACGTAAGACCAAGCGGGGCAGTCGCTTCACCAAGTGGGCGTGGGTAGACTCGAACTACGACCTCACGCTTATCAGATATGAGTCGGGCGCTCGTGGGCGCTGTTACAGGTTTTGTGTTACAGGTTTCTGATCCACTCCCGAGCAGTCCCGTATTACCGACCTCTACTCGGCGCTCCTAATCCTCACAGCTGCCGCGCTCAGATCTTGTCGTAATCGTATCGATGACCAACTCCACGCCAGGGCCAACCAGCACCGTTAATTCACCGCGGTAGAGAGAACCATCCTGCCTCAACCGACAGGCTCGAACATTCCATCGGCCCGCATCCAAAGGAATTGACTCACCCACCTGCCCGACTCTGTCGAAGGCGGCGTCGGATCCCGCGCGACGCACGTACACACTAAGACCTTCTCGCCGTTGCCTTGCAGCGTTTCCCGCGAATCGAATGCGGATGGCGCCCTCGAGTGGCACCATCTCGACGGTTACACTCGTGTCGGCTCGACCCACGGTGATGGCCGTGTCTCGGGTCGCGTGTCCTGGCTGCTCAACTCGGACCCTCACGACGGTGCCGCCGACCACATCAAGGCTAGGAGGAGGACTTCGGTGTGTGATTCCACCAGAGTCGAACACGACCACGGCCGCTGCCGGCGCCTCTACGGTAAGGCGATAAAGCTCACCGCGCAGCCGGAGAGCGACCACCTGTCCTGAGAAAGTGGCGAACAGCTGGAGACCCTCGATGGTCACGATGCTGCTGTCCTCGTACGGTCCGGCGTAGGCGCGCAGCACGATCGAGTCGCCGCGTGGATAGCGTCCCCGGCTGCGGAACCGTAGAGAATCGATGCGCTCGAAGACATCCCGTCCAGGCTCAGTCACGACCCGGACCAGGCTGTCGTCAACGGGTAAGTTGGAAGTGTCCACGTTTACGATGATCCGAACCGGCGCGTAGACGGCGGCCACCGATCCCCCGACCAAGAGGAAAATCCACACGAACCCGATCACCAGCGGTTCCGTAGCCAGGAGTCCCATCAAAGCGTCCGAAGTTGTCCGACGCTCGTCTGCGAGACCTTGCTCTAGTCGGCGACGCAAGCGTGTCCATAACAGGGCCAATGGGCCGCCGCCGCCGCCGACAAAAGCACCGACTGCCTCAACCCTCCCGATGAGGTCGTTGTTGGAGATCAAATAGAACAAGCCGGCAACTACATAAAGAGCCAGAGCCAGTAGCGTGACGACTGCCACCACCTTGCCTACGGAGCCTGGGCGCCGCTCCGGCGCGGTCACTTCGATCATGTCAGACTCCTTGAGAACTTCTAGACCTGCTCCAGCAGCCGATTAAGCGACGAGTCCAGTATCGATTTGATCGGCGGAACTAGCGGGAAGGCGGACTACTCAAAATCGATACTTCAGGCCGAAGGCGAAGTAGACACCGCCGAGAGGACCCACCAGTGGTGTATCCCACACGATTCCTTCGTCCTGGACGTTAGCGAACCGTCGCAGGTCACCCAGTGGAGGAGCCCATCGGACAACTGCGTCCCCTTCTATCGCTTTGAACAGGGGAATCGAAGCGATTGCAAAGAAGTTGACCGCCAAACGGGCCGCCGCGTCGTGGAAATTCTCGTCACCGATGAACCGACGGTCGCCCGGTTGGAACGAGTATCTCAGAGCGGTGAATCCCGCGCCCGCACCCAGCGCGAAGTTTATGGCTGCCCGAGAGTAGCGCCATGGTGTCATGTACATCTTGAGATTCACCGAAAACGAGTGTATCGAGGCGGTGCGAAAGGAGTAATCCTCCCCCATGTCGCCACCGTATAGAAACTCAAAGCCCACATCATATTTCCCGCCCGGCTGGCCCAAAGACAGGAATTCGGGCATGACCGCAAGGTAGGCTTCGACGTAGGTCCCAGCGCTGCTTCCAAAGACGAGGTTACTGTCGTTACGGTACATCACGGGACCCAACCGAACACCGAGCTCCCGTCCCCGCTGCCTCGTGTTCGCTCGCACAGATCGGATTGCCGTAGCGATGCCGTCGTCTGGGAGCCGCACCCCGGCACCTATGTTCGCTAGCGCCTGTACGACGGCGACTACACTGCTGTCGACCGCGGCGTTTATGTCCGTGACGTCGACATCTTGTTCGTAGACCGTGGCCGCGCCCCTCTCTGCCAACGTACGTGAGACACGGAGCACGCAAAGAATTAGAGTAGGGCGAAGGCAGAGAAAACGAACATGTTGGGACTGCGAGAGAGAATGGAAGAGAATGGTAGTGCCCCTGGAATCGGGGAGGCCAAGCGAAGCGCGGCAGCTCCTGCGGACCCGGAGGTAGTAGATAGGCCGCTACGCCGGCGGTTCAGTCCATCGTACAAGCTGCGGATCGTCGAAGAAGCGGACCGGTGCACCGAGCCCGGCGAGGTGGGTCAGCTCCTGCGGCGCGAGGGCCTGTACTCGTCGCACCTGACGACGTGGCGCAAGGCGGCGCATAGCGGGTCGCTGAAGGCCCTGTCGAAGAAACGCGGCCGCAAGCCGGAGCGGAATCCGCTGGATGAGAAGGTACGCAAGCTGGAGCGGCAAAACGCACGGCTCGAGAATGAGCTCAGGAAGGCACACCTGATCATCGACGTGCAGGGAAAAGTTGCGGGGCTGCTGGGGATAAGCCTCGACGACGGGACGAACTCTTGAAGGCGGCCGATGAGCTGGCTAAGCACGTCGGTGTAAAACCGGCGTGCGCGGCTCTCGAGGTCTCCCGATCGACGTTCTACCGTCGTCGAGGCCCATCGACCGGGCAACGGCAGCCCCGCCCGACGCCCGCCCGGGCATTGAGCGAGACGGAACGAGGCGAGGTCTTCGACACGCTGTGTTCGGAGCGGTTCGTGGACCGCTCACCCGCCGAGGTGGTGGCCACGCTGCTCGACGAAGAGGTCTACCTGTGCAGCGAACGCACGATGTATCGTGTTCTGGCCTCCGAGGTGCCGGTTCAGGAACGCCGGGCGCAGCGCACCCATCCCGAGTACAAGAAGCCCGAGTTGATGGCCACGGCGCCGAACCAGGTGTGGTCCTGGGATATCACGCGGCTACTCGGGCCGAAGAAGTGGAGCTATTACTACCTCTACGTCATCATGGATATCTACAGCCGCTACGTCGTGGGCTGGATGGTGGCGGACCGGGAGAACTCGGCCCTGGCCGGCCGGTTGATCCAGCAGAGCTGCCTGAAGCATGGCGTCCAGCCCCGGGTCCTGACCCTGCACTCGGATCGGGGAGCTCCAATGACGAGCCAATGCACCGCTCAACTTCTCGCTGACCTCGGCGTGACTCGCTCGTTGAGCCGGCCTCAGGTGTCGGATGACAACCCGTTTTCCGAGGCTCAGTTCAAAACCTTGAAGTACCATCCCTCGTTTCCCGGGCGGTTCGGGGATCAGGGCCAGGCCAAGACGTTGTGTCGATCGTTCTTCCGCTGGTACAATGCCGAGCACCGCCATGGCGGTATCTCGATGCTAACCCCCGAGCAGGTCCACTTCGGGAACGCCGATCAGGTCATTGCCGGCAGGAAATCCGTGCTCCGCGAAGCATGGGCCGCTCATCCCGAACGCTTCGTCACAGGTGTGCCGAAGCCCAAACCGCTCCCGGAGGCCGTCTACATCAATCCTCCCATCCCTTCCCTCACCACACAGGATATTGCTCTCTAATTAATCCCGTAGAGTGTCCCATTGTCGTTGACAGGTTCCGCGCTACCTGGATGGTCCGGATCGAAGAAGAAGAGTTGGGCACTCAGACGGACACGATCACCAAGGTCGCCATAGCCGACGAGGACGAGATAGTCCGCCTCATTCGCCATCAGTGTAGAGAGTGGGTCGAAGTCTGACGCAGGCTGCACCTGCGACTCGGCGGATCGGACCGCGAGATTGACTACGCGATCGTCGGGCCCGTTCCCGAGTGTAAGTAGGCCGAATTTTCGGCTGACCGCGCGAACGACTTCCGTGGCCATCGAGAGGTCTTCGTCTGATATGACCCCCCCGGACCTCGCGCGAGAATCCACGACACCCGCGACAACTAGACTCTTGGTCTCGAGCCGGAAGTCGCTCTCCATAGCCCAGCTCATTCGGCGGGTCAGTCGGCTGACCGCCTCGGACAGAGTGGGGAGGTCCAACCTGTCCACTAGGATGAAACTACTGGTCAGAACGCGTCCGTCCGGTTGCTTGATGCACGAGATATCGATCCGCATCCCGCCGTCGACGACGGAGAATTCACCTTGGATTGTATAGTGTTGGTCCCCCTGTGCGGTTGCACCCAACACGGACAGGGCGAGAGAACCCGCGAGTTCGGTTCGTACGTACGTCGCCAGGGACTGAGTGAGGTACCCGTAGTCTAGGGTATCCGGGCCCAGATTGATAAAAGGGGCCACGCCCACCCGGAATCGGACAGTCGAGGCAAAAAGCCAGCGGTAGAGGTTCTCGGCGACCAGGCCTACAAGCTCCTCGGAGAACAGCTGTGCCACGGGGGCACTCGGGTCGCCGCCCGCTCCTGGCCGCGTTGCTTCCTTCTCAAGATCGGACCACTGAAGGCCGAAGTCCTGTGGGAGTAACACGGGCGCCTGGAAGTGCCGGACTTGGACGCCATCATTGCTGCGTAGGGTCGCCTCGAATAAGATCTCCTCGTCGCCGTTAATGCGTGCGATCGCCTGGAGCCTGTGGGTAACGGACGTGTCTGGTGTGGCGCTCTGGGGCGTGACCTGGAGCTCGATGAAGCCACCTCGCTCCGCCCTCTGTTCCAGTTCACTTTTTAAGCGCTCGACAAGCCGTGTTTCTACCACTCCGGCGTAGCCAGCCCCGAAAAATCTGCGGAATTGGCTTCTGTTAGACTGAGTGGAGTCAAAGGATGCCTCGAGCGAGAGGTGCACATTGGGGCGCTCGGGATCACTACTCTGCGCCCTCGATCCCGCGGTGCGTGCGCATCAACTGGTGCGGCGGGCCTGGAGCGTGACCCTTGGACTCCGACTCGTAGTTGCTCCACGACGAGCTTAACGGACCGGATCAAGACCATCGCGAAGGTGTCAGGTGGCTCGGTCCCTGCATGAGGACGGCACGAGGACTTCACCGTCGCAGCCATCCTAACACTCACCTATGCGCACGTCCTGACCAACGGGTCCAAAAAACTGCAAAACCGATCTCAGCCTCATTGGCGTGACGTACTTGAACGCAAGCCGATCTAGCCGTCGCGCTGGAAAGGTCACCATCCAGTCGCGCCAGTGTAACTGCCAGTGTTATTGCCCTCAGGCTTTTCTTGTTACAGCTCCGGTTCAAGGCACTCCTTAGGCCGCGCCAATCGGCCTGAAGCATCTGCCACCGAGCCTCCCTGGGTAGAGAGATCGGTCCTCCGTTATCGCGATTGGCTCATCGGTTCTAGTATATAGGAGTGGAGCCACACACCTCGACGGCAAGTGCGTTCAAGGGAATCAGAGCACCGGCGTTGCAGGATGTTGACCTCGGTCATCGTGACTGGAGATCGAACTTGCTGACGTACACCAAAGAGTTCGACTTTTGAAGGTGTACATCCCCCGTCCTGAAACCCACGAGGTATGCCCTTGACCGAGGCCCCGGCTTGCGCCGCCTGCGGTGCTGCAACGGCTCCGGACGACGAGACCTGCGGCGAGTGCGGAAAGGATCTCCGCGCGGCCGCCGGGAGCGACGTAACCAAGATCGACGGATCCGCGGGCCAGGCGTCGAGCATCCCTCGGAATGACAAGACGGCCGCCGCGCTGCGGAAGGCCCTAGAGCCCGGTATCGAGCTGGTGCGCGGGCTCGGCGCGGGCGGCATGAGCACGGTGTATCTGGGTCGCGACCTTGCGCTCCGCCGGATGGTGGCCATCAAAGTGCTCTCCGCCGAACTCGCCGGTGACCCGCTCGCTCGCGCCCGTTTCACCCGCGAGGCCGAAGCCGCGGCCGGTATCGTCGATCCTCACGTGATCGACATCTATCAGGTGGGTGCGCTCCCGCGCACGAAAAAGCCGTATATCGTCATGCAGTTCGTGAATGGCCCGACCGTCGCGCATCTCATGCGCTCGGAGACGCAGATCCCCGAAACGACCGCTCGCGCCGTGATCGGCGAAGTCGCGTCTGCACTCGCGGCCGCGCATGACCGCGGAGTCTTGCATCGCGACATCAAACCCTCAAACATTGTAATTGATCGAGAAACCGGCGAGGCCACGGTGCTCGACTTCGGCATCAGCGCCGCCCTCAAGCCGGACGCGCTCGCCGGCGACGAGGAGCTCACCCTCCAGGGCGTGGCGGTCGGTACGCCCGCGTACATGAGTCCCGAGCAGGCGAGTGTTGGAGAACTCACTGACCGGAGCGACGTGTACAGCCTCGGGGTGGTGGCGTTCGAGCTGCTGGCCGGTCGAAAACCGTTCATCGCGGAGGCGCCCGAGGCGTATTTGGCCGCGCATATCAAAGATGTCCCGCCCGACCTCGCCAGAGTGCGGCCCGACATCGACCCCTTCCTCGCCGGGGTCGTGGGCCGTTGTTTGGCCAAGGATCACGCCGCCCGTCCGTCGGCCGCCGCCGTGGCCAGCGCGGTACTACGCAGAACCCGCGAGTCGGTCGGGTGGCCCCCACCGGGGTTACGCACGCTTCGCTCCACGGGGTGGCGTGTCCTCACTTCGTTGGGAGCCGTGGCAGCGGCTGCCCTGGGCTCCGCCGTCGCGATGTGGCTTCCCACGTCTGCCGCGCTCGCCCCCGGGACGGGCGTAGAGTCGGTCTGGACCACTAATCTGACGGTCCTGCTCGCTTTCGGCTTGCTCGCGGCTGCGGCTACCGTGGGCCGGACCTGGAATCTCTTTCGACATTTTCTTGCGGCCCGAAGTCTCGGCTATCCGTTCGGAGTCGTGCTCGACGTGGCCTTGGACCACGTACCCGACACGCCGGCGGTGGTCAACGGATACGGCCCATACGCGTTACTGAGCGAGGCGAACCGGCAGCGGCTCCTCATTCTCAGGCGGATCACGTGCGGCCTCCTGCTGCTCGCCCTGGGTTATGTCGTCGTAAGCCCGATCTGGTGGATGACGGGATCCAGGCTCGCACCCGATTTCTTTACGCCAGTCGGGCTGCGGGACATCGTGCGATATCTCCTTCCACCCCTGGTGTGTCTCATCGTGGCCGGTGTGCTCGCCGTTCCCCAGGGGCTGATTCGGCATCGGTTCAGGTTCGGCCACCTGTTCCGGAGTGTTTTCCGATCGACAAGGCCCGCCCCCGGCAGCTCGGTCGAGCATTGGCTTTCGACCGTCGGACGCACGCACTCTCCGGCCAAGCCTCGGCCTCGTTGGTTTACCGTGGGCATCCCGCTCGGCGCAGGCGCGATCGGGCTCGCCGTGCTGGCGCTCCTGTTCACCGTCCTGGCGATGACCAGGACCGCAACGTCGGTGAGTCAACTTTGGACGCAAGAAGTCGCGTCGGCGATTCCCGCGCCCGTCGCCGAAAGCATACGGCGTCTGGACGCTACTGCGCTGCCCCCGCTCGAGATCGACCCGATCGGTCAGCCGCCCGCCGATGCGGTCGTCGCCCTAGCAGGCGTGGCCGGCACCGGCTTCGACCCGTTGAGTATCATTGCCGATACGACCCTCGCGGCACCCATCCGGTGGTGGTCGGTGGCAGGGTTGGTCACCGGCTTCTGCACCAACCCGGTCGAAATCCTACTCGGCGTGGCCGGGATCCGAGACGACTGGCTGGCCGCCGCCCAATTCACCGCGCACGACCTTCCGGACATCGATTTGTGGATCGAGCATCAGCGCAACCGGCTTGCGCAGTGGCGTACGAGTCCCGAACAGGCTGCTACGAACCGTGTACAGACTCTATCAATGCGTCTGGTGCGAACATTCGGCTTCGGAGGATACGTCGAACGGGTCACGTATTGCCGGTCGGCCGTCACTGCGTGAGGGGACCTGAGAATCGGTCGTCCTACTTCGAGGAGGAACTCGAGGCGCTCTCCAGAGTCTCGATTTAAGCGGTAAGTCTTCGACAATGTAGTGCACGGCGAGCGCCGTGCCCGGCTGGGCGACACGTCCGAGCCCGATCGTGCCTTCACCGACGAGCGCGGTCGAATCCCGGCGCACGAAGATCTCCTCACCGGCAAGCGTCTGGACGAACGTACCGTTAGTGCTCTCGTCCACCAGCGTGAAGCGATTTTTGCTGGTCTCGACTCGCACGTGTAGTCGCGAGATGAGATTCCCTTTGACGACCACATCGTTGTCGTCGGCCCGGCCGAGCGTCGCACTCTTGCGGCCCTCGCCGACGGTGATCTCCTGATCCTGGTAGGTCAGACTCAACTTTTTCGTTCTGCTCTTCTTCGTTCTGCTCTTCGATGTGCCGAATCCGACCGCCGGCAGCATGCTGGTTGCTTCCTCGGGTTGCCAGAGCACTTCGAACAGGGTGACGTCGTCGGCCCGGCCGCGCACGGTTGCCACGTCGATCTGGCGCACCATACTCCGCCACTCAGTGGAGAGTTGATCCACCGTCCCGGAAGTCGTAATGACCTGCTTCGCCTTAGCCTGGCTCGTCATCCGGTTAGCGGTATGAACCGCCGAGCCGAAGATGTCCCTGTTCTCCTGCACGACTGGCCCGAAATGACAGCCAATACGAATCGCGACGTGGCCATTGTCGTGGGCGAGCGAGTCTTCGGCGGCAATGGTTTCCTGCATGCGTTTCGCGGCATTCATCGCGTCATCGGCGGTAGGAAAGGTCGACATGACTTCGTCGCCCATCGTCTTGATGACCGTGCCGGCACAAGCCTCGGTCGCATCCCGCATGATCTCGAGACACCGAGCGACCATTTCGCGGGCCTGTGCGTCGCCTAGTTGTTCGTAGAGCTGCGTGCTGCCCACCACGTCGGCGAACAGGATTGCAACCTCGACGTCCCTACCCATGGGCTGTCTTCCTAGTAGTGAGCGCAGTCGATTATACGCGATACCTGAGAAACCAGAGCCGCAAGTTAGAGGTGAAGCCAGCGGGGGCTGAGTCGTAGTCCCACCCGGCCATCGCACCGCCTAATCGTCGCCCGTAGCTTCAACGCATGGGCATCTACTCGTGGGACCTCGACGGCGGTTCCAGCTCGGCTTGATGGGACTTGATGGTGGCTCCAACGCCCGAACGAAGTTAGGACCGTGTCAATCAGGGAAGGGCCGCGATCTCGTCAAGCCCTCGAAGCCCTCGAAGTCTCCAAGCTGCTCGCCAACGACGAAGCCTTCTCCCTCCTGGAAAAGGTCGCCGTCGTCCCCGCTGAGCCTACTTTCCCCTAGCAGGATCTCGTCAAGGTCCAAGTCCTCATTGGCCACTTTGCACCCTCCTTTTGCTACGTTTGGTAGCCCAAGCGGTGATTTTACCAGATGCAAGCGGTGTGCCGGAGCGACCTCCACCCCCCTCGTTCGGAGTTGTCCGTCTTCTCGTTCAACGGGCGCGGGACCCAACCTACAGGACCCCAAATCGTTCGGAGGTGGCCGTCTTGTCGTTGGGGAGGCGTGAGTGAGCCTTCAGCCGGAAGAATGCTTCTCACGCCACTTCCGCCTGCCCCCCTGCGGCGAGTCTCTAGGGCGTCCCGTAACTGAACAGCGGGAATGAACAGCGGGAACTCCACCTGGACTGGAACCCAAAAGCCCCGCCCGGTCACCTAAGACCAAGCGGGGCTTGTACTTCCGTCAATGGGCCTGGGTAGACTCGAACTACCGACCTCACGCTTATCAGGCGTGCGCTCTAACCACCTGAGCTACAGGCCCTGCAACAACTTACGGATGCGGTGTGTAATGTTGTGTGCAAGAAGGGAACCGTCTCAGCCGGCTCCTCCCTCAACTCACCGCCGTTGAGAACGACAGATAAGATAGTCTCGGCGTCGGCCTGCTGGTAGGCACGTTTGAGGCTCACGGTGTCCTTCCAGCCTCCAGCGGCAGCCCCGTCCCACCGACGATATCGAGAAGATCACTGAGGTAGCTGCGCTGACGGTCTCAAAGTCAGCTGCCCGCTTCACGACGGTCACTTTGTCGAAGCTGCCGCTGCGGACCGCTTGCAGGAGCACTGCGTCCCCTGCTACCGTGGTCGAGCGCAACGGCCTTTGGATCCTCTTCTGAATCGGTCAGGCTTGGTTCCAGGGTCGTGTTAGGTGGCTCTGGGTCACCGACCAGCGAGCACGGTTACTCGTGGCGGCCATTTGGGGAGGACTAGACATGGCAAAGAAAGGCGACAATCCCGGGAACGACCCAAAGCTCGAGAACGAGGGAGGTCTCAACAGGCGAGATTTCGTCAAGACGGGAGTTGCCGCCGGGCTGGGTGCGGGCGCTCTGTTGGAGCCAGACGAGGCGCAGGCGCAAGTCCCAGCGACTGGCGCCGAACAAACCGTATGGGACTATGAAGTAGATGTCGTTATCGCGGGGGGCGGGTGCGCAGGCCTGACTGCGGCCATTCGCGCGAGGGATCTCGGGGCCAGTGTGCTGGTGGTCGATCAGAATTTCGACCTTGGCGGCAGGATGTTGCACAGCGGGTCCCTCGTGTCGCTCGGCGGAGGCGACCCAGTACAGCGCAGAGATATGAAGGGCGAGAGTGACCTTGAGGGGCTCATCACAGTAGCTCCACGCGAGGATCCGGAAGAGCTCGATGACAACGTCGACCTCCTGTTCACGGACATCACCGACTGGTCGGTCGTCGACCCCAAAGCTCAGAGCCCATACAGGTACAACGAGCGGGAGCTGGTGCGTGCTTGGGCCGAGAACTGTCCGGCCACCCGGCAATTCCTGATCGACAACTATGTCCGGTTCGCGCGGATCACCGGCACCCACGGCGGCGGCGGCTTGTCGCGCGCAAGGGCGGCGCGCTGCTTCCTCATGCTGGGCAACAAGACGGACATGAAGGCGGGAACCATCACAGCGGAGGACGCGGGCGTCGCCGATCCCGAGCGCACGAGTTCCTTCGCGCCGGTGCAAATGAATGACACCAGCCGCACTGCCGGACCCAACGCCGTAGGCAACGGTGTGGCCCTCTCCCGGCCGCTGGAGTTCTCGGCCCGGGAGAAGGGCGTCGAGTTCATGCTCCATCGCAGTTTTGACGAGATCGTGCGTGAGGAACCCTTCGCGGGCAAGGTGCTGGGGATCAAGGCCCAATACTCGCCGCGGCAGCACCCTGAGACCGGGCAGCTTCTGCAGAGTTATTGGCAGAACGGCAATATCGATGAGCGGCGGGAGACGGTGAACATCAGGGCCCGCCAGGCCGTCATCCTCGCCAGCGGCGGTCACGCGGGTAATCCCGAGGTCCGCAGCATGTTCTACCCGGCCTTGCGGGAACCAGCTTTCCCGACAAGCGGCATTGCCCTGCAAGGCCCCCAGGGTCAGGACGCATCAGCGCTCATTGCCGGATTGAGGGTTGGCGCCAACCTGGCGGGGATGCAACAGAACGTCTCGTATCAAACGACGTTCCACATCGCGACGCGCCTGGGCACCCGGGATGCGTATACCACCATGATGCCCGGTCACCCGACTTTCGGTTACCGCGCCTCCGCTGGGATCAACGTCGGCAACGCCGGCTTCGAAGAGCTCATCGCCGTGAACCAGGTCGGGAAGCGTTTCTTCAGCGAGGTCCGTCTGCCCGCTAGGCCTGGTTTAAGCCGATACCCGGGCGACGGTGGAGCCCCAGGCCAAGGGATTGCGCACACGCCGCTCGACTGGCGCAATTGCCGGAAGGAGTGGGTCCGGGAGATGTACAATTATGACCACGGCCTCGATGCCGCACTGGCACTAAACGAGGGGTCGCAGCCTCCCGACTACTACTCAGGGCCGCTTTGGGCCGTCTTCGATCAGGATGCCGTCGAGCGTACGGGGTGGGAGCTACGCTATCCCTATGTGTCCGACAACGGCTACTTCTTCAAGGCCGATACCATTGAGGACTTGGCCGAGAAGATCGCTGCGGGCCATGAGTTCCAGCGGGTGCCACTGAGTTACCTGGCCGAGACGGTGGCCACCTGGAACAGCTATGTGGACGCCGGCGCCGATCCCGAATTCGAGCGCGAGGCGGATGCCCCCATGAATCACATCGCGACCCCGCCCTTCTATGCGCTCTCGATCATGGTGATCTGGCACGATTCCTATGGCGGCCTGCGGGTCAACGGCCGGCAGCAGGTCGTGGACATGCGGGGCCAGGTCATTCCCGGTCTCTATGCGGGGGGCGAGGCCGTGGGGGGGTTCAACAAGCATGGCCTGGGCAAGGGCCACGTCCACGGCTACATCGCCGGCACGCATGCGGTCGAAGAGCCGTCCATCTAGTCGTCACCTTGATGTCCGGTGGGGATCCTAGCCCACCGGAAGGGCTCAGCGTGCATGGCCGACGACGACGATATGACGGGCAAGATCAGCGCGTGTAGCGTCGAGGCGTCGCCCAGTGAGGTCGACGCCGGCTCCGACATGACTCTGAGGGGCAAGGTTTCCTGCTCCCCAGCCGGAGACCTGAGGGGGAAGACCCTCCTGATCATGGACCAAGACGGCGCTTTGGCAGAGAGCGTTGAGCTTACCGAATTCGACGGTGAGGCCAACGAGACGACTGAGTTCGTGGTGAAGGCGCCGGTCGGGCCGGGGGCCTACACTTGGCTGGCCGTGTTCCCGGCTTGCACGACGGCAGGCATTTCGCGTGAGGAAACTTCGGCGCCGTTCTCATTCACCGTCAAACCACACGAAACGCGTGTCGTCGTATGGGACGTGCCGTCGACCATCGAATGCGGCGAGAAGTTCAGCCTCAAGCTGGGGGTCAAGTGCTCCTCCGAGTGCCGGCCCGACGGTTGGACGGTCGAGGTCCGCGACCAGGACGGGAAAAAGCGGGCGACGGCCACACTCAGCGGCGAGCCATGGCCCGGCACCGCCGCGCTTTATCATACGGAGGTGGACCTGAACGCCCCCGACACGGAGGGGCTTCATGAATGGGAAGCCAAGGTCCTGGCGGACGGTCCCGCGGACGGTCCGGATACCCCGCACGCCCCGTGTATCACCCCGTTTGGCGTGAGAGCCGTTCCCACTCCCGAGTGTCTCTTGACGGTCGTCGCCATAGACAGGGAGAGTCAGACCCCCGTCCAAGGTGCCAAGGTTGTGGTTCACCCCTACAAAACCTTCACAGACGAGCGCGGCGTGGCGGAGGTGAGGGTTCCGAAAGGCGAGTACAGGCTCTTTGTTTCTGGAAAGAAATATTTCCCCTTTCGCAGCGACGGCGACATGAAGACGGACGTTACGATAAGGGCGGAGCTCGCTTTGGACCTGGAACTCTCCGATGCCGATGTCTGGTCCTGACTTAAGACCCCTCCACGAGATGGGAGAGAACCTCTGATGTTGAAGCTCGTGGTCGGTGTTGTGGGTCTGGCGTTCGTCATCGCCCCGGTTGCCGTTGCGCCACAAGGAATCGACACGGTCCTATCCGAGCAAGGGCAGCAACTCTACCAGGGGAACTGCGCGTTTTGCCATCAGGACTCAGGCGTCGGCGATCCACCGACGTTTCCAGCCTTGAGCGGCAATGACCGGCTCGGGGACCCTGTCCGGGTCGTCAGCAGCATCCACCAGGGCAGGAGGCGCATGCCTGCATTCCCTGATTTGACCGCGGAGGAAATCTCCTTTTTGGCAAATTACGTTCGCAACGCGTGGGCGAACGACTTTGGCAGTGTGAGCACCGAAGAAGTAGCCGCGGTGCTAGAGGAACTCGAGGAGGCCGGCCCAATAGTATCGGTCTGGGATGGTGTATTCACTGAGGCCCAGGCGACCCGCGGCCAGGCGGTGTACCCGGGCGCCTGTGGTATTTGTCATGGCCGCAGATTGAATGGCGCTCCGGAGGATCCGGATATGCGGTCCACACCCCCTCTGGCGCGGGCAAGGTTCCTCCGCGTCTGGGAGGGAAGATCGCTTGCCACCCTGTTCGAATACACGCGGGCGACGATGCCGGAAGACAATCCGAACTCTCTGACTGAGCAGGAGTATGCCGATGTCATCGCCTACATGCTCACGGTCGGCGGGATGCCGGCGGGAGATGACGAACTCCAACCCGACCCGCAGAGTCTCGCCCGCGTCGTCATACAACCGCAGCCATAGAAGACGCAGCGAACGCCAATCACAACCCAGCCGCTCCGAGCTCAGCACGCGGTGATTCGGATTCGCAGGTGCGCCAGCACATGCGAGCAAATCTAGTATCGGGCCGAACCGCCGTTGATGTGGAAGGTCTGGCCAGTGATGTAGCTGGAGTCCTCGGACGCCAGGAACGCATATAGATTGGCGAGTTCCTGCGGTATCCCCAGACGCCCCAGCGGTATACGCGTCAAACCCCGGGATTCAGGCTCCATATCCTCGAGGCTCGTGGCCGCTTCATCCCAACCTCCCGGCACGACTAAGTTGACCCGGATATTGTGCGGCCCGAGCTCCACAGCAAGAGCACGAGTCAGGCCCAGAGCGCCCATCTTGGAGGCACACACGGCAGACCTCCTTGCCGCTCCCGAGAAAGAACCAACGCCCGACAAGTTGACGATGCTCCCGCCTCCGTTGGAGATCATGCTTGGAACGCAGGCCTTTGCGCAGAAGAAGGGTCCGTCCAGGTTGGCGGCCATTACGGCTCGCCATTGGGCGGTGCTTATCTCCGTGAAGGGATAAAGCGGACGAAAGCCCACGTTGTTGATGAGGATGTCAACCCGGCCGAACTGGGTAAGCACCTCGTCTACCATCCTGTTGACCTGCTCTTCATTGCCTACGTCGGCTAGCAGCGCCAGTGCCCTCACGCCCAGGGCTTCGGCTTCGCGGGCAACGGCCTCGGCCTCCTGTCTATTGGTGCGCGCATTTACGACGACATCCGCGCCCCGGCGGGCCAGCTCGAGCACCCCAGCGCGTCCAAGGTTGCGGCCCGAGCCCGTGACTATGGCGACCTTTCCCTCCACCCTGGCTGAGGATACAGGGGAGGCGGAACCGACCAGCGGCAGCGCCATCGCCGCTCCCATACCACCTAGGGCACTCCGTCGTGAAACAGGCTTTCCCGTTCCCATCCCCATGACTCGACTCCCTTTTCGTCGTAGATCTCCGGCGGGTCGTGTAATGGTGCCCTGCCCCGCTCAGAACCGCAACTCAGCCGCCCGATCGAACGCCGTAGCGGAGATGGGCTCCGCCGGCGTGGTCATGTCCTGCTTCTGTGTTCAGGTACAGTCCAGGATCGGATCAACGTGGGGAGGCAAGAAAACCGTGATTAGCCCCCCCCGGGGACTTCAGGGAAGGCCAAACTTCCGCACGCGCCCTGCCAGCTGCGCCACGAACACCTCTCCGGCGTCGGTCATGGTCATGCCATGCCCGCCGTCGCCTCCCGGCAATCTCCCCAGCGCCACCCCCTCGAGGTTCCGAAGCGTGCCGCCGGTCCAGATCTGCTGTTCGCCGGTCATGAACAGGGCGGAGACTCCGCCGATATTGGGCCACTCTGTCAAGAACTCGCCCTCTTGTCCGAACACCTGCACTCGCTGGTTGTCACGATCGGTCACATAGACACGACCGTCCCGGTCAACCACCAGATTGTGTGGAAGGCCGAACTCGCCCGGCCCGGTGCCGCGGCTGCCCCACTCGAGCGTGTACTGTCCGTCGGCCGTGTATTTCACCACGCGGGCGTTGCCGTAGCCGTCGCTCACGTACACGTCGCCGTTGGGGCCGAAGGCGACGTCGGTCGGCAGGTTGAACGTGTTCCGGCTCATGCCGGCGACACCCTTCGAGCCAAGCTCCATCAGCACATGCCCTTGGGGGTTCATCTTATAGACGACGTGGCCAGGCGCGTCGACCACCCAGATGTTGCCATCCGGATCGACACGCACCGAGTGCGCGCCGCACGCGTGGCACCCGGCCGCCCCGTAGACGGCCGTGTAGCCCGACTGCCCTGCCACACGATCGGCCGGCGCGATGCCCGCAACCTTGCCGTTGCTGAATAGGCCGTCTCCCCACGTCCGGACGAACCGCCCGCCGTTGTCAAACAACATGATCGGCTGGGCGCCGCGATGCAGGACCAGGATGTACCCGTTCGCGCTGGTTGCCACTCCCGATACCTGACCAAAGTTCCACGCCGCAGGAGTGCCGGCCGCCGATGTGGCCGGGTTGGGCCAGTCAGGCACTTCGGTGTAGTCGACGACCTGCGCACTCGCTTGCCGGCCGACGACGAGTACGAGCACGCAGCATAGAAGCGGAGCGATCAATCGCTGAAGTGTCATTGTTGCTCCCAGACCGATGGGGTCAGTCATGAAACCGGTCACGAAGCAATGTTGTGTGCAAGAACGTTTGCAGAAAGGGTCCCCGCGCGTTCTAATCCACTCGCTTCAACGTCTCCGGCATGCGCCACGCCACAACAAGGCCGGAGAGCGCGGTCAGAATCGCTACCGCGCCGATCGCCGTGCGCATTCCGAAGGCATCGGCGAGCGTACCGGCCATGACACCGCCCACCGCATAGCCGCTGTCCCGCCACAGCCGATAGACCCCGACGGCCGAGCCCCGCCAGCTCGGATCGGCGACATCTCCGACGGCGGCTAGGAGAGTGGGGTATACCATCGCCGTGCCGACCCCCAACAGAGCGCCGGCGCCGAGCCACCCGGCGAACCCGTTTGTCATTGCGATGACCCCCAGTGCGAGCGCCTGGATCAGCATGCCTCCGGCGATCAGGCGCTTGCGCCCCACACGGTCGGACCAGGCACCGGTCCACAACTGGAGAACCCCCCACGTGAAGGGGTAAATGAAGCTCAGTAAACCGATGTCGGCTAAGCCGAGTCCGGACGCCGCAAAAAACAACGGGAAGAGCCCCCAGGCCACTCCGTCGTTCAGGTTGTTGACCAGCCCGGCCTGACTGGCACTGGAGAGTGCGGGGTGCCTCCAGAGCGTGAGCCCAACAAGTTCGCGAGTGCTCAGGACCGACGCCCCGGCGGACGCGTGCGGGTCGGCCTCGGCACGTGCATGTCCGCGTGTTTCTCGTAGAAAAGCCGCGGACAGCCCCAGCCCGACCGCCGCAAACGCGATGCCCATGTAGAAGGGCTCAGGCCGGAGCCCGAACGCCTGCGCGATGTATCCCGTACCGAGCGCCGACAGCGCGACCGCGAAATACCCTGCAAACTCGTTGACGCCCATCGCCAGGCCCCGTTGCCGGGGGCCCGCGAGATCGATCATCATGATGACGGTGGTGGACCAAGCGAGTCCTTGGTTGGCGCCCAGCAATACATTGGCCCCAATGATCCAGCCCCAGGACGGCGCGAACATGATCATGAAAGGAACGGGAATTCCTACAAGCCAGCCAAGGATCAGGATGGGCTTACGACCGTAGAGATCTCCCAATCGCCCAGCGAAGAAATTCATGGCGGCCTTCACGACCCCAAACGAGATCAGGAAGGAGAGCGCCACACCGCTGGACGCGAGCCCGAACTCCTGCTCCGCCAACAACGGCAGAACGGTGCGCTCCAGTCCCAGCATGGCACCCACGAAGGCGTTGATGAGTACGAGGAGCCAGAACTGGTTCCGGTTCGCGCTCAACCCGAGTTTGATGGCACCCGATGGAGCCGGCGATGACCCACCCTCGAGGTCGCTCCTCACTAGGCGCGTGCGCGATCCACCCAGAGGTGCGTCATACCCGCGGGGAAGCCGGAGACGGGCGGGAGATGCTTGGGACCCCTCACACTCCAGCAGGCTCGAGTCCGAGGTTCGTCGCCCGTATTCGCGCGGCGTCGAGCGGCGGAACGGGGATCTCCTCGAGCATGAACCGGACGAAGTCTTCCTCGTTCTCGAGCGCGAACGCCCGGTTGTGACGGCGCTCGAAGCCGATGGTCGAACTCGGGTTCCCGCTGAGCCCGCGACCGCACACCGACCCAGAGAACGCCCCGGGGAACACCCCGAGATGGGTGGGCAGTCTCCGTAGCTTCTCCGCGCTTCGGAAAAGGGCCCTCGCCCCCTCCTCGGCCGAGCTCGCCAACTCTGTGCGACCCATGTCACTCACCATGAGGGTGTGGCCCGTCAATACCAGCCATGGCTCGTCCGCTCGCGCATGGTCCGTCACCACCAAGGAGATGTGCTCCGGTGTATGCCCGGGCGTATGGAGCACCTCCAGGTGAGTGTTCCCCATTTCCAGGACTTCACCCTCCTCGACGCCCCTGAACGAATAGCTCGTCTCCGTACCGGCGAGGACTACATATTCGGCTCCAGCCGCCTCGGCGAGCTCACGGCCGTTCGAGATATGATCGGCGTGTATATGAGTGTCGATCACGTAGCGGATCGGCACCTTCCCCTCCTCGGACTCCTTGAGATAACGCCCGATGTCTCCGATGGGATCGACCACTGCCCCGATTCCCTTCGTCGGACATCCGAGAAGATAGGAAACGGCGATCACAGGTTCTCTATCCAGATATTGGCGAAAAAGCATCGTTGCCCCTCGATTCGTTGAGTGTCGGCGCGGCACCGACCGCCACCGGCAGGCCGCGTAGCCTCCAATCAGGTATCAATCGTCCGAAACGTCGAAGCCCATGCCCCGCCAGCCCGAGGTTCCGCCGTTGATACTGCGCACATCGCCGTACCCGAGGGAGGCCAGGAAGAGCGCGCCCGACAGCGACCGGTTTCCGGTCTCACAGACGACTAAAATTGGAGCTTCGTGGTCTTCGGGGAGATGAGCTGCGTAGTCGCTCATTTCCTGAAGGGGCATATTCACTGCCTCGGGAATATGGCCACCTGTAAACTCATCGTACTCACGCACGTCTACGACAAAGGGGCTTCCAGCCTCGATCATTTCGTGGGCCGGCTCGACGTCGATGGTGAGCGCCGGCGTGCCCCGCACGTTTTCGACGAGCGCGTCCATCATGCGTTCACGGGGGCTCTCCCCCCCCGTCGACCGAAGATCCGGAATGTGCCTGACCATCGACGAGGCGTACTTGAAGGCGTTGTCGGGGAAAATCACCACCGCGATCACGCCGGCTTCGTCCGGCACCAGGCGAAGCGCACCGGCCAGCGCCATGGCCGAGCTCGGCCCCGCGATGATGCTGTCCTCTCGATTGAGTCGGCGGCACAGGCTGAAGGCCTCGTCGTCGTCGACCTCGACCAAATCGTCATACTCGTCTGGGCGAAACAGGGCTGTCTGCTGAAGTTGGCGAATACTCCGCACGCCGGGAATGTCGTGTCCCTCTTGCGGATGCACCCCCAGCACCTTGATCTCGGGGTCTTGCTCCTTGAGGAAGCGCCCCGTGCCCGTGATGGTACCACACGTGCCCAGCCCGGCGACGAAGTGTGTGACCTTCCCCTCTGTCTGTTTCCAGATTTCCGGGCCCGTGGTCTTGTAGTGCGCCCCAGGATTCGCCTGGTTCGTGTACTGGTCGAGCATGTGGAAATCGGGCTGGTCACCGAGTTCGTGTGCCTTGGCGATGGCCCCCTCGGGTGCGCCCGGCGCGGGGCACAGGTCGTCGTCCAGTTCGAGAACCTCGGCGCCGAAGAACCGCAACATGATCCGCTTCTCGAGGGGGATCGCCGAGGACAGGGGGGTGGTCAGCGAGTACCCCTTCACGTTGGCGATCATGGCCAAGCCCATCCCGGTGTTCCCGGAAGTGGGCTCGACCAACTTCTGGCCATCCTCGAGCACACCCCGCTCCTCGGCCTCGGCAATCAGATTCGCCGCGATCCGATCCTTGACGGCGCCGAACGGGTTGTACCACTCGAGCTTCCCGTAGACGCGCGCATGCTGAAACGGAACCACCCGATTGATCCGAACGAGCGGTGTCGGATTATCCACATCGGGGAGCAGATCCTCCATCGAGTCATAAATTCTCAGTCGATGATCCGGCATCCGTCCTCCGTTCTCGCCTTCGCCGCCCGGTCCGTCATTAGTCGGCGCTCCCCCCTCGACCGGGCAGCCGAGCAACTCCATACCCCATGTAAGTCAGAGGTTTCAGGTGGGGTTCCGTCAGCCCCGCCCCGACGCCTCCCGCACTCGATCGACCAGAAATGCAACCGCATCGGGATCCGTCGCTCTCTCGATCCCATGGCCCAAGTTGAAGATGTGGCCCGGCGCCGAGCCCGCGTCCTCCAGCACTCGATCGATCTGACGGCCGAGCTCGTCCCGTGGCGCGAATAGCGCCGTCGGATCCAGGTTGCCCTGCACGGCGGTGTCGGGTCCCAGGATCCGGCGGGCGTCGGAGAGCGGGAGCCGCCAGTCGATCCCCACCACGTCGGCACTGCACTCCGCTACGGTGCCCAGTAGCGTCGCCCCCTGGTTCGGAAAGTAGATGAGCGGCACGTCCAGGGGACGGAGCGCCTCGATCACCCGCCGGACCGCCGGGAAGGCGAACTCCCGGTACTGCTCCGGCCCGAGCAGGCCCGCCCACGAATCGAATATCATCAGCGCCTTGGCACCCGCACGGGCCTGCGCCTCGAGATACCGAGCCATGGTGGCGGCCAGCTTTTCCAGGAGCTTGTGCGACGCCTCGGGCTCTGCGAACAGAAAGGCCTTGGCTTCCGAGAAGGTCTTCGACCCCCCTCCTTGCACCAGATAGCAGAAGAGTGTGAACGGCGCCCCGGCAAAACCGATGAGAGGGGCCGAGGCCGGAAGCTCCTCGCTTAGCAAACGCACCGTCTCCAGCACGAAGGGCACGCTTTCTTCCGGATCGGGGATGCGAAGCGCCTCCACCTGATCGAGGCTCCGGATAGGAGTCTCGATGACCGGTCCGGGCGAGAAATCCAGCTTGACGCCCATGCCCTCCACCGGGGTCATGATATCGCTGAAGAGAATCGCCGCGTCCATCCCGAAGCGACGGACGGGTTGAAGTGTGACCTCTACGGCCAACTCCGGCGTTTTCGTGAGGGTCAGGAAATCCACCTTTGCCCTTATTTTCCTATACTCCGGTAGATAACGCCCTGCCTGGCGCATGATCCACACCGGAGTGCGCGCGACCGGTTCACACCGGCATGCCGCCAGGAACGGGGACGCAGTGGACGCGGCCGACGGATCCGTCTCGGCGGGCCGAGCCCCGGCGACCTCACCGCTCACGCTGCGGCCTTCCCCTCACGCTCAGGACGTCCCTCCGAGCACCCGCGCCGCGTCCTTCGCGTAGTAGGTGAGAATGAGGTCGGCGCCGGCCCTCTTGATGGCGATCAAACTCTCCATCATGACGCGCTCCTCGTCCACCCAACCCTTGTCGGCAGCCGCCTTCATCAGCGCGTACTCGCCGGAGACCTGGTAGGCAGCCGTAGGCATCCCGAACGTTTCTTTCACCCGGAAAATGACATCGAGATAAGGCCCCGCGGGCTTCACCATGACCATGTCCGCTCCCTCTTCTATGTCCAACTCCACCTCACGCAGCGCCTCGTCGGCGTTGGCCGGGTCCATTTGGTATCCCTTGCGGTCTCCGGAGGCCGGAGCCGAGTGGGCTACGTCGCGGAAGGGGCCGTAGAAGGCCGAAGCATACTTGGCGGCATACGAGACGATGGGCACGTCTCCGAGATCGGCATCGTCCAAAGCCGTCCGGATCGCCCCCACCCGTCCGTCCATCATATCGCTGGGCGCGACCGCGTCGGCCCCTGCCTCGGCGTACGCCACGGCGGCCCGGGCCAGGAGTGGAAGACTCGCGTCGCCATCCACCTCCCCGTCTTCGGCGAGCAGACCACAATGCCCGTGATCCGTGTACTCGCACAGGCACACATCCGCCCACACCAGGAGGTCCGGAACGGCCTTCTTGATCGCCCGGATCGCGGTAGGCACCAAACCATCCGGGTCGTACCCGGCCGAGCCCTCCGCATCCTTTTCACCCTCATCCAGGACACCGAACATGATCACCGCCGGGATGCCCAGGGTGTGGACCTCCCGCGCCTCTTCCACGATGAGATCCACGGACAACTGAAATACGCCGGGCATGCTGGCCACCGGATTCCGGACTCCCTCACCCCCGACGACGAAGAGCGGATAGACCAGGTCGTCCGCGGCGAGGGAGGTCTCCCGAACGGCGCGACGCCACGTCTCACCCCTACGAAACCGCCGGAGTCGGACCCTCGGAAAGCTCATTGTCAGGGCTCCAGTTCGACGGTGACTTCAGCGGCGTATAGCATGCTTCGGTCTTGATCGCTCGCGGCCCATTTCCTCAACGTCTCCACGCTGGGCCGTACCAATCCCTCGAACGCCACCTCACCGTTGGCGATCACGCGGATCGGACTTCGCATGTCGAAAGCATCAGGCGAGATCAACACGGTAAACCGCCGGACATGATACGCATCCACGGTCACCGTATTACCGTCTCGGACAGCGTCCACGGCGCCGGCGAGTCCGTCGGACGTAAGCGCCGCCAGAGCCCGGCGTCCATCGTCTCCTGAGATGGGGCCCAACTCATCGATCACCACCCAGTGCGCGCGGTTGTAGCGATCCGTACGCTCGGTCGCCCAGAGGACCCGATCCGGGTGCGGATCGCGAGGATGGGCTTCGATGAAGCGCTCTATGTTCTCCGTCTCTTCGGGCCACCATCTCGTGTTGTGGCCCCCGGGCTTCGTGGTGAAGACGAAATCTACGCCTGCGCTCCGGAAAGCCGCGAGAAAAGGCTCCATGAGACGGGCCGGGTACAGCCGATCCGTCTCCCCACTCACGATGAAGAGGGGTTTGTTGGTGAGGTTCGCCAGGTGCATCTGTCCGTCCGTCCCGGTTTGGGTACTCAATAACACGCCGGGATAGCCGATGAAGGGAAGGAAGGCGGCCCAGGGCGTCACGTCCCGGAAGCCCAAAAAGTACACACCGGTGCCGCCGTCCGAGCTCCCGAACAAGTAGACCCGGTTCTCGTCCACGTTATAGGTGCCTTTCAGGTCCGAAAGGATGCCTCGAAGATTCTCTACCTGGCTCGCCTGCCACCATAACGATTCGGGCCACGAGAGCGGAAGCACCGCAATGCGGTCATGACCCGTCACGACGTCATAATTCCGCCACCACCCGCCCCCGGGCCCAGGATCCGGCCGCCCCACGCCCCCATGAAGGTAGAACGCCACCGGATAACGACGGGAGGCATCGTAGCTCTCGGGGACGATCACCACATATCTGTGGACCAATCCGTCCTGATTCGTACGTGTGAGCTCCAGCCGGCCCGTGGCGACATCCGCCAAATGGTCCGGGCCACGGCGGAGCCGCTCGTAAGCCCCATCGAATGGGTCGCCCACGGCCTGCGCAGCCAAAGGCGGGGATCCAGTCGCGCTCATGCCGATCACACCGATGAGCGCCGCGCGGAAGGGACTCATGCGTGGGGACTTCTCAGACGTTCCAACCATCGACGGGGATTTCGACTCGGTCACCGCCTCCGGACTGGGCCGCCACCAGGGCTCCCTTGAGCACCATCAGCATGTCACGTGTCGTCCCTTCGGCGTCCCCCCGATGAGTGGCAACCGCGGCGCTCACGGTCGTCCCCGTGCGCTCGGTGAAGTCTTCCAGCGCATCCCGCATGCGATCCGCGAAAACCAGTCCTCCCTGGAGGTTACACAGCGGAAGCAGGCAAACAAACATGTCTTCGCCGAAGCGGGCGATGAGGTCGCTGCTCCGCGTAACGCCTCTGAGCGAGGAGCCCAAATCAGTTATGACCTGGTCCGGCTTCGGGTGGTCGACAGCCCATTTCCCTTCATCGATCCGGAACAAGACCAGGGTCAGCGTCACCCCCCGGTGGGCGATGGGAAAAACGAAATCCAGGATGATCTCGAAATGCCATTCACTGGAGAGGCCTGTCGCCGGATCTACGAGCCGATCAACGTCTTGCACGAACGTCTCCTGCCATGGTGGTGCGTCCCCAAGAGGCTGGACCGCCGCCGATGGGCGAAGTACATGAGAGAACATACAAGCGTACCGCGACTCATTCTAGAATTGGTGTAACCGGGACCCTATGTTCAGGTGAGATCGAGCCGCGATTCCAATGCTTGACACGACTTCCAGGTATTTCGCGTGATGCCCGGAACCCTCATCTGACTCCGTCCCCCGTCTAGCCGAGGCGCCTGGACGATTTCCGCAGAGCGGGCGAGCGTGTTGACCGCCGAGCCGAGCGAGGATTGCCGCAGGCAACCGGAGCTCAATCTGGACGCACGATCTGGTGCAATCGCTCGGGTTCCAGTTGGAACGTGACATGCCCGATGCCGCGCAGCCCCATCCGGGCTCGGATCTCATCGAGAACCCGCTGGTGATGGGTCGGGTCGTCCAAAACGCCGTGCCCGCTGAGCGCTACGAAGCCGCTCGTGAGCGTCCACACGTGTAGATCATGAACGTTGTGCACGTTGGGGATGGACTGGAGGTCCTCGAGTACGCCCTCCATGTCCACGTGGGGCGGCACCATCTCGAGGAGCACGCCCGTCGCCTCCTTCACCAAACGCCAGGCACCCAGCAGGATCAGGCCGGCAATGAGGATGGAAACGATCGCGTCGGCGGGCGTCCAACCCGTCAGGAGGATCAGCGTGCCCGCTCCCAAGGCGCCGATGGACCCGAGTAGATCGCCCAGGACATGCAGATAGGCGCCCCGCACGTTGAGGTTTTCGTCGGCGTGCGAATGCAGCAGTCCAGCCCCGACCACATTGACGATCAACCCTACTCCCGCCACCGCCATCATGAGTGGCCCGTCGACCTCCTGTGGGGCGCTGAGCCGTCCCCAGGCCTCCCAGACGATCCACCCGCTAATGAGAAGGAGCGTCGCCCCGTTCACCAGCGCCGCCAGAATCTCCATACGGACGTACCCGAACGTACGCTCGGCGCTGGGCGGATGCAGCGCCAGCCGCATCGCGATCAGGGAGAGAGCCAGCGCCCCCACATCGGCGAGCATGTGCCCCGAGTCGGCCAGAAGCGCCAGCGAGTTCGAGAGAATGCCACCGACCACCTCCGCCACCATGAACGCAGCGGTGAGGCCCAGTACGATCCACAGGCGTTTCGATTGGGCACGACGGTCAAGCGCGACACCCGCATCCGGGGGCCCATAGGCCGCGGGCCCTCGCCTATCGGTGCGGCCCTGGCCAAATACCGATCTGTGCAGGTGCGCCATCGTTCAGATTTCTCCGTTTCCGGGCTCCGCCTCCGGCAAACCCGGCTTCGTAAGCTCTGAGCGGCTCTTCCGCGCTGCCCGTGGTACGGGAGGCTCAGTTCGGCCGGATGATCCCGTAAGACTGAACCGTCAAACCGTCGGGGCCCGAGGACCCGGTCACCCAGACCTTGGCCCCGACCGCCTGCGCCAACGCGTCCGGGACGCCCATGAGGTGGATGCCCGGATCGCCTCCGAGCCAGTACACACCGTCACGTCTCTCGAGCACACCTACGCTCGGCGTCTCGCCGTTCACACTGACCACCTCGTATTCCGTGACCTCCAACCCGCGGTCTGCGGGCGCGGGGGCGTCGTTTCCACGAACCGTCACCACCGCACCCGAGAGCCTCGCGAGCTCGGCGGCCAGGTCACCGACAAGTCCTACGGCGCTCCCATCGTCCGCACGGAGGGTCACCATTCGCATCCCCTCGGTGCCCGTGGAGGTGACCGGTCCGGTGAACTCGAGCAAGGAAGTCCCCTCCGGAGCTTCCCCGCCGCCTTCCGTCGCGGTGTCGGTGCCTCCCTCCGCAGGTTCTGCGGCTTCACCTCGGTCTGCACTGGCCGCGGCCGGCGCTGCGTCTTCGGACGCACCTCCGCACGAGGCCAGGATCGCGCACACCAGCACCAACACGCCAAGCCTTGAGATGCTCTTCATCATTCGACCCTCACGATCCAGACCTGGAAGAAACCGGGTAGGAGATTCCCACTCTGATCCCGGATGCGGACGGCCGTAGCGGGTCGCCCACCACCACTGATCTCGAAAAAGGCGTTGGAGGCGGCCCGCACGCTGAAGTCGTCCTGGAAATCCACGAAGCCGCGAGCCCGCGGCGACAGGGCAGCGGGCGCTGCAAAAGCGCCCTCCAGGCTCCTCAGGTCCCAGTTCGCGAACTGGAACATGGCGAGCGCCGGATCCACGAAGCGGTCGTCGACGTATAACATCGCCGCCCAGATCGCCATCATCTGGCCCATCGTTTTGCCGAAGACAGTCTCTATGGCGGCGAAGCCGGCCGCGCCTGAGTAGTCGACCAACGCGCGGTGCACGCCACGGCTACCTCCGAGCGACGCCCCATACAGGTCGATCCCATGCCGCACCAGCGACCACGGAACTCCATAGCGGAGACGGGTGGCGAAGTCGCACGGCCCGGTCTCGCCGTCAACCCCGAGCCACGTACACTGTTCGGGTGCCCCCGAGATCGAAACTTTGGTGGTGAAGTCGTACCCGAAGTACCCGATCAGGTCGCCCATGTAGCCGTAGTAGCCGTTCGGGTCGGCGCCGCGACTCACGTAGATCGCGTCGGCCCCGTAGTTCATGCCGTCGCTGCGGCCCTCGAACGCGAAGCCGACGAACTCCTCAGCCGCCGTCGCCCCGCCCTCGGCATTAAATGCCGTCATGAAGGAGCCCACGGCCTTGCGCCGGGAGCCCTGAATGATGTGTGCGAACTCGTGCGCGAGCAGCTCCCGGTTGTCGAGCCTCGCATCCGCAAGCAGGTATTCACCGGCGTTGTACGTGCCGAGGGGGTCGGGCGCGCGTGTCCAGTAGTACTCGCCCTCGTTGCTGGCCGGGCAGGTCGCGACCGGGAAGAGCTGGGCGTGGGACACGAAGGCCAGAGGCGGCGACGTCAGTTTGTTGACTTCCTTCGTGACGACGATCACGATGCGCTGGTTGCTATCGATATCAGACGGCTCCCCGAAGAAATCGACGTCTACGTCATAAATGGTGCCGTCGAAGTCGGCCGCCATTGCGTCGAAGTCGGCGGCCACGAAGCCGTCGGCTGGGTTGAGTGTGTCCTCCACGATGATAGCCCGGGTGCTCACCTTCCTTACGATGACCGGAAGGTCGAGGGAGTTTGCACAACTGTCGTTGCCGAAATCCGGGAACTTTACAGTGAGGGCGGTGCCCTCCATCACGTTGCCCGGGATCAGAGCCGGCCCGCCCGGCGCCGATGCCGGGAATCGGTATGCTCCGGACGCCAGCAGCGGGTTCAGAACGCTGTTCGAGCGATCGAAGAAGGCGCTCTCCGCCTCGCTATGCCGGTTCCACCTCTCCACCCGCCGCAGCTCGGTTGGGGTGAGGGACGGCCCGACGGAGCTCATGGCCAGGGCAGGATTCGGCAGCTGAGGACTCACAGGGGCGGCCCCTGGAATGGTGGACGACACCCGGACCGGTGTGAGCGTCGCGGCCACCTCCGACACCGACTGCACACCGAAGATGTAGCGCTCGGCCGCGGCGCTCTCATCGAACTGCATGCAGAAGCCCGAGGGATTCTCGAGAATCACCTGATCGCCCAGCGCCATGTCCAGGAAGCTCGCAGGTGAGGCGGTCACGTTCGAGACGTTGCTGGACTCCCCGGCCACCGTTACCTGCACGCCCACCGAGCGTGTCGGTCGACAGTCGAAGGCGGGTACCACGATGTTGAGTGCCGTGGACGTCGCCAGCGTCACGAGGGCCGTCACGCCGTCCACCAAAACCGTGTTTTCACCGGCGCTCGGGCTGAATCCTACGCCCGTGATGCTGGCCGGCTGTCCCTCGATCAACGGATCCGGGTTGACCGACGCCAACAGGACCGGTGGCGGTGTGACCACGTTGAGGGTGGCCTCTCCCGTAATCCCCTCTGCGGTCGCGGATACGGTGGTGACTCCCGGCGTCCCCCCGGTCACCACCCCATTTACGTCGACAGTCGCGATGGAGGGATCGGCCGTGGCCCACGTGAACGTCTTTCCGGTCAACGGGCTGGCGTCGGCCGCCTGGGCGGTGGCTGTGATCTGGACGCTGAGGGCGGAAATCACCTCGGCCGGGTCAGGGGTCACGGCCACCGAAGCGACGTCGGTCAGTATGGTGATCGATTCCGAGCCGGTGTGTCCCTCGGACGTAGCCGTGATCGTCACTGGACCGGGCGATCGCCCGGTCACGCTCCCGCTAGCGCTGACCGAGGCGACGGCCGCGTCGGAGCTGCTCCAGGTCACGCTGCGTCCGGCCAGGGCGTTGCCCGCCGCATCCAGCGTGCTCGCCGACATCTGCACACTCGCTCCAACCACCACGGTCGCCTGTGCGGCCGTGACGGTGATGCTCGCCACCGGCGCCGGGGGTGGGGGATCGCCGCCGCCCGGATCGCTGCTGCTCGTGCAGCCGAGGGCAAAACTCGTTATCAAAGCGAGCGAAGCGAGTCCAGAGCGAGCCGTTATGGGTATCTCCCGAGGCCAACGGTGCTAGCATTAAACGGCGCAGGGGCACGCCTCTTCAAGGGGTAAACTGAACGGTGACCACTCGCAAGAGCAAAACCACGGCAGGCTCCGGGGGCACCGAAGGGTGAGGGGTTGCGCATGGCTGCGACTGCCGCTCTCGTGTCCGTCAACCCATCCCGGGAGCGACGCCAGTGCAGCCACCACACCCATGACGCCCTTTGCTCGATCGGTGTATGCCCTGGTGTCCGCCATTCCCTCGGGCTCTGTCCTGTCCTACGGGATGGTCGCCGCTATTCTGGGACGCCCCTACGCACCCCGCGCCGTCGGCGGGGCCCTTTCCGCCCTCCCTGAAGAACTCGACGTCCCCTGGTGGAGGGTCATCAGCAGCTCCGGTCGGATCTCCACATCTTCGATACACCATGCGGCGCAGATTCAGCGCGCCTTGCTGGAGGACGAGGGTGTGCGCTTCACGCAGGGTGGACGGATCGACTGGGACCTGGATGGCTGGTCCCCTGAGTCGGGTCACATCGATCGGATCCTCCGGGAGGCCGACGCATGAACCACCGCGCCACCGCCCTGGGACTGATCCTGGGACTCACGCTCGGACTCCTCGCCAGCGCCACCGACATCGGTGTGCTCGACCGCCTGGCTGCCGGCGTGGCGCCTCTGGGCACGCTGTTCATCAACGCGATCCGAATGGTGGTCATTCCGCTCGTGGTGACGACCATCTTCGTCGGTGTCGCCCGCCTCGGAAATCCAAGGTCGGTGGGAAAGCTCGGGGGATCCGCGTTCGGCTTCTTCTGGGGGACGACCATCCCAGCCATCGTCATGGGCATGGGGTTCATGACCGTCGCGATGACCATCTGGCCGGTGGCCGTCGAGGTACCGACAACAGTAGAGAGCGCCCAAGAGCTCCCCGGACTGCTCGACCTCGTCTTGAGCCTGATCCCGGCCAACCCGTTCGCCGCCGCGGCGGACGGGGCCCTTCTCCCGCTGATCGTGTTCACGCTTCTCCTGGCCGCCGCGACGGGCGCCGTGGCGGAGGCAGCTCGCCACCGGCTGATCACTTTCGCCGAGGACCTCAGCTCCATATTCGCCCGGCTCATCCACTGGATCTTGTGGACCGCGCCCGCCGGGGTGTTCGGGCTCGCCGCACCGGTCGTCGCGCGGATGGGGTTCGGATTGCTCGCCGGCCTGGCCGTGTTCGTGGGAACCGTGGTCGTCGGGCTGTTCGTGTTCATGGCCCTCTTCTACCTACCGGCCGTGCGGCTCCTGGGAAAGAAGGGGGTAGGGGAGTTCGTTCGGGGAGTGACCGGCACTTATGTGATCGGGTTCTCGACGACAAGCTCGGTGGCCTCCCTCCCGGTCATGTTCGAGGATGCCGAGGCACTCGGCGTCTCGCCGGCCGTATCGTCGCTGGTCCTGTCTTTAGGGGCGGCCATCAATCGCGCGGGCAGTGCTCTCTTCCAGGCCGGGGCGGTGGTGTTCCTCGCAGCCCTCTACGGCGTTCCGCTCCCGTTCACCACCCTCGTGAGCGCCGGATTCGTGGGCTTCGTGGTCGCCATGTCGGTGGCTCCGGTGCCGTCCGCGAGCATCGTGACGCTGGCCCCGATCCTCGAGGCCGCTGGCGTACCGCTGGCTGGCCTGGGGCTTCTGCTCGGGATCGACCGGATTCCGGACATGTTCCGGAGCGCGACGAACATCACCGGACACGTAGCGGCGGCCGTGACTGTCGAGGGGCTGGTGGGGAGTGGCCTCGCCGCCGATGACGAAGCCGTGGTGGACGACCAAAGCGTTCTGCATCCTGAGGGGGGCGTCGCGGGGGACCTCTAGCCCTTCAGTTCTTCAAGCACGGCCGCGGGCGACAGGGCTGGAATTGGAGAACGGCTATAGTCGCTCGTGTTCCGTGTGGCGATGAAGGAGGCGCCGCACGCCCTCGCCGCGGCGACCTGGAGCGCGTCCTCGAAGTCGTTCATAGGTAGCTGCGCTGCGAATCGAAGTGCCTCGGTGTCGGATGGTGCCACGGTCAGGAAGCGGGTCAGACCGACGAGGAACTCTTGGGTGCTTTGCTTTCCATGGACGGGCGATACGAGGTAGTGGAAGTTCGACAGTGAGTGCCACGCTACGAAGGCTCGGCGGCGGCGGATCTCAAGATAGTCGAACAGCTCTGAGGCCGGACCAGCGTGCGGATCCCGATCGAGCGCCAGGTCGATGAGTACATCGGTGTCGATGAGGATCACAGGTACTTCTTAGCAAGTGCCTCGTATCTGGGGTCTTCGCGCTCGGCCGGTTCAAACTTGCCGCGCCAGCGCGAGGTAAATGACGGAGCCTCCCCCGAGACCAGGTCGCGTAGCTCCGTCTCGATGAGCGACGAAAGCGAAACACCCTGGGATCGGGCATATCGCTTCGCCATCGGAACGAGCTCGCCATCCACAGTGATCGTGAGTTTCTGTTTCATGGTCTCTACACGTATACGTATGACGTTATGTAATATACGTATCCAAGCCCCTTTATGGAAGAAATGGAGGGTCGTGCCCTAAACCTTGGTCCTTTACTTGAAAACGGTGGAATCGCAGCATTACCGTTCTACCTTCACGGAGAACGCTATGGCACTCAAAATAAAAAACCCTGAAGCCCACCGCCTGGCCAAGGAACTGGCGGAGCGCACGGGGGAGAGTCTGACCCAGGCGGTCACCATAGCACTACGGGAGCGTCTTTCCGGCCTCCGCACGCAGGCGCAGCCGGGCGGGCTGATGGCGGCGGTCGCCGAGATCCAGGACTTCGTGGGGGCGCTCCCCGACCGGGATTGCCGATCGGCGGAGGAGATTCTCGGATACGACGATCAGGGGCTGCCCAGCTAGGCCCGGGAAACTATTCAGTCCGCAGCGTGGCCATCGGGTCTACCTTCGTGGCGCGACGCGCCGGAATGAAGCAGGCCAAGAGCGACACCACTACCAAGAATCCCGACCATGCTCCCACGGTCCGCGGCCTAAGCTCAAGAAGTTAACGCAGGCAAGGCGGATGACATTGTCGCGGGGCACCATTTGACTTGACCCTCCGGTCGTCGTATTTATACTCAGAGATTCTAAGTGAGAAGATCTAACTATGGCATCACGGCAAATCATGCTCAAAGGCACGCTGGACATGATCGTGCTTCAGATCCTAGTCGAGCAGCCGTTGCACGGCTACGCCATCACGCGACGGCTCCAAAAGCTGACCGACGAGGTCCTGCAGATCGAGGAGGGATCCATGTATCCCGCGCTCTACCGGATGGAGCGCCGTGGGTGGATCGAGTCCGAGTGGACCATTTCAGATAAGAACCGTCGTGCCCGTGTGTACAACCTCACTCCAGTCGGACGCAAGGAGTTGACCGTGCAGACCACCGAGTGGACTCGGTTTCACCAGGCCGTCGCTAAAGTGATGCCGGCGTAGTGATGTGCGTAAGTGTAATCATGTCCGTGTGAGGGTGATCGACGATGGGGCCATTCAAATCATGGTGGTGGCGTAAGCGTTCGCTCGACTGGCCGCTCGAGCGGGAGGTCGCCGAGGAGTTGCGTTTTCATCTGGCGTGCCGGGTGGATGAGAACCTGGCGGCTGGCATGAGCGAGCACGACGCCCAGCGCGACGCCGAGCAGCGGTTGGGAGACTTCGATTCCGTACTCGGCGAGGGGGTGCGGATCCGGAGCGGAGGCCCTGGGCGACCGCCCTTGAGGCCACCGTTCTTGGACGGCGTGCTGACCGATCTGCGGTACGGCGTCCGCTTGCTTCGGGCCAACCCGGTCGTGAGTGTGGCGGCGATCGCTTCCCTGGCGTTCGGCATCGGAGCGGCGACGACGTTCTTCACGGCTACCAACCAGGTCATCCTGCGCCCGCTACCCTACCCCGACTCGGATCGACTCGTCACGATCCACGAGAGCAATCCGGAGTTCTGGGCCGACCACATTCCGTTGGCACCTGCGGAGTACTTGGATTGGAAGAGCCAGACGCAGCTCTTCTCCGACGTGGCGGCAGCTCGCATCCGCACCCGAAATCTGGCCGACGGAGAGAGTGCGGAGCGGCTGAACATCCAGTCCGTGTCCGGATCGTTCATGTCACTCTTGGGCGTTGACGCCATGATCGGCCGTGTGTTCATGCCACAGGACGACGAGCCGACATCGGAGCCGACGGTCGTCCTGAGCTACGGATATTGGCAACGCCGTTTCGGCGGCGACCCAAACGTACTGGGAACCTCTCTCCGGCTCGTCCGGACGGAGGAGCTCAACTACACGGTGATCGGGGTTCTTCCCCCAAACACGCAACTTCCGAAGAATCCGTTCTGGATCGGGGGTAGTTGGGGTGAAAGCGGTGAGGTCGATGTATTTCTTAACATCGGAAGCTGGTTGAACCCCGGGAAGAGGCAGGAGCTAACGGAAAGAAGCAACCACATCCTGTTGGTGATCGGTCGGCTGGCCCCGGGGGTGCCCATCGAACGCGCTCGCCAAGACATGGCAGTCATTTTTCGAAACATCGCGGAGGAACATCCACACTACCCCGACGGAAGTTTCGCCGCAGATTTCGATTACGAGGGAGCGAGCGCTGCTCACGGCGTCGCACTCGAGGATCTTCGCGAAGCTCTCCACGACTCCTTCCGTACACCGTTGTTATTGCCGCTCGGCACGGCCGGACTCCTCCTCCTCATCGCTTGCTCCAATGTTGGGATGCTGCTCCTGGCTCGCTCCGAAGCGCGACGCGGTGAATTCGCCGTACGAGCGGCGATGGGAGCATCGCGAAGCCGGTTGTTCCGACAGATTCTGGCTGAAGCGACGGTTCTCGGCGTGCTTGGAGGCGGTCTGGGACTTCTCCTCGCTCAATGGGGAGTGGCGACCGTCATACCGGCGATTCCCCCCGGCCTTCTCGAGACCTTCAACGAGGTCCCCGCCGAACTCGGCATGCCGCTCGAGCAGGTGTCGCTCGATTGGACGGCGCTCACGTTCTCCGTCGTTCTGTCGTTCGCGACCGTCGTCCTGTTCGGGCTGGCCTCGGCGGTTACTGCATCCCGGGTGGATTGGGGCGGCTCGACGAAGACGGGAGGCTTTTTCTCCCGCGGGCCGGCTGCCCGACCATTGCGTGATCTCCTTACGGTGGGTGAGATCGCGATCGTCTTTGTGCTCTTGGTAGGTGGCGCACTGATGGTGAATACGATGGCGCGCTTCGCACGGATCGAGATCGGAATGGAGCGAAATCTCCTGCAGCTCGACTTCGAACTGCCTCGCGAAAAGTATTATGAGAGGACGACGCCAGGGCCGAATGACGAGCCTTGGTTCCCCTTATGGGCTCCTCGACCATCAAGAGAGCTGTTTTTCGAAGAGCTCTTCGCGAGACTCGACCGCATGGCGGAGGTCGAGTCGGCGGTAACAATTAGATTCTCAGGAATCAGAAACTTCACTGTCCGAGGCTGGCCCGACGAGCGTCAGCCTGAGCAGGTGTTGCCGCGGCCACGTAATGTGATCGCCTACGCGCGTGGCGACTATCCGCGTACGACCGGCAGGCCCCTCCTGGCTGGGTCAGGACCGAACGTCCGGCGGCTGCCGGGCGACCCCTCCGTGGTGTACGTCAATCGCACGTTCGTCGACGACTATTTCGGCGGAGAGAATCCAGTAGGCTCGGTGCTGGAATTCGGTGACGGAGACCTGGCAACCGTCGTTGGCGTCATACCGGACTCGCCATGGGTCAATGGGATCACAGCAGAGGCGAGCCCCTTCATCCTTTTTCTGGGGACCGGTGATGGGGACACCGTCATCCAGTCCTGGCTACTCGTCCGCACCTCCGGAAGTGATCCGTTGGGCGTCGCCGACGCCCTTCGGCAAGCCGTATGGAGCATCGACCCCGAACTGCCTCTCTCAATCAAAACCGTTGAGCAGGGGATATACGGACCACTCGCCTCCCAACGCTTCGTCATGCTGGTGCTCACGTCATTTTCGGTGATGGCGCTATTCCTCACCCTGCTGGGAGTGTACGGAACCATCCACATGGCCGTGACGCGCCGGACCCGGGAGCTCGGCATCAGAATCGCGCTGGGCGCGAAGTCGGAAAACGTAATTTGGTCCGTGACCGGCCGGGTGCTAGGGTTGACGGTCTTGGGTGTGGCGATCGGAGGCGGCCTCGCGCTAGCCGCCACTCGTGTTCTCGAAAGCCTGCTCTACGGCGTCACGCCTGCCGACCCCGTCACGTACGTGGGTACGATAGCCCTGCTCCTTGTGGCCGCCATGGTCGCCAGCCTCATCCCTGCGCTCCGGGCCACCCGGATCGATCCGGTCGAGGCGATAAGGGCGCTCTAAGCACAGGCGGTCAGTGCCGAGACGCACGCTGGGATCGAGCCATCCCGTGAGACCCCGCGGGACCAGCAAGAGCCACGGAGATCATGATCCCACGGAGATCATGACCCCACGGGCCACGGCCTAAGATCAGGAAGTCAACGGCGGCAAGGCGGGGGAGGTTTTCGCCGAGCATGGGGCCAGACCAGCCGGAGGCCCACCGCCACCAGATCCTTGCGAAGCATCAGCATGCACGATATGTGTATACACGAGTCGTGTCTAGTGTAGCGCCGGGAGATGCCGATGTCTCGCAAGCTAACGCAGCGCCACGTACAGATTCTCCTCGTCGTGGCCGAAGGGCCTCTCCACGGCTACGCCATCAGCAAGGAGATCGAGGTGCGGACCGGCGGCCGGGTCGCCCTGAAGCCCGGCTCACTCTACCGGGCCCTGCACCAGCTCCTCGACCGCGCCTACATCGAAGAGATCAGCGCCAGCGATTCCGATGATGACCGGCGAAGAGAATACCGGCTCACGCAAACGGGACGAGAAGCGCTGCGCGGAACGCTCGAGGATATGCGTGGTCTGCTCGACTCAGGCGTCCGGCTCGGGATCCTGGGCGGAGAGAACGTATCATGAGGGACATGCGATTAGCCGAGCGGATGTTCCGCTGGTCGCTGCGCAGCTTTCCGCCTGAGTTCAGGGCGCGCCACGGGCGCGCCATGCGGGACGTGTTCACGGCCCAATGGGAGGAGCGGGGGTCCGGACCACTCCTCGCGCGGGTGGGGTTCCTGGCCTGGCTGATGTTCGACACGACCTGGAGCGGTGTCCGAGAGCGCATGGGAACGGTCGTGAAGCTCGGTCATCTGAAGCAACAGAGGGACGCGAGTCCCGGGCGGCCGCCTCTGAGGCCACCGTTCTTGGACGGCGTGCTGGCCGATCTGCGGTACGGCGTCCGCTTGCTTCGGGCGAACCCGGTCGTGAGTGTGGCGGCGATCGCTTCCTTGGCGTTCGGCATTGGAGCGGCGACGACGTTCTTCACGGCGGCCAACGCCGTGATGCTTCGCCCGCTCCCGTACCCCGACTCCGATCGACTCGTCACCATATACGAGGGCAATCCGGTGCTTAGCGGTGAGCAGATCTGCTGTGGCCTGGCCGCTGCCGAGTATCTGGACTGGCGGAGCCAGGAACAGCTTTTCGACGGGATGGCGGTCACCACCACGAGTACCCGCGATTTCAGAACCGCAACGAGCACGGCGGAGTTGAACGTTCAATCTCTGTCGGCTTCCTTCCTGCCACTCTTGGGCGCCGATGCGTCGATCGGCCGCATCTTCGTACCCGAGGACGACGAGCCTGGGGCACAGCCGGTGGCGATATTGGGCCACGGATTCTGGCAGCGCCAATTCGGTGGAGATCCCGGCGTGCTGGGCACTTCGGTTCGGCTGAATGATCTGAACCACACCGTGATCGGGGTCCTTCCCGAAAATGCGAACCTTCTGAGATCACCATCGTGGACAGCGAATGGCAAAGAAATCGATGTCTTCCTGAACGTCGGAAGTTGGCAGAGTGCCAGAAGTATCATCGGACCGACCAATAGAGAATATCACGGGTTATTGGTGATTGCTCGGTTGGCGCCCGGAGTGACCGTCGAGCGCGCAGACCAAGAAATGACTGCTATCCAGCACCGCAACAACCGGGAGTACCCACATTTTCAACAGCAAGACGAAGACCCCACATTTTATGACCAGGCAAACGCCGCCCAACGCGTCGTGCTCAAAAGCCTCCGTGACGATCTCCGGGAGTCCTACAGCATACCTGTGCTGCTTCCCCTCGCCACGGCAGCGCTCATCCTTCTCATCGCCTGCTCGAACGTGGCGACGCTCCTCTTGGCTCGCTCGGCAGCACGACGGGGGGAATTTTCCGTTCGAGCGGCGATGGGCGCATCGAAGAGCCGACTGTTCCGGCAGGTGGTGGCCGAAGTGACGGTCCTCGGTGCCCTCGGGGGTGGCCTCGGACTTCTGTTCGCTCATTGGGGACTGGAGGTGGTCGCACCGATGATCAGTGAGAGGCTTGTGCTCCAGTTTAGCGGATTGACGGCTGAGCCGAGCAGGCCTTTCGAGCAACTCTCACTCGACTGGATGGCACTCGCCTTCTCCGTCGGCGTCTCGTTGGTAACCGTCGCTCTTTTCGGACTGGCGCCGGCCATCCTGGCATCGCAGACGGAGGTGGGGCAGGCGCTCAAGGGAGGCTCACTGGTCCTGCGCGACCGGAGGGATCGTTGGTTTCAAGACGCGTTCATCGTGGGGCAGATCGCTCTCGCCGTCGTACTCCTGGTGGGCAGCGGCTTAATGGCGAATACAATGGTTCGCATAGCGCGGATCGATAGCGGTGTGGATCTCGGTCAGATGCTTAGCGTCAGGTTCCGGCTACCGATGGCCAAGTACTTCGAACAGTCGGCGATCACATGGCAGGACGGCAGTACCGGACGAGGTTTGAAGGCGCTGCCCGAGAGGGAGCTGTTTTTCGAAGAACTGATGGCGACCTTCGAGCGGATGCCAGAGGTCGAGTCGGCTATGGTTTTGGCGTGGGACGATCGAACGAATTTCACCGTCCGTGGGTGGCCTGAGGATCGTCAGCCGAGGCGAGCGCCAGAGGTGCCGCGCACCTACACCCTGTACATGCGTGGAGACTACGTAGGCACGACAGGAACGGCCCTCCTCCGGGGCACCGCACCGGACGCGTGGCGTCCTCCCGGCGAGGCCACCGAGGCTCTCGTCGACGAGAACCTAGTCGGGCAATATTTTGGCGGAGAGGATCCGATCGGCGCCGTCCTGGAGTTTGGCTGGAGAGACCCAGTAACCATCGTCGGAGTTATGCCCGAATCGCGCTACATGAGTGCCTGGTTGTTTGGAGAGGACATCTCCAGGATCTGGTTTCTCGGGACGCCAGACACGTACCCGAACCGCTGGGCCTTTGTCAGCATCCGGACGGCGACACGTGACCCCCTCAGCGTCGCGGGCGCGATCCGAGAAGCAATTCGGAGTATCGATCCTAGCTTTACACTCTCGATCGAATCCGCGCAGCAAACGTTCTACGGGGAGGCGTTCGACGAGCTATGGTTCTTCATGCTCGTACTCGCTTCATTCTCCATGATGGCGCTCCTACTCACGCTGGTCGGCGTCTATGGAGTCACCCACGTTGCGGTGACGCGTCGGACCCGTGAACTCGGCATCAGAATCGCGCTGGGAGCCCAACCGGAGAACGTGATCTGGTCGGTGGCTGCCCGGGTGCTCGGCCTGACGGTTGTCGGCATAATGATCGGAGGGGCAGTGGCCCTGGTGGCCACGCGTGTTCTCGAAAGCCTGCTCTACGGCGTCACGCCCTCAGATCCTGCCACGTACATTGGTACCCTGACGCTGCTGCTTATCGCCGCGCTGATCGCGAGCCTCATCCCCGCGCTCCGGGCCACACGGATCGATCCGGTCGAGGCGATAAGGGCGCTATAGTGGAAGGCGTGAGACCGCCGGGGCCGTTTAGGGTTTGCCCCTCTCTCAGCCCGTCGTAGAAATCGGAGCCCCCTTGGTAACGGCCATGGCACCACTGCGTGCCAACGTCTCCATCTCGGCAATCTCCGCTACCTGCACCAAGAAGCGGTCGATCTCCGACCCTCCGCTGATCAACTCGACCGTGAAGTGTCCACCGGAGTCATCCAGCACATGGCCTCCGAACGCCTCGACAATGCTCGCGAGCTGCTTCTCCTCCGGTCCCCCCTTCGGGAGTCGCAGCTTGAAAAGAGCCAGCTCCCGCTCGATGTGATCCGTACCGGTCATGTCCACGATCTTGACGACGTCCACCAGCTTGCCGAGATGTTTCGAGATCTGATCGATGATGGCGTCCGAGCCCGTCGAGACGACCGTGAGCCGCGAGACCGTCTCGTCCTCGGTGGGTGCCACGTTGAGGCTCTCGATGTTGTAGCCCCTCGTCGAAAACAGGTTCGTGACGCGGGAGAGCGCCCCCGCCTCGTTCTGCAACAAGACTGTTATGATATGCCGCATGTGATGACGCCCAAGGCTAGTTAGTGTCCTGACGCAGGGCACAAAGTCGAAGGGTGTTTCGTGGCTCAGGCAACTTTCGCTGCGAACGGCCCCTCTTGCAATACGCGGCCCGTTATCCACCTTCCTGAGGCGACCAGGTAAACCTCCGGATGTCAAGAATCAAAGATGGAAGTGGAAACTAAAGCGAAGCCGGCACACGCCCGGGCGGGCACGATCATGAGCGGCGCCGAGATCATCATACAGGTGCTCGCGGACGAGGGCGTGCGGACGATCTTCGGGTACAGCGGGGGAGCGATTCTACCGACGTACGACGCCGTGTTCCGATACAACGAGGCCCATACCGAGGACGGAAGGGAGCCGATGCCGCTCATCGTCCCGGCCAATGAGCAGGGCGCCGGATTCATGGCGGCCGGGTACGCACGCGCCAGCGGCGGGGTTGGAGTCGCGATTGTCACCTCCGGCCCGGGAGCCACCAACTGCGTGACGCCGGTGCGGGACTGCATGGCCGACTCCGTGCCGATCGTGGTGATCTGCGGGCAGGTACCGCGGGCAGCCATTGGCACGGACGCGTTCCAGGAGGCGCCCGTCACTGCGGTCATGGGTTCGGTGGCCAAACACGTTTTTCTGGTCACGGACCCCGAGAGTCTCGAGTCCACCGTCCGCACCGCCTTCGAGATCGCCCGGACCGGGAGGCCCGGGCCGGTCGTGGTTGACATTCCGAAGGACGTGCAGAATTGGGAGGGGCCGTTCGAGGGTGAGGGGGCTCTACCCATTCCCGGTTATCGCCACCGGCTCAGAGCGGTCGAGTCAAACACGCTGGGCGACGACCAATGTGCAAATGCCTTCTCCATGCTGGCCGAGTGCCAACGCCCGCTGATCTACGCCGGCGGGGGGGTGATCAACGGCAACGCCGCGGAGGCGCTACGGGCGTTTTCGCAAACGTTCGGCATTCCCGGCGTCACGACGCTCATGGGACTGGGGGGCCTCGATACCAAGGATCCGTTGTGCCTTCACATGTTGGGAATGCACGGTACGGCATTCGCGAATTACGCCGTGGAGGACTGTGACCTACTCATCGCCGTCGGCGCGCGCTTCGATGATCGCGTCGCGGGTGATCCGCCCAATTTCGCGCCCAAGGCGCGCCGCGTCCTCCACTTCGACATCGACGCCGCAGAGATCCATAAGGTCAAGCGAGCCGACTGGCACTACGTTGGCATTCTCAATAACGCCCTCGATGGCCTGACGCAGTACGGGCGCCGGACCGATTTCAACGCGGATTATTCGACTTGGCATGCTGAAGTCGAGGAGCTCAAGACCACGTACGCTCTGAATTACGACCGGGAGAGCGAACTCATCCAGCCCCACTACGTGATCGAGACGATGAACCGCATCACAAAAGGCGAGGCGATCATCTCGACTGGAGTCGGCCAGCACCAGATGTGGGCCGCGCAGTACTCCGACTTCCGGGAGCCCCGCCTTTGGCTTACCTCCGGGAGCATGGGGACGATGGGATTTGGTCTGCCGGCCGCCATCGGAGCGCAATTCGCTCGCCCGGACAAACTGGTCATCGACGTGGATGGCGACGCGAGCATCCGTATGAACCTCGGTGAGTTCGAGACCGTCACCACCTACGACCTGCCGATCAAGATCATCGTGCTGAACAACTTCGGTGACGGGATGGTCATGCAGTGGCAGCGGCTCTTCTTCAAGGGCCGCCTCTCAGCGAGCGACAAGTCGCTCAGGAAGAAGAATTTTGTGAAGACGGCTGAGGCCGACGGCTTCCAGTACGCGAAGCGTCTCGACCGCAAGGAGGACGTGCCCACCGTTCTGGAGGAATTCCTGAGCTTCGACGGCCCGGCCTTCCTCGAGGTCATCATCGACCCCCAAGCCCACGTCTATCCCATGGTGGGCCCCGGCCTTTCCTACAAGGACATGATCACGGGGGAGTTCATCCCCAACCGTTACGACCAGGCGGACGCGCACGAGCCGGATCCTTCGGAGTTGTTTTAGGACCCGCCCGGAGCCTCTCCACCTACGTAATGCACTACGTAATCCCCGGCTGACGCCTACGTAGCTTGACGTATCGGTATCGTCGGGCCCAAGCGGCATTGTTCGTCCGTAACCATTTCACACGGACCCCCCGCAAGGAGGAAGAACGATGTCACGCATGATTTTCACCTTAATGTTCGTCGCGTTGGCCCTGAGTACCGACGCGGCCTCGGCACAGACCCAAGGCCCCACGACACCGGAGACGCAAATGGCGCGGGAGGTCCCCCGCCGGCACCTGAACGGTCCTCGCTTCGGCTTTACCGTCTTCACCGGAGACGTGGCGGACAAGAGGGACCAGGCCGACCTGGAGCCCATCATGACCCAATTCGGATGGCAGTGGGAGACGCAGCTGATCGCCACGCCGAATGGGAGTCAGGCGCTCATGGAGTGGGTGCTCCTGGTCGGCGGCATGGAGCAGGACGAGTTCAATCTCTCCCTCGGTTGGCTCGCCGGCTACCGGCTCGACAACGGCGTCGAGTTCGGGGTCGGCCCAAACTTCAGCTATAGCAAGGACTCGAGGGAAACAACGTCGTCGATGCTTTTTGCGGCTGGCGCGACGCTTCCCTTCGGAGACCTGTTCATACCCATCAACTTCGCGTTGAGTGTGGCCGAAGGGGGGCCGCGAATGACGGCTCTGATCGGTTGGATCGTCGGTTGAACCGCAGATCGATCCGCTTACACAGCGGGCGGCGTGGGCTCGACTTAAAGCCGAAGCCCGCGCCGCCCTTCTGCTGATCCTCTCCCCTCCCTGGCAACCTCGCAAAACCGGTGGTACCGTGGGGCTTCCCACCGGGGGGCAGTGATGAGAAAGAACCTGGCACGATTCGGGGTTGCCGCCGCTTTGATGCTCATGTCGGCGCAAGCGGTCTCTGGTCAGACCACAGGCGACCCACTGCTTGGCGCCGTCGAAGGGGTCGCCGCATTACCGGGAGCTCCGTCGACCGTCTCGGCGGCCGGTTTGACGCCGGCCGGCCAACGCATCCTCACTCTCGAGCCAACCGGTGGGATCCCGGATCCGGCAAAGCGTCTTGTGATCGTGGGAGGACTCGACGGAAAGGCCGAGAGCGCGCGGGCAGTGCTCGAGGCGCTCCGGTGGTTCAAGACAGAGGCCCCGGCGGAGGTCCGACGCGCCTGGTCCATCACTGCGGTGCCGTGTGCCTACCCCGAGCAATGTCTGACCGGGTCCACAGCCAGGGCTCGTGCGCTGGTGAACACGCCGAATTTTCCTCCGGAGGGCGGCTTCTACAACCACGAGACCGCCCCCGAATCACGGTACTTGTGGCGCTGGGTGGCGTTTCAATCACCCGACCTCGTCTTGGAGGTTCGATCGGGCCAGACCCTCTCCTGGGAGATCTCGGGGAGTGCGATTGCCCTTCCCCTCGACGGTCCCCCTCCCCCGGACGGAACGCTCGCCGCGGCGGTGTCGGTGGGTGCACCCTCTGGACTGGGTCCGGTCGCCGCGGTTCGCGCCTCGACAAGCGTGGTTGACGCGCCCCAAATGTTACGATCACTGCTCGACGCTGCGGCATCACTTCGCCGGTCGCCGTTACACGACGCGATCCTCGCGAGAATCAGCCGAACGCCGGTCGAGATCGCCAAGATCCTGGCCAACCACCACCCGGCCTCGCCGGCCATGAGTTACATCTCCGCAGTGGCGTGGTCGAATACGCTGCGTCTGGCGGCTCGACTCGGCGATGGCGCGCTGGTCGAGCAGGTCCGAGACCAGATGGCCCCGTTTCTAGCTGGCGAGACACCGGCGGTGACCGAGCCGTACCGGCTCACCAGCCTGGCCGGTCTCTTCGCTTTCCTGGACTTCTCGGAGCCTGGGCAGAGCGACGAAGCGCTGGCCGTCGCCATCGCCGGCGCCGAGTTCATGTTCCCTCCGTTCCCCGACGGTCCGCAAGCGCCCGACGCCATCCTTCGATCCCCGACCGGCTGGACCGACGACATGTTCATGGTAAGCAGCCTCCTGTCGCGGCTCGGAGCCCGTACCGGGGACGCCCGATACGGAGCCATCATAGGTCGTCTCCTGACAACCTATGCAGAGACCCTCCAACGGCCGGACGGCCTGTTCGTCCACTCTACGAGCGGGCCACACCCGTGGGGCCGCGGGAACGGATTCGCCATCCTCGGCCTGACGGAGGCCCTGACGTTTCTTCCGGACGATTGGGCCGAGCGCGCTCGTGTTCTCGACATCTACCGTCGGCATGCCGAGGCACTCATCGGTCATCAGGGGCCCGCAGGCATGTGGCACCAGGTCGTGGACGAGCCCGGCAGCTATCGAGAGCTGACCGTAACGTCCATGACACTCGTGGCTCTGGCCCGTGGTGTGCGGCTCGGTTGGCTCGAGGACGCTTACGAGCCGGCAATCGAGCGGGCCTGGCTTGGCATCGCGGCACGTATCGCGGAGGACGGTGCCGTGGTCGACGCCTCCACCTCGACGGGGGCCGGGGAAACGAAGCAGTATTACCTCGATCGGACGGCGATTTTCGGCCCCGACGACCGCGGTGGCGCCATGGCGCTGTGGGCAGCCATTGAGATGGACGAACTGCGCCGGCAACGCTCCGGTGCGTCCGCGCAAAACGCGCCGGACTCCGTGGTCCCACCCAGCGACATCCGAGACGTCTTCGCGACGGGCTATATACTCGAGGATCGGAACAGTGACCAGGTCGTGGACTTCGTGAACGCCCGCATCGTCCTTCCGGCCACACCAGGGGAAGCCCATGTGACGGCAGCGGCCAACCTGGCAGCCCGTCTGGGTTACGAGACATCGGCGATGAACCTGGGGTTGACCGAGACGGATGCTTCGAGCTCGAGCCGCTTCGACGTTCCGGTCATCCTGATCGGCGAGGGCGCCGGCGGCCTTGATGAGGCGCCGGGCGACCGCACGGCGGGCCTGGCACCCGGCCAGGGAGCGATTTCCTTCGTGCCGGAGAACGAGCGCTTCACTCGGGGTGGCATCCACATCACCGGATACGACGCCACGGGACTGATCGCGGCCGCCGATTACGCCTCCGGCCGTTACCCCAGCGTCTGGGGACTCGAGGGCGACAGCTTCAGTGATGTGGCCGACCGGATCTCCTCCTTTTTGGAACAACAGGACGTTGAGGTCGATCGGCTCACCCTCGACCGGATCGTGGTAGACGCGACTCGGCTCGGCGTGAGCCGTCTCGTCGCCACCGTCAGCGTCCCCGACAGCGCGTCCTTCGCCCGAGCGCAGGCGGCGCTCGAGCCGCCGGATTCGGTCTCGGACGCGGCGGACGCTCCGACGGACGCCCCGCCCGATTCCCCACCCGACCCCGCGCCTCAGAGCGGCGGTGATGATCAGGACCGCCTCGCCCGGAGCGACCTCAATTTCGCCGACCTCCATCGGATCGATATTCGTGTATCGGGACCCGAGGCGGCTCGGACGATTCGCCTGCTCCCCGACGAGGTGAGCGAAACCGTGCCCGGGGCCGCGTATTCTGCGCCTGAGGTGTCCGACTTCACCCTCTCCGGCCTCTATACGATCCAGGGTCTCTTCAGCGACACGAACGAGGACCTCGTAGCCGACCGGGTGGATGCCTACATCTCCCTCCACGGCGCCGACGCGCCTTCGGGGCCGGTCGATCTTGCGGCGCGCATCGGGTTGGAATCGGCGGGGATCCGGCTTCCCCTGGTCCGGACGGCGGGCCAGGACGACTACCCCGAGACGCTGGGGTTCCCGATTCTGTACGGAGTCGGCCATTACCAAACCGAGAGGCTTCGGGATGAAGGCCGGCTGCATACAGCGGGCGGCGGGCCGACGGAGGGCGGCGAGACCGAGGGCGGCGAGACGGAGGGCGGAGGGCCGACCGAGGGTTTCGTCGAGATGGTCCCCGAGGCGTTTGGAGACGAGCACACCCTTGTCATCTCCGGATCGGACGCAGCAGGACTCGGCGCGGTCTCCGACTACGTTGCGCGGCGACTCCCCTACCTCTGGGAGCATGGCAAGGGTGAGTACAGGCTCGAGGATGTCGAAAACGAGGTCCGGCGATTCTTTCAGGGACGGGGTGCAGCAGGCCAGCTCAGCCTTGCAACCCATAAGCTCCGGACGTGGCTGGACCGGTTGGATGCGTCCGCGGCGGAGGGTCCCCCGGGGGACGGCCCCCCGGCGGACGGCCCCCCGGCAGTGGCCACGACCGCTGTTACGAGTCCCCCGGTCGAGTCCATCGCCCTGGAGATCTCCGCCGAACAGATGCCCGAGGGATTCGACCGGTTCGTGCGGGAAATCATAGAAGAGCGTTTCCCCGAAGCGGAGGCTTCGGTAGCGACCTACGCGACCGGGTTCGGTGTCGGCGATACCATCTTCCAGCAGAACCTGGACTTCCCCTGGGAGGTGGACACGTTTCGGGACGCGTTCAGGGACGAGGCGCTTCCCCGCATAGGCTCCGGGAGCCGGGGACGGGTCCGGGTACGGGTAAGCGAACCCCCTGAGGTCCGGCAGGCGCTGGAGGTTGAGATCAGAACGGCGCTGGAGACACGAGGCGCCTCCCGGGACGCTTTCGATGTCGAGGTTCTCAGTGCCTACAAGCAGGGATTCAGCTGGCTCAACGACTCCGTTCTTCCACGACTTCGGGGCATGGCGATCGGAAGCATCGAGATCGCCTATCACACGCTGAAGGAATCTGAGGAGGTCCGTTGGCAGAGGGTGGCATCCCCCACTCGATGGCTCCAGGAGCTTTATCCGATCGACGCTGTGCTCGCGCGTGACCTCGGGATCCCCGAGTCGGCCGTTACGTTTACGCCCCGGGTCGATGACGATCCCATCTACATGGTCACGGTTCGAAGTACCGGTGGAGCCATCCTGTTAGAGGACTCGTTCACCCCGAAGTACGTAGTACGGCCTTTTTTCGACCTGTTTCCCGAATATGAGCAGGTACGAGTGACCACCGGTTGGGTAACCGTCGAGGTGGATGGTCAAGCGGTCCTAGACCGCCGTATCGAGACCGACCCCGAGACCTTTTGGGACGTCCTCCAGACGGACACGTATCGGAGGATCGTCGACTACGTCATGGATATTCAGCAGGGCCGGCCCTCGTCCGCGAACGCGCCGTACTACGACGAGTTCCGGATTGATCTCAGAATGAGCGAGCCGAACTACCGGATCGGCATCGACGAAGAGGTCGTCTCCTCACTGGAAGCATTACACGAAGATCTCTACTTCGAGACGCTGACGCTCTTCAACTTGATCGGTGGACGCTACGGGGCCGGACCCATGAGCTACGGGGGGCGGATTCTTCCATACATCGATCCCAACGGGACAGGCCGGCCGGGGCACGCCACGATCTCCTTCACCGGCAAAGCGAGGGCCATTCCCGAGTTGGAGATGACCGTGCGGCGGGCCGAGTCGGAACCCGTAACGCAACGCTACCGTATGAGCAGCCTGCCGGTGGACCCCCCGAAGCTCAGAGGGGTCGCGGTACGCGCACGAGACGAGGGGCTCTCCCGGATGCTTTTCGAGGTCGTGGTGAGCGACTCGACCGACCGCTACGAGGAATTCCGGAGCCGAGGATCCGAAGAGGGCATCGATCGGAGCTTCCTATCCATCGAACTGCTCTCGGGGATGGTCGACGCGTTGCGGGACCTCCACCAAAATGGGATGATCGAGGAGGCGCTGAGCCTCGATCGAGTCGAGGAATTGGCGTTCCGTTTCACGCTGGAGGACAGCACGGCGTTCACGCGGATGGCCTTCTTGCCCCGCAGCCGGGGGCCCGCCTCCACCGACAACCCCGTGCTTCTCGATGACGGCTTCCGATATGAAGGCGAGCGGATGGTACAGTGGGATTTGCCGATCCCGCCCTCCGAGAACGATCAGATCCTGGCGAAGCTGAACACGTTCCCAGGCGTGGACGTCTATTACATGACTGAATCCTTCCTGGGCCAAAACGTGTACGCCGCAGATTTTCTTCTCCCCATGGATGCCGAGCTCGTTTCTCAGGCGAAGCTGAACGCCCTGAAGCCCACCCTGCTCCTTTCGGGACGCCAGCACGCCAACGAGGTGTCGAGCACAAGCCACATCCTTCGCCTCGGGGAGCTCCTCGCGACGGATTCGGCATACGCCGATCTCCTCAAAAGGGTGAACGTCGTGCTCCACCCGATCACCAACGCCGACGGTGCCCGCCTTGCGGTACAGATGCAGGAGACCAACCCCGATTTCATGTTGCACGCCGGGTACCTGGGCGCGTTGGGGGTCGATATCGAGGCGGGCCAAGACTCGGACGATCCGATCTATCCGGAGTCCAAGGTACGGCCGCGGCTCTGGGAGACATGGCTTCCGGACATCTACATCAACATGCACGGGTATCCCACCCACGAGTGGGTCCAGTACTTCGCCGGGTACAGCGCGTGGGTGCGGAGCCGCAACGGCGGCCAACGCGACTGGTGGTCCCCCCGCGGCTGGTTCATCCCGGGATTCAACTGGGTCGATGACGACGAGTACGAGGACATCACGACCGCCCAGTTCGCCATCCTCGATTCGGTGGCCGCGGCGATCACGGGAGAGCCCGCCGTGGAGGAGATGAACCAACGCCTCTACGCACGCTATCGGAAGTATGGCGCGCAGGATGTCGAGAACTTCCGCGAATACTTCCACAGCGGCATGCTCGTCTCGCAGGCGCTCACGGGCCAGGAGGTTAGCGGCAGCGGGCCGACGAATCCGCGCATCATGTACTTCGCGACGACTACTGAGGCACCCGACGAAACGGCTCGGGGGGAGTGGCTTCAGCTCGTCGCCACCGCCGGGCTGGCGCACAGTTCCGCGCTGCTGCGCTACCTAGCCAGCGGCGAGAATCGCATCCAGAGGGAAACGAGCGAGCACGAGGGCTTCGTCACCCGGAGCGTTTTCCGGACCAAGCCGGTCTTGCCTGCGGCATCCGAAGAGCTCGAGGCCCCCTCGGACTCCAACCTGCCCTAACGGTAGAAGTCCGGTCGGTGATCATCCTCACCGTGCGCCCAGTCTGGACCGTGCGCCCAGTCTGGTGCACGGGAACGGTGGGGCGACAGCCGCGGTACAGTTCTCACATCTTTTCGTCGGCACCACCCGCCGGGAGGACTCATGCGCCAGGCTCACACAATCGTCATCACCGTATTACTCACCTCCGCACTCGCAGCTTGCGGTGAAAGTCCCAGAGCCTGGGGCGAGGTAAACAGCATCATCGCAGCGGCGTCCGAGGAGCAGTGGGCGGCCGTCGGCGAGATGGTCGAATCGGCGATGGAGACCAGGATCCTCACGGTGCGGCCCGAGAAGACGTTCCGCGTCACGCATCAGGTTCCGGCGGGCCGGGAGTGGGATTTGCTTCAGCGCTTCCGCCAGCTTCTGCTCATCGGCACGCCAGATTCCCCATGGATGGCCGAAGCGCTGGCGCGCACCGAACGCGAGAGCTTCGATCCACCGGAGATCCTCCAGGTCGGGGACCTTTGGGCCCGAGGACAGAACGTGACCATCCTTCTTTTGCCCTCTGAGGGAGCGGACGGAGCGGCCGAGCTCATGGAGCCCCTCCACGAGCTCCTGGACGGCCAGTACCGCGGATGGGTGCGCAACCGAATGTTCATGAGCGGCCGTGATTCCCTGCTCGCCGACACGCTCTGGAATGAGGCGGGGTTCACCATGCTCCTCCCGTCCGTGTACCAGCGCCGGAGGGTAGATTCGGTCTATATCTTCAGGAACGACAATCCCGAGCCTGCTGAGCTGATCCGCCAGATCGCTGTGACCTGGAGGAGTCCGATTCCTGAGGAGTTGGGCCAAGAAGAGTTGCTGGCCTGGCGGACGGATCTCACCGATCGGTACTACATCTATCCGCAGGTCGTCGACCTGGACCTGGCCCAGACACGCCGGCTCCAGATGGGCGACCTGGTCCTCGAGGAGTTCCGTGCGGTATGGTCCAACCCACCGGAGGACCAGTTCCCGGCTGGTGGGCCCTTGATCATATGGTCCGTCCCCTGCCCTGCGCAGGGTCGACACTACATGATCGACGCTTGGCTTTATGCCCCGGCAAGAGACAAGTACCAATACGTCCTGCAGCTCGAGACCATTCTCAACACGTTCCGGTGCCGGGGGGCGGCGTAGGCCACGAGTGGTTTGGCCACGAGTGGTTTGTTCACCCGTTTGTCCACCGGCCGATCGTCCTCGATCGCAGTTTCTGCGGAAATCGCCCCAGCTTCGGCGGAAATCGCGGCCGCTTCTTCGTTTCGCTGACGCGGGTGGCTTCTAAGCGGTTGCTTACGGCCCAGAAGTGTTGTATCGTTCAATCCGGATTTATGGATATTACAATCATCGAACCCCGGATCTTCGACCGAATGAGCGCCTTGGGCGACCTTGCCCGGGGCCGCCTCCTTCTCCTTTTGGAGCAAAGTGAGTTCACGGTCTCCGAGCTCGTTCAGGTCTCCCAGCTGCCGCAGTCGACGGTGAGCCGCCACCTGAAGATCCTTGCGGATGACGGATGGGTGACGTCACGGGCGAGTGGGACCAGCCGGTACTACCGGATGGTCGCCCCTCTCGACCCGGCGGTACGGGAGCTGTGGGGGTTGGTTCGTCCCGATGTGGCGGCGGCGGGGTTGGCGGAGGAGGACGACGAACGCGCCCGAGCGGTCCTCCTTGAACGCCGAGGGCGCTCACGGGAGTTCTTTTCGGGTGTGGCGCGGCGCTGGGACACCGTCCGGGGGGAGTTGTTCGGAAGTGACTCGGAGATGTTTCCGCTCTTCGGCCTCCTCGACCCAACCGCCACCCTGGGGGATCTCGGTGCGGGGACCGGGCACTTCGCCGCGCGTGTGGCTCCTTTCGTGGGCCGGGTCGTCGCGGTGGACGCTTCCGAGGAGATGCTCGAAGCGGCGCACGACCGCCTGGACGGCACGCCCAACGTAGACCTGCGTCGCGGTGACCTCGAAAAGCTCCCGATCGACGACAGGGAGCTAGACGTGGCCGTGCTGCTCCTGGTGCTCCATTACGTCGTCGATCCGCCGACAATAATGAAGGAGGCTCGGAGGGCGCTCAAGCCGGCCGGGCGACTGATAGTCGTGGACATGCGGCGTCACTCGAGAGAGGGGTACCAGGAAGAGATGGGTCATGTGTGGCCGGGCTTCGATGAGGCGGATCTGGCCGGATGGCATCGGGACGAGGGACTCGCGGACTTCGCATACCGGCCACTGCCCGCCCGTCCCGAGGCATCAGGACCCTTGCTCTTCGTCACGTCGGCGACTCGGTCATGTTGAGCTCACCCGGAGCAGGCATGCTGAAACCACCCGGAGACCGATTTTTTCCGTTCTTACCCGAAATGGTCCTTTCTTGCATGAAGGCTCGAACTCTTAGATGAGGCTTGAACGCATGGATACTGCAGTCTTGGACCCCGAGGGTGGGGCAGCCACCCATGAGGCTCGCCCGGCCTATAAGGTCGCGGACCTTTCGCTCGCCGAGTGGGGACGCAAGGAGATCCGCTTGGCTGAACAAGAGATGCCCGGCCTCATGGCGGCTCGCGCGGAATACGGCCCCGAGCAGGCGCTCGGCGGTCTCAAGATCATGGGTTCACTCCACATGACCGTGCAAACCGCCGTGCTGATCGAGACGCTCGTAGATCTCGGCGCCGACGTGCGTTGGGTCTCCTGCAACATTTTTTCGACGCAGGATCACGCGGCAGCAGCGGTAGCGGTAGGTCGCGACGGCACACCGGAAGACCTCAAGGGCATTCCTGTCTTCGCCTGGAAGGGCGAGACGCTGGAGGAGTACTGGTGGTGCACCGACCAGGCGGTGGCGTGGCCCGACGGCAGCGGTCCTGACCTGATCGTGGACGACGGCGGTGACGCCACACTCCTACTCCATCGAGGCGTCGAATATGAGAAGGCGGGCAGCGTCCCCGATTTCGACCCCGAGAGCGAGCCCGAGGAGTGGGGGATCATTCTCGAACTTCTGCGTAGCTCGCTGGCCAAGGATCCGCAGAAATGGAATCGGATCTCGGCGAACGTCATCGGCGTCTCGGAGGAGACCACGACGGGCGTGCATCGCCTGTACGAGATGGAGAGGGACGGCACTCTGCTTTTCCCCGCCATCAACGTGAACGACTCCGTGACCAAGTCGAAATTCGACAACCTTTACGGATGTCGTCATTCGGTCATCGATGGGCTGAATCGGGCCACGGACGTAATGATTTCGGGCAAGATGGCCGTTGTTTGCGGCTACGGTGATGTCGGGAAGGGCTGTGCCCAGGCGCTCAAGAATCAAGGCGCCCGGGTGGTTGTCACCGAGATCGACCCCATCTGCGCGCTCCAGGCGTGTATGGAGGGCTTCACGGTGCGCCGGCTCGAGGACGTGCTCGGCGAGGCCGACATCTTCGTGACGGCCACCGGAAACAGGGACATCATTACAGCCGAGCACATGGCGGGCATGAAGGACAAGGCCATCGTCGGCAACATCGGCCACTTCGACAACGAAATCGACATGGCCGGCCTGGAACGTATGCCCGGCGTCCGCAGGGAGAACGTCAAGCCGCAATACGACGAGTGGCTCTTCTCAGATGGGCACAGCGTGTTGATCCTCGCCGAAGGGCGATTGCTCAACCTGGGGTGCGCCACGGGGCATCCGAGCTTCGTCATGTCGGCCAGCTTCACCAACCAGGTGATCGCGCAGATCGAGCTCGCCAGGAACCGGGACCGATACGAGAAGAAGGTCTACGTACTCCCGAAGATCCTGGATGAGAAGGTGGCTCGGCTCCATCTCGATAAGTTGGACGCTCGGCTCACCGACCTTTCGCACCAGCAGGCGGAGTACATCGGCGTGGACAAGGCAGGGCCGTATAAGCCCGAGACGTACCGCTATTAGGGTAGTGGGTCAGTTTGAAACTGACGCACTACCGCCATTAGCGCGTCCTCATGCGGGCGGGTGTCCCTCCATCACATCTACGATCTCGCGCCGGTCCGCCTCTGACGGAAAGCCCCACTCCGCCCGGTATCCGAAGATCTCATCGAGCGTCGCGGATCCGAAACGCCCATCCAGGATCTCGATCATGTCTCCGGACAGGAGCCCCGGATGGGCTACGCCGCTCGTGCGACTGAGCTGTAGGATCTCCTTGCGAAGCGTGACCACATAGTTCGCCAAACGGGCAGCCTTCGAGGTCGGATCCAAGCCCCGCACCAACCAACGATTCTGGGTCGCCACTCCGGTGGGGCAATGTCCCGTATGACATCTCTGGGCCTGGATGCATCCGACGGCCATCATCGCCTCACGCGCCACGTTGATCGTGTCGCAGCCGAGCGCAAAGGCGACCATCGCGTTGGCCGGCAGACCCAGTTTTCCCGACCCCATCAAGACCACATCCTCGTGGATCCCGGCCTCGGCGAGAATCCGATACACACGGCTGAAGCCGATCTTGAAGGGCAACGCCACATGATCGGAAAACGCGAGGGGTGCAGCTCCGGTCCCCCCCTCTCCGCCGTCGATCGAAATGAAGTCGACCCCCCGATCCCCCTTCGACATGAGGTTCGCCAACTCCTCCCAGAATCGGTGCTCACCCACCGCGGATTTTATGCCGATCGGTAGTCCGGTGGTGTCGGCCAACATCTCCACGAAATCCAGCATCTCATCGACCCCTGCGAAGGCCGAGTGTGTTGCCGGACTGAATACGTCCTTCCCTATGGGCACGCCCCGAATCCGGGCGATCTCCCCCGTCACCTTGACCCCCGGAAGTAATCCGCCAAGGCCGGGCTTCGCCCCCTGACTGAGCTTGATTTCCACCGCACGCACGGGGCCCATTTCGACCTGGTCCAGAAACAAGTTCAAGTCGAATCGACCCCTCTTGGTGCGGCAGCCGAAGTAGCCCGTCCCCAGCTGCCAGATCAGGTCGCCGCCCTGATGATGATAGGGGGAAATGCCCCCTTCGCCTGTGTTTTGGAGGCAGCCCGCGATCCTGGCTCCCTGGTTCATGGCGCTCACGGCGGCGCTCGACAGCGAACCAAAGCTCATTGCAGAGAGGTTCACGGCCGAGGCGGGCCGGAAGGACCGGGCCCGCCCTCGTGCGCCACCCAGAATCTTCGCACACGGAAGGGGATAGGTCTCGTCGGATCGGGCCATCCCGTACGCCTCACCGGTAGCGCTTTGGCCCGCACACATGACCCGATGCTTGATGATGATGTAGTTGGACGTCTTTTCGAGTTCGTTGTCCGTGCCGAAACCGAAGTAGTTGTTCTCCTTCTTGCTCGAGGCGTAGACCCACCTCCGCTGGTCCCGCGAAAAGGGCCGCTCCTCGTCGTTGTCTGTGACGATGTACTGCCTCAGCTCGGGACCGACCGACTCCAACAGGTATCGAAAGTGGCCGATGATCGGAAAATTTCGAAGAATGGCGCGTCGCTTCTGGAAGACGTCGTAGAGCGACACTCCCACCAACGCGAGTCCTAGAACCCACAGCCACATGGCCAATTCCTGTCGAGGTCAGTGCGATGAACCTCTCTTTCATACCCTCCCAAAGGAGCACGTACAAGGCCCCCATGGAAAAGGGTCCCTCTCTGCCAACGTACGTGAGACACGGAGCACGCAAAGAATTAGAGTAGGGCGAAGGCAGAGAAAACGAACATGTTGGGACTGCGAGAGAGAATGGAAGAGAATGGTAGTGCCCCTGGAATCGGGGAGGCCAAGCGAAGCGCGGCAGCTCCTGCGGACCCGGAGGTAGTAGATAGGCCGCTACGCCGGCGGTTCAGTCCATCGTACAAGCTGCGGATCGTCGAAGAAGCGGACCGGTGCACCGAGCCCGGCGAGGTGGGTCAGCTCCTGCGGCGCGAGGGCCTGTACTCGTCGCACCTGACGACGTGGCGCAAGGCGGCGCATAGCGGGTCGCTGAAGGCCCTGTCGAAGAAACGCGGCCGCAAGCCGGAGCGGAATCCGCTGGATGAGAAGGTACGCAAGCTGGAGCGGCAAAACGCACGGCTCGAGAATGAGCTCAGGAAGGCACACCTGATCATCGACGTGCAGGGAAAAGTTGCGGGGCTGCTGGGGATAAGCCTCGACGACGGGACGAACTCTTGAAGGCGGCCGATGAGCTGGCTAAGCACGTCGGTGTAAAACCGGCGTGCGCGGCTCTCGAGGTCTCCCGATCGACGTTCTACCGTCGTCGAGGCCCATCGACCGGGCAACGGCAGCCCCGCCCGACGCCCGCCCGGGCATTGAGCGAGACGGAACGAGGCGAGGTCTTCGACACGCTGTGTTCGGAGCGGTTCGTGGACCGCTCACCCGCCGAGGTGGTGGCCACGCTGCTCGACGAAGAGGTCTACCTGTGCAGCGAACGCACGATGTATCGTGTTCTGGCCTCCGAGGTGCCGGTTCAGGAACGCCGGGCGCAGCGCACCCATCCCGAGTACAAGAAGCCCGAGTTGATGGCCACGGCGCCGAACCAGGTGTGGTCCTGGGATATCACGCGGCTACTCGGGCCGAAGAAGTGGAGCTATTACTACCTCTACGTCATCATGGACATCTACAGCCGCTACGTCGTGGGCTGGATGGTGGCGGACCGGGAGAACTCGGCCCTGGCCGGCCGGTTGATCCAGCAGAGCTGCCTGAAGCATGGCGTCCAGCCCCGGGTCCTGACCCTGCACTCGGATCGGGGAGCTCCAATGACGAGCCAATGCACCGCTCAACTTCTCGCTGACCTCGGCGTGACTCGCTCGTTGAGCCGGCCTCAGGTGTCGGATGACAACCCGTTTTCCGAGGCTCAGTTCAAAACCTTGAAGTACCATCCCTCGTTTCCCGGGCGGTTCGGGGATCAGGGCCAGGCCAAGACGTTGTGTCGATCGTTCTTCCGCTGGTACAATGCCGAGCACCGCCATGGCGGTATCTCGATGCTAACCCCCGAGCAGGTCCACTTCGGGAACGCCGATCAGGTCATTGCCGGCAGGAAATCCGTGCTCCGCGAAGCATGGGCCGCTCATCCCGAACGCTTCGTCACAGGTGTGCCGAAGCCCAAACCGCTCCCGGAGGCCGTCTACATCAATCCTCCCATCCCTTCCCTCACCACACAGGATATTGCTCTCTAATTAATCCCGTAGAGTGTCCCATTGTCGTTGACAGGTTCCGGGTGGGATACTGAGGGGCATCGATGCATATTAGTGAGGAGTCCGCCAATTAGTGAGGAGTAGGCAAAAGGCTGGAGTGGGCTGAATTTTTTTGGGGCCGCTATAACATCCATGGGCGATAAGCACAAAAACAAGTCCGAGACGCCTAGCTGGCCGGAATCCAATGAGTATGGAGACGCCTTAAGCGATGTCCTGAAGGACCAGGCGCTTCGCAAGGAGCGCCGGGGTGTCGCGGCTCCAGGTTCCGGACGCGCTCGTCTGCACCCGGTCCTCCCGCCTGTTTTGGCGCTGGTTTCGATTTGGCTTTGGGCTTTCCCACCATCGGTGCTCCTTCCGGTGACGCCGACTATTGCACCCGCCAATCAAGAGGCCGGCCTCCGCATGGAGATGTTCATGCAGTTCATCAACATCCAGCGGTATGTAGCAGAGAATGGGCACCTTCCCCACGACCTTGAGGAAGTGGGCGACGGTCCCGATGAGGTGCTATACAGCCTGGAGGCCGGAAACACCTTTAGGCTGACCGGCACGGTCGGGGGAATTACGGTGGACTTCACCTCTGAAGATCCGGTAGAAGACCTCCTCGGTGACGCCGTCGCGATCGTTTCCGGGACGGTGTCGTCACCTTCCGGAGGAGCGCCGGCGATATGATTGAGCGCACGATCACAGGCCGTAAGGGGGTGACCCTGATCGAGCTCCTCGTCGTGGTGCTGATCGTCAGCATCCTAGCGGCCATCGCGCAGCCCCAACTCACCAGAGTCATCGTCAAGGCCCGGGCGGCGGATGCCATCAGCGACATGCAGGTCGTTCGGGTAGCTGTGTACAACTACCAGTCGGACCAACAGGCTTGGCCGTCCGACGTGGCCAGCGGCATCGTCCCGCCGGGGCTCGATGTGTACCTTCCCGGCGGCTTCGACCTCGAGAAGGAGGACTACACCCTGGACTTCGACAATTGGGGCGGATCGCCCTTCATGATCGGGGTCACCCTGATCACGTCGGACTCGATTCTCGGACGCACGGCACTGGAAATGCTGGCTTCACCGAAATGGAACTCCGGGGACAAATACACCTGGGTGATCGAGTAAATTTGTCGGCCGTAGCGCGGGTGTGTAGAATGGGAAAAGGATAGGCCTTTTCGGACTCCACCGGGGGGCCGAGTTCCCATCTCCAACAGGCGTCTTAGACCGAGCACTCGTGAGCTTCGTCCACCTGCACACACACTCCGAATACTCGCTCCTCGACGGAGCCAACCGCCTCACCGACCTCGTCCACCGGGCCAAGGAATTCGAGATGCCCGGCCTTGCCCTCACCGACCATGGTTGTCTCTTCGGCGCCTGGGCCTTCCACAAGCTGGCCAAGAAGGAGGGCATCAAGCCGATCATCGGAATGGAGGCGTACGTGGCGCCGGGTGATCGACGGGACCGCTCCAAGGCCGGTCAGGGAGAGCGAGCCTACTACCACCTAGTGATCCTCGCGCGGGATATGGAGGGCTATAAGAACCTGGTGAAGCTGTCCTCGATCGGGTACACGGAGGGTTTCTACCACAAGCCGAGGGTGGATCGGGAGGTTCTGGCGGCCCACGCCGGGGGCCTCGTCGTCAGCTCGGCGTGTCTGGCCGGAGAAGTCGCGCGTCACCTCTCGGCAGATAACTGGGAGGGCGCCCGCGAGGCGGCTGGCTGGTATGCCAACCTCTTCGAGGACCGGTACTACCTGGAGGTCCAAGCCCACGACTCAGAGGGGCAGTCGGAGCTCAACGAGAAAATCTTCAAGCTCTCCGAGGAGATGGGCCTCCCGGTGATCGCGACCAACGACGCGCACTTTCTTCAGGTGGAGGATCACGAAGCACACGACGTCCTGCTCTGTATCGGTCTCGGAAAGGACCGAAACGACACCAACCGAATGCGATACGACAAAGGCCTCTACTTCAAGAGCGCGCCGGAGATCGCCGAACGATTCCCGGATCGGCCCGACGTCCTCGAAAACACCCTGAAGATCGCCGACGGCGTGAACCTCGGCTTCGAGAAGACGTACCACTTGCCCGCGTTCCCGCTTCCCGACGACCACGTCGACGAGAACGAATACCTAGTGTTTCTGGCTACGGAGGGTGCGAAACGGCGGTATGGAGACCCCCTTCCCGAGGCCGTTAGAGAACGCCTAGACTACGAGTTGGGGGTCATCACCGAGACGGGGTATGCCGGCTATATCCTGATCACTTGGGACTTCATCGACTGGGCTCGTCGCCACGGCATTCCGGTGGGTCCGGGCCGGGGGTCGGCCGCGGGCTCGATCGTCGCTTATTCGCTCTGGATCACGAACATCGATCCCCTGGCCTTCAACCTCCTCTTCGAGCGTTTTCTGTATCCCGAGCGGATCTCGATGCCGGATATCGACGTCGACTTCTGCTATGAACGGCGGGGCGAGGTCATCGAGTACGTGAAGGAAAAATACGGAAAGAACGCGGTCGGGCAGATCATCACGTTCGGGACCATGAAGTCCCGCGCGGTGATCCGTGACGTAGGTCGAACCCTGGGGATGGAGCCGTCCGAGACCGACCGCATCGCGAAGATGATTCCCAACGCTCCAGGCCAATCCTTCACCGTCGAAGAGGCGATCAAGAAACTCAAGGAGGTGAAGGATCTGTACGAGGAGGGGGGCCGATACAAGCAGCTCTTCGACTACTCCATGACGCTCGAGGGTCTTTCCCGGCACTCGTCGGTACACGCCGCGGGCGTCGTGATCGCGCCGGGCCCGCTGGACGACTACGTGCCGGTATGCATCCAGACCGGAAAGAACGGCGCGAACGGAGACACCTCCGAGGCCATGTACGTCACGCAGTACGACATGAAATGCCTCGAGGACGCAGGAATGCTCAAGATAGATTTCCTGGGCCTCAAGACGCTCACGGTCATCCACGACGCTGTGGAGGCGATCGTGGCCAGGATAGGCGAGTTGAGGCACCCCGAGTCCGGCACCGTCTTCGAGTCCATGGACGACGTTCCCTTGGACGACCCCGCCGTATACAAGATGCTCGCAAACGGTGGAACGTCGGGGGTGTTCCAGTTCGAGTCGAAGTTGGCGATCGAAAAGCTCAGGGCCATGCGCTGCGACCGTTTCGACGACCTTGTGGCCACCAACGCCTTGATCCGCCCCGGTCCGCTCGACACGGGAATGACAGACGCTTACATCCGGCGGAAGCTAGGACAGGAGGAGGTCAGCTACGACCATCCCGACCTCCAGCCGGTCCTCGAGCGGACCTACGGCATCATCGTGTACCAGGAGCAGGTGATGCGGATCGCCAACATCCTGGGCGGCTATGACATGGCCGAGGCCGATGTGCTCCGGATGGCGATGGGCAAGAAGATCGTGTCACTCATCCGAGAGGAGCTCCGGCAGTTCGTCACGAAGGCCGTCGCGCGAGGCGTGGAGAAGAAGACGGCGGAGAGCCTCGCCGAGCAGATCGAGACCTTCGGACGGTACGGCTTCAACCTCTCACATGCCGCCGCGTACTCGGTGATCGCCTATCACACCGCATGGTTGAAGGCTCACTACCCCGCCGAGTTCATGGCGGCCATGCTCTCGGCGGTCGTGTCCAACACCGACGACGTGGTCAAGTACATCGGAGAGTGCCGGGAACTACCGCGCTACTTACCGAGACTGGTCGATAGCATCCAGGTCCTCCCGCCCGACGTGAACGAGTCGGGCTGGAAGTTCACGGCGGTCGGTGAGACCCACATCAGGTTCGGTCTGGGCGCCATTCGTGGCGTGGGCTCGAGCGCGGTCAAGTCGATCCTCACCGCACGGGACTCGGACGGGCCTTTCACGGCGATGTTCGAGTTCTTGGAGCGTGTCGATCTTCGGAGCTTGAACAAACGTGCCGTCGAGGCCCTTATCACGGCGGGAGCATTGGACTCGTTCGGGTACCGGTCGCAACTCCTCGCAGGGCTCGATACCGCCTACTCGGAGATCAGCGCCCGAAAAGCCGAAGAAGAAGCCGGCCAAGCCTCTCTCTTCGGCACCGGAGACGCGGCCCTCGAGCGCAAGGACCCGGGCCTTCCGAACATCCCAAAGTGGCCAGAGCATGAACGGTTGAAGAGAGAGAAGGAAGCCCTGGGCTTTTTCATTTCCGGCCACCCGCTCGATCGGTATGCAGAGGTCGTGCGGGCCTTCGATTACGTGAACACTGCGAACTTGAAGGACCATCTCGGCCGGCCGCTCGACCTGGCCTGCGTGGTGACCAAGGTGCAGCGGCAGATCTCACGCCGAGACAGCTCTGAATGGGGTAAGATCACGGTCGAGGACTTTCACGGCACGGCCATCATCCTTGCGTTCAAGGAGAACTGGCAGAAGTACAAGGAAACCCTTCAACAGGACGCCGTGGTGCTCATTTCCGGGAAGGTGAGCGGACGGGAGCGTGACGAGGAAGACCCGCCGATTTTCCTCGACGATGCCCTCCTGCTCGAGGGCGTCGCCAACAGCGGCCAGTTGGCCCTTCAGATCGAGTTGCCGATTGGCGCCGAACTGGACGACGACGTGTTCGCCCGAGCCAAGGAGATTCTGGTCGCCCACCCCGGAACGGCCCCGGTCGAGCTCCTCCTGGGCAGCGACAACGGGGTCGCGGCCCCGATCCTTCGGTCGCGGACACTCAAGGCGGACCCCAGCCGCGAAACGATAGAGGCGCTCCAGGAGATGTTCGGAAAGGCTCGCGTACGCTTGGTGAGGGTCGGGGATGGGAGGAGCGGGCCGGACCCGGGGGCGTACTAGAGGCCTCCCTCAGACGCCCTAACCCGGCTTTGACGCCCGAAAGTTGATACCCCTCGTCCCGAGGGCCTCCGCATCAGGGGATGGGCGGGTCGGGACTCCGCCGAGAACCATTGCAGAGCACACGGGCCGGATTTCAGCGTTATCTTTCGCCTCTCGACGACTGGAGCCCGTTCCGTCAAACCCTCTGCAAGAAGGCCCCACAACGGGTCGCCCATCTCTTGATCACGATCACCCCGGTCCACCGCGCCCTCGTCCCCATCGATTCGGCGGCGGCCGCGCGCGTCAGCGCTCCGAACTACGACGAGTTCCAGGGGGATCACGAGATTTGGGATCTCCTTCAGGACAATCCCATGAGTGTGCTGCGCGTGACTATGGCTCATTGCCACGCGAATTCGCTCGAAACGATCGGGGTCCGCGATTCCCAGGGTGCGCTGGCCCAGGCGCGCATCCAGATGGAGGAGCTCAAAGCGAGCGAGCTGACGGAAGAGATACGCGACATCCTCTGGGTCTACGAGATCGAAGACCCCAGTCGCCCGGACGTGCGGCAGATCGGTCTGGGCGGCATGGCTCGGACCGACGAGATCCGGACTGAGAGGACCCCCACCGGGACCATCATCCGGAACGAGGGAGTCCGTGAAGCCAAGGCACGCGGCCGGGCCGACCTCATCCAGGCCACCCGTACGATCATCGGCATGGTGAATAACGGCGTGGATGACGTGTCGGGCGAGCTCCAGAGTCACCTGGAGGCACACGCATCAGGCACTCCACCGGACTTCGAGGTGCTCGATCAACACACGAACCGGCACCGTGTGTGGATCGTCAGCGACGAGCAGGCCATCCAGCGCTTGCAAGCACTCCTCGCGAAAGAGCCGCACGCGTACGTTGCGGACGGGAATCACCGGAGCGCCGCCGCGGCGATGCTCGGATACGAGTATTTCCTGAGCGTCTTTTTTCCCGCCCGCACGATGGGTATCCGGCCGTACAATCGGCTCGTGCACACCTCAGCGCTTCCGACGGATCGGCTGACTGCTGGAATCGGGGAGAGGTTCGGACTCGATTCCCCCGCCGTGGCGGACTTCTACCAGCCCACCGAGACTCATGACATCGGACTCTACACCCCGGAGCGCGGCTGGCTACGCCTCCAGCCGCTTCCCGGGACGTTCGATCCGGACGACGCGGCAGAAGCCATCGACTACGGCATCGTCCAGAAGAATCTCTTCGCGCACGTCTTCGGGATTGCCGACGCTGCCGACGACCGTCTCACCTTTGTCGGTGCCAATAAGGACGCCGCCTGGCTACAAGGGGAGGTCGACCAGGGACGGGCGGCCTACGCGGTAACGCTCCCCGCGGTGACGATGGACGAATTCATCGAGGTGTGCCGCCAGAACCGGCAAATGCCACCAAAATCGACCTGGTTCGAGCCGAAGGTCCGAAGCGGGCTGGTGATGGCGTTGCTGGACGCAGAAGGCTGATGAAGAAGTACTCTAGATGAAGAAGTAGCCTAGCGGACCTCTGCAAGAACGTGGGGCTGAGCGTCACGGTTCGCCGCCGCCTCAGCGACCTGAGGGCCTGACATCCGCGAGCGGATCAGGAAGGCGCTGAGGTAGGCTACGATCGCGATCAGCGTCAACGCCTTGAGGCCCAATGACATCGAGAAGAACTCCAAAAGCCCCCCAGCCACCGCACCCAGTAGGTTCCACCCGAAGGCGATGTCCGCCGCCGGACGCACCCGGAAGCGCAGCGCGAAGCATACGGAGGCGAAGAAAATCGGGCCTCCGACCATAAGAACAGACAGCAACAGACGAACGGCCGTTGAGCGTCCGGCCAAGGCTTCTGTCGGAACCAGGTAGGTGGCGAACAGCGCAAGAACGAGCCCGGCGGCTGCCCAAGCCCAGGGAAGGGGGCGCAACTCCATGAGCACGGTGCCAATCAAGATCATGGCCAGAATGGCCCCGAATACGACCGCGCTCGTGAGCCATGTGGCCCCCCACACCAGATTCATCGTGGTCACGAACTTGGTCTCGATCAGGAGAAATGCGAGACCGAAGAGAAACATCTCCCAGTCTACCTCGCCCCGCTTGAGCAGCCCTTCGCGCAGCTCACGGGAACTCACCAGGATCCCGACGACGGCGATGGCGAGGAAAGTGGCCATGAGCGACAAGTAGAACCCGCCGACCCCCCTTTTCGGAAGGTACAGAAAAGGCCAATCGTCGGTGGGAAGATCGAGCGACGGGAGGGTCACGTTGTAGTATTCGTCAACCGCCTCGGGCGTCGGCTGCGAAAGATGGGCAAAGGCGGGCCCTGACGCGAAGATCGTATTGAAGAGGGCATAGTTGGTGAAATGAACCGCTGGAAGAGCGTCGAAAGTACTAGCAAGGATGCCAGTGAGATGATCGCCGATGTAACTGTCCCCGATCATGAAATACAGGACGAGCCCCCCTTCGGGAGTCAGGCGTGAGGCGGCGGCTTCGATCGCCTCCCTCGTATAAACGAAGTTATCGAGACGCACGCTCGAGAGGGCAGACAAACGGGTCATCGAGTCCAGAGTCCCGAATACGATCAGGTCGTATCGGTATTCCGTGTCCCTCAAAAAGGCGCGCCCATCCTGATTGAACACCGTGACCCTGTCCGAGTCGTACGGGCGGTTCGGGTGGTCGCGCCCCATCTGGAGAATAATCGGATCGATCTCGACGGCGTGAACCTCCAAGAATCCCTCGTCGAGCAACATCGCCACGTCGTTGCCGGTGCCCGCTCCCAGGACGAGCGCCCTGCCTTTTGGGCCCGCCATCTGCCGGACAGGTAGGTGGTATCCTGTACGGGTCAGCCAGTACTCGCCGTCATCCCCGGAGGGAGGTTGTACCAGGTTCAGCGCACGCTGATGGATGGAGCCGTTGGCGATCACTGCAAACCCGGGCTCCTCAGGTGTAGGTACGGTGGCCAGGGCGTAATACGGACTGTAATCCGTCGCCGGCTCGGTTGCCTGCACCGCCACCACGATGGCGATCATCACGACGCCGTAATACGCCCAAAGCCGCTTCTTGCCCGCGATCACCAACAGCCCTACGAGCCCGATCAGGGCGAACCACGTGACCGGCCACGCGCCGATGAACGAAACCACGGCGAACGCGATGACTCCGAGGAGGGACCCGAGCAGATCGAGGCTGTAGCCCCAGAGAGAACTCGACTCGCGACGGAAACGATCGAGCCGCTGACCGACGAACTGTCCCAGCGGCACGAAGGAAGCCGCCGAAAGTACGAAGAGCAGAATGATGGGCAGGCGGACTCCATCGACGACGATGGCCTCCGGTCCGAGGTCGTAGTAGAGCAGCCAGAGATGCTCGCTCACCGAGTCGGCGGTGAAGGCGATCTTGCTCAAACCCATCGCCACCGCGACGACTACCGCCAGCGTGAGCGGCCAAAGCCAGAGCATCGACTTCTTTCTTCCTCTCAGGGCCCCGATTCCCAACCCGAGAAAGGAGCTGATCAGGATGAGATTCGGGAAGTAGGCGATGACCCTGACCTGCACCGGAAGCCAACGAATCAGCGCCAACTCCTGAAACAAGACCACGAAGAAAAAGCCGCGATCTCTAAGCCGGCCCGACGCAGGGGCGTGGAGAAATTTTTCATGTCCTTCAATATTCCCCACCCAGAAGCCAGCCTACAAGCTAAATCTTACGCAGCCTGGCGGTGTCTCCGGCCTTATTGCGATTTAACTGAGGGTATCCCCGGGGTTATCATCAGGATCTCCCGGGTGCGTCGAGTCATCCACGTCCGAGGGCTCCGCTCCGATCACGCTCGGGTCATCCCCTGTCTGATAACCGATGGCGGCAGAGAGCCGCTTCCCCTCCGACGCCTCGAGATCTCGGCCACGATCACGGATTTTCACCAGGTGGACCGCGGACGAAACTCCCACCAACACCGCGGTAACGATGCCGATCCGGGAGGCCGTCTCCAAGGATCCCGACATGGGGAGGGAGGCCCCCATCAACACCATCCCAGAGATTCCCTCCAGCACTGTGAGGCCTACGCCTAACGGCGCCTTCAATCGGGCGCGGCTCTTCAACAGCGCGGAAACAGCCGCAAATCCCCCAAAAAGGAAAAGGAGAACGAGTGGTAAGAATTCGGTCATAGCTCAATATGGCCGCCTCTCGCGCCACGGCAAACGCTTCATCTTGGCTGGCGACCCGCTTGCCACACCGTGGTCGAGCCGCCAAAGTACCCCCGCCATGACACTCCCGCCTGACCGTCGCGCCGTCTCCAATGAAGGCTACTGGCGCAAGAATCTCACGTACGTGGGCATGTTGCTGGTCGTATGGTTCGTGATTTCATACGGCGCGGGCATCCTCTTCGTCGAGCCGTTGAACCGTATCCGCCTGCCGGGAACCGGCTTCCCACTCGGCTTCTGGTTCGCGCAACAGGGCTCCATCTACGTGTTCGTGGTCTTGATTTTCGTGTACGTGTTCCTCATGAACCGCCTCGACCGCGAGTTTGGAGTCGACGAGGACGCCGAGTGATCGGCGCACGATGAACGTCCAAGCCTGGACCTTCGTATTGGTGGGGCTTTCCTTCGCCCTCTACATCGGCATCGCCATCTGGTCCCGGGCGCACTCCACGAGCGAGTTCTACGTCGCGGGGACCGGGGTTTCACCCCTGGCGAACGGCATGGCCACTGCGGCGGACTGGATGTCGGCGGCGTCGTTCATCTCCATGGCAGGGCTCATCTCCTTCCGGGGCTATGACGGGTCGGTGTACCTCATGGGGTGGACCGGCGGGTACGTACTCCTGGCGCTTCTTCTCGCCCCCTACCTCCGGAAGTTCGGTGCCTACACGGTGCCCGATTTCGTAGGGGACCGATACTATTCGCAAACAGCACGCATCGTGGCGGTGGTGTGCGCCATCTTCGTGTCCTTTACCTATGTGGCCGGCCAGATGCGCGGCGTGGGGATCGTCTTCAGCCGCTTCCTCGAGGTACCCATCGAGATCGGGGTGTTCATCGGCATGGGTATCGTTTTCTTCTACGCCGTCCTGGGCGGGATGAAGGGCATCACCTATACGCAGGTCGCACAGTACTGCGTCTTGATCTTCGCCTATCTGGTGCCAGCGATCTTCCTCTCGCTCCTGATCACCGGCAACGTCGTCCCTCAAATTGGATTCGGCGGAGTGGACCAAACGAGCGGAACCTTCCTGCTCGACCGTCTGAACGATCTGCACCGCGAGCTGGGCTTCGCTGCGTATACATCCGGCGAAAAATCCACGATCGACGTCTTCTTCATTACGGCCGCCCTCATGGTGGGTACCGCCGGTCTCCCACACGTGATCATCCGATTCTACACCGTGCCCAGGGTGAGGGACGCCCGCATCAGCGTCGGCTTTGCGCTGGTGTTCATCGCCATGCTTTACACGGCTGCGCCCGCCGTTGCCGTCTTCGCGCGGACCAACCTGCTGAACACGGTGTCGGAGCAGCCGTACTCGGAGATGCCCGAATGGTTCTCGACCTGGGAGGCAACGGGGCTGATCTCGTTCGATGACCGGAACGAGGATGGCATCATTCAATACGTCGGTCCGGGGGCGCGGGACGCATCAGGGGCTCCGATCGAGAACGAGCTCACCATCGATCAGGACATCATAGTCCTGGCCAACCCGGAAATCTCGGGCCTACCCAACTGGGTCATCGGCCTGGTGGCGGCCGGCGGGCTGGCCGCCGCCTTGTCCACAGCCGCCGGACTGCTCCTCGTGGTTTCAGCCGCGGTGAGCCACGACCTTCTCAAGCGCAGCTTCAAGCCGGACATCACAGAACGCGGAGAGCTCATCGCGGCCCGCGTCAGCGCCGGGCTCGCCGTGATGGTGGCGGGCTACCTCGGGATCAATCCGCCAGGATTCGTCGCAGAGGTCGTCGCGTTCGCGTTCGGGCTCGCGGCGGCTTCCTTCTTCCCGGCCATCATCATGGGGATTTTCTCCAAGCGCATGAACCGCGAAGGAGCCATTCTGGGGATGATCGCAGGCATTACGCTCACAGCCTCGTACATCGTTTACTTCAAGTTCATCAACCCGAGCGCGAACACTGCCGAGTACTGGTGGTTCGGCATCTCGCCCGAAGGGATCGGCACCCTGGGTATGCTCGTGAACTTCATGGTTGCGATCATGGTCTCCTGGTTCACGCCTGCGCCGCCGCCCCGGATCGCGGAGCTGGTCGAAGTCATCCGCGTGCCGCAAGGTGCCGGGGAAGCTCACGAGATCAGCGTGTAGGGCCCGGACGGCTCTTCAGATTTCAAGGGGAGCAGCGCGTGAGATTCAATCGGACTTGTAGCGTTTTCGCCATCACTGTGACCGGATTATTGGCGCTGACCGCACCCGAGCAGGCCACGTCACAGTCAACCTACGATGACATCTGGAAGTTCGCCGAGTGGCACCGCAACGACCAGAACGAGACGGTTCAGAGCGTGCTCTTCAGCGGAAGGTTTCAGTACGAGTTTTCGGCCATCGACGCAGACCAGGGAACGCACGAGGAATGGAATGTCCGACGTATGCGGCTCGGCGTGCGATCAGAGTTGTTCCATCAGCTCACCGTCCACGTGGAGGCCGACTTCAATCCTCAGGAAAGAGACCCGTTCTACAAGAGGCTCACAGATACTTATGTCGAATGGGAGGCGAGCGAATTCTTCGCGCTGACGGTCGGTAAGCAAGGAGTTTCATTCACCATGGACGGGTCGACCTCGTCAAAGGAGCTTCTGACCATAGATCGCAGCAATCTCGCCAACAACATGTGGTTTCCCGAGGAGTACATCCCCGGCGTAAGCGCTTCGGGCGGGCACTCGAACTGGGTTTACCAGTTGGGCGTTTACACTGGAGGCAAAGAGAATCGGTGGTTTGGTGAGTTCAACGGGAGTGCTTTTGGGCTCCTGTCCCTTGGCTACGACTTCTCCGAGGCTCTTGGAGTTGAAGACGCGCGGCTGAGAGGAGACTACGTATATCAGGATCCTGATTCGAACAACACTTTCACACTACAGCTTCAGCACGTGGCTTCCGTGAACTTCAGGTTCGAGGTCGATCGGTGGGGTTTCCAGGCTGATTTCTCCACGGGGTCTGGTTACATGGCCCAGAGCGACTTGTGGGGTGTGATGACGATGCCGTTCTTTAACCTTACCTCTCGCCTCCAGGTTGCTGGCCGCCACACCTACCTCCGCAGTAAAGATGCCAACGGTGTCCGCTTGGCGCGATACGAGAGTCAGGTGACGGCTGGTCGTGGGGATCGCTACAACGAGTTCTACGTAGGGGTCAATTACTACTTCTACGGCCACAAGCTGAAATTGCAGAGCGGTCTACAGTTCGCAGATATGAACGACAGTGCCCAGGATGGTGGGGCATACGCCGGCGTCGCTTCGACGACCGGTCTGCGTGTGAGCTGGTGAAGCCGTAGATGAAGAGGCCTGGCAGCGAGATGACCGAATCCAGCGCACCTTTCCCCGCTTGGTGGGCCAAGGGCCTCCTGTTCGAGAACTGCAACTGCCAGGTGGTTTGTCCGGGTCACGTCCACTTCTCGAACAAATGTACCCATGAGCGCTGCATCGGCTATTGGGCGATGCGCTTCGATGAGGGCTCGTACGGCGCCGTGGACCTCACGGGCGTAACCGCCGTCATCGGATATGACTGTCCACAACACATGATCTCTGGCGGTTGGACCGAAACCGTCATCATCGACGCGCGTGCTTCCCAGGCGCAACGATCTTCTGTGGAAACCATCCTCACGGGGCGCGCAGGCGGACCCTGGGAGCTACTCGATGGTTTCGTCGAACGACGGCTGCCCACCCGTACGCTTCCCATCGAGATCACCGACGAGGATGCGGTGAAGCGGGTCGTGGTCGAGGGGCTTCTGGAGAGTACGATCGAAAACATCCGAGGGTGGGACCGGAAGCAGCCCGTTACCTTCAGAAATATGTTCAATCAAGTTCACGCTTCCACTCAGGTGATCGCACAGGGCGACACGACGTACGACGACGGCGAAATCGCGGTGAGGAACAACGGCACACATGCCCTCCACAGCCACTTCGACTGGTCGGTGACCCCGGAGTGATGGCCGCGACCCCCTATCTGCCCAGGCGCACCAAATGCCCTCACGGATCCAGTGGAGCCAATGGAAGCACGATAACGAGGGAGAGCGACCAGGGGCTCGCATCGTCGAGAAAGAGCTCGTCCCCGATCAGGTCGCCCGCCCTCGGCAAACCCGTCGCGAGGTAGTCGATAGAGAGCTCCAGTTCCGCGTTCCGTAGCCAGCGACCCTCGGGCAGCCAATTGAAGAGGTGGAACGCGGTATCCAACTCCAAGTCGAGCTTGTGCGTATAAACGCTGGCGGCGTCCGGCCGTTCACCCGGACTGAACTTGTCGACGATGTCAAAGTGGGACGACAGCCAACCCCCCGTCTGATCGGAGTCGACCAGATCCAGGTTGAGCTCGCTTTCGATTTCTACCACGTTGTCGCGGATGTCGTCCCGGCCCAACCCCGCCGCCGTGGCGCCCGTAAACGGGTGCTCGGAGGTACTCGCGAAGGCGGCGACGATCAACTCGAAGCTCAGCCCTACTCGCGGGATCTCGGTGGGTACCTCCAACGCGAAGATCAGCTCGAAGACGGTCTCTCGCGCCGTCTCCTGTACGATCCCAGCGACCTCGACCCGCGCCCGGTTTCCGAGATTTTCGAAGGTGAGCGTAGGCTCGATCTTCAGCTCCGGTACGCACAGGAATTTGCACCCCTCACCCTCCTGGGCCTCTCCCGGCGCCGCCACGAGCACACCGACGCCAAGACCTACGAGTGCAATGAGCCTGCGGGTCTTCACGACCATGTTACCCTCCCATCCGCCATGCCTATTATCTGAACGGTAACTCGTTCACAATATGGCAAGTCCCGCAGGCGCCTGTGTAAGGAATGGGCATCGCCCTGCCCGGCAACACCCCGTCGACCCCAACGTTTGTTTTCAAGGGCACATCGAATACATGCGATTTTATGGCGCCTTCCCAGTAGGCGTTATTCTCTTCGTCGGCCGCATGGGCATATGGAGGCGTCTCTATCATCCTGCCAAAATTGCCTGCGATGCCCCCGGTATTGGCTGTTCCAGGCATATGACAGTCGATACAGCGTGTCAGATCGCCCTTCATCTTCGCGTTCAATTCCGTTTCCATATGAGACAGAATGTCTACACGGTGACATCTCTGGCACAGAGGGGAGCTGGAGTCATCGGGGTCGTGAATCAGCGAGCGTGAGTACGGTGTGCCACCATGCATGTCATGGCAGTCCGAGCAGGTGACCAGCAATCGATCGTTTCTGTACATCTTCGACTTCAGGAAATCCGAATACTGCTGGTGAGGTTTGCTCGAGTGGATATCGTCAGGCCAGATGTTGTTCTCTCTTCCAGGACCTTGCACGGTAGGCCCCTTTTTGATCGGGTCGGTATACTCCGTAATTAGTGCGTGGCGGCTTATTCCCGGCCTCGCGAGCTCTCCTGCCATGCTGAGAGCTTGTGTGTAACCCACGATTTCTCCGCCATACCCTTGTCGTCTGTCGTGGCACCTGCCGCAGACCACACTGGACCGCTCTGCCGAAAGAAACTTGGGGTTGACGATAAAGCGGGATCTTCCTTCGTTGGCCACATGCTCCGACCCGGGGCCGTGGCAATTTTCGCAGCCGATATTGATCTCGTCCATCTCGGGGTCATCGTCTATGTTCATCGCGCCACCGGGATCATTCACGGCTCGTACCAGAAACTGGCCGGTGGCCTCGTCTTCATACCGTTCCCAGCCCGTTAGATGACAGCTGGCGCACATGGTCTGAACGGTATTCGTGTTGACCGGCGGAGCCTTGATCAAATCGTCGGAAGTCCCGTATTGGGCGTCCTCACCAGGGGCCCACCAGAGGTAGAACTTGTAGTCGTGCCAAACTCGCCGCGCTCTGTTCAACCTGTTGTCACGCCCGGTCATGTTATACCGAAGCAGGGTATACCATCCCAGCCGAGATCCTAGGCCCGGAGGAACTGAGACGATGTACCGCTGGTCGTGAACCGCCCCGCCGTATAGGAGCTTTATCTCCAGGTGGGCTGGGCTATTGGGGTCCGTCGGGTTGAGGCTGTTCACCATCGTGATGTAGTACTTGCCGTCGTCATTGTTCTTCCACAAATAGACATCGGCATAGGTCGTCTCGATCGGCAGCCGAGAATCGCCAAATCCTCTCAACTTGAATTTGTCGTTGTTCCTCCGGGCATCGTAATCCCCCAGCTCCAGGTGCGTTCCGCTCTCGTAATTGTCCGCCTCGGGGAATGATTCGAGTGCGTCGAAGTAGTCCGGGTGTCTCGAGAAGTCCTGCATCGGCCCGGGAGCTCCCGGTACGGTCCAACCGATTTTGTGGGCGGTTTGTTGCCAGTGTCTTTCATCCTGATGGCATGTCATACAACTCGAGCTTCCGACCGCCACGGCAGCCGGAGAAGGACTGCTCGAGATCCTGATGGTCCTCGATTCACCGCGCAACAATTCGGCTGGATAGCTTCTTCTGCTCTGGTCCCCACCGGGGAGGTGCTCGGTATCTCCTGTGGCGGGTGTTACATGAATGAAGAACTTGCCGTCGGGCACACTAGTTATGACGAACTCGCCTTGCGAGTCCGTCGTGGCTTGCGGAAAGCCTGTTCCTCCTAGTCGAATAGCGTCCTCCAGCGGTTCGTCATAGAGTTCTGCAGGGTATGGTGGAGCATAGATGGCACTGGCAGTCATTCGCGTGGTGACGTCAAGCGCCGTGATCGGGACTAGATGGACCGTTGCGCCGACAACGGGATGGCCGGGATTAGTGGCCTCGCCGCCGACGACCAAAGCGCCAGAAGCGCTCAACACCTGGCCCGTAAACTCAGTAGGTTGATCGGTGGCTGCGAGCATCAGCCCTGCTACCACCATCACGGTGAACAGTGATCCCGCCAGACCGATCAGTTTTACAGCGCCGTGTTGGTGCATCTCATCTTCGTTTCTTTGGGTGAATCTCTCTATTGGCTTACCGGATCTCTGCGGTGGCATTCCCGACAAGCCTCCGAACCGACGAGGGCTCCCGGTACCGCGTCTCGTGACGCCGCTGGACCCGGCGAACAGCCGAGATCAGTGTGGCCGCCGCCAGACGGCGAGCCGAGGATGCGCCAGGATTGGCCGATCAAATCTCCATGATCGCTCGACATGATGATTCTACAGGACTATAACCTCTGAGCATGAAGTGCGCGATCATTCATTGCCTTCGTGTGGCGTGACACTACTCACGGGATTCTAAGCTTTTGGCCAAGCGTACCAAAGTCACCGGGAACAGCCTCCAGCACGCCTTTCGAGAGATCATCTGGCCCCGCCGAAAACTCATCGCGCTCGGCCTCCTCCTGATACTTCTCAATCGGCTCAGCGGGCTGGTGCTTCCGGCCTCGACCAAGTACCTGGTCGACGACGTACTCGGCCAGGGTCAGTTCGACCTGCTCTTCAGGCTACTGGGACTCTTGGTGGTCGCCGTAATCGTTCAGGCGGGTACCGCCTACCTGCTCACGCTCCTCCTGAGCGTCGAAGCGCAACACCTGATCGCCCAACTCCGCTCCCAGGTGCAGCGGCATGTACTCACCCTGCCCGTGCGATTTTTCGACAGCGTGAAAACCGGAGAGTTGGTCTCCCGCATCATGAACGATGTCGAAGGGGTCCGTAATCTCGTGGGCACCGGCCTGGTTCAACTGGTCGGGGGCACCATCACCGCGATCGTGGCGTTCACATTCCTCGCGCGCATCGACTTCGTGATGACGCTTCTCGTCCTCGTCCCGTTGGGGCTGTTCGGCTTCGTATCCATCCGGGCGTTTCAGACGCTGCGTCCGGCGTTCCGCGAACGCGGCGAACTGCGCGCGGAGGTGACAGGGCGGCTTACGGAGGCCCTCGGGGGAATTCGCGTCATCAAGGGTTTTCATGCGATCGAGAAGGAGGGCGAGATCTTCGAGGCCGGGGTGCTGCGCATCTTCCAGAACGTCAAGCAGACGCTGACCACGTCGAGCACCGTCACGAGCCTCGGCACGTTTTTCATCGGCACCGCGAGCGTGCTCATCATGGGGTACGGTGGCCGGCAGATCCTTCAGGGATCCATGACGCTGGGCGATCTTTTCTCGTTCACGCTGTTCATGGGATTTCTGATCGCACCGATCGTGCAGATGGCCAACATCGGGACCCAAATGACGGAGGCGTTCGCGGGTCTCGATAGGACGGCGGAGATCCTCTCCTGGCCCGCCGAGGACGACGATCCCCGACGTACCGGAACGATGCCCAGCGTCGAGGGGCATCTCGTGTTCGAGGACGTCAGCTTCGCCTACGAAGAAGACAAACCCGTGCTCCGCGGCATCAACTTCGACGCCGAGCCGGGTACGGTCATCGCGCTCGTAGGCAGCTCGGGATCGGGTAAGTCGACGCTCGCCGGACTGGCCGCGACATTCCTTACGCCGGATGCCGGCAGGGTCCTGATGGACGGCATCGACCTGGCCACGGTAAAGCTGTCGAGCTACCGATCACAACTCGGCCTGGTACTGCAGGACGACTTCCTCTTCGACGGCACGATCCGTGAAAACCTTCTTTTCGCACGGCCCGGTGCCACGGACGCGGAGCTTCAGGATGCGGCCGAGCAGGCCTACGTCACGGAGTTCACCGATCGTTTCCCCGATGGTCTCGACACGGTCATCGGTGAGCGGGGGGTCAAGTTGTCGGGAGGCCAACGCCAGCGTGTCACCATCGCCCGGGCGCTACTGTCCGATCCACGCGTGCTGCTACTCGACGAAGCCACGTCCAGCCTCGACACGGAGAGCGAAGCGCTCATCCAGCAGAGTCTGGGTGGACTTCTCCAGGATCGCACGACCGTGGTCATCGCCCACCGTCTCTCGACCATTCAGCGGGCCGATCTCATCTTGGTCATCGAAGACGGCGAGATCGTCGAGCGTGGGCACCATGACGAGCTGATCGAAATCGACGGGCGCTACCACCAACTCTACACCGTGCAGGCGAGGATCTAGAAGGGTGATCGCACGACCCCCTTCGATCACCCTTGGGGAGCCGAGTTACGCGAAGCGTTGACGGGGCCGCTATTGTTGAAGAAGAGGAAGGCGGCCTGGGTGCCGTCCCGCCACTTGTGATTGGGTTCCTACTATCCACGGCAGGGGTGTACATGGAGCAGAAGAATGGCTGACGCGACGAACGAGCAGAAAATCCGTGTGCTGACCGGCGGTCCCTACCGGGTGGAGGGAGGAGTGCCGATCCTCGATCACGAGGGCGGCGCCATCGAGGCTCCGCCGGCGTATTCCCTCTGTCGCTGTGGGGGATCCAGCCGAAAACCGTTTTGCGACGGGACGCACAAGAGCAACAACTTCAACGGTCAGGAGTTTGCCAGCAAAGACACCGCAGCGGATCGAGCTCAGAAGTACGCGGCTGAGGGCGTCACGATTCACGACGATCGCAGCCGCTGTGCCCACGCCGGGGTGTGCACGGATAAGCTGAGTGCAGTGTTCAAGTTGGGCGTTGAGCCGTGGATCGATCCAAACGGAGCCGAGGCCGACGAGATCATCCGGGTGGTGAGCTTGTGCCCGTCCGGGGCTCTGAGCTACTCGATGCCAGGCTCTCCCGAGCCTGTCGAGCACCCCGAGGGGCCTAGTATCACCGTGGCAAAAGATGCGCCCTACAGCGTACGCGGTCTGCAAGTGGAAGCGGGCGATGGCGAGGCGTACGACTCCCGTGAGCGCCAAGCTCTTTGCCGCTGCGGTGGATCCCGCAACAAACCCTTCTGCGACGGGTCGCACTGGTACATGGGATTCAAGCACGAGATGGGGGATGACACCAGCAGCGATTCGGCGGGAGGCTGACTCCAGAGCGGATGGGTCCCCGCTTGACTCAGCCTGGCGTGCCCATAATGATACTCGCCATGCGACGATCACCCTCTCAACGGCTGTTGTCCGGCCTTCTGCTCCTCATCCTCGGAGCACTGGGAACGGGCCTGCCATCCCACAGCCACAGAGTGGCCGGTGATGATAGCTACCAGTTGGTCGCCCCCGAGCACCACGACCACGGGGTCGTCCTGACCGAGCAGACGGACCGAATACCTGCGGGTCCAATCTCACTAGCGGTGCCCGCGGAAACGACCGCCCTCGCCGATCCTCCGGTGGTCATTGCACTGGATGTCGTGCGCCGCGAGCTCGACCTCCCTCGAGAACGCGCTCCCCCCTCGGCCTCTCCACGCGCCCCACCTCTCCCCGTCTGATTCCGAGCGCCCGCCGGCGCCCGGACACCCACCCCTACATCCCTGGATCAGAGCCGTTTCGGCTGCCGCCCACCCAGGCGGTGCTGAACCGGCACAACAATTCCGGAGCAACGCTTGTGAACCACACGACCAAGATGCTCTTGCTGGCCGCCGCCCTCGGCTCATGGCCCGGCGCCATACATGCGCAAGAGGCCCCGAGCCGAGTAAGTCTGGATGAAGCGCTCCAACTCTTCTTACAGAACAATCCAGCCCTCCGCCTCGCCCACACTAGGGAAGCGGAGGCTGAGGAGGTCGCGCGTCAGGCAAACGCGTTCCCGAACCCTGCGGTAGCCGTCACGCACGAGCCTCTGTCCCGGGATGGCCTGAACTACTCTGAGACGTATGTGAACCTGGCCCAGCGCTTTCCACTCCCTGGGGAGCGGCGCGCGCGCGCGGACGCGGCGGGATGGGCCCTGGAAGCCGCTCGGGCGCGGGTGCGCGCCGACAGCGCCAGTCTCTTCTTCGAGGTGAAGCGAGCCTACGTGGAAGCCGGCTTGTCAGAGGACCGTCTCGCCATGACCGAACGAGTTACGGAGGTCTTTCGTCAGGGTGCACGAAACGCCGCCATACGGGAAGCCGAAGGGGACATCTCGCTCTACAGCCTACAGCGAATCCGGGTGGAGCGAGTCCGCTACGAGAATCTGCTCGCCGAGGCTGGACTGGCCACATCGGCCGCCCAAAGAGACCTCGCTCTGTTGATTTTCCCGGACGGGGAGGTGTCGGGGAATGAGGAAACGATCCGGGTGGCCCCCCTGGAGCTACTCGGTGTCCCGCCCCTCGAGTTGGACCTGGATCGCGTCCTGGAGAGCGCGATCGACCGGAGACCCGAATTGGTTGCAGCCGACGCGGAGGTGGGGGCGGCCAGGGCCGGCAGCCGACTGGCTCGTGCGGAGCGTATCCCGGACATAACGGCCACCGGTGGGTACAAGCGCCAGTCGGACGGCTTCAGTGGCGCCTTCCTCGGTCTATCCGTTCCCCTCCCCCTTTTCGATCGACGTGGCGGAGCCGTGGCGACCAGCGAGGCGCAGATCCGGGCTTCCGAGGAGCGTCTCGAGTTGACTCGACGGCAGGTGCAGGCCGATCTGCGAAAAGCCATCGAGTCCTATCGCAGCCTGCAACTCCGTAGCGCTCTTCTGGAGGAGGACATCCTGGGTGGGGATCCGGACCTTTTGGAGATCGCCCAAGTGGCGTACGACGCTGGTGAGATGGCGCTCGTGGAGCTTCTGGACGCCGCGCGGGCACTTCGGGATGCTCACTCCGCCGAGGCGAAGCTCCGGTCCGATTTGTGGATCGCGTACTACGACCTCGAGCGCGCCATGGGCGGATTCGACGCCGGCCCCGAAGCTGAGACCACCTCGCCGGAGATCGGACGATGATCCCCTCGCCGGAGATTGGACGATGATCGCCAAACGCCTTGGGTCCGTACTCCGAATGATGATGGACGGAAGGGTTGGAGCGTCGATCCTGGCCGGACTCACCCTCGCGAGCAGTTCCTGTGGTGGCCCCGATACCGACGTCCAGGAACCGGAGATCGGCGTGGTGGTGGTGACCCAGTGGAACGACTCCACCGAACTCTTCCTCGAATATCCCCACCCCGTTGCCGGGCAGCAAACCGGAAATTGGGCGATTCACCTCTCGCATATGGAGGACTTCCAGCCAATTCGCTCAGGACGCCTGACCGTCACCTTCAGGAGCGAAGAGAACCGGGTCGAGACCTTCCTGCTGGAGGCTCCGGCCCGGGACGGGATCTTCCTCCTCGATCCACTGGTGGGGGAGGCCGGTACCTACCGAGTAGAACTTTCCCTCGCCAGCCCGCAAGTGAACAGCCGGCATGTGCTTTCGGGGGTCACCGTGTTTTCCCGCCTCGAGGAGGCACTCGCGATCGAGGATGCGGATGAGGATGGGGGGATCGCGTTCCTGAAGGAGCAGCAGTGGGTGATTCCATTTGCGCTGGAGCCGGCAGCGGAGCACGAGGTTCAACGGACCGTCCCGGCGCCGGGCGAGATCGTTCCCCCTGATGGGGCGCTCGTCCAAGTGAGCGCCTTGGTGGACGGGATCGCACCGGCCGACAAGAACCGCAACGCTCCATCGGTCGGTGAACCGGTCCAGGAGGGACAGATCCTGGTTGTTCTTGCGCCCACCGCTCAGGAGGGCGGCTTTGCCCAGGCACGTGGCCGAGTTGAGCGGCTGGTGCGGGAAGTCCAACGTAGTGAGCGGCTTGTCGAGGCCGGAGCGATTTCCCGGACGCGCCTCGAAGAAGCCCGTCATGACCTGGAGGTCGCACGCGCCGAACTGGACGCCATGGGTGGGGGCACGGCCGGTGACTACAGCTTGAGCCTGCGAGCTCCGATCTCTGGGGTAGTCGCGGAGCGGAGCTTTCTGCCTGGCAGCCGTGTGGAGGCCGGCGAGCCCCTCTTTACCATCGTGGATCCTTCGACAGCGTGGCTCCGCGTGCAGATGTCGGCCTCGACGGCGACGAGTGTCCCCGAGGGAGCCCGGGCCACGTTTACGACGGAGGACTCGGACCAAGTATTCGTGACCTCCCGGCGTCTATCGGTCGGAAGCGTCATGAGCCCGGAGACTCGCACCGTGCCGGTGGTCTTCGAGGTTGCGTCCTCGAAAGGGTCCTTCACCTTCGGCCAGTTGGCGCAGGCGACCGTGCCCATCGGGGGGGTGGCGAACGGGTTAGCCGTTCCCAACAACGCTATCCTCGATGACAATGGAACCGCAGTGGCATACGTACAGACCGGTGGTGAAACCTTTGTGCGTCGGGCCCTTACGCTGGGTGCCCGTGACGGGACTCGAACCCAAATCCTGGCTGGGCTCAACCTCGGGGAGAGGGTCGTGACCGTGGGCGCCTATCAGGTTCGCCTCGCCTCCTTGTCCGGTGGCGCCTTTGCGGGCGGCCACAGCCACTAGGGCGTCGATGATGCTAGGTAACCTGATCCGCTGGTCCATCGACAACCACTTCTTCGTGTTGGTCTCGGCTGCCCTGCTCCTGGTCGCCGGAGCCATCACGGCCGGCCGCATGCCCGTGGACGTCTTCCCGGATCTGACTGCCCCCACGGTGACCGTGCTGACCGAAGCACACGGGATGGCGCCCGAGGAGGTGGAAACCCTCGTTACTTTCCCGGTCGAAACCGCCGTAAACGGCGCCACCGGCGTACGCCGGGTTCGCTCCTCCACGTCCCAGGGCATCAGCATTGTCTGGGTAGAGTTCGACTGGGGCACTGACATCTTCCGTGCCAGGCAGATCGTGAACGAGAAGCTCCAGCTCGTAGCATCGGGGCTTCCTGAGAGCGTGGGTGCCCCTGTCCTTGCCCCGATCTCGTCCATCATGGGTGAGATCATGTTGATCGCAGTGACTGGGACAGGTGCGGTATCGGACATGGATGTGCGTTCCGTCGCCGACTGGACGATCCGACGGCGTCTGCTCGCGGTCCCGGGCGTGGCCCAAGTGATTCCTCTGGGAGGGGACGTCAAACAGTATCAGGTTCTGGTCAGCCCAGCCAAGCTGGCCGCCTTCGACGTCAGTCTTCAGGACGTTTTGCAGGCGGCTGAAGGCTCCAACGTGAACGCCTCGGGTGGTGTGTTCATGCAGCGGGGGCAGGAGTACCTCATCCGTGGGACCGGGCGGGTTCAGCACCTCGACGATATCGCACAGACTGTGGTCGCGGTGCGGGAAGCGACGCCGGTCACGATCGGCGATGTGGCCGACGTGCGGATCGGAGCCGCTACCCGGCTCGGAGAAGGATCGGCCAACGCCGAACGGGCCGTCATCCTGACCGTACAAAAGCAACCCGACACGAACACCCTCGAGCTCACTCAGAGGATCGACCAGGAGCTTTCGGATATCGAGTCGATCCTACCCGCAGGCATGGAGATCAATCGGAGCATATTTCGGCAGGCCGACTTCATCGAGACAGCCGTCGACAACGTGATCGAGGCGCTTCGCGACGGAGCGATCCTGGTCGTCGTCATCCTCTTCCTCTTCCTATGGAGCGCCAGAACCACCTTCATTTCCGTGCTGGCGATCCCGCTCTCTCTGATCATGGCCGTGTTGGCGCTGAAGCTCATGGACATCACGATCAACACGATGACGCTGGGCGGCATGGCCATCGCAATCGGCGCACTGGTCGACGACGCAGTGATCGTGGTGGAAAACGTGTTCCGACGCCTCCGGGAGAATCAACATAGGGCGCCCGACGAGCGCAGGCCCGTTCGCGAAGTGGCATACGGGGCCTCCAAGGAGATCCTAGCGAGCATCGTCATCGCCACCCTGATCATCATGGTGGTGTTCCTGCCGCTCTTCTTTCTCTCTGGCGTCGAGGGCCGCATGCTCCAGCCGCTGGGATTGGCGTACATCGTCTCGATCCTGGCATCTCTCATCGTCGCGCTCACCGTCACTCCTGCTCTCTCCACCTACCTTCTGCCTCGGTCGAGGGCGATGCAGACGGACGAGGACAGCTGGGTAGCGCGAACGCTGAAGCGATTCTACGCGACGATTTTGGAGCGAATCCTCCAACATCCACGGCCCGTCGTGACGGGTGCCGCCGTACTCTCGGTTGCGTCGCTAGCCGTCCTGCCGTTCCTGGGCCGTTCGTTTCTTCCGGAGTTCCAGGAAGGCTCGCTCGTGATCAGTGCCCTCACCGTGCCCGGCACCTCCCTCGACGAGTCCGACGCCCTCGGACGGCGGATTGAGCAGACCCTTTTGGGTCATCCGGTGATCGTAGAGACCGCCCGCCGCACAGGCAGAGCCGAGCTCGATGAGCACGCCCAAGGGGTAAACGCCGCCGAGATCGATGCGCGGCTGGAGTTGGCTGGCTACGACTACGACGCGGTTCTGGAAGAGTTGCGTGCGAACCTGGCCGCCGTACCGGGAACGGAGATCACGATAGGCCAGCCGATCGGCCACCGGATCGATCACATGCTCTCGGGAACGCGGGCCAGCATCGCCGTGAAGCTCTTCGGGCCCGACCTGTACGAATTACGAGCGCTGGCCAGGGAAATCGAAACCGTGATCCAGGCGGTCGAGGGCACAGTAGACGTCGCCGTGGAGCAGCAAGCGGACGTCCCCCAAGTGAGGGTGCATATGGGCCGGCCCGCCATGGCACGTTATGGGGTGACGCCCTCGTTTCTTGCCGATGCCATCGACGTCGCTTTCGCGGGGGAGGCAGTCTCCCAAGTATTGGAGGGCCAGCGGGCCTTCGATCTCGTGGTCCGGTTCGCACCTGAATATCGGGGGAGCCTCGAAGCCGTGCGCCGCGCGAGGATCGACACGCCCGTCGGCTCTCAGGTCACCCTCGGATCTCTGGCCGATGTTCGCTTCGACATGGGCCCCAACGCCATCTCACGCGAGGACGTCCAGCGCATGATCGTAGTTCAGTCCAACGTTGCGGGCCGGGACGTAGGGAGTGTAGTGGAAGACATCGAAAGAGGAGTACAGACGGCGGTCGATCTACCCCCCGGGTACTACATTGAATACGGCGGCCAGTTCGAATCCGCGAGCGGGGCCACGCGCACGATCGGACTCATGAGTCTGCTGTCCCTGGCGGCTATCTTCCTGCTTCTCTTCATCGAGTTCGGCTCCGTTCGCCAGGTTCTCCTGGTCATGGTGAACCTGCCTTTGGCCTTGGTAGGCGGAATTATCGCCGTGTGGATGACTGGGGGAGTGCTCAACGTCGCGACGTTAGTGGGGTTCATCACCCTCTTCGGGATCGCCGTTAGGAACGGGATCCTGATGGTGAGCCACTACAACCACCTGCTCTACGAGGGAGCGCTACTCCGCCATGCCGTTATCCAGGGCTCGATGGAACGGCTGAATCCGATCATGATGACGGCGCTGACTGCGGGCCTAGCCCTCCTGCCTTTGGCGCTCTCAGGGGGGGAGCCCGGGAACGAGATTCAGAGCCCGATGGCAGTGGTCGTACTGGGCGGGATCCTCACGTCCCTGGCGCTGAACATGGTGGTGGTACCGGTGCTTTTCCTCAGGTACGGAACCCGGTGACGATCTCGCCGCCTATTGCGTCTCTGCACCCCCCTCCGGAGAAAACCACCGCCCACTCTCGGCCCGGTATTCCTCATCCGTCATCTCTCGCCCCAAGTCGATCCACTCCTCGTCGGTCATTCGCGCGCGGCCATCGAGGACGGGTGGAGCACGCTCCCCGGCGAGGTAACGAAAGCGTGGACTCGGGTCGTCGAGCGCGTCGGCAATCACCTCGGCGACCACGCTCGGGGGCTCCGCGCCACCCCGCGCATGTTTGTACAACGCCTGCATCCTTCGCAAATGAGGGACGTACGGCCCATCGCCGATCTCGATGTCACCAGCCTTATCGAGGATCGGCGTCGCGATGAACCCCGGCTCGATCACGATGACTCGGATCCCGAGCCGCCTCGTCTCGATGGCGACTGCCTCACTCAAAGCTTCCAGGGCGTACTTGCTCGCGGAATAGATGCCATGGCCGGCGCTCACGATGCGTCCCGCTACCGACGAGATGTTCACGATGGTGCCGCTCCGTCGCTCTCTCATTCCCGGAAGCACGGCCTGCATCATCCGGAGTGGCCCGACGACGTTGGTTTCGAAGACGGCCTTGGCGTCCTCGACGGGCACCTCCTCGACGCTTGTGAGCTTCCCGACACCGGCATTGTTGACGAGAACGTCGATCTGGCCGGAACGTTCGAGGACGCAGCCGACCGCGGAGGCCACCGACGCGGAGTCGTCGACGTCCAGCGCGATGAGCTCCAGATCCAGCCCCTCCTCTTCCGCCGCACGTCGGAGCCCACCGCCGGAAGCATCGGGCGTCCGCATGGAGGCGTAGACCGTATGGCCCAGACGGGCAAAGTGAAACGCGGTGGCTTCACCGATCCCCGTGCTCGCCCCAGTGATCAGGGTGACCGTCATTCGTTCTTCAGCTTGTGAGCGAACTTCTCCCGGAGCTTTCTGACCTTGGGATCGATCACGACCTGACAGTAAGGCTGACCACCGTTGCTTCGGTAATACGCCTGGTGGTCCTCCTTAGCCGCATAGAATGCGTCGAAAGGAGTGACTTCCGTGACGATCGGACCGCCCCAGACACCGTCCGCGGTCAACTCTGCAATTACCGCTTCTGCGGTCTCCTTCTGCTCCGGCGAGTGGTAGAAGATCGCCGAGCGGTACTGAGGCCCGACGTCGCCTCCCTGACGATCCAATGTCGTGGGGTCGTGCGTGGCGAAGAAGACCTCGAGGATCTCCCGAAAGCTGGTGACCGAGGGGTCCACCCGAAGCTGAACCACCTCGGCGTGCCCAGTGCGCCCCGAGCAAAGTTGCTCGTACGTCGGATTCGGCTCGGGGCCGCCCGAGGCGCCCGACACCACGCTCTCGACGCCCTCGAGCAACTCGAAGACCGCCTCCAAGCACCAGTAACAGCCCCCACCGAGGGTCGCGAGCTCCAGCGACCCGTCGTTCACGAGTCCTGAGGGGCCAGGCCCGCTCTCCGGCGGTCCGTCGGTCCGATCGCCAACTCGGACGTCACGCCGCGGCTATGCATTCGATTTCCACGCGATTGGTTCCTGACAATCCCGCCCCGACGGCGGTCCGGGCAGGCTTGTTCTCTGGAAAGAATTCCGCGTAGACCTCGTTCATGGCGCCCCACTCTGCCATATCGGCCAGAAAGACGGAGCACTTCAAGACTCGGTCCATGGAGGATCCGAAGCGTTCGAGCGCATCTTGAATGGACTCGAGGGCAATTCGAGTCTCGGGCTGAATTCCGCGCTCCCCGCCGCCTCCGAGCTTTCCTGCCAAGAAGAGCAGTCCCCCGTGCCGGACGCCTTCGGAGTACGGCGCCCGAGCGTTGGGATTCAGATATTCGGGAGCCGCGCCCTGCTGAACGGCAGGTTGAACCGCGGGTTGTAGAGCGGGCTGAGCTGCGTCGGCGTCTGCTACGGGCGGTTGGCAGGCGACGATCGTAAGGGTCAGGGCGACAGTCGCCATTCCCCGACGCGAGTAGATCTTCCTGAAAGACATTTTAGGGCCTCCTGAAAGAGATGACTGGTTGGGAGAACTTACACCTCGCCTCTGGATGCGCACGGGGCCCTAGATCGCTGAGCCTTGCGGCGGGTCGACTTACCTCTCAACCTCGACCGGTCACGATCGAGGGGAGAGTCATGCCAGTGGCTTCAGGATCCAAGCCCGCCGCACAACAATTCGACCTGACCGAGCATAGGTTCGAGGCGACAACCAGCTCGGGGGACGTATCCGCACTGCTCATGCGGCCCCTCGACGCGGATTGCCTGCTGGTGCTGGCGCACGGTGCCGGCGCCGGGATGCGGCATCCCTTCATGGAGGCTGTGGCCGCTTGTCTGGCTGATCGGCGGATCGCCACGTTTCGGTACCAATTCCCTTACATAGAGCACGGACGTAGACGCCCCGACTATCAACCCGTTCTACTCAAGACGGTCCGTTCGGCGGCGAGTGCGGCCTCGGAGGTCTCGGACGGGCTTCCCCTTTTCGCGGGGGGCAAGTCGATGGGTGGCCGAATGACGTCCTTGGCCGCGTCGAAGGGTCCCCTCTCCACGATCCAAGGCATCGTCTTCTTTGGCTTTCCCCTCCATCCTCCCCAGAAGCCCGGCATCGAGCGAAGCGAGCACCTAGGGAAAGTCGGTGTCCCACTGCTCTTTCTGCAGGGGACTCGGGACAAGCTGGCCCCGCTCGATCTGCTAGAGCCGGTTTGCCAAGATCTCCTACAGACCACTACGCTCCATGTGGTCGAGGGCGCGGATCACGGTTTTCACGTGTTGAAGAGGTCTGGTCGCACCGATGACGAGGTTCAAAACGAACTCGCGGATGCGACGCGATCCTGGATCGACAGTCTTACGTAACGATTTCAGGCACGGGAGAGTTCTCAATGTCGACTTGGATCAGTAGGGGGTGGGGCAGGGCGCGGTGCGCGTTCCCCGGCTTGGCCTCCGTGTTCTTCCTGACCGCGGCAAGTGCAGGGAGCCAGGAGCTACAACTCGATCGCCATCAACAGTTGGCGCTCGATTTGTTTCGGGAGCTCATCGAGATCAATACGGTCGAGTCCGAGGGGACGGCCCCGGCGGCAGAGGCGATGGCGCGTCGCCTTCTCGACGCCGGGTTCGCACGTGAGGACGTCCACATCGTCGGCCCGGACGATCGGAAGGTCAACTTGGTCGCCAGGCTCCGCGGCCGCGACACGGGCCGCGCACCCATCCTCCTCTTGGCGCACCTCGACGTGGTGGAGGCGCTCCGCTCCGACTGGACGATTGACCCTTGGACGTTCACCGAGGCCGACGGCTACTACTACGGACGGGGTGTGAAGGACGACAAGGACGAAGCCGCCATTTACACTGCCAACCTCATCCGGCTCAAGGAAGAAGGGTTCGTACCGGATCGTGACATCATCGTGGCGCTCACCGCCGACGAGGAGGGCGGCCCCCTCAACGGAGTCGATTGGCTCCTCGAAAACCGTCGCGATCTCGATGCAGAGTACGCGCTCAACGAGGGCGGCGGCGGAGCCCTGAAGAATGGCGTTCGCCAATTGAACTCCGTCCAGGCCAGTGAAAAGGTGTACCAAGACTTCGAGCTGAAGGCCACCAACTCGGGTGGCCACAGCTCTCTCCCGCGGCAGGACAACGCCATCTATGACGTGGCGGGCGCGCTCATGCGCCTCCGCCAGTACCATTTCCCGGTCATGTTGAACGAGGTCACGGAGGCATATTTCCGAGGAACCGCAACGGTAGAGGGTGGGGCCATCGCTGAAGACATCCTTTCGGTGCTAGAGGACCCAGCGAATGAAAGGGCCGTGGAGCGCCTTCAAGCGTTTCCACATCTGAATGCTCGTCTCAGGACGACCTGCGTCGCCACTCGCCTGAGTGGGGGGCACGCCGACAACGCGTTACCCCAAACCGCCGGTGCCTTGGTCAATTGCCGTATCCTGCCGAACCATGACCCCGCCCAGGTTCTACTCACCCTCCGAGAGCTCGCGGGCGCCGGCGTGGAGGTCACGCCCGTCGCAGCACCCAGCCCCAGCCCGCCATCGCCTCTCACCCCCAACGTGCTGGGGCTCATCGAGCGGATTACCGAGGAGATGTGGCCCGGCGTACCGGTCGTCCCGATCATGAGCACTGGCGCTACGGACGGGCTCTACTTGAGGAGGGCGGGAATCCCGACGTACGGCGTCTCCGGGATCTTCAGCGATGTCGATGACAACCGCGATCATGGTCAAGACGAGCGCGTTCTCATCGAGTCGTTTTATGAGGGCCAGGAGTTCCTGTACCGGCTGGTGAAGGCGCTGTCAGGGACCATCAGCTAGCGGCGCACTCCGCTCTCCTAAATGCCGAAAAGCGCCGCAACGGCGAGGTTGAGGATACCGAGCAACAAACTACCCACCATCGCCGCCCAGAAGCCCTCGACCTTGAAGCCAGGGACGAACGCCGCGGTGAGCTTGAGCATGAAGGCGTTCACGACCCAGACGAACAGCCCCAGCGTCAGGAACGTGATCGGGAGGGTCAGCACGACCAGGATGGGGCGGATGAACGCGTTGACAAACCCCAGGACGAGTGCGCCGATCACGGCCGCTGCTCCGTCTTCGACCTCGATGCCGGACACGATGTACCCGGCGACAGAGAGCAAGGCCGCCGTGACCACGAGATGAAGGGCGAATTGGATCATTTTCTAGCCTTTCGTATGGGTTCCGGTCCCGACTCTCTGACGTAAAACCGACGCGTCTGGTTTCGGGCTCCGGCTGCTATCCGCTCGTTTTCAGCCCGCACGCCGCGCCAACCGCCCGAGCGCGCCGATGAGGTCGGGTCGATCTTTCAGGACCCCCAAGAACGGGTCGCCGCCCTTGAGCCGCTTCATACGGGCCGGCACCGTTCTGATCGTATGCTTCCGGATGTCTAACCGCTGCGTCACTTCGCTCCACTTGAGCGGCGTGGAGACCGCGGCCTCGGGGACCGGACGGACGCTGAACGGCGCCACGAGGAGCTGGCCGCGCCGGTTCTGTAGAAAGTCCACGTAGACTCTCCCCTCGCGGTCTCGGATCGTCCGTGTGATGGTGGCGATTTCGGGGAGCTCGGAGACCACAACTTGCGCCAACAGGTGGCCTAGCTGGCGAGACTGCTCATAGTCACACTGGTGTCCCAGTGGGACCAGAACGTGAAGGCCCGACGCGCCGCTCGTCTTCACGTAGGTGGGCAGCTCGATCTCGTCGCACACGTCACGGATGACGCGGGCGACCTTTACGACGTCCCCGAAGGGAGCGCCCTTGGGATCGAGATCCAGAATACACCAGTCCGGCTGGTTGATGGTAGCGATTCTGCTGGACCAGACATGCAGAGGGATGGCCGCCGAATTGGCCACATAAAGCAGCATCTCCAGGTCCTCCACCACGAAGTAGTCGATCGGCTTCTCGGAACTCTCGCTCCAGACGGATTCCGTCCGCACCCACTCGGGGGCCCAATCGGGCGCGTTCTTCTGATAGAAGGACTTTCCGTCGATCCCGTCAGGAAAGCGGGTGAGCACGAGACAGCGATCCGCCAAATACGGCTCGATCCACTTCCACACCGCCCGGTAGTACTCGATGAGGTCACCCTTCGTGTAGCCCGTCTCCGGCCAGAGCACTTTGTCGAGATTCGTGAAGTGAACGGTACGATCGACGTCGTCGTCGGTGACCGGCATGGGAGCGCCAATCCCACCGTCGCGAGCTCCTGCACCGTCTTCAGCTTGACGGACGCACTCTTCCGGGCGCTTGTCATCGCGAAGGTGCACGAACGACGGGTGTCGGATCACCCCCGCCTCCGTGAACTCCTTGTAGCGTACCTCGGCGACGAGCTCCGGTCGAACCCAGTGATGATTCGACCCCTTGGGAACGCCCCCGGCAATCGCGGGACGGCCCGCCTTTGGGCCCGAGACACTGGAGTCCCCGCCGGGAGCGCCTGGATCCTCGCCGGAGCCGCCTGGATCTCCGCCGGAGCCGCCTGGATCCCCGCCGGAGCCGCCTGGATCCCCGCCGGAGCCGCCTGGATCCCCAAGGGTGGAAGCCTCGAGGCCGCGAAGGGACTCCATGATGTCGTCGAGCATGTCGTCGCTGAAACCCGTACCGACGCTTCCGGCATAGACGAGCTCACCGCCGTCCCCGTCCGCGTATTGCGCCAGGTGAAGTGCCCCGAAACCCGGCCGGCCGCCCTTGGGATCGGTGTAGCCCACGACGACGAAGTCATCGGTTCGCACGGCCCGAATCTTGTACCACGAGGTCGAGCGTCTGGACCGGTAGGGACTGTCCGCCCTCTTGGCCACGATGCCCTCGAGCCGCATGCCCGTGACCTGTTCGTACATCGCCTGGCCCTCGGTCTCGATGTGATCCGAGTAGCGTATGGGACCCACCGTGGGGAGGGCCTCCCGAAGGATGGCCTTGCGGGCGAGCAACGGGAGATCCCGAAGGTCGAGTCCGCCGAAAGCCAGAAGATCGAAGGCGTAGAACGCCGCCGGAAGATCGAGCGCCGCGCGGACGATGGCGGACTTGCGCTGCAACCGACCCCTCTGCTGGAGGCGGCTGAAGCTCGGAAGGCCCGCGTCGTCGTGCACCACGACCTCTCCATCCAGGACGATACCGTCGTATGGAAGGCCTCGAACCGCCCGGGCGATGTCGGGGAACGTCTCTGTGATGTCGTTCCCGTTTCTCGACCACAGAACCGGCTGGCCACCCGCCCCGTCCGCGATGAGGCGGTATCCGTCATATTTGATCTCAAAGACCCACCCCTCCTTCGTGAAGGGCTCCTCACGTGCGGTGGCCAACATCACCTCGAAACCGCCCGTCTTGCCCAACATCGAGCTGAAAGAGGACGAGCCAGGGAGTTCGGACGAGCCACCCGGGCCCCCGAGCTCACGTGCCTTGTCCACGATCTCCGCTTCACGCGCCTGCGGATGGGCGAGCTGGTCGACGAGTAGTCCCGAGTAGATCGAGTCGTCGGGGAAGGCCTCCGTGCCACGTTCATCGACGTAGCCGTCCCGCTCTTTGATGAGAAGCCAGTGGTTGTCACCCCGCTTGGGGGTATGAACGAGCGTCCAGCGGCCCCTGAGCTTGTAGCCCCGGAGCTCGAACAGGAGCTTGCCGTGCTCGATCCCGTGCTTGTCACCGGGGATCTCGATCCAGACGCCCTTGTCCCAGCAGATCGACGGGCCGGCACCGTATTGACCCTCGGGGATGACCCCCTCGAACTCCGCATACTCCAGGGGGTGGGGCTCCACGTGCATGGCGAGCCGTTTGTCCGCCGAATTCGGGGAGGGCCCCTTGGGGACGGCCCAGGACTCCAGGACGCCGTCCATCTCGAGTCGCAGGTCCCAGTGGAGCGAACTGGCGTGATGTTTTTGGACGACGAAAATACGCCGCTCGCCCTGGGGGGCCGATCCCCCCAGAGGTTCGGGGGTCTGAGGGGCGGACCGCTTGTCGCGGTAGCGCTCGAGCTTGTCGTCTCGGGACCCTGTAGACATGGGTCAGGTTAACGAAATCCTGCTCGACCGCACCAGCGCCCTCCCGGTTGGCGATGACCACTTCCGTTGCGCCACACGAAGTTCTGAACATATGTTTATACCCCGCGCCCCAGGGTTCAAGGAGTCGTTTCCATATGGCCGCACGTTCAATCGCAACATCGACGATTTCGTTCGGGCTGGTTTCGTTACCGGTAAGGCTGTATGCCACGGCCGAATCCAAGTCCCGCATCTCCTTCAACATGGTGCACAAGACCTGTGGCACCCGTGTGAAGCAGCAGTACATCTGCCCCAAAGACGACGAGATCGTCCCCCGCGAAGACATCGTGAAGGGTTACGAGTTCGTAAAGGGCCAGTATGTCCTGTTCAGCGCCGATGAGCTCAAGGCGGTCGAACAGCCCAAGACGGACTCGATCGAAATCACGGAGTTCGTGCCAGCGGACCAGGTGGATCGGCTCTATTTCGATCGGGCCTACTACCTGGGACCCGACAAGGGTGGCGCCCGCGCGTACCGGCTACTCTCGGCCGCGCTGGCTCAGACCGACCGGGTCGCCATCGCAAAGCACGCCACGCGAGGCAAGCAGCATCTGGTCATGGTGCGCCCCTTCGAGGGGGGCCTGCTTCTGGAGCAACTCCGTTACGCCGGCGAGCTGCGCTCCTTCTCGGACGTTGAGATAGAAGAGGGCGAGGTGAGCGACTCGGAGCTCGAGCTCGCCGTCCAGCTCGTGGACCAGGCATCGTCCGATGCGTTCGAGGCCACCGACTACAAGGACGACGTGCGTGAGCGCATGCTCGAGCTCATCCAGCAAAAGATCGACGGCGAAGACATCGTCACGGTGGCCCAGGAGGAGCCCCAAACTCAGATCATCGACCTGATGGCGGCCCTCAAGGCCAGCCTCTCGGAAGAGGGTTCGGAACGGAAACCGGCAAAAGCCGCCTCGGGGAAGACCAAGAAGGCGCCCGCCCGGAAGAGGGCCTCGAGCTGAGAGGGTACACCACCCAACAAGTGGCCGAGATTCTCGGCGTCTCGGCGTCCCGCCTTCGTTCGCTCGCGCGCTCGGGCCTCGTCGACCCGGAGCGCGGCGGCAGGAACGAGTATCGATTCTCCTTCGCCGACATCATCCTCCTCAGAACTACACGTGACTTGATAACGTCAGGGATTCCCTTACGCCGGGTGAAAAGCGTACTCCACTCGCTCCGCGGGCAGCTCCCCGAAGATCAAGCCCTCAGCGCCCTCCACATCACCTCCGACGGTGACTCCGTCGTGGTCAAAGAAGAGAAAACCGTGTGGGACCCCCGGACCGGGCAGGTGCATCTCGACTTTTCCGTCCAGGAACTGGCGGAAAAGATCGCACCCATCGCGGGGGCGATGGTGGAGCGCACCCCCCTCTCGGCCATGACGGCCGACGATTGGTACAACCTGGCGCTGGATCTGGAGGGTGTCGCGACCGACCGTGCCACCCAAGCCTACGAACGTGCGATCGCGCTCAACCCTGGCCACGTGCACGCCCACCTCAACCTGGGACGCCTCCTCCATGAGGCGGGCGAGATCGAATCGGCCGAGGTTCACTATCGCCAGGCTCTTTCCGCAAACCCCGAATCGGCCCTGGCGGCGTTCAATCTGGGCGTGGCGCTGGAGGATCTCGAGAGAGTGGGAGAGGCGATAGAAGCCTACGAGAGGGCTCTCCGCTTCGAGCCAGACACGGCTTCGGCCCATTACAACCTCTCTCGCCTCTACGAGAAAAGTGGCCTCACCAAGGAGGCGCTCCGGCACCTCGCCGACTACAAGCGCCTGGTCTAGAACGCTGTTGAAGGACTTCTGACTATCCCGACATGCGGTCGAGGAACTGGCGCTCCTCCAACGAAAGTGCGCCCATTCCTTGTCGATCGAGTCGGGCCAACAGCTCCTCGACCTCGTTCCGGTTGAGGGCGTGCATCGACGCCAAGTCGATAGCGGCCCAGCGGCTTCTGGCATCGTGGTCCGACACCTTCAGCGAGGGGGAGTGGTTGACCTTGCGCTGAAAGTCCCGGCGATCCTTGCCAAGACGCCGGTCCCGCCAACGAAGAAACCCTGCACCCACGGCGAGTCCGCCCAGGTGAGCGAAGTGTGCCGTGCCGCCATCCGATCCCGAGATTCCACTGTACAAGCTGATGGCCACGATGAAGGTTGCGAGCCAGCGAGCTTGGACCGGCACGATCCCATAGATGTAAATCAACTCCCGGGGCCAATACATGGCAAAGCCAATAATTATGCCGTAGACCGCCGCCGACGCCCCCACGACGGGAGCGCCGTAGGAAAAGGCGAATGAAAACGCTGCACCGCCTAGTCCGCTCAGGAAGTAGAGCCCCAAGAATCCTCTCGCCCCCAACCGCGCTTCGAGGCGCGGGCCGAAGAAGAATAGCCCGATCATGTTGAAGATCAGGTGCATCAGCCCCGCGTGCAAAAACATGTAGGTGAAGAGCGTCCAAGGCCTGAACGGCATTTCTGGTATGTAAAACTGGTCGAGTCCCACGACGGCCGGAGGGAACAGAGTCAGGATGGCGTATAGGAGGGTCCCTGGCCGGAGCACCAGAGCCACGATCACGTTCGTCACCAGAAGCCGGGTCACCCAAGGCGTCATCTGCGGATCACTTCTCCTGCGTAAGGGGGTACTGCCCTCAAAACGATAAAGCCGCCCTTTCCAAATCCCAAGCCGATCATCCCACGGTCCTCTGACCGGCTCTGGCTGGCGGCCCCCCGATCCCGCGGAACGAGAGCAACCGAGCCGCAATAATCAGCGGTGCCGCTCACCTCAGCCTTTCGAGTCCGAGGGCGCCAGCCGGGAGTGACGTGCCTCCCTCCAACACATGCTCCCCGATCAATTTACCGGTCACCGGACCGAGTGTGAGCCCCAGCATCGCGTGCCCTGTCGCCACAAAGAGCCCGGATTGCCCCGGAACCGGACCCACGTATGGAATCCCGTCCGGAGTGCAGGGCCTGAGCCCGCACCACTCCGAGCGGATCAAAGCGCCCCGGACACCATCCAGGTACTCCTCGGCGGCGGTGGTCAGTTGTTCCAGCCGCCGCGGTCGCATCTCGTGGTTGACCCCCGAGAACTCGAGGGTGCCGGCCAACCGTGTAAACCCCACCATCGGCGTGCAAAACACGGACGTCTCGGCAAGAACACACGCGATACCCACTAGGCGTGCGCCAGGATCCCCGAGCTCCAGATCACGGTGGTAGCCCTTCCCCGCGCGAACCGGAATCTGGAGTCCGAACCGCCACGTCAGGTCCCCGCTGTAGGATCCCGTCGCGAGAACCACCGCACTCGCGGCCAGGATCTCGCCGTCCTCGAGGCGTACACCATTCACCGCGCTCCCGGTACTCAGGATCTCCGAGACGCCCCGCCCGGTCTCGATCCGTGCTCCATGGCGTACCGATCGGTCCGCCAGCTCGAGGACGAAGCGGTGGGGGTCGCATGTGGCCGCCTCCGGAAAATGAACACCCCCCGCGACGCCCTCGAGGATGGCGGGCTCGATCTCCCTCAATTCGTCTCCGCCAATTTCGTGGGGGTGATAACCGTACTGCCGCATCATAGCCGCATCATGCCTCGCTTCGGCGAGTCCCTTCTTCGTGCGGCAGATCTCGTAGTAGCCATTACGTTCGTAGTTACAATCCAGATTCTCGGATTCGACCAGGACGTCGAACAGGTCGAGTGAGGCATGCCCGAGCGGCGCCAACGCCCCCATGCTCACCGAAAGGTGGCGGTCGGTGCAGAACGTCCGGAACGTCCACAGCCACCGGAATAGGCCGGGATCCCAGCGCACCGGGATGTAGAGCGGGCTCTTCGGGTTGAGAAGCTCCAGCAGGGAGCGCCGGATTCTGCCCGGCTTGTTGAGGGGTGGATGCCCGGCCGCGATCGTTCCGGCGTTGCCGAACGACGCGCCACCACCGATCTCGTCCCGCTCGACCAAGATTACGCCGGCGCCCCCCTTGGCCAGGAAGTACGCGCAGCACACCCCGATCACGCCGCCACCCACGACTACGACGCGACGTTCAGCCATCGTGATCCCATCTCGATCTCGCCCGTCTCCTGAGGGGTTGCGCGGAGCCAGCTAGTTATATCGTGGCACCGTGCTTGCGACAAACTCAGCGGGCGTTTGCCGGCGGGAAGAGTTTCTGCCGCGCCCGCGTGGCTCCGTATTCCGATGCGATGAGCCGAATATCGGTGAATTTCCTGCCGTGTGAAGCGTTGATGAGGCGCCTGGACCGCCTCAGGTGCGCAGATGGTCTGTGATACGTCGGGACTCACCGCAATCGATACGAAGTGACATATCGGTAAAAAAGTTCTCATTGAATCGAAAGGGAAGAAGACAAATGAACATCAGAAATCTGACTATTTCCGCGCTGGCTCTGATCTTGATGACCGCCTGCACTGAGGCGACGGGCGTTGAGCTAGACGACCTGGCGGGCACATGGACGGCCGCGTCGATCGTCTTTACCAGCGTAGCAGACCCCACGCTGACAGTGGACGTCAGGGACGAGGGGACCACAATGTCCCTCACGTTGGGCGCGGACGGCACGTTTTCGTGGGCCTTCGGCTTCCCCGGGGAGGCGAGTGAGAACGAGACGGGAACCTACACTGTATTCGGCAACACCATGACGATCACCGAATCGGGCGAGGGCGACACGGAAACGATTACGATCGCTAGGGTCGGCGACACTTTGACGCTGACGTTAGAAGATGTGTTCGACTTTACCGAGGGTGTCGAAGTGGACGCTACGATGGTGGTCGTCCTTACCCGCTAGAGGTTTTCGCCCCATTAAAGCGCTAAGCGTACACCAAGCAGGATGATCGCGGAGGGGGCGACGCCCCCTCCGCGTTTTTTTCATCGCCTTGGCTAATTGACGACGAAGCGCACGGTGTCGACCACCCCGGGAGTCAGGGGGATGTGCGAGCCGTCACCCACCACGGCGATCACCATGTGCTCACCAGCCTCGAGGCCGGTGAGTTCGTATTCGGTCTGCGCCTGACCCATATGGATGTGAACGCCCGGGGTCGTCGGGATCGGCAAGCCGGCGGTCGGAAGCCCAGCGTCCACCATCAGGTGATGGTGCCCCGTACCCGGCTCCATCGTACCCGCAGGCGCGATGGTCAAGCCCGAGACCTCCAGCCTTACCAACACCGAGCCACCCTGCACCGTCGCGCCGTCGGCCGGCTGGACGATCCGCACCGAAGCAGAAGCAGCAGCCGGCCCCTCGGAGGGTGCGCCCCCTGCTCCGCTGTCGGGCGCATCGGTACACGCGACGAGCGCAAGCACCAGCGCACCGGCGGCAAAGTCTTTGAAACGCGCGCTCGTCGCCGCTTGCACGTGACGCGCTATTACGTGGCCTAGAAAGGCCATGGTGGGCGGGATCATTGTACTACTCCTGGCGGGAGGTAGGCCTTCTCTTGAAGCTCGGGAAGGAGCAACCTATTCCGGGAGCACCGCCGCGGGCAATACGTGCATCTGTAATTTCGGAAACCGACGTATGCGGATTTCGAGGATGACCGGCGAACAGGCTAGTGGCCTGGTCGCTGGGGGCCTGGTCAGGGGGCTTTGCAGCGCCGTGTTTACGGCGGAGGGTTCAAGGCTCGCTAAGTTTCGGCGTTTGGTAACCGTTGCATATGACAAGCGGCTGCCACCTGCGGGGTCGACGCCACTTGTCTTTCGGGGGTCAACTTACAATGCATGACGGGACTCCAAAGCGCCTCGGAGTGGTCGGAACCCTCGTCTGGGACACGATCAAACATCGGGATGGGCGGCTCGAGCAGGTGGAAGAGTGGGGTGGGGTGGCGTATGCCTTGTCGGCTTTCGAGGCGGCTCTTCCGGACGATTGGGAGATCGTGCCGATCGTCAAGGTGGGGTCCGACCTGTCCGAGTCGGCCTGGAGATTTCTACGATCCTTTCCGAGGTGCGACGTAGAAACGGGGATCCGCGTCGTCCCACAGCCGAACAACAGGGTGGAACTCGTCTACACGGGGCCGGAGCGGCGTACCGAGAGCCTGACTGGTGGCGTGCCTCCCTGGTTGTGGGCAGAGCTCGGGCCGTTGGCGGGGACGTGCGACGCCCTCTACGTGAACTTCGTCTCCGGCTTCGAGATGGAGCTGGACACGGCTCGGTCTCTCCGAAGTGTTTTCACTGGGCCTACCTACGCCGATTTACATTCGCTCTTTCTAGGCGTCGGCCGCGGCGGCCTTCGCATCCCCCAGGAGTTGCCGTCGTGGGGAGCGTGGCTTCGCTGCTTCGACGCTGTGCAGATGAACGCCGAGGAGTTCGCGCTGCTCGGTCAGGCGATCGGGGATCCGTGGGAGCTGGCGGCCAAGATCGTGGGTCCCGAGCTGAAGTTGATCGCCGTCACTCTCGGCCCTGATGGGGCCGGTTACATCGCGGGCGCCGCGTTCAAGAGCGATCCCTTGTTATGGCCCGACACCCGACATCGAATGGCGACCCCCGGCCCCACCCTCAGTGGGATGGCACCCGCCGACGGCCCTGAAGTGGTGGGGGATCCCACGGGCTGTGGGGACGTCTGGGGAGCCACTTTCCTCGCCCAACTCCTGGGGGGGGACCAACTCCAGCCGGCGATGATCCAGGCGAACCGAATCGCGGCGAAGAACGTCGGGCATCGGGGCGCGAGCGGGCTTCACCGGCACCTCAGGGGCCGACTCTCCACCCAGGGGGACGCATGAGTGTCACGATTCCCGCCCCTCAGGCGTTCTGTCTCCTGTGGGTAGGCGGCAACTGAAAGAGCGGCGGAGTATCACCCATCACAGCTACCATCGCATCGTACCTCGGCGGTGCCGACGCCCGATCCGCCATCGCTGTCCGTCACGGTGACCTTCAGGGTGTAGAGCCCGCCGCCTGCGAACGTGTGTGACAGATCGAAGGTCATGCCGTCGAGCGTCAACGGCTCGACTGGACTGCCGTCACCCCAGTCCACCGTTGCGGTCCACTCGTCCGCTCCAGGATCGGCAAAGGATCCGGAGTACTCGAAGACCCCTCCGTCGAAGACGCCGCCCGGACCCGCGTCCACCGACGGGGCCACGTTATTCACGACGAATGTAGCGGAGGAGGAACTCGTCGCGCCGGCATCGTCCGTCACGGTCACCGTGAGCGAGTACTCGCCGTTTTGAGCATAACTATGTGAAAAATCAAAGCTCGTGCCGACCTCGGTGAAATCGTCACCGTCGTCGTCACCGTAATCCACGGTAGCCGACCACGATTCTGAGTCGTCGTCGGTAAAGGAGACGGCGCGCTCGAAAGTTTCGCCCTCGTCGATCGAGCCACCTTCGATCTGCCCCACGCTCGGGGCCGCATTCGCCGGCTCGCGGTTCGGCTCGCCGGCCTTGCACTTACCATGGGCGCCCGAATCGTAGATATCTCTAACTTCGTCGGCGGAGAGGGCACGGCCGAAGAGGTCCACTTCGTCGATCAATCCGTGAAAGCCCCGCGGGAATCCGGCGGAACGAGCGAACTCAGCAGTACCACCGATGACGACCGAACCCTCGCCGTACTCTAGTGCGCCGCTCGCGTCGAGATCCTGATCCACCTCGGCTCCATCGACGTAGAGTCTCAGCGTCGAGCCGTCGAGCGTGAGGGCTATGTGCACCCACTCGTCTGCAACAGAGGCCACTCCGTTCTCCAGACGGGACAGGACACCACCGAGGTTGACTCCAGCTTTGATAATGCCCGCCCCGTTCCACCAGATGGAGTAGGAAATTCCCTCGTTGATGCGATCGTTGATGGCTTTCTGGATGAGCACATTTCCGTAAGCGTCTTTGTCGTCGGCGTTCTGGCCGTCCCCGGTGCGCCTGGCCCACAGGTCGATCGTAAACTCCGGAGCCTGGAGATCGACGGCGTCCGGTATTTCGATGAACTCAGCCTCCCAGGCCCCCGTGATTGGTGTGAAGCTGAATGCCTGACCCACCAGACCGCTTTCGAACGTTACGTCGCCGTTGTCGAGTTGGGCGGTTCGCAACCCGTTCGCGGAGTTGAAGCCGATGTCGTTGGCGGCATTGAGGGGCCCCGCAATGTCCTCGAACGTGCCGTCGCCCGCCCACCACGAGATCAGGCCGGTACCAGGTGCGACGCAAGGCTCCTCGACGAGGGTCGGCGCCGTGACGTCGGTCGGGGCGGTAATGGGCTCCCAACAGGCGACGACTGGGAGCAAGAGCGAGGCGACGAGGAACCTGGCAAAGTAACGTTCTGGCATGCTCCCTCCTTGGGGGGCCTTCACGAAAAACCACAGGAGGGAGGCGGGCTCCGGGGAAAACTTCTTATTCAACGCTGTGATGAGGTCGAAAAAATCGCAAGGAAATTGTTTTTGGGGAATATTCGTCGAGTCGACCATCTGCGGCGTCCTAGCAACCTCGAGGCCGCATGACCCCGGGATCCACGTAAGCCCCGCAGTTGCGGTATGCCCACCCACACCACCATATCCCTGTGATGAAGAACCCGACGCCCGGCCTGCATGTCCTGATCGGCCGCCGCTGCTGCACCCTACTTGCACCCCTCGCGCTGGGCGTCCTGGCCGTAGGTGGCCCGGCGGCGGCACAGGGGCAGGGCCTTCCGACCGCAACACCCGAGTCCGTCGGGCTCTCGAGCGCACGGCTCGGCCGAGTGACCGACGCGCTTCAGGCCCACATCGACGCCGGACATATCGCCGGCGTCGTCGGGGCCGTTGTGCGGCACGGTAGACTGGTCTACATGGAGGCGCTGGGACAGGCGAACATCGAAGCCGCTCGCCCGATGCCGGAGGACGCCATCTTCCGTCTCTATTCGATGACCCGGTCCATTACCAGCCTGGCCGCCATGATTCTGTGGGAGGAGGGAGCGTTCCAACTCGACGATCCCGTCTCGCGGTACCTGCCCCAGTTCGGGGATCAGAGGGTCTTTGCAGAAGCAAGCTCGCCGAGCATGGACCGGACGCAGTCGCGCCGCGGTGACATCACGGTCGAGCACCTCTTCTTGCATACGTCCGGCATGGGTAGCCGCAGTTCTTCGATATACCGGGCCGAGGGCGTACGCTCACGCTCTATTTCGCTCCGAGAGATGGTCGACAACGCGGCCCGCACACCGCTGTTCGAGGATCCGGGAACCAACTGGCGGTATGGCATCTCGACCACGATTCTCGGACGGCTCATCGAGGTCTGGTCGGGTATGCCGTTGGAGGACTTCCTGCAACGGCGCGTGTTCGAGCCGCTTGGCATGACGGACACGGGGTTCTGGGTCGAACCGGAACGGGCCGATCGCCTGGCCACGGTCTATCGCCCGTCGCCCGAGGGCGAGCTCCGGCCGCATCAGATCGAGGACGTGCCATTTACCGAACAGCCCCTTCTGATCGAGGGTGGCGTCGGTCTGGTGGCCTCCACGATGGACTTTCTGCGCTTCTCTCAGATGTTCCTCAACGGAGGGGAGCTGGACGGGCGGCGGCTCCTACGGCCCGGAACGGTCGCGATGATGACCGTCAATCGCGTGCCTGACGCGCTCCTCCCGCTCAATCCTCGGTCCCTCGGACGCGGGTGGGGGCTGGGTTTCAGCATCGTGATCGACGCCCGTGAGTTCTCCTATCCGATGAACGACGGAGAATTCTGGTGGGACGGATCCGCTGGAACGCGCTTTTGGATCGACCCGGTCGAGGACATGGTGACGATCGTGATGGCGCAGCTTTCCCCTGCGAGAGGCGAGGGTTTTCGGGAGGATTTCAAAACGGGTGTGTACGACGCGATTATCGGAGAGCGGTAGGCTTCCCACCTCCCTGGTGGAGAGACGCCCGCGCTGACGCCGCCGTAGTCGGCCTCGCGGGACTCAGAAGATGGTTTCCAAAAGCCGTGCGCCCCACAACATTTGTTTCAGAACACTTCCCCTGCTTAAATAACGTTTGAGATGGCAGTGAGAAGCCGAATGTGTGGACTCACGTACCGATGGGGCCGGTAGGCTCATGCTAGATTCTGACGACCGTGGTCTTGTTTCTGGAGAAACAAGCGCACCCCCGGGAGAGCTGCGGAGCCCCGCGGGGAAGGTTCCGGTGCCCTACGACGGGTCCGTCCGATTGGTCGGCCATCGCGTACGGGAAGTCCAGCCTGGCTTGGTTCAGGTGGAAGCTCAGGTCACTTGCGAGGGCCGCACCTTCAGTGGCGCGGCCTCCGGACCTGTAGACGCCCCTGCTCGGCTCCGAGTCCCCGCGCTCGCCACCCTGAGAGCCCTCGACGCCTGCCTACAGATTTTCTACCTGGGCGTTTCCGAACCCACCCTCGTTCTCGATAGCGTGGTCGAGGTATCTGTGGGCGATTTTCCCGTGGCGGTGGTGATGGTAACGGCATCAGAGAATGACAAAGCGACGCCCTTGGTCGCGTCGTGTCCACTCGTCGGTATGTCGGACCTGGCGATCATTCTCGCGACACTCCAAGCCGCGACCCGCATCGTGAGCCATTGGCTGACTTGGGGAGATCGCTCCCGCGGTATGGAGGAGCGGGAGCGGCCACAATGACGCCGAGCGACAGCCAGGATCTTGAGGGGGGGCTCGTCCAACGCGTCGAAGTGCTCTTGAGCTCACTGACGGCGGTCGTGTCGGCGCGAGTCATCCTGGACGAGGAGAAGGGAGCCCAGGTACACATCATTGCGACCTCCGAGATGCCGGTGTCTGAGGTCTCTCGAGCCGTGATGTCAGCGCTCACCTGGGGACTCGGCATCGAGGTGCCGTCGAACCAGATAACCGTCGTGCAGAGCCGTCTGTCCCGGGAGGAATTGAAGGCTCTCTTGGGGTCAGAGAAGGCCGATTCGCCGCCCTCCCCCGCCGCACCCGAAGAGCCGACGACCGACCTGCCCGATCCCGAGCCCTCGGTTCCGGACACCGGACTATTGGAGTTCAGTCTTGCAGGGACGCGTGGTGAGCCGACGGGTGGATCGGAGATCGACTACCGGCGCCTCGAACTCCAGGACCTCCAACTGGAAAAGCACCCCCGGGGAGGGTTCGGGATCTCGGTACGAATAGCCGACAACGACCGCTCCATCGGTGCCCAACGCGAAGCGGCCGGAACGGAGGAGGATTCCTTGGAGGTGCCGGCGAGCGCCGCTCTCGACGTGATCCAGGAATTTCTTAGAGCCGGGCGTGACGACGGGCTGAGCGTCGTGCTCAGATTCATGGCCGCGCGCCGCCTCCGTAATCCGCAGCATGATGTCGTCGTCGTGCTGGTGGAGGCGGTGGTGCGAGGCCGCCGGATCCCCTTGACGGGTGCCGCCTCTGCCAACGACGGAGTCGAAAGGGCTTCGATCCTGGCCACGCTTCAAGCGACCAACGCGTTCGTCGCGGGCACGCTGTCGGCCAACTCTGCCAACGGGCCGTCGGCGCAATAACCCAGTTCGCGTCTCCGGCCGCACCTCACCGCTCGAGCGCGAACACCCAGACCACGCCACCCTGCGGAACGAACGTGTTCGTCCCCCGCAGCCCATCGATGCGCCGGCCCATCGAGGCAGCGTCCACGCCCCAGCCCGACTGGACCGCGACGTATTGTACTCCATCGACCGCGTAGGTCGACGGCACGCCGATGACCCCGGAGTTGGTACGCTGCTGCCACAGCACCTCGCCGGTTCGGGCGTCGAACGCCCTGAAGTACCGATCGCTCGTGCCACCCATGAAGACGAGGCCCCCTCCGGTCGTGAGCACGGGGCCCCAGTTCTGGGAGTCGAACTCCTTGGTCCACACCCGTTCACCCGAGTCCAGGTCCCACGCCTGGAGCTCACCGATGTGGTCGGCACCGGGGGCCAGGGTCATGGTCGTTTCCGCCCCGGTGAAGCGACGGCCGGCCTGGTATTCGACTTCCACTCCGACGGAGGTTCCGCAGAGGTTCTCGTTCGCAGGGATATAAAGAAACCTAGTGGTGGGATTGTAGGCCGCGGGCGGCCAGTCCTTGCCTCCCCACAGCGACGGGCAGAACTCGGCCGGCTTCCCCGTACCCGGCTTCCGATCTTCATTGTACGTCGGTCGACCCGTCTCCGGGTCGAGGCTGGTGAAGACGTTCTGGCGCACGAAAGGCTGTGCGTCCACGAAACGGATGGTCTCCGCGTCGCGCTCCAGAATCCACAGATACCCATTCCGGCCCGGGTGGACGAGTCCGGGAATCGTCCGTCCGTCTCGCTCCACGTCGACGAGAAGCGGCGTCGAAACCTCATCCCAATCCCAGGACCCGTTCCAATGGTACTGGTGGTGAGTCACCAGCTCGCCGGTGTCGATGGCGAGGGCGATCACCGAGTTGGTGTACAGATTGTCCCCCGGGCGCTGGTCTCCAATCCAGGGGCCGGGGTTGCCCGTGCCCCAGTAGGTGAGACCCAGGTCGGGATCGTAGTGACCCGGAAGCCACACGGCGGCTCCCCCGGTACGCCACGTCTCACCCGGCCACGTGTCGTTTCCCGGCTCACCCGGCCCAGGCACCGTATAGGTCCTCCAGACCTCCTCACCCGTCTCCGCATCGAGCGCCACGACAAAGCCACGAATGCCCAGCTCGCCACCGGAGGCTCCGACCATGATCTTCCCCCGGGCGGCCAGGGGCGCCAGGGTCATGTAGTACCCTGCGGAATTGTCTGCCACCGGCGTGTCCCACACGACCTCTCCGGAGCGGGCGTCGAGCGCCACCACCCGTGCGTCCAGCGTCGCCATGTACACGTTGTCCCCGAACAAGGCCACGCCCCGGTTGGTGTTGTGCAACGCGATCCGATCCGGAGAAAGCTCATGCTGGTAGCGCCACAGCAGGTCTCCGTTCTGCGCGTCCAAGGCATACAGTCGATTGCCCGGAGTGGTGATGAACATCACCCCGTCATTGATGACCGGTGGGGATTCGTGGCCGCCCGTCGTGTTGGTCGAGAACGCCCACACCGGGGTGAGATTCTGCACGTTGGACGCGTCGATTTGATCGAGCGGGCTGTATCCCCACCCGTTGTAATTTCCCCGATATGAAAGCCAGTTCTCGGGTTCGGGACTCACGAGTCGTGCGTCGGTGACGGGACGGTAGGATTGGCCCGCCAGGTTGCTCGGTACCAGTATGATCATCGCTGCCAGAACTGCTAGACCTGCTACCGAAAGATGTGCGAACCGAGTCATAGATCACTCCTCTCGGGGTGCGAGATCGCCTCTGGTGGCCACCAGAGCTCGTTTTCCTCGGACCCCCTGTTTCTCTCCGCAAGAACGCTCGTGGAGCCCTCTGAGCCGGAAACGTAGGTCGGCGGGACTGGGACCGCTAGCGACTTGGCGCGGGCGTCGCGTGAGGCCCGATGTTGCCCGTTGTGACGCCGGCCCTCACCTTTCCCCCACCCGCGAGGGAGCCTGCCACCCCCGAGGAGGCCTGCGGGACCAGCATCCGCCAAGGGCACACAAATGCGTATTTCTCGTTTCTCCACAGTCGGCTCGCTGCTCGCGCTGTTCCTGGCGCTGGCCACTCCGTCGAACACTCATGCTCAGACCTATGACGTCATCATTCGTAACGGCAGGGTGATCGACGGAACTGGCAACCCGTGGTTCCTGGCCGACGTGGCCCTGGACGGAGACCGAATCGCGGCAGTCGGAGATCTCGGCGCGGCCACGGCTGGCCGTGAGATCGACGCCACGGGACTGTACGTGACCCCGGGCTTCATCGACGCACACTCTCACGCGGGGCCTGGGCTGGCGACAGCGGGACTCAGCCACGGTGAGCCGTTGCTGGCGCAGGGGCTCACGACCGTGGTGATCAATCCCGACGGCGGAGGCCCCGTGGACCTGGCTCGTCAGAGAAGGGAGCTGCTGAGAGATGGCTTGGGTGTCAACACGGCACAGTTGGTGGGCCACGGGTCGATTCGCCGGCTCATCTTGGGAGCCGCAGATCGCGCACCTACGGCCGCGGAGATGGAGGAGATGCGCGGCTTGGTGCGAAGGGCCATGGAGGAGGGCGCATACGGGCTTTCGTCGGGGACGTTCTACGTTCCTGGGAGCTTCTCGGATCCGGACGAGATCGTTGAATTGGCAGAGGTGGTGGCCCCCTTCGGGGGGGCCTATACAAGTCATATTCGCGACGAATCCGACTACAGCGTCGGCCTCGTGGCGTCGGTGGAAGAGGTAATCGACGTCGCCCGCAGAGCCGGGATTCCAGGCGTGATCACCCATGTCAAGGCGTTGGGCCCACGAGTGTGGGGATTCGGAACCGTCATCACCCAGAGAATCGAAGCCGCCCGGGAAGAGGGTATCGAGGTCTACACCGATCAGTACCCCTACGCGGCGTCCTCCACCGGTCTCGGCGCGGCCCTTCTTCCGCGGTGGTCCCAGGCCGGTGGCAACGATTCCCTCATGGCGCGCTTCGACCGCCCAGGGGTCATGGCCGATATCCGCACGGCAATGGTCGAGAATCTGGATAGGAGGGGTGGCGCAGACCGTATCCAGTTCCGACGATTCCGCCCCGACGAGTCTATCGAGGGGCGGCTCCTCTCAGATCTCGCAAGAGAGCGTGGTGAGGACCCGATCGACACCGCGATCGACCTCCTAAGGCGGGGGGGGCCCAGCATTATCTCATACAACATGCACGAAGACGACATCGCAACGCTGATGGCTCCCTCCTGGAACATGACGTCTTCGGATGGTGGCCTCGTGCCATGGATGGAAGGTGTGCCTCATCCCAGATCCTACGGCACTTTTCCCAGGAAAATTCGCCAATTCGTGTTGGAGGAGGGGATCGTGGACCTCGCCGCTGCCATCCGGAGCATGACGGGACTCCCCGCGCAGGTCTTGCGTATCTCCGACCGAGGGGTGCTGCGCCCCGGAGCCTACGCCGACGTCGCGATCTTCGATCTAGCCCGCTTGAACGACCCCGCCACCTTCACTGAGCCCCATCAACTCGCCGAGGGCATGATCGAGGTATTCGTGAACGGAGAGGCCGCCTTATCCTCCGGCGCTTTTATGGGCACGTTGGCGGGGCGGGTGATTCGGAAGCGCTAGGCCGTCGCACACTAGACCGTTAGAAACTGGCCCGGGAGCGTGCGAGCCGCTTGCACCCTCCCACGTCATAGACGCATTTTGTCCGCCATGTCTGACGGCGTCGCACGCTTCAACGCAGCCTTGGATGGCCGTTACCGAGTACCGTCCGAGTGAACTTTCCCTACGCTACACTTTGATTCGGAGGAAATTGCCATGAACCCGACTCACGCTCTCACCCTAGTGACGTTGCTCATCTGGGCCGGAGGGGCGTACGCGCAGGAGCCCTTCGACCAGACCTTCAGGCCCGATGTGCGAGCGCCCGACGGCTTCAGGACGAACCGGACCTCGTACTCCGCGATCATGGACGTCCTGGCGCCGAGCCGGCCCGAGGTGACGCAGGAACAGCTCGATCAGCTCCGATCGATCCCTCTCGAGGTCATCTTCGGAGCGGTCGGCGATTACCGCACCAATTATGCTCGGGGATTCGCGAACACTCGTCCCGGCGAACGTGTGGTGGGGCGGGCCCTAACAATGCGGTTCCTTCCCCCGCGACCGGACTTGGTCCGAGCGGCCAATATCCTTGCCGAGGAGGGAAACTGGGATCGCAGATACTATGCGCGCGCGTCCGAGGAAGCCCACCCCGGCGACGTCGTGGTCGCCGAGCTCGGGGGCACCGACGGCCACAATCTCTTCGGTGACATGGGAGCCACCGGAATCCAGATGCGTGGGGTGGCGGGTGTCGTCATCGACGGTGGCATGCGCGACCTCGCCGGACTGCAAGACGACCGCTTCGAGGGTTTCCCGGTTCTACACCGGTTCTCGGACCCGATTACAACTTCCTGGCTCGGCGTGGAGTACAGCGTGCCAGTCCGGATCGGCGGTGTCACGGTGCTGCCGGGTGACATCGTGGTCGGGGACGCCGGTGGAGTCTTCTTCTTCCCGCCGGAGCTCCTCGACGACGTGTTGGAGTATGCGGCTCGGAGCGAAGCCCGAGAGAAGTTCCAGCTCGAGCTGCTATTGGACAAGCGCTATCGCTTCCGCGATGTGTACCCGCTGTCACCGGAGTTGGCGGAGGAATTCGAGAGGACTCGCAACCGTTAGCCGGAACTCAGAAGACCATCATCGTGCCACTTCGTGTCTTGACGGTTGCTGCTGTCCTCGCGCCGGTGCTTCAGGCCGCCCCGCCGCGATTCGTCATGTGGAGTTCTTCGGAACTAGAACAGCGGGATGCCGCCCTCTGACGGATTCCCCGAGATACATGAGGACGGCCTCGACGTCGTGTTCGTAAAGAGCGGCCAAGCGACTTTGCTCGTGGGCGGCGAAATGCTCAACCGCACAGGTGGCCGGGTTACGGGCATTGCGGGCGGAGTGCGGTATGCTCTGGGCACGGGGGATATGATCCACATTCCGGCGGGGACCCCTCACAGCTACTTGGTGCCGGAAGGCGGGCACATTACGTACGTGCTCGTAAGGGTCCCCGCATTTAATAGGTGAGACCGGTTAAGGTGCTGCTCTTCGAGGTGGACCTGCCCGCCACGCAGGAGGCGAAGCCCCGCCATCTCCAGGAAGTCACCCCGCAGCACGAAGCACCCGAACCCGACGACGCACGCCTGACCTCTCTCCTAACGGACGCGGCTCAGCCCAGAACCTCCTGGCAGCCGTGCTCGATGCCCCACTTCACCGCATCGACGATCTCGTCGACATCCGCCCTCGTTACGATCAGAGGCGGTGCGATGTTGATGGTGTTGTTCAGGCCGGGAAGGCTTCTGGTAGTCTTGCCCACCAGCACGCCCCTCTCGGTGATCTTTCGCATGACCGCGTTCATCACGTCCTCGCTCACAGGTGTCTTCGAGGACTTGTCTTCCACGAGCTCCACGCCCGCGAACAGTCCCTTGCCCCGGACATCCCCGACATACTCATTGTCGGCCAGCTCCCGTAGGCGGTCGCAAAGGTGATCTCCGACCACGCGAGCATTTTCAACCAGGTCTTCCTCCTCGAGGATACGCAGGTTCTCCAGGGCGGCGGCAAACCCCGCTGTGCAGCCGCCGTACGTACTGATGTCCCGGAAATAGTCGTACTTGTCGCTCGGATCGTGGAGGAACTGCTCGAAGACTTCGCTTCGCACCGCCGTAGCCGAGATCGGCGCGTAGGAGCTGGCCATACCCTTGGCCATCGTCACGATGTCCGGCGTGAAGTCATAATGCTCGAAACCGAACATGGTCCCGGTCCGTCCAAAACCGCACACGACCTCGTCGATGATCAGGATAACGCCATATTTTCCACAGATCTCCTGGATGATGGGATAGTATTCCTCGACCGGAGGAATAACACCGCCACCCGCCGTGATCGGCTCGAGGATGAGGGCGCCCACCGTCTCAGGACCCTCCTCCTGGATCACATCCTCCAGGGCACGGGCGCACTCGATGTTACAATCGGGATAGGCCAGGCCGAAGGGACAGCGATAGCACAGAGCATGGGGAATGCCCACGAATCCGTCCGGGAAGGGGCCGTACGCCTCCTTGCGCTCCGGCTGACCGGTCGCGGCCAGGCAGGCGATCGTCGTTCCGTGATAGTCACGGTCCCGGTACAACACCTTGGACTTCGTGTTCTTGTTCAAGTGAGCGATCTGCCGGACGATCTTGAAGGCCTTTTCGTTGGCCTCGGAGCCGCTGTTTACAAAGAAGACGTGGTCCAAACCTGGCAGCAGGTCGGTCAGCTTCGCCGCGAACTGGGCCGCCGGAACCGTCCCGGCTACTCCAGCGTAGTAGGGAAGTTTGACCAACTGGTCATATATGACCCTTGCGATGCTCTCGCGCCCATAGCCGACATTGACGCACCAAACACCGCCGGAGGCGCCGTCTAGATACTCGTTTCCATCAATGTCCTTGACCCGGGCCCCCTTGCCCTCAACGAAGATCTTCGGATCCTGCGACTCGAAGATCTTGTGCTGAACCATGTGATGCCACAGATGCTTCTTGTCCTTCTCGATGATGTCTTTGGCATCATAGTTGGACAGCAAGTCTTGCGTATCGAACATACGGGTTCTCCTCCAAGCCGGACCGGAGACGGGCCCTTGTTGGTCCTCGAAGATTCTATTCCAGACTCAGGTGTGCGTACTTGTCGAGATAGCGGGTCGGCATCTCCAATGCGTCCCGTCGGAAAGGCTCCGCCAGCACCTTCTCTCCGCCCTCGACCACCGCGTTGATCACGCAGGGCTTGCCGCAAGCCATGGCTTCCCGCACTACGTCCTGGACATCCCGGTAATCCTCGACGGTAAAGCCCACCGCGCCCATCGCCTCGGCCACTTTGGCGAAATCCGGATTGTCCGGCAGGTTGGTGCCGACGAAGCGGTCGCCGTAAAAGTCGATCTGGTTCTTCTTCTCCGCACCCCATTCGTGGTTGTTGATCACGATGGCGACCACCGGAATGTCCTCCCGGACGGCGGTCATCACCTCGCTCAACCCGCTGATGCCCCAGGCCCCGTCTCCCTGAATGGCAAAGACCGGGGCGTCCGGCTTCCCGATTTTGGCCCCCATGGCGCAGCCGTAGGCGAAACCGCAGTTGCCCCAGGTCAAGGCGGGGAGGTGCTGTCGGGGCCCTTTGAATCTGAGGTACCCGTTGGTGATGGAGCAGGTATTCCCGACGTCCGTAGTCACCAGTGCATCCTCAGGCAGAACGCGAGTCAGCTCCCAGAGGAAGCGCCGGGGATGCATCACCTTGTTCGTAGACGACGACCAGTCTTCGAGCTCCTTGTCCCACGTCTCTTTTTCCCTGGCCACGTCGGCGATGCGCTCTTCGTTTCTCTCCGGGTTCGGCTGGAAGTTCTTCAGCTCCCGCAGCAAATCCGTAGCGTACTCCTTCACGTCCGCCACGGAAAAGAGGTCCGGAATCTTGCTCAAGCCCCATTGCTTCGGGTCTCTGTCCACCTGGATGAGCGTGGCCTCCTCGGGCCAGTAGGTCATATCGTACTGGGGAAGCAGGCCGAAAATCCCCAGTCTGGTTCCCAAGGCCAACACCACGTCGGCTTTGGCGATGGTCCGCATGGCTGCCTTGGAGCCACAGTAGCCGATGGGTCCGCAGCCGAGCTCGTGGCTGTACGGGAACGCGTCGTTGTGCAAGTAGGTGGTGATCACCGGCGCGCTCAGGTACTCGGCCAGGGCCTTGATCTCATCCACGGCGTCACCCTGACTGACACCACCTCCCGAGACGATGACCGGATAATCGGCGGCCTTCAGAAAGCTGATCGCAGCTTCGATATCCTTTTTGGGCGGACGACCCGCCCCGAGCGTCGGAGTGGCGACGATCTCGTCTTCGATGTCCCCATAGAAATAGTCCCGGGGAATGTTCAGGTGGGTCGGGCCGAGCTCGGCCTTGGCCCGATAGAAGCAGCGCCTGGCCAGCTCGGCCATGCGGTCGGGGCGGTTGACCCGCACCTGATATACGGTCTGCTTCTCGAACATGGGCATCTGGTCCAGCTCCTGAAAGCCGCCGGTACCGATCCCCCTCGACCCCGTCTCGGGAGTGATGGCCACTACCGGAGAGTGCGCCCAGTAAGCTGCAGCGATGGCGGACACAAAATTCGCCGCGCCCGGCCCGTTTTGGGCAATGCAGGCCTGGGGCCTTCCCGTCACCCTGGCCAGACCATCAGCAGCGTGCGCAGCCGCCTGCTCGTGGGCCACGGGAATGAATCGAATACCGGCGTCAGGGAACAGGTCCAGGGCGTCCATGAACGCTGAGCCAACCAAGCCGAACAGGTCCTCCACTCCCTCGGCAACGAGTGTCTCGACCAGCGCCTCGGAGGGCGTCATTTTTTTCTTCGCCATCTCCAGCCTCTCTGTTCTCGGATTTCTCGAGCCTCGGTAAGACCACCCAGGCAATCGAGCAGCGGGGTGTCACTGTCTCCCACGTCAATCGCGGACCGCGGTCCTGCTCTGTCACCCGGCACCGGCGCGGGGAGGGCCGCTGATTGCGAATCGTCGTGCCGGCGAGCGCATACGCCGGTCTCTCGTCGTCCAGCGCAAGGGCACCGTTGAGCACGACGAGGAGGTCGTCAACATCTTGGATCGGCGCCGCCGCGAGGGCTGCCACCGCATCCACCCCGGGCAACCGTATTTGCGATCGCCCTTCTTCGGGTGCCTCCAGGCGTGCCCGTGACCACGATCTCGTCCATTCCGCAAAGCCGATAGGGCCTGCGTGAAATTTCCGGACTGATAACTTTTTGGGGAAATGGTGTCAAGGTTCCCCCACTCCTTGGGAGCCATCCTGTCGCAGACGGCCGGGCCGGGTGGGCCTTTCCCATCAAAATCACCACGACGAACCCGGAAGAGCCCCTTTATTTGACAAGAGGTCACCCGTCGACTCTAATATAGCCGCCTCGACGCCACGCACAGGAACGCAGACTCTCAAACGTCCTGGTTTGACCGATCGGCGGGATCCGCGTGAGCAGCCTGCAGGCGAGATGAGGTTTCACTGATTCAGCTCACCACCGGCCGGGCATAGTCGGGCCGACAGAGATAATGACCGATGCCGACCTATGTGAATCCGGACAAGTGTGACGGGTGCAAGGCGTTAGACAAGCCCGCCTGTCATTACATTTGCCCCTCCGACATCATGCATCTCGACCAGTCCATCGGGAAGGCCTTCAACATCGAACCCGACCAGTGCTGGGAATGTTATGCGTGCGTGAAGACCTGCCCCCAGTCGGCGATCGATATCCGTGCGTATGCCGACGTCGCGCCGATGGGCGCCAGCATCACGTCGATGCGCGGGACAGACTCGATCATGTGGACCGTGAAGTTCCGCAACGGAGAGACCAAGCGATTCAAGTATCCAATTCGTACCACACCCTGGGGATCCATCGTGCCCCACGACGGCATGCCGGTGCCGACGCAGGACGATCTGAAAGGGCAGGCCCTTTCCCAGCAGGCGCAGTTTCTTGGAGTGCCTGAGCTGCCGACACCGGCCCTCGCGTAGCGTCATCCGGAATCCGACTAACAGCCAGGCGCATGGGGACTTGTGAACCCCGTGCCGACGGCCACCAACGGCGGTCTTACTACGGGAGCAAGGTGTGATGGTTGAGCCAACCACAGAGGTAGTTGAGTGTGATGTCCTGATCGTAGGCGGGGGCATGGCGGGGTGCGGAGCGGCCTACGAAGCGGCCCACTGGGCCCGTTCGAAGGGGCTTCGGGTCGTGTTGGTGGAGAAGGGCGCCGTCGAGCGAAGCGGAGCGGTGGCGATGGGCCTGTCCGCTATCAATTGCTATATGGGGATGAAATGGGGGGAGAACCAGCCCGAAGACTTCGTGCGGTATGTCCGGCAGGACCTCATGGGGCTGAGTCGAGAGGACCTGGTGTATGACATCGTGCGGCACGTGGACTCGAGCGTCCACATGTTCGAAGAGTGGGGACTCCCGTTCTTCAAGACGGAGGATGGACGCTACAAGCGGGAAGGGCGCTGGCAGGTCATGATCCATGGTGAGTCGTACAAGCCGATCGTGGCGGAGGCCGCCAAGAAGGCCGTCGGCGACCAGAACGTGTACGAACGCATCTTCATGTCACACCTGCTCACCGACGCCAAGGACCCGCGGCGCATCGCGGGGGCCATCGGGTTCAGCGTTCGAGAGCCGAAGATCTACGTCTTCAAGGCGAAGGCGGTCATCTGCGCTGCTGGAGGTGCGGCCGGGGTCTTTCGTCCGCATTCCGTCGGGGAAGGGCTCGGGCGCATCTGGTACGCGCCGTGGAACACCGGGTCCGTGTACAAGCTGATGATCCAGGTCGGCGCACAAATGAGCCAGTTCGAGCACCGCCTCGTCGTGGCGCGGTTAAAGGATGGTTACGGCCCGGTGGGGATGTGGTTTCTGATGTTCAAAGCGGTGCTCAAGAACGCCTACGGAGAGAAGGTGGAGGAAAAGTGGGCCCACCTCTTGAAGGATTGGGAACCGTATGGCGGGCAGAAGCCCATTCCGACACCACTCCGAAATCACCAGCTATTACAAGATTTTCTCGCTGGCGGGGGACCTCACTACCTTCGGACCGACGAAGCCCTCCAGAAGATGTTCGCCGACGCGCAGCACGACAAAAAGAAGATCCGGGAGATCGAGAGCGAGGCCTGGGAAGACTTTCTCAACATGACCATGTCGCAGGCCCTGCTGTGGGCGTCGGAAAACATCGACCCCGCCAAGACCCCTTCCGAGATCGTACTGACCGAACCGTATCTGATGGGCTCACATGCGTCGGCCACCGGAGCCTGGGTGAGCGGCCCGGAGGACCTGGCGCCCCCGGAGTACTTCTGGGGCTACAATCGCATGACAACCATCAACGGGCTCTTCGCGGCCGGCGACGGCGTCAGCGGGTCGGCGCATAAGTTTTCGTCAGGGTCCTATACCGAAGGACGCTTTGCCGGCAAGGCTGCTGTCGCGTACGTCCACGACAACCCCGATGACTGCAACCTGGAGCAGGACCGCGTCGAGGAGATCAAGAAAGAGTTGTGGCAGCCCATCGAAGTGTTCGAGCGCGGGGTCGGCGCGTCGACCCAGCCCGACGTCAACCCACACTACATCTTGCCGAAGCAGGCCCTGCTGCGGCTTCAGAAGATCGCCGATGAGTACGCTGCGGGTCACGGCGCGTACTACCTCACGAATGGGAAGATGCTGGAGCGCGGGCTCGAGATGCTGGATCTCCTCAAGGAGGACCTTGAGAAGCTGGGCGCACGAGACCTGCACGACCTCCTCCGCTGTTGGGAGGTGTGGGACCGCATCTGGTGTCTCGAGGCGCACATGCGGCACATGATGTTTCGGGAAGAGACGCGCTGGCCGGGCTACTACTATCGCGCCGATTACCCCACGCTGGACGAGGAGAACTGGAAGTGCTTCGCCAACTCGACCTGGGACCCTGCCACCAAGGAGTGGACCATGGTCAAGAAGCCCTATATCCAGGTGGTTTCCTAGAGCTCATTTCAAAGGTTATCAAAGCAGATGCCAACCACGCCGGCGTCATCGTCCCCTCCGCTGTCAGTCTCGCGGACGATCCTCGTCGTGGGCGCAGGGATCGCTGGCATGAGTGCCGCTTTGGAGGCAGCAGAGGCCGGCTACGACATCGTCGTCATCGAAAAGGAGCCGTACCTTGGCGGGCGTGTCGCTCAGCTCCACAAGTATTTTCCCAAGCTGTGTCCACCCTATTGTGGCCTTGAGATCAACTTTCAGCGCCTGAAAAACAACCGTCTGATCCGCTTCTACACCCTAGCGGAAGTCGAGAGCATATCCGGAGAGCCCGGTGATCTCGACGTGACGATCACTCAGCAGCCGCGCTACGTCAACGATCGCTGCACCGCCTGTAATGACTGTGTGGCGGTCTGTCCGACGGATCGACCCGATGCTTTCAACTTCGGGATGGGAACGACCAAGGCGATCTATCTTCCGCATCCGCTGGCGTTTCCGATGAAGTACGCGATCGACGATTCGGTATGCCAGCTCGCTGAGTGCGCGCGCTGTGTCGACGTATGCACATACGATGCGATCGATCTGAGCATGAAACCGCAGACGTTCACCTTGAAGGTCGGTGCCGTGGTACTGGCGACCGGCTGGAAACCGTACGACGCGGGGCGGATCGACAACCTGGGCTTCGGCCGTTACGCCGATGTGATCACCAACGTCATGATGGAACGCCTCGCTTCGCCGAACGGGCCGACGGGCGGAAAGATCGTCCGATTGTCGAACGGCGAGCCGGTGAACAAGGTCGCGTTCGTCCAGTGTGCGGGACAACGAGACGAGACCCACCTCGGCTACTGCTCGGGGATCTGCTGCCTCGGCTCGTTGAAGCAGGCTACCTACGTGCGCGACCAAAATCCGGACGCCAAAGTCTTCATCTTCTACATCGATCTGAGGACGCCGGGGACGTACGAGTTCTTCGCCCGAAAGGTGCAAGCCGACCCCGGCGTGGAAGTGATCAAGGGAAAGGTCGGCCGGATCGCCGACGATCCCCGAACCGGGGAGCTGCTCGTGGAGGCGGAGGAGATTCTGGCGCCGAAGAAGCGCCAGGTCGCGGTCGATCTGGTGGTGCTGGCCACGGGGATGGTGGCCAGTGCCGAAAACGGCCTGCCCACCGCAGACCTGGCGTGCGACGAGGACCACTTTCTACTACCCGACCAGCCGTCCCCTGGTCTCTTTGCCGCCGGTTGCGCCCGGGGACCGGTGGACGTGGCCACGGCCGTGCAGGACGCAACGGCCGCCGCCGTGAAGGCGATAGGGGCCATTCAGAGCGCCGCGCAGAGGCCTGGTGGATGAGCAAGAAGCTCGGTGTGTACGTGTGCGGCGGGTGCGGCATCAGCGACTGCCTGGACACCGAAAAGCTCGTCAACATCGCCTCGCCCGAGAACGCGGTATCGGTCGTGCGGACCTCTCCGGCTTTCTGTCTCGAGGATGCCGGACTCATCCAGGAAGACATCGAGCGAAACGGCGTGGACGGGGTAGTCATCGCCGCGTGCTCACCTCGCGTCAATACCGACGTCTTCCGCTTCGATTCTGCCTTCGTCGAGCGAGTGAACATCCGCGAGCAAGTAGCCTGGTGTCAGCCTCCAAAACACGAGGAGACCCAGAGTCTGGCCGATGATTACCTTCGCATCGGCATTGTCCGAGCCCAGAAAGCGAGCCCGCCGAGCCCGTACACCGACGCCCGCGAACGCAGAATCCTGGTCATCGGGGGTGGTTCCGCCGGGCTCGCCGCCGCCGTGAGCGCCGGACGGGCCGGTTTCGAGGTCCTCCTCTTGGAAAAGGCCGCGCAGTTGGGCGGCTATGCCGCGCGTCTCTATCGGCAGTTTCCCAAACGCCCGCCCTACCGCGACCTGGAGCCCGTCGACATCGAGGCCAGCATTCAAGAGGCGACCTCCCTACCCAATGTCCGCACGCTGGTCGGGGCAGAGCTCGTGCAGCTGTCGGGCCAACCCGGACACTATGACGCGACGATCCGAACCGGTGATGGCGACGAGCAGGCCACGGTGGGCGCCGTCGTCGTCGCGACCGGCTGGGTGCCTGGCGATCCCGCCAGGCACGAGTCCTACGGACTGGTCGCGTATCCCAACGTCGTCACGACGATGGCCGTTGAGGAGATGGCACAGCAGCGGGTCATCAGACGTCCGTCGGACGGACGTCCCGTAAAACACGCGGCCTTCGTGATCTGCGACGCGCCCGAGGACGACGCCCATCTGCCGTATGGAGGGAACGTCTGGAGCCTGGTGGCCCTGAAGCAAGCCTTGTATCTCCGCGAGCTTTGTCCGGATTCGATCGTGTACGTCTTCTACGGCGACATGCAGACGCCGGGACAGCACGAATACTTCTACAAACGTGTCCAGGAGGATCCACGGATTCTGTTCTCGTGTGGCGAAATCCGAAACGTGGGCCAGGACGACGACGGCTCGATCGTGTTCGACGCCGACAAGACCGTGTTGGGAGGCCCGGTGCGGATCGCGGTCGACCTGCTCGTGCTGTCCGCCGACATGATTCCGACCGGGTTTGACTCGCCCCCGTCCCAATCACTGAACCTCCAGTACCTTCAGGGCGGAGAGTTGCCGACCACCCAGTTCGGGTTTGCCGACTCGAACTTTATCTGCTTCCCGTACGAAACGGAGCGCACGGGGATCTACGCAGCGGGTGCGGTACGCCAGGCGACGGATCTGGCTGCCAGTATGCAGGACGGTGCTGCGGCAGCCCTCAAGGCCATCCAGTCCATCGAACTTTCGTCGGAGGGAGAAGCGGTGCACCCGCGTGTGCACGATCTCTCGTATCCGGAGTTCTTCATGCAGAAGTGCACCTCCTGTGGACGGTGCTCGCAAGAATGTCCGTTCAGCGCCTTGGAGGTCGACGATCAGAATCATCCGGTGCTCGACCCCAACAGATGTCGTCGCTGCGGCATCTGCATGGGCGCTTGCCCGGTTCAGATCATCTCCTTCAACGACTACTCCGTCGACATGCTCTCCAGCATGATCAAGGCCGTGGAGATTCCAGAGGACGACGAGGACAAACCTCGGATTCTCGTCTTCGCCTGTGAGAACGACGCGTACCCCGCCTTGGACATGACGGGCATCGCGCGCCGTCACTACCCGGCCTGCGTGAGGGTGATTCCAGTTCGCTGCCTCGGATCCGTCAACGCCATCTTGATCGCCGATGCCGTCTCTCGCGGATTCGACGGTGTCGCGTTACTCGGATGCAAGGCGGGCGAGGACTACCAATGTCACTTCATTCGTGGCAGTGAGCTCTTGGAGACCCGCATGGAAAACGTGCGCGAAACCCTGGATCGGTTGGCTTTGGAAGCCGAGCGGGTGCGGTTCATGGAAGTGGAGATCACGGACTCGCATCGAATCCCGGGGCTATTGGAGGAGTTCGTCGACACCATCAAGCGGGTGGGACCGAACCCGTTCAAGGGTTTCTGAGGGGGGTCGAGCGTGCCAGAGACGTCGCTGATCCAGCCGGATTTAGAGTTCAAGTCCCAGATCCTCGGTCGGGGCGCGCACGACCTGACCGCCTGCTACCAGTGCGGGACCTGCTCGATCGTCTGCCCAATCTCCACCCCCGAGAATCCGTTTCCCCGCAAGGAGATGGTCTGGGTCCAGTGGGGCCTGAAGGATCTGGCGCTGTCGAATTCTTCGATATGGGCGTGCCACGATTGTGCCATTTGCACCTCGTACTGTCCGAGAGAGGCGCAGCCCGCCCAGGTGATGGCTGCCCTCAGGGAGTACAGCATTGAACACTACGCGGTGCCTCGCGTGATGGGTCGCATGCTGGGCGAGTCGAAGTTCTTGCCGCTCCTGTTCGCCATCCCGGCCCTGATTTTCGGTGCCATTCTCGCGGGGATCGGTAACCTTACCGCGTTGCCGGGGGGCACCGTCGTCTTCTCCAAGTTCATGCCCATCGTCTTCATCGAAGTGGTCTTCACCGCGGCCATGGCGCTCTCACTCACCGCGGCGGCAACAGGCGGACTTCGATATTGGAGGGCGATGAACCGTGGAATGATCCGCGACCGAGGTCCGGTGCGGCTGCTGCCGACGCTCCGGACGATCCTCCGACACCGTAAGTTCAGGCAGTGTGCTGACGAATCGCCCGGAACCCGCCCATCGCCTCGGGAGCCTTTTGCTCGCACCCACCTGCTGGCGTTCTACGGCTTCCTCGGGCTCGTGGTGACGACCTCGTCCGTCGGGATCGGCATCTACGCCTTCGGCTACCTCACGCCCTGGCCGCTTTGGCATCCCGTGAAGATCCTCGGCAACCTCAGTGGGGCCGCGGTCATCGTCGCGCTCCTGGGGTTCGGCTACCGCCGGATCGCCGACAAGATTCAGGCTGGCAAGAGCACCTATTCCGACTGGCTCTTCCTTGACATCCTGCTGCTGACCACGCTTACGGGGTTTCTCGCGCAGGTCACGAGGCTGATGGGTGTCGGAGCCATTGCGTACCCGACGTACTTCGTGCACCTCCTGTTCGTGTTCTTCCTGCTCGTGTACATCCCGTATTCCAAGTTTGCTCACGTCGTCTATCGTACGGTGGCCATGCTGCACGATGCTGCCTCACGAAGCGGGGAAGGTGTCGCATCTCCCACCGATTCTGCTTGATGGAATGGCGTCTGATGCGGATGGGGCCACCATGACCAGCTCGTCGATCCGCCCCTTCTTGTCTCGCGAGAGGTTGGGCTGGGAGGCCCAAGCCGACGTGGGGGTGCCGGCTTGAAGGCTGTCCAGAGGCCTTCCGCGAGGGACTTCGTGTCGGGCTTCGGCGTGGGACTGGTGCTCATTCCCCAGGCCATGGCGTACGCGGAGCTGGCGGGTCTTCCCAGCCGGCATGGGCTCTTCGCGGCCGCCGTGGCGCCCCTTGCGGCCGCGTTCTTCGCTTCGTCGCCTTACCTCCAGACCGGTCCCGTGGCGGTGACGGCCCTGCTCACGTTGGGGGCCCTCGTTCCCCTGGCCGTGCCGGGCTCGGCCGACTACGTCCGCCTGGCCGCGCTTCTGGCCCTGGTAGTGGGTATCACCCGCGTCTTAGTGGGCGCGCTCAAGGGCGGGTGGATCTCTTACATGATGTCGAGACCCATGCTCGACGGCTTCACTTCGGGGGCGGCGATCCTGATCATCAGCTCGCAGCTTCCCGGGGCAGCCGGCGTCCTGGCCCCGAGTGACGGAGTGCTTTCACGGGCATTCTGGACGCTGGCTCATCCGGGTTCCTGGGAGGCTGCCGCACTCGTCCTCACGGCGGTGACCGTGGCCGTGATTTATGTGGGACCCCGCATTCATCCTCTGGTGCCCGGAGTCCTCATCGCCACAGTCGCGGGTCTGACGTTCTCCATCGTCACCGGGTATACAGGTCCCCGGGTCGGAGATATCCAGGTGGGCTTTCCGTCCCTCGGTCTCGACCTCCCCTGGGCGAGCCTGCCGGTCCTCGTCCTCCCTGGATTCGTGATCGCCTTGGTGGGCTTTGCCGAGACCGCGTCCATCGCTCGGGTCTACGCCAGCAAGGAGCGCATGGCCTGGAGTCCGGACCGGGAGTTCATCGGCCAGGGGGCCGCCAACGTGGCGGCCGGCCTCTTCGGCGGGTTCCCCGTCGGGGGGTCCTTTACCCGAAGCAGCCTGAACTACCTCTCCGGAGCTCGCACGCGCTGGAGCGGCGCAGTGACGGGAGCCACCGTCCTCGTCTTTCTGCCCTTCGCTCAGGTCCTCGCCCCGCTTCCCAGGGCGGTTCTCAGCGCCATCGTCATCGTGGCGGTGGCTCCCCTCGTTCGTCTACGGCCTCTCGCCTCCCTCTGGAGCATGTCGGGACCGCAGGCGGCCGTCGCGTGGATCACGTTCGTGCTCACTCTGTGGTTAGCGCCGCATATCGAGCAGGCGGTGGTCCTGGGCATCCTGGCGGCGGTGGCGGTTCATATCTGGCGGGAGCTGAAGCCCGGCATCGAGTCCTGGAGCGACGCCCGGGGGGTGCATCTGAAGCCGGGGGGGGTGCTGTGGTTCGGGTCGGCAGCATACCTGGAGCAGATGGCCGAGGAGCGGGTGGCCCAAGCTGCTGAGGCCACCACGCTGATCCTGCACTTGGAAGGACTTGGCCGAATCGACTTCACGGGAGCCCTGGTGTTGAGGGAGCTGGTGGACGAGGTGCAGGCCAGTGGTATGGAGGTGGAGCTGGAGGGCGTGCCCGAGCACGCTGAGCGAATCATCCAAAGTGTCCTGGACTGGCGTCCACCAGAAGCTGCCGACCAGTGAGCCGTGTTACCCTAGCTTGACCAGCCACTACACCGGAGTGAGGAGCCATCATGGCCCATAGTGAGACTTCCCAGAGCCGCTCGACCGGCGACGTTGAGCTCCCGATTCCCAACTTCATCGGGGGAGAGTGGATGCCGTCATCCACATCCGACGCCCTCCCAGTCCACGACCCGGGCACTGGGGAGCTCCTCGGACGCGTACCGCTCTCGACTCGTGACGACGTACATGTCGCGGTAGCGGCGGCTAAGGAGGCGTTCCCGGCGTGGCGGGCGACACCTGCCGTCGACCGCGTGCAGGTCTTGTTCCGCCTCAAGGCGCTCCTCGACCAACATCGGGATGACTTGGCGCGAGAGCTGACCCGGGAACACGGCAAGAACGTCGCCGAGACCTCGGGCGAGATCCAGCGGGGGATCGCGAACGTTGAACACGCCTGCGGCATCCCCACGCTGATGATGGGTGAGACCCTCGAGGATGTCGCTCGGGGAATCGACTGTGAGACCGTTCGGCAACCGTTGGGCGTCTTCGCAGGGATCACTCCCTACAACTTCCCGGTGATGATCCCGATGTGGTTCTGGCCATACGCGGTGGCAACCGGAAACACGTTCGTCTTGAAGCCGAGCGAGCAGGATCCACTTACGCACCAGAAGATCGTTGAGCTGGCGGTGCAGGCAGGTCTCCCCAGCGGGGTGCTTAACGTGGTCCATGGTGACGCCTCCGCGGCAGATGCCATCCTCGAGCACCCAGACGTATCAGGAGTCTCATTCGTTGGCTCCAGCGCGGTCGCTCGGGTCGTCTACGCGAAAGCCGGACAGACCGGCAAGCGGGTCCAGGCCCTGGGTGGAGCAAAGAACCACATGGTCGTGCTGCCTGACGCCGATCTGGACTTGACCACCGACGCAGCCATCTCGTCGATCTTTGGTTCGGCGGGACAGCGCTGCCTCGCAAACAGCGTCCTGGTGGGAGTGGGAGAAGCTTATGAACGGGTGAAAGTGCGGTTACTCGACCGAGCCACTTCCCTCCCGGTGGGCTACGGGTTGGACGAGGACACCTTCATGGGGCCGGTGATCTCACGCCGGCACCGAGATCGGGTCGTCGCCTTGATCGACCAGGGAGAACGGGAAGGCGCTGATGTGGCGCTAGACGGGCGGGGGTTCCAGGTCGACGGCTACCCGGAGGGTCACTGGGTCGGGCCCACCCTTTTGGAGGGCGTAGAGCCGGGAATGCACGTGGGACAGGAGGAGATCTTTGGTCCTGTGGCGAGCCTCACGCGTGCGGAGTCGGTCGAGGACGCGATCGCGCTCATGCACGAGATCGGGTATGGGAACGCAACCTCGATCTTCACCCGGAGCGGTCGGACGGCCCGGGAGTTTCGCTACCACGCGGGCATCAGCATGATCGGTGTGAATATCGGAGTAGCAGCTCCGATGGCATGTTTTCCCTTCGGAGGCTCCCGGGGCTCCTTCTACGGCGACCTGAAGGCTCAGGGAAGGGACGCCGTCGAGTTTTTCACAGACAAGCGGGTGGTCATCAGCCGTTGGTGAGATCGAGGAAGTTGGCCACGTTCACACACTCCAACCCGAAGGCCTCGGCGACCCCGGTGTAGGTGACGTTTCCGTCCACGATGTTCACGCCCAGCGCGAGCGCGGGGTCATCCAGGCAGGCCACCTGCCAGCCCTTGGTCGCGAGCGTGATGGCATAGGGTAGCGTGGCGTTGGTCAGCGCGAGAGTGCTCGTTCTCGGCACACCGCCCGGCATGTTGGCGACACCGTAGTGGATGACCTCGTGGACGGTGTAGATCGGGTCGTCGTGTGTGGTGGGACGAATCGTCTCCACGCAGCCGCCCTGGTCCACGGCCACGTCAACGATCACGGATCCCGGCTTCATGGTCTTCAGATCGTCCTCGAGGATGAGGCTGGGCGCCTTGGCCCCGTGGAGTAGCACCGCACCCACCACCAGGTCGGCGTCCTGGATCTGCTTCCGGATGGCATAGCGGGTGGAGTAGAGCAGATTGACGTTGGCCGGCATGATGCCTTCGAGGTGACGGAGGCGAGCGAGGGATACGTCCAGGATCGCCACACGGGCACCCAGGCCCGCTGCCATCAGCGCGGCGTGGGTTCCGACGATGCCGCCGCCGAGGATGACGACCTTGCCGGGCAGCACTCCGGGCACTCCACCCAGCAGGACGCCCGCGCCACCCGAGTGGCACTCGAGGTACTTGGCGCCTTCCTGTATGGCCATCCGACCCGCGACCTCGCTCATGGGGGTCAGAAGAGGCAGCTCACCGCTCGGCAGTTCCACCGTCTCGTAGGCGATCGCGACGGCCTTGGAGGCGATGAGCGCCCGCGTCAGCTCCTCGGAAGACGCAAAATGGAAGTAGGTGAAGAGAATCTGATCCGGCCGGATGTGCCCCCACTCCGGCTCGACGGGCTCCTTGACCTTCATGATCATCTCTGCCCTGGCCCATACCGCGTCCGACGTGGGCACCAGCTCCGCCCCGGCAGCTGCATAGAAGTCGTCCGTGAAGCCGCTCCCCAGGCCTGCGCCAGCCTCCAGCAAGACCTGGTGACCCGCGTGCGTCAACGCTTCGGTACCCGCCGGCGTCAGGGCCACACGGTACTCCTCGCGCTTTATTTCCTTCGGTATTCCGATCAGCATGACATGTGGGGATGGTACGACGGTCCACCCCGCGAAAAGCCGTGAGGCACCATAACTCTCTCGCCTCTGGGTCTGCTAGAAATCAATAACGTTTGAGGCGCTCTCGATAGGAAAGCATTTCTCTCTTTATCACTGGAGCGAGAAAATACAACCCCAGCAGGTTGGGAATCGCCACCACGAATACCAGGGCATCTGACAGATCTATCAGGGCGTCGAGTTGGATACTGCTGCCAAGGACGATAAAGCTGCAGTAGAAGAACTTGAACCCCACATCGACGAGCCGATGCTGTCCGGCGAGGTAGGTGAACGCTTTCAAGCCGTAGTAGCTCCAGGAAATTATGGTCGAGAAGGCGAATAGCACTGCCGCGATGGACAGGGGGATGGGCGACCAGGACAGGGTGCTTGCAAATGCCCTCGTGGTCAATTCGATCCCGCTGATACCTGAAGAAGCCAATGCCGGGTCGTAAACGGTGGTTATGATAACCAAGGCAGTCAGGGTGCAGATGACTACCGTGTCGATAAACGGCTCCAGCAAACTGACGAACCCTTCCGTAACAGGCTCGTCGGTACGCACCGCAGAGTGGGCGATTGCAGCGGAACCGAGGCCAGCTTCGTTGGAAAATACCGCCCGACGAAAGCCAATGATCATGACCCCGACCAAGCCGCTAGCGATGCCCTCCGGAGTGAAGGCACCCTGCCAGATTTGAACAATGGCAGTGGGCAATCTTGCAAAGTTGATTGCCAGAATCACCAGGGCCAACACGATGTACAACACCGCCATGAAGGGGACGAGTTTTGAGGTGGTTCTGGCGATGCTCTTGATCCCGCCGACGATCACCAGAGCCACGACAACGGCCATGACAAGACCCAGCATCCAGGCCTTGTCCTGGAAGAAGCTCGTGCTGCCTCCAGTCACGTCAATCAGAATGGCGGCGGCCTGATTGGACTGGAACATGTTACCGATACCCAGGCAGCCCAACACCATGCTGGCTGCGTAAAATATCCCCAGCGCACGGCCTAGCGTAGGCAGATTTCGCAGCGCCAGTCCATCTTGCAGATAATACATGGGCCCACCGCTGACAGAGCCGTCACTGTGAGCGCGCCGAAATTTTACGGCCAGGGTACATTCGGCGAATTTGGTGCTCATGCCGAGCACACCTGCGATGATCATCCATAGCGTAGCTCCGGGCCCGCCCAAGGATATAGCCACAGCCACACTGGCCATATTTCCGATTCCGACGGTACCCGACACCGCGGTAGCCAGAGCTTGAAACGGGGTGACTTCGCCCGGCTGTGAGGGATCCGTGTAGCGCCCCTTAACAAGGTCCAGGGCGTGTCTGAACCCACGCACATTGATAAAGCCCAGATAAAGGGTGAAAAACAGCCCCCCAGCAATGAGCCATGCTACGATCAGAGGCAGTTCCGCTCCAGCCACAGGTACGGCGTAGAAGATGAACTGGGAAATCAGATCTGCGAGGGGTCGCATCACCTGGTTGATAGCTTCATCAACGCCCATAGCCGTACCGGGAAATTCGAGTGGTGGGAGACGTCACTGGTGACCTTTCTGCGGCCGTCTATTAGACGGCTCCGAACGACAAGGACAGGAAAGGTGCTGACGTGGCTGAAGATTAACAAGGCGATAACCGAGGCAGGGCCAAGCTGTTCGAAGGCGAGGCAAACACGCTTTCGCGGCAGGGATAAGCATTCGTGGGCGGGGAGATGAGCAGAGCGAGTCGCTCGAGGAACTCGAGAGGAGTGAGGGCTCGGCGAGGAGAGGGTGCGCGCCAAGCATATCCTGCTCAGATTCCGGTTCGCACAGATCTACGAGGACGCGGACATCCAGGACCATCGACACCACTTCTACTCGTACTGAGGAGATCAAACATGCCAGCCAAGCCCGGGAGCACACAGATCGGCTTCGTCGGCCTCGGAATCATGGGAGCGCCGATGGCGTTGAACCTGATCAAAGCGGGCTTCTCGCTGAAAGTCTACAATCGCACAGACCGGCCGCGCGTGCAGGAAGTGGTCGACGCGGGTGGCAAGCGCGTGGCGACGCCGGCGGCGGCGGCGAACGGGAGCGACGTGATCATCACCATGGTCACGGACACACCCGACGCGGAGAAGGTGATCCTCGGCGAGGACGGTGTGCTGCAGACCGCTCGTGCAGGAGCAACGGTCACCGACATGAGCACGATCTCTCCCCGGGTCACAAGGGACATCGCCGCTGCCCTTCGGGAGAAGGGTGTGCACATGCTCGACGCGCCGGTGAGTGGCGGCGACGTAGGCGCGCAGCAGGGCACGCTCTCGATCATGGTGGGCGGTGAGCAGAGCGTGTTCGACGACTGTCTGCCCGTGTTCGAGGCGATGGGCAAGAACATCAACCTGATCGGCGGAAACGGTGCCGGCCAGACGACGAAGGCCTGCAATCAGATCGCGGTGGCGGGAGCGAACCTGGCCATGGCCGAGGCCCTGATGCTGGCCGCGGCCTCCGATCTGGACGTGGGCAAGGTGGTGGATGCCATCAGCGGCGGCGCCGCGGGCTCGTGGCAGTTGACGAATCTGGGGCCCCGCATTCTGAAGGGGGACTTCGCCCCCGGTTTCATGGTGCGCCTGCAGCAGAAGGATCTCAAGATCGTCCTGGAGGCCGCGAACGACGTCAAGCTGGCGCTGCCCGGTGCCAGCCTGGCCCACCAGTTCTTCAACATCGTCGAACGGCTCGGCTGTGCCGACGAAGGCACGCAGGCCCTGATCAAGGCGTACGAGGTGCAAGCCGGCGAAGAGGCCCGTGCCAATTAGCACGGCCCGCCGCCAGGTCCCGCCTTCCTTTACGGGTAAGCTCCACCGCTAAGGGGTAAGCTCCACCGCACCAATCCTGGTAGCGGTTCGAGGAGCTACGTAAGCTCGTTACCACCATTCCCGAGGACGACGCGGCGAACGAGTTGGCGGGGAATATTGACTTCCCGAAGGGGCGCGAAGAGAACGGCGATTCTTCATGAGCTGCGGATACTTCGAAAGCGACAGCCAGCGACCGATGAGTATGCCGTCGTCGGACACCTTGATGATTTCGCCTTTCGCGGCAATGCCGGGAATACTCTCTGTTACGAGAAAAGAAGCCTTCTTCATATCAAGCCTCCGAAGCAAGGGGTGTTCCCCTAAACTCGGACGCCAAGAGGCGGGGCGGAATTGGCCGGGTGGGGTTGTTCTTACGTACCCTACAAAATACCACTAGGAGACTGAATGATAAAGATCCACGAGTGAGTTCCCATGTGCGTGGAGCCATCGAGGACGAGTAAGCTAGTCAACCATATCGTACCGGATGTTCAGCCAGGTGATCGATTGAGTCTCCCTTATGCCGTGGAGAGTTCCAGCCGGGATGAAGATCACATCGCCTGCAGCGATCACCCGCTCGACTCCACCGACATGCTCGCCGTCGACCAACTCGCCCCCGGTCGCCAGGACGCCCGAGCCCCTTTGCACTACCCAGACGTCGACCGTCTCCGGATGAGATCGCACCACCGAGGTCTCCCGCGTGATGTTCTCGTCATGCCGGATGTTCACGTTGTGCGTCCCGCCCTCGAGCAGCCGGACTGTCGACGTCCCCTCGGCCTCCATCATGTCCATTTCCTTCGCGAGGACCTGGACCGGAATGTCGGCCGCCCGATCCGTCGGCGCCTGCTCACGAACGAACGCCTGGGCCGCCGTGGGCGCCGCGCTACCGAGGCTGACGGCGCCAACCAACACTAGACCAACCAACATTAGAACGTGAGTGCGCATCAGAGCTCCTCCGGGAAGTAAGGAGTCGAATCATGTCGTCCGCCATCCGTCGCTGGCGCATCGCAACATACAAATGAGCGTCCAGTTGCCCGTTGCTGGGACCAGGACCAGCCCCGCTCCTGCCCCAAGGGGCATTTCGCGGTCAACGTCCTGTTGACAGGCCGGGGCCCTGCGCACAGCATCTCTCTAAACCGAGCCAAGAGGCTACAGACTCACGAGGCTATAGACACACGAGGCTTCAGACAATGATGAACCGGCGCCAGTTCGTCTCCGCAACCGCCGCAGCCGGCGCTGTAGGCGCCCTAGGCTCCGTAGGCTCCCTAGGCGCCGGGGCGTTAGCCCGTGGCTCAGAGCTGCTCGCGGCCGACTATGACCTGATCGTCAAGGGCGGGCGCGTCATTGACCCCTCACTGCGGGTCAACGCAATCCGCGACGTGGCGATCACGGACGGCCGGATCGCAGCGGTCGAGGCCGACATCTCGGGCGATGCCGCGGAGGTCATCGATGCGACGGGGAAGGTCGTCGTCCCAGGACTGCTCGACATCCATACACACTATGCCCGAGAGGAAGAAGGCCCTTTGGTGGGCCTGGCCGGGGGTGTGACCGGATGGGTCGATGCCGGATCAGCGGGCGCGGATCAGATCGACGACATGGTGGCCATTGCGAGGTCCGCGCCGCAGCCGGGGCGCATGCTCATCAACATCGGGCGTGCCGGTATCCTGCCCGGTGGCGACACGATGGACCTGCGCCTGGCCGATGTCGTTGCGGCGCAGGAGGCCATCGCGCGCAACCGCGACGTCGTCGTGGGCGTCAAGGCGCGACTCACGAGGGGGGTCGCTGCCGACGACGTCGAGGTGTTGCGCCGCGCGCAGGAGGTGGCCACGTCCTTCGACCTGCCAGTGATGATCCACATGGGCCAAACTGCCTCGGCACTGCCCAGGCTGTTCGGCCAGCTCAAGCGGGGCGACATCGTCACCCACATGTTTGCGCCGCCGCCGAACAGCATCATCGCCGCCGACGATCATATCCTGCCGGCGGTGCTTGCCGCGCGCCGCCGCGGCGTGTGGTTCGACGTCGCCAACAGACGGACGGGGCATCTGGGTTGGGGCACCTTCGACCGGATCATCCAGGCGGGTTTTTGGCCAGATACGATCTCCACCGACGGGAGCACGACGAGCCCGACCGCGGAAAGTGTCATCGATTTCCCCAACGTTATGTCCAAGTTCCTGAACTTCGGGATGACGTTGGATCAGGTCGTCGCCCGCGCGACCCTCAATGCCTCGCGTATATTCCCGCTGTTCCATGATCGTGGCACGCTCAACGTGGGTGCGCCGGCCGACGTGGCGGTGCTCGAACTGCGAGAAGGCACGTTCGAATTCGTCGACAACTACGGGAACACGCGGACCGGCCGCCAAAGACTCTTCCCGAGCGAGACCGTGCTCGGCGGCACGCGGGTGCCCCGCGCATGACGGCCCCGCACATGACGGGAATGACATGACGATGGCTAGACTCGGGTCAATCGAGCACGCCGACCGTGCACTGTTCGTGCTCGCGCTCGGTCTCCTGGTAGCGCCCGCCGCGCAGGCGCAAGATCAGTCTCGGCGTTTCGAGGAGGTCAGGCGGTTCAGCGCTGAGGAGGCGAGGCAGGGTGTCGCCGTTGATGATCGGCACTTCTATGCCATCTCGAATCGACAAATCGGAAAGTACGACAAGCAGAGCGGTGAGCGGGTCGGCGGCTGGGAAGGGGCACCGGACGGACCGATCATCCATCTGGACAGCGGCATCGTTCTCGACGGCCGTCTGTACTGCGCCCATTCCAACTACCCCGGTGTCCCTATGGTGAGCTCGATCGAGGTGTTCGAGACCGCCACCCTCGAGCACGTGGAATCCCACAGCTTCGGCATCCTCGGTGGCTCTGCCACCTGGGTCGACCGCGCGGATGGGCACTGGTGGGTGGCCTTCGGCCACTACGCTGGTGTCGGCGGGGTCCCCGATCAGGGACCGGCATGGACGAACTTGGTGAAGTTCGACGAGCGCTGGCGTCGGGTCGCCGGATACGTCTATCCGCGTGCGGTGGTTGAGCGATTCGAGCAGATGAGCAACTCGGGCGGCACCTGGGGAGAGGATGGACGGCTCTACGCCACCGGTCATGACGACGGTGCGGTGTTCGTGCTGTCGCTGCCCAAAGCCGGGTCGGTCCTCGGCCTCCAGGAAGTCCTCCCGGTGACGGCCGAGGGGCAGGGTATCGCCTGGGATCGGAGCGAGCCGGGAACGCTGTACTCGATTCTACGGAGCACTCGGGAGGTCGTCGTTTCGAAACTGAGGTGAGTCGCCTGGATGAAGAGTCTGGCCTCTTGCTGGTGACCCACGCTGGCCCGTCGCCGGAGTAGACGCCCCCCTCAGGGCGCCCACCGGACGACGAGACCGCCGACGCTCCGTGCGCGCGTCCTAAATCGACCTGGAACCGCAACAACCAAGTAGGTAGCGGGCGAGGTAGACAAAAAGAGAGAGGCGTGATCATGGATACTTCCACTGCGAATCCCAATACCGGGCAAAGCACCGAGGGCTTGGATCGAAGGGATTTCCTCAAAGGAGCGTCGGTCATCGGCGGGTCGTTCATGACCGCCGGACTTGTCGCCGGTCCCCGGACTTCCCCGGACGGAAACATCTCCGATGAGCCGGCTGCCGCGACCTCCGGCTCGCGCCCTCGACAAGTTCCCCCCGCCCAGTTGACCCCAGAGGAACAGGAGGTTCTCGACCTGATCAGGGAGGACGAGGTGGTTTCCGTCCTCCAGGACTTCGTGCGCATCCCGACGGCCATGTCCAACGAGCAGGCGGGAGCCGAGTACTTCGCCGGCAGGTTGCGCGAGTGGGGGATCGACGACGCGATGATCCAGGGAATCGAGGGCCACCCGGGCCGGTCCAACCTGGTCGCCAGGCTCCCGGGGCGGACGCCGAAGGGGCCGACCCTGATGGTCACGTCCCACCTGGACAGCATCCACCTCGACGACACGGCCAACGAGGACGATTGGTTTGTGGATCCCTTCGCGGGTGAGATCCGGGACGGCCGCGTCTATGGGCTTGGGGCCTCCGACAACAAGTCAGGCTGCGTGGCCAAGATCATGGCCGCGAAAGCCATCAAGGAGGCGGGGGTGGAGCTGCCCGGCGACCTGCTGATCGGGCTGGTGGCCGACGAAGAGGGCTACATGCTGGGCATCAAGCAGTTCATCAAGTCCGGTCTTCACAAGGAGGTCTCGGGCGCCTTCTCCGAGGGCGCGGGGACGGGCTCGCGGATCCGCGCGACGGTGCCCGGGCGGACGTCGGCGATGATCACCTTCTATGGCACGAACGCCCACGCAGGGAGCTCTCCCCGGCCCGGCGTGGGGGTCAACGCCATCCACAAAGCCAGCAAGTTCATCGCCGCCATCGCCGAGGCGGCGCCGAACCATCCCCCGAGCCGGTATTACGGGCCCTCCTTCTATCAGGTGCTCCAGGTCAAGGGCGGGTGGCCCACGACCCAGACCTCCCAAAAGCCGGCGTTCTGTCGGGTGTTCCTCGACACCCGGCTGGTGCCGGACCACGACCCCGACGACGTCTGGAGGGATATACAGGTGATCCTCGACCGGCTCGCGGCCCAGGACAACGACTTCAGAGCGACAATCGGGGAGATAGACCGGAGGCCAGGCTACCGGGTGGACTTCGACTGGCCGGTGGTCAAAGCGACCGCGTCGGCCTACGAGGCGCTGGCCGGAAGGCCCCCCGACTTCGGCGACGTGGAGCCAGCCAACTTCGCCATTGGGACCACCGACACCCACTACCTCGTCAAGGAGGGCATTCCCTGCGCCGGTGTCGTTTCGCCGGCACGCCGGGACGCGGTCGCCCACGCCGCCAACGAGTACATTAGGGTAGTGTCCCTAGATTTGTGTAAAAGCGGATAAGCCGGACAGGAGGGAAAGAAAAACGGAAGCTCCTCTGTTGTTGTTCACTGTCACATGAACCCGGGAGTCCGGGTCTGCAGAGCAGGCTCGGAACCGGAGAGGAGCTTCCGATGCAAGAGATTGTGGAGATCGGTCGGGCCACGCAAGACGAGCTACGCGATGATTTGCGCGAGCTGTTTCAAGGCGCGATCCGGCTGACGCTCGAGATGGTGCTGGAAGAGGAGCTGAAGGCCATGGTAGGTGCACGCCGCTTCGAGCGGGTGGGAAGCCGGAAGGACCATAGGAACGGCACATACCTGAGGCGGCTGCTGACGAGCCTGGGGCAGATCGAGGTCGCCATGCCCCGGAGCCGGGACAACGGTTCGCCGGCCGACGTGATCGGCCGCTACCAGCGCAGGAGCCCCGAGCTCGACGAGATGATGGTCGAGGCGTATGTGAGCGGCGTGTCACAGCGCAAGATGGGCGACGTCACCGAGGCGCTGATGGGCGAGCGTGTTGGGCGCTCGACGGTGAGTCGTGTGGCAAAACGGCTCGACGAGGCCGTGGAAGGGCTGCGCCGTGCGCCGATCGAGGGGCCTCACCCCTATCTGTACCTGGACGCCACGTTCTTGGACGCCCGCTGGGCCCGCAAAGTCGAGAACGTGAGTGCGCTCGTGGCGTATGCAGTGGGCCCTGAGGGTCACCGACGGCTCCTGGCCGTCACGCTGGGCGCTGAGGAGTCGCAGCAGAGCTGGTCGGAGCTCCTCGAGCAACTCCAGGACCGCGGCCTCGGCGGTGTCGAGCTCGTGATCGCCGATGAGCACGCAGGCCTGGCAGCTGCGGTCCGCCGCTTCCTGCCCGAGGCACGCCGTCAGAGGTGTACGGTCCATCTGCAGCGTAATGTGGGGGCGAGGGTCCCCCACCGCCTACGCAAGCGCGTGGCGCGTGAGGTCTCGGTGATCTTCCAGACATCCGGACTCGCCGAGGCGAAGAAGCTCCTGGGCGAGTTCGGCGCACGCTGGAAGAAGGAGCTGCCCGAGGCCGTGGAGGTCCTGGAGCGGGGCTTCGGGGCAGCGACGCAGTTCTACGCGTTCCCCGAGGCGCACTGGCCCCGGCTGCGTACCACCAACAGCCTCGAGCGGCTGCACGGCGAGATCAAACGCAGGATCAAGGCCGCCGGCGCCTTCCCGGACCGGGCCAGCGCCCTCAGGCTCATCACGGCCGTCGCACTCAGGACCACACACGTCTGGGGCGACCGGCGTTACCTCGACCTCTCACTCCTCCAGAAACAGGAGGTCGCCCAAGCAGCCTAGCCGAAGGCGAGGAGCTTCCTCCGCTTTTACACACAAATCGGGACTTGACCGGCGTGGCGAACAGTCTCTGCCTAGCATTTACATTCCGAGTTTAACATGTGTCCCCCGGTTAGGCTACCCCGTCTGAACCACCACAGACAAGCGACTGCATCGGACATAGGCGCACTCCGGGATCAGATCCGCGTTCAACATCCGAAAGAGGGCCGGTAGGCGCAAGCAGAAGCCCGTCAGAGGCAGAATCAGAGCTACTCTTGAGTTTGGTCTTGTCCTCGATCCGGCGTTTCCCGCTCGGCTCCTCGCCTGTCGCGGTAGCCATCGGGCTCGTGCGCTTCGCTCCCCGACATGCTTCACGGGCCGCTATTGCCTGTCGAGTTCGCTTCTCTGCGTTTCCACTCCTCGAACAGCGTCCGGTAGGCTCGCTCGAGGCGCGCCATATCCCGCTTGCAGGCCGCTAGGAAGGAAGCGGTTTTCCGGAACTTCTACTGGGGCGGGTGGACTCGAACCACCAACCTCCTGGTTAACAGCCAGGCGCTCTGCCAATTGAGCTACGCCCCAATGTGTCACTTCGTCGCATAACTGCGCGTCATTCTCACACCGCCACGTTCAGCGACAGGCAGTGCTGTGCAATGTTTTGCGCAGGAACGGGTTGGCTCATCCCTGCTTTTCTCTCAACTCACCGCCGCTGAGAGCGACCTGTAGAATAGTCTCAGCATCGGATTGTTGGTAGACCTTCCTGAGCGTGAGTGAGTTCGTCCAGCCTCCGGCTGCAGCCACATCGGTGTCAGATAGGTGCTTCCGTTCGGTGGCCCACTTTCGACGGTCTGCGTGCCAGAGTGAGCCCTTCTGTGATTCAATCCCCGCAAGGTTCTCCGCCTTCCTGAGCCACTTGTCGGCGAGGTGGCGCGTCATGGGTTTCGTGGGATCATTGGGTGAAGGAAACATTCTCGATGCGCTGGCTCGGACCCGTCAAAGCATTCACGCACCAAATGGGGGTGGAGGGAGTTGATGTTGGACGCCGACAGTAGCAATCGCTTGTTTTGGGGCAGAGAATCTAGAGTGTACTATCGGCTCCATCCCACAGCGGACGGCAGGCGCAGGTCGAACGCCTGGCCGCCACCGGCACCAAGCACCTCCACTTCAAGGACGACCCAGGACGCCTCCGATACGCCCGGTTCGACTTCAGACAAATCCACCAAGTCGAAATCAAGACGCACCGTCACCGTGCTGTTACTTGACGGCTCGTCGCTCAAGCCATGTCGGTCGAGTAGACGCCACAAACCCCAGGCGCCAAGGAACTCGAACGACAATACTCGGCCTTCTCCATCGACCATTGAAAGGCCCTCCTCCCTTGGCAGGAATCGGAATCGAGAGGAGTGCGCGAGGGTGAGGCTTACCGTTAAGCGGTCTCCCACCCGCCAGACGGTTTCGAGCAAGCGGCGTTCGCTCGAACTTGAGCCATTCCATCCGCTGACCACCGACCATTCCGCGATTTCGGTTGCGTGACGACTTTCGGTGATCCGGAAGGTTAACCGCGAGCGCTCATCTCCGAGAAGGGTCTCTAGTGCTGGCTTGGCCCGATAGAGCGCCTCGGTAAGGCCGGAGGTTGTCGGCAGCGCCACATCAGGTTCAACTCGATCCAGTAGCGTTAGGAGCTGGCGTACATCGTCAGGGGCAGCGTCCCTCGTTTGAGGACCAAACCGACCGTGAAAAGGAAAACGCCTCAGGAGATTCCTGGCGAAGTGGCACTCCAATGCCCTGACCGGCTCCAGTCTCGCATCGGCGTCGCAGGCGTTTTCGGGAACCCGTCCAGTCGGGAGGGTGCCGTTGATCGAAAAAGTCCGCGACGTTCCCCTTGCAGGCAAGCTCACAACGTAGTTCCCGTCGCTCACCACTATCGTGACGTGACCATCAACCTCGTCGGTCTCAGGATCAGCAATATTCGCGTCGGCCACATTCCCGCTGACGATGGCCCCGCTCTGGCACTGGTCGAGGTGTTCATCCTTGAGCCGGTTCGTTTGAAAGATCACGATGCCCGGAATCGCACCAAGGGTGTCTAGGACCGACTGCCTCGGATGATTGAAGCAGCTCTCCGAGCCGTTCGAGATGATGGCTACCTCCGGTCGGATCAACTCTAGCAACGCCGCTGTCGAAGAAGTGGCCGACCCGTGGTGGCTCACCTTGTAGACATCAATGTCGCCGAGGGCTGCCTGCTCGACGATCCGCTCTTCTATGTCAGAGGTAAGGTCACCACCCACGAAGTAGTTGAACCCCTCGTAGCTGATCAGAAGCGCGATAGAGTAGAAGTTCTCATTGTGACTGGGTCCATCGACCTCGTAGTGCCCCACGGCCCCTCGCACGTGACCGTTCGACGCAACAACAGCCATCGTCACGTCAGGATCGAGATCGATTGTGGCACCGGGCATCAAGCGGGTCTCGTTCGTTGCCACACTGTCGTACTGAGAAAACTGACTGTTCGGGTTTAGCTGCGACGAACTCAGATGAGTTTTCTCGCCACGATCAAACCACGAGTCTACGGTGATGCCCGAATCGACCATCGTGTCGACGCCACCGGTAGTGTCCCTAGATTTGTGTAAAAGCGGATAAGCTGGACAGGAGGGAAAGAAAAACGGAAGCTCCTCTGTTGTTGTTCACTGTCACATGAACCCGGGAGTCCGGGTCTGCAGAGCAGGCTCGGAACCGGAGAGGAGCTTCCGATGCAAGAGATTGTGGAGATCGGTCGGGCCACGCAAGACGAGCTACGCGATGATTTGCGCGAGCTGTTTCAAGGCGCGATCCGGCTGACGCTCGAGATGGTGCTGGAAGAGGAGCTGAAGGCCATGGTAGGTGCACGCCGCTTCGAGCGGGTGGGAAGCCGGAAGGACCATAGGAACGGCACATACCTGAGGCGGCTGCTGACGAGCCTGGGGCAGATCGAGGTCGCCATGCCCCGGAGCCGGGACAACGGTTCGCCGGCCGACGTGATCGGCCGCTACCAGCGCAGGAGCCCCGAGCTCGACGAGATGATGGTCGAGGCGTATGTGAGCGGCGTGTCACAGCGCAAGATGGGCGACGTCACCGAGGCGCTGATGGGCGAGCGTGTTGGGCGCTCGACGGTGAGTCGTGTGGCAAAACGGCTCGACGAGGCCGTGGAAGGGCTGCGCCGTGCGCCGATCGAGGGGCCTCACCCCTATCTGTACCTGGACGCCACGTTCTTGGACGCCCGCTGGGCCCGCAAAGTCGAGAACGTGAGTGCGCTCGTGGCGTATGCAGTGGGCCCTGAGGGTCACCGACGGCTCCTGGCCGTCACGCTGGGCGCTGAGGAGTCGCAGCAGAGCTGGTCGGAGCTCCTCGAGCAACTCCAGGACCGCGGCCTCGGCGGTGTCGAGCTCGTGATCGCCGATGAGCACGCAGGCCTGGCAGCTGCGGTCCGCCGCTTCCTGCCCGAGGCACGCCGTCAGAGGTGTACGGTCCATCTGCAGCGTAATGTGGGGGCGAGGGTCCCCCACCGCCTACGCAAGCGCGTGGCGCGTGAGGTCTCGGTGATCTTCCAGACATCCGGACTCGCCGAGGCGAAGAAGCTCCTGGGCGAGTTCGGCGCACGCTGGAAGAAGGAGCTGCCCGAGGCCGTGGAGGTCCTGGAGCGGGGCTTCGGGGCAGCGACGCAGTTCTACGCGTTCCCCGAGGCGCACTGGCCCCGGCTGCGTACCACCAACAGCCTCGAGCGGCTGCACGGCGAGATCAAACGCAGGATCAAGGCCGCCGGCGCCTTCCCGGACCGGGCCAGCGCCCTCAGGCTCATCACGGCCGTCGCACTCAGGACCACACACGTCTGGGGCGACCGGCGTTACCTCGACCTCTCACTCCTCCAGAAACAGGAGGTCGCCCAAGCAGCCTAGCCGAAGGCGAGGAGCTTCCTCCGCTTTTACACACAAATCGGGACTTGACCGTCAGGAGGGGAGTGGATCAGTTCGATCGAGCTCGAGCACTTGGCAATGAGTCATCCTGACGTAATGCAGGCGGCGGTGATCGGAATTCCCGATGAAAAATGGAGCGAGCGCCCGCTCCTCATCGTGAGGCCGAACCCGGGGGCGGAACCCTCCAAAGAGGAGTTGCTCGGATTCTTCAAGGGCAAGGTTGAAGAATGGTGGATTCCGGATGACGTAGTCATGGTCGAGGAGTTGCCGATCGGTGGCACGGGTAAGGTGCAGAAAGTGGAACTGCGGAAGACCTACGGCTGAGTTCTTGACACGCCCACCGAGTCCTGGCAAAATAACCGAACAAAAGCCGAATATACCGGAGAACTCCCCATGGCCGTCTCACAAGGATTGGTTCAACAGCTCGAATCGACCCAGAAGTTCTTCAGGACCACCCTATCCGTCTTCGCACCGGAAGACGGCGGGTTCGCCCCCTATCCCGAGCTCTATACGGTCGCGGGCCACGTCGCTCACGCGGCGGACTCGATCGACTGGTTCATCGAGGGAGCGTTTGGAGACGGCTGGGATCTGGAGTTCGACGCCTCGATCGCCAAGGCGAAGGCGGTCACCTCGCTCGTAGAAGCTCTCGAGCGGCTGGATCGGGCGTTCACCAACGCCATCGCAGTGGTAGGAGCGGCCTCGGATCAAGACCTGGTCGAGCCCATTCCGGACAAGAAGATCATGGAAGGGGCGCCGCGCCTCGCGGTGGTGTCGGGGATTGTCGATCACACTGCTCACCATCGCGGATCGTTGGCGGTCTACGCGCGGCTGATCGGCAAAGAGCCTCCGATGCCCTACGCATGAGGGAAACGCCCGATCCGAACTCCGAATCGCCTGAGGTCCGTCAGGACCGACGCAGATCCACGAGATCCAGCGGTTTGGTGAACATCTGGAGCTCGCCATCAGGGCCCCGCGGCCACTCCTCCCGAGGTCGGTCGAAGTAGAGCTCGACGCCGTTGCCATCCGGATCCCGAAGGTAGAGGGCCTCGCTCACGCCGTGGTCCGCCGCTCCCTCGAGTGGGATCGAGAAGTCATCGAGTCGCCGAAGCGCCTTCGCCAGGGCGCTCCGATTCGGATAACAAAATGCGACGTGGTAAAGCCCGGTGGTGCCCGCGGCCGGCGGGTTCCCCCCCTTCGACTCCCATGTATTCAAACCGACGTGGTGATGGTACCCCCCGGCGCTGAGGAACGCAGCTTGGGAGCCCATTTTATTCGTCACCTCGAACCCGAGCACACCGGAGTAGAAACGGATCGATCGGTCCAACTCCGCGACCTTGAGGTGAACATGACCGACAACGGTCTCCGGATCTATCGGTTCCGACGGCCCTGACTCCATCGCGTCGCTCAAGCTTGGACCCCACGGGTGTTAACACCAATCAGGATGATCCGCCGGTTCAGTTCGCGGGTTCAGCCTAATTACTTTCGGATCTACCTACCCTGCGGCATATGATACTGGGGCTGCCGCCTTTCATGAAGGCCCGTGCGGCCAAAGCTCGTTGCCGGTTATTTGACTCGCTCCACGATATCAAAGACGAGCCCGAAGGGGTCCCTGAAGTAGCGACCGCCCGAGGCACCCGCTTCCACCTCACAGCCGGCAACCTGAAGTTGCAGAGCGGCACGCGTCGCGTCGGCGACGTCGAACGATGGAATGAACGAGCGCAGGGCGTCCTCGTCTCGGTTCACGTAGAGCCTCAGAGCTCCGCTCTCGATTTCCAGGCCAGCGTCGCTCTTGCTGATCAGGCGCCCGCCCAGCACACCGACGTAGAAGGCCTCGGCCCTTTCGAGGTCGGGCACATGAATCGCGACCTCGGAGTTGGATGCGAAAACGGCTTGCTGACCCTCCAGGAGCTCCGCCAGCTCCCCCAATTCCGCGGTCCACCCGCCCTGATTTTCCTGATAATCCGCCTCCGTACGAAAGCCCGACTCGCGTAGCTCGAGCAAGGTGCCCCCTTCCTCTCGCTCGCTCAGCGTCCACTCGACCAGGGTGGAGTTCTCGGGGTCGAAATCGTGATCAGGATCGTGACTCCAACTCCAGGAAATGTGATGGGGCGACTCCACCGCCTCGACCCGAAGCGGATACCGGCCGTGTTTGTCCCACTCGAGCCATCCGAGGCTGCCGGGCCGGGGATCGAATCCGACCCGGTCCGAGAACCACTTCGCGATCTCACTCGGGTCCGTAAGCGCCTTCCACACACGCTCGATGTCGGAGCTGAACTCCAACGCTCTCGTGATGATCTCGCTCATGTCGAGTCGTCCTCCCCCAAATGTGTTTGTAAGCGTGACAGACGTCGGTCCCAAGCGGCGGCGTAAGGAGCCAGCCAGTCAGCGACGTCCTCGAGCGGTTGGGCCTTCAAACGATGGATGCGTTTTCGTCCCTGCCGACTGTGTTCCAGAAGTCCGGCCCGCTCGAGTACGTTTAGATGCTTGGTGACGGCCTGCCTCGTCATGGACAGCGGTTCGGACAACTCGGTGACCGACAGCGAGCCCTGGGTCCGCAGCCGATTGAGAATTCGGCGGCGGGTGGAGTCCGAGATGGCGAGGAAGGTATCCGACATGCTTTAATATGCAACCTATGGGTTGCATATCAAGTCGACCACCGGCGGACTGGAACCTTTGCGGGAGGCCCAAGGAGGTTACCCTTCTTCCCGGCCCTGGGCCTCGCTCTCCCCAGCGAGGTGGCGTTCGACGAGCTTTCCTCCGAAGAACTCGATAGTCGAGGGTACCTGACGAGTAATGCGAGACATGACCGAGGGCCCCATCCCGGGCCACATCATGAGCATGGCCGTACCGATCGCGATCGGCATGGTCTTTCAGACGCTTTACTACCTGGTCGATCTCTACTTCGTGGCCCAGCTCGGCGACGCCGCCATCGCCGGTTTGGGATCGGCGGGCAACGTGAATTTCCTCGTGATGGCCATCACTCAGGTCCTCGGTGTAGGGACGATGGCGCTCATCGCTCAGGCGAGCGGGAGAAAGGACCGGGACGACGCGAACCTGATCTTCAACCAGAGTCTGGTGCTCGCTGCGGTGTGCGGGGCCATGGTGTTGGTTGGGGGATACGCCCTGGCCAGATGGTACATGGGCACGCTCGGTGCGGACGCCGAGACCGTGACCGCGGGAACCACGTACCTCTACTGGGTCCTCCCGGGCCTCGGCCTCCAGTTCGCCCTGATCTCGATGGGCTCCGCGCTCCGAGGGACCGGAATCGTCACTCCGACGATCATCGTTCAGGTGCTGACGGTCGTGCTGAACGCGATCCTGTCACCGATCATGATCGCGGGCTGGGGCACGGGCCGGCCGTTCGGGGTCGCCGGCGCGGGCATCTCGACATCGATCTCGATCGCCGTCGCTGTGGTCATGATGAGCGTCTACTTCAAGCGTCTCGAGCGATACGTGGTGTTCGATCGAAGCATGGTCCGCCCGCACGTGTCCACCTGGAAGCGAATCCTCGCCGTTGGGCTGCCGCCGGGGGGCGAGTTTGCGCTCATGTTCGTTTACGTGGCGATCGTCTATTGGACCATCCGGGGCTTTGGACCCGAGGCCCAGGCGGGCTTCGGAGTCGGCTCGCGTGTCATGCAAGCGGTCTTCCTTCCGGCGATGGCGATCGCGTTCGCGACCGCCCCGGTCGCCGGGCAAAACGTGGGTGCCGGCAAGCCCGATCGGGTCCGGGAGACCTTCCGCACGTCTATGGTCACGCTCAGCTCGATCATGCTTCTGCTGACGCTGCTGTGTCAGCTACGCCCGAGCGTATTCATCGCCTTCTTCACCGATGACCAGGCGGTGATCGAAGCAGGTGCCGAGTTCCTGCGGATCATCTCGTGGAACTTCGTGGCGATGGGAATCGTCTTCACGTGCTCCGGCATGTTTCAGGCGATCGGAAACACGGTCCCCGCCCTCCTCGCGGGCGCCACGCGCCTCGTGACCTTTGCCATTCCCGCGATCTGGCTCTCCGGCCAGAGTTGGTTCGAGCTCCGCCACCTCTGGTATGCCTCGGTCGCAACCGTGGCCCTCCAGGCCGGGGTCTCTTGGTGGATGCTCTCGTTCGAACTGAAGCGGAAGCTGGGGGACGAGCCGTCCGTGATCACCGCTCCGTCGCCCGGGTAGGCGGTCTCGCGCGCCGCTCTCCTGAGACACCTCATGGACAAGAAACAGGTTGGCGCCTGGGCGCTCTTCGACTTCGCGAATTCGGTTTATCCGGCCGTGATGACGACGGCCGTCTTCCCCCTCTTCTACGTCGGCGTTGTGGTAGGTAGCGAGGGCGGTCAGGGCGATTGGTGGTGGGGGCGCGCGGTCTCCCTATCCGCGCTAATCGTGGCGGCCTCGGCTCCGCTTCTGGGTGCAATCTCCGACCGGGGCGGGGCGCGCAAGAAGTTCATGCTCTTCTATGTAGCGCTCTGCCTCGCAGGAGTCGCGATGATGTCCACGCTCGAGGCCGGGATGGTGGTACAAGGGTTCATCCTCTTCGTCGTCGCAAACATCGGCTTCGAGAGCGCGCTGGTCTTCTACAATGCCTACCTGCCCGACATCGCTCCCCCCGAAAAGCAGGGATGGGTGTCGGGTCTCGGTTTCGGCGTCGGTTACCTCGGCTCCACCATCGGACTCGTCATGGTAATTCCCTTCGCCGGAGACCGGTGGGAAGTCGTATGGTTCCTGGTAGCCAGCTTCTTCCTGCTCTTCTCCGTACCGGCGTTCCTCTTCCTACCCGCCGATGAGAAGGGGAACATGACCGTTCCAGAGGCCGCTCAATGGGGTCTCACCCATTTCAAGACGATCGTCGGGGAGGTGTGGCGGCTGAGGGAGCTGCGAAACTTCCTCTTCGCATTCTTCTTCTACATCGACGGCGTACTCACGATCATTGTCTATGCAGGGCTCATCGCGACGCAGACCTTCGGCTTCGACCAAGCAGATACGATCGTGCTCTTCTTGATCGTCCAGTTCTCTGCGCTGATCGGTGCCTTCTCTCTGGCCAAGCCCACCGATCGCTGGGGTCCCAAGAAGGTGTTGAATGCGGTGCTCGTCGTTTGGATCATGGTGAGTATCGCGGCCTTCTTCGTCCAGGATTCGAACGTCTTTTACGCGATGGCGGTCGTCGCCGGTATCGGCCTCGGCTCGGTTCAGGCCGCGAGCCGAAGCTTCATGGCGTCCCTGATCCCGGATGGGAAGGAAGCGGAGATGTTCGGCTTCTACGCGCTGTGCGGGAAATCATCCTCTGTCCTGGGTCCGACGCTCTTCGGCTACATCACGGTGCTGGGCGGCGGGAACCAGCGACCCGGCTTTCTGATGCTGACCTGCCTATTCGTTCTTGGGCTCTTTCTTCTCCAGCGGGTGAGGGATCCGAGGGCCGCCGTCGCTTGACCCCGTTCGAAGGGGGCTGGCGGAATCTCCTCCGGGGCGCGTAGGCTTAGCTGCGTCGGTTGGACATCGGTTGGACCACGGCGTTTCGCAGCCCACATCGGGAGGGAGTCGGGCCATGAATTCCACGAGGTCGGTGAGCACTGGCTCCGCTCGCACTCGGGCCACCCTATATGCTCTGGCGGTAGGCGTTCTGGTGGTCGGCGCCGTGGCTTGTGCGGACATGCCCGCGGAAGAGGCGCCTTCCACCGACGGGCCATGGTTCGGTGTGATGCTTCCACCGGGCTTTGCGCCTCACGCCGTCCAGGTAATCAACGCCCGCGGGGCTGCCCCGGCGGTGGTGCCGCAGGGTGAGAGCCAGTACCCGGAGCTCGCCGGATCTGCCATCCAAGCGGATCTCGAAACCATCGTCGGCTTCTCGAGGGAAAGCGAGGAGACCGCGGAGGTGGGTGAGGGGCAGATCTGGGGCCGCATAACGGGCTTTCCGTCGGGGTCGAAGACCATCGAGTGGGCCGTGAACGAGTTCCGAGCCGCGGGCATCCACGATGTGGAACTTCAGCCATTCGACCAGGAACCGGACGCGTCGATCTGGTTGCCGCTGTCCTGGGAAGTGCGGCTGGTTGGTGACCCCGCCTTCGGGGTGGGGAGCAAGGACGTGGTTCTCGAAAGTGCGATGCCACTTTCCGCGGGAGGCAGCCTCGCGGAGGGTGGCCTCACGGGAGGCGGCCTTACGGCACCCCTCGTATACGTCGGTACGGCGAGCCCCGCGGAGCTCGCCCACATCGACGTTCGCGGGAGAGTCGCCGTTCAGAAAGCGATCCCCCAGGGCCATACGGTCTTCGTGCGGAGCCCGGTCGGACCGAGAGCTCAGGATCTCCTGGACCGCGGGGCGGTGGCGGTCCTTACGATCATCGACCTACCGGGCAACATGCGTGCGCGGGACATCGGGTGTGGGGGCGGCGCCTGCTTCAATATCGGTGGACGTGACGGACTGTTTGTCGAGTCCGTCATGAATGCCGCGGCGGAGGCGGGCACACTGGGCGATCTCCGCGTGCAGATGCGCCTGGAATCTCAGAGGTTCTCGGGCCTGTCCGCGGCTAATGGCGTGGCCATCATTCCGGGCACGTCACGGAGCGACGAATACGTCGTACTCAACGCCCACGCGGACGGCTGGTTCGATGGAGCCGGAGACAATGCCGACCGCTTGGCGGTGCTCGTAGCGTTGGCCCGCCACTTTGCCATGCCCGGGATGCAGCAGGAGCGCACCATCGTGTTCGTGGCCAGCGCTGGGCACCACTCCTCGGGCCTCAGCGGGCCTGGGCACTTCGTCGCCATGAACCCGGACATCGCCGAGAGAGCGGTCCTCGTGGTGAATCTCGAGCACACCGCTCAGCGGCACATAACGCCGGCGCGCAGCAACCACGAAGACGGCTACCGGGAGTGGACCATGGACTCGCACGAGGCTCCCATCGTCGCCGGCATCACCAATCTCGCTCCCTTCCTGGAGGGCCTCGTCGAGCGGGGAATCCAGCGCTACGGCACCAACTTCGTTTCCGGTCCCAACACCATGGCGAGCGGCGAGGGCGGAACGTATCGCCGGGCGGGTATACCGGTGTTCACCACGATGCAGGGGCCACCCATGTATCACACGACCGGCGAAGTCGTGGAAATGGTCTCGACGCCGGGCCTCGAGCGGATGGCCCGTTTCATGGCCTTCTTCGTCAAAGAAGTGAGCGGGGCCCCGGCGGGCCGGATCGACCCGAGCTCAGGAGAAGAACGGTGAGGATGAGAGCGATGAGAAACAGAACGATGACGAGTGTGGCAACGAGGAGTCGAGCCCTCCAACTGCTCGTCCCGATCCTGGCGCTCACGATCGGGCTGTCGGCCCAGATCCCCGCCGCGCAGATCCACGCCCAAGAGACGCCCGAGTACGGGCCGCCCACCGGCACCCTCGTTCTCGCGGGCGGCGGTCCTTTGAACGGCACCGGAATTTTTGAGCGCTTCATCGAGCTTGGAGGCGGTGCGGAGGACGGCCGTTTCGTCATCGTACCGACGGCGGGCGGAAACTACGATGAGGACGGCAACGTCCGGGCTTATGACGAGGATCGCGTGTTGAGTTCTTGGCGGGACCGCGGACTCGAGAACGTCTCGATGCTGCATACGCACGATCCAACGATCGCCGACACCGAGGAGTTCGTGGCTGAGCTTGAGCAGGCCACCGCGGTGTGGTTCAACGGAGGGCGCCAGTGGAACATCGTCGACTCCTACGCGGGGACCCGCACCTACGACGAGTTCCACAAGGTGGTCGAGCGCGGGGGCGTCGTCGGTGGGAGCTCGGCCGGCGCCACGATTTTGGGGGAGTACCTCGTCAGGGGCGACACCAGGGGCTCTCAGATCGTCATGACCGACGAGGAGAACCATCAGCTCGGCTTCGAGTTCCTCCGCAAGGTGGGGATCGACCAGCACATCAACACCCGGAACCGCTGGGACCACATTATCCCGCTCATCGAGCGAAAGCCGCATCTGCTCGGCATCGGTCTCTCGGAGGGCACGGCGATCATCGTTACCGGGGACACCTTCGAAGTAGTGGGCAAGTGGATGGTCGCGGTGCACGACAACACACGCGCATATCAGCCCTGGGAGAAGCCGTATTTCGTGCTGGCACCGGGCGACGTTTACGACATGAAGGCCCGTCGGATCCTGGTTCCGGTCGAGTGAACCGGGGTCGAGGCGCCCGGGTGCAACCCCGGCGTCTTCAACGCACGCTCAAGCACCTGGGGATTCGGGCGAGCGACAGGCCTGGCGAGTAGGACGCCGGCGTTCTCAGCCGGAGTTGAGCCCCACGACCTCGTACAGCCTGTGCGTCCCGGACTTGCCCTTGATGGGCAGCTCGAAGCTGCGACCGACCTGGAAACTCTCGTCCAGCTCGCCGACCGTGTCTTCCGACACCAGAAAGCGGGTCCCGACTTCTTTGTTCGCCGCTTCGATCCGGCTCGCGAAGTTCACCGGATCGCCGATGGCCGCGAGTTTTTCCATCGGAGCGATGCCGATCGTGCCCACCACGACCTCACCCACGTGGACGCCCACCCGAACGCCCAACTCTCGTCCGTACATCGTCTGGAGGTAGGGATTGAGCTCCTCCAGCGCCTCGAACATGCCTAGGCCTGCCCGGACCGCCTGGGCCGCGTGGTCGTCGTCACCATCGATGCCGAACAGGGCCATCAGGCCGTCCCCGATGTAGTCGCTGATGTGACCACCGTGGGACTGAATGACCTCGGCCATCAAGAAAAAATACCGGTTCAGCACGTGGGTCACGTCGTACGGCATCAAGCTTTCCGCGAACGACGTGTACCCGGCGATATCCGCGAACAGGATCGCCAGACGCCGTTCTTTCCCAACCCGCTCGGTGGCCTGGCTCCGATCCAGGAGATTGGCCAGCGCCAGATCCACCCGGTCGACCACCGGCCGCCGGATCGACAAATCTCCGTGCACCGTCGTCTGACATGCCAGACGGACGTTGTCGCCGAAGTGCAGTTGCTCGGCGAGCTTCTCTTCGGGCGGTGTGCGGGGGCCGCACATCTCGGCGCCGTCGAGCACGAGTACCCGACACGTCGAACACCGCGCCATTCCCCCACACGCGTGAGCGTGCGGGATATCCGCCCGGAGTGAAGCCGTGAGGATGGTTTCGCCGTCGGCGGCCTCAATGGGTCGGTCGTCCGGAAGGGAGTGGATCGTGGGCATGGGGTCATCTTACCGGCTTCGGCCCATGGTTGACAAAAGGCGGGCACCGCCAGCGGGCGGATCTGTCGGCAGGCTGGGCCGTCTCCGTTCGCGTGTCCGAGGGCCGAGTTGAGGAGGGTCCGCCCGACTCAGAGCTGAGGTTCCGAGGGCTCCCCAGACCAAGGCTACACTCTTGCTCCGTGGGACGTCGGCGCCCATAGTCCCAAGCCCCGGAAGGGGTTCAGTCCTTTCCTGGTGGGGGGTCCACCTTCAGGGAATCCGAACCGGCCGCAATAGCTCTCCGGAGCACACACCTGGATCGTCTGGCGGCGGTTGCTGGACGAGATGGCGCCCCCGCTGTGGCCGAAGATGTGGATGAGAGCCATGACTACGATCGAGAATGCGCCAGACGCACGGGCCCTCGGCCGAAAGCCCACCGACGACCAAATCGACTCCTACGGTCTCACCCACCCGGGGAGGGTCCGGAAGGAAAATCAGGACCACTTCCTCCTCTCCTCCCTCCACAAACGCATGGAGGTGCATCTGACCAGTCTCCCCGACACGGGTCGGCTGTACCGAGAGGCGGATCGTCTCGCTTTCCTGATGATGGTCGCCGATGGCGTCGGGGGTGGGCCGGGAGGTGAGGCGGCGAGCCGGTTGGCGCTGGAGGCCGTGAGCAAGTACGCAGCCAGGAGCATGGACTGCTATTACACGGCCGATCCCACGGACGATCAGGCGTTCACGCAATCCCTTGCCGACGCGGCACTGCACTGCCACGAAGATCTCCGTCGGCGCTCGGGCGCCAAGCCCGGGGGGATGGCCACAACGCTCACCCTCATGCTCTTCGTGTGGCCGCGCGCCTACCTCCTTCAGGTCGGGGACAGCCGCTACTACATCCTACGGGATGGCGAGCTGACGCAGATCTCCCGGGATCAGACGCTGGCCCAGGTGTTGGTGGACGACGACGTGTTCTCCAGGACTGAAGCCGCTAAATCGCCTCTTTCCAGCGTGCTCTCGAGCACCATCGGGGGCTCGGAGACGACGCCGGTGGTCACCGGCATCGACCAGGATTGGAACTACGTCCACATGCTGTGCAGCGACGGGCTGACCAGGCACGTGCCGGATGAGCTGATCGCCGAGCGGCTACGATCCATGACGTCCGCCAAGCAGGTGTGCGAGGACTTGCTGCAGGACGCTCTGGACGATGGGGGCAGCGACAACATCACCGTTGTCGTGGGTCGGGCGGTGAAGAACGAGGCGTAAAGGCGCGTTGGACTCGATGAGGCCGCTGAACCGGCCACCCCGCTCAAGAATAACGCATAAATTCGAGCAGATTACCGTCCGGATCTCGTGTATAGACGCTTTGGCCCAATGCGTCCCCGCCGTCGCGACCGCCCGACCGCTCACCCTCCGCGACGATCTCCGCATCGGCACGCTCCAACATCTCGGCAAGCGATTCCCGCGTGCCCTTCCACACCCAGCAGAAGTCGCCGCAGGGCGGCTGGGCCGGCGGCGCTCGCAGGGTAAACGTCCCGCTCTGCCAGCTGGACGGACGGTGGAAGTTGATCTTCTGATCGCCGAAGTACACCTTCTACTATAATCTAGCAAATACAACACTCTGTGGCCTGGCTTATGGCAAACCGTTGTTTTTGCTGTCACCCCTGGATCCTCTTTTCGATGTACTGAACGGCGGCCCGGTAGGTGTCAGGAATAAGGTGGGCGTAGGTCTCCTCGACGACCTTGGTCGTGTCACCTAGCAGGGTGGCGATCACATTGAGCGGAACGCCGTCCTGTGCCAGCCATGAGGCGTAAGTGTGACGACCCGAATGCAGCGTGAGCCCGTCGCCCTCCCTCCCGTACTTGATCCCGGCCAGCTCGAAGGCGTCCTGGGCCCAGCGAGCCGAGGTGCCGGCCGTCACAGGCTGGTCGCCGCGATGAGGGCTCACAATCAAGTACCGCTCCCCGGCATACCCTCTGCGGAGGTGATCGTCGATGATCGTGACGAGGCTCTCGGTGATTGGAACGTCCCTTTCACCGCGCCGCGTCTTCGGCCTCCAGGAGTAAACATCCTTTCGGGACTGGACGCGGATGAGCGGTTCGGGGCTCTCCAGGAGCACATCCACGTCGGTGCGCAGATGTAGGATCTCGCCTTGGCGCAGTCCGGCGAGGAACGCAATCGCGATCATCGCCCGGCTGGGGACCCCAACCATACTGCGGTCCAGGTCCACCCACTCCGGTGGAGTCAGGAACACAGCCCGTGTCGGCCGGATCTCGGGCATCGCGACGCCCTTCCAGGGGTTGCTACGGATCGCGGGCTGTACGTTGCGGCGAGCGAGCAGGTCGGCCTCCTCGTCCATGACCATACTCCAGAGTGCCCCGCACACGACCTGGCAAGCCCCTTGGCTAGCAGGTGCCCACGGACGCCCCGCTGTGCTGGCTTTCGGGCCGTGCAGGTACGCGCGCGCCTCGTCGACCGTCAGCTCTTCCATAGGGAAGTCCGAGCCGACGTCTCTCTCAAGGTGCCCGAGAACCGTACGATACTTCTTGATGGTGGACCGACTGCGTGTCGCCTCTTTGAGCCTCAGGAACCTCTCGACGGCCGGCCCGAGCCGTGGCGAGTCGGAGCCCATGCGCCGCAGCTTGGTGGCGTCGCCATTACGTAGCGCGGCCTGCGCGTCGGTGATGTGCATGTCGCCACGGCGGATCGCCTCAAGCACGTTCCAGTCGCCACGATCCATGAGCTGAGTCAGGACGGTATGACGCTCGGTGGCCACATCCCGATCGCCGGTCCTGAGCGAGATCGCCAGCCGCCCGCCCTTGAACCGCGAGTGCCGACGGTCGAAGTAGGCGCGGCCAGCTCGCCATACGAGGCCCTTGGGGGCACGTGAGCGCTTTCTAGGACTCACTGCCCACGAGCTCCTCACACTCTTGGACGAAGCGATCGACAGCCTTCGGCGAGATTCGGTAGTGTGCCTTGCCAGAGCGCGACACGTTTAGGACCCCGGGGGGCTTCAGGTGGCCTTCGTGGATCATCTTGAGGACGAAGCCGGTGGACATCCCAATGCGCTTGGCGGCCTGTTCCGTGCTGAGCCAGTTGTACTCCGCATCGTACTGCTCCGGGGTTTTCGTTCTGCTCACCTCACCACGCCTCTTACGGCTTCAGTAGCCCAGGGAGCCGGGCGCACGATCCGCTCCTCCGCGCCCAGCTCCATCATCCGCCGGAACAGAAGGACCGCGCTGTCTTGCAACGCGAGCTTGGTGCGCTCCAGCATGTCCCAGGCAGCGTCCCCGGCAGCGTCCCCGGCAGCGTCCCAGGCAGCGTCCCCGGCAGCGGCCGCCGACTTGCGGGCGGCATCCAACATCTCCTGCGCACCCCTGAGCGTAGCTGCGTCCGCGATCTCGGGGAGCGCCTGCAGGCCGTCGGCCTCCGTGTCCAGCCGAGCCAGCCGAAGCCATGCGGGCGTATAGGTACGGACGATCCAATCCATCGCCATGAAGCCGCGAGCCTCGGCGTGGCCATCGCTCGCCGTGCCGACGAGCACCGGAATGAGTGGCTTCAGCCGTTGCCGCCGCTCGACGTCCAGACGGTCGTTGAGTCCGCGCCCGAACGCGCCGAGCACCGGGCAGACGCATTTCGGTTCATCGCCGTGCGGCTCGCGCGCCAGCCATGCGACGGCCTCCATGAGGCACACGCCTTCATCCGGGCTCTCGTGCGATCCATTTTCCAGCCTCAGGCGCCCGAAGTCTTCCGCGCTCCGCCAGAACCACGGCTCGCTACGTGTCTCTGTCATCATTGCACCTTCCTTGTGTGCAGTCCGCCCCCACCTGCGAGCCCGAGCCCATTCATCTGTCTATGTTCTCCGCCACGGCCCCAGGGCCGCCCACGCGCAGCGACCTCCTCTCGCTCGCCTTGCTCATGGCCTCAGGCCGCCTCGTCCTGGTCGAACATGTCGACCTGCTGGCGCTGCCCGTTGACGAACTTCTCGGCAGCTTCCTCGATCGCATGGATCCGGTCGAACTGTACGGACGTGAGGTGTCCCTCTCCGGGATCGCCTTCTTCGGTGCGCTCATGGAGGTGCGGCGTGTTCAGGACCAGTGATCCGCAGCCGAGCGACTTGACTGCGGTGATCACCAACCCGATGCGTCCGTCGTCGGCCTCGCGGTTGATCGCGAGCTTCGTGACCTCGAGGCCATCCTCATACTTCTTCGGCAACTCCAACAGGCAGAGCACGTCGTCCTTAAACGCATCGAGCGCCTCGATGAATTCGGAGAGCGGCTCGTCCTCGGATGTGAGCGTGGCCTGAGCGATGTCGTTCTGGCCGTGGCTCGTGAGCTCCCAACTGAGATGAACCTTCCCGTTGTGCCGCTTGATCGTGCTGAACTGCATGGCCGTGCCTCCTACTAGAGTGAGAGCGTGGTCTGCCGAGCCGGGCTCTTGTTCGGTTGGGTCGAGTGGGGCGAAAATCCGATCGGGAGGCGTGATCCGTCTGAGAACCTGGACCGGTTGCTGGATCCCATACCGAAACTCTCCCACGATACCGAGGAAGTTTCCAACGTGCAGCGTTCCGAACACGCTCAACTCGATGTCGTTCTGGCCATCTCCACTCCGGTGTCGATGAAGTTCCGCGGGGAGTCCGTTCGCCCCGAGCCGATTCGAAAGAGCGCACCCGCGCCGATCTCCACGCGAATGGTGGGCTGCGGCTCGTTTGGAGGGGTCTCTTGGCCGATCCCCCACAGGCGGGCGTAGGCATGGATTTCCACGTCCCCTAGCTCCCAAGGGCTCCTCCACGTCTTAAGGGAATCACCCTTTATTCGGAACGCGGGATTCGACACCAGGTCCAGGTATGTCGCCTCGGTCAGCACTTGAGTGGCCAACGGGATGGTCGTCGGGAAAAGCGGGACGCCGACTGCCTGATAGGCGTTCAGGAGGTTTGTCGTACGGGACTGGAGAGCGTCTCCCGTACCGGAGCCCTCGAGCGGGAACACCCCGTAATCCCCGTACGCATCAGTCAAGGCCCCGTAGAAATTCTCGCCCTCAGCCAAAAGGCTCGTGGCTTGGGAGCACTCCGGACTCGATGGGTCCGCTGTGCATAAGGTTGTGACTACGAGGGTAAGAGCGCCGTTGGCCGCAGAGACCTCTCCAAGGAAGTCGCCGGCCGTGCCCGGCGGGACGCCCACGTCGGCTCCGTCTGTCTGGATGGAGGTCGCGAACTCCGCGCGGCGTCGCGAAAACGGAACCGTGGTTCCAACGGTGAACTAGTCGAGCACGCCCACGTCCAGCCGGATCGGGAGCCAGACCGCGTCCCTCGTCAAAACGGCCCGAGTTCGTCCGAGCACCAATGGCGTGATGGCGGTACCCGCCGCGGCTGTCAGGTCGGCCTCCAGATCTTCGAGAGCCGGAAACAGGCGCGTGCCGACTGCCGTGTCCGTAAAGTCGAACCCGAGCGGTTCGTCCTCCTCGATGAGCGATCCGCCCTCCATACGCGAGCCGAAACGCTCGTCCACAAAATGGAAGAGTGAATTGATCTCGACCCGGAATTGGCCGACTGGGAGGACGGGTCCCGAGAACTCTTGCCCCTCAAGGCCCAGAGGCGCCATGATCAAGACCAGAACTGGGAGCTTTTTGACGATCCTCACCTTCATTCCGCGCTCAATTCCCCTCGGTTAAAGGTCCTTCCCCGCCCTACGCCAGGACGGAGGTCGTGGCCGGGTGTTAGCGGCCTTCCAATATTGCACACATGTTGGAGTGAACCCTACAAAGTGGACACAGAGGGGGCGATGGATTGACCTTCCGTAATCACTCGGGAGGTTCGATGACGGTTCGACGACACACGAGGTACAGCACGGAGTTCAAGATCCAGCTGGTCCAGGCGTACTTGGATGGAGAAGGCAGTGCGAGGGCGATCGCTACTCGACACAGTGTACCTCACTCCCTACTCATGATCTGGGTCAAGAAGTACGGGGAAGGCGAACTTACGGAGGAGATCCACCTGCAGGAGCAAGTTGTCGAGGACCAGGCCAAGATCGCGGCACTCGAGCGCAAGATTGGTCAGTTGACGATGGAACTCGACGCCATGAAAAAAAGGGCTCTGATACAGCCGTCACAGAAAAGCGCGCGGCCGTCGATCATCTCCGGGCCAGGGGTGTCCCTGTCCGACGGGGATGCAGCCTCATGAACATCCCGAGGAGTACCTTCTACAAGCGACCGGATGCGGCCTGCGAGACCGCTCGGGAGAGAGCGGACGGGGACCTGCGCGTGCGGATCGAAGACATTCTCGCCGAGTTCCCCGCCTACGGATATCGCCGGGTCACGCACGAACTCGGGAGACGCGGCCTGGTGGTCAATCACAAGCGAGTCTCTAGGATTATGCGTGAACACGCGCTTACGCCCCACCGCGTACGCGCATGGCTTGCTACGACGAACAGCAATCACAAGCAGCGCATCTACCCGAACCTGAGGTCGTCGATCACGCCCGAGGGGCCTGACGAGCTCTGGGTGGCCGATCTGACGTACATCCGGCTCACGACCGGCTTTGTTTTCCTAGCCGTCGTGCTCGACGTGTGGTCGCGGCGTGTCATTGGCTACGCCATCAGCCATCTCCTGGACGTGCGTCTTTGCCTGGCCGCAGTCGATGCCGCACTCGAACTTCGGCAGCCGCGGTCTGGCCTCATCCACCACTCCGATCGCGGCGTCCAGTATGCATCCCAATTGTACCGTTCACGTCTCGCCGAACACGGTGTCCGAGGATCGATGTCCCGGCGGGGCAACCCGTACGACAACGCCCATGTTGAGAGCTTTTTCAAAACCCTGAAGCACGAGGAGATCTTGGCAAACGACTACAGCACAATTGATGACGTCCCTCTCTGCCAACGTACGTGAGACACGGAGCACGCAAAGAATTAGAGTAGGGCGAAGGCAGAGAAAACGAACATGTTGGGACTGCGAGAGAGAATGGAAGAGAATGGTAGTGCCCCTGGAATCGGGGAGGCCAAGCGAAGCGCGGCAGCTCCTGCGGACCCGGAGGTAGTAGATAGGCCGCTACGCCGGCGGTTCAGTCCATCGTACAAGCTGCGGATCGTCGAAGAAGCGGACCGGTGCACCGAGCCCGGCGAGGTGGGTCAGCTCCTGCGGCGCGAGGGCCTGTACTCGTCGCACCTGACGACGTGGCGCAAGGCGGCGCATAGCGGGTCGCTGAAGGCCCTGTCGAAGAAACGCGGCCGCAAGCCGGAGCGGAATCCGCTGGATGAGAAGGTACGCAAGCTGGAGCGGCAAAACGCACGGCTCGAGAATGAGCTCAGGAAGGCACACCTGATCATCGACGTGCAGGGAAAAGTTGCGGGGCTGCTGGGGATAAGCCTCGACGACGGGACGAACTCTTGAAGGCGGCCGATGAGCTGGCTAAGCACGTCGGTGTAAAACCGGCGTGCGCGGCTCTCGAGGTCTCCCGATCGACGTTCTACCGTCGTCGAGGCCCATCGACCGGGCAACGGCAGCCCCGCCCGACGCCCGCCCGGGCATTGAGCGAGACGGAACGAGGCGAGGTCTTCGACACGCTGTGTTCGGAGCGGTTCGTGGACCGCTCACCCGCCGAGGTGGTGGCCACGCTGCTCGACGAAGAGGTCTACCTGTGCAGCGAACGCACGATGTATCGTGTTCTGGCCTCCGAGGTGCCGGTTCAGGAACGCCGGGCGCAGCGCACCCATCCCGAGTACAAGAAGCCCGAGTTGATGGCCACGGCGCCGAACCAGGTGTGGTCCTGGGATATCACGCGGCTACTCGGGCCGAAGAAGTGGAGCTATTACTACCTCTACGTCATCATGGACATCTACAGCCGCTACGTCGTGGGCTGGATGGTGGCGGACCGGGAGAACTCGGCCCTGGCCGGCCGGTTGATCCAGCAGAGCTGCCTGAAGCATGGCGTCCAGCCCCGGGTCCTGACCCTGCACTCGGATCGGGGAGCTCCAATGACGAGCCAATGCACCGCTCAACTTCTCGCTGACCTCGGCGTGACTCGCTCGTTGAGCCGGCCTCAGGTGTCGGATGACAACCCGTTTTCCGAGGCTCAGTTCAAAACCTTGAAGTACCATCCCTCGTTTCCCGGGCGGTTCGGGGATCAGGGCCAGGCCAAGACGTTGTGTCGATCGTTCTTCCGCTGGTACAATGCCGAGCACCGCCATGGCGGTATCTCGATGCTAACCCCCGAGCAGGTCCACTTCGGGAACGCCGATCAGGTCATTGCCGGCAGGAAATCCGTGCTCCGCGAAGCATGGGCCGCTCATCCCGAACGCTTCGTCACAGGTGTGCCGAAGCCCAAACCGCTCCCGGAGGCCGTCTACATCAATCCTCCCATCCCTTCCCTCACCACACAGGATATTGCTCTCTAATTAATCCCGTAGAGTGTCCCATTGTCGTTGACAGGTTCCGCGTAGCCAACCGACTCCCCCACTTCCTTGAGGAGGTGTACAATCGAAGACGCTTGCACTCCTCGCTCGGTTACATGCCACCTGAGGAATTCGAGAGCATTCATGCAGCTTGAAGCCACTGACTGGTCAATCCAACCAACTCTCGTTGTCCACCCTCAGGGGTTCACTCCATGTGGCCATCGAAAATTGCACACTTGGCGCTTTGACCTAGCGGGCGGGAGAGTGGGGATGTAGGCACCACCCCGAGCGATCTTCCGGCCGATCCATTCACTTGGCGCCTCCACCGCGAACGTGGAGGTGCAATGATCGGAAGGGAGAAGCGCGTGCTGCTCCGTCATTACCTCGAGCAGGGGATGAACAAGGCGGTGATCGCCCGGGATCTGGGGGTCAGTCGCCGTACCGTGTACCACTGGATAGAGACCGGTCAACTGGACCGGGAGTTGGACGAAGAGCGTGTCGGGTACGGTCCGAGATGTCTGATGCCGTCGAAGCTGGATCCGTACAAGCCGTTGATCGACACGCGTCTCAAGGAGTACCCGAAGCTCACGGCTGTACGGCTCTTCAAGGAGGTCCGGGCCGCTGGCTACCCGGGCAGTTACAACCAAAGTGAAGCGCTATGTACGCAAGGTCCGGCCTCGACCCCCAGAGGAGCCGGTCGTGCGCTTCGAGACGGCGCCTGGGCGTCAGGGCCAGGTGGACTTCGCCCACTTCCGGCTACCGTGGGGCAAGCGTTACGCACTAATCGTCGTGCTGGGCTACTCGAGGCTGCTGTGGGTTCAGTTCTACACCCGGCAGACCATGAAGGCCCTGATGCATGGCCTGGAGTCTTCGTTTTCCTACTTCGGCGGCGTGCCCCGTGAGCTTCTGTTCGACCCAATGAAGGCGGTCGTCATCGAGGACGGTCGATACGACGATGGTGCCCTCGTCGAGAACCCGGAGTTCATGCGCTACGCCTACCACTGGAACTTCAGGATCCGAGCGTGCCGACCCTATCGGGCTCAGAGCAAGGGCAAGGTGGAGCGGCCGATCCGCTACCTCAGGGAGAGCTTCTTCTACGGGCGCACCTTCACGTCGGACGACGATCTCAACGCGCAGGCCCTTCATTGGCTTGAGACGGAAGCCAATGTGCGCAGCCACGCAACGCTGAAGGAGCGGCCCCTCGATCGCTTCGAGCGTGAACGACTGCTCCTCGAGCCCTTGGCGACTCGCCCGTATCACCCCCTCGTCCTGCCTCCGGATCGCTCCTCACCCGGCACGACGTCCTTGCCGGCCATCCACGTCGAGCGACGTCCCCTCACGGCCTATGCCCAGATCGCGGGAGGGGACCGATGAAGGCTGCCGCTCGCTCTCGCCGTGACCGGATCCGAGCCCAGCTCGCCGATCTCAAGATGCCCGGTGCGCTGGAGGCCATCGACGACGTCCTCACCGGGGTCGATGGCGGAGGCGTGACGGCCTCGGAGGCCATCGAGCAACTCCTCGGTGCCCAGATCACGCTGCGCAACAACCGCCGCCTTCAGGCTGCGATGCGCTCGAGCCGGCTACCGGGCATCAAGACCCTCGACGACTTCGACTTCAGCTTCCAGCCCTCGATCAAGCGCGAGCAGATCGACTCGCTGCACGAGCTCGGCTTCTTGGAGCGTAAGGAGAACGTGATCTTCCTCGGCCCTCCGGGCGTCGGCAAGACGCATCTCGCGATCAGCCTCGCCATTGCCGCGGCTCAGAGCGGGCGCAGAGTCTACTACGGCGCTCTGGCCGACCTCATCACCTCGCTCGAAGAAGCCAAGACCACCGGCCAGCTGGGACGCCGCCTCAAGATCCTCACCTATCCTTCGCTCCTGGTCATCGACGAGATCGGCTACCTGCCGGTCAGCCAGACCGGCGCCATGCTCTTCTTCCAACTCATCAACCGGCGCTATGAGCGCGCATCCACTGTGCTGACCTCCAACAAAGGCTTCGAGGAGTGGGGCCACATCTTGGGCGACGAGGTCATGGCCGCTGCGCTCATCGATCGCCTGCTGCATCACTGCCATATCGTCAACATCCGCGGCAGCAGCTACCGGATGCGCAAGCACACCGACCTCTCCAAGATCCTCCACTCGCCTCCTGCGGAGTCGAGCCCTTCACCCCCGAAGAGAAAGAGAGCAAGAGCAAAGGAGAAAACGACGAACTAGAGGCTCGTCACCTCCGCCAAGTGTGCAATTTTCGATGGCCACATGGAGTGAACCCCTGAGGGTGGACAACGAGAGTTGGTTGGATTGACCAGTCAGTGGCTTCAAGCTGCATGAATGCTCTCGAATTCCTCAGGTGGCATGTAACCGAGCGAGGAGTGCAAGCGTCTTCGATTGTACACCTCCTCAAGGAAGTGGGGGAGTCGGTTGGCTACGTCATCAATTGTGCTGTAGTCGTTTGCCAAGATCTCCTCGTGCTTCAGGGTTTTGAAAAAGCTCTCAACATGGGCGTTGTCGTACGGGTTGCCCCGCCGGGACATCGATCCTCGGACACCGTGTTCGGCGAGACGTGAACGGTACAATTGGGATGCATACTGGACGCCGCGATCGGAGTGGTGGATGAGGCCAGACCGCGGCTGCCGAAGTTCGAGTGCGGCATCGAGTGCGGCCAGGCAAAGACGCACGTCCAGGAGATGGCTGATGGCGTAGCCAATGACACGCCGCGACCACACGTCGAGCACGACGGCTAGGAAAACAAAGCCGGTCGTGAGCCGGATGTACGTCAGATCGGCCACCCAGAGCTCGTCAGGCCCCTCGGGCGTGATCGACGACCTCAGGTTCGGGTAGATGCGCTGCTTGTGATTGCTGTTCGTCGTAGCAAGCCATGCGCGTACGCGGTGGGGCGTAAGCGCGTGTTCACGCATAATCCTAGAGACTCGCTTGTGATTGACCACCAGGCCGCGTCTCCCGAGTTCGTGCGTGACCCGGCGATATCCGTAGGCGGGGAACTCGGCGAGAATGTCTTCGATCCGCACGCGCAGGTCCCCGTCCGCTCTCTCCCGAGCGGTCTCGCAGGCCGCATCCGGTCGCTTGTAGAAGGTACTCCTCGGGATGTTCATGAGGCTGCATCCCCGTCGGACAGGGACACCCCTGGCCCGGAGATGATCGACGGCCGCGCGCTTTTCTGTGACGGCTGTATCAGAGCCCTTTTTTTCATGGCGTCGAGTTCCATCGTCAACTGACCAATCTTGCGCTCGAGTGCCGCGATCTTGGCCTGGTCCTCGACAACTTGCTCCTGCAGGTGGATCTCCTCCGTAAGTTCGCCTTCCCCGTACTTCTTGACCCAGATCATGAGTAGGGAGTGAGGTACACTGTGTCGAGTAGCGATCGCCCTCGCACTGCCTTCTCCATCCAAGTACGCCTGGACCAGCTGGATCTTGAACTCCGTGCTGTACCTCGTGTGTCGTCGAACCGTCATCGAACCTCCCGAGTGATTACGGAAGGTCAATCCATCGCCCCCTCTGTGTCCACTTTGTAGGGTTCACTCCAACATATGGGAAATATTGGGTGGCCGCCAACAACACGGTTACTTCCCGCCTTTCGGCGGGTCGCGCCATGCCTGGCGTGCCACCAAAAAGCCGGAAGCCCGCCTACCTACTGGACTTCCGGCCAATGAGCCGGGTGGGTCTCGAACCCACGACCTACGGATTAAAAGTCCGATAGCAGCATATACGCAGAGTGCTATTGAGGTCGTCTAAGTTACTGTGAGTTAGGGGGTTAGAGGGTCGGTTGTTCTCCAGAGTTTTGCTGAGATTCGACCAGTTTCGGGGAGTTTGGGGTCCCAGTTGGGGTCTCATGGGTCATGCGACACCGGTTGTCCAGTGCTCAGCGAGGCGGGTCATGCGACGAGAAGCTCGCGTGCAGGACCCTTGGGCACGATGACCCTTCTCGGGATGGGTGACTCAGCCCTCCAGGTCGTCCTCTCGACGATAGCGATCTTCCATTTGGAAAAGCACCCGGCGTATCGCGTCGAGTTCAGAAATGCTCAGATCGGCCAGCATGCGCTCGTTAAGCAGGGCCCGCACGCGCGAAGCTTCGGTCTCGGTTCCGGGAAACTGGCACCCGTACCGGTCCAGCCAGTCTATCAGCGTGGCCCGGTCGTCGGTCGGCGCTTCACGATACTCGGCCTTCAGGTATTGCAGAATGCGGAGTCCGTCGAGCCGCTCGTGGCAGGCGCGGACAAATCGATCCAGTGTCGTGTGGTTATCGCGCAGCGGTTGCCATGGAGCGTCGGTACTGATCTTGTTCCGCAGGAATTCGTCAAGCGGCGTTTCGACCGGTCCGGCGAACAGTTCGGGGAAGGCCCTGGTGGTGCGGCTGATCCGGTCGAAGAGTTCCGGAGCATAGAGTGGATAGCGGTCGGAGTATTCGCCTTCGCAGGCGGCGACGATGGCTTGACCGGTCCCGACGGGAACGCGCCAGGACTTGCGGGTCGCGGGGGCAACCGGGGCGGCGGTCCAATGGAGTACCCGTCCATGTTTGGTCAGTTTCTGCAGGAAGTAGAAATCCTCACCGCTGGTTCGAGGCGTCAGCCCGCCCACTCTTCGGTAGACGGAAACAGGCACGGCAATTGCCGAGCCGAGCGCAGTGAAGGAGTAGGGAGACCCGATTCGCCAGAGGTTGAGCGCATAGAAGCGCATGTAGATTTCGTAACCCAGCATCGCGCGGGTGACGGCTCCGTCGTCGGTGAGTGGATGGTAGTAACGCGCGGCGATGGCACAGGCGGCCGGATGCCGGTTGAAGGAGACGATAAGGGACCGCAGATAACCCGGGGGCGTCAGCGTGTCAGCATCGAGGCTTACGATGATATCCCGGGGGGCGGCCTCCGCACAGATCGCATCCATCAACTCCTTTCGCGCGTGCCCAACACCGCTCCGCTTCGGTAGCCAGCCCCGGCCCGGTGAGGAGCGATCGATAATGCGGAGGTCGAGGTCCGTGACGCCGGCAAGCAGATGGAGACAGGCCTGGTTGGCTTCGCACACGGGGCGTCGATCCGGCTCGTGTTGCCACGCTTCCGGTTGGTTTACGCATAACCACGTGACAAATCGCACGCCCTCCTGTCGCCGAAGCGCGTCGAGGCAGGCGGGAAGGCATTCGAGCTCGTCCTGAACCGGAATGGCGATGTGGACAGTGGCCACAGCTGAACCTCGGCTGACAACTTTTGTCCCCTGGGGGCCCGGCGGCGGGCCGACCTTCGGGTGCATGTGGTGTCTTCTTGCGTGCGTTTCTCGCGGCAAACTACAACATCGGTGTGGCGCGGGTCAGGCACCGACGCCCGGGTGCGTGCCGTGGCACTCTGAAATCGGGTTTACGAAGGCCAATCGCGCACGATGAAAACCTACGAGGAGGTGCTGGAGAAACTCAGGGGGCTTTCCCCGGCTCGACGGCATCCTGTTCCAATGTTCGATCGACCGATCAAGCGGCTTCTCGGTAGTAGTGACTGATGGCCAGTCCTGAGGCGGTGTGGGTGGCGCACAACCGGATCAGAGAGACTATGTTGCGCGTATGAGCGACCTCATCATCCGCCCGAACGCAGCCCTCGAAGGCCGCCCAGCGATTGAGCGCCAGAGGAATCGTTGGGTCGCCGGATGGCACTTAGGTGACACGACCTACGGGAGGGTTTCCCGACCGGTAGCCTCCCAGATCCGCCACGCGCGTTGATGCGCCTCCCACAAGAGACCACCGCCATGAGAACCGACACAGCCATCGTCACCATGCTCGTAGCGAGCCTCGCCGCGTGCTCGCCGACAACAGAAGAAGCCGCTCCCGCTGAAACTGCCGAAGCGGCGGCGGCAGCCATCGCCGCTTTTGGCGCGGGAGAAAACGTGTCCTCCTTCGCGATCGGCTCGCTGCAGGCCGCGTCACTGAGAGACGCCGCCTTCGCACCAGCCAACGACAACATGACGCTCGCCATTAACGTGACGAAGGCCGATGTGGATGCCCTGCTGACAGCGGCGGGCCTCGCGACCGATGTCCTCCAACTCAGTGTCCAGCCACTGATCGTCCGCACACCCGACCGCGTGCTGCTGTTCGACACCGGCAACGGCCCGTCCGGAATGCTATCCGCATCGATGGCAACCGCCGGCGTCGAGCCAGCCGAAGTGACTGACATCTTCATCAGCCACAGCCATGGCGACCACGTCGGCGGGCTTGTGGACGCGGACGGCGCGCTGGCATTCCCCAACGCCGACATCCACATCTCGGTCAATGAGTGGGCAGCAATGCAGGCGAACGCACAACTCGCCTCACTAGTGACGGCGATCAGTCCAAGGGTTGTGGCATTTGAGCCCGGCGCGGATCGTGTGCCGGGCACCGTCAAGGCCGTGGACATCCAGGGGCACACGCCTGGCCACTCTGGCTTCCTCATCACCTCGGGCGAGGCCTCACTACTCTATATCGGCGACACGATGCACCATTCGGTGATTTCGGTGCAGCGACCCGACTGGACCATCGCCTTCGATGGCGACGCTCCGTTGGCGCAGGAAAGCCGGAAAGCGGTGCTTGCCTCCGCCGCCGGCTCCAGTCAGCGCGTCTACTCGGTGCACTTCCCTTTCCCGGGTCTTGGCAAGTTCGAGAACCGTGGTGGCACGTTCGTGTGGGTTGCTGAGTGACCGCTCGGCTTTCGCCGAGTATTGTCAACTTGGTGGGTCCGGGGTGAAGCCGGAGCGGAGGCTCCGCCCAGATCGCTCAGGCAGCCGTAGCCGCACTCCAATCTTTGAAAGAACGAGCCCGTAACAAGCGGTAGTTCTCTGAGCGGAGATGGTGGCGACCGAGGTTAAACAGATTCTGGACAACGCCGTGAACGGACAGAAATCTCTGTGCTTGACCCACTGACTTGAACCGTCGCATTTGCCGCTCTCGTTGTCGCGTCGGCTGATGCGATACTTCAGCCCGGTTGTTCGCGTAGCGTACTGTGTTGTGATTCACCGAGGGCATCGTCGCGCGGTGTGCCGCCCCGTAGCTCTTTAACTTGTCCGTAACCACCCGCCACGGCTTGCTCCCCTGCCCTTTCAGTAGCTTGCGAAAGAACCGGTTGGCCGCGCGGGCATGCGATACCGCTGAACCAGAATGTCGATCACGTCCCCGTCTTGGTCCACGGCCCGCCACAGATAGTGGCGCTTGCCCCTGATCTTCACGAAGACCTCGTCCAGGTGCCAGATATCGCCCAGCCGACCCTGGCGCCGCTTGAGGCTCCGTGCGTACTGCGGTCCGAACTTCCGGCACCACTGCCTGACGGTCTCGTAGGACACGATGATCCCCCTCTTCGCGAGGAGTTCTTCCACGTCCCGGAAGCTTAGGGCGAACCGGTGGTACAGCCAGACGCCGTGGCTGATGATCTCAGGAGGAAACCGGTAGCCGCGGTAGCTCTTCGCATTCGTTTTCATCCGCAAAGTCTCGCTGACGCCGGCTCAAGTTGACAATACCGGCCTTAGAGGTACTTAACGGTACACGCCCGACCGGTCTCGAAAACCGGCGCCCGTGAGGGTGTGTGGGTTCGAATCCCACCGGCTCCGCTTTGCCCTCCAGGTCTTTGGCCTGGGGGGGTCTTTTTCTACAGCCGAACGCCAGGAAGCCAACAAACGCCTCCGAACGTGCTATTATCCGTTCCCTCAACAGGAGTGAACGCATGACCCATTACGGCTCCAAGGAACTCGCGCAGAGCTTTCGCACCGTTCGCAAGAACACCCTCGAGACGGCGCGAGACATTCCGGAAGACAAGTACGACTTTCAGCCGACGCCGGATTGCAAAAGCGTCGAGAAGATGCTGACCCATATCGCGCTGGGCTATCGGTTTCAGCATCAAGTCAACGCCGTCGAGAAGCTGTCCAGCATGGTGGGCTTCGACTTCCAGGCGGTGATGGCCGAGCTTGCGGCGAAAGAAGCGGAACCCCGAACGAAGAGCCAGGTGCTCGCGCTGCTTGAGGACGAGGGCGAGATCTGGGCGACCTTTCTCGATGGCGTCTCCGACGAGTTCCTGGCCGAGACCGTCTCATTCCCACCGGAATTTTCCCAGCCGCCCAAGAGCCGGTTCGAGTTGATTCTATCGGTGAAAGAGCACGAGATGCATCACCGTGGCCAGGTCATGCTGGTCCAGCGGATGTTAGGTATTGTGCCGCACCTCACTCGGCAGCGGGAAGCGCGCACGGCCCAAGCGCGTGAAGCCGCGGCAGGTTGACGAATCCCCGCTCCATATCTCGGAGAAGCGGCACCCACTGCTCGTCATCCAGCGTGCCAATGCGGTTGTCACACACCCGTGCGGCGTCTCGCTTCCCCTGATGGGGGTGCTGGAAGGGCTCCTCTATGGAATGGAGGCCCTTGATCCCTGGATCGCGGTAGTGTCCCTAGATTTGTGTAAAAGCGGATAAGCTGGACAGGAGGGAAAGAAAAACGGAAGCTCCTCTGTTGTTGTTCACTGTCACATGAACCCGGGAGTCCGGGTCTGCAGAGCAGGCTCGGAACCGGAGAGGAGCTTCCGATGCAAGAGATTGTGGAGATCGGTCGGGCCACGCAAGACGAGCTACGCGATGATTTGCGCGAGCTGTTTCAAGGCGCGATCCGGCTGACGCTCGAGATGGTGCTGGAAGAGGAGCTGAAGGCCATGGTAGGTGCACGCCGCTTCGAGCGGGTGGGAAGCCGGAAGGACCATAGGAACGGCACATACCTGAGGCGGCTGCTGACGAGCCTGGGGCAGATCGAGGTCGCCATGCCCCGGAGCCGGGACAACGGTTCGCCGGCCGACGTGATCGGCCGCTACCAGCGCAGGAGCCCCGAGCTCGACGAGATGATGGTCGAGGCGTATGTGAGCGGCGTGTCACAGCGCAAGATGGGCGACGTCACCGAGGCGCTGATGGGCGAGCGTGTTGGGCGCTCGACGGTGAGTCGTGTGGCAAAACGGCTCGACGAGGCCGTGGAAGGGCTGCGCCGTGCGCCGATCGAGGGGCCTCACCCCTATCTGTACCTGGACGCCACGTTCTTGGACGCCCGCTGGGCCCGCAAAGTCGAGAACGTGAGTGCGCTCGTGGCGTATGCAGTGGGCCCTGAGGGTCACCGACGGCTCCTGGCCGTCACGCTGGGCGCTGAGGAGTCGCAGCAGAGCTGGTCGGAGCTCCTCGAGCAACTCCAGGACCGCGGCCTCGGCGGTGTCGAGCTCGTGATCGCCGATGAGCACGCAGGCCTGGCAGCTGCGGTCCGCCGCTTCCTGCCCGAGGCACGCCGTCAGAGGTGTACGGTCCATCTGCAGCGTAATGTGGGGGCGAGGGTCCCCCACCGCCTACGCAAGCGCGTGGCGCGTGAGGTCTCGGTGATCTTCCAGACATCCGGACTCGCCGAGGCGAAGAAGCTCCTGGGCGAGTTCGGCGCACGCTGGAAGAAGGAGCTGCCCGAGGCCGTGGAGGTCCTGGAGCGGGGCTTCGGGGCAGCGACGCAGTTCTACGCGTTCCCCGAGGCGCACTGGCCCCGGCTGCGTACCACCAACAGCCTCGAGCGGCTGCACGGCGAGATCAAACGCAGGATCAAGGCCGCCGGCGCCTTCCCGGACCGGGCCAGCGCCCTCAGGCTCATCACGGCCGTCGCACTCAGGACCACACACGTCTGGGGCGACCGGCGTTACCTCGACCTCTCACTCCTCCAGAAACAGGAGGTCGCCCAAGCAGCCTAGCCGAAGGCGAGGAGCTTCCTCCGCTTTTACACACAAATCGGGACTTGACCCTGGATCGCGCTGGGGGGTTCCTGTCGCGATGGTCGCCGACGCGATGGTGGCTTGCTACTCGCCTGCCAGGCATGCCAGCCAGGTGGGTCCGCTTCGGGCGTTGGCGCACGAGTAGAGGTAGACGCGTTACCCGATTCGTTACCCGGGTAGAAGGCCTTACAAGGTCTTAGCGGTACTTCGCCGGAGAGGCAGTGCGAGAAGATCGTTGTGAACAGGCCGTAAACGGCCTTAGAGGTACTTAGCGGTACACCTCCGTTCGGTCTCGAAAACCGGTGAGTTTCCCCCAGGCAACCCGAGTTTTTGGGGTACCACTTGGGGTACCAAAGCCCCATTTTTCGCCCTACCCCACCGACACCAAAAAGCCGGAAGCCCGCCTACCTAGGGGCTCCCGGCCTAGTGAGCCGGGTGGGTCTCGAACCCACGACCCCGCCGAGTCAATCTGGCCTGTCCATGCCCCCCTCTCTGCCAACGTACGTGAGACACGGAGCACGCAAAGAATTAGAGTAGGGCGAAGGCAGAGAAAACGAACATGTTGGGACTGCGAGAGAGAATGGAAGAGAATGGTAGTGCCCCTGGAATCGGGGAGGCCAAGCGAAGCGCGGCAGCTCCTGCGGACCCGGAGGTAGTAGATAGGCCGCTACGCCGGCGGTTCAGTCCATCGTACAAGCTGCGGATCGTCGAAGAAGCGGACCGGTGCACCGAGCCCGGCGAGGTGGGTCAGCTCCTGCGGCGCGAGGGCCTGTACTCGTCGCACCTGACGACGTGGCGCAAGGCGGCGCATAGCGGGTCGCTGAAGGCCCTGTCGAAGAAACGCGGCCGCAAGCCGGAGCGGAATCCGCTGGATGAGAAGGTACGCAAGCTGGAGCGGCAAAACGCACGGCTCGAGAATGAGCTCAGGAAGGCACACCTGATCATCGACGTGCAGGGAAAAGTTGCGGGGCTGCTGGGGATAAGCCTCGACGACGGGACGAACTCTTGAAGGCGGCCGATGAGCTGGCTAAGCACGTCGGTGTAAAACCGGCGTGCGCGGCTCTCGAGGTCTCCCGATCGACGTTCTACCGTCGTCGAGGCCCATCGACCGGGCAACGGCAGCCCCGCCCGACGCCCGCCCGGGCATTGAGCGAGACGGAACGAGGCGAGGTCTTCGACACGCTGTGTTCGGAGCGGTTCGTGGACCGCTCACCCGCCGAGGTGGTGGCCACGCTGCTCGACGAAGAGGTCTACCTGTGCAGCGAACGCACGATGTATCGTGTTCTGGCCTCCGAGGTGCCGGTTCAGGAACGCCGGGCGCAGCGCACCCATCCCGAGTACAAGAAGCCCGAGTTGATGGCCACGGCGCCGAACCAGGTGTGGTCCTGGGATATCACGCGGCTACTCGGGCCGAAGAAGTGGAGCTATTACTACCTCTACGTCATCATGGACATCTACAGCCGCTACGTCGTGGGCTGGATGGTGGCGGACCGGGAGAACTCGGCCCTGGCCGGCCGGTTGATCCAGCAGAGCTGCCTGAAGCATGGCGTCCAGCCCCGGGTCCTGACCCTGCACTCGGATCGGGGAGCTCCAATGACGAGCCAATGCACCGCTCAACTTCTCGCTGACCTCGGCGTGACTCGCTCGTTGAGCCGGCCTCAGGTGTCGGATGACAACCCGTTTTCCGAGGCTCAGTTCAAAACCTTGAAGTACCATCCCTCGTTTCCCGGGCGGTTCGGGGATCAGGGCCAGGCCAAGACGTTGTGTCGATCGTTCTTCCGCTGGTACAATGCCGAGCACCGCCATGGCGGTATCTCGATGCTAACCCCCGAGCAGGTCCACTTCGGGAACGCCGATCAGGTCATTGCCGGCAGGAAATCCGTGCTCCGCGAAGCATGGGCCGCTCATCCCGAACGCTTCGTCACAGGTGTGCCGAAGCCCAAACCGCTCCCGGAGGCCGTCTACATCAATCCTCCCATCCCTTCCCTCACCACACAGGATATTGCTCTCTAATTAATCCCGTAGAGTGTCCCATTGTCGTTGACAGGTTCCGCCCCAACCCCAGTGCATGCTCACGTCCTGCAAGACCTTCCTATACCGGGGCTCGTCCCGAAGTGAAGTGAACGGCAGCCATGGGGCGTCCAACCCTATGAGAATCGGCTCTCGCTGCTCCAGAGCACGTTCGAGTTCGGCCAGCGCCTCCGTCCGCTCACCGAGCGCTTCGTGTACGGCGGCTATCCACACAGACAGGGCCGCCCCCTTGTCCGCCTGGGCACGAAGCTCCTCAAGGATCGGGCGCGCCTCATCGGGCTTCCCTGCGCGTGCCAACGCGGCCCCGAGACAGCTCACGATTACGGGTGTCCTGTCCGAGAGATCCACGGCGCGCCGGAAGCAACCAATCGCCTCCTCCAGTCGGCCCTCCGCCTCATGGATGTTCCCAATATTGAAGTGAGCCATCGCGAACGAAGGATCCATGGATACAGCCAAACGACTCCTCGTCACACGATCCCGGGACATCGGCTGGATCAATGCCATCCGCGAAGACTTGCTGCTGCCGAGCGAGCAGCTTCGTCGCGTGCGTCCTGGCCTGGTTCAACAAGGACGTGTCGGTGCTCTCGATCGCCAGGGCCCAGCGCAGCGCCTCGACGAGGGTGACGGCAAAGAAGGCGCCCTTTTTGCAGCAGTGGCTGCAGCCGTAGTGCAGAGGTGTGGGTTGGCCGGCTCGGCGCAGAAGGCATTCGCACGCTTCGAGAACGTCGTATAAAGAAGCGATCGAGCTCGACGAGCCTCGATTGTGGATCCTGCAACGCGATGGACGAACCCGCGATCTGCAAGCGCCGCGCTGTTGTCACTGAGGTCGTCACGGAGGACTGTCGCCTTGCTGACGAATCAGACGCACACTTCGAGTCTCGATTCACGGTCCAGAGCGCAAACGATAGAAAGGCTATCCCCTGGGAGGGGCTCAACTCTGATTGAGGCAGGCTCGGCAAGACAGTATAGCCCGTGTAACTCGCTGAGGTCTACGATGCGCGGGGACCGATGTCCCCCTCGACCGTACGATACCCTTCCTGTCTCAGTCGCTTCCGATGAGGCCGGTGGTTCCTAGCGGTTAGGACGGGTTAGCTTCCGGGAGCCTTCAGCTTCGGTGTTGTCTGGACCTCAAAAACCCGCTTCGATGAACATTCCCTTCGACAACACCTACGCCCAGCTGCCGGAACGTTTCTTCGCCAGACAGGAACCGGCCTGTGTTCCGGAACCGAAGCTCATCCGTCTCAACCGTGAACTGGCGGCAAAGCTCAGGATCGACACTGACTCACTGCAATCGGCCGACGGGGTCGCGATGCTCGCGGGCAACGCGATTCCCGAGGGCGCCGAGCCGATTGCACAAGCCTACGCTGGCCACCAGTTCGGTGGATTTTCGCCACAACTCGGCGACGGCCGCGCCATCCTGCTCGGCGAAGTCATCGACGTGGACGGCGCACGTCGCGATCTGCAGTTGAAGGGCTCAGGGCGCACGTTATTCTCGCGCGGCGGCGATGGCAAATCTGCGCTCGGCCCGGTGATCCGCGAATACATTGTCAGCGAAGCCATGGCCGCGCTTGGGGTTCCCACGACACGGGCGCTCGCTGCTGTTGCCACGGGCGAAAACGTCATACGCCCGGAAGGACCGCTCCGCGGCGGTGTGTTCACCCGCGTTGCCGCAAGTCACATTCGTGTCGGGACTTTCGAGTATTTTGGCGCACGCAACGATATCGATGCCTTGCGACTGCTCGCCGATCATGCCATTGCGCGGCACTACTCGGAGGCCGCCGAAGCGCCCTATCCTTATGTGGCTTTGTTGGAGTCGGTCGCGGATGCCCAAGCGGATCTCATCGCCCAGTGGATGTCTCTTGGCTTCATCCACGGTGTGATGAACACGGACAATACCGCCATTTCCGGGGAGACGATCGACTACGGCCCGTGCGCGTTCATGGACGTTTTCCACTCGCAGTGCGTCTTCAGCTCCATCGACTCCGGTGCGCGTTATGCGTGGGGCAACCAGCCCGACATTGGGCTCTGGAACCTCACGCGTTTCGCGGAAACCCTGCTGCCATTGTTGTCTGAGGATCCTGGTGAAGCGACCCAAATCGCCCAAGCCGCTCTTTCCGGATATCCTGGACGATTCGGCGGCCAATACATCGCCTGCTTCCGCGTCAAATTCGGCCTCCCACCTGAGGCACCCGTCGAGCTCATCAATGAGTGTCTCGATCTACTGGAAACCCAACGGGTCGACTTTACACTCTTTTTCCGTCACCTCACACGTGTCGCCGGCGGAGAGGATTCGAAAACGCTTGCGGCAATGTTTCACAGCAGTGAGCCTTTTCAAAAATGGTTCGCCACATGGCGTAGCGAAGCCGACCCAGCCAAGCACCTCGCTGACATGCGCGCTGCCAACCCCATCCTCATCCCGCGCAATCACCGCGTCGAGCAAGCCATCCAAAGCGCCTACGGTGGAGACTTCGCCCCGTTCCACCGCCTCGTCGATGCGCTAGCCGCGCCCTATGCTGACCAGGTCGAATACACTGATCTCGAAGCGCCACCGCGACCAGAAGAAATCGTCCACAAGACTTTTTGCGGCACCTAGCGCGACAAATGGCATTGTCAACTTGATGGGGGCGGAATCGAATCCGCGCGCCCGCCTAACCCGCGTATTGCTGCGGTCGCGGTCGTCGCCAGGCTCGAGCGCTCGACTCCTTCGTGCGTCCAGACACTCGGAGTTCCCCTCCCATCCGCTGAGTTCCCGCCAGGTAACCCGAGTTTTTGGGGTACCACTTGGGGTACCAAAGCCCCATTTTCGCACCTAACTCACAGACACACGAAAGCCGGAAGTCCGCTTATTTACTGGACTTCCGGCCCAGTGAGCCGGGTGGGTCTCGAACCCACGACCTACGGATTAAAAGTCCGTTGCTCTACCAGCTGAGCTACCGGCTCTGGCGGTAAAGCTAGTCGCTCCGACCTGCAAGCTCTACGGGCTCGTTTGTCTTTGATCCAGCGTTCGTTTTCGGTACCTGCCCCACGCATTACCGCCACCAGCTCCAATAGCGAAGGAACCATCGCCACGAAGCGATCCTGGCGCAGGTCGCACTAACGCCGTCTGGGAAACATATGTTTACAGTCGGTGGACGGTACTTCCCCCCCACAAGAGTGCACGGAACGCCTCCTCCTCTGATTCGACAAGACCGGCCCGCCTGTGATCGGTCAAGCCGGCAGCGGCCAGGGGAGGCTATAAAACGAACTGTGAAGCGATATTCTGGGCCATCCAGTCCGTAGAAACCCCTTCTCCGTTGTGGCGGGAGCATCTTCCAGGCGAAAAAAAGATTGCTCACATTTCATCCTGGTCCTAACGTTAATGAAGAGGAGCGCGCCTCCGCCCTCGTAAACATGTGTTTGCAACGGGTACTTGGAGGCATAAATGATCAAGAGGAACTGTTGGCAGGTAGTTCCTGCTGTCCTCACCCTCGCGCTCGTCGCGTGCGAGCAATCCATCACCTCGGTCGCCGCTCCTGTAGTTGAATTCCAGGCAGCGCCGCCCCTGACCCTGGGCACGACTGGAGCTTGCGTCGTACCCGATCTGATTTCACGGTGGCCGGGCGACGGCACGTTCGACGACATTGCGGGGCCCCTCGACGCCGCCAACAACATCGGCTTCAACTCCGTGAACGGTTGGCGAACCGCCGAACTCAACGACGGCGACGTAACGTTCGAAAGCGGTCTGGTCGGTCAGGCATTCAGCTTCACACCAATCACGGGGGCCTGGGAGGCTGAGTTCATCGAAATACCGGACGCCGTCGATCTCCAGCCTGCGGAGTTTACGATCGACCTGTGGGCCAGGCGCACCGGGGACGGCCAGAACGCCGACGACGCTTACGGAAATGTGCTCATCCAGAAAGCCATCAACGATCGCATCAACGAGGGAATTTCCTACTCCATCTGGTGGAACGGGGCGGGCATTATCAAAGCTGGAGTGAACCTCGGTGGTGTCCTGTCCCGTTTGGAGAACGGAGTGGCCTCTGTTGCAGACGAGTGGGTGCACATAGCCCTCACGGTCGACGGCTCGACGTCGAGACTCTACGTCAATGGAGCCGAGGTGGCCGAAGCGGCGGGCGGCACGCCAGTGTACGGCGGGGGTTCGGTCGTCATCGGTAGCACCGCTGAGTTCGCTCGTGCCGCCGGATGGCCGCGGGGCTTTCACGGACTGATCGACGAAGTGGAGATCTTTGGCAGCGCGTTGGGCGAGCCCGAGCTTCGGAACATCTTCGAAAACGGCAGGTGCAACAACGCGGCTCCGAACCTTAACGAGATTACAGGTGACGTCATTGAGGAGGGCGACGTCTTCGTGACCTCCGTCTCTTTCACCGACGACGACTCAGAATCGTGGGACGCTACGATCAACTATGGTGATGACAGTCCAGTCGAGATGCGGTCGCTCGACGCCAGGAGCTTCGAGCTTTCTCACGTATACTCTGGCAACGGATCCGGACCCTTCACGGTTAGGGTTACGGTAAACGATGGCACTGCGTCCGGTATGGGCACGGCGCAGGTCACCGTCGTCTATCCCCTGACGATCCACCAGGCCACCGTCAAGTTGGACAGGCGGAGGAGACGCGGAAAAGATACCTACGATGTAGACGGCAGGCTCCCGCTCAGCCTGCTCGAGCGCTTCGATCCGGATTACGAGGACCTGACCGTCACGTTCGCGGGAGTCGAAGGGGTGATTTCGGCCGACTCCTTCGTTCGAAAAGACCACAAGTGGCAGTTCAAAGCTTCCCGGCGCGCATCGGGTGTCCAGAGGATGGACCTTCACGATGACGGTCGTTTCAAGATTCAGGCGAGGGGTCCGTACAGCTCCGATCTGCATACGGTGAACTTCAGCAATCCCGTCGAGTTCTCCCTGTGGCTCGGTTCCGACATCAGCGTGGCGTCGATTCAACTGGACCGGAGGCTATATTACGGCTCCCGCTGCGGCGGTGAATGTCACGACGATGACGACGATGATGACGATGATGATGGCGATAATGACATTGATGACGACGATGATGACGAGGACGATGATGACGACGATGATGATCGCGTAACAGAGGTCGCCGGGGTAGAGGAAGGGGTTAGTTAAGAACGGCGTCTTCAACCACACGTGCTAGAAGGGGCGGCCTCAAGGCGAGGACCGCCCCTTCTGCGTTTCCGATAGCTCGTCAGACGGGCTCTGGATCACCGTACGCGAGCCAGGGCTCGTGGCCGCCCCCTACTACAGCTCCATCGCGTACTGTAAACCCAGGAATGTCTGCCGGTGGTGCGGTGTGGCTCCCAGCCGCTCTAGGGCGGCCCGGTGCTCCTTGGTCCCGTAGCCCATGTTGTGATCCCATCCATACCCGGGATATCGAATCGCCAGTTTGGCCATGAGCCGATCCCGGCAGACCTTCGCCACAATGGAAGCGCACGCCACCGAGTGCACTGTGGCGTCTCCCCCGACCACCGCTTCGTGCATCCACCGAAGTGACTTCATCGGAAGGCCATCCACGACAACGTGATCCGGCTTGCGAGGCAACCTTTCGAGCGCACGGTTCACGGCCCATGCGGTCGCCACGAGGATGTTGGCACAGTCGATTTCCCGAACTGAGGCTGCCCCAAGGGTAACGGCCTGGGCATGGGCCAGGATCAATGCGGAGAGTTTCTCCCGCTCCGCATGACCGAGCGCCTTGGAGTCGGTAGCCCCCTCGATCCTCATGCCTTCGGGTAGGACGACCGCGGCCGCGACCACCGGCCCGGCGAGGGGGCCGCGCCCGACCTCATCGACGCCGGCTACCCCCAAAAGACCTCGGCTCCAGAACCGCCTCTCGTACTCGAGGGGGTCTTGAAGCCGTTCGTTTTCCGCGTGGTCCGGCGACTGGGCCGGTGCGCTCATCGTATTAGGTCGTGTTCCTAGGTGGTCCGCTTCTCCCGGATGCGTGCCGCCTTGCCTCGCAGGCCTCTCATGTAGTAGAGCTTGGCACGTCGTACGCGCCCGCGACGGACGACCTCGACTCCCGTGACAGTCGGCGCGTGAAGCGGGAACACGCGCTCGACGCCGATCCCGCTGGAAATCTTCCGTACCGTGAACGTTTCACCCATTCCACCGCCCCGGCGCCCGATGCAGACGCCCTCGAAGGCCTGAATGCGCTCCTTGGTGCCCTCTCGGACGTTATAGAGCACCCGAACCGTATCACCGGGAGCAAAGTCGGGGGAGTCGTCCCTAAACTCCGCCTTCTCGAGCTCTTGGATAAGATCAGACATGTCATGTCCTTGTGGTTCAGGCGAACGTCCCGTTCGTCGGTAGCCTATAAGATAATCGACGTCCGACGACCGGTGAAGAGGACGTGCGGGAGGGGGTTACTCGCCCTCCCGCTCCGCCGTCCGGCGCCTCGCTTCCGCCTCTCGCCACTTTTCAATTTTCCGGTGATCCCCGGTGCGAAGGACCTCCGGGACCGCGTGTCCTCGGTACTCCGGTGGGCGCGTGAAGGATGGAGCACTGAGAGAGGCACCGTCGTAAAAAGAGTCCGTCGCCGCCGAGTCATGGTCGCCCATCGCTCCGGGAAGGAGTCGGACCACCGAGTCCGCGACCGCGAGTGCCCCGATCTCTCCCCCAGACAGCACAAAGCGGCCGAGTGAGATCTCCTCCGTGGCAAGGTGGTCGGCGACCCGTTGGTCGACATCCTTGTAATGGCCGCAGAGCAGCGTGAGGTCCGGCTGCACGGCGTACCGCACCGCATCCTGATGGCTGAAGATCTTTCCACGCGCGGAAAGGAGCACGACCGGGCCTTTCGTGGCCAGGCTGTCGACCGCCTCGAAGAAGGGTTCAGGCTTCAGGACCATTCCCGCCCCCCCTCCGTACGGTATGTCGTCCACCGTCTGGTGCCGATCCGTCGTGAACGCTCGAAGGTCCACCACCCGATAACGCACGAGCCCCTTTTCGGCCGCACGCCCAGGGATACTCGTCGCCAACGGCGTCTCGAAGAATTCGGGAAAAATCGTGACGATGTTGATCGTGATCGGATCGTGGCCGCCCAAGTTACACCTCCAAGAGGCCCGGAGGCGGGTCGAGCACGATCCGGTTGTCCGCCACGCTCACCGACTGGATCATCTCCGAGATATACGGGATCATGAAGGTCTTCTCCGGACCCCGGATCTCCAAGAGGTCCGCTGGCCTCAACTCGTAGATCTCGACGACCTCTCCCACCTGCTCACCCTCGACGGTGACGACCTCCATGCCCAGGAGTTGGTGGTAGAAGGTCTCACCCTCAGCCAACTCTTCGATCTGTTCCATGGCGCGCATGACGTACCGGTCCAGAAGGCCATCCACTCCACTTCGGTCGTGGACCCCCGCGAAACGAACCAGGAACCCACGGCGATACGCTCGACTCGACTCGACCCGCAGCGTCAGTGGGTCGGTCGGCAGATCGCCGTTCGCGTCACCCAGGTACAGATCCACCCCGGGAGCGAACGTGCTCTCGGGGTGGTCAGTCAGGGGCCAGATGAAGATCTCGCCCTTGGTGCCGTGGGCCTTGTTGAGGTGCCCCACGACCAAATTCTTCGGCGCTTGGGTCTTACCCATGACGGTGCGTGCGAGGAGTTACTTCGACTTTTTTTCCTTTTTCTTGGCAGCGGGCTTCTTCTTTTTTGCAGCCTTCGCTTTGGGCTTAGCTGCTGCTTTGGCGGCGGGCTTCTCCTTGGCGGCCTTCGCTTTGGGCTTAGCTGCTGCTTTGGCGGCGGGCTTCTCCTTGGCAGCCTCCGCTTTGGGCTCAGCCTCTGCTTCAGCTGCGGGCTCCTCCTCGGCAGCCTCCGCTTCAGGCTCAGCCTCTGCTTCAGCTGCGGGCTCCTCCTCGGCAGCCTCCGCTTCAGGCTCAGCCTCTGCTTCAGCGGCGGGCTCCTCCTCGGCAGCCTCCGCTTCAGGCTCAGCTTCCGCTTCAGCGGCGGGCTCCTCTTCGGCAGCCTCCGCTTCGGGCTCAGCCTCTGCTTCAGCTGCGGGCTCCTCTTCGGCAGCCTCCGCTTCGGGCTCAGCTTCTTCTTCCGCTGCGGGCTCCTCCTCGGCAGGCTTCGCTCCGGGCTCAGCCTCTGCTTCCGCTGCGGGCTCCTCTTCGGCAGCCTCCGCTTCGGGCTCAGCTTCTTCTTCAGCTGTGGGCTCCTCTTCGGCGGCCTCTGCTTCGGGCTCAGCTTCCTCTTCCGCAGCGGGCTCCTCCTGGGCAGCCTCTGCTTCGGGCTCAGCTTCCTCTTCCGCAGCGGGCTCCTCCTGGGCAGCCTCTGCTTCGGGCTCAGCCTCGGCAACCTCTTCAGCCTCCACCTCAGCCGCAGCTGCGGTCGCCGCTTCCTGGGCAACCGCTGCAGCGGCCGCCGCCTCGCGGGCTTTCGCCTCGGCCTTGCGGCGTTCCTCCACGGCGGCGGCCTTGGCGGCCTTCGCCTCCTCGGGATCGATCTCGCCAACCGCGACCTTGCTATCCCCGCCCTTGCGAGCCTTGTTCAGTAGCGTGCGGATCGTGTCGGACTGCTCGGCACCCTTGCCGATCCACTCATCGGCCTTCTCCAGGTCCACGACAAGGCGCGCCGGGCTCGTCAGGGGCTTGTAATACCCGAGAGTCTCCACGAAGCGACCATCCCGCGGTGCCGCGGAGTCGGCCACTACGATGCGATAATGAGCCAGCTTTTTCCGGCCCATACGGCGAAGTCGAATTCTTACGGACATATGCGCTTTCCAGTTCGTCCTTTGTCGCCAGTCCATCCGGCGGTTTTCCACGTGATCAGACGGGCAGCATGCCCTTCATCTGTTTCATGAACTTCTGCGTCTCCTTGAACTGCTTGAGCAGTCGATTCACCTCCGAAACCGGCCGCCCACTTCCCTTCGCGATTCGCGCTCTCCTCGATCCGTCCAGGATCTCCGGCGCGATTCGCTCAGCCTTCGTCATCGAGAGGATGATCGCCTCGACATGCTTCATCCTTTTCGGATCGATTCCCCCGTCCGGTATCGCCCGGGCCGCACCCGGAATCATCTTCAACAACTGCTCCACCGGACCCATCTTCTGGACCTGCCGCATCGCGGTCAAGAAGTCTTCCAACGTAAAGCGTCCCCTGAGCATCTGCTGCTGAAGCTCTACCTGCGCTCCAGCGTCCAGGGCCCGCTCTGCCCGTTCCACCAAACCGACCACATCCCCCATCTTGAGGATGCGCCCCGCCATGCGCTCCGGGTCGGTCAGCTCCAGATCGTCTGCTGTCTCGCCCACGCCCACGAACTTGATCGGCTTCCCGACCACTCCCCGAATCGAGAGCGCCGCTCCGCCTCGGGCATCACCGTCCATCTTCGTGAGGATCACACCGGTCAGGCCCAACGCCTGGTCGAAGCCCTCCGCGATATTCACCGCCTCTTGGCCGGTCATGGCGTCGGCCACCAGCAGGATCTCCTGCGGCGCCAGATCCGCTTTGAGCCGGCGAAGCTCGTCCATCATCGGCTCGTCGATCTGGAGCCGACCGGCCGTATCCACAATCAGCACGGTCCTGCCGTCGCGCCGTGCGATCGCCACGGCGGCGTTCGCCACGGCGACCGGATCTTCACCCGAGCCGCCCCGGTGAACCGGCACGCCGACCTGCTCCCCGAGCGTTGCCAACTGGTCGACGGCCGCCGGGCGGTACAGGTCACAAGCGGCCAGCAAGGGCGCCCTGCCCTCACCTGCGAACCGCTTCGCCAACTTCGCCACTGTGGTCGTCTTACCCGAACCCTGCAGGCCCACGACCAAAATCACCGTCGGCACTGACGACGCCCACTCGAGCGTTGCCGGTCCCTCGCCCAGCAGACTCGCCAACTCGTCATGGACGATCTTGACGATCTGCTGTCCCGGCGAAACCGATTTGATGACCTGCTCGCCGAGAGCCCGCTCCTGCACGCGCTCGAGAAACTGCCGCGTCACCTTATAGTTGACGTCTGCCTCGAGAAGAACCCGCCGGACCTCACGAAGGCCATCCCGGATCATGGGCTCCGTAATGACGCCCCGCTGCCGGAACTTCCCCAGAACACTGTCCAGCTTGTTGCCGAGTTCGTCGAACATCGGCGCCCAGTCCTCCTCATTGGCAAACCACCCACTCTCTCACCACAGACGCCCGAGCGAATGGATGCGACAAAGCTTAAAAAGATAAGAGTATGGGTGGGGCAACGGTAGATCGTGCACCCCCTTTTCCCGGCACCGGCGTGCATCGTCGAGGCCGTCGACGTCAGACCCTGATGATCTGCCTCCTGCGAGTTCCTACGGACACCATCTCAATGGGCGTGTCGGTAAGTTCCTCGATGCGATCCAGGTAACTGCGGGCTGCCGCCGGTAGATCCGCCAAGGTGGAGGCCTCCCGAGTCGGTGCCTCCCAGCCCGGAAGCGTCTCGTAGATCGGCTCCACCTCTCCGAGCTGCCAAGTGTCGGCGGGGAATTCATGCAGCTCACCCCTCGGTGTTCGGTACGCAGTGGCGATCGAAATCTCGGGAACCGTATCCAGAACATCCAACTTGGTCACGGCCAATCCCGTCAGGCCATTCACCCGGGCCGCGTAACGGGCGAGCACGGCGTCGAACCAACCACACCGCCGAGGCCGCCCGGTCGTCGCGCCGAACTCTCCGCCCAACTCCCGAAATTTTTCATCCATCTCCGGCTCGAATCCCGTCGGAAGCGGCCCGTTCCCGACGCGCGTAGTGTAGGCCTTCACCACGCCGATCACCGCGTCGATCGCGGTGGGCCCGATCCCCGAGCCCGTAGCCGCGCCACCGGCGGTCGTGTTCGAGGAGGTGACGAAGGGGTAGGTGCCGTGATCCAAATCCAGCGCCGTACCCTGTGCTCCCTCGAGCAGTACCCCCTTGCCGCTTCGAACGGCGTCCAGGATCTCGAGACCCGTATCCGTGGCGAGTCCACGCAGGCGCTCCCCGGCCAGCAAGGCCTCATCGACCATTGCGCCGATATCGCCAGAGAGCTCTCCCCCCAGCATCCGGGCACGCCGGCGGGCCCTCTCGACTCCCTCTTCGACGAGCGAGGCAACGCGGTCGGGGTGGGCGAGATCGGAAACTCGAAGACCCCCCCTGCCCGCTTTTTCCTCGTAAGCCGGTCCGATACCTCGACCTGTCGTCCCTATCTTCTGTTCCGCCCGATCCTCCGAAACCTGGTCGAGCAACCGGTGATAAGGCATCACCAGATGCGCCTTCTGGCTCACGCCTACCCGCCCCTCGAGGGCGATACCGCGAGCCTCCAGGCCGTCGTACTCTTCGCCGAAGCCGAGTGCGTCGATTACCACACCGTTGCCCAGGAGACACCGCTTTCCCGGGTGGAGGATCCCCGAGGGAATCTGGTGCAGAATGAATTCATCGTCTCGGACATGGACGGTGTGCCCGGCGTTGGCCCCACCCTGGTAACGGGCGACCACATGCACGTCCTCGGCGAGGACGTCGACGATCTTGCCCTTCCCCTCGTCGCCCCACTGGCAACCCAGCACGACCGTGCAGTTGCCGGAGCTTCTACCTTCAGACACGGCGTCATTCCGCGTTGAAAAGGCCGAAAGGCCCTTGAATAAAAAGAAAAAAGCCCATTCCGGTGGGAATGGGCTCTGGGCGGTGCATCCTTTAGGAAAAGGTAGAACCGAGGGGATGCAGCGTCAACGACAGCCGGCCCCGTTAGCGTCAACGATGGCCGGCCCCGTTAGCGTCAATGATGGCCGGCCCCGTTAGCGTCAATGACCGCCGACGCTGTAGACGGAAGGAGTCTTTATCGCTTCGAGTCCCGCACGCGCGAGCACGCTGGCCACGTCCTCTCGCTTTCCATCGGGCAGCGGCCGAAGAGGAAGCCGGGGATCTCCCCCCCGGAGGCCGAGCAGATCCAGCGCTACTTTCACCCCCGGGACACCCATCGCGGCTACGATCTCGGTATGCATCGGAGCCACGGTTTCCTGGATTCTCCCGGCCTCGGCCGAATCCCCGGCTTTGTGGGCCACGTGGATCGCGGCAGCCGGCCCAGGCGCCAGGTTGGCGACACCGAGGATCCCTCCCACGGCGCCCAACTCGAGGCCCCCGTAAAGGGCGGCACCACTCCCGACCAGGACCTGGAACGCATCGGGCGTATGGTCCACCAGCTCCGCCACGACTTCAACGCTGCCCCTCGAATCCTTGATCCCCACGACGTTGGCGATCTTGGCGAGCCCCGCCACGAGGTCGGTGGAGAGCTCCAGGGTGCTCATGCGCAGCGGCACCTGATAGAGGATGACCGGAATCGGGGATGCGGCTGCGACTGCCCCGTAATGGTCCAACAATGCGGCGTCCGTCATGGCTCCCCGATAAAACGCGGGCGGCTGGACGAGTACGGCGTCCGCACCCTTCCCAGCGGACACCTCACAGCGGCGGATCGTCGCCCTCGTAGACTCCGCCCCGGTCCCGGCAATCACCAGGCGGTCATCCGGAACCAGATCACGGGCGCCTTCGAGCAGCAGCACCCGCTCCTCCTCGTCCAACAGCACAGCCTCTCCGGTGGATCCTCCGACGACGATCCCTCGGATCGGATGTGCCATGAAGCTCCGCACGTTCGCGCGGAAGCCCACCAGATCCACGTCTCCCGTCACCGGGTCGAAAGGTGTCGTGCAGGGTACGAGAACGCCGGAGAGGTCGACGCTCATACGGTGAAGTCGCCCATCGCATCTCCAGAATCCTCAAAGACGGCACTTCTCGCTCCGACGCCACGGGTTGCGCCGAGCATGTTCATCTGGAGGTCGAAGTCGTTCGGGCTGTTGGCCGCCCTCTTCGCCGCCTCGAACGTCACCGATTCGGCGTTTACCAACTCCATGAGGTGCTGATCGAACGTCTGCGATCCGTACTGCTCCCTTCCGTCACGGACCAGATCGATGATCTCTGCCATGCGCTCCACGTCGACAATACAATCCCGAATCGTCCCCGTGACGAGCATGATCTCGGCAGCCACCACGAGTCCGTCCCCCTTCGCGGTCGGAAGGAGGCGCTGGCTGATCACCGCTTGAAGCGAATCCGCAAGGCGAGTACGGATCATCTCCTGCTCCTCCGCACGGAACACACCGATGATGCGCGTGAGGGACTGGACCGCGTTCTTCGTGTGAACGGTGGTAATGACCAGATGGCCTGTTTCGGCGGCCTTGAGCGCCGTGTCGATCGTGTCCCTGTCGCGCATCTCACCGATGAGTATGACATCGGGGTCCTGGCGGAGGGACGAGCGGAGGCCCGACGAAAACGACTCGGTATCCCAACCCACGTCGCGTTGTGTGACTGAAGAGTTGAGATCCCGATGCAGAAATTCGATGGGATCCTCGAGCGTGATGATGTGCTTTCGCATGTTTCGGTTGATGTACCCAATCATGGCCGCCATCGTCGAACTCTTCCCGCTGCCCGTCACCCCCGTGACCAAGATCAACCCCCGCTCGTTCTGGGAAATCTTCTCGAGCACGGGCGGGAGCCTGAGGTCCTCGAAGGTCGGAATGTCGATCGTGATGATCCTCATGACGATTCCGAGAACGCCGCGCTGCTTCAGGATACTGACGCGGAAGCGTCCAAGCCCCGGAAGGCCCCAGGAACAGTCGTAGTCCTGGAGCTCGTCGATGCGATCCCGGTCCTTTTCGTAGGGAATCAGCTTCACGGCCAATTGACGGACCTGCTCGTGGGAGAGCTTCTGGTCGGTGAGCGGAATAAGTTCCCCATGCAACCGGGCTCGGACGAAGTCTCCGGCCTTGATATGGATATCACTGGCCCCATCCTGGATCGCCTTCTTGAACATCTCATTCATCAGCGTCGCACCCTCCAACATTCGGCATCGAGTTCGTGAGGCACCTTACTCCAAAGTTGTGCAATCACAGTGCGGAACGCCAACTGATTCCCATGCGGCTGCGAGCTTCAGCCAGCGTCTCTCGGGCCACGGCGCGCGCCCGATCGGCTCCGGCCTCCAGCACGCCACGCACCTCTTCGGGGTGCGCTCGCAGGTCCTCTGCACGCTCTCGGAAGGGGGCGAACTCACGCACGAGGCTGTCGGCGAAGATTCGCTTACAGTCGACGCACCCCCGGGTCCCGGCTCTACACTGCGCCTCGATGTCCGGAATCAGGGACGCATCCGTAACCAGTTTGTGGAGCGTGAACACGTTGCAAACCTCGGGCCGGCCGGGGTCGTCACGACGGACACGCTGCGAGTCGGTCACGGCCTTCCTGACGCGCTCCCACACTGCTTCCTCGTCCGCCAGAATAGGGACCGTGTTCCCCAGCGATTTACTCATCTTGGCCTCCCCATCGAGCCCCTTGATCCGGCCGACTTCGGGGATGATGGCGCCGGGCTCAGGGAAAAACTCGCCGTAGCGGGCGTTCCACTTCCGGGCGATATCCCGCGTGAGCTCCAGATGCTGTCTCTGGTCCTCACCCACCGGCACAGCATCCGCCCGATAGATGAGAATGTCGGCCGCCTGAAGAACCGGGTAGTTGAGCAGGCCTACGGGGATCGAATCGTACCGCTGCGACTTGTCCTTGTACTGCGTCATCCGTTCGAGGTCGCCGACCGGGGCCACCGTATTGAAGAGCCAGGCCAACTCGACGTGTTCGGGCACGTCGGACTGAACGAAGAGTGTGCATCGCTCGGGATCGACGCCCACGGCCAAGATGCTGATCGCCATGTCCAGGGTCCGAGACGGAAGGTCGGCGGGGTCGTCCTCCCCGAGAATCGCGTGGTAATCCACAATCGAGTAGAAGCACTCGTATTCGTCCTGCATGTGGACCCACTGCCGGAGGGCTCCCAGGTAGTTGCCCAGGTGGACCTCTCCCGTGGGCTGGATGCCGCTGAGCACCCGCTTCTGCACCGTCCCCTCGCTGGTCTGCGCCGTCCCCTCGCTGGTCTGCGCCGTCCCCTCGCTGGTCTCGTTCATCGAGTAACTTACCTGCCGCCTGAGACGATGTGAATGTTCCCGGTCCAAGCCTGAGTCGACGCAGGTGGGCCGATCCGCTACCCTCGGGCGATGACGAATCTTCTCAGCTCCGCGCTTGACGGCTGTGTTCCTTGAACAGCCCGCTCGACACGGCCCGAAGAGCTGCCGACGCGGCCGCGGCCGTGCACAAGGAGCAAGCCACCGCGGTGGGGATCGCCGACGCCCGAGAAAAAGGCCGAGCCGACTATGTGTCGGCGACGGACCTCGCCGCCCAGGAGGCCTGCGTCGCAGTCATCCGTGAGAGCCATCCGGACCACACGATCGTAGCGGAGGAAAGCCACGACGGGGATCCGGACGCCACACCGCCCTCGGGGCCGGCCTGGATCATCGATCCACTCGACGGGACCACGAATTTTCTGCATGGCCATCCGATGCATGCCTCTTCCGTGGCGTTGGCGATGGACGGGATTCCGGTGGTCGGAGCCGTTTCATGCGCACCCACGGGGGAACGCTGGTGGGCGGCCCGGGGCCACGGCGCCTGGAAGAATGGCGCGTCCATCGAGGTGTCCCAAGTCGAGGGGACTCGGCGTGCGCTGATCGGGACGGGATTTCCTTTCAAGACGGAACATCTCCTCGAGGAACACTCCGCCCAGCTCGTCCGCGTACTCAGCGGCACCGGCGGCGTCCGCCGCGGTGGGGCGGCCGCCATCGATCTTTGCTATCTGGCCGAGGGACGGTTCGACGCCTTCTGGGAGCTTTTCTTGAACCCATGGGACTTCGCGGCGGGATGGGTGATCGTCGAAGAAGCCGGTGGTGTGGTGGGCCGGGTCGAAGGGGGCGCACTGCGACTCTCCTCCGGAACGATCATCGGGGCCAACTCGCCAGCCATGAAGGAGGCTCTCCACGAGTTGATCGCATAGCCGACCGCGTCGCGTCGAGACCCGGGCGGGCGGAGAACGGACGTAGGGGCTCGGACCCGACCGAGCCCACTACCTCCTTCTGTGCTTCATTTGCTTCTCTTTACTTGATTCTTATTTCTTTTTCCCGGCGATCTCGATGGTGCGGGCTTCGCCTCGGGGGCCTTCGGCATCCGCACAGTGAGAATTCCGGCATCGAAGCCCGCCTGAATCGCATCGGCCTGGACTGAACTCGGCAGGGTGAAGGCCCGCTGGAAGCTTCCATACCGGCGCTCCCATACGTGGTACCTGTGCCCTTCGTCTCCCTCCTCGCGCGACTCCCGCTTCTCCCCACGGATGGTTAGGATATTGTTCTCTATATCGACGTTGACGTCCTCTTCACGCATTCCCGGGAGTTCTGCGGTAAGCAGCAGCTCGTCGGCGGCTTCTTCCACATTTACGGCAGGGATCCAAGCACCGGTGGGCTCTGGTGTATCCCAAACGTCACCGAAAACGCGGGACAAGCGGTTGGAAAACAGGTTGAGTTCGGGCCACGATGCGAAGGTCGTTTTTGGTATATATCTCACGAGTGCCATGGGACCGCTCCTTGAGCTGGTGGGTTAGAAATCATCTTCAGAGGGTGCACAAGCCGTGCCATGTAGGAAAGGTCATAACGTGCCAAATTGTCATAGGACAACGACTTACATCGGCTTGCAGGTGCCGAAATGGCGCCTCGCCCAGGCGGGGGCCTGTCGCTTTGGCGTATTCAGAAGCATACCTACCGTAGAGGAGCGAGAGGAAGTTGGACGATCGTGTTGATGTTGGGGTGCTCGGCGCAACCGGCGCTGTGGGCCAAAGGCTCATCCGGTTACTGGAGAAGCATCCCTGTTTCCGCCTGGGCGAAGTCTGTGGTTCCGGGACCTCAGCAGGGAGAACCCTCGCCGACCGTTTAGGAGCCGGCGCGGACGGGCTTTCTTCAGAGACGGCGGAGCTCCGTTTGCAAGCACCCGACGGTCCTTGGACCTCGTCCATCCTGCTGTCGGCACTGCCCTCCGAACCTGCTCAGGAGCTGGAAGTCCAGCTGGCGGAGGCGGGGCACCTGGTGGTCAGTAACGCCGCTGCGCATCGGATGGGAGAACTGGTCCCACTGATCATCCCGGAGGTCAACGCCCACCACCTCGACCTCGTCGCCCGCCAGCCGTGGAGCGGCGCCCTCGTAACCAACCCCAACTGCGCCGCGGTCGGCCTCGCCGTGGGTCTGGCCCCTCTCCACGAGATCTTTGGGGTCGAGAGCGTGGTCACGACGTCGTTCCAGGCGATCTCCGGAGCCGGTCTGCCGGGCCCTCCCGCAGCGAGCCTCGTGGACAACGTCATCCCCTTCATCGGCGGAGAGGAGCACAAGCTCACCTGTGAGCCGCAAAAGATTCTCGGGACGCTCACGCCGGAGGGCCTGGAGCCGGCGGCCTTCCCGGTGAGCGCATCCTGCACCAGGGTTGCCGTGCTGGACGGCCATCTAATGGCCGTGTCGGTGGCCCTGGCCGGCCAGCCGTCGGTCGAAGATGTAACCGCGGCCTTCGAGCAATACCGCGGTTCGGATGCCTGTGGTGATCTCCCGAGCGCGCCCGAGCGCTTGTTGGTGGTCTTGCCTGGAGACGACCGCCCACAGCCGCGTCTCGACCGCGACCTCGGCGAGGGAATGACCGTGTCGGTCGGCCGGATCCGCCCCTGTGAGGTTTTGGATATCAAGTTTTTCGTGCTGAGTCACAACCTCGTCCGCGGTGCGGCCGGGGCCGCACTCCTCAACGCCGAGCTCTGCCACGCCCAGGGGGTCCTCGGGAGCGGGTGATGACGGATCGACCGCTCCTCACCGAAGTGTGCGCCAGCACAGCGCCCGGAGAGCGCGAACCGGACGGGAGCGCCGTGGTGATGCCGCGGGTCCATAAGTTCGGCGGAACCTCCGTGGACGGCGCCGAAAGGCTCCAGGCCCTCGCAGCGATCATTCGTGATGAGAGGGACCCTTGCGTGGTCGTCGTTTCCGCCATGGCGGGCGTCAGCAACGAGTTGAGTCAGCTGGCGGACGCTGCGACCACCGGCGACGATGCGCCCGGAGTGCCCGATCCATCGACGACTCTTGCGGCGATGAAGCAGAGGCATCTAGAAGCTCTCGATGTGATCGTGAAGGAAGACGCTGCCCACGCGTCCGTGGCGGCTCGCATCGATGAGATCTTCGAGGGGGCCACCCGGCTTCTCAACGAAGGCTCCGGCCAAGGGACCGAACGTTTCGGGGACCAGCTCATGGCCATCGGCGAGGACCTGACGGTGGAGCTGACCGTGGCCGCCCTGAAAGCCGAAGGCATTCCAGCCGCCGTCCTGAACGCAAGAGAAGTTGTTTGGACGAATTCGGAGTTCGGCGCAGCCGTACCAGACCTCGAGTCCATCCGAAAGCTGGCCCCCAGCAACATCCTTCCCCTCGTGGAAGGCGGCTGCGTACCCGTGGTTCAAGGATTCATCGGAAGTGAAGCCAGCGGGGCGACGACAACGCTTGGAAGGGGCGGATCCGACTTCACGGCAACTCTGCTGGGCGCGGCCTTGGGCTCCCCCGAGGTGGTCATCTGGACCGACGTGGACGGCATTCTCTCGGGAGATCCCCGCTTGGTCGGAGATTCCAGGGTGGTCCCGGACGTCGGGTCGGAAGAGGTGGTCGAGCTCTCCTATTTCGGAGCACGCGTCATTCACCCGGCTGCCGCAAAGCACGCCATCGCGAGCGACCTGCCGCTCCGGATCAAGAACTCCTTCGCGCCGGAGCGGTCGGGTACGTTGGTCCACTCCGATCGGGGGGCGGCGGCAGCCTTCGCGGCCGTCGCACACAAGGCCGACGTGACCCTCATTCGCGTCCGGGCGTTCCCAACGGCGTTGGCATACGGCTTTTTGGCGAGGGTCTTCGGTGTCTTGGGCCGCCACGCTGTGCCCGTCGATCTGGTGGCCACCTCCCATAGCAGCACCGTGTTTACCGTAGACCGGGACGAGGATCTCAGCGAGGTCCGACGGGCGCTGTCGGTCTTCTCGGAGGTGGACGTTGTGAAGGACGTAGCCACGGTCACAGTGGTCGGACGAGGCATGCTCAGAGAGCCCGGGATGGATGCCCTCGTCTTCTGGGCCGTCGAGAAGACGCCGGTCTATCTGATCTCCCAGGCCTCCGATGTCAGCATCAGCTTCGTGGTCGACGAGGCCGAGGCTCCGGAGCTTGTGCGCCGACTCCATCTCTCCCTCATCGAGTTGAAGGAAGCGGCCCGGGAGGACGAGGCACGAGGGGAAGAGGCGAGCGAGAAGGAAGCGTCGAAGGGAAAGGAGAAGGAGGGGGATCGGCGATGAAGCTGGCGCTGGTGGGATACGGAAAAATGGGTCGCGTCGTCGAGAACGTGGCTATAGAAAGAGGGCACGAGGTGGTCGCCAGGATTGATCCCGTCCTGGACACCCGCGACCTCGGCGCCGAAACGTTGGGGGGTGCCGACGTGGCTATCGAGTTCACCGTTCCGGACGCCGCCGTGGACAATATCACAGCGCTCGCAACCGCCGGGGTCGATGCGGTAGTGGGGACGACGGGCTGGCACGAACGCCTGGACGAAGCGGCGGCGGCCGTGAACGGCGCCGGAACCGGAATGGTTCACGCGGCCAACTTCTCACTGGGCGTAAACCTTTTTCTTCGCTTGGCCCGAATGGCCGCCAAAATGGCCGACGCGCTGAGCGAGTACGACGTTCACATCCGGGAGGCCCACCATCGCCATAAGGTCGACCACCCGAGTGGAACGGCCATTACGCTCGCGGATATCCTCATCGAGGAGTTGGCCCAGAAGGAGAGTTGGTCGGCCACCCTACCCGACGGTGCGCCGCATCCCCAGGTTCTTTATGTAGCCAGTGAGCGGGTCGGGGAAACGGCGGGATCGCACGTCGTCGGCCTGGAGGGACCCGACGATCGGATCGAGCTACGCCACGAGGCCCGGACCCGAGCGGGGTTCGCTAGAGGCGCGGTCGCCGCGGCCGAGTGGATTCAAGGGAGGTCGGGCGTTTTTACTTTGGACGACATGTTAGCCGAAACGTTCACATCTTGACGCAGAGGCCTCAGGCCTCTAATCCGTTAGAAACATGGAAAACACACAGTTTTCAGGCACTGGCGTGGCCCTGGTCACACCCTTCCGCAACGATGGCTCGATCGACGTGGAGGCCCTCCGAAAGCACGTGGAATTCCAGATTGGGAACGGTGTCGGCGTGATGGTCCCCGGCGGCACGACGGGAGAGGGCGCGACACAATCGGCCGACGAGCAACGACTCGTGATCAGTACGACCGTCGAGGCGGCCCAGGGGAGGGCGCCGGTCTTTGCCGGAGCCGGCGGAAGCGATACGGCTGACGTAGTGCGAAGGGCTCGCACGGCGCACGAGGCGGGCGCGGACGGCATTCTCTCGGTCAGTCCCGCGTACAACAAACCCACCCAGCGCGGACTCATCGAGCACTATCGGGCGGTCGCGGGTGCCGTGGACTGTCCCGTGATCATCTACAACGTCCCAGGCCGTACGGCATCCAACGTGCTGCCTGAAACCGTGCTCGCTCTGGCGGAGATCGAAAACATCGCGGGCGTGAAGGAGGCCTCCGGCGATCTCAAACAAATCATGACGCTCATCCGGGAACGCCCAGACGGGTTTACCATTCTTTCCGGCGATGACTGGCTCACTTTTCCGCTCATCGCGGCAGGTGGCGACGGCGTGATCTCCGTGGTGGCGAACGTGGCACCGGCTTTGATGTCTCAGATGGTGGAGAAAGCGCTCGGCGGGGACTACGAAGAAGCTCGGAAGGTGCACTACAGGCTGCTGCCTTTGATGCATGCGCTCTTCGTCGAAACGAATCCGATCCCCGTCAAGGCCGCCCTCGAGATCTTGGGGCATGCGCAGGCCCATTACCGCCTGCCGCTCGTTCCGCCGACGTCCGAGGTAGAGGCCTTCCTGCGGGGTGCCCTTACTGACGCGGGTCTGTTTGACGCAGAGGGCGCGACGTGACCCGAGCAGGGGTGCGTAGCGAATCCGGGACCGACGGCGCCACAGACGGCCAAGGAGGTCCGGGCACCGAGGGGAATCAGGGCACGCAGGAAGATCTGAAGGAGCTCGAAGCTCGGATCCTTCGCTGCTCCCAGGACGGGCGAGACACGGACCCGGATGAGGCACGGACCGCGGTCAACGCCCTCATGGACGCGCTCACGCTGGGCGCGGTGCGCTCGGCACGGAAGGTCGGCGAGGAATGGCAGGCCGTGGAGTGGGTCAAGGTCGGGATTCTCCTCGCATTCCGCATTGGCCGGGTCCGCGAGTTCTCGGGCGCTTCAGCTCCCTATTTCGACAAAGACACGTTGCCTCTCCGGGATACCCGAGGCGTCGAAGAGAACATCCGCCTCGTTCCGGGCGGTACGTCGGTCCGCTCCGGCGCCTTCCTCGGCAAGAACGTGATCATCATGCCGCCGGCATTCGTGAACGTCGGGGCGTATGTAGGCCAGGGCACGATGATCGATTCCCACGCCCTGGTGGGATCGTGCGCCCAGGTGGGCGAGCGCGTGCATCTGAGCGCCGGGGCGCAGCTCGGTGGCGTCCTGGAGCCGGTGGGGCTTCGCCCGGTGATCGTGGAGGACGACGCAATGATCGGTGGTAACGTGGGCGTATTCGAGGGGACGTTGGTCGGAGAGCGGGCCGTGCTGGCGCCGGGTGTCCAACTCACCTCGTCGACCACGGTGTACGATCTGGTACGGGCAGCGACCTACCGCGCCACTCCCGGACGACCCCTCACGATCCCCCCCGGAGCCGTGGTCGTGCCCGGCGCGCGCGAGGCGTCGGGGCCGTTCGCCCACGAACACGGGATCCATCTATACGCTCCGATCATCGTCAAATACCGCGACGCCTCGACAGACGCCGCCACCGCGCTCGAAGAGGCGCTTCGCTAATACACAGTGCGTAGAAACCTGCTTCACGACGGCGCGGCGAACCTCAAGTACGAAATCCGCGAGATCGTCGTGGCGGCCCACGATCTCGAACGCTTGGGCGTGAAGCTCACGTGGGAGAACATCGGAGATCCGGTGCAGAAGGGAGAGGTTCCCCCGAAATGGATCCGTGACACGATCTCGGACCTCGTGCATGAGGGGCCGTCCTGGGCCTACTGCGATACTCAGGGTGTGCCCGAGACCCGCGAATTCCTTGCGGAGGAGGTCAACGGGCGAGACGGCGTTCGGGTTTCGCCGGACGAGATCATGTTCTTCAACGGTCTGGGCGACGCCGTGGCGAAGGTCTACGGCTTCCTCAACCGTGAGGCCCGCATCCTGGGCCCCTCGCCGGCGTACAGCACACACTCCTCGGCCGAAGCGGCCCACTCCGGGTACAGCCACGTGACCTACGACCTGGACCCCTACAACGGGTGGATGCCGGATGTCGATGACATCCGAAAAAAGGTCAAATACAACGATTCCATCGCCGGCATTCTACTGCTTACGCCGGACAACCCGACGGGGGCCGTCTACCCTCGCGAGATCGTGGAGAAAATCGCGGCCATCGCCCATGAATACGATGTGTTTTTGATCGCGGACGAGATCTACGCCAACATCGTTTACAACGGCACAGGCCGCCTCCACATGAGCGAATGGATCGGGGACGTGCCCGGTATTGCGATGCGGGGGATCAGCAAGGAGTTCCCGTGGCCCGGTGCGCGCTGTGGCTGGCTGGAGATCCTCAACAAGGACAAGGACAGCAAGTTCGCACATTATGTGGACAGCCTGCTCGCCGCGAAACGCCTGGAAGTGTCCTCCACGACGCTCCCTCAGATGTCCATCCCCCGCATCATGGGAGACCCTCGTTATCCCGGGCATCTCGACGCTCGGGCGAAACAGTTCTCCGAACGGGCTGACGAGGTGAGCGACGTGTTCACCGATTGCGAGCATATCGTCTTCAACAAACCGGGGGGCGCCTTCTACTACACGATCATGTTCAAGGACGGGCTCCTCGACGACAGTCAGTCTCTGCGCATCGAGAATCCGAAGATCAGGGAAGCCACCGAGCGATTGACGGAGGGCGTGGAGCCCGATAAGCGCTTCGTCTACTACCTGATGGGAGCCACCGGCATCGTGGTAGTCCCCCTGACGGGCTTTCAGTGCGAGCACCACGGCTTCCGCGCCACGCTCCTCGAATCCGATGACAGAAAGCGGGCGTGGATCCTAAAGTCGCTCCGCGACGCGATTGACGAGTACGTGGCCAACTCGTGAACCCGAACGTAGTGGATTAGGCGAACAAGCCCGCCGCCAGCGAGCAGGCTCCCCTCGCGCCATCCACGGCACGATCTCGATGCCGGCAGGGGAGTCCTTCGAAAGCCCGGATTACTCGGAGCCGAAGCGGCCCGGCCTGTTCGATCAGCCCCCCCGCGAGGGCAACCTCGGGAGTGGCCGGCCAGGGTTCGAGGCGCCGCACCAGCGTCCGGACATGCTCGACGAGTTCGTCCACTGCCTTCTCGATGACAGTCGTGGCGGCTTGGTCCCCGGCCTCCGCCACCTCGCAGATGAGTGGGACCAGGGCAGCCACGTCGGCCTTCCGCGACGTTGCCGTCCACTTGATCAGCTCTGGTGGACCGGCCACTCCCAAGGCCTCGAGGACCGGATCCCGAAGCTTGGTGGGCACGCCACGGCCGTCCTCGCCCCGAGTGAGTGCTCGTAGAGCGGCCATCCCGATTTGATAGCCGCTTCCCTCGTCCCCCAGATGCACACCCCACCCCCCCACCCGAACCCTCGAGCCATCGCCTCCCCTCGCCAGGGCGATGGATCCCGTGCCCGAGATCAGCAAGATCCCGGGACCGGACGGGAAGGCGTCGTGAAAGGTCGCCTCGGCGTCGGCTCCCACCGACGTGCGCGACGACAGCCCCGCCTCCCGAAGCGCCGTTTCCACGACACCCTTCATGGGCTCGGTGCCTGCCCCTGCGATCCCCGCCCAAAGGCCCGCCACCGGCAGATCCGCTCCGCCTTTTGCCGCCACCTCGCGGCACAGGTCCACGATCACACCGATGGTCGCCTTCGGGTCGGCGGGATCGATCAGCGTGGGCGGCCCCTCGGCGCGGGCGGATTCCCGGCCCTCTCCGTCGGCGAGCGCCACCCGGGTGCGAGTTCCTCCCCCGTCGATGCCCAAAAAAAAGCTCACGCGACGGTCAGCCCGAAGCCGCAGGACTCGCGGTGGCAGAGCGTGATCCTGGAGCCGATCCGTTGCCCCGCCCCAGCACCCAGCCGACACTCGCGGTGACAGCCGTGCCGATCGGCACGAACCAGGGCCACGCCACATCGGCACGGGCGAAGATCCAAATGATCGTGACCACGCCAATGCCCGCGATCATCCCAACGATGGCACTGCGTTGGTCGGCCCTCCGCGAACGAACCGCCAGGATGAACATCCCCAGCAGACCTCCATAAACCATGGAGGCGATGGCTAGGGCTACCTCCACCGCCGCGTTTCCCTCGCTGAGCGGGATGAACAACACGCCCCCACCGACCAGAAGGGTGGCCCACACGAGTGTGAACACCTTCCCCGCTCGCAGCGTACGGACCTCATCGTCCTCGGCGCCGGCCAGGGGAGCCCAAAAATCGTATGCCGCGGCCGACGCGAGCGAGTTGATCGACGAAGAGAGCGAAGACATCGCTGCGGCGAAGACCCCAGCGACGAGTAACCCGCTAATGCCCGGAGGGAGCACCTCTACCACAAACCGGGCAAAAATTTCGTCGCTGGTATTGAAGGCTCTGCCTCCGTAATACACCCATAGCCCGAGACCCACGACCAGGAACAGCAGAAACTGACCGATCACTACGACGCCGCTTCCCACCAGCGCCTTCTTGCTGGCCGCAAGATTCCGACATGTGAGCAACCGCTGGACGATGAGTTGATCGGTCCCATGCGACGCCATCGTGAGAAACCCACCCCCCAGGACCCCCGCCCAGAGCGTATACGGCACCGCGAAGTCGAGGGACAAGTCCAGGACGGCCAACTTGCCGGCCGCACCCGCACTACTCAGAATGCCCGCCCACCCCTCCGGCGTGAGCACCTGAAGCGCCCCGATCGCCACGAGGGCGCCCAAGAGGTAAAGGCCCATCTGAACGGCATCCACCCAGACGACGGCCTTGATTCCCCCGAAATAGGTATACACGACCGTGATCGCCCCAATCACGACGATCGACACCGGATAATCCCACCCCGTAACCAGGGCCAGAGGGATCGCAGTGGCGAAAAGCCTCACGGAGTCGGCCAGCAGCCGTGTGACCATGAAGACTGCCGAGGCGAACCGCCGGGCCCTCTGCCCAAAACGTTGTTCGAGAAGCGCGTAGGCAGTGGCCAGGTCGCCGCGGTAGTAGGCCGGAAGCAGGAACATCGACACCACCACCCGGCCAGCCAGATACCCGAACGTCAGTTGGAGAAACGCGAGCGTTCCCAGGTACGAAACACCAGGGATACTCAAGAAAGTGAGGGTGCTGGTCTCAGTGGCGACCACGGACAGCATTACTGCGACCCATGGAAGCTCCCTGTTCCCGAGGAAGTAGTCCTGCCCGCCGGTCTGCCCGCGTCCCAGCCACGCCCCCCACGCCGTCACCCCCGCGAGGTAGACCAGGAGTACGCCGAAGTCGAGCGGGGTGAAGGCGTTCAGGCGCCCCCCCGGGGTGTCGACGAGTCAGGGTATCCGGTCGGGTCAGCCTCCACGGAGTGAAACCTGCAGGTCGGTGATCGCCAGTGCAGCCAGATCGTGGAGGGCGCGGCGGAGCGGTACGTGCTTGTCATTGTTCCTCGTGGGGTTCACTCGGTTGGTCAACAGCACGACGAACATGTCGAGCTCGGGATCGATCCAGATCGAGGTTCCGGTGAAGCCTGTGTGCCCGAACGCGCTCCATGTAAAATAATCGCCGGCCGAAGATCGATCGCCGGGCGTGTCCCAGCCCATTGCGCGGGAGGCTTGCGAATCGAACCGCCTCGTGAACGCTCGCACGGTCTCCTCTGACACCAATCGCACGCTACCCGCACTGCCGGCGGCACAAATCCTCCCCCCGCCATTGCCACCCACTCCGAGACCATCCGAATCCTCCCGCTCACATCCGACCACTCGCCCCCCCTCTAGGAGCACCTGGGCAATGACCGCAAGGTCGGAGGCGGTGGAGAAAAGGCCCGCGTGCCCGGCGACCCCACCGATCGCATAGGCGTTCTCGTCGTGGACGACCCCATGCACATGCGTGTTCCGGAGAACCGTGTCGACCTCCGTGGGCGCGATGCGGTCTCTGAGCGCTCGAGCGGGCCGAAATCTCGTATCGCGCATCCCTAGGCGGCCCCACACTCTTTGTTCCAGAAACTCATCGAGTCCCTGGCCGCTCATCCTCTCGATGATGAAGGCCAGGGTCATGAGACCGATGTCGGAATAGACCGTCCGGGTACCGGGTTCGTAATCCAATTCCAAACCGGCGATGGCGCTCAAATAGGCGGGTCTTCCTTCCATCTCGAGATAAAACCGTCGAAACGGAGGCAGCCCGGCCCTGTGAAGCAAGAGATGGCGGACCGTCACGCTCTCCTTGGCCGGGTCACCAGCCGCCCACCACGGAAGATAATCGACCACCGGAGCATCCAGATCCAGACTCCCCTCATCCACCAACAGCATGGCCGCCGTGGTGGTTCCCACCACCTTGGTGAGCGATGCGAGATCGTAGATGGAACGGGTGTCGGCGGGGCGAGCTGACTCGGCCCAATCCAGCTTCCCATAGCCGCGAAGGCGTACGAACCGCCCGTGCCGCCCGATCGCAAGAACCGCTCCCGGTGCCGCCGAGTCGGCCAGCGCTCGGACCACCAGGGTGTCGATTTCCGCGAGGCGATCGGCGTCCATGCCCACGGTCTCCGGATCGACCTCCACCGGGGACCGGGGCACGTCGACCGGATCCGGCAGCGCCGAACGCGTGAGCCCATCCCCGATTCCGTGATAGGGCGGGATGGACACAGGCAGGCGCCCGCTGATGGCCGCCTGACCGAAGAGCACCCTCACCGCGGCCTTTTGCGAAACCTCGTGCGCTCCCCAGGCGATCAGATACCCGGGTGATCCCGGCAAAGCCGCCAGCAGATAGGGATTGCCGAAGGAGATCACCATCATCGGGCGCTCTGGACCGACCGCTGCGATAAAGTCCGCCATCTCCTCGGACACAGAGACCTCCCCCGTCCCCGACCTTGGGGGTGCGTACACACTTACGATCACCAGGTCGGCCTCCCCAGCCAAACCCTTGAGCGAGTCGTAGACCTCCGCAGGCGTGTCGGGTCCGACCCTTACCCGCTCCGTCACCTCGACTATGCTCGCGAGCGCCGCATCGAACGTGCTGCCGGCGATGAGATCGTCCGGGCGTCCGTATGTCAGGCTGAGGACCCTCCTCGTCCAGCGTGCATCCACTGGCAGGACGGCGTCCCGATCCCTGAGAAGCGTGATGGATCGGGTCGCGACCGTGTCCGCGAACGCCAAATGGGCCGCCGTCCCCACCACGTCGTCGACAGCGTCCAGATCGACCATCCGACCCATGTGCAGGCCGGCCCGAGCCTTCGTCTCGAGGACCCGACGTGCGGACGTGCGGATTCGATCGGGTTCGAGCCGTCCTTGGTCCACGGCGGTCATCACGGCATCGATGGCCTCCGTCACATCGGTTGGCATCAGGAGCACATCACTGCCGGCCTGGAGAGCCAGGACCGCAACGTCTCCGGTGCCATACCGTTCCGCGAGAGCGCCCATGACGAGCGCGTCCGTGAAGAGGAGCCCGTCGAAACCCAGGTCGTCCCGCAGCAGGTCGGTCATGATTCGTGCATCGAACGTGGCCGGCGCTCCTTCCAACCCTTGCACTCCGGCCACCACCACGTGGGCGGTCATAACCGCATCCACGCCCTGATCGATGGCCTTCCGGAAGGGCACGAGCTCCAAGGAGTTGAGCCGGGCCAAATCCGCCGGTACCACCGGAAGCGCCACATGAGAATCCGTCTGGGTGTCACCATGCCCGGGGAAATGCTTCGCGGTCGCCAGGACTCCGCCTTCGTGAGAGCCCTCGATGAAGGCGGCTCCGAGACGGGCCACCGTCTCCGGGTCCTCCCCGAAGGAACGGGTGTTGATCACCGGGTTTTCCGGATTCGAGTTCACGTCCAGAACCGGCGCGAAATTGAGATGCAGCCCCACGGCCTTCGCCTCCACCGCGGTAATCCGGCCGTACTCGCGAGCGAAGCGTTCATGCCCGATGGCCCCGAAGGCCATCGTGGGCGGGAAGCTCGTTCCGCCACCCAGCGGAAGAAGCGACGGCAGCGCATACGAATGGTTGATCCGCATACCGGGCCCACCGTTCTCGAAATCGGAGGTCACCAACAGCGGGATCCTGGACCGAGCCTGTAACTCGTTGATCTTGGCAGCGTACGAATGCGGAAGCCCTATCGACAGATAGATGCCACCGATCTCGTCGTCCTCCACCCACCGCGCCCATTCTTGAAATTCGGGGCTACTGGTCGACGCGAATGAGCCGGGAAGCCATTGGATTACGAGTTGGGCGACCTGTTGCCGGAGGGTCAGCGAAGACAGGGTCTCATCGACCCACCGTCGGCCGTCCGCGCCCAGCGACGCCCGGCCGGGAGTCACTGGACCGGCGGCCGCAAAGGACCCCCCACCGAACGCGCTCGAGGCACCGATCGACGTGGATCCGCCCATCCCCCCACACCCACTCGACCACAGGACTATCAGAACAGCCGCGCAAGCGAACGTCCTACCTCCCACCGACACTCACCTTCAGCGGTACCTGGATACCGTCACCCACTTCGAAGAACGGGTCCATTCGAATGGGGCTGCGGCCGGTGATCGCGACGTCCCCAAACAAAGCGTCCGCCGCCGCCTGCTGGCTGACCTGAGCCGAACTCCACGCCAACAGATACACCTGAGCATCCGGAAACAGCGAGATCAGGTAAGGATTCCCGAACGAGATCACGACGTGTGTGATTCTCCTTCTGGCGAGCTCGTTCACGAACTCCACGGTGGCGTCGGGAAGCTCGACCCGGCCGGCGTAGTTCGAATAGACCGACACGACCACGAGGTCGGACCGTCCCGCCCGATTGAGGAGCGCCTCGTAGCCCTCTGAATTAGTACCCTCATCCACAGATCTCGTCACGAGCCGGGGATAGGTCTCGCGGAGCCGCCCGTCGAAATACCGCCCCGACAGAACGTCCCCGGGATTACGGAAGCTCACGGACATCACGCGGGCCCTGCGCGTCCCCAGGAGAGGCAACAAGTTGCGCTCGTTCTGGATCAGTGTGATCGAGCGTTCAGCAACCTCGCGCGCCATTTCCATGTGCTCGGGCACCCCCACGACTTGCGGAATCATCTCGAGGGGTACCGCGCGCTCTTCGTCGAGGTCCAAGTCCTCCTTGAGGCGCAACAACCTGCCGACCGACTCATCGAGACGGGCTTCGGTCAGTCGCCCTTCATCGATTGCTTCGATGATCGCATCGATGGCCTGCTTCACGTCTCGTGGCATGACAATGACATCCGCTCCCGCCAGCACGGCACGCACTGCGGCCTCGCCCCTGGGAAAGAGCCGGTTTACGGCGGCCATGTCCATCGCATCGGTAAAAACGATCCCATCGAATCCCAGGTCGGACCGAAGTAGGTCGGTGAGCATCGGCTTGGACACGGTCGCCGGAATCGTCTCCCCACTGATCTCCGGCACCGCTATATGCGCCGTCATGATACCTTGCATGCCGGCAGCGATGGCCGCGCGGAAGGGCACCAACTCGACGGCATCGAGGCGCTCACGCCCGACTCGAATTACGGGCAAATCCAGGTGGGAGTCGGTTCCCGTATCTCCGTGGCCAGGGAAATGTTTACCGGTCGCCACAGCGCCATAATCCTGAAGGCCCCGAACGAAGGCTGCGCCCAAGGCCGCGACCGCATTCGGATCTTCCCCGAAGGAGCGAATGTTGATGATCGGATTATCGGGGTTGTTGTTGACGTCCAGGACCGGAGCGAAAGGCACGTGGACACCCATGGTGCGGGCCTCCAGCGCCGTTATTCTTCCCAATTGGTACGCATGCCGGGGGTCGCCTGTAGCACCGAACGCCATCAGCGACGGGAACGTGGTCGCCCCACCCAGCGCGATGTTCGTCGGGATATGAACGGCTCCCCTGAAGCGGAATCCGGCCCCCGTCTCCAGGTCCGCGGCCACCAACAGTGGATACTTGGAGTGATTCTGGAGGTCGTTGAGCTTGACCGCCACCTCGCTCGGTGACCCAACCGACATGATCACCGCTCCGACGTTCTCTTGCTCAATCACATTGACGATGCGGTCGTGCGTCTCACTGCCTTCGGGTGCGAAATTGCCGAGCACGAAGGGCATCATCAGCTGCCCGACTTTTTCGCGGAGCGTCATCCGTGCGAGCGTCCTTTGCGCCCAAGTGAGGGGAGGACGCCGGGTCGCCGGGGGGGCCTGCGGAGAGGCTACGGGCTCTGGGACCGGTGCGGGTGGGACGTTCGCCGATGGGCCGCCTTCCGCCTGAGCGACCTCCGCCGGAGTCTCCGTTGGAGGGGCCGATGCGGTCGTGACGGCCTGCTGGTGGCACGCGGAAACCAGAAGCACCAGGATCCAGAAGCTTCCCGCAGGGTTACTCTTGGGGAGTCGGGAAATGTTCTGGGTTGTCATCAAGTGAACTAAAAATCCTCTGTGTCAAGACGGAGAACGGCCCAAGTGTCTTTCAGAGTTCAAGTTATGGCGTTATGGAGGGTGCCACAATCCTGTTTCATCCTGCTTCTCCTCGTTTGCTCCCGGCCGGACGCGCCCCCGGATCGTTCGTTATACCAAGCTGACGACCAGGGGTTCGGCGGAATTCGCCCGGGGATTGAGGTCCTCCTGGAGGACTCGCTCCATCTGGTGGCGGGACGCAGAGTGGGGCTGATCACCAATCAAACCGGGGTTGACGCCTCGGGCCGATCCTCGATCGATCGGATTCACGAGCACCCGGACGTGGAGCTCGTGGCGCTCTTCGCGCCTGAGCACGGAATTCGAGGGACGGCCGATCCCGGGGCACGTGTGGAAGACGACGTCGACCTGAAAACAGGGCTGCCGATCTACTCGCTGTACGGCGCGGTGCGCAAACCCACGCCGCGGATGCTCGAGGGAATCGACATCCTGTTGATGGACTATCAGGATATCGGCGCACGTTACTGGACTTACATGTCCACGACCACGCTCGCGATGGAAGCCACCGCCGAACAGGGAATTCCGGTGGTCGTTCTCGACCGCCCGAATCCGATTGGCGGTGCCGTGCAGGGCAACGTGCTCGATCCCACGTTCGCCACCTTCGTGGGCAGGTATCCCGTGGCGATGCGCCACGGCATGACCCCTGCCGAGTTGGCCAGCTACTATCGAGGGGAGTTCGGCATCGAGGTGGAGCTCCACACCGTGCCCGCCGAGGGATGGCTTCGGGACATGCCCTTCGCCGAGACCGGCCTGCCGTGGATCCCACCGTCGCCCAACATGCCCAACGTCGAAAGTGCCACACACTATCCCGGGACGTGCCTCTTCGAGGGTACTGCTCTATCCGTGGCGAGGGGCACCGAGGCGCCTTTCCAGCAAATCGGTGCGCCGTGGTTGGACGGTGAGTCCCTCGCCGAAGCCATGAACGGGTACGGGCTGACCGGCGTTCGCTTCGAGCCGGTCAGATTCGTCCCGAGGGCGCCCTCCGATGGCAAGTTCGACGGAGTGGAGGTGGAGGGTGTCCGTCTGGTGGCCACATCGCCGGAGTACGATCCGACCCACGCGGCGGTCGCACTCCTGGTCGAGACGCACCGAATGTCCGGTAGCCGGTGGGGGTGGCTCCAAGCTCATTTCGATCGCCTTGCCGGAACCGACCGTCTGCGGCAGGCGATTGACGCGGGGGCGGGTGTCGAGGAAATCGTGAGCGGGTGGGAAGAGGACCTGGAGAACTTCAAGCGGGTCCGGGAGCGGTATTTGATCTATCCGTGAGCTCTGGAGGTCTATCGGACTTTCGACGGGTGACTAAGACCGAGTCCCCGCTTTGAAGGCCTCGTAAAGCGCCTTCGCGACCGGCCCCACCTTACCGTCCCCGACCGGCTCGCCGTCGAGTCGTACCGTGGGTCGTACTTCCGTGGTCGTACCGGTAAAGAAGATTTCCTCCGCCCCCCGCATCTCCTCCAGGAGAACGGGCCTCTCCTCTACCGGCAGGCCCTGCGCCCGCGCCAGTTCCATCACATACTCACGAGCGATACCGTGCAGGATCCGCTGCGTGGCAGGGTGCGTCGTCACCACTCCATCGAGGACCGCAAACACGTTGTTGTGGGACCCCTCGAGCGCGACGTCGTCCTTTACCAAAAGAGCGTCCGCCACCCCCGCGTCCACCGCGGCTTGCTGCGCCAGCACGTTCGGCAAGAGGCTGATCGACTTGATGTCGACCCGGGCCCAGCGATGATCTGGAACCGTGATGGCCTCGTAACCCCGCTCCCAACGGGCCGATTCCGGCCGGTGGTACGCTTGGGCGAAGGCATACACGGTGGGCGGAGTCCCCTCCGGCGGGAAGTAGTGGGTTCTTGGTGCAACTCCTCGAGTGATCTGCAGATAGACGATCGCGACGTCTTCCGCATCGAGGGTGTTGGCCGCGATCAGGCGTGAGTGCACCTCCGGCAGCCCTTTTGGATCGAATTCGATACGGAGGGCGCCGAGACCGTTCTGAAGCCGGCGCATATGCTGCTCCACGCGGAAAAGACGCCCTCGATAGGCAGGGGTCACCTCATAAACGCCATCCGATAGCAGAAATCCCCGGTCGTCCACGGAGATCGTCGCCCGATCCTTGGGAAGGTATTCGCCGTTCAGGTAAACCGTGCTCATCGTCTCCGGAGTTTTAGGAAACTCTTGGTACCCCGGAAAAGTCGGGCCGAGGCGAATATCTAGTCGCTTTTTTCTAGTTTGTCGAACTCTTCGATGAGCTGGGCTTCGTGAACGACGGGCTCCGGTGGCGTGGCGGGCCCGGCGGCATCGGATGGGCCGTCTGAGCTTTCAGCTGCCCCCGCCGAATCGGCGGTGTCGACATCGTCGTCGCCGGACTCGAGTCGCCTCGGCGCTTCCGCCTCAGGGGCTGCGATCAATCCCATCTCGTGCTTCAAGGCCAGGAGACGATCCTCGACGTCACCCCCCTCACTACCGCTCTCCAGCGTCTTGAAATCCTCTTCCAGCGTTCCGGGGCCGAGCGCCTCCGTTACCTCCTGGTGGGCCAGGCTCTCGCGCTCCTGCTCCTCGATCTTCTCGGCCATACGGTTGAACGCGTCGAACGCAGACGTGTTGGAGAGCCCCGACATGGTTTCGTGGATGCGCCGCTGGGCTTGAGCCCGACGCTGCTTCGCAACCAGAAGATTTCTCTTCCGCTTGGCCTCTTCGATCTTGTCATTCAACTGCCGAAGCGACCCCTTGAGCTTGTCGGTCTCTGCGGCCTGGGCCTTCCACGTTCCGTCGAGCGAGCCGGCGCGGTCCGCGTGCTCCTGCTGCCTCAGCAAGGCCTGCTTTGCCAGGTCGTCCCTGCCCTCCTTGACGGCCAGCATGGCGCGGTGCTCCCATTGACGCATCTGCTTGACCTCGGCGTCCAGCGACGAGCGGAGCTTCCGTTCATCCGCGATGGCCGCCGCCACTTCCCGCTTGGCCTTCGCAAGCTGGTCCCGCATGTCCAGAATGATTTGGTTCAACATCTTCTCCGGGTTTTCTGCCCGGGAGATGAGATCGTTGATATTCGACTTGATGACCGTAGAAAGCTTTGAAAAAATGCTCATTTGCCTCAGTCCTCTCCTTCCGAACCGCCGTCGTCCGCCCCGGCGAGAACCTTGATTCGCCCGAGGTGACTCGCGGCCGCAAACTGGAGGCTCTCCACCGACGCCTGTAGTTCTTCGAAATCCAAATTCTGCAACTCCAAGGTGTCGGTCAGGATCAACTCTCCGTCTTCGATGCCGTACGCCCCGTGCACGATGTCGGTGGCGTTCAGCTCGAGCAGGGCCCGGTAGAGCTCCGCTAGCTCCGAGTCGCTGTTCGGAAGGTCCATTACCTTCAGGCGCACCAGCAGCACGGGATCGGAGAAGTGGACGACCACGCCGCCACTCGGACTCTGCACCAGAAACATTCCCTCATCGACCTCATTCCAGTCCATATCCATGCGAATGAGGAAGCTCTCGAGATCCTCTCGAGTTACCATGATCGACTCCGTACTCTGTGCGGCTCGTTTTTGCGGCCGCGGGCAGACAGTTCGACGACAGACCCGAATCCAGCGGGCTCCTTCCCTACGGACATCGAAGGGACGCGGTTTCCGCGCCGTCTAGGATGCCCACCGAAATCCTCAGGATGTGGTTCTAATTCTAACATGAACGAGTAGCCCCCCGCGACTCCACGCCCAGAAGAGGTCCGAGGTATCGACCAGTGTGGGAACTCCGCTCCTCGGCAATCATCTCGGGTGTCCCTTCGGCCACGATCCGTCCGCCGGCGCCTCCCCCTTCGGGGCCGAGGTCGATGATCCAGTCCGCCGTTTTGATGACCTCCAGGTTGTGCTCGATCACGAGCACCGTGTTGCCCTTCTCTACTAGCCTGTGGAGCACTTCCAAGAGAACGCGGATGTCTTCGAAGTGGAGGCCGGTCGTCGGCTCGTCGAGAATGTACAGTGTGCTCCCGGTGGCCCGCTTCGACAGCTCGCTGGATAGCTTCACGCGTTGCGCCTCTCCACCGGAAAGCGTGGTCGCCGACTGCCCGAGGTGAATGTATCCCAATCCCACGTTCGAAAGCGTCGCGAGCTTCGCCCTGAGCCGTGGCACGGCTTCGAAGAATCCGAGGGCCTCGTCGACCGTCATGTCCAGCACGTCGGCGATGTTCTTCCCCTTGTAGAAAACGTCCAGAGTTTCCCGGTTATAGCGCCTTCCACGGCATACATCGCACGGCACGTAGACGTCGGGGAGAAAATGCATTTCGATCTTCACCAGGCCGTCCCCCTGGCAAGCCTCGCAGCGGCCCCCCTTCACGTTGAAGGAGAAACGGCCGGGTCCGTACCCCCTTATCTGGGACTCGGGAAGGCTGGAGAACAGCTCCCTGATCGGCGTAAACAGGCCTGTATAGGTCGCGGGGTTCGACCTCGGTGTACGGCCGATCGGCGACTGGTCGACCTCGATCACCTTGTCGATCCATTCGATCCCGTCGATCCCATCGTGGCGCCCGGGGACCACCTTGCTCCGATACAGGTGCCGGGCCAGCGCCCGATAGAGTGTCTGGTTGATGAGCGTAGACTTACCCGATCCACTTACGCCGGTCACCGCAACGAAGCAGCCGAGGGGGATGGCCACGTCTAGATCACACAAATTGTGCTCGCTCGCGCCTCGCAGATGGAGCGCGCGATCCCCATCGCCCTCCCTGCGCCGATCCGGGATCGGAATCCGCCGCCGACCCTCCAGATACGCTCCCGTGAGGGACGCCTCTTCCGCGAGCACATCGGCCAGGGACCCCTGAACCACGACCTCTCCACCCGCACGTCCGGCTCCGGGTCCCAGGTCCACAATGTGGTCGGCGACCCGGATCGTCTCCTCGTCGTGTTCGACCACAATCACGGTGTTGCCCAAGTCGCGGAGCGCCTGAAGGGTCTCCAGAAGACGCCGGTTGTCCTTCTGATGGAGTCCCACGGAGGGCTCGTCCAGGATGTAGAGCACGCCCACCAAGCGGCTCCCGATCTGGGTGGCCAGGCGAATCCGCTGAGACTCGCCCCCGGAGAGGGAGTCCGCGGAACGGCCAAGTGTCAGGTAATTCAAGCCCACATCGTTGAGAAAGCCGAGCCTCTCCTGAATCTCCTTCAGGATCGGCGTCGCGATCTCTCCGTGCAGTGCATGGCGGTCCACCCCCGAGCCTATCGGCTCGTCCACCGGAAGGCCCCGGAAGAACTCGAGTGCCTCGGCGATGGAAAGATCGACGATCTCGCCGAGGGATCGGCTCGCGATCGTCACGGCCAAAGACTCCGCCCTCAGCCGGCTCCCGCCACACGCCGTGCATGTGAGCGTCGACATGTAATCGTGAAGCTGGGTGCGTACCGAATCGGACTTGGTCTCCTTATAGCGACGCTCAACGTTGTCGATCACCCCGTCCCAAGTGTCTTCATAGTGGCCCTGAGCGCTTCCGGACCCAGCGCGGTACGGAAAACGGATCTTCATCCGGTCCGAACCGTGCATGATGGCGTGACGCGCCTCCTCCGGAATTTTTTTCCAAGGACTCCGGGGGTCGAACTCGTAGGCCTCGGCCAGTCCCGCGATCACCGAGGTCCGAAGGTGTCCCGAGGGCTCGCCCCACGGTAGCACGACCCCTTCGAGGAGAGAGATGCTCCCGTCCGCGAGGAGCAGGTCCGGATTGACGTGCTTGCTGGTCCCGAGCCCACCACATTCTTGGCACGCCCCGTAGGGCGAGTTGAAGGAGAATTGCCGAGGCTCGATCTCGGGCAGGCTGGTGCCGCAGTGCGCACAGGCGTAGGACTCGCTGAAGAAGTGCGACACGCGTGAACGCCCCTTCGCCTCCCGGACCTCCACCGTACCCTCGGCGGACCGGAGCGCCGTCTCCACGGAGTCGGCCAGCCGCTCCCGATCCTCCGGCCGAAGGACCAGTCGGTCCACCACGATCGCGATGTCGTGGTTCTCATATCGGTTGAGCGCGGGCGGGTCAGAGAGATCGATCATCTCGCCGTCGACAACGGCCCGCACGAACCCCTCCTTTCGAGCCTTCTCGAAGAGATCGCGGAACTCACCCTTCCTGCCTCGAACCAGAGGCGCCAGCACCTGAATTTTGGCCCCCTCGTCGAGAAGCAGCAGCCGCTCCACGATCTGGGACACCGACTGCCGAAGAACCGGCCTGCCGCACTCAGTGCAGTGCGGGACGCCCACGCGAGCCCAGAGGAGCCGTAGATAGTCGTAGACCTCCGTCACGGTCCCCACGGTCGACCGCGGATTTCGGCTCACCGTCTTCTGTTCGATGGAGATGGCCGGAGAGAGGCCCTCGATCGAGTCGACGTCGGGCTTCTCCATGAGCCCCAGGAACTGGCGGGCATACGCCGAGAGGGACTCCACGTAGCGGCGTTGGCCCTCTGCGTAGATAGTGTCGAAAGCGAGGGAAGACTTACCGGACCCGGACAGTCCCGTGATCACGATCAAGCCCCCCCGGGGGAGCTCGACGTCGACGTTACGGAGGTTGTGCTCCCTTGCACCGCGCACGACAAGAAATTCTTGGGCCATAGCCCTGTAGAATATCGAAGACGGCGTCTTGCTTCAAAGGGGCGGCCAAACGTAAAGGAGAGGGCCGCCTCGGGGATTCACTTGCAGGGAGAGGCCCGGGGGAGCGCGGTGTCGGCGTATCGGTCCAAACCGCGGTTAAATCAGTAGCTCCAGTCTCGGAAGATCGAGAGTCCCAGCCCCTTCTTGGTCTGCACTCCGAACTCGCCGAAGCCCACGGAACGACCCCTGAAGAACTGGTCCTCAAAGTAGGATTGTAGCGTGTACCCTCGGGACGCCACCCACTCGAAACGGATTCCGGGGAAGCTTTCCACGCCACCTCCCTGCGCCGAGGCGGGCCGGAACAGCAGCGTCAGGAAGATATCGTCGGCCACGTAGAAGCCGGTCTCGACCACCGTCGTACCCAGAGCCCCTTGCACGTTGTTGGCGCTGAGCGACCCCAACGACCCCAGATCCTGCTGGGTGATGGAAAGGTAATCCAAGAAATCCAGCCCCAAGCCCTGTGTCATCACCGTCCCGAGCCCGCTACTGAGGGTATTTAGGCCAACGGCCAAACCTGCTCCCACCGCTTCACTCTGGTCCGAAGTCAGGGCGTACGTCGGGCGACCGAACCAGAGGTAACTCAGCAGATCGTCCTCGGTGAACCCCGCCTCGTCACTCCGGAGTGCGACTCTAGGTGATACGAGCGTTCCGGTAACTTCAGCGATGATCGTGAGCCGGTCCCCCTCCGGCGTCCTGACGGGTTCGCTTGCGGTGAGGTCCAGGTCGGGGTTGAGCCCCGGCGTCCCCAGAAACCGCACCGTGCCCCCGTCCACCTGAAACTGCTTCCGGAGGCCCCGAGGGCCAAACCCCAACGATCCACGTACGGCCTGTAGATCGCCGACGAGGGCAAGGTCCTGAGTCTGCCGGTCGTAGAGTAGGTCGACCTCGCCTTCTAACTCGACATTCATCTGCTCGCTGCGGATCCAATTGTCGCGCCGGGCCGTCAACGTCGTGTTTTCCATCCGGATGTTCTGGAGGAAAGGATTTCCACCGGCGATGATCGGACGTAAACCCGAATCCAACGCGTCGAGCGCTGGCAGATCCGCCACCCCGGCGGCACGCTCGAAGAAGAGATCGGCCACCTCGGCTGCCCTCTGGAACTCCTCGTAAAACAGGGTTCCGTCATCCAGAAAGAGATCGCCGGAGACCACCGGCCGCGAGAAGGATCCATCAAGGCGCAGATCACCGCTCAAACGGCCCGTCGCGTCACGGCGGTCCAAGGCCTGGAAATCGTCAAGGCGGATGGCCAACGCGAATCCAGGATCCAATGCGGTCGTGAGCGTCACCGTGCCCTCAATGGCGGCCGTCCCAACTGCCCGGGCACTCATGTCAACCTCCAGCCGCCCATCCGGGAACCAGTCGAGCGTGCCGCTCACGTCCTCCTGCTGTACGCCGAGGCCACTCAAAAAGGCTCTGCCTCCCTCCACAGTAATCTGGCCTCGGGGAGCGAGGCTTCTCGACGTGCCCACCACCTCGATGCGCCCGGACATCGTCCCCTCCACCTCCTGATAGCCCCGGAACGGCGCCATCAACAGTGAAAGCGGCAACCGGTCCGACACGACCACGAGATCGATCACCTCTTCGGGAAAGCGGTCCTCGACGGCGTTGAACGACAGATCCAGAGGAAGTTCTCCGTCCAAGGTGAGTACTTGGAGCGAATCCTTCCACAGTACCACATCCCCTTCCGCCCTTCGGCCTGTGTAGGCCACTTCAGCTTCGATCCGGTCGAGCGCGTAGTCCCGGAAACGAAAGCCATCGGTCGAGAGGGCCAGGTCCATCACAGGCTCGTCATCCGTGCCCATCACATTAAATTCCAGATCGACGACGCCCTCGAGCACCTCATCCAACTGAAGGGCATGAGCGATGAGACGGATGTCGAGAGCCTCGGCCTCCAGCCCAAAATCGGCCTCTCCATAGAACGGAATCCGCCCTTGAGCCCGCAGCCGCATGCCGCCCACTCCGGGACGCCTCAGCCGGAAATCTCTGAACGTGAGGCCGTCCGGATCCCACGAGATGGTAGCGGGTGCACCGAGATTCCAGCGCTCCTCCGGGAAGCGGAACACCAATTCATCCAAGTGTAGCGTGCGTACGTCACCCTCCTCGTCAAAGGTGAGGAGGCCCGAATAGCTCTCTTCCGGGGATCGGACCAGGAACACATTCACGTTCCCGCTCGGCTCTCGATAGCGGACGTTCACCGAAACCGAATCGAACTCTCTCTGAAGAACGCGTATCGCACCCGCATCGATCTGAGCAGACACCTCGCGCTCGGGAGAAAAAAGGTTCGTCGCCGAAAAAGAGACCTCGGCTTGCCCCACGCGATTCCCCACATAAAGGGCGTCGTCCACCGCTGCTCGCCCGATGATCGAGAGGTTTTCGACTGAACCCGTCATCGTCAGCTCACCTGCCATCCTCCCTGAGACCATCACCTCGGCGAGCGTCCGGAGCGTGTCCGGATCGATGCCCTCGAACTCGAGAATCTGGCGCTCCAGCACCGTGAGCGTATCGCCCGCGATCACGTCGCCACCGCGCAGAAGCGGACGAAGGCCTTCGAGGCTTCCTGTCTCGAAGCTCAGTCGAACAGCCTCGAGGCCGGCATTCCCTGCTACCGCAAGTTGGCCGCCCCCCTCCACCACCACGCCCCCGATCCGACCCTGAACGTCGTCCACGGTGACGATTCCGTTCAAGATCCGCAGCTCGATCGAAACGCTGTCGACCGGCAGGTTCGCGAAACGTGACTCCTGGAGCCAAAGGGTCCCGACCAGTTCTGCCATCCTCAGATCACCACCCTCACCCAAGAGATCGAAGGAGCCGGACAGTAGGGTGCCTCCGGCGAGCCAGGGAGCCACCTCCAGGGGATCGAAATCGTCGGCTTCGCCCCGAAGCCGATAGGATGCGAACGGGGATCGGGCATCGAAGCGGCTCTCCAGAGTGAGCCGGCCTTCCTCGGTCGTCAGGTCGCTCCGGAGCATGAGGTCCGACAGAGACCCCTCGGCATGAACCGTTCCGCGTATTAATCCGAGCCGGGAGAGGGGCGAATCGTCGCTAACGACATCCGCAATCGAGAAAGGATCGAGCTCGCCATCGAGCGCGATTTGAAGTTCCCCATCGACCTCCGTGAGGCTTCCCTCGAGCGAAACGTAGGATTCCTCCGGGTCGGGTTCCGGAAAGGTGGTCACCACGACCACCCGAACGCCGGTTTCCAGCCAACCATCCGCCCGAATCTCGAGATTCACGGCGCCATCCACCATCAGCCCTTCGGCCATCCGATTGACGAGACCTAGATCCAGGGCCGTCAGCCGAGCCGTCATTCCGGTGACGCCCCGCGGACGCCGAAGGTGAAGCACGCCATCGATCTCTCCGCTCGTCGGACTCACGCCTGGTTCCAATAAGTCCATTCGACCGGACACGGCCACAGAGTCCATCGTGCCGGAGATCTCTAGGTTTCCGGACAGCCGTCCCTCCGGGGGTAGTGTGACCGATATGAACTTCTCCAGGGCGGACACCCGTACCGCGGAAACCTCCAGGGTGACGTCCTCGAGGGCCAACTCTCCGCCCGAGGCCTGGCTCAGCGCACCGTCCGCCTCGATTTCGCCTCCGCCGATCGCAAGCCTCGCACCCGACCAGCTCGCACGCAGACCCTGAGATCCGAACCCCACCGCAAGCCGCCCACTGGCGCGAGCATCGGGCAAGCGAGGTTCGAGCCACCGCAACTCGGGTAGATCCACGCCGTCCAGGAGCGCGTCGACGGTGAGATCGGGCACACTACCCTCGACCAACTCGATGGCCGCAGATCCGCTGGCGGTGCCACTTAGGAGGCTCACCGTTTCAGCTTCGACCAAGATCCGGTTCCCGGACCAGGCGAATGTTCCATCAAAATCCTGGACCTGGACCGGCTCTTCAAAGACCTCACCTACGAAGCTGAGACCGGTCACGTTCATCCGGATACCCTCCACGGCCGGATCAGCCACCACCACCCCGTCGAAGCGACCGTCGATTCCATGGAAACTGAAGACCCGCTGGACACCCTGTCCGGCCGGTCCGGGCTCCGTCATCAAGCGCGAAGAAGGATCTCGTGAGGCCGGGACTGGATAACGTACCTCGACGCTGCCGTCCTGGATCTCGACCACGTCGAGAAGGAACCTCACCGCAGCCTCGGCCGGCCCCCCTCCGGCACCAAGCTTCTGCGCCGGCGACCCATCGCCGTACAGGAAGGCCGCAAGATTGACCGGCTGATCCGGAGCCTGCTTCGTGATGGTGAGTCTGGGCCGCCAGAGGGTGACGCCGGCAAGAGCGAGCTCGCCGCTCAGTATCGTCCGGAGGGAGTATTCGGCGTCGACCGAGTCCACTGCCAATAGTGAACTCCCGTCCGGCGCCGTTAACCGAAGCCCGAGCAGACGGACTCCTCTGTGGAGTCCCGGAGACCGCAAGCCGGAAACCGTGATCTCGCCATTGAGGGTCCCCTCGATTCGCCTGAGCGCCTGCTCCATCACGAACGTCTGCCCGGCGCTCGTGAGGGTGAGGATAACCACGCCGGCGATCGCTCCTACACCGAGCGTCATCAGAACACCGGCCACCATCTTCAACACCTTCCTCGCCCGAAGCCGTCGCGTCTTGGACACTAGAACGCCTGTCCGATGCTGAGATGGATCTGAAAACGCTTGAGGGAGAAGCCAGCCCGCGGACCATAGAAGATTCTCGGATCGAGCACCGCGAGGTCCTCCGTGGCCACGTAATCGATCACCTCTTCTTGGTCGCCTACAATGCCGCTGACCCTGTCGGTGGGATCGTCGCCTGCCTCGAACGGACGGATCTGGGTGGTTACGACCTGCAACGGCTCGATGCCACGGAATCGGTACCCCAAGTCCACACGAATGGGCCCGGCAGGACTCAGATACCGGATCCCAACTCCCGGGGAAATCTCGAGTCCGCTCACCTTACCCGACCCTGGTGCCGTCCAGATCCGTCCGAAGTCGGTAAAGATGGCGGCTTCCAGATTCCGTTCCAACGCCATCCGGTACTCGACGCCACCCTCGAGCACGACGCCGCCGCCGATGGGCCGCGGTGTTCCGAAGGCCACGTCCCGCAACGTGTTGGCGTTACACGTGAGGTGCATGACCTCGGCGGGAGTGCAGGGCACCTCCCCTGTGCCATCCTTCGGGAACAGGAGCCGAGAAGGATCTACGGTGAGCACTCTCGGGCCGAGTTGGTTCTGCGCGAACCCCCGGACACTATCCCCCCCCCCCGAGAAGAACCTCTTCTGGGGGTGTATGACATTGGCTCGTGCCACGAACAAGGTGAACGTGCCCGCGCCGACCCATCCCGCCCGGACCCGAGCTGCCAGGACTTTGCCACGCCCTGTTGTTAGGTAGGCCGTCGCCTCGCCCAACGCCCGATTGTACTGAAAGTCGGAACCGGTCAGGGTGGATGAGTGCTCGAAGTTGAGCACGACTTGGTATCCGCGAGTGGGGTTCAGAACGTTGTTCGTGTTCGAATGTACGATGTTGACGGAGAGCGGGGCCAACCAGTTCGATTCCTGGAGGCTGGCGATGTCCTCGGGCGTACAGACTTGGACTGACGTGCAAAAGAAGACCGAGGCCGCCTCCAGTTTGGTGAGTTCAGGGCGGTACGCGAAGGTGACGGACGTGTTCGCGGCAACCGCCTGATAGAGAGAGAGGTCCACACCCACGGCCTCGCGAACGAACACGTTCTGGACGCTCTGGCGCTCCCAGAACAGGTTGAGCCCGAAGGCCACGCTCCGACGGATCAGTGGTTGTGAAAATTCCGCCGCCAGCAGCCAGTTCAGCCCTCCGAACTCGTCGATGCCGGCTTGGCGACAAACGCTTTCCTCGAGTGGCTCGGCCGCCAGGTTGGACACACGCCCTCGGAGCTGGAATCGTCTCGCTCCGCCATAGAAGTTTCGGCTCGTCCAACGTCCTTCCAGGTTCCCGCACTCCAGAGTGCTCCATCCCCCACCAAAGCGCACATTGTGAATCTCCGCCTCTGTGATCCGTACCTGGAGTGGGATCACACTGTCAGGCACGACGCCCGCCGGATCCACCACCTCGACGATCGATGCGCGCCGGACCATCTCGATGGAGAACAGGTTCCGTTGCGCGTCGAGCGTACGCACCTCGGAATATTCCTGTCCCTCCTCGAATGGGAGTAACTGGCGAATCACATCATCGTCGAGCTCTTCGTTGCCGACGAGGGTGATGGGTCCGAAAACGGAATGCGGCCCCGTATCGACCTCGAAGGTCACATGCGCCTGGTATGGACTCACCGCGGGCAGGCGCCACGAACGGGATACGTCCGCACGGGGGTAGCCGCGGTTTCGGAACCGCTGGATCAGAGAATCTCGGGTCGCCCCGAGATCGATCGCATTGAGTAAGCCCCCCACCTGGATCGGGAGTCCAGCGGTTGGGTCGAACTCCTCGAAAACGTCCGCGCCCTCTACCGTGAGGCTCGCAATTCGCACAGGTGGCCCTTCATCGATCTGAAAGGACAGCTCCACGGCCTCCTCCGAGGGACGCACGATCAATGTATCGATCCGGGTATCTCGAAACCCACGGATGCTGTAGAAGTTGGTGAGCCGTAGGACATCCCGCGCCAACTCCGGCTCATTCAGCACTTCGCGCTGGGCACCAAAGGGACAGAAGAGCCCGAACACCGAGAAGGAACGGCACCTCGTCTCACGATTGACGATCGTGCGCGCGAGCGAATCCGCCGGAAACGCCTCGTTACCCAGAAAGTCGATGCTCAAGACCTCGAGGGGGGGCGCCTGGCCGAGGAGGGGTGCCCGAGCCACCAGCAGGATCAACAAGATGCGGGCGAACGAGATCCGCATGCGCTCTTTACCTAGCCCCCTCGCTTCCAGCGGGCCGGAGACGTTCGGAGTCCCCGGCCACGTGCGGCGGAGCTTTGGATTCCAAATCATCGCGAGCGAGAAGCATCCGGGCCAGATAGAAAGACAAGCCGCCGATACCCAAGGCGACGGCCAGCGCCCCCACCGTTTCGTGGATTCCCGCCTCCCTCCGCACGAAGAATCTGGTCATTCGATGCGCCAGATGGTGATGGGCTCGCGCGCCGCGAACCCCGATCTGTCTTTCTCGAACCAGTGAGGAATCACTTCGATTTTTTCTCGGTCGACCTTCAACACGTTCACACTGTTTTCCCCTTTCTCGGCCGCTCGGCCCCGGCTAGAGGCAGCGGTTCCGCTGTGGACGATCGCGATATCGCCGTGGCCCCGATGGCCCGGCCTCACATCGGACGAACGCGTCACAAAGCCGCGATGAAAATGCCCACTGAGAACCAAATCCACTCCCAACTCCCGGAACCGGTCCAGGATGGCGCCGCCTCCCGGGAGGGGCGCGTCCCATCCACCGTCCGGCGGAGGGGCAAACGCATGGTGCGTCACTACGATACGGACATCCGCATCAAATGTTTCCCGAAAGATGCGTGCGAGAAATCGAAGTTGACGATCCTCGATGCGTCCGTTGACGAGTCTTCGGTGAGGTTCCGCGGAGTTCAACGCCACGAGAACCGCTGCGCCGACCCGGGTGGCGGTATCGAGTTCCTCCGAGATGAACGCCCGGTAATTCCGAAATGGAGCAAAAAGGCGCTCGAGGACCCGGTAGAGCGGGATGTCGTGGTTCCCCGGCGTGACGACAACGGGCACATCCTGAACCTGCCGGAGGAAGGTTCGGGCCTGCTCATACTCTCGCACCTTCGCCCGCTGCGTGAAGTCTCCCGCCAAGACGATCACATCGGGCGCCACAGTGCGCGCCATCTCGAGAAAGGCGGTGGCTACGCTCGGGCGATGAGGTTTGCCAAAGTGTACGTCCGACCCGTGTAGGACCGTCAGCATTCTTGCCTCATCCTGCCCGATTCGTCAGGCTTCGACTCCTTTGGACTTTCCTCCTGCGGACCAGGTTCGGCCGACCCCCCATAGACCGAGGAGCGCGAGCATAAACGCGATGCCCTGAGCAAGAGTGAGGGGACCGAGAAAGCGGTCGTCCTTGACCCGAACGAACTCCACAAGGAAGCGCTCGGCGCTGAGCAGCGTCAAACAAATCCACCAGAGCCATCCCGCTCCGTGGTTGTGGACCCGGAGCTTCCAGAGAACGAGAAAGATGAGGGAGGCCATCGCAATCTCGTAAAGTTGGGTGGGGTGCACCGGAACGACCTGCCCGAAGCGTTCAACGATGGTCGGATCGACTTGAACACCGAAGTGGCTCTCGAACTCCTCCACTCGTGTGGGTGGCGTGCCGCGCGGAAACGCGATCCCGAACCAGGAGGCGGTGGGACGCCCGTAGTCGTCTCCGACCAGGAAACAACCCATCCGGCCAACGGCATACCCGATGGCGAGTGTCGGGGAACAGAGGTCCGCCATCTTTCCGAGTGGCAAAGCCCTCCGCTTGATCTCGTAGACGATGAGAAGAAGCGCCCCCGCGAATCCCCCGTACCACACCATTCCACCCCGTGAAAAAATGGCCGAAAACGGATTGGCCAGAAGCGCCTCGTAGTTGAGGAGCACGTAGTAGATCTTGGCTCCAATGACGCCCCCCAGGACCGCCATGAACACCAGATCCCAGGCTCGCTCCGGATCATGTCCTGTGCGCTCCATCTCGGATCGCAGCAGCACGCCCCCTGTAAGGAAGGAAAGGAACATGAACACGCCGAAGGATGTGATCGGCTCCCCGCCCATGAAGGGCAGCCAACTCGGGAGACGGAAGAAGATCGGATACAAGCTCAGCGTCCTAGTTCAGGGTTCGGGGTTCGGGTCCGAGGGCACGCTCAGGCGGAAGCCTTCATCAATCCGGGGAAGGGCAAGTTAGGATCCGCCGAGGCGTCCAGCGACGCCACCTCTCCTCGCTCCAGGCGAAACGCCCCTGCCTTCGCCACCATCGCACCATTGTCCAGTGAAAGCCGTGGAGACGCATTTAGGAGCAAGCCATCTGGCTCGAGCCGCCTTGCCAACGCTTCACGCAGTCTCCCGTTGGCTGCCACCCCACCCCCGAGAAGTACGCGTGCGCAGTCCTTTTCTTCCACCGCACGCATGGTCTTCTCGGTCAGGACATCTGCTACCGCCTCCTGGAATGACGCCGCAACGTCGTCCCTCTCAGGGTCGAGCGGCCGATCTGCCTCGATCTCACCGACCAGGGTCACCACGGCCGTCTTCAACCCACTGAACGAGAAATCGTAGAAATCGTCGTCGCCGGGACTCTGATTCCGTCGTAGCATCGGCCGAGGAAGGTGGTAGCGTGCCTGGTCACCCCCGGATGCCGCTGCTTCTATGGCCGGTCCACCGGGGTACGGCATGCCGAGAAGCCTCGCGACCTTGTCGAAAGCCTCACCGGCCGCGTCATCCCGGGTTTCCCCCAACAAGTGGTAGGTGCCCCACTCCGGCACGTAAAGGAGTAAGGTATGACCCCCCGAGACGAGCAACGCCACGAACGGCGGCACAGCTTCAGGGTTTTCAAGGGAGGGGGCGAAGAGATGGGCCTCCATGTGGTGGACGGTCACGAGTGGCCTCGCCAGAGCGAAGGCGGCAGCCTTCGCCCAGCAGACACCCACCAAGAGTGCGCCGATGAGCCCGGGGCCCGCCGTGACGGCCACAGCGTCTAAGTCGCTCATGACGCAACCCGCCTCCCTCAGCGCCCGATCGACCACATCGTCGATACGCTGCACGTGGGCACGCGCCGCAATCTCCGGAACGACACCGCCATACAAGGCGTGCTCGTCCTGAGAGTAGATCACATGGCCCTTGAGGGTGTCGGGGGCCTTCAAGACCGCTGCGGAGGTTTCGTCACAACTGGTCTCAAGGCCCAGAATGAGCGGACCGCTCACAGCCCGAGCCGCCTGCGAACCGCAACCGTGTCGACTCCCGTCACCACAGACACGTAGGGGGGAACCCCCTCCACCACGATCGGAACCCGGCGCATTTCAACCTCAGTGAGATCCTGAATCGCGGAGGCCGGTACCACGGCTCTCAAGAAATTTGGCTCTGTCGCTAACACGCGGCTGCGCGCACCCGTCACGGTGACCTGTACGGACTCGGGGAAAACCTCGATCGGCCCATATCCCAAGAGCCGGTCGGTGATGACCGGAACTCCGGCAAACACCCGCTCAATGGTTTCCTCCGCCGGGATTCTCAGTGTGAGGACGTAGGGCTCGACCGTCACTCGGCCCATTCCCGCCGTATCCACGACGGTCTCCACGGTGGCCTGCTCGTCGAGCTCGCCGAGGGCCACGGGGACAATGTCCAAAGTGTCGAGGTTCTCTACGAGTCTCGCCGGTCCGTTCACCCGAACAAGGCTGGGCGTCAAGGAGGGCGCACGGGCCAGAGCAAGGTGCTCCGGCAATCTTCCGCGGGTGCTGACGCGAACCGGAATGTTCCTCGTTACCAACCGATCGAGAGAAAGGTTGATCGCGCTGGGAACGATGTCCTCCACCTGCACACCCCGGTATCCGTCCACCGGCACCCACCCCGGTTGGAGCGGGATCACCATCTCCTCCCCCGACACTTCCGTGATAGGCACGGCCACCGACATACCGGCCAACCCGGTGAGACGGAAGATCTCGGTTGGAGGGCCGCGGAAGCGGACGAGCACGGTGGCCGGAACCGGATCCCCCCGCACGACCCAGGCCGGATCGTCCAGCCGGATATTGATCGGAACCATGAGATCACGCTCGCCCGGGGCACCAAGCCGGACCAGAACCCAGAGGAAAAGAGCCAGCCCTAAGGACGCCACCTTGAGTCGGCCGTCGCGGGCCAGGCGGCCCAACAAAGGCTGGGGGGGCATTTCAACCAGTCTTGCGCAAGGGACGCGGAATCACTTGGGAGCAGCCAGTAGACGCTGGATGAGAGCCTTGTGCTGCGGCGCGTGCCACTCGGTCCCGCCCGCCACCTTCTTGTAAATGATTCCGTCCCGACCGATCAGAAACGTCTCCGGTACGCCCGTGGTGCGATACAGACGCTCGATCCCCCCTGAGGGATCGTGGAGCATCGGAAACGTCAGCCCGAGCGAGTCAGCGAAGACCTGAATGTCCCCTCCAGGACGGCCGGCAAGGTCGAATCCGCCCAGTTCGGCATCGATGCTGACCGCCATGATCTCGAACCCGTCCTCACCGATTTCCTGATAGAGGCGCTCCATAGAGGGCATTTCAACCCGGCAGGGGAGGCACCACGTTGCCCAGATGTTGACCAATACGACCTCACCGTTGTGGTCGCTGAGGCGAGCGAGACCGCCATCGAGATCATTGACCTCGAATTCGGGAGCGACGGTTCCCACGGTCACCGGCTGAACGCGATCTTGGTTCGACCAGGCGAAAATGATGAGCAGAACGACCCCAACCAAGGCATACGCGTAAGGTCGATTCGAATATCGGGTACTCGGTGTCGGTTCAACCGTCATGTGCCAAAAAGCCTGTGTAGAACTAGAGGATCGGACTCTAATTTAACTTATGTATCCGGATATGAGCTAGTTTCTGCCGCCGCGCCGGGCCGAGGATCGCCTCCCGACGACCAAGCTCACCCGACTCCCGGGGGCCACGAGGCTGTCCGCCGGCGGAAACTGCTCAACGACCCGCCCCTGATCCCGCCCGAACCGGAACCGATACTCGATTTCGGCTAGCTCGAACTGGAGGGAATCGAGCAGGACTTCGGCATTCGCCTGTTCGATCCCGAGAAGGAGCGGCATAGGGACCAACGGAGGCCCGATGCTCACAAGAACTATGACCTCCATAGGAAGATCCACGTCGGTACCAGCCTCAGGGATTATCTCCACCACCTGGCCTGCCGGTAGCTCAGCTAACAGCGTGTCCACGACGACTGTGAAGCCGCTCGCTTCGAGAACCGTCCTGGCTGAGTTCAGGCCGAGCCGGACCACATCCGGCACTGGCCTCCGCACCGGGCCCAAGCTCACGGTCAAGGCGACTGTGTTCGTCGCCGTAGAAAGTTGCCCGGCGAGGGGCGCCTGACCCAAAACTTCATCCCTCAACGCTGTGGGATGCCGAAACGAATCCGTCACGACGGCGGGAATTCCGGCCCTCTCCATCATGTCCAGAGCCGCCGCACGGTCGAGTCCCCGGACATCGGGCACCTCGAAGAGATCTTGTGGCCGCGCCGGCATCGGAAAGAGTAGACGAGTGGTCACCAGGTAGCCGAAGACCAAGCCGAAGACCAGAACCCCCCCCGCCACGACAACGGCATCTCTGGAAGGGTTGAGCGAGCCGAGACTCAACGGCCGCCACGCCTTCGGCCACTCGAAGCGCCCGTCACTGCGGAATCGGCGCCGCCGAATCGAGCTTCCCAGTCTCATGTCAACGTCTCTCGCCTCGTCTCCACGTGCGCTCCTCGCTCACGTCCGTCGGAACCACACTGTTACACCCTCCTCAGACGGGCTGCGAACGCTCCGTCGAAGCCGAATGCCTGCGGCAGGACATAGAGATAACCCCGATCGTCCAAGAACTCTCCGTTCACCCCTTCGCCGTGATCCATATGGAACTCCGGCCGTCGGGCCGTGAAGGCCTCGATCTGTTCCTCGTTTTCTTCGGGCTCGAGGCTGCACGTTGCGTACACCAACACACCTCCCTTCGGTACTACGTCGGCGCACACGTCCAGAAGACGGCCTTGAAAGGCCACCATCTCATCCAGCCGATCCGGCGTGAGCCTCCAGCGTATATCCGGGTTCCGCCTCAGTGTCCCCGTACCTGTGCAGGGAACGTCCAACAACAGCATGTCGGGCCGGCTGACCGGTGGTGTGAGCGCATCCGCCTGCACCGTACTTACCCGAATCCGGCGTTCACCCTGTTCTCTCACCCTGTTTACGTTCTCCCGAACGAGGCGCAGGCGCTCGATCGACCGATCCGCCGCCAAGACCAGATTGCCTCGCGCCGCGAGCGCCAACGTCTTGCCGCCCGGCGCCGCACAAAGGTCCGCGATGCGGGCATCGGCGTCAGGATCGGAATACGAGACCACCAAGGCGGCCGCGGGGTCCTGTACCACGGCTGGAACCACCCTCATCGCCTCTTCCAGTGACGCATGCCCATGAATCATTACACATCCCGTGCCAGAACCGACAACGGCGGCAGTAATCTGCTCGGCTTCCAGCGCCTCCACAGCCTCCTCCGGGCGGTCCCAGAGGCACCGAAGGGATATGGGAGGGACGCTGTTGTTCGCTTCGACCAGCTTCCGCACATCTACGAAGGACCAACGTGTGAGCCACCGCTCCACCAGCCACCTGGGATGCGAACCCCACGAGGACAAGAACTCCACCGGATGGGTTTCGGGGTCGGGAAAGTTCTCCGGGCCACCGCCATCCCGCGCAATGCCTCGAAGTACAGCGTTCGCGAATCCGGCGACACCCCGGCCGCCCTTGGACTGGGCGAGATCGACCGCCTGGGACACACTAGCGTACTCGGGCACGCCGCCCATATAAAGCATCTCGTAAAGGCCGATCCGAAGTGAGTCCCGCACGCCGGGCTTTACGCTTTCGAGACCCCGCTTCACCCTCCGATCGAGCAGGTAATCGAGCCGACCCCGGAGTCGCTGAATGCCGAACACCAACTCTCGGCACCACGCACGATCACGGGCGTCGAGTGAACGAGTAGCGGCCGCAAAGGCCCGGTCGAGCCTCCGCCCGCGGGCCACCGCCGCGAGAACATCCGAAGCGGCGAGTCGCCCCCCCGTGGCGGACGCGGCGCTCAGTCCAACATCCCTCGCATGGGCGACGATGGAATCCCGATCTCTCGGGCCTCCATGCGGCCGGCCAAGTACGCGAGCCGTCCGGACTGGGTCGCAAGCCGCATCGCGTGAGCCATCGCCACCGGATCGGTAGCGGTGGCGATGGCGGTATTCATGAGCACTCCGTCCACACCCTGTTCCATCGCGACACACGCATCGGAGGCGGTCCCGACCCCCGCGTCCACTATGATCGGCACGTCGCACCGCCGCTTGATCTCGCGGATGAAGTAGGGGTTCACGATCCCGAGCCCACTGCCGATCGGACTCGCGAGGGGCATGACGGCTACACAGCCTGCGTCCTCCAGACGGAGGGCGGTCACGAGATCATCGTTCGTATAGGCCATCACGTTGAAGCCCTCCGCCACCAGCGTCTCCGCGGCTTCAAGGGTGGCCTGTGTGTCTGGTACGAGCGTGGTCTCGTCGCCGATGACCTCGAGCTTGAGCCACTCGTTGAAGCCTGCAGCGCGGGCGAGCCGGGCGTATCGGATTGCGTCCTCGGCCGTGTAACACCCGGCTGTGTTGGGAAGCAGAAAGAACTCCTCGGGGTCGAGGTGGAAGAGGATACCCTCGCTCTGGGTACGGTCCAAGTCGACCCTACGCACCGCCACCGTGACCATCGCCGTGCCAGAAGCCCGGATAGCCTCGACCATCGTCTCGTTATCGGGATACTTCCCCGTGCCGACGAAGAGGCGGGAATCGAACTCCTGATCGGCGATGCGCAGAGGCTCAGTCAGCGCCCCTTCGACGGCGCCTCCGACAGCGACTTCGCTACTTCCCATTTCAGCCTCCTCCGACGAAGTGGACCAATTCAACCGCGTCCCCATCCGAGACCCGGATCTCCTTGAACTGGTCGCGGGTGAGAATCTCCCGATTGAGCTCGACCACTATGAGCATGGGGTCGAGGTCGAAGGATTCCACGAGTTCATGGACCGAGAGCCCAGACTGGACTTCCCGCTCCGTCCCATTCACGTGTACCTGAATACTGCCTCGCTCACTCATGGCAATCCGATTATGCCTCCCGGTGCGCTCGTTTTCCCGGATCGTCCGTTTCTCCCGGATCGCCGGCCTTCACGGCATCAAGATAAGCCTGGACGGCGTCCGGCGGAGAGGGGGCGTCCCAGATGCCTCTTATGGCTGCCACCCCGTGTCCGCCGGAGGCGAGGACCTCGGCCGCCCGCTCCGGGGTCACCCCGCCGATTCCAACCAGAGGCAGGGCGGCTCGCGACGCCACTAAGCGCATGAATTCAAGTCCCCTCGGGGCCGCTCCAGGGTGCGAGAGCGTCTCGAAGAGCCTGCCCACGAACAGATAGTCCGCTCCCGACTCGGCCGCCTCCACCGCCGCGCCGGCGCTGTGCACCGACACACCCAAGAGTCGACCCCCTCCCAACAATCGTCGTGCCTCGGAGGGCGGCATCGAGCGGGTGCCGAGGTGGACCCCCGCCGCTCCGACAGCCAGGGCAATGTCCAGGCGATCGTTCACTAGAAGCGTGATCCCCGACGCGGCCGCGGGCTCACACAGAGTCCGCGCCAATCGAGTGAGCCTCCGCCCCGTCGTGCGGGCCCCCCGGATATGGAACGCCAACGAGCCACCCACTACACTCCCATCGGCCGACTCGCGTATCCCAAGATTTTCGCACAGCTCGCGAGCGCGGGTCTCGAAATCGGGCCGGGCCAGGATCTCGTCGTCGGTGACGACGTGTAACCGCGGGATCACTCGAAGCGTTGTCCGGTAGTGGCGCCGCGCCCCAGAATCCACGCGCCCGCGTCCATCCGTCGCTTCCCCTGTGGTTGGACCTCGCGTATGCACACGGCTCCCTCGGCCGTCGCCACCAGCAGCCCCGTGTCGCGGTCGGCCTCCACGATGGTTCCCGGTCGACCCTCGGGGATGATCTCCGCGCCGGCCACTGGCCGGAAGAGCTTGACCGGTTGGCCCTCGAGCTCCGACCACGCACCCGGTACGGCATCCATACCTCGAATGAAGTTCTCCACGACGACCGATGGGCGGGACCACTCGATCCGGGCCGTGGCGCGATCGACCTTGGGCGCGTAGGTAGCCCGCGATTCGTCCTGTTCCCGCTCCTCGATCAAGCCCGCCTCCAAGAGCACGAGCGCCTCCACCAGGGCCTCGGCGCCAATCTCAGAAAGCCGTATCCTGAGGTCGCTGGCCGTCTCTTCCCGTGCGATCGGCTCCTCCGCCTGGAAGAGGATCGGTCCCGCATCCATCTGCTCGACCATCCGCATGACCGTGACACCCGTCACCGTGTCGCCCCCGACGATGGACCAATTGATGGGTGCCGCCCCACGCAGCGCAGGGAGAAGCGAGGCGTGCAGATTCACCGAACCCTTGGGGGGGATGCTCAAGACTTCGAGAGACAGGATCTGTCCGTACGCGACGACGACCGACAGCTCCGCCCCGAGGGTTGCGATCTCCTCGACAAAGTCATCAGAGCGTGCGGACTCGGGCTCGAGGATTCTGAAGCTTTGGTCGAGAGCCTCCTCCTTGACCGCCGCCGCTCGAAGCTCCCTGCCCCTCCCAGCGGGCCGGTCCGGCTGGGTCACGACGCCCACGATCTCGTGGCCCTCCTCGTCGAGCGCGCGAAGAGAAGGGACCGCAAAGGCCGGCGTTCCCCAGAAGAGGATCCTCACCTCTTCGCCCCCTCCTGTTGGCTTTTCTTCCACTTCTTGAGCAGCGCGCGCCGTTTGAACGCGCTCAGCCGGTCGATGAACAGAACCCCGTCAAGGTGGTCGATCTCGTGCTGGAGCGCTCGGGCCAACAACCCTTCCGCCTCGACCTCGATGGCCTCCCCCTCGGCGTCGAAGCCGCGGACCGTGACACGCGCCGGCCTCGTGACGACATCCTCCATCTCGGGGATGCTCAGGCAACCCTCGGCCGCCTTTTCCTCTTCGTCGCTGGACTCGACGATGACCGGATTGACGAAGACCCAACGCCCGCCGTCGGGGTCGTCTTCGTCATGGAGGTCGAGCACGCACACCCGGAGCGAGACGCCGATCTGTGGAGCCGCCAGGCCGATTCCCTCAGCGTAGTACATGGTCTCGAGCATGTCCGCGACCAGTGCGCGCAACTCGTCGTCGAACTCAACCACCTCCACACCCGGCACGCGAAGAACCTTTTCGCCGAGCAGCAAGATCCTACGAACCGCCATTGCTACTTCGCCGCCGCACCCGACCGGGCTGATGCTCCCTTTCCGTCCGCCGAGACCTTGTGGGCGACCCGGGTCCGCTCGACGGTGATCTTGGTCTCGCCACCAGTCTTGATGATCAGGCGGTCTTCCTCGGCTCGGATCACGGTGCCGATGATCCCGCCCGTGGTCACGATCTCATCACCCTTTGTGATAGCCGCGATCATCTGTTTCTGTCGTTCTTGCTCCTTTCGCTGCGGGCGAATGAGCAAGAAGTAGAAGATGAGGACCACGGCGGTCATGTTCAGGAAGAACACGAACGTGCCATTCGCCCCCTGTCGGGGGGCCATTACAACTGCCAGTAGGGCTTCAGCCAAAACCGGTCTCCGATCTCTGTTGCACTACGAGAGTCCTACCCCCTTCGCAGCCCGGTAACGCTCGAGCCAGTCCCGGGACCAGGACTGGAAGGTACCATTTGAGATGCGCTCCCGGGACTCCTCAGCGAGCCGCACCAGAAATCGAATGTTGTGGATCGAAACGAGCCGGGCACCAAACAGCTCACTCGACATAAAAAGGTGCCGAATATACGCACGGTCATACCCCCGGCACGCGTAACAGTCGCACCCGGGGTCGATCGGTTTCCGGTCGCGGATGAAGCGGGCTGCCTTGACGTTGATCTGACCCTCGAGCGAGGTCCAAGCCGTCCCATGGCGGCCGTTTCGAGTCGGCGCCACGCAGTCGAACATGTCGCACCCACGGGCCACGGATTCGAGAAGATCGTCGGGATAGCCCACACCCATGAGGTAGCGCGGAAGTCCGTCCGGAATCTCTGTGTGGAGCACCTCGAGGATTCGCCACATGTCGCCCTTCGCCTCGCCCACACTCAGGCCTCCGATCCCCACCCCATCCCAGTCCCCGAGATCGAGGAACGCCCGAACGTGCTCGAGGCGAAGGTCCTCGTAGATGTTTCCCTGAAGGACCGGAAAAAGGCTCTGGGTTCTGCCCACCCCATCCTCATCGAGCGCGTGGAATCGATTCCGGCAGCGCACCAACCACTCCAGCGTGCGCCGATTCGCCGCCTCGGCCTCCTTGCGGGTGACGCCCCCCGGTTGGCACTCGTCGAATGCCATTACGACATCGGCGCCCAGCGCCCGCTGGATGTCCATCACCCCCTCGGGCGTGAAGAAATGACTGGACCCGTCGATGTGGCTCTGGAAGACCACACCGTCGTCCCGAATCTTGTTGCTCCCGGCAAGCGAGAACACCTGGTAACCGCCCGAGTCTGTGAGGATCGGCCCGGCCCAACGCATGAACTCGTGCACTCCCCCCAGCTCTCGGACCAACTCGTGTCCGGGACGCAGGTAGAGGTGGTAGGTGTTGGCGAGGATCATCGACGCCCCGGTGGCCTCGACCTCCTCGGGCGAGACGCCCTTGACGGAGCCGTTGGTGCCCACGGGCATGAAGACCGGGGTCTCCACGTTGCCACGGGGTGTGGTGAACGTGGCGGTGCGGGCGGCACCGTCGGTAGCGTGAAGGGTGAAGTCGAACATGCGTGGCAAGCTCCTTGCTCCGTTGCTCCATCGAGCACCCTATGATAGTTCTGTTTGGTCATTCGGGGACATCATGGCCGGGCCAGGCACATCGTAGCTCCGGCGGGCACATGTAGCCGGCACGCGTAAGCAAAGGAAGAGCAGAATTCAGGATGAAGCACGGAAGATGACGCTCGGGCCGCGATGGACGCACCGCCCCCCGCCTTGGATGACCCTGGCCCTGACGGCCTGTCTGATCCTGGCAGCCCGGCCGGCCCGGGGGTCGATCTCACTGCAGCCAACCACCCCAGCCCAGGACGCACCCGGGGTCCTCGTCTCCGTAGATTGGCTCGCCGAGCACCTCCAGGATTCTTCGATGGTTCTGCTTCATGTCGGTATGGCGACGGCGCGTTCCTCCGGTGAGTTCATTCCGGGCGCCCGGTTCCTGAATTATCAGGAGATCGTCCAAGTTAGGGACAGCCTGATCGTGGAGGTGCCCCCGATCGATGAACTGATCGAGCGCTTGGAGGTGGCCGGGGTCTCGGACGAAGCGCTGGTCGTACTCTACGGCTCTCCCGCCCACCTCCCTGCACGGGCATATGTCACGCTCGACTATCTCGGGCATGGTGCCCGCACGGTGGTGTTGGACGGCGGTCTGGACGCATGGAAGGCGGCCGACCATGCGGTCGAAGCCAGCCCGACGCAGGGCCCTCGAGGGCTGTTCATACCGAGGGTCCGAGACGATGTGCTCGTCTCGGCCGAATGGATCGAAGAGCGGCTCTACGGCCCCGGCATCGCACTCATCGACTCACGGCCCGAGGGTGAATACACCGGACGTATCCCGACTCGGATTGGAGGACGGGCGGGTCACATCCCCGGCGCTCGCAATCTCTACTGGGAAGACCTTCTCGTGTCGTCGGCGAACCCGGTCTTGCGTGATTTCACGGATATCCAGCTCCAGTTCCTGGGAGCCGGGGCAGATTACGGGGCGATCGTGGTGAACTACTGCTACGTAGGAATGCGTTCCAGTTATACGTATCTCATCGCCAAACATCTCGGGTATGACGTGCGGCTCTACGACGGCTCCTGGAACGAGTGGAGCAAGAACGATTCGCTTCCCGCCGTGACCGGGTTATTCCCCGGGTAGTGTGGGTGTCGTGGATTCCCTGAAAATTCTTGCAAACCGGTAGCCATCGTGCTGAAATTTTGACGATGCGTATTCTCCGATCGGGTCCACCCTCCCGGGTGACGACGCCGACCGTATACCGTGCTCTCGCCCGCTCCTCAGCCACCGTGCTGGGAACCCTGCTGCTGTGGGCTCCGTCTATCTCCGCACAGGAGGCTGATCGCCTCGTTTCCGATTCGAGCACCGCGATCCTCCCCCACTCCGAAACCCCCGTGGTCGGTGCGGTCCGGACCTCCTCGAGCATCCAGATCGACGGAATGCCCGATGAGGCCGCTTGGGCGTCGGCGATGCCCATGACGGTCTTCACACAGATCGACCCTAATGAAGGCGAACCGGTCAGCCAGCCTACAGACGTTCGCTTTCTATTTGACGACGACGCCCTCTACATCGGAGGACGGTTCTACGACTCCGGCCCCATCATGACCCGCTTGGCGCGTCGGGACGCCGGCGTCTCCGACTCGGACCTCTTCACGATTTCCATCGACAGCTACCACGACCATCAGACTTCATATCGCTTCACGACCAACCCGTCGGGGTTGAAGCGGGACGCGACGGTGACGAGTGGACGGAGTTTTGGTTTTGGTGGCGGCGGTGGCCGCGGGGATTCCTCCTGGGACCCAATATGGGACGTGGCCTCGGTGATCACGGAGGAGGGATGGTTCACCGAGATGCGCATCCCCTTCAGTCAGCTTCGGTTCAGCCCCGGAGACGAGATGCTCTGGGGCATTCAGGTGGAGCGGAACATTCGGCGCATCGAGGAGACGGCGGTCTTTTCCTTTACCCCCAAACTGGAGCGGGGTGGTGTCGCGCGGTACGGGCATCTCACGGGGCTCCGCGGCATCGGTGGGGGACAGAAGCTGGAGGTGCTTCCTTACGTCGGAATGAGCGCGGAGTACATTTTTCAGGAACCCAGCTCGGAGGTGTCGTTCAACAATCCCTTTCGGTCGGGCTCCGACTACTTCGGCCGCATGGGCGTGGATCTCAAGTATCGCCTCGGCTCGAACCTCACCCTGGACGGCGCGGTGAACCCGGACTTCGGGCAGGTCGAGGTGGATCCGGCCGTCATCAACCTGACCGCCTTCGAGACGCGCTTCGAAGAGCGACGTCCGTTCTTCGTGGAGGGAGCCGAGATCTTCGCGTACGGCCGGGGCGGTCCCAGGGGCAGCTCGGGACCGCCACCCCAGGTCCTGTACTCGCGGCGAGTGGGTCGTAGGCCTCAGGGCAGCGTGTCGTCGGCAGCCGTGTTTTCCGATGCGCCCGTGTCCACCACCATCCTTGGCGCCGCGAAAATCACCGGAAGGGTGGGAGACGGTTGGTCGGTCGGTTTTCTCGACGCGGTGACGGGCCGGGAGTACGCTCCCTATGTGGACGCAGCTGAAGTGGACGGCCGGAGCGTCTTGGAGCCCGCCACGAACTACCTGGCTGGGAGAGTTCGCAGGGATACGCGCGCAGGGGAAACGCAGCTCGGCATGATCGCCACCGCCGTGCACCGCGACCTCGAAGACCCGGAGCTCGTCAGGCAGCTTCGCTCGGCGGCCTACGTCACGGGAGTCGATCTCGTACACGAGTGGGCCAATCGAGGCTGGAAGGTCAGCGGCGCGTTTGCGTCGAGTTACATCCAGGGAGACGCCGCTGCGATCCTGAGTGCCCAGGAGTCTTCGGCCCGATACCTGCAACGGCCGGACGCGACCCACCTGAGTGTCGACCCGTCCGCTACATCGATGGGTGGATTGTACGCCATGGGGGAGCTCAACAAGCAGGCCGGCTCGTTTACGGGTAGGATCGGCACGGCCTATCTGAGCCCCGGCTACGAGGTGAACGACCTCGGGTTCCAGACCGAGACCGAACGGCTGATTCTGGATACACATTTTCAGTGGACCCAGCCTCGACCCGGCAGCTACTTCCGGAACTGGAGCGTGGCTGGTGGTCCCGACAACAAGTGGAACACATCAGGCGACCGGGTCTTCAGTAATTTCAATCTCCTGGCCAATTGGCGTTGGCTCAATTACTGGGGCGGATCCGTGCGCGGGGATTACCAGCCAGCGACGCATGACGATCGCCTCACCAGGGGAGGGCCGATGGCCCGGAGGCCCGCTTCAGGCGCGTGGAGAGCGAGTCTCAACTCGGATTCCCGCAAGGCGTTGAGCGTCCGGACGCGATACGACGGGTCGAGCGGCGCCGCGGGTTCCTGGCAGCACAGGGGATCGATCGACTTCACCTACAGGTCCGGTGAGAAGCTGGAGCTACGGCTGGGTCCCTCCTTGACGCGCAGTCGTACGCAGGCGCAGTACGTCACCTCGACAAGCGATCCCCTGGCCACGAGCACCTTCGGAGAGCGCTACGTCTTCGCGCCCCTCGATCAAACGACGGTCGCACTGGAGACCCGCATGAACGTCACGTTCTCACCGAGGCTGACCCTGCAGATATACGTACAGCCGCTCATCTCCAGCGGTGACTATGGGGACCTGGCAGAATTCCGTGAGCCCGACACGTATAGATTCTCGACGTACGGTGAGGAAATCGGCACCAGCGTCCGTCAGCCCGACGGGGACTACCTGATCGACCCCGACGGCCCGGGCGCGGCCCCGCCGTTCACGGTCAGCGACCGGAGTTTCAACTTCAGAAGCCTTCTCGGAAACGCCGTCCTGCGCTGGGAGTGGAGCCCGGGCTCGACGCTCTTCCTGGTCTGGCAACAGAGCCGGGCGGTCAGGGTCCGGGCATCCGAATTCGACGAAACGGGCGCCCTCGACGTCGGGCTCTTCGACCTCGGCTACGACGCCCGGGAGCTTTTCGGGCTCCCCTCCGACGACATCTTCCTGATCAAGATGAATTACTGGCTGAACTTGTAGACGTTAGAAAGAGCCATTTGCCAGACGCCACCTTCGCGAAATCCACAGATCATAGAACCGTTGTACGCCGTCCGGCGGTGAATGTCATTTTCGGCAGCGTTAGCAGCCCGCAGTCCGAAGTACACTTGAAACCCTCCGAGCTACTTACCCGTCTAACCTGTTAGCGCGCTCCGATTCCCAACGCTCCAAGAGGTTCTTGATGTCTCAGCTGAAGCTCGCTCTGCGCTCGGTCACCAAGACGCCCTTCGTCACGGCCGTGGCGGTACTGTCGCTCGCTTTGGGAATTGGCGCGAACGCGGCGATCTTCTCGCTCTTTGATCAGATTCTGCTGAGGCCCCTGCCCGTCGAAGCACCGGGGCAGCTCGTCAACCTGGCCGCCCCCGGCCCCAACCCGGGCATGACCTCGTGTAGCCAGGCAGGCGCCTGCGAGGAGATCTTCAGCTACGAGATGTTCCGTGACCTCGAGCGCGCCCAGAGCGGATTCTCGGGGATCGCGGCCCATCGAGATTTCGACGCGAACCTGGCGCATTCGAGTCAGACCTCGAGCGGACAGGGAATGCTCGTGTCCGGATCCTACTTTCCGGTGCTCGGCCTTCGAGCGGCGTTGGGCCGCCTGCTCGATCCAGGAGACGACGAGACCGTCGGCGAGAACTTCGTGACGGTTCTGAGCCACGATTATTGGGTGAATCGGCTCGGCTCCGATCCGGGAGTGCTCAACCAATCGATCATCATTAACGGACACGCGATGACGATCGTCGGTGTGGCCCCTCGTGGATTCGACGGGACGACGCTCGGCTTGGAATCGGACGTGTTCGTACCGATTTCGATGCGGGGACTCATGAACCCGGGCTTCACCGGCTTCGACAACCGGCGCAGTTATTGGGCATACCTCTTCGCCAGGTTGAATCCCGGGGTCACGATCGAGCGTGCGGCCACGGAGATCAACACCACCTATTCGGCCATCCTCGATGAGGTCGAGGCACCCCTCCAGGACGGCATGAGTGCTCCGACGCTTGAGCGTTTCCGGGCCAAACAGATCACGCTGGCACCGGGGGCCCGGGGGCAGAGCCAGATCCAAGGTGAGGCGGGGACCCCCCTCAATCTGCTCCTGGCCATCACCGGCGTCGTGCTCCTGATCGCGTGTGCGAACATCGCGAACCTATTGCTGGCCCGGGGGGCTGCCCGCGGCCAGGAGATGGCGATTCGCGGCTCACTCGGTGCCGGACGCCGTCACCTTTTGGCGCAGCTTCTTACGGAGTCGCTCCTGCTCGCCATGCTTGGAGGTGTGGCCAGCCTATTTGTGGCTCAAGCCACGCTCGCGCTTATCGGCACCCTCCTTCCTCCGGAAGGCGCCAACATGTTGGCCCTGGAGTTGAGTCCGGCGGTGCTGGTCTTCACCGGGGTCCTGTCGTTGGGTACCGGCCTCCTCTTCGGCCTCTATCCCGCGCTACACAGCACGCGCCCCGATCTCGTGACGATGCTGAAGGCCAACACCGGCCAGCCCTCCGGCGCCCGCGGCGCAGCCCGATTCCGGAGCGCGTTGGTAACGGCTCAACTCGCCCTTTCAATGACGCTCCTCGCGTCGGCGGGGTTGTTCATCAAGAGCCTCGTGAACGTTAGCCAGATCGATCTCGGGCTCCGCACGGGGAACGTAGTCACCTTCGCGATCTCACCGGAGCTCAACGGCTACGAGCCCGAGCGTTCGCTGGCTTTTTTCGAAAGAACCGAGGAAGAGTTGGCGGCGATCCCGGGGGTGGCGGGTGTCTCGGCCGCGCTCGTGCCTGTCCTGGCCGGCAGCAGTTGGGGCAGCGGAGTGCGGGTGGAGGGTTTCGAGTCGGGCCCCGACATCGACGCTAGCTCGCGCCTCAACGAGATCGGGCCGAGCTACTTCAGCACGCTAGGGATGCCGCTTCTGGCAGGTCGGGAGTTTACGGTATCGGACGGGGCTAACGCCCCTAAGGTCGCCATCGTAAACGAGGCGTTTACCCGGAAGTTCGGACTGGACAGCCGCGACGCGGTCGGCCGTTTCATGGGGTCCGGACGGGGCGATGAGCTCGACACCCAGATCGTGGGCGTGGTCCAGGACGCCAAATACGCGGACGTGAAACGCGAGGTGCCCCCGGTCTTCTTCAGGCCCTACCGCCAGGACGACGGGTTGGGTTCGATCAATTTCTATGTGCGAACGTCGCTCGAGCCCAATCAGATCCTCGCCGCGATCCCTCCTTTGATGGGCCGACTCGATCCGAATCTGCCGGTGGAGGGCTTGAAGACCCTCGAGCGGCAGGTGAAGGAGAGCGTGGTCTTGGACCGGTTCATCAGCATCTTGTCCGCGGCATTCGCGGTCCTCGCCACGCTGCTGGCCACGGTCGGCCTCTACGGCGTCCTGGCCTACACCGTAACGCAGCGCACCAGGGAAATCGGTCTCCGCATGGCACTGGGGGCCGGCGGGCCCCGAGTGAGGGGGATGGTGCTCAAACAAGTAGGCCGTATGACCCTCGTAGGAGGGGCGCTCGGTCTGGTAGCGGCGTCGTTCCTGGGGAGAGCGGCGGAATCTCTTCTGTTCGGGCTAGACGGATCCGATCCCTTCGTCTCCATCGCGGTGGCGGTGTTGCTCGTCGGGGTGGCGCTGGCAGCGGGCTACGTCCCGGCTCAGCGCACGTCCAGGATCGATCCAATGGAGGCGCTGCGGTACGAGTAGGGCGGTGGGAGAATGGCCCGAGGGACCTTCTCCGCTAATCCCCTTCGTGCCTGGGGCTATCTCCGGTGTGCCGTCGACCTACGAGCCAGGGGCGAGAACCGCGCTACTGCGTGATGCCCAGCCCTTCCACGAGGATGCCAGGAAGCACGTGGTTGACCCGTACACCCCAGATCCCGTCGGTGCGCCCGGCCATCCCGCTCTGGGCAGCCGAATGCACCACGACGCCGTTCACAACGAAATCGGTAGTGTCCGTGCCGACGCGCACCTCGAGGGCGTTGACGGAGCGCCCGTTGGCGTCCGGCACCACAACGGCCGAGTGGGTCGTACGTCCCTGGATGTCGTGCGTGGTTTCATTCCCGGCACGGTGCTTGACCAGATAGCTTCCGTCCTGCGCGACCAGGAAGTACAGATAGTTCTGTCCCGAACCCTCCAGGTCACCGCCACCGTAGAGGAGGCCGTAGTAATTTACATGGCCGCTCGGCTCCAGGAGAGTGAAGGTACCCGAGAGGGTGTACGCGCCCATGGCCGTGTTGTCGGAAATCCATGCCGTGACCGCAGGTCCAGTGCGTACTTGGAAACCATCGCCCGACCTGGTCACGGTCACGTTTGGAACGTCGTCCGGATCCTCCGCATTCAGGCTGTGGTCGAGACGCAGCTGGAGCCCGACGGGCGTCTGAGCTGCCAGCGGCGCGGCGATGAAGAACGCGAGGGCGAATAGAGGGATTCGACGGATCATGACTCTCTCCTGGATTGGAATTACGCAGAGACAGTATAAGATGGAGGGCGGCTCAGGAGAAGATGCTTGGTGGCTGGCAAGCGCCTTCGTGTAAAATGAGGCGGGATTGCTCCACGCGAGACCGTGGCATAGGGTGGGCGTGAAGGGATGCAGTAGTGGCGGCACGTGGTCCACGGTATAGCGCGCAAGGGGGAGCCCAGCATGAGACGTAAGAATCCGGCGAACTGGGACCTGTTGGTTGGGATCGGCCTCGCAGCGTGCGTTGCGGCAGGATGTACCCCCTCCGATTCCGGTCCAGGCCCTGAAGGAACGGCCGCATCCCCGGCATCTTCGGTGCCCACCCAGCCCGGCGCGACGCTCCTCTTCGAGAGAGCCAGGCTGATCCTCGGAGACGGCGGCATGATCGAGAACGGGGCCCTCCTCGTGGAGGGCGACCGGATCCTCGAGGTCGGGCGCACCGGAGGGGTCGCGGCGCCTCCGGGAGCCACCTCGATCGACCTTGCTGGAAAGACGGTCATTCCGGCCTTGATCGATGCCCACGCGCACCTGGGTTACGAGGGGTACACAAGCTGGGGATCCGAAAACTACTCGCGCGAGAATCTGATCGAACACCTCGAGCGCTATGCCTACTACGGGTTCGGCGCGGTCTTCTCGGCCGGTAGCGACCCCGAAGACCTCGCGATCAAGATCCAACGAGCGCAGCGGGAGGGGGAGGTCGAGGGCGCCCGTTTCCTCTTCGGCGCCGGTATGGCGCCGCCCGGGCAGGGGCCGAACAACCAGTTCCTGGGCCATGCATTGGCCATCGCCGAGGAGACCGGGATGACCGTTCTGAGGGGGGTCGCCTCCGAGGAAGAGGGTCGCACGGCGGTCCGCGAAGTTTCGGCAAAGGAGATCCCCTTCATCAAGATCTGGGTCGACGATCGGGGGGGGAGCCAGAAGAAACTGCCGCGGGACGTCTATCGTGCGATCATCGACGAAGCGCAGGCGCATGGCATCGAGGTCATTGTCCACCAGCAGAACGCTGAGGACATGCCGGATCTGCTCGAGGCGGGCGTGGCCGGGTTCCTTCACGGGCGTCTCGGTCCGGCGATGGACGACGGTTTAGCCGCCCAGATCCGCGACTCCGGAGCCTTCCTGGTCCCCAATCTCGGCCTGGGTGAACTGCGCCGCGAGCGAGTGGGGGACGATCCATTCCTGCAGGAGGCGACTCTTCCGGAGGTGGCCGCTCGGCTCGGCGAAGCCTACGACGCACGGCAGCCAGCGGGCGCCACCGTGCAGGGGGGCACCGCCGCACAAGGAGTGGCCGCGAGGGCTTCGGAACGGGAACGGGAGTTGAGTGAGGCCTTTTCCCGCCTCTTGGCGGCAGACGTGGACATCGTGCTCGGAACCGACGCGGGCGCTGTTCCGGACCACTTCTTCGGCTACACGGGCCACCGGGAGCTGGAGATCTTCGTTCGGCTGGGCATGACGCCGATGCAGGCGATCGTTGCGGCCACCAGCCGCCCCGCGCAACGACTCGGACTGTTCGAGATGGGCACGATCGCCCCCGGAAAGACCGCAGATTTCGTAATTCTCGACGCGAACCCACTCGAAGACATCCGAAACACGCGTACCATCTCTCGAGTCTACCTCCGAGGCCGCGAGGTTGACCGCGAGGGACTGCGAGGGCACTGGACCGGCGGGGACTGACCGCGCGACGCTCGGATCGCTTAGGCCTGCTCTCCGGTGAGGACCGCCTCGATCTCGCCCTCTGAGGGTCGAGCCGGCAGGGCCGACTGGTCGGCCTTGCCCCTGCTCGCGATGGTGACTCGCAGCGCCCTGAGCCCGGAGATGCCCGGGAGGTCCTCCAGCTCGAGCTCCTCCAGCCCTGGGGAGAAGTAGCCCCTGCTTTGAAGGAACTCGATGTATCTCCTGTACTCGGCAGCCTCACCGGCCGTCGAGTACACGATGGCGAGCTGCCCCGGCTGGGTTATGCGTTCGCTCGACCCTCGGACCCGCGCCTTGTCGATGCGCTTCTTGACGATCTCGTAGCGGATGTCGTACGCCCCGTCCACGTCGAAGCGCTTCTCGTCGATGCGGAAGCGGATCGAGAGCGGCTGATGCTGGACGAGGATCAGGTGGGTCGCTTCGAGGGGAACGGGCATGTCGGTCTTGACCCGGGCGAGCTCCCACTCGATCCGGCAGGTCGTCATGAGTTGCCAGATCCGGAGATTACGCAGATAGAGCTCATCGAACAGCCCGTCCTCGTGGAGCTCAGCGCCGATGTAGATACTGTGGTCCACCCCATCCGTCCTGAACTTCTCGAAGAAGTGGGGGAACATGGTCTGGGCCCGCTCCTCCTCCGCGTCCAGCGTCATCGAAATGGCGTCGTTCAAAGCCGCCACGCTCTGCTCGAATTCCTTGCGGCGGCGATAGACGAGCTGCAGTTCCGCGTCGAGCGCCCCGCGATAGGAGGTCACGCGCTCCGCCACATCACTCCCATAGGTGTCGAGTTGCCCAAATAGCGGCTCCACGTCACGCCGGAGGAGCTCCAAGATGCCTGATTCGTCGTCTGAGCGGAGCTCGGATTCGATCCGGTCGAGATGCTGCGCCAGTCGGTATCCCACCTCTTCCAGCGCGAGAAGCGGTCGTATCTGCCCGGCGGCATTGATCACGTCCAGAGCCAGTTGGAGTTGTTCGCTGAGGTCCCCCCGAATCGCTTCGTTCCGTATCCGCGACGAGTCGCGCATGTCGACCAGCCCGTAGAGCGGGTACACGTCATGGAAGACGATCTGCTCGAGCTCGGGGCTCACCTCACCGCTCTCCTTTTCCTCCAGGTAACGCAAGGCGGCATCGCGGAAACGCCACTCGACAGACGAGTGGATCGCCGTGTACTTCCGCTTGATGACCGCCTGCACATGATCCTCGAGCTCGTCCTGGTTGTGCTTGAGTGTGGTGGCGAAGAGCGGAACGACATCCGCCAGTCGCCGGGCGTTGAAGGCGTTGAGGTCTCCCGGCCTGGGCGACGCGAGCTCCATGAGCCCGACCAGTTGGTCGCCGGCGTGGAGCGGGTAGAGAAGGAGACTACGGTGCCTGTGCTTCCGCAGATGGTGTTCGTAGCCGGTGCGTAACTCCGACGTCTTAAGGTCTTGAACGATGACGGGGTCCGTGCCTTCGAAGATTCCCGCATAGCTGGAGTTGGCCCGGTTCGGGCAGGTGGGGGCGCACTCGTCGCAGAGGAGCAGGCTCTTGCCCACGGCCCTCGCCCCCTCGATCGCCTCGACGTCGGCCCGCCGGTCGAAGGCGATCAGCCCGAGGCTGAGCTCGGGGCAACCCAGGAGATTACGGAGCTGATGCTGGAGCCGATCGATCTTCTCGGGTGACGCCATCGAATCCTTCTCGATGAGGTCGTTCTTGAGTCGCGAGATCACCTCGTGGGGCGTGACGTCCACTGCCGTGATCACCGTCATGCCATCGAACTCGAAGGCATCCGGAGGGAGCACCTCGGTCCAGAGGTCGATGTCAGTGGGCTCGGCCAGCAGGCGTGCGACATCCTCCGAGGACGGCTTCTCGATGTCCCGAACGAGCCTCACGGACGTGAAGCGAGGGTCGACGTCCAACGAGAAGTGCCTGTCCAGCCCGACCTCCTCGTCGTGTACGGTCATGACGAGGCCGGGCTGTAGATTCGCCTCGACGCCCACCCACTCCTGGAGCAGAAACTCGTAGGCCCACATGAGCTTTCCAAAGGCGAACTGCTCCGGCGCCATGTTGAGCTGATGCTTGACGCGCTCGGCCTCGCCAAGCCCTAGCCGCCGCCACGCCGGCGTCTCGTAGAAACAGCGGGAGAGTGTCTTGAAGGGTTCGCCGGCCGCGGCGTAATAGTCCTCGCGCCGACCCGCCGGGACCATGGCGGTCATCATGAGGTCGATGAGCTCCCGGTGTTTGTCCAGCACCGCGTCGTCGTCGATGATCCCTCTGAGCTCCGAAGCTTCTTCGAGCTGCTCGACGATCACCCGGGCCAGGGGCGCATGTAATGAGCTCGGGTCCCCGTCCTGGCGCTCCCAGAAATCGACGAGGTGCGCCAGGCTCAGGCGGGTCCCGAACGGAAACTCTTCTATCGGTGAAGGCGTGGACATGATCGGCCTGTACGTATCAGTGGGTGAAGAAGCGTGTCGCCGCGATAAGCCAATACCCCGACGGGGGCTGAGGATCCCAGCACCGCTCAACATGGAGGATCCGAGCACCGCTCAACGTTAGGGCCCAGGCCCGCGTTCCGCGCTGCCCTAATGTGACCCTTAGCACCCCTCCCTCGTCTAGTTCCCAGCCTCGATTCGGAAACACACTGCTTTTTTAAGGAGAGAACCATGTACAGAGCGCCAGCTTCCAGCAACGGAGCCACCGGATTCCTGATGTTGATCTTCCTCTTATGGGGAGCACTCTTCGTCAGCGGGTGCACCGATACGCCCAGCGATCTGGGCTTCGACGAAATACCTCCGATGGAGGACGTGCAGATCGAGATGGCTACAGATCCCGATCTGACCGCGGCCCTCATCCAAGACGTATCCAGCTCCATGAGTGCCAACATGACGGCCGCGGCCTCCGTCGAGATCTTTACGGCCGATAGCTTATTCAACGAGGCCCGCGTCGAGCTGACGCGGGGCGATTATGAGCGGGTTCGTTCGCTCGGCGACCGGGCGCGGGACGCGCTGGGCCGGGCTCTTGCGAAGGGACGGGACCGCTCCAGCCTGGACGACTTCATCGATCGTGTACGGGACGTGCGCCGGCTGCTCGCGGCGGGTGATACTGACGACTTCGATCGACCCAGTGATTTGGCGAGAGACGTCGATCGGTTCTTGGACGACGCGACGGACGCACGCGATCGCGGCGACGACGTGACCGCGGGTAAGCGGGTCATCGATGCGCATCGGCGCACCGACCGGAGCCGTGTCAGGCGTCATGACGCCGATCCGGAGAAGGGGGCCCGGTTGGTGGTAGCTATGGCCGACAAGGCGGTCGAGCTCGCGAACCGTCTCCTGAGCGGGACGGACATCAGCGAGCGCCAGCAGCACCTCTTGGACACGGCCGCGCGCCTGGCTGCGGCGTCTGCGGAAGCCTTCCAGAACGGTCACTTCCGACGGGCCATCATCTTCGGCCACAAGGCCGTGAGCGTGTCGCTGACTGCGGTGATCCGGCCTGATCGGGTGACGGATGACAGAATCCGTGCCCTCACCGATGTGGCCAGCTCAGAGTTCCAGGTCCTCATCGACCTGGCCAAAACCGAGCTCGAGGCCGCCAGGGCTGCGTTGGAGCTCAACCCCAACGAGTTCTTCGAGAAGTTGCTGACACGGGCCGTAGCCGCATTCGAAACCGGTGTCAAGCACATAGAGAACGGCCATCCGAGAGGCATCCAGCTGATCTGGAGAGCCGCAGTCGTTGGAGCGGTAATCGTCGGCTGAAGCCGCATATCGCCGAGAGCGGCACAGTGTCGTCGACCATCCGACGCCACCGGCAGCGCCGGGGGGGCGAAAAGCCCCTCCGGCGTTCGCCGTTTCCCAACCTCCCCAGGGGCGTTCGGGTGCACCGTCCGTCTCCCGCCCCGAAAACGAATGTGACCCCCGGCACGTTTCCCTCGTCTTACGTATGAGGTCCCGGTAACTTTCTCTTAATGTCAATGGAAGAACTCAGCGACGGCGAGGTGGTCCGGGAGGTCCTGGGTGGGCGGCACGAGATGTATCGCGTGCTGGTCCGCCGGTATCAGGATGTTCTGTACAGACACGCCTACCGGATGGTGGGCCAGCCGGACGACGCGTCCGACATCGTGCAGAAGACCCTGGTGAGCGGCTTTCAGAAGCTGAATCGCTGCCGTGACCCCGAACGGGTGGGTGGGTGGCTGGCTCTTCCGGATCGCCGCGAACCTCTGTAAGGATTTCTTGAAGAGTCCACGCAGGGCCGACCTCTCGCTAGAGGGAGCGTCGGCAAAGCTGGCATTGGCCCTCGAGAGGCGAAAAGGGTCGAGGCCGGACGCGGACCTGGAGCGAGAGGAGTTGAGGGACCGGGTTCAGCAGGCGTTGGAGAGGCTGAGCCCTGAACAGCGTGAGGCCTTTGTGTTGAAGCACTTGGAAGGCCGATCGTACGGCGAGATGGCCACCCTGCTGGGCGCCTCTAAGTCGGCTCTGAAAATGAGGGTGCTACGCGCTCGAGACGAGCTGCAGACATTGTTGAAGGTGTACCAATGAACAATGAACTGAATGACTACATGGACGGGGAACGGGAGCTTGAAGAGCTCAGCCCCGAAGCTCAGGCCGAGGCTGAAGCCTGGCGAAGGCTCACCGGAGAGATGAAGGCCGACGAGCCGAAACAGGCCCCGCCATGGATGGAGAATGCGGTCATGAGCGAGATCGCGTTGGCCAGCGCACCCAGGGAGAGCGTTTTCGACTGGCTGCTCAGGCCGCGCAACATCCGTCTCTCCCCGCTGACGAGCCTGGCCATGGCCGCTGCGGCCGTAGCCGTGGTCGTGCTGTTACCGAACAGAACACCGGTCGAGCAGCAGCTCGGGCCCGTCGCCGTCACCGAGATCCTGGTGGAGTTTTCCCTCGAAGCCCCCGGAGCCACGACGGTTGCCGTGGCCGGTGACTTCAGTGGATGGGAGAGCGACTTCGTCCTCGAGGACGCTGATGGCGATGGGATCTGGACCGGACGAGTCCCGATCACGCCCGGCCTCCACAAGTACATGTTCGTCATCGACGGCACCGATTGGGTCACCGATCCCGGAGCCCAGCGCTACGCGGACGACGGCTTCGGCAACCAAAACGCCGTCTTGGCCGTCGCTCCGCCGACGACGCTGTGAGCATGCGTACCCGACCCTCCGCCCGCGGAGCCCGCCTCGCCCTCGGGGCATGTTTCAGCCGGACGGCGGGAGCGATTCTCCTGGCGCTCGCATTGCGCCCTGCCGGTGCGTTCGGCCAGGGGGGTGAGGTGCGCATCGAGGTCGGGGGCTCCCGAGCATTTGCCCCGTCGGGCACCGACATCCCGGCCGCGACCTACCTCACGGCCGGGCTGCAGGTGGATCGCTGGACGCCCTCGGGAAGTGGGGTCTTCGCGGGCGTCTTCGGAGGGATGACCACCGGCGCCATAGGCGGGGATTGGGGGAGCTTCGCTCTCGGCGGAGAGGCGGTGACCGGTGCGGGTGGACCGGTCCAGCTCAGCTTGTCGGCGTCCATGTACGGCTTTGCCGTCGGCGAGCCGTACACCTATCAGGCTCTGACCATGGTGGCGCGGCCAGAAGTGCGCATTCCCGTGGGACCGGTCGCCATCGTCCTTTATGGCGAGGGAGGCAAGGGAACGTCCACGGTCGAGCTGCGACGGCTTGATGCGGTGAGGGTGTTCTCACAAGACCTCTGGCACCACGGTTGGGGGCCCGAGCTGCAGTTACGGCTCGGAAGGACGCTGACGTCGGCGTCCTATGGCGTCCTGGAGACGGAGACCGGGACGTATCGAAGGAGCGAGCTCCAGGTCCGCGCCGGCACGGACCGTTCCCTCATCACAGCCACCCTCAGCGTGTGGGACACGCCGCTGGGAAGCGAAACCACGGGAATCATCTCGGTGACGTTGCCGCTGGGTGGTCCCAACTGGTTCGCCCGGTTGGTGGGCGGCCGCACCGACCCGGATCCGCTGGTGCGAAGCGAGCCCGGTGGACAGGGAGGCCTGGTCATCGGTCGCCGTCTGGTCCGGTTCGGTCCGCGCGGGGCGACACCGGTGGTGGCGTTACGGTCGACGTCAGGAGGAGCCGCGGCCCAATTCCGTGTGGAAGACCGGCCTGCTTCAACGCATAGAGGTCCTAGGTGATTTCTCGGGCTGGGAGCCCCAAGCCATGGTCCAAGATGGTCGGGCGTGGGTCCTGGAGATTCCGTTGGCGGCCGGTACGTACCACTTCGGCTTCCTGGTCGACGGTGAGTGGTTCGTGCCGGAGGGGGCCCCGGGTCAAGTGAGCGACGACTGGGGACAGATGAACGCTACAATCGTTGTCCCGTGAAGGGGGGACTCAAGATGATTTACGAAATGACGGTAAAGAGAAGCCTCATCCTGGCGGCGGTTTTGGCCGCTAGCTCGGCGAACGCTCTGCTCGCACAGGATCAGGTGGCCCGCCTCCGGCAGGCCTACTCCCTCGAGGCGGCGGCACAGATCGAAGCTGTCGTGGAGCAGGCCGGGCGCAACGGAGTTCCGGTCGGCCCTCTGTACGACAAGGCGCTCGAAGGGGCCGCGAAGCGGGTCCCCGCCGCACGGGTCATGCCGGCGCTCCGAGAGTTTTCGGGACGGATGCAGCGGGCTCAGGGCCTCCTGGGCGGCACCCCTGATGCGGCATGGGTCGTGGCCGGGGCCGACGCCCTGCGTCGCGGAGTCGCGGCGGACGCCCTGACGTCGATCGGGCGAGAAGCGGGCACACGGACACCCATGGCGCTCGTGGTCATGGGCGATCTGCTGGATGCCGGGGTTTCCGCGGGACGGGCCATGGAGGTGATGCGGGAAGCGTTCGTGAGGACCACCGGCGAGGAGGGCTTGCTCGACGTACCCACCGCACTGCGCCGACTGGTGCGTGAGGGGGCTCTGGCCCCGGACGCCGCAGGACAAATGCTCCGGGCCATGAGGGATGGTGTGTCACTCCGCCGCGTGCGCCACGACGGGAGACCCGGGGGTCCCGACCGACGGCCCAATGCGCGGCCCGTTCCCCAGGGATCCGACCCGACTCGGGACAGGACGCCGGGCTGAGATCAGGCGGTGGACGGAGCTTGATGCCCGTGTAGCCGACCCGCATGTTGCGGCCTATGGCCTCCACCGTGCAGTCGCCGATCACGCGGAACCGCTATGACGTTGTCATCGCCGGCGCGCGATGCGCGGGCGCGTCCACCGCGATGCTCCTCGCCCGTCAGGGGATGCGGGTCCTCGTGGTCGACCCTACCAGCCGAGGCAGCGACACCTTGTCGACCCACGCGCTCATGCGGGGCGGCGTGCTCCAACTGCACCGCTGGGGCCTGCTGGATGCGATCCGGGCGGCCGAGACCCCCACCATCCGGACGACCACCTTCCATTACGGTGAGGAGGCCATCGAAGTCTCGATCAAGGAGCGGGACGATGTAGACGGGTTGTATGCTCCGCGTCGGACCGTCCTGGACACGATACTTTGCGACGCCGCTCTGGCAGCCGGTGCCGAGGTGATCTACGGCTACTCCGTCGTCGATGTCCTTCGGGATTCCCACGGCCGCATCCGCGGTGCGAACATCGCCGGAGCCGACCAACACGTGATCGATGTGGCCGCCGATCTCGTCATCGGGGCCGACGGTGTCCGATCGCGCGTCGCACGGATTCTGGAAGCCGAGCTCGACTACACCGTCCTCCACACGACCGCCTCCATCTACGGCTACTGGAAAGATCTGGGGTGGGAGGGATTCCACTGGCTCTACAACATAGGCGGCGCCGTGGGATCCATCCCGACGAATGATGGGGATACGTGCGTCTTCGCTTCGCTTCCGCCGACTCGCTTCGAAGAGGAGCGAAGGAATGGCCTCGACGCCCTTTACCACGCCGTGCTGAGCGAAGTCTCGCGAACTGGCGCGCAGCGTCAACGCAAGCGAGGCCTCCGGCAAGCTGCGAGCTTTCGCGGGCACGACCGGCTTCCTCCGACGCGCTTCCGGACCTGGATGGACTCTGGTCGGTGACGCAGGCTACTTCAAGGATCCCATTACCGCGCACGGGATCACCGATGCCCTGCGTGACGCCGAGCTTCTAGCCCGGGCCGTGGTGGACGGCGGTGAGGGCGCGTTAGCCGGTTATCAAGAAACCCGGGACGGCCTGGTGAAGGGTCTGCTCGACGTCACGGACCACATCGCCTCGTTCGAGTGGGATCTGGATGAAGCCAAGGAGGACCATCTGGTCCTAAGCCGAGAGATGAACGCCGAGGTCGGCCTGCTGCGCACCTTGGACCAGGAGTTCGTGGCCCCGCCCGCTGTGGTGTAGCCGCCCGCCGTGGCCTAGCCGACGGCCGAGACTCTGTCTTCAGGCACAGCGGCGCCTGGAGATTTCCCATCGAGGTAGGCCGCCAGGTGGGCGCTCAAGTCACGGGCATCGTCGCTGGCGCCGTCGATGAGACTCGATTTGCGACGCCGGAGGAACGGAACGCCCATCAAATACATCCCGGCAGCCTCAACCACGCCACCGTCGTGCCGGATGCGGCCCTTGCGGTCGAGAACTGGGACGTCGAGCCAGGAGTGGTCGGGGCGGAACCCGGTCGCCCAAAGGATGGTCCGGATCTCGCCGCTCGTGAGGTCCATACCGAGCGGCGGCGAAGCCTCGACCCTGGTGGGTTCGAGGCGGTGCGGTGGATCGACCGCGTCGTCGAGGGAGTTTTCGGTCGCCCAATCGTCGATCCTGTCGAGCAACCTGTTCATTTTGAGGTCCGACATCTCGCACAGGTTCCGCAGCGCACCCGAAAACTGGGCCATACCGTCGTTGATGCCGGCAAGACGACCTATGAGCTTCACGCCGATGTCCGTCAGGGAGTTGAGATCGAGGGTGCGACGGTCGTCGGAGCCCGTGAGCTGAAGCGATGGCACGTTCCGAACCCGGTCGATGTTGTCGACCTCGGTATAGAACTCGTCCAGCACCCCGGCTCCGTCCATCCACCATTTGATGTCTTTTCCCCGATAGACGCGGGGCGCCCGGATGTGCTCGCCCAGGGCGAGTGTCACGGGCCGACCCGAGCGGTGGATCTCTGAGGCAATCTGTGTGCCGCTTGCCGAGGCGCCGACGATCAGCACGCCACCCTGCTCGAGCTGGTCCGGGTTGTGGTACTCCTTCGGCGTGAGCGTCGCGATCGAGAACGGCACCGCCTCCGCGACCGCCGGGATTCGCGGGATGGCAAACGCTCCGCTAGCGATAACGACCGTCCGGCATCGCCAATCGCCCTGGTCGGTGGCGACGATGTAGCCCTCGCCGCTACCGCGCACCGCGGTCACGGTGGTTCCGGCGTGGACCGGGGCCGAAATCACCTCGGCGTACCGCTCGATGAAGTCGATCGTCTCGGGCATGGTGCGGAAGCCGTCAGGATCGTCGCCCTCGTATCCGTAGCCCGGCAATCGACTCTGCCAGTTGGGCGTCAGTAGCCGCAGCGAGTCCCACCGCTCGGTCTTCCAGGTGTTGGCCACCTCACCCCGCTCGAGGACCACATGGTCGATCGAGCGGTCGGCGAGGCAGCGGCTCATGGCCAAACCGGCGTGGCCAGCCCCGATGACGACCGTAGTTGTGCGGGCGGGACCCTGTCCTCGAATCCCGCTTTCCCGGGTCAGTTGACTTCGACCGTGACGTTGAAGCTGTCCCAACCGTAGTTGAAGGTTCCTGATAGGGGAGAAAGAAAAGTGGTGGCTCCGGGGGTCCCGGGCCGATAGGCTCGGGTAGGCAAAAACCCCAACACGGAGCCACCACGATGAAGAGAACGTACGAGGTAAGGGATCGGGCGGACAAGCGCGCGATCAGGGAGTTCCTGAAGCGGGAGGGGCAGTTTCTGCTTCCGATGCTTGAGCTCGTGGAGCAGACGGAGGTCGCGATCGACGAAGTCATCCAGGTGATGGGACGAGCGACGATCGAAGCGGTGCTGGAGATGAGCGCCGAGGGTGTGGCAGGCGTGAAGCAGGCAGGTCGGTCACGAGCGGAAGACGACACGGTGTGGTATGGCCGGCAGGGTGGTGTGGTTTACCTGTCGGACCGGAAGGTGCGTGTGGAGCGGCCACGGCTCAGGCGCCGGGGCGCCGGGGAGGGTGGCGAGGTCGAGGTGCCGGCGTACGCAGCGATGCGGAGACCGGGCGCCGTGGCGGATCGGATGCTCGAGGTCCTGATGGCGGGGGTGAGCACGCGGAAGTACGGCCGTGTGATCGGTGAGATGGCCGACACGGTCGGGGTGAGCAAGTCGGCGGTGAGCCGTGAGACGGTCGAGGCCTCGGAGCGCGTGCTGAAGGAGCTGATGGAGCGCCGGCTGGATGCGTGGGACCTCCTGGTGATCTACCTGGACGGGATCCAGATGGGCTCGCACCACGTGCTTGCTGCGGTAGGCGTGGACTCAGACGGAAAGAAGCACGTGCTGGGCGTGAGGGAAGGAGCGAGTGAGAACGCCGAGGTGACCAGCGCGCTCCTAGAGGATCTGGTCGAGCGCGGCCTGGACCCGGGCAGGCGGCGGCTGTTCGTGATCGATGGCTCGAAAGCGCTCAGGAAGGCGATCGAGAAGGTGTTCGGCCAACGTCACCCCATCCAGCGCTGCCGCAACCACAAGCTCCGCAACGTGCTGGGTCATCTGCCGAAGGATCAGCATCCTCAGGTGAAGGCGGCGTTCCGGGCGGCGATGAAGCTGGACGCGAAGCAGGGCGAGCAGAAGCTCGAGCAGCTCGCCCGATGGCTCGAGCGCGACCACCCCTCGGCCTCGGCCAGCCTACGCGAAGGCCTCAGCGAGATGTTCACGATCAACCGGCTCGGCCTCCCGCCGCGGCTGAGGAAGTGCCTGGGCTCGACCAACCTGATCGACAGCACCCACTCGGGCGTAAGACAGAAGACCCGCAGGGTGACCAACTGGAAGAACGGAGCGATGGCCTTGCGCTGGGCTGCGGCCTCGTTCGTGGAGACCGAGAAGAGCTACCGGAGGATCATCGGCTACGACCAGCTCTGGATGCTCAGGGCCCACCTCGACGACCATGAACCGGTTGCCGAAATGAGAAAGGCAGGCTAACAAGGAGACTCTCCGGAGCCACCACCTTCAACTGTCAGCGGGACACCATCGTGACGTTCGTTGGGTTCGTGATCGCGTCGAAGACGGCCGACCGCTTCTGCGACTGGGCGACGATCGCCTTGATCTCGTCGGATGTTGCGTCTGCGTCGATCGTGTAGGTCACCTTGATACCGTGGAAACCGTTCCGTACGTCGCTGTCCATGCCGAGGATGCCCTGGATGTCCATCCCACCCTCGACGGTCGCGGTGACGGAATGCAGCTGGATCTCACGAAGCTGGGCGACGGACGCGATGCCGGCAGTGAGGCAGCTCGCCAGGCCGGCCAGCACGATCTCGACCGGCGTCGCACCACGGTCTTCCGACGCGAAGACCTCGGGGTGGTCGGCGTCGAAGGTGAATTCACTCTTGTGATTCTGCTCCTCGCCGAGTCCGAAGAATCCCTCCACTGTGGAGCGACTGCGGGTGCCCTCCACCCACTCACACTTCGCCCGCCACTGGAACTCGGCGGCCTCAGGCGCCTCGGCCAGCGCTTTCCGTGCGTCGAGCAGCGCTTGGACGTTCACGCCGTTGTCGATGGGGGTATCGCTAGAGCTCATCTCAGGGCTGCTCATCACTGACTCCTTGCGTCGTTGTGTAGGGGAATGGAGGATCGATCCACTCGGATTCGCGTGACGGGACCCACACATTACAGCCTTGAAACACGCGATGGCAAATCCCCACCAAACTCGCTGGAATTCTGACTCAGGACACCAGCAGCCGCTCCACTTCGGCGACGGCTCCCGCCTGGGCAACGCGACTGGTCTCGATGGCGTCGGCCAGGTGGGCCAGCTCGGCGGCTTGGCCCCCGGCTTCGGGCAGACGTCGGTTGGCGCCGCCCATGGCCCGAACCGTGTCGAGGAGGAGGTCGTGGAGCCGCTGACGAGAGGCTTCGATGGCCTGCAGGGCCCCTGTATCTGAGACGGGTGCCGTCGCGCCCTCGGCTCTCTGGCCCGCCATGACCCGGCGGGCCTCCTCGACCCGCGCCAGATCCGTGGCGGCGTCGGCGGCGAGAGCCAGGAGCTCGGATGTGTCCTGTACGATGTCGACGTCCTCGGTCACCCTCGCTCTCTCCCACAGGAGACGTCCGAGGCGAACCGCATCCGAAAGGAGCGTGCGCGGGGTCCCCACGGGCAAGCTCATGAGAGCCGTCACCAAGCGCTCCTCGACGTCGCGGGGAAGCCAAGGATCGCTTTTGCCCGCGCACGCGGCCGGTCTCCGGAGATGGATTTGGGCCAGAATCCAGAGAAGGCCGGCGTAAAGGGCGCTCCCAAAGAAGAGTAGTTGACCCGAAACGAGACCTACCAGGGTGCCCGCCATCAACACGGACAAGAGCACGAGTCCGAGGCCCGGCGGAATCGGAGCCACCCCCCAACGCCTCGGAATGAGTTGGGCCGGCACACTTTTGCGGGCGAAGGCCTCGAGAACCTGCTTGGCAGCAGGGAAAGGCACCGAAGCCAGCGGCAAATAGCCCTTGGCAGCCAACTTGAACTCTTCCCACTCGACCCCTGGCGGTAGGATTCCGTGTAGATGCTCGACGATCCTCGCGCGCTCAGCCTTCCGGATGGATTGACGCACGAACACGAGGCCGTCCCCCGTGCGACTCGCGCAATCGAGGCAGACCGCAAGGTCGAGGCTGTCGGGACCGCTGCAAAGAACGCAGGAGCCGACCTCCCTCACTGAAGTCGGGGCATCCCTCATCGGGCCTCGATCTCCGCGATCATGCTCAGGGCATTCCGACGCCAGCCATCGTCGGATGCGTAGTGCTCGAGGAAGCTCACGAGGTACCGATGGGCGGGCGAATGATCGCCCAGGGCGTAGCGTGCGGCCCCCGCGTGATAGAGGGCCATGTAATGGTTAGGCCAAAACTCCACCACCAGCTCCATGATGGGGCCGGCGGCACGGTCGTCACCGGCGTCCGCAACCGGATGTCCGACATTGAATACCACCCCGGCCGCGTTCCACCGCTGATCCTCGGGCAGTTGGAGAATCCGGTCCCGGGCCGAGTCGATGCGCCCGGCGAGTGCAAAACAAGCGGCCTCGTACGCGGTGCCGTCGGCGGATGAGGGAGCCGGACTCCATGTGAGCCGGGTATCCACCTCCACCGGGTTACAGTAGGCCTTCATGGTGCGGAACCAGCCCACGGCGTCCACGGGTTCCACGGGGCCCTCGTTGGACCCGCCCTGGACGTTGATGGTGACCGTGAAGGGAGGATCATCAAGGACCACATCTGGGTCCCCGGCCGCCATGAGGTACACCAAGCTCAAGCCAACGTAGAGCAGTCCCAGTAGATAGATCTTCCGCACCGTCGCCTCCAGGTCCCTAATTATCTTTGCTGCTATCTCAGAGGGGGACGTTCGAGGCGCGTTCGCTTGCACACCCCCTCGGAGAGCCGTCATCTAACTCATCGCAAAGCTCGTGCCAGGCACGGTGGGGTCTGGAACCCCGAAAAAAGCTGAAATCGGGGGCGAATCAGGAGCTTTCGGCCTCTTCCGCCCGACAAGGATCGGGAAAAGTGACCAAATCGGCACGGTTTGGCCAAACGATTTAGCCAATCGGAGGCCGGTTGGCGGCCAACGGGCGGCCTCGAGTTGTTTTCGATCTCACCGCTCGGCTCGTCCAAGCGAAACAATTTCATGGCGGTGTGGGCCGGGCGTGCACATCTTTTTGTTATGAGGAACCACCTGGCTTTTCGATTCCGATGGGTGCTGTGCAGCGCGTGCAGCGTATCCTTGGCGGCGTGCGCCAGCGGCGCACGGCTAGGGACACGGGCACCCGAGAGGGTGGTGGTCGACACCGTAGAGGTTCGCGCGGATCCGGAGCTCCAACAGCGCGTCGCCACCGGGCAGCTCCAACTCCTGGAGCGCACGGCCCAGGTGGAAAACCTCCAACGTCAACTCGATGCGGCGCGACGAGAAGCCGTGCGCGCCATGGCGCGATTGCAGACCTTGGCCAGTCGTGCCGAAGCGGCGTCGGCAATGGCGGAAGCCGAAATCGGAGTGCAGGCCGTTACCGATGCTGCGGGGGATGACGACGTGCCTGAATCCATCGAGGCGCGCCACCTCCTAATGCTCAGCGCAACCGAGTTCGGCGATGAGAACTACGGTGGTGCGCTTTACCTGGCGAGCCAGGCCCGCAGCGCGGCCCGTGCGGGAGAGTTCCGGCTCACCAGCGAAAGGCAGGGGGACCGGCGGCCCACGGAAGTACTGTTCGCGTTGCCGGTGCCGCTGGCAACGGCGCGGCGCAGCAACGTGCGCACGGGGCCGGGGCTCGGATTTCGTGTGCTCTTTACGCTCGATCCTGCAACGCCGCTGGTGGGGCACTCGTATACGCAGCAGTGGGTGCGGATCACGGACGACGAGGGACGGGATGGCTGGATTTTCCACAACCTCGTTACGAGCCCGAGCGACGGTGGCCGGTAGTTACGTCAGAACCTTTTTTTTGCCTTCGTAGTCTTTCTCGTCCTCTTCGTCGCAGCCTTCTTCTTACTCCTCGTCGTACGTTTCGTCGTACGTTTCGTCGTACTGTTCGTCGTACCTTTCGTCGTACTCTTCGTCCGACTTTTCGTCGAAGTCTTCCTCGATGCCTTCTTCGGTGCCGTTGCTCCAGTCGTCGATCGGCGGCGACTCACACGCACCACCCGGTCACGTCCGCGCCGTTTCCCTCTCTGCCAACGTACGTGAGACACGGAGCACGCAAAGAATTAGAGTAGGGCGAAGGCAGAGAAAACGAACATGTTGGGACTGCGAGAGAGAATGGAAGAGAATGGTAGTGCCCCTGGAATCGGGGAGGCCAAGCGAAGCGCGGCAGCTCCTGCGGACCCGGAGGTAGTAGATAGGCCGCTACGCCGGCGGTTCAGTCCATCGTACAAGCTGCGGATCGTCGAAGAAGCGGACCGGTGCACCGAGCCCGGCGAGGTGGGTCAGCTCCTGCGGCGCGAGGGCCTGTACTCGTCGCACCTGACGACGTGGCGCAAGGCGGCGCATAGCGGGTCGCTGAAGGCCCTGTCGAAGAAACGCGGCCGCAAGCCGGAGCGGAATCCGCTGGATGAGAAGGTACGCAAGCTGGAGCGGCAAAACGCACGGCTCGAGAATGAGCTCAGGAAGGCACACCTGATCATCGACGTGCAGGGAAAAGTTGCGGGGCTGCTGGGGATAAGCCTCGACGACGGGACGAACTCTTGAAGGCGGCCGATGAGCTGGCTAAGCACGTCGGTGTAAAACCGGCGTGCGCGGCTCTCGAGGTCTCCCGATCGACGTTCTACCGTCGTCGAGGCCCATCGACCGGGCAACGGCAGCCCCGCCCGACGCCCGCCCGGGCATTGAGCGAGACGGAACGAGGCGAGGTCTTCGACACGCTGTGTTCGGAGCGGTTCGTGGACCGCTCACCCGCCGAGGTGGTGGCCACGCTGCTCGACGAAGAGGTCTACCTGTGCAGCGAACGCACGATGTATCGTGTTCTGGCCTCCGAGGTGCCGGTTCAGGAACGCCGGGCGCAGCGCACCCATCCCGAGTACAAGAAGCCCGAGTTGATGGCCACGGCGCCGAACCAGGTGTGGTCCTGGGATATCACGCGGCTACTCGGGCCGAAGAAGTGGAGCTATTACTACCTCTACGTCATCATGGACATCTACAGCCGCTACGTCGTGGGCTGGATGGTGGCGGACCGGGAGAACTCGGCCCTGGCCGGCCGGTTGATCCAGCAGAGCTGCCTGAAGCATGGCGTCCAGCCCCGGGTCCTGACCCTGCACTCGGATCGGGGAGCTCCAATGACGAGCCAATGCACCGCTCAACTTCTCGCTGACCTCGGCGTGACTCGCTCGTTGAGCCGGCCTCAGGTGTCGGATGACAACCCGTTTTCCGAGGCTCAGTTCAAAACCTTGAAGTACCATCCCTCGTTTCCCGGGCGGTTCGGGGATCAGGGCCAGGCCAAGACGTTGTGTCGATCGTTCTTCCGCTGGTACAATGCCGAGCACCGCCATGGCGGTATCTCGATGCTAACCCCCGAGCAGGTCCACTTCGGGAACGCCGATCAGGTCATTGCCGGCAGGAAATCCGTGCTCCGCGAAGCATGGGCCGCTCATCCCGAACGCTTCGTCACAGGTGTGCCGAAGCCCAAACCGCTCCCGGAGGCCGTCTACATCAATCCTCCCATCCCTTCCCTCACCACACAGGATATTGCTCTCTAATTAATCCCGTAGAGTGTCCCATTGTCGTTGACAGGTTCCGGGTGGCCTGGTAGAGCGCCGTGTCTGCCGAAAGGACCAAATCTTCGGGTGAATCCCCGTCGATGGGAAACTGGGCGACGCCGGTGCTCACGGTCAGCTTGACCGACCGCTCCCCGACGGCCACGCTGCGCTTGGCAAGCCGCTCCCGGATCCGCTCGGCTGCCCTGACCGCGCCGGCGATGTCCGTGTCCGGCAGCACGACCAGGAATTCTTCACCTCCGTAACGTGCCACGTGATCGATCTCGTGCGTCCCCCCCTGCAGGACCTCTGCAACGGCCTTGAGGGCCTCGTCTCCCGCGATATGGTCGTGCGTGTCGTTGAACTTCTTGAAATGGTCGACATCCACCATGAGGATCGCGAAAGACTTTTTCGAACGGCGCGAGCGGCGCGCTTCATTCTTCATCGTCTCCATCAGGTGCCGGCGGTTGGAGATCCCGGTGAGTGGATCGGTGACCAGCAGCTCTTCGAGTTGCTGCCGTCCCTCTCTCAGGCGGTCGACCATCCCGTTGAACACTTCGGTGAGGTACCCGACCTCACCCCTGCCCACGGGCAGATCCACGTCGAGGTCTCCCTCCGCAACCTCCGTGGCTCCCGTGGTCAGCCGATCCAGCGGGCGCACGATCAGCAGGCCCAGCCAGTACGCGATGAAGCCGACCACGACCAGGAGCCCCATCACGAGTAGGGCAGTCATGTCGCGTAGCTGCTTGACCTGTGCGTAGGCCTCTTCCGCCGTGATCTCCGCCACGACCGCCCACTCTAAGCTCGGAACCCGCTCCAGGGTTCCGATGACCTCGCTTCCCTCACGATTGGCGTATCTGACGGGACTGCTCTCGTTGGCGAAAAGGAGCTCCGTCGTGGCGGACGAGAGCCTCCGCCCGGCGCGCGGCCGCTCGTCACCACGTGAGCTGACGATCTCGGCGCCCTCCGGGGCGATCACGTATAAGTCGCCCGAATCGCCCGGCGCGAAGACCAGCAGGGTGGTCAGCACGGCCCGGTACGAAACGTTGGCGACGAGCGCGCCCACGAAGTTGCGGTCGTCAGCGGTGACCGGGACCGCAATGGTCATGAGCGATTGGCCGAGCCGCTCGTCCCAGTATGCATCCGCGACCACCACCTGGCCTCCCGCCACACGATCGAGCCAGCCGGGGGGGAGATGAACGTCGCCCGCGTGCTCGGCGCTCGTTGCGAGCGGCTGGCCTTCCCGGTCGATGACGATCAACTCCTCGTAGTCCGGAAACCGCTCCCCGACCGACGTGACGTAGTTGTTTAGCCGAGCGCCCGCTTGACCGCCCCCGTCCGTCTGTCGAGCGCGCTCGATGTTCTCGGTTACCTCGTAGGAGCTCGCGAAGACCCGGACGTCATAGAGTCGCTCTTTGAACCAGAGGTCGAGCTCGCGTGCGGTCTGCGCACCCACGCTCCGCAGCTCTTCGGCGATCTTGTCGGTCAGGGCCGCGCGGTTCTGGACGTACGAGATCCAGGCCATGCCCAGAGACGGAATCAGCGTGGCCAGCAAGGCGAGGCCCACGATCCGGCTCTTGATGCTCTCCAGGCGGAATGCCTTGGGGACCTGGTCGACGACAGTCGTGTGCGGTGGAGTGCGCTTGGGCATCTTTAAAATATACCAACGGCGGGGGGGGTGCTGCACGAGAAAATCGCGTCAGGACCCGCAACGCGGAGAATAAAGTAGGTCGAAGATCCAAGGTGTCTCCGAGCAGGCTCCATCACGCGAGTGGCGATTCCGACGTGTCATACCCCAGGGTCGCCGTTGACTTCGGACGTGGTGAACACTCGTGCCTTCGGCTCTGTAGTAGAGGTGATCGTCACCCCTCTCTCTCGGACCCGCGATGTACAAGACCTGCATGTTTTGCAACCGCCCACTCGGTACGAACGAGGTGGTCGAGCATTTCCCCGTAGGTCGTCGGTTGGCCTTCGACGCGGGGCGGGGCCGTCTCTGGGTCGTCTGCCGCAAGTGCGAGCGCTGGAACCTCTCCCCGCTCGAGGAGCGGTGGGAGGCCGTGGAGACTTGCGAGCGGCTCTTCAGGGACACTCGAATTCGCGTGTCGACGGAGAACGTGGGCCTGGCAAAGCACCCGGAGGGGCTCGAACTCGTGCGGATCGGCCGGCCCATGAGGCCGGAGTTCGCGGCTTGGCGCTACGGAGATCAGTTTGGCCGCCGTCGCAAACGTGCAATGATCTACGGCGTGGGTGGTGCCGTGGTGATCGGCGGGATCGTCGTCGGCGGCGCTGTGGCTGGCGTGCTCAGCGGCGCGCTGCTGGCACAGAGCGGTAACTTCGTGAACCTGTGGGTGAACGGGCGCACACTGGCCAAGCTCCGCACCGACGGCGGCCGGGTCATCAAGCTAAAGAATCCCGACCTACTGGGTACGCGTCTCCGCTCGGATACCGACGGGCACGGCTTCTCCCTAGAGATACGCCGAGGCAAGAAGAAGGAGTGGTTCGAGGGGGAGGAGGCGGAGCGCCTCATCGGCCAGATCATCCCGAAGATGAACCGCAGAGGCGGCAAGAGGGAGACGGTCCAGACTGCGGTCTCGGAGATCGAGCATCACGGTCACCCCGACGACTTCCTCTCCTACGTGGTTTCCGGAAACCGCTACAAGGACAAGAAGGGCATTCCGGGATACGTGAACAAGATGCCCGGACCCACGAAGCTCGCCCTGGAGATGGCCCTCCACGAGGAGCAGGAGCGGCGCGCGCTCGACGGCGAGCTGTGGCGGCTCGAGCGGGCGTGGGAGGAAGCCGAAGAGATCGCGGCGATTGCAGACAGCCTCCTGCTCCCCGCCGGGACGGATGACTTCATCGAGAGGCACCGGGAGGACAGAGCGCCCGGAGAGGAACTCGAGGGGTAGAGATTCTCTCGATTTCCACAGAGACTACGTGAGGGCTACGGACGTTGAGAGGAAGTGGTTAGAGGAAGAAACTATTTCGGCATCGGCGGCCTCAGGCCTATAGTAGATCTATGGCATGCGAGTCCATGAAGTTCGAGGCCTCGCGGCCTACTGAGCAGACTTCGCCACCCCTCTTCGGAGTCCGATCGATGCGACCATTCTATCTGGCTGTCACGACGCTGGTCCCTGGCCTGTTCACTTCGATGGTCTTGCTGGTGCTGGCCGATGTATGGTCACCGACGTTCAACGTCGAAGAGATCCCGGCATGGACCGGGAGTCAGGCAGTGTTCGTCCTCGTGACCCTCCTGACGGTGTCGTTCGCGCTGGGGATCGTCATGCACACGATCTCGCGAGGGCTCCTCCACAAGCAGAAGAATCAGTGGACCCTGGACGTCTTGGCGAGCGGGGCGGTGGAAAACCGCCTGGCGGCCCTGGGCGGGATTTATCCCTCGCCGGGGGGACCCACCTATGCGGACCTGTGGGACGAAGAGGAAGGCATTCACAACCGCGCGTGGAGGGCAGGTATGTTCATGCACGGCGTGGAGTACCAGGTTATGATCCGCGCACCCCACGTCTACGAGACGATCCAGGTGTATCGCGAACAGTACCGAATGGCTCGGGGATTCATTATCCCGTTGGCAGTCCTGGCTTTCATCCTCCCGTTCTGGGCTCCCGTCGCCGCCCTCGACGGCGCCGGGTCCTTCGGACCCTTCCCGATCATCCGCTCTCAGGTGTTCATGGTGAGCCTGCTGGCCTCTGCAGTGAGCTTCCAAGCGTTTCGGGAACGGGCGTACCGGTACGCCGCGGCGAAGGCCCTGGCGTGGGTGACGATGGAAGAAATCGACTCGAGAAACCGCGATCACGACTGACCGATCTTTTTTTGATCGAGGCGCCGAGGCTTCACCGCGCGTGACCGAGGCGGTGCTCCTCGCCACGCTCGTGTTCACGGCCTGCGCGGTGGCGGTCTTCCGCATCCGAACCGTCGCGTCAGAGGTCGACCCGCGATTTGCCGGCATGTTCCTCTGGATTTTCCTCGCTCTCTTCCTGCTACGGGTCCTCGGGCAGGTCGTCGTCGTCGTCCGTGCCCCGCGCTGGCTGCCGCCGATGGAGCAGTGGAACCTCACGCCGTACCGGCTTCTGCTTCCGACCCAGATTCTCTTCTTGGCCGTGATGGGCTGGATCGCCCGGGACCTGACGCGGGACGCCGGATTCTTGGCCCAGCCGCACGGCGTCCTGGGCTTCTCGCTCATCTGGTTCAGCTACGTGTACGTCGGTGCCATGGTCATTCGGTACGCCGTCCGCATGGGAAGAAGGCCGGAGCAGCGCTGGTCGGGCGGTGCCATTCCGATCGTCTTCCATTTCGTTCTGGCAGCGTTCGTCCACACGCTCGGGAGCTACCATGCCTCCTACTGAGCACGTCGACGTGGCGGTCCTCGGGGCAGGCGCCTCGGGCCTGGCCGCCGGCGCCGCTATGAAGCGACGCGGGCTCGACCCCTTGATCCTCGAGGGTGACGGGCGGATCGGCGGCACCTGGGCTCGGCGCTATGACAGGCTGCACCTGCACACGACCCGTGCACTGTCCGGTTTGCCGTACCACCCGCTGCCGCGCAACCTGCCGCGCTACGTCCCCAAGGACGACTATGCGCTCTATCTCGCGGATTACGCGCGGCACCACGGGCTGCGGGTTGTGCTCAACCGGAAGCTCGCCAAAATCCGGCGAGCTGGAGACGGCCCGGGCTGGGCCCTCCAAATGCACGGCGGCAATCTGGAGGCCCGCGCCGTCGTCGTCGCCACGGGGAAGCACAGAATCCCGCGTCTGCCATCCTGGCCGGGAACGGAGACCTTCCGCGGCACGATCGAACATTCCGCCGACTACCGGTGTGGCGAGCTGTACGCCGGAAAGCGCGTGCTCGTCGTCGGAATCGGAAACAGCGGCGCGGAGATCGCGGCGGACCTCGTCGAGTCGGGAGCAGCCCGCGTCGCTATCGCGGTTCGGACGTCGCCCGCGATCACCTCGCGGGAGATCGTCGGCATTCCGGTTCAGATGCTCGGAATCCTGCTCGCGCCGTTTCCACCGAAGCTGGTCGATCGGCTCGGGGCGGCCTTGCGGCGGTTCTCCAACGGCGACCTGAGTGTTTACGGGATCGGCCCGGAAGCCTGGGGCCCGTTCACCGCGCGCCGACCGCCCGTCATCGACGTCGGTTTCCTGACGCAGCTCAAGAACGGGAAGATCGACGTGCTCCCGGACCCAAGCCGGCTCACGGAGCGCGGTGTCGTCTTCGCCGACGGGCGCACCGAGGAGTTCGACGCCATCGTCGCGGCGACAGGCTTCCGCAGTGGCCTCGATGAGCTTCTCGATGCGCGAGAAGCCCTCGACGAGCGCGCATACCCGCGCAGCTCCGACCCGGTGCCGGGCCTGTTCTTCATCGGCTTCAACGAGACGCCGCGCGGGGCGCTGTTCGAGGCGAATCGCGACTCCCGGCGCCTCGCCCGTCAGGTCGAGAGTTATCTGCGCCGGGGCGCCCGATGAAAGAGTCCATTCCGCAGCTTGGCACCCGAGTCGGCCAGCCGTTGAAGTTCGTGCTGGTCGGAGTGGGCGGCTATGTGGTGAATCTCCTCGCCTTCGCGGCGCTCTTCGAGGGCGGAGTGCGGTACGTCGTCGCCTCGGTCGCCGCCTACTTCATCTCGAACGTTCTGATGTACTTCGGAAACCGGTACTTCACGTTTCGCCTCGGGCACGCCGGCTTCTGGAGCGCCTACGTCCGCTACCTGATCGTGGGCCTCGCCGTTGCCGGGCTGACAGTCGCCGTGCTGGTGGTCCTCGTCGATGTGGCGGGTCTCCACCCGACGTTCGGTCAGGCGCTGGCGCTGCTGATCGTGACTCCTGTCGCCTTCATCCTCTTCAAGCGCTGGACGTTTCGCAGTTGAAGCCCCCCCCTGCCATTCGGCAAGTCGCAGAAATACGTGGGTGCACCGCTACGTAATCTGACGGCTATTGCTACGTCATCCGACGTATAAAGAACTCTCCCGGTCTGCCACATCTTGTTGTTGACTAGACGCGCAGGAGGTCGGTAAAGGGAGAAACCCACATGAATACGCCCAAGTTGGTCGAAGTGGTTCACAAGCGGCTCGACAGATCCGCCGAGAGCGAGTGGAGCCTGTCATGAGCACGCTCTGCAGCGCCTTTGTGGCCGCGCGGGGCCGCGAGCCCGATCGGCGGATCGCCCAGGCGAGCGCCGACCCAAAGGGGGTTCAGCTCCGAACGCTCTCGCAGATCTTGAGCACCAACGTTCCTTGCGAGTTCGGGAGGCGACACGGCTTCGCTGACCTGAGTGACCCTGCGAGTTATGCCGACGCCGTTCCCGTCCGCGATTATGAAGCGTTCCGCCCCTACGTCGACCGGATGTTGGCTGGGGAAGAACACGTGCTGACGCGGGAGAGTCCACTTTTCTTCGGGACCACTTCCGGCACCACGGGTCAAGCGAAGCGTGTGCCGGTGACCAAGAGCTGGTGCGGCGGCCTGTCCATGGCGATGCGCCTGTGGCTGGCCCGGGCGGGTCGCGCCCACCCCGGGCTCTTCGATGGCAAGGCGCTGAGCTTCGTCGGCTCGGCAGCGGAGTCCCGGTCCGAGAGCGGGATCCCCTGTGGCTCGATCTCCGCCCTGACGTACCAGCGCGTGTCTGCACTCGTGAAACGCAACTACGTGATGCCCGGCGAGGTTGGGGAGATCATGAACTACGACACGCGCTATCTCGTCGCAGCACGGCTCATGCTCGAAGCCAACGTCTCGCTCGTCGGGATTCCAAACCCGACGACACTGCTCCGCCTTGCCGAAGTCGGCGCGCAGAACGCCGAAGCCATCATCGCGGCCATCCACGATGGAGGTCTCGGTCGCTTGTCGCCGAGGGAGACCGAAGATCGTTCGAGACTCGCGCTGATTGAGGAGCGGCTGACGCGGAACCCTGGCCGCGCCCAACAGCTGGAGCGCTCGATCGAGCAACACGGTTCCCTGTTGCCCAAGCACGTCTGGCCGAATCTGACGGTCATCGGCTGCTGGCTCGGTGGGAGCGCTGGCGTGTTTGCACGCAAGTTAGGCGCCTACTATGGGGACGCCGCCCTTCGCGACCTGGGGCTGCGGGCAACCGAGGCGACTATCGCGGTACCGTTGAGTGACTCCACGGCAGCCGGCGCGCTCACGCTGCACGACAACTTCTTCGAGTTCATTCCGGAAGAGGAACACGGCGGTGACCACCCACGCACATTACTCGCCCACGAGCTCGAGGTCGGCCGGCGCTACTACGTCCTGCTGACTACACGGGCCGGGCTGTACCGCTACGACATCTCCGACGTGGTGGAAGTGACCGCGATGCACGGCGAAATGCCCCTGGTCAAGTTCGTGCACAAAGGCGCCGACATGACCAATCTCACCGGCGAAAAGCTCCACGGAGATCAGGTCGCGCAGGCCGCCTGCCACGCGATGGAGCGCGTGGGAATGCCGCTCGACCGTGTGCAGTTGATCCCCGACACCGAACGCTGCGGCTACGACGTGCTCGTCGAGACCGGGGCAGACGAAACTACGCTGGAGGCGTTCCGGGTCGAGCTCGACGCCGAGCTAGCCCAGCTCAACGTCGAGTACGCGGCCAAACGTGAGTCCAGTCGTCTCGCCGGGCCGAGGCTGCGGCGGATGCGCCCCGGTTGGGCGCAGCGAAGGCAACGCTCCGACGTCAGCCGTGGCCAGCGCGACGCACAATACAAGTGGGCGTATGTCATGCACCAGTGGGACGCACTCAACCGGAGTGAGCTATTTTCACCCCGACGACCCGCCGTCGAGGTAGCTGCAGAACGCATGGCCTCGTACTGGAGCGATGCGCTTGAATGGCCGGGATGGACGCCAGCGAGTCACAACGGTTGGAAGATCGACCGAGCGGTCGTGACGTCGATCCCTAGTCCCGGCCGTGAGGCGAGGCCCAAGGCGTCCGCGTCGAGCGTTCCACCCGCGCCGAACATGAGGGGCGGTTCGCAGACGTCCTGCTCCAGCAGGAAAGTCCCGAAGGCTCCTTCCTGGCCCAGGAGAGAGTCGCCAGCAGCGGCAGCCACCAGGAGCCCAGCGCGGGTAAGCAGGCTCGTTTCGCCAACCTGCGCGCCGACGATCACGGGGAGCCCTAACTCGCTGGCACGCCCGAGCAAGTCGAGCGACCGAACGACCCCACCCATCTTCGACACCCGCACGTTCAGGATCCAAGTCTCCGGGTCCGGCAGGAGCAGCTCGAGCTGACGGGCACGCACGAGGCTCTCGTCGAGGATGATCTGGCAACCGGTCGATTTGCTGACCTCTCGTAGGGCATCCAGCTGCTCGGCCGTCAAGGGCTCCTCGATGCCGAAGAACGCGAAGTCGAGCGCCGTCAGATGCCGAATCGCTTCCCCGGTATCGTCCCACAGGTTGTTGGCGTCCACCCGCACGTGGCTCTCGGGCACTCCGTGCTTGCGCAGGAGCGCCAGCTTCTCTCGATCCCGGTCCATGTCGCCGCAGAGCTTGAGCTTGAAGTCAGAAAAGCCCATTCGCCGGTATTGGCCCACGATGGCATCAAAGGTCTCAGCGTCGCTGTCCCCCACGACTGCCGTGTAGCAAAAAGAGCCCCGCAGCGGAGGGACACCCGTGAGCTCCTCGACGGATTGCGCACGCTCCCTTCCGAACAGGTCGAGGTACGCGAGCTCGACGGCGCACCACGCCGCCGGGTTTGCGTCCACGATGCCCTCGCTCTCGTCGAGCCATCTCGTCATATCGTCCAGTGTCTCGAAGTCCCTCTCCCACGTACGCCGGTGCGCCGTCAGGAAGCGCTCCGCAGTCTCGACGCTTTCCCCCGTGACGTACTCGCGCGGACAGCCTTCGCCGACGCCGGTCACTCCGTCCCGATCGACCTCGACCCAAACGGCCTGTGTCTGCGTACGCTCCGCCGAGCCATGCTTGAACCGCTGCCGGAAGGGTATGACGACGCGGTAAAAGGCCAATGAGCTCATGTCGGGTCGAGCGAGGCATGTGTCGGGCTCGCGCGTGTGAAGTCGAACGTGCAGTCGGTCGCATATTGGAGAGCGACGAGCTTGAATTGGCCCTCTCTCTGCCCCTTCGCTAACATGTGCCGCTTGTAGAGTTCCCCAGTGCCGGAAGCCACTGAGATGATCTGCAGAGCGCGAAGGCGACCGCTTTTCCGCTTCTGCGCGTACTCGAGATTCCGCTCGCCCAGTGCCCGCTCCACTGAGCGACCCCACTGCTCTGCAGCAGTTCGGTCCAGGTCCAGCTCGATCACCAGGCGATAACGTGATTCCTCGGGATCAGCCAACATGAGCAGAAAATCCGTGGACTGGCCGAGCTCGTCTCCGGTAGCCTGCACCGCTTCGATGACCTGGTTCTCATAGAGCTTCTCCCCCGTGATGCTCGTGACGCCCCTACCCTTCCGCACGAACTGGGTGGTGGGAGTCGCGTGGAAACGCCCGGTTACTTCGACGAGATCATTCATGAAGTATCGGTAGAGGCCCGAGTCGGTGGTGACTATGACGTAGTATTCGCGACCCAGCTCGAGATATTCGACCGTCACGGCATGACGATCGCCCGAGTCCCAATCATCGCGCTCCACGAACTCCAGAAAGTTCTCATGGATGGTCGGCATGCCGAGGTTGCGCTCGAGATCGACGGTAATCGTTCCGCGGAACTCGCTGGAGAGGTAGCCCAGCTCGCCGATGCGGGTGAACCCGGGGCACGCGTCGACGACCTTGCTGAGGGCGAGACGGCAACTGCCTCCGGTCCACGTCGTTACGAGTCGGAGGTCGGGCCACAGGTGCTTGAAGGCCGGGGCCGGAAGGCGGAGAACCGAATCGAGCTCGGCGACGCGCACCTTCGATGTCCGAAGGCGGGGTAGCACGGCGTCGGCGATCGAGCTTGGAAGCTCGTCGAGGTGACGGAAGCGTTGCGAAGCGATGTCCTCGAGGAGCTCTAGCCGGTGCTCAGCTAGCAGGTCCAACAGGCGAAGGAACGTCGAGGGGTTGGCGCTCGCCATGAAGGTGATGTCACGAGCCGGCGCGGCCAATCGCAGAATCGTGCGGTACTTGAGGTCGTAGTCTTCGATTTCGAAGACTTCGTGCGGCAGAACGTACTTGGCTCGGGCGAGCGTGGGCATGTTCTTGTACACGTGTCCCGAAGCGGAGCCGTAGGGGGTGCCCGACGGAAGCGTTCCCTCCACGGCCGGACTGACGATGGGCAGAAGCCTGCCGGAATAGGCACCCGGAACGGTCGAGAACTGGATGAAGGCCTGACTCCCCTGGCTCCGGCGGTGATTCTCCAACGTGGACTGGAGGATCGGTATGAGCTTCGGCTTCCCCGTGGTTCCGCTCGTTTGAGCGTACATGATGGGCGGATCAGCGTTGAGCGCTGGCTCGCCGTGCTGCTCCTGCCCTTCGATGTAGGGTCGCAGAGTCTCGTACGTCTGGATCGGTACGCGTGCTGCAAACTCCTCGTACGATGTGATCGTCCGGAAGTCGTGCTCGCGGCCGAAACGTGTGTCGGCGTTGCGGGCGAGATGACGCCGCAGCCACTGGTTCTGCGTTCGCCGCGGATGCCGGGCGGCCGCAACCAACGGCCTCCAGTTGGTCCACCTGAGTAGCTGCATCCGCCCCCAAAGGAGTGCGTTCAGCGAGCGGCTCATGAGTCGGAGGAGTCTGTCTTGTCCAGGCCTGAGGAGAACGGGGTCTTCATCTGGGATGCGAAATCGAGCGGATAGCTCCTGTTGATCAGCCCCAAGTCCCCTACTCGGCGATCCCGGGGCAGAAACCAGCTTCCGAAAACCAGATCCCACACGATCAGGTTGTTGCCGTAGTTGCGGTTGGACTCCTCGACGAGCTTCGAGTGATGCCAGCGGTGCAGCTCTGCGCCACTCACCACGTAGTTCAACACTCCGTATCTCGCGTCGACGTTCGAGTGCTGGAAGAAGCCGTTAACGGCATAGAATACGAAGTACAGGGCGATCACCGGCTCGGTGACTCCCACGAGAATGAAGGGCAGCATGTCCAGCATGTATTGAAGCGCCTTCTCCATCGGATGAAAACGTCCCACGTTGAGCCAGTAGAGCTTGTGGGGGGAGTGGTGCACGGCGTGAAAGCGCCACAGCAGCTTGGTGTTGTGAGCCGTGATGTGGAGCCAGTAACGGAAGAATTCTGCTACGAGCAACATGAGCACGACCTGGACGGCTAACGGCAGGTCCTGCGGCCACAGCGTGATGGGCCACTCCTCCACACGGAGGTACCTGACGAGGCTGACACCTGCGAGCAGTCCCAGGAGCGGTGGCAACACCATCTGAACCATCACCATGAAGAGCAGATCGTTCTTCACGTCTCCGCCACCATGAAGAGCAGATCGTTCTTCACGTCTCCGCGATCGGGTTGCCAGGCCCGATCGTACGGGATGATGAACTCCAGCAGGGTCACCGCAGCCGCGCCGAACACGACCGCAACGTACGCGCTCACCATGACGGAGACGCTCTGCGCATCGAGCAAAGCGTACACGAGGAAGGCGCTGACCATCGCACCCGGATAGGCAAGCCACGGGATAACTCGGTGCTTGTGAGTGGTCATTGCGCATCCTACCCCGGGGACGGGGGATAGTCGCTTACTTCGGTAGGCTAAATGTGGGGCACTCGGGTGCGCAGGAGCACGGTCGGGGCGCTGGTGCCGTGTCTGCGGGGCCGAACCCGCGTATGTTGTCGGGCGAGTCCCGGGACGATCGCGCTCCGGCGCAGATCACGATACTTCCGCTCCAAGGGAGAGCTCGCCGTGAAGATGAACGGACTGACCCGCCGGGACTTCGTCCAAGGCACTTCGAAGCTCGCGTTGGGCGGCATGATCGTGCCGCGACACGTCCTGGGTGGGGTGGGATATCAGGCTCCGAGCGACACGCTCAACATCGCCGTCGTCGGAGCAGGCGGGATGGGCGGCGAGAATGCTCAGGAGCTGGGAACCGAGAACATCGTCGCGGTCTGTGACGTGGACTTCGACTACGTGACGAGCAAGGTCGCCGAGCTCCCGACGGATGGCGATGAGAACGAGCGCTCCAAGGTCGTGCGGTGGCAGGAGCAATTCGCGGCTGCCGCCCGGTACAGTGACTTCCGCGAGATGCTCGAGAAGCAGAGCGACATCGATGCCGTCCTCATCGCCACACCCGCGAGCTCCAGGAAGAGGCGGCGGTGGTACCTCAAACCTACGCGCGCATCGAGGAGAGCCACGAGATGAACTGGGCACTCGCTTGCAAAGGGCAGGCGACGGCGACGACGCCCTTCGACTATGCGGCCCGACTCACCGAAGTGATGCTCCTCGGGATCGTGGCGCTGCGTACGGGTCAGGGACGGAAAATCCATTACGATGGAGGGAACATGCGTGTGACCAACGTCGAGGAAGCCAATCAGTACCTGACGCGCGAGTACCGGCCCGGATGGTCGATGTGACCGGGGCCACGAAGACTACCGGATCCCGGGCTCGGCCTGCATCGGCCCCGCAAGACTGGACCCGACGCGACTCTGCACGAGCACGCTTGGTCGCTTGCCTGCTCCCGGCTGTTGGCGTCGCGGTGCTGGGATGCGGGCCGCTCCTACTCTCGGGATCGGCCGGGGCACAACAGACGCCGCTGCTCGAGCGGCCCATCAACGCACTGACGGACGCCGAGCGCGAGGCGGGCTGGGAGCTCCTCTTCGACGGGCACAGCACGGAAGGGTGGCGCGGCTACATGATGAGCGGAGTGCCCGACGGGTGGCGGGTCCTGGACGGAGAGCTCACCCTTGTTGGACCGGGGCGGGACGTCATCACCAAGGAGCAGTTCGAGAACTTCGACCTGACGCTGGAGTGGAAGGTGGAGCTCGGCGGGAACAGTGGCATTTTCTTCCATGCCGTGGAAGGCTCCGAGCAAATCTACATGGGCGCGCCCGAGATGCAGATCCTCGACGACAACAACCACCCCGACGGTCAGTCGGCCCTCACGTCGGTGGGGTCCAACTTCGGACTCCATCCAGCTCCCCGGGGCCTGGCGCGGCCCGTCGGGGAGTGGAACTCCGTGCGCATTCTCGTGAACGGCGACCACGTGGAGCACTGGTTGAACGGCGTCCGTACCGTGGAATACGAGCTCGGCAGCGCCGACTGGTTGGAGCGCGTCGCCGGTAGCAAGTTCAACGAGTGGCCTGAATACGGACAGGCGTCCAGAGGCCACATCGGGCTGCAAGATCACGGAGATAGAGCCGCCTTCCGGAACATCAAGATTCGGCGGCTGCCGTGAGCCAAGCCCAGCAGGAATACGACGTCATCGTAGTGGGCTCGGGCGCCGCTGGTGGCATGTGTGCCTATCTCCTCGCCGTGGCCGGAGTGAAGGTCCTCTTGCTCGAAGCGGGGAGGAACTACGACCCGGTTGCCGAGACCCCCATGTTCAACCTCCCCAAGGACGCACCGCTCCGGGGAGCCGGGACGCCCGAGAAGCCCTTCGGCTTCTATGACGCCACGGTCGATGGCGGCTGGCAGGTCCCCGGCGAGCCGTACACATCAGGCGAGGGCACCAACTTCCGCTGGTGGAGGGCCCGCATGCTGGGTGGTCGCACCAACCATTGGGGCCGCATCTCGCTCCGCATGGGGCCGTACGACTACAAGCCCTTCTCACGGGATGGTCTGGGCTTCGACTGGCCCATGTCGTACGAGGACATGGCCCCATACTACGACAAGACCGAGAGGCTCATCGGCGTGTACGGGTCCAACGAGGGGCTCGAGAACACGCCCGATTCGTCCCCTGGGGTCCTCCAGGCTCCGCCTGCCCCGCGCGCCCACGAACTGTTTGAACAGCGCGCCTGTGCGGAACTGGGAATTCCAGTGATCCCGGCCCACATCGCCATTCTGTCCGAGGTGCAGGACCACGAGACGCTTCCGGGACTCATCCATCCGAACAACCCGCTGGCCCAGCGCGTGCTCAGCGAGTCCATGCGCTCGCGGGCGGCCTGCTTCTGGGCCACGCCGTGCGGCCGGGGTTGCTCCATCAAGGCGAATTTCCAGTCCCCCACGGTCCTGATCCCACCGGCCCTGGCCACGGGCAATGTGGATCTCATCACCGACGCCATGGTGCGTGAGGTGACGGTCGACGCGCGGGGAAGGGCCACGGGGGTCCACTACATCGACAAGCACACCCGCCTCGACGAACACGTTAGCGCGCGAGTTGTGGTCCTCGCCGCGAGCGCCCTCTCGTCCGCTCGGATCCTCCTCAACTCCAAGAGCAACCTGTTTCCAGACGGCCTGGCCAACGGAAGCGGACTGGTGGGGAAATACATCATGGACACGGTGGGCGCCGGGGTGCAGGGCCAGATCCCTGCGTTGGAGAACATGCCGCCCCACAACACCGACGGCGCCTCTGCCATGCATATGTATGTGCCGTGGTGGTTATACGGGGAGCAGGCCCGGGGTCGTCTGGACTTCGCGAGGGGTTATCACATCGAGTTGGGAGGCGGACGGCGCATGCCGGGCGGCGGCACCTTCAATCGGCTGGAACGCTTCACGGAGGGATCCTACGGACAGGCGTTCAAGGAGGACTGCCGCCGCTACTACGGGTCGTTCGTCGGCTTCAGCGGACGGGGGGAGATGATTCCGAACGAGGACTGCTATTGTGAGCTCGATCCGGACACTGTGGATCAGTGGGGCATCCCGGTCCTTCGTTTCCACTGGAAGTGGTCGGACCACGAGCTGAACCAGGCCCGGCACATGGAGCACACGTTCGCCGAGATCATCGAGTCCATGGGCGGTCGGGTACTCAGTACCATCCACGACGACGGCGCCGACGCCATCGCCCCGCCCGGTGAGATCATTCACGAAGTGGGGGGCGTGTGCATGGGCGACGACCCGTCGAGATCCGTGCTCAACTCATTCTGCCAGTCGTGGGAGGTGGATAACCTCTTCGTGACCGATGGCGGATGTTTCCTGTCCAACGCAGACAAGAACCCCACCTTGAGCATCATGTCCGTCGCGTGGCGCGCGACGGATTATCTGGTGGACGAGCTCCAGCGCGGGAGCATCGGATGAAGAGGGAGAGCAACGGATGAGCAAGGACGAGCCGCGGATGAGCGAGGAACGGCGTGAGACCAGCGGGCAATCCCTCCCCGTGCTCCTCCCCATGAACCGGCGGATGGCCCTGAAGGTCATGGCGGTGGCAGCGGCGACCCCCGGTCTGGCGTCATGCGGGACCGGGGCGGAAGAGGGGGCCGATGGGTCGGCTCTGATCCGCAACGCCCTCCCCGCCGGTACGCTGTGGGACCCGGATCTCCTGTCGCCGGTCATCCCCTGGGAGCGCGTTCTCACTCAGGATGAGCTGGAAACGCTCGCTTCTCTCTGCGACGTGATCCTTCCGGCCGACGAGCGCTCCCCTTCGGCCAGCGAGTTGGGTACTCACCACTACATCGACGAGTGGGTGAGCGCCCCTTACGAGCCCATGGGCCGAGACCGGATTCTCATCCGGGAAGGACTCGTGTGGCTCGACGGGGAGGCGGGCCGCCGCTTCGGCCGAGGCACACGCTTCCGGGATCTGAGTCTCCAGCGCAAGGACGAAGTCTGCGCCGACATCTCCCACGTACCGGACGCGGCGCCCAGATTTGAGTCGGGCGCTCGCTTTTTCGCCCGCGTCCGTGACCTCACGGCCGGCGCTTTCTGGACCACCGACGAGGGGATGCAGGACCTCCAATACATCGGCAACGTACCGCTGGAGCGGTGGGATCCACCGCCTCCCGAGGTCCTCGAGTTTCTGGGACTCGCTTGATCATGACCGACTCCCCCTCGGGCACCGGCTCTCCTTCCGGCACCGGCTCTCCTTCCGTTACCGACGCTCCCTCCGGCGCCGACCCTCCTTCCGGCACCGACGCTCCCTCCGTTCACGACGGGCGGCTCTTCTTCGGGAGCTGCGTGGCTCTCATCGCCACGTCGGTGGCCTTCGCCACCGTGGGCGCCATCATGCTCGCTCTCAAGAGGGAGTTCGTGCTGACCAACCAGGAGGTGGGGTGGATCGGCGGCGCGGCCCTCTGGGGATTCGCGGTGTCGCAACTCGTCTTTGCGCCCCTGTGCGATACGCTGGGGATGCGCTTCCTGCTCCGGCTCTCGTTCCTGGGACACCTAGCGGGCACCCTGATCATGATCGGGGCCGGCGGCTTCTGGACGCTCTTCACTGGGGCGCTGGTCATCGCCATGGCCAACGGCCTCGTCGAAGCGGCGTGTAATCCGCTGGTGGCGAGCCTTTATCCCGAGAACAAGACGGTCAAGCTCAACCAATTCCACGTGTGGTTTCCCGGGGGAGTGGTTCTCGGCGGGTTGGCCAGCTTCGGCCTGGACGCTGTAGGAATCGGGGCCTGGCAGCTCAAGCTGGGCCTCATCCTGGTCCCGACGCTGGCGTACGGATGGCTCCTGCTCACCCAACCGTTTCCGGCTACGGAGGGGGTGCGGGCGGGGGTCAGCGTCGGCGAGATGTTCAAGGCGTCCTTCAACACGCCCCTCATGTGGGTGATGCTGGTGGCCATGGCCATGACCGCCTCGGTGGAGCTGGGACCCAATCGCTGGGTCCCGGCCGTGTTGGAGGCGGGGGGCATGGCGGGGATCCTCGTGCTCGTGTGGATCAACGGCCTCATGGCTGTGCTTCGCTACCGCGCTGGTCCCGTGGTGAAGCAACTCTCCCCCACCGGCGTCCTTCTCGCTTCCGCCGCCCTGTCGGGGGTGGGCCTGTTGGGCCTGAGCCTCGGCGGGGCCGGCTGGGCGACCTTCGGCTCCGCCACTGTCTTCGCCGTGGGGGTCTGCTATTTCTGGCCCACCATGCTGGGGGTGGTCTCGGAGCGGGTGCCCAAGAGCGGCGCCCTGGGACTGGGCCTCATGGGGACGGTCGGGATGGCCACGGTCGGACTGGTCACTTCACCCATGATGGGACAGATCGCGGACCGGTACGCCCACGAGCGGCTTCCCGTCGCGGCCACGGTGGCTCTCCTGGAATCGAGCACCACCACGTTGGGTGGGGTTGACGACATCGACGCCCGAGCGGCGGCCCAAGCAGCCGGAGATCTGGTGGCGGACTACGGGAATACTGGATCGTTACCCCAGCCCGCCACCGCGAACGCGCTTCGCGCCATCATCGCCTCCGACGCGTCTCCGGAGCTGGTGGCCGAGGCCCAATCTGTGCTCGGGCCGGCGGACAACTATGGTGGGCTCATATCGTTCCGGTACGTGGTGCCCTTGTGCGGTGTGCTCATGTTGATCTTCGGCACGCTGTACATGCGGGACCGCCGTGACGGCGGATATGTCGTCGAACGGATCGAGGCCTAAAGGCTGTGCGAGAAGTACAGCGGATCGTGCGTTGACGGCCGTCCGCTACGGCATGGTGGGCGGCGGTCCTGACGCGTTCATCGGGCCCGTCCACCGGATGGCCGCGGCCCTAGACGGCCAGTTCACGTTGGCGGCAGGTGCGTTCTCGTCGGATGGGGAGCGCTCACGGCAAACAGGGGAGGAACTCGGACTCGATCCCACGCGGACGTACGCCTCGTACGAGGAGATGGTGCGTGCCGAGGCGGCCCTCACGCCCGACGAGCGTATCGAAATCGTGTCGATCGTGACCCCTAACCACCTCCACTTTCCGGTGGCTCGCTTGTTTCTCGAGGCGGGCTTCCATGTGGCGTGCGACAAGCCCCTCACAACCACCCTGGAGGATGCCGAGACCCTGTGCCGGATGGCTGCTGAAGGGGATCGTATCTTCGCCGTGACGCACAACTACACGGGTTACCCGATGGTCAAGGAGGCCCGAGAGCGGGTGCGCTCCGGCTCCCTGGGGCCGGTTCGCAAGGTGGTCGTCGAGTATTCGCAGGGCTGGCTCGCCACCCTACTGGAAGCGGACGGGCACAAGCAGGCCGAGTGGCGGACGGACCCCAACCGGGCAGGCATCTCTTCGGCTTTGGGAGACATCGGATCCCACGCCCACAACCTGACCCGATATGTCACGGGCCTGGAGGTCGAGAGCCTGTTTGCCGACCTCGGGACCCTGGTACCGGGCCGGGCCCTCGAAGACGATGCCGCGGTGCTCCTCCACTTCGAGGGCGGTGCGAGAGGCGTTCTGCTCGCTTCTCAGATCTCGGTGGGCGAGCGCAACCACCTCCGCCTTCGGGTCTACGGGACCGAGGGAGGGCTGGATTGGAACCAGGAGATTCCGGACCGCCTCCGGCTGATGGCGGCGGACGGATCCGAACGGCTGCTCCACGTCGGGGGCTCGGACCTTTCGGCACGGACCCAGGCGCACACTCGACTCCCCGCCGGACATCCGGAGGGTTTCATCGAGGCGTTCGCGAATCTCTACCGGAACGTCGCCCGCACCGTTCAGGTCAGGAAGGGGACTGCGGACCCCTGTCCATTCGACGGCGACTTCCCCACCGTGCAGGACGGCGCCCGAGGCGTCCACTTCATCGAAACGGCGGTGGAAAGCGGTCGCCGGGGCGGACGGGTCTCCGCGTCATACGAGCCCCCGGCCGAAGCTGCGGCCTCGGCGGTTTGACCATGCGAGCTTGGGGCGCCCCATGACGCGACCGGTAACACTTTTCACCGGACAGTGGGCCGATCTTCCCTTGGAGGAGCTCTGCCCCAAGGCGGCCGACTGGGGATACGACGGGCTCGAGTTGGCGTGCTGGGGTGACCACTTCGACGTGACACAAGGAGCGGAGGACCCGGACTACTGCCAAGAGCGGCTGCTGCTGCTCGAAGCGCACGGGCTCGGAGTGTGGGCCATCAGCAACCACCTCGTGGGCCAGGCCGTGGCGGACGTGGTGGACGACCGCCACGAGGACATCCTCCCACCCCACGTCTGGGGGGACGGAGATCCGGATGGCGTACGTTCCCGTGCGGCCGAGGAGATGAAGCGGACCGCCCGCGCGGCTGCCAACATGGATGTCGAAGTGGTGAACGGCTTCACCGGGAGTCCCATCTGGCCATTCCTATACTCGTTCCCACCTGTGAGCCCAGAGACCATCGAGCATGGTTTCCAGGAGTTCGCGGAGCTGTGGAACCCCATTCTGGACGTGTTCGACGAGGTGGGGGTGCGCTTCGCCTTGGAGGTGCACCCCACCGAAATCGCCTTCGACATCGTCACCGCGGAGCGGGCGCTAGAGGCCGTGGGATACCGGGACACCTTCGGGTTCAACTACGATCCGTCCCATCTCGCATACCAGGGCGTGGACTGCGTCGCGTTCATCCTCCGTTTCGAGTCTCGCATCTTCCACGCCCACATGAAGGACGTCTGGTGGTCCTCCACCCCCATGCCGTCGGGAGTGTTCGGCGGGCACCTGCCGTTCGGCGACCAGGACCGGTTCTGGGACTTCCGTTCCCTAGGTCACGGGCGTGTGCCCTTCGAGGAAATCATCCGGGCGCTCAACCGCGTGGGATACCAGGGGCCTCTCTCCGTGGAGTGGGAGGACGCGGGAATGGAGCGGGAGCACGGTGCCGCCGAGGCGTGTCGCTACGTACGAGATCTGGATTTCCCGGCGTCGGGGACCGCCTTCGACGCGGCCTTCCAACGGGACGACTAGGAGCACCTAACGGGGCGACTCGCCTCCCTCGGACACCGGCCGCCCCCGCCGGTGGGTCCCCCATTTCATCGCAATCAGACCTCGAGCCTACTCAGGTACCGGTAGCTGGCCTCGATGGATCGGAAGGCCCCGTCCGGACGGTCATGTTCGACCAAGAAGTGTTTCATCCCCGCGTGATCGATGTGTTGGAAGAGCCCCGCCCAGTCGATGACACCCGCACCTACGTCCGCCATTTCGCCTGCGCCAGTGCGATCCTTCACGTGCACCAAGGGGATGCGCCCAGGCCACCGGTTGAAGAACGCCACGGGGTCACCGCCACCGTGAATGATCCAGTATAGGTCCAACTCGATCTGCACCAGCTCGGGATCGGACTCCTCGCAGAACACGTCGAAGGCCACACGGCCATCCATCTCGATGAACTCGAAGTCGTGATTGTGATAGGCGTACTGTAGGCCTGCCGCCCGGGCTCGCTCACCGGCCCCGGTCATGGCCTCGGCCGTACGTCGCCAATCGTCGAGGTTGGCCCTCATGTTCAGAGGGATCGACGCCACCACCACGTATTCGTGCCCGACCTCGTTCGCGTCATCCAGGATCCGTTCCCAAGCGTCGGTCTCGAAGCTGGGGGCGATGTGGGAGGCCGGGGCACGCAACCCGGTCCTCGCGAGCATCTCTCGGATCTCGGTGGGCGAGTGACCGAAATACTGAGATCGTACCAACTCGACCTCCTGGTAACCGATCGCTGCCACACGCTCGAGCGTCTGCTCGACCCTTCCCTCCATCTCCGAGCGTAGGGTGTAGAGCTGAACACCGAGCGGCTGGAGGCGCGTCGTACCGGACCCGCTACCTGCGGCGGTCGGGGGGGCTTCACCGGGAACAGTCGCCCCAGAACAACCCATCGCGGCGGCCCCCGCCGCCCCCGCCGCCAACCCGCCCATCCGTCGTAATGCCTCTCGTCGACCGAGCATCAAAGCTCTCCTCGGTCAATCATATCGACGGCATGGCTCGCGGCCCGCGCCGTGAGCGCCATGTAGGTGATGCTCGGGTTCTGATTCGCGCTGGAAGTCATACAAGCGCCGTCCGTCATGAAGAGGTTCGGGACATCCCACGCCTGGTTCCAGCCATTGAGGACGGAAGTCTCCGGGTCGCGCCCCATCCGTGCCGTGCCCATTTCGTGGATCGTGAGCCCCGGCGGATTGTCGTCGACACGTGACGATACGTCGCGCCCTCCGATCGACTCCAGCATCTCGGCGGCCTGCACCGCCATCTCCTGTAGCATCTTCCGCTCGTTGTCGCTCCACTGGCAATGGATGCGCAACGCCGGAACCCCCCACTTAGAGTTCTCCCCCTCACGCCGCATCCAGCAGCTTACGGGCGGGCGGGTTTTCCTTGCGGACACAGTGCCTCGCAGGCATGATGCACCCCCTAACCGTGAACTCAATGAGACAGATCATGCGCCGATTTTTCCTCCTCCCGCTCTTACTGTTGCCAGCGGTCGCGTGCGGGAACGCCGCCGAGGGTGACCACGAACTCGGTAGCGTAGACTTCGACGTTTCGTGCGTCGCCGAGGTACGGGACGACTTCGACAGTGCAGTCGCGCTCCTTCACCACATGATGTACGTGGAATCGCGGGCGGCGTTCGAGGAAGTCGCGGAGCAAGCGCCTAGTTGTGCGATGGCGCACTGGGGCGTCGCGATGACGTTGTTTCAGCCTCTGTGGCCCACCCGGCCGGCGCTGGAGGATCTCCGTCGTGGTGAAGCCTCCGTGCGTCGGGCTATGGAGTTGGAGCCCGCGACTGACCGGGAACTTGCACTCGTCGCAGCGGCGGAAGCCTTTTATCGGGAACCCGAGAGCGCCGACTGGTGGACGCGCATCCGTCGATGGGCCGATGCGATGGATGAAGCGTTTGCTCCCCGACAGGACGATATCGAGACCGGTGCGCTCTACGCGTTGTCGCAGCTCGCGGTCGGGCCAGTGTCGGAGAACCAAATGCTCCATCAGGCACGCGCGGCGGAGGTGTTGCTCGGTATTCACGACCGTGAGCCACTGCATCCGGGTGCCGCCCACTACACGATCCACGCGAACGACGTGCGGGGCCGTGCGAACGAGTCCCTGGATATCGTCAGGAGCTACGACGACATCTCGCCGAGTGTGCCTCATGCCTTGCATATGCCGACGCACATCTTCGTGCGTCTTGGTGAGTGGCCTGATGTGATCGAGTGGAACCGAAAGTCAGCGGACGCGGCGCTGCAATTCCCGGCAGGCGATGCCATATCCCACCATTTCGCGCACGCGATGGACTACCTCATGTATGCCTACCTTCAAGGTGGGGACGATGAAGCAGCTCGCACGGTCATGGACGAGACGCTGCCGCAATCACCTCACCAGGGGACCTTCACCGCCGCTTTCCATCTCGCCGCAATGCCGGCCCGGTACGCCATCGAGCGTCGCGAGTGGAGCGAAGCGGCGACGGTCGAACTGCGTGCCCACCCTTATCTCCCGTGGGATCAGTTTTGGTGGCCCGAGGCGATGAGCTGGTTTGCCAAAGGACTCGGCGCCGTGCGCACCGGCGACCTTTCCGGGGCTCGCGAGGCGGAGGCTACCATACGGATTCTGCTTGACCGTGCGGACGACGCCGGCGAGGAGGGGTTCAAGTGGTACATCGAGACGGATCGCCTCGTGCTCGCCGGGTGGATTGCCTACGCGCAGGGCGATGCAGAGAGCGCGGTTGCGGCAATGCGTGAGGCGGGAGAAGTAGAAGCATCCGTACAGAAGCACCCGGTCACGCCGGGGGCGCTGTATCCGCCATATGAGGCGCTGGGCGACCTGTTGCTAGCGCTCGACCGTCCGGCGGATGCGTTAGAGGCGTTTACTGTGTCGCTTGAGATTTGGCCAAAGCGGTACCACTCGCTCTTGGGTGCGGCGCGCGCCGCGCGTCAGATGGGAGATGCCGAACAGGCGAGGGCTCATTACGAGCAGCTACTCGAGGTTGCGGGAGACGCGGATACGGCGAGGGACGGGGTCGGAGAGGCCCGGGGCTTTGTTACAGGGTGATTGCCTAGCGTCGGATCGCATCCGCCCCTCACGCCACCACCATCGCATCCCCGTATGAGTAGAACCGGTACCCCTCATGGATCGCCGCGCCGTACGCCTCCATCGTCCTCTCGTACCCGCCGAACGCGGCCACCAGCATCAGGAGCGTCGACCGCGGCAAGTGGAAGTTGGTGATCAGCCCGGCGACCACCTGAAAGTGGTACGGCGGGCGGACGAACAGGTCCGTCACCCCACCCCCCACCCCAACAACCCCCTCGTGGGCTGCACTCTCGAGCGTGCGCACCACGGTCGTGCCCACCGCCCAGACGCGGCGCCCCTCCGCTCGCGCGACGTTGATCGCCCCTGACGCCTCGCCAGACACGAAGTACCGCTCGCTGTGCATGTCGTGCCCGGCCGGATCCTCGGCCTCCACGGGGCGGAACGTCCCCACCCCCACATCCAGGGTGACCGCCACGCGCTCCACACCCTTCTTGTCGATCTTGTCCAGCAGCTCCGGAGTGAAGTGCAGTCCCGCCGTGGGCGCCGCCACCGAGCCCGGCACACGGGCGTACACGGTTTGGTAGCGTACCCGGTCCAGGGGCTCGTCATCCCGCTCCAGATAGGGGGGGAGTGGCATGTGGCCATGCGCCTCGAGTGCCTCACGCACGGAACCCTCTACGACGAGCCTCACGATCCGGCCGCCCCCCGGCGCGCCATCCACGATCTCCACGTCGAAGCCCGGCGCGATGTTCACGAGCCGCCCGGGCTTGAGCTTCCCGCCGGGCCGTACCAGCGCCTCCCAGAGGGTCGTCTCGTCGGACTCCGGATCGGCGGCCGTAGCGGTCCCGCCACCCGTCCGGGGCCGCAACAGCAGGATCTCGGAGGGCGCCCCGGTGGGCTTTCGCCCCAGCAGCCTGGCTGGCCTTACCCGGCTCTCGTTCACGACCAGGACGTCGCCGGGGTTCAGCAGGTCGACCAGATCCGAAAACACTCGATGCTCGAACGACTCACCGCCTCGCGGCACGACCAACAACCGGCTCTGGTCCCTGCGCTCGATCGGATACTGCGCGATCCGTCCGGGAGGGAGGTCGTACTCGTAGTCGGAGACCCTCGAGCCGTCCTTCACCCGCTTAGCCGCCGATCGACCACCCGGCTAGCCGCCGATCGACACATTGGAAGGCCCTAAGAGGGCCAGACGCGTTCCCGCGGGAACGCCCAGTCCCGTCACTCGAAGAGCGACGACTGCCCACCTCCCGCTCCACCCTCGGCCCCGGCTCCGCCGTCGGTGGGCGGCTCGTACCCAAACCGCTCGTACGCCCTCACCGTCGCCACCCGCCCACGGGATGTCCGCATGAGGAAGCCTTCCTGGATCAGGAACGGCTCGTACACCTCCTCCAGGGTGGAAGCGTCCTCGCCCATCGCCACGGCGAGCGTCTCGAGCCCGGCGGGGCCGCCTTCGAACTTCTCGATCAGGGTGCGGAGCACGCGGCCATCCATCTCGTCGAGGCCGTACTCATCGACGTCCAGCATCCTGAGCGCCTCCTCGGCCACGACTGCCGTAATGACGCCCTCGGCCCTCACCTGGGCAAAGTCGCGGACCCGGCGGAGGAGCCGGTTGGCCACTCGTGGCGTTCCCCGCGCGCGGCGCGCCAGGATCTGCGCCCCCTCGGACGAGCACTCCACGCCCAGAATCTCCGAGCTCCGCGACACGACGACCGCCAACTCTTCGGGCGGATAGAAGTTCAGCCGCTGGATGATGCCGAAGCGGGCCCGCATGGGCGCGGTGAGGAGCCCGAAGCGTGTGGTCGCGCCCACGAGTGTGAACTCTTCGATGTCCATGGTCATGGTCTGCGCCCGGGGACCGTCGGCTAGGCGGATCTCCACCCGGTAGTCCTCCATGGCGGGATACAGAAACTCCTCGATGATGGGCCGGAGCCGGTGGATCTCGTCGATGAAGAGAACGTCTCCCTCACGCTGATTGGTGAGCATGCCCACGAGGTCCGCCGGTTTCTCCAGCACGGGCCCCGAGGTGGACTTGAAGTTCACGCCCATTTCTCGCGCGATCAGCGACGCCAGCGTGGTCTTTCCGAGCCCCGGTGGACCATGAAAGAGCAGGTGGTCCAATGGCTCCCGGCGCTGCTTGGCCGCCTCTATGGCGATGCTCAAAGCCTCGCAGACTTTGTCCTGGCCGATGAACTCATCGAGGCGCTGGGGCCGGAGCGAGGGCTCGGCCACGACGTCTTCCTGGAGAACCTCCGGGGTGGTGATTTCGCTCCTGCCGGTCATCGCCTAACTCTCATCGTCGGTCGCTCCCTCATCGTCCGTCGCTCACCCATCGCCCATCTTCGCCCCTCTTCAACGCTTCGCCAAAGCCCGGCGCACCAACTCGTCGGTGCCCGCCGCCTCGCCCTCCGCCAATGAGCGCCGGACGGCCGCGTCCGCATCCACGAACGAATACCCCAACGCCACGAGTGCCCCGACCGCCTCCTGGGCGCCAGGCGACGCTCCGCCGCGGGCACCGTCCGGTCCGGCGGCTCCTACGGCCAGGTCCTCCACTTTGTCGGCCAACTCCAGCACGATGCGTTCAGCGGTCTTCTTCCCCACGCCGCTCACCTGCTTGAGGGCGTTCACGTCCTTCTCGGCCAACGCTTGGGCGAGGCGCCGCGCCGAGTACGTGGAGAGCATGGCCAGCGCCACCTTGGGCCCCACGCCCGACGCCCCCAGGAGCCGCGAAAAGAGTTCGCGCTCGAACGTCTCCATGAAGCCGTAAAGTGTGACCGAATCCTCACGAACCACCTGGAGAGTCCGGATCTCGAAGTCGGGAGCCGGCGGCTTCGGCAGGCGTTCGAGGATCAACAGCGGGATCTGGACCTCGTAGACAAGGCCCCCAGCGGTCTCTACCTCGATGTGATCCAGCTCCCTGGAGATGAGCGTGCCCCTGAGGCGGCTGATCAACGGAACGCCCCCATGACACAGTGGCAGAGCGCCGCGGCGACGCCGTCGGCTGCATCGGCCGGCGAGGGCGGAGCCTTGAGGCGAAGCTGCTGCTGCACCATGAAGCCTACCTGATCCTTGGTCGCGTTTCCGTTGCCCACTACGGCCTTCTTGATCTCCCTCGGTGAGTACTCGGCGATCGGAATCTCGCCGAGCGCCGCCGCGAGCAGTATAGCCCCCCGGGCGTGTCCGAGCTTGAGGGCGCTCTGTACGTTCTTTCCCTGGAAGACGGCCTCCACGACGACGATCGACGGCGCATGGCGGGTGATCAGGACGGTAACCGCGTCGTAGATCTCTCGAATCCGCACCGCCAGCACCTCACCCGACGACGTACGCACCACCCCACACTCCACCAAGGAAACCGCGCCGCCGCCCTCCTTGGCGACAACGCCGTACCCAGTGACGGCCGTTCCGGGATCGATCCCGAGAATCAACTCGGTGCTCACCTAGTGTCCTGCCGCGGAAGCTCGCGTCGTACCGAGGGCTCCGATGCGCCCGATCCTGCGAAGCGGGAGGAAGAGGAATGGCACCGCCCTTCGGACGACGAGAAACGCCGCAGGGCGGCATGCAGCGGAGGTCGAATGCAGCGAGCTTCTGCGGCAGGACACTACATCGCCTGGGCGAGGATCTCTTCGTCGATATCCGCGTTGGACGAGACCTGCTGAACGTCGTCGATGTCCTCCAGCGCTTCCATGAGCTTGATGAGCTTCTCGGCGTCCCTACCCTCGACTCGGATCTCGTTCTGGGGAATCCAGGTAAGTTCGGCTCGCTCGAACTCGATCCCCGCGGACTTCATGCCCGCCTGCACCTCGTGGAACGAGCTGGCCTCGGTCGTGACGATGAACTCATCGTCCACCGGCTCGACGTCATCGGCGCCCGCCTCGATCGCGGCTTCGAAGACCGACTCTTCGGAGTTGCGCGAGGCCTCGACGTAGATCTGCCCTTTGCGGTCGAACTGCCAACCCACGGAGCCCGTCGTCCCCAAGCTACCGCCGAGCTTGGTCAGGACGTGCCTCACGTCGGCCACGGTCCGGTTCTGGTTGTCGGTAAGCGTCTCGATGTAGAGGGCAACCCCGCCCGGGCCGTACCCCTCGTAAACGACTTCCTCATAGCTGACGCCCTCGAGCTCCCCCGTGCCCTTCTTGATGGCCCGGGTGATGTTTTCCGCTGGCATGTTGCCGGCCTTGGCATTGTCCACGGCGAGGCGAAGGCGCGGGTTGAAGTTCGGGTCGCCCCCACCATCTCGGGCTGCCACCGTGATCTCTCGGATCAGCTTGGTGAAAGTCTTGCCGCGCTTGGCGTCAGTCGCCGCCTTCTTGCGCTTGATGGTCGCCCACTTGCTATGTCCAGACACCGCAGCTGCCTCCGTCTCGTACTTCCTGTGCGGACACGCCTTCCGGTTCCGGCGCCCGCCCCCGTGCCTCCGGCCTCAGGTCCTGACGGTTAGTGAGCCTCCGCAGCCTCCTTCGACGCCGCGATTACCTTGGGCACCTCCTGTTCCGGAAGGGCCTCGTACCCGGAGAAGCTCCGGCTGTGGCGCGCACGTCCTTGCGTGATGGCACGGAGCGAGGTGGAATACTTGTAGAGCTCCGCCTCGGGCACCAAGGCCTTGACCGTGGTGCGTCCCGCGGTGGGCTCCATCCCCAGCACCTTCCCACGCCGCTGATTCATGTCACTCATGATGTCGCCCACGTAGTCCTCGGGGGTGGTCACCGTGACCTCGATGATGGGCTCCAGGATCACTGGGCGGCACTTCCCTGCGACGTTCTTGAACGCGCTGGAGCCGGCCAGCTTGAAGGCGATATCGCTCGAGTCAACCGAATGGTAAGAGCCGTCGTAACACTGCGCCTCGAAGTCGACGCACTTAAAACCGGCGAGGACTCCGCGAGCGGCCGCCTCCTGGATGCCTTTGTTCACGGAGGGGACGTACTTGGTCGGGATCACCCCACCCTTGATGGAATTGACGAATTCGTACCCGTGCCCCGGAGCACGTGGCTTGAGGCGAATCCAGCAGTCCCCGAACTGGCCGCGTCCGCCGGACTGTTTCTTGTGCCGCCCCTGTCCCTCGGCCTCCTTCGTGATCGTTTCCCGGTAGCCGATCTTCGGTTGCTCCATGTGTACGGCCACGCCGTACTTCCGCTTCATGCGCTCCATCTGAACGGCCAGATGCAGCTCGCCCATCCCCCGGGCGAGCGTCTGGTGGAGTTCCGGGTCGAACTCGGCCAGAAACGTGGGGTCCTCGTCGTGTAGCTTGGGAAGGACCTCGCCCAGTTTGTCTTCGTCGCCGCGCCCTTCGCCCAGAAGCGCCATGGCGATCTCCGGCTTCGGGAAGGAGATCTTCTCGAGTACCACCGGACGGGACATGTCGCAAAGCGTGTCGTTGGTGTGGGCGCCCTTGAGCTTCGCCACCACCCCGAGGTCCCCCGCGTGGAGCTTGGCGACCTCGAAGCGTTCCTTGCCCATGGGTATCGAGAGGTGGTTCAGCTTTTCGACGGTTCCCCGCTCGCCGTTCTTGACCTCCTGCCCGTTGCTGACCGAGCCGCTCATGACGCGGAAGTAGGACATCTCCCCAATGCGGGGCTCCGACGCCGTCTTATAGATGAGCGCGGAGAAGGTCTCGTCGTCGGAGGCCGACAGGTGCACCTCCTCCTCCATGCCGGTCCGCTGGGCCGTCTCGCCGCCCGCTTCAGCGGGGCTGGGGCAGAGCTCCACGAGCTTCTGGAGTAGCGCTCGCATCCCGTACGACTGTTCCGCCGATCCGCAGAAGAGCGGGACGATATCGCCACTCGCCACGCCATTGTGCATGGCCTGGATGGCCTCATCCCGGGTTATCTTGCCCTCCTCGAGATACTTGTCGAGCAGCGCCTCGTCGGTCGTGGCGAGCGTCTCCTGAAGCTCGGTCTCCCACTCTTCGAACTTGGCCTGGAGCTCCTCCGGGATGTCGACCTCGTCGTACTCGCCCTGCTCGGTCCCAGGCTTGTAGATGTGGGCCCGCTCACTGAACAGGTTGACGATGCCGTGGAAGTCGGGACCCTCCCCAATGGGGATCTCGACGGGCACGACCTTTTCGGTGAGGCGCGACTTGATATCCTGATACACGCGCTCGAAGGAGGCGTGCTCCTTGTCCATCATGGACACAAAAAAGAACCGGGGGATTCCCCGGTCTTCCGCATACTCCCAGACGGTTTCGGTGCCTACCTCCACTCCGGAGGTGGCGCTCACCACAATGACCGCGGAGTCCGCCACCCGGATCGCCGCCAGCGTCTCGCCGACGAAATCCATGAAGCCCGGAGTATCCAACAGGTTGATTTTGGCGCCCGAATACTCGCAGAACGCCGGCGTGCACTGAAGCGAAATCCCGTGGCTCGCCTCCTCCGGTGTGTACATCGTGAGCGCGCTTCCCTCGCTGACGCTCCCCCTCCGTCGTGAGGAACCAGCCGTGTAACAGAGGGCGTCGATGAGGCTGGTCTTCCCGGCTCCGCCGTGGCCCAGAACGGCAACATTCCTGATTTTATCCGTCGTATACTCTTTGGCGAACGCCATGTATGCCTCCTACCCGATTCGCACCGTATCGTTTTTTTTCCCAGGGGACGGTGATTGTAGGCGGAAGGGCCCATCTCGTCCAGATGAGGACGGCGTCACAAGAGGGAGCCAACGGGGGGTCCTACGACGATGTTCAGTTCGTGCGGTGCTTCTTCGATACCTCGTCGAGGAGCTTCCTTTCTTGCTCAGTGAGGGACCCCATCCCCTCCGCCGAGATTTTGTCCAGGACTCGGTCGACGGCGTCCAAAGTCTTTTTCTCGCCGGCGTTGTCGCTCCGGCGGCGGCTGTCGCTCGTTTCCGCCTCCCGCTCCTCCCGAGGAACGATCGCGAACCGCCTGGCGCGAGCGGCTTTCCCCATATTTTGTATCGCCTGCGAGGCACGCCAGTCGGTCTTCAGATAAAGGAAGCCCGCAGCGAAGCCACCGAGATGGGCGAAGTGGGCGACGCCCCCGCCCGCACCGCCGAAGGCGTTGGTGAAGGTGATGAGAACGAAAAAGCCCACCAGCCACTTCGCCTTCACCGGGAAGATGCCCCAGATATAAATGGGAGCGTCGGGCCACGCCATGGCGAACGCCAGCATGACGCCGTAGACCGCTGCCGACGCACCTATGATCGAATACGACACGAAGAGAAAGCTGAGTGCTACCCCTCCGAGGCCGCACACCAGATAGTACCGGATGAATTCCCTCGACCCCCACTTCGATTCGAGATGCGGGCCGAAGAAGAAGAGCACCAGCATGTTCATGAAAACGTGCCAAAAATCACCGTGGAGGAACATGTAGGTGAGCAGGGTCCACGGACGGAACAAAACCCTGACGGGCTGGAAGGAAAACCACTCGAAGACGAATCCCGGGCCGATGACCCAGGTGAGCGCAAATACAACCGTATTCGCTATCAGCAGCCGCTTGACCCAAGGGGTCAATTGATAGTTGAGGTTCATCCCACCCGAGCCGTAATTTGCGGTGCTTCTCAAAGTCCCTTCTCCACCCTAACAGTACAGCCAGTACAGCGAAAAAAGCGAACTTCGGCCTCGAATTCAAACCCCCGTTCTCACGAACAGGTTCCGGCGGGCGTGCAGAATTTCCTCAGGGCGAAGCTTTTCGGGCCCGTTTCGCCGCCATGCGCACGATCCGATCGCACAACTCCGGGAAGGTCATGCCCGCCGCGCGCGCGGCCTGGGGAAGGAGGCTGGTCGCGGTCATCCCTGGCAGGGTGTTGGCCTCCAGGCACCAGGCCTCGCCGTCCCCATCGACCATGAAGTCGACCCGAGAAAAGTCCCTGAGCCGGAGTAGCCGGTGCACCTCGAGGGCTCGCTCCTGAAGCGTGCGGACCAAGGCGTCCGAGATCTCAGCCGGAAAAATCTCGTCGGCCATGCCCATCTGGTACTTACACTCGTAGTCGAACAGCCGGTGCTCGGAAACGATCTCGCCCACTGGCAGGGCCTCCTCCCCCAGGATGCCCACGGTGAACTCACGCCCGGCGACAAAGGCTTCGTACATCATGTCCGAGGCCTCGCCGCTCTCGGAAGCGCGGACGGCTTCCGCCCTGATCCTCTCCTCCACTTCGGCGGCATCGTCGAGCAAATACAGCCGAACCGACGAGCCGCCCGCGACCGGTTTGGCGATGATGGGCAGGCCGAGCCCCTCGACCGCCTCCTGGGCGGTGGGGTTCACGAGCCAGTCCGGCGTGGGAACTCCGGCGTCCCGGAGAATGCGCTTTGTAACGTCCTTGTCCATGGCGAGGGCGCTTGCGAGCACTCCGCTTCCCGCGTAGGTGACTCCGCCGAGGTCGAGCAGTGCCTGGAGAGTACCATCCTCGCCCATGCCCCCGTGGAGCGCTGGAAAGACGACGTCGGCCGAAACGATCTCCTCGTGATTCGAAAACGCCGTGCCAGTAGGGGCACCGGAAGGGGCTGACGCGGCCCCCGAGACGGACCCCCCATCAGAAACCTCGCCCGGCGGCAGGGTCCCCACGCCCTCGGCCAGGGTCTTGGCCTCTTCCGCACGGGTAAATGCCCCACCCACGGGGTCGAACGCAACCACCTCGTGGCCTGCCTGCCGCAGAGCATCGGCCACCTGGCACCCGGAGGCGAGCGAAACATCACGCTCCTCCGACTCGCCCCCGAGCAGGACGACGACTCTCATCGGGGGGGCAGCCGTCCACTCACGGACGCGACGTACCCCACCACTCTCATCAGCCGGTCGCGCCCGTCAGGTCACGGATCAGGTCGTACCGGGTGAGAATCCCGCCGATCCCACCCTCGTCCCGGACGAGGACGGCCGAGTTCTTCCGAGTCAGGAGTTGTGCGGCCCCCTCGGCGTCCATATGGCCATCCACGACAGGGAAGGGCGCATCCATGATCGACTCGACCGGCCGGTCAAGGAGCTCAGGATCCTCGATCACAGAGGACATCAGTTCGCCGTCGTTCAGCGAGCCGACGCATTCACCGTCTAAGATTACAGGTAACTGCGACACGTTGTACGACGTGAGCGTCGAGAGGGCGACTCGCACCGGTGTGGTGGGCTGAACCGTGACCAGCTCGGGAAGCTCACGGTCCTTTGCGGCCACCAGGTGATGCACGCTGTGGTGCGCCCGCTTCAAGAACCCGTTCTCCCGCATCCAATCGTCGTCATAGACCTTGGTGAGGTAGTGCTCACCCCAGTCAGAAAGTAGTGTGACTACCACGGCGTCCTCGCCGGCGTCCTTCGCGACCTCCAGGGCAGCGTGCACCACGAGTCCACTCGAGCCCCCAGCGAATAGGCCCTCCTCCCGCGCGACGCGGCGTGTCATCGCGAACGACTCGGCATCGGTCACGGTGATCCAGCGGTCCACGACGCTCATGTCCAGAGCGCCCGGAATCTTGTCGCTGCCGATCCCCTCCACCTTGTAGGGCTCGCCCACGGTCAACTCCTCCGTATCGAAGAAGGCCTTAAGAATCGATCCCTCGGGGTCCACACCCACGATCTGGACGTCCGGGTTCCGCTCTTTGAGGTATCTACCCACGCCGGTAATCGTACCCCCGGTACCGGAACCCGCGAGAAAGTGAGTGACTCTTCCTTCCGTTTGTGCCCAGATCTCGGGCCCGGTCGTCTCGTAGTGCGCCTGCGGGTTTGCCAGGTTGTTGAACTGGTTGGCGAGTATCGCCCCAGGTGTCTCTCGTGCGATGGTCTCGGCCTTTACGCAGTAGTGCTCAGGATGGTTCGGGGGCACCGCGGTGGGTACGATGACCACCTCCGCCCCGAAAGCGCGCAGGAGCTTCACCTTCTCCTGGCTCATCTTGTCGGGCATCGTGAAGATGCACCGGTAGCCGCGTATGGCAGCGACCATCGCCAGCGCCATCCCCGTATTGCCGCTGGTCGCCTCGACGATCACCCCTCCGGGCTTGAGCGCCCCTTCGCGCTCGGCTTCCTCCACCATGGCCAGGCCGATGCGATCCTTCAAGGATCCAGACGGATTCATGAACTCGCATTTCACATAGATGGTCCCGGGGACGTCCCGAGCGACGCTGTTCAGCCGGATCAGAGGGGTCGCACCCACCACCTCCGTGACGTCGTTGTATGGGCGGGGGTGATTTTCACTCATGACCCGCACGGAGGATCAAGGACGCGGCCTCTTCGAAAAATGCACGGGCACGTGGGCCCAGACTTCGATGCGCTTGTCCCCCTGGCGCGCCGGGCTGAATCTCAGCGTTCTCGCTCCCCGGACCGCCGAGGAGTCGAAGGCGGGATATCCGCTGGACTCCATTACAACCACGCTGTCCACGTCGCCCAGGTCCGTCACACGCACCTTCAAAACGGAGCTCCCCTCGATCCCCTGATCCCACAGATCCAACGGGTAATCGATCGGCACCGAAGCGCTCAACGGCGACGGGCTCTCGATCTCTTGATCAGCAGAACACGCGGAAATGCTGCCCGCGAGCAACGCGCACAGGGCCAGGGAACCCGATGGCCTTCGGCTCCTACGCGGCCTCAACCGTCCTCCCCCGAAAGGGACTTCTTATGGAGATCGAACAACAAGTCCAGGGCCTCCTTGGGCGTCATCGTTTCCGGATCGATCGCCCGGAGTTGCCTTAGCAAGGGCGGGTCACCGGCCGCAAAGAATGAGAGTTGATCGAGCGAGGGCTCCGACGCCGGACGATGTGCTCCGAACCGGCCCAAACCCTCTCCCCCCCCGGTGTGTGTTCCCTCCAACTCGGTAAGAAGTTCCCTCGCTCGAGCGATCACTTCGCCAGGGAGTCCGGCCAACCGCGCCACCTGGATTCCGTAGGACCGGTCGGCTCCGCCCTCCTCGAGCCTGCGCAGGAAGACGATCTCCTCTCCGACCTCCCGTACCGACACATTCATGTTCACGACGCCGGGCAGCAGGTCGCCGAGTTGGGTCAACTCGTGATAGTGGGTGGCAAAGATCGTCTTCGCACCAATTTCTTCGTGCAGGTGCTCAGTGACCGCCCAGGCGATGGACACCCCATCGTATGTGGAAGTGCCCCGACCGATCTCGTCGAGAAGGACGAGGCTCCGCTCCGTGGCGCCATGGATGATGGAGGCAGTCTCATTCATCTCCACCATGAAGGTCGACTGGCCGCGAGCCAGGTTGTCGGAGGCGCCCACCCGGGTGAAGATCCGATCACAGACCGGAAGGCGTGCCCGGTCCGCGGGAACGAAGGATCCGACCTGCGCCATCAGGTGGATGAGCCCTACCTGGCGGAGCAAGGTCGATTTCCCCGCCATGTTGGGACCGGTAAGCACCACGATGCGACGGGCCGCGTCCAGAGCCACGTCGTTCGGGATGAACGATTCGGTGGGCATCATCATTTCGACCACCGGGTGCCGACCCGCAAGAATGTCCACCTCAAACCCAGTGTGGACCTCGGGTCTTACGTAGCCGCGCCTTTCCGCAACGTGCGCCAAGGTGCTCAACACGTCGAGCCGGGCGGCACGGCTTCCGGCCTCTTGGATGCGGCTCACCTCCGCCGCCACCCGGGCACGAACCTCGCTGAAGAGTCCGGCTTCCAGTTTCTCCATGCGGTCCTCGGCGTCGAAGACCCTTTCCTCCCACTCCTTCAGCTCGGGAGTGAAATACCGCTCCGCGTTGGCCAGTGTCTGCTTACGGACATAATCGTCGGGCACCTTGTCGAGGTTCGCCTTGGTGACCTCCAAGTAGTACCCGAACACTTTGTTGAAGCCGACCTTGAGTGATGATATCTCGGTACGCTCGCGTTCCCGGCTCTGGAGCCCGGCGATGAAGTCGTGCGCGCCGTCCCGGGTCGCGCGAAGCTCGTCCAGATCGGCGGAGTATCCCTCGCGGATGATCCCTCCGTCCTGGAGCGTGGCGGGAGCATCCGGTGAGATGGCCATTTCGACTAAGTCCCGCACATCCTGCAGTAGATCCATTTCGGTGACCAGACTCCGCAGAAACACGCTCTCCGCGCCCGCGACCACCTCCTGGATCTCCGGGAGCTCGCCAAGCGACCGGCCGAGGCCGAGAAGCTCCCTCGGTGAGACGCGCCCCGCGCCCACCTTTCCGGCCAGGCGTTCCAGGTCGGTAATGTGGCCGAGAGCGTCCCGCAGTCGGGCGCGCACGTCGGGAGCGTCGAAGAGCTCCGCGATGGCCTCCTGCCTTCGCCAGATCTCCTCCGCATCCACCAAGGGGTTCAAGATCCAACGCCGGAGCGCCCGCGCACCCATGGCGGTCACGGTTTCATCGAGCACCCACACGAGCGTGCCGCCCTCCTCGCCTGTTCGGAGGGGCTCGACCAACTCCAGGTTCCGGCGCGTCATCTCATCGAGGAGCATCGCGCTCCCTCGACGAACGATCTGCGGTCGGCGCAGGTGTCCTACTCCCCCAGGCCGGATCTCCGCGACGTAGGCCAGAAGCGCTCCTGTGGCCTGAACGAGCAGCCGGTCCTCCCGTCGGAAGCCGAACGCTTCGAGGCTCTGGATGCCGTAGCGGCGTTTCATCTCGTCCGCGGCAGACGTGTAGTCGAAGACCCAGTCGTCGCGGTACGTGCGGAGGCGGCCGGAGAGCGCTCCTCCCCACGACTCCAGGCTATTCCCAGCTTCCTCGAATACGCGGGGCAACAACAGTTCCGTCGGATCGAGCCGGCCCAGCTCGGCTCTCAACTCGGAAACGAGCACGTCTTGGACGGACAATTCACCGGTGGACAGGTCGAGCGTGGCGAGCCCAAGGCGCTCTTCCGTCGGCTCTGTCAGAGCGACCAAGAAATTGTTTCGCTCGGCGGTCAGGAGCGCGTCATGAAGAACGGTGCCGGGAGTCACCGTCTCGGTGACTTCGCGCCGAACGATCCCCTCGGCTTCGGCCGGATCTTCCACTTGGTCGCAGATGGCGACCCTCTGCCCCAGCGCAACCAGCCGTCCCAGGTACTCGTCCAAAGCCTTTGCCGGGACGCCAGCGAGGGGCACACGAGCTGCCGCTCCGTTGTTTCGAGACGTGAGCGTCAACCCCAGGAGCCGGGATCCCTCCTCGGCGTCCCCAAAGAAAAGCTCGTAGAAATCTCCGACCCGAAAAAAGACGAGAGAGTCCCGGTGCCGGGATTTGATCTCTCGCCACTGACGCATCAGTGGAGTATCGTCGGCCTGTGGCATTACGAGAGGTTACAGGGCTCGGGCATGTGTGAACGAGCGAATGTGTGGTAGGATACCCGCCGGCCGGAACCCGATCAACCAACCGAAACGCGCAGAGGATTTCCCCATGTCTCGCCAGCAGAGAGCCCCCCTGCGGATCATCGCCCACAATGGTGCGTCCGAGTGGGGTGGTGGCGAGATCGCGCTGGCCGATCTCCTGCTCGGCCTGGCGAGCCGCGGCCATCGAGTTTCGCTTTTCTGCAACCGAGGGTTGGTCGCGGAGGCGGCGCAAGCGAGGGGGGTCGATACGCGCCTGTTGAGGTTGGGAGGCGACCTCGCGATCCACGACGCTCTTCATCTAGGGCTGGTTCTCCGGCGAGAGCGGCCGGACGCCTTCGTCGTCGGGACCTTCCGTAAGCTCTGGCCGGCGGCATTGGGAGCGAGGATGGCCAGGGTTCCCAACCTCGTGGCGCGAATCGGACTCTCGAGCGATACCCCGAGGAATTTCAAGTATCAGTTCGTGCTGAGACACTGGGTGGATCACGTGGTCTTCGTGGCGGAGGCGATGCGGGAATCGTATATCGAGGCCATCCCCGAGCTAGGTCCTCGGCTGACCACGATCCACAAGGGTATTCCGCCTCTGGGCCCACGCTTGACAGGCGGGGCCGCGAGGCGGGCGCTCAGCCTGCCGACGGACGTGCCCCTCCTAGGGAGCGTCAGCCGGCTCGTCTCCCAAAAGCGCCTGGGCCAGTTGCTGGAATCCATGGTGTTCCTCCACGAAGACGCTCATCTGGCCATCGCAGGAGATGGTCCCCTGCGCGGGGCCCTCGGGCAGCACGCCCGCCAGCTCGGAGTCCGCCACCGAGTTCATTTTCTTGGCTACCAGCCGAACATCGCCACCTTGATGGACGCGGTGGACGCCCTAGTCATCGCTTCTGACCGAGAAGGGATGTCCGGTGCGATGCTCGAGGCGATGTCGAGAGGTGTTCCGGTGATCTCCACCGATGTCTCGGGAGCGCGTGAGGCTTTGGAGCCCGAAACCAACGGCAGCGCACCCGGACTGGTCACGGGCTTCGCACCACCGGAGATCGCCTCGGCTCTGAACTCCGTCCTATACGACCGAGAGCTCCTGGAGGAAATGGGGCGCGCTGCGGAGGAGCGCTATCGGGAGCGATTTTCGTACCAAAAGATGCTGGACGGCTGGGAAGCGGTGCTCTACGGAAGTCCGAGCCCTTCCCGGAGTTGAGTCGGGTCAGGCCTCTCCCGACATCCAGAAGTACCAAACGATCCATACGATCGCCAGGACGGCGCCTACGTTCACAAGAAGCACGTCGATGGGCATCACCCGGACCCGGACCCGGACCCCGACTCCGCCAACCGCCGGGGCGTGAAGCTCCTCAGACGATTCGCATTGGACACTACCGTCACCGAACTGAATGCCATGGCGGCCCCCGCGATGAGGGGCGACAACAGGATGCCGAAGAAGGGGTAGAACACCCCCGCGGCCACCGGAATCCCGAGCACGTTATAGATGAAGGCGCCGACAAGGTTTTGCCGGATGTTGGCGAAGGTAGCTTCGGAGATCTCCACGAGATCGACTACGCCCCCCAGGGATCCGCCCATGAGCGTCACGTCGGCGGCCTCCATCGCCACATCGGTCCCGGTCCCGATGGCGATCCCGACATCCGCCTGGGCGAGCGCTGGCGCGTCGTTGATCCCGTCACCCACCATGGCCACCCGGCCACCCCGCTTCTGAATCTCGGCGATCCGCTGGGCCTTCTGCTCCGGCAGCACGCGGGCCAAAACCGTGGCGACCCCGACCTCGTGCGCCACCGCCCGGGCGGTCGCTTCGTGGTCCCCCGTCAAGATCACAACATGCTTACCCATGGTCTGGAGCCGGCGAATGGCCTCCACCGAATCCGCCTTCACAGGATCGAAAATTCCGAGTACCCCCAAGGGCCTCCCGTCCGCAGCGGCCAGGATCGGCGTGCGCCCATCCGCCGCGAGCTCGGCCGCTTGCCGCTCCAAACTCTCCGTGTCTACGCCGGCTTCCGCCAGGAAGAACGCGGTGCCCACGAGCACGGCCTTCTCACCCACGGTGGCCCGCACGCCCCGCCCCGGGACGGCCGTGAAATCCGTCGCCCGCTCGGACTGGATCCCGCGGGCGGAGGCGCCATCGACCACGGCCCTCCCGAGCGGGTGCTCCGAACCCGCCTCGACCGCCGCGGCCAGCCTGAGAAGGTCCGCTTCAATCACGCCCTCCTGGGGAACCACATCGGTGAGGGTCGCCGCGCCCTGCGTCACCGTACCGGTCTTGTCGAGCACTATGGTGTCCACGTTCCGGGCCCGCTGTAACGCCTCTCCGTTACGGATGAGGATCCCGTGCTCGGCGGCCTTCCCCACGGCAACCATGATCGAGATCGGCGTCGCCAACCCCAGTGCGCACGGGCAGGCGATCACAAGGACGGCGACCGCCACAATCACCGCGTAGCTCAGCGCAGGAGCAGGACCGAAGGTGTACCAGACGGCGAAGGACACCACCGACACGATCATGACGGAGGGAACGAAGTAGCTGGCCACCACGTCTACGATCCTCTGGATGGGCGGCTTGGCGCCCTGAGCGTCTCGCACCATCTGGACGATGCGTGAGAGGACCATCTCGCTTCCGACCCGCTCGGCCGCGAAGTGGATTATCCCCGACGCGTTGATCGTGCCGCCGACAACCTCGTCGCCCGGGGCCTTCTCGACGGGGATGCTCTCGCCGGTGACCATCGACTCGTCCACGGCGCTCCGGCCCTCGTGAACGCGCCCGTCAACAGGAATTTTTTCTCCGGGGCGTACCACCACCATCTCACCTACCCTCACCTCGGCAGCCGGAATCTCCAGCTCGGCACCGTCGCGGATGACCCTGGCGATCAGAGGGCGGAGGTCCATGAGGCGCCGAACGGCTTGGGAGGTCCGACCCTTCGCGCGGGCCTCCAGCGCCTGGCCGAGCACCACAAGCGTGATGACGACCGCCGTCGCCTCGTAGAATGGGTGGGCCATCCCCTCGGGAAAGAGCCCGGGAAACGCAACGGCGACCGTCGAGTAGAGCCACGCCGCCCCCGTTCCGAGAGCGACCAGCGTATCCATGTTTGCGTCGTGCCGCCGGAAGGCCGACCATCCCCCCGTAAAGAAGCGACCACCGACAAACACCATGATCGGGATGGTCAAAAAGCCGCTGAGGGTCCACAAACCCCGCATCACACCGGGACTCAGGCCCTGGAGGCCGGGAATGAACTGGGCATGCCCTATGATCACGACGGGCACGCCCAGCAGAGCCCCGATCTGGAAGCGCTGGAGAAGCCCCCTCGCCTCCGCTTCCCGTTCTTCGTCGCGACGCTGGAGGGTCTCTTCGAGCGCCTCGGTCTCGGCGGCCGAGTCCACGTCGTAGCCGGCCGCTACCACCGCCTCCCGAATCGCATCCGTCTCCAGGGCTCCAGGCGCGTACTGCACCCGGGCGGCTTCGGTGGCGAGGCTGACCTCTACCTGAGCGACGCCGGGAACGCTGGCCACCGCATTCTCCACACGCCGGACGCACGCGGCGCAGGTCATGCCGGTAATCTGGATCTCCTGGGTGAGAAGCGTGGTCATGACTTTCCTTCTCGGTGCCCGGAGCGTCCGGAGCGCCGCTCTAGAAGGGTGATCATCCTTCTAAAACGCCCCCGAAACCTTGCCGAAGATGTAAAGCGCGATCAACGCACCCACGACCACCACCCAGCGGAGCACCTTTAGTATGGTCATGGAGTGTGGGTCCACAGCGCTGACCGCCGTCGTCGATACTCCCGTCGACCCCCGACGAATCCCCCCCAACTCCGCGAGGTTCCGAAGCAACGCTCCCAGCTTCGCCTCGAGCACTAGGGGATTGCTTGGCTTCGTGATGAAGTGATTACCTCCGAATCCGTAGCTCTTGGCAACATCTTCGTCGCGGTCGGAAGACGAAAGAACCGCTACGGGAACCGAACGAAGCTTGTCGTCCCCCTTGATCCTCTCGAGAACCTCGTGACCCCCCATCCCCGGCATCTTCAGATCCAGCAAGAGTAGATCGGGCACGAAATCCCCTAGCACGGTGAGCGCCTCGCCGCCTTTGCGGGCCCTCCGGATCTCCACTGGGACGCCAGCGGCCGACCTAAGAGATCGCTCTATGACCAGGGAGTAGTCGTCGTCGTCGTCTACGAGAAGGACATGCCACTCCGTCTTCTGCCCCGTCTTCTGCCCCGTCTTTCGCTCCGTCTTCAGTTTCGTCTCCCGTTTCGTCCTCAGCTCCGTCTTCCGCTCCGTCTTCCGCAACTTCTCCACCCGGGCTGGACCCTCGTACCCCCGCCCGGCCTCCGCATCCTCCTCGGTGGACTCTCCCTGCGGCTCCTCTGTTGGAGAATCCTCAGCCCCCACCTCCGCGGGTGAATCGGAGACGGGGAGCGGCTCCACCAGCGCGGTCTCGCCCTCGACCGAGGTCTCGACCTGCAGATCCGCTCTTGAATCCAGATCCTCGGTCCCCACACCGAGGTCGCCACCCTCAGCCGTGCCAGATGCCTCTGTGGACTCTTTGGCTTCCGAGACGACAGCCCCCGCCTCAGGGGCGTCGGCTTTCAGCGCCACGTCCCGCGAGTCCCCCGCGTCGTATTGTGAGCCCTCCAGGCTCGGCACGCTGAAGGCATCGGACGTCTCTCCATCCTCGCCTTCGCGAGAGGACCACTCCGGCAGATCCCTCGATCTCCAGATCCGCTTCTGTGAGCCCTCCAGGCTCGGTACGCTGAAAGCATCGGACGTCTCTCCATCCTCACCTTCGCTAGAGGGCAACTCCGGCGGATCATCGACGGAGAAGGCCGGTGGCTCCTCCGGTGACTCAGGTAATCCCTCGACGGCGAGAGCGTCCTCTATTGCAGATCCCTCAGCCCCCACCTCCACGAGTGAATCGGAGACAGGGAGCGGCTCCACCAGCGGGGTATCGCCCTCGACCGACGTCTCGACTTCCAGATCCGATCCTGAATCCAGATCCGCGGTCCCCACACCGACGTCGCCGCCCTCAGTCGTGCCCGATGCCTCTGTGGACTCCTCAGCTTCCGAGACCACAGCCTCCGCCTCAGGGACATCGGCTTCCAGCGCCGCGTCCCGCGAGTCCCCCGCATCGTACTGTGAGCCCTCCAGGCTCGGTACGCTGAAAGCATCGGACGTCTCTCCATCCTCACCTTCGCTAGAGGGCAACTCCGGCGGATCATCGACGGAGAAGGCCGGTGGCTCCTCCGGTGACCCAGGTAATCCCTCGACGGCGAGAGCGTCCTCTATTGCAGATTCCTCAGCCCCCACCTCCGCGAGTGAATCGGAGACAGGGACCGGGTCCACCAGCGGGGTATCGCCCTCGACCGACGTCTCGACTTCCAGATCCGATCCTGAATCCAGATCCGCGGTCCCCACACCGACGTCGCCGCCCTCAGTCGTACCAGATGCCTCTGTGGACTCCTCAGCTTCCGAGACCACAGCCTCCGCCTCAGGGACATCGGCTTCCAGCGCCGCGTCCCGCGAGTCCCCCGCATCGTACTGTGAGCCCTCCAGGCTCGGTATGCTGAAAGCATCGGACGTCTCTCCATCCTCACCCTCGCTAGAGAGCAACTCCGGCGGATCATCCACGGAGAAGGCCTCTGGCTCCTCCGGTGACCCAGGTAATCCCTCGACGGCGAGAGCGTCCTCTATTGCAGATTCCTCAGCCCCCACCTCCGCGAGTGAATCGGAGACAGAGACCGGGTCCACCAGCGGGGTATCGCCCTCGACCGACGTCTCGACTTCCAGATCCGATCCTGAATCCAGATCCGCGGTCCCCACACCGACGTCGCCGGCCTCAGGCGTGCCAGATGCCTCTGTGGACTCCTCAGCTTCCGAGACCACAGCCTCCGCCTCAGGGACGTCGGCTTCCAGCGCCGCGTCCCGCGAGTCCCCCGCATCGTACTGTGAGCCCTCCAGGCTCGGTATGCTGAAAGCATCGGACGTCTCTCCATCCTCACCTTCGCTAGAGAGCAACTCCGGCGGATCATCCACGGAGAAGGCCGGTGGCTCCTCCGGTAACTCAGGTAATCCCTCGACGGCGAGAGCGTCCTCCTCATCCAGTGAGAAATCTCCGCCGCCGGGCTCCGCAAAGGCCGGTTCAGGCGTTTCGTCGGAGCCGAACCCCTCCCCCGCGGGGTCGGCAAGCGCTGGACCTGGTAAGCCGGCAGCGGACGGGTCTCCTCTGTTCCCCGGACCCAGTACCGCGATCAGCGGACCCGATTCGCTCCCAACGATGGTGTCGAGGTCCTGCGATGACGGGGCGAGCACCAGAACCCCTTCGGCTCGCTCCGTCAGAGACTGTGCACCGGGCGTCCCGGTCGACACGTGAAAAACGAGCGTCGCCCCAGCCCGCTTACACCCCCGAATCACGATGTCCCATTCGATGTGTGTCAGAACGTCGGCGACTTGATCGACCGGTGTTCCAGCGGGGACGAGGAACAGCCTCTCTCCGAGAGGTTCCGCGATTCGCTCAAGTGATGCCCCAAGGAGCATCACGTCGGAGACACCCTCGCCATTCTCGACGCCCGCCACCTCGTGGAGCACCGGACGGTCCAGGCACGCATCCGCGAGAATGACGCGGTGCCCCGACTCCGCCCATCTCTTGGCAATCGCCAAACTCGCCAGCGCACCCCACTCAGAGTCGATTTCGGAGTCGACCAGAACGACGACGCAGGCGGACACGGACTCCCCATCACCGAGGGCAGACTCAAGTCCCTCCGGTAGACCCCCAGCTGCCGGATCTATGGGCTGCCAAGTCCGATTTTTTCGATTCATCCGTGCGCCTCGACATGACGATCAGGCCGCCCCGTGAGTCGCCGAAGCCTGAGCAAAACGCCCCCGAGTGCAGTCACCCGCTCAACTGTGGTAAAGGTAACCCCCCCTCAAGTAGAGGTCCATCAAGACGTTTACGGGGAAGGAGAAACGGTCCCGAGCCCCCGATCAGGTCATCGAATTAGTTCCTCTTCGGCCACATCCACCGCAATCGTCGCTTCGTGCCCCCGTCTCCTCACCCGATCCATCAACTCGACGGCTCCGCTGCGATCGAGAAAGGCCCCGATTCGGACACGCACGAGCGTGCTCCCCGTGACGCGCACGATCCTCGCCCGAAAGCCGGAAGCGTTGACCGACGACAGCAGGCTGCTAGCGCGCTCCTCGCTCTCGAACGCACCTACCTGGACAGCATATCGGGTTGACTCCGTTTCGGCTGGGACTGGGGGGTCCAGCTCGGGCTCCCGGGCTCCGGCAACCGCGGTCTCCGCCTCCGCCTCCAACTCCGCCTCCTCGATCGCCACCAGGTTCTCGGCGAGCCACTCCTGCGCCCGACGCCGCTGCGGGCTCCTCGGGTAATCCGTCACTAATGTGCGGAAATACCCCGCCGCGCGCAGGATGTCCTCCGTGTCGGCCGAGATCAAGCCCAACCGCAGCAGTGCCTCATCGGAGTGCGATCCACCTGGGTACTCTAGGACCAACCGCTGAAAGTCGAGGCCGGCCATGCGAGGATCCACGGTGAGAATCCCCCTCAGCCACAACCCGCGTTGCCGGTCGCGACGGCCCGCTCCCACCCGCTGATCCTCCCACCAGGACTCGAGTGCCTCCCGGGCCTCGTCCGCCCGGCCGGCCGAGGCAAGTGAATCCACCACGTCCAAGCTCTCCTGGGCACCCGCAGGAACCGCGATGCCCACCGCCAGGATCAGAGCAGATGAATGAATTACGCCGCGACGTCTTCGCGGGCCATCAACGTGAGAAGCCATTCTTCTAAGTAATGTTCGTCCGAAAGTGAACTCGCCTTTAACAAGCGATCGATCCGAAGCAAGCCTAACACCGCCGACCGGATCGCACCCGCCTCCCATCCCTTGGCCTGCTCGCCGAGCTGCCGGGACAGCCACCTCTGATGTGGGGGCAGCACCTCCTCTAGCGCACGCGGGCCGCTCTCCACCGCCAAGGCGATTCTCAACAAGTGGGTCGACAGCCCGAGGGTTAGGCCGACACCGCTCTCGCCTTGGTTCAAGAGCACTCGGACCCCCGGTACAGCCTCTTGGAACCGCCTTGCTCCCACGAGATCGAACCACTTCCAACGATCCTGCTTCGGCAAAACAGTCCCGGCCACCCGAACATGCTCTAGGGTAATTCGTTCTTCGTTTCCGGCAACGGCCGCGAGCTTTTCGAGTTCCCGTGAAAGAATGCCCAGGTCCGCCCCGATCGCTTGGCCCAGCGCCCTCGCAGCATCGGGCTCCAGGGTCGCCCCGAAACGGACGGTGGCTTCCTCCATCAACCACCCGGGCACGTCATCCGGCGTGATCGTGGCGAACTCCACCGATTGAGCGCGCTTGATCAGAGTCCGGTAAAACTTCGCTTTCGAACGCTCGGGAATCCTCGCCGAGAGAATAAGGGCGAGATCCGACGGGCAATTTTCGACCAGACCGAGGATGAGGTCCCGGGATCGGGCCGCGCCGGCAAAGGCTTCGGCACCCCTCACCACAACCACTCTTCGCTCGGCCATCATTGGAGGGGTGGCCAGTATGCGGGCAAGATCCTCGACACTCACCTCGGAGGCTTGCACCACGTCCAAGTTGAAGTCACGAGTCCCCGGATCCAAGTGAGCGTCCACCAAGGCCTGAGCGGCCTCCGCCTTGCGATGCTCGTCCTCCCCATAAAGGAAGAAAACCCCGCCCGGGGATCCCTGCGCGAGGATCGTCCGGAGAGGGTTTTTCATGGCGATGGCCGGTACGTCGGATGCGTTTTTCCGTTCAATCGAAACCCGTTCTTCGGAGTACCCGCTCGCCAGAATCCCGCTGGCCCCGATAACGCTCACTCATCGGAGAATACTCGTACAGGAGGCTCTTCGCGTCCGACCATAGCCCTCCCTGGAACAAACCGGAAGAGGCCGGCACACCGGAAGAAACCGGCATGAGACCGGCCGCATCGGGATCGAGGAGCGGATCGAGCATCGGCGGGCCGGATACTACGATGGCCGGAAGCTCGACTTCGGGAACGCTACTGCCCATCGTCGGTGACCAGGCAACGGCAGTGAGCAGGATCGCCATCCCTAGCAAGGTCACCACCGGTGTGGCGGAGCCTCTGCCGGGCCGGCCAACCGCACCGCCGTCATCCAGGTGGAACAACCGGTGCTCGAGCCGCGGCCGGAAACTCTCGGCGAGTTCAGCCCTGGGCATCGCGTGGAGTAACGCCACGCTCCGGGAAACGACTTCTTGGTATCGAGCACACTTTCCGCACGCCGCCATGTGGGCCTCGGCTTCCTGCCGTGCCGGGGCTCCACGGGGAGCGTCATAGAACTCGGAAAACCGGCTTAAAAATTCCGAGCAATCCATAGAGTGAGACGGGCTCCTGATCCGAGATTCGTACACGGCCAACGCCATCGGGCTTGGGTATTACGTGCACCGCCCGGTGGTGTTCCCTTTGGAGATGGTACCTGGGGAGGAAGAACGAGGTTTCGGAGAGTCAGTCGAGCGTGGGCGCGATCACGCGAGCGAAATTGTTGCGCGCCCGGTTTAGGCGGCTCTTCACCGTGCCGAGGTTGCATCCAGTGATTTCCGCGATTTCCTCATAGGTCTTACCCTCGAGCTCGCGGAGCACGAAAACGATCCGGTGATGCTCCGGCAGTTGGGTCACTGCCTTTTCGACCAGATCCTTGAGGTGCCGCTTGCGGAAGAGATCGTCAGGCCTGTAGGTCGAGTCCTCCCATTCGAGCGGCCTGTGATCGGCCTCCCAGTTTTTCCGGATGGTCTGGAAAAGCACCAATGGGTTCCTCGAACGGTTCCTCAACTCGTTCTTGGCAAGGTTACCGGCAATGGTGTAGATCCACGTCGAAAATTTCTTCGTCTGGTCGAAACGGTGCATATGCCGGTACACCCTGACGAAGGTCTCCTGGACGAGATCCTGTGCCCGCTCACGGTCACCGACCGTGCGATAGACGAAGTTCAAGAGCCGTCCATCATATCGTTTCACCAGCTCCCCAAACGCGCGCTCGTCACCGTCCAGGAAGGCCCGTACCACATCACTGTCGCCGAGTTGCCCCAGCATCTTGCGATGCTCTTTTGCCGCCCCTCCCGGCAGAACCCGGATCTCGGCTGTGTTCTTCACGTCTCGACTCCCCTTCTGCGGAGCACCTACCCGTCTAGTCGTACTGGTATCGCACGTACCGTGCCACTCCGGCATAAACCAAAATAACCGATTTCTGCCTGTTCGGCGGACCTCTTCCGTCCCACTTTTGGGACGCTTGATCTCAACGGGGGGACACATCCTCCTGCCCGCCCGGTCCGCGCCCACCACGATCGCCCCGCACGAACCGATCCGCAAAGAGGATGGTCGCGACGCTTTTGGCGTCCACGATCCGTCCGTCTCGGACCATTTCCAGCACTTCCGAGAAAGCGACCCGCACTACTTCCATGAATTCGTCCGGGTCTCTCGAGAGTTCCCCCGGCTCCAGATCCGTCGCGACAAAGAGCCGGATCACCTCGTCCGTAAAGCCCGGTGTAGTATAGATGCGTGTGAGCGGGGTCATGGTTGCCGCCCGCATGCCGGTTTCTTCTTCGAGCTCCCGATGCGCGCACTCCTCCCAGCTCTCCTGGGGCCCGGCCGGCAAGCCAGCCGGTATTTCGTATAGATAGCCGTCGGACGCGTACCGGTACTGCCGAACCAAAAGCACGTCCGGATCCGGGTCGAATAGACCGCCCAGGAAGGGCAACACGGCGGACGCGCCGGCATGCCGAATCATCTCAAGTCGGCCCTCACTCCCGTCGGGGAACCGAACCGTGTCCACACTCAGCCGAACGACCCGTCCATCGTATACGGGCTCACTGTCGATCCGCCCGGGCGTGGGCATGCTCTAGAAGGGTGATCGGAAAGGGGGGTGGGCCGCGTTGCGGATGCCACGGCCCCAGCTCCTAGGCGGAGCGACGACGCCATAGCCGTAGCTATGGCTAGGAACTCCAACAACGGAGATGGGGTCGTGCCACCGCAACCCTTCAACGTGTAAGGTCATGTCATTCATGGTCGTGGGCACATGGCGGTTGCGCGGTTGATCCTGCGTCTCTCCTCGTCGCCGTAGAGGGACTACGACTCCTCGTCGTTCCTTGTCTGAACGCACGCAAGCGCCATGTGCGCGACCCGCCCCCCTTTCCGATCACCCTTCTAAGGAGCCGCCTCGACCGTCAGGGGTCCCCATCCGAGTTCCTCCAGCGGGCCTTGGATCTCCTTGGCGTCCCCACCGACTACGACTGTCATCTCGTCCGGGCGGATACAATGGCCGGCGGCCTCATGGGCCTCTTCGAGCGTCACGCCACGAATACGATCTCGATAGCCTGCGTAGTAGTCGTCCGGGAGTTCGTAAATGAGGAGCTCCGCGATCCGGGCCGCGATCTGGCCGGTCGTTTCCAACTGGAGTGGGAAAACACCCGCAAGGTAGTCCCGAGCCGCACCAACCTCCTCTTCTGTCGGTCCCTCCGCGACCAGGGTCGTGATCTCGGTGACGGCTTCGTGCACCGCGTCCGCGGTCACGTCGGTACCCACCGCGGTGGAAACGCACCACGGTCCGGCTCCTCTGCGGACCAGGAAGCGGGAACGAACGCCATAAGTAAACCCATTCTCCTCGCGGAGGTTGAGATTGAGCCGGCTCGTAAACGCACCGCCGAGAACGGTGTTGAGAACCCTGAGGGGGAAATAATGCAGCGTGGATCGGGCCTGTCCCACGTGACCGATGCGGATTTCGGATTGAACCGCATCCGCGCGGTCCACCACGACGATCCCCCGCTCGCGGGTCCTGGGTTCGGCGTCGATCTCGGGCGGGAGTTCAGTCCCACCGCCCCATTCTCCAAAGTGCGTCTCCACGAGAGAGCGCACCTGCCGGGCATCGACGTCGCCCACCACGACCAACCCGGACCCCTGAGGACGATACCGGGCCGCCACAAACGCTGCGGCGGCGTCGGCACTGAACGGACCCACCGACTCGGTCGTCCCTCCCAGCGGGCGCCCATACGGAACACCTTCCGCGTAGGTCAGACGGCGTGACGCGGTCGTGGCGATTCCGCCCGGATCCATCTCCCTCTGTCGTATCGCTGCCAAACGTTGACCGCGAATCCGTTCGACCTCGTCGTCAGGAAAGGTCGGCTGAATAAGTACTTCCGCGAGAAGGCCCATCGCGTCATCCAGCCGGTCCGCCATGCACGAAAGCGACACGGTCGTGGAATCCCATCCGGTCCCAACGGAGAGCCCGGCTCCAATCGTCTCCAGCGCCTCGGCGAGCTCCACCCCGGTCCGTTTCGCAGTGCCTCCCTCCAGGCAATCCCCTGTCAGAACCGAGAGACCGCCCCGGCTGTCGTCGAGCAGTCCCTCACCAGCGTCCAGGACCACCATGGCCGTTACGACCGGAAGGCGCCCGACCTGGACAGACCGGATCCGGAGACCGTTATCCAACACCTCGGCTTGGACTGACGGAAAGTCGAAGCTCCGGACAGGCCCCGCGGGCGGCACCACGGATCGGGATGGTGGGCTCACGGCACGCTCGGAGTCGGCGGTTTCGCGGTCTCAGGCACATACGTGAGCACCGCCCGATTATCTGCGCCGAGAAAACGCTCCACAAATGCCGAGACGTCCGCGGGTGTCACCGCACGTAGCCGCTCCAACTCGCCGTTCAACCGCTCGGGATCATCAAAGAGTTGGTCGAACATCGACACTAGGTCGGCCCTTTCCCCCACTTGTTCGATCTGCCGTACGAGCGCCGTCTCCGTGAGCGCGACAGCCCGCTCGATCTCCTGGTCGGTTACGGATGCGAGTCCTTCGCTTTCTGCGACCAGGGCAGCCTCGAGTTCCGCCGGATCTCCCTCGGGGAATCCGGTCGCCCACGTGAGCAACATCCCCGCACCGGAAGTGAGTGGCAGAACGAAGCTCGTTACATCCTTGGCCACACGCCGCTCACGAACCAGGGAACGGTAAAGCCGCGACGCCCGCCCGGTCCCGAGCACGGACCCAGCGACGTCCGCCGCGTAGAAACCGGCATCGGTATACGTGGGAACGCGGGAGGCCATGAGAACGCGTGGGAGAGGCACCTCGGCCTCGACGCGCTCGCGCACCGTCCCGCCGATAAGGGGATCGAGATCCGGCTCCCCTGGAATGGCGGGGGTCTCACCACCCGGCGGGATTCCCCCGAAATGCCGCTCGATGAGGTCCAGGGCTTCGTCTTGACCGAAGTCCCCACACACGGTCAGCACTGCATTGTTGGGTACGTAGTACGTCTGGAAAAACTCGGCGACATCCTCGAGCGTGGCAGCCTCGATGTCCGCCATCGATCCGATTACGGTGTGGTGGTAAGGGTGGGACTCCGGGAACACCATCGCCTGAATCCACTCGTCCCAGTCGCCGTAGGGTTGGTTGTCATAACGCTGCCGCTTCTCGTTCAAGACGACATCGCGTTGATTGTCGAGTTTCTCCTGAGTCATGGCCGGAAGCATCCACCCCATACGGTCGGACTCGAGCCACAGCGCGAGCTCCAGGTGGTGTGAGGGGACGGTCTCGAAGTAGTTGGTCCGGTCGAACCAAGTGGTCGCGTTGAGTGAGCCCCCTGCCCTCTCGATCAACTCGAAATGCCGGTTCTTGGGCACATGCTCGGAGCCCTGGAACATCATGTGCTCGAACAGGTGAGCGAATCCGGTCTTGCCCTCGCGCTCGTTCCGGGATCCCACGCCATACCAAAGGTTGATCGCGACGACCGGGGTCGTGGCATCGTGGGAGAGATTTACCCGGAGGCCGTTATCCAACGTGAACCGCTCGATTGGGATCGACAGCATGGCGCTCACATTTTGTGGAGGCACGGGCCGGGGGTCCGGCACGAGGGCTCGTGAAAGTTAACGGACTCGGTGGGTAGCGCTACTCACGGTTGCCTCCTCCCCGGAGTGCGTCATTTCCGGGCAACGATGAAGCTCCGTTTCAGCAGCCCCGAGAGAACTCCCCGGCGCCTTCCCTCGCTCTCGCCCTGTTCGTCCTCGAAAACCTGATCCCCCTCCAGCTCGCGGAGCCGGGTTTCGTAGGAAAAACGGGCCGAGATAACCCGGTCCAGGGTCGCGAGGAACGTGTCCGTCACGTCCTCCACACCGACCTCTCCGAAGCCGGCCTCGGTAGCCATGTCCGCCGGAGAACGCTCGGCACCCACCGCGGAGGGGCCCAAATCTACCGCCTCCTGCTCCTGTGCGGGCGTGAGTCCAGGCGGGGTGTGGATAAGGTATCCGGCGAGGACGCCCTCGGGCTTCAGCACCCTGTGGCATTCTCTCAGCACGGAGAGTTTTTCGGGAATTCAGCAGAACACATCCGAGTGTATTGCGGCATCGATCCCTTGCCGGCGAAAGGGTAAAGCCCTCGCATCCGCAGCCACGGTGGTTGCTCGACCGACCAAGCCCTGGGCAGAAAATCGCCGGTTGGACTCAACGAGGGCGTCGGTGGGAATGTCAGACGAAACCACGTGACAGCCGCTCGCTTCGGCGACATAACCCGCGAGCCAACCACGACCGGCGCCGAGGTCCAGGACCGTGGACCCGGACCCTACGCCTAGAACGGTGGACAGGGCATCCGCCTCCTCGAGGGTGGTAAAGCCATCCACTCCAGACGAATGACCAAATACCTCCTGCTCCATCCTTAGGGCAACGACGGAATGGGGGTCCGCGTACCTCTCACGGAAAATGGAGAAGTTGTCCTGGGGAGGCGGTCCGTCACGCCCCATACTTGTCGAGTCGGACGGCATGCGCGAGGGCCAAGGACATCAGATCCTTGCCCGGCACGACCCCGAGCTCCCCTTCTCGGCAAGACGACTCCCCGAACACTTCCGCCGAGGGCCGTGCCCAGTTCGAAGCGACGAGCGTTGGCACGTGGTGCCAGGTATGCTCCCTGTAAAGGGCCGGCGTCGAGTGATCGCCAGTAACGATGAGCACGTCGGCGCCGAGGTCCGTGATCCGAGGCAACAAGGCATCCACCTCTTCGATGGCCGCGACCTTCCCTTCGAAATCACCGTCATGACCCCGGGAGTCCGTGTCCTTGAAGTGGATGAAGTAGAAGTCGTAGGCGCCAAAGTGCCCCTCGAGCATCTCGACGCTGCCTTCGTTCGAGTCGGGCACCCCCTCGACCGCCATGCCGACCAAGCTCGCCACGCCGCGATACATGGGGTACCTCGCCACCGCGACCGCTCGGAGGCCATACCGCGTCTCAAATGTGGGGTAGGGCATAAACGCCGCGAATCCGCGCGCGAGGAACGAGTTCGCCTGAGGCTCGTCCGCGAGGATCTCCCGAACCTGTTCGAGGATGCCCTGCACGATCGCCGCCGTCCGCCCGGACGCCGGGTCCGCCCCGGTGGCAGTGGCGGGAACGGGTGTGAGACCGGTGCGCTGCGGATCGGTGTCCGCGATACCAGCCCCCAGACCCTCGCCCCGAAGCACGAGGACGGCGCGGTGCTCTTTCTCATGAATGAGCGTCACCTCGACTCCCTCCGGAGCGCGAAGTCTGGCACGGACCCCCTCTATCACGCGCCGCCCGTCCTCGTCCGACGGACGTCCGGCCCGGCGGTCCGTCACGACTCCTTTACGATCGACGGTGGCCAGGTTGAGGCGGGCCGCAACGTCCCCGGGCTGCAGCTCGAACCCGACCCCCAGCGCGCTGAGTACGCCCCTCCCGATCATCGACTCAATGGGATCGTACCCGAAGAGCGCTAGGTGTCCCGGTCCGCTTCCCGGCGTGATTCCGTGCCCTACCGGAGCCAGCATGCCCAAGGAGCTCCGTGCGGCGAGGGCGTCGAGTTGGGGGGTCGCGGCAGATTCCAGCTCGGTGGAACCCGTGTCCGGATGCGGCAAGCCGCCCAACCCATCCATGACAAGCATGATGATCGTTCCACCACTTTCGCGGTGGACAGCGAGGTCATGGGGGAGCGAGGCGTGCGACATGACTTCGTCCTGAGAAATCTTGTGAAGAACCCTTTCTTTCGCGGAAAACATAGCGGGACCTTGAAGCCGATACGATGTTTCAGGATTAATTTCCAAGCGCGAATCCGAATCGCTCAGGCCGGGAGGATCTGTAGGTGAAGTACCATCCCTTCGTCATGGAACGGTGGCAGTCCACCTACGAGCACCGCGTTCGCTTCAACCTATCGGAGAGTGGGGTACACCCACTCTCCGTAACGGAGTTGCTTTCGTTGGCGGACCGGCCACCGGAAACCCTCGACGTCCGTCTCGGATATGGGCAGTCCAACGGTAGCGATGAGCTCCGGAACCTGATCGCCAAGCTCTATCCCGGCGCGACCGAAGCGTCGGTACTGGTGACCACCGGCGGAGCGGAGGCCAACTTCACAGCCTTTTGGGAACTCATGGAGCCGGAGGCCTCGGTAGCCGTCATGCTTCCCAACTACATGCAGGTTCCGGGGCTGCTCGAGAGCTTCGGAGCGCCTACACACCCGTTCCACCTAGTGGAAGAGAAGGGCTGGCAGCCCGACCTGAACGAGTTGGAAAAGGGCCTGGGGGACGGCGCCCGCTTCATTCTGGTCACCAATCCGAACAACCCGACGGGTGCCGTCCTCGATGAAACTTCCATGTCTGGGATCGTCGCACTCGCCGACCGCTACGGGGCATGGATTCTCGCTGATGAGGTCTACCGAGGTGCCGAGCTCGACGGTCCCGAGACCCCGTCGTTCTGGGGCCTTCACGATCGGGTCCTCGTCACAAACTCGTTGTCCAAGGCTTACGGATTGCCCGGGCTTCGGATAGGCTGGGTGGTGGGGCCCGCCGAGATGATGCAAGCTCTGTGGGGCCGCAAGGATTACACGACCATCACCACGGCGAGCCTTTCGGACACGCTGGCTTGCGTGGCGCTGGAACCCGATACGAGACGAAAGATCCTGGCACGAACGCGCAGCATTCTGACCAGCAATTTCGCCCTGTTGTCGAGCTGGATGGATGGTCAGGAAGGCCGGTTTAGTTATCGGGCTCCCGACGCAGGCGCGATCTGCTACACGCGCTATGGTCCGTCGATCAATTCCACTCAATTTGCAGAGACCCTACGGACAGAGACGGACCTACTGGTAGTTCCGGGAGATCACTTCGGAATGGACCATTATTTACGACTCGGCTTCGGCCCACCAGCACCCGAACTGGAGGAAGCCCTGGAACGGTTGGCCGCCGCATTCGATGCCGCAGAAGAGCAATCGAGGAGTGCTACGTGAGCAAGATCGGTCCGGTTCACGACCTGGTGCTCCTGGTCCGTTCAGGGCACCAGTTGCTGCATCTCGATACCGAGGAGGAGGATCGCGTCTCCGCGCTTCTCCTCCACGTGGCGGACCGCCTCGACCAGCCCTTGTTCGCCTGGACTCGTGTCCGGGGCCTGGGCAGAGTGGACCTACCTGGAACCGTGTACGACACCGAGAATCCCGCGAAGGCCTTTCGTCACGTAGCGGCATCCGATCAGCCCGGACTCTACCACTTCAAGGATCTCGGGCCACATCTGAACCAAGACGCCGTCCTGGCTGCCCAGATGAAGGAGGCCGCCGAGACGGTTTCCAGCGTCGGTGGAGCGATTCTCGTGACTGGGCGGGGAATTCCCTTCCCCGACGCCGTGGAGCGGATGGCGACGGTCGTCACGATGCCGGGCCCGACCCATGAGGAATACAAGGAGTTGCTCTCCCAGATCGTTCGGGACGTGACCAAGCGGCAGCATGTCGACATGGCGTTGACCGAGGACGAGATCACACTCCTGGTTCGGCACCTGGCCGGACTCACGCTCATGGAGTCGAAGAAGATCCTGACCAAGGCGATCATCGAGGACGGAAAGCTCGCGGTGGAGGACATTCGCCACGTGATCGAGGCGAAGATCGCAATCGTCGAGAAGGATGGTCTGCTGGAGTACTACCCAGTGGAGGCGGCGCTCTCGAAGATTGCGGACCTCCGCAGCCTGAAAGCGTGGCTGGGGAAGCGGAAGGCCGTGGTCACACAGCCGGAGCGAGCCGAGGAGTTCGGCCTGAGCTTTCCCCGTGGCATGCTGCTCCTGGGCGTGCCCGGATGTGGCAAGAGCCTGTGCGCCAAGGCGGTCGCCGCCGAGTGGCGGATGCCGCTTCTCAAGCTCGACCCGTGGAGTAGACGGGCTCGGGTCCCTCGGGATGCCAGCGCTCCCAAATCCCGGCCAACCCCATTGGCTCGCGGTCCGGAGGGTGAATCCAAAACGGAACCTTGCGGCCACCTTCCTTCGACCATTCGTAGAATCCGTCGGCCGGGACAAGGCAACGCCGGGATACGGCGGCTTCCCTGAAAGAGGACTTGTCCAGCAAGGTCTCGGCTCTGGCGTTGATCATTCGCGAACCGGTCGCGGGATCGTCAGCCCAGGCAGGTACGAGTCCCCAGCGCAGCAAGCCCAGCCTTGCGCCGTGCCTGTCGGAAGCGACCACCGGCACATCTTGTGAGGGAGCGATGTTGTACCGCGGGCGGTAGTCGAACGTCACCGGGGGAACGTCGAAGACCTCGATGAGATGGTCCACCGGCGTCGTCAGGCTATACCGACCGCACATCCACGGATTCCTCCATCTGCCTCACGAGTCGTGGCGTTACTCCTCCTTGGCTGCCTCCGTCAGCTGTTTCTCCAGCAGCTGGTATGCGATCGGCATGAAGTCCGCCTCGGTGACGAGCCCCACAAGCTTTTCGCCTTTCAACACGGGCAGGCAGGACACGCCCTTCCTCCGCATCAGGTCGATGGCCTCGAGCGTGGAGGTCTCGGGCGTTACGCTCACCGGATCCGTCTCCATGATCGTCTTCACGGGCGTGGTCCCCTTGTCCCTTTCGCTCCCCACATTGGCGATCATCCGTAGGATGGATCGATACGATACCAGACCCACCAGCCGATGCTGATCATCCTCCACCGGCACGTGGCGAATCTGGTTCCGCTCCATCAAGAAGGCCACCATCTCGAGCAGCTCATCCTCCTGCACCGTGAAGAGCTGGGTGGTCATGTAGTGTTCCACCTTCACATAATTCTGGGTCCAACCGCCCGCTTCATCCAGCCGCGCCAACGCCCACTCATGGCAGGGCTTCCCTTCCATCTGCCGATCGGCGATGGCGGCCGTAAGCGCCGTCATGCGTTCGGAGCGCGTACCGCGGTCCTTCATCTGGGACAATGAGCGCATCATCCACTCGGAGCCGGTCCCACAATGCTCAACCCGGTCGTGAATCACACCGAGATATTTGTCGATTTCGGATCGATCGACGGATGACTCCAGGCCTCTCCGAGCCAACGGAATCAGCGTTTCGAGAATGAGCTTCGGCGCGGTAACCGTCTCTCCATCGACCCAGTGAAATCCGGCGTTGAGCCCCTGGCGCGAGGCCGTCAGGAAGTTGTGCTTCGCGTCGTCGAAGCTCAGCCTCTCCGTGATGTCGCCGTATTCGCTCTGCAAGCCAAGAACCAAGCCGATCCAGAAAGCCGCATTCGCCACCTCGTCCAGCACGGTCGGGCCTGAGGGCAACATGCGGCACTCGATGCGGAGATGGGATTTCCCTTCCGAAATTCCATAACAGGGCCGGTTCCACCGATACACTGTGCTGTTGTGGAGTTGGAGCGCCTGCAGTCGAGGGATGCCCCCGCCCGCTAATTGCTCGAAGGGATCCTCCACGGTCTCCTGAGCCAACAACACCCTGAACTGGGCGATGTCCTCTTGGAAAAGCTCGGTCACGGACTCCTTCACCCACCGATCACCGAATCGCACCCGTGGGCTGAAATCGCGGAGGTGAACCGAAGTGCTTCGCGTATCAAGGGATTGGCGAAATAGAGCGATTCGGGTCTCGGCCCAGAGACGCTTGCCGAATAGGATGGGCGAATTGACGGCGGCGGCCAGGACCGGGCCGGTTATGGCCTGGGCAACGTTATACATCGCCGCGAAGTCCACCGCGTCGACTTGAAGGTGAACCTGACAACTGCTGTTGCACGCCTCCAGCATCACCGAATCGTGTTCGATCTGGAGTTCGTCATGCCCCTCGAGTTGGAGCCTGTACGCCCCCCCACGCATCCTCGTCAGCGACTCGTTTAGAGCATAGTACCGCGGAATCGGACTGATATTGTCGAGCGTGAGGTCAGACTTGCCGAGGGTGGGAAGGATGCCCACCAGAACCACATCTGCGCCCTCCTCGCTCGCGGCCGCACGTACCATGTCCAGGAGTTCCTCGATGTTGGTCTGGAGCGCGCTAAAGCAACCGCCACCAAGCATCATGGGCTCGAGGTTCATCTCGAGGTTGAAGCGCGCCAACTCCGTGGTGAACGCTCCTCCCTCGAGCCGATCGAGAACCTCCATGGCGACCGGCGCGGGGCGCCAAGCCTGGTTGACCAGGAACATTTCCTGCTCGCAACCAAACCGGCGTACACCGGACTCGATCAGGCCCTCATCCAGCATCCGTTCGAGGGCCTGGAGGTCCTTGAGAAGGGCCTTCGTAAAGGCACGGATCGAGCCTTTTCCCATCTCGGAAGCGACGGCCTGCTCCATCATTCGAGGAAGGTCGCGATTTCTTCCAACGACTTCCTCCGGAGTTCCGGGACGGTTGCGTCAGGGGCGGGATAGCCTACTACCAGGATCAGAAAGGGTCGCTCATTTTCGGGCCGCCCGAGTATCTCATTAAGAAATGCCATCGGTGAGGGGGTGTGGGTCAACGAAACGAGACCGGCTCGGTGAACAGCGGTGATGAGCATCCCGGTGGCGATACCCACGGATTCGGTCACGTAATAGTTCTTGCTCTTTTCACCGCCCTTGTCGACCGCGTAGCTCTCTCCGAAAACCACGATCAGGTATGGGGCCCTTTCGAGAAACGGCTTCGTGTCATCCGTGCCCAGGGGTGCCAGAACCTCTAGCCACTCTTCGGGCGCGCGACCCCCGTAGAACGCCTGTTCCTCCTTCTCGGCAGCCACACGGATGACTCGTTTGATCTCCGGATCCGAAACGGCCACGAAACGCCATGGTTGCCGGTGGGCTCCGTTTGGTGCGGTACCAGCCGCGAGGATGCACATTTCGATGATGTCTCGGGGAACGGGCCGGTCGGAAAAATCACGGACCGTACGGCGGCGCTGAGCCTCGTTCAGGAATGCACTCGCACGCTCCCGCATCTCATCCGCAGGCAACTCGACGTAGCTGGACAACGGCACGAGTCCCGAGGGCGTTCCCATTGCCTGGGTCACCTTGTGATCCTTTGGTGAACCAAGACGAAGTCTCCCACACCATCCCAGGTCCGGAGCGCGCGGCCGACCGTGACCCCGACCTCCCGCGCGAGAATTCGAATGTTCACCAGTGCGATCACTGTCTGATCTGAAAGGTCGATCGTTGCCCAGGAGGTTCTCGGTGTCTCCGAAAAGGTACGGTACGTCTCTTCGAGAGGTCCCAGACTGGTCCCCGCGGGGAAGGAGATCTGCAGCGCACCAGGACCCACGGAATACGTTCGCAGAATGCTCGCCCAGGTAAGGCCAGAGCTTCTGAGCGACGCCACCGCGTCGGGCGAGACCCCCACGTTTCTGGCGACGAACAGGACCACCGCGATCTCATCGGCGTCGAGTGGCCACTCCGAAAGAATGCCGACCTCATCGGGGGGAAGGGAGAACGCCCGGGCTACGGTGGCATGATAAGCGTCGATGTCCGTTTGGTCGGGGACGCGCCGTTGGGCCGCAAGTGAAAGCGGTATCGCGCTCATGAGCCCGAGCGCCCCAACCATGGCTCCGTGTAATCGACTCAACGCTGCCTCCTCGACCGACTCCGATGGCAATCTGATCCCGAGCCCAACCGCACGACTCCGGGTCCTTAATCTTCCACGGAGATCCACGTTTCGCCATGTCGAGATCGGGCGGACCGGTTTTGCGGCCAATCCGAGGGAATTCTCCGCTGTGGCACGACTCTTGAAGTTAAGTCAGATCGGACCGGCATCGCATCGCCGGCTCCCTCGATCTGAACGAGGAGGTGGTCATGAGCGGACACGACAGCAACACTTGGGGCCGAAGCTCCCCGGCGGTAACGCCCGTCGTTGAAGCCGTGCCCGAAGTCGCCGTACACGTCCCAGAAGACACCAAGTCGGATGTCTTGATCGATTTCACAGACTCCCATGTCGTTGATTTTGAGGGACTTACGCTCCTTTTGACCGCGCAACGCCTCGCCCACTCCGAAGATCGCCAGGTGTGGCTCATGGGGCTGCCGGAGAACGCGTGGTCCGTGCTCGAGGCGATGGGCCTGGACGACCTCTTCATTCGGGTCAGATCCCCTTGGGGACCGCTGAACTAGCACCGACTGGGCCTCCCCCGCTCTCCGTGCCCCTCGCCCTCCAGGGCGGGGGCATTTTTTTCCATTTGATGGACCTAAGTGCCGCAGCCATGCTCCGGAGAAGGTCCGTGCTGGACGCTACCGGTCCGTTACGATCTGGCGCCGGCTTTCGGGATTCCATCGGGGGCGCTCAGAGCGGTTGGCCAACTCGTATCCAAGGTAGAAGATCAACCGGCTGATTCTCACCGCCTTCTCTGGGTCGATGCGATCCACCTCGTCGTCACGCCCGTGATAGTCCTCGTGGGTTCCGTTGAAGAAGAAGAGAATCGGGACTCCCTTTCGGGCGAAGTTGTAGTGGTCGGAGCGGAAGTAGAAACGCTCGTCGGGCCAGATGTCGTCGATAGCCGTCATTCCGAGTTCGGGATGCGCTTCATTCACGAGCCCGAGCGTCTCGCCGAGATCGGAGTGCTCCATGCCGATCGCAACGATCGTGTCCGGCCAGTTACGTCCGACCATGTCGGCGTTCAGGTCAGCCACCATGCGCTCGACGGGCACAGGCGGGTTTTCCGCAAAATACGCGCTACCCCAAAGGCCCTTCTCTTCACCGCTCACCAACAAGAAGATCATGGAGCGCTTCGGCTTCGTGGGAAGCGACGCAAACGCCTCGGCGATCTCGAGGACTGCCGCGGTCCCGGAGGCGTCGTCATCGGCCCCGTTGTTGATGCTGTCCCCCTCGGCGTTGGGGGGGCCGATTCCGATGTGATCCATGTGGGCACTGAAGACCACGTACTCCTCCTTGAGGACCGGGTCGCTGCCTTCGAGGATTCCGACCACATTCGGAGCGGACTGGCTCTGTAGCACCTGGACCCTGGGCGAGAGCGTAAGCGCCAATCCGGGCACGTCCATGATGGACACGGCCCCCGGCCCACTAGCCTTGTCGAGGTCAACGCCATGGGCCGAGAGAATCGGCCGGATGGCGCCGGCGCGCACCTCTACGGAGAAGCCCGTCTGTGTACGGTTGCGGCCCAGCCGGATGGCGCTGCTACCCGAAAGACGCTCGACGTATTGATTCCACGCACGATCCGCTGCGTCGACGACCACGAGCACGGAAATCGCTCCGTCCCGGCGCAGGTTCGTCACGAACCTCCGTCCCTCGCGATCAAGTCCACCAGGCATCGAAGCCACGACTACGTGCTTCCCTACGATCTCGGAGACCGCTGCGGGGGTCATCTCACCCGTACCCACGAGCATCACCACCTCTCCCTCGAGGTCTCCCTCGGACGCCCCTGCGATCACAAGGTCGCGACCGAAGCGTAGGTCACCTCCGCCATTCACCTTCGCGGAAGATGCAACCAGATCAGGCCGGACCGTCTCGATCGGGTAACGCTGCACGTAGGATCCGCCATCGCCCATGGGCACCAGGCCCACCCGGTCGAACTCGCTGGCGATCCACGCGGCCGTCATCTCGAGGCCAGGGCTAGGGGTATCCCTGCCGCTCATGCTGTCGTGGGCGATCACGCCGAGCTTTCGCAGATATTCGCCCGGATCAATGGACGCGGCCGCCGCTACCACATTTTCGGGGAGGGGCTGGAGTTCGCCGTTAGCTCGCTCCTGAGCACAGGCGGAGCCGGCCGCTGTCACCATGAAGAAGAGCGTCGACACCAAATACCCTGATTTCATCAGACCTTCCTACGCATTCGCCAGAGAGGTGGTCCGCGCCCGTCAGAAGGACCGGAGCGGAGGGTTCGGGGCCCATAACTTACCTGCCGAAACGGTGGACGCCAGCCGCCCCTCGCAGTAATCCCGCGGATCCGATCAGAGGGCGAGCTTCAGCGCGGCCCCAAGGCGCGGTCCAACAGCTCCTCCAACTCACGCTCGGTGAGTGGGCCCGACAACACCGCCACACCTCCAGGCACGTCGCGCACGGCCATTCTCCAACCCGCCGGCCGTGTACGGCCGAGGAAGCCGCTTCGCTCCTGCGTTGGCTCGCCGGGCGCCGGATCGCTTCCGGCCACCGGAATGAACTGAAGCTCGACGAGGCGCCCATCTTCTAACTCCTGAGTCACGACCACCGAACCGCCGCGCGCTCCGGCCAGGCCCTCGGTCTCCACATCCAACCGCACATCACGGACCGGCAGTCCCGGCACCAGAAATGAAGTCGTGGAGGCCGAGGGGACCCCAGAAGGTCCCGGCGCGGCGTCGCTAAACAGCGAGGCTCCGTCTCGCCGGTCCGCAGCCGACACGGAGCGACGGAGCTCCTCGGAGAGGGCCAGCGCCTGCGGCGGGGGTTCCGCTGCCGGGGCCCTCACGTTCCCGTCGGCGAGCTCCACCCCACGAGCAGCAGCCGACTCTACCCGCTGTCGAGCAGGCACAGCCTCCACCTGATCCAGGACCGCATCGTCATCGAACCGACCAGCGCTCCGGTCGGAACCAAGGGCGACCCCCCCGACAGCCACGGCATCTGGCGACTCGGGCGGTGTCTCCGCTTCAGCGAGCCGACCGGCCGCCGCAGGTTGGGACTCGCGCAGGGTTTCCGCTTCAGCGAGTCCCCCGGCGTTGTCACGTTCCAGACGCTGGTCATCCGCGGACGGCCGCAACCCGATGCTGGTCACGACGGGCTCGGTCAGGGCCCCGCGGCCGACATCGCCCGCCGGCCCCGTAAGATCCCGGGCCATCCAACCGGCCCCGAGCGATATCACCACCATCGCCGCCCAACGAAGCGAGTACATACGGGTGCCCAGCGAGGGTCGGGCCCTCTCTGTCCGCTCAGACCCCTCGGCCCCTTCGGCCCGCTCCTGCCCTGCGACCGCGGCGGCCCTGGCCCGCAGCTCCTCGAGTGAGTCGAGTTCCACCGGTCCCTGGGCCGAAGCCGCAAGGATCGCGGACGCCTCTTCCCGCAGGCGCCTTTCACCCTCGAGCGACTGCGCACACACCCGGCATGCATCCAGGTGTTCCCGAACGTGCCTGGCGGCCTCCTCCGGATAGGCGCCCAACGCGCCGTCGAGGTAGGCGTGAATGTCTCCCTTACTGATGTGCGACATCATCCCGCTCCTGATCTCGATGTGCCTTCACGAGCCGCTCCCGGGCACGGGCGAGCGTGGTGCCGACCGATCCCGTCGAGATCTCGAGTGTTCCCGCGATCTCACCGTAATCGAGTCCCGCGTCCCAGAGGAGGAGAGCCTCCCGATCTCGCTCGCTCAACGCCTCGAGCGCCCGGCGAACTACGGCCTCCCGTTCACCCCGCTCGAGCTCCCCGACTGGATCTACGGTCACGGAGCTTACTTCCGCTTCCGTTTTCAGCAGCGTCAAGTGGCGCTTGCGGCGAATCGCCGTACGCGCCTCGTCTCTGGCGAGGTTGGCCGCGACGGTGAACAGCCAAGCCCGTGGATCAGCCGGATTCTCCCGGAGCGCCCGGACGAAGGTATCCTGCGCCAGATCCCTCGCGCGCTCCATATCCCACACCTTCCGGTGAAGGAAGCGCACCAGATCCGGCAGCGCGGTCCTGTAAAGTTCTCCCCAGTCTACATCCACGGCGTCCTCGATCGATCAATCGGCCCCTTTCAAATCTAATGACGAATGAGGGGCCGGATGTTGCACATCCCGTTTGACGAACGAGTACCAGTGTGTTGTACATCCCGTTCAAACCCAACCATGATACCGCTCCATTCAGAGATCTCATGTTGACCGCTTTGTCCCTGGCCCTCACGTTGTCCCGACGCTTCAAAAAGCTTTGACTAGGCTACCTCCTATCCTTCGTCCAGAACTCACGCGGAAGGAGACTTCGCGTTGAAAGGTCCCCGCCGCCTGGACCCCCTGGTAATGATTCTGCTTGGGGCGGCAGTCGTCTACGCGGCCCTTCTTCTGGACCGCGGCTGGATACCGCACGACGACGGGACACTCGGGGAGACGGCCCTCCGTGTTCTGGGCGGGCAGCTACCACACCGGGACTTCTCGGACGTGTACACGGGTGGCCTGGCGTACTGGAACGCCCTCTCGTTCGTGCTCTTCGGAGTGAATTTGCTCGCCCCCCGCATCCTTCTCTTCTTGTCTTTCTTGGTTTTCTTGGGGGCGTCGTACGCGATCGCACGGAGATTCGCGGCTCCCCGGACCTCGGCTGCGGTGGTTCTTTGCATGACCGTTTGGGGGATGCCCAACTATCCAGCCGCTATGCCCAGCTGGTACAACCTCTTCCTCGCCGTCGGAGCCGTTTGGGGGCTTGCCCGTTACCTGGAATCGCCCCGGACTCGGTGGCTCGTCTTTGCCGGAGCCTGCGCAGGCGCCTCGATCCTCATGAAGGTGATCGGCCTCTATACGCTCGCTGGGCTTCTTCTGGCGGTCGGCTTCTTGGAGCAGGACGCGGCCGGCAGAGCGGAAGACTCCACCGGACCGGTACGAGAAGTTCTACGCTGGTACTCGGTCGTCCTCACTACGGCGGCTGTGGTTCTCGTTCTGATGATCGTCGGCCTGATTTACTCGAGCCTTTCCTGGCCGAGTGCTGTTCATTTCCTGCTCCCCACGAGCCTCGTAGCGGGCCTGATGGTCTATTTCGAGTGGCGGCAGCCGCATGTCCTGTCATCCGGAAAGCGTCTCGCGCGGACGGTACGGACGGCCGGGCCCATAATCGCGGGTGCGCTCGTACCCGTCCTCCTATTCGCCGTGCCGTATGTGGCATCGGGCGCCCTAGGTGAGCTGATCCAAGGGGTCTTCGTCTCCCCACTCAGACGAGTGGGTGAAGTCACGCTTTCCCCTCCCACGCTCGGTCAGGCGCTTCCGAGCCTCGGGCTTTTCGCCGTACTCGTGCTCGGCGGGGCGCTCCGCGGAACCGCTCGATGGGCGTTCCTCGGGGGAGCGGTGATCCTTCTCGTTGTGATTCTCGCGATCGGTGGAAACCAGGCCGTGTTCCAGGCCGTGTGGTCAGGATACGTCATAGCGATCCCCGTGTGCGTCGCCGCGGGGGTACTCGTCTTGAGAGTCGCGATGTCGGGGGGTCGCCCGAATTCGACCAAGGGCACGCTGCGTCCCGACCTTCAGCCCGTTCTAGCTGCCGCGCTCCTGGCGCAGGCCGCCATCTTCGGTCTGGCCCAATTCCCCTTCGCCGGAGCGATCTACACGCTGTACGTGGGAAGCCTGATTCCGCTCGTGGCGCTGGCGCTAGTCGCAGTCGGTGGCAAGAAGGCGCATCTCCCCGGTACCGTCCTGTTGGTCTTCGCTTTGGCGTTTGGAGTTCGATGGCTGGGGACCGGGAACATGGTCACGGTGGGTTTCGGGGGGTATGAGACTCGGCGCGACACCGAGCGCCTCAGGATGGAGAGAGGCGGCATTCGCGTGACGCCCGAAGAGCGAGACGAGTTAGAGCGTCTGGTCGCGACTCTTCAGCAGCTCTCTCCGGGAGGAGCCACGCTGGCCTTTCCGGACGCCCCGGAGGTTTACTTTCTGAGCGGGCTCCGAAACCCGACAGGGGTGCTTTTCGACTTTTTCTCGGAGGACGATGAGCGTGTGGAGCGAGTTCTGAGTACGCTGGACGAGCACGATGTGGGCATCGTTGTCATTAAACTCAACCCATCATTCTCAGGGGCCCCTCCGCTGGCGTTGATGCAGGAGTTGGAGGCGCGTTACCCACTCGCAATTGAGGTCGGCCACTACCTCATCGTAAGACGGCCCTAGTGGAGGGGGCCTGTACTATTGACGCATGCCCACCGCAAAAATCGAGCCGCCGAAAGGCATCCCGGTCGCCAAAAGTATTTGGTTCTCGACCCGCATCAGCCCGGTGAGTATGTGATTCACGGGTCCGGGAAGGTCGGACATATCCGACGCGGGCGGCGCTCCCTTGCGAAACAGACGCTCCATTGTGCGCTTCGCCATCATCACGGGAAACAGAGTCATGTTCCAATAACTCAACTTCAGGACGTCGAAGCCGTGCTCTCGGAGGAGCCCGCCCACCTCCGACTTCCTATACCGGTGCCGCGTCTGCACGGCCGCGTCGTGGCGCCCGCGCAGCATCTCGAACGCCGGCAAGTTGAGCACGATCAGTCCCCCGAGCTTCAATACCCGACGCATCTCCGACATCGCCAATCGGTCGTCGACCCCTTTGATGTACAGGACATCGATCGAGGTGACCACGTCGAACGTGTTGTTGCGGAACGGCAGCGTCATCGTCGATCCGCGTAGGAGACCACCGAGCCCGCGCTCAGCCGCCATTCTCACGGCCCCCATCGAGAAATCGAGGCCCGCCACCCGACCGATCCGGTCCTCGCCCATGAGGCGGGCCAGCTGCCCACCGGTTCCGCAGCCGGCGTCGAGGAGCGAGAGGCTCTTACCCTTCGAGTACCTACGAATGGCGGTCGCGGCTAGCTCACGGATTCCGCGGTACCACCAATAGGTGTCCTCGTGGTGCCGCATCAATGCGAATTCTGAGTTCTCCACGTCGGGGCCCGGACCTATCGCTCGGAGCTCGGAGAGTCATCCATACCCAATGAATCGAGAAAGGGAACTCTGGGTTCAGCCATGAGGGGCCGTCTCGAAGAGGGCGTATTCGCAGATCCCCGAACGATACGCCTCAGTCCGCATGATCGAGAAATGCCGCTCGATGAGTTCTCCATAGGCCTCCGCCGTGCGTATGTGATCACCCTGGTCGAGGGCGTGCATCAAACGACCCGGTAGGTTCACAGCCGAGCTTGGCACGTCCTCGATGATGAGGACCGCACCCGACGGTCGCACAACTCGGCTCGCCTCCCGGAGCAGCCGGTCCGCGCTGCCATCGTCCAAGTGGTGGATGACACCGTTGACGAGCACGCGGTGGAACCGATCATCCGGGAAGGGGAGGCGCTCCCCGTCACCCACGAGAAAGGCGAAGCCTCCAAGCCTGGTGGACGCATAACGCACAAAGGGAGGCGACAGATCCAGCCCCACGTACCGTTGGGCCGAAAAGAGACGCGCATATTCACCGGTGCCGCACCCGAGATCCAGTACGTTACCCTCGGTGTCCCCAAGAATGCATCGGATGCGCTCTTTCGTACGCCGATAGTCGAACTCGGGCAACTTGCGGAGAAAGTGCCAGGTCCTGGGGTTCGAGAGGACAGCGCTCAAGCGCTCCCCAATTCCGGTCACGATGTAGGATCAGCCACCGGTTCCCTGTCGATCCTCGACGGAGCGGCCCTTCTCCTCACGGACCACGAACTGTGGTGTGCGATTCGCGGTGAGGAAGAGCCGGCCCAAATACTCGCCGATGATGCCGAGTATCAGAAGCTGTCCTCCGGAGAAGAAGATGACGACGATCGCGAGGAACGGCCAACCGGAGGGCAGAGGCCGTCCGGAAATCGTCTCGAATAGGACAACCAGGCTCAGGACCACCGCGACAACCACAAGAAGCCCACCCAAAACCGTACTCGTGCGGAGTGGCATGACAGAAAAATTCACGAACATGTTGCCCCATAGACGCATGAGCTTCCTCGACGTATAACCGGATTCGCCCGCCGTTCGCTCGCCCTGTTCGACTGTGACCCGCCCGATGTTCCGAGTACACCGGAGGGCAAGCCCATCCAGATAGGGGAACGGTCCCTGGTACGAGAGGATTTCCTGGACCAGCCAATGGCGCATGCACTTGAAGCTGGACAAGTAGAGGTCGGGCGGCTTGTCGATCATGAAGTTGGCAACCCAACCGTTGAACTTGCTGCCCAGGACACGAGTCAGGCTGTGGCGCCGCTTGGGGTAGCGGGAGTAGACGATATCGAAATCCCCGGCGCGGGCCTCCTCTACGAGCCGAACGGCATCCGCCGGATCATTCTGGAAGTCATCGTCCATGATGAGAACATATTCGCCCTCCGCACGATGGAGGCCGGCCATCACGGCGTTGTGCTCACCGAAGTTCCGAGCGAGGCGAACGTAGGTCACGACGTCGGGGTGATCTTCTACCAATCGCTCGCACTCGGCATGCGTCCCGTCCGTGCTTCCGTCGTTCACGAGTACCAGCTGAAGCCCAGGACGCGGCCCAAAAGCATCGATCACGGCTTCCGCAAGGCGGCCGATGGTGGCCTCCGCGAAGTACACGGGGATAACCACGGTGACGGTGGGCCCGCCGCCTTCGGCTTCTCGGCCCCGCGGAGGCGCGGCCAACGTGACCGCGCCCGAATCGACTTGCCGGCTCATGGTAGACGATGGGTCCATACAGGAGAACGATCAAGGTCGGATTTGGCCGAACCTTCTTCCAGGCAGACCCGTCGGCTCTTGGGGATCTCTCAGAGGCCCTTCCATCAGCCACCCAACCAACCGGGAGGGGAGTAAGACCCTGTCCTAGACTCCCACCGCGCGCTGAGCCTCTTTCTCGTCCACGACCTGCCCGTCGAATAGGTGGACCGCCCGCTCCGCCACCGCCGAGTATCGCGGATCGTGCGTCACCATGCAGATCGTGGCTCCCTCGTCGTGTAGCTCCTTCATCAGCTCCATGACGGCGTTGCCGTTCTTGGAATCGAGGTTACCCGTCGGCTCGTCTGCCAGGAGAATGAGCGGTTTTCCGACGATCGCGCACGCTACCGCCACCCGCTGCTGTTGACCTCCCGACAGCTGGCTCGGGTAGTGCCTCATTCGGTGGGCCATCCCGACTCTTTCGAGCGATGCTTGCACCCGCTCCTTACGCTCACTTCCGGCCATGCCCCTGTACGTAAGGGGAAGCTCCACGTTCTCATAGACGGTCAAGTCACCGATCAAGTTGAACGCCTGAAAGATGAAACCGATGGCCTGGTTTCGGATCTTCGCTCGCTGGGAGGCGGTCAGATTCGCCACCGGGTCCCCATCGAGCAGATATTCCCCTCCCGTCGGGGAATCAAGGAGCCCGAGGATCGAGAGCATCGTGGTCTTGCCGCAACCCGAGGGGCCGGCTATCGACACGAACTCGCCCGGGGCGATGCTCAGTTGGATCTCAGAAAGCGCGTGGGTCTCCACCTCTTCGGTATAGAACACTTTGCTAAGCCCATTCAGCTGGATGAGCGGCGAGTCTTGGCCCGAGTCCCTGGTCTCCATCCCATTCCCCTTGGTTTTCCGATAATCGGACGTCGGCCCGACCGACCGTCCGCGTCGAGGGCAGCCCCCGACACTCTCAGGTATAGACGAGATTCGGCTGCCATAAGTTGCACGGACGGTGCCTCCTACCGCCGAACGATCCGCGGCAGTGGCCGGGAGAGCCACTACCGGCGGAGAACCGCCGCACCCGTGTTAGAGGCCGTCGCCGTTCTGACGCCGAAGCAGGATCCGTCCACCAAACGTCTCGACCTCGATGTTCGCTCCCCCATTCCCGATCGTGAACCTATTCCTGGCCCCTCTCTCCAGGTCGGGGGTCCCCGGAAAATCGGACGAGATGTTCCCCTGAATGGACGCGACGCTTACCGAGGCGTTGGAAGCCTCGGGGATTGTGATCGTGACCGTGCCGCCGTGCGAGCCGAAGAAGTATTCACCGCCGTCGACTATGGTTCCGTCGTAGGATACGCGTCCGCCCACGGACCCGGCTTCGACGACAGTGGCAGACATGCCCTCCATGATGATGGAGCCACCCACAGTTTCAACGTATACCTCCCCCGAGGAATTCGAGACGCGTATGTCCTCTGCGACCGAGTTGGCCTCGATGACCCCCTCCGCTCCGTCGATGCGGATTTCACCAGACACCGTCTCCACAGTGACGGACCCCCTTCCACCCACGATGGTGATGTCCCCCTGAAAGGTCTCCACGTCGATCTCCCCGCTGGAGCCCTCGACCGTGATATCGGTCGACCAGCCTTCGAAGGAGAGGTTCAGCGAAGCGGGAACCGTAAGATCGAAGTCGACGATCGAGGCGAATCCCCCACGAAGATTCGATTCGGCTTCCACAGAAATGACGCCCGAGCGCCGCCGTCGTATCTCGATCACCGACCTGCGCGAATGGTCCGCCTGAATTCGGATCTCGGGGCGATCCCATGTGGTCACGGAAATACGTCCCCCGGAATTCTCGATGTCGAGACCGGTGGCCCCATCCAACGCGATCACGGTGTCGGTCTGCTGAACTAAGCTGAGGGCCATCAGGGCCCCGATCATGGCTCCAGTCATGGTTGGTTACTCTCTGTCATGGTCGAATTGTCATCTTCTTCGATCGGTCTGCATCAAATCTGTACGGCTGCTGATGCCTGGCGGAGCACCCTCAGCTTGGACTGTTCGTGCTTGATCAGAAGCCGATTGAGAGCGGGATTGTTGGGATCGTCCGCAAGCGCCCGACGCGCCTCCCCGATGGCTCGATCGATGATGCCTAGGCTCGCTTCGATGGTCGCGACGGTCTGAGGATCCAACCGGTCTCGCCCCTGTTCGAGAATCGCTTCGAGGCTCGCGATTGCTTGCTCATACTCGGCGGTCGCCACCTGCATGGCGGGCAGGATGCTTCCAAACCCGCCGCGGTCTCCAGCCAGCGGCGTGATGTCGGTCGCAGCCACCGCCTCTTCCTCCGCCCCACCGGTGAGGGCCATCCACACGGTTCCACCGGACAGTAGAGTCCATACGACGGAGGCGGCCAGAAGTTGAGCGGCCGAAAACGAGAATCGCCGGGTCCCAGCGGACCACCCACGCTGGATCGGTATGGCGACACCCTCGTCATCCACGGTTTCTTGATTCTCTACTCCACCGTGATCCAAGCCTGCTTCGATCCCGGCCCGGACGCCGGTCCACAGATCCCGGGTCGGCATGGCGTCCTCGGGCAATCCAGCCAACTCCGAGAGGAGCTCGGTCAGAGCCTCCAACCGCCCCGAACACTTCTCGCACTCCGCCAAATGCGCGGCTACGGCTCGTGCGACCTCCTCCGTAACGAAGCCCTCGAGGTAGTCGTTCAGCCGTGTATCATCGATGTGTCTGGTCATCGCTCCAACGCCTCTTGGACCAGTTTCCTGGCCCTGTGGATTTGTGCCTTTACCGTGCCGAGGCTCACGCCCTTCATCTCGGCAATCTCGCGGTACTTGAAACCCTGTACGTCCTTGAGCACCAAGACCCCCCGCACGCCGGGCGGCAAGCCGGCGATGGCCCGCTCGAGGTCCACCTTCGTTCCGGGCATCGCCTGCGTCACCGCTGTTGCGTAATGCTCCAGATCCTCCACCGTGTTCTCCCGAGCCTGTCTGCGACCCCGTGATCGCCGATCCTGCAAGACCACGTTGATGGCCAGGCGGTGCAGCCAAGTCGAAAACTGGCTCTCCCCGCGGAAGCTCGAGAGCTTCTCCCAGGCCCTTACCCTCTCTGCCAACGTACGTGAGACACGGAGCACGCAAAGAATTAGAGTAGGGCGAAGGCAGAGAAAACGAACATGTTGGGACTGCGAGAGAGAATGGAAGAGAATGGTAGTGCCCCTGGAATCGGGGAGGCCAAGCGAAGCGCGGCAGCTCCTGCGGACCCGGAGGTAATAGATAGGCCGCTACGCCGGCGGTTCAGTCCATCGTACAAGCTGCGGATCGTCGAAGAAGCGGACCGGTGCACCGAGCCCGGCGAGGTGGGTCAGCTCCTGCGGCGCGAGGGCCTGTACTCGTCGCACCTGACGACGTGGCGCAAGGCGGCGCATAGCGGGTCGCTGAAGGCCCTGTCGAAGAAACGCGGCCGCAAGCCGGAGCGGAATCCGCTGGATGAGAAGGTACGCAAGCTGGAGCGGCAAAACGCACGGCTCGAGAATGAGCTCAGGAAGGCACACCTGATCATCGACGTGCAGGGAAAAGTTGCGGGGCTGCTGGGGATAAGCCTCGACGACGGGACGAACTCTTGAAGGCGGCCGATGAGCTGGCTAAGCACGTCGGTGTAAAACCGGCGTGCGCGGCTCTCGAGGTCTCCCGATCGACGTTCTACCGTCGTCGAGGCCCATCGACCGGGCAACGGCAGCCCCGCCCGACGCCCGCCCGGGCATTGAGCGAGACGGAACGAGGCGAGGTCTTCGACACGCTGTGTTCGGAGCGGTTCGTGGACCGCTCACCCGCCGAGGTGGTGGCCACGCTGCTCGACGAAGAGGTCTACCTGTGCAGCGAACGCACGATGTATCGTGTTCTGGCCTCCGAGGTGCCGGTTCAGGAACGCCGGGCGCAGCGCACCCATCCCGAGTACAAGAAGCCCGAGTTGATGGCCACGGCGCCGAACCAGGTGTGGTCCTGGGATATCACGCGGCTACTCGGGCCGAAGAAGTGGAGCTATTACTACCTCTACGTCATCATGGACATCTACAGCCGCTACGTCGTGGGCTGGATGGTGGCGGACCGGGAGAACTCGGCCCTGGCCGGCCGGTTGATCCAGCAGAGCTGCCTGAAGCATGGCGTCCAGCCCCGGGTCCTGACCCTGCACTCGGATCGGGGAGCTCCAATGACGAGCCAATGCACCGCTCAACTTCTCGCTGACCTCGGCGTGACTCGCTCGTTGAGCCGGCCTCAGGTGTCGGATGACAACCCGTTTTCCGAGGCTCAGTTCAAAACCTTGAAGTACCATCCCTCGTTTCCCGGGCGGTTCGGGGATCAGGGCCAGGCCAAGACGTTGTGTCGATCGTTCTTCCGCTGGTACAATGCCGAGCACCGCCATGGCGGTATCTCGATGCTAACCCCCGAGCAGGTCCACTTCGGGAACGCCGATCAGGTCATTGCCGGCAGGAAATCCGTGCTCCGCGAAGCATGGGCCGCTCATCCCGAACGCTTCGTCACAGGTGTGCCGAAGCCCAAACCGCTCCCGGAGGCCATCTACATCAATCCTCCCATCCCTTCCCTCACCACACAGGATATTGCTCTCTAATTAATCCCGTAGAGTGTCCCATTGTCGTTGACAGGTTCCGTTACGAACACGTCCTGCGTCAAAGATTCGGCGTGCTGTGCATCCCCGCTCATGCGTAAACAGAGCGCGTGAATCCGCCCCACATGGGCCCGGTAGACACCCTCGAACGCGTCGCCATCGCCGGACTGCGCGTGGCGCACCATCTGATTCACCAAATCGATCGCGTCATCCACTTCAGCGTCGATCCGCCTCACGGGCGCCAGGTCCATTGCATCTCGGTATTGAGTCTGGTGCTCCAGAGCTTTCTCGACCAACTACGCTCGATCGGCTCGCGGTCAACTGGGGGCACGACGAGCATGAAATTCGCTCGGCTCGAGCACCGACGTGTCCGGCTCTTCATTATTTGAGATCCCGGCGGAGGTACGGTTGTTGGAACGCCATCAATCATCGAATCCAATCGAGCGTCGCAGGGTGCACCTCTTTTTCGCACTCCGCGCCTCGTACATAATTGTGGGATGGACCTCTTGACCAGCCCTGAAGCGTGGATCGCACTGGCCACGCTCACGACACTCGAGATCGTTCTCGGGATCGACAACATTGTCTTCATCACCGTCCTGGCCGACCGGCTTCCACCTGAACAACGGCCTAAGGCCCGTCAGGTAGGACTGGCACTGGCGATGCTCACGCGGATCCTGTTGCTCTTCACCATCACGCTGATCATGCGGCTCACCACAGTGCTGTTCACCCTTTTCGAGCACGGCGTGTCGGGGCGCGATCTCATCTTGATCGTGGGTGGTCTCTTTCTCCTGACCAAGTCCACGCGCGAGATCCACCACAAGATGGAGGGCGAGGGTGACGAGGGAAGAGGCGGCAGCAAAGCGGCGACGTTCGTCGGCGTACTGACCCAGATCGCGATCCTGGACATGGTTTTTTCGCTCGACTCCGTCATCACGGCCGTCGGCATGGCCGACGACTTAGCCGTCATGGTCACGGCCGTGATCCTGGCCGTGGGCGTCATGATGATTTCGGCCGGCCCGGTCGGGAACTTCGTATCCAATTATCCCACGGTGAAGATGCTCGCCCTGAGTTTTCTGCTTCTCATCGGAACGAGCCTCATTGCCGAGGGCGTGGGTTTCCACTTCCCCAAGGGGTACATCTACTTCGCGATGGGTTTTTCGGTCTTCGTGGAGTCTTTGAATCTCCGGGCTAAGCGAACCCGTTCGAAGAGGAAGCGCGTGGGGGTCATGTCTCCCACCACCGGAGGTCCGTCCGCCTCCGCCTAGAAAAAAAGCGCCGCCCTTGGGAAGGCGGCGCCCGAGGCCTCGAACGGGAGTAACAACTCAGTCTTCAGGACATTCGAAGGATGGAAGCGTCTGTATTCCGCCAGCCGGAAGGGATTCTACGGCCATTTTCCTGAGCACCTCCGCCACGTGCAGGTCTCCCTCGCGTTCCACCCTGCATGCTGCCTTAAGTAGTTTTCGGATCTTCTGCTCGATGCTCATCTTCCGCCTCCTTCCTCACCGGACCCGTCCCAATCGATCCTCTCCCCTCGAACTCTTGCTTACCTAATACGTTTGTGGAGAGAAAGTGTTTCAGGGTCAGGGGCGATACCCGGGCCCTCGCACGATCATGCCCGGCTTGGCACCCGTGTGCGCGCCTCCCCGAACAACGGCCACGCCGTTCACGAAAACGTCTCGGATCCCGTCCGAGACCTGGTGGGGATCTTCGTACGTGGCCCTGTCGATGACGGTCTCTGGGTTGAAAATGACGACGTCGGCATAAAAACCCTCACGGAGCACACCCCGATCAGGAATCGACAGACGTGTTGCGACTGCTGAAGACATCTTTCGGATAGCGTCTTCAAGGGGCACGACACCCTGCTCTCTAACGTACCGGCCAAGGATCCGGGTGTAGGTGCCGTACGACCTCGGGTGAATCAGAGCCGTGGTAGTCCGGGGATTCACCCCCCCCGCATCGGTACCGAATTTCATCCACGGCTGTCTGATCTGAAGCCGGACGTTGTCCTCACTCATCATGAAGAAGACGGTGCCGATCCGTTGACGCTCGTCGAGGACCAGGTCCATCGCGGTCTCGATCCAGTCTTTGCCGAACTCCCGCGCAACGTCGTCCAGATAACGCCCGGAGTACTTTCGCCGGTTTTCCGCGTTGTCGAAGCCGAGAAGGAGCACCCCGCGCGGCGCCGCCAGGGCACAGAGGTTCTCCCAGTCCTCAGTCTGGTTTTCGATCTCAGCCCGAATCCGCGCCCGTGCTTCGGTGTCTGCTAGATTGCGGAAAAGTCTCCCGTTGGCCGACGCCGACGGCGGGAAACACGATGTGAGCCCAGTGCTGCCTGCCACATACGGATACATGTTCGCCTGAACGTCGACGCCGGCGGCCCTCGCCGAATCGATCTTCGCGATGGCTTGTGCCGTCTTGGACCAATTCTCCCGGCCGCCGGCCTTGAGATGAAAGATCTCCACCGGCACATCGCCAAGGGCTCCGATCTCGATCGCCTCGTCGATGGCTTGAAGAAGGTTGTTGGCCTCGGAGCGGAGGTGGGTGATGTAAACGCCACCGTAGGGGGCCATCGCCGCCGCGACTTCTCCCAACTCTGCGGTGGAGGCGAAGTTTCCCGGCGCATAGATCAGCGCGGTCGCTACGCCGAAAGCGCCGTCCTCCATGGCTCTGCGCACCACCGCCTTCATCGAGTCCAGCTCGGCCGGACTGGCTTCCCCCATCCGCGATCCGACGGCATATGCGCGGAGCGTGCCACCCCCGAGGAAGGATCCCTGGTTTACGGAGGTACCCCGGGCCTCCATGGCCCGAAGCCACTGGTCGAACCCCCGCTCCCCCGAGAAAAGTCGGGCCTGGCGGTCAGCCTCCGAGTCGGCGTCCGTGGGCGGGGCGAGGTAGCTCGGATTGACCGGAGCCGTTGTCGTCCCCTCCCCCATGATCTCGGTGGTGACGCCTTGAGTGACCTTGCTGATGACTCGGCTGTCGCCCGACAACAGGGCGTAGCGGGACTGGCTCTGAATGTCGATGAAGCCGGGCGATACCACGTGCCCACGGGCATCCACCCTCTCGGTCGCCGTCGCGCCCCTCAGCAGGCCGCCCGGCGTGATCCGAGCGATCCGGCCGTCCTTCACGGCCACGTCGCCATAAAACCACGCGCTCCCCGTACCATCCACGACCCGGCCATTCTCGATGATCAGATCGTAATCGACGCCGGGATCGGGAACGGCAAGCGCCGGCGGCTCTGGCTCGAGAATGGGCGAAGCAACGGGCGGCGGCGTAGCCCCCGCACAAGCACTAACAAGGGATGCCGCGAAAAGGGTCGCAAACGGTCGCGTGCGACGCATTGTCACCTCCGTCCGGCAAAGGGGGGGGTCGGCGCGAAGAAGCCCCCTCGCGTGATCATGCTCAAAACCCCAATAACGGGGAGGGCCGTAGCCTACACCATGATACGAACGAAGGAGGATCTAGTACATCCTGGCCGCATCCAGCACGTTCAGTAGTGGCTCGTCCGCAAGGTACCGGAGAAGGTTCTCGCAGAAGATATCCATAATCCTCTCGTTCTCGCGGTCGCTCGTTCCCGCCGAATGCGAGCAGACGAACACGTTCGGCATCATCCAGAACGGGGAGTCGGCGGGGAGCGGTTCCTCTTGGAACACGTCGAGCGCCGCCCCTCCGATGTGACCCGACTCGAGGGCGTCGACCAAGGCGGATTCGTCGACGAGCGCGCCACGTGCCACGTTGACGAGGATGGCACCGGGAGCGAGCAGAGCGAGCTCGGCCGCTCCTATCAGCCCCTCCGTCTCGGGCGTGTGGGGAGCCGATAATACGAGGTGCTCGGCTCCGCGGAGGGCCGCGTGGAGTTCATCGAACGGGTAAAGAGTCTCCAGGTGAAGAGAAGCAGGGTCGACCCCGGCCACGGTCCGCTTCACGCCGATGGTCCGCATTCCGAACTCCGATGCCACACGAGCCACCTCCCGCCCGATCGAGCCCATCCCCACGACGGCAAGACTCCGCTTCGTGAGATCGGTCGAGGCGAAGGGCTCCCACCGGCGTTCCCGCTGATCGGTGAGCATCCCAGGGACCCTCTTCCGGAAAATGAGGATGGACATCAGGGCGTACTCGGCCAGGGGTATCGCATGGACCCCACTGGCCGTCGTGAACACGGCGTTAGGCATGCGCTCCACGTACCGATGCCGGGCGACGAGTTGGCCGATCCCGGCGCTCGTCGCCTGGATCCACCTCAGCGAGGGTGCCAGCTCCGGGAGATCCTCCAGGTGAGTTCGGTCGAAATCGAACAGGACCTCGGCCTCGGCGAGCAGAGACAACCAACGCTTCTCGTCCTCCTCCGGACGCTCGAACGTGTGCCCCACATGGTCCGCCGCAAACCGCGGCCGCGGAAGCAGGTGAGGCTCGTACACGACCTCGAGGCGTGGATTCACCGCACGAATGCGATCCACATGGTGTGGCTCCAGATAGCTGGCGATGACGATCCGCACCGATTGGGATGAGTCGCTCATGAGGGAGCTGCCGGATCTCGAAGCTCCTTGAACACCCGCATCCCACCATTGACGTACCCCACCCCCAGCATCGGAATCAGGTAGCAGACGTGCTGGACCAGGCTCAACGCAAAGGCCTGCTCCGGACTGACGCCCGCGAGCCGGTATGCGGCAAACGACGCAGCCTCGAACACGCCCAGATTTCCGGGTGAGACTGAAACGATCGTCGCAAAGTTGACGCTCGCCAAAACCAAAAGGGCGGTGCCCACCGGCAAGTCCAAGCCCAGAGAATGCTGAACAGCGATGATTCCCCCCAATTCGGCCGTTTTCATCCCCAATGCGAGAGCGAGCCCGGCCCCGAACACGTGCGGCGTACGTAGCCCTTCGAGCGAGTGGGCCCATTGGGCTCCAAAGCGCTTCAATCGGCCAAGCGCACCCGCTGGCTGCGGAGCAAAAGGAGGGTGTCGGAAGCGAAAGGCAAGGGCGACGAACGTCACGCCGAGCACCGACACTAGCACCGCGAGACCCCGCACGCCGCGAGCGAGCCAAGGGGGTAACGGGGCGAACAATGCCACACCGACCACCACCACGATCTTGGCGATCCCTTCGGCCACTTGCTCCATCGTATAAACCGACAGCGCGGAGGCCGGGCCGATGCGCCCGTATCGAGCCAGAAGCAACACGCCCGAGGCTTGGCCGACCATGAACGGAACCGAATTCGAGATCATGGCCATGGCAGAGACCACCAGGAACATGTCAGCCCATGTCACTGAGCCTTCGCCAGGCACCAAAATCCTCCACTGTAGCGACCACAGAACGATGATCGACCCGTTCAGACCGATGGCGACGGCGACCCAGGGGAGGCGGAGCGCTCGAAGCAGTTGAAGCAGCCGGTCCCAATCGATGTCCCGAAGCGCCACCACGAGCAGCAGCGTCGCGCCGACGAGGATGCCAGCCCGCAAGAGAGTCGGGCTCCAAGGGGCGAGGCGCACACCGGGCATGATGACGCTCCGCGTCAAGCCCGCCGCAGTACCAGCGTGGCGTTCGACCCCCCGAAAGCGAACGAATTCGACATGGCGACCTCGAGATCCGGAGCGTCGCGACCCACACCGGGGACACAATCGAGATCGCATGCCGGATCCGGCACAGTCAAGTGGGCCGTCGGCGGAATCCGGCGCTCGCAGAGCGCCAGCGCTGTAACTGCGCACTCGAGCGCACCGGATGCTCCCACGAGGTGTCCATGCATGGACTTGGTCGAACTGATGGCGACGCGCTGAGCCGCCCCCCCGAACGCCCGCTTGATCGCCTCGATCTCGACCCGATCACCAGCAGGGGTTCCCGTCGCGTGCGCATTGATGTAACCCACAGCATCGGCCGGGAGCCCGGCATCTTCGAGAGCATTCCGAATGGCACGCTCCTGCCCGTCGACCGACGGCTCCGTGAGCTTGTGCGCGTCGCTTGAAGCGCCGAAACCGATGATCTCCGCGAGGAGGTCGGCCCCCCGTGCCGCGGCTCGCTCCTCGCTCTCGAGAATGAGCGTGGCGGCCCCTTCTCCCAGAACGAGGCCCGTACGTTCCAGGTCGAACGGACGGCAAGACGCCCCCGCGCCATCCGCGTGCTCCTTGGCAATCACACCGACGGCCTGCCATGCAGCCACGGACCCGTCGTTGAGCATGGCCTCCGCTCCCCCGGCGATGACCACGTCAGAGTACCCGTCTCGGATGGACCGAAAGGCTTCGCCGATGGCAACGGATGACGAGGCGCACGCGATCGAGTATGTATGGGCGGGCCCGTAGATTCCGAATTGCATGCAAACCTGAGAGGCTGGCCCATTGGCCATGATCATAGGGACCGTGGTCGGCCTACCCCGCCTGGTTTGTCGCTCGAAGTAGATACTGTAGGAATGCTGAAGGACTTCGGCTCCTCCGAGCCCGCACCCCATGAACACTCCTGCCTCCTCGGGCCCACGCCCTTCAGCCATGAGACCGGAGTCCTCCAGAGCGTTTCGGGTGGCGACCACGGCCATTTGGGCCGCCCGCGCCATGAAGAGGCGGTCAACCTTATTGATTCGGTCGCCAGGCTCAAATTCGATGGAGGCGAGCAGCACATCGGCCCCCATTTCCGGAGTGCCGGATCGGACCATACGGATGGCAGACTCTCCGAGACAGATCCTCTCGAACATCGCCGCCGGGTCATCCCCGTGCGGGGAAACTGACCCGAGCCCCGTCACGAAGACGCGGCGGCCATGCACGGGGGCTCAGGCCCCCTTGGCTCGGACGAGTTCCTCCACCAACGCCGCGGCTTCCGCAAGCGTCTGAAAGGTGGCGCGCTCCTCGGGAACCTCGATGTCGAATTCGTCTTCAACGTCGAACAGGAGCTCGACGATCGTGAGGGAGTCGAGTCCGAGCTCGGTCAGCGTCGCCTCGGGGCTGATCGCGTCCCGATCGACCTCGTATTTTTCGGCCAAAGTCTCGGCCAAGAACGCATAGGGGGTCACGCGCTCACACCTCCTGAAGACATGATCTGGTACGGAAGACATAATGTACCATTCGTCTTCATGAGGCGATCGCCTTTCGCAGCACCAGCGTCGCATTGGTGCCACCAAAAGCAAATGAGTTCGTAATGGCGTACTCCAGCCCCGGAGCCTCTCGGCCGACCAACGGCACACAATCCAAGTCGCACTGCGGATCGGGATCGGTGAGGTTTGCGGTTGGCGCGATCCGGCCGGTCTCTAACATACGAACCGTCAACGCAGTCTCCAGCGCGCTCGTGGCGCCGATCAGGTGGCCGTGAACCGACTTTGTGGAGCTTACCGCCAGCTTGTCGGCATGCGAGCCGAAGGTATTCTTGATGGCTTCCGTCTCCACCCGATCTCCCAAGAGCGTGCCGGTGGCGTGTGCGTTCACATACCCTATGCGCGCGCACGAAACGGATGCGTCCTCCAGCGCCAAGCGCATCGCACGAGCCTGACCATCCGGAGAAGGCTCCGTAAGGTTGTACGCATCGCTGGAGACACCGTAGCCCACGATCTCCGCGAGTGGCTCTGCACCTCTGGCTCGAGCTGCGCTCTCGCTTTCGAGCACGAGAACGACGGAGCCCTCGCCGAGCACCAGGCCTGTCCGCTGCGTGTCGAACGGCCGGCTGGAAGCCTCGGCACCGGTCGCGTGTTCACTCGCGAGGACGCTAAGCTCCCTCCAACCAGCCAAGGTCCCGGTGTTGAGTTGGGCTTCGGCTCCGCCGGCCAAGGCCGTCTCGAGGTACCCATGTCGAATCGCACGAAACGCCTCGCCGATCGCCACCGCCGAGGATACGCATGCGATGGAATAGGTCACGCTCGGGCCGGTAATCCCATACGTCATGGAGATGTGTGAGGCCGGACCACTCGCCATGATCATCGGCGTGGTCGCGGCTCTCAGCCTCCTGGGGGGATCAGCCAGATAACGTTCATAGTGCGCCTGGAGCTCTTCGGAGCCCCCCAGTCCACACCCTATGTAAATTCCCGTCTCCGCCGGCCCAGCACCGGATACCAACAGGCCCGATCCCTCCAAGGCGTGATGCGCGGCGACCACCGCCATCTTGCTCGCCCGGGCCATGTAACGGCCCGGTAGCTTGGGAATCAGGTGGCCGGGATCGAAGTCGACCGGTGACAGAAGCATGTCGCTCCTCGACCCGTTGGCCTCGATCGGCACCTTGCGGACCGCAGATTCTCCCGCAAAAACCCGATCGAACACGGCATCCATGTCGTCCCCGTGAGGAGACACGATGCCGATCCCTGTGATGAACGTGCGGCGAACGGGCACAGGGCTCAGAGACCCTTGGCCTCGATCAACTCATCGGCTAGGGCCGCCGCCTCACCCAGGGTGGAAAAATTAACCTGCTGTGTCGAGAACTTGATGCCGAACTCGTCCTCCAGCTCCCTCACCATCTCCATGGTGGAAAGGGAGTCCAGTCCGAGACCCACCGGCGACGCGTCGGGGACCAACTCGCCGGCGTCCACGCCAAACTCCTCTACAAGAAGCTTGACGAGAAAATCATAAGACTTCAACGGGGCCTCCAACTTGGACTTAGACGACAATCCTGCAGGAATCGAATATTAACATACCATGCTTGCACGCTTTGTGCCCGTCTGACCCTAAAGCCAACCCTCGCTGCGATACCATGCGCCGGTGATCCGGGTCCCCTCCTCGAAGGAAATGCGAGGCTTCCACCCAAGCGCGGATTGCGCTTCCGATGAATCGCACACCCAGTGTGGGGCCAATATTTCGTTCAGTTTGTCCCGCGTCAACATGACCGCACGTCCCCTGACCCTTCCGTAGAGTTCGCTGGCCAGAGCCGCCCCGTGCATCAGGAGGCGGGGCACCGGGATTCGCAACCAGGCGCGCCTGCCGAGCGCGTTTTCGATGTGGGCAATCAGTCCCCCTAGAGTTTCCAGGTGTCCATCCTCGACAAAATATCTAGAGCCGCTAGGTACGTTCGCCCCGAGCGCCTTGATGCACGCCGCGGCACAGTCGGTGGCGTAAATGGCGCTCAGCCGGGAACCCGACAAGCCCGTCAACGGAAGAACCCCTAGCTGCACGGACTTGAAGAAGGGAAAGATCTCCCGATCGCGGGGTCCGTAGATCATCGGGGGCCTGATGATCGTGATCGGCAGCGAGTGCGCCTCGGCCCGCGCGGCTCGTTCTGCGGCCAGTTTACTCCGTCCATAGTGGGTCACTGGATTGGGAGGCGCGCCCCCCAGGACGGGCCGTCCGTCCTCGCTAGGTCCCATCACCGCCAGCGACGAGATCAACACGAAGCGCTCGATATCCGGAGCGTTTTGCTTCGCTGCATCGAGTAGATTGGCTGTCCCCTGCTCGTTCGTCCGGTAAAAGTCGGCCGGCGCCCTGGCCTTGACCAAACCAGCAGCATGGATAATTCCGTCCACACCTTCTGTCGCCGCGAGTAAGCTGCCCTCGTCGCTCATCGCCCCGGACAGAAGTGTCACATGCGCGAGCCCTTCCAGAAATCGGGTATCACTCGTCGGCCGGACCAACGCACGGACATCGGCACCTTGCTGATCGAGTTGCTCGGCAATGTGAGAGCCGAGAAATCCAGAGGCTCCCGTCAGCAAGATTCGCACAGACTGTCGTCCCCTTTTCGCCGCTCATCCGCGCCCTGAACGCGAACTCCGCCCTTGGACGGGTTCGCCGACGATTCAGATTACCCCGAGGTGCTTCCCGACGCTTCGGAGGGCCTCGAGGCCCCGATCGAGATGTTCGCGATCATGGGTGGCCATGTAGCTCGTGCGCAGGAGAGAGTCCCGGGGCAGCACGCCCGGCGAGATAAATGGATTCGTGTACACGGAGTAATCCTCCAACAACACCCTCCAAAACTCCAGTGTGCGCGCATCATCACGAACGTAGATCGGGATGACGGCGCTCTCCGTGGCACTCAGCTCGAACCCCATCCTTGTGAGCTCATCCTTCATGTAGGTGTAGTTCTCCCTCAATTTATCAATCCGCCAAGTCTCTTCCTGCATTACCTCGAACGCGGCCATCGCCGCGGCAATACAGGACGGCGCCCCACTTGCCGCAAACATGAAGGAAGGTGCGAAATGTCTTATGTAATCCAGCACCTTCCGCTCTCCGACGAGGTACCCGCCGACACTGGCCAGCGACTTGCTGAACGTGCCTCCGATAAGATCGACATCACCCTCCAAGCCGAAGTAATGCGCGGTGCCGCGCCCGCCTGGCCCGATGACTCCAAGAGCGTGAGCGTCGTCCAAAAAGAGTCTCGCACCATGCTTCTGGACCACCGGGATCAGGTCGTTAAGCTTCGCGATGTCACCCTCGGCGCTGAACACGCCATCCGTCATCACGAGTGCGGATTCAGTGGCCTTGAGCTTGGAGAGTGCGCGGTCCAGGGAAGCCGCCGAGTTGTGTCTGAACCGAACCATCCGCCCGCCCGCCGCCTGGCCCAGGCGTACGCCGTCATAGATCGACGCATGCACGCTTCGGTCCACCACAGCGACGCTGTCCTCCGCACCGAGGAGGGCAGAGCCCAAGGCGAGGTTCACCTGATAACCAGTGGTGAAGACGAGCGCGGACTCTCTCCCATAAAAAGAGGCGATTTTCTCTTCGAAATCTCCATGCAGCTTCATAGAGCCGTTCACGAAGCGAGACCCGGTCATGCTCGTTCCGAACCTCGCGATGGCGGCGACGGCCGCCTCCCGAACCCTGGGGTGTGTGGTCAGCCCCAGGTAGTTGTTGGAGCCGAACATCGTCACACGTTTGCCATCGATGACCGACTCGGGTCCGTCGTTGTAGTCAAAAGGTTTGAAGTACGGGTAGACGCCTGCCTTTCTGGCGTCGTCCGCGACGTGGAACTCGTACGCCTTGTCCAACACGTCGGGTCCGCGTTCAGACACCTTGGATCCGGCGGTCGATCGAATACCCGAAGAAAGAACGATTTAGGCGAATCATATGTGACGAGGCAGAGGGTGGGGTTCGTCCGAGGAGCTTAGGGTCGCGGATCGCCTGTCGTCAATCTTTCATGGCAAGCGGCAACGCGGCCGGCGCTCAAACGAGGGTTCGCAACAGCACGGCCGAGACCGCGGCACCCGCCGCGAGCCACTTCCAGTTGTCGTGGAAGAAGTTGATCACGTGAGTGTCCCAAGCCGCCCAGGTATTGCCGCGAAGGTGGCCCACGTAGGCGACCTCCGGGTCACCGTGTCCGTGCTCGTCCAGTGTGAGGATTCGCATCCCTGCATTGGTTCCGTGCTCTCGCAATCGCCCAGTCAGGAAGAGAGGGCCCGCCGTAGTGAGGACCCGCACGTGGCGCGGCCACGCCCTGCCCCACTTCGCGTAGGCCCGCGGCAGGGAGGCCACCGCATGGCAGAACAGTGAATGTCCTTTCACGGAAAGCATGAACTGATTCGAAACACCGAAGGGTGTCGTTCGCGGAAGCACCACCTCGGCGTCGAGGAGTGCGTCGATCGGGCGGAGGCATACCAAGTCCAGGTCCGCGTAGACCCCTCCAAATTCTCTGAGAATCACATAACGCGCGGCATCGACCCGCTGAATGGCCTCGGGGTACCGCTCATAGACGGGGACCAGCTCGGGCGCCCGCTCCCGCACCAGGACTGCGAGGTCCACGTCGGTCCAGAAGCGGTACTCCCAGTCGGGGTGTGTCTCCTGCCAGCTGCGCTGCGCAGCGAGAAACCGCTCCGGGACGTCACGGTCCTTCCAGGTCTGGTGAATCACGCGCGGAATCATGGCACGGGGCCTAGAGGCCTGTTGGAGCAGCGGAGTGAGCGGCGCTGGGGGGACCCAGGGACTTCTCGTAGATACGCCACCGCTTATAGGGATCCAGATCCAGTCCCTTGAGTGGTGCGATCAGCGACTCGTTGTCCTCGAGAATCCACGACGCTTCAGCCCCCTCGGCCCCAATCTTGATCGCGCGGCGGGCCATCTCGAGGACAAAGAGCGGGAAAAATCCCCGGTTCTGGTATTCTCGCCTGAGGCCCAGGAGGACGATCCGCCCGTTGAGGACTTTGGGAAGGCCGATGAGGAGCCTGGCGATACTCCACGGCCAGAGCCGTCCCGACGGAATCCGAGAAAGTACTCGGTTCATGTCGCGTGCGATCATGAGGAACCCGACGGTTTTGCCGTCTAGCTCCGCTACGAAGGCGAAATCCGGATGCAGGACGGACTTCAGGTCTTTCGCGATGTGCCAGAACTCCTCCCAGGACGGGGGGACAAAGCCCCAGTTGCCTTCCCATGCGTCGCAGTAAAGGTCGAAGGCGTTTCTCACCTCCTCTTCCATTGTGCCGAAATCCCATTCGCGGAAAACGAGGCGGGTCCTCCGACGGGTTCGCTCGGCAAGCCGGCGCAACCGATCCGGAACAGCCGATTCCTCGGCGGCGGGCAAATGATACCCGAGCAGGTCTCGGGCACGATCATAACCCGCCCGTTCGATCAACGGACCGTAATACGATGGGTTCCAGGGCGTCATGATCACCGGCGGAAAGTCGAACCCGTCAATGAGCACACCGCACTCATGGTTCATCGACGGGCTCACGGGACCACGCACTGAATTCAGTCCTCTATCTCGGAGCCACGCCTCCGCCCGCTCGAAAAGCCCGCTCGCGGCCTCTTGATCGTCACGACAGTCGAAGAAACCGAAGAAGCCGACGCGATCATCGTGATGGTCGTTGTGCCTTCGGTTCTCGATCGCCGCTACCCTCCCGACGGCCCGGCCATTACGCTTCGCGATGAAGAGCGCCCGGTCCGCCTGCTGGTAGAAGGGATTTCCCCCCCGATCAAGACCATCCCTCACGACGGCACGAAGTGGCGGGATCCAGCCCGACGAGGCGGCTTGGTCGTGGACTCTCCAGGCGGCGTCCACAAAACGGGACGTACCGCGCCGGCCCTCCACCTGGGTGATCTCGAGAGACAGGCTCACTTCGAGGCGCTGGCGAGTCGCCGAACCGACGTGAAATAGTGCATGTCCGATTCGCTCCGGAAGAATCGGATGAGAAAATCGATCAGCCACTTCGCCAGGAAGCTGAGAGCCCTCGATCTAACCGCTACGAGCTTGGTGTAGATCCATCGAAACACAGGCCTCAAGAAGGGCAGAAGAATCAGCAAGTAGTCTGAAGCGCTTCGGGACAAGTGAAACGAGGGCGATGTGAAAAACGTGAGATTGTCGCCGTGCTGGTTCAAAGAATGCGACGAGAAGAACGCATCCACTTCCCTTTCGCTCGTACGCGTTCCCATCTTCTCGCCGATGGTTTCGAGAATGGCTCGGGTCGTCGAGCCGCTTCCGTCACGATTCTCCACGGTCGGAGCGATGGAGGTCTCGGTCCCGAGGAATCGTGCCAACTGCTCCGCGAAGTCGGCGTTCTCGATATTCACCACCAGAAGTTTTCCGTTCCGATCCCCAAAATAAGCCATCACGTGTTCGTGATATGAGTTCCGGATCCGAATCCAACGCTTAACCGCTCCCTCTCGGTTATCGAGGACCCACCGATTGATGATCCAGGCAACAAATCCCAGCGGAACGTACTTGGTGAGGGCCCAACCGACGGCTCTACGGGATCGCTCGACCGCTTTGTGTCGGCTCAGCACCCAGTGCTTCAGCGGTCTTGTGTTGAGGATGAAGAGAGCCTCGGGATAGAGTTCGTCGAGATTCTTGATCGAGGCGCAACCGCCATCGGAGAACGCATCGAATTGGTCGAGTTGGTTCCGATTCCTGCTGACCGACCAGTCTGTCCACAAGGGCTTATGGGCGGAGCGATAGGAGAGCTGATCGCAGAAAATTCTGTGCAGCGTAACCGTGCCGGTCTTGTTGAAGCCTACACAGAAGACCTTCGGGTGCCCCCGGTCGCCCTCGTCAATCATGCCATCCCTCACGATGGTACAGGAGGTCCCACACGCCCCTCTGGTTCATAGGGTGCTGGAAATCGGTCCGCTGGGAATCTGAAAGACACCGCGCCGTGAGGCAACGTCAAGGCCGACGTGCCGTCCAAGGCCCGAGCCCGGTCGTTCACGCCCCCGGCCAGTGCTATACTCAACCGCAGGGAGGCAATCCGATACCCTAAAGTTCCAGCAGAAGGCCGACGACCGGATGACGGCAACGGAAAAAGGGACACGAGCGACGCCGATCGGCGTCCTCCGCCACTACTGGCGGGTGGCTGAGGTCAAGGCGTGGCACCTGGCGCTACCTATGGGCTTGATCCTGGTCGCGAGCGCTTTCGAAGGGGTCTCGTTCTCACTTCTCATCCCGCTCAAGGACGCGGTGGTGGAGAACTCCTTCGACTTCCTCGAGGAGTCGAGAGCCTTCGGGTGGATCCTCCGGCTCGTCCCGGAGGGACTGGACCCCTCCGCGAGAGACGCCTACCTCGTGCTCTGCCTCGCCGTCCTGATGATTCTCGGACGTGTCGGGAAGCAGGGGCTCCAATATGTGTCGCGGATCATCGCGACGGCGCGCAACGAACGGTACCGGGTAAAGGTCGGCAAGGAGACGTTCGGCAGAGTGCTCGCGTTCGGTCGACAGTACTTCGACGGCCAGGCGATTGGCAGAATCGATGCGGAAATCGGTTGGTCCAGCTCCGTGCTCGGACTGCTGATCGCGGCTCAGGAGCTCTTCCGTTATGTGGTCTCACTGCTGGTGAAGGCCGCCGTGATGATGGCGATCTCGATCCCGCTCTCCATCGCCTTCATCGTGACGCTGCCGTTGGTGCAACGTCTGGTGGCCGCAGTGAATCGGGCCGTGAAGCGCATTTCGGAGGAGGGGGTCGAGGTAGACCGACAGATACGCGCACAAATCCTCGATCTCTTGGGCGCCATTCCGCTCATAAAGGCGTACTCGCAGGAAGAGACCGCATCGGGTATGTACGAGGGGGTCCTCCGCCAAGGCGAGAGCGTGGCCGTGCGGCGCGAACGGGCGATCGGAATTCGCTATCCCATCGAGGAAATCACCATCCTCCTGGCGATGCTCCTGGTACAGGGCGTGTTCATCTATGCGACCGGGGATTTTCGCCCGGCGGACTTGGCGGTTTTCGGCGCTTTTCTGATCGTGCTTCAGCAAGCACTTCGCGACTACAAGCTGATCAGCCGTTTTGGCGTCCGAGTCTTCGAGGAACTTCCTCGTTTGGAAGCCGTGGCAGGGCTCTTTTCCGATGAGGGCAAGTTCATCGTGCCCTCCGGCGACAAGACCTTCGGCGGGCTCGAGCACGAGATCGAGGTCTCAAAGCTCTACTTCCGCTACGCAGGCGCGACGGAGGCTCTGCATGACCTGAATACGACCATCCGCGCCGGTAAAGTCACCGCTATCGTGGGCTCGAGTGGAGCCGGCAAGACGACGTTCGTCGATCTCCTTGCACGCTTCTACGATTGTGATCCCGGCACGATCCTTCTGGATGGTACCGACGTCCGGGAGTACTCCCTCCCGTCGCTGCATGCCCGCATGGCCATCGTCAGCCAGGATGTCTGGCTATTGAACAGGTCTTTGCGCGACAATCTCACGTTTGGTCTCGAGAGGACGGTGCCGGACGGGGAGTTGGTCCGGGCCCTCTCCGACGTCGCGCTCGACGGCTTTCTCGAGGACCTTCCGAACGGTCTCGACACGGAGGTGGGTGACAGGGGCGTGCGTCTTTCCGGCGGACAGCGGCAGCGCATCGCACTCGCTCGAGCTCTCTTGCGAAATCCGGACATAGTGATTCTAGACGAAGCGACCTCGGCACTAGACAGCGTGATCGAGCAGGGTGTGGCTGACGCGATCAAGCGGCGGCTGACGGGACATACGCTCATCGTCATCGCACACAGACTGTCCACCATTCGGGACGCGGACCTCATCCTCGTATTCGAGGGTGGTCGCATCGTCGAGAGCGGCACTTGGAGTGAGTTGATCGAGCGGCGTGGTGCTTTTCACCAACTCTATCGGGCCCAATCCGAGACGGACGCACCCGTGGGAGCTTGACCCATCGCCGGATCGATCTGCCTTGAGACGGCCATTCGCCTCGGTTAACCTAGGCGACTCTCGCTCGTGAAGAGCAGCATGAGTCCGATATCAGTGGAGGCCAGCATGGCGGCACCCGGCCCGGCAGAGCGCATCATCGTGGTATCCGGCGCCGTAGGGTTCACCCTGCGCTCGATGCTCATTGGCATGGTGTTGCTGGGTCCCGAGCTTTGGGCTCCCCCTCGCGCGTCCGCCCAAGACCCGGGCCGCATGGGATCACGCATCCTTTCGCTAGACTCGTGGACGTACGAAAACATCGAACGGCTCCGGAGCAGAGGGTACCTGCCGGGCCTGAATCCGCTAGCACAGCCCTATCGCAGGATCGATGTCGCAATGGAGCTGCTCGGCGTCGAACCGGATTCGCTAAAAGCGCCGGCCGCCGGCTGGGTCCGTATGCTGATGCGCGAACTCGCCCCTGAGTTCAGGCGCCTCTCGGAATCGGAGGATGAGGCGTCTAGGCAGCGAGTGGGCTTCCAGTTCCTTCATGGGCGTACCGGTGCGGACAGCCGACGCCGTGATCCCTTGATGCCTTTCCGCACCTCCGAAAATGAAGGGTTTAATGATCGCGCCTGGTGGTCCTGGGCAGGCGGTCTCTGGCTGGAAACCCATAACGTCGCTGTGGAGACGAGGCTCTTCTGGGACACCTGGTTTTATAAGAAGCACGGAGATCCGGACGGCCAGAATCCAGGAGGTTTCAAGGCCCTAGGGCGCACGGACAACGCCTACCTGACCTTGGCCTACCCGTGGGGCAACATCTGGGTCGGCCGATTCAAACGGAACTGGGGGCCCATCGGCCAGACGGGCATGATGATCGGGGACAATGCCACTACCTATCCCCAGGTCGGACTCGACCTGGGGCGGGGAGCCCTCAGCTTCCGCTTCATGGCCGGCGAGTTGGAGTCGGTCGACGGGCGACAGCGCTACATCGTCGGCAATCGGCTCGACTACCGCCGCGGCAATTTTTGGGTGTCGCTCGGTGAGGCCGCTCTATACTCGGGTGAGAGTGCGGTGTTAAGGCTTTTCAACCCGCTGGAGTTGATCTTCTTCGACCACAACGCCAACAATAAGCGGACGGAGATCTCGGGAAACCTGATGTTCAACGGGATGTTCTGGTCACGGGTGGGGCAGGTAACGCTCTACGGCGAGTTCACCCTCGACGATTTCGACCTCAACCCGCGCACCGGGCAGGTGGACCGCCCCATCGAGGCGACCTCGTTTCAGCTGAGCCTGGGTGGACGTTACCTCGGTGTATCCGATCGCCTCGAGCTCGGCTTCGACTACCGCAGAGTTTCCGCGTTGTCGTACCGTTCAGGTGTCCTAACAGAAATTTGGACGCACCTCGACCGGGGGCTGGGCGACCCGTGGTCAGACTACGACCGTCTCACCTTGCGGGCCGACCTGTATCCCTCCGTTGAGGGTCTCCGCCTTTCACCCGTGTTTCAGTTTCAGCGCACGGGGGAGGGTGATTACCGCATTCCCTTTCCGCCGCTGGATGAATTTTTGGCCCTACCCGGGATCTTCATCGGGGTAAAGGAGACCACCAAGCGTGTGGCGCTGCAGGGGCGGTATCAGCCCCGCAGCGAGTTCTTCCTGGAGTGGGACATGGGACGAAGCTTCATCTCCAATGCAGGCCATGTGGACGGGTCGAGGGAGGGACGCTTCTCCTTCCTCTTGCGACTTGGGCTCACGTTCGAATTCCGGCAGGGCGAGCCCTGACCCCTCAGCCAGTCCTCCCCAGGTAACCGTCGATCTGGGTCTGGACCCCGAGCAGTTCGATGGCCTCACCCGTGAACCAGGAACGGTAGGCCTTGTGGGCCATCTTCTCCCCCTCACCAGGGGGCACCTTCGTCGTTGAGACGCTGCCGCGACGCCTTCCCCAGACATTCTTGTAGGGAAGATCGTAGGCACGGGGCAGGGTGCCTGTCCTCCGAATCGACAGAAGCGAAAGGAAGATGTCCTCCCCGTTCCACTTGGGTACGCCCCGGGCGATGAGCCCGGCTGCGGATGGCTCCGCTTCGAGGAATACGTCCGCGTAGGAACGGTGCATCATGAGGCAGCGAGTCAGTACGAGCGGTGTCTCACCCTGCTCGTATCCGTCGTAGGAGTATTCGTAGGCCGGGCTGATACGACGTCCGAAGATCCCGTGTAGCGTATGGGGCGCTGCGTCGAAGGAAGCCTTGAGATGCGTGATCGAGCGCCCGGCTACGACCAAGTCGTCGTCGAGGATCAAAACCGCGTCGTTCTCTACTTCCCTCGCTGCCACAAAACGCAAAGCGAGCCCATAACGATCGTCGAGATCCCAGTCGTGACGGTGGACGATCTCACAGCGTGGGCTCTCGAACGAGAAGCACGTCCGCTCACGGCCGTGAGAAACGTGAATCTCGTCGACGAGAGGATGCCGAGCGAGCAAGGGCAGGATCACACGGCGTAACCATAACGGCCGATTCCAGTTCAGGATGACCGCGCTGACGCTCACGGTGTTGCCCGCCGCTCGAACTCGGACGCGTCGGGGTAATAGGCGTCCAGGAACCCCTGCACGCGGTCGCAGACCCAGGCATCGGGATTTGCTCCCTGGTCATCGTTGAGACAATAGAACTTGGGCCGCATCCTTACGAGGGCGTCCAGACGGCGGTCCTGCCTCTTGCGGTTGTTATCGATCCGGTGAAAGCGGTGGTACCGAAGCAGATCGCGAGCCTTCACCGGCTCGGAGTCCCGCCTCCTCGGCCCGAGCATCCACATTCGGTAGAGTCGATCCATGCGTAGATCTGATCCAGCCCGGAAGCGGTTGCTGCGCGTCCGGTGCAGCGCCTTGCCATGGGCCTCCAACATGGCTTCCCAAAACGGTCGATAGATGAACCTGGGACAGTGCTCGATGTGGCCGTTGTTGTAGAATTTCCATCGTTTTCGATAGATCCGGAAAGGAAGCCAGATGCCGAAATACGTTCCGAAGACCTTGTGCTTTCCGGTGGTCGTCAAGAAGTCCTCCCGTACTGACGGGGCCCCGAAAAGAAAATCGTCATTTAGATAGAGGAAGTGGTCTGAGAGACCGGGGACGGCATGGACGAAGCTTTCGATGACGGTCGAGTTGAACGTCGGTAGATAGGGTCCAAAGCCACTCAGTTCGTCGTGGTGAACGACGTGCATCCGTGGATTGTTCGTGTCGAGCCACCTCGGGACCTGCGGGCGACGCGTAATGATGTGGACATTTCTGATCCAGGGCGCGAACATGTCCGCCGACCGGAGACTATAGCGGAGCAGATCATACGGATCGCGCATCCGCTCAGGGTTGAGATGCTTCGAACCAGAGGCGTATTGTTTTATGTCGGCCCGAAGCTGCGCGTCGTCCCCGTCGACCCAAGTGTACACGAGGTCGACGGCAGGCCCTCCCGGGGTCACGTCACGTGGCGAGGTCATCTCACGTTCGCGAGACGAGCATGGACGCCGACAGGACCATCATGGTTGACCAGTTTGCTATTCTCCCAAGGGAACTGCAACATCCGCTGACCGAGGTGGGCTCTCGTTCGCAATCCATCCATGATCATTTCTCATCGCCATAAATTCATATACCTCAAGGCCCGGAAAGTCGCCGGGACCAGCGTGGAAGTAGCACTCGCTCAGCACTGTCGAGACGGCGACATCGTCACTCCGATCGGTGCGTTCAACCCCAAATGGGACGAGGACCAGTACGAACACCCAGGAACGAGATGGCGAGGTTACGACCGTCACTCAGGCCTGATCCCGGTCCGAAGGCGCCTCGGTCGAGAGTTATGGGATGACTATTTCAAGTTCGCCGTCATTCGCAATCCCTGGGATCTGGTGGTGTCCCAGTACCACTGGGCGACCCGGGGGGACGTTTGGCACCGTTATGAGGGAACCGTTGGGAGGAGCCTGCGTCGGTTTTGGAGGAAACCCTTCCAATTGCGGAAGAATTTCATCGTCCTGGGGGCGGGGCTCGCCCGATCCTTCCTGAAGATCGAGGAGCTCACGCTCGAGTTTTTCGTGACTTACATGTTGCGTTTTTATCCGTCAAACGATCGTTTCTACTTCGACCGTTCGGGCTCGATGGGGCTCGACTTCGTGATCCGCTACGAGAATCTCCAGGACGACTACAGGTCGGTCTGCGAACGGATCGGAGTAGCCCAATCCAACCTTCCGTCATTGAAGTCGAAGAGCAGGCCCGAGCGGCAACACTATTCGGCGTACTACGATGATCGAACACGAGAGATCGTAGCCAAGGCGTATCATCGTCACGTCGATCACTTCGGTTACCGATTTGAAGAACCTTGAACGGTTCTGATGCTGGTGTACCCCGATCGAGGGACGCCCGGAGCGCTGCCTCCGCGACCTTCATCGTCGGCCATCCGCGATCGGGCACGAATCTGCTGCGGGCACTGCTGGATAATCATCCGCAACTCCTCGTCATCCCGTTCGAGACACACCTGTTCGACTGGGCTAGATCTGGAGACCCGGTCACCGCCGTGCTCGACCGAACTTACCTTTGGACCACCATTCACCGGCACCGGCCATCCATGTCGAGGGAGGATGTCGAGGAGGCCCTCGAGCGTGCATTCAACCGGACACGGGGGCCGCGGGCGCGATTGCTCGCCCTGGTAGAGGCATGGCGGGAGCTTACACGGTCGTCTCAGGAAGCCCGGTGGGTGGAAAAGACCCCACGCCATCTCTACGAGTGCGACCTACTCCTGAGGTGGTTTCCGGCAGACGCGCGAATTCTGGTGATGCGCCGGGATCCTCGCGACGTGATCGCTTCCGCCCTGAAACAGAAACCGTCGCGCTCCATTTTTCAGCTGGCACTCACGGGGCGACTCGCACATCAGGTCGTGACCCAACACGAGCAGGACACGCGCTTCCTCGTAGTTTCCTATGAACGACTCGTAGAAGACCCTGTTCGTGTCATGCGGGAGGTCTGTCGGTTTCTGGACGTTCCCTACGACCCCGTCGTTGCCATGCCGACCGTTCTCGGGGCCGAGTATTTCGGAAACTCGAGATTCGACTCTGCTCTACATGGCGTCTCGAAGGCGGCCGTAGGCCGTTACCACGACGTCCTCTCGCGGTCTCAACTGGAGAAGACCGAGGCCCTTCTAGCCCGGGTCCTCTCAGCGGGGGGATATGCCCCCACACTTCAGGTCCCAAAGAGCAGTCACCCCCTGGCGAGGGCCGCCACCACCATGATCATCCGGTCCCAACTCTGGCGTTTGCGCGCCCTGAGGGCGCCCTTTAGCAAAGCATGATACGACGGGTAGGAGCTTGGATGGACACTCCGCCTCTACGGGTTCTGCGAGGCTGGCTCGCACGACGAGGCATTTTGCCACAACGCCGGGTCTACTCGCGGTCGATCTGGGGCGTGCAGAAATCCGGCGTCGGACAGGGATCCGACGTCGGGCGCACGGAGTCTTCCGAGCACGGAAAATCGCCTGGGTGCGACGCATGGCCCATTCACGTCGTGCTCCGAGAGCTGGACCAGGGTCGGGGGTTCGGATTCGCACACTTCAACGACGGTGAGTGCCGTTGTTTGATCGAGGGGGCACATTCCAACAGGGATGGCGTCGAGATCTGTTCTGCGCATGTCAGACATCTTCTCGAGGACTGCCTCGAGCGGTTGACCGCCTCATCCGATCCGAGGATCCGCGAGAGGTTTCTCGTGGGCCTACCCCGTTCGCGCTGCCATGGAGTTCAGGCGGAGGACGTGCTGCGAGGGTTTCCCGACCTCCGGCATTTCCACCGCTTGCCCGCGACGGTCTTCCATCACGCGATGCGTTGGAGTCGGCCGCGGCTGGCGGCCGCCCTGGCCAAAAGGGGCGGTGAGGCATTCCTCGTGTGCAGTACGGAACACGATGTCGACGCCATCGAGCGTCTGCTCGGAGTCTCTTTCCGTGCGGTACTGAGAGTCGATCGCTTCCGAGCGCACGAAACAGCCGAGGTGTTCGATGTGTGGGCCGACGAGATCGGATGGGGGGTGAACACGACCGACGGACCCACCGGACCGCGGACCCTGCTGCTCCTATGCGGCATCATGGGCCGGCCTTGGGCTGTAAAGGCGTTCCTCGCAGAGCCCGACAGTCTTACGCTCTGCTTGGGCAGCTACTTCGACGACGTGGGTCTGGGGCGCGTATTAAAGTACGCCGGAGGTCGAGGCCTCCGTTGTAAGCGGTGTTTGCGCATGGGCTGACCATCTGCGGAGCACGGGTTGCGGCCAGCTACACAGGTAACGAGACTTCCCATGACTTTTTCGGGCCGCGGGGGTACGAGCCACTGGCATGGTCGATGCCCACCTGAATCCCTGAATCTCTCACGAACTGTAGGCAGCGCGATACTGTGAACGTCTCGTCCAGACGACCCCTTCTCGCGATACTCGGCGCCACCCTGTTGGTGGTGCCGCCCGTCGCTGCGGCTCAGACTGGACTGCGGACCGCCGCAGATTCCGGGCCGATCTCCGGGCCGCGCTCACAGGTGATCACGGACCCAGCCCGAGCCGGCGCCGACCCCCGGATCTCAGAGGCGCACGACCTCTTCCTCGACCATCGGGTCATGGAGTCCCTTCAACTCTTCGAGGACGTCATCGACGAGTTTCCGGAGAACTACGAAGCGTTGTGGGGCGCGGCCCGCTCTGCCATCGCTCAGGGGCTCCTCTCCCGGGGGAGAAGGATACAAAATCAGTGGTACAAGATCGCGGAGTCCTACGCTCGTCGGGCCACCGAGATCGAGCCGGAAAATCTCGTAGGGCTGTACTGGTTGTTGAGCGCTAAGGGTCTCCGAGCCGTCCAGTCGGGGGGCCGAGAAGCGTCGGCACTCGGTGGGGAGGTATACGACCTGGCCCACCAGGTCTTGGAAATGGATTCCCTGCATGCCGGCGCTTACCACGCCCTTGGGGTTCTCAACTACAGGGTCCGCAGGCTCTCCGGCCTCGAGCGTTGGGTGGCGAGGAATTTCCTCGGGGGCGACGTCATGAACTCGACCAGTTGGGAGGACGCCGAGCGGTACCTTACACGGGCCGTGGAGCTGAGGCCCGAGTACATCCTATTCCGTCTGGACCTCGGGAGGATGTACCTGAATCGGGATCGGAAGGAAGAGGCCCGAAGCCAATTTCAGCGAGTGCTGGAGCTGCCGGTCCTGGAGCCGCCCGACCCCCGGTTTCAGGCCATCGCGGAGCGTCGTCTCGCGGAGACTCTCGACTAGGGTCTGTTAACACTAAGGGCAATTTGTAGTATATTGGGGCTATGAAAATCACAGAGTCCCAATATCGTCGGATAGAGGCTTGCTTTCCGCATCAGCGCGGCAATGTGAGCATCTCCAATCTCGAAGTGCTTAACGCGATCCTGTATGTGGCCGAACACGGCTGCAAATGGCGGGGGTTGCCTCCGCGTTTCGGTAACTGGCATACGATCTACACCCGAATGAATCGCTGGGCCAGGGCAGGTGTGCTGGATCGTGTCTTTGCGGCCCTGCAAGACGAGCAAATTATCCGGATCAAGATCCAAGCTCTGTCGATCGACAGTACCATCGTCAAGGTGCACCCTGATGGCACCGGCGCTCTAAAAAAAAACGGCCCGCAGGCCATCGGCAAGTCGCGTGGAGGCTGGACCACCAAGATTCATATGGTTGCCGCAGATGCTCGAACCGCGATAACCTTCTCGCTATCGCCAGGCCACAAGCACGACGCGCCGGAAGGACGGGAACTGCTACGCACGTTGAAGCCGGTACATTCCACAGTGTCCATGATCATGGACCGGGCGTACGAGGGGGGCGAAACACGGCAATTGGTGTTGGAGCTGGGGTTTACGCCGGTCGTGCCACCCAAGCAGGGCCGTGTTAACCCGTGGCAGTATGACCGAGTCATGTATCGCCGTCGTAACGAAATAGAGCGGTTATTTCGGGGTCAAGTCCCGATTTGTGTGTAAAAGCGGAGGAAGCTCCTCGCCTTCGGCTAGGCTGCTTGGGCGACCTCCTGTTTCTGGAGGAGTGAGAGGTCGAGGTAACGCCGGTCGCCCCAGACGTGTGTGGTCCTGAGTGCGACGGCCGTGATGAGCCTGAGGGCGCTGGCCCGGTCCGGGAAGGCGCCGGCGGCCTTGATCCTGCGTTTGATCTCGCCGTGCAGCCGCTCGAGGCTGTTGGTGGTACGCAGCCGGGGCCAGTGCGCCTCGGGGAACGCGTAGAACTGCGTCGCTGCCCCGAAGCCCCGCTCCAGGACCTCCACGGCCTCGGGCAGCTCCTTCTTCCAGCGTGCGCCGAACTCGCCCAGGAGCTTCTTCGCCTCGGCGAGTCCGGATGTCTGGAAGATCACCGAGACCTCACGCGCCACGCGCTTGCGTAGGCGGTGGGGGACCCTCGCCCCCACATTACGCTGCAGATGGACCGTACACCTCTGACGGCGTGCCTCGGGCAGGAAGCGGCGGACCGCAGCTGCCAGGCCTGCGTGCTCATCGGCGATCACGAGCTCGACACCGCCGAGGCCGCGGTCCTGGAGTTGCTCGAGGAGCTCCGACCAGCTCTGCTGCGACTCCTCAGCGCCCAGCGTGACGGCCAGGAGCCGTCGGTGACCCTCAGGGCCCACTGCATACGCCACGAGCGCACTCACGTTCTCGACTTTGCGGGCCCAGCGGGCGTCCAAGAACGTGGCGTCCAGGTACAGATAGGGGTGAGGCCCCTCGATCGGCGCACGGCGCAGCCCTTCCACGGCCTCGTCGAGCCGTTTTGCCACACGACTCACCGTCGAGCGCCCAACACGCTCGCCCATCAGCGCCTCGGTGACGTCGCCCATCTTGCGCTGTGACACGCCGCTCACATACGCCTCGACCATCATCTCGTCGAGCTCGGGGCTCCTGCGCTGGTAGCGGCCGATCACGTCGGCCGGCGAACCGTTGTCCCGGCTCCGGGGCATGGCGACCTCGATCTGCCCCAGGCTCGTCAGCAGCCGCCTCAGGTATGTGCCGTTCCTATGGTCCTTCCGGCTTCCCACCCGCTCGAAGCGGCGTGCACCTACCATGGCCTTCAGCTCCTCTTCCAGCACCATCTCGAGCGTCAGCCGGATCGCGCCTTGAAACAGCTCGCGCAAATCATCGCGTAGCTCGTCTTGCGTGGCCCGACCGATCTCCACAATCTCTTGCATCGGAAGCTCCTCTCCGGTTCCGAGCCTGCTCTGCAGACCCGGACTCCCGGGTTCATGTGACAGTGAACAACAACAGAGGAGCTTCCGTTTTTCTTTCCCTCCTGTCCAGCTTATCCGTTTTTACACAAATCTAGGGACACTACCTTATTTCGGCGACTCAAAGGCTTCAGAAGAATCTTCTCCCGCTTTGACAAGCTCGACGTGATGTTTACCGCCTTCATCCACTTCGCGCTCATCGTCGAAGCCCTCAGATAGTGTTAACAGGCCCTAGTTACCCGCTTCCGCCTCCCAGATCAGATCCTGCACCCGCAGAGTCCCGTCCCGCCCCAGGCTTACCAGCACGTAAAACTGACCCCCCCGAAGTTGGTTGAGCTCTTCCTGGCGAGCCTCACTGAAGTAGTAGCGGTCGATTCCGTAGTCGAGCCGCCCGCCTTCGACGCTCGCTCTGGCCCATCCGCTCCTCGCGGTTAGTCGCCGATCCTGGACCAGAGAGGGCTCCGACTTCAAGGCCGCCCGCCACACCGGCCACGTTGCGCCGTTGACGGTGACCTCCCTCTCGAACTCCAACCTCACCAGAGCTTCCCTCCCCGGAACCGATCCTTCGGGATCCATGAAGCGGTAACCCAGCGTCATGTAGAGCCCGCTCAGAAAGTCGCGGGGGTCGACTGGCCGGGTCTCCAAGACGAATTCTACGGCATCGACACGGCCATACTCCTCCACGCCCGCCCAACCCACGAAGACAAGCACCTGCATGGCCATGGTCCATCGCATCCAGTTCACGTTCATGCGGCGCTCCCTCCCAGCACTCGTTCCAGAAGATGCCGGCGCCCTCGATCCAGGCCGTAGGCCAACCCCAGGAACAGAAGACCCATGACGATGAACGCGCTCCCGCTCGTCAGCAGGCTCCCGAAATAGTCGATAAAGCGGGTCACCATGAGAAGTCCGACCACAGCGACCCCCTGATTGATCAGACGCTTGTCGGCCCTGAGCACCCCCACGTGCATCGTATAGAGGCAGAACCCGAGGAGCGCGACGTTGGCGAGGTAGCCGACCAACACCTCCTGGCTCGTGAACACCAACAGAGCGCTCAGGGCCAGCGGCAACCCCAGGAGCAACTTGAAGCCGCCCCCGCCGCCCACGCCCGCCTTCTCCTCGACATCGGCCGAGGCAAGGCCGGCTACGGCGATCACGCTCATGAGAAGGCCGTAGTAAAGGCCGGGCGTAGATACGCTTCCTTCGAGACCGAAGTCATTGTGTAGGTAGGAAAGCGCATACAGGAGCATCGCCGCCGTGGCCCAGCCGAGATCACCACTTTGCTGCATCTCGAGGCGGAGCAGTCCCCGGCCGGCCCAGAAGAGCATCCCCAAGGCACTGGCGATCAAGAAGTACACCCCACCATGGTCCACCTCGAGGGTGCCTCCTGCCACGACTACGGAAAACATGAAGACGAGGAACGCGACCCAGAGCGTCAGTGGTCAAGTCCCGATTTGTGTGTAAAAGCGGAGGAAGCTCCTCGCCTTCGGCTAGGCTGCTTGGGCGACCTCCTGTTTCTGGAGGAGTGAGAGGTCGAGGTAACGCCGGTCGCCCCAGACGTGTGTGGTCCTGAGTGCGACGGCCGTGATGAGCCTGAGGGCGCTGGCCCGGTCCGGGAAGGCGCCGGCGGCCTTGATCCTGCGTTTGATCTCGCCGTGCAGCCGCTCGAGGCTGTTGGTGGTACGCAGCCGGGGCCAGTGCGCCTCGGGGAACGCGTAGAACTGCGTCGCTGCCCCGAAGCCCCGCTCCAGGACCTCCACGGCCTCGGGCAGCTCCTTCTTCCAGCGTGCGCCGAACTCGCCCAGGAGCTTCTTCGCCTCGGCGAGTCCGGATGTCTGGAAGATCACCGAGACCTCACGCGCCACGCGCTTGCGTAGGCGGTGGGGGACCCTCGCCCCCACATTACGCTGCAGATGGACCGTACACCTCTGACGGCGTGCCTCGGGCAGGAAGCGGCGGACCGCAGCTGCCAGGCCTGCGTGCTCATCGGCGATCACGAGCTCGACACCGCCGAGGCCGCGGTCCTGGAGTTGCTCGAGGAGCTCCGACCAGCTCTGCTGCGACTCCTCAGCGCCCAGCGTGACGGCCAGGAGCCGTCGGTGACCCTCAGGGCCCACTGCATACGCCACGAGCGCACTCACGTTCTCGACTTTGCGGGCCCAGCGGGCGTCCAAGAACGTGGCGTCCAGGTACAGATAGGGGTGAGGCCCCTCGATCGGCGCACGGCGCAGCCCTTCCACGGCCTCGTCGAGCCGTTTTGCCACACGACTCACCGTCGAGCGCCCAACACGCTCGCCCATCAGCGCCTCGGTGACGTCGCCCATCTTGCGCTGTGACACGCCGCTCACATACGCCTCGACCATCATCTCGTCGAGCTCGGGGCTCCTGCGCTGGTAGCGGCCGATCACGTCGGCCGGCGAACCGTTGTCCCGGCTCCGGGGCATGGCGACCTCGATCTGCCCCAGGCTCGTCAGCAGCCGCCTCAGGTATGTGCCGTTCCTATGGTCCTTCCGGCTTCCCACCCGCTCGAAGCGGCGTGCACCTACCATGGCCTTCAGCTCCTCTTCCAGCACCATCTCGAGCGTCAGCCGGATCGCGCCTTGAAACAGCTCGCGCAAATCATCGCGTAGCTCGTCTTGCGTGGCCCGACCGATCTCCACAATCTCTTGCATCGGAAGCTCCTCTCCGGTTCCGAGCCTGCTCTGCAGACCCGGACTCCCGGGTTCATGTGACAGTGAACAACAACAGAGGAGCTTCCGTTTTTCTTTCCCTCCTGTCCAGCTTATCCGCTTTTACACAAATCTAGGGACACTACCGCGTCAGTGCCGCCCTCGGGCCGCCGAAACGTCGTGTTTGGTACAGCATGCCCATCCACAGCGCAACGCAGACGCCTAGTGTCAACCAAGCGCGGAGCGGTGCCAGGTCGAGCATGGAAATCCAACTGCCGGCCTCGAAGACCCCCGTGAACATCGCCCATACGAAGATGAAGGCGTGGGTCGTGGCGGCTCCCCCATGGCCACCCAGCCAGACGATGGGCAGGGCGAGGCCAAGCGTCATGGCAAGCGGGGTGAAGGCATCGCCAGAAAGTTGGTAGATCTGCCCCCACAGGCCGATCCCGGCCAGCGGCAGGACCACCCAAATGACGTCCAGGCCCTTCTCCACGAGGGTCCTCCCGGCCAAACGAAGCCTGGCCTCCGCGAGGCCCACGATGGCAAGCAGGAACGCCGACTGTCGGACGACAGGTGGGATCCTTTCCCAGTTGTAGCTCACGACCAGGATGATTCCGATGCCGACACTCAGGGCGCCCACGCCGACCAGGAGCCCGAAGACCGTGAAGAGCTGCTTTTCAGGATTTTGCTCCTGATACTTGCGAATGGCTTCGGCCTGGTCCGTACGGATCAGGTCCCGGGCCACCCACGCGTCGAGCCGGGTCTGAAGCCATCTCCTGTCGGAGCGTTTCATCGGGATTCTCGCTGCGCCCGGATGATCAGGCGCAGATCATCTCCCATCTCGAGTCTCGAAGAATCTCTTCAGACCCGGGTCGCTGAGTGCGGGGACGAACCTCTCGCGGTCGGCCCAAATTCGCTTCTGGGTGACGTCGGTCCCGCTCGAGTCCAGGTAGGCCACGGCGAGCGCCACGGCTTCCTCGGCCGGGATCGGCGCGCCCGACGCATGCTCGGCGAGATCATCGTAACCGGCGTTCTCCGAGGCAATCCATAGGGCGAGCTGCTGGACGATCGGGGCGACCATGGGGTGAAGGTTCAGCCCCTGAAACAGCCACATGACATTGCGCATGGCGATGTTTTCGTCGGCCGATCGGATTTCGAATCGGTCCCGGGGCTGGGAGGCGGACCGGGTCGGAGGCATGCTGCGGGCCAGCACCGGCCAAGCCTGGGGGCCGTCCTCGAAGAGCACGACGGCCCCGTCTCTACGCGCGATCATGTCGATCGCTCGTCCCTGAGTCCCAAAGTACGTTCCGACAGGAAGCGTAATTACCATCGGTTCGGGCCGGGTTCTCCTTATCGTCATGTTGACGGTCTCGGGTCCCGGATTCGCGCCGCTCACCTCGATAAGGCCCTCTCTGATCGCCTCGAGGACGTCGTAATTCGCGATGGCCGGCCGGGGCTCGATCCCGACCGTGCGATCCTGGCGAGCGGGCTGAAAGATGAACAGGTGCTGACTCGGCAGGAACTCGTGCAGCTCGACGAGGTCGAAACCCGCCGGTTTCCACTCGCTGAGGACCTGGCGGACCGACATCCGGTGATCGCCCTTGATGTGGTCGCCCGTGCCGTCCTCGACCCTATACTCGAGCAGAGCCACCCTTCCGTTGCGCTTCAGCGCCTGCCGCATCTTGGCGAGCATGGCCTCGTGGTTCCCGAACTCGTGATACACGTCGACGAGCAGGATCCAATCGATCTCGCCCTCGGGAAGCTTCGGGTCATCGAACTCGCTCAGGACGGGCACGATGCCGGTGAGGCCTTCTTCTTCAACGTAGCCCTGTAAGATCTCCAGCATCTCGGGTTGAATGTCGACGGCGTAGACCGTGCCCGATGGAGCCACGAGCCTGGCCATCCTCCGGGTGAAGAATCCGGAGCCGGCCCCGATGTCCGCGACAACGTCACCGTCCTCGAGGCCCATCATCGCCAGCATGTCGTCGGGCATCTCTTCCGCGACACGCTCGGGGCGTTCGAGCCAGCCGGCTCCCTGATAACTCATGAACTGCGCGGGCACGCGCGGGGGAAGCTGTACGGGCAGATCCTGCGCCCCGGCGGAGTTCAGCCCCACGCAGAGCAGGAGCCCGACACCAACACAAAGAGACGGGCTGAGCACCCGTGTGCGTGACTCGTACGACGAGGGTGCGTTTGCGGTCTTCACCGTTGGCATGACAGGCTCCCGTGACGCTTAAGTCGTGGATGTCTTGGAGGGGGACTACAACTCATCGAACAACTCTTCCATGCGCCTCCGGGTCCGCTCGTCGGGTAACCGCCCCACGCCCGCGCCCATGTTGTCGACGAGGTGCTCCGGATCCGAGGTTGCCGGAATGACGACCGTCACCGCCGGATGCGCCAGGATGTACTTGAGGAAGAAATGCCCCCAGCTTTGACAATCGAACTCGGCCGCCCAGTCCGGAAGCTCGCGGCCGCCCGTCGCGCTAAAAAGTCGGCCGACGTTGTACGGCTCGTTTACGATTACCGCGATCCCTCGATCCTGCGCCAGGGGTAGGAGCCGCTCAGCGGCCTCGCGTTCCCCGAGCGAGTAGTTGACCTGGACGAAATCGAGTTCTTCGGTCCGGAGCACCTGCTCCATCCGCTGGTACTGCCGCGAGAAAGAGGTGGTCACGCCCACGTACCGCGTTCGACCCTCCTCCTTCGCCTGTCGGATCGTCCTCAGGTGAATGTCGACATCCCGCAAGTTGTGCACCTGGTTCAGGTCGATGGTGTCGCGCCCCCAGCTCTCATGCGACCCCTGCTCCTGATCGATCCCGGCCTCCCGCCCTCCACCCGTCGAGATCTTGGTCGCGAAGAAGAGATCGTTCTGGATTCCGAGCTCCTGAACGAGCTGGCCGGCCACTCTCTCCGAGGTCCCGTAGGAGGGAGCCGTATCGAAGAAGCGACCCCCCATCTCATGGAAGAGCTCCAGCACGTCACTCAAGGGCACCCACTCCGGGTTCGGCGGGCCCACACTGAACGTGCGCGCACTACCGAGACCCACGGCGGGGATTTCCTCTCCCGAGGACGGGATCGAACGCATGAGCACCGGTTGCTGCTGGGCTACGGCGGGCAGCTCACCCAGGAGCAGCGCGGCCCCGGTCCCCGCGCTGATCTTGAGCATCTCTCGACGCGAGATCTTCATGTCGTCACCTCGTAGACTTTACGACGATCGCCCTGCCGGTCACGTCAAGACGAGAACCAGGGTGCTGAATGGGCAGGATAATCTCGCCATTCCGGCTCAGGAACTTCAAAGCCACCCCCTCCACCCCGCTCCAGAACGGCGACAACGCCGTTAGGCCCTCAGTTGCCCCCGTCCTGGGGATGCGTATCTGTCCATTCACGGGACAGCCTTCGGGCCTCGGCGATCTGCTCGCGACTCAGCCACTGCTCGATTACGTCTTTGTTGCTTTGCGCAGTCTCGTTTCCTTGGGCCGCCGAGAGATCGAACCACATATAGGCGAAGACCGGATCCTGTAGGACGCCGTCTCCATTGGCGTACATCAATCCAAGGTTCGTCTGGGCTAGAGCATCCCCCTGCTCAGCCGCTAACCGATACCAGCGTACGGCTTCGGCATCGTCCTCGGGGACGCCTTCACCCCGGCTATACATCACTCCAAGGTTGAACTGGGCACTAGCATACTCTTGCTCGGCCGCTAGCCGATACCAGCGTACGGCCTCCGCATCGTCTTCGGGGACGCCGTAACCATGGGCGTACATCACTCCAAGGTTGTATTCGCCTGAAGCATACCCCTGCTCGGCGGAAAGCCGATACAAGCGTACGGCCTCCCCAGCATCTTCGGGGACGCCGTCACCATTGCCGTACATCACTCCAAGGTTGTACTGGGCGGCAGCAAACCCCTGCTCGGCGGAAAGCCGAAACCAGCGTACGGCTTCCGCATCGTCCTCTGGGACGCCGTTACCATCGTCGTACATCAGTCCAAGGTTGTACTGGGCGGCAGCAAACTCCTGCTCGGCGGAAAGCCGATACCAGCGTACGGCCTCCGCATCGTCCTCTGGGACGCCGTTACCATTGTCGTACATCACCCCAAGGGCTCCCTGGGCTGGAGCATATCCTTGCTCGGCTGCTAGCCGATACCACCGTACGGCCTCCGCATCGTCCTCGGGGACGCCGTCACCCTCGGCGTACATCAGTCCCAGGTTGTGCTGGGCTGAAGCATGTCCTTGCTCGGCGGCCATCCGAAACCATCGGACGGCTTCCTCATCGTCCTCCGCCACGCGGATACCATTGGCGTACAGCACTCCAAGGGTGTACTGGTCTGGAGCATATCCTTCCGCTGCGCAACCAATCAGGCCGTCCACCGGTGACAGGTAGACGACCCCCGAGCTGCACGGGTCCGTGCGAACAACCCCCCTTTGTGCCAAACCGTGCGCTGGTACGAGGAAGAGCGCTGCAACTGCTGCGCCTATCAATAAACCAAACGCGCCGTCGCGACCCACCATCATTCCGAATCCTGAGAGAGAACCTTCAAGCCATGCTTCACATATATCCTAAGCGGGGCTCAGTCCGTTTGCGAGAGCCTGGTAAAGGGCCACCTCCGAACGATGGGGGTGGCCGGAGCCACTTCACCGCGTCCAGATGAGGACCACGCCGCAGGATTGAAAGCCGTACTCGATGGGCGTGCTGATTCCGTGGTAGACCTCCATCGCACCGATCCACTCTGGTGGGAATCGGTCGAGATCCGCATCGAACGACCGAACCCCGTCCACGTACACCGGCAGAACACAGCTGCCAAAGCTCAGACTGGTGACCCGCCCGCTCACGGCTACCGCGTCGAACCCCCGACGCTCCACCGTCACGCCCGGAACCCGCCAAAAGACGTCCGATAGGTACGTCGGGTTGATTTCGTCCAGGTCTGTCCGTGTGAACTGCTTACCCCAGAGGCGGGACCGCCGGTAGAACCCGTTCCGTTCGAGGTACGCGGAGCGGACCGTGACCTCGATCGGCTCGAGCTCGATCGGCTGGGCGGACATCGAGGCGTTGATTTCGACCGTTCCTCCGGGTTGCACGATCAGTGTGGTCGTGCGGGAGGCGTAACCCAGGTGCGTGAACTGGACCTCCATCAACCCCGGCTCCAGGTCTCTCAAATCGAAACGGCCACGTCCATCCGTCACTGTACCAGCGCGTGCAGGGCCCAGTACCGTGACCTCCACGTCTGAAACCCCACGGTCTCTGCCCTCCTCTGTGACCCGACCGACGATGCGCCCCGGAACCAGCGGGTCGTAGGTCGGGTCACGGTCCAGCAGAATCAGGAAATCTTCGTTCCAGGGAACCGGCAATTCGCCTACTCCGATGCCGTCGTAGCCGACCCGCTCTGCTGTTATGCGATGTCGCCCAGTCGGGAGACGACCGAGGTCGACCCGACCCAACTCGTCCGAGATCACCCGAATTCCGAGCTCGGGCAACTCCACGATCGCCTCACTGAGCGGAGCTCGCGTCTCCGCATCCGCGACCTGGCCGGACCTCGGGAATCCGTCGTCCGCCAGGCCGACCGCCTGATCCATGGCCCGGAGGTTGTCTGCGAGCGGACCCGCCAGAAGGCTCGAAAAGACAACCACGAGGAGGGACGTTCGCTTCATGTTGCCTCCTTCAGCGGGACCTTGCGCTCGTGTTTGAGGTCGTGGGGGGCTCAGTAGTCTCTAAACACTTCCTTCGCGATCATGGCGTGAATGCCCTTGGTCCCATCCACGACCTGAGTCACCATCATGTCCATGGCCACGCTGCACAGGAGGATTGCCGTCTCACGGTCGATACCCTTCGTCTCGACCAGAAAGTCGATCATCTCGACGGCGGCCATTCGTGCGGCCTCGTCAAGATCAGCGTTGAGACCCATGGTCATGTAATGGGTGGGGGTCTCAGCGCGAGGCCACTCCAGTTCCTGGTTCTTATGCAGAAACACCTGGATCGCACCCCTGAGAGAAGTTTCCACGGCCGAACCGGAGATCTCACCATACCCCTGTACTGCGTGACCGTCTCCGACAGAGAGCAGCGCACCAGGATTATGGACCGGCAGGTACAAGATACTGCCCCCCCCGAGGTCGCGATTGTCCATGTTGCCACCGAAGAAGTTCGGCGCGCCGCTCCTCACTCGCCCCATTTCCGGAGGCGGCGCAACTCCGATCACCCCCCAAAATGGCTTGATGGGAACCACCACCCCGGGCGCAAATTCGACCGTCCGGTTTACCAGGTCAATCCAGTGGACTCGGGACACGTTGGCATCCATCTCCCCGGGGAAAAGCCTGCTGCCGATACCCTGGCCCGCTATCGGCAACCTGACGTCAACCGACAGGATGCGGATCTCCAACACGTCGCCCGGCTCGGCTCCGTTCACGAAGATGGGACCATTCAGGGTATGGTCTCCTCGACCGGTCGACTCATACGCTTCATAGACTTCGTACAGCTCGGGCGGAATCTGATCCCGGGGCACGCCCGCGTTCTCGAACCAGCGCGGATTTCCTGTTGCCGTTTCCAATCTTACCACATCACCCGATTCAATCCGCAGAACCGGCTCGAGCGAAGCGTCGAAGAAAGAAATGTGGGTAGTCGACGGCGAGGCTCTGAGCTCATGGACCACCACCTCGCCGTCGACCGGTTGCGTGGCGTCCTTGCAACCGACGAAAACCACACTTGCCAGGGAGATTAGCACGACGCGTTTCATTGTCCGATCCTCCGGCTGCACCTAACTCATAATGTTACGGGGCATTACTTGTGTTGTTCCGGGGGATTCCTCCAACTCACTCGACCCGCGTATACTTCAGTATGACCTTCACACCGTTGGCGTTGGTTGCGCTGGTTTCCAGGCGATTTGAGGTCAGATTCTCTACCCGCCGCACTCGGGGCTGGTTCTCGGGCAGGACCGCGTTCGGGTTGATTCCCACCATCCGATCGTACCTCAGCGTCGAGCCGCTGAGGTTATCGCGCTGTCAGCCTAGGGGCAAACAACCCGCAGCGACTGCAGTAGGCGCTACGGTTCGAACCGCCGAACAGTTGGCGCTGGATTCCCCGCCCGACCGCCTCTCCCAACGCAACGAGTCGTTCCGGAGTCATCTGCTCTCCGGTGTGCGGACCGTAAGTCACGTCGTTTCCGGAAGACTCCACCGTAAGGCCGTGGGTCTGGAGCGCCGTGAATCCCCATCCTCGCCCTCGCTCCCCCTGAACAGTGCGGGCCACATTGTCGTCCAGCGGAACGAAGTCTCCATTCAGTGACTGAATGTCAGCGAGGAGGGCGCGTATCTCGGTGTAGAGGGCCGTGGTCGTGCTGAACTCCTCGCTGTAGATGAAGAAGTTGCTTCGGCCCGTGGGGGCGGAATGGAAGTCCACGAGGATACGGGTCTCGCCCCCTCCGTCCCGGTAGTCCGTGATCGCCTTCTGCGCCCAGAAGATGGCCGGTGACTCGGAAAGTGTCGGATTCATCCACTGCCGGTTCAGATCGAGTCCTGCCAGGTTCATCCGCTGGTTCCCTGCGAGCACCCCGTCCGGGTTCAGGAAGGGGATCGCGTGGATCTCGGCCCGTTCCCGTAGGGCCACCGCGGCGGGATCCCCGCTCACGGCCCAGCGGAGGAAGCCCTCGATCATGTAGGATCCGCCGGGTTCTCCAGGGTGTTGACGCCCCACGGCCCAAACGGCCGGCAGGTTTCCCCCCGGCTGGCTCCGGATCTCCAGGTGATGGAGCGGCTGGCCCCCGAGGGTCCGTCCCACCTCGGTGACGGCTGCGACCTCGGGATGTGTCCCCAACTCCTGAACCAGCGCCAGGTATCGGGCGAAGGAGTAGGCAGGGCTGAGCGCCACCCAATCGGCGTTGGAGTGGGCGGTGAAGGTGAAGCTGAACGTGGGGCTATCGAATGCGGTGTCGGTGATGCGCGTCCAACTCTGCCCCTGATCGGTACTCAGCACGGGTTGGCGGTACTCCCACTGGTCGGTAGCGGTCGCGGCGTTTTCCAGGCGGAAGGTCAGCGTGCGGCCTTGGGCCTCCTGGACCCGAAAGGAGAACCAGAGTTTGGCGGTGGCATTGGTATCGTCCTTGAGACCGATCCGGTAGGTGTCCCCACCCAGCGACTGTGCATAGGCGAGACTCGCGCCCGGAAAGTCGAAGTCGATCCGGGCCGCATGGCGCGGATCCGTCCCGCTGTCGCAGCCCAGCCAAGCTGGACCCAATAGGAGAAGCCACAGCCGGAGTAGGGAAGCTACCGGCTGCTCATCCACCGGTACACGCCCCGTACGTTCAAGGGGAACCAGGCGTCGTACTGGCCCCAATCCCCGTACTCCGGAAGCCTGACCTCCGCCGCCGCGCGATCCTCCGACCAACCCGCCTCTACGGCCCTACGCACTCCGGCCCTGAGGGCGTCGTAGTAGCGGATCTGCCGATGGATCGTGTCACGATCTCCGGCCGGCCCGTGACCGAAGACCATGACCTCGAAGTCGAGGTCGAGGAGGCGTGCGACAGACGCGAAGACGTCGGGAAAACGCCAACCGGGAAGCTCCTGGAAGCCGACGCGATCGTTCGACACGAAATCCACCGCGAAGGCCACCTTGACGTCGGGCACGTACACGACCGTCGAGTTGTCACTGTGATTGGCCCCGAGGTAGTGCAGCTCGATCACGCGGCCGCCCAACGTCAAGCTCATGAACTCCTGGTAGGTGAGCGTCGGCACGGGAAGATCGGCGCTCGCCGCCCGAGCGAGGTTCGGCACGGCGTTACGCTGGGCGATGATCGGCACGCTCACGCCCATGGCACTCATGAGTGCCGGGGCGCCCGTCGCGTGATCGGCATCCTCATGGCTGTAGACGATGGCCCGGAGCGGAGCGTTCGGGGCGACCTTCTTGATCTCCTCAGCGTACTGTGCCGCGGCCTCCACGGAGATGGGGTCGACAGCCAGCACGCCCGCGGGTGTCACCACGAAGAATCCGTTGTGGGCCTGCCACCGGAACTGATACACCCCTTCAGCGATGCGTGTCGTCTCGTAACCGCCCTGTGCATCCAACGTCTGCCCACCTGACAGGCAGAGAGCCACCGTCATCAGAATCCATGCCGTTCGGGCCATGATACCTCCTCGCTCAGAGTTGCGATCGCACGCAGCCCACCTCTCCCGACCCTACCACCAGCGCAAACATGAACACCGTACACGATATCCGCAGAAGTTGCAATTTTCCTTTTCAAGACCTGGCCGAGGCCGTCTCTCGTTGGTATTTGTGTCTCCGGTGTGGGCCTCGGGGGCCGGCGGCTGGAGGGGCATCGAGAAGGGCTGGCTAAAAGAAGTGGGAGTGCAAGGCAGTGACGGCGTTCTGGAGGTCGGCCTGTTGGATCACGAGACCGATGTTGACCTTGATCGCCCCCTGACTGATCACTCGAACATGTACCCCCGCCTCAGCGAGCGTACCCAGCACTTGAGCCGCGATGCCATGGGTGTGTGCGATCCCTTGGCCGACAACGCAGATCAACGCATGGTCAGGCTCGACTGTCACATCACCCAACTCGCCAAGCTCCTCGCAGAACACCGGTAGATGGTCGGCGCGATCCGCGGTCATCGTGATCGACACCTCGGAGGTGGCGACCAGGTCGACGTCGACCTCATGGGCCTCGGCGATCCGGAACACCTTGGCGAGGAATCCGTGCTGTTGCAGCATCGGTGGGGACACGAGGTTGATCAGATGAATGTCGTTCTTGTGCACCACGGCCCGCACGGGGGCATTGGGCTCCTCGTACACCGGAAGGATGACCGTCCCGGGGTTGTCGGCGTTGTTGGTGTTCAGAACCCGCACTGGGATGGACTTCTCGATCGCCGGCAGGATCGTCGCTGGGTGGAGCACCTTACCGCCGTAGTAGGCGAGCTCGCTCGCTTCGCCAAAGCTCATGACCGGGATCGGCTGGGCGCCCTCGACCAATCGCGGATCCGCGGTCATCACTCCATCGACGTCGGTCCAGATCTGGATCTCCGAGGCAGCGAGCGCGTTGCCGAACAGAGCCGCTGAGAAGTCGGAACCGTTTCGGCCTAGCGTGGTGATGTTGCCATCGGCGTCGCGTCCCAGGAAGCCCGTCAGGATCGGGATACCCTCCAGCGTGCTCATGTTCTCGGCAATCCGGCCGTCGTCCGCAACCGGTCGTGCGCGGCCGAAGTTGCCGTCGGTGCGCAAGCCGACGTCGAACGCATCGACCGCCTGGGCCCGCAGACCTTGCCGGTTGAAGGTGGCCGCGAGAACCCGCACTGAACACCGCTCTCCAAAACTCAGGAGGACATCCCGGGCCCTGGGACTGGCCTCGGACACGAGCTTCATCCCTCGCGCCAGGCCGGCCATTTCGCCGAGCTGCTCGTCTAGGAGGTCGACAGGCAGGTCGAGATCCTCCAGGAGTCGGTGGTGGAAATCCTCGATCTGGGAGACGTCGGCGTCACCACCGGGGGCGCTTCGAGCGATCTCAACGAGGGAATTCGTCACACCTGCATGCGCCGAAACCACGAGCACAGGGTCTTGGTCAAGGCGGTCGCGGACGATACGGAATACGTTCTGGATGGATTCCGCGGTTGCTAGCGAAGTTCCACCGAACTTCATGATGATCATCGTCGTCGGCTCGTGTTGGTGCTCATACTAGGGTCTGTTAACACTAAGGGCAATTTGTAGTATATTGGGGCTATGAAAATCACAGAGTCCCAATATCGTCGGATAGAGGCTTGCTTTCCGCATCAGCGCGGCAATGAGAGCATCTCCAATCTCGAAGTGCTTAACGCGATCCTGTATGTGGCCGAACACGGCTGCAAATGGCGGGGGTTGCCTCCGCGTTTCGGTAACTGGCATACGATCTACACCCGAATGAATCGCTGGGCCAGGGCAGGTGTGCTGGATCGTGTCTTTGCGGCCCTGCAAGACGAGCAAATTATCCGGATCAAGATCCAAGCTCTGTCGATCGACAGTACCATCGTCAAGGTGCACCCTGATGGCACCGGCGCTCTAAAAAAAACGGCCCGCAGGCCATCGGCAAGTCGCGTGGAGGCTGGACCACCAAGATTCATATGGTTGCCGCAGATGCTCGAACCGCGATAACCTTCTCGCTATCGCCAGGCCACAAGCACGACGCGCCGGAAGGACGGGAACTGCTACGCACGTTGAAGCCGGTACATTCCACAGTGTCCATGATCATGGACCGGGCGTACGAGGGGGGCGAAACACGGCAATTGGTGTTGGAGCTGGGGTTTACGCCGGTCGTGCCACCCAAGCAGGGCCGTGTTAACCCGTGGCAGTATGACCGAGTCATGTATCGCCGTCGTAACGAAATAGAGCGGTTATTTCGGCGACTCAAAGGCTTCAGAAGAATCTTCTCCCGCTTTGACAAGCTCGACGTGATGTTTACCGCCTTCATCCACTTCGCGCTCATCGTCGAAGCCCTCAGATAGTGTTAACAGGCCCTAGCTAGCGGCGTGCTGGGTCGGCGGTCAGCATTCAGGTCCGCGTCGCGGAGGTTCACCTTCCTGCCTCGGCTCGAACCTAAAGTCACGAGTCCGCACCACGTCCCCATAGCGAGGGCCAACCACCAGCAACAGAAACCCGCCATTTCATTGGGTTTTCGGTTTTTCTTAAGCCGTCGGAAACTGCCAGAAATCGTGGGGTTTGTCACTGAGAGTGTCACTGAGAGGGTGGGTCAGCGAGCGAGCAAGGTCAAGGTTTGAGGGGGAGCTTCTTGACAAGGCCCGGTTCGACCACCGTTTTAGGTGCGGCATTGGAAGTTACATCCGAGAGTGAGGGCCGTAATGTCTTTCCACCGCTGTGAATCACTCGTTTTGGCGCTCGTAGTCTCGGCCTGTGTTTCGTCTGGAAACACATCCCTGGGAGAGGGGGGGCAAACAGCCGCAGGGGACACCCGGGGGAACTCGAGGCTGATCGTCCGGGCCGAGCTTGACCAACGCGCGGGCGACACCGCTTACCAGGTGGTCGAATCGCTTAACCGGCAATGGTTACAAGACGACCGCCGAGGCCGCACTTTTGGCGGTGGACCCATATTTGCGCGGGTCGTGGTCGATGGGACGCCCTATGGCCCGCCAAGTGCACTGCACCGAATGAGTGCTTCCCAGATCGAATCCATACGTTTCCTCTCCGCCCCGGACGCCACCATAAAGTACGGCACGGGCTATCCCGGCGGGGCCATCGAAGTGACGATGAGGGGCCGCCGCTGAAGGGGTTTCCGTCGGGCGTTGCGGGACATCCGCCTCGACCAGCCGTCTAGACTTAGAGCTTGACCCCGTACCGGACTACGGGGTTACCGTGTGGTCATGTCTGAGACCGCCACGCTGACAATCGGTGCCTTGGCCCAAGCGGCTGGAGTCGGAGTCGAAACCGTCCGTTTCTACGAGCGCACGGGTCTGCTACCGGAGCCGCCACGGACACCGGCGGGGTACCGCCAGTACCCCCGTGACACTGTGGACCGCGTGAAGTTCATCCGGCGGGCGCAGGGACTCGGCTTCGCGCTCCGGGAGACTTCGGAACTGCTCGATCTGCGGGTGGATGAGGTCGCCGCGTGTGGTCCGGTCGAGGCACAGGCGCGAGAGAAACTAGAGCAAGTCGCCGGTAAGATAGAGGCTCTCCGGCGGATGGAGACCGCACTCCGGGGTCTGGTGGAAGCATGTGAGGCGCGGGAGCCGACGGGTGCGTGCCCGATCCTCGAAGAACTCGACCAAGCGGACTGGCCAGACGGCTGACGCCGTTGTGCCCGGGCTGATGTCCGACCCCTCCCCCCGCCCGCCCTTGACTCCGTACCGTGGTACAGGGTTTAGGTTGTATGGATCGAGGCGCGTCCACGACAGATCAGCGGCTCAGGGACGATGACGACAGGGAAGTAGACCGATGAAGAACGAAACACCCGACATCGATCAGTATTGGCAGGCACTCGAAGCGGTGCTTCCGACGTTTGCGGAAGACGAGCAACGTGCGGCCGTCACACTTTACCGAGAACTAGCCAAAGGCAGTCCGGTATCCGCCACGCAACTTGCCGCAGCATTGGACGTGCCGGTCGCGAGTGCCGAGGATCTGCTAGGCAGGGATTCCATTCGATCATTCGTCTACCCGGATGAAGAGGGCCAGGTGTTGGGTTTCGGAGGTCTCGCTGCCGCACCGATGTCTCACAAGCTCGATCTCGACGGGCGCACCCTGTGGACGTGGTGCGCCTGGGACAGACTCTTCATCCCTGAGATCCTCGGAGAGCAGGCCCGGATCGAGAGTCGAGACCCCCATACCGGCACCATCCGACTCACGGTCACGCCCGAGGGTGTCCGGTCTCAGGAGCCCGAGACCATCGTGGTGTCCTTTGTCGCGCCAGACGCCGAGCTGTTCAGCTCTTCAGCGGACAACGTGATGGCGAGCTTCTGCCATTTCGTCTTCTTCTTTGAGTCCCGGGAGTCGGGCGAAGCTTGGGCCACCAGGCACGAAGGCACGTTCCTTCTTACGCTCGATGAAGCTGCCGACCTCGCCAAACGATTGAACGCCAGGAATTGGGGTGCCGTGTTGGCGAATTCCAGCCCAGCGGGGCACGTCTCGTGACGTTCGACACGACGGTGACCACCATTGCAGAGATCGTGAGCGAACTCGAAGGGATGACTGGCTTCAGTGCGACAGAGCGGGCCGACGAAGGCGGGTAGCCATCTCTTGGCCCATGGAGAACATAGAGAGGAGAACACAAGGATGAAGACGCCGCGAATCGAGTTGGTCTACCTCGAAGGATGCCCCAACACGTCGCAAGCACGAGACAACCTGAGAGAGGCCGTCGAGGCGTCCAGTCAGCACCTGACTTGGTCGGAATGGGACCTCATGGAGGAGTCAACACCGGCTGACTTCCACCGCTTCGGGTCACCCACCGTCCTGGTGAACGGTGAGGACGTGACCGGAGAGAACGTCGGCGCGGAAGCGATGGCCTGCCGGGCACACGGAGTGCCGTCGGTGGCCACCATAACAGCGCGGATCCCATAACCGGGCATGGTTCTATCGAGACGGAGTTGGGAAACGGGCAATCCTGTCGCCGCCGGCGACGCCGCCGACCCATATCTCGTCCCCAACCTGAATGGCGACGGTGCCAAGTATCAGGAGGTCGTTCGAAGGGTAGCGGACTACTTCATTGGCCGTGAGGCCCTGCAGAGCAACCTGCGCAACCCGCGACGTCACCCCGTCGCACTGCCTCTGCCTGATGCATTCCCCGATCGCCGCCCGGGTTGGCCCGACATGACCGGCGGCGAACAACGTCTCGCCGGGGCCCCACCGGACGTTGTCGATATGAAACCCGACCTCCACGGCGTCCGTCTGGACCGGTGTCCGTCCACGTGACAAGCGGATCAACGACTGGCTTCCATAGCCACCGACGTAAAACCAGCGACCGTCTCGAGAGATCTCCAGCCCGTTTGGACCGATGCCCTCGCTGCCGGGCACGCGGCTCCACTCAGCGTCTGTACTCCATTCCCACACGTCGCCCGTTCGTGGACTCGTCGCCGCGAAGCCGCCCTCCGGAAGAGCCACCACGGAATTCAGGGCAAGCGCCTCGGGTGCCACAGCGCATCCCACCCAGTTGAGGGTGGGGACCGCACCGCCCACATCGAGCTCGAAGACTTCGATCGCTTCCCGATCCCCGTGGCCAACGACATACAAGGTGTGGCGCCCGTTTTCCCCGGGGCGAAGGTTGAGGCCGTGTGGCCTGAATTGCCTCGACACGGGGCCCGGGCACGCGCCATACGTCGCGGTGTCGTGTCGAGGTCGCGACGTGCTCGTGGGAAAGAGGATGGTCGACGTGTAGTCACGGGTGTCCGCCAGATAGAGGTGTCCTTCATCGACCATGCTGGAGACGATGACCCAGGGGGACTGGGGGACGGGTGCGAGATCTTCCGGGCTGACCGGTCCACACAGAAACTGGACCTCACCATCCGACTCGCAGTCTTGCGCGTGTGCTGCGGCGGCGACCAGCCACAACATGCCAATCGTGAAGGTGCCGATGACCGTCGGTGTCTTCATGGGATGATCCTCCTCAAGTCCGGTAGCGTCTACCTCATTCTCCCCTGCCCCCCGCAGATCCGCAACTGGCCGGCGCGATCTGGCAAGACGCTGGCGACGTGGGCCCCCTCTAAAGAGACCGTGGGCTATGTCTCCAACCGGGAAATGTGAAAGTGGGCCATTTTCCATCCGCCACCTTTCGCCGCCTCTTGGGACACAATCGGGACACAGTATCCTGAACGAGAAGACGGCCACCTCCGAACGATGGGGGTGGCCGTATGTGGGGAGGCCGAGCGGCTCCCTCTCTGCCAACGTACGTGAGACACGGAGCACGCAAAGAATTAGAGTAGGGCGAAGGCAGAGAAAACGAACATGTTGGGACTGCGAGAGAGAATGGAAGAGAATGGTAGTGCCCCTGGAATCGGGGAGGCCAAGCGAAGCGCGGCAGCTCCTGCGGACCCGGAGGTAGTAGATAGGCCGCTACGCCGGCGGTTCAGTCCATCGTACAAGCTGCGGATCGTCGAAGAAGCGGACCGGTGCACCGAGCCCGGCGAGGTGGGTCAGCTCCTGCGGCGCGAGGGCCTGTACTCGTCGCACCTGACGACGTGGCGCAAGGCGGCGCATAGCGGGTCGCTGAAGGCCCTGTCGAAGAAACGCGGCCGCAAGCCGGAGCGGAATCCGCTGGATGAGAAGGTACGCAAGCTGGAGCGGCAAAACGCACGGCTCGAGAATGAGCTCAGGAAGGCACACCTGATCATCGACGTGCAGGGAAAAGTTGCGGGGCTGCTGGGGATAAGCCTCGACGACGGGACGAACTCTTGAAGGCGGCCGATGAGCTGGCTAAGCACGTCGGTGTAAAACCGGCGTGCGCGGCTCTCGAGGTCTCCCGATCGACGTTCTACCGTCGTCGAGGCCCATCGACCGGGCAACGGCAGCCCCGCCCGACGCCCGCCCGGGCATTGAGCGAGACGGAACGAGGCGAGGTCTTCGACACGCTGTGTTCGGAGCGGTTCGTGGACCGCTCACCCGCCGAGGTGGTGGCCACGCTGCTCGACGAAGAGGTCTACCTGTGCAGCGAACGCACGATGTATCGTGTTCTGGCCTCCGAGGTGCCGGTTCAGGAACGCCGGGCGCAGCGCACCCATCCCGAGTACAAGAAGCCCGAGTTGATGGCCACGGCGCCGAACCAGGTGTGGTCCTGGGATATCACGCGGCTACTCGGGCCGAAGAAGTGGAGCTATTACTACCTCTACGTCATCATGGACATCTACAGCCGCTACGTCGTGGGCTGGATGGTGGCGGACCGGGAGAACTCGGCCCTGGCCGGCCGGTTGATCCAGCAGAGCTGCCTGAAGCATGGCGTCCAGCCCCGGGTCCTGACCCTGCACTCGGATCGGGGAGCTCCAATGACGAGCCAATGCACCGCTCAACTTCTCGCTGACCTCGGCGTGACTCGCTCGTTGAGCCGGCCTCAGGTGTCGGATGACAACCCGTTTTCCGAGGCTCAGTTCAAAACCTTGAAGTACCATCCCTCGTTTCCCGGGCGGTTCGGGGATCAGGGCCAGGCCAAGACGTTGTGTCGATCGTTCTTCCGCTGGTACAATGCCGAGCACCGCCATGGCGGTATCTCGATGCTAACCCCCGAGCAGGTCCACTTCGGGAACGCCGATCAGGTCATTGCCGGCAGGAAATCCGTGCTCCGCGAAGCATGGGCCGCTCATCCCGAACGCTTCGTCACAGGTGTGCCGAAGCCCAAACCGCTCCCGGAGGCCGTCTACATCAATCCTCCCATCCCTTCCCTCACCACACAGGATATTGCTCTCTAATTAATCCCGTAGAGTGTCCCATTGTCGTTGACAGGTTCCGGCTGGATGTCTACCACCACCAGGGTTCGGGATGGTGGGAATGGACGACACAGGCGGTCATCGACCAAAGCATCATGATGCAGACGAGTTGCAGTGTGCGCTTCTTCATTTTGATCTTCCTCCATTTACGATGTGAGTGTACGGGGAAGATGCGCTCAGTCGGGTTACGACAGGATAGGTCAAACTACGTAGCAGCGAAGCGCAGATTACGTAGGGGAACGGCTCTACTCCACCCATCACGCCCCGAACGAAAAAGACGTCCACCTCCGAACGATGGAGGTGGCCGTCTCTCCCACGACGTGGACTCATAGGTCCTCGAATCAGAACGCCCGAACGTTTCCCAAAAGGGTTGCGCCGGAAAACATATGTTCCGGTATTTCGAGATTTCCCCCCTTTGCGGATTCACCCCTTAGCAAGGTGAAGCTCATGCTTTCGGTCAAGTCTGGGATCGTCGGGTTGTGAAAGAAACTGTACCACTACGGGGCGGTGCAATGGCTGGATGGGACTGATGGGAGGCCGAGAGCGTCTCCGTCTCGGAATGCCCGACAGCTACCGCTCGGAGTGATCCCCCTATTGGGCGGCGGCGGATCCGTCCTCAGCTACGAGCCATGCACCACCGCGGCTGTCAGTGTGAACCAGCGGCGGTGGCTCTGCGTTCAATTCGCCGAACTGCACACGCGTCTTTTGCAACTCGCCTGCGCAACCGAGCCATGCAAAGGTCGCGTGCACGGAACGGAGCTCCGGAAGCGCACCATCGCGGTCTCCGATCTCAGCCAGGCGCCCCGCGAGTTGCCGGCGGAGGCGCGTGGCGTCTAGCCTCATCGGAAACGCGTCGAGCAGGTCCGCGGCCTTGCGAAGCAGGTCGGCACCGCGCTCGCTGTCACCTTCCAACCATGCGATGATCGAGTCTAAGGCATCGGCCCAGGCCAAACCTAGTGGGTGTCCCAGCGGTGCGGACAGGCTTCGGAGTCGCTCGCTGATTCTCTTGGCCTGCTCGAGGTTGCGGGACTGCAGGTAGGCTTCGCCCACGAGCGGAAGCAGACGATGGATGCTCCACATTGCGTACCCCGTCCTCTCGGCGATGGCGAGACCGGCCTCACCCACACGAATCGCCTCTTGCCATTCTTCGACGCCGAGGTGGTACGCCGCTCGTCCGATGTGCGCCGGAACCACCGTGTGGACGTCAATGAACCCGCTCTGATCGGCGGCAAGATCGGCGCCGGATACCTCCCACGCCTCGTCCGTGAGCTCTTTCACCCGGTCGAAGTCACCACGGCCGATGTAAATCAGGGAAAGCCACACGAGAAGTCGAGGCAGGAGGGTCTTCTGGTTCAGCGAGCGAGCGAGATCGACAGCCGACTCCCCCAGCTCCATTCCGGCGTCCCAATCTCCATAGCAGTAGGCGTGCTCGATGGAGAGTTCGGCGGTCCAGAGCTTCAAGGTTGGCGAGCGCACGTCGTCGACGATCTGGTTCATCGCCTCGATGCGGAGAGCGATCTCGCGAGTGTTGCCTCGCATACCCTCCATGACCCCGGTCGCCCAGTGACTCCAGTAAACCACGCCCGGATCACCACACTCCGTGGCGAGCTCGAGCGCTTTTTCGCTGTGGATCTTCGCCGCGTCTGGCTCGCCCAGCCACAGATGCAGGCGAGCCATCGAAATGTGAGCCCGCGCCAGGAGAGGTACATTGCCATGTTTCTCTCCCAGGCTCAGTGATTCTTCAGCCGCCTGGCGTGCCTCTTGTTGTCGTCCCACATGCTGATAGCACAAGCTCGATGAGAGGTCGATGCTCGCGACCATCAGATCTTCGCCTATGGCTCGGGCCACGCGCAGACCTTCCTGGAACTCATCTTGCGCCTCTTCCAGACGAGCATCCCAGAAGAAAGCGAGCCCGATCTCGCGGTGGATGCCGGCCAACTGGCGGCTGTCGTCCCTGGTGTGTGCGCCCGCCAGCGCCCGCCTCCAGAGGTCTATACTTGCCTCATAGTTGCCGAGCCTGGTCTCGGCGCGGGCGAGGGCCTTCACGATGTCGTCGGTGTCGAAATCGATCAGCTGATCGAATCCTTCGCTTCCGGCTTTCCACCCCGTGCCATCGATCTGGTCGAGAGCCGCACGCAGATGCTTGACCGCTTCCGGATTCGCTTGCCGTGACAACGCATCCTTACCCGCCAGCGCCAGGTAGAGCACGGCCTTCGCACCGGCCCCTCGCCTATGCGCGCGTGCAAAGTGGTGGGCCAACTCGGCCGCATGAGCCCTTGCCCGGTCCGCGTAGAATTGCTCAAGGGCGTGGGCCACGTGACCATGTAAAGCGCGGCGACGTGTGGCCGAAAGGTGGAACTGAAGCGTCTCCCGAATCAGTGGATGGCAGAAGTCGTACCCGATCGCCCGATCCAGATCCACCTCGGCCAGAATCTGGGCCCGTTGAAGCTCGTCCAGGGCTTCTCCCAGCTGGTCTTCATTCAGTTGACACACGGACTCGAGGACGTCATGTGATGAGCGTACGCCGATCACTGAGGCGAGGTCAGCGACTTGGCGGGCGGTTGGCGAGAGTTCTCCGGCAAGTGCGAGCAGGTGATCCCGCACCGATCGCGGCACGTCGAACTCTTCGACTTGCCAGCCACGCCAAGCTCCGTCTTCCTGAAAAAGATGCCGTGTCTCGACTAGAGCGCGCAGCGTGCCCTCGAGGAACAAGGGATTGCCGCCGGTCCAATGGAATAGCTTGCTGGCAAACTGCGAAACCGCGGGATCTTTTGCCTCGAAAGCCTCTCGGACGAGGTCCTCAGTCTGGCGCATGGTCAGCGGGTCGAGCTGGAAGCGTGTCGCGACGTTGATCCTGAGAAGCGACTGCTCAACCGTGCGCAGGGGGTGGTCGTGTGCAAGGTAGTGCTCGCTGTACTGGCAGATGAAGAATATAGGCTCGTTTGCAGTCTGGCGGGCGACAAAATGCAGGAACTCGATTGACGACTCGTCCGACCACTGGAGATCCTCCAAGATGATCAGTATGGGCTGATGTTCGGCTAGGCGGATCAGGAGGGCCGTAAGGCGGTCGAAGAGCCGTGCCTGCAGTTCGGTCGGGTCTGCGTATCTGAGACCGAGGCTCGGCGAGCTGGGCCCCAATGCTGGGAACAGGTTATAGATGAGGTTCTCGTCCCCTATTAACGCTTGGAGGGTCGTCGCATCGATCCCTCGAAGGATCGGAACAAGCGCATCCGACAGCGGCGCGAACGAGACCAGCCTTTCTGCCGGGTAGGCACGACCGAGTGCGACCAACCAGCCGCGTTCGCGAGCGTGCTGTGCCACAGCCTCAGCGAGTCGAGACTTTCCGACCCCGCGATCGCCACAGATCAGGGCGGTTCCGCCCCGACCCGACTGAGTGGTCTCCAATAGCGTTCGGAGTGCATCCATTTCCGCCGCACGGCCCACGAAGGGCAGAGTTCGTGGGAACGCTCCGGTCCCGCGCTCACGATAAACGAGGCGTGGTTGCATTCGGTCGAGGTGGGCCCGCAGAGATTCCGGAAGAGGGGACGCATGTTCGGCGGCGGACCCGTCTCCCTCTCTTGCCAGTTCAGTGGGTCTGGGGACCTCGACGCCTTCAGTGTAGATCGCATACACCTCTACCGGGTCACGCACGTTCTTGAGCTCGACCGTGCCGAGCCGTACGGTCGGGAGCTCCGGATGATTCCTGATCTCGTCGACGACCTTACGCGAGATCAGGATCCCACCCGGAACGGCTAGGCTCTCGATCCGCGAGGCAATGTTGACGGCATCGCCGTACGCCCCTTGCTCATCGTAGGCGATGTCGCCGACGTGCAGGCCGATTCGAACGGGGAGGCTCGGAGCCGAGTGGAGGTGCCTTTGGACCGCGATTGCCGCGGTGACGCCCACAACGGCACTGGGGAAAATGCTCAGGCTACCGTCGCCGAAGTACTGAATGAGCCGACCATTGCTGTGGGCGATGGCCGTCTCCAGGGCATCCCGGTGCCTCTTGCGGGCGGCGAGCCCAGCCTTCTCGTCCTCCGCAATGATGGTTGTATAGCCCACCACGTCGGTGAACATCACCGCGGCGAGGTGGCGTGTGAGCTCTGTCATCAGTGCGCCAGGGATAGGAAAAACAAAGGCCCATTGCCGGATCGGGTCAACGTGATCGGACCAAGATCAACATCCGAGAGCAGGCCGGTGGGCGCAAGCAGAAGTATACGTAATCACGGTTCCAGACTACGTAATTTGACGTAGGGTAATGGGGTGCCCGGTGACGTATCCTCTAGGCGTGAACAGGATCAAGCCCAGGAGGATACGGAGAATGAGCGTCGACAAAGAGGCGTACTTCCGCTGGATCGTTGCGCACCGACGCTCGGTGACCGCGATCGCGGCGGTGGTGACCGGGGCCGCAGCCGTCTACGGTGGCCGTGTGCCGATCAACTACGGCATGGAGCAGTTCTTCCCCTCGTTCGGAGTCGAGCGCGAGACGTACGACGACTACAAGCGCTACTTCGAGAAAGAGGACGCCCAGTTCACGATGTTCTGGGAGGACGAGCGTGCCCCCGGGCTACCGATGTTCCACGACCTCGAGCGTGTGGCCGAAGTCTTCGAGGACGCCGGGCTCATAGACGTCCAGTGGTTCGGCAACACGGAGGTCACCGAGACCGTCGATCTGGACGGTGAGGTGGCGACCCACCTCTATCGCCTCGTCGAAGAGCCCGAGCTCTCCGACGCGATGATCCGCGGGATGTTGGACCGCCACCGGGCCAACGAGCTCTTCAGTGGTCTGTTGTGGAATGAGGACCAATCCGTATTCACGGTCTCCGGATATCTCGAGCCCGAGCTCAACACGCATGCGCGTCGCACCGAGATAGAAGGGGCAATCACGGAGGCGCTGGAGAACATAGACGACGCTGCGACGAGAGCCACCCTGGCAGGAGTGCCGGTATTCCGTTCTCGCATCCCGAAGATGCTCGAGGTGGATCAGGCACTTTTCCTCGGCGGCGGCTTCCTCGTCTTCTGCGGTATCCTCTTCTACTTCTTCCGGCACCTTGGCCACGTCATGCTCTGCCTGACCTCAGTGCTCCCCGCGTACCTGTGCGCAGTTGCCCTGCTCGGGCTGAGCGGTCGTAGCATCAGCATCCTCACCAGCTTCATTCCGATCATCGTGCTGGTGGTCGGGGTCAGCGATGCGATCCACCTGCTCGCTCGCTATCGCCACGACCGGAGCGAGCTCAAGGATAACGAGGAAGCGATCGCCCGCACGTTCTCCGCGCTTTCGATCGCGTGCTTCTATACGTCGGCCACGACCGCCATCGGGTTCCTCAGCCTGGTCGGAACACGAATCGGCATCATCATGGAATTTGGGTTCTTCACGGCGGTGGCGATCCTGCTGACGTACGTCTTCAGCATGACGCTCCTGCCGGCGCTTCTGGGCTTCACCGCCAGGCTGAAGTTCAACGATCGCGGCCTGAGTCCCGGTTGGATCCGTGCGACGTTGAGAGGCGCGCTGTCACTGTCTGGTGGGCACGCGTCCTGGGCGGTCCTCTCCTTCGCGATCATCAGCGCTGTCGGTCTTACCATGGGATCCACCCTCAGGGTGAACACGTTCATCATGGACGACATGGGGCCCGAGAGTGCTCCCGTGCAGGACCTGGACTGGATCGAGGCGCACGGCTTCGGCGTCTTTCAGGTCAATCTGTTCATCCGCGGCGAAGGTGACGGCGTCCTCCACGATCCCGAGATGCTGGCCTGGATGGCGCGGTTCGAGGACTTCGCGCGGAACGAGCCGCTGGTCCTCAAGGCCCTGGGTCTCCCGGACCTCATGGCCGAGCTCCGCCGGGGGATCGTCGGAGACGAAGAGACCGGTCTGCCTCAGAGCGAGGAGGAAGCCGCGCAGCTGCTCTTCCTCGCCGAAATGAACGAGCAGAGCAGGGTGGAGGACGTGTACCTGCGGGACGCGGGCGTGGCACAGATCGTCCTCTCCGTGCGTGACGAGGGCTCGGTATTGATGCTGCCCCTCCTCGAGCGCATCGAGGCCTTCCTCACGAACGATCCGCCACCGATCGGGACGGCTGCACCCACGGGGACGGCGCAAATGGCGCAGACCTACCAGTCCAGCCTCGTGAAGACGTTCGGGCCGAGCCTGCTCATCGCGCTCGTGCTCGTCTTCGCGGCGATGGTGCGCATGTTCGGCTCGTTCAAGCTCGGGCTCCTCGGCCTCGTCCCGAACGTTTTCCCGCTCCTGATGCTGATGGCCGCGATGAAGGTTCTGGGCGTCGACCTGAAGCCCTCCACCATACTGGTCTTCTCCATCGCATTCGGGTTGGCGGTGGACGACACGCTCCACTTCCTGTCCAAGCTGCGAGACCATCTGGCGGCCAATCTGAGCGTTCGAGATGCCGTAGAGGACACGCTACGCGAGACCGGCCCGCCGATCCTGATGACCAGCTTGGCGATGGGCGCCGGGTTCTCCCTGCTTCTGATGTCGCAATTCCAGGTCTTGGTACTGGTCGGGACGATGACGGCGGTCAGCGTGGTTGCCGCCGTATTCGCCGACCTGTTCGCGCTTCCCTCGCTGATCGAGGTGGCATCCAGTCGTAACGGAATCGGTCCGACTCGGACCTGAACGAGGATACTGCTCATGAACAAGTTCACCCTTCCTGTAGCACTCCTGTTGATCGGCACGCCCGCGTGGGCGCAGGCCCCCGACCCGTGCGCAGGGGCGGTCGTCGACGAAGCGGATCGCCGTGTGTCGGGATATGCCGACTTCACCGCCGCGATGACGATGACTCTCAGGGGGTCCGACGGCTCGGAGCGGGTCCGCGAGATGCACATCCTCGGGCTCGAGGTCCCCGAGGACGGGGACAAGACGCTCGTCGTCTTCGATCTTCCCCGGGACCTGCAGGGGACGTCGATCCTCACCGTCTCGCACCCCGACTCGCCCAGTGATCAATGGCTGTATCTCCCGGCCATCCGACGTACTCGGAGAATCGCGACCAGCAACCGGTCCAGCTCGTTCATGGGCAGCGAGTTCACATTCGAGGACATCGGATCGCAGGATCTGCGGCAGTACCGATATCGGTACTTAAGAGAGGAGACGCTGGATGGGACTGCCTCGCACGTCCTGGAGCGATTTCCGCTCGACGACGGGTCGGCATACGCGCGGCAGGTACTCTGGATGGACACGGAAGAGTACAGGCTCCTTCGGGTGGACTACTACGATCGCGAAGACACACACGTGAAGTCGCTGAGGGTCGAAGGATACCAGCAGTACAAGGGCGGACAGTGGCGTCTCGACCGTATGGTCATGAACGAGCTCGCGTCGGGGAAGTCCACCACCTTGGAGTGGAGCGAGTACGCCTTCGCGACCGATCTGAGCGACGGGGTTTTCGATCCTCGGCGCCTGGGACGCAGGTAGCCGCCCCGTGCAACTACCTCGACGACCCGGTGAAGGCGTCCGACATCCTTCCCTCACGCGCACGCTGGCATTCGTGATCACCTGCTGGGGTGTCGCTCCAGCATCCGCCTCCGCGCAGTGGTCGGGAAGCGCAGCCATCGGCACCCGTGGTTATTCCGACAGTGCCCCGGGGGAAGCCCCGCGCCACGAGCTGAGCCTCACCGTGCAAGTCGAAGGCTCACTCACATGGGACGACCGGTCCCAGATCCTGACCGTCGCACCCTTCATCCGCATCGACCCGAACAACGAGTCGCGAACTCGCCTCGACTTCCGCGATCTGGTGTGGGAGAAGATCTGGGACGACTGGGAAGTTGCGGTCGGCATGAGACAGCTCAACTGGGGCGTGGCGGAGTCGGTCGCGCTCGTAGACGTGATCAACCAGCGGGACTTCGGGGAAGACGCGCCGGCGCCGGGCCGGCTCGGTCAGCCGCTCCTCAACCTCAAGACGTTCACGTCGCTGGGGAGCTTCGAGGGCTACGTGCTTCCGTACTTTCGGGAGCGGAGTTTCGCGGGACGAGGGGGAGCACTCTGGTCCTCGCTGCCGGTCGATGAGGACGCGGTTGAGTTCGAGCACGAGCGGGGCCGTGAACACATAGACTGGGCCCTCCGCTGGAGCCACTTCGTGGGGGGCTTCGACCTCGGCGTGGCCCACTTCTCGGGGACCAACCGCGACCCGCGCTTCGAGCCATCACCCCAGGTCGGGGGTGGTCGGGGTTGGATCCCGTTCTACGACCAGATCAATCAGACCAGTCTCGACGCACAGTGGACGCGCGACGCCCTACTTCTGAAGGTCGAGTTGCTCCGCCGCGCTTCGGACTTCGAGGAGTTCTATGCAGTCGTTGGCGGCCTCGAGTACGCGCTCGCCCCATACCTGAGCGTCTTCGTCGAGTACCTGTACGACGGCAGGGGAGAGGACGCGACGGCATCTACGGAGAACGATTTCTTCGTCGGAGCCCGGCTCCTCACGCAGGATTGGACCGTCTCGGGCCGCACCTTGGTCGACTATCGGAGTGGCAACGTGATCACGTCCGCCACGGCATCCCGGAGGATAAGCGACCGGGCGACGGTGGAGCTCGACGGCCGTCTCTTCGGTGGCAATTCCTCGGACGAGCCGACGTTCGTTCGGCGGCTCGACAAGTACCTGTCGCTCAGTTTCACCCTGTTCTTTTAGGACGGATCCGTGAACGAACTCTGCGAACGCGACTTCGACAGCTTCTTCGCCGCCCCCTTCGACTCGTACGGGGACGACCCCGTGTTCACGTCCCTCATGCGCTCGGATCTCGCCCGGCTCCTGGACGGCCGGAAGAATCCGCTTTTCAGAGACCACGGGGACTTCACCTACTTCAGCGTCCGTCGTAATGGCCAGTCGCTCGGGCGCGTCGTAGCACATGTCCACCACGATTCCAACGAGCGCCATGGCCTCAGGCGAGCCTACTTCGGCTTCTTCGATTGCGTGGACGACGTGGAGGTGGCAGGCGAGTTGCTCGGAGCTGCAGCCGAGTGGAGTAGGCAGAAAGGGTGTGAGGAGCTTGCCGGCAACTTCAATCTCACAGCGATGCAACAGATCGGCATCGTGACCGAGGGCTTCGGGAACCCGGCCTACACCGACATGCACTACAACCCCCAACACATCCCGCGTCTTCTTGTTGAATGCGGCTTCGAGCCGTTCTTCCCCATGACTACGCATGAGCTCGAGCTAGATGGGTTCGCCGCCGAGCGAATGGTGAATCCAAAGGTCCAGGAGTTGCTCGACCGCAGCGAACTGCGCTGGGTCCCGATACGGCGGCGCGGCTTCCGTAGGCAGCTGGAGGACATGCGCACGGTTCTGAACGTGAGCTTCGACCGGAACCCGATGTTCGTGCCCCCCACAAGGAAGGAGTTCTTCTTCCAGGCCGAGGAGATGATGTGGATCATCGACGGGCGGCTGTCCCACCTCGTGTACCGAGAGGACGAACCGGTCGGCGTAGTGGTCTGTATTCCCGACCTGAATCCCCTGCTGAAGAGCGCGGGCTCCCGGTTCGGCCCCTCCTTCCCCTTCCGCTACCTGAAGTATTTGGGGAACCGCCGTCGCGCGGTGATCATCTTTTGGGCCGTACATCCGTCGATGTGGGGACAGGGACTGAACCCGGCCATGCTCCATTGTGTCACGACGGCTCTCAAGGGTGCTGGCTACACGCACCTCGGCTTGACGTGGATCGCGGACGAGAACAAGGCCAGCCTCCGCCAGGTGGAGAAGCTGGGGGGTCGGCCGCTCCATCGGCTTCATCTCTTCCGGAGACCCCTCTGATGAGCCCGATGGTCGACCTCACCCGCGAGGACGCTCTGGCCCTTGTAGCCGAGGCGAACCGGTCTCCGAGCGCGCACAATACGCAGCCGGCCAGGTGGCGGTTTCTGCCGGGAGGGCGTGTGCTTTTGCTGGTGGACGTGAGCAGGCGCGTCCCTTTCGCGGACCCGACCGGAAAGGACGCGATGGTCAGCCTGGGAGCGGCCTTCGAGGGCATGAGCCTGGCTCTATCCTGTCGCGGGCTCGGCCTCAGTGCCCCTGACCTGGCGGACCTCGACCTCGGGGACCCAACGGAGGGCGGGGCTACCGACGGAGGGCCATATCGCTTGGTCGCCAGCACCACCCTCGCGGAGATAGGAGCCCGCGAACCGCTCGCCGAGTTTGTCACCCTCCGGCGAAGCTACCGCAGCCGGTTCCAGGCGGACCCGAGTGCGCTCAAGAGCGTCCGAAGTCTCGCCGACACTCAGGAGGGCCTCTCCGTCATCGATGCTCCGACAGAGATCGCCGACCTGGCGTGCGCCCACGACCGGAGCTCCTATCGGTTCCTCGAGATCCCCGAGTTGCAGGCCGAGCTTTATGCATGGCTCCGCTTCACACCGGCGCACCCCGACTGGCAACGCGATGGCCTGACCGCCGACTGTATGGCGATGTCGTCCCTCGAAGCTCGGGCAGCCGTCATGCTCTTCAGGCCAGGCATGTTCAGAGTTTTGAAGCTCACGGGCCTCGGTCGACTCGCCACTGCCGAGGCCGGTGCGACCCGCTCTGCCGCTGCGCTGCTGGTTCTCCACCAGGGTCAGAGCGCTGGCTGGTTCGAGGCCGGCCGGAGTTTCTACCGGATCTGGCTCGAGCTCACACGCCGCGGGTTGAGCGCATGCCCTATGTCGGCGTTGGCCGACGATCTCGACGAGTGCGCGAGCTTGCGCACACGGTGTGGACTCGAACCAGACGCTTCCGTGATCAACGTGTTCCGAGTAGGGAAGGCCCCACCGGACGGCGCCCCTAAGAGCCCGCGCCTTCCACCCGACGAGTTGCTGGTCTAGATGGTGCGCATTCGCAAGCTGAGCGCCAGGTATCTCGACGTCGAGCTTTCCGTCGCGAACAACCAGCGGGCACGTGTCGTGGAGTGCCCGGGTCTGTGGATGTCCCCTGATGAGCTTCAGGACCTCGTCGAAGACTTGCGCACGGTCGCGGCGAGCTCGCTCGAGGGAGGGCCCCTCGAATACGGCGTCCTGACCGGCAACTCCGATTGTCTCGACCGCGCAGTCCTGACCGTGCTCTACGAATGTGGGGCCAACCGACCGGTTGCGTTCAACGCGTTGTCCCTCATCACACTGGATGTTCGAGGCGTCCAGGAGGATTTGCTCCACATGGGCCTGGTCATGGTCGATCCGGACTTCCGGAGCAAGCGGCTCTCGTGGGTGCTCTACGGACTGAGCGTGATGCTCACCTTCTTCCACCGGCAGCTGAGACCTCTCTGGATCAGCAGTGTCACCCAGGTCCCAGCCGTGTTCGGCATGGTATCTGAGAGCTTCGACGATGTCTTCCCGTCAGGCTCCGGGGAGACACGGAGGTCGTACAATCATCTTACGATCGCCCGCCAAATCATGGCCGATCATCGACACGTTTTCGGCGTGGCCGACGAAGCGGGCTTCGACGTCGAGCGCTTCGTCATCACCGACTCTTACACAGGTGGTTCCGACAATCTCAAGAAAACGTTCGACGCGGCTCCCAAACATCGACAGGACTCGCACAACGAAGTCTGCGCTACCGAGCTCGACTACGATCGGGGAGACGACTTCCTCCAGATCGGTCAGTTCAGGCTTCCCACCGCCAGGCGGTACCTCCTGCGCTCCGTGCCTCGCCGATCGCTCGGGTCCATCCTCTATCAGGCGCTCTTCCTACTCGGAGGCTCCGTCCTCCTCCCGATGCTCCACTGGTTCAGCGCCGGCACCCAATTCCGCGATTTGAGACCATGGAAGAAATGAACCCGCCGCCAGCTTCGGCCTTCGACTACGCCGAGTTCGTGCAACGCAACATCGGCTTCGTCACCGAGGCGGAGCAGGAGCGGATCCGAGGTGCGGAAGTATTCGTCTGTGGCGTGGGGGGCATGGGTGGTGCCTGTGCGCTCTCGCTCGCCCGAGCGGGCGTCTCCAAGCTCACGATCGCCGATATCGATCGCTTCGAGCTGTCCAACCTGAACCGCCAGGTGTTCGCCTCGATGGATACGGTGGGTGAGAACAAGGTGGAGGCCGTCCGCGGACAGCTCCTCACGATCAATCCCGAGCTGGACGTCACGACCCGGGCAGGGGAATGGATCGAGCAGCTCGACGACCTACTTCCGGAGCACCCGATCGTGATCAACGGCATGGATCACATCCCGAGCGGCGTGCAGCTGTACCGGAAGGCCCGCGAGCACGGAGCCACGGTGATCGACGCCTATGCGTCGCCTCTCCCGTCGGTCTACGTCGTCGGGCCAAGCGACCCTCGGCCGGAGGAGCGACTCCGTTTCCCGACGTTGGACAAGGCGTGGACCGAGGTCTCTTCGGAGGACGAAGACACCTGCCTGCGTCGGGAGATCGAGCACGTCCTCGTCCACTCTACCTCCCGCCACCATCTCGATCTAGAGATCGCCGCCGAGATGCTGACCGGGGAGCGGAGCCGGATGTCGTTCGCCCCCATGGTGATCACGGCCGGAAATCTCATGTGCTTCGAGGCGATCAATCTCATCCTCGGTAGGCGATCCGGTACCGATCATCGCGGCTACTTCTTCAATCCATGGACGGCGCGTGTCGAGCGGCCGAGAGGCCGGCCAACAGCCTGGGTACTCGGCTGGTTGGTACGACGGTTCATGCGGAGGCTGACCGATGGGATTTGAGACCTGGACCGATCCGATCCTCAGCTTCGTCGGTGCCGCGGGAGCCATCGCCTACATCGCGCATATCCACCGAGATCGCAGCCGGAGCTACCTCGAACTGATGATGCTGGTGCTGCTGTATTGCCTGGCCGCGCTCTTCATCAGCAGAGGATTCTATTGGCTCACGGAAGACGAGCGCCTCCAGGTGACTTCGTTTGTGCCGGCCACACTTCTCCCACTGGCCCTGGGGCTGTTTGTGGAGGCGCTCACGCGACGACACCTACGTCCCTCTTTCAAGGTGTTCATGGCGGTCGGCACCCTGGCCTGCGTCGTTTTGAACCTGGTCCCTCTCGTCAGTCGGGACGACCTCTGGACGATCTCCAAGGTGGTCACGCTCGGAACTTTCGCAGGGCTCGCTCTCGTTGTCGCCTTCCGGGACCGGAGGGGACACGCTCCCATGGAGAACCGCCTCATCACGGGAGTGACGACCGCCCTGGCCATCGCGTTCGTGCTCGCGCTGACCGATCTCCAGATCGCTCCGAGCTGGCTGCACTTCCGGCTCGGCGGGATCGGCGGCCTGATCTTCGTCTACGTCTGCGTGCGGTTCACGGACCCGGATGAGTCATGGGTGTTCGTGGTTCGAGAACTGTTCTGGGTCGGTGCCGGGGCTTTGGTGGTCACCAGCACCTTAGCGGTCCTCGCCCCGGGCGGGGCCACGGACCTGTACTTCGCGATGTTCTTCGTGTCCTTCTCCTTCGTCTTGCTCTTCATCATTCTCGAGCGGTTGAGGAGCCTGCGGCGCGACAGCCAGAGCACTTCCTTCTTCCGGTGGCTCCTGGATGCACGAACCGGGTCGATCAACGACTTCATCGACTCGCTTTATCGCCTCCCCCTCGCTCGGGAGCACTTAGTCGTTCGTGGATCGGACCTGGACCTTTACGAGCCGGCGGAGATGGCGGACGTGTTGGACGGGGCAGATGCGGTGTGCACGCTATCGAGCCTCAGGGCCGGTCTCGGCAAGCGTCAGGACGATCGTGAAGGGACGGAGCAGCTCATCGGGCTTCTCGAGCAGAACGGCATGACACACGTCGCGCTCCTCTCGCAGAAACCGTACGCATTCCTACTACTAAATCTTCCGCAGTTCACGAGTACGTATAATCCCATGCTGGAGATGGCGTTGCTGCAGAAGTATGCCAGGCTACTGAGCCCGGGGTGATTATGAACGTCTTCCGCTTTTCGTTGGTCGTCCTTCGCTTCTCGTCGGTCGTCCTTCTCTGTGGCCTCGCTATCGGATGCGCATGGCCGGGTAGGCTGCTCCGCGGGTACGCCTCGGGTCGCCCGATCGGGCTCGACCCCGCCGTCTCTTCGATCGAAGAAGCCGGTGGTGACCCGGCGGCGCTCGGAGTGGCGCACTTCTTCTATGACGACTGGGGCAGCCTCAACACGGACGGCCTGGACCGGCACACGGTACCGTGGAAGGTCGCCGCCACGGCTATGGTGCTCGAGGCCCACGACGAGGGGGGTCTGCCGCTCGAGCTCGCGACGCTCACCCGTCTGCTCGCCGAGATGGGCTTCATTCAAGCCGACTCGATCCTCAACTGGCGGGGCCCGCCGCCCGCGCTCGACGGACCCATCGGCCTCGTGCGCGGCACGATGTCGCGTGGGTTCCCGTCCGTGGAGCTGGAGGGAGCAAACGTGGGATGCGCCGCGTGCCATACCGGCGTGCTCTACGACAAGACCGGCCGCGCGACTCGAGACGCCTGGATCGGCCTCCCGAACACGTCGCTCGACCTCGAGGCTTATGTGACCACACTGTTTCGGAGCCTCGCCCACTTCCAGGGCCAGGAGGAGCGGTTCTGGGAAGCGATGGACACACTTTTCGGGGATATGTCGATCCGCGAGCGCGACACGATCCGTGATCACGCGCTTCCCCTTCTCCGGGATCGCTTCGCAGAGGAGTGGCGAGGGCGAGCCTCACCGCTCCCGTTCATCAACGGGAGCGCGGGCCTCACGAACGGGGTGGCGTCGATCAAGAACATCCTCGGCATGTTGGGAGAGGACGAGACTGCCACCGAGGTGGCGTTCACGTCCATCCCGGATCTCGGTGGCACAGTCCTGCGGAGTTCCTTGCTGTACGACGGCACGTACGGACTACCCCATCGACCTCGCTTCGCGGAGATGCAGCTCGCGCAGGTCACCAACACGCACCTCGACGGACTTGCCGACATCACGACCTTCTTCGTCGTGCCGACCCTGGGGGTCCCGCCGAACAAGGCGCGTGACGGTTACGACGGCGTTCGGTACTTCATGGAAATTCTGGAGGTGCTCCGCGCACCGCCGTTCCCGAGCTCGATCGATTCGGCTCTCGCGATGGATGGACGGCGAATCTACCAACAGGACTGCGCCGCCTGTCACGGCAAGTTCTCGGAGGGCCTCGAGGACGTGGTCCTGGTCAGCTTCCCCAATCGACTCGTACCGCAGGACTCGATGGGCACTGACCCGCACCGGTGGGAGCTGGCGACCGCAGAGTTCGCCGACGAGGTCCACGCCACACCGTACGGACGATACCTGGACGTGACGACCACCGGCGGATACGTCGCGCAGCCTCTGACGGCCCTCTGGGCGACCGCGCCTTATCTGCACAACGGCTCGGTCCCGACGCTTTGGCACTTGATGCACCCCGAGATGCGGCCCGACCGTTTCATGGTCGGTGGGCACATGCTCGACTTCGAGCACGTGGGCATTGCCGGCGAGCGGGACGATGCGGGCGTGTACGGCTATCCAGCCGGCTACACCCCCTGGTCCAGCCCGACCCTCTACGATACCGGCTCGCCGGGAAGGGGCCGGTCAGGCCATGAGACCGAGTTCAGGTCGCTCACGGAAGAGCAGAAGACCGCGCTCCTGGAGTACCTCAAGGTGCTGTGAGGTCATCCCGCGGGTCGAGGGCGACCGCTACGCCAAGCAACATCCTGCGCAGCTTACGCGCCGGGGTATGGCTCCATCCTCGTGGCCTAGAGAGGCGTTTGGAGTTGCCCCCGTACAGTGGACAGTTTAGGACTAGAGACTCAAGCGACTCGAGCGTGCTCCCTTTCGTATTGGGTGGGAGACGTCTGGCTGAGGGCTGACGAGCGAATGATTTCACACGTATTTGGAGTTCATGACGACAAGACCCTGGAGCAATTCAACGATGTTGCCTCAAGAGCAGACCGGGCGGCGTTGATGGCCGACGGGCACTTGGGGTACGTCATGCCGATCGGAGGCGTAGCCGCGTATCGGAACAGGGTCTCACCGATCGGCGTGGGGGTGGACATCGGCTGCGGGAACGCGGCGATCCGCACCGATCTGATTGCCGAAGCTCTGGTGGACGACCTGCCCGACCTGGCTGACGAAATCTTCGATACGATCGCGTTCGGGCCGGGGATGTCGAACTCCTGCGACGACGCACCGAAAGACGATCCGCTGTTCGAGGACCCCAGGTGGGCCGTCATCCCGAGGAAGCACCGAGGTAACCTTCAGGGGAAGTCTCGGGCGCAACTCGGTACGATGGGTGGTGGCAATCACTACGTGGACGTGTTCTCCGATGAGGTGGGAGCGGTATGGGTGGGCGTCCACTTTGGGAGCCGGGCGCTCGGCTTCAACCTCGCTCACAACTTCGTCGCACTAGCTCAAGGTCTCTATTGGGGCGACCGGCCCGACATGAACGCGGAAGTGTTGCTGGATCTCTCCACCCCGCTGGGACATGACTATTGGGAAGCGATGAGCCTGGCCGGAGAGTACGCCTACGCTGGTCGCGAGTGGGTGACACGCAAGGTCGTCGAGATCATCGGCGGGCAAGAAATGGAGTTGGTCCACAATCACCACAATTTCGCGTGGAAAGAGGAGCACGACGGCGAGGAGTTGGTCGTTGTACGTAAGGGAGCGACACCCGCGTTCCCCGGCCAGAAGGGTTTCGTCGGCGGCTCGATGGGGGACGACTCGGTGATCCTCCAGGGGCAACACTCCCCGGATCCCGACGACTGGGCGATGAAGGGGAACGCTCTATTCTCCACCGTCCACGGAGCGGGCCGCGTGATGGGCAGGATGGAGGCCGCTGGCAAATGGAAGAAGGGGCGGATGGTGAGGCCGGGCAAAATCAGCCATGAAGAGATGCAAACGTGGCTGGACGACAAGGGCGTCGTGCTCCGCGGCGGCGACCTAGACGAAGCCCCCCAGGCGTACCGCCGGCTTCCGGATGTACTTGAGGCCCAAGGCGACACCATCGAGGTGCTTCATACCCTGCGGCCTTTGATCGTGTGCATGGCTCCGTCCCGGACGCGGCCGAACCGACCGATGGCGTCTCGCGGGCCAGCTACGGTGCAGCCACAGTCAACGTAGCGGACCCCGACTGGCCAAGAAGCGACGGGCTGTCAGCGGAGATCATGGTGCTCCCGTTTGCCACCGCCGTGGCCAGACCGCTGGATTCGCCCACGGTCGCCACCTGCGGGTTGGAGGACGACCAGACAAATCCCCCGCTTATGATCGCATTCCCATTCAAATCCCGGCCAATGGCGGTAAACTGGACCGTGCCGCCGATCACCGCCAAGGTCGTCGTTGCCGGACTGACATCGACGCTAGCAAGCTTCGGCCCAGTCGAGTCGCCGCAGCCCATCGGGAAAAGAAGCGAGCCGATAATGAACGGCAGTACAAGACGGTTCATCCCTGAGCCCTCCTGACGGCCCATTTGTCCAAGATCTGATCTTAGATGGCGCGCACCTTCTGCGCCATCATACCCGCACCTCTGAACGCGAAGACGGCCACCTCCGAACGATGAGGGTGGCCGTCCTAGCTAGGGTTTACTGCTCCCGACGCCACTCGTATACGAAGCCGTCGCAGCACGGATCGGAGAGAACCAGGTCACCGGCCTCGGTGATCTCCACCCCTTGTGCGTCGAAGCCAGTGAGGGGTTGGGCGTAGAGCAGCTGCGCCGAGCCGCTGTCTATCAGGGGGACGAACTCAAAGGTGGTCGTCACTTCCGGGACTCCGTTCCGGAGCATCTCTACCTGGTTTGGGCGTGTGAAGGTGAGGGTCCGCGTGTATCCCTCACTGTCCGGCGTTCGGGTCGTACCGGCGATCCCACCCGTGGCCTGGATCCACGACCAGGTCCCGAAAAGAGCTTGGAACAGCTCGTCTTCGTCCGTGGCGGTGGGATCGGAGTTGCACGCAGCAGGCGCCAGCAATACGAGAAGGATGAGTGGCACCATGAGGGTCCGGGCTCGGCTGCCCTTCCCCTTCCCTGTGGCACGGTTCCTCTGACGACCCATCACAACCTCCCAACGGCCACGGCCCGGCTCATCCCAATTTCGCCCAGTTGCTCTCCCGGTGACGATCCACAACTACCCGGTCTGAGGAAGAGGGTTCGGGACACGGAAGAGGGGCACCGGAGGGCCTAGTGGCGGCCCTCAATAAATCGCAGGATCAGATCGCCTACCTTGTCATCCGCAGCCGCCATGTCCGATCGTATGGAAAGATGTGACCGATCCGGCACCTCGACGACGTGGACCGCGCTGTTTCCCGCGGCCCGCATAGCCTCGCCGAACCTATCGTTCTGGTGCCGACGCCACTCGTCGTCGCCGTCTGCGTAGATCAACAACATCGGACCCTTCCCCGATGTGATGTGCGGAGTGACTGACGCGGCGAGCCAGTCGGAAGGATCGTCTCCCCAGACGTCCTTGGGCCGGTCTGGCGCTGTCTCCTCTACGTAGAGGAACGGACTAATCGGTATCGTGCCTTGGATCTGATCTGAGCTCAGCCCATGCGTCGCTAGATAGGAGTCGTCGAGTGCCAAGAGGGCGGCGAGGTAGGCCCCAGCTGAATGGCCGGAGATGTAGACTCGTCTCGGATCCCCGCCGTAGCGAGCGATGTTCTCGAGCACCCAGGCGGTAGCCGAGGCAGCGTCCTCGAGGTAGTGTCCCTAGATTTGTGTAAAAGCGGATAAGCTGGACAGGAGGGAAAGAAAAACGGAAGCTCCTCTGTTGTTGTTCACTGTCACATGAACCCGGGAGTCCGGGTCTGCAGAGCAGGCTCGGAACCGGAGAGGAGCTTCCGATGCAAGAGATTGTGGAGATCGGTCGGGCCACGCAAGACGAGCTACGCGATGATTTGCGCGAGCTGTTTCAAGGCGCGATCCGGCTGACGCTCGAGATGGTGCTGGAAGAGGAGCTGAAGGCCATGGTAGGTGCACGCCGCTTCGAGCGGGTGGGAAGCCGGAAGGACCATAGGAACGGCACATACCTGAGGCGGCTGCTGACGAGCCTGGGGCAGATCGAGGTCGCCATGCCCCGGAGCCGGGACAACGGTTCGCCGGCCGACGTGATCGGCCGCTACCAGCGCAGGAGCCCCGAGCTCGACGAGATGATGGTCGAGGCGTATGTGAGCGGCGTGTCACAGCGCAAGATGGGCGACGTCACCGAGGCGCTGATGGGCGAGCGTGTTGGGCGCTCGACGGTGAGTCGTGTGGCAAAACGGCTCGACGAGGCCGTGGAAGGGCTGCGCCGTGCGCCGATCGAGGGGCCTCACCCCTATCTGTACCTGGACGCCACGTTCTTGGACGCCCGCTGGGCCCGCAAAGTCGAGAACGTGAGTGCGCTCGTGGCGTATGCAGTGGGCCCTGAGGGTCACCGACGGCTCCTGGCCGTCACGCTGGGCGCTGAGGAGTCGCAGCAGAGCTGGTCGGAGCTCCTCGAGCAACTCCAGGCCTGGACCCCACGAGACCGGGCCTAACGCCTCAGTCCGCCCTCAGCGACAGCATCGGATCCACCAGCGACGCCCGCCGCGCCGGGATGTAGCTGGCCAGTAAGGCAACCGCCACCATCACGCCCGCCGTTGCGAAGAACGTGGGCACGTCCAGCGTCCCCACCCCAAACAGCAAGGAGTCCAGGACTCGGGTCAATGCGAGGGCCGTCAAGAGGCCAAGGGCGATTCCGGCGAGCGTGACACGTGCCCCTTGCAGGACCACCATCCGACGAACCTGTGGCGCTTCCGCACCCAACGCCATCCGCACGGCGATCTCTGGAGCGCGATGAGCTACTACGTACGAGAGGACTCCGTATAATCCGACGGCGGCGAGGATCAAAGCCAGCCCCGACGCGATGGCCAGCATGAGCATGGTGAACGAGAGTTGGGCCATTGAGCGCTGGGCCAGGCCCTCCATGGTGAAGATCCTGTACATCGGGGATTCGGGCACGACCTCCCGCATGAGGGCGCGAATTTCGGGAGCGATCAACTCGGCTCGCGTCGTCTTTACGACGTACGCCGGTGACCCGACCGCATAGGTCCCGGCCGTGGGGCCCACCATCGGCAGGTAGAGCATGGCATCGCGCGCCTGTTGCCGGAAGTCTTCCAGAAAGATGTCCTCCGCGACCCCCACGACGTTCATCCAAAGGGTGGTGTCGGCGCCCTGCAGGAGCCGCTTGCCGAGGGCATCCTCGCCGGGCCAGAGCAGCTCGGCGGTGGACTCGCTGACGATGAGGTTCACTATACCTAGGCGGTGGTCGCTGGGCTCAAGCCGTCGACCGCGTGTGATGGCGATCCCCATCGTCCGGAAGTACTCGCCACCCACAGCGGTGAACCTAATGATTGGCGGTGTTTCACCACTGGCCAGGGTACGCTCGGTGTTGAAACGGCCGCTCGCTGCGCCTTCGTCCAAGGGGAGTAAAATCGTGAGACCCACGGACTCGACACTGGGCAGGCCGGCCACGCGCTCCATGAATGCCTCGTGGAACCGCGCGTACGATGGCCCGTCGTTCAACTCTTCGCGCTGGGGGGCGACCTGAAAGGTGAAGATGTCGTCCGTGTCATACCCCGGATCGACGTGAGTCAGCGCCCAGAAGCTGCGTATGAGCAGACCCGAGCCCACGAGAAGCACGAGGGCAGCTGCGGTCTGCAGCAACACCAGAGCGTGGCGGCTCCAGTGACCGCCCGCTCCCCACCCTCGACCCGCCTGCTTCGAAGCGCCCACGGGTTGCGGTCTCGAGAACCGGATTGCCGGCAGGAGGCCGAACGCTAATGCGGCCAGCATCGAGACGACCGCAGTGAAGATCAGCGTGGCGAAGTCGAGGCTCGCCGCGTCGAGATTGGGGATGTTCTCCGGAGCGGCGCGGACGAGCAACGGGACCGCTGCCCATGCGAGAAGCGCGGCGCCTGTACCACCCGCTGCCGCTAGAAGCAGGGCCTCCGCCATCTGGGTGCGGACCAGGCCGGCACGTCCCGCGCCCAGGGCCTGCCGCACTGCTAGGTCGCCCCGCCGGCTCTCCGCCCGGACGATAAACAGGTTGCCAAGGTTCGCACATGCGATGAGGAGCACGATCACGACCGCGCCCAATAGCAGCCAGAGCCGGCCCGCGATGTCGCCCACCAATTCTTCCTCCAGCGAGCGCACGATGGGGATGTGCTGTTCGATGATTTCAGCGTAGCGGGCTGAGCCGCCGTAAAGCTCGGGAAGGCGGCTGGCAAGGACGGCCAGTTGCCCTTCCAGGGAAGCGTGATCGGTTCCCGGCGTCATCCGCCCAACGAAATTGAACCCAAAGTTTCCTGGCCGGATCTCGTTCTCTTCCTCAAACATCGCGTGAATCCACAGGGCCGTCCGATCATCGGGAAATCGAAATTCGGGGCCCATAACACCAATCACCGTGCGCATGGTGCCGGAGATCTCGTACGAGCGGCCGATAACCGAGGGGTCGGCATCGAACCACGTCGTCCAAAGCCAGTTGCTGATCACGACCACATCAGCTGAGCCATCTTCAGCGGTGGACAGACGGCCCAGCACCGGCGTCACACCGAGCGTGGTGTATAGGTCAGGGGTCACCTGTACTATGAAGAGCCTTTCGGTGCGCTCGTCCGACCGCACCGTGGTCTGGCCCTGGTTCCACATCCCCAGGTCCTCGAGCATGCCGGCGTTGTCGCGGTACTGCACATAGAACTCGGCCCCGGGGCCGAATTCATCTGGCTGGTCGGTGCCGGGGGCGGACGCTCGGATGACGACCAGTCGATCCGCCGCGGGGAAGCTGAGCGGATCGAGCAGGACGGTGTCGACGACGCTGAAAATCGCTGCGTTGGAACCGATGGCGAGGGCGAGCGTCGCCACCGTCACGACCGTGAAACCCGGCGCGCGGCGAAGAGCGCGAGCCGCGTGCATGAAGTCTCTTCTCCAGGCCTCGATCGGACTGCGCATCTGCCGCCTCCCGTTGTTGCGGTTTCTGTCTCCCAGCTCAGCCCGGAGACAAGCCCTCGCAGATCCCTAGCCACACTCCGACCATCAATGAACTACACAGCGGGTCGCGGCCCGATCCGCCGACCCGCCTCTCGGCACCAAGCAGGCAAGCATCCGCACCAGTACCGTTCCAGCGACCACGGCGGTGACTACCAGGGACATGTTCTCCATCTTGGCGCGCTCATCCAGATTCGCCCAGGATCGGGCGGCGCATTCTATTTAGGAAAGCGCTCTACGGGCGTTCGCCCCTGAGATCACAGCGTTTCCGATCAGTGTGCATCCCATTTGCATCTGTTCTGAGGGTTAGAAGCGCTCAGACCCGGGCGTTCACACAGACGGCAGTAGACTTCCTGTCATGTGTCGCCCCCTCGACGGTGGGGGTGTTCGAATGGGCCCACCCGTATATTATGACAACGATGTAAACATACACCCGTTGTCGGGATCCACTTGGCAGGAAACTGCGATGTCGCATAAAGGCCTGGGCGAGTTCGAGCAGATGGTGTTGTTGGCGATCCTACACCTGGAGGGTGAGGTGTATGGGATCCCGGTCGTCGATGAAATCGAGCGTCGCACCGGGCGTTCGGTCTCGCGATCGGCGGTCTACGTCACGCTTCGGAGGCTGGAGAAGAAGGGGCTTCTGTCCTCCTGGATGAGTGATCCCACCCCGGGGCGAGGTGGAGAGCCTCGGCGATGCGTGCGGGTGGAGCCCGAAGGGCGGAGATTACTCCAAGAATCCCGGGGGCTCATGGAGCAAATGTGGCAAGGGCTGGATCTGATGATCGAGGACGTCCAGTGAGCGAGGCAGGGCGCCCTCCCAGACTCGCACGCCGTCTCATTCGGTGGGCGCTTCCCGAGGATCGGCGAGACGACATCACGGGTGACCTGGACGAGGTCTTCCGGGACCGATCTCGTGGGCGAGGTCGCGTGCGGGCTCGACTTTGGTATTGGCGAGAGGCGATGACGTTCTCTGGGCGGTTTCTCGCCGAGCGACTCCGCGAGGCCTCGGGTTTGCGTGCGGTTGCCGATCGGCGGGCTGAATTTGGTATCGTGAAACTCCGTCGTCTTTCGTTCGGCATCTCACTCTTAGACTTGAAGCTCGGCGTACGCATGCTCTTCAAGACCTGGACGGAGATCGGGTGGCCGACTTCGCTCGAGACTCCGAGATCTGGCGAGAGCTCGGTCGACGAGTATCCCTCGAGCCGGCTGTGCTGGGCGTCACGCTCGGCTCGCGACTCCCCGGAATGGAACACCCAGTGCGATTCTTCCAAGCAGAGGGGATTCCACCTCGCTTCGAGGGTGCGGCTGGTCATCGCGCGCGCGTCGCTTGGGTCGAGCCGAGCTACTTCGACGTGTTCGGCGTTCAGGTGCGGGTTGGACGGGAGTTCGATGCCGGGGACCTCACGGGTTCCGAGGCACGTGTCGCCATCGTGAACAATGCCTTTGTTCGGCGGATATTGAGATTTGGCGAGCCGATTGGGCAGCGTATCCGGCTCAACCCCCGGGGAGAACTCGCGCCTGGACAGTGGGCGGAGATCGTAGGCGTCGTGCCCGACTTGACCGTGGACCTCGGGAGCAGCGCCGGACAATGGCCCGCAATCTACTTCCCTCTGGTGACGGCTGCCGGTCCGATTCACTTGGCAGTGCATCTTCGGGAGGATCCATCTCAGTTCCTGGGCCGGTTGAGAGCGATCGGAGGGGAATTGGACCCATCACTGGTGCTGCATCGGCCTAGACCGCTCGCGGAGATCGTCGGCATCGGGGCTACAGTGATGCACCTCCTCGGTCTCGGAATCGGCCTGCTGGTATTCGCAGCCCTGGGGCTCGCGACAGCTGGCCTCTATGCGTTGATGTCCTTCACGGTCTCGCAGCGCACCCGGGAGATTGGCATCCGCACCGCGCTCGGTGCAAACCCGCGACGGGTCGTCAGTGAAGTTTTTTCACGAGCGATCCTGCAACTTGCCGTAGGCACGTTTCTAGGACTCGGGCTCGGGTTCGCCGGTACGAACGGGCGGGTCTTCACTCAGGGACCCGGACCCATCGTGGGGATTACAGCCCTCATTCTCATCATGGGTCTCATCGCTTGCGGGAGGCCCATGAGAAGAGCGCTACGCATCCAGCCGACCGAGGCGCTCCGGGAGGGGGGGTGAGAGAGGGGGGGGTATGCCGCCTAGGGAAGACTGAGGCCGCATTCCGATTGGGAAAGCGTTCTAGGGCCGTTCACCCCCAAATCACAGCGTTTCCGGTCGGCGTGCATCCCGTTTGCATCTCGCCAGCGGTTGCGACTGCTCGGATCATGGCCGTTTTCGGACTCCAGCGGCGGCAGTGTGATCGAGTAGCGCGAGGCTTCTGCTTGCGCCTACCGGCCCGCTCTCGGATGTTGAGCACAGTCTGATCCCGGAGTGCGCCCATGTCCGATTCCATCCCCCGTTTGAGTAGAGCCTCAAGGGGGCCGCCACAGAAGCTCGATGCCCCTCTTGTCTGTAGGCTTGGAGTCGTCATTCGTCGATTCTGGGGTCTCACTCTTCTGGGACTCGCGGTGGTGCTCACATCGTCATGCAAGAGAAGCGACAGCCCAACCCAGCCGACCCCTGCCGTCAACGCCCTTTGCTCAGCACAATCGGCAATCTCCGCAGTTGAGTGTGACGCGCTAGTGGCGTTGTACGTCGCTACGAACGGGCCAGAATGGACACTTATAACGGGATGGTTGACGAGCACGACGCCATGCAGTTGGCACGGTGTGTCCTGTGCTAACGGCGATGCTGTTACCGGCCTCTCCCTACGGCGAAACCGGCTGAACGGGTCGATTCCTCCTGAGCTCGGGAACCTGTCGAACCTCCAGATCCTGGACCTTTTCGCCAATTCGCTGAGGGGCTCGATCCCCCCTGAACTCGGGAACCTGTCGAGCCTCACACGCCTGCAGCTCACACAAAACGGGTTGACCTCGATCCCCCCTGAGCTCGGGAACCTGTCAAGCCTCCAGAACCTGAACCTGCGTGACAACAGCCTGACGGGCGCGATCCCCCCCGAGCTCGGGAACCTGTCGGAGCTCGCTGAGCTGGTGCTAATCGAAAACCAGTTAACCGGCTCGATCCCCCCTGAGCTCGGAAACCTGTCGAACCTCTCAGTCCTGTCGCTCCAGGGGAATCAGCTAACCGGCTCGATCCCTCCTGAGCTCGGGAACCTGTCGAACCTCACAAGCCTGCACCTCTCGGGTAACCAGCTGAGCGGCTCGATCCCGGCTGAGCTCGGGAACCTGTCGGAGCTCCTTGAGCTGGGGCTAGCCCAAAACCAGTTGACCTCGATCCCCGCTGAGCTCGGGAACCTGTCAAACCTCCAGGGCCTGTACCTCTCGGCTAACCTGCTAACCGGCTCGATCCCCCCTGAACTCGGGAACCTGTCAAGCCTTGGAAGCCTGAGCCTCGGGGTGAATCAGCTAACCGGCTCGATCCCCCCTGAGCTCGGAAACCTGTCGAACCTCCAGGAGCTGTGGCTCCAGGAGAATCAGCTAGCCGGCTCGATCCCGGCTGAACTCGGGAACCTGTCAAACCTCCAGGACCTGAACCTCTTTAACAACCAGCTGACCGGCTCGATCCCCCCTGAGCTCGGGAACCTGTCGGGCCTCCTGCGAATGGCGCTCGGTCTAAACCAGTTGACCTCGATCCCCCCTGAGCTCGGGAACCTCTCGAACCTCACAAGGCTGGGCCTCTGGGAGAATCAGCTAACCGGCTCGATCCCTCCTGAGCTCGGGAACCTGTCGAACCTCTCAGTCCTGTGGCTCCAGGCGAATCAGCTAACCGGCTCGATCCCCCCTGAGCTCGGGAACCTGTCAAGCCTCCAGAGCGTGGACCTCCGTGACAACCAGCTGACCGGCTCGATCCCTCCTGAGCTCGGGAAGTTGTCGAGCCTCGCTCACCTGCAGCTCTGGCGGAATCAGCTGACCGGCTCGATCCCGGCTGAGCTCGGGAACCTGTCAAACCTCACAATCCTGGGCCTCCAGGGGAATCAGCTGACCGGCTCGATCCCCGCTGAGCTCGGGAGCCTGTCAAACCTCCAGGACCTGAACCTCTCGGCTAACCAGCTTGGCAATGTGGTTCCCCTGCAGGTTGCTCAGCTCGGCGGACTGATCCAGACCTGCATATTCAAACCCGACAACGAAGGTCTAAGTATGCCCGACACCCAGGATTACCGAAACGCCGACCGGGACGGCAACGGGTTTATCTGTGGGGTTAGACTCGGTCCTGGTTAGCCTGCAGTTTCTCATCGGTGCGCTGTACCCCCGGCTCTCGTCGTGAACTTCTTCGAGCAACTGAAGCAAGCCGGATGGGGAATTGAAGGCTCAGATCCCCTGGCTTCGCGTCTTCGTGGAAGGCGTGCTGATCGTCGGCTCGAACTAACCGTCTCTAACCCTTTTCCTGCGGTGGTCGCACGAACGAGTAGCGGGGGTCGCCGTCCTCAATGCGTTCCCAATCTGGCTCGTCGTCGAGTTCGGGTAGGATCACGACGCCCAGCTCCTCCAGGCCGAACTGCCGCTGCTTCAACAGCCTCTTCTCGTAGAGACCCCGAGCCCTCGCCAGCTTGTCCAACGCGCCAAGACTGTTGTAGGTGTCACTTCACCATCTGGAGCTTCGACTTCCTTCACACTCGATGGGACTTTGCCTATGGCCTGTGCGGACAACAGTTGCGTAATCTGGGCGGCCCCAAGAGATAGATCATCCAGCCGCTCCCCAATGGCCTGCTTCAAGTCAAGTTTTCTCAGGTTCTCGTAGCCGATCTGGTGTGCGGTTTTTTCACTATAGCCAGCCCGTCGAGCTGCTGCCGCCGAATTAAAATCCACGCAATACTCGTCGATCCACCAATTCAGCCAAACATATGCCGCACGGCGCCATCAGATGGCGTGAGGCCGAAGACAAAATGGGCTACGCGACCGTGACGCCGATCAGCGATCGCACACGGCAAGGTTTGGACATTTACCTTTTGGGGAATCCCAGGGTGGGAGATGTGCCGCTCTTCCCCTCCCCACGGAGACCCGATCTCCCTATACGTCGTGACCTGACCGCCCGTTGGCTCCTGAAGTCCGAGAGCCTCGCAAAGCTGCCCAAGCTGCAGGGCGGTGTCTTCCACCCATACCGACGCCTCTGGGCGACGGAGCGGAAGCATCTACGGTAGTGTCCCTAGATTTGTGTAAAAGCGGATAAGCTGGACAGGAGGGAAAGAAAAACGGAAGCTCCTCTGTTGTTGTTCACTGTCACATGAACCCGGGAGTCCGGGTCTGCAGAGCAGGCTCGGAACCGGAGAGGAGCTTCCGATGCAAGAGATTGTGGAGATCGGTCGGGCCACGCAAGACGAGCTACGCGATGATTTGCGCGAGCTGTTTCAAGGCGCGATCCGGCTGACGCTCGAGATGGTGCTGGAAGAGGAGCTGAAGGCCATGGTAGGTGCACGCCGCTTCGAGCGGGTGGGAAGCCGGAAGGACCATAGGAACGGCACATACCTGAGGCGGCTGCTGACGAGCCTGGGGCAGATCGAGGTCGCCATGCCCCGGAGCCGGGACAACGGTTCGCCGGCCGACGTGATCGGCCGCTACCAGCGCAGGAGCCCCGAGCTCGACGAGATGATGGTCGAGGCGTATGTGAGCGGCGTGTCACAGCGCAAGATGGGCGACGTCACCGAGGCGCTGATGGGCGAGCGTGTTGGGCGCTCGACGGTGAGTCGTGTGGCAAAACGGCTCGACGAGGCCGTGGAAGGGCTGCGCCGTGCGCCGATCGAGGGGCCTCACCCCTATCTGTACCTGGACGCCACGTTCTTGGACGCCCGCTGGGCCCGCAAAGTCGAGAACGTGAGTGCGCTCGTGGCGTATGCAGTGGGCCCTGAGGGTCACCGACGGCTCCTGGCCGTCACGCTGGGCGCTGAGGAGTCGCAGCAGAGCTGGTCGGAGCTCCTCGAGCAACTCCAGGACCGCGGCCTCGGCGGTGTCGAGCTCGTGATCGCCGATGAGCACGCAGGCCTGGCAGCTGCGGTCCGCCGCTTCCTGCCCGAGGCACGCCGTCAGAGGTGTACGGTCCATCTGCAGCGTAATGTGGGGGCGAGGGTCCCCCACCGCCTACGCAAGCGCATGGCGCGTGAGGTCTCGGTGATCTTCCAGACATCCGGACTCGCCGAGGCGAAGAAGCTCCTGGGCGAGTTCGGCGCACGCTGGAAGAAGGAGCTGCCCGAGGCCGTGGAGGTCCTGGAGCGGGGCTTCGGGGCAGCGACGCAGTTCTACGCGTTCCCCGAGGCGCACTGGCCCCGGCTGCGTACCACCAACAGCCTCGAGCGGCTGCACGGCGAGATCAAACGCAGGATCAAGGCCGCCGGCGCCTTCCCGGACCGGGCCAGCGCCCTCAGGCTCATCACGGCCGTCGCACTCAGGACCACACACGTCTGGGGCGACCGGCGTTACCTCGACCTCTCACTCCTCCAGAAACAGGAGGTCGCCCAAGCAGCCTAGCCGAAGGCGAGGAGCTTCCTCCGCTTTTACACACAAATCGGGACTTGACCAGCATCTACCCGATCAGGACGTTGCCGCTGCCGGTGGCTGGCGGGATGCTCAGGTCCTCAGGCAAAGCTACCAGCAGGCTGACCCAGCGACCGTGCTCGGCGTCGTCGAGGCCGGTGAGTAGCTCCGTCTGCATTTTTTTGTACTCATTTCCGGATGCAAACGGGATGCAATCCATAAAATAAAGTCTTACGACAGAGGCCCCGCATGGCTGTAACGCCTTACGGAGACTCGCTTTACTTCAGTACGCCCGACAGGATTGAGCTGCGGGGGCCCTTCGGGCCTCCTCGCTCGTCTCGGCGGTCGGCATGCAGGTCCGCTTCGCGGAGGTACACTTCTCCGCCTCGGCTCGAACCAAAGAAGCGAGTCCGCACCAGGTCCCAATAGCGAGGGCCCCAGGGGAAACCGCGTCCCCTGGGGCCCTCGCTAGTACGCCCGACAGGATTCGAACCTGTGACCTCTGCCTCCGGAGGGCAGCGCTCTATCCAGCTGAGCTACGGGCGCAACGGCGGATGTGCGGAATAAGCCGAGTTCTGTCCCCCGCCGAAGCGGTGGGAGGGTCATTTATCTGGGACCGTCATTGCTGACAGCCTCAAGCGGCCTACCCGGGACTCAGGTGGAGCGAGCGACTCCTCGTCCCTTATTTGGCCTTGCTCCAGGTGGGGTTTACCATGCGACCCCCGTCTCCGGCGGCCCGGTGCGCTCTTACCGCACCCTTTCACCCTTGCCTGTTCCCCCGAAGGGGTCATCGGCGGTTTGTTTTCTGTGGCACTTTCCGTCGCCGGCCGAAACCGACGCCCGGGCGTTACCCGGCACCCTGCTCTGCGGAGCTCGGACTTTCCTCCGCCGGAGCCCCTAGGGACCCGACGGCGACCCTCACTTCGCACATCCTCATGCCCCTTAGTCTACCTTTATGGGTGGCCTAGAACAACGGCCTTCGGACCAGTCTCACAATGTCCAAAACACTCCTGTGGTCCATTCGCTGTCGGAGTGGGTCACTACCTCGTGGTTGTCTTCGTCGAACCTGTATTCAGCCCGTACACCGATGTGGTCTGTGACCCAAAGCCGGATGCCGAAGGGGAACTGGAGCGTCGAACGCCCAAACCTACGGTCCCCGGGGCCCCCGTCGTAGCGGCCGAAGAACCCGGCCGAAAAGCCACCGTAGGGCTCCAGCGGACCCAATGTCCACTTGGCCTGACCGCCCAATGTGACCGTAAAAAGGTTCGTGTGCTCGGCGGGCAGGGTGGGATCGAACATCATCGCGGCGTTGGTCTGAATCTCGGGCCTGGTGTAGGTCGTTCCCACCTCGAAGCGAACCCATCTCGATACGGGTCGATCCATCCGCAGCGCGATGATCGGAAAACCTTCGTCGCCTGACGGCTCGTAGCTGAATGCACCGCCGGACAGACCGACCGTCCAGCTTTCGCTCAGGGGACCGGTGCCTTGACCCTCTAAAACGACGGGTGATACCGACACCAAAAGTCCGACGGCCACAGAGATCAACGCCAGCCGTGTGGAGCCACACTTCGAGAAACGGCCCAACGGAGCCAGCCGGGGTTTGGGGATGCAGAGGTTCATTCGCCCTCACGAAGGAAAAAGAAGTGGATCCCGGCTCGGCACCGAGGTGAGCTAAAGTAGCAGGCAACCGAGGCGTGGGAAGGTAGAGCCTTGATACCTGTCTTTACGTCGTCACCTTGAACCCCGATGGGACCGCCAGTACCATCCTGGTTCATGGGACGGCCAGTACATCCTGGTTCATTGTGGATCTCCTCGGCAGGAATGGGGCTTTCATCTATGACATCAGGAGGGCGTGGCCCTCGACATCCCTCAGGTGAGGCCAGCGTGAACAGCGTCGCGACCGCCGAAGCACAACCCGATGTTCTGAAGGCCCTCCGTTCCCTTCGCGGGCGGGGTACCGTAGGAGACGTGGTGTCCAGCGTGGGCCTACCGCGGGACCAGGTCGAGGGCACCCTCAAGACCCTCTTGGAGTCCCACCAGGGGCATCTCGAGGTATCCGAGTCGGGAGAGTTGGTCTACCTCTTCGACCGCAAGCTGATCCGGCGGGATCGGGTCCCGACCATCCAACGGCTCAAGCGCGCGGCCAAACGGGTGCTCACCGGGGCGTTCAAGGCGTGGATCGTGACCATGCTCGTGGTCTATTTCGTGGTCTTCGTGGCGCTGGTCGTCGCGGCGATCGTTGCGATGATGTCCAGAGGCGGCGACCGCCGGAGTGGTGGAAGCTGGGGGCGCGGCGTCGGCCGGCATCACGGGCACTTCCACTTTCCGAGCTTCTGGCTCTGGTACTATATCTGGACCCCGCGCTGGCGGCTGGGCAATCCCTATTACGGCCGCCGCTGGGAGGCGACGCTCGAAAAGGACAGCCGGCCTCCGTTCTACAAGAAGGTCTTCGCGTTCGTCTTCGGACCCGACCGACCGAAGCCGACTCGGAAGCAGCTCGACCGCAGCACGCTACGCCTCATCCGCGCGCGGCGGGGGGCGCTCACGACGGCCGAGCTCGTCGAGCATACGGCGCTCGCGCTGCCCGACGCGGAAGAGGAGATGGGCCGGCTTCTGGGATCGTACGCTGGGGAGCCCACCGTGTCCCCGGACGGGGAGCTCGTCTATGCGTTCCCCGAGCTCATGACGAGCGCCCACGGACCCGTGAAGGCCCGAGAGCCGAACCCGGCATGGATGCGGATGGAGTATCCGCTGGAGCTGACGGGCAACGAGAAAAAGCACGACGCGGTGATCATCGGGATGAATGGGTTCACCCTGGTGGCGGGTGCCACCGCACCCTGGTTCATCTTCCCTCAGCTCGGCATAGGGGGCACCGCTGCTTTGGTGGGCCTGGTCCTCATCCCCGTGGTATTCAGCGTCCTGTTCTTCTCGGTCCCGCTCCTCCGCGTCCTTGGTGTGCGCCGCGAGAACCGCGCTCGTGAGGCCCGTAATGTGCGGCGGCTGGTCCTCGGACTCGTATACAGAGAGGCGCTCGCCGGGGGCGGCTCCGTCACGGTCGAAGCGGCGACCGCGCATGTGCAGGCGAGAATGAAGGATCGGACAGTGGATCCATCGGAAGTCGAAGCCGCCCTTCACCAGCTCGCCGCCGAGTTCGATGCGGACGTGTCGTCCGGGGAGGGCGGCCCCCTTCGCTTCTCCTTCCCCGCCATTCGGAAGCAGTTCCTAGCCAGCGAGACGGTTCGGCGACAACTCAAGCTCGAGGACCGTAAGCTCGGCGAGGTCGTCTACTCGAGCGGGGATTCGGCCGAGGAGGCGTCCGAGCGGGATCAGGCCGCCTTCGACCGCGAGTTGGCTGCCGAGGTCGACCTGACGGCCTACCTCCCCTCGCCCGACCGAGCCGGGTTCGAGGACGAGTTCGAGATCGTGGCGTTCGACGAGGAACTCAAACGCCGAGGCGCGGCAAACGCCTAGTGGGTCAGAGCGTACAGGATGATGTTGATCCCGAGCGCGTAGGCCTTGGGAGAAAACCGGAAGAAGAACGCCTCGTCCTCCCCTTCTCTCTCCCAGCCATCGGCGATGTCGGTGTTGTGGGACATCAGGACGATGATCCGCCCATTGTGGTCCCGAATGCTTCTGAGGTGCGGGACGGCACTGCCGGAGCCGCGCTCCGAGGTGCCCCCGCCGCTCCGACGCCAATATTGAATGGACGGCACCTGGGGCACGTCGTAGACGTTGTAAAGCGCGTTGAATATCATATGGCCGGCGGGGAGGTCCTCGATCGGGTACTCGCCCGGCGGAAGCGCCTTGGTGATCTCTTCAACCCACCTATCCCAGGCATACTCACCCCAGAAATCGTCGACCCATAGAAACCCTCCCCGCAGGAGATATTTGCGGAGACGCTCCGCCTCCTCCGAGTCGAGCGCCATCGTCCCCACGTCAGACATGAAAACGAAGGGGCACTGAAAGATTTCATCATCGGTGAGTTGCACGATGAGGTGGTCGGGGCGTCCCTGTGGGGTCGTCCTGATCGGGGTCGTCGTGAGTTGCGAGAGCCGGAGCATGAGGTTCCGGTCGGCATCCGGATAGTCGGTGCGCCAACCCTGACCCATCGGCTCGCGGCGCACTTGCCGGTAGGCGACCCGGCAGAAAGTGAAGGCCCTCCCCGACGGGTCCACAAAACCCTCAGTCCCTCCGGAGGACTGGCGGGAGGCGCGCAGGCGCTCGTCGATGGTCTGTGCAGCCGAGACACGGGCCGTCCCGAGACCCAGGGCCATCACCCCGAACGCCACAAGAGCGCCCCTGACCCAGCGGCTCTCTACAACCTCAGTCATCACAACCTCAGTCATCGGCTTTTTCTCATCGTACCGGATCATATACCCTCGGGGGCTCGGTGCGCGAGTATGAATGAAGAGTGCATTTCCCTATTGAATATTGGACTCCCGGCGCCGGGTTCACTAGAAGAAAAAAATCCGCCGACGCTGCAGCGGAGACTTCCTCATGCGGTGTACCGGCCCAGCCCTCTCGACCTCAGAACCGTCTGATCCTTCGTGACGATCATCCCCTCTATTCCGTCGAGGCGGTCGAGCAGCTCCATTCCTTCCCCGGGGCCGAGCACCAGAACGGCGGTCGACAAGGCATCCGCTGCCATCGCGGAGGGAGCCACCACGGAAACGCCACTGGTATGTCCGGGCGACGATCCGGTCCGGGGGTCGATGATATGGTGCAGGCTCATGTCGGGCGTGAGGTACTGCATATAGTCACCGGAGGTGGCGACAGACTCGCCTCGCAGCCGAAGGACTCCGAGGCTTCCATCCGCCACCCGCGGGTCCTGGAGCCCGATCCTCCACGCGTCGCCCCCGAGGCTGTCACCGGCCGACGCCATATCGCCTCCGGCGTCGACCAGCACACTCGTGGCACCGCGCTCCTGAAGAACCCCCACGGCCCGGTCCACGATGTATCCCTTGGCGATCCCGTCCAGGGTCACTGCCATCCCGGCCTTCTCGAAGGCGATCTCGCGGTCGCTCACTCGAATATGCCGGAATCCGACGAGCGCCAGCGCCCGCCGGACCTCTCCCTGGGGAGGCGCGGCTCCCGTCTCGGAAAAGCTCGAATTGTAGAGGTTGAGCAGGGGGGCGATCGTTATATCGAACGCCCCTGCGGTCAGAGCCGAGTAGTCGAGCCCCCCTTGAACCACCTCGAGCACCTCCCGAGGTGGGGCGCGAACCACCCCATTCTTGTTGAGGCTCCATACAGGGGTGCCCATGCGGTGGCGGCTCAGCAAGCTCTCCAGCCGCTCGATCTCATCGAACGTGGCGGCCACCATCATTCGTGCGGCCTCGGGGTCCGGATGCACAGCCGTAATCGTGACCAGCGTACCCATCTGGGTGCGCGTCTGGCGCACTTGGTGCAGGCCCGCCCGCTCCAAGGCGGCGCGCAGGAGACCTCCGCCCAGGATCGCAGACGCGCCCACCGCTGCGGTGATCCGCAGAACCTGGCGCCGCGGCAAGCTGCGACTGGATGCCTCCGACATTCGACCTCCTTACCGGACTGGAGTTTTCAACTGAACCAGCCGGGAACGAACGTACTCCATACTGTGTCGGCATACGCCCGCCTTGGTCAACAACTTGGTCTCGCAGACGTTACATCGGACGCACTCTTTGAAATCGATTTCGGGTCCGCGGATGGCGCCAGTCGGACATACGTTTTCGCACACCTTGCAGGGGACGCACTGTTCCACGCGCCGGATCCGGAAGACCGCCAGGAGTGAAGCAACGCCCAATGCGGCACCCAGAGGGCACGCGTAGCGGCAGTAGAACCGCGGCACCACGGCCGACGCCACGAGAAACCCACCGGCGATACTCCACAACAGAGGCGACGAACTCAGGTAAAACACGGTCCCGAAGGGCTCGAAGTACTGGTACACTCCGATCTGGGCAGGGACCGCAGCCAAGCCGACGATCAAGAGCAGAATCCCGTATTTGAGGTAGAGGGCGCGGTCGTGGATCCACTGGGGAAATCTTCGCTGCAGACGGCGCGGCACGATATGCGTGATCAAGTCCTGCAGGGCTCCGAACGGACAGAGAAATCCGCAGAACATTCGGCCCCAGAGCAGCGTGGTGACCACGGTGAACCCAACCATGAACAGCAACGCCATATCCTGGAGGTAGAAGCCCGGGCCCACGGCGAATCCACTGGTGATATGCGAGACGGATAGGAAACCGCCGTCGAAGAATCCGAGATAGATGAGCGTGACGGCGAGAGTGACAACACGTACCGGCTTACTCTTCGCGAAGAAGGCGTACAAAACCAGAGCCAGGAGCAGAACGAGGCGAATTACTGGAGCCCACCGGGTCTGAACCAACAACCGAGACAGAGCCGACTCATCCTCGAAATCTTCGAAGGCCGAAAAATCCATCTCGGGGATGCCCTGGAGCGCCGACCCGGTTGACGCGTCCTCGGCCGCCGACCCCTCGGGCGGGCCGTCCGACGTAAAATCAAGGGCCCCGTCCGGTACGGTCAGCTCAGAGGGCGGTGAGGAAGCCTCGGCCGGCACGGCAGCGACCGGCTCCGCAGCCGGCGTCCCGGAATCGACTGATTCCGTGGAGGCCGGCTCGGTCGCGCTGGCTCGCACGGGGACGGGAGCCGATTCCTCTTCGGGGAGGGCGGCCGACTCGTCTCGGGGGACGGCGGCCGATTCATCTCCGGAGACGGCCGGCTCCACGGCGGCTGCCTCCTCCGCGCCCGCCTCCTCAGCGCCCTGCTCCGCGGCGGCCAGCTCGGCAACCGCGGCTCGCTCGCGGACGGCTGTCAGCACCTCCTCCTGGACGATGTATTCCGTGGTGGACGGGACGCCCGTACCGTCGTCGTAGACGATCGCGAAGGGCTGCGCGAGATCGACGGCGCCGTCCATACGCATGATCAGTGTGTATACGATCTGCCCAGCCGCCTTGCCCTCATACGGCGTTCCCAGGAAGACCACCCGTCTACTCGGAACCGGATAGACCTCCCCGCCCTGGTGGACCGAGAGCGCGTTGCTGCGGAATCCCGCGACCTCGCTCCCGTCGATGCCGACGAACATCGCGTGATCGTCGCCAAGCAAACCGTCCACACGCGAGCTTACGTCTTGGTACCTCACCAAACCCATCAGAAGACTTCCAAGCGCCTCGTCGCCCATATACGCGAACGAGAGCTCCAAGCCCGCGTTGAATCTGTCGATTTGCATCGTTCGGATGTAGCCGGTCGAAATCATCTGCAGCCACGTGAGGTCCTCGAGCGCTCCAGCCGTCGCGGGCGCGGTCGCTGGATCAGGCTGCAGGTATGCGAGCGCCACCCGCCGGGCGGAGTTACGGATACCGCGGTACATGGCACGGGCAGATATCGATGCGCCGCTAACGCCGTCCAAGTCCCTCCCGACCTGGAACGCCTCGGAAATGTGTTTACCCGGAACTTGCTCCTCGAGGCCGGCTCCCCTCATAAAGTCCCCACGGGAGCTGCTGAGCGATTCGCGGTAGTTGACGATGTGCATGCCCGTGAGGCGGCCCGCCAGATCCATCCCCACCAACACATCGATCCGGCTGCTATAGCCGTACACGGTGGGCGGTACATTCGATGTCAGGTACACGTAGCCGACCACGCTGCGCGGTGATCCGTCCGAGCTGGGGCCGTACGCGGTGTATACGGGTGGGAGGCCCGCCTTCACCGAGAAGCTGTCGGCGGCGGGCATCACCGCCTGTATCGCCTCGGCGTCGACAGGGCGGCGGTACTGGGCGGAGGCGGAAGAGGCGGATAGGAGGAGAAGGGATCCGAGCGCCCCCAGACCCGTCCATGGGACGGCATTTCTCACGTCAACGTCCCCAACCTTTTCTTGGCCCTATTTGAAACATTGTTCTCCGGTGCGTGCCGTTGATCGAAAAGCGCTCGGTGCGTGCCGTTGACCGAACAGCGCTCGGACGGAGTCATTTCTAGGGCCCCACCAACGGGTAGTCAAGCCAAATGTGTTTGAGGGAAGGCGGGTGCCCTCTTGCCACCCAGGGCGAGGTGGCACATGCTGAGTCCAGGGAAGTACCGCCCCGTCGTTGCCACTTGGCATTGCCCAGAGCGTTGTCGCGCCGGCCCAGATGATCTTAATACCTGACACCGTGCTCCAGCGAGCCACGTCGATCGTGCTAGTGCTTTACGTTGGGGCATTCCTCGGCCAGGCCCTCTGCGTGCTTCATGCGTCGCACGTGGAGTCCCGCATGGGGGCTGGTATGGACCGTCCCGCCGCCCACGCGTCGGCTTCGATGGCTGAGCACGGTCCGTCTCAGCACGGTGAGCACTCAGGCCCCCCGGGGGGAAATCACTCGGGCACGTGTGCCATGGTCGCCTGCGCATCGGGCATCACCGTTACCCGCGAACACGGCCTGGGGCCGAGTGATCGGGTTTCTATTGCCCAGGTGGCGTACCTCGGCGGAATGATGCCGCCCGACGCGGAAATGGTGCCTCCCCCTCCTCGTTTAGGCTGAGCTCGAAACGAATCCCGTTTCAGCAGGCTAACACGAGGAGCTAAACTTGCAGTGCACCGATCCCCTTGGAGCCAAGACTTTCATCGGACCGAAGCGATTCTGTCCGCTCGGTCGCCGAAAACCTGTCTGGGGTAGGGGAGTCACCCCCATGGCGGTTCTTGTCATCGCCCTAGCGGAGACTTCCTGTGCCGGCGTGACTCCCCGGAATAGCCAGTTCCAACTTCCGGGGAATTACAACTTCGCTTTCTACGACACCCACACGAGAGCGGCTCAGTCTTTCTACGCCGCCCATTTGGCCCACTTCGGCATTTACGAGGTCGCACTCACGCAGGGTGAGGACGCGACGGAGGCGTTCACAGAGTTGGAGACGCGTATTCGCCGGTTTGTTACGGCCCCGCCCCGGTTCGAGCCACCTGCGGAGCTCATTGCGCCTGCCTAGATGAGGATGGCTCATCCGACCGGGCGTAACATGGACTGGACGCACCACCTCCACAGCCAGCTCTACGACATCCTCACGGACCCTTCGGTAACCGAGAAGAAGGCCGCCGGCGAGCGCGCTATCGCGTATTACCTGTCGAACCCCGAGGCGGCCTTTTCCACCCGAGGATACGGGCACCGGTGGATGATGGGCGGAGGAACGTGGGCTGGGGTTTTTGCCCGCAAGTATCCCGACATCAACGGGATCCTCTGGGCATACCACTGGCACCACGCGGCCGTGTACGAGGCGCTCATGGAACCGACTCCCGAGGCCCAGGCGCGAGAGCTCGATCGGGTCATCGACCTGTTCGTGGATTCGGTCCTCGTCAATCCCCCTGAGTACATGCCTCTGACCGCGGAGGCCGCCCCCCGTTTTTCCAAGATGTTTCCAGCCGCCGCACACATCTTCGACAACCTCCACATGATGCACGACATCACCAATGACATCATGGTGGACGAGAACTTCAGCCGGGAGCAGAAGGAGGCAGAGATCGACCGGATGCTCGAGAACCAGATCTATGCCACGCAGGACTCAATGGTGGCGCCAGGGATAACGGCCATGGCGGACCATACGATGGGCCCGGGCTCGATGCGCGTTCCGACACGGCTTCCCGACGGATCGTGGCTGCCGCAAGGCCACCCCGAGTCGCAGATGGTTCCCATGGGCCAGTTCATGATGCCTTTGCTGCCCGAGGGGGTTGGGAGATGAGTGCCACGGCACGAGTCCGGGATTTACCGTTGTTCGCTGTCTCGTTGATGGCGGTGCTTTCGGGCGGAGAAGCGACCGCACAGGAGGATTTTCGATCCCTGGATGCGGGCCGTCCTCTCAAGGTCACGGACGCATATCCGAAGAAGTATCTGGAGTGGGAGTTTCAGTTCGGGCTGCAAGGTGGTTGGACGGAAGGGGGCCGGAGATCGCTCGAGGGTCTCCTGGATTTGGAGACGGGCCTGTTTCGGAACTTCGAGATCGGCGCAGGCCTGCAGGTGGCCACGGAGGACGACGGGGCGAGTACCTCGAACGGACTCGAATCGCTGGAAGTCGAGGCGCTCTACAACTTCAAACACGAGGGGTGGACGTGGCCCGCGGTCGCCATTCAAACCGGTGCAGAGGCTCCCACGGGATCTGATCTCTCCCGAGAAGATTGGGCCTGGGGGGTCGATCTGCTCCTCACACGAGGCTTTGCCAACCGATTCCGGATCCACGTCAACGGCGGGTATGTCTTGGCATCAGAGGTGGACGGGGATGATTATTGGCGGGGCGGCATCGCCTTCGACATCCCGGTGGGCTTCAGCAGCCGGCTGATCATGGGCGATCTTTACACCGAGATTCCGGCTGATACCGGCCCGACCCGGACGTGGGCCGAACTCGGTACACGTGTGCAAATCACCAACCTCACGGTGATCGACATGGGGCTCGCGAGCCGGCTCGACGAGTGGAACCGCGGGGTTGCCAACGTCCGAGTGGTCGTGGGAGTCAGCCGCGTGTTCGGGATCGGGGGGCTGGTTCGAGTGCCGGAGTACCCTAATCCGAGGATCCGGTGACGCAGTGCGGGCGCGAAAAGTCTGTCGGGGCTCGCGCTCAGTAACGCAGCAAGTACTGGAGCTTCACAAACAACGCGCGATTGGTTCGCTGTAGACGGTTCCGGAAAAAAAGTTGCTCGTTGAATCCGTCGCCGTCCCGGTCTCCTTCGATGAGATTGGCCTGCTGGTAATGGTCGTCGTAGCCGACGAAGAAGACGGTCCCCGCATCGATCCGATACGTGGCGAGCAGGTTGAGGTCGAGCTCCCTATCCAGCGAGTTGAACTCCGTGATGTTTCGGAGCCCCAACTTCTCGGTGACCTGATACGTCGTAGTGGCACGCAGGATCTTGACGGCGAACTCCTCGACGCCACCGATCGTCAGCCGGGTCGCGTTCAGGTTGAGTCTCGTGGAGATACTCGGCGTGGGTCGCACCTGGGCGCTGAGGCTCCACGCGACCTGGTGGCCGAGGGCGGGATCGTCGCTGTAAAGGATCTCGTCACCCACCCGGAAGTTCCCGCCGAAGGAATATGAACGGCTGGCATTCACGTTCGTCCGCACGGAAAATCTCGTCTTTTCGAACCTCGTCCCGAGAAACCGTTCCATGTTCCGGTTCACGTCGGTGCTGAAGCTGATGTTGCCGGCAAAGGAGAAGTTCAGACCGAGACCGAGCCCTCGGTCCTGGAGCACTCTGTCGAAGTCCCAATTCCGACTGACGCTCACTCGGGGACCCCAGTTGATGATCCGGCCCTCCGGCCAAAACCGGTAAGAAACATTCGAGACGACACGCTGCTGGTCCGTGCGGCGCACGAATCCGACGTCGGTGCCGAAGTCCGGAGAGAGCTGATAGGACGCGAGGAACCAGCTCAGGTTTCGCCCGTTTTGGCGGATGCTGGCGTCCAACAAACGACCGGTACGCTCGACCTCACCGGGAGCCCGCTGCCAGGTCCGAAGGGCACGACCCGAAACCGAGGTGGTCCGGTTGAGCCGGAAGTTGCCATCCGCCCCGATCAACCGGCTATAACCGTCCATGAACTCCCGATCCGTGACAATGGCGCCGACGTTGGACTCGGCATACAGGTCGTATCGCGCACGGCTGATAAACGTGTTGGCGCGCTGGCCGAACGCAGGGTCCGACTCGTCCTCCACCTTCCCGGGCGCGCGATCGTTCGCCGCCAGCGCACCGATCGAAAAGCTACCCACCTTGCCCGTCAGCTTCGCGCCGTAGTCCGGATCGACGATGGTTCGGGTGTGGACCAGCGTCACCGGCCCCGAAAAGTTGAAAATCTCCGCCCCCTCTACGAAAAAGGGCCGGAGCTCAGGATAGAATATGGGAAAGCGTTGGTTCACCTCGATCTGAGTGCGGTCCGACTCGATCTGCGAAAAATCCGGATTCACGGTAAAGTCGGCGGTCAGATTGCTCGTGACGCCGTACTTGACGTTCATCCCCGCGTCGGGATCGGTATTCTGATGGACGAACGCTGGAACGGTCGCGTCGATCGCACCGTGCCGGATGGTCGTGAAGGTCGGCAAGATCTCGATGTTCCGGCTGGTGGATAAGTTGACCATGCCGTCCAGCACGCCCATCTGCGATAAGAAGCTCGACTCGTCGCGGGACATGGGCGCCCAAACTTGGTTCTCCTGATCCTTACCCTTGACCTCGCGAACGATCTGGAAGCCCCACTGGTGCGCCTCGTCCCGAGCCCGGCTGGGATACCGTAGGCTCTTGAAGGGGATCGCCATCTCTGCCGTAAATCCGTCTTCCACCATCTGTGCACCGGTTTCGAACAAGGTGTTCCACGAGCGATCCGCGTGCGGAATGCGGCCGCCGGAACCGCCACCCCCACCCCGCCACCGTCCGCCGCCACCGCCACCGCTGATGATACCGTCACCCTGGACCCCGTAGCCGTTGATGTCGAAGTCGTACCCGCGCTGCTGGTCCAGGAAGGTGTCGAAATAGATCGTTATGAGATCGTCTGCTTGAGCTCGGTCACGGTCCACCCGGTTGGCGCGCATGATCGAAGGGTCCTCATAGTGTGCATAGATCCCGAAGTAGATATTGTCCGCGTCGTAAGCGATGTAGACCTCGGTCTGCTCGGTCGCGGGCGCACCGTCGAGCGGAGATTGCTGCACGAACTCCGTGATCAGAGCTGCCGTCTTCCATATTTCGTCGTCGAGACGTCCGTCGATATCCGGAGGCGTGCCGGTGCGGGTTGGACGCACCGTCGGACGGCTGGGAATCACAACGGGATTCTCCGCGACCGTATCCATCACGGGTGCGGGTTCAGTCCCTTCCTCGACCTGGCCCGCCACGTTGCCTGGCACGAGGGCCAAAACAAACCCGATCACCAGGGCCGAAACGGGCTCCATCTTCCGGCGGCTCTGCCCCGGTCCGTTGTTCGGAAACATACCCATGCTCAACACGCACCTCACCATCGAATCAAAAGCAATAAATCAAGAGTAAAGCTGGAAGGCGGGAAAACTGAGGAGATCCATCCCAAGGAAAACAACCGCCGTAGATACTCAACATAACATACACACGGCGCCCCGCCCACTGTTTTCCACCCGTGGGAGTACGGCGCCGCGCCGCTGCTCCTCCACCCGGGTGGCAGACCAAGAGCCACCGGCCAAGCCGCCGAACAGGTAGGTCGAATTCCCCCTCGGGGCTGCTGATCGACAAGATCCAGTCTCCCGCCAAGGGGGTCTGGGCAACTCCGTCCGTCATAACCGACATCAACAAGGCCGCCACTGGGGCAGACTCGGTAACCAGGCGCACGTGAGGGACCACCTGAAAGACGATTTGACTTCCCGCTCCGCTCGCCCGACAATGCGGGTTCGCCCATTGGTCGACTTCGTACGAGCCACCGCACCAGAGCATCCGCCGGGGGGATCCCATGCTACAAAAGACCGCAATTTTCTTCGTTGGACTAGCCTAGGGCCGGCCGTATGCTGGGAGAGTTCGCCTCGACTCACGCGATCGACTGTCGGAACGAGAACGAACTCTACGTGGGCGAGATCCTCAGCTGGAGAGTGCAGAAGATCACACTGCAGCCTTAGGGTCGATCCTGGCCGGACCCTATCCTGCCGAGGGCGGGCTAGCGAAGGCTTGGGACGATTTGACGGAAAAGCGGGGCACGGCCGCATCGGCCGTGCCCCGCTTTTTGTGTACCAGCGCTTTTACCTGCGGGCGAGACTAACCACTTGCTTCTAGGGCGCCACGATGTAGGGCACCATCAGGTGGGCCTCCGAAGTGCCGGCAGCCATGAGGAAAGCACCACCACCCGCGCCACTCTCAGGAAAGCCGGAACTCGCTTCGGTTGCGCCCGGCATAGCGATTGTCGTGTGGGTCCGAGCGCTCATCTGATTGTCGCCGCCCAGGTCCATCCACGCCGATCCAAATACGGGCGGGATTCGTGTGCCACTCTCGTCGGCGGCGGCTACCAACGCGCGAGTCCCCGCCCGGTCTCCGCCCTCTGCCGCAAATCGCCGGTTTTGTGCGATCCTGTCCAGGTTCCCGAGCACTGTGCAGGCCACGGCGAACGCCGGCTGGCCGGGATCTCCGGACCGGTCGTAGCAGACCAACTGGCTCGTGCCCTCTTTCAGGGTCCGATACGTGTAGTCAGCTCTCCAGCTGATGACCGTGGCGTCCTCCCGGGCTCGCGCGGGCGCCGCTAATAAGGCACGCTCGATCGTTTGTGCCGTACTCTGTGCGTCCGCACCGGCCGAAAGCGTCAGCAAGCCGAGGACGGCGAGAAGGATGCGCTTCATAAGTTGACCTCCGTTTGACAAGCTGCGTTGAATCCGATCCCACTGCTTGGACATGCTACGCGTAAGAATGGGTGTTGTCCACGCCAAACTGTTGAGATCGTCGGTTGCGGTCGCCCCGACGGATCGGACCCCGCCTTTCCTATTGTTGGTCGAATCCTATGTTGGTCGGACCCCGAGTGCCGAGTCCGGAGTGCGGCCGCGGAACTGGCGGGTACAGGACACTAGCCTCTGGATTACAAGTCCCCATGCGAGTCTCACTCTTCATCACCTGTCTCGGTGACCGTTTTTTCGCGGACGCGGCGGCCGACGCCGTTCGCCTCCTCCGCTCGTTGGACGTCGACGTGGACTTCCCGAGGGATCAGACGTGCTGCGGACAGCCGGCGTGGAACTCGGGCCACGTGCCTCAGGCCCGTGAAATGGCCGCTCACACCGCGGCTGTTTTTGCCGACGCTGATTATGTGGTCCTTCCGTCCGGAAGCTGCGCCGCGATGCTGCGCTGCACATACCCTCGTCTGCTCGACTCTCCGGCGGTTGCCGAGCGCTCCTACGAACTGTCCGAATTTATCGTGGACGTCCTCGGGGTCACCGAACTCGGCCGAGGTTTGGAGGGGCGTCGGCTCGCCTACCATCACGGTTGCCACGCGCTCCGAGAGCTCGAGGTGGAAGAGCAGCCCCTGCGGCTTCTCGAATCCGCAGGCGCCGAGGTCGTCCAGTGGGAGATGGATCAGGAGTGTTGCGGGTTCGGGGGGCTCTTCTCGGTGAAGGCCCCCGAGGTATCGGTCGCCATGGCCGACCGGAAGCTCGAGACGCTTCCGGATGTGGAGACCGTCGTATCCGCCGATGGGGGGTGCCTGCTCCAGCTGGACGGTCGCGCTCGACGCCGAGGGACGCGGATCCGCTTCCGGCCGTTGGCTTCGGTCCTTTGGGAGGCTCGCCGTGGAAGTGCATAGCCGAGATTACCGCGCTCGAGCCCGACGTATCATTGCGGAGACGCCTGAGGTGCGCGAGGCGGTCACCGCGGCGACCCGGACGTTCGTGGACCATCGACGGGAGGCTTATGCCGACCTCGACGAGCACGCTTTGAGCCGATGGGCAGAGCAGGTCAAGAGCCACGCGCTCACCCACCTGGGGGATTATCTCGAGGAGGCGGAGGCTCGGCTCGTCGAGCGGGGCGCCCATGTCCACTGGGCCGAGACGGCTTCGGACGTCCACCAGATCTTCGAGCGCATCATGCGCGAACACGACGTTCAGAGAGCCGTGAAGGCCAAGAGCATGCTCAGTGAAGAGGTCGGGCTCAACCCCTTTCTGGAATCCTGCGGTGTCGAGGTGTTCGAGACCGATCTCGGCGAATACATCATCCAGCTCCTCGGCGAGCCGCCCAGCCACATCGTCGGCCCCTCGATCCACAAGAGCCTCGACGACACGCGAGCGATCTTCCACGAGCGGCTGGGTACCCCGCGCGACGCGTCACCGGAGCGCCTCGCCGCAGCCGCCCGGGAGCTCCTGCGGGACGCCTTTCTCACGGCCGAGCTGGGAATCAGCGGGGGTAACTTCTTGGTGGCTGAGACCGGCTCGATCGCTCTGATCGAGAACGAGGGTAACATCCGGCTCTCGACCTCGGTTCCACGGATCCACGTTGCGCTGGTCGGGATCGAAAAGGTGCTCCCCAGGTGGGCCGATCTCTCGACCTTTCTCCAAGTCACGGCCAAATCGGCTACCGGACAACCGGTAGGATGCTTCGTCTCGATCATTCAGGGGCCGGGAGGCTCCCACGCGGGTGAGCCGGACGGGCCGGAGGAACTTCACGTTGTGTTGGTAGACAATGGGCGCACGCGATTGCTGGCGGATCCCGAGGTCTGGGAGGCGCTGCGCTGCGTGCGCTGCGGGGCGTGTCTGAACATCTGCCCCGTGTATCGACAGACGGGCGGCCACGCGTACGGGTACGTCTATTCGGGACCGATCGGCGCCGTCCTGGCCCCCGGGTTGATCGGCCTGGAGGAGACGCTGCCCCTGCCCTTCGCTTCCTCGGCCTGCGGAGCCTGCGCGGACGTGTGCCCGGTCCGGATCCCGATCCCGGATCTGCTTCACGTCTGGCGCCGACGGGCGGTCGAACGCGGGCTCACCAGCGATGTGGAGCGCTCGGTGCTGGGTCTCCTGACCGCCACCGCGACGCGTTCCCGACTCTTTGGGTGGGCGGAGAAGGTGGCCGGGGTCCTTCCGGAACCGGTCGCTCGACGCCTCCCGATGCTCCGCGAGTGGAGCGCCGGCCGCGAGATGCCCCGGGCCGCCGGGCGCACCTTCCGCGAACTTTGGGACGAGGGCATCGAGTGAGTCGAGACGCGAGAGAGGGCATCGAGTGAGCCGAGACGCGAGAGAGGGCATCGAGTGAGTCGAGACGCGAGAGAGGGCATCGAATGAGTCGAGACGCGAGAGAGCGCATCCTGAGCCGGGTCCGCGACGCGAACCGGGATCGCGAACCTGTCTCGCACCCTGGGTCACTTCCGGAGGCCGCCGAGCCGCCGGGACCGTTCAGCGAGGCCACAGGGGCCGGAGTGGTCGCGGAGGCCGACCCCGTCGGTGGCTTTGAGAATCGCCTACAAGCCGCGGGCGGTGAGGTCATTCGGCTCGCCGACGAGGCGGCGGCCCGGGTATGGCTGAACGATTTCGCGAGCGAGTTCGAGAGCGTGTCCGTCTGCAGGGGCGTACCCGAGGCGCTCCAGCCGGCGCTCCCCGCGGCCCCACCTCCGGAGGCGGCGCTGGGCGTGTCGGTGGCGGTAGGAGCGGCGGCTCAGACCGGCTCGCTTCTTCTTTCCTCCAGGGAAGGCCGCCGAGCCCAACTCCTCCCTCCGGTTCACCTCGTCTGGGTGCGAGCTCGAGATGTGCACGCGACGTTGGGCGATGCGCTACAAGCGTGCCGCGACGATCTTCCGGCGGTCCTCGCTCTCCACTCCGGCCCGAGCAAGTCGGCCGACATCGGCCAAATTCTCGTGACCGGAGTCCACGGGCCGGGCCGCATCATCGCCGCGATTCTAGGGGCGGACACGGCGGGACCAGACTAGGGATGCTGCGTCTCACGCTTGGCGTCACTCTCGGGTTCACCCTTGGCCTCACTCTCGGGTTCGGCGCCCCGGCCGCGGCCCAGGAAATTCTGCCGATGCCCGTGGCGCCAGAGGTGGTCGCTCGGGACGATCAGGGCGGAACCACGGTTCGTGCCACCCGGTTGACGCAAGAGATTCGGCTGGATGGCCGGCTCGACGAAGCCGCCTATCGAACCGTTCGGCCGATCACCGGTCTCATCCAACAGATCCCGGACGAGGGGGCTCCCGCTAGCGAGCGGACGGACGTCTGGGTGTTTTTCGACGAAAACAGCCTCTATGTGACGGCACGCGCCTTCGATTCGGCCCCGCCCAGTGAGTGGGTCGCCAACGAGATGCGTCATGACGTCGGCCAGCTACGGCAAAACGATTCGTTCTCATTCCTCCTCGACACCTTCCATGATCAGCGGAACGGCGTGGCGTTCCTGGTGACTCCGATCGGCGGGTACTCCGACTTCGCGATTACCAACGAAGGGAACGTGAACACCGATTGGAATATCGTCTGGGACATGCGGACCGGCCGGTTCGAGGGCGGCTGGACCGTCGAAATCGAGATCCCATTCAAGTCGCTCCGGTATCAACCCGGCGAGACGCAAGTGTGGGGCATTCAGCTGCGCCGCATCGTTCGTCGCCGGAACGAAGCGGCCTACCTGACGGCGCTACCCATCTCCGCAGCCCGCGGAAACAGCGTGATCGCCGGACTCTGGCGCGTGTCTGAGGCCGCTACGCTCGTCGGACTCGAAGTGCCTCCACTGAGCATCGACGCAGAGATCAAACCCTACGGGATCGCGGGGTTGAAGACCGACCTCAACGCCAATCCGCCCACCGAAAATGACACGGATGCCGACTTCGGACTCGACGTCAAGTACCGCCTCACACAAAACCTGACGGCCGATTTCACGCTCAATACCGACTTTGCCCAGGTTGAAGTCGATGAACAGCAGGTCAACCTGACGCGGTTCAGTCTGTTCTTTCCGGAGAAGCGTGAGTTCTTCCTCGAGGGGCGTGGAAACTTCGACTTCGCTCGGGGTGGTGGTGAGCGCAGGGGCGGGGGTTTGCCCACGCTTTTCTTCAGCCGACGGATCGGTCTCGAAGGGGGGCAGATCGTCCCGATCACGGCCGGCGGCCGCATGACCGGCAAGGTCGGCCCCTTCGACGTCGGTGTGCTCAACATCCAGACCGGAGATGAGGCGACCTCGGGCGCGGTGTCCACCAACTTCACGGTCGTCCGTGTGAAGAGAGATATTCTGCGTCGGAGCACCGTTGGTGCCATCTTCACGAACCGCTCGGTGTCGCTCGTCGGGGACGGGTCCAGCAAAGTCTACGGCGTCGACGGCAGGCTCGCCTTTTATGACGATTTCAGTCTCGCGGGATACTTCGCGAATACGCAGACCCCGGCAAGGAACGGCAAGGACAACAGCTATCAGGGTCGTTTCGATTATGCGGGAGATCGCTACGGCCTGGCCTACGGCCACCTCGTGGTCGAGGACAGGTTCATCCCCGAAGTCGGATTCGTTCCCCGGGACAACTTCCGCCAGAACTCGGCCTTGGCACGGTTCAGTCCGCGCACCAATTCGATCGACCTGGTCAGGCGCTTCGTGGTGGTCGGCAGCTTCGACCACATCGCCACCGCCGACCAGGGAGAGCTCGAGACGCACGAAGCTCAGCTCCTCCTCGAATCCGAGTTCGAGACCAGCGACCAACTCACGTTCTTCTTCAATGACCACTACGAGTTGCTGACCAGTCCGTTCACCATCTCGCCAGGCGTGACGATTCCGGTTGGGGGGTACGATTTCCGGAACGTCCGAGCTTCGTACCGATTCGGTGCCCAGAGGCCAGTCAGCGGCCAGATCACCGTTCAAACCGGTGGCTTCTGGAGCGGGAACAACACGGCCGTGTCCCTCAGCCGTGGCCGTGTCGAAGTCACCCCTCAGTTGTCGCTGGAACCGAGCGTCTCGTTCAACTGGGTGGACCTGCCGGAAGGCTCGTTCACCACCCAACTCGCCAGGGCACGGTTCACCTATACCTTCACGCCGCGGATGTTCTTCAGCGGGTTGCTACAGTACAGCTCCAGTGGGGACTCGTTCAGCACCAATCTCCGGTTCCGTTGGCAGTACAGTCCCGGCAGCGAACTCTTCGTGGTCTACTCAGAGGACCGCGATACGGATCCGCTGATGCCGGAGCGTTTCACGGAGCTTCGGAACCGCGGGCTGGTCGTGAAGATCAATCGATTGTTCAGGCTCTGACGGCCAGTAGTTCGGCCGCGTGCCATCCTGCCCCCGAAGGCCGGGCGGGTTTGGAACTACGGGTTTGGCACTAACGCATTTCTAACGTCGCGTGTCGTTTCGGTATCAGAAGTGTGGACGGCATAGGAGCTCGATTCGAGGGGGATCACATGAAAAGGTTCATCTTTGGGGTGGGAGCAATAATTCTTTCGGTGGCGTACTTCGCCGAGCCGGGCGCGGCCCAGGACGTTGGTGACCTGGCGGGAAGCTGGGAGTTCACGATGGAGGCGCCACAGGGTCGTGGTGGGGGTGGCGGCGGCGGCGGGCGCGGTGGTGGAGGCGGCGGGCGCGGTGGGGGCGGCGGTGGGGGTCGCGGCGGCGCGTTCGGTGGCGGCACCCAGACGCTGATGTTCTCGCTCCAGGGTGAGACGCTCCAGGCCACGCTCGAGGGCGAGCGTGGCAGCGCCGAGCTGAAGAACATCATGCTCGAGGGCAACAAGATCACGTTCACCGTCGAGCGAGAGACGCCGCGTGGCACCTTCGAGGCCACCTACAACGGTGAGATCGACGGGAACATGATGGCCGGGACGATGGAAGGCCCGGGCGGGCGCTTCACGGTCAACTGGACGGCCACGCGAACAGAGAACTGATTTAGGGCCTCTACTCCACCCTGAACGCCACCATGGGATCGAGACGGGCCGCCCGCTGAGCGGGGATGACGCAGGCCACCACGGCGACCACGGCCAGCACCAGAACGATCGCCCCCAGCAAGAGCGGGTCGGTGGCACTGGTCTGGACCACTACGCTCTGAAGCAACTGACCCACGGCGGCCGCGCCGAGGAGCCCCACGGGCAGGCCTATCCCCAGTTGGACGAGAGCCCTGCGCAGCACCAGCCAAGTCACCTGGCGGGGATGCGCACCGTGCGCGACCCGGATCCCGATTTCCTGAGTCCGCTGGGTGACGGAGTGCGTCGTCACCGAATAGAGCCCCACCGCCGAGAGGACGAGGGCGATACCCGCGAAAACGGAGAACATCAGGCCGAAGACGCGAAAGATAAAACGCCGCTCGGCCAGGAGTTGGTCCATCGTCATGATGTTGAAGAGGGGCAAGTCGGGCTGGACCGCGCTCATGACCTCCCGAAGGAGCGGTGTCGCGCTGCCCGGGTCGGCCGACGTGCGCACCATCAGTGAGACCGATCTGAGTGGGTTAGAACGAAGGGGCATGTAAGCTACGGGATCGGTCTCGAGTTCTTCTATAGCCCTCTGGCGTATGTTCGGAATCACCCCGACGATCGTGAGCCACGCGACCTCGAGAGTGTCGGCTGCCGCTGGGACAAATCGAACGCGACGTCCAAGGGGATCACTCCCCTCCAGGTGCACCTCCACGAATCGCTGGTTGACAACGGCGACCTCCGAGCCCGGAAGGCCGTCGTCCGGACCGAGCCAACGACCGCGCACCAGCTGCACTCCAAGCGCGTCGAGGTAGCCGTCGCTGACCCAGAGGGTGGTAGCCCTCGGAAGTACCTCGCCGGTGTCGCCGTCGCTACCGTCGACCTCCACCGCTTGAGACCCTCCCCCGCTCAGTAGCGGCGCCGTGGTCAACGTGCTGGCTTGGATCGCGACGACACCCCGGAGTCGCTCCTCGAGGTCCTCGAACAGCTCCCTTCGGGGGCCGGGCTCCGGATACTGTGTCAAAGGGAGATACATCTGCATGGTCAGCAACCGTGAGGTCTCGATGCCCAGATCCATCGAGGCGAGCTTGACGAAGCTGCCCATCATGAACGCGGCCCCGGACAGTAACACGAGCGTCAGCACGATCTCGCCGACGATGAGGGCGTCGGCCCACCGACGGGCGCGCCGACCGCTGCTGCTCCCTCGCGATCCCTCCTTCAAGACTTCGTTCACGTCGGTCTTCGAGACTTGCAGCGCGGGGGCAAGACCGAACAGAACGGCCGTGGCGAGGCACACGCCCGCCATGAACACGAACACGATGGGGTCCATCGTGAACTCCATCCAATAAGGCTTCCCAATTTCCTCCGTGACCGCCGCATCGAACCACTGAATGCCGACCACCGAAAGCAAGAGGCCCACCCCGCCCGCGAGGATCGCGAGCAAGATGCTCTCCATGAGGAGCTGCCGAACGATCCGCCCGCGTGTGGCGCCGAGCGAGACGCGCACCGCGATCTCCCGTTCACGATCCGCCGATCTCGCGAGGAGCAGGTTCGCCACGTTGGCGCACGCAATCAGGAGTACAAAGACGACCGCCCCCATCAGGGTAAGGAAAATCAGACGGATTTCACCCTGGGTCACTTGGTCCTGCCAGGACATCAAATTGAACCTGAGCTCGCGGTTCGACTCCGGGTACTCGTCGGCGAGACGCCGACCGATGGCCTGGAGCTCCTCCCGCGCCAGCTCGATCGAGGCGCCACGGGCCAACCGCCCGACGACTTGGAAGCTGCTGCCCTGATCGCGCCTCTCGACCTCCGATTCGGGCGGGAGCATGTGCAGGGGGATCCACACGTCCGTGTTTTGGGGGAAGCGCATGTTCGGGGGCATGACGCCGATTACCGTCGCAACCAGGCTGTTCACCCGGATCGTAAGCCCTAGGACACCGGGGTCCCCACCGTAGCGGTTCTGCCAGACCGTGTGCCCGAGGAGCACGGCCGGGTCGGCGCCTTCCCGATCGTCCTCATCCACGAAGTCCCTACCCAGGACGGGCTGCTCGCCAAGCATCCGAAAGAAGTTACCCGACACATAGGCGCCCACAACGCGCTCCGGAGGCTGTCCGTCGTCCGCCAAATTGACGGGCGCGTTGAGGTTGGCTGCGAGGCTTTCCAACGTCCGCGCCTGGTCGCGCAGATCCACGTAGTTCGGGTGGGAAAAATTGGCCCGCTGGTTCTGTTCGTTCTCGGCCCAGACGGCCACAATATTCTCGGCATCATCGAACGGGAGCCCGCGGAACAGAACCGCGTTCACCAGGGTGAACACCGTCGCGTTGGCGCCGATGCCGAGAGCCAGGGCCGTGACTGCGGCCAGGGTGAACCAGCGCGCCTTCACCAGAAGACGCGCGCCGAATCGAATATCTTGCCAGAGATCCATGCGGTGCGGTTCCTGCACGATAGAGAGCACCGAGAAGCGCCGTGCCAGGCCCTTCCCTGCTAGCGGATTTGGGAGACCTTACGGAAGAACGTCGTCGGAGGATTCAGGAAACTCGATCGCGATACGTCGACCGGCGCGCACGATCAGTCGTCCCGCGCCAGGAACGCCGAGATCGCCATCGTCATCTCGGTGCCGGAGCGGGACTGAAAGGCGCTGAGGTGGCCGCAGTCATCGTTCAGCACGACGCTCTTGGCGCCCGCCAGCTCGGCGAACTCGAGCGCCGGCCCCGGGGTCACGAGGTGGTCGACGGCATCCACGATCACGAGTAGTTCGGCCCGGATCGCGGCGGCCGCCGCCGCCATGTCACCGCCGAATCCTCTCGAGATATCGAGGTTGATCATGGCACGGAGCTGACTCGCGATGTTCTTGGTTCGACCCCCCGACAATGTCTCAAGGCTTTGGCGGCCTTGCTGGGCCAGGGCGGCCTGAACCGTGGTCCGATCGGTGACCCGAGCGTGGTACTCGGGCGAGTTCAGGGTCAACATTCTGAGCCCGGAGTAGGCAGCCGCCGCTTCCTCGCACTCGCAAGCCTCGAAGAGCTCGAGCATGCGCAGCTCGGTCTCCCAACGCGCGATATCGTACGGCCCCAGCCGGGGTGAGCCGATGATCGCCACCGCCTTGCCGAAGAAGTCCGGGTACTCTACGAGCCACTCGAAGGTCTGCATGCCACCCATCGAAATACCCATGACGGCGTAGAGACCGTCCAGCCCCAGGACGTCCGTCACCAAGCGGTATTGAGAATGCACCATGTCTCCGATGGAAACCAACGGGAACGCCTCTCCACCCTGGGTAGGGCTGGTCGTAGGGGATGTCGAGACGCCGTTCCCGAAGGCGTCGACGACGATCGTGTAGAACCCGTCGAGGTCGATCAGCCCCGAGCCGAGAATGCCGGTCCAGGCGGCCGACGTGCCACCGAACCAAGTGGAAATCAGGATCGCGTTGTCTCGGGCGGCGTTGAGCTCGCCATAGGTGCGGTAACCGAGGTCGCACGGTGCGAGCACTTGGTTGCTCTCCAGGGCGCACTCGCCCAACTCTGCAACTTGCAAGTCCTGAGCTTGAAGTGGTAAGGCGACGAGCGCCGGGACGAGCCAGAGCAGCCTTCGAGCGAGCATGGGTGCCTCCCAGGTGTGGTGCGCCGAGATGAGCCGCGACGGGCAGGGTTCCGATAATGGGGCAGTCGGTGCCGGAGCGCACGTGGGGCGCGCGGCACCACCGCCTCGTGCCACCCGACCCGATTCAGGATGTCCTCGTGAGCCGGCTGACGACCTCCTCGATGACGGCGTCCGCCCGCTCCTCGATCTCGGCCGGAGTCCGATCTTGGATCGGGTGTGAAACGAACACCGCCTCCAGGTCGGGGCGCCCCAGGCGGCTCGCCTGCACCCTGGCGGCAGTACGGAACTCATCCGTGGCCAAAGGCACAGCGGGGATTCCTCCCGCTTCGAGTCGAACGCTGTCGTGCAAACTGCACGTTGTGCAGGAGCCTCAGTCGGCCAGCGCTTCGATCACGCCATCCACGAACCCGAGCCTCTCCAGCAGGGCTCCGGGAGCGGGCTTCGTGTACGTCGGCTTGATCTCGCGAATGATTTCCGCAACGCCGTACCGCTCCTTGAGAATCTCCTCCAGCCGATCCAGAAACTCCTTGCCTCGGGGTTTGCTGATGTCGAGCAAGGCGAGCGTCTTGCCCTCGAGGCTATCGAGCCGGAGCGCGGGCGACAGCCAGTCCGCAGAGCGTTCGTCGAGAGGGTTCACCAACGTGGACATGAAATCTCCTTTTGTGTCTTCGTTCAGGTGCATGCCATACGGTCACGTGCCTACCACTTGTACCGGACCCGCGGGCTTACCGCTCCAGCAGAGTCATAGGCTTACCATTTCACGGGGTATGTCACGATCTGAGATCCCTCGGTGCCCGCCAGCCAACCCCCCAGGACCGCAGAGAACTTTCCGGCCGTGCCGCCCGCCACGATGATCCGAATCTGCGACGGGTCCTTGAACTTCCGATAGTGGGGCTCGCCGTCGATCAGGATCTCCTCGTAGGTATCACGGAGTTGGGTGCCCTCAGTACCTTCATGGTCGAACGCCCGCAAGGGAACGCCGGTGTGCTCGAAGAGGAAGTCGCGCACGTCACTCTTGCTGAATCCGTCGGAGCTCAAGGTCGCCGCGTGCTCCGGGCACAAGACGACCACCGCATCGACCCGCCCGCACCGCCTCCAGCTCCAGACCATGGAGAGCGTCGCGGCGATGGTGCGGAGCACCCCGGCCCCGGTTCGAGCCGTGTGTTCGCTCACCTCCGTGAGCCCGCCGGCGGCGAACAGTGTGACGGTGCTCTCGTCCTGATCGAAGCCGAGCTCCACATGGAGAGGCTCCCACGGGCTCTCCTCGTGATTCTCGGCCACGCAGTACGAGAAGCGTCCCGGGTTTCCCAGCGCCGACATATCGATCTCACCGGGGAGCGCACCTCCCAGGTTCGCCATAACGAGCTGGAGCGCCCGGCCCACGGAGCTGTTGGCACGGGCCACGTTTCCGAACACCCCCGCCCCGCTCGCGAAGCCCAAGCGCGTGGCGGCCGGCCCGCTCAGAATGATCAGCGGAGTAGCCGAGTGCGTGGTCGCCTGCACCCCGTGCAGGTTGAAGCGCTCGTCGCAAGCGGCCCGGACCACAGGGATCAGAACCTCCATGTACTCCGGCTCGCAGCCCGCCATCACCGCGTTGGCTGCAATCTTCTCGATCGTAGCGGGCCCGTAGCAGGGCGGGACCAAACCCACCACACGATCCGGTGGATGTGGGATCACCGCCAAGAAGGCGTCCACCCGCTCCGCCGTGGGCGGGACCACGGGAAGGAAGGGCGAGAAGCCGGCCCTCATGCAGTACTCGTACGGATCCTGGTCCTCAGCCAGCGTGAGCCGTGAGGCCCGCGGCGCGCGCTCGGGAAGTAGATCGATCGGCTCGGGCGATGCCTCGACAGACGCCCTCTCAGATGCCCCGCCCAACGCCTCGACAGACCCGACGGCCATGGCCGACTCGAGGTGGCGGGAGGCACACCCGGGCTTCATCAGGGGAGCCCCGTCGTCGAGGTCGGCCACCGTCCGCACCGGGAGTCCGAAGTCAGAGAGCATTCTCTCCGCGGCCGAGTTGAGGTCCTCCTTGTGGAAGCCCACCTCGGAAAACTCGACCTGTCCCCCCTGGCCCACGAGGAATAGCGCCGGGACGCTTGGGGGATCGTAGCTGCGAGACGCATCCAGATCCAGGTCCAGGAGCACCGGGAAGCTCACGTCATAGGCCTCCGCCAGCTCTCGGGTTTCGGGGCCACCGTCCTGCGAGATCACGACGACCCGGTGGCCCTCGGGGCCGAGCGCCTCGGCAAAGCGCTTCAGGTATGGGACGGTGAGGCGGCAGGTGGGACAGTCGGTCTCGATGAAAGCGAGGAGAAGGGGACCCTCAGCCGCCGCCTCCTCGAGTCGCCAATCGGCGCCGTCCAGCCGGGCGAGTGAGAAGTCCGGTGCCGGGTCTCCCGGAGCGATCATGGTCAGGTCACGTCCGCCGCGTCAGGATCGGAAAGGAGGGCAGTGACACGGTCGAGCGCTTCATCGAGCTCGATCCCGAACCTCGCCATAGCCTGGCACACGCGCACGAGCAGAAAGTGTAGGAGAGGTCCCTCGGCCGGCATCTTCCAACGGACCTCGGTCCCGCCGCCAAACGGCTCGAACTCGACGGTGCTCAGCATACGAATCGACGACACAGGTGGGCTCCGGAGCTAGGTGGACCGGGCCGGTATCTTCGGCCCGCGCATCTCGAGCCCAGTATCCTATGCGCTGAGGGTGAGGCGCAAGCAGCCGCGGGACTGACCTCGAAGATCTCTTGCCCATCCACGCATCCTCTCGTCTCGTCCTTGCATGGCTGGACGGCGTGCGCGCACCCTGCTCTGGGTTCAGCATTCAAGGCCAGGGTGTCGGCTCGCTTACGCTAGGGGCGAACCCCGATAGGGCGTTTGGATTCCCTTCTATGGGGCCAGAGGTCAAGACACATGAGCACAACACGCCGTCGGCCCAGTTTTTTGCCGCAGGTGTCCGCTTGCTTTGAGTTGCGGGTTCGACGACTCAGGGTGGGTGCGCTCGTCGGGCTTCCGAGAACGTCTACCACCTGAGTCGAGTCCCCAGGAAACTGAGCCTGAACGTGGCCGGGGAGCCCGACCCCGGCAGTGAGCAAGACGGTGTATACTGAGGCCACCCTCAGCCCCGCCGCACGAATCCACATGGTCCACCTCCCGAGTAGCCGCATCATCTTGTCGTTGTCCTGATGAAGGCATGTCGTGTAACGTTCAGGGCCTCCGAACCGGCCCTCACTTTCGTTCCTTACTTCTGCTTTCTTCCCTCTCTGCCAACGTACGTGAGACACGGAGCACGCAAAGAATTAGAGTAGGGCGAAGGCAGAGAAAACGAACATGTTGGGACTGCGAGAGAGAATGGAAGAGAATGGTAGTGCCCCTGGAATCGGGGAGGCCAAGCGAAGCGCGGCAGCTCCTGCGGACCCGGAGGTAGTAGATAGGCCGCTACGCCGGCGGTTCAGTCCATCGTACAAGCTGCGGATCGTCGAAGAAGCGGACCGGTGCACCGAGCCCGGCGAGGTGGGTCAGCTCCTGCGGCGCGAGGGCCTGTACTCGTCGCACCTGACGACGTGGCGCAAGGCGGCGCATAGCGGGTCGCTGAAGGCCCTGTCGAAGAAACGCGGCCGCAAGCCGGAGCGGAATCCGCTGGATGAGAAGGTACGCAAGCTGGAGCGGCAAAACGCACGGCTCGAGAATGAGCTCAGGAAGGCACACCTGATCATCGACGTGCAGGGAAAAGTTGCGGGGCTGCTGGGGATAAGCCTCGACGACGGGACGAACTCTTGAAGGCGGCCGATGAGCTGGCTAAGCACGTCGGTGTAAAACCGGCGTGCGCGGCTCTCGAGGTCTCCCGATCGACGTTCTACCGTCGTCGAGGCCCATCGACCGGGCAACGGCAGCCCCGCCCGACGCCCGCCCGGGCATTGAGCGAGACGGAACGAGGCGAGGTCTTCGACACGCTGTGTTCGGAGCGGTTCGTGGACCGCTCACCCGCCGAGGTGGTGGCCACGCTGCTCGACGAAGAGGTCTACCTGTGCAGCGAACGCACGATGTATCGTGTTCTGGCCTCCGAGGTGCCGGTTCAGGAACGCCGGGCGCAGCGCACCCATCCCGAGTACAAGAAGCCCGAGTTGATGGCCACGGCGCCGAACCAGGTGTGGTCCTGGGATATCACGCGGCTACTCGGGCCGAAGAAGTGGAGCTATTACTACCTCTACGTCATCATGGACATCTACAGCCGCTACGTCGTGGGCTGGATGGTGGCGGACCGGGAGAACTCGGCCCTGGCCGGCCGGTTGATCCAGCAGAGCTGCCTGAAGCATGGCGTCCAGCCCCGGGTCCTGACCCTGCACTCGGATCGGGGAGCTCCAATGACGAGCCAATGCACCGCTCAACTTCTCGCTGACCTCGGCGTGACTCGCTCGTTGAGCCGGCCTCAGGTGTCGGATGACAACCCGTTTTCCGAGGCTCAGTTCAAAACCTTGAAGTACCATCCCTCGTTTCCCGGGCGGTTCGGGGATCAGGGCCAGGCCAAGACGTTGTGTCGATCGTTCTTCCGCTGGTACAATGCCGAGCACCGCCATGGCGGTATCTCGATGCTAACCCCCGAGCAGGTCCACTTCGGGAACGCCGATCAGGTCATTGCCGGCAGGAAATCCGTGCTCCGCGAAGCATGGGCCGCTCATCCCGAACGCTTCGTCACAGGTGTGCCGAAGCCCAAACCGCTCCCGGAGGCCGTCTACATCAATCCTCCCATCCCTTCCCTCACCACACAGGATATTGCTCTCTAATTAATCCCGTAGAGTGTCCCATTGTCGTTGACAGGTTCCGCTTCGTTCAATCACCTTCGATGACCGAAGCCACCTTCGTTTGGGCCGGTTGGGTCGAAGGCCGCGCATGCGGCCGGAGCCGGAGGCCCAGTGTTATGTGCTGTCGCAGTCGACGCTCCTACATAAGCGCGTCAAGCACAGCCGCGAGTTCCTCAAGGACGTCGTCAGGGTCAGCGGCCGAGCCGGGCGCGGCATGGACAGCCTTGTTCCTCTCGTGTGCAACAAAGAACGCCTTTTTACCTTCGGCTTCCGTCAGCACTCCGGATTGGATCGCGTACTCGATCCGGTTGCCGAGAGATATGTAGCGTCCGCACTTGATGCCCGCCTCTCGGATCACTGCGTCATCGAAGGTCTCCTGCATGGCCGCATCGAGGACGGCGCCCGCCATCACGACCGTTTCCGTATCCAGTCCACGCAGATAGCAGGCGCCGACGCGTGCCATGTAGGCGCGTGGACGCTCGTGCCGAATTGACACGAGGTAGTCGAGTAGGCAAACCGCGTGAGCGCTCATCTTCTCCAGCTCGTCTTCAAGGTCCTCGGCTAGATGAGCCTCGAGGGCCTGGCGAAAAAGCGGATGCTCAGACAACGGTTCGCCGAACCGCTTGAAGTACGAATCGAGCACCTCGTCCGGGTCCCCCGGGGAACGCTCAAGCGTCTTAGCCGCGCTCACGACCTGGCCAGTTAGCGCGTCGAGGAGCTTTGCGACCTCCCACTGTTGTGGCTCCACGCCCTCGGGAACTGCGTCCGAATCCAGACCCCAGAACGCCCTGAACTCCTGGACCCAAAGCTGTGCGCTCACCGCAAGGTGGTCGGTGAGGTACGAGTCCTGTTGGTAGCTCATGTCCCTCTGCCCCCATCTAGACGTGCGGCGACTGGCACTGACTAACTCACTCTTCTATCGCCCTAGGGTGCCGCTCTCCCCCAGCGATTGCACATAACGTTCCAGGGCCTCCGAACCGGCCCGCACCATATTCTCTAATGCCTGCCTAGATCTACCGCCACATTCTTCGACCGGTAGTGTCCCTAGATTTGTGTAAAAGCGGATAAGCTGGACAGGAGGGAAAGAAAAACGGAAGCTCCTCTGTTGTTGTTCACTGTCACATGAACCCGGGAGTCCGGGTCTGCAGAGCAGGCTCGGAACCGGAGAGGAGCTTCCGATGCAAGAGATTGTGGAGATCGGTCGGGCCACGCAAGACGAGCTACGCGATGATTTGCGCGAGCTGTTTCAAGGCGCGATCCGGCTGACGCTCGAGATGGTGCTGGAAGAGGAGCTGAAGGCCATGGTAGGTGCACGCCGCTTCGAGCGGGTGGGAAGCCGGAAGGACCATAGGAACGGCACATACCTGAGGCGGCTGCTGACGAGCCTGGGGCAGATCGAGGTCGCCATGCCCCGGAGCCGGGACAACGGTTCGCCGGCCGACGTGATCGGCCGCTACCAGCGCAGGAGCCCCGAGCTCGACGAGATGATGGTCGAGGCGTATGTGAGCGGCGTGTCACAGCGCAAGATGGGCGACGTCACCGAGGCGCTGATGGGCGAGCGTGTTGGGCGCTCGACGGTGAGTCGTGTGGCAAAACGGCTCGACGAGGCCGTGGAAGGGCTGCGCCGTGCGCCGATCGAGGGGCCTCACCCCTATCTGTACCTGGACGCCACGTTCTTGGACGCCCGCTGGGCCCGCAAAGTCGAGAACGTGAGTGCGCTCGTGGCGTATGCAGTGGGCCCTGAGGGTCACCGACGGCTCCTGGCCGTCACGCTGGGCGCTGAGGAGTCGCAGCAGAGCTGGTCGGAGCTCCTCGAGCAACTCCAGGACCGCGGCCTCGGCGGTGTCGAGCTCGTGATCGCCGATGAGCACGCAGGCCTGGCAGCTGCGGTCCGCCGCTTCCTGCCCGAGGCACGCCGTCAGAGGTGTACGGTCCATCTGCAGCGTAATGTGGGGGCGAGGGTCCCCCACCGCCTACGCAAGCGCATGGCGCGTGAGGTCTCGGTGATCTTCCAGACATCCGGACTCGCCGAGGCGAAGAAGCTCCTGGGCGAGTTCGGCGCACGCTGGAAGAAGGAGCTGCCCGAGGCCGTGGAGGTCCTGGAGCGGGGCTTCGGGGCAGCGACGCAGTTCTACGCGTTCCCCGAGGCGCACTGGCCCCGGCTGCGTACCACCAACAGCCTCGAGCGGCTGCACGGCGAGATCAAACGCAGGATCAAGGCCGCCGGCGCCTTCCCGGACCGGGCCAGCGCCCTCAGGCTCATCACGGCCGTCGCACTCAGGACCACACACGTCTGGGGCGACCGGCGTTACCTCGACCTCTCACTCCTCCAGAAACAGGAGGTCGCCCAAGCAGCCTAGCCGAAGGCGAGGAGCTTCCTCCGCTTTTACACACAAATCGGGACTTGACCAGCATCTACCCGATCAGGACGTTGCCGCTGCCGGTGGCTGGCGGGATGCTCAGGTCCTCAGGCAAAGCTACCAGCAGGCTGACCCAGCGACCGTGCTCGGCGTCGTCGAGGCCGGTTGGGTCGAGGGCCGCCTACAGCGGCCCGAGCCGGAGGCCCCGTGTTATGTGGTGGAAGCGTGGTGGCCTTCAGCCAGCTAGGTGATCCGTCCAATCAGCTTCATCCACACATCCGGTTCTAGGCTTCACTCTGGTCCTCTAAGACCTCCCACCTTGCGCCTCGACCCCGTCCGCGTACCTGCACTCTTCCTTCGTCCCGCATTCGCCGCAACACGTGACGAATCATATCGCGGCTGACCCCGGGGCAATCGTTCTCAATGTCCGAGATTGCGAACGGCCGTCTGCGCCGCTCCACCGCACCTTCGACCAGCGCCGTCTTTGAGCCTCGTGCCGTCATGAGTCGTCCGGCCCGATCCCGAAACTCGGCGTACGCTCGCAGGAGAACACCCCAGAAGTACTCCAACCACGGGAACGGATCGTGCTGGCCCTCATGCCACCCCCGCGAACTTGCCTCGAGCGCCTCGTAGTAGGTGTCCCTGCTTTCTTCGATGACCCGCTCCAAGCTGATGTACCACCCCACCGCGTATCGGGATCGGTACAGAAGAAGCAGAGTCAGCAGTCGTGCTGTGCGGCCATTGCCGTCGGCGAAGGGATGAATGCACAGGAAGTCCAGCACTGCTAATGGTATCATCAACAACGGCTCCCGTTGCTGATCGAGAGCTTGGTCCCAACGGCTGATGAGATCCCGCATCGCGCCCGGAGTGGCCACGGGGCTTACCGGGCGGAACCGAACTCGCACGATCGATCCGTCCGGGGCACGCTCTACGATGTCATTCTGCCGGGACTTCCAGCGACCACCACTTCCCGGCTGATAGCGGTATAGCATCGCGTGGAGCTGTTGAATCACATTCACGCTTACCGGCATGTGATCCGCCGACTCATGGATCAGCGCCAACGCGTCGCGATATCCGGCGATCTCCTGTTCTGAGCGGTCCGATGGGGTCGCGTCGCGAAGAACAACCTCCCGAAGTCGGTCAGGCGCAGCTACAACGCCCTCCAGGCGATTCGACGACTCGGTCGATTCCACCATCGCGACGGTGCGGAGCGTCTCCAACGCTTGCGGAGTCTGCTGGCTGTAGAGCTCCTGCTCGCCTCGGTGCTCTCCCAACGCCCGGAGGGTCGACCCGTGTGCCGTCGTCAGCGTAAGGCGGTCGAGAAACGCTGAGTCCAGGGATTGCATGGCGACAGAACCATCGGGTGGAATGGAGGTAACATCTCAGAGAATAGAGGTAATATACGCTGTTACATTACCTCTATACAACCCCGTTACCCTCTATACACTCCAACTGGCGCCGGAGCATCCACCAAGGATCCCCAGGCCCGCGACCTTCCCGGCATTCCCCAACCCGAAGCTTCTTCCACATAACGTTCAGGGCCTCCGAACCGGCCCTCACCTTCGTTCGCTACTTCTGCTTCGTTCAATCCTATCATCTCCTCCTTACCACACCCTCCCGTTTGTGGCCGGTTGGGTCGGAGGCCGCTGCAGGCGGCCGGAGCCGGAGGCCCAGTTGTTATGTGTCGTCCATCCTCACCTCGATCCCACGTTCAGGCTCTCCCTGCTCCAACGAGATTGTCATCCCATTCCGGAGATTAGACGAGCTTCTCAAGCCAATGGGCCAGGTAATCGGAGCGTGCATTAACCCACTCGAATCTCTGACGAGTCAGTGCCCCGAGGAGGTTCTGGAAACGCGCCTCGACTCCCCGGTCGGGATCGAGGACGTGGAATCCCTTGATTCGAGTCGGGCCGATTGTGCCGAGCGCGTAGAGATGACGGAAGAACTGATCCGTGGCCGGAAGGGAATAGCCGCAAACAACGATGCGATCTGCTCGCCGAAGAGCCTCAGCGGCGAGCGACCAAATCCGCCGCATCGCACCGTAATGCTCGAGCTTACTCCAAACCGGGGGCACGATGGCAAGTTCCCCGTCCACACCCGTGCCCTTGTGATGCTGCTGCAGTGCCATCTGCGAGAACGGAACGGTCACGGACTCCGAGCCGCCAGGGGGCATGGTGCTGAGGCGATGGGTGATGCGCTTCTCTAGCTGACCAATCGGGTAGGGAACGATGTCGTCAGCGGTCCGAACCCAGTTGAGGGATCCGTGGAGCTTGAGCAACTCCACACCCGGCCGCTCAAGTCCATCGTCGCTTAGGCCATAGTCTATGCCGAGTCCGTTCTTCCACAGCGCGAAGTCCAAGGCACAGTCGTAATTGAACGTGAGCACCGTCTGTCGAGGAACCGCCCTACTCATCCCACCCTTGATCCAATTTGAAAGAAAAAGAAGTAGGTAGTCCTCCGCCGGCGAGATGCTCCCAGAGGTGATCGGGAACTCGACGTGGGCCTCTATTGTCCGTGCTATCACCGTCCTCATCGCAGCAGCGAGTTCGGTGGGTACGGAGTCCAACTCTAGGAGATCGGCCATCTCCAGAGCTCCGAATACATCTTCGACGTTGTCGGTGTCCAGACTCGCTTTGGTATGGGCTCGGTTCAGAGCTTCGATCGCATTGAACACAGCGTCGAAGTGGCCCGCTGCCTCCGTGTCGAGAGACCCGCTGCGCGCTTCTTCCGCTAGGTCCAGGAAGTTCGCCATCAGGGGCGCGCCGCAACTCGCGGAGGCTCCTGCACCGAGGATGATCAGCGTCTCAGACATACCGATTCTCGAAAAGACTCCACAAGGTCAGTGGCATCGGAGACCCACTTCGAGGGAACATTTACCGGGACACCTTCGGCGAAGAAGAGGCCTTTCGTTCTCCCGACTAACCACCGATTCTTCAGCTGTGCCCAGCTCGCTATCAGGATGACACATAACGTTCAGGGCGTCCGAACCGGCCCGCACATTCGTTCCTTACTGCTGCTTCCTTCGATCTATCATCTCTGCTGACCAACGCCCGCCCATCTTTGGCCGGTTGGGTCGGAGGCCGCGAATGCGGCCGGAGCCGGAGGCCCAGTGTTAGGCGCTGCGGTTCTCACCGAGCACCCCGACCACCCAAGTCAGGTCACCAGAGAGGTCGCCGACGTCGTCGTGTGAACTCCAGCCACCCCCCCGGTGTGAGTTGGATGAAAACCCGCGAATACGTGAAGAGAGGTCTAGGAGGGCACGCCGCACTCGCGTCACGGATGCCTCTGGAAGGGCAACGGGGAGAAAGTCGGCCCAACTTGAGATCTCCTCCGGTCCCAGGCCTGAAAGCTCACGCACCGATTCCGGGCGTGCCCCATTGACGGTCGAGACCACCAGACGCTCAAACCGAACTCTCGTGACAAACGGATGGGTGCTCATGAAGCTCCTCCAACGTAGTGCAGACACTGAGTGACCCATTCAGTTACGCGCTCAGTTAGTCCTTTGGCATCGAGCCAGGAAACCGTGGGTACGATAGCCACACCCTCACCGGCCTTTCTGGCTTGAGCGAGTGCGGCGTACTGAGATGGACCAATGGGCAGCGGGACCGCCGTATGATTGACGAGTCGCTCGGGGGCTGACCGAGAGAAGTCGGGACGCCCGTCGAAGTGCGTTACAATCAATGCCGTGTTCCTTACGACAGTGCCCAGGACACCGAGATCGAAAACGAGCGACTGCGGTCCCAAGCTCAATGATTCGGCACACTCGAGGGCAAGGTGCCGAAGAGTGAGGAGGTCCTCTACATGGTCAACGAAGGGCCCCAAGTGCTCAAGCATCGCGACAACTTCACCGTCCGCTCCAACGATGAGTTGGCCCTCAAGCGCCAGGTGCCAGGCGAAAAGACTCGGAGGGGTAATCAGGTTCTTGAAGCCACTCAGCGTGTAGACGGAGAAGTCGATGAGTGGCGCAGCAGTACAGACTACCGGCTCTCCAGTGAACGCGCTGGGTGAAAGATCGTCCCCTATGACGACCGTGACGTCGAGATCGCTCGACGAGTCCACATCGCCTCGCGCAGCGGATCCGCACACCCACGCCGCCAAGACATGCGGCACCCACTGAGGCGCGATGCTCAGCCCTGTCGAATGGATATCCATCTGTACACCACAGCGGCGAACACCCCAATGAACACAATGCCGAGTGCACCCTGTACTGCAATCGCGGCGGTCGGTCCACCGGGCCATGGCGCACGGTCCGCATTCCCAACAAACGCGAGGGCACTGAAGGTAACAGCCTCTCCAAGCCGACCGGAACCTGTCAACGACAATGGGACACTCTACGGGATTAATTAGAGAGCAATATCCTGTGTGGTGAGGGAAGGGATGGGAGGATTGATGTAGACGGCCTCCGGGAGCGGTTTGGGCTTCGGCACACCTGTGACGAAGCGTTCGGGATGAGCGGCCCATGCTTCGCGGAGCACGGATTTCCTGCCGGCAATGACCTGATCGGCGTTCCCGAAGTGGACCTGCTCGGGGGTTAGCATCGAGATACCGCCATGGCGGTGCTCGGCATTGTACCAGCGGAAGAACGATCGACACAACGTCTTGGCCTGGCCCTGATCCCCGAACCGCCCGGGAAACGAGGGATGGTACTTCAAGGTTTTGAACTGAGCCTCGGAAAACGGGTTGTCATCCGACACCTGAGGCCGGCTCAACGAGCGAGTCACGCCGAGGTCAGCGAGAAGTTGAGCGGTGCATTGGCTCGTCATTGGAGCTCCCCGATCCGAGTGCAGGGTCAGGACCCGGGGCTGGACGCCATGCTTCAGGCAGCTCTGCTGGATCAACCGGCCGGCCAGGGCCGAGTTCTCCCGGTCCGCCACCATCCAGCCCACGACGTAGCGGCTGTAGATGTCCATGATGACGTAGAGGTAGTAATAGCTCCACTTCTTCGGCCCGAGTAGCCGCGTGATATCCCAGGACCACACCTGGTTCGGCGCCGTGGCCATCAACTCGGGCTTCTTGTACTCGGGATGGGTGCGCTGCGCCCGGCGTTCCTGAACCGGCACCTCGGAGGCCAGAACACGATACATCGTGCGTTCGCTGCACAGGTAGACCTCTTCGTCGAGCAGCGTGGCCACCACCTCGGCGGGTGAGCGGTCCACGAACCGCTCCGAACACAGCGTGTCGAAGACCTCGCCTCGTTCCGTCTCGCTCAATGCCCGGGCGGGCGTCGGGCGGGGCTGCCGTTGCCCGGTCGATGGGCCTCGACGACGGTAGAACGTCGATCGGGAGACCTCGAGAGCCGCGCACGCCGGTTTTACACCGACGTGCTTAGCCAGCTCATCGGCCGCCTTCAAGAGTTCGTCCCGTCGTCGAGGCTTATCCCCAGCAGCCCCGCAACTTTTCCCTGCACGTCGATGATCAGGTGTGCCTTCCTGAGCTCATTCTCGAGCCGTGCGTTTTGCCGCTCCAGCTTGCGTACCTTCTCATCCAGCGGATTCCGCTCCGGCTTGCGGCCGCGTTTCTTCGACAGGGCCTTCAGCGACCCGCTATGCGCCGCCTTGCGCCACGTCGTCAGGTGCGACGAGTACAGGCCCTCGCGCCGCAGGAGCTGACCCACCTCGCCGGGCTCGGTGCACCGGTCCGCTTCTTCGACGATCCGCAGCTTGTACGATGGACTGAACCGCCGGCGTAGCGGCCTATCTACTACCTCCGGGTCCGCAGGAGCTGCCGCGCTTCGCTTGGCCTCCCCGATTCCAGGGGCACTACCATTCTCTTCCATTCTCTCTCGCAGTCCCAACATGTTCGTTTTCTCTGCCTTCGCCCTACTCTAATTCTTTGCGTGCTCCGTGTCTCACGTACGTTGGCAGAGAGGGGACCGGCAAGGGACCCATCCACGCCCAGAGCATCTGGGAGGCCGCTGGCGTAGTAGTAGATACCGAAGATGAAGGTGAGTGCAGCACCCCACGCCATCAGGAGGAGCGGTCGCTCACCGTAGCCCCAAACGAGCCGCTCCGCCCAGGACCATACCCATTTGAAGAGGGCTCCCACTCTATGGCCTAGCCCGAACCGCTGCTTGTACCACGACTGCCTTAGTAGAATGGTCTCCCACAGGGTGGCGCGGTGAAACGCCATAGCCTGAAACAGCAGTCGACGTGCACCAGGTCCATCGCCGAGTTCCTGCGCATTCTTCCTCAGGTTCTGACAAAGATCTCTCGCCACATGGGGCCATGCCCGGGGAAGGTTTGGCAACAGCTGTTGGATGTCTACGCGCGTGTTCCTCCAGCGAGAGTACGGCAGTTTACACTCGATGAACTCGGCGTGAGGCATGTCACAATCCGAGAATACGGCCCCCGTAAAGTCGCACCCTCGAAAGGTCACATGTCGAAAGTAGCAGTCGAGGAATCGGGTGTGCCTGAAGTCGATCCCTTCGACCTCGCCCTTCTTGAGATGCAGTCGTTTGAACGTAGCGTGGCGGATCTTGTCGCCATGAGACGTAAACCCATCCCGCCGCACACCGACCACCTCCGCACCGACTTCTGGCAGGTCTCTCCAGTCGAGTTCCATGTCCTATCCTGTCGTGCAGTGGCGCCTAACGTTTTGGAGGTTGCCGGCGCGGTGCGCAACGCGCGCCGTGCTTCACCGGAGCGAACCTAGTGAGCGCAGGCGGCAACCGCACTGTTATACGCCGTACCAGCACAAGCGGCTGTTGACCTCACTTCTTGTTACCTCTGTCGAGCGCACGCTTCAGATCCCCGGGGCGAAACGGCCGATGTGGGATACCTTGTGGAGCTCCCCACCGGCGTCCGTCCACCCACTTCTGTAACGCGTCGTCAGCACCGAGGTCTTGTGGGTTGCACGCCAGCGTGAGGAGTACAAGAAATACGATCCGCTCAGCAGACTCCAGTAACGCAACCGTCACCCCGCGGGGCTTCTTGCGTGTCGAACCATGCACGATCGAGCTGCGGGCATCGTAGAAGGCCTTAATGAGTCTGCTTACGTTCGCCCGCGTCTCGGAATTGTCAGAAAGTAGAAATGCACTTCGCTCTGAAAGGGTGGTGCGCAAAGGCTCATTGCTCGACCGGCCTAACAGCGTCTCCAGCGCAATGGCACACTTGATGGAAGCGGCAGGCCTCCCAGCATCCATACGGGATTCCAGTAGCCAGTTCAGGGCCTGCTGTATCCTCCGCCCGGCTGGTGAATCCGCAGTGGCAGCCGACACGACTCGCTCAAGTTCGAGCCTCTTGAAGCGGTTCACGAAACGCTTGTCGAGCGTAACTCCCCGAACTGCAACCTCCCGTTGTGAACTGGCACTGAGGTGGCCGAGCTTCGGCCCCAGCGTGAGGTCCACAACATCCTTTCGGTGCGTCCTGATACCCAAATCAGTATGGAGCTGGCGCCGCGAGTGATACACGACTGTGGATGCGACTGCAACGGTCTCAACGGCTGCGGCGATACGCCTCGCATCCGTGACTACAGATTTCGGATCGCCAGGCAGCGTCACCTCGATCACGGAGCGCCCACTCAGCTCGCCGGCTCGGGTGACATAGAACGACCGCTCATAGGAAACCCGAGAGAAAACGTGCCGCTGTCGAATACTCTCTTGCAGGCGTGCCGCCTCAGATTCGTCGAGAAAGCGTACGCGAACGGCCGGGTCCTCAATTGTGAGGGTCGCCTTGGCATTCAACATCCAACTGGTCCGGATGAGTCGGGAACTCTCGGGATCGAAGTTTGGCCCTCCTAGTTCGGCAAGTGTCGTCTGACTTTCCACTAGAGCTCTCGGGTATGGCGAATAACGTTTGAATCCCCGCCGTACGTGTAACCCTCCCCACACCAGGATCTGCGACGTGCGGGAAGCGTGACCCGCGCGTCGGATCTGCGAAGGGGTTCGGGAAATATGCTTATGGTAGCCTGCCCGTCTTTTTCGGCCTGACGAGGCCCGTCCTGACCCCTTTGCTCCGGGCGGGCCTGCGAGAGAGAAGCGCAGGAGGGCTAGCGCCGGCCGGGAAGAGTGGGGTCAGGGTGTAGGCCTGTCGTGTGCCCTGGCCGGTTGAATATGCGCGGGGGGGCCGATACGGCGCCACAACAACCCCGCCGTGCCTTGCACCGGTCCCCGCTGGCCATGTCTCCGCCCACGGCCCAGGCCGAACGTTGCGTCATGCACTCCCGCGACCCATCGGGCTCCCGATACCGCAGCCACGGCCCTCCGACGTCCGAGGAGGCGCGCGCCACCTCTCGGATGGCGAGATCCACCTGTCGGTGCCTTACCGCCTCGAGCTGGTCGCCCGGATCCGTGCTGTTTCGGGCCGGCGCTGGGACCCGGGGCGTCGCATCTGGCGGATCCCCGACACCCCCGCCACCCGCGAGGCGGTGCGGAGCATGCTCGGCGTAGGGCCGGGCGCCTTGTTTCCAGATGCAGACCCGCACCCACCCGCCACGGAACCGGTGCCGCCCACCGCCCTCCGGGACACGGAATCCGCACGGGATCCCGCCTCGCGTCTGCTGGCGCGCTTCGACGAGGAGATGCGGCTGCGGGGCTATGCTCGCCGCACGCGCAAGGCCTACCTCGGGCACGCACGGAGATTCCTCGACGGCTCGGGCGGCGAAGACGATGATCTCGCCGGCGAGCTGCGGGGGCACGTCCTCGACAGGCTCCGTGACGGCGCGGTGTCGCGTTCCTACCACAATCAGTTGATCAGCGCGCTCAGGCTCTTCTGTAGTACCGTGCTCGGGCGACGGATCGAAGCGCTTGGCTTGGAGCGCCTTCGCCCTCGGCCCATGCTTGGAAAAGGGTTGCGAGCTGCATCCGTTAGATGCGGAAAACCCTCAGAGCAGCGCGTCCAGATACAGGTCGATCCGGAACTGCTTTTCGGGACCCGTGAGCCCGTGGGAAAGGTCCAAGCGGAAGAGGCCGTCGAAAACGCTTCCGCCCACCCCGACTCCGTAGAGCAGATCGTCCGCGTCGAAGTCCGTTCGGGGGCCGGCCCAGCCGACGTCGCCGAAAATGGTCATGGTGCCGATGTCGAATGTCCGGGCCAGGTCCACCCGGCCCCGAGCGAACGACGATCCCATCGTGGCCGAGGCGGGATATCCACGGAGCGTGCGGGCCCCGCCCAGGAACCAGCTGCGTTGGATGGGTGCGTCGCCCCAGGTCGTTCCACCACCCACCTCCAAGCCCAGGCGCCAGGTGGGATAGACCAGGGGTATTGCCGCCCGCAGGACGGCACTGGCCCGCGCATAGTTCGTCGCGGCGCTCTCCCCCGTAGTCCTCCAGCGAGCCCCGTGCGCGTACAGGTCGAGCCCGAGCTGGGTGCGGAACGGGTCGCCACCAAGCCACGGAGAGAGCCGAAGTTCGGCTCCACCCTCTTCCACTTCGCCGGCATCGATGTTGGGGCGGAATTGCCAGCTTCCGTTGAACACACGAAACAACGCAAAGCTGGACTCCGTCGCGACCGAGGCCTGACGCTCCGCGTACGCCCTGAACTCGAACGACTCCCGAGCCCCGACCGGCGGACGCCACGTGAAGTCCGTGCCCGTGGCCCGGAAGTATTCCCCCTCGTCTCGGCCGAAGAGGAAGGCGTACATCGAGTTGCCGAATCCCAGGTACCGGCCCCGTGGATCGGTGGCGGTGAGCTCATGGTAGACGCCCAGTGCCAGGCGCCGTCGAACGGAAGTGCGCTCGAAGTTCAACCGCGCTTTGGGGCGGAGATCGGCGAATCCAAAAAAGCCGCTGGCATCGAGCGTGTACGGCCCACCCAGACTGGCCTCGAACCGACCCCCAACAGCCGGCCCCTCCACCCGGTTGTAGCGGAGCAGATCGGGACGGGCCCAACCCCAGTTCGCCGCCCAGGGTATGCCTTGGATCCTCGGCGCTGGCAGGGCCGCCAGGGTGCTGAAGTAGTCCTCGAGCTGATCGTCCGACGGGAATCCCGCAGCGTCCTCCCAGATCGGGGGAGGAAGATGCGGACTGGTGGCCACCATGCTCCGCACTTCCGGAACGATCATGAACTCATTTCGCTCATCCTCGAACTCTTCGAGGGCCGCCTCGTACTCGACCTCATCATCCTCGGACAACAGTTGGGCGATGAAGGCCATGGCTTCGGCGCGGCTCTCGAAGTGCCGCTCGACGAGTCCCGCCTGCTGGGCCGTCTCGGGCTGGACCAGATCGGACTGGGTGGTCACCGACTCCATCCGATACGACAGGTCCATCGAGACCGGCATCTTGAGAATCCCCGCACCCACCTCTCCCTCCATCCGCATACTCCGGAGGAGCCAGACCTCGAAGTTCCAGAGGCTATAGTCGACGGCCACCATCGTCAGGTCGAACGTCCAGGGTTTGAACAGGCCCGGCACGTACCTGAACGATCCCCTCTCCTCCTCTTCCTGGAGCTCCGCAACATCACGTATGGCATCGAATTGTCTGCTCAGCCGATAAACCGCCCGAACCAGCGCGCCGGACTCGGGCTCGATCCACAGTGTGCCGGTGATGCGGCGGGAGTCGGCTTCCCGGGGGAGCACGTCCAACTGAATCGTCTGGAGTCGCCGTCCGTCGGGGAGGCTCAGCGTCAGCGTGTCCCCGCTCTCGTAGCGGTAAAGCGAGTCGGCGCCGTGAGCCAACGGGTGAGCGATCCAGAGGTCGTTGTCCTCCCATTCGTCTTGGTCGCCCAGCCCGAGAAGGAGGCGCTCCCCGCCCGGCTCGAACGGTTCCTCGAACGGGAGGTCGTCCAACCAGTCCAGATCACCCTCGCGCACCGCGATCGACCGGCCCGGATACTGGGAATGCGTGCCCAGAACCTGGACGACCGCGTCGTAATCTTGATCCCAGAAAGCACGCACTGCCGTCTCGTTCCGGTAGATGATCCGATCCTTGAGCGGAGTCCGAATCGCCGCGGCGATCCTCTGCTGGATGAGGGCGGTGTAACGAACGACGGATTCGTCTACGGACGCCCAGTTCGTCTGGGCCGCTTCGAACAGGATGCCCGCCACAGGATCGACGAACGCATCCGATACGGTTTGCGCCGAGCGGCTTTGCGCCGAGTAGGTTTGAGCCGGGGCGATCTGCGCAGAGGCGCTTTGCGGCTGAGCAGTCTGCCCCGTGGCAGCCTGCCCCCTAGCGATTTCGACTCCGAGAGCGAAGGTGGCGAGAACCCACGCTCCGAAACACACCATCGCGAGCGGCCGTGTCATTGCCCCTCCCTACTCCTGCCCACCACTACGGGCCGTCGCATCGGTCCGGAAGCGGATCTCCCGGAACTCGTCCCAGGTGACCACACGCCACCGGGATGGGTTGGCGCTGCCGTTGGCTGTGCTTGTGCCGCTATCATCCAGCGGGGCGATGAGGATCCCCTTGTTGTCCCAGTCGACGTCATTGGAGTCGTCCAGCGGGGAGGTGCGTCCGTCCAGCTCGAGAGTGCGTCCGTCCAACCCGAAGGTGCGTCCGTCCAGAAGAGTCACCGTGGCCCCGAAGGCTTCCCCCCGTTCGATCCGGCTCACGTTGCCGAGCTCGATGGTGAAGTCCACGTCGTCCGCACGACCGTTCAGCATCTCCCACGACGCTGCTTCGTCCGCGTCCCAACGAATCAGGCCGTCGATCTCCTCCCCCGACTGCGTGACCACGGTACCGACCAAGAGCCGGCCTCCATCGAAGGCGTCGTAGCCAACGACCTGTTCCGGCTCATGGAGTCGCAACATCCGGAACTCAGACCACTCGACCTCCACCCTGCCAAGCCCCATGTCCGAAATCTGAATGCCCCGGTTTCGGCGGCCCACGTCCCTCGTGCCCGTGAGGTCCCGCTCGACTCCATTGACCAGCACGATCCGAGCTCCGCCCGGGACCCGGGCGATCGACGCGATCTCGTCGAAGCGAATCTGCCGCTCGTCGCCGCCATCCACGTCTTCCCCTTCCAGCACATCAGACGTCAGAATCTCGTCCCGGTCCCATGATACGTAGCCTGTGTAACGATT
>CBDFIQ010000001.1:0-1498657 GCA_965248195.1 Longimicrobiales bacterium | reverse complement strand
GGGGGGTGCCGAGATGTATGACGTGATCGCACAGCACCTGATCAAAGCCGGCGGGGTCAACTACTCCGCCGGTGAGGTTGTACCCATCGAGAGCGAGGAGGAGGCGCAGCGGCTCGTCGATGTTGGCGCAGCGCAATGGGCCCGAGGTCAAGACGTCGAAGAGGGCGCGGCCCCGGACCTCGACGGAGGGGTCGAAGAAGAAGAGGGCGGCGAACTTCCCGCTGACATTCCAGGGCGTGCCAAGCTGGTGGCCGCAGGGATCACCTCGATCGAGCAATTGCTCGACATCCCAGACCTGCCGTCGATCGACGGCGTGGGAAAAGGCATCGCGAGTCGGATCGAAACCTATCTCGAGGACGAGCCCGAGGCGTAGATGGACATCACCTCCCCCGCAGGCGTGGAGCTCATGCTCAAGCGGACACCTGGGGCCACTACGGTGGTCTCGGGTGCCGTGACCACGTACGGCCAGGTCAAATACGGCGACGAAGAAGGCTTCGAGGGTGGCGAACTCGCAACCGTGGTGCGGGTGCGCACGGTTCTCGTCGCGACCGGGATACTGCCGAACCTCGATAGAGACGCGACGATCGTGGTGGGTGGCACGACGTACGTGATCACCGACCACCGCGTCGAGAATGACGGCGCCGAGACGCGGCTCTGGCTGGGAGATAACGCCTGATGGCCGACACGATCCGCGAGACGATCATGGCCGCGGCCGTTAGAGCGCTGGAGGCCGTCGGCAAACCAACGGGGCTCACGGTGCATCGGTCGAGAACCCGTCCGCTCGACCGCGACGACATGCCAGCCATGGCGGTCTACCACTTGGGCGAGACCGTGGCGCTGGAAACGCACGACGAGAGTGTGCTACGCACGCTCACGATCCGCGTGGAGCATCGGGTCAAGACGCTCGTCACGTCGACGGATCCGCCGGACAAGACGCTCGATCCGCTGGTCGCGTGGGGCACGAAGGCGCTCCTGACGAACGCGGCTTTGGACGCGCTGATCGTCAGCATCGAGGAAGTGAGCATCGAGTGGGCGACTTTCGAGGCGGACAGCCTGTACGGTGGAGCAGCCCAAGACTTCAGAATCGAGTTCGCCACCATCTGGGACGACCAGGAAACGGCGGCTTAGAGAAAGGGACAACGAGAAATGACGAATCTGCCTTTCGATCCGGAGACCGTGACGATACAGGATCTCCCTGGGCGCCTCGAGGAAGATGACGTGGACGAGGAGACGGCTCACGCCCTCCAACGCGAGGACGCTCGGAAAGGGGCTGCGGCCGTCTACGAGCGACGGATCGATGCGCTCAGGGAAGCGCAGGACCCGGACGCTGCTGCTAATCCGGAGCCCGAGGATCCGGAACCCGAGGCGTCTCGGGACACCGATGAGGATCGAGCGCGCGGTTACCGCATCACCCAATGGGCCGGGCATCCGAACTACGAATGCCTCGACTGCCCGTTCAAGCACCTGGACGAATCCAAGGTCATCAGGCATCGGGCTATTCACCCATAGGAGATAGGGACTCATGGCAAAGAGCAAATCATTAAGAACCCAGCTTCAACTCGGCGACGGCGCGGAGACCGAGGTGTTCACGTCGGTAGTGCAGTTGTCGAGCATCGGAGGCATCGAGCTTCTGACGGAGACCGAGGACACGACCGTGCACGACTCGACCGGCGGCTTCCGCGAGCACATCGAGACGGGCGTCAAGGCCTACGGCGAGATCGCGTTCGAAGGTTTCTGGGACGAGGCCAACGCGACGCACGACGATGCGACCGGTCTGCGTTCGAAGGGCGAAGGCACGGGTGGGCCGCACAACTTCAAGATCATCTGGCCCGACGCGGGCACGACGGTCGCTTCGTTCGTCGCTTCACTCATCAACGTGAAGGTCGGCGATGCGCCGATCGACGGCGTACTTCCCATTTCTGGCACGCTGAAAATTTCCGGCGACGTCACCTGGACATAGGAGTCACAAGAGAATGACCGAGGCAATTCGGCCGCCTGCTCCCGAGGCGAAGATCGTGCTCGACCGCGAGAGGACGCTGCGCTGCGACATGCATGCGATGCGTCTGTTCAAGAACGCAACGGGGATCAGCCTGCTGAGGGGCGAACTGCAGGACAATGTGGCCGAGGACAACGTCGCCGAGTTGGTGTGGGCGTTTCTGGTTCACGAAGACGAGGAGCTGACGATCGACGCGGTCGCGAAGTTGCTGCACCCGGGCAATCTGGTGGACATCCTGAGCCAAGTATTCGCTTTGATCGTCGATTCTCTGCCCGAGCAACCGACGATCACGCAAGAGGACCAAGAGGAGGGGACTGGGCACGATGACGACCCTTTGGCGGCGACGAGCTAGAGCCTCTCGACGAGATGGGGCTTTGGGTCGTTGCACGCGTCGACCTCGGACTCGGCGAGCAGGACTTCTGGCGGTCTTCGCCACGCGGGATGCTGCGCCTCCTCGAGCGCAAGCGGGAACTCGCCGAGTCCGAACGTACGCTAGACGATCTGCGTTTCGGGAAGGTGCTCGCGCTAATCGCCAACCTCTTCGCGAAACGAGCGACGGGCGCCAAAGCGTACGAGCCCCAGGATTTCTTCTCAAATCTTCCAGCGGGCAAGAAACGTGAACAGACGCCGGAGGAGATGCTCAGGGTGATGAAAGCGAACAGCGCCATTCTGAGAAGGTTGCGATAACGGCATGGGACTGAAAGACCTCCTCGTCCGGATCCGGGCCGACAACAGCGAGCTCGACAAGGCGGTCATCGAGTCCTCGCGTAAGCTCGAGCAGGTCGGCAAACGCCTGGATCGGATGGGACGCAGCCTGTCGCTCAACGTGACGGCGCCGCTCGTCGCGCTCGGCGCGGGTGCCGTCGCTTCCTCGATCAAATTCGAGGACGCAATGGCCGGTGTCGCGAAGACGGTCGACGCGAGCGCTCAAACGATCATCGCGCTCGGCGATGAATTCAAAACTCTGTCCGAGCAGATCCCGGTCGCCGCGACTGAGCTCGCGAACATCGGCGAGGCGGCAGGTCAGCTTGGGATCGAAACGAGCAACATCCTCAGCTTCACGCGCGTCATGGCGGACCTCGGGGTGGCGACCAACCTCACGAGCACCGAAGCGGCCACCGACCTGGCACGCCTCGCGAACATCACTGGCATGCCACAGGACGCGTTCGATCGTCTGGGCTCTACCGTCGTCGCGTTGGGCAACAATCTCGCCACGACAGAACAAGAAATCGTGGCGATGGGTCTGCGACTCGCCGGCGCAGGCACCCAGATCGGGCTCACCGAAGATCAAATCCTCGCACTGGCAGCAAGCCTGTCCTCGGTAGGCATCGAGGCGGAGTCCGGCGGTACGGCTCTGAGCAAGGTGATGGCCGAGATGGCGATCGCCGTCGGCGACGGCGGCGACAAGCTAGAGCAGTTCGGCCGGATCGCGGGCATGAGCGGCGCGGAGTTCGCCGAGTCATTCGAGACGGACGCGGCCTACGCGCTCGTCACGTTCATCGAAGGGCTCGGACGTTTGTCAGACGAAGGGGTCAACGTCTTCCAGGTGCTCAAGTCCGTCGAATTCGGCAACATCAGGGTGCGCGATGCGCTGCTCCGCGCTTCAGGCGCAGGCGAGCTGATGCGCAAGAGCTTGGATCTCGGGAGCACGGCTTGGCGCGAGAACACCGCGCTCACGATCGAGGCCGAGAAATTCAATGCGACGACGGGCAACCAGCTCAAGGCTCTAGCCAATAAGATCGTCAACATCGCGGGCGAGCTCGGCGACCAACTGAAACCTGCTCTGCTCGCGATCGCCGACGCCGCGAAGCCGGTGCTCGAATTCCTGCGCGACATGATCAAGGGCTTCGGCGAGCTGCCGAAGAGCATCCAGACGACGGCGATCGGCATGGTGGCGCTCACGGCTGCGCTCGGGCCGCTGCTGGTTGTTATCGGCAACCTGACGATCGCGGTGGGCGTGTTGCTTGGGGCCGCAGCACTCGGTGGGCTTGGTTCACTGCTGCTGCCTGGCGGGGCAATTCTGGTGGGGCTCATTACAGTCACCAGCCTGTTCCTGGCTCTGAAAAAGAGCATCGACGGTACAGCCGCAAGTCAGCGCTCGTTCACGGCCGCGACGGGAGACCTCACGGAAGCCGAAGCGATTGAACAGGAAGCGGAAGCAAGGCGAAAGCTGGCTGACGCGGAGCGTGAACATGATAGGATCGGTTCGAGCGGGAGCAGCCGAAGCCGAAACCAACGACTTGCTGAAATCAGGGAGCTTCATAACGAGGTCAGGCAGGCCGCTGATGATGCTCAACGTCTAACCGACGCTCTCAATAATTCGCAATCCCCGAGGGGTGCTCCTACGGTATCCACATTCGACGAGCAGGAGGCGCTCCTAGCCAAGCAGGCGTCCCTAGACAAGCAGGCGGTGCTCGGGAAGCGGCTGCAAGACGAGATGGTCGCCGCGACGAAAACCGCCGTCGACGACATGCAACTCGACTACGATCGGCTCGAGGCTCATATCATCGAAGTGGACGGCGCGATCTCCGCGAGCTGGCAGAAGATGCTCGATGGGATGCAGGGCGACATCGCCGCCGTCAGTCTGGCCGAGCAATTTCCCGAGCTAGCCGTCGTCGACAGCCTGGACGCCGCGCTCGCGAAAGCCGACCAACTCGAAGCGGCGCTCGGGCGCCAGTTCGATCTCGTCAGCGCGAAGGTGAACATCTACCGGTCGGCACTTGAAGAAATGATCGACTTGGGCCTGGGTCCGACCAACGAAAAATTCCAGGAGGTGCTCGACAAGCTCCGTCGATTCACCGTCCTCCAGGAGGAAGCGACAGCAGCAGCCGGCGAGTTTGGCGAGAAAGGGACGTCGTTTGGCGAGAAAGGGACGTCGTTCTTCGGGGGCCTAAAGGATCAGGCGAAAGGACTGCTAGATCCCCAAGCCATCGTCTCTACGGCTCTCGGGACCCTGTTGAGCGGTGGCATCTCGACTGCGCTGTCCGGCGTGGTCAGTGGCCTCGGTTCGGTGATCGGCGGGCTCTTCGGCCCGAGCGACAAGGAGATCGCGGCCCAGGCGGCTGCCGAGGAGGCGGCCCAGGCGGCCGCCGAGGCGATGCGGATAAACACCGCGACCATCCAGAAGAACATCGAGGCAGCGGACCGGCTCGGGGACGATCTGAATGCCCTGAGTGACGTATCAGTCACCCTGCCGTTCGACGCTGCCCTACAAGCTCTCAATGCGATAACCGAAGCGCAGGCCAGACACGCGGAGCTCATCATGAACCCCCCGCCTCGTGATGACGGTGTCGCCGACGAGGACGAGGACATAGACGATCTGGGTGTGTTCGGGCCGGGTGGTTTGCCCGAGTTCTTTCCTGAGGCGATCCTCGCCAAGTTTGGGCTGACGCTGGACGATATTGCGGATATCGCCAAAGCCCTGAAACAGGATTTCCAGAGCCTCTCGCGGGACTCCGGCACCCTGATCACGGCGCTCGGGAACGTCAACACCTTCAACCGCGACTTCGGGCTGCTGCAGAAGCAGTTCGCGCTTTTCGACATCGAGGCTCCGGGCGAGAAGTTTGCGAGCGTGATGGACCTCTTGGCCAGCCAGGTCAGCGACGAATTCGGGCGGGTACTCCAGGGACTCACGCCCGAGAACTTCGACGCTTTCCTCGAGATGTTCCGTGCCGGCTTCGGTGAGTTCGACCGGGATCTGCTCGGCAAGCTCGACTTCGGGCAGTTCCTGACCGCCATAGGGTTCGCTGAAAGCGCGTTGGACGGGTTGGCTACGGAAGTCGAGAGGTCGACGGCAGCCCTACGCAATGCGCCGGCCGGCTTCAAGGTCGCGCTCGGTCGGTTCCAGGCGACCACGGCTCTCGATCCGACCGTGGTGACGGATCGAGATGGTGGTGGCCGTCCACTCCAGCCTCGAATCGCTTCGGACGCCGGCGACTTGGCGAGGCCCCAAATCACCGTCGAAGGCGACATCGTTCTGCAGGGCGTACAGAATCCACGCGAGCTGATGGACGGGCTCGAGCAGGAGGTCGAATGGCGCGCCCGGACAGGTGCGTCGACGATCGCCACCACGACACGCACGGCACGGAGGATTTGATCCGTGGCGTTTCTGGTCATCGCCGGCCAAACGATTCCGGTAGAGGTCAGTGGACCGGTGGGCCCTCGCGTTGAGATTGGGCGGCGGGGGCGGGCGTTCGATGGCTCCGCGCGGTCGACCGTGAGGGCACGCATAGGGAATTGGTCGATCATGACGGCGTATATGGCGACCGCGGCGGCGGATACCATCGTCTCCGCGCTCGAGGGCACGCCTCCGCTAGCGGCTTCGGGCGATCTAACGGGCTCTATCAACGTGCTCGTGGGCAATATCCAGAGGGAGCACAAAGGCGTTGGCATCGTCCGGTTGAGCTTCCTCGTGCAGGAGGCCTGACGTGCGCACCGTCACGGGTTCCGAGACGACGCTCCTGCAGGGCGCCCACTTTGCCACCTTCGCTCGTGTGCTCGTCGAAGACGCGGATGGCACCTACCAGGACCTTACGAACCAGGACTCGATCGATTGGGTGCATTCGGGCCGCATAGCCCAGACGATCGACCAGATCGTGGCCACGGGCTCGTTCACCTTCTGGCGTAAGCAGGAAGGCGGCAACTCGCTGGCGCCGCTCGATGAGGACTCGACGCTGAACCGTAATTCCGTATCCGCCTACGCTCCGCTCATCGACGTAGGCCGTGGCATCCGGTGCGAGTTCGCTACCGTCGCCATCGGCTCGAGTCCGTCCGGCGGTGACTGGCAGCGCGTCTTTCAGGGCGTGATCGACCAGTGGACGGTAGAAGACGATTTCGTGCAGGTCATGGCACGCGACGCGATAGGCGCTGAGATCGCGGACCGTTGGATCGAAGCGGAGCGCACGCTCGGGACCGGCCCCGGCAGAGCGATGCAGGATGTCATCCAGGACATCCTCACGGAGTGGACAGGGCTCACGCTCTTCACGCCCACCTCGCCCAGTTTCTTGATCACGACCTACATCCAGCAGCGGTCAACCGTGATGGATGCGCTTCAGCAACTCGCCGCTCTGACCGGGTGGGTGGTGCAACCGCGTTGGGACGACGGCACGAGTTCGTTCCGGCTGACGCTCTACGATCCCGATCGTGCGCCGACCTCGACCACTTGGACCTGGGAGCCCGACCGCTACGAGGCGGTGCCTGACTTCACCCTATCGCGCCTCGACATCCGGAACGCCCTGTCTTTGTGGTACACGAACACAAGCGATGTGCGGGCCCAGGTAACAGCCTCCGACGCCACTTCGATCACGAAATATGGCCGGCAGTGGATGGAGATCGAGGAACCCAAAGACTCACCGATCGACACGTCCACGGAAGCGCAGAACATGCTAGACAAGGCGCTTCTCGATCTGAAAGACCCGGTCGCGAACCAAGAGATCAAGACGCTCTGCTTCTGGCCCGTCCAACTGAACGATTACTACCTCTTCGGCGCCAACGACGTGCACTATACGGAGGATCGATCGTTCGGCGTCACGGGCTTCCGGCATGAATTCGGCGGCGGTCAGGTCGACACCTTCATCCGGACGCGGGGAGTACCCGCCGGATTCGTCAAGCCCTGGATCCAGCGAGCGGTCACCGATCCCCAGGATGGCGACATTGGCCAGGCCCTCACGGACGCGGCCCAGGGACCGTTCGTCCGGGCCGACCCAGATCAGAGCGGGTCGACGGGATCGCTCGACATAACGATCGAGGACCCGGAGTTGAAGGTCACCGCCATAGAGCATCAGCAGAAATCGGACTCGGGCGGGTACGGTGGCACATGGGTGACCTCCTGGGACCGTTCTACGGGCACCATCGGCGTGAGCACCACGTTGACGAGGGGCGAGAGCATCAGCCTGATCGGTAAGCATAACGCCTCGATCAAGGTACGGGTGATCTTTAAGGACCCCAACGATGTCAGTCGGACTTGGCAATTTGTGCATACCTTCGATGCCGACGACATCGCGGAGCTCACCGGCCTAGGGATCGGCTTCGACACCGACGGGAAGATCCGTATTAACTGGAAGATGGACGAAGACTTCTCGACCGCGTACGTGACGGCGCTAGGTGGCGGGACGCCGGCGGACCCGACTCCGAGCGTGAACGACGGCGACCTCGTGGGACAACACGGCGCGATCGTCCTCGACGGCACGGGCTCGACGAACCTCGTAACGGCGTCGATCGGCGAAGAGGTCGAGGTCAAGGTCCTAACGGAAACCGGCGGGACCGTCGTCGGTCCGTTCAAGCGTCGGCGCGGAGACACCGAGTTCGTTCCGCCGCGCTGGGAAGTCGAGTTCGACCGGGACGCTCAGTCAAACACGGCCAGCTTGAAGCTCACCATCACCGACCCGTCCAAAGCGATCATCGCGCCAGGACCACAGTTCTCGAAGCGTGCCGGCTCGCAGGCGGGCGACAACTGGGACGCGTTTTCAGCCGTATGGGATACCGAGCCGTCGAACCCGCCGTATTCCGGACTGTGGGTTGAAGCTCTGGTCCTGCCGGACGGCGAGGAGGCGGGGATTCGCTTCCAGTACTCCTGGAAGGACGAACTCGGCAGGACGCAGATTCACGGGAACTCGTACTACACGAGCATGATCGACGAGCACCTGACGGAGTTGCTCCTCCCGATGTCTGGAGGCGGGCCGAACGCCAACTCGGGGAGCTACCTTCTCGGCAGCGGGGGCAACGTAGAACCGCTAACCGCTAACTCGTTCATAACCTTTATCGTGCCGATCCCGCTCCCTGAGGGCGTTAGGATCGAGGAGTTCGAGGCGCGGATGTATCGTCAAAACACCGGGGACACCTGCACGTGTAAGCTTATGAAGGGGAACATTGACGGTGCCGGGCCGGCGTCCTTGGCGACGTTGACCTCTTCCGTAGGTGGCGGGTTCAACACGCAGGCGAACACCGGTGTGAGCGAGGTGGTGTCGAATTCCGGACAATACAACGCCGTCTGGGCGATGAGGGGGGTTTCCACGGGTGGCGATGCCGCAGCCGCGTGGGTCAAGGTCAAATATTGCCGTTTCCAACAACAACAGGCGTACTAAAAATGCCAGTCTCTCCATCTACCACGCTCCTCAAAGCCAAGCTCCTCGCGCCGACCGTGCCCAGAGGCGATCGAGCTTCGATCGCCGCGACTATCAAGACGCAACGCTCTGCCGTGCACCCACTTCTGGAGCAGGTCGCCGCCTTCGAGGCGCTCCTCTTTGACGCGATCGAAGACGAGACGAACGAGACGGTTCACGGAAAGTACGAGTCCGCACGTCAGACGATGGCCGCGATCCGGCGGCACGTCGCGAACGTCGACGACTACCAACACAAGCTCTCGGTGGTCCTCCGTAATTGGGAGACCGAGTCGGCGGATATCTTGCGGATCATCGGTGAAGAGGAATGAAGACGCTGTGCATCTATCGGTGGGCTGACGCACCAAAACAGTTTAGAAGGCGTCTCAGTGGAAACCGGAGAGACTGGGTTGCCCACGTACCAAAGGGGCAGCCGAAGGCCGAGAGGGGGTCCTGATGGCTCCCTGGAAGACCTTTGTTGGCTGGGTCAAGAGGAAGACAAGGCTGGGTTCCAAGGGTCCGTACGTCACTTCACTCTCGCACGCTGGTCTGTGATATGTGCATCATTGACGAAGGCACCTGGGTCGGGCCAGTGGATGGGAGCTTGGAGCCCCACACGGCCCAGTCGTTCTTCGCCTACTTCGGCCACTACCTCCAGGACACGGTCACGCACTCGCCGGTCCCAAAAGTAGGCATGGGCGCCCTCGTGGCTGTGCTTACTCAGACACAGGCCGCGTTCGGCGTTCCGTTCTGGTTCCTGCTGGGTGCTTGGAGCGTGGATTGGGCTGCCGGCGTGCTGCGCGCGATCGCGGATCCGAAGGTCAAGCTCCGTGCCGACAAGGCGCGCAACGGGGTCCTGAAGCTCCTGGTGATCTTCTTGGTCGTGATCATGGCGGCATTCATCGAGGGCATGACCTTCGAGATCATCGGATGGGATCCGGCGGGGAAGCTGGTGATGACGGCCACCGTCGGGATGTTCTGGGAGGAAGCGGTCTCGTTCCAGCGTAACGCGCAGTTCTTCGTGAAGTCCGCCAAGCTCCGATTCAAGTCCGTGCCGTGGTTGGGCGGGGGAAACGGAGGCGCCGACAAGTGAACGGCTGGGTCCGCAACTCCCGGTTCTGGAAGTTCACCCCGTGGGTGGTTCTGCTGTCGGCCGCCCTCGCGATCTACTTCGATGATCCCGTTCCGTTCATCTCGATCACAGCCCCGTGGATCACGGTCGCCGGTGGGAAGAGCATCGTGAGTACGTACCGGGGAACCGAGCCGATGGACCTCCCTTCGGGTCGTGCGGACTTCGATCTATGAGCGGCTTCCTCCAGGCGCTCCCGGTCACGCTCCGCTTCGAGGGCGGTTACGTCAACGACCCCGACGATCCTGGCGGTGCCACGAACAAGGGGATCACCCACAAGACGTATGACGCATGGCGGAAGTCGAAGGGCTTGCCCCAGAAGGACGTACGCGGGATCTCGGACGCCGATGTGGATGCGATATACCACGAGCGATACTGGGTCGCCGGAAAGTGCGATGCGCTGCCCTGGCCCGCGTCTGGGGCTCACTTCGACGCGTGCGTGAACCACGGGCTAAGGAACGCCGCGAAGCTGCTACAGCGGGCCGCGAGGGTTGCTGACGACGGCAAGATCGGACCCATGACGCTCGGCGCCGTGCGTGCCGCACAGCCGGACGAACTCGTAAACCGGATGCTCTGGGCGCGGCTGGCATTCTACGAGGCGATCACGCGCCGGCGCACGGCGTCCCGCAAGTTCCTGCTCGGGTGGCTGTCCCGCGTCAATTACCTCCGGAGACAGACAGCGTCATGATCCGCTCCGCCCTCCAAACCGTCGTGGCCGCGTTCGTGGCGGTCTGTGTGACCTTGGGCACCGTACTCTGCGTTCTGCTCTGGAGAGACGACCGCAGGGCGCCGGCCTTCGTGTTGGCCGCAAGCATAGTTCTCGCCGGCTGCGCCACGCGATCCGCTCCGCCGTCCCTCGCGGCAGTAGCGCCTCCGTCAGCGTCTACAGAGACGGGCTGGACCGAGATACGCTTCTGGAACAAGATCGAGTTCTACCCGACCACGATGCACGCCTACATCTACTCGCTTGCCGAAGAGTGCACGGGACTCCGCGGAGATTTCTTCGCGATCCGCTGGTACGTCGTCGACTTCTTGCTCGATCTCCATGCGCTCGAGAGAAAGTTCGGCGGGTGGTCCGCTCCTCCACCACGCGAGATCATGTTGGACCGGCGCGCAGTGAATAGCCCTGAAGTGGTCTCGCACGAATCGATCCACGATCTCAAGGGCGGCGGCTCCCATGAGGACCCCCACTTCGCGGAGTGCGAGATCAGGACCATCTTTCCGGTGGTGCCACGATGAGGGGCTTTCGCCTGCCGGGCGAGATCGTGCTGATCGTGGCGCTCGGCGTCCTCGGCTGGTGGCTCTACGGGGCACTGTCCGATCTCGCTGTGGCCACGGCACTCGCAGACGACCGGGCCGAAGAGCAGGCGCAACTCCAGGAGCTGCTCGAAGATGCGCATATGCGCACTCGCGCGGATTCGCTTTGGCTGGAGCAGGTGAAAGACTCGCTCAGGATCGAGCGCGCTCAGGCCCGGGACACGATCGCACAGGGCGAGCGAGACGAGGCTGACGCCTCCGAGCGCGCCGCAGAGGCCGGCACAGACCTCGACGCGACCCACGATAGCCTCTACGCCGTCGTCCGGCCCGAGCTCCGTCCACTCGTGGAGACTGCCCAAGCGCAGCACAAGGAGGAGCAGGCCGCCGAGGGGAGCGTCCGGGACGCGTTCCGGGCCCAGCTCCGGGGCGCCGCAGCGCTCCATCAAGCAGACTCGTTCGCGGTCGTCCTGCTGGAGCGGAACCTGGCGAGTGAGCGAGCGGAGAAAGCCATCCTCGCCGAGTCGAACCGACTCTACGAAGAGGAGATCGGGTTTCTCCGGGACGCGCTGCCTCGTGGGATCTTCGGGCACATCGGAAGTTTCGTGAGGGGGCTCGGTACAGGGGTCGCGGCTGGGGTGTTTATCTCGAAGCTGTGAACACTCCGGATCCCATAAGACCAACCCCACGATCATCTCCTGCAGGCGGTTCAAAGATTTCGCGGTAGTGTCGCGATATTTGTGTAAAAGGGGGTGAGGGGTCCGGGGAGGGTGGACAGCCCGGGAAAGAGAGAGGAAGCTCCTTGTGAATGTTCATCATCACACGAACCCGGGGAGTCCGGGCCTGCGTCAGCAGGTCCGGACCCGGAAAGGAGCTTCCTCATGGAAAAGATGGTTGAAGTTGAGCGGGCCACGCAAGAAGAGTTACGGCAGGATTTGAAGTCGTTGTTTCAGGGCGCGATTCGTTTGACGCTCGAGATGGTGCTGGAGGAGGAGTTGAAGGCGATGGTCGGAGCGCGTCGTTTCGAGCGGGTCGGCAGCCGGAAGAAGGACCACAGGAACGGCACGTACCTCAGGCGCCTGCTCACGAGCTTGGGTCAGATCGACGTGATGGTGCCGCGCAGCCGGGAAGGCGGCTCGCCCGCCGCTGCGCAAGCGTGTGGCGCGCGAGGTTGCCGCCATCTTCCGGGCCCCCGGACTCGCTGAGGCGAAGAAGCGCCTGGCCGAGATCACGGCGCGCTGGCACAACGAACTCCCCGAGGCAATGAGGGTGCTCGAGCGGGGCTTCACGGCCGCCACCCAGTTCTACGCGTTCCCCGAGCCCCACTGGGCCAGGCTACGCACCACGAACAGCCTCGAGCGCCTGCACACCGAGATCAAGCGTCGAATCCGGAGCGCCGGCGCCTTCCCCGACCGAGCCAGTGCGCTCCGCCTCATCACCGCGGTTGCTCTGAGGACTACTGCGGTCTGGAGCGAACGCCGCTACCTCGATCTCACGCTTCTCGAACCGAAGGAGGTCGCCAAGGCAGCCTAACCGAAGCATCGAGGAGCTTCCTCTCACTTTTACACACAACTCGGGACTTGACCTGCGCCCCCAGGGAGGACGTGGTACTACCGAGCGCGGCACGTCCGGGATGGGTTGTCAACGCCGGCCCTGGACTGAGTGGGTCGAGGTGCCCGAGTGCCGGGGGGTGGAACAACGGTAGCGGTAACGCCTCATGAAATTGATCCTTGCTTTTCGGGTTTTATTCGGCATATCTTTGTCTACAAGCTGTGCCGTTGCACCTCTACTCCGATACCCATAACCTGACGTGGGACCGACTACGGGCCCCGATTCCGTAGCCTGACCGGGAGGGCCGTGTGCTTCGTTACCTCAGTAGTCCCCTCTTTAGTTCGCCCGCCCGTGTACTCGTCAATACGGTTAACACCGTAGGCGTGATGGGTAAGGGCGTGGCCTTAGATTTCAAGAAACGCTACCCGCCAATGTTTAAGGCGTATAAGGATTTTTGTGATTCCGGGCGGTTCAAGGTGGGGCAGCTATGGCTCTACCGGACGCCCAATCGATGGGTACTCAACTTTCCGACCAAGGAAAGCTGGCGAAGGCCCTCGAAGCCGGAATACGTCGAAGCGGGCCTCGACAAGTTTGTACATACCTATGCTGAGCGCGGCATCGATAGCATTTCTTTTCCGCTCTTGGGTTGTGGGAACGGCGGCTTGGACTTCGACACGCAGGTCAGACCGTTGATGGAGTCGTACCTAGGCAAACTCCCTATACCGGTCTTCATACATCTCCGACGGGAAGGAACCAGCTTCGTCCCTGAGCATGAGTGGCCGGACTTATTTGAATCCGCACCTACCCCTGGGACTTTCGGAGAGTTGTGGGAGGACTTGAGACAGCTATCCGACCGAAACCTAGACCTTCGTACGTTCACAACGGAGACCCCGTACCAACTGGTCGAGGTCACGGGGGACAACCTCATATTTGATCGCCGAAGTGGAAGCCGCGTACATATCCCTGTGGAGGATGTAGACCTCCTCTGGAGTCGTATGGAGGCCGCAGGTACGGTTAGATCGAGCGAAGCTCCTGGCCGCATCGGTCGTGAGTACTCCCTCGTCTTCCCTCTCCTGGCAGAGCTACCCTATATCGGCCGGGTGGAGCTTGCTGAGGATTACGGTGAATTTCACCAGCGACCGTCACAGGGGCTCCAGCTACGCTTCCGGCGGCCGGCCGATGCGTCCTCAGAGTTCGAGGTTATCGCAGCCGGGGAATGAAGGACTGGCGCCCTGACCTCGATGCACATGTTGCCAAATGGTCAGGTAAGCTAAAGTCCGAGGGTAGGGCCTGGTGGCCGAAGTACGTCTACCACTTCACCGACATTCGGAACGCGACATCGGTCCTAAACACGAACGTGCTCTATTCACGGACCAGGGCTGAGAGCCTCGGCCTCATGAAGAACGACAATGCCAATCCCGAAATCATAGCCGGCACTAAGGAGGAATATCTCGACCTAGTGCGGCTTTACTTCCGGCCGCGTACCCCAACGCAGTACGTCAACGAAGGAATCCAACCTCCACATACGAGGGGCAATGGCCACTGTCCGGTACCGGTCTTCTTTCTATTCGATCTCGTCGAGATCATCAGCCGCGATGACGCCCGATTCTCTCGGGGGACATTGGCGTCTTATATAGGTCATAGTGAGCGACGGGACTACTTCGTTAATGATATCCCTTGGGTTGACGTTTACAGCGACTCACCAATGCCGATGTCCAGAACGGAACCTGTCAACGACAATGGGACACTCTACGGGATTAATTAGAGAGCAATATCCTGTGTGGTGAGGGAAGGGATGGGAGGATTGATGTAGACGGCCTCCGGGAGCGGTTTGGGCTTCGGCACACCTGTGACGAAGCGTTCGGGATGAGCGGCCCATGCTTCACGGAGCACGGATTTCCTGCCGGCAATGACCTGATCGGCGTTCCCGAAGTGGACCTGCTCGGGGGTTAGCATCGAGATACCGCCATGGCGGTGCTCGGCATTGTACCAGCGGAAGAACGATCGACACAACGTCTTGGCCTGGCCCTGATCCCCGAACCGCCCGGGAAACGAGGGATGGTACTTCAAGGTTTTGAACTGAGCCTCGGAAAACGGGTTGTCATCCGACACCTGAGGCCGGCTCAACGAGCGAGTCACGCCGAGGTCAGCGAGAAGTTGAGCGGTGCATTGGCTCGTCATTGGAGCTCCCCGATCCGAGTGCAGGGTCAGGACCCGGGGCTGGACGCCATGCTTCAGGCAGCTCTGCTGGATCAACCGGCCGGCCAGGGCCGAGTTCTCCCGGTCCGCCACCATCCAGCCCACGACGTAGCGGCTGTAGATATCCATGATGACGTAGAGGTAGTAATAGCTCCACTTCTTCGGCCCGAGTAGCCGCGTGATATCCCAGGACCACACCTGGTTCGGCGCCGTGGCCATCAACTCGGGCTTCTTGTACTCGGGATGGGTGCGCTGCGCCCGGCGTTCCTGAACCGGCACCTCGGAGGCCAGAACACGATACATCGTGCGTTCGCTGCACAGGTAGACCTCTTCGTCGAGCAGCGTGGCCACCACCTCGGCGGGTGAGCGGTCCACGAACCGCTCCGAACACAGCGTGTCGAAGACCTCGCCTCGTTCCGTCTCGCTCAATGCCCGGGCGGGCGTCGGGCGGGGCTGCCGTTGCCCGGTCGATGGGCCTCGACGACGGTAGAACGTCGATCGGGAGACCTCGAGAGCCGCGCACGCCGGTTTTACACCGACGTGCTTAGCCAGCTCATCGGCCGCCTTCAAGAGTTCGTCCCGTCGTCGAGGCTTATCCCCAGCAGCCCCGCAACTTTTCCCTGCACGTCGATGATCAGGTGTGCCTTCCTGAGCTCATTCTCGAGCCGTGCGTTTTGCCGCTCCAGCTTGCGTACCTTCTCATCCAGCGGATTCCGCTCCGGCTTGCGGCCGCGTTTCTTCGACAGGGCCTTCAGCGACCCGCTATGCGCCGCCTTGCGCCACGTCGTCAGGTGCGACGAGTACAGGCCCTCGCGCCGCAGGAGCTGACCCACCTCGCCGGGCTCGGTGCACCGGTCCGCTTCTTCGACGATCCGCAGCTTGTACGATGGACTGAACCGCCGGCGTAGCGGCCTATCTACTACCTCCGGGTCCGCAGGAGCTGCCGCGCTTCGCTTCGGAACCTGTCAACGACAATGGGACACTCTACGGGATTAATTAGAGAGCAATATCCTGTGTGGTGAGGGAAGGGATGGGAGGATTGATGTAGACGGCCTCCGGGAGCGGTTTGGGCTTCGGCACACCTGTGACGAAGCGTTCGGGATGAGCGGCCCATGCTTCGCGGAGCACGGATTTCCTGCCGGCAATGACCTGATCGGCGTTCCCGAAGTGGACCTGCTCGGGGGTTAGCATCGAGATACCGCCATGGCGGTGCTCGGCATTGTACCAGCGGAAGAACGATCGACACAACGTCTTGGCCTGGCCCTGATCCCCGAACCGCCCGGGAAACGAGGGATGGTACTTCAAGGTTTTGAACTGAGCCTCGGAAAACGGGTTGTCATCCGACACCTGAGGCCGGCTCAACGAGCGAGTCACGCCGAGGTCAGCGAGAAGTTGAGCGGTGCATTGGCTCGTCATTGGAGCTCCCCGATCCGAGTGCAGGGTCAGGACCCGGGGCTGGACGCCATGCTTCAGGCAGCTCTGCTGGATCAACCGGCCGGCCAGGGCCGAGTTCTCCCGGTCCGCCACCATCCAGCCCACGACGTAGCGGCTGTAGATGTCCATGATGACGTAGAGGTAGTAATAGCTCCACTTCTTCGGCCCGAGTAGCCGCGTGATATCCCAGGACCACACCTGGTTCGGCGCCGTGGCCATCAACTCGGGCTTCTTGTACTCGGGATGGGTGCGCTGCGCCCGGCGTTCCTGAACCGGCACCTCGGAGGCCAGAACACGATACATCGTGCGTTCGCTGCACAGGTAGACCTCTTCGTCGAGCAGCGTGGCCACCACCTCGGCGGGTGAGCGGTCCACGAACCGCTCCGAACACAGCGTGTCGAAGACCTCGCCTCGTTCCGTCTCGCTCAATGCCCGGGCGGGCGTCGGGCGGGGCTGCCGTTGCCCGGTCGATGGGCCTCGACGACGGTAGAACGTCGATCGGGAGACCTCGAGAGCCGCGCACGCCGGTTTTACACCGACGTGCTTAGCCAGCTCATCGGCCGCCTTCAAGAGTTCGTCCCGTCGTCGAGGCTTATCCCCAGCAGCCCCGCAACTTTTCCCTGCACGTCGATGATCAGGTGTGCCTTCCTGAGCTCATTCTCGAGCCGTGCGTTTTGCCGCTCCAGCTTGCGTACCTTCTCATCCAGCGGATTCCGCTCCGGCTTGCGGCCGCGTTTCTTCGACAGGGCCTTCAGCGACCCGCTATGCGCCGCCTTGCGCCACGTCGTCAGGTGCGACGAGTACAGGCCCTCGCGCCGCAGGAGCTGACCCACCTCGCCGGGCTCGGTGCACCGGTCCGCTTCTTCGACGATCCGCAGCTTGTACGATGGACTGAACCGCCGGCGTAGCGGCCTATCTACTACCTCCGGGTCCGCAGGAGCTGCCGCGCTTCGCTTGGCCTCCCCGATTCCAGGGGCACTACCATTCTCTTCCATTCTCTCTCGCAGTCCCAACATGTTCGTTTTCTCTGCCTTCGCCCTACTCTAATTCTTTGCGTGCTCCGTGTCTCACGTACGTTGGCAGAGAGGGCTTGGCCTCCCCGATTCCAGGGGCACTACCATTCTCTTCCATTCTCTCTCGCAGTCCCAACATGTTCGTTTTCTCTGCCTTCGCCCTACTCTAATTCTTTGCGTGCTCCGTGTCTCACGTACGTTGGCAGAGAGGGGAAAGGCGGAAATCAAGAAGGCTCGGCACGCGGAGGTGGTCATACCAGGGAGCATCTCTTTGGGCCCCGAACTCAAAGCCATTTACTGTCGTAGTGCTGCGGAGAGAACGACGCTCCTACAGGGACTGAACAAGGGACCATACGGTGCCTGGGCAAATAGAATCGGTACTGGGTTCGCCGGATTGTTCCAGCGGCGGTGGCCCTACGTTGAAAACGTGTCGGGGCGAGAAGGAAATCTTGTGGATATCGACCTCCCACGACCCGTCTACACTGAGGTTCCGATTTCTGTGTGGTTCAAATCCTTCGGCAACGAACCGTCGCAAATGAATTGGCACGGGAGCATACCTGTACACAAAGAAAGAACCTCGATCAGACTCCCCGGAAGCCATGGCCTCGTACGCGTTACGATCCATATCGACGGTTGTCTGGCATATAGGGGCATGATCACTATCGACGATGATCTTCCGTTCTAAACACGGCCGATCCAGCCATCCCAACGCCCCACCAACCCGAGTACACTTCCCTCGGACCCTAACCGTACCGAGAGGAGCGTATATCAATGGGATTTCTTGTATGGGATCTGGACTCGCTGAAGTGGGGACCTTCCCGAGAGGAACCGAAAAGACTCGACCCCCGCCCGGGGAAGTCCGGAACGGGGGTCAATCTAGTGTTATATGTCAGTGTCACTTCTCATGAATTCGTACGTGATCCGGAATCGCACCTAGGGTGTTAGCGGCCTTCCAATATTGCACACATGTGGCCATCGAAAATTGCACACTTGGCGCTTTGACCTAGCGGGCGGGAGAGTGGGGATGTAGGCACCACCCCGAGCGATCTTCCGGCCGATCCACTCACTTGGCGCCTCCACCGCGAACGTGGAGGTGCAATGATCGGAAGGGAGAAGCGCGTGCTGCTCCGTCATTACCTCGAGCAGGGGATGAACAAGGCGGTGATCGCCCGGGATCTGGGGGTCAGTCGCCGTACCGTGTACCACTGGATAGAGACCGGTCAACTGGACCGGGAGTTGGACGAAGAGCGTGTCGGGTACGGTCCGAGATGTCTGATGCCGTCGAAGCTGGATCCGTACAAGCCGTTGATCGACACGCGTCTCAAGGAGTACCCGAAGCTCACGGCTGTACGGCTCTTCAAGGAGGTCCGGGCCGCTGGCTACCCGGGCAGTTACAACCAAAGTGAAGCGCTATGTACGCAAGGTCCGGCCTCGACCCCCAGAGGAGCCGGTCGTGCGCTTCGAGACGGCGCCTGGGCGTCAGGGCCAGGTGGACTTCGCCCACCAGACGACGCGGCTGCATCTTCTCCGTCACAGCATCTTCCCAGCCCACATGACCTCGCCGCGCACAATGGCGTCTTCGGGCCACGGGCGAGCCGGTGAACCATGAGCTTCCAAGCCCCGCGCTGCTAGCAAATCCACATCAATGAGCCGGGCATGGCCCCCCAGGCCCTATTCGCCGTTTCGTGGCGGCGCTCACCCTAAGATGGTTAGGGGGTTCGGTACCTGGTGGGGCCGCACCTGCAATATTGTACCTACACATACGCAACGCAACGGGCCCCTGTTCATTCATCCCAGGAGGTCGGTTGCTACCTTCTCTGCCTTCAGCACCCCTAAGAGTTCGGATATTTCATCTGCAGGCCACCCTTCCGCTTTCAGGATGTCTGCGTATCTGATCCTAAGCCTTCCTTTCTCCTGGGGATGTTCCCACTCCGGCAGTTGGTGGCTGTATTCGACAACATCAATGCGCCCATACTCGTCCCAGACCTCGTCGATAAGGTCTACCTCCGCCTTCGACAGATCCGAAGGTTTAGCCGGAGCGACGAGCCTTACCGTGTTCCCCTCTCTGCCAACGTACGTGAGACACGGAGCACGCAAAGAATTAGAGTAGGGCGAAGGCAGAGAAAACGAACATGTTGGGACTGCGAGAGAGAATGGAAGAGAATGGTAGTGCCCCTGCCCTCTCTGCCAACGTACGTGAGACACGGAGCACGCAAAGAATTAGAGTAGGGCGAAGGCAGAGAAAACGAACATGTTGGGACTGCGAGAGAGAATGGAAGAGAATGGTAGTGCCCCTGGAATCGGGGAGGCCAAGCGAAGCGCGGCAGCTCCTGCGGACCCGGAGGTAGTAGATAGGCCGCTACGCCGGCGGTTCAGTCCATCGTACAAGCTGCGGATCGTCGAAGAAGCGGACCGGTGCACCGAGCCCGGCGAGGTGGGTCAGCTCCTGCGGCGCGAGGGCCTGTACTCGTCGCACCTGACGACGTGGCGCAAGGCGGCGCATAGCGGGTCGCTGAAGGCCCTGTCGAAGAAACGCGGCCGCAAGCCGGAGCGGAATCCGCTGGATGAGAAGGTACGCAAGCTGGAGCGGCAAAACGCACGGCTCGAGAATGAGCTCAGGAAGGCACACCTGATCATCGACGTGCAGGGAAAAGTTGCGGGGCTGCTGGGGATAAGCCTCGACGACGGGACGAACTCTTGAAGGCGGCCGATGAGCTGGCTAAGCACGTCGGTGTAAAACCGGCGTGCGCGGCTCTCGAGGTCTCCCGATCGACGTTCTACCGTCGTCGAGGCCCATCGACCGGGCAACGGCAGCCCCGCCCGACGCCCGCCCGGGCATTGAGCGAGACGGAACGAGGCGAGGTCTTCGACACGCTGTGTTCGGAGCGGTTCGTGGACCGCTCACCCGCCGAGGTGGTGGCCACGCTGCTCGACGAAGAGGTCTACCTGTGCAGCGAACGCACGATGTATCGTGTTCTGGCCTCCGAGGTGCCGGTTCAGGAACGCCGGGCGCAGCGCACCCATCCCGAGTACAAGAAGCCCGAGTTGATGGCCACGGCGCCGAACCAGGTGTGGTCCTGGGATATCACGCGGCTACTCGGGCCGAAGAAGTGGAGCTATTACTACCTCTACGTCATCATGGACATCTACAGCCGCTACGTCGTGGGCTGGATGGTGGCGGACCGGGAGAACTCGGCCCTGGCCGGCCGGTTGATCCAGCAGAGCTGCCTGAAGCATGGCGTCCAGCCCCGGGTCCTGACCCTGCACTCGGATCGGGGAGCTCCAATGACGAGCCAATGCACCGCTCAACTTCTCGCTGACCTCGGCGTGACTCGCTCGTTGAGCCGGCCTCAGGTGTCGGATGACAACCCGTTTTCCGAGGCTCAGTTCAAAACCTTGAAGTACCATCCCTCGTTTCCCGGGCGGTTCGGGGATCAGGGCCAGGCCAAGACGTTGTGTCGATCGTTCTTCCGCTGGTACAATGCCGAGCACCGCCATGGCGGTATCTCGATGCTAACCCCCGAGCAGGTCCACTTCGGGAACGCCGATCAGGTCATTGCCGGCAGGAAATCCGTGCTCCGCGAAGCATGGGCCGCTCATCCCGAACGCTTCGTCACAGGTGTGCCGAAGCCCAAACCGCTCCCGGAGGCCGTCTACATCAATCCTCCCATCCCTTCCCTCACCACACAGGATATTGCTCTCTAATTAATCCCGTAGAGTGTCCCATTGTCGTTGACAGGTTCCGCTGGAATCGGGGAGGCCAAGCGAAGCGCGGCAGCTCCTGCGGACCCGGAGGTAGTAGATAGGCCGCTACGCCGGCGGTTCAGTCCATCGTACAAGCTGCGGATCGTCGAAGAAGCGGACCGGTGCACCGAGCCCGGCGAGGTGGGTCAGCTCCTGCGGCGCGAGGGCCTGTACTCGTCGCACCTGACGACGTGGCGCAAGGCGGCGCATAGCGGGTCGCTGAAGGCCCTGTCGAAGAAACGCGGCCGCAAGCCGGAGCGGAATCCGCTGGATGAGAAGGTACGCAAGCTGGAGCGGCAAAACGCACGGCTCGAGAATGAGCTCAGGAAGGCACACCTGATCATCGACGTGCAGGGAAAAGTTGCGGGGCTGCTGGGGATAAGCCTCGACGACGGGACGAACTCTTGAAGGCGGCCGATGAGCTGGCTAAGCACGTCGGTGTAAAACCGGCGTGCGCGGCTCTCGAGGTCTCCCGATCGACGTTCTACCGTCGTCGAGGCCCATCGACCGGGCAACGGCAGCCCCGCCCGACGCCCGCCCGGGCATTGAGCGAGACGGAACGAGGCGAGGTCTTCGACACGCTGTGTTCGGAGCGGTTCGTGGACCGCTCACCCGCCGAGGTGGTGGCCACGCTGCTCGACGAAGAGGTCTACCTGTGCAGCGAACGCACGATGTATCGTGTTCTGGCCTCCGAGGTGCCGGTTCAGGAACGCCGGGCGCAGCGCACCCATCCCGAGTACAAGAAGCCCGAGTTGATGGCCACGGCGCCGAACCAGGTGTGGTCCTGGGATATCACGCGGCTACTCGGGCCGAAGAAGTGGAGCTATTACTACCTCTACGTCATCATGGACATCTACAGCCGCTACGTCGTGGGCTGGATGGTGGCGGACCGGGAGAACTCGGCCCTGGCCGGCCGGTTGATCCAGCAGAGCTGCCTGAAGCATGGCGTCCAGCCCCGGGTCCTGACCCTGCACTCGGATCGGGGAGCTCCAATGACGAGCCAATGCACCGCTCAACTTCTCGCTGACCTCGGCGTGACTCGCTCGTTGAGCCGGCCTCAGGTGTCGGATGACAACCCGTTTTCCGAGGCTCAGTTCAAAACCTTGAAGTACCATCCCTCGTTTCCCGGGCGGTTCGGGGATCAGGGCCAGGCCAAGACGTTGTGTCGATCGTTCTTCCGCTGGTACAATGCCGAGCACCGCCATGGCGGTATCTCGATGCTAACCCCCGAGCAGGTCCACTTCGGGAACGCCGATCAGGTCATTGCCGGCAGGAAATCCGTGCTCCGCGAAGCATGGGCCGCTCATCCCGAACGCTTCGTCACAGGTGTGCCGAAGCCCAAACCGCTCCCGGAGGCCGTCTACATCAATCCTCCCATCCCTTCCCTCACCACACAGGATATTGCTCTCTAATTAATCCCGTAGAGTGTCCCATTGTCGTTGACAGGTTCCGTTCCCCTCGCGTAGGCTGATGAACCGCTTCCAGACAGAGTCCTCGAACCCATAAGAGTTGATGCGGTCGAGCGTCGAACTCGGAATGGGGCCGTAGGGCAAGGAGTAGAATTCGTCAAAAGTCACTGGCCTGCCGAATCGCAGCAGACTCGTGCGGTCCGTGAGGTACACCAGCTTGACGAGCTTGAGGATGCGAATGCTCCCGCCCTCTTTCTCGATGAAGCGGGATGCAACCTGTGTCGCCTTGTCTTCCCTAAAGGGCAAGAAGTCTTCGCTGTCGTCCACGTCTGCAAAATCGACCCAAGGTACCATAGTCAACAATCGCGCTTGCCTCGGAATCGAGCAAGCAGCCGAGGCACAGCGAGAGGCGGGACTTGGTTTCTTGGCTGGGGAAGCCAGGGTGCCGTAGCCGTGGACAGATCATCGCTGAACACGAGAACGACCACCCCGCGGGTGACCGCCCTGCAAGTAACGCTTCTTCAACCTCACGGTACGGCTGCACCAGGTGTCGCGTCCGGCTCACAGCGTCCTCCACATGACCTGACTCCCCACCCCCTCACCCCGGGTAGTGTCCCTAGATTTGTGTAAAAGCGGATAAGCTGGACAGGAGGGAAAGAAAAACGGAAGCTCCTCTGTTGTTGTTCACTGTCACATGAACCCGGGAGTCCGGGTCTGCAGAGCAGGCTCGGAACCGGAGAGGAGCTTCCGATGCAAGAGATTGTGGAGATCGGTCGGGCCACGCAAGACGAGCTACGCGATGATTTGCGCGAGCTGTTTCAAGGCGCGATCCGGCTGACGCTCGAGATGGTGCTGGAAGAGGAGCTGAAGGCCATGGTAGGTGCACGCCGCTTCGAGCGGGTGGGAAGCCGGAAGGACCATAGGAACGGCACATACCTGAGGCGGCTGCTGACGAGCCTGGGGCAGATCGAGGTCGCCATGCCCCGGAGCCGGGACAACGGTTCGCCGGCCGACGTGATCGGCCGCTACCAGCGCAGGAGCCCCGAGCTCGACGAGATGATGGTCGAGGCGTATGTGAGCGGCGTGTCACAGCGCAAGATGGGCGACGTCACCGAGGCGCTGATGGGCGAGCGTGTTGGGCGCTCGACGGTGAGTCGTGTGGCAAAACGGCTCGACGAGGCCGTGGAAGGGCTGCGCCGTGCGCCGATCGAGGGGCCTCACCCCTATCTGTACCTGGACGCCACGTTCTTGGACGCCCGCTGGGCCCGCAAAGTCGAGAACGTGAGTGCGCTCGTGGCGTATGCAGTGGGCCCTGAGGGTCACCGACGGCTCCTGGCCGTCACGCTGGGCGCTGAGGAGTCGCAGCAGAGCTGGTCGGAGCTCCTCGAGCAACTCCAGGACCGCGGCCTCGGCGGTGTCGAGCTCGTGATCGCCGATGAGCACGCAGGCCTGGCAGCTGCGGTCCGCCGCTTCCTGCCCGAGGCACGCCGTCAGAGGTGTACGGTCCATCTGCAGCGTAATGTGGGGGCGAGGGTCCCCCACCGCCTACGCAAGCGCGTGGCGCGTGAGGTCTCGGTGATCTTCCAGACATCCGGACTCGCCGAGGCGAAGAAGCTCCTGGGCGAGTTCGGCGCACGCTGGAAGAAGGAGCTGCCCGAGGCCGTGGAGGTCCTGGAGCGGGGCTTCGGGGCAGCGACGCAGTTCTACGCGTTCCCCGAGGCGCACTGGCCCCGGCTGCGTACCACCAACAGCCTCGAGCGGCTGCACGGCGAGATCAAACGCAGGATCAAGGCCGCCGGCGCCTTCCCGGACCGGGCCAGCGCCCTCAGGCTCATCACGGCCGTCGCACTCAGGACCACACACGTCTGGGGCGACCGGCGTTACCTCGACCTCTCACTCCTCCAGAAACAGGAGGTCGCCCAAGCAGGGTAGTGTCCCTAGATTTGTGTAAAAGCGGATAAGCTGGACAGGAGGGAAAGAAAAACGGAAGCTCCTCTGTTGTTGTTCACTGTCACATGAACCCGGGAGTCCGGGTCTGCAGAGCAGGCTCGGAACCGGAGAGGAGCTTCCGATGCAAGAGATTGTGGAGATCGGTCGGGCCACGCAAGACGAGCTACGCGATGATTTGCGCGAGCTGTTTCAAGGCGCGATCCGGCTGACGCTCGAGATGGTGCTGGAAGAGGAGCTGAAGGCCATGGTAGGTGCACGCCGCTTCGAGCGGGTGGGAAGCCGGAAGGACCATAGGAACGGCACATACCTGAGGCGGCTGCTGACGAGCCTGGGGCAGATCGAGGTCGCCATGCCCCGGAGCCGGGACAACGGTTCGCCGGCCGACGTGATCGGCCGCTACCAGCGCAGGAGCCCCGAGCTCGACGAGATGATGGTCGAGGCGTATGTGAGCGGCGTGTCACAGCGCAAGATGGGCGACGTCACCGAGGCGCTGATGGGCGAGCGTGTTGGGCGCTCGACGGTGAGTCGTGTGGCAAAACGGCTCGACGAGGCCGTGGAAGGGCTGCGCCGTGCGCCGATCGAGGGGCCTCACCCCTATCTGTACCTGGACGCCACGTTCTTGGACGCCCGCTGGGCCCGCAAAGTCGAGAACGTGAGTGCGCTCGTGGCGTATGCAGTGGGCCCTGAGGGTCACCGACGGCTCCTGGCCGTCACGCTGGGCGCTGAGGAGTCGCAGCAGAGCTGGTCGGAGCTCCTCGAGCAACTCCAGGACCGCGGCCTCGGCGGTGTCGAGCTCGTGATCGCCGATGAGCACGCAGGCCTGGCAGCTGCGGTCCGCCGCTTCCTGCCCGAGGCACGCCGTCAGAGGTGTACGGTCCATCTGCAGCGTAATGTGGGGGCGAGGGTCCCCCACCGCCTACGCAAGCGCGTGGCGCGTGAGGTCTCGGTGATCTTCCAGACATCCGGACTCGCCGAGGCGAAGAAGCTCCTGGGCGAGTTCGGCGCACGCTGGAAGAAGGAGCTGCCCGAGGCCGTGGAGGTCCTGGAGCGGGGCTTCGGGGCAGCGACGCAGTTCTACGCGTTCCCCGAGGCGCACTGGCCCCGGCTGCGTACCACCAACAGCCTCGAGCGGCTGCACGGCGAGATCAAACGCAGGATCAAGGCCGCCGGCGCCTTCCCGGACCGGGCCAGCGCCCTCAGGCTCATCACGGCCGTCGCACTCAGGACCACACACGTCTGGGGCGACCGGCGTTACCTCGACCTCTCACTCCTCCAGAAACAGGAGGTCGCCCAAGCAGCCTAGCCGAAGGCGAGGAGCTTCCTCCGCTTTTACACACAAATCGGGACTTGACCCCCAAGCAGCCTAGCCGAAGGCGAGGAGCTTCCTCCGCTTTTACACACAAATCGGGACTTGACCTCACCCCTTATCCGTGTGCGCCCACCAGACGACGCGACCCACCATCTCTCAGCAGCGGCGGCGGTCTTCAGGGGGCTGCGTCGTGCTGTCCAGCGGCACACGCCGCCGCCCAGTAGCCGTCAGCTATGCCTTCACTACCGGATTTGAGGGATTCCCACTCGAATGACGCACCGCGGACTACTAGGGCCTGTTAACACTATCTGAGGGCTTCGACGATGAGCGCGAAGTGGATGAAGGCGGTAAACATCACGTCGAGCTTGTCAAAGCGGGAGAAGATTCTTCTGAAGCCTTTGAGTCGCCGAAATAACCGCTCTATTTCGTTACGACGGCGATACATGACTCGGTCATACTGCCACGGGTTAACACGGCCCTGCTTGGGTGGCACGACCGGCGTAAACCCCAGCTCCAACACCAATTGCCGTGTTTCGCCCCCCTCGTACGCCCGGTCCATGATCATGGACACTGTGGAATGTACCGGCTTCAACGTGCGTAGCAGTTCCCGTCCTTCCGGCGCGTCGTGCTTGTGGCCTGGCGATAGCGAGAAGGTTATCGCGGTTCGAGCATCTGCGGCAACCATATGAATCTTGGTGGTCCAGCCTCCACGCGACTTGCCGATGGCCTGCGGGCCGTTTTTTTTAGAGCGCCGGTGCCATCAGGGTGCACCTTGACGATGGTACTGTCGATCGACAGAGCTTGGATCTTGATCCGGATAATTTGCTCGTCTTGCAGGGCCGCAAAGACACGATCCAGCACACCTGCCCTGGCCCAGCGATTCATTCGGGTGTAGATCGTATGCCAGTTACCGAAACGCGGAGGCAACCCCCGCCATTTGCAGCCGTGTTCGGCCACATACAGGATCGCGTTAAGCACTTCGAGATTGGAGATGCTCACATTGCCGCGCTGATGCGGAAAGCAAGCCTCTATCCGACGATATTGGGACTCTGTGATTTTCATAGCCCCAATATACTACAAATTGCCCTTAGTGTTAACAGACCCTAGACTAACCTTGTGAATGACCGGCCTAAGCCTCTCAATCATGTCTCGCGGTGATGTCCACTTCAGGTCGTGTTGGCTAATATCATATAACTCATACTTGCCGTTCCTATATACCACTTCCCAGTGAGCAATGGACTTGTCTCGCACCTTCTTTGCGCACAGGAACAACGGATCGGCTTTGACTTCCTGTGCTAGGGACCGCAGTTCGTTCAAGTGGCTGTCAAACTCACCCTCGTGAAGCGATCTATCGCTCGAAGAGTCGACGGCACAGTACCCATCCACGTATTCGTTCTTCAGAATCCCGGCTACCCCGGGATGCATGACTTCATCCACGATCGTATGGACACTCGGAGTACTGGAATATTTATCAAAGACAAGCTTGGCAATACGCAGAACCACGTTGAGGAAAAGAGTGCTACGCACGATTAGGAAGCCCCAGTGCGCATCGCCGCGGCCGCACGACTCTCGCACGGCGCTGTTGGACACCATCGGCTCCATTATCGCGAGGGTCGTTACCGTCTCACGATAGTTGTCGAGCAGATGCTCTGCATCAGCCTTGAGTTTGGTAATAGCCTTGCTGTTCCGCCTCACCTTGATCCCCGCAACGTCTTCCCGGCCCACAGATGCGGCGGCCAAAGTAGCCAAGGCCCTTCTCGCGGTTGCCGGGCTTCACCCATTCAAATCCGTTGGTCGTCCGTGGGGCGGGGGTCGGTCCAGTCGCGGAGGGTCATCAGAAGATGATGGAGATCCCTCCGGTGTTCACCTCAAGAGGCAATCGGAAAAGCGTGTCCCCCAGGACAAGTGAGGGGATCCGCAATACGGCTGCCAGATTCCCGGAACCTGTCAACGACAATGGGACACTCTACGGGATTAATTAGAGAGCAATATCCTGTGTGGTGAGGGAAGGGATGGGAGGATTGATGTAGACGGCCTCCGGGAGCGGTTTGGGCTTCGGCACACCTGTGACGAAGCGTTCGGGATGAGCGGCCCATGCTTCGCGGAGCACGGATTTCCTGCCGGCAATGACCTGATCGGCGTTCCCGAAGTGGACCTGCTCGGGGGTTAGCATCGAGATACCGCCATGGCGGTGCTCGGCATTGTACCAGCGGAAGAACGATCGACACAACGTCTTGGCCTGGCCCTGATCCCCGAACCGCCCGGGAAACGAGGGATGGTACTTCAAGGTTTTGAACTGAGCCTCGGAAAACGGGTTGTCATCCGACACCTGAGGCCGGCTCAACGAGCGAGTCACGCCGAGGTCAGCGAGAAGTTGAGCGGTGCATTGGCTCGTCATTGGAGCTCCCCGATCCGAGTGCAGGGTCAGGACCCGGGGCTGGACGCCATGCTTCAGGCAGCTCTGCTGGATCAACCGGCCGGCCAGGGCCGAGTTCTCCCGGTCCGCCACCATCCAGCCCACGACGTAGCGGCTGTAGATGTCCATGATGACGTAGAGGTAGTAATAGCTCCACTTCTTCGGCCCGAGTAGCCGCGTGATATCCCAGGACCACACCTGGTTCGGCGCCGTGGCCATCAACTCGGGCTTCTTGTACTCGGGATGGGTGCGCTGCGCCCGGCGTTCCTGAACCGGCACCTCGGAGGCCAGAACACGATACATCGTGCGTTCGCTGCACAGGTAGACCTCTTCGTCGAGCAGCGTGGCCACCACCTCGGCGGGTGAGCGGTCCACGAACCGCTCCGAACACAGCGTGTCGAAGACCTCGCCTCGTTCCGTCTCGCTCAATGCCCGGGCGGGCGTCGGGCGGGGCTGCCGTTGCCCGGTCGATGGGCCTCGACGACGGTAGAACGTCGATCGGGAGACCTCGAGAGCCGCGCACGCCGGTTTTACACCGACGTGCTTAGCCAGCTCATCGGCCGCCTTCAAGAGTTCGTCCCGTCGTCGAGGCTTATCCCCAGCAGCCCCGCAACTTTTCCCTGCACGTCGATGATCAGGTGTGCCTTCCTGAGCTCATTCTCGAGCCGTGCGTTTTGCCGCTCCAGCTTGCGTACCTTCTCATCCAGCGGATTCCGCTCCGGCTTGCGGCCGCGTTTCTTCGACAGGGCCTTCAGCGACCCGCTATGCGCCGCCTTGCGCCACGTCGTCAGGTGCGACGAGTACAGGCCCTCGCGCCGCAGGAGCTGACCCACCTCGCCGGGCTCGGTGCACCGGTCCGCTTCTTCGACGATCCGCAGCTTGTACGATGGACTGAACCGCCGGCGTAGCGGCCTATCTACTACCTCCGGGTCCGCAGGAGCTGCCGCGCTTCGCTTGGCCTCCCCGATTCCAGGGGCACTACCATTCTCTTCCATTCTCTCTCGCAGTCCCAACATGTTCGTTTTCTCTGCCTTCGCCCTACTCTAATTCTTTGCGTGCTCCGTGTCTCACGTACGTTGGCAGAGAGGGTCCCGTCAGGCCACCACGTGTCTCTACCGTCGACGCCAAAGACGAATTGAAACCATGCGGCCGTATCCGCCAACGCAGTAGGGGCGTTGAAAGTCACCGAGAAATCGGCCTCCGTTAGCGTTCCGCCTGGGGCGGTTGCCGCGGCGCAGGGGCTCGCCGAAAACTTCTCCGTCCTAATACAGAGCGTCACTCCAAAGCGTTCGGCAGCGGTAGTGTCCCTAGATTTGTGTAAAAGCGGATAAGCTGGACAGGAGGGAAAGAAAAACGGAAGCTCCTCTGTTGTTGTTCACTGTCACATGAACCCGGGAGTCCGGGTCTGCAGAGCAGGCTCGGAACCGGAGAGGAGCTTCCGATGCAAGAGATTGTGGAGATCGGTCGGGCCACGCAAGACGAGCTACGCGATGATTTGCGCGAGCTGTTTCAAGGCGGAACCTGTCAACGACAATGGGACACTCTACGGGATTAATTAGAGAGCAATATCCTGTGTGGTGAGGGAAGGGATGGGAGGATTGATGTAGACGGCCTCCGGGAGCGGTTTGGGCTTCGGCACACCTGTGACGAAGCGTTCGGGATGAGCGGCCCATGCTTCGCGGAGCACGGATTTCCTGCCGGCAATGACCTGATCGGCGTTCCCGAAGTGGACCTGCTCGGGGGTTAGCATCGAGATACCGCCATGGCGGTGCTCGGCATTGTACCAGCGGAAGAACGATCGACACAACGTCTTGGCCTGGCCCTGATCCCCGAACCGCCCGGGAAACGAGGGATGGTACTTCAAGGTTTTGAACTGAGCCTCGGAAAACGGGTTGTCATCCGACACCTGAGGCCGGCTCAACGAGCGAGTCACGCCGAGGTCAGCGAGAAGTTGAGCGGTGCATTGGCTCGTCATTGGAGCTCCCCGATCCGAGTGCAGGGTCAGGACCCGGGGCTGGACGCCATGCTTCAGGCAGCTCTGCTGGATCAACCGGCCGGCCAGGGCCGAGTTCTCCCGGTCCGCCACCATCCAGCCCACGACGTAGCGGCTGTAGATGTCCATGATGACGTAGAGGTAGTAATAGCTCCACTTCTTCGGCCCGAGTAGCCGCGTGATATCCCAGGACCACACCTGGTTCGGCGCCGTGGCCATCAACTCGGGCTTCTTGTACTCGGGATGGGTGCGCTGCGCCCGGCGTTCCTGAACCGGCACCTCGGAGGCCAGAACACGATACATCGTGCGTTCGCTGCACAGGTAGACCTCTTCGTCGAGCAGCGTGGCCACCACCTCGGCGGGTGAGCGGTCCACGAACCGCTCCGAACACAGCGTGTCGAAGACCTCGCCTCGTTCCGTCTCGCTCAATGCCCGGGCGGGCGTCGGGCGGGGCTGCCGTTGCCCGGTCGATGGGCCTCGACGACGGTAGAACGTCGATCGGGAGACCTCGAGAGCCGCGCACGCCGGTTTTACACCGACGTGCTTAGCCAGCTCATCGGCCGCCTTCAAGAGTTCGTCCCGTCGTCGAGGCTTATCCCCAGCAGCCCCGCAACTTTTCCCTGCACGTCGATGATCAGGTGTGCCTTCCTGAGCTCATTCTCGAGCCGTGCGTTTTGCCGCTCCAGCTTGCGTACCTTCTCATCCAGCGGATTCCGCTCCGGCTTGCGGCCGCGTTTCTTCGACAGGGCCTTCAGCGACCCGCTATGCGCCGCCTTGCGCCACGTCGTCAGGTGCGACGAGTACAGGCCCTCGCGCCGCAGGAGCTGACCCACCTCGCCGGGCTCGGTGCACCGGTCCGCTTCTTCGACGATCCGCAGCTTGTACGATGGACTGAACCGCCGGCGTAGCGGCCTATCTACTACCTCCGGGTCCGCAGGAGCTGCCGCGCTTCGCTTGGCCTCCCCGATTCCAGGGGCACTACCATTCTCTTCCATTCTCTCTCGCAGTCCCAACATGTTCGTTTTCTCTGCCTTCGCCCTACTCTAATTCTTTGCGGGTAGTGTCCCTAGATTTGTGTAAAAGCGGATAAGCTGGACAGGAGGGAAAGAAAAACGGAAGCTCCTCTGTTGTTGTTCACTGTCACATGAACCCGGGAGTCCGGGTCTGCAGAGCAGGCTCGGAACCGGAGAGGAGCTTCCGATGCAAGAGATTGTGGAGATCGGTCGGGCCACGCAAGACGAGCTACGCGATGATTTGCGCGAGCTGTTTCAAGGCGCGATCCGGCTGACGCTCGAGATGGTGCTGGAAGAGGAGCTGAAGGCCATGGTAGGTGCACGCCGCTTCGAGCGGGTGGGAAGCCGGAAGGACCATAGGAACGGCACATACCTGAGGCGGCTGCTGACGAGCCTGGGGCAGATCGAGGTCGCCATGCCCCGGAGCCGGGACAACGGTTCGCCGGCCGACGTGATCGGCCGCTACCAGCGCAGGAGCCCCGAGCTCGACGAGATGATGGTCGAGGCGTATGTGAGCGGCGTGTCACAGCGCAAGATGGGCGACGTCACCGAGGCGCTGATGGGCGAGCGTGTTGGGCGCTCGACGGTGAGTCGTGTGGCAAAACGGCTCGACGAGGCCGTGGAAGGGCTGCGCCGTGCGCCGATCGAGGGGCCTCACCCCTATCTGTACCTGGACGCCACGTTCTTGGACGCCCGCTGGGCCCGCAAAGTCGAGAACGTGAGTGCGCTCGTGGCGTATGCAGTGGGCCCTGAGGGTCACCGACGGCTCCTGGCCGTCACGCTGGGCGCTGAGGAGTCGCAGCAGAGCTGGTCGGAGCTCCTCGAGCAACTCCAGGACCGCGGCCTCGGCGGTGTCGAGCTCGTGATCGCCGATGAGCACGCAGGCCTGGCAGCTGCGGTCCGCCGCTTCCTGCCCGAGGCACGCCGTCAGAGGTGTACGGTCCATCTGCAGCGTAATGTGGGGGCGAGGGTCCCCCACCGCCTACGCAAGCGCGTGGCGCGTGAGGTCTCGGTGATCTTCCAGACATCCGGACTCGCCGAGGCGAAGAAGCTCCTGGGCGAGTTCGGCGCACGCTGGAAGAAGGAGCTGCCCGAGGCCGTGGAGGTCCTGGAGCGGGGCTTCGGGGCAGCGACGCAGTTCTACGCGTTCCCCGAGGCGCACTGGCCCCGGCTGCGTACCACCAACAGCCTCGAGCGGCTGCACGGCGAGATCAAACGCAGGATCAAGGCCGCCGGCGCCTTCCCGGACCGGGCCAGCGCCCTCAGGCTCATCACGGCCGTCGCACTCAGGACCACACACGTCTGGGGCGACCGGCGTTACCTCGACCTCTCACTCCTCCAGAAACAGGAGGTCGCCCAAGCAGCCTAGCCGAAGGCGAGGAGCTTCCTCCGCTTTTACACACAAATCGGGACTTGACCTTCTTTGCGTGCTCCGTGTCTCACGTACGTTGGCAGAGAGGGAGGCGCGATCCGGCTGACGCTCGAGATGGTGCTGGAAGAGGAGCTGAAGGCCATGGTAGGTGCACGCCGCTTCGAGCGGGTGGGAAGCCGGAAGGACCATAGGAACGGCACATACCTGAGGCGGCTGCTGACGAGCCTGGGGCAGATCGAGGTCGCCATGCCCCGGAGCCGGGACAACGGTTCGCCGGCCGACGTGATCGGCCGCTACCAGCGCAGGAGCCCCGAGCTCGACGAGATGATGGTCGAGGCGTATGTGAGCGGCGTGTCACAGCGCAAGATGGGCGACGTCACCGAGGCGCTGATGGGCGAGCGTGTTGGGCGCTCGACGGTGAGTCGTGTGGCAAAACGGCTCGACGAGGCCGTGGAAGGGCTGCGCCGTGCGCCGATCGAGGGGCCTCACCCCTATCTGTACCTGGACGCCACGTTCTTGGACGCCCGCTGGGCCCGCAAAGTCGAGAACGTGAGTGCGCTCGTGGCGTATGCAGTGGGCCCTGAGGGTCACCGACGGCTCCTGGCCGTCACGCTGGGCGCTGAGGAGTCGCAGCAGAGCTGGTCGGAGCTCCTCGAGCAACTCCAGGACCGCGGCCTCGGCGGTGTCGAGCTCGTGATCGCCGATGAGCACGCAGGCCTGGCAGCTGCGGTCCGCCGCTTCCTGCCCGAGGCACGCCGTCAGAGGTGTACGGTCCATCTGCAGCGTAATGTGGGGGCGAGGGTCCCCCACCGCCTACGCAAGCGCGTGGCGCGTGAGGTCTCGGTGATCTTCCAGACATCCGGACTCGCCGAGGCGAAGAAGCTCCTGGGCGAGTTCGGCGCACGCTGGAAGAAGGAGCTGCCCGAGGCCGTGGAGGTCCTGGAGCGGGGCTTCGGGGCAGCGACGCAGTTCTACGCGTTCCCCGAGGCGCACTGGCCCCGGCTGCGTACCACCAACAGCCTCGAGCGGCTGCACGGCGAGATCAAACGCAGGATCAAGGCCGCCGGCGCCTTCCCGGACCGGGCCAGCGCCCTCAGGCTCATCACGGCCGTCGCACTCAGGACCACACACGTCTGGGGCGACCGGCGTTACCTCGACCTCTCACTCCTCCAGAAACAGGAGGTCGCCCAAGCAGCCTAGCCGAAGGCGAGGAGCTTCCTCCGCTTTTACACACAAATCGGGACTTGACCTTCGGCAGCTATGGGTGCTCCCATCACTCGCCCTCGGATCGTGGCCTCTTCACCAGGCGTCAAGAGCGCCGGCACTTCGGTTAGCTCGACACTCAAGGACTCGACCGAAACGACGGCTTCCGTCTGTTGATCTTTCACGACGGTGATCCCGGCCGTGATCCCGGCCGCCAACACATTGGGTATTGAAGGCCCCACCGGCCCGTCCACCGCGAGTACGCCAGCCGAATATCCATCGCGGGCTGGAGCCTGCATAGTGACCATGGTGCTTTGGCTCGCGTCAGGGATCGCAACGGATTGAGCGAAGTTGAAACCAGACGAGGGGTTCCACACTCGTACGATCGCGTGCGTGGCACCGTCAACCGGGGCGCCGCTGGCGGAGGATCTCGTAAGCGTGAATTCGACCGTTCCTTCGTTAACTCCTGCGTCATCCTGTGGGGCCGTTGTGGCCTCAGCACAAGATGCGCTGGCCGCCATGCTCAGAAGAATTGCGAGCTTACGCATCGTGCCCCTCCCTCCCTTCCTTCACCGCTGGGGGGGATCGCGGCTGGTGAAACATCTCGCATCATGTCCGGCCAGGGTGCACTGACACTCACCCCCGATCCGTGTGCGCCCACCAGACGACGCGGCCCATGATTCGGGCTCGATCGTCGAGCGGTTGCGGCTCGTACGCCGGAAGGGGTAAACCCCAAGAGAAGTTAGGCTCAACCAAACCCTCGGTGCGCCCCCTCACAACTCCCTCGCCATCCATTTCACTTCTCCAATCACCTCCGCTCCGTCCGGCCACGGCTGCGGTTTCCACTCAGGGTGATCGCTAACCAGCTGCCAGCCGCCGCCCTCGTCCTTGCCCGCGCGCTTGACCACCAGGCCGTCCTCCGTGCGTACCACGAAGATGTGTCCCCGGTACCGCTTGGTTCGGTTGCGGTCGACAAGGATGACGCAGCCGTCGGGCAGCGTGGGATCCATCGACTCTCCCGCGACGCCGATGATGTTACAGCGGTCGGCGGCGAGCCCCTTCCTGAACAGCCACTCGCTGCGAAAGTAGGCGTAGGTCTTGACCGTCTCGTCCAGGTTGAAAGCGCCGCTGCCCGCCGCAGTCTGGAGTCGATGGACCGGAATGGGCTCCGCGTCGGGATCGGTCTCGTCCGTAAGGCCGTCAGTCGCCACCTGGCCCACCCGTGCCCGCAGCCGCTCCAGCTCCTCCTCGGTGCGTTCTAGCGCGGCCTCCAGCTGCTGGCGGTTCCGCGCCTCCTCCCGGCGTATCCGGGCAACGGTCGCCTCGGCGCGCTCCTCGGCTTCCTGCGCTCGCTCCTCGGCTTCGCGGGTTGCTCTCTCCTCAGCTTCACGTACCCGGTCGTTGACCTCACGTGTTCTCTCGTCGGCGGGTGTCGGGTCGTCGGTCAGGCCAACCAGGTAATCCGAGCTTACATTCAGCGCCTTGGCGATCCGGCTCAGTGTACCCGCCAACGGTTCGTGCACCGCTCGCTCAAACTGCGACATGGACGCCTGAGCGATCCCTGCGGATCGCGCCACATCGCTGGCACTTCGCGCACCCCTAACACGGCGTGTCCTCTCGCTGATCGTGAGCCGATCCGAATATCCCATGTAACAAAGATATTGACATTTGCCATAAGAGTGCTTATTATCGCCGCCATGATAAGAAATCTTATGCTTTCTAGGCTCCGAGGCCGCATCGCTGAGATGGGCGTTCGGTACGTGGATCTCGCCGAGTACTTGGGGATTCACCCGACGCTTCTGAGCGCCTACATGAACGGTCGTCGCGACCCCCCCGAGGGTTTCGAGGCCAGGGTCAACGCCACGCTTGACAGGCTCGAAGCGGCGGAGAAGGCGGCCACCGAGGCGCGCGAGCGGGTGCTGGCGGGTGAGGGATGAGTGCGGGCGAGCATGGCCGGATTCAGATCGTCAAGGACGCGGAGTTTGGCACGGCGACGGTGATCGTGGAGAACGTGAACCGAGAGGGCGAGCACTGGCTGACGCTCGCGAGCATCGAGGCCACACACCGCCCGATCGGCTACTTGCGGATGCGACCCCTGCAGGATGTCGCGCTCACGACGGCCCGGCACCTGTTTGAAATAGCTGAACTGCGTCCGGCAGACGGACCAGTGCTTCAGTTGCCCAGCGGACCGTCGCGTCCCGCAGCACCGACGCGGAAGCGGAAAAGGAACGAATAGCGTGAATGCGGCGCACACTCTGACCCCCGAAGCCCTGTCACTGGAGCGTTGCAGGGCGAACGCCCGGCTGATCGCCGCCGCGCCGGAGATGTTGGCGTGTCTGCGCGAGATCGTCCGGGACGCGCCCGAGATGGAACCGGAGTACGACTCCTGGGGCGGTGACACGGAGCGTGCCGAGCGATGGGGCGGCGACTGGGAGCATTGGAGGCTCGCCGAACTCGCCCGCGTGGTGCTGGCGGGGGGTGAGGGATGAGTGCGCGTTGGTATTCGCGGTCCATCGGTTTCTCGCCGGTGCTCAGAACGCTCACAGGAGGCTCCTCCGTTGATGGCTGATCGGTTGTTTGGCGACGCTGATCGTATCAGCGGGGGAGCCTTCTCGTCCATGAGCGAGCGCGTGCTGGCGGAGACGGAGGCGGCGCCGTGAGGGGGCCCGGCCCGAGCGACCGAAGATCGAACTGCGACCATCCGGTACGCGCACACGGGAGAGACGGAGCCGGCTCGATGTCCGCCGACCTGCGCCTCGACTCCTGGCTAGCCGAGCACTATCCGGAACTACTTGTGACGCTGCTGAGGGCCCGAGAGCGGGGCGACTTTCTGACGGTGGCTGAGATTGAGGCCGCGTGGGTCCGTGCGCTGATTTCCGCCTATCTCTCGTCGCCAAAGAGATCGCGCAAGAACTCCCTGTCGATTTCCAGCGGGTCAACGCCATGAGCCAGCACGTACTGCCGGACCGCCTCGCCGATCGTGTGGTAGACAGGGAGCGCGAGCTCGTGTATGCGGTCCAACCGCTCGAGAAGAGCGTCAGCAGACCGCCCGGGCCGAACAGCGTGGCGGTGGTCCGACCGGCACCTGTGGATGAGCCAGTTCCGCTCGTCCACCAGTTGGCGGGCTCTCTGTTGCGACCCCTGCAGGATGTCGCGCTCACGACGGCCCGGCACCTGTTTGAAATAGCTGAACTGCGTCCGGCAGACGGACCAGTGCTTCAGTTGCCCAGCGGACCGTCGCGTCCATGAGCGAGCGAGTGCTGGCGGAGACGGAGGCGGCGCCGTGAGCTCGGCGCGGAGACGCGACGCCCTGAGGCGAAGCATGGAAGGCGGACTCTCGTGATGGAGCGCCTACGGGAGGCCGAAGTGACATCCGCCCACGCTTGGTCTGACATGGCCGGATTCCCCAAGTGGATCGTAGTCGTTGGGACTCTCGTTTGCGTTGGGATCGGTGCCGCCTTTGTGTTCGATCTCCCCCAGCGCGTGCTGATAGCCCTGATGCTCGCGTGGGGCGTCGTAATGTCGTTCTTGATCGTCGCCGTTCATATGTGGGTTGGCGATAGGCTTATCCAGCGTTCCCGAGAGTCTTTGCGCGCCGAAGCTAGGCGCATCGAGAGTGCAGGGCGAGGGGTGGGACGTCTAGCCATGAGCGACCGCTTCGTCGCGTATTCAGCCACGGCGGACGAGCTGGTGGAGCGGATTCGCTCATTCCGGAGCACCCCGAAATCATGGGCATGGACGATCCGTGGGACCTGTTCAAGGTGGAAGGCTTCGATTGCAAAGACATCGGCCCGTCGTTCTTTCAGGCTTCGTGGGCGTTGAATCGCACGAAGGCGTTAGGTGCGCCATGAGCCTTCCACGTGATGAGCCCCGCCAGATCGTGAGCGCCCACTCCCCCGCCCCATACCGGCCCCGCGACCCGCTGCACCACGCCGAACTCTACGTGGCCAAGACGGATGATCTCCGGGGCATGGAGTCGATCGCGGAGGTGGGACCGGCGATGCGCGACGATGAGGCGTTGGCCAACGCGTGTCTGTTCGAGGTGGCGGGGGAGTTGCTGGACGCGGCCAGGGACCTCGTGGCCCTGTACGGAGACTTCCAGCCGGGCGAAGCGTACGCGGACCCGCCCGAGCATCCCCTGTCACGCGCCCGCGCCCTCATCCTCAAGTACGAGGACAACGTCCGTGAGGGCACCGAGGCTTGGGAACGGATGATGGCTGGAGGCCTGAATGAATGAGGTCAAGGAGCGGGCCCTCGTGCCCGAAGGTGGAATGAACGGCCGTATCCCACTGAGACAGCAAGCCTGGTCGGCAATCCCGGAATACACGATCGATGCTCTGATCGAATACGTGGAGCACGGCAGGTCGGTCGGCTCGTTCCTATACGCTGTGCTCGTGGGCGATCTGTTCGGCACCTTTCGGAGCGCGGACGACCGAAACCGGCACTGCATTGAGGACATCCTGCGTTGGCTCAGGAACGTGCCGCCGGCTTCATGCTACGGATCGGAAGCGAAGGTCGCGGCCTGGGTTGCCCTGCATCAGCGCTCAGTGAAGCTCAGGGATTGCCCCACCTGGCAAGACTTCGTGCGCGAGTGGGAAGCGGTTCGATGAGCACGGCGACGATGGATCCGGAGCCCGCCACCGCAATCGAGGTCGGCTGGCACTACGGCCTTTCCATGGAGGAGTACCTGGACATTGGAAGGCCGGTCCCGGATCCCGACACCGGGGACTTGATCGAATGCGAACCCGTCATCTCGGGATCACTGCTCGTGCTCTTGCGCCAAGTCAGACTCCGCAAGAGGTCGCTGGCTCACGTGAGGCACGAGATGATCAATCAGATTGAATCCACAGCAGCCCAGAAGCTGGGGTCCGCCACCCATAGCCTGACGCTCGAGGAGCATGACTTTCTGGAGCGCTACGCCTGCTTGGGGCAATGTCAGGTGATCACGGGCAAGGGGACACGCTGCACCAGCCAGGCATCGCAGCTCCACGTCGACGGCGACCATCTCTGCGGCACGCATATCAGGAGCTTGGAGCCGGACCTATTGGACACCGAAAAAGAGATTCTGACTGAATCCGAATACACAAACGTGATCGGCATGAGACGAAGGGTCCGGTCCTACCCGGAGGCTCGCGAGCTGCTGGAAGAGGAAGGCCCTGTCGAAGCTGTCGGTATTTGGAGGGACTCGACGACCGGTCTTCTCTGCAAGATCCGGCCCGACAAGTTGGCTCCGAAGTTGGGCACGAACTGCAACTTCAAGACTGCCCGAGACGGATCTGAATGGGCGTTCAGTAAGGTCATCGACGACCTGGGATACCACCTGAAGGGGGCGTTCCAAAGGATGGTACTTCAGGCGCTCGACTTCGACCACCGACACCACGCGTTTGTCGTCGTGGAATCCAGCGAGCCGTGGGAGCCCGTCGTCTACCGACTCCATGACAACGACTTGGATGCGGGCGAGAGGGAGATAGGTGCGCTGCTCGGCATGTTCGTCGAGTGTGTGGAGTCGGGCGACTGGCCCGGATATGGACGTGGCATCGTGAACATCACCAGGCCCGATTATGCCTGGACCAGAGACATGCGAGAGGGGGACCTGACATGAGTGGAGGAACGGAAGTAGTCACCAGGCAAGACGCTGCGGTCGGGTTCGAATCCGGACCGAATAGCATGGTCGAAAGTGAGGCTGGCGCCGTCGCCACGGTCGCACGGGAGGAGTCTGAAATCAAAGCGGCCATCGTAGTAGCGAAGAACTTCCCCCGGGACGAATTCGCTGCCCACACGAAGATCATCAAGAGCGCGCAGCGGCCGTCGTTCGCCGAAGGCGGCTTCTACACCTTCGAACGCGGGGGCAAGGCGATCGAGGGCCCTAGCGTCAAGATGGCGCGGGAACTGGCGCGCTGCTGGGGCAACATCAGGCACGGGCTTCGGATCGTCTCGATCGACGACTACTACGTTCACGTCAAGGGCTGGGCACTCGACCTGGAGACGAACGCGTACGTCGAGAATGAGGACAAGTTCAGGAAGCTCATCCAACGCAAGAACCGGGGTTGGGTGGTGCCCGACGAGCGGGACCTCCGTGAGTTGATCAACAAGCGGGGCGCCATCTGTGTGCGGAATTCGGTCCTGCAGGTCATGCCGCCCGACATAGTCGACGAAGCGGTGCGGGTCGCGAAGGACACGATGATCCGCGCAGCCAAGGGTGAGATCGAAGGCCAGACTGGCGAGGAGGCAGCGCGTCGGCTCTCGCTGGCGTTCGCGGATCTCGGCGTGACGACTGAGATGATCCAGGCGTACCTCGGTCACTCGCTCGACATCGTCACCGATGAGGAGATCGTCAAGCTCCGGGGCGTCTACACGTCCGTCAACGACGGTCATTCCAGGCGCGAGGAACACTTCGCGATGCCTGGCGGCTCACCCACCGACGGAGCGGCAGCCCTTGACGGTGAGTTGGCAACAAAGAGAGAGGCGCAAGCCGACCCCGTGGACAAGGGCGACGACGGCGGGCCCGCTACATCTGGCGATATCGAGAAGCTCCGCGACCTCATGGACAAGTACGACGTCGAGTTCGAGGACGCCGATAGCTTCGAGCAGCTGATAAAGGACGAGGACGGCCCCGGCGTCCGTGCCGCAATCAAGGACCTTCAGAAGAAGGCCATCGGGGCCTAAGCGGTGAAATATATGCGGGGTAGAGCAGCGGCAGCTCGTCGGGCCCATAACCCGAAGGTCGGCGGTTCGAGTCCGCCCCCCGCTATTCAGCTACAGCCAGTCGAATCCTCAGACACGTGGGCGTCCGACGACCGACTGCTGAGGCTGAAGACGTGGAGGAAGTGGTTGTGGGCCAACGATGCATCCCTGTGGGCCGACCTGTACGCAACAACGGGCACTGTGCGGTTCCAGGCTGGAAAGCGGGAGCTGCCCACCGGGTTGGGTACGCTGCTCAAGGTACTCGACCTGTATCCGCCCCCTGACCCACGAGGAAGCTGAATGCCCTACCTGAAATTCCTGGGTGGCGCGCTAGGGCTCGGCGCCATTTTTCTCGCCGCGTTTGCGTACCGGCTCAAGAAGGGGATCTCACGAAATGGATGACATTCTGAGGGGGACTGATGGCTAAGACGCGGATCAAACCTGAAGTTGAGACATTCACCGGACCCCAGATTGAGAAGACGGTCGAGGCTGTCCAAACGGTCGAGGCTGTCCAAAAGGATCTGACCAACGCGGTCGAATTCTTGACCAAGGGTTGGGCGATCATCTGCGCCGTAGAGACGGCTTCGAAGGGGTCTTTCGATGGCGTTTCCGCGTCCTGCGTTCCGTGGCGGAATCAGTTGGAGAAGATGCTCGATGAGATGGACGAGGAGCGTGATGCCGTAGAGCGAAGGGGGCTCGGCAACGGCAAGGCCCCAATCACTGAGAGCGTCGACCTGAAACTCGCTGAGGACGTCAGCGCGGCACGTGAGACGGTCGCGGAGGAGGTGGGGGCGTGAGCTCCGCTCTCGGCGTCTTGTTCGGCTGGATCTCCTTCGTGGGTATCGGGCTCGTACTCATGCCCGTACGCGGGGATGTGGCCGAGGCCCACCGTAAGGGGCACGGCTCATGAAATTCGTCTTCCCACTCCCCCCCAACCGCGCCAACGCCCGCGGCCACTGGCGCAAGCACCACTTCGCCAAGAAGCGGTACTGGGAAACCCTGGACCGCCTGCAGCTCGTCGGCAAACTCCCGCCCCCACCACCCGAGCCGTTCTATAAGGCTATGGCGACGTTGACCCTCCGGCTCCACAACCGCATGGACCAGGGCAACGCGCTCAACCGCATGAAGTGGATCGAGGACTGGCTCACGAAGCGCGGCTACATCATCGACGACAAGGAGAAGCACTTCGAATACACGGGCCTGCCGAAGCAGGTCATCGCTCGCGGCAACCAAGGCGCGGATCTCGTGCTTGAGCCGATCCCGGCTCGGCAGACCACGCTCTCACTCCAGTAGGAGGAGCGCCATGCAGTTCAGCACGATCAAGCGGCACAACGGGAAGGTTCATCTCAGTTGGGAGCTCACGAGCCACGGCCAGAACGACATCGCTCAGGCCACGCTCACATCCGAGGACGAGCCGCTCTCCGAATTCATCGAGGCGCTCGATGCGTTTAAGGACGACGTGCTCTGTTTGTTGGAGTTGCCGAAGAAGTACACGGAAGGACTCGAGGTCACGAAGCTCGCGATCAACCGCGAGGCCGACGACGGTCGCATCGGACTCGTGATCACCGCAGTCAAGGCGCTCGGCTGCGGATCACTGGTCCTGAACACACCGCACCTTCGTGAGCGCACCGAAGAAGGCGATCCCGGAGAGGGGCATGTCACGTCCGTACAGTTCGACCGGATCCATGCGATCGAGGAGGCCGCCGAGAAGTTCGTCAACGGGCAGCGCCAGCAGGTCGACATGTTCGACCACGACGAGGCGGCCTGAGCTGTGGCTGAACTGATTGAAACGTTCTGGGGATGGAAGGTTCACACGCCCAGGTTGGCGGGGCTCGAGTTCTGATGAACCTGCCTCACGAACTCCGACTTCTGCCGGACGCGGCGGCTCGGGCTCGCGGGTGGGGGCGAACTGTACACAAAGGAGTGTAATGATGAGAGAGACACGTAACGAACCGTGGTTCTGGCGGAGCGCGGGGGAGTTGGGGCGCTTGAGGCTGGAAAATGGATCGCACCAGAGCCCGGACGAAGGGGCGTGCGCCCGGCTCCTTGGGCTACTGAAAGCAGCGTGGTGAGATGAGAACGAAGACCCTGGAGCAGTACGATGCGGAGTACAACTGGCTCAGCACGGAACAGGCGGGCGAGCGCATCGGCGGGATGTCCGCCGGTTTCGTACTCAAGATGATCCACGAAGGCCACCTGAAGCCCCCCGGGGTCCTAAACGTGTCGCGCTCTGGCAAGGCGCACTACCGAATCTCGCCGAAGGCTGTCGATCGCTTCGTCCAAGAGTGTGAGGAGCTCGTGGGCAGTGGGCCCTAGAAAGCGCTCACGTGCCCCCAAGGGCCTCGTATGGCGAGCTGGCCGCGCCTACTTCGACCGTAGGCACTCGCGGTTCAAGGGCGGCCGCCTGGCGATCTCGCTCAGGACCGGCGATCAGGATGTGGCCACCGAGCGCCATACCGTCCTGACTCAGCTCATGGATCGTGGCGACTGGAACGTGCTCGAGGCGATCCGCCGTGGCGACATGCACATCACCGACGCTCAGGCCGCGCTACGTAACGGCGACGCCACCAAGCTGCGGCGCATGGGCTCCGACTCGCCACGGCTCGGGCCGGCCGTCGAGAGGTTCCTGAGGCTCAAAGAGGCGACACGCAGTCGGTCCACCATCAAGAAGTATCGTACGGTTCTCGGGCACCTTGAGAGAGACGTCGGCTCGGACTTCCCTATGGAAGAGCTGACGGTCGACGAGGCGCGCGCGTACCTGCACGGCCCGAAAGCCAGCACAGCGGGGCGTCCGTGGGCACCTGCCAGCCAAGGGGCTTGCCAGGTCGTGTGCGGGGCACTCTGGAGCATGGTCATGGACGAGGAGGCCGACTTGCTCGCTCGCCGCAACGTACAGCCTGCGATCCGTAGCAACCCCTGGAAGGGCGTCGAGATGCCCGAGATCCGGCCCACACGGGCTGTGTTCCTGACTCCACCGGAGTGGGTGGACCTGGACCGCGGTATGCTTGGGATCCCCAGCCGGGCGATGATCGCGATTGCGTTCCTCGCCGGACTGCGCCAAGGCGAGATCCTACATCTGCGCACCGACGTGGATGTGCTCCTGGAGAGCCCCGAACCGCTCATCCGCGTCCAGTCCCGAAAGGATGCCTATCCCTGGAGGCCGAAGACGCGGCGCGGTGAAAGGGACGTTCCAATCACCGAGAGCCTCGTCACGATCATCGAAGACCACCTCCGCAGAGGCTATGCCGGGGAGCGGTACTTGATTGTGAGCCCTCATCGCGGGGACCAGCCTGTGACGGCCGGCACCTCGGCTCGCTGGGCCCAGGACGCCTTCGAGCTGGCCGGGATCAAGTACGGAAGGGAGGGCGACGGGCTCACGCTGCATTCGGGTCGTCACACTTACGCCTCGTGGCTGGCACAGGACGGCGTTCCGCTCAATGTGATCGCCACCCTGCTAGGTGACACGACCAAGGTCGTCGAGGAGACCTACGCCCACCTTATTCCTGACACCTACCGGGCCGCCGTTCAGTACATCGAAAGGAGGATTCAGGGGTGACAGCGAAAACAACGGTTTGCCATAAGCCAGGCCACAGAGTGTTGTATTTGCTAGATCGTGGTAGAACCCTCAGTTCTTCGGGATCGCGGCGGGCATCAGCATACCGCTAGGGGATTGAATCGGACCCAAGTCCGCGCCGTCGTCGTCCAGAACCACTCGACCCCGGAACACCCCCCTACGGCACCAGCACTTCCCGATTGAGCCACACGATGTTGTCCCAACTCAACTCCTTCTCGGTGCCGTCGAACAGGCCCGAGTAGCTGCCGCCCCCGGCCGTAAACGACCACTCCCGTACGCGATCGGGTGGGGTGGTCGTCACGTTTCGCAAAATGTCCAGGACTTGCTGCTGCCTGGAGATCTGAAAGAAGCTCGGATCCTTCGCAGAGTAGAATCGCGTGTCCCTGGCAGGGCGCCTGGTGCCCACACCCCGCTCGAAGGTGATGTGCATCTCCAAGTGCTCACCCGTTGCCGCGGCGAAGACCCAATCCTGCGTTTCGATGATGGGGCCCGATCCGCTGGTCGTGGTGCGTTGCAAAGTATGCGTGGTGGCCGCCAGATAGACACCGAACGGCCCAGGCGCGTCGGCCGGGTCTTCCGTAATTCCACCGATGACGAGCTGGACGTTGTCTCCCTCCGGATTGGTCACAGGGACGGTGAGATAGACTAGAAGGTTCGAGCCGTCCCCCACGGGACGCCCCTCAGGTCCGTTGATGGTCAAGCGCTCGATGAAGATCGCGCGCAGGTTCGCGTCCTTGGCCGGTCCCCGGGTCGACACGTTGGTCGTCCAGCCCGGAGGGATGAAGCTCATGAGCGCCGCCTGCGGCACCTGGAGGTCCAGTTGAAACCGCGCTTCGGCGCTGGATTCCACCAGCGTCTGGCCAAGAGCTTGTTGCACGACCACCGCGAACGCCCCGAGGGCCAAAAGCGTCGCCACGCCGAGTGAAGGAATACGGACTGTCATGGTCGTCCCCTCTTTTTGCCAGGTAGACGGAAAGAAGCCGACGGTGAGAGTAGTGAAGGAACGGCTCGGAGGATAGCGAAACGGGATGACCTCCAGTCTTGGGTCCCGGCTTTGTGTATGTTGACGCGCCCGGTCCTGGCGCTCATGTTATCCGCGTGCGTGCGTAAAAGGGCTTTTGGTCTGGCTTTGAGCTTCGCCTTCGACGAAGGATGGGGAACCGTGAACATGCTCCGAACAGCGACCGTGGTCATCTCGGTCGTGGCCGGCTTTCCCCTTGTTCTCTGCGCTCAGGTGCCGCCGGATGCCGGCCTTCAGGTCGATCGGATCTTCACGCCCTGGAGCTCGGTGAGCTCGCCGGGCTGCGCCGTCGCCGTGTCCAAGGATGGTCTCACGATTTTTTCTCGCGGTTACGGGATGGCCGATCTGGAGCACGATGTTCGCAACAGCGCCGAGACGATCTTCGAGGGAGGCTCACTGTCGAAGCAGTTCACCGCGGCCGCGATCATGCTTCTGGTGATGGACGGAAAGCTCTCTCTCGACGACGACGTGCGCGACTACGTGCCCGAAGTGCCCGACTACGGCACCAAGGTCACCCTCAGGCATATGATGACCCACACCAGTGGGCTCCGGGATTGGGGTAGCGTGGCCCAGATCTCCGGGTGGGGCCGAGGGGAACGCAGCCACGACCACTCCGATGTGATCGACATCGTGAGTCGCCAAAGTGCGCTCAATTTTGAACCGGGACACGAATACTCATACAGCAATACGGGCTACAATCTGCTGGCGATCATCGTGGGACGTGTGAGCGGGATGTCGTTCGCCGAGTTTTCGAAGAAGCGAATTTTCGAGCCGCTCGGGCTGGAGCACACGCAGTGGCGCGACGACTATCGGCGCATAATAAAAGGCCGAAGCGCGGCGTATACCGCCTTGCCGGACTCGACTTTCGCGATCAATCGTCCGATCGAGCACGTGCACGGAAACGGTGGAATCCTCACGACCGTGGGAGACCTGCTGACCTGGAATCAGGCGCTCACCACCGGGCGACTGGGCGGACCCGAGTTCGTGGCGCTGATGCACGCAACGGGGCGGCTCAACGACGGAAGCGAGATCGTCTACGCCGCGGGTCTGAGAATCGCCGAACATGCCGGAGTACCGGCGATCTCTCACACGGGATCTACGGCGGGTTATCGTGCCTTCACCGCACGATACCGTGATCAGGGGCTCGCCGTGGCCATGCTTTGCAACATAACCAACGTCCCGACAGGGGGCACTGGCGCCCGCATCGCCCGCGTGTTTCTCGGGGAGGTTTCGGATCCCGTCGAATCCGCGGGAGTCGCCGTGCCCCGGGACAAGCTCCTCGCGCTGACCGGCCTCTATCGCGAACCGGTTACGGGCAGCCCCATGAGGGTCGACTTGGTCGAAGACGGGCTCCGGGTAGACGGCCGAACTCCTCTCCTTCCGCTTTCCGCCGAAGAATTCCAGGCCGGTCCGAGTTCACGGCGCTTTGTGTTCGAGACCAGGGGAGGCGGCCGCCCGACGATTCACGTGGAGTCGTGGGAGTACACTGAACACCGATACGAGCCGGTCGAGCCCGTGGAACCTTCTTTAGCCGAGCTGCGCTCTTACGAGGGGGAGTATCACAGCTCCGACGCGGAGACAACCTTCGTGGTGCGAGTCGAGGACGCTAGGCTCACCGTATGGCAGCGACCGAACGTCACCAGGACTCTGACGCCGATCTATGCGGACGGCTTCAGGGCGGGGGGGTACATCTACCGTTTCCGTCGGGACAGCAGTGGCAGGGTCGTTGCGCTCAGCCTGAGCCTCGGGCGGGTATATGACATGCGCTTCGAACGGGTGCACACCGACTGAACTCATCGTTCGAGGTGGCCGTCTCCTCGTTCAGGAGGCGCAAAGATGTGAACGGAGGCGCCGCAGCTGAGGCTATCGCTAAGTCATCTGACGTATGAGATTGGAATCCGCTTGAACGTATCTTGCCCTTCGACACTCATACCGTCGCGGACGATGAAGATTCACACACTGCCACGCTGGCGCACGAAGGAGTCACGGAGCTCATTCGAGCTCTTCCTCTACGGTCTCCTGTGCCTAGGCGTCGCCGCGTGCGGCGGAGGCGACGATCCCACGGACGTCGACGCAGACGATCCGTGTCAAGCGACATCCTCGATCTCATTGGGTCAGTCGCGCCCTGGTCAACTGGACGCCACCGACTGCGTACTGTCCGACGGCGCCTTTGGAGACCGATGGAGCCTGAGCCTGGCCGGCCAGACCGACGTGCGCATCGACCTCACCAGTAACACTTTCGACGCGTTCCTGGAGCTCCGAGACAACGTCGGCAATGTAATCGCTCTAAACGACAACGCGGCTGGCAGTTTCGACGCTCGACTCATCCGGACGCTGCAAGCTGGCTCGTACATCATCCTCGCGCGCACGCTCGAAGTGGGGCAAGCGGGCGCCTACCGGCTCAGCGTGACCGATGGCCCGGATTGCTCGCCGGTCGGAGCCCTGCAGCTGGGACAAACCGTGACGGGAGGACTGGCCGACGACGACTGTGTGGGGGAAATTACTGGCCAGGTGGACAACTGGTCGCTGAGCCTCGCCAATACCCTGAAGCTCCGGATCGACCTCGAGAGCAGCGACTTCGACGAAGTCGTCCTGGTGCAAAATCAAGAGGGCAACATCATCGATCTCGCCGTTGTAGGCCCTACAGGTCACGCCCGCCTCGACACCGAGCTGGAGGCCGGAGAGTGGACCATTGTGGCCACGGCTCCGTTGGATACCGGCCGCGGCGCGTACGACCTGACGGTGGACGAGCTTCCGGCGTGCACACCCGGTACGGACTTCGTACTCGGCGAAACCGTGGCAGGCGACATTTCGCCGAGCGACTGCCTCGTCGCTTTCGTGGCGCCCGCAGACTCTTTCGTGATCAACATCACAGAAGAAGCGGTGATCAGCATCCACCTCAAGAGCCTCGACTTCCAACCGTTCGTCATTCTGCTGGATGCAAACGGGATCGTCGTTGCCGCCGGCGAGGACGAGATGAGTGACGGGAACGCACGGATTCGAGAAGCCCTCAGCCCGGGTTCGTACGCCCTGTTTGCGACGACTGCCATTTTGCCTGGCGAGGGCAGCTATCTGCTCACCGTGAGCCAGATCGCGTGCGACGACCCACAACCGATCGCCTTCGGACAGACCGTGGACGGTGCGCTGGACGACAACGACTGTCTGCGGCCGGGCGGAGCGTTCCAGGAATCCTGGGAACTCGTGCTTGTGAACGACACGACGGCTCGCATCGATCTCGAGAGCGCCCCCGCATTGGATGCCTTCCTGGTGCTGAAGGACAGTGACGGCACCATCCTCGCCGAAGACGACGACGGCAGCGGTGGACTGGACGCCAGGATCGAGCGTGCCCTGACGGCCGGCACCTACGAGATCGTGGCCAGCAGCCGCAACGCGAATGAGACCGGCGCGTACCAGCTGAAAGTGGACGTACCACCGCCAGCCACCACGCCCCCGGCGGGCACCGAGGGGGCGAGAGCACCATGACCCAAGGCCAGTCCCGCTGGGAGAGGTTGGAGGGGTTGGTCCGGGAGAAGGCCCAGGAGTTGATCCAGCAGATTATCCCTTGAGCCACGGGAGGAACGATGATCACGCGAGCGTCGAAATCGGGACTTCTGCTTTGTCTCGCCTTCGCATCGACAGGGTTCTTCTCGGCCGAGGCCCAGACCCCCGAGAGGGCTCAACGCGGGGATCCCGACTGGCAACAGCCCAGGACCGAATGGGGCCATCCGGACATCCAGGGCAACTGGAGCAACGCGACGCTCACGACGTTCGAGCGCCAACGGGGGCTCAGTCCTGTCTACACGCAGGCGCAGGTCGACGAAATCGAGGGTCGACAGCGGTCCCAGATCGAGACGGGGTCCGATCCGAGTGACCCCGATCGCCCGCCACCGCCGGTGACCGGTGAGATCGGCCGAAGCTACAACCAGATCTATTATGATCGTGGTGATGGGGTGGCGAGGGTCGACGGCGAGCCTATGACCTCCCTCATCACCTTTCCGCCAAACGGCCGGATTCCAGAGCTTACACCGGAAGGCGCGAGGCGGAAGCGGGAGTACCATGAGTTCCGTTCCCGGTTCGGCCAGTTCGACCATCCCGAGCTCCGGCCGCTCGCTGAGCGCTGCATCGTCTTCTACGGCTCGAGCTCCGCCAGCGTGATGGGACCCCCGATGACGCCCACCCGGGGGTATAACAACAACTTCACGATCGTTCAGAATGCCGACCATGTGCTGATCATGTCGGAGATGATCCACGACGTCCGGATCATCCGACTAGGCGAGCCGAGCCGGCTGCCCGCGCACGTGCGGCCCTGGTTCGGCGACTCGTGGGGCCACTGGGAGGGCAACACTCTCGTGGTCGAGACCACGAACATCCATCCGAGCCACGGCATACGTGAGCAGACCGATAAGATCGTGCACTCCGAGGATCTGAGGGCGATCGAGCGCTTCACCCGGACCGATGACGAAAACATGCTTTATGAGTTCGAGATCCATGACCCGAGGACCTACAGCGAGGTGTGGGGCGGGCAAGTTCCTTGGAGGAAGTACGACCAGCAGATCTTCGAGTACGCCTGTCATGAGGGTAACTACGCGCTCGCGAACGTCTTGAGCGGCCAGCGTCACCTGGAGGGGATCGAGGCTCAAGGACGGAGGTAAAGCCGTTAAGAGCCGAACATGAACCCGCCCTTGATGACGATCGGGTCGGTGTCGAAATCGGGCACTCCGGTCAAATCCTCGTTGAATTCGTAGCTCGCCTCGAGGAAGAGGGAAACGCCGAAGTTAAGCTGGACGCCCACGCCGACGATGGCCCCGGTCTCGGTGTTGCTCGTTCCCCCGGTGCTCGTCCGACGCCACTGCCACCCGCCGAGCGCATAAGGGCTGATCAGCGGTGTCGACATCCGAAGCTGTGCCGCGAGCGAATAGGTCATGTAGTCGTAATCGTCAGCGTCGGGAAAATAATAGACGCCCTGGGCAAATAGGCCGATCGGCAGGAGCGGCGGCTGCAAGGCCGCACGGGCGCCTATGCCGGACGTGCCGCTTAGCTTAGGCGCACCCGGCAAAATCGTACTCAGGTCGTCAAGGCTGCTCATGACGGCGCCCTGGGCGCCGAACTTGATCTGTGCGTCCACGGGCGCGGCGAGCGCCACGAGCCCGAACACCGTCGAAAGGGTCAGAAGCATACCGCGCATAGTCGATTTCTCCACAGAAGGCTGGCTGCAAGAGTTTGTGCATACGCAGAGAAACATGGTCACCCTTTCGGAAAGCACAATCAAAATCTCGGGAAGAAGCAGGCGGGACTGTTGCTCTCGGACCGTCTAAAGCGGGATTCTCTGCCCCTCCGTAGCGATCTCGAAGCCTCGCCGTCGTACCTCCGCCGCCTCCCGGCTGTCTTCGAAGAGCGCCGGGTTGGTGTTGTTGAGGTGCGTGAACAGGATTCGATCGCCGGCATCGACCCGACCTTGTAGTCGATCCATCGAGCGTGGAACCAACGGGTGCGGGATGTCTTCGATGTTGCGCCCGGGCACCTCGTCACCCGAATAGAATGAGGCATCGAGCAGTGCCACGTCCACACTCGCGACCACGTCTTCAACGTCGAGCTCCCAGCTCTCCCACGAGTCGATGTCCGGCAGGTACAGGATCGTTTGGGTCGGTCCGCGGAAGACCCATGCGACGGTATCCGAGTACTCGGGACGGTGCGGGACGAGGAGCGCGTGGGCCTGGAGCTGGTCGTCGATCCGGTTCCACTCGCCTGGGACGACCGGGCGGAGGTCGAGCCGGCCTTCACTGACCATCAGGCCCCACGGCCCGTTGTTCGTCAGGAAGTCGGCCATCTCGGGTGTGCAGTACGTCGGCGTCGGCGCCATGCCGAGCCCCTCGCGCCCCAACACCGCGAGACCGCTGTAATGGCCGATGTGGGCGTGCGTCAGGAAGATGCCGTCGAAGGGCCTCCGCTGACCGGCGCGTGCCCGAAACCCGGGCTCCTCGAGCAGATCGAGCTGACGCGTGATATCGGGGGTCGCGTCGACCAGGTAGTAACGATCCTGATCCGGGTACACGAGCGACATGGACGCCGCATAGCGCGGTCGCTCCCTGTTGCGAGCACGTTCACACCGCTCTACGTAGCAGCCCACCTGTGGCATGCCCGCGTCCTGAGCGATCCCGAGAATGAGGGCGTAGGGGTTGGCGCGTTGAAGCGCCAGGAAAGGCTCAGGACCGCAGAGGGCTACAGCCGCCGCATTGGCGAAGAATTCCCGTCGTGAGATCATCGTACCCATAGAGGGGACCGCATCGAGATGGGCGAGAGGTGGTTACCTTTCCGGATTCACACGCTACGACTTCAAGGGCACGAAGTCCACGATCGAGCTCGATGGTGACGCGGGCGTCGTCTGGGAGTGGCTATTTCGAGGACTCCTGGGGCAGAGGCATACATACATGAGCCAATTTTTCAAGAGAACCCCGCGCGGCCCCGCTGAAGGAAAGCTCGGCACGTTCATCGGCGTGTTCACGCCGACGTTGCTCACGATACTCGGGGTCATCATGTACCTGCGGGTGGGCTGGCTCGTAGGAAACATGGGACTGTTCTATACGCTCTCGATCGTCGTGCTGGCCAATCTGGTAACGCTCACAACAACGCTGTCGTTCTCCTCAATCGCAACCAACAGGCGCATCGGGATTGGGGGTGCTTATAACATTATCTCGAGAAATCTCGGTCTGGAAATCGGCGGTGCCATTGGGCTCCCGCTCTTTCTGTCCCAAGCGTTCTCGGTCACGCTTTATGCGTTTGGGCTGGCCGAATCCATCCGGTTCATTTGGCCTGGCGTACCCATCGCACCCGCTGCCTTCGTGATCGTGCTGGGCATCGGCTTACTCGCCTCCAGGGGATCTGCGATCGCGCTCAAGGTCCAGTTGCCGCTCTTGTTTCTCGTTGTCGTTTCACTGGCCGCGTTGGTTGCGGGGTCCGCAGCCAACCCGCTCCCCGACCCTCCGCCGATGGCCCAGTCTACGGGCGAGGTCGAGTACTGGATCGCGTTCGCGGTGTTCTTCCCGGCCGTCACCGGGGTCATGGCTGGGCTCGGACTCTCGGGTGATTTACGCGACCCCAAGGCGTCTATTCCTCGCGGCTCCATCGCGGCTGTCCTGCTGGGTTTCGCGGTCTACATAACCATACCCATCCTCTTGTTTTTTGGCGCAGATACTCAGGTACTTATCGACGATCCCATGGTCTGGGCTCGCATCGCCCCTCTTGGGGCGTTGCTCATTCTCCCCGGGTTGTGGGGGGCCATCTTCTCATCCGCTGTGGGTTCCGTGTTGGGAGCGCCGCGAACCCTTCAGGCACTGGCTCTCGATCACCTCGCACCCAAACAACTCGCACGCACGATGGGGCCTCATGAGGAGCCCATTTTTGGGCTCCTACTGACCCTACTCATTGCACTCGCCGCTTGCCTCTTGGGCGATTTGAACGCGGTCGCTCCCATCGTCACGATGTTCTTCCTCACTGTCTATGGGACCGTGAACCTCGTAGCGGCATTTGCGTCCTTGAGCGGTGAGATTTCCTGGCGACCCACGCTCCGTATTCCATGGATCGCGAGTCTGACGGCGGGAATCGCATGTATCGTCGCCATGTTTCTCATCAGCCCACTGGCGGCTGTTGCAGCACTGTCGGCGGAAGTCATCGTTTGGTTCATTCTGGCCCGTAAGGAACGTACAACGGCCTGGGGGGACGCGCGCAGAGGCCTGTATGAGGCGCTGATGCAATGGGCTCTGGTCAGGATATCGGCCCACCCCATGACTGCTCGCAGTTGGCGTCCCCACATCATGATCTTCGTGCGAAGGATCGAGCGGAGTTTGGATCTCGTTCACTATGGCCGATGGTTTGCCCAAGGACGCGGCATCGTGACCATATGCGAGCTCGTTGAAGCCGACTTGGCCCCAGAAGGGTTCGACACCCAAGCCCGTAGGCAGGAGATGGAGGGCTTCCTGAAGCAGGAGGCCGTTATCGCTTTCGCCGAAACCGATGTTGTCAGCAACATCGAAGATGGCCTCGTCTCGGTAGCTCAAGCGAATGGCATGGGTGGACTCAACAGCAACACGCTCCTGATGGGGTGGCCATCGGAGCAAAGCGGACTCGAACAAGCCCTGCGCTCGCTTCGTTCGTTTTCCCAACTCGGAAAATCCCTCATCATTGGTCGGATTGACACAGGCCGTCAGCCGGTGGCGCCCGAGGACCGCGAGATTCACGTCTGGTGGGGGGGCCTGCAGCGTAATGGCGATCTCATGTTGCTGCTCGCCTATTTGCTCTCACACAACCCAGAGTGGCGAGGTGCGCAACTCGTTGTGACCAGTTTGGCATCCAGTGAGTTGATGCAGGAAAGAACCCAAAACCACTTGAATGAGCTGCTCCCGGAACTACGGATCAATGCACGGACTGACGTACTCATGAAGCCAGACGACATGACTGTTCGGGAAGTGATTTTCGCGCAAAGCCAAACTGCCGATGTCGTTTTTTTGGGCTTGCCTGTGCCGGAGGTGGGCGAAGAGACGGAGGCCGCTCAACGAATGGCCAACATGGCCGAAGGGCTTTCGACCGTATTCTTCGTCAACAACTCGAGTCCATTCGGTGGTGAACTGGTCGAGACGTAAGACGAGATGCTGTCACGCTCCATCGCCGACATCGCTTCAGCCCTGCGGGGCCGCGAATTCTCCGCGACGGAGCTGATGACGGCTGCCCTCGATCGGCACGACCAGCTCGGAGAACGTCTGCAGGCGTACAAGCTCTTCGATGCGGAGAGGGCGCTCGAATCGGCCCGTGCGGCAGACCAACTGCTGGCGCGCGACGATGACGCCCCGCCCCTTACCGGCATCCCGATGTCCGTCAAAGACCTCTACGGCGTCGACGGTCTCCCGACGTTTGCTGGAACACTGAGGCAGCTACCCGAAAAGTGGTCGCGGGACGCCTGGCTCGTCGCTCGACTCCGTGGGGCCGGCGCGATCACGGTCGGCAAGACGCACATGGTGGAGATGGCCTTCGGAGCGGTCGGCATCAATCCGAACTGGGACACCCCCTGGAACCCGTGGGACGAGAAGACGCACCGGATACCTGGTGGATCATCGTCAGGGGCGGGCGTGAGCCTGTGGGAGGGTTCGGCGCTCATCGCCCTCGGCTCCGATACGGGAGGGTCCATCCGTGTTCCGGCAGCCCTCACGGGGACGGTCGGTCAGCGGACTACGAGGGGTCGCTGGCCGACGGAAGGCGTGGTGCCCCTGAGTCATACCCTCGACACCGTCGGTGCGCTCACCCGCACGGTCGAGGACTATATCTACTTCTTCGGCTGTGTGGACCCACAGTGGGGTGCCCCCAGAGAGCTGTTGGAGCGACTTGCCACCACGGAGCTGGCGAGCGTTCGCATGGCGTTCCCGCAGTGTGGGATCTGGGACGACTGCGAGCCGGACATTGGCGACGAACTCGATTCAGTGATCTCTCACCTGAGCGGCCGCGCCCGGAATCTCGTCGAGATCGACGGTGGACTCTTCGACGACGGGTTCGAGCTTTCCGCGGGTCGCCGTCCGATCACCTCGACCGAATGCCGTGCCTTCCTCGAGAGTGAGTTGCCCGGATGGCTGGACATCCTGCATCCGATCGTCAGGACCCGGGTCGAGCAGGGGTTGCCACCCGATGACCCCGAGTACCAGACCGCGCTGGCGGACCATCGCAGAATGGCGAACGAGGCCCACAAACTTTTCGATGACGCGGACATCCTCTTGTTCCCCGCCAACATCGTATCCCCGCCACCCGTGGCCGATCTCGCCGACCTCGATCGATATGGCGAGGCGAATGCCGCAATCCTCCGTCCCACGTACCCGATCAGCGTGCTCGGGCTCACGGCGATCAGCATCCCGGTCGGAATCGATGGAAACGGTATGCCGATCGGGTTGCAGCTCGTGGCACCGGGCGGACAGGACGAGGCGCTCCTCGGTGTAGCGCTCGCGGCCGAGCGGGAGCTAGGTACGGCCTCCCAGTGCCTGGGCCACCCGCCCGACTTCCTCGACGACTAGGCTGGCTACGGAGGCACCCCGGGTGCTGCTGGCTGTTGATGGCGTTGCTGTTCGCGCTCGCCGTCATGAACCTTGCATGGATCGCCGTATTGGGGATTTTGGATGCTCGGGTCATGAACGGCTCCCGTGAGCAACCCCCAAAATGTTAGGCGGCACCATGGAGCAAACGATCTTCCGGCTCGTGTTCGCCGCCTTGTTCTTGCTTCTGTTTGGGGTCGTCGGCACGTATCGGCGGAAGGCGCTGGCCGGTCGGCGGATCGACTATTCCAAGGAGGGCCTTGCGATGTTGATCGTGCTGCGCCTTGCCGGCCTGTTCCTGTGGGGTTCCTGCTTCGTGTACATCATTCGCCCTCAGCTCTTGGACTGGTCGTTCGTCGCTGTGCCCTCTTGGCTAAGGTGGGTGGGCGCAACGGTGGTGCTCGTACTCATTCCGTTCGTGGCCTCTGCGCAACGCGCGTTGGGCCGCAATGTCTCACCTACCGTCATCACACATGAGGATCACGAGCTAGTAACCAGGGGTCCGTATCGATGGATTCGGAACCCGCTTTACACGGCGGGTGGGTTGATCTTCGCCGGCCTGGGACTCGTCGCGGCGAGCTGGATCTTTATCGCCGGGGCCGCTACGATGCTCCCGTTCGTCCGTTGGCGGCTGCCCAGAGAGGAGGCGGAGCTGGAGGCTCGGTTTGGCCAGGAGTATCGTGACTACGCCCGTCGCACAGGGCGCTTCCTGCCCCGGTGGTCGAGGTGACACCCGACGGTCGCCCTCGCAGCCTTCCTGCGTACCTCAGGCTCGGCCGTTCCGAGCTCCAGGAGCGCTCCCTCCAGGCGGTGGCGTCCCTGGCCGACTGCCGTGCTTGCCCTCGTGATTGTCGCGTCGATCGGCTGCAGGAGAAGTGGTCGGCCTGCAAGACCGGACGCTACGCGGTCGTCGGCAGTGCCTTCCCCCATTTTGGAGAGGAGGACTGCCTCAGGGGTTGGAACGGCTCCGGAACGATCTTCTTCTCCCACTGCAACCTCCGCTGCGTCTTCTGCCAGAACTTCGACATCAGCCAGGGTGTGCGCCCCGGCCCCGCCCGGCCCGGACTGCCACCCGGGGAGTTGGCCTCCCTGATGTTGGGCCTCCAGCGCCGCGGCTGCCACAACATCAACTTCGTCACTCCCGAGCACGTCGTTCCTCAGGTGCTCGAGGCGGTCTGCCTGGCGGTGGACGGCGGGCTCACCCTTCCCATCGTCTACAACACCTCGGCGTACGACTCTCTGGAAAGCCTCACCTGGATGGATGGCGTGGTAGACATCTACATGCCCGACTTCAAGCTCTGGACTTCAGAGAAGAGCCGGGAATACCTGATGGCCGAGGATTATCCGGAGGCCGTGCGTGCCGCGATTCGGGAAATGCACAAGCAGGTGGGTGACCTCGTCATCGACGGCGACGGGCTGGCTGAGCGAGGCGTCCTGATCCGGCACCTCGTCATGCCGGGGTGCCTCGATGAGACGCGCAACATCCTGGAGTGGATCGTCGAGGAGCTGGGGCCCGACACCTACGTGAACGTCATGGATCAGTACTATCCTGCGGGCAAGGTGTCAGGGGACCGATACGCGCAGCTCGATCGGCACCTCCACCCCGACGAGTTTCTCGAGGCGCTCGAGATCGCTGCGGATGTCGGCCTCCGGCGCCTGGACGCGCGGAGGGCCGTGGCGATGCGGCGGCGAGCGAGGGGCTAGGCGTACGGCGCCCCCCGGTAGGAGAGCCGCGGGGCTACGGCCAATCTTCAGGACGGCACACCGGGGACTCGAGGTCGCGATGGCTCTGGGAACGCATTGGGAATGGCGGGGCTTCGGAGTTCTCTCCGATGCATTCCGAAGGCGCTTCGAGCGCCTCGAGGACCTTTTCCCGTCCCAGAGCATCGTGGACGAGTACATCTGGGTACCGGATCTCCCCATCAATCTGAAGCTCCGACGTGGGACGGGAGGTCAGGATGGACTGAAGTTCAAACGGCCGGGACGCACGACCGGCGACCTGGAGGAGTGGCACGAAGATCCGAGCGAGATCTACGACTTTCCTGGTCAAGTCCCGATTTGTGTGTAAAAGCGGAGGAAGCTCCTCGCCTTCGGCTAGGCTGCTTGGGCGACCTCCTGTTTCTGGAGGAGTGAGAGGTCGAGGTAACGCCGGTCGCCCCAGACGTGTGTGGTCCTGAGTGCGACGGCCGTGATGAGCCTGAGGGCGCTGGCCCGGTCCGGGAAGGCGCCGGCGGCCTTGATCCTGCGTTTGATCTCGCCGTGCAGCCGCTCGAGGCTGTTGGTGGTACGCAGCCGGGGCCAGTGCGCCTCGGGGAACGCGTAGAACTGCGTCGCTGCCCCGAAGCCCCGCTCCAGGACCTCCACGGCCTCGGGCAGCTCCTTCTTCCAGCGTGCGCCGAACTCGCCCAGGAGCTTCTTCGCCTCGGCGAGTCCGGATGTCTGGAAGATCACCGAGACCTCACGCGCCACGCGCTTGCGTAGGCGGTGGGGGACCCTCGCCCCCACATTACGCTGCAGATGGACCGTACACCTCTGACGGCGTGCCTCGGGCAGGAAGCGGCGGACCGCAGCTGCCAGGCCTGCGTGCTCATCGGCGATCACGAGCTCGACACCGCCGAGGCCGCGGTCCTGGAGTTGCTCGAGGAGCTCCGACCAGCTCTGCTGCGACTCCTCAGCGCCCAGCGTGACGGCCAGGAGCCGTCGGTGACCCTCAGGGCCCACTGCATACGCCACGAGCGCACTCACGTTCTCGACTTTGCGGGCCCAGCGGGCGTCCAAGAACGTGGCGTCCAGGTACAGATAGGGGTGAGGCCCCTCGATCGGCGCACGGCGCAGCCCTTCCACGGCCTCGTCGAGCCGTTTTGCCACACGACTCACCGTCGAGCGCCCAACACGCTCGCCCATCAGCGCCTCGGTGACGTCGCCCATCTTGCGCTGTGACACGCCGCTCACATACGCCTCGACCATCATCTCGTCGAGCTCGGGGCTCCTGCGCTGGTAGCGGCCGATCACGTCGGCCGGCGAACCGTTGTCCCGGCTCCGGGGCATGGCGACCTCGATCTGCCCCAGGCTCGTCAGCAGCCGCCTCAGGTATGTGCCGTTCCTATGGTCCTTCCGGCTTCCCACCCGCTCGAAGCGGCGTGCACCTACCATGGCCTTCAGCTCCTCTTCCAGCACCATCTCGAGCGTCAGCCGGATCGCGCCTTGAAACAGCTCGCGCAAATCATCGCGTAGCTCGTCTTGCGTGGCCCGACCGATCTCCACAATCTCTTGCATCGGAAGCTCCTCTCCGGTTCCGAGCCTGCTCTGCAGACCCGGACTCCCGGGTTCATGTGACAGTGAACAACAACAGAGGAGCTTCCGTTTTTCTTTCCCTCCTGTCCAGCTTATCCGCTTTTACACAAATCTAGGGACACTACCGTCGCCGATGGGATAGGCGTGATAGGGGTTGTGCGTCACGAAGACGACGCCGATGCCGCTCTCCTTCGCCTGCGTGATGTAGCGGAGCACGATTCCGGCCTGCTTGACGCCGAGCGCGGCGGTCGGCTCGTCGAGGATGAGTATCTTGGCGCCGAAATAGACTGCCCGAGCGACGGCTACCGACTGGCGTTCACCACCCGAGAGCGTCCCCACGGCGCGCGCGGAATCGTGGACTTCGATCCCCATGTCTTCGAGTGCCTCGCGTGCAATCCGGTCGCACCGCTTCACGTCGATGCGCTTGAACGGTCCCCATCCTCTAGTGGGCTCCGAGCCGAGGAAGAAGTTGCGCCACACGCTCAGGAGCGGGATCATCGCCAGATCCTGGTACACCGTGGCGATTCCCCGCTCGCGGGCGTCGAGAGGCGAGGCGAAGTGGACCGATTCACCTCCTACTTCGTACCGGCCGGCCGAAGGCCTGAGTGCCCCGGAAAGGATCTTGACCAAGGTGGACTTTCCGGCCCCGTTGTCGCCGAGAAGACAGGTCACCTGACCGGCCCGCACCGACATCGACGCATCGTCCAATGCCGTCAGGTTGCCGAAATACTTCGACACGTTCCGGACCTCGAGCAGGCGAGGGGCGAGGTGGCTCATGGTGTCTCGGTCGCCTTCTTCCGAACGAAATCGTTGAAGATCACGGCGACCACGAGTGTCGCTCCAAGAAAAACCTGGAACCAGTCGGCGTCGACACCGGTCATCACGATCCCCTGCCGCACCATCCCGAAGATGAGAGCACCGAACACCGCCCCGACAGCCGAGCCGTAGCCGCCCGTGAGTAGAGTGCCGCCGATGACCACGGCGATGATGGCGCGGAATTCCTGAAGCTCCCCGCGCAGCACATCCGCGCCCGTAAAGCGCACGGCCTGTACGATCGCGACGAGACATGCGGCCCCGGCCGTCGTCATGAACAGGCTGATCTTCACGCGCTCGACGGGCACACCCATGTTCCGAGCCGCGTCTGGGGCACCGCCCGCCCCTAGAATCCAGTTGCCGTAGGGCGTGCGCAGTAGCACCCAGGTTGCCACGGCGGCGAGCCCGATCCACCATAAGATCGAGACACGGAAGGGCCCGATGAGGTCGCTCCCGAAGAAGACCGAGGCCGACTCGAATCCACCCGCCTCGTCCAGGCCCCCGAGTTGCGTCCGCCCGCTGAGTTGTCTGGTGATGCCGATGGTCAGGCCTCGGACGATGAAGAGGGTGCCCAGCGTCACGATGAAGGAAGGCAAGCCCGTGCGGACGACCAGGTAGCCGTTGCCGAAACCGATTGCCAGGCTCAAAGCGGCGGTGACACTGGCGGCCGCCCAGAACGGCCAGCCGAAGTGGTTCGTCAGCAACATGAGCGACATGCCAGCGGCCCCGATGATCGAGCCCACCGAGAGATCGAACTCCCCCCCGATCATGAGCAGGGAGACGGCCACCGCGAGAATCCCGAGGGGAGCCGCGGCGTTGAGGTAGGAGGCGGTCCCCGCGACGCTGCGGAAGGGCTCGCCGGCGACCGTGGCGAAGAAGACCCAGATCAACACGGCGCCGGCCACCGCGCCGAGCTCCGGCCGGATGAGCAAGCGTCTGACGACGCTGATCTCTGGAGTCACCGCACGCCGCTCTCTGAAAGAGCGATTACATCCGCGGCCGTCTCCGCGGTAACGAAACCGGGGCCGGTGGCGATCGCGCTGCCGCCCCCGGGAACTCCACCGATCTCTATGAAGTTCGTCATGAGCACGATCGCGAGGTACCCCTGCAGATATTGCTGTTGGTCGATCGCGAATAGCATCTCGCCGTCCCGCACGGCTTCGAGCACGCTGGGTGACAGATCGAACGTGGCGAAAACGACTTCACCCGCCCCGGCGGTCTCCCTCAGCGCCGCAAGGGTCGGCGCGGCGCCGGCGGGGCCGAGAGTGAGGATCCCGTCGATTCCGCGATCCGCGGAGAGAGCGCCGGCGACTCGCTGCTGTGTGTCGTCCGGGTCGGCCAGATCGACCGCCAGCACGTCGACTGATCCCCCGGCGTCTCCGAGCGCGTCCGCAAACCCCTGGCAGCGAACATCCAAAGCGGCGTTGCCAACCTCGTGGTTCACGCATAACGCCTTGGAGACGCCCGCCGCCGCCATGCGAGCGCCGCCCGCGAAGCCCGCGTCGTACTCGGGCTGGCCGAGGTGCGCCAGGACACCGAGCTCTCGATACACGTCGGCCCCCGAGTTGATGGAGATGACTGGGAGGCCCGCATCCAGGGCGGCACGGATCGCGGACGACAGTGCGTCCGGGTCCGGGATCGAGACCACGAGTCCGTTCGGCCTCGACGCCACGGCCGCGTCGATGAGGTCGTTCATCTCGACCATGTCGAAGCTGCCCGGCGCCTGATACTCGACTCGGACGCCCAGGTCCAAGGCCGCATCGCGGACGCCGTTGGCGACGACCGACCAAAACGGATCGGACGATTGGCCGTGGGTCACGACGACGATGCGGACGTCCCGCTCGACGGCCACGTCGCGATCCGCTCGCCCGCATGCCGAGGCGATGAGGATCAACGCCGAGAACAAAATTGCTCGTGTGCGTGACTCCACTGTTTCCCCCGCTGTTTCCCCCGCGCGACTTTCAGTGGGCAACAATCTGAAAGTTGGATGCTTTTCAGCCCCGGTCACCGAACGTCCGTGGGCCACTCCCCTTCGGCCATCGGGACCGACACGAGCTCAGTCGGATCGATAACCACGTGCTTGATGCGTTCGCGCCGCCAGGTGTAGCTGATGTGCACGAGGCCGTCCGAAGTCTGGATCACGGCCGGGTACGAGTACTCGCCTACCTCACGCTCCAGCACGAGCGCCGCCTCCCAGGTCAGGCCGTCCTGCGAGACCGCGACGTTCAACGGCGAGCGCCCCCGGGCCGTGTGGTTGTAGACGATCAGGTGACGTCCGCTGCTGAGTGTCACCGCATCGATCCCCGAGCTCGGGTTGGGAAGCACCGTTAGCGTGACCGGACTCCAGCTTCGTCCATCATCGTCTGACCAGGTCTCGAACACGCGTCCCTGTTGCGAACGGCCCACAGCCTGCAGCCGGCCCCCAGGATGGATCAGAATGCTGGGCTGGATCGCCTGGATCTCCGCTCCGTCCAAAGCAGCGGGAGGGCGCACCACACTCCATGACCGGCCCCCGTCGATGGTCCGCTCGAAGTGAATGCGCCAGGCGCTCGGACGCTCATCCGTTTCGGTGCTGCTCGGGCTGATGATCGACCCGTCGACGAGTCGCACCGGCTTGTTCTTGATCGGACCGAGGATGCCCTCGGGCAACCGCTTCGCCTCGCTCCAGGTTCGTCCGCCGTCCTGAGAAGTGCGGGCCACGCCCCACCACCGTCTCGGGCTGGGACCCACCTTGTAGAACAACGTCACTACGCCATCAGGCGCCGCGAACAACACCGGGTTCCAGCACGGATAGCGAGTGGCGTCGGGCTGGACTCCGGTGGCCACCTCGAACGGCTCGGTCCACTCGCCAGCCATCTGCCTCGACATCCAGATGCCCACGTCCTGCGCACCCTCACGCGTGCCGCCGAACCACGCCGCAACGAGACCTTCACCAGCCTCGACGATCGTCGAGGCGTGGACGCTCGGAAATGGCGCGCTGTCGAAGAGGAAGTCGGCTCGCAGCACGCCCGGGGGTGTGGCTTGGGGGGCCGCAGGCGTCGACACACCCATGCCGAGCATCAGAATGAGGACGAATAGCCAAGTCAGCTTCCGCACCGGATCCTCCGAAGCGGTCTCGATCCCGACCGGCGGCCTTTGTGCTCCGACGATCAGGAGGGGAACATCCATGTGGGGCGAGGGAAACGGCCGCGGACCGAGTTCTTGTGAGGTCCGCAGCCGAGTCCACCGTGCCCGCCCCTCGCGTCAGTACGCGTCGTAGCCCTCCGTCAGCTCGACGCGGACGCCTGCAGGATCCACAAAGTACGCGATGCCCAGCTCAAGGCTTTCGATGTAGCGATACGGGGTCGTGAACTCGACACCCCGCGCCTGCAGCTGTGCGACGAACTCTTCGAGATTGTCGACCTCAAAGCCGACGTGATCGATCGCGGTACCCTGAGTGGGCGTACAACCCCCCCCACTGCAATTGCCGAAGCTAAGGTTCATGCCAGGTACGTTCGCACTAGTCTGGATCCGGCCCCTAGGGTGGATCTCGGCACCGAAGTGATCGGCGTACCAGTTCATTAAGCTCTCGGATGTAGTCTCGGACTGGTCAGTCCAAAAGTGGATGTGATACCCAATTGCCTTCATTGGCAGCTGGGGATCTTCCTGTAGCTCCACCCGTAGCCCCTCCGGGGTAATCACAAAAGCATTCTGGTACCCCTCGGCTCCGACAAACGGCTCCTGCGTCTCCAAACCAGCCGCCTGCCAACCCGCCAGGACAGGCTCGATGTCACGGACCTTAAAGCCAAAGTGGTCCATCACCGTGCCGCCGGACCCACTAGTGGGCTCATTCCCTGAGAAAGCCAGTAGGAAATTGGGGAATTTCACAGTATGGAGTGAACCCTTGACGACGATCTCCCCACCAAAATGCTCCGCGAATAGCAGCATGCTCGCATCGATGTCTGCGACGTTCAGATGGACATGACCATACGTCACCCCCATGTCGTTTACGGGCGCGAGCTGGGCGTACGCTGGCGAGACGAGCGACAGTATCGCAACGGCGGTCAGTAGCAGCTTCATGTTTCGATCCTCCTCTTTGGCCAAGCGCCACAGCGCTATCTTCGGGAGCGGGAACGGCCGGTAAGATGGGTGTCCTCACGGCCATCAGCAAGGTACGACGCACGCACCGCCGTTGGCATCCACCTCGATAAGCAGCTTAGTTTCTGCCGTCGACCACTCCCACCGGATCGAGGAGGTCCCATGGCGATCAGCGTTCGTCTGCATCGTGCCGGTTGTCTCATCTTTTTCGCCCTAGGAGCGGCGGCCTGCGCCCGTGCCGGTGAGGAGCCTCAGGCCGCGGCCGGCGACCCGGTGCCCGAGCCACAATTCACCCTGGCCGCTGAAAACACCCACGCACGCTGGAGTCGAACGATTCCGCCCGTGCTGACGGTCCCGTCCGGAAGCGTGGTGGAGGTCTTCACGCAGGAGGCCACGGGAGGCCAGCTGTCGATGGAGTCGACTGTGGCGGACGTTGCTACCCTGGACTTCGACCGCATCCACGCGCTCACCGGGCCGGTCTACGTGGAGGGAGCAGAGCCTGGCGACGTCCTGGCTGTGACGCTCCATGACATCGAGGTGGGGGACTGGGGATGGGCCGCGATCGTACCGGGGTTCGGGTTCCTGGCGGACGTGTTCACCGAGCCCTACCTGAAGCTCTTCGAGCTCGGGCCCGACGCGACGCATGCCGTCTTCAGCGACCGTATCCGGCTACCTCTGGCGCCGTTCGCGGGCGTGATGGGCGTGGCCCCCGACACCGACTCACTCCTGGTCACGATTCCCCCACGCGCCAACGGGGGCAACATGGACAACCGCCACATGACGGCCGGGACCACCGTCTACTTCCCGGTCTTCGTGGCGGGGGCGCTCTTTTCCATCGGTGACGCACACGCGGTTCAGGGAAACGGTGAGGTGTCGGGCACGGCGGTAGAGGCGCCAATGCGTATCGTCTACGAGCTGAACGTCATCAAGGGGGGGCGGGCGCTTCAGGAGCCCGAGTACGAGACCGACGAGTACTACGCCGTGACGGCTTTCGGCACTACCATCGACGAGGCCACGAGAAAGGCCACCTTGTTCATGATCGACTATCTGGTTGCCGAGCACGGCATGGGTCGGTCCGACGCCTACGTCCTGGCTTCCCTGGCCGGCGACCTCAAGATCTCGGAAGTGGTGGACATGCCGCACTATCTGGTGAGCATGCACATGCCCAAGGAGGTGCTGGGGATGGGCGGGTAGGCCTCCTGACAGCTCCGTTCGTAGAGACTGCTTGATCGTCGTTCACAGCAAGCGAAGATCAAAGCAAGCGAAGAGCCGAACCTGCAGAAGGATTGTTGGAAGGCGTGGGCGAGAGCTCGAGCTCAGCGACGGTCGCGATGGCGGCCTCCAGATCCAGTTCAAGAGCCCGGATCCGATCGAGGGCCGACCGGGCGAGCTCTTCGTCCCTCTTGACGGCCCGGTGACGCCGGATCCGAAGGATCATGTGGAGCCAGCCGCCTATCAGGCCGTTGGCAACAATAAAAAACAGCGTCTCCTCAATCATTCTGGCATGCCATCGCCGTCTCGCGCGGCTCTCGCTCGCCACTCCCGTGATGCATGGCCCCCTCCCTGAGCGTGGCAATCCGCCGCTGGGCGCTTTCCAATCGCGCTTCCAAGGCCTCGACCTCGTCGAGTGCCACGGCCGCACGCTCGTCCTCGTTCGAAACCCACACGCGACGACGGATCTCGCTGGCAAAGCAAGCCCAGCCCCCGATGATGCCACCTGCAAGAGCGAGGTTGGCGAGCATGAGGAGCAACTTGCTACCCATGTGGGCTCCCACCGAATGCCGAAGGAGAGTGGATCACCCGACCCTCCCCATTCGAAGCCCTCGACTCGAGCTTGGAGATGCTGGCGAGCGTGCCCGCAAGTTGAGCATCAAGGACCCGGACCCGGCACAGGGCGCCCGCGGCGAACCGTTCGTCGCTCCTGACCATCACCTCACGGCGGATGCGACTGACCAAATGAACCAATCCGCCGGCGATGCCTCCGAACCCAAAGGCGAAAATCAAGATGGTTACGATGGACAATGCGGCCCCACTTCAGGACTCTCCGAGGTGACTCTCCGACCTTAAGAAAACGCTACGGTGTGACTCACGGTGAGGCAACAACTTTCGAGGACGGAAAAGTGCTAGGCCTTCGGCTCGAAGAGCACGGCCCCCCTTCAGCCGACGATCTGCGGTATCAGCGTGCCGGCCACGTCCGTGAGCCGCATGTCGCGGCCACTGAATCGGTACGTCAGCTCCTCATGGTCCATGCCCAGCAGGTGGAGCATGGTCGCGTGCAGGTCGTGCGCCGAGACGGGCTGTTCCAGAGCCTTGTAGCCGAAATCGTCGGTTGCACCGATGACTTGCCCGCCGCGGATTCCCGCGCCGGCCATCCAAGCCGTCATGGCGCCGGGGTTATGGTCGCGGCCTACGCCACGCTGCGAGATCGGCATCCGTCCAAATTCCGCGTGCCACACGATGAGCGTCGTATCCAGGAGCCCGCGCGCCTTGAGGTCCGTCAACAGGCCGGCGATCGGGAGATCCGACTCGGCGGCGTGCTGTGTGTGATTCTCCACGAGGTTGCTGTGGGCATCCCACGTGTCGGTGTTCTGATTGCCGAGGCCGCCCTGGAAGAGCTGCACGAAGCGGACGCCGCGCTCGACGAGCCGCCGCGCCATCAGGCACTGCCGCCCGAATGGTTCGGTGATTTCGTTGTCGAGACCGTAGAGCTTCTTCGTCAACTCGGACTCCGACGACACGTCGATTGCCTCCGGAGCACAACCTTGCATCCGGTAGGCGAGCTCGTACGACGAGATGCGAGCCGCGAGCTCGGAGTTGCCGGGATGCTTTTCCATGTCCATCTCGTTCAGCTTCGCCAGCACGTCCAGGCGAGCGCGTTGCGCCTCCGGCGTCATCCCTTGAGGGGGCTCCAGGTCAACGATCGGGTCCCCGGAGGCTCGGAACTGCGTGCCCTGGTAGCTCGCCGGCATGAAGCCAGCGGCCCAGTCGTTGGGACCACCGAGGGGACCGCCCCGATAGTCGGTCATCACGACGAAGGCCGGCAAGCTCGAGCTCTCCGACCCGAGACCGTACGTCACCCACGAGCCCACACTCGGAAAGCCCATGCGGATCTGGCCGGTCTGCATCTCGTACGTCGCCTGGACGTGATCGTTCGATCGCCCGTACACCGAGCGTATGAAGGCGATCTCGTCGACGTGCTTCGCGATGTGGGGAAAGATCTCGGATACCTCGATCCCGCTCTCACCGTAGCGGTCGAACGAAAACGGGCTCGGCATCAACGGACCCGGGTAGCCCTGACGGACGACGATGTTTCCATCGATGTGGCTGTCCAGCGGCTGCCCCGCGTACCTCGTGAGCGCCGGCTTCGGATCGAAGGTGTCGACGTGGCTTACTCCGCCGCTCATGAAAAGCGAGATCACGGCGGTGGCGCGTGGAGCAAAGTGCGGCGCCCTCGGCGCGAACGGGTTGCCCGGTACAGCTTCATCACACGGCCCGGGGACTTGCGGGACCCCCGTCAGCCCCGCCCGCTCGGCCGCCAGCAGTCCCTCGTGTTCGAGTAGATTGGCGAACGCCAATCCAGCTATCCCGCCGCCCGACTGAAAGAGGAAGTCGCGACGCGACCAAAACGTCTTCTCGTGTTTATGGCACTGATGACCCATGCCTCACCTCAGGTAGAGGAACTCGCTCAAGTTGAATATCACGTGTGTTAGATCCACCAGGGACCGCTCCGCGACGAAATGACCGCCGATCTCCGCCTCCGCTTCCGTGGGAGACCTCGCCAACGCGATGCGGTACGCTAGATCGACCTGCCCCGCCACGTCGTTCGGCGCCTCCCTCTCCAGTCGCTCCGCGAACATGCCGGCCTGCCCGAGCACGAACGGATTGTTGAGAAGGGTCAGCGCCTGCGTGGCCACCGTGGACACGTTGCGAGCAGCCGTCGTCACGCCCTGGTCGGGGAGGTCGAACGTCTCGAAGAACGGAAAGACCAGCGAACGACGTCGATAGACGTAGACGCTGCGGCGCCATACGGCGGGGCCGTCCGGCTGGTTGTCCCAGCGACCGTGCGCCTGACCCGCCAGGATCTCCTCGGGTACGTATGGGAACACGGGCGGTCCGCCGACGGTGAGGTCGATGCCTCCGCTCGAAGCCATGATGGCGTCTCTCAATATCTCGGTCTCGAGCCGCCGAATGCGGAAGCGCCAGAGGCTGAAGTTCTCCGGATCGTTGGCGATGTTGCCCGCATCCTCGTACGCAGACGCCATCTGGTAGGCCTCGGAGGTCATCATCAAGCGGTGCATCTGCTTGATGCTCCAGCCGTTGCTCGCGAACTCGATCGCCATCCAGTCGAGGAGCTCGGGATGGGTCGGAGGATCGCCGACCGCTCCGAAGTTGTCGAGCGTTGCGACGATGCCGCGTCCGAAGTGATGGTGCCAAATCCGGTTCACCAGCACGCGTGCCGTCAGCGGGTTCCCCTCGGAGGTCAGCCACTCCGCGAGCGCCAGGCGGCGGCCGGACGTGCGCCCGTCAGGCCGCGAAATCTCCGTCGGCGGATCGCCGTAGGTCGCGACCTTCACGAAGCCAGGCGACATCACCGGTCCCAGGCTGAAGGGATCGCCGCGGATGAGAAGGTTACTCGTCGGCACCTCGTACCGTCCCGGACCCTCGTGCAAGTAGCTGCCGGGCGTGTCCGGAGGCGTGCGGCACTCTGGACAGCCGATGATCTCGTCGCCGGGCCCGTCCGGAGTGAATCGGTGGTCTCCGTCGGTCACGATGTCGGCCATGGGCGGCCGTGCAGGCCGCTCCTGCTCCACGTCGGCGATGCCATCAATCAACGCTTTCTGTCGGGCGGCATCTTCCGGTGTCAGCGCCGCGGCCACGAGCGCCCCGGACACACCGAGGGAGAGAACCTGATCGGCGAGGAGCTTCTCTCCCGGCGTGCGCTCGCTCTCGGGCTTCTGCACCGCGCGCAGCACATCCGCAGGAAATTCGCGTTCCAGGCGCTCGATCTTCAGTCGCTCGCGGTAGGGCGCTTCGATCTCGGCCACCTGATCTCTCAGAACGCGTTGCCGCTCAGCGATGTCCGCGATCTTCGCCCGGTACGCCTCGCCCTCCGCGCGCGGGAGCAGCGGATACTCGGTTTCGACGTATCCAAAGATGGACGTCGCCAGACGGTAGTAGTCGGTCTGGAGAATCGGATCGAACTTGTGATCGTGGCAGCGCGCGCACTGAACCGTCAGCCCGAGCACTCCGCGGCCGAGCGTGGCGAGGATGTCGTCCAGGTACTCGTACCGCCGCTCCGGGTTGTCTTTCTCACGGAAGTGCACGCGGGGACCGGCGCGCAGGAAGCCGGTGGCGATTCGGGTCTCGTCGGTTGCCCAGTCGAGCTCGTCGCCGGCGATCTGCTCTACAATGAACCGGTCGAAGGGTTTGTCGTCATTGAACGCGGAAATGACGTAGTCGCGATATCGCCACGCGTTGGGTCGGTCGTAGTCCTGCTCGAAGCCGTCCGAGTCCGCGTAGCGCGCTACGTCGAGCCAGTGGCGTCCCCAACGCTCGCCGTAGTGTGGGGAAGCAAGGAGCCGCTCGATCACACGCTCCCACGCGTCGGACCTCGGGTCGGCCAGGAACTCCGCGGTTTCCTCTGGCGTGGGCGGCAACCCGATCAGATCGAGGTGCGCGCGCCTGAGCAGCGTGCGGCGATCGGCATGCGGCGCCGCGGTTAGGCCCTGGGCCTGGCGCGTCTGCTCGAGGAAACGATCGATGGGATGCTCGAACGGTGATGCCGTGGGAACGGTACCCTGCACCGGGAGCTGGAAGGCCCAGGCCTCGCGAGCTCCGGGGGGAAGTTCCTCGACCGCATCCGCGGCCACGGCCACAGTCGGTCCCTCGTCCCAGTGCGCACCGCCATCGATCCACGCCCGCACCGCGGCGATCTCGGCCGTGGTCAAGGACGGACCATCCCTCGGCATCAGGGGCTCATCGAGCCCCGCTATCATCCGGTAGAACAGACTCTCTTCGGCGCGTCCGGGCACGATCGCGGGGCCGCTTATGCCTCCCAAAATCGCGTCATCGCGGGTACGCAGGTCGAGACCGGACCGCTGGAACTCGTCACCATGACAGCCCCAGCAGCTCCGCTCCATGATGGGTCGGATGTCGCTGGTGAATGTGGCGGGATTCTGGGCTTCGGCGCCGGTGGCCGTCACGACCGTGACCACCAGGAACGCAGCGGGAATCAGACCGACGGACGTCTGGAGTGCGCGCATTAACACCTCGCCTTGATCCCCCTCTCGCGAAACCGCAGATCGGGGGTTGTTCGGGCAAGAATATGTGGTTTCCTGCTCGTCACGCAAGGAAAGAGACTTCGGTCCCCTTGAATTGCGACCATCGTGCCCGTCCGCCGTGCCCTTCGGATCGAGCCGACCTCGCCTCCCAGTACTCAAAGTAGGTCCAAGGCACTCCTCAAGGCGCGATTTAGCTTGGAGGCGAGCACCCCGGTCAGGGAACCGACGTAGTCAGTCAGCCGCGCCTTCTGAACGCTCACGAGGTTGTCGCACATGATCCACGAATCGTGCTTCAGGCCTTGATCAGGCCCAACCGGAACCTGGGTGGAGAGCCCATCGCCCCGTGAGTAGATGGGCGCACAGACTACGGTAGCGAAACGCGAGTCGACTAGGGCCTGCCGGCTAACGACCACGTAGACTCGGGAATCGCGCTTTTCTCCGTCGGGCCTCCGCACTCGGTAGAACTCGCCCCTCCTCATCCTTCCGATCCCTCAGGGACCTCGTCTACCCCCTCGAGCCACGTGGTTTGGTACTGGAGCACGTCAAATGCCTCTTCGTTCAACGCCTCCGCAACACGATCGAGAATTCCCCGGTCCCGGTCCTGTTCCTGATTGAGCGCCCGTCTCCGAAGGAAGCCCCTGAGCACGCCCTCGATGAAAGTAGAGCGTGATTCGGACCCGGCGGCTCGATCCACCTCGTTCAGGAGATCTTCGGAGAGTGTGATAGATGTCTTCACTTTCATACTACTAATATACTACCCAAGGAAGGGGCGACAAGCCGAGCCGACACGGCTGAGCCCCTCCTAAAGATTGCGCCGAGCCGCGGTCCACCTGTCGCTCGAGGACGCCCGGCTCCGACAGCCGGCCCTCGGCCGCGATCGTCAGGAGTTCGACGTCAGCGGTGTTTCCCTCGAGGCTGGTCCCGGAAGTTTGGTCTAGAGACTCTCACTCCAGACACAAGACACAGGGCATGCCTGGCCCACCAACAAGCCGGGCTCGGGGGCAGCGCTGCCCCCGAGCCCCGTTCCGGCACTTTTCCGTCACACCACCGTCAGGCCTTCAGTTACTTGTGAAGGGTCCCACGGGTTCCTGGCTCATCGGCAACGAGGTACAGCCGGTGGTCCGAGCGTCGTTGCCGCCCCGCTCGACGAAGTGGGGGTTGAGAAGGTACGTGTCAGGGTCGAACAGCAGGCGGACCCCGCCGAGCAAGTCGTAGGTATTGAACGGCGTCTGTCCCTGGCGTCTGGGGAACCAGAGCAGGTCCGTATTCTGAATCTTCGTCGACCAGTACCGGCCTGAGGAGGCGAAGAGCTCCCTCCGCCTCTCCTCGAGGAGCATGTAGCGGACCTCGTCGGCGTCGGCCTGTAGCGTCGCCAGGTACGCACCCGAGATCGGGAGGAGGTTGTGAAAGACCCGGAGAGCGTTCACAATGTCGATGACCCCCTGTAGATTTCCCTGCGAGAGCGCGAAATCGGCCTCGATGAGGCGCATCTCCCGCCACAACACCAATGGCTCGTTCTCGTCCTCGGACGCGTAGTTGTCGGGGACTTCCCGGGGCTCCGGGCCCTGGATCGGCTTCTTGATGTGCGGGACCCGGGTATCCACGACCGCACCGTTACCCAGCGGAATCGGGTCGTCGTTGATGTCCCGAATTTCCTCCGCCCACCGGACGGGAAGGTTGCCGGCCTCGAGCGCACGTCCGTCCGGCATGATGCCCAGGAAGATGTAGCCGGTGAACGGGATGGGGTTGGGCCAAGCTACGCCCGTCACCGGATTCGGCCGTCGGATTCCCGGGAGCCACCAGTCGATGATCCCGTACATGCCGCTGAAGCCATTCGCCCGTGCGCTGTGATAGGTTTTGTTCCTCCGCGTCGAGCCGGTCTCACGGGTGACCCAGGCGGTGAAGTCATCGGGTACGGTCGCTGCGTCAGCTGCGGCGCCCGCTAGATCGCCGTTCGCCCAACGGATCCGGGCCCGGAGCCCCATCGCCATGGTCGTGGCGCTGCTCGCGATGCCGAAGGGCATCGTAAAGTCTCCGAAGTTGCCGATGTGCACCAGCGCTCGGTCCGTGATCCACTCCTCCGCTAGGTCGAGTACGTCGGTCGGTGTCATAAGGTCGCTGCCATCGATGGACGCCTCGCACATGAACTCCCCGAAGAGATCGAGGGAGGCAGCCACGTAGATGGCGGCGATCGCCGAGAGCCTCTCCCCCGGTTGCCCGAGGTTCCATTCGTCCTGTATCCGGTCGTAGACCCCGCTACCTGTGCCCTCCGCCGTGGCGACGAGTCGCTCCGGCGCGGTTGTGAGCAGCGCCCGAGCGCCCGCGATCTGGTCGAAAAAGCTACGGTCATTTGAAGCGCTGTCACAGTCGCCGCCCCCGGGGTTGGGGTCGAATCTGTGCAGATTCCTCCCGGAACCGGCAACCTGCTCCAATACGTCCTCGTGACCGAGCGCAAAATTGGCGAAGGCGGAAGACCCGCACTCGAAGAGGGCGATAGCCGAGTTGACCTGGGTCTCGGCCGTGCCGTCAGGCCCGAGCGCAGCGTCCGTGAGCAGGTGGGGCAAATCCACCTCCAGCAGGCTGTCGCAGGCGCTCAGCGCTCCCAGCGACAGGCCGAGGATCAGCCCGAAGGCGGCCCTCCTAGTAGTCCTACTTTCTAGTTGCATAGTCATAGTCTTATCGCTCATGTCGTATTGTCTTATCGCTGATGTCGCATTCGCAGAACAATCAGAAGGCGATCCGTACCGTCATGTGCACGCTGGCCATAGGCGGCGTGGAGTAGACGCCGCCGCTATCGAGGTCGCCCGGATCCCCAGTTTCGGGATCGCTGAGCACCACGCCCGTGAGGTTGTCCTCCAACCGCCATATCGTCCAGAGGTTGCGCGCCGAGAAACTGAAGGAAGCCCGCTCGCCCCCGATCTTCTGGACCAGCGACTCGGGAACCGTGTACCGGGCGCCGACTTCACGCAGCTTCCAAAAGTCCGCTTTGAAAAGGCCTTTACCCCAGGCCGGGCTGTTTCCGTTGATCCGTTCGTTGAGCGCAAAGGTGGGGATGTTTTCGAGCCTGGTGGCCATCGAGTTCCTGTAGGCGTGGCTCCACAGATGGGCTCTATCCTGGTGAGTCCGGCCGTACTGACCCTCCGCCAGCGCGAAGATCTGGAGGTCGCCCCCGAGTAGGCCGACCCTGGGCGCCACAGTGAATGTGTGGTTTACGAACGCCCCCCCGGCCAGGATTATCGGGTTCTGGGCGTCCTGGCAGGGCACCTCATCGCCGCCGGGCACCAGTCCGTGCTGAGAGGTCGGGCCCGTCGGGACCCCTGGGTCGCACCACCCATTCAGATTCCTGTTGAATACGTTCGCGTACTCGCCGGCAGGGTCGAACTCCGCCCGCGTAATCAAGTTGTCTACGATGTAGTTCGGATATGGGTAGCCGATCCTGATTCTTTCCGAACCCGGGAAGTTGCCCAGGGACTTGATCTCGTTGTTCGTGTAGTCGGCGGTAAGGTCGAGGTCGAAGGTGAGGCTCCCGCTCTCGTAGAGCCGGGCACTCAGCAGCGCCTCCCAGCCCCAGTTGTCGATCCGGCCCACGTTCTGCTGGACCGAACCCGGGAAGCCGAAGCTGGGGTCGATATCCACCCCGAGCAACGCCTGCTCGTCCTTCCTCTGGTAGTTCGTGAACTGGCCCGAGATCCGATCGTCCAGTATGGCGAAGTCGAACCCCAACTCGATCTCGGTGCTCACCTCCGGCTCGATTCCCGGGTTGCCCGGGCTCTCCGGCCGGATGGCCGCGGCTCCGCCCGGCCCGGGAATCGCTATGTAGATGTTCTGGCTTGAAGTGGAATTCGGCTGGCGACCGGCCTTCCCCCACGCCCCTCGCAGCCGGAGTGAGCTCACGAAGTCGAAGTTCCAGAAGGCCTCCTCGGAAATCACCCACGTGCCCGACACCTTCGGGTATCTCTGTGCCGGGGCGTCGACGCCGAAAGTCGAGTTGTCGTCGAAACGCACGGCACCCGTCACGAAGAGCCGATCGTTCCAGCCCACCTCCTCCTGGACGTAGAAGCCCAGGGACTTGTTTTCGATGAGCTCAAACGAGGTCCTTATCTGGGACTGGGAAATCTGGTTGATCGTGGTCGACAGCGTCGAGGCGAACCCGTTTCCGGAGTTCGAGAAGAAGTCCCGCTTATCCACGTAGTACTGGACTCCGGCCGACGTCCGGAAGCGCCACGTCTCGTTCACGTTCAGGTCCGCCGTGAGCGAGTAGTCGAGGCTGGTATTCGTTTGGATGGGCCGCTCGTAGACCAACTCGCCCTCCAACGTCTCGGTAAAGACATTATCCCATTCGTCCGTAAACTGCGTCAGGTGCTCAGGCACGATGCCGTCTTCCAGAGGGTAGAACTCCCGGTTGACGTCCCATCCCCGGTCGATGCCGGCGACCAGCCGCTGCGAAATCCCGAGGGTCCCGAGCCTTCCCACGGAAAAGTCATCGATGTTGAAGCTCATCGTCGCCGATCCTGTGAAGCGGGCGAAGTCCCGGGTGGCCTCAACCTCCGCGACGTCCGTAGGCAGGTGCTCCTGATAGCCGCCCGTGCGGGGGGCACCCTCGATATCGGAGAACGGCGTGACACGGTCCAAGAAGAATCCGTTGGACCAGAGCAGATCCTGCCAGATGCCGCCGTCGCCCCCGACAGGCAGCGCGTACCTCGTATCGCCGTCCGTGTACCCCGTGGAGACGTCGAGGGAGAGGTTCTCACTCAAGATCAGGCCGATGTTAGCGCGCAGCCGGACCACCTCGTTTGTGTTGAACCAGACGATGCCTTCCTCATCGTCGACGTTGGCCGAAAGGAAGTACCGGATCGACTCCGCCCCTCCCCGAACGTCCACGTTGTAACTCTGGCTGTGACCGTACTGATAGAGGTTCGGGGTGGGCCAGTCGAAGTAGCCCTCGCGAATGTAGCGGGTGCTCTCGTCGTACATGTTGTACGAGACGAGGTCCGCCTCGTTCTCACATTCGACCGGGCCGGGGCTCGAATCCGTGGGGCACGTCCATTGCGTGCCTACCTGGCCAGCCGGGTTGGGCAGCCAGTTGACCCCCTGGCGCACAGAGACGTTGAACTGGGGCGCGCCCTGCTGTCCCCTCTTCGTGATGATCTGGATCACGCCCGCCGACGCCTCGGTTCCGTAAAGGCTTGCGGCGGCCGGTCCCTTGATAATCTCGATGCTCTCGACATCCTCGGGGTTGAAGTCGTTGAGGGCGGACGAGAGTCTCCCTTCTCCCGTTGCCGGCCCGACCTGGGAGGAGTTGTTGACCCGGATACCGTCAACGTAGATGAGGGGCTCACTGCGCTCGTTGTCGAAGCTTCCGGCGCCCCGGATCATGATCTGCCCGCCGGCACCCACGCTGCCTACCCGCGCGGTGAACCGGAGGCCGGTGCTCCGTGCGGTCAGCAAGTCCTGGAAGTTCGTGATGGCGACGTCCTGGGCGATCACACTCGCGTCCACCTGCTGGACCGTGTTCCCGATGGCGCGCCGCTGAGTGCCGCCGGGGGTACCCGTGACGATTATCTCGTCGAGCGCCAGGGCTTCCTCGGCGAGGTCGAAATTCTGCTCGACCGTTTGACCGCCACCGACCAAGACCTGCGCATCTACCGTCCGGTACCCGATGCGGGCCACGGTCAGCGTGTGGGTGCCCGCAGGCACGTTTTGGAGTAGATAGCGGCCGTTCTGTTGCGTCAGGCCGCCCAAATCCAATGCGGAGATGAAGATCTGGGCCGCCGCCAACGGCGCCCCGGTCCGCGCGTCCAGTATCCGACCAGTGACGGTACCGCCCTGCTGCGCGCCGATACTCGGCACTACGAGCAAGAAGGCCATCGCACCCGCGCCCAGGCCTCGGATCACATACGAACAATTGAGTCGATACATGAGTTTCCTCCTGGAGATGGACGGAATGCTTTGAGGCTACGGCGACATTTGGGGAATGTCAGACGTGGACTTTCACACCTCAGTGGTGGCCGGCGTGGCTCTCTGGAGGCTGTGGACCCAGCGTAGCATCGAGATGCCGCTTCGGCCCTCTTCTCGGCTCGACCTCGTGCTGCCCGGGGACGCCCCGATGGCCGCCGGCTAATCGCTAGCCCTGTCTCCTGATGGCGCGCGCCTAGTCTTCTCGCCCGACGGGGAGTGGATCGCCCACATGTCCGATCAGTCCGGACGGTACGAAGTCTATGTGAGCCCGTTCCCCGGCCCGGGACCGAGCCGCCTGATTTCGTCGGGTACTGGACTGGCGGAGGCGATGTGGCACCCGACCGAACCCGTGCTCTTCTACAGGGCCGGGACCCGGTTCTATGCCGTGGACGTGCGCCTGAGCTCCGAGTTCGAGGCGGGCACGCCGCAAGAGGTGTTCCGCGGTCCGTTTGTCAATCAGGCCGGATACGACGTGTCCCTCTCACCCGATCGCGAGCGATTCCTCACCCTCTACAATCCCCAGCGCTTCGAGCCCAACTTCACGCTGAAGGTCATCACGAACTTCCACGGCGAGCTGCGGCGCCGGGTCCCTGTCGGGAGGTAGAACAGAGTTCGTGCGGATGCCAATTGATCCGTCAGATCCCCTGGCCGAGCATCTTCGTGGAAGGCGTGGTGATCGATTGGCTGGGTGCGGTGGAGGCACCTCAGGTGGGCCCTCGCAGAGTCAAGTTCGCACACGGGTTCCTTTCCGATTCACTGAGATCGCGCCAGGCAACCCGAGGCCGTCATCGTCGAGATGTCGAATGAATCGGTGCAGGGTCCCCTGGTGCAGCTGCCAAGACAGAGATGGCAAGCTTTCGGGCGCGGAGCACGGAGGCATCAAGGACAGATCGCGTGGCCCACTGCCTCGGATTACGCAACTCCGAATGCCGGCCACCACCTGGCCAGCGCGTATCCCAACACCACCAGAGTCACGAGCACCAGAAGTGAGGCGAAGAGACCTTTGACGGCCATCGTCTGCAGGTTCACGCCGTATCCCGCCGCTACGGCGGGTCCGCCAGCGGACGAGGGAAGGAGGAAGCCACAGTTTCCGATCACCGCGACGATATAGACGAACGGGATCGGATTCAGATCGAGCGACTGGAACGTACTGATGGTGATGGGGACGACGATCGCGATGGCTGCCGTGTTGCTGGTGACTTGTGTGAGCACCATCGTCAGAAGAGAGAACACGAGCACGGCCGTGAAGCCGCCCGAGCCGGCGTACGGCACCAGCGCGTTCGCGAAGGCCTCTGCGGCACCCGAGCCACTCAGTATCCGGCCCAGGGCGATTCCTCCGGCGAAGAGATAGAACAGGCCCCAATACATGTTCGCCTGCGCGTAGGGCCACGTGATGAGCGGCCCCTCGCGCGTACGAATCGCGAAGCTCGCCACGGCCATCGCAACAAACGCGAACGCGGGCGTGAGGCTGGGCACCAGCTGCGCATACAGGGGCCGTCCGAACGCGAGCGCCGCCGCCACCGCGAACAGGGCGAGCCCCCACTTCTCCTCCGTCTTCATGGGGCCCAGCGCCCGGACCTCTTCCCGGAAATAGTCCTTGGAGCCGGGTAGTGTGGCGACCTCCGGCCGCATCGCGAACCGCAGGAAGAGAAACATCACGAGCACGATCACTGCGGTGATCGGAGCGAGTCGCATGACCCAGGTCAGGAAAAAGAATTCCTGACCGGTGACTGACTCCTCGATGAAGCCGACGGTCAAAAGATTCGGGGCGCCACCGAGCGGCGTCGCGGCCCCCCCCGCGCTCGTGCCCCAGGCCACGGCGATTACGAGTGCCGTGCCGACGCGGCTGTTCCAGAGGTCCTCGATGCCGATGGAGCGTAACATCGCGACGACGATCGGGATCAACGTGGCGGCGACGATCGTGTTCGGGAGAATGCCCGAGAGGGCCGCGCTCACCAGAAACCAGACGAGGATCTGCCTGGAGGTATCGGTCCCCACTCCGAGTAGCGAAGCGAGGCCGATTCTCCGATCGAGCCCCCATCGGGTCCAGACGCTCGTCAGAATGTTCGCGCCCAAAAGGAGAAGGATCGTGTCTTGGGAGTACGAGGTCGCGACCTCATCCATGGGCGCGAGTCCGAAGACAGCGGCGACCGGGAGTGGGAGTAGTCCTGTGACCGCCAGGTGCACAGGTCGGGTGATCCACCACCAGGCCATCCAAACCAGCAGACCCATGGCGCCGCGAGTCTCGAGCGGAAGCCCATCCAGAGGCGTGAGCAGCAACACCACAAAGACGGCCGGCCCTGCCACGAGGTGACGAAGCTTCGCCGGCGGGGAAGGCCTTGGATCCCCCTCGCCCGTGCGATTACTCGACAACGAACTGTGGAGAGGTTAAGGCGCCAGCGGAGCGACGCGTTTCAGAACTGAAGGGGCACGGGGCACGTGCTGCCCCTGTTCTCCCCTCTGACCCATGCAGCCAGCTCCTGCCATTCCGGATCGTCCTGGGACTCCCATCGTATCCCACCACCATGCATGGGCGTCCCCCCTCCATCGGGATGAAGAGGATTCTGCAGAAACAGGCTCTCCATCGGGTACCCAGCGGTGACAAACCGCATTACGACCTCGAAATTCCGACGCGATTCCTCTTCATTCCAATACGTGCGCCCTGCCGGAATGGGGGGAGCAAAACCCCTCGACCCCCCCGCGTGGCAGGTAGTGCAAGGAACAGCGCCTTCACGCGGATTGAGAAATATCTGCTGCACGCAACTGCGGAAGAAGTCGAAATCCACTTGGGGCGGAGGCGGGCGGGCGGCTACTGGACGGGCCGACGCGGATTCCACCCACTCGGCCAGGATCTGCCATTCCGGATCGTCCTGGGAATCCCAAAACTTGCCGCCGACATGGTATTCGGTGCCTCCCGCTTCAGTCGCGAGCGGCTTCCGAAGAAGACGACTGTTCTGCGGGAAGCCGGGGCTGACCAAACGAGAAACGACCTCGAAGTTGTGGCGAGATCGCGCTTCGGTCCAATACGGATCACCGCCAGCATCATGTTGTAATGGCTGGAGCTTAAAGGGAGTCCCAACCTGCCATGAATGACACATGACACACGCGCCCGGGACCAGCCCACCCTCTCCATGTCGTGTCATGAAGATCGGTTCGACGTTTTCCCTATAGAACTCGAAATTCAGCACGTTCTGTGCCTCGTGGGGGGGCGCCCACGATGCGTCGAGTGCAGCCTCCACGGGCCCCGCGTCACTTCCAAGCACAAAGGCAGAGAGCGCCACGGCGGCAGCCGACACGAATAAGATCGCGAGAACCCTCCGAGGCCACTCCGCCGTGGGCGTCGCCTTGCCCATGGTCATCTCCCGCTCGCGGCGCGATGAGTCATCCGAATCACATCCTCCGGGACAAAGAAGGTCCGCATCCTCTTCGGCGAGTCCCCGACTTTGATTCGGTCGACGACGGTCAGCGTTTCCAGGTCTACGACAGCCGTCTCGTCGCGCCCCGTTGAGGCGACATACAAGTACCGACTGTCCGGCGTGGACGTAAGCCAAGATGAAACGCCGACGTATACGTCCCCGATCCATTCGAGATCCGGAAGAGTCCATCCAACAACCCTGCCCGACACACGGGAAACAACCCACACGGCCGACTGGTCCGCGAGCACCTCGATACCGTGAGCGAGAGAGTTCCGAACCCCGATGAGGTTGTACCTCGACAGCGGGGCAAGCGGCGCCACGATCCGGTCCACGACCTCCCTCGTCTCAAAATCCACAACCACGAAGCCCTCGAGACTGGATATGTTCACGAAGATCCGCCTGGTCGAGCCGTCCGAATTCGTCTCGAAGCCCATGGGGCGCACTCCCTCGGTCATATCTTCCGGCCCAAGCGACCACGCGATCTCATCCGTGCTCGTATCAATCAACGAAAGCGTCTGCGCCCCGACCATGCCCGCGGCGATGTATCTGCCGTCGGGCGTAGCGAACGTGTTGTGCACCCCCCCCACCGTGGGAATATTCTTCACGATCTCATCGGTATCCATGTCGATGACCTGGACCATTGGAGCCCCGGCAATCGCGGCATATGCCTTACGGGCCAGGCTGCTGGAGGCGATGTTGTTGGGCCGGGCAGCCAGCGGGATTCGCTTGATGACTTGGAGGGTGCGGGCGTCGACGACGTCAACGCTGATGTCGTGCTCGTTCGTCACGTAGTACTTGGTGCCTTCGGGGTTGACCGTAATGCCATGTGGCAGGCCCAAGCCTTTGATGATGCCGATGACCTCGTTGGATACGGGGTCGATCAGGTGAGTATCGGAGCCGCCGGAGCTAGTCTGCGCGATAACGACGGCCGTCCCACTCCGGCCCGCCAGCGGCGAAGTCTGAATCTGGGCCGCTAACGGCCCCGCGAGGCACAGCATCCCCGCGGCAAGCAGACAACTTCTACGATAGTTGCGGCGTGCGTTCGACATCCAAACCTCCCTGATGAGTGACGGAAGCTCAGCCTGCACATGAGGACAGGCTCCTAACCTGGCCCAGCCGGAAACAAACCGCCAGTCTTGGCGTCACGTCTCATACGCGATCAGTGGGTTGTTGCACGCTTCCCCTCTGATAACCCACCTTGGGTTCTCCTCAAAGCTGGGAATCCGTTAGAGATCAGGAGGTCGGAATGGGTGAAGCGTTCAGAGAAAATGGAACCCGGGCAATTCTCAGTTCACTTGTGCTGCTCCTCCTGCCAGCGGCCGTCCTCACGCCGCTTGCGGCTCAACTTGCGGCACCCAACGACAGTGGGGTTTCCTTCGCCACTGTGCACCTGACGGTAGGGGAACCGGCCGAGCACCAGAGACTCTGGAGGGAGATGTTCGGCGCTCGGACCACATCCCTCGGCTCGAGGGACGTGATCCGGGTCCCTGGCCTTGTCTTCGTCGTAAACGAGGGAGAGCCCACGGGCGGGTCCGCCGGAGCGTCCGTGGACCACGTCGGCTTCCTGGTACCCGATCTGGTCGCGGTAAGAGGACTTGTCGTTGACGAGGACATCTCCATCGTATCGGAGAACGACAGGCTGAGGCAGCTCACCGTAGAGTTCCCGGACGGGGTGAAGATCGAGTTTACGGAAACCCCCGAGCTCAGAGTGCCGATTTCCCTTCACCACGTTCACTTCTTCGTAGACAACGGCGAGGCCTTGCGTGCTTGGTACGTACACACCTTCGGGGCTACAGCCTCCATGAGACGGCAGTTCTTCTCCGCCGAGTTTCCGGGAGGTCCGGGATTCCCCGGCCCCGAGCTGGACTTCCTGACGGTGCGGGCGGCGCGGAGCCCCAATGACGGGCGTGCGATCGACCGGATCGGATTGGAGGTTCAGGGACTCGAGAGACTTTTGGCGCGGTTGGCACGTGAGGGTGTGACGATCGAGGTTCCCTACCAGGAACAGTCAGAGCTCGGCGTCAAGCGAGCCGTCATCGTCGATCCGGTGGGGACCCGTATCGAGCTCACCGAGGGGCTCGCGGGGAGATAGGCAAGATCTGACTCATTTTTTGAACCCATCTGCGGGGGCGAGGCCTCTGGTGTTGCTCCGGCCGTCGCCATGGCCTAGGCTGACCATACGAACGGTGCAACGGCAAGGGGCCGGCACCTACCGGGTGACTCACTATTTTTCAGGGGAGGCTCCACGATGCGCCCTTCCGGTCGAGTGAATGACTTTCTTGGGATCGCCTTCGTGTTTGTTTTTGCGGTGGGCCTTTGCATACCGTCTGGCGAGGCCTACGGCCAATCGGGTCCAGTGCTCCATGCCTATCGAGGCGCGGACGACTGGGCTCGGCTGCCCAGTGGACGGACCTGGGGTGCCCCGACCGGCGTCGAGATGGACCCCGACCAAGAAAGCGTGTGGGTATTGGAACGATGCGGTGACTTCAACGGCCCTGGATGCGCCGAATCGGACGTTTCACCGATTCTGAAGTTCGACTCCTCCGGGACGCTGGTCCAAAGCTTCGGTGCCGGGATGTTCCTCTACCCGCACGGTCTCGCCCTCGACCACGAGGGCAACGTGTACGTGACCGATGGCCGTGGCGAAGGCGGAAGGGGTCATACGGTTCTAAAGTTCAACCCAGATGGGGAGCTCGTGTTGACCCTGGGCCAGCCCGGTGTTGCCGGCGAAGGACCCAACACGCTCAATCGGCCGTCTGATGTCGCGATAGCGGCGAACGGGGACATCTTCGTGGCCGACGGACACAGCGGCATGGATACGAACATGCGGATCGTGAAGTTCTCGAAGGATGGCACGTTCATCAAGGAGTGGGGAGAAAAAGGGACGGCTCCCGGTGAGCTGGATGGTGCCCACGGTCTCGCTTTCGATTCCAGAGGACGATTGTTCGTGGCTGACCGGGGGAATCGGCGAATCCAGATCTTCGACCAGGATGGAGGCTTCATCGACGCGTGGACGCAGTTTGGGGCTCCGAGCGGGCTCTTCATCACCCCGGACGATATGTTGTATGTGGCCGACCTCGCCGAAGGCATCCGGATCGGAAGTGCGAGAGATGGATCCGTGTCAGCCTTCATCAGGGCTCCGGTGCCGGAATCTGGTACCGCGAGGGTGGCGGAGACCGTGGCGGTGGATGCTCGGGGCAACTTGTACGGGGGAGAGAACCCTGGAATGAAACTGCTCAAGTTCGCCCCTCTGCGCTGACAAATCGGAGTCGTCCGATGAACCTGAAGACTACGTCGCCCCGATGGACGGGCACGCTGCTCCTCGCACCCGTAGTTCTCTGCCTCAATGCCGCAGCGTGCCAGGTCCCCGACGCCCCGGCGCTGGCCACACCCGACCCGGCCGAACCGTGGAACTGGTCGGAGGAGTACGTCCGCGCCGTCGTGAATCAGGTCCGCGCAGGCCGCGACCTGAATCCGGAGTCGTGGCCGGGCGATGCGCGGGTCGCGGTCCTGCTCTCCTTCGATGTGGACAACGAGACAGTCCAGGGGCTTCGCACGGGAAGTGTCAGCATCGGCCCCCTATCGCAGGGCCAATACGGGGCGCGCGTCGCGCTACCCCGCGTCGTGCGCCTGCTCGACAGAGAGAACATCCCGGCGACCTTCTTCTTCCCGGCTTGGAGTCTCAAGCTCGCCCCGGAACAGGCCGACGTGATCAAGGGGTCGGACATGCACGAGATCGGCGTGCACGGATGGATCCACGAGTTGAATACCGCGCTCGACGGCGCCACAGAGGAGCGCCTGCTCCGCCAGGCTATGGAAGCCATGGAGGAGATCACAGGCGAGCGGCCGGTCGGCTACCGGGCCCCGTCGTGGAACCACAGCCCCAACACGCTCCGGATCATCCGTGAGCTGGGCTTCCTGTACGAGAGCTCGCTCATGGCCGACGACCGTCCGTATGAGCTCATGCAGGACGGCGAGGCCACCGGCGTCGTGGAGCTTCCGGTCGAGTGGATTCTGGACGATGCGCCGCTCTTCAACCCGCGTGGCAACAGCTACATGAATCCGCGTGATGTCATGCAGGTATGGATCGACGAGTTCGACAAGGCTTGGGAGGAGGGCACAATGTTCTTGCTCACCATGCATCCGCACGTGAGCGGCCACCGCTCACGGATTGTCGCGCTGGAGGGGCTGATCGACCACATGCAGGCAAAGGGAGAGGTCTGGTTCGCCACGCACGAGGACGCAGCGCGGTATGTGAGGGAGCAGGCGGGCATGGACTGACCCGGCGGCCTCTTGCTGCCTAATACACCGGCGAACACTCGCTGCCAGTCACCTCCCCGCGAACCCACGCCGCAAGCGTCTGCCACTCCGGATTATTCCGGTTCTGCCACCGCCTCACGCCGTTGTGGGCATACGAACCGCCACCGTCCGGGTGCAGGGGCTTCAGCAAGAAGCGACTCCGCTCGGGATCACCAGGCACGATCAGTCTCTGGAGCACCTGGAATCCCTGTCGGGCTTCCGCCTCCGTCAACGCGCCACCGCTGGCGCCGACCGGGGCGAACCCTGCCGAGCCGCCTGCATGACACGACGTGCACGAGAGCTGCCCGTAATTCCCGACACTGAGCACCCCCGGGTGGACGCAGGAGCGATAGTACTCGAAGTCGACGGCCACCCGCACGTCGGCAGGCGTGAACTCCGCCGCCGGGAGGGCACGGATCCAGTCGAGTACGACTTGATACTCGGGGTCCTGAGTAGAATCCCAGAAGTTGCCGCCCGTGTGAACTAGCCCGCCGGCCACGGGCGCCAACGGCTTCAGCAGAAACCTGCTGGACTCTGGGTCGGAGGCGTTGACCAGTTGGGTCACGACCTCGAAGTTCCGGCGAGACTGTTCCTCTGTCCAGGCCCCTCCATCCGGTGTTTCGGTCGGCTCCTCGAGGGAAAAACGAACGCTCGTTTGCCACACGTGGCACATGACACATGCGGCGCGGCCGCCAACCGTCCCCGGGTAGCCGCGAGGCCTCAGGAACAGTGGCTCGACGTTCTGCCGGTAGAAGTCGAACGGAACTTGAAGCGTCGCACCGTTGGTGGACGGGCCTGTGGATGCATGTAGCGGCTCCGCCAACCCCAAGCCTTCCGAGGTCAGGCCAGGACCAGCAAGAATGCCGACGCCGGCAAGCACGAAGAAGCCGGCCACCCATCCCCCCAAACCACGCCCTCTAGTCTTCAGGTTCATGCTTGTCACCACCTCTGTGTTAGGTCGACGCCCCAACTCTGGGCACAGACAGCCTGCTCCCAGCGGAAGAAACTACGGGCCCTGAGTGGTCGTCGTGTTCTCAACGCGGTCCAGCGGAAGGACCGCCGTGTCAATGCGCTTGGGTCCGGCGCCTACCGTCATTCTCGCCACCACTTTGAGCTCCTGGAGGTCGACGGCCACCGTATAGTCAGCGCCCGAGACGGCCACGTACATGTACCGACTGTCCGGTGTCGGCGTCAACCAGTTCGCCGCGGGCCCGACCTCGACCCCGCCGATGAACTCGAAATCAGGAAGAGACCAACCGTAGATTCGGCTATCCAAGCGGCTTGACGCCCAGATTGCGGAGCGATCTGGCAGCACTTCCAAGCCATGCATCGGAGCGCCCTGGTTGGCTTCGGCGCTCTGCTTCCACGCTGGCAGACGCGGCGGGTAGAGCATTCGCTCCGTCTCCCCTGTCTCCCAGTCGATCACAAACACTCCGTTGACCGCGGCGCCTTGCGCGAGAATCTTGTCCGTCGACCCGTCCTCCGCGGCAAGGAACATCATTGGCCGGACGCGGTGGATTACACCGCTGGGCGCGACCAGCGAGATTTCCCTCACCACTTGATCGGTGCTGGCGTCGATGACCTGAATAGACCCCTCACTCCGACCGTTCAAACCGGCAACCACCCACTTCCCATCCGGGCTCACATAGACGTTGTGAATCCCGGTCGCCACCGGGATGCTTCCAAGCTTCTCGTGGGTGTCTAGATCGAATACATCAACAAAGGGCGCCCTAGCGATCCCCACGTAGATCTTACGGTTGTACTTGTTGTAGGCGGCCTTGTTCGGACGAGCCGTGAGCGGGAGCTGCTCGAGCAGCTGCAACGTGACCGTATCGAAGACGTCGAGCGTGTTTTCTGTTTCGTTCGAGCAGTAATAGTAGAGCCCATCGGGATGCGCGAAGATATTGTGAGCCCGCGCACAGCCCTCCAGGTACCCGACGACCTTGTTCAGAGCCGGATCGATGACGGCGTGCACGTTTCCGGCATTGTTGCTCTGCAGGATTCGTATCGCGACCCCCTCGTAGGAGTCGAGCCGTTCCACCTTTTGAGCGCCGAGCGGCGATCCCGCCAACATCAGCCCCGCCAAAATCGGAAACATTATGGTCGCTCGCGTGCTACGCATGGTCACCCCCGGATCGGGAAAGTTTGCAGGCTGCCACTTTTCTGTACACACGGTAGATGCCAATGCTCCGCTCTGTACACACGGTAGATGCCAATGCTCCGCAAGGCAAGTGAGCGGTTAGGAGCCTATGAGCCAGCGAGCAGATCGAGGCGAGCTCCATCATGAGACCCTTCCAACGGAGGCCATGTTGATGAAGCGCCTACTGTTCCTCCCTTTCACCGCAGTTCTTCTGCCGTCCGCCCTGTGCGCCCAATCCGCTGACGCAGATATCGAGCAGACGCTGCTCGCCGCGCCGGCCTCATTGCGTGCCGAGGCGACGATCCTCGAGCTCCGTCCTGACGGCAGCACAGCGGCGCTCCGCGGGGGCAGCAACGGCCTGATCTGCTGGGACAATGAAGGCCGTCCCGGTCAAATGGCCCCCCTCGACGTCCAGTGCACCGCCGAAGCCAATCGTCCGCGATTGGAGCAGAACCATGCTTTCGAGAGCGCTGGAGGGACAGTGGCTGAAATCCTGGCTCGCTTCGAGCGGGCCGAGGCGGACGGAACTCGTGCCTTGTCTGTACGGGGAAGCATCTACTACCACGTGTATGGGGACTCCGCCCAGGATTACCGAACCCACACCGTGGTGGCCGTGCCTTACGCCACCCGAGACCTCGGCTTCCCGATTGCTCGCGGTCCGGCCATGCTTTGGCTCATGGAGGCAGGTACGTCCGGCGCGCATCTCATGGTTTCGGGACGATAACCCAACTCCGCTCCCTCTTCCCAGCCACTCCTCAGGAACCCTCTCGCCTTTGGCCGTCGCCCAACAAACCGGGTCAGCCCCTGAAGTTGCCGAATAATATAGTGGCCCGCGACAGTGCTCAGTTGCTTCCGCCAGCGTCTCTGTCGCCAGATCGACCCTGGCGTGTCTCGATAAGGATCACTCCGTTAGTCGCATCCTGATACTGCGCCCCGGCCGAGGGACCTCGGAGAACACGAATGCGCTCTACGGCACTGGCGGGAATCATTTCGAGCGCATGGAGGCCGGCGGAGTTTCTGGAGTCGAGGCTCCCGATCCGCGAAGAGATCCGAATCCCATCCACGTATATGACAGGCTCGTTGCTCAGGGACAGGGAGCTCGGGCCGCGCAGCTGAACTCTCGCTCCGCCACCTGCCACACCCGTGTTTCGCCGAAGATCCAGTCCGAGCACCTTCCCTTCGAGGAGGTCCGCTGCAGTCCCAATATTGCCATCGTCGTTTTGGACCGACGCTTCCTGGTAGCCGGCTCGACGTGAACTTTCCTCGGCTATCACGAAAATCTCATCCAGGGCCGCGAAGAGGGGCGGGAGCCTGAGCTGCACGAACCCTACCTCGTTCGAAGCGATCTCCAGCGACTCCACCACAGACGCATAGCCGTCGAGACCGGCTCTCAGCACAACCTCGCCCGGTGTAAGCTCGAGGAAGGAAAACTCCCCGTTGTCATCAGTCACGACCGATCGCCGCGTCTCCAGAATCACGAGCGTGGCGCCGGGAAGCGGTTGGTCGCTCCCCTCCTGCAGTACGATGCCCGTCAGAGATGCACCCGCTTGGCCCTCAACCGCGAAGTGAGAGCCGGAGAGGAAAATCCCGACGGCTGACGCCACAGCTACCGTCAGGACTTTGAGCAAACTAGACCCCTGAGCCCGCCTCATCGTCCACGCCGGCACACAACTCGTCTCTTCCCCTCTTATCGTCTCTTCCCCTCTTTACCCAGGAGGGAAACATTTGCGCGTCTAAAGGAACTCCAGCTCCGGTAGGGGGAGGCAAGTGATTGTCCCAATGGGCGCATTGACCAGGCTCTGGCCCGTGTCCCAATGCGAGAAGTCACCCGATCGCTGGTCGTCCCCCATCTGCACTCCTTGCAGGAATAGCTCCCGCCGTCGCTCCTCCATAACCGTGGCCGCGATTTCCGCGGCAGTCCCGCCGCCGTAGGCCGGCAGAGGCCACGCGCTCGAATCCAGTTCACTGTGTATTCCGGTGGGGTCCGAGCGCAATACGTTGATGATGGCCAGGGACTGGGCTGGGTCGATCTCCGCGATCATGAGCTGCGCTTCCCGCCAACTCGCGAACGGCGTGTCCGTTCCGTCATCCGCGTACTTCGTCTGGATCCACCATTCTCCGACTCCGGTGAGGTCATGGGGTCCGATACTGGCAATGGGGACCCTTGGATCCGGCATCCCCCCGGCGTACGGTAGCGTCAAGTTACGGTCGCGTGCGTGCACGACAAAGCCGTCCTCGAGTCTGTCTACCATGCCCCCACGGCGTCCGGGTGACGTCTCGTAGGTCGCGTAGTAGACGAAGCCTGCAGTCACCGCTTGCGCGTCGGTGAGCGCCCCAGGCAGATCTCCCTGATTCAGCCTGGACCTGGCACGTCCGACCAGCGCCAGATCTATGATGTCCTGGGCCTCTGCCGCCCGCGAACCGGAAAGCGCGCTCGTGGAATGCTGGATGGCTAAGTCGAATCGAGCTTCCGCTTGGGCCATGCCGTCCAGTCGTGAAACCCTGGTCCCGCTCCCGTCGAACACCATCTCGCACCAGGCCTCGGAGAGAATCTGGGTGGCGTAACCCTCGTAGGCGAAGGCCTTTCCGACCAGGAAGTCCAAGTCGTCCACCTCTGCCGCGTCCATCTCCTCCAGGATCCTACGGGCCGCATCCGCGGCTTGCGCTCGGCCGCGCTGCATGATGAACCAGATCGGGTCCCGGTTGCTCGTGCACTCTCCTATCCCGTGCTCGATGGTCCGAGCTTGCCGGTTAGCGATCCGGATCATCTCGATCTGGAAATTGGTGTAATGAAAAACGTTGGCGAAGCCGGCTTCGACGCCCAGTAGGTGCCCCTGATACCCGCACTCGAAATCCGCCTGTGCCCCGGCAACTAGAGTCTCCGCCAGCAGCGGGCTGTTGAGATCCTCGTCGACGACCTGCCCGGGGAGCTCAGCCTGCAGCAGGTCATCCAACTGGCCACACGCCGTCAGCGGTGCCAGCCCGAGAAGCAAGAGCGGGAAGACAAGCCGGCGCTTGCTCGATGTGGATCGCGACCCCTCGGCGATTCGCGTGCCGTTCGCTCTGATTGTCATATGTGTATCGGTCATCGGTATATCCGTCCCGTTTTTTTTGGAGTCCCGTGTGCTCGACCTTTCTCGCCTCGAGGAGCTCATCAGAAGACGAAGTTCACGCGCACCGTCGCACGCGACATGGGAGGTGGCGTCCCGCCAGGCACCTGGCCCATGTATTCGAAGTTGGGCGCCTGCATCTCCTGATCCCAGATGTACTGGCCGAACCGGGTGAATCGATCTTTAGCCCACAGTGTCGCGATATTGTACACGGACCCGACAATGTTAGCCGAGGACGCACCAAGACTCCCTGCCAAGGACGCCGGAAATGTATATCGGAGAGACACCTCGCGGAGCTTGAGAAAATCACCCCTGTACATCGTGGGGCCATCGCGAGAGAAGAGACGAAAACCTTGCCAGATGGCGTCGTCCTGCTTGATCGTCTTTTCCGCGTGCCGAGTGTTCTGGCCTGCGATGTAGTCGCCGTTCAGCCAGTTTCCTCCCTGGGCGTCGAGCGTGACCGAGAGGCGCCAGTCTTCGAGCAGAGTCCACGTCGAGTTGAGGTGAACCTGCCAGGTGGGATCCCCCGGACCAAAGTACACTAGCGGTGGGGCCGGGCGGTGCGGCGTTACCGATCGGGGTTGGTGGTAGCCGAGATCGCCCTGGCGGTGACCCTGGTGGTGGGCGCCGGAATCCTGGTGCGCAGCTTCTGGGAGCTCCAATCAGTGGACTTGGGCTTCTCGACCGCGGGCATCGTGAAGGCGGAGTATGCCCTTCCTACCAGCCGGTACCCCGAGGATTCTGAGATCAACGACTTTCACCGGCGTTATCTCGAGAGGGTCCGCCAGATCCCGGGCGTCAAGGCCGCGACGCTGGCGATCCAGCATCCCCTGGATCCGGGATTCACGAATTCGTTCGTCATCCCCGGGCGGGAGGCGGAGTCCCGGGACTTTCCGGAGATCCGGACCCGCTTCATATCCCCGGGATACCTCGACGTCGTCCGAGTCCCCCTCCTGGAAGGACGAACCATCGAAGAGGGAGATGCCAGGGGGGAGCCGTACGTGGGTGTGATCAACCAAACCGCGGCATCCCAGTTTTTTGGAGAGGCCGGCGCTGTTGGCCGGGATATCCGCTTCTGGGGGCTGAGCTGGCGGGTCGTCGGTGTGATGGGTGACGAGCGTTTTCGTGGCCCGGACCAGGCGAACGAGCCGGCCATCTACGTCCCAATGGCCCAGATCCCCTGGAACCAGGCGACCCTTCTCCTCCGTTCGGACCGAGAGTCGGCGGCGCTCGCTGCGGAAGCTCGACGGGTCCTCCAAGAGTTGGATCCCGCGTTGATGCTTTTCGGCGCGGAGCCCCTCACGGCCATCGTAGAGGAGAGCGTTTCCCGACCTCGTTTCACCGCCACGCTTCTGGGCGTGTTCGCCGGAGTCGCCATCCTGCTCGCGATGATCGGCGTGTATGGGGTGCTCAGCTACGCAGTGGCCCAGCGGGGTCCGGAGGTGGGGATCCGCCTCGCGCTGGGGGCCAGCCGCGGGGACGTCTTCAGGGAGGTCGTGGGAGAGGGGCTGCGGGTGACGGTGGTTGGTGCCGCTCTGGGCGCCGCCGCAGCTCTCGCCACCTCACGCCTTCTCCAGGGGCTGGTGTTCGGCGTCAGCGCCACCGACGCCACGACCTACGTCGTGGTCATCGGTCTGGTGATGTCCACCGCCGTCCTGGCCAGCCTTTTCCCTGCCCTTCGGGCCTCCCGAACCGATCCCGTCGCCCTTCTCAAGGCGGAGTAGCCGCAGGAGCTTACACGCTCCTCAGCAAGGGGTAGCCTCAGGAGCCTACACCAGGAGCCTACACGCCCCTCAGAAACTCGATCAACAGGCGGCTCGTTTCCTCGGGCTGCTCCTGCTGCACCCAGTGACCGGCGCCGTCCACCATGTGCACGGCCCGCATGTCGGTGCAGGCCTCGTTCTGCATCCGCTCCAGCGCGCCCGGGTTTTGATAGCTGCCCCAGTCGCTCGCGCCCGCGATGAAGAGCGACGGCTGATCGATGGTCCGGCCCGCGAAGAGCTGCTGCTCCGGGGCGCCGATACCGCCCGATCGATAGTGATTCAGACCGCCCTGGAAACCGGTGCGGCCATACTCCTCGGTATAGACCTGAAGCTCGCGGTCCGGCAGCCACGTGTTTGCAGCGATCTGGGCCGCATCAGGCATGTTCTTGGCTACGGTCTCAGCCATGCCGTCGCTCAGATCCATGATGTAGTAGGTGGGCATCTGAGCCATCTCAGCGGCCGTGCGCGACGCGAGCCGGAAGGGCCTGTTGTCGGACCAGTCGGCACTCTTGTAGTGGTAGTAGCCCCTGATGAACGCATGCAGCCCCTGGGGCGGGTGCCACATGTTCTCGTTGGCCTCGCGAGTCCTGTAGTATTGCTGGTAATGCTTGCGCGGACGCGGGAGTCTGGCCATTTCCGTGGCCAGATTGTAGCCCGGAGACGACGGGGGCGGCGGATTGTTGGCTGTGTCGAAGGGCAGCGACGCGGTTCCGCCGAAGGGCGCGCTCATCAAGGCGACCGAGGTGAACACGTCGGGCCGCACGATGGCACACCAGGCAGCGACCGGCGAACCGAAGTCGTGCCCGATCACCGGCAGCGAGCGATACCCGAAGGCGGAGACGAGCCCCAGTACGTCGCGAACGACGTTCAGCCGCCGGAACGAGGCGAGGTCGCCGTCGTAGTCGTCATCCCATCCGGTCGTGCGCCCGTACCCTCGTAGATCGGGTGCCATGACGTGATACCCGGCCTCGGCCAGCGGCACCATCACGTTCCGCCAGCTGTAGGCCAGCTCGGGAAAGCCGTGGAGCAGCAGCAGGCCTGGTCGGCCCCTTCCCTCGAAACCGGCCTCCAGCACATGGACACGGAGACCGTTGATGTTGTCCACGAATCGTGAACGAACACCGTCCGGCAGCACGTCGGCGGCCAGCGGTCCGATCTCATTGGTCTGTAGGGCGGCAGGTGCACCGATGCCGGCTGCCATCAGCGACCGACCGACCGGTCTGCTGGTCACGACCGCCGCTGCCGGTGCCATGACGGCGAGTCCCTGAATCAGTTGACGCCGGGTCATCGATGCAGGCATGGTGAATGTCCTCCCCTGTACACGATAGAAACGTTGCGGCGAGTAGAGGCCCAAGATGCCTGCCAGCAGCCCGTGGCAAAAGCCCCGCGTATGGAGTTTCTCGCGCGCTGGTGGTGGGGGTATCTTCTTGCCACCCGACACGCCATAGACGCATCTTGTCCGCCATGACTGACCCAGTCACCGGCCTCAACGCAGCCCTAGAAGGCCGCTACCGTGTAGAGGGACACACCATGGTGCGACAGCTTCTGAGACGATCGATTCTGTGGATGGCAGTGCTTGGCGTGGCCTTGCCTGCCTCGCCTGCCTTCGGCCAACGGGGCGCTCAGAACGGGGAGTGGCAAAGCTACGGCGGAGACGCCGGTAGCACCAAATACTCGTCCCTCGACGCCATCGACGAGACCAACGTGCAGAATCTCCAAGTGGTCTGGAGGTGGGAGTCGGTGGACTATCAGCGTCAGGCGGAAAATCCCGAGCTCAGATTCAACAACCTCCTGTTGGCGACGCCACTGAAGGTGGGGAACGCGCTGTACACCAGCACGAATCTCGGCCAGGCGGCCGCGATCGATCCGGTCACCGGAGAGACGCTTTGGGTCTACAACTCCCTGGCCGAGGGGACGGGTGGAGAGCGAGCGCGGGCCACACGCGGTCTTGCGTATTGGACGGACGGGTCCCGGGAGCGACTCCTTCTGGTCAGTGGCGAGCACTTGGTCGCTCTCGATCCCGAGACCGGTGGGCTGCATCGAGAATTCGGTGAAGATGGAAAAGTCGATCTGCGTCGAGACATGGGGCCGCTGATCGAGCAGTACCGCTGGAATGCCGCTCCGCTGGTCTGTGGAGACGTGGTCATTGTGGGAGCCGCGATGTCCGACAACCCCACCCGGCAGGAGATGACGCCCGGGTACGTGAGGGGCTACCACGTCAACACCGGGCAGCTACGCTGGCGATTCAACCCAGTTCCTCAGCCGGGAGATGTCGGAAACGAGACCTGGGAGGGTGGGTCGTGGGAATACAGTGGAAATGCCAACGTCTGGACGCTGATGAGCGCCGACGAGGAACTGGGTTACGTGTATCTGCCCGTGAGCACCCCGACGAACGACTGGTACGGAGGGCACCGACTTGGCGACAACCTCTTCGCCGAGAGTCTCGTCGCTCTCCAATGCGCGACGGGTCAGCGTGTGTGGCACTTCCAAATGGTTCATCACGGCTTGTGGGACTACGACAACCCCGCGGCGCCAAATTTGGTCGACATCACGGTCGACGAGCGACCGATCAAGGCAGTGGTGCAGGTCACCAAGCAAGGCTTCGCCTACGTGTTCGACCGCCTCACTGGAGAACCGGTGTGGCCGATCGAAGAGCGGGCGGTCCCTCAGTCGACCGTTCAGGGCGAGCGCACCTCGCCCACGCAGCCGTTTCCGACCAAGCCTGCGCCTTTCGAGCGGCAGGGCATCACGGCTGACGACCTCGTCGATTTCACTCCTGAGCTTCGTGCCGAGGCGATCGAGATCCTCAATGATTATGTGTATGGGCCGCTGTTCACACCCCCGTCCGTGCGCGGCGACGAAGCGGACGCCACCCAGGGGACCGTTCAGCTGCCCGGCTGGGTCGGTGGCGCGGATTGGAACGGTGCGGCCGTCGACCCCGAGACGCAGATTCTCTACGTGCCGTCTATTACCGCACCGATCGTGGCGGCACTCGTCGAGCCAGACCCGGATTCGTCGAATTTCCGCTACGTGAGAGGACCGCCACGGAGCGTGCAGGGGCCCCAAGGGCTGCCGATCGTGAAGCCGCCGTGGGGTCGCATCACGGCGATCGACCTCAACAGAGGCGAGCACGTGTGGATGGTGCCGAACGGTGAGGGTCCTCGCGACCATGAGGCGCTGCAGGGCCTCGACCTCCCCAAGCTCGGTGTCCCCGGTCGGCCCGCTCCGTTGCTGACCAAGACGCTGCTGTTCATCGGAGAGGGGTCACCGAGCATGGTGGCGATGCCCCGGTTCGCCGGGGGCAAGATGTTTCGGGCCTACGACAAGGACACCGGGGAGGTGCTGTGGGAAATGGAGCTACCGGCCGGCACCTCCGGGGCTCCGATGACCTACATGGCAGACGGGAGGCAGTACGTCGTCGTCGCGGTCGGGGAGGCGAACGGTCACGCGGAATTCATCGCCTTGAGCCTTCGATAGAACGCGAAGGGTCGGGAGCGCGTCGCTCTCCACGTCCAAGGCGGCACCCGGCTCCATCAACGGAGGGGGCCTCACTCGGGACCTCGACGAGCGAAGTCGTGTGCCAAGGGCTATTGTGGCAGAGTTCATGAGCGGGAATCCCACGTAGGAATCCCAGCGACTGGAGGGCCGTGAGATGGGCACGCGATACTCGACCTCGCTTCTTGGTCTGTGCCTTGCGACCGCTGCGGCAGGCGTTCTCTCCCCCGCTGCGGCAGGCGTTCTCTCCCCCGCTGCGGCAGGCGTTCACTCCCCCGCCGCGGCTCAACGTTGGGTCGTACCTCGGACTCCGTATGGTCATCCGGACCTCCAAGGAAACTGGACCAACGGGACGCTCACCCCTATGGAGCGACCCCAAGGTCAAGGCGCGGTCTTGACCCCGGAAGAGGTCGAGACGATCGAGGGCAGGTTCGCGGAACGGGTCAGGGTGGGCTCCCAGCCGAGCGACCCGAACCGCCCCCCACCGCCGATAACCGGCCGAATCGGCCGAAGCTACAACGAGATCTACTACGATCGGGGTGGCCAGGTGGTGGTCGTCAACGGCGAGCCCAGAAGCTCGATAATCACGGTTCCGCCCGACGGCCGCAGGCCCCAGCTCAGCCCCGAGGGGCGCCGGCGCGAGCAGGAGCGCGGCGAGTTCAGGGGCCAGTTCGGGCAGTTCGACCACCCCGAGCTTCGACCACTGATCGAGCGATGTCTGTTGTTCGACCAGAACGCCGGGCCGCCCATGCTGCCGAACGCCGGCTACAACAACAACTACACGATCGTGCAGACGGCGGACTACGTGTTGATCTACGCCGAGGTGGTCCACGACGCACGGATCATCAAGCTAGAGAGAGAACCGCTGCCCGATTACGTGCGTCCGTGGATGGGCGATTCCTGGGGTCGCTGGGAGGGTAATACGCTCGTGGTCGAGACCACCAATTTCCATCCCCTTCACACACTCCGTGGGATCTACCCCACGGACGAATTGAAGGTGATCGAGCGCTTCACCCGCGTCGACGAGAGAATCATCAACTACGAGTTCACGATCGACGATCCCACCACGTACACCGAGCTGTGGGGCGGCGAGATGGACTTCAGAAAGTTCGAGGACGTGCTCTACGAGTATGCGTGTCATGAGGGAAACTACGCTCTCTCGAACATCCTTCGCGGCGCACGTTACCAAGAAAGACAGGCGGCTCGAAACCAGCGCTGAACGGAGGTGAGCAGCTTGAACGCCCTCGCCCACCTTCTCTTTCTGGAGGCGCGACTCACAGGATCTCGACGCACGGGTCGGTGATACCATCGAGGATCTCCGCGAGGACATTCAGGCCCCGCCGAACGTCCTCTCGATGCGGCACGGCAGCGATGGAGACTCGCACGGCGTGCGGTACGTCGCGCCCGACGGCGAAGGCCTCCGCCCCAGCGATCAACACACCGCGTTGCCTGGCCTGTGCGACACACTCGTCACTCCGAAGCGGCTCCGGCAGGTGGACCCAGACGTGGAGCGAGCGTGGGTGGGCGTCGACGCTTTGGCGCCCCAGCACTTCGCGCACGATCTCGTGCCTCGCCTCGAGCTCCTCGAGTTTGCGCTGGGCCAGCCGCTCGGCGGTACCGTCCGTGATCCAGCGTGTGGCAATCTCGGTCATGAGCGGTGCCGGCATCCAAAGGCTCGACCGGACTCCCGAGCGGATCCGCTCGACCGCTCCCTCCGGCGTGGCGATGAATCCGATACGGAGACCGAACGTGGCCCACTTGGTGAGCGTCGTGATGTGCAGCGTGCGCTCGGGCGCGAATGTGGCGATCGGCGTGATGCGCTCATCCGCGAGCGCCACGTCAATCTCGTCCTCGACGACGATCAGATCGTGTTTTCGTGCGACTTCGGCGACACTCCTTCGGCGCTCCTCCGACATCGTCGCTCCGGTAGGGTTCTGGATAGTCGGAACACAATAGAGGGCCTGCGCCGGTGACTCCGCGCACATGGTGTCGAGCGCGTCGGGCACGATGCCCTCGTCATCCATGGGCACGCCGCGGACGTTGAGACCCAGCATCTGCGCCACCGCTTTGAGCCCCGGATACGTCAGCTCGGCCGTCATCAGCGTGTCTCCTGCCCGCAGCAGCGCCGCCAGGATAACCGTCATGGCGTGCTGGGCCCCGTTCGTGACGACGATCCTTTCGGGCGAGACAGGTAGCCCCAACTCACCTAGCCACTTCGCCGCAACGGCGCGGTGGCGGGGAAGCGCTGACGAGGCCTCGTAACACATCAGCTCGTCCAGGGATCGGGACGCCGCCACCTGCGTCAACGTCTGCGCTAGCAGTCGGCCCTCTTCACCGTCGGGCGGGACCCATGGGCAGGCGAGACTCATGTCGATCACTCCGCTCCCCGCATCTTCCTGGGCGGCGTCGCGCCAGCCGAAGTCCTCGGGCTCCGGCCGGGTGCGGACGAAGGTTCCACGGCCGACCTCACCGGCCGTGAGTCCGCGGCGTTGCGCCTCGGCATACCCTCGGGTCACGGTCCCCACCCACATCCCGAGCGCCTCCGCGAGCTCGCGATGCGTCGGAAGCCGCGTCCCTTCAGCCAGGACGCCGCCGGCCACGTCACGCCCGATCGCGTCGGCGATGGCGATGTAGCGCGGAGCTCCGTCTTCGATCTCTGGCTTCCACATTGTCATGGTAATATTCCTCGCCTATTGACAGCGAAATGTACCGCATATACGGTTCTTGACCCGACACAATATCCAACATTAACCGATACAATGTACCGATACAATGGCGGGTCTGCAAGTGAGGAGCTTTGGGAGCACGAGTGGGTCCGAGACCACGTGGCGACTGGGTGACCGTCTGGGAGGATGACGACGATGAAGTGGGGGAAAGAAGAGCATCCGAGCCTTGGGTCGCGGGTCCACTCGTGCAACCCCGCGAGCGTATCGAGCTCGTACTGGTATTGACCGGGTCGGGGGACCCGGGCATCGAAGCGCCCCTGAATGGGCGCAGGGACAACAGGGAGGTGGAAGATGAGTGGACGTGGAGTCCCACTGGCAGTGTACCTGATCTTTTTCTCGAGCGCGTGCGCAACAGCCGGAGGATCCGCCCGCCTGGAAGGTTTCCCCGGGAGGGATGAGGGCTCGGCTCCGATCTCGAGACTGGACCGCACCAGCCGTTCCGACTCGCGGATCCCCACGCTTCTCGTGGAGAACGCCTCGGGCGATCACATCGCGGTCCGTCTGAACGGCTTCAGGCTGGGAACGGCCACCGGTGGCCGCAATTGTATACCGATTCCAAAAGCGGTCGGAAAAGTCATGCTCGAGTTCGATCCGGTCGGGATGGATTCGCAGCTCGCCTGGCCGGTTCACTTAGGGGAGAGCTTGCACTGGCGGGTCAGACTCGAGCCGGGGGGCACGCTCAAGTACGACCTCTCTTTCTTGACGCCCGCCGAGAGCAGCTGCAGGCGGTAGGCAGCGGGGGGTGCTTAGGTCGAACTAGCCAAGCCGCGAAGCGTCTGCGGGCCTATCGTTCGACCACCGCTTGAGGATGGTGGGGAGCACGAGGCTCGCCAGCGCGAGACCCCAGAGCGTGATCGCGATACCGGAATCGAAGAGTACGCTCCACTCTCCGCCCGACAAAGCCATGGCGCGACGCAAATTCCTCTCCATCAGGGGCCCGAGCACAAGTCCCAGCACGACCGGAGCGAGGGGGAAGTGGAGCTTGCGCATGAGGTACCCGGCGACCCCGAAGAGCGTCATCAGGACGAGGTCGAACGAGCTACCGTTCACGGCGTACACGGCGACGAAGGCGAGTGCGGCGACGCCTGGGATTAGGAACCACCGGGGCAGCGTCAGCGCCCGGACGAAGATCCCGACCAGGGGGAGGTTGAGGAGCAGCAGGAGGACGTTTCCGACGTACATGGACGCTGCGAGGCCCCAGAAGATGTCGGGCTGCTCTTGAATCAGCAGCGGTCCGGGTGTTATGCCCAGGCCGAGGAGGGCTCCGAGCAGCACGGCTGTCGTGCCGCTCCCCGGCACGCCGAGCGTGAGAAGCGGGATCATCGCCCCGTTCGCGGCGGCGTTGTCCGCAGCACCGGGCGCGGCAACCCCGCGCATGTCTCCTTGACCGAAACGACCTTCCGGGCCCGCGATCCGCTGCTCCGTGCTGTACGCCAGGAAGGAGGCGATCGTGCCGCCCGCTCCCGGCAGGACGCCAACCAGGAAGCCGAGCACGCTGCCCCGGATCATCGACCAGGCAGACTGGCCGAGCTCCCCGATCGTGAGCATGACGCTCCCGTAAGTGGCGACGACTTCCTGGCCGCGCTCGGTCTCCTCGAGGAGGTGCAGGACTTCGCTTACGGCGAAAAGGCCGATCGTCACGACGACGAAGTCCATGCCGTCGAGGAGTTGAACCTGCCCGAATGTGTAACGAGGGATCCCACTGTTCGGGTCCAGCCCCACCGTCGCGAGCCAGAGGCCGAAGGCGGTTGCAGCGAGGCCGCGAATCAAGCTGCCGCCCGAAAAGCTCGAGAGCGCCGAGAAGGCGAAGACCATGAGTGCGAAGTATTCGGCCGGCCCGAAGCGGATTGCCCAGCCGGAGAGCACAGGGGCGAAGAGCACGAGGGCGAAAACAGAGCAGGTCCCTCCAACGAACGATGCGACCGCCGCCATCGCCAGCGCAGGCCCTCCCCGGCCTGCCCTGGTCAGCGCGTACCCGTCGATCGCTGTGACGACTGCCGATGCGGTTCCCGGAACATTGAGGAGGATCGTGCTGATGGAGTTTCCATACTGCGATCCGTAGTAGATGCCGACCAACAGGATCAGCGCGGATTCTGGCGGGAGGCCCATGGTAAACGTTATCGGGATGAGGATCGCGATCGCGTTGATCGGCCCGATTCCCGGCAACATTCCGACGAACGTCCCGACCAACACGCCACCGAACACCAGTCCCAGGTTCAACGGCTGAAGGGCGATGGCGAAGCCCCCGGCGAGGTGGCTCAGCGAATCCACAGCTCACCGATCGGTAAGGGAAGTGCCAGAATCTGGACGAAAAGCAGCAAGAGCCCGGCCGAAAGCAGCGCGGCGGCGGGGACGCCGCGCCGAGGTGAGGCCCCATACAGGTGCGAAAGCGCTGCGACGACAAGCGTCGTAGAGAGGAAGAACCCAAGAAACCCGAGCGCGACCGCGTACAGCAGGAACGCACCCGTCGCTCCAGCGAGCTTCCAGAACATCTGCCGGGACGGCCAACGGGTATCGCTCTGCGGCCGCGCCGCTGCGTGGAGGCCCGCGAAAACCAGAGTGAGCGCCGCGAGGTACGGTAGCGCCTTGGGCCCTACCGGATCCGTCATGAAGTTGACGTCGAAGGTCGTGGCCTCGAGCCCCGCGGCCGCACCAGCGATAGCCAGCAGAAGGCCGGGAACGCGATCCCTCGTCATGGGATCAAGCCGATCTCCCGCGACATCTCCTGGAAGTCCCCGACTTGCGCTCGCACGAACGCGGCGAACTCGTCCCCGACAAGGAAGAACGGCTGCAGCCGGGTCACCGCCCGAGCCTCCTCCCAAGCATTCGACTGGCCGACGCGATCCAGGACGTCGACCCAGCGATCGTACTGCCCGTCGTCGATCTCACCCGGTACGTAGAAGCCGCGCCACGTCACCCAGGTGACATCGATACCGGACTCCCGTGCTGTGGGCACCGAAGCTAGCGGACCCTCGAGTCGCTCCGGAGAAAGCACCACGAGCACGCGCAGTCGTCCCGCGTCGACCTGCCCTTCCACCTCGGACCCTTCGCCCGAAAAGACTTGCACGAAGTCCCCTAGGAGTGCTGTCATCGCTTCGCCGCCTCCGTCGAAGGGCACGTAACGTATACGACGGGGGTCGATCCCGGCGCGGTGAGCGAGCAGCAGCACCTTCATGTGGTCCTGACCCGCGACCGCCGAGCCGCCGCTCACGACGGCGCTCGCCGGATCCCGCCGCCACGCGGCCAAGAGGTCGTCCAGGGTCCGAAAAGGTGCGTTCGCGGCGACGGCCAACACGCCGTACTCGGCGCCGAGCGCCCCGATCCACCGGACATCGTCCACGGTGAGCGGGCCGTACTGCCCCTGCGCGAGCCGAAGAGTGGTCGAAGGGCTCGCCGCGATCAGGACGTTCGGATCGTCACCGCGCTGCGAGACCATCCGGGCGAAGGCGACCCCACCTCCGGCACCAGGCAGATTCGTCGTGCGAACGAGACCAGGTGATAGGCCCAACTCGGAGAAGACGCGACCGACCGACCGACACGTGAGGTCCCACCCCCCGCCGGCGTTGGCCGGCGCGACGCACTCCCAACCCCGTGCGTTGCTTGGCTCCGTGCAGGCGCCGGCTACGGCTGTGACGAGACAGAGCGTAGTAACCCACGTTCGATTCCTATTTCCGATCCGCCAACGAGGGAAGGAAAAGCAAAGGCCCATTGCGACGACTATCCCCTGGATAGCACCCGGGCAGGGTCTTGGCTCGCCGAATCCCTGGCCGGGCCCCAGGCGCCCCACACCGCGACGAGAGACAGGAACGACGTCCAGACCAAAACCCACTCAATCGGTGGAGGCGAGATTTCCGGGATCACGAGCTGGAGTCTGCCCAAGAAAACCAGCCCAAAGAAAAGGCCGATAACGGTACCCCAGCCGAGACGATTGAGGGATCGACGAATCACGAGTGCCCTGATTCTCGCGGGGGTGGCCCCGACGGCCATGCGAAGGCCGATCTCTGCTGCGGTACGCTCCACCGACACACGCATCACCGCTCGCACCGCGGCCACCACAACGAAAAGGGCGATAGCCGCCACGGCCAGGAGCGCCTGTCTCAGCCATGAAAGAGGAGCCCAGGACGTCCTCCGGATGTTGGCAACCGTACTCGGTGGGCCTGAAGCCACACCGAGAGGTATCAGAGCAGCCAGGCGTTCAACGTCCGCGGCCGAGGAAGAGCTCGGCCGGACGATCAAGGTGGCCCGGGTCGGAGGCACCTGGAGCGCAGACAGATATAGCGTCGGCCGTTGTGAGGACCGCGCCCCCATCGCCACGGCCCGGGGCTCCTCCACGACGCCGATGACGTCGAACCAATCTCCACGCGGGCCGCCGACCTGGATGCCTCTCCCGAGCGGATCCCCCCGCTCGAAATACCTGTTGGCAAAGCTCCTGTTGACGATCGCCACTCGGTCGGAGCCCAAGACATCGGCAGGCGTAAACTCACGACCGCTGACGATTTCATAGCCGACCAACCCGAAGAAGCCCGGCCCCACCGCGTGATGGTCGGCCGTGGCGTTCAGGAAGGGCACAGGAATCAACCCGATGATGCATCGCCCGCATTGAGCCACCACCACACCGTTGGCTCCCAAGCCAAGCAGCGCACCGGAACTAGCGATGCTCTCCGCCTCGACGTCGGGCCGCTCTGCCAACCCAGCCAGGAGTGATTCGTACAGCCGGGTACGCGACGGCGCCGGGGTGGACGCCGCAACCTCCACCGGGATTGCGATCGTGTCTTCTCCCAGAGCGTCCACTCCAGCGCGCTCCGGACTCGAGCCGACGAGCCCACCGATCAACACGAGTACCGAGACGGCGACGGCAATCTGGCAGACCACCGCTACGTCCCGCCCGAACGACTCCCCTCGATCCGGTAGGCTGGAGCTTTGCCGAGAAAGGAAAAGAAATAGCCGCCTGTGCCTCCAGATCGCGAGTCCGGGAAGAACCGCTGTCGCGATTACGACCCCCGTGGCAGCCACGACCGCGCCGAACGTCAACGCCCCATCGAGCCAAGACCATCCGAGCACCTGGGCCGGCCAGGTGACCCGGATGCCGAGGCCACAAAAAAGCACCACGCCCAGCGCCACAACACCGGCCCTACGCCCCCGGACTCCGACATCCCGCACGAGCTGGAGCGTAAGACGCCATCGATCGATGCCAAGCGCAGACTCGATGGCCACGGACCGCGTCGCAGCAATGCGCTCCTCCGCCAGGAGCAGGACACCACATACCAGGGCGGCGCCGGCAGCTAGCAGAAGCGCCACTGTTAGGAGGCCCAGCAAACTTGTAAAGGCTAATTCCTGCCCGGCGGAGGCAGGAACAAGGGCGGGTGCCCACTCCCCCGGCCAGCCCGGATCCGCCACCGGAGGCACCGTCATGAGGGACCCGCGGCCGGGACCCAACACCATCCCCGCGATCGCGCAGAGTCCGGCGGCCAGTCCTACGAAGGCGGAGACGAGATACTTTGACGAGCGTCTCAAGCGGTTGCATTCACAAGGGACACGGGATCGATCATGAAGCACAAGATGCGTCTAAGGCGTCTGGCGCTGCAAGCGCCCTAACCGGCGCTGCAAGCGCGCTGACCTCACCATCCCAAGAGCGAGCGCGGGAAATAGCTCAGCGGGCAGAAAATCAGAGAGCCCGACGCCGAACTGAATCCGCGCCGGGCTCTCGCCTACATCCTCCTGCCTGCGGTCATCCCCCGCCGTCGGCGGCGGGCCGGGCCCGGTCCCTCAGGAGCCGCTCCCGCTCGGCGACCATCTGCTCGAAGTCCTCATCCGGGATCCAGGTGATCCCGAAACGGATGTGGGCCATCTCGCTCACGCTCCTCCTCCCGTAGACCACCCATTGGTCAGGGTCGGGATTGGATGGATTGTCCGCCGTATTGTCCAGCAAGGAGGTGGCGATGATAACCGTGCCCTTCGGCAACAGAGGCTGCGCCCAATCTTCGTAGATGTGCGTGGTGTGCCACAGATGGTTCCAGTCGATCTTGTTGATCACCTCCCGGCGGCCGTCGGGATAGATCGCCTCCATCATCTGATACCCGCCTCGAAGGTGCATATGGCCGCGTATGCTATGAACCCGCGCGTTCCGCTCGAGCACAAAGTTGCCACGCAACATCTGGTATCCATGGGGCGGAATGAGCAGATCGGTGTATCGCGGCAGGCCTAGATCACGACTCTCACCCGAATTGTGTGAAGTCTCGTCGTTCGTGGCGTACTTTGGCTCTTCTCCCTCTGGGTAGAGCCAAACGCCCACTTGGATCATGGCGTCGACCACTTCCCTCCCGATCGGGAAGAGGTGCATCGAAAAGTGGATCTGGTCGCCGGGCCGGATCAGCTTGCCGGCATCCTCCGGATACATGTCCGTTCTTTTTCCGACCGCGGAGGAGGAAAGCCCCCCGCGCCGTTCGTCGTCATCGAGCCGAAAGAGACTCGTGTTGGCGTGATGAAAGACGTATCCGCTCTCAGAGTCCGCGGGCCTCGTCTCCACCGCCCTGACCCACCTGTTTGCTATTAGCTCCGCGTCCATTACATCAGTTAGGGCTGCGTCCGGCTCCCACCACTGATCGCCGCTATTGGCGGGAACCGTGAACGGTGGCGACGTGATGATCATGTCCGGTGGCCCCCAACCCTGGTCCTGCTCGAGTTGCCAATACTCGTGGTCTGCCCGCCACTCAACCGGCGCCGGCAGCTGCGACAGGTCGCCCGGCGCCATGCCCGAGTCCACCCAACTGGCGATCGTCTCGATCTCCTGATCCGAGAGCGCCGGGTTGTTCTTGAAGTCCTGGATCCCCACGGTCCGGTCGATATACCAGCCCGGTGGCATCGTCCGCGTCTGCACCGAGTGCTTGATCAATGGCGCAAAGGCCCTTACTTGCTCGTAGGTGTCGAGCACCATCGGCGCAGCCGTGCCCGCCCGATGACACCTCACACAGTTCTCCTGAACGATGGGTGCAACGTCGCGGGTGTAGTTTACGTCCTGCGCGGTGACGGCCTGCGGCCACGCCACCGTTCCAGCGAGCACGGCGCCTGCGAGCGCTACCCAGATATTCGGAAGACCTTTCGTTCTACTCATGTGAAATTCTCCGGTCAGTTGGTGACGGTGACCTCGACCCACCCATTGGTAAAGCAACAATGGTATTCAAAGCTGTTACGGAGGGTTTCGATCGACTGCACGAGCAGCACGTAATCCCCCGCTTCACTAAATGTAACGCTCGTCATGCCCATTCCCTCGCCCTCAGTTAATGGGACTTCGACCTCGTCTTCGCTGAAAGTCACTTCGCCGGGCCCTGAATAGTGCATCCAGTACAGCCAGCTCTCTGGCCCCTCGTACAGTGTTTCGCCCGAATTCACCCAGGCAGAGATCGCCAGTGGTTCGCCGACTCTCGCGGTGAGCGGACCCGTCCGGGTCCCGCCGAGGCCTTGTACCCAAGGATCGGCCGGGTCGAAACGGAGCAGCGGCGCGTAGCCGCTGGCGGTCCCTTGCAGGTACCTCGCAGGCGCTATTGGGTTCTCTATGATGTAGTGGGGAGACATCACGTGCCCGGGGGTGGAATACGTCTGCCCGTGATTTCGCAGTGTCCAGACGACGCGTTGATCTCCGAAGTCCGCGGGAACCGTGATCATGAAACTGTTCCACGGCCGGCGAATGCGCCGGTGAATTTCCTTGAAGTACGTGGGCTGGCCCCCGTCGAACTCGCTCGGCTCAATGAAGTTGTCCGGCCCAAGCGGGATGTGGAGCGCTTCCTCGAGGTTCATGCTGGCGTAGCCGAAGGAGAGCGTGTAGGTGCCGTCCTCATTCTGAAACCAACCTTCGAAGACGGGCACGATCGGCCGGCCTGAATCGCGGATCATCTGCGGCGACCAAGTCGGGGTGTTCGCGGGGAATAGACTAAAACGATCGAAGCCGTCGCAAGACGCTCGCGGGGTCCGACAATCCGCCGGGTCCTGAGCTTCCAGTGGCTGCCAGGATTCCGCGCCGAACGTGGCGCCCAGAACCACGACTATCGCTACAAAACGGGCTCGTTGCATCGCCTTGCCTCTTCTCCCAATTACAGTTGTTCGACAGGCGCGCTTCGCGTCGCCGAACAACTGCGGTAGCCTCACGTACGTATTGTAACCGACCCGCGGACGAGGCGAAAGGAGTGCTTTCCGGACCTACTGCTCTGGTACGGCATTGGCCGCGGGAGTCACTCCCAACGAAAGACCTTCGTCGAAAGCCCGGTGCAAACCCCGAACACGAGAATCAACCCCACCACGCTCCCCCAGTGCGCACCCCAACCCGAGCCGTCCCAGATCCCCTGCATGAGCGAGACGGCGTGTGTGGTGGGGAGCCCCTGCGCGACGACCTGAAGCGGGGACGGGAGCCGTTCGACGGGAAAGAACAGACCCGACAACGCGATCATCGGATAAAGGAATCCCGCAACGATCGGCCGGGCAAACCGAGCCGTGGGAACGAGACTGGCAATCACGAAGCCGAGCGAGAGAATGCTCAGCGTGCTCAGTAGGAGAGCCGCCGTGAAGCTGGGCAAGTGCACGTCCATCGCACCGGGGAAGAACTGCCGCCCGGCCAAGACCAGAAGCCCCAAACTGACCAACGTGAAGGCGAGCTTGACGAACACGTGAGCGCTCAGGATCGTCACGGGGGAAAGCGGCGTGGCCCGGAGGCGCTTGAGGATCCCTCCTTCCCTGTAGATCGAGATGATCACGACGAGCGAAGCTACCGCCTGGAGGGCGATGATGAGCGCGAACAGGATCGGCAGGTTGAACGGAGCCTGAGCCGCGGGGGTGGTCTCCAGCTGGCCGAAGCTCATGGACCGCCCCAGAAGGATGAAGAGGATCACCGGCAGGGCGAGGCTCACCACGAATCCCATCGGCTCCCTCGTGAAGACTTTGGTCTCGACCCAAGTCAGCTTCCAGAATCCGTTCAGCATCGGTCAGTCCCTGATTCCGTGGCCAGTGAGCTTCAGGAAAACGTCTTCAAGAGTAGGAATCTCTGTACGGAACCCCTCGACCCGAATGCCCTCGCGAGCAATGAAGTTGATGACGTCGGTCACGAAGTCGTCACCCTCGCCCCGAAGCGTGTGGGTGCGCCCCTCACTCGCCGCCGATACAACTGAAGGTACCCCAGCCAAACACTCGGCCGCGCCGGTCCCGACGCTCGTGAACACCACACCCCGTTCCGGGCAGTGCTTCTCGACCAAGTCCGCCGGTGTCCCGACCTCGACCAACCGGCCGTGGTCGATGATCGCCACGCGGTCGCAAAGGCGTTCCGCTTCCTCCATCAGGTGTGTGGTAAGGAAGACCGTCTTGCCGCGCTCCCGGATGCCCGTGATCAGTCCCCAGATAGCGCGACGAGCCTGCGGATCGAGTCCCGTGGTCACCTCGTCCAGGAAGAGCACTTCGGGATCGTGGATCATGGCCAACGCAATAAAAAGTCTCTGCTTCTGGCCTCCTGAGAGCGTCATGAACCAGGCGTTCCGCTTGGCTTCGAGACCGAGTCGAGCCAGGAGTGCTTCGGTGTCGACAACGTGCGAGTAGAGCGCGGACCACAGATCAACGGCCTCCCAAACCTTGATCCGCTTCTGGAGTTGCGCCTCCTGATGCTGGACGCCGATCCGATGCTGAAGCGCAGTGGCGTCTCGTCGCGGATCGAGGCCCAGTACCGAAATCGTGCCTTTGTCGGCCTTCCGCAGGCCTTCCACACACTCCATCGTAGTCGTCTTCCCCGCGCCGTTCGGACCTATCAGGCCAAAGATCTCACCCTTGTGGATCTCAAGCGATACATCGTCCATGGCAACGGTGGACCCGTAGCTCTTTCCCAGATGAGAGACCGAAATAACAGGGGCAGGCATACCTGAATGTACGCAGTTACGGCTGGATTTCCTTCAAACGAGCGGGGGATGCTAGCATTCAGCCTCGAAAATGCCGCCGCCTCTGATCGCGCCTCCCCTAGTTCTCCAGCATCTGGAGCGAGATACGCTCGGCGTTTGCGGAGTGGAGCGCATCCAGCACTTCTATCATGGAACTGTAGGGCGCATCCGGGTGGGTCTCCACAGCGGCGATGAGGCTGGGGATTTCTGCGTGGTAATCGATGTGTGTTGAGAATCCATCTACGGGTTTTCTAGTTGACAGGGACGGAGGCAATCCCCATGTTGCTACTAGAATTCCCGTAACAAGGGTAGGATCATGCCGCCGGACACCTTCACACCCCGCGAACTGGACGTGATGTCCATCCTCTGGGATCTGGACTCCGCAACGGTCGCAGAGGTCCAGGAGCGATTGGGCGATCCCCTCGCCTACACGACGGTGCTCTCCGTGCTGAGGACGCTCAGGGAGAAGGGGTATGTGCGGCATGAGGCGGAGGGGCGGGCCTACCGTTACTACGCTCTCGTGGACTGGACGGCGGCAGGCCGGCGGGAGCTACGGCGGCTCGTGAAGAAGGTATTCAAGGGCTCGCCAGAGTTGCTCCTGGTCCAACTCGTTTCCGACCGTGGCATGGACGAACGGGAACTCCACCGGCTGCGCCAACTCGTCGACGAGCGTCTGGGTGAGGGCTCGGAAGGGGAGGAAGACTGATGCTATTGAGCCTGATGGTCTATGTGATGAGCGTGAGCCTTCTTCTGGGACTAGCGGCGTGGGCCTTCGAACGCGCCGTTCGGGTGTTCGCTTTTCCCACGCGTTGGATCTGGGCTGGAGCGATGGCCGGGTCGTTCGGCTATACGCTCGTCGCGATCCTACGTCCGCCGGCCTCTGCGCTCCCACTTGGCACGGTCGTCTCCACTCCACTCGACGCTCTTCTGATCCCCGTCGTCGGCTCCATTACGCGGTTGGCGGATGCGTCACCCTCCGGCATTGGCCTCGACACGCTGCTCGGTGCAGGCTGGGTGGTGCTGACTCTTGCGGTTGCCGCGGTCCTCCTGCGGGCCCACCTGCGGCTTCGGTCGGACCGGTCCACTTGGACGCCGTCGGAACTCCATGGCCGGGACGTTCTGGTTTCGGAAGACCTCGGCCCCGGCGTCGTGGGATGGATCCGATCGGTGATCGTGATGCCGCGCTGGGCGTTTGGCATGCCACCGCGGGAGCAAGAGTTGATGCTCCAGCACGAAGGGGAGCACTGTAACGCGGGCGATACGCGCCTGGCAGGCCTCTCTCTTCTTCTTCTGACGCTCCTTCCGTGGAACCTCCCTCTCTGGTGGCAGGTTCACCGGCTTCGCCTGGCCATCGAGATCGACTGTGACCATCGCGTCCTTAACCGATTGGCGGACGTGAAGCGGTACGCCAGGCTTCTTGTTGAGATCGGCGCTCGAGGCACGGCCTCACGGTTGAGCGCGCTGGCTTTCGCTCGCCCGATCCCATCGATCGAACAGAGGATCCTTGCCATGACCGACACTCGCGACCCCCGGTACACGCGTACCGTCGGACTGACACTGCTCGCAGCACTGCTCGTGGTGGCTTCGTGTGCTGTGGATCCGCCCATGGCCCCCCCGACGAGTCCGGTGGCGGGAGAAGCGGACCCGCCAATCGTCGAGGTCGAGCCGCCAGCGAGTCAGTCGGCGCCCACGACAAGCCCCGAGCCACTTCAGGTGGAGTCGCGAGACGCGGCGGCAGTCCAGGCGGGTCCTGTGTTCACACCTATGACCGTCCGGCCGGAGATCACAAACCGGGAAGAGGTCCAGGCAGCCCTGATGCGGGAGTATCCCGCTGCGCTTCGGGATGCCGGAATCGGTGGGACGGTGAGGGTTTGGTTCTTCATTTCCGACGACGGCGTGGTCGGGGACGCGAGAGTTTCCCGGACTTCAGGCCGGGCGCAGTTGGACGAAGCTGCCCTCAGGGTCGCGGACGTTTTGCGGTTCACCCCGGCTATGAACGGAACCGAGCCGGTTGCCGTATGGATCGAAGTCCCCATTACGTTCAGAGGGTAATGAACTGCCAGATGTCCATCCTCTACGACCTGTTGGCCACGACTGCAGCAATTCCTGTGAAGTAGAGCCTCTAGGTCCCCGATCCCGCCTGCTCCCGCACTAAGCTGAGGGACTAGCATCCTCTAGCCGGGCGCGCCGCAGCCGCCCCTCCTCGACCCGTTCCTGCAACTTTCCCGTCCTTCCCTACGTCTTAGTAGGTATCCCCTCGTAAGCGGCCCCACCGCGGCGACGGGAGGAGACCACGTGCGGGCGACCATGTGACGACGGGGTGGTGGGGATGATGAGGGAATGGGGTCCAGTATGGCCTATGGCGTGCGATTGAGGGTTTGGGGGGATCTGGCTTCGTTCAACCGCCCTGAAATGAAAGTGGAGCGGGTTTCCTACGACATCCTGACCCCCAGCGCGGCACGTGGCATTCTCGAGGCGATCTACTGGAAACCGGAAATGCGGTGGGTCGTTGACCGGATTCATGTGTTGGCTCCCATCCGGCGCACGCAGATTCGGCGAAACGAGATCGACGCGAAGATCCCCATGCGGGGCAAGTCTGGCGTCGAGGCGGCAATGAAAGCTGGTGCTGGGCGATTGGGCATGGCCGTTGACGAACACCGCCAGCAGAGAGCCGCCCTGCTACTTCGGGACGTGTCCTACGGAATCCAGGCACACGTGGAGCTGACGGACAAGGGGGAGGCTGGGACAACGAACCCCGAGGCCAAGCACCTGGACACCTTCAAGCGACGTGGCAGGAAGGGACAGTACTTCCATCACCCCTACCTGGGGTGCAGGGAGTTCCCTGCGAGCTTTGAGCTCCTTGATTCGTTTCCTGGGTGTCCCACGGAGTTGAGGGGCGCAAAGGATCTGGGGTTCCTGTTCCACGATCACCTTTTCATTCCGGATCCAAAAGGTGCCGTCATCGAGTCCAGTCAGGGACGGCGGGTGACAGCTCAGCCGCGATTTTTCCGAGCGATATTGCAGGACGGTGTGCTCGACGTCCCGGCGCTCGAGAGCGCCAGGGCCTGAGCCATGATCCTACAGTCACTGGTCGCGCTCTATGATCGTTTGAGCGAAGATACCACTTACAAAATCCCTCCATTCGGCCACAGCGTGCAGAAGATCACTTTCAAGATCGTCCTGCGGCCCGACGGGACTCTCTTCGACATTCAGGACGCGCGGCAGAACGAAGCGGGCAAGCTCCGCCCCCAACGCGTCCTCGTGCCCGGGCAGGCGAAGTCTTCCGGATCGGGAATCAACCCCGGTTTCCTCTGGGACAACACGGCCTACCTCCTGGGGTACGATGCCGATCCCAAGAAGCGTGCCCGTGCGCTAAGAGCCTTCGAAGGGTTTCGGGATCGGCACCTCCGACTGAATACCGAGATCGACGCGCCGACTTTTTCTGCGGTGTGTGCTTTCTTGACCAACTGGAATCCCGCTGCGGGCCATGATGTCGTTGCTCAGTTTCCGGTGCTGGAGCACACCAACACCGGGTTCGGCGTTTTCCAGATCCAAGGCGACCTCGGCTACGTCCATGACGTGCCGGAAGTAAGAGCCTGGTGGGCCAGCCACACGAAGGAAAGGTCCGAGGACTTTGAGGCCCAGTGCCTCGTTACCGGTGAATACGGCCCGGTGGCCAAGACGCATTCCCCGAAGATCAAGGGCGTAGCGGGCGCACAGTCCGCAGGCGCCACCCTCGTCTCGTTCAACGAAGGGGCTTACGAGTCCTTCGGCAAAACGCAGAGCCACAACGCACCCGTCTCCGAATCAGCTGCTTTCCGGTATGCCACGGGCCTCAACGCCCTTCTCGAAGGCCCGATGCGGGACAAGCACCGCATCCAACTCGGAGCCACCACGGTGGTGTTCTGGACGGACAAGCCGAGTGCCGTCGAGGATTGCCTCGCGCAATACCTCCGCCGCGGTTCGAGTGGCGGCGACGTTCAGGACGAGGCCATGAAGTCGAGGTTCGAGATGTTCTTGAGGGCTCTACGCTCGGGACGTGGGTACGGAGCCCTCGATGAGGACCCCGATAGAACCGGCTTTTATCTGTTGGGACTCGCACCGAATGCGGCTCGCATATCGGTGCGGTCCTTTCATCAGGGTACAGTGCGCGATCTCCTCGACAACCTCAAGAAGCATCACGATGATAGCGGCACAGAGCCCCAGCCCGCTTCTGGAAAACGACGGGCGGATCCGGAATTTCCGTCGTACGGCATGTTGTTGGACCAGACCTGTCCGACCAAGCAGGGCAAGCCGGACCGAGAGAAGATCCCTCCGGTTCTTGCCGGCCCACTCCTTCGGGCCGTGCTTCAGGGCGTCCCGTATCCCCAGGGCCTGTTCAGCGCCGTAGTTCGACGAATCCACACCGACCGTTTGATCAATTACCCCCGTGCCTGTGTCCTCAAGGGGTACCTCGTCCGCAACAAACACCAGGAGGTGAGTATGAGCCTGGACTTGGAGAACACCAGCCCGGCGTATCGGCTCGGTCGAGCGTTCGCGGCCATCGAGAAGACTCAAAAGGACGCCCTGGGCCGAAAGCTGAACAACACGATCCGAGGCAGCTATTACAGCTCGGCGGCGGCGATGCCCCGTACGGTCTTCCCACGTTTGCTACGCACCTACCAGCACCATCTAGCGAAGCTGGATGGGGGTCATCGAACAAACCGAGAGCGACTCCTTCAGGAAGTGCTCGATCCTCTCGATGGCTTTCCGGCTCATTTCAATCTCAACGAACAGGGCCTGTTTGCCCTCGGGTACTACCACCAGACGAGAGCTCTCTACACAAAGCGAAGGAGCAACGAAAACTCGGAAGCAAACTCAGCCGCATGAAGCGCTACGACTTCATTTTCGTGTTCGACGTAACCGATGCCAACCCCAATGGGGACCCCGATGCCGGGAACCTCCCCCGCATCGACGCGGAGACCGGGCAGGGACTGGTGACCGACGTTTGCCTCAAGCGGAAGATTCGTAACTTCGTGGCGCTCACGAAAACGAGCGAGCCGCGGCATGAGATCTACTTCACCGACAAGGCCGTGCTCAACAACACCCATGAGCGTGCATACGAACACGTTGGGGAGAAGCCGGTCTCCAGGAGACTCCCCAAGGACCAGAAGAAGGCGCAGGCACTCACCGACTTCATGTGCCACAACTTCTTTGACATCCGCACGTTTGGCGCAGTGATGAGCACTGAGGTGAACTGTGGGCAGGTCCGTGGGCCGGTTCAGCTTTCCTTCGCCCGGTCGATCGACCCGATCGTAACTAGTGAGCATGCGATCACGCGTAGCTCCGTGACGAATGTGAAGGACTTGGAGAAGGAGCGGACGATGGGCCGCAAGTTCACGGTACCTTACGCCATCTACCGGGCGCACGGCTTCGTGAATCCTTTCCTGGCGGATCAGACGGGGTTTGACGAGGAGGACCTCGAGCTGGTCTGGCAGGCCCTCGATAGAGCGTTCCAGTTCGATCAGTCGGCTGCCCGTCCACCAGGCAGTATGGCCAAATGGCGTCTCCTCGTGTTCGAGCACGATGACGCGTTGGGTAATGCGCCGTCCCACCAGCTGTTCGAGGCCTTGATCATCCAGAAGCGGGAGGGCGTTGACGTGCCTCGGTCCTACGCCGACTACGACGTGAGTCTGGACGGTAGCCGGATTCCTGATGGGGTTACGGTGCTGGAGAAGTAGGCGTGTACGCAGTAGTCGCCCCCCTAGTGGGGGGCGTGGATTGAAACGGTGCCTTGGTGATGGCCTTGTTGCTCGTATTGGTCGCCCCCCCCTCGTGGGGGGCGTGGATGAAGCTGCGGGGCGGCTCCAGTCGCCACACTGCAACAGCAATGGCGCGGGCCAGTCCCTGGTGAGACGGGCTGAAGAAGCCTCAGTCAGAACCTCAGCAGCCGGTTCACTTTGATCACCAGGCCTCGGTTCTCCAAGTCCCCCCATCGGTCGAGGGTCTCCGTGAAGCGCTCCTCCGTGTAGACCAGGAAGAGCTCGCTGCCGGGAGCCCACTCCCAGCGCAGACGGAAGTTGCCGCTGAGCAGGTCGCCCCGCGAATTGTACTGCACGAGGCCGCTCAAGAAGGTGCGGGGCGTCAAACTATACGTGATGCGCGTCGTGACCACGTGCTGATTGAACTCGCCGGCGAACGTCTGCTGATCCGGGAGGTCGAGCCAGTTGAGTGTGATACCTGGTTCGACGGACAGCTGCGGCAGCACTTCGATCCTACCGCGACTCAGGCTAACCGACGTGATCTCGCCCGTGTAGAACGTGCCCCGGCGCACCGATAGCCCGGCAGAAATTCGTCGCTGCGAGCCGAAGGTGTAGCCCACCTGAACGTCACGGAACGAGTACCGGCCGGCGGGGATCGTGGCGCCAGAAATCCCGGTAGCCACCGGGAGGTTCTCGTACCTGTCGGATACGCCCGCGAAGAACCGGTCACTGTTCTCGAGCTCGATGCTGAAGTGCCCGCCTCCATTGCGGCTCTCCACGAACCCGGCCCGATCATTCTCGAAATAGTCGAAGCTCCCCGAGAAGCTGAGCTGCCGTATCCAACGGACCCCGGGACGGGGACTCCAGTAGGCGGAGGCAGCGGACTGCCGGAACCCGCCACGTCGCACGAACCCGATCTCCGGATTGAAGTCGTCACCCACCAGCAGATGGTCGAGCCGCGCCCCCCAGAGATCACCGTCATAGCTCATTTGCGCCCGGTAGCTTTGGTCGTGCCCGTTGAGGCCTTCCGTGGCGGTCCCGGCGTAGTACCCCGATAGATAAGCGTCCTGAAGGAATGAGAACGAGGCGTCCGCGCCGTAGGTCTGGTTCGCGCCGCTGGAGACCAGCGAGGCGGACCGGTTGCCGAAGAGGACCCCGATGCTGCTGCGGGCGAACACATCGCGGCGAACTCTCACCACGCTGAAGTTCGTCGACTCGGCGCTCACGTTCGGCTCGTCGTCGGTCTGTAAGCTGACCAGCCCAATGTCGAACGCGCCGACCTTCCCCGTCACGCGCCCCCCGGCGATGATCGGGATGAGCCGGCCACTCTGGAGCCCGATCCGTCGGCTGTAGAACAATGTCGGAGCACCGCCTCCACCGAAGCCGCCCCTGCTCCCGCCCCTCCCGAACTCGAAGTTCCCCCGGCTCTCGAGGAAGAACTCCCTTTTTTCGGGAAAGAAGAGGCTGAAGCGCGTCAAGTTGACCTGCTGCTCGTCCACCTCGACCTGCGCGAAGTCGGTGTTGAAGGTGAGATCGGCGGTGAGATTCTCCGTGATCCCGTACTTGACGTCCAGGCCCGCCCTGGCGTGGGTCTCGTTGTCCACGACGGGATTGGCGGTCCGATCCGTCTGGAGCCCGGAGACCACGTAGGGCTTCACTTCGAGATTCATGCTGGCCCCCGGCGCCTCGACACCGACGAGCGTTCCATACATCGACATCCGCAAGATGGCCGAAGGGCCGTTTCCCGTGACGGACAACGGAAGCGTCGTGAGGTGACTCCATTCGTTGTTGCGCACGTGGAAGCGCCGCAGTTGCAAACCCCAGACCTGCTCTCGGATGGCTCGATAACGAAGCGACTTGAAGGGGATCGCGATTTCCACGGTCCAGCCACCATCGAAGCGACCCGTGCGGATGTCCCAGACGGCGTTCCAGTCGAAATTGGGGCTGCCCTCGTTCGTCATCTGCAGGTCTGTGAAGCCGCCCACCGGGGTCACGTAGAGCCCGATCGAGTTGCGACGGTCGTAATAGGTGTCGAGGAACACTCCGAAGTTGTCGTTCGTCCGGATGGTGCTCGCATCGCGCCGCATCTCGTTCGCGGTCCACTCGGTCTCCGGTGCTGAGTCCCAGAGGCGTGCGGCGACATAGATGTTGTTGTCGTCGAATCCGATCCACGTCTCCGTGCGCTCCGCCGGCTCCGCGCCGGGCGTCGGCAGACTCTGCTTGAGGTTCGGTATCGAGGCGGTCGAGCGGTAGAAGGGCTCGTCCAGAACCCCGTCGATCGACATGGGCACCAGTGCGCGGGTCGCCCGCACCGTGGCTCTTCCCTCGGCGTCCCAGCTGACGACCTCTCGGCCCGTGGGGGCCGGCGGACCGTGGATTTCGATCGACTGAGCGCTCGCAACAGCCGGAGAAAGGAGGACTGTGGCAGTCCAACCGGCGAGATATCCGCGACGTCTCATGCACCACCCCACTTGCGGCGACCTCCCAGTTGTAGCTCCCGGCCTGAAATGCAGCCTCGACCGAGTGCCATCAAGAGATAGGATGAGGGCGACGGCCGAAAGCCCTCCTCCGGATTCTGGGCTTCTGCTCGCGCCTACCGGCCCGCTCTCGGATGTTGAACGCAGTCTGATTCCGGAGCGCGCCCAGGTCTCCACGGAAGTCGTCCTGGACAGCAGTTACGTCCCACCATATCCTCTTGACCCTACCCAAAATGACGGCTTAGAGGAGATCTGCGAGATGGCTGATCAATGGCTGTTCAAGAGCGAAACTTATGATAACTGCAATTGCGCTGTGAATTGCGGTTGCCAGTTCAACTTGGCGAGCACCTACGGCTATTGTGAGTCGGCCTTCGTCGGCAACCTCGCTGAAGGCCATTTCAACGATACGCCGCTCCCTGGGCTGAAGTGGGCGGGGCTGTACAAGTGGCCCGGGGAAATCGCGGAGGGAAACGGAAAGCGCCTGATCGTTATCGACGAACGCGCGGATGAGGCCCAACGGGTTGCACTTGAAACAATCGTCTCGGGCGGCGCATGCGAACCATTGAGCAATTTTTTCTCCGTATTCGCGTCCACATGCTCGGAATTCTGCGAGACATTGTTTCTTCCGATAGGTCTCGAAGCGAACTGGGAACTGAGAACCGCAAGGGTTGATATACCGGGCATCATGACGAGCAGCGGCAGACCGATAATCAACGAGTTTAACGGCCAACCGTTCCACGTTGCGCTGGCACGCCCTAGTGGCAGTTTCGAGTTTACCTACGCAGAAATCGGACTGGGCACGACCCTCGGTGACGGGTGATCTGGAAATGGCGTTCGAAGATTCATGGGCGCATTATTGTGTTCACCACTTCAATCAGGATGGTTTGGTCCGCGAAAGATCAAAGCTCACAGCATGGCTTGACGCACGGTGAACTAGCCGGGGGTGCCTACTCGAGGCCGCGTCTCATCATGCCCCCCCGTTGCGGATGACCTCCAGCAGGAAGTCCGCCACGCGCGGGTCGTCGATCTGGCCGAGCCAGAAGATCGCGTTCCTCTTCAAGTCGGAGTCCTCCTCACTCCTGGCGATCTCCATGAGCTGGTCTGCCGCCTCGCGCTCGTCCGGGCTCTGCGAGAGCGCGAAGATGATCTGCTCCTTCATCTCGCGGTCCTCGACGCTCAGGTACAAGTCCGCGAGCATGCTCACGTCCATGCCCATCTGGCCCGCCCAGAAAAGGGCGTTCTTGCGGATGTCGATCGACTCCGACTCGTCGAGGGCACGCTCGAGCAGCCAATCCCCATCGGCCCTCGTGCCTGACTGGGACACCCCGAAGATGATCCTCTCCTTCAGGGCGTCCGTATCCACGCTGGAGTACAGCTCCATGAGATACTCCCCTCCACCCGGGCTCTGGCCGAGCCAGAAGATGGCGTTCTCCCTCAGCTCCTGCGGGGCGTCCGTCCGCTCCGCGTACTCCTTGAGGATGTCCGTGGAGCGCGCGCCGGAGTGCTGCGAGAGCGCGAAGATGGCCTTTTCCTGAAGCTCGGAATCGTCGGACGTCCTGAGAATGTCCTCGAGGGCGTCGACGGCCTCCGGCGAATCCACCTGGGAGAGCCAGAAGACTGCCTGCTCGCGCACCTCGCGGTCGGGATCCGGGTTCCGGTGAGCGAGGTCCAGCAGGATGTCCACCGTCTCGTCGGTCATGTGCTGCGAGACCAGGAACACGGCCTGGCGGCGCAGCTCGATCGAGCATTCATCCCGGCTCTCCAGCACTTCCCTCAGGATCGGCACTGCCCGCTCCGCGTTCATGTTGAGAAGCGCGCTCAGCGCCATGGTCCTGAGCTCCTGATCCTCGGACTCGCAGGACTGGGAGGCCTGCTCCGCGACTCTGCGCCCGGCATCGGGGTTTCCCAGTTGGGCCAGCGCCCCCTCTATCTGGACTCGGAGTGAGGGCACATCGGGGGTCGTGGACGCGTTCGCGAAATCCTCTGCCTGCGTGCCGAGCAACTCGAGCGCACGCTCCATGCGGTCATTGCCGCCGGTCCGGAAGAGCGAGAAGGCCTCCCAGTAGTACGAGTCGCCCACATACACCGAAGCCCGGTGCTCGCGGCGCAGGCGATTGAACACCCGGGCCGCTTCACGGAACTCACGATTGTTGATGGCTCGCCGTGCGGAACGGTAGAGATCGTCCGCCGGATCTGCCTGGAGCACGACCGGCGCCAGCTCGGGTGCCTCTGCTCCCCGTGCAGGAGCCGGTCCCATCGTCGCCAGAAAAGCCACCCCCGTCATTATCAGCTGGGTGGCCGTAGGCATCATTACCACCCCTGTGCCCGTAGGCATCATTATTCCTCCTAGATTCCGGCTTGAATGGATCCCGCGGGCAGAATCGCCCGGATCCGCAGCATGATGTCGTTGTCCTCGAGACCCTCGGTGATCAAATCGAGCTCACCGCTCCGTGACCCGTCGAGTTCGGGAGACAGCCTAACCACTTGCATGAGGACGACCTCCAGATCTTCGATCAGCTCGAGGATCATCGGATCCTGCGCGGCCGAAGAGTTCATCAGCAGGCGAGTTTGCAGCAGCCGGGTCCGCGCCCACCGTCCTACCTCGGCGTCCACCCTAGCGGCTCGTGCGTCCGAGCTCACCATCGTGAGCAGGGACTCCGTCCGGGAGAAATGGTCCGCGGCGGCCACTCGCATCGTGCCCGAACGGACCTCCGCCGAGGCCACCTCCGCCGAGGTCGCTTCCGCCGGCTCGACGGCTGTTCCGGACCGATTCACCGATACCCGACCGAGTCCGATGCCCATGACGAGCAGGGCGGCGGCGGCCGTGGCCAACACCGTCCAGTGCCGACGCCAGACCGACTTGCTTGGGGTCGGGCTCCGTCGAGCCGGACCCATGGCGATGATGTCGGTGCCTTCCCGTCCGGCGCCAAGCTCGGCTTCGATGGCGACCCACATCTCGTCCCGTGGCGCCGCGGGACGCCGGTATACCTCTCCCAAGGTCGTGAGGACCTCCTCTGGCGGCGCCTGTTCCAGCGCGGCTTCGATGCCGTGCCAGATGTCATCCCGAGGCGTCTCGGGGGGAGCGTAGTACTGCTCCCGGAATCCCTCGAGCCGGTCGTTCCAGTGATCGTCGTTCATCCGTCGCTCCTCACGCGTACTCCTGGGCAAAATCCCCCAGCATATCCCTCAGCTTGGCCCTCGCTCTGGAGAGACGAGCCTTCGACGTGCCCTCCGCAACCTCGAGTGCGGTGGCGATCTCGTTGTGGCTGTATCCCTCGAGATCGTGCATCAAGAAAACCGTCCGATAGAGCTCGGGAAGCCCATCTATCGCATCCTTCAGCCTTCGCCCCAAGTCCGGCTCCGGCGTCGTGGCCGATGCGGTGAGGTAGGGCGTCTCTTCGAGCGTCCGTTCCCTCTTCCGATGCCGCTGGATTTTTCTCAGTCCTGTGAGCGTCACCGACACCGCGATCGAGTGAAGCCAAGTGGAAAACGAAGCGTCCCCCCGGAACTGGTCGAGCTTCTCGTACGCTCGCACGAACGACTCCTGCGTGAAGTCCCGAGCCAGATCGTCGTCACCCGCCATTCGGTACGTCAGGCGGTAGATCCGATCGACGTTGGCTTCGTAGAGCTCCCTGAATGCGATGTGCTCGCCTTGGCGAGACCGCTCGATCAGTTCTTGTTCGCTCAAAGTCGGGGTCCTCGTGTCGCGCTCGGGTATCGCTGTTTCCCGACTGTTTGACGCAGCGATCTCCGGAACCGTTGCAGTTGGGGGATGACGAGGCTTTAGGTTCGATGCCTTGGATAAACACCTTACTCGAACCGAAGAGGCCCGAGGGGCCTGGGGGCCTTCGGCGGTGAGCGTCAGCCTTCCGACGCCCGGACCTCACTCAAAAGCGTGAAGCCCAACTCCGCGTCCGCGATCATCTCCGAGTAGTCGATGTAGATCCGGGTTGGGTACCCACGGCTCGGATCGAACTCCACCTGGACCTCGTGAGCGTTCTGGTCGTAGGCGTCCTGCACGAGGGCGAAGAGGTCGTCGATCGTCAGGTACCACTGCTCCTCGTTGGGCTCCAACACCTCTCCGGTCGCCAGGTCGGTGGCTCCGGCTACGGCGCCGTCCACCACGGTAACCCGGACTCCCTCCCTGAAGGGGCAAAAGCAGATCCGCTGCACGTCGTACGTGTAGTCGTTGAGGCCAAGAGCCTGCCAGAGCGCGCGTTGCTCACCCAAACGATCCACCTCGGGGCCGGTCGAGCCGCCGCAAGCCAGCGAGCTGAGGAGGAGGATAGCGGCTAAAACGGATGCGGCGCGGGGCGTCCGGGATAGATCGGGGCGTGCGGAATATTGAACCATGGGTGCCTCGGCGTTCATCGTGGGCACGGGTTTACCCATTGAATAACGTCTGACAACGAATACGTGTGACGGCTTCCATGATGACCGGGGGGCCAGCGCGATGGCAGAGAGCCCGACGCCGAACTGAATCCGCGCCGGGCTCCCCGGGACCGCTGCCCTGCCTGCCCTCCGGGCAGGTTTCCCTCCTACTCGCCTACATCCTCCTGCCTTCGGTCATCCCCCGCCGTCGGCGGCGGGCCGAGCCCGCTCCCTCAGGATCCGCTCCCGCTCCGCGACCATCTCTGCGAAGTCCTCATCCGGGATGTAGGTCATCCCGAAACGGGTGTGGGCCATCTCGCTCACGCTCCTCCTTCCGTAGACCACCCATTGGTCAGGGTCGGGGTTGGATGGATTGTCCGCCGTATTGTCCAGCAAGGCGGTGGCGATGATCACCGTGCCCTTCGGCAACAGGGGCTGCGCCCAATCCTCGTAGATGTGCGTGGTGTGCCACAGATGGTTCCAGTCGATCTTGTTGATGACCTCCCGGCGGCCGTCGGGATAGATCACCTCCATCATCTGATATCCGCCTCGAAGGTGCATATGGCCGCGTATGCTATGAACCCGCGCGTTCTCCTCGAGCACAAAGTTGCCCCGAAGCATCTGGTATCCATGGGGCGGAATGAGCAGATCGGTGTATCGCGGCAGGCCTAGATCACGCGCCTCACCCGAATTGTGTGAAATCTCATCGGGCGTGGAGTACTGTGGCCTTTCTCCCTCTGGGTATAACCAAACGCCCACCTGGATTTGCGCGTCGACCACTTCCCTCCCGATCGGGAAGAGGTGCAGCGAAAAGTGGAGTTTGTCGTCGGGCAGGATCATCTTGCCGGAATCCTCCGGATACATGTCCATTCTCTTTCCGACCGCGGAGCCGGAAAGCCGCCCACCGGCGTCCACGTCCTCCACCTCCTCCCTACGGAGGAACGTGTTGGCGTGATGAAAGACGTATCCGCTCTCAGTGTCCGCGGGCCTCGTCTCCACCGCCCTGACCCACCTGCGCTCTGTCAGCTGCGTGTCGAGTACATCATTCACGTCTACGTCCGGCTCCCACCACTGATCCCCGCTATTGGCAGGAACCGTGAACGGTGGCGACGTGATGATCATGTCCGGTGGCCCCCAATCGAAGTCCTGTTCGATCTGCCAATACTCGTGGTCTGCCCGCCACTCCCGCGGCGGCGGCAGCTGAGCCAGATTGCCCGCCGGCGTGCCCGAGTCCACCCAATTGACGATCGTCTCGATCTCCCGCTCGGAGAGCGACGGGTCGTTCTTGAAGTCCTGGATCCCCACGGTCCGGTCTATATACCAGCCCGGTGGCATCGTCCGCGTCTCCACGGCCTTCTTGATCAATGGCGCAAACGCCCTTACTTGCTCGTAGGTGTCGAGCACCATCGGCGCAGCCGTGCCCGCCCGATGACATCTCACGCAGTTGTCCCGAACGATGACTGCAACGTCGTCGGCGTAGGTTACGTCCTGCGCGGCGACGGCCTGCGGCAACGCCATCGTTCCCGCGAGCACGGCACCAAAGAGTGCTACCCAAATATTCGGAAGTCCTTTTGTCCCACTCATCTGAAACTCTCCGGTCAGTTGGTGACGGTGACCTCGACCCACCCGTTCGTCCAACAACAATAATATTCAAAACTATTATACGGAGAGTTCCGATCGCCCGCACGGTCCCCAACGCTCCGGCAGCGCTATTTTACTGGCACCAGCCTTCCACTCGCGGCTCCATGCCCGTTCGAGCCCTTGTCTTTCCGAGTGCCCCGCCAGGGACTCGAACCCCGATTTGCCCGGCCGCGACTCGCCCCTCACATTGGACCGCTCGGTGTGCCTCCCCCGGGTCGGCGTCCTCTCACAGGTATCACCATGGCTACAGCGACCAACGACTGCTGTGCTGATCGCGGTCTTGACGTGACGTCGCCCCGATGAGCGTGTAGCGCGACGACTGGAGTGGGCAGTCTACCTGGCCGACAACCTCTGTCGACTATCTGGAGACTTGCCGCTACCTGGAGATTTTCCGCCAGCTTTGCGTTGGGGACCTCTGTGGTCGCCAGCCGTAATAGGGATGCCGCGCCAACAGACGGGGGTTGCGGAAGAAGGCGATCAGGATCGCGCCCGCGGCAAAACCCCCGATGTGCGCCCAAAAAGCGACGCCGCCGCCCTGCGCGCCCAATGTGCCCAGCCCGCCCAAGAACTGCAACAAGAACCAATAGCCGAGCATCAGGAACGCAGGAACGGCAATCGTAGTGATGTAGAATCCGATGAAGATGAGCATGTGCACGTGTACCCTCGGATACAGAAGCACGTATGCACCCATCACACCGCCAATCGCGCCTGAAGCCCCGACCATCGGTACGGCCGATTCGGGATTCGTGGCGATCTGGAGGCCCGCCGCGGCTAATCCGCACAGCAGGTAGAACCCGACGAAGCGAAGGTGCCCCATCGCATCTTCCACGTTGTTACCGAAGATCCAGAGGAACCACATGTTACCGATGAGATGGAACCACCCTCCGTGCAGAAACATCGACGTGATCGCCGTCGGCCAGGTCGAAGTATCGCCCGTGACGCAGACCGCGCCCGGCCCGACGGGGAACTGAGTCCCTGCCGGAACCCTCTGAAGCAACTCCCCTGGAATGAGGCCAAGACGACAAACCGACGTAGAGAGCGCTGGCTCCATGCCCGCACCCTGCCAGTAGAACCAGGCCAACGCGTTGCAGGCCACAATAGCGTACGTGGCATACGGCCGCAGAATCTGTGGATTGTCGTCTCGTATCGGGAACATTCAACCTCGCCTGAACGCCAAGCCTAAGCTGCTTTGCCCGCGCACCATCGGGAGAAACTAGCTATGAGCACCTATCGAATACGTCCGTGCCGTGGAGCCCGGTGCGCTGAAGTACATGGTGGATCATCTCATGCTTGACGGAGCTTTGGATGTAAATGGCGTCAGCCAACATGGTAATCTTGTTGGGGAACTTGATGAAACCCGCCTTCTGCTCGCCATTGAGGAACACCTCGTCGGCCACGTACCACGTGATCGTGTCGAAATCACCAAGCTGTGCGAGACAGGATTCTACGTCGAGATACCACCCCGGATACTCTGCTGGAATGGGATCGAGGAGCGAGTCGTTCAGCAGCTCGATGGTGTAGGCGGGTTCAACACCGCCGCACGCCGATAGGCACCAAACAAGCGGAATTATCGATCGCATCATCGAAAAGATACGCAGGTGAGAAGCCGATGAATAGCCCGGCGGTTCTTTCCCTCTGTTCGTCCCATCCAGCCATCGCACCTAGACAGAACGGCCCCCCATCGTGTCCCCAGATACTAGCCTTGATCGCTCAAGAGGCCATACCGGTTCGCGCCGCCTCAGTTCGGGAGCGGAATCCCGCGCTCTTGCAGCACAGCGGCCAGCAACCGCGACCCGTTCACTCCGCTCGGGAAGCCCGAATACAGCGTCACATGGGCCATCATCTCGGAGAGCTCTTCCGGCGTGATGCCGTTGTCGAGCCCCCGTCCGAGGTGACCGCGGAGTTGGTCCGTTTGGTACGCGGCCTGTGTCATGGCGATCGTGATGAGGCTGCGGTCACGAAGCGACAGCTCGCTGCGCGGCCAGGTGTCGCGGTAAACGAGGCCGGAGATCAGCGTATCGAGATAAGGAGCGCCGGGGAACCGAGCGTCCGGCAGTGGCAGGCCTCGCTGTTCGAACACATCAGCGGCCACACGCGCCGCGTTCACGCCTGTCGGGAAGCCGGAGTAGAACGTCACGTGGGTGATGAGTTCGGAAATCTCCTCCTGGGTCACCCCATTGTCGAGCGCCCGACCCACGTGGAAGCGGACCTCGCTGGACGCATAAAGCGCCGTGCCGACCGCCACGGTCACGAGGCTCCGATCCCGGAGCGACAACTCCGGTCGCTCCCAGGTCTCGGCGTAGAGCAGATTGAGGAGGTCCCCGACGTAGGGGGTGGCGGGAAAGACGCCAGGGAAAAGGGGATCGTCCAGACTGGGTTCCCGCGGCGACGACTCCGGCGGGGACTCCGGGAGGCTGCGCTCGGCAAACACCTCGGCGGCGACCCGGGCCGCGTTCACCGCGGTCGGGAATCCCGAATACCACAGCACGTGCGCGATGAGCTCGGCGATCTCGCTCTGCGTGACGCCGTTGTCGAGTGCCCTGCCGATGTGGAGGCGAAGCTCGTTCGTCGCGTAGAGCGCCTGGGTCACGGCGACCGTGACGAGGCTACGGTCTCGGGCCGAAAGTTGGGGCCGCTCCCAGATGTCTCCATAGAGGACAGTGTTACGGATCTCCCCCAGATACGGCGACGCGTCGTAGGCACCCACGGGCGCCGCGGGCTGCTGCGCCGCGAGCGGGGATTGCGGGGCGATCAATGATGCGAGCGCGAGCGCGACCACAACCGGGCCGAGGATCGAACGGGTGGAGGACGGCATGTCTCTTTCTCCTTACTTGGCAGGGCTTCTGGGGGGTGGGCCAACTTGCCGGATCCGGTGCCGCGTGGAAAGCCAGGCGTTCACTCAACGGATCAGTGTCGTCCCACTCGCCGGCATCAGGCCCGGCGAGCCATGTTGACAACCCTATCAACGCTTTCGAGTATGGCACATGCTGCTCGGAGAACTTCTACGCAGCCCTGGACCTTCGCTCCGGAGTCCGTCATTAACGTCGAGCGCCTCCAGCTGCGCCTGAGCACTGTACTCCTCGTCGCCACTGTCCTGTCGACCTGCACGCCTGCCAACCCTGCGCCCGATGTCGGACTCGACGGCACTGCGAGTCCTCTGCCACGCGCCCTTTGGGTCGACGCGACCGACGAGGTCCTCGACTCCACGGCCGAGTGGAGCAACAAGGTCGAACTCGCCGATCTAAATGGTGATGGGTGGCTCGACATCCTGTTCGCGAACGGCGGGGACTACTCGACCCCCGGCGATCCGGAGCCGAACCGCGTATTCATGAACCGCGGGCCGGGTCAGCGTTTCGAACAACGCACCGCCGACGTCCTGGGCCCGCGTCCCGATATCTCACGCGTGATCAAGGCGAGAGATTTCGATGGGGATGGTGATGTCGACATCTTCGTCGGCACGACCTATCAGACTCAGAGCCGCCTCTTCCTGGGCGTGGGCGACGGAGCGTTCGAGGAGGTCACCGCGACGCATCTGCCTCGGATCGACTTGAGCCTTGGCGACGCCGAGCCGGGAGACGTGGACGGCGACGGCGATCTCGACCTGGTGCTTGCCGACTGGGGCCCCGGTAACAACATGGTGAACCAGGGAGGACGCACTCGCCTGTGGCTCAACGACGGAGGCGGGCGCTTCACCGACGCTACGTCCGCGCGCATGCCGGAGACGCTCGTTCGCTTTTCTTGGGAGGTCGAGCTGGTCGACGTCGACAACGACTACGACCTCGATGTACTCGTTTCGTGCAAGCGCTGCGGGGGCAGCGTCATGTTCACGAACGACGGGAGCGGAATGTTCGAGGAGGCTCGTGGACTGCCGCAGTACACGAACAATTACGAATTCGAGGCGATGGATCTCGACGGGGACGGCTTCCTCGATCTTGTGACTACCAACGACGGTGACATCGTCGGCGGAAGAGGTTCGAGCCGGCGTGAGCACCTCTTCATGAATAACGGCCAGGGCGGATTCAGCGACATGACCGACGTGTTATGGCCAGCTGCCGACAACATCGGCGAAGACGACAACATGGTCTCGTTCCTGGACTATGATTCGGATGGCGACGCCGACTTCCTCATTGGGTCGCTCTCCGGCCCCGACCGCCTTCTCATCAACGACGGTACCGGGAACCTGCGCACTGCGAACGAGGTCTTCGTGGGCGCGGAGACCCCGGGCACATTAGGCATGGCGATCGGCGATCTCGATGGGGATGGCCGCATCGACGTAGTCCAGTCACAGGGAGAAGTGGAGGGCGCGGTGGAGGAACGAGTCTTCTTTGGTCGAGGCTTGGCTCCCGATACGGCTGTGCCGGTCGTGAGTATTCCGGGCGCGAGCCCGTCCGCCGGGGGATTTCTTGTGCGCGCCCGAGTTCATGATCGAAAGAGCCCGTTACTGCTGGAGGAGTGGCAGTATGTGGAGGTGCGCTGGACCCGCGGAGCGCAGGACTCCGTTACGCCGATGACGTGGTACGGCGAGTATCTATGGTCGGCCACGGTTCCGGCGTCGGCGGTGGATCTCGAGGTGTGCGCCGCGGATCGCTCTGGAAACGCGACGTGTGCGGCCGTATCGATCGGGCCCTGATCGGCACTGAGCTTTGGCCACGGTCGAGTCCAGATGATATGTTAGCCATACCAAGTTCGTGCGCTTATGGCAGGTGAATCCGTGATGCAACCTCCGCCAACTTCATTTATGAAGAAGACCGCCGCATTAGGTGCGGCGATCAGTCTCGCGCTAGTCATCACGGCCTTCACCGCCAGCGCCCAGTCGACCGACGAGTTCTTCGAGACCCGGGTGCGACCGGTGCTGGCTGGCAAGTGCTATGGGTGTCACGCCGAGGTGCGACTTGGTGGCTTGCGCCTCAACTCGTTGGAGGCGTTGCTCGCCGGTGGCCGCACGGGCCCAGCGATCATTCCGGGGGACCCGGACAACAGCCTGCTGATCAAGGTCGTCCGGCACGAGGTCGCCGATCTCGAGATGCCGCAAGACGGCGAGCCGTTGAGCCCCCGCGAGATCGAGGGCCTCGCCGAATGGATCAGGATGGAGGCGCTCTGGCCGGAGGAAGATCGGGTGGCCGTAAGGGCTGTGGCCGACGAAGGTCTGTCTCTGGGCGGGCAGCTCTTCGTCGACCGAGTGAGGCCCGTGCTGGAGCGCAGTTGCTTCGCCTGTCACACTGACGACGAGCGCGGCGGGCTGCGGCTCGACTCTCGGGAACGGGTGCTGCAGGGCGGCGGTCGCGGCCCGGCGATCATCCCCGGGAATCCAGAGCAGAGCGTCTTGATCGCGGCTTTGCGGCACGAGAGTGACGATCTCCAGATGCCCCGCAACGCTGACCAACTGACAGACCGCGAGATCCAGGGCTTCGTGGAGTGGATCCGCGCTGGAGCCGAATGGGCCGATGTGGCGGCCCCGGTCGCGCTTCCGCGCCGGGCGATCGCGGACGAGGAGCGCGCCTTCTGGTCTTTCCAGCCGCTGACGCATCCGACGGTGCCGACTCCGTCGTCGGACGAGTGGGCCAAGACCGACATCGACCGCTTCGTGCTGGCCAAACTCGAGGAGCAGGGTCTCCATCCGGTGAGACCGGCGGACGGGCGTCAGTTGATTCGGCGAGCGGCGTTCGACCTGACCGGTCTGCCCCCGACGCCCGAAGAGGTCGAGGCTTTCATCAACGACGATTCAGAGAACGCCTTCGAGAAAGCCGTAGAGAGGCTGCTCGAGTCCGACCACTATGGCGAGCGGTGGGGACGGCATTGGCTCGACGTGATCCGATTCGGTGAGGACGATACGCGCGGACTCGCAAAGGGCGGTTCCGGGCGGGAGCGCTATCCCATGGGCTACCTGCAGCGCGACTGGGTCGTGAAGGCGCTCAACGACGACATGCCTTACGACAGGTTCGTCATGGCCCACCTCGCTGCCGACCAGATGCCGGAGGCGGAGAGGGACGACCTGTTACCGGCCCTGGGCTTCCTGGGCCAGGGACCTTGGTACTACGACATCGCCGATCCCCCGGTCGCGCGAGCCGACGAGCGACACGACCGGGTCGACGTGACGTCCCGTGCATTCCTCGGCCTCACGGTCGGCTGCGCACGCTGCCACGACCACAAGTACGACCCGATCGGGCAGCATGATTACTACTCGTTGGCCGGGATCTTCGACAACACGGTGTATTACGAATACCCCGTCGCCGACTCGGCAACGGCTGCGGAGTTCAAGAGCGACCAGGAGTTCATCAAGAGCTTGGAAGAGGGTCTCACGCAATACATGCGAACGGAGAGCGAGCAGCTCTCCCGAGTCCTCACGCTGCAGACGTCGCAGTACATGATGGCCGCCTGGAAGGTGACCGGTAAGGAGCAGATCCCGGTGGAGCGAGCGGCGAGCGAGGGCCGACTGGACCTCGAGACGATCGAGCGGTGGATCGACTTCCTCGACGACGAGCCGAAGCACTATCCCTACCTCGTGCCATGGCAGGAGATGATCGCCGACGAGGGGGGCACCGAGGAGCGTGCGCAGGAGCTAGCCGACGGCTTTCAGAGGCTGCTGCTCGAGATCGTCGCCGAGCAGCAGAAGCTCGAGGAGCGCAACGGCAAGATCATCGCAAAGGGTACACCTCTCGAGGAGGTGAAATCGACCCCGATGCCGAACGGCTTCGAGAGCTTCTTCGACAAGCATCAGCTCGAGCTCGACACGATGGAGCGGGAGCGCTTCAACCTCTACGCCGACGTCTACCGCACCGACCTCGACTACGAGATCGACACGTTCTTCAAGGAGCCGGCACTGCTGCGGTTCTCCGAATGGGGGCTCGAGCGGCAACTGAGCCGCGTATCGGCGGCCCATGTCGAGGCGACGCGAGAGGAGATCAAGGAGCTGAAGGAGGAGCTTCCGGACATCCCGTTCGTCATGGGCGTCAGGGACAAGGACGAGGAGGCCATCGAGGACATCGGCCTGCACCTCCGCGGCAATCCGAACAACCTGGGCGAGAGGGTGCCGAGGAGCTTCCTCCACGTCCTAGACGAGAAGGCGCCGAGCTACGATGAGGGCAGCGGCCGGCTCGGACTCGCCGAGGACATCGCAGAGCACCCGATCACGGCACGCGTCATCGTCAACCGCGTCTGGGCTTGGCACCTGGGCACGGGCATCGTTCCGTCGCCGAGCAACTTCGGCTTCGCGGGAGACCCACCGACGAACCCCGAGTTGTTGGAGTTCCTCACCTCGCGCTTTGTCGACAACGGCATGTCGATCAAGCAACTCCATCGAGACATCATGCTGTCGTCCGTCTACCAGCTGTCCGCCGACGAGAATCCCGCCTTCGACGACGTCGACCCCAACAACCGGTACTACTGGCGGTTCAACCGGCAGCGGTTGGGGGCGGAAGGTATTCGGGATGCACTGCTGCACGTATCCGGGAATCTCGACGCCAAAGTGGGGGGCAAGTCGCTGCTGCTGGAGAGCGACGAGAACAACAGACGCACGATCTACGGCGAGGTGAGTCGTTTCCAGGTCAACGAGTACCTGCAGACGTTCGACTTCCCGAACCCGAGCCTGACCGCCGAGCGGCGCTTCAGCACGAACGTGCCGCTGCAAAGCCTCTATTTCATGAACTCACCATTCGTGCAGAGGCAGGCCGAGGCCTTGGTCAAGCGACTCGCCACGGAGACCGCGGGGGACGAGGAGGTGGCCGAGGACAAGGACGAGGAGGTGGCCGAGGTCAAGGGCGAGGCGCAGGCCGCTGCCAACCGGGGTGACGCAGAGGGCGACGGGGACGACGCCCGAGACGACGACGACCAAGAAGGCAAGGACGACGACCAAGACGACGACGACCAAGAAGACAAGGACGACGACCTGCCCGTGAGCTTCAACGATCGGGACATGATCGGGACCGCCTACCCGCTTCTGTACGGCCGGGCCGTGACCGACCAGGAGGTCCAGCTCGGACTCGAGTTCCTCACCGAGCAGCGAGCGTCTTGGCTGGAGCAGGTGTTGGAGGAGATCGCGGAGGAGGAGGCGGACGAGACGGCCGCCGGGACGGACGAACCCGACGAGAGTGCCGAACCGGACGACGAAGGGAACGCCGAGCAGCTGGCCAAGGCCGAGACTGACCGTGCTGAGCTCGCCGCGCGGCGGGCTTCCATGAAGGCATGGGTACAGTACGCCCGGGCTCTGTTCAGCGCCGCCGAATTCCGATTCATCGATTGATGTCAGACGAGAGCTCCTAGGAGCGGATATGTCCGGCCACCCACAGGGGCATCACCCACGCGATCATCGCCATCACGACGGATGTGGCATCATCCACAGCCACCCGCAGACCAGGCGTCAGGCGCTGAAGACGATGGGAGCGGGCTTCGGCATGATGGCGTTCTCCCAGATGGTCGGGGAGTCGATGGCCGAGGCCGCGAGCCCGATCCGCTCCGTGATGGGTGGGCTGATTCCGAAGCCCGACTTCGAGCCGCGCGCCAAGAACGTGATCTTCCTCTTCATGAACGGTGGGGTCTCTCAAGTCGACACGTTCGACCCCAAGCCCGAGCTCGAGAGGTACCACGGGCAGCCGCTTCCGACGGGTGAAGTCAAGACGGAGCGGAAGACCGGGGCTCTCATGAAGTCGCCGTTCAGCTTCCAACGCTACGGAGAGTCGGGCACTGCGATCAGCGAGCTCTTCCCGCACGTCGGAGGGGTCGTCGACGACATCTGCCTGATTCGTTCCATGTGGACGGACATCCCGAACCACGAGCCATCGCTGCTCATGATGAATACCGGGCATATCCAGCCTGGTCGGCCCTCTCTGGGTTCGTGGCTCACCTACGGTTTGGGCACGGAAAACGAGAACCTCCCCGGCTTCGTCGTGCTCTGTCCGGAGCAGCCGACCGTGATCGGGCCGCCTCTGTGGAGCAACGCCTGGCTGCCCGCGATCCACCAGGGCACGTTCATTTCTGACAAGGTCCCACGGCTAGAGGAGGACTTCGATCCGTACGACCTGATTCCCAACATCCACACCGACGCAGTGGAGTTGGACGACCAGCGTCGAGAGGTGGACCTAGTAGAAAGGCTGAACCGTCTCCACCTGGAGCGCCTTGGACAACAGGACGAGCAGATCGAGGGTGCGATCGACGCAATGGAGATCGCGTACCGCATGCAGACCGAGGCTCCCGACGTCTTCGACATCCGGAAGGAGACCGAGGCGACGCAGCAGCTCTACGGGCCGGGCAGCACGGCACGAGGGTGTCTGATGGCCGTGCGCCTCATCGAGCAGGGCGTGCGCATGGTACAGGTCTACTACGCGAAAGGGGATCCGTGGGATCACCACGGCGACATCATGAAACACCGGGTCAACGCCCGGCACTCCGATCAGGCCTTCGCGGCGGTCATCAAGGATCTCAAGTCGCGGGGGCTCTTCGATGAGACGCTCGTAGTGTGCGGCACCGAGTTCGGGCGGACCCCGGTCCTCGAGACCGGGGGTGGCGGGGCCATGGGTCGCGTCACGAACGGCCGCGACCATAACCCCTTCGGCTTTTCCGTGTGGCTGGCCGGTGGTGGCGTGAAGGGTGGGATGACCTATGGGTCCACCGACGACTTCGGCTTCAAGGCTGTCGAGAACCCGGTGCACATCCACGACCTACACGCGACGATCCTCCACCTGATGGGGATCGACCACGAGAAGCTGACCTACAACTACAGTGGTCGTGACTTCCGATTGACAGACGTCGCGGGTGAGGTCATTCACGACATCATCGCGTAAGGGTGGCCCCTTCCCACGGGGTTCCATGCGTCAGGCCGATCCAATCCTCTTTCCGTGGACGCCTCGCCACCATAAGGGTTCACCCCTAACTCGCGGACACAAAATCCGGAAGTCCAGATTGTTCCTGGACTTCCGCCAGTGCCCCGCCAGGGACTCGAACCCCGAACCTACTGATTAAGAGTTCATATCGGCGAGTTTTCGGGAGTGCGGCTCAGTTAGTTCAAGGTCGCTTAAGTGTTGCAGTCATTAGCGTTACGGGAACAGTGACGTTTTCCTCGTTCCACTGAGATTCGCCCCGTTTTGCGGAGTTGGCACACAAATTGGCACACAAGTCTCTCACCCGATTGGCGAAGGCGTGACGAACCTCACGCTGCATGAGCAGGAGGTCGCCAGCGACTTGATGGCGCCAACTGATTTGACTGATCTCTGAGCTCTGCACCACGCCGCCTCTTGCGCACTTGCCGTGCCCTATGTCGAGCATCTGACTTAGAATCCGTCGCAAGGGCCCTGCCGTGACCGCGTTTTTCGAGCGGTGTGCGGCATGCACTTGCGGATCGGCACTCGGGTCCTATCATTAGAAACCATAACCCTTGGTGTTTCTAATGGTCATGGTGATGAGCGACGAGAAACGAGGCCTGGATGTCATCCGCGGTACCTTGGATTTGCTCGTCCTCAAGGCCGTCAGCCTGGGACCGATGCATGGGTACGCCATATCCAAGTGGATCCACGGGGTTACGGGCGAAGAACTGCTGGTCGAAGAGGGGAGTCTCTACCCAGCCCTCTACCGGTTAGACCGGAAGAACCTGATCGAGTCTCGCTGGTCTCGCACGGAAACGGGTCGCCGCGCAAGGGTCTACGAACTTACTTCCGCCGGCTCCAAGCGGCTGAACCATGAGATTCGATACTGGGAGAGGTACGTGAAAGCCATGGAGCGTGCGGTATCCTCGGTGGCCGCCGGGGTCAAATCATGAGCCCGCGTCAGCTCAGGAGGATGTTTCGGAATCCGTTCGCCCGTGACAAGGCTCGAGCGGAAGTGGACGATGACTTCGCACACCACTTCGAGGCCAAGGTCCGAGACCTGATCGCCGCGGGTCTCTCCGAGGCGGAGGCCCATTCCAAGGCGACTCACGCCTTTGGCGACGTCGATCGATGGCGACACCGAGGCTATCGCGAAAACGAACGCCGGCTCCTCCACCACACTCGGCGCCAGGCGCGCATCGAACTTTGGGATGATCTCAGAACAGCGCTTCGGAGAATTGTACGACAGCCGCACCAGGCCATGCTCGCCGTCACAGTCTTGGCGTTGGGACTCGGCGCCGGAGCCACCGTCCTGACGGTGCTGGAACACGTCCTCCTCCGCCCACTTCCCTTTCCCGATCCACACCGGGTCGTAAGCGTGATGAAGGAGATGCCCGACGGAAGGACGCCAGCGCTCGCACCGCGAGACTACCTGGACTGGAAGGAGTCTCAGCGGAGCTTCACCGCCATCACCGCCACTCAAGCTCGCGCCATGACCCTTCAGTTGAACCGCCCGTACGTCGTGGGCGGATTACGCGTCGAGTCGAGCTTCTTCAACGTCGTGGGCGTGCGGCCTTGGCTGGGCCGGGCAGTGCTCCCCGAGGATGACGCGGTCGGCGCTCCGACGGTAGCCGTCCTCACATACGATTTCTGGCGCACGCGTTTCGGTGCGGACCCGGCTATTCTCGGACGGACACTCCGCATCGCTGGGGGGTCCGCGGAGGTCGTCGGCGTCATGCCGGAGGGATTTCACTACTTCGACCTCCCCCTTTGGGGAGGCCCCAGGCGGGATGTCTTCATCAACGACCCGATGGGCTCGGACCGGACCGGGCGGGCATATGGCGGCGATCTGTGGCCGATCGCACGGCTCGCGCCGGGCGTCTCGATTGCGGACGCAGATGCCGATCTCGACCGCATACAGGGGGGCCTCGCGGAAGCATATCCGGACACGCAAGCTGGACTGACGGCCCTCGTGAGGCCCATGCTGAAGGACGCCGAAGGACGTGCATGGCGTGAGAACCTTCTCATGCTCTCGGGAATCGTGGGTCTGCTCCTCCTCGTGGTCTGTTCGAGCGTGGCGGGTCTTCTCCTGGCGCGCGCCCTGGGCCGGCGAAGCGAGTTGGCGGTGAGGGCAGCGTATGGCGCCTCTCGGGCTCGGCTGGCACGTGAGCTCGTGCTCGAGGCCGGTATTCTGACGGGGATCGGGGCCGCCGCCGCTGTAGCCATCACCGTGGTCCTTCTTCCCCGAGTGAGGGAGCTGGTGCCCTGGGACGTGCCCCGCCTCGACTTGGCTGGAGTGGACGGTCGCGTTCTCGTCGGGATCGCCTTGCTCGCGGGGGCAGTCTGGGTGGTGAGCAGCTTTCTTCCCGCGCTCCAGGCTTCTCGGCTGAGTCTCGTGAGCGATCTCAAGCGGGGGGCTCACGGGGCGATCAGCGGGGAGGGGCGAAGTCGGGGTTTCGTTCTCGTCGGCCAACTCACCCTGGCTTCCATTCTGATCTCGGGGGCGGGAGCGCTCCTCCAGACCTATGCCCGTGTGTCCGCGACGGATCCGGGCCTCGATCCGGAGGACGTGACCTCTCTCTACATGAGACTCCCTAGAGCCCAATACGCCCAATCTACCGGTATTACGATCGCCGAAGCTGGGGCGGTTCTCAGTCCCGAATGGGAATGGCTCTCGGTCTCCAATGCGTTCCGAATCGGCACACGCGATGTGGCCTTCATCGACGAGGTGACGGACAGGCTCGGGGCGGTACCGGGTGTTGAAGAGGTGGCTTACGCGAACAACCCGCCACTCTGGGGGCCCACGGGGTACTTCCGGCCGTTTCCGAACCGAGAAGCGCAGATCTTCCCCGAAGACAGCGCCTCTTCGAGAGCAAGGAGACCCTCGAGGGGGTACCGCATCAAATGGGTCAGCTCGAACTACTTCCGGACACTGGGCATCGAGATCCGTAAGGGTCGCGGCTTCGGTCCCGGCGATCGTGCGGGCGGACCCCGCGTCGTCGTCGTGAACGAGTCTCTCGCGCAATTCGGGTTCGGGAAGGACGACCCGCTCGGAGAGATCTTCGATTTTGAAGAGTCGCCCTATTTCCCGGCGATTCAGGCCGAGATCGTGGGGGTCGTCAAAGACGTGTCCCACGACGGGCCTGGTGAGCAGAACCCGAGGACGGTCTATGTGCCGATCGACCAGCGGTCCGAACTCTGGTCGGAGGATATGGTGGGCTGGGCAGACCGGACTGCCTTCCTCATTCGTACGGATCCTACGGCACCACCCTCGTTGACAGCTCTTCAGGACGCCGTCTGGGAGGTGGATCCCCTGATCGCGATAACGCAGGCCAGAACGTTGGAGTCGTACCGGTTGGAGCGAATCGCACCGCAGCGCTTTTACCTTTTCCTCCTCACGGGCTTCGCCATCGTCGCGATGGTGCTAGCCATCGCCGCCATTTTCGGCATGTTCGCCCAGGAAGTTCAACGCCGCACCCGAGAGATCGGCGTTCGGCGAGCCCTCGGCGCTACCCGCCAAGCCGCGGCTGCGAGGGTACTGCGGCAGTCGGCATTCTTCGCAGCAATAGGGGCGGGCTGCGGCTTGATCGGCGCCTACTGGCTTACGGAGGTTCTGGGGTCCCGGATCCGCGGGGTTGATGGATTGGGGTTCGGTGCGCAAGCCGGAAGCGTCGTGGTGTTGATCATCGTGTCCCTCGCCTCTGCGTGGCTGCCCGCACGAAGGGCGAGCCGGGTCCATCCGGCGGAAGCGCTGCGGGCCGATTAGGGATCACCGGCGTGTCGGTCCTGTCGGTTGTCCTGTCGATCGAACCCGGCAGATCACGGCATCGAAGAATCACGAAGGCGGCAAATCGCGCGATCCATCTAGGTTTTCCGGCATCCTGCCGTGATTCCGACCCCTACTCAGGCGCCTGATAAGCGTGAGGTCGGTAGTTGGTACCGCTACGGTCCGGGTACGGTGGGGTTAATGGTGGGGTTACGGTGGGACTGCAGTCGGACTGTAGTCGGGATACGGTCGGAACACGGTGGATTTCGAGGGACTCACCCCTGCTATCGGTGGAGTCCAGGGCAGGCCCTACGCGTCCGTCTTGAATAACCTTTCCTGGCGAATCGGTGTCAGCATGCCATCCATGATCCATTCTAGAGTCTCCACCAGCACTTCGGAGTTCATCTTCGCCGTCCCTAGGTACCAGGGCTCGAGAACTCGGTTAAGCGCCTGGCCCTGAAGGCACGCGAAGTCGTCTTATTGCGTCCCACTTTAGCGGGTTGAAACATCGACTCGGTCGTCGCGACCGGTGTGGATGAAGACATGACCACCTCCTGTATGTTGCAAGGAGGCCCCGAACCAATGTCCCCACGGAATCATTCACTCCGGAGACCTAATTCGGGACCTCACCAGTCTGTCGTTTAATGGGTAACTATCGCTCTTGTACCGAACTCGATCCCTCGCAGCAGGGGGTAAAACTGCGCGAATACCCAATCCTGCGCGGCGTTCGCCTGGTGGCACCCATTACAAGTGGCTGTCGGAAAGGCAGTGGCCGATTCTGCATATGGCTCCGGGTGGTGGCCGAAGCTGAAATATGCCCAGCCCCCGGGCTCATCCGGAAAACGACTCGACTCTTTGACAGCGAGCTCTAGGCCCTGAAATTCGCCTTGGAAATAGCCTCGACCGCTCACCTGCACTGTCGATCCGTCCTCATGAGCGGCATCGGAGATCACTGAGACGAGTTCCTTTGCGAGCTGAGTGCCCTCAGGAAACTGTCCAGTCATCTGGTAGGCCTCCAACGCCGTTGGCTCGATGTATACGTTGTGAAATTCCGGGAAAGGTGCTTCGCCGCCGTTGAGTGCATTCGGGGTTAGCGGCGCTCCGATGAACGTCCAGGACCGCCAATCATCAGGTTGAACGGCTTCACCCTCGCTGGTGAACTGGGCTCGCTCGATCTCAGTCATTTGAGATGCTGGGCGTGCTCCTAGCCACAACGGTAGCGTCGCCGTAACCAAACCTAGTCCCGCAAGCGCGATGAGCAGCCGCGTTCGCGTCTTTGTTTCTGTAAACATGAATCACACTCCCTTCAAGAGGATGGTACCTCGCATCGTCGGGTGATATGTGCAGTAGTATTCCACGCTGCCCTTCCCGGTCACCACGCGCCGCCACGATCCATTTGTCATCAAGCCTTCCGACTCCCACTCGGCGTCCAGTGCGCTTACTGCGTGTGGGACGATATCTCGATTGATCCACACCACCGTGTCGCCTGGCACCACCGTCAATACGGCGGGTTGAAATCGCAGCTGCCGGATGTCGATCACATGGGTCGCGTTTGCCGGGGTCGCCCCGCCCGCCTGGGCGAGGGCGACTCCCGTCAAACCAAAGACCGTTAGGAGCATCGTGCATGCGACTAACAACGTCCTTGCGCTTCGTCTCATTTACATCGGCCCGAACTGACGTTCGAGCTCTTCCGCGTGTTCCTGGTGAACCAGGAAGATCGAAAGGGCACCCTTGAACGCAGCCTGCACTTCAGGGTTCACCACATTGGGGATGAAATCGTTCTGCACGACACCGTTTACCATCTGGTGGTAGGCTGCTTCGTTCGCGGCGTAGCGGCTGTCGAATGCGCCGCCACGCAACTGGCTCAACTCATCCTTGATCTCCTCTGCTTGTGCCAGAAGGAGGCGACTCATCTCGTTGTCCTGAGCCGTAATACCCAGTTTGTCGGCGAGCGCGAACACCTGCTCGTTGACGGCGGAATGATCCCGAATCATCGTCTCGGCAAACTCCCGGATGTCCGGGCTCTCGGAGAGGGCCAACGCAAGGTGTGCGTACCCGATGTCGATGTTGCTTGCGATCACCGTGACGTGAGCCATTTCTAGATCGTTCAGCGCGTAGCCAACAGCATCGTCGTTGTCCAGCATGGTGGTCAGAACTGCCCCGGCGAGTGCGAGGAAAATTATCGTCTTCATGATGTGTATATCTCCTTTGAGGATGTTGGTGTGTGTACTTTCTGCACCGGTGAGCGCTCGTTGCGAGTCACTCACGCGGCCTTCGCGACCGGTGACCCGGCGCCGATCGAGGGCTGCGACGTAACGACGGCAGCCGTCTTGCCCGCCTCTGCCGCCATCGTCAAAGCGGCCCCGAACAAGATGAGATCCTTGATCAGGAAGAATCCGGGTCCCACGGGCACAGGAAGCGGGTAGCCCGGAACCGTCGCCAGCGTGCCAGGCGTCGTCACGAAGAAACTGAGCGTGACGAGGAAGATGCCGGCCGCGGCCAGGCTCCCGTAGAATGACACCCTCGGGTACCAGCGCCGCGAAGCTATTGCCAACGCGACCACGATCTCGCTGCTCCCGATGACGATTGAGACCGCCCGCTCGCTCAACACAGCGTAGAGCCAGCCCATGAATGGACTGTTCTCCACTAGGGGTCGGATGGCCTCCGCTTCGAATGCCGAAAATTTGAAAGTGCCGATCCACAAGAGCAAAAACACGATGCCCCACCGACCGGCCGCGGTGCCTACTCGGTTGAAAAGGTTCAAACTGTTCATTGGAATCTCCATTGATTCAGGGTTGGTCAGAGCAGCGCAGCCGATTGCTGCGGGTGACCCTCGTCAACAATCTCTCCACGGTCAGGGAGGTCCTTTCGATCTCGACGTCGCGGGCCATGAGCTCTCTCAGCGCCGCAACCCCGGTGTGGTCGATGAAGTCCACGTCGGCAAGATCCAATCGCACCCGGCGGCCGGCCTGGAGTAGGCGAACGCAGTCGAGTTCCAGCAGGGCTACATCCTCAGATGTAATCGGACCCTCGACGATCAACGTTACTGAGCCGGTTCTTCTCTCGACCTTCGTAATGCGCAGCACGACATGACTCCTACGACTGGTTTCACCGGTGCCTCGGTGCCACATGGATGTCGAGCCGGTAGATCTCGACATACGTCCCCTATTGGCAGAAGGCGTGCCGCGGTAGATCCTGGCCGCTCAAAACCGCCAAGTCTTTGTGTTGTAAGGGATTAGCCGAGAGGCTCGACCCAAGGAGAGCGGCCACGGTTCACAAAAACCTCCAATATTTCGTTGCGTGTTCGAAATGTTGGAGGCTCGACCCGGGTCAGGGACCGGCCCATCATGCGATGGAGCCTATTGAATCCAGCAGCGAACGCCGGGGGCAGAGGATGGCGCGGCGGTGGTGACGTGGCGGCGGTGGCGCGGCGGCGGTGGTTCGGGGATGCGGCGCCGGATTAGCGGGAATCCGGGCGTTCTATGCCGAGCTTCTTCATTCGGGATGCAAGCGTAGTCGCTTTGATGTCCAGGAGCTTGGCGGCGCCCCTTTCGCCACCGACTCGCCAACGCGTCAAGTCGAGGGTCTTGATGATGTGCTGTCGCTGCGCTTCATCGAGGGTCAGCATCCCGGTTTCATTATTGGGAGCGGCTCCGGTTTCCATCAGCCAGCCGCCAAATTCCAGGGCGGCACCCGGCGTCAGAATAACGGCCCGCTCGATCACGTTTTCCAGCTCCCGAATGTTACCCGGCCACTCATATGCGAGCAGAGCCGTCAAGACACCATCAGCTATGGTATCTATGCGCTTGCCGAGCCTTCTCGCGTACTTGTCGACGAAGTAACTCACGAGCACCGGGATATCCTCTTTCCGATCCCGAAGCGAGGGCATCGTGACGGGAAAAACATTGAGTCTGTAGTAGAGGTCGGAACGAAAGCGCTCGTCTGTCACAGCCTGCTTGAGATCCCGGTTCGTAGCGGCGATGACTCTGACGTTGACCGTCATCGTGCGCGTGCCGCCGATCCGCTCGAACTCACCCTCCTGAAGCACTCGGAGCAGCTTGACCTGCATATCCAACGGGAGGTCACCGATCTCGTCCAGGAAGATGGTCCCTCGGTCCGCCAGTTCGAAACGCCCGATCTTTCGTGCGACGGCGCCTGTGAAGGCACCTCTTTCGTGTCCGAAGAGTTCGCTCTCTGCGAGACCGGCAGGCAGCGCGGCACAATTCACTTTCACGAGCGGTTTGTCGCGAAGCGGACTGAGATCGTGGATAGCCCGTGCGACGAGCTCCTTGCCGGTTCCTGTGTCACCGAGAATGAGCACCGTGGCCGAAGTTGGTGCAACGGTTTCCACGGATCGGAGCACCCTCCGGAGCGCAGGGCTGTCGCCGACGATCTCCTCGAAGTTGTGATGCGTCTTGATCTCTTCTTTGAGATAATCTGATTGTTGGCGCAGTTGACGGATTTCGGTTTCGACGCGTTTCCGATCGTCGACGTCCCGCAGAATGATGGCAAATAGCGGGTCGCCCGGAATATCGACCTGAGAGATAGTCGCCTCAGCAGCAAAAGCTTCGCCGTCAGAGCGCAGGGCCGTCAGACCGCCGGCGGCGACCAGATATCGGCGTGTGATTTCATCTCCCTTGCGCTCACGCAAACAGTCCTCGAGAATCCGCCGAAACTCGTCGGCTGCGAAGCGCTGGGGAAAGCGCTCCCCCGTCGCTTCACTAGCCGCGCAGCGAAATACGGTCTCGGCGGCATCATTGAACTGCATAATCCGGCCGGCAAGGTCGACAATGACAATGGCGTCCATCGCTGACCGGAAGAGGCCGGCAAAGCGTTCTTCGCTTTCCCGTAGGGCGGCTTCGACGCGTTTGCGCTCGGTGACGTCCACAAAGAAAGCCAGCGTTTGTTCGATTCGCTCATGGTCGCCAAACTGTGCCACCGCCGAGCCCAGGATGTCGAGGATGGTACCGTCGCGCTTAACCATTTGAATCTCGACGTCACGCACCTGGCCGGACTTCCGCAACTGGGGAAACACGACCTCCACCAGGGTTCTCCGCGAGGCCTCGGTAAGAAAATCAGCCGAGCTCTTCCCCAGTACGTCTTGCCGTTCGTACCCCAACACGCTCAGCCAGTAGTCGTTCACGCGAATCAGTTTTCCGTCGTCGTCGACGGAGTGCATCATGACGGGGGTGTTGTGATAGAGAGCACTGTATTGATCGGCCGTGCGCTTGAGCTCCTCACTGAGGTGCGCGTTCTCCAACCCGATGGAGGCACACTCAGCCAACGACATCAGACGAACGCCATCGTCCTCGGAAAATGCGTCACCCTGCCGGGCGACGAACATCGCTCCCACCCGGTGGCGGAGCGTCCTGAGTGGTGCCACGGCGAGTCCGCGCACGCCCAGTTGCGCCATCGCGTCCGAGGCGGTGGGTTCGGGGGTGTCGCCGTCTTTACCACTGACCACCACAGCCGGAGCGTCGAACGCCGAGTCGAACACTGGCGTCAAAACTGAAAGGGTGTTGTCAACGAGGGCCCCGTCACGAACCAGCGCAAGGCTCCATGATCCCACGGCCTCGTTCAGTAGCGCCACTCCACATAGCGTACACGGGATCGCCGCAGGAATCGCTGTCGCCGTGAGGCGCGCCCGCTCGGCGTCCCCCCCCACCTCGGAGATGACGGTCAGGAATCGTAATACCGGGTCCTTTAAGTCCAGCGCGGCGGTGGGGCCTGGTATTGGGTCGAGGGTCATGGGACGAGACGTGTGTTACGCTTGGGCCGTCGGAGAGCGGCGGTTCATTTCCGCCAGAAATTCCTCCGGCGTCTGATAGTACGGATTCTGATGGATGGCGTCCCCAATCACGCACAGTGGATGCGTATTCATGGCGTCCATGACCACACTACCGAGGAAAGCCCTGAGATCGTACTGGCAAAGGAATACGGCGGGCGGACTCTCTACCGTATTGCAGTGCGATTCCCATTCCATGAGCTTTTCCGAGTCGGGCATCTGCTCCAACGACCAACTCATGTCGCCCGCCCAGCGCAGCAGCGGATAGCGGCCGGGAACATCCGCGAGGGCCGTTGTCAGCTCGTCCTGCATCAGGCGCGGTTCGTCCCTGCCCTCGAAGAGTGTGAACTGGCCGGAGGCCAGCGCGGCGTCCACTGGTGCTCCGTCGCCGGATAGACGTTGCTTCAGCTCTCGCTCCCGGTTACCGGGCCTGAGGACGCAAACGCACTTGTCCCCCGATTGCAGCCCAGCGCGGAAGAAACCGGTGGCCAACTCGAGCCATTCCTCATCGCTACGATAAAAGTGCGCGATGTGGTCGCTGGTGGACACGTACAGGTTCCCGAAACCGAAACTGATCCGATCATTCATGAAACGTTACCTGCGTCATCGGCAATGTACACGTCATCTCTCTAGCAAGGCGTTGTGACTTCCCAATCGGAGAGATCGGGGTGCTCCTCCCCCCCGGGTTACTTGGCAATACTACGCTGTGGAACGCAAGTAAGGAACCACACCAGACCGCCAACGCCTGATCCACCACGCTGATAGCCGCGTAGGAATGACTGCCGGGTGCCCGCGCACGCCGTCCCGCATCCTCGGACGCAATATTTCGTGCCCCATACGAAATCTCGGAGGTAGCGACCCCAAAACCGCTAGGGACTCTCGCGTACGCGACCTCTCCTAACTAACAGCAGTCAAACAAATTAGGGCCATTTTCAGGCGCTCGGATTACGTGGCATGCGTCTTGTCTATAGACAAGGGAAACGCCCCTAGAGCTGATAAGGAGACAGGCAAATGGCGACGATCGTAGACGGGACCACCAGGCAAGGCCATCGCGGCCTGGACGCACCAATCATCCCGGCCGATAGGAAAATCGAGATCTTCCTCAGCGTCGCGGGACGGGCAGAGCGGCAAGGTGATCTCCACATCGCTCGGACGTTTCGCAGGATGGCGAACGACGCTGCGCCGATTCTGCCCGACCTGGTACGTGTCGATCGAGGGCGACAGTGGTAGATGCGATAACCGCTATCGCACAACACACGATGTTTACACCACTAAATAAGGAGTGAAACCCATGACTACTGCAACTACCACCCTGACTGAACATGGCGCGATCGCAGAGGCCATCCAGCCCTACATCGATGGCGCCAAATCCGGCCGAGGCGACGACATGAAACCCGCCTTCCACGAGGACGCGACCATCTTCGGTTATGTCGGTTCCGACCTGTTCGCCGGCCCCATCCAGCAGCTCTTTGCCTGGAACGACGAGAACGGTCCCGCGACGGAGCTCCAGGCGCGGATCGCCGGCATCGACGTCAATGGCACGGTCGCCACCGTGCGGCTTGAGCTCGACAACTGGACTGGTTCCCGGTACACCGACCTGTTCACGCTGCTAAAAGTCGACGGGGAGTGGAAGATCATGAACAAGGTCTTCCATCTGCACGCCTGAGGGAGGCAAACACCGTGAACAGACTCAGGACGCGACAAGAACTCGCGATCGAGCCAGTTGAAGACCGTGCCCGAGGCGGCGGGGTCGTCAATCGCAGGATCGTGCTGAAGAGGACTCCGGAGGGCGAGCCCAAGCCCTCCGATTTCGAGGTGGTGACGGCGGAGGTTCCGCCCATCGCCGAGGGTCAGATGCTGCTCCACACCAAGTGGCTCACGCTGGACCCGTACATGCGCGGCCTCGACGCTTCCGGCGCCATGAACAACGAGCGGAGCGTAGGCTCCACCATCGTGGGTGGCACCGTGTCGGAAGTGGTGGAGAGCCGAGCAAACGGGTGGAGTGAGGGCGACCTCGTCGTGGGTTACTACGGATGGCAAGAATACAGTGTCGGCACACCTGAAGATTTGCAGTGGGGCAACGAGGCGATGCCCATCGAGAAGTGGGACGGCTCTCTCGGCCCACCGTCTACGGGGCTCGGCATCCTGGGGATGACCGGCTACGCCGCGTATGTCGGCCTGCTCAACGTGGCCACCATCAAGGCGGGGGAGACAGTGGTCGTGAGCGCGGCCAGCGGTGCGGTCGGACAGGTCGTCGGGCAGTTGGCGAAAATCCACGGCTGCCGGGCGGTCGGCATCGCCGGCGGGCCTCGGAAGTGCGCTTACGTCGTCGACGAGCTCGGCTTCGACGCTTGCATCGACTACAAGGCCGGCGACCTTCCCACCGCGCTGGCGGCTGCCGTGCCCGATGGCATCGACGTCTACTTCGAGAATGTTGGCGGCGAAGTGCTCGAGGCGGTGATCCCGCTGCTGAACCCGGGTTGCCGCGTGCCGGTAGCAGGCTGGGTGAGCCAATACAACCTCGCCAGGAACAACGCACCGTGGGAAAAACAACAGGCAACACCGCTTCAGCGGCTGCGCGAGGCGGGGCTGAAGGACCTCGGCGAGGAGGGCTCCACCGAGGGGTTCCGATTCTTCCATTTTTTCGAGCTTGCTGCTCGGCAACCGGACGCCGGCGAGGCGTTGCGAACCATGTCGGGCTGGATCAAAGAGGGCAAGCTCAAGTATCGTGAGAGCGTCACCCACGGGCTGGACAGCTCCGTGGACGCCTTTATCGGCATGCTGCGCGGCGAGAACTTTGGCAAAACGATGGTCCAGATCTCCTGAGCGGGGACCGCCCGCGCATCAGCGTTTTATCGAGGGTAGCATAGGAATGCTCGTGGGGAGTCTGCGACCTGCTCGACTGCCGATCGTATCCAGCGGTCGCAGCCTTGGTGCTGCGCAACCACCTAAAGGAGTATGCAATGACGAAGTGGACATTCGAACCGGGTCACACAGCAGCAGCGTTCCGCACGCGGCACATGATGGTCACATGGGTGCGAGGCTCCTTCAAGAACGTGCACGGGACGCTAGACTTCGACCCGGCCGACCCGAAGCGGTCGTCGGTGAAGACGGTCATCGATGCGACGGGCATCTGGACGGGAGACCAGGAGCGGGACGTGCACCTGAGTGCTCCGGACTTCCTCGACGTCGAGTCACATCCGAAAATCACGTTCGAGGGGGATCGTGTGGAGATCATCGGAGACCATGACTTTTTGGTCAGAGGTGATCTCACGATCCGAGGCGTGACCCATGAAGTGCCACTCCGAGTCAGCTACCTGGGGAGTTGGCCGACGCCATGGTGGGAGGAAGTGGACGGCGAATGGGTGAACAAGGGCCCGAAGCTGCGGGCCGGATTCCTGGCCGAGACAGAGATCAATCGCCATGACTTCGGAGTGTCCTGGAACGACAAGATCGACCGGGGGGGTGTCGTCGTCGGCGACACCGTGTACATCACGATCGACGCGGAAGCCGTCGCGGACGAGGACTGACCCAGCCCGAAGCGGACTTGGTGTGGCAGGGGTACCACACAGCCCGTGAGGCGCACGCATGGTTCCTCAAGATGATGGCTGAGAATGAGGAATTCGAAGTCGAGACGGATGAGCCTCGGGAGTTGCCGATGCCGTTCTGGAGTGAGACTGTGCGGTGGGTGGTTGCTACGTAATCTGACGTATAGAGGATTCTCCTGGTTCGGATCATGATGAGGACGATCGTATCCCTAATGATGCTGATGTTCGCTCTTCCGTCGGAGGGCTCAGCGCAAGCGGTCCCGACCCGAGAATCCTCAGTCGATGCCCTTGAGGCTGGACAACGTGTCCGGGTGCGCGCTGCGGATGCATTGAGTATCGAGACCCCAACTGACTACAGACCGAGCCAGTAGTTCAGCTTGATCATGAAGACGTGGGTGCCGTCCGCCCTGAAGGCGCTGCCGAAATCTTGGAGAGGCGAAAGTTCGCCAGGACGCGCATCGTCAGAAGTCGACATGTTCCAGACGACAAAGAGCGTACTTCCGCGCAGATACTCCCAGCGCAAGACGATGTTGCCGCGGAGTGATTTGCGATTGAAGTCGGGATTGAACGGAATGGTCGCCGGCTCGAACTCGAACGAGCGGGGACGCGCGAGACGCTTGATGTCGGTGTAATGGCCGACTGCGACGAACGGCTGCAAGAAGACCTCGAGCGTCATGTCGCGGTGAAACGCGTAGGTCGCGCGCCCGGTGACGTTGATAACGTCCCGCCGGAGCCGCCCGTAAACATAATCCGTCTCACCGTCTCCGTTCACGTCCTCGTTGGAGACCCACTGCGCGACGTCCTTGCCAAAGCTGTAGTTCATGCTGACGGACGCCTGAAGCTGTGCCGATGGCTGAAGCGTAAGGTTTGGCCCGATCTGTGCGTTCCACCCGCCTTCCTCGTCGCGGCTGCCGAAAACGTTCATGAATACCCGCCAGCTCTTGCGGGTGTCGGTGCCCACGTTGAAGCCGAGAAATGTCTCGGCCGGCTTCACGATCGGTGGCCCGCCGCGGGTATCGAGGTCGTCCAGCGCCCGAAAGATGCGAGTGCCAAAGGCGTTGATCTGCCAGAAGTTTCGGAGCTGCGCCGACAGACTGGCGCTGACGAAGCTGCCCAAGGCCATGCGCTCGCCGTTCCAGCTACCTCCGCCGCCCGCAAAGAGTTGGATACGTCGGAAGATCCCCCACGGATCAGGCTGACGTAAGGCGATTCCCCCGTTTGCGACGGTCTGGTCCACCCGACCTTGTTTGAAACCCAGATCCCTGTTCTGAAAGTTGGGGCTGAAGTGGTTGAAGAATCCGAAGAACCCGACGTATTTTCCCAAATAGTTGAAGCGCGTGACGCCGCCGAACCCGGTGCGCTGGCCGTCCGTGAAGGGCGCTCGCGTCGCCACCCAGTGACCGTCCCACGTGAAAAGATTACGACCCCAGCGGAGGTTATAGTCGACGCCGCCGGTGAGCGCATCGGCGTCTTGTTCCCGCACGACCGCCGTGGCGATCGCACCGACGTTCGATGAGCCGCCGAGGATGTCCCGCTGCAACCGGGCCACGTTGTAGGAGGTCCGCGGCTCGATCAATCGGTCGAGCCGCGTCACCGTCTCGGTACCGGCGCCATCGACCGTCACCGCGTCCACGGTGGCGTATTCGCGTGCGGTCAGCGCACTTAACACACCGTAGGTCCAGCTATCAGCTTTGCCCGTCACCTTCGAGGCACCGACGATCGTGGTCTGGTCGGGCTGGTCGACGAGGCGATCGCCATCCTCGAGTGAGAACCGGCCCGGCCGTCGCCCGATCCGACGTGAGTGAAACACGGGGAACTGGCGGTACTGAAGCAGGAACGTCCTGCTGTCTTCCAGAAAGAAGGGCCGTTTCTCGGGAAAGAAACGATTCGAAGACCGTCAGGTTCAGGACCGCCGGATCCAGCTCGACCTGCGCAAAGTCCGGGTTGATCGTCGCCGAGAGCGTGGCCGCCGTTCCCAGCCCGAGGCGGAGATCGACGCCGCCATCTACTCCATGCTCCCGGCTCGTTGTAGGCAGATCCTCACGTCGGACGAACGTGTAGGGCAGGAACTCTACGCGGCGCGGCGGCGACAGCCGGTCGCCGAACACGAGGTGACCCATCCGGGACACGAACCCCTGCGCTCCTCGCGGGGTGGGGACCCACAGGTCGAACTCACCGCGGCGGTAGAGGTTCCGCCGCACATTGAAGCCCCACACCATCTCATCGCCCGGTGGCACATCGAACCGCATCTGCGAGAAAGGAATCTGGAACTCGGCGGTCCACCCGTCCGGTGTGATCTGAGTGGCGACCTCCCAGACCCCGCTATAGTCGTTGCTGGAACGGTTGTCGTCGAACCATGTGCGATCGAGCTGCACCCCCGACGGGTTCGTCGTAAAGGTGTAGGCGGTGAGATGGTCATGGCGGGGATCGAAAGTGAGCAGAATCTGGTCGCTCGGCGGAAGGTTGTCGCGCCGGCCGAGGCCCGTGGTGATCTGCGACGGTTCCCGCATGTAGGAGTAGACCGCCACGTAGAGGTAGCGTTCGTCGTAAGCCACCCGCACCACCGTGCGCTCGGTCGGCGGCTCCATGTTGTCGGGTTCATTTTGAACCAGATCGTCGATGGCGTCGGCGGCTGCCCAGACCTCCTCGTCCAAGCGGCCGTCGATCTGAGGCGAGCTCCCGGTGATCCGGTACGCTCGCAGCTCCTTGCCCGCCTTCTCTGGCACCGCGGGCTCCGCCAGGCCGGCCTGGTCCTGCGCATGCGCCGGCCTCGCATCGACGAGGCCCAACACTGTAGCGACGGATAGGACTCCGACTATTCCAACGTGGCGTTTATCGAGACCCATGATGACCCCCGTCTAGTCGATCTGTGATTCTACACAGCCGCTGATGCAGGATCCGCATTGGGTCGTTAAGCAAAGGCCGTGCCGGTCGTTCTTGCGAGACCTGTTACCCAATTAGGCATTGTTCTGCCGGTGCGAAGAAGGTCGTTGTCCCCCCGAGGTGACGTTTGACGTCTTCGTCCGAGGACGACCAAGGGGCGGCACGCAGCGGCATAATCTGCAAACCCTCAGAATCAAGGACTACTCCACCACCACCCGCCTTACAGTCTCACTCCAGAACGGAAGCGGCCACTCCCTGGCTCTATCCGTCGCTTGATATGGTGGCGAAAGCGATCGTCGATGCGCTTGAACGCCGACAGCATGTCGTCAGCGAGCCAGAGGGGGCTCATGATTGACCCATCGACGCGGTGCAGAGCCATGTCTGTGTCGGGATACTCGCAGTAGACGGTCAGGCGGGGATTGCGGACAGACGGAGGGTTAGCTGTATTCCCGCTTTGTTTCTTGGAAATTGTCGAAAATCGCCCGGTGACGAGCCAAGCCATACTCGTCCTCACGTGTTTCATACTCGCGAACCCAACTGATCAGGTCCTCAAGCATCCTGTCCTGTTCTTCGGGCGACGTGAATTTGTCGGGCTCCCACGGACGTTTGCGGCAATTTTCGACACAGGCTGCGACGCCAGGGTTTAGAAATCTCAGTTCGGTGCAGTGCGGTAACGCTGCCTCTACGAGTTCGCCATAGCATCCTTCAAGCATCCATTCCGAGTGGCCCGATATTAACTGCGCTAAATCGTTGATGCTTTCTTCCAGTGGCCTCCGAACCACCCCGTCTGACCACGCAATCGAGTCAAGAAGCAAAAGTGGTAGGTCGCACTCGCGTTGAAGTTCGCGGGCCATCGTCGTCTTACCCGCACCAGCGTTTCCGTAAATAATGATCCGACGCTCGCTCATAGAGATATTACTGAATGCGTTCAAGCTACGCATGGGACTGATGCGCGACTGCTAGTTTTCCAGTTTCCCGACGATCACCACGCCTTCCACGAAGACGCGAAGCCAGGGGATCTGCGGGTCAGTTGGGCACCCGCTCCTTCAACCCCTCCAACCAGTTCTGGACGATAACGTACCGGCCTATCCAATCACCAACAAACGCTGGCCATCGGGGGTGAGATCCCAGTGGCGAATAATCGCCTGTAGGAATCCAGCTCGCGAATCGAGTTGCTCGTGCGACTCCACCGCAAAATCAGGATCTGTCCGGACTGTAGCGACGTTAAACACCCCATCCGGCCCCAAGTAGAAGAGCTCCCTTCCGTTGGGAGCCCACTTTGGGTTAAAGCCCCCGTTCACCGATACCAACGACGGGTCTCCGGGACCTGGGAACGGGCGGACGTAAACCTCGTACTGGCCGGACTCATCCGACGCATAGGCAACCCAGCGTCCATCGGGCGAGAGCGATGGAGAATTTTCCGAAGCCGGAGTGCCCGATATTACGACGGGCGCGCTGCCCAGGTCGGGTGAACTGGACCTCAGGTCCTGGCTGCCCGTGGTCGTAGTACTACCCCAACGGTAGACGAGGGACTGCCCATCGGGGGTCCAGCTCGCTTCATACAAGCCATCATCCGGGTCTGAGACCAGTAGTCGGGCATCACCGCTCAAATCCGCTGGGCGAGAGTACAGCGCGAACAGACCGTCTCGATTTGAGGAAAACCCGACCTCGGTGCCATCTGGGTTCCAGAACGGCTGAAGGTTCCTGCCGTCTCCAAATGTCAGTTGGGAAAAGGTCCTCTGTTCAAGATCGTAGATCCAAATGTCCTCCGACTCGCCTGGTACCTGACGCTGGAGTGCCACCCTACGACCATCCGGTGAGAAGGCCGGGGCTTCAAAGAATCCGATGAGCGCTGGATCTAACAATTGCTCCGAGCCGTCTCGGTCTGTCCAGACAGGCAAGGCTCGGCCAGTGCCACCGATTACGCGGACCTCGATCCCGAGAGCCCATTTGGCGATCAGTTCGGCGATGCGTCCCGGATGAACACCTGTGGTATTCGAGAGGACCACCACATCCAGGTCCGCGTCCGGATAGTGGGCCAGCATGGTGCTGAAGCCGTTGATCCCACCTCCATGGGAAACGCTGGGATGCCCTTCCAGGTCCCCCACTACCAGTCCAAAACCGTAGCCCGTCGTGGAGCCCTCGTCGAGCGTCCCGGACGTGGTCATCTGCCGGTAGCTCGCCGCCGATACCACACGCTCAGTTCGCAAGGCCGCGGTCCAGGAGAGGAGATCCGGAACGGTTGAGCAGAGGGCACCGGCGGCTCCCGGTTGGTTCATGGAGAGGTACTCATCGTTCAGCAGCTCCCCGCCCACTAACGCATAACCTTCGGCCCTTCCGCGGATTATGGGTCGCTCATCGCAGTACGTTGAGCCCCTCAGACCGAGGGGGCCGAAGAGATGGGCGTTCAGGTATTCCCGGTAGGTCTCGCCGCCGGCCTTCTCGATGATCACGCCCAGTAGATAGAACCCGGAGTTGTTGTACAGAAAACGCTCACCCGGAGTGAAATCGAAGGGCTCGTCTTTGAAGAGGGCCAGGAGCTCCTCGTCGGTAAGATCCAACTTTATCGTCGGTCTCCACGCCGCCAGGCCCGTATAGCTCTTGATGCCCGATGTGTGCGTGAGGAGATGTCGAATCGTGACTTCGTGCCCCTGCGTCGGATAGTCGGGCAGATACTTGGTGATCGGGTCGTCGAGCCCGATTTTCCCGGCCTCCACGAGCTGCATTACCGCCGCGGCCGTGAACTGCTTGGTGATGGAGCCGATGCGGTATACCGTTTCCGCGATTGCCGGAACATCGTTCTCGATATCCGCCTGACCGTAGCCCTTCACCAGGAGAAGGTCGCCGCCTCGCTTCACCCCAATGCTCAGGGCTGCCGCGCTCCCCTGGACAAGCGTGGCCTCGGCGAGCGAGTCGATCCTAGTCACCAACGCTCCACCCCAGAGCGGCTCCTGAGCCGACGCCAACCAGGGGGTTACTGCTGCAGTGATCACATACGTCAGCAGAACGAGCGGGAGGGAAATGCTTGCGGTGTGGCGTTTCATGGATCCTCCTCGAAGTCGCTGAACGACGTGGATCTAGACCCCTATGTGACCGCCGTACTCGTACGCCATCCGGGCTGTATCAATATGATGGCGAACGCGCCGTCGCGACCTACCATCGGTTCCAATTCCTTAGACGGAGGCTTAAAATCCCGCATATATCCTAAGCGGGGCTCCGTCCATTTGCGAGTGTTCTAGCTCCCTACTCAGACGAAGCAGAGAAGGTCGGCTAAACGGCCTTCTCGATTTCGTCCGCCACGAGCAGTCGCCACCGGAGCTGAAGCACGAACCACAGAAGGGCTGCGAAGGCCAGGATCAGGACTCCAAAGAGCGAGCCGAGCATGGACACTTTGATCCCACCCCACATAAGGGTGACGTTCACCTCGCCAGCGGCTTCAACACTCTGGGTGGCGATAGTGAATCCAACGAGCGTTCCCAGCAGGCCGGATATGGTTGCGAACCCCCCCCAGAACAGGATCGCGTCGAGCCAAGCCTTGGTATGGAGGTCAGGCGTTGCATGGGGCCTAAAGAGCTTGATCGCCGACCACAAGGCGAGCCCGACGACAACCAAGAACGAAAATATCAGCGGCAAGCGGATGAATCCGATGTCATTCCATATGGCCGCAAGTTGATCAGCCGGAGTCATCATGTTTCTCCTTTCCCAGAATAATCAAGGTTCAGCCCGAGCACATCGCTGCGTGCTCCATCGACAAGGCTCAGCCACTGGTTCAGTACGAGCCAGGCAAGCCCCCCGCCAAGAGCCAGCAGGATGGATATGGACACGAGGGTCAGGTCGCGTAAGAGCCATGCCCCGGCCACGACGTCGGCCAATTCGGGCGCCCTTTCGAGGGCTCCGGCCAGACGGTAGAGATCAAAAATCATTCCTCCGATTCCAGTCAGGACAATCGCTCCGGCCAGTGCCAGGATCGTGCTGAGACCTTGGGTCGGCGTCCTGTGATCACCCTTGATCCACAGATTGAAGACCTTCGTCGTAACGGTCGCGAAAAGCAGCGCGCCCAGCCCGAGGACCGGCCAAAGAAACGGGGATGGGTCGCGGAGAAGGTCGACTCGAAAGAGAGTGACGGTCTGGACGATAACTACGGAGGCCGTTGCGATGACCAGGGCCGAACGCTCGGCGAATCTCAAGCGATCCGCGGTCAGATGGCGGGTGACTCGCCGATACCAGGGTGTGTGCAGCCGCCCCAGTTCATTGAGGGTGGCCCTGTCAGGCACGAGCGCCTGGACGGCGCGGCCACGGGCTACGTCATCTGATAGGCCGCCCGCCACGAGTCGGGCACACAGCTCCTCGAGATCGTATTCAAGCTCTCTCAGGATTCGCACACGATCCGGAATCGGTAACGCGAGCCCGCGCTCGACGTCCCGGAGCACCGGGGCAAAACCCCTCGCCACCGGCCCGTTCACGCCGGAGCCTCGCCGGGGTGCCCAATCACCTGCATGAGGCGGGACATGATCTCTTGAACCCTGTTCGTCTCGCCATTCAGGTGCCCCTCACCCGGGCCGGTGAGCGAGTACACTTTCTTCCGGCGGCCCCCTCCCTTCGACCAGGATCCTCGGATCAGGCCTTCCTCCTCAAGGCGGTGGAGGATCGGGTAGAGGGTCCCGTGGCGGAACCGGAACAGTCCATTGCTGTCCGCTTCCACATCGAGCGCGATCTGGTATCCGTGCTTGCCCTCGGTGCGGAGGGTGGAGAGGATGAGCAGTTCGTTGATGTCACGGGCGAAGCCCTGCACGTCGAAGTCTTTTTCGGTCACGGGTCGGCCCTTCGCGACGGATAGATTTAATATCTCGACGATCTTTATATCGTGCTTCTTTATATAAGTGGATGAGGGGGCGTGGGCAAGGGGCTCCCTGCCAGGCCCTCGAAGCGAAGAGCCTCGAGAGGATCGGTTCTAGAAGCTTCCGCTTGCGCCTACCGCCCCACTCTCGGATGTTGACAGCGGTCTGATCTTGGAGTGCGCCCATGTCTGATCCAGTCGCCCGCGTCAACGCAGCCCTAGCAGGCCGCTACGCCATCGAGCGGCGATTTCTCCCGACGGCCCGGAGGCCTGCCGCCGCCACGCCACATTGAAACGAGGGTTAAACGATGAAACGCTTTCTGATGATCCCGATCGCCATCATGGCCACGACACTCACCGACGCCACTGCGGCCTCCGCGCCGGTCGGTGGGGAAGGGGGAGCGCTCCAGGGCGCCGACAACGTGTGGTGCGACGATCTGATCTCGTTCTCGATTATGGAGGGGACCGTCACGAGCGCCGAAGTCGTCGAGACCGGGGCGTTCACGCCTCCGGTTGCGCCGGGCGGTCGCCCGCCGTCGGCGGCTTCCGTGACCCGCACATACGGTGGCTTGCCCGCGTTCTGCCGGTTGGTCGCCACGCTCCGACCCACGAACGATTCGAACATCACCGTCGAGGTGTGGATGCCGCTTTCGGGATGGAACGGAAAATACCAGGCGGTCGGGAACGGTGCGTTCAGCGGATCGATCAGGCATGGATCCATGGCTGCCGCGCTGGCCAACGGCTACGCGACCAGCTCGACCGACACCGGGCATATCGGCAACACGGCGGAGTTTGGTCTCGATCATCCCGAGAAGGTCGTCGACTTCGGCTGGCGCTCGCTGCACCTGATGGCTGTCCTCACCAAGGAGGTCATCGCGGCTCATTACGATGAGAATCTCCGCTACTCCTATTGGAACGGGTGTTCCGCCGGTGGCCGCCAGGCGATGAAGATGGCGCAGGCCTTTCCCGAAGACTTCGACGGCATCGTGGCCGGAGCACCGGGCCAGGATTGGAGCGGACGTGCAGCAGGAGCACTCCGAGTCGCCACGTATCTGGAATCCAACCCAGCCGCCCGTCTCTCCGAAGATGACAGATTGCTTGTGCATGCGGCGGCAATCAGCGCGTGCGACGCGGCTGATGGTGTCGTGGACGGCGTTATCGACAGCCCTCAGCGTTGTGATTTCGACCCCGCCGTCCTCCAATGTGAGGGTGCCAAGAACGGCTCCTGCCTGACGGCCGCACAGGTCGGGACCGTGCGGATGTTGTACACGTCTCCGGTGAATCCCAGTACCAACCGGGAGATTACCGGTCTGGTTCCGGGGAGCGAGCTCAACTGGACCGACCTCGGGTGGACCAATTCCGCACGCGCCACCGGGCTCGAACTTTATCGTTATCTGGTATACGGCGACCCCAGCTGGACCATCGACCGATTCGATTTCGACACCGATATCGTGAAGGCCGAGGAGACCGACGACGAGACGCTGAATGCCCTCGATCCCGACCTCAAGCCGTTCTTCGCCCGGGGCGGCAAGCTGCTCGCGTATCACGGCTGGAGCGACGCGCAGATCTCACCCTTGAACGCAACCCAGTATTACGAGCGTGTGGTAGAATCCGTCGGCAGTGCCGAGGAAGTTCACGACTCCTATCGTCTGTTCATGGCGCCGGGTATGGGGCATTGCGGCGGTGGTGAGGGACCAAGCGTCTTTGACAAGATGGCGCTAATTGAAGCGTGGGTCGAAGAAGGGCAGGCGCCGGACCACGTGCTTGCGACCAAATTCGGTCCGGAGGGCGAAGTGGAGACGCGCCGACCGCTGTGCGCCTACCCCGCGAGGGCCGTTTACGACGGAAACGGAGACCCGAAAAGGGAGGAGAGCTTCTCGTGCGCCACACGCTGACGAGGCTGAGGACCACGGGCTGGCCCCGGCGCCAGATGCATTTGACATCGCCCATATTTGCAGGGATTATGCTCGACAGGTACACCGCGAGTTTCCAGAGGAGATCAGGGATGCAAGACTGGTCTGGAAGATGGGCCACTGCGACGGTTGTCATCGCGGTCGGTCTGTTGTTGGGAGCGACCATTGCCACAGCGCAGACGACGGACTACCGGGCGCCGCGGACCGGCGACGGCAATCCCGACCTGAACGGCATCTGGCAGTCCATCAACACCGCTAATTGGGACATTGAGCCCCATGCTGCAGGCCCCGGTATGGTCCGCGAACTCGGTGCCAGTGCCGCAATACCCGCGGGGCTTGGTATCGTCGACGGTGGCTCGATTCCGTACCGGCCAGAGGCGCGTGCACAAAGGGACGAGAACTTCGCCAGGCGCCTGGAACTGGACCCTGAGATCAAGTGCTATCTACCCGGCGTGCCGCGCGCCACCTATATGCCCTTTCCCTTTCAGATCATTCAGAGCGGGCAGCACATCATGATAGTCCATGAGTACGCTGGCGCGGTCCGGACCATCTACATGGAGAACCACACCCTGCCGCCCGCCCCCAGTTGGATGGGTTGGTCGAACGGGAATTGGGACGGAGAATCGCTGGTTGTCGATACCAGGGGCTTCAATGGTAAGACTTGGTTCGATCGGGCCGGAAACTTCCATAGCGACGCCCTGCATGTGATCGAACGATTCACGCCGCGAAGCGAGGACACACTGCTGTATGAAGTAACGATCGAAGATACGAACGTGTTCACTCGACCCTGGACCATGAGCATGCCCCTCTATCGCCGTGTCGAACCGAATGCAGAAATATTGGAATTCAGATGCGTGGAGTTTGTAGAAGACCTGATTTACGGCCACCTCCGCAAACAGCCGATTACTCCGGAGCGTTAACCCAGGCACAAGAGAATGCATACGAAACATCGATTTCTCACTTCAGGCAGTATTACCGCCGCCTTGTTTGCAGCCTCTTTACTGACGGCCAACCTGGTTGGCGCGCAGGTACCAAACCCGAGTCCGGCCGATGGCTACACGGTGCCCCGCACACCGGACGGGCAACCGGATTTCGAGGGGTTCTGGTCGAACACAACCCGGACGCCGTTGCAGCGGCGCGATGGCGTTGCCGGCGAGTTCTACACGGCGGAAGAAGTTGCTGCAATTGAAGCGCGTGAGTTGGAGCGGGAAAGCGCTCAGACCGTTCCGGGCACGAGGGCGGACGTGCACTATGACTTCACTCAATTCGGACTCGACCGGAGTCAGGCCACTATGGCAACCGGTCTGCGAACCTCACTCATTTTCGATCCCCCGAGTGGAAGAATCCCTCCCCGGACTGCTGAAGGTCAGCGGCTCATGGCACAGCGTGAAGAGGAAGCCCGGCTGAGGGGCGGACGCTATGACGCTGCCGAAAACTTGAGCGTGGGCATGCGTTGCCTGATCATGAGGGGTTCCGGCCCGCCCATGATGAACGCGGCCTATAACAGCAACTACCAGATCGTGCAGAATCGGGATTACGTCATGATCCTGGTTGAAATGATTCATGATGCCCGCCTCATTCCATTGGATGGTCGAGAGCAGGCCGACGCAAAGATTCGCCAGTGGATGGGCACCTCGCGGGGGCATTGGGAGGGCGAGACCCTGGTGGTGGAGACCGCGAACTTCAACGGCAAGAATCCTATCAATGGATCCACCGAGAACAAGCGTGTGACCGAACGCTTTACTCGAATCGATGACGAAACGATGGTTTATAGATTCACGATCGATGATGAAACAATGTGGGCCCGCCCCTGGTCTGCCGAACTTCTGATGAAACAGACAATCGGTCCGATGTTCGAACACGCCTGCCATGAGGGTAATTACGGTCTGGCTAACACCTTGGCCGGAGCTCGCCTCGAAGAGAAATTGGCGGCGGAAGAGGCAGCGGCGAAAAAACCTAATTGATTCCCGCAGGAGATTTCAGATGAATCATCGATTTCTCACTTCAGGCAGTATTGCCGCCGCCTTGTTTGCAGCCTCTTTACTGACGGCCAACCTGGTTGGCGCGCAGGTACGAAACCCGAGTCCGGCCGATGGCTACACGGTGCCCCGCACGGCGGACGGGCAACCGGATTTCGAGGGGTTCTGGTCGAACGCAACTTATACGCCGTTGCAGCGGCGCGATGGCGTGACCGGCGAGTTCTACACGGCGGAAGAAGTTGCTGCAATTGAAGCGCGTGCGTTGGAGCGGGAAAGCGCTCAGACCGTTCCGGGCACGACGGCAGACGTGCACTATGACTTCACTCAATTCGGACTCGACCGGAGTCAGGCCACTCTCGCAACCGGTCTGCGAACCTCACTCATTTTCGATCCCCCGAGTGGAAGAATCCCTGCCATGACAACCGAAGGTCAACGGATCACGGCGCAGCGCGAAGAGGAAGACCGGCTGAGGGGCGGACGTTGGGACTCTGCCGAAAACAATCAACTGGATGACCGTTGCATCATCATGGGGGGGTCCGGTCCGCCCATGATGAACACCGGTTACAACAGCAACTACCAGATCGTGCAGAATCGGGATTACGTCATGATCCTGGTTGAAATGATTCATGATGCCCGCATCATTCCGTTGGATGGTCGAGAGCAGGCCGACGCAAAGATTCGCCAGTGGATGGGCACCTCGCGGGGGCATTGGGAGGGCGAGACCCTGGTGGTGGAGACCGCGAACTTCAACGGCAAGAATCCTATCAATGGATCCACCGAGAACAAGCGTGTGACCGAACGCTTTACCCGAATCGATGACGAAACGATGGTTTATAGATTCACGATCGATGATGAAACGATGTGGACCCGCCCCTGGTCTGCCGAACTTCTGATGAAACAGACAATCGGTCCGATGTTCGAACACGCCTGCCACGAGGGCAATTACGGTCTGTATAACACCCTGGTTGGCGCCCGTCTCGAAGAAAAACTGGCGGCAGAAGAAGCAGCGGCAAAAAAACCGAATTGAGGAGGGCATTCCGATGCAAACCCGAATGATAGTTGCGATCGTAGGCGTCGCGTTGGCACTCGCGGCCATTCTCGCGGCCATTCCTGTATGGGCCCATCACGCATTTGCTGCAGAATTCGACATCGACAGTCCGCTGACCCTCGAAGGCAAACTTGCCGTGTGGGAAATGATCAATCCCCACTCGTGGTTCCATATTGACGTCGAAGGCCCGGACGGCGAGGTGGCCCGATGGGAGGTGGAGGGCGGTAGCCCGAATCAGCTGATACGCAATGGCGTGACGCAAAACACGGTGCTTATAGGAACCGTGCTGGTGGTCGAGGGCTATCACGCCAAAGACAGGACGAACAAAGCGGTAGGAAGCAATTTTACGCTTCCCGATGGCAGCCGATTGTTTCTTGGCGGCTCAGTTAATGCCCGAAGATAACAGCTGCTAGCAACGGCAGCGGTAACCTGCTCAGGTCGCGATCTTCAAATCTCTTGAGTTCCGCAGAAGACAACTACACTGCGTTAACACTGTGCCGCAGCAAAAGTGGAAGTCCCTGTATTTAAAAAGGACTTACCGCCAGTGCCCCGCCAGGGACTCGAACCCCGAACCTACTGATTAAGAGTCACAAGGCGTCACCCTACACATGCCCCCGCGAACACACCGATAAACCCTATATAGCCTGTAATGTATCACTCCCTGAGGGTATATTTGTTTCTTCACTCCTGCATAGTCTTTCATGCAGCTGGTTGACTTATGGCTGACTCAAGTTTGAGTGCACCTGGGACGTTCGGCATATGGCTCTCACGAAGCGGCAGATCGACTCCTTTCGCTACGCCGGTTCAGGAAAGGACATACGGTGGGACGACCAGCCCTCTGGGTTCGGCGTGCGGATCTACCCCAGCGGGAAGAAGTCCTTCGTGATCCAGTATCGAAAGCCGGGCCAACGCAACTCCCGTTTCACGACCGTCGGCCAATACGGTACCCTCACTCTGGACCAGGCCCGCAAGAAGGCCCGCAGCTTTCTTGTAGCCGTTCAGGACGGAGCAGACCCTCTCGATGGCCGCCCACCTACGGACACGACTATCAAGCAGTTCGCCAAGACCTACGTACAGGACTACGCGAAGGGAGCGAAAAAGACGTGGCGTGGAGACGAGCGCCGGCTCGAAAGGCACGTCGTCCCGGCCCTCGGATCGCACTCACTCATTGATGTTCGACGACAGGACGTTGCCTGGCTCCACCAAAAGGTGAGCCTGCGAGCGCCGACGGAGGCAAACCGGGTACTCGCGCTGGTTAGCCACTTATTTAGCAAGGCCGAGGAATGGGGATACGTACCCGCCGGTCACCCCAACCCAGCCCGTGGCGTGCACCGGAACAGGGAAAAGGCTCGCGACCGCTGGCTCAAGGAACCCGAGGTCAAGCGTCTGATGAAGGCTGTGAGCGAAGAGGCAGACCCCTACGTGCAGGCTGCCACCCTACTCTACCTCCTGACCGGGCTAAGGAAGACTGAATTGCTGGCGACCAGATGGGTGGATGTGGACCTCGAACGCCGCGAACTTCGCCTTCCTGATACGAAATCAGGGCGCCCACATGTCATCCATCTGTCTCCCGAAGCCGCTCATGTCTTCAGGAGCCTGCCACGACAGCAGGACTGTCCCTGGGTATTCCCAGGGCGCTTCGACAGGCACCGGAAGGACATCAAGGGGCAATGGGAGCGGGTTCGCCAGAAAGCAGGACTCGAGGATGTGCGCTTGCACGACCTGCGCCGAACCGTGGGAAGCTGGATGGCTCAACAGGGGACCCCGATCCAAGTGATCGGGAAGATCTTAAACCACTCCCACCCCGCTGTGACCGCAGTATACGCCCGGCTCGCGGATAAGCAGTCCAAACAAGCTATGGACGTACTAGGGGAACGAATGGGTGAGGTCCTCAAGCTCCCTTCGCTGGGACCGTAGGTGTCGCCCCGCCGCGCCTCTTCGTGGTATCACCCGGACACCGAGAGTCTTCAGATCCACGCACGGATGCACTTCGCGAGACTTGTCGAGGAAAACGTCCCACAACTTCGGAAGGATCTTGAGGAATCGGTCGTGCCCCCAGCACGCGACTTCGCTGCCGAACTCGGGACGCATGACGACGCACGCGCCCTCAAGGAGTTTATCGGCTCGAATATCACCGCTTTCCTCTATAGACTGGACCACGGGTCGGGGGCGGCGAGGGGGCTTGCGGGTGCGTTTCGGGAGTGGTGTCAAAAGTATCGCCTCTACGACCACTGGCTTTGGCGCGCTGCGCTCGAGTCGGTTCTCCTGTACGTCGGCGGAATGGCATTGGTTGTTTGGGAAGAAGCGGAGATAGAGGAAGAGGGAGATAAATACACTGCATCCATCTTGGAGCCCACAGTCCTCCCCAATGAGTTTTCCCTCGATCATCCGCTTGACGACGGCCTAGCCGCGCCGGACTGGGAAATGGTCCTGAAGCCGGGCACAAGCGTGCTGATGCACGGACTCAACGTGCGGCTGGCATGGGGTTTGTATGCTAAGAAGGCACGACGTCTCGCCAGGCGGAAATTGGGCGGCGATAAGCTACCGAAGGCGATCCGTAATCGCGTCGATTCCCAACTTGAGGAATACCGTCACACGGTAGAGGAGTGGGTGAGCGCCGAGGGGTTCGAGCCGATGCCTGACATAAGGCACCGTGCGGGCGACCCCTACCTCTGGACCGTGCAGCATCAGTTCCCAACCGGCGATCCACCGAGTAGAAGGAGCTTTGACCGAATTTCCTTCCTGCAGAGGCAAGGGAACCCGGGCGGTCGAGAACCGTCGGCGAAGGCAGTTGCCAAGGCCGTCGGAAGGATTTCCAACCTCCTGCCACTCCAGCTCCGTGACGCCCCTCGACGCCCGGCGAAGATCCCCGCCATCCTGCTGGGACCCCTCACTGAGGGCTCGTTCTAGCACCACCAAACGACACTCTGCCGATAGGCGGTCTCGGCGTTTCCGCCGCACCAAGGGCACTCTATTAGGTACTTAGGGCCGTAACCAGCCGATTTCAGCTCCCATCGCTTGAGTCGTAACGGGAGTCCTCGCACCATCCATGCATCGTTAGGGATTCACCGCGCAAGGATGGAGTGAGTTGATGAAGCATGGCAATGAAAACGACCGCCTGCTAACAGCCCAAGAGGCGGCGGCATACCTCGGTCTCACCCCTCGCTTCCTGGAGATGCGACGGTTCAACGGAAACGGACCTCCACACATCCGCATTTCCAGTCGCTGTGTCCGCTATTTGATGTCGGATCTGCAGGGTAGTGTCCCTAGATTTGTGTAAAAGCGGATAAGCTGGACAGGAGGGAAAGAAAAACGGAAGCTCCTCTGTTGTTGTTCACTGTCACATGAACCCGGGAGTCCGGGTCTGCAGAGCAGGCTCGGAACCGGAGAGGAGCTTCCGATGCAAGAGATTGTGGAGATCGGTCGGGCCACGCAAGACGAGCTACGCGATGATTTGCGCGAGCTGTTTCAAGGCGCGATCCGGCTGACGCTCGAGATGGTGCTGGAAGAGGAGCTGAAGGCCATGGTAGGTGCACGCCGCTTCGAGCGGGTGGGAAGCCGGAAGGACCATAGGAACGGCACATACCTGAGGCGGCTGCTGACGAGCCTGGGGCAGATCGAGGTCGCCATGCCCCGGAGCCGGGACAACGGTTCGCCGGCCGACGTGATCGGCCGCTACCAGCGCAGGAGCCCCGAGCTCGACGAGATGATGGTCGAGGCGTATGTGAGCGGCGTGTCACAGCGCAAGATGGGCGACGTCACCGAGGCGCTGATGGGCGAGCGTGTTGGGCGCTCGACGGTGAGTCGTGTGGCAAAACGGCTCGACGAGGCCGTGGAAGGGCTGCGCCGTGCGCCGATCGAGGGGCCTCACCCCTATCTGTACCTGGACGCCACGTTCTTGGACGCCCGCTGGGCCCGCAAAGTCGAGAACGTGAGTGCGCTCGTGGCGTATGCAGTGGGCCCTGAGGGTCACCGACGGCTCCTGGCCGTCACGCTGGGCGCTGAGGAGTCGCAGCAGAGCTGGTCGGAGCTCCTCGAGCAACTCCAGGACCGCGGCCTCGGCGGTGTCGAGCTCGTGATCGCCGATGAGCACGCAGGCCTGGCAGCTGCGGTCCGCCGCTTCCTGCCCGAGGCACGCCGTCAGAGGTGTACGGTCCATCTGCAGCGTAATGTGGGGGCGAGGGTCCCCCACCGCCTACGCAAGCGCGTGGCGCGTGAGGTCTCGGTGATCTTCCAGACATCCGGACTCGCCGAGGCGAAGAAGCTCCTGGGCGAGTTCGGCGCACGCTGGAAGAAGGAGCTGCCCGAGGCCGTGGAGGTCCTGGAGCGGGGCTTCGGGGCAGCGACGCAGTTCTACGCGTTCCCCGAGGCGCACTGGCCCCGGCTGCGTACCACCAACAGCCTCGAGCGGCTGCACGGCGAGATCAAACGCAGGATCAAGGCCGCCGGCGCCTTCCCGGACCGGGCCAGCGCCCTCAGGCTCATCACGGCCGTCGCACTCAGGACCACACACGTCTGGGGCGACCGGCGTTACCTCGACCTCTCACTCCTCCAGAAACAGGAGGTCGCCCAAGCAGCCTAGCCGAAGGCGAGGAGCTTCCTCCGCTTTTACACACAAATCGGGACTTGACCATCCTCGTGGCTCGGCGGCTGCAGGCGGACGATGTCTTGGAGGCGCTGACCGAGCTCTTTGTCCGGCACGGTCCACCAGCGCACATCCGCTCGGACAATGGCCCGGAGTTCACGGCTACGGTGGTTCGAGGGTGGTTGAAGCAACTGGGGGTACGGACGTTATTCATCACGCCGGCAAGCCCGTGGGAGAATGGCTATAACGAGAGCTTCAATGCAACACTCGGCGAGGAGCTTCTGAAGCGGGAAACCTTCTATTCGTTGGAGGAGGCGAAGGTGCTCATCGAACAGTGGCGGCGCGAGTACAACACCATCCGTCCTCATAGCTCTCTGGGCTACCGGCCCCCGGCTCCGGAAGCGATCCAGCCCGATCCGGCCTTCCTGAAACTCCCGGCACTCTGCGGCCCTCTCCCCAGGCTTCAGGAGGCGGTTGGACTAACACAGTAGGTGGTACCACAATGGGGGGCCGATCATGTCCTCAACTCGCCTTACGAGTGCCCGAGTCGACATTGGGAACTGGACGAGACGGGACGGCCGACCTAGGAAATCAAGAAAGCCGAAGGCCGGATCGCATTGAGTCAGAACCGATACTTCGTGTTGAAACTGATCCCCCAAAACGAAATGTCATCCGTTGTCGCGCCATGGAGTTGATCCCACTCCGCTCCATCCTCGAATTCGCCGACGTTCACCCATCGCACCTTGAACCCCATAGTGATTCGTTCGCTGACTTGATAATCCACACCTGCAACGGCTTGGTAGGCAAGCAACGTGTCCGACAACTTGGCCATACCGATGGTGCTCGTGCCGGCAATACTGGCCCTCCGGACAGGGTCATGAAATGTCTCGATTTGGCCGGGATCGTCATTGCGCTTCCATCGACTGAAGTAATCGAGCGACACTCGTGCAACACCTGCGCCGACCCCCACGTAGGGTGTTATCCGTGAGTTGAGAGCGAAGTCATAATACAGATTGCCGAACAAGTTGTGCGCTAACAGGTCGTCGACTCCACCATCTGCGATTTCGAGTTCTTGGTCGGCCTTGGTCAGTGTCTCCTCGTCGCCAATACGCGTCGGGGAGTAATCATCATAGCTCGTGGTTCGATAGAAATACTCTCCCTCGACCCTCAGATGTCCTCGGCGATATCCGACGGCGAGTGCTGCCAGTATCCCACGGCCTCCGTCCACTTCATTCGACCACGAAGTTGGAGGCGGCGCGGATGTGCAGCCATCACCGATTTCCGCCTGAGTCGGATTGGTGATTAGGTCGCATTTTGTACTCCAATCATTATCGGTGCCGTTCACATTCATGCCTGGAACTATCGTGATTTCCAAGTCCGTCCCTATGTACCATCCGTCCTAGGCCCACACATGATCGGAAGAAACAAAGAAAACCACCGCTAGCAAGAATATCTGTTTCACTCTGCCCTCTCTCCTAAGCTGTCTGAGTGTACCGAAGTTCTCGGGGCTTGGCCTGCATAATTTGCATGCCCAGTTGTGCGATTCACAACGCCAATTCCGTCCCCGGGCAAAAGAGCCCCAGCCCGACCTGGGGGTCAGAATGTCCGGATCGTCGTACCCCCGCTCCTACATCATCACATCCGCCTCAGCCGACGATCTTCAAGGCCAGATACGGCACCAGATTGAACAACAGCACTCCAAACTTAAAGACTGCCATGCCGCCGTAATGGATCGCATCAAACGTCTCCATCGAGATGTTGATGAGCTTTCGGTGATAGCGATAGGTAAAGTTGTGCGCCAGGGTAACGAACAGAAGCCACCAGATAAGAATCCCTAGATTAATGATCGTGCACCACCCTAGAAAAGCGCTCACCGTTTCCATGGTCATCGGATTACCTCCTTAAAGGAATGTAGCTGCGGGCCGGCCAACGACAGGAACATCAGTCTACGAAGGGCGCATCCACAACCGCCCCTGTCTGCCAGCGGGAGGCGGAGACGCCAGTTTGTGCCGGACGTCGATATTAGTGGCCTGGGTCGGTCCATGGGTTGAACGAGCCGAAGTTCCACACGTGCTGCTCGGGATCGCGGCACGTGTAGAGCCGACCGCCATAGTCCTGATCGGTCGGCTCCATCACGATCTCGGCACCAGCATCGCGTGCCCGCGTACAATGGTCGTCGACATCGTCAACGATCACATAGGTTGCCTGAGTTACCGCACCGACCTCGGCGGGCTGGACGAACAGGCCGTCATAGGACCTCTCACCACCCGAGCTGAGCATGATCATGCTGTTGCGATAGGTGAGTTGGGCATGCGCGATCTTGCCCTCGGCACCCCCCACCACCAGGTGCTTCTCGAAGCCGAATGCCGCGCACAGCCATTCCACCGCGGCCGGCGCATCCGTGTAGCGCAGACCCGGAATGATCATCGCCCCGCCTTGTCGTGCTTCGTTCGTCATCGTCGTTTCCCCTCAGCCGCGATTCTTGCCGACTTCCCGCCAGGTCGATCATTCAGCAGCCATTGAAGTGTCATGCAAACACCTCGGATCTTCTGATGACCTCCTGGCTCCCTCAGAGCATCTCCTGTCAATCTCCAGGTTCACACGATGGAAAGGCCAGTCCATGATACGTCTATGTGCGAACCGTCGCGCTGGGGCGGGGATTCCCATATGCCAAGGCGCACTGCCTAGCAGCTAGCTAGCTATAGTTAGGGGTTCGGCCACGGCGCGTGGCCCAGCGCTCGGCGGTTCCCCCCGCGTACCGGAGGAAGGGCCACGTAGAGGTCACTCCGTCACTCGGGCGGATTGATGGCGTCCGCACCTGCCGTGATCACGAACTCGACGCGCCGGTTCCTCGCCCAGGCACCCTCGTTCGAGCCCTGCACCAGAGGTCGGCCCTCGCCGAAAGACTCGATGTCGAAGCGGCTCTCGGACAGCCCGAAGCCTGTGAAGAACTGAAGTATCGCCTCGGCCCTACGGTTGCCCAGGGCGAGGTTGTACGCGGAGGACCCCCGCTCGTCGCAGTACCCTTCAATGCGGAGGCGCACCTGTGGGCTCGCACGGAGGATGTTCACCTTCTCGCGGAGCACGGCTGCCGCGTCATTGCGGACCGCCGACATGTCGTAGTCGAAGAAGACTATCTCTTCGAGGGTGGCACGGGCGGCGGCGATGGCACGCTGCCGCTCCGCGTCGGCGGCACGTTCGGCGGCGATGGCACGCTGGCGCTCCGCCTCGGCGGCACGTTCGGCGGCTAGGCGCGCAGCCTCCGCACGTGCGGCCTCTTCGGCCTGACGGACGGAATCCTGCTCAGCCGGCAGCGAGTCTATGGCTGGACCGGACGGCGGAAGCAGGGGCGGCGGGTTTATTAGGCAACACGAACTGACCCCAAGCATCGCGGTCACCACTACAAAACGGTGGACGATCATCGCAACTCCCGAGTTGGACGAAAAGGTCGAGCAGGGGCAGCTGAAAGCGAGCGGGCAGACTCCAACCGGTGCCCCACGTCAACTCGAAGGTATCCCTGGTAGCCTTGTTGTTCTAGCTGTGATTGGGCGCTGGCACCGTCGCGCCGGCTAGGGAATGGCCCGACGACGATGCGGTGATAGTCGTTGCCGCCGATCGTGATCGCGGCATGACCCTGTTGCCGTAACTCGTCGGTGAACCGGGCAGCCCTCTCGGCACTCCGAAAAGCGCCCACTTGAACGAGGATGCCCCCGCTTGGCAAAACCGTGGGGGCCGGTGCGTCGGGAGGGGTCACGGCAGGCGGTGATTGGCGACGAAGGTCGAGCTGCGGCAATGTCACCTGGGCTTGCAACTCGCCGGTTTGCGTCGGGGATGCCGCGGACCGGGGCTGCGGGGTCGTTCTTGCACGTGGCTGTGGCGTCGGCTGGACATTGACGACGCGCTCGTGTCCTTTGGCCGGTGCAGTGGTTGTTGGTGCAGGTGCCGCGCCTTGCGGCTGGGCCGAAGCTTGCGCGGGCTGCGAAGCAGGCGAGGCCGACTCGGGCGTCGCGGGTTCGGGTGGTGGATTCGCATCCTGTTGGGGGGCACTGACTGGCTCGGCGGGTGGTTGTGTAGCCGCGGCGCTGGCCCGCTGCTCGTCGGCGCCAGATTCGGCAACCTCGCGCGGAATCAATTTCGGAGCGGGCGCCTGGGCGGAAACGTGGCCCCGGCTGGGGATGACATCCCGCATGCCGCCCAAGGGGATCGACACGCGCAGCGACATCCCCAGATCGGCCGGACCCGTTCTGGTTTCGCGTCTCATGGCTTCGAACTCCAACATCGCGGGCAGGGCGGCGGACAAGCTCCAAGCGGTCCCCAAGGCCAGCTCCCGCCCCGGTCCGGCCCATCGCAGCCGGCTATAGGGCGTCAGCAGACCCGGTACGCCTGGCGCCTTCATGCCGGCGTAGGCCACCTCGCTTTCCATCCGGTACTGGGAGGCCATACTCATGGCTCCCATCCCCGTTGGGCGCATGACAACATCGGCGTTGTCCCACAGCGTCGTCCGGCCTCCTCCGTCCCGGCCCCACGTGGACATCACCGACGCCCTGAACCCGCGCTGCTTCTCGCCCGGGTCCCAGCTCGCCTGTACGCCCAACCCCCAATCCCGGTAGTCGCTTTCATGCACCACTAGCGTCCGGCCGTGCAGCGCCACGTCCAGTCCATGGTTCGCATCCAGGTACCCCAGACGAAGACCCGTTTCCACGCCGGCGCCGCGATCCGCATCGCCCCCATCAAACCGTCCGCCGGCCTCCAGCTGCAGGCCCAGTGATCGCCCCGCTGACATCGGCAGGTCGTGCACCCACTCGAGCATCAACCGTCCCCGGTAGGCTTTACCGCTCACCTTGGCGATGTCGTCGGTGGCATCGGTCCTCAGTTGCGCCGTGAAGGCATCCGCTCGCAGGGCCAACTCATTGCAAGGCCACCTGCACAGCACCGACCTCACGCCACCAGCGAGCATCCGAAAGTCGGCATCGAAGTCGTGCGTCCGGCCCAGCTCTTTGACATCCACTTCACCCCATCCCATGCCTCCGAAGCCCCACATGCTCACCCGTTCGTTCGGCTCCCAATACAGATAAGGATGAAACGTGTTCAGATCACTTCCCAAGACCCCGTCTACACCATCGTCGGTGTAGTCCATGTCTCCCCAGCTGCGCATGAACGACAGCCCGGCGAGCATCTTGTCGTTGGCATAGAGGTCCAGCCCGACGTGAGCGGCCTCGAGGCGGCCGCGATAGTTCATTTCGAGCCGATCCAGGTCTCCGTTGAAGTGCTGCAGATCCCCCTGACCCCACAACACCGGCACCCAGCTCGTGCTCGTCCCCTGCTCCTGCTTGCCCAGAGCCATCTCGAAGGAGGTCCCCGCAAGACTGAACCCTTGATCCCTCGTCCCTGAGAGGTCAGTCGAGCCCGGCCCTAGCGGCGCGTCGCCGATCCCAGAACCATACAGTCGATCCTGACCGTAGACGCTCCCTCTCAGGTCCGTGCCGTAGCTAGGAGCGGCGCTCAAGTGCGAAAGGCCGGAGCGTGCGACGCTCCCTAACGAACCCAGCGAGAAGCTCCGCAGCCGCGATCCCTGCGTTGGCTCGGCCGCGTCCGCGCTCGCCGCCGCGTTAGTCCCCGGCCCCTGCACCCCACCGGACGACGCCAACCGACTCCACTGACGATGCCGTTCGAAGCGACCCTGAATGGCTGACTGTGCGCTCGCGGCCGTCGACCGTGCTAAGACCGCCAGCATAACCTCCAGTGTTTGTGAGAACTGCTCCGCCGTGCGCCGCTGAGTGAAGTTCACTGTTGTCTGCGAGATCTCTCCTTCACTTACCGCCTCCGGTAACTCTCCAAAGCTCAGCACAATCGACTCTCCAGGATCGTCCACTTCATCCGCCAGCACCTTTACGGATATCGTCCCCTGACTTTCGCCTTCCTCGAACACTAGCGACGCCGGCACCCCGCTATAGTCTTCGTCCGTTGCCCCTCCTTTGGGCACCACGACCAGTGGCACTTCCACCCGTCGGTCCGTTGCCGGTGAGACGGTCACCTCGATGTCGGCCTCCTGACCTTCCCTAATCTCGTACTCCGCCTGCCCAAAGCTCACCGTGAGCTCCACCAAACCCTTGTCCTCGAGCGTCACCGTCGCCACGACCGGGTCCCCCGCCATCACCGGCGTCGGCAAGTCCCCAAATCCCAGCTCGAGCTCTTCGTCTTCCCCGTCCTCGTCATCGTTGGCCGCAATCGTGAACGTCTGTTCCGTTTCGCCGGCTGAGAAGGTGAGCTTGCCTGTGCCCTCCTGGGCATCCCACTCCTCCAACCCGTCGACCGTATAGTCGTCGACTTCCGTCGACTCTGGTTGCGGCCGCGTCACCCGGATCGGGATCGCTAGCTCCTCGTCCCAGCCCTCGCTCAGCTTCACCGTTACTGTCGCAGCCTCTCCTCCCTCGAGCGCCGTATAGCTCTCCTCCTGGTAGCTCAACACCAAACCCTTGTCCTCGAGCGTCACCGTCGCCACGACCGGGTCCCCCGCCATCACCGGCGTCGGCAAGTCCCCAAATCCCAGCTCCAGCTCTTCGTCTTCCCCGTCCTCGTCATCGTTGGCCGCAATCGTGAACGTCTGTTCCGTTTCGCCGGCTGAGAAGGTGAGCTTGCCTGTGCCCTCCTGGGCATCCCACTCCTCCAACCCGTCGACCGTATAGTCGTCGACTTCCGTCGACTCTGGTTGCGGCCGCGTCACCCGGATCGGGATCGCTAGCTCCTCGTCCCAGCCGAAGCTCAGCTTCACCGTTACTGTCGCAGCCTCTCCTCCCTCGAGCGCCGTATAGCTCTCCTCCTGGTAGCTCAACACCAAACCCTTGTCCTCGAGCGTCACCGTCGCCACGACCGGGTCCCCCGCCATCACCGGCGTCGGCAAGTCCCCAAATCCCAGCTCCAGCTCTTCGTCTTCCCCGTCCCCGTCATCGTTGGCCGCAATCGTGAACGTCTGTTCCGTTTCGCCGGCTGAGAAGGTGAGCTTGCCTGTGCCCTCCTGGGCATCCCACTCCTCCAACCCGTCGACCGTATAGTCGTCGACTTCCGTCGACTCTGGTTGCGGCCGCGTCACCCGGATCGGGATCGCTAGCTCCTCGTCCCAGCCCTCGCTCAGCTTCACCGTCACCGTCACCGTCTCTCCACCTTCCCTCGCCGTGTAGCTCTCCTCCTGATAGCTCACCACCGGATACAGATCCGCCTCGAGCACCAGAGGCGCGCCCGCTATATTGCCGTTGCCGACCCCGTATTCGACCACATTCGCCCCAACCTCCACGATCACTTCACCGCTCTTCGAGGGAGTGATCTCTGCCTTATAGGTCGGCGCCGACCCACTGAAGTCGGTCACCGAACCATTCGTCACCGCGATCTCGCTCCGCTCGAAACCCATCACCGCCTCGCTAAAGATGATCGTCACCTCGAACACGCCGCGCACCGGAGCTGACACCTCCGTTTGAATCACGACCGTCACTACCTTTTCGTTGTCGGCCTCGGTCGCCGTGACTGGATCGATATAAATATCGTAATAGTCTTCGTCGCCTGTCGCCGCTCTGTGAGAGAAGATCGCGACGCCATCCACCTCGTCGGCGTCGTCCTCGGCCGCCGAGACCGTCACCGTCTGCGCCGTATGCCAGTTCAAGTCCGTGAATAACAACGTAACCGAATTAAAGTCCGCATCCATATCCGTTACCGAGGTCACCGTCAGGTCAGCGTCACTCAGTTGGTCCCGGGTCGCCTCGACCGTGACATCACCCTCCAGTGGCTTGGTGCCGAGCCTCACCGTGTAGGTCGCCGAGCCGCCTTCCGGCACCGACAGTGCCGTCGGCGAGACGATCACGCCGATCGTGTCGTTGTCATCCTCGGTTGCTTTGAGGCCAGGGGTCGAAACGCCGTGATAGACGGTGCCGGGGCTGATCACCTTATGGCCAAACTGGGCAGTGCCGGCCGCGCCGTCGTCATCTTCCGCCGCCGAGACCGTCACTGTCTGCTGCACACTCCAGTTCGAGTTCGTGAAGGTCAGCGTACCCGGGCTCGCCGTCAGATCCTCATCGCCGGTCACCCGCTCCACCGTGATCGTGACATCATCCGTCGGCTGGGTGACGAGCCTCACCGTGTAGCTCGCCGAGCCGCCTTCGGGCACCGTCAGTTCCGTCTCCGAAACCATTACGCCGGATGCGAACTCAACCGCCGGGAATGTAATCTGCGGCCGATCCACGTTGCCGGCGTCGTCGGTGACCAGCACCCCCACCGTCTGCGTGTTGGTGTTGGCCGTCCTCGGCGAGCCGCTGATAATACCTGTATTGCCATTCAACGCCAGTCCCAGCGGCAGGGAACTGCCGCTAGTGGCGTAGGAGACGATATCCGTATCGCTCGTGGTCGGAGCTATCGGCGTGATCAAAACGCCCACCGTGAGATTCGATGGCGCCGTGTAACTCACACTCGGCGGCGTCAAATCCACCGGCAGCGTCCGCGTAACCGTCGCACTGGTAAACCCGGTCTTGGTGGCCGTCACGGAAAGCTCCACGCTCGTTTCGGTAATGTAGTCCGCACTGGGCTCCACGTTCACCGACCACATCGCGTTCATCGCGTAGGTCACGCTCGTCAACGGTGTGCCGCCGATGGTCACCTCGACAGTCACGCCGCTTTCCGTACCCGTGTTGCCGCTCACGGCGATGCCGTTCGTGTGCTCCGACCGGTTGATCTTGTTGTCGCCCGCAACGGCGTCCACGTTCAGCGTCACCTGCTGCGCGAAAGCCTCGGTCGGCCAGGCCAGCCAGGCCAAACACGCGACGGCGGCCAACACGCGAACGCCCCCCGAGCCGCGACGGCTGCGCTTGGTGGGATGGTCTTTGGGAACAAGCCCCGCCGGTGGATTAGGAGCGAGAGAGCCGTCCCTGTGGGCCGCCGAGTGGGACTGGCCCGCTTCGGCATCCGGCCTCAGTCGGGTCGACTGGCTCATGCGAGGCGGGTACGACAAATCAATGGCATGAACTTGACGTCTTGATCTGGACATAAAAAGGTTCCCTTCGACGTTTCAGTACATCATATTGTCGGAACTAGGTATTTACTCCACCCTGATGGATCAGGACCGATACTGAGGCATCGAGTCTCGACCCTGGCCGGAAGGTCTCGAATGAGCGAATGGGCGGCGGCGAGATTGCGCCGATGATTTTCGGCCGTGAAATAGTTCTCCTGGCAATCGCCTTTCCGCCTGCGCCGGCTCGACATGGCGCCGAGTATTTGGAGCTTTGGCTGTTATTCGTATGGACCGCGCCGGAGTGGGATGTGCCGTCAGCCATGTTCGCCTCTCCCGCCGATATTTAGTCTCTACTGCTCGCCAGTCGGGCCGTGCCAGCAACCTTCGACTCGGGCCTGCCTAATATCTTACTGCAGTTGGCATCCTTTTGTCGCTCCACGTGCCGAAACCTGCTCGGTCCGGCGATAGGGAGATTTTTGTTGCGGGGGAGGTGTGACCAATCACTCTTCCCCCGCGAGACACCGATCTGACAGACTCTCGGACCCTGATGACTCCATTAGCTGCCGGTCAGAAGTGATACTTCATGTTGAGGCTGATTCCCCAGAACTGAATGTCATCCGTCTTGACATAGTAGGTAACGGGGACCGGCGGGTTACCGGCCACCGACGCATGATCGCGGAGAGAATCATATGCCGACTCGTCATCGAATTCGCCGAAACTCGCCCATCGGAACTTGAGCCCGATGGTGACCCGATCGCTGACCTGATAATCCAGGCCCGCCACCGCCTGGTAGCCGAGCAGCAGATCCGACAATTTCGCTCTGTCCGCGGTGATCGTGCCGGCAATTTCCCGGTTTAACGCCTGGGCCTTCGCCAGCTCGTCACCAATCACCCCCTCAGTATCGAATACCGTGACGTTCTCGGGGTCATTCGTCCGGCGCCAGAAGGTCCGGTACGCAAGCGAGACTTTCGCAAAGCCGACTCCAATCCCCAGAGACGGCGTAAACTTCGAATCGGAGCGAAAGTCGTAGTGCAAGTTGGCAAAAACGTTGTGCGACAGCACGGCATCGACTCCATCCATGACTGTCTGGAATCCCGGATCCGTGCCGGGATCATAATTTGTCGCGGAATCATAGGGAACATCCGTGCTGTCATGGGTTGCACTGCGATAGAAATATTCGCCCTCGGCCCTGAAGTTCCCCATGCGATACCCCAAGGCCAACCCAGCCAGGATCCCCCTGCCGTCATCAAACGACTCGTCCATGGGCCCCCAAGTCGAAGGGGCATTGCCACACGCTCCTTCTTCTACCTGAAAACCGTCCGGGTTTATGGTCTTGTCGCATCGGATCGCTGAATGCGCCGCATCCGCGCTCGATACCCAATCATCCAACCCCCCGGTCTTTACGTCCATTCCCGGGGCTACCGCAGCCCCCAGGTCCATCCCCATGTACCAGCCGTCCTGGGCCAACACCGGGCCGGAGGAGATCACCAGAGCGATCACCATGCCCACGAGCAAGAGCTTTTTCATGATGCCACCCCTCTACTGCACCGCAGCGTCTAGCATGACGAGGAAAACAACCTAGAACTCTACCTACCGCTCTCTCAGTACCAGAGCTTCGTCGAAGGCCGAGAGGGATACTGGACGGTCGGTCTCATGGAGATCGTGGGTGGCGGAAAAGAACCTGCACCGCTATATCGCCTTCTCGGTTAACGCCCCATCGAATCCGGGCTTGACGCTTCAGAAAATGGAGATGATCTGCGCCAAGATAAGGGCGGCTGAAATTCCCATGACTGCAGAATCTCACGCGAAACATGTCGATTTCGTCCAGTCTGTGAAAGAGATGGAATCACGATGATTCAAAAAACAGATTTCCTCCGAGCGGCGATATAGCCGAGTGATCTAGGAATTATGATTCCCTAACAAAATGACTATCCTACCGTGCGCGCTCTATCCTCAGCCGCCCGCTACGCACGGAAGAAGTGCCACATTTGCCGATACGGCGCGACGAAACGGGCAATGTTGTCGGCAAATTGAAGTAAACGAAGGGTGGTTTCATGGCGAGCTAGGGTGTTCTACATCTTGTCATGGCTGCGACAATCGCATTTCCGATCTTCTCGGCCGCCGCGACAAGGTGACTGTCAGCCAAGTGAGCGTAGCCTGCGGTGGTCTGGTGCCGCCGGTGCCCGAGCAATTTGCCGACCAGGGGCAGGTTTTCGCCGGACATGACGGCGTGACTGGCGGCGGTGTGCCGCAGGTCATGCAGCCGCAGCCTGCCGAGCTTCGCATCCGCGCAGACCGCGCGCCAGCAGGTGGTCAGTATCGAGAGACCCCGGCCTTCGGCATGGCGCGGGAACAGGTGCGCCTCCGGGTCGCGGGGATTGGCCAGCGCCTCGATATGCGCTCGCGCGGCTTCGCCGAGCGGCACCGCGTGCGGGCCGGTCTTGGAGTCGGGCAGCTTGATCGCGTGCTCGCCGATGTCGCGCCAGCGGAGATTGAGCACTTCGCTCCGGCGGCATCCGGTGAGCGCCAGCAGCCGGATGGCGGCGACGGCCTGCGCAGCATTTCGGTCAGGTCGTCATCCATGATTTCACGATTGACTTGCTCGAAACGGATGAAGTCGTCGTGCGTGAACGCCGTCCCGTGTCGGTCATTGAACGCCTTGATGATCTCGGAAAGGGAACGTTCTTCCTCTTCCGTGTACGGTTTGGCGGCGAACTCGCTGATCGGCGTGAGCGTCTCGGTGTCGCCCGGACCGAGCGACGCCGCCCCTTCTTCCTTCTGCTCGACGCGGAATGCCTGAAGGCGAAGCATGTCCTCGGTGATCTCGATGTCGGCCGGAATTTCCCGATTGGGCAACAAGCGGGACAGCCAGGCCGCGTAGGTGTAGAGCGTCTCAAGCCCCGTATCGTCGAGCCGGATGATCTGCGCCACGAAGCTGTAGAAGCGCATGTAGCTCTTCAGGAGTTGCCGGAACTCCTCGCGCCGCCCCTCGTCGTCCTCCGCTTCGAAGCGGGCGACGGCATGGCGCACCAGGCCTTCGAGGCGTGCCCGGTCATGCGTATCGAGCGGGCCCTTGTAGAAAGTCTCGGCGAAACGGTCGATCTCGCCCTGGTCGAGGATGCCGAAGGTCTTGAGACGCGCTTCCAGCTCGTAGATCTGATTGGGGTCCGAGTTGGCCTCCAGGGCGGTTACCTCATAATACGGTTTGAAGGCGGCCTGGATCTCCTCGATGGTGTTCTGGAAGTCGAGAACGTAGGTGCGCTCCTTGCCCGGATAGGTCCGATTGAGACGCGAAAGCGTTTGGACCGCCTGTAGCCCGGCAAGTTTTCGGTCCATATACATGGCGCAGAGCTTCGGCTGATGGAAACCGGTTTGGTATTTCTCTGCGACGATCAGCACGCGATAGTCGCCGGTATCGAAACGCCGGGGCAGTTCGGTTTCGGAGAACCCGTTCAAGGCCGCTTCGGTGTAGGTCTCGCCATCCAGTTCCAGCTCGCCGGAAAACGCAACCAGGGCCTTTAAATCCGTGTATCTGTGGGCGTTGATGTAATCGCGCACGCCGAAGAAATAGCGCAGCGCATGTTCCCGGCCGCCGGTGACGATCATCGCCCGGGCCTGGCCGCCGAGTTCGCCCATGACATGGCGGCGGAAATGCTCGATGACGACCTCAACCTTCTGGCCGATGGCCGTCCGGTGGAGCGAGGCGAAGCGGGCGACACGGCGCTGCGCGCTGCGCCCTTTCGGTTCGGGATCGTCCTCGATGGTTTTTTCGAGTTGATAATAGGCCTTGTAGGTCATGCAGTTCTGGAGCACGTCCAGAATGAACCCCTCCTCGATGGCCTGGCGCATCGAATAGAGGTGGAAAGGTTGCGGCAGCCCGTCGGCGCCCTTGGCGCCGAAGCGCTCCAGTGTCACGTTCCGCGGCGTGGCGGTGAAGGCGAAGTAGCTGATGTTGGGTTGCGGCCCGCGCGCGTTCTGGTAATCGGCGATCAGATCCTCGATATCGTCGCTGGTCATACCCTCGTCGCGCGTCAGGGCATCGCTCATCGCCTGGGCGCTCTTGCCGGACTGGCTGCCGTGGGCCTCGTCGATAATGACGGCGAAGGTGCGTGAACCCTGGCCCGACAGCGCCGCGAGGTGCTCGGTCGAGAACTTCTGGATCGTCGTGATGACGATGCGCGCGCCGCCCTCCAGCGCCTCCTTCAACTGCCGCGAGGTGCCGTCGATCTTCTTGACCACCCCCTTGGTCTGCTCGAACTGCGCGACGGTATTCTGAAGCTGGCGGTCCAGCACGATGCGATCGGTCACGATGACGGCCGAGCTGAAGATCGGCTTGTCGGCGTCGTCATGCAGATTGGTCACCTGGTGCGCCGTCCAGCTGATGGTGTTGGACTTGCCGGAGCCCGCGGAATGTTGGATCAGTCGTACACGGCGCCCCAGGCGCCCGTTGTGGCCCTTGCCAGCCTCGTCGACTGCCTGTCCGATGTTCGGGAGCGCCAGGAGCGACGGGAGTCGAGCCTCATTGGGCAGATAGAGGACCCCCTTCGCTTGGTAGTCAGTCTTGCCTACGGTGCGCCTGCTGGACGATTTCTCGCCCAGCTCTGCTTCGGCAGTCGTGAACCGATGATCGGCGTAGCGGAGGAAGATGAGCCCGAGCACGGGAACGGAGTATTCCGATGACTTGAGCTTGGAGTTGGCGCGAAGCTCGTCAGCAGCGTCCCAGAGGCGATTCTCGATCTCGGTGAGGCTGGAGTTCATAAGGTCGTGATGGAATGAGAAGGAGTGCAGCGAACTGTCTCTAAAGAGCGTTTCCACGCGAACTGTCGGGGGCAATCCGTCGTCATGCAAGGGGAACCCAGATGCGAGCGTTCGTCTCTCGACCCTAATTATTTCGGAAAAACTCCGATGAAACTCCGATGGGACGGACTTGAGTCGGAGTAGTTGACGTCGATCTACCGGCGCAGACTCAGCGTCGATAGGCCCCGAAGAAGGCGCTCGAAACCAGTCCTGTGGCTGACTTATGGCTGACTCGGCCCATCAAAGAAAAACGGCCCAAGGCCGATAAGCTTTGTGCTGCCTAGTGCCCCGCCAGGGACTCGAACCCCGAACCTACTGATTAAGAGTCAGTTGCTCTAGCCAGTTGAGCTAGCAGGGCAATCCCCCGAAGGAGAGGGTTGAAAACTATCCGGCACCCCAAAAGGGTCAAGTAGCGCCTGGAGGCGATGGTCAATTGCTCAGCCGAACCCATCAGGGCCTCTACGAAATCGTTTACGAGTAGACTGGAATAGGCACAGTTTGGAAATAGCATAGGATTGCCCTGGTCTATACGAAGGACGCGAAAATGAGGTTCGGACCAACAGCGCATCACCTTCTAGCGGCCCTGCCCCTCTTGGTCAGCTTGAGCGCCGCCGCTTGCGCGGCCCCGGAGGACGATGCAGAGGATTCGCAAACCGGCCTGGCGGCCGAAGCAGCACAGACCAACGGCGATCTCGAAGCAAACCAGCCGAGTTCGGGACCACAAATCGACTCGGCACCCGACTCCGAAACCCCGATGTCTTCCGAGCTGTTATTCCCGTATGTGGTGCAGCCGGCCTGCCCCGGCGAAGGCTGCATGTTTGACGAGTGGTTGGCGTGTGGTGCGGTACCCGTCTACGCGAGCCTGGGAGTGGCCACGAATCCGGTCACGACCCTCGAAGCGAATGAGAGATTCGAAGTCCTCACGGGAGCCGTGGTCGTCGATTCGCCGGGCATCGTGGCCATCACCCGCCCGTCGAGGCCAGTTCCGTTCCTGGACGAGGAGGACATCTTTCAGCCGGGTGATACGCTCTACGTTCTAGACTACCTGGGCGAGGGCTTCTACAACACGTGGTTCAAGGGTGCGTTCTTCGACACGGAGCAATTCTGGCCGGGGCCCGACTTCTTCACGTCTTCCGACTACGAATATGGAGGAAGCGTGGTCCATGAGGGCGAGAGCCGTTTCTGGGTTCAGATTCGCTCGGACGACCAAGAAGAAGGCTGGGTCGACGTTTTCGACGTGCCACTGGCCGCGCCGAACGCTCTGGACCCGGATCCGCTCATCTGTAGATAACTGGACCCCCGTCACATGATCGGCTGTTTCTTCTTCAGGATGAAGAGACCCTCGAACCGACTGCTGACCACAACAATCCCACTCTCGAAGTACGGATAGTTGCTCCACGATCCTCCGCTGCCGGGACCGTTGTCTCCGTATGGCACGGTGTCGAAGAAGCCGACTTCCACCGGGTCCTCGGGATCGCTGATGTCGAGCACCCTGAGTCCCGCACGGTTGTTGGACTGGTACAGGAGGTTGCCCAGCACGTACATGTTGTGGTCCGTAGACTCGTGCGTGCCGTAAAATTCTTTCACGAGCACCGGGTCATCCAGGTCCGAGACGTCCCAGATGAGAGTACGGGTCTTGCGGCCGTCTCCCTCGTCCAGCTCGTCTCCCTGGTAGAAATACCGCTGATCCTCGGTAAGCCAACCCTGATGGGTGTAGGCGACGTCCGGGTAGCTAGCCAGCGAGAGCGCCACCGCATTCGACGGATCCGTCACGTCGACGATGTTGAAGGCGGTCTCGTTGGACCCGAGGCAGATCTGCTTGCCCTGGTGTTCCTCGTCGGGGCCCCGGTAGGTGACGCATTGGGCGTCGTGCGTATAACCTGTGCCGTTCCGTCCTGTGCCCGGCTGTGAGAAGCAACCCGCGAAGGTGGGGCTCGCCGGCTCTTCGAGATCGATGATGTGGATCCCTCCGCCACACGTTTCGCCCCCCGAGCTGTTCCCGACGCTGTAGCCAAAACCGGTCTCCTCGTTGATGGCGATGTTGTGAACGCTGGCCACACCCGCGTAGTGCGCGGTCTCCTCGAATGTCACCGGCTCCGTCACGTTTCTGAGTTGGGTCAGATCGAAGATCTGGATGCCGTGAAGACCCGAGCCGTCGGCCACGATGTACGCGTGGTTCCTGTAGACCTTTATGTCCCTCCATGCAGCCAACGGCGATCCCTCGGTCCTCAAGAGCTGACCCAGGTAGCGCGGATTCAACGGATCGCTGACGTCCACGAAGGACACACCGTCCCGGCGCGCAGCCAAGGCGTACTCGCGTCCAGTTTCGGGATCCGTCCACCCCCAGAGGTCGTTCAGATTGACTCCGCGCGGCACGCCCATGGCGCCAACGGGAAGGAATGACACCAGATCGTAGCCGGCGCACTCGAAGGCCGACGCCTCGTCATCGGCGCACTCGATCTGCTCACCGAGCACGGCGGCGTATCCCTCCATCTCCCCCTTCACAGTGCCGGCCGGCTCCCAACCGCCGGCGCCCCGCTCGAAGATGACGGCTGATCCTACCCCGTAGTCGGCCCCCGACACCCCCAGCACCGCCAAGTCGTCCTCGACGTCGAGCGCGGCAGCGAACCCGCTTCCCGAGCCGACGGTGGCATCCATGATCTTCGTGACGCTACCCCATCCACCCGAGATCTCACGCGAAAATACGTAGGCGGCGCCCCTACGGCCGCCGGCCTGCGGCGAGCCGACCCATACCTCGCCATCACCCAAGCCGAGACTCGCACCGAACCCGTCGGACTGAAAACCGTCGAAAGGGATGAGGAGTCCGACAGACGACCACTCGCCGTCACGCTCCCGTCGGAACGTGAAGACCACCCCCTCCCCCCCATTCCGACCCGGTGCAGCCACCAGAGCCTCGTCGCCGTCCGAAGTCAGAGAGGCTCCGAACCGGTCGCCCCTCCTCACCCCGCGAGCCAGAATCGTACCGTCCAGCCGCCAAAGACCCCCATCACCACTGAACGAGTAGGCCGTCCCCGCACTATCGGCCAGCGGCGCCCCCACCAGGACTCTACCCGACTGGAGAGCCAGCGCAGCCCCGAAACCGTTACCTGCGTCTCCCTCGGACAGGACGGCCCCGGCGCTCCAGCCTCCACCGGACCGCTCGAAGACGTAGACCGCGCCTGCCGCCGACGACTCTGCGCTCGCAGCTGTCAAAGCGGGTGCCCCGACCATCGCGATGTCGCCCACCAGAGCCAGCGTAGCTCCGTAGTCACCGCGAGGGTCGATGTCGACCGCGGGAAGCCGGTCCACCTCCATCCAATCCCCAGCCGAAGACCGCTCGAACACGTAGACGGCACCGCCCTCATCCCGAGCCGCGGCACTCACCAACAACGTCTCGCCATCCACCGCGATCGCTGCCCCGAAGCCGTCATCTCGGACCCCGTCGGATGCGCGAAGACGGGCCACCTCCTCCCACCCCGTCGACCGGCGACGGAAGACGTAAACGGTCCCGGGCACGATCTGGTACCGGCCTCGCCCACGAACACTTCTCCATCGCCGACCGCGACCGCGCCCCCGAACCCTGGCGTGGCTGCTACGGAGGACGGGCCACCCGCCGCCGACTGAGCGGATCCGGGAACGGCTCCGCTCCAGAAAGCGACGACGAGTATCGGCAACGCCTGGAAAATCGGTTTCATGAGATCTCTCACGTCAAAGGAGGTGTTGGTCGAACATCGCCCCGGCGCCTCCAACCGGACGTCTCTCCCGAAGAAGAGCGTTAGAAGCTACCCAGCCCCGAGAAACGGTCAAGTCGTTCCCGCGGCCGCCTCTCAGTACGCCGCAATCCCCGTCACCGCCTCTCCAAGAATCAGCCCGTGGATGTCGTGCGTGCCCTCGTAGGTGTAGACCGATTCCAGGTTGGCCATATGCCGCATGGAGTGGTACTCGACAAGGATCCCGTTGGCCCCTAGGAGCCTCCGGGCCTCGCGGGCGATGTCGCACGCCATATCGACGTTGGCGCGCTTGGCGAGGGAAACCTGCTGAGGCGTCATCGTGCCGGCGTCCTTGAGCCGGGCGAGTTGGATGCACAGTAATTGGGCCTGCGTGATCTTGGTCAGCATATCCGCCAGCCGGATCTGTTGGATCTGCTTGCCCCCGAGGAGACCACCGAACATCACCCGCTCCTTGGCGTAGCTCCTGGCCTCCTCGAAGCATGCCATGGCGGCGCCCACGGCCCCGAAGGTGATGCCGAAACGCGCCTGGGTGAGGCACATGAGCGGGCCTTTCAGCCCGGTAGTCTCGGGCAGCAGGGCGCTGTCGGGCAAGTGAATATCCGCCAGATGTACCTCGCTGGTGTCGGAGGCCAGCAGCGACAGCTTTCCCTTCTGGTCGCGGGCCGAGAAGCCGTCGACATCGGTGGGAACGACGAATCCGCGGATCCCTTTCGTGTCGCCGATTTCCGCCGTCTGCGCCCAGATGATGGCGACATCGGCCATGGAGCCGTTGGTGATCCACATCTTGGTGCCGTTCAGCAGCCAGCCGTCGTTGGTCTTCTTCGCGGTCGTGATCATGCCCGCCGGATTCGACCCATAGTCGGGCTCGCTGAGCCCGAAGCATCCGATCTTTTCGCCCGTCGCGAGCTTGGGAAGCCACTCCTGCTTGTGCTCGTCGCTCCCGAAGGCGAAGAGGGGATACATGACCAGGGCGCCCTGAACCGAAGCAAACGACCGAATACCGGAATCCCCGCGCTCGAGCTCCTGGGCGATGAGGCCGTACGCCATGTTGTTGAGGCCCGCGCAGCCGTACTCCTCTGGAAGATTCGCGCCCAGCATGCCCATCTCACCCAACTCGGGAATGAGCTCCTTCGGAAAGCGCCGCTCGATGTACGCCTTGCCTATGAGCGGCATCACGCGCTCCTCGACCCACTCGCGCACGGTGTCCCGGATCATGCGCTCCTCTTCACTCAGGAGCGAGTCGACGTCGTAGAAGTCGGTCCCCTGGAATTTACCGGCCATGCGTGTGCCTCACTGTGGATTCAAGAGCCCGGATATGGATCAGAGCCCGCATATCGATCAAGAAAGTAAGTACATCGACATACGAGCGGGATGGGTGAGAAGTTACTCGGCGGGCTCTTTTGGCGTGGCCTCTAGGTCGGCGGCCTCCCCGCGGATGCGCGCAACGGCATAGAGCACCTCGCGCACGACCCGTGCGCTCACGTAGAAGGCGCCGACGACCGTTCCGATCCATCCACCGATCACCAGGTTCGAGGGTTGGATGTACAGCCAAATCCACAGCGCCAGCACCACCGCGACCGCGAGGCCGACGTACCAGCTCCGGGAGAGGGCCCGGGCTTTTGCATCCGCTATACACGCGTCGCACCAGAGCAGCCGGTCGAGGTCCTGCCGGGGCTTGGTCTGGAGGCAAAGCAGGCACGTCGCCTCGAGTGAGTCGAGGTCTTTCCCAATCACGCCAACGCCCCCCTCACGAAACTAATCGACGAAATCCTGGCTGTACCCGAACTCTGTGTGAGCCTGACCCCACTCGACGAGCTCCTCCAACAGCGCCGGACGCCGGGTCCCCTCCGTCCGTGCCATCCCGGCGATGTTCCTCGCCCGTCTCCAGGTGAGCTCGTTCAACGAGTCCCTGTGGAGAAAGGCGCGGGCCACTTCCGCGTTGCTGCCGCCCGTGCGCGTAATGACCCGCACACCGGACACACCCGGATACTCGCGTAGCAGGCCCTCCGTCTCGTCTGTGAAGAGGTAGATGTAGGGTCCGACCTTGGCCCAAAGAGAGCCACCCCTGCGCACCTGCCGGAGGGGCTGGTCGACCGTGAGCTCTACGACGTTGCCGCTCAGGCGGACGGATAGGTCCGAAGAATTCGCGTAGTGGGCCCCCGCCTCACTCTCAGAGGGCAAGGCAAGGTTGACCTCCTCCTCGCACGCTAAAGGCGCAAGGATGAGGCTAATGGCCAGCACATTCATGATCGGCCTGCGCTTCATCGACATATCCCATCACTTGTTGCCATTTATGTCACTAAATTTACTGCACCTACAACAACTATCACTGCACTTTATTACTGCACCTTCCACGACTATTACTGCACGTACCACAACAACGTTTCAGCCAACGCCTCCACCGCCGAAGCGACCGATCCGAAGTCGGCCACCGAGCCCGGCGCGCCCGCCACGACCCCGAACCAGATCACTTGTCCGGTCCGCACGTTCAAAATGGTCGCGACGATCTCCACGACCGATGTTCCACCGGCACCCTCCGCTCCACGGCCGACCGTCACCGGAATCAAGGCGATGTCCGAATTGGCAAGCGCGCCCAATCGAAGAAGCTGACCGAACAGAGGATCACCGATCCGCCGTACCTGTGCCCTGAGAAAGAAGCTTACCGGCAGTCCGCTCACCGCACTGTCGACCGCTGGAGAGCGCGCCAGCACCGCCTCGAGCTCATCCGAAAAAATCCAATCGACCTCCGCGGTCCTGGTTCGAAGGGCAAATTCGATCTCGGGGCTCGCGTCTCCGGGCACACCGGCAGGGATCTGCACCGGGAACACCATTACCCGCTCGCCGCGCAGGTCCGGGATGAAGCCCTCGAAGCTACCCGCAGGCGGGGCTTCGGCGGTTCCACCGCACCCGAGCGCCATGACTACTGCAAGTAGCGCGCCTACCGTGTTCACGGTCCACGCCCGCGGGCCGGCAATGGGGTCATTCCCCATCGGGAGCTTCATCCGGTTCCAGCGACAGCGCCACAGAGTTGACGCAGTACCGGAGCCCCGTGGGCGCCGGGCCATCGGGAAAAACGTGACCCAGATGGCCGCCGCAGCTAGCACACAAGACCTCCATCCGCTTCATACCCAGGGTGTGGTCCTCCTCCGTACGGACCCGTCCGCCCTCGATCGCCTTGTAAAAGCTCGGCCAGCCACTTCCCGATTCGAACTTGGACTCCGAGCTGAACAAGGCCTCGCCACACCCTGCGCATCGATAGGTCCCCGGGTCCTTCACGTCGCAGTACGCGCCGGTGAAAGCCCGCTCGGTACCCTTTTGCCGCAATACTTCGAACTGCTCCGGCGTGAGAATCTCTCGCCAGCGGGCTTCGGAGGTGTCGGATTTGTCGGCCACGCTCTTCTCCTCGATTCCACCAACCCGTAAAAATCAAGGATCGCACAACCGGCCACGACGGGCTAGGGAATCCTTGCCGTCCCCGTCAAATCTCGGTCTCCGGACGGCGCACACCATCTTGCCCCCACCAAACGGAGGCGGTTCTATTAGCTCTCGACGCATCACCCTGATCAGTCCATAACCCCGACCGGATCCGCGCATGAGTGATTCCCCCGTCCGACACGTTTCATGGGAGAGCCTGCCCATGGAGGAGATGAAACCCGGCTTACGCCGGCACTGGGTGAACGGAGAGAAGGGGATGCTCGCCCAGATCTACCTCGACAAGGGAATCGTGGTCCCCGTCCACCACCACGAGAACGAGCAGTTCGCCTATGTCCTCGAGGGGGCCCTGCTCTTTCGGATCGGAGACGATCAGTCGGAAGAGGTGGTCGTGCGTGCCGGAGAGGTGCTACATATTCCCTCCAACGTGCCCCACAGTGCGGAGGCACTCGAAGACACGCTGGACCTGGACGTATTCGTGCCTCCCAGACAAGACTGGCTGACTGGCGATGACGATTATCTGCGGGGCTAAGACGACTATCTGCGTAGCTAAGACCGACTATTGGCGGGGCTAAACGGAGCTAGACGAATGGATTTGGGTCTCAAAGGGAAAACAGCGTTGGTTGCCGCTTCCAGCCGCGGTCTCGGCCGGGCCGTCGCCGACGAACTGGCCAAGGAGGGTGCAAACCTCGTGATTTGTGCCCGGACGGTGGCTCCCCTGGAAGAGGCGGGTCGGGAGATCTACGATGAGACGGGCGCCGATGTGGTTGCGGTCCCGACGGATCTGACCGACCCGGCAGACGTGGACCGTCTCATGGAAACGGCCGAATCCGATTTCGGGAAGGTGGATATCCTGGTCACGAATACCGGCGGACCACCGCCTGGCCCCTTCGAAAGCCACTCCGTCGAAGCATGGAGTGGGGCCGTCGAACAGAATCTCAACAGCGTCTTGAATCTGACCCGGGCGGTGCTCCCGGCGATGAAGAAGGCCGGGTGGGGCCGGATCATCAACATCACCTCGGTGGCCGTGAAGCAGCCGATCGACGGCCTCATCCTGTCGAACGCCGTCCGCGCGGCCGTGACGGGGTTCGCAAAGACACTCGCCAATGAGGTCGCCTCCGCCGGCATTACCGTGAACAACGTGATGCCGGGCTTCACGAGGACCAAGCGGCTGGACGGGCTGGCTGCGAACATCTCGGAAACCCAGGGGATCACGGTGGAAGAGGCCTTCGAGCGCTGGGAGGGCCAAAGCCCGATGGGACGCATCGGCGACCCCACCGAGTTCGCGGCGCTCGTCGCGTTTCTCGCCTCCGAACGGGCCAGCTTTATCACCGGAACGTCGATCCCGGTGGACGGGGGCTTCATCCAGGCGTTGCTTTAGCGGGGCCTAGGCACCACCCGTCGTCAACCGAGCTCGGCCACGAACCGCTCCGCGAGCGCTGGACCGGCGCCTGCGTTCTCATGTTTGAAGAAGACGAAGGCATCCTTCCACTCCTGATCTGAAACGATGCGCGCCCAGCGCGCCACGTCGTCTGGGTCGTAGTCGGCTCTACGGAGGCGGAGGTATCCGTATGGCGCCGTTGCCACCACCTCTGCCGGCTCGTCCGCCTCCGTGTCCGCAACGACGAGCGCAGCCCCAGCGTCGCTGAGTACGGTGTAGGTCTCGTCGGCGAACCAGGAGTCGTGGCGGAACTCGAACGCGGCCCGGAGCCCCGCCGGAAAGAGTGAGACGAAGTCCCGCAGGCGTTCTACGTCGATCTTCAAGTTGGGCGGAAGCTGGAAGAGCATGGGGCCCAGGCGCGCACCGAGCTCACTGGAGACATCCACGAGATAGCCCAGCTCGTCCTGGGTGTCCTTGAGCCTCTTGAAATGTGTGATCTTGCGGGATGCCTTGAGCACGAAGGAAAACTCGTCCGGAACCTTGCCCCCCCAATCAGCGAGCGTCGCCCGTTTGGGCATTCGATAAAAGGTGTTGTTGATCTCGACCGCGTTCAGGCGGTCTCCGTAATAGGCGAGCATCCGGTCGTTGGAGAGATCCTCCGGATAAAAGGACCCCTTCCACTCCTTGTACGAAAAGCCGCTCGTACCGACCCAGCACTTCATCGCCACCTCCGCAGACAGGGGAGTTCAAGATACAGGAGACGCTGCGTCACGGCACCGACCGCCCCCCGGGATTTGACGGAGCCGGACCACGTCCCGAGCTTTGCCTGATGTTGCCCGACACGATGCCTTCCGTGAGCAAGCTACTGGAGCGAGCGGACGTACGAGCGGCGAACGAGCAGATCGTCACCACCGACGACCAGACGCTCGCCCACCAGATCGGTCTCACGGAGATCCCGGCCCCGCCGTTCGGCGAAGAGGCCCGGGGGTGCCGTTTGGCGGAACTCCTCGATGAGGCGGGCCTGGCCGACGTTCAGCAGGACTCGGTCGGTAACGTGCTCGCGCTCCGCCCCGGCGCTGAAGATCGAGAGCCGCTGGTGCTGTCGGCGCACCTGGACACCGTCTTCCCGGCTGGCACCGACGTGACGGTACGCGTCGACGGCGACATCCTGCGGGCTCCCGGGATCTCGGACAATTCGCGGGGCCTCGCCGCCCTCGTTTCGGTCGTTCGGGCCCTGTCGAAGGCGGGCATCACGACGCGCCGTCCGATCCTGTTCGCCGCCACCGTAGGGGAGGAGGGGAGTGGGGACCTCCGTGGCGTGCGTCACCTGTTCCGCGCTGGAGGGGTGGCGTCGGAGGCGGCCGGCTTCATCTCTCTGGACGGAGCGGGACTCAACTACGTGGTGACGAGAGGCCTCGGAGCACGGCGCTTTCGGGTGGGCCTCCGGGGCCGGGGGGGACACTCGTGGATCGACTGGGGCGCACCCAATCCCATCCACGCGCTCGGGCGGGCGGTGGGCGCCTTGGCGGCGTGGCCGAAGCCTACCGATCCGGCGCTGAGTCTCACGGTCGCACGGTGGGGAGGAGGGACGAGCGTCAACGCGATCCCGGCCGAGGCCTGGGCCGATCTGGACCTTCGGAGTGAATCGAGCGGGCATCTCGACGATGGGGAGGAGCGTCTTCGGGCGGTGCTGGATCGGTCCGTAGCCGAGGAGAACTCCGGCGTGACCGGGAAGGATGGCCGTCTCCACCTCGAGGTGACCGTGGTGGGGCACCGGCCGACCGGCTCCACAGATCTGGATTCCCCGCTCGTGGAAGCCGCACTCGCGGCCACGCGAGCGGCGGGCGTCGAGCCTCAGGTCACGGCTGCCTCGACCGACGCCAACCTGCCGATGTCGTTGGGGATCCCGGCGATCACCCTCGGAGCCGGCGGTTCGGCGGGAGAGGTCCATACAACCAGCGAGTGGTATCGCAACGAAGACGGTCCGGCGGGAATCCAGCGGGCGCTCTACACCGTGCTGCTGGTGTCGGGACTCGGCTGACGACGGCCCAGCGCTCCCAAGCTAGTCTCTCCCCTCCACGCCCGAATGATCGCCGACGCTGAGGCGTCCGCGGTACGCCGTGACCCTCGACTCCGAACCCACGAGAGAGTCGTGGAGTGTGGAGCCGACGACCGTGCAGCCCGCGCCCAAAATTGTGTCGGCCACGGTCGAATCCTCGACCCGGGCTCCCGCTTCAACCGTCACGTTGGGTCCGAGGACCGAGTTACGCACCACGGCGCCCTCCTCCACGCGAACGGGATCGTTCAAGGTTGAACCCTCCAGGGTAGCAGAATCCGCGACTCCGCTTCGCCCTGCGAGCAGCAAATGCCGATTCGTCTCGATCAGCGTCCCTGGCTCCCCGCAGTCGTACCAGCCCGCGACGGGCGCCACCTGGATCTTCGAGCCATGGTCAACCATGTACTGGAAAGCATCGGTCAGATAGAACTCGCCGGACGGTCCGGGGCCGGCGTCCAGCGTGTCCCGGACTCCCGCAAAGAGGAGCCGCCAGTCCTTGATGTATTGGAGCCCGATGTTGGCGAGCTTGGAGATCGGCTCCGAAGGCTTCTCGACGATTCGGACCATGTGGCCCTCCTCGTCGGTGAGGATCACCCCGTACCGCTGGTAATCCTCCACCTCCTTTGCCCAGATGACGCCCCCCGCGGTCTTGGCGACGCTGCGAACCAGCGCAAGATCCGCATCGAAGAGCGTATCCACGAAGATGATCAGCACGTCTTCATCCACGAACGGCTCCGCCAACTTCACGGCGCCGGCCGTCCCATCCTGAACGTCCTGGAAAACGTAGTGAGCCGTGATGTTCGGATACGCCTCGGCGACATAGCTCTCGATCGTCTCTCGCATGTAACCGACCACGAAGACGATCTCGTCCACTCCGAGCTCGGCGAGGTCATCGAGGATGTAGCTCATGACCGGCCGTCCCGCGACGCGAATCAGCGGCTTAGGTGTGGTGTACGTGTGCGGGCGAAGACGAGTACCCTTTCCAGCCAGTGGAATAATCGCTTTCATGAATATGGGCCATGGGTTCAACCAGCGAGGACCGTCGAGACACTATGGAACACTGGCAGAGAGTCCGGGTCAAGAGAGCGACCCCCTTTCGTTATCGTCTCGGAGGGTAGCCGTTTGTTCGCAGGACGCCGGAACAAAGCGCTGTACAACTATCGAGCTGAGACCGACCCATGGTCCGACGACCCGCGGCTGAGCGGGCGGACCTATGCCATCCCGTTTGAGCAGGTCTGGCGCACCTGTATGAAATTCGTCGAGGAGCGCGGCAACTGGAGATTGCTCCAGGCGGATGATCTCACGGGCTTCATTCGGGTCCGGTGCACCACGGTGGTCTTCCGTTTCGAAGACGATCTCGAAATTCGAATCAAGCTGGACGAGCACGCGTTGACGCGGGTCGATATTCGAGCCGGTTCCCTGAGGGGTCGCATGGATCTGGGCATGAACGTCCGCCGCGTCGGGCGCTTCTTCAAGAAGCTCGATCGGTTGCTCGGCGCCGGGCCCGGAAAGATCCTCGATCCGCGCGAAACCGCACGCTTGACCCGGCAGGCCTGATGCGGGAAGGGGTTGCCTCCCTCGCGCTCTGTGTCCTCCTGTACGCCTGCGGTGGCGACGCCCCCGCGCCACCGGTCACCGAGCCGGGCCTACGGCCGAGCGAGAGCGCGGAGCGAAACTTCGAGGACGGCCTTTACGAACGGAACGTGGTGTTCCTGACGGTGGACGCCGACAGCGCCATCGTGGTGCCATGGTTTTTCCGGACTTCCTCCTCCGCGGTTGGTGTGGAACGGTTGACGGAGGGCTGGCTCGCCCGGGCGGGACTCTGGGAACCTTTCTTCCACGATCAGTGGATTTCCGAGCCGAGCCGAACGCCGTTCCGAATTCTACCACGAGGCCCCATGGATCTGGTCATCGGTGCGGGCGGAAACTTGGAGCGGATCCTGTTTGAGGAGGGACAGAGGCAACTCGAGGTCGTGATCGATGAGTGGATGTCGGATTGGAATGGAAATCGCGGAGAAACCTTCCGTGTACATCAGGGCGCGGCCCTCTTCGGAGACCAGCGGGTCGAAGGCATCGTGCTGGACATGAATCGGGCGCGCCTGAGAGAGAGTCCCGAGCCCGGTGAGTGGATGTTCCTTACCGGGCCACGCCGCCTGGTCATTGTGGTCGAGTCTCCCGGAGGCTCACCCGCCTACACCGCGTGGGGCAGAATCGGAGAAGAGGCTTTTCGATGGCCGGAGGTTCAGGTGGAGTGGAGCGCGGTGAGGTCGTTCGAGGAGGCGCGCAGGGATGTGCCGGTCGAGTGGGATATCCGATCGACCGGATCGATCGATGGCGGCGTGCAGCTCACGCTCGCCAGTGCCGGCATGGAGCTCCGGGCGGAGGAGGGAGCCGGGCCGATCCTTCCGGTCAACGGGCTTTACCAAGTCACCGGTTGGGCGGTCCTGGCCGGAGACTCACTCGAGGTACGGGGGCTCGTGCGCCACGTTCAGCGTTGACGAAAGGGCCTCCGTTTCCCGGGGAAGTGATGGCCTGCGCGAAGAGGTGACGGCGTGCGCGAAGAGGTGATGGCGTGCGCGAAGAGCTGATCCGCGCCGCGATTACCGTCTTTTTCGGTGCGATGGCGGGCGGCCTCACCAATTCCATCGCCATCTGGATGCTCTTTCACCCCTACGAGTCCCCCCGTCTCGGTAAGCGGCCCTTGAAGATGCTCCAGGGGGCGATTCCGAAGAATCAGGCGCGCCTGGCGGCGGCGATCGGACGGACGGTGGGCACACGCCTGCTCACGCCCGAGGATCTGGGGAAGACCTTCAGCGACGCGTCCGTCCGGCGGGCGTTCGACGAACACCTTTCGGGATTTCTGGACGCCGTTCTGAATACTGAACGCGGATCGCTACGGGACTTGATTCCGGCCCGAATGCACGACCAGACCGAGGAGATCCTCCAGGAGGTTGCGGAATTCGGGCTGGCTCGCCTGCGGGAGTACCTGGACTCCGATCGTTTCGCCGAGACGCTTGCGGAACGCGCCGAGGAGATCGTTCAGTCGATCGCTGATGAGCCGATAGCCGGGATCCTGACGCCGGCCCGTGAAAGCGCCATATCCGAGGCCGTCGAGGAGTGGCTCACCGGTGCGGTCGGGAGCGAAGATTTCAGCACGGCCATCGACCAATATCTCATCCGCACTACCCACAGGCTCCTCGAGCCGACCCGTACATTCGAGGAAGTGCTCCCCACCGGGGTCGTGGGGGCGGTGGAGAAGGGCATTGCGGCGTACCTGCCGATGGCGATTCGCCGGGTGGGATCGACTCTGGAGGACGAACAGGCGCGAAACAGATTCAAGGTCTTCATTCATGAGCTTCTGCACCGCTTCCTCGGAGACCTCAAGTTCCATCAACGGGTGGTCGCAAAGCTCATCATCACCGAATCGGCGGTCGACAAGGTACTTGGCACGATCGAAGAGGAGGGCGCGGAGCGACTGGCCGAAATCCTCCAGGACCCAACCATGCAAGACGCCATGGCGAAGGGGATCAACGACGCGATCGTGGATTTTCTACGCAGGCCCGTTACATCCGTCCTGGGAGATGAGGAAGACAAGAGCGTCGTGGAGGCGCGGCGGACGGTCACTGCATGGATCGTCGATATCGCCCAGGATCCGACCTCGTGGGGATTTCTCGTGGAAAAGTTGGAGGTGGCGCTGGCTGGCGTGGGCGCCCGGACCTGGGGCGAAGTGCTGGAGAGAATGCCGTCTGATCGCGTGGCCGAGTGGCTCGTCAGTGGAGCGCGGAGCGAGGCGGCATTAACGCTGTGCCGCGAGGTGGCCACCCGCCTCTCGTCGAGCCTGCCGGATCGACCCATTGGAACGCCTGCGAACTGGCTCCCCGAGGGCTCCGCGAGAAGGCTGGAGGAGGCAATGAGCGACCCGGTCTGGGAGTGGCTCCAAACCCAGGTTCCGGTGGTCATCGAGCAGATCGACATCGCAGGCCGGGTCGAGCAGAAGGTCCTCGACTTTCCGCCGGCGAGGATGGAAGAGCTGGTGCGGAAGGTCACCCACAAGGAGCTCCGCATTATCGTTCGGCTCGGCTACCTATTGGGCGGATTTATCGGGACGGCCCTCGTAATACTGAACCTGATTCTGGGCTGAACCGGATTCTGGGCTGAAGCAGATTCTGGCTGAACGCCTGGCCGCCTTAGTCCCGATCCTTCTTGTCGCGGGCCACCGCCGTCTTGAAGTGCGCTCTGGTGCGCCGGCGTTCGGACCCCCGCTCATGCGCCTTGAGAAGATCGAGCCACATGAAGTGACGCTTGGGCTTCCGTGGTATTCCGCCACCGAGGCGCACCTCGATCTCCTTCTGGGTTTGTGTGTAGCGGCCGGCCCCGAGAAAGATGCCGAGTGCGACAGCACCAAGGCCGCCGAGGATCTTCAGAACGAGGATCATAGAAAGAGGGTTACAGAAAGAGGATTATAGAAAGCCGATCACCGAGGATCGTCAGGCCTTTCCCACAGACTCCAGGAACAGCAAAACAAGACCCGTTGCGAGAATGATGGCCACGACGTTGGTGCCCACCGCGACCAAGGCCATGACGCCCCAGAACACGACGTGGATAAAGTTGTAACCGCCTGGAAGAAGATCCATGGCTCTCAATATGCATTGGGGTTGTCGGGTCTACAATGGGTCGGGCCCCTGGTTGGACTCATCCCCTCCGCCCTCCACTTTTCTTCGAGCTTCGGCGAGGTAACCCGGCGCGAGGTCGAGGAGATGGCACACCCTGCGCATCAGCGACTCCTCGTGACTCGATAGCTCCCCGTCCGAATACACCAGGCCCCACATCACCTCGACCAGCACCATCTTCTGGCCGAGGGAGTAGTTTTGTTTGATCAGCTTCGTGAACTGCCACAGATCGACGGCGTCCGCGCGAGCCCGCTCGGCCAATTCGAGGAGTTTATCGGCCTTTCCCGCGTCGAGCCCATACTGCCGGCGTACAGCCGACAAGAGATGCTGACTCTCGTCTTCCGTGAATTCGTCGTCGGCGTGCGCGATCTCGATCAGCAGGGCGCAAGCGGCCAGGCGCACGTCCGGCTCCGCCACCTCCTGCTCCGGTGACTCCGGCTCCATCGTGGCACTGAAAAAAGACTTGATGGCATCTAGCATGGGGTGATGCTAATGCCGTACGGGAGTCTCTGCTAGAAGGCTGTTGAAGGAGTACAGTGAGCCGCGTTGCGGCCTCGGCCCTGCGGCGAGCTACTGCAGCGAGCGGACCCTCCGTATCCCCGCCCGAAGCGGGACCACCACACACGCCACCGTGATCGACAGCGCGCCGGCCACGCCCAATGCCAGCTGTATGACTCCCGCCTCGCCACTCGGGTCGGCGAGGCGAGCCTGCAAGAATCCGTTCACCGGCCAAGCCAGGAGGATGACCACCACAGCGAGATAGGTCACCGCGGACATCATGAAGATGAGTCCCCCGAAAGACGTCGGGATCTCAGCCATGTTATCGGTCTCGAAATTCGGGAAGATGGCACCCAGGCCCAGCGCCAGCGCCGTCATCGCAAGGGTCACGCCGACCATGGATACCGTGGTGATTCCCAGGATCAGCGGAGAAGCCCGGAGGATGATGTTGGTGAAGACGATGAGCGGAAGAGCGATCAACAGCAGAGGTATCGTCCCCACCCAATATTTCGCCAGGAACAGAGTGCGTATGTCCATCGGCGAAGAACGCAAGAGCCACATCATCCTCCCTTCGAGCGACATGCCGGGAAAAACGAAGCGCGCCGCGATGGCAGCCACGACGAAGCCCGCAAGCCCGAGGTTCAGGAAGGAGATGACGTTGATCAGAAAAAAGGAGACCTCCTCACCCGTGTATAGCGGTAGCACCTTGATGTTGTACACGTACACCACCACGAGGACCGCTAGCAGAATCAACTGCGACCACTGCGTCGTGTCTCGGAAAAACACCCGAATCTCTTTGGCCACCAGCTGACGCGTGGCCGGAGCCGCGCGCACCAGCCGCTCCAACCTCCTCGAACGTGCCTCTCCCTTTCGGAGCTCCGCCCCCTCCTGAGCACGGGTGAAACCGGTGCGGAAGAGTCGAACGTGCAGCCATGCCCCAATTACGAAGAGCGCAGCAGCCGTGCTCCAGAGGAGCGCGAACGGAAACGGGTCGAAACCTCCGGTGAGCTGGGACATGAGAGATTGGGCCGCCCACTCGTTCGGAAGCCAGGGCGACGTCGGAGTCCTCAGAACCGCCATGAAGTCCACGAGATCGCGAAATTCCTCGGGACGGACCAGCCGCTCGGGGCGAAGGAACCGGAACAGTACCACAACGCCTACAGCAGCGAAGAGACCGATTAGTGCCAGAAGATCCCGCGTGCGCCGTGCCGGAAATACGTTGACCAGCATCAGCGTCAAGGCCGATCCGACCACGGCGGGAACAACCAGGTACGGAATGATCGTGGCTACGGCCAATCCATAAAAAGGCCAACTCGCGCCGTAGACGACTCCGTAAGCAGCCAGGAGCGGGATGGCCAACAACGCGACCATCCACGACGAATCCACGATCGTCTCCACGAAGCGGGCTCCGTACAGCTTCACCGAATCCACCGGAGCCGCTACGAGGAGTTCCATGTCCTGGGAGAGGAAGAAGGTCGAGAGGGCAGTGATGACGTTGGACAGGAGCAGGATCATAAGGAACGTGAGGAGCGCGATTCCCAGCAGCTTGGCCGCTAGCAGGTCGCCGATCCCCTGGGTGCCCCTGAAGTACAGCAGCATCCGGAAGATGATGCCGAAGATGAAGGTCCAGAAGAAGATCGCGACGAATCCCAAAAGGACCCACTTGAAGCGGCGGCCTTCGTCGGTCTTGTTCCGGTTTAGCTTGGATCGAACCTTCGGGCCCAGAAGCCAGAGAACACCCGAGCTCGGGTGGGTGACGCCGTTCAAACGGCCCGCCCAGCGAGCTTCTCCGCCGGCGTCATAGGGGTGACTCCTGAAGACCGGCCACCACCTCGGCCATGTCGTCGTTTCCGGTAACCCGCAGAAAGATCTCCTCCAGATCGGCACCACCGGAGTCCACCTGCGTCCGGAGGTCGTCCATCGTTCCCTGAGCTATGATCGCACCCTCGGCAATGATGGCGATGCGGTCGCACACCGCCTCCACGACCTCGAGGGTGTGGCTGGAAAGAAAGACGGTGCCCCCGCGTTCGGCGAACACTCGGAAAAGATCCTTGAGAATGCGGGCCGAACGCGGGTCGAGCCCCACCATCGGCTCATCGACCACGATGAGTTCGGGCTGGTGGATCAGAGCGGATGTGATGAGAAGCTTCTGGCGCATGCCGTGTGAGTAGGTTTCGATGAGCTCGTTCTTCCACTCCAGGAGGTTGAAAATCTCCAACAAGCCATCCGCGCGGTCTTCCGAGTCGGGCTCATCCTTGCCCCATAACCCTGAGACAAAACGAAGGAACTCTCCACCCGAAAGCTTTTCGTAAAGGAAGGGCCGATCCGGGATGTAACCGATCCGGGACTTCGCCTCCACAGGATGAGTCGCGAGATCGTATCCACCGATCACGACGCCGCCCTCGGTCGGCTCCAGTACGCCCGCCACCATACGAATGGTCGTGGTCTTGCCGGCGCCGTTCGGTCCGAGGAACCCGAAGATCTCACCCCGAGGCACCCTGAGATCGAGGCCGTCGACCGCCACAAAATCCCCGTAGCGCTTCACGATGCCGTCGAGCTCGAGCATGTCCGGAGTCGCGTCCTCTCCTGGACCGACGCCGTCCATCAGGTGCCTCAGTTGCTCCTGGACCGACTCGGTCATTCCGTACTCCGGCCTCACGCTCGGTCCCCGTCGGCCGGGTTGGACTCCAACACCTCGATATTGAGCCGTCCGATCAGACGAATAATCTCGACCTGCTGGGCCAGGCCACCGACCACGAATCGGATATGCGCGGCGTCCGCAGGGTACTGGCCGAACGTGGGATCAACCGCCACCCACTCCCCAAGCCACACCTCGGGCCACGCGTGATAGAAGAAGGACCCGTCGAGGTAGACGAGGCCCACCGCGGTACGGGCCGGAAGCCCAAGCGCCCTGGCCATGGCCACATACAAGACCGTGTGCTCGTTGCAGTCGCCCTGCCGCGAGTCGAGAACCTGCAGAGCGCTCGGTATGGAGAACGTCACGCTCTTGGAAAGCATACGATCCACCCGGGTCGTGAGGCGCCCCGCCGCCTCCTTGGGGTTGCGTAGCCAACGCCCCACGGCCCGGCGCGCTGCTTCCTGGATCCGTGGATCGTCGCTCTGGATCAACGGCTCCGCCTCGAGCGTCTCACGGAAATCCATCAATTTGTATGGGAGGGAAAAGCCGGGTTCAACGGCGTCCCAGTTTTCGCGTCGGACGGTGAGCGTGTCACCGCTGAGTGTCTGGCGGCCACCCGCGAGCTGGAAGCCCGAAAGCTCGACACCGGTCAGCCGGAAGCGCAGTACGTCGTGCTCCTCGACGGCTCCCAGATCGACGTTACTTCGCACCGCCGTCGAGAGGATCACATCCTCATCGATGGCCAGCAAGGCCTGTCCGGAGGCGTCTTCTTGCGCTTGGCGGGCCAGCTCGTACTCGGTTTTCTCCATCGTAAAGCCCAGCGCGCTCGACGCACGGAGAATCCGCCCATCCTCATCTACCCAGCTCTCCACCTGAACGCCGCCATGTATCTCGGCGATTTTCCAAGCCGGTATCGAATCGTACCGACTCGGTGACCATCGCTGCGACCCGGCGTCATAGGAAGCGCTGTCGGCGACCACGAGGGTGTCGTACTCCAGGATGCGAATCTCCACTGCCCTCGTGGAGAGCGTGGAGGGGTCGAAGACCGGAAGATGGAGCGTGTTCCCGACCTTCAGCTCCCCCGCCATCGCAATTCGGATGGGCAGCGCGGCTGAGAAAATCGGAGGCTCCGCGAGCCGATAGGACACCTCCTGCTCGGATCCCCCGGCATCCATCGTAACGTGGAGCGTGGAGTCGGCGCCCAAGACGCCGTCGGCCTGGAAGCGTCCGACGTCGGAGTCGAGGGAAAAGAAAAAGGACTCCATCACCAGCGCGGCGCTCAGCGAGACCCTCGTCCGCACGACCGCGGATCCGGTCTGACCCAGCGCCGGCAGATCCAGGATCATCACGTCCTCGAGCTCGAAGCCCGAGGAAACCGTATCCAGGCGGGACGTGGCCTGTCCGACGGTGCGGTCGCCGAGGCGAAGCGTGTAGAAGTTGATCCCCGGAGCCAGGGACAGCGCCGCCTCGGCCAATCGGGTGAGTTCGGGCTGAAAGTATTCGCGCCGGACCTGCCATCCGATCATGCCAAACCAAATCACGAGAACCAGGGCCGACACGTGTATCCGTCTCATGATTAATACTACTCCAACCGCCGCGGGATCAGTACTTAAACTTGGGACAGGCGGGAAGCGAACAGCTGAAGCTCGTACTCCGTGGCAACCATCACGGTGATCTCGCGCGGGTACTCTTCATCCTCCATATGCCCGCGCAGCACTTCGAACATCACGTCCGCAGCCACATCCGCATCGAGATTTCCGGCCCCCGTGCCGAGCGGTGGCATGGCCATCGTCTCGATGCTCATCCTGCTGGCGTGCCTCAGTCCGTTCAGAAGCGCCTTACGAAGGCCACCGGCGCTTACCGGCTCTTCGTGGGATTGCAGGGCCACATAGACGATGAACGACGCGGACAGATCTCCTGCGGGCGTGATCACCGCCCCCCCCACCGGGAGGTCACCCATCTGCTCGATGCGTTCGATCAGCGCCTCGCCCGCGGCCGCCCCGACCTCTCTCCCGATCGCGGTAAGTGGCTCCAGCCTCGAACCAACGGAGCGGAGAATACACTCGACGTCAGCCGTGACCAGATTCTCCTGGCGCACTTCGATCACGGACGGTTCAGCTCTCTCGCTTGCCGGTACATCTCCGACGCCCGCTCCGGATCCTTCTTGCGGTCGAACAGCTTCCCGAGCGTATGGTAGGCACGCCAGTTCCGCGGCTGTAGCTGGATGGTCCGTTCCATGGCTTTCAGCGCTTCATCGACGCGACCGAGCCGGTTCAGGGCCTCGCCACGATAAAAATGAGCCGGTCCGTGTGAGGGGTTCCGATCGCAAATTCCCTTAAGTTGTACCTCCGCCTCGCTGTAAAGGCCCTTTCGGTACGAGAGAATGGCCTCACCAACGCGCGCTTGCACGTTTACGGGATCAATGCGAATGGCGCGTTCGATCGCACGGTCCGCCTTCGTGAGCCGGCCCAACGCCCCGTACGTCGCCGCTAGGTAGGATAAAGCCTCGACGTTGTTGGGGTCCAACTGATGCGCGGCGAGGAACTCCTCGATCGCCAACTCGTGGCGACCGAGTTCATCGTACTCTAAGCCCCGCGCGATATGCGCCATCACAGGTGTCTGGCGGGGCTTCACGATGTCGAGGTAGAGGTTGGCGGCCTCCCGGCCCCGGCCCTCTCGAAACTTCCGGAACGCCCCGGCGAGCGCGTTGCCGCCTTGGAGGTCGGAACCTGTGGCCTCGGACACGCCCTCCGGCTCGGAGTGCTGTTCCTGCTCCGGACTATGTTCGGCCATCAAGCGACTCCATCGAGGTGCATTCACCCACCCAGTCGAGGTACGGTCGGAATCCATTTTCGACGCGAAGAGACAACACCTCGGGGACCTCGTAGGCATGAAGCTCCGCGACCCGGGCGATGAGCGCCGGGCACTTTCCAGCACTAGTCTTCAAGATAAGCAGAACCTCCTCCTCCTCCCTAACTTTTTTCCTCCATCGGAAGACCGACGTGACGTTCGGTATCACGTTGCCGCACGCTGCGAGTGACTCCTCAACGACCTGGCGAGCCAACTCGAGCGCCGACTCCCTCCCCGGGGCCGTCACGAAGACGATGACCACGTCCGTGCCTGACATCATGCCTCCACGAAGACCGTCTGGTCAAAGTTCTCTTTCTGGTAGAAGGCGTCGATGAGCTTCCGATACTGGGTCTCCACCTCCCTTCTCTTGACCTTTTGAGTGGGTGTAAGCGTGCCGCCCTCCACCGTGAAAGTAGCCGCAACCAGGCCGATCTTCTTGGGCCTCTCATAACGGGCCAGGTCCTCGAGGCGAGCCATTACCCTTGCCTCCATCTGGTCCTGCACCTGCTTCGACGCAAGCAACGCCTTTCGGTCCGGAGCCTCGATCCCGCTCCTTCGCGCCCAGGCCTCGAGGTTGGGGAAGCTCGGCACCACAAGAAGAACACAAAAACTCTCGCGATCACCGAGCATGACCGCCTGCTCGATAAAATCATCGCCCTTCAATCGGTTCTCGATCGGTTGTGGCGCGACGTTCTTGCCACCAGCCGTAACAATGATGTCCTTGATGCGATCGGTGATGCTGAGAAAACCATCCTCATCGATCTCCCCCACATCCCCGGTGGAGAACCAGCCCTCCGCATCGATGACCTCCGCTGTCGCCTCCGGCAGCTCATAATAGCCCTTCATCACCTGCGGCCCACGGATCAGGATTTCTCCGGTTTCTACAATTCGGATTTCGGTGCCGGGGACCGGCCTCCCGACCGTCCCAATCCTGAGGTGCTCCGGCGTATTGAGGTTGGTGACCGGGCTCGTCTCGGTGAGTCCGTAGCCCTCAAAGATCTGGATCCCGGCTGAGAAGAAGAACCGGTTGATCTCCGGAGAGAGGGGAGCCCCTCCGCTTACGAAGTACCGAATTCGGCCACCCATCGCCGATCGAATCTTCCGGAAAACCAAAGCGTCGGCCACGGCGTACACCAACTTGAGGACGCCTGATGGCTCCCGCCCCGCCAGCTTTTGGTCCGCCCACGCATCACCCACCTCCCGGGCCCACTGCACGAGCTTCTTCTTGATGCCCTGCACCTCCATGACCGCGTTGAACACCTTCTCGTACAGGCGTGGGACCGAGACGGCAATATTGGGACGCACGGTTTTGAGGTCCTCGGCCACAGTGTCGATCGAATGGGCGAACACCTGGGTTGAGCCATCGGAGAAGTGGACGTAAGAAACCATCCTCTGGAGCACGTGCGACAGGGGGAGAAACACGAGGGACGTATCATCCGATACGGGCGGCAGAACCCGCTGCACCGCCCGCACGTTACTCGAGAGGTTGTTGTGCGTAAGGATCACCCCTTTGGGTTTGCCCGTGGTCCCCGACGTATAGAGGATCGTCGCCACATCCTCCGGCCCGGCCTCCAGGGCCGTGGCCCGGAAGCGCTGATCACCGTCCGCCGCAACGTTCCGTCCATGTTCCAGGAAATCTCGCCAAACCAGCACGCCCTCCCCTGGCGGGTCGGTGGCGTCGAACATCACCACCCTGACGTCGCGCCCGATTTCCCGGCTCGCCGCCAGGGCCTTCTCCGCCTGCCTGGCATCCGAGACGAAGACCAGCTGCGCTTGAGAGTTCTCCAGGATGTAGGCGACCTGGGGAGCCGTCAGCGTACTGTAGATCGGCACGTCGAGGATCCCCGCACACAGGCAGGCGAAATCGGCGAGCGCCCACTCCAGGCAGTTCTCCGATAGAATCGCCACCCTCTCCCCACGAGTCAGGCCCAGCGCCTGGAGGCCTGCGGCAGCTGCGCACACCGCCTCGTAGACCTCGTCGAAGGTGATGTCCACCAGGCCGTTCCCCTCGTCAAGAAAATACCGGTAGGCCAGGTGGCCTCCATGTTTTTCCACGGCCGTAAGAAAAAGCTCGACCAGGGTTCCGGAAGGTAAATCTGCCGGGTTGGAAGCGCGGTCGAGCGGACTCATGCGGTCAGACGCCCTCGACCACCGTGTCGAAGTCGAGATCCGAACGAAGGGAGTGGAGAACGCTGCAGTACTTCTCGCCCGAGAGCTCGATGGCCCGGTCCACCTTCGGGCGTTCCTCCGGCGAGGGTCCGTCGAGTACGAACGTGAGACGCACTCGCGTGAAGTGCTTCGGGGGCTCGGGAGCCCGCTCGGCCTCTACTCGAGTCTCGAAGGAGTTCACCGTCACCCGTCCCTTCTGAAGAATCATCAGCACGTCGATGCTCATACATGTCATGAGACCCAGGAGCAGCGAATCGGTGGACGACGGGCCGAGCTTCGCAGCACCGTCGATCGTTACCGTTGGTCCGGATCCGATCCGGCCGGAAAACGCCAGACCCTCTCCAGTCCAGCGGAGGACTCCCTCCTTGGAAGGCTGTTGAAGGGGTACAGTGGGCCGCGTTGCGGATGCCACGGTCCTAGCTCCTAGGCGGAGCGACGACGCCATAGCCGTAGCTATGGCTAGGAACTCCAACAACGGAGATGGGGCCGTGCCACCGCAACCCTTCAACGTGTAAGGTCATGTCATTCATGGTCGTGGGCACAGGGCGGTTGTGCGGTTGATCCTGCGTCTCTCCTCCTCGGAGTAGCTCTGCTACGCCTCGTCGTCGTTCCTTGTCTGAACGCGCACAAGCGCCATGTGCGCGACCCGCTGTACCCCTTCAACAGCCTTCTAGAGGGACTCATCCGGCCCTAGAGGAGCTCATCCGGCCCCAGGTCGAGGCTCTCGGACTTGGACCCCCCCGCCTGCCCGCTTTGACCGCCCTTCCCCACCTCCCCCGTCAGACCGGCAAGCGTTTCGCGGGCATGCGAAACATGTTCGGAGGCTTCCTTCCCAGCCGGGGCGTTTTCCAAGAATGCGCGCAAATGCGGAACCGCCTCGGCTTCACGGCGACTCCGGACGAGCAGGAACGCCACCCCATAGTGGGCGCCTGCGGCTTGCGGGTCTTTTTGGAGAACGTGCCGATAGGTCTTTTCTGCTTCGTCCGTCATCCCGATTCGCGTGTAGGCCATCGCGATTTGCTGAAGCACCACGACATCACCAGGGGACGTCTTCAGCGCCAGGCGAAAAGACGTGAGGGCTTCATGGATCTTGTCCTCGGCGATGAGCGCGAGGCCCTCGTCGTAGTATGCGACCCTTTCAGCCTCACCGGAGCCGCCGAAAACCTTCTGCCACCACGCCATGGAGAGGAAGCTCAGCCACGAGAATAGTGCGGCGAAACGGGACATTTCTCGGTCCCGCAACACATGTATCGGTTCTGATCGAAGTTAGAGGGGCCCGAAATTCGGCGCAACGACGAGCAACGACGCCCTTAGGCGCAACGGCGTCCTCTGCGCAACGGCGCCCTCATGGGGTCGTTCGCTTGACCACCACCGCCTTCCCATCGGACGCGAGCACATCGAGCCCCTCTGATCTCAGCGCCTTCTCCCACTCCGTCACGGCACCCTGCTCACCACCCGGCACCCCACCCTGCCCCGCACCCCACACCGCGATCTGCCCGTCGCGGGCCAGTACACGAGCCAATTCGCCGGCTATCGAGGGTTCTCCATCGGCAAACAGCCCCACGCCGCGCAAGCTCCCACTGCTGAACGGGAGAGAAGCTCCTGTGGTCATCCGACTCACGCCTTCTCCTTCTTCCCATCCACGAAGGCCCGGAGCGATCCCAACGAACTCGACGCCCGGAACCAACCCCGCGAGCGTGGTGGCGTGCCCCGCCATGCCGCCGATCAAAGCCACATTCCCCGGCCCGTCGGTGAGGCCCAGAAGCGCGGCTACCTCCATCGCCGGCGGAGAAGCCGGAGGCCCGAGCTCGGGAGCGTCGTCCCGGGTGCTCCGGGGCGGAGGTCGCAAATCGCCGAAGCCCCCCTCGACCGGAAACCGGTCGCGACAGTTCGGGCATCCCAGCGATCCGTCGATCACCCGCCTGTTCTCCAGGCGGTCGGCGATGAGGATCAGGCCGAACCCCGGCCCACAGCGGGGGCAAATCAGCCGGTCAGTAAGCAGGATGTGCACGGAAGGAGACGGGTCAGTCGTGCTCGATGGCAAGGACGGGAATCTGAACGCCCTCGGGGCGGGTGCACACGAACAGAATCGACTCGGCAACGTCCTCGGGGCGAAGCATCTGTGATCGGTCGGGGAGCTTGGGGTCCGAATCGGGATCCAAGGCATCCCACAGCTTCGTGTCCGTCGCCGCCGGCTCGATCAGGGAACAGCGGACGCCTGTACCGCGGAGCTCCGCCGCTAATACCTCGTGTAGCCCCCGTAGGCCGAACTTCGCCGACGAGTAGGCTGCATTGCCGGGGTACCCCTTGCGTCCCGCAACCGACCCAACCGTAACTACCGAACCGGAGCCCCGGGCGATCATGGCCGGAAGCACAGCCCGGATGACCGCGAACGGCCCACCCAAGTTGACCGCGAGGGCCTGCTCGAACGTTTCGACTGAAGTGTCCGCCGCCGGAGTCAAGGAAAACACCCCGGCGGCGTTGACGACGATGTCGGGCGCCCCTCCAAGCTCGGACAGGAGTCCTTGCAGGACGGCCCCCACCGACCCGACGTTTTCTAGATCCAGCGGGAGGGGCACGCCCCCGATCTCCTCAGCGAGCGCCTCGAGCCGCTCCATCGAGCGTGCCGCCAGGTAGACTCGCGCCCCAGCGGCCGCCAGGACTCGGGCTGTGGCTTCACCGATGCCGCGGCTGGCACCCACCACCAAGGCGGTGACACCTTCGAGGAAATCCGCAGGCCGTGGATCGCTCACTGAGAAATCGCAGGCCGTAGATCGCTCACCGAGAAATCGCAGGCCGTGGATCGCTCACTGCGAGAGAGGATTGTGGTCGGTCATGCAGAGACTCAGAAACTCGTCGCGCGTCATCTTGTCTTTGAGAAACGACCCCCGCATGGCGGAGGTGATCGTTTTCGAGTTTTGCTTCTGCACGCCCCGCATCATCATGCACAGGTGGTAGGCCTCCACCACGACGCCCACTCCCTCCGGCTCGACCCCTTCCCAGATCGCTTGGGCCACCTGCTCCGTCATCCGCTCCTGCACCTGAAGGCGGCGAGCATAGACCTCGACCAGGCGGGCGATTTTGGACAGCCCCACGATCTTGCCGTTAGGGATGTAGGCGACGTGCACCTTGCCGAAGAAGGGCAGGAGATGGTGTTCGCACAGCGAGTACATCTCGATGTCCTTCACCAGAACCATGTTCCGGTGGCAGTCCTCGAAGAGCGCCCCGTTGGCGACGTCCTCGAACTTCATCCCGTAGCCCTGCGTGAGGAACGCCAGGCTCTTCGCCACGCGCTCGGGTGTCCGCTTGAGCCCTTCTCGCTCGGGGTCATCCCCGAGCCGCCGGATCATCTCGGCCACGAGCTCCTCGAACGCCGCCCCTGAGAGGTCGCTACTCACCGGAGTACTCCACGTAATGGCGGGGCGTCTCCCACAGGGTGAGCTTTGCGAGCTTCACACCGTCGGGCAGGCCGTCTACGAGCCGGTCCCAGATCGCGACGACGATGTTTTCGGCAGACGCGATGAGTCCTTCCATCCACGGCACGTCGAGATTCACGTTCTTGTGGTCCATGTCCTCCACGACGCGGGATTCCACGACCGACTTCAAGTCCTTGAAGTCCATGACAAAGCCCGTGTCCCGATCCAGCTCCGACTCGACCGCCACATAGAGCACATAATCGTGTCCGTGCCAGTTGGGATTGGCGCACGGCCCGAACACCTCGAAGTTGCGCTCGTCGCTCCACTCGGGATTGAACACGCGGTGCGCCGCGCTGAAGTGGACCTCTCTGGTGATGGTCACCCGCGGCATGGGCTCCTCGGTTCTTGAAGAAGGCTGTTGAAGGAGTACAGCCGCGGCCAGCGCATCAGGCCAGCGGCGGTAGCTGCACAAAATAGTGGAGGAGCGCGTCGGTCGCCAAGCGGCCTCCCCCTGTCGCGGCTCACATCGTTCCTGCATGTTGCGATCCAGAGGCCCCGCCATTCGCGTCGGAAGCAGAATGGACTCCCACTGCGGGAAATGGAAAGTTCTTGGCGTCTGCTAAAGGAGAGGTCATGAAAACAGCGATGCTATTGGTCCCGGCCTTTGTGGGGACCTTTGTCCTCGGTCGGTCGGTGGGGCAAGAGGTACAGACCTTCTGCGAGGACTGCGAGTCCACGTACGTCAGCGCCGAGGAGATCCAAGAGTATCTCGAGGTCGCTAGTGCCGATCAACAGGTTAGATCTCTGGACATCGGCAAGTCACAAGTGCAGATCGCCATTTCTCATCGGGGAAGATTGGAGCAACCAGGGGGGGTCGCCGAGCACGACCTCGTCACCGAAGTCTATTACGTGATCAGCGGATCCGGGACGAACGTGACAGGCTCCGAGCTCGTCAATGCGGTGCCGAGACCGGCGAATAACCGTGCCGTCCAGTTCTTGAACGGACCGGGTCACAACGCCACTGAGATCCGTAATGGCACGACCCACCAGCTGTCGGCGGGTGACATTCTTGTCATCCCTGCCGGTACCGGCCACCAGTTCACGAGGATCGATGATCATATCAGGTACGTCATGATCCGGGTCGATCCGGACAAGGTGGTTCCGTTGAAGGACGAGGCGGATTCGAGAGAATATCTGAGGAACCGCTAGCGTCCCTCGTGCGGCCTACGGCCTGAACCGTCCGTACCTCACGTCGCCGCCAACCCTGCTCCGTCGCCATCGAGATGGACGGCCCTCGATGTTCCTGATCCGGTCTGCAGGTCGGGACACCCGGCAGCTCCTGTGTGTGCTTGCCCCTCTGTACGCTTTTCTCGCTCCTTCATCGCTCCTGGGACAGCGCTCCGGCGAGCCCGAGGGGTCCGGTTCCGGTCCCCTTCAACCCCATGCCGACGCTCCACGGGCCACGGCCGTCCGAATCCCCGGATCGATCCGGGTCGACGGGCGGCTGGATGACGTGGGCTGGGTCAGCGCCCCACCGATCACCCACTTCACCCAGATCGATCCGGAGGAAGGGGAGCCGGCAACCCAGCCGACGGAGGTGCGAATCGTCTACGACGACGAAGCCCTGTACGTCGGGGCGATGCTCTACGACTCAGGCGAGGTCCGGACCCGCCTGGCCCGCAGGGATGCCCAGATCCCGGACTCGGACCTGTTTGCGGTCTACATCGACAGCTATCACGACCACCTGATGGCATATCGGTTCACCACGAATCCGTCGGGCCAAAGGCGCGACGAAATCGTCTCCGACCTGGGCGGCGTCGGAACGGGGGGCAGCGCTAGTGGGCGGCGTCGCTCCGAGGACACCTCATGGGACCCGGTTTGGGACGTGGCCACGGACGTCACCGATGACGGGTGGAGCGTCGAGATGCGAATCCCCTTCAGCCAGCTGCGGTTCAGCCGGGAGGAGGCACAGGAGTGGGGGATCCAGCTCGAGCGGACCATCCGACGGCGGGAGGAGCAGGTCCTATTCGCGTTCGTCCCGAAGCTCGTGCGGGGCGGGGTGGCCCGCTACGCTCACCTAGACGGGATCCGCGACGTCGAGGCCGGCCGGAGGCTCGAACTCCTCCCGTATACAGTTGTTCGAGCCGAGTACCTCCAGCTCGAGGACGCAACGGATGCGGGCTTCGGAAACCCCTTTCGGAGCGGATCGGACTACTACGCCAGTACAGGTCTCGACCTGAAATACCGGGTCAGCTCGAACCTCACGCTGGATGCTGCCGTGAATCCGGACTTCGGACAGGTCGAGGTCGACCCAGCGGTGATCAATCTTACCGCCTTCGAGACCCGGTTCCAAGAAAAGCGCCCGTTCTTCGTAGAAGGAGCGGATATCTTCCAGTTCTCGGAGCAAGAAGTCAGGGGGTCGACGGGGCGACCGCCCGAGTTCCTCTACTCCAGGCGAATCGGGAGGCCACCCCAGGGAAGTGTTCCGTCGGCTGTAGCCTATTCTGACGAACCGCGCGCGACGACGATCCTCGGAGCGGCGAAGCTCACTGGCCGGACCAGAGATGGGTGGTCGGTGGGGTTGCTCGGCGCCGTGACTCAGCGGGAGACGGCGCCCTGGATCGACGCGGCGGGCTTCCGCTCGGAGGCCGTGACGGAGCCAAGGACGAATTACCTGGTGGGCCGGCTACGGCGAGACATGTTGGGTGGCCAAACCCGTTTCGGGATGATGGTCAGCGCGGTGAACCGGAGACTCGGCTTCGCGCTACCGCTGCTCCGGGCCAACCTCCACTCCGCCGCATACCAGGCCGGCGTGGACTTCAACCACGAGTGGACAGACCGGAGCTGGAGTCTCACCGGAGCGTTCACGTCGAGCCTGGTCCTGGGCTCATCCGACGCGCTCGTCGTGACCCAGCGATCTTCGGCGCACTACTTCCAGCGGCCCGACGCGGATCATCTGGAGGTCGACCCGAACCTGACATCGCTCGCGGGCTACTACGCCATGCTCAAGCTGGCGAAGATCGCCGGAGCGTACCGGATGAAAGTCGATCTCGCCGCAGAGAGCCCGGGCTACGAGATAAACGATCTGGGCTTTCAGCCCCGCACGGACCGTCTCATCGTGGACACGAACTTCATTTTCCAAGAGACCGTACCCGGCGACGTCTTCCGGAACTGGAGCCTCGAGGGCGGGCCCGACGCCATGTGGAACTATGGAGGCGATCTGCTCCACGCCCGGTTTCTCCTTGTAGCCAGCTGGCAGCTGCTGAACTACTGGGGCGTGGGGGCCCGAATCCGCATGAACCCGACCGTCGACGACGACCGCCTGACCCGGGGTGGCCCCCTGGCGAAGGCGCCAGCGGGCTTCTCCGGAAACTTCAGCGTCAACTCGGACACCAGGCGGGCGTACTCCATCAGGGCCACGTACAACTGGGTAAGAAACAGGGACCGGACGCGGGACAGCGCGGTCAACGTGAATCTGACATACCGGATCCGCGAGAACTGGGAGGTCCAGCTCGGTCCTCGATACTCCCGGAGTTACACGTCCGCGCAGTATGTCACCGCGCTAGCCGACCCCCTGGCCAACGCCACCTTCGGGCACCGCTACATCTTCGCGGGCCTCAAGCAGACGACCCTGTCTGTCAACGCTCGGATGAACGTCACGCTTTCACCTACCCTGTCCTTCGAGCTCTATGCCCAGCCCTTCCTCGCCAGTGGGGACTTCAGCGATCTGAAGGAGTTCCGAGCACCCCGGACCTTCGACTTCCTCCGCTACGGTGAAGACGTCGGGACGCTCACCGACCGGGGGGACGGACACTTCCTGGTAGACCCGGACGGGGACGGCCCGGCCGAGGAATTCGTGGTGGCGAACCGGGACTTCAACACCAGGAGCCTCCTTGGGAACGCGGTGCTCCGGTGGGAGTGGCGTGCGGGCTCGACCCTTTTTCTGGTCTGGCAGCAGAGCCGTGCACAACGGGTCAACGCATGGGACTCCGACCAGAGAGTGGGGCGGATCGGCCAGTTCGACCTGGGTCGGGACACGGACGAGCTCTTCGACATCCGTCCCGACAACATCTTTCTAATAAAGGTCAACTATTGGCTGAACCCGTGATGACGGCCCGCAGTTGACTTAGCTCCCCCGCGGCCGCTAGCGGCCGCATCACCCCGCGCTCGACTCAATGAGGCGCGGGACCTCAGTACCGACTTCCCCTTTGGTATTCAATGAAAATGGCCCGGGGAAGCGGATTTCGTGCTTCTTCTTGATGAGGCGGGCCCGGCGCGCGAAAGTTCACCTGCCCGACAGTCCTCGGGCTGTTGTTGAGCGAGCCGGCCTCGATCCACACACCGACGACCTGGTTATAGTGCGCGTGCCGCGCTCCTTGGCCGAGCCTGTACTGGTTGTCCCAGACGATCACCCGCTCGGTTTCAAGGAGCTTGGTCGCTTCTTCCCGTGGAAACTGGCCGCGCATGCCTTGGGCCCGCAGCTCGGCGGCGAGGTTCGGGTCAAGCATGGGGACCTCATAGTCCTTCAACTCGACAACGATCGCACGTCTGGGTGTGTCGCTGACACCTTCTTCCGCAGTGATCGTCCCCTTTGGTTCAAAGCGCACCGTGGCGAATCTGCTGTGATCAACGGTCCACGTGTTGTCAGGTCGAGTCACTTTGACAGCCCCGTCGCTCAGGGTCACAGAGACTTGATCGTATCGGTGCTCCTGCATCGTGGCGGACTCGCCCTTTTCGTAGGTCACATCCCAGATCGTCACAAACTCGTTCTCGAGGAGCTTTGTCGCTCCGTCTCGCGGAAATGATGGGGCGTACTGCTGAGCGAGCGCGGATGACGAAAGGACCAACAACGCGGCCGACACCAGACCGACTCTGCGGACGTGCCTTGTCATAATTTCCTCATGCGCGGAGACGGCTCCGCAAGCCAGCGGAAAGCGCAGCAGGCTTCGTTTAGGGCACTTTCCGGTGAGAAGAGAACTGAATGCGTAAGTCGTTGGAAATCAAGCCTGGTGACCCAGCAGTTAGCCGCAAATTTCGCCCAAGGGTCCACCTCCTCCGCAATAGGTTGTGTCCTGGAGCTGGATGCGAATCCCATCCGGATCGGTGAAGTACAGCTCCGGCGTGCCCCCTTCGACACCACCCCGGTTGGGCATCCGCATACTGATGTACGATCTCAAGGGACCGACGGGGCGTCCGCCCTCGGCGGGCGGCTGAATACCGAAGTCACTCAGCGTCCCGAGGATCTCTTCCGTATCGAACGCTTCGACCGTCAGACAGGCGTGGTCGATATAGCCCGGCCGGGGTCCAGCCCCAGCACCGCCTGGGGCCATGAGGAACTGCGGCCCGCCGCCAAGCCCGAGCGCCGGGGTGCTTCCCTGTAGGGCCTGCACAGGCAGCCCGAACGCATCCTGATAGAACCGGTTCCAGCCCTGAGGGTCCGATACCCTGACGCAGCAGTGGTTGAGGTCGCGCACCGCGAGAAGGCCGCTGACAGATGACCGTTCGGGAGTTCCGCAGACGGTTCCCAGTGGTCCCGTACCCCCGCAGTGCGCCGCATCCAGAAGCTGTACTACGAGCCCGCCGGGGTCGCCGAGGTACAGCTCCTCTGTTCCCTCCGAGCCGCCCCCCTCCTCCGCTCCCCGTCTCACGGTCCACACCCTCATCGCACGTTCGGCCGGCATCCCGGGTCCGGCTTGCCTGACCCCAAATGCCGCAAGCGTCTCGATGATCCGATCGGGATCGAAGTCCTCCACAGCGAGCCCGAGGCGGCTGATGCTGGGCGCTTGGCCCCTGGGCGCAACACCGACCGCCATGAATTGGGGCCCATCGCCGATCCGAAGAACGGTCGTTCCACCCTGGCGAGCCTGGATCGGCATCCCGAACAGTCCCTGGTAGAATTCGACGGACCGCCCCGGATCGGAGACGCTGAGCGCGACGTGGTTGAGCGCGAGAGCCGGGAGGGCCTGGCGACCTATCTGCGCGAGGATCCGAGGCGCGAGGGCAACGCCAGGGAGGGAAAGGAGAAACCTCCGGCGATCGATGATAGGACTCATGAGTTACCCGCCCCCTTTTTAGTGGACTCCAGAAGCCCGCACTCGCCGGCACGGTCAGACCCAGCCCATAGCCCAGAGCCCGCGGTGGGCTTCTCAGCGGCCCCTCGTCGTCACTTCGATGACCCCGCCAGGATATCCAGTGCCGTACCTGGTGGTTGCCTCTGAGGGCGAGAGACGCCGCATGGTTTCGACGTCATCAACGATCATCGACCTGAGTTGTTGGAGATCACCACGGGTGGTTTGATCGACCACGATGCGAGCATACGCAGGTCCAGAGACAAAGCTGCGGCCCCGCACGGGTTGTAACCAGCGTCCGCGAAGGTTCTCGACCGCCTGCCAGGCGGTCTGGCCCGCGGCTTGCTCAAGCTCGGCCCGGACGATGAGATTCACGGTCCCCCGGGTGGCCGCTGCCGCAGTCTCGAACTCCTGGCCGAGCGGCGTATTGGCGGACGCACTGCAGGCGGAGGCCAAAACGGCGAGGACAAGCGATGCACAGCGGCGGCAAGACATGGGCGCCCCCCCTCTCGGGTGTGACTTCGAAATCTTACCTTATACCGGATCTTGAATCCAGCCTTGTCAAGTACGAGTAGTGTCCGACTCCGGCGAAAAGGGGTAGAACAACCGAGGCGCGTTATCGGCGCGACGACTCGCTCGGGCTCACGCATCGGCTCGCGCTGCCCGCACCGGCTGTCGGCTGATGGCGACACGAATCCGTGCAGCGTATGATGAAATCTTGAACAAATGGGGCCTTCGGGTCCCGCCGCCGCAGTAGACGCCCCCTAGAGCGCCCGCCCCGACGACGGGACTACTAGGCCGCTTGGCAGGAGGACTCAGGCATGAAGCGACGTGTACTGCCGCTCATTATCGGCTCGCTTCTTCTCCAGCTGGGCTGCGGAGCTAACGACGGGGGGCTTCTCAATGTGGACGAGCCTACCGATCCACCGCCGGTCCTTCAGCCCAGTGAGCTTTGCTCCGACAACCCATCGTCGGCCATCACGACGTTCTCGGATGGCCATTTGGACGCGGCAGTGAGGGACCAACTCTCGGTCGGTGCCCAGGAGGATCTTACCTGCGACCTGTTATCTAGGCTGACGTCATTAGTTGCTAACTCCTCCAGCATCGGGGACCTTGGGGGAATCATTACCGACATCAGCGCGCTGAGCGGGCTCACGAGCCTGACGGAGCTCGACCTCACCTCCAACTCGATCACCGACATCAGCGTGCTGAGTGGTCTCACCAGCCTGTCGGACCTCTGGCTTGGCGACAGCTCGATCAGCGACATGAGCGCGCTCAGCCGGCTCACGAGCCTGACCTGGCTCCGCCTCAACAACAACTCGATTACCGACATTAGCGCGCTGAGCGGGCTCATGAGCCTTAGCTCCCTCCGGCTCGACAATAACCCCGACCTCACCGACATTCAGCCTTTGCTGGCCAACACAGGGCTCGGAACGGGTGATGGGGTCAATCTCTGGAACACGAGCGTGAGTTGCACGGACGTGACTGCCCTGAAAGCCAAAGGTGTGACGGTCTCCGCCCCCCACTGTCGCTGAACAAAGCGCCGGTGTCCTCGCCCGGGTCTCGCTTGAGCTCGCCCTCAAGGATCTCTGTGACCGCGAGCGCATCGCTCACGGAAAACTCGACAAGAGAGGGGTTTCTGGGAGACCCCGGTTTTCGCAATCCTGTGGGGAGAAAAAGGGAATCATCCACTAATCCCGAGTACCATTTTCAACTCGTACACCAGAAAACCGGGACCGGTGCAGTGACTCGTTTGACATCCGGCCGAAGAAGTGCTACGCAGTGGCTTGACCGGCCGCCCACCCCGCGCCGCTTTCCGCAGCAATCTCTGCGGGGTGAACAATGGAGGCTCCTATCAGGACCACCGCGACGAACGCGCTTCCGGACGGCTCGAATCGTTGAGCCGGTTCCGATGACCCGGACACGTTTTTCACGAACAAGGAGAGGTCGCCGTGAAAACGAAGACGGCAGTTAAGGGGATCGCGCCAGGGATGGTCGGAGCCATCGTGGTGGGACTGGTAATCTGGCCGGGCCACCAGGCCGTACACGCTTTGCAGTCGACAACTCCCGCTCTGACGGGCTCGGTGACCTCGCTCCCGGAAGGCCGCATGGAGGGAGTGCTCGTAAGTGCCAGACGAGAGAGCTCCAACATCACGGTCACCGTCGTGAGCGATGCCGCCGGTGTTTACAGTTTCCCCAGCGACAGACTGGAGCCGGGCGAGTACACCATCGGGGTCCGGGCAGCGGGCTACGTGCTGCGGCCCTCGACGAGCGTCGTGGAGGTAACCGGGCAGGCTCCCTCTGTGTGGGATCTGCACCTGGAGGAGGCCACCCTACTGGAGAAGGCCCTACAACTCTCCAGCGCGGAATGGCTGTGGAGCTATCCGCTACCCGAGGAAACGACCTTCGTCGCCCTGAGGGACTGCGCCCGTTGTCACGACCAGCAGAGGGTGGCAATGTCTAGATTCAACGAGCAGCAGCTCTCGTATGTCATGCAGCGAATGTCGTATTACTGGCTCGGCAGTACGCCGGAGACCTACCAGATACCACTAGGCCCAGGCGGTCGACTGGGGAAGGGGAGACGGAGTAATGGCGCGCCCGCCCACTCCCCTCCATGACCTGCAGTCCAAAGCCGTTTCCGCGATCAATCTCAGTAAAGGTCCTTGGCAATATCCCCTGAAGACGTATCCGCGGCCCACGGGCGAGAACACCAACGTGATCTACACGATGTACGACCTTCCTCGGGTGGTCGCCAAGCCCCACGATGTGCAGATGGGGCCGGATGGATGGATCTACTACGACGATTTCAACGACAACGTGATCGGAAAGCTGAACCCCAAGACCGGCGAGACTGTCGAATACAGGTTCCCGGACCTGGTGGATATCCTCCCGGAGATGGCGGCGGAAGGGTCGATGATACCGGTCGGCAATCGAGTCCTGATGCCGGATGGGCAGGGCAAATTCTACCTGGCTCCACCGGGTCTCAGGGGGGGAATCGGGTACACCGCCGTTTTCGACACGGAGTCGGAGACGTTCGAGTTCTATGCGGGTACCGGTCATTTTACGGCGGCCAACTCCCAGCACGTGGATGGAAACGTTTGGTTCCGCACTGGCGGCCAGCTGTATCAGGCGCAGTTCCTTGACGACGGGAAGTGGGAGGGGACGCCCGTTGGGAACCTATCTGCCTACGATCACTACGTGGACTCGAAGAACAACGCGTACGGTGCCAGCCGGGGAAGCACTCAGTTCTGGCGGGTGGATGCTGAGACCCACGAAATCACCTATTATCCGATCCCCGAAGAGCCCCGCGGTGAAACGGGCCTCGGGGGCGGCAGCCGGCGAGGCTATTTTGATGCTCAGGACCGCCTGTGGTTTGGTGGTTTCGACGGCAATTACGTCGGAAAGCTCGACCCGAGCTTGCCCGCCAAGGAGGCAATCGAGCTGTTCCCCATCCCGATGCCCTGGTTTCAGCCCTACATGGCCGTGAACGACGACGCCGGCTATGTCTGGACGGGATCGATCTCTGCCGACCAAGTCGCACGGATGAACGAAGAGACGGGAGAGTGGAATTTCTACCTCCTCCCGGCGGAATTTAACATTCGCCACATGCATGTGCAGCGGTCCGAGAGCGGCGGGCTCTCCAGCTCGTGGATCGGTGGGAACCACGAAGGCCGGATCGTTCATATCGAGCCGCTGGCTCGGTAACGCAAGTCGAGAGCCCCCGCGTACCTTCCTAACTACCACCCCGGGGATGCTTCTCACAATATAGGATGCTTCTCACAAACAAGGAGATGTCGCCGTGATTACGAAGAAGCCAGTCAAGGGGATTGCGACGGGGATGATCGGAGCGATTTTGGCGGGACTGGCGATCTGGCCGGGCCACCAGGCCGTCCACGCTCAGTCGACGACTCCCGCTCTGACGGGGTCGGTGACCTCGTCCCCGGAAGGTCGCATGGAGGGAGTGCTCGTAAATGCCAGACGGGAGAACTCCAGCTTCACGGTCACCGTCGTGAGCGATGCCACCGGTGTTTACAGTTTCCCCCGGGACAGGCTGGAGCCGGGCGAGTACACCCTCCAGATCCAGGCAGCGGGTTACGTGCTCCGACCCTCGACGAGGGTCGTGGAGGTAACGGAGGAGGCTCCCTCGGCTGTGAAGGATCTGCACCTGGAGGAGGCCATGCAGCTGGAGAAGGCCCTGCAGATGTCGAGCGCGGAATGGTGGATGAGCTATCCAATACCCGACGAAACGATCTTCACTACAATGAAGGATTGTGTCCGTTGTCATGGGCAGCTGAAGCCGGCAATGTCGAGATTTAACGAGGAGCAGCTTCTGCATGTCATGCAGCGAATGACCCCCAACACCTACTGGATCGGCACTACGCCGGTGACCTTCCAAATGCGACGGAACCAGGTCGCCAACTGGGGAAGAGAAGGCGGAGTGATGGCGCGGCCGCCATCCGGCTTCGAGCGCCTGCAGGCCGAAGTCGTTTCGGCGATCAATTTGAGTAACGGTCCTTGGCAGTACCCCCTCAAGTCGTTTCCGCGAGCCACCGGCGACGAGACGAACGTGATCTACACCACGTACGACCTGCCTCGGGTGGCGGCTAAGCCCCACGATGTGCAGATGGGGCCGGATGGATGGATCTACTACAACGATTTCAACGACAACGTGATCGGGAAGCTGGACCCCGAGACTGGCGAAACGGTCGAGTGGACGCTCCCGGATCCGGTGGATCTGTTCCCAGAGCTGGCCGAGGAAGGGCCGATGGTACCCGTCGGCAATCGAACCATACAGCCCGATGGGCAGGGCAAATTCTACCTTTCGCCCCCGGGTTATAGGGGCGGAGCGGGGTACTTCGTCGTCTTCGACACGGAGTCGGAGACGTTCGAGTACTATCCAGGTACCGGTTCCTTCGTGGCGCCCCAATCCATGCACGTGGACGGCAACGTTTGGTTCAACAGTGGGGGCCAGCTGCAACAGGCGCAGCTCCTTGGGGATGGGGAGTGGACGGGGACGCCCGTGCCCACGGAGAGGAGGCTATCTGCATATGATTTCTACCCGGACTCCAAGAACAACGTGTACGGTGCCGGCCGGGGAAGCACGGAGTTCTGGCGGGTGGATGCTAAGACCCTCGAAGTCACCTATTATCCGATCCCCGAGGAGCCCCGCGGTGAAACGGCCTTCGGGGGCGGCAGCCGGCGAGGCCTTTTCGATAGCCAGGACCGCGCGTGGTTCGCTGGGTACGACGGCAACTACATCGGAAAGCTCGACCCGAGCCTGCCCGCCGAGAAGGCGATCGAGCTGTTCCCCGTGCCGAGGCCCTGGTTTTATCCCTACATGGCGCAGGGCGGGGACGACGGCTATGTCTGGGTGAACTCGGAATCCGCCGACCATGTCGGGCGGATGAATGAAGAGACGGGAGAGTGGAACTTCTACCGCCTCCCGAAGGACCCCGAACACTGGGAAGCCAACATGCGCCACGTCTATGTGCAGGAGCCCGAGAGAGACGGGCTCCCCAGCAGCTTGTGGGTCGGTAAGAACCACCAAGGCCAGATCGTTCATATCGAGCCGCTGGCTCCCTAACGGAGGCCGGTGGAGCTGGGTTCAGCATCGATGCGTCGGTCCACATCCCGGCGCACGACCGTGGGGGCTGGGTTCGAACGAACCCAGCCCCCACCGGACGCCGGCCCCGCTCTCTCGTATGGCCGCCACCACAGGCTGATGCCAGCGCTATAGATCGGCATTTTCCCCGCTTCTCGCTGCGAGCCCCCGTCGCGGGAGCGGTTCGGCATTTTTCGGAGAGCCACACTTACGGAGGAGACCCATGAGTGCAGATACGAGATGCCTTCGCTCAACGAGATTCCTGGCCGGTCTGACTCCGGTCTTGACCGTGGCAGCGCTCCTGATCACGGCGAAGTCGGCTGCAACTCAACAGTCGGTATACTTTCCCGGGCCGGGACCCGACTGGGAAACCCGGCGTCCCGAGGAGGTCGGGATGAATGCCGATCTGATCCGGGCAGCAATCGACGTTGCCACCGATCCCGCCAACGAAGGCAGAGGCAGGGATCTCCCTTTCTATCAGGCACGCAGAAACCACCAGCCCCTATATCAGCTGGTTGGCCCGATGGGGAACCGGGGCGAGCCAACGGGCATGATCGTACGGCACGGGTACATCGTCGCTGAGTGGGGCGAGCCAGAGCGGGTAGATATCACCCAAAGTGTTACGAAAAGTTTCCTCTCCTCCGTCGTGGGCCTTGCGCATGATCGGGCCATGATCCGCAGTGTCCACGACCCGGTCCACGAATATATGGCACCGATCGTTCGGGCTTTGCCGGCCCGCCCCGTCCAAGGCAACTGGAGCCGAATCGACGAGCTCCGTCCGTTGGCGCCGTTCGATACGCAGCACAATCGGAAGATCACCTGGGACCACATGCTACGGCAGACGAGCGACTGGGAGGGAGTCATGTGGGACCTCCCTGACTGGGCGGACCGTCCCGAGGAAAGCGAAGGTCTGCAGGTGGTCGAGGAATGGATCAACCGCCCGAGGAACGAGCCGGGAGCGGTTTACAAGTACAGCGATGTACGGGTGAACGCTCTAGCGTTAGCAACACTGCAAGTGTGGCGGCGCCCCCTTCCGCAGGTGCTGAAGGAGTACGTGATGGATCCGATCGGTGCGTCCAACACGTGGCGCTGGTTCGGCTATGAGAACTCGTGGGTGGTCATCGATGGGATGCAGATGCAGTCCGTGGCGGGCGGAGCGCATTACGGCGGGGGCATGATGATCAGCGCCCGGGATATGGCCCGTTTCGGATACTTGACGCTGCGTGACGGACACTGGAAGGATCGCAAGATCATTTCCGAAGAGTGGCTTGCCATGGCGCGCACGCCGGGGCAAGTGAATCCGGGTTACGGCTTCATGAACTTCAGCCTGAACACCGGCCGTCGCGCGGTGCCAGCCGCGCCGGAGACGGCGTTTTGGCACTCCGGCGCCGGAATAAACCGGATCTACGTCGACCAGGAGAACGACCTGCTGGTCGTGGTCCGTTGGATCGAAGGGCAGCATTTTAGCGAATTCATCGAGCTGATCCTGAGCTCCATCAACGAGTGAGCCCGGTCTTTTGAAGTGAGGTGCGGGGTCCAAGGCGCTCGACGGGCACTCGGAGTTACGTATAGGCATCACAGGAGCGCGGCGTGCGCTACCGGCCCCGATCTTGCCTATCCCTATCGAGCACACGAGGATAGTATTGAGCTGGTTCTTGATGACCCATCGGGCTCAGTACGAACGGGGTCGAAGTCGCCTGATCACGTGCGAAAGGATGTCACTCATGGCGCGCTCATCGATGATTACGTTCACCGTGGTCCTACTGCTTGGTTCGTTGTCGGCGTGTGGCGGTGACTCGCCAGCCGCGAATCTGGACACCTCCGCTGGGGAACAGGAGAAAGGGGGCGAAGACCCGTACCTGAACGGTCCCTACGAGGTCCAGACCAACTGGCCGCAGCCGCTGCCCGGTCATGAAGACTGGGTCTGGGGCGCCACCACGGGCATCTTCGCGGAGTCGCCGGACAGGATCTTCGTGGTGCAGCGGGGCGAGCTCCCCAGGCCGGAAGGGGTCGAGCCAGGCTGGGACGCCATCGCCGCAACCCCTGGCAACCGTGCGATCGGTGGCAATCGATTCGTCAACTGCATCTACGTCGTCGATGCCAGCGGCAAGATCATAGAGAGCTGGGAGCAGTGGGACCACTTATTCCCGGGTGGGCGTGGACCGCACCAGGTGGCCATCAACCCGTACGATCCCGAAAAACACGTTTGGGTGGTGGACGACCAGCTCCACCAGGTTTTCAAGTTCACCAATGACGGTGAAGAGCTGGTCCTCACCCTCGGCCAGCGACTGGAGCCCGGGAACGACGACACCCACTTCAACCGGCCGACCGCTATCGCCTTCCTCCCCGACGGCTCGACTTTCGTCAGCGACGGGTACGTGAACACCCGCGTCGTGAAGTTTGACGGGAACGGCGACTTCGTCATGGCCTGGGGCGAGCCCGGCACGGGTCCTGGCCAGTTCAACCTGCCTCACGGGATTGCCGCCGACCAGAACGGGCGTGTGTATGTCGCCGACCGCTCAAACAGTCGAATTCAAGTCTTTGACGAGAATGGCAACTTCCTGGATGTGTGGCCGGACATCAATTCGCCGTACGTCCTCCAGATGTCCTCGGACGGGTATCTCTGGGTCGCCGACGGGGTGACCAACAAGATGTTGAAGTACGACCTCACCGGGAAGCTGATCTACGCGTTTGGTACGTACGGGTTGGCGCCCGGGTTCAACTGGGGAATCCACGGGTTTCACATGGATACCGAAGGGAATCTCTACTGGGCGGAGACGTTCGCCGGCCGTGCGCAAAAGATGCGGCCCCGACCAGGTGCTGACCACACGCACTTGGCCCTGCCGTGGACCGCGCCCTAACTCGGGCGCGGTCCACGCCACTCGGTGTGGAGTTGCGCATTAGGGTGCAGCAAGGGAGGTGAGTTGTTCCGAAGAGCCCGCCGCAGCACAAGCGTCCACGAGCCGCAGCACAAGCGTCCACGAAATGTGTACTGGGCAAGCGGGGCGGAAGCGCAGCAGATTCTGTGGTGCTAAGAGAGCAGGAGAACCAGTATCCTGCCGGAGTAGACTTGAACCACTCTAAAATCCGTTTGGTCTTCCTCTAGCACCTCCTCCGGCTCACTCTCGGGCTCAAAAGGTGAGACACATGCTGCCAGGCTCACAACCACCGCAGTCACCACCGCGGCGAGGATCGGTCCTCGATCGACTTTCATCTCGTCCCTGCCTGTTGAATGCGCTTAGTATAGTCCTGCGGACTCGCCGATGACGTCAGCCACGGCGGGAAGTGCCTGCGTCTGGGTCCATGCGCGTGGAACGTTTGGACGTCTCTGCGACGTCCCGACTGGAAGAGTATGCACTCGGCTCCTGGAGGGGGCAAGGGACACCCCTATGTTATCTTGACGCCCTTTGGTAGGGCTCGTATTCTGCTTAATCGCGGCCCGGAAGAGTTCCTTCTAATCGCGGCCCGGAAGAGTTCCTTCTAATCTGTTGAGGAGCGAATGAAGATGTCCAGAGGAGACCAGCCACAGCTCAGACAGAGTACAAATGGATTGTATCTTGCCCTCGCATTCAGCGTTCTGCTGGCAGCACCGGCTTCCCTCGTCGGGCAGGGTGGACCTGGGACGGAGAACGGAGAATGGCACTACCTGGGTGGGGACGCGGCCCATACGCGGTATTCGCCCCTGGACCAGATCGACGCCAGCAACTTCGAGGATCTGGAGGTCGCTTGGATCTGGCGAGCGGACAACTTTGCCCCCACGGTCACCTTCGCCTCCAAGTCCACGCCAACCTTCGTCGACGGCATCCTCTACACGGCTGTCAGCTCGCGGCGACAGTTGGTCGCCATGGACGCTGCTACGGGTGAAATCCTTTGGACATACCGCGAGCCCAACACGTTTCGGTTTGAGCGCTCCATGCGGCAGAACTATGGAAAGGGAGTTACCTACGCCGAGGTCGATGGCCGCGGGGTGATCTACATCACGACTCCCGGCTTCTTCCTCCACGCACTCGACGCCAAGACCGGCCAGCACCTGGAGGGATTCGGAAGGCCCGTACCGATAGAGGGCTTTCCTGAGACCGGGGTCGTGGACGCGTTGGAAGATCTGGTCAGGGACTGGCTTCCCTTTGAGGAGCTCGGCCAGCCGCTCGACCATTACGCAGGAATCCCCCGGGAAATCGGGATGGTGACCAGTTCGTCGCCGCCCATCGTGGTGAACAACGTGATAGTGGTAGGTAATTCCCACGAACAGGGGTACAACCAGACGCGAACCGAGAACGTTCCAGGCGACATCATGGGCTACGATGCCCGGACCGGTGAGTTCCTGTGGAAATTCCACGTCATCCCGAGGCCGGGCGAATTCGGCCATGACACGTGGGAGAACGGCGCATGGCTGACCACTGGGGATGTCTCGTCGTGGGCCCCCATGTCGGCCGACCCCGAGCTGGGCATTGTGTATGTTCCCACCAACCCGCCCACGATAGACTTCTATGGCGGCTTCCGCCCGGGAGACAACCTGTTCGGCACAAGCGTCATCGCCCTCGACGTCCAGACTGGAGAGCGAGTGTGGCATTTCCAGACCGTTCATCACGACATCTGGAACTTCGACAATCCCACCGCCCCGGTCCTGCTGGACGTCACGGTGGACGGAGAGCCGACGCCGATCCTGGTCCAGACCACCAAGCAGGGCTGGGCCTACACCTTCAACCGGGAGACCGGCGAGCCGATTTGGCCCATCGAGGAACGCCCGGTGCCCCAGTCTGAGGTTCCCGGTGAGCAACTGTCTCTCACCCAGCCTTTTCCCACGTGGCCGCTGGCGTACGAAGAGCAGGGGCTCACCGAGGACCAGCTGATCGACTTCACGCCCGAGCTCCGCCTAGATGCACTTGGGATCATTCAGAACTACCGGATCGGACCCATCTTTAACCCGCCGATCCAGGTGGGCCATCCATCCGGCCTACGCTCGTTCGTCAGCTGTCCGTCGGGCGCGACCAACATCCCGGGTCCGACATCCGCTGATCCGGAGACCGGGATCCTCTATGTGTCGTCCAACAAGGGGTGCAGATCCGAAAGGCTCGTCCCCGGCCGCGACATCGATGAACCCGACAACTTCATGACCACGGGCACGACATACTCGGGATATGCCGTCATCGATCGCGGAGACTTCAGGGGCCCTCAAGGCCTTCCGATAATGAAGCCCCCTTACGGCCGGATCACGGCCATCGACATGAACACGGGGGAGCACCTTTGGTGGATCCCCAACGGGGACACGCCCGAGCGAATCAGGAACCATCCGGCACTGCAAGGGGTGGACCTGCCTAACACCGGCCAGACCTCGAAGGCCATCACGATGGTCACGAAGACGCTGCTGTTGACGGCCGAGGGCGGGGGTGGTGAGGCGCGTCTCCATGCCGTGGACAAGCTGACGGGTGAGCGCTTGGGGACCATCGATCTGCCAGGCGCCGGCCAGTACGGCATGATGACGTACATGCACGAAGGGAAACAGTTCATCGTGGTGCAGACCGGCGGACGGACCCCTGCGGCGCTGGTGGCACTGCGGCTACCGTAATCGCGAGTTGGGATGCTGACGGCAATGACGATCCTGCCGCATAAAAGGAGAGGAAGATGAGAGAGAAGAGATCCGATTCATGGAGGCGGAGAGTTGGCTGGGCTAGCGTGCCCGCGGTGGTCAGCGTCGCCCTCGCATCCTTTCACGGACAGGCCCTCTCCCAAGAGATGGCTCACGTCACGTTCACGAGGGACGTAGCCCCGATTCTTCAGCAGAACTGTCAGCTGTGCCATCGGGATGGCTCGATCGGGCCCATGTCTCTGATTACCTACGAGCAGGCGAAGCTGTACGCACCGCTGATCAAGCTCAAGGTGACCACGCAGCAAATGCCGCCGTATCATTACGATACCGATGTAGGCATTCAGGCCCTGAAGGGTGACATGCGTCTGTCTCCGGAAGATATCGAGACGATCGCCCAGTGGGTCGACCAGGGCGCCGTCGAGGGCGACCTGGCGGACCTGCCCCCGCCCCGGAGGTTCGCTGACCTCGGCGATTGGCGGCTGAAGACCGAGTACGACTACGGCGAGCCGGACATCGTGGTCGAGTCGAAGCCCATTACGGTTCCGGCCGACGGCCAAGACCTGTGGTGGGAGCCCCTCGTTCCCATCGGGAACACTACGCCTCGGTATATCAGGGCCATCGAGGTCAAGCCTTCCGTGGAGGGCCGTAAGGTCGTGCACCACGCCAACACCACCATGAGCGTCATGGAAGACGGTGAGTTGAAGAGCCAGCGTGGTCGTTTCACCGAATACGCGCTTGGAAAACTCGGGGAGATTGTCCCGAGTGACGCCGCACGGCTGCTTCCTGTCGACTCCTATGTGCGCTGGAGCATCCACCTCTACCCCATGGGCGAAGAGGTCGTGGACGACGTGATGTCGGTCGGCTTCTGGCTTTATCCCGAGGGTTATGAGCCCGAGCATGAGCAGAGTTTGCGCAGTTACGCCTTACAGGGCGACCTCGATATTGCCCCCCACGGGACTGCGATGACCCAGGGGTTCCACACGTGGGACCACCCGGTCCGTATCGACAGCTTCCAGCCACACGGGCACCTGAGGCTGGTCGCTAAGTCCTTGGAGATCTTCTACCCGGAGACGGGCGAGCGGGAGATGGTGAGTATGATCTCCAATTGGAGTGCACATTGGCACCTGAGCCACCTGTACGAAGAGGATGTGGCGCCGTTGGTGCCCGCGGGTGCGGTCATGATCCTCACCGCATGGTATGACAATACGGAAAACAATCCGTACAACCCCGATCCGGAGGTTTGGGTCGGGCGGGGCAGCCGCACGGCCGACGAGATGTCGCATGCCTGGATAGCCGTAACTCACCTCGACGATGAGGGTTACGAGACGCTCAAGGCTGAAAGAGAGGTCCAGACGGTCGCGCAGCAGGGCGGCGGCTAGGAGTAGGTAGGTGTTGTTGTACTAGCGTTTTACGCCGGTAGGGACCAGAGGAGCTTCTCATGTTTATCGAGAGGCTCCTCTGGTCCCCATTTATTTCGTTTCTACGCCCCGGACTCGGCCTTCAGCGAGCGGGCGTGTCGCCGTAGAGTTGAGTGAAAGCCACATTGATGAATAAGGAGTCGATGATGAAGCACCGTGTATGCGTCGGATGCCTCGCACTGGCGCTTGCCGTTCTGAGTTGGGCACCCCTGGACGCACAGGATAGAAGGCCGCTGTCAGCGCAGCAGCGAAACTTGGCTACCCACGGTCTCGCTGTAACCCCTTTTTTTGAGGGATGGTACCCGAATGCGAACGGCACCTATACGGTCTCATTCGGATACTTCAACCGCAATCGGGAAGAGGTAGTGAGCCTCCCCGTCGGGCCGGACAACTCTATCGAACCAGCCGAGTTCAATGGGACACAACCTACTCTCTTCTCGCCGCGTCGGGATAATGGTGTCTTCACCATCACCTTGCCGGGGGATTTTGCGGAAAGCGGCGGCAGGGTGGTCTGGACGATTACCGCTCATGGCGTGACACATTCAGTCCCGGGAAGGATCGGGATAGGCGCCTATGCCCTCAGTCACGGTGCGATGGCGATGGGCTCCCTGCCCCCGATGCTCAAGTTGAGCCGGAATGGGCTCGAACTCTGGGGCCCGATGTCTACATCCGGCAATCCCGCTACCGATCCAGTGGCGTTAGAGGGAGAGAGCCCGATTGGAAGCGTTCGGAATCCCCTTCCCATGGCCGCGTCCGTCGGCACACCGCTGACGCTGACGGTCTGGGTCGCTGATCGGTTTGACCCGGAGGCCCGGGGGGTAGGGAGTGATCGAGAGCGTATTACTCCTGGTGTGAAATGGTACACGCATCAGGGACCTAGTCCGGCAGAGTTTGGCGAGGAGCCGGAGCCCGACGAAGATGGTGAACGCGGGGAGCCGGAGCCCGACGAAGATGGTGAAGCCACAACGACGGCGACGTTCGGCGAACCCGGCACATACATCCTGCGCGTCCGCGTCGATAGCTTTAACCCCCTCGAAGGCTCCCCCGGCGACCAATGTTGCTGGACGAACGGGTACATCCGCGTAACGGTATCCCCTTAGCGGCCTACCGCTCGCTACGCGGCCCTGTCGTTTTCGGCCCGGCAGCGGCGGATCCTGACGGCACAATATTTAGCCGGAGAGGAGGCTGAGGTGTTGGCGAAGTACGCTTACGGGGGCCCGAACGGGGCCCTCAGGTTTGTTTGGTTAGGAACACTTGACAATGCCAGAAGGTAGTGTGATGGTGTGGTGAGATACCGGGATTTACCTCGTTTTAGTGCTGTCGAGTCCAGTGACGTGAGCAAGCTCCGTCGCTGAGAATCATATTGGAGTGGTGTTTTGGGGGGGGCAATTGCATTGCGGTGACGATCCTGCCGCATAAAAGGAGAGGAAGATGAGAGAGAAGAGATCCGATTCATGGAGGCGGAGAGTTGGCTGGGCTAGCGTGCCCGCGGTGGTCAGCGTCGCCCTCGCATCCTTTCACGGACAGGCCCTCTCCCAAGAGATGGCTCACGTCACGTTCACGAGGGACGTAGCCCCGATTCTTCAGCAGAACTGTCAGCTGTGCCATCGGGATGGCTCGATCGGGCCCATGTCTCTGATTACCTACGAGCAGGCGAAGCTGTACGCACCGCTGATCAAGCTCAAGGTGACCACGCAGCAAATGCCGCCGTATCACTACGATACCGATGTGGGCGTTCAGGCCCTGAAGAGTGACAAGCGTCTGTCTTCGGAAGACATCGAGACGATCGCCCAGTGGGTCGACCAGGGCGCCGTCGAGGGCGACCCGGCGGACATGCCCCCCCCCCGGAGATTCCCTGACCTCGGCGAGTGGCGGCTGGCGGCCGAGTACGACTACGGAGAGCCGGACATCGTGGTCGAGTCGAAGCCCATTACGGTTCCGGCCGATGGCCAAGACCTGTGGTGGGAGCCCCTCGTTCCCATCGGGAACACTACGCCTCGGTATATCAGGGCCATCGAGGTCAAGCCGTCCCTGGAGGGTTATAAGGTCGTGCACCACGCCAACACCACCATGAGCGTCATGGAAGACGGTGAGCTGAAGAGCCAGCGTGGTCGTTTCACCGAATACGCGCTTGGAAAACTCGGGGAGATTGTCCCGAGTGACGCCGCGCGGCTGCTTCCTGTCGACTCCTATGTGCGCTGGAGCATCCACCTCTACCCCATGGGCGAAGAGGTCGTGGACGACGTGATGTCGGTCGCCTTCTGGCTTTATCCCGAGGGTTATGAGCCCGAGTATGAGCAGAGTTTGCGCAATTACCGCTTAGAGGGCGACCTCGATATTGCTCCCCACGGGACTGCGATGACCCAGGGGTTCCACACGTGGGACCACCCGGTCCGTATCGACAGCTTCCAGCCACACGGGCACCTGAGGCTGGTCGCTAAGTCCTTGGAGATCTTCTACCCGGAGACGGGCGAGCGGGAGATGGTGAGTATGATCTCCAATTGGAATGCGCATTGGCACCTGAGCCACCTGTACGAAGAGGATGTGGCGCCGTTGGTGCCCACCGGTGCGGTCATGATTCTCACCGCATGGTATGACAATACGGAAAACAATCCGTACAACCCCGATCCGGAGGTTTGGGTCGGGCGGGGCAGCCGCACGGCCGACGAGATGTCGCATGCCTGGATAGCCGTAACTCACCTCGACGATGAGGGTTACGAGACGCTCAAGGCTGAAAGAGAGGTCCAGACGGTCGCGCAGCAGGGCGGTGGCTAAGGACTAGCTTTACTGGGTTTCTTAACTGGTATTTACGCCGGTGGGGACCAGAGGAGCCTCTCTATGTCCATGGAGAGGCTCCTTTTGGTTCCACTTACTTCGTTTCTATGCCTCTAACTCGGCCTTCAGCGAGCTGACGGTCTGGGTCGCCGATCCGGTCGGATCAGGAGGCCCCAGAGACGCAGTCCGGACGAGCCAGCGGGGCACTTTTCGCTTCGTCACCGGGTACAGATTTATGAACAGAGTCTGGGGCCCGCGGGCTAGCCAGCACCATTCGGGGCCATTGCGAGTGCTCCGTACCTTTATCCGACGGGGGGCTGTCATTTTCACAGTTCGAGAAGTTCCGGTCCTGCGTGCCGTCGTCGTTTTGGGGGCATTGCTCATCGTTCCGAACTTCCCTCTCGGTGCCCAGGCTCGTGGTGTCCTGGTCGGCGTTGTCGTGGACGGAACGAGCGGTGCGTCCCTTGCGGGCGCTGTCGTTTCGGTGATCAATACGGATTTCAAGACGGTCTCTGACGAGAACGGAGGGTTCCTGGTCTCCGATCTCAGTGCAGGTGAGATCACTCTACGGGCTGAGCTACCCGGCTACACTTCGGTGGTAGAGAAAATTGAAGTCACGCCGGCCGAGGTGGGCCTTGTTCAGATCCGTCTCGGCCGCGTCGAGGTGGTTCTGGAAGAGCTTGTGGTGGTCGCCCAGCGGGCGTCGAGGCGCTCCGGGTCTTCCGTGGCGGAGGTCGTCCTTAGCGACACCGACCTTTCGCATACTGCGGCCGATCTCCTCGCCGAGAAGGTCCCCGGCCTGGAGATCAGGGGTCAAGATGGCGCACTGGGCAGCGGGGTCCAGATTCGAATCCGGGGTGCGACTTCGATATCCCTGACGAATGATCCCGCCATTTATGTCGATGGCGCTCTAGCGTATGACGGGCGCTCCGGATCCTCCTTTCTCCATGTCTTAGAGCTCATTCCTGCGAGTGTAGTAGCGCGTATCCGCGTCCTCCGGGGTCCTTCCGCCGGCGCCCAGTTCGCGAATGCGTCCAATGGGGTGATCCTGATTGAAACGAACACGGGCGGGAATAGATAGAGGCCAGCAGGCGCCGTCACGGAAGCCGTACCGCAATAAGCGACCCAGCAATCCCCGCCTGCCCCGACGCGATCGGAACGACGATGTACTGTCGACCCTCGTGCAAGAACGTCATGGGAGCAGTACTGGATGGTGCCGGAAGCTCGATCGTTCCAAGCCGCTCCCCCGTGCGCTTGTCCACTGCGTGGAAATGGGGCTCTCCCCCGCGGCCCTCTCCGTACATGAGGAGGCTCTCGGTCACCAGTACCGTGGCATGACTCCCCTGCCCGGTATTCGGAAGCTCTATCCCCTGAAGTCGGGGGTGATTCCTGATCCGTTCCGGAGTGTCTCCGTTGGGGATCCACCAGAGGTGCTCGCCGGTGTTCAGATCGATGGCGGTGATCCGGCCGTACGGTGGCTTGAAGATCGGGAGACCGTCCACATTGCCGAAGCCGCCACCGCCCGCAGCCCATTCCGAGACCGTCTCACCGAAGGTGAAGATGGACTCCGGAACGTCCCGCTCGGTTCCCGGAACCATGGCCCTACCGCTGCACCCCTTGACGGATGCCACATACATGATTCCCGTCTCTGGATCCACCGCGGCACCGCCAGCAATGTTCGTCCCACCTCCACTCCCCGGGCAAGTGACCGACCCTCGGAGCCCGGCAGCATTGTCCACAGGCAAGGCCGGTGTGAACAGCGGTCCGAGCTGAAACTCGCTCGCGATCTCGAGTGCCATTTCCCGGAGTTCAGGAGTAAAATCGATGAGGTCGTCCTCTGTAATTCCCTGAAGCTCGTAGCCAGCCGGTAGAGTCGGGTGCGGCTGCGTCGGCGAGAGCTGCTCGCCGGGGACCTCCGACGGCGTGACGGGGCGCTCAACGATTGGCCACACAGGCTCACCCGTCGCCCGATCCAGTACGTAGGCGAACGCTTGTTTCGTTGTCTGCACCAATGCCCTGATCCTCCGCCCGTTTACCGTGACGTCGACCAAGTTGGGTGCCACTGGCTGGTCCCAGTCCCATACGTCGTGGTGGACCGTCTGGAAGTGCCACACCCGTTCCCCAGTCTGCACGTCCAGGGCGACGATGCTGTTGGCGAATAAGTTGTCGCCTGGGCGGAACCCGCCGTAGTAGTCGTTTGTCGGCGCATCGGTGGGAATGTAGACGAGGCCCAACTCCGGGTCGGCGGACAGAGGGGGCCAAGCATTGACGTTGCCAGTCCAGGACCAAGCGTCGTTCTCCCACGTGTCGTGGCCGAATTCGCCGGGCCCAGGAATGGTCTTGAACTTCCATAGGTGTTCACCGGTCCGCGCGTCATAAGCCAGAATATCCCCAGGCACGTTTTCTATGCGGGTGTTGTAGCGGCCTCGAGAGGAGGAGTTTCCAATAACCACCACGCCGTTCACAACGATGGGCGGCGAAGAAGCGGTGATGTTGCCGACGCGCCGGTCGATTCCCTCATGCGGGTCATAGGGATGGCCGAGGTCCGCCAGGAGGTCCACCGTGCCCGTTTCGGGGAATCCGTCGATCGGCACCCTCGCTCCGAAGCCCTCCAGTGGCCGGCCCGTTTCAGCGTCGAGAGCGTGAAGGAAGAACGCAGGCGTGGTCACGTAGATCACACCGCGGCCATCCACTTCCGCGTAGGCCACGCCCTTGCCGTAGTTGTACCGCTCCGAGCGGTCGTAGCGAAGCGTGTGGGGCTCCCGGAAGCTCCACAGGGTCTCGCCTGTGGAGGGATCTATAGCGACCACCGTCCGGCGCGCTCCGGCCACGGTGAATAACTTTCCGTCGACGTAGATGGGTGTCGACCGAAAAACGTAGTCTGGACTGGGGCCAAAGTTGTCGCCCCTCCAGAGCCAGGCCACCTCGAGATCCTCGAAGTTGTCAGCGTTGATCTCGTCCAAGGGCGAGTAACGAGTGGTCCATGGGCCCCCTCCCCAATACCGCCACTCTCCACGGGGGTTGTAGGGCTCCTGGGCGGTGACCACACTTCCCGCACCCAAGAACAACATGAGCGAGACAGCGGTGATCGAGCCGAGCCGGACAAGCGAGAGGCTGGAGCCGTTCAGGAGTGGAGTCATGGTTTTCCTCGTCATGTTAAGATTCCGGACTAATTGCGTAGAACGTGTTTCTCTATCCCTCGCCTGCGCACGATCCCCCCATACACATTGCCCTGTGCGTCGGCCGTGACGCCCTCCGCTCCGCTGTTGGCGTGAGTGGTCGACTCGAGATCGGGCAAAAAATATTTAACCGTCCCGTCGCGCACGCTCCCGATCCTGATGCCCTTCCTCCACCCCCTGTTGTTGGGCCCCCAGGAGTGGGAGTCGGCCACGTAAAGCACGTCGTTGTCGTCGATGTAGAGCCCGCTCGGTTGACCGAACTGCTTCCACACGTCGAGGAGATTCCCCTCCTGATCGAAGATCTGGACTCTGTAGTTCAGCCGATCGGCCACGAAGAGTCGGCCCTGCGAATCCATGGCAAGATTATGGGTCACCCTGAATTCGCCCCGGTCGGACCCCAACGATCCCCAGCTCTTGATGAACGTCCCGTCGGGTGCAAACTTCGAGACACGTGCGACCCCCGTCCCGGCGTGGCCTTCGGCGACAAAGATGTCGCCATTCGGAGCGGTGACAACGTCCGTCGGCTCGGTCAAGGCTCGTGGTGGGTCTCCGGTGACGCCTGGCGTTCCCAGTATCAAGAGGACCTCACCTTCCGGACTGAATTTGACGACCTGCTGGCCCTTCCGTCTCGCGTCCGGGTACCTCTCAATTTCTCGCTCACTCGGGCCTCGGGCGTCAGCCACCCACACGTTTCCGTCCCGATCCACATGGATGCCGTGCGGGTATACGAACATCGCCGCGCCGAAGGAACGAAGGAGGTTTCCGGACTCATCCAATTTGAGGATGGGATCCACACCAGAACCGATGCAGGAACCTCCACCGCACCTCTCGAAAGCCCAAATGGACCTGCCGTCACGATCGACGTGAATCCCGCTCGTCGACCCCAATTCCCTTTCCCCCCCCAGCGTGCCCCAATTTCTCGTGGTTTCATAGGGATGTGGGAGATCGTTGATAGGCTCCACTCGGCCCTGCGCGTGGGTTGTCACTGCCGAAAGTGATATCAGACCGATGATCAGTGACAGGAGGAGACTCGGTCTCTTGCAAGTATGTAGTGACATCGTAACTCTTCCCTTCCAGAACGCTCCCGATGGTGGACGCCAAGGTAGAATACGTCACACCATTTTTTTCCGCAAAGCAGCGGCCATTGATTTAAACGCCCAGCCAATAACTCACTTTGACGGCGAAAAAGTTGTCGCCGGAAGCCGTGAGTGACCCGAACAAGTCGCCCGGACCCGCGCGTGCGCCGATTTCTTCGAGACCCGAGCGATCCTGCTGCCAAACGACGTAGAGCGTGCTCCCGGGGCGCCACTCCCACCGGAGAACACTGGTGCTGCGGAAAGAGCGCACGTTGAAATCCAGATTCGTAAGAAGGAACGTATCCACGCCGTCGGTGACTTCGTAATCTCCGTCTGGGCGGCGCTCGAGGGTCGTTCCATCCGTACCGTAGGTCCTTAGATTCCGGCTGCGTGGCTCAGGTAGCTCGCCCAAGTCGTAATAACGACCGCTCGCCGCGAAGGGCTGGGCGTAAAGATCCAGGTTGAGGTCGGGCATGAGGGTGAAGTTCACGCGTACCTCCGTGGCGAGCGTGGTGCGATCGATGAATCCGAAGATGTACCGGTTGCCGTACGTAGCCGGCGCCCCTCCGCTCAGCTCGGTCACGTACTGTCTCGGATTCACCTCGCGTTCATACGAGGGTCGGAGTGACAGCTGCCACCGTGGCCCGGGAACCATCGCGATGCTTCCTTCGACGCCCCCGGTCATCCCTCCCCACTCGTCCCGTCCGTACTGCAGGGCGGCACTCCACCGGGTCTGGTCCGTAGGGTTGTTTTCGAGATCGATCGACGACGACCAGCCTCGCGCCGTTCCAACCGACGGACCTCCCCTTGTCAGGCGATGATCCTGGGCGCGTGTGCTGAATTGCGTCGATACGCGTGTCGTCCAGAAGTTGCTCCACGTGAGTGCGGCATCGGAGCTCAATCTCGTGAATTGGCGCTCGCCACCATAATTCCATTCGGAGGTCTGACCGACCCTGAAACGATAGCTTCTGAGCCGTTCCCCAGGCTGGGTCTCACGATAGGTCAGCCCCGTCCGAGCCATGATCCCATCGCCCGTGCCCAGACGCCCCACGTCGTTGAGGACAAGGTCGGGGGATTCGAAGTCGACTGAGGTATCCCAAAGCCAGTGGGTGCCGCTGACCTTTCGGGCGTCCACCGTGGCCTTGCCCCCGGTCATGCTGAGTCTGTTCGGGTCCACCTCCACATGGGTGGCGTCGGGCCGTTGAAAGTACCGCTCGCTCGCTCGCTGAGCGCGCAGGATGGCTTCCTTGTCTCCATCGACGCGAGTGAGACCTCCACTGATTGAAACCTCGTAGGCACCTCCACCGAGCCGCAGTAGGGCCTCGCCGCCCACCATCAGCGCATGGCGACGCAGCAGTGCTGCCAGGGGATCACGGGGTTCGAGGTCGCGTTGAACGCCGGTCGCGATGAGGCTCGCCGTCGATCCAGCCGCGCCGAACTCCTGTTGGATCCGTACCACACCGTAAACGGTTCGAGGTGCGACACGTACTTCGTCGAACGTTCCGGACGCGAGGTCGAAGGTTTGCGAGTGTTCCGCCCCCGTGACAGCTCCCAGGACGCCCACCGACGTGCCGGTGGAGAGCCGTCCGGTCAGCTTCGCGGCTCCCAGGATGGTCGCAACGCCCGGGAAATCGACGAAGTCGCCCGCTGCCGTCCCTTGCGGAGTCGCTCCGATTCGCCGCGAATGGAAATAGTTGGTGGTCGGACCGTTGAGCAGGGCGCTTCCCTCAGTGAAGAATGGACGTCGCTCGGGAAAGATTACCTCGCGGTCGCTGAGGTTGACGACGGCGGGATCCACCTCCACCTGCCCGAAGTCCGGTGTCACCGTGGCATCCAGCGTCAGATTGGGCCCCACTCCCATCTTGAAGTCTGCCCCGATCCGCCCCTCCAGGTTGAGCGCGTCGGTAAATGGATTCGCAGGATCGGTATTGCCCCGGACTGTTGACCCGCCCGTTACGTAGGGCAGCACCTCGAGCCGGGTGCTCTGGTCGATAGCCCGGATTCCCCGGAGCTCGCCAAAGCGCGAAGCCCAAAAGTCCTCCGTTCGAGGCACAGCCACCCAGTAGTCGTCTTCGTTCTTCGACGGGATCCAGCGGTGTACGTTCAAGCCCCAAGTCTGTTCGCGCCCCTCGATGAAACGCAGTTGGGTGAACGGAATCCACATCTCAGCGGTCCATCCCTCCTGATCGATCGTCACCGACGCCTCCCAAACCGGATCGAATCGCTGATCGATGCTCGCTTCGCTGTCGGAGAGGTGATAGTGGTCGAGCCGCACGCCCGAGGCCGTCACGCCAAAGCTGTACGCCGTACGACGGTCGAGGTAGGTATCCAGGGAGATGAGGATGTACTCGGCGAGCTGAGCATTGCCGTCGCTGCTCGAGACGACCCGCCCGCCGCCCCGACCGCGGCCGCCACCTTGGCCGCCGGATCGACGCTGCGGAGTATACGGGCTATCTCGCCGGCCGAGCGGCGCCTGGATTCCCGATGGACCCGTGCTGCTGAACATGCGGGCGCCGACGTAAAGTGCGTTGTCGTCGTAGACGAACCGGATTTCGGTCTGCTCGGTGGGGGGCGCTCCTTCAATCGGTTCCTTCTGGACGAAGTCGGCGACCGGGGCAGCCAAGGCCCACACGCTTTCGTCGAGACGCCCGTCGACCCGGATCGAATTCGATGGCACGCGGGCCACCGTCGCCTGCTTGCGGCCATCCACGGAGCCCACCTGGGCGGCTGTGGTCGAAGCCGATACGAGCGAAGCTGAGAAGATCAAGACGAGATACGACGCAGCGTAACTCGCTTGTGCACGACAGGACCTCAACTCGCCACGGCCCGATTCCGCGAGCCGGTCACGAAGGCTCACCTATTCAGGTTATACAGACCTACATCCGCACTACCGGTGCCACTGCATCCGGTCTCCTCCCCATAACGCAGGAATTTCTGGATCCGTTGGCCGGTGTCGACCTCTCCAGTGTAGAGGTTGCCCTGCGAATCGATGCTGACGACATGGACCCAGTGGAACTCGCCGATCTGGCGACCCGACCGACCGATACGGTCCAGTTCGTGCAGGTTTTCCCGGTTGAGGATGTAGATGGTGCCGTTGGCCAGATCCTCGACGTAGAGGCAGCTCTGCGCAGGATCGGTGGAGAAGTTCACCGCCCCCGAAGTGCCACTCGCCGTATGCGGAGCAATGTGGACCTCACCCACGAAACCACACACGCCGGGCTCCGCGTTGGGGTTGCTGCACACTCCACCGACCTGGTTCACGTCGAATATCTGGACGCGATTGTTGCCCCGGTCGCAGGCGTACAACAATCCGTCGAGACTGACCTTCGCACAGTGCAACGGACCCCGGAAAAACATTGGCTTCATATTGCCGGCCAGATAATCGGCGCTCCACGGGCCGGAGTCATAGGGGTCTAAATCCGTGCCATCGGGATCGTCCACTGGGTTCTGCCCGTAGGCGCCGAAGTGACCCACGTACTGGCCCGTCTCGGCGTCGACGATCAGAATGCGCCGATTTCCATAACCATCCGCGATGTAAAGGAGGTTCGTCTCCGGATCGACCGTCATGTCCGCTACCAGATAAGGCTGCGGAGTCCCGTTGGGGCCACCATCGATATCCTCGCTGTCCGGACCTTCCATACCGGCATGCCCGATCTGGTAAATAAACTCGCCGTCCGTCGTGAACTTCAGGACTTGCGAGTCGTCCCCGAAAGTAGCCGCCCACGGGAATTCGCCGAAGAAATTCTGTCCGTTTCCGGAGATGTAGACGAAGTCGTTGTGGTCTACGAAGATTCCATGTTCACGGGCCGGCCAGTAGCAGCCGTCCTCCTCGCGGCAATTCTCTTCGAGGAAGCCTGGATCGGCCGGGCCACCCCACGCGTCCAGCAGATTCCCTTCCGGGTCGAACTTGAGGACCGAGGGCGCAGGAACGCAGCATCCGGCACGTTGGTCGCCAAAGGGCCTGGGATGCCCCAAGCCGCTCACCGGGACGCCGGCCTCGTTTGTGCCGGCGATGCCCAGGCCGGCGGCGGCGCTTGCGTCAAGCGCCCGAGGCCGGTGGTACACCCAGATGTTGTCGTGCTGATCGACGAACAGACCGCCGATCTGGCTCACTCGCCAGTTGTTCGGCAGGGTCTTCGGCCAGCCCGGATCGACGACGAAGCTCGGGGCGGATCCGCTCGCAGGAATCCGGGGGATCCCCCGTTCAGCCAAGCGCTCAATTGCGCCAACCCTATCAAGAGCTGCCGCCGCGTCTCCCTCACCCTCCATTCCAGCTCCCCGACCTCCCAAGTCCGCGCACGCGGCTGTAAGCGCAATGCTCAGTAGGCTGGCCATGACTGCGTAATTGAGCTGCTTCATAGTACGCCCTCCGAAGAGGTAGAGGATGAATCTCCCGTCCGGACTCCTGACGTCCGCCCGGTACCTGGGTGAATCGTGGCAGCGTAACGTGGCACGCTACCAGGGGCAAATGTTGGAGCCGCCTATCACGGCGTACCGCTCATCCGCAAGGGACCCGGCCGAATCACACCGATGTCGCCTTCAATGGTCAGCTCCGTATCCAATCGCCGGCTGAGCTCCTGAATCCTACGAAGCAACTTCTGGGCTCGTTCACCCTCGAGAGTGTAGGGCTGAACAACATCCAGCCCGAATCCAGCGGTGGGCAGGAGCTCCACCCGCGGAATCGAGCCCTGCTCCAGCGTCAGGCGCGTTAGATAGTAGTCCTCGAAGTAGTCGTGGCTGTGGCCAAAAGCGTAGTTGGCCGTCGCGTAGAGAATGACCCCTCCCTTGTAGACCTCGACACCCTTGGAGCAGTGGCAGCCGTGACCGATTATGACGTCGGCGCCCGCATCGATCATTTCTTGGGCGAATTTCCGTGCCTCCTCGGGAATGTCCTGCGGAGGCTCTCGGGACCCCACCCCCCAGTGGAAGGAAAGGGCCACGAAATCCACCTCGTCCCGCACGCGTTCGATGTCCTCTTTGATCAGGAACGGGTCCATTGCCATCACGCCCGCCCCGCCCGGGCGGGCGAACCCGTCCACTCCAAACCAGCTCACCCCGGACGTGTAGGCTAGAAACGCGACCCTCAATCCATTGCGCTCGACGATGTACGGCAGACGGGCCTCCTTCAGATTGCGGCCACCACCGACCGCACCGATGCCCGCACGCGAAAGAGCCTCCCTGGTGTCAAGCACCCCTATCATCTCGGCATCCAACATGCGGTTGTTCGCAATAGAAATCACATCGAACCCGGCCCAAGCCAAAGCGTCGGCGTAGGCCACCGCACCCACGGACGACGTCTGCTGCATTTGGGCCCGGTCCGAGATCGGCATCTCCAGATTTATGAACGCGATGTCAGCGCTCTGGATCAGCTCCCTCGTGCGCTGGAACGAGTGGCGCCATTCCTCCTGCTCTGTCGCGAATTCAAGATCATGTTGGATGGTGAGGAAGTGTCGCTGGGCGTATGTCACGTCGAACTCCACCGGCCCGATTCGGTCGCGGATCGCGTCCAAGTTTTCCTCGAGCCTCAGGTAGGGGACCCGAAAGCCTCCGGCGTCGTGTATGTATGCGACGGCAGGCTGGTACGGAAACTGGGACCACTCGGTGTCACCGCCAGCAAGTAGCTGCACCTGCTGCGTCGCCGCCGCAGAGGGGAGGAGGAGGGCGGCAAATGCTGGAACAACCAATGCGCTCCTGAACCAAAAGAACTTCGTCATGACAGGACTCCTTTTTTTCTCTCGGGTGACCGAAGGCAGCGCGCCGTGGACCTCCAGCTGGCTGAATCAGATTGAGATATACCGTCTTTACGGCCTAGTCCGGATGTACTTTACCAACCGTTGGCGGCCGACCTCGCCGGAATAGATGTTTCCATCCAAATCCACGCCCAGGAACTCGACTCCAGTACCGGTGGGCACCTCCCGGTCTGGGATGAACGCCGTCACCCATCCCGAGGCCGCCGGTGTAATGTGGATACCCCTCTCCCACCCAGGGTTATTCTGCTCATTAGACATTCCATCGCCCGCGTAGAGAACGTCGTTATGGTCCACGAAGACTGTGCTCGGCCTACCGAGCTGCGTCCACACCTTCAGGAGGTTCCCATCTCGGTCGAAGACCTGGGTCCGGTTGTTGCCTCGATCTGCTACGATGACCCTGCCTTGAGCGTCCATCGTAATGCCGTGCGGATCGTTGAAACTGCCCGGATTTCCACTGACGGATTCCGGGCCACCGCCTACTTGAAGAAGGAACGTGCCGTCGCTCGAAAATTTGACGATGCGGTTATTGCCGCCGCGGTGCCCGTCCGCGACCCAGATGTCGCCATTGGGAGCGACCACCACGTCTGCGGGTCCGTTGAAATGACTCTCATCGGCCCCGGCAACTCCCGCCTCGCCCAAGGTCATCACCACCTCTCCGGACTTACTGAGCTTGAAGACCTGGTGTCCGAGGCCCCGCTTCGTTCCTTCTACCAGTCGACCGTCGCCGACCGGGGCGCCCTCGGTCACCCACAAGTATCCTTCGTGATCCAAGAAGAAACCGTGGGGCCAAGAGAACTTCCCCGCACCAAAGCTGTCCACCAGATTCCCGTCCAAGTCGAATTTCAGGATCGGGTCAACGTCAGGTACGAGCGCGCAGTGATTCGCGCCACACCTCGACAGCACCCAGATGTGCCTGCGATCAGGATCGGGGAATACCCCACTCGCCACCCCGATCTGCATCCCCTCCGGCATTTTCGCCCAGCCGTACTGGGCGTGATACGGATTGTTCGCCACGGTCTGGGCGTTCAACGCCACAGGCGAAATCAGAGCCATCGAGGCGACGCCGAACATGACGGTGAATCCAGCTCGACCGATTGAACTTGAATGCCACATCATAAACTCCTGAGAATTGGTAGTGCGACCCACTTTTTCCTTACGGAAGACCGAGAGCCTTCCGCAGCTCGGCAGCCGTAAACGCTCTGACGTATACCGGCGCCGGCCCGGGGCCCGGCCTCGCGCACGAGGCCCGTCAGCTCATCAGGATTGCGTGACGAGAATAAAATCTCGTGGCCGGCTTCCGCCCACCTCAAGCCGACCGCACCGCCCATCTGGCCGGAGCCGATCCCCCCGCATCGCAAAGGCCAAAAAACCGAACGGGGCCGGCCGGGGCCGGCCCCGCGGTTGCATCACAAGAGACCTCAGAAGTTGGGATTCGTCCCCGTCTCAAACTGCCCCAGGGGCACGCACCCGGTAACATTGGGGTTATATGGCTCGCCACGCGGATTCAGAAGAATGTTCCACGGCTCGTTCCAGCGAATCTTGTCGATCATCCGAGTGCCGTCCATGAACAACTCCTTGATGCGTTCGACCCTCAGCTGAGCAGCAATCTCGGCTGCAGTCCCGCCGGCGTACACAGGTAAGCCGGGCCAATCCGCACGGAGTTTGTTGATAATCTCCAGGGTCAACGACGGATTCACCTCGGCGATCATGAGCTGCGCCTCACGCCAGCTCGTGATGCGCATGGGGGAGTCAACGTCAGGGTACTTCCTCTGGGTCCAGACGTCGGAGAAGTTGTCAAAGCCCACCGCCTCACCGTCATGGAAGACGGGCACCCTCGGGTCCGGCGTCACGCCATCCGCTAAAAACGCATGCAGGAACGTGAAATTTGGATCGACTCCCGAGGTATTGTTGGGATCGTTCGGAAGGCCATTGTTGCCGTGATTAGTGGGAACGTAAAACTCGCTGAGCGACGCACCCAAGTCTTCGTTGAACTCTTCCCAATAATCGTTACGGCGACGGTCGGGACTAACCGCGTAGGTCGCCCAGAAGATAAAGTCCACGTCGACCTGGCTGGCGTCCGCTTCGACCAGCCCAAGATTGCCCATCGCGAGATTCGCTCGCGCTTTGCCGGTCATCGCCGCGTTCCACAGGTTTCTCGCCTGCGCGGCGTCGGGCCCGGTCACCCCAGCTAAGTGCCCGGCCGCATCCGTGAAGGCGTCCAAGGCACGCTGGTACGTAGCCTCTCGGCTTATCGGCGCTCCCTGGTCGAAGGTGACCTCGCAGTACTCTTCCCCGAGGAGCTGAGTGGCCCATCCCTCGTACACTTCTGTATACCCGAGCAGGAAATTCTTGGTGTTGGCGTCGACGTCAGCGTCATCGAACTCCGGGATCAATTCCTGAGCCAGGTCTGCTCCGGCCCGGGCTATATGGAAGCCCATGTACGTGTGGCGTGGTTCCGTGCACGACCCATTCCCCCAACGGGTGTCCCAGTGTTCCTTTACCCGCAGGTTCGTCTCGATAGTCGGGCGGCCGTTATCCACCTTATTACCTTCAGTGGTCCACAGGGTCATTGACATAATGAAATTGTCATACGTACACTCGAAGTCGGCTTGCACGCCTAGCGCCAGCGTACGTGCCAGCTTCGGGTCGTCCAGATCCGTGGCGACAAGGTTCCCCGGGAGCTCCACTTCCAGGAGCGATTCGCATGCCGCCGACACGAGGATCAAGGCAAGCGCAAGCACCACATTCTTGGCGTGCCGTCGAAGCCCTCCTCCCAGCCGCCGAACTACCGTCGTCTCTGTATCAGAGTAAAACATCTTCATTCCTCCATTTGCGGTAGCTGGGGCGCCGCCATCCCGCTCGGATGACGGCGCCCACGTTTTTTGACTTAGAACGTGAAGTTCACCGTGAAGACAGCCCTCTGTAGCGGAGGCGTCGCCGTATGGGTGCCTCCACCGAATTCCGCTGCTCTGCTGTCCCTCTCGGGGCTTGGAACGGGTACGTTGACGATGTCGCTCAGGCTCTGTTCGCGCCAGAGGTAAACGACGTTGTGGGCTGCCGCTTTCACCGAGATGCGACTGGCCCCCACCCTGTCCGCAAACGAAGCGGGAAGGTTGTACTGGAGCGCAAGCTCGCGTAGGGAGAAGAATCCGGCCCTATACCTCGCCGCTGGGACCCGGTCGATCGAGCGTTGGGCTTGGAATATGGCGTTGTCCTCAAAGACCCTCGCCTCCAGGTTATCCCAACTGGTCAGCCCGGCGGCGATATCCTGATCCACTCGCCCATGCCCGCCACGACCATCGATGTTCGCGAAGAGCCGCACGTTATTACCCAGGGTGATCGTGTTACTCATGTTGAGGGTCCACGTCGGCTCACCAGTGCGGCCGTAGTAAAGCAGGGGCGCGGACTCGGAACACAGAACGGGTGGCCCACCCGGGAGCTTGAACCCTTCTGGACCAATGCCGCTGTCACACATGATGTTTTCCACCTGGCCGCTGTTACCCGATACGAAATCCGCCGAAACGACGTGCGGGGCCCAGAGCGACGCCAGCGGAAATCCTTCCACGTGGTAAGTCCCGTATCGTCCCTGTATCAGGATTCGCGGCTGGTCGCCAAGTGTCGTCGCTTCGTTCTTCATACGAGCGGCAGCGATGCCAACGTCCCAACGCAGGAAACCCGCGTCTAGGGCCATTATCTGGAGCCCCACCTCCGTGCCCCAGTTCCTGATCTCACCGGCATTGACGAACTGAGTACCCGGGAACCCGAAGGATTCGGAAACGATCTGCGAAACGATCGCGTTCTTCGTAGTCTTCCAATACTGGCTGAAGTCGATGCCCACGCGCCCGCCAAACAATGAGGCTTCGAAGCCGACTTCCAACTCTTGGCCCTTTTCGGGCCCCAGATCCGGGTTACCGAATGCGGACGGCGTCAAAATAGGTACGCCACCCGGGCCTTGTTGGGTTGTGTACAGCCGGGTGGCAGCGAACACGTCCGGCTGCTGTCCCGCCTGTCCCCACGCGGACCGTAACCGCAGCTGCTCGATGAAGCCGATGTCGAAGAACGACTCCTCGCTCACCACCCACGCCCCGCTCACCTTGGGGTACTTCGCCACATCGAAGTTCGTGCCGAACGCACTGTTGTCGTCCACACGAAGGGCTAGGGTGAGGAAGAGTCGCTGCTCCCAGTCGAACTGCTCCTGGACGTAGGCGCCCATCGTTATGTTCTGGAGGAAGTCTTCGTCGGACTCTGTCCTGGCTGCGGCACCGACGGTCGTCAAAGCAAACGTAGCGAACTCATCACCGCGCAGGAAGGTGTCCAAGGTCGTGGTCTTAAAGTACTGCGCGCCTATGGACGTGGCGGTCCCGAGACTGCTCGTAACCTGCCAGGCCGCCGTGGACGAGAAGTCGAAGGTGTTGATCGTAACCTCTTTGACGTCGAGTTCCTTCCTCCCCAAACCCCTGCTGCCGAACCAGTGGTTGGGTGCGAACTCTTCCCTGCGGGTGAGGTCTATCTCGTCCTCTGTTGCTCTGTCCCTTCCTAGGATCAACCGATTCTGGAGCCAAGGCAAACCCTGTGGATTGACCTTCAGTTCTATGTTCCACGTGTTGCGCTCAAGCTCGAACGTTTCAAACTGGAACTCCTCGTATATTTCGGGCGGAATCTGGAATCCGCGCTGGCATTTTGGCTCACAACTCGCCGGGTCCTCGCCTACGGTCGAGAGCTGCTGTCTCATGAAGGTCCCCCAGATATTACCTCCGGCACTCCGGGTGTTCCCCTTGTTGAACGACCCGTTGAACGTGAACTCAATCGACGGGCTCGCAGTGACTGAAACGTTCAATCTCCCGCTCATCTGCGTGTCGTGGTTCCAAGCGACGAACCCTTCCTCGTAGGATCGGTCGAAGGACCCGTAATACCGAATAAAATCCGTTCCGCCTCGGACCGCGAGGCTGGCCTTCGCGATGGGCCCGTTCTGGAAGAGCTCCCTACCCAAACGGTCGCTTTCTATTTGATAGAGACTAAGCGGGCCAATGACCTCCCCGGTATTTGGATCGCGGTCCCAACGGTCCCCGATCGTTGATCGAGGCGAGTTGAACCAGTTGGCCCCGTACTCGAGGCGTCCCGTGTAGGACGGCGCGCCCGACACCCCGCGCTTGGTGATGATCTGGATCACCCCGTTCGAGGCTTCGGTCCCGTACAGCGTGGCCGCGGCCGGGCCCTTGATCACCTCGATGCTCTCGATGTCCTGGGGATTGATGTCGTTGAGCCTCGAGGTCGCCTGCTGACTACCGTAGGAGGTGACGGCGCTGTTGACCCGGATCCCATCGACGTAGACGATGGGATCATTAGGAACGCCGACGCTCGACACTCCCCGAATGCGAACCTTAGAGCCATTGAAGCCCACATTTCCGCCGCTTTGGGTAACGTAGAGCCCCGGAATTCTGCCGGTAAGCACTTCCTCTATGTTGGCTGCCGGACTGACCTCCAGGACCGAGCCGACGTCCAGCCGCTCGACCTGGTTTCCGATGGCCCGCCTCTGCGTGCCGCCCGCCGTGCCCGTCACGATGATCTCGTCGAGCGCGAGCGCCTCCTCTTCCATCACGTAGTCGAGCACGGCGGTCTCGCCGGCCATAACCGACACCTGCCTCGTCACCGATGCGTAGCCGATCCGATCCGCCGTCACCGAATAAGTGCCCGGCGACACGTTCAAGATCAAAAATCGACCACTCCCCTGCGTGAGCCCGCCCACCCCCGTACCCTCGATGAAGACCTGCACACTGACCAAAGGACCGCCGGTCGCGGCCGACGTCACCAGGCCCGTCAACGTGCCCTCCTGCGCCATCGCGGAGCCGGCACCGACAGCCGCCCAGAGGACCAAACCGACGAAAAGCGTTCGCACTTTGTTCATCATGCCGCTCCTCCTTCTTTGGGTCGCGATCTGCATCTGCTTTTCAAACAATTTGTTCATCATGCCAACCCTCCTTTGCTCGGGTCCGATCTACTCCTCAAACAATGCTAGACATCGAACACTAGACATTGACCAGTTGTGTCGGACGGGGATGATCACGTCCAATGGGATAAAAGACACCTCCCATGCCGTAAAAGGCACTACTTCACAATGATAAGTACGAGACGTAATCTGGTTTGTCAACCCGATGTTCCGAGTCTTCGGACTCCAGCGGGGGAACCCCCACGAGGTCAGGAACACCAGGACTTCCTTCAGGTCAGGAACGCCCAGATCGGGATCGGCCGGCGCTTCATCTGGCGAAGAGGTCAGGCCGCGATATCAGGGTGGGTTTCGTCATCTCCGAAAGCGTGGATCGACTCAACGAGGTTGATTCAGCAGTTGTAATGGGTTGACTTTGACCGCCTCGAGGTGCATCCATCGGCCTGTTCGGTTCGCCTGCTCGTCTATACGGCCGCCGCTCTCGGGAGGACCCGACCAACGATGGATCCCCGCCAGCAATACAGGAGGTCTGAAATGGGCAGTGAGAATTGAGGCATTCATTGGCTTCGGTCGTGCTCGCGCTGGTCTCGGCATTGGTCCTGACGGCGTGCGCGTCGGTCCAGCGGCCGGAGGCTACTGCCCCTGCTGCCGGCCCGTCACAGCCGGAGGCCGCTACACCTGCTGGCAGCTCGGTATTGGACGGGGTATTCACGGCACAGCAAGCCTCTCGGGGCCAGGCGAGGTTTCAGCAAGTGTGCACCTCATGCCACCGGATCAATGACTTCACCGGCGCCAGGTTCAGGTTGGTTTGGGTGGGTCGCACGGTGGGGGACTTCTTCCAGGTGACGTCGACGTTAATGCCGGAAGGTAATCCGGGCAGTCTAAGCCCCGAGGAATATGCGGACATCATCAGCTACATACTGAGGGAGAACGGCTATCCGGCGGGCGAGGCGGACCTGGCGGCCGACGCGTCCGCACTCGAGGACATACACATCGAGGCGGCCGGCGCGTAGCATCCGCGCCAGCCCTCTGATCCGGCCGCGAACGGACCACCCGTGCGCGTGGAGCCTGACCGTGAGGGAGAAGGGCTACCCGGGCCCGGTCGGGCGGCCTACGGCCTGAACTGCGTGTACTTCGCCAAACGCACTCGGGAGAGGTCGTTGACGTAGATGTTGCCCTCGAAATCCACGGCAAGGAACTCCATGCCGGCACCGGCCGCCGCAGAAACGTTGGGAATGAAGGCCGTCACCCACCCCGTTTCAGCGTCTCCGATCCGGATACCCTGCTCCCATCCGGGGTTGTCCCGCCATGCGGGACGTTCCAGACCCGACAACCCGTCGACCACATAGAGGATGTCGTCACCGTCGATGAAGAGACCGCTCGGCTTTCCGAACTGCGTCCAAATCGCGAGGAGATCGCCCGTCTGGTCGAAGATCTGAATCCGACTGTTACCCCGATCGGCGACGAAGAGCCGTCCTCTGGAATCCATCGCGAGACCATGCGGATCATCAAACCTGCCCGCTTCCTTGCTCTCTGAACCGACACCACCACCCACCGCCAGGAGGAATCGACCCTCGCTGTCGAATTTGACGATGCGGTTGTTGCCGCCGCGATGCCCATCCGCGACCCAGATATCACCATTCGGAGCGACCAGAACATCAGCGGGTCCATTGAAGTGGTCCTCATCGTCCCCGTGGACTCCGGCCTCGCCCAGGCTCATCACCACCTCTCCCCGCTGGTTGAGTTTGTGGACCTGATGGCCCAACCCACGCCTGTAGCCAGGTTCTGCGCGATTGTCTCCGTCGGGCGCACCCTCGGTCACCCACAGAAAACCGTCGTGGTCCAGGAAGAAACCGTGAGGGAACCCGAATAGGCCTCCGCCGAAGCTGTCCACCACGTTCCCGTCCATGTCGAACTTGAGGATCGGGTCCAGGTCGCTATCCGCGCATATGTTTGCGCCACACCTGTTCAACATCCACAGGTGCTCGCCATCGGGATCAGGGAAGCCCCCAGTGAGCGCTCCGAAGACCCTCCCCTCCGGGAGGTTCTCCCAAGCGTCTTCGGCGTGATACGGATTGTTGGCTCCTTGGGCGTGTAGATCCCCGGCCAACATCACGACCAACGCCGCGAAGACGGCGAGGAATGTCGACCCGATCCGATTGGCATGCTTCATCTCAATCTCCCTGAAAGCGTTAGCGACGTGCGTCCACGCTTTGTCGAGATACGAAAGTGAGCAGGAGTAGGCAAGGGGTCACGAGGAGACCGATTTACACCCCTTACCGTGTAACGGTGACCTCCACGTAGCCGTTGGTCCAACAGCAGAAGCGCTCGAAGGATTGAATGCTCTCGATCGCCTGCAAAGCGATAACGTAGTCGCCCGGTTCATTGAACGTTGCCGTGGTCGTCGCCAAATAGTCAGTCGTCGGGTCGGCTTCCATCTCTCGCTGGCCGATCGTCACGGTCCCGGGACCTTGGTGCTCCCACCATCCAACCCACCAGCGGGCGTCCCTCCCGTCGGGGGTGCCCACCCTGACCCTCAGCGTCAGTGGCTGTCCGACGCGGACCGTGACCGGTCCGGCAGTCACGCCACTCCGTCCGATCCCTTCCGGCCCGCCCGGCTCGACGAATTGGAGCAGGGGTGCCTCAGCGCCCTGCCAGCTCCCGTAGCCCGCCCTCGAATCCCACGGTTCGTCTTCGGGGATGGAGGACGCACGCCCCGCGGCCACTGGTTCGTCGAGCATATAGGAAGGCACCGTCAGGTGCCCTACCGCCGCATACGTCTCCCCATGGTTCCCGACCGTCCAGATCACATCCTGGCTCCCCCAGTCCGCCGGCACGTCGATCACAAAGGTGCAGTAATGCCTTCGCCACCCCGTTCTCGGTCTTGGCCTGAATAGCGTCGGCTGATTGCCGTCATACTGCCTCGGCTCGATGACGTTGTCCGATCCCAGTGGGATGCTCAGCGTTTCCTCGGTGTTGCCGCTCCAGTATCCGAAACAGAGCCCGTAGGTCCCGTCCGGATTCGGATACCACCCCTCGAAAATCGGTACAATGGGCTGACCGGACGGCAGAAACGTCCCCGGCATGAAGTCATAACCGGCGGAGCCGGGCTGCTGCCCCTCGAGGGGAGTCCAACTAATGGTCAGAAGCGTAGCAACTACCCAGCGGTTAGCCATCTCCTCCTACTGCGTTCGCAGGCGTCCGTCTGCGCTGTTCGCGCTCCTCTACCAACTTCTGGAAGTCTTCCTCGTTGTCGAAATAGGTCACCCCAACCCACAGGTGTGACATCTCGCTGGCACTCCGTCTGCCAAACGTAACCCACTGCTCGGGATCGGGATTGGTCGGGTTGTCTGCCGTATTGTCGTAGTACGAGTTGACGATGAGGACCGTCCCCTTCGGGAAGAGCGGCCGCGCGTGATCTTCATAGATGTGCGCGATATGCCATCTCTGGTCGAAGTTGATCCTGTTCACGATTTCATGCCTACCATCGGGATAGATCGCTTCCAGCGAATGATGCCTGCCGCGCATGTGCATGTGCCCCCGAATACTGTGGAGCCGCATGGGCCGATCGAGCACGTGCACGCCCTGCAGCATCGCTTGGCCATTGGGCGGTATCAGAAGGCTGTTGGATCTGGTCAGCCGCGTACATGCCTCGCTGTCCAAGTCAGCCTCCGCGGGCTGCTTCCAACACGGATTACCCGATGGCATGACGCTGCGGTTGTTGATGGGATCAGCCAAGAACGTGGTAGAATAGGACTCGAACTGCGGCTCCTGGTCCTTCGGGTAGAACCACACGCCGGTTTCGATGAAGGCGTCTTTGACTTCCTGCCCGATAGGAAAGAAGTGCAGGTTCCATGAGATTTCCTCACCGGGCTCGAGCGTCGTCCCGCCATCTTCGGGGTAGACGTCGTAGTCCTTTCCGGCAGCCGAAGCGGCCAACCGACTGTTGCCGTGGTGAAAAACGTATCGTGCCTCGACATTCCCGGGCCTGATCTCGGCGGCCATGACCACCCTCCGCTCCTTCAGATCGTCCAGCCTCGTTATCGGGAACGACCACTGGTCTTGACCGTTGGGAACCACGTCGAACGGCGGTGAAGCCACGATCATATCCGGCGGGCGCCCCAGCTGTCCCTCGAGCTGCCAACCCAGCACGTCACGCGCAGCCCAATCGATAGGCTCTGGAAGATCCGCCGGGTTTCCCTCCGGCATGCCCGAATCGACCCACTGGACGAGCGTGCTGATCTCTTCGTCGCTCAGCGAGCGGTCGTTCTTGAAATCCTGGATCCCGACACCGCGTACAATCTGCCAGGGCGGCATCAGTCGGCTCTCCACCTTCATCTTGATAAAAAAACCATAACTCCTGGCGTCTTCGTACGTGAGCAGAGGCATCGGGCCGATCGCCCCCGGTCGGTGACAGATCTGACAGTTCTGCTGTAGAATCGGAGCGACGTCCGAGGCGAAGGTGATGTCCTGGCCGGCAACAACGCCCGGAAGGCCCACCAATCCGACGACTGTCAGAACCAGAAATCCTCTTCGGGTCCCTACGTACGTGTTTTCTGCGACGGACATCATGACTCTCCTAGAAAGAGCTTCATCATTATCTCAACACCCTCACCGAGGGCCTCGGGGCGAAACCTCTAAAGGTATTAACCCATTTCCACCAACGCAAAACGGGAAATGATTCTGACTTCTTAGGCCTCACCACTGTTCAATGCCGCGTCTCTTCCCGCGATGCGACCGAACACGAGGCATCGGCCGAGGCCGTGCTGGGCGAAGCCCCCCTGCGACTCGCCTGCGCAGTAGAGGCCGGGTATGACCTGGCCGTAGTAGTCCATGACCTGGGCTTTCATGTTCGTTCTCAGACCGGTCGTGCAGTCGTGGAGAATCGGTGTGGACCAGGCCGCGTAGAACGGCGGCGTCTGGATCTTGTGCATGGGTGTGGGCTTTCCGAAGTCCAGATCGGTCCCCGTATCCACGAAGGAGTTATACCTCGCTACCGTTTCTTCGAGAGCCCTCGGCGGCATGGGCTCCAGTTGGTACTCGTTGTCGATCCTGCCGGCGAGCTCCGCGATCGTGTCCCCACTGAAGAAGTAGCCGTCGCGATCAACGAAGGGAGGATTGGGATCCCAACCCTGCCGTTCCACGGCGCCGGCATCGAAGATGGCCCAGATGGGTCCGCCTCCATTCCTCTTAGAATCATCTCCACTATACGCCATAGCCGCCGCGTAAAAATCGAACCCTCCGTCCATCTCGTTCCAGAACCTCCGGCCGGTCTGCTTCACCATGATCGCGTCTTGCCAACCCCGAATGGTGAGGCCCGAGGCGCGTGCACGAGGGAACATCATGCTATCGGGCTCCCAAATGAGACTGGCATAGCCCCACTTACACCCGATGCGAGCCGTCTTCGAGATTATCCTGATGTCCTCGGCAGTCTGATTCGCGGTGCTCCATAGCGCCGCTCCGATCGCCATCCCCGCCAGTTCTCCGTCCCCACTCTGTTTGGACCAGGGCTCCCCCGCGACCTGATACTCCTCGGTGAGTCTCGGGTCGAAGGTCCTGCGAAGGGCGACGTTGCTTCTGCTGCCCCCCGTCGCAACCAAGACGCCCTTCGTCGCACGGATGTTCACGCTTACGCCCCGGTGCATCGCAGTGACGCCCAGAACCCTCCCTGAGAACGGGTTCTCGCGGATGATCCCGGTCATGCGGTGTTCCAAGAGGATCTCCACACCTTTCGCTCTCGCGCTCTTCTCCAGCGCCCTGATGAGACCGGAGCCGACTCGGGTCGCATTGTGCGTGACACGCTCGCTTGCGATGGGCCATTGTACCGTTCGTTGCTGTCGGCGCACCGTCGAAGCGCGATCGGGACCGGTCAAGTGGTCCTGAAACTGGACGCCGTTCTCGATAAGGAATTCGAAGGTGGCGGCGTTTTCATCGGCAAACGCACGTACCAGGTCCCTGTCGCTGTAACGGCTCAATACATGGTCGGGGCTCACCCAGTCCTCGAAGACCCGGTCCGCCGAATCCTCGACTCCGAATTTTCGCTGATTACTGGTCCCACCACCCAGGTGAACATTCCCCCCGCTCACCAACCCATGGCCACCGATGTCCGTGTTCGCCTCAACCATGATCACCGACGCTCCGTGATCGAGCGCCGAGACGGCAGCGGCGAGTCCCGCGGTGCCCGCCCCGACTGTGACGAAATCGGCCTCCCGATCCCATACGACCTCCTGGGCTCCCAGGTCTCCCCCGTCCAACCCACCTAAGGCTGCCGCGCCTACACCCAGGGTCGAACCCTTCTTCAGGAAGTCCCCTCGGCTAATTCGCCCGTCACCGTGCTTGTGCTTGTCCAAAGCGCCTATTCTCCTCGGTCGAAGCTCTCTCGAGTGTGATTCACAATCGGCCGAAGCCCCTCTTAAGTGTGATTCACAAGAGGCGTGTCCGCTCCACTCCTACCTCAACCCCGGCGAGGCCGGGACTGCTCCGCGCGCTCACCGGGTCGGGAGCCGGAAAACATAGAGCGCGTTGTGCCCGTCTCCCTCGGGCTGGATCATCTCGGCGCCGAGGAAAGTCGGGATCCGCCAAGGGCTTCCGCCTCCTTGCCCCGCGGGAACGGCCACGTACTGCACGCCGTCGACCTCGTAGCTGATCGGAAACCCTTCCGCGGATCTGGCGAGGCGAGTTTCCCAGAGCACCTGGCCCGTCTCGACGTCGTACGCCCGGAAACGGCGGTCGTAGTCGCCCGCAAAGGCGAGCCCTCCTCCGGTGGTCAGCACGCTGGTGAGGAAAGGCGCACGCTGCTCGACGCTCCAGACCTCCTCCATGGTAGATACGTCGTAAGCCGCGAGCTTCCCGAGCTGGTCCGTGACCGGGCTCTCCCGCCACATGCGTGTGCCCCCTGAGCCGCCTCGGCCCTCCTCGAGCGCCACTTCCCGCGGAATCATGTCCATACAGCTCTGGCTCAGGGGGATCACGAGCAACTGCGCCCCGGGATGGTAGGCGGTCGAGTGCCAGTTATGCCCACCAGCTGTGCCAGGACAGACGGAGAGCCACTCGTCGAACTGCATGTTCCGGATGTCTTCCCTGTAGCGCACCCACCCCTCTTGCCGGTCGATCTCCTCGAAGATGTCCTGGTAGACGGTCTCTTTCAGATCTAGGAAGGCGCCGTCCCTCCGGTCCAGCTTCCAGAGGATTCCGTTCTTTCCGATGCTGAGGACCACCGGGCGGTCGTCTACGTCGACAAGCACTCGCTCATAGGCCTCGTCCAGATCCAGAGACTCTCCGGGCACGTGTGTGAAGTACCAGACGATCTCGCCCGTATCGATGTCGAGGGCCAGTGTCGAGTTCGCGTACAGGGTGGAGTCGGCCGTCGTGAGCCCCCTACTTACTGCCATCCATGGCTTGGATTGGGCGGTGCCGTAGTAGACCAACCCCAATTCCGGGTCGTAAGTCCCGGGGATCCAAACGTCCACGCCCGCCCGGAGCTCCATGGGAAGATCGCCCCACGTGTCCCCACCCGGCTCGCCGGGGCGCGCGATCGTATGCGTGCGCCAGAGTTCTTCACCCGTTTTCGCATCGTGGGCCGTGATGAAACAGCTACTTCCGAAGCTCCTGCACCCTCTCATTCCGTTGAGGATCTTCCCGTCGGCGACGATGGATCCGGAGGTGTAGTTGAATCCCTCTTCCCAGTCGGCCACCTGGGTCTCCCACCGAGGCTTACCGGTACGGGCGTCCAACGCAACGAGGGCGGCGTCCCTCGTGGCGAGGATAATCAGGTCTTCGAAGATCGCCAGACTTCGCACGCTCCGGGAGTCGGCTCCACCCCCTCTCCCCTCCGGGAATCGCCGACGGTACTCCCAAAGCAGCGTGCCTTCCGCCGCGTCCAAGGCTTGGATCACATTGCCTTGGCTGGCAAGGTAGAGGACTCCGTCCCGGACTAAGGGTGTAGTCTGGCTCGTTCCAGGCTCCATGCCCCACGCCCATGCGAGCTGCAGGTCGTCGACATTGCTCCCGTTGATCTGGGAAAGGGGACTGTAGCCCTGGCCATCCAGGGTTCGGCGCCAGTGCAGCCAATCCGCGTCGGGGGGGGAAGTCAGATCGCCTGGCAACACCGGGGCGAACTCCTCCACGGGACGATAGGTCACGACGCGGCCTGTAGGGATCTCGGTGACCTCGCCGGAGGGTGGCGGAGGCCGGTCGAAAGCGTTGGGCGAGGGCACATTGCCGGGCGTGCCTGGGGACGGCGGCCTACTGGGGCCGACCTCTTCGGCGGCTTCCATCCCAGCAAAGACCGGCCCGGAGGACGATGAGGTGAGCTGGGTTCCGGACGCCTCCACTCCGTTCACGCTCAGCAGGTAAGCCACCACCGACGTGTATTCCTCGTCCGAAAGGGACTGGGGAGCCGTAGGAGGCATGGACGCCCCGACCAACTCCAGGAGCTCGGCCACCGGCCGGGGACCCCACGTATTCAGGAAATCAGGGCCCGCCAACGCCGGAGCTTCACCGAATCCCTGAAAGTTCGTGAGGTGACAGCTCGCGCATGTCGTGAAGTACACCGCCGCACCCGCACGGGCCTGGGCGTCCGTGTAGGAAGTCTGTTGCGGCTCGTGGACTTCCGCCGTCGAGCACGAGGTCAACCAGCCCGCCACGACAGCGACACCCACCAGGGGCAGTGCGCTCCAGCCCCTCCCGGCCCTCCAATCAGCCTTCATTTTGGGACTCACAAAGCGAGAGTCTCCTGATCCGGCAAGGGATAGCAGGTGTGCGGTCCGTACGGGTTGCCTCGCTGGTTTACACCAGTCTCGAAGTCATCCGTCGAGACTCCGGGAATGTCGAGCCGCAGCATGTCTCCGATCTTGGTTCCTTGCAGGAAGAGCTCTCGCCGCCGCTCCTCCCACACCTGCGCGAAAACCTCGGCCGCAGTCCCGGCGGTGTACGCAGGCAAACCCCAAGGGGCCGAACGGAGATTGTTGATGATCGCCACGGACTGCACCGGATCTACCTCCGCGATCATGAGCTGGGCCTCGCGCCAGGAGGAAAATGGAATGTCGGCACTCCTATCCGGATACTTGAATTGATACCAGACTTCCGAAACCCCGTCGAATGGGATTACGTTGGGCTGGAACACGACGTCCACCCTGGGGTCCGGCACACCGCCCACCATCAGGTTCCCGTAGCTCGGGTGCACCGTAGAGTTTCCCCCAGCCCGCTCGTTTCTGTTGTGCACCTGGTTGTAACGCCGACTATCGCTATCGTCCATGTCCGCGAATCGGACGAAGTCCGCGTCCACCGCGCCCGCGTCCGCCAATACTCCGGCAACATCCCCTAGGTTCAGGCTCGCCCTCGCCCGACCGACCAACGCCATGTTGACGATCTCGAGAGCCTCGGCGACGTTCGGGCCGGAGGTGACCAGACTCGCGTGGTCGATCGCCGACGTGAACCGGAGCTTCGCGGTCTCCATCGCGGATTGACGCGTTGCGACCGGACCACCGTCGAACGCCATCTCGCACATGGTTTCGCCCAGGATCTCGTAGGCATAGCCCGTATAGGCGTGCGCCTTGCCGAGTAGGAAGTCCTTGTCTTCAACTTCGCCGTCGGGGAAGCCCTCGATCAGCCTCACTGCTTCCTCTCCCTGAAAGCGCACGATCTGGAACGGAAGATAGATTTGCGGAAAGGTGAATTCGTTGCACTCATCCTGTTCGAAGGTCAAGACCTCGTTGGACCGAAGCTGGGTCAAGCGGCCCCGGCTGAAATTGTCGCTCTGATACAGGTCGTGGCCCCATAGACCGCCGGCCCAGACATAGGTCGACAGCGCACAGTCGAAGTCGGACTGGACACTCCTGACCAGCACGTCTGCCAGCCGGGGATTGTCCAGGTCTGACGACTTTAACTGTCCAGGAAGCTCCACTTCCAGCAGGCTGTCACAGGCCGCCACCATGAAGACCCCGAGCGCGCATGCCCCCAAGGTCCCGGCGCGACGCCACCGACTACCCGCGGGACAGCCCCGGCTTCTTCTCTTATCCAAGGTATTATTCAAGTTTATCATCAGTTTCCTCGTCTGTAGCCGTTTCAGGTGCCCTTCGGATTCCCTCCAGCATTTTCACGGTCATTACCGCACACTGCCCGCTTATCAGAAAGTGATCCTCAACCTGATGAGAGCCGACGACGACAGCGGGGCCTGCGAGTCCTGCTGTCCGCTAAACTCCTGGTTCCCGAGGCCCTGCCTGACATCGGGCACTCTCACGTCCCCGATTTTGGTGTTCCACTCCTGGCGCCAGAGGAAGCCGAGGTTTCTGGCGGCGAAAGCTATGGATGCCCGTGACGCGCCCATTCGCTCAGCCCACGCGAGTGGAAGCTGATACTGGAGGCCCACTTCCTGGACGTTGAGATACCCATTATCGATCAATCCCGTGGGATCTCGGATCTCGGCAAGCTGACCCATGAAGATCGGATCGGTCTGTTCCTGGATGGCCAGGGAGTTCCTCCAACTCGTGTGCTTCGCGGGGACCTGGTCTGCATGCAGCAATCCGCCGCCTTGACCTGTGACAGAGACGAAGAGCCTCCAGTCCTCGAGCACGGTCCACGTCGAGGTCGCGTTGACCGTCCACGTAGAGTGGGTCGGACCCCAATAGACGCGATTGACGCGATTGGCATCGTCACAGTCGACGGTGGCCCCGCCCTGCAGGAACCCTCCCCCGGAGGGGATCCCAGCATCGCACATGCGGTTGGTCACGGGTCCGCTGGTGCCCGACACGAAGTCTGCGGAGACGACCCTTACAGCGTGGAACCCGGCCAGCGGATATCCCACGACGTGCTCTCTGCCTCGCCGTATCGGGATTCGGTCGATGTCCCCAAGGGAGACGATCTCGTTGTCATTGTACGCGAATGTGACGCCCACATCCCAGCGCAACGGGTTCTCCCGCAGGACTTGGAGGCCCAAAGTGACCTCGGTGCCCCAGTTGTCGATCTGGCCAACGTTGATGAACTGTGTGCCCGGGAACCCCAGGGAAGGTCTTATTGGTGCAGCCACGATCGCGTCTTTCGTGGACCTCCAGTACTGCGTGAACCCAACCGAGATCCGCTCGTCCCAGAAGCTGGCGTCAAATCCGACCTCGAGCTCCTGACCCTTCTCCGGACCTAGATTCGCGTTGCCCAAGTTTCTCGGGGTCACTGCGGGTAGGCCACCCGTACCCGTCACTGGACGGTAGATCTGCGTAGAAGCGAAGGTGTCCGGCTGCCTCCCGGCTTGTCCCCACGCCCCTCTCAGCCGGAGCGGATTCAGGAAGCCGACGTTCCAGAACGACTCCTCGCTGATCACCCAGGCCCCGCTCACCTTGGGGTAGGTCTGCGCGCCGAAGTCCGTACCGAAAGCACTGTTTTCGTCGATGCGAACGGCGCCCGTCAGGAAGAGTCGGTCCTCCCAGCTGAACTGCTCCTGGACGTAGAAGCCTACGGTCACGTTTTCAATCACGTCCTCGAAAGCGTCGACCCTTGCAGCTGCGCCCACGGTGCTCAACCCTGATGTGGCGAACTCTTCACCCTCGGAACGGACGTCCCACACGCGCTTCTTGTAGTACTGGAACCCGAACGACGTGGCGGTCCCGAGTTGGTCCGTGGCGTTGTAACTCACAGTTCCTGCATAGTCCAGAGTCTGGAGTTGGGTCTCGAGGCTGAAGACGTCTCTCTCCCCGAGTCCGCGATTCCTCCATTCCCCGTTTGGCGCGTCGGGTTCGCGGAGGAGGGTGATGTTTTCGACCTGATCCGTGAGGTCGACTCCATAAACGAGTCGGTTCTGGAACCAGGGCACCGGGGCGTACTGGACCCGAACGCTCGCGTTCTTGCGCTCCGTATCGAACATCCATGTGCGGAAGTCACTTATCCCCTCGGGCGTGCGCGATCCAAAGCCCCGGAGCCGAGTGTCAATCCCCCCGAAGTCCCCAGCATCCTCGGGGGACCCCCTCATGGTCTGTACCCAGAAATCGCCGGCCAACCGCGTCAACCCGCTCATCAGGGAGCTGTTGATCCCGATCGAGAGCCGGTCGTCGACCGTAAGGTCGAGGTTAAGCCGTCCCGTCTGGCTCGTGTCCCAGTTCCATCGAACCCAACCGTTCTGGTCGTTTCGATTGAAGGAAGCGAAGTAGCGGATCCGGTCCGTTCCGCCTTGTGCCGACAGGCTGTACTCCTGCAGAAGCCCGTTTCTGAACAACGGCTGACCGAAACGCTGTTCCTCGGCATCGACGATGTTCATCATGAGCAGTTCGCCGTTGGCGCCCGTGCCGTAATTCGTGAACACCTGGCTCGACGGATCTCTCAGGTAATTCATCCCGAGCCCGGCGGTTACGTTGAACTGCACGTCGCCCTGCGCACCCCGCTTCGTGATGATCTGAATCACCCCGTTGGACGCTTCCGTCCCGTAAAGCGTGGCAGCTGCGGGACCCTTGATCACCTCGATGCTCTCGATGTCTTCGGGATTGATGTCGTTCAGCCTACCCGCCGTCTGCCTGCGACCCTCCTCACGGTCGATGTTCATCCGTACGCCGTCGATGTAGACCAGGGGATCGTTGACGAGTCCGACGCTCGAGGAGCCCCGGATCCGGATTTGAGCCTGTCCGCCCCCAATCGTTCCACCCGCAGACTGCATGGACAATCCCGGAACCCGCGCGGTGAGCATCTGCTCTACGCTGGTCACCGGAGCGATTTCCTGAATCGCCGCCGCATCGAGTCGTTCCACGACGTTCCCGATAGCCCGCCGCTGTGTGCCACCCGCCGTCCCGGTGACGATGATCTCGTCGAGCGCCAGCGCTTCCTCAGCGATTTCGAAGTTGAGCTCCACCGTCTGGCCACCACCCACCGTGACCTGCTGCGCGATCGTGCGGTAACCGATCCGCGCCACGCTGAGCTCGTGCGTGCCCGCGGGAACGTTCTGAAGCAGGTAGCGGCCATTCTGCTGCGAGAGGCCGCCGAGGTCCAAGCTCTGGATGAAGATCTGGACTGACACGACCGGCAGTCCGCTCCGCGTATCGGTGACTCGGCCGGTGATTGTGCCGCCTTGTTGAGCCATGAGACCTGTCGCGGCGATCAATATTGCCGCCGCCAGCGCTCCCAGAACTCGCGTCATACACAAACGAATCAATCTGGACATTTCACATCCTCCATCTTGAAGAAGACAGGCGCTCGGCTCCAACTGAGCCGCCTCCGTCCGATCACGGTAGTCCCGGTGCCGCTTTCAGGTCCGCGGCACCTACGAAATCAGCACCCACTCCCGAAGTAATTCGCTCGGAATGTTTGCTCGCCCAACGTCCTGGGAAAGCGGGTACGGCCCCTAAATCAGGGTGATATAAAAAAGTACAGTGGCGATCCTACTGTGGGTGCGCAAGCGTCAAGCGTGGCGGGGATTTCCACGATCCCCGATGGGGAAACTAGGAGAGCCACCTCGCTGGGCGATCGCCGGATACGTCCTGCCACCATTTCGCAGGGTCCAGACGACCCGCCCCGAAGACTTCGGAAACCGGCACATGGCCGCGCAAGTACGCTCGTATCCGCCGACCCGGTGGCCGCCGCGCACGCTGCGCGGCACTCCTTCATCGGCCTGCTAAGGAAGTCTGAAGGCCACGAACTCGGCAGGATTGTTTCGGTCTCCCACGGCTACCACCACGTACTGGGTCCCGTCGAGCATGTACGACATGGGGAGGCCGGTCTGGGGGGCGGGGAGCTCGATCTCGGCCAGGATCTCACCAGTGGCCTTGTCGTGAGCCCGGAGGATCGGCTTCCCGCCGACGCCCTCCCCGGCGAAGAGCAAGGTCCGGGTCGCGAGCTGCCCGACCCGGGCCGGACGCCCGGTGCGGGGCAGATCGATCCCGGCGAGGGCCGGATGGTTCGCGATCTCGTCCGGCGTATCCGCGTTCGCAATCTGCCAGAGGATCTCGCCCCGGTTCAGGTCGATGGCCGTGATTTGGCCGTAAGGGGGCTTCAGGATGGGAAGCCCGTCGACGCTCAGGGGTACACCGACGGACGCCACCGTGTAGTCCGCCTCGACACCTTCGCGGGCAGGCTCCAACGCCTCCACCCGCGGACCCATCTGGGAGGCCACGTACAGGACACCGGTCTCGGGATCGACCGCACCTCCCTCCCAGTTGGCCCCACCGGTCGAGCGCGGAACCCTCAGCGTGCCGCGGTATCCGTTGTCGGGATCCAACAGTCTGGCCGGACTGAAGAGCGAGCCGAACTCCAGATCCGCCACGACTTCCCTCGCCCTCTCGCGTAGCTCGGGCGTAAAGTCGATGAGGTCGTCCTCTTGCACACCTTGTCGCGTGAAGGCCGGCGGCTTCGTGGGGAAGGGCTGGGTGGCTGAAGTGCGCTCTTCCGGAATGTCCGACTGCGGAACTGTGCGTTCCTCGATGGGCCAGACCGGCTCACCCGTTTCCCGGTCGAAGACGTAGGCCCAACCCTGCTTGGTGATCTGCACGACCGCCCTGATGGGTCGGCCGTCCACCTCGATGTCTACAAGGATCGGCGCCGCCGGGGTGTCGAAGTCCCAGATGTCGTGATGCACGAGCTGGTAGTGCCACACCACCTCGCCGGTCTCGACGTCGAGCGCCACCAAGCTGCTTGAATAGAGGTTGTCGCCCGGGCGGTCTCCGCCGTACCAATCATGGGTGGGTGCCTCGGTGGGCAAGTAGACAAGACCCAGATCCGGATCGGCCGAGAAAGTGGTCCACACGCCGGCGTGTCCCGTGTACTCGTTGGAATCGTTTTCCCAAGTTTCCGCTCCCGGTTCCCCGTCCTCAGGCACGACGTGGAAGGTCCAGAGCAAATCGCCCGTTCGTGCGGAATAACCGCGGACGTCGCCCGGGATGGCGGTAGGTGAAAGGTGACGCCGGCCGCTGATCTGGGCCGATCCGACCACGACCACGTCCCCGACGATCACCGGAGGCGAAGACGAGCCGATGGTACCGACGGGATCGAGACCCTGCCGGGTTCGGAGGTTCTCCGCCAGGTCGACGACGCCGTCCCGGCCGAAGTTGGGTAACGGTCGTCCCGTGGACACGTCGAGGGCGATCATGTGATAGCCTGGGGTTATGTAGAAGATCCGGGACTCGCCCCCGTCGCCGGGGTTCCAGTAGGCCACGCCCCGGCCCGAGCTGATCCGGGGTGCGCTCCTTCCCCGCTCACCCTCGTCCATCCGGTGGACCCAGAGGGTTTCTCCGCTGCCGGCGTCGATGGCCACTGCGGCTCGACGGGAACCGGCGGTGGCAAAGAGGACGCCGTCGACCATGATGGGAGTGACCCGGTAGTTGCCCTCGGGCCTGGGCCCGAAGTTCCGGGCCGACCACCGCCACGCGATCTCCAGCTCGCCCACGTTGGAGGCGTCGATCTGGTCCAGAGGAGAATATCGGGTGCTCCCGAGATCTCCCCCGTAGACCGGCCACTCACCTCCGGTGGGCCCGGCCTGGGCGGTCCCCTCGCCCGTAGCCGCGAGCAAGACGGCGACGACAGCCGCCAGGAGGGGGCTGCGGAAGATCGGGGTCCGGGCCGTCACGTCAGGAGGGATACCAGTCGCGTACGCGCACCTCGATGTCGGATTCGCCGCGTAGAGCCTCGAGGTACTCGTCGATCGGCAGCTCTCGGTAATGATACGGGTAGACGATCGCGGGCCTGATGATCTTTACACATTCAGCGGCAACCAGCGGCACCATCCGGCCGTGGGGTAGGTTCAACGGCATGAAAGCAATGTCGATGTCCTCGAGGGCTTGGATTTCAGGCACACACTCCGTGACTCCGGAGAAGTAGATTCGCTGACCGCCGAAGGTGATGACATATCCGTTGCCCTCGCCCCTCGCGTGGAATGGAGACCCCGGGAGGATGTCGTACATCGGCACGGCTTCCACGGGCACACCGGCCAACGTCAAGTTGTCGCCGTTGTTCATGACGATGCCGTCGGGGACTCGCAGCAGCCGATCGCGCGACCCCTCGTCCCTGGCGTTCTCCGGTGTAGAAGGAAGCACGACCGGGGCTCCGGGCTTACGAAGCCGCTGGATCAGATCCGGGTCCAGGTGGTCTCCCGGCGCATCGGTGATCAATATGAGGTCGGCCGGCAGCGCGTTCGTGTAATCGCCCCTGCTCCAAGGATCGACGTGGATCACGGTCCCGCCGAACTCGACCTGAACGCCGGCTCCTACGAACGACGTGATCTCGACTTCGACGTTTTCGCTCACCGACCCCATCTCGTCTTCGGCGCTCTCCGCACTGCAGGAGCCGAGCGCGACGATCAGCGTGAGGGATATCGCACCCGAGGCGAGACTACGCACGACGTTCTCCATTCGTGACGCTCCTTTTTTTAGTTCATCGCGTGCTTGGTACATCGCGTTTCTTGGTACGCATTCTTAGTACGCGTTCTCAGTACGCGTTCTTAGTACATCGTGATACAGTACACTCGTCCTGAAGCGGCTCCGCCCCAGTCCCAGAAAAGAACCGGGCCGGGCAGGCGCCGCCTTCACGGGAGGGGGAGCCGTAGCGCAACGAGCGATCCCGGAAGTTGGGGCCCCGAAACGGCGGTAACGATGTATTGCCTACCTTCGTGCAAGAAGGTCATCGGAGCGGTGTCCGTGGTCGCCGGCAACCCGACCGTGCCGAGCCGTTCCCCCGTGCGCTTGTCCACAGCGTGCATGCGCGGCTCCCCGCTCCGCCCTTCGCCATAGATGAGGAGACTGCGCGTAACCATGGCCGTGGCGTGAGACGACTGGCCAGTGTTCGGAAGATCCACCCCTTGAAGCATGGGGTGGTTCGTGATGCGCTCCGGCGTATCCCCGTTGGGAATCCACCACAGGTGCTCACCGGTATTCATATCGATCGCGGTGATCCGCCCGTACGGGGGCTTTAACATCGGGAGTCCCTCAGGGCCGCGAAATCCACCCGGCACAGGCGAGTGATGCCACTCGACGATGGTTCTACCAGACTGCCCCGTCATCACGGCATCCCTGTCCTCGCCCGGCACCAAAACGAACGCGCTACACGTCTTCACGGACGCCGCGTACATGATTCCGCTCTCCGGATCCATCACGGTACCGCCCGGGATGTTGGATCCACCTCCCGCAGCCGGACAAAACACCGCCCCCTTCTTTCCCTCGGCATTCTCGGAGTGGAGCGGCGGGTTGTACATGGGGCCGAGGCGCCACTCGCTGGCGATCTCGCGCGCCAACGAGTTGAGCGCCGGCGTGAAGTCGATGAGGTCGTCTTCCGTGAGCCCCTGCATTTCGTACGCTGCGGGTCGGGTAGGGTAGGGCTGCGTCGGTGAAGTCTGCTCCGTAGGAACGTCGGTCTGAGGCACCGGCCGCTCCTCGATGGGCCAAATAGGCTCCCCGGTCACCCGATTGAAGGCGTATACAAAGGCCTGTTTGGAGCTCTGAACCAGCGCGGGAATCTCTCTACCATCCACTGTCAGGTCCACGAGATTCGGGGGAAGCGGGAAGTCCCGGTCCCAGACATCGTGGTGGATCGCCTGAAAGTGCCAGAGCCGCTCCCCCGTTCGTACGTCCAGGGCGACGATGCTGTTTCCGAAGAGATTGTCGCCCGGCCGGAAGCCGCCGAAGTAGTCGTTGGTCGGCGCGTCGGTGGTAATGTAGACGATGCCCCGTTCCAGATCGGCGGACAGGGGAGGCCACGTGTTGACGTTCCCACTCCAGGACCAGGCATCGTTCTCCCACGTCTCATGGCCGAACTCACCGGGTTGCGGGACGACATTGAACTTCCAGAGATGCTCTCCGGTCCGGGCGTCGTACGCGAGGATGTCGCCCGGCACGTTCTCCGTGCGGGTATCGAGGCGCCCCGTCAAGTTCGAGTTCCCCATCAACACCACCCCATTCACGACGATCGGTGGCGACGTATTCGTGATATACCCGATCGAGTCGGGGATGCCGTAGTCCGGGTCATAGGGGTGGCCGAGATCCGCCAGCAGATCTACCGTGCCGCCCTCTTCGAAGCCGTCGAGGGGCACGGGCTCGCCGAAGCCCTCGATCGGCCGCCCCGTCTCGGCGTCCAAAGCGTGTAGGAAAAATGCCGGCGTGACCAGATAGATCACGCCCCGCCCGTCGATCTCGGCGTAGGCCACGCCCTTTCCGTGGCTCTTTCGGGACGAGCGCTCCCACCGAGTCGTGTGGGGCTCACGATACAACCAGAGCGACTCTCCGGTCGCGGGGTCGAGGGCCACGACCGTCCGGCTTTGCCCGGCCACGGTGAAGAGCTTGCCACCTACGTAGATCGGAGTGGCACGCAAAATGTAATCGACCGAGGGCCCGAAGTTGTCGCCCCGCCAGACCCAGGCCTGCTCGAGGTCATCGAAGTTGTCGGCGTTGATCTGGTCGAGGGGCGAGTACCGCGTGCTCCATGCATCCGCGCCCCAGTAGCGCCATTCGCCGTACGGTGTACCCCGTTCTTGGGCGTACGCTGAGCTCGAAGCCAACACGGCCCCGATCAGAGTCAGTGACCGAACCAGGCTCGGGAGAACTGAACGTAACACACCACTTCGGTCCCGAGTCATCATTGCGCTCCCGCTCCTGGGTTTTCTCGGACACCACACGCCCCTTATCGAGGCGTCACGGCTGGGCCGCTCGCCGGTTTCTGATCCAACCGTCATACGGGACGGTTTGGGGCGTGTCAAGTAGGTTGCCGGCAACGGTAGGCGCCGGCCGCGAGCTCACGCAACCGGCCACGAGTGTCTATACACCCGCCCCCCTCACTACCTGAGCTCGACCAAGATTATGCCGCCCGAATGCCCTGTTCCGTAACGAATCCCAGCATCAATGGCGTTCATGAAGTCGATTTGCCGGACATCATTAACTTCGATCCCCCGGAGGGAGCTGACCGCCCCGTACGGAACTCCGGATAGATACACTACCGCTCTCCCCGCCAAATAATACACCAGGGACGACCGCCCCCGGGGCAGAAGCCAGATGGGCCGGAGTTGCTTCAATGCTTCGTACGTATCTCTGGCGGAGACCTGCCGGAGCTCCTCTCCGGTAACCGCGCCAGGAGACGCACTTTCAGACGCGTTACCCCCGCTGGCGCCGGGACTGGCGCAGCCGGCCGACGCGAGAGCCAGGAGGACGATCAGGAGCGCGGACCTCAAGCGTGCGTGCGAGTCTGTTGCGGCAAGCATCACGTTCGGTCTCTCCTCGGCAGGGGTAGTCCATTGCGTACCCCCGAGCGCGAGGATGTATCCGTTCCAATACTGCGAGCCCCGCGCACACAGACCGTAGGAACTCGGTCCGCATACGCGGGGCTCAGTAAATCTGGCCGCGTGTTTAGTTGGCCGCCCCTGTCGAACGGGTTCCGCCTATCAAGTATTCCCCGCGTCGTACTCGGCTCGGCCCTGATCTCCGTCGGTCAGGTTGTCGTTCGAGGTCCTCTCGAGGAACGGAATCGACTGGCAGTTGAACGTTCCACGAGGCGACCCGTACTCGCTAATGGGCTCAAACTCCTGCATCGCCGGGGTGCCAGCTAATTTTTGGCTGAACGTCTGCATTCCGGCCGGACGGGGCATACCCTCCCAGCGGAGAACGTCCCCGTGATTCTGGCTCTGCATCCAGAGCTCCCTCTTCCGCTCTTCGCGCAGCATGGTTGCGATGTCCGCGGCAGTCCCGCCGGCGTAGCCCGGCAGAGGCCACGCGCTCGTATCCAACCCGCTGTACACTCCGGTGGCGTCCGAGCGCAATGTGTTGATGATGGCCAAGGTCCGGGTTGGGTCCACCTCAGCGATCATGAGTAGGGCCTCACGCCCGGTAGCAAATGGGATACCAGCCGCACGACTGTCATACTTCTCTTGCGTCCGGTAGTCAATAAGCCCACGGCCCCCGAAGTCCCTGCTCGGAGAATAGTCGATCTCAACCCTCGGATCGTCGATATCAGTTGTACCCGCCACCAGGCGGTTCTGGGTCAGCTCTCCAGCCAAGCTTATGGTCAGGTTCGTCCACTGCCTGTGTGGCATCCGGGCAGAACCTCTGTTATTGTCGGTGTTGATCCCGTTCCTGCGACGGCTAGGCGAGTTGGCGTAGGTCGCCATGAACTCGAAATCCATGGGAATCGCCGCCAAGTCGGCGGCGATACTCCCCGTGTTGCCCTGGTATAGCTGGGATCTCGCGCGGCCGATCAACGCAGCGGTGGTCAGGTCGGCGGGAGAAAAATCTGTCTCATCGGTTGTTACGAGGGCTGCGAAGCTCATCGCCTCATTGAACCGACGTTCCGCCTCTGCGAACGCCTCCCCCCGCAACATCAGCGGTCCCCCGTTGACCGTCATCGCGCAGAACGCCTCCGTAAGGATCTGGAGCGAGTAGGCTTCGTAGAAAAACGACCTTGCCCTGATCCAGTTCGCATCAACGTCCTCCGGGAGCTCACAAGCCGGTTGGAATTTTGCTAGACACTCCCCATCCTCATATCCGGCCAGGATCGCGCGAATGTTCTCGCCCTGTATCCGGGGAAGCTGCAGTATAGTCCAAGTCGGTCCCGTACCCGAGGCGCACGGGTCGGCGTAGACGTCTACCAGTTGGGCCCTCAATTCCATGAGTGCGTTCGGCCGAGAGGTGCTCGAATTCAGGAATAGGTCGAACCACAGGCCCGGCCAATCGATTTGGTCCACCAATCCACACTCGAAATCGCCCTGGACCGAGAGGGCCAGCGTCTCGGCCAACGCCGGATCAAGGAGGTCCGTGGCTTGCACGGACCCGGGAAGGTCCACCTCGAGCAGTTCGCTGCATCCCCCCACAACGAACACAAGCAGAGAGGCCAGCGTCGCGGCCCGCCAAGACCATAGACGCCTCTGATTTTGAGCCCCTGCTGGGGCTCTGTCATTATATGTCATTTCGATCTCCAAGTAGTTTTGTCGTCGCCGATCGAGTCGGCATGACTCAGAACGTCAAATTCAGCCGCATGGTCCACTGAGCCAAAGGAGGCCAGTCGCCTCCGCTTTCACCCTGGAAGTCGTAATTCGGCCGGCTCATTTCGGGATCTGTAATCCGCTCACCCCCCACCATCTCCTGAGCGAGCCAGATCGTCCCCACGTTGCGCACTCCCAATGTCAGAGAACCCCGATCGGCACCGAGCCTCCCGGCGATGTCATCGGAGAACGCATAGGACAGTGACACCTCCCGTAGCTTGACGAAACCGCCCTTGTGGTAGGCGAGACCGTTCCGCGTAATCGTGCGGTATGCCTGGTCGATGGCGTTGTCCTGCAGATATATTCTCTGGGCGGTCGGGTAGCTCGTATGCCGGGCTCCGAGATAGTCGCTATGCATCCAGTGTTGCAACTGGGAGTCGATGTTGGCCGATGCCCGCCAATTCTCGAAAAGTGTAACGGTCGAAGTCAGGTTCACGAACTGTTTCGGTTGGGACGAGGCCCATATCAGTTTCGGTGCCACGGCGCAGTCAATGCCGGTTATCCCAGACAATGGCCCGGGAGAAATCGCCCCGTCCACACCGGGGTCGCATAGGATATTCGTCACCGCGCCGCGTGGGGCGTTTTCGAATTCTGCGGAAACGACCCGCTGGTCGGAAATGGCGGCGATCGAAAACCCTTCCTGGTGGGCCCTGCCCCGGCCTTCCTGGATCCTGTTCGTTGTCTCGCCCATGTCTACGATCTTATTGCCAAGCCACGTGTGCGCGAGAGCAAAATCGAGACGTAGGTTCCGCCGGTTCAGAGCGCTCCAGTTTATCGCGGTCTCGCTGCCCCAAGCGTCTATCCTCCCGATGTTCACCAGCTGGAGCCCGCCGGCGAAGTCCCCGGCGAATCCCGGCCAGAGTGACGGCGGTATCGTCCGTCCCACGATCGCATCTTTCGTCTTGCGGTCGAAGTACGTGAATTCGATCGAAACCGCTCCGTCCCACAGCGAAGCGTCGAAGCCCAGCTCGAGCTCCTCGCCTACCTCCGGGCCGAGATCAGAATTCCCGAACCTAGCAGGCGACAGGGTGGGCGCCCCGCCGGGGCCCGTCTCCGGGTCGTACAGCCTCGAGGATGCAAACGCGTCCGGCTGCTGACCCGCCTGACCCCAGGCGCCCCTGAGCCGGAGCTGGTCGACAAAGTCGATGTTCCAGAAGTCCTCCTCGTTGACCACCCACGAACCACTCACCTTGGGATAGATCGCAGCATCGAAGTTCGTTCCGAACGCGCTGTTGTCATCCCCGCGGACGGCCAGCGTAAGGAAAAGCCGATTGTCCCAATCGAGCTGCTCCTGGATGTACAGACCGACGGTCGTGTTTTCCACGAACGATTCGCTGCCACTCCTATCCGCAGCAGCGGAGACCGTCGAGAGCGAAGATACGGAGAAGAACTCGCCAGTGGCGCGGAATCGGTGTCTCTCCGAGTGGTAATACTGAAGTCCGTAGGAAGTCGCCGTCCCCAGCTGGTCGTCGTTGAAACGGAACGTCGCGGTCCCGGAGAAATCCATGGTCGTCGTTGGCAGGTCAATGGTCTCGACGTCCTTCTGACCCTCTCTCCCGTCTGTCCCCCAGAACCGTGCGTTGTCCCCCTGCCTGACGTCCAACTCCTCATATCGCTCGACAATCTGGTCGATGCCTATTGTGAGACGGTGCGAGAGCCAATCGGTGGCTTCGAGGTTCATCTGCAAACTCCACGTGCTCCGCTTAGTGAAGTTGATTTCCCTATGACACCACTGGTCCCCGCCGCCCAAATCTCCGGTGAACGTGGCCCCATCGATGACGCCATTGGCGAACTCCCCCTGATCGCCGAAGCTCCCGTCGCACCAGCTGTTCTTTAAAGAATATGCTTCGGGCGGAGTTTGGTATCCTCTGTCACGATGGTCGTCGAAAACGGTATTCAGCACCCCTCCCCAGGCAAAGTTGCCACCCCAGAAGCTTTGGGGAGGCCCCCTATTTCCCTCGCCGTAAGCCCCGTTTAGCGAAAATCTGAACTTTTCGCTCGCATTCACCTGGAAGTTTGCCCGCACCGAGGTGCGCTTGTCGAAGTTCCAGTCTACGACCCCCTGCTGATCGTTCCGACTCAGAGACGCCGAATATCGCATCAGCTCGGTGCCCCCTCGAACGGACGCGTTGTATTTCTGGATCAGCCCTTCACTAAGCAACTCGGGAAACCCACGCTCCCGGCTGATCTCGACGAGGTTCGTATTGAGGAGTTGATCGACGCTTTCACACGGTACGCTGGGACACACAGGACCTAAACTTGGGTCGGTATTGGGAATCCACCCTCGTGTAATATACTTGTCCGGCATCCACATCTGCCCCGTCTCAATGGTAAAGTCGAACACCGCCTCACCCGCCTGCCCCTTCTTGGTGATAATCTGAATCACCCCGTTTGCGGCCTCGGTCCCGTACAGGGTGGCGGCAGCGGGACCCTTGATCACCTCGATGCTCTCGATGTCCCTCGGATCGATGTCGTTGAGCCTGGACTGTGTAGAGTACCGTGCGACCTCGGCGCGCTCGCCGTTCATGCGAACGCCATCGATGAAGACGATAGGATCTCCGGAAAGTCCGACGCTGGCGGCGCCACGGATCAGGATCTGACCACCGTCGCCGGCGCTATTGGGAGTGCCGATCATCTGCAACCCAGGGATCCTCCCCTGGAGAACATCCTCGGTGGTGCTGACCGGAGCGGTGACCAGAAGGTCGGGCAAGGCGAGGCGCGCGACCACATTCCCGATGGCGCGCACCTGACTGCCTCCCGCGGTCCCCGTCACGACGATCTCGTCGAGCGCCAGGGCTTCCTCGACCAAGGCGAAATTCTGCTCGAACACCTGGCCAACACCCACCGTGACCTGCTGCGCGACGGTGCGGTAACCGATCCGCGCCACGTTGAGCTCGTGCGTGCCCGCGGGGACGTTCTGAAGCAGATAGCGGCCATTCTGCTGCGTGAGGCCGCCGAGATCCAAGCTCGGGATGAAGACCTGGACCGCCCCAATCGGAATTCCGCTCTGCGAGTCGCTGATGCGGCCGGTGACCGTGCCACCTTGTTGAGCCACGAGACCCGGCGCGGCGATCAAGATCGCTGCCGCCGCTCCCAGAACTCGCGTCATACGTGAACGAATTAATCTGGACATTTTACATCCTCCCATGTCGGAGAAGAGAACTGCTTGGCCGACCGACTCGGCCGCCACCGCCCGATCACGGAGGTCCGGCCGCCGCGCTCGGGGGTGGAAGAACACCGAAAAAAAACACCACTTCCCGAGGCGGCTCGCCTCAGGAGTGTGACTAAAGTTCGTGAGCAATAACGCGTTATGTTACCGACCTGATTCGCTTATTACCAAGCGCACCCGGCTCAGACTACGCCGGGGAGAAAATACTGTCAAGGGTCAAACGTCCCACACGAAATTACGAGTCAGATCGATATTGCTACGGTAGAGGCTTGCGTCCACTTCCCGGCCGTAGCAGAGGATGGGGACCGTCGATTCGTGCCTCGAGCCGTGTGAGCGAATGTCCACATCCTCTCGGGTCCTTTCCAGGTTCCCGAAGACCACGTGCTCCTCTCCGAGAAGAAAGATGTCGCCGATGCGATCGGCGTGTAGCTGGAACTCATCGGCCGCCTCTTGCTTGCGGTAAATCTCTTCCACTCCGGAGACCCCCCTAAAAAACTCAAAAGTCCTTTCAAGGTCCGCCTCGTGCTCCAGATAGACGTAGCAGGCGCCGCCGAGGTTACGGTGGTGTACTACGTACCGATCTCTGATGATCGGTACGGCCTCACCCTCGATGCTGTTCGCCGTCATGATACGGCCGATGTCGATCGCGGTCCGCTTGGGCGACATACCGTGATCCGCCGTCAGGTAGACCTCCAGGTCCGGGTGGTCGTTCAATATCTGGCCGAGCAACTCGTCGAGCGTGTGTAAGTGTGCCAGCGAACGTTCGTCCGTGGCCGGATAGGTGTGCATCATGTAGTCGGTCGTCGCCAAGTAGACGAGTTGACAGTCACCTTCCTTCAGGAAATGGCGCGCGGCCCGAAAGGACCAGAAGTTGATATCGGGGGAGTAGACATCCTGGGCGGGGCCAATCGTCGCAAGCATCTCCGTGGTGGGACCCTCGGCGGCGACGGCGAAATCGGCGCCTCGGGATAAGAACATCAACTTCTCTTTCGAGGTGACGAAGGCGGTCTTGATCCCCCGAGCCCTGGCCCGTTCGAAGATGGTGGGGCGGAGCAGGAACTCCGCCGATTCCATGAAGGTCCCCGTACCGGTGGTGCGGTCGTAGTAGTAATTCCCGGTGATTCCGTGCTCTTCGGGGAACGACGCCGTGACGATGGAGGAGTTATTCACGTTGGTCAGCGAAGGGATGATGCCCCTTCCTTCGACATAAGTGCCGGCCTGCATCATTCGCTTCAGGTTTGGCATGTCACTCTGGTGCACGTAGCTCGGGCCGAAGCCGTCTACGCAAATGAACAGGACCTTCCGTTCCAGCTGCCATTGCGTGGGCGGGCCTAGACCCAACAGAGGAGCAAAGTTTCCCGAACCGGCCGCCAGGACACCGCCAGCTGATCCCGTCAGAAACGCCCTGCGGCCGATTGGTTTTTGGTACCTCTCCGTCATGGTGGCTTCACCTCTTCTTGGGGTCACCCCCCCTTCGCCTGCTCCAGGTTCGTTGTTCAGGCCGATTCGCAACCGGGGGGTCGAACGTACATGGGATAGGAAACGCACATCGGATAGGATAAGGTGCGGCTGACCGCCCCACAATCAGACTGCCACGAAGACCAACCCTGACTTCTATGCCGCAGACAGCGTCGCGGCGTTCAGCGTCAGAGAATACAGCTCCCGTCCCGCCCCATTCTGAAATTGCGCGGCGAGGATCGGCGGTGTCACGGTCGTATCCACGGTCATGAGAAGAAAAGAGTGCGGCTCACCCGAGTCGTGGACCAACGCGGGGTGCGGCGCGTTGGCGGCGTCGATGACACCCTCATGGATGGGCGACGTGATCAGTTCCGTGATCGGGTACCCGGCGGTCTCGATCGTCTCGTATCGCAGGACACGGGTCCGATGAACATCACCGCCGGCCAGCACGACCCCCGAAATCCTCTCCTGTCCGATAAAACGAAACAGCGCCTCTCGCTCATACGGGTAGGTGCCCCAGTGATCGGGCTTACCCGGTCGCACGGCCTCGTTCCAGATCATCCCGGAAGCCAATAATTTGAAGGGCGCGGTCGACGCCCGTAGTTCCTGGCGCAGCCACTCCCACTGTTGCCCGCCGAGCAGCGTTGGTTGGCCCGCCGCAACCGGCGAGGGCTCGGTGCCCGCGAAATACCGGGTGTCGAGAAGAAACACTTCGACCCCACCGCGCCGAAATTTCGTGTAAACCCCGTGGTCGCCGTCTCCGTAGGACGGATTGGCATGATACTCGATAAAGGCACGACGCGAGTTCGCCTTACCGTCGAGTTGTCCATCGGTGTCGTTCGCGCCAAAGTCGTGGTCGTCCCACGTGGCGTAGAGCGGCCTGTTTCGCAGTAGGGTGGCGAAGTCGGGGACCGCCGCAAATTCTCCATATCGGGTCCGCTGAACTTCCAGCACCGTCGAATCGATATAGGGTGTATCTCCCAAAAGCACGACAGCGTGCGGGTCCATGGAGGCCATTCGACGCCACACCGCAGACGATCCAGCGTCCTCACGTGCACACGATCCGATCGCCAATCGGGTGACCGTCGGTACGTCCTGTTCAGCGGGCGTCACAAAGAAGGCGGCCTCGTTCCCGAGCATCTGCTGGCCTTGAGCGGTGACCTCGTACCCGTATCTCGTTTCCGCCTGAAGGCCCGTCACGCGCCAGACGACGCACATATCGTTCTCGGGGGTTGCCTCTGCCGTCGTGGCCAACTCACGGCGCTCAGCGATCCCCCGAGCGGTGAGACGATAGACTCCCGGTGTCGAACACCTGGCCCACACCCTGGCGCTCGTGGATGTCAGGTGACCGACGAAGGGTCCGTGGGTGATGGCGGATTGGGCGGAGCGTGTCGTTACCACAGCCGCGTACGCAGCCGTCGACCTTCCGGTCAGGGTGGCCACGACGCGCCGGACCAGAGCGGCTCCGCCTACTGCCGCCGCACGGATGAAAAAGCCTCTTCGCGTCGGGCTCATGGCGATGTCCTTTTCTGGGGCGGCAGCTTGGCGCGGGAGCCTCGGGTGTGACCTGTTCCCGAGGGCAAGATGCTTGCCGTCTAGGCGCGCCGCAAGAATAAGGGAGTGGGACTCAGGATTCGGTAATTACCTCGCCCTCCCACAGCTCCGCGCCTGGATGGAACGCGGCCCACGCGCCCCAGAATGAAACGAAGGCGCGCTCGAGGGGAAGGAGCTGCTCTCCTTCCATCGCGCCGGAGACGGCGCGACCGACTACCGTCCAGGTCGAGCCGGTGCTCTCATCGCTGAACCCAGCACCGGTCGGAACCAGGCTCACATCCTGACCGGCCTCCGTCTCCAGGCGGAAGGCCATCCCTCCCTCGGCCTCGTCGCTCCACAAGAGCACGGACGGGCGGCCCTCGTACACGAACTCGATCGCCTGGAATCCGTTCACCAACCCCACCAGAGTACCGAAGGGGAAGGCGATACCCGGATCTCCGTCCGAAGGAGGAACCCCGATCACTCGTTCCTTGGGGGGTCGACGGGGATCGATGGGTGGCATCGCTCCTCTCGCGAAGAAACCACCCCTCTCGTCGTAGCCTCCGTACGGATTGTTCTCCGCGTTGTAGGGAGATTCCGAGTCGAAGAGGCCCCGCAGGAACTCGTCGCCTTGAAACCCGTCGAGGACCTTGGTGGAGGGGTGGAGCTCGAACCATTCGGCCCACCGCATTTCGAAGACCGGGACTTGGTCCAAGCTACTCCCCGCGTCCGGGCCGCAGATCGCGCCGGTGGCCATTTGAGACCAGCGTGACTCCGGGTCTTCCCGGTCGAACATGACCATGTTGCTCATGAAAAGGAGCCCCGAGACGCCGAACGGTCCCTCACCCACTCCCGCTCGCGAAAAAGCGAGAGAAGAACCCGTGAGGGGACAGTGGGTCACGGCCGTGGCGAACGCCCCAGCGCCCGCGTTAACGACCTCGTGGAACCACATGACGTTGAGAGGGACGGCAACCGGATCTGAGTTCAGGAACATGCCGATCACCCGGTCATCCGGTTCCAGATAGCTCGGGACCCCGTCTTCGGCCCAAACCCAGACAGGTTGATCGACCGACCGGATCGCGTCGAATACGCTTCCGGAAATGAGGAAGTCTAGCTCTACATTTATGTTATCGATGTTGCAGCCGAAGAAGCCGCCCCCGCCGGTCGGTTCGCCGCCTTGGAGAGCAGCAGGGCTTTCATCAGAGCATGCCGCTACGCCCGTGAGCGCGAGGAGGAGGAGAATGACCCCGAAACGATCTCGACTCACAGCAGCCCCCACGCGGTCCGATAGCTCACACCGACCCCGGCTCCGGACGGCAGGTTACGGCCCGCCAGCGGAATCTGCACCGACACCTCGACCGTACCTGGACCCACAAGGTAGCCTACCGTGGGCACGATCTGGAGCAGGCGGCGCGCCTCCTGATCAGCCAAAAGGAGACCGGCTACTATCGGTGCCTTACCCCAGAGCCCGTCGGCTCCGATCTGCCAACTGAGGTCATGTACCGAGCCACCGACGGCCAGATGGCCGAAGCTCTCGTCCCCAGGCTGGTAGAGGGCCGTCTCATTCAGGCTCCGCCACCGGTATCCCGCCCACCCCACCACGTATATGGGAAGCAAATCGAAGACCCGGCCGGATTCGAGGCTGATTTCCCAGTCGCGCTGCCCCTCCGTGGGCGGCAACACCGTCGCGTCCACGGGGAAGCTGCTGCCGGGAACCTTGCCACCGAACCTGAGCCCCACCGGCGCCTCGAACCCGAAGAGTTCAGGAGTGACACGAGCCGCGAATCGTACGTCGCCAACCCCCGAGCTCACGCTGTTCCCACCCAAGCTTTCCACACCGAGCCTATGGACCGGCATCTGGGCCCAGAGATCGAGACCCTCGGCCACGCCCATCGCAGCGGTCAAGAAAACCGAGCGGGTCAGGAACTCGCCCTGAGCGAGAAAATCCTGGCGGTCACCGTTGCGGTTGAAAAAGTCGACGGACTTCTGACGGTAAAAAGAGATCTGGGCCCAGCCGCCGCCGACGGGAAGGGTCCTGAGCGATCCGCCCTGTGCAAGAGTCGGCGATGAATGTGGAGCACTACAAATGGCTTGCCCCGAAAGGGACAGGGGGAAAAGCGCGGCCAGTGCGATCCCCGAAAGGATGGACAGTCGAGTAGTCATCGTCACCCCCAGAGTGTTGCGTACCGGTGCTCGTCGCTCCGTGTCGACCAGCGTTCCGTGTACGTCTCGAACGTAGGCCTCCACAAGCATGCTTTACCCTTCTTCAATCGCCACGGTGCCGAGAAGGTTCCCAAGCGGGCCTCGGAGGCTGCACGACAAAGCGCTTCCACCTATAATCAATCCCTGTGGTTCGAAATTTGAAGCGTAAGGTCGGCCTGAACAAGGAACGGAGGAGGCCATGCCGAACATTCTTGCAGCCTTGGTCGTGCTTGCCCAGGCGGGCTCGACCTCCATGCCGGCGGTCGATGTGACGGCCGCCGACATTCAGGCCACCTTGGAGAACGCGATCGCGACCGGCGAGACGGACACGCCGATGCGGACCGTCGATGCGGGCGGGCACCACGTGGGCGTCGCTCTCGTTCATCGGGGCCCGTCGGCAAACGTCGTCGCCGGCACGATCCACAGCGAAGTCACCGAGGTCTACACCGTCCACGATGGCTCAGGCACCTTGGTGACCGGTGGCCGCCTGATCGATCCGCGGCCGCGTGAGAACACGGCTCGCCGACGTAGGGTGTCTGGGCCCGGGTGGACGGGTAACGGCATGGAAGGTGGGGTGACCCGTCGGATCGCCGCGGGCGACATCATCATCATCCCAGCGGGCACGCCACACTATTTCTCCGAGGTTCCAGAGTCGATTACCTACACCGTCGTGCGGATCGACCCGGGCCAGGGACTGACCCTCAGGTAACGCGCGGATCGAAGCGGTGGATTCTCGCCTGGGCGACCATCGGGGTCACGGGCTCTAGCGCAGGTTACACACGTTTCCGAGTACGCCAGTCCCGCCACAATAGGTCACGTCCTGGAGCTGGATCCCGACCCCGTCCGGGCCCTCCACCAGAATCTCCGGCGTTACACCCTCGCGCATTCTCACCCGCGCCGTCACGCCATGGTCGGCGAGCGTCTTCATGATGCGTTCGGGATCGAACCCCTCGACGCCAAAGCCGACATGCGGACGGAACGCCTCGGGGCCGGTTCCTTCGATCAAGGCAAGGTGTTGAGGTCCGGACCCGACCCTGAGCACGGGGATCGGGGCTCCTTCATATCCAGCTGTCCGTGGCCCCCCCTCGCGTTCCTGGTACGTCACGATCTGCATATCGGTCAGCCTCCGATACCACTCGAGTGAGCTCTGGAGGTCCGTAACGAAATACTTGATGTGGTTCATCGTACGTACCTGGATCGGGGGTGGGTCGCCCGGCCGCCGAACGGCGACGGCCGAAGCGTCGCACACCTCGCCCAGGAAGCCTACTCCGCCACAAGCGATCACAGGATTGAACTGAAGCGGCGCAGCGTCCGGTCCGTCGAAATTGACCCCGTTGATCGTCGTGCCTTCCCGGAGAACCGACCGCGCCAGAGCAGGCATCTCGGCGAGCGCCCTGAAAATCCGGTGGACGTTGAAATCCTCGATACCCCAACAGAAGTGTGGACGCCGGGACGGGGGGGTGCTGAAGCTCTCTGGGTTTCTCTGGGACAATGCCATGTAAGCGGGGGAGTCGCTCCCTACTCGGAGAACGGTCTGGCCCCCTCCGCCCCCTCCGTAGTCTTGGAAAGCGTAGCGCGGAATACCCAAGACCCTCTCATACCACGCGACGGTGGCCGGAAGGTCTGCGCATCCAAAGCTCACGTGGTTCAGCGTACTCACCCGGACCGGTAGGTACGACTGGCCCGACTGCCCCATCAGGCGAGGCCGCCCCATAGCCGACCCAGGTCGCCAAATCACCGCGGCCAGGAGCGAAATGAGAAGGTCCCTCCGCGTAATCTGACCACCTGGATCCTTTCTCTCTGGTCCTTCGATCATCACGCTCATGGATGCCCTCCTGATTTCCACAATGTGGGGAACTTCTTGGGGAAGTTGGGGACGATTCCCCGAACTTATTGCTGAGCGCAGGGTGCAGCAACGGCGCTTCGCCTCATCCGTCTCGCCAAGCTCGACGCCTCCGCCCGACGGTTCCGCCCCCCATCGCCGGCTTCCCTGTGACGTCCCGAGGTGGCGCGTAGGTCCTAAGCGCGTTAATTCGTGACGTGGGAGTAGGGATGCACCTTATAGCACCGGATAGTACCGGATAGTACCGGACGCACCTTTATAGTACCGGACGCACCTTGATAGCCCTGGATGCACCTTATAGCACTGGATGCACCTCAAGGTAGTGGGAGTATGGGAATCTAAGTGCGTTGCTTTCACCCACGCGTGACAGGAGGGGTTCCATGTGGTGGACAAGTCTGCTACGGGTGGCCGTCGCACTGACGGCCGCGAGTTGGAGTACGGCCGGGGCTCTGTCAGCCCAGTTTGGAGGGGCCGGGCAAGCGCGAGGAGATAATCCGTTCTTCGCGCCGGCCGACCAGGTCGTCGCAATTCATGCAGGTCGGTTGTTTGATGGCACGTCGTCCCAGCACTTGACGGATCAAATCATCCTCATCAGGGGCGATCGGATTGTAGACGTGGGTCCGAACGTGCGGATCCCGTCCGGGGCCACCGTGATCGATCTCAGTGAGGAGACCGTGCTCCCGGGATTGATCGACACGCACCTTCACATAATGGGGAACGGGACGCCTGGGCAGCAGTGGATCGTGGGGGTGCAAGCCGCCCAGATGGCTTTGAACGGAGGCTGGACGACCGTGGTCGACCAGGGTTCGCGCGAGAATCTGCCCTGGGCCACCATCGAGATGAAGAACGCGATCAACAGTGGCCAAATGCTCGGGCCACGAATGCAAGTTGCCGGACCCGTCCTGAATCCGCGGGGCGGCGGGGCTGTACGGCAGCTGCCAATCGGCTACCAGGATCTTCAGGTTCCCGGCGACCGGCTGGGCGTCACGGGTCCATGGGAGGCTCGGCGCGCCGTCCGCACGCTCAAGTTGTACGGCGCCGATTGGGTGAAAGTCTACAGCACGTGGGACTTTCTGGACCCGGCGCAGGGCAGGTTCTACCAAGCGGACGGGACCATGCTCGGGCTTCCGGCGCTGACCTTCGAGGAGTTCGAGGCCATTGCCGATGAGGCTCGGCGGTTGGGGTTGAGAACCACGTGTCACACCTATGGAAACGAAGAGGCCGCCTATAGCTGCGTGCGTGCTGGATTCGACGTGCCCATGCATATGATGGACCTCGACGACACGCTACTGCAGGAGGTCGTCGAGAACGGCACGTCCGTGCAAATTAGCTTTAACGATGCGTACGCTGGTGCGTTTCCCGACGGACGCGGTCCGCGCTGGGTCAAGACCGAGGAGCTGTTCGTCAGACTGCTCGCCGCCGGTATACCGATCCCGTTCGGGAGTGGTTCGCAGGGCTCTCCGTTCTCCGACACCAGGCCGAGAAGGATCGGCGGGCAGGCGAACATTTTTTCCGTATTCGTAGGACTGGGGATGACCCCGGCGCAGTCGGTGAGCACGGCCTTGATGGTTGCCGCCAACGATTTGAATTACAACTGGGCAGAGGACATCGGTAGCGTCGAGGCCGGCAAGTTCGCCGACATCGTCGCGGTTGCGGGTGACCCGCTGGTGGATATCAGCGAGATGGAGCGCGTACGGTTTGTGATGAAGGGCGGAGTGGTCGTGCGTGACGACCTGACCGGCGACGGGTCCCGGACTGTTTCCCGTCTGCGCGCGCCCCAGCGGTAGCCGCAGCGACGCTATCCGTCCTAATCTGGAACGCCAAGCTTAGGAGACCAAGATGATTGCGAGCCGCTGGGTCGCGGGAATATCTGGCGCAGCCGGGATGGTGATCTGCGCTCCATTGAACGCACAGATCAAGGGGGATCAGGATATCACTGGACCCTACGAGGTGGTGGAGAATTGGCTCAAGCCACTGCCCTGGCACCAAGAAGGGTTGACCTTTGGCCTGATTACAGCGGTTTACCCCGATACTCCGGACAGGATCTTCCTGCTGCAGGGAGGTGACTTGCCGGACCCTCGCCCTCCCCGGGGTCCAGGACCGCAGTCCAACTCTAACCACATTCCCGCCCATTTCGTGCTCGTCTTGAATGGTGACGGTGAGCTTATCGAGTCCTGGACGCAGTGGGATCACCTCTTCGTGAGACCGCACAAGGTTCTCATAAACCCTTACGATCCCGAGCGGCATGTCTGGATCGTGGACGACTGGGCCAGCCAGATCTTCAAGTTCACCAACGATGGATCGGAACTGGTGATGACGTTGGGGGAGAAAGGAGTGGTGGGCGACGACCAGGACCATTTCGCGCGACCAACCGACATGGCCTTCCTACCGGATGGTAGGTTTTTCGTTAGCGACGGCTACGTGAACACGCGCGTTGTGAAGTTCAACGAGGATGGCGAGTATCTGATGCACTGGGGGAGCAGGGGAACCGGACCAGGCCAGTTCAATCTTGTCCACTCGGTAAAGGTCGACTCGGATCGCCGCGTGTATGTTGCCGATCGCCGCAATGGGCGCATTCAGATTTTCGATGAGAATGGGAAGTTCCTCGACATGTGGGACGGGATGGCCCAGCCGTCTCACATAGTGGTCGCTCAGGATCAAACTGTTTGGATGAGTGACCCAACGCTCAACCGGTTGGTACAGTTCAACTTGAGCGGCCTATTCCTTACTTCCTGGGGCGCGGCGGGGAACTTTCCGGGCGCATTCAACAATCCTCACCACTTCGACGTGGACCAGGACGGCAACCTCTATGTAGCGGATTACGCCAACTACAGGGTGCAAAAATTCGTACCAAAGGCAAATGCCGATCGACGCCGCTTGATCCAACCCGCCTTTGTGTCGATCAATGGGATGAAGAACTGAGGGATCAGCGTGCGCCCGACCCGACAGTGCCTTGCGTCCTCGGCTCAGATCGCCGTAAAATATGTATCTGATGCCATTGTTTCCAACGTGGCTGACGGCAGATGAGCGAGATGGGATGCGCGGCAGTATTGGGGAAGAGTCGCTTCGCGACTCAACGGCAAGAAGCACCCGATAAGGAGCACCCGATGATGAGAGAGGCGAAGCGGTTCCAAGCATTGCTTGGTTGGTTCCTTTTGGGGGGGACTGGGGTGATCGCGATGCCGTCGCCGGTTGCACCTCAATCCGCTGACGCTGTCACGTACGCGAAGGACGTGGCACCGATCCTTCAGCAGAACTGCCAAGTGTGCCATCGCGAGGGCAGCGTTGCTCCGATGACCCTCTTGACCTATGAAGACGTGCGGTCGTTCGCGCCCCTGATCAAGTATCAGGTGTCGAACCGATTCATGCCGCCTTGGCCGTTGGATGTCGGGGTGGGGATCCAGCACTTCAAGAACGACCCGTCCCTCACAGACGATGAGATCGAAACGATCGTGCAGTGGGTGGATGCGGGCGCTCCTCTGGGTGATCCGGCCGATCTTCTGCCGAACCCGGCTCTCCCCGGGTGGGGCGGGACGTGGGCATTCGAGGATGAGTTGGGTCGTGAGCCGGATGTGATCATCACTTCCCCTGGATACACCGTCAGGGCCAACGGGATGGACCAGTGGCCCAACTTGTATCCCGTGGAAATGACGCCAGAGCTAGGGATCACGGGTGAGCGGTGGGTCAGGGCCGTGGAGCTCAAGGCCACGAAGCCGGAATTTTATGGGGTCTTCCACCACGGCTCGGCTAGAGTGATCAATCGGATGCCGGAAGACGTGTACCAGGGACCGGGAACCCATCAGCCGCCTCCGGAGATTAGGGCCACTCAGCGGGATCAGCTGGCAGAGGCGGCGGTCGGTGTGAGGGGCGCGATCTACCCCGAGGGTACCGGAAGACTCCTGAAGGAGGGAGATCAGGTCCTGTTCAACCCGCATTTCTACCCGGCCAGGCTTACGGAAGACCTAGAAGATGTCTCGTTGCAGGTCGGGGTGTGGCTGTATCCGGAGGGGGAGATCCCGTATCCGACCGAGGGCGACATCGTTTTCGACCAAACGTCGATGGCGGGAATGGAGGATAATCCGCTCATCATTCCGCCGAACAGCCAGGCGATTTACAAGACCGCTGTCCGTCTCGAAGGGAACGCCAAGGTTCACGCGCTCCGGGGACACATGCACCTGCTCGGCGGTTACAACATTTTGGAGGTGCTCTACCCCGACGGCCGGTATGAATTGATCAACAAGCTCGACTGGGACCAGCGTTGGCATACGCAGTTCATTTACGAGGACGATTGGGCGCCTCTGTGGCCAGAGGGCACGACGATCATGATCACAACGGTCTTTGATAACACGACGAACAATGCCCAGAATCCTGATCCCGACCAGTGGGTGTTGGGCCGCTCCCGCACGGTCGATGAGATGTGGAGATTGCGGCTAGGGATGACGTTTTACAGCGACGAAGATTTCGCACGGCTGGTTGCTGACAGGGAGGGGGGGAGGCCGATAGCATCGAGGTAGCACCGGCTCTCCAGATCAACTGGGAGCTTGGCCGCTGCTGTCCGCTGTCTTGAGCAAGGTGAGGGGTGTGTCCCAGAGGATTTGGACGCACCCCTTTGTTTTATTCGCCGGGGTCGGGTCCTTTCTCGGGCTTTCGCACGATCGTAGATTACGAGACTAGCCGGTTTGTCAGAAGGTTTCTCCGTTCAGAAGGAAGCTGTGACGATGATATCTCGATTCCTGTCGGCCGCGACGGGACTTCTGATTGTCGGGCTCGTGCTGGCCAACGTGCCAGCGTTGGATGCGCAGCTCGTGCCAGAGCATCCCCTGATGCAAATGGACCTGAAGATACGAACCGTGCGCGATTCCGGTCAGCCCGTCCTTCCGATATTCGAGGGATGGTATCCCAATGAGGACGGCACCTACGACCTCTGCTTCGGTTACTTCAGCCTGAACCGGCAAGAGGTGCTGGACATCCCGGTCGGGCCGGACAACTTCATCGAGCCCGCCCGCTTTAACGGGGCTCAGCCCACCCACTTCACAGCCCAGGGACCGCGCGATCTCGTCCCGACACGTCAGCTTGAGGGCAAAACCTGCGTCTTCGTCGTAAACGTCCCAGCGGACATAGGGAGTGAGCGCGTTTGGTGGAACCTACGAATCGATGGTCAGACCTATCGCGTGCCAGGCCACATCACGGTCCGATCGTACATGATCGACAATCTCGAAAACTCCGTAGGAGTGGCGATGGGGGAATTCGAAGGGAATCGCGGTTTCGGGGGAGATCGTGCGGCACCGGTGGTCCGGTTCATCGAGCCATCCGGACCGGAAGGGAGAGGAAAAGGTGGGATCACGTTGGGACCCGTCACTGCTCGGGTCGGAGCTCCGGTCCCCATTACGATTTCGAGTGCCCTGGCGAGCATGACGATAGGCGGCCTACAACGCAGCCAGGATGAGGAACGTGGTCTTTCCCGACAAAGCTTGAGCTGGATAAAGTTTAGTGGACCACGGGGTGACGTGAGTTTCGCCCCCGAAAGCAGTCGGATCGAAGTGGGTATGGTTCCCATCGAGCATACGACGCGGGTGACGTTCAGCCAGCCTGGCGACTATGTGCTGCTCGTGCAGGTGCTCAACGGGAGCTTTGCCAACCAGTGTTGCTGGACGAACGCCTACGTGAACGTCACCGTCACACCCTAGGCGCATCCACGCAAAGCAGCACGGCGGTCACCCGCCCGCCTCGTGACGGCCCGACCATCCTGTAGTCCCGGTCGGCGAAAAGGGCCGGCTCCCGCCTAAGGCCTCAGCGATTGGCGCCAGGCGCGTTCACCTAGACCCAGGGCCACCTGATCCGATTCTATCGGCTTGTGGTCGCTAGACCATCCCAGGCTGCTGACCAATCCGCTGGTCGGGATTCAGATCCTCATCCACCGCGGTCTCGATCACGCCGTCGGACAGGAGCTCGGGGTGAAGGGAGTGAGCCAGGCGGGCTCGGATCTCGATTCGGAGCTCCCGGGTGTTCTCATCCGGCCGTCCCTGCTCCTTCAGTTGCTCGAAGACGTCGACGATGGTCTGGGAAAGCAGAGTCTGTGCCCTCTCACGCGGCACGTCCCCGTCCACGGCGGGTCGCTTTCGCCCTCTCAGCACCCGGAGGTGCCTGTCGAACTCATAGCCCCCTTCGTCGAGGGCCGTCTCGACCGCTTGCGCGGTCTGTCGAACGGTCGTAAGCCGTTCCAACGCCGTGTCGAGCTGGCTGCCCGCCTCGTCATCCTCGGCCGGCACTTCCTTGGACGCCCACCAGGATGCGATCCTACGAAGCTCGGCGATTCGCTCACCGATCTCGTCCGAGGTGCCCCACCGGAGCAGAAAGGTGTGGTACTCCCGCAGGGTGGCACCCACGCCTTCCACTCCGGCCACGGCGCCTTGCTCCGCCTCATCGTTTCGGCGCGTCATCTCCCCTTTTCCTCCACCTCTTCCATCATCGAGCGCCCCAAATTTCCCGAGGGCGTCGGGCCGCCGGTCAAGCATGTATCTGTCGGTCGGCACCGGCAACCCCTACCTTGTCGCCACCCGTGGGCTTCAGATCTTCCAACGCCCACGTGACCCCGAGATCATCTCGCGAGTCGGTGCGTCCTGGAAGCCGAAGGCGTCGATCCGACGGAGATGAAGCCCGTCTATCGATCTGGCCATGGCCCACATTTCGTCGTCCGGCTCCTTGAAGCGCTCCTACCGCATCGTCCTCGTCGTCTGCGCGCTGCTCGCGGTCGGCGGGGGGCTTCTCTGGAGCCCGGACGTGGACGAAGACCTGAGGGAGGACCTTCCGGAGCAGACGATGGGGGAAGGGTTCACGACCTCGGTCACGTGCCAGTCGTGCCATCCGGCTCAGTACGACGCCTGGCACCGTTCCTACCATCGGACCATGACGCAGGCGGTTACGCCTTCCACGGTGCTGGGCATGTTCGACGACGTCGTCCTCGAGGACCGCGGCTACCGGTGGCGCCTCGAGCGTCGGGGCGACGAGTTCTGGGTCGAGATGCCGGACCCCCTCTGGTTCGACCAACCAGCCGAGTTCATGCAGCGCTTGCACGAGGATTGGCCCGAGAGCCCACCGCGCTTCGAGGCCCGGGTGGTGATGACCACGGGCTCTCACCACATACAGAACTACTGGATACGCAGACCGGAGGAGGCCGAGGGCCCTCTCGGGCCCGACAGTGGCGCACTCGTCCAGGTCCCATGGGTCTGGCTGATTCCCGAGGCGAGATGGATCCCCAACCAGGATTCGTTTCTCAGGCCACCGAGCTCCTCCGTCCAGGGAGCTACACCCTGGAACGGTACCTGCTCCCAGTGCCACTCGGTAGGGACCGAGCCCCGGGTTCTGACGGACCTCGGCCGCTTCGACACCCGGACGGTGGAGCTGGGCATCGCGTGCGAGGCCTGCCACGGTCCGGCCGAGGAGCACGTCCGTTTCTATCAGTCGCCGGTAAGGCGCTATCTCCGGTACTTTCGCCGGTTGCGGGATCCCGACGCCCGCGATCCGACCATCGTCAACCCCGAGAAGCTCGAGCCCCACCGCTCCGTGGAGACGTGCGCTCAATGCCACAGTTTCGGAGAGTGGACGGATCAGCGAGCGTACGGGAGGGATGGGGTGCCGTTCCGAGCCGGAGACGAACTGCACGAGTACAGGTCCGTGTTCCGCTACACGGAGGACCCCGAAGATCCGCTACTGGCGGAGATGCTGGGGAGCGATCCCCTCGCCCTAGAAGGCAATTTCTGGGCCGACGGAACGATTCGGGTCGCGGGTCGGGAGTACAACGGCCTCCTGGAAGACGCCCACCTCGGAGCGAGCGAGCTGACGTGCCTTTCGTGCCATTCAATGCACGAGTACGAGGCCTCCGACACCCAGCTCGATCCCGAGGTCGCCGGAAACCGGTCGTGCCTGAACTGCCACACGGACTTCGCCGACGAGATCTCGGAGCACACCCGACACCTTCCCGAGTCTTCGGGCAGCGAGTGCATGAACTGTCACATGCCACACACCACGTACGGCCTCTTTTCAGCCATGCGGAGCCACCGGATCGACAATCCTAGCGTTCAGGTCTCGGTGGAGAGCGGGCGTCCCAACGCGTGCAACCTCTGTCACCTCGACCAGACTCTGGAGTGGTCGAGTCGGTACCTGAAGGAGTGGTACGGCCAGCCCCTCGTGGAGCTGGACGAGGACGAGCGATCCATCGCCGCCTCAATCCTCTGGACGCTGAAGGGTGATGCGGCCCAGCGCACGATCCTCGCCTGGCACCTGGGCTGGGACGCGGCTCGGGACGCGTCGGACGGTACTTGGATGGCCGCGTATCTGGCGCAGCTCCTCACGGATTCGTATTCGGCGACCCGGCAGGTGGCCTATCGATCGATTGTCAAACTCCCCGGGTTCGAAGCGTTCGAATACGATTTCTTGGCCTCTCGTCCAGGGCTCGAGGAAAAGGCCACCGAGGCAACGGAGCGCTGGCTCGGATTCGGCGGACCGGATCAGGCCAGGCCTCATCTTCTCATCGCCGCGAACAGCGAGATCGACGTCTACGAGTGGCTCCGACTACTCGCGGAGCGGGACCTCCGGCGCCTGGCAATCATCGAATGAGTGGCCGGCCCGAGGCTCTCCACTCCAGTTGGAGTGCCTCAGGGAGGATTTCGGTCACCACGAGTGTCGTAGATCCAGGGCCGTGCGCTCCGATCCTGGCTCCTCATCGCCGCGGCGCTGTCGCTGTGCTGAAGCCGTTCATCCAGGGTGATGTCCAAGCCCTGTAGCAGATTCACGCGTCGTCTGGAGTCAATCTGGAAGGAAATGCGTTCCATACCCGGGCGCTCGATCACCTGCCTCGCGAGGTCGACCGACATTACCACTTCGGGATTCGCCCTGACGCCGTCAGCGATCCTTCCGACCACCTCTTCGCCGAGAGTCACCGGTAACAGACCGTAGTCAAAGCAGTCATCATAGAACACCGTTCCGAAGCTGGGCGCGATGACCGCTCGCATGCCGCACTGCATGAGCCGGATGACCGCAAACGCCTGTAGGCTGCCACGGCCGAAGTCCCGACCAGCGAGCAGGATCGAAGCATTACGATAAGGCTCCTGATTGAGGACGAAATCCGGATCTTCCGATCCGTCGGGTCGGTATCGGAAGCCATGGAAGGCGTGTTGCCCGGCCCATGAACCGTCGTGGGTGTGCGGCTCGAGCACTGCCGCGCCCGGGTCCAAATGCACAGCGTGAAGGTCCTGAAGTTCAGGACCCACTGGGGCGATGTACTCGCCTTCGACGTCGCGTTGCATGAAAGGCGCCGCGATGCCGGTATGCCGCACGAACTGCGGGGCAGTTTGAAGGATGGTCACAGCTCCTTTGCCGTCAATTCAGCTTCCCGAGCGGGCAAGTTTAGCGAGCGGCGGGCTCACCCCACAACAAGCGCCTCAGCGGCCAGTGCCACGATAATCATAGACCCAGGGACGCGCTCTCTCGTCCTCCGCTCTCTTCGTCCTGGCCGCCGGCAGGTGTGGATTGATTTCTTCCAGGTCGTCCACAGCGGTCAACAGCTTGTTGCGCGTTCTGGCTTCGGTCTGGAAGGGAACGGGCTCCAAGCCGGGCATCTCGATCACCTGCCTTTCCAGATCCACCGCCATCGGTATTCCCGGGTTCGCCCGGACCCAGTCCGCGATCCTATCGACCGTCGGCCGGGGAAGTTCCACAGTCAACACGCCGTACTGCATCGCGTTGGTCAAGAAGATCGGTCCGAAGCTTTCCCCGATGTATACTCGTACTCCCCACGCTTCCAGGGGCCGCGTGATCGCGCCCGAGCGCGAGCTGCCCGTGCCATAGTTCAGACCAACGATCATGATCGAGGCACTGCGATACTGCTCTTGATTAAAAACGAAGTCCGGCCTTTCAGATCCGTCAGCGAAATACCGGATGTTGGCGAAAGCGAGCTCGGCTGCGGTATCTATACCCACGCCGGCGAGGCCAGTCGCTGCGCCCCCCGGACTGGAGACGTCCGTGCTCACGTTGTTAAACATGAACGGCGCCGCCAAGCCGACGTGCCTTACAAAGCGTTGGCCTCCTCTTCGCGGACCTCTCTGCTGGTTAGTCTGTTGCATGGTCATTCTCGGTCTCCTCTACAGGCCTCTTCTCTACAGGTAGGTTCGCACGTCGGCGATGTGACCGGCGATGGCCGAAGCGGCTACCGTGGAGGTGCTGGCCAGAATGGTGTTGGTGCCTCCGCCCTGGCGGCCGATGTAGTTGCGATTGGAGTTCGATATGCAGCGGTTACCCCGCGTGACATAGTCACCGTTCGAGCCGTAGCACTTCGAGCAGCTGGGCTCCTGCCACTCGAATCCCGCCTCCCTGAAGATGCGGTCAAGGCCCTCAGCCTCTGCCTGACGCTTGACCGGCTGTGACCCTGGAACGACCCACGCGGAGACGATGTTGGATGCGACCCGGCGGCCGCGGACCACTTCAGCTGCGGCGCGAAGATCACTGATTCGACTCTCGGCGCAGGATCCGATGAACACTTCGTCGAGCGGCGTTCCGAGAATAGGCTCACCCGGGGTGAGGCGGCTGTACTCAATGGCCTGCCGGTACGTCTCCCGCTTCTGCGCGGGCGCCTCGTCGGGATCGGGAATGCGGTCGCCGATCCCTATGGCGTGCTCGGGATTGATGCCCCACGTGACCTGCGGCTCCACCCCAGTCATGTCGATCGTCTCTTCCCGGTCGAACACCGCGCCCTCGTCGGTGGGCACGGTTCGCCAGAACCTCAGGGCCTGATCCCAGTAGCGGTCTGCGGGGGCGAACTCCCGACCCGCCATCCACTCGAACGTCGTGTCGTCGGGACCCACCATTCCCGTCAGAGAAGCCATCTCCACGGCGAGATTGCAGATGGTGAACCGGGCCTCCTGGGGCAGGGCCCGCACAACGGGACCGGCGTACTCCACCGCGTAGCCAGAGCCCGAGTCCGTACCGAGCTGGGAGATAATACGAAGGATGATATCCTTCGATCTGAGTCCGGGGCCCAGCCTGCCCACGACGTTGACGCGCATGGTCATCGGATGGAGCCGGATGACCGTCCCCGTGCGGAGAATGTTGTTTGAGCTTTCTCCACCCCAGGAGATCAAGCCCATCGCCCCGTGCGTGCAGGTGTGGCTGTCGCCGGCACAGAGCACCATGCCTGGCTGGCTCAACCCGGTCTCGGGGCCGACCACGTGCTGGATGCCGTGTCTGGGATCGAACTGGCCGAAGGTGTTGAAGCCCATCTCCCTCATCCGGTCGGCATGCTCCTCGTACGACTGCCAGCCCGTACCGAGCGAGCGGTCCGTATACCTGTCCGGTGACGTGGAAACGCCATGGTCGGGCACGTTAAAGAAGATCTCGGGATTCGCGACCTCGACACCCTGCTCCAGCAGATCCAACACCTGATTGGGACTACCACCGATACACCGGTCGACCTGGAGCAGATCGGTGCGCCCGCCGAGGTTCGTCACCACGTGTGCATCCCAGATCTTGTCGAACATCGTGGCTGGCACCTGGGCTTGGCTGAGCGGCGCTAACTGATCGGAGCGAGCCGCAAAGGGATTAGTCGACACCGCGAACCCTGCCCCTACGGACGTCTTGATGAAGTTCCTTCTTTTCATGACGTGTTCCTCCCTAAAAGTCTACGTAGACCGCCACTCATGCTTCTCGACCACCGCTTTTGCTACCCTCTGAGGTGAGGTTCGACGGCAGTGGAACCTCATCTCGCAGGTTGTAGATCCAAGGCCTCCGGTTCCGATCATGGTTCCGAAACGCCACGACATTTTCATTGTGCTGACGCATTTCATCCAGGTCGCTCAACCCCTGCAACAGCTTGTTGCGCGCTCGAGCATCCATGCTGAAGGAAACGGGTTCCATTCCGGAGAGCTCGATCACCTGCCCTTCCAGGTCGACCGTCATCTCCACCCCGGGATTCGACACGACTCCCTCGGCCAGCTTTTCGATCACTTCCTCGCCGAGAGTCACCGGCAACATGCCGTAGGTCAAGCAATTGTTGTAGAACGCCGGTGCGAAACTGGGCGCAATAACCGATCGAATGCCATATGCCATAAGCCGGAAAACCTCAGACTCCGGCGCACTGCCGGTGCCGAAGTTCTCGCCAGCGAGCAGGATCGAAGCATTGCGATAAGGCTCTTGATCAAGAACGAAATCCGGGTTTTCCGATCCGTCGCTTAGAAGCGGCGCCGTTATGCCGGTATGCCGCAGGAAGCGTGGGCCGCTTCCTCTTGAGACCACTGGTAGATCTCTCACACCGGTCCTCCTTGCATCAGGCGCCGTACGCCGACGATGAGCGCCCTACCGAGTCCCAGCACGGGCCCCAGCCAGGTACTCATTTTGGCGGGGGTAGGGGCCTGCTGTCAACCCGAGGGATCGCCTCCCGGGAGGATGTCCCGGCCGGGCGTCTACCCATCAAGTAAAGGAAAATGTCGACCGCCCTTGGATAGGTGAGGGCCCAGTGCGGTTCCAGCCCTTCCTCCCCTTAGAAACTGGGGTCATGGGGGGCACATGAGCGAGACACCTTCGGCCCTTGCCTGATCTAGGGCCGTTCCCTACCGTCCGTGCAACTTCATAGCGCTGAGATCGCGGGAGGCTCAGCCCGTCCCTCACGTCTCCCAAGAGACGATCGCCTCTCGCAAGAGACGATCGCCCGCTCAGCTCCAACTCGAGATCCCAGGGTTAAAGTGTCAATATCCATTGAAACAGGAGGATCCACAGGAACAGCAGGATCCACGGAGACAGCAGGGTACCGACTCCTCAGGGAGGTGGAAGAGGCCGTCGACCGGAGAGTCGTCGGACAGAAAGACACCCTCAAAGGGCTTCTGATCGCGTTCCTCACCGGTGGCCACGTCCTTCTGGAGGGGTTCCCCGGAGTGGCGAAAACTCTGCTGGTCCGATCTCTCGCCGGGGCCCTGCACACCTCGTTCGGACGCATTCAATTCACTCCAGATCTCCTTCCAGGGGACGTGGTGGGGGCCCCGGTCTATCATCAGGCGACGGGCGAGTTCGTCGTCCACAAGGGACCGGTGTTCACGAATCTGTTGCTGGCTGACGAAATCAACCGGGCGCCGCCGAAAGTTCAGTCCGCCCTCCTGGAGGCGATGGAGGAGGGGAATGTCACGATCGACGGGACGACGTACCCCCTGCCGCACCCTTTTTTCGTTCTCGCCACCCAGAATCCAATCGAACAGCACGGCACCTATATGCTCGCCGAAGCCCAGATCGATCGGTTTATGATGAAGCTGCGAATGGGTTATCCCGATCGGGATCAGGAACGGGAGATCATCGAGCGCATCGCCCTGAGCCCGGCCGAAGCGCCCGACGCCCCGGCCGCCGACGTGGGTGATGAGGGGACTCGAGGCGCGTCACAGATCCTGGAGGCTCGGGCCGAACTCGACGGCGTGAACGTCGACCGGAAGATCCAGGAGTACGTCGTCGATCTGGTGTTCGCGACGCGGGATCCTGCTGACGCGGGTCTGCCGGACTTCGTGCCCTTACTCGAGTTCGGCGGTTCACCGCGGGCCTCCATCTTTCTGACCCGGGCAGCGCGGGCGCACGCCTATCTCGCGGGTCGGGATTTCGTTCTTCCCGACGACGTGAAGGGTGTGGCGCACCCCGTCCTCCGGCATCGCCTGCGGACGACCTACGAGGCGGATGCTAAAGGGATCGACCCCGACGAGCTGGTCGACCGGCTCTTGGCCGCGGTGCCTGCGCCCTAGGCCTCTTGGGAGACCTGCGCGGATGTTGAGAAACCTATCGAGGCGTGCTCTTCGGCTGCTGGCGCGCCCTGCGGGCGACCTTCCGTCCCCGGAGCCGCTGCGGGAAGTTCGGCGGCTCGATCTGCGCACCCGTGGATTCGTGGACTCACTCTACGTCGGTGAGTACGATTCCGTCTTTCTCGGTCAGGGCATGGAGTTTTCGCACGTTCGAGCTTACCAGCCCGGCGAAGACGTCCGCATGATCGATTGGAGGGTCACGGCGCGGGCCGGCACACCTTTCGTTCGCCAGTTCATCGAGGAGCGAGACCTCCACGTCGTACTCCTGGTCGACGTCTCGGGGTCGGCCAGGTTCGGTCCCGGCGAGAAGAGTCCGCAAGAGGTGGCGAGGGAGACCGCTGCCGCGCTAGCCTTTGCAGCGACTCGGCACAACGACCGGATTTCCCTCGTGCTCGTGAGTGATCGAGTCGAGCACTTCGTTCCTGTAGGATCGGGGCGCAGGCATGTCTTTCGTCTGCTGACCGAGCTGATCAGCCACACTCCGCAAAGGCGGGGCACCGACCTGAGCACCGGGCTGCACTGGCTCGCTGATACCCTCCTTGGCCGAGCCACGATCTTCGTCATCAGTGACTTCATTCAGAGCAGCGCGGAGTCGTCCTTGCGTGACGCGTTGATGAGGGTGGGATCCGTGCACGACCTGGTAGCGGTCCGGCTCTTGACAGCGGCCGCGCTGGAGCTACCGGACGTAGGATGGGTCGAGATGAACGATCCCGAGAGTGGTCGTAGGGTCACGTTCGACAGCGGGCAGCGGAAGCTCCGGGAGGAGTATCATCGTAGTGCGCTCCGAGCTCGGGCGGACACGGCGGCCCTAATCGGCGAGGCCGGGGCCGAGCTGCTCGACGTCGACACCGCTTCCGATCCGCTTGCAGCTCTCACCCGCTTCTTCCGAATGCGTGGGGGCAGGCCCCGATGAGCTCCACGCTAACGAAGGCCGCGATTCTCTTCCTCGCCTTATCCGCGACCGTGGCTACGGGCGGGGCTCGAGCGCAGTCCCTGGACCTACCCATTGAGGCCCGACTTGTCGGGTTCACGGTGGAGCCCGAGGGGCCGGAGTTCGGGCAGGTGTTCGACCTCCGAATCACCGTCAGGATCGGACCGGGGGTTGTCGCGTTCCTTCCGGACACGCTGGTTCCGGTCGAGGCCTCGGCCAGCGCAGGGTCGGGGGACTGGAGTGAGACGTCCGGCCCAGCCGACTCCGTGGATATCCAAGCGAGTTATCCGGTCATGGGGTTCCTGAGCGGTGTCGTAGAACTGCCGTCGCTGGAGTTATGGACCCGGCCCGCGGGGCCTGGTGAGGTGGGCGGTGCGAGGCCGGTAGGTGATTTGGTGGACGTGGGGCCGGTGCTCGGCGACGAACTCCAGCCAAGCCTGATTTCGGTCGGGGCTACCCTGATCATTCCGCTCTCGGAGATGGCCCAGGCGACCGCCGATCTCTTCCCCCGTCCGGCGGCGGATGTGCTCGGTGGCCAGTGGAGCATCTGGTTCCTCTCGGCAGTCGTTACCGCCATCGGCGGTGTGAGCTTGGCCTTGCTCCTCATTTTCCGACTGCGGCTGGCGACGCGAAGCGACGCCCAACTAAACGGGCGAGATCGCTCTCCGCGAGGTGAGGCGCTTCGCGAGCTCGAGCGGATTCGGGGTCTGGGTTGGCATACCGAGGGCCGCATGGTCGAGTTCTACGACGCTTCGACCGGCGTGCTCCGTCGTTTCTCGGAGCAGGAGGAAGCGGATTGGGGTATCGCCCTGACGAGCAGCGAATTGCTGGCGAGGCTCCAGGGCCGTTGGGGTTCCAACTCCGTAGAGGACCTCGGCTCGGCGGTATCGGTAGCCGAGCGGGTGAAGTTTGGAGGGTACGGCTCGGAGGCCGAAACCGCGGAAGGCCACTGGATGACGATTCGCGACTGGATCGAAGGCATGGCACAAGACTGATGCGGATCGAGTTCGCTCGCCCCGAACTTCTCTATCTCCTCTGGCTGCTCCCCCTGTGGGGACTGCTCGTCTGGCCGAGAGCGGGGCGGGGCGTCCTGTATACGCATGGGGATCCCGTGCGGGGACCGACACGATGGCCTAGCCTGCGAGCGGTCGTGATCCGCATCGCACAACCGATCCTGAGAGCGGCGTCTTTGGCGTGTTTAGTGGTAGCGCTCGCGGGACCCGATCGAGTCGAAACGGTTGAGGAGTTTGCCACGCAGGGAATAGGTCTGGGGTTGGTCGTCGACCTCTCCAGCTCGATGTTGGCCGCGGACATGGGCGACGGAATCAGTCGGATTGCCATGGCTCGAGAGGCGGCCGTTCGCTTCGCCCGAGGGCGTCCCTACGATGAGATGAGCCTAATCGGCTTCGGGATGGAGGCCGTCACGAGGGTCGCAGCCACCACGGATCCCGAATTGGTGGCTCAGGGTGTCGAGTCGCTGGAGGTACAACTCGTTCGCGACGGCACCAATATTTCGGGCGCCGTCCTGACAACGATCTCGCGGCTCCTCAAGTCCGATCGCGAACCCAGGGTCGTGGTGCTACTGACGGATGGCGCCCACAACGGCATCGAGTTGCCTCCCCTTGCGACAGCCCGTGCTGCTGCAGCCCTGGGCGTCCGGATCCATTCCATCAGCATTCTCTCACCGGAAGACGCACCTCTCGCCCCCGGCGCTACGATGAGACGGCGAGTCGTCGCGGAGTCGGATGCGGAGAGGGAGACTGTGCTCCAGGGCCTGGCGGGCCTGACCGGCGGACAGTACTTCCGCGCGTCGAACCCGGTTGCGCTCGATTCGATCTACCGTGTGATCGACCAGATCGAACCACAGGTCCAGCGGCTCGTCGAGCGGGACGTGTCTTACTCCGTCCGCCACTGGTTCTTCTTCTTGGGCTTGGGCCTGTTGGCGGCGCAACTTTTGCTCCGTGGATCTCGATGGGGGCTGGTCCCATGACGTTTCTGGATCCGTGGTTCCTCCAGGTCGGAGTGGGGCTGACCGCACTCGTCCTCGTCGGTCTCTGGAGCCACGCGGGGCGCCGACGCCAGCTGGCCGATTTCATCGGTGGACAACGGGCGGTCCATCGGCTCTCTCGGTCCGACCTGTACCGGCTCCGGGTTGAACGGGCTCTTCTGCTGGGGATCGGCGGATTGGCACTCGCCGCCGCAGCCGCGGAGCCGCACTGGTCGGGATCTCCCGAGCTGCCACCGGTGAACAGCGTGATTCTGGGGATCGACGTATCGGCGTCGATGCAGGCAGCCGATGTGACTCCAACCAGGCTAGCGCGGGCCGTGGAAGTCGCGGGCGAGTTGCTCGAGGCCCTCGAAGATCACCGGGTGGGGCTCATTCTCTTCGCGGGGACTGGATATTCCATCGCTCCACCTACCCACGACCACCGGGCCCTTCGTTTTCTCCTGGAGGGTGTGACGCCGACGATGGCGAGTGCGTACGACCCGGGGTCGCTCCTGTCGGCTGGAATCGGAGAGGCGGTCTCGCTCCTCGAGCGCCTAGTGCCTCTGGCTGTCGAGACGAGCGGGCCGGCGGTCGGCACCGATGCGGTGGCTCAGGAGCGGGAGGGGGAGCGGTTCATCGTGCTGCTCACCGACGGCGAGGCACGCGAGAACGACGAGGACGTGTCGCGAGCGGTCGAGATGGCCCTGGAAGCCGGGATCGGGATTCACACGATCGGTGTTGGTACGGAGCAAGGTGCGGGCATGATCATGCCCGCCAGCGCGTACCAGTTCGGCGGCCCGGTTCTGGACGTGACCGGGGCCCCCAGCACCTCCCAGCTTCGGGAGCCGCCCCTTCGTGACTTGGCGGCCGCCGGCGGCGGCCGGTATGCGAACGCCGGAAGCGGGGTCCAACTCCGGGCGCTCACGGGAGAGCTGCAGGCATCGGGATTGAGCCCGGAACAGAATGCCGACGACGAGACTCCTGGGTGGGCGCGTTACGACCTCCCCTTCCTTCTGGGCCTGGGGGCGCTCGTCCTCATTCTGATTGAGAGCTTGCTCGATATGACCCTGCCTGAGCGTTGGTCTTCGCGTATGCGGGAATGGGCATGGGGGAAATCGGCATGACGAAATACGTCTTGGTGGCCACGATCGTCCTGGTGCCTTTTCTGCTCTGGCAGGATCAACACAGCCTCGAGCGTGGCAATCGGCTCTACCGGGCCGGCGATTCCCGGGGGGCGGTGGAGCTCTATCGGGGTTCCGAGCGTGCCGGTGATGGGCTCCCGACGGTGGAATACAACTTGGGTACGGCCCTCCTCGAGATCGATGCGGACTCCGCGCAGGCCTACCTTGTCCGGGTGGCGGAAGGGGAGGATCGTACGACCGCTCAAAGGGCCCTTTACAATCTCGGATACCGCTTCCTTACGGCAGTCCAGAACCCCATGGAGCTCGACGCTACCATGAGTGCCCTGATGGCAGCGGTCGCGAGCAATCGGCTGGCCCTTCGCCTCGATCCCGCCGACGAGAGCGCCCGCTGGAATCTGGCCCTGGCGCAGGACTGGCTCGACGCGCTGGATCGGCCCGAGGACGAGGCCCCCGGTTCGGGTTCCGACTCGGGGGACGAGTCGGAGGATACGGAAGGCGCCATCGTTTCCGCGCCGCGTCGGGGGGCTGTCGAGGGCGAACGCGAAGCTCTGGCCGGCCAGGATCCAGGGCCTATGACCGCGGCGGCGGCGTCCGCTCTGCTAGAGGCCGTAATCGACGAGCCCGAATCTCTCATCATGAGGATTCTCTGGTCTCATCGGCCGGACGTCCCCTGGTGGGAGCCCCAGGCGTACCCAGGAGGTGGGTGGTAACGGGCTGCTCGATTTGAGGCGAACGTGTCTCTGGCATGGACAGGCCCAAAAGAAATGGACAGGCCCAAAAGAAGTAGAACGAGCCCTCGGGCTCTAGGGTCCCGCCCGCTGCCAGGAAATCAGGCTTCACCTCCGTTCAAAGCGGCGTGTCTCCCCGCGATGCGACCGAACACGATGCACCGGCCCAGGCCGTGCTGAGCGAATCCACCCTGCGACTCACCGGAGCAGTAGAGGCCGGGAATGACCTGCCCGTGATAGTCCATCACCTGCGCCCTCGCGTTGGTCCGAAGACCGGTCAGGGTATCGTGGAGGATCGGGGTGGACCAGGCGGCGTAGAACGGGGGTGTCTGGATCTTGTGCATGGGCTCTTTGCCGAAGTCCGAATCCCTTCCCGCATCCACGAAGCTATTGTATCTGGCGACCGTTTCCTCGAGTGCATCAGGCGGCATTGGACCCGATTGGTATTCGTTGTCGATGTTACGGGCGAGCTCCGCTGGTGTGTCTCCGCTGAAGAAGTAACCATCCAGATCAACAAACGGCGGGTTCGGATCCCAGTCCTCCCGCTCCACGGCATCGGCATCAAAGATGGCCCAGATCGGACCCCCTCCGTTCCTCTTCTTAGTGTCCCCGTGGTCCTGGAGGCATGCAGCGAAGTACTCATACCCCCCTTCCAGTTCGTTGTAGAATCTCCGGCCGGTCTGGTTCACCAGGATTGCGTCTTGCCAATCGAGGATCGTAAGTCCTGAAGCGCGTGCGCGGTCGAAGAGCGGGCTATCGGGCTGCCAGATGAGGCTGGAGTAGCCCCACTTGCACCCTATGTAGCGGGTCTTCGACATATAGTTGCCTGACTCCTTGGTCTGATTCGCGGTCGCCCAGAGCGCTGCTCCAATCGCCATCGCCGCGAGCTCCCCGTCACCGGTCTGTTTGGACCAAGGCTCACCCGCCACCTGATACTCCTCAGTTAGCCTCGGGTCGAACGTCCGGCGCAAAGTGACATTACTGGAGCTCCCTCCTGTAGCGACCAAGACGCCCTTCAGAGCACGGATGTTCACGGTCGTGCCCCGGTGCTCGGCGGACACGCCCAACACCCTCCCGGAGGACTGGTTCTCGCGGATGATCCGCGTCATCTTGTGCTCCAAGAGGATCTCGGCGCCTTTCGCTCTGGCGCTCTTCTCCAGCGCCCGGACCAGGCCCGAGCCCACCCGGGTCACGTGGTGCGTGACACGCTCGCTAGCGATCGGCCACTGCACGGTTCGCCCCTGTCTCCTAACCGTGGACGCGGCCTGCGGACCCGTGGCATGGTCTTGAAACTGGACTCCGTTTTCTATCAGGAACTCGAAGGCCTCCGCGTTCTCGTCGGCGAAGGCACGCACCAGGTCCCGGTCGCTGTAGCGGCTGTCACGGTGGTCGTGGCGAACCCAGTCCGCATAGACCATGTCCGCAGAATCCTCAATCCCGAATTTCCGCTGTCTACTGTTACCGCCGCCGAGGTGCACGTTTCCCCCGCTGACCAATCCATGGCCGCCGATGTCGTAGTTCGCCTCCAGTATGATCACCGACGCCCCGTTATCGAGCGCAGAAACCGCGGCCGCAAGTCCCGAAGTGCCCGCCCCGATCGTGACAAAGTCGACCTCCCTATCCCAGGCCTGCTGTGCCTCCAGCTCTCTGGCGTCGAGCGCGCCCAGCGCGGGCGCAGCAACACCGATGGCAGCACCCTTCTTTAGGAATTCTCTCCGGTCGAGCGCTCCATGGCTCTTCTTCTCTTTTCCCACGCTGCTATCCTCCTTTTCCTTCGTGAACTCGATGAGGATCGGAAAGTCGGTTCGTTTATGTCCGAGGGCGATTAGGCTGTGAACGTATGGTTTCCGACGGGCGCTGGCCATATGCTGCGGCGCACTGGGCCTCCCCGGGGCGCTTGAGTCGGCCGGTGCATGCGGACCTCTTCAGATCGTGTTTCTAATCGAGCTGGCGAATCTGGACGTTACGAAACCTCACCGTACCCGCGCCGTATTGAAGTGCGATAGGGCCGCGGGCAAATTGATCGTGTGTGACGTCGACAGTCTGGGTGCCGTTCAGTGCCACGACCAGCCGTGAGCCCTGGGCCCTGATTTCATAACTGTTCCATTGGCCCCCGGTATTGATGACGCTAGCCGGCGCTGCCACGTGCACGATTCCTCCGGTTCTGTAGGTCTGGTCGGCCCGCGTATCGTAGATATTGACCTCATAGCAGTTGGTATCGCGAATGTCTTCGGGATCCGCACAGCGAATGAAGATGCCACTGTTGGCGGGCTCATCGACCCAGAATTCCAACGTCAGCTCGAAATCCCCATACGACGCCCCTGATACGAGAAACCCGCTGCCGCTGTCGGCCGAAACGGCGCCGTCAGCCACCTCCCAGTTGGCACCGCCGACAACTTTCCAGCCGTCGAGAAGAGAACCGTCAAACAGGGTCGACCATCCGGCCTCCTGGCCGGACGCCGAAGACGGAAATGAGATACTCACGAGGCCGAGCAGCAAAAGCCCTAGAGTGACTGCGAACGAGCGTTTCATAGAAACCTCCAGTGTGTTTGCACGTTTATTCTCCGAAGTTCCTCGTCGGCTCCAGACTCCCGTATGAGGCTCCGGACTCCCATATCATAGGTTCCGCCAATCGCATCGTCTAGCAGATCAGCGGCTCGAGCCCAAGAGGCTCTGCGGTAGCCCACAGAAGTTGCAGAGCCCCTTGCCAGCCCGCAGCTTGTCGGGCTCATGGTTACCCACCCGCTCATTCCTCCGGCAGGCTCCCCTTGATAGCCCTGCGCCCCTTTGCTCGGAGGAACGTGCTCCCCGGCGTTGGAGGGTTCGCGCTGATCTGGGCGATCACCGTCTTGCCCGCGGGCGCCCAGCAGCTGGCTTCTGCGAGGTCGGGCGAGTCCCCGTACTACGTCCCCCGCATCGAAGGAGCCATCGTCCTGGACGGAAGGATGGACGAGCCCGCCTGGCAGGCCATCGAGCCCCTTCCCACTACCATGCATTTGCCCACGTTCGGCGCGCCGCCCTCCGAGCGGACCGAATTCCGCCTCGCCTACGATGCCAAGTACTTGTACTTCTCGTGTCAGGCGTATGACTCGGACCCCGACGGCATCCACATGTATTCATTCCAACGGGACGAGAGATCCTTCAGAAGCGATTTTTGCTCCATCTATATCGACACCCTCAATGACGAAGAGAACGCGCTGCAATTCAAGACGTCTCCGGCGGGAAATCGTACCGACTCACACCGCTCGAACGATGGCGAGGGAAGCAGCAACGCGAGTTGGGACGCCTTCTGGGACGTAGCAGTGTTCAGGGACGAGCGCGGATGGTACGCCGAGATGCGGATCCCCTTTTCCAGCGTCCTCTTTCAGGCGATCGACGGACGGGTGGTCATGGGTGTGTCGATGCTACGCAACATCGCCCGAAAGAACGAGCGACACGTCCATCCGGCGATCCCGCCCGATCTGGGCACCTCCGCGTTTGCTAAACCGTCACAGATGCGGAAGATCATACTAGAAGGGGTGGAGGGGCAGGGTAAGCCGGTCTACATCACCCCGTACGTTCTCGCTGGCGGCGGTCATTCCCAGGTCCTCAACGGACTCGGAACGGGCTTCGACCGCAGCACAGATCGGGTGGAGGAAGGGGGCCTCGACGTGCGCTACGGCCTCACCTCCAACCTCACCCTGCAAGTTACGGCGAACACCGACTTTGCACAGGTGGAGGCTGACGATCAGCAGGTGAACCTCACCCGTTTCTCACTCTTCTTCCCCGAGAAAAGACGCTTCTTCCAGGAGCGAGCGTCGAACTTCGAGTACCCGCTCGGAGGGCAGGACCGACTATTCCACTCCCGCACCGTCGGGTTAGCCGATGGCGAGCCGGTCCGGATCTACGGTGGAGGTCGTCTGGTGGGGCGGGTGGGAGAATGGGACGTCGGCATCATGAACCTTCAGACCGAGGAGTCCGAGACTCTTCCTTCGGAGAACCTGGGCGTCGCGCGCCTCCGCCGCCGCGTGCTGAACCCGAACTCGTACGTGGGCGGAATCCTGACCAGCCGGTTGGGTTCGGGGGGGCGCCGGAACATCGTCTATGGGGCGGACGCGATCTTCCGGATCGCGGGGAACGATTATCTGGTCCTCAACTGGGCCCAGAGTTTCGACGACCAAGAGCCGTCTACAGGATCGGTCGGGCCCCTCGACCGCGGCATAATCCGCTTGAACTGGGAGCGTAGGGGCTCGGATGGGCTCACCTACGCCCTCGATCTCGCTCGGACGGGGGAGCTGTTCGATCCGGGAATGGGCTTTCTACGGCGAAACGACTTTACGAAGGGTCAGGCCAACCTGGGTTACGGGTGGCGTCCGGGACTCGTAGGGCGCTTGTTCACCTACGCCCTCCAATTCGACGGAGAAGTCTTCCGCCGCAACGACGATGGGAACATCGAGACGGCGGCAATCGAGTCGAGGGTGATCCTGGAGACGTGGGGCCGACACGTAGTGAACTTTTCCGTACCGTACCGCTACGAGAATCTGGAGTCGCCGTTCCCCTTACCGGACGGCAATTCGGTTCCGGCGGGAATCTACCGTTTCGCGACGGTGCGACTCCGGTACCGGGCGCCCCAGAGTGGTCGGTTTCGAACCAACGTAGTCGTCGAAGGCGGGCGGTTCTTCGACGGACGACAGGCCTCCATGTCCTTCGGGCCGGTCTGGGATCCATCTGCGCACTTGAACCTGTCCGCAGACTACCGCCTCGACCATGTGGAATTCCCTCGCCGCGACCAAAGCTTCACCGCACATATCGTCCGGCTCCGCGCGCAGGTGATGCTCTCGACCAAGACCTCTGCCGTCTGGTTCGTCCAGTACAGCAACACCGACAGGGCGATCATCGCGAACGTTCGTTTCCGCTACAATCCCAGCGAAGGGAACGACCTTTACATCGTCTGGAACGAGGGCCTTGTCACGGACCGGAATTCCTTCGATCCCGTACGTCCGTTGAGCGATGAGCGGACGATTCTTCTAAAGTACTCCCGCACCTTCCAGTTCGGGATCTGACCTAGGAGGACCGTTGAACAGGCCTCTACTGTTGTTGAACGGGCCTCTACTGTTCCGGCAAGGCGAAGACGAACATGGTGTGACCAACACCTCTCGGTCCGATCGGCGACCGGGCGTTCAACTGGCCGACGTGGCTTGACGATCCAGAGGTACCCCCGGGCGCAATCACCGCCACGTACTGTCGGCCGTCTACCGCGTAGGTGATGGGCGCCATGTCGCTCACACCACTGAGAATGCTCTGCCACAGGATTTCTCCCGTCCACTGGTCGATGGCATAAAAACGTCTGAATGTGTCAGCGGCGAAGAGGAGCCCACCGCCCGTGGTCAGCATTCCGTACAGGGGTGCCTCGCGCTCCAGGCGCCATAGCGTCTTTCCGGTTGAGACATCGATTGCCTCGGGCTGGCCGAGGTGGGGCACGGGGTTGGGGGACCTGCCCACATTCGCGGTGTTGTAGCCGTCCTCGATTCTAGGTGGCACCGATTGAACCCGAATCACAGAGCACCGACCATTCCATGCCCCGATATAATAGGCATTGGTGAGCGGGCTGTAGGCGCCCTGAGGCACAGTTCTGCTGTCCTTGCATACCGTAGCTCGACGGTCCGGGTCGCCGGTCATGACGGCGTCGGGATTGGTGGTATAGGCCCCGGTCCTTCCGTCATAACTCTGGATGATGTTCTGATAACCGGTCGGCCTCGCATACAGAAACGTGCCGTCGCTCCTGTCATAGGCGTAGAAGATGCCGTCCTTCGAGAAGGAGCCCACCACGAGCTGCCGCACCTCACCGGGCGTGATGTCCGGATTTACGCCGAGGGCCCCGGGCGGATCGGGAGCCACCGGGGAATCGACGAGCATCCGGTCGAATACTGAATCGTTGTTCCACATATCCGTGTGGTGCTGAGCCCACCAAACGAGGTCCCCCGTTCGGTAATCAAGGGCCACCGTCGATCCGTGGTACAGTCGATCGGGCCACTCACCATCGGTTCCGGCCAACTCGGGTTGCTGTGGCGCGCTCGAGCCGATACCGAATATGACCAGTCCGCGTTCGGTATCGATGGCGGGGGTCATCCAGGGGGACATGTTCTCCCGTATTTCCAATGGGTACACCTGGGGGTCGTCGCCCCATGTATAATGCATTGGATCATCCCGGGTGGGACTGGTATACCAACGCCAAATCCTCCGGCCCGTTTCGGCATCGTAGGCTGACATGTGGCATGGATCCAACGCGGAATCTGCGGAGCAATCATAGCCCAGGATAACGAGGCCATCGAACACAACGGGCGCACCGCTGGGTTGCTGGCCGCGGTATAGATCGGTCATCCGAGTTTCCCACAGGAGATCCCCCCTGAATGAGTCCAAGGCGAAGAGCATCCCGTCCGTCGAATGACCTATGATCTTGTCCCCGTAGAGGGCCATACCTCTTCCCCGATGTGGAGTGAACCCCCATATGGGGCGAGTGTTGACGTCCCAGCCCATGACTTCCTCGGGTAGCTGGCGGTCATATCCCCAAATCACATCCCCCGTCGTCGCGTCGTGCGCGGTATACCGCTCGTTGTGGTGACGGACATACATGACTCCGTCGTACACGAGCGGCTCGCCCTGCATCCCCCTGGATCCGGGCTTTCCTGGTGCGAACTGGAATGACCAGACCAGCCGCAGCTCGTTGACATTGTCCGGGTTTATCTGATCGAGCGGGCTGTACCCCCAACCCTTGTACCCACCCCGCCACATGAGCCAATCCGCCGGGTCCGGGTTCGTCAGCATCGTTTGTGTTATCGGCGGGGAGGTACTCTGTATCCCTCCCTGTGCTTTCACTTCCAGGTGGGCAAACACAGTGAGCACGAGCATGAGACCAACCACAAGTCTGTGGTTGATCCGGAGCTCCCCACCTGAATCCGCGCCGACTCGCCTCTGCCGATGGACCTGAGATTGGTCTCTACCGGTCATAGTTTCCCCCTGGGTCCAGTAAGATTTCCGATTTGTTCGCTCACCCCGTGTCATTTTGCGAGCAAGATGGTGGCTGCGGCGCCTCCGTCACCGTCCGTCACATAGCGCCGGCCATGAACTTGGCCCTCAGCGCCTCGCGATCGACTTCGTCTCCCCTTAGGTAGACCTGAGAGATCTGGCGTGTGTTGGTGATGTCGTCCAGAGGGTTCGCATCCAGCACCACGAAGTCGGCGCTCTTTCCCGCTGCCACCGTCCCAAGCTGATCGAGCCCGAGAATCCGGGCGTTGACCCGTGTCGCCGCCACGATCGCCTCCATAGGGCTGAGCCCACACATCACCATGTCCCTCAACTCTGTATGTGCGGTCCAGGCGACGCTCGTTCCCGAGTCCGTCCCCATGCCAATGATCATACCCGCTTCGTGATTCCTCCCCAGGTTGCGGCACTGGAGCTCAAAATTACCGAACCCCGCGGGGCCCCCAGCCGCCCTCCTCTCGATCTGCTCGCGCATCCTCTCGATCTCCCCGGGCAGCAGCGTCTCGCTCAGCCACGGGAGGTCTTCCATGACCAAGGGGTTGCCGGGCAGATTCGGGATGGTCCAGACTTCGGGGTACTGCCTGACCAACGTCATGTATTCCTCGTCGATGTCCCTATCACGAACCGTGTGTGCAAAGCCGTCGACGCCGGCCCGCAGGATGTCCTTGGCGTCCGCGAGGGCGCTCGTTGTACCTACGTGTGTGACGACCCGCATTCCGTTCGCGTGCGCTTCGTCGACGATGGCCCGTAGCACGTTCGGCTGAACCTTCGGTACTCTGCCCCCTCTGTCGTCGACCCACACCTTCACGAGATCCACGTTGTTGGCATGCAGTTCCTGGACGGCAGCTCTGCCCTCGGCTTCGGTCATCGCGCCGCGCGGAATCCCAAGGCGATACTCGGACGAGGGACCCGCCATTGGCGTCCCGGCGATCCCTCGACCCGACGTCATAAAGAGTGCCGCGTTCGGGATCACCTCCTCGCGCAACCGAAACGCGAGCTCCTCATCATACTCGAGGCCCAGGCTCATCGAGACCGCGACGCCGTGGTACGCGGACCGTTCCAGATGATCGATGAGGTTCTCACGCGTGTAATTGTCTTTACTGTTGGTGCGTTCCCTTACGTTCGTGAGTCCGATGTGGTTGTGGGCGTCGATCAGGGCGGGGATCACGGTCTTGCCAGTCAGGTCTACCCGGATGGCGCCGTCGGGGGGCTGATTCTCACCCTGCCGGCCCACGAACGTGAAGACACCGTCCTCGACAAGAAATGCAGAACTCTCGATGGGTGTATTACCGTCGCCGACGATGAGCCGCGCACCTTCGAACCAGACCGCGTCTCCCGTCGATTGTGGCGGTCCGGCCTCCGGAGAACAGGCTAACGCTAAGAGCAAAAGACTGTACGGCGTCATCCCGAGTTTTGACATGGTGTGCTCCCGAAGATGGTGTGCGAAACCGTCGAGTCGGCAAGATAGAACCCCTTGTTTCCGTACCACAAGCGGGAATGCCTTTGCGTCGCTCTGAAGGTCTCCATAGGATATTGGAACCTGATAGCACACAGAGGCCGGCTGACGTCATGGCAAGTCCGAACTACTATGGTGTAGCGAAGGGGTCTTCCCGGACGAAATCATCGGGACACTCCGGCTGAGCGCATTCATGAGGGAGGAACGAAATGAAAGTCGATCGAGGACCGATCCTCGCCACGTTGGCGATCGCAGTGGTATTGAGCCTGGCAACATGCGTCTCACCCTTTGAGCCGGAGAGTGACCCGGAGCAGCCCGAGCCGGAGGAGGGTGTGGATTTCACGGCGAGCCAAGTCTACTCCGGAGGGATGCTGGTCCATGCGGGTGCGCCTGTCCTTTCGGTGACAAATGGGTGACAGTTCGTGAGTCCCTGCGCCCAGTATGCCGCACCCCACCACCCAGAGAAAACTCGATGACGCGGTGGCTTTTGTGTATCAGTGGCATGGCTTTGGCGCTGCTTTTCGTGGCCTCCGGCGAGGCTCAGGTTACTCCCGTTTCCCAGCGCGCTTTCAACGAGCAAGTTCTTCGACCCTCCGGGCAGCCCGTCATCCCTCTTTACGAGGGCTACTATCAGAATCCCGACGATACGTACGAGATCTGCTTCGGGTATTTCAACCTCAACACCGAAGAAGCCCTCGACATTCCCCTCGGCCCCGCCAACTTCATCGCACCGACAGAGTTCGACGGAGCGCAGCCGACGCACTTCGATCAGGTACCCGCGGCGCGCTATCGGCGGCATTTCTGTGTCTTCACCGTCAACGTGCCCGCGGACTTCGGTGACCGTGAGGTCGTCTGGACGCTAAGTACACATGGCGGCGAAGCCATCTCGACACCGGGCAAGGTGCTTCCAAGCTACGTCCTGGATGAATTGGTCTCCGGTGGCCGCGGTGACGTAGCACCAATGCTCAGGTTCGAGACGAATGGAACCGAATTTCAGGGGCGGACCGGTTACACCGGGGAGCCGCGCACGGTGTCCGTGGGCGATCCGCTCACTCTGAGCGTCTGGGTCGACCACCCCGCCGATCGGACTTGGGTGGCTTGGACCCACCATCAGGGCCCCGGAAGGGTCGATTTCGCCGAATCGGAGATCATGGTCGACAAGGCATACGGCATGGCAACCACGACCGCCAGCTTCACCGAACCCGGGGATTACCTGATCCGGGTGCAGGCGATCGACACGACCGCTGCCTTCGAATTCCACTGTTGTTGGACGAATGGCTATGTCCCGGTTAGGGTTGTAGAATAGACTGATCCCATCGTAAGGATTCGGGATTATAGACCGATCTCGTCGTAAGGATTCGGGATATGGTGCATTCTGTGCACGATATCCTCGTTGGTTGGCTCAAGGAGAAGCAATTATGAGGAGAGACCGTTCACCACGATTCCACTTCCGGCGGAGCCTCGGAGTTCTAGCCTCGACCTTGGTGATCGCGTCGGCGCTCCCCGTGGGGGCACTCGATGCACAAGACGTCACGTTCACCAGGGACGTGGCGCCGATCCTTTACGAGAATTGCGTCCAGTGTCACCGGCCCGGCTCGTTCGCGCCGATGTCGCTCCTCACGTATGAGACCGCCCGGCTGTACGCACCGCTGATGAAAATCAAAGTGCAAACCCGCCAAATGCCGCCCTGGCACGTCGATCGCACGGTGGGTATTCAGGCCTACGAGAACGACGCGGCGCTGACCGACGACGAGATCGAGACGATCGTCCGGTGGGCGGATGGCGGTGCGCTCAAGGGTGACGATGCGGATATGCCCCCGCCTCCCCGGCTCGCGGAGGGCGGTGCTTGGGTACTCGAGGAAATGTATGGCCGGCCGCCGGATGTGGTGGTCTCATCTGCAGCGTACGACGTGATAGCCAACGGCCAGGATCAGTGGTGGGGGCCCACTCAGAAGTTCGAGGGGGCCAACGAGGACCGCTGGATCAAAGGGTATGAGTTCAAACCAGCGTATCCGAATGGCCTCAAGGTCGTCCATCACGGCCACGCGAGCCTCCGGTTCGCGGACCAGACCGTCGGAATCGCGCATTACGGAGTCGGAAAGCGCTATGAGACGTTCCCTGAGGGTATCGGGATGTTGCTTCCCGCCGGGGAAGCTGAGGCGTCGTTTAATATCCACTACTTCCCGGTCGGTGAAGTCGTAGAGAACGACGTGGTCGATGTCGGGCTTTGGTTTTACCCGGAGGGTGAGCGACCCGAGATCGAGACCCGAGGAGAGGTCCTCTACAGGGTCGACCGGATGAACGGTATGCCGCGGGGCGGCGACATTCTTATCCCGCCGTACGGTGAGCAGGTTCTCCAAGGCATCCACGTACTCACCACCCCGACCCTGATCAGCAGCTTCCGGCCGCACATGCACATGCGCGGCAAAGAGATGTCCATGGAGGCTATCTACCCGGATGGCCGCAGGGAAATGCTCGGCAAAGTCTCGGACTATAGGCACATTTGGCAGCTTTCCTACCAGTTCGAGGAGGACGCCAAGCCCCTCCTTCCCGCCGGTACGATGCTTCTGTTCACATCCGTCTTCGACAACAGCGCCGAAAATCCACTCAATCCGGATCCCAATCAGTGGGTGGTGTTCGGCAGGCGCGGTGTGGACGAGATGTCTCACATGTGGGTCGGCACAACCCGGCTGGAGCAGGAGGAGTACGACACGATGATGACGCGGCGGCAGGAGCGCCAACGGCAGCTCGCGACCCAAGGCGGCGGTGGCCAATAGCTAACGCGATATGGCTCGCTGAGTAGCAGTCCGCCGAGCTGCCAGACGGCGGCCTCCGGAGTCACGCTCCCTCGAAGGCGTGGCACGCCGGTGTGAACCCTGGTCTAGGAGCCCCCCAAACCATGAGCGCACTCGAGCCGATCACCGTAGCGAACCTCAGGATCGCGAAGCCCCTCTACGACCTCGTACAATCCGAGATCGCACCCGGCACAGGCCTCGATCCCGACGCGGTCTGGAGGTCGCTAGGGGCCATGGTCAAGGAACTCGGACCCGAGAATCGCCGCCTCCTCGACATGCGCGCCCGTCACGAAAAACGGCTCGATGCATGGCATCAGGAACGAGCGAGCGAGACCCTCGACCCGGCCGCTTACAGGCGATTCCTCGCGGAGACGGGCTATCTGCTCGAGGAGGAGGGCCCGTTCGCGATCACGACGGACGATGTGGATCCGGAGATCTCGTCGATCGCGGGGCCGCAACTCGTGGTGCCGGTGGACAACGCCCGGTACGCCCTGAACGCGGCGAATGCGCGCTGGGGTAGCCTCTATGACGCCCTCTACGGCACCGATGTCATCAGCGAGGAAGACGGGGCGGAACGAGGAGCCGCCTACAATCCGGTGCGGGGAGCCCGGGTCGTGGAATGGACCGAGCGCTTTCTCGACGACGTCGTTCCCCTGAGGGAAGGCCTCTACTCGGAAGTCACCGACTTCGTCGTCGAAAATTACGACGGTCCGAGCCGCCTCGTGTGCGTGCTCGCCGATGACCGGAGAACGGCGCCGGCCGACCCGGCCCACTTCGCCGGCTTCCAGCTCGAGGACGGGCGGGTGAGCAGCGTGCTCCTTTGCAACCATGGCCTCCACATCGATATCCGGATCGATCGTGATCACGCCGTCGGCAAGGCGCATCCGGCGGGCGTCTACGACGTGGTGATGGAGAGCGCCATTACGACCATCCAGGACTGCGAGGATTCCGTCTCGGCAGTCGACGCGGAGGACAAAACCGTCCTGTATCGCAACTGGCTGGGGATCATGAGGGGAACGCTCACGACCACCTTCGAGAAGGACGGCCGGGCCCTGACGCGCTCGCTCAATGAGGATCTCACGTATCAAGACCCGAGCGGCAAGGCGCTCAAACTGCCAGGCCGTAGCCTGCTCCTGGTGCGCAACGTCGGGATTCACATGTACACCGACGCCGTCACCACGGCGGCTGGCGAGCCCATCCCGGAGGGTTTCCTCGACGCCCTGATCACCTCCTCCTGCGCCCTCCACGACCTCCAAGGCGACGGCCCCATACGCAACAGCCGTACGGGCAACGTCTATATAGTGAAGCCCAAGATGCACGGGCCCGAGGAGGTTGCCGCCACGGTGGAGTTGTTCGGTCGGGTCGAGCAGGCTCTGGGGATGCCGAAGCGAACGCTGAAGATCGGTATCATGGACGAAGAGCGGCGGACGACCGTCAACCTGAAGCAGTGCATCCGCGCGGCAGCGAACCGCCTGATTTTCATCAATACCGGGTTTCTCGACCGCACCGGAGATGAGATCCACACGAGCATGGCAGCCGGGGCCATGATCCCAAAACCGGAAATCAAGAGCTGCCCGTGGATGCTCGCGTACGAGGACTGGAACGTGGACGTGGGGATCGAGTGCGGTCTCCCCGGCGTGGCGCAGATCGGAAAGGGGATGTGGGCCGCGCCGGACATCATGCGCGCGATGGTCGAGGCGAAGATCGGCCACCCCCGAGCCGGTGCCAACACTGCCTGGGTGCCCTCGCCCACCGCAGCCACGTTGCACGCCACGCACTACCATCGGGTAAACGTCCGGGCCGTTCAGTCCGAACTGGCCGACCGAGAGCGCGCCGACTTGGACGCCATCCTGACCCTACCCCTGCTCGGGGATCGGCGTTTGACCGACGAGGAAATCCAGAACGAGTTGGACAACAACGCGCAGGGCATCCTGGGTTACGTGGTCCGCTGGGTCGGCCAGGGGATCGGCTGCTCCAAGGTCCCCGACATGAATGACGTTGCGCTGATGGAGGACCGCGCGACGTTGCGCATTTCGAGCCAACACATCGCGAATTGGCTCCATCACGGTCTCATCACCGCGGATCAGGTGACGAGCACGTTCGAGGCCATGGCAGCGGTAGTCGACGGGCAAAACCAGGGAGACCCCCACTACCGGCCCATGGCCCCCGACCTTTCGTCGAGCTCCGAGTTCCAGGCCGCTCTGGAGTTGGTGTTCGATGGCAGCAAAGAACTGAATGGTTACACTGAGAGGGTGCTTCACGCACGCCGCCGCGAGGTAAAGGCTCGGTTGCTGGGGCAGGCCCAGAGCGCCGCACCGGAGGACCAAGCTGCGGAGGAGACCCAGGCCGCACCGGAGACCCAAACTGCGGCCCAAAAAGCCCAACCCGAGGGTGACACCGAGGGTAAGCAGGAGGCCCGCGCCCCCTAGGGATTTCTCCGGCCACCAGTGCTTTCCAGCAGAGCCGGAAAGAGGAACAGACTGACGCTTACAGCTAGACCGCGCAGGCCATGTCCTGTGCGCAGCACATCGGCGACTTGATCATGCCGTGTCCTTCCGGGCACTTGGATACCGCCACGGTGCCGCCGTCGTCCGTGGTAAGCGTGTCATGCACGAGGTCCTGCCCACACTGACCACACGTCATGTTCACGCTCATCCCGCACTTATCACAGGTGTATGCCGCCATGGGAGACTCCCTTGCCGTTGATCGAGGGTGATGCCGCTGGCGCACTGTATCGTAAATCACGGTTTGCGCAAGAAGACGCACGTGTGGGTACCTTCCTCAATGCTTGCGAGCGGTCCCGTGTCTGAATTAATGGTGCTGGGGATGCCGTGGGCGGCGCGGGAACGCTCCCGACTGGATCGGGTATTTGTTTTTCGAGCAACACGGCCATAAATGCCTGGAAAACAAAGACTCGCACCATCGCCAGGCCATTCGTATATCACCTCGTCACCGGGGGCTCGCCAAGCCCCGTGGCAGGGCGTATATTGGGTTCCCTCCGGGTCGAGGTAGATTCGGAGGAATGTCGGTCCCCAGGAAGGATCTGGGCTTTCGGTGATTTTTTTGGTTGTAGTTCACCCGTATTGAGGGAGAGGACCATCATGGAACTGCAGAAACGGCTCTGGATCGGAGCCGCCACTCTCGCACTCGTCGCGGCCTTCGCTTTCCAGAGCACAGCCCAGGCCCAGGCCACCTTCGCGTCGACGAACGACGTGGACCTGACCTACTCGGCGGACGTGGCGTCCATCATCCAGGAGAACTGCACGGTCTGCCACCGCGCGGGTGGAATCGGGCCCATGGAGCTCGTGACCTACGAGGACGTCCGGATGTATGCGCCCCTCATCAAGATCAAAGTAGAGAACCGCCAGATGCCGCCGTATTACTACGACAACGATGTCGGCATCCAGGAGCTTCAGCACGATTGGCGTCTCTCCCAGGAAGACATCAACACCGTCGTTGCCTGGGTCGACCAGGGTGCGCCGCTCGGCAATAGGGACGAGATTCCGGAGTTGAACTTGCTCGACACCGACGACTGGTCGTTGGCGGCCGAGTTCGGTCCGCCGGACCTGCTTGCCCCCTCGACGCCCATCGACGTGCCCGCCGCCGGGTTGGACATGTGGCACCGTCCGATCGTCAAGGTGCAAGGCATGATCGGTAGCGAGGAACGCTGCATCAAAGCCCTTCAGGTGAAGCCTCGTGGGGTTGCCAAGACGGTGGTCCACCACGCCAACTCGACCTTCCAGCTCATTCAGGAAGACGGCAGCTTCGAGGCGTCGGGGGACCGGGCAACCGAGTACGCCATGGGCAAGCTGGGTGAGATCATTCCCGACGGCGTTTGCCGGGTGATCCCCCCAGATTCTTATATTCGCTGGGACATCCACATGTATCCGGGCGGGCTCGGAGCGACTGCCGCCAACGACGTGATCGAGGGTAACGTGGTCGATTTGGGCATCTGGCTCCATCCGGCCGACTACGAGTACGAGTACAAGCAGGATCTGTCGCTCTACGGGATCCGTGAAGGTGAGCTCGTCATGCCGCCGCACGGAACGACCATGACTCAGGGCTTCAAGAGCTTCGACCATCCGGTCCGCATCGACAGCTTCCAGCCCCACGGGCACCTGCGGCTGCGGTCTGCGTCTTTGGAGATCTTCTATCCGGAGACCGGACGGACGGAGATCATCGGCATGGTCTCCAACTGGAGCGCCACCTGGCACCAGAGCCACATTTTCGAAGATGACGCGGCGCCCCTGGTCCCGGCCGGTGCGGTACTCGTAATGAAGCAGTGGTACGACAACACGGCCGGCAACCCCAACAACCCCGATCCGGATCAGTGGGTGGATGGGGGCAGCCGAACCGCGGACGAGATGTCCCATTTCTGGATCGCCGTGACCCATCTCGATGAGGAGGGCTACGACAGACTCATGGAAGAGCGGAAGACGGACGAAGAGCAGAGGATCGCTGCTAGGAACTGATTATCAGGTCGCTTTACATGCTGGATGTGATGGGGATCGAAGGACGCTTGGAGCAACCGCAAGCTCCTTCGGTCCCCATCGCTTATTTCACAAGCCCGCCTTAGATTCGACCCTCCAACATTTCGAGAAGGAGTTTACGATGCTTCGCATGAGCGTGTGTGGCGTGGCCGTCGCGCTGCTGCTCTGGGGTCCTTTGGCTGGTCCAGCTGGTCCAACGGCACTCGAGGCTCAAGTGACGGGGCCGGGGCCGGATGGCCGTTGGCCCCTGCAGCCCAACTCTCCCGGAAATCGCACCCTTGCCCCCTTCATGGAGGGCTGGTACGAGAACGAAGACGGGACGTTCAGCATCTCCTTCGGGTACCTCAATCTCAACGACGACACGCTGTATATTCCTGTTGGGGAGAACAATTTCCTCGAGCCGGCTCAGTTCAACGGAATGCAGCCCACCGTCTTTTTTCCTGGACACCAAAGAGGGCTCTTCACCGCCGATCTGCCGGCGAACATGAAGGACGAGGATGTCTGGTGGACCCTTCGCAAAGCGAACGGCGACGTCACACGAGTGCCCGGCCGAACCAATGCGATTGCCTACCAATTGGACTGGATGGCCCGGCCTCACGGCAGTCTCCCTGCCCTGGTCTCCTTCGATTCGCAGCGCGGTGAGGGCCGAGGACCTCCAGGCCTCATGGCAGAGCGTACGGAGACCGTCTCGGTGGGGGATCCGCTCACCCTCTCGATCAACGCGAGGGACCCTTCGGAGAGGGATCTGGACGATTTCCGCTTCGCGGAAATTGGCCTTCGTGTGGTATGGTCCCAGCTTCAGGGTCCCGGTCGTGTCGAGTATACGCGGCACGAATCCAACCCTGAGGTGGAGGAGGATGAGGAGGAGGAGCCGGACTCTGCTGCTGTCGCCGCCGCCGGTGGCGCCGCCGCCGCTGCCCGACGCCGGCGTGAAGACCCGTGCGGGCCCGAGGTTATCCCGCTTTCAGAGGGGCAAGGCACAGCCCGCGTGATCGTTACGTTCACCGAGCCCGGTGAGTACATCATGCGAGCCAGGGTGGACAACTTCGGTGCGGCGGACAGCGGCGATGGGGACCAGTGCTGCTGGACCAACGGCTACGTCAGGGTGAACGTAACGCGGTAGAATCAAGATTGGGTACACCGACCCGCCTTCTCCCGGACGCTCGAATAATCGAGAAGGAGTCCATGATGCAGATCCGTATGACCGTGGGTGGTGTGGCCTTCGCTCTGCTTCTATGGGGTGCTTTGGCCGGTCCAACGGCACTCGAGTCCCAGGTGACAGGGCCGGGGCCGGATGGCCGTTGGCCCCTGCAGCCCAACGCTCCCGGGAATCGCACCCTTGCGCCCTTTATGGAGGGCTGGTATGCGAATGAAGACGGGACGTTCAGCATCTCCTTCGGGTACCTAAATCTCAACGACGACACGCTGTATATTCCTGTCGGAGAGGACAATTTTCTCGAGCCGGCGCAGTTCAACGGAATGCAGCCCACCGTCTTTTTTCCTGGACACCACCGGGGGCTCTTCACCGCTGATCTGTCGGCGAACATGAGGGACCAGGACGTCTGGTGGACCCTTACCAAGGAGAACGGTGACGTCACGAGAGTGCCCGGCCGGATCGGGGCCGTTGCCTATCAATTGGACTGGATGGCCCGGCCACACGGTAGTCTCCCTCCCAGCGTTTCCTTCGACTCGGATTCCGGCGTGGGCCGGGGACCTCCGGGCATCATGGCAGAACGTACGCAGACTGTCGCGGTAGGCTCTCCCCTCACCCTTTCGGTCAACGCGACGGATCCTTCGGAGAGGGATTCCGAGGATTTCCGGTTTCGGGAGGCCATCCCCCTTCGCGTGGTGTGGTCCCAGCTCCAGGGTCCCGGACCGGTCGAGTTCACTCGGCATGAGTCCAACCCGCTCCCTGAGGTGGATGAGGAGGAGCCGGACTCTGCTGCTGTCGCCGCTGGCGATGGTGATGATGCTGGTCCCCCCCCCGGACCCCAGATTATCCCCCTTTCGGAGGGGTATGGCGTGGCCCGCGTGATAGTGACGTTCTCCGAGCCGGGTGAGTATCTCATGCTAGCGCGGGTGGACAACTGGAGTGCGCCGGACAGCTCCTCGGGGAACCAGTGCTGCTGGACCAACGGATACGTCAGGGTGACTGTCAGGTAGAATTGGGAAGGTGCCGACCGTATTGTATCCCTCCGGATCGGCGCGTAGATTCCGAGGAACGTAAAATCCCGAGGGAAAGGACCCTGGGTTGCTTAAGGCGTAGTATGGCTAGTTCACTCGCATGAGGGAGAGGACCATCATGGACCTGCAGAATCGGAGCCAACATCAGCGCTTGTGGACGCCCTGGACCGGCGCCGCCACCTTCGCGCTCGCGGCGACCTTGGCTTTCCAGAGTGCGGCCCAGGCCCAGGTCAATTTCGCGTCGTCGCAAAATGACGAAGACGTCACCTACGCCGCGGACGTGGCGTTGATCATCCAGAACAACTGCCAGGTCTGCCACCGAGCCGGTGGAATCGGACCCATGGAGCTCGTGACCTACGAGAACGTCAAGTTGTATGCGCCCCTCATCAAGATCAAAGTAGAGAACCGCCAGATGCCGCCGTATTATTACGACAACGACATCGGCATCCAGGAGCTCAAGCACGATTGGCGTCTCTCCCAAGAGGACATCAACACCGTCGTTGCCTGGGTAGACCAAGGAGCGCCTCTGGGCAATCCGGACGACATGCCACCGCCGGCCGAGTTGCTCCCCACAGACGAATGGACGCTGGCGGCCGACTTCGGCCCACCGGACATTCTCGCCCCCTCGACACCGATCGACGTGCCGGCGGCCGGCCTCGACTTGTGGCACCGTCCAGTGGTCGAGATGCAAGGCCTGCCTGATGGCGAGCGCTGCATCAAGGCCCTTCAGGTGAAGCCCCGTGGAGAAGCCGTGACGGTGGTCCACCACGCCAACTCGACCTTCCAGCGCCTGCAGGACGACGGAAGCTTCCAGGGGACTGGGGACCGGGCAACCGAGTACGCCATGGGCAAGCTGGGTGAGATCATTCCCGACGGTGTGTGCCGAGTGTTCCCTGCGGATACTTATATTCGCTGGGACATCCACATGTATCCCGGCGGGCTCGGAAAGACTGCTGTGAACGACGTGATCGAGGGCAACGTGGTCGATTTGGGCATCTGGCTCCATCCGGCCGACTACGAGTACGAGTACAAGCAGGACCTGGTCAGCTATGGCTTCATGGAGGGTAAGCGTGACCTCATGATCCCGCCGAATGGGTCGGCCATGACCCAGGGCTTCCGCTCGTTCGACCATCCGGTCCGCATCGACAGCTTCCAGCCGCACGGGCATCTGCGCTTGCGGTCCGCGTCCCTGGAGATCTTCTATCCGGAGACCGGACGGACGGAGATCATCAGCATGGTCTCCAACTGGAGCGCCACCTGGCACCAGAGTCACATTTACGAGGATGACGCGGCGCCCCTGGTCCCGGCCGGCGCGGTCCTCATAATGAAGCAGTGGTTCGACAACACGGACGGCAACCCCAACAACCCGGATCCGGATCAGTGGGTCGACTACGGAAGCCGGACTGCTGACGAGATGTCGCATTTTTGGCTCGGCGTGACCCACCTCGATGAGGAAGGCTACGAAAAGCTCCTCGAGGAGAGGAAGATGAAGGAGGAAGCGGAGAGGATCGCCGCTAGGGATTGATCGCGCAGGTCGCTTTACCTGCTCTTTACTAATGGGGATCGAAGGACGCTTCGCAGCAGCCGCGGCTCCTTCGGTCCCCGTTTCTTTCAGTCCCGCCTTCGATGCGACGCTCGAGCGTTCAGGAAGGAGTCCATGATGCACCAGTTTCGTATGACCGTGGGTGGAGTGGCCTTGGCGCTGCTTCTCTGGGGTGCTGTGGCCGGTCCAGTGGTACTCGAGGCCCAGGTGACGGGTCCGGGGCCGGATGGCCGTTGGCCCCTGCAACCCAACTCTCCCGGAAATCACATCCTCGCCCCCTTCATGGAGGGCTGGTACGAGAACGAGGACGGGACGTACACCATCTCCTTCGGATACAGCAATGCCAACCTGGACACGCTGTACATCCCCGTCGGAGAGGATAATTTCCTCGATCCGGCTCAGTTCGACGGGGTGCAGTCCACGATCTTTTTCCCCGGACACCACCGCGGGATTTTCACCGTGACTCTGCCGGCGGAGATGATGGACCAGGACGTCTGGTGGACGCTTACCAAAGCGAACGGCGACGTCACGAAGGTGCCCGGCCGGACCGGGGCCATCGCCTATGAATTGGACTGGATGCCCCGGCCTCACGGAGGTCTACCTCCCAGCGTTTCCTTCGACTCGCAGTCCGGCGTGGGCCGGGGACCTCCGGGCATCATGGCAGAACGTACGCAGACCGTGTCGGTAGGATCTCCCCTCACCCTCTCGGTCAACGCGACGGACCCCTCGGAGAGGGATCCGGACGATGCCCGTTCTGTGGACGTTCCCCTTCGTGTGGTGTGGTCCCAACTCCAGGGTCCCGGAAGGGTGGAGTACACGCGGCACGAGTCCAACCCTGAGGTCGTGGAGGAGGAGGAGCCGGACTCTGCTGCTGCCGCGAGTGATGGTGGTGCTGTTGCCGCCGCTGCTCGACGACAACGTGCCGCCTCCGGACCCCAGATTATCCCGCTTCCGGAGGGGCAGGGCACTGCCAGCGTGATTGTTACGTTCTCCGTGCCGGGTGAGTACATCATGCGAGCCCGGGTGGACAACTTCAGCGCGCCGGACAGCAGCGATAATGACAACTGCTGCTTTACCAACGGCTACGTCAGGGTGAACGTAACGCCGTAGACGTCCCGCCTATTGTGTTCACTCGGGATCGTCACGTAGATTCGGAGGAGTCATTCCTCAGGGGATCAAGCCTGGGCGGCGCTTGACGTGCAGGTGTAGTCCACCCGAGCACAGGGGGGAAAATGGAACTGCAGAATCGGAGGCAACATCCGTGCGTGTGGACGCTCCGGATCGGAGCCGCTACTCTCGCACTCGTCGCAGCCTTTGCTTTGCAGAGCACTGCACAGGCCCAGGTGACCTTCGCGTCGTCGTCGAACGACGCGGCGTTGACCTACAGTGCGGACGTGGCGTCCATCATCCAGGAGAACTGCACGATCTGCCACCGTGCGGGTGGAATCGGGCCGATGGAATTGGTGACCTACGAAGACGTCCGGATGTATGCGCCCCTCATCAAGATCAAAGTAGAGAACCGCGTGATGCCGCCGTACTATTACGACAACGATGTCGGCATCCAGGACCTCAAAGAGGACTGGCGTCTTTCCGATGAGGACATCAGCACCATCGTTTCCTGGGTCGACCAGGGTACGCCGCTGGGTAATGCGGACGAGATTCCGGAGTTAGACCTGCTCGACACCGACGACTGGTCGCTGTCGAATCTGTTCGGCCCACCGGACCTCCTCGCCCAGTCGACGCCCATCGACGTTCCGGCCGCCGGCAACGACATGTGGCACAGTCCCATCGTTGAGATCCAAGGCCTCCCTGAGGGCGAGGAGCGCTGCATCAAGGCCCTTCAGGTGAAGCCCCGTGGAGTCGCCAAGACGGTGGTCCACCACGCCAACTCGACCTTCCAGCTCATGCAGGAAGACGGCACCTTCGAGCGCTCAGAGCATCGGGCCACCGAGTACGCCATGGGCAAGCTGGGTGAGATCGTTCCCGAGGGCGTTTGCCGGGTGTTGCCCGCAGATTCGTATATCCGCTGGAGCATCCATATGTATCCCGGCGGGCTCGGAGCGACTGCCGCCAACGACGTGATCGAGGGTAACGTGGTCGATTTGGGCATCTGGCTCCACCCGGCGGATTACGAGTACGAGTTCAAGCAGGATCTGAAGAACTATGGGATCCGCCAAGGTGAGCTGGTCATGCCGCCGCACGGAACGACCATGACTCAGGGCTTCCACAGCTTCGACCATCCGGTCCGCATCGACAGCTTCCAGCCCCACGGGCACCTGCGGCTGCGGTCTGCGTCTTTGGAGATCTTCTATCCGGAGACAGGACGGACGGAGATCATCAGCATGATCTCCAACTGGAGCGCCACATGGCACCAGAGTCATCTTTACGGAGATGACTCGGCACCCCTGCTCCCGGCCGGCGCGGTTATGGTAATCAAGCAGTGGTACGACAACACGGAGGGCAACCCCAACAACCCGGACCCGGATCAGTGGGTGGCTGCGGGCGCCCGAACCGCGGACGAGATGACGCACGCGTGGATCGCCGTGACGCACCTCGATCAGGAGGGCTACGACAAGCTCGTCGCGGAGCGGGAAGCGAACGAAGAGCAGAGGATCGCTGCTAGGAACTGATCACCCGATCGTTTCACAAGCTGGATTTTTACTGAGGTATTGATGGGGATCGAAGGACGCTTCGCACAGCCGCGGCTCCTTCGGTCCCCATCTCTTCTTTCGATCCCGACCCACTTCTCGGGAGGGTGGGCTTACTCGGCGATATCCCCCCAGCTGTCGACGAGATGCGCCGCTGTCCGCCAAGAGAGGGCCTGACTCGTCAGGGTGGGATTTCGCGCCCCGCTGGTTCCCATCACTGATGCGCCCAAGACCCCCAGGTTCGGCGTTTCGTGCGAAAACCCCCAGCGGTCGACCACGTTGGTCTCGGCGTCGTCGCCCATGCGCGTGCCGCCGTAGGCGTGGGTCGAAGCGCCCATGGTGTTACCAAGCCCGCCCCGGTTGACCTCGACAGCTCCCGCCTCCCGATACCAGTCCTCCATGCGATCCTGCATGAACACTCCGATCTCCTTTTCGTTGTCTTTGTATTGTCCGGTGATGCGGATGACGGGGAATCCGAGGGGATCCGTCACCTGAGGATCCAAATCCAGGTAGTTTTCCTCGTAAGGGAGGGTCGTCTTCTGGATGTAGGAGCCGTGGGAGCGATCCGAGTACTCGTGGATAAATCGCTTCCAGGCGGATCCCCAATTTCGGCTTCGCCCGTACGTATTCATACTGGCCGCCGAGATCGGGCGGCGGTCGGACATGACCCAGAGGTTGCCTCCCCCGACGAAGTCGAGATCTGAGTGGTCGAAGTTGTCGTCGGCCCAATCATCCACTGCGACACCCTGGGCCGGCAGGCCATACCATGCCTTGAGGTCATACGGGAAGAGCGCGCCCACACTCCCGCTCGTGTAATGACTGAAGTAGTGCCGGCCCACCTGTCCATGGTTGTTCGAAAGCCCATCCGGATATGCGCGGGATTTCGAAAGGAGCAACAGGCGGACGTTCTCATACGTATAAGAGGCGATCAAGACGACCTTCGCCGGCTGGAAATACTCGTTGCTCCCCACCAGATAGTTGACGCCGGTCACGCGGCCATCCGAACTCACCTCCAGCGTCGTGACGTGCGCGCGCGGGACCACCTTGAGGTTGCCGGTGTCGACGGCCTTAGGAATGGTCGTGATGTGGGTGGCGTTCTTCGCGTTGACCGGACAACCACCCTTGCTGCAGAACCCGTGGTAGCCGCATCCCGGGCGATTGTCGTACGCTTCGCTGTTTACGGCGGCTGGGCCGGGGAACGGATTCCATCCCAACGAACGGGCGGCGTCGGCCATGCGATGATTGAAGGCCGTCCATCGTAGCGGCGGCATGGGAAATCCACGCTGCCGAGGCCCCTCGAATCGATTCCCGCGCGAGTCGATGTCACCTCGAACATTGCCGGCCTGGCCGGAGATACCCACTTCGCGTTCCACCCGGTCGTAGTAAGGCTCCAACTCGTCGTAGCCGAACGGCCAGTCCTCGACGGTGGAGCCGGCCGGGATCCTGGACGCGCCATAGCGCCTAGCCGTTTCGGTCACCATCCTGAAATCCCAAGGATGGAGCCGCCAACTCTGGGCCCAGTAGTGCAGTGTGGTCCCTCCCACTGCATTCATCATGGGGTGGCTTCCGACTTGGGTCGCCGTGGTGGCCGACGTGGCCCGGGACGTGGGCCGTTCCTGCTCCGCCTTTTTCACCAACATGGGCCAGTCGCGATAGTTGTTCCGGATCTCGTCAGGGGCGAAGTCGCGTTGGTCGAGCCAGGTGCCGGCCTCGAGACCCACCACGCTCAGCCCGGCCTCCGCCAGCGGTAAGGCGGCGACGCCACCCGCCGCGCCCATTCCCACGATGACGACATCGGTTTCTGCAAGCTGCATCGGCATAACCTCAGATCCCTCCGTTAGAGCCCGGGTCGAACCATATTCCGGCGTTCATTCGAACAGGCCAAAATCGTATGCAGACCGGCGTACCGGGTCCAACTGATCCGCCTCCAGACGTTGCTGGTCCTCGGGGCTCACCCCCAAACGCACACCGGGATAATCGATGAGGTCCCACCCGGCAAAGTCCACGTTGCCTCCGTACTTGGGGTCGCCGAACATGCCCTGCCAGGTGTGAGTCTTCACCATGTTGAAGAACGAGCCGGAACTGCCCACGAAGCCCGCGCCCGCGCCGGTCGCGGCTCCGATCTGGAGGTCGATGAGCACCGAGTCCTGATCGACCGTGGAGAGGTCGATGAACGGACCCCCGCGCGTGTAACGACTGTAGGTGTCGAGGGCCGCCAGGCCGGACCGATACGCGTCGGCCGCATCGGACTCCGCTTCACTCAGGGCGCGATCGATGTACTGGAGAACACCAGCGTCGAGAGCGCCTGGGCCCAACTCGTCGGTGGGGATCAGCCGATCGACCATCGCACGGAGAATCTCAGTTTCACGGGCCGTCAAATTCGTGAGTGGACCGGCGAGCAACGGCGCCGTGTCGGATGGCAACCGAACGCCTGCCTGCTCCTCGCCCGCCGCCGCGTGTGATGAGGTAACGGGCGATTCTTCCGTCACCGCGCCCACAGCATCGGGAATCAGCGCGGCCGCTCCGGCGGCCCCGGCGGTCCGGAGAAGATCTCTCCGCGAGATGGCCGGACGCGGGCCCTTCGAGTCAGTCATGAGTTCTCCTGGTTAACCGTGAGCGCCGCGCCGGGCTTCGGACGAGGCCTCCTGAATGCGATGCTCGCTCGTTTATGGGGGTAGGCCGTTTCGATCATCGGAGCAGCTCGTTCATGGGCTGCCGCTCATACAGCGTGACCATATCCCCCTGGCCGATTACGTGCCCTTCGATCGCCTGCAGCAGCTCGTCTCGATTCAGGCCCGGCGGCAGGTCGAGCTCCTCGTCGAGGGCGAACACCGCGAAGTGGTAATGGTGCACGCTTCCCACCGGCGGCGCCGGGCCCCGGTAGGCGGCCAGGCCCCAGCCATTGTTTCCCTGGACCGCCCCGGTGAGCTCGGCGGGCATGGGGTGATCCGGATCGAACGGAATACCCTCCGGGAGACCCTGTGCACTGGCCGGTATGTTATAGATGATCCAATGCACCCAGGGCGGTGGACGGCCCGCGCCGTAGTCCTGCGAGATCACAGCGAGTTGGCGCGTCCCCATGGGGAGACCCCTCCAGCCAAGGGGGGGAGAAACGTTTCTCCCGTCCGGAGAATAGTCCCGCGGCATTAACCTGCCGGTGGTCATCGTCGGACTCTCGACGATGAAGGTCGTGGGTGCCTGGCCTCGCAGAGCCGTCGTGGCGCCTCCCGTCAGGAGCAGTGCCGCCCCCAACACAACTGGTAGGCTCACATTCACGGTATGGTCCTCCGGGGTACATGCACGACAGTGGGATCCTTAACGGGAAGCACCGAGAATACGGGTTCCCTTAGTGGGCGTGCAAGTCTCCTAAGCCTCGGCGTGCGTCTCGCGGCTAGAACCGCAGGAGCCTGTTGATCTTAAGCACGAACGCCCTGGTTTCGAGCTCCGGAATGCCGCTTCTCAGGGTGGACCGTCCATCGGTATAGACGGCGAAGAACTCGCTGCCGGGGGCATACTCCCACCGGAAACGCAGGTTGGTGCTGAACGAGTCGCTGTCGGAGTCGTACTGGACCAGGCCTCCCATGAACATCAGCGGCGAGAATGCGTAGTCGGCACGCAGGCCCACCAAGGTGGTCGTGAAATCACCCGCCGGCAGCTTCACGTCGTTGAACGAAACGCTGGGCTCCAACGAGAACCGATCGAGCACGGAGATGCGTCCTCGGTTGTACCCAACGGTTCTGATGGTGCCGTCGTAGAACTCGCCGATCTGAAAGGAAAAAGACCCCGACACCCGACGCTGTCCACCGAGGCCGTACTGGAAGGAGACGCTCTTGAAGTCGTAGCCTCCCACCGGAACCGAGACATCACTCGAAACCTGCAAAGGCACCTCGAGTCGTTCGAAGTTGACGCCGCCGAACACTCCGAACTGGTCGCTGTTCTCGAACTCGATGTTGAAGCCACCATTCCAGACTTCGGTCTCGAGCACTCCCGCGTTTAGGCTCTCAATGCGCTCATAGCGGACGAACAATCTGAACTGGCGTATCGACTCGATCGACCGTGGGCGTGGGCTGAACCGAGCCGAAGTCGAATACCGGCGGAAGTTATCGCGGCGGACAAGACCAACTTCAGGATTGAAGTTGTCACCCACCACGGTGTAATCGGCACTCAGCCCATACCGGTCTCCACCGTAATTGGCCCGGCCCACATAGCTCTCATTGTCGCTGTTCAGGCCGGGCGTCCGCGACTGAGCGTAGAACCCGCTGAAGCTGACGTCCTCGCCGAAGTTGAAGCTGCCATCGACGCCGTACACCTGGTTCGTGCCGTCGACCTCCATGGACTTCGACCGATTCGTGAACAGCGCACCGATATTGCTCCGCCGTAGGATGTCCCGCTTGATGCGTACGACGCTGAAATTGGTCTCAGGTGTAACTCCCTCAACGTCGTTCGTCTGGAGGTTCATGAGCCCGAACCCGAGCCGGCCCGCCTTGCCGGTCACCCGACCGCCACCAATGATCGGAACGGCCTCGCCGTCACTCAGCCCAATCCGTCGCGAGTAGAAGACCGTTGGTGCGGAGCCACCGCCTCCAAAACCACCTCCGCCACCGCCTCGGCCACCGCCTCGGCCACCGCCACCGCCGCCGCGACGGCCACCCCTCCCGAAGTCGAACAGTCCTTGGCCCTCCAGAAAGAACTCCCGCTTCTCGGGAAACGACAGGCTGAAACGGGTGAGGTTTACCTGTCGCTCGTCCACCTCTACCTGGGCGAAGTCCGTGTTGTAGGTCAGGTCCGCCGTGATGTTGGCGGTAATGCCGTACTTGAGGTCGAGCCCAAAGTCTCCGTCGGCTTCGTTCGATACGGGCTCAGCCAGAGTAAGATCGCTCGTCAGACTCGAGATCGCGTACGGCTTGATTTCGATGTTCTTACCCGCCGGAGGCAGATCCAGGCCGACGAGGTCCGCCGCCGCCGACACGCGTGTGATGGCCGGCCCGCCACCCGCTGAAGCCGGGACGAAAGTGAGATGGGCGAACTCGTTCTTGCGCCGAATGCCCCGCCGAATCTGGATCCCCCAAGTCTGATCCTCTCCGGACAGATACCGGAGCGACTTGAACGGAATCGCCATCTCCGCGGTCCAGCCGCCCTCGAACCGGCCCGTACGTACGGACCAGACCGGGTTCCAATCACGGTTCGGCGCCCCCTCATCCGTGACCACCTGATCGGCGCGTGCCGCAAGCGGATTGGTATAGAAGTTGAACCCATTGCGGCGGTCGTGAAACGTGTCGAAGAGCGCACCGAAAAAGTCGTTCTCCCTCACCGCCTGTGCGTCGCGGCGCATCTCGTTGGCGATCCACTCCTCGGGCGGCGCCGAATCCCAACAGCGGCACACGAGATAGATGTTATCGTCATCATAGAACACCCAGGCCTCCGTCCTCTCCGAGGCGGGCTCACCCTCTAGGGGGAGGTTCTGGATGAACCCGCTAATCGGCGGTGTCTGGTACGCAGCCTCATCCAGAACTCCGTCCACGTTCAACGGCTCCGCAAGCCTGACCGCCCGAACGGTGACCCGCCCCTGATCCGTACGCGCCATCGTGGCCGGTGCCACCGGCCCTGGCGGGTTCAGCCTGGCATCCGAGGAAAATTCGCTTGATCCATTTTGCCCGCTTTGACCGGCCGTCGAAACCGGCCACGACAGGGCTAGCGCGACGATGAGGGCCGGTAGAGAGAATGACGAGGTGGACTTCGGGTTCTTCATCCGCCTACTTATTTTCAAGATCGACATAGGAACGAGCGCGCAGAGTGCACACTCACCCCTCACGGAGACACGCTTCCCGGCGATCTTGTTGGGATCGGTCGCTCCAAGCCCTAGCGACGCCATCAGGCTAGGGATGTGCTCCGGCTACCGAAATCAGGCCCGCGCCGGGTGCACCGGACACGCGCAGGAGCCGCACACGGCCTGGTGTCTCAGATGTCCGTTCCAAAACAGTGAGATCGCGACAAGCAGCCCGCCCAACGGAGACATCAGACTCTCCGGCAGCGGGTCCAGCCACCCGGCCAGCGCCGCAATCCAGACCGCGAATCCAAGCGCGGCGACGGCCCAGACCGCCCGCCGCCCGTGAAGCCGCCAGGAAGCCGCCAGGGTGACCGCCCCGAGCAATGCGGAGAGGGCCACGAGCCACACCTCCCAAGCGTGTGTGGCCGCAAAGAACGGCAGGGTCGAAGCCAGAATCGGCATTGCCAGACAGTGCACGGCACAGATCGCCGGAACTGCGCCGGACCAAGCGGAGGTCCCACCCTCGGCGGCGGCGGTCGGTGGACCATTCGCGTCTTTCCAGATCGTACCTGATTCCACGCTTCTGGCCTGCATGAGAGGAACCCACAGACATCCACTTGATGATCACTAAATGATAACCGATTATCAAGAGATAGCGACGTGAAAAATACGACCCAAAAAAAGAGGACTGGTTCTCGTGGAGCGCGATACCAAGCAGCGGCGGGCAATACGTGACGTTTTCACACGTGAGCGCAGACCGCTGAGCACCGACGAGGTGCTGGCCGAAGGCCGTATGCTGGTACCGTCCCTCGGTATCGCCACCGTCTACCGCAACATCAACTCCCTCTCGGACGAGGGATGGATCCACTCCGTCGAGTTACCGGGGGAACCGGCCCGATACGAGCGGTGCGGGAAGCCTCATCATCACCACTTCATCTGTCGCGCGTGCGGGTTGGCGTTCGATGTCGCCGCCTGTCCGGAAGACGTGGAGCGGCTTGCGCCCCCGGGCTTCGCGGTCGACGCGCACGAACTGGTGCTCTATGGACATTGTCCGGGGTGCCGCAAGGCATGATGGACCGGGGCCTGGACCACCTGGTCTACGCCACGCCCGATCTTTATGCATCCGTGGAGGCGTTGTCCGAACGCTTCGGGACGAAGCCGGCCCCGGGTGGAGCCCACCCCGGCTGGGGTACCCGCAACGCGCTGATCGGCCTCGGAATTGGTGTCTACTTGGAAATCATCGGCCCCGACCCCACGCAGCCCGAGCCGGAACGATCCAGACCCTTCCTCATCGACGATCTCGCGGAGGCTCGGCTGGTGACCTGGGCATACCGGCACCCGGACCCGGAGTCCATGAGGAAAACGTTCGAGCTTGCGCTCCGAAATACGCCCGGGCACCAGGACGTCCGACTCGGCCCTGTTCGCGCCATGAGCCGCGCTCGGCCGGACGGCGACACCCTGCACTGGCGACTGAGCGATCCCATGGCGTTTCCGGTCGGCGGCGTCGTTCCGTTCGTCATCGATTGGGGCGGTAGTGTCCCTAGATTTGTGTAAAAGCGGATAAGCTGGACAGGAGGGAAAGAAAAACGGAAGCTCCTCTGTTGTTGTTCACTGTCACATGAACCCGGGAGTCCGGGTCTGCAGAGCAGGCTCGGAACCGGAGAGGAGCTTCCGATGCAAGAGATTGTGGAGATCGGTCGGGCCACGCAAGACGAGCTACGCGATGATTTGCGCGAGCTGTTTCAAGGCGCGATCCGGCTGACGCTCGAGATGGTGCTGGAAGAGGAGCTGAAGGCCATGGTAGGTGCACGCCGCTTCGAGCGGGTGGGAAGCCGGAAGGACCATAGGAACGGCACATACCTGAGGCGGCTGCTGACGAGCCTGGGGCAGATCGAGGTCGCCATGCCCCGGAGCCGGGACAACGGTTCGCCGGCCGACGTGATCGGCCGCTACCAGCGCAGGAGCCCCGAGCTCGACGAGATGATGGTCGAGGCGTATGTGAGCGGCGTGTCACAGCGCAAGATGGGCGACGTCACCGAGGCGCTGATGGGCGAGCGTGTTGGGCGCTCGACGGTGAGTCGTGTGGCAAAACGGCTCGACGAGGCCGTGGAAGGGCTGCGCCGTGCGCCGATCGAGGGGCCTCACCCCTATCTGTACCTGGACGCCACGTTCTTGGACGCCCGCTGGGCCCGCAAAGTCGAGAACGTGAGTGCGCTCGTGGCGTATGCAGTGGGCCCTGAGGGTCACCGACGGCTCCTGGCCGTCACGCTGGGCGCTGAGGAGTCGCAGCAGAGCTGGTCGGAGCTCCTCGAGCAACTCCAGGACCGCGGCCTCGGCGGTGTCGAGCTCGTGATCGCCGATGAGCACGCAGGCCTGGCAGCTGCGGTCCGCCGCTTCCTGCCCGAGGCACGCCGTCAGAGGTGTACGGTCCATCTGCAGCGTAATGTGGGGGCGAGGGTCCCCCACCGCCTACGCAAGCGCGTGGCGCGTGAGGTCTCGGTGATCTTCCAGACATCCGGACTCGCCGAGGCGAAGAAGCTCCTGGGCGAGTTCGGCGCACGCTGGAAGAAGGAGCTGCCCGAGGCCGTGGAGGTCCTGGAGCGGGGCTTCGGGGCAGCGACGCAGTTCTACGCGTTCCCCGAGGCGCACTGGCCCCGGCTGCGTACCACCAACAGCCTCGAGCGGCTGCACGGCGAGATCAAACGCAGGATCAAGGCCGCCGGCGCCTTCCCGGACCGGGCCAGCGCCCTCAGGCTCATCACGGCCGTCGCACTCAGGACCACACACGTCTGGGGCGACCGGCGTTACCTCGACCTCTCACTCCTCCAGAAACAGGAGGTCGCCCAAGCAGCCTAGCCGAAGGCGAGGAGCTTCCTCCGCTTTTACACACAAATCGGGACTTGACCATTGGGGCACTACACCCCATCCGTCGACCGCCCTCCCCAATGATTGCAAGCTGATCGAGCTGGTCATGAACCACCCCGACGCGGACACGCTACGGCCCGCTCTGGATGTGTTTCGTCCCCTTCTAGACGAGCGCGATGGCGACATCTCGATCGTGTCCCACATTTCGATCGTTGCAGCGGCCGAGGCCCGAATACGGGCCCGTCTCGAGACACCAAACGGGGAGATCGACCTGTCCTGATCCCTGGAGGCGGGGAAGGGTTGAAGTGGCCTAATCCCGGCCTCGAGGGCGTCCGTCGAGCTCCTCGATGGTGGAGTTGGACGGTCCGCGCCGCTCCTGGATTCGCGCCGCCACATTCTCCGCCGCACTCCAGGCACGAAGGACGTTCCCTCCAGCCAGCTTCGCGAGGTCGTCCTCGCTCCACCCGCGTCGGGAGAGTTCGGCGAGGAGCGCCGGAAATTTCGACACGTCCTCGAGGCCCTCGGGGGGAGGATCCGGCTCCATTCCGTCGAAGTCCGAACCGAGACCCACATGGTCGAGGCCGGCCATTTCACGGACATATTCGATGTGATCCGCCACGTCCAGGAGAGTAGCCCACGGAGGATCCCCCGGACCCTCATACGTGCGCAGGGCCTCCGACACGTGCCAAGGGTAGAACACCACCATGACTACGCCCCCGTTCTGCGGGAGGCGTCTGAGGACCTGATCAGGCACGTTCCTCCGATGGCCGGTCAGCCCCTGCGCTCCGGAATGGGAGAAGATCACGGGTGCCTCGGCGACATCGAGGACATCGTTCATCGTCTCCGTGGACGTGTGGGAAAGATCCACCAACATCCCGAGGCGGTTCATCTCCCGCACGACCTCCCTGCCGAAGTCCGTCAGCCCCCCGTGCTCCGGATCGTCGGTGGCTGAATCGGCCCAGTCGGCATTACCCGAATGCGTGAGGGTCATGTACCGCACACCCAAATCAAAGTAGGCCCGCAGCGCACCGAGCGAGTTCTCGATGGCGTGGCCACCCTCCATCCCGAGAACCGACCCGATCCTGCCCGATCTGAAGATCCGCTCCACGTCGGCGGTGGTGTACGCCTGTTCGAACACATCGGGGTACCTGCGGATGACCTGCCGTGCGATGTCGATCTGCTCTAGCTGAACCCTGGCGGCTCCGACCTCTACCGACCCCATGTCGACGTAGACCGACCAGAATTGGGCGCCGACCATTCCGGCTCGCAGGCGGGCGATGTCGGTGTGGCCGAGGGTGGTCCCTTGCAAGTCGTACGCCTGCACGCTGTGGGGCTCACCCTCCTGTTCACGGATGGCCCACGGAAGATCATTGTGGCCGTCGAAGAGAGGTGTCGCGGACAGGACCCGTCGCACCTTTTCGAGGTGCTCATCCTCTTGCGCGCAAGCGGAACCCGCGGTCACCAAGGCCAGAACGAGGGCGAGCCAGGCACCTCTTCTACCGATCCTCATGCGACCCCGTGCTGGCTGTGCGACCTCGTGCTCGCTCCCCCTTCCGGTCCCAACGTCACACCCATGCCGGCCCAAACAGCTGGCTTAACTCTCGACCGTGGGCGTCCCTTTGAGCAGCACGGCGCCCGCGCCGCCTGCGAGCCCGATCAACAAGCCGATCACACCCCACCCGGCACCGGTCGTGGCCCTCGCGATCGTCATCTCTTCGACACGTGCCCCGGCGTCCATGGTTTCATTATGCCCGGCCGCCTCGTCATGGCTGTCGGCCGCTGCGGCAACCTGCGAGACGGCCATCACGGAGATGTCCATCTGCGCCTCGCGTACGTCCTCACCCGACAACGCCAACAACTGATACTGGCCGGGACGCACATCCGCCGGCACGTCGATGGCGAAGGCGAAGGCGCCCTCATCGTCCACGGTCACGTCTCGTAGCGTGTATTCCGTCAGCGAGCCGAGCAGGACCAGCCTAACCGTCTGTCCTGCGTGGAAGCCGGTCCCTTCGAGCGGCAACGACTGGCCGGCCTCGACCCCGGTCTGTGAGCTCTTCAATGCTGCGCCGTGAACGGCCGCCATCGTCAGAGAGACTGCCCCGAGCAGGGCCAATCTGTTAAACAGCCGGATCCCCATGGTCACTCGATTACGCATCTTTCTACTCCTCGCTGCGTGCGTCCCAACCTGCGTTGCATCCCAACCTAAGCTACGTCCCAACTTAAGCTACTTCTCCCCCCGCGCTACATCCCAATGTGTTCCCGAGCTTCCCCGAACACACCGTATACCCACAGTCCAATGATTATGATTCCCAGGGCCACCGCCAGCCATCCCACCCAACCCTGCCTTCCGGGCGTCTGGTCCGCCCCGCGATCGAGCAGAGGCACCGCCATCAGGAAGACAAAGACAGCCGTGGGGCCGAGGATCATGCCCCAGGCGCCCAACAGATTTTCGAGGCCGTAGACCCAGAGTACGGGCCAGAACGGCTTTGTGATCTCCACGCCGGCAACCGGAGGATAACCGATCCCCTCGGGAACCAAAACGGCGAGCACGCCAAGCGCCGCGAACAACACCAAGCCGAACCCCGCGAGCCGCGCGGTGTGCGTCCTGAACTCGCCGGTCTCCGCACCGCTGGCTCCGCTGGGACCGCCAGGATTATTGGCATCGTTGGTGTGGATTCCGAGATGCCGGATCAGCCAGAAGTGCAGCGCGATGAGCGTGATGAGCACGAGAGGCAAGAGGCTCGTGTGCAGACCGAAGATCCGGGTTATGAGCGGAGTGCTCGGAGTAAAACTATCGGTGAAGAAGCGGCCGAACGCGCCGGTCAGGTTTCCCCCGGCAACGAAGTGCGCGAGCGCCTCGAAGCCTTCCTGATCGTAGCGTAACGCGCTTCCTGTGACGATCAACAGAAAGATGATGGCCGCCATGAGAACGCCGGCCCACCACGTCACCTCTCTCGGTTTCTTATAGGCGCGTGTCCAGAACGTGTAGCACAGATGGGCAATAACCGTCAGCACCACGCCCCCGGCCGAGAGGAAGTGCACCGTTCGAATCCAGTCACCCAGCGGCGCGCGGCTGATCAAATAAAGCACGCTGTCGTGAGCACCCGTGACGGTCGGGTTGTAATACTGCGACAGGTAGAGGCCCGTTACGATGAGTACGAGGAGCAAAAAGGCTGTCAGCCCACCCAACATATACTTGAGGCTCAGCGTGACCCTCGGCACCCGATACTCCAGGGCGTGCAGAGCGAGTCGTTCGTTCAGGAATCTGCGTGCGCTCTGGATCACGCGTCGTGGTCTCCCCAATCGGGACGGATCACCGGGCCATCAGAAGTTTCGAGAGGCCGGAACCACGCAGGTCCCGGCCTCTCGAAAGCGTACCAGAGGGGAATTATTGAAGCCCAGGGACACGATAAGGTGACCTCCCCTCGAATTCCGCCTTCCCCTCTCAGGGCGTGACGTCGGACGAAAGAGCCGGTCCCGGCTTCACTTGTGTTGGCTCAATAAACGAGCCCCCCAATACGCACCGCTCAATATAGAGCGCCGTCTCTAGGACTGTCCAGCGCGAGAACCGCTCCCCCTAAACTCGAAACGACCGCAACAGGTGGAGATTGCTCAAATCGGCCGCCACCGGATCATCATTCTTGGGCGTCTCGAGGATCTTGGGCACTCCCACGAACCGCTCATCCTCCATGAGTCGGCGGAAGGGAGCCGCTCCGAGTGTCCCCCGGCCAATATGCTCATGGCGATCCCGCCTCGATCCCAACTCTCCCTTGGAATCATTCATGTGAAAGAGCCGAAGCCGATCCAGACCCAGCATATCGTCGAACGCCTGGAATACACTGGCATAGTCCTGGACCAGGTCGTATCCGGCTGCGTAGGCATGGCAGGTGTCGAAGCAGAGCCCGACCCGAGACAGCGCCCCCGGGCTGAGTCGGCCAACGATGGCGGCGAGATTCTCGAAGGTTCCCCCAACCGAAGTACCGGACCCGGCGGTGAGCTCCAGCAGCACCGCCGGGCCGTCCTTCACCTCGGCCAAGGCGCGCTCCACACCCTCGGCGTTCCGGGCGATGCCGCTCGCCACGTCCCCGTCGGTGGCGTTTCCTGGATGAGTTACGACGAAGTCGAGCCCGAGCGCCTCGGCCCGGCTCACTTCGCCGGTGAAGCACGCGAGGGACCGCTCCCAAAGAGCGGAGTCGGGTGACGACAGATTGATCAGATAGGAGTCGTGGGCTACCGCCGTCGCGATACGTGTCCTACGCCGCTCGGCGCGAAAGGCGTCCCGTCCCTCCCCGGAAATCACAGGCTCCGCCCACCGGCTGGGCTGTTTCGTAAACAGCTGGAGAACCGCTGACTCGATCTCTTCGGCCCGAGCCGGCGCCCGCTGAACGCCACCAGCCGACGAAACGTGCGCACCGAGTTCATCGCTCTCGCGCTGATCGATGTCTTCGGGCTGGCCCACGCCTTCGGGTTGATCCATCCCCTCGGCGTCCAGACCCCCATGGTGCTCCATTCTTTTTTCCTCTTTATAGGCATTTTTTACCGGGTTTCGGCACAAACTTCTCACGCGGTGAGCGTGGGGCGGAACTGGACCATCCGCAGATATCATCCTTAAGGCGTTGTGGTATAACTATTTAGGACCATAAGCCAGGAGCCGGCGTTTCTGGGATCCGAACGGCACGGGACTTGTCGTAAACAAATTGTTAACCACAACGAAATTTTTCTCGATCGAAAGGCCTCATCGACATGAGAACCCGAGTTCACGCAGATGGTTACCTGGACATCTCCGACCGCCGGCGGGTACGCACCCCCGGAAATCACGAGGTACGCGTAGACCCCGCTCCGGACGCGGAGGCGCTCGCCTTCCTTCTTTCGCACACCTTTCCCGGCCATCGGAAAATCGTTCGGTCCATGAACGTTTCCGACCGGAAACAGATTCAGCTCGCGATGTGGGCGGACTCTGTGAGTGAGCGGATGGGTCTGGTCGACCGGATTTGGCGCCGCATCACTGAACCCATTACGCCGGGCAAAGCTTTGATCCGGCCGAAGTTGGTACAGGTGGTCCGCTACGGAACCACCTGGGCCTACCCGCTCTACTTGGACGGCTCCGTCACGCGGGTACTCCCCCACGGTGGCGTTCCCGCTCCCGTCACGGGCAAACAACTCGGAAAGAAACAGCTCCACATCAATCTGAAGAGCGCCTGATCTGGGGTTAGCGCCTGAGCCGGCTTTAGTCTCTTAGCCCGGCGTGTCGGCTGCGTTATCAACGTGACTACGACTCCCTCGAGGCAAGGGCTGAATAGTTGCGAATGGCCAGTTCGGCGCGTCGGGTGACCTTCTTTTTTTCGGTTACGTCCCCGGCAGTCCCGGCTCGGTCATGGCCCGGACGTCGAACGCATCGTCAATCTCCTCGGGCTTGAGCAACCCCTTTTCTTCCACAACAGCCCGGACCGAAAGTCCCGCCCGGGCAGCCTCCTTGGCCACCTCGGTCGCCTTGTCGTACCCGATATACGGATTTAGCGCCGTGGCGATCGACGGGTTCTTTTCGAGCAGCTCCTTCGCTCGCGGCTCATTGGCCTCGATACCCTTCACGCACCGGTCGGCGAACGTCCTCGCAACGTTGGAGAGCAACGTGACGGACTCGAGTAGCGCTTGAGCGAGTACCGGCATCATCACGTTTAGCTCGAAATTGCCCCGCTGGCCCGCGACGGTCACCGTAGTGTGGTTTCCCATTACACGTGCGGCCACCATCATCATCGCTTCGCACATCACCGGATTCACCTTGCCCGGCATGATCGAGCTGCCGGGCTGAACCGCGGGAATCAGGATCTCCGAAATCCCCGAGGTCGGTCCGCTCGCCAGCCACCGCACGTCGTCGGCGATCTTGAAAAAGCTCGTGGCGATCGTATTGAGCGCCCCGGCCGCGTTCACGGCGGCGTCCTTGGCCGCCTGCGCTTCGAAGTGGTTCTCGGCCTCACGGAACTCCAAGTCGAGCTCCTCCGACACCAGAGCGATCACGCGCATCGCAAACTCGGGGTGTGTATTGATACCGGTGCCCACCGCCGTTCCACCGAGCGCCAACTCGGTCAGCTCCTCCGACGCATGGCGGACTCGCTCGATCCCTTTCGTGAGTTGGTGGGCGTACCCACCAAACTGCTGGCCAAGCCTTACTGGCGTGGCATCCATCAGGTGGGTCCGGCCGGACTTCACAACATGATCGAACGCCTCGGCCTTCGCTGAGAGTGCGTCCCTCAGATGGGCAAGCGCCGGGATGAGCTCCCGCTCCATCGCCACGCGTGCAGCGATATGGATGGCCGAGGGGATGACGTCGTTTGATGACTGTCCGAAGTTGACATGATCATTGGGGTGCACGGACCCGTCGCCCCCGACGATCTGGCTCGCACGGCGAGCCACAACTTCATTGGCATTCATGTTGGTCGAGGTGCCCGATCCGGTCTGATAGATGTCCAGAACGAACTCATCATCCCACTCCCCCACCGCCACCTCCCCCGCCGCGGCGGCGATGGCCTCGGCGATCTTGCTGTCGAGGTTACCGAGCTCCTGATTGGTGAGCGCGGCAGCCTTCTTGAGGAGGCCGAGCGCATGGATGAAGCTCCGCCCGAAGCGCTGGCCGCTGATGGGGAAGTTCTCGACCGCCCGTTGTGTCTGCGCACCGTATAACGCGTCAACGGGTACGCGGACCTCGCCGAGAGAGTCCTTTTCTATACGATCGCCGTTCGGCATGGCTGCCTCATTCGTCATGAAGTGGATCTAAATCTATCAGACTTCTACGTCCTTTCTACTTCTAGAGCTATCCTACTTCCTCGGTGGGCGGCTGGGCCGCATCTCGACCCGACTGACGTGGGCGTTGTCCGGATAGGAAAGAAGATGGAGCACGGCCGAGGCGACATCGTCCGCCCCCAAGGCCCAGGCACGGCCCCCTTCGGGGTAGTCCCCACCGAAGCGCGTGTCCACGCTCCCTGGCATCACCATGCTCACGCGGATTCCCGAGTGCCGAAGATCGAGCATCATGGCCTCCGTCATTCCCACCAGCCCGAACTTGCTCGCGTTGTATCCAGTGCCACCCGCGAAGGGGTTTCTCCCCGCGAGCGATCCGATGTTGATGATCCACCCCTCCGTCGACTTGAGGTGCGGTACGGCTGCCTTCGCGCAACAAAACACACCCCTGAGGTTCGTATCGATCTGCGTCTGCCAGTCCTCGAGGGACAGGTCCTCGATGGAGCTGAGAATCCCCACCCCGGCATTGTTCACCAGGACGTCCAACCGGCCGGCAGAATCCACTGTCTCCTCGACGAGACGGGCGCAGTCTTCTGTACGGGACACGTCGGCGGCGATACCGACCACGCGTCCGAGGAACGCGTAGTCCAACTCCTTGGCTACATGCTCCACGTCGGATGAAGTCCGCGCGCTGATCACCACGTCTGCCCCCGCCGCCGCAAGGGCCTCGGCAACGGCGCGTCCGATGCCCTTGGTGCCGCCGGTTACAAGACATGCCTTTCCCGTCAAATCCATCTCACTGGTCTCCCGTATCCGAGTCTTGGTCCAGCTTGCTCACCATGGGCCGCACCGTAGGTTCCAGCCCATGTCTCCGGTCGCTCTCGTCACAGGTGGTGCAGTCCGCGCCGGACGCGCCATCACGCTCGCACTGGCCGACGCGGGTTATGACATGGTGGTGAATTACCACTCCTCCGCGGAGGCCGCCAGAAGTCTCGAAGTCGAACTTACGGGCCAGGGCCGAGAGGTTCTCCTGGCACCCGGCGATGTGTCGGACGCCGCGGAGGTCGAACGCATAGGGCAGGGCGTTCGTGACCGATTCGGGCGCCTCGACGTGCTCATCAACAGTGCGGCGACCTTTATTTCTACCCCACTGCTTGAAATCGAGTCAGAGGAGTGGGACCGCGTCATGGGCGTCAACCTCAAGGGTCCACACCTGTTGGTACGCGAATTTGCGCCCCTGCTTCGCTCATCGAGGGGATCGATCGTAAACCTCGCGGACCATATGGGCCTGAAGCCCTGGGTCCGGTACGCTCATCACTCGATCGCCAAAGCCGGCCTCGTGCATCTCACTCAGATCCAGGCCGTCGCGTTGGCGCCCGAAGTGAGGGTCAACGCTGTGGCCCCTGGACTCGTGCTCGCGCCGGAGGAAATGTCTGAGGCCGCGGTCGAGAGAGAGGTCCAATCCACGCTGCTGCGCAGATCCGGGACTCCCGAGGACCTGACGCGCACCGTGCTCTTTCTTGTGGAGTCTCCATTCATCACCGGCCAGACCATAATCGTGGACGGGGGTGGGACACTCGACCAGACCCCGGGATTCTACTGAGCCTCTCGGATACGACTCAGGACGCTAACCGCCGGAGACACTCTCGGGCCCACCGTGGGCGAGCCAACGCTCGGCCTCGAGAGCCGCCATGCATCCCGTTCCCGCCGCCGTGACGGCCTGCTTGAAGAAATCGTCCATCACGTCGCCGGCCGCGAATACCCCTGGAACGGAGGTGATCGTCCTCCATGACGTGGCCGTCTCGACGAACCCGTTCGGCTTGAGAGCGACCTGTCCATTCAAGAAACCGGTGTTGGGATCGTGCCCGATCGCGACGAACAGTCCGCCGACCTCGAGCTCCCGCTCCTCGCCGGTAACGGTGTCCCGAAGCCGAACGGCAGTGATCACGTCGTCTCCAATAACGTCGACCACCGTCTGATTCCACTCGAAACGGATCTTCTCCTCAGCGAACGCCCTCTCTTGCATGATCTTGGACGCCCGCAACTCCTCCCTGCGATGAATAACGACGACCTCCTCGGCGAACTTGGCCATGTAGAGCGCGTCCTCCATGGCGCTGTCACCCCCACCGACGATGGCGATGACCTGTTTCCGGAAGTGGGGAAGTGCGCCGTCGCAGACCGCGCAGGCGGACACCCCTCCGCCGCTTTGTGCCAGGCGCTCCTCGTTTTCGAGTCCGATCCAGTTGGCATTGGCCCCCGTGGCGATGACAACGGAGTCGCTCTCGATTTCCGTGCCCCCGCTGGTCTTCAGGAGAAGTGGACGAACCGAAAAATCGACTTCGGCTACGTCCTCCGTGATCACTCGCGTATCGAATCGTACGGCTTGCGCCTTGAAATCGTCCATCATCGCGATGCCCGTCACGCCCTCCGGGAAACCCGGGTAGTTCTCGACCTCCGTCGTGTACATGAGTTGCCCACCAGGTATCATGGTGCGGCTACCGGCACCCTCGACGACGAGGGGGGAAAGATCGGCACGGGCCGCATAAATGGCAGCGGTCCAGGCTGCCGGCCCCGATCCGATGATGACGATCTGTTCGTGTTGACTCTCAGACATCGTGCAATTTCCTCCACCTACCTAATCCGTGACGGTTCCCGATCGTCCGAGGACTCCGGCCCACCCCCGCCCAATCTATTTGTCCTTGAAGATGGCGAGGTTGGTGGAATGGCCTCGGGAGCTTAGCCGCCGGGCCGGCGAGGCAGCGATCGATAAATTTTTTGGGAAACGGCCTCCAAGGATAACCCCCGGTCGAACCACATCCAACCGGGCTGGATCAGCCCCTCGCGCCGTCATACAACTCCGAGCGCCGGTATCGCTCCAGGCCCCGACCCGCCACCAGTTTGACACCCACGGCCACCGGCACACCGATCATCAGGCCCACGAATCCGAAGAAGAATCCACCGACGGACAGTGCCAGGACAATCCACACTGGATGAAGGCCCACCGAGTCACCGACGATCCTGGGACTGATGACGCTCCCGTCCAGGATCTGGACCGATCCGTAGACAACGGCAACCTTGAGCAGAGACACCAGCACGCTGCCGCTGACCAAGGCGACGATCACGGCCGGAATGATGCTGAGCACCAACCCCAAAAAGGGGATGAACCCCATGACCCCAGCCAGCGCTCCCAAGAGGAAGGGGTAGGGGAACCGCAGGACGAACAGGAGCCCCGCGGTCAGGACGCCGATGATGAGCGCCACCGTCACCTGGCCGCGCAGGTACCTCGAGAGCAGCATGTCGTATTCCTGAGCAAGGTCCACGACCCCCGCCTCACGCCCACGCGGGAGGAGCCCCCGTAGCCAACCGAGGATGCGGTCATAATCCCGGAGCAGGTAGAACGTAAGAACCGGTGTAAGGACTACGTACCCCGCCACGGTAGCGGCGGACCCGAGACCACGGCCCAGGCCGAGAACACCCTGCCATGCGCGGCTGGCCAGCTGCTCACGGCGCTCCTGAAGAAAGGCGACGACCTGTTCCGGATCGAGGTTCGCCAGATTGGGGATGGCCTCTTCATCGAGACCGGGTATGCCCGCAAGGATTTCTCGAACTCCGCCGAACCATCCTCCCACTCGGGCGACCAACTCTGGAGCTGCCTGGACGAGCTCGTCGACCTGGCCCACAAGTGCCGGGATCCCGTACAGAACCGCCGCCGTCCCCGCACCTGCCACCGGCAACGCCAGCAAGAAGATCGCGGCGGTCCTCGCCACGCGGCGCTCCACCAAGGCGTCGACCAGAGGGTCCAGCACGTATGCGAAAAGGAAGCCGAGAACGAAGGGTGCAAGCAGGAATCCGGTCGTCGCCAACAGCCAGTACACCGTGAGGATCGCGGCCACGAAGACGAGTAGGCCGTATCCCGGCATGCCCCGGAACGGGAGCAGTACCAGGACCAGAATCCAGAAGAGAAGAAACGGGTTCAGCAGCTCCCGCACACTGAGCAGTAACACACCGAACACGAAGAGTACGAGGACCGCCTGGAGGACCCGCCAGACCTGGAGCCGCCCCTCCGTCACAACAGTGCGTCCGTTTCGCCCGAGTTCAGAAGGTCCGCCGCCCGTGCTACAACCTCGCGGGCGTTGTCGTACGCCACCGTCGCGATCGCCTCCTCCACGGGGAGCCACCGGCACTCGGTGATTCCCTCCGCTACCTCGGGATTCGTGTCTCCGTCGGGGGAAACCATGAGGAAGTAATCACAGAATTTGTGCACGAGATCACCCTTGAGCCTGAAGTACCAGTCGATGGTACCCAGCGACGGACCCGGATCGAGACGTGTCAGCCCGGTCTCCTCAGTCACCTCTCGTAGGGCAGCCTCACGAGAACTTTCACCGTTCTCTACGTGGCCCTTCGGCAGGCCCCACTTGCCATAGGGATCACGGATCAACAGCAGGTGCACGCTCCCGTCCACGCGCCGAGCCACGACGCCGCCGGAGCTGCGTTCGATTCTCGCCTTCCGCTTGGTCACAGGGCCGGGGTTCCCAATCAAAAAATCGAAAGGCGCACGTACTTCTGCGGGTTCGCCCGAAGGTCCTCCATGAGAAGATTCAGCTCCTCGACGAGACGTTCGGCGCGACTCGCAAGTAGGGTATCAGAAATCAACCGTCCGAGCGACCCTTCTCCGGTTTCAAGACGGGTCGTGATCCGATTCAGCACCAAGAACGTAGAATCCGCGAGGGTGAGTGTTCCGGAAAGACTCTGGGAGGCCGCCGAGATGTCCCCCGAAACGCCGCTCAGTTCGGCGGTGATGACTTTCGTGTTCACGAGGATCGAATCCAAGTCTCCGGAAGCCAACAACGAATCGATCCTCTCCAGCGACCCACGGGCCGTCGTCAGAACCGATGCGATCTCGGACGTAGCATTCTGCACGTCTTCTGCGATCCCCAGAAACTGATCCGATTGCTCGTCGGCAAGCCGTCGAAGGGTCGCGGTGAATTCCTCCATGTTGTCGATGGCCTGCGTGATCTGGTCCGTGGTTTCCTGTCCGAACGCACGGTCGAACCGATCCGTGAGAGACGCCACATTCTGGGCGACCTCATCCGCGACGGCCGTCAGGCGGGAGAGGTCCGGAAGCATATATCCGCCTAGTACCCGAACGCCCTCGGGGAGCCGGGCGTCGGACGGGACCTCATAATAGTCGTACCGAGGGAATCGAGACCGCGTTATGATCTCGGCCTGCCAATCCCCGAACATGGACTCGGGGGCGATCACCGCGACGGCATCATCATCCAGGATCCATTCGCCCTCGAGAAGCAGCTGGATTCGGACGGCGGCGCCACCGTCCTCGACGGTGATTTCCCCCACGCGTCCGATGGGTACGCCTCGGAACGTGACGGCACTGCCGACGGACAGCTGACCGACATCTCTCATCAAGACGTGGACCTCCGTCTCCGTACTTCCGAACCGTCTCCCCTGGAGCCAAAGCGTACCGAAAACCGCGACGACGATCCCAAGCAGCACGACCGAGCCAGCCAGGAGCTCCTTACTCCGCTTCACGATGCCCTCTCTGTGAGTTCAGGTCGTCCCTCGAGAAACGACCTGAGAAGGAGGTCATCCGACTCCTTGATCTCGTCAACGGTGCCAAAGGTCCGGATCCGGCCGTCGTGGAGCATCGCAATGCGGTCGGAAATCCGGTACGCACTCTCAATATCGTGCGTGACGACGATACCCGTCACACCGAGTTCCTCCTTCATCCGAACGATCAGCCGGTCGATTACCGTCACGGTGACTGGATCCAATCCCGTTGTAGGTTCATCGTAAAGTAGATACTTCGGTTTCGTAGCGATGGCCCGGGCGAGCCCGGCCCGCTTCACCATCCCACCGGACAACTCGGAGGGATATCGGTCCTCGATCCCCTCTAGCTCGACGAGCGCTAGACACTCATGCACGCGTGACACGATCTCCTCATCGTACATCCCCGGTATGCGACGAAGCCCCATCGCAACGTTGTCGGCAATGCTCATGGAATCGAAGAGTGCGGCGAACTGAAAGACGTAGCCGATGTCACGGCGGAGTGCGTTGAGTTCCCCGACGTCGAGTTCACTCAGGTTCTGGCCATCCACGACAACGTCACCGGAGTCCGGCTCAATCAGGCCGACCATGTGTTTGAGGACCACCGATTTCCCGGCCCCGGAGAACCCGATGACGCTTGTTGTCTCCCCATCCAGGACCTCGAGATCCAATCCCTGCAGGACCTTGTTCTGGCCGAACGCCCGATGAACGTCCCTGAGCACGATGCTCATAGCAGGACCACCGCCCAGAACGCGTCCAGAACCAGGATCAGCATGCTGGACACGACCACCGTGCGGGTCGTAGCCACCCCGACGCCCCCGGCTCCACCCTTCGCATGGAACCCATAGAACGACCCCACACTGGTCACGATGAGGCCAAAGCTCAGACTCTTTATGACCGCGAACTGGATGTCCCACGGCTGAAAGAAGAGCCGGAGACCCCGGACAAACTCGGCGCTGGACATGTCGAGGAGCGTGAGCGATGCCGCCCATCCCGTAAGAATCCCCATCGCCGAGGCCAGCACGATCACGACCGGAAACATGAACACGCCGGCGAGCACCCGCGGCACCACCAGATAGGCCAACGGATCGTACGCGAGTGTCTCGAGTGCGTCGATCTGCTCGGTAACCCGCATCGTCCCCACCTCAGCGGCCGTGCTGGCGCCTACCCGTCCAGCTAGGGATAGACCGGTGAGCACCGGGCCCAGCTCGAGGATCATCGACTTGCCCACCATCGTGCCCACCAGGTATATGGGGACGGCGCCGGTCAGGGTGTACGACGCCTGGAGTGCCAGCACGATACCGGTGAACACGGCGATGAAGAGTGCGATCGGGACGGACGCCACACCCACGGAGACCATCTGCGTAACGAGGCGTGGCCCCCAAATTTCCACGTTCCTGAGCGCGCGCAGCGCCCCGGTGGTCAGGTAGCCGGCCTTTCCGAGCGATCGAACACTATTGATCGACCAGCGGCCGACGTACTCGACCGGGGTCAATACGGAACCGTTCATGATCGGCCTGGATTTTCCGCCTCAGGTAGCGGGCGGTACGCTGTCCTCTAGGGTGTAGACCACTTCCTCCAAGTCGCCGTCCCCGGTGGCGATCATGCACGTGACCTGTACCCGGTAGACGCATCCGTTGGGATCCGACACGGCGATCTCCATGTCCAGCCCCTGTCCCGGAGAAACGATCCTCGTGCGGACCTTTTCGGAGGGAGCCACTGTCCTAGCGGTCGTCGGGTTTCGGAAAAGTGTCTTGGTGGACTGGCGCCCACTGTCGAGGGTACGTGTGACCTTGACCAACTTAAGCCAGTCAGGCTGATAGTTGAGCTGGTACTCGTACCCTTGCTGGTCCGCCCCTCTACCCTCCCGATTGTGCCGCCCCATATGACCTCCGAAGAAATACAAAAAGTACAAAAAAGAGAGGTAAACGAATGTTTATTCGGGGCACAAGAAATGTCAATGTTTTTGTTGTTACAGAAGTTCGGAAACCCTTTCCAGGAAACATCTTTCAAGCGACGAGGCCCCCGCTAATCCGTCAGATTGGAGGAGGATCGGAACGGGCATGAACGCGACGAAAAATACCAAGATCGACAGCGCAAGCATCAGCGAATACATCGACGACACCGTCCTCCATGCGCCCGAAAAAACCCTTGACCGCCTCAGTCTCGCTCATTACAATCGAGTTGATTCCCTCGAAAGCCCCACTTGTTCTTCCAGGTATTCCGCCGACGCGGAACTCACCGCACTTCCTCGCAGGTTGCAGGCGTATCACCCTCCGTGAATTTCCAGCCACCGACCCATCGTATCGGCCATCGAGCCCTTCGCAGGTAGGGCCCTGGAGTAGTCGTGGATATCGCGCAGTTGAGAAGCAAGAGCCTTGGAGACCTCCACGATTTGGCGGAGGAGCTCAAGATCTCCAACTACTCCGGGCTCCGTAAACAGGACCTGATCTTCCGGATCGAGCAGAGCCTGCTCGACGACGACGTGGTCCTCAGAGGCGAGGGGGTCCTGGAAATCTTGGCCGAGGGCTACGGCTTCCTTCGGTCGCAGGATTGGAACTACCTGTACGGGCCGGACGACATCTACGTCAGCCCTTCGCAGATCAAGCGGTTTGACCTTCGCACGGGTGACACGGTGCTCGGCCAAGTCCGGCCACCGAAAGAGGGAGAGCGGTACCTCGCGATGCTGAAGGTCGAAAGCGTAAACGTAGAGGACCCTGACAATGCCAAACAAAGGGTTGCGTTCGACAACCTGCGTCCACGCTACCCGGAAGCTCGGCTCACCTTGGAGGTGCCCGACACCGACATGTCGATGCGGGTCGTGGACCTCGTCGCACCGATCGGTTTGGGCCAACGGGGCCTGATCGTCTCGCCACCGAAGGCCGGGAAGACGGTCTTGCTGCAACAGATGGCCAACTCCCTCACCGCGAACCACCCCGACGTGCACCTCATCGTGCTGCTAATTGACGAGCGTCCTGAGGAGGTTACCGACATGGAGGAGCACGTCGATGGGGAGGTGATTTCGTCCACGTTCGATGAACCGGCCGACCGGCATGCACAGGTGGCGGAGATGGTGTTGGAAAAGGCCAAGCGTCTGGTCGAGACAGGGAAAGACGTGATCATCCTACTCGACTCCATCACTCGCCTCGCTCGGGCCTACAACGTCACGATCCCACATTCCGGGAAAATCCTCTCGGGCGGTGTGGACGCGAATGCACTTCACAAGCCCAAGCGCTTTTTCGGAGCTGCGAGGAACATCGAGGGGGGCGGCTCCCTGACGATCATCGCCACAGCTCTGGTCGAGACCGGTAGCCGCATGGACGAGGTCATCTTCGAAGAGTTCAAGGGAACCGGAAACATGGAGTTGATCCTGGACCGGCACATCTCGGACAAGCGGATCTTCCCCGCCATCGACATCAACCGGTCCGGAACCCGCAAGGAGGAGCTCCTCCTGTCCTCCAACGAACTCAACCGCGTTTATCTCCTTCGCAACTTCCTCGCCGACATGCCCCCCACCGAAGCCATCGAGTTTCTGTTGGAGCGCATGAACCGGACCGAGACCAACCAGGAATTCTTGGACTCCATGGCCGCGGGCGGCTGACCCGTGTGTGCAAGGGTGGACTCCCTGCTCGTCCTTTAGATTGAGCAGGACCGATTCCTTCGATCCTGCAAGAGGACACCTGAGGGAGGAATCACAATGCGCGCCTTCATTTTTTTCTTGGCGATGCTCGCCGGATTGATCTCGGAGGGACCGCTGGCTACGGACCCAGCGACCACGGCCCGAGGGGGCATTATCGCGGCGACGGTCGTATCGGGCACGGTCACCGACGCCGCTTCGGGGGCCCCACTCATGGGGGCACAGATCCACGTGGAGGGCCTCACCCTCAGCGCGTTGGCCAGCAACGACGGGGGTTATCAACTCACGATTCCGGCCTCGGCCAGGTCGGAGATCGTAATTCGAGCCGAATTGATCGGGTACGCCTCGTTGACGAAGAGAGTGAGCCTCGGCGCCCAGTCGCTACGCCTCGACTTCGCGCTCCATTCGTCGGCGCCGGTGGAGTCATCCGAGGACCGCGACGTAGCGGCGGCCCTCGGCGGTGTCGTCGGGGCGGACGCCGCACGCGTGAGCACAAGAGCGGACGTCGTTTCCGTTGCCCCCGCCCTGCAACAGTCGCTCTACAGGAATGCTCGCGTCCGACGCGAGCTTCTCCGACGTTACAACGGAGAATTTCAGCGCGAGGGCTACGATCGGATCTACGAGAACGAGTTCGTGGCCGTGGGTGCCAATCCACTCTCGACGTTCGGCATCGACGTGGACCGCGCGTCCTACTCCAACGTTCGCCGCTTCATCCATAGTGGGCAGCTTCCGCCCGCCGACGCGGTTCGGATCGAGGAGTTGATCAACTACTTCACCTACGACCTGCCGAACCCGGAGGGGCCCGATCCATTCTCGGTCCAGACGGAGGTCGGGCCCGCACCGTGGAATCCGATGCACCGGCTCGTGCGCATCGGAATTCAAGGACGACGCATCGATACCGAGGACCTTCCCCCGAGCAACCTAGTCTTCCTCGTGGACGTCTCGGGCTCAATGCAGCCGGCGAACAAACTGCCGCTTCTGAAGTCGGCACTCCGGATGCTCGTAAACCAGATACGGCCCCAGGACCGTGTGGCGATCGTCGTATACGCCGGCGCCGCCGGGCTGGTCCTCGATCCCACATCCGGCGAAGACAAGGCGACCATCCTCGAAGCGCTTTCGCGATTGGAGGCCGGGGGGTCCACCGCCGGGGGCGCCGGCTTGCGGCTGGCGTACGATGTCGCTCGCAGACATCACATGGAGGGCGGAAACAATCGCGTGATCCTGGCGACCGACGGGGACTTCAACGTCGGACCCTCCAGCGACTCCGAGATGATTCGCTTGATCGAAGAGCGCCGGGATGAGGGGACGTTCCTGACGGTGCTCGGGTTCGGGACGGGAAACCTCCAAGACGCGAAGATGGAGCAGATCGCGGACCATGGAAACGGCAACTTCGCCTACATAGACAGCGCGCAAGAGGCCCGGAAGGTCCTGGTGAGCGAATTCGGGGGCACGCTGTACACGATCGCGAAGGACGTGAAGCTCCAGGTGGAATTCAATCCAGCCCACGTCCAGGCATATCGTCTGATTGGATATGAAAACCGTATGCTGGCGGCGGCGGACTTCAACGACGACCTAAAAGACTCCGGGGATCTTGGGGCGGGCCACACCGTAACCGCCCTATATGAGATCATTCCCACCGGTGTCGACACGAGGACGCCCATCCGGGGGCTGGACGAGTTGCGCTACCAGCGCACCGGCGAGCCGGACTCACTCCGCGAGAGCTCGGAGCTGCTCTTTGTCAAATTGCGGTACAAGGACCCGAGCGGGAGCCGCAGCCGGCTTCTCAGCCACGCGGCGAGTGATGACGACGAGGTGCCTTCGTCGGACTTTACGTTCGCCGCGTCGGTCGCGGCATTCGGCATGGTACTCCGTGACTCCAAGTACGGCGAGGCGGTGGACCTGGCGACCGTTCTCCGTTGGGCCCGGAGCTCGGTGGGCAGGGACCGCGAGGGCTACCGGGGAGAATTCATCAGGATGGTCGAGGAGGCGCAACGGCTGAGGGATCGCGCCTTCTAGGGGCCCGTCCCGGTTGACCCCCGTTCTGCGTACCGCGATTCTGGGCAGAGCGCACCGGTAAACTCAGCGGGCACCGACCAGACGGAGCGATGGAGCAAGAATTACACGACCGGGCTGACCAGATCTTCGAGGAAGCCCTGGGCAAAACCGGTGCGAAGGACCCGAGGGAGTTTTATCGAAGGCGCCTTCGCGAGATGAAGGCGGACAACCCTGAGGCCTACCGGGAGGCGGTGGCGTACTACGAGAACGATCTCGTCCCCTCCATCGCGGAGGCGGGCGACGACCCCCTGATGGCCTGGCAGCAGTTTGGATGCCGCGTGGCCGAGTTGACGGTCACCGGAACGCCCATCGAGATCGATGCGACCGGGCGGAGCCGACCATACGCGCCCCCTACGCCTCCCGATCGCATGGTCCTCCACCTTCCCCAGAGATCCGGGGGCCGGGCGCTCGTTGTTGGGCTCCCGGCGGAACTATCTGCGGCGCAGTTGGCTACTTATGATCTTCTTGTCGGTGGACGCCAGAAAATGCGTAACGAAGGGGCCGGAAGCCCGGAGAATTATGATGTCTGAACAGAGACTGCGAACTACGACGAACCTCATCTGGGCCCCGCGCCCGGGATGGGCGACCGTACGTCTGGTCGGAACGTGCGCGGACCGCTCTCTGCGGCGAGGACAGGTCGTCCTTCACACGCCTAGCGACGACTACGACATCCCCGGACAGGACGACGGGCTCGTGCCGGGAACACTCGTCATCATCCTCCATGAGGCGGCGCGGCTAGTCGAAGACGACCTCCATCTCGTGCCGGAACACTCGATCGTGGCTATCGGAGAGGCGCTGCCCTAGAGGCTTACCGCGAGAGCCTTATCGCGGCGGGTCCTCCACCATGAACGCGAGACCCCACGCCCCGATACCGATGTGCGTCGCGATCACCGGCGTTACCGGCGCGCTGAGGATTTCCACCTCCCCATAGCGGGCCACCAGGAGCTCCCTCACCTCGGGTACGATCTCGGGAATCCCGACGTGCACGATCCCGAAGCGCACGGTCTCGGGCTCAGGCCCCATGTCCTCGGCCACGGCATCCAGGAGCGCTAGGATGACCCGCTTTCGACCAATCGCCGTGCCGCGGGGGACCACCTTACCTTCTCGATCGATGGCCAAGATCGGCTTGACGTTCAACAGGGTCCCGAAAAACGCTTTGCTCCGGCTGACCCTGCCGGACGCCAACAGGCGGTCAAAGGTCTCGATCGTGAACATGATGCCCGATTGATCTCTTATGCGGCTCAACTCCTTCACAATCTCATCGACGGGCATGGCCATCTCGGCCAACTCTGTGGCCTTTAGCACCAAGAGCCCCTGAAGAAGAGAGACCCCCCGTGAATCGGCGAGATGGATGGGCAGATCGGGCTCCTGGGTAGCCGCCGCCTCCGCCGACGCGTAGGTGCCGGAGAGGCGAGAACTCAAGACCACGCCCACGACCTGCTCGGCATCCGCCGCCGCTCGTCTAAACCCCTCCAGAAACGAGGCGGGAGGCGGTTGCGAGGTTGTCGGTAACCGCACCTGCGACCCTAACATCTTGTGGAACCGCTCCGGCGTCACGTCCACTCCGTCCCGGTAGACTTCATCGCCATCGACCAACATCATTGGGACCACCTGGATGCCGTGGGCGCGGACGATTTCCTCGGAAAGGTCGGCGGCACTGTCGGTAAGAACACCGACCGGACGACGCGCAAGCGCGAGGTGCGAACCCGAGGCCCGCTCCACCGCGTCGTATTGAGCGCCCATGTCCTCCGCCTTGTGGGTGACCAGGTCGCCCAAACCCTTCAGGAAGGAGAAAACCTCTTCGGGCTCATCCGTGTGGATATGCACCTTGAGCACGTCATCCGAGCGGATCACGATCATCGAGTCACCCCGGGCGCGTAGGCTGCCGCGAACCTCTGCCTGATCAGGCAGGTCGTTCCCACGGACTAGCGCCTCGGTACAGAACCGATATCGCTCCACCCGCTCCGGATATTCGATCGAGGCCACCACCGGGGCGGCAACCGTGAAATCCTCCTCGGAATCCGTGGATAAGGGATCGCCACGAAGAAACATGACGACGCCTTCCAGGAGACTCACGAATCCCATCGCACCCGCATCGACGACGCCCGCCGCCGAGAGCACGGGCAGGAGCTCCGGAGTCCGCTCCAAAGAGTCGCGGGCCCGGTCGAGCATATGCTCCGCTAGTGGGGCGATGTCCTCCATATGAGCGCCAGAAACCGCCCTGGCGGTGTCGCGCATGACCGTGAGAATGGTACCCTCCACCGGGGCCTCGAGCGCCTCGGAAAGGTTTTGGACCCCGGCCTCCAACGCACCACCAAAATCCGAGGCACCGATCCGAGTCTTACCCTCAATGCTACGGGCAAAACCCAGGAGAAAGTGGGAAAGCATCATACCACAGTTCCCGCGCGCGCCCAGCACAGCAGCCTTTGCCGCCTCTTGCGCCACGACCGCCACAGACCTCTCGGTACTGTGCGCGAGATGATCCGTGATCGCCTGCACCGTGAGGTACAGGTTGGTCCCGGTATCCCCGTCTGGCACAGGGAACACGTTGATGCGATTCAGCTCAGCACGCTGCAGCTGCGCCCAGTGGCAGCCCGCGGTGAGAGCCCGGCGGAGCCGAGGTCCATCGATATAGCCGATTTGCATGCGGCAAGATCGACGCTGGCGGGTCACCGTGCAACGGACCGGGCCGAAAAAGCCATCTGGGTGTATCTCCTCTCAGGATCGCACGGAGCCTCGACCAGGTCTGGGGTGGGTCTGATATGGGCGAATTGAAACACATGAAGTGTGAGGCCTGCCGGCGGGGAGCCCCCCGAGTCACGGTAGAGGAGAGTCGAACGCTGCATGCGCAAGTCCCCGATTGGGCACTCCTGGAGCGAGATGGCGTACGACGCCTAGAGCGGGCCTTCGCCTTCGGAGACTTCGTCGATGCGCTCGCCTTCACCAACGCCCTAGGCGCCCTGGCGGAGGAAGAGGGCCATCATCCGGCGCTCCTGACCGAGTGGGGAGGTGTCACCGTGACGTGGTGGACCCATAAGATCCGCGGTCTCCACCAAAACGACTTCATCATGGCAGCCAAAACCGACCAACTATCCCTCTTGTTCGACCTCCAGTAACCGCTGTTTTCGCCAGAGCCCGCCGCCGTATCCGGTCAGCTTCCCATCGGATCCGACCACCCGGTGGCAAGGAATCAGGATGGCGATGCGATTGTCCCCGTTGGCTCGTGCGACGGCCCGAACCGCGGTCGGACGCCCAATCTCGGCTGCGATCTCCCCGTAAGTGCGCGTCGTCCCTGAGGGGATTGCACGGAGCCGACTCCATACGAGACGCTGGAACTCGGTGCCGGGCGTGAGGAGTGGTACCCTGAACTCCGTCAGGCCACCTCGGAAATACGCTTTGAGCTCGTCGGTGAGCTCGCCGAAGAGCGCGCTCGATCCAGGGACGAATACACAATCCAGACGCTTCTGAAGCCGAACGATCTGCGTCTCGATCATGCGCCGGTCGGCGAACTCGAGAAGGCAGAGGGCGTCATCGACGGACCCTGCAACCATGGGCCCAAGGGGTGTCGGGATCCGCGTGACCGTCACGACCTTGGCGTTGGTCAGCGCTGTGGGAGCGTGCCCCAGGTGGCGCCTGAACGCGTCGTTGAAGCCGCTCAAGGAGTCGTAACCCGTGCGGTATGCTGCTCGACTCACGCCGGATCCATGTTTGATCTGGCCCAAGGCCAGACCCAACCGGCGCGCACGCCCGTAGGCGTGAAAGGTCATCCCATGATGGGACTGAAACCAACGGCGAACCCGCTCCGGGCTGAGCCCTCGGGCTCGAAGATCCTGATCCGTCCAGCGCCTCTGTGGCTCGGCGTCGAAGTCCCGCATGAGCGCGCCCAGCCAAGCTGGTGGCGAACCGGTCGGCTCCATAGGCCGGCACCTCTTGCAGGGCCTGAAGCCAGCCAGGAGGGCGGCCTGAGTCGATGCGAAAAACTCGACGTTCTGCTCGTGCGGCTTCTTCGCCGGGCACGTAGGGCGGCAGAAAACGCCCGTGGTCCGCACACCGGTGAAGAACACCCCGTCGTAGGACCGGTCGCCCGAAAGAAACGCTGCGACCATCTCACCCCGCTGCGGCATCGTGCGTGTTCGTGTTTTCATGCGAGCCAATGTGGGCCATCGGGTCAACACGATCCACCGAAAAAGCGACGTCGAATCTTGGCATCTTTCCTGCATCTACGAAAAGGCATCGTTGACGTATCGCTTGGGACCTAATCACGGGAGGATCGAACATGAGCAGCGGTATCGGTTTACGGCCACGCCTGATCAGGGGGGCCGCTCTGACGTTCGCCGGCATCACATTCGGGTGCGCGCATGTAGGGCAGGATCAGTTTGACTCGGAGGTCGCCGCCCTCCGGGCCGAGATGGAGATGACCACGAGCGGCTCGAACCGTCGTACGGAGGCGCGGTTGGCCCAGTTGGAAGCCCGGCTCGACGGGCTCGCCAGAGGCCTTTCCCAGCTGGAGCGTGAGTTCAACGTCACGGTTGAACGACTCGAAACGGCGGTGCGCTTCGACATGCCGGTTTATTTCGCCTTCGACCGGGCGAACCTGCGACCGGAAGATCTGCCGGTACTCGACCGCTTCGCGGGTGTCGTGGGCGAGTATTACCCGGATGCTCTATTGACGGTCGAAGGATTCACCGACCCGTCCGGATCGGCGACGTACAACCTGGCGCTCGGCAAGCGTCGCGCTGAAGCGGTCCAGCGCTATCTGATCGAAACTGAAAATTTCTCGCCGGAGCACGTCAGGGCCGTAAGCTACGGTGAGGACTCCACCCGTCTCGTGGCACCCGGGCAGGCCGGGCCAGAGGCCGGCTGGGAAAACCGCCGCGTGGTGCTCGTCATCGAGCACATCGACTACACGCCGTTGATCATTGCGGGCGGGAGTTAATCTCCCGCCACGCCGTGACCTCCCCCCGACCTCACGACGTACGTAACGACATCACCGGAGTCGGGTAGCTAGAAGCATCGTCTGGCGGTGGGTCGAGGGGAGGTGCGCCATGCTTGAACCGGGTGGGGTCCCCGTGGTCTGGTGTCCTCGATACGAGGTAGACATCGGGAGCCACGTGTTCCCCGTCGAGAAGTACCGATTGATCAAAGAACGGCTCGACGCGGCCAGCGCTTTGTTCAATGCTGATCTGCGGACGCCCCGACCGGCCACGGTTGAGGACGTTCTCCGCGTCCACACCCGGTCTTATTGGACCAAGATCGCCGAGGGCGCTCTTACGCAGGATGAAGAACGCCTTCTCGAGCTCCCCTTCTCGCCCGAGTTGAGGGAAGCTTCTCTCCTTTGCGCGGGGGGCACGACCCTGGCCGGCCACCTCGCGATCTCGCGAGGGCGATCGGTCCATCTGGGCGGCGGATTTCATCACGCCTTCGCCGACCATGGCGAGGGCTTTTGCCTACTCAATGACGTCGCGATCGCCGCAGCCACCTTGCTCGAGGCAAAGGAAGTAGACCGAATTCTCATCGTCGATCTAGATGTTCATCACGGCAACGGCACGGCGTCGATCTTCTCCGAGGAGGCTCGTGTCTTTACCCTCTCCATGCATCACCAGTGGAACTATCCGGCGATCAAACCCCCGGGGGACCTGGACGTCGGGCTCGACGACGGCGTCGGAGACGAAGAGTACATGCAACTACTCCACGAGCACTTGCCGAGAGTGCTCGAGGAGCACGAACCTCAGCTCATCTTCTACCTCGCCGGGGCCGATCCATACGAGGCGGATCAACTCGGCGGGCTAGGACTGAGCATCGAGGGGCTGAGAGAGCGAGACGAATTCGTCCTGGACACGGCGGCCGAAGCGGAGATCGCGGTAGCCGTGACGCTCGCGGGGGGCTACGCCGTTCGCCCATCCGACACAGTTGCGATCCACTGTGGCACGGTGGAGGCCGCGCTGGCCTGAAACCGTCCCCCAACACCCTCAGCGGGGAAGGTCCAGAGCTTCGGTCACCTCTATTGCCACTCGGAGCAACAACGCGCTCCTGTCCAAATCAGGGCCGACCTCGAACTGGCCTCGCCAGATCGTGGTGCCATCATCGACGCGGAACAACTCCGCCACGAGCGTGGCGGAGAGGCCATCCCCGGAAACCTCACGCCCGACCAGAACCATATCGGCGCCGAGCGTTCTGCCCACCCCCAGAGGGTCCTCCCCGGCCTCGACGAACCGGGACGTGCTGGCCGGTCCGAACACACCCAGGTCCATCGGGTCGGCCCGGCCGAAATACGCCGCCAGTCCCTCGCCGAAGCCCGCATACCGGCCCGTTCCAGCCTCCGGGTTCGGCCCCTGGACAGGAAGTACGGCCAAAACTCGCCTTCCCGCGGGGGCATTTTGGTCACCCTGCACCACCATGAACACGAGCGAACCCACGAAGAGTGCGGACACCGTGATCATGAGCGCTGTCAACGTCCGGCGGGCCGCAGCCTGTCGGTCTTCCATTCGAATAGAACCCTCCATTGCCCGTCCTTGCCCAGACTCCAGCAACGGCATTCTAAAGATCGAGGGCGAAGCCGAGACCATAAAACGTCTCGTCACTTTCGCGAAAGTGGCCCATGGGCGTGGTGCCGAAGCGGGCCCGTGCTTCGAGCCGGAAGCGTTGCCCGTTCACCCGGAAACCCATCCCTGCAACCAGGGTGGTGGCCAGCTCCTCGGACAAGCTCCCGTATTCGAAGTCGCTGGCGAAAAACGGCCAGCTGCCGTCGCCGTCTCCGGGCTCGATCGCTTCCCACTCGCCCCCGAAGCGCACACCGGCCCGGGACATCCGCTGATTGGTGTGGAAGTTGAGATCACCACCTACGTATAGGCGCACGCTCGCTCCAACCCTGCGAGCCAGAATCCCCTCGAAGCCGTCCTTCGAAGTCTGGCTGAAGCCGTCTTCGACCGTTTCCTCAAGGAATCGCACGAGGTAATCGTCCCCGAGATGTGAACTGACATGCCGGATCGCGAGCCTGGACTCCCAGGCGCCACTCCGGATGGACAGGGGGAGGCCTATGCGAAAGTCGCTGTTCACGAGGTCCTTTGTAGGCGCCTCCATAAAAAAGCGGGAGAAAATACCCATTTCGAGCCCGAGAGTGATCGCCCGGACCGGCGACGAACCATCATCGAGCCGCACCAGGCTGAGGCGGTGACCGACGGCCACTTCCGCTTCGATGTTGCGTCCCACGAAACCCCCTCCAGGGCGTTTCGCGTGAACGAACGAGGCCCGGACTTGCACCTCTCGAGGCGCCGCGATGAGGGTGTGGAACGGCTGGATGCCCGGGAACCATCGTGCCTCACGCTGCGCGCCGGCGGGAGCCGGGGCCACCAGGACCAGCGTGGCAAGGCCCAGGTACAGCCACGGGCAGACCAAAGCCACTCGGCGTTCACCAAAACGACTATTCGAAGGAGCCAGGAACCGCCTCCTCCAGTTCGGCTGCCATGTCTTCGGCTCGCCGCATGAGTGACACGTCGAGCTCGTAATCGGGGACGTCCGCAGGCCGAAGTTTCTCGACGAATTCACGGGCTTCCCGTGGGGAAAGGCCGAACTCTTGAAAATCCTTCAAAGCGAGCGAGTCGCCTCCCACCCTGGGGCGGACGCCCTCCGCATCGGCTTCCAACAACCGCCGCAGAACGTCCATTTCCCCTCGACTCATGGGGTGCATCAGGACATTGTAGTCGATCCACGCCTCGTAACTCAGGGGGGCGACCCTCTTGAGCATTCCGGCCATCACCCCCGCAAACTCCTGAATCTCCCACTGCGCGTGCGGGTCCGCCCGCAGCGTCAGAAAGTGGAAGAGGTTGTGGAGATCGATCTTCCAATACCACTGCGTGTAGGTGGACAGGGGAAGGTCGATGCGGGCCAGCTCCCGCGCCACCTCCTCCTCCACCATCCATCGGTACCCACTGGACGCCTCCTCACGCACGCGGTCCCACCGCTCTATCGCCTTGGCATAAAGCTCAGCCGAGGCCGGCTCGGGCCGCCGGCCCTGATGGTTCGTAGGGCTCTGAAGGGCGAAGTGGTCCGGGTCCGGCTTATAGAAAAGGAGGGGCATCAAGGAATAGCGGCCGCTGTATTCGTTCACTGAGTTGTGAGTCACGATGCCGTTGGCGATGAAGTTGTGGAATGGGCCCTCGACCTCCAGGTCGTAGGTCTCGCGTATCCCCACGTACTCGAAGCGCTCGACGCGCACGAGGCGCGCCGTCGTGACCTTGTCCTGATAGAGGGCCGGGGCTTCGGCTACCAGGCCATTCACGTGGACGAAGTAGTCCCCCGCCTGCCAAGTGGCCCGCCCACCCCTCTCCTCGAGCCCAGTGGCTTGATGAAGCGTCCTCCATCCCTCAGCGAATCTGAAGCGGTGGTCCGCAGTGGCCACGATCGCTTTCCCGTCGGCCAACACCATGCGGAAGACGTGGTGGGGACCATTCTGAAAGACATCCACGACTCGCGTATGGTCGATCCGACCCGTCTCCTCATCCATCTGACGCAGTCGCATCCCCTTCACACAGTCACGCCGGAAGTACGGATCCCTCTGCTTGTCGGGCCGGTGACGATCGACGGTCGGCTGAAATCGCTCCCACAGTTCCTCGATGGGCAGCTTGTAGAGCTGAGTCCCCCTTTGTCGGTCGCCTCCGGGAAGGTCGAAATAAACCTGGGTCCCCTCGGCTAGGCAGGCCGTTCTGTGCCGTATCCACTGGCGTGCAACGAACATCGGCATGGCGCAGTGGAACTTGAGCTCGACCATCTCGCTGGGCGTCGTGTGGTGGTGACGCCTCAGGTAACGCACGAGCCCCCGTGTCTGGCTCACCTTGCGGGTGCCGTACCCGTAGCTGACCCGCGCCGCCCGCTCGACGTCCTCGTCGGAGCCCATGTAGTCCACGAGCGAGACGAATCCGTGGTCCAACACCGGGAAGTATCCCCCGAGAATCTCCTCGGCGGCCGGGTTTGTGGGACGCTTCGTTTCCATGAGCCTGGGCTGAACATACGGGTCCGGCGGGGTCAAAAACCGACCGGCTGGAGTCGGTGGGCCGGAATAGATCCAAAGCCCTGTTGGGCCGCAAGGCTTCAGCCCAGGGACCGCCCGGGCCAGGAGCGTTTGGCCTTACCGCAGCGCCTCTCCCGCAATCCACACCGACTCGATGCTCCGTGCGTTTCGGATGTCCTCCAACGGATTCTCGGTCAGAACGAGGAAGTCGGCCCACCGATTGGGTCGTAGCGTTCCGATCTCGTCGTCCAGACGCAGACACTCGGCGGCCACCCCGGTCGCCGATCGGAGAATCTGCTCCGGCGTGAGGCCCGCTTCGGCCATGAGATCGAGCTCCATGTGCTCGAAATAGCCCTGGAACCGCGCCGCCGGCCCGGTATCGGTGCCCATCACGACCGGTAAACCGGCATCCGAGATCGTCTTGAGATTCCTCAAGGCCACCTCCAGCGCCGCTTTGTACCCCTGCGCCCTGGCGTATCTGGCTTGACGGTCCGGTTCCTGGAGCTGCTCGAGCACCGCTGGGTCGGCATGCGAAAGGAAGAATGGATCGTCGAAGAAGTCCGGGCGGTTTTCGTAGACGTAAGTGGAGACCTCGCGCGTCAACGTCGGCGTGTAGCAAATACCGCTCTGGGCGAGCATCCCCAGGAACTCGTCGTCGACACCCCTGTCCCGTACGCTGTGCGCGATGAAGTCCGTACCGGCTCTCATGAGCGCCTTGGCGTCGTCCAGGTAAAAGAGGTGGGAAGCCAGCCGCAGGCCGAGCTCGTGGCTGCGGTCGATGATGGCCGAGTAGATCTCCGGGGACATCTTCTGGGAGTTGCCCAGGTTGTCGTCCACCCGGAGCTTCATCCAGTCGACATTCATATCGGCATTCTGCTGGACCTGGGCGAGTGCCTCCGAGACGGTGGTGCCGCTCACCACAGCGCCGGCGACGAAGATCCGAGCCCGATCCAGACCAGGCATCGACTGCGCGTCCCGGAGTGCGATGGCCTCCGGTCCGTCTCCACCCAAGCTGGTCACGGTGGTGACTCCGTACTCGCCGTAGAGCCGGAGTTGGCGAATCAGATTGCGGGTGTTGTACTGCCCGCCCTGCAAGCCCACCACGTCACTCACATGTCCGTGCGTGTTGATCAGACCCGGAATGATCGTTCGGCCATTGAGATTCACCACCGTGGCGCCGTCCGGAACCGGCACAGCGCCGCGCGACCCCACGTACATGATCCGCCCATCCCGAACGAGCATCACGCCGTCGGGGATGGCCGCCGCACCGGTTCCGTCCCAGATACGGGCACCGACGAGCGCCGTCACTCCAGTCTGACCGGCGGACCCTCTCCCCTGGGCGGCCGACACCATCCCGGGAAGGGCGAGATCCGCGACGAGACCCGCGAGGAGACCCATGGCGAGGCCGGCGAAGACCCAGCCTGCGAAGAGGGGCGAGAGAAGCGTCCGTTGCTTAATCATGAGCGTAACCTCGGTCTTGATCGTTTCACGGTCTCTACCGGAATCCCTATCGCCTCCTCGAGCAGGGCGGCAAGGATCTCCGACTGGCGGCCCAAAGGTACGTCATCACCCAGTGAAATGCGCCTCCCCCCACGTAGGAACCCACGAATCCTCACGTGGGCCGACGACTTCGCCCCTTGTCCGACGCGGCTGTGCACGTCCATCTCGATCTTCTGAAACTCTTCGAAACGGGCTGTCCGCCGGAACGGGAGAAAGAAGCTCCTGCGAGCGACCACCTTGCCGTTGCCGATTTCCACGACCAAGGAGTTCACCAGAGAGTAGAAACCCAGGAACATCATGAGTGCGCCAAAGCCTCCGAAAATCAGGAGGAAAAACCCGCCGAAGGCGACCGTGACGCCCCCGATCAGACCGCCCGCCCCGATGTCACTCGTGCTCATGAACGCGAACAGGCCCGCACCCGCGAACACGGCCCCGAAGGCCAGAAGCATGATCCCGCCAACACCCCCTCGGCCAGATGGGAAGGAAAGGGTCAGCCTCCCGCGGCCCCTGTGCACCCGTACGACCCGAGGCGCCAACTCGGGGACATCCGCGGCCGTGACCTCAGACAACGCCGGCTCCCGGGCCTCCAATGGCGGATCCATGAGAAGTACCGGGACCTCGAACACCTGATCGAGGTCCGGGCCTGGCACGTCGGCTTGGACGCGAATGACCCACCTGTGGTAGGCGTCCGACGGCTCTTCGGACTGGGGTAACCCCTCCGGAACCTCGAAGGTGTATCGGAGCCGGACGCCCCTCCCCGACCGCTCCACGTCCGGAACCATCTCCCTGGCCCACTCCACCGAGTCGCTACGGTTGGAGCCCTCACTCGTCCGCACCAACCGGTCCCTGATACATATCAGCACCACTCGGAAATCCGCAGCTGCGGCCTGATGAAACGGAAGCTCGAGCATTCCGCCCACGTGTCCCCCGATCGAGCCCGGGAGCGGATCGAGGGTCATCTGGAGGCGACCGAAGCGGCGCCAGCGAAGGGAATCCCTCACGGCCACGAATAACACATGCAGGCCCACCAGAGTGAATACGGGAAGCACCACCTGGATGTACAGCGGCAAAGTTTGGCCACCGAAGAGCGCCAGCCAGCCGACTGGCAAGCCGAGCGCGTTCATGATCGCGGCCCCCAACCACAGGGCTTTGAGCTCTTTTCCAGCACCTGTCGAAGCAACACCTGATGCCCAATCGGCGCGGCTCATCAGGATCGGCGGAAAGGGGTCAGGCAGCCTTGAATGCATCGGACCTCTGGGTCGGACGGGGTCTCCTCGATCCCCGGGGCGGAGCCTTCGAGTCTTAAAACCGTACAACGAGGCGCCTGGCGGTGCATGGCACGAGCAGAGTAAGGTGCATCGACCCCCCGCGTCTACGGGGGCTGGGCGTACGGTGACAAAGGTGCAGGAGAGCGGGATGGACGAGGAGCAGGAGAGCGTACTTGACGTGGACCCCGGCGAGGTCTTGCCGAAGGAGAAGCGTCCCTGGCAGGAGGCCGCCAGCTACTTAAGGCGCTACCGGGGCCTCGGACTGCGGTACGGACTGCGTTGGGGACGACGTTGGGGGTGGCCTGCCGTCAAATGGATCGTCGTGCTGTCTCTGCCGTTTTTTGTTCTGGTCCGAGGATCGATGTTCGCGTATCAGAGCCTGGGTTGGGGCACTTGGTCGTCGATCGGGCTGGGCATGTTTGGCACGGTCGTGGTCTTTTCCGCGTACGCGTCATGGCTCTGGCGCAGCATCACCGGCGAGGCCCGTTTGTCTCGAATCGTGCGGCCGGTGCTGATCGCCGTCGTCGCGGGATACAGCTTGTACGGGCTCCTCTACTTCTCCTCCGCCAACGCGAAAGATCCCGATCTCCGGGACGATTACAAATCTCTGCATCCACTCATGAGACTCGCAGCCAGCACCTACTTCCTTTTCGACCGAAACGCGGTTGTCACGGATCTGGAGCGATCGGCAGAGGATTACCTCGCTATGGGTCTCCCCATCAATGAGGTCTCCCTCCACTTCAAGCTCGAGGACCGGTATGTCCATGCGATGGATCTCCGCACCGTGGGCCGCAGTCCGAGGAGGAATGCCCTGACCGTGGCCTACTTCCGGATCATGGGCTTCCGTAGTCTCCACCATGTCGGTTCGGCGGATCACCTCCACGTTTCGCTTCCGGTGCGTGGAACGTGACGGGGGCCTAGGCGTGGCTACGCTTGGTGGGCCGGGACGCAACCTGTTGGCGGGTGTCCTCTCGGCTCTCATGACGGCCGGGGCGATCGGCGCGGTCCAGGACGACCCGCTCTACCAGGTTCCATACAACGGGCACTTTACGTTCACTCGCATCCGGTACGGCGGGCCAGGCTTTCGAAGATTTGGGGGCTCGTCTTGGTCCCATGACTATCCGGATGCGGACCGGAACATGCAGACCATCCTGGACGAGTTCACCGCGATGTCTCCCAACACGAACGGGAGCAACGTGGTCCTTCTCGAGGACACTCGAATGTTCCTGCACCCGCTCATCTACATATCGGAGCCGGGCTATTGGAGTATTTCCGAGGAGGGAGCCTTGAATCTCCGGAACTACCTACTAAAGGGCGGCTTCCTCATCTTCGACGACTTCGAGGCAGACCAGTGGTACAACATGGATGCCCAGCTACTTCGAGCACTTCCGGAACGGGAATGGGTCGAATTGGACGATACGCATCCGATCTTCGGGACGTTTTTCTACGTCGAAGACATTTATGTGTCCCACCCGTTTGTGGCCGTGGAGCCGCGATACATGGCCATCTTCGAGGACAATGATCCGAGGAAGCGTGTGATGGTCCTGGCCAACCACAACTCGGACCTGGCGGAGTACTGGGAGGGGTCCGCATCAGGACTCTTCGCGGTCGATCCCACGAACGACGCGTACAGGCTCGGTGTGAACTACATCATTTATGCGCTGACCCACTGACGGCTCCCTACGGGTACTTGCGCCTGTCACGCATTGACCGCACCCTCACCGATGTACCTAACACCAAAAGGGGGTCACGATGCCGTCCAAGTATCCAGTAGCAGCTGCCCTTATCGTCCTTTGCGCCGCCTGTCGCGGCGCCGCCGAAGCCGGGGCGCCGATGGACATGGCGTCCGATCCGGCGGTCACCGACGGCTCTATGGCGCCGATCTTCGAGGTCGATCCACTGTGGCCCAAGCCGTTTCCGAATCATTGGCTGCTCGGTTCGACGATCGGTGTAGCGGTGGACTCCCGCGATCACATATGGATCATCCACCGGGGTAACCTGGCGAACAACGAGATACCGGCGGCGCTCGATCCGCCGGTCGCCGAGGATTGCTGTTTCGCAGCGCCGCCCGTTCTCGAGCTCGATGCCGAGGGCAACCTGGTCGGGTCCTGGGGTGGTCCGGGCTCCGGATACGACTGGCCGACGTCGAATCACGGCATCGTCGTGGACGATATGGACAACGTGTGGATTGGAGGGAACGGTGCTGGCGACTCGCACGTCTTGAAGTTCAGCCGCAGCGGCGACTTCCTGATGCAGGTGGGAGAGTCGGGCTACGGCATCGACAGCAACGCCAGGAACCACTACTCGCGGGTGGCCAAGCTCAGGTTCGACGCCGGAGCCAACGAGATGTACTTGGCCGACGGCTACGGCAACAAGCGGGTCGCCGTCATCGACGCAACCACCGGTGATCTCAAGCGATTCTGGGGCGCCTACGGCAACGTACCGAACGACGACGACCTCGGGGCCTACGATCCCAGTGCACCCCCGTCTCAGCAGTTCCGCAATCCGGTCCACTGCGCCGACCCCACGGACGACGGGTTCGTGTACGTCTGTGACCGCCCCGGTGATCGGATTCAAGTGTTCCAGAAGGACGGCACCTTTGTTGACGAGATCATCGTCGCGGGAAATACCCTGGGTTCTGGCTCCGCGTGGGATGTGGCCTTCTCTCCGGATCCGGCCCAGTCGTTCATCTACATGACGGACGGCGTAAACGAGAAGGTCCACGTCATCAGGCGCGAGGGGCTGCAATACCTGTACAACTTCGGTGATGGCGGCCGTACCCCAGGCCAGTTCTACGGAGCGCACAGCGTCGCGACCGACTCCCGCGGTAACATATTCGTGACGGAGACTTACGAGGGTAAGCGCGTCCAGAAGTTCGTCTACATGGGAATGGGGCCGGCACCCAGTGGGTCCGTGGGCGTGGTCAGGCCGAATTGATCGCCGCTACGTAAATGGAGATGGGCGCGATGCGAGGGATTTGGTGGGTTGATCCCTAGGGGTACTTGCGCCCGGCACGTCATGTCCCCACCCTCAGCGATATACCTAGAACCAAAAGGGGGACATGATGCCGTCCAAGTATCCAGCCGCAGCTGCCCTTATCATCCTTTGCGCCGCCTGTGGCGGCGCCGCCGAAGCCGGAGCGCCCATGGATATGGCGTCCGATCCGGCGGTCGCCGACGGGTCGATGGCCCCGATGTTCGAGGTGGATCCGTTCTGGCCGAAGCCGCTGCCGAATCATTGGCTGCTCGGCTCGACGATCGGCGTGGGGGTGGACTCGCGGAATCACGTGTGGATCATCCACCGAGGGAATCTGGCGAACAACGAGATACCCGCGGCCCTCGATCCGCCGAGCGCCGAGGAGTGCTGCTTCGCGGCGCCGCCCGTTCTCGAGTTCGATGCCGAGGGCAACCTGGTCAATTCCTGGGGCGGCCCGGGTCAAGGATACGACTGGCCGACGTCGAATCACGGTATTGTCGTCGACCACATGGACAACGTTTGGATCGGCGGGAATGGGGCTGGAGACTCGCACGTCTTGAAGTTCTCCCGCGCCGGAGATTTCTTGATGCAGGTAGGTGAGTCGGGCCATGATGTCAACAGCAACGCCACGAACCACTTTTCACGGGTGGCCAAGGTCAGCTTCGACGGCCCCGCCAACGAGATGTACCTCGCCGACGGCTACGGGAACAAGCGGGTCGCGGTCATCGACGCGACGAACGGTGACCTCAAGCGATTCTGGGGTGCCTACGGCAATGTACCGAGCGACGACAACCTCGGAGACTATGACGCCACCATGGCGACCCAGCAGTTCCGCGGTCCGGTGCACTGCGCCGATCCGGCCGACGATGACTTGGTGTACGTCTGCGACCGTGGGTCAGACCGAGTCCAGGTCTTTCAGAAGGACGGCACATTCGTGGATGAGATCTTCATCGAGAGGGCCACGCGGGGCGCCGGGGCCGTATGGGACGTGGCTTTCTCACCCGATCCGGCTCAAACGTTCATGTATGTCGTCGACGGCATGAACGAAAAGATCCACGTCATCAGACGCGAAGGGCTCGAGTACGTGTACAACTTCGGCGACGGCGGGCGTACCCCCGGCCAGTTCTACGGAGCGCACAGCATCGCAACCGACTCGGACGGAAACATCTACACCACGGAGACCTACGAAGGGAAGCGGGTCCAGAAGCACCTCTATAGAGGCATGGGGCCGGCGCCGATGGGGTCGACCGGCGTGGCGAGGCCGAACTAGAGGCCCGACGCTCTCCAACCAGCGAGAAAACGAACAGGGCCGCGCCACCACCCCGGTGGCGCGGCCCTGTGTCGATATAAGCCCCGTTGAAGAAGTGGGGCGACGCTATCCCCCGTGCCATTCATCGCCGTCATGACCCCGGTCCCGTGCAATCCCGATCGACACCCCCACCCGGAAGCTCCACAGGTTCGCCTCGGTCCTACGGGGATAGATGACGATGCTGCCGTCCGGCTGGTCGACGATATCCCCCTCTCTCAGGTAGCTGGCCATGCCGTTGTGATGATAGTCGGCACCGAGATCCAACCAGACCGGACGCCGTCCGTTCGATAACCGAAGCCCCAATCCCGCGCCCAGCCGTTTTTGAAAGACGAGGTCGTCGAAGTTGTTGGTATTGGCGTAGGAGTGGCCGGTCCAGTCATCGCTTCCGCTGAGTCCGGAGGTCGTCACGAAATAGCCGATACCAAGGGAGCCCCTGGCATAGGGTCGTATCGGGCCCATTTGTACGGCCAGCTCGGGGCCGACACCAAAGAAAAGGATGTTGTTCGACGTGTCGAGATCCATGCCTACCCGACAGCTGTAGACGCTGCAGAACCGGAGCGTCTCGCTCCCGTAGTTGATGAAGCCTAGGCTGCCCCGAACGCTGAGCAGTCCGGTCGAATCCAACTCATAACGTCCGCCCAACTCTACACCCCACCCCTCGTCGACAATCAGCCCGAAGTCCCCCGTGGGCTGTGCCCCGACAAGCGTAACATCGAAAAATCCACGAGGGGTCAAGTCCCGATTTGTGTGTAAAAGCGGAGGAAGCTCCTCGCCTTCGGCTAGGCTGCTTGGGCGACCTCCTGTTTCTGGAGGAGTGAGAGGTCGAGGTAACGCCGGTCGCCCCAGACGTGTGTGGTCCTGAGTGCGACGGCCGTGATGAGCCTGAGGGCGCTGGCCCGGTCCGGGAAGGCGCCGGCGGCCTTGATCCTGCGTTTGATCTCGCCGTGCAGCCGCTCGAGGCTGTTGGTGGTACGCAGCCGGGGCCAGTGCGCCTCGGGGAACGCGTAGAACTGCGTCGCTGCCCCGAAGCCCCGCTCCAGGACCTCCACGGCCTCGGGCAGCTCCTTCTTCCAGCGTGCGCCGAACTCGCCCAGGAGCTTCTTCGCCTCGGCGAGTCCGGATGTCTGGAAGATCACCGAGACCTCACGCGCCACGCGCTTGCGTAGGCGGTGGGGGACCCTCGCCCCCACATTACGCTGCAGATGGACCGTACACCTCTGACGGCGTGCCTCGGGCAGGAAGCGGCGGACCGCAGCTGCCAGGCCTGCGTGCTCATCGGCGATCACGAGCTCGACACCGCCGAGGCCGCGGTCCTGGAGTTGCTCGAGGAGCTCCGACCAGCTCTGCTGCGACTCCTCAGCGCCCAGCGTGACGGCCAGGAGCCGTCGGTGACCCTCAGGGCCCACTGCATACGCCACGAGCGCACTCACGTTCTCGACTTTGCGGGCCCAGCGGGCGTCCAAGAACGTGGCGTCCAGGTACAGATAGGGGTGAGGCCCCTCGATCGGCGCACGGCGCAGCCCTTCCACGGCCTCGTCGAGCCGTTTTGCCACACGACTCACCGTCGAGCGCCCAACACGCTCGCCCATCAGCGCCTCGGTGACGTCGCCCATCTTGCGCTGTGACACGCCGCTCACATACGCCTCGACCATCATCTCGTCGAGCTCGGGGCTCCTGCGCTGGTAGCGGCCGATCACGTCGGCCGGCGAACCGTTGTCCCGGCTCCGGGGCATGGCGACCTCGATCTGCCCCAGGCTCGTCAGCAGCCGCCTCAGGTATGTGCCGTTCCTATGGTCCTTCCGGCTTCCCACCCGCTCGAAGCGGCGTGCACCTACCATGGCCTTCAGCTCCTCTTCCAGCACCATCTCGAGCGTCAGCCGGATCGCGCCTTGAAACAGCTCGCGCAAATCATCGCGTAGCTCGTCTTGCGTGGCCCGACCGATCTCCACAATCTCTTGCATCGGAAGCTCCTCTCCGGTTCCGAGCCTGCTCTGCAGACCCGGACTCCCGGGTTCATGTGACAGTGAACAACAACAGAGGAGCTTCCGTTTTTCTTTCCCTCCTGTCCAGCTTATCCGCTTTTACACAAATCTAGGGACACTACCTGCACACCGAGAAGATTTAGAAGCACGGCAACCGGCTTCGTATACCAGGGCGGATGCTGCAACCAGGCGTGCGGGCGCTCCCGAAGGTAGGCCGGAAGACGCGGTGTCCACCCCTGGAAGGACAGGGGGCCAGACTCGTGCCACAGGCAAAAAATGTAGTTCGCATCGGCCGAGAGGTTCTGCGTGCCCGTTACCCGAACGGATATTGTCAGACGCAGCAGCAGGAGGAAGACGAACCACAGGGACCCCAACACATACCCGTAGACCAGGAAAGGCACCCGGAATACGAGAGGCACATTGTCTATCCGATATCGACTAAACAGCATCTGCTGTGACTTCCGTGGGCATGTTGGGGATCCTCAAAAAGGTCATCGTGGTCGGTCAGCCTAAATGCGGGTGACGATATGAGCCAAGATAGCACTCGTCCGCCTATTGACAGTCGAGGGTGTGCGGAGATAAAGCATTGGGTACTCTTGACCCCGTGACTCCAGACCGAGGAACATCATGCGAATCGCTACCATCTTGGGCGCGCTCAGCGCACTCATCCTACTCGCCGGCCCCGTGGAGCTCTCCGCCCAAGCCGTCGGTGTTGTCGAGCCGTTCAAAGTAGGAACCTTCGAGATCGGTGGGGCCCCCACCGTGGGACTCGTCTTCCGCGATGCGCTCGTCGTTGATCTCAACGCCGCGAACAGGTTGCTCGAGCTGGATCCGACTTACCCAGAGATCCCGATGCCGGAAGACATGCTCGAGCTGATCGGCCGCTATGAGTACGGCCTCAAGTACCGCCTCTACGAGATCGCCAACTACCTCGTGGAAAACGGCCGGCTGACTGGAGCCATGCGCACCGATTTTGTCCACGACGTGGACGACATCCGGATACTCCCGCCGATCATGTACCCTAGAAAAGTCTTGAACGCGGCAGGGAATTTCTACAGCCACGTTGGGGAGGGCGGTGGGCCCGAACAGCAGGCAGCGGCGGCACGCGAACGCGCCGCAAATCGGGGCGTACCCTATCTCTTCCTGAAGCCGACCTGGGGCTCGATCATTGGGAATGGCGCTTCATCACGATTCCCTTCGGCCGTGACCGGACGGACTGGGAAGTCGAGATCGGGACGGTGATCGGCCGCACCGCGAAATACGTCACGGCGGCAGAGGCCCAGGATTACGTGTTCGGCTACATGGTGACGATCGATGTGTCCGACCGTGGTGGCCGTCCTCCGGGGAACCGCGAGTCGGGCGGCGACTGGTTCGTCGGCAAAGGCCACGACACGTTTGCGCCCCACGGGCCCTGGATCGTTCCGAAGGAGTTCTACGGCGACCCGATGCAGAACCTGAGGCAGACGCTGAGCGTTGATGGTAGGGTCCTGCAGGAGGCGAGAGCGGGCGACATGATCCACTCGCTCTGGGAGCTGATCGAGTACGCCTCGTCGATCAACACGCTCCTCCCGGGTGACGTGATCAACGGCGGCACGTCGGGCGGTACCGGTATGGCCGTCGTTCAGACCGGTGAGGCGCAATGGCTACAGCCGGGCGACGTTGTCGAGGCGACCATCGATGGAATCGGGACGCTCCGGATGCCGGTGGTCAGTGAGGAGAGGCCACAAGGCCCGGCGGGCGTCCGTCTCCCTCCGGTGAGGACCTACCGGAACCGGTGAGTTAGTCCGAACCTGTTGGCTCGTGCTGAACGCCGGCCGGTCTGCCTGACGGCCGGCGTTCTTGCTCCGTGACCGTGCGGTCCGTTTAGTCGAGCCAGTACGTTCATCTCGAGACCCTCTGGCAAGAGCCCCCACCTCAGGGGTTCAGCCAGTAGTTCACCTTGATCACGAAAATGTTGTCCGCCGGCGTCGCGAACATGTCGCCAGGGTCTCGGCCGAGCTCGAACCCGCCGATCCAGGGGTCGGTCCCATTGACGCCGTCTCCCGTGAGCGAGCTGATCCGGCGCTGCTGCCACACGAAAAACAGCGTCGACCCCTGCCGCCACTCCCAACGGAGCACCGCGTTCCCGATGAGGCTGCGGTAGCTGAAGTCGCGATCCGTCACTTCGAAGGGCGCGGCGGGACCGGTCCCGTCTGGATCGATGGTGTAGCCCCGGCCGGGGTCCTGGGAGACCGTCCCGATGTCCGTCCCGTACTCCAGGAACTTGAACGTTCCGGGCCGCTCGAACTCCTTCAGCTCACGGTAGTCCCCGGTGGAAATGAAAGGCTCGACATACACCTGTAGAGACAGGGTGGGCGTGAACGTGACGTTTACCCTCGTGTCGATGGAGACCGTGGTCTGGTCGAGTCCGCCGAAGATGTAGCGCTGACCGAAGGTCTGGACCGCCAGAGGGTCCGCCACCGACGAAACGTATTGAGCCGACGTATGGCCGCGGCTCAGCGACGGTCCGAACTGGATCGTGAGCCGCTCGCTGGGATTCACGGTCAGGTCGAAACTGACGCTGCGGTTCCAGGAATCCCCGCTCTCGACCACCCAATCATAGCTGAGGCGCCCAACGGTCTCGCGCCTTCCGTCCGAGCGAACGTTCAAGCTTCCCGCGAGGCGGCTCGGGGTGCGCGCCAGCGGTCCTCCGCGGGTCAGACGATCGTCGTCGTGGCGAGGGTTGTAGCCGAGTCTGGCCCCCAGGCCCCAGTAGTTCAGAAACTGCAAGTTGAAGTTGCCGTTCACCTCGGTCCAGACTCGGTCACCAGCATAGTTCCACACCGCGTCTGGGCTCCACCGGACGTCCCACTGCCTCAGAATCCGACCGGGGTCGGGGTGGTTGTAGCTGAAATTCGTGTCGACGATGAGCCGGTCCGAGGCGGACTGGAACCCGAGGTCGTTCACTTCGTAACCCGGGCTGGCCGCCGCCACGGCGAGCTTTGCACCGAAAGCTCCGGCCTGCTTCGCAATGTCGACCATCGCATAGTACCCGCCCAGCGAGGTCGCATTTGGATCGAGGGTCAGGTGGTCGGCGTCTGGACGTTGAAAGTATCGGGTGGAGGTGCTCTGTGTACGTGTGATCGCGGCCGGATCCCCCTGCACGTAGCTCCCGCTGACCATGGTGCTGATTCGGTAGGTCCGATTCCCCCACTCGTGGGCAAAGTCGGCGCCCCCGGAGTACGCCGCCGAGTGAAGACGCTCACCCAGCCCCGTCCCCTCCACGGCCCGATTCGCCGCCGTGCCAAAAACTCCGAAGCGGGTCTCGCCGCCCCTGATCTGCCTTCGAACCCTCCCCACGAGGTAGTTCGCCGCGGGTTCGATTACGGCTTCACTCACGGCCTGGTCGGCCTCCATGTACGTGGCTGTCTCCTGGCCGGTGACCGCCTCGAGGAGCCCGAGCGACCAACCATCTCCTACCCTCCCCGTGACCTTCGCGGCGCCCAGAATCGTCGTGGCGGAGGCCACATCGGCGAACACGGCCTCCGCAGGAGGTGAGCCCGACGGAGATCGTCCGATCCGGCGGGAGTAAAACAGCTGCGGAGGCCGCCCCGTGCTACCGCCCGGTCCCCCTTCGCCAACTTGGAAGATATCCCCACCCTCCACGAAGAACGGGCGACGCTCCTGGAACCGGGTCTCGAACGCCGTCAGGTTGATTACGGAGGGATCCACCTCCACCTGGCCGAAATCGGGGTTCACCGTGGCGTCCAGCGTGACGTTCGGTGCCAACCGGTACTTCAGGTCCAGCCCCGCCTGACCGAAGTAATCGGATCCGCTTCGATAGGGGTTCGAGAAGTTGACGCCCGAGGGAACCCCCAGCTGAAGATACTCTCCACGAGCCGCCACGTAGGGCAGGAGCTCCAACCTCTGGCCCGGCTCGATTCCCTCGATCCCGTCGAGGTGCGTGAACCGGGAGGCCCCTCCCCTTTCCAGGGTGGGTGTAAAGGGGAAGGCCACTCGCTCCTGGTTACGGTGGATGTTCCGCCTGATTTCGATGCCCCACACCTGCTCATCTTCGGGGCTGAAACGAAGCTGGCTGAACGGGATCCGCATCTCCGCGGACCACCCCGCCTCGGTGATCAGGGTAGCGACGTCCCAGACGGGGTCCCACGAGGAGTCCCGGCCCCCGCCTCCGCCCCCACCCCGGCCCCCTCCACCGCCGCCGCTGGATGACACTGCATCGTCAGTCGTGCCCGACGGATTCACTGAAAAATGGTACGCCGTCTCGTGGTCGTGGTAGCTGTCGAGACTGACTGTGATGAAGTCGAAGGCGCCGCTCCCCGGATCACGGCGAGCGAGGCGCGTCGTGATCGGGAATCTGTCGTAGAGCATCGCCCCGATATAGATCGCGTCATCGTCATAGGCCACGCGGAACTCGGTACGCTCGGTTCCAGGTTCTCCTTCCGCCGGGTCCTCCTGGATGAACTCCTTGATGGGCGGCGCCTCTGCCCACACCGGCTCGTCAAGGCGACCGTCCACATCGATGGACGTTCGCACCCGGACGGCCCGCGCCCGCGCCGCCGACTCGTGGTCATATTCGGCGTCGACTGTCTCTTCCTGAGCTGGCTCTGTGCTGCCCTGGCCGGACTCGACGTCCTGCGCCTGGAGCCCCAGGGGAGTGGAGGGCAGGATGGGCCCGAGCAGGATGAGCCCGAGGAAGAGTCGCAGAGCAAACGAGGACACGCCGACGGATCGGCCCGGGACTTCAGTGTGCGTGTCCCAGCGGACAATCATGTGGATTCCTGTCCGCTACGGGATGGGAGGAGTCTAGGGGCGCCTTACCGACGCAGGGCATACCTTTCCCAGTCCCGTGGGGTTCCGGCCTGACCGGTGGGGGCTTGCCGAAGGCTGACTCCGATGAATGTCGAGAAGTGTCGAGCCCGACCGGGCGCAGGTCACGTTCCGAGCGGGTTGCCCCCAGGTGGGCTCATCCAGTCAAGAGTGCCGTGAAGGTCCCCTCACGGGAGGAAAACGCTGAGAATACACCCAACCCACCGAGAATATTGCTGGGTGGCTCATTGAGGTCACGGGAATCCTGCACTCGACCCTCATAGAGGTCGGCGTATTCCTGATTCACGTGGTACAGGCGAATCCGATGCTCGCCGAGGTGCGTGAGGGAGAGCTGGCTGATCGTGGTGCTGTCGGCCGGTGTAGGTGCCGACACGAAGCGCCTCGCGATTCCGATGAAATCCGGAGCCGGGATCTGGACCGGATCGGTCTCGAGGTTGTCCACCACCACGAAGAACAGGTCCCGCTCAGGGTTGGTCCAGCGGACGATGAGGCCACCGAAGGCCAGGCCGCCGCCCGGGCCACCGCCCCGCCCGCCGCCTCGCCCGCCGAATCCCCCAGCGGTGAGATCCACCACATCCATGACATCGGACGACACGGTGAATCCCTCCGGTGGAGACGGCACGACGGTCGTTGCCGAGATGCTCTCGGAACCACGGGAGATCCCCAGCTCAAAGACTTCGCCCACCCCGACCACCAGATCCGAGCCCGGATAGTGATAGGCTCCCGCCACTCCCGGAGTGGCGATCAGGTCGAAGCAAACATCGTCACGCTCCAGCCAGACCGTGGCATCGCTCACGGGTACGCCGAGCGTGTCCTCGGACACCAGTGGAACCGTGGTCGTGATGCGAATATCGGCCACGGGCTCGCCGGCGAACAGGAACGCGCGAACCACGAGAAGATCGCCGTCGGGGCCCACCGGATCGGAGTCGGCACAGGCCTGGGCCGCCAGCCCTCCGACGATCGCCAAAGCCCAAGCTACAAATCGTCTCCTCTGTGTCATCTACTTGATCCCCATCCGGAAACCGATACTGGGCGTGAACGGGAGGGTGGTCACGTCCGTCACCACGACCGCGCTGTCGGTCAGGTCGAACTTCCGATACCACACATTGTTGCGCCCGTAAGCGTTGAACGCGGAGATGTTCAGTTCGTAGAAGAAGCGGGCGGACTCGAATCGGCGGGTAGCGCCCACATCCATCCGATGGTAGGCGGGAAGGCGCTCGGCATTCTTGCCCCCCACGTGGATGTAGCTGAAAGAGGTTCCGTCGAGTAGCTCCACGGCATACTCGCTCTCGGGCGCTGTAAACGGCCGACCCGACCCGTAGACCCAGGTACCGGAGAACGTCCAGGGTCCCATTTGGTAGACACCCACCGTCTTGAATTCGTGCGTTTGGTCGTGGCTCGCCGCGAAGGGCTCCCCGCGGTTGAAGTCGTCCAGATCGTATTCCACCTGGCTCAGCGAATAACTCACCCAGCCGGTGAGCGGACCCACCTTCCTCTGAACGAGTAGCTCCACACCTTTCGCGACACCCGTCCCCGAGAAAAAGAGGTCGCCGAAGGCCTGCCCCGGGCCTCGACGGGAGCGTGTGGAGAACTGCGTTAAACCGTCGAGACCCTTGTGGTAACCCTCGAGGTCGAAGAGGAAACCCCGGGTCTCGTAGCTGACACCCAAAACACGATGCTCGGCGGTGGTGGGGGCCAGCACAGAGTCAGCGAGCACCCAGAAGTCACGGCTCCCCTCGAGAATATCCTCGTTCTCCACTCGCTTGATGAACTGGTTGTAACGCCCCCAGGCACCCTTGGCCTTAAGATTCGCGCCGAGGGGGAGTTCGAGGGAGGCACGGGGTTCGAAGTAGCCCCTCCCCGTAGCGTCGGAGTGGGTGCCCCGGGCTCCCGTAGTGAGCTTGAGCCCCGCGGGACCGGTCCAGACGTGCTGGACGTAGCCGCTGGTCTGGAGTGCATCGCCGGCCAGGGCCAGGCTCCCCCGGACCGAGTCCCCCAGAAGCTGCTCGAAGCCGTAGCGGACGTCGCTCTGAGTCAGCAGAGCCCCAAACTCGACGGTGGAGGACCGCGCAACTCTCCAGGAGTTGTCCAAACGGAGGCTCATATCCTGGACCCGGTTCTCTTCCAGGAACCCGTTGGCGAACTGATCGGACGTGATCTCCCGGGCGCCGTCGCTGAAGTATTCGCTCGCGGCGATCTGTGCGTCCGAGCTGAAGCGTCCTCCCCACTGCCGGAACCAGCGGGCGCTGACACCGCGGTTCCCCCAGTCGGTGATCTCCTGGCGGTTCGGTGTGTTGAAGGTGTTGCCACCGAACTGGATGGCCTGGCCCGCGGTGGACTGGTCCAGATTGTCCGCCCCGCCGTAGAGGCTCGCCGCGACTACGTCGCGGGGCGACGGCGTCCATGTCAGCTTGGCGTTCACGTCGTAGAAGTAGAACGAGGGAGTAGCCTCCTGGACCTCGAATCGCCTGCGACGGCCACCGAAGCCTGCGGGCTGCTGTGTTTCCGCTGCCTCGTCCGCGTCGGTCAGCGTATTGAAGAGGTTGTTGAAGAGGCCGCTCTGGATGACGTCCGTATACGACCTCCGGGCCGAGACCATGAGCGCGGCGGCGTCCCCGAGCGGGATCTCCACGGCAGTACGGCCACTCAGCAGATTCGCGCCAGCGCTCATGCGGAAGGCCTGTGGATCCCCCGCCCTCCCGATCATGTTCACCACGCTGGACGTGCGCCCACCGAAGCGGGCCGGATACGCGGACTTGTAGAGCTGCACGTCCTTGATGGCATCGGCGTTGAAGGCGCTGAAGATCCCGAAGAAGTGGTCCACATGGTAAACGGTCATGCCGTCCAGGAGCACCAGATTCTCCTCGGGCGTGCCGCCCCGCACGAAGAGTCCCGAGGTGGCGTCGTTGGTGCCGCTCACGCCCGGCAGGAGTTGGAGCGAGCGGAAGATGTCCGGCTCGCCCAAGGACGGCAGAACCTGGATCTCCTCCGGGGCGATCGAGACCTGGCTGATCCCGCGCGCAGCGTCCATGACCTGTGTCTGGGCACGAACGCGTATTCCAGCGAGCTCGATGGCGTCCGGCGCCAGCATCACCCTCAGCGGGTCCGCCGGTACCTCGGAAAGCTCCAGCACCAGCGTGCGGTAGCTGAGATGCTCGATGGTGAGCTGGATAGGTCCGGCAGGGAGGCCCACCAAGGCGAACCGTCCGAACGCATCGGTGAGCACACCGAAGGACGACTCGCCTAGGGAAACCAATACGCTGGGAAGGACCTCGTTGGTGAGGGAGTCGACCACGGTCCCCGTCAGGTCGGTGCTCTGGCCGCGCACGCCCAGGGGCGACAGAAAAGCCAGGGTGGTCAGCAGCAGAATGGTCTTTAGTGCCCAAACACGCATCGGCCTCTCCTCGTCGTCCCCGTCATCCTCTCTCGTCGTCCCCGTCATCCTCTCTCGTCGTCCCCGTCATCCTCGCTCGTCGTCCCCGTCATCCTCGCTCGTCATCCCCGTCATCCTCGCTCGTCTTCCTCATGCCTCTTCGATGATCGGCGGACCTGTTCCGAACCGCGGCAAAACGCCTTGCCGGGGCGCTCCGTCACTTCCCCTGCACGGGTGAGATGGCGTTCGGGGGAGAAACGTTAATTCGGGCTATTCAGAACGGGCTCCGGAAGGAGTCCGAAGGAGTCCAAAAGGCGACTCGGATACGCCTTGGTGCCTGGCTCCCAAGGGCGCGGGACGCACGGCGCCCCGGGGCCGTGAGCCGCCCGGGGGCGTTTCCCCTCCCGGCGGTTTTTCTGCGGAGGCGGGGGCCTCCGAAAGGATAGAGGCCGCGCCGGCTCTCGCCCTACTCTGGGATCGCCCCGATCTGCTGGAGCATCCCCAGCTCGTCGAAGTTCTCCCACTCCTCGGCGATCTTCGTGCCCTCGAACCGCGAGATGAGTGTGCCGGTCATGTTGATGCTCTTGCCGGTCGGCTCGATGGCCTCGAGCGGACCGTCGTGTGTCCCGGTCATCCTCCATCGGTTGACGATAAGGTTGCCCTCTACGATCTGCTGCTCGACCGTCATGCGCAGGTCGGGGAACGCCGTGAGGTATCCCTGAATCATCTCACGGACTTGGTCGAGTCCCGTGAGGTCAAGAGCCCCGAGGTGCCATGTGAAGTCCTCGGTGAACAACTGTGGGAGTAGGTCGAGGTTTCGCCCGTTTACTATCTCCTCGAAGACCCGCCTGGTGGTGTTCCGCATCCCCTCGGCTTCCGTCATCGGCTGCGTCGTCGTCATGACAACCTCCTTGTCGCGGGTGACTCGCCAATGGTCCTCGCGTGAGTTGCGCGGGGACTCAACGTGGGGTCCGGTGCGAGCGGGCGCCAGCGACGCCTTCAATTGATCCGCCCCCCGTGACCCTCCCACTCGCGATTGCGCAGCAGGAACTTCTGAATCTTCCCAGTCGACGTCTTGGGCAGCTCGCCGAACTCGACCGCCTTGGGCACCTTGAACCCCGCGAGCTTGCCGCGACAGTGCTCTATGATCTCGTCCTGTGAGGCCTCCTGCTTCGGCTTCAGAGTGACGAAGGCCTTGGGCACTTCGCCCCATTTTTCGTGCGGGATGGGAATGACGGCACACTCCATCACGGCGGGATGTGTGACCACGGCCTGCTCTACTTCGACCGTGCTGATGTTCTCACCACCCGAGATGATGATGTCCTTCTTCCGGTCGCGGAGCTCGATCGAGCCGTCGGGATGGCGCACGGCGATGTCGCCGCTGTGGAACCACCCGCCGGCGAACGCCTGCTTCGTCGCTTCCGCGTCGTCGTGGTAGCCCTTCATGACGATATTGCCGCGCATGACGACTTCACCCATGGTCTCGCCATCGGCCGGAACAGGCTGCATGTCGGCATCCACGACACCCACTTCTCCGGTGCAGACATTCCCGAACCCCTGTCGTGCCTTGTGACGCGATCGTTCCTCCGGCGCCAGACTCGCCGAATTCGCTGGCGCGACGTTGATCGTACACGGACCAAAGGTCTCCGTCAGGCCATACGTATGCTCGAGCTCGAAATTGAGGGCGGCCATCTGTGCGATGAGCGTGGGCGACGGTGGCGCGCCTGCCGTGAAGAGCCGCACCGGTCGCTCGAGTCGGTGGGCGGCGGGATCGTTGACCAGCATGGTGAGCACCGTGGGTGCGGCGCAGAAGTGGGTGACACCCTCCTCGAACCTTCGCCACACGTCCGCAGGATCGATCCGCGGAATGCAGACGCTCTTCGCGCCAACGGCAGCAACCCCCCAGGCAAACGTCCACCCATTGCAGTGGAACATCGGCAGCGTCCAGAGATACACACTGTCCGCGTTGAGCCCCTGATCGAGGACCATCGCCAGCGCGTTCAAGTACGCGCCGCGATGATGATACATGACGCCCTTGGGTCGGCCCGTGGTCCCGGACGTGTAGTTGATCGTGATGGTCTCGTCCTCGTGGAACCCGTTCGTGGGCACCACCTCGTCCACCCCCTGAGTCAGCAGATCCTCGAGCCCCTCTCGGGTGTCGAACAGCGTGACGCCGGACAGCGTGTCCGGGAGTTGGTCACGGAGCTCGGGAGAAAAAAACACTTGGGTCGATCCCGATTGCTCGATGATGTACCCGATTTCGTCAGGCGACAGGCGCGTGTTGATGGACACGAGCGTGCCTCCGGCGAGCGGCACACCGTAGTGGCCGAGGAGCAACGGCTCGGAGTTCAACGCGAGAAACGCGACCCGATCGCCCCTCTCGAGTCCCCGAGCTTGAAGTGCGGACGCGAAGCGCCTGGCACGTGTGCGAAAATCGCGCCAGGAGTATTCGACCTCCCCGTCCACCACTGCGATGCGATCCCCGTACGCCTGGCCGGCGCGTTCCAGGAAGTGCGTCGGGAGTAGTTCTTGGCGGTAGACCTTCGTTTCTGGTCGGTTCATAAACACTCGCTCCGGCTTGTGAAGGCTGTTGTCTGAACTCCTTCAACAGCCTTCCGGCCAAGTCAGCCTTCCAACGGATTTCGGAATCATGCCGCGTACCAAAGGACCGAAAAGAAGTGGCAGGTCGAGCCAGCCAGCACGAACAGATGCCATACGAAGTGGTTGTAGGGGAGCCGGCGGGCGGAATAGAACGCCACACCCGCGGTGTACGCTACGCCGCCTGCAACGAGCCATCGTAATCCATGGGGCTGCATGTTGAGCACCAACGGTCGAATCACGATCAGGACTGCCCAACCCATGATCAGGTACAGGGCCGTGGACAGATGAGGATGGCGAATACCGGCGATCAGCTTGTCGCACACTCCGACCGCGGCGGCACTCCACACGATACCGAACAGAGTCCACCCCCATGCTCCGCCCAGGACACCAAGAGTGAAAGGCGTGTACGTCCCGGCGATGAGTAGGTAGATCGCGGCATGATCGAGCCTATGGAGCCGTTCCTTGAGTCGGCCTGTCGGCACAGCGTGATACCAGGTGGAGGCAAGATAGAGCAGCATCATCGTCGCCCCGAAGACGCTACTGCCGACCACGTCGGCGGCGCTCCCATGGTTCACGGCGCCGATGATGAGAATCGGCGTCGCCGCCACGGCGCATATGAAGCCCACACCGTGGCTGAGACTGTTCGCGAGCTCCTCTCCCGGTCTCGCCAAAGTGCTTGTCATGCTTGCTCCAACCCCGCTGGCTCGGCTCCCTGTTAGAAGACGGTAGGCAAGCTACCCGCACTCCCAAAACCACGCCACCGACGTAGAGCGTCCGATCCAACGGCGAGATTCGCGCGGCCAGGGCTGTACAAAGACGGTGCGCAGGCCAACACTGGGCTCCGGGGATCGACCCCACACACCTCCGGAGCCCGGCCTATCCGGAGCTCGACTATAAGCCACCGCCCGCTGAGAGAAGGGCTATACCATGTCATACGAGGATCTGCGCTACAACGAGGTTCGCCAGACGTCGAGTCACAACGCGTTTCAGCGGTTCGAGGGCATCTACGACCAAGTCGTGTACTGGAGAATCCGCTCGCTCGAGATCGACCTGCACCGTGGTAAACCCTTCCGAGATCCCCTGAAGAAGGACTGGTACATCTATCACGTGGCGGTCATCGACCCCGACACTTCGGTGGACCGGTTTACCGGATTCCTTCAAATCTGCAGCGGGATCCGACGGGCGATGCCACAGCACGAAGTGATGACGGTCTTCCTCGACATCAAAGACCGCTTTCATACGACGGCGTCGGCGTCGCAATCAGCCGCCGTATTCGACGGCCTTCTCATTGACGCCCTCGGCGAAGACCACATCTACCGACCGCAGGACTTGCTGGCTCGGGATCCGGGAGCTGGGTCACTCCAGGAGGCGGTGGCGGCCCAAGGATGGCCGACCCTCGAGGAGCTGAGGGGGAAATTCCTCTTCGTGCTCACTGGGGGAGAGGACGAGCTGGGTACCTACGCGAACTCCGGTTCAGCAAACGGACGGGTGGCTTTCCTGTCCACCTCCATGTCGAATGCCAGCGAGGTCCCAGCGGAGCCGCACATCGTCTTCTACAATATGAACGGCCAGAATGTGCGCTTCGCGAAAAACGTTCATGAGGCGGGCCTGATCTCTCGTGCCTATTACGTCGACACCGAGGAACGATGGCAGTCCGCGATCGATCACGACTGCCACCACATCGCGACCGACCATGTGAACACTCGCGTGGACCCGTGGTCGAGGACTCGTCGGAGCACCGGCTTCCCCTTCCAGGCCCTGCGGGGCTACACGCCATCTGTCACGGAGGCGGGCGAGGTGTGCGGAGTGTGGGCGCGCTCTGAGGATATTTGGGGGAAACGGGACAGCTTTCTGTATCATTACCGGGACTGCTCAGACCACTTGAACAATCAGTACACGTTCCATATCTCGGGTCCGAACTCCAAGGTCGATGATTGGGTCAAGGGAGGCGTGCTGGCCCGATCTTCTCTCGCGAGGAATTCCCCCTACTTCGGCGTATTCCGCGTGGGGGAGCACCACGGGCTCCGCATCCAGTACCGCGTCGCGCCCGAGGGTCCAACGATGGCGCGGGAGAAAACGCTTGGCCCTGAGGGACTCTTCGACGCGGACACACTCGTTTTCGTCAAGCTCAGCGTGAGCCAAGAAGGGCATGGGGCCCGGGCATGGGGCTCCGTCGACGGGCACGATTGGACCGAACTGGGACGCTACCGATTCGCGGAACCGTTGAGGTATCAGGGCATCGGCGTGAGCTCGCACGGAGTTGGACGAGGAGCGAAGTTCCTCTTCGGGGTGACGGGCAACGGCCCTCGCCCCGAGTTCAATCGCCGGCGACTCATTGGAAAGGGTTCCGGGGAGGACCGGGGATGGGTCGATTGGGACGGGAAGCGGCGTTGGAGGGTGAACCGCTTCGCCGATTGAGGGCTTTCCCAGGCTGAACGCACCGGGATGTTGCTAAGGGTCCGATGCTCACGTAGCGTGGGTCCCGGGCCGAGAGTCGGCCGGGGTCGTGCAAGGTTCGGCACGGCACGGAACCGTGTTTCAAGACGACCTCAATTCAAGACAACCTCAATAGGTGCTGAGAGCCCAAGCCATGCGTGGATCCTGGTTAGGCGTACTCGTCATAGTTCTTTCGCCCGCCGTGGGGCTCACCGGCCAGGCGCTCGATGACCCCCTCGTTCGGGTCATGGGGTTCGGTGACTTCAACTATCTGGTGACCGAGTTGGATCGCCAAGAAGGGTTCCGCATGGGCCAGATGGTGGGCCACGTGATTGCCGACATCGACGAGCGGTTCACGTTTTTTGGCGAGGTCTCGGTCACGGGCAGGGACAACGGCTATTCGATCGAGGTCGAGCGTGCCCTGGTTCGGTACGATTTCACCGATATTCTCAAGGTCTCCGCGGGTCGGTTCCACACGCCGGTGGGGTATTGGAACACGGCGTTCCACCATGGGTCCTGGCTACAGACCTCGGTGGCGCGGCCCGAGATGATCAAGTTCGGGAGCCGCTTCATCCCGACCCACTTCGTGGGCCTCATCGTCGAAGGTGGAATGCCGGCCTCCCCGCTGGGGCTCGGCTATAGACTGGGAATCGGCAACGGGAGGGCCGCCAACAGCGCGCGTGCCGGGGACGCCGGCGACGTCAACGACCAACTTGCGTGGGTGGCGCGGATACGGTCGCGACCGGTCTCGATCGCCGGACTGGAGCTCGGCGCGAGCTTTTACAGCGACCGACTTCTGGCACCCGACGGGAGCGATGCCGATGAACGGATCTACTCGCTGCACGCTGCGTTGGACCGCGGCGGTCCCGAGATCCTCGCCGAATACGCCCACGTGACCCATGACCCCGTGACCGGCGCCGGAGACTTCCCCGGCTCAAATGGGTACTACGTCCAGTTCGGGTACCGGCTGCGTGGCTCGGCCATTTCACTGAAGCCTTACGTCAGGATCGAGCAGGTCGTCGTACCTTTCGACGCGTACGTTTTCGGGCCTCTGGGCTTGAACTACGACGGGGTCGTGGCCGGAGTCCGGTATGATCCCGGGGTTTTCCTGGCTCTGCGCTTGGAGTATCGCTACGAACAGTTCGAGGGGCTGCCCGAAACGAGCAGTCTCTACGCACAAGCCAGCTTCGTTCTGGCCGGCTCTCGAGGGGGGTGAGTATGGTGCGGGCAACTGTCGTGGCCTTGGTCACGATCGCGGCGCCGGGTGCGATGGCTTCTCTGGTCGAGGCACAGGTCGCGACGCGGGAGGCTGTTGCCATCGTCGTCCATCCGCAGGTCGCCGTCGACGATCTGTCGCTCACCCAGCTCAAGAGCATCTTCCTGGCGGAACAGCAGCATTGGCGGGATCGCTCGCGGATCACGCTCCTAGTGAGGGCTGCGATCGCGCCCGAGCGCGACCTGGTCTTGACCGCAGTCTACGGCATGAGCGAGGACCGCTACCGACAGTACTGGATCGCGAAGATGTTTCGCAGCGAGGTGGCGTCGGGGCCCAAAATCGTGTTCAGCACAGACATGCTCCGAGATCTGGGTGCGGTCATTCCCGGATCCATCGGATTCGTGCCGATGTCTGAGGTGGGCCCCGACCTCAAGGTAATCCGTATCGACGGAAGGCTGCCCGGCGATGAGGGCTATCCGCTGAATTGACGGGCGGACCCCCCTAAGGAGCGTCTGCCCGTGCCGTCGCGTCTGCCCGTGCCGTTGGGTCTGCCTCCACAGCGGTGTCTTGGCGCTCTCCGATCGTTTCTGCGATGAGGCCGAGCACCAGGTCGTAGACCCCCTGGAGCCGCTGCTCCGCCTCCGTCAACTCCCGCATGTAGCGGTTGGCCGCATAGACCAGCAAATCCGCTTCCCCGCTTCGGAACCCTCCCACCAGAAGATCATTCAGCCCCGATTGGTTCAGGGTCGCCAGACGCCCCTGCATGTTGTAGGTAAGCGAGAGGCCGGCAACGACATCGTAATCCATGTATCCCAAGGCGCCGGTTGCAACTGCCGTTTCCCACGCCGTGCTGACCAGAAGGGCGGGCTGAAAGCCCTCCATGATGTTTCGGATGGTGGTCGTAGGCACGGCCTCGCCGCCGGCGTCCATATTGGCCAGAACGTCCCGAAGCCCGGCATGGAATAGGGCGACGTCCTCCACACGGAGGCGGTTTTGCTGGATTTCCCGTTCAAAGTTGACCAGCGAGCGGCTTGCAAGATCCTCGAACTCCCGATCCTCGCTCCACTCGTCGAGGCCGAGGGCTAGGAGTATGCTCCCGACCACCAGCACCGACTCCACCAGCACCCTGGAAATCCAGGAGCGCCACCGCAGGGAGCCTTCGGTCTCCGACGGACTCAGGTTGGCCAATGGGCGCCCTGTGGGTTCGAAAAGCTCATAGGAGAGGGACCCGTAGCATGCGGAGTCCGCACTGGAAGATGGAGGAAGGTTAGAACTCGGGCCAGGCTGTGTGGGCCGTGGCGCCTCATCGTCACCGGTGGATTGACGCTCCCTGTATAGGTAAACTGTTCTCGCCGCAGGAGGCGGAGGAACCACACGAGCCGGGCTCGGCCTGACATGTCTAGGACCCGAGTGAAATTACTCGATACCGCACCGATCCCGGGCGACGGGGGTGAGCTCGCGCTCTACCAGCACGGCGAGGACTTCGTGATCAAGGTCGTGGGCGGCCAGGACCTGATGAGCACTCGGACCCACGGGTCGGCGGAGGCGCTGGCGGACCTCACCTGCCCCGAGGTCGCCTTGTGCGAGCGGCCCCGCGTGCTGATCGGCGGCCTGGGCGTTGGCTTCACGTTGGCTGCGGCGCTGCGCCACCTCGGGCCCGACGCGGAAGTGGTGATGGCCGAGTTGGTGCCTGCTGTGGTCGAGTGGAACCGGGGCCCTCTCGGCGAGCACGCCGGTCATCCTCTCCGGGACGGGCGGGTCACAGTGCAGGAGGTCGACGTCTCCCTCATTCTGAGGGCGGAGCCGCGGTCCTTCGACGCCATCTTGTTGGACGTCGACAACGGCCCGGAGGGATTGACCCAAGAGGCCAACAATTGGCTCTACTCGAGAGCCGGGCTGAACGCGTCCTACAACGCGCTCCGGCCCAAGGGCGTGCTCGCGGTGTGGTCGGCCGGGCCGGATCGCTCGTTCACGAAACGCCTAGGCCAGGCCGGTTTCGCAGTGGAGGAGGTCGTGGTGCGGGCGCACCGGGGGAAGGGCGCTCGGCACCTCATCTGGGTGGCTCGGATTCCGGAGCGATAGGGAGCGGTGCCCGCAATCAGACCCACCCACCCCTCTCCCCGCCCCATGCATTCGTGTACGTTGGGGCTCGCATCCGCTACCCGGACACGGAGTCCCCGATCGCCCCCGACCCGACGGCCACGCCCCTCGGCATTCTTCGCGACGTATTCGGCTACGAGGACTTCCGCCCGGGCCAGCTAGAAGTCATCGAGGCCGTGGTCGACGGCCGGGACTGCATCGCGCTCATGCCCACCGGCGCTGGCAAATCTCTGACGTTTCAGGTGCCGGCCCGCATGTTGGACGGCACGGTGCTCGTGGTGTCGCCGCTGATTTCCCTCATGAAGGACCAGGTGGATGCACTCAACGAGCTGGGCTTTCGGGCCGCTGCGATCAACTCGTCGTTGGAGCCGGGCGAGCGAGAGCGGAGACTCCAGGCGCTCAGAGCCGGCGAGTACGAGCTCGTCTATCTGGCCCCGGAAGGACTCGACGGCCGCTTGAGCCGGGAGGCCGGAAACTGGCCGCTCTCGCTGCTCGTCGTCGACGAGGCCCACTGCATCAGCCAATGGGGCCACGACTTCCGACCGTCGTACCGGCGGCTGCAAAGGCTCCGGGAGGCGTTACCGGGTGTACCCGTGCTGGCGCTCACTGCAACCGCCACCAACGTCGTGGCTCGCGACATCATCCGGCAACTCGACATGAGCAAGCCGGCCGGCTTCAAGGGCTCGTTCTTCCGCCCCAACCTGAACATCTACTGCAGGAGGAAGGGTACGGGACCCACGCGCCGCGAGATCGCAGGGCTGATCCAGGCACGGTCGGGGCAGAGCGGCATCCTGTACTGCGCTTCGCGGAAGGCGGTCGATCAGATGGCCGATTTCCTCAGTGATCAGGGGGTACGGGCGTTGCCGTATCACGCGGGAATGGAAGACGCCGATCGGGCGGCGAACCAGGACGCGTTCGCGCGGGACGACACCGACGTGATCGTCGCGACCATCGCCTTCGGCATGGGAATCGACAAGTCGAATGTGCGCTTCATCATCCATCGGGACATGCCCAAGGACGTGGAGTCCTGGTATCAGGAGATGGGCCGCGCGGGTAGGGACGGGCTGGAAAGCGACTGCTTTCTCTTCTATTCCTGGGCCGATGTGAAGCTCCAGGAGCGATTCCTGAGCGACATCGACGACCCCGACCTGTTCTGGACCAAGGTCGAGGCGGCCAAGTCTTTTTTCCGGTTGGTGGAGAACGGCGGATGCCGCCACGGGAAAATCCTCGGCCACTTCGGCGAGGAAATCGAACCTTGTGGCACGTCCTGCGATTGGTGCACGGGTGTGAAGGCGGAGGACTTGGCGGCGGAGGGGATGATGGCGGCCACCGCGATGAGCCCCCGACGGCGATCCTCGAAGTCATATGATCGAGTCGCCGAACCGGGGCCACTCTCTGACGAGGGGGAGGTCCTGTTTCAGAACCTGCGAGAGCTTCGCAAGTCCATTGCGGACCACCAAGGTGTGCCGGCCTACATCGTTTTCAACGACAAGACCCTGCGTGCCATGGCCGAGGGACGTCCCTCCACACCGGAGGAGCTCCTGGCCGTCTCGGGCGTTGGGCCGCTGAAGCTCGAACGGTACGGGGACGCATTCTTGGAGGCGGTGAGCAGGCCCCCAACGAGACCGGTGACGGTGGACGCCGACGAGATCGGACGGTAATGGCCGCCCATGTGGCGGCTGCCCGCAATTGACGATACAGTAGGCGTATGCCCACTCGCCGAACCTTCGTCTTAGCCACTTTGGCGGCTCCCCTGGCGCGGGTGGCTCACGCGCCCCTGGCGCGGGTGGCTCACGCGCAGACCGCCCCTCCTGGCAAGATGCTGCTCAGTATTCACCAGAATACCTCCCGAGCAGCCGGATTCCGGGGGTCACTCGAGGGTTGGGCGAGAGCTGGAATCCAGTACGTCGAGCTGAATACCGGCTTGCTCGACGGTTTCCTCGAGAATGATACCTTGGCCGGCGCAAGAAACCTTCTGACCGATCTGGGATTGACACCGGTTTCCGCTTCCGCGGGCTTGCCGGATATTTGGATCCCGGGTCCGGCAAGGGCAGCATCGCTCGAGACCTGGAGAAGTCGTTGCGATCAGGTAGCCAGCCTCGGACTGCAGAAGGTCTACTCCCCGTCGAGCACCAGGCGGCCGGTCACCACCGAAGACTTCGCGGCGACGCCCGACTGCATCCGTGAGACCGGAGAGATCGCCAGAGAGTACAACCTGACGGCGATGATCGAATTTCTTCGCACCTCGACGCACCTGGCGACCCTCGCCTCCTCGCTCCAGATGATCCGAGAGGCTGCGCATCCCAACGTCCGACCCATGCTCGACTTCTTCCACTTCTGGTCGGGACTGAGCAAATTCGAAGATCTGGACCTGCTCGAGCCGGGTGAGCTCGCCCATGCACACTTCCAGGATCTGCTCGCTGGGCCCCGCGAGCTGATCAACAACGACTCGAGGCTGATCCCCGGCGACGGAATCGCGCCGTTGAACCGGATCCTCCGGAAGCTGGCCGAGAAAGAGTACGACGGAGCGCTTTCCGTAGAGTTGTTTCGGGCCGAGTTGGTGAGGGGGGATCCGTTCCAGGTCGCCACCGAGATCCGCCGGAAGTGCGAAGCCGTGATGCGCGAAGCACAGGTCTTGTAGGCGGGCGACGACCTCTTGGTCGTCCCGACCTACGGACGATCCACGGTGGTCCACCCACCCCACGTTCACCGCTCCAGCAACAGGAGACTACCATGCGCAACGTCATCTCCCGCGTCACACCCGTTCTCTGCCTCTTCGGCCTTCTCGTGACCATGTGGCCCACGACGAGCCACGCCCAGGGCGGTCCCACGTCGGCAATCGACATTCCCATGTCCGACATCGAGACCGTGCTCGCCGTCGAGAACGGAGGCACGGATCGCCAGATCCGGATTGTGGACATGGGTAGCTACAACCTGGCCGTGGGCGTCATTCATCGGGGCGCCACCCAGGGGAGCGGCGGTCCCGTCAGGGGCATCATGCACTCCCTGGTGACCGAGACCTACGTCATCATTTCGGGGAGCGGTAGGTTAGTGACCGGCGGTACCATCACGAACCCCAGAGAGGCCGATCCCACCGGACGCGTGGTGCAGATCCTCAACGGACCCAGCCAATCCGGCAACACCGACGGAGGACGGGCCCGCACCGTGGTGGTGGGCGACGTGATCATCATTCCGGCCGGCGTCTTTCACGGTTGGACCGACATCGCCGATCACGTCACGTACCTCAGCGTGCGGCCCGATCCCAACAAGGTGCTCCAAGCGGGTTACGTGAACCCGGCCGTGCAGCGTTAGCAATAGGAGACTACCATGCGCAATGTCATCTCCGACGTCACACCCGTTCTCTGCCTCTTCGGCCTTCTCGTGGGACTTCCGCCCACCACAGTACACGCCCAGGGGGGGCCCACCTCAGCCATCGACATTCCCATGTCCGACATCGAGGCCGTGCTCGCCGTCGAGAGCGCAATCCCGGATCGTCAAATTCGTATCGTGGACATGGGTAGCTACAACTTGGCCGTGGGCGTCATTCATCGGGGCGCCACCCAGGGGAGCGGTGCTCCGGTCTCGGGCATCACGCACTCATTGGTAACCGAGACGTACGTCATCACTTCCGGGACCGGTACGCTCGTGACCGGCGGTAGCTTGACGAACGCCAGGGAGCTGCCGCCTACCAGCGAGGTGGTGCGGATCCTCAACGGACCCACCCAGTTCGGCACCAATGAGGGCGGTCGGGCCCGCACCGTGGAGGTGGGGGACGTGATCATCATTCCGGCTGGAGTCTTCCACGGTTGGACCGACATCGCCGATCACGTCACGTACCTCAGTGTGCGGCCCGATCCCAACAAGGTGCTCGAGGCGGGTTACGTGAATCCGGCCGTTCAGCGTTAGCAGCCAGGTGACCATTCCTCTTCGAGCACCGACGGGTCGAAGCACGATCCGAACAGTCGCCCCCTTTTTTCTCGCCTCCCTCGTCGGTGTCTTCAGTCTGTCCTCCCCTGCGAGCGCCCAGTCCCTCATGGAAAGTTATTCGCCCGTAACCGAGGCCATGCTGCTCAACCCGCCCGACGGTGAGTGGCTCATGTGGCGCCGAACCTACGACCATTGGGGGTACAGCCCCCTCGGCCAGATCAATACGTCGAACGTGGGCACCCTCCGCCTGGCGTGGGCGTGGACCATGGAGCCGGGCCTGCAAGAGACGACCCCGCTGGTGCACGACGGTGTCATGTTCCTGCCTCAGGCGTGTGACTTCATCGAAGCTGTGGACGCGCGGGACGGAACGCTGATCTGGGAGTACCGCCGCGAGCGGGTCGAGCACGCGGCGACGCTGGCTTGCGCCAACCGCAACGCCGCGCTCTACGGCGACCATCTCATCATCGCCACCCACGACGCTTTTCTGGTCGCCCTCGACGCTCGCACGGGGGAGGTGATATGGGAGCATCAGGTCGGGGATTGGACCATCGGACAGCACTACTCCGGCGGGCCCCAGATCATCAAGGGTCAGATCGTCGCGGGCATGTCCGGCTGCTACTACATCAACACGAGTTGCTGGATCTCGGCCCACGACGTGGATACGGGTCAAGAGCTGTGGCGCACGCGTACGATCCCACGGCAAGGAGAGCCCGGAAGCGAAACCTGGGGAGCCCTTCCGGACGAGCAGCGCCGCGGAGGCTCCGCGTGGATTGCTCCGAGCTACGATCCGGACCTGAACCTGATCTATATCGGCGTGGCCGTGCCGGTCCCCTGGGGATCGGTCCAGCGAGACACGGGGGGTGGAGACGTCCTCTACACAAACTCCACGCTCGCCTTGAATGCCGACTCCGGCGAGATCGAGTGGTACTTTCAGCATCTTCCGGGAGACGATTGGGATCAGGACCACCCCTTCGAGCGCATCCTGGTAGAGACCGAGGTGGCGCCGGACCCGGACGCCGTCGCGTGGCTGAATACGGACATCACGCCGGGCCGTCGTAAGGTGGTCACCGGCGTCCCGGGCAAGCCAGGCATCGTCTGGACGCTGGACGCGGCAACTGGAGACTTCCTCTGGGCGCGAGAGACGAGTTACCAGAACGTAATCGTGGGTGTCGACGTGCAGGGGCGGAAGGGAATCGCCAACCCGGACCTCAAGCTTAGGGCGATCGAGGAGGAGATCCTGGTCTGTCCGTCCCTCAGCGGGGGCGGCATCAGCTGGCAGGCGGTCGCCTACAGCCCCCAGACGAACGTCCTCTACGCGCCCACCAACAACACGTGTATGACCTACGCGCTAAACCCGGTGGAGCCCACGCTCGGAGGGTACCACGCCTCGGCGACCTCCCAGCGGGTGGAGGTGCCGAACTCCAATGACCAAGTGGGGCAGTTCACGGCGGTGGACGTGGCGACCGGCCAGACGCGTTGGGCGCATCGGCAAAGGGCCGGAATCGGGGGATCAGTGCTGACCACGGGGGGCGGGTTGGTTTTCGTCACCGACGACGCCCGGCGTTTCCGGGCGTTCGACGCCGACACGGGCGAGATTCTCTGGGAGCAGATCCTCAACTCGAGCGCCGGGGGGTTTCCGGTGAGCTACAGCGTGGACGGCGTTCAGTATATCGCCATCGCGGCCGGCGGGGGCGTAAACTACCGGAACATCACGCGGGAGATCCGGCAGCGGGGTGGGGGCAACACACTCTTCGTGTTCCAGCTGCCGTAGATCGTGTTCCGGCTGCCATAAATCCAGCCCAACGAATCTTCCTCCGAGCCCCTATGCTCGCTTCCAGCATTGAAAAGGTCACGCTCGGGCTGCTCCTGCCTTTGGCGGTCGTGGGCAATATGGGAGTCGTGGAAGCATTGGCGGCTTCCCAGGGGGTGTGCATTCCGGTTTGGGCATTGGTACTGGGAGCCTTCCTCGCCCTGATTCCCGAAGTGCTCCTGTGGTCGGCCCTGCTCGCCCAAACGGGCTGGAACCCCGGCTGCTTGGGCCAGAACCTCGCGATCCTGCACTTTCTGGCGCTCACCATGTTCGCGACCGTGCGTTTCGGCTACACCGGAAGAGTGATCCTGTCCTGGTTCGAGCTGGACTTGATCATCGCGTGGCTGCTCGGGCCAGGCCTGGTCGCGTGCATCCTCTACTTCGCCTTCGCGCTTCACGATGAAGAGGGTGAAGTAGCGGACCTTGCCGGATGACCGCGCCCGCCAGACCTTGCCTGAGCGGAAGTCCGTTCGTCCATCACCGTCGGAGGAGCCAACCCATGAACACTCTGTCCAGGCTCGGATATGGGGCCCTGATCTTGGCCGCGGGGAGCGCGTCGCTCCCAGGCGAAGCGCTCGCCCAAGGAAGGTTCGACGGCGTCGAGGTGGTGGCGCATCACGTCGCGGGGAGCGTTTACTACCTTGCGGGTCAGGGTGGAAACATTGGCGTCTCGGTGGGTGAGGACGGCATCGTCATGATCGACGACCAGTTCGCGCCGCTCACCGACAAGATCGTCGCTGCAATTCGAGGGATCTCGGACGCGGAAATCCGCTTCCTGATCAATACGCATGTTCATGGGGACCACACGGGCGGTAACGAAAACATGGGCCGGATGGGTATACTGATTCTCGCTCGGGATCAGGTTCGGGTCCGCCTCGCGGCGCAATCTCCGAAAGATGCGCTGCCCGTACTGACCTACAGCGACGCGATCACGATCCACCTGAACGGGGGCGAGGTTTACGCCGCTCCCCTTCCCCCCGGCCATACGGACGGCGACAGCTACATTCACTTCCGCAATGAGGATGTGATCCATGTTGGGGATGTCTTCCGGACCGTAGCCTTCCCCGTCATCGATCGAAACAACGGAGGGACGCTTCCGGGCACCATCGACGCGCTGGCGATCCTGGCCGGACTGGGCGGCCCGAACACGAAGTTCATTCCAGGGCACGGTGAGGTCTCGACCCGGGCCGAAGTGATCGAGTTCCGGGACATGGTGCTGACGGTTGCCGACCGCGTGGCCGCTCTGGTGGAGGATGGCGCCTCGTACGAGCAGGTCGCCGCCGCGAACACGACGGCCGAGTTCGAAGGCAAATGGGGGGACCCCGAGCGGTTCCTTACCGCCGTATACGCGGAGCTGGCCGGGATGGACTGAGTCGAGGCGGGCCCATCCCGGCTGATTTCGGCTACGCTCCGCTAATTCGGCTGGGATACGATCCGCAAGTACGGCTTGGGAGCGCTCCATCCCTGGGGGTACTTCTCTTCGGCTTCCTCATTGGAAACCGAGGGCACGATGATCACGTCCTCACCCTGTTTCCAGTCGGCTGGCGTCGCGACCTGGTGGTTGGCCGTCAACTGTATCGAGTCCAGGACACGAAGCACCTCATGGAAGTTGCGGCCCGTAGTCATGGGATAGGTGAGGGTGAGTTTGACCTTTTTGTCCGGCCCGATCACGAACAGTTTGCGCACGGTGGCGTTGTCGGCCGCCGTCCTCTCCCCGGCGCTGCCGGTCGCGCTGGCTTGGAGCATACCAAAGAGCTTGGCGACTGCCAGGTCGGTGTCTCCGATGAGCGGAAAGCCCACCGCGTTCCCCATGGTCTCCTCGATATCCTTGGACCACTCGGTATGGTCGCTCACCGAGTCGACACTCAGGCCGACGATCTTGCAGTTGCGCTTCTCGAACTCCGCCTGAAGGCCGGCGACGGAACCCAGCTCTGTGGTGCAGACCGGCGTAAAGTCCTTGGGGTGGGAGAACAGCACGGCCCAGCCGTCCCCGATCCAGTCGTGGAAGTTGATCGTTCCTTGCGTGCTCTCGGCTGAAAAGTCGGGTACCTCGTCACCAAGTTGTACGGACATCGGACGTCTCCTTTAGATGTCTCTTCAAACAGACCGCGGGATGGAAGTACGAGCCTACGACCATGTGGAGGGTCTTGTCCAGCGGCGTGCATACGGCCCTCGGCACGGATTCCGCCAGGAACTGCCCCATCGAGGTGCAGGTTTCCATGGCGTGGCACTCTGCTTGTGCCATCATCCGAGGCAGGCGCGTTTCGCGACAGCCCCGATACTGTCTCTGGCCTCAAAGCTTTCGTACGATCAGGCGAGGAATTCTGCCCCTCGAAGAAATGGGGGACCGCGGATTTTCATCATTCGACAGGGACGGTACAGATGATCACCGCCGCGAGACACGCACGACATGCATTTTTTGTTCTCTGTTGTGCAATGGTCTTCCCGCTGGGGTCGAGCGCTCAGGAATCGCCGGCCACGAGGAACGTGGTCACGGCTGCCGGAGAACGATACCGCGCGGGCCCCGTCCATCGCCTGGTTCTGGGACGGCACTATCGGGACCTCTGGACCACCCCGATAGAAGTCGAAGTCCTGGATCTCTCTACTTTCGCGGGAGGCATCACGCCCCTTAGGCGGGGGGGCGGGCTATCGACCCGGGCGCTGAGATTCCTCGGCTCAGACGGTCGGGAATACACCTTCCGCTCTGTGGACAAGGACCCGACGCCTCTCCTCAACTCTATTCTTCGTGAGAGCTTGATAGACGACGTTGTACAGGATGGAATCAGCGCGGCCCATCCCTACGGCGCGCTCGTGGCGGCTCCCCTGTTGGAGGCGGCAGGTGTTCTTCACGTGACTCCGGTACTCAGGATCATGCCGGACATTCCGGCGCTCGGGGAGTTCAGGGCCGACTTCGCCGGGATGCTCGGCCTCATCGAGGAACGTCCCGACGAGAACGAAGGTGAGCGCACGCCGTTCGAAGACGCGGTGCGGGTGATCGGCCACGAAAGACTGACCGAGCGAGTCGACGAGAGTCCGCGCGATCGAGTGGATGCGCGCGCTTTCCTGACGGCTCGCGTCGTGGACATCTTCCTTGGCGATTGGGACCGGCATCGCCGCCAGTGGCGATGGGCTACCTATGACGAGGGCGATGAGCGGTCCTGGGTACCGGTTCCCACAGACCGGGACCAGGCCTTCTCGAAGTTCGACGGGATCGTTCCACGGATCCTAAGCCTTTACATGCCCCAGTTCGTGCGGTTCGAAGAAACCTACCCGAGCATTGACAGGCTGCACTGGAACGGGAGGGCGCTGGATCGACAGTTCCTTTCGGGACTCGAGAGACCGGTCTGGGATTCAATCGCGGCATCGGTTCAGGCGAGCCTTACGGACGACGTGATCGAAGAGGCGGTGGGGAGCCTACCCCCTGAGATCTTCGCAAAAAACGGGCCTGAGCTGATGGGTGTGCTGAAGGTGAGGCGAGACAACCTGAGGGAACCGGTGGCGAACCTGTATGAGTTGCTCGTCGAAGCGGTAGACCTCCACGCGACGGACATATCCGACTTGGCGGTCATCGATCGCACCGACCCCGACTTCGTGACGGTCTCGTTGGCTGACTCCGAGCGGGCGGAGGCACCCTATCTTCAGAGGCGGTTCAGCGCCGAGGAAACCCGTGAGATCCGCCTCTACATGAAGATGGGCGATGATCGGATCTCGGTCCGCGGAGACGGTGGCTCCGGCATCAAGATCCGGGTCGTTGGTGGCCGCGGTGATGACGTCTTTCAGGTCGAAGACTCGCGACAAGGGCTTTACCTCTATGACTCGGAGGGCCAAAACACCGTATCGGGATCCAGTGGGGGACGCCTCGACAACAGAAACTTCGACGGGTGGGTTTGGAGCCAGGAGGATCGGGACCAGCCCCGCGACTGGGGGGGCCGGACACTACCCATTTTTACGTCGCTGTACAACTCGGATATGGGACTCTTCATCGGCACCGGCGTCCGCCTCGAACGCTACAGCTTTCGAAAGGCTCCTTTCTCCTCGGGCTTCGATTTCAGCGGCGGTTTCTCTCCTACCGAAGGGACGGGACGCGCGGTAATCGCGGGACGTCTGAACCGCTCGAACTCTCCCATTTTCACGGCTTTCCAGATCCGCTACTCCGGGCTCGATGTGCTCAATTTTCATGGATTCGGCAATAACACAGCGACGCTCGGCGATAGATCCCACGAGATTGACCACGAGAGAGCGTCGGTCGAAACCGCTGTAGGCGTCAGCGGAGGCTCCGGCCTGGACCTGGCGGTGGGCCTGGTGGTGTCCCGATCCAGTACGTCGGAGAACAACGGCCGCTTCTTCCGCGAACTACGCGACACCCTTTATGGCGCCGTCGATTTTTGGCAGGCCGGGGCCACGGCTAGCCTCGTGTACGATCTGCCGGTGGACCCTAACGAGTCGCCCAATCGTTTACACCTCGAGATCCACGGAGCGACGTTCCCGACCGTTCTCGATGTCGTCACCCCATTCTCCAAGGCAGACGGCACGATATCGGCGCGGCTATCGCCATCCGTCTCGTCGCCGATTTCCATTGCGTTACGAGTCGGCGGCGTGAAGGTCTGGGGCGACCAAATCCCTTGGAGCATGGCCGCCTTCCTGGGCGGAGCAGAGACGGTCCGAGGTTTTCAGCGAGAGCGGTTCGCCGGAGACGCCGCGGTATTCGGAACCGGCGAGCTTCGCCTCCGCTTAGGGAACCCGCGCGTCGTGGTCCCCGTGGACATGGGCATCTTCGGATTCGCCGATGCCGGGCGTGTGTACCTGAATGGCGCATCACCCGGAGGCTGGCACACGAGCCTGGGGGGCGGCATTTGGCTCACGCCGATCGGCCAACCGTATATGCTGCGTGCCGGCTTCGGCGTAAGTGACGACGAGGGGACGAGAATCTACATTGAAACGGGCCTGCCGTTCTGAGGGTTTTCAACGGATGCGTGCCCGATAGACACTCTGGAAGCGGCCCGCATCCACTCCACGACAGAGATTCGCATCAACCGCCTCCACCGAGCACTGCGCAACCACGCTGAGCTGGATCCTACCGCCGGACCGGAAATCGACGCGCATGTATCCGGGTAGCCCCGCGGCGAACCGGCTACCGGCAATGGGCCCCGCACCGGTGACCTTGCTGCCACTGCCGGAAACGAGGTAGAAGACGGAGGCACCTTCCTCGGATTTCTCGATGACCTGGAGCGAATGATCGTGCCCGGCCACGTATATGGTGGGTGGTGAAGCCCGGCCAAAGGCCTCGGACAAGCCATCGATGAGGGCTCTGTATTGAGGGCTGTTGAGGTCATCCCGCATCAAGCCGAGCCGGTGCCCCAACCACCTCAGCCCACTGTCATTCCCTGCGTGCGGCCCCCCCGATTGCAGCGGATGGTGGCCCGCCACGATTACCGGGAGGCCCGACGCTTCAGAGAGTACACGCTCCATTTCTCGAATCACATCCTCCTTCGTGGATGTGCTGCATCGTGAGTTGCCCGGCGCCTCCAGCAGCCACCAGGGAGTGTCCAGCAACACGAGGGCGGCCAGGACATCCCCGCGGGAATCCTCCAGATTCTCTCGCTCGGGGCCGGGACACCCAGCCCGAGGCATGAGGTCAACGTTGGCGCCATTACCGCTGAAGACTGCGAGCGCCTGCTCCTGGTTCATCAAACGCTCGAGCCCCCGGTCATCTGCGGTGTTGCCCCAGTCGTGGTTGCCGGGCAGGAAGATCCCCTTGGCCGACGTGCCCGAGACCACCTCGACCTGGCCCGCCAGGAGCCGAAGATCCTCGGGGTGGCCGTCTCGCACTCCCTCTTCGTAGACGTTGTCGCCGAGAAAGACTACGGTCGCCGGCACACCGCGCCTGTCGAGCGCCGTCACGGCCGTCTTCATGTGCTGAAGGACAGGGTTGCTCTCGAACTCCTCGGATCCAGCGTCCCCAACCAGGAAAAGAACCGCGTCCTGATCCTGTGACCCCTGATCAGGGCACGGCGATGAAGGTGTGACGCAGTCGCTGTAAATCTGATAGGAGGCACATGTCGTCGTGACGGCCCACCCGACGGCGAGCAACAGCGTCGAGCCAGCTACACGGAGCCTCGCCAAGCCGACCTCCGCAGTTGGGCGCGGGGGGCTCTCCTGGGGCGATGTGAGCGGACGGGGCATACTGAATTGGCTGAGGTCGAAGGCTCGAAGCGAAGGATGAATGTAGCCCACCATCCGTAGAGCCGGTATTCTTGGCCGGGAGGGTCGGCGCTCGTGGACCATAGTCGAAGCAGCCGATATACTTGGCACAGCAACGGCCCGCGCGATCATCCTGCGGGGCCGTCCCGTGCGACCTCACGTCCGTCAGTCCGGAGAAATGAACCCATGAAATACCGCCCGCTCGCCAACACCGGTGTCTTCGTCTCGGAGCTCTGCCTCGGCACAATGACCTTCGGCAGCCAATGGGAAGCGATCGGCGCCCTCGGCCAGAAGGAGTCCGACGCGTTGGTGCATCGCTCGATCGATGAAGGCATCAACTTCTTCGACACAGCCGATATGTACTCGTCCGGTGAGTCCGAAGAGATTCTCGGTCGATCGTTGAAGGGCAAGCGTCAGGACGTGGTGATCGCGACCAAGGTGCGCGGTCGCATGGGGCCGGGCGCGAACGAGGTCGGGCTCTCGCGGCTGCACATCATTCAGGCCGCTGAAGCGAGTCTGAAACGTCTCGGCACCGACTACATCGATCTCTATCAGATCCACCGCTCCGATCCCGAGACCCACATCGAAGAGACGCTCATCGCGCTGACCGATCTCGTCCGGGCCGGCAAAGTCCGTTACATCGGGTGCTCCAACATGGAGGCGTGGGAGCTGATGCAGGCGCTGGGAGTTTCGGAGCAGCGGGGCCTCGAGTCCTTCAAGTGCACGCAGTCCTATTATTCGTTGGCCGGACGGGAGTTGGAGCAGCAGACCATTCCGCTGATCCAGGACCAGGGGCTCGGGCTCCTCGTTTGGAGCCCGCTCGCTGGGGGCTTTCTTTCCGGAAAGTTCACGCGTGAGGCCAGCCCGGACGGCACGCGCCGAGCCACCTTCGACTTCCCGCCGATCGACAAGGAGCAGGGCTACGACATCGTGGACATGATGCAGCCCATCGCCAAGACGCACGAGGTGTCGGTCGCCCAGGTGGGCCTGGCCTGGCTTCTCCATAAAGAGCCCATCACCAGCGTGATCATCGGGGCTAAGCGGATGGACCAACTGGAGGACAATCTCGGATCCGTCGATGTCACGCTCACCGACGACGAGGTCGCACGCCTCGACGAAGTGAGCAAGATCCCCTTGGGGTACCCCGCGTGGATGGGCGCGCTCGGAGACGACCGCCGGCCGGGAGAGATTCGCGACCTCGCGGCGCTCACCCGGAAGGATGGGGAGGAGAAGGAGGCTGCGGCCGGAGAGTAGCGCCCTTTAGCTGGGCACGTGCTTTACGGCTCGGGTCTCCGACTGAAAGAGGGACTCCAACTGAGGGTGAAGGACCTGGATCTCGATGGTCGAGAGCTGAGGGTCCGGGGGGCGAAAGGTGGCAGGGAGCGGGTCTCTGTGGTTCCCGCGGTGCTGGTCGGCCCACTAAAGGAGCAGATCGAACGGCGCCGCGCCATCCACGAAAAGGACCTCGCGGCTGGCTTCGGCTGGGCGGTGCTGCCGGGGATGTATGCGACGAAATCACCGAGGTCGGGCGTCGAGTTGGGTTGGCAGTTCCTCTTTGCCGCCTCGACCTTCACCGCGGACCCGCTCACCGGAGCTCGGGGCAGATTTCACCTCCACCCCACGTCCGTGCAACGAGCTCTGAAAACCGCGGTCCGGGTTCTCGGGCTCACCAAGCGAGTCACCTGCCACACCCTCCGGCATTCCTTCGCCACTCACCTACTCGAGGATGGCTACGACATACGCACCATCCAGGAGCTACTTGGACACCGAAGCGTGAAGACCACCATGATCTACACCCACGTCCTGAACCGGTAGTGTCCCTAGATTTGTGTAAAAGCGGATAAGCTGGACAGGAGGGAAAGAAAAACGGAAGCTCCTCTGTTGTTGTTCACTGTCACATGAACCCGGGAGTCCGGGTCTGCAGAGCAGGCTCGGAACCGGAGAGGAGCTTCCGATGCAAGAGATTGTGGAGATCGGTCGGGCCACGCAAGACGAGCTACGCGATGATTTGCGCGAGCTGTTTCAAGGCGCGATCCGGCTGACGCTCGAGATGGTGCTGGAAGAGGAGCTGAAGGCCATGGTAGGTGCACGCCGCTTCGAGCGGGTGGGAAGCCGGAAGGACCATAGGAACGGCACATACCTGAGGCGGCTGCTGACGAGCCTGGGGCAGATCGAGGTCGCCATGCCCCGGAGCCGGGACAACGGTTCGCCGGCCGACGTGATCGGCCGCTACCAGCGCAGGAGCCCCGAGCTCGACGAGATGATGGTCGAGGCGTATGTGAGCGGCGTGTCACAGCGCAAGATGGGCGACGTCACCGAGGCGCTGATGGGCGAGCGTGTTGGGCGCTCGACGGTGAGTCGTGTGGCAAAACGGCTCGACGAGGCCGTGGAAGGGCTGCGCCGTGCGCCGATCGAGGGGCCTCACCCCTATCTGTACCTGGACGCCACGTTCTTGGACGCCCGCTGGGCCCGCAAAGTCGAGAACGTGAGTGCGCTCGTGGCGTATGCAGTGGGCCCTGAGGGTCACCGACGGCTCCTGGCCGTCACGCTGGGCGCTGAGGAGTCGCAGCAGAGCTGGTCGGAGCTCCTCGAGCAACTCCAGGACCGCGGCCTCGGCGGTGTCGAGCTCGTGATCGCCGATGAGCACGCAGGCCTGGCAGCTGCGGTCCGCCGCTTCCTGCCCGAGGCACGCCGTCAGAGGTGTACGGTCCATCTGCAGCGTAATGTGGGGGCGAGGGTCCCCCACCGCCTACGCAAGCGCGTGGCGCGTGAGGTCTCGGTGATCTTCCAGACATCCGGACTCGCCGAGGCGAAGAAGCTCCTGGGCGAGTTCGGCGCACGCTGGAAGAAGGAGCTGCCCGAGGCCGTGGAGGTCCTGGAGCGGGGCTTCGGGGCAGCGACGCAGTTCTACGCGTTCCCCGAGGCGCACTGGCCCCGGCTGCGTACCACCAACAGCCTCGAGCGGCTGCACGGCGAGATCAAACGCAGGATCAAGGCCGCCGGCGCCTTCCCGGACCGGGCCAGCGCCCTCAGGCTCATCACGGCCGTCGCACTCAGGACCACACACGTCTGGGGCGACCGGCGTTACCTCGACCTCTCACTCCTCCAGAAACAGGAGGTCGCCCAAGCAGCCTAGCCGAAGGCGAGGAGCTTCCTCCGCTTTTACACACAAATCGGGACTTGACCCAATACCCACTTTGCCATGTTACCCCATTTGTGGCTTCAAGGTCGACCTTGATCAAATCGTGGGCGCTCTGGGACTCAACGTAGAAAACCAAACCTGCTCCTTCCTTGAGCAGCTTTGCGGGCTGGCCGTCAAGCTGTTCTAGCGTATCACGATTGTAGAGCGAGTAGGTACACTTGGAATCGGCTGCACCCCTCTCTGCCAACGTACGTGAGACACGGAGCACGCAAAGAATTAGAGTAGGGCGAAGGCAGAGAAAACGAACATGTTGGGACTGCGAGAGAGAATGGAAGAGAATGGTAGTGCCCCTGGAATCGGGGAGGCCAAGCGAAGCGCGGCAGCTCCTGCGGACCCGGAGGTAGTAGATAGGCCGCTACGCCGGCGGTTCAGTCCATCGTACAAGCTGCGGATCGTCGAAGAAGCGGACCGGTGCACCGAGCCCGGCGAGGTGGGTCAGCTCCTGCGGCGCGAGGGCCTGTACTCGTCGCACCTGACGACGTGGCGCAAGGCGGCGCATAGCGGGTCGCTGAAGGCCCTGTCGAAGAAACGCGGCCGCAAGCCGGAGCGGAATCCGCTGGATGAGAAGGTACGCAAGCTGGAGCGGCAAAACGCACGGCTCGAGAATGAGCTCAGGAAGGCACACCTGATCATCGACGTGCAGGGAAAAGTTGCGGGGCTGCTGGGGATAAGCCTCGACGACGGGACGAACTCTTGAAGGCGGCCGATGAGCTGGCTAAGCACGTCGGTGTAAAACCGGCGTGCGCGGCTCTCGAGGTCTCCCGATCGACGTTCTACCGTCGTCGAGGCCCATCGACCGGGCAACGGCAGCCCCGCCCGACGCCCGCCCGGGCATTGAGCGAGACGGAACGAGGCGAGGTCTTCGACACGCTGTGTTCGGAGCGGTTCGTGGACCGCTCACCCGCCGAGGTGGTGGCCACGCTGCTCGACGAAGAGGTCTACCTGTGCAGCGAACGCACGATGTATCGTGTTCTGGCCTCCGAGGTGCCGGTTCAGGAACGCCGGGCGCAGCGCACCCATCCCGAGTACAAGAAGCCCGAGTTGATGGCCACGGCGCCGAACCAGGTGTGGTCCTGGGATATCACGCGGCTACTCGGGCCGAAGAAGTGGAGCTATTACTACCTCTACGTCATCATGGACATCTACAGCCGCTACGTCGTGGGCTGGATGGTGGCGGACCGGGAGAACTCGGCCCTGGCCGGCCGGTTGATCCAGCAGAGCTGCCTGAAGCATGGCGTCCAGCCCCGGGTCCTGACCCTGCACTCGGATCGGGGAGCTCCAATGACGAGCCAATGCACCGCTCAACTTCTCGCTGACCTCGGCGTGACTCGCTCGTTGAGCCGGCCTCAGGTGTCGGATGACAACCCGTTTTCCGAGGCTCAGTTCAAAACCTTGAAGTACCATCCCTCGTTTCCCGGGCGGTTCGGGGATCAGGGCCAGGCCAAGACGTTGTGTCGATCGTTCTTCCGCTGGTACAATGCCGAGCACCGCCATGGCGGTATCTCGATGCTAACCCCCGAGCAGGTCCACTTCGGGAACGCCGATCAGGTCATTGCCGGCAGGAAATCCGTGCTCCGCGAAGCATGGGCCGCTCATCCCGAACGCTTCGTCACAGGTGTGCCGAAGCCCAAACCGCTCCCGGAGGCCGTCTACATCAATCCTCCCATCCCTTCCCTCACCACACAGGATATTGCTCTCTAATTAATCCCGTAGAGTGTCCCATTGTCGTTGACAGGTTCCGCACCGGGGGGAACTTGACCGTTTGCAAAGCTCACTTGGACCTTTACGACGCTCTTCCCCAGTGTGCGTTCGTAGGTGGCTCGGAGCAGTAGGAACACAACCACGAAGACGGCGACGGCTCCGCCTAGTTTGAAACCCGCATATGTCCCTTCTGCCACAGATTGAAGCTGCCCGTAGAGTACCCAGGCAGCCACGAGAGCTAGCGCGAAGAGCGCTGCTACCACCAGAAGTGACTTGCCGCTGTAGCGCACCGCTCACTCCGGTTCGGGACAACCTAGAATTCCATCCATCGCGTGCTACGTCAACACTAGGCCTGAAGACATCAGCCTAACTCCTTTTATTCGACACTTTTCGCAGTGACAGGGCCAAAGCATCGAACGTATACACGCGCAGAGAATACCTGGAGGGGTCGACTTTGCGCCAGATCCTTGGGACTAATCCAAACTGCTCGCACTCCGAAGACACTGGTTAGACTGGGCCGGGGAGGCTGCATATTGCCCCATTGCGCGGGCAGTAGGACAACGCCTCGGACGCAGGGATCGAGAGGAAACCTTAGGACGATCCACAGCTACGGCTCCCAGATGGTGTCCAAGGGGCTACGTATGCCCAAGCCACCCCGGTTCAGGAGGTCAAGTCCCGATTTGTGTGTAAAAGCGGAGGAAGCTCCTCGCCTTCGGCTAGGCTGCTTGGGCGACCTCCTGTTTCTGGAGGAGTGAGAGGTCGAGGTAACGCCGGTCGCCCCAGACGTGTGTGGTCCTGAGTGCGACGGCCGTGATGAGCCTGAGGGCGCTGGCCCGGTCCGGGAAGGCGCCGGCGGCCTTGATCCTGCGTTTGATCTCGCCGTGCAGCCGCTCGAGGCTGTTGGTGGTACGCAGCCGGGGCCAGTGCGCCTCGGGGAACGCGTAGAACTGCGTCGCTGCCCCGAAGCCCCGCTCCAGGACCTCCACGGCCTCGGGCAGCTCCTTCTTCCAGCGTGCGCCGAACTCGCCCAGGAGCTTCTTCGCCTCGGCGAGTCCGGATGTCTGGAAGATCACCGAGACCTCACGCGCCACGCGCTTGCGTAGGCGGTGGGGGACCCTCGCCCCCACATTACGCTGCAGATGGACCGTACACCTCTGACGGCGTGCCTCGGGCAGGAAGCGGCGGACCGCAGCTGCCAGGCCTGCGTGCTCATCGGCGATCACGAGCTCGACACCGCCGAGGCCGCGGTCCTGGAGTTGCTCGAGGAGCTCCGACCAGCTCTGCTGCGACTCCTCAGCGCCCAGCGTGACGGCCAGGAGCCGTCGGTGACCCTCAGGGCCCACTGCATACGCCACGAGCGCACTCACGTTCTCGACTTTGCGGGCCCAGCGGGCGTCCAAGAACGTGGCGTCCAGGTACAGATAGGGGTGAGGCCCCTCGATCGGCGCACGGCGCAGCCCTTCCACGGCCTCGTCGAGCCGTTTTGCCACACGACTCACCGTCGAGCGCCCAACACGCTCGCCCATCAGCGCCTCGGTGACGTCGCCCATCTTGCGCTGTGACACGCCGCTCACATACGCCTCGACCATCATCTCGTCGAGCTCGGGGCTCCTGCGCTGGTAGCGGCCGATCACGTCGGCCGGCGAACCGTTGTCCCGGCTCCGGGGCATGGCGACCTCGATCTGCCCCAGGCTCGTCAGCAGCCGCCTCAGGTATGTGCCGTTCCTATGGTCCTTCCGGCTTCCCACCCGCTCGAAGCGGCGTGCACCTACCATGGCCTTCAGCTCCTCTTCCAGCACCATCTCGAGCGTCAGCCGGATCGCGCCTTGAAACAGCTCGCGCAAATCATCGCGTAGCTCGTCTTGCGTGGCCCGACCGATCTCCACAATCTCTTGCATCGGAAGCTCCTCTCCGGTTCCGAGCCTGCTCTGCAGACCCGGACTCCCGGGTTCATGTGACAGTGAACAACAACAGAGGAGCTTCCGTTTTTCTTTCCCTCCTGTCCAGCTTATCCGCTTTTACACAAATCTAGGGACACTACCGTCGTGGTACGGTCCATCATCGTGTGTCATCTCAGTTTGATCGAGCCACGGGTTCATCGTGCCAGACCTCACCCGTACGGAGCATCGCGTGCACAGCACGAGCGAGGCGCCGAGCGGTAGCGACCCGAGCGACCTGCCACCCGAGCCGTTGCCTGATCAGTTCGTACGACTGTGATAGCCAGCTGTCGGGCGCGTGAGTGACGTGGCTCACGACGGTCCGGACGAAGGTGCCCCTCAGCCAACGGTTGGCCCCGGCGGGGATCGATCCGTGGCGGATGGGCCGGAGCCCTGACTGTGAGGAGCGAGGGGCTAGACCGGCGTAGCTGACCAGGTGCCCCGGTGTACGAAATCGTTTGATGGGCAACGTCTCGGTGGCGATGAGCAATGCCCGATAGGAACCGACGCCCGGGATGGTCTCGAGCAGAGCTACAGCGGGGACCTTGCGGCCTACGTGCTCAACCCTGCGATCAAGCGTTTTGATCATCGGCACGATCTGGTCGATGAGTTCCCACTGCATGTCGATGAACAGACGCCGCTCGGCTCCGAGCAGCGGCCACGCCACGTCATGCACCCACTGGCGTCCATCCTGGGTGAGCAGACGCCCACGCTCCAGATGAAGCCCGACGTTGTGGATCTGGGCATGGATGCGGTTCACCATGCGTGTGCGTTCGCGTACGAGTCGTGCCCGGTTGCGTAGCAGTACCGCCTGCTCCCGCTGCTCGACGCACTTCGGATGGACCTCGGGGATGAGGCCCGCGAGTCGCATACGCGCCAACAACTCGGCGTCGATGTCGTCACTCTTGTAGTTGGACTCGGCGATGACTCGGAGCCGCTTGGCGTGAGCGAGCACGAAGTCGATCCCCCGCTCTTGGAGTCGATCGAAGAGCCACGGCCAGGCCGGACTCGTCTCGACGACCACCTCCAGGGGCTGATACTGCTCCAGTAGATCATTGAGCCGATCCTCTTGCGTGTTCTTGATCCGGATGGGTCCGGCAACGAGCTGACCTGTGTTGCTCACGATGGCGATCACCGAATACGTTGCGTGAGCATCGATTCCTGCGACAAACATGGCTGGCCTCCTTGGGTTGGGTGCCGCAGGCCTTTGAGCAAGATCAGCGTAACGCCACGCTCGAGTGAGGTCAGCCTTTCGCCTTATAAGATCAGAATCGCAGAGGGTAGTGTCCCTAGATTTGTGTAAAAGCGGATAAGCTGGACAGGAGGGAAAGAAAAACGGAAGCTCCTCTGTTGTTGTTCACTGTCACATGAACCCGGGAGTCCGGGTCTGCAGAGCAGGCTCGGAACCGGAGAGGAGCTTCCGATGCAAGAGATTGTGGAGATCGGTCGGGCCACGCAAGACGAGCTACGCGATGATTTGCGCGAGCTGTTTCAAGGCGCGATCCGGCTGACGCTCGAGATGGTGCTGGAAGAGGAGCTGAAGGCCATGGTAGGTGCACGCCGCTTCGAGCGGGTGGGAAGCCGGAAGGACCATAGGAACGGCACATACCTGAGGCGGCTGCTGACGAGCCTGGGGCAGATCGAGGTCGCCATGCCCCGGAGCCGGGACAACGGTTCGCCGGCCGACGTGATCGGCCGCTACCAGCGCAGGAGCCCCGAGCTCGACGAGATGATGGTCGAGGCGTATGTGAGCGGCGTGTCACAGCGCAAGATGGGCGACGTCACCGAGGCGCTGATGGGCGAGCGTGTTGGGCGCTCGACGGTGAGTCGTGTGGCAAAACGGCTCGACGAGGCCGTGGAAGGGCTGCGCCGTGCGCCGATCGAGGGGCCTCACCCCTATCTGTACCTGGACGCCACGTTCTTGGACGCCCGCTGGGCCCGCAAAGTCGAGAACGTGAGTGCGCTCGTGGCGTATGCAGTGGGCCCTGAGGGTCACCGACGGCTCCTGGCCGTCACGCTGGGCGCTGAGGAGTCGCAGCAGAGCTGGTCGGAGCTCCTCGAGCAACTCCAGGACCGCGGCCTCGGCGGTGTCGAGCTCGTGATCGCCGATGAGCACGCAGGCCTGGCAGCTGCGGTCCGCCGCTTCCTGCCCGAGGCACGCCGTCAGAGGTGTACGGTCCATCTGCAGCGTAATGTGGGGGCGAGGGTCCCCCACCGCCTACGCAAGCGCGTGGCGCGTGAGGTCTCGGTGATCTTCCAGACATCCGGACTCGCCGAGGCGAAGAAGCTCCTGGGCGAGTTCGGCGCACGCTGGAAGAAGGAGCTGCCCGAGGCCGTGGAGGTCCTGGAGCGGGGCTTCGGGGCAGCGACGCAGTTCTACGCGTTCCCCGAGGCGCACTGGCCCCGGCTGCGTACCACCAACAGCCTCGAGCGGCTGCACGGCGAGATCAAACGCAGGATCAAGGCCGCCGGCGCCTTCCCGGACCGGGCCAGCGCCCTCAGGCTCATCACGGCCGTCGCACTCAGGACCACACACGTCTGGGGCGACCGGCGTTACCTCGACCTCTCACTCCTCCAGAAACAGGAGGTCGCCCAAGCAGCCTAGCCGAAGGCGAGGAGCTTCCTCCGCTTTTACACACAAATCGGGACTTGACCATCGCAGAGACGTTAGAGAGCCCTCTTCAGACACCTGACTGAGGTTGGATTCGTGAGCGAATCCACGCGGCTAGTGCTTCCTCATCGAGGTTTCCGGAAGCCAAGGCCAGCAATCTATCAACCACTTCGTCTTCGGGGGCGATGAAGTCGAGTCCGTTGAGGCCAAGAAAGATGACGGCGGCTAAAAACGAGATCCGCTTGTTTCCGTCTCGGAAGGGGTGACTGGAGCAAATTCCGAAAGCGTAGTCGGCGGCGAGCCGTGCCAGGTCCGACTCCGGCTCATACGTCCATCTCTGCCTTGCCCGGGCTAGGGCTGACTCCAGGGCATTCTCGTCGCGGATGCCTATCAGGCCGCCGTGTTCGCGAATCTGGTCGAGATGGACGGCCTCAATGACAAGCCGGGGAACCCACCGGGGCTCCGGCTGAGTCACTTCGCGAGTTCTCTAAGAGCCCCCTGGTACCGCTTCTGAGCCTCGGCCGCGATTGCGAGCCCCTCCTCTACCTCTGGATTGTAGGGGCTAAGCAGAATCCCGTCTGCCGTCTCAACGGCAAGCACTTCGTCTCCCGCCTCAAGGTGGAGGCGCTCCGCCATCTCCTTGGGCAGGGTGGCCCCGACAGATCCCCCCATTCTGCGCAATTTCACACTTCGAACCATGGTATTCCTCCGAAGTAGCACCTCAATGCTACCGGCTTCCGGGCTCTCTAACAAGTGTTTGCTACTGTCGCGATACCGGGAGGGTCGCGCACTACGCGCGCGCAGTGCAGATTGACGCGCGGCAGAAACACGAGACGTTAGATGGCGCTCAGTTCCTCGTGCTGGAGTGAATCCTGGCCCTCACCGATCGAATCAACTGGCGCCAAGCTGTAGCCGAGGTAGGGCTCCTCTTGATCGGCGCAGCTCTCGCATTGTGGGCCGACTCGGCCACGGATGCGCGGCGTGAGGTTGCAGAGGAAATCCAGTACCTCGAGGCGCTTGAACAGGATTTCTTTGAAAACCAGCGCGAGTTGACCGCGCACGTTGAAACGGCCGCCCGGATACGAGATGCCAACCTCGGCCTCCTCGACACCGACTATGCCAGCGCCTCAAGAGAGAGTGTCAGGTTACTTCTGGAAGACGCGTTTCGTATCGAACATTTCCGACCCGTTCTCGCTACATACCACGACATGGTCAACTCCGGCGACATCCGGCTTCTGCGCAGTGACAGTCTCCGCGTGGCTCTTGCCCGGTTCGAAAGCCAGGTCGCGGTCCAGGGCAATGTCTCACAATGGGCTTGGGACCATTGGATCGGCTTCGAGGAACCGTTGATGATCGAAGCGCGGGCCCTCACAGGCCTCTATCCCGAATATGAGGGTATTGCGGTCCCTCCCGTGGAGTATAGGGTCGATCTGCGACGCTTGGCTGCCTCGGATTTCGCGGACGTGGTGACGAGTCGAGTGTGGATACAGCAGGACCTAGTGCAGGGTGGGCAGCGGCTACTCGATGAGGCTGCGACGATCCTTAGGCTGATTGCGGAGTCTAGACCCGCTGGCGAGTGAGGTCTTTCCGAGCGTCCGCGCCATCTAACAAGCGATTGCTACTGTCGCGGTAGCCATTAGGCTCGCGCGCTTCGCTTGCGGTCACCACATTAGCCGCGCAGCATCTATAAGGTGAAGGGAGTCAACAGGGCGTAGCCCTCCCTTACCCGTCCGGGGTCCCGGCGGAACCTGTCAACGACAATGGGACACTCTACGGGATTAATTAGAGAGCAATATCCTGTGTGGTGAGGGAAGGGATGGGAGGATTGATGTAGACGGCCTCCGGGAGCGGTTTGGGCTTCGGCACACCTGTGACGAAGCGTTCGGGATGAGCGGCCCATGCTTCGCGGAGCACGGATTTCCTGCCGGCAATGTGTCCACTTCGGGAACGCCGATCAGGTAACCTCGCCTCGTTCCGTCTCGCTCAATGCCCGGGCGGGCGTCGGGCGGGGCTGCCGTTGCCCGGTCGATGGGCCTCGACGACGGTAGAACGTCGATCGGGAGACCTCGAGAGCCGCGCACGCCGGTTTTACACCGACGTGCTTAGCCAGCTCATCGGCCGCCTTCAAGAGTTCGTCCCGTCGTCGAGGCTTATCCCCAGCAGCCCCGCAACTTTTCCCTGCACGTCGATGATCAGGTGTGCCTTCCTGAGCTCATTCTCGAGCCGTGCGTTTTGCCGCTCCAGCTTGCGTACCTTCTCATCCAGCGGATTCCGCTCCGGCTTGCGGCCGCGTTTCTTCGACAGGGCCTTCAGCGACCCGCTATGCGCCGCCTTGCGCCACGTCGTCAGGTGCGACGAGTACAGGCCCTCGCGCCGCAGGAGCTGACCCACCTCGCCGGGCTCGGTGCACCGGTCCGCTTCTTCGACGATCCGCAGCTTGTACGATGGACTGAACCGCCGGCGTAGCGGCCTATCTACTACCTCCGGGTCCGCAGGAGCTGCCGCGCTTCGCTTGGCCTCCCCGATTCCAGGGGCACTACCATTCTCTTCCATTCTCTCTCGCAGTCCCAACATGTTCGTTTTCTCTGCCTTCGCCCTACTCTAATTCTTTGCGTGCTCCGTGTCTCACGTACGTTGGCAGAGAGGGCGGAGGGGTGGCTCGGTCCACTGGTCTGTAGCTCAAGGCCTGCGTGATCATCTTCCGTTTTTCATCCTTCAGTACCAACGTCGCGTCCGATCTTGGGTGAGTCTCCTCTCACGAGGAACTCAGGCATCTATTCAGGTTTCATCCCAGCGCGGGGATGTCCGAAGATCTGCTATGCGAGCGGGGGGCTCAATCAGAATCTGAGGGTCGTCGTGCGACATGCTGCGCACGGAGCTCACCCCTGTCGTGGTACGGTCCATCATCGTGTGTCATCTCAGTTTGATCGAGCCACGGGTTCATCGTGCCAGACCTCACCCGTACGGAGCATCGCGTGCACAGCACGAGCGAGGCGCCGAGCGGTAGCGACCCGAGCGACCTGCCACCCGAGCCGTTGCCTGATCAGTTCGTACGACTGTGATAGCCAGCTGTCGGGCGCGTGAGTGACGTGGCTCACGACGGTCCGGACGAAGGTGCCCCTCAGCCAACGGTTGGCCCCGGCGGGGATCGATCCGTGGCGGATGGGCCGGAGCCCTGACTGTGAGGAGCGAGGGGCTAGACCGGCGTAGCTGACCAGGTGCCCCGGTGTACGAAATCGTTTGATGGGCAACGTCTCGGTGGCGATGAGCAATGCCCGGTAGGGACCGATGCCCGGGACGGTCTCGAGCAGGGCCACAGCCGGGATCTCGCGGCCCACGTGTTCCACTCTGCGATCGAGGGTTTTGATCATCGGTACGATCTGGTCGATGAGTTCCCACTGCATGTCGATGAACAGACGCCGCTCGTCTCCGAGCAGGGGCCATGCCTCGGTACGCACCCACTGACGTCCGTCCTGGGTGAGCAGACGCCCACGCTCCAGGTGAAGCCCAACGTTGTGGAGTTGGGAGTGGATGCGGTTCACCATGCGCGTCCGTTCGCGTACGAGTCTCGCCCGGTTGCGTAGCAGTACCGCCTGCTCCCGCTGCTCGACGCACTTCGGATGGACCTCGGGGATGAGGCCCGCGAGCCGCATACGCGCCAACAACTCGGCGTCGATGTCGTCACTCTTGTAGTTGGACTCGGCAATGACTCGGAGCCGCTTGGCGTGAGCGAGCACGAAGTCGATCCCCCGCTCTTGGAGTCGATCGAAGAGCCACGGCCAGGCCGGACTCGTCTCGACGACCACCTCCAGGGGCTGATACTGCTGAAGTAGATCATCGAGTCGATCCTCTTGTGTGTTCTTGATCCGGATGGGTCCGGCCACGAGCTGACCTGTATTGCTCACGATGGCGATCACCGAATACGTTGCGTGAGCATCGATTCCTGCGACAAACATGGCTGGCCTCCTTGGGTTGGGTGCCGCAGGCCTTTGAGCAAGATCAGCGTAACGCCACGCTCGAGTGAGGTCAGCCTTTCGCCTTATAAGATCAGAATCGCAGAGACGTTAGATTGCACCTGATCATGCTCCGAGCAGGGTGATGATGTCGACGCAGGGTCAACCGAGGGACGCGCCGGTTCCTCCAGGCTTGATGCTCCAATACCTCGTAGTTCTGGTCGGGACTAACCCGCTTGTTTGGCGGTGAATTCAGGTTCCCGCGACCTATTCCTTTTGGGATCTCCACGTCGCGATCCAAGACGCAATGGGATGGCTCGACTACCACCTCCATACATTCCGCGTTCTCGATCCGGGCTCGGGCACCGCAATGATGCTCGGAATCCCAGATCCGGACGTGCCGAACGATCTTTCGGTCACGGCCGACTGGACGGAGTTTCCGTTCGACTTTACGGCGGGCGACCCACCACCGATCCAATACACCTACGACTTCGGCGACAATTGGGACCATGCAGTGATCCTTGAGGGCTTTGAGCAGGCCGGCAGCCTAAGCACCGGGCCCGAATGCGTCGGGGGGGCCGGGGCATGTCCTCCCGAGGACTGCGGCGGGTCCCACGGCTATGCGAACCTGCTTGCTGCCCTGTCTGACCCGGGACATCCTGAGCACAAAGAAATGATGGAGTGGACCGGTGGGCCGATCGACCCAACGGTCTTTTCTGTGGCCGAGGTTCAGTTTGACGACCCTGGAGAGCGTTGGCGCATCGCGTTCGACGGGGGTGCAATCTAACAAGCGATTGCTACTGTCACGTGAAGCGTGAGGGTCGCGCGCTACGCACGCGGAGGGCATGTTGGACGCGCAGCAGAATCGCATATCCGTTAGATGGCCCTCGTATTCAGGCGGCGGGGGGCACAACCTGAGGCCTCGGGCTATGTTGCGCTGATGACCGACCCAATCACCCGCCTGAACGCAGCCCTCGGGCCGCAGTCGGCCTGGATGGCCTTTCACCGAGCACTTGTTTCGAGGAGGCACATGATGCGAAAGGCGTGGATGACGATCGCCGTCTCGGCTTCGGTCGTCGTCGGCTGCGCTCCGGAAGGGAGCGCTGGAGGCGGAGAGGCCGCGGGGGCTAGTGCGGGAGGCGGTGAGATCCCGATCTACGAGGCGGAGGCCTGGCCGCAGGTACCCAACGACTGGGTTCTCGGTTTGGCGTCGGGACTTGCCACGGACACGGAGAACCACATCTGGATCATCCACCGCCCCCGTACCATCCCCGACGAAAACCAGGGCCGGGCGGCGCCGGCGGTTCTCGAGTTCGACGCCGACGGTACGTACGTCCAGGGGTGGGGCGGGACAGAGTACCGCGACTCGAACGAGTTCGAATGGCCCAGCAACGAGCACGGGATCGCCGTGGACCCGGACGGCTACGTCTGGATCGCGGGAAGCGGAGGTGGGGACGACCAGATCCTCAAGTTCACCCGTGAGGGCGATTTCGTCATGCAGATCGGGCGGGCGAATTCAAGCCAGGGAAACCTGGACACCCTGAACGTCAACCGCCCCGCGGACGTTTATGTGTACCAGCCGAGGAACGAGGTGTTTGTGGCCGACGGATACGGCAACCGGCGCATCATCGTGTTCGACGCCACCACAGGGGCGTTCAAGAGGATGTGGGACGCGTATGGCAACCCGCCCACGGACCCAACGCCGGGCGAGGCCGAGTGGGACCCCCAGCACTTCCACCTCGTGCACGGTGTTCGGGTCGCGAACGATGGGCTCGTCTACGTGTCAGATTCCCAGTCAATGCGGCTGCAGGTGTTCACCCCGGAAGGTGAGTTCGTGGCGGAGAAGATGATCGGCCGGTTCCCCGACCCCGATCCGGCGCTCATGGCCGCGCGCGCTAACGACACCTCCTTCGGCGAGCCGACCACCGATCTGATCACTGCAACAGCGGGGGCGCACAGGTCGGTCAACCGGACCGCGTTTTCGCCGGATCCGGACCAGCGTTGGCTATTCCTCGCGGAGCGGAGCGATCACCAGATCGTGGTACTCGATAGGGAGACGCTGGAGGAGCTGACTCGGTTCGGGCAGCACGGAGACGAGCTGGGAGAGTTCTACGTTCTCCATGACATGACGACGGACGCGCAGGGCAACCTATACACGGTAGAAGTCAACGGGATCGGAGGTACGAGGAAGCGAGTGCAGAGGTTCACCCTCACGGGAACGGGACCGGCACGGTAAGGCGACGTAGTGCACGTCCCCTGAGGCCGGAAGATGCAGCTGACGGGGTCGCAGGACACCGATCCTCCCACACCTCGGAAGCCTTCTTGCGGCCACGCCCTCGACAATGATCCAGCCGATGCCATCCCCTGGGCTCCGCGTCTTCGTGGAAGGCGTGGTCTTGGGCTGGCCGCGGCGACGTATGTGAATGAGCCCGAACCCTGATGGGTAACAAAAACTGAACCTTGATGGGTTACAGTTTTGGGTTACGAGAAGAGGAGCCATTGTGGTCGAGGATGGCACCTTTTCTTATGTGCAGCCAGCCGAGCGAGACGGGGCCAAAGTAGACGGCCCAGATGTCGTGGTCGATCTCTTCGAGACCGATGTAGTCTCCACCGAGCAGGTGAGAGACGTTGATCCAGACGGAGTGCCATCGGATACCTCCGTTTGTTGAGACTTTGCGGACTTCGAAGTGAGCAGGGTAGTCGGGTGTGCTCAGCTTCGTCGGGAACGAGCGGGTGGAGGGTTGATATGCGGAAGCAGGCGGCTTCTGGCCTAGGGCTTCGTGAGGACGGATCTGGTTGAAGTCGGTGCGGAAGAAGTTGAAGCGCTTCTGCTGGGCGGAACGGTTTCCGGCAGGCGGGATGGTGGCCTCGGCCTTGAGGTCTTTGTGCATGGGTCAAGTCCCGATTTGTGTGTAAAAGCGGAGGAAGCTCCTCGCCTTCGGCTAGGCTGCTTGGGCGACCTCCTGTTTCTGGAGGAGTGAGAGGTCGAGGTAACGCCGGTCGCCCCAGACGTGTGTGGTCCTGAGTGCGACGGCCGTGATGAGCCTGAGGGCGCTGGCCCGGTCCGGGAAGGCGCCGGCGGCCTTGATCCTGCGTTTGATCTCGCCGTGCAGCCGCTCGAGGCTGTTGGTGGTACGCAGCCGGGGCCAGTGCGCCTCGGGGAACGCGTAGAACTGCGTCGCTGCCCCGAAGCCCCGCTCCAGGACCTCCACGGCCTCGGGCAGCTCCTTCTTCCAGCGTGCGCCGAACTCGCCCAGGAGCTTCTTCGCCTCGGCGAGTCCGGATGTCTGGAAGATCACCGAGACCTCACGCGCCACGCGCTTGCGTAGGCGGTGGGGGACCCTCGCCCCCACATTACGCTGCAGATGGACCGTACACCTCTGACGGCGTGCCTCGGGCAGGAAGCGGCGGACCGCAGCTGCCAGGCCTGCGTGCTCATCGGCGATCACGAGCTCGACACCGCCGAGGCCGCGGTCCTGGAGTTGCTCGAGGAGCTCCGACCAGCTCTGCTGCGACTCCTCAGCGCCCAGCGTGACGGCCAGGAGCCGTCGGTGACCCTCAGGGCCCACTGCATACGCCACGAGCGCACTCACGTTCTCGACTTTGCGGGCCCAGCGGGCGTCCAAGAACGTGGCGTCCAGGTACAGATAGGGGTGAGGCCCCTCGATCGGCGCACGGCGCAGCCCTTCCACGGCCTCGTCGAGCCGTTTTGCCACACGACTCACCGTCGAGCGCCCAACACGCTCGCCCATCAGCGCCTCGGTGACGTCGCCCATCTTGCGCTGTGACACGCCGCTCACATACGCCTCGACCATCATCTCGTCGAGCTCGGGGCTCCTGCGCTGGTAGCGGCCGATCACGTCGGCCGGCGAACCGTTGTCCCGGCTCCGGGGCATGGCGACCTCGATCTGCCCCAGGCTCGTCAGCAGCCGCCTCAGGTATGTGCCGTTCCTATGGTCCTTCCGGCTTCCCACCCGCTCGAAGCGGCGTGCACCTACCATGGCCTTCAGCTCCTCTTCCAGCACCATCTCGAGCGTCAGCCGGATCGCGCCTTGAAACAGCTCGCGCAAATCATCGCGTAGCTCGTCTTGCGTGGCCCGACCGATCTCCACAATCTCTTGCATCGGAAGCTCCTCTCCGGTTCCGAGCCTGCTCTGCAGACCCGGACTCCCGGGTTCATGTGACAGTGAACAACAACAGAGGAGCTTCCGTTTTTCTTTCCCTCCTGTCCAGCTTATCCGCTTTTACACAAATCTAGGGACACTACCAGTTCGGCCTGCCCCAGCGCATCCGCACCGACAACGGGACACCCTTCGCTTCCATTGCTCTCGGCCGCCTCTCCCGACTCTCCGTCTGGTGGATCAAGCTCGGTATCCTGCCCGACCTCATCGAGCCCGCCTCACCCCAACAGAACGGCCGTCACGAACGCATGCACAAAGACCTCAAGGCCGAGGCCACCATCCCGCCTGCCGGAAACCGTTCCGCCCAGCAGAAGCGCTTCAACTTCTTCCGCACCGACTTCAACCAGATCCGTCCTCACGAAGCCCTAGGCCAGAAGCCGCCTGCTTCCGCATATCAACCCTCCACCCGCTCGTTCCCGACGAAGCTGAGCACACCCGACTACCCTGCTCACTTCGAAGTCCGCAAAGTCTCAACAAACGGAGGTATCCGATGGCACTCCGTCTGGATCAACGTCTCTCACCTGCTCGGTGGAGACTACATCGGTCTCGAAGAGATCGACCACGACATCTGGGCCGTCTACTTTGGCCCCGTCTCGCTCGGCTGGCTGCACATAAGAAAAGGTGCCATCCTCGACCACAATGGCTCCTCTTCTCGTAACCCAAAACTGTAACCCATCAAGGTTCAGTTTTTGTTACCCATCAGGGTTCGGGCTCACACCGTGACCGAGGAAAACATACTCACTTCGCTTCCCACCGCAACGAAGGCCGACTTGGGCTCCGCTCCAAGAACCTCGCTGAACTTCGGGCCGTAAAGGGTCTCGGTCGGGGGACTCTCGTAACTCGACTCCAGGGCATCCCAAACAAGCCAACTTGGATGATCCACGCGGTATTCCGAGGTGCCGCCGCCGCGCTGCTTGGTATAGCCCCAATAGTGTTCTGTGATGAATTCTGCCTCGGAGCCGGGGACGAGAGGTGTTGCCGCTCCAGCGACCCTGGCCTGGAGACCATACGCAAGTCCGCCGTGCACCCAGGAATATGCAACGCGTCCGCCAGAATTCTTGTCTAGGGAGACGTCGTGTGCCATTGCAACCATGCTGTAGGGTTCGTTGTAGATGAGCCGAGCGAGCGCCGCAATCGTGCGGCGAGGAACGAGCTCCTTGATGAAGACCACCGCTCGGCGGAACGACCCGTCGGTATTTCGACGACGGACGTAGAATCGGAGGTTGACCTCTTCGAAGGTGCGGTGACACGGAATCGGGACCCCCCTGACTCTGGTGTCGACGAAGCGGAAGCCGACGAGACTGATGAGGTCGACGTCACGCCAAGGGTCGAGCTCGGTGCCCCTCGGCACGAGAGGCTCGAGGATCTCCCTTGGGCATTCGAAGTTCAGGAGAACCAGACTCTCCCATCGAGCTGTCAGGAAGGGTTTCGCCATATCCGCAAGTTGCGCCGTCTAACGTCTCTGCGATTCCGCTGTGCTGTCAGCCATCTCTGTCTGTCCAAGACGATTCATTTCAACTCCACCAGAATCTCTCGGTAGCGATTCGAACCGGTGTTGGTCGTGTCGTGCGTAGCGGGAAAGTGAGCCAGTCCCTAGCGATCCGCCCTAACCGGTTGGCCTGATCTCAGGCCTTCCACCAACTCGCCGCCGCTGACCACCGGTACGCCGTTCACCAACACGTACTCGATGCCCTGGGAAGTAATCGTCGCGTCCACGTAAGTCGATCGGTCGATCACAGTCCTGGAATCGAATATGGTGATGTCTGCGTCGGCCCCGACACGCACACGGCCTTTTTGGCGCATGGAAGGCACACGGTCCTCCAACCGGCGCGCTGGCTCGAGAGACATACGGCGTAAAGCGTCCATCAGGTTGAGCACTCCTTGCTCGCGCACGTAGCGCCCCAACACTTTTGAGTAGGATCCCGACGTGCGGGGGTGCCCTCGGCCGTTCACCATGAAGCCGTCGCTGGCGATCATCGTGAACGGGCTGCTAATGGCGGCGAGCGCGTTGTCCTCGGTACGGCCGTGAATGATGACCGTGCCTCCGCCAGCCCGATACTCACCGAAGGTCTCACGAGTGAGGCGCTCTCCCGTCTCCACCCACTGGTAGTTGTTGAACCGGTCGTCGGTCCACGTTTCCCAATCGTCGAACAGGGCGGACTCGATGACCGTCATGCCCGCTCCGTACGGGTATGCCTCGGTCGTGACGTCTTTGCCGTCGGCTTGCGCACGCTCGATGAGTTGGAGAAACTCGGTTATTTGCCCCCCCCCACTCGAGTTGGCGTGCACGATGTGAAGTGGGACGTTCGCCCGCACAGCCGTCTCTATCGTTTCCGCCAAACCGCTGGACCCACCCCGTACGTGAATATGCGCCGACGCATCATGCTCGGCCGCAACCCGGAACATCGTTTCGATCTCCGCCATCGTAGCTGCCGGCGTGTAGGCCGTGCCGAACCCCACAGCCACGGCTCCCTGCGCCAGGCCCTCCTCTATGCGGCGCGCCATCTCGGCTACCTGCGCGTCGCTCGCGGTTCCGTAGCCGCCCGGACCACTCGGGAAGAGCTCACCGGGATCGTCCATTACGACCATACGGACGGGTATGTGGCCGATGCTGACACCGTAGTTGACGATCTGCCCGCCCTCCCGCTCGGCGTACCACGCGGCGACGTCGCCCGTCCCAAGCTCGAGCTCGAACGCGCTCGTCACGCCGTCCGCCACCATCAAGGCATACGCCTCTTCGTTCTGAGCGTGCTCGTGCAGGTCAATGAACCCAGCTGTGACGACAAGACCGCTCGCGTCGATCGTGCGTGTGCCGACTATCGCGTCTTCGGTCACTGCCTCGATGCGGCCGTCGCGGACGCCGACGTTCATGACGGCATCCAGACCCGATTCCGGATCCATCACCCGGCCGCCTTGGATGACGACGTCGTAATCCCCCGCGCCACACGCGGATGCGAGCACCCCGCATACGAGGGTGAGCGCGATCGATGTTCTCACGATGCCGCACCTCCTTTTGAGCCGCCTAACGTCTCTGTGCTTCTGTTACGCGCCTAACATGGGTTCCGCAAGCGAAGCGCGCGACCCCCCCACTATCGCGACAGTACCGAGCACGTCTTAGGCCGCGGGGGGGTTGCCCAACCCACCGTCTCCACCGCACTACTCCCCGAATGAATGATTATTCCAGCACCTGGTTCGAAACCTTTCTCCGGTCGGTTCCGAAGAGCCATTCTGACGCAGAGGCCGCCTTCCTGGTGCGTTGGCTTCCTGTGTCGCGGTTTCCACGGGTCTTGGACTTATGCTGCGGTGCCGGTCGGCACGCAGTACGCCTGGCGAGGGCGGGGTATCGGGTGACCGGGCTGGATAGGGACCGTGCCGTCTCCCTCTCTGCCAACGTACGTGAGACACGGAGCACGCAAAGAATTAGAGTAGGGCGAAGGCAGAGAAAACGAACATGTTGGGACTGCGAGAGAGAATGGAAGAGAATGGTAGTGCCCCTGGAATCGGGGAGGCCAAGCGAAGCGCGGCAGCTCCTGCGGACCCGGAGGTAGTAGATAGGCCGCTACGCCGGCGGTTCAGTCCATCGTACAAGCTGCGGATCGTCGAAGAAGCGGACCGGTGCACCGAGCCCGGCGAGGTGGGTCAGCTCCTGCGGCGCGAGGGCCTGTACTCGTCGCACCTGACGACGTGGCGCAAGGCGGCGCATAGCGGGTCGCTGAAGGCCCTGTCGAAGAAACGCGGCCGCAAGCCGGAGCGGAATCCGCTGGATGAGAAGGTACGCAAGCTGGAGCGGCAAAACGCACGGCTCGAGAATGAGCTCAGGAAGGCACACCTGATCATCGACGTGCAGGGAAAAGTTGCGGGGCTGCTGGGGATAAGCCTCGACGACGGGACGAACTCTTGAAGGCGGCCGATGAGCTGGCTAAGCACGTCGGTGTAAAACCGGCGTGCGCGGCTCTCGAGGTCTCCCGATCGACGTTCTACCGTCGTCGAGGCCCATCGACCGGGCAACGGCAGCCCCGCCCGACGCCCGCCCGGGCATTGAGCGAGACGGAACGAGGCGAGGTCTTCGACACGCTGTGTTCGGAGCGGTTCGTGGACCGCTCACCCGCCGAGGTGGTGGCCACGCTGCTCGACGAAGAGGTCTACCTGTGCAGCGAACGCACGATGTATCGTGTTCTGGCCTCCGAGGTGCCGGTTCAGGAACGCCGGGCGCAGCGCACCCATCCCGAGTACAAGAAGCCCGAGTTGATGGCCACGGCGCCGAACCAGGTGTGGTCCTGGGATATCACGCGGCTACTCGGGCCGAAGAAGTGGAGCTATTACTACCTCTACGTCATCATGGACATCTACAGCCGCTACGTCGTGGGCTGGATGGTGGCGGACCGGGAGAACTCGGCCCTGGCCGGCCGGTTGATCCAGCAGAGCTGCCTGAAGCATGGCGTCCAGCCCCGGGTCCTGACCCTGCACTCGGATCGGGGAGCTCCAATGACGAGCCAATGCACCGCTCAACTTCTCGCTGACCTCGGCGTGACTCGCTCGTTGAGCCGGCCTCAGGTGTCGGATGACAACCCGTTTTCCGAGGCTCAGTTCAAAACCTTGAAGTACCATCCCTCGTTTCCCGGGCGGTTCGGGGATCAGGGCCAGGCCAAGACGTTGTGTCGATCGTTCTTCCGCTGGTACAATGCCGAGCACCGCCATGGCGGTATCTCGATGCTAACCCCCGAGCAGGTCCACTTCGGGAACGCCGATCAGGTCATTGCCGGCAGGAAATCCGTGCTCCGCGAAGCATGGGCCGCTCATCCCGAACGCTTCGTCACAGGTGTGCCGAAGCCCAAACCGCTCCCGGAGGCCGTCTACATCAATCCTCCCATCCCTTCCCTCACCACACAGGATATTGCTCTCTAATTAATCCCGTAGAGTGTCCCATTGTCGTTGACAGGTTCCGTCTTGGGTACCGCTGGAAGTGCTTGGCTCACGAGTTCGTCCTCCCTGAGGTCTCCGCACTCCGGCCCGGAGTCTTGCTGCCTAACGGATCTGCCATTCTACTGCGCGTCCAATGTGCCGACCGCGAGCGAAGCGCGCGAGCCTGATGTCACACACGACAGTAGCAATCGCTTGTTAGACAGCGACCGCCAGAGAGTTGATGTCAGAGTTCTCCAGCACGAGATTCGTGTGTCCCCGCGCCGCCACTTCGATCATGGCCCGACCGACATTGACAGTCGTCGTCACGTGCGCCGGCAGCAGCCGTTCAAGCAGAGGGTAGAAAGGCCTGAGCACGGTGTGGAGCACCCGGTACACACGCGTCCTGTGGTGCACACCTCGCAGCGGCTGAATGTACCCTGGCCGAAACATGTAGGCCTTGAACGGCATTCCTAGAAGCTGATTCTCCGTCTTGCCCTTGACCCGTGCCCACATGAGGCGCCCCCGTTCGCTGCTGTCGGTCCCTTCTCCTGAGACGTAGCAGAACGTAAGTCCAGGATTCACTTCGAGGAGCGACTCAGCGGCAGCGACTGTCAGGTCGTAGGTCACCCTTCGGTAGGCCGCCTCGCTCATGCCCAGGGCGGAGGCCCCGAGACAGAAGAAGCAAGCGTCGAGGTTCAGAAAGTCGTCGGTCGCATCCCCGTATTCGAACAGATCTGAGCGAATGAGCTCGCGGACCTTCGGGTGCGCGACAGCGCATGGCCTCCGCCCCACCGCGAGGACCGATTCGACTCTGGAATCGTCCAGACACTCGATCAGGACCCCGGCCCCGACCATTCCGGTGGCACCAAACAAGACGACGTTCACTCTATCGCGAATCCCACGAGTTCAGATGCCTCCTTGTGAGTCAGGCACGTTACATCCCTCTGATCTCGTAGACGCGGATGCTCGCGATATAGGGATTGCCGTGAGCGATCTTCTCTGCCTCATCGAGGCTCTCGGCTTCGATAATATTGTAGCCAGTGATGGACTCCATTCCCATTGGGAGGTCCTTTGTTCCAGATGCGGAGATCTCTCGCCCGCCGCTGAAACCACCTTGATCAACCGTCCTGTCGGCGATTGACTCGAACCAGGTGCCCCATGCCTTCATGATCTCTGGGGTGGGCTTCTCGAATCCGTAGTGGAGCAGCACAAACTTCTTCACTTCTCTCTCCTCATGATTGGACTCTTCTCGGTCCAATTCTTGTGGGTTGGGTCACTCGACGAGGCGCCACAGCGCAGGTCCGTATAACGTCTCTGCGATTCTGATCTTATAAGGCGAAAGGCTGACCTCACTCGAGCGTGGCGTTACGCTGATCTTGCTCAAAGGCCTGCGGCACCCAACCCAAGGAGGCCAGCCATGTTTGTCGCAGGAATCGATGCTCACGCAACGTATTCGGTGATCGCCATCGTGAGCAACACAGGTCAGCTCGTTGCCGGACCCATCCGGATCAAGAACACGCAAGAGGATCGGCTCAATGATCTACTGGAGCAGTATCAGCCCCTGGAGGTGGTCGTCGAGACGAGTCCGGCCTGGCCGTGGCTCTTCGATCGACTCCAAGAGCGGGGGATCGACTTCGTGCTCGCTCACGCCAAGCGGCTCCGAGTCATCGCCGAGTCCAACTACAAGAGTGACGACATCGACGCCGAGTTGTTGGCGCGTATGCGACTCGCGGGCCTCATCCCCGAGGTCCATCCGAAGTGCGTCGAGCAGCGGGAGCAGGCGGTACTGCTACGCAACCGGGCACGACTCGTACGCGAACGCACACGCATGGTGAACCGCATCCATGCCCAGATCCACAACGTCGGGCTTCATCTGGAGCGTGGGCGTCTGCTCACCCAGGATGGACGCCAGTGGGTGCATGACGTGGCGTGGCCGCTGCTCGGAGCCGAGCGGCGTCTGTTCATCGACATGCAGTGGGAACTCATCGACCAGATCGTGCCGATGATCAAAACGCTTGATCGCAGGGTTGAGCACGTAGGCCGCAAGGTCCCCGCTGTAGCTCTGCTCGAGACCATCCCGGGCGTCGGTTCCTATCGGGCATTGCTCATCGCCACCGAGACGTTGCCCATCAAACGATTTCGTACACCGGGGCACCTGGTCAGCTACGCCGGTCTAGCCCCTCGCTCCTCACAGTCAGGGCTCCGGCCCATCCGCCACGGATCGATCCCCGCCGGGGCCAACCGTTGGCTGAGGGGCACCTTCGTCCGGACCGTCGTGAGCCACGTCACTCACGCGCCCGACAGCTGGCTATCACAGTCGTACGAACTGATCAGGCAACGGCTCGGGTGGCAGGTCGCTCGGGTCGCTACCGCTCGGCGCCTCGCTCGTGCTGTGCACGCGATGCTCCGTACGGGTGAGGTCTGGCACGATGAACCCGTGGCTCGATCAAACTGAGATGACACACGATGATGGACCGTACCACGACAGGGGTGAGCTCCGCGCGCAGCATGTCGCACGACGACCCTCAGATTCTGATTGAGCCCCCCGCTCGCATAGCAGATCTTCGGACATCCCCGCGCTGGGATGAAACCTGAATAGATGCCTGAGTTCCTCGTGAGAGGAGACTCACCCAAGATCGGACGCGACGTTGGTACTGAAGGATGAAAAACGGAAGATGATCACGCAGGCCTTGAGCTACAGACCAGTGGACCGAGCCACCCCTCCGGGACCCCGGACGGGTAAGGGAGGGCTACGCCCTGTTGACTCCCTTCACCTTATAGATGCTGCGCGGCTAAAATGGTGACCGCAGGCGAAGCGCGCGGGCCTAATGTCACACGCGACAGCAGCAATCTCGTGTTAGATGGCCGCCCCAGCCGCCCTGGCCTCCCGCTCCCTGGAGTACAAGTAGGCGGGAAAGGCGCAGGAAAGCCCGATCGCAAGGTTGAGAACGATGTATAGCCAGGGCCGTCGCGCACCGCTGCGGAGCAGCCAGACCCAGAACACGACAGACGAGATCAGTATGTCAGAGGTGAACCCCCCCGCAGCGCCATTGACAAAGAGAGCGCTCACAAACGCTCCGAGCCCGAGGCCTTCGGTCTGGAAGTGGGCGATGAAGAAAACGTAGGGGACAATGGCTCCGAGAAGCGCGAAGGATAGGTACACTGTTTTCATCGTCTTCCTAGCTTGAGCGGACCGAGGACTGCTCGACATCGGCTCGGATTCGGTCAATGAGCTCTGTTTCGCCGAGCAAGTCTCTGTGAGGAGGCTCCGCTATCGTGATCGTCGATTCTCCCCGCACGATGTCTGAGTAGTCGAATACCTGGAGCTGGCGCCGCTACGCCGTGCTCCAGCGCGGAGGTCCGCGGCCTTGGGCATTCGCGACTTGCACTACGCCCCTCCGCCCGGCCTGCGCAGGGTAGCCGTCGCTCCTTGCATCGCCCCCCCCTCCCCGAAGCTCAGCGTCAGGGTGCCGTCATCGATGTTGAACGTCATCGTTTGAGCGTTGCCTTCGCCACCGGTCGGACCGAACTCGGACATATACGCGGGGTCCTTCGCTACGAAGGCCTCGTATGTGACCTCACTCCCTGAGACCGAATAACGACCGGAGTTGGCCACGAAGGGATTGTAGGCGGCCGCGATGCCGGCGTCCGTCGGATTCGCCCCGAGCGCCTCCCGAGCATCACCGATCACGTACATCATGCTGTACTGTCCCGATTCGGTGAACAGGAACAGGCCGCTCTCTGGGACTAGGCCGGTCTGTCCACCCGGGGCCGTCCAACTGTCGATGACCCAACCGCCCAGCAGGTCCGAGTTCGTCTGGGCCTCAGTGGTAGCCCAGGGCCCGGTGATGCCGATGCTGAAGGGGATGATCGAAGCGAGAAATCGAGCGCTGATCTTCATGGGTCGCTCCAGAGGACGTGAGGGGAAGTGATCACACCTCAACATGAGGTGCGGCTAGGTCGCCGGCCAGCCCAGTCACATGATGCCCCGTGACCGCTCCGACTAATCGGCAGTGCTTAGCTGGAACCTTTGCATCCGTCTACCATTCCCGGCCTCTCCGGTATACAGGTAGCCTCGGGAGTCGAGCACCACCATGTGTGCCCGGATGAATTCGCCCGCCTGGCGACCGGGCCTGCCAAACCTGCCCAGGATCTCCAGGTCGCTCCGTCGCAGCATCCACACACGTTGGTTGGTACCATCGATGAGGTAGAGGAGGGTCTGTTCAGGATCCTGTGACAGCCCAAGGCTGAATCCAGTCCCCGATCCGCGGGTCTCTGGAAGGACGAAACGCTCCATGAGATACTCGCCGTTTTGGCGGAAGGCCTGAATGCGGTTTCCGCGGCGGTCGGACACATAGACCAGGCCGTCCTTCGAGCCGATGATGCCATGGACCGTGGAGTACTGCTGCGGCGGGTTGTCGAGCACTACTGGATAATCATACGTGTAGGTGTCGTCCGGTGGCCTGCCGTACGCACCCCAATGACGGCGGTATTCACCGGTCGCCGCCTCGAAGACCACCACGCGCCGGTTGCGGTATCCATCCGCGATGAAGAGTTCATTCGTACTGGGCTCCACGAAAAAATTCGCCGGGCCGCCCAGATGAGTCGGATCGTTGCTGCCCCCGTTCACGCCAGGCTCACCGATGGTGAGAACGTGGTTACCGTCCTTCGTGAACTTCATCACGTGGAATCCATTGCTCGTGCCGAGCCAGACGAACCCGTTGTGATCGATATAGATCCCGTGCTCCTGTTCAAACCAGGTATAGCCCTCGCCCGGACCGCCCCAGGCTTGCAGGACATTGCCCTCGGGATCCAGTTCGAGAACCGGCGGAGCGGGAAGACAACAATCGGCAATCGGTGGATCCTGTGCGGCCCCGATCTCCTGAGAGGTCAGGCTCGACGGCATGTGAACTACCCAGAGGTGGTCGTCTTCGTCAACGAAGAGCCCTCTGATGTCGCCGAGGATCCAGTCGTTGGGCAAGGTCGGTGGCCACGTCGGGTCCACTTTCCACTCTGGCAGCGTGGCCGATGTCGGCTCCGGTGCCTGCTCAGAAGTCTGAGAGCCGCAAGCGAGGGCACTGAAGAGCAACGGCGCGACGCCGAAAAATTTCACCCGATTTCTCATGGTCTTGGTGCTCCCTAGGAGCGGGGTGGATCTTGGGGGTTAGACTAACATCGAAATGTCCGAATTCCCCAGGCTCCTCTCGAGCCGCTACTGCTCAATCCCAGTCCATAGCGACCTAACGTCTCTGCGAATCCTCTGCGCGGCTAATGTGGTGATCGCAAGCGGAGCGCGCGAGCCTGATGCCTACCGCGACAGTAGCAATCGCTGGTTAGAACGCCGCCGGGTCGGAGTTCGGGCTATCCCGCTACCTCAAGCTCAGAGTCAATGAGGGACGTAATCTCGAGCCCTCTCGCCTCGCAACGGTCTCCCGGGCCTTGGCCAGGCACACTGCCGGTCGTAGCGCTGCACTCCAGCGCCGCCTACGTTACTATGAGGAGGCAGGCGACCCTTGACCGTCGAGACGAGGTAACGAATTGGAGAGTCTGCGCGGCCGTCTGCTGATCTCCAGCGGTGGCCTGTACGATCCGAACTTCCGCCACACAGTGGTCCTGGTCGGGGAGCACAACGCCGACGGGGCGCTGGGCGTTGTCTTGAACCACGCTTTGAACGTCACGGTCCAGGAGCGGCTTCCGCCCCTGAGCGACTTGGTGCCGCCCGGCGAGCCGCTCTTCCAGGGCGGTCCGGTCCAGCCGGCCAGCGCCGTGCTCCTCGCCGAGTTCGCGGACCCCAAGTTAGCGGATATCCTGGTATTCGGGTCCGTGGGCTTTCTCGTGGGCGCGGTCTCGCCGAACATCGAGCCGAGCATTCTCAGGGCGCGGGTGTTTGCGGGCTACTCAGGATGGGGGCCGGGCCAGCTCGAGGCGGAGATGGCCGCCGGCAGTTGGATCATCGAGCCTGCGCGCGAGGATGACGTGTTCACTGATGCGCCCGACTTGCTCTGGAGTAGGGTGCTCGAGCGGAAGGGACCGGAGTACCGGCAACTGTCCCGGATGCCGTACGACCCATCGATGAACTGAGCGGCGTCAAGCCGATCTCCTCCCGCGCGCGGCGGGGAGGGGCGGGTAGTTCGGTCCTTGTCCCGGGCGCGGCGGGTCGAGCCGCTTTTAGCGCACGCGTACCGAGTACGAATCTCCTGTAATCATCCGTACGACCTCGCCGTTCTCCTCGACGAACCGTACGATCTCGCCGACCGGGCCACCACCTGTGGGCGCCACCATGCGAAACGTACCGTCGCCGATCGGTTCGAGTTGGGTCGGGTCCCCGATACTCGTGCCCCACGGATTCATCGTCACCAGCCGTTCGTTCATGACGAGGACTCGCGTCTCGCCGCCGCGGCTCCGGTACACACCGGCGAAGCGCTCCCACGCGGGATCCCACGCGACGGGCTCCGGCTCGACCGATGTCGCGGAGGCGACAGCTTCGCCGACCGTGCCCATGAGCTGCTCCGCGATCTGGGAAGGGTTCGAGTCATTCGAGTTCGTTAGAACGATTACACCAACCTTCGAGTCGAGCTGTATCGTCGTATTCGTCGTGTAGCCCGGGTATCCGCCGCCGTGGCCGACATAGAGCTTCCCGTCGATCCGTCGCACGCTGAATCCAATGCCTTGGCCGCTCGTCCACGTGTTTTCGAGCATGCGCACACGATGCATCTCCCGAAGCGATGCCGTCCTCAGAAGCCGATCACCGCCGCGGGCCCCCGTCCGAAACTGGGCAGACACGAAGCGGGCCATGTCTTCGACCGTCGACGTAAGTCCCGTCGCGGCGGCCATCCCGCACGCGTCGACGAACGGAAAGACCTGCCGAGAGCCGTCCGGCATCCGACGACCGTACCCAGTAGCCATCTTCGCGTCCGGCAGATCGACGCTAGACGAACTCATGCCGAGCGGGTCAAAGATGTTCTGCTGCAGGTAGTCCGCCCAGCGCATCCCGCTGATCTCCTCCACGATCATGCCGGCGATGGTGTAGGCGAGGTTCGAGTACTTCCAGTGGACTTCGGGTGAGAAGGGGGCCTTACGATCGGGAATCAACTCGAGGACCTCCTCGGCGGTTGGGAAGTCGAAGTCGGTCCAGTGCGAACCGGCCTCGTGCGGGAGCCCGGAGCTGTGCGTTAGCAGGTGCTCGATGGTGACCGGGGGATCGTCAGGAGCGGCGCTCTGGAACGTGAACCATGGCAGGTAATCGGTGACGGGATCATCAAGCCGAACCTTGCCTTGTTCCCGGAGCTGCATGATCGCGGTTGCGGTGAAGAGCTTGCTGTGCGAAGCCATGCGGAAGCGCGTATCGGTCTCCATGGGCCGATCCGCATCGACGACCGCACGTCCGAAGCCCTCAGCCCACACCAGCTCATCACCCGAAACGACGCCGACGACGGCGCCCGGTAGTCCACGGATCTCGATCTGACCTTCGAGCCACGCGGAGAAGAGGTCGATCTGAGCCAGGACCTCGGACTCCGAGGCGGTCGCCTGGGCGCCCGCGTGGGTCGGTGCGGCCGCGAGCGCGAGGGTGGTGAGGGCAGCTGTCGTGAGAGCGACGAACAAGGTCGACCGGATCGCCATCAGGTTCGGTGCGCGCATGGGATTGCCTCTCAGGCCCGGGGAAACCGAACCGAGTCCGAGGAAGGAGGACCCGGGGGGGGAATTGTAGGGTGGTGGGGACGTTGAGCGCTAGGATGTTCCGTGAACTGGGGCTCGGTCCTGACGCCCGACCCCTCCCAGGACGCCGATCGCGCATGACGGCTGGCAGCTCGAGTTCCCCTTCAATCAGTTTAAGCACAGGGGTCTTGCCCGCTACCGTGGAGAGACATACGCGCGTCAACCGACCGCCGTCACGACGGCCCGGCACCGCGGTTTGGCCGAGCCCGACTACAACGAGTCCGCGAACCCCTTGATGTCTCGAATCGTGGCCGCTGATACTTCCGGGAGCACTTTTCGAAAAATCATATCGCCAGCGTGGCAGGTGCCGTTGACGGTCCGGCCGTAGACACTCACGCCGGCCGCCATGAGCATCTGGTAGTACTGCAGCCCCTCGTCCCGCAAAGGGTCTAGCTCATTGACCGATATGGCATGTGGGGGCAGACCCTGCAGCTCCTCAGTCTCGGCGAAATAGGGCCAGCAAAGCGGATTGTGATCGTTCTCGTGTGCAGGGTCGTACGCGACAGCACACGCGCCCAACGTGCTGCAGCTCATGAAGTAGTCGTCGTTCTCGTAGAGGGATGGAAGCTCTTGGATTTTGTTGGCCCAGGCGTTCGAGATGTACGGACAGAGCGCATACGTGCCATCGATCTGCTTCAGCTTGTCATCCCTCTTGGCCTTTAGACTCACGGCAAGACTGAGGTTTCCGCCGCCTGACTCACCGGACACCACAATCGTGGAAATCCCAAGCGCGGCCTTGTTATCGAACGTCCACTGTAGCCCGCTCATGCAATCGTTGAGTCCTGCAGGGAACGGGTGGTTGCCGAGCTTCCCTGCGCCGTTCCGAAACTCCACGCCCACCACCACCATTCCGACAGCGGAAAGCTCGTCGCGCCAGCGCGTGGCGAGAGAGCCGGCGGCCTCCAGAATGACCATGGCACCTCCGTGGATATGATACACACAGGGTAAGGGGCCAGAAGCATTCTGGGGCTTGTGGATAAAGAGGCTGATGTCGTTGTCGTCCACTCCCCTTATCACCTCGGTACGCCTCTCCACACTCTCAATCGGAGGTAAGTCCGCTAGCCAGGCTGTGAAGAGGTCTTCGTAGCCCGGCTCCGCAACGGCAATGAACTCGAGTATTTCGTCGAGTGGCGATTCGGCGGTGACCGGTGCGGGCGGTGGGGCCTCGTCGAAGCCAAATTCGGCGAGGGCAGCCACCATTCGAGGGTCGGCGCGAGGATCGGTCTTCAAGACTCTGTTAGGATCGGCGAGTCGACCTGGCGAGAAGGGCTGCTCGGTTTTGGAGCGGGCTTGGCCGGACATAGTCATGGGTTGTGCCTCTCCTGTCCTGAACCTCTTGGCGCGTTCTAACGTCTCTGCGATTCTGATCTTATAAGGCGAAAGGCTGACCTCACTCGAGCGTGGCGTTACGCTGATCTTGCTCAAAGGCCTGCGGCACCCAACCCAAGGAGGCCAGCCATGTTTGTCGCAGGAATCGATGCTCACGCAACGTATTCGGTGATCGCCATCGTGAGCAACACAGGTCAGCTCGTTGCCGGACCCATCCGGATCAAGAACACGCAAGAGGATCGGCTCAATGATCTACTGGAGCAGTATCAGCCCCTGGAGGTGGTCGTCGAGACGAGTCCGGCCTGGCCGTGGCTCTTCGATCGACTCCAAGAGCGGGGGATCGACTTCGTGCTCGCTCACGCCAAGCGGCTCCGAGTCATCGCCGAGTCCAACTACAAGAGTGACGACATCGACGCCGAGTTGTTGGCGCGTATGCGACTCGCGGGCCTCATCCCCGAGGTCCATCCGAAGTGCGTCGAGCAGCGGGAGCAGGCGGTACTGCTACGCAACCGGGCACGACTCGTACGCGAACGCACACGCATGGTGAACCGCATCCATGCCCAGATCCACAACGTCGGGCTTCATCTGGAGCGTGGGCGTCTGCTCACCCAGGATGGACGCCAGTGGGTGCATGACGTGGCGTGGCCGCTGCTCGGAGCCGAGCGGCGTCTGTTCATCGACATGCAGTGGGAACTCATCGACCAGATCGTGCCGATGATCAAAACGCTTGATCGCAGGGTTGAGCACGTAGGCCGCAAGGTCCCCGCTGTAGCTCTGCTCGAGACCATCCCGGGCGTCGGTTCCTATCGGGCATTGCTCATCGCCACCGAGACGTTGCCCATCAAACGATTTCGTACACCGGGGCACCTGGTCAGCTACGCCGGTCTAGCCCCTCGCTCCTCACAGTCAGGGCTCCGGCCCATCCGCCACGGATCGATCCCCGCCGGGGCCAACCGTTGGCTGAGGGGCACCTTCGTCCGGACCGTCGTGAGCCACGTCACTCACGCGCCCGACAGCTGGCTATCACAGTCGTACGAACTGATCAGGCAACGGCTCGGGTGGCAGGTCGCTCGGGTCGCTACCGCTCGGCGCCTCGCTCGTGCTGTGCACGCGATGCTCCGTACGGGTGAGGTCTGGCACGATGAACCCGTGGCTCGATCAAACTGAGATGACACACGATGATGGACCGTACCACGACAGGGGTGAGCTCCGCGCGCAGCATGTCGCACGACGACCCTCAGATTCTGATTGAGCCCCCCGCTCGCATAGCAGATCTTCGGACATCCCCGCGCTGGGATGAAACCTGAATAGATGCCTGAGTTCCTCGTGAGAGGAGACTCACCCAAGATCGGACGCGACGTTGGTACTGAAGGATGAAAAACGGAAGATGATCACGCAGGCCTTGAGCTACAGACCAGTGGACCGAGCCACCCCTCCGGGACCCCGGACGGGTAAGGGAGGGCTACGCCCTGTTGACTCCCTTCACCTTATAGATGCTGCGCGGCTAAGATGCCCTCCGCAAGCGGAGCGCGCGAGCCTGATGCTTACCGCGACCGCAGCAATCGCTTGTTAGATGGTACCGCATCCGCCGCAAGACCCGCTATCCGGACAGTACCAATAAAGGAGTACCGACCAGGCTGAGGGCTAGGACGAGTGAGATGACAGCGAACGCGAGATGGACCTTGGCGTTCGATGACCACGCCAGAAGCCCGCAGATCGAAACAAAGATGAGGACCCTCAGAGCAGCTCCCGTGGCGTCTAGCTCCACCCCGATTACCGCGCCGAATGCTTCAACGTCATAGAACACGAACGGCCCACCGAGGACGGCCACAGAGAGGAACGCCAAGAGGCCAAAGAAAGGCCGTCGATTCTCAATGAAGTACGTGTTCAAATCGACCTCACGGTTGTCCCGAGGAAATACGAGACTCGCGAGCGCGAAGAGGACGATTGGGGCGAAGAGGAACGCGACGACCTCGGGTCCGGTCCGGAACCTGTCAACGACAATGGGACACTCTACGGGATTAATTAGAGAGCAATATCCTGTGTGGTGAGGGAAGGGATGGGAGGATTGATGTAGACGGCCTCCGGGAGCGGTTTGGGCTTCGGCACACCTGTGACGAAGCGTTCGGGATGAGCGGCCCATGCTTCGCGGAGCACGGATTTCCTGCCGGCAATGACCTGATCGGCGTTCCCGAAGTGGACCTGCTCGGGGGTTAGCATCGAGATACCGCCATGGCGGTGCTCGGCATTGTACCAGCGGAAGAACGATCGACACAACGTCTTGGCCTGGCCCTGATCCCCGAACCGCCCGGGAAACGAGGGATGGTACTTCAAGGTTTTGAACTGAGCCTCGGAAAACGGGTTGTCATCCGACACCTGAGGCCGGCTCAACGAGCGAGTCACGCCGAGGTCAGCGAGAAGTTGAGCGGTGCATTGGCTCGTCATTGGAGCTCCCCGATCCGAGTGCAGGGTCAGGACCCGGGGCTGGACGCCATGCTTCAGGCAGCTCTGCTGGATCAACCGGCCGGCCAGGGCCGAGTTCTCCCGGTCCGCCACCATCCAGCCCACGACGTAGCGGCTGTAGATGTCCATGATGACGTAGAGGTAGTAATAGCTCCACTTCTTCGGCCCGAGTAGCCGCGTGATATCCCAGGACCACACCTGGTTCGGCGCCGTGGCCATCAACTCGGGCTTCTTGTACTCGGGATGGGTGCGCTGCGCCCGGCGTTCCTGAACCGGCACCTCGGAGGCCAGAACACGATACATCGTGCGTTCGCTGCACAGGTAGACCTCTTCGTCGAGCAGCGTGGCCACCACCTCGGCGGGTGAGCGGTCCACGAACCGCTCCGAACACAGCGTGTCGAAGACCTCGCCTCGTTCCGTCTCGCTCAATGCCCGGGCGGGCGTCGGGCGGGGCTGCCGTTGCCCGGTCGATGGGCCTCGACGACGGTAGAACGTCGATCGGGAGACCTCGAGAGCCGCGCACGCCGGTTTTACACCGACGTGCTTAGCCAGCTCATCGGCCGCCTTCAAGAGTTCGTCCCGTCGTCGAGGCTTATCCCCAGCAGCCCCGCAACTTTTCCCTGCACGTCGATGATCAGGTGTGCCTTCCTGAGCTCATTCTCGAGCCGTGCGTTTTGCCGCTCCAGCTTGCGTACCTTCTCATCCAGCGGATTCCGCTCCGGCTTGCGGCCGCGTTTCTTCGACAGGGCCTTCAGCGACCCGCTATGCGCCGCCTTGCGCCACGTCGTCAGGTGCGACGAGTACAGGCCCTCGCGCCGCAGGAGCTGACCCACCTCGCCGGGCTCGGTGCACCGGTCCGCTTCTTCGACGATCCGCAGCTTGTACGATGGACTGAACCGCCGGCGTAGCGGCCTATCTACTACCTCCGGGTCCGCAGGAGCTGCCGCGCTTCGCTTGGCCTCCCCGATTCCAGGGGCACTACCATTCTCTTCCATTCTCTCTCGCAGTCCCAACATGTTCGTTTTCTCTGCCTTCGCCCTACTCTAATTCTTTGCGTGCTCCGTGTCTCACGTACGTTGGCAGAGAGGGCCTGAGTACAGCTCACAGTGGGCGGCGATCTGCTCGATCTCGGAGAAGATCGGGTGCACGGCGGAGACGCTACGTAAATGGGTTCGACGAGCGGAGCGAGACACGGGGCAACGGCCCGGTCTCAAGACAGAAGAGCGTGAGCGACTGAAGGTGCTGGAGCGTGAGAATCGTGAGCTGAAGCGGGCGAACGAGATTCTGCGTAAGGCATCGGCGTATTTCGCACAGGCGGAGCTCGACCGCCGAGTTCGGTGATGGTGGCCTTCATCGACGATTACCGGCCCACGTACGGAGTCGAGCCGATCTGCGAGGTACTGCCGATCGCTCCGTCGACCTACTACACGCACAAGGCGATGCAGGCAGATCCGACGCTACGATCGGTCCGGGCTCAGCGCGACGAGATGCTGAAGCCGGAGATCCGTCGAGTGTGGATGCAGAACTTCCAGGTCTACGGGGCGAAGAAGGTGTGGAAGCAGCTGAACCGGGAAGGCATCACCGTGGCTCGATGCACGGTGGCTCGGCTCATGAAGGAACTGGAGCTTTGTGGGGTTACGCGAGGGCGGCGCTTCAAGGTGACAACGCACACGGCGGAGGGCGACGAGCGCCCGCTGGACCTCGTGAACCGAGACTTCAGCGCGGCACGTCCCAACGAGCTGTGGGTCTCGGACCTCACGTACGTGCGGACGGGCCATGCGTTTGTCTTCGTGGCGTTCGTGATCGATGCGTTCAGCCGTCGCATCGTCGGATGGCGGGTCTCGAACTCATTACGCAGTGACTTAGCGCTCGACGCTCTCGAGCAGGCGATCTGTGAACGCGAGGACGACGCAGACAAGCGCCTGGTGCATCACAGCGACCGCGGGGGGCAGTACCTGTCTATCCGCTACACCGAGCGCCTGGCGTTGGCAGGCATCGAGCCGTCCGTAGGCAGCCGGGGGGATTCGTATGACAACGCCCTGGCCGAGACGATCATCGGACTCTACAAGACCGAGCTCATTCGTCCACGCGGTCCGTGGCGCACCCTCGAAGACATCGAGCTCGCCACCCTCGAATGGGTCTGGTGGTTCAATCACCATCGCCTCTTCGAGCCCCACGGCCATATCCCGCCGGCCGAGTACGAAGAGTTGTATTATTCGCGTCAGGACGCTCCAGGTGAGCCTCTGACACTCAAGTCAAACAGTCTCCGATGAACCCGGGGCGATTCACCTGTGGATGGTCGATACGTTGAGTCAAGCAGAGGTCTACCTCGCTACTGACGCGAACGAGTGGGGAGCTGTTCTCGAGCCGAACGGGGACTGGGTTGCCTATACTTCGGATATCTCTGGCCAGTATCAGGTCTATGTCGAACCCTTCCCTCGCACCGGAGCGTCACGGGAGAAAGTCTCGGTGCACGACAACGCGGAAGAGCCCCTGTGGTCGAGCGACGGCAGCGAGATCTACTACCGAAGTAGCAACCGTTGGTGGGCGGTCCCGATCCCTCTCTGCCAACGTACGTGAGACACGGAGCACGCAAAGAATTAGAGTAGGGCGAAGGCAGAGAAAACGAACATGTTGGGACTGCGAGAGAGAATGGAAGAGAATGGTAGTGCCCCTGGAATCGGGGAGGCCAAGCGAAGCGCGGCAGCTCCTGCGGACCCGGAGGTAGTAGATAGGCCGCTACGCCGGCGGTTCAGTCCATCGTACAAGCTGCGGATCGTCGAAGAAGCGGACCGGTGCACCGAGCCCGGCGAGGTGGGTCAGCTCCTGCGGCGCGAGGGCCTGTACTCGTCGCACCTGACGACGTGGCGCAAGGCGGCGCATAGCGGGTCGCTGAAGGCCCTGTCGAAGAAACGCGGCCGCAAGCCGGAGCGGAATCCGCTGGATGAGAAGGTACGCAAGCTGGAGCGGCAAAACGCACGGCTCGAGAATGAGCTCAGGAAGGCACACCTGATCATCGACGTGCAGGGAAAAGTTGCGGGGCTGCTGGGGATAAGCCTCGACGACGGGACGAACTCTTGAAGGCGGCCGATGAGCTGGCTAAGCACGTCGGTGTAAAACCGGCGTGCGCGGCTCTCGAGGTCTCCCGATCGACGTTCTACCGTCGTCGAGGCCCATCGACCGGGCAACGGCAGCCCCGCCCGACGCCCGCCCGGGCATTGAGCGAGACGGAACGAGGCGAGGTCTTCGACACGCTGTGTTCGGAGCGGTTCGTGGACCGCTCACCCGCCGAGGTGGTGGCCACGCTGCTCGACGAAGAGGTCTACCTGTGCAGCGAACGCACGATGTATCGTGTTCTGGCCTCCGAGGTGCCGGTTCAGGAACGCCGGGCGCAGCGCACCCATCCCGAGTACAAGAAGCCCGAGTTGATGGCCACGGCGCCGAACCAGGTGTGGTCCTGGGATATCACGCGGCTACTCGGGCCGAAGAAGTGGAGCTATTACTACCTCTACGTCATCATGGACATCTACAGCCGCTACGTCGTGGGCTGGATGGTGGCGGACCGGGAGAACTCGGCCCTGGCCGGCCGGTTGATCCAGCAGAGCTGCCTGAAGCATGGCGTCCAGCCCCGGGTCCTGACCCTGCACTCGGATCGGGGAGCTCCAATGACGAGCCAATGCACCGCTCAACTTCTCGCTGACCTCGGCGTGACTCGCTCGTTGAGCCGGCCTCAGGTGTCGGATGACAACCCGTTTTCCGAGGCTCAGTTCAAAACCTTGAAGTACCATCCCTCGTTTCCCGGGCGGTTCGGGGATCAGGGCCAGGCCAAGACGTTGTGTCGATCGTTCTTCCGCTGGTACAATGCCGAGCACCGCCATGGCGGTATCTCGATGCTAACCCCCGAGCAGGTCCACTTCGGGAACGCCGATCAGGTCATTGCCGGCAGGAAATCCGTGCTCCGCGAAGCATGGGCCGCTCATCCCGAACGCTTCGTCACAGGTGTGCCGAAGCCCAAACCGCTCCCGGAGGCCGTCTACATCAATCCTCCCATCCCTTCCCTCACCACACAGGATATTGCTCTCTAATTAATCCCGTAGAGTGTCCCATTGTCGTTGACAGGTTCCGGATCGAGACGGAGCCGGAACTGACGGTCGGCCAACCGAGGCTGATCTTCGAGGGGGCCTACCTCAACGTGGGGGAGCGCTCGTATGATCTCCACCCCGACGGAAGGCGCTTCCTGGTGATCGATGTCCCATCAGAGCCGTCGGCCGATCGCATCCACGTCATCACGAATTGGGTGGAGGAAGTTGCACGCGTCGTCTCGGGGGCAACGGCGGCAGGCAACTAGGGTCTGTTAACACTAAGGGCAATTTGTAGTATATTGGGGCTATGAAAATCACAGAGTCCCAATATCGTCGGATAGAGGCTTGCTTTCCGCATCAGCGCGGCAATGTGAGCATCTCCAATCTCGAAGTGCTTAACGCGATCCTGTATGTGGCCGAACACGGCTGCAAATGGCGGGGGTTGCCTCCGCGTTTCGGTAACTGGCATACGATCTACACCCGAATGAATCGCTGGGCCAGGGCAGGTGTGCTGGATCGTGTCTTTGCGGCCCTGCAAGACGAGCAAATTATCCGGATCAAGATCCAAGCTCTGTCGATCGACAGTACCATCGTCAAGGTGCACCCTGATGGCACCGGCGCTCTAAAAAAAACGGCCCGCAGGCCATCGGCAAGTCGCGTGGAGGCTGGACCACCAAGATTCATATGGTTGCCGCAGATGCTCGAACCGCGATAACCTTCTCGCTATCGCCAGGCCACAAGCACGACGCGCCGGAAGGACGGGAACTGCTACGCACGTTGAAGCCGGTACATTCCACAGTGTCCATGATCATGGACCGGGCGTACGAGGGGGGCGAAACACGGCAATTGGTGTTGGAGCTGGGGTTTACGCCGGTCGTGCCACCCAAGCAGGGCCGTGTTAACCCGTGGCAGTATGACCGAGTCATGTATCGCCGTCGTAACGAAATAGAGCGGTTATTTCGGCGACTCAAAGGCTTCAGAAGAATCTTCTCCCGCTTTGACAAGCTCGACGTGATGTTTACCGCCTTCATCCACTTCGCGCTCATCGTCGAAGCCCTCAGATAGTGTTAACAGGCCCTAGACTCCGGGGAGCACCGACCTCCCCAGTCGTGCCGAAGAGGTGGGGAGCTGACACCCCGCAGCGACCCACTGAAGCACTATCAGGTTCACTGATACCCCTAACATGACACGCCCTTGCTCATGCAGCATGAGGTATGAAGAATAGCCTTGGCTCGATAGCGTGGTGACGAACCCAATTCGTGATGCTGCGGCAGCAGCGAGATCGGCAACCCCGAGAGGGTGAGTACAGATTACGATCGTGGCCTATCGGATATGGTCTTGGAAGGTGAGAGCGCTACAACACTCGTTACAACACCCCCCGGTCAAGTCCCGATTTGTGTGTAAAAGCGGAGGAAGCTCCTCGCCTTCGGCTAGGCTGCTTGGGCGACCTCCTGTTTCTGGAGGAGTGAGAGGTCGAGGTAACGCCGGTCGCCCCAGACGTGTGTGGTCCTGAGTGCGACGGCCGTGATGAGCCTGAGGGCGCTGGCCCGGTCCGGGAAGGCGCCGGCGGCCTTGATCCTGCGTTTGATCTCGCCGTGCAGCCGCTCGAGGCTGTTGGTGGTACGCAGCCGGGGCCAGTGCGCCTCGGGGAACGCGTAGAACTGCGTCGCTGCCCCGAAGCCCCGCTCCAGGACCTCCACGGCCTCGGGCAGCTCCTTCTTCCAGCGTGCGCCGAACTCGCCCAGGAGCTTCTTCGCCTCGGCGAGTCCGGATGTCTGGAAGATCACCGAGACCTCACGCGCCACGCGCTTGCGTAGGCGGTGGGGGACCCTCGCCCCCACATTACGCTGCAGATGGACCGTACACCTCTGACGGCGTGCCTCGGGCAGGAAGCGGCGGACCGCAGCTGCCAGGCCTGCGTGCTCATCGGCGATCACGAGCTCGACACCGCCGAGGCCGCGGTCCTGGAGTTGCTCGAGGAGCTCCGACCAGCTCTGCTGCGACTCCTCAGCGCCCAGCGTGACGGCCAGGAGCCGTCGGTGACCCTCAGGGCCCACTGCATACGCCACGAGCGCACTCACGTTCTCGACTTTGCGGGCCCAGCGGGCGTCCAAGAACGTGGCGTCCAGGTACAGATAGGGGTGAGGCCCCTCGATCGGCGCACGGCGCAGCCCTTCCACGGCCTCGTCGAGCCGTTTTGCCACACGACTCACCGTCGAGCGCCCAACACGCTCGCCCATCAGCGCCTCGGTGACGTCGCCCATCTTGCGCTGTGACACGCCGCTCACATACGCCTCGACCATCATCTCGTCGAGCTCGGGGCTCCTGCGCTGGTAGCGGCCGATCACGTCGGCCGGCGAACCGTTGTCCCGGCTCCGGGGCATGGCGACCTCGATCTGCCCCAGGCTCGTCAGCAGCCGCCTCAGGTATGTGCCGTTCCTATGGTCCTTCCGGCTTCCCACCCGCTCGAAGCGGCGTGCACCTACCATGGCCTTCAGCTCCTCTTCCAGCACCATCTCGAGCGTCAGCCGGATCGCGCCTTGAAACAGCTCGCGCAAATCATCGCGTAGCTCGTCTTGCGTGGCCCGACCGATCTCCACAATCTCTTGCATCGGAAGCTCCTCTCCGGTTCCGAGCCTGCTCTGCAGACCCGGACTCCCGGGTTCATGTGACAGTGAACAACAACAGAGGAGCTTCCGTTTTTCTTTCCCTCCTGTCCGGCTTATCCGCTTTTACACAAATCTAGGGACACTACCCACCCCCCTCCCAAGACCCCGTCTCGGCCTAGCTCTCAGCCCTCTCAGAGAACGAAAAAGACCCCCCAGGTGACGGACCTGGAGGGCCAAGCGGAGCCGGTGGGACTCGAACCCACACACCCTCACGGGCGCCAGTTTTCGAGACTGGTGCAATACCAATTATGCGACGGCTCCAAACGTCGCAATCTAGTCGGGGCGCCCGGATTTGAACCGGGGACCTCTGCGTCCCGAACGCAGCGCTCTACCGGACTGAGCCACGCCCCGAAATCAACCATCAACCGCCCAAAACCGCGTTCCTACGGGACGCGTGGGCCATCGAACACCCAGGAAAGTGAGCGGGACCGAGTTCCCAACGACCCAAATCACCCTTGGTTGCCTTGCGGCAACTCCAAGCGGATGGGGTGGGATTCGAACCCACGAGGGTATTAACCCACACGATTTCCAATCGTGCGCCTTAAGCCGCTCGGCCACCCATCCAAATTCAGACCAAACGGGGGACTGGGAGGCTCGAACGAATCCCACGACACCCTGCCGATCTATCGAAAACGGAGGGAGTGGGATTCGAACCCACGCGGACTTGCGTCCAACGCCTTAGCAGGGCGTCGCCTTAAGCCACTCGGCCATCCCTCCCATGAACAGTTGCCCCTCTAGGGCTCGAACCTAGACTCTCCGGAACCAGAATCCGGCGTGTTGCCAGTTACACCAAGGGGCAAGACAGAGCCACCTGTCGGACTTGAACCGACGACCCCGTCATTACGAGTGACGTGCTCTACCAGCTGAGCTAAGGTGGCCACCAGTGGAGCCGAGGGGAATCGAACCCCTGACCTCAGCGTTGCGAACGCTGCGCTCTCCCAACTGAGCTACGGCCCCGGCCCAATGGGCGCGAGAGGACTCGAACCTCTGACCTCTACGATGTCAACGTAGCGCTCTAACCAACTGAGCTACGCGCCCGATCCTCTCACCATCATCAAAACGCGCCCGGAGGGATTCGAACCCCCGACCTCCTGGTCCGTAGCCAGGCACTCTATCCAGCTGAGCTACGGGCGCAAAACCACAATGAAAAAATGTCATCCAAGAGGACCAAGTCCTCGAGGAATCACAATGACGTCGTCAATCAACACGCCAAGTATCTTTCCGATCATCGCTTTTTCGCGAGGCGATTTTGGTGTAGGGGTAGGAGGGCAAGGCGGTCCGACCGAGGCGTACATTCGTACGCCGACCGAGGGCCGTCCGCAGTCCCGACACCGCCCTACGCCAAAAGCGTCCGCGAAAAAGTGCCCACGACAGGACTCGAACCTGTACGCCGTTTCCGACACTGGTCCCTCAAACCAGCCTGTCTACCAATTCCAGCACGTGGGCCCAAACCATGTCATCCGGCCTACACACCAATCATGCTCGGGGAGGGACTCGAACCCTCACGAGGTTAACCCCCACAGGGTCCTGAACCCTGCGCGTCTACCAATTCCGCCACCCGAGCGACTTCGTGCCTAGGGCACCCCTGTTCGGGCGCACCAGTGGAGCCGAGGGGAATCGAACCCCTGACCTCTTGAATGCCATTCAAGCGCTCTCCCGACTGAGCTACGGCCCCAACACAATCAACCTGATCTCTGTCAAACAGCGTCTCGAGCGGGGCTGACGGGACTTGAACCCGCGACCTCCGGTGTGACAGACCGGCACTCTAACCAAGCTGAGCTACAGCCCCTACGCACTTCATCAATTATACCCTCACGGGGAATCGAACCCCGATTACCAGGTTGAAAACCTGGCGTCCTAACCATTAGACGATGAGGGCGACTCCCTTACCAATTTTCGAACAGGCCCGGAGGGACTCGAACCCCCAACCCCCGGTTTTGGAGACCGGTGCTCTACCAGTTGAGCTACGGACCTCTGACATCCGATCCTTGCCATCCCATCGGTCTACACCATTTCAATCTTTCAGTGGCCAGGGGCGGAATCGAACCACCGACACCACGATTTTCAGTCGCGTGCTCTACCAACTGAGCTACCTGGCCCAAAAAAAATCCGCCCGGCCTTTCGGCGACGGGCGGCTCGGCGAGGGGTGCGCACTCCGGGCTTGCTAGAGGCGCCCCTCGACGGCCCACCCGCCCGGGCTAGACCACGTGTCCGCCATCGTCCATCCGCGGGCCTGCTGCGCGTCGGTCCTGAACATCGACGACTCCCTGGATCCCGAAAGTATGAACATACAAACGCCGCCCGAAGGCGGCGTGTTTCAAAGTAGCGGGGGCAGGATTTGAACCTGCGACCTTCGGGTTATGAGCCCGACGAGCTACCAGACTGCTCCACCCCGCAGTGAAGATCGAAAGGTATTCGAGAGAAGACAAAGGTTCAACCCTGGCCCTCATGCCCTCCGGGGGGCGGCGCAGCACACGATTACGTAGTACATTGGCTTACGCACTCTTGTCCTCCACCGGGGGAGAGTCGACGATGACAAAACGTTGCATGTGGTTGATCGCGGGAGCGCTGTTTCTGCTGCCCACGGCTGGTGCCGCCCAGGGGGGCGGAATGCAGGCGTGGCAGGACCAGACGGTAGCCGACCTCGAGCAGATGCGGGACAAATTCCTCTCCCTGGCCGAGGCGTTTCCCGAAGACACGTGGGATTGGGCGCCAATGGAGGGTGTGCGCTCGGTGCGCGACGTCATGGTCCTCATGGTGGCCGAAGGCCACATCTTCCCCGGCATGTGGGGAGCGGATCCTCCGATGGGTGCCGCCTCGGGTTTCGGCCCCGAGACCGCCAGAGTGGCCGCCATGTCGAAGGCAGACGTCATCGGGGAGATCGAGCGTGCGTGGAACTATATGATCGACTCGTGCCGGAACATGACGGCGGCCGATCTTGGCGCCGACGCCGCGTGGTTCGGACAAGCGACGAACGCAGCCGGCGTCGTCGGCCTCGCGGTCGGGGACATGCACGAGCACCTAGGCCAGTCGATCGCCTACGCGCGCATGAACCAGATCGTGCCGCCCTGGAGCCGGTAGGGACCCGGCGCGTCCTATGACGAGACCCACGCTACTCATCGTCCTGGCCCTGCTACTGGGCTCCAGCACGGAGGCCGTGGGCCAGATCTTGGACCGTATCACCTTCCAAGACTCGTTCTCGGGCAAGTTCTCGGGCAAGGCGAAAAAAGTTAAGCCAGCATCGTTCAGCGTCCTCCTACCCGATGATACCACCGCTTCGTACAGCATCCGGTCAGCCATGCGGGTCGGCTTCGGTTTCGAGAGTCTGGGCCAGAAGATCGATATCGGCCCGTTCGTCGAATACCGACTGCTGTCGAACATCAAGAAGCCGCAAAACGTCTTTACGGTCGGGCTGTCGACGAACTGGCAGACTCGCGAGGCGGAGGGGGAAGGGGGAAAATGGAGCGCGGTCCTGGCTGCACGCGTCTTCTATAAGAACGATTTCGAGCGCTCCACCAGGTCGGTGGTGACGGACCTGCTCTTCACGCCGGTGGCGGAGGACCGGGGCGGCGGTCTCGCGAATCTCTTTCTCCCGAATGTCGCAAGCCAATTTGGCTCGGCTGTGGAGTTCACCTACAGCCCGTCCATCGGTCTCGAGCACGAGAGCGTGGTGAGCGCGGCGGACGAGTCCCGCTTAAACTCCGTTGTCCGGGCAGTCAGTGGGGTGCGGGCGGAGCTGATTCCGCTGCCTTCGCATTTATCAAAACGGCTCGAACTGACCGTCGAGTACTCCTACGTCTACGACTTGCAGGAAACTGCCGATCCCGATCAGCTGGACCGTGGTCATCAGTTGGTGACGGCGGACGCGAACGTGTGGTTCTTGAAAACGGATGCCGGGACGAGGGCTGGCGTGTCTCTCAAACACACCAACGGTGAGAGTCGAAAACGTGGTTTCCGACAGCAGAAACTGACGGAGCTCACGTTCTCCTTGAAGTTCTAGCCGCCCGGCATGCGGGGCGCGCTCACGGCGCCGGAACCATCACGAATCCCGCCGCGGAGAAGTGATGATCCAGCGTCAGCACTTCGCGGATCCCCCGCCCAGCCATCACCTCGAAGCTGACGGCATCGGCGAGAGAGAAGTCCTGATCTTCGTAGCGCTCGAGCCAATGGGTGATCGCGCGGTTCTCTAGATCGGGCGTCGCGCTCACCACTTCGTTCGGTGATCGTCGTACCGCATGGAGGAAGCCCAAAGCCGCCCGCCGCCGCGCGCGGCACAACAGCAGCGCGTACGTCTCGGCCACAATCAAGTTGGTCGTCACAACCCGCCGGCTACCACGGACCGCCGCCGTCAGTGCGTCCGCCAGGGCCCTGTGGTCGGGATGATCCGGCACTGCGATCGGATACCAAGCGCTGGTGTCCACAAACAACTCAGCCGCCACCGGACCCCTCGTCCGAGAGCCGTCGGTCCTCGAGGCCGGCGAGGAATCGGTCGTGCTCCCGCGCTACGTCGAAGTCGCCCTCCCCACCTCGCTCCACTCCCGCGATCCCGATGATCTGAAGGGCCGGATGGTGCTCCGGATCGAACAGCTCCCGCTCCAACGCCTCCAGACCGCGGCGGAGCACGTCGGACTTGGTGGTGTCCAACTCCGCAGTCAAACGCTCGAGGCGCTCCTGCTCGGGGGAATCCAAATAAACTTGCGCGGGCTCCCGCACACGTTTTGTTTGGCGTTTGTTGTCTTCATGATCGTAGTTCATGAACCCATGATAATGAGTTCACCATGGTCTCGCCACCCTCGAGGCCTAGCTAATGTCGTGGATGCTCGCGGGCTGCGGCCTCGTTCCCTCCGTAACTTCTCGGATGATCTGCGACAGGTGTTCGGAGACCGGGTCGTGAGGGACCAGCTCCAGCGCCTTGCTCACGAAGCCCTCGGCCTGGGCTAGGCCGCCGCGCAGAAGGTGGGCCAAAGCCAGGTTCGCCATGAGTCCAGCGTCGTCGGGGCGGGCGTCCAGGGCGGCCTGACAGCACTGGAGCGCGAGCTCCGTGTTCCCGGCCGCGAAGGCAGCGAGCCCGGTCTCCCGAGCCACGTCGGGTTGATCCGGGGCGAGCGCCATCGCCTTCTTGAACCAGAAGAGGGATTCCGCCTCGCTTTCCAGCCGTTGGTGGATCTTTCCCAGAATCCACATGGACTGCCACCCCTTGGGGTTGATCTCCAAGGCCCTCTGGAAGCGCTCGATCGCTTTCTGCAGCTTGCGCCGTGCGAACATCCCCGGCCTTCCGGAGGGGCCGCTCCCGTCGAGGAAGACTTCGCCCTCTACGAGGGACCAGCCCTCATCGACGATCTCATCGTGCCGCGCCGCGTCGGCGGGCGAGATCTCGTCGGACATGCTCGTTTCCTTTCTCCCAAAAGATCGCTGATCCGCATGATTCAAAGCTTCCCGGCTCGGGAGTGGACCGCAAGAAGTTTGAGGCTACTTTGAGCTATGCACGACGCCGAGTCTCCCGCGACCTTGTCCGGGGCACAGGATCTCGCCAGGGGCTTCAACGCCTTCGGCCTTCGCCTGTATGGTGAGTTGGGTGACGGCGGCAACTCCTTCTTTTCCCCCCTGAGCATCTCCATGGCCATTTCGGCGCTGGTCCCCGGCGCGGGGGGGGCCACCCGGGAGGAGATCGAAGCGGTGTTAGGCCTCCACGGACTGAACGGACCGGCGCAAGAGAGCGCTTCTGCGCTCCTCCAGAGTCTGTTTAATCGCAAGGAGACATCGTGGGAGTACGAAAACGGCGAGCCCCGACAAGTCGCGAGGGACCTCTTCACCCTCAACATCGCCACCGCCTTGTTCGTCCAGGAAGCGTACCCGATCCTGGCGTCCTACCGTGACACGGTGACAGACCACTTCAGGGCCGAGCTCTTCTCTTTGGACTTCAACGCGGCCGCCGAGGCCGCGGGGCTCATCAACGGATGGGTCTCGGAGCAGACCCAAGGCAAGATCCCGACCCTGGTCTCGTCCGGGGGCCTGGACCCTCTGACCCGCCTCGTGCTGGCGAACGCCGTCTACTTCAAGGCGGCGTGGAGCAACCCCTTCAGCGCATCCTCCACTTCCCCGGAGCCGTTCTTCCTGTCGTCCGAATCGGGGGGAGCGGATACGGTGGAGGTCAGGATGATGAAGCAAGAGCTGAACCTCCGATACTGGGCCGACGAGGCGCTCGGCGTGGAAGCCGTGTCGATTCCCTACGAGGCCATGTCGATGGTGGTCCTGCTTCCCGGCGCGGGTCGGTTGGCGGCGTTGGAGGACGCGCTGGACGCTGCATTCCTCGATCGCGTCGTTGCCGGATTGCAGTCCACCCTCGTCGATCTCAAGCTTCCTCGCTTCGAGGTGCGCTCTACGTCCCGGCTCGGTGAAGCGCTCCGGGGATTAGGCATCGAGGCGGGCTTCGATGCGACTCGGTCCGACTTCTCCGGCGTGACCGATGATCCCGAGGGGCTGAGCATCTCCGACGTCATGCACGACGCTTGGGTGAAGGTGGATGAGAAGGGGACCGAAGCGGCGGCAGCCACCATGATGGACTTCCTGGGTGAAGCTTTGCGGGAAGAAGAGCCACCCGAGCCCATCCCGTTCCACGTCGACAGGCCTTTCGTGTTCCTGATTCGGGACGACGAGACCGGCGCCGTGCTGTTCATGGGGCGAATCATGGACCCGACGAGCCCGTGACCGGACAAGCTGGACTCACCGAGATCCATCGTTCTTTTGCTCGCGCTCATGACACTCCTCCTGGGGATCCGGACACAACCCTCACGACCGTACCCATCCCAGCCACCACCATCACCATCAGGCCATGGACAAACCCCACCCATCCAGTTGAGCCCCCCCTACCCTCCCTCTATATTCCCTCCCTCACGGGACGTGGCGCAGCTCGGTAGCGCACCTGAATGGGGTTCAGGGGGTCGCCGGTTCGAATCCGGCCGTCCCGACTGAGGCTCCGCAGCACTTTGTTCGCTGTGGGGCCTTTCGTCATTGCGGAGACTCAGGCGGGGCGGCCGGATTCAGCGGGGTCGCCGCAGGCGAGCACGCGTCGGGCGACGGAGTCGCACGACAGAACCGTAGGTTCGAGCCGAGCGTCGGCAAAGTTTTCGATAGATCCAGATGTCCTCCGCGAGACGAGCGGAGGGCGCCGAAGGCGCCCGGAGCTCAATCCGGACGTGCCGACTTCACAGCGCTAACCACCTTGGAAGCCAACTTGTCAACATCGCGATGGATATCGGATTCCCAGAAGCGTAGCACCCGCCACCCCTGTGCTCTTAGCGCATCGGCGTGTTCCCGGTCCCGGGCGCGGTTAGCCTCAATCTTCGCCACCCAATACTCGGCGTTTGATCCCTGAGCGAGCCGGGCCTTTCGGGCTAGCCAGTCCTTTCCGTGCCAAAAGTCGCCATCGCAGAACACGGCGACGCGCGCGGACCGAAATACCATGTCGGGCTTTCCCCGAACATCGACAGGACTGACCCGGTAGCGGAGGCCCAAGCGCCAGACGGCACTTCTCAGAGCGAGTTCGGGCTTCGTGCCTGTCGAGCGGTTCGCAGACATCGTCCGCGAGGCCCGCGGCGAAGATGAACTGCGCCCCTCGAACTGGGGTGTCCGGATTTGCCCCGGGCTCATCTCCAGATTCTCCCGCGCCCAGTCATCGTAGCATGTCGGCGGCGAACCCGGGAACATCAGATTGGGGGTTGTCCCCACCCAGGGTGTCAGGCAACTCGATGACGAACCGAACCGTTTCCGCGGATACCAACGGCCGTTGCTCCACATCCGCGCGGCGAAGGACCTCTACCTCATCGTCGTTCATGTCATAGACGCGCTCGAAACGTCGTACCCACGACGTCTCATAGGCCGCCCAACTGCGCATCTCATCATGAGCATAGCCGGCACGGGAAGCAGACCCATAGCCTTGCACCTTCGCAAGAAAGTGAATCGCCCCGGGTTCATCGGAGACTGTTTGACTTGAGTGTCAGAGGCTCACCTGGAGCGTCCTGACGCGAATAATACAACTCTTCGTACTCGGCCGGCGGGATATGGCCGTGGGGCTCGAAGAGGCGATGGTGATTGAACCACCAGACCCATTCGAGGGTGGCGAGCTCGATGTCTTCGAGGGTGCGCCACGGACCGCGTGGACGAATGAGCTCGGTCTTGTAGAGTCCGATGATCGTCTCGGCCAGGGCGTTGTCATACGAATCCCCCCGGCTGCCTACGGACGGCTCGATGCCTGCCAACGCCAGGCGCTCGGTGTAGCGGATAGACAGGTACTGCCCCCCGCGGTCGCTGTGATGCACCAGGCGCTTGTCTGCGTCGTCCTCGCGTTCACAGATCGCCTGCTCGAGAGCGTCGAGCGCTAAGTCACTGCGTAATGAGTTCGAGACCCGCCATCCGACGATGCGACGGCTGAACGCATCGATCACGAACGCCACGAAGACAAACGCATGGCCCGTCCGCACGTACGTGAGGTCCGAGACCCACAGCTCGTTGGGACGTGCCGCGCTGAAGTCTCGGTTCACGAGGTCCAGCGGGCGCTCGTCGCCCTCCGCCGTGTGCGTTGTCACCTTGAAGCGCCGCCCTCGCGTAACCCCACAAAGCTCCAGTTCCTTCATGAGCCGAGCCACCGTGCATCGAGCCACGGTGATGCCTTCCCGGTTCAGCTGCTTCCACACCTTCTTCGCCCCGTAGACCTGGAAGTTCTGCATCCACACTCGACGGATCTCCGGCTTCAGCATCTCGTCGCGCTGAGCCCGGACCGATCGTAGCGTCGGATCTGCCTGCATCGCCTTGTGCGTGTAGTAGGTCGACGGAGCGATCGGCAGTACCTCGCAGATCGGCTCGACTCCGTACGTGGGCCGGTAATCGTCGATGAAGGCCACCATCACCGAACTCGGCGGTCGAGCTCCGCCTGTGCGAAATACGCCGATGCCTTACGCAGAATCTCGTTCGCCCGCTTCAGCTCACGATTCTCACGCTCCAGCACCTTCAGTCGCTCACGCTCTTCTGTCTTGAGACCGGGCCGTTGCCCCGTGTCTCGCTCCGCTCGTCGAACCCATTTACGTAGCGTCTCCGCCGTGCACCCGATCTTCTCCGAGATCGAGCAGATCGCCGCCCACTGTGAGCTGTACTCAGGCTCGTGCTCGAAAACCATCCGAACGGCTCGCTCCCGTACCTCTGGGGAGTACTGTCCTTTCCTTTTCATGACTCCATCCTCTCAACTGATGGAGTCTCCGGCAAACCCGGGGTGATTCAGTTCTTTGACGGTCCTGAGCCACTTGTGGGGAAGTACACAGGTACAGTGACCGTGCAGGAGGTTGGGTCAACAGGTGTGTAAACATTTCAGGCAGCGTTCTTCATACGGCGGCGAGTCATGTTCGACGAGGACCAGTCGTAAGGGTAGTGTCCCTAGATTTGTGTAAAAGCGGATAAGCTGGACAGGAGGGAAAGAAAAACGGAAGCTCCTCTGTTGTTGTTCACTGTCACATGAACCCGGGAGTCCGGGTCTGCAGAGCAGGCTCGGAACCGGAGAGGAGCTTCCGATGCAAGAGATTGTGGAGATCGGTCGGGCCACGCAAGACGAGCTACGCGATGATTTGCGCGAGCTGTTTCAAGGCGCGATCCGGCTGACGCTCGAGATGGTGCTGGAAGAGGAGCTGAAGGCCATGGTAGGTGCACGCCGCTTCGAGCGGGTGGGAAGCCGGAAGGACCATAGGAACGGCACATACCTGAGGCGGCTGCTGACGAGCCTGGGGCAGATCGAGGTCGCCATGCCCCGGAGCCGGGACAACGGTTCGCCGGCCGACGTGATCGGCCGCTACCAGCGCAGGAGCCCCGAGCTCGACGAGATGATGGTCGAGGCGTATGTGAGCGGCGTGTCACAGCGCAAGATGGGCGACGTCACCGAGGCGCTGATGGGCGAGCGTGTTGGGCGCTCGACGGTGAGTCGTGTGGCAAAACGGCTCGACGAGGCCGTGGAAGGGCTGCGCCGTGCGCCGATCGAGGGGCCTCACCCCTATCTGTACCTGGACGCCACGTTCTTGGACGCCCGCTGGGCCCGCAAAGTCGAGAACGTGAGTGCGCTCGTGGCGTATGCAGTGGGCCCTGAGGGTCACCGACGGCTCCTGGCCGTCACGCTGGGCGCTGAGGAGTCGCAGCAGAGCTGGTCGGAGCTCCTCGAGCAACTCCAGGACCGCGGCCTCGGCGGTGTCGAGCTCGTGATCGCCGATGAGCACGCAGGCCTGGCAGCTGCGGTCCGCCGCTTCCTGCCCGAGGCACGCCGTCAGAGGTGTACGGTCCATCTGCAGCGTAATGTGGGGGCGAGGGTCCCCCACCGCCTACGCAAGCGCGTGGCGCGTGAGGTCTCGGTGATCTTCCAGACATCCGGACTCGCCGAGGCGAAGAAGCTCCTGGGCGAGTTCGGCGCACGCTGGAAGAAGGAGCTGCCCGAGGCCGTGGAGGTCCTGGAGCGGGGCTTCGGGGCAGCGACGCAGTTCTACGCGTTCCCCGAGGCGCACTGGCCCCGGCTGCGTACCACCAACAGCCTCGAGCGGCTGCACGGCGAGATCAAACGCAGGATCAAGGCCGCCGGCGCCTTCCCGGACCGGGCCAGCGCCCTCAGGCTCATCACGGCCGTCGCACTCAGGACCACACACGTCTGGGGCGACCGGCGTTACCTCGACCTCTCACTCCTCCAGAAACAGGAGGTCGCCCAAGCAGCCTAGCCGAAGGCGAGGAGCTTCCTCCGCTTTTACACACAAATCGGGACTTGACCGGCGACACGTCTGATGTAGATCGCCTGCGTGCGCTCTGCGTAGTTCCGGACCCTCAGATCCGTCAGCATCTTCTGCCGTAGCTCGCTCATCGGTCCCTCCTCGACTGGGTTGCGTTGGGGCACGCAACCTACTCGCCCAGTCCTCGGAACCTCGGCCCTACTCAGACACCGGAATCACCACCCACCGCGAGCCCTCACCACCCACCGCGTAGCGGTTTAGTTCAACTCGTTGTTTGCGTAGCCCTCTGTCGCCTCCCACTCCCCTCGCGGGAGGGTTCGCGACGGTGATGTCACGTTCTGGGTCACCCACCGGGACCGGCTACGCGTGCTCCAGTAGGCGACGCCACCCGCCGTGGGGTCCACAACGCAACCGTAACGTTCACCCGGCCAGCGCCACACGCAAGTTACGCGCAGGCGACTCTCACTCGAGGTTGTCCAACGGACTCCGCACGGCCCCGATCGTCGACTGAGCCACGTGCGTGTAGATCTGGGTGGTGCGCGCACTTTGGTGACCCAGGAGCTCCTGGATGACACGGAGGTTCGTGCCGCCCTCGAGCAGGTGGGTCGCGAAGCTGTGCCGGAGGGTGTGGGTTGTGACGTCCTTTTCGATCCCGGCGGCCTTTGCGGCGTTCTTTACGACACGTTGAACCGACCGCGTCGTAAGATGCCGACCGCTACGGTCACCGGGAAATAGCCACCGGTCGGTGCGGTATGCGTCCCGGTAGATGCGCACGGCCTCTACGGCGCGCTGTGCGAGAAGGGTGTAGCGATCCTTGCCCCCCTTGCCCCGCCGGACCCGAATGAGTCCGCGCTCCACATCCAGATCGGGAGACTTCAGGCGAACGACCTCGCCCACGCGGAGTCCGGCGGAGTAGAGAAGCATGAGTAGCGCGCGGTGCTTGGGGTTGCGGTAGCGCTCGCACCACGTCGAGCTCCGCCGGCGTGAACCCGGGCTGGAGCGTGATCTCGATGCGGTCCTCTTCCAGCAGTCTACGGATAGCTGCGACAACGCGGGTCACCATGCCCCAACGGAGCCCCCGAGCCTGGGGCCTGGCCATGGCGGCATGGGACGCATCACTCCGGCCCGCCGTGGGGTGACGAACCACCTGTCACGCTCCGCGGACGCGCTTGTCTAAGCCGAGGGACGCCGGTCCGAACCCTAGCCGCGTAATATGCGGGCTTCGACGCGTTGTGATGCCCCCGCCCCCGGTATAGGTTAGGGGCGAAATTTGCTTGGGATGATTTTTTCGCACTTCCTGCGGCAGGGCCCTCTTTCAGGCGCGGTATGGCCCTCTTTGAGGCGCGGCACGGCCTTCTTTCAGATATAGATGAGCAGCGACGGAACCGGCGGTTATAACCCGTCCGAAGTAGAGGCCAGGTGGCAGGGTCGATGGGATGAGCTGGGCACCAACGGCTTCCCCGGCGACACCCTACGGACCGCCGAAGACCGTTACTACCAATTGATGATGTTCCCCTACCCCTCGGCCGAGGGGCTCCACGTGGGCAACATCTATGCGTTTACGGGCGCGGACGTCCACGGACGCTTTCAACGCCTCACGGGTAAGCGGGTCTTCGAGCCGATCGGCTTCGACGCGTTCGGTATCCACTCGGAGAACTTCGCCCTCAAGCGGGGCGTTCACCCGATGGACCTCATCCCGTCGAACGTGGCCAACTTCACGCGGCAGCTACGGCGCATCGGTGGGATGTTCGACTGGGACCATTCGCTCGACACCACCGACCCCGACTACTACCGCTGGACGCAGTGGATCTTCCTCCAGCTGTTCAACGCGGGGCTGGCTGTGCGCAAGGAGGCGCCGGTCAACTGGTGCCCCTCGTGCATGACGGTCCTGGCGAACGAGCAGGTCATCTCGGGACGGTGTGAACGCTGCCAGACGCCCGTCGAGCAGCGGCGCATCGCACAGTGGTTCTTCCGGATCACGGAGTACGCTCAGCGGCTGCTCGACAATCTAGGGCGGCTCGACTGGTCCGAGACCACCAAGAAGGCGCAGCAAAACTGGATCGGCCGAAGCGAGGGAGCCGTCCTGCACTTCCCGATCCTGACTCCGGGACAAGTGGAAGAAGGGGGTGGCGTGGGCTCCCCGACCCGGTCCGTGGCGGATGGAGAGGTTTTTGCGGACCGCCCCCAGATCGAGGTCTTCACCACACGGCCCGACACGGTGTTCGGCGCATCCTATATGGTGCTTTCACCCGAGCACCCCTTGGTGGACGAGGTCACGGGCGAGGAGCAGGCGGAAGCCGTGGCGGCCTACCGGGAGCAGGCGGCCGCCAAGGACCTCGTGGCGCGCCAGAAGGTCGAGAAGACCAAGACGGGCGTGTATACGGGCGGGTCTTGCCTGAACCCGGCCACCGGGCAGCCGATTCCCATCTGGGTCGCCGACTACGTGCTCATGGAGTACGGAACCGGAGCCATCATGGCGGTTCCCGGTCACGACGAGCGCGACTTCGACTTCGCCGAAGCCATGGGGTTGCCCATCGTGCGCGTCGTGGCAGGCGAGGGTGACGGAGCGGACACGCCGCTTTCCGAGGCGTACGCGGGCGACGGCGTGATGGTGAACTCCGGGCGTTTCGACGGAATGGCCGTTGCCGACGCCAAGCCGGCCATCGCGGCTTGGTTGGCCGAGGACGGACGCGGCGAGACCAAGGTGAACTACCGCCTTCACGACTGGTGCATCTCGCGGCAACGCTACTGGGGGCCACCCATCCCCATCATCCACTGTGAGGCGTGCGGACCGGTGGCCGTGCCGGAGGCGGATCTGCCGGTGCTGTTGCCCAGGGTCGAGGACTTCAAGCCGGACGATTCCGGCGTGAGCCCACTGGCGCGAGTCGAGGAGTGGTACCGGATCGAGTGTCCCCAGTGCGGTGCCCCCGCTCGCCGAGAGACCGACGTCTCGGACACGTTCCTGGACAGCGCCTGGTATTTCCTGCGCTACCCTTCGACGGATCACGATGACGTGGCCTTCGACCGTGAGCTCATGAGCAGGTGGCTGCCGGTCGACTGCTACATCGGCGGAAACGAACACGCCGTCCTGCACCTCCTCTACGCCCGCTTCATCACGATGGCCCTCCATGACCTGGGCCACCTCGAATTCGAGGAGCCGTTCAGCCGCTTTCGCGCTCACGGGATGATCATCCGGGGGGGCGCCAAGATGTCCAAGAGCAGGGGAAACGTGATCATTCCGGACGAGATCATCGAACAGTACGGAGCCGACACGTTCCGCACGTACCTCATGTTTCTGGGCCCGTACGAAGAGGGCGGAGACTATCAGCACGAGGGCCTCCAGGGACCCCATGGGTTCCTGCATCGCCTGTATGAGACGGTCGCCACCGCGCTGAAGAACGACGTCGGCCCCGGTAGCGACGGGAACTCCGGCGGCGGGGCCGCGGCCGACCCGGACGTCGAGCGCAAGCTCCATCAGACCATTCGCCAAGTGACCCGGCAGATGCCCGAGCTCGGCTTCAACACATCGATCGCCGCCATGATGGAGTATCTGAACGCGGTGCGCGCGGGTGGCCGCACGACCACCCGTAGCGAGGTCGAGCCCCTGGTCGTGATGATCGCGCCCTTCGCTCCGCACCTGGCGGAAGAGCTGTGGGAGCGTCTGGGCCACGACGGTGGCATCTTCGACGGGGCCAACTGGCCCACTTTCGACGAGGCCAAGACGCGTGAGACCTCCGTGAAGCTGGCCGTCCAGGTGAACGGGAAGCTCCGTGCCACCGTCGAGGGACCAGCCGGGATGGATCAGGACGCGGCCGAAGCCGCAGCGCGATCCGATGAGAACGTCGTACGCTACCTCGACGGCGCCACGCTGAAGCGTGTCATCTACGTACCCGACCGCCTCCTGAACTTCGTAGTGGAGCAAGCCTAAGTGGAGCAAGCCTAATGCCCGAGTCCCCCACCCGCCTCTCACCCGAGCTCGACCGCCTCTGTATCGACGCGGTCCGCGTGCTCTCGATGGACGCGGTTCAGAAGGCCAACTCCGGCCATCCGGGCACGCCCATGGCGCTCGCTCCGATGGGGTATCTGCTCTGGACCCAGCACCTGAGGCACAACCCGGCCGACCCGGGGTGGGCCGACCGGGACCGTTTCGTGCTGTCGGTGGGCCATGCGTCGATGCTCATCTACTCGCTGCTTCATCTGACGGGCTACGACCTCCCGATGGAGGAGATCGTGAATTTCCGGCAGTGGGGATCACTCACACCGGGGCATCCCGAGCTGACGCACACGCCGGGGGTCGAGACGACCACCGGGCCTCTCGGCCAGGGCGTCGCGAACTCCGTGGGGATGGCGCTCGCCGAGCGATGGCTGGCCGCACGCTTCAACCGGCCCGGCCACGACGTGGTGGACCACAACACGTATGCGTTCTGCTCGGACGGAGATCTCATGGAGGGCATCTCCCACGAGGTGGCCGCGCTGGCAGGGCACCAGAGGCTCGGCAAGCTCATCTGGATCTTCGACGACAACCGCATCACCATCGAGGGCGCCACCGACCTGAGCACGTCGACGGATCAGGCCGATCGCTTCCGCGGATATCAGTGGCATGTTCAGCACGTCGACGACGGCACCGATCTCGCCGCGCTCGACCAGGCACTCACGGCCGCCCGCGCCGACTCCGCTCGCCCCTCGCTGATCGTCATGACGACCCGGATCGCCGAGGGCAGCCCCAACAAAGCGGGCCATCACTCGACGCATGGGGCTCCGCTCGGCGAGGACGAGATCTCCGAAACCAAGACGAACCTCGCGTACCCTTCATACGAACCGTTCCACGTCGACCCGGACGGGCTCGCCGCGTGGCGGGCCACCACGGACCGTGGCGGTGAACTCCAGGCCGAATGGAACACACGCTTCGAGGCGTATCGGGTGGAGCACCCCGAGTTGGCCGAGGAGTTCAACCGGATGATGGCCGGGGAGCTGGCGCCGGGCTGGGACGCCGAGATTCCCGGATACGAGAACGTCGACAAAGCCGACGCCACCCGGTCCTGGTCCGGCAAGGTGCTTCAGACCGTCGCGGCAGGCGTTCCCAATCTGATCGGCGGATCGGCAGACCTCGGATCGTCGAACAAGACCGACATCGACGGCGGGGGGGATCTGTCGGCGGACAACCCGGGGGGCCGCGTGATCCACTTCGGGGTCCGTGAGCACGGGATGGGCGGCGTCTTAAACGGCCTGGCGCTCCACGGCGGTATCCGCCCGTTCGGCGGGACGTTCCTGATCTTCTCGGACTACATGCGGCCCTCCATCCGGTTGGCGGCCCTCATGGGCCTGCCGGTCACCTATGTGTTCACGCACGACTCGATCGGGCTCGGAGAGGACGGCCCCACCCACCAGCCGATCGAACAGCTCATGAGCCTCCGGAGCATGCCGGATCTGTTGGACCTACGGCCCGCGGACGCGGCCGAAACCGCGGTTGCGTGGCGGATCGCGATGGAACGGACAGACGGGCCCACCTGGCTGTCACTCACCCGGCAGGGCGTCCCCTCCCTGGACCGAACGGTACTCGCCTCGGCTGATGGGGCCCGCAAGGGCGCCTACCTGCTGGCCGAGGCCTCGGGCTCCACACCCCAGGTCGTCCTCATCGCGAGCGGATCCGAGGTCGGGATCGCGCTGGATGCCAAAGAGGCCCTGGAAGCCGACGGGATCGCCACTCGCGTGGTCAGCATGCCGAGTTGGTACCTCTTCGCGCAGCAGGACCAGGCATACCACGACGCCGTGCTTCCTTCCGAGGTGCACGCCCGCGTGGCGGTCGAGGCAGGATCCACGTTCGGATGGGCGCGCTGGGTCGGTGAGACCGGCACCGCGGTGGGCGTCGACCACTTCGGGGCCTCGGCCCCTGCCGAGACGCTCTACGAGCGCTTCGGCGTGACGACCGACGAGGTGGTGGCAGCCACCCGGGCTTCGCTCGCAAAAGTGGCCGGCGCACGGAGCATCGCGGCAAGGTTGTCGTCGTAAACTTCTGGGCGAGTTGGTGCGGCCCGTGTCGCAGGGAGATGCCGCTCCTGGACGCCTTCGCACGTGAGCTGGATCCCGAGCGGGCTATCATCGTGGGGTTGAACGAGGACGTCGCTCCCGGCGCCGGACTGGCGTTCATCGAGGAGGTGGGGGGCGTCGGCTATGAGAGCGGCACCGGTGGGGGACGCTTGAGAAGCCGATACAACTACCGGGGCCTCCCGTACACGATCGTCCTGGACCGTGATCTACGCGTGGTGAAGAGCTTTTATGGATTCGGATCTTCCATCGACCCGATCATAGAGGCGGTGCTACAGGAGGTGGATGGGTGAGCGACGGCCCCTGACCACTTACAGCGCCCCTACCCACTTACAGCGAAGCGTTCCTGGCCAACTCCATCAAGTGGGCCTCGGGAATGTCACCGACGAGCGCCTGCTCGATCTCGCCCGTCGCCCACGTGATGAGCGACGGCCCACCGGCGCTGCCGCTCGAGCTCCACGCAGCGGCGGGTTCCGGGTCGCGCGGTTCAGTTCCCTCCCGGGGAATCAGGTAGTGGGAGATCTCGCGCCCGTCCTCGACGTACTGGATCATCGCTCCGCGCCGACCCTCTATCAGACAGATCTCGGCGCCGGTCAGACGGAGCCCGGCAACCTGTAGCGGCCTGATGGCACGCCCCAGCTCCCGGGTCAGGAAACGGCTGATTTCAGCGGCGTCGGAACTGACGATCCTCTCCTGTGCGACGGCCCGACGGAGGTAATCCTCCGCAAACAGCCCGCCGCGGTTCCGCGACTCGGTCGCACTCTGGAGAAACACGACGGACCCACCGGCGATGAGGCCGACGACCGACGCCGCCGCGGCAAGAATCCACCGACGGGAGACGTTCTTCCTGGGCGGCCCCTCGACGCCGGGCGGTGCCTCGGCCACCGCTGACGCGCCGCCTGATGGCGTGAGACCGAGACCCTTTGCCCTCTCCCTAGCCAGTGCATCGAAGACACGCTCGCGAAGGATCTGGGGCGCTCGCTCCTTGCCCGCACGCTGGTATGCGTCGAGTAGGCTGCGGTCTTGCGCCAGGTAGGACTCGCAGGCCGGACACCCCTGCACGTGCCGACGAGCCTCGAGTACCTCGGCCTCGGCGAGCCGCGGCCGTTCAGGAGGCCAGAGCGCGTACCTCGCTTCGGAGCAGTTCATGCCTTCCATTCTTCTAATGCCTTCCGTCGTGGTCGGTACCGTTCCTGTCCACCGATCCCCGTACGACCGCTGTGAGTAACATTCGCCGGTACCGCAGTAGATCCTTCAGTCCATACAAATCCGTCTTCAACAGGCTGGAGGCATCCCCGTAGGACCAGCGACGGAACACCACGAGCCAGATCGCCGTGCGAGCCAAAGGGGGCATGTTCTCCGCTGCCTGGAGAAGAGCCTCGGGGTCGATCTCCACCGCACCCGAAGAAAGCTCGTGGCTCGACATGACATCCCGCCGGACGTCGTCCATTGAAACATCACCGGCCGACACATCGTCGGTCGAAAGTTCATCGCCCGAGAAAGTGTCGGTGGACCCATCATCGGTCGAGCCGGACGCCGTGCGAGCCAAGAAGATCTCAATCAGCTTCTCCTCGAGCCAGTGCTCGGGCGGGCTCTCCTCCTCAAAATGCCGGAACGCCTCGAATGCCCCGGTCAGAGTCCACAGAACGAGATCCTCCGCGAGTGGTTCGTCGCCCGCGTGGAGAAAAAGCGCGTCGTGATAGAGGCCGTCGATATGCCGGCCCGCGAACTCCTCGACTGTTTCAAGCATTTCGGATTCTCACGGAAGCCACAGAGTGGGATTCGGGAAGAACGTCGAGAAGGCGAACCAGAACGACACATAAGCCTCGGGAACCTTATAAAGGCTATTACCGACCAACTGGCCGGAGACCGCCGTCCCCTCGATGCTCCACCGACTCCCCGTCTCTCGATCCACGAAGGCGCCGTCCCTTACCTCGAAGGTCAGTGACTGGCCGGCGATCGTAGTCCCATACGCCATCGCCGCAGCCGCTTCGTTATCCCAGAACACGACGATCGGCAGGCTTATAGCGCTGTCCTCATCGGCGCTGCCAGCGGTCGCGTGGATCGCCGCGAGGTCGCCCACACTACGGAGGGCGCCGAAGGGGAAGGCGATCCCGCCCCCATCCCTGAACAGGATCCCCAGCACCCGCTCCTTCGGAGGTCTGCGGTCATCGAGCTCATCGATGGGGTCTAAGAGGGACCTGTTGTCCTCCACTTCATAGTCCCCATACGGATAGCGTGTGTAGTTCCTCTCGAACCCGGTGGCCCCGCTCAGGACCCGCGTGTCCGGATGGAGCGCCACCCAGTCGGCCCACTCGATCTCCAGAGCCGGGTACATCGCCAAGTCATCACCCTCCGAGGGGCCGCAGCGCGCTCCTGCCAGCATCTGGGGCCACAGGGACTCCTCTAGGCTCGGACCGGCGCGGTCGTACATCACCAGATTGTTCTTGAAGAGCAGCCCGGATACCCCGAATTCGTCACCGGCTACCACCTCGCGATGAAAGACCATGCTGGACCCGGTGAGCGGGCAGTAGGTGACCGCCAGACCGAGCTCGTCCATGTTAGCGATCTCATGCCACCAGAGGATGTTATGCGGAAAGGCCAAGTACTCGTCGTTGATTTCGATCCCGATCACACGGTCGGTGGGGAGCAGGTATGCGGCATCCCTATGATCCGGCGGGATAAAATCAGGGTTCGAAAGCGCAGGAATTGCGTCCTTCGGAGCCCCAGACTTGAGACTCAGCTGAAGCTCTTGGCACAGCGCGGTAAGCTGGGCCACTCCTCCGCCACCCCCATCCCCAGACGGTCGCACCGCATCTGAGCACGCCGCTACGGCTACCGTGGCCAAAGCCAGGCCGAAGCAAAGGAAGGAAACTCTTTCGAACCTTTTTTTTCCATGTTTCGACCCCCGGAGCCGCCCAGACGACACGCTCCTTCAAGCCCATCGCCCGGCGTGCGGATGCCTACAGCGACGATCTGTTGCCGAACTCGTACCCCGCCTGAAGAGTTCCCCCGCGCAAGCAAACCCGCAAGGCAGGGTTGGGGAACAACGGATGACATCGGTATCTTCTTCGGGAGCTCGCCCTCCGAACGCCGCGCGAGCCGATCACTATTGGAATAAGGACGATAGTCTCAAGTGCTCAGTCAATTCACCTTCCAGGACCTCGGCAGCCTGGGCGAGTTCGTGGGCGCCCTGGGCGTGGTCATTTCCCTTGTCTACCTGGCCCGCCAGATGAGCCAGAATACGATCTCCGTCCGGGCCGCATCTTTCAACTCCATGACCGAGAACAGCATCCGGATCCTGGAGCACTCCTTCAGGGATGCCGATTTCGCCGAGTTCCTCCACCGTGCGGAGCGGGATCCATCGAGCCTGTCGCCGATGGAGGTGGTCCGTTGGGACGCTTACATGACCGCCGTTTACCGGCATTTCGGAAACCTCGTGTACCAGTACCGTGTGGGAGTTCTGGACCGGCAGATGTGGCATTCGTACAGAGACACGCTCAAGAGACATCTGCGCACACCCTCGTGGCGGGCCTGGTTCGAGGAAAACGAGGCGGATTTCAGCACATCTCTGGTGGAGCTGGTGCAAAGGTCCGTCCGGGAGTTGGAGGCCGAGAGGCCGGTGGGCGCGGGTCGCTCCGACGGCTAGCCCGCCAACGCCTTCTTCAGCAACGCGCTCGACTCCGCCGAAAGCTCCAAGGCCGATGCCGCTTCGTGGCCACGCTCGGTCATCTTCTTCCACGTCTTGCGGATGATGGCGATGGCCTTTTCCTCTCCGATGTCGTCACGTTTCAGGAAATCATCGAGATGATGGACCAGGAAGACGAGCGCCGCGGCGTCCTCGAGGGTCTGGACGTCGGGGTCGGTGCGGAGATTTCTCTTCTGGAGTAGCGTCCTGACGCGCTCGATCGTCTCATCGTCATAACCCCGGGCCCGAAGAAGCTCTGACGCCCTGTCCGCATGGAACGCATAAAGCGTTGTACGCCAACGGAGGTACCCCTTCCTGTCCATGGGATAATCGCTACGCGGAATCTCCCACCTGCGGATGTGCTGGCTCCGGGCGGCGATGCGCAGTGCTTCGGGAGCCCGCGGGTCCAGCTCCTCGACCCATCTCTGCATCCTCATTCCGTAAACCAGTTCTTTGGGCTGCGCCACCCCGTCGACGACCTCGGAATTCGGGTCTTCGCCGTTGGCCTCGTCGATGCTCCGGATCACCCGCTGAAATCGATCGGCGTCACTCATGAACCCAAGGATACAGCCGAGCGGGCCAGTTTGCATCCGACCCCATGGACACGCATGGTAATGCACGGACGAAGGAACGGCGGGAAGCTCAGAATTCACCCGCCCATCACGCGAGCACACGAGCGAACGCCATGAAGACGCGGAGGGAATTTCTGGCTCGGACCTCCCAAGGCCTCCTGGGACTGGGTGCGATCCCGGCTATCAGAATGGGTGCATCGTCTGCCCGGACGTCATCCGCGCGCACGAGCCCGTCAACGGCTCAAGCACGAGGCACCGGGCTGGTGTACGACGAGCGCTACCTCGATCACGTTCTGCCGGCAAGGGGCGGGGCGCCACACCCCGAGAGGCCGCTCCGGTTGCGGAGGATCCGTGAGATGTTCGCGGCACGAGGCCTCGACCGGGAGCTCACACCCATTCCCGTCATGTCGGATCCCGTCCCCTCGATTCGGGGACACCACACCCCAGAGCACGTCGAGTCAGTCCAGGCGATCCCGATCACCGGTCCCGTGGCCGAGCTGACCGTAGCGGGCGCGCTCGGGGGCGTCGACGCCGTGGCGCGGGGGGAGGTACGTAACGTCTTCTGCGCCATCCGACCCCCCGGCCACCACGCGAACAACACTGGCCGAGAGGAGGGCTTCTGCTTCTACAGCACCGCTGCGATAGCCGCTCGGTATGCCCAGGAGGTACACGGCTTCGAGAAGATCCTCATCCTCGACTGGGACTACCACCACGGGAATGGCACCCAGAACGCGTTCTACAACGATCCTTCGGTGCTGTTTTTCTCAGCCCACGATTTTTACGCATACCCGGGCACGGGCCATCCCACGCTGACAGGGGAGGGTGAGGGCTCGGGGCTCAACATCAACGTGCACCTCGACTGCGGTTCGAGGGACGCTGACATGCTGAGACCATGGGACACTCAGCTTCTCCCGGCCGTGAGCCGATTTCGCCCCGACTTCATCATCCTGTCGGCCGGCTTCGACAGCCGTCAGGACGACTTGCTGGGTTGCTTCGATCTCACCGACGACGTGTTCCGCCGTATGACCCGCATCTCGCTTGATCTTGCGGACGACTATTGCGGAGGGCGGGTCGTGTCGCTGCTCGAAGGCGGATACAACGTCGATGGGACGGCACTTGCCGCCGCCGCCCACGTAGAGACGCTGCTCGAGGGCGCCTGAGCGACTTTTCTTGTGCCACCCAAGGCGCCTATGTCATCTTGTTGCCCCGGAAGTGCGTAGGATTTGAGCGCGAGAGGAGTGACCGAGACATGAGCGATCACATCAACGACCCCAAGACCGCCGGCACCGCGGGCGTGATGACTCGCCGGAGCTTGCTTCTCTCCCTGCCGGCGCTGACCCTCGCCCGCCGTCTGCTCGCGCACGGGCAAGCCGCTCCGCTCGGTGTTCGCGGGCTGCACCAGGTAACGCTCGCCGTCTCGGATCTGGAGCGCTCGTTGGATTTCTACCAGGGGCTCTTCGGCATGTCCGTGCAGGCGCGCCAGGGGGAGAGGATCCTTCTCCGTATCGGCGACGGGCCGCACTTCCTGGCACTCAGAGAGGCGGGCTCCGAGCCCCCGCACATCGACCACTTCGGCCTGGCCGTGGAGAACTTCGATATCGATCGTGCCGTGCGGACCTTGGCGGGTCACGACGTGATACCAGGCGGACGAGGCCAGGGCTTGAGCGGTGGTCCGGGGCGGCTGCGCGCGACCACGCGGGGAGACACACCCGAGCTCCACATCGGCGATCCCAACGGTCTGGTCATTCAGTTGCAGGATCCGCGGTACTGTGGAGGAGGCGGTCTGCTCGGCGACCGCTGCGCCGCCCTAGAGCCCGCTCCGCGAAGCGGATCGATCGCGCTCCGCGGTCTGAGCCACCTCACGATCAACGTGCCCGATCCCGGGCGCACAAACGCGTTTTACCAGCAGACGTTCGGTATGGACACCCAGACCTACCAGGCCGCCTCGCCCCTGATGGGTGTCGGTCCCGGCGTGCACTTCCTGATGTTCACCGGCGGTGGCGGGGGGGGGACCGGTCCGGCACGCATCAATCACGCCTGTCTTACCCTCGAGAATTTCGACGTCGAGCGTATTCAGAGCGCCTTGGAGGAGCACGGCATCACGCCGAGAGGCACCGAACCGGGCCGATCGGGTCCACTACTGCACCGGATATCCATGCGCATGCCGAATCGCGGCGGCGCGGCGGATGGAACGCCGGAGCTCTACTTCAGCGACCCCGACGGCCTGTCGATCCAGCTTCAGGACGTGGCGTACTGCGGGGGTGGGGGATATTTGGGCGGAGTGTGCCCGTAAACGCCGCATCTTGTCCGCCACGTCCGATTCCCTCGCCCGCCTGAACGCCGCCCTCGCGCAGCGGGCCACGAAATGTCGAAGCTGGCGCTGCGACTTCAATATCGCGACGGCCGCGGCTCCCCACTCCGCGAACATCTCCAAGCCTCAGCGGATCCCGACGATCCCCCGGATCGAGTCGATCAGCTTTGCCGAGTCCCACCCGATCCCATGCCGGAAGACGATACTCGTCCCGTGCAGGTTCCCAACGGCCTCGAGGTCTCCCTCGATCACGACCAGGTCGGCTAGTTTGCCGGCCTCGACCGTGCCCACATCATCGTCGATCCCGAGCACCTTGGCGCCGTTGGCGCTCATGATCTCGACGACCTCGGGAGCCGTGAACCCCGCCTCGAGCAGGAGCTCGTAGTTGCGCTGGTCGCCGAGCCCGGGAGGCGCGGCACCGTATCCGGTCGGGTCGACACCCGCGCCCAGGAGTCCTCCTGCGTCCACGAACGCCCGCTCGTACTCCATCGCTTTCGCAAAGAGCGCAGGATCGATCGCGCCCCGTCCCTCACGGCGCTGGATCGAGATCTCCCGTACCTCTGCCGCGATCTCTGGCGCGAGCATATCGAAGACGCGCTCGTCGATGGGCGGGCGCTCGGAGACGGAGATTTCGTAGACGACGAGCGTGGAGGTCATCGCCACGCCGTTGTCGATCATGTCGCGGAAGGTCGCTTGAACCTCCGGCCCGTTCACGTCGAGGTCGACCAACGAGCTCCGGAAGCCGGCGGGGCACTCGTCGGGTCGTTTGCCCGGCGTGTACTCGCTGTTTGCGAACAACCCGTGCTCGAGGTTGTCGATGCCCAGGGCTACGGCCTCCCGGTAGCCGACGGAGCAGAGGTGGGCCGTGACCTTGACACCGTGAGCATGCGCTTCTTCGATCGCCGCGCCCAGCTCTGCCCGTGAGATCCAGGTGTACGCCTTGAACCAGCTCACTCCCTCCTCGGCCCAATAGCGCACGACGCGTCGTGCGTGTTCGGGCCCCTGGAGGTGAATCATGGTCTGCGAGCCTTGCTCACCGGTCAGATAGGGGCCGGTCGTGAACATCGTCGGTCCGATCACTCGGCCGGCCTCGATCTCCCTCGCGAGGTTGATCTCCTCATACGGGTACCGCGCACCCGTCGTGCGAATGGTCGTCACGCCGGACGCGAGGTAGAGCCGCGAGCCCGAGAACGAGATCTGTGCGGCCCGACCGCGACCGCCGGTGTAGTAACTGTGATCGTGCAGCCCGATCAGCCCGGGGATCACCGTGTGGCCCGTCAGGTCGAGGACCTCGGCGTCCGCCGGGACATCCACGCTCCTCGACGGCCCGACCTCGACGATCCGTTCACCCCGGATGAGGATCGTCTGGCCGGTGACGGCCGGGGCACCCGTGCCGTCGATCACCTTCGCGTTCGTGAGCGCGATGAGGGGCCCGTCGACCGCAATGAACTCCTGGAAGTTCTGCGCGGAAGCCGGGGCCGCGGATGCGAGGGCCGCGGCGGCCATGGCGACGGATGCAACTACTGATGCAGCGACGGATCCCACCCCGGATGCAGCTAAGGTCTTCATCTCAGTTTCCTTCAACGTCGAAGACGAACTTCATGCCGGATTCGAGGTGCTCCGCGATGTGACAGTGGACCATCCAGCGACCGGGGTTAGACAGCTCAAGGAGGATATCGGTCGTGGAGCCGGTCGGCAAAAGCACGGTGTCTTTCCAAACCAGATTCAGGTTCGGCTCGCCGTTCTGAGCCAGAACCAGAAAGCGCTGCCCGTGGATGTGCAACGGGTGCTGCATCGCGTGGAAGGCGCTCCGGTCATTGTGGAGCCGGATCTTGACCACGTCACCGGCGCGGAAGCTCCATGTGATGTCCATGTTCTCGGCGCCGGACGCGGCATCCCGGAGAATCCAGCCCACTTCGGCGCCCGTGGTCGCCCAGTTCATCACCGGCATGGTGCCGGTCCACTCCACAGGGTTGAAGTAGATCCAATCGAGGTTCATCGACTGCTCGATAGCCATGGGAAGACCGTCGACCTCGAGCGTGAGCGTGAGCTCGTGATCCGGCGGTCGGTCGAACTCGGAGCGGTACCGGTCGATGTCCGAGATGACCTCTTCGTTCGCCCGGACGGTCTCGAAGGCGGGGGCGTGGTCCTCGGCGGTGGGGGCCCCAGACACATCAACCGTCCCCAGTTGGGCGACCTCCTCGAGGAATACGCCCATCCGGTGGTTGATGCCCTGGACGTGGTTCGTGAAGGCGTACGCTCCCGGCTCGCTGAAGAGGACTTCGACCACGTACCGCTCGGCAGGAGCGAGCACGACGCTCTCGACCATGGTCTCTCGCTCGAACTTGCCGACGTCTGAGCCGATCACCTTGATCGGGAGGGGAGGTGCCGACGCTTCGGCCGTCGGGCGGAACGAAACGTTGAACGTCCGGGTGTTCGAGACGTTGGTGAAGAAGAAGCGCACGACCTCGCCGGCGTCGACCTCCAGCCCCCATTCGGGCTCGCCATTCGTGAGGAAGACGTTGCCGAAGCGGCCCATGAGCATGTAGTTGGCCGACTCGTTCCCGAACGGCACGACGCCGCTCTCGGTGACCACGTCGCTCTCGGTCAGGAGTAGGTCGTCGAGCATGACCACCTCCTCGCGGTTCACTGGGCCGTAATAGTCGGCGGCAAGCGGCTCGACGAGCACGTTGCCGGCGAGCCCGAGCTCCTGCTGAACGTCCTCCCGATGATGCGGGTGATACCAGTAGATACCGGCGTCACGGAAGTAGATCTGGTAGCGGAACGTCTCGCCGGGCTGCACCGGGTCCTGGGTGACTCTAGGCACGCCGTCGTATCGGTTGTCGAGGCGCACTCCGTGCCAGTGCACGGTGCTCGGAAAGGGTGTGTCGTTCGTGAAGTTCACGAAGATGGTAGACCGTTGCCCAACCGAGATGAGCGGGCCCGGAATCTGCCCGTTGAAGCCGAACATCAGGAGCTCACGGCCCCCGATCTCGCGTTTGACGAGAGCAGCGGTCAGGTCGAGCGTTCCGCCATTCGGGAGCGTCACGACTCCGCTCGGCTCCGCTTCCGGGACATCAGCGAGGTCCACAGCGAGGTCCATGGTCGGGAGCAGCGGCTGGGCGCGGGGACGCGCGCCCATGATTCCCGGGAGCCTGGGCACGCCATCGTACATCGGCGGGAGAGACCACTGGTCGGCAAATTCGTGGACGGCCAGCTCCCCCCCCGATTCCGCGGAGGGGGCCATCGCCAAGAGGTCGTGAGACTCCATCCGGCTAGACGGTGAGCGTCCGCGGATCACGAGAGGGCCCGTGCGCTCCGAGACCTCCGCTGACGCCTCCGCAGTGACGAGCACCAGATACTTGTTGAAGGTGACTTCGCCCAGGTCGTTCCGGCCGTTCCGGATCTCCCCGAGCTTGACCACGGGGTCGAGGACCAGCGGGGTGGCCCACGCGACGTACGTCGTGTAGGGCCCGAGCGTTGCGGGATCGGGGAGTCCCGCGATCCACGCCGTCAGCTCGTGGCGATGGCGCCCCTCAGCCGTGACCGTGACCCCGAAGGGCGACCAGGGGCGAGTCAGTTCCACGATCCCGGTGGCGTCACCTCCGCGCCGAGTCGAAAGGAGATCGATGCAGTAGAGGTCCGACGCGGGGCGATCGGGCCGACCCCCCGACCGGAGGGCTGGGCGACCCCCGCATCGAAGGGGGATGCACCTACCGCTGGCCCCCGGTCCGCGCACAACGGTGAGACGCCCGGGATTTGGCCCTGGATGGGCCCAGCGACCAGGCTGGCGGCGAGAGCCGCTGCGGCGGCCACCGAACGGACGATCGACATGTGTTGAGCTTCGCCGCGGCGCGGCTCGTTGGCAAGCGATCCAGGGCCGATAGAGACCGCCCCCAAGAATTTCGTAGAAAAGCCCTACCGCACCTGTTAAGGTGGAAATAGCCTCAATTTTCGCCGTTGGCGGACCCGAGGCACAGGATGGGGACCGTGCGTCGCAGCCCAGCGGCGTCACAACGAGATCGCACTTACAGGCGGAAAAGACATGGCGATGAAAATGAAATCCGCGGAAGCGGGTTCAAGCACACTCTGCCAGCCGTGATCCCGGTCGCTGGCGTCTGGGTCGTCGTGCTGGTGCTGTCAGCACCGGTCCTCATGGTCTCCATGATGATGAGCGGCATTGTGCCGGCATCGTTGCACGGAGCGGTCTGGTTCTTCCTTCTTACCCGATCGTCCATAATCGCCTTGGTGGGCATTGGGCTCGCGATCGTCACGACCGCACGAGTGGCGGGGCCGATGGTACACCTGAAACGGGCCTTCAATGATGTCGAGGGCGGCGACATGGATCGACGTGTGGCATTCCGACGGAGCGATAAACATCTTCGGGAACTCGAGACGGCCTTTAATGGGATGATGGTGGCGCTGAACGAGCGGGACGAAGCTCGAAGCGGCTAGTCGGCTTCGACCATCACGTGCCTGGCATAGCGATAGTCACGTATCGCCGAGATGCGCTCTCCAGTCCACTCTAGCAGAATGAAGTAGCCCGGAACTTCGTCCGGCGCGTCTGAGGCGAGCAATGCTGGACGCCCCTCGACCACCCCGGGGCGGAGTCGGCACTCCGGAGCCTTTCTGTAGTTGGTGTAATACCGACCGGTCGGCTGGGTCCCTCGAGCCTGGAACCGGCCCACGACCTCGAGTCGGACGTCCTCGGCCAGCATATCGCGCAGACCCTCGAAATCGTGGGCGTTGAATCGCTCGGCGTAGCGCGAGAGCAACCCCTGTTCGGCCTCCGTCAGAACGGCCGGCGTCCTGCCCTCGACCGAAGCCGCCGTGCGCCGGAGACTCGCTCGGCCCCTGTGCAGGGCACCCTTCGTGGCTGGGAGGCTGGAGTCGAGAACTTCCGAGATCTCGGCGAGCGAATAGTCGAGCACGTCCTTCAGAATGACGCAGCTGCGTTGCATAGGGGTCAGCTTCGCGAAGTAGGACAACCCCAATTTCGTCAACTCCGCCTGCTCGAGCGCATCGATCGGGTCCGGAGCCGCCATCTCGGATTCGAGCGCCTCCCCGTGTTTCAGGTCATAACGCCGCAGATGATCAAGCGACTTGTTGTGAGCGACTCTGAAGAGCCAACCACGGAGGTTCGCCACGCCGCCCAGCTCGGAGAGCTGATAGAACGCTTTCGCGAGCACGTCCTGAACGACGTCCTCGCCCTCGATCGACGACCCCACCATCCGCGAGCAGTACCGGTGGAGGTCGGTGCGTACGTCGCACACAAAGTCGTCGAAAGCCTTTCGTGCCGCCGCCTGTATTTCGGTCTCCACGCGCTCTCCGGGGCCGATGACGCCTCTCCCTACGTCGAAGACGTTCCTACAAAGAGTGACGATCGAACCCCCGAAAAGGATCGCCACGACTCCTCCATCCGTCCTTCCGGCGTCGAGCCGCATCTTTTCGCAAGGGTCGTTCGTCGAGAGACTAGAGACATCGCGAATTCAATCCTCAGGAGCAAATCATGGCGAACAGCGCAGCACCCCTCATGAATATCTTCGGCACCACCGATCACCTCATTCCCTTGATTCTGGACGACCTGTCCGATGCCGTCGCCCGCACTCGGGCACGGAACGAAGAGGGGCCGTCTATCGCCTGGCACCTGGGCCACCTCCTGTCCTACCGGCACGTGGGCCTTCAGATGCTGAGTCAGGCCGACGACAATCCGTACGAGACCATGTTCGCGAGCAGCCCGGCGACCGATGGCCGAGACTATCCCACCACCGCCGAACTGAGCGAGCAGTGGAGCAGCGTGAGCGAGCGATTCATGAGCGCGCTTGCGTCCGCGACCGAGGAGGCCCTCGCCGCGCCCGTAAGCGGCGGCCCGCACGCGGAAGAGTGCGTGCGAGACAAGCTCGCGTTCCTCGCATTCCACGAGGGATACCATCTGGGGTCCATCGCGGCTCTCCAGAAGGTGCTCGGTCAGAGCAGCCCTTCCGAGAAAATCATGGCGGCCATGAAGGCAACGGGCTGAGCATGGCGAGCATCGCGTTCACAGACGACTGGGGGGAGGTCATCGAGCGACCCGAGCACGACACCATCGAGATACGCTGGTTCGATTCCACGGCAACCATGAGCGGCGACGAGTTCAACGACTGGTTGTCCCGGTTCGCAGCCGAGGTCGAGCGGACGGGCAGATCCAGGGTGCTCGTCGACGGTCTTACTTTCCTCATGCCGATGCAACGAATGGACGCGGGCTGGAGGGACGCGAACATCATCCCCCGCTACAATGCCGCGGGCGTGGAACGCTTCGCGTTTCTCATGCCGGCGGGCATGCCAGCGATCGGTGCACCCCCGGCTACGGAGGGTCCCGCGACATACCCGACGGCCTACTTCGGAACGCGACGCTCAGCCATGGAGTGGCTCACCAGCAAGTAGTTTACCTGAGGTGCCGGCACCTTCAGGCGGCGACTCGGCCGGGAGAGTCTAGAGAAGCTCCCAGTTACCGTGCGAGGTTCTTGTAGACGACTCCGCCCTTCATTACGAACCGGACGTCGCGGACCGCGGTGATGTCATCGAGCGGGTCACCGACGACCGCGACGAGATCCGCCTCGTGACCAGGCCGGACCGTTCCGACCTGGTCGCCGAGCCCGAGTGACTGGGCGGCACGGGAGGTCGCCGAGATGATCGCGTCCATTGGGTCCTGCTCGCCGTCGCGGACCCGATAGATGAACTCTTCGGCGTTGTGTCCGTGGGCCCCCGCCACTGCGTCGGTGCCGTAGACTACCCGCACACCGCCGCGCGCGAGGGTCCGCTGGAACGTCCCATACCCGATGCCCCGCGCCTCCTCCATCAACGTGAACCCTTCCTCGGTGTAGTTGCCGCGGCCCAGGAAGCGCTCCTTGTTGTCGAAGTAGTTGGCATAGATCAACCCTAGGTGCGGGTCCAGATAAGTGCCGCGCTCGACCATCAGATCGATCACCGCGTCGCTGTACCGGTTTCCGTGCTCAATCCCACCGCACCCCGCCTGGATGGTCGCCGTCAGGCTCGGGGTCCCGTAGGCGTGCACGACGGTACGCAGCCCGACCGCACGTACCTCGGCACAGACCGCCTGGATCTGCTCGTCGGTCATGACCTGCACGCCGCCTTCCCGGGGTCAAGTCCCGATTTGTGTGTAAAAGCGGAGGAAGCTCCTCGCCTTCGGCTAGGCTGCTTGGGCGACCTCCTGTTTCTGGAGGAGTGAGAGGTCGAGGTAACGCCGGTCGCCCCAGACGTGTGTGGTCCTGAGTGCGACGGCCGTGATGAGCCTGAGGGCGCTGGCCCGGTCCGGGAAGGCGCCGGCGGCCTTGATCCTGCGTTTGATCTCGCCGTGCAGCCGCTCGAGGCTGTTGGTGGTACGCAGCCGGGGCCAGTGCGCCTCGGGGAACGCGTAGAACTGCGTCGCTGCCCCGAAGCCCCGCTCCAGGACCTCCACGGCCTCGGGCAGCTCCTTCTTCCAGCGTGCGCCGAACTCGCCCAGGAGCTTCTTCGCCTCGGCGAGTCCGGATGTCTGGAAGATCACCGAGACCTCACGCGCCACGCGCTTGCGTAGGCGGTGGGGGACCCTCGCCCCCACATTACGCTGCAGATGGACCGTACACCTCTGACGGCGTGCCTCGGGCAGGAAGCGGCGGACCGCAGCTGCCAGGCCTGCGTGCTCATCGGCGATCACGAGCTCGACACCGCCGAGGCCGCGGTCCTGGAGTTGCTCGAGGAGCTCCGACCAGCTCTGCTGCGACTCCTCAGCGCCCAGCGTGACGGCCAGGAGCCGTCGGTGACCCTCAGGGCCCACTGCATACGCCACGAGCGCACTCACGTTCTCGACTTTGCGGGCCCAGCGGGCGTCCAAGAACGTGGCGTCCAGGTACAGATAGGGGTGAGGCCCCTCGATCGGCGCACGGCGCAGCCCTTCCACGGCCTCGTCGAGCCGTTTTGCCACACGACTCACCGTCGAGCGCCCAACACGCTCGCCCATCAGCGCCTCGGTGACGTCGCCCATCTTGCGCTGTGACACGCCGCTCACATACGCCTCGACCATCATCTCGTCGAGCTCGGGGCTCCTGCGCTGGTAGCGGCCGATCACGTCGGCCGGCGAACCGTTGTCCCGGCTCCGGGGCATGGCGACCTCGATCTGCCCCAGGCTCGTCAGCAGCCGCCTCAGGTATGTGCCGTTCCTATGGTCCTTCCGGCTTCCCACCCGCTCGAAGCGGCGTGCACCTACCATGGCCTTCAGCTCCTCTTCCAGCACCATCTCGAGCGTCAGCCGGATCGCGCCTTGAAACAGCTCGCGCAAATCATCGCGTAGCTCGTCTTGCGTGGCCCGACCGATCTCCACAATCTCTTGCATCGGAAGCTCCTCTCCGGTTCCGAGCCTGCTCTGCAGACCCGGACTCCCGGGTTCATGTGACAGTGAACAACAACAGAGGAGCTTCCGTTTTTCTTTCCCTCCTGTCCAGCTTATCCGCTTTTACACAAATCTAGGGACACTACCCCTTCCCGGATGCTCGCAGACGCAAAGACCTTCACGACGTCCGCGCCGTCTGTCTCCAGCTGACGCACGAATGCTCTGATCTCATCCGGGGTGCCGGTGCGCGCGTTAACGGCCCGGAGAGACGTGAGCACGCGCGGTCCCGGCAGGCTGCCACGCGCGACCGCCTCGCGTAGGTCCCGGTCTCCAGGGCTTCCCAGGCTCTGGACCGTGGTGAAGCCGGCCATCAACGTGAGATAGGCGTTCTCGGCCGCGTAGAGGATCGCCTGCGCCGGAGTCTCGTCCGGGTCACTGTGGTTGCGTCCGTCGGCGTCGAAGTGGTTGGCCAGGTGCACATGTGTGTCGATCCAGCCGGGCATCACCGTCAGATCCGACAGGTCGTGGGTGACCGGGCCGGATGACGTGCCCAGCCCGGTGATGCGCGACCCTTCGACCGTGATAGTGACGTTCTCCGCCACCCCGCCGACACCGTCCAGGAGCCGGCCCGCCCGAATGGTGATCGGCGCGTCCTGGGCACGGGCGCTGGCGCCCGTCAGGAGCACGACGAGTACCGAGAGACACATCGTCTTCACCAGTGTCGGTCTATCAGTCCTGGCGGTTCGGGATGTCCATTCCGCAACGCCCGCTGCGACGCCGCCGACCATGACCTTCTGGGTGTCGATCGCCATGATGCCTTCCTGTGGTGAGCACGAATAGCCCTCGCCGCTGAGAATGCGGCTTTCGGGGCACCACCACCAGAGAGGCGTTCCGCCTCCCCCCCGGCCCCGCGCTATCGACAAGGGGGCGAATGGCGTCTACGATGAAACCCATGACCAAGCGCTATCTCATTGCCGCCGTGACGGTGATACTCGCCTCGCCGCCCTCGCTGTCGGCCCAGAACCCCCTCGTCCAGTCGTTGAAGAGCGTCTTTGATGTCACCAAGACCAACATCATGGTGACGGCCGAGATGCTGAACGACGAGGTGTACGCGTTCCGACCGACGGACGAAGTCCGGAGCACCGGCAAGATCCTAGCCCACATCGCCGACTGGCAGTTCAATCTCTGCGCGACTGCGGCGGGCGAGACCAACCCCAGAGCCGAGAACTTCGAGGAAACACGGACGCACAAGGCGGAGATCATCGATGCGCTCGAGCTGGGCTTCGCCTATTGCGAGCGGGTCTTCGCGCAGACGACCGACGAGCGGGCGGTGGCGGCGACCGACCTGTTCGGCTCTCCAAACACCGTCGCCGGTGTGCTCGCCTTCAACTCCGTTCACAACTACGAGCACTACGGCAACTTGGTGACCTACATGCGGATCAAGGGAATCGTGCCGCCGTCATCCAGGTAGGCCCCTAACGCGCCAATCCGTGGTGGATCGTAGCCACGAAATTGCGCTCGGCGGCCTCGTCCTGACCCCACGCCCGGGCCTGGGCCTGGATCGGACGAAAACCCTGAATGCGCTCTAGCGAGTGGCCTTGCTCCATGAGCGCCGCGACCCCGTCGCGCATCGACTTGAGCGCGTCCCGGTAGGCTCTCAGGTCCTCGCGCGTCGAAAGCGCGCCGTGGCCCGGGATGACCCTTGTGGAACCGTCCATGACAGCGAGCGCCGCACCCGCCGCGGCGATCATCCCATCGATCGAGCCGCCCGTGGCCGTATCGATGAAGGGGAAGCGGTCCCGGAAAAACGTGTCGCCCATGTGGACCACGTTCGCACGCCGGAAGTGTACGATGGCGTCGCCGTCCGTGTGAGCATTCGACACGTGGAACGCGTGCAGCTCATCCCCGTTCAGGTGGAACGTCACGTCCTCCGCGAACGTGATGACGGGCAGCGCGCCGTCCGGACGCGCCGGTTCCGACGCGGGCTCCCTGCCCACCCGCTCCAGCAATTGGTCCATGCTGAGGCGCTCTCGGACGTTTTCGTGCGCCACGATGAGGGCCCCTGTCCTTCCGAGGTTCTCGTTGCCCCCGGTGTGGTCCCCATGCCAGTGCGTGTTGAACACGAAGCGGACGGGCTCGGACGTGATCGCCCCGATGGCGGCCAGAATCTTGTCGGTCAGCGGCGCGTACTGGTCGTCGATGACGAAGACGCCGTCCTCGCCGACGAACACTCCGATGTTACCGCCCTGGCCGAGCAGCATGTACACACCCGAGGAGACCCGCTGGGTCTGGATCTCGACCGCGTCGAAGTTCTGCGATGAGGCAAGGCCCGGCGAGGCCAGCGCGAACAGCGCGAAAAATGAGAGGGTGCGGCGCATGGGACGTTCTCCGTCTGAGGTTCGTGCTCGGGTCGGTCACGTAACATGCGATGTAGAGCCGCGGGTGCAAGGCGAGTGCTGTGCCGTCGCAGCTCGCTTGATGATGCTATAGTTTTTGATGGGTGCGGATGAGTTTCGCGTCGTGCGCCTCTCCCCTGGCCACTGAGCGGGCATTCAGACAATTCAGGCGACGCAGCCCAACCTGGGGGTGAGAGAAACATGGACTTCGACCTTTCCGAAGAGCTGATGGCTCTGCGAGCGGCGGTAGCTCGCTTCGCGAAGGAGCAGGTCGCGCCTCATGCACAGGCCTGGGATCGCGCCGAAGGTTATCCGGATGAGATGCCCCAAGTCCTTGGACAGCAAGGATTCATGGGTATCCTGGTGCCCGAGGAGTACGGTGGCGCCGACGGCGACCACATGCAGTTCGCCATCGTGCTCGAGGAGATTGCCCGCCATGACGGTGGCCTCGCCCTCGCCGTGGAAGCCCACAACGGGCTGTGCTGTCGACACATCCTGGTCGCCGCGACGCCAGAGCAGAAGAAGCGCTGGCTCCCCGCGCTCGCGTCGGGAGAGCGGATCGGCAGTTGGTGTCTGAGCGAGCCCGGATCAGGCACCGACGCGGCCGCCCTGAGGACCCTTGCTGTCAGGGACGGTGACTCGTGGGTACTGAATGGCGCAAAGCAGTTCGTCACCAACGGCGTCCGAGCCGGCACGTACGTCGTCATGGCCGTGACGGACCCGTCGAAGGGTAAGCGCGGCATCAGCGCATTCGTGGTGGACCGGGACACCCCGGGCCTCAGCACCGGTAAGCCCGAGGACAAGCTCGGAATGCGCTCCTCCGACACCGTGTCGTTGAACATGGAGGATGTGCGAGTGCCCGGGGACCAACTGCTAGGCGTCCTCGACAAGGCGTTCCGGGATGTCGAGCTGGTTCTCCTCGGAGGCCGCATCATGATCTCCGCCCTGGCGCTGGGGTTGGCCCGGGGCGCGCTCGAGGACAGTGTCCGCTACGCGAACGAGCGGGAGACATTCGGAAAGCCCATCGCCCGACGGCAGCTCATCCAGGCGAAGCTGGCCGACATGGTGACGCAGAGCGAGGCGGCTCGGGCTCTTCTCTACCGAGCCGTTCAACTGCTGGACGACGGCAAGGCGACGACACAGGACGCCGCCATCACCAAGCTCTTCATCTCGGAGATGGCGACGAAGGCGTGCCTGGAGGCGATTCAGGTGCACGGCGGATACGGCTACCTGCGTGAGTACAATGTCGAGCGGTACCTGCGAGATGCGAAGCTCTGTGAGATCGGCGAGGGAACGAGCGAGATCCTGCGCGTCATCATCGCGCGGGGCGTCGCACGCGGCCTCGGCGAAGGCCCGGACTCACCGTGAAGGAAAGTCCGGCAAGGAGAGCGAAGGCCCGCGGTACCGATGCGGGGGGCCGGTGATCTCATGATTCGGATCGCCAGTGGACAGGCCTTCTGGGGCGACTGGCCCCAGGCGCCGCTCCTTCAAGTGCGTTCGGGTCCGATCGATTACCTCGTCTTGGACTACCTCGCCGAGGTGACGATCGCGATCCTCGACAAGCAGCACCGGCGCGACCCGCAGGCCGGATACGCCCGCGACTTCGTGGACGACATCGGCGACCTCCTGCCGGAGATCGTCGATCGGAATATCAAGGTGATCGCGAGCGCCGGGGGGGTTAACCCGCGCGCCTGTGCTCAAGCGCTCCTCGCTCGAGCGAAGGAGCAAGGAATCGCTGGGCTCCGGGTGGGCATCGTGGAAGGAGACGAGATCCTCGGGCCGCTCACGGCCGAGGGGGGTCCACAGATTCCGATCACGCCGCTGGATCGAACAGAGGCGCCCTTTCTCGAGGTCGCCCCGAAACTGACGAGCGCTCACGTGTATCTCGGCGCGCAAGCTATTGTCGAGGCGTTGGGGGAGGAAGCACAAATCGTGGTCACGGGACGCTGCACCGACACCGCGCTCGCTCTGGCACCCATGATTCACGAATTCGACATCGCCCCGGACGACTGGGACGTATTGGCGCTCGGCACGATCTGTGGCCACATCATCGAATGCGGCGCGCAGTCGACCGGGGGCAACTACCTGGAGAACTGGCGTGCCGTTCCCGACCCGGAGCGAATCGGATTCCCCATCGTGGAGATCAGCGCGTGCGATCGCGCGGTCATCACCAAACATGAGACCCTGGGCGGACTCGTGACCCTGGCCTCCGTGAAGGAACAGTTGCTCTACGAGATCGGCGACCCACGTGCGTACATGACCGCCGATTGTATTGCGGACTTCACGACCATAGAGCTCGAGCAGCTCGAAAAGGACCGTGTGGGTATCAGTGGCGTCAAAGGACGCGCCGCCCCGGACACACTCAAGGTGTCCTGTGTTTACGATGCGGGTTGGAAGGTGAGTGGGCAGATGACCTACTGCTGGCCCGAGGCTATCGAGAAGGCACGCGCCGCCGGTAATCTGGTCAGACGCCGGACGGAGGATCGCCTGGGGTGCGACAAGTTCGACGAGTGGTTGATCGAGACGGTCGGTGCGGGCGCTTGTCTGGGAGCGGTTGGACCGCCACCGGGAGACCCTCCGGAGGTCGTGCTACGCGTTTCCGCACGTTCGAGTGACCGCGCCGCGTGCGATTACCTGGGCCGGGAGTTGATCGGCCTTGTCCTGACCGGGCCGCCGGGAGCCACCGGATACGCAGGCGGTCGTCCACGGGCCTCGCAGCTCAGGGCCATCTGGTCGGGTCTCGTACCGAGAAGTCAAATTCATCCGCGGGCCGAGGTGTTGACGAATGCGAGCTAGACTTTTTCTGCTCGCCCACGGCCGCTCGGGAGACAAAGGCGATATGGTGAACATCGGCGTCATTGCACGCCGCGACGAATGGTACGAGTTCCTTTCCCGGGAGTTGACTGCGGAGCACGTCCGAGGATTTCTGGGGACGCTCGCCCAAGGCGAGGTCGAGCGCTACGAGCTTCCCAATCTGAGCGCCCTCAACTTCCTCGTTCACGAGGCGCTCGGGGGTGGGGGTTCGGTCTCTCTGAGGCTCGACGCCCAGGGGAAGACGTACGCCCAGGCACTCTTTCGCATGCCGCTGGAGGTGCCGCCGGATCTGGCTGGGGAGGTCCAGGCCCATTGGGGGGAGCGGCTCCCGGCAGATTTTATCATCGACGACGCTCCGGAAAAGTTGAAAGCCCGCCTCGAAGCTCTGGGGGAGGAAGGTCCTTGAGCGATTCGATCCTGCACGAAGTCGCCGGAGGGCTCGCGCGCATCACTCTGAACCGTCCCGAGAAGCGAAATGCCCTCTCACTCGAGATGATCGAGGAGTTGTCTCGAGCCATCGACACCGTGAGGGACGACGCCTCGACGCACGTCGTCCTCGTGACCGCACGCGGCAAGGCGTTCTGCTCGGGCATGGATCTGTCCGCCGTGCCACTAGACGATCCGGACGAGGCTGGCCGGTTCGGGACTCTTCTGGCCGAAGTGTACGGTAAGCTCCTTACGCTTCCCATCCCGCTTCTGTGCGGGGTCGACGGACCCGTCATGGGCGGCGGGGGAGGCCTCGTGCTCGCGGCCGACCTGGTCTGGGCCGGCCCTAAGGCCCTGTTCGCCTTTCCGGAGACACGGATCGGAGTGGTGCCGGCGCTCGTCTCGGTCGTCGTGCGCCGTCGGGTCTCTCCACTCACGCTCTCGGGCATCGTGACCACGGGAATCACCTGCAACGCCGAGCGCTCGGTCCGCGTAGGCCTGGCGGACTTTCTGGCGTCCGAATCGGCGACCGTCGAAGCGGAGGCGTGCGCCCTGAAGTTGCTGCAGGAGAACTCGGGAGTAGCCATGCGCCGGACCAAGGAGTACCTGATCACGCAGTCACAAGGGGATCTCGCCGAAGAGCTGCGCGCCGCTCAGATGGAGTTCCGCCGAGCGGTGACTTCACCGGAAGCCCGGCGAGGCCTCGAGGCGTTTCGTGGCAAGCTGCCGCTCACGTGGAGCGACTGATGGCGGACTCCACCTCGAAGCCGAAGCCCACCTCCAACCGCGAGGCGAATCTGGAGGCGATCGAGGAGCTGCACCGACGTCTTGAAGAGAACGCGCGGGCCGGCTCGGACGAGGCGATTGCCAAGCAGCACTCGAAGAGTAAGCTCACGATCCCGGAGCGGCTCGATCTGCTGTTCGACCCCGAGGCGCCGCGCTTCGAGGTGGGGGCGTTCGCCGCGCAGGGGGACTATCCAGAGCACGGACAGATCGAGTCCGCCGGGGTGCGCACCGTGCTGGGCCAGGTGAGCGACCACGACTGCATCGTGATCGCCAACGACTCGATGGTGAAGAGTGGGACATGGTTTCCACTGACGATCAAGAAGATCTTGAGGGCGCAGCAGATCGGCATGGAGAACCGCCTGCCCCTCATCTATCTGGTGGACTCGGGCGGGCTTTTTCTACCTCTCCAGCACGATTCGTTTCCGGACCACGACCACGCCGGACGCATCTTCTATAACAATGCGCGCCTTTCGGCGATGGGAGTGCCGCAGATCGCAGCTGTAATGGGCCCCTGCGTGGCGGGAGGGGCATACGTTCCGGCTCTTTGTGACGAGATCCTCATGGTCAAAGGAACGAGCGGCATCTTCCTGGGCGGCCCGTACCTCGTCAAGGCGGCGATCGGCGAGGACGCGGACATCGAGGCGCTCGGAGGAAGCTCGACTCACACTCGCCTGAGCGGCATGGCGGATTTCGAGGACGAGGACGACGCGAGCTGTCTCGCGCGCACAAGGCGTCTGGCAGCCCAGTGGCCGGATTCGGGACCCTCGACCTACCGTGAATCCGAGACACGGGCTTCCGCGGAGGATTCCGAGCGCCTTCTCGATCTTCTCCCCGCGGATCGGCGGTCCGCCTACGACACGCACGATATCCTTGGCGCGATTATCGATGCGGGAAGCTGGGAAGAGTACAAGGAGGAGTACGGCAAGTCCCTCGTCACGGGCACGGCTCGCATCGGAGGGCGCGTTGTAGGGATTGTCGCGAGCCAGCGTCTCAACACGAAGACCGCCAAAGGGGAGATACGGATCGGGGGAGTGCTCTACTCGGACTCCGCCGACAAGGCGGCCCGTTTCGTCCTCAACTGCAACCAGAAGATGGTCCCGCTCATCTTCGTGCAAGACGTGACGGGATTCATGGTCGGCACCCGCGCCGAGCAGGGAGGCATCATCAAGGACGGTGCGAAGCTCGTGAACGCAGTGAGCAACTCCGAGGTCCCCAAGATCACGCTCGTGATCGGGAACAGCTACGGCGCCGGCAACTACGCGCTCTGCGGACGGGCTTTCGGCCCCCGCTTCATGATCGCGTGGCCGTCGGCCCAGATCGCCGTGATGGGAGGCGACCAGGCCGCGGACACGATTCTCAGCATCGAGTCTGCGAAGATGCCGGAGGGACTGCCCGAGAAGGAAGCGCAGGCAATCCTGGACCGGATCCGTCGGACTTACGAGGCCACCGTGAGTCCGTACCACGCGGCGGCGCACCTCTGGGTGGATGCGATCATCGATCCGCGGGCAACACGCGACGTCCTGAAGCACCTCCTGCGTGTGGCGTGTCGTGTCGCGCCCGAGCAGGGAATGCGTGTGGGGGTCTTTCAGGTGTGACCGGAAAGTTGAGAGCATGGAAGCCATGAACGAAAACACGCCCCTGTCCGCCGAGGACGAGGGGCGCCTGGACGACTTCTACAGGGAGATGGAGAAGGAGTCGAGCAGCTTCGTCGGTTATCCGAGCAACGGCGTGTTCGACTACTCGGATCTCTACCGATTCCTTCGCTTCCCTCTGAACAATATCGGCGACCCGTTCGTGGAAGAAAGCACGTACCGGGTACACTCTCGGTCGTTCGAGCGGGACGTCCTCCGTTTTTTCGCGAAGTTGTACCGCGCTCCGGAGAACAACTACTGGGGCTACGTCACGAGCGGCGGGACCGAGGGCAACATGTACGGGCTGTACCTGGCGCGGGAGCTTCTACTCGAAGGGATCGTGTACTACTCGGAGGAGACCCACTACAGCGTCAGCAAGGTCCTACGCGTCCTGGCCCTGCGCAACATCATGATCAAAGCTCAGGCGAACGGCGAGATCGACTACGAAGACCTGCGCGAGACGATACGGATCCACCGCGATGTCCCGCCGATCATCCTCGCGAACATCGGTACGACCATGAAGGGCGCGGTGGATGACGTCGACACGATCCGCGAGATCCTGCACGACTTCGCCTTGCCGAGCTTCTATATCCATTGTGACGCGGCCCTGAGCGGGCTGATCCTGCCCTTCGTGAAGGACCCCGAGCCGTACGATTTCGCGTCCGGGATCGATTCCATTTCGGTGAGCGGCCACAAGATGGTGGGCTCTCCGATGCCGTGCGGAGTGGTACTGGCCAAAAAGAACAACGTCGATCGCATCGCCCGGTCCGTGGAGTACGTCGGGACTCTCGACACGACGATCTCGGGATCACGGAACGGGTTGAGCCCTCTATTCCTCTGGTCCGCCATCCGCAAGCTCGGGCGATCGGGATTACGTGAGATGGTCGTCCGGTGCCTGAAGATGGCCGATTACGCGATCGAGCGCTTCCGCGAGGAGGGCGTCGACGCCTGGCGCAACAACAATTCCGTCACCGTCGTCTTTCCCCGTCCGGCGCCGTCGGTGCTGAAGAAGTGGCAGATCGCAGTCTCTCACGACATCGCGCACATGATCACCATGCCCCATGTGACTCGGGAACTGGTCGACGAGCTCGTTAGAGACGTCGCGGGTACGGAGCCATGAAGCAGATCACCAGGCCATGAAACAGATCACCAGGCCATGAAACAGATCACCAGGCCATGAAACAGATCACCAGGCCATGAAACAGATCACCATCGTCGCCGAGACTACCGAGGGTCTCCTGGCCCGCGTCTCCGATGTTCTGGCCGCGCGCGAAATCAACATCGAGACCCTGGACGCGGAGACGGTCGAGGACCACGGCGTCATGATCCTCACCGTCGACCGCTATGACGAGGCCCTGGTGGCGCTGCGGGATGCGGGTGTTCCCGCGGTGAGCGAGGATGCGATTGTCATCCGGCTCGCGGACGAGCCGGGGGCGCTGGCCAAAATCTCCCGAAGGTTTCACGACGCAGGAATCCGCTTGCGCAGTGTGCGCATCATTCGCCGGCGCGAGGGATACGGTCTGGTGGCGCTCTCCACCGAGCGGACCGAGCAGGCGCTCGACCTGGTCAGGGACGTGCTGATTTCTTGAAGCTGTGCCCGTGAATCCCTTAGCGAAAACCCTGCCCTCCCCATAGATTCCCTCAACCGTGCTTTTGCCGCGCATAACCAAGGGGCTGGCCGGGCCGAGGCCGAACAGCTGAACCCATTGGATTAGGAGGGGGAGATGGCTCTCAAGAAACTCACCATGGCCACTCTGGCCGGCGGGATCGCTGCAATGGTCGTGGGATACCTTTTCTACGGCATGCTGATGTTGGACTTCTATGCCACCAACGTTGGCTCGGCTACCGGCGTCTTCAAAGAGGTGCCAATCTGGTGGTCGCTGATCCTGGGACAAGTCCTCTTCGCAGGATTTCTCACCATGATCATGGTCTGGCGAGGGGACTCTTCGGCGGGGGCCGGCATCAAGACCGGCGCACTCGTTGGGCTGGTGTTGGGGCTCAGCCTGAACTTCACATACTACGGCACCTCAAACATCGCGAATCTCACGGCCACCCTCGTCGATCCGATCATTGTCGTGATCCAGACTGGCATCACTGGTGCGGTTATCGGCGCGGTTCTGGGCATGGGCAGCGCCGCCGCCGCGCCAGCCTACACTAGCGCACCACCACCACCACCGCCGCCGGCCGCGGACCAGCACACCGGAGAGCAATCGGCCGGCATGTAGCCAGCGCGCGTGGGCCGCCCTTAGAGAGGAAGAGGGGGAGGCCCGCGTAGGACCTCCCCCCCGGATGACGTCAGGTCGCCGAGCGGTCGGCCCGGGTGGTCACTCACCGCCGACGGCAAAGGTCAAGCCGGCATATACGCCGATGTAGGTCGTCCCACTGTTGTCGCCCAACCCCGAGTTGTATCCAGCAGCTACCCAGCCGCTGACTTCTTCCCCGCGGGGCTTGCTGGGGAACGGTACGGACACTCATACAATCGTTTTACTCTTGGATCCGATCAAGAGGGATTTTCGGGTGTGCCCTACTTGACTCGCATTCCTTACCGGTTAAATTGATACGAACGTATGACTTAATCCAAGGATAGATATGACCAAGTCCTCCCGGAACACCGACACAGTCACCCGGCTACGGACGGCCGGACGACGGATCTTCGCGCGCCAGGGATACGAGGGGGCCTCCCTTCGGGCCATCACACGAGAAGCTCGCGCCAACCTGGGGGCGGTGACGTATCACTTTGGGAGTAAGGAAGGCCTGTACGAGGCCGTGGTGGACAGCGCCCTCGCTCCCCTCAGAAACCGAGTCACCGAGGCTGCCTCCGTTCCGGGAACGCCGCTTCAGAGGATCGAGGGTGTCGTCCGGGCCTTCTTTGCCCACCTGAACGAGAATCCGGACATGCCAAACTTCATGCTCCAGCAGGTGACCTCGGGAGTCGAGCCGATCGCACCGGTCCTACAGACCATGCAGCACGGCATCGGGACGCTGTCGACCCTTCTTCGCGAAGGACAGAAGGACGGGAGCATCCTCGAGTCGGACATGCTCCCTACGGTGATCGGGATCATTGCTCTCCCCGTCCACCTGACTCTGGTGGGCCAGCTGTTGTCTCGGGCGAGCGGCTTCCCCGGCAGTCTCTCTACCAGCCAAGCGGAGGAGCATGCGGTTCGGTTCGTGGGAAGGGCCCTCATCGCCAAGGAGGCATCATGAATTCGGGTACTCGGACGTGGCGCGTGGCGGGGGCCGACTCCCTCGGGTTCCGGAGGGTTCTGGCGGCCCTGGCGGGCCTCACGGTGTCGTGGATGGGCGGGCAGGCACGGAGCGTAGCCGCCCAGGCCGAGGACCCTCCGTCCTCCGGTGCCACACTGACTCTCTCCCAGGCCGTGGTGATGACGTTGGACACCCACCCCTTCCTGCTGGGCGGAGTCGCTCGCCAGCGAGCCGCCGAGGAGGCCCGTAGAGTGAGCGTGGGGGAGCGCTTCCCGTCTCTGAGCCTGCGCGGCGCCGCCACGCAGTTCGAAGAGCCCATGGTCGTCACGCCCATTCATGGTTTCGAGCCTTCCCTCGTCCCTCCCTTCGACGAGACACTCTTTCAGGCCGGAGCCATGGTCGGCTACACGGTCTACGACGGCGGTGCCAGGGGAGCCCGTATCTCCCAGTCGGAGTCACAGGCGAGGGGCGCCCGGTCCGATCTTCGATCGGCCAGGCAGGAGCTCATCGGTCAGGTCGCCGCAAGTTATCTCGCCGTCCTCTTGGCTCGGGAACAGCTGGACGCCCATGACCAGCGCATTGCCGCCCTGCAGTCGGAGCTCGAGCGGGTCCAGGTTCTTCTGGCCGTCGGGCGCGCTCCGCGTCTGGAGGTCCTTCGGGCCGAGGCGGCCCTGGCCGACGCAGGTGCGAACCGGGTCCGGACGGTCACCCTGCGCCGCGTGGCCGAGGGAGACCTGGGTCGACTCATGGGCCTGTCCGACGGCTCCCTTCGCGAGCGTGCCTTGCGGGAGATCACCCTCCAGGCAGGAAGCGCCGCCGATCGGACGCGCCTGTTCTCGGAGTCGCTGGCCAGCAATCCGGGCGTCCAGCGGGCCAGGGACGATCTTACCTCCGCCGAGGCCGCGGTGGGCGTCGCTCGGGGCGCCCGCCGGCCCAGCGTGGATCTTCAGGCGGCCTACGTGGACCAGGGTAGCTTCCACGGACACTTCACCGCCGAATGGAACGTGGGCCTTGGCATCTCGATGCCCCTTTTCACCGGTGGGCGCCTGGGACACACCGTTTCCCGCGCCGAGGCACTCCGAGAGGCACAACGCGAGAACGTACGTCTCGCCGAGCTCGGAGCGGCAGCATCAGTCGACAGGGCGCTGGCGACTCTAGAGGAGACCGAAGCCCGTGCGGTGAGCCTTCGCCTGGCCGTGGACCGCTCCGAGGAAGTGGCCCGCATCGAACGGCTGCGTCTCGAGACCGGCACCGGCGTGCAGGCGGACTACTTACAGGCCGAGGCTACCCTTCTCTCCCTGCGAGCCACGCTCAGTGAGGTGGAGCACGGGGCCGTGCTGGCGCGGATCCAGCTCGCCAAGGCAGTGGGCGAGCTCGACGAGGGCTGGCTCGAAGAAAATCTGGGAGGTGCATCATGAGCGGACGTCGACCCCCTAAACCTGTTCTGGCGGCGGTCGTGTTGGCAGTCGCCGGTGCCATCGTGTGGTTCGGATTCCTGCGGGACGGCGAGGCCGAGGACGGGCTCACGGCTTTCGGTACGGTGGAGGCGACCGAGGGTCAGCTCGCTTTCCAGGCGGCCGGCCGGATCCAAGCGATCGGCGCTCGCGAGGGTGACCGCGTCACCACCGGCCAGGAGTTGGCGAGCCTCGACCGGTCCGAGCTCAATGCACGCCGTGCTCAGCTGGTGGCTCAGCTTGCCGCGGCGCGGGCTGGATTGGCGGAGCTTCAGAGCGGGTTCCGGGCCGAGGAGATCGCTCAGGGGCGTGCCGGCCTCCGGGCCGCCCAGGAGCAGGTGGACGATGCCGAGCGTGACCTGGAGCGAACCGCACTTCTGCATGACGGCGGGGCCGTGAGCAGGGAGGCCCTGGAGAAGAGCGAGCTCGCCCTGCGCCTCTCTCGCATCCAGGCCGACGAGCGGCGCGAGGCGCTGGGGCTTCTGGAGGCGGGACCCCGCCCGGAGAGGGTGACGGCCCAGGCCGCTCAAGTGGCTGCGGCCGAAGCCGGGATCCAGGTCCTCGACGCCACCCTGTCCTTCGCGATGATCACGGCCCCGTTCGACGGGGTGGTGACCGTCAGGCACCGGGAGCCGGGTGAGACAGCCCCACCGGGTGCTCCCGTTCTAACGCTGATGAACCCGGATGACCGTTGGGTGCGGATCTATGTACAGGAAGACCGCATCGGTAGGGTCGCGCTGGGACAACGCGCCACCATCACCTCGGACAGCTATCCCGACCGCACCTATGAGGGGCGCGTAACCTTCATCGCTTCGGAGGCTGAGTTCACGCCCAAGAACGTCCAGACGCCCGAGGAGCGCGTGAAGCTCGTCTACGCGGTAAAGGTCCAGGTCGTGGGCGATCCGGCCTTCGAGCTCAAACCGGGCATGCCCGCTGACGTGCGCTTGGATACGGGTGGCGTGGCCCGGTGAGCGTCCGACTGAAGCCAACGGCGGAGGCACTGACCGGGGAGGGGTCGGCCAGCGCAGTCCGGACCGAGGGCCTGACCCGGGCGTTCGGTCCACTGGTGGCCGTGGACGGCTTGTCCCTGGAGGTCGCGACGGGTGAGCTCTTCGGTCTCGTGGGCCCGGACGGAGCCGGCAAGACGACGACGCTGAGAATGCTCGCCGGCGTCCTCCCTCCCTCGAGCGGGCACGCCTGGGTGTTCGGCACCGATGTCGGCGAGGACCCCGAGGCGGTAAAGGCGCGGATCGCCTACATGTCTCAACGCTTCGGCCTCTACCACGACCTCACGGTCAGCGAGAACCTCGATTTCTACGCCGACCTCTTCGGTGTGCCCCGGGACCAACGCCCCGAAAGGCTCGCACGACTCTACGAGTTCAGCGGCCTCGGACCCTACAAGGACCGCCGGGCGGAGGCGCTCTCCGGCGGAATGAAGCAGAAGCTCGGGCTTTCGTGCGCTTTGATCCATCGGCCGGACCTCTTGCTCCTGGACGAGCCGACCTTCGGAGTGGACCCGATATCGCGCCGGGATCTCTGGCTGATCATCCACGAGATGGTGGACGAGGGTGTGACCGTGGTGGTGAGCACGGCCTACATGGACGAAGCCGAGCGGTTCGATCGGCTGGCTTTTCTTCAAGCGGGCAGAAGCCTCTCGGTCGATACTCCCGACGCGCTTCGGAGGGGGCTGGCTGGCCGGCTGCTCTCGGTACGGGTCGGGGATCGGTCGAGGGCGGCTCGGGACATCCTGAAAGAAACCCCGCTCGTCGCCAGCGCATCCGTGTTCGGTGATCGGCTACATGTAGTGCTGCAGGACGCGACGGGCGGCCCGGGCTTGGTCCAAACCGCTCTCGAGTCGGAGGGATTTTCAGACGTGCACGTGGAGGCCGTCGAAGATCCGTCACTGGAGGATGTGTTCATAGACCAAGTCGGGGGCGGAGACGGGAAAGGAGACGGAGACGGGAGCGAGGGCGGAGACGGGAGCGGAGACGGAGACGGGAGTGGGGGCGGCGACGGGAGCGGAGACGGAGGCCATGACACCGACTGAGGCGTCCCGCCCGACGGGCGAGCCAGCGGACCCGGCGCCGGACCAGCCGCCGGACCCAGCCCAGGACCTCGAGCACGCCGTCACGGCCCGCGACCTTACGCGTCACTTCGGGGACTTCGTCGCAGTCGATGGGGTCACGTTTCAGGTGCGTTCGGGGGAGATCTTCGGCTTCCTGGGACCCAACGGAGCCGGCAAGACCACCACCATCAAGATGCTCGCCGGGCTCCTTCCTCCAACCTCGGGCGGGGGCCGCGTGGCGGGCCTCGACGTGGCGACGGAGCGGCGTGCTATCAAGCGCCGCATCGGCTACATGTCTCAGGCGTTCTCCCTCTACGCCGATCTGACCGTCGACGAGAACATCCGCTTCTTCGCACGCCTATACGGGGTTCCCGGGAGCCGCCGGCGAGAGCGAGCGGACTGGGTAGTGGAGATGGCGGGGCTCACCGAACACCGGGGCCGTCTGACGGGCGAGCTGCCCCTGGGCTGGAAGCAGAGGCTCGCCCTGGGCTGTGCCGTCCTGCATGAGCCACCGATCCTCTTCTTGGACGAGCCCACGTCCGGGGTGGACCCGATCGCGCGTAGAGCGTTCTGGGACCTGATCCATGAGCTGGGGGACGGCGGGACCACGGTCTTCGTCACGACTCACTACATGGAGGAGGCCGAGTACTGTCACCGGCTCGCCCTGATGAATCGGGGACGCCTCATCGCTCTGAACACGGCGGCAGGCCTCCGGGCCGACATGAAACTGCCCCTCTTCGAGGTCCGGGCGGAGCATCCGTCCCGGGCCGTGCAGGCGTTGGACGATACCTCGGGGATCGTCGATGCCGCGATGTACGGTCGCTCCCTCCACGTGACCACGGACTCGGTAGAGGGCGCCGACGACCGCATCCGATCCCATCTGGCCCGGGCGGACATCGAGGTGACGTCCGTGAAGCCGATCAAACCCTCTCTCGAGGACGTGTTCGTGGCTCTCGTCCGTGACGAGGGCGGAGCCAGGAGCGGGTGAGCACGCTCAGCTGGACCCGGCTCTTGGCCATGGCACGCAAAGAAGTTCTCCACTTGCGTCGTGACTCCAGGAGCCTCTTGCTCGCGTTCCTTCTACCGACCCTTCTCGTCGTCTTGTTCGGGTACGCTATCACGTGGGACGTCGAGGACATCCGTACCGCCGTCCTGGACCTGGACGGATCCAGTCGTAGTCGAGAGCTGATCGACGCCTTCGAGGCATCGGGCTACTTCACGGTGGTGCGCCGGCTGGCCCGGCAGGGGCAGGTGGAGGACGTCCTGGACCGGGGCGAGGCCCTCGTGGTCATCGTGCTGCCGCCCGACTTCGCCCGGGATCTCGATGGAGGGCGGTCCGCCGCGCTCCAGATCCTCGTCGACGGCAGCGACGCCAATTCGGCGACCATCGCGTTGGGATACGCCCAGGGCATCGTCCGTTCGTTCTCCAGCGATATCCTGCTGGCGGGAGCCGAGCGGCCCCCGATGGTCCGCGCAGAGACCCGGGTGTGGTACAACGAGGAGCTCCTGAGCAGGAACATGATCGTCCCGGGGCTCGTGGCGGTCATCATGATGATCATCGCCGCCATGCTCACGTCGCTGACCATCGCCCGGGAGTGGGAGCGGGGTACCATGGAGCAGCTCGTGTCCACCCCGGTCCATCGGGTCGAGGTGGTCCTTGGAAAGCTCCTGCCCTATGTGGCCATCGGAGTCATCGACGTGGTCCTGGTGAGCCTCGTCGGTGTTCTTCTCTTCGACGTTCCGTTCCGGGGCAGCCCCAGCCTCCTGATGATCCTTTCGCTCGCCTTCATCGTGGGGGCCCTTGGGTTGGGGATGTTCATCTCGGCGGTGGCACGCTCACAGCTCTTGGCCACCCAGCTGGCGATGATCCTCACGTTTCTCCCGGCGTTTCTGCTTTCCGGGTTCATGTTCGCCATCGAAGTCATGCCTCCGGCCCTACAGGCCATCACCTACCTGATTCCCGCCCGCTACTTCCTCGTGGTCACCCGAGGTGTGTTCCTGAAGGGAGTGGGCGTTGAGGTGTTGGCCACCGAGGGCCTACTCATGATCGCCTTCGCCGTTCTAGGCCTCTACGGTGCCACCCGGGCGTTCAGGAAGGAGATCCAGTGAGCGGGGTGACAAGCGGATTCGAGCGGATCTTCGGCGTCCTTGCCAAGGAGTTCCGGCAGATCTTCCGGGACCCACGGATAGCCCAGGTGATCTTCGTGGCTCCCATCATTCAGCTCATGGCGTTCGGATACGCCGTTTCCACCGATCTCGACGACGCGTCGATGTTCGTGGTCGATCACGACAACACGCGCGAGTCACGGGACTTGGTGTCGGCAATGACGGCCTCCGGATACTTCGAAGTAACGGGTCGTTCGCGGTCACCCTCCGACCTCGTCGATGCCTTGGACCGAGGGGATGCCGTCCTGGGAATCGAGATCCCGCGGGGATACGCGGAAGCCTGGCTGGGTGGCGGTGGGGCGCAGGTCCAGGTGCTCCTCGACGGCACCAACTCCAACACGGCCGCGGTGGCGCAGGGCTACGTCACTCGCATCATCGAGGGGCGTGCCGCCGAGCAGGTTCTGACAGGCGTGCCGCTTCCCGTGGATCTACGCGAAAGGGCCTGGTACAACCCCGAGCTGGCCAGCCGCAATTACAACGTTCCCGGGGTGGTCGGGACCCTCATCATGCTCGTCTGTCTGCTGCTCACCTCACTCGCCATCGTTCGAGAGCGTGAGATCGGAACGCTGGAGCAGCTCAAGGTCAGCCCACTCACCGCGGGGGAGCTCATCGTCGGGAAGACGGTACCGTTCGGGATCATCGCAATGGGCGATTTGGTGCTCGTGACGACGGTGGCGGTCTTCTGGTTCGATGTGCCGCTCCGGGGCAGCCTCCTCCTCCTGTTCATGGCCAGCCTCCTATATGTCATGGCTGGCCTGGGCATGGGTCTGCTCATCTCCACCGTCTCGAAGACGCAGCAAGAGGCGTTCATGAGCACATTCCTCGTGTTCATGCCCGCCCTGCTCCTGTCCGGATTCATGTTCCCGGTGTCCAGCATGCCCGAGATCTTCCAGGACATCACGATCTTGAACCCGATCCGGCACTACATCGAGATCGTGCGGGCCATCTTCCTCAAGGGGACGGGTCTCGATGTGCTTTGGCCTCAGTTCGTTGCGCTCCTGCTCCTGGGGCTCGCCCTCCTGACCCTAGCGACTCTTCGGTTTAGACGAGAAGTGGCGTAGGACGCCGGTTTTCGAGACCGGCGCAATACCAATTATGTTTTCGCGGATATGGCGGGAAGCCGGTCGTCCATAGGAGAGTCGGATGGATTCATTACTGGTGTTCGCCAGACTGCTGCTGAGCGCGGTCTTCGTCGTGGCGGCTGGCGCGAAGCTGCTCGACCCAAAGGGTACACGGCACGCGGCTACGGAACTCGGCGTCCCGGAACGGCTCGCCGCGACCGTCGCGGCGTTGCTTCCACTCACCGAGCTGGCGGTGGCCGTGGTCCTTCTCCCCGTCCGCTCGGCGTCGTGGGGCGCCTTGGCTGCATTGACCCTGCTACTCGTGTTCACCGCGGTCATCGTGGTGAATCTCCTGCTGGGGCGGAGGCCACCCTGCCGATGCTTCGGCTCGACCGACACGCGTCCGATCGGGTGGTCGACGCTCCTGCGGAACGGCGTGCTGCTGGCGCTGGCTGGGTTCGTCGTCTGGGCGGGCCCTGGGCCGAGCATCGTCGCGCTCATCGCCCAGTCCGCACGCTCGGAGGTGGTGGGGCCCTCCGTGGTGATCGGGTTGCTCGCCGCCGTGGCGGTCGAGGGGTGGCTCATTCTCCACTTGATCCGGCAGCAGGGCCGGCTTCTGCTTCGGTTGGATGCCCTGGAAGGACGGGGTGGGTCGGTGCCTGAGCTCTTCAACCCGCGCACGGAGGCGCGCGACCTCCCGGTCGGGGAGGTCGCCCCCGGCTTCCATCTGCCTTCCCTGGCGGGCGGATCCGTCGCCCTCGACGACCTGTGCGGCGATGGGAGAAAAATCCTGCTGATCTTCCTGGACCCGAAGTGCAAGCCTTGTATGGCACTGGCACCCGACGTCGAGAAGTGGCAGCGGGAACAACGTGAGACGCTGCGGATCGCCGTGCTCGGCAGTGGGTGGGAGCAGGCCGCGCGGGCCCGAGAGTTGGTCTCAGGCGTGAGCGACGTACTCTCTGACGAGGACGACGGGGTGGCCGACGCCTACGGTGTCTTCGTCACCCCGGCAGTAGTACTAGTCGATCCCGCCGGCACGATCGCGAGCCGTGTCGCTACCGGGAAGGAAGACATCGAGAAGCTGGTAGCTGCCGCCGTCGAGACGGGTACGCCGCGGAAAATAACCTGAGGAGACCCCGCCCCGGGGTGGTAAATTGCAGAAGAGGTCAATAATTCCTGCAAGGTGACTCCGATGGATGAGCTCTTCGATGGTCTCTCGCGAAAACTCGCGAGCACCATGTCACGCCGGTCGGCGCTGGGCGCGCTTTTCGCGGCGTTTGTCTTGGGAGAGGGCTGCATTTCCCCGACCGACAGTTCCGGTTCCGGCGACAGCTGCGGCTGTGACGATCCAACGTGGGGGTGCTGTGTCCGGCACGGAAAATGTTGCCCTCCGGAGGCGCCACATCACTGTCAGAACACGAGACGCTGTTACCAATTCTTCACGGGCGCACAGGCTGCGTGCGGCAATGACTACGAGATCTGTGGCGGTCAGGTAGGCTGACGGGGCCGCCCGTCTGCCCTCGATCCTGCCGACCTCTTCCGAGGTCAAAACCAGGCCCTGACTTCTGGGTCGCTGGAACGGACTCCTTCCCGGCCAAGGGATTCCCCATACCGATGTAGTCCGTGGTACCGTCACCCTAGCTCCTGCACAGGGTTCGCTCACGGCCGGGGATGCTCGACGACCCCCAGCCCTCTCCTTGCAGCTCGGCGGTTTGCAACCGGCGATATCGGAAACTATAGTTGGCGGCAGTAACGGCTGTCGCATCGTCAGATGCCGTTACTCAGCACACGACGTAGCGGCTGGATCGAACAGCCCTCCAGGAGCTGACAGTAGGGTGGCAGGAAACGATCAACCTAACGCCAAGGGGAACTTTCCTATGAAGCTGCAAGACGGCTGGAACCGCCGCGACTTCGTCCGGGTGACCGCTAGCGCCGCCGCGGGCGCCGCCGCCCTCCCCGCCCTGCCCGGATACTCGCACGCCGAAGCCGCGACTCCCACCGCAACCCAGTCCGATGAGCTGGCGAGCCTGACGATTGCTCAGGCATCGCGCATGATCCGGGGGAGAGAGATCAGCTGCACGGAGCTCACGCAGGCCTGCCTGGCCCGGGGCGAGGCGTACAACCCCACAGTCAATGCTTTCATCACGATCATGCACGAGGAAGCTCTCGCGCAGGCCCGGCAGCTCGACGCCGAGGCGAGCGCGGGGAACTTCCGCGGACCTCTGCACGGCATCCCCGTCGGGCTCAAGGACAACATCGACACGGCGGGAACGCGCACGACGGGCGGCAGCCTCGTGTTCGAGGAGAACGTCCCCGAAGAGGACGCCTTCGTGGTCAAACGCCTGAAGGAGTCCGGTGCCGTCATCATGGCTAAGGCCGGCCTTCAGGAGTTCGCGATGGGCGGGACCAACGTCTCGACGTACTTCCTTCCCGTCCGCAACCCTTGGGCGCTCGACCGCATCTCGGGCGGCTCTTCCGGGGGCTCGGCCGCCGCAGTGATCGCAGACATGACCCTCGGAGCGCTGGGCACCGACACCGGTGGCTCGGTCCGCATGCCCGCCGCCTACTGCGGCATCGTCGGCCTCAAGCCCACGTATGGCCTGGTGTCCATCGGGGGGATCATCCCGCGCACATACTCACTGGACCACTGCGGTCCGATGACGAAGACGGCCGAAGACGGTGCCTTGCTCCTGTCCGGCATGGTGGGATACGACAAGCACGACGTGGCCAGCGTCGAGCATCCTCTCGAAGACTACCGCGCGGCCCTGAGTCAGTCCGTGAGTGGGCTCCGCTTGGGAATCCTGAGAGAGCCTTTCTTCGACTTCCTCGACGCCGAGATCGCGAGCGCCATGGAGGAGGCCATCGGCGTCCTGACGGAGCTGACCCGGAGCGTCAGCGACACGCGCCTACCGCCCCAGGGGAAGTACTCGAGATCGTACCTCTCTGGGGAGATCGAGGCGTTCCACTGGGAGTGGTACCAGCGGAGCGCCGGCCGCTATTCGCTCAACCAGAGGCGGACGATCGCGGCCGTCCACAGGAGGCTCAACGACGTCGAGACGACGCAGTGCTCGACGAGGGTGGTGGACTACATCAACGCCCAGTGGGAGCTGCAGCGAATGCGGAAAACCATTGACGACGCCTTCGTAGACCACGACCTCGTCGTGCTTCCCACATGGCGCGTGATGCAGCCCACCATCAACGAAGCGCTCGATCGGGAAGAGAACGGGGGGGAGCCGACCGAGCCGAGGGCCACGTCGAACTGCTCACCCTTCAATAGCTTCGGCATTCCCGCGGCCTCGATCCCATGCGGCTTCTCGGCAGACGGCCTCCCCATCGGGCTCATGATCGCCGGGCCGCGCTTCTCGGAAGGTAGAGTGTTAGCCCTCGCGAACGCCTATGAGAAGGCCACGGAATGGCATACCCGAAGGCCGGCCCTCAGCCTCGACATGCCTGTCCCACCCATCGACCGGAAGGACCGCCGGTAGACATGCCGATGGCGTAGCGCCCTTCGACCGCGTATGGTGCTCCGGTGGCCCCCCCATGTTGGCACTTCGCTTATACGCATGAGGATTCACATGGGCCCATCGGTGCTCCCTTACCGCTCGCGTTGTAGTCCACTGGTTGTCGGGTGTACGGTGCTTGGCATCGTCCTCTTTCCTGTGCTCGAACCCGTGGCGCTGACTGCTCAGGAGCGCCCAGAAGGCCCCTACGTCGAGTTCTCGGGGATCCGTGGCTGGCGCGGCAACGGAGCGCTCGTCCCACTCGCATCGAACCGGACCTCACCCGCGGCGCCGGCGCTCCTCGGCTCGCTGACCACGCGCGACGTCGATTTTGGCGGCGCCTGGGGCGGCCGCGTGACCTTCGGTAACGCCGGCGACGGTGGAGGATTGGAGGTCAGCTACTCGACGACGCGCGAGTGGCGTGGCAGAGGGAGCTTCCGCCCGGAATCCCGCTCCATACCATGGGGTAATGGGATGCCCGGATGGCCGCAGAACTTCCTCGTGGATCCACCCTTTGATTACGCGGTCGAGCGGGACATGCGCTATCACGACGCGTCGGTGTCCGCCCTGTCCGAGTTGCGACCGGGAACCTCCGCGCAGTTCGGCCTGCGCTACTTCCGCGCCACGGATCGCCTCACGGCCACAGTCACGGGGACCGGCCTCGGGGGCACGGCCGGACGGACGGAGCGCCTGACCGTGGCGGCGGGCAACGACCTGTTGGGTGGAGAGGTCGGGCTGCGCCACAGGTTCGGACAGGGTCGGGCCGGCCTCGCCTTCGAGAGTCGCGCCGGTATTTTCCTGAACCTTGTGGACGACGTACTTGAGGATCGGACGGATGCCAACCCTACCGGGCCCGTGACCGGTGTCCTGGTGTTTGTCGAGGGCGACGAGGCCGTGTTGGCTACGCTCGTCGATATCGGTGCCCGTTTCGAGATCGATCTCGATCGCGGTCGGCTTTTCATCGGAGGGCGCCTTCAGTCCGTCTCTGGCATGGCCCTCGCGGCGGATCAGCTGGCGCTGCTGGGAGACGGTCCGACGAAGGGCCTGCGAACCATCGACGTCGACTTCTTGGGGCCCAGCCACGGGGGGGCCCTGCGCCAGTGGACCGCGCTCGCGGGATTCCGACTATGGCGGTAAGCGTGGAAGGCGCCGTCACGAGGCGCGACTCTTGAGTGTGACGTACTACGCGCTCGGCGGCGGCGTGTTCGCGCCGACCGAGCAGCCCGGAGCGGATACGGTGTTGCTATACGTGGCCAAACCCGCGTCTACCGATAGGTCGATTGAGCTGTCGAAGGCGTTCGACTCGGGGGTGTTCTGTTTCGTAAAGGAGCTGCCGACGGACTACACGGGCTTCGGCAGCTTCGTGCGCCCCCTTCTCGTCTCGGGGGCCACCCGTGCGTTCCTGTGGATCGACGATCCGAATGCGAGGCCGCTCAATCCGTCACGCAGGATCTTTCTGAACTCGGATGGACAGATCCTGTCGTGGTCCGAGTCGATGAGCTTCGACTTCCGCAACGCGACCGTGACGATCTCGGCGGATTGCAAGGTCTGCCTCAACGACGCGAAGGACGGGCTCGTGATCCAACCGTGGGAGAACGGGCAGGGACTCGAGCTCGTTCAGGGTAGCGGTGGCGCGGGGGAGCTGAGCGTCACTCTCGGCGCCGTCGACCTCCTCGTGGACGTCGATCACCAAGGTATGCTGCAGTTCGACTGCGCGCTGAACGAGGCGCAGCTCGACGACCTGGATGTGGGCCTTCGCTACTTCTGGAAGGACGGAGACGCGTTCTGGTCCCCCCGATACCCGATGTTCGAGCTCGCCCCCGCAGAGACCGTCCTCCTTCGCGGTTCTCTGGACCCGTACCAGCTCACCGATCCGTCCAGGACGTATTACGCGTTCACGAACGGGGATGGGAGCTTCGCACCCGAGTTGGGGAGTTACCTGAGGACGCTCCTTGGTCATCAAGTCACGTTGACGCCCGCCACCGCGCCCGCATGGGGCCACGTTGCCGTGCGTCTCCGCTTTACCGACAAGCCTGCGCCGGCGGGCGACGCCTCGACCCCGTCGGCCACGGGCGTGTATCTCGCGCCCGAGGGAGATTTCGTGCTCGGAGTCGCCGGCGCCGCCGCGACCGTCGAGCCGAACTACGGGGACAATCTGTTGGGGGGCCTGAGCGGCACCGAGTACTTTGCGTTCACGCCGCGGACCCAGAGCGACCCCGCGGCGGGTGACGTCCTGCGCTTCGTTCCCGACCGGCGTGCGCAGAGCACGGTGGAGTGGAAGGCGGGCTCGCAAGACGGGGCCGGAGCGGTCTCTGGTAACGGGGCTAGCTCCGAGGCACCGGACTTCACCTTTACGCCGCTCGCGGAGCAGGGGTTCACCACTTCATGGGTGGCGCTTCTCCAGGCGTCCACGGATCCGGGTTGGTACTACTCCGAGCCGAACGGCAATCCGTTCTTCCAGCACGCCACCGACGATCCGGCGCCGACGTTGCTGGACTTCCTCCCTGTCTCCGAGGCCAAGCTGTCCAGCCCTCCCGTCACCGCTGCCCCCCAGCCGTTCCCCCTCGTTCCCTACAGCCACGCCTCCGTTCACGATCCCCCGGGTAGCGACGCGGATCTCGCGCTCTCGGCGTTCGAGATGCAGGTCCTCAACCCGGCCCGGAAGGCCAGCGTGGAGAGCGAAAAGCGGAAGGACCCCGAAGACACGACCGCGACGGCGACGGCGACGGCGACCGCGGACGGGTACGCGCTCACCGCCACGGGAGCGATGAGCCGGTTCCATCACGGAACCTGGAATCAGCTCCGTTTCGCCGAGTTCGAGTCGCAGGAGGAAGCGTCGACAGCCTCGGCGGGAGCGAACGGCGAGTCCCAGCAGGTCCTGCAGTTCGACTCTGGTGGCGACACGGCGGCGCTCCCTGCGACCCTGCGCAGCGCGTTCCTTACCAACCAGCTCTTTCTCGTTGTCAGTGTCGACCAGGGCAACCTGACCGGCCTCGCGCACGAGGTCGAGATGAGCGGATGGGCCTTCAAGGTCCGTCCGCCGCAGCAGCAGGTCGTCGGCGCCTATCGCAACGTGTGGATCTTCAAGTCGGCCAAGGGGAAAACCCGCGACCTGGTGGCCAACCCCTCCGCGTGGACCGAGCGGACGTCGTTCACGGACACTGACACCGATCCGGACGGGACGTATCTGAAGGACTGGCTTCAGCAGTACATAAAGTCGGCGGACGAGGCATACAAAGAAGGCCTCGGTGAGGCGAGCTTCCAGCAGTTCGTAGAGCTGGTGGACGATCCGGACTGGTCGGGGTTCCTCGTTCTACGCGTCGATCTCGGCCTCGGTGAGCTTTCGGAAGAGATCCAGGCGCTCACGGCTGGCATCGACATGTCGCGCTTCTACGCGCACCACATGGGCAACGAGGTCACGCACGCGACCCCGGTGAGCGCGTCGGGGACCGCGGCCGACGGCGCGCCGTACAAGCTGAGTAGCGCCGTCTTCGCGCTCGTCCACTACACCGATCCGGAGTACGAGCGCGCGCTGTCGAGCGGAACGCAGCTTCCCGAAATCGAGATCCTGTCGACGCCCTACGACTTCCGCGTGCTCAGCCTGATCGTCCAGTTCGAGAAGGCCAAGCTCGCGGGCTTTTCCAGCAAGATCCTCCTGGCGCTCGGGACGCTCTTCGGGCAGAAGGTGCTGAGCTCCAGGCCGCGTGATGCGGGCGGATCCACGTCGGGCGCTGACTCGGCTGACCGGCCGCCGGCGACCAATCGGCTGATACTCGACGGGGCGATCCACACCAGAAACGGAAAGCCGTACTACTCCTTTTCCACTGCCTCCGGCTCGCGTGCGACGTTCTATACCGCCCAGGGGGCGCTGGCGTCGGTGGAGATCGATATCGCCGAATTCGAGATCCGTTCCACGACGCCCGTCGGGAACACCAAAAACGACGGGAACACCCAACACGACGGGAACACCACACACTTCGAGACCGCGTTCGCGCTGACTGGAGGCATCGAGTTCGGGCATGGCCCGGCGCTCGGCTCGCCCGCGGGGACCGATGACAAGTACTTCGACTTGTTCTCCTATCTCCGACTCGGGTTCAGCAACCTCGCCGTCGAGATGGCGTTCGATCTCGACCTCGAGACGACCACCACGGAGAACCGGACCTTCACGTTCGACGATCACGCCCTGCTCGTGAAGGGCGGCAACATCCAGATCGTCGACGCCCATGCCACCTCGCTCCAGAACGGCTTCACGTACGTACGCAAGGGTGGGCTCGCTGCTCAGTTCCCGCTGAAGCTCAAGAGCTACATCCACGCTACCTCGTCCACCGAAACGCCGGAGTCCAAGGGGTACGGCGCGATCACGGTGCCGCCGCTCGACAAGGCCGGAATGTCGGGAGAGCTCGGTACGGAGTGGTACGGCCTCTCGTATCAGTTCGACATCGGGACTCTGGGCGCGCTCTCGAAGAACCCGGTCATGACGGCCGACATGCTCCTCGCGTGGGGGATCTCCACCGGGAATTGGTATGTCGGACTCAAGTTTCCCGGGCTCGGGCCCATCGAGCGCCTGGTCGACCTGGAGGGGGTCGTGAAGTTCGGCGCCCAGGAAGTTGTGATGGACCTGGTTACCGTGGACTCCGGTGGCAAGCAGCAGGCAAGAAGCTCCAAAACGGTCGACCTGTACGTGATCAAGTTCGCGAGCATCGGGCTCTCGCTCCTGGTCTTCACCTTCCCCGCCAAGGGAAGTACCAACGTAGTGGTGTTCGGCGATCCCGAGGAAGTGGCGGACAGGCCTCCCGACACGCTCGGCTGGTTCGGGAGCTACGTGCAGCCCGACCCGGCCAAGCAAGTCACGGGCGGCCCGCAGGGAGGTGCGTGACATGCCGCGCGTGATGATCTGGAACATCGAGAACTACGGGTCGATCTCACCGTCGTACCGCGGCAACTACGAGTGCCTACACGAGTTCATCAAGCTCGTGATGATGAACCAAGTCGGGACGCCGGCTCGCGTGTCGGACGTGCTGATCATTCAGGAGGCGAAGAAGGGGTCGGTGGCTCTTCTGCCCGCGCTCGCCACGGACCTCGGCTTCCTCGGTGCCTCGCGGAGGCACTCCAAAGAGAGACAAGAAAACGTTCTGGGGCCGAACTGGGACCTCGTGAAGGGGGCGCTCCTCGTTGCGGACGCCACGACCGCCGACCAGCTCCAGTACGCGGAGGCTGCACATAACGAGGGCTACGGAGTGGTGTGGAGGACCGGCGTCCTCCAGGAGTTCGATCACGTTCACCGATCCGAGCGATCCAATCTCAGGGGCGGAGCGTGCTTCCTGGACCTGGTTCTCGAGATCGCCGAGCCGGAGGCGGTCCCGAGTGCGGCGGTCCCGATCCACGCGGCGGCGGTCGGGGGGAAGGACTCCGCGGTGTTTCCGCGACGTCAGTCCGGGCCCGTGGGGGTCACACGGAGGAGCACGCGCTCCACGCCCGCCACAGATGATCTCATCGCGGCGATCGCGTGGCGGACGGGCGTCAGGTTCCCGAGTCGCTGCCAGGTCCTCAGCGGTGGTAAGGTGGTCAACGTCGTCACCTATCATGCCCCCAACGGGACGAGCTCCGCGCCCGAGGGCGTCATGCTGGCGAGCCTCGCCCTCGAGCTGGGCGAGCTGAAAGGCGACGGTGGGGCCGTGTTCGCGGGAGACTTCAACCTCCGCACGCCGTCCCAAAGGCCTGCGGCGTTCGGCAACCTCCCCTCGTTCCACAGGGGCACGAGCTACGGCACCGGCACCACGCCAGCCGACGGCGCTTACGCGAAGACGTCGGTGCGATACGTGAATCGGTCTGGCACCCTTTCCAGCTCCTACGACAGTTGCTTCGGCGACGCGAACGACTACTGGCTCGGCTCGCAAGCATACGAGGGCGGCGTGCTCGACCTGCTGTCGCTCATCCGGGGACGCAAGGCGAATCAGGCCGTCTGTGAGGGGATATTCGGGTCCGACAGCCCGATACGCGCGCTGGTGACCGCGGGCGTGGCGGCGTGGAAGGCCGACTCCACCTCGGCGCCTCCGGCGCTCCGACCGCACCTCGATACGATCATCCCCAATTTCGAATCCGACTTCGGCGTCCACGGGGCGGGGTCCTTCACGACCTGGGTGACCGCCGCCGTCTTCCTACGGGTGTTCGTCAGCGACCATCTGCCCCTGTACGTCGACGTATGAGCGAGGGCACCCAGCCGGCGCTCGCCGCCACCGACCCCAAGGACCAGCTCGAGCAGGACATCAAGAGTGCGCTCCTGACTGGAAGCCCGTTCCTCCCGGCCGCCCAAAGCATCTTCGAGATTGCGGAGGGACCCGACAGCGGCCCAGCCTCGTTGACGGTCGCGCTCGACGTCGGCCTCGAGGACGAGGTCAACAAGATCGCGAGCCTGGTCGCGGGCTCCCCCGTCGCTACCGCGATCCCCACCCAGTCGTCGTTCCTCGGCCAAGTCTTCAAGAGTCTACGGCTCGAGTCCGTGTCGTATTCGGCACTCCGCACGTCGAAGTCGGAGAAGCCGTGGCTCAGCAGCCTCGGATGTGAGATCTCGGTCTGGACCCCGGCGCAGGGCGGGGGCAGGCCAACGCGGGGCGCGACGCTGCAGGTGGCGGAGAAGCTGGCGATCACGCTCGACGCGCTGGACGTGCTGGTCGTCATGCCGGGTCACCCGGGACAGACGCTCTACGCGAAGGCACTCGGCACGCTCGAGATCGAACCGGCCGCCGTCGCGGCGGTGGGCGGGCCGGGCGCACGCGCACCCAAGACGCTGGACGTCTCCCTCGACTTCCCGGATCTCGAGCTCTCCATCACGGAGCCTGGCGGCGAGACGATCTCGATCGCCGATCTCCTCGGCATCTTCAACATCTCGGTAAAGGGCGACTTCGCCAGCCTCAGCCTAGAGGATCTGCAGTTCATCGTCGGGCTCTCCAACAAGAGCGTCTCGTTCGCGTCCGATGTCGTGTACGTGCCGACGTCGACGGCGCCGTCGTCCCCGGGTGGAACCGCGCTCGTCACCACGAACGCCAAGAGCGACGGCGCGTCCGACCTGATACCGTTCCCGCTCATCGATGGAGTGCTCGCCCTGGATCGGATGAGCTTCGCGTTCGACTGGGGACAGGGGAGCTACTCCGCTGCGGTCGTCGGTCTGCTCGAGTTCACGGTGCCGTCGATCACGAAGGGAAGAGGGCTCCTTCTCACAGCGGACGCCCGCAAGTCGGACGCCGTCTGGGACTTTTCCGGAGCGATCGACGTGGGCGGCACGCTCACGGTCTGGAACGAGACCACCGCCGAGTCCCTCACGGTCGAGCTCATCGCCAAGCACCTCCTGAACTTGAGCGCCTCGAAGATCTCGCTCATCCCGAGCGAGCTACGGCAGCTCGGGCTCGAGGCGCTCGGCGTCGAATACAAGGTCGATGAGGACGCCGGCCCCGGTTCGAGCTATGCCTTTCATGGCGTCTTCGACGGCGACTGGGGGGTGGACGGGTTGGACCTCCACTCGGCCGTCGAGATCGACCTCCGGCAAGCCGACGGAACTCGCACGGACAAGGTCTTCGCGCTCTTCGATCTGGACGGCTTCAAGCTTTCCCTGGGCTACGACTTCGTGCAGCAGGAGGTCCAGGCCGAGGTCGCGATCGGATCTGTCGACGTGGTCGGCACCTACGACCATCACAAGCAGTCGGCGTCGCTCACGTTCAAGGACGACCTCGCGATCGGGGACGGCGTTGCCTGGTTCGTCGCATCGCTGACCGGAAACCCCGGCTTCGAGTTCAGCGAGCCGTGGAATCAGATCCTCGACGAGGTCGAGATCAAGAGCGGGTCGACGCTCGAAGTGTCATGGGGCGCGACCAAGTCGGTGAAGGTCACGTTGCCGGCGGGCGGGAAGCCCCACTTCGGCATCGAAGTGAAGTCGGTGACCATCCAGTACCAGAGGAAGCAAGGTGAATCCGAGGGCGCGCTGAGCTTCTCGCTGGAGGGCACGTTCCCGTCGTTGCTGGAAAGCGGCGGTAATCCCGCCAGTGGGAAGAGCACGATCTCCTGGGACCCGTCGCAGCCAGGGACGGAGCCCTCGGTGCCCGGGCTCGGCGCAAGCTACTTCGACGTCGGGCTCGTAGCCGCGGGCCAGAGAATCGCGTTCCCGGTGCCCGCCCCCGATCGGGTCGAGGACGCGATCAGCACGCTGACTTCCGTGCTGAGTCCCGACGGTGACCAGGAGACGTTGTTTCCGGCTAAGCTCGAATTCCAGGGGGACAGCGGATGGTTGATCGGCGCGAAGATGACCTTCCTGGGCCAGGTAGTGACCGAGATCATCTTCAACGACCCGAATATGTACGGGCTCATGATCCGCGTCGACGCTGCGCCCGGGAAGGCTCCGAGTGATGAAAAGCTCGACCTCTTCGTGGGGCTGTACTTCGAGGTCCTGTACCGCAAGGTCACGGACTCGATCGGTGAGTACTTCGTAGCGCTCACCCTCCCGAAGCAGTTCCGAACGCTCGACCTCGGCTCGGTGGTGGTCTACATGCCGTCGTTCAGCCTCGCCATCTACACGAACGGCAACTTCAAGATCGACCTCGGCTTCCCGTACCATGCGGACTTCAGCAAGTCCGCGGGAGTCACGTACCTGGTCTTCACCGGGCAAGGCGGCTTCTACTTCGGGTACCTCAACGGCGACACTGCCTCCGGGCTGCCCACGATCACCAACCCCGGGACGTTCAACCCGGTCATCGAGTTCGGGATCGGGATCGCCGTGGGGATCATGCGCGAGTTCAACGAGGGCCCGCTCTCGGCCCAGTTGAAGGCGATGATGGAGTTCATCATCCAGGGTACCTACGCGAAGTTCTCGCTACAAAATCCCGTTGCGGGGCAAAACAGCGACGTCTACTACAAGGTGTCCGGGATGGTGCGCTTCGTCGGCGAGCTCACCGGCTCGGTCGACCTGGCGATCATCACCGCCGACCTCCTGGTCAAGCTCGTTGCGACCGCGACGCTGAGCATCGAGCACTACGTCAAGACCTACGCTCGCTTCAGCGTCTCCGTTTCGGTGAGCCTGACGGTCAAGATCCACCTGGGGCTGTTCACGATCCACGTCCACGTTCACTTCGGAGCGGAAGTTCACACCTCGTTCTCGTTCGGCAGCGACTCCACGGGTTTGTGGGCGCAGACACCGGCGCTCGAGGAGAGGCGCGTTCTGGCCGTCACCGACGGCACGGGAGCCACGGTGATGGGCTGGCAGCCGATCCGGAAGGACACCGCCGGCGAGTTCTGTGGGCTCAGCGGGTACCTGGTGCCTCAGCTGACGAAGGGCAAAATCGATGGCGAGGCGGATGCCCCGGTGTGGGTCGCCATGCTCTACCTGAACAATCCGCAGGAGCCTCCGGCGGCGGGCGACGCCCCCCAGATCGACTACGAGGATCCCGCGCCCGCGTTCACCGACTTCGCCGAGGGTGTGCTCCGGTGGGTACTCAACGCCTACGGAAACGACGATCCCGGTACGACCGTATCGGAGGGCACGGTCGACGAGAAGCCCATCGACGAGACTACGGTCGCCGCGATCCAGGAGTATCTCGGGTCGACCCCGGAGCCCTTCTCGATCCACCACGTCCACTCTTTCACCGAGAATTACTACAAGCTCCAGCTGCAGGCGCCGAAGCAGGTGTCCAACGGATCGCAGTACGGCTTCGCGTACTTCCCCATGTTGCCGGAGTTCGACATCGAGTACACACAAGGCGGCTCGGGCCCCACCCGAGGACGATCGATCACGCTGAGCCCGGCGTACTTCGACCGCCTCGACGACACGAGCGTCGACGGAGCGCTGCGCTCGCGCCGCCGCAACTCGGTCTCCGGGACCCACTCCTCGACGCTCGACGCGACGGACGGCTCCTCGCTCCGTGACAAGGTCGTCGTCGACTACTTCAAGCTCGTGGCCCGCTTCGGCGTACAATGCGCAGCCGACTACTTGAAGACCCTCGGAAATGGAGGCGGTCAGGGCGACGGCGACGTCACGGGCGCTTCTTCGCCGCCCACGATCGGAGACGTCGTAGAAAACGCCGACCTCGCCGACGCGGCGGGCTTCGCGACCCGGAATCTCCTCCACGGCACACGCGCTCTGCCCCCGACCGAGGGCGCTCCCGCCCCGCACGAGGACGCTCCCGCCCCGCCCCCTGCGGCCGAGACCGAGCCCTTCTACGAGCTGACGGGCCAGCGATTCCCGGTGGTGGGGACCACGGACACGTCCGCGACGCTGACGCTCTCGCTGGCGGAGAACGCCGACGACTACTGGAACGTCGTGGGCCCCGAGCCGCCGCAAATGCACGGCTCGATCCAGCTCGTCGAGATCGAGTCTGGGGACGCCCAGTCGCTGCTCCGGAGTCCCGCCGGCATACATTCGGGTCTGGATCTCGAACTGGCCATCGAGCCGACGGCGGGAGAGCTCCCGATCGCTCACAGCGAAGCGCGTCGCTTCGGTATCTCCCTCGGCACGCCGTGGGCGATCGGCGGCGACAAAACGCCGACGACGTTGTGGCAGCTCCCGCCCACGCTCCAGTCGGCGTTCGCGAAGGCGGATGGCGCCTCGACGTTCGAGCTGTACGTGGGAAAGGAACAGGACGACGGCTCGATTCCGAGCACCGACCCGACGCCGGTCGCCGCAGACGATCTGAGCTGGGCAACGACCGTCCGGGTCACGGTCCGACGCATCTCGACCCCGGGTACCACGGGTGCGAAGGGCAGCCAACCCGGAGACCTCGCCTCGACGTACGAGCTGGCCCGCGTGGACGCGGCCGGAATCCATCGCCTGCAGCAGGTGCTCGCCGCCACCGCCGCGCTCGACGGGGCCACGGTGCACATCGCCTACGGACTCGCCAACGATTTGGGCCACGTAGAGCAGTTCGAGTCGGCGGAGGCAGCCGACCTCACGATGGTGCTGTTACGCAGCAACCTATCGACCGAGAGTCGGCCGCAAAACACATCAGCCGTTCTCCTCTCGCTTCTCGAGACCGCCCCGCCGCCCGACGTGACGGGCTTCCTGACGAATCTGTGGACCGGGGGGATCACCAACTCGGGCGGCTACTACCTGTACTACGACGTGAAGGGCGCCGGCCTCCCGGAGGAGCTCTTCGGTCAGGGGGGCGAGGCGGAGCTCACGGTGGTGATCCGGTACGATTCCGCCACGGTCGCGTCGAAGCCGCTCGGCTACATGGACGCGGTCGTCACCGCGAACGTCTCGGTGGCCGCCGGCGACGTTCTCTACAGCTCGTCGAGCGACATCACGCACACGGTGGCGACGATCGAGGCCGGCCACGTCGGCGTGCAGGTGACGCGCGACGCGCCTCCCGACCCCGCCGCCTCCCCGCGCTCGGACAACGGTGGGGAACAGTACGGGCCGAGCCTCGAGTACCTGTTCAACCTTCTCACCTGCTACGTGAGCGCGATCGGAACGACGGCGATCGCGGCCCCGCCCAAGACGACCGGTGTGGGGCCTGTCGATCCGGAAGACGGGCCGACGGCGGCTGGTGGGGTCTGGACGTACCGACAGGTCTACCCGCTCCTTCCCCCGTACCGAGTGGCCGGGGCCGCCACGCTGGCAGCCCCGCCGGCGCCATCACCACCGCCGCCGCCGGATCAGAATCCCTACACGCCCGTGGGGCAGCCGGTCTCATTCTATGCTTCGTGGACCGATCTGTTCGGAAACGAGATCACGACACCTGGAGTGGGTCTCGACTCGATCGATGCGCTGTACTTCGATCCGGTGCCGAGCCTGGCCGGACTTCCGAATCTGTCGTTCGCGTACCGCTTCAAGGCCGGAGGAACCGAGGGGGCGAACCTCGAGGTCGACTTCCACTTCAATACGAACCCGTATACGGATGTTGTCGCCCGCATGGAGGCGGCGATCGCATGCCTGAAGGCCAACGGGGTCGGGCACACCGGCTCCCCGCCGACAACGGTCGCGGGGTGGGTCGCGGCGGCCGAGGCGCACCTCGGGACGGACGAGGGACGGGCCAGCGACCGCAGCGCGGTGACGGACGATTGCCCCCAGCACCCCATCAGCACCTCGCTGCAGACGCTCGTCAACACGCCTCAGAGCATCGCCAACGACGCGGAGAAATACGCGCTCTTCTACTATCAGCTCGATGTCGAGGCTGTCGCGGGCACGGACAAGGGCGTCACCGGCTACGTGACGAGCTCGATCCTCGATGCGATCCAAGCGACGCCGGGAGACTCCCCGCCGGGTCTCGAGTTCGAGACGACGCTGCTGAAGCACAACGCCTATACGGTGTACGGCTACCTGATGGGGCTGATCCCGTCGGTTATCGGGACCGAGGCGCCGACTGAGCCGGCGCTGACGCCCCTCAAGCTCACCGAGGGCTTCGCGGCAGCGGACGTCAAGGACGACCTCATCTATCTGCTCGGCCTGTCGATCATGCTGCGCAGGGACGGGTGCATACACGCGCCGTTCGACAATCAGCCCGACGGCGGCGTCAGCGACGTGGTCGAGACGGTCACGCCGATCCCACCACGGCCCGATCAGACCACGACGGCCGCTCCTTCGGATCACGCGCTCGCCGCCGAGGACTTCGACACCTCGAAGGGCCCGCTCACCTATCGGCATTTCGCGGAGGACTTCAAGCACGCGTTCGCGGCGAAGTCGATGGTGATCGCGAGCGGCGTGGCGTGGCAGGGAAACGGGCCGGCGCGGGACGCCCAGCTCTGGGTAGTCCGCTACGGCGCCAACGGCATCCAATTCAAGGGCCGCACACCTCGGTACTTCGCGGCGCCCCCGCTCTCCAACACGCTCCTCGCCCAGAACCCTGTCAAGTACGCCGAGTACGACCCGGCCACCGGCGGGCTCACCAAGCCCGGAGCGGTGAGTGAATCACCCCGGGTTTGCCGGAGACTCCATCAGTTGAGAGGATGGAGTCATGAAAAGGAAAGGACAGTACTCCCCAGAGGTACGGGAGCGAGCCGTTCGGATGGTTTTCGAGCACGAGCCTGAGTACAGCTCACAGTGGGCGGCGATCTGCTCGATCTCGGAGAAGATCGGGTGCACGGCGGAGACGCTACGTAAATGGGTTCGACGAGCGGAGCGAGACACGGGGCAACGGCCCGGTCTCAAGACAGAAGAGCGTGAGCGACTGAAGGTGCTGGAGCGTGAGAATCGTGAGCTGAAGCGGGCGAACGAGATTCTGCGTAAGGCATCGGCGTATTTCGCACAGGCGGAGCTCGACCGCCGAGTTCGGTGATGGTGGCCTTCATCGACGATTACCGGCCCACGTACGGAGTCGAGCCGATCTGCGAGGTACTGCCGATCGCTCCGTCGACCTACTACACGCACAAGGCGATGCAGGCAGATCCGACGCTACGATCGGTCCGGGCTCAGCGCGACGAGATGCTGAAGCCGGAGATCCGTCGAGTGTGGATGCAGAACTTCCAGGTCTACGGGGCGAAGAAGGTGTGGAAGCAGCTGAACCGGGAAGGCATCACCGTGGCTCGATGCACGGTGGCTCGGCTCATGAAGGAACTGGAGCTTTGTGGGGTTACGCGAGGGCGGCGCTTCAAGGTGACAACGCACACGGCGGAGGGCGACGAGCGCCCGCTGGACCTCGTGAACCGAGACTTCAGCGCGGCACGTCCCAACGAGCTGTGGGTCTCGGACCTCACGTACGTGCGGACGGGCCATGCGTTTGTCTTCGTGGCGTTCGTGATCGATGCGTTCAGCCGTCGCATCGTCGGATGGCGGGTCTCGAACTCATTACGCAGTGACTTAGCGCTCGACGCTCTCGAGCAGGCGATCTGTGAACGCGAGGACGACGCAGACAAGCGCCTGGTGCATCACAGCGACCGCAGGGGGCAGTACCTGTCTATCCGCTACACCGAGCGCCTGGCGTTGGCAGGCATCGAGCCGTCCGTAGGCAGCCGGGGGGATTCGTATGACAACGCCCTGGCCGAGACGATCATCGGACTCTACAAGACCGAGCTCATTCGTCCACGCGGTCCGTGGCGCACCCTCGAAGACATCGAGCTCGCCACCCTCGAATGGGTCTGGTGGTTCAAGGTCAAGTCCCGATTTGTGTGTAAAAGCGGAGGAAGCTCCTCGCCTTCGGCTAGGCTGCTTGGGCGACCTCCTGTTTCTGGAGGAGTGAGAGGTCGAGGTAACGCCGGTCGCCCCAGACGTGTGTGGTCCTGAGTGCGACGGCCGTGATGAGCCTGAGGGCGCTGGCCCGGTCCGGGAAGGCGCCGGCGGCCTTGATCCTGCGTTTGATCTCGCCGTGCAGCCGCTCGAGGCTGTTGGTGGTACGCAGCCGGGGCCAGTGCGCCTCGGGGAACGCGTAGAACTGCGTCGCTGCCCCGAAGCCCCGCTCCAGGACCTCCACGGCCTCGGGCAGCTCCTTCTTCCAGCGTGCGCCGAACTCGCCCAGGAGCTTCTTCGCCTCGGCGAGTCCGGATGTCTGGAAGATCACCGAGACCTCACGCGCCACGCGCTTGCGTAGGCGGTGGGGGACCCTCGCCCCCACATTACGCTGCAGATGGACCGTACACCTCTGACGGCGTGCCTCGGGCAGGAAGCGGCGGACCGCAGCTGCCAGGCCTGCGTGCTCATCGGCGATCACGAGCTCGACACCGCCGAGGCCGCGGTCCTGGAGTTGCTCGAGGAGCTCCGACCAGCTCTGCTGCGACTCCTCAGCGCCCAGCGTGACGGCCAGGAGCCGTCGGTGACCCTCAGGGCCCACTGCATACGCCACGAGCGCACTCACGTTCTCGACTTTGCGGGCCCAGCGGGCGTCCAAGAACGTGGCGTCCAGGTACAGATAGGGGTGAGGCCCCTCGATCGGCGCACGGCGCAGCCCTTCCACGGCCTCGTCGAGCCGTTTTGCCACACGACTCACCGTCGAGCGCCCAACACGCTCGCCCATCAGCGCCTCGGTGACGTCGCCCATCTTGCGCTGTGACACGCCGCTCACATACGCCTCGACCATCATCTCGTCGAGCTCGGGGCTCCTGCGCTGGTAGCGGCCGATCACGTCGGCCGGCGAACCGTTGTCCCGGCTCCGGGGCATGGCGACCTCGATCTGCCCCAGGCTCGTCAGCAGCCGCCTCAGGTATGTGCCGTTCCTATGGTCCTTCCGGCTTCCCACCCGCTCGAAGCGGCGTGCACCTACCATGGCCTTCAGCTCCTCTTCCAGCACCATCTCGAGCGTCAGCCGGATCGCGCCTTGAAACAGCTCGCGCAAATCATCGCGTAGCTCGTCTTGCGTGGCCCGACCGATCTCCACAATCTCTTGCATCGGAAGCTCCTCTCCGGTTCCGAGCCTGCTCTGCAGACCCGGACTCCCGGGTTCATGTGACAGTGAACAACAACAGAGGAGCTTCCGTTTTTCTTTCCCTCCTGTCCAGCTTATCCGCTTTTACACAAATCTAGGGACACTACCTGGTTCAATCACCATCGCCTCTTCGAGCCCCACGGCCATATCCCGCCGGCCGAGTACGAAGAGTTGTATTATTCGCGTCAGGACGCTCCAGGTGAGCCTCTGACACTCAAGTCAAACAGTCTCCGATGAACCCGGGGCGATTCAAACATGCAGTTCGATTGGTTTTCAGTGAAATCAGTACCTATCTGGAAGATGCTGGTGTGTGTACATGAGAGAATGGTCACGGTTAAGGACGTACCATCCAGGCTGTAGGTACCTACTAGGTCACGGGTAATGGTTATGCTGGGTCGATCTGCTCGAAAACAGAGACTTTCTCCACATTCTGGTAGAGTAAGCGCGGTGGATTCTTCGATTCCATAGACCTGACCGTCGGCTGTGAAGTGTGCACCATCGTCATCCAGAATCTGGCAACTGTCTGAAGAGCCCAACTCGCACCCGAACCAATACCCCACGATTCCTGAAGTCTCACTGGATGTTGGCGAATCACGTGCGCACCCTACTACAGCCCCGAGTAAGACCAGCAAGGGCACATTCCTGAACACTCGTTCTACTCCTTTAGAACGTGATTACTTGACTGCCGCCCCAGCAGAATCGACCCGACCCGATAACCACGCCTTCCACGAAGACGCGCGTCAGGCGTGTTGGAGGACGCCCGCGGAGATCGCCTCCTCGAGAATCTGAACCACCTCGAGCGGATCCGGCCACTCCCCTCGTGATAGCAGCTTACCGTTCACGACCACGGCCTGGACCGGGAGCCCCCCGATCGTCTTCAGGGCTTCAACAAGGCCCACACGAAAGGCCCAGAAATCCCTGAGCAGGAGGAATATCAAGAACGCATTCCGCGGATCCACGACCTGAAGCTCGATCGCGTCGCCGAATCTCTCTCTCAACGTCCGGGACAAGGGTGCCATCGCCTCCATGCATGCCCGACGCTCCCGAAAGGCGGGCTCTCCTTCGCGTGTCAGGAAGTCGCCTTCCACTCGTCCACAGCAACCGCTGCCTGACAACTGCTCTTCCCATTCCCTGATCAGGATCACACTTGGTCTGGTTCTCATATCCACCTAATCGCGCGGTGACACTCGCAGTTTCCCGAGACCCACCCGGATCATTCCACGGCAGCTACCTGACGATCACCACGCCTTCCACGAGGTCAAGTCCCGATTTGTGTGTAAAAGCGGAGGAAGCTCCTCGCCTTCGGCTAGGCTGCTTGGGCGACCTCCTGTTTCTGGAGGAGTGAGAGGTCGAGGTAACGCCGGTCGCCCCAGACGTGTGTGGTCCTGAGTGCGACGGCCGTGATGAGCCTGAGGGCGCTGGCCCGGTCCGGGAAGGCGCCGGCGGCCTTGATCCTGCGTTTGATCTCGCCGTGCAGCCGCTCGAGGCTGTTGGTGGTACGCAGCCGGGGCCAGTGCGCCTCGGGGAACGCGTAGAACTGCGTCGCTGCCCCGAAGCCCCGCTCCAGGACCTCCACGGCCTCGGGCAGCTCCTTCTTCCAGCGTGCGCCGAACTCGCCCAGGAGCTTCTTCGCCTCGGCGAGTCCGGATGTCTGGAAGATCACCGAGACCTCACGCGCCACGCGCTTGCGTAGGCGGTGGGGGACCCTCGCCCCCACATTACGCTGCAGATGGACCGTACACCTCTGACGGCGTGCCTCGGGCAGGAAGCGGCGGACCGCAGCTGCCAGGCCTGCGTGCTCATCGGCGATCACGAGCTCGACACCGCCGAGGCCGCGGTCCTGGAGTTGCTCGAGGAGCTCCGACCAGCTCTGCTGCGACTCCTCAGCGCCCAGCGTGACGGCCAGGAGCCGTCGGTGACCCTCAGGGCCCACTGCATACGCCACGAGCGCACTCACGTTCTCGACTTTGCGGGCCCAGCGGGCGTCCAAGAACGTGGCGTCCAGGTACAGATAGGGGTGAGGCCCCTCGATCGGCGCACGGCGCAGCCCTTCCACGGCCTCGTCGAGCCGTTTTGCCACACGACTCACCGTCGAGCGCCCAACACGCTCGCCCATCAGCGCCTCGGTGACGTCGCCCATCTTGCGCTGTGACACGCCGCTCACATACGCCTCGACCATCATCTCGTCGAGCTCGGGGCTCCTGCGCTGGTAGCGGCCGATCACGTCGGCCGGCGAACCGTTGTCCCGGCTCCGGGGCATGGCGACCTCGATCTGCCCCAGGCTCGTCAGCAGCCGCCTCAGGTATGTGCCGTTCCTATGGTCCTTCCGGCTTCCCACCCGCTCGAAGCGGCGTGCACCTACCATGGCCTTCAGCTCCTCTTCCAGCACCATCTCGAGCGTCAGCCGGATCGCGCCTTGAAACAGCTCGCGCAAATCATCGCGTAGCTCGTCTTGCGTGGCCCGACCGATCTCCACAATCTCTTGCATCGGAAGCTCCTCTCCGGTTCCGAGCCTGCTCTGCAGACCCGGACTCCCGGGTTCATGTGACAGTGAACAACAACAGAGGAGCTTCCGTTTTTCTTTCCCTCCTGTCCAGCTTATCCGCTTTTACACAAATCTAGGGACACTACCTTCCACGAAGAACGCGAAGCCAGGGGATCTGAGCCTTCGCTGCCGTACAGTCTCCCGCCAGTCCCCCCTTAGTTGCTCCAGTCAAATTCATGAATATTTCCAGAGCTGCCTTCCCAGCTGCGAAAGTCAGGATCAGACCACTGGCTTCCGTCACTGCTAGCCAAGTTCATGCTATCAATCTGAAGTCCTGCTTGTGACATCGCGCCAGATACGATCGTTGATCTTCCAGCACCATCGGATAATGGCCGCATAGTTGCTTGGCCAATACCATTCACAGAAAGGTTCGGTTTCTCGCCCCAAGAAATTGCGACACTCACAACCTTGGCTGGCAACCATTCGTCTATCACCCCGCCCCAAAGACTCTCCAAATGACCGCCTTTCTTGCCACTGAAAATGGCTTCCAGCTCGCGCTGTTGAACTTCGGTAGCGGCTTCGCCAATGTAGAGACGAGCCTTGCCTCCACCCAAATAGAAATTAGCCGGCCATTCTCCTGTAAGTGCCACCGTCGTGCCGCTCAGTTCTACGCCATCCGAGTTACCCTGCTGAATTTCATACCCGAACGTATGTGCACACCATCCCTCGTCAGGCTCTATCTCAGGGCCGAGCCAACATGGACACCACATCTTGCAACTGCACAAATCCAAGCTTCGTCCAGAAACTTTCCATGCCATAGAATTTTCTCCCCTCCATTTACGGGTACCCAGGCGAGCCGACACCCTCCCCCTTCAACGCTGACCCCAGACCAAGGTGCGCGCACGCTGTCCAGCCATGCAAGGACGAGACGATGAGATGCGTGGATGGGCAAGATATGCTGCACGCCCTTGCAGGCGTGTCGTAGGTCGTCAGCCCCGGACGCCGTAGGCGAGGATGGGTCAGGTGGATCTCGTCGCCGTGGCCACCCACCGATACGGCGGTATTGCCGGGCCATCCTGGCGTATAGCAGAAAAGGTGTTACGGGCTGCGTTGCAGCAGGTATTGTTGAAGAGGCCGGCCTAAAGATCCAAGTTTATGTGGTTAACATGCTGAAGGTGAGCCTGGCCTACCGAATCCAGGACGCACCAGGAGTGGACCGGAATGGACGACGAGACCGCAGGAGCCGACCGTCAGCTCGGTGTAGAGGCCGGAGGAAAGACCAAGGAACAGCGCAGGGTCAGCGGCGACAAGGTCATCGGTAAGATCAAGGAGCTGATCCACGTGCGACGGATCATCAACAACATGGAGCGCCCACTCGCGCTCGCAACAGTGACCGTGCTGTTTCTCGCGTGCGGGGGTGGGGGTGACGGTTCGCCGCCGAGCGACCTCACCGGTCCCGACCTGGACGATACGGCAGGACCGCCGCCAGTCGACACGCTCCCGCCGGTGGATCTCGCCCTTCCCGTGCCCGCCGCAGCCCTGCTTGAAGGGGCCATCGTGAACCCGTTCGGCATTGTAAGAAGCTCTCTCGACTTAGACGAAGTGGGCCACCCAGGCATCGACCTCGTATCGGCCCAGGGCACCGCGATCCACGCAGTCGGCGATGGCGTAATCGTCTCAGTCGCCGCGGCCACCGACGGGTTCCCCGGAGACGCCGTCCGTCTTCTCTTGAGCACGGACGCGCCGGAAGGTGAGGGGTGGGTCTTCTTGTACGAGCACATCTCCCTCTTGGCCGGCCTGGACGTGGGCAGCGCCGTTACGAGAGGTGAACAGATCGCGACCAATCCTCTCGACATTGGCAGGTCCAACCATCTCGAACGGTAGTGTCCCTAGATTTGTGTAAAAGCGGATAAGCTGGACAGGAGGGAAAGAAAAACGGAAGCTCCTCTGTTGTTGTTCACTGTCACATGAACCCGGGAGTCCGGGTCTGCAGAGCAGGCTCGGAACCGGAGAGGAGCTTCCGATGCAAGAGATTGTGGAGATCGGTCGGGCCACGCAAGACGAGCTACGCGATGATTTGCGCGAGCTGTTTCAAGGCGCGATCCGGCTGACGCTCGAGATGGTGCTGGAAGAGGAGCTGAAGGCCATGGTAGGTGCACGCCGCTTCGAGCGGGTGGGAAGCCGGAAGGACCATAGGAACGGCACATACCTGAGGCGGCTGCTGACGAGCCTGGGGCAGATCGAGGTCGCCATGCCCCGGAGCCGGGACAACGGTTCGCCGGCCGACGTGATCGGCCGCTACCAGCGCAGGAGCCCCGAGCTCGACGAGATGATGGTCGAGGCGTATGTGAGCGGCGTGTCACAGCGCAAGATGGGCGACGTCACCGAGGCGCTGATGGGCGAGCGTGTTGGGCGCTCGACGGTGAGTCGTGTGGCAAAACGGCTCGACGAGGCCGTGGAAGGGCTGCGCCGTGCGCCGATCGAGGGGCCTCACCCCTATCTGTACCTGGACGCCACGTTCTTGGACGCCCGCTGGGCCCGCAAAGTCGAGAACGTGAGTGCGCTCGTGGCGTATGCAGTGGGCCCTGAGGGTCACCGACGGCTCCTGGCCGTCACGCTGGGCGCTGAGGAGTCGCAGCAGAGCTGGTCGGAGCTCCTCGAGCAACTCCAGGACCGCGGCCTCGGCGGTGTCGAGCTCGTGATCGCCGATGAGCACGCAGGCCTGGCAGCTGCGGTCCGCCGCTTCCTGCCCGAGGCACGCCGTCAGAGGTGTACGGTCCATCTGCAGCGTAATGTGGGGGCGAGGGTCCCCCACCGCCTACGCAAGCGCGTGGCGCGTGAGGTCTCGGTGATCTTCCAGACATCCGGACTCGCCGAGGCGAAGAAGCTCCTGGGCGAGTTCGGCGCACGCTGGAAGAAGGAGCTGCCCGAGGCCGTGGAGGTCCTGGAGCGGGGCTTCGGGGCAGCGACGCAGTTCTACGCGTTCCCCGAGGCGCACTGGCCCCGGCTGCGTACCACCAACAGCCTCGAGCGGCTGCACGGCGAGATCAAACGCAGGATCAAGGCCGCCGGCGCCTTCCCGGACCGGGCCAGCGCCCTCAGGCTCATCACGGCCGTCGCACTCAGGACCACACACGTCTGGGGCGACCGGCGTTACCTCGACCTCTCACTCCTCCAGAAACAGGAGGTCGCCCAAGCAGCCTAGCCGAAGGCGAGGAGCTTCCTCCGCTTTTACACACAAATCGGGACTTGACCGGGGAGCCCCGTCCGGCTCATCCCACAAGTATTCGATCAATCGAGAACGCGAGATTCCCTCCTCTGCGTGTCCGAAAACGAGACCAACGAGGTACGATTGATACCTTGATAGCCTGATCGCTTCGCCCTCGACGAGAACAATTGGGCCACCGAAGAGACGCACCTCGATACTCAGGGGATCGTCAGTGTTCGTGTGAGCGCTCACTTGGATCGACTCTTTCGCGAGATATCGGGTTTTTTACGCCTGGTCTCTTACAACCGGGGACCGCTCTTTCTTACGGGGCCGGGGGGGAGGGCCGCTCGAAATTCCGGTTTCTTTCTCTTCTTCGGAGTCAGCTTCAGAGTCAACCGCGGCCCGCCGAAGCGGGGCTAGGCCGAAGTCCTTGGTCAATGTACCCCACATGTGGCTTGAGAAGCCACCGCTGGCGGCCTCCGTGTGAATCCATGCCTCGACGAGCCAATCCCATCCGAGGTACCGCCGCGCATCGGAGGGGCGCACCCCTACGAGGTGCTGCATTTGGTTCGACAATGCGAAGCCGTCGGGATATCCGAATCGGCTAGCGGCCTCTGCCAAAGTCATGTCCGAACTTTGAAGGCTCAGGGAAGCTCGTAACACCCGACCAAAATGGAGCCAGTGTGAGGGCACGGGCAGGCCGTTTGTTAGGAACCGCCGTCCAAGAGCTCGTCTTGAGAGGTAGAGAGATCGAGCGAGCGCAGTAACGCTGCGTAACTCTGAGGAAAGGTCGATGGTTTTTCGGATTAGCCGCCGGACCTCGATGTCCACATTGATACCGCGCCATTGCAGATAGTCCATGATTTCCACCGAGAGGTCCTCAGGCTCTCGCCTGAGGAGCGCGGTGAGATCGTCGACGTGTGGCTCATGATGGAAAGGCAAGATGCTGTGGGGGCGACACGCTTCCACGACGCGTAGCAGCTGCGGCTCCGAGTCGAGATCTACCGTCGACGGTAGGATGACGATAAGAGCCATCCCGGGTGGACGACGGCGGACGACCTTGAATACACCGCTCCAGCTTCCAAACCCGAGTTGCCACACTAAGCCTGTGCCGGGGCTACTGGGTTGGGCGAACCGACGGTCATCCCAGCGCAGTGGTTTAAGTCGGTTGTAGGGTGGGGTGAAGAGGGAAAGTGGAAGGGGTTGCGCAGGCTGGGCTCTCATGAACCTTCCTCCAGTAGGCGTGACATCAAGGACCTTGAGCCGACCACCATAGCCGGCCGCCATCATCGTCCTATCATCGCCCGAGGAACTATCCAGCAAAACCCGGTGCTGCCGGGTGGGTCGGTGAGGGCCAGCCCCCCCTACCACCCCTCCCTTTCCCTGAGCGCCGTGATGTGCGCCACATGGTGCTTCCCGTGCCACCCATAGATCTGAAGCAGCACATCCACACTCAAATCCCCGAAGTCGGGACTGCTCCATCGGCGCTCGAATTCCTCGGGGGCCATCGCCCGGAGAAGGATGAGCCAGCGGGTATGGAGCGCATCCAGCAGATCGAGCGACACGGCCACCGGCGCGGTCCTCGCATCCGGTAGGCGAGCCCAATCCTTTTCCTCGTACGGCTTGATCGCGGGTCCGTCCTCCGTGAGCGCCCAACGGAAGCGCACGTAGGCGTTGACGTGGCTGTCGACCACGTGGTGAACCACCTGCCGCACCGTCCAGCCGTCCTCCCGATACGGGGTGTCCAAATGGGCATCATCGAGCCCCGCCACCGCTGCGCGTAGCCGGGCCGGGGCGGCTTCGATCGCGTCCATGAGGGCCGCCTTTTCATCAGCCGTGGTATGGTCCTTCGCGTGGTCCTTGAACGGGCCAATGGGATACCTGAGATCGGTCATGTCACATCCTCACTCATCACGGAGCATTAGGGACGTTTTGGCGTCACGCACTCTTGACGCGCCTCCAAGATGCGAACCGAGCCCACTCCACGCGACCCCCACTCGAATTCGGCCACTTGCCGACCGGCCTGCCGTGAGGTTATTTAGAACGTCTGTTCTAATTAATACGTCCTTGCCCAAGCGCCCGTTTCCGATAACGGCGCCCCGCAGTAGGATGTAATGGAAGAGGTCGCCGCTCGACCGCCGAAGCAACACCGGAGTCGCCGGACCCTGCAGCGGATCGCACGCGCCGCTCTGGAGCTGATCGCGCAAGACGGCGTGGAGGGCACGACGGTTGGGGCCATCGTCAGGCGAGCGGGATCGTCGGTCGGCTCCTTCTACGCTCGCTTCGCCGGCAAAACGGATCTCCTCGTCTACCTGGATGAACGCATCTGGGAGACGGTGGAGCAGCGATGGTCCGACGCCACGGCCGAGGGCTTGCTCGACCGCCCCATAGATCAGTTGGTGCGGGGTTTAGCGAGCCTCTATGCCGATATGGACCTCGTGCACCGGGGCGCCAGGGATGCGATCGGCCGGGCGCTACGTGGGCCCGGGGCCGGCCCCTCGGTCGCGGCGCTGCGGATTCGGGCGCGAGTGCGGAAGGACTCTGCGCGTCTACTCCTGGAAAAGCGCGATGCGATCGTTCACTCCGACCCTGAGTTGGCCGTGGAGACGGTTTGCCGAACGCTGGAAACTTCGGCCCGCCTCTTTGAGCCGGTGTTCCTCGAGGATCTGTGCATCGCCCTGGTCGCGCACCTCGTGGGAGATCGACCGTCGTCTTCCCCGGCTGGGGAGAGCGTGGAGTTCTTCGACATCTGGAGTTGAGATCCCCAAACCCTTGCGAAGTAGCTCCTTTGCGCTCTATATTGGAATTGGCATTCAAATTACAATATAGCCTCTCCCGGAGAGACCTCAGACGAAGACCTCCTCCCGGCCCGACGAGACGGCTCCCCCGCCGGGCGTGCGACTTCCCCAGCAGCCCCGAAGCCGCGCTTCGTTCGAACGCATGATCGCCGCCGCCCACGATCTCATTGCAGAGTCCGGCCTCGACGGCGCGACGGTGCAGGGCATCCTTCTGCGCTCCGGAGTCGGCTCGGGCACGTTCTACGCACGCTTCGACGGAAGGGACGCGCTACTCGCCTACCTGGCCATCCGATTTCGGTCCGACGCTGAAGAGGGCTGGGCCGGGGTGCTCTCGCCGCCGCGATGGGAGGCGGCCGGTCCCAAAGAGATCGTGATGCAGTTCACCCGAATGGCGGTTGTATGGATGCGGGCGCACGGGGCGTTGCTCCGTGCCTTCCTGATCCACGCGATGACGTATGAGGGGTACGATCTCCTGGAGCAGACCGCCGAGTTGGACAACACGGTCGCGGATCATCTGACTCGGCTTCTGTTGCCTCGGGCCCGTGAGTTCACCCACGACGAACCGGAGGAGGCCATCCGACTCGCCACCCTACAGGTGTTCGCCACGCTCAGGAGCCGATTCATCTTCGCTTGGGGAAACCGCCCCGATGGCATCGAGGACCAACATTTAGCGAACGAGCTCGGCTCGATTTTCTTGCGCTACTTGGGATCCGAGACCAGAGGTGCCTAGTGGCCGCCTCCATGGCCCGCCATATGAGCCCCGTGCATATGCCCCGGCATCAAAGCCTCCATGACGATCTCGTCCCAGACGTCGTATCCGGCCGCAGTCATGTGTAGCCCATCGCTGACGAAGAGCTCGGGAATCGGCAGACCATCCGCCCCGAGCATGGCTGTGCCGACGTCGACGAAGTCGACACGAGTGTCCCCTTGGGCGTACGCCTCGATGGCGGCATTCGAATCCTGCATATCGCGCCACACATCCCAACGCGCCAGACTGGGTTTGATCGAGAGTATGACGACGCGTGTGGACGGCTGGGCCGCGAGTACCGCCTCGACGAACTCTTTGTAGTCCTCCAGGAGCTGCTGACTCCGTTTTCCGGCGCTCGTGTCGTTGTCGCCCTCATAGACGACGACGGTCCTCGGGGAGTACCGGAGGACGGTCTCCTCGACGTAATGAACCAGGTCCGACATCTGGGAGCCGCCGAAGCCGCGGTTGAGGAGCGGCATCCCACGAAAACGGTCTCCCGTGTCCCAGCGCACGATGCTCGAGCTGCCGACGAAGACCGTGGCGTCGGCGGGAAAGCTGTTCTTGGCGTCATGGGCCGTGAACTCATCAATCCTCTCGGCAAAGCGAGTGGCGTCGGGATCGGCGACCTGCCCCGAGAGCAAGGCGGGGCCTGTCGCGAGGAGGAGGGCTGCGAGCACACAAAGACGTGAGGTAACGGAAGGCTTCATTCGACTCTCCAATCTCCGGCGGTGTCCATCGGTGGATACGGGGCATCGCCCCGGCCGGCACGCCGATGCTGGCGAGCCGACACTTGCTGAGGGTCAACATCGGGCGCGGAAGCTCGCCCGTCCAGTCCCTGGACCCCGCCTAGGACCAAGGGGACCCCGCCCTGCTCGGGGGTCACTCCCTCAGTCCGCCCGCCGTCCCTCGATGATCGCTCCCCTCACCGAGTCCGCGAAGGCCTCCACCGAGGACAGCGCCTCGCGGGGATAAGGCTGACCGGCCGTGATCTTTACGTCGACGAACCCCGCCGTGCGGAGTTGGCTCACGTAGTCGTCCCGTTCCACCGGCAGGCACGCGGTGACCGCCTCGGCTTCTTCCCGGAGCTGTGCCGGGATCGGCACGTCGCACACGAGGTCGGAGATCACCAGCCGGCCGCCCGGCTTGAGCACCCGCAGCGCCTCGGCCAGGACACGATCCCGCTCGGGAGAGAGGTTCAGCACGCAGTTCGAGATGATCACGTCTACCGTGGCGTCGCCTACGGGCAGCGACTCGATCTCCCCGAGGCGGAAATCCACGTTCGCGTATCCGCCCTTCCGGGCATTGGCGCGGTCCCGCGTGAGCATCTCGGGGGTCATGTCCACGCCGATCACCTTCCCCGAAAGCCCCACCTTGTCGGAAGCCAGAAAGCTGTCGATCCCTCCCCCGGAGCCGAGGTCCAGGACCGTCTCCCCCTCCCGGAGGTCGGCGTGTGCGACGGGATTGCCCGATCCCAACCCGAGGTCGGCTCCCTCGGGGACCCGTCCTAACTGCTCTTCGTCGTATCCGACGGTCGTTGAAACGGATGTCTTGCTCGTACCCCCGCAGCAGGAGGTCCCGCAACAGCCCTCTTCCGCGTCTGCGGCGATGCGGCCATAACGGTCGCGAACGGCCTCACGAATGGCATCTTTTTTCACGGTTGTGCCCTCTGTAGTTGTAAGATACAACTATATTACCCCAGTGGTCCCATCCCTCTCTGCCAACGTACGTGAGACACGGAGCACGCAAAGAATTAGAGTAGGGCGAAGGCAGAGAAAACGAACATGTTGGGACTGCGAGAGAGAATGGAAGAGAATGGTAGTGCCCCTGGAATCGGGGAGGCCAAGCGAAGCGCGGCAGCTCCTGCGGACCCGGAGGTAGTAGATAGGCCGCTACGCCGGCGGTTCAGTCCATCGTACAAGCTGCGGATCGTCGAAGAAGCGGACCGGTGCACCGAGCCCGGCGAGGTGGGTCAGCTCCTGCGGCGCGAGGGCCTGTACTCGTCGCACCTGACGACGTGGCGCAAGGCGGCGCATAGCGGGTCGCTGAAGGCCCTGTCGAAGAAACGCGGCCGCAAGCCGGAGCGGAATCCGCTGGATGAGAAGGTACGCAAGCTGGAGCGGCAAAACGCACGGCTCGAGAATGAGCTCAGGAAGGCACACCTGATCATCGACGTGCAGGGAAAAGTTGCGGGGCTGCTGGGGATAAGCCTCGACGACGGGACGAACTCTTGAAGGCGGCCGATGAGCTGGCTAAGCACGTCGGTGTAAAACCGGCGTGCGCGGCTCTCGAGGTCTCCCGATCGACGTTCTACCGTCGTCGAGGCCCATCGACCGGGCAACGGCAGCCCCGCCCGACGCCCGCCCGGGCATTGAGCGAGACGGAACGAGGCGAGGTCTTCGACACGCTGTGTTCGGAGCGGTTCGTGGACCGCTCACCCGCCGAGGTGGTGGCCACGCTGCTCGACGAAGAGGTCTACCTGTGCAGCGAACGCACGATGTATCGTGTTCTGGCCTCCGAGGTGCCGGTTCAGGAACGCCGGGCGCAGCGCACCCATCCCGAGTACAAGAAGCCCGAGTTGATGGCCACGGCGCCGAACCAGGTGTGGTCCTGGGATATCACGCGGCTACTCGGGCCGAAGAAGTGGAGCTATTACTACCTCTACGTCATCATGGACATCTACAGCCGCTACGTCGTGGGCTGGATGGTGGCGGACCGGGAGAACTCGGCCCTGGCCGGCCGGTTGATCCAGCAGAGCTGCCTGAAGCATGGCGTCCAGCCCCGGGTCCTGACCCTGCACTCGGATCGGGGAGCTCCAATGACGAGCCAATGCACCGCTCAACTTCTCGCTGACCTCGGCGTGACTCGCTCGTTGAGCCGGCCTCAGGTGTCGGATGACAACCCGTTTTCCGAGGCTCAGTTCAAAACCTTGAAGTACCATCCCTCGTTTCCCGGGCGGTTCGGGGATCAGGGCCAGGCCAAGACGTTGTGTCGATCGTTCTTCCGCTGGTACAATGCCGAGCACCGCCATGGCGGTATCTCGATGCTAACCCCCGAGCAGGTCCACTTCGGGAACGCCGATCAGGTCATTGCCGGCAGGAAATCCGTGCTCCGCGAAGCATGGGCCGCTCATCCCGAACGCTTCGTCACAGGTGTGCCGAAGCCCAAACCGCTCCCGGAGGCCGTCTACATCAATCCTCCCATCCCTTCCCTCACCACACAGGATATTGCTCTCTAATTAATCCCGTAGAGTGTCCCATTGTCGTTGACAGGTTCCGCATCAGTTCAAGTGTGGAGGGCCCATGACCCTGCTGTGGACTTCACCTCAGCTCAGGCTGGCGGACCTTGCGTCGGCTCGGGCTGGTCGAGTGCGGTTGGGTTCAGGTTGCAACTCAGGAATGTGAGGGAGGGGCGAATCCCGGGGGCGGACTCCGAGGTCAGGACGACGGTACCGTTGGCACCGAACCCAACTCCCTCCCCCTGGGCTTCTCCGAGCGCTCGGAGATCGACGCGGCCCATATCGCTCGCGAGGAGTCGCTCTCCTCCGGTGACGGTGAAAAACTCGAGGGTCTCATAGGTGCGGATGGCCACACTGCCTCCGTCGAGCGTAGCCGAGGCACCGGTAACCATCCGGGGGCGGCTCGCCGGACCGGTCGTAAGGCGTTGGACTTCGACCAACGCAACCACGTCCTCAGAGCGGAGGGGTGGCGGATACCGATAGATCGTGACCGGATGATTCCTTCCCTTCGTGACGAAGAAGATCTGCTCGGTGGGCAGGACGTACATGGCCTCGATATCACGAGGTCCGTCAGGCAGCACCATCCGGTACCGCTCCGCATCCACCTTCCGGTCACCCTCACCCTCGGGCTCGGCCAGCCGGTAAAGAGAGATCATGTCCCTGCGCTCGTCGTTGTCTCCGGTGTCCGCCAAATAAAGGCAGGCGCCGAGGTCACAACGACCGCGGGCAATGTCCTCCCAATCATCGACGGATTGGTCCACCTCGAGGCGGGCCTGGACCCGACCCTCCTCGTCGACCACGTAAAGAAATGGTCGCCGCGACCCATCGTTGTGCGTCCAGATCAGGCCGGGGCTCCGGACGCCGACGGCCACGCCGCTGGCTTCGAGAAGAGCGCCAGGGAGAGCAATGGAACGTCCGAGGGGGCGGCACTCCGATCCGTCGGCCGGGAAGTGTCCGCAGGCCGTGAGCGCGGGTAGCGTCACCCAGACCGTCCGCCTCACTACGCGGACCACCACGCGGGCCACCACGCGGGCCAGAGCACCCAGACACGGCTTCACGGCTAAGGCTGCTCGGCGGCGACCTCGACGAGCACGGTATCGATGACCTGCCGGAACGTCTCCAACGGAAGCGCGCCCTGGATCGGCCCCCAGCCGATGAGAAAGAAGGTGGGCGTCCCCCGGACACCGATTTGCTCAGCGAACTCGGTCTGTGCCTGCACCCTCCAAAGAAGCTCGTTGCCCTCGACACAGGTCCGGTATCTCTCCATATCGAGCCCCACCGCCTCGGCGTACCCTTCCGCCAGCTCCGCGGGAGCGGCGGCCGATTTCCAGTCGCTCTGGTGTTCGAAGATGAGGGTGGAGATCGACTCGAAGTAACCCCGCCCTTGGTCTCCCGCGCACTCGGCGGCGAGCGACACGGGCACCGAGGCCGGCCACCTGCCGATGACGAAGGGAACCGACTTCCAGAGAACCTGCCCCGGCTCCACGTACTCTTCGTGGAGCGGTCCGCGCGTTTCCTGGTGGAACGCTCGGCAAAAGCCGCAACCGTAGTCGAAGAACTCGATCATTCGAAGGGGCGCCTCGGACGTTCCAAAATCGAAACCGAGGGAGTCGATGGTCATCTGCTCTGGAGTCGGTCCCGGGACCCCTGCCCGGTTGAGCATCGCCAGGCCGGCGCTCCCCGGCTCGGAGCTGTTGAAACCGCGGGAACGGAGTGCGCTGGCGTCGATCGTCGTCAGGCGCGTGCCGACCGCCGCGTCCCCATCGGCCCCGCCCGAGTCGCCTGGGGTGCATGCGGTCGCCGCTCCGAACGCGATCAGGACGGCGAACAGGAGCCGCCCCAAATTCCAACGTTTCATCGGCGCCACACCATGCGTAGGGTAGATTGGGTTCATCACAGTTCCAGGTTGATCCATTGCCCGAGGTCCGCAAGCGAAGCCGAGACGGCGGCGAACCTCCCGGTAACGAGAAGAACGCCGATCACCACCAAAAGGATCCCCGCGATCCTCTGAAGGGGCCGGGCCCACCGGCGCAACGCCTCCAGACTCGTAAGAAACCAGTTAAACCCGATGGCGGCAACCAAGAAGGGAAGGCCGAGCCCGAGACCGTACATGGCGAGCAGGAGGGTTCCTCGCGTGAGCGTCGCCTCCATCGAGGCGTAGAGGAGGATCGTGGCCAGGATCGGCCCGATGCACGGGGTCCATCCGGCGCCGAACACGATCCCCACGACCACGGAGCCGGCAGCGCCGGAGGGCTTGGTGCGGAGATGGACGCGCAGGTCCCGTGCCAGCGGCGGGAGTCGAACCCAGTCGAGGAGCAAGACCCCGAGAACGATGACCACCACTCCGCCGACCCGGGTGATGATGGGAAGCATTCGATTGAACGCCTGGCCGGCGGCCGTGGCGGACGCACCCAGGGTCATGAAGACCAGAAGAAAGCCAAGAATGAAAAGGGCCGCGTGGAGCACGGCGGTCCGTCGCACGGTGGCTGTGGAGCCATCGGACAGCTCGTCCATCGTGAGGCCGGAGACGAAGCTCAAGTAGGCCGGCACGACAGGGAGCACGCACGGTGAAAGGAACGAGACCAATCCTGCCAGAAACGCGAAAGGCAGGGAGATACTCGTGGCGTCCATGGTTGGTCGGCGAATCGCGGCGCCGGCTAGGCCGGCCCCGCCTCGCTGGGCTGCGTGGGGCTACCCGTGACCTGCCGATCCCAATTCCCCGGCACCGTGGGGGCGCCCTCGCGGATGACTACGGTTCCGGCGACCTTGTCGTGGATCGCCTGCCGATTCGCGTCCCAGTAGACCTGAAGGAATCCCAGCGTCCCGGTCGCCACGCCGGCTGCGTATCCACCGGCGCGCTCGAAGGCGTGCCACCACGTGACCGGCTGACCATCGAGGCGCACCACGCGGACGCCCAAAGCGCGTTTGCCCGGGGTCTGGCCCTTCATCCAGGGCATGAGGATGGCGAAGTAGAGCGTCCACCACCCCAAGCCGAAGCCCAACGAATCGATTCGGCTGGTGAACCATCCGACGAGTCCGCGTCTCTGAACGGCCTCATCGAGGTCGGCGCGAGAGTCCTCGAGATCGGCGCGAGTGTCTTCGAGATCGCGCTGAGCACGCATCAGACCTTGCTCGAGCTCCCCGATCGTGTCTCCGGCTAGTTCGATGGCTTCCGCCAGCCTCGAGTCGGCAGGTTCAGCCACATCCGCGGCGGATGAGCTTAGCTGGACCATCGCGCGGGCTAGGATCTCATCGCCATCGACACGACCCACCACTTCAGGAATGGCGTCCCGAAGCAGCTCCTCGACATTCTCGGTGGGTTCGAGCTCCTGGACCCGACGTCCAATGCTGACGGCAAGGGCCACCGCCCCGTCGGGGTCGCTCGTGGATCTGAGTTCGGCAACCTCCTGGAAACCTCCGAGAACGGTGAGGAGGCGGTCGGCCGCCGATCCGCCGGATGACCCGAGCGGGCTCCGCCCCTCGCTCTCCATGGAAGAAAAGGGGCCGAACTCCTCGGGGCGCTCGTTCATGTACCGTATCCCGAAAAACACCACCGCGGTCGTAGACAAGGCCATGACCCCCATACACCCGAGAAAGAGCCGAAGCACGTTGGACCTACGGTCGTTCTTCCCCTCCTTCTTGGCACGGGTGAAGAAAAAAGCGGCGGCGACCACGCCGAGAATAAACCAAACACCGCTCGTGAGTGCCGTGATCAAAGCGACCAGAAAGATGTCGACGAGGAGAGCGACGCCACGGCGCGACGGGGAAGCGAGGGGGGTTCCCAGAAGGGAGGTATGCACGGAAAACGCGTCCGGCGTGACGATCGTGCTCGGGTCCCTAGAGGTGATCGCCATGCCGGTCGGGAGCCCGCGTGATCAGCGAGAGCGGCGGGTCAAATACAGCCCGACGGCCATGCCTAGGAGCACCGACGCCCAAAGGACACGACTCGATTTCAGGCGGCGGCCGCCGCTTGTCTCGAGTGCGCCGCTCGGGCTGCGTTGGCGTTCGAGGTCGGTTCCGGGCTCGCCGTCGGGTTGGGCGTCGGGTTTGGCGGAAGGGATCTTCTTACGTTGGGCTCGCCGCTTGGCCGGGGGCATCTCGGAGTCCGGCGCTGGCCCCTCACTCACGTATTCACACTCCGGGCAGGACGCGATCGTCTTGTGCTTCGTGGTCCGGTTTGGAAAGACCAGCCCCTCACCGCATTCGGGACAGGTACGCTCGGCGGGCAAGGGGCGGATCAACGCGTACAAGCCACTCTTGGAGAGGTCCATCGCCTCGGCGATTTGATTCACGCTCTGCCCGGACCGCCAGTACAATTCGTTGGCTTGATCCGCGAGCTTCTGGTCGTCGCTTTTTTTGGTTGGCATCGGATGATGGGGTGTCCTTCGAAATCCAGTCGGGCCTTCGGGGCCAAGTTAGCCGTAGGAGACACACTTGAACATTCCCGCGCCCCATGGGCAATTGGAGGCGGCTCACCGGGAGCCCCCGGGCACGCTCAGGGGTGCCGGCATCGTCTGTCACCCCCACCCCCTTCAGGGTGGCACCATGCATACGAAGGCGGTGTTCCGGGCCGCGCAGGCTCTCGCGGATGTGAAGATCGCCGCCCTGCGTTTCAACTTCCGTGGTGTGGGAACCAGCACCGGCAGCTATGACCAGGGAGTCGGCGAGAAAGACGACGTGATGGCCTCACTGGGTTGGCTCGAAGTAAGGCACCCCGGCCTGCCGCTCGTTGTGGGAGGCTTTTCGTTCGGCTCGATGGTCGCGCTCTCAGCGGGAGCGGACGATCCCCGGGTCGTCGCGCTCTTCGGCCTCGCGCTTCCCGTCCGCATGTACGACTACGGATTTCTTGCGGATGTACGGAAGCCTATCCTTGTGGTTCAGGGTGACGAGGACGAGCTCGGCTCGGGTTCGGAAGTGGAGCCGGTCGTGGCGGCCTTGGGCTCCCACGTGACGCTGGCCAGAATCGCTGGAGCGGACCATTACTTCAACGGACGCATCGACGAGATGAAGGCCGTGGTGAGCGAATACTTCCGAAGCGGCCCAGGGAGCGATGTCGTAGGAGGGAGCATCGAATGAGAGATCGGCAGCGGATCCTCGACAACCTGGAGAAGCTCTATCGTGATGAGTTGGACCGGGGTGCCGGGAGCGAAGGCGCCGGGCGGGAGCACCTGGACTTCGAGTTCCAGCGCGATCAGCTCTACCTGGAGGTCATACTCGACCTGCGGGATGTCATGAGCGGCTCACCCGAGGATGAGAAATCCACGTCGTCCCTCCTGGAGAAAGCCCAGCAACTCCGGAATTTGACTCGGCTGCGGTGATCCGATGACCATCTACACGAAGACGGGGGATGACGGCGACACCGCGCTCTTCGGGGGTGGACGGGTGCCGAAGAACGATCGGCGGGTCGAAGCGTACGGAGCCGTAGACGAACTGAATTCGTTTGTCGGTCTCGCTCTCACGTCGATCACCGACACCGATGCCCACGCCGACGGCGACACCGAGGCCGACCCCGACCCCGACACCGACACCGACGCCGCTGCCGACGCCGATGTCGATGCGGGAGTCCGGCGCGGACTCCTCCTCATTCAGAACGATCTCTTCGCTCTCGGCGCCAACCTCGCGACCCCGGGGAGCGACGATTCGCGGCCGCGACCCAAGACGCCCGACGTTCCCGTGGCCAGAGTCGCGGCGATGGAGGAGTGGATCGACCAGGCCACCGAGGAGCTCCCCGAGTTGCGTCAGTTCGTACTGCCCGGTGGTACCGAGGCAGCGGCAATGCTCCACGTATGCCGGTCCGTGTGCCGGCGGGCGGAACGCGCCGTGGTGGCCCTGGGGCGAAAGGAGCCTTTGGATCCTGGGATTGTCCCCTACCTCAACCGACTCTCCGATCTATTGTTTGTGTGGGCTCGTCTCGAAAACCACAGGGCGGGGCATGCGGACGTGCCCTGGAGTCAGGAGTGAAGTGAGCCGGTGGGACCAGATGGCGGAGCGCGTCGACCGGACCGCGGCGGGGGTGGGGGTGGACCGCCCGGGCAGGGATCTCATCGGCAAGGCGATCGAGGCGGCGATGTCGCCGCGCTTGGCCGCCATCGACGACGACCACGATCCCGACTACTTGCACCCGGGCCGTACCGCGGTGGTCCTGCTGGATGATGTCGGTTTAGCCGATCCCGTTGCGCTTGCGGCCGCCTGTCTTCTGGATACGCGCCGGGTCGATTTGGAGCCGCCCGATCGCGAGGTCACCGAGCACGTGAGTCCCGCCGTGACCGTCTTCCGAAGTGCGGTGCCTCGCTCCGGGTCCGCCACGCTTCTCGAGGATCTGCTTGCCAGTGAGCCCGAGGTCGCCCTGGTGGCCCTGGCGGAGCGGCTCGACCAGATTCGCCACGCACATCTTTGGGGAGTCATGTCCGAAGCCCGAGCGGCACACGAGGAGGCGTACGAAGTCTACCTGAAGATGGCCGAGCGCACGCATGCCCGAATGGCGGCACGTTACGCTAGCTGGTGCCGCGCTTTCAGGGAGAGGTACCTCGGGAAGGCGCGGGAATAATGCTGGGGATACTTGACGGCCTCACTTTTTTCTGCATTAATGGTGGCCTGTCCATTGATTTCCGGATCCGCCACGCTACCACCCGAATCAGCCCATGACCTATATCATTGCCGAGCCCTGCATCGACACCAAAGACGCGAGCTGCGTCGAGGTATGCCCGGTCGACTGCATCTACGAAGGGGAGGACATGTTCTACATCCATCCGGTAGAGTGCATCGATTGCGGCGCATGCGAGCCGGAGTGTCCCGTCACGGCGATTTTCCCGGATACGGAGGTGCCTCCCGAGTGGACGAGCTACATCGAGAAGAACGCCGACCACTTCGACGACTGAGGAGGCCGCACCGGTCCCTTGGATGGGTGCGCCCAAGTTGCCCGTCGGATACCAGCGTTGGCCGCTGGTGCTAGAGGCCTAGCTCCCTCATCCGGTCCAGCGTGATCGACCCCGTAGCGCTTTCCGCCTCGGCTACGGTTTCCTTCGGCTGAGCCTGCTTCTGCTGCCGCATCAAGAGTAGGCTCGCTACGACAGCCACGGCGCCCGCTAATCCTAACGTAAGTTTGTTGATCGTCGCCTCCTTGTTCGGGTTCTGCGTCGTTGCGTTATACCAGCTACCATGCGCAGAAGGTCCCGGCGCCAGATGTTTACCTACAGGAAGTGGCCACATTGGTGTCGATTCCGCAAGTGGGGCGGCATTATTGGTCTCTCGACGCTTTCCGCTCAGGGTCGCCTTGCCGCCATCCGTTTGGGGTTGTCTCGACGGGCCTCGACCTCCACCATGCCCTCTGGTGGTGCACGAGGCGTCGGGGGTGAGCATGGCACAGGAAAAGGGCCGGATTCTCAAGGAAAAGGGCCGGATTCTCGAGGATGCCCAGGCGGGTGAGCCCTTGGCCCTCGCTCGTGCCTTGGTCGCCACGCCTTCTGTGAACCCGGAGCTCGAAGAATCCGGCGCAGGAGAGGCCGCCGTCGCGGAGTTGACCGCCGGGTGGCTACGGGCATGGGGTCTCTCGGTGGAAATGTTCGAGGTAGCACCTGGCCGCTGGAACGTCGTGGGTCGCCTAGGGGGCAAAGGAACCGGCCCGACGCTCCTCCTGAACGGCCATCTCGACACCGTAGGAGTGGCAGGAATGAGCGTCGATCCCTTTGGAGCCGAGCTGAGGGAGGGGCGCCTCCGGGGAAGGGGATCGTGCGACATGAAAGGAGGCGTGGCGGCTTTGCTCGCCGCCACCGCCAGAGTTGCTCGGGAAAGCCCTTCGGGGGAATTGATCGTGGCCCTCACGGCGGATGAGGAGCACGCCAGCCTGGGAATGGAGGCCCTGGTCGGCTCTGGGATGAAGGCCGACGCTGCGGTCGTGTGTGAGCCCACGGGCTTGGCGGTCATGCCCGCCCACAAGGGGTTCGTGTGGGTCGAGGCGGACTTCCGGGGGCGAGCCGCTCACGGTTCGCTGCCCGAAGCCGGCGTGGACGCCATCGAGCATGCGGGTCTCTACCTCACCGCCTTGGGCGCGTTGCGGACCCGGCTGCGAGCCCGAGAGCCTCATCCGCTTCTGGGTCGCGGATCGTTTCACGCCGGTACGATCGACGGCGGCTCGGCGCCGTCCGTTTATCCGGACGCGTGCCGGCTGGTGCTGGAGCGGCGCACGTTGCCGGGAGAAAATCCAGCCGGCATTATCGAAGAGTTCCAAGCCGTGCTGGACGGGCTTGCGGCCTACGTGCCGGAGCTCGACGCGAAACTAACTCAGGGGCTGGCTCGTCCGGCCACGGAGGTACCGAATGATTCCCCTCTGGTGGAGGGGCTGCTCGCCGCGTGTGCCGGGGAGGGGGTCGATCCGAGGGTGACGGGCATGACCGCCTGGGTGGATGCGGCTCTCTTGAACGAAGCGGGTACGCCTGCGGTGTGTTTCGGTCCGGGCTCGATCGCTCAGGCGCACTCGGCCGACGAATGGATCGATCCTTCAGAGATCCTGACGTGCGCCGCCGTTCTCGAGCGTTTTTCACGGAAATTCCTCCAAGGGGATTCGGACGAGATGGCCACCGACGTGTTTGCGGAGGCGGGATGAGTAAGGACTATCCGGTTCCGTCGCCCAATATCGAGCTGATCCGGGAGCGGGCGGTCGAAGTGCTCATGGAGCACTTCTCCAACGACGTCATGGATCTGGAGGAGTTCGAGGGGCTCTTGGACGCGGTAAATAGATGCTCGACGGCAAGCGAACTCCGCGAGCTTCTCTCTAAGCTGCCGCCTCTGGAGTCCTCGAAGCCCGCGACCGATGTCATCCCAGCCCGGGGTGGAGGCCCCGTTGTCGTAGATGCCGATCGTGTCAGGGAACACGGGTTCATGATCGGCGTCCTCGGCGGTGCCAACCGCGCCGGCCGGTGGATCCCGGCCCGAAAGACCTTCGCACTCGGTGTCTTGGGTGGCCTTTCGCTCGACTTTCGGGGGGCGTTACTCGGACCGGGCGTAACGGACTTGAGCGTCCTGGGGATTCTGAGTGGGGTCGAGATCATCGTCCCGCCCGAGATGACGGTGGAGGTAGACGGTATGGCCCTGTGTGGCGGCTTCGACCATGAGACGGACGAGCCGCTCCGGAGTAATCCGGATCTCCCGACCCTACGAGTCCGGGGACTTGCCATCCTGGCCGGTGTGAACGTCGAAGTTCGGCTGCCAGGAGAAACCCCCAGGCAGGCCAAGAAACGCCGTCGTTTGGAGCGGAAGGGCGTTCAGCCGAGACTCCAGGCGGGGCCGGAGGCCTGAACCACCCACGCGGGCAGCTGAACCCAACGAATCACACAGCAGGAAGCTACGGCACCTCTTGGCTGGTTACGGCACCTCTTGGCTCACAGCGCAGTGCTCGTCGTATGCCGCCTTCAAGGTATCGGCGATCTCGAGCGGGTGGCGCCCTTCAATTTCGTGGCGCTCCAGCATGAAGACCAGCTCGCCGTCCTTCATCAACGCCACAGCGGGTGACGACGGCGGGTACCCCGTGAAATACTCCCGCGCCCTTTCGGTCGCGTCGAGATCCTGTCCAGCGAAGACGGATACGAGAACGTCGGGCTTGGTTTCGTTGCCCAACGAAGCCGCTACCCCAGGCCGCATGCCTCCGGCCGAACAACCGCAGACCGAGTTGATGGCCACGACCGTCGTGCGGCGCTCCGTCCCCAAGACCTTGTCTACCTCGTCGGGGGTTGTGAGCTCCTTGAAGCCCAGTTGCACCAGCTCGTGTCTCATCGGGGCGATCAGCTCCTCTGGATATGGCATCATGTACTCCTGTGGTGGTAGAATTCTCGCTACGTTCGCGGGCCCGCCGTCTCGCGGGTCCTAAGATAGAAGGATCCCAAAAGATAAGCGTCCCAAATCCAAGGATCCAAAATAATAGGGGTCCTTTGGAACCGCCATGACTACCCCGGGGGATTGAAGGGTGCGGCAAGCGTGTATCCGCGGCGGCGCCCAAGTCCGAGGGTATCCGGAGTGCCGGTCGCCCTGTACTCGTAAGTGGTAGTCCGACCATAAGTTATACCACTTGACGCGAAATCCACGGAGTGACTTCTCAACGGAGGCGCTCAAATCAGAGAGGAGACCGATTGCCTAACGAGACCGTGCGTCCATTCCCGCGGCAATCGATTCGATTTATGATGCGGGAGGGCGGGAACGAGGCCCGGCTGACGAAGGTTAGGATGTTGATGGAGGTTGTCGCTTGTTGATGAGAGCCAAGACAGTCGCTTGTTTGCTCGCGGGTGTGAGCGTGTGTGTTCTCGGTGCATGCGGAGGAGACTCCGGGGGTTCCTCGGACATCGGACCTTCGAGCGGGGCTGCCCCATCCAGCGGGGCTGCCTCGTCCAGCGGGGCCACCCCATCCGATGGGGCCGCCCAATCTTCTGGTAGTGAAGTGGGCGCGAGCGCCGGCCCCGGAACCGCCGGTGCTCCTGCGGGCCCCACCACGCTGCCCGGCACGGATGCCGACTGGGCCATCGTCCAGGAGAAGGCCCGCTGGGCGGTCGACCAGGGATATGCCGGGCTGAGCATCGGCGATCTGGTCGTCCGGATCGGGGAGACGTTCATCGGAACTCCCTATGCTCCTCATACCCTCGAGGCGCCCGGCGAGGAGGGTCTCGTGATCGAGCTGGAGGAGCTGGACTGCGTGACCTTCGTGGAGAACGTCCTGGCACTGGCCCGCTTCGTTCAGACGGCCCCCGACGGATTGCTGGGCGCCCGCGCCGCGAGTCGCCAGCGGCCCTTCTTTTCCGAGATTCTGGAGGACATCCGATACCGCGCCGGGGAGCTCGATGAGTATCCGAGCCGGTTGCACTACTTCAGCGAGTGGATCAGCGACAACCATGCGACGGGTTTAGTGCGTGACGTGTCACAGGAGTTGGGCGGCGTCGCCGACGCAGAGCCGATCGACTTCATGACGACCCATCCGGACGCCTACCGCCAGTTGGGCGAAGACCCGGCGTTCCTCACGGAACTGAGGGGGGTCGAGGCCCGTCTCAGCGCGGAGCCCCGGTACTACATCCCCGAGGACCGCATCGCTGCGGTCGAGGACCGCATCCAGGATGGCGACATCATCGCCGCCACCAGCACCGTGGCGGGATTGGACATCGCCCACACGGGGATCGCGCTGTGGAGGGACGGCCGCTTGCACCTGCTGCACGCTCCGCTAGCGGGCGGCGTGGTGCAGATCAGTGAGGTTCCGCTGGCCGAGCGGATCCAGCGGATCGGCGGCCAGGACGGCGTCATGGTGGCGCGGCCTGTGGAGGCGAGGTAGGTGCGGCCGTATCTATCAGTCCGACTTCATGTTACGTATCAAGATCCTGATCCATGACCGATTCCATCACTCACCTGAACGGTGCACTCGAGGGCCGCTACCACGCATCTTGTCCGTTAAATCGGAGCCAGTGGATCCTCGCTGGGACTGACATGAAGCATCTCCTACCCCTTCTGACGCTCTTCTTTTGCGGCGCTGCGGGCGCCTGTGCGCAAAGTGACCCGGGCACCGACATTGCGATCCCGAATGAGCCGATCCTCTCCGGCCATTCGCACAACGACTTCCTGCGCCAAACACCGCTATGGGACGCCCTTTCGCTCGGGTTCATCAGCATCGAAGTCGATATTTATCTGGTTGAGGGAGCGCTCCTCGTCGGTCACGACGAAGAAGATCTCGACGCGACCAAGACGCTTCAGTCGCTCTACCTGGATCCGCTAAGAGATCATGTGCGAGCGCACAACGGCTGGGTCTACCCGAGCGAACACTCACTCGATCTCCTCATCGACATCAAGTCGGAGGGGAGGTCGACGTACGAGGCACTGCGTGGCGTACTCGCCCAGTATTCGGAAATGCTCACTACCTACTCCGAGACCCAGGTTCAGACGAGAGCGATCTCCGTGATCGTGTCGGGGAATCGGCCGCGCAGCTCGATGATGGCCGAGGCCGTGCGAATTGCGAGCTATGATGGCCGGTTCGAGGACATCGAGGACTTGGCAGCTAGCGTTCCCGCAAACTTTATTTTCATGATCAGCGACAATTGGGAGGACCATTTCAGCTGGCGCGGTTTGGGAAGCCTCTCCGACTGGGACTCCCGGCGGCTGGCGCAGAGACTCGAGACGGCTCACCGAAGCGGCTACCGCCTTCGGTTCTGGAACATCCCTGCCCCCGACCGCCGCCCCATCGAGGAAGTGTGGAGTCAACTCCTGGACGCCGGCGTGGATCTGCTGAGCGTCGATGACGTGAACGCCTATCGGGACTTCGTGGTGAAGACGAGGCGGAATGACTCCCCGGAACGACTCCGAGGTCAGAGGTAAGGGACGGCCACCCCATGGTGATTCACCGAGCAGCTGTCGGCTCTGTGCTTGCACCTCAGGCTGCTCGGCTGCATTTCTAATCGGACAGGATCAGAACTAAAAGGAGGTGGATCATGGCATCACAGAACGTGGAGACCTTCCGTGCGGCGCACCAGGCCTTCAACAGGCGTGACTTCGATGGGGTGGTGAGCAAGATGGCCGAAGATTTCACATATCGTGATCAAGCTCGCAATGTCACCTTCACAGGACGCAACGGCTTCAAAGAGTTCATGCAAGGCTGGGTAAGTGCGTTTTCCAACGCCGCGGTGTCCGACCCAATTTACCTGGACGCCGGCGACACCGTGATCGCTCAGTTCATGGCGCGAGGCGTTAACGACGGCGCTTTCGGACCTCTCCCCAAGACCGGTCGCGAGATCGACGTCCCTTTCTGCGAGCTCATGCGTTTCGACGACAATGGCCAGATCGTATCCGGCAACATCTATTATGACCAGCTCACGATGATGACCCAGCTTGGGCACATTGAGCCGTCTGTGGAAGCTGCGGCTGGCTAGTGCAGCGGGTGCCGATTGCGAATCGCATCAGTGAGGGGCACCAGCCGCCGCCACCCAGATACAAAGCATCTGGGCCGAGCTCGGCCCACTCATGACCGCACCCCCCACGCCGGGAGTTTACGAAAACGTCCGCGACCTGCTGGCGTGAGAGAACGCGCTTTCGACTCTGGTCACACCATCGTGAAGTCGCCCTAAAAAGAGACGCCCACCCCCATCGTTCGGAGGTGGCCGTGAGGAGGCGATCAGACTTGCGATAGCGACAGGTACGGCGCCAGAGATGAACCGGCGGACCCAAAGGCCCTTCTAGGCAGGATGGAACGCTAGAATCGTCCCTGATTGGGCGTCGGCAACTTGAGCCGCTCGAAGAGCCTCCATACTCCGCCCTATTAGATCGTTAGCCGTGAGTGAGCCCCCCGCTCCATCGAGAGCGGCATAATACCCTGCCGAGAACCGCAGCTCGGACCGCCGGCGCTCCTTGAGGATGGCTTGGTCGTTGAGGGCCTCGACGAGTCGCGTCGCGAGCGTCGCCGCACCTTCCTCATCCGTTCCAGGGGCTAAGACGAGGAAGTCGTTCGTGTCCAGGATACCCGTAGAGTCCGAGTCCCGGGTTGCCTCGAAAAGAGCTGTCGCAATGCGGTCGAGAAGCCGGGGAGACCCCGGATCGCTCAGGGAAATCCGGAGGACCTTATCGGAAGAACCCTCCACAAGCCCTTCAGAGGAAACGACCGTCTGGCCCTCCCTTGGCCCCAGAGCCACACACGCGGTCCACCGGCGGTTCCGTTGTGCGTCCGCAACCAACTCCACCGCCCTCGCGAACAACCCGTTCCAGTTATAGAGGCCGGTTGCCGGATCCTTGTGGGTGGACTCCAAAGCATGCTCGACCTGTCTACGGGCACTGAGGAATGCCTCCAGCTTACCGACAAGCTCGACCGGATCGAACGGTGAAGAAAAGATATCCCAAATACCCGCTCTAAAGCACTCGTGGCGCTCCTTCCTGTTGAGACTGTCGGTCGTGGTGATGACGAAGGGGGTAGTATCGTCCACCGTCGGCAGTTCTCTCATCGCACGGCAAGCGTCCAAACCCATAATGTCGGTCAGTTTGCAGTCCACGATGACGAGGTCGGGCCGGAGCCTGACGGCCAATTCGATCGCTTGCCGACCGGTATAGGCCTTGACAACCGTAAATCCCGCCAGCTGGAGGACGCTCTCCAACGACCGCGCGGTCCACTCGTGGCTGTTGACGAGAAGTACGATTACGATTTTCTCCGGGCCAGCGAGATGTGTTCCCTAAGGGTTCGCGTAAGCCCTGGGGGAGGGGGCTCAGCAAGAGGGGGTTTTCAGTTATCCGCCCGTCCCCTAGCGTAATAGATCAAAAATGGGACGTGGCCTTACGCGAATACAAGGAAATTAATGCAAGAAGCGCTCACCCCCCTCCGGCTGGTGGTCCCGCAGGATGTCGCCGCCACGGACCTGGACGGGGGGGCTTCAGGATCAGAGCGATTCCTGGTTGTGGTGAACTGGTTCGAGGAGCTTCGCCAGCGGATGGGGAACTAAAAAAGCGAGACGCCCCGCGACCGGAGCGCCCCGCCCATTACTTCTTCTGTAGAGCTCCCCTAGAACGTCGCGATCGCATTAAACGGACTAGCCGTCCCATCCGGCACCTTGGTGATCTGCCACGACACCATGAACTCCCAGCGCTGCCGGCTCGCAGCCTCTCTGGCGACGTCCTCCAGGTAGCCGTTGTCGACCAGCGGCAGACCGATGAAGACCTGCGTCATGGTGTGGATCGGGCGGTTGATGCCCGCCACGCCGGACGGCTGAACGTCGTTCACGGCGTCGCCGACCAGGAGCGACACACCTCGCTCCTTGAGCCACGGCAGCACGGAGGCGTGCAGGCCGGCCCCGCCGCGCGCGTAGTTCCACGGACCGATTGCTTCACGCCTGGCCCAACGGCCTCCGCGAATGAAGAGCACGTCGCCGCTCGAGACGGTGATTCCCGCGAACGCCTCCCACTCCTCGAGATCGGACACGTAGATGGGTGTGCTCGGGTCGAGCCAGTCGACGCCTCGCAGCAGCGGCATGTCCACCAGAATGCCCCTCGTGACGTAGCCGGGACCCATATCGCTGATGGAGAGATCCCCGGTGCATCCGCCGATGGTCAGGTTCTGCGGGTAGCCGTTGAAGATGATGGCCTTGCCGTCCCGCTGGGTGGCGTAGTGGCAGAGGGCGTCCATGTGGGCCATTTGACCGTCATGCAGCGAGAAGCTCATGGCATCGAGGGCGCCCCGAACCTCCCCTGTGTTCGGGTCGATCGAGGTCATCCAGTGCTCGGTCGGTCCGAAGTTCTGGCTGTCGATCGCGTCTTCCCCGGTGACGAAGTGGCCGAGGGATACCGTGACGCCGTCTTCTACGAGACGCGCAGCGGCCCGGGTCTTTTCCGGGGTGATCAGGTTGAGTGCGCCGCGCTGGTCCTTCGGACCCCAGCGACCCCAGTTCGACAGCTCGGTCTCCCAGCGCTCGAGCGTCTCGAGGGTGACTTTGACCGCCGGGTCCTGCGTGGACGGATGCACCTCGAACCTCTCCTGGGCGCCCTGCGCCGCTGCGCGAGCAGAGGTGGATCCTGCTGGGGCGAGTGCCAACGAACCCGCTACGAAAACGGAAAGTAAGAGTTTCATCTGAATCACCCCTTTTGTGTGAATCCGGTTTGTGTGAATCCGGACTGGTCGGCAAGAATAGCCCACCTTGCCTCGACCTGTCTAGATTGTCCACCTTCCCGGGACGGTCACTCGCCCGGGGACGGTCACTCGCCGGGGACGGTTACTCGGTTTTCCTATCGCCTCACCTCATGAAAGAGATCAAGAAGCTCCTAGTCGCCAATCGTAGCGAGATCGCGATTCGCGTCTTCCGCACCGGCCATGAGCTGGGCATTCGGACGGTGGCGATCTATTCGCACAAGGATCGATACGCGCTACACCGCTTCAAGGCCGATGAAGCGTATCTGATCGGAAAGCCGGAGGAGCCGATCCGGGCCTACCTCGACATCGAGTGGATCGTCTCTTTGGCCCAGGAAAATCAGGTGGACGCGATCCACCCCGGGTACGGATTCCTGTCCGAAAATCCTGAGTTCGCCCGTGCCTGTGAGCGGGCGGGGATCATCTTTATCGGTCCCCAGGTGGAGGCGCTCGAGCGCCTGGGCGACAAAACCGAGGCCCGGAGGATCGCCACCGACGCCGGCGTACCGGTGCTCGGGGGTAGCGAGAATTCGCTTCTCGACGTGATCGATGGGGAGCGGGAGGCAGGGAAGGTGGGGTATCCCGTCATTCTCAAGGCCGCCAAGGGCGGTGGCGGACGGGGAATGCGCGTGGTGAGTCATCCGAATGACTTTCCAGGAGCCTTCAACGATGCTCAGCGGGAGTCACTCATGGCTTTCGGGAGTGAGGACGTTTTCGTCGAGCGTTTCGTCCAGAGGGCGCGCCACATAGAGGTCCAACTTCTGGGCGACAAGCACGGCAACCTGGTCCATCTGTACGAACGCGACTGCTCTGTGCAGAGGCGCCACCAGAAGGTGGTGGAGATCGCTCCGGCGCTGGCCCTGGACGAGAAGGTCCGCCGTGGCCTCCTCGAGGCGGCGGTGGCGATCGGCCGTGAGGTCGCCTACCAGAACGCGGGTACCGTGGAGTTTCTCGTCGATCAGGACGAGGGCGACTTCTACTTCATCGAGGTGAATCCCCGCATCCAGGTGGAGCACACGGTCACCGAGGAGATCACCGGTGTGGACCTCGTCAAATCGCAGATCCTGGTCGCCCAGGGGAAGCCGCTCGACGACGAGGAGATCGGCTTACCCTCCCAGGTCGCCGTGCGGACTCAGGGTTATGCCATGCAGTGCCGTGTGACCACCGAAGATCCCGTGAACGATTTCATGCCCGATTACGGGCGTGTGTCGCACTACCGCTCGGCTGCGGGGATGGGAGTGCGGCTCGACGCAGGCAGTGCGTTCAGTGGTGCGGTGGTAAACCCCCACTACGACTCCCTGCTCGTGAAGGTGACAGCCCGGGGGACGCGCTTCATCGACGCGGCCAGGCGCATGGAGCGCTGCCTCCAGGAGTTCCGCATTCGGGGCGTGAAGACGAACATTCCGTTCTTGATTCGCTTGGTGACGCACGAGCAGTTTCTGAAGGGTGGATGCACGACGCGTTTCATCGATCATACGCCCGAGTTGTTCGAGCTGCCCAAGCGGCGGGACCGCGCGACGCGACTTCTGACGTATCTCGGAGCTACGATCGTCAACGGAAACCCTTCAGTGAGGGATCACGCGCGGGCCACGCGGCGCGAGCCCGCCCCCGTTCCGAAGGTCGATTACCAGAGCCCGATTCCGGACGGCACCCGGCAAACGTTCCGGGACCTCGGGGCCATGAAGTTCGGCGGTTGGATCTCCGACCAGGAGCGGCTGCTCCTTACCGACACCACGTTCCGGGACGCGCATCAGTCGCTGTTGGCCACCCGCTTCCGTACGCACGACCTGCTCAGGGTAGCCGATGCGTACGCCCGGCGTGGCTCGGAGTTGTTCTCGCTCGAGGTGTGGGGCGGCGCCACGTTCGACGTTTCGCTGCGGTTCTTGAAGGAGTGCCCTTGGCAGCGCCTGACCGACCTAAGAGAGCGCATTCCGAACATCCTCTTTCAGATGTTGCTGCGCGCTTCGAACGCGGTTGGGTACACGAACTATCCGGACAACCTCGTGGAGGCGTTCGTCGAAGAGGCGGCCGCCGCGGGCATCGATCTGTTTCGTGTGTTCGACGCCCTCAACTGGACGGACAACATGCGGGTGGCGATGGAGGCGGTGCTCAAGGCAGACGCGCTCTGCGAGGCTTCGATCTGTTACACCGGGGACATCCTCGATGACAGCCGCACGAAGTACGACCTGAAGTACTATGTGAAGCTGGCCAAGGAGTTGGAGGGGATGGGCGCACACATCCTCGCGCTCAAGGACATGGCCGGGCTCTGCAAGCCGTACGCGGCCGCGAAGCTGGTGCGTGCTCTCAAGGACGAGGTGGGCATTCCGATCCACTTCCACACACACGACACCGCCGGCGTGCAGGCTGCGGCGATCCTGCAAAGCGCGGAGGAAGGACTCGACATAGCGGATGCTGCCATGGCCCCGATGTCGGGCACGACGTCCCAACCGAACATCAACACGGTGGCCGAGGCGCTCCGCTTCACTCCCCGCGATCCGGGACTGACGAGGCAGGACCTGGACGACATCGCGGACTACTGGAGGGCGGCCCGCGACTTCTACTCACCGTTCGAGGGCCACGGACGGCCCGCTACCGCAGACCTGTATAGCCACGAGATGCCTGGCGGCCAATACACCAACCTTTTCCAGCAAGCCCGTGCCCTGGGTCTGGCCGATCGATGGGCCGAAGTCTGCCGGGTTTACGCGGACGTGAACGAGCTCTTCGGCGACATCGTGAAGGTGACGCCGACCTCCAAGGCTGTGGGCGACATGGCGTTGTTCATGGTCGCGAATGAGCTCACACCGGAGGATGTTCTGGATCCGAGCCGCGAGGTGGCGTTTCCTGCTTCCGTGGTCGATTTGATCGGTGGAGGAATGGGACAGCCGCCGGGCGGTTTTCCGAAAAAGGTGAAGAAGCGCGTACTGCGCGGTGAACCGGGTCTGAGCGGCCGCCCAGGTGAGACGCTGGAGCCTGTTGATTTCAAGGAGGCCACCGACACCGTCGAGAAGATGCTGGGCCGGGAGCCCGCGCGGAGCGACGTGATCTCGTACCTGCTTTACCCGAAGGTTTACCGCGACTTTGCGGACCATCAGAGCAAGTACTCCGACACCTCGGTACTACCCACGCCGGTCTTCTTCTACGGTCAGGAGGCGGGCGAGGAGATCGCCGTCGACATCGAGCGCGGGAAGACGCTCATCGTGAACTTTCTTACGGTCGGTGAGCCCCATTCGGACGGAAAACGTACGGTGTTCTTCGAGCTGAACGGACAGCCGCGGGATGTCACCGTGGTCGACCGAACACTCGAACCGGAGACCCTAGCCGCCGTGCAGGCGGATCCGGACGATCCCAAGCAGATCGGCTCGAGCATGCCCGGCATGGTCGTGGACGTGGCCGTCGAGGTGGGCGGGACCGTGGCGCAGGGGGACAAGCTGCTGAGCTTGGAGGCCATGAAAATGGAGACCACCCTCTACGCCGAGAGGGACGGAAAGGTGGCCGAGGTGCTGGTGTACCGGGGGAGCCAGGTGACGCCCGGTGACTTGATGATTCGTTTGGAGTAGAGTTCAGACATGAAGGATTGGAAACCCCAAACGTGGGCCGTGCGAGCACAGGCCGAGGAATCATCGCACCACGAACACTCGGTGCCGATCTTCCTGACGTCGAGCTTCGTCTTCGAAGACAGCGAGGAGATGCGTGCGGCCTTCGCGGGCGAGATCGACCGGAACATCTATGCCCGCTTCACGAATCCGAACGTCGAGGAGCTCTCCGAGAAGATCCGTCGCCTGGAGGGTGCCGAGGCGGGACACTCCACGGCCACGGGCATGGCTGCCGTGTTCGCCACGTTCGGAGCGCTGCTCTCCAGTGGGGAGCATATCCTGGCGTGCCGGTCGCTCTTCGGATCGACCCACACGATTCTCACCAAGATCCTGCCTCGGTTCGGGATCACGCATACGTACGTCGACGTGGCGAACCCCGAGTCGTGGCCCGGCGAGATTCGCGACAACACCCGCATGATCTTCGTGGAGACACCCACGAACCCGGCGGTGGACCTGGTGGACCTCGAGTGGCTGGGGAAGCTGGCCGCCGAAAAGGGCGTCATCCTGGTCGTGGACAACTGCTTCGCCACACCGATCTTGCAGCGTCCTCTCGAGTTCGGCGCGCACCTTTCGATCCACTCCGCAACTAAGTACCTCGATGGGCAGGGCCGCGTGATGGGCGGCGTGGTGGTGGGCGGAAAGGAACTGGTGCAGGAGATCTACGACTTCGCGCGGGCTACCGGGCCTGCCCTATCGCCGTTCAACGCGTGGGTGCTCTCCAAGAGCGTGGAGACGCTCGAGGTTCGGATGCAGAGGCATTCGGAAAATGCGTTGGCCGTGGCAGAGTGGTTGGAGGGGCGGCCGGGGGTCGCCTCCGTGCGGTATCCGTTCCTCCCTTCCCATCCGCAGCACGAGATCGCCAAGCGGCAGATGTCTTCCGGCGGCGGCATCCTCTCTTTCGTCGTCGAGGGCGGGCTCGAGCAGGGGAAGCGCTTCATGGACTCCGTGAAGTTGTGCTCGCTCACTGCGAATCTCGGCGACACACGCACGATCGTCAGCCATCCGGGGTCCACCACGCACGCCAAGCTCACGGAAGAGGAGCGCCAGGCGGTGGGCATCACGCCGGGCCTGATCCGCATCTCCGTCGGCCTGGAAGACCTTCGGGACGTGATCGCTGATGTGGAGCAGGCGCTGGAGGCGTAGGGGGCTACCTGAGCCCGGTTCTACTGAGCCCGGTTCCTACCTGAGCCCGGTTCCTACCTGAGCTCGAACCGGTTGTCCGGGTCACTCCGAAAAATCAGGTACTCGATGTCGGTCTCCAGCTCGCTGAACCAATGAGCGGTGTGGCCGGGGATGATGATGACGTCCCCCTTGGTGACTCGACGCGAAACACCCCCCTCGATACCGCGGCCCGGCGTACTGGCGTTGGTGTCGGTCAAGGTGCCGCCCGTGACCAGGGTCGCCACCCCTTCTACCATGTAGTAGATCTCGGTGGTGTTCACCTCGTGGAGGTTGGCGCCGCCCGGAAAGTCCTTCGGACGGAACACGCCCCAGACCCCGACCTGGTAGTTGCCTGTAACGTTAACTATACGAATGGCCCGGTCGCTGACGCGGTCACGCGGCAGCGCGTTGATGAACTTCTGGATTCCGGCCGACGTCACGTCGGTCGCCTCCGGGCTGTCCTGCGCCGCGACCGGTGGAGCCGTGAGGATCACGAGCATGGCGAGCATCGCGAAGGAAACTCTCAGGAAGGCGAATCTGAGCATGACGGCTCCTTTGTCGGAGGGATAGCCAGAAAAGGGGCCCTTTTACGGGTCGGGTAACGGGTCGGGTTAACAGGTCGGGTAACGGGTCGGGATAACGTAAGTGGGCAGGATCGGAGCGGCCAATGCGGCCCAGCCCCTCGCAAGATGAGCCGGCGCTCAGCTGTCCTTGGCTCGAAGCTGTTCGGCGGGGGTGAAGAACGTCCTCCGATAGCCTAGTACGACGATGACCGCGGCGAGCGCCACGGCGGACGTAAGCATGAACATCACGACGATCTGGTACCGAATCGCGACCAACGGATCCGAACCCGCGATGATCTGCCCGGTCATCATTCCGGGGAGAGAAACGATTCCTACGACCATGAGACTGTTCAGCGTCGGGATCATTGAAGCCCGAAGGGCCCTTCGAACCGGTTCCCGCGCCGCTCTCACCGAGCTCGCGCCCAGCGCCAGATACGCTTCGATCTCAGCGTGACGCGTTTCCATCTCGCCGGCCAACCGATCCGCGGCCAGGGCAGCCGCATTCATGGCGTTGCCCAGGATCATGCCGAACAGGGGGATCAGATACCTCGGGTTATACCAGGGATCCACGTGCACGACCATCACACTGACGTAGATCAGGGTCAGCCCCGAACCGAGCAGGAGCGCGGCGCCGGTAATGCCGAACAGCCCGGCGGGCTTCGAGTCCTGTCGGTCAACGGCCGCTTTGCTCGCGATCGCCAGCATCAGGAGAAGGGCGGCAACCACCAGGTACCAGCGGTCGATCGCGAAGATGTAGACCAGGAGGTAGCCGACGAGTGTCAGCTGAAGGACCGTGCGCAGGGCACCCACGGCGAAGCTCCGCGCGAGGCCGGTGCGATGCCAACCGGAGACCCCGATGGCGATCAGCACCAAACCGACGGCCACGGTCAGGTCGATCCAGGTGAGGTCGAGGAGAGGTTGCGCGAGAATGTCGGGGGTCTGCATTCAGCGGCTCCGGTCAAATCTATTCGTCATGGACTCGTCGCATCGGGGTCCGGAAGCCCGCTCAGAACTCGCTTCGAATCGCCGGACTCGACCACACGCCCATCCCGAAGGACCAGGGCGTGGTGGGCATAGTCCCCGGCCTCCGAGACTCGATGCGTAGCCACGACGAGGGTCAGTCTTCGAACCTCAGACAGACTCGCGATCGTCTTCATGAGGGCACGTGAGGTCTCGGGATCGAGGGCCGACGTGGGTTCGTCCAGGAGGAGAACCTCGGGGGACGTCATCAACGCTCGAGCGAGGTTCACCCGCTGCTTCTGGCCCACGGACAACTCACCCCCCGGCCGTTCGAGCAGGGATGGCTCGAGCTCGGCGAGAAGCATGACCTCGCTTGCCTGCTGATCGAACTGACTGGCCTGAACACCGGCCAGCTCAGCGGCCACTGCCAAGTTGTCCGAAACGGTTCCCGGAAACATCACAGGGGTCTGGAAGACGAGCGCCACCCGTCGTCGGAGCTCGGTCACCGCGTAATCGACGATCGGACTACCGTCGAAAAGAATGTCCCCTCGGACCGGATCATCGAGCCGGTTGAGGAGCCGGAGAAGTGACGTCTTCCCTCCGCCGGATGGACCGACCAAGACCGTAATCAGATGCTGAGGGATCGTAACGTCGACGTCCTGAAGAACCGTACGTCCGGCCCTCGCCTGGCCAACGGATCGAAGCTCAAACGAGGCGGTCACGTGCCCGGCCCCTCCGCGTACGTGCGCCGGCCCTTCAGCGTACGTGCCCCGCCCCCTCGACCACGAACCGTTGCGAGGTCAATTCCTCCAGGCCCATCGGCCCATACGCGTGCACGCGCGAGGTGCTGATCCCGATTTCGGCTCCCATGCCGAGCTGAAACCCGTCGTTGAAGCGGGTCGATGCGTTCACCAGCGTACATGACGACTGAACCCGCTCCGTAAACGCCGAAGCCGTCTGGGCGTTCTCGGTGACGATCGTGTCGGTATGGTCGGAGCCGAAGCGGCGGATGTGATCGATGGCCGCGTCCATGTCGGGAACGACCTTCACGGCCACGATCATATCGAGGAATTCCCGGCCCCAATCATCCGCTGCGGCGGCGGTCACATCCGGGTCGATGGCGAGCACCGCCTCGTCTCCTCGGACCTCGACGCCCGCCTCTTGGTAGCCTGCGACGAGATCGGGCAAAAACGTCTCCGCTACGTCTTCATGGACGAGCACCGCTTCGGTGGCGTTGCAGGTGGCCGGCGCCGATGTCTTGCCGGTGACCGAAATCTCCAAGGCATGCTCGAGGCTCGCGTCGGCGTCGACGTACACGTGGCAGATTCCGTGGAAGTGCTGCACGGTCGGAATGGAGGAGTTCTCGCTCACGTATCGGATGAGCGTCTCACCGCCGCGCGGGATGACCAGATCGATGCAGTCGTCGAACGTGAGCAGCTCGGCGACGGCCTCGCGCCCCCCGGGGCCCACGAGCACGAGTGCCTCCTCCGGCAGGCCGTGCTCGCGCAGCGTGGCGTGGATCACCTCGGAGAGCGCTTCGTTGCTCTCTTGCGCTTCCTTGCCGCCCTTGAGAATACAGGCGTTGCCCGACTTGAAGCAGAGTGAAAACGCGTCGATCGTCACGTTCGGGCGTGACTCGTAAATCATCATCACGACACCGAGCGGACAGCGCACGCACGTTACACGGAGCCCGTTCTCCAGCGTCTGGTCCCGTGTGATCTGCGCAACCGGGTCGTCGAGGTCCGCGACCTGCCTCAGCCCCTCGGCCATCTGACCGAGACTTTCTGCTGTGATCCCGAGTCGCTTGAGCTTGGGCGTCGACAGTCCGTCTTCTTCGGCGCGGCCGATGTCCGCGGCGTTGGCCCGGAGGATGTCCTCCTCTGCGGCGACGAGCGCCCCCGCCAGATCACGCAGGTAGTCGTTCTTCTTCTCGGTCGTCAGCGTCGCGACGTGCTGTGCGGCGTCCCGTGCGGCCTCGGCCGCCGTCCGTACCTCACTCATCCCCTCTTCTCCCCGTTGTTCAAGCGATCCCGGTCGACCTCGTAGTCCCGGTCGTCGGAACTCTCTCGTTCGTCGGTCTTGACGTCGAGCAAGACCAGATCCTCTCGGTGTACGATCTCCTCCACGTACTTGTACCCGAGCACTTCCTGGAAATCCCCACTCTGCCGTCCCTTCATGCGCTGAATCTCCGACGCCGGGTACGACACGAGGCCCACGGCGAAGGCCTCCCCGCTTCCATCGAGCAGGTCGACCCGCGCGCCGATCCCGAAGTCGCCCTCGACCTCGACGATGCCGATGGGTAGCAGGCTGGCCCCACGCTCGAGGAGGGCCTGCTTGGCGCCGTCGTCCACCACGATGGAGCCCCGCGAACGGGTCCGGATGGCGATCCACCGCTTCCGCTCCGTGAGGCGCTTCTTGCCCGGCGCAAAAAGCGATCCGACCTCCTCACCGTCCACGACGCGGGCGAGGAGTCCGGGCTCCTTGCCCGAGGCGATCACGGTGGGGACGCCCCAGCCACTCGCCAATCTCGCCGCCCGAACCTTGGCCCTCATCCCCCCGACTCCGGTATCGCTCTGGTCATCGGTGATGTGGTCGTCGAGCTCGGAGCCGACTTCGATGGTGCTGATCACCTCGTCGTCGCCGAACCGAAGCACACCAGGGACCGTGCTCAGGATGACGAGGAGATCGGCGGTGGTCAGGCTCGTGACGAGCGCCGCGAGATGGTCGTTGTCTCCGATCTTCGCTTCGTCGTCTGCTAGCGGGTCGTTCTCGTTGATGATCGGAAGGACGCCACGCGACAGGAGCTCCTGTAGCGTGTGCCTGGCGCTCAGAAACCTGCGCCGGTCCTCGATGTCGTCCTGCATCATGAGGAGCTGCGCGACCACGGTGTCGCACTTCTCGAACTCCTGCGCGAACATCGTCATGAGTTGATACTGCCCCACCGCCGCGGCCGCCTGCCGCTCGACGACGGACGTCGGGGGCTGATCCCTTCCCATCCCGAGATAGCCCGCGGCGACAGCACCCGACACGACCAGCACGACCTCGAGGCGCTTGTTACGCAGCGCGGTAACGTCTCTGGCGATACGCTCGATGACGAGCGGATCGAGACGCCCCGCGGGCGCGATGATGCCGCTACCGACCTTGACCACGACCCGGGGGAGCTCGCCGAAGTCCCGGCCCGCGTCCAACGTGGAGGTCACGCAGCGTTCCCGTCGTCGAAGAGCACACCAGCTTTACGAGCCGAAAGCACGAAGCCCTTGATCATCGCCGAGCTGAAGCCCTGATGCTCCATCTCGTTGAGCCCCGCGATCGTACAGCCTCGTGGCGTCGTGACCCGGTCGATTTCCGACTCCGGATGTTGGTTGTCACGCAGGGCGAGCGAAGCGGCTCCCCTCGCGGTCTGCGCCGCGAGCAAGAGCGCGTCTTCGGGGTGGAAGCCGATCTCGATACCGCCCTGGGAGGCGGCCCGAACCGAGCGGAGAAAGAAGGCGATGCCGCATGCACACAGTGCCGTGGCTCCGACCATCATCTCGTCCTCGATGCGGAGCGTGAGTCCCACGCCCTTGAACAGAGCCTCCGCCTCATCGAGGGCGCCGATCCCTTCGGGATCGGCCGAGAGACAGGTCATCGACTCTCCGATCGAAACGGCCGTGTTCGGCATGGCTCGGACCACCGGAATCGTAGCCGGGATCATCTGCCGAAGCTGGGCGACGGTCACGCCCGAGACCACGGAGATCACCTTGTGGCGGCCAGGATCGAGCTCGTCCCGGATCTCGTCGAGCAGATCCGCGATCTGCTGGGGCTGAACCGCGATCAGAACCGTTCCGCCCCGTTCGATGGCAGCGAGATTACTGATCCCGACCCCGAAGCCCTCGGCGGCCAAATCCTCCAGCGCGTCTGGACGCCGGCGGGTGACGTGGATCTGATCGGGCCCCAGCGTCCCGCTGCGTACCAGGCCGCGGGCAAGGGCTTGGCCCAGGTTCCCGCCACCCAGAATTGCCAGGGTGGCGGACGATGATTCGGATGCTTTTTGTGCGGACATCGGAAACCTCTCGGAAACAAAAAAACCGGCTCCTGGAATGGGGGCCGGCGAACGTCAGGTCTCGGGGGTCGAAGGCGGTTCTATCGAATCTCCCCACGCAAGACAGGACGCGCCCGCTCCCTGGGAAGTGGACGGTCGGTTCGCGGTCGGCGTCGCGGTCGTGCGTGCTGGTTCACGGTCGGTCCGGTCGAAGAGGTCAAAAAGAGATCGAAACGGTCGAAAATGGTGTGACGGACGATAGCGAAGCTGTGTGGCATGTCAATTGGGGAAAGGGGATAATTGAAATTCCCGCTACCCCTCAGAGAGGCTTCGCTAACCCCCCAACACCGCCCACTCCGGCATCACCCCCGACTCGATCCCGAATATCGCGGTCCCCAGGACCAGGAACGCGAAGGTAATCACCAGGGCCCCCACCAGGTTCAGCACGAGTCCGATCTTGACCATCTCCGGAATCCGGACCCGGTCGCTTCCGAAGACGATGGCGTTGGGCGGTGTGGCCACGGGCATCATGAACGCGCACGACGCGGACAGGGTCGCGGGGATCATCAACAACAGAGGGTGCACGTTCGTAGCGACCGCCACGGAGGCCAGGATCGGAAGGATCATCTCCGTGGTGGCCGTATTGGACGTCAATTCGGTGAGGAAGGTGATCGCCAGGCAGACCATGAGAATCAGCACGAAGGGGGGCACGCCCGCGAGGCCGGCGAATCCGTTGCCGATCAGAATGGACAGCCCCGTGACCTGGAAGCCGTAGGCGAGGGCGAATCCGCCCCCGAACAGGAGCACGATGTTCCACGGCAGGCGCGGGATGATGTCCCGGCCAGCCAGGGTCGGGGCCGGCGCGTCCGCAGTCCGAGTCGGAATGAGGAACAGGAGCCCAGCCATGGCGATGGCGACGGTCCCGTCATCGATCAGGTCGGGGAACGGAAGCAGCTGGGACCAGCCCGGTATGGTGATGATGCCGAGTTGGAGCGGCAACCGGAACACCCACAGGAACGCGGTGAGCCCGAAGACGACGAGCACCGCCTTCTCCTCGTAGGCCACCGGTCCGAGCGCCTCCGCCTGTTCCTCGACTACGGCTTGGTCCACGGTGATATGCTCGGGCACACGGAAGAACACCTTGGTGATCAGCAGCCAAGCGATCACCAACATGACGATCGAAATGGGTAGCGCCATCACCATCCATTGGCCGAATACCAGAGGCGGCGCGTCGGGGAACGTGATCTCGAAGATCCGGGCCAGCGAGAGGTTGGGGGGCGTTCCGACCAGCGTCGCAATCCCTCCGACCGAGCACGCATAAGCGATGCCGAGCATGACGCCCACCGAAAAGGAGTGCGTGTCCTCCTCTCCGAAGTCCTTCTCCATTTCCAGGATGATGGCGAGGCCGATCGGCACCATCATGATGGCGGTGGCCGTATTGGAGACCCACATGGACAGGAACGCGGCGGCCACCATGAAGCCCAGCACGATTCGGGACGGCCCGCCGCCGATGGCCCGGATGATCTTGAGCGCGATCCGGCGGTGCAGATTCCACTTCTCCATGGTCAGGGCGATCATGAAGCCGCCCAGAAACAGCACGATCGTGCTGTTGAAGTAGATGGGCGCCGTGGCTCCCCCGCGCTCGATCCCGAGCAGCGGATAGAGAACGAGGGGCAGGAGCGCAGTCGCGAAGAGCGGAATCGCCTCGGTGATCCACCAGGTGGCCATCAGGGCCGCCACGGCAGCCATGCGCGTGAGGGCCGGGTTTCCCGGCTCCAAGTCGAGAAAGTTGATCACGATGAACAGAATCGGCCCGAGGACCAGGCCGATCCGCTGCATCAGGTTCTTCTGCACAATGACAGATGGAGGAGGCTCTTCGGATCAGGCCGCGGGGGGTGCACCCTCGGCCCTCAACGCAACGAGCCAGGCCTCCCTCAACGCACCGAGCCGGCCAGGCCTCTCAACGTTGCGGCGAGCAAGCGCATACGACTTCGATCGGTCGATCGTTCGCCGGCGACCGAAACCCGTGAGTCGCTCTCCAGATCGGCTGCCGTCTGCTGGAGCTGCGCCAACAGCTCTGCCTGCTCCGGTCCCCCTGACAGCCGCTCGAACCGATCCAGGGCGCCCGCGATGCTCACGGCTCTGTCGGCTCGGATGGCGTTGCTCCTCATGAGTTGGTCGAGGTAGGCGCGTGCCACGGCGAGCGTGGGCTCCCAAACGATCTTGGGCTGGTGCTGCGTGTTGAACACGGTCATGCGGACCTCGGCCGCTGCGTCGATCTCGTTCTGGCTCAGGTGCTCACTGGGTACCAGACGGAACACGTCGAAGCCCCTGGAGATCTCCGCTCCGTAGATGAAGCCGTTGTACCAATAGGTCGACCAGTAACCACCCGAGACCAGCTGCTCCGAAGTGACCGGGCCGCGGTCGAAGTACGCGATCTCGATGGGGTTCGCCGGATCCGTGAAATCGAAAACCGACATGCCGCCCTGATACCAGCCCTGGACCTTGATGTCCCGACCAGGCACGGGAATGAGCGACCCGTTGTGGGCAACACAATTCTCCTCCTCGGTCTGGGGGGCGCTCATCTTGTAGTAACCTGCGAAGAGAAGCTTGCGGCCGACGATATCGAAGATCGCGTCTGCGCCCCAATTGAGTGGGTCCGTGTCGCGGCAGCGGGGTTGACTACCCCCGCCCCACTCGTCCGTGAAGATCACCTTGGTGCCGTCGTTGCTGAACGTCGCCGAGTGCCAGGACGCGAAACCCGGGTCCACGACTTCGTCGATACGGTACGGGTTCACCGGATCCGAGATGTCCAGGAGGATGCCGTTTCCGCCGCAGGCCCCGGCGGCCAATCCAATCGCGGGATACGCCGTGATGTCGTGGCACCGGTTGGTCTCCCTCGACGCTTGGGTTCCCGGGCCGTGGTCACCGCCGCCCCACAGGCCGGCGATGTCCCCCGTCTGCTCGTTGGTGAAAATGCGAGGCTCGCTCACCACCGCGGCATCCTGGGGCCGAGCGAGGGGCACCCGGATCACCTCGATGCGGAAAAAGGACGTGTTCGGGTCTTCTGCCCCAAGGTCCGAGCAACCCTCCAACTCTTCGCGGGCGCGCACAGAACCCGTGCCCTGCACGTAGATGTAGACGTTCTCGTCGTCTCTGGGATCTTCGACGACGGTATGCGTGTGGGAGCCCCGGCACGTTTGCACAGCCGCAACCTGTCTAGGACTCCGGATGTCGCTGATGTCGAAGATGCGGACGCCCCTGAAACGTTCGGCGCTGATCGAGTCCGCGACGCCTTGCGTTCCGCAGTCGAGCCGCGCGCTCAGGGCCTGCACCGATATGAAAAGAAGGTCGCCGTAGACGGAGGGGTCGCCCTGGTCCCCGGGGCACACGACCGAGGTACGTAGCGTCGGGTTGAGCGGGTCCTCGATGTCGTAGATCTGAAAGCCCCGGTAGTTGCCCTGGATCGCATAGTTCGCTGTGAACGCGATGTCCGAGTTGGAATACCCCCTCCCGAATGCCGAATCGGGGTTCACGAAGGCCACGCCCTTTGGCACAGAAGCCAACAGCTCGACGTTGCTGATCGCAGAGGCGGCGTCGTGCCAACCGGGGGCGAGCCCCACACGCGGATCAGCGGACGGCGCAGCATCTTGGGCGGCCGCCAGGGTTGCGCCGACCAAGGAGACGGCCGCGGCCAGCAGAAGACAGGACAGGGTGGACCGGATTTTCGTGGCTGTGTATCCAGAGGTCAAACCATGATTATTTCTGCGGGTCATACAGAGCCTCTTATGTGTGGGGTATCGGCGTGTGGGGTACCGGCGAGTGGGCATCGGCGTGTGGCGTATCGGGTCATCGCCGAGCCTGCAGCATCGTGTTCATCCGCCCGATCTCAGCGGTCTGGTCGGCGTCGACGTCGGAGGCGAACTGAAAAATCACCGGCTCCTGGCCGGCCCGAGAGACCAAGAAGAGCTCACTTACCATGGTCAGCGCCCCTTCGTGGTGGACGATCATGAACTCCAAGAAAAGGCGGTCGAACGCCTCGCCCGTCGCTGAGGCCAACTCAGCCATCTGTCGCTCGTTGAGCATTCCGGGCATGAGTTGGTCGTCATTGAGGGGTGTCGATTCCTCGTCACGCACCCTTGGCGTGTCTTCGCCCCGAGATTTCAGCCACCCCTCCATCATCCCTATCTCGTCGGTTTGAGAGATGTCAATCCGCCGGGCCAGAAGCCGCATCTCTGCGCTCTCCGTCCGGGTGGAGAGCAGATCGGTCATGTCCAGGGCTTGGCCGTGGTGGTGGATCATCCCCTGCATGAACCGTACGTCCGCGTCGACGTGCACCGGTTGCCCGAGGGCGGCTGCCTCCTCGGCTGTGAGCGTCCGGGTCGGCTCGCCGGGCGCGCCCGGCTGCACGATGACCGGCGGTGGATCCTGCGCGCTCGCCGGCAGCGCAGCGACGACCGCGACTGTTGCGAGGGCGGCCGAGAGAGGGAAGCCGCCCGAAATCGGTCCAAGGAAATTCTTCATGAGGGGAACTACGCTAGTGAGGTGGGTGGCGATGGACAAGGGAGGCGGAACACCGGGTGGCCCGGGACCAGGCTCACCGTTTAGCTTTCCAGGTTCCGCTGTCCCGAGGTGCTCACTTTTGCCTTTCACAGCGGGGTTGGATTCGGGAGTCCCAGAGCCAGGATGAGCCTGCTGATGACTGAAGAACGAGAAGCCCAAAGCCCGGACGAGTCCGCCTCGGAGATCGCGGAGCTCATGATGCCGGGCGACGTCAACAACCTCGGCCACGTTTTCGGGGGCGTTGTGCTCTCGATGGTGGACCGGGCTGCGGCGGTCACGGCGATGCGCCATTCGCGCCAGCCGTGTGTGACCGTGTCGATCAACCAGGTGGACTTCAAGGAGCCGATCTACACGGGCGAGTTCCTGACGTGCAGCGCACGGGTCAACTACGTCGGCCGCACCTCGATGGAGATCGGCGTCCGCGTCGTGGCGGAGCATCCGATAACAGGCCGTCGCCGCAACACCAACGACTGCTTTCTGACCTTCGTGGCCATCGACGAGAACAGCCGCCCGGCGCCGGTGCCTGGTCTGAAGCTGGTTACGGATGAGGACAAGGAGAGGTTCGAGGACGGCAAACGGCGGCGGGAGAATCGCGAGGCGCTGGAAAGGGAACTGGGGGGCTAGTAGGGCAGACGAGGACCAGCGTCCACCCGGATCCTGTGAAGTGGCGTCCGTCAGCTAAAGCGGCGTACACCGTAATCAACCCCAACTCCACGTCCCGACGCTTCATTTCGTTCAGCAGCGTGGTCGTGAGGCGGGCGCCGGTGGCGCCGAACGGATGGCCGATCGCGATGGAGCCGCCCATCACGTTGATGAGCTCGACGTCGGGGTGCCCCACAGCTTGGCTTCGGCCCAATTCCTCCTCGGCGAACTTCTGAGACGAGAGCGCCTGGAGGTTCGAGAGCACCTGCGCCGCGAAAGCCTCGTGCATTTCCATCAGGCCGATGTCCGCCATGGTGATGCCCGCCCGGTCCAGCGCCATCGGCGCGGCGTAGGCGGGCCCCTGGAGCAGCTGCCCCCCGGGGTCGAGACCCGAGAACGCATAGCTGCGGACAAAGCCCATCGGCTCGAGGCCATCGGCATTTGCCCGCTCCTCGGACATCATCAGGACCGCCGAGCCCCCATCGGTGAGCGGCGAGGCGTTGCCCGCCGTCACGCTGCCGTGCTTGCGGTCGAAAACGGGGCGCAGCTTGGCCAAGGCCGCCTTGCTAGTGTCGGTCCGTATGCCGTTGTCGGTCGCCACGACCGTGTCGAAACGCGGAGGCACGTAGACCGGGCCAATCTCTGCGGTAAGCCTCCCGTCCTGCGTTCCTGCCGCGGCGAGCTGATGCGAGCGAAGCGCCCACGCGTCCTGATCGGCCCGGCTGATGCCGTTTTCCTTGGCCATGCGCTCGGCCGACTCTCCCATGCTTTCGCCCGTCGTGGGCTCCGCGATCTGCGGGAAGTTGGGTATGAAATCCTTGGGACGGATCTTGGCCAGCGTACCCAATCGCGCGCCGACCGTCTTCGCTTTGGAGACGCCGATCAGTTTTTCCGCAAGGGACTGCTTGATCGTGATCGGAATGTGCGTGAGCGATTCGGACCCGCCGGCGACGACCACGTCGGCATAGCCCCGCTCTATGAGATTAGCACCGTCCGCGATCGACTGATTGGCGGTGGTGCAAGCCCGGGAGACGGTCACGGCGGGCACGGTCTTGGGCAGGGTGGCAAGCCCGACTTCGCGGGCGATGTTGGGGGCGTGGGGATCATGGACGACGGTCCCGTAGACCAGGTGGTCCACGTCCTCGCCGCGGACGCCGCTTCGGTCCATGAGCTCACGCACCGCGAGCACACCCAGGTCGATCGCCGTAAGGTCCTTGAAGACGGTGCCGGACCGGACGAACGGCGTGCGGGTTCCTGCGATGATGGCGGTGCGTTTCGTCATGACCCCCCTGTAACCCACCGCCTTCGGCCGCGGTTCCGTGAGGGAGTGCCGTGACGACGGACTGCGAGCGAGTAACGCTTTCGAGGTGGCGATCCGCGGCTGGGACTGCCGTGGCGTGCGGCGCTCCGGTGGCTAGGCGAATCCCCCGGGGCTAGACTGCCCTCCGGACCCCCAGCAAGGCGAATGAGCATCGTCGCATCGAGGGTGAGGCCGAAGAACCAACCGGAGGCTGAGCACCAGACCATGAAGGGAGTCACGTTCAACGTATCGGTTCTTCACTTCCTTCTCGCGAAGTCGGCTGGGCGTGTCACGGATTCGGCCTTCTTCGGGCTTCTCAGCGGCGTGAAAATGAGCGATCTCCCCGAGCCGGAATTGCCGGGGCCGGACTGGGTCGAGATCGAGGTCATTTCGGGGGGGATCTGCGGAAGCGACATCAGTAACTTGACGTACTCCGCGAGCCCGGCGATGGAGCCCTTCGGCTCGTTTCCGGCCGTCCTCGGGCATGAGATTCTGGGTAGGGTGAAGTCGGTCGGCGATCAGGTCTCCAGGGTGGCGCCAGGACAGCGGGTGGCGATGGATCCGATGATCTCGTGCACGACCCGGGGATACCCTCCCGAAGATCCCTGCCCCTCCTGCTCCGAGGGGCTTCATTGCACGTGTGAGCGGGCCGGCGAAGACGGCATCACGTTGATCGGAGATCAGCCGCTCTCGCGGGGCCTCACGATCGGGTATCACCGAGATTTGCCCGGTGGGTGGGGCCAGACCGTGCTCGCTCACGAGTCCCAGGTTTTTGCCGTCGATGACGCGCTGGCCGACAACGCCGCCGTGCTTCTCGAGCCGCTCTCCATCGCACTGCACGCCGTCTTGCGCACGCCTCCGAGGGACCAAGAGCCCGCCTTGGTGATCGGGAGCGGCACCATCGCCTTGGCCACCATATGGGCCCTCCGGGCGACCGGCTTCCCCGGTCCGATCCTGGCGCAGGCCAAGCGGGAGCACGAGCAGGAGTTGGCCCGGACCTTGGGGGCCACCGACGTGGTCGCGCCGGGTCCTGAAGCGCGCCAGGCGTTGATCGAGACCGGGGCGTCCGCCTACATGCCGGTGGTAGGCCCCGAGGTCTACTCTGGCGGTGGCTTTCCGCTCATCTACGACTGTGTCGGTAACCGGAGCAGCATCGCACAGTCGCTTGGTTTCGCCTCACCGCGGGCCCGCATCGTGGTCATCGGGTGCGTGGCCGAGTTCAAGAAGCTCGACCTCACGTTCGTCTGGGCCAGGGAGCTTCGCATCCGGGGGGCGGTCGGTTACGGACAGGAGACCTGGCGGGGTGAGCGGCGGCACACTTTCGAGATCGCACAGGATCTCCTGCTCGAGACGGGGGCGCCGGTCCAGAACATGGTCACGCACGTCTATCCCCTCGACCAGTATCGGTACGCCCTGCGTGCCGCGGCAAACCACCGCAAGAGCGGTGCGGTGAAGGTGGTGCTGCAGCCCTAGGTTTCGCCTCGATGTCCCCGCCCCAGGGATCGGGCGACGCTCACCCGCGCGTACTGGCCGTATGACGGAGGCCGGATGGCGCGAAAGGTGTGTGCCGCCTATGATCGGATCTTGAAGAAAGGGATTCTCCCAGTCCCGCCGCCGCCGTAGACGCCCGTAGGCCGCCTACCCCGACGACGAGACCGAAAGGGTCTTACCTGACTGAGCTCCGGGTCGAAGGAAGGTTTTCATGAATTGCTTCCGTTCAGGTACCGTATTAGCGCTCATTACGGCGGGTTTCGTATGGTCCTGCGGTGACGAGCCGCCACCCCTCGCCCCAATGACTGAGACCGAGGCAGTGCTAGATGAGCAACCGGCACTCGCGATCGTCGAGACACTCACCATGGACGGTGTCTTGCTGGCCACCACCGATGTCGATGGCGACGTGGACCGAAACGGGACCGCCACCGCCAAGTTGAGCCTGGCTTCTCAGATTGGGGGGGGGGGGGGGCGGGCTGGACATCATGGTGCTTATGGACGGTTCGGGCTCGGTAGGTGCCTCAGGTTTCGATGACTTGAAGGACTTCGTCTCCGACATCGCGAGCAATGTGCTTCCGGATCCGCCCGACGGGCGCACCCGGATGGGCATCATTCGTTTCGCAACCAACGCGAACCTGCTATACCAGTTCATCGAAGACCAGACGTCCAGCGTCGTACAGGCCTTCACTCAGGCCATCACGTACCCCGGTGGCTGGACGAATACCCTGGCTGCGATTCAACAGAGCATCACTGAGTTCGACACCTACTCGACCGGTGATCGTGGCAAGGCGATCATCCTCATCACGGACGGTGTTCCCGCTAACCCAGGTGGCGGCTCTCAGAATGTGTGCGCACTAGCATCTTCCGTGATGTCTCGGGGCATCCGTGTGTTACTCGTGGGTTTTGGGAATTTTAACCCGAGCATTTTGGCTTGTCTCGTGAACGACCAGAACGACATCGTCCAGGCCGGCGATTTCGACGATGCCGTGCTCGATGCGACGACCACGTTCGTAAACCCGCAGGTGAGCGGCGTGACCCTTACCGCGACCGTGTCGCCCAGTTTCGAGGTGGTCGCCGGGCCCACCAAGTTTGAGACTTACCTCATCGACGGGACCGATCCGAGCAAGCCAAGCTACAACGCCGGCACGCGGACCCTCACCTGGTCCCTGGACCCGGTGGACCGGCAGATCCGGAACATCACCCTGGATCTGGACCCCGCTTCCGGGAACGTCCCGGTGTGCGGGGTGAAGCCCGCCCTCACCGGCCTCACTGTTAACTACGACGATCCGGCCACCGGAACGCCTCTCTCGGCGTCCCTCCCCCCCGTGGATATCGAGGTAACCGGGTGTCCCCCGCCGGTGGTGACGCCCACGGTGACCGGGACGCTGGGCCTCGCCGATTGGTACACCTCCGATGTAACGGTGTCCTGGACCGTGGAGAGCGTCGAGGCTGTGGACCAGCTCATCGGGTGTGACGAGGTGACGTTCACCGAAGACGCCGACGGCACCGAGCTCACCTGCACGGCGACTTCGGTCGCGGGTGAGGGCTCGGCCACGGTGAACTTCAAACGTGACGCCACGGCACCTGTCATCACCTTCGGAAACAACCTCGGCACATACCCCCTTGAGGATGCGATCGGGATCACATGCTCAGTGGAGGACCCCACGTCTGGTGTGGCGATGCAGGTCTGCCCCACGGCGACGGAGTTCGGGCTCGGCACGCACACGCTGAACGCTTCGGCCACGGACAACGCGGGGAACACGTCGGAGGCGTCCACGACCTACGAAGTGACGAACGTTGCCATCCTGCTTCTGCTTGATGCAGATGCTGTCGATAAGGACAAGGAGCCGAACTACTTCACGGAAGATGAGGTGAATGAAGGAATCGCCGGGCTCGGGCAGCGCACACCGCTGCCGGTCATTGACGCCACCACAATCCTCTTCTCCGGCGAAGTGGGGGACGAGGGTTGGTTTGCTCCAAAAACCATCCCTGCATCGTGGCGTGATGCAGGACCCACGAACGACGGTCTGCGCAACTACGTCGGCAATCCGGTTGGTTCTGGTCTCGGTGTCGGCGGCGATCCGGAGGCTCTGCTGGATAATATCCCGGATGTTACGCCACTCCGGGCCAGTGGCTTGAAGGCGCTGGAAGGGACCCGTGTCTGCGCTGTCGTCTACAAGAGCGACATCAGCATCAACTACGACCCGCTGGAGGGCAGCCTGAAGGGAGACACTCGGGGAATCATGGCGTTCGAGGTCAAGACGGTGACGGAGCTGACTGGGCACTCGTCATCGTCGCTGCCGGAAGTGGATGTGGAGATCCTCGACGCTAACCAAATCTGCGAGGGCGCCCTTGAGCTGTTTGCCGATGCGCCAGAGCCGACATCCTCGTCGGAGCCGTTTGACGTGGTGCCTTAGCGGACGAAGTAGGTGGCCTTATTCGACGGAGTGACTTTTCCAATGTGTCGAAACATCAAGAACCTGTTCAACTTCGATCCTCCTGCGACTGAGGATGAGATTAGAGATGCGTCTCTTCAGTTCGTCCGAAAACTGAGCGGATTCAACAAACCCTCCAAAGCGAACCAGGCTGCTTTCGACGCCGCTGTAGAATCGGTATCCCAGGGGGCGCGAGAACTCCTGGGTTCCCTCACAACAAATGCGCCGCGAAAGGACCGCGAAAAGGAGGCCGAAAAGTCCCGGGCGCGGATCGCCAAGAGATTTGGCGCTCAGGGCGCCGTCGCCTAGCTAATCTCTCTCGCTTGCCGTCGTTCAGCGGACGCGGACGTACCTAATCGTAGATGGGCTCCTTGCCGGCCCCCCCTCGGTCCCTACCGTCGTGACCCAAAGCGTGTCGGCGCTCAGGCGGAAGGTGTACTCGTTGAACGCCCCCGGCGCCATTGCGTCGGGGCTCTTAGCAACGACCGGTCGCCTCGTCATGCTGTTACCGGACACTTCGAACGTGCCCGCGTTCGCGGTGAACGGGCTCCACACGTCGAGCATATCTTCCACGGTCGCGAATCCCCTCGGGGGGATAGGACGGGGCTGGTCACTCGTGACGAGCGTATAGCTGTAGTAACCGCCCGTGAAGAGCAGTAGGCCGGGCTGGGGTGAGCCAAGAGTTCGCCCGAGCGGCCCGGTGGTCACCACTTCGGTGACCCGCCACGCTCCTTCGAGACCCCGTGCGGCCTGCTGACCCTCGAGCCCCGAGGCGGCCAACAGGACGGCGACTCCTACCGTGAGCGCGGTACTCCTCAAGCAGCACCTCCTAGTTACCCATCAATACTTCGCTGGCGTCGTATCTTGCCCGGCCGGTCGGTACCCCGCAAGGCGGCGCGATCGACGCGACCATCATAGGCTTAGCTTCCGTCGAGAAGCGGTATAACCAATCACTTGAGGATGCCGTCTTCTCGTTCGGGAGGCGCGAGCATATCCGCTCTATACTGGTGCGATTGTTGTCCGCACGGGTGGTCCTGTGAGGGGAGTTCACGCCTGGAGCCTGAACGGCTCCGTTGCTGGACATATTGGGCTTCTGCTTGCCCTCCCTCTCCGTGGGTAAGATGTTGCCCGCAGTCTGATCCCGGAGTGCGCCCATGTCCGATGCCACCGAACGCCTGAACGCAGCCCTAGAAGGCCGCTACGCCATCGAGCGTGAACTGGGCGAGGGCGGCATGGCGACGGTCTACCTGGCCGACGACATCAAACGGCGCCCCGCCGCGGGATGTTCCTCGGTTTGCCGTCCGAGGCGCGCCCTTCGAACCCGGACTGTTTCTTTTGGCGCTTCGTCGACCGCCTGCGCTTGTCCGCGTCCTTCGTGTCGGCCTCGCCCTCGGCGTCTTTCGCCGCTTTTGGCTTTGCCATGGCTTCCGCTTCGAGGACTTTGAGCGTTGCGGCGCGTGTGCCCTCGTCCTCGGCCAAGTGACACTTCTTGTACTTCTTGCCGGAGCCACAAAGACAGCGGTCGTTTCGCCCTGTGGTCTTCAAACGCACTTCGTAATCGCTGTCAGCCATTGGGCCTCTCGATGGTTCGGGGTCGATTGCGCGCCCGCCTACGAACGCAATCTAACCGACTCGAAGTGGATGGAGTCCACGTAGGGCCGGCGTAGTTGCCGTCGGGGGTGCGGGATGCTCGTGCAGCAGCCCTGGTTACAGATCGGTTCGCTCGCGCTCTACCGCCCCACACCGCATCTTCTCCGCCAGATCCCCTGGCTTCGCGTCTTCGTGCAAGGCGTGGTGATCGTCGGCGAACCGTTCCAGGGCGTTGCTGACGCTGTAACGCACCGAGTGAGACTGAAGGTCATCGGCTGAGGGCGGGGCTTTTCCGACGCTCAGAGACCACGTGAACCCGCTCGATACACGTGCGATTGTTGTCCGCACGGGTGGTGGTTCAGATGAGTCGATTCTAAAGTGGAAGCCGCAGCAGCTCCGGATGGACTCGGCTTCCGGACTGGTGCCCGTCGACGTCCACTCCCTCGATGCGAAGGAGGGCTACCTTACGGCGGAGCCCTCCTGAATAGCCCCCCAGCCTGCCGTCGCTTCGGACCACGCGATGGCACGGAACGACGATCGGAAGGGGGTTGGCCCCCACGGCCTGGCCGACCGCCCGCGCGGCGCCAGGCTCTCCCATCTCGTCGGCGATGTCACCGTATGACACGATGCGGCCATATGGAATTCCCATCAGGCGCTCGAAGATGCGCTTTTGGAACTTGGTGGCTCCAGAGAAATCGAGCGAAAGATCGAAGTGCCTTCTCTTCCGGTCGAAATATTCACCGAGCTGGTGGAGGGCGGCGCTGAGCGTGGGGTGTCCTGATGCGTCCCAGTGACCCTCCTCGATCATCTTGGACGTTACGCCCCCGATTCGGCGGACCCCGTTGCGGGTGACCCAGACTGCGATGGCTCCGGCGGGCGTGTCGTGCAAGACACCCGAGTAGACCGAGGAAGCACTTTCATGCTGAGGCATCAGTGTGTGGTCTCTCCTCGGGACTCCTGGTTGTGAGCTGTTCCCCCGGTGGGACCAGCCTCCAGCTCGGTAGAGAGCGCTTTGCGGAGCGCGTCGAAGGCGAGAAGCGCGCACCGAATCCGCACGGGGAACTTCGAGACGCCTTGTAGCGCACGCAGGTCTCCCAGGGACCGATCGCCGGAGGCCACCTCACCTCCGTGCATCATAGCAGTAAAGAGGTCGGCCAGGCCAATTGCCTCGCTCCGCTCCCTCCCCTTGACCAATGCGGTCATCATAGACACGGACGCCTGCGAGATCGAACATCCCTGGCCGTCGAAAGCGATCTCTTCGATCCGGTCCCCGTCGAGACGAATCTGAACCTTGACCTCGTCGCCGCACACGGGATTGGCCACGTACGCCTCCACGGTGTGATCTGCGAGCTCCCCCTTGTTCCGCGGGTTGCGGTAGTGCTCGAGGATGAGCTGTTGGTACAGAGAGGTGAGGGGGGCTTCCATCATGCGTCCGCCACGAAAGGGGGGGCCAAGCGCAGGTAGTATACGGCCTCGAGCCCTTTGGCGCCTTCAGGCCGGTCCGAAAATCTCCTTGACGGACGCGAGCCCCTCGATCAGGCGGTCCACGTCTTCGGTGGAGTTGTAGAGATAGAAGCTCGCGCGCGCGGTGGCCGAGATCCCGAAGTGCTGCATGACGAGTTGAGCGCAGTGATGGCCGGCGCGGATGGCGATCCCTTCGGTGTCGAGGATGGTCGAGATATCGTGAGGGTGGGCGTCTCCCATGGTGAAGGAGATGACGCCGGACCGTTCGTGCAAATCGGTGGGCCCATAGACTTGCACGCCACCCAGAGCGTCGAGTCTTTCGAGAGCGTAGGCGAGCAGCTCTCTTTCGTGCTCGGCAATGGCGTCGAAGCCGACCTCGTCGAGGAAGTCCGCGGCCGCCCCCAGGGCGATGGCTCCCGCGATGTTCGGTGTGCCGGCCTCGAACTTGTGTGGGATCTCGGCCCAGGTGCTTTCCTCGCGGCCGACGGTGCGAATCATCTCGCCGCCCCCCTGGTACGGCGGCATCGACTCGAGGAGCTCGCGGCGGGCCCACAATCCGCCCGATCCTGTGGGCCCACACATCTTGTGCCCCGAGAACGCGTAGAAGTCGCAGCCGAGCTCCTGCACATCGACCCGCCGGTGGGGCACCGCTTGAGCGCCGTCGACGAGCACGAGCGCCCCGACCCTTTTGGCCAGGTCGGCGATCTCACGTACCGGATTGACCGTGCCCAACGCGTTCGAGATGTGGGAGACGGCGACCATGCGAGTGCGATCCGTAAGAAGCTCAGGAAGACCGTCGAGCATCAGACGACCTTGCTCGTCCATCTCGATGTACCGAAGGCGAGCGCCTGTACGGCGGGCCACCAACTGCCACGGGATGATGTTGGAGTGATGCTCCATGGAGCTCAAGAGGATCTCGTCGCCCTCACCGAGCGTGTCCAGCCCCCAACTACTGGCCACCAGATTGATGGCCTCGGTGGTGCCCCGGGCCCACACCAACTCGGCCGAATCCGCCGCTCCGATAAACTTCGCCAGCTTTACCCGTGCGTCTTCGAAAGCGACGGTGGCTCGACGGCTCAGCTCGTGGATGCCCCGGTGCACGTTGGCGTTGTCCTGCTCGTAGTACGCCGTGAGGGCGTCCAGCACGTATTGGGGCTTCTGCGAGGTGGCAGCGTTGTCCAGGTAGACGAGTGGATGCCCGCCGACCTCCTGGGCCAGAGCCGGGAACTGAGCCCTCAAGGCCGTCCGATCGAGTCGCGAAGACGTAACAGGCATGTCAGTTCAGCCCTCTTTTAGCAGACCACACTAGACCTGGACGTAGATTTCTTGGCCGCGTAGTTGCACGGCGTACGTTTCTACGGGCTTGATGGCCGGAAGCCCCATGGCGTTACCGGTGCACACGTCGAACCTGGCTCCGTGGTACAAGCACTCCAATTGATCACCGTCCAGCTCTCCGTCCGAGAGCGGTAGATCCTGATGTGAGCAACGATTCTGGAGGGCGTAAAGATCGCCGTCCAGGTTGGCCAGGACGATCGTTTCCCCTCCGGCCTCGATGTCCAGGAGGCTGCCCGGTGGGCACTCACCGAGGTCCGCGACCTTGACCCACTCACCGCTGCCCTCCCCTTCATCAGACATGTTTGAGCTTGCGCTCGATCGCGCGCGTCACCTTCTCGACCACCCCGCCGAGCGGCAGTCGGGCCATGACGTCGCCGAGAAAGCCCAAAACGACCAGACGCTCCGCCTGCTGCAGGTTCAGCCCTCGGCTAAGAAGATAGAAGAGCGTTTCGGAATCGAGCTGGCCGACCGACGCACCGTGCGAGCACTTTACGTCGTCAGCCTCGATTTCGAGGTTCGGCAGCGAGTCGGCTCGGGCTTCGCCTGAAAGCAACAGGTTCCGGTTGGTCTGGTACGCGTCCGTCCCCTGAGCGCCGGGATGTACCCGGATGATGCCCCGGAACGCCGCCCGGGAGCGTTCATCTAGCGCCCCCTTGTAGAGGAGGTCGCTTCCGGTGTCGGGCGCGATGTGGTCCTGGCTGGTGTTGTGGTCGAAGTGCTGGTCTTCGTCCCCGAAGTAGAGTCCGAGCATGTCGCTATGCGCGCCTGGCCCGAGAAGCCGAGCGTTGAGGTCGAGGCGGCTGACCGAGCCGCCGAGATTTACGTTGAGCGTGTCGAGCCTGGAGTCCCGATAGGCGAGCGTGCGTTGTGCCGATTGACAGAAGGCGCCCCGCCCGAGCCGTTGAATCGAAACGTATTGAACCTGGGATCCGTCCCGCGCGATGACCTCGACGGCGGACGAAACGAGCGTGCGCCGCTCGAAGTCCTCGGAAAGCAACTCCTCGACGTACGAGACCCGGCTTCCCGGTTCTGCCACGATCAGGGTGCGAGTGCAGACCGCGGAACCGGCGTCCGAGAGCCACCGCGTGGCTCGGATCGGAAGGTCGAGCTTCACGTTCGGGGGAACGTAGAGGAGCACCCCGTCGGTCCAAAGCGCTGCGTTGAGCGCCTGGAACTTGCCGTCCTCGGGCGGCACGACCTCAGTTGCCAGCAACTCTTCGAGGAGGTCCCCGTGTTCGTGCACGGCCGACTTCAGGGAGGTCAAGATGACCCCCTGCTCTACCAGGGCGGGTTCGAGGTCGACGTGCACGACCCCTCCGTCGATCAGCAGAGTGTGGCCGGAAGCGGCACGGTCCTCGTCCATGGCAGCCGCGAGCCCGGCGGGGCGGGAGCCATTTTCGGCCAAGGCCGCACGCGTCGCGAGCCGAAGGTCGGCGAAGTTCACCACGCGGGAGACATCGGTGTACCGCCACTCCTCCGACCGCGTGCTCGGAAGGGGGGTGCTTTCGAACACCGACCAGGCGTGTCGTCGGCGCTCGCTCAACCACGATGGGGCACCCTGGCTGATGGTCTCCACCGTGCCCTCGTCCAGGGAGCTCGGAGCCTCTTCCTCCGCGCTCGACCCCGCTTCCGCGCTCGACCCCTCCTCCGCGCTCGACGCCTCCACTGCTTGAGCAGGGTTGGACATCAGCCGACCGATCCCTCCATTTCGAGCTCGATGAGCCGGTTGAGCTCGACGGCGTACTCCAGCGGAAGCTCTTTGGCGATCGGCTCGATGAATCCGCGCACGATGAGCGCCATGGCCTCCTCTTGCGTCAGCCCGCGGCTCATGAGGTAGAAGAGCTGCGCGTCGCCCACCCTGGAGACGGTCGCCTCGTGTCCCACCGACGCGTTCTTCTCTTCGATCTCGATATACGGATAGGTATCCGTGCGCGAGGTATCGTTGATGAGAAGCGCATCACACTCGACGTTGGACCGCGCGTTGACCGCACCCTCGTAGACCTTGCAAAGGCCGCGATACGTGGACCGGCCATTGCCCTTCGAGATCGACTTCGAGATGATCGATGACGTGGTGTTCGGGGCCACATGAACCACCTTGCCCCCGGTGTCCTGGTGTTGGCCGTCGCTGGCATAAGCGATGGACATGATTTCTCCGTGGGCTCCCTCACCCACGAGGTAGCACGACGGATACTTCATCGTGAGCTTCGAGCCGAGGTTGCCGTCGAGCCACTCCATGTTCGCGTTTTGGTTCACCACGGCGCGTTGAGTCACGAGGTTGTACATGTTGTTCGACCAGTTCTGAATGGTCGTGTACCGGAATCTCGCGTCCCTCTTCAGGACGATCTCGATCACGCCGGAGTGGAACGAGTCGGTGGAGTAGACCGGCGCCGTGCATCCCTCGATGTAGTGAGCCTGAGCGCCCTCATCCATGATGATCAGCGTGCGCTCGAACTGTCCCATACGCTCCTGGTTGACCCGGAAATACGCCTGTAGCGGCGTCTCGAGCGTTACGCCCTTCGGCACATAGACGAACGACCCCCCCGACCAGACCGCCGAGTTGAGCGCCGAGAACTTGTTGTCCGCAATGGGGATGACGGTCGCGAAATGCTCCCGGAAGAGCTCTGGATGGTTCTTGAGGCCGTCTTCGATCGAATCGAAGATCACGCCCTTGGAAGCCCACTCCTCCTTGAGGGAGTGGTATACCATCTCGGACTCGTATTGCGCTCCGACTCCGGCCAGGAGCTTCTGCTCTGCCTCAGGGATGCCCAACTTCTCGAACGTGTTCTTGATGTTCTCGGGGACGTCGTCCCAGGAGCGCTCCATCTGGTCCTGTGGCTTCACATAGAAGTAGATCTCATCGAGCGTCGCCTCGAGATCCGAGAGGTCCCCACCCCACGTCGGCATCGGCTTCGACTCGTAGACCTTCAGAGCCTTCAGACGGAACTCGAGCATCCACTCGGGCTCTTCCTTGTGCTTCGAAATCTGTCGGACGATGTCCTCGTCCAGGCCGGGCCTGGTCCGGAAGACGTGCGCCTCTTCATCGACGAACCCGTACTGGTATTCGTCGAGACCGAGTCCTTCGACGAGCTCATTTTCTGGCATGGTTCTCTATCCCTGCTGAAGTCGGCGGGCGACTCGAGGATTCCATCTATCTCGAGCTGACGTCCGCTATGCGGTCACCACCTCCTGGCCCTTCCAGTCCGCGTATCCCTGCTCCTCCAAATCTAGCGCCACTTCGGGTCCGCCGGATCGGACGATACGCCCGTCGACCATCACGTGAACCACGTCAGGCGTGATGTGGTTGAGCAGGCGCTGGTAGTGCGTGATAAGGAGGATCGTCATCTTCGGATTTTCCCCCCGCAGCGTGTTCACGCCGTTGGCCACGATCTTGAGGGCGTCGATGTCGAGTCCCGAGTCCGTTTCGTCCATGAGCGCGAGCGACGGGCGAAGCACGGCCATCTGGAGAATCTCGTTGCGCTTCTTCTCACCGCCACTGAATCCGTCGTTCACGGGCCGCTCGGCGAACGACGGCTCCATGTCGAGCAGCTTCATCCGGTCCATGAGCTCGTCTTGGAAGTCGAAGAGATCCACCTCTTCGCCCTCCTCGAGCCGGGCCTGTAGCGCGGTCCTCAAGAAATTCGCGATGGACACGCCCGGAATCTCGGTAGGATATTGGAACGCCATGAACAATCCGGCGAGAGCACGCTCATTGGGCTCCAGATCGAGGAGGGAGCGGCCGTCGAAGACGACCTCACCGGCCGTGACCTCGTAGCCGGGATGGCCCGCCAACACCTTGGCGAGGGTGCTCTTTCCTGAGCCATTGGGTCCCATGATGGCATGGATTTCACCGGGTCGGAGCTCGAGATCCACACCGTTCAGGATGTTGAGGTCTTCGTCCGAAACCTTGGCATGAAGGTCAGTAATCGTAAGGATATGAGTGTCGCTCATGGGAAAAGAAAGCTGCTGTAAGAGACCTTATTAAGAATGATTCTCATTTAGAACAAAGCTAGAATGGCGGTAACATACCGTCAAGCGAGGAACGATTGCATGGATGGTCCGAGGGCGTGAGGGACTCTAACCCGCTGTCTGGGAACGGTCCGGGGCTCGATTCTCAAACCTGGGTCATCATGGGTGGTGGCGCGGCCAAGGGGTTCGCGCATGTTGGGGCTTGGAGGGCGATCCAGGAGGCTGAGATTCCCGTGGCCGGGATCGTCGGTACCAGTACCGGGGCGATGATGGGGGCCGCCCTTGCCGGGGGGCGAACCGTCGAGGAAATGGAGGAGCGCTCCCGACGCTTCCGGCGACGCGACGTCATGAGAGTAAACCGCCGCGTTTTATGGGTTAACGGGATTCGATCCCCGAGCATGTTCCGGGGTGACACGCTCCGGCAGTTCATCCGGGACCTTCTCCCGACCGAGCATTGGCGTGAGCTGACCCTCCCGCTGATCGTGAACGCGGTGGACTTGGCGTCGGGCGAGATGGTCTGGTTCGGTCACGGGGGCGACATGGACGTGACCCTCGTCGATTCTGTTTATGCATCGGCGGCGCTACCGGTTCTTTTCCCTCCCGCCGAGGTAGGGGGGCGAATGCTCGTCGATGGGGGCGCTTTGGAAATGCTCCCTCTCGGGAAAGCCGCCGAGCTGGGCGCCACCCGGATCATTGCGATCGATGTCGGCGCCGGCCCGCAGGCCGACGCTCGGACCGTGGTGGACGGGGGCCTGGTCGACGTTCATCAGAGGATCTTCTCCATCATGGCCGGCCACATGAAAAGGGAGTCGGTACGGAACTGGACCGGCGTTCCACTCACGTACGTGCAACCGGACTTCGAAGACACCGACGGGTTCGACTTCAGCAGGCGCCACTTCTTCATCGAGGAGGGATATCGGGCGACTCGCGCGGCGCTTGCAGGGCCTCAGCCGTCGGGTTCGACGATTACCGCGGTGCCGTAGCAGAGCATTTCCGCGGCGCCGGACTGAATCATGGACGTCTGGAAGCGCATGCAGACCACCGCGTTTGCACCCAACCGCTCGGCGTCTTCGAGGAGGCGGTCGATCGCCTGTTCACGGGCTTCGGCGAGCATCTTCGTATACTCGTGGATCTCGCCCCCGGCCACATTACGAAGGATCGCCAAGATATCCTTCCCCAGGTGGCGCGCACGGATCGTATTCCCTCTAACGAGCCCCAGCGTACGCACGATGCGTTTGCCCGAGATTTCAGCTGTGGTCACAACGATCATCGGTAGACGCTTCGGTAGGGGTCCGTGAGCCACTCCTTGCGCCGCTCGTAGATGACGGTCCCCAAGAGAAAGAGAATCCCCAGGCCGATCGCGGAGGTCGCAAGCTTTTCCCAGAGGTCGATCGCGGAAACGAGGTAAAGGTAGGATCCGTACAGGATCCAAGACAGGAACCCAACCGAGAGCAGAATCCATCCGAGCGGCCGCGTAATGCGCCGGTGTACCACGCCCCATACCGAGTGATCGTTGGCGAGACCGAAGGTCATGGCTTGTAGATCACTCTTCATGGTTCGAAAAATCGTGAGGTCTCTCCGGAGCTCGGTCGAGTCCGCCAGCGCGGCATCGATTCGAGCCCGCTCCTCGGGGGCCGCCTCTCCGTCGAGATAACGCATGAGGCCTGCGTGGCTCATTCGCTCACTCATTACACTTTCCTCCTCGGGGCATCCGTGGGGGTCACGGGTACTCCGCGTTCGTCGCGACCAGTGCCTCACGGAGAGCGTCGCGTGCATGATAGAGACGACTGGCCACGGTGCCCTCCAGGATGTCGGCGATCTCGGAGTAGCGAAACCCCTGAAGCTCTTTGAGAACCAGGATTTCGCGATGATCATCGGCTAGGGCGTTGAGTGCCCCCCAGAGAATCAGGCTGGCCTCACTTCGCTCATGGAGTCGAGCCGGATCGGTAGAGGATCCGGCGGGGCGGATCTCGATCTGCTCGTCGCGCACCTCGTGACGTTCGTGCGATTGGTGGCTTCGGATCACGTCACGCCACTGATTACGCAAAATTTGAAAGAACCAGGGGCCGAACGGTCGCTTGAGGTCGAACCGGTGAAGGGATTCCCATGCTTTGATGAACGCATCCTGTAGCGCGTCCCTCGCCTCGTCGAGGCTGCCGAGCATACCCACGGCCAGGCGGAGCCCCGGGCCCTCATAGGCTCGCACTAAGGGCTCATACGATCGAGTGTCCCCCGACTTGGACATTCGGACCACTTCGCGTTCGACCTCCGGTTGCAACGCCTTTTCGCTCCTTGCCTGAATGCGTACGACGGCCAGTCAAATTACCTTCATCCTCAGCTCATGAGGCGCGACAGCGCGTCGACGAAAGTGACGATCTCCTCGTCCGTGTTGTAGTAGTGGGGCGAAATCCGGAGCACCTGGTCCACACCCTTGTCCTCGAAGTCGAGGACGGCTGCGTCTCGCCCGGCGCGTGACGTATTGATGCCCTCCTTTCTGAGTGCGCGCAGAAGGTCCAGGGGATGGTGTCCCTCGGTGGACACCGTCACGATTGCGCAACGCTCCGCCCCCTTGTCGTGAACGCGCACACCATCCAACTCGGCGAGACGTTCCCGCATCGATTCGGCGAGGGTCCAGGCACGCTCCCGAATTACCTCGAGGCCCAGATCCTGTGCGTATTGGGCCGCGCGTCCCATGCCCAGTACCATTGCCACCGGCGCCTCGAAGTTCTCGAAGCGCTGGGCGCCGGGAACGGGTTGGTAGAGATCTCCTTCGATCCAGTCGGCCCCTCGGAGGTCGGGAAAGAGCGGCTCCAGCCCAAGCTCGAGAGCACGGTCGGAGACATACAGGAAACCGACGCCGCGCGGCCCGCGCAGAAACTTGCGTGACGTCGCAGTCAAGAAGTCGCACCCGATGTCTTGGACATCGATGGGCATCTGGCCAACCGACTGACACGCGTCGACCAGGTAGAGGATCTCGCGTTCGCGGCAGATGGCGCCGATTTCGGCAACGGGCTGAACGAGGCCCGAAGTCATCGGAACCTGCGTGACGGAGATGAGCTTGGGCCGCCGCCTGTGGGCGAGCTTTTCGAGGGCCCGTACGTTTACTCCGCCGGCGGGCTCGTCCGGCGCTCGCACGACCTCGATACCAAAACGCGAGGCGAGCGAGAGGAACATGATCTGGTTGGACACATAATCGTTCCGCGTGGTGAGAACGACGTCGCCCGGGGCGAACGGAACGGCGGAGAGCGCTTGGATGAAGGCCCCCGTCGCGTTATCGGTGATCGCCACGTTCTGGGGATCGGCTCCGATGAGCGTGCCTACCGAGTCATAGACGGACTGGAGCTCCGAATGGCGAGCGGCTTCGGCCTCGTAGCCCCCGATTCGCGCCTCGAGATCCAGGTGCTCGAGAACGATCTTTCGCACGGGATCGGGCACGAGGCTCGCCCCGGCGTTGTTCAGATGATTTACGGTTCGCGTGCCCGGCGTTTCGGCCCGGAGCCGATCGATATCGAGGGGCGTCATGTCCCGATCATCATTTCTGAAACCGTCTGAGAGGGGGCGCGGAAACCCTGATATACGGTCCCGCATCGGCCCTCGCCAGGGCTGTACGGGTCCGCTTCCATTCGCCACGTTACAAGGCTCAAACCACGTTCGGGGTGTCCTGAGAGAGCGTAAATGGAGCTTCCTTGACCACGAAACGGCCGGACAGGCCCGACGATGCAGACGCGGAGGATGTGGCTCGACGCCTGGAGCGGATGCGTGGCGAGCTTCGACGGCATTCCTACCTGTATCACGTGGAGTCGCGTCCGGAGATCGACGATCGGGAGTACGATCGGATCTTCGTCGAGCTTCAGGCCCTGGAGGCCTTCCACCCCGACCTGATCACCGTGGATTCCCCGACCCAGCGCGTGGGTGCGGAGCCTCAAAGTGCGTTTCCCAACGCGGAGCACACCGTTCCGATGCTGTCGTTGGATTCGACCCAGGATCCCGCCGAGGTGCAACGCTTCGACGAACGTGTGCGAAAGGCGCTCGATGACGAGCCCCGATACGTACTCGAGCCGAAGCTGGATGGTGCATCCATCGAGCTCGTGTATGAGGAAGGACTGTTCTCACGGGCCGTGACCCGCGGAAATGGCCGCGTCGGGGAGGTGGTCACCGAGAACATAAGAACCATTCCGAGCCTTCCCTTGCGACTTCGCGAAGCCGACCGGCCGGCGCCGGAGCTGCTGGCCGTTCGGGGGGAGGTACTCATGTCTCTCTCGGCGTTCGAGGCGCTCAACGAGCGGATGGTCGAGCGGGGCTCGGAGCCCTATGTGAACCCACGCAACTCGGCGTCCGGCTTCCTTCGACAACTCGACTCCCGCCTGACCGCCGAGAGGCCGCTCGACCTTTTGGCGTACGACATCCTCATGGTCCGCGGGGCGCAGTTGACCTCGGATTCCGAGGCGGTGCGTGCGCTACGGGAATGGGGGTTCAGGACGCCGGAGCGCGTAACGCTCGCCGCGACGGTCGAGGAGATTCTCGAATATCACGGAGCGTTCGCCGCGGATCGGGACGATCTCGACTATGAGATTGACGGCGTGGTCATCAAACTCGACCACCTGGATGCCCGTGCCGACCTAGGAGCCACTTCACACCACCCTCGTTGGGCTCTGGCATACAAATTCGAGCCACGCAAGGAGATCACACGCATCGAGAAGATCGCGGTCTCCGTGGGTCGTACTGGGAAGCTCACACCCGTGGCGCTGTTGAGGCCTGTCGAGGTCGGGGGCGTCACCGTCTCGCGTGCCTCACTGCACAATCGGGAAGAGGTCGCTCGGAAGGACATCCGCCAAGGGGACCTCGTCCGGGTCCAGCGTGCCGGCGACGTGATCCCACAGGTCGTGGAACGTGTACCGGAGAATGGGCGGAAGCGTGCGGCGGTCTTCCAGATGCCGACGCGCTGCCCCGCCTGCGATACGCCCGTTCAGGAGAACGGCCCGTTCACCTATTGCCCAAACCGGTTCGGCTGTATGGCCCAGCTCAAGAGAGGACTCACCCACTTCGGATCCAGGGCGGGTCTCGACATCGAGGGGTTGGGAGAGGAGACGGCTACGCTTCTCGTAGATCGTGGTCTCGTAAAGGAGCTTGCTGATCTTTTCAAGCTCACGGCGGCGGACATCGAGCCGCTGGAGGGATTCGCCGAAACGTCTGCGGCGAACCTCGCCCGAGCGATCGAGGAAAAGAGGACGGTGGGGCTCGCCCGCTTTCTCTATGGTCTCGGGATCCCCGAGGTGGGAACGACGGTCGCGGCGGCGCTCGCGGCGGAATTCCGGTCCTTCGACAACATCCAAGAAGCCACTGTCGAGCAACTCGAAGCGGTCGACGGGATCGGACCGATCATGTCGGCGCAGATCAGGGCCTTCCTCGACGACGAACGAAATCGTGAGCGTATCGCAGCGGTCCTCGGTTACATGAACGCTCTGCTGCCGCCCGAGCAGGCGGGCGGCAAGGGGCTTGCCGGCATGAGGTTTGTTTTCACCGGGGGCCTCGAGCGCTTCTCTCGCCCGGACGCGAAGCGCTTGATCGAGGACAACGGCGGACGGGTCGTGGGCTCGGTGAGCGGAGAGACGACGTACGTGGTGGCCGGGGCGGACCCCGGGTCCAAGCTCCAGAAGGGCCGCGATCTCGGCGTTGAGATTCTGAGCGAAGAAGACTTCGTGAGTGTGCTCCAGAACGCGGGGGCGTTGTAGTCGCCGTGGAGAATATCGAGATCGCGGGTGTCCTCGAGGAACTCGGGGATCTGTTGGAGATCAACGGGTCGAATCCCTTTCGTATCCGGGCCTATCGCAATGCGGTCCGCACCGTACGGGGGCTCACACGGCCTCTCTCGGCCATGGTGGATGCAGGAGAGGATCTGACCGAGCTGCCCGCCATCGGCAAGGATCTGTCCGCCCACATCGTCGAGCTCGTCCAGACCGGTGGACTCGCTCGTTTGGCTGAGGTATCGGCCGAAGTTCCGAGATCTCTCGTACAGCTAGTGAAGCTCGATGGGGTGGGGCCCAAGAAGGCCAAGAAGTTATGGGAGTCTTTGGGGATCACGACCGTGGACGAGCTGGAGGCCGCCTTGAAGGCGGGCCACGTCGAGAGCCTCGAGGGGTTCGGCGTGACCAGCGTGGGAAAGATCCTCACCTCCATAGAGGATCTCCGGCGTTATTCCGGCCGCTTTCTCATCTCGCAGGTGGACCAGCTGATCGGTCCGCTCCTGACGCACATGGGAGAGGGCCCGGGCGTGGAGCGCATCGAGGTGGCTGGAAGCTACCGGCGCCGCAAGGAGACCATCGGGGACGTCGACCTGCTCGTTCAGGCGGAGTTGCCGGCTCCGGCCCTCATGGAGCACTTCACGGCGTTCGGGTCGGTGGAGCGGGTCGTATCGGCCGGGGACACGCGTGGGAGCGTCGTGCTCCGCTCGGGGCTGGAGGTCGACCTCCGCGTGATTCCCGACCGCTCGTTCGGAGCCGCGCTCCATTACTTCACTGGATCCAAGGAGCACAACGTCGCCGTTCGCCAGATCGCGCAGCGCCAAGGCCTCCGTGTGAACGAGTGGGGCGTGTTCCGAATGCCGGAGGGAGTAGACCCTGAAGAGGTGGGCAAGGAAGAGGGTGAACGCGTCGCGGGTGGGACCGAGGAGTCCGTTTTCGACACCCTCGGCTTGGCATGGGTGCCACCCGTTCTGCGTGAGAACCGGGGCGAGGTGGAGGCGGCACGCGCAAACTCGCTGCCGGATCTCGTGACCCTGGAGGATATCCAGGGTGATCTCCACATGCATTCGACGTGGAGCGACGGCAAGGCTTCAATCGACGAGATGGCCCAGGCGTGCAAGGCCCGAGGGTATCGGTATCTGGCCATGAGCGACCACAGCCCGGCGCTGGCCATGGTCGGCGGCATCACGCCGGAAAGGGCCCCGGATCAGTGGGAAGAGATCGCCCGAGTTCAGAAGGGGCTGGACGGGATCACGATTTTGAACAGCTTGGAGGTGGATATTCTCCGGGACGGGGATCTCGACATGACCGACGAGGTCCTCGAGTCATTGGATCTGGTGCTGGTTTCCGTGCACTCGCTCATGGATATGGATCGGGTTGCGATGACGGATCGGGTCATCACGGCGATACAGCATCCGCAGGTGGACATCCTCGCCCACCCCACCGGGCGCCTTCTCGCCCGGAGGGAGCCGTTTCAGATCGAAATGGAAGAAGTGTTACAGGCGGCGCGGGATCTGGACGTCGCCGTTGAAATCAACGCGAATCCGAATCGGCTCGATTTAAGCGACGTGCATGCCCACCGGGCGAAGGAGTTGGGGGTGAAGGTCTGCATCAGTACCGATGCTCATTCGGTCCAGCGGCTGGACCATATGTCTTATGGGGTGGATCAGGCGCGGCGGGCTTGGCTGAACAAGGGAGACGTACTGAACACGATGACGCTGAAGGAGATGCGGGGGTGGCTCAACCGCCGTGAGGGGACGAGCGCATGACGCGTGAGATCCTGCTCTTTCTCGGGGGTGTCGGCGTCCTGTATTTCGGGGCCGAATGGCTCGTCCGTGGCAGTGCGAGGCTCGCGGCATCGCTCGGCGTGAGCCCGATCGTCGTGGGTCTCACGGTCGTCTCCATGGGCACGTCGGCTCCCGAGCTCGTGATCTCCGTCGTAGCGTCCCTGGGCGGCAACCCTGATCTCGCCATCGGTAACGTGATGGGATCGAACCTGGCGAATGTCGGCCTCGTCCTGGGGATCAGCGCGATCCTGCGGCCTCTGCGCGTCTCCGCGCAGGTCGTGACGAGGGAGGTGGCCGTGATGTTCTTCATCACGGCTGCGCTCCTTCCGCTGATTTGGGACCACCACATCGGGCGCCTCGAGGGCCTCCTGCTGGTGACGATGCTGGTTTTCTACCTCGGCTACGTTCTTCGCACGGCCAAAACGGAGGGCACGGACGCGCGTGAGAACAGGGAGGCCACCCGTAAGGCGATCGGCCTACTCCCCCGGACGATCGTGAGAGACGTAGCCTTCGTCGTCCTGGGCGTTGCGGGCCTCGTGCTGGGGGCCTTCGCGATCCGCGAGTCCGCCGTCGCGATTGCCGAGGCCATGGGGGTCTCGGAGCTGGTGATCGGTCTCACTCTGGTATCCATCGGCACCTCGCTTCCCGAGCTCGCCACCTGCGCGGTTGCCGCCCTGAGGCACGAGGCGGACATCGCGGTGGGTAATATCCTCGGTTCGAACGTTTTCAACATCGCGGGCGTACTGGGAGTTACATCGATCATCGCGCCACTGGACTTCAGCCCTGAGGTGCTTCGCTTGGAGTTTCCCGCCGTGATGGTCATCACTGTTCTGATGGTGCCGATCGTACGTCACCGGTTGGTGATTCGGCGCAGGGAGGGGGTCATCCTGTTGAGCGCCTACCTGGCTCTGCTCGCCTTCGTTTTGGGATAGGATAGAACAATGCTTTCCCTCGACCTGACTGGGAAAAGGGCGTTCGTCGCGGGCGTCGGGGACAACAAGGGGTACGGCTGGGCCATTGTGCGGGCGCTCGTGCAGGCCGGCGCGTCGGTGCGCGTCGGCACCTGGCCCCCCATGCTCAACATTTTCATCAAGAGTATGGAGCGCGGAAAGTTCGATCTGAGTCTTCCCGGTGGAGGAGAAATCGAGTTCGAGAAGATCCACCCGTTGGATGCGGTGTTCGACACCCCGGAGGATGTGCCGGAGGAGATTCGAGAGGACAAGAGATACCGGAACCTCTCTGGTTATACGATCCAGGAGGTGGCCGACAGCCTCAGGGACGAACTCGGGGAGAGTTGCCTGGACATTCTGGTCCATGCGCTGGCGAACGGCCCCGAGGTACAGAAACCGCTCGTGGAAACCAGCCGCGCCGGGTACCTGGAGGCCGTGAGCGCCAGCGCATTCTCGATGGTCAGCATGGTCCAGCGCTTCGGTCCCTTGATGCGGGAGGGCGGGGCGGTGGTCTCCCTGACGTACCTCGCGGGCGAGCGGGTGGTTCCGGGATATGGCGGAGGCATGAGCTCGGCGAAGGCTGCGCTGGAAAGTGATACACGGACGCTCGCGTTCGAGGCCGGGCGGCGCTGGGGTATCCGGGTCAACACGATTTCGGCCGGCCCGCTGGCGAGCCGGGCGGCCAAGGCGATCGGCAAGATCGATCGCATGGTCGATTACTATCAGGCGAATTCGCCCCTTCCCGACGTGAACACCGCTGAGCATGTCGGGAACGCGGCCGCTTTTCTTTGCTCACCTTTGGGTGCGGCGATCACGGGCGAGACCCTTCACGTGGACATGGGCTACCACGCCATGGGTATGCCCGCCGAGGACCAACTCGGAGGCGAGTAGCTCCGTGGCCGACCCGACGTCCGCCTTCGGTGCGATCCTACCGTCGCTGGTGGCGCAACCGCCCGGGCCACGCTCACGTGCGTTCGCGGGGCGCTTGCGCTCGGTCGAGTCCCGTAACGTCACGTATCTGTCCGAGGACTTTCCGGTCTTCTGGGAAGAAGCGCGGGGCTCCAACGTTCGAGACGTGGACGGGAACGTCTACGTCGACTTCACGGCGGCCTTCGGGGTCTCCTTCGCGGGTCACGGACATCCCCGGATCCAGCGGGCGTTGGCGGAACAGTCCGGGCGGCTGATCCATGGCATGGGAGACGTGCATCCCCCCGCACTCAAGCTGGAATTACTGGAGCGGCTGAGCGCGCTCGCTCCCTGGGAGGAAACGAGGACCGTGCTCGGCTCGTCGGGCTCGGAGGCGATGGAGGCAGCGCTGAAGACGGCAGAGCTGAGCACCGGCCGCTCTGGAATTATTGCGTTCGAGGGTGGGTACCATGGGCTCACGGTCGGCAGCCTCGCCGTGACGGCACGCCCCGACTTCAGGGAGCCGTTTCGCGCCCGCGTTCACCAGGGGGTGGCGTTCGCACCGTTCCCCCAGCGGGAGGAGGAAGCGGAAGTGGCGCTCGCCGAGGTCCGACGGCTGCTGTCGGAGGGTATCCCCGTGCAAGGGGATCAGCCCCGCCAGGCGGTTGGCGCCGTCGTGGTGGAGCCCGTCCAGGGCCGGGCCGGTGTGCGTATTCCTCCTTCGGGCTTCCTCGCCCGGCTCGCCGAGTTGACGCGTGCGGATGGTTCGCTCCTCATCTTCGATGAGATCTTCACGGGGCTGGGTCGCACCGGTGTCGTGTTCGAGCATGAACGCGAGGGGGTCCTTCCGGATCTCGTGTGCCTCGGAAAGGCGCTCGGTGGGGGGCTCCCGCTGAGCGCCTGCCTCGGATCCCGCGAGGTCATGGATGCGTGGCCCGAGTCGGGGGGCGAGGCGCTGCATACCAGCACCTTCCTCGGTCATCCCTTGTCCTGTGCGACGGCACTCGCGTTCCTCGACATTCTGGAGAGCGAGAAGCTCGTTGCTCGCAGCCTCGACCTTGGGGAGCGCATCGTAGGCCGCTTGAATGAAGCTCTCTCGACCCTGACGGGCGTGAGGCAGGTTCGCGGCCGCGGGCTGCTCATCGGGATCGAGCTGGGCTCTGAGGAGGGCGGCCCTGCCCCGGGCGTCGGCGCACGCGTCGCCGAGGCCGCTTTGGGTCGGGGGCTTCTGGTTCTACCGGCAGGTGGTCGGGGGGAAGTCGTCCAGATCGCCCCGCCGGCCGTGTCGAGCGATGCACAGGTCGACTTCGGCATCTACTGTCTCGTCGAGACGATCAACGAAGCTCTTCACAAGTAGTTGCGGGCACCCCCTTCAGGACCGCAAAAGGTATGGCCATCCTCGGCGAATTCGCCCGGTCAGTCCGCCGGGTCAGTTCGCCGAGGTAGCGAAATCGACTCTCTCGGCCAGCTTCAGATCCTTCTCGGTAAGACCGTCGGCGCTGTGGGTCGTAAGCGATAGATTTACGGTGGTGTAGCGTATGTCGATGTCCGGGTGGTGATCCAGGTCGTCTGCGAGGCTGGCGACGCGATTTACAAACACGATGGCGTCACGAAAGGACTGGAAATCGAAGCTCTTGGTGAGGGCTTTCCCCGACCGTTTCCACCCCTTTCGGCCCGTCAGCCACCCGTCGATGGATTCGTCGTTCAGCGTGTCGGTCATTTAGCTCCAGGGCTTTGTCGAACGCAGCCTAGACAGGTTGAGAGTTGTTGAGTTAACCCAGAGACACCAGACCGTTCCGGGGCTTGAGTCGGCCTTGGTTCATGTATATTCTTTCGGCCCTCGTCGTGAGAAGTCGTGCGTCTGCCCCCATCGTCTAGTGGCCTAGGACACCTGGTTCTCAGCCAGGAAACCGGGGTTCGATTCCCCGTGGGGGTATGAAACAGGTCGCTTAGCTCAGTTGGTAGAGCACTACGTTCACATCGTAGGGGTCACTGGTTCGAGTCCAGTAGCGACCATCGGATTCGTAGAGGGCCGAGAGACCCTCAGCCCTGGACGCGGGAGCCCGGCGGCCGCGGCTCGCCAGCGTCGAGGAAGCGCGCCGCGAGATCGGGGGTCGGCGTCATACAGGTGTCTCGCCGACCGAACCAGCGGTAGCGATTTCGCGCGATCCAGTCGTAGACCCCGTCCCGGATCGGACGGGGTACCACGACTCCCAGGCCGAGTAGCGCGAACGGAAAGCCCAGCGTGCGCACGATTCGGAGAGCCGCCGCCGATCGTGTGTGTACGCCGTCCGAGTCGACGAGGACGATGCTGTCGGGGAGTGCCGCGATCTCCTCCGGGCCTATGACCCTCTCCAGCTCTCGGCGAGCGGCATGGGACTGGAGGGAGGCGAAATCGAATCGTCCCTCCTTGTCGCGCTCGATCACCCGCTGGACCGCCGAGTTGCACAAGTTGCATACACCGTCGAAGAGGATGATGGGCCGGTGGTGGGCCATTTGGGCTTACCCCTGAGGTCCGGGGCTCGCTCGTGAGGAGCTTACTCCGGACGGATGTCATGCCCGAAAGATGCAGAAGGTTATGGCAGGGTTGAATAGGGAGCAACGGTGTATTCCACGGTCGTCTGTCAGCCGTCCTCGCGAATGCGCTCCTTGATGTATGCGAGTTCCCGGCGGGCCCACTCCCCGTGTTCGCCCTCGGGCTGGCGTTCCAGGTATCGGGCGAGATCGGGGGCTGCCCTCGCGGGATCTCCGAGGTGCGTCAAGAAGATCTCATGGATCTCCCTGACGGCCAGGGCTTCTCCGAGGCTGCTGAACCGGGCCACCCCCAAGGCCCTGCGTAGGATGTCGATCGCCTCTTCGTGGAGGCCGGCCCGAGTCCGGAGACCAGCCAGCTGAAGGTAGGCCAGCGGATGCCTCCGGTTCCTCCATACGGCCTCTTTGTAGATCTCCGCCGCACCCTCGAGGTCTCCTCGTATCTCCAACGCCTCGGCGTGGGAGTAGTCCGGTTTCCTTGGGCCGGAGAGGCCACCGTCTTGGCCCAAGAGGTGCGTAATATGGTCCGCGCCCGAACCAAATAGGACGTACTCCATCCCGAGGCTGTAGAGCACTCCCGCGCCGAATGCGAGGGCCACCGCCGGGACCACCGGGGCGCCCAGGACGCTGGTGAAGAGGAAGATGAGACCGCCGACTACGCCTACCTCCCAGGCCAGGGCGGCCAAGGCACCCAACCCGATGCGGTCGGCCGTCGCCGCCACGAGGGGGAGCAGCCTCTGCTCCAGGTAGAAGAATAGCCCGAAGCCCGCGGCCCCCAGGACGCTCCAAAAGAAGCCGGATCCGTCTCCGATGGCCGGTGCCGAAAACCAACCCCAGGTCACCCCCGCAAGGAGGACGAAAGGCATGCTCAGGAAAAGCTGTATGCGGCGGCGAGTCTTGAAGTCGGCAGTTTCCGTCCAGAGCGGGCGGGGGGTAAGCTTCTTCAGGAGTGTGGCGAGGGCTTTCACAGATCATTCAATACCGAGCGATCACCCCGGGGGCAACGCTTTGAGTTCCCGTGGCTCCTGTCCTCCTCCTCGAGCGATCCTTACAATCACGTCGCCCGCTCGAGGTGCGCGGACCGTGAAGATGGTCTCAGACGAATCCGTCTCGATCCTCACGCTCAACTATTGAACAGTTGGTACATTCGATCGTGCGTCCGTCAATCAATCCACACGTACTCGATCTTAAAGCATCAGCCACGTTGGCGATTAATCAGCGTGTTATGCAATTGCGTAGAAACGGCGAAGAGATTTATCACTTCGGCTTTGGCCAATCCCCGTTTCCTGTGCCCAGGGCGATTCAGGCTGCACTGATCGAACATGCGGACAAGAACACTTATTTGCCGACCAGGGGCCTGCCTGAGCTGTGCGAGGCCATTGCCGTATTTTATGACGAACAATGCGGTTGTTCCGTTTCGCCCGATCAGGTCGTTGTGGGACCGGGTAGCAAAGAGCTCATTTTTCAGGTCCTTTACATTCTGCAGGGTCCCCTCTTAATCCCCGCGCCGAGTTGGGTCAGTTACGGGCCGCAGGCGACTCTTCGGGGAAAAGAAATTGTCACCATAGAAACCCGGCGGAAACTTGGTTATCGCTTGCAAGCTGATGAGCTCGATCAAGCCTGCCGGCATTCAGTGGACAGCCAGAAGATTCTGATTTTCAACAATCCCAATAACCCCAGCGGTAGCAGTCACAGCGAGCAGGAAATCAAAGATCTAGCCGCGGTCTGCAGGACTCATCAAATCATTGTGATCTCAGATGAGATCTACGGGCTCGTGAACTTCAGGAAGGAGAAGCACGCCAGTATCGCCCACCACTATCCTGAAGGCACCATGATCACCGGTGGCTTATCCAAGGCATTTTCAGCAGGAGGTCACCGGCTCGGTCTGATGATTATTCCACCGGAGTTGGAAAAGGTATTGCAGGCGCTTGAATCCATGATCAGTGAGACGTTTAGCGCGGTCAGCGCCCCTGTGCAATACGCTGCATTGGCTGCCTACCGGTATAGCGATGAAGTTCGTGAGGGCGTGGAGCGCTGTACAGACATTCACCGCTTTACGGGTGAATACCTGCACCAGCGATTTATCGATATGAACCTGAACTGCCCGAAACCGGAAGGAGGATTCTACCTTTTCCCGGATTTCGATCACTTCCGTGAGCCACTTCTGGCACGTGGCGTTGTCACATCCCAGCAGCTAACGGAGACGCTTCTGACTGAGGCGAGGGTGGCGATGCTGCCGGGCTCGGATTTCTATCTCCCTGATACCCATCTTGGAGTCAGAGTTGCTTCCGTAGATTATGACGGCGAGCGAGTGCTGCACAGGTTCCCAGGAGGGTCGGCGATGGACGAACAGCAGCTCACGACCCTCTTTCCCAACCTGGTTCACGGCTGTGACCGTTTCCCTCTCTGCCAACGTACGTGAGACACGGAGCACGCAAAGAATTAGAGTAGGGCGAAGGCAGAGAAAACGAACATGTTGGGACTGCGAGAGAGAATGGAAGAGAATGGTAGTGCCCCTGGAATCGGGGAGGCCAAGCGAAGCGCGGCAGCTCCTGCGGACCCGGAGGTAGTAGATAGGCCGCTACGCCGGCGGTTCAGTCCATCGTACAAGCTGCGGATCGTCGAAGAAGCGGACCGGTGCACCGAGCCCGGCGAGGTGGGTCAGCTCCTGCGGCGCGAGGGCCTGTACTCGTCGCACCTGACGACGTGGCGCAAGGCGGCGCATAGCGGGTCGCTGAAGGCCCTGTCGAAGAAACGCGGCCGCAAGCCGGAGCGGAATCCGCTGGATGAGAAGGTACGCAAGCTGGAGCGGCAAAACGCACGGCTCGAGAATGAGCTCAGGAAGGCACACCTGATCATCGACGTGCAGGGAAAAGTTGCGGGGCTGCTGGGGATAAGCCTCGACGACGGGACGAACTCTTGAAGGCGGCCGATGAGCTGGCTAAGCACGTCGGTGTAAAACCGGCGTGCGCGGCTCTCGAGGTCTCCCGATCGACGTTCTACCGTCGTCGAGGCCCATCGACCGGGCAACGGCAGCCCCGCCCGACGCCCGCCCGGGCATTGAGCGAGACGGAACGAGGCGAGGTCTTCGACACGCTGTGTTCGGAGCGGTTCGTGGACCGCTCACCCGCCGAGGTGGTGGCCACGCTGCTCGACGAAGAGGTCTACCTGTGCAGCGAACGCACGATGTATCGTGTTCTGGCCTCCGAGGTGCCGGTTCAGGAACGCCGGGCGCAGCGCACCCATCCCGAGTACAAGAAGCCCGAGTTGATGGCCACGGCGCCGAACCAGGTGTGGTCCTGGGATATCACGCGGCTACTCGGGCCGAAGAAGTGGAGCTATTACTACCTCTACGTCATCATGGACATCTACAGCCGCTACGTCGTGGGCTGGATGGTGGCGGACCGGGAGAACTCGGCCCTGGCCGGCCGGTTGATCCAGCAGAGCTGCCTGAAGCATGGCGTCCAGCCCCGGGTCCTGACCCTGCACTCGGATCGGGGAGCTCCAATGACGAGCCAATGCACCGCTCAACTTCTCGCTGACCTCGGCGTGACTCGCTCGTTGAGCCGGCCTCAGGTGTCGGATGACAACCCGTTTTCCGAGGCTCAGTTCAAAACCTTGAAGTACCATCCCTCGTTTCCCGGGCGGTTCGGGGATCAGGGCCAGGCCAAGACGTTGTGTCGATCGTTCTTCCGCTGGTACAATGCCGAGCACCGCCATGGCGGTATCTCGATGCTAACCCCCGAGCAGGTCCACTTCGGGAACGCCGATCAGGTCATTGCCGGCAGGAAATCCGTGCTCCGCGAAGCATGGGCCGCTCATCCCGAACGCTTCGTCACAGGTGTGCCGAAGCCCAAACCGCTCCCGGAGGCCGTCTACATCAATCCTCCCATCCCTTCCCTCACCACACAGGATATTGCTCTCTAATTAATCCCGTAGAGTGTCCCATTGTCGTTGACAGGTTCCGGGCCGTCAAGCTGTTCTAGCGTATCACGATTGTAGAGCGAGTAGGTACACTTGGAATCGGCTGCACCGGGGGGAACTTGACCGTTTGCAAAGCTCACTTGGACCTTTACGACGCTCTTCCCCAGTGTGCGTTCGTAGGTGGCTCGGAGCAGTAGGAACACAACCACGAAGACGGCGACGGCTCCGCCTAGTTTGAAACCCGCATATGTCCCTTCTGCCACAGATTGAAGCTGCCCGTAGAGTACCCAGGCAGCCACGAGAGCTAGCGCGAAGAGCGCTGCTACCACCAGAAGTGACTTGCCGCTGTAGCGCACCGCTCACTCCGGTTCCCTCTCTGCCAACGTACGTGAGACACGGAGCACGCAAAGAATTAGAGTAGGGCGAAGGCAGAGAAAACGAACATGTTGGGACTGCGAGAGAGAATGGAAGAGAATGGTAGTGCCCCTGGAATCGGGGAGGCCAAGCGAAGCGCGGCAGCTCCTGCGGACCCGGAGGTAGTAGATAGGCCGCTACGCCGGCGGTTCAGTCCATCGTACAAGCTGCGGATCGTCGAAGAAGCGGACCGGTGCACCGAGCCCGGCGAGGTGGGTCAGCTCCTGCGGCGCGAGGGCCTGTACTCGTCGCACCTGACGACGTGGCGCAAGGCGGCGCATAGCGGGTCGCTGAAGGCCCTGTCGAAGAAACGCGGCCGCAAGCCGGAGCGGAATCCGCTGGATGAGAAGGTACGCAAGCTGGAGCGGCAAAACGCACGGCTCGAGAATGAGCTCAGGAAGGCACACCTGATCATCGACGTGCAGGGAAAAGTTGCGGGGCTGCTGGGGATAAGCCTCGACGACGGGACGAACTCTTGAAGGCGGCCGATGAGCTGGCTAAGCACGTCGGTGTAAAACCGGCGTGCGCGGCTCTCGAGGTCTCCCGATCGACGTTCTACCGTCGTCGAGGCCCATCGACCGGGCAACGGCAGCCCCGCCCGACGCCCGCCCGGGCATTGAGCGAGACGGAACGAGGCGAGGTCTTCGACACGCTGTGTTCGGAGCGGTTCGTGGACCGCTCACCCGCCGAGGTGGTGGCCACGCTGCTCGACGAAGAGGTCTACCTGTGCAGCGAACGCACGATGTATCGTGTTCTGGCCTCCGAGGTGCCGGTTCAGGAACGCCGGGCGCAGCGCACCCATCCCGAGTACAAGAAGCCCGAGTTGATGGCCACGGCGCCGAACCAGGTGTGGTCCTGGGATATCACGCGGCTACTCGGGCCGAAGAAGTGGAGCTATTACTACCTCTACGTCATCATGGACATCTACAGCCGCTACGTCGTGGGCTGGATGGTGGCGGACCGGGAGAACTCGGCCCTGGCCGGCCGGTTGATCCAGCAGAGCTGCCTGAAGCATGGCGTCCAGCCCCGGGTCCTGACCCTGCACTCGGATCGGGGAGCTCCAATGACGAGCCAATGCACCGCTCAACTTCTCGCTGACCTCGGCGTGACTCGCTCGTTGAGCCGGCCTCAGGTGTCGGATGACAACCCGTTTTCCGAGGCTCAGTTCAAAACCTTGAAGTACCATCCCTCGTTTCCCGGGCGGTTCGGGGATCAGGGCCAGGCCAAGACGTTGTGTCGATCGTTCTTCCGCTGGTACAATGCCGAGCACCGCCATGGCGGTATCTCGATGCTAACCCCCGAGCAGGTCCACTTCGGGAACGCCGATCAGGTCATTGCCGGCAGGAAATCCGTGCTCCGCGAAGCATGGGCCGCTCATCCCGAACGCTTCGTCACAGGTGTGCCGAAGCCCAAACCGCTCCCGGAGGCCGTCTACATCAATCCTCCCATCCCTTCCCTCACCACACAGGATATTGCTCTCTAATTAATCCCGTAGAGTGTCCCATTGTCGTTGACAGGTTCCGGTTCGGGACAACCTAGAATTCCATCCATCGCGTGCTACGTCAACACTAGGCCTGAAGACATCAGCCTAACGTCTCTGCGATTCCCCTCTCTGCCAACGTACGTGAGACACGGAGCACGCAAAGAATTAGAGTAGGGCGAAGGCAGAGAAAACGAACATGTTGGGACTGCGAGAGAGAATGGAAGAGAATGGTAGTGCCCCTGGAATCGGGGAGGCCAAGCGAAGCGCGGCAGCTCCTGCGGACCCGGAGGTAGTAGATAGGCCGCTACGCCGGCGGTTCAGTCCATCGTACAAGCTGCGGATCGTCGAAGAAGCGGACCGGTGCACCGAGCCCGGCGAGGTGGGTCAGCTCCTGCGGCGCGAGGGCCTGTACTCGTCGCACCTGACGACGTGGCGCAAGGCGGCGCATAGCGGGTCGCTGAAGGCCCTGTCGAAGAAACGCGGCCGCAAGCCGGAGCGGAATCCGCTGGATGAGAAGGTACGCAAGCTGGAGCGGCAAAACGCACGGCTCGAGAATGAGCTCAGGAAGGCACACCTGATCATCGACGTGCAGGGAAAAGTTGCGGGGCTGCTGGGGATAAGCCTCGACGACGGGACGAACTCTTGAAGGCGGCCGATGAGCTGGCTAAGCACGTCGGTGTAAAACCGGCGTGCGCGGCTCTCGAGGTCTCCCGATCGACGTTCTACCGTCGTCGAGGCCCATCGACCGGGCAACGGCAGCCCCGCCCGACGCCCGCCCGGGCATTGAGCGAGACGGAACGAGGCGAGGTCTTCGACACGCTGTGTTCGGAGCGGTTCGTGGACCGCTCACCCGCCGAGGTGGTGGCCACGCTGCTCGACGAAGAGGTCTACCTGTGCAGCGAACGCACGATGTATCGTGTTCTGGCCTCCGAGGTGCCGGTTCAGGAACGCCGGGCGCAGCGCACCCATCCCGAGTACAAGAAGCCCGAGTTGATGGCCACGGCGCCGAACCAGGTGTGGTCCTGGGATATCACGCGGCTACTCGGGCCGAAGAAGTGGAGCTATTACTACCTCTACGTCATCATGGACATCTACAGCCGCTACGTCGTGGGCTGGATGGTGGCGGACCGGGAGAACTCGGCCCTGGCCGGCCGGTTGATCCAGCAGAGCTGCCTGAAGCATGGCGTCCAGCCCCGGGTCCTGACCCTGCACTCGGATCGGGGAGCTCCAATGACGAGCCAATGCACCGCTCAACTTCTCGCTGACCTCGGCGTGACTCGCTCGTTGAGCCGGCCTCAGGTGTCGGATGACAACCCGTTTTCCGAGGCTCAGTTCAAAACCTTGAAGTACCATCCCTCGTTTCCCGGGCGGTTCGGGGATCAGGGCCAGGCCAAGACGTTGTGTCGATCGTTCTTCCGCTGGTACAATGCCGAGCACCGCCATGGCGGTATCTCGATGCTAACCCCCGAGCAGGTCCACTTCGGGAACGCCGATCAGGTCATTGCCGGCAGGAAATCCGTGCTCCGCGAAGCATGGGCCGCTCATCCCGAACGCTTCGTCACAGGTGTGCCGAAGCCCAAACCGCTCCCGGAGGCCGTCTACATCAATCCTCCCATCCCTTCCCTCACCACACAGGATATTGCTCTCTAATTAATCCCGTAGAGTGTCCCATTGTCGTTGACAGGTTCCGCTTGAATGGTTTTCTAGCACATCTATAGCGGCGGGCTGCGAGCCGGAGTGACACGATCGGAATTCGTTTCGGACTCGCGGCCTACGCTCAGGGGCTGCGTGCGATTAGGGTCGGGTCCGGACTGACAATGTCTTGCGGGAGCTTGACTGCCCTGTGTAAATTTGCGCCACGGGGTGGGGGTGGGGTGGGGTGCATTTCCCTCTTTCAGCCTCACATTTCCTTCTAGGAGGGTAACGCAATGAAACTCTTACGTGCTTCTGTCACACTTGCTTTCGTACTCTTTGCAGTCCCGGCAATCCTTCTTGCTCAGAACGGCACCATCGGCGGAACGGTGACGGACATCAATGGGCAGGGGCTGCAGGGTGCAACCGTTTCGATCCCGGCCGCTTCTGTAGGTACGCTCTCGGCCGCGAACGGCGGTTTCACCGTTACCAACGTGCCTGCCGGTACCCATGTGCTTGAGGCACAACTCATCGGGTATGGGCCCGCGACGCAGGTTGTCACGGTGGCTGCGGGACAGACCGTGACCGTCAACTTCCAACTCGAAGCGTCGGCGTTGATGGTCGACGCCATCGTGGTGACCGGTACGCGGGCCGCGCCCCGCTCGGTGTTGAGATCTCCCACGCCGATCGATGTACTCCCGGCCATGCAGTTGGCGCGTCAAGGCAACGGTGATCTGACCGAGACGTTGAAGAACCTGGTGCCGTCCTACACCGCCACCCCGTTGACGGGTGACGGCGCCGCATTCGTGCGGCCCACATCGCTACGCGGCCTCCCGCCGGACGATATCCTGGTCCTCGTGAACTCGAAGCGCCGCCATCGGTCCGCGTTGATCTCGCACTTCGGTGCGGCGATGAACGTGGGTGCCCACGCCGTCGATGTCGGCATGATCCCCAGTATCGCGTTGCAGCGGCTGGAGGTTTTGCGTGATGGCGCCGCGGCCCAGTACGGGTCGGATGCGATTGCCGGGGTGATGAACTTCATCTTGAAGGACGCATCCGAGGGCGTTCAGCTGCAGGCCCAGACCGGTCAGTGGTACGAAGGCGAAAACGATACGAACATCGCCGGCAACGTAGGCTTGCCGCTCACCGAAAACGGCTTCCTCAACCTGAGCGCCGAGTTTTCCGACAGTCCCGAGCTCTCCCGCGGTGTTCAGCATGCCGACGCTATCGGTGTTCCCGATGTCCAGAATCCTGCCATGAATTGGGGGCGTCCCAAGAGCAGCGGTTTTCGGGGGATTTGGAATGCCGGATTGACGCTGAGCGATGTAGCTGAAGCCTATAGCTTTGGTAATTTCGCCGACACCTATGGCAACTACAGCTTCTTCTTCCGCCCGCCGGGCCGGGAGGGTGCCCTGACGCCGATCCCCTTGAACCCCGCGGATCCGTCCCAAGGGAATTTTTGCTGGTGCGATCAGTTCCCGGCAGGATTTACGCCGCGTCTCGAAGGAGACGCTCAGGATTTCAGTGGAGTGCTCGGTCTCAGGGGCGAATTCGACAGCGGCCTCGGTTACGACCTGAGCGTGAGCCACGGGAATAACAAGATCGTATACACGCTCCTCGGGACGCTGAACCTCTCCTGGGGGCCCAACTCCCCATTCAATTTCAATATTGGTGACCTGAGGCAAGAGGAAACCAACCTCAACGCGGATTTCTCCTACCTGGCCTCCGAGGTCGTCAATCTGGCTTGGGGTTTTGAGTGGCGTGAAGAGGTGTACCAGATGTTCCTCGGGCAGAAGGAAGCGTGGTTGGCCGGTCCATGGGCCGACGTAGCCCTACTCACGGATCCGGTAACCGGGATGGCCTACGGGGCTCCGGGCCTGGCAGCCAACGGCATGCCCGGCACGAATCCGGACGCCGCTGGTATCTTCGACCGCCAAAATTATGCCGCCTACGCCGAGGTCGAATTTGACCTCACTGAGGAGTTCCTTCTGCAAGTCGCCGGCCGTTTTGAAGACTTCTCCGATTTCGGCACGACCTACAACGGTAAAGTGGCGGCGCGCTACTCGCCCTCGGACGAATTCGCATTACGTGGCGGGGTCAACACGGGCTTCCGCGCGCCGACCCCCGGCCAGTCGAATTTCACGGGCATTGTCACGTCGTTCGATGGGGTGACCGGCATGCAGGTTCAGGAAGGCACCGTGCGTCCGACCAGCGCGCTCGCCGTTTCCCTGGGTGGTCAGGCGCTGGAACCGGAAGACGCGGTCAATGTCACCTTTGGTGTCACCGCCCGGCCCACCCGCGCCTTCAGTGTGACCGTCGATGCGTACCGTATCGACGTCGACAGCCGGATCATCAAGTCCCGATCGCTTCCTGTGGCGGGAAATCCCGAGTTCTCGGAGGTCGCGTTCTACACGAACGCGCTCGATACCAGGACCGACGGTTTGGATGTCGTCGGGGTCTACAACACGTTATGGGGCGATGGCAACAGGACGGACGTCAGTCTGGCGTACAACTACAACGAGACGACAGTTCTCACACAACGGCAGGTGGGTGGCGTGGACCCCGTGTCTGCCAGCCTGATTTTCAACATCGAGAACAATCTGGCCAAGCACCGGGCCACGCTTTCGGTGACCGAAGGGTTCGGCGAGCAATTCTCTGCGACGCTCCGGGGCAACTACTACAGCGGAACCATTGACGAACGCGGCGAGCAAGAGGTGGTTGGCGCCGAGGTTCTGATCGACGCGGAGCTCAGCTACCAGATCGACGAGAATTTCAGCGTGGTCGGCGGAGCCAACAACCTCTTCAACAATTTCCCCGACGAGATCGCGACGCGCTTGTCACAGGGCATGCCTTACCCGCGCCGGTCGCCGATCAGCTATCACGGTGGAATGACGTACCTACGCGTCGTATACAACTTCTAAGAACCTGCTGGAGTCGATACCGACGCTGCGATAACGAACAGGGCCCCACCGGACGACCGGTGGGGCCCTCCCCCCCTTACGAGAAGTCCACCCCGAAGAAGATCACCGCGATCAGGATCGCCGCGACCGCGACCGGCGCCACAAAGCGCATGAAGAATCGCCAGGCGCCGTAGTGGAACCAAGCGGGCGTGGTGTCGTCCACCAGTTCGCTTTCGGTCGCCTCCCGGGTCATGAACCACCCTGCGCCCAACGTGATCAACAGACCGCCGAGCGGCAGCGCCCAGTTCGAGGCGAAGTGGTCGAGCGTGCCGAAGACACCCAATTTCCCCTCGAAGATCTCGAAGTTCGACAGGCCCGGAAGCGCGCCGAAGGAGAGCGCCGAGAGCACGGTGAAGACGAAGATCGCGCCGCCGCTCACCAGCGTTGCTTTGGGCCGAGGCATGTTCCTCTCGTCGATGAAGTAACTCACGACGACCTCGAGCAACGAGATGGTAGATGTGAGCGCAGCGACCGCCACCAGGATATAAAACAGAGGTCCCAGAACCGCCCCGAACGGAACGACGTTGTAGAAGAGCTCCGGCAGCGAGATGAATAACATCCCGGCCGCCGATCCGGTCACCTGCTCGTCCATCCCCGGAACCGAGAAGATCACGGAAAACATGATGATCGTGGCAAAGAGCGCGATCAGCGTATCGAGAAGAACGATCGTGCCTGCAGCGCTCACGAGGGATCGGTTCCTGGCCACGTACGAGCCGTAGGTGATCATCGCCCCCATCCCGAGGGACAGGGTAAAGAACGAGTGGCCGAGTGCCTCCAGGATGCTCTGGGGCTCCAGCTCACTGAAGTTGGGGCGGAAGATGAAGGTGAGCGCATCACCGGAGCCCTCCATCGTGAGCGCGCTGACGAGGAGTAGGACCAGGATGAGGAACAGGATCGGAAGGGAAATCCGGGCCACCCGCTCGATTCCGCTGTGCACCCCGAAGTACACGACCCCCACCGTAGCGGCCATGAAGAGCCCCGAGAGGAGGAACTGGAGGCCCCCGTTTCCGATCACCGCCACGAAGAGATCTCCGGTCTGCAGTCCCGGCGGGAAGCCGCCCAGACTCCACCCGATGGTCTTTACGAAGTAGAAGAGCGACCAGCCGGCCACGACCGAGTAGTAGCTGAGGATGATGAAGCCTGCCATGACACCCCAGGCGCCGACCCACCCCCACCAGGGTCCGATCGCCTCCTTCAGGGCACCCACCGGGCTCTTCTGCGTTGTCCGGCCGATCAGGAGCTCGGCCATCATGATGGGCAGGCCCACCGCCGCGATGCACATGAGATAGAGCAATACGAAAGCGCCGCCATTATTCTCCCAGGTGATGAACGGGAATTTCCACAGGTTACCCAACCCGATGGCGCTCCCGGTCGCCGCCAGGATGAAGCCCATGTTTGAGCTCCAGTTTTCGCGGGGCTGGTTCATCAATGACGCTCCCTCATCAGAAGGCGGACACGGGGAAGGTTGTGGACCTGGTATGATCCCGATTTCGGCCCCAACATATCCGCGGCTTTGAACTTCGGACAAGCGAATGAGTAGACTTCGTGCACGCTTGCGGGCGTGCCGGAGTTTCCCCGACTTCGATATTGGAGGTACGTTCGGCCCATGAGGATGACAGGTAAGGCGTTCGTTTGTGTGGTCGGTTTGTTTGTGGCTGAGCCCCTCTCGGCCCAGGTCGGACCCCAGGGAAGTAACGTCGTGGAGGTAGGACTCGCGCTTCGTCAGGTCGACGGGGTGAAGCGGGTCCTGATGATCGGAGCGCACCCGGATGACGAGGACTCCAGTCTTCTAGCGACCCTCGCCCGGGGAATGGGCGTCGAGACAGCCTACCTTTCGCTGACCCGAGGAGACGGCGGGCAGAATATCATCGGGCCGGAGTTGGGCGAGGGTCTCGGAATCATTCGTACGGGAGAGCTCGAGGCGGCCCGTCTTCTGGACGGTGGACGTCAGTTCTTCACCCGTGCGTTCGACTATGGCTTCTCTAAGAGTGCCGCCGAGGCATTCGCCCATTGGCCGAGGGAGGAGGTCCTCAGGGACGTGGTGTCGGTGATCCGCACGTTCCGTCCCCAAGTGATCATATCGGTCTGGGGCGGTACGCCTCGCGACGGGCATGGGCAGCACCAGGCCAGTGGGATCTTGACCAACGAGGCGTTCGACGCTGCAGCCGATCCAGGCCGCTTCCCGGAGCTGGGGGGAAACGCGGCGGAGCCGTGGAGGACGGACAAGCTCTTTCACTCGGTCCGGGCTCGTGGCCCCGGATCCGTTGAGGCGCCGTTGAACATTCAGACAGGCACGTTCGACCCGCTCCTCGGCCGCTCATACCACCAACTCGCCATGGAGAGCCGAAGCAAGCACCGCTCGCAGGAGATGGGAGCGGCCCAGACGCTTGGCGATCGCACGTCGGGCCTTCGTTTGGTGCAGAGTCATGTCGGCGGGCTCGACGATGACCGGGGTATTTTCGCGGGGATCGACACCACGCTCGCTGGCCTTGCGGATGGTCTGCCAGCGAGGGCGGTACCGGTGGTTCGGAGCGCCATCGCCGCGTATCGGACTGCGATTCATGAGGCGGGCGAGTCTCTCGACGCCGTCCAACCCAGCCGCGCCGCCGGTCCCCTGGGACGAGCCTACCTGAGTCTGGAGCTCACGTTCGGGCTCTTACGCGGGATCGGCGATTCCGCCGGGCCGCTCGCCGAGGCTCTCGCCGTGCGCGCCGGGCTGGTCCGGTCCTGGCTACTGAACGCGGCCTCCGTCGCAATCGACGTGCGGGCGGGGGACGATCTCGTGGTCGCCGGCGAAGATGTGACGCTGGACGTCCAGCTCTGGAACGGTGGGCCGTTCCGCATCGAAGGGGCCGTGCTTCGGAGTGCGGGGGGTGAGCAGGACGTGGCTCTTCCGGCTGAGTTCCTCGGCGCCGAGGGCCAGACGGAAGCCCCTCGGAGCCTGGCGGCGGGTGAGATTGCTCGATGGAGCTACCAGGTTCGGCTCCGGGAGAGTCTCGCCGCCTCGCGCCTGTACTACCTCGGAGCTCCGCGCGACGGGGACATGTACCGATGGACCGGGGATCCAGCCTCGGAGGGGCTGCCCAGAAACGCGCGTCCACTACTGCGGGCGGTCGGGGAGTTCGACATTCACATCCCGGAGCTCGACCAACCCGTTCACGTGGTCTGGGGTGACGACGCGGAGTACGTGGGCGTGAACAGGGCGCTCGGGGAATTCCGGGAGCCGGTTCTCGCCACACCTGCCCTCTCGGTCGCGATCGAGCCGGCTGGCATGGCTTGGCCCGCGGGGTCCCTCGAGTCTCGTCCGGTGACGGTGCTTCTGCAAAACGAATCGGCCTCGGGGTCGTCGGGGGAGCTCTCGTTCGAGGTCCCGCAGGGCTGGGAGGTCACCCCTTCGAGTCTCCCGTTCGATTTACAGGGCGAAGGGGCGAGCCGTGGATTCACCTTCGAGGTGCGCGCCATGGGTGCGGTGGACGCCGGCGAGCACCTGTTCCGTGCGGTGGCCACGCGGGACGACGGTGTACGCTTCGATGAGCGGGTCGACGTCATCGACTACCCCCATGTGCAACGGACGCTGTATCTACGCCCTGCCGAGGCGCGGGCCGCGGTGTTTCCGGTTCGTGTGCGAGAGGGTATTCGGGTCGGGTACGTGATGGGGTCGGGGGACGACGGCCTCGAGGCGCTGCGACAGCTGGGCGCGGCCGTCGAGGAGGTAGGTCCGGATCGGGTCCGGGAGGGGGACTTCTCCGGGTACGACGTGCTGGTGCTGGGCATCCGCGTCTACGAGACCCGCCCGGACGTCGCAGCCGTGAACGATCGGATCCTCGCGTTCGCCGAGGCCGGCGGCACGGTGATCGTCCAGTACAACAAAACCGAGTACCCGCGGGGTGGCTTTGCTCCGTACCCGGTCAGCATGGGGAGCGGGCGCGGGGCGCCGCGGGTCACCGATGAGAACTCTCCGTTCGCGTTGTTGGACCCCGAGTCTCCGGTATTCTCTTCGCCGAATCGTATCGTCGAGACGGACTTCGAGGGGTGGGTGCAGGAGCGGGGTCTCTACTTTTTGGCCGAATGGGACGACCGGTTCACGCCACTGCTGGAGTTCAATGATCCGGATGAGGAGCCCAGCCGTGGGTCGTTGTTGGTGGCGCCGGTCGGCCGAGGTCTATACGCGTACGTTGCCCTCGCGTTCTTTCGGCAGCTCCCGGCCGGGGTCCCGGGGGCGCATCGCCTGTTCGCCAATCTCGTCTCGCTGACCGCTGAGGACTGGAACACGTATCAGGAGCGCCGCTAGGCCTCCGCGTTCCCGATCCTGCTCAGCGGCACACCGACGAGCAGCACCACCACCGCACCGATGACGTTCTGCCAGAGGTACTCGATCGTCGTGCCGAAAGCGACGAAGCCCACGGTCGCCATCCCGATGATCAGCCCGTAAAACGCCCCGCGCGACTTGGCTCCGGGCACCATTGCCAGAAAAAAGACGCCCAAGATCGAGCCGTAGAAGAACGATCCGAAGCGGTTCACGACCTCGATCAACGAGCCCAGCGTCGCCGCGTACGTGGCGACCACACACGCGAACACCCCCCAAAACGCAGTCGCGCCCTTCGAGACGACGAGGTAGTGTGCGTCGTCGGCGTCGGGCTTGATCCACCGCCTGTAGAAGTCGATGACTGATGCGGTCGAGAGCGCGTTGAGCTCTGCGGCGATGCTCGACATCGCCGCGGCGAAGACCCCCGCGATGAAGAGCCCCGCGAGCCCGATCGGAAGCTCGGACAACACGAAGCGTGGGAAGATGTAGTTGGTGTCCCCCGAGGCCTCGCCGGTGACCTCTTCGACCATCGCGAGCGCCTCAACTCGGATCGTCTGGATGTCGGCCTCCCGTGCGACAAACGCCTCCATCGCCGCGGACGCATCGTCGCCTTGCGTATCCGCGACCGCTTGTGCCGCTGCCTCCCGAAGCGTGAACGCCTCGGCGTAATCGCTCTGCAGCGCGTCGTACGCGGCGCCTCGCTCGGCGACCACCGCGGCCTCCTGCGCCGGGTTGTAGAGCAGGGGCGGGCGCACGAACTGGTAGTAGACGAAGACCCCGACACCCACCAGGAGGACGAGCGCCTGCAGCGGAATCTTCCAGTACGCGCTCATGAGGAGCGAGCTCCTGGCCTCACCGGCGGACTTGGCCGCGAGATAGCGCTGCACCTGGCTCTGGTCGGTCCCGAAGTACGACAACATCAGGAACGTCCCGCCGATCACGCCCGACCAGAACGTGTACCGCTCGCTCAGGTCGAACGAGAAGTCGAACACTCTCAGCCGGCCTGTCGCCCCCGCGATCCTGAGGGCTTCGTCGGGATTCACGGGCATCTGGACGATGAGCACGATCATGATCGCGACGAGCGCGATGACGATCAGGACCATCTGCTTCACGTCGGCCCAGGCGACGGCCTGAACCCCGCCGATCATCGTGTAGATCACAGTGGGGACGCCGATGAGGGCCACCGCCCACACGAGCGGGATCCCGAAGATCGCGCTGAAGACGACCGCCGGAGCCGCCATGATGGCACCTGCCGAGAGCCCCCTGGAGATCAAAAAGAGGAACGCGGTCAGCGAGCGCGTCCTCGCGTCGAAGCGGCGCTCCAGATACTCGTACGCCGTATACACGCCCGACCCGTGCAGGAGCGGGACGATCGTCACGCCGAGGATCACCATCGCGATCGGGAGCCCCAGGTACAGCTGGATGAAGCGCATGCCGTCCGTGGCGCCCTGGCCCGGCGTGCCGATCATCGTGACTGCTGAGAGCTGTGTCGCCATCACCGACAGGCCCACCACCCACCACGACAGGCTCTTGTTGGCGATGAAGTAGCCCGAGATCGTGTCGGTATCCTTCGACTTCCGGATGCCGTCGACGACTACCCAACCCACGTAGACGGCGACGATCAGCCAGTTGATCCAGTGCATTCAGCTCAATACTCGGGTTTCGGGTATTGCCGGTAGCTCGCCTGAGCGAAGATCGCCCAGCGGGGACCCTGTGGAGCCCCGGTCACGGTTGGTAGCGGAGCTGCAGCAGCAGGAGCAGGCCGAGCGCGACGACCTGAACGATGATCACTCGGATGAGCGTAGTGCGGAATCGGGAGCTGTCGGAGCCATCGCTGGGGATCTCTTCCGGCATCGCGTCGTGGGGTTCAAGGATACGTAAAACCAAGGTCCTTTGACGGGTCCGGACAACGTGAGGTGCGCGACCAGAGCGGTCAACGGGCTCGGTTGGGATCGCTAGGCGAATCTTGATCGAGACTTGCGAAGGCGGGTAGGCGCCGTCTATGATTTTCGATCCACGAAACCGCGTGGACTCGGTCGGGGTCCATGGGTGCTAAAGACGGGTTTCCCAAAGACCGGAGAGGTGAACAGGATGAAGCAATCGATCGGCGTACTCGTTGCATTGGCGTTGATGACGTTCTTGCTGGTTCCTTCGGCCGTGAGCGGGCAGGACCAGCCGATGGGCTTCTTCATCACGAGTGTCGGTCCGGGAGACGGAGCGAACCTGGGGGGCCGCGAGGGGGCCGACCAGCACTGCCAGACCCTGGCGGCGGCGGTGGGTGCGGGGAACCGGACCTGGCATGCATACCTCAGCACCCTCGCGGGAGGGGGCCAGCCCGTGGTGCACGCACGGGATCAAATCGGCGAAGGACCCTGGTACAACGCGAATGGGCAGATCATCGCTGCGAACGTCGCTGACCTCCACGGAGACTTTCAACGCGACCGGAACAACATGAGGAAACCGACCGCGGTCGATGAGAGTGGCGACCCGGTAAATGGCGTGGGTGATCAACCCAACCAACACGACATCTTGACGGGCTCGGATTCACACGGACGTGCGCTCCTCGGCGCTGCAAACACCACCACGTGTAACAACTGGACGAGCAACGGGGAAGGCAGGGCGATGGTCGGACATCACGACCGTCTCGGTGGCGGGAACAGCTCCTGGAACGCGGTGCACCTGACCCGCAGCTGCAGCCAGCAGGACCTTGTCGCCACCGGAGGGAACGGACTCTTCTACTGTTTCGCGATCTGACTGAACGGCCCCGTTGATGGGCTCCGCCCGCTCCCTCCAGTCGGGAGGCGGGCGAGAGCCCTGCGGCTTGTAACCGGCCCGCCTCAAGCGTGGAGGCGGTAGTCCTCGATGGCGCTCGCGCTCGCCCGGCCTTTCCTTCGAGGATCTGGACTTGGCGCGCATTCACGACGTGCTACCGGCTCCCTTGGGGCGGAACGGAGACCCCTTGAGAACGCGATTTTCTCCCTGCGCTCATTTCGCCCTGAGGCGCTCCGGGTCCTGGTGATACTGCCCGACCTGGGCGGCCGGCATCGGGAGCCCGAACTCATGGACGCGCCAGATCTGGATCCAGCGCGACACGTCCAAGCCCTCAGGGCGCTGGCGCGGGTGAACCGGATCTCCGGGGTGGCCGCACGGGTCTGGCAGGACGTACTGCGCTTGAGCCGAGAGCGCCGCGCCCGAGGGAGGGACGAGCCACTGCGGCTTCTGGACGTTGCTTGCGGCGGTGGGGACATTCTGGTCGACGTGGCCCGCCGGGCGCGGTCGGCGGGGGTGCCGCTGGAGGTCCACGGGTGCGACGTGAGTCCCGTTGCCCTGGACCATGCACGCCGAGAGGCGGAGCGTCGGGGTGTGACGGCGGACTTCCTCGCCAGGAACGTTCTCGTCGAAGGCCTCCCAGGGGGGTATGACCTGGTGTGCTCGTCTCTCTTCCATCACCACCTTTCCAATGAAGACGCCGTGAAACTTCTGAGGGCCATGGCCGACGCGGGCCATGCGATCTTGGTGCAGGATCTGTTGCGGGGGACCATGGGATACCTGTTGGTGTGGTCCGCGCTCCGCCTCCTGTCCAGGTCCGACGTCGCACGTGAGGACGGCCCCCGCTCGGTTCGTGCCGCGTTCAGCCTACCGGAGGTGCGGACAATGGCCGTGGAGGCCGGGCTGGCGGGGGTGGTCATCCGCCGCGGCTGGCCCGAACGCTTCATTCTCAGATGGAGCGGGTCATGACCGGCGGCCCAGAGGCCGGCAGTGGTCTGGACGAGCGGCTCTGGGACGTGGTGGTGGTGGGCGCTGGGCCCGCCGGTGCCATGGTGGCGTTGGAGCTCGGCCGCAGGGGGTGCGCGGTTCTGCTTTTGGAGCGCCAATCCTTCCCCCGGTGGAAGGTATGTGGGGCCTGCATGAATGGGGCTGCGCAGGGGGCATTGGCCCACGCGGGCCTCGGCGGGTTGGTAGCCCGTGCCGGGGCGCTGCGGCTGGCGGAGCTTCGGATGACGGGCTGGGAGAGGACCGCGTCCGTGGCCCTCCACAGCTCGGTAGCGTTGTCCAGAGAGGCACTTGACCACGCCCTGGTCCGGGCTGCGGTGGAGGAGGGCGTCGTTTTCGCACACGGCGTCTCCGCAGAGTTGGGGCCGGTGCGCGACGGAGACCGGACCCTGACGGTTCGGGGCGACGAGGGGGAGCACCACGTGCGAGCCCGGGTAGTCGTCGCGGCAGCCGGACTCCACGGCCTGCGCGTCTCCGCCGTGGCCGGTCCCGCTCCGGTCGCCACGGTTCGAGCGGGCTCCCGCGTGGGAGTGGGCGCCGTGCTGGAGGGCCGTGGCTCGGGCTACGGGCCCGGAACGGTACACATGGTGGTGGGGCCCGCGGGGTACGTGGGCCTGGTGCGCCAGGAGGATCGCCGCCTCAACGTGGCCGCCGCCTTCGACGCCGAGTGGGTGCGCCGGAACGGATCGCCGGAACGAGCCGCTCGAGCGCACCTCGAGTTAGCGGGTATGCCGCCGCTCCCCGATAGAATCCACCGCGGATGGAAGGGCACGCCGCCCCTCACCCGACGGCTCTCCTCGATGGCGGAGGAGCGTCTGTTTCTCGTGGGCGACGCCGCTGGGTACGTCGAGCCATTCACGGGTGAAGGTATGGCATGGGCGCTGTGGGGAGCGCTGGCGTTGGCGCCCCTGGTGCACGCCGGAGTAGCGCGCTGGGACCAAGGCCTGGTGCGCCGGTGGAACCAGGTGCACCGCCGCCGGATCCGGCGGGGTCAGCGTGTCTGCAGTAGGGTGGCCTGGGGTCTTCGGCGTCCCTGGATAGCGCAGATGGCCCTACGCGCGTTGGGCACGGTGCCGAGCCTGGCCCGTCCCCTGGTGAAGCACACGTCGGCGACAACGCACCTCTTAGGAGGGAGTCCATGGTGAAGCTCCAGCTGTCCGGCCTGGGCACGGCCGTCCCGTCTGGCGTTCTGAAACAAACCGACGCCGCCGAAGCGAGCGGCGCCTTCTGCGCAGCCGACGCCAGGCAGGCCCGCGCGCTCCGCATGCTCTATGGCCGGTCCGGAGTGGAGACCCGAAACACCGTGATGGTGCAAAGCGACCAAGGAACGCTGCAGGAACGGGTGCCGCGCTATCCGGCCGCCAACGGGCCGGAAGATCGGGGACCCACCACGGGTCAGCGCATGGCCTGGTACGAAGCTGAAGCGCCGGCTCTGGCCGAGGCGGCGGCGTGGCGGGCCCTGGAGGATGCATCCACCTCTGTGGATGCCATCACCCATCTGGTCACCGTGTCGTGCACGGGCTTCTTCTCCCCGGGTCTCGACGCGGGCCTCATCGACGCGCTGGGGATGCCGCGCACGGTGCATCGCACCCACGTTGGATTCATGGGGTGCCACGGGGCCCTCAACGGGCTGCGGGTGGCCGCGTCGCAGGCGGGGGAAGCAGGGGCGCGGGTCCTCCTCTGCGCCGTGGAACTGTGCAGCCTTCATTTCGCCTATGGATGGAATTCGGAGATGATCGTGGCCAACACCCTGTTCGCGGATGGAGCGGCAGCGGTGGTGGGCACGCCCGTGCAAAATGGAGCGACCTCCGGGTGGAGCGTGCAGGCCCAAGGGACTTTTCTCATGCCTGAGTCCGGCGACGCCATGTCCTGGCGCATCGGCGACCACGGCTTCCGCATGACGCTCTCGGCCGAGGTCCCCGAATTGATCCGGACAAATCTCGGCGGGTGGCTCGGGGGCTGGCTACAGCACCAAGGGCTCACCGTGGACGATGTTGGGAGTTGGGCTGTACATCCCGGCGGGCCACGGATTCTAGACGCAGTGGAGGACGCCCTGGCCCTGGGAAACGGCAGCCTGGACGTGTCCCGGGATATCCTCCGGGCCCAGGGGAACATGTCGTCGCCGACCGTGCTCTTCGTCCTGGAGCGGCTCAGGAAGGAAGGCGCCGCGCTTCCCTGCGTGGCCCTCGCCTTTGGCCCCGGGTTGGTGGTGGAGGCGATGCTGGTGGTGTGACGGTGTCGAGCTGTCGCGGGTTGGGGTATCCGCCGAAGGCGTTCGAGTGTTAGGGTCTTCGTCCTGTAGCCGTGGAATCACAGGGTTTCCAAGCCTCCGACAAGGGAAGGGAAAGTGGATCCAGCGCAAAGGTGGATGCAGCGCGTAGATTGGCCGTCACTCCTCTCGTTGACCGTTCTGATTGCGGGCCTCTCGTTTCCGGCGGCCCCGCTGAAGGCGCAGGATCTGCTGCCCCGAGCCCCTACCACGGTACCTCGCGTATTCTTCGACTGCCGTGGGCGCGAGTGCGACAACCGCTACTACCGGACGGAGATCGCCTGGGTGGCGTGGGTCCGGGATCAGCAGGACGCCAATGTCCATGTGATCATGACAAGCCAGAACACCGGAGCAGGCGGGAGGGAGTACCAGCTCGACTTCCTCGGACGCGGCATGTATCAGGACTATGAGACCCGGACCCTCTATCAATCCCTCCCGACCGACACTCAAAGGGAGCGGCTCGACGGCGTTGCGCTCACGTTGGGTCTCGGGCTTGCCACCTTCGCAACGGAGTCCGGATACAGGAACGTCGTTGAGCTCGATGGTCTTGCCCCCGTTGGTGAGGTGAACGCGAACCTCGACACGTAACCGGCGGGGGTCCTCTCGCCAGACGATGTGCAGGACCCCTGGAAACTTTGGGTCTTCCGTGTGAGCGCGAACGGAGATATCGACACTGAGTCGAGGCAGGAGAGCCGGGAGTTGGGAGCCGGTATCAACGCTTTTCGGGTGACCCCGACCTGGAGGCAGAGCTACAACGGAAACTATCGCAACAGCAGGCAAGAGTTCGAGCTCAATGACGGCTCTCGGTTCATCGATAGCAGATACGACTGGGGCTTCTTCGCGCGGGTGGTCTACTCCGTCGCCGAACATTTGTCCATCGGCATCAGGTCCAATGTTGGGCGCAACACTAGGACCAACCAGAGCCTCTGGGGGCAGGTGAACCCGGCGATCGAGTACAGCTTCTTCCCTTACGAAGAGGCGACCCGTCGCTCAATGACGGCGTTCTACGAGGTCGGTCCGGTGTACCGAGAGTACTTCGAGGAGACCCTTCTTGGAGAAGAAGAGGAACTCCGCGGGGAGCAGGCACTCACCCTTCAATTCTCGCAACGACAACCTTGGGGGAACGCCACCATCCGGCTGACCGGATCGACCTACCTTCACGATGTGGCGCTGAACAATGTTTCTCTGCGTGGGTTTCTGAGTTTTCGGATCACACGCGGGCTCGACCTGAATGTGGGCGCCTCATATTCGAGGATACGTGACCAGATCTTCCTGCCTGGGGGGGACTTGAGCGACGAGGAAAGGTTGCTCGAGCTGCAAACGCAGCAGACCGACTCCCGGGCGTCGTTGAACTTTGGACTCTCATACCAGTTCGGTTCGATCTTCAACAACGTCGTAAACAACCGGTTCCCGCGCGGGGGTGGTGGCGGCAACTTCTGAGGATACCACAGGACAACGGCCCGGAGGAATCTAGTCCCGCCGGGCCGTCTCTCGGATTCGCCTACCGTAGTGACTAAGTCGTCACGGCAGCGCCATCGCCGCCAGTCCGTCCGGCAACTGGATGATCACGTACTGCTTACCCTCGTGCACCCAGCTCGACATCCCGTACCGGGTAGATCCGGGAAGCTCCACCGCTCCCACCCGTTCGCCGGTCTGCTTATCGATGGCAAAGAGGTTCCAGGTTCCGTCCGCGGTTCGACCGGAAGCCAAGAGTAACGTAGACGTCGCGACCATCGCCGCGAGGCCGCCCCGGCCGCGGTTGACCATCACGTTATCCACCCCCTGAAGCAGGGGGTGATTTCGGATCGCATCCTGCTGCTCTTGCGGTGCGTCGCCGTTCGGAATTACCCAGAGGTACTCACCGGTGTTCAGGTCGACCGCGCTGATCCTGCCCGCGGGGCCCTTCCAGATCGGAAGACCGTCGATGTTCTCTACGGGTGGTGGACCCTCCACACCCTGCGCCGCCGAGAAAGCGGAGTGGGTCACCCCCGTCTGGTCGGGGCCGTCCAACGGGGAGTCGATGGCGGGGGCAACCAGGTTGCGGCCGCACCCACTCTGCGACGAGATGAACATCACGCCCGCCACGGGATCCGCCACGGGTGCGCCGCCGATGTTCACGCCGCCCCCACCCCCCGGACAGACCCGCCCCGAGGCCTCTGGATCGCCCACATACGCAGGCGGGTTGAACATGTGTGCGAACAGATCGCCGTCCCTCGCGACCTCCAGCGCCCTCTGCCGAATCTCGGGTGTGTAGTCGATGAGGTGGTCCTCGGTGCGGCCCTGAAGGTCGAACGCCGCCGGCCTGGTCGGAAACGGCTGCGTCGTCGCTACCTGCTCACCCGGCACCCTCGACAGCGGCACCGGGCGCTCCTCGATCGGCCAGATCGGCTCGCCTGTTTCGCGGTTGAACGCGTAGAGGAAGGCCTGCTTGGTGGCCTGGAACACCCCCGGGATCTGCTCGCCATCGACGGTGACATCCATCAAGATCGGCGCCGCGGACGTGTCGTAGTTCCAGATGTCGTGATGGACCAGCTGAAAGTGCCACTTTCGTTCGCCCGTCTCTACGTCGAGGGCGATGAGGCTGGTGCTGTAGAGGTTGTCGCCGGGGTGAAAGCCACCGTAGTAGTCGATGGTGACCGTGTTGGTCGGGATGTAGACGATGCCCAGCTCCGGATCGGCCGACATCGGCGCCCAAGACGAGACGTCGCCGGTCCACCGCCAGGCGTCGCTCTCCCACGTCTCGTGCCCGAACTCGCCCGGGCGCGGGACGACGTGAAACTTCCACTTGAACGCTCCGGTGCGAGCGTCGTACGCCAGGATGTCGCCCGGGACCATCTCCTGACGTGTCTGGGTGTAGCCCTGCTCGGCCGAATTCCCCACGATCACCACGTCGTTGACCACGATCGGCGGTGACGAGCTCGTGATGTAGCCGAGCTCCAGCGGAATCCCCTGGTTGGGATCGTACGTCTGGTTCAGGTTCTCCCACGGGCCCCAGTCCTCGATCAGGTCCGCGACGAGGTCCACGCTGCCCGAGGGCGGGAACCCCTCGATGGGCACACTCTCGCCCCAGTTAGCGAGCGGCTCGCCAGTCTCGATATCCAACGCGTGAAGGAAGAACGCAGGGGTCGAGATGTACACGACGCCCCTCCCGTCGATCTCACCGTACGCGATCCCCTTTCCGTAGCCCGCGCGCATGGAGTACTCGAAGCGGGGCGTATTCGGCTCGGTGAAGCTCCACAGGAGCTCACCAGTGGAAGGGTCGAGGGCTACCACGTGCCGCCGGTCTCCCGTGACCGTAATCAGCTTTCCATCGATAAGAGACGGGGTCGCACGAGGCGTGCTCGGCCCGAAGCTGGACGCGTCCCACCTCCACGCGACCTCGAGGTCTTCGAAATTCGAGGCGTTGATCTCGGCTGCAGGCGCGTACCGGGTGTGCCACGCGTCCCCACCGAGGAAGGTCCAGTCACCGTTGGTCGTTCCCGGCCCCTGCGCCATGCCGCTGATCGGCGCCGATAGGACAGCGCCGAAAGCCAGGGCGAGCCAAAGGAAGGGGGACGGATGCCGAGACCGCGAGGAGTTGTCGTTTTCCATGGTATTCTCCCTGTGCTGAGTTAGGCCCGGAGACCTTTCATCAAGAGTCCGCTCCAAACACCAAGAGTCCGCTCCAGCTTCCGACATTAGGCGCGCAAGTGCTCATCGGCAATCGCGAGACGATTCTCCAAGACAGAAGCCCCGGAGACATCCAGTCCCCGGGGCTTTCTGGAATCCACGGAAGGGGATCCGACTAAGACATTACGGCAGCGCCATTGCCGCCAGACCGTCATTCAACTGGACGATGATGTACTGCTTGCCTCCGTGCATCCAACTGGACATTCCGTATCTGCTGGAGCCAGGAATATCCACCGTTCCCACCCGTTCGCCGGTCTGCTTGTCGATGGCAAAGAGTTTCCAGACGCCGTCGGCCGTCTGGCCGGTGGCGAACAGCAACGTGGGTGACGCTACCATCGTGGAGTGCCCACCACGTCCGCGGTTCACATCCACACCCTGGACGCCTTGAAGCAGCGGGTGATTGCGGATCATGTCCTGTTGCTGCTGCGGCGCGTCACCGTGTGGGATGACCCAGAGATGCTCGCCGGTGTTCACGTCGATCGCGGTGATCCGCCCGGCCGGACCCTTCCAAATCGGCAGACCGTTGGCCTGACCGTTGAGCGTCGCTCTGGCCCCCCCCCGGGACGGAAGTGGCCACAGCCACCCAGTCGGCGTGCGTCGTTCCTGACTGCTCGGGGCTATCCATGCTCGAGGTGATTCCGGGCTCCACCTGTAGCCGGAAGCAGTTGCCCGTCGACGTGATGAACATGACCCCCTCGACCGGATCGGCCACAGGCGGTCCGGTAATGTTGACACCTCCTCCGCCACCGGGACAATTCCAGGCGGGTCCGAGCGGATCGTCTATGGTCCGGGGCGGGTCGAACAAGGCGTTGAAGAGATTGCCGTCCTGCGCGACCTGGAGCGCCATCTGGTAGATTTCCGGCGTGTAGTCGATCAGGTTCTCTTCGCTGCGACCCTGAACGTCGTACGGAGCCGGCCTCGTCGGAAACGGCTGCGTCGGAGACAGCTTCTCACCCGGGACGTTCGACGCGGGCACCGCTCGCTCCTCGATCGGCCAGATCGGCTCACCCGTCTCACGGTCCAGAGCGTACAGGAAGTTCTGCTTGGTCGCCTGGAAGAGCCCTTTGACCTCGCGACCGTCCACGTTCACATCCATCAGGATCGGAGCCGTGGGCGTGTCGTAGTTCCAGATGTCGTGGTGCACCATCTGGTAATGCCAGGCCCGCTCACCCGTTTGCACGTCCAGCGCGAGAATGCTCGTGCTGTAAAGGTTGTCGCCCGGACTGTGGCCGCCGTAGTAGTCGATCGTCACCCCGTTCGTCACGATGTAGACCAGCCCCAGCTCGGGATCCGCCGACATGGGCGCCCACGACGACACGTCGCCCGTCCATTGCCACGCATCGTTCTCCCAGGTGTCGTGCCCGAACTCGCCGGGCCGCGGGATGATGTGAAACTTCCACTTCAGGTCACCCGTCTGCGCGTCGTACGCCAAGATGTCGCCCGGTATGTTCTCGATGCGCGTCTGGAGATAACCCTGTTCAGCGGAGTTCCCGACGACCACGACGTCATTGACTACGATCGGTGGCGAGGACGACGTGATGTATCCGAGCTCGAGCGGGATTCCGGCTGCCGGGTCGAACGGCCGACCCGCGTTCTCCCATGGGCCCCAGCCGTCGATCAAGTCGGCCAGGACATCCTGGCTGCCGGTGGGCGGGAACCCTTCGATGGGAACGCCCACTCCCCAGTTTGCGAGAGGCTCGCCGGTCACGACGTCCAAGGCGTGGAGGAAGAAGCCCGGGGTCGAGATGAAAGCGACTCCCCGGCCGTCACGCTCACCGTACGCGATGCCTTTGCCGTAGGAATACCTCATGGAGTACTCATACCGGCCCGTGTTCGGCTCGGTGAAGCTCCAGAGCAGCTCGCCCGTCGCAGGGTCGAGCGCGATCATGGCGCGACGCTCTCCGGTGACCGTGATCAGCCTTCCGTCCACATAGGACGGAGTGGCGCGAGGCGTGCTCGGCCCAAAGCTGGCCGCGTTGAACCTCCACGCAACTTCGAGATCCTCGAAGTTCGACGCGTTGATTTGGTCGGCCGTCGTGTAGCGCGTGTGCCACGCATCACCGCCGAGATACGTCCACTGGCCGTCCTCGGTCCCGGGACCCTAAGCCACGCTTGCCAACGGCAGCGCAAGCACGGCGCCGAACGCCAGGGCGAGCCATCGTACGGGGGACGAGTGACGAGATCGCGAGGAGTTGTCGCGTTCCATTGGTGTTCTCCTTTGCTGATTGTAGGCCCAGGTATCTGACGTAGGCCCAGGGTATCTGACGGATCCGAGTAGCGTGACTGAGGACATTCGGTAGGCGCAGTGACTATCCCAAGAGTCTGAATTAACGGCGAACGGTACGCGGACAAGTGACTATCGGCAACCTGAAATCCACCCACGGGACGCCTCCTCGAGCGGAATTTGGGCGAAAAAAGAAGCCCCGGAAGGAGACAGTCCCCCCGGGGCTTCTTTCGGATCCGCGTATCGGGATCCGCCTAAGGCTTTACGGCAGTGCCAGCGCCGCTAGACCGTCCGTTAGCTGGATGATGATGTACTGCTTGCCCTCGTGCATCCAGCTCGACATCCCGTACCGGGTTGATCCAGGAATGTCCACTGCCCCCACCCGTTCACCCGTCCGCTTGTCGATGGCGAAGAGCTTCCAGGTGTCGTCCGCGGTCTGGCCCGCAGAGAACAGCAATGTGGGTGTCGCGACCATGACCGATTGCCTTTGCCGACCGCGATTGATAAGCACGTTATCGACGCCCTGGAGGAGCGGGTGAGTTCGGATCGCGTCCTGCTCCTCCTGCGGCGCGTCGCCGTTCGGGACCATCCAGAGATGCTCACCAGAGTTCATGTCGATCGCGGTGATCCGGCCGACCGGGCCCTTCCAGATCGAAAGACCCTCGACGTCCTCCCGGGCCGGGCGATCACCTTCCGCACCTCGGGCCCAATCGGTGATCGTTGTGCCCGTCTGGTGATCGCCATCCATCGGCGAGTCTACGCCCGGCTCCAGGAACTCATATGAGCAACCGCTCACCGAGGTGATGAAGAGGACTCCCGCGACCGGATCGGCCACGGTGGGCCCCGGAATGTTGGTACCGCCGCCTCCGCCCGGACAGATGCGCGCCGGCCCGTCGCCCTGTGGGTTGCCCACGTTCGTTGGGGGGTTGAAGAGTGGCGCGAAGTGATCGCCCGCCACGGCGACGTCGTACGCCATCTGCCGGATCTCCGGCGTATAGTCGATCAAGTGCTCTTCTTGGCGGCCCTGCAGCTCGTATGCCAGTGGCCACGTCGGGAACGGCTGCGTGGGCGACAGATGTTCGCCTGGGACGTTCGACTGCGGGACAGGACGCTCTTCGATGGGCCAAATCGGCTCACCTGTCCTGCGGTCCAAAGCGTAAACGAAGGACTGTTTCCCAGTTTGGAAGACGCCTGGGATCGTTTCTCCGTCGACCACGACGTCCATCAGAACCGGAGCGGTCGAAGTGTCGTAGTTCCAGATGTCGTGATGGACCATCTGGAAGTGCCACACCCTCTCGCCTGTCTCGACGTCCAGCGCGATCAGGCTCGTGCTGAAGAGATTGTCACCCGGGCGGAATCCACCGTAGAAGTCCTGCGTAGCCCCGTTGGTCGGGATGTAGACGATACCCAACTCCGGATCGGCCGCCATCGGCGCCCACGACGAGACGTCGCCCGTCCACGACCACGCGTCGTTCTCCCACGTGTCGTGCCCGAACTCGCCCGGGCGCGGGATCACGTGGAACTTCCACTTCAAGTCGCCGGTGTTGGCATCGTAGCCCAGGATATCGCCCGGAACCATTTCGATGCGCGTCTGGTGGTAGCCCTGCTCGGCGGAGTTGCCGACGACCACGACGTCGTTGACCACGATCGGCGGCGAGGAAGACGTGATGTACCCGAGCTCCAAGGGGAGCCCTGCGTACGCATCGTATGGCTCACTCCAGTTCTCCCACGGACCCCAGCCGTCGATCAAGTCGGCTAGGAGGTCCACGCTACCGGTCGGAGGGAACCCGTCGACGGGAACCGCTTCGCCCCAGTTCGCGAGGGGCTCGCCCGTGACCACGTCCAGTGCGTGGAGGAAAAAGCCTGGCGTCGAGATGAAGGCCACTCCCCGCCCATCACGCTCGCCGTACGCGATGCCTTTGCCGTACCCGGCCCGCATCGAGTACTCCCACCGCGCCGTGTTCGGCTCGGTGAAGCTCCAGAGTAGCTCGCCGGTACCAGGATTGAGCGCGACCATGCTGCGACGGTCCGACGTGACTGTGATCAGCTTGCCGTCAACGTAGGTTGGGGTCGCACGAGAAGTGCTGGGCCCGAAGCTGGCTGCGTTCCACTGCCACGCTACCTCGAGATCCTCGAAATTCGACGCGTTGATTTGATCGGCCGGCGTATACCGGGTGTGCCACGCGTCACCGCCGAGATAGGTCCACTGACCCCCCTCGGTCCCGGGTCCCTGTGCCATGGCCACCACCGGTACGGAAAGCACCATGGCGAGGGCGAGCGGGAGTCCGAAAAAAGCTGAGACGTGCCGAGACTGTCGGGAATTGTCGCTTCCCATCGTGTTCTCCTTTGCTGAGGTAGGCATGGGTTCTTGATGAGGTCCGAGAAAGGGCCCGGGACCATCCGTAACGCTCAACCATATGCCAAGGGCTTATTTTAGCCCTCGACATTACACACGCGGGTGGGTCTGAGCAACTAATTCGAGTATGAGCACACTCCAGGGGGTGTCTTGTCCGGTCTGAAAGTCTGCCCCTCAATCCCCGCCGATGCGTCGCCTCCAATCGGCCAAGGTGCGGCCAATCATCTCGGGTTGGTCTTCCTGAATGAAATGGCGGCCCTCGCCGACGAACGCCGTCTGAATGTTCGTCACCCTTTCTACCATCGCCTCGGCAAACGCCTCGTTGTTGAGGGCGCCCGGCCGCGCCCAAAAGAAGAGCATCGGAACGTCGGTTTCTTGCATCCACCGACCGATACGGGTCACGACCTCCACGTTCCGGGCGGGCTCCCCCGCGGCAGGCAGCTCGCGGGGCCACTGCAGGGTCGGCACCCGGGACTCCGGCGTCGCGTAGGGCCCCCGGTAGTATTCCATCTCTTCATCCGTAAGTCCGCGAACCACGCTTCGGGGAAGAATCTGCTCGACGAACTGGTTCTGCTCGAGGATGAGGTCCTCTCCTGCGTCGGTGCGATACCTCCCCAGAGCGCCGCCCATGGGCTCGGATCTGGGGAAGGAGGGCGGGATAATCGACTCCATGAACGCGATGCCGACGACGTTGTCGTCGTGCTCCACCGCATAATCGAACCCCAGCACGGACCCCCAGTCGTGGATGACCAGGGTGACGTTTCTCAGGTCGAGGACATCGATGAACTCATCGAGGTAGCGCTTATGATCCTGGTAGGTGTAGTCCAGGTCCGGTTTGTCGGACTTGCCCATGCCGATCAGGTCGACCGCTACGGCCCGGTAATCGTCCGTCACGAACGGGATGATGTTGCGCCATAAATAGGACGATGTCGGGTTGCCGTGGAGGAAGAGAATGGGCTCGCCTTCGCCCTCGTCGATGTAGTGCATACGGGAGCCGAGGACCTCTACGTAGCGGGATTCGAATGGGAAGTCCGCGGAGATAGCGGACGTAGCTTCGGTGCCTTGTTGGGCCATTGTCGGTTGCGAAACGTTTACCGCGGCGTAAAAAAAGGCCAATAGGCCGAGAAGAACACGGCTCGACTTCGCTATGAGCGGGTCTCCTTGATCTGGTCGGGCCGGCCCGCCTGGGGTTCCCTACGGCAGTGGGAGTCGTAGCGCGACCAGCGATGGGAGAATCCCAGCCCCCGCCGCCGCAACAGGTAGCACGATGTACTGCATTCCGTCATGCATGTAGGTCATCGGGGCGGTGCTCGTGGGCGCCGGAATCTCGACCGATCCGATCCTCTCCCCGGTCGCCTTGTTCACACCGAACCAGACGGGCTGCCCGCCCCGGCCCTCGGCGAACATCAGAAGGCTCCTCGTAACGAGCGCCGTGGCGTTGCCTTGGTAGCCGGTGTTGGGGATGTCGACACCCTCGAGTAGCGGGTGGTTCGCGATTCGCTCGGGGGTGTCCCCATTCGGGATCCACCATAGGTGCTCACCGGTGTTCATGTCGATGGCCGTAATTCGGCCATACGGCGGCTTGAAGATCGGAAGCCCCTCGATTGAAGCGAAACCGCCGCCCCCTCCGCTACCGAAGTCGACCACCGTCCGACCACGGCCGTCCGGACCGCCGTCGTCTCGCTCGGACCCGGGAGCGAGCCGGCCACCGCCACACGCCTTGCGCGAGGCCACGTACATGATGCCGGTCTCCGGATCCATGACGGTACCGCCCGGGATGTTGGTGCCGCCGGTGGCGCTCGGGCACTGGGCGACCGCTCGCCAGCCCTGTTCGTTGCCGGCATGGACGTACGGGTTGAAGAGCGGACCTAGATTGATATCGCTGACCTGCTCGATCGCCATCGCTCGGAGCTCGGGCGTGAAGTCCATGAGATCGTCTATCGACAGCCCCTGTAGCTCATAACCGAGAGGACGCGTCGGGTAGGGCTGGGTCGGAGAGTACCACTCACCCGGCACGTTTCCGGCGGGTACCGGCGTCTCCTCGATCGGCCAGAGGGGCTCTCCCGTTTCCCGGTTGAACGCGAATGCGAACGCGTGCTTGGTGGTCTGGACGACCGCTGGGATATCCACGCCATCGACGGTCACGTCCACCAGGATCGGCGCGACGGGATTGTCCCAATCCCAGATGTCGTGGTGGACAGTCTGAAAGTGCCAAACGCGCTCGCCGGTCTGGATGTCGAGCGCGAGCACGCTCGAGCCGTAGAGGTTGTTACCCGGACGAAAGCCCCCGTAGTAGTCGTTCGTAGGTGCGTCCGTCGCGAGATAAACCATGCCGAGCTCGGGGTCGGCCGAGAGGGGTGCCCAAGCGTTTACATTCCCGCTCCACGACCAAGCGTCGGTCAGCCAGCTGTCGTTTCCGAACTCACCTGCCCGAGGAATGGTGTGGAACGTCCACAGGTGGTCTCCGGTTCTCGCATGGAATGCCTGGATGTCCCCCGGGACGTTCTCGATCCGAGTCTGCCCCCCACCGCCCGGATGGGCCGAATTTCCAACGATGATCACGTCGTTCACCACGATCGGTGGAGACGACGTCGTGATCGCCCCTACGTCCCGGTCGATCCCGGAGAACACGTTGTAGGGATGGCCGAGTGTGGCGAGCATGTCGACGGTCCCGGTCTGGGGGAACCCGTCGATCGGAATCGCTTCACCGAAGTCTGCCAGCGGGTACCCCGTCTTGGCGTCGAGCGCATGAAGGAAGAACCCAGGAGTGACGACGTATATCACTCCTCGTCCGTCGATCTCGTAATAAGCGACACCGCGGCCGTAGTTTTGGCGGGGTGAGCCCTCCCACCGCGCCGTATTCGGCTCCCGGAATGTCCAGAGGGTTTCACCCGTGGCCGGATCGATCGCGGCAACCGTGCGGCGGCGACCGGCGACCGTGTAGACGATACCGTCGGCGTAGATGGGGGTCGACCGCCCGACATTGTCGGGAACGGGTCCGAAGTTGTCTCCCTTCCAGAACCAGGCGACCTCGAGATCCTCGAAGTTGTCGGCGTTGATCTGGTCTAGGGGAGAATATCTCGTGCTCCACGCGTCCCCCCAAATGTAGCGCCACTCGCCCTCGCGATTGCCTCTGTCCTGCGCGGACAACGGGAGAGCGAGGCTCCCGATGAAAAGGCTTGCAGCCAGTAGGCTCAGACCGAGGAGCCGGGCAAACGCAGGTTGGCAGGGGACGTCTGTGGGCATCGTAAGCCTCTCGGAAGTGGTGCAAGGACGGGCAATCGCACCATTTTAGGCGCCGTCTCCGACATCCGTCAACGAGGCCGCTCACAACGCTGCGGGCCTCTTTGTGATCGGCGGCGGCATTTTCGCTCTGATGGACGGCGGGGGTGGCGGTGAGGGAAGCCCTCCTTGCCGGTAATCGCCTGACCAGCAACCTTGGCTCTGCAAGAGAGCAACCGCCGCCCTGGAAACGAGTCGCCGGGCCCTCGGGGCGAGCGACCGTTGCCCAACAGTGTTCAACAACAATGTTCAACGAATCGGGAGGTACCTGATGCCAGTCCCTACCTATACCAGGGGTTCTGCGATCTTGCTGGCGATCAACCTGATGGCGGTTGCCGGATGCGGGACAGAGACCGGTGGCGCGAATGCCGCCTCGGCGCCCGTCGGCTCCTCGGACATGTCCGCTCCTGGCGAGATGCTAGAGCCGACCGGCCTTCCCAATCCCTACATGACTCATCGTAACTGGGGCGTGCTCCCTGAAGGGCGTGACTGGGGCAGAGTGAGTGGGGTATATGTCGACCCCGGCGGCGAGAACATCTGGGTGTTCGAGCGGTGCGGTGGCGATAACTGCGTCACATCGGACGATCCGGCGGTGCTGCGCTTCGCCACCGATGGCACGCTCCTGGCCAGCTTCGGCGCCGGTATGTTTGTGCGGCCCCACGGAATGTATGTGGACGATGCGGGAAACGTCTGGGTCACCGACGGTCGCGCGGCGCGGGAAGCAGAGCTCCAGGAGGCGCCGGATGCCGCGAAGAAGGGTAATCAGGTCGTGAAGTTCAGTCCTGAGGGGGAGGTCCTGATGGTGATCGGGACACCAGGGACGACGGGCGAGCCCCCAGAGGCGCTCAACCAGCCCAACGACGTAATCGTAGCGCCGAATGGCGAGATCCTGGTCTCGGAGGGGCACTCTGCTTCGGGCCCGCACGGGCGGATATCCCGGTTTTCCAGTGACGGCACGTTCCTAGGGAGTTTCGGAGAGTTCGGAAGCGGCCCCGGACAGTTCAGAATCGCGCACGCGATGGCGTTCGATTCGCAGGGCCGCCTGTTCGTCGCGGATCGCGGCAACAGCCGCATCCAGGTCTTCGATGAGCATTACAACTTCCTCGATGAGTGGGACCAGTTCGGGCGGCCGAACGACGTATTCATCGACGAGGACGACACAATGTACGTGCTCGACTCGGAATCGGGGGACGAGCGGAATCCTGGCATGCGGCGCGGACTTTACATCGGGAATGCGAGGGACGGCTCGGTCCAGGCCTTCATCCCCCCTCACGAAAACGACAGTCCTTATGGGACGATCGGCGAAGGAGTCACGGTGGATGCGGCCGGACATATCTTCGTCGGTGAGGTCTCAATTAACGGCATGACGATGTTCATGCCGATGTAACCAGGGGAGAAGACCCATGAGAAGCGTAGCGATTCCCGCCCTCGTCGTGGTGGCACTGCTTTCCTCAGCCCCATCCATGGCGCAGACGCCGGGATCACAAAACGGGAGTACGTATGGATTGGGCCTGCCCCGAGACGGGGATGTCTTGTTCATTCCCGACAGTGACTATCCGGATTGGCCACTTCGACCCGATCAGATGGGCTATTCCGACGTCAGTGGGGACCGATTGAAGGACTGGGTTCGGAGGATCTCGGCCATCTCACTGCAGAGTCAGGCGGCCGGCAACATGTACTGGGGTCGCCTTCCGGGGACCCCGTACGACGCCATGACCATGGACCTGATGATCGGCGAGTTCGAGAGGCTCGGCCTCGAGATAGAGCGAGTGCCCCACACAATACCGCGCGACTGGTCACCGACGTTCTGGGAGGCCTCATACTCGGTGGGAGGGAGATCGGTCGGACTCCCGACTGCATTTCCCGCGGGTCAGACCGCGGCTACACCAACCGAGGGGATCACCGCCGAGGCCCTCTGGGTTGGTATCGGCGCTGAACCCGACTTCCTGGGGCGGGACGTCGAGGGCAAGGCAGTGATCATCTACAGCACTTTCGTTCCCGGCGGTCGCAGTCACTCTGCGAGCGATCGGGCCGGCATATTCGGCGCGAATACGCGTGCCTCCCAGCTTGGCGCCGCGATGATCATCAACGTCATGGGCGTTCCGGGCAACGCCCAGTTCAATCCGCTGGGCGCACCCTCGGCCGACTATGGCGTTCCGCTGATCACCCTCAGCCAGGATGACGGGTTTGCCTTGCGTGATGCCCTGGGTGCGGGCGAGACGGTGGAGATTCGCCTGAAGCTCGACATCGAAATCCGGGAGAACGTCCCAACAGCGAACGTATACGCGAGATTGCCCGGAGCATCCGACGAGGTAATCGTCATTGCCGCTCACACCGACGGGTACTTTCAGGCTTCGATGGACAACGCCAGCGGTATGGCGAGCGCCCTCGAGATCGCTCGCCACTACGCTGCGATGCCGCAGGCGGACCGTCCACGCACGTTTCTGTTCGTCCTTTTTCCTGATCATCACCACGGCGAGATCGGAGTGAGGGCTTGGGAACGGACTTACGAATGGGACAACGTGGCAATGGCACTCACTCTCGAGCACCCCTCTCAAACACAGCTATACTGGTACAACGATGATCTGATGACCTCGAACACCATCGGCGCCTTCCGGTGGAACGCGATGGGAAGTCCTGGATTCCTCGACATCGTCAACGGTACCCTGCGGGACTTCGGCGTATCGCTCTACACAGTGATGGATGGCCGCCCCAAGCTGACCAGCCAGGCACCTGGGTTTCATATCATCGACCACGTCATCTACCATACGACGCTGGATACCCCCGAATTGGTCCCAGCCGAGGGCATGGAGCGCGCAACGCGGGCCTTCTTGAGCGTGATCGACCAGGTCAACGAAATGACCCTCGCCGAACTACGGGCGCCCACGATGTTCTAGGAGGGTGATCGGAAAAGGGGACGCGAGCCACCGAGAGCGCCGAGGCGTCTTCAGCGAGCGCCCGAGGCGCTTTTAGCGAGCTACACCGTGTAACGGTGGTTTCCGAGCAACTCGGCTATTTGGTCGTGGGGGAGCGGCCTCGAAAAGAGGTGCCCCTGGGCCAGTCCGCAGTTCATTTTCTTCAAGACGGCCAGCTCGTCGGGAGTCTCGACGCCCTCGGCGACCACGCTCACGCCGATGTTTCGGGCGAACGCCAGGATGGTACGCACCATTTCCTCGGATTCGCTGCGGATGTGGAGGTTCGCGATAAAGGACCGGTCGATCTTCAGGGAATCGATCGGGAACAGGTGGAGGTAGCGCAGCGAGGAGTAGCCGACTCCGAAGTCATCTATGTCCAGGTTGACTTTCAACTCCTTGAGCTCCGCGAGTACACTGAGCATCGGATCGGCGTCGTCCATCATCGCCACCTCCGTCATCTCCAATCTCAACGATCGTCCGTCGAGACCCGTCTCCTCGAGAACACTAGCTACGTGTTGGACGATGCCCTGCCACAAGATCTGCTTCCTGGACAGGTTGACGCTCAGGGACAAGGGTGATTTCCGCGAGCTCGCCTCATGCCACTCCCGCATTTGGCGGCAGGAGTGCTCGAGCACCCACGAGCCGAGTGGGATGATCATGCCGGTCTCCTCCGCGACCGGGAGGAACTCGGATGGCTCGAGTAAACCGCGACGGGGGTGCTCCCAACGTAACACCGCCTCGACGCCGGTAAGCGTACCGTCCTCCAACGACACAATCGGCTGGTAGAACACGCGAAACTCCCCACGCTCTATGGCCCATCGAAGGTCGGTTTCCAGCTCCATGCGGGCATGAGCGCGCCGATGCATCACTGGGTCGAAGACTTCGTGACGGACGGCCGTGCCGCTCTTCACCCGGTGAAGCGCCAGAATCGCATCGCGAAGCGCGTCCTCCGCTCCCTCGTATCCCGTTGCGCTCAGAGCAATACCCAAGCGCCCCGAGGTGAAAACCTCCTCGCTCCCGCACTGGAACGGCGTCGCGAGCTGTTCTTGGATGCGGTCCGCGACCCGAAGCGTGTCGCTGACGTCGCTGATGTCATCCAACAAGATTCCAAACTCGTCACCGCTCATCCGGGCGAACGTGTCGACCGATCGGAAACACGGCTTCAGTCGCTCCGACACAGCAATCAGGAGTTGATCCCCCACCGTATGCCCGAGGCCATCGTTGACCAGGTGGAAGCGATCGAGGTTCAAAACCATCACCGCGCACAAATAGTCGTCATGGCGATTGCAGCGGCCCAACGCCTGCTCGACCAAGTCGAGCAGCAGGAGCTTGTTCGGCTGGCCGGTGAGCGGATCGTGCAACGCAGCGTGGAGAGACTCCCGCTCGTGACGGTCCCGCAGCGCGTCTTCAGCCTGTCGGCGTTCGGTGATGTCCTCGTAACTGGTGACTATCGTTCCGCCCGCCGATCCGCTGACCACGTCGGCCAGCGCCCGCACGACGAGCGTACTGCCATCTTTTCGCTTGTGGACGCGCTCACTGGCCCAGCTGGTTGGCCCGTCGGACCCGCCCACGATCGTCGGTTCCTCCTCACGCGATGCCCCGAAGACGCTCAGATTGCTCCCCACCAACTCGTCGACTCCATAGCCGTGCATTTGCGCCACGGCCGGATTCGCGTAGAGGATCTCTCCGTCGGGGTTGGCGTGCGTCACGCCGAGCTGCATCGTATCGAGTATAGCCTGGGCGCGTCGTGGCAGGCTCCGCGTGGCCCGTGCTTTGGCATTCGGCTTTTTAGTCATACCAGCAGTGGTGGGCGCAACCTGGCGGCGCGAATCACCGCGCTAAGACCGTATCAGGAGATTACTGGCGGCGACGCGATTTTTCAACGGCGATCCGCCGCGGGTGAGGTTCCGTGCCGTGGGGCCGGCACCCGTGATCCTCACAGTACCGAGCTGGGAGGTCGCTCGTCTCCGAATGAGATCCCGATGCTTCTTGCTGTCCTCACCAGGTCGCCGTCGGTCGGGACCAGCTTGAGCTTGGCGACGGCTTCCCCCAAGGGCACCGCGAGGACCTCCGGTGGACTCAGAGCGACCATGCACCCGAGGCATCCATCCCTCACCAGCTCCACGGCGGCAGACCCGAACCGGATCGCGAGAATACGGTCGTAGGCGTTGGGCTCCCCGCCGCGCTGGAGGTGGCCGAGGACGAGTGAACGCGTCTCGTGCCCGGTGCGCTCCTCGATCTGCCTGGCTAACTTTTCCGCGATGCCGCCCAGGCGAGCCGACATGCCGCCCGGTGCCCCCTCCTGGAAAGTGGCGGATCCACCTGCCTCGAACGCGCCCTCGGCTGCCACGACGATGGCGAATCCCGAACCCGCCTCGTATCGCTCCTCGATCTTTGCACAGAGCGCGTCCAAGTGGTAGGGGATTTCAGGGATGAGGATGATGTCCGCCGTGGCCGCCACTCCGGCGAAGAGGGCGATCCACCCCGCTGTACGGCCCATGAGCTCCACAACCATGACCCGACCGTGGGCCTCGGCGGTCGAGTGGAGTCGGCCGATGGCGTCGGTGGCCGTGTCGACCGCGGTGTGGAAGCCGAAGGTGACCTCGGTGGCGGCGAGATCGTTGTCGATCGTCTTCGGGACGCCCACGATTGGGAGGCCTCTCTCGGACAGCGCCGAAGCGATCTGGAGGGAGCCGTCACCACCGATTGCGATGAGTGCGTCCAGCTCTCGTCGCCGAAATTCCTCGATGATCTCGTCGGATCGGTCCACGAGTTCGACCGTGCCGTCCTCCCTCTCCACGGGCCAACTGAGGGGATTGCCGCGGTTGGTGGTCCCCAAGATCGTCCCCCCGAGGTGTGTGATGCCACGGACGGAGCCTCGGGTCAGGTCGACTACGCCATCGTCCTCGAAGAGTCCCTGGTACCCTCGGCGGATCCCGTACACGCTCCACCCGAGCCTTGTAGCCGAGAGGACCACGGCTCGAATCACGGCGTTGAGTCCGGGTGCGTCTCCGCCGCCCGTGTTGATAGCGATCTTCACGAGGGTGGCTCCATGTGACCTCCCGTTAAAGCTCCCGCCAGTCCGTATCGACGATCTTGTGGTACACGTCGGAATCCAGGACGAGCTCGACCACGGAGCGGTCCAGCATACCGGCCTTGGCCTCCATGTCCAAGATCTTGATTGCTCTGTCGGCCGAGAGCGCCTTTTTGTACGGGCGGTCCGACGCGGTCAGCGCGTCGAAAATGTCCGACACGGTCATGATGCGAGTCTGGATCGCGATCTGGCTGGCCTGGATCCCCCTCGGGTAGCCGGTGCCGTCGAGTTTCTCGTGGTGCCCGTGTGCGATGTTGGCTACCTGGGCGAGGTTGGTGGTCCACGGGATCTGCTTGAGGAAGTTGTACGTGTGAGTGACGTGGGATTCGATCTGAATCCGCTCGTCTGGATCCAAGGAGCCTTTTGGAATGCAGAGGAAGCGGAGCTCTTCGGGCGTGACGTAGGGCACCTGCTGATCCTCGAAGTCTCGGAAGGTCGTAGTGGCGATGTCCTTGAGAATTTCCGCAGTCGCTTCGGGCAGCAATTTGGGCTCGTTGGACTCTCGAATGGCCTTCTGGAACCGGTCTACCCGGCTCCGGGAGCTTTCGTACTCAACTTCCAGGCTCTGTAGGAATACCTCGAAACCGTTATCGCCGTGCTCGAGCAGGTGCTCGGCCCGCTTCTTGTGGAAATCCGACTCGAGTGTCCGGCGAATGAGGTCGAACCGGGCGTCGATCCGCTCCCGGAGCACCGGGGGCAGCTTCTTGGATTTCACCAGGACATCTTCCCGCACGCCGACCTTTCCGAAGTCGTGAAGGAGTCCGGCGTAACGCAGCTCTTTCATCTGCTCACGCGAGAACTTCGTGTCCCGGAAGGGGCCATCGCTCGCCCGGTCCGCGACCTCGGCGATGTCACAGGTGAGCGTCGCCACCCGCACCGAGTGACCGGAAGTCGTCGGGTCTCGCTGGTCGATCGCAATCACCGACGCCTTGATGAACCCCTCGAAAAGGTTCTCGATGTCCTTGTAGAGCCGCGCGTTCTCGATAGAAACCGCGGCCTGTCCCGCAAGAGATTGCACCAGCTCCACGTCCCTCTCTTCGTAACCCAGGACGTGCTGCTTGGAGGAGGCCTCGTTCCGGATGACCGCCCCGGAATGCGATTTCTTATTGATGAGTTGCAGCACCCCGACCACGGCATCCCGATGATCCTTCATGGGGACGATCAGCATGGATCGGCACCGATATCCGTGCTCCCGGTCCATCGATGGGTTGTGGGAGTAAGGTTCCGACTTCGGGATGTGGTAGGCGTCCTCGATGATCAGCGGCCGCCCGTGAAACGCCACGTACCCGGCCAGGCTGGTATCGTCCAACGGCAGAGAAAAATGCGGCGTCGGCAGGTCAGTGAGGGAGTCGTTCTGGGCACGCAGGAAGTGCAACGTCCTGGCCCCGTCCTCTTCCTCCTCCACGAGGTAGAGACTGCCGGCGTCACTGAGTGTGAGGTGTCTCGCTTCGGTGAGGATCATCCCCAGGACCACGTCTGGGTCGCGCTCGCTCATGAGCGCCATGCCGATCTCGTTCAGCCCCCGGAGGTCGCCGCGGAGCTCGTCGAGCTGCGAAGCCGCCTGGGATCGGGCGAGCTCGGTCGCGGAGGCGCGCGCGGCCGAACGTATCGCCCGGAGTTGTGCTTCTGCACCGCTCAAGTCATCGAGGTCGAGGAAGAGGCGATCGATGCTGTCGGCGGCGGCGCGTGCCCCGGGACCCTTCGTCAAAACCGTCACGTGCCTGGGCACCAACGCGAGCAGGTCACCTTCCGCCAATTCCGCAGTGAGAATGAGCACCGAGGGTTGACCGCCCGCTTCCACATCTGCCAGGTCCGAGATTACAACGATGTCGACGCCCTCTCCCAGGGCGTGAAGGACCTCCGGGACCTCGCCGCGGGGAGAGAACACGAAGAACGTTCTCATTCGACGTGATTCTCAGCCGATGATTTCATCGCGCTCCGCCGCTGCGCCGATTTCGACGGAGTAGCCGCGTGCTGCGGCTTCGCCTCTGTGAGAGTCGACGATCTCCGACAGCTCCTGGTCACTCCGGCCGGGGTCGTGGTGAAAGAACAGGACCCTCTTTGCGCCCGCCTCGTGCGCGAGCTCCACGGTCTGGCTGAAAGTCGAGTGTCCCCAGTCCGCTTTGGACCCGTACTCCTCCTCGGTGAACATGGCATCGTGGATCAGCACGTCCACGTCACCGAGAAAATCTACCAGGCGCTTCCGCCATCCCTTTCCCACGTCGTAGCCCGCACCGGCCAGTTCGTTGTCTGGCATGTATGCCAGCGAGACCCCACCATAATCCACTCGGTGTCCGACAGTGAACGACGGATGCCTCATCCGTAGGGCGCGGACGCAGAACCCGTCGTCTTCCCACGTGCCCCCGTCGAGATTCGAGAACTCCTTCCTGGCTGAGAGCGCGGTGAAGGGGACCGGGAAATTGATCGGCGCCATCTGAGTGGCGAAGAGCTTTTCGACGTCGGCGCTTTCTTGGTCTGGGCCGACGATGCGGAACGAGGCGTCCGGCTCATAAAGCGGCAGAAAGAAGGGAAACCCCTGGATGTGGTCCCAGTGGAAGTGCGTGAGAAAAATCACGGCGTCGGATGTGCCGGTTCCACCCATCATGCTCACGCCGAGAGGGCGGATGCCGGTGCCGGCGTCGAAGATGAAGCGGCGTCCATCCCGAATCCGGACCTCCAGGCAGGGCGTATTCCCGCCGAATCTGACGGTGTCTGGGCCGGGGCTGGCGATGGAGCCCCGAGTACCCCAGCAGGTAGCCTTGATTACCGAGCGCTCGCTTCCTGCGTCGATCGTCGTAGCTGGTGAGACCTGGTCCATTGCGTTCTCCGCGATCCCGTCTCCGGTGAAGGGGTGGCGATTGGCAACGTTTCTGAAATTTATGGACAGGCCACCCATTTGGGCGAGCGCCTTATCGGCGGCCACCGGGAGCGGACCGTCTCGGGCAAGCCCACTCGGCCCGATCAGACGTCCTTTCCCACGACTTCCACAGACGCGTACTTTGGATCGACGAATCGGCAAGACTCGTTCAGAGGGCCGCTGACTTGATCACCGAGCAAGACAATCTGTCGCCTGAGGACGGGATGGAGTCCCTGCGCCGTGCGGCCCTTTTCAAAGGCCTCCCGGACGAAGAACTACGGGCGCTGGCTGGGATCGTCAAGCGAATCAAGGCAGAACCAGGTGATCTGCTGTTCGAGGAGGGGGATGAGGACGACAGGTTCTACGTCGTGACGGCGGGGGCTGTTGAGATCGTGAAGCACGTGCCCGGAGGAGGAGAGGAGAAATTGGCGGTGCGGAGGGCCGGGCACGCGTTTGGAGAGATGGCTCTCTTGAATAATGCTCCGCGGTTTGCCACCGCAAGGGTGGCTCGAGAATGTGAATGCATGACCCTGTCGAGGGATGACTTCGAGAGGCTGATGGGCGGCGACAGTTTTTCCCTCCGCATGCTTAGGATCCTTTCGCAAGCGCTCCGGGCTCTCGGGGTTCGCTTCGTCAACGTTGAGCGTGGCGAAGCGGGCCCCGGGGAGGGCGCTCGTGGAGGGGGGCGTTCGGTCCGCTTTGAGCGGAACGCTCCCAGGGTGGATGGCTTCGATGTCGCTGGGGGCTCGGCACCGAACCGGTCCGGCATCGAGTTGAGTGCTTGGGAGGCACTTCGTTTCTCGGACGACCGGGTCGGGCTGGTGGCGCTGGCTCTGCAGGGAGATCGGGTGCCGCCCTTGCATCAGGTCGCGATCGCTCGAGCGCTCTGCAACGAGTTCAGCCTCGCCGGGGAGCCGCCACAGACGCTGCTCGCCCGTGTCGGCGACAGTCTCTACCACAACCAGGTCCCTTCCGGTGTTCAGTTCGTGGAGGCAGGGATGCTCGTTCCGCACGGCGACCACGTGCTTTGGTCCAACGCGGGCGGCCTTCAGTGCGCCCTCCTCCGCACGGACGGTACCTTCAACGAGTTTTTCGACCATGGGCCACCGCTCGGAATGAGGGCGGGCTTTCAGCCTGGGATACTGAAGATCCCGATCGGCTCCGGTGATCTGATGCTGGTTCTTTCCGGGGGCTCCAAGGGACTCTTTCGGGGGGCGGTCGATGCCCTATCGAGGTTGCCGACTAGGGCCGCCGGAGAAGTTGTGGAAACGGTGCAGCAAGCCATCCGGGGGGCGAAAGGGTCCAACGCGGATAACACGGCAGTACTCTTCCTACGCCGGCACTGATGGGATAATATACAGCCGATTCAGTAGCCTACACCGCAGGACTGCATGATATGCCCGTGAGCGAGAAAGACGTTCGGAGTGCTCTGAAAACCGTGAAGGATCCGGAGCTGAACCTGGACCTCGTGGTGCTCGGATTGGTGTACGATATCGAAGTAGACGAAGGCGACGTGCACGTCGTGATGTCGTTGACGTCACCAATGTGTCCGGTCGCGGATCAGATCGTGTTGGACGCCCGCAACGCTATATCCGAGATCGAAGGGGTGGAGAGTTGCGAAGTCGACCTCACGTTCGATCCCCCGTGGACCCCGGAGCGGATCGCTCCACTGATTCGGTCATCATTGGGGTTGTAGCCTTTTACGGTACGAGCTGGACGTCCTCGAGGTAGTCCCGTAACGGCCCCGTCACTTCCACAGCCCGCTCCGTCACGGCCTGAGTGAAGGGCTCTGGAGATTCCGCGGATCCGGTCAGATGATGGACCACGGCCTCCCCCAAGGCGACGTCGGACACTGCCGCCGCGGCATGATACTGCGAGTAGCGCGTGCTCACACGCTTTTCGAAATAGGGTAGTTGTGCCCGTGGTGTCCCATTATCCACCATGTCCTCGAGGACCGCGTCGTGGAGTCCGTCGAGCGCCCTCTTGAGGAGGTCCTCCGGCGCGCGACCGACGAAAGCTTGCTGGGTGCCCCGGGTATGGGCCCACATCAAGAAGATGAGGGCTTCTTCCACGGCCCTCTGGTCGGGCTGCCCCTCGTCGTCGATCAGGCCGGGATCCGCGAGTGTGGAGGTGCCCTCCCACTCCGAAATAAAGTCGGTGAAGCTCTCCCAGACGAGGACCGCCAGGTCGTCAGCAAGGCCATCAGGCGTTATCGTTTGGGGGGCTTGGAACCCCTGTCCGTCCTCGCTCATTTCTTAACCATTCATTCTTACGTGACATCCATTTTGCGACGGTGTCCCAATTCCGCCCCGCGAGGTGGGAGTGTCAAGGATTTTTCGGGCTCGCTCGAGGGAGTTTTTCAGTCATGACGCTTGGATCATCACCGTATAGCCCGGCAGAGCGCCGCCGCCGGCAGGGGTTGGGAGCGTTACTTATCGCCGGTGCCCTTGCTGCTGGAGCCTGTGCCGGAGCGTATTCTCTGCCGCCCCCACGTACCCTCGTCAATCATTCCGGCGCCCGAATCTATGCCGACGAAGCCCGCCTGGCCGAAATCGACATCTGGGTTCGGGAGCAGCAAGAGAACATCATCATCGATCCGTCGTTTTGGATTATCGAGAACAGGACGGGGGAGGAGACGTATCCTTGGGATGGGTTGAGTATCAGTGGCGACACGGCTGTGGTTCTCGTAACCGCCTCGGCTCCGGAGTCCGGATCCTTCATGTCCTTCTATGGACACTTCCATTTGATGGACACCATGGATCGGCTCGATGAAGTTCTACCCGAGGCGGTCGGTGCCGAGGGGTACGACCTCGAACGGGCGATTCTTTCCCGCCTGTCCGACGCCTGGTTATACGGGCGTGCGGTGTTCGATATTCCTCCCTACGGACCGCTCGACGAGCTTCTTTTTTCTCACGAAAACGGGTTCTTGGACGCTTTTATTCTCACCGCGCGCCCCGAAGAGTTCGAGGAAGGACGCGTTACGTGGCTACAGGGGAATCCAGGACGCGAGGACGAGTACCGCCGCTGGTTCGTCGAGACCTTCGAGATGGAGCCGCCGGGCCTTAGGGAGCCGGAGGGGAATTGAGCCGCACCCCAGGCACGAGGGCCTCGTGTCGTTGGGGGGAGGAGGCATGCCGCTACCGAAGCGGCCCCGCCACCTTCCACTTGGCACTGATCGTGCGTCCACTTCCGTCCAGCACTCTTACGTGGATATCCACACGCCCGGTCCTGTGAAGCCGATCGTCGGAGGGATATCCTCCGAAAAGGGGGAACCCCTGCACCTCGACCTCGAATGAGGTCGCTCCGTCAGGAGACGATACGCTTAGAATGGCGTTCTTCAGTTCCCGGATTGTAGGGGCATCACCCGTTTCGAAGCGCAACTTCAGAAACCAGCCGCCGTACGGGGCCTCCATTGAGTCGAGCACACGGAAGATCGCCTTGGGTTTTTTCGCAACGGTTTCCATATGAGCTCGTTGAGGATGTGGTCCTCGGACCGGGGCGCCACAGCGAGCCCCCCAAACAATCCTAGAGGCGACGGGGCCCGTTGTGAAGCGTTGAACGAAGAGGACGGGCTGAGGGCTGCGGTTTGGGATGGGGATAGCAGCCGGCCTATGGCCGGCCAGACGAGGCGGGAGATCGTCGAGTGAGAGTTGCGATAGCTGGTCTGATCGGATACGCAGTGGTCGTATACGTCCTCTTGTCGAGTACGCCGCTCCGGTGGCTCGACGCTCTGTTCCTCGCCGCACTCATCGAACTTCTTCCGGTGTTTGCTGTTGTCCAGCTCGATCTGGCTCGTGATCTGGCCGTGGTGCGGGCTCAGGCGTACATAACATCAGCCCTGACGGTTCTTTTCTTGGGCTTCCTGAGCCTCACGCTGGGGTCGAGGCTGTTGGGCATGGAGGCGATGGGCCTTCGAATAGAGCCTGGGCGCGTCGCGCATGCGGTGTCCTGGGGTGCAGGCACCTTCGCCCTTGGCGTGGGAACGTTATGGTTCTTCCTGGTGATTCGAAAAAGGGGCGGGTGGGGCGAAAGCCGTCTCGTACACGAGTTGATGCCGGTCACGCGTCGAGAAAAGGGCCTCTACGCGGGGTTGTCGTTCTGTGCCGGGTTCGGGGAGGAGTTGGCCTACCGGGGGTATGCGATTCCCGCAGTGATCCTCGCCGGCGGGTCGGCTCCGGCGGCCCTTGCCGTGACGTCGGTGGCCTTCGCGGCCCTGCATTCGTACCAGGGGGTATTAGGGGTCGTGCGCACCGGAGTGGTCGGGGTGATCATGGGTATGGTATTCCTCCATACGGGGAGCGTGTGGCCGCCGATCGCCGCACACGTTCTGATCGACCTTGTCGTCGGCTTGGTCGTAGCAGACAGATTGCTGTCGTAAGCCTAGACGAGTTGCCGGCGTAACCAGTCGTAACCAGAGGGAATGACATTGGAGATCGACCTGGCATTGTTGGCGGATGCGGCCACGATCGATGCGTCGGGAAAATTGAGTATCCTCGGGATTTTCGATCGCATCGGCGTGGTACAGTTTCCCGCTCAGCATGGGCGGGTTACCCTGGTATTGCGGTTCACCGCCGGGACATCGGAGATCGGTTCTCACGAGGTGCAAATTCGGATGTCGGATCCGCGCGGCGAAGAAGTACTGTCACTCAACGGAGAGATGCAGTTGGCGGGAGGACCGTCCTTTGGAGAGGGTATCCGCGTTCCCCATATTCTCAATCTCGATGGACTGGTCTTCACAGGTCCGGGCATGTATAGCTTCGACGTGAAGGTGGATGGGGAGCATCACGTGTCATTACCGTTGTCAGTAGACGGACCGCAGGGCCCTGGAGCCGCCGCCTAGAGACTCGGTACTTGCAGAAACAAACGGGGAGCGAATAAGTAGAAAGGACTAGGACCACGCGGGATGAGGAGAATGACGTGATCGTGCACTGCAACTTCGAGGAACTGACCGCCCTCAAGGCCGGTGCGCGGCAGGTCCTGGAAGGGTATGCTCCCGAGCACGGCGTGATCGCCGCTCCTCCGGAGGAGCGCGAGCAGGTGGCGGCCCTCATGCAGCGCCTCGGTGGCGACTTCTCGGTGATCACACTCGCCGAGCAGAGGTCGTTGCTCCACACCGTGGCGATCATCGTCGAGATGCTTCGCGTCGAGATGGAGTCCACGGTCGCGACCAATCATCCGGCGCATGAAGTTGCCGTGTCCGCGTACTTTGATTTCGCTCATGCCTTCTCCGTGCAGACTCGTCTGTACGAGGTAGGCTTGGAGATGCAGGCCCTCGTTGAACTGGTCACCGGAGGGCCCGTCACAGACGAACTCGCCAGAGACTTCGCTTTTCCGGACTGATCTTGGGCATCCCTTGAAAACGGGTGGGGATGTGCCCGGCGACCGCAACGCACGGGGGGCCAGCTTTTCCGAGGATGCGCTCCCGCACATGGATGCGGTATTCAGATTCGCGTTGCGCCTAACGGGGGCCCGAGACGAAGCGGAAGACCTCGTGCAGGACACCTACCTCCGCGCCTTTCGCGCGTGGGAACAGTATGCGCCGGGAACCCGCTGCAAGAGTTGGTTATTTACGATCTGCAGGAATGTGTTTCTGAGGGGGCGGGAGCGTAGCCAGCGCCATGATGCGATCCTTTTGGAAACGGCGCAGGACGATCCGCGAACGATCAGCCGCGAGGCTCCGGTGTTTGCGGCATCCCGGGATGAGGACCCGGAGGGTGACTTCTTCCGGTCCATCGTGGATGATCAGGTGTTCGCGGCGATCGAGGAGTTGCCGGAGGAGTATCGAATGGCCGTCGTGCTTTCGGATCTGGAAGATCTTTCCTATGGGGAGATCGCCGAGGTCATGGAGATTCCCGTTGGAACCGTCAAGAGTCGGCTCTTCCGTGGACGCCGACAGCTACAGAGTCAGCTCTATGAATATGCCCTCGAGATGGGGTACATCTCGGAGGCGGGAGAAAAATAGGTGTCGTTCTTCGAATCGTTGAAACGGTTATTTGGCAGCACCGGCCAGCAGGGCCGGTCAGGTGCCACGGATTCGTCCGGCAACGATGGCTCGGTTGGTGAGGCGGCGGTCGCGATGATCTCCTGCGACGAGGCCAGCGCCCGACTCTTCGAGTATTTGGACGGTGAGCTCGAGGATCTGTCCGAGGAGGAGGTCCGTTGCCATTTGGCGGTCTGCGAGGCCTGCTATCCTCGCGTCCAGTTCGAGAGGCACTTCCTGGAAGCCTTGCAGCGGTCCCAGAACGGTGGTCGAGTGTCACGGAGCTTGAGGGAGCGGGTGCTCCAGGCGCTCGCGGAGGATGAGGGGACGGACTGAAGCCACCGCCCGGATCACTCGAAGTTGAGGAGCCGCGGGTCGTTTTCGACCCGCGGCTCTTCCCGTTTCTGCCCTGGCTTGCTTTGCTCCACCCATTCTGAGATCGTAGGCGAGGCATCGTGGCAAGATGCCCCGATTTTCGGTATGTATTCGGTCCACCGGGAGATGGAATGACGGCCCAGACGCGCGAGCGCATCCTGCCGAGGCTCATCGAGCAGGAGATGCGAGAATCCTTCCTCGACTACTCGATGAGCGTGATCGTCCAGAGGGCCCTCCCCGATGTCCGGGACGGGCTCAAACCGGTCCACCGGCGCATCCTCTTCGCCATGCATGAGGCGGGACTTAGGCCGGACAAGCCTTTCAAGAAGAGTGCGACCGTGGTGGGCGACGTCCTGGGCAAGTATCACCCCCATGGGGACACGGCCGTGTACGACGCGCTCGTACGGATGGTCCAAGACTTTTCCCTTCGTTATCCGCTCGTGGACGGGCAGGGAAATTTCGGCTCCATCGACGGCGACTCCGCGGCGGCGTACCGGTACACCGAAGCCAAGCTCGCCCCAATTGCCGAGGACATTCTAGCGGACATCGAGAAGGAAACGGTGGATGTCGACGAGAATTTCGATGGGCAGCGCACCGAGCCCACCGTGCTTCCGTCCCGGGTGCCGAACCTTCTGGTCAACGGGTCCTCGGGGATCGCCGTCGGGTTGAGCACCAACGTGCCGCCCCACAACTTGAAAGAGGTCGCCGCCGCCCTGAGAGCCTTGATCGAGGAAACCGATCCAACGCTCGACGTTCTGATGAGACACCTTCCGGGGCCGGACTTCCCCACCGGCGGATTCGTAGTCGGGCGCGACGGGATTCGGGACATGTACGAGACCGGGCGGGGCCGGATCGTCATGCGGGCCCGCATCGTGAAGGAGGCGCTGAGGGGTGGAAGAGACCAGCTGGTGGTGACCGAGCTCCCCTATGCGGTCTCGAAGGCTCGGATCATCCGACAGATTGCCGACCTTGCGAGAAAAGGCGGCGCTGTGGACCTCGCTGACATCCGTGACGAATCGGACCGGGACGGGCTCCGGCTGGTCTTGGAGCTGAAGCGGGGCGCCAAGGCCGGCAAGGTCATCAAGTTGCTGCAGAAGAAGACCAGCCTCCAGAGCACGTTCGGGGCCATCATGATCGCGCTGGACCACGGCGAACCGAAGGAGTTCACCCTCGTCCGGCTTCTCGAGCGTTTCAGGGATCACCGCATCGAGGTCATCCAGCGCCGCTCCCAGCATGATCTCGAGAAAGCACAGGCCGAAAAGCACACCGCGGAGGGTTTGGTGGCGGCGCTCGGCGCCATCGATGAGGTCATCAGAATCATCCGAGGGTCGGCGGATCGTTCGGAGGCCTGCGTGAAGCTCCAGGACCTTCTCGGACTCTCCGAGATCCAGGCGGACGCCATTCTCAACATGCGACTCGCCAAGCTGACTGCGCTCGAGCAAGACGAGATCGAGAGGAGGCTCAAGGAGCTCAAGGCCATCATCAAGGACCTGAAGGCGATACTCAAGAGCGAGGCCCGAAAGCTCGAGGTCATGCTCGAGGAGCTGGACGAGATCGTTGAGAAGTACGGGGATGCGCGGCGGACGGTCATTGTCGAGGACGATGGGTCGGAGGAGATGGCGGTGGAAAACACGGTCGCCGATGAAGATGCGGTGATCACCGTCAGCCACGAGGGGTTCGTGAAGCGAATTCCAATGCACCTCTACCGGCGCCGGGTCTCATCCGGGAAGGCGTTGGCCGGGATGGAGCGGTTCGAGAACGACTATCTGGAGCGGGTTTTCGTGGCGCGCACGCAGGGTTGGTTGCTCGCCTTCACGGAGAACGGACATCTACATTTCCTTCCGGTGCTGGATGTACCCGAGGGGGCGCGGGCGTCCAGGGGGCAGTCGATCTATGGGCTGACCCAGGCCGATCGCGGTGATGCGATCGTCACGATGGTGCCGGCGGACGATCTCACTTCGGAGCGCTTTGTCGTGTTCCTTACTAGGAACGGCCTCATGAAACGGACCAAGCTCTCGGAGTTCGCGCATCCACGGGCGGGGGGCGTGATTGCCGCGGGCCTGAAGAAGGGCGACCACATCATGGACGTTCGCCTCTCCGACGGCGACGGGGAGGTCATGCTGATCACCAGGGACGGACGGGCGATCCGCTTTCCGGAATCCGATCTGTCTGTTCTCGGGCGCACCGCGCAGGGGGTGAAGGGCATCGACTTGAAGGGCGACGATGCCGTCGTCGGGATGCTGCTCATCCGTAGGGACGCTTGGGTGTTGAGCGTCGCGGAGGATGGGAGGGGAAAGCGCACGGAGGTCGGGGATTTCCCGCTCCAGAAGCGTGGTGGCCTGGGCACGCTGGCGGTCCCGTCCGGGGATGGGACAGCGCTCGTGTCTGCTCTGGAGGTGCTCGAGGGAGACGAGGTCATGGTCGTGATGGCGAGTGGCAAGGTCACGCGCCTCCACGCCGATAAAGTGCGGTCCCAAGGGCGGCGAACGCAGGGACGGCCACTGGTCCAACCGGCCACGGGCGACAGGGTAGTGGAGGTGACGCGGGCGCACACTGAAACGGTCGGCCGGGGGAGCGAGGCGGAAGTGGCGGCGGACGAAGCGTCGGAAGGGTCCGAAGAGCGGCCAGACCCGGAAGCCGGGGACGTGGTATCGGTGGGGCAGTTGGACCTGCTGCCGTAGCGTTCGAACGCTGTTGGTGGCTCCCGCAGCTACCGCCGGTCCCCCAGCACGGCCGTGAACATCAACCGCTCGCCGTCGCGTAAAACGACGATCTCGACGGCATCGCCGGGCTCGTGATCTTGTAGGGCGTACGTGTACCCGTAGATGTCCCCGACCTCTCTACCGCCGAACTCCACCACGATGTCGCCCCCCCTTATGCCCGCGTCGGCCGCCGGACTGCCTTCACGAACGCCGGTCAAGCGGAGCCCCGAGTCGACGGGAACCATGTCCGGAATCGTGCCGAGGTATGGACCATATCCGCCGCCGGTGGTGGAGGACGAGGGTTGTCCGTGGGCCAGAGCTGCGTCAGGCTCGACGGGCGTGAGGGCGATGCGTTCATCCGAGCCGGAGACCCCGGCCACGTCGAACGCAACTTCGCTCACGAGATCGACGATCTGGCCGAGGCCCTCGATGTCCACCTTGTCCCAATCGTCGGAGGGCCGGTGGTAGTCGACGTGTGTGTTGGAGAAAAAGTGCAGGACGGGCAGTCCTTCTCCGTAGAACGAGGAGTGATCCGAGGGACCGAACCCGTCCGGCGATGTGGCAATACTGAGTGGCCGGGTCATGGCCTGGTTGGCGGCCCGCAGCACCTCGGTCCACTCCTCCGCTGTTCCAACGCCCATGACGGTGAGGGTACGGCCCTCCAAACGGCCGATCATGTCCATGTTGATCATGGCGACGGTCTGGGTGATGGGCAGAAGGGGGTTCCGGACGTAGTGGGTGGAACCCCACAGTCCTTTCTCCTCTGCGGTAAAGGCGAGGAACAGAACGGAGCGCGCCGGTTGGCGATCAGCCTCGGTTAGGCGCCGGGCGATCTCGATCAATCCCGACGTTCCACTCGCGTTGTCATCCGCACCATTGTGGACCACTCCGAGCGCATCGGGATCGAGCGAGCCCTCGCCTCCCAGTCCGAGATGATCGTAATGGGCTCCAATGATCAGGACCTCGTCGGCGAGGTTCGGGTCCGATCCCCGAAGCAGCGCCGTGACATTTCGGGCCTCCACGGCCCGTGGCTGTACGGAGGCCGCGAGGAAAGCGCGGTCGCCGCTCCGCGCGGCCTGCCGAATGCGGTCGGCCGCCTCGCCGCCAACCGCTGCCACCGGAATACTCAGGGCAGCCCTCGTCTCTCCCGATAGATCGGGAAGCCCTCGGCCGTCTTCGAGGAGGATTAGCATGCCGGCGGCGTCTCGCCCGGCGGCGACCGACGCCTTGAAGTGGGCATCCGTCTGGAGGGCTCGACTCAGGGGGGACCGTAGGTCGCCGTCCTCAACCACCACGATGCGGCCTGTGAGGTCGAGTGTCGGATACGCGTTGTTCCGACTCCCGGGGCGGTTGATCCCGTCTCCCCCGTACAATAATGTGCCGGTGACCACGCCCGACGCGGAGTATCCGAACGGGATCCAGTCTTCGGTGAGGGTGTAGGTGCTTTGCGGCGTTCGGAGTGTACTCCCGACGCCGAGGACGGCGCCCGCACGGATCGGAAATCTTTGGAAGTAGCTTCCGTTCGGCCCGGCGCCTTCGAGACCAATGGCTTCGAATTGGTCCGCAATGTACTGTGCTGCGCAGCGCGCTCCGTTCGTTCCTGCTCCGCGGCCCTCGAGGGCGTCGTCGGCCAGGTAACGGACGTGCGCGAGCGCGGGAGCCATGCCCACTGTAAGCTGATCGACATCGGGGCAGGCGATGACCTGCTGGGCGGACGCGGACACCGGCGGGCTCGCAAGAATGAGTCCGGCCGTGAACGCCGGGAAGACAGTCAGTACGTTAGACATCGATCAACCCTGGAGATTCTGAATGTTTTCACTCATGAAACCGGGCGCCACTGCCACCGTCACAGGACTCCTTGTTCTGGCCACCACCGGGGCCAATACCGTGGATCAGCCCTACCTGGCGCAAGCGGCGCAGGAAGTCCACCTACGGAACATACGGCAACTCACCTTCGAGGGTGAAAACGCCGAGGCGTATTTCTCCTTTGACGGCACCAAGCTGATCTTCCAGTCCACGCCCAGAGCCGGCGGATGCGACCAAATCTACACCATGTCGCTCGACGGGAGCGACGTCGAGATGTTGAGCACCGGTCAGGGGCGTACCACCTGCTCCTACTACTATCCAGCGGGCGACAAAATCCTCTACTCGTCGACCCACCACTTTGCCGAGGCCTGCCCGGCGGTGCCCGACTTTTCGCGTGGTTACGTGTGGGCGGTGTACCCCAGCTTCGACATCTTCGTTGCGGACGCGGACGGCTCGAACCTCCAACAATTGACGCACTCGTTCGGCTACGACGCCGAAGCCACGTTTTCCCCGGTGGGCGATCGCGTCGTGTTCACCTCCATGCGGGACGGGGAGCTCGATATCTACTCCATGAAGGCGGATGGCTCCGACGTCCTGCGTCTCACGGATACCATGGGCTATGACGGGGGGCCTTTCTACTCTCCGGACGGGTCCAAGATCGTGTATCGTGCCCATCGCCCCACCACTCCAGAAGAGATCGAGGACTACACGTCTCTTCTCGTCGACGGACTGATTCGGCCGAGTGAGCTCGAGATCTACGTGATGGAAGCGGACGGGTCGAATCAGACTGAGGTGACGCACAACGGTACCGCGAACTTCGGCCCGTTTTGGCACCCCTCCGGAGAGAAAATCATCTTCGCATCGAACATGGACGATCCCACGGGGCGGGACTTCGATCTCTACATGATCAACGAGGATGGGTCCGGGCAGGAACGCATCACCTTCATGGACGGATTCGACGGCTTTCCAGTGTTCAGTCCGGATGGCCGGTTTCTAGTCTGGGGGTCGAACCGGGGGCAGGCTCAGGAGGGCGAGACCAACATCTTCATAGCGGAGTGGGTGGAGTGAGCGGATCAGATTCGGCAGACGGGGCGGAGTGAGCAGATCAGAGCCTACCCGCGAGCTCACCGAACTCGGATAGAATCCGGAAAGTGAGACCCCAAATCGCGTGGCCGTCGACCCAGTAACAGGGAAAATCCCCTGGGCCTTTCGGTAGTTGGATGGTCGTGGTCCCTCGCGTTTTTGGATCGAACAGAACGGAGAGCGCAACCCAGAGCACCTGATCGACCTCCGCCGAGTCCGCATTCGCCTCGATCCCTTCCCGTACGCCGAACAGGTAGGGCGTGATGGTAATCGGGGGCAACCCGGGGTGACTCGGCACGACTCGCCCCAGGCGACCCAGCGGCCACCCGGATGAAGAGAGCTCCACCCCCGTCTCTTCGGCGGTTTCCCGGATCGCCGTCTGCGTGAGATCCGCGTCTTCAGCGTCCCTGCGTCCACCCGGGAGCGCCACATGCCCCGACCAGGGATCCCGCTCGGACTCGGCTCGCTTGATCAGGAGAACCTCTAGTTCAACGGATGCCCGGAGGATCAGCGCAACGGCCGCCTCCGTGTGACCGTCCAGCGGCTTTGGCTCGCTCTGCTGCTCTGGCTGGCCGGAGAGACGGTCAACAAGTCCACGAAGCCGAGCGTCTGGGATCTCCACTCAAACGCCTTGGGCGTCCGGGTCCCAGATGTGTTTGTGAAGCTGCGTCTGGAGTCGCACCGGCAGGCGGTCCTCGAGAATCCAGTCGGCCAGATCGAGGAGATCGCAGGCGTCCCAAACGGGTGACATGAGGAGCTCGCGAAGCGTGCCCTCTTCCAGGCGGCGGTCGAGGCTACGCTCCCGAATCGTGTCCCTCGCCCACTCATAGTCCGACCGGTCGAGTACCACGAACTTCACCTCGTCCAGGCCTGTCAGATGGTCCAGATTCTCCCAAAGATTCTTGTCGCTCTCCCCGCTACCCGGACACTTGAGATCCATGATCCGGTGCGCCCGGGGGTCGAGCGGGGCCACGTCGAACGCTCCGGACGTTTCCACGAGGACCGTGAACCCCTCGTCGAGCAGACGCTCGGTGAGTAGATAGGCATTAGGGTGCGCCAAGGGCTCTCCGCCGGTGATCTCGACCAGTGACGTCCCGATCGAACGGACTTCGTGGACGATCTCGTCGAGGGTCTGGCGTTCGCCCCCGTGGAACGCGTATTCGGTGTCGCACCACACACATCGGAGAGGGCAGCCGGTCAGCCGCACGAACGTGCAGGGTAGGCCGGACCACGTTGATTCGCCCTGGATGGAGTGAAAGATCTCGGTGATCCGGAGGAAGGGAGATCCGGTTGTACTCATGGCTCAGGCGTCCCCGTACTTACGCTGAATTGCCTCGTCCAGCAGGCGCTTGACCTCGGTGAGGGGGAGCGCATGGATTCGGTCCTGAACCTCGTCCCGACTCCTCCCCTCGGACAGCACGGGCGTCTCCAGGTGACCCACGATACCGAGGCCCGTCTCGGCCCATCGTGGAAAGACCAGGTAAGCCACGTAGGGGGTGGCGAGGTTCTCCACGGACTCGACCTCCACCGAGACGGTGTAGGGTTGCTCGTCCAAGCCCGCAAAGGCTGGGGGCCGCTCATGGACCTCCAGGTAACCCCCGAGCGTCAGGTCGGTAGCGTCCAGCGAATCGGAATCCTCAGCGCCGTCGTCCAACGGCGTAGGGGCTCCGGGTGTGGTCTCACGATCCTCCATGCTACTCGGACAGTCTCCTAGGCTCTTAGGGGTGGTCGAAGGCGGTGGTCAACGATAAGACAGACGTGGGGTGCCGCACAGCCTCGGCGCACAGCCCCGATCTCGTGAGGAGCCGACAGCCTAGACGCTTGCTGGGGCGACCGCCTCGGGGGTACTCTTTGCGCCCGCCCACGTCGTCCCTTTGCCACGGAGCCAGCATGCGCGCGGCCCTCTTTTCCGAACACGGTGGACCCGAGGTGATCCGAATCGCGGAGGTCGAGGCCCCGGAGCCCGGTCCCGGCGATGTACGGATCGCTGTGCGAGCGGCGTCCCTCAATCACCTCGATCTCTGGGCACGGCGAGGCCTTCCCTTCGAAATTTCCATGCCGCACATCGGCGGCTCGGACGTTGCCGGCGTGGTGGACGCGCTGGGCCCGGGGGTGGAGGAGGGAGCAGGTGGGGCGGCGATCGGGACACGGGTGGTCGCCGATCCGTCCTTGAACTACGAGTGGTACCGGCGCACAGGTCGAGGTCCCTCGTTCGCGGACCCACCCTTAACGGTTTTGGGTGAACACACGCAGGGGGGTTTCGCAGATTACTTTGTGGCCCCCGCGGCCAACCTGTTCGAGATTCCGGAAGAGGTCTCGTTCGAGACAGCTGCCGCGGCGCCCCTCACGTTCGTGACGGCGTGGGCTGCGCTGTTGGGCAGGGGGGGTCTGAAACCCGGAGAATCTGTCTTGGTGACGGGGGCGTCCGGCGGTGTGTCCACCGCCGCGATCCAGATCGCCAAGCTGTCTGGGGCTCACGTTTACGCGCTGACTAGTGGCCCAGCCAACGTGGAGCGGGTGAAGGAGCTCGGCGCCGACGTGGTGTATGATCGGCTCGAGGTGGATTTCTCGAAGGAACTGTGGCGCGACACGAAAAAGCAGGGAGTCGATCTGATTCTGGACTCGGTCGGCGAGCCGCTATGGGAGGGGTGCCTTCGGGCCCTCGCCGTTAGGGGACGCATCGTGTCTTACGGCGGTACTGGGGGGCCGGCGGTCACGAGTGACATCCGTCAGATTTTTTGGAAGCAACTCTCCATCCTGGGAAGCACGATGGGACCTCCGGAGGACTTCCGGCGCGTCATGAACCTGGTGTTCGAGGGCCGGCTCACCCCAAGCGTCCATGAAGTGATCCCACTCGAGGAGTCTCGCCGCGCCCACGAGCTTCTCGAGGCGGGTGAGGTGTTCGGCAAACTTGTGTTGGTCCCGTGATCACCGGCAGGAGTCCCATGGACGCCGACGGTCCGATCGGCAATGTCGGGAACCTGATGGAAGCCCAGCGCCGGGTCGACGAGTGGATCTCACAATTCGAAGAGGGCTATTGGCCGCCGCTGGCCAACCTCGCCCGGCTCATGGAGGAGGTTGGGGAGCTCGCACGCCTGGTGAACCACCGCTACGGTACAAAGCCCAAGAAGCCCGACGAGACCGAGCAGGACATGGCCGAAGAGCTGGCCGACGTGTTGTTCGTGGTCTTGTGCATGGCCAACGAACAGGGGATCGACCTCGACCAGGCCTTCGACCGGGTGATGGATAAGTACGGCACCCGGGACGGGGAGCGCTGGGCGAAGAAGGTGGAGTAGCACCCTTTCCCCTTTTGACCTACTCGTGGTTTTTCAACTATTGTTAGGGCCGCCGTGGAGTCTTTTCTCGGCGCCCAAAACGATCTCCCGCGATCGGAGTGAAAACGATGCGTTACGGATTGAATTTCGGGTGGAAAGACACGTTCGGTCGGATTCTGATTCTCCCGGCCGCCTTCCTCCTGATGGTGCCATTCGCACTCGCAGCGCAGACATTTGCTTCCACCTCCGAGTCCGGCTTCAATCCGGAAGACGTGACGTTCAGCAGGGACATCGCGCCGATCCTGCAGCGTAGTTGCCAGAATTGCCATAACCCGGTAGGCGTCGCCCCCATGTCGCTCGTCACGTACCAAGACGCGCGGCGCTTTTCCCGGAGGATCAAGGAGCGCACCGCGATCCGTGATCGCGCGGGTGCCATGCCGCCCTGGTACGTCGAGAAGAACATCGGCATCCAGGAGTACAAGCAGGACACCTCCCTCAACGATGAGGAGGTCGCGATGATCGCCGCTTGGGCGGACAACGGCTCGCCCGAAGGTGATCCGGCGGATCTGCCCCCGGCCAGGATATTCGACGACAGCGGTGAATGGACCATCCGGCCCGACATCGTCGTGAGCTCCGAAGAGATCTTGGTGAGGGGCTCGGATGCAGACTGGTGGGGTGAGATCGAGAGCATCCCGCTGGGTTTGGAAGAGGACCGATACGCTGCGGCCGTGCAGGTGCGCGAAGTCAATGATGTATCAAGCAATCAAGACGACGGCCGGGAGACGGTGGGCAGAAGGTACGTCGTCCACCACATGATCTGGCGAACGCAGGTGCCAGGAACCCGTCAGAGGACGTCCTGGCCTGTACATGAGGTGGGCCGGAACCCCGACCTCTTCGATCCAGGCGCAGGCCGGCTGTTGAAGGCAGGCTCGCAGGTCGAATCCGAGTCGATCCATCTCCACTCGAACGGTCGGGACACCAGGGCCCGCCTGGAGATCGCCTTCGAGCTGCACCCGATCGGATACGAGCCGAAGTACCGGGGTGGCATCACCTCTCTTGCCAACGGCTCGGACATCGATATCGAGGCCAACATGGCCGGCCAGCGGCTCGACGCCTACACGGTGACGACGCAGCACACCAAGATCATCAGCTTCGAGCCGCACCTGCACGCTCCGGGTGAGCGGATGTGCCTGGAGGCCATCTGGGGGTTCAAGGCCGAGACTCTGTCCTGTGTCGGCTACGACCACAACTGGGTCCGCACCTACGTCTTCGCCAACGACTACCAGCCCCTGCTTCCCAAGGGCACGATCCTCCACATCACCGGCTACATGAACAACACCGTGACGAACCAGAACATCCCTGACCCGAGGAACTGGCAAGGATCGGGCAATCGGTCGGTGGCCAACATGTTTATCGATCTGGGCGAGCGCGTCGGTCTCACCGACGAGCAGTTCGTGGAGGAGATGGCCGAGCGGGTGGAAAAACTCAACCTGACCAAGAACGACTACGTCATCGGGTGCCCGCTTTGCCTGGCCACGGTGGCGACGCCGCCAGCCAAAGCCGCCGATGATGACTCGGGCGCGCAGCCAGACTGATCGTAGGACCAAGACGGGGACCCGCCGGCTGATGACCAATGGACGAGGACAGGTAGATAAAATGGTGGCACGTCGGTTTTGGCGGCTGCGAAGAGCCGTTTGTGCGGGATGCGTCTTTGGCGTCGTGGCCTTGGCGGCGGGGACGCATTCGGCTTCGGCCCAGGGTCTTACGTACTCGAGTGGCCAGATCCTCTCTCCATCCTTCGAGGGCTGGGAAGGAAACGCGGACGGCTCGTTCAGCCTCCTCTTCGGCTACTTGAACCGGAACTGGGAAGCGGAGCCGGACATCCCGGTCGGATCCGACAACAACTTTTCGCCGGGGAGCGCCGATCGGGGACAACCCACCCATTTCCTTCCCCGCCGCAACCGGTTTGTCTTCAAGGTCCGGGTGCCGGCAGACTTCGGCGAACAGGAGTTGGTTTGGACGCTCAGGGTCCAGGGACAAGAGAGGAAGGCTTACGCCTCGTTGAGGCCCGACTACTATGTGGACAACATGGTGATCATGTCGGAGACAGGGACGCTCGGGCCCGGCTCCAGCGATCCGGAGCTTCGGGCACACCAACCCCCGGTCGTCGAACTGGAGGTTGACACCGTTATCGAGGCTCGAGTGGGTCAGCCTGTGACCCTCGCGGCCCACGTCACCGACGACGGCCTTCCGAACCGGAGCACACGGTCGCGGCTGCCCCTCAAAGACGACGGGACGCTGAATCTTGCCGCGGCTATGCGCACTCCCTCACGAATCACCGTGCAGAAGGTCATGGGCCTTCATATGTCCTGGTATGTCTATCGCGGGCCTGTGGGTGGTGACGTGAGCTTTTGGCCTGGGCAGATCGCGACCTGGGAGGACACCCGCCCATACTCCAACTCTCCCTGGTCCTCCTTCTGGGTGCCCCCGGAGTTGCCGGAGGATGGGCGCTGGGTCACGGAGCTGACGTTCCATGTGCCCGGCACGTACGTGCTTCAGGGCCGGGCCGACGACGGCGGACTCTTCACGGACAAGCGGGTCACCGTCCGCGTCAGCCGCCCGGTGTTATAGGCGGAACCGGTTCCGGCTGGTAAGCCCAGAGGCCGGAAGGTGGATCAACGCCCATGCCACCTCCTTTCGCATTCGCCCCCTGGATCGCGCTCGCGCTCTACCTACTGATTAAAGTCAGGCTTCCACCTCCGCTAGCGGCGGTGGACGTAGCGGATCGGGCGGCTCCGCTTGTGAGCATCATCGTACCGGCCCGAAACGAAGAGAGAAGCATCCGTTCTTGCGTCGAGTCGATCTGCGCCTCGGACTATCCGGACTTCGAGGTGTTCGTCGTGGATGACCGGAGCGACGATGCCACCCTGGAGATGGCGCGGGCGGTCCCGCCAAACCACGCCCGGAGGATTGTGGTGGTCGAAGGACAGGATCTCCCCGATGGGTGGATGGGCAAACCCTGGGCGTGCGCGCAGGGGGCCCGGGCGGCGAAGGGAGATCTGCTGCTATTCACCGACGCCGATACCATTCACGCCCCCGATTTGCTGGGGCGCGCCGTAGCGGAGATAGTCGAGGACGAAGGAGATGCCCTCACGTTGTTGGGCCGGCAACTCATGGGCACGTTCTGGGAGCGGTTGGTTCAGACCCACATGATGGCGGCGATCGTATTTCGCTTTCCGAACCCCGGGAAACCCCGTCCTCCCGAGCGCTGGCGGAATGCGATCGCCAACGGGCAGTTCATTCTCTTCGACCGAGGCGCGTACGAGGAAATCGGAGGCCATGAAGCCGTAAAGTGGGAGGTCGTCGAGGACCAGCGGTTGGCGCAGATCCTGTGTAGATCCGGAAAACGGCTCGTGGTCCGCGATGGCGAGACCGTGTTCGCAACTCGGATGTACAGGTCGCTGGATGAGTTGATCGATGGCTGGTCGAAGAACGTGTCCCTGGGGGCTCGCCAAGCCGTTCCACGCTGGGCTGCTCCGATCGTCATGCCGACCGCGATCGTGGTCAGCGTGGCGATCTGGATCGTTCCTCCCGTGATCCTGCTTATGTCTCTTGCGGGGGTCGGACCAGAGAGCTGGCGGATATGGTCGGCCTCGATCGCGGGATTCAGCGTCCTCATTTGGAGCCTTACCAGTTGGCGTCTCCGAGCGCCGCTCTGGACCAGCCTGTTCTATCCACTAGCGGCCGGAGTGGTGAGCTACATCTTTCTTAGGAGTTGGATGCGCGGAGGCCATGTCGAGTGGAAAGGGAGGGAGTACCGGGTGTGACGCTGACTACCCGCCTCAAGCAGCAGGCCCGAGGGCTGGGCTTCAGTTTGGTGGGGGTCGCCACGGTCGAACCGAGCGATCATCTGGATCTCTATGGCCGATGGTTGGAGGACGGCAGGCACGGGGAGATGGCGTATCTCGCCCGTGAGGACGCCGTCGCTCGGCGCGGTGATCTCCGGCGAACCTTGCCGTCGATTCGATCGGCGGTCGTGGTCGGTCATGAGTACTTCCAGGAGGACCCCCCCGGCGTACCCGCCGATCCTGCGAGGGGCGTGATCGCCCGTTACGCGCGCGGGCAGGACTACCACGGCACCATCAAGAAGCGGCTTCTCGAGCTGCACGGCTGGATTAACGCATCCGTGGAAGGACCTGTCGAGGGACGCGTCTATGTGGATACCGGCCCCATTCTGGAGCGGGAAATGGCGTTGCGTGCGGGCGTCGGCTGGTTCGGGAAGAACACGATGCTGATCCACCCGAAACAGGGTTCCTATTTTTTTCTGGGGTTGCTGCTTCTAGACCTGGAGCTCGATGCCGACGCTCCGTTCCTGGAGGACCACTGCGGGACGTGCCGGAGTTGTTTGGATGCGTGCCCCACCGGAGCGTTGCTGGGGCGGGATGCGTCGGGGGCCCCGGTAATGGACGCCACACGGTGTATCTCCTACCTGACCATCGAGCATCGGGGCCCGATACCCGTCGAGCTCCGGCCGCTCATGGGGAACCGAGTGTACGGATGTGACATCTGTCAGGAGGTTTGCCCGTGGAACGAGCGGTTTGCTCGGCCAGCAGAAGATGAGGCCTACCGGGCGAGAGAGGGGCTGGACGGGCCGTCGCTTGTGGAGCTGGCCGAAAAGCTGTTGAGCCTAGACCAGCAAGAGTTTCGTGAGGTGTTCCGAGACTCGGCCATCACCCGAGCCAAGCGGGCCGGGCTGCTGCGCAACGTCTGTGTAGCGCTCGGCAACTGGGGGGCACCGGAGGCGGTGCCGGTTCTTGTCCGGGCTCTCGCGGATGGGGAGGTACTGGTGCGCGGGCATGCGGTGTGGGCACTGGGTCGGGTCGGCACCAGGGAGGCCCGCGCGTCACTCCTGGAATTTTCGCAACGGGAGAAGAACGGTTGGGTGCGGCAAGAGATCGTCGACGCTAGTTCGTGTGCCTCCTAACGGGTTACCGCCAGACTCGCCGTCCACGCCGCTAGTTACTGCACGTCGGTCCCACACCGGATAGATCACCTATTCATAGTACTTGGGGTCGTGGCAGGAACCCTCACGTCGGTCCCCTTTGTGTAGCAGAGCTGGGGGCCACCCGGGTACGTAGTGATGTTGAGCAGCTCCTTGAAAGGGAGCATGCCTTCGTTGAAGTCCACTTGGCTCCAGACCCCGACGAAGTCGGCGTGTACGCGGAGCACGTCGTTGAATCGGTCCTCGAGGGCGGTACGCTCCGCCGGCTCGAGCTGAACGACCCAGCAGCGTTGGTCCCGGTGGAACAGGAAGTTGTTGAACACCCATGCCAGTTCGAGATGGTCAAGTCCCGATTTGTGTGTAAAAGCGGAGGAAGCTCCTCGCCTTCGGCTAGGCTGCTTGGGCGACCTCCTGTTTCTGGAGGAGTGAGAGGTCGAGGTAACGCCGGTCGCCCCAGACGTGTGTGGTCCTGAGTGCGACGGCCGTGATGAGCCTGAGGGCGCTGGCCCGGTCCGGGAAGGCGCCGGCGGCCTTGATCCTGCGTTTGATCTCGCCGTGCAGCCGCTCGAGGCTGTTGGTGGTACGCAGCCGGGGCCAGTGCGCCTCGGGGAACGCGTAGAACTGCGTCGCTGCCCCGAAGCCCCGCTCCAGGACCTCCACGGCCTCGGGCAGCTCCTTCTTCCAGCGTGCGCCGAACTCGCCCAGGAGCTTCTTCGCCTCGGCGAGTCCGGATGTCTGGAAGATCACCGAGACCTCACGCGCCACGCGCTTGCGTAAGCGGTGGGGGACCCTCGCCCCCACATTACGCTGCAGATGGACCGTACACCTCTGACGGCGTGCCTCGGGCAGGAAGCGGCGGACCGCAGCTGCCAGGCCTGCGTGCTCATCGGCGATCACGAGCTCGACACCGCCGAGGCCGCGGTCCTGGAGTTGCTCGAGGAGCTCCGACCAGCTCTGCTGCGACTCCTCAGCGCCCAGCGTGACGGCCAGGAGCCGTCGGTGACCCTCAGGGCCCACTGCATACGCCACGAGCGCACTCACGTTCTCGACTTTGCGGGCCCAGCGGGCGTCCAAGAACGTGGCGTCCAGGTACAGATAGGGGTGAGGCCCCTCGATCGGCGCACGGCGCAGCCCTTCCACGGCCTCGTCGAGCCGTTTTGCCACACGACTCACCGTCGAGCGCCCAACACGCTCGCCCATCAGCGCCTCGGTGACGTCGCCCATCTTGCGCTGTGACACGCCGCTCACATACGCCTCGACCATCATCTCGTCGAGCTCGGGGCTCCTGCGCTGGTAGCGGCCGATCACGTCGGCCGGCGAACCGTTGTCCCGGCTCCGGGGCATGGCGACCTCGATCTGCCCCAGGCTCGTCAGCAGCCGCCTCAGGTATGTGCCGTTCCTATGGTCCTTCCGGCTTCCCACCCGCTCGAAGCGGCGTGCACCTACCATGGCCTTCAGCTCCTCTTCCAGCACCATCTCGAGCGTCAGCCGGATCGCGCCTTGAAACAGCTCGCGCAAATCATCGCGTAGCTCGTCTTGCGTGGCCCGACCGATCTCCACAATCTCTTGCATCGGAAGCTCCTCTCCGGTTCCGAGCCTGCTCTGCAGACCCGGACTCCCGGGTTCATGTGACAGTGAACAACAACAGAGGAGCTTCCGTTTTTCTTTCCCTCCTGTCCAGCTTATCCGCTTTTACACAAATCTAGGGACACTACCGGGCTCCCCAGCGTCATCGGTTGAGCCAGCTGTTGCTTGGAGTCAAGAACAAATGCGGTCGGCAGATCATGCGGGGCGACGGAGGATTCTTACTGAGCGACCTCGCCGCTCGGTGGTGCGACCTGACGCGAGTCCTGCAATCGGTCAAACACCAGGATTTTCACGAATTCGATGCGCTCCGTGTGACCGACTTTCTCTCACGCATCGAAAATGCCCCGACAGTCGCATTCGAGAGCTGGCGTGAATCATTGGCCCGACGGAGTGAGGAACTCTTCGCGGAAGCCCTATTGAGAGCGTGTGCGAGGGCTGAATCGGAGGCGAGGTGGGCCGACCTGGGCGCCCTCTTATCCGTGGCGGTCAAGGCCTGCCCTCCGAAGGAGGGTTTTTTGCAGCGTTCCATACGCCAACTCGTCATGGTCGATGATGCTGACCAGGTCCCCGAAACAGTTTCGGATTTCGCGGCACGGTGGGAAAGGGCCTACGGGAAGGTGTGGCTCCCAGAGCGAGCGACCTCCGAGCTGTGCCATAAAGCCAAAGAGTGCGGCCCTTCGGGACGAAACACTGATGTCGCCGTCAGCAGTACTCCCCTGGTTGGTCGACGACCGGAGCTGAAGTTTCTTCAAACGCGGCTGACCACACCAAAAACGAAGCCACAACTCATCGTCGTGATGGGAGAAGCTGGAATTGGGAAGACCAGGATTATCGAGGAGGCGATGAGGCGGATTCGCCTGGACGGAGTGCGGACCCTCCGGGCCCGGGGAGCTGAGTTCGAGGACTGCATTCCCCTTAACCCAATCATCGATGTGCTACAGCAGTTGTCAGAAGAAGATCTTTCTGTGCTGGGTGAGCCGTGGGTAACGGTGTTGAGAGGCCTCATGCCGAGAGCCCAGGGAGCACCGGAGAAAACCCTGCCGCCTCCCCTCGGACCGTTGAATGTGTCACGGCGCCTGATGGAGGCCTTTCTTCTTCTGTTCGAACATCTCTCGGGGCGTCAGCCCCTCACGCTATTTCTCGACGATGTACACTGGATGGACGAGACCACACTCTCGGTCATTCAGTTTGTGAGGCGAAGGGCCAAGGGCGATCTAACAATTGTCCTGGTGTTGACCACCGAGTTGATCCAGAAGCGCGCTTGCGTGCAGGAGTTTCTGACCTCTATCAACGGGGACTACGAGCACCTGGCCGTGGAAGAACTCGATCCAACAGCTGCGGCGGCGATCGTAGACCACCTCACGCAAGGAGGCTTGCCATCCCGGACACTCGAGTCGATCTGTGCGTTGGGCGCCGGAAACGCCTTCTATCTCACCGAGCTGGCGGCCGAAGCCAGCGCAGGAAGGATGGACTTCACGGCCGAGCCCAACGAGCCCGCGATTCCTCCGTCCGTGCAGAATCTCCTTCAGCCCAGATTATCGGAGCTTTCCACTGAGGCTCGAGGTCTTCTTGCAGTGCTCGCCGTGTCTGGACAGACACAGGCTCTTGCCGAAGCGGCCAAGATGCTTAAAAAAGCGCCGGCGATTCTCGTTGAAGCCAGCGAGGAGCTGCTGCGTTCCCGCCTAGTGGTCGAAGACGAAGCAGGGTGTCGTATCGGGCATCCGCTCGTTCGCAGGGCCGTGTATGATTCTCTTGGCCCGGCGCGCCGGCGGATGCTGCACGAACGGGTGGCCCAATCTCTTGGAGCGGACGACGAAGCCAATTGGGGAACCCTGGCGATGCACCTCGACAGAGCCGGTATCGCGCCAGAGGCCGTCAAATACTCGCTGCTCGCCGCTGGCTTCGCGGAGCAATCTGGCGCCTTTCCTGAGGCCATCATTCACCTGTCCATCGCCCGGCGGAACGAAGCGGACGGGGCGTTGGCGAGTGAGATCCTCTGGAGGTTGGGCCACCTCCATTACCTCCGCCAAGACTTGGCTACAGCGGCTCCCATTCTTGCGCTCGCTTGTGAAGGCCTGAGAGCGGCCGGCCACGCCAGTAAGGCCTGGGAGGCCGAGCTCGAGCAAATGGATTGCCTGCTGTGCCTCAATCCAGCCTTGACTCCCGACCTCTTGGCCAGGCTACACGAGATGGAATCAACCCTCAGCGCCGAGGGGGAATCTGAGGCATATGCCAAGGCCTTAGACATTGAAGTCCTTGCATTGGAACGGAAAGACGACGCCCTGGCGATTCGAACGAAGCTCGACGAGGCCGATGCGTTGAGCAGAGTCGGCACCCCCCGGGCACGATGCAGGGCTCATTGCGTGTTGACGTTACACCAACTTTACGGCGTACCCGAGCTGGCCCTCGCCAGTGCTCGCAAGGCAGTCCAGTTGGCTGAGGCTCACGACTTCGTCCGTGAGAGACCCATCGCACTAAATCGGCTGATCTTTGTCCTAAATTATCAGGGCCTAATAACGTCCACCGGAGGCTTGGATCTCATTGCCGACGCGGAGGAGGCGGCGGCGCTGGCGGGCGATCTACTGCTTCGGTTCTTACTTCGGCATAATCGAGGCGTATGGCACCTGGATTCCGGGAACTACGATGCGGCGGAGGTCTCCTTCGGTGAAGCGAGAGAAATCGTCGAGAGCGGGGAAACCGAAGCTGAAAATGTTCTTCTCGACGTCAATTGTGGGGAACTCAACTTGCGGCTGGGAGAGATCTCCAAGGCTCTAGAGTGTTTTCAGCGCGTAATGCGTCAGGATCCAGCGTCCCTGCCCGCCCACATCTCCCTCACCGCCGAAGCCGGGTTGGGAATATGTGAACTTCACACGGGCGCCCTACGGCGGGCCGTCAAGAGGAATGACCTCATGCGAATCCCAAGCATTTGGTCCTTTGATCCAACATTGCCGGTCACCTTCCGAGCTCGCGTTCGTCGGTGCCACGGCGACATGCCGGGTGCATTAGGAGTCCTGCGCGCGACTGCTGAACAAGTCGAAGCAAGGTTGCCCTTGAGTTGGATCAAGCTTCGAATGGAGGAAATTCGCCTCTTACGAACGACCGACACAGCCTCGGCAACCCGGCTGGCCCAGGAGGTCTCGAGCAGGGCAACACAATTGGGGCTCACTCATCAGGGTAGGAGAATTCAAGCCCTCATGTAGACGGCATCCAGCTTACCGCTTCAACCTCCGCCAGGGTGCCCCGGATCTCATTCGGTAAGATCCCGTGGAGAAGCTTCCGTGGATCGTCTCTGGCAAGTTCAACCCAGCTGCCAGGATCTCGTCGGCGTGGTCGTTCAGAACCGAGGATTTCAGAATCGCATGTACCACCCCGGGATCAAACTGCGTACCGCAGAACTCGAGTAATTCTTCCCGAACCACGGGCACTGAAAGCGCTTTTCGATAGGGTCGGTCGGACAGCATCGCATCTACCGCATCCGCCACCTTGATAATTCGAGCGCCGATAGGGATCTCGTTTCCGACCAGTCCGTCGGGATATCCTCCGCCATCCACGCGCTCATGATGGTGTCGAACCGCACCGAGCACCGCTTCAGGGTAGGATGAAAGTGACTCGAGTAACTCCACCCCGGTGGTTACATGAGATTGGATAACCCTCCGCTCGAGCATATTGAGTGGCCCCTGCTTCTGAAGGATTTCCAAATAGATTTCGTCGATCTTTCCAATATCATGAAGCAGCGCTGCCGTCTCGACGTACTTGGCCTGTGTGGTCGAGAGCCCCATCGCTTCGGCAATCCGACGAGATAACATCGACACCCGTTGCGAATGGCCAGACGTGTACGGATCCCGCACATCGATGGCCTTGACAAGCGCCTTCAAGAGATTGGCGCTCACCTCTTGAAGCTGAAACGCCCTGAGGTAGGCTGTTCGAATGAACAAGAGGGGGAGAATGACAAAAAGGAAGCCAGCAATGCCCCACTCCAAATAAAGAAACGCCATTCCGAGCGAGAACGGACTTATGAGAAGATCGTAACCCAGATTCGCACCTGAGCGGCCTATAATAAGGGCCAATACCTTCCGGTAAGGCATGCTTTCGATGATCGCAATGGCGATGGACACAGCGGCCTGATTGACCGTGAGGAAAACCAGCCCGAACCCGACAAGTTGAACGCCCTGAATCGCGAACGGGGTGGTGACTGCTGCTTGCGGAACACCGCCAAGGGCTTCAAACACGAAGCCCGCCACCACCGTACAAAGCAGATACTGACTGATATTGAAGATCGCTTTGATCGGCTCGCTTCGGCGAACGATGAGTTCACCAAAAGTACCAGTGGCCGCATGGAGCATTACCGTGGGAACCGGCCCGAAGAGCAGGACGCACGTAAGCAGGGGTAAGAACGTGATCGACGAACTGCCTGAGTTTCCTCCGAGCTTGACCTTAATGGAAAGGCTTTCTGAGACGAGACCCAGTATGACGAGAGACAACAGGCCCTGCCAGGACTCCGCTGGTAGGGAGTCGAGCATCTCCCAATCCAGCAAGAAAAGGGACCCCACGGCGAGCGCCGTGACGATCCCAACATACATCCTAAGCGAGGTGATCTGCATTCGAGAAAGTCCCCCTCGACAGGCCGGTCTACAGGCCCAAAATACCTCTGAAGAGCAATGCTCCTAAAAAATGAAATAGAGAGCTAAACATAAGCTGCACCTCCTTATTCGTAGGTGTCAGCTTCTACCGCTCAAGAAGCTGCTATCGCTTCGCTCGCTCTCCGCTTCGCTCTTGGCCGGTCGAGGGGTTCTCCCTGATTTAAAGTTGTTCCTGCGGGTCTCCGCTCAAATTCTGCCTCGGACCCAACGGTCCGCGGCTTGTAGCGTCCCCAATATGACAGCCCTATCGGCTGTGTCTTCTACGGCCGCAGCCCCCGCGAGGGCCGTGATTCGACCGTCCGTGAATCGCATGTATGGCAACCAAGACGAACTGACCGTCGAACGCCTCGACCACTTTCACTCCATCTACTGACAACGTTAGGGCACCCTCGCCGACCCACTCGCTTCGCCCTCATACTGCTCGCCGTCCCACTCCACGGTGACGGCGATCCGCACTCGGTGCGCCTTCTCCGTCTCGACGCGGTGGGTCACGAAGAGGAACCGGCCCTCTCCACTCCCGCTTCCGAAAGCGAAAGCCTTCACCGCGTCACCCTGCTCATCGTCCTTCTGAGCGACCGACACCTTTCGGTGGTCGATCTTCAGACCGAAGTGAGCCAGCAGCACCGACTCGACGTTTCGGACCGACTGTTTCGCCGACACATCCCCCTCCGTGAGGAGGTGGATCTCCTCTATAATTCCACCGGGGCGAGCCACGACTCGCGCCGACACCACGCCCTTAAGTGAGTTGAGAAGCGCCTCGGCGCTCTCGATATTCCACTTAGATTCGGGGGTAAGTTCTGCGTCCACTAGGTTGTTGGTTCGAGGAACGACTTGAGAGGCAGCTCCGAGCAACGACCAGTTCGGCCACTCGAAGTTGGCCCCACTCCACCGTTCGTCGGTCCGGCATTCACGGCCGGCGCAACCACAGCCTCCTCTGCGTAGGTTCTCCCGCTCATCTCTTCCGAGTCGAAAATTTTCGTGGGCGCAAGTCCCTCCGTGCGCCCGCTCTAGTTCCGAGGGGGGGGGCAATTGAGGCTCCTCATATGAAGGCCAAAGGGTGCGCCTGTCAAGCTCTTCAATTTTTGTGGGAACATTTGACGCCAAAAAGAGCCGTCACTGCTCTAAGATGTTTGAGGGATTCGACCTGAGAAGATAACCCAAAAAAGGAAACAGATGGAGTTCGATTCTCGCGAGCTGCGCCATCCGTCAATCTGGACACAGGATCAGGCGTTTGTATAGACTAGAAGATACAGGTGAACCCATCGAAGCTCAACTCAACAGGATCCCGAACCCATGGTGAAATCCGGCGGTGCGGCCGCACTCGTCTTCGTGCTCTCCCTTCTCCTCGGCGCCTGCGCCTCGAGCGGCTCGATCCTGCGTATGGAGCTCCCCCAGTTCGGAACCTGTCAACGACAATGGGACACTCTACGGGATTAATTAGAGAGCAATATCCTGTGTGGTGAGGGAAGGGATGGGAGGATTGATGTAGACGGCCTCCGGGAGCGGTTTGGGCTTCGGCACACCTGTGACGAAGCGTTCGGGATGAGCGGCCCATGCTTCGCGGAGCACGGATTTCCTGCCGGCAATGACCTGATCGGCGTTCCCGAAGTGGACCTGCTCGGGGGTTAGCATCGAGATACCGCCATGGCGGTGCTCGGCATTGTACCAGCGGAAGAACGATCGACACAACGTCTTGGCCTGGCCCTGATCCCCGAACCGCCCGGGAAACGAGGGATGGTACTTCAAGGTTTTGAACTGAGCCTCGGAAAACGGGTTGTCATCCGACACCTGAGGCCGGCTCAACGAGCGAGTCACGCCGAGGTCAGCGAGAAGTTGAGCGGTGCATTGGCTCGTCATTGGAGCTCCCCGATCCGAGTGCAGGGTCAGGACCCGGGGCTGGACGCCATGCTTCAGGCAGCTCTGCTGGATCAACCGGCCGGCCAGGGCCGAGTTCTCCCGGTCCGCCACCATCCAGCCCACGACGTAGCGGCTGTAGATGTCCATGATGACGTAGAGGTAGTAATAGCTCCACTTCTTCGGCCCGAGTAGCCGCGTGATATCCCAGGACCACACCTGGTTCGGCGCCGTGGCCATCAACTCGGGCTTCTTGTACTCGGGATGGGTGCGCTGCGCCCGGCGTTCCTGAACCGGCACCTCGGAGGCCAGAACACGATACATCGTGCGTTCGCTGCACAGGTAGACCTCTTCGTCGAGCAGCGTGGCCACCACCTCGGCGGGTGAGCGGTCCACGAACCGCTCCGAACACAGCGTGTCGAAGACCTCGCCTCGTTCCGTCTCGCTCAATGCCCGGGCGGGCGTCGGGCGGGGCTGCCGTTGCCCGGTCGATGGGCCTCGACGACGGTAGAACGTCGATCGGGAGACCTCGAGAGCCGCGCACGCCGGTTTTACACCGACGTGCTTAGCCAGCTCATCGGCCGCCTTCAAGAGTTCGTCCCGTCGTCGAGGCTTATCCCCAGCAGCCCCGCAACTTTTCCCTGCACGTCGATGATCAGGTGTGCCTTCCTGAGCTCATTCTCGAGCCGTGCGTTTTGCCGCTCCAGCTTGCGTACCTTCTCATCCAGCGGATTCCGCTCCGGCTTGCGGCCGCGTTTCTTCGACAGGGCCTTCAGCGACCCGCTATGCGCCGCCTTGCGCCACGTCGTCAGGTGCGACGAGTACAGGCCCTCGCGCCGCAGGAGCTGACCCACCTCGCCGGGCTCGGTGCACCGGTCCGCTTCTTCGACGATCCGCAGCTTGTACGATGGACTGAACCGCCGGCGTAGCGGCCTATCTACTACCTCCGGGTCCGCAGGAGCTGCCGCGCTTCGCTTGGCCTCCCCGATTCCAGGGGCACTACCATTCTCTTCCATTCTCTCTCGCAGTCCCAACATGTTCGTTTTCTCTGCCTTCGCCCTACTCTAATTCTTTGCGTGCTCCGTGTCTCACGTACGTTGGCAGAGAGGGGTTGACGCGGACGGGGGTGCAGCCGGGCGACCAGGTGAACATCGCCTTCTACACGTCGGCGGGAGCGAGACTCGCCGAGGTCTCCCGTGAGCGCACCGTCGACCCCAACGGTGAGCTCTTTCTGCCCTTTCTCGGGACGGTCCACGTGGTCGGGATGGAGACCGCCGACATCCGGAGGCTCTTGGAGGAGCGCTACGGCGCACTCTATTCGGATCCGGTCATCGAAGTCGTCACCAACGTCAACGTGAACATTACGGGCGCGGTCCGAATTCCGGGCCAGTTCTTCGTCCCGCCTTCGGCGACGTTGGTCGACGCCTTGGCCCTGGCCGGCGGCGTGACGTCCGAGATCGACTTGGGCCTTTCAGGCGGAGCATCCGATGCCAGCCAGGTTCGCCTCGTCCGTAACGGCGTGGGCACGGTGCTCGACTTGCGTCCGCTCGAAATACGCCCGGAGATCCTTGGCCTGCAGATCCAGTCGGGGGACTGGCTTTACGTGCCCAGGGCCGAAAGCTCCCAACTCCGAGAGCAAATCAGCATCTGGGGGAATGCACTCACCGTCCTCTTCACCGGGGCGTCGCTCGTCTATCTGATCGTACGGTAGAATCCCGGCGCGGTTGGCCGGGCACATCCTTCTGCCGGCCCCTTCGCGGCCCCCGGGGTAGCAGGTCACTTTGAGACTTCCTACTTGGCCGGCGAAGTCCTTGACACCCTCCGGCTCAGAAGTAGAGTACCTCAGTCTACATTCATCTGGTAAGAATCCGATCCCGCGTAGCTCAGTTGGTAGAGCAGACGGCTGTTAACCGTCTTGTCGCTGGTTCGAGTCCAGCCGCGGGAGCTTCTTGGGGACGGACCGGCACCTTTCCCCCAGGGTGTCAGGCCGTTCCTCGATCGTGTGTCGCGATGGAGCGTTGCCTCGGGGGGACCCTACGTGGTGGACGCACCCGGGTCCTACGACGCCTGGACCTGATCACCCGTTCTTTTAGCTTCAGGGTTTGCCCCCCTGGCGCCCGGCTCCGACCCGTGATCGTTCTTGGGACCAGGGTGGACGACACGTACACTTGGGGCTGGACCTAAAGGTATCTTGGATGGAGGGCTCGATGGGCGAGAAAACAGCGGATGGTACGAGCCAGGCCGGCATGTTCAACGACAAGTCCGGCAAGCAACTCCCGCTCGCCATGCAGTACGACTACACGAACTTCTACTTCGGGGCCGGGAACGATGCCTTTGGCATGCTCGAACCCTTCGACGAGTGGTGGAAGGACTCCAAACCGTCCGGTTACTACTTGTACGGGCTTCCCATGCAGGGTTCGCCCACGACGCGAGTCGACATCCGTAACACCAAGACGGGCAAGGTCCACGGCGACCTCTTGAATTTCGCCTCCTACAACTACCTCGGGCTGTCCTACCGCCCCGAGGTCAAGGGGGCCGTGATCGAGTCTGTGCACCGGTACGGGAACGGTGCCTCGGGATCCCCGATCCTCAGCGGCTCGCTGGAGGTGCACCACGAGCTCGCCGACCTCATGGCCGAGTTCAAGGGCAAGGAGGCCGTCCTGCTCTTCCCTACGGGCTACAGTGTGAACGTAGGGGTCATCGCCGGGCTCATGCGCTCGGGCGATCTCATTGTCGCCGACCAGTACGCGCACGCCAGCCTGGTCGACGGCATGATCCTTTCGAAGGCGAACAGCCGCTTCTTCAGGCACAACAAGGTCGATGACCTCGAGCGCAAGCTGAAGCGTTACGAGGGCAAGAAGCTGGTCCTCATCGAGGGCGTCTACTCGATGGACGGCGACGTTGCGCTCGTACCCGACATCGTGGAGGTCTGTCAACGCTATGGAGCGCGGATCCTGATCGACGAGGCTCACTCGACCTTCATTTACGGAGAGAACGGTCGTGGCGTGGCCGAGCACTTCGGGTATGAGGACGAGATCGACATGCACGTCGGTACCTTCTCCAAGAGCCTCGGTGGCCAGGGCGGATTCGTCGCCGGGTCTCACAAGTTGATCAATTACCTCCGCGGATTCTCCCGGTCCCGAACCTTCTCTTGCGGGATATCTCCGGTGGTGACCGCAGGGATCCTGAGGGCCCTCGAGATCTTCTTGGCCGAGCCCGAGTTGAGGACCAAGCTCTGGGACAACGTCGAGTTCATGCAGAAGCGCCTTCGCGAGGCCGGCGTCTCAGTAGGAGACTCCGAGTCGCAAGTGATTCCGATCATGATACGGGACGACGCGCGAATCTTCGAGATCGGCGAGGCGCTCATGAATGAAGGGATCTATCTGAACCCAGTTAAGTATCCCGCCGTGCCGAAGCACCGGTCCCGCTTCCGGATGTCGATCTCCGCCGCCCACTCCCGGGAGGAGCTGGAGGAGGGAGTTGGGATCATCACAAGCGTACTGCAAAGGTATGGCATATGCCCGACGACCGAGGGCACTATTACTTCAACCACGGGCTGAGTTGTCTCTTCGAGATGCCGACGTCCGACGCGCGGCGGCTGGTCCCATCGTGCCTCCAACCCCTCGAGGTCCAGCACGAGCGCAGCGTTCTCTCCGTCACTGTCTTCGATTTCTACGAGGGTGACGGAGGCGTATACCAAGAGCTGGTGCTCGCTGTCCTCGTGCCGCCACTCGTGAAGCCCGGGGACCCGCTACCGAAGGCCGCCCTTTTCCCCTTCGTCATAGCCACGAGTACGGAGAAGGGCCGCAGGGAAGGGGTCGCGCGCTGGAAGCTGCCGCACCTCAAGCGGGACGTCGTGGTCACCTTCGCCGAGGCCCAGGGTCAGATTTGCGCTGCGGCGAGCGCCGATGGGGAGCCGATCCTCGAGCTCACGGGCACGAGCCACCGTTTCGAGCCAGCGGAATTGCTCTTTCACACCTTCGTGTCCGACGCCGGAAGGCTCTATAAGTCGGACATCACCATGAGGGGCGAAAGCTACAGTGAACACGAGTTCGAGAGAGGCTCACTCGTCATCCATCCCCACGAGATGACAGACGGGCTGACCATAGACGAGATCGCGGACGCGCCCTTTCGGGAGCAGTGGATGAAGAAGGGCGTGGAGGTCTTCGCTCCGCTCGAAGCACTCTAAAAAGACCGTGCACAGTAATGGGCGTCGTGTCTTCGTAATCTTCAATCCGGCCTCGGGGCGCGGCCGTGGTGCGCGAAGAATCAAGCGATTCCTCTCGTTGCTCGAGAAACACATTCCGGGCTTCATGCACGCGGCCACTTCACGGGCCGGCGAAGAAATTGTCCTCGCGGAGCGGGCGATCGCCGAGGGGTTCAACCTCATCGTCGCGGTGGGCGGGGACGGGACGTGGAGTAACATCGCCGACCGGATCGTGGATTCGGGCAAGGCGAACGTGGCGCTGGGCCTTCTCGCTTCCGGCACGGGCAACGATTTCGGACGCAATTTCGGCGTGTCGATGCGTAATCCCGAGATCGCCGTCCGGACCCTGGCGAGGGGAGTCGTCCGCTGCGTCGACGTGGGCAGGGTCATCACCGGAGGGACCCCGCTGAGGGCACAGGCGGGCCCACATCGGACATCGAGGGGTCGCAACTTTCTCAATTTGGTAGGATTCGGATTCGATGTAGCCGTCATCGAAGACACATTAGGCGCCCGATTCCTGCGGGGTGAGCTGCTGTACAAGGTGACCGCCCTGAAGAACCTCTTTTCCTATTCCGGCGTCCCGTTGGTGCTCGAGGGTGATGGACCTACGGTGGACGGTGAGCAGCTCATGCTCACCATCTCGAACGCGCCTTTTTTCGGTGGCGGCTTCCTGATCGCTCCGGAGGCCCAACTCGACGACGGGCGGTTGGACGCGTGTGTTATCGGTAACACGCCGGCATTCAAACGGTGGCGTCTCTTCAACGCGGCCCCCAAGGGGCGGCACGTGCAATCTCCGCATGTCCAGATGCGCCAAAGCGCCCGCTTCTCGGTGCGCTTTTCCACGCCACCGAAATACGAGGTCGACGGGGAGCTCTGGCAGGCCGAGGGTGCCGAGGTGATCATCGAGGCGGTGCCTCAGGCACTCCTGGTGGTGGTCCCGGAGGTCTCAGGGCCTCGGTCGGGCTAAACCGAAGGGCACCGTCGGGTTAGGCCGAAGGGTACCGTCAGGCTAGGCCGAAGGTACCGTCGGGCTGTTTGCGCCATATGCTGACGTAAAGCCCGACGCCCACAGGTTGTCCGGACACCCGCCCCTGCCACGCCCTCCCGGCCTACCAGGATGTTGACCTTATCCGTGGACCGCGTTGCCCGGATGATGGATGGGGCTTCGTTAGGCGCGGGCTGCCCCGTGGAAGCTGCGCCATACCAGGAAGCCGACGACACCCGCCGCGACGAGATAGACGGCTATCGCTCCACCGAACCAGAGGCGAGCCCCTCGACGCTCGGATTGGGCCTCCCGCAGAAGAAGCACGACCTCAGCCCCTCGTGCCTCCTCCTAACCCTTCTAACCCTTAGCCTTCTTGCTTGCGGGAAAATCCGGACACCCCCCCTTCGGCGCCGCACCCCCCCTTGGCGCCGGAGCTGGCGGACGAGCTGGAAAGGTCGGGGGGCTATAGGCCCGAGATAGCCGACGAACGAAAAGCTTGCCCGCGGTTTATAATCCCTGGCACATGTCCTACGGCAGCACACTCACCAATCCGCTCCCCCCCAGCGGCCGGAGTAGGGATTTGGTATCATGGCACGTGTGCTCATCGTCGAAGACGAACAGACGGATCGGTTGGCCTTGGCAACCATCGTCCAGGGAAAGGGTCACGTGGCCTATTTCGCCTCGAATGGCGAACAAGCCTTCAAGATCTACATGAGAAAAGAGCATCGACGTCGTCGTCACAGATCTTCTCATGCCTCACGTCGGTGGTATTGAATTCATCGTGGCGTTGAAAGCGTTGTTCCCGGACGCGCCGATCATTGCCGTTTCCGCCAAAGGCCCTGCGCTGCTCGCTACGGCGGAGAACAAGGGTGCCTGCGCGGCGCTCAGCAAGCCCATTGACCCCCAGGAGCTCCTCGAGGCCATCGAAAAAGCAGCCTCGGATAGCCCGATCCGTTCGTATTCCAAGTCGAAGCTTGCGCACTACCGGCGTCCACCAAGGCGCGGGAAGCGGCGAAAAATCTCGTGGCGGGATCGGATGAGGAAGAAGTTCGGGAATGAGAGCGATCGCCACTGGACCGACCCTCGGAACGCTGTGCGTTGGACGCTGTGGCTCGAGGCGGAAGGCGGCAAGCCGGTCTTGGCCTTCGGGGCCGAGGGGGACACGGATACGTTCTTGGTGGACTGCGACGACGGGCTCTGGGATCTGTCAGATGAAGATTTGCAGGGGTTTGTGGATGAGGCGATGAGATCGTTGATGAACGAGATGTTGGAGAGCGTCGAGGACGCTACGGTGAAGTCGGACGAGTCCGGTGACCCCGACTCGGGTGATCCCGACTCCCGTGCCTCCGGCCCCAGTGACAATCCCGAATAATCCACGGGTTTCAAAGCCGGCCTCCAACCCGCTCCACCGCCAAGGCACGGTCTGACGCTTGCACCGGCCCGGGTCGCTACCCCGTGGGATTCCCCAAGTCCATCATGACTTTCCACGAACCGTCGGGCTACAGCGAGGCTCCGTCCGCGGTAAGGCTGCCCGCGACGAGCACCCAACGCTCGTCGGCCAGGAGCGTGGCGTCATGCTCGTCGTGGCTCACGAGAACGATGGGTGTCCCGCTGTCACGGGCGAATGCTCGTACCATGGCGGCGATCTCCCCGCGGAGGGGTCGGTCGAGCGCCGAGAATGGCTCGTCGAGAAGCAACATCCTTGGGGCCGAGAGAAGAGCCCGGCCCAAGGCCACCCTCTGGCGTTCGCCTCCGGAGAGAAACCGGGGACGCCGGTCGAGCAAGTCGGAGAGAAACAATGATTCGGCCATTCTCTCGACCTCGGACTCACCGGCCCCGGCGTAGGCGAGATTTTCTCTGAGTGAGAGGTGGGGAAAAAGCAGGGCGTCCTGCGGCACCCACCCGACCCTCCGCTCCCATGCGGGCATGTTGACCCCGGAGTCGGAGTCTAGCCAGACCTCGTCACCGAAGCCCACGCGGCCCTCCGCGCTGGGTTCGAGTCCGGCCAACGCCCGCAGGAGGGTACTCTTTCCCGACCCCGACGGACCTAGGATCGCGACGCGATCCCGCTCGGGCCGCCAGTCGACGTCGAGGTCGATGGCGTCCAGCGGAACACGCACCCGAACATGAAGCCCCCACCCTTCAGCGCCCATCGCGCTCCCTTCGGTGGCGTGGATGCCCCCCTCAGTGGCCATGGTGGTCTTCCATTCGGCGGCGCTGCCATCTCGACAGCCCCTCGAACCCGAGGAGGGCCCCGAGGGAAAGCATCACGCTGGCGATCACCAGAATCCAGGTGGCACCCTGGCCCGAGGGCGACTCTAATAATGAGTAGACCGCGAGGGCGATGGTGCGGGTTTCGCCCTCCATGTTTCCAGCGAGCACCACGGTCGCACCGAACTCCCCCAACGACCGGGCGAAGGCGAGAACGGCCCCCGCCGCGATGCCGGGAAGAGCCAACGGCAGGGAAATACGCCGGAACGTAGGTGCCTTCGGGACTCCAAGCGTCCAGGAGACCTCCTCGAAACGCCGGTCCACGGTATCGAACACTGCCCGGATCGCCATCACGTAAAGAGGAAAACCCACGACCAGCGCAGCCAACGTCGCCCCCAAGAGCGTGAACGGAATCGGTAGGCCCATCGCAGCGAGCAACCCGCCGAGGGCGGACTCCCGGCCCAGCAAGCTCAGGAGCAGGAAGCCGGTTACCACGGGCGGCACCACCAACGGGGCCATGACGATCATCGAGACGAAGCTCTTCCCCAGGAAGTCACGGCGGGCCAGAACCCACCCCATGGCGACCGCCGGAACCAAGCCCAAGAGAACAGCGCTGAACGCGACAATGAGTGACAGTCGGACCGCCGACCACGGATCCAACACAGCCGACGTCTCCAAAGTGGACGAAGCCACCTGCGTCCTCTCCGCTCCGTCGGTGGCTGGCCCAAAACCCGCCGCGGAAAGCACGGCCACGGCCTCCGCGCCACTCATGAAGTCGAGGAAGGCCTCCGCGGCTTCACGGTGCTCGGTCCAAGTGGTTACGGCCCCCGGGTACGTCGGCGCGGGATAGTCCTCCCCCTCGAACGCGAACGCCAGGCTCACACGGTCCTCCGCCAACGCATCAGTCCGGTACACGATGCCGCCGTCCGCCTCGGCCCTGGCCACCCATTCGAGGGTCCCGCGCACACTGCCGCCACGAATTACGCGCGGCTCGACCGAGCTCCAGGCCCCTACGCTCTCGAGGGCCGCCCTCGCGTAGCGGCCCGCCGGGACATTCTCTCCGGCCAGTGCGATCCGAGCGAGATCGGCGCCCGCCACCGAACCGGGGTCTCCGGGCGGATCAGACGCACCTCTAGGCACCACGAAGACGAGCTGATTCGTCGCCACAGGTCGGATGGACGCACGCTCCACGCCACCCCGCTCATCGAGCCACTGCATCCATACGTCGTCGGCCGATATGAAGACATCCGCCGGAGCACCCCTGAGAATCTGCGGCGCCAGCCGGGAGGTCGCGTCGAAGCTGAAGCGCACGGGTACGCCTCCCGCGGTACGCCAGGCTCGGGCCACATCGGGCAACACGTCCTGGAGGCTCGATGCCGCCAGCACCACCAACGCCTCGGGCGTTTGCTGGGGCGCCTGTCCCAGCCCCAGCTCGGTCCGCGCGGCTGGGACGGCAGGACCGGTCCCTGGCATGCCCTTTGCGGTTGCCGACTGTACCATGAACAACTGGACACCGGCTACCCAGATGAGCCATTCTTTAGATAGGAGGACTGGCAAGCGACAACCCGCTCTCAGGTCCCCGGCGGGGCCAGTGTAACGGGCCCGCGCAAGGGGAGTATTTGATCCGTGGAAGTCGCCCAGGTTAGGTACCTGCCCGAATACCGGCAAGGAGGTCGGCCGGGCGTGCATACAAGAGAATACCAATAATGGAAGCCGGCTCGAGGCAGAGCCGACCCGGTTGAGTATGACACCAGTTTTTGTTGTTGCAGGGTTCGCCTTGATTCTGACCGCTGGGTGGGTCCTGCTTCGCACCTCAAAGAGAGCCGCCACAGGGGCCGCACCTAGGGGCGGAGACCACGTCCTCCTGGACCATTCACCGGTCGGCACGCTCCTCCTCGATCCCGCACTTCGCATCACCTGGGCCAACAACACGTTTTGTGATCTCTTCGGCCTGACCCGCAGCAAGTTGATCGGACGCAAAATTTCGGAGTTCGTACACAAGGAGCTGAAGGACCTGGTCGAGGAGCCGGAGGTGGTTGAGGCCGGCCTAATGGCAGGGTATGAGGCCGCCGCAACGGCCGTGCCCTTCGAGTTCTTCGTTCGCGCAAGGGACGGGCGGGAGGAGCGCTGGCTCAAGCACACGTGTCAGGTGATCCAGCAGAAACCGTTCAAGGGTGGGCGTGTCGCTTATTTCGTCGAGGTTACGCCCAAGAAGGAGGTGGCCCTCACTGACCAAATCCAGGAGATCCACCTCCACGAACTCGACCAGATCCTACTCACGCTAGCTCGCAGGAGCGGCAGCGCCGAGGCGGATGAAGCGGCAGTGCTGCGCGAGGTCGCAGAACTCGCAGGCGGCGCGTGGAAGCGCGACCGGTGGGAGCTTTGGTTTCTGAGTGAGGACCGCGCCCTGTGGAGGCTCGACCATTTGCACTACGCGACAACGAGACGGAGGGAAGAGGCGGCACCCTCGATCTCGGTCCCGCAGACAGGGCCGTATCTCCAGACGCTCGACCAAGTCCGCGTGTTGGTGAGCTCGGACGTCAAGATGGACCCTGATGGCCATATCCTGTTGGGCCAGGGTAGGATAGGCCCCGACGCCGCGAGTCGCTTGGACGTCCCCATCCGGGTCCGCGGGAAAGTGGTCGGCGCGCTGGTCATCGCCCATCACTCGGCTCGCCCCTGGACGCAAGGCGAGAGGATCTTTGCCGCCTCGATCGGAGACCGCATGTCGCTCATCGTGGAGACCTGCCGAGCGGAGGCGGCCGCGAGCGCTGTGGAGGTGGAGGTGCCCGTGGGGCTGCCACCCGCGGCGACCAGTAACGTCGATGGTTTCATCCATCTTGATGAGAAGCTTCGCTTCACGTTCCTCAATCCGGCCGCCCTTCGGTGGCTCGATGAACGCGGAGTAGAGGGCAACGCCCTTGTAGGCCGTGGCCTCGCGGAAGCCATGAAGGGCATCAAGGACACGTCGATCGTCGCAGAGGTTCGCAAGGCGATCCGTGGCGGGGGGCCCGCTCGGCTCCGCCGCCAGCTGGAACAAGACGGACCGTGGCTCGACCTATATATCAATCCCTCAGCCACGGGTGTATCCGTCACGCTCCAAAACACGGCCCGCCAGAAGGACCGGGAAGCCGAGCGTTCCCTGCTCGATTCGGAGACTCGCTTCCGGTCGGTGGTCGAGTCGCTTCGTGAGGGTCTGATCATCACCGACCTCAACGACCGCATCGTGTACGTGAACTCGCGCATCACCGACCTGACAGGGCACCGCGCCGAGGATCTGGACGGGAAGCAGGCCCAGGATCTGCTGTTCGACACCGAGAACTGGAAGGATGGCGATTCACGGATGACGGCCCGGCGGGAGCGGAAACGCACTCGATACGACGCACCTCTGCTCGACAAGGACGGCAACGTTCTTCCGGTCGAAGTGATCTCGACCCCCCTCCGGAACGCAGACGGCGCCGTGACGGGGGTCGTCGACGCGATCACTGCCCTGGGGAACCAAGAGGGATCGCATACCGCGTCTCTCGCGACCTGAGGGCGAAAGAAACTGAGCGTCGCCGAAGCCGTTATCGAGGCCCGCGCTTACGAGTTGGATTCCTTCGGTCACGTCAATCATGCGGTCCATCTCAACTATTTCGAACAAGCCCGCTTCGAGGCTCTGGCTCGCTGCGGCTTTACGTATGACGTACTCGCGCAACGGGGTTGGGCGATCCATGTTGTGCGCATCGAGGTGGACTACCTGAGCGAGGTGCTTCTCGGAGACCGGCTGCGGATCCGAACCTGGGCGGGGGAGTTCCGGCGCGCGAGCATGGTCATGCTCCAAGAGGCCCGCCGAGACCCCCGAGAGGGGGAGGCCGAATCGACGCCCGTGGCGCGAGCTCGCGTGGTGGCCGTGTGGATCGGGGAGGGCCGTCGTGCGATGCGGGTACCGCCGGAGATCCGGGAGGGGTTCGCGGACCTCGAGGCGCCCAAAGCCTGAAGTATCGATTTCACGATTGACGTAGCCAAATTCGCCACGGACGCGGCCCGATGAAACAGCCGACGGATGATCGCGAGAGCCTGAAGCACCTCCTTGTGAAGCGCTCCGTGCGCCTCGGTGACTTTACGCTTTCGAGCGGAGCCAAATCACCCTATTACGTCGACGCCAGGCAAACGACCATGACCGCCGAGGGGCAACGGCTCACGGGCAAGATCGCATACGATCTGATCGATGAGGCGGGCTGGGACGTGACGCACGTTGGGGGCCTGACCCTCGGCGCCGACCCCGTGGCCTACGCGATTGCGCACCACAGCACGTCACGGGAGCGTGTGCTCGATGGCTTCACGGTGCGTAAGGAAGCCAAGGGCCATGGCACTGGACAACGGATCGAGGGGGGCCTTCCGCCGGATGCCCGTGTGGTCATCGTCGAGGACGCAGTGACCAGTGGGGCGAGCGCGATCCGGGCGATCGAAGCGGTGCGCGAGCACGGAGCGACCGTCGCCGGCGTGATCTGCCTGGTCGATCGGGACGAGGGTGGGCGGGCCAAGCTGGACGAGCTAGGGGTACCGCTCCTCGCGGCGTTTACGGGCCCGGAGCTTCTCGCTGCGGCGAAGGAGGCGGTGACGGGAGCTACCTGAGGCCCAAGGCCTCCCGGAGCTGGGCCGCCGTCATGTCGGTCACGTACACAGCTGAGCCCTGATCGAATTCTCGCGCCCGAGCGAGCGGCCCGACCACGACCGGATCGAAGCCGGCGTCCACCACGAGATCCGACACGATTCGGAGCGCATCCTCGTCGTCGCCGGCGATCGGAATCCCGACCTGCTCTCCCGCACGGTGAGCCTCCCTTTCCACCGACCTGTAGCTGATCGCATTGAACGCGCGCACGAGGCGGACACCCGGCAGGAATTCGGCCGAGGCGACCCCGGTCCCTTTGGCCAACGCGTCCTCCGCCATGGGTCCGTCGCGCCGCGGGTAAGGATTGCCGCAGTCGATGACCACCTTGCCTCGCATCAAGGGCGCGTAGTCCTGGCCCACCTGGGGGAGCGCGGCATATGGCACCGCGATGAGAACGATCTCCCCGAAAGCGGCGGCCTCTGCCGGAAGGCCGGCGCGGGTTCTGGGGCCGGCCCGCTCGACCAGCTCCGTGAGCTCTTCGGGATGGCGGGAGGAGAACAGGATCTCGTGTCCGGCCTCTGCCCACTTCAGGCCGACCGCCCCTCCGATGTTTCCTGATCCGATGATCCCGATCCTCGTGACCGCTTGCCGCGCCCCGGCTGCGGCGGGCAGGGGGCGGACTGCGGCAGGCAGGGGCCCGGCTGCGCCGAGCCTCCCCGGTAGAAGTGCGGGCGCGAAGACCAACCCGGTCGCCGTCGCCCCCGCCCTCACAAGAAAGTCACGACGTGACTGCTTGCTCTCGCCCTTCGCGTCCGGTCGCGTCATGTCTACCTCCTACGCTATTCGTGCGCCGATTCCTACCGCTAGACCCTCCAACACGAAGCACCGTATCCATCGGCGGTGGGATGGACAAGTCGATGGGCAGGCGGCGGGGCCTCTCCGGTCGTCCGCGGGCCCCCTGGCAAGTCCCCCACTGGCCCCTTGGCAAGCCGGCGTTCCTGTTTATTTTTAGGCTTGCCTAAATTTACCGCCGACTCGGGGTTTCAATGTATCGTTTTCAGGTAGTCCTTCTCATCGCACTGACAACAGCCGTCATCCCGGGAGCGGCCGCCGCCCAGTCCATCGGGACCGACCGGCCCGACTTCGTCGAATCCAGCTCGACGGTGGGGAAGGGCAGCGTCCAGATCGAAGGATCCGTCGCGTTCGACGAAACGGAGACCCTCGGTATGGAGGTCGAAAACTTCACCACTCCGTTCCTCTTGCGGGTGGGCATCGCCGACGGCTGGGAGCTCCGCCTGGAGTCGGACTGGTTCATCCGCAGCACGCTCCAGGAGGGCGGGGCGGCACCCGAGGTCACGACCCAGGGAGTCTCCGACTTCGCGGTGGGTATGAAGTGGGCGATCAACCCCAGAACCCTCACAGAACCCGTTAAACCGCACAGATACGCCTAATACGCACGGTAGCGGGGGTATCGGATCGCGTCGTTGCAGGCCCGAAGCGCGCCCGAAAGTCGGTACCTTTGTCAACGGTTTTCACAACGCCCCACATTGGCGTAGGTCCGCCCCGGACCGCTTCCGCGAGCTCATAGACCGGATCTTCGACGACGCCGGCGCCAAGTGGCTCAGGGGGCCCGGATGAGCGTGCGGATTCACGTGGGCGACGTGCGCGAGAAATGAGCCTCCACGTGATCTCGCTTGGGGCAGGCGTGCAGTCCTCGGTCATGCTCCTCATGGCCGCAACAGGCGAGCTCGAGCCACTCCCTGCCGCAGCCATCTTCGCGGACACGCAGTGGGAGCCACGCCGCGTCTACGGCCACCTGGCCTGGCTGGAGTCTGAGGTCGGGCGCCTGACGGACGGCAAGCTGCCCATCTACCGCGTCACGGCGGGCGACATCCGGAGCGGCGTGCTCAGCGCAAAGCGGCGTTTCACGTCAATGCCACTCTTCACCGCGTCCGGCGGCATGGGCCGGAGACAATGCACACGCCAGTACAAGATCGCGCCGATCAAGAAGAAGGTGCGCGAGATCCTGGGCGTGGCCCCACGCCACAGAGTGCCCAAGGGCCAGACCGTCACGCAGTGGATGGGCATTACGGTGGACGAGGTGACGCGCATGAAGCCGTCGCGCGATGCCTGGTGGATCAACCGCTATCCGCTGATCGAGCTCGGCATGTCGCGCTCCGATTGCCTCTCCTGGTTCGTGCGCGCCTATCCCGGCCGCGAGCTCGCCAGGTCCGCGTGCGTGGCGTGCCCTTACCGTTCGGACGTCGAGTGGCGCGACCTGAGAGACAACGAGCCTGAGTCTTGGCGGGAGGCCGTCGAGTTCGACCGCGCGATACGGAAGGGCAGCTCCGGTAGCTGCTTCGTCCACGTGTCCCGTGTCCCGCTCGACGAAGTGGACCTTTCGACGGCTGAGGAGCGCGGCCAGATGACGCTCTGGAGCAACGAGTGCGAAGGAATGTGCGGTGTCTGAGGAGAGCGAGCGGATGAGGGTGCGGATCCTCGTGGGCGACTGCCTGGACCTGCTGCGAACCCTCCCGGAAGAGTCCGTGCACTGCGTCGTGACGAGCCCGCCGTACTGGGGGCTTCGTGACTACGGCGTGCAGGGTGCTATCGGGCTGGAGCCCCTTTGGATGCTGTCTCTTGATTTGGGGGGTGAGTGATGGCGAGTGCCGTCGAAGTGCGTGAGCGCCCGATCCTGATGTCCGCCGAGATGGTCCGGGCGGTCCTCGACGGGCGGAAGAGCCAGACCCGTAGAGTGGTGCAGCACCTCCCGGTCCTCAAGCCTGGCAAGTCTTACGCGCTACATCCAAGGAAAGATGGGACGTGGGAAGTGGGCATTGTGGACGACGGCACCGGCCACGGAGACCCGCTCTGGATTCGTCGCTGCCCCTACGGCCAGATCGGAGACCATCTGTACGTGAGGGAGGCACACTTCGTCACAAACACCGGAATCTCGATCTACCGGGCGGACTACCCAGGCAACGCAGAAGCGCGCGGCCTAGAGAATATCCCGACCGAGTCGGACGTGCGTTGGTCCCCCTCGATTCACATGCCAAAGAGGTACGCCCGCATCTGGCTCGAGGTCACGGACATCCGGGCCGAGCGGGTGCAGGACATCACGACCGAGGACGTGTGGTCTGAGGGTGTACAGATCCCTTCGACTGAGGATGGGAAGCCACTCGTCAGGCTCGCTCGACATGATGGCTCCCCGGGGGCGGCGGCGTTCTTCACGAAGGGACGACTCTTTCCTGGTCAGCCTCCGTTGACGGAAGACGAATTGGCCCGGGCCTACTTCGCCGAACTATGGGAGTCGTTGAACGCCAAGCGGGGCTACTCGTGGAATTCGAAACCCTGGGTGTGGATCGTTGAATTTCGGAGGGTCGAGCCGTGATGACCGGCCTGGAAGAATTCGTCCGGCAGTCGAACGCCATCGAGGGGATATTCCGTACACCTTACTCGGACGAGATCGCCGCCCATGAAGAATTGCTGGCGCTGCCGCGGATCACCGTGCTCGACGTCCAGACGTTCGTGTGGAAAGTGGCGGCAGCCAAGCCGCGGTTCGAAGAAGGCCTAGACGTTCGCGTCGGAAACCACATCGCTCCTCGTGGTGGGCCAGCAATCAGGGACGCACTGGAATCCCTGCTCGCCAGAATCAGTGACAGCGAAGTGGATTCTTGGCGAGCTCACCTCGAATACGAAACGCTTCACCCCTTCATGGACGGCAACGGACGGAGCGGCCGCACCATCTGGCTATGGATGCGACAAGGCAACCAGCTCCCTCCGCTTTCGTTCCTCCAGGCTTTCTACTATCAGACGCTCGGCGAGTCGAGGTCATGAGTCGCCGCGCATACCTACCGATCGCTGTCGAGCTCCCCTCCCGGAAGGGCGTGATCTTCGAGGTCCTCCCCGCCGGGACGTTCAACCGGGTCACCGTCTACCAGCGCACGCGAGCCGGGCTCCAGAGGGTCAAGAACCCGGAGATCGTGCAGCGCGTGGTGAAGGAGATCGAGAGGCAAAACAAGGCGAAGGACGTGCTCTCCCAGGCCTATCGAGCGGAGCAGGCCGCTGCACCGAAACGGAAGGCCCCGACCCCTTCCCCACCCCGCCTGAAGCGAGCGGCCCTCCTCGGGCTCTTAATGTTCGCCGTGTTGTGGACGCTCGCGATCCGGGGGTGCATGCCGTGAAGGTCGCGAACGCGCTACTCACGCCCAATGGTGGTAGGGCTGGCATAGGTGCTGGTGCCGTCCTGGCTGCCGTACCCCGCCGGCTGACCCCAACCGAATGCGAACGACTACAAGGCTTCCCTGACGGTTGGACGGAAGGACTCGCGGACGGCCCACGCTACAGGATGATGGGCAATGCGGTGACGGTGCCCGTGATTGAGTGGATCGGGAGGCGCTTTCCATGAGTCGGCCAGTTGAGAGAGAGAAGGTGGCTCGAGACGAGAAGCGACGGCACCCGGTCGGATGGGGGAGCGCCGCGGGAAGCGTCGACCCAACTAAACAAAAGGGAGTCTAATGGACTGGAAAGTTGTACCGATCGAGCGGTAGCCGGGCCCGATGACGGGGGAGCGCCGGAAGCATCCGTTTCGGAAGCAGAGCGACCGATGGAGGGGCAGCACCGTCCAGGGCGTAGACTGGGACGCCACAATGTCTCTGCTGGATCACGAGCTCTGGCAACTCGACGCCGAGAGCGTCGTGCTGCAGATGGCCGTCGAGCGTCGCCACATCCGCAAAGATGGCTGGATCAAGGCGACGGCCTCGCCGGAGCATCCGGGCATCATCCTCTCGTTCGATTCAAAGCACGGCCCGCTTTCGTACCCGTGCGACACTTTCACAGAGTGGAAGGGGAACCTCAGGGCCATCGCCAAGGGCCTCGAGGATCTCCGCCGGCTCGATCGCTACGGCATCACCACGACGGGCGAGCAGTACACGGGCTGGCTACAGATCCCGGCGAAGACGTCCGCGGAGAGTCCGGAGTCGGTATTGGCTCGTTTTTCAGGGCTTTCGGTTAAGGACGTGCAGGCCGATCCGAAAGCCGCGTACCGCAAGGCAGCGAAGCGCACGCATCCGGACTATGGGGGGACCGACGAGGAGTTCTCGATGGTCGCTGACGCTGCAAGGCTCCTGGGGGCGCTGTGATATGAACCGAAGGGGAGCGAGTGAATGAGGCAACCGGCCTTGGTGCCACGCGAGCTGGAGCGTATAGCGCGGCAGACGCTGACGGGCTGTCCGCACGGGACGCATGACGAACTGATGGAGCGGCTAGAGACGATGCGGGATCTGAGGCACCGTGCAGGGCATTTCGAAGCGATCGCGGGGCGGGCGCTGGATCTGCTGGAGAGTGGCGAGTGGCAGGAGCCGGGCCGCTGGAGGGGGAGGCCATGAAGCGACCGTCGTTCCAGTGGGGGGGGCATCGCTCGTAATGCCTGGCCGATGGATACGTCTCGACACCACATGGTCACGGTCTGAGTGGCTATTAGGACTTGAACCGATTGCTCGTCTCGCATGGGTAGAACTGCTCTGCTACGTGAAGGCCCACGGTAGTTCGGGCGCGGTCAAGCGTCTATCGACAACCGTCGCGGCCCAGACATGGTGCGTTACGCGTAACGCCGTAACGAAGATGGAGGACGCCGCAAAAAAGGATGGGGCGCTCGTTGTTGACGGTGAGGAATGGGTAGTGACCGGCTGGGCCGAGCGGCAAATGGACCCCACGGCAGCCGAACGTATGAGGCGCTATCGCCAGCGCCAACAAGAACTTAAGGAATCTGGAGAACGAGAAATTACAAGAGCCGAAAATGGCGTTACGCGTAACGTTACGGCTGTTACGCCTACAGAGACAGAGACAAAGACAAACAACAACTACCCGGAAACGGAAAAAGAACCCGTTTCCGAGATGTGGGCGATTTGGCTTGAGGTTTTTTGCGGGGAAGGAAGGTCAAGTCCCGATTTGTGTGTAAAAGCGGAGGAAGCTCCTCGCCTTCGGCTAGGCTGCTTGGGCGACCTCCTGTTTCTGGAGGAGTGAGAGGTCGAGGTAACGCCGGTCGCCCCAGACGTGTGTGGTCCTGAGTGCGACGGCCGTGATGAGCCTGAGGGCGCTGGCCCGGTCCGGGAAGGCGCCGGCGGCCTTGATCCTGCGTTTGATCTCGCCGTGCAGCCGCTCGAGGCTGTTGGTGGTACGCAGCCGGGGCCAGTGCGCCTCGGGGAACGCGTAGAACTGCGTCGCTGCCCCGAAGCCCCGCTCCAGGACCTCCACGGCCTCGGGCAGCTCCTTCTTCCAGCGTGCGCCGAACTCGCCCAGGAGCTTCTTCGCCTCGGCGAGTCCGGATGTCTGGAAGATCACCGAGACCTCACGCGCCACGCGCTTGCGTAGGCGGTGGGGGACCCTCGCCCCCACATTACGCTGCAGATGGACCGTACACCTCTGACGGCGTGCCTCGGGCAGGAAGCGGCGGACCGCAGCTGCCAGGCCTGCGTGCTCATCGGCGATCACGAGCTCGACACCGCCGAGGCCGCGGTCCTGGAGTTGCTCGAGGAGCTCCGACCAGCTCTGCTGCGACTCCTCAGCGCCCAGCGTGACGGCCAGGAGCCGTCGGTGACCCTCAGGGCCCACTGCATACGCCACGAGCGCACTCACGTTCTCGACTTTGCGGGCCCAGCGGGCGTCCAAGAACGTGGCGTCCAGGTACAGATAGGGGTGAGGCCCCTCGATCGGCGCACGGCGCAGCCCTTCCACGGCCTCGTCGAGCCGTTTTGCCACACGACTCACCGTCGAGCGCCCAACACGCTCGCCCATCAGCGCCTCGGTGACGTCGCCCATCTTGCGCTGTGACACGCCGCTCACATACGCCTCGACCATCATCTCGTCGAGCTCGGGGCTCCTGCGCTGGTAGCGGCCGATCACGTCGGCCGGCGAACCGTTGTCCCGGCTCCGGGGCATGGCGACCTCGATCTGCCCCAGGCTCGTCAGCAGCCGCCTCAGGTATGTGCCGTTCCTATGGTCCTTCCGGCTTCCCACCCGCTCGAAGCGGCGTGCACCTACCATGGCCTTCAGCTCCTCTTCCAGCACCATCTCGAGCGTCAGCCGGATCGCGCCTTGAAACAGCTCGCGCAAATCATCGCGTAGCTCGTCTTGCGTGGCCCGACCGATCTCCACAATCTCTTGCATCGGAAGCTCCTCTCCGGTTCCGAGCCTGCTCTGCAGACCCGGACTCCCGGGTTCATGTGACAGTGAACAACAACAGAGGAGCTTCCGTTTTTCTTTCCCTCCTGTCCAGCTTATCCGCTTTTACACAAATCTAGGGACACTACCGGAAGGAAGGAAACCGAAGTTAACGAAGGCCCGAAGTTTAGCTTTACGAAAGCTCTACAACGAACAACTGAGGGGCGAGAACGAACCGATCGAAACATTCAGGCGAGTTTTGAAGGCGGTGACGCAATCCGAGCACCACATGGGCAAACGAGAATACCAGTACCCCGAAAGCATTTTTCGAAACGAGGAGAGGCGGGACCGTTGGGTGACGATAGCCCTCAGTCCCGACAGCAAGCACCGAGACACCTCTTCGAACGCCGGGCTTCGTAGGAGCGCTCAGTGAGCGACCACTTCGAAGACCACCGAATCAACAAGCCGGACTATCTCGACGGGCTCGCAGATTTCCAAAACCGGCCACTGAGGCCGGGCATGGATTACGTGCCGACGATACTGCCAACGTGGAGCAGGTTCTGCGGTGACGAGGGTGGAGCTGAGGGCATGGCGATGGGATGGCACGTGATCATCGCTGGTAACCCGGGTCACGGGAAAAGCCTCTTCGCTATCAACTTAGGAGCTCAGGCCACAACGCAAGGTGTTGCTGTCGGCTACGTGAGTCTCGAGATGAGCCACAAGCAACTTGCGATCAGGAACCTCGCGATCCGGACGGGCGCCGACATCCGAAAACTAGAGAGAGGTAGGCACTTCGACTACGACGAGACGAACGTGGCGATTGAGAAAATCCAAGAGCACGAGGATGATGCGCCGTTCCAGGTGAACGACCAACGATTCTACGATGTCGCCGAGATTTTGGGCCTAATGAATTGGTGGCGCTCGCTCGGCGTCAGCCTGTTCATCATTGACTACATGCAGCTCTTGGGATCACCGGGCGTCACAGGTCCGGAGGAGGTCGCTCATGTCTCGCGCTCGGTCAGCAACTTCGCGAAAGAGCATCGGGTGCTCACCGTCGGGCTTAGCCAATTCAACCGCGAAACGAGTAAGAACTACCACGACAGCCCCACGATTCAGGGCTTGCACGGCGGCGCTGCTATGGAAAACGAAGCTGACCAGATCGTCATGCTCGATCACTCACGCTACGAAGTCGAGAAGGGCAAGGGAGCTATGACGTGGGCCATCGTGGGTAAGAACCGCCATGGTGACAAGGGCTCGATTCCGGTGTGGCTTAGTTACCGGAATCTGCAGATTCGTGAAGCGATGGCTGACGAGGTCGGGAATTGGCCAGGAAACCAGAGGGATTTGTGAGCGATTATAGACACCCGAAGTGGCAGAAGAAGAGACTCGAGGTCTTGCAACGCGACGATTTCACGTGTCAAAAATGCGGTGACGCTGAGACCGAGCTGCGAACCGCGAGAACGCATCTTCAGCCTGCGTCGAGGGAAGTGACGAGAAGGACCCCGCAGCTTCTTACGTCCGCCACGAGGCCCAACAGCTCGCTCCGAGTGGGTAAAAACAGCGGGGTGTGACGGGTGTGACGGGCCTGTAGTATTGTTTTGAATACGCGCGCGCGTGGAGGGGAACCTCTAGACCCTGTCACACCTGTCACACTTGGGGTAGGTAAGCCATTCTTGACCGGTTGGACAGTTGGCGAATGCTGTGATCTCACGGATCCCGGAGCTTGCAGACTTCTCGAGGCCACACCCGAGGGTTGAGTCTGCGGTACAGGACTTCAGGCGGTGTCTCCTGATGACCACGTACGACGAATTTCGATATGAAGCGATCATCAGCGGAGAGCTTTTCGCGCGTCCTTGGCCCCACGACGTGGTGGTGGTCGGGGCCACGGGAGCCAGTCTTGGGGCCACCTTCCGTGAGGCTAAAGACCGGCCCATCGGAGGACTCGTACTTCGTCGTCATCGTCGCACATGGAGCATCGATCGATCGGGAGTTGAGAGCGACACATGAGACACATGGACCACATAGTTACCCCCCACGCGACCACTTTTGGCAGATGTTATGCTGCGGTCTATGCAAAAACTGGTCCGACCGGCCGGAACTATGTGGTTGATGTGTCCCATGTGCATTCTGGTGGGACCAGATCGTGACGCTCGCCGAGCTTCAAATCTGGCTCGCTGGTCTGGCTCGGGCCCCAGAATTTCCGGCACATCACGGTCGAAGGGCATGACCGGAGAAGCGTGGCGTGAGTGGCGAGTCCGAGATTCGCGAAGATATTGCGATGGCCGCAGAGGGCGGATGATGGACTCCCGAGAAGGCACGACTGGGAAGGCAGGAAGGCGGGTGGTGAGGCATGAAGCGGCGTGACAGCCTACTACAACGAGATCGAGCCGTATGCCGACGAGCGGAGCATCGAAGAGGTCTCTCCAGAGACGTGAGGGCGGTGGCATGAGGAGCAACGGCAAGACCACGATGAAGCCAGAGCTTCCTTTGGGCCCCCGCATCCGAAAGACGTTCTACGGTCTCGTGACGACGCTCATCCTGGTCGGCCTTCTGAGCGGGCTGCTGCTATCGGTGATCGCGCTGAACGTCTGGGCCTGGCGCTGGATCGTGGACATGGGGTGGTGAGCAGCGACACCGAGGTCCGCAGGGTGCTCCAGGAGATCGTGGATGCACGGCTAGGTCTACTGCCGGAGAACGAGCACACGGGCCACCTATACGTGCACTTCAAAGCGGGCCGCATCCGGACGGTGGAATGGCGGACACTGGACAGCACGGACGAGCGAGGGGACACGGAGCGGGAAACCGTGGTCGCAGGACCCGCCGGCTCATGACGGGGTTGTACTCCGCGAACCGTTCCGCCTGGCCCGCAGAGGAAACAAGTCAATGACTGTCACACATGACGACGTGAACGTCGCATTCGAGGACAGGAGCTACCGGCAGGAAGATGACGACCGGCTCTTGGCCTACCTGGATGTACTGTGCTCTACCCCTCTCCGTAGCGGCCAGGTCTGGCTCAAGGCGAGTAATCGATGCATCACGCTGAACGCGGTCCTCACCAAGCGTTTTGTGGAGCGATTGAACCGGACCACGACCGTCCTGACCCGGGTCGTCGTCGTTCTCACCTTCCTGACCCTCTTCGTCGCCTGCGCACAGCTCTTCTTCCTGATAAAGAGCTAGAAAGGCGGGAGGTTCGTCTACCAGCAGTTCCTACCACCACCTCAACGGGGGGCGTGACTGGCCATCACCAACACCTTCAAGGCCAAATCACCGCTTCCCGATGTCGTCTCCAGTAGTCTGAAGGCGAGCCCGGCGGCGGCTGAACTGACGAAAACCCGCGTGTCCGTAGTGCTGAACAGCGGAAGCGGATCAAGCCGACCACTTCAAACTAGGACACTACCGACGACCTGGTAGTGGGTCAGTTTGAATCTTGAGAAGGGGCCGAAGGGGTTGACACGCGAAAATCTGTTTTCAGAGAATCGATGGCTGACTAACGCCGACAAGGAATTTGTTTGGCGTCGTGGGGTGAGGCGAAGGTACAGCTCGTCCCAGAGGGAGATTCCGGCGGTGTCGGTTACCCTGATCCCGATATTGTACCGTGGTGCGACCGCATCAACGCGCTACCGGGCGTCTGCACCCTTCAGTCCTGCGCGGGCCATGTAAGACAGGGCGGGGAGCGGGACGCTGGCCACCTGTGGCTATGGTTGAACCGCCCGATGGCTGGAGCATTTGACTCACATGCCCATCGTCTCGCCCGTCACGTCCGGTACATTGAGGACGTGACTCGTCGGTATACGAGTTGGGGGCAGGAGGTCACGGTCATCACCTTTGCGGGCAACGAACGCGACCGCCTACCCCCGTCCCTTCGGTTGATCCTAGCGTTTCTCAGAACGTTGGCTCATGGGTCCACAAAGGGGGTACCGCATGAGAGCTAGTGAACCGTTTGATCTCCCGGTTCTACTGGATGGCGGAACTGCTACTTTGCGGATGCCAATCCCCATGAGCGAGGCCGATTACGAACTACTGAAAAAGGCCATCGCGACGAATCTTGAGATGTACAAGGGACGGATCACACGGCAGCCGGTCGCATCCGAGGATGGCGAATAGGCCCTTCGAGGGTAATTAGTACACTACCCATCATTTTGATCGTGCATTATCGCGTTACGGAACACGATAACAACACGTGATGCACGAGACGACCTGCTCCTGTTGACCCGGCAGGACCAGAAGCCCTAGCTTTGTAGACAGTAAAAGCGACGTCGGGCACCCCATACCGGGACCCCGGCACCACGACCCCCAGAGCGCGCAAGGGATCGAGGTGTCGGGTTTTTTCATTCAAGGGCTGTGGCATGAGAATCGACGTGGACAGCAACGCGGGCGAGGTTGCGCGCTCGCTCCGCTTCCTGTTCCGCGACCAGGTGCCGTTCGCGACGTCGCTCGCGATCAACCAGACCGCGAGGGGCATCCAGACGGAGCAGCGTGCGGGCATGCGCAAACGCTTCACGATCCGCCGGGCCTACGTGCTGCAGGGTGTGAAGTTCAGCAAGTTCAGCACGAAGCGGGACCTCGAGGCGATCGTCGAGATCGATCGGACGCGCGAGTTCCTGTTCAAGTTCGAGGAGGGTGGGACAGTGCGGCCTCGTGGCACACGCCTGGCCGTGCCCGATGAAGTGCGACGGGGCAAGACCGGTGTGGTGTCGCGGGTCATGCGACCCCGGCGTCTGGAGTTCGAACGCTGGGGCAGCGGCCCGAGGGCGGAGGTCGACAGGGGCAAGAAGCGCACGTTCATGATCCGCAGGGCTGACGGCACCGGGGCGATATTGCAGCGGCTTGGACGGCGTGGGGGAAAGCGTAAGCCACGGGGTCAGCGTCGCGTCGGAAAGCTCAGGATGCTCTTCTCGTTCACGCCGAAAGCCGAAATCGAGCCCTCGCTCGAGTTCGAGGTCACGGCCCAGACCGTGTTCGAGCAGAGCTTCGAGAGCAACTTCGAGGCGAGCTTCGATCGGGCGGTGAGGACAGCGCGGTGAGCGGGACTGCGATCGGCTCCGAGATGGACATGCTGATCGAGATGCGGGAGGGCGACGTGCCTGGGGTCCGAATATTCAACCCCAAAGGCAGACTCACCGAATGGGCAGCCGCAGAGGGAATCGATCCGCCGTCCAAAGACATGGGCGACTGGCTCCACGAAAACGGTTGCCGCCAGAAGCGCAAACGTTACACCGATGATTCGGGGAAACGGAGACAGCGCCGTTTTTGGCTCGGGGTCGGTATTGAGGACGGAAATCACGTCCAGGAGCAGACTGATGCGCTCTGAGAGCCCGGTCAAGAATGGCTTACCTACCCCAAGTGTGACAGGTGTGACAGGGTCTAGAGGTTCCCCTCCACGCGCGCGCGTATTCAAAACAATACTACAGGCCCGTCACACCCGTCACACCCCGCTGTTTTTACCCACTCGGAGCGAGCTGTTGGGCCTCGTGGCGGACGTAAGAAGCTGCGGGGTCCTTCTCGTCACTTCCCCCGACGGGTCACGCAAGAGTGCCGAATTTCGCTAGCCACAGACCTTGAAAAAGTCGGTTTCGGTTTCGTTTTGGTTGGGAGGGCCTTCGGATTCTCGATCTAGGAAACGCGAGTGCCCAAGAGCTTGCGGACCTGTTCAAGGTGACCCCTCGACGGATCCAGCAACTCGCGAGTGAGGGCATTTTCCCGAAAGCGAGTCGTGGGCGCTATCCTGTGATGGAGTGTGTCCAGGCGCACGCGGATATTTTGCGAGCGGAGGCGGCGCGGTCGGGCCCAAGCGACTTGGGCCAAGCCCGGCTTGAGAAGGAACGTCTCGAGATCCGGCGTCGTCGAATCGAGGTGGCGAAGGCTGAGGGTCTCGTCGTAAACCTCGACGACCACCGGTCGGTCTTGGCGAAGGTGCTTGATGCGACACGCGCCGCTTTGCTCGCGATCCCTGGCTCGTGGGGTCCGCGGGTCGTCGGAATCATGTCACCGGCTGAAGCAACCGAAACCATGGTCGTGTGCAGCGAAGAGCTACTGCGCGACCTGGCCGCAGTTGCCGATGAGCTCGAGGCGGCGGGTCTCGCTCCCGCGGATCGGCTGCCTCCGGAGTTTCCGGGCTTGCGAGCTTTGACGGCCGCTGGGATCGAGACGTTCTCAGATCTACGCTCGCTGGAGGACGTAAGCGAGATCAAAGGGATCGGTCCCAAGCTGGCCCGACGGATCGGGGAATCTGCCGCGTGATCGCCGCTGCGGAGTCGAGGGCTCGAGCGTATGGGATCGCGGCCGCCGAGATGCGCGCCAGGCTGCGTCCGCCGGTGCGTATGACCATTTCGCAATGGGCGGACCGATACCGGATACTGTCGCCTGAATCATCTCCCGAGCCGGGGCCGTGGCGCACGAGCCGTGTGCCCTACCTCCGCGAAATCATGGACACGCTCGGCGATCCCTTGGTGCGGCGCGTGTGCTGGGTCGCCGCTTCTCAGGTCGGCAAGACCGAGGTCGTCAACAACTACGTCGGTCGAAGCATCGATCAGAATCCCGGACCGATCCTTGTGGTGCAGCCGACGTTGAACATGGCTGAAATTTGGTCCAAGGACCGATTTACTCCAATGATCCGTGACACCGCTCGGCTGCGAGCGAAGATCGCCGATCCTCGAGCCCGTGATTCGGGGAATACGATGCTCCACAAGACGTTCACCGGTGGGCGTCTCTCGATCGTCGGCGCCAATTCTCCGTCTGGTCTAGCCTCGAGGCCGATACGCGACGCGCTCTTCGACGAGGTGGACCGATACCCCTCCTCGGTCGGTTCGGAGGGCGACCCGATCGCACTCGGCGAGCAGCGCACGCGCAATTTTTGGAACCGCAAAGTCTTGCTCGTCTCTTCGCCTGGCGACCTCGAGACGAGCCGCATCTGGCCGGAATGGCTCGCATCGGATCGGCGCCGCTACTTCGTCCCGTGTCCTCATTGCGAGCATCGCCAGGTCCTCGAGTGGAAGAACGTCAAATGGGAGACCGAGGAGGTGGAGGGTGAGGCGCTCCATCGACCGGGGACGGCGGTCTACGTCTGTGCGAACTGTGGCGCCATCATCGAGGAAGTGGACAAGCGCCGGATGCTCGAGCTCGGTGAGTGGTGCCCCACGAACCCGGCGGGGCGCTTTCCCGGCTTCCATCTCTCTGCGCTCTACTCGCCGTGGGTCACGTGGGCGGAGCTCGCGGCGCTATGGCTCGAGAAGAAGCGCAGTCCTGAAGAACTCAAGACGTTCATCAACCTCCAGCTCGGCGAACCGTGGGAGGAGCGCGACCAAGCGTTCGAGCCTGGGGATCTCGCTAGCAGGGCCGAGAAGTACCCGGAGGAGATCCCTCATGGTGTGGGCGTATTGACGGCTTTCGTCGATGTCCAAGCGGATCGCCTCGAACTCTCGATTCGCGGCTGGGGCGAGCGTGAGGAGTCGTGGCTGATCGGCCATCACAGGATTTACGGTGATCCTGAACAGGACGAGTTATGGTCGGAACTAGAACATCACCTTGCTCGAGCTTACAACCACGAGTCGGGCGCGAAGCTGCGTATCCGCGTGGCGATGATCGACTCTGGGTATCTGCCGCATCGGGTGCACCGGTTCGTTCGCGGTAGGGAGCTGCGTGGCGTGTACTCGGCGAAAGGTTCGGACTCACGTCTGAGAGAGACGCTGTCGCGCGCCACCCGAAAGACCCGCGACCAGGTCAAGCCCTGGAGGGTCGATTCGCACCATTTCAAGGCGATCCTCTTCAGGCGTTTGCGTCTGACCGCTGGCTCCGCCGAGCCGGGCGGGCCGGGATACATGCATTTCTGTGTGCCCACCCGCACTGGGGCCGACGCGGAGTACTTCGCTCAATTCGCGGCCGAGCAGCTAAGGCTTGTCCGTCAAGGCCGCCGATTCCGGAAGGTGTTCAAGCAGGTACGCGCCAGGAACGAGAGTATCGACCTCGAGGCGGGCAATATTGCGGCACTCTACACGATGGGAGACGTGGTCGTGAAGCGGCTCGGGGAGATGGCGGCGATCGTGAGCGGAGGTAGCAATCCGGCGGTGGTTGTGGCCAAGGGTCGTCGCATCCGCTCCAGGGGGGTTTCGTGAACTCGGCGCCGAAACTTTACCGACTAGACACATATTGCCCACGCTGCGGGTCGCCACCTCGAGTACGGGCCACGGCAAAGCAGATCGAGAAGTGGGGCCTAGACGCTCCCCACGAACTCGTCCAGACCTATCAGTGCTCGTGGGAGATGGGCCGCGGCCGTCAATGCAATGCGATTTATGCGCTCACGGCGGGTGCTTTCCAGCGTGCCACCGTATGTAGTGTTGACGCACCCACGTAAACACCGTAGGATGTGGTAGCCGGGGAAACTCGGAGTCATACAGAAACTTTGGGCCCAAATACGTGAGGCCCCCTTTGCCAGCAGACGCTGGGGAGGGGGCTTTTTCGCGTTGTAGCTACGGAGACCGATGGCTACGCAAGCCGAGATCGACACTGCGCAGGCGGAACTGGACGCGCTGATCGCTGCACGTGCGGACGTGATCGCGAGCGGAGAAGAGGTCCGGATCGACAGTCGCATGACACGCTATTCGTCGCTCGATAGCCTCGAGAAGGCGATTTCCCGGGCACGCAATAGGGTGCGTAGGCTCTCGGGCCGAGGTCCGCGCCAGGTGGTGCCGCGCTAATGGAGATCCGCGTGCCCCCACTGAAGCTGAATCTTCTCGACCGCGTGGTCGGCTATGTGAGCCCAGCGAGAGCGATGGACCGACTGCGGGCGCGGGCCGGACTCGGTTTCCTGTTCGGCCTCGACGGGGGTGGATACGACGCAGGCAAATCGGACAAGAAGGCGCTCCAGCGCTACAACCCCCTGGTGCGATCGGCGCGAGGCGATGTCAATCCCGGCCTAGACAAGATGCGTGCCCGGTCACGGGATCAGGTCCGCAACAACCCGTTAGCGGCCGGTGCGCTGAACACGACCGTGACATCGACCGTCGGCGCTGGGCTCACCTGTCAGCCACACATCGATCAGGACGTTTTGGGGCTCAGCGATGAGCAGGCCGACGCATGGGAGAAGCAAGCACTCCGGTGGTGGAACCTGTGGTCGGAGACCACCGAGTGCGACATAGAATCCGAGTTGACCTTCGGGCAACTCCAATCCCTCGCGTTCCGGGCGGTGCTGGAGTCGGGCGACGTGCTGCGAATCCGGCGCTTTCTTTGGGACCCGGCCACGACTCGACCGAGCCGTGGCGATGCGTTCGGCACCAAGCTCCAATTGGTCGAGGCAGACCGGGTCTCAAATCCCGATTACAAGCCGGACACGGAGCGCGTATCCGGCGGCGTCGAGATAGACGCGGACGGACGCCCGATCAGTTACTGGGTTCAAACCGCACATCCTGGCGACACACTTGGATTTAGGCCGCTCTCAAGGTGGAACCCCGTCCCGACCCGCGATCCGAAAACGGGCCAACGCCTAGCACAACTTCTGTTTCACAAGCAGCGGCCCGGCCAGCGTCGCGGCGTCCCCTATCTCGCGCCCGTGATCCAGGCTCTCAAGCAACTGGAGCGATACAGCGAGTCGGAGCTGATGGCCGCTGTCATTTCCTCGATGTTCACGGTGTTCGTAAAATCCGAGCTCGGTGCGGATGCTTCGCCGCTCATGGGCATCGAAGACGCTGACGCCACACCAGCGAACGCGGGCGACGTATTCCTCGGCAACGGCTTAGTCGTCGATCTCGCTCCCGGCGAAGACGTGGAGACGGCCAACCCCGGTCGCCCGAACGCGGCATTCGATCCGTTCGTGATGGCGATTCTTCGCCAGGTCGGTGTTGCGCTAGAGCTTCCGTTCGAAATTCTGATTAAGCACTTCCAGTCGAGCTACTCGGCATCGCGTGGCGCGTTGCTAGAGGCGTGGAAGTTCTTCGTCAGACAGCGCCGTTGGCTCGTGAATCGTCTCTGTCAGCCCGCCTACGAGGACGTGATCGCCGAACTCGTCGCGCGCGGACTCATCGAAGCGCCCGGCTTCTTCGAGTCTCCCGTGATCCGCCGCGCATGGCTCGGGTCGCAGTGGACCGGCGACGCGATGCCGCAAATCGATCCGCTCAAGGAAGCGAATGCAGCCGACAAGCGCGTCGAACTCGGCATCTCGACGCGCGACCGGGAGGCTCGCGAGACGAACGGCTCGACGTTCCTCGAAAACCACCGCCAGCTCCGGCGCGAGGAAGCGCTGCGTGCTGAGGCCGGAATCGGGAGTGCGCCCGTGGCCGCACTGGCGGGCCCCAAGGAAGGGGACGATGCCGACGCCCTACTCCTCACAGCGGGCAGCGCACCATGAGCCGGGTACTGGACTACATCGCCAGTCAGCCGTGGGGCATCACCGAGGCCGCGCTCGATGCCATCTTCGAGATCGCGGCCAGAGAAACCCGGTCCGTCGAGGCGATCGAGCGTGAACTCGGCCGGCCACTCGACAACACACGCACCGTGCGTGTCCGTGAAGGCGTCGCGGTGATCCCTGTTTCTGGGCCCCTGTTCCGCTACGCGAACCTATTTACCCGGATCAGCGGCGCGACATCCTACGAGGCTCTCGCCACGGATCTAGGTGAGGCGCTCCGTTCTTCGGAGGTGAGGGGGATCGTGTTCGATGTCGATTCTCCCGGAGGCGTGGTGAACGGAAACGCCGAAATCTCGGAAATGATTTATCAGGCACGCGCCCTGAAGCCGACTGCCGCCTTCGTCTCCGGCCTCGGCGCGTCCGCGGCCTACTGGCTGGCCACATCCGCGGAGCGTGTGATTGTGTCGCCGACCGCCATACTCGGCTCGGTCGGCACGGTCATAGGCGTCACAGACGACTCCGCCAGAGACGCGGCTCAAGGCATTCGCTCGATCGAGTTCGTGTCATCGCAGAGCCCCAAGAAGCGCCTCGACCCGTTCTCTGAGGATCGATCCGAGCGCGCCGAGGCACACTCGGAGATCCAGATGGTCGTCGACGACATAGCTCAAGTCTTCGTAGAGAGCGCCGCCCGCAACATGGGCGTCAGCGTCGATCACGTGCTCGCTGAATTCGGTCAGGGTGGCGTACTCGTCGGCCAGCGTGCCGTCGAGGTGGGCATGGCCCACTCGGTGGGCACCCTCGAAGACGTGATTTCTCAAATGCAGGACCGGCGCCCTCGGGGCACCGCCGGTCTCCGGCCGGCCGTCGGAAATGCTCTCGCCCTAGACGAACCACTCCAACAGGAGCAACCCATGAGCGACAAAGCTCAAGAGCCGGCCGCCGAACAGCAGCCGGTCATCGACCGCGCAAATCTCGACGCGAACCACGCGGACCTCGTAGCCGCGATACGGGCGGAGGGTGCGACCAACGAGCGCGAGAGGATCGCGACCATCCAAGCGCTTCCCGGATCGGCCGACGTGAAAACCGCGTGTATCGCAGACGGAATCACGGCAGGTGAGGCCGCGATCCGGGTGCTCGCCGCGCAGAAAGCAACCGAGGAAGCGCGGTCGGCCGCTCACCTCGCAGAACGAGCCGGCGCCGAAGCCGAACTCGACGCGCCGGCCCCGTCCGCCGACGTGGAGTCGAACGACACCCAGAAGACGGTCCAGCGAATCCTGGCCGTGCACCGATCCCTCAAGGGCGACGCGCCCGCCATCACGGCATAGGAGGATACCATGCCAGCCAGCTTTGCAAGCCAGACCAGCAATCCGGACCGGCTCGTCGCCAGCGACGGGGTCGGACTCCTCTCCGAGCAAATCACCCTACTCAGTGGCCAGAATCAGGTTCGCGGGGCACTGCTCGGCAAAGTAACGGCGTCCGGCAAATACATCTTGTCCCTCTCCGCCGCCGTTGATGGTTCCGAGGTCCCAGTGGGTGTTCTGGCTGAGGACACCGACGCAAGCGCGGCCGACGTCAGCACCATGGCGTACGTACGCGGCGACTTCGACGAAAACGAGATCACGTTCGGGACTGGACATACCGCGGCGAGCGTCCGCGAGGATCTGCGCGCCAAGGGCATCCAGCTCGTTCCTTCCGTCACGCCATAACCCTGGAGACTTGAACCATGCCTGATTTGTATTCCACCGACGTGCTCCTGGGGGTTCTGGCGGACCTTGCTGTCCCCAAGAGCGCTCTCCTCGATCGGTATTTCCCGACGGTCCAAATGGACCAGGCTGAGGAGATCCATTTCGACCTGATCGACGGCGCCAAGAAGCTCGCACCGTTCGTCAGTCCCGTGGTCGCGGGCAAAGTAATGCAGCAGCGCGGCTACACGACCAAGACGTTCAAGCCGGCGTATGTGAAGCCGAAAACGCCCCTCGATCCCAACAGGCCCCTGAAAAGGTTCATGGGCGAACGCATCGGCGGGGGTGAGATGTCCGCCGCAGACCGTGAAGCGGCGATCCTCGTGATGGAACAGGAGGCGCACGTTCAGTTGATCCGCAACCGCCTCGAATGGATGGCCGCGCAAATACTGGTCACTGGATCTGTCACGATTTCCGGTGACGACTACCAGACCGTCGTCGTGAATTACGGGCGGCACGTAGACCACACCGTCACTCTTTCGGGCGCGGCCCTCTGGTCCGCACAAACAGCTGTGCCGTTGGACGACCTCCAGGACTGGGCGACGAACATCGCCAAGAACGGGGGTGGCGAGGGAATCGACGTGGTCATGGAGCCTAGCGCGTGGAAGGAGTTTCGCGCGCATGCGGCGGTCGTCGGTAAGCTCGATTACCGGTCGGCACGCGGCGACGAGATCAACCTCGGCGCCATGCGCGAGCGCGGGCTCTCGTTCAAGGGCACGATCGATGGGTTCAACATCTTCGTGTACCAGGACTGGTATGAGACCGACGCGGGTGTCGTGACGCCGTTCCTGGCGAGCGGCACTGTGGTCATGGCCAGCCCGGACATCGAAGGCGTGCAGGCATTCGGAGCCATTCAAGATCCGGCGGCTGGGTACATTGCCGTTCCCTTCTACCCGAAGTCGTGGATTGAAGACGATCCGCCCCGACGGTTCCTCATGACGCAGTCCGCGCCGCTCGTTGTGCCGCTCAGGCCGAACGGAAGCGTCGCCGCGACCGTGCTGTAGGGGGGTGCCGAGATGTATGACGTGATCGCACAGCACCTGATCAAAGCCGGCGGGGTCAACTACTCCGCCGGTGAGGTTGTACCCATCGAGAGCGAGGAGGAGGCGCAGCGGCTCGTCGATGTTGGCGCAGCGCAATGGGCCCGAGGTCAAGACGTCGAAGAGGGCGCGGCCCCGGACCTCGACGGAGGGGTCGAAGAAGAAGAGGGCGGCGAACTTCCCGCTGACATTCCAGGGCGTGCCAAGCTGGTGGCCGCAGGGATCACCTCGATCGAGCAATTGCTCGACATCCCAGACCTGCCGTCGATCGACGGCGTGGGAAAAGGCATCGCGAGTCGGATCGAAACCTATCTCGAGGACGAGCCCGAGGCGTAGATGGACATCACCTCCCCCGCAGGCGTGGAGCTCATGCTCAAGCGGACACCTGGGGCCACTACGGTGGTCTCGGGTGCCGTGACCACGTACGGCCAGGTCAAATACGGCGACGAAGAAGGCTTCGAGGGTGGCGAACTCGCAACCGTGGTGCGGGTGCGCACGGTTCTCGTCGCGACCGGGATACTGCCGAACCTCGATAGAGACGCGACGATCGTGGTGGGTGGCACGACGTACGTGATCACCGACCACCGCGTCGAGAATGACGGCGCCGAGACGCGGCTCTGGCTGGGAGATAACGCCTGATGGCCGACACGATCCGCGAGACGATCATGGCCGCGGCCGTTAGAGCGCTGGAGGCCGTCGGCAAACCAACGGGGCTCACGGTGCATCGGTCGAGAACCCGTCCGCTCGACCGCGACGACATGCCAGCCATGGCGGTCTACCACTTGGGCGAGACCGTGGCGCTGGAAACGCACGACGAGAGTGTGCTACGCACGCTCACGATCCGCGTGGAGCATCGGGTCAAGACGCTCGTCACGTCGACGGATCCGCCGGACAAGACGCTCGATCCGCTGGTCGCGTGGGGCACGAAGGCGCTCCTGACGAACGCGGCTTTGGACGCGCTGATCGTCAGCATCGAGGAAGTGAGCATCGAGTGGGCGACTTTCGAGGCGGACAGCCTGTACGGTGGAGCAGCCCAAGACTTCAGAATCGAGTTCGCCACCATCTGGGACGACCAGGAAACGGCGGCTTAGAGAAAGGGACAACGAGAAATGACGAATCTGCCTTTCGATCCGGAGACCGTGACGATACAGGATCTCCCTGGGCGCCTCGAGGAAGATGACGTGGACGAGGAGACGGCTCACGCCCTCCAACGCGAGGACGCTCGGAAAGGGGCTGCGGCCGTCTACGAGCGACGGATCGATGCGCTCAGGGAAGCGCAGGACCCGGACGCTGCTGCTAATCCGGAGCCCGAGGATCCGGAACCCGAGGCGTCTCGGGACACCGATGAGGATCGAGCGCGCGGTTACCGCATCACCCAATGGGCCGGGCATCCGAACTACGAATGCCTCGACTGCCCGTTCAAGCACCTGGACGAATCCAAGGTCATCAGGCATCGGGCTATTCACCCATAGGAGATAGGGACTCATGGCAAAGAGCAAATCATTAAGAACCCAGCTTCAACTCGGCGACGGCGCGGAGACCGAGGTGTTCACGTCGGTAGTGCAGTTGTCGAGCATCGGAGGCATCGAGCTTCTGACGGAGACCGAGGACACGACCGTGCACGACTCGACCGGCGGCTTCCGCGAGCACATCGAGACGGGCGTCAAGGCCTACGGCGAGATCGCGTTCGAAGGTTTCTGGGACGAGGCCAACGCGACGCACGACGATGCGACCGGTCTGCGTTCGAAGGGCGAAGGCACGGGTGGGCCGCACAACTTCAAGATCATCTGGCCCGACGCGGGCACGACGGTCGCTTCGTTCGTCGCTTCACTCATCAACGTGAAGGTCGGCGATGCGCCGATCGACGGCGTACTTCCCATTTCTGGCACGCTGAAAATTTCCGGCGACGTCACCTGGACATAGGAGTCACAAGAGAATGACCGAGGCAATTCGGCCGCCTGCTCCCGAGGCGAAGATCGTGCTCGACCGCGAGAGGACGCTGCGCTGCGACATGCATGCGATGCGTCTGTTCAAGAACGCAACGGGGATCAGCCTGCTGAGGGGCGAACTGCAGGACAATGTGGCCGAGGACAACGTCGCCGAGTTGGTGTGGGCGTTTCTGGTTCACGAAGACGAGGAGCTGACGATCGACGCGGTCGCGAAGTTGCTGCACCCGGGCAATCTGGTGGACATCCTGAGCCAAGTATTCGCTTTGATCGTCGATTCTCTGCCCGAGCAACCGACGATCACGCAAGAGGACCAAGAGGAGGGGACTGGGCACGATGACGACCCTTTGGCGGCGACGAGCTAGAGCCTCTCGACGAGATGGGGCTTTGGGTCGTTGCACGCGTCGACCTCGGACTCGGCGAGCAGGACTTCTGGCGGTCTTCGCCACGCGGGATGCTGCGCCTCCTCGAGCGCAAGCGGGAACTCGCCGAGTCCGAACGTACGCTAGACGATCTGCGTTTCGGGAAGGTGCTCGCGCTAATCGCCAACCTCTTCGCGAAACGAGCGACGGGCGCCAAAGCGTACGAGCCCCAGGATTTCTTCTCAAATCTTCCAGCGGGCAAGAAACGTGAACAGACGCCGGAGGAGATGCTCAGGGTGATGAAAGCGAACAGCGCCATTCTGAGAAGGTTGCGATAACGGCATGGGACTGAAAGACCTCCTCGTCCGGATCCGGGCCGACAACAGCGAGCTCGACAAGGCGGTCATCGAGTCCTCGCGTAAGCTCGAGCAGGTCGGCAAACGCCTGGATCGGATGGGACGCAGCCTGTCGCTCAACGTGACGGCGCCGCTCGTCGCGCTCGGCGCGGGTGCCGTCGCTTCCTCGATCAAATTCGAGGACGCAATGGCCGGTGTCGCGAAGACGGTCGACGCGAGCGCTCAAACGATCATCGCGCTCGGCGATGAATTCAAAACTCTGTCCGAGCAGATCCCGGTCGCCGCGACTGAGCTCGCGAACATCGGCGAGGCGGCAGGTCAGCTTGGGATCGAAACGAGCAACATCCTCAGCTTCACGCGCGTCATGGCGGACCTCGGGGTGGCGACCAACCTCACGAGCACCGAAGCGGCCACCGACCTGGCACGCCTCGCGAACATCACTGGCATGCCACAGGACGCGTTCGATCGTCTGGGCTCTACCGTCGTCGCGTTGGGCAACAATCTCGCCACGACAGAACAAGAAATCGTGGCGATGGGTCTGCGACTCGCCGGCGCAGGCACCCAGATCGGGCTCACCGAAGATCAAATCCTCGCACTGGCAGCAAGCCTGTCCTCGGTAGGCATCGAGGCGGAGTCCGGCGGTACGGCTCTGAGCAAGGTGATGGCCGAGATGGCGATCGCCGTCGGCGACGGCGGCGACAAGCTAGAGCAGTTCGGCCGGATCGCGGGCATGAGCGGCGCGGAGTTCGCCGAGTCATTCGAGACGGACGCGGCCTACGCGCTCGTCACGTTCATCGAAGGGCTCGGACGTTTGTCAGACGAAGGGGTCAACGTCTTCCAGGTGCTCAAGTCCGTCGAATTCGGCAACATCAGGGTGCGCGATGCGCTGCTCCGCGCTTCAGGCGCAGGCGAGCTGATGCGCAAGAGCTTGGATCTCGGGAGCACGGCTTGGCGCGAGAACACCGCGCTCACGATCGAGGCCGAGAAATTCAATGCGACGACGGGCAACCAGCTCAAGGCTCTAGCCAATAAGATCGTCAACATCGCGGGCGAGCTCGGCGACCAACTGAAACCTGCTCTGCTCGCGATCGCCGACGCCGCGAAGCCGGTGCTCGAATTCCTGCGCGACATGATCAAGGGCTTCGGCGAGCTGCCGAAGAGCATCCAGACGACGGCGATCGGCATGGTGGCGCTCACGGCTGCGCTCGGGCCGCTGCTGGTTGTTATCGGCAACCTGACGATCGCGGTGGGCGTGTTGCTTGGGGCCGCAGCACTCGGTGGGCTTGGTTCACTGCTGCTGCCTGGCGGGGCAATTCTGGTGGGGCTCATTACAGTCACCAGCCTGTTCCTGGCTCTGAAAAAGAGCATCGACGGTACAGCCGCAAGTCAGCGCTCGTTCACGGCCGCGACGGGAGACCTCACGGAAGCCGAAGCGATTGAACAGGAAGCGGAAGCAAGGCGAAAGCTGGCTGACGCGGAGCGTGAACATGATAGGATCGGTTCGAGCGGGAGCAGCCGAAGCCGAAACCAACGACTTGCTGAAATCAGGGAGCTTCATAACGAGGTCAGGCAGGCCGCTGATGATGCTCAACGTCTAACCGACGCTCTCAATAATTCGCAATCCCCGAGGGGTGCTCCTACGGTATCCACATTCGACGAGCAGGAGGCGCTCCTAGCCAAGCAGGCGTCCCTAGACAAGCAGGCGGTGCTCGGGAAGCGGCTGCAAGACGAGATGGTCGCCGCGACGAAAACCGCCGTCGACGACATGCAACTCGACTACGATCGGCTCGAGGCTCATATCATCGAAGTGGACGGCGCGATCTCCGCGAGCTGGCAGAAGATGCTCGATGGGATGCAGGGCGACATCGCCGCCGTCAGTCTGGCCGAGCAATTTCCCGAGCTAGCCGTCGTCGACAGCCTGGACGCCGCGCTCGCGAAAGCCGACCAACTCGAAGCGGCGCTCGGGCGCCAGTTCGATCTCGTCAGCGCGAAGGTGAACATCTACCGGTCGGCACTTGAAGAAATGATCGACTTGGGCCTGGGTCCGACCAACGAAAAATTCCAGGAGGTGCTCGACAAGCTCCGTCGATTCACCGTCCTCCAGGAGGAAGCGACAGCAGCAGCCGGCGAGTTTGGCGAGAAAGGGACGTCGTTTGGCGAGAAAGGGACGTCGTTCTTCGGGGGCCTAAAGGATCAGGCGAAAGGACTGCTAGATCCCCAAGCCATCGTCTCTACGGCTCTCGGGACCCTGTTGAGCGGTGGCATCTCGACTGCGCTGTCCGGCGTGGTCAGTGGCCTCGGTTCGGTGATCGGCGGGCTCTTCGGCCCGAGCGACAAGGAGATCGCGGCCCAGGCGGCTGCCGAGGAGGCGGCCCAGGCGGCCGCCGAGGCGATGCGGATAAACACCGCGACCATCCAGAAGAACATCGAGGCAGCGGACCGGCTCGGGGACGATCTGAATGCCCTGAGTGACGTATCAGTCACCCTGCCGTTCGACGCTGCCCTACAAGCTCTCAATGCGATAACCGAAGCGCAGGCCAGACACGCGGAGCTCATCATGAACCCCCCGCCTCGTGATGACGGTGTCGCCGACGAGGACGAGGACATAGACGATCTGGGTGTGTTCGGGCCGGGTGGTTTGCCCGAGTTCTTTCCTGAGGCGATCCTCGCCAAGTTTGGGCTGACGCTGGACGATATTGCGGATATCGCCAAAGCCCTGAAACAGGATTTCCAGAGCCTCTCGCGGGACTCCGGCACCCTGATCACGGCGCTCGGGAACGTCAACACCTTCAACCGCGACTTCGGGCTGCTGCAGAAGCAGTTCGCGCTTTTCGACATCGAGGCTCCGGGCGAGAAGTTTGCGAGCGTGATGGACCTCTTGGCCAGCCAGGTCAGCGACGAATTCGGGCGGGTACTCCAGGGACTCACGCCCGAGAACTTCGACGCTTTCCTCGAGATGTTCCGTGCCGGCTTCGGTGAGTTCGACCGGGATCTGCTCGGCAAGCTCGACTTCGGGCAGTTCCTGACCGCCATAGGGTTCGCTGAAAGCGCGTTGGACGGGTTGGCTACGGAAGTCGAGAGGTCGACGGCAGCCCTACGCAATGCGCCGGCCGGCTTCAAGGTCGCGCTCGGTCGGTTCCAGGCGACCACGGCTCTCGATCCGACCGTGGTGACGGATCGAGATGGTGGTGGCCGTCCACTCCAGCCTCGAATCGCTTCGGACGCCGGCGACTTGGCGAGGCCCCAAATCACCGTCGAAGGCGACATCGTTCTGCAGGGCGTACAGAATCCACGCGAGCTGATGGACGGGCTCGAGCAGGAGGTCGAATGGCGCGCCCGGACAGGTGCGTCGACGATCGCCACCACGACACGCACGGCACGGAGGATTTGATCCGTGGCGTTTCTGGTCATCGCCGGCCAAACGATTCCGGTAGAGGTCAGTGGACCGGTGGGCCCTCGCGTTGAGATTGGGCGGCGGGGGCGGGCGTTCGATGGCTCCGCGCGGTCGACCGTGAGGGCACGCATAGGGAATTGGTCGATCATGACGGCGTATATGGCGACCGCGGCGGCGGATACCATCGTCTCCGCGCTCGAGGGCACGCCTCCGCTAGCGGCTTCGGGCGATCTAACGGGCTCTATCAACGTGCTCGTGGGCAATATCCAGAGGGAGCACAAAGGCGTTGGCATCGTCCGGTTGAGCTTCCTCGTGCAGGAGGCCTGACGTGCGCACCGTCACGGGTTCCGAGACGACGCTCCTGCAGGGCGCCCACTTTGCCACCTTCGCTCGTGTGCTCGTCGAAGACGCGGATGGCACCTACCAGGACCTTACGAACCAGGACTCGATCGATTGGGTGCATTCGGGCCGCATAGCCCAGACGATCGACCAGATCGTGGCCACGGGCTCGTTCACCTTCTGGCGTAAGCAGGAAGGCGGCAACTCGCTGGCGCCGCTCGATGAGGACTCGACGCTGAACCGTAATTCCGTATCCGCCTACGCTCCGCTCATCGACGTAGGCCGTGGCATCCGGTGCGAGTTCGCTACCGTCGCCATCGGCTCGAGTCCGTCCGGCGGTGACTGGCAGCGCGTCTTTCAGGGCGTGATCGACCAGTGGACGGTAGAAGACGATTTCGTGCAGGTCATGGCACGCGACGCGATAGGCGCTGAGATCGCGGACCGTTGGATCGAAGCGGAGCGCACGCTCGGGACCGGCCCCGGCAGAGCGATGCAGGATGTCATCCAGGACATCCTCACGGAGTGGACAGGGCTCACGCTCTTCACGCCCACCTCGCCCAGTTTCTTGATCACGACCTACATCCAGCAGCGGTCAACCGTGATGGATGCGCTTCAGCAACTCGCCGCTCTGACCGGGTGGGTGGTGCAACCGCGTTGGGACGACGGCACGAGTTCGTTCCGGCTGACGCTCTACGATCCCGATCGTGCGCCGACCTCGACCACTTGGACCTGGGAGCCCGACCGCTACGAGGCGGTGCCTGACTTCACCCTATCGCGCCTCGACATCCGGAACGCCCTGTCTTTGTGGTACACGAACACAAGCGATGTGCGGGCCCAGGTAACAGCCTCCGACGCCACTTCGATCACGAAATATGGCCGGCAGTGGATGGAGATCGAGGAACCCAAAGACTCACCGATCGACACGTCCACGGAAGCGCAGAACATGCTAGACAAGGCGCTTCTCGATCTGAAAGACCCGGTCGCGAACCAAGAGATCAAGACGCTCTGCTTCTGGCCCGTCCAACTGAACGATTACTACCTCTTCGGCGCCAACGACGTGCACTATACGGAGGATCGATCGTTCGGCGTCACGGGCTTCCGGCATGAATTCGGCGGCGGTCAGGTCGACACCTTCATCCGGACGCGGGGAGTACCCGCCGGATTCGTCAAGCCCTGGATCCAGCGAGCGGTCACCGATCCCCAGGATGGCGACATTGGCCAGGCCCTCACGGACGCGGCCCAGGGACCGTTCGTCCGGGCCGACCCAGATCAGAGCGGGTCGACGGGATCGCTCGACATAACGATCGAGGACCCGGAGTTGAAGGTCACCGCCATAGAGCATCAGCAGAAATCGGACTCGGGCGGGTACGGTGGCACATGGGTGACCTCCTGGGACCGTTCTACGGGCACCATCGGCGTGAGCACCACGTTGACGAGGGGCGAGAGCATCAGCCTGATCGGTAAGCATAACGCCTCGATCAAGGTACGGGTGATCTTTAAGGACCCCAACGATGTCAGTCGGACTTGGCAATTTGTGCATACCTTCGATGCCGACGACATCGCGGAGCTCACCGGCCTAGGGATCGGCTTCGACACCGACGGGAAGATCCGTATTAACTGGAAGATGGACGAAGACTTCTCGACCGCGTACGTGACGGCGCTAGGTGGCGGGACGCCGGCGGACCCGACTCCGAGCGTGAACGACGGCGACCTCGTGGGACAACACGGCGCGATCGTCCTCGACGGCACGGGCTCGACGAACCTCGTAACGGCGTCGATCGGCGAAGAGGTCGAGGTCAAGGTCCTAACGGAAACCGGCGGGACCGTCGTCGGTCCGTTCAAGCGTCGGCGCGGAGACACCGAGTTCGTTCCGCCGCGCTGGGAAGTCGAGTTCGACCGGGACGCTCAGTCAAACACGGCCAGCTTGAAGCTCACCATCACCGACCCGTCCAAAGCGATCATCGCGCCAGGACCACAGTTCTCGAAGCGTGCCGGCTCGCAGGCGGGCGACAACTGGGGCGCGTTCTCGGCCGTGTGGGACACCGAGCCAAGTAGCGGGGGCCCTCCGTATGACGGGTTGTGGTCCGAAGATATAACCATACCGGACGGTGAGGAGGCCGGGATCCGCTTTCAGTATACCTGGAAGGACGAGATAGGGAACAATCAAGTCCACGGTAATTCGTACTACGCGACCATGATCGACGAGCATCTCACCGAGTTGCTCTTGCCGATGTCCGGAGGCGGGCCGAACGCCAACTCGGGGAGCTACCTTCTCGGCAACGGGGGCCTCGTAGAACCGCTAACCGCTAACTCGCTCATAGTCTTTATCGTGCCGATCCCAATTCCGGAGGGTGTACGGATCGAGGAGTTCGAGGCGCGGATGCATCGTCAAAACACCGGGGACATCTGCACATGTAAGTTGATACGAGGGGATAATGACGCAGCCGCGGGCCAGCCGCTGGCGACGTTGACCTCCTCGACGGGGGCCGGATACAACACACAAACGGCCACCTCGCTCGCTGAGACAGTCTCAAATCCGAATCAATACAACGCGGTATGGGCGCTAAAGGGGGTTTCCGCTGTTGGCGACGCCGCCGCCGCGTGGGTGAAGATCAAATATTGTCGTTTCCAACAACAACAGGCCTACTAACTATGCCAGTCTCTCCATCTACCACGCTCCTCAAAGCCAAGCTCCTCGCGCCGACCGTGCCCAGAGGCGATCGAGCTTCGATCGCCGCGGGGATCAAGAAGCAACGCTCCTGCGTCCATCCGCTTCTCGAGCAAGTCGCCGCGATCGAGGCGCTCCTCTTCGATGCGATCGAGGACGAGACGAACCTGGCGGTCCACGGGAAATACGAGTCGGCGCGCCAGACGATGGTCGCGATCCGGAGGCACGTCGCGAACGTCGACGACTACCAACACAAGCTCTCGGTGGTCCTGCGGAACTGGGTAACGGAGTCGGCGGACATATTGCGCATAATCGGTGAAGAGGAATGAAGACGCTGTGCATCTATCGGTGGGCTGACGCACCAAAACAGTTTAGAAGGCGTCTCAGTGGAAACCGGAGAGACTGGGTTGCCCACGTACCAAAGGGGCAGCCGAAGGCCGAGAGGGGGTCCTAATGGCTCCCTGGAAGACCTTTGTTGGCTGGGTCAAGAGGAAGACAAGGCTGGGTTCCAAGGGTCCGTACGTCACTTCACTCTCGCACGCTGGTCTGTGATATGTGCATCATTGACGAAGGCACCTGGGTCGGGCCAGTGGATGGGAGCTTGGAGCCCCACACGGCCCAGTCGTTCTTCGCCTACTTCGGCCACTACCTCCAGGACACGGTCACGCACTCGCCGGTCCCAAAAGTAGGCATGGGCGCCCTCGTGGCTGTGCTTACTCAGACACAGGCCGCGTTCGGCGTTCCGTTCTGGTTCCTGCTGGGTGCTTGGAGCGTGGATTGGGCTGCCGGCGTGCTGCGCGCGATCGCGGATCCGAAGGTCAAGCTCCGTGCCGACAAGGCGCGCAACGGGGTCCTGAAGCTCCTGGTGATCTTCTTGGTCGTGATCATGGCGGCATTCATCGAGGGCATGACCTTCGAGATCATCGGATGGGATCCGGCGGGGAAGCTGGTGATGACGGCCACCGTCGGGATGTTCTGGGAGGAGGCGATCTCGTTTCAGGGCAACGCGCAGTTCTTCGTCAAGTCGGCGAAACTCAGGATGAAGTCAGTGCCGTGGTTGGGCGGGGGGAATGGGTCATGAGCAAGGAACCGGGGTTCCTCCACGATGAGCGCGGCTCCAGATCCTCGGCACGGTTGCTGCTGATCGGTGCGCTGCTCTTCGCCGGTGCACTGATCGTGCTGGACTCGCTGGCCTGGAACGTGCCCGGCCCCGCATACGTGCTCATGGGAACGGTCTGCACGGGGCTGCTGGCTTGGGCCGCCGGGCCGCGGATCGCCCAGTATGTCGGCCCGCAGCTCGGCGGTGTCGCAGCGGCCGTCGCCGCCGCCGCACGCCGCAACGCCGGCACCGACGACCGCTACAAGGACGACGAGCGATGACCGGCCAACTCGTCTGGACGCCGACGCTCACGGCCGAGATCCTGAACCAGCAATACGGAACGCTGCGTGAGGAACGGATCGGGATCATGCTCCACTACGATGGGAGCGGATCGGACCGCGGAGCCGTCCAGTGGTTTGCCGACGAGCGATGTAAGGTCAGCTACAACCTGCTCGTCCTCGACGACGGCTCCTATGTTCGTATCGCGCCCGACACGGCCCGTGCGTGGCATGCAGGCCGGTGCAGGCCCGCAGACCCCGACAGGCTCCATTACGGCGACTCCAACTCGGCGTTCTACGGCATCGCGATCGCTTCCAGTGGGAAGCACGACGTCACGCCGCTACAGATGCTCACCATGGCCCTGCTCTGCCGCATCTACTACAAGAAACACGGCTGGAACCTCAGTGACACGTGGCGCATCGTCGGCCACTCCAGCGAAGCCTGGCCCCGCAGTCGCAAGACCGACCCCGAAGGCGCCGACCCGAACAACCCGATCCTGTCGGTCGACGACATCCGCCAGCTGCTGCCCAAGGTGTCGAGGGCGGCATGAGGGCCCCAACGCGCCCCGAGTTGCTCCTGGCCATACTCGCGCTGTCCGCTTTTGGACTGTGGCGAGCCGGGGTCGACTCGGTAGCCGCGAAGGAAGCCGAGCTCGAATTCGTGCGCTCTGAACGCGAAGCGGCCCAACGCGAGAACGACGCTCTCCGCGCCGCGAAGGACCAGATAGACCGCATCGCAGCCGACTCGATCGCCCAGCTCAACGCGGTAGTCGAAGACGCGGAACACCGAGCGAGTGAAGTATCCGCCGAAGGGCGTCAGACTTACGTCCGGATCATCGAATCCGTGCCCGACTCGATGCCAGAAATCCGAGCGCTCGTCGAACGCCGAGAACGCATGCACGAGACCGAGGTCGCGGTATTGAACATCGTCATCTACGCCGAACGCGATGCCGCCGACGTACTGCGCGGCCAGATCACCACACGCGACGCGCTCATATCCGGGCTGGAATCCGAAATCGGCATCGCCACCGAACAGGTCGCGCTACTCGAAGACCTGCGACATGACGGCTTCAGTACGCTTGAGTCCGCGGCGCTCGGAGCCGGCGGCTACCTCGTCACGACTGAGCTGCTCGGAGGCTCCACCATCGAAGCGCTCATCGTCGGCGGCACGACGTTTCTGGTCACGCAGGGTGGCTCGAAGCTGATCGACTGGATCTTCTAGCGCCCACCAGCGAATCCCCGTGGGTGGTCCCTACTTTTCAAAAAATTAGAGGACCACCCTGGGTGTGGCCATATCCCCCCCCTTTTTTTCAGACGGAGCGTCAGAATGGCAAACGGACACGGCACCGGACACTTGTCCGGTCGCTGCGCTCACAACTCGCGGTCGCTGATTCCACTGCCCGGCTCTGGCAGACTCGCTACGCCGCCGCCGAAAGGGTGAGCGCCACCCAAGACCAGGTGATCCAGGACTACGAGGCTCGCCTACGGATCGAGGTACAGCGGAACGACACGAGGTGGACTGGCCCGGTGGTCGGTGCCCTCAAGTACGCTGGCGTGTTCGCCGCTGGGTATGTGATCGCTAGTCGATAATGGGTGTATCGGTTCTTGACTGGTCGAGCGTGGATCTCTGGAATCGCATGTAGACCTCTGGCTCAAAGAGGCTAGCGGAAACGATCTCGGATACCGGGATGACCAACTGAAACCTCTCCTTCAGCTCCTCCGCCTCCAGCTCCTCCGCCTCCAGCTCCTCCGCCCACGTGATAGCATAGTTGTGAGAGATCTTCATCTGCTGGGTCGTCGACTCACGGTAGCCACTCAGCGTGGTAAAGAGGCTCACATATTTTCGATCGAAGGCGGGGTCAAAGGAACCCGTCACGAACCCCACATAGATCTTGCCGGACCTCAGCGTGACGGACACCTGCTTGGCCTCTGTTTTGGAGTGCTCTAGGAGTTCCTCAAGAAAATCCCCCGACTCCTTAACTGCCCGCAAAGACTCGATATTTCTGTCAAAGAACCAGTTTATCGGCTTCCATCCCACCGACCCTATTAGAAATGCGAGAAACGACGTCCCCGCAAACGATTCACGGGAAACATACGCACGCCACCAAGAGAGAAGTTCAGGAAAGCAGATAGCACCGAACTTTGTAATCAAGAAAGAGACCAGGAACAAACAGACACCTGCGAGGGCCGAGTGGAGGATCAGCCGTTGGCCCGTGTACCTCCGGGCACCGAACCGCGTCTTGTTCCAGTGTGAAATAAAGACGTATCCCCCGAGGAGGGGAAGGAGGAGTACGTTGAACGGCACGTGCTAACTGTCTGGCGGGCTCACCTCGGGATCGCTCTTCTCTGTTCTTGCACTGGCCTCGGAGCCGAGCCCGAGCTTGGCCGTCTCGCGGATTGCTTCTTGACCTGCTCTGCTCCTCAGGATGTCAGCTACAGATACTGTACGGACACCCGAATCCCTCACCGTGACCTTAGCCCGATCCGGCGCATCACTCATACTCAGCCTCCCATATTGGGTCCATGCACCGAGAAAATACGTTGGGACAGTCCGTACACAAGTGTTAAACCCCCCTGACAGGCCATCGGTTTCCTAAGGACGCCCCTTTAGGCTACGGGTGTCCTAGCTCGCACCGGCCTGCGCCTCTAGCAAATCCACAATCAATGAGCCGGGCATGGCCCCCCAGGCCCTATTCGCCGTTTCGTGGCGGCGCTCACCCTAAGATGGTTAGGGGGTTCGGTACCTGGTGGGGCCGCACCTGCAATATTGTACCTACACATACGCAACGCAACGGGCCCCTGTTCATTCATCCCAGGAGGTCGGTTGCTACCTTCTCTGCCTTCAGCACCCCTAAGAGTTCGGATATTTCATCTGCAGGCCACCCTTCCGCTTTCAGGATGTCTGCGTATCTGATCCTAAGCCTTCCTTTCTCCTGGGGATGTTCCCACTCCGGCAGTTGGTGGCTGTATTCGACAACATCAATGCGCCCATACTCGTCCCAGACCTCGTCGATAAGGTCTACCTCCGCCTTCGACAGATCCGAAGGTTTAGCCGGAGCGACGAGCCTTACCGTGTTCCCCTCGCGTAGGCTGATGAACCGCTTCCAGACAGAGTCCTCGAACCCATAAGAGTTGATGCGGTCGAGCGTCGAACTCGGAATGGGGCCGTAGGGCAAGGAGTAGAATTCGTCAAAAGTCACTGGCCTGCCGAATCGCAGCAGACTCGTGCGGTCCGTGAGGTACACCAGCTTGACGAGCTTGAGGATGCGAATGCTCCCGCCCTCTTTCTCGATGAAGCGGGATGCAACCTGTGTCGCCTTGTCTTCCCTAAAGGGCAAGAAGTCTTCGCTGTCGTCCACGTCTGCAAAATCGACCCAAGGTACCATAGTCAACAATCGCGCTTGCCTCGGAATCGAGCAAGCAGCCGAGGCACAGCGAGAGGCGGGACTTGGTTTCTTGGCTGGGGAAGCCAGGGTGCCGTAGCCGTGGACAGATCATCGCTGAACACGAGAACGACCACCCCGCGGGTGACCGCCCTGCAAGTAACGCTTCTTCAACCTCACGGTACGGCTGCACCAGGTGTCGCGTCCGGCTCACAGCGTCCTCCACATGACCTGACTCCCCACCCCCTCACCCCTAATCCGTATGCGCCCACCAGACTACGCAGCCTAGGATTCGGGCTCGATCGTCGTCTGACAGACCTCCGATGGATCACCCCATGCTGGCGTGTTCGCGGCTGCATATGCGCTGGCGAGTCGGTGAGTGGCGGCAGGTCGGTCGGCGCGATGGGTTACGAGGCACACCCGGCCTAGCCCACGGCCTCCATCGGCTCGACGTCCTTCTCGATGGCCTTGTAGTCCTCCGAATTCTGGAAATACCAGGTGTCCCACGCAGCCTGTAGGTTGATCCAGAACCCGGCACTCATGTCGAAATAGCGAGCGAACCGGAACGCGGTGTCGAGCGTGACCGGACGGCGACCGTTCACGATCTCGTTCACGCGGCGATACGTCATCCCCGTGTCCTTGGACAGCTTGTACTGGCTTATGCACGCAGGCTTTAGAAACTCCTCGAGCAACATCTCTCCCGGATGGACCGGGACCCTCCCCTTGGGTAGAAGCATGTTGTGGCGACCCTCCTGGGGCGAGCGTGGTCGCCCCGTGCTTTTTGCTTTCGTGGACTTCGTGGGTGTCTGCCTCTAGTGGTAGTCGGTTATCTCGACTTCACGGGGACCGGCTTCGGTCCATTCAAAGCAAATCCGGTACTGGTCGTTGATCCGTATCGAGTGTTGCCCCTTTCTGTCTTTCGTCAGCTTCTCCAAGCCGAACCGTGAGAGGTCGTTCAGTGTCGTCGCTGCACCCAGCGCCGCCATCTTCCGATAGGCGCCGCCCCACAAGTCGGCCGGCAGAGTCCGGAGTGCAGCCTTGGACCGACGCCCCTCATCGTGGTAGATCTCCTCGGTCTGCCGGTTGCGAAACGCACCGATCATAAGCTACACCCCATGTATCATACTGATAATGTAGTATAGTACATGTCATGGAGTATAGCAAGGATTACCCCTCCTCCGTGTGCGCCCACCAGACGACGCGGCCCATGATTCGGGCTCGATCATCGAGCGGCTGGGGCTCTCCCACCTCTTCTCGACCACCTGTTGATTGAGTTGCTTTCCGAGGTCCATGAATACATCGAGTTCCTTGCGCAGTGCCAGGGTGATCATCATTTGCCATTGCTCTTCAGCTCCCCTTGTTGAGGTGATCTCACCGGGGGTCGGTCCAGTCGCGAAGAGTCATGGGTTACTTCGTGGACCGACATCAGAATCGGACACGAGCAGAAATGAGGGTATAGGATGGTCCGTCGTCGAGTCGGTCGTTGCCTGCTCCCGCGGTGAGCGCGTAGGCCACGCCCGCGACCAGGCCACCTAAGATTCCCCGTATAAGCGCATCGGATCTATACCTCTGCCGGTACTCCTGCTCGAAGGACATTCGATAATCATCGGGTCGGTCAGCTATGCTTTCCGAGAGCTCGTCTGGCAAGTCACTGGAGAGCAAGCCTATCACGATCCCACCGGCTATCCCAATGGCCCCGTAGATCCCAGCTTCGGTCGCGAGATCCCTCCCACTGCTCACGCGGCTTCTATTAACTGCGCCGGATAGGAGGCCGCCCGCACCCATTATCGCGATGTACCCCCCTGGCCCGCGTAGACTGGCGGCGGCGGCCTCGCCATCGGCCGCGCCTTGAGCCGCGTCGCTCACCTGGGCCGTCCCGATGCCTGCGTGACCCAACCAAACGATCACGAGAAATATAAGTCTCTTCTTGCTGTCGCCGGGGTCGGTCCAGTCGCGGAGGGTCACGGGTTAAGAAGGATTCCTCCGCCTTCCTCAATCAGGGCGAGGGTTCTCTCGTAGGTACTCAACAAGGAGTAAGCTCTCCGACGGCCCGTACAGTATGAGCCAGACATGTCGTCGATCCCGAAAAATTCTGGCGGGACATCTTTGCTGGAGTAGTTGAATACCTGCCCACACCAAACCCCTCGATCTGGATCCGATGCGACCCAAAGAATGGGAGCAAAGTATTCACTTTGCTCAAGACTCCAGTAAACCCCTTCTGGGACCACAACTCCAGCATCGCTCACAAGAGTCCTCGACACCTCTTCGGATGGCCCATCGCGTGCCAAGTCGAACAGGCGTACCCACTCATCGCCGGATACTCCTTGTGCTCTTCGGGCAACATCGCTGCGGTCTAGGAAGTCAGCTACCCACGCCTGGAGCGGTACGTTCACGCGGTCCAGAACATCGAGCAGGTCAATGTACAAGCCACGGACATCCGAGGTCACCAGGCTCGCCACCGTGTTTTTGAAATTGGGCCCGTACTCAACCAACGCCCAACCGTCATCGCTCTCGCGAAAAAAGGCGCTGGCGGGAACCGTGTCCGCTCGAAAGATGATATTGATTCGGGTTTCGCGGGTGAAATCGTCCACTTGGATCACTGATCCAACTACTACGGTCGATCTCAGGCTGTCCGGTAGGTTTGGGGTGAGGCCCACCAAATGGGCCGCTATGAGGTCCTCGGCCACGGGCCGGCTCAGCTCCTGAGAGCAGCCCATAAGCAACACCAGTACCAGCGCCCCAATACGAGTTGTCACGGGAAACACGCCCCCTCCTTCGCCATTAGGGGGGGGATAGCGGCTGCTGAAACAGCAAGAATGCCGATGGTCAAGGGCGATCTCCCACCATCAATCCGTGTGGGCCAACCAGACGACGCGGCCTAGGATTCCCTGGCGATCCCCTCCTCACCTCGATCCTCGCAGCGTCTCGCCGTGCCACTTCACTTCCCCGACGACCTCAGCCTCCTCGGGCCATGGCACAGGCCGGTAGGCATCCCTCTCCAGCCGCGGGGGAAGCCTCTCGCATCTTATCCGGAGAGTCCGGCGAAGAATCCGGCGAACACAACTGACAACACAAAGCCCAGAATCATCAGGATGATCACCGCAGGAATCGAAGCGACGGCCCACTTCACCATGAACGTGACCATGCTCCAGAACTTCATCTGGACATCTGTGACGATGACGTAGCGATCTTCTCCGTTCATTGGCCTACAGCTCCCCTCTCAATGTTTCGGTGTCACCATCACCTCACGCTAGCTCCGTGTGGGCCCACCAGACGACGCGGCCCATGATTCGGGCTCGATCGTCGAGCGGCTGTGGCTCGTACGCCGGAAGGGTAACCCCAAGAGAAGTTAGGCTCAACCAAACCCTCGGTGCGCCCCCTCACAACTCCCTCGCCATCCATTTCACTTCTCCAATCACCTCCGCTCCGTCCGGCCACGGCTGCGGTTTCCACTCAGGGTGATCGCTAACCAGCTGCCAGCCGCCGCCCTCGTCCTTGCCCGCGCGCTTGACCACCAGGCCGTCCTCCGTGCGTACCACGAAGATGTGTCCCCGGTACCGCTTGGTTCGGTTGCGGTCGACAAGGATGACGCAGCCGTCGGGCAGCGTGGGCTCCATCGACTCTCCCGCGACGCCGATGATGTTACAGCGGTCGGCGGCGAGCCCCTTCCTGAACAGCCACTCGCTGCGAAAGTAGGCGTAGGTCTTGACCGTCTCGTCCAGGTCGAAAGCGCCGCTGCCCGCCGCAGTCTGGAGTCGATGGACCGGAATGGGCTTCGCGTCGGGCTCGGTCTCGTCCGTAAGGCCGTCAGTCGCCACCTGGCCCACCCGTGCCCGCAGGCGGTCGCGCTCCTCCTCGGCGCTCCGTAGCGCGGCTTCCAGCTTCGCACGGCTCCGCCTCTCCTCCTCCACCCGGTCGTCGACCGGGGCCGGGTCATCGGTGAGGCCTGTGAGGTAGTCGAGCGAGACGTTCAGCACCTCGGCTGCCTTCGTCGCGCCATCGAGGAGAAGTCCCGAGTGGTTGTGCTCCACCATCGAGATCATCGAGCCCGTATACCGATCGCCGAGGGCAACCGCAAGTTGGGTCTGGGTCAACCCGGCCCGCCTCCGTAACTCAACCAAACGCTCGCCAATCATAGTGCTGAAGAATACAAGAAATCCCCTCTTGACACTTCAACTCAGTTGAAGTATTATGCCGTTGGGCACTCCAACTGGCTTGAAGGAAGAACTTTATGGACATAAAAAAATTCCGGGGGCGGATGGCCGAGCTAGGCATCACCCAGCAGGACCTCGCGGACACGTTGGGGATCAACGCGACCCAGCTGAATCACATCCTCAAGGGCCGCCGCCCGCCGTATGAAGGGTTTATGTCTGATGCCGACGAAGCTCTAGACCTGGTGGCGCGCGCGAACCGTGCGGGTGAAGAGGCCAAGGGGCGCGTCTTGACCGAGGCCCGCGAGCGGGTGCTGGCGGGTGAGGGAGTCGAGGAGGTGGCGGGGTGAGGCGCACCCAGGACGCGCACTCGTTGCGGGATGCGCTGGCCTCACAGAGGAGGGGGCCTGAGACGGTGGAGCCCTTCGTCGACTACGACGGCAACGACACACCGGCGTTCGCTCCTGGGTGCGTCTACCTCGGCAACCTGCGTCGGGGTCGCGTCTGCTACGACCACCGGGGCACCAAGCTCAAGGTACTCGCAAGGGGCATGGGTTCGGTCACGGTTCGCTACAGCGGCGGCGCCAAGCGGGTTATCAGGGGGCGGGCGTTCACCGCTCCGCACAAGCCGACCACGTTGGCTCGGGGCACCGTCGTCCAGGTGAACTCACGATGAGAGAGCTACCCGAGCGCCGGGTCGCTGAGGGAGTCGAGGAGGTGGCATCGTGACGGCGAACGCCCGGCTGATCGCCGCCGCGCCGGAGATGTTGGCGTGTCTGCGCGAGATCGTCCGGGACGCGCCCGAGACGGAACCGGAGTACGGGGACTGGGGCGGTGACACAGAGCGCGCCGAGCGGTGGGGCAGCGCTCAGGAGCACTGGAGGCTCGCCGAACTCGCCCGCGCGGTGCTGGCGGGGGGTGAGGGATGAGTGCGGGCGAGCATGGCCGGATTCAGATCGTCAAGGACGCGGAGTTTGGCACGGCGACGGTGATCGTGGAGAACGTGAACCGAGAGGGCGAGCACTGGCTGACGCTCGCGAGCATCGAGGCCACACACCGCCCGATCGGCTACTTGCGGATGCGACCCCTGCAGGATGTCGCGCTCACGACGGCCCGGCACCTGTTTGAAATAGCTGAACTGCGTCCGGCAGACGGACCAGTGCTTCAGTTGCCCAGCGGACCGTCGCGTCCCGCAGCACCGACGCGGAAAAGGAACGAATAGCGTGAATGCGGCGCACACTCTGACCCCCGAAGCCCTGTCACTGGAGCGTTGCAGGGCGAACGCCCGGCTGATCGCCGCCGCGCCGGAGATGTTGGCGTGTCTGCGCGAGATCGTCCGGGACGCGCCCGAGACGGAACCGGAGTACGGGGACTGGGGCGGTGACACAGAGCGCGCCGAGCGGTGGGGCAGCGCTCAGGAGCACTGGAGGCTCGCCGAACTCGCCCGCGCGGTGCTGGCGGGGGGTGAGGGATGAGTGCGGGCGAGCATGGCCGGATTCAGATCGTCAAGGACGCGGAGTTTGGCACGGCGACGGTGATCGTGGAGAACGTGAACCGAGAGGGCGAGCACTGGCTGACGCTCGCGAGCATCGAGGCCACACACCGCCCGATCGGCTACTTGCGGATGCGACCCCTGCAGGATGTCGCGCTCACGACGGCCCGGCACCTGTTTGAAATAGCTGAACTGCGTCCGGCAGACGGACCAGTGCTTCAGTTGCCCAGCGGACCGTCGCGTCCCGCAGCACCGACGCGGAAGCGGAAAAGGAACGAATAGCGTGAATGCGGCGCACACTCTGACCCCCGAAGCCCTGTCACTGGAGCGTTGCAGGGCGAACGCCCGGCTGATCGCCGCCGCGCCGGAGATGTTGGCGTGTCTGCGCGAGATCGTCCGGGACGCGCCCGAGATGGAACCGGAGTACGACTCCTGGGGCGGTGACACGGAGCGTGCCGAGCGATGGGGCGGCGACTGGGAGCATTGGAGGCTCGCCGAACTCGCCCGCGTGGTGCTGGCGGGGGGTGAGGGATGAGTGCGCGTTGGTATTCGCGGTCCATCGGTTTCTCGCCGGTGCTCAGAACGCTCACAGGAGGCTCCTCCGTTGATGGCTGATCGGTTGTTTGGCGACGCTGATCGTATCAGCGGGGGAGCCTTCTCGTCCATGAGCGAGCGCGTGCTGGCGGAGACGGAGGCGGCGCCGTGAGGGGGCCCGGCCCGAGCGACCGAAGATCGAACTGCGACCATCCGGTACGCGCACACGGGAGAGACGGAGCCGGCTCGATGTCCGCCGACCTGCGCCTCGACTCCTGGCTAGCCGAGCACTATCCGGAACTACTTGTGACGCTGCTGAGGGCCCGAGAGCGGGGCGACTTTCTGACGGTGGCTGAGATTGAGGCCGCGTGGGTCCGTGCGCTGATTTCCGCCTATCTCTCGTCGCCAAAGAGATCGCGCAAGAACTCCCTGTCGATTTCCAGCGGGTCAACGCCATGAGCCAGCATGACCTTGCGCGTGACGAGCACCTGTACCAAGGCGCCGAGCGCAGCCACCCCGAACATCCCAACGAGCGTGAGGAGCGTCGATATGAGTTGGTCTGACATGGCCGGATTCCCCAAGTGGATCGTGGTCGTCTTCGTCCTCGCGGCCGCAGGCTTCGTGGCGACCGTGACGTCCGACCTGGACGACTGGATAATGGTTCTCCCGATCTTCTTTTTCGGACTCGTGTGCTGCTGGCTGATAATCGCCGTGCAATTCTGGGCCGGTGACGTCATCACCAGGCGGAGCGTGGAATCGTTGCGCGCCGAAGCTAGGCGTATCGAGAGCGCAGGGCGAGGGTGGGATCGATGAGCACGACAACGTGAAGCGCGATCTGCCATACCTGCGTGAACTCCTGATGAAGGTTGAGGAGGGTGGGTGGCGGGCCGGGGTACGCGGGCTCGGGAAGGGGCCCCTTCACCTCAACCTCGCCCTTCGATGCCGGACTGCTCACGCAGGATAACGCCGTCGGCGATCCTGCCTTTCGGCTTACCCAGTCGGGATGTGAGTTCCTTGAGTCGAGCCGAAACGAAGAAGCGTTCTCCCTCGCACTCGAATTTGTTCGAGCGGCCACCGGAGGCGAGAGGCTCGAGACGGTGGTTCGTGTGCTTGAGGCGGTGACTTGATGGTGCGCCGCGGCCGAGCTGGAGGCCTGAATGAATGAGGTCAAGCTAGTCGAACGAGACGGAGGCAACTGCTGCGCGCAGGCGCAAGCCGACGGCGACCCGGGATACACTCCGGTGGTCTACGTCGATCGACGGGGCAATGACCAGTCCGTCGCTCGCTACGACGACCAGACGAACGCGGAGTTCTCCGACGAGCAGGGCCTTCGCGTCTGCCACGACTGCGTGAAATGGTGTGAGCCGGTTCTAATTGAGGACCCAGGCAAGCACGGTGGGACGCCGGTCCACTTCTGCTACCTCTGCGACTTCGACGGTCGTGTTCGAGTACTCGTCGAGGACGGGGTCGCGGACCTGCATACGGTCGGCATGATCGTCCATCGGCTGATCGCGTATGAAATCCCAGGCGCTGGCGTCGACCGCGTGACGGTGATCCGATGAGCACGGCGACGATGGAAGAGCCGACCACCGCGATCGAAGTGGGTTGGCACGAGGGGCTCACGATGGAGGAGTACCTCGCCATCGACGCGATGAGCGCGTCGGGGATCGAGCAGTTGCGCAAGAGCCCGCTCCACTTCCGGTACTACCGGGACAACCCGAAGCCGTCAACACCGGCGATGGAGCTCGGCACGGCGCTGCACATGGCGCTCCTTGAGCCGCTGTTGTTCGAGGGCCAGTACGTCACGCTCGGCCAGTGCGAGGCGCAGAAGAGGTCCGGGTTCCCATGCGAGAACCAGGGCAGCGTTTACCGTGACGGATCATCGTACTGCGGTGTGAGGGGCCACGACCCCCTCGACGGCGAGCCGATGGATCCGGGCGTCCATGTACTGTCCCAGGACGCGATGGCGGACCTGCAAGGTATGACTGCCGCGATCCAGGCGCATCCCCGTGCTCGCACGTTCTTCCAGGGTCGGGGCGATTACGAGTTGACCGGCATCTGGCGCGACGAAGAGACCGGAGTGCTCTGCAAGATGCGGATCGACCGGGACGTCGAGCGCTCACTGCTCATCGCAGATCTCAAGTCCGCTCGCGATGCGAGCCCACACGGGTTCCGACGGGACGCCGCCAAGATGGGTTATCACCGCAAGGCTGCGTTCTATCGTCGGGGCTGTGATGCGCTCGGCCGGGAACGCAACTCCAGTGTCCTCATCGTGCCCGAGAATGAGCCTCCCTACCCCGTCGCCGTCTATCTGCTCGACGAGGACGACCTGGCGGCGAGCAACCGAGAGATCACGAGACACCTGAATAGATACGCCATGTGCCTGGGCGACGATCACTGGCCCGGGTTCTCAGATGAGATGATCTCCTTGAAGATGCCTCCCTGGGCGTTCGATGAGCGGCAGGAGGACGAGTGAATCTGATCGCCCGCAATAGCTACGAGGTAGTTGCCGACGTCATCCAGATGGACATCGGACGTGATTACGTAGCCGTCTTCGACTTAATCGATCTCCCGCTCATTTCTGCGATCCGCTGGTGTCGGATCATCAAGTGCGGGCATCAATACGCCGTTGGCAGGACCCCACTAGCCTTCGGCGCGAAAATGGTGTCCATGCACCGGATCATCGTCGGAGTGACCCACCCAAGGGTCTATGTGGACCACATCAACCACGATGGCCTGGATAATAGGAGAGGCAACCTCCGCGTGTGTTCGCAGGTGGAGAACCAACGAAACAAGGTCAGCAAGGGAGGGTCGTCCAGGTATTTGGGGGTCTCTTTCCAGAAGAGCCGGCCCGAGTTGCGTAGGCGGTGGCGAGCCAAGATCGAGCATGAAGGCAAAGTGATAGAACTCGGATATTTCGTGAGCGAAGAAGAGGCGGCTAGGGCGCGGGACGTCGCGGCAAAAGAACTCTTCGGCGAGTTCGCGAGCCTGAATCTTTAGACCGGGAGTTGAACGATGGATGACGCAACAGCAGTGGCCACAAGAGCGGACGGGTACGAATTCCAAACCCTAGCCGACGAGGGCGGAGCGATTGGAGCTTTCGCCAGCGAGGGCAACTTCGAGGCTGCACAGCGGATGGGGATGGCGCTCACAAAAAGCTCGTTGGTCCCCAAGGAGTACCAGGACAACCTCCCGAACTGCCTCATCGCCATGGAGCTGGCCAACCGCACCGGCGCGTCGGTGTTCATGGTGATGCAGAACCTAGACATCATCCACGGCCGCCCGGCCTGGAGGTCGAAGTTCTTGATTGCCACGGTGAACGCTTCGGGCCGGTTCTCGCCGCTGCGCTTCCGGTTCGAGGGCACGGAGGGCTCGGACGACTGGGGGTGCCGAGCGGTGGCCGTCGACAAGGACGGCGGAGATGAGTGTGTAGGTGCTCTCATCACGATCGCACTGGCGAAGGCCGAGGGCTGGTATGAGAAGGGCGGCAGCAAGTGGAAGACAATGCCCGAGCAGATGCTCATGTACCGGGCCGGCGGCTTCTGGACGCGCGTCTACTGCCCTGAGATCGGGCTCGGGATGTACACGGCCGATGAGGTCGAAGACATCGGGCCTAGCGCGCAGGACCGAGTGAAGGACCTGGCTGCCGCGCTCGACGGCGAGGATGTCCCCTTGGCCACCGTCGTTGAAGAGAAGGAGGTGCCGGCAGAGGAAGAGGGTGCCTCCCCCCCAACGTCGAAGGAGATCGAGAAGCTCCGCAAACTCATGGATAAGTACGACGTCGAGCTCGAGGATGCGGAGCGCTTCGAGCAGCTGATCAAGGACGAGGACGGCCCCGGCGTCCGTGCCGCAATCAAGGACCTGCAGAAGAAGGCCATCGGGGCCTAAGCGGTGAAATATATGCGGGGTAGAGCAGCGGTAGCTCGTCGGGCCCATAACCCGAAGGTCGGCGGTTCGAGTCCGCCCCCCGCTATTCAGCTACAGCCAGTCGAATTCTCAGGCACAAGAATCCCCCCCAGTCTATCGAGGCTCCAGAAATGGAGGAAGTGGTTGTGGGCCTTGGAGTGGGTTCGGACGCCCAACCCGAACCCGAACACGGTGCACTGAATGCTCTACCTGAAATTTCTTTCCGGAGCCCTGGTCCTCGGCGGCGTGTTGGCGCTGATCGCGGCGGTGCTCTGGACCGATAAGAAGACCCATGAAGGCTGACGCGCACGCCGAACCCACGAAGAAGGAGACCCAGACGATGGCCTCTGAAAAACGTTGCGACGCGAGCAATTTCTTGATTACCGGCGTCGATGCCGGCGAGGGCCCGATGATCCTAAAGTCCGGCGACTACACGTTCCGGGTGGAGGTCATCGCGTGGCCCGCCGACGACAGTAACGGCGACGAAATAGAGCGTCCGAACCTGCGTTGGGGAGCAGTCCGGAAGATGATCGAGCAGCACACGGACGACCCCATTGTCGAAGGGGATGACGACGACGAGGGCGTGCTGGATTTGGCTGCGCGCAAGGCGGAGTCGGCTTGAAGACCACGACCACAACCCCAAGGAGTGCAGGTCCATGGAACAACAAACACTGAAGGGAGCGGCCAAGGAGGAGGCCCCCCAAGCCTTTGCCGAGTTCAAGAGCCTGCAGAAGGGGAAGAAGGCCAAGCCCCACGGCAAGGCCGAGCCGAACGGCGACGCTGCGGTGACGTCCAAGCCCGGAGAGCAGGGCGTCGCCACGCAGGAGCGACCGGACGACAAGCCGCCTCCGATCTGGACGCGGCCCGACGTGTCGAAGAAGGACCTGAGCAATGCCGAGCAGGTGTTCAAGAAGCTCGACAGCGACGTCCACGACATGAAGCCGGAGGCGGTGATCGATGCCCTGATCGCGGTCGTCGATGTCTTGCCCGAGCTCACGATCCCGGCGCAGTGGCCGGGTGAGGCCAGCGAGGAGTACCGGCACGCCCCGATCGTCGAGCGCATAGGGCTGCTACTCTGCCGCGGTTGCCCGAACATCGAGATCAGCGGGCGCAAGGTCGGGTTCCTGTGGCGCAACAAGAAGACGTGGACCAAGCGTGGCGCGGCCGTGCACGCCCTCGGCAAGTCTTACGGCGCGCTGCTCACGTATCACTCCGGCGGATCCAACGCGGCGGTGATCGTCAACTTCCAGATCTTCCGGACGCTGAACACCCGGCAGAAGGTGCGCGCGATTTATAAGGCGCTCCGCTGCCTCGACGAGAACGGCACCGTGATCCCGAACCACTTCGAGGGCTTCTACGACGAGCTCGAGCTCTTCGGAACCGGTACGTCGCCTGAGGATCACCGTCTCGCGACCGCGGTCGTGTCGGCACAGCAACGCGAACTGCCGTTCGCTGACATCTTCGAGAACGAGGCGGACTGAGCCTTGCGAATCACCGGAATCGATCTGGGCCAGGTCGGGGGGTTCTTCAAGCTCGACACCGATCTGCTCGAGGCCGTCGAGTGGGGCACGTTCGAGGCCCGTAAGGGCACGGGCGATACGGAGGGCGCCATGTTCAAGCGCCTCCAGAATCGCTTGGATGAAGTGCTCGCCGATCGCCCCGACCTGGTCACGTTCGAGGACGTCCGCTTCGTTGTTCCGAAGATGCGAGGCTCACTCGTACAGGTCCGGATGGGCGCGATCGTGCAGATGCGATGCGAGCAGCTCGGGCTTGAGTACGCCGGCGTCAACGTGAGCACGCTCAAGAAGTTCGCAACCGACCGCGGCCGCTGCGAGAAATGGGAAATGAAGGCGGCACTGCATAGCTGGTGGACGGAGAACCTGGATCGATTGTGGCCGGACGGTATCGGCAGCCACGCGGTCGACGCCGCGTGGACAGCGATCTGGGGGTGGAAGGTTCACGCGCCCACGTTGGTGGGCTTGGAGTTCTGATGACGATCGCCGAGATGCTGTCCGGTCTCCCCGACGACACCCACGTGGCCGTCACAGTCGGATCCGGCGAGTTGACCGTCGGCGAGATGCGTGAGGCGTTCAGTGCCGACAACCCGGACCGGGTGCTCACCGCCACGCCGTCGACGCGGCGTGGGCGGCTCTAGGGCCGTGGCGGAGAACATAGACCCATGAATGGGCTCGGGCTCGCGGGTGGGGGCGAACTGTACACAAAGGAGTGTAATGATGAGAGAGACACGTAACGAACCGTGGTTCTGGCGGAGCGCGGAAGACTTCGGGCGCTTGAGGCTGGAAAATGGATCGCACCAGAGCCCGGACGAAGGGGTGTGCCTCATGGAGGCCGTCGCATGGCTGGCGCGCGAGCCGCACAGCGATGGACCGAATTGCGTATGCCCGGTGCTCGGTGCGTTCGGGCGCGGCCTCAACGACCGTCTGGACGTCGAGCGGCGGCAACGGCTGAAGCCACTCATTCCGGCGCTCGTCGGCACGGCGAGCGATGGCCACGCCGAGGCTCGCGGCTTCATGGCGATGGATTGGATCGTCCGTACCTATACGCCTGCATGGCTGCGGCTGGCTCGGCTGGACACGGAGGCCGACGGCCTGCAGGCGCTCCCCGAGATCGCGGACGCCGCTACGCTCTGGGGTGCGCAGGAGGTGTTGGATACCGCCCGCAAGTCGGCGGCCGCTGCCGGGGACGCTGCCAGGGCCGCTGCCGGGGACGCTGCCGGTGCCTGGGCCGCTGCCTGGACCGCTGCCAGGGACTCTGCCGGGGCCGCTGCCTGGGCCGCTGCCAGGGCCGCTGCCTGGGACGCTGCCAGGGCCGCTGCCGTGGGCGCTGCCTGGGGCGCTGCCAGGGCCGCTGCCTGGGACGCTGCCGCTGCCAGGGCCGCTGCCGGGGACGCTGCCAGGGCCGCTGCCGTGGGCGCTGCCTGGGGCGCTGCCAGGGCCGGTGCCTGGGACGCTGCCGGTGCCTGGGACGCTGCCTGGGACGCTGCCTGGACCGCTGCCAGGGACTCTGCCTGGGACGCTGCCAGGGACATGCTGGAGCGCACCAAGCTCGCGTTGCAAGACAGCGCGGTCCTTCTGTTCCGGCGGATGATGGAGCTGGGCGCGGAGGAGCGGATCGTGCGCCCGGCTCCCTGGGCTACTGAAGCCGTAAGGGGCGTGGTGAGATGAGAACGAAGACCCTGGAGCAGTACGATGCGGAGTACAACTGGCTCAGCACGGAACAGGCGGGCGAGCGCATCGGCGGGATGTCCGCCGGTTTCGTACTCAAGATGATCCACGAAGGCCACCTGAAGCCCCCCGGGGTCCTAAACGTGTCGCGCTCTGGCAAGGCGCACTACCGAATCTCGCCGAAGGCTGTCGATCGCTTCGTCCAAGAGTGTGAGGAGCTCGTGGGCAGTGGGCCCTAGAAAGCGCTCACGTGCCCCCAAGGGCCTCGTATGGCGAGCTGGCCGCGCCTACTTCGACCGTAGGCACTCGCGGTTCAAGGGCGGCCGCCTGGCGATCTCGCTCAGGACCGGCGATCAGGATGTGGCCACCGAGCGCCATACCGTCCTGACTCAGCTCATGGATCGTGGCGACTGGAACGTGCTCGAGGCGATCCGCCGTGGCGACATGCACATCACCGACGCTCAGGCCGCGCTACGTAACGGCGACGCCACCAAGCTGCGGCGCATGGGCTCCGACTCGCCACGGCTCGGGCCGGCCGTCGAGAGGTTCCTGAGGCTCAAAGAGGCGACACGCAGTCGGTCCACCATCAAGAAGTATCGTACGGTTCTCGGGCACCTTGAGAGAGACGTCGGCTCGGACTTCCCTATGGAAGAGCTGACGGTCGACGAGGCGCGCGCGTACCTGCACGGCCCGAAAGCCAGCACAGCGGGGCGTCCGTGGGCACCTGCCAGCCAAGGGGCTTGCCAGGTCGTGTGCGGGGCACTCTGGAGCATGGTCATGGACGAGGAGGCCGACTTGCTCGCTCGCCGCAACGTACAGCCTGCGATCCGTAGCAACCCCTGGAAGGGCGTCGAGATGCCCGAGATCCGGCCCACACGGGCTGTGTTCCTGACTCCACCGGAGTGGGTGGACCTGGACCGCGGTATGCTTGGGATCCCCAGCCGGGCGATGATCGTGATTGCGTTCCTCGCCGGACTGCGCCAAGGCGAGATCCTACATCTGCGCACCGACGTGGATGTGCTCCTGGAGAGCCCCGAACCGCTCATCCGCGTCCAGTCCCGAAAGGATGCCTATCCCTGGAGGCCGAAGACGCGGCGCGGTGAAAGGGACGTTCCAATCACCGAGAGCCTCGTCACGATCATCGAAGACCACCTCCGCAGAGGCTATGCCGGGGAGCGGTACTTGATTGTGAGCCCTCATCGCGGGGACCAGCCTGTGACGGCCGGCACCTCGGCTCGCTGGGCCCAGGACGCCTTCGAGCTGGCCGGGATCAAGTACGGAAGGGAGGGCGACGGGCTCACGCTGCATTCGGGTCGTCACACTTACGCCTCGTGGCTGGCACAGGACGGCGTTCCGCTCAATGTGATCGCCACCCTGCTAGGTGACACGACCAAGGTCGTCGAGGAGACCTACGCCCACCTTATTCCTGACACCTACCGGGCCGCCGTTCAGTACATCGAAAGGAGGATTCAGGGGTGACAGCGAAAACAACGGTTTGCCATAAGCCAGGCCACAGAGTGTTGTATTTGCTAGATTATAGTAGAAGTGGACGTTCTTCGCTCCCGAGACGGGCAACGCGCCGGCCATGGCCGCCCTGGTTCACGCCGACCTCCCCACGGGGTCTGACGCCTTCCGGGGCAGCGGGACGCGGCCCTCGTTACGGGTCGTGGCGGAATGGGCCCTGGGCGATTGGGGGATCGGAGTCATGCCTGGAATCCTCTACGATCGAGACGACGGTGAGCGCTTCACCTCGGGCATTTTCGGTGCCGTGGTTGGGAAGGGGCTAAGCGACTCGCTTCGCGCCTTCGTTGAAATCGCCTTCGAACAGATCGCGGGGGACCGGCACGGCGGCAACGTCGGTTACGTCGACTTCGGAGGCACGTTTCTGCTGAACCCGCAATGGCAGTTGGACGCGGCGGCGGCGGTGGGAGTCACGGGCCAGGCCTTGGATTTCGGGCTGACGTTCGGACTGTCGGGGCTTCTTCCTCGGTAGGGCTACTCGCCAGGGCCTCACTCGACCCTAGTACCGGTTCTCCCCGCCGTTGACGTGGAACGTCTGACCTGTGATGTAGCTCGCATCTTCGGACGCCAGGAATGCGTAAGTGTTGGCTAGCTCCTGCGCGAGTCCCAGACGCCCGAGGGGGATCCGGTCCAGGTTCGGGTGCGCGTTGTAGGCTCCGGGGACGACGTGGTTCACGAGAATGTTGTAGCGTCCCAGCTCTATCGCGAGCGCCCGGGTCATGCCTATGGCTCCCATCTTCGAACCGCATATGTGCGACCAGTTGGGTCTTCCGTGGAAGGCATTGAGGCCCGACACCGTGATGATGCGCCCGTAGCCGTTGGAGATCATGCCGGGAACGACGGCCCGGGTGCAGAAGAAGGGACCGTCGAAGTTGACGGCGGCAGCTGCCCGCCACTCGTCCGTGCTCATCTCCGTGAGAGGGCTCGACGCCCGGAAGCCGGCGTTGTTGATCAGAATGTCGATGCGGCCGAGGCGCTCCAGCGCCTCGGCCACCATCTGATTCACTTGTTGCTCATCACCCACGTCGGCTAGAAGCGCGATCGCCCTTACGCCGAGAGATTCGGCCTCACGTGCAACGGCCTCGGCCTCCGCCCTATTGGACCGTGCGTTGACCACGACGTCCGCACCACGCCTCGCCAGCTCGAGTGCCGCCGCACGGCCAAGATTCCGGCCGGAGCCCGTCACCAGGGCGACCTTCCCCTCGACTGGCCTAGCGGAGGGGGAAAGCGTGGGACGGACCAGCGGCAACGCCATAGCGGCGCCCATGCCACCCAGAGCGGTCCGTCTTGAAAGCGGTTTCCCTTTGCCGATCTCCATTACTCGGCTCCTGTTAGCGGCTCCCGTTAGCAGTTTGGCTCCTGTTAGCTGCTCGGCGCCTAATTGCCGTTCAGGCGCACGAATTTCTGGACCCGGTGCCCGGTCTGCACCTCGCCGGTGTAGAGATTCCCCTGCGAATCGAAATCCATGTAGTGGAGCCAGTCGAAGTTGCCCGGCTGCTTCCCGCCTGTGCCCCAGGAGTAGACGGGCTCGAGCGTTTCCCTATCCAGCGTCCACACCACGTTGTTGGTGCCGTCGGGCACGTAAAGGAACCGTTGCTCGGTGTCGAGCGGGTCGAACTCGGCGCCCCACGTCGATCCGGGCCCGTACGTCTGCGGAGCGAGAACATTTTCCATGATGTAGGTCCCGTCCTTCTCAAAGACCTGAAACCGGTTGCTGGGACGGTCGCTCACGTAGACTCGCCCGTCATTGGAGATGGCCAGTCCGTGGACTGGTGTACGCCACGTCCGGCTCGCCGGAGCGTCCGGGTCCCATGGGCCCGGATTCTCATCGACCGGAGGCTCACCATAGGCTCCCCAGTGTCGCAGGTACTCGCCGGTCTGGGCATCGAAGACGATCAACCTCCGATTGCCGTACCCATCCGCCACATAGAGCTCGTCGGTCGTGGGGTCCACTTCCATCGTAGCGGCTCGGTTGACGGAGTTCGTGTCGTTGCTGCCCTGGCTCACACCGACGTCCCCGATCTTGAACACGAGCTCGCCGTCCTGCGTGAACTTCATCAGGTGATGGTCGTCGCCGCCGTTCCCGGCGACCCACACGAAACCCTGGTAGTCCACGTGGATTCCGTGCTCGCTGTTGAACCACTGGTATTCCCCGGTGGGACTATCGCCGCCCCAGGCTTGGATCACCTCCCCTTCCGGGTTGAACGCCAGCACGGGCGGCGCCGTGGTGCAGCAGAGCGATTGAAGCGTGGCGTGGCCCCACGACTGGTCCCGCGTGGTCTGCGACGGGGTCGAGCCGGCGTTCGTACCCTGCACGGTGAACGGCCTATGGATGATCCAGAGGTTGTCGTCGCTGTCGACTGAGGTGCCGGCGATCTGCCCCATGATCCAGTTGTTGGGGAGGGGCTTGGGCCAGAACGGGTCGACGGCAAATTGCGCCACGCCTTCCGGTACCCCGGGTCCCGACGCGTCCGCCGGCACTCTGGCCATGGCAGACGCCATCCCGGCGTCGCCCATCCCGGCCTCGCCAATGCCGGCGTCGTCCATCCCGCAAGCCGACGTAGCGAGGACCACCATCGATGTTACCAAGACCGCGCGAATCCAACTCTGGGATCGGCTCATTTTTTCGTCACCAGTTCAAAAGGGAGTTTTCCGGAAACAGGCCGTAAAGAATACGGTGGATATTACCGCCTGCCAACCGACGGGTGGGAACTCAGTCGAGCAACCGCAGCGGCATCACCAGGCAAAGGTAGTCCTCCGCCTCTTCGCCCTCGGCTGGGACCGGCTCGATGGTTGCGGCCCGCTCAGGAGCCTTCAACGTGATCTTCACCTCGTCGGTGGACATGTACTTCAGCACCTCGAGCAAATATGCCGCGTTGAAGCCGATCTCGATTCCCTCGCCTTCGTACGTCAACTCCAACTCGTCCTCGCCCTCGCCGAGGTCGGGTGTGAGAACGGTCAGATGGACTCGATCCGACTCGAAAGCCATGCGGATCCGGTGCGTTTGGTCACTCGCGACCACCGCCATGCGACGGACCGCCGAGGCCAACGTATCCTTGGCGACGATCGCAAATTTATCGTTGTCCTTCGGAATCACTTGTTCGTAGTTGGGATAGGTGCCTTCGATGAGCCTCGTATAGACCTCGGTACCATCTGCCCTGAATCCAAGATGATTGTCACTCTTGGCGACCTCGAGGGTCTCCTTGCTCTCGAAGAGACGCTGAACCTGCTGGAGCGCGATGGGGGGGACGATAAAATCTTCGCTGGGAGCGCTGGAAGAGCCCGCGGCCACACCTTTCCTCGCGAGACGGTGCCCGTTGGTCGCAACCATTCGCATACGCCCGTCCCTCAACTCCCACAACACACCGTTGAGGATCGGCCGGCTCTCCTCAGAGGAAACAGCAAATGCGGTGTGCTTGATCAAGCCATGGAGGTCTCCACCCTTTACGCTCCAACCCTGCTCGAAGTCCACCTCTGGTAGAGTGGGAAACGAATCACTGGGAAGACCATTGAGTTTAAAATGGCTCTTGCCGCACCTCAACTCGATCTGTTCACCCCGAGTACTCAACTCCACCGGTTGCTCCGCTAATTCCCTCACGATTTCCTGGAGCTTCTTTCCAGGAGCGGTAATACTTCCTTGCTCCTTCACCTCGGCAGGAACCCACACACGAACCGCTACATCCAGGTCGGTACCACTCATCGAGATCCCGTCCTGTCCCGCCTCGAAAAGGATATTCGAGAGAACAGGAAGCGTCGTCTTCGTGGGGATGCTCGCGGAAACGGCAGCGAGGCCTGTATGCAGGTTCTGCCGAGTGATCAAACAATTCATCGAGCCTCCAAGGCGTCCGTACACGCCCGGTTATAAACAGTGTCTAGATATAAAGACAGTACCCTATATAAAAATCTTAGTAGTAGTAGAGAGTGTAAAAATGTTGAGAAATCGATGTTCACCAATGGCCATAACGGACTTTGATCTTTTTTCCATTTGTGGAAAACCGGGAATACAGAGATTTCCACTTAAGGATGTGGAAAAGAGGTAAAAACTCCGCGGGTTATGCACGCTCTTTCCACATACCCTATTCAGGGTCCTCTTCCAATCTCGGCACGTACCCCCTCGACCGTTTGGCGGAACTCCGCGTCCACGCTTATCGCGTCTTCGACCTTACGAATCGAGTGGATCACCGTCGAGTGATCACGGTCTCCAAACAGCTGACCGATATGTACCAGAGAGTAGTCCAATAAATCTCTGATCAGGTACATGGCGACCTGGCGAGGGACCGTCAAGTCTTTGGTCCTCCGCTTTGAGCTGAGCGCCTCTTCGCGGACCTGCCAGCGTGTCGCGACCGCCCTCCGGATGTGCTCGGCACCTAACGCGGAACCGGCGATTCCCGGCGCGCTCCCGAAGCTTCCATGAAGCGCTTTGCGCGCAAGATCTACGGAGATTTCCTGATTCGTGATGGACGAATACGCTAACAACTTGATGATCGCGCCTTCGAGTTCCCGCACCGAGGACGTACAGAACTGTGCGATAAAGTCCATGACGTCGTGAGAGACCATGAGTCCGTCGTCGTCGGCCTTCTTCCGCAGGATCGCGACCCGGGTTTCGTAGTCGGGCGACTTGATGTCTGCGACCAATCCCCATTCGAACCTCGAGATGAGCCTTTCCTCGAGGCCGGGAATCTCCTTCGGCGGCCGATCACTCGTGAGGACGATCTGCTTCCGGGCGTCATGGAGGGCGTTGAAGGTATGGAAGAACTCCTCCTGGGTACGCTCCTTGCCCTTGAGGAACTGAATGTCGTCGACGAGCAGAAGGTCCATCTGCCGGTACCATCTGCGGAACTCGGCGGTGGTTCCCCGCTGGATGGCCGTGACGAGGTCGTTCGTGAACTGCTCGCTGGGGACGTAGGCGACCCGCCTAGTGGGGTCGGCCTGAAGCACCGCGTTCCCGATGGCGTGCATGAGGTGGGTCTTTCCGAGACCCACACCGCCATAGAGGAAGAGCGGGTTGTAGGTGAGCGCCGGATGGTCCGCGACCGCGTGGCACGCCGCCGTGGCGAGTTGATTGTTGTTTCCTACAACGAATCGCTCGAACGCGTAACGCTCGTTCAGGGACGGGGGAGGTCCGGTCCGGTCCGCCGCCATCGCCGGCGAGCGTGTTTCGAGTGCTTGCGGCGTGACCTCGACGGTGGGAATCGGCGCCGCCGTTGCCGGGTCGGCGCAGCGGAAAGTAACGGTCAGAGGGCGACCCAGGATCTGCTGAATGACGTCCATCAGGAGTGGTCCGTACCGATCGAGGATCCATTCGACATGGAATTGGCTCGGCACCTCGACCAGAATCTCCGAATCGGTGACTCCCACCGCGGTGGTGCCGGCGAGCCACGTACGGTAGGTCTGTCCCTGAAGTCTGTCGCGGGTCGCCTCGAGAACCCGGGACCAGAGCTCGTCGGCCGTGAACTCCATGCGCTCCTAAGGTGAACGGTGACGCTCGCTCGCGTGAAGGGAATGACGGCGGCTCAGGACGCTAGATTCCGTTTGTGGAAAAGTCAATTTCCCCTCCCGACGCGCTAGGTCTCGGGCGGTGTCGCCGACCTTGACCGGTGCTCGCACACTCGGATATGTTACTGTGCTATACATCTGCTGCCCGGCCTATCCATGTGGCCGTGGGACGACGACTCCAGGCACCAAAACGTTATGAAGCCCACATATAGGCCACGGAATCGGAAGCGCTTGAACAAGCACGGTTTCCGGGAGCGCATGAAGACTCGCGGCGGGAGGAAAACGCTGGCGAGGAGGCGGGCCCGGGGACGCGCCCGCCTCGTGGTGAAGATCGGCTCGAAGTAATCGAGTGATGGCAGCCCACTCGGCTGCGGGGACGGGCCTGGGAGGAGAGAGATTTCGGTTACCTCGCTCGGCGCGGATCCACAAGGCGCGAGATATTCGATCCCTTCTCAAGGACGGAACGAGGAAGAAGACGGCCAGCTTGGACGTCTTCTTTTTATCTTCATCCGCTTCCCGCAACCGTTGGGGCATGATCGTCCCCAAACACCGGCATTCCATCGTGGAGCGGAACCGTGTCAAACGACGTTTACGAGAGATCGGGCGAACTCGTGTGCTACCCCGACTCAGGGAGCAGGGGCTGGCGTTGGACGTGTTGGTGAGGGCGCGACGGGAAGCTTATGGGGTCGGTTTTCGTAGGCTGAGCGATGAGCTTCAGTCGATGACGGAGGAACTGTGTTCAGACGCGGGATGATTCGAGCCATCCGCCTTTATCAACGGGGGGTGTCTCCGTTCACGGGGCCCTCCTGCCGCTTCACGCCCACGTGCTCCGAGTTCGCGGTTGGCGCCATCGACCGGTACGGGGCGCGTTCTGGCGGGTGGCTCGCGTTCAAACGAATCCTGCGGTGTCATCCATTCGGCGGACAGGGTTATGACCCGGTCCCCGAAGTCGAGGAAGTAGGGTAGATGCCGCAAGAAGCACGGTTCCTGCTGGCGATCACGCTGATGATTCTCGTTCTCGTCGGGACGAACCTCTTGTTTCCGCCGATCCCACCGGAGGAGGTGGGCGGGCCGGAGGGTGAGGTGCCCGGGCAACTCGATCGTTCGGGGGACGCCGGTGCGCCGAGCATACCCCTGCCTGGGGCAGACGCCGGAGGGGGAACCCCCGGCGACGTGCCTCCTCCCTTTGCGGGGCAGCCAGCGGCCGAGCCAAGCCCGGTTTTTGGGCCTGAGGAGATCCCCGCCGGGGCCTCTGAAGACACAGTGGTGGTGGAAGGCCCCCTCTACCGGTTCGTGTGGAGCACCGCCGGGGCTCGCTTGACCTCGGCGAGGTTGCTCCAATTTCAGTCGTTCGATCAAGAGGGGCCGGTGGAGCTGATCGTCGCGGAGAGCGACGGTGCGTTGGCGATGGAACTTCGGGTAGGCGACGGCGTGCTGGATCTCGGCACCGAGCCGTTCGAGGTCGAGCCGGCCGCTGGATTGCGACTCGACGAGGGCAGTGCGCCTCAGACGTTGACCTTCCGGTATCGCCACCCTTCCGGCGCGCTCACACTCGAGACGGCCTACACGTTCGATCCTTCGTCGTACGTCATAGGCGTGCGGACCGCGGTGGTGGGTGCCGATGGTGCGTTGTTGGTCACGTCGATGGGCTCGGGGCTCCAGTATAACGAGCGCAACCGCACCGAAGAGTCACGCGTGATGGGGTACGTGACGAACCACCTGCGTGAGGGGATCGACGACGAGATGCTCAGTCGGGTCGATTCCGAACGCACGCAAGAGGGGCCCCTCCTTTGGGCTGCGCTCAAGAGCAAATATTTCATGTTCGCATTGGTCCCGGGCCGCGAGGGCAGCGGACAGTATTTAGGAGGGCTGACCGCGAGCCCCGCCCCGGGCGAGGACCAGGCGGCGATCGCCGTCGCTCAGCCTGTGGGCAACAACGGGATGTTGGAGCACCGGATCTTCATGGGGCCGCAGGAGCGCGACCTCTTGACGGCGTTCGAGAACGATCTGGAAGAAGCCAATCCGTACGGATATCGCTGGATGCGGCCGGTGGTCCGACCCGTGGTGGCGGTCGTCTTGTCGGTCCTGACCTTTCTGCACCTCAATCTGAATGTCGGGTACGGCTGGGTGCTCATCATCTTCGGCATCATGATGCGGGTCCTGACTTTCCCGCTGAACCAGAAGGCGATGCGGGCACAGATGCGGAACATGGCGGTGCAGCCGCTGCTTCAGGAGATCCAGAAGAAGTACAAGGACCAGCCGGAGAAGCTACAGAAGGAGATGATGAAGCTGTACAAGGACCACGGCTTCAATCCCCTGGCAGGGTGCCTGCCGATGCTGCTTCCATGGCCCGTGCTGATCACGCTGTTCTTCGTGTTCCGGAACACGATTCAGTTGCGCGGGGAGAGCTTTCTTTGGCTGCCGAACCTTGCCGCTGCCGATCCGTTCTACATCCTCCCGATTCTGTTGGGCGTTTCGATGTTTTTCCTGCAGTGGATCTCCATGCGATCCATGCCACCCAACCCGCAGATGAAGATGATGATGTGGATCATGCCCCCCATGATGACCTTCATCTTCATCAATTTTGCGTCCGGCCTGAACCTCTACTACGCTACGTCCAATCTGGCGACGATTCCGCAGCAATACTTGATCGCCAGGGAGCGTAAACAGCTCAGGGACAAGGGGCAGGTCAATCAGCCCGCGACGAGCGGTGACTGACGAGGCCTCCAGCCGGCTTCCCGAGCTGGCGGTGGACACCATCGCGGCGTTGGCCACGGCCCCCGGGGCGGGCGCGATCGCTCTGGTGCGCATGTCCGGGCCCGAAGCCTTTCAGATCCTCCGGGCGGTCACGCCCGACCAAGACGATGCCGCCCCGCGGACAGTAAATGTGCGTTCCGTAAGGGATGGCGAGGGCGGGGACCTCCTGGACCAGGCGCTCGTGACCGCATTCCCGCGGCCGGACAGCTATACAGGCGAGGACGTGGTGGAGATCTCCTGCCATGGCGGGTGGCTCGTGCCCCGGTTGGTCCTGGATGCGTGCGTTGCGAGGGGGGCCCGCCTGGCCGAGCCGGGTGAGTTCACCCGTCGGGCGGTTTTGCACGGGAAGATGGACTTGGTGCAAGCCGAGGCCGTGCTCGATTTGATCGAGGGACGCAGTAGGGCGCAGCACGATGCGGCTCTGTTCCAGGTGGAGAGAGGTCTGAGCCGAAGGATCGCGGAGCTCCGAGAGCAGCTCGTCACCCTCGAAGCCTACCTGGTCCATCATATCGACTTCCCGGAGGAGGACGAAGCGCCCGTGCCGGTGGACCGGGTCGTAGCTGCGGCCGCGGCTCTGCAGGAGGCTCTGGAAGAGCTCCTGGAGACCGCGCCGGAGGGGGAGCTCCTGAGGGAGGGTGCCCTGACGGTGCTCGCCGGCCCGCCGAACAGTGGAAAATCCAGCCTTTATAATGCCTTGCTCGGAGAAGAGCGGGCCATCGTCACCGAGGTGCCCGGCACGACTCGGGATGCCCTCGAGGCCGTAATCTCGGTTGGGGGCTTCCCATTTCGCCTCGTGGACACGGCCGGACTCCACGATTCGGATGATCGGGTGGAGGGACTGGGCATCGAGGTCGCGCACCGGTATCTCGATCGCGCGGATGTCGTACTTTTTTGCGTAGAATCCCATTCGGAGATCGGATCGGCCGAGCGGGAGTTCTTAACGGGGCTGGCGGATGTGCCGACGGTTCTACTCAGGACCAAAGCCGACCTGGTGTCCGGAGATGCGGCGTCCGGGGGTCTGGCGTCGGGAGATGCGGCGTCCGAGGACCTGAAGGACGCCCATGTGTGCGAAAGTGTGGAGCTCTCGGTGGTCGATGGGACCGGCCTCGGACGTCTTCAGGCGCTTCTTCCCAAGATGGTCTATGGGGGGCTGGTCCGGACCGGCGCGTCCGTGCCGGCGCTGACCCGAGCTCGGCAGTCGGAGGCGGTCCGCAGGGCTCGCGATCAAGTGGTGGCGTTTATGGAAGCGCTGGAAGCGGGTACGCCGGTTGCGGTGGCGTCGGCGCTGCTTCGGCCAGCGGAGACGGCCCTGGAGGAGTTGCTGGGATTGATCTCGACCGACGAGATTCTAGATCGGGTCTTCCACGAATTTTGTATTGGAAAGTAGAGGGCGCTTCCGTGGGCAGAGGATGGACCGTTTATGAGGGATTCCGAGTCGGAGTGGCAGCAGCGGGGTTTTCGGATCCGTGGACGGGTGCAGGGCGTCGGCTTTCGGTGGTGGGCGCAGCGCCGGGCGTCGGATCTCGGCCTGCGGGGTACGGTCGGGAACCGTCCGGACGGGACGGTCGAGGTTCACGCGGCCGGGGACGTCGAGACGCTGGAGGCGCTCGCCACCGCACTGGAGGCCGGTCCGCCGATGGCGCGGGTCGACGGAGTCGATGGTTTTCGGTCCGACGACAGTCTCCCAACCCACTTCGAGATCATTTGACATGAATCGCTCTTACGATGTGATCGTCGTCGGGGGTGGCCATGCCGGGTCTGAGGCAGCGGCTGCGGCCGCACGGATCGGGGCTCGAACGCTGTTGATCACGCCCGATCTCGCCCGGGTCGGGCAGATGAGCTGCAACCCTGCGATCGGAGGGGTAGCGAAGGGGGTGGTCGCACGGGAAGTGGACGCACTCGGTGGAATCATGGGGCGTGCGACCGACGCAGCACGGATTCAGTTTCGGATGCTGAACCGCTCGAAGGGGCCGGCCGTGTGGAGTCCTCGGGCCCAGTGTGATCGTGGCCTCTATCCCCTGGGCGTGCGAAAGGCGCTCGACGAGGTGCCGGGCCTGTGCCTTTATCAGGACATGGTAACGGGTCTTCTCATGGAAGAAGGCCGGGCGGCTGGAGTGAAAACTGGTGGAGGCGAAGAATTGCGCGCGAGAGCGGTCGTGGTGACGGCCGGGACGTTCCTGCGGGGCAGGATCCACATTGGGGGCGATGCCAGTGTGGGGGCGGGCCGGGCCGGGGAGGCGCCGTCAGTCCAGTTGGCCGAGGAGCTGGAGGCCCGCGGCCTGGAAATCGCTCGCTTCAAGACCGGCACCCCTCCCCGAATCGACGGTCGGAGCGTGGACTTCACTCGCACCGAGAGGCAGGACGGCGATCCGGAGGACTTCCGTTTTTCGTCCTATGTGAGGGAGAGCATCCCGGAGCAGCGACCCTGCTGGATCACGTGGACCGGAGCGGAGCTCCGTGACGTAGTCGGGCGTAACTTGGACCGGAGTGCGCTCTTCGGCGGCGAGATCTCCGGGCAGGGACCCCGGTACTGTCCGTCGATCGAGGACAAGATCGTCCGGTTTCCGGAGGCGCCCCGTCATCAGGTCTTCCTGGAACCGGAGGGATTGGAGACCACGGAACTCTATGTGAACGGCCTCTCGACCTCTCTGCCGGCCGACGTTCAAGTGGAGTTCCTCCGTACCATTCCCGGCCTCGAGCGTGTGGAAGTGACGAGGGTCGGGTACGCTATCGAATACGATTACTTTCCGCCCCACCAACTGAGGCATACCCTGGAGGTGAGGGCCTTTCCGGGCCTCTACTTCGCGGGCCAGATCAACGGGACGACCGGTTACGAGGAGGCGGCGGGCCAGGGGCTGCTGGCGGGAGCGAACGCGGCTCTGAGAGTCCTCGGACGGGGACCGTTCGTGCTGGAGCGGGACGAGGCCTACATCGGTGTCTTGATCGACGACCTGATCACGAAGGGGACGGACGAGCCGTACCGCCTGTTCACATCCAGAGCCGAGTTCAGGCTCCTGCTTCGCCAGGACAATGCGAGCCGACGCCTCGGTCCGCGTGCGAGGGAGGTCGGTCTACTGACCGAGGTGCAGGGCGCGGCGCTGGCCACGCTCGAGGAACGAGAGACTCGCATCCAAAAGTGGTTCGTTGAAACCGTCATCGAACCGGCGGCCCTCAACGCGATGCTGCAGGAATGCGGAAGCAGCCCGGTACGCCAGTCTACCCGTGCGTCCGAGCTCTTGAAGCGTCCGGAAGTGACCGCGAGCGGGCTCGCGAGCGTCGGAGGAGCTACGTTCGACCCCGCGGCGGATGCGGACGCGCTGGCCGCGGTCGAGATCGAGATCAAGTACGAGGGGTACGTCCGGCGCGAGGCGGAGCGAGCACAGAGCCTACGAAAGCAGGCGGACTTCGAAATCCCCCATGAGCTTCCCTACGAAGAGCTCCTGAGCCTCTCCTTCGAGGCGAGGGAAAAACTAGCGCGAGTGCGTCCGTCCTCGCTGGCGCAGGCCGGCCGGATACCGGGCGTGTCCCCGGCGGATCTACAGAGCCTGATCCTCGAGGTCCGGCGGTGGCGCCGGAACGGGCCGATGGAGGTGGCGGCGAAGAGCTGAGCAGGCCTGTTTCACGTGAAACAGGCTCCGGCCCCCCCTCCTCCTTTCCGGAGCCGGACGGACTGAGTGTTCCGAGAGGCGTTTCACGTGAAACACCCCCGGTCAGCCCCGGGGCCCTCGATCAGCCCGAGCCCTCCATCAGCCCGGGCCCTCTAACGAAAGCTAGTTCGGAATCAGCACTTGTCTGAGCATGGCCGCCTCGGTCGTGCCGTCGAGGTTGAAGTCGAACTCGCTCTCACCTTCCAAGATGACTGAGTCGCCCACGCGCTCCCAGAGGGCCCGCGACTCGGGCCCCGGCGGCACCTCGGGTGTGACAACGACCTCAGCACCGTCCACGGTGAGTCTCCCCGACTCGCTGCTGGACTGCCCGAACCCCGACAAGATCGCCGTGTAACGCCCGGAAGGCTGGACCGAAAGCGTGAACACCGCCCCTAGGTCGGCGACTAGATCGGTGAACACCTGCGGATTCGCCAAACTCGTCAGCACCAGCGAATCGGCCAACCAGTTTCCCACCATGAAGTCTGGGTTGGCGTCCGGCTCCGTCGGCTCCTTCCCGCAGCCAGTGCCGCCAACGGCCGCTATCCCGATGAACACGAGTAGTCGCAGCGGGTTTCGTGAATCAAGAGGACGTTTGGAGCGCATGCCGATCCAGTTGAGGGGGGAAGTAACGCGAACGCCGGCGAGGCCATCTTTGCTCCGCGACGCTAGAGTTTCGATAAGGGATCCCGTGTCGGCAAGAGGCACCGGAGCATGTCCTTGCATTTTGCTCCTCGTTGGACGACCGTTTATTCTAGACCTCGCCACCAAGGCTCATCACAACGGTTTCGTTTGCATGTCCCGCGTCATTGCCATCGCCAACCAAAAGGGCGGTGTGGGTAAGACCACGACCGCCATAAATTTGGGTGCCGCAATCGCGGTGGCCGAGGCGCGGACATTGGTCATCGATCTGGATCCGCAGGGGAACGCCTCGAGCGGACTCGGCCTTTCATCGACTGCCGACGAGCGGGTCACGATTTATGACGTGCTCATGAATGGCGGGGATGCCCAAGCGGCTGTGCGTACCTCGGTTCAGTTCCCACTTCTTGACCTCATGCCGAGTACACGGGACCTGGTTGGTGTGGAAATCGAACTCGTCGGCGCCATGAGCCGGGAGACTATTCTTCGCCGAGCAGTGGCTCCGATCCGGGCCCACTACGATTTCATCCTCCTGGACTGTCCCCCTTCACTCGGGCTGCTGACGCTGAACGCCCTTACGGCGGCCGACTCGTTATTGATTCCGATCCAATGTGAGTTCTATGCCCTCGAGGGTCTCAGTCAGCTGCTCAACACGGTGCGGCTTGTCCAGCGGGCGCTCAATCCGCTCCTCGAGATCGAGGGCGTGCTGCTCACGATGTTCGACGGGCGCCTCAACTTGGCGAGACAGGTGGCCGCCGAGGCGAAGGAGTATTTCGGCGACCGCGTGTACAAGACATCCATTCCGCGAAATGTCCGGTTGGCCGAGGCCCCGTCGTTCGGACAGCCGATCCTCCGGTACGACGTTCTGTCCAACGGAGCCCAGAGTTATCTGGCACTCGCCGAGGAGCTCATGACGGGACATGGACCGACGGCGGCCTGATGGGCGGCGCGCCGTCCCTTCAGCTGGAGGATATAGGCGAGTGAATCCGCCAGCGAAGAAGACTCGTCTCGGCAGGGGGCTCGGCGCCTTGCTCGGCGAGTATATGGAAGAGGCTCCGAGACGCGAGGCGCAGCTCATCGCTGTGAGATCGATCGGGCCGAATCCGCAACAACCCCGCAAGATCTTCTCGGGCGAAGAACTGACGGAGTTGGCCCAATCCATCGAGGAGAATGGTCTTCTTCAGCCACTCTTGCTCCGCCCGGCACCGGGGATCCCGGGAAAATACGAGTTGGTGGCTGGGGAGCGCCGCTTGCGCGCCGTCCAGAAGCTTGGCTGGAACGAGGTCCCGGCGATTACCCGCGAGGTCGACGATGACACGCTCTTGGTCCTTGCTCTTGTGGAGAACCTTCAGCGCGAGGCCCTGAACCCCATGGAAGAGGCGGAGGGGTACCAGGTTCTCATGGACAATCACGGCCTTAGTCACGCCCAGATCGGGCGCTCCGTCGGCAAGAGTCGCTCCACGGTGGCGAATATGGTCCGTCTTCTTCAGTTGCCGGCATCGGTGCGGAAGCATGTGGAGGCGGGATCCCTCACGAGCGGACATGCGAGGGCGCTGCTCGCGCTCGACGATCAGAAAGAGATGGCGGGGCTCGCCCGGAAGGCCATCACGGGCGGCTGGTCTGTCCGTGAGATGGAAAGGCACGCCGGAGTCGAATCGGTCAAGAGGAAGAAGAAATCTAAGCGCCGCAGCTCCAGGCACCGGGATCCGGTCGTTCGGGCTCTGGAGGAAGATCTACGGGCAGCGCTTGCCACCAGGGCCAGCGTCCGGCTTCGCAGAGGCGGCTCCGGTGTGATCGAGGTACCGTTCCGTAATCATGAGGACTTCGAGCGGGTCTTCCACCTGATCACGGGTCGAGAGGTGTCAGAGGTTGTGTCGTGAAGGGCCCGGTGATGCGGATTATTTTCGTGCCTGAGACCAGCCAGAGCCGGACGTTCGAGGTCTCGTACAGGCGCTTGCGTATGCTGCGCGGCCTCGCCCTCGGCCTCGGCGTGGCGGTGACGTTTCTGATCGTGACCTGGGCGTACATGGCCTCGCGTGTTGCCCACATGGCAGAGCTCGAAGCGGAGGTCGCTTTGATGCGTGTGAGCCAAGAACGGATTCCGGGGCTTCTCCGCCAGCTCAATACTGTCGAACGCCAGTACTCGGACATTCGAGATCTTTTTGCCCCCGATGGCTCGGGTGCGCCGTCTGAGCTTTGGCTCCCTCCTCCGGGCTCCCTCAGCCGTTCGTCGGGTGTTAGTGAGGGGCGCGATGGCCAGCCCGATGGCTGGCCGCTGGCCGAGCGTGGCTTCGTGACCCAACGACGGCGGGTCGAGGATGGTGGAGAGGTCCACCCGGGCCTGGACATCGCAATCCCCACCGGCTCATATATTCGGGCCGCGGGTGCGGGCCGGGTCGTGGAGGTCGGCGAGGATCCCACGTATGGAAAGTTTGTGCGGATCGATCATGAAAATGGATACGTGACCCTGTACGCTCATGCGTCCGACACGTCGGTGAAGCTCGGGGAGGAAGTACGGAAGAACGAAGTGATCGCGCTGAGCGGGGACACCGGTGACTCGACCGCGCCTCACCTGCACTTCGAGATCCTATTCGAAGGAGAGACGGTCGATCCTCTCGAGTTGGTAGAGCAACCATAAACCACAAAGGTTCGGACGATATGGCCAAGAACACCTACTCCTCCAACACGCCCCCTGAGGCAGTGATTTCAATCATTGGGGCGGGCATGACCATAAAGGGTGACTCAGAGACAAACGGTTCGATACGCATCGAAGGAACGATCCGGGGTAGTGTTCGGGCCGGTAAATCTGTGGTAGTCGGCCGGGACGGCCTGGTGGACGGGAGCATCTACACGCAGGATGCGGTGATTTCCGGTCGGGTGTCGGGTGGAATTCATGCCGTATCCCGCCTCGAGCTCCTAGCGACCAGCGAGGTCTCGGGCGAGCTCGAGGCCCCCCGGATGCAGGTTGAGGAAGGCGCCAAGGTCCAGGGCCAGGTAACAGTCGGCAAGGCGGTGGAGGGGAGCGATTCTCAGGTCGAGCGACCACAGATGCCTGAGGGGCGTGGCGGCAAAAAAAGGGCGGAGCCGAAACCGGAGGTGTTGGAAGAGGTGGAGCCCGAAGGAGAGGAGCTCCAACCGGTGCAGCCGGAACATTCCCGGGACTGAAATGGGACGGCCCCGACCGACTACTTATCCACAGACGTGGACAATTGCCTAAACCAAGTTATACCAATGAGTTACACCGTGTCTGACTGCGACGACATCCCTGCTCAAGGTCGTTTCATGGGCACTTTTCCACATCCCAGTCGGAAGACCGGGTGAACACCCAATCGCTGGTCCAGTATCTGGACGAGTATCTCGCGATCAAGGGGTTCCCCGACTACTCGCCTGCCCAAAACGGCCTTCAGGTGGAGGGACCCACGGAGGTGAGGCGTGCGGCGGTAGCCGTGGACGGCAGTGAGGCAGTGATCAGGGAGGCTGTCTCCCGGGGCGTGGACATTCTGATCGTCCATCACGGGCTCTTTTGGGAGGGCCAGGCCAAGCTGGTGGGTCCTCGATTTCGAAAGCTCCGCGCCCTGATCGAAGGCGAGGTTGCGCTCTACTCGGCCCACCTGCCCTTGGATGCACATTCTGAGGTGGGCAACTGTGCGGTTCTGTGCCGGGCGCTCGGGTGGACTCCGAAGGAGCGGTTCGGGAGCCATCAGGACCATGATATCGGGTGGTGGTGTGAGGTCGATTACGAGCGGGACGCACTGGTGGACCACATCGGTGAGGTGGTGGGTGGTCCGGTGAGGCTCATCCCGGGCGGCCCGGAGCACGTCTATCGAATCGGCTTGGTCACGGGCGCCGCCGCGAACCTCATCCCTGAGGCGTCCCGGCAAGGTCTGGATGCGCTGATCACGGGGGAGGGGCCCCACCACACCTACCATGACGCTATGGAGTATCGTGTGAACGCTCTATACGCGGGACATTACGCTACTGAGACGTGGGGGGTACGGGCGCTGGGGACTCACCTGGAGGAGCGTTTCGACCTCCACCAGGAGTTCATCGATATGCCCACAGGCCTCTAGGAAGTAGAGCGACGGGCCCGGCCTCCTCCCCGGCCTCCTCGGCTGCACCCCGGGGAGCTTGTCTTAGGCACGGCTCATGGGTACGATCTTCAACATTCTCTTTCGTTCGACACTGGTTGGAGGCAACCGCATGTTGCATAAGGTCCTAACGGGTCCGGGCCTCACCCTCGCCGCTGTTGGGCTCCTCTCGGCCCAGGACGTTCCGACGCCCGAGTCGCATTTCGGCTACGAGATCGGTTCCGAGCAGACTCTGGCCAATTGGACGGAGCTCACGGCGTACTATGAGGTGCTCGCAAACGCGAGCGAGCGTGTGAAGGTCGATACCCTCGGCCTCACGACCATGGGCCAGCCATTCGTGATGGTGACCGTCACGAGCGCGGAAAACCAAAACCGTCTATCCGAGCTTCACGACATCCAGATGCGGCTCGCGGATCCTCGCCGGGTGTCCGGCGAAGATGAGCTTCAAGAGCTGATCGCAGCGGGCCGCACCGTGGTGCTCATCACGCATGGGATCCACTCGACGGAGGTGGGTGGGTCGCAGACGGCCGCACGATTGTTGTATCGGTTGGCATCTTCGAACGAGGAGCGGGTCCGCGAAATTCTGGACAACGTCATCCTGCTGGACATTCCCTCGCTGAATCCGGACGGGACGGAGTGGGTGGCGGACTGGTACAACGAGTGGCTCGGCACGGAGTACGAGGCTTCGTCCCTGCCGTGGCTCTACCACTACTACGTCGGTCACGACAACAACCGGGACTGGTACGCGTTCACCCAGAAGGAGACGCAGCACACCGTCCTCGGAGCCCATAACGCTTGGCACCCGCAGATCGTGCATGACATCCACCAAATGGGTGGTGCGGGGGCTCGCATTTTCTTTCCGCCCTATATCGACCCGATCGAGCCCAATGTGGATCCGGCGCTCATTTCCGCTGTGAACATGTTGGGTACGGCGATGGCCGCCGAGCTCGGGGCTCAGGGAAAGTCCGGCATCGTTACGGACGCCATCTACGATGGCTTCACCCCGGCCCGTGCATACCAGCACTATCACGGCGGTGCCCGCATTCTCTCCGAGACGGCCTCAGCGGACATTGCGACCTCCGTGACCATCTCCCCTTCGAGCATCGGGGGCGGAAGAGGGTACGACGCCGCCACCGCTTCCGCGAACTACCCGAATCCGTGGATGGGCGGGGTGTGGGGTCTCCCGGACATCGTGGACTACATGGACGCCGGGGCGATGGCGCTGCTCAGTAACGCGGCCAAGAACCGAAGATACTGGCTGGAGAACTTCTACCGGATCAACGAGCGCGCGGTGAACGGGTGGGACGCCTGGCCCACCGCGTGGGTCATTCCCGCCGACCAGGACAACAGGACAGGCTTGGCCTACGTGCTGCGGATTTTGCGAATGGGTGACGTAGAGGTGTTTCGCGCCTCGAAGCCCTTCGAGGCCGACGGTGAGTCGCTGCCGGCCGGCACGTACGTGGTTCCGATGAACCAACCCTATGCGTCCTTCGCCCAGACGCTCCTCGAGCTGCAACGGTATCCGGATCTGCGTGAGTACCCCGGCGGCCCGCCCCGCCGACCGTACGATGTCACGGCCCACACGTTGCCACTGCTCATGAACGTTGCGGCGATCGAGGTGGAGGATCTGGACCCGGGCGTGGCCGATGTGATCGAGTCCGTGCCGATCGAGACCCCGGACTTTGTTTTCCAGTTGCCCGAGGCCCTTCAGGGTGAGGCGGCACCGCGGATCGCTCTTTATAAGTCCTGGCGAGAGCCCATGGAGGCCGGCTGGACCCGCTGGGTCTTCGACCAATACGAGCTCCCGTACGACACGCTCAAGGACGCACGAATTCGGGCGGGAGATCTCCGCCGGGATTACGACGTAATCCTCTTCCAGGCCCAGAGCCCGAGCTCCATCACTACGGGTTTTCGGAGCGGAGTGGTCCCCGAGGCTTATGTGGGGGGCTTGGGCGGCGAGGGTGAGCGGGCGCTGGACCGCTTCGTGCGCGAGGGAGGGCGCATCGTGGCGATCGAGGATGCGACCGATTACATAGTGGACCTCTTCGACCTCGGTGTGTCGAACGCGGTGGAGCGACTCGCGCCGACGGACTTCTACATACCGGGCTCGATCCTCGAGATTCGTCCGGAGCCCGGCCACGCGCTCAATGAGCGGCTCCCCGAGTGGGTCGGAGCATGGTTCTCGAGAAGTAGCAGGGCGTTCGATGTTTCCGATGCCTCGGTGCGGGTGACGGCTCGATTCAGTGACGGGAACCCCTTGCGTTCCGGCTGGCTCCTCGGCCCCGAGCATGTGGCTGGGAAGCCTGCGGTCCTTGAGGCGTCGGTCGGTGAGGGCTCGGTGGTGTTGATGGGGTTCCAGCCGAACTACCGTGCGCAGACCGTGGCCACGTGGCCGATGTTGTTCAATGCTCTGGCCCCTCGTCCCGATGGACCGCCCCGGCTGGATAGGGAGGATGGTGGATGAAGTGCCCCAGTTGCGGCACAACCTCCGAGGGCGGACGATTCTGCTCGAACTGTGGTGCCGCATTGGGCACGCCGCAGTGTCAGGGCTGCGGACATCAACCACCTGCTGGAGCCCGATTTTGTAATCAATGCGGAGAGCCGATGGGTGGCTCCCCGACCCGGGCCGGCAGCTCGGGAAATCAGGTGGCGTGGTGGATGGCCGGGACCCTTTTACTGGGGCTGATCTTGGTGATTGCGTACCCAGTGTATGGCCCCGGGCGGGCTGCTGCTCCCCCGCCCGTTGCCGCCGGCCCCGTGGCAGGAGCTGCAGGGGTCGACCTGTCCTCGATGACGCCCCGTGAGGCTGCCGATCGCCTTTTCAATCGTGTGATGACCGCCGTGGCAGCGGATGACTCCACGGAGGTGGTCAGCTTTCTGCCGATGGCCATCCGTGCCCTCGAACTCGCCGAACCGCTTGACACCGACGGCAAGTTCCACTTGGTGCTGCTTCGTCTGACCGGCCAATTCAACGTCGAGGCCTTGGCGGGCGCGGAGGAGATTCTCTCGGGGCAGCCGAACCACCTCCTCGGTTTGGCCATGGCCGGGGACGCATCGATCGCGCTCGGGGACAGCGCCAGTGCTCGTGCGTTCTACGGGCGCTGGTTGGATGCATATGAGACCGAGACGGGCAAGGATCTCCTCGAGTACCGGGACCACAGTCCGATGTTTCCGGAAATGCAGGTCACGGCCGAGGCGCTGGGCCGGAACGACTGAACGACATGAACGATCGGGCTCCGTCGCCACGACAACGAGGTAACTGAATCCTGAGCGAAGACAACGAAGGGAACGGACCCCGGCAAGTCATCCCGCCTCCCCCGATTTCGAAGGAGACGGAGGACGAGCGATTTCTTCAATCCACCGTCGACGAGTTGCAGCAGAGGGGGCTCTTCCGTGGCGGCAAGGAGTCTTGGCGCGTGTTTCGAATCATGGGCGAGTTCGTCGAGGGATTCGACGAGCTCAGCACACTCGGCCCGTGCGTCTCGGTCTTCGGCTCGGCGCGCCTGACCAGGGCCGACCCCGTGTACGACCGCTGCGTCGAGACGGTCCGTCGCCTGGGGGAGGCCGGATACGGGATCATCACCGGGGGCGGCCCCGGGATCATGGAGGCAGCAAATCGTGGCGCCCAGGAGGTGGGAACGCCGTCGGTGGGGTGCAACATCGAATTACCATTTGAGCAGGAGTTGAACACGTTCATCGATATCGGCATCGACTTCCGGTACTTCTTCGTACGAAAGACGATGTTCGTGAAGTATGCGCAGGCCTTCGTCATCTTTCCCGGCGGATTCGGCACACTCGACGAGCTTTTCGAGGCGCTCACGCTGATTCAGACTAGAAAAGTCAGGAATTTTCCGGTGATTCTGTTCGATACGGACTATTGGGCGGGCATGATGGATTGGATCGAAGGCACGCTGCTTCGAGAGGGAAAGATCTCAAAGGAGGATCTCGACCTGATGTACGTGACCGACTCGCCGGAAGAGGTGGTCGCTCACGTCGTGTCTTGTCAGCCCAAATCCAGGCGCTAGGAAAGATTCTCCGGCAGCCGGACGGTGTACCGAAATGACCCGGTCGTCTCCGGCCCCGCGAGGCCCCGATCTACGACCAATGGGCTTGTGACGGTCCCCGAACAGCGCTTTCTTTAGGGCTCCGCCAGAGAGACCCAGGCGGGCCTCTTCCGATCATCCCAAAGACAGGTAGCAGGTGCAGAAGACGCTCATGGAATCGTCCGGGGGCTATGCTCCGGGCGGTAAGGACACCGGTTTGGTCAAGCCCAAAGGGAGCTCGAGCATTCGGGCCCACGAGGGGTTGGACACGGTGCCCACGCGCGCCCGAAAACCGGAGTGGCTGAAGGTCCGGTCGCCTGGGGGAACGGAGTATCTTCGGCTCAAGAGCCTCATGAGAAGCCAGGCGCTGCACACGGTCTGTGAGGAGGCGGGCTGTCCCAATATCGGAGAGTGTTGGGAGGCCGGCACGGCCACTTTTATGATCCTCGGAGACGTCTGTACCCGCGCCTGTAAGTACTGCGCGGTAGCCCATGGGCTGCCGACTGAGCTGGACCTCGAGGAGCCCATCCGCGTTGCCGACACGGTGCGTGCCATGGCGCTCGAACACGTGGTGATCACGAGCGTCAATCGGGATGAGCTCTCTGACGGCGGCGCCAGCATTTATGCGGAGACGATCAGGCGCATCCACGATGCCGTCCCCGGTTGCTCGGTCGAGGTACTCATTCCGGACTTCAAGGGGGACGAAGCCGCGCTCCGGGTCGTCATGGAAGCCAAACCGGCGATTCTGGGACACAATCTGGAGACGGTCGAGAGGGTTCATCCCGATGTGCGTCCGGGCGGCCGTTATTGGCGCTCCATCTCCTTCCTGGGAGCGGCCAAGAGGATCGACGCTTCGCTTCTCACGAAAACGGGCCTCATCCTCGGGATGGGGGAGGAGGCTGGGGAGATCCGTCAGGCGATGGGTGATCTTCGGGAGGCGGCCGTCGACATTCTCACCTTGGGCCAATATCTGAGGCCGTCGATGCAACATATTCCAGTCGCACGCTGGGTGAGCCCCGGCGAGTTCGCCGAGTGGAAACGGGTCGGTGAGGAGCACTTCGGATTCAAGCACGTAGAGTCGGGTCCCCTCGTGCGTTCCAGCTATCACGCCAAGGAACAGGCCAGGGAAGTCGAGGCCGGGGCGCCCGGTAGCATTCAGCGGGTTCTGGAGGCTGACGTGTCGGCGCCAGCGGAAGTCGTGCCGGATTTGAACCTCGTTCAGTTGAAAATTGCGCGTCCGGATCGGTTGGATTCGGGTGCGATCGTCGGTTGGGAAGAGGGACGCATTTGATGGCCGATACTGAGACCGCAGCAGTCAGTGTTGTGAATGGAGGTCCCGCGCTCGGCGGGTTCTCCAAAGAGCAGCTCCTCGAGCTCCTCACGCAGATGCTTCTCTACCGGAGATTCGAGGAGAAGGCCGAAGAAGCATACGCGATTGGCAAAATCGGAGGATTCTGTCACCTCCACATCGGCCAGGAGGGTGCCGCCGCCGGGTGCATCCTGCCTCTCCGACAGGACGATTACGTCATCTCGTCGTACCGGTCGCACACGCAGGCGCTAGCGAAGGGTCTCTCCCCCGAGGCGGTCATGTCCGAGCTTTACGGAAAGGCCAGTGGAACCTCGGGTGGGTCGGGTGGCTCGATGCACATGTTCGGTGCGGATGTGGGCTTCATGGGGGGGAACGGCATCGTAGGGGCCCAAGCCCCACTGGCCTTGGGTATGGCCTGGGCGATCCATTATCGGGGCGGCGATCAGGTCTGTGTATGTTTCCTCGGCGATGCCGCTGTCAACCAGGGCGCGTTCCATGAGTCCATGAATATGGCAGCCATCTGGGATCTCCCAGTGATCTATGTCGTCGAGAACAACGCGTACGGCATGGGCACGAAGTTCAGCCGGATGTCGGAGACGGAGATGGTGCAGAAGGCCGCTTCGCACGGTGTGCCCGCCACGGTCGTCGACGGGGAGGACGTCATGGCCACCTATGCCCACTTCGACGGCCTGATCGAGACTGTTCGGAATGGCGGCGGCCCCCGGTTCGTCGACGTAGAATGTTACCGGTTCAAGGGCCATTCGATGTCCGATCCGGTCTCCGGGACGTACCGGTCGAAGGAGGAAGTCGACGACCGGACCGAGAACGCGGATCCGATCTGCATTCTCCGGGATCGGATGTTCTCGACGGAGCTCCTCACCGGCGAAGAACTCGAGGCGATCGATAAGGAAGTGAGGGCCATCGTGGACGCAGCGGTCGACTTCGCCGAGGCTGCCCCCGAGCCCGAGGTGGCTACCCTTTACCGGCATGTTTACTCCGAGATCAATCCCCACGGGCGTCTTTTCTTCGACGGGCGTGGGAAGTAGGGGATATGGCGGAAGTCACGTACAGGGATGCGTTGAATCAGGCGCTTGCCGAAGAGATGGAGCGGGACGGATCAGTCTTCCTGGTGGGTGAAGAGGTCGGGGAGTATGACGGGGCGTACAAGGTGTCGAGGGGCCTCCTCGATCGGTTCGGCGACAAGCGGATCAAGGACACGCCGATCAGCGAGCTCGGTTTCGCCGGGCTGGGAATCGGGTCCGCGATGGTCGGGCTTCGGCCGATCGTCGAGTTCATGACCTTCAACTTTTCGATTCTCGCACTGGATCAGGTCATCAACAGCGCCTCGAAGATGCTCAGCATGAGCGGCGGCCAAATCGGTATTCCCATCGTGTTTCGTGGCCCGTCGGGCGCGGCACTCCAACTCGGGGCCCAGCACTCACAGGCGTGCGAGACATGGTATCTGCATGCACCCGGAGTAAAGGTCGTGACGCCCTCGACGCCGGCCGACGCCAAGGGCCTACTCAAGGCCGCAATCCGGGACAACGACCCCGTCGCCTTCATGGAGGGGGAGTTGCTCTACAACTTGAAGGGTGAGGTGCCGGACGACGACGACTTCGTCATTCCCCTGGGCGTAGCGGATCTGAAGCGCGAAGGCGGTGACGTCTCGATCATCACCCACGGCCCGATGGCCCATGTGGCCCTCCAGGCCGCGGGAAAATTGGCCGAGGAATCCATCGAGGCAGACGTGCTGGATCTGCGCTCGCTGCGTCCCCTCGACGTTGACGCGATCTTGGCGACCGTCGCGAAGACGAATCGGGCCATCTACCTGGAAGAGGGCTGGCCTTATCTGGGCGTCGGGGCCCAGATCGTTTCGATCATCATGGAAGAAGCGTTCGACGATCTCGATGCACCCGTGCTCCGGGTGACACAAGCCGACATCCCACTTCCCTACAACAAGAAACTCGAGGCCTGGGCCAAACCGAGCGCCGACCGTGTGGTCGAGGCCTGCAAGAAAGTCCTTTATGTCTAACGTGCCCATCGCAGCGAACTGGCCAAAGTATGGCGACTAAGGTTCACATGGAGGCCCTCTCCCCGACGATGGAGGAGGGGCAGGTGGTAAAGTGGCTCAAGGCCGAAGGGGACGGCGTCACCCACGGGGACATCATCGCCGAGATCGAAACCGACAAGGCGACGATGGAGCTGACCGCCCGGGGAGACGGCGTCCTCCGCGCTATCCTGGTAGCTGAAGGCGGCACGGCCCCGGTGGGCGAGGTGATCGCCCTGATCGGCGCCGCCGACGAGGACATCGCGGAGATCCAAGCCGCAGCGGTCGCCGCTTCAGGGGGGAACGGGGCGAGCCGGGGTGAAAGCGAAGAGGCGCCTGCGGAGGTCGAGGTGGCTGCCGAGGTCGAGGCGGCTGCCGGGCGCGACGTGGTCGCCGGGCAGGCTTCATCAGCCACCGGTCGGGCCGCCGTGGCCGAGGGTTCCGATGGCGCGATCGATAGCCGGATCAAGTCCTCCCCGGTGGCACGCCGCCTGGCCGCCGAGTCAGGCGTCGAGTTGGCGAGCGTGACTGGATCGGGACCCGCGGGGCGCATCGTGAAGCGGGACGTTGAGGCGGCCATCGCGGCCGGTCCGACGATTGCACCGATGGAGGCTGGCGGGACTCCCGCTCCGATGCCGGTCGCACCGGTGTTCGTCCCGTCCGGCGACGAATTCGATGACCTTCCGCTCTCGCAGATGCGGAAGACCATCGCACGGCGACTGGCGGAATCGATCGGCCCTGTGCCCCACTTTTTTCTCACGATCGAGGTGGATATGGGGCGGGCGATGGAGGCTCGCGCCACGATCAACGCCATGCTCGAGCGGGAGGGCCGAAAGATCTCTCTCAACGACCTGATCATTCGAGCGACGGCAGCAGCGCTCAAACGCCATCCGGCGTGTAACGCACATTGGCTCGGCGACTCGATCCGGCGCTTCAACCGCGTGCATATCGGCGTGGCCGTCGCGGTCGAGGACGGCCTCATAACTCCCGTCATCCGCGACGCCGACCTGAAGGGCGTGGCCCACATCGGCGCCGAGGTACGGGAGTTGGCTGGCAGGGCCAGGGAGAAGAGGCTCAAGCCGGACGAGTATACCGGAGCCACGTTCTCGATATCCAACCTGGGAATGTTCGGAATCCACGAGTTCACCGCGGTGATCAATCCGCCCGAATCAGGCATTCTGGCCGTCGGTGGGGTGGAGGAGGTTCCGGTGGTGGAGGCGGGTCAGGTAGTTGTTCGCAACCGCATGAAAATCACGATGAGTTGCGATCACCGTGTGATCGACGGCGCGCTCGGCGCCGCGTTCCTTGCGACCTTGAAGGAAATGCTCGAGGAGCCTGCGGCCATCCTGGCCTGACGGGCTTGGCCTGACGGGCTCCTGCTCCTGACGGGCCGGCAGCGCCCCCAGGTGCATTCAGGCGGTGCGTCGAGCGCCTTGCAACCTTAGGTTGCCTTACCCCTCGGCCGGATGGGCCCGGCTGAAGGTTTGGTTCCCCCGGGGCAAGGACGCGAGCAGGTGACCGATACCTTATCACGAATCCTGAACATCAAGAAGGCGGAGCTGCCCCTCGCGCTCCTGTCGGTTGCCTACTTCTTCTGCGTACTGTGCGGCTACTTCTTCCTCCGTCCGGTACGAGAGGCGATGGGGGTCGCAAGGGGGATGGACGAGCTCCGCTGGCTCTTCGTGGGGACGTCGCTGGTATCACTCGTGCTCGTCCTCGCCTTCGGTGGGGTCGTCGCGAGAACCAACCGCCGCAAGTTCATTCCGCTTGCATACCTCTTCGTGATCGCGTGCCTGATCGTCTTTTCAGGGATGCTCATCGCTGACGGGGCCGCCGGGGGGGGACTCATCGGCACGGATACCGAGACGCCCGTGGCGCGGTATGTGGGCTACATCTTCTTCGTCTGGCTGAGCGCAATCAACCTGTTCGTGACCAGCGTTTTCTGGGCGTTCATGGTGGACATCTTCGACATGCGCCAGGGCAAGAGGATGTTCGCCTTTATCGGCATCGGGGGCACGCTCGGGGCGCTGGTCGGCGGCTGGGCGACGAACGTGATCAGTGGGATGACCGAGTCGGTCTACCTCCCCGCGGGGCTCATGCTGACAGGGGCCGCCTTTTTCGGGATGGCCATCGCGGTGATGCTCACGCTGGACCGCCTCGCCTTTTCCCCGGGGCATGCGCCGCTTACCCCCGACGGGGCGGCCGTCCAAGGTCACCAGGGGGAGAGGGAGGAGCCGTTCCATCAGGGACGCCATGATGATTCCGCGGGCCCGGCGAACATCGGCGGGACCTTCTGGGATGGTGCCAAGGCCATTGCGGGCTCGCCGTATCTGCTGGGCATCGGTGCCTATATCGTGCTGATGGCGATCTCGAATACGATGATCTACTTCACGCAGGCCAACATCATCCTCGACAACACGGACACGTTCAGCCAGCGAGTAGCGGGCTTCGCCCAATTCGACGCCTTCGCGCAGGCCGCCACGCTCTTCGTCCAGATTTTTGTGACCACGCAGGTGATCAAGCGCATCGGTGTGGGATGGACGCTGGTCATCTTGCCCGTCGTGACCATGGCGGGCTTCGCAATTCTCTCGGTCTGGACCGTCTTCGGTGTCATGGCGGTCTTCCAGGCGTTGCATCGCGCCACTCGGTACGCCATTTCGAGGCCTGCCCGTGAGACATTGTTCAGCGTCGTCTCACCGTCGGAGAAGTACAAGGCGAAGCCGATCATAGATGTGTTCCTTTATCGCGGAGGCGATGTGGCTGGAGCGGGAGTGGACGGCATGTTCGCTGCCATGGGGCTGACGCTGGCATGGGTTGCAGCCGCCACCGTGCCCGTGGCAGGCGTCTGGGCCATGCTCTGTCTGGCTCTGGGGCGGGCGCAGCAGGTGAAGGATAAAAGTGGGCGGACCCCGGAACCGGAACGGGTGGCGTCGACGGTAGGATAATCAAGGGCCAGCACCGGCCCACAGCCGGCCGGCGGCTCGACTGGACGTCGCAGGTAGGGTCCCTCTTAGAACCCTCCCCCCCCACCGCCCCCGAAACCACCTCCGCTGGAACCCCCGCCCCCGCTGAAGCCCGAACCTCCGCTGCTTCGTGGCTGCGAGCTCATCGCGCTACCGACCCGGTGGGACATGCCTCCCAGGTCCGTTACGAATATCGTCGGCCTGAATCGCCGCCCAGGCGGACCGGAGTACCAATCGGGAGGTTTCTTATACAAGTCCTCGAAGGCTCGAGCCCACTTCTTTTCCACCTGTAGCGCCATGGCGTGGGGAAGGTACCGCTCGAACATTTCGGGTGAATCGATCATGCGCCGGAAGTGATCCGCTTCGACGCGGTCGAGAAACTCCTGGAAACCGAGGACGTGCTCCAACTGGCGGGCACCCTTTACGGTCCGGGCCGGCATGACCATTCCGAACCCGATGATCGGAATGGCGGTGAGGACGGCGGCGAGAATTCCCGCGCCCAGCGGAAAGTAGAAGGCCTCGAAGCTCTCTCCCAAAAACCCCAATCCGACCAGCAAGAACACCGTGGTCGCGATACCGCCGCCCAGGTAGGCGCTCCGGACCTGGTCCGGGCGGTGGTGATAGTAACCGAGCTGTAGGAGTCGGTTGAATATGCCGTCCTTGATGGCCGTCATGTGTTTGTAGAACTCGTGCTCCAGGTCGTCGAGATCCACGATCTTGCGGAGCCCTCCCTCGAACAGCCCGCTCATGAGCTCCCGCTCGTGGGAAGTCAGCTCCGACCACTCCTCAGACTCCTTGAGCAGCTCGAAGGAGTAGGTGTTCCCGTTCAGCCACCCTGCCAGGCCCTTTTGCTCTCGCTCCACGATCTTCAGATACCCCCGGACGGCGAGGTCTACGATGGAGGCAGTGATGTCACATAGGTCGGGGCTGTTGTCGATCAGGGTGCCAATCTCAGCCGGGGTCATTCCATCGGGCGGCTCGTATTGCGGATTGACGGCCAGACGCGACGGATCGCGGCCCCGAACGTTCCAGAGACGATACATCAGGATCAAGGTCACCACGGGTACGAGGAAAATCCAATTCGAACGAAAGAAGCGCACGATCGTGACGTAAGACGTGGGGCGCGCGATGACGCCGGGGGCCCACGCCATCGAAATGGTCATGCCTTCCCGCGCCCCCAGCGGCTCCGTCGTCACAAAATAGAATCCTGATTCTAATTCCGTAGCCGTGGCGTTACTGGTGGTGCTCGAGCCGACGGGACCCGTGTAGACCCGCGCCGCGAGACCCGTGACGTCAGGAGGTACCACGATGCGGGCGGTCGCGGCCTGAATGGGGCTCCCACTCATCACCCGTGACGTTCCAATAGAACTCGTCATGGCCGGCCTCGAAGTCACTGTCCTCCGGATCGATAAAGCGTAGGGCATTCTCGACGGAATATTCGATATGCAGCGTCCGCGCCTCGTCGGTAGCGCTGGGCACCCAGATTTTGACCCTCTTGTACTGTCCCTCCCGGCTCTCCTCATATTCGAGGGGCTGGCCGCCCTCGTCCAAAACGGAGTTTACGTTGAGATCCAGGTGGTAGTTGAATCCCTGGAGAGTCTCATAACGAACCGGAATATCGCGAAACACCCCTTCCCAGGACCCCGTGAAACGGAATCGAATGGCCTCGCTGACGTGAATTCGACCGCTCGGCAAGACATCGATCTCGGCGTCGAATTGTTCGATCGCGAGTGCCTTGTTTTGGCCCGCGACCGGTGTGGCGGAAGAGGGGTTACCGAGGAGGAGTAACGCGAATACCAGACCAAGGGGGCTGCGGCATCGTCCCGTCATCGCCCGGAGACCTCCCTGAGGAAAGGGGGCGTCAGCAGAGGAGGGTCAGCCGGCTGTGCCGTCGCTAAAGCTCACGTTGGGTACGGCCTTTTCACCCTCTGGTACCTCGAAGAATTCCCGTTCACGAAAGTTGAAACTGTTCGCGATCAGGTTCGACGGCACCTGGTGAATCCTGGTGTTGAAATCTCGAACGACCGCGTTGTAGTACCGCCGAGCGTTCTGGATCGAATCCTCCAATTCGGTGAGCGTTCCCTGGAGATCGCGAAAGCCGTCGGCCGCCTTGAGATCCGGGTAGGCCTCGGCGAGGGCGAACAGCGATTTGAGCGCTCCGCCGAGCATGCCCTCGGCCTGACCCTTTTCAGCCGGGCTCTGGGCCGACATCGCCGAAGATCGCGCCGCCACCACGGCCTCGAGGGTCTGATGCTCATGAGCCGCATAACCCTTTACGGTCTCAACCACGTTGGGGATCAGATCATGGCGACGCTTGAGCTGGACGTCGATGTCCGCCCATGCCGCATCCGCCTGTTCCCTCAGTTTTACAAGCCCGTTATAGAGAGCAATTCCACCTATAAAAAGCGCGGCAACCGCAAGTAATCCCCACATGTGAACCTCCGACTGAGCCGGAAAAACGGAATGGCTAGCCCTACGGACCACAATAGGCCCATGCCCCTCTCGAAGTAAATGAAATTCGCATTAACTTCCGGGGACCACTCCCGGTGCCGAGCCCTGTGCGCCGAAGAGTGGGCATTCCACTCTCCACCCGACCCGCTTGCCCTTTGGCGATCGGATTGCTTCCGAAAGAGGTAAAGCCGTGCCAGAAAACAACTTCGACGTACTTATCATAGGTGGAGGCCCCGGAGGCTACGTTGCGGCCATCCGTGGAGCCCAACTCGGATTGAACGTGGCTTGCGTCGAAGCTGACAAGCTCGGTGGTGTTTGTCTCAACATCGGGTGTATTCCCACCAAGGCGCTTCTGACCAGCGCCGCCCTGGTGGCTGAAATGAAGACGGCGGGAGCGCATGGAATCACGTTTTCCGAGGCGAACGTCGACCTCGGGCCGGCCCAGGAGCGCAGCCAGGCGATCGCGGAACAACTGGCGAAGGGCGTGGGCCACCTCTTCAAGAAGAACAAGGTCACCCACATCGAGGGACGTGGCCGCCTGTTGGGTGGGGGTGGCGTAGAGGTCGAGGCTACGGACGGGAGCATGCAGACATACACCGCCGGGCACGTCATTCTGGCGACTGGGTCCCGGCCGAGAGACATCGGGGTCCTACCGATCGATGAGGACCGCATCTGGTCCTCCACCGGGGCCCTTTTTCGCGTCGAAGCACCGGAGACGCTGGCGGTGGTGGGAGCCGGTGCGGTCGGCATGGAGTTCGCTGACGTCTATAACGCCTACGGCACGAAGGTGACGGTCATTGAAGCCTTGGACCGCATCCTGCCGCTCGAGGACGCCGACTCGTCAGCCGCGGTTGAGCGGAGCTTCAAGAAGCGCGGCGTCGATTTCCACACTGGGGCGGTCGTGGAGGGCGCGGACGTTCTGAAGCGGTCCGTCAAGATCAACTTCAAGGACAAGAAGGGCGAACAGCAGATTCTGAAAGTCCAGCACGCCTTGTCAGCCGTGGGACGGGTACCGAACACGGAGGACCTGGGCCTGGACGCCGCTGGGGTCGAGCTCGACGATCGAAGCTTCTTCGTGGTGGACGAATACATGCGGACCAGCGCCGCGGGCGTCTACGCCATCGGCGACTGCGCCGGCAACCAGTTACTGGCCCACAAAGCCATGCACGAAGGGGTGGTCTGCGTCGAGGCCATCGCCGGTCATGCGAATGGCGCGGTGGACTATCAAAACGTTCCGAACTGCACGTATTGTAGTCCCGAGGTAGCATCGGTCGGACTTACGGAGGAGGAGGCCAAGGAACAGGGGTTCGAGATCGACGTCGGGAAGTTTCCCTGGGTGGGCAACGGTCGTGCGTTGGCCGGCGGCCACACGGAGGGTTTTGTAAAGGTCATTCGCGGCGCCCAGTACTCCGAGATCCTCGGGGCCCACATCGTAGGACCCCACGCCACGGAGCTGATCGCGGAGTTCGTGGTGGGGCGCCATCTCGAATCCACCGTCGAAGAGATGGACCGCGCCATGCACCCGCATCCCACCCTGTCGGAGGCCATCGCCGAGGGTGCGCTATCGGCCCTGGGGCGGCCGATTCACATTTAGTGTGGGTGCGCCATCGGCCCTGGGGCGACCGATTCACATTTAGTGTGGTGTTCTGGCTCTGAAATGCTGCTGAAACAGGAGACTCTGAGCGGAATCGAAAGCGGCTCCATCACGGTGGCGTTTCGAAGGTGGCGGCGTCCCACCGTGAAGGCAGGCGGAACGCTCCTCACGTCAATTGGCCAGTTAGCGGTTAAGACCGTCGAGGTAGTGAATCTCGAGGAGATCACGGAAAAAGAGGCGGCCGCGGCTGGGTTCTCGAGTCTCGCCTCGCTCCAGTCTCAGTTGTTACAGCGGGTGGATGGCGACTTCTACAGAGTTCGCCTGTCTCTGGCGGGTCCCGATCCACGCATTGCGCTACGCGAAACGATCCCTGACGAGGTGGAGGTGGATGGGATCCTGGGGCGCCTCTCGCGCCTTGACTCGCGCGGCGGCTCTGGTCCCTGGACCCGTCGCGTTCTGACACTTGTCGGGGAGAGGTCTGGCGAGCGCGCCGCTGGCCTGGCTCAGGATTGCAGGATGGATAAGGCCCGGTTCAAAGCCAAGATCCGGAAGCTCAAGGCCCTCGGCCTCACCGAGAGCCTCAAGGTAGGCTACCGGCTGTCGCCGCGTGGGGAAGCAGTCCTGGGCCGGCTTCGACAAGGCGGCGATGGGGCGGATTCGGCGTAGTGGCGATGAGGCCCTACGAGTCGTCGGTGACCCGCGGAGGCGGTGTCTCAGGGAACGCCATCACCGCATCGACGATTCCGCGTGCGGCGCGCTCCGGATCGTGCACGAGCACCTGGCGATCACTCTGGCTCGTGAGGAAGCCCGTCTCGAGGATCACCGCAATCGTCATGGGATGGAGGGCGTGCTCGTACCGGCGGAAGTTGAACGCGTAGTAGTTCCGCATGCGGCGAGTGGCCGCCGGCAGGCGTTTAATGCCTGTCGTCTCCCCGTAGCTTCGCTCCAGCAGCGCCGCGACTTGCGACGCCCGGCCGGTGGCGTCTCGCCGCGGCGCCGCGACGCGATACCCGGAGGCGTTGGGGTCGTTACTCCCGTCTGCATGAATTGAAATGAAGAGATGGGCCCGGTAACTCGGAGGAACGACCGCAGGTAGGATGTCGACTTCGTAACCCATCCCCTCGAGCATCGTGCCGGCGCGCCGAACGATCTCCAAGTTTACCTCCCACTCGGCCGTCCCTCTCCAGCTGGTCCCGTTGTTCCGCAGGCCGCGGAGCTCCCGGGGCGCCTCGTTCGCTCTCCAGTGGCCTGCCTGCAGCGCGATACGCACCGGTCCTTCGGGCGGCTTCCAGTCGGCGGGCGTGGGGATGGGCCCTGGGTAACGGTTGCGGCTCCGACGCCGGAAGTTTCTTCTGCGGCGGGCGGGGGGAGTGACGGTCTCCCGCGTGCGTTCCTGTGACTCGATTGCCTCGGCAGGCTCCGTCCCTCCCTGCTCGTCGGCGCGGATCGGTCCCATCGCGGGTGCGGGCAGCAGCCCCGCGACCAGAGCCGGGGCGGAGGGGTCGGGGGGGGCGAGCGCGGAGGGATCTTCGGTCCCGGCCTGCAAACGGAACGCCGCAACCGCCACCAGCACTACCAACGCGCCCACGCAAGCAAGCCCCACCAATCTCACATTCTCCTCCTCATGAAGCAGGTATCGTGGCGGCCTCCAACTGGTGAACCGCCTTCCGGCCGACGCAGAATGCTACTCGTGAGCAGGTTGCGATGCAACGATTGCGAGCGAAACGAGCGATCGCGGCCGACGGAATAGGAGTGTGGAGGCCCGGGGCATTCGCTTGCAGCTCGGGCTCCGGGTCGGCAGCTTGGTCGCGTACCAGAGCCGGAGGCACGCATCGCGTGCCGGAGACGACCGAGCACCGCGAAGCGGGCGGAGGTCAATCGCGAACTGTCAGCCGGACTTCGGCCCCATGGGAGCGCCTTTAGGAGGGAGCGTGCGAGGATCATGACTGGAGTGAAGAGCGGGCCGCTCCCACCGGTTTTCTTTCTGGGCGGGCTATTGCTTCAGTGGGGGCTTCACATAACACTACCCGTAGCCCGGGTAATCCCTGAGGCTTGGGCTCCGTTGGGCATCATAGCCATCGCAGTTGGACTAGGAGTGGTAGTGGCAGGCGCCCTTCAGTTCAAGAAAGCGGAGACCGCGATCAAGCCTTTCGATCAGCCTTCAGCCCTGGTCACGGGTGGCGTATTTCGGGTGAGCCGGAACCCGATGTATCTCGCAATGATCGTGATCCAGCTCGGCACGGCGTTCGGTTTGGGAACACTCCTTACCTTCTTCGTGCCTCCGGCACTGGCTTGGCTGCTTTCCCGGAGGTTCATCGAGAGGGAGGAGGCCGCCTTGAGTCAGACGTTCGGCGCTGACTATGACCGGTATAAGAGCCGAGTACGGCGGTGGCTGTGAGTACTTTGGGACCGAAGCGCCTTTGTCGTCTCGATGTTCAGGGATTCGACACGGTGGACGAGGACCTCCTAGCCCAAGTGGCACCGTGGTTGCGTCTGGCGTTCGGCCTTTGCGCGACCTTGGCGATCGTCGGCACGGCGCTTGCCTCAACGACCCTCTTGCTGACACTCGCCGGGATCGCGTTTCTTGCGGCGGTTTTTCCCGTCCATCCGTTCGACCTGATCTATAATCATGGGATCCGTTACGCGACCGGGACGCCACCTCTTCCCAAGCGGGGCCCCCCCAATCGATTCGCGTGCGGAATTGGCGCGCTGTGGCTGATCGTAACTGTGGGGGCGTTCGAGTCGTCGTTGACGACTGTCGCCTATGTTCTGGGATTTACGCTGGCCGGGGTGGCTATTCTGGTAAGCGCGATGGACATCTGCATCCCGTCCATGATCTTCCGGGCCATATTCGGCCCCCCGCTGCCCCGGCCGGTGGGCCTGGACGCGTCGGAGGATGAGGTCGCGAAGCCTCCTCTCAATCGCCGAGATCGAGATCGTCTGTATCGATGGTGAGCCCCAAGAATCCCTAGAAGAGGCACGAGGTAAAGGACGCGAAGCCACTACCGACTTGTGTACGGTTTCCACATCTTTCGATTGGCCGCGACGGGACACTGCCGGCCGACGCCGCCATTTTCTTGGCGCCGTCAAACTCCCACGGAGGGTTAGGACGATGAGATTTAAACTTGTTCTATTTTGTACCGCGCTGGCCACACTTGGCGCCACGAGCCTCGAGTCTCAGACCCGGGTGCTGACGGGCCGTGTGGTTGAAGCGACAACCGGCGCCGGGATCGGGGCAGCCAATATCTCTGTGGTGGGTTCACTGACCGAGACGTTCGCCGGACAAGACGGGTCCTTCAGTGTTGCCGTGCCGGTCGGTGACGTTGTGCTCACGGTGCAGAGGATCGGGTTCAGGGTCTCGGCGATCCCCGTTCCGGCAGGCCAAAACAATGTGGTAATTTCTCTCGATGTCGATGCACTCCTGGTGGATGAGGTGGTCGTGACCGGATTGGTCACCAACGTGTCTCGCCGCAACCTCGCCAACGCGGTTGCGTCGGTTCAAGGCGACGACGTGCGGCAAGTAACCTCGCAGAGCATCGAGCACGCCCTGCAGGGCAAGGTGGTCGGTGCGTACATTCAAACGAACTCGGGTGCTCCGGGGGGCGGTGCGCAGGTGCGGATGAGGGGGGTTACATCCATCAACGCCACGGCGTCTCCGCTATGGGTGATCGATGGCATAGTCGCTAGCGACGTTGCGATCCCCTCCAATCAGAACGTCGTGACCGGTGCATCCACTGGAAACAATCCGTCTCTCTTCCAGGACGGTCAAGTCAACCGGATCGTGGACCTGAATCCTGAGGACATCGAGAGCATCGAGGTCCTCAAGGGTGCATCCGCGTCGGCCATCTATGGCTCGAAGGCCTCGAACGGCGTGATCATCGTCACGACGAGGCGTGGAACCGCCGGCGCACCAAGGCTCAGCGTCCGTCAGCGGTTCGGCGTCTTCGATATCTCCAACAAACTGGGCTTCGCCACGATCGCGACGGCTGCCGATCTCGACGCCCTTGCAGGCGCCGGTACCGCGGCGTCCGTTGGGTTTCAGCCGGGAGTGAGCTTCGATCTCGAAGAGGCGGTGGCAGGCCGGAACGCCCTCTCCCACGAAACGGCCTTCGACGTGAGCGGTGGGTCCGCTGACACGCGCTACTTCATTTCGGGGCTGTGGCAGGACGACGAGGGGATCATGGACAACACCGGATTCGCCAAGCAGTCCCTGCGCCTAAACCTCGATCAGGTATTCGGTGAGCGGGTCTCGGCGAGTGTCAGCACCAATCTGGTCCACACCAACGCGCGGCGTGGCCTAACCAACAACGACAACCTTGGCGTGAGCCCGTACATGGTATGGGCGTTCACCTACAACGTCGTGGATCTCGCGCAGCAGGCAGACGGGTCCTTCCCCGTCAATCCGTTCGAGCGTAGCAATCCCGTAGCGACCCTAGCACAGATGGAGAACGACGAGGACGTTTGGCGGGTCCTAGCGTCGGGACAGGTCGATTGGAACGTATTGGACGGGGCCTCTCAGAGTCTGACGCTCTTGGGATTGGCCGGCGTGGACTATTTCCAGCAGAAGAACAGGCTGTTCTTTCCGCCGGAGCTCCAATTCGAGGACGACGACGGCTTTCTTGGGACGTCTCTGCTGAGCAACAGCGACAACCTCAACGCGAACCTGAACGCGAGCGCCGTGCACACGTATGACCTGAGCGGCGGCAACACCACGTTCACGACCTCGGCAGGCGTGCAGTACGAGACCACGGATCTCGACGTCAGCCGGATCGAGAGCAGAGGCCTCACCGCGGGACAGCCCAACGTCTCCGCTGGATCGAACGTCAACGTCAGACAGGAGCGAACGCGGGTCGAGAACCTCGGCTTCTTTCTGCAGGAAGAGGTGCTGGCGTACGACGACCGGCTCTTTCTGTCCGCGAGTATCCGTGCCGACCAGAGCAGCGTAAACGCTGATCCCACCGAGCTCTACTACTTCCCGAAAGTTGCAGGGTCTTGGCGGATCCTGAACGACCTCAAATTCCGGGTGGCATACGGAGAGGCCGGCAACCTGCCGCTCTACGGGGACAGGTTCACTCCGCTGTCGGCCGTCAACGTAATCGGGGGAATCGCCGGCACAGTGATTCCGACGAGTAATCTCGACGCGGTGGTGGGATCGCCTACTCTCAAGCCAGAGCGCCAGAAGGAGATCGAGGGTGGTTTCGACGCGACGCTCTTTGAGGGACTCGCGAGCCTCGAGTTCAGCTTGTATCAGAAGAACATCAGCGATCTGATCGTGAGACGGCGGCTGGCGCCGTCGTCAGGATTTGGGGAGGAAGTTTTCAACGGGGGCAAGCTCCGAACTCGCGGTATCGAGGTCGGCTTGGGAGTTACTCCCGTACAGTCGGAAAATGTCAACTGGCTCTTCCGGACCAGCTTCTTCCTGAATCGCAGTAAGGTCACGCAGCTCGACGTGCCCTCCTTCCTCCCGACCAACGGCGGCTTCCGGGTGAGCCTGGGCACAGTCAGAATCGAAGAGGGGATGTCCCCCACTCAGATGGTCGGCAATGTCGGCGTGGACGGAGCGGGCAGTCCGATCGAGGGCGTCGTGGGCGACGTGAATCCCGATTACAACGTGTCGTTCACCAACGATCTCACCTATAACAGCTTTGGCCTCTACTTCCACCTGGACTGGCAGCAGGGTGGTGATATCATGAACCTCACCAAGCTGCTGTACGACCTGGGAAGCAACTGGAAAGGCTTCGCTGACCAGGATTTCCAAGGTCTGACGGGTCCGGAGCGAAACGCCATGGGACCGTTCGGTGCTGGGCAAGAGACGGGGATTTATGTCGAAGACGCCTCGTACGTCAAATTGCGGGAAATCACACTTTCCTATCAGCTCAGTTCGGGTCTGGTAGCGTCCATTTGGGGATCCCTGGACCGCGTCAGCCTCACGCTTAGCGGGCGCAACCTCCTGACCTTTACCGATTACAGCGGTATCGACCCCGAAGTCAGCAACTTTGGTAACCAACCAAGCGGACGGAACATCGATGTCGCTCCGTTCCCGCCGAGCCGAAGCTTCTGGTTCGGAATCGACGTGGGGTTCTGATCAAGACGATCCAGGAGATGATACGGATGAAAGTCCTTCGACGTTTATCGATGGTACTGGCTCTGGCCGCCCTGACGGCATGTAACGATCTGCTCGTGCCGGACCTGAACAACCCAGGCTTGGATCAGCTCTCGGAGAACCCAACGCGGTCGTCGGTAGTCGCGGCAACCCAGGGGCTCTTCATTTCCGCCCGAGTGGGCATGGCAACCCGGGCGGGATACGTATCCGCACTCGGGATTATCGGGCGTGAATCGTACAACTTCGACGGTTCGGACCCGGGATTCAGCACCGAGATGCTCGTCGGGCCACTCGACGGGGGGAGTCCCGCGTTTGGCGGCGCCCAGTGGACGCCACGGTACCGTGCCGTTCGAGGCGCCGCCAACGTGCTGCTGGCTGTGGCAGAATTGTCCGACGCTGACTTAGCGCCGGCCGAGAAGGCGGGAATCCGCGGCATCGCCAACACCCTCATGGGGTTGCAGCTCTTGCTGGCCCTCAACACACGGGACACGAACGGGATCCCGACCACCGTGAATCCGGATCCGACGGGCGAGCCTACGCCGTTCCGGACCAAGAGTGAGGCGTTTACCGACATTGTCACGATGTTGGAATCCGCGGCAGCGGATCTCGGGGCGGCAGGCGCCTCGTTTGCGTCAGACCTGGGCCTCCCTCCGGGATACGCGACCGCCGACACCCCCGCCGGCTTCCTCGCCTTCAACCGGGCGCTGCGGGCGCGAATCGCCGTATACCTGGGCGACTTCACCGGAGCGTTGACGACGTACCTTCCCGCGTCGTTCCTCGACGACGCCGCGCCGTTCAGCCTGGGCGTGTCCTACGACTTCGGAATTGGTTCGGGTGAATCACAGAACCTTCTCTTCGACTTGTCGGGCGCCCTTTTGGCGCATCCGTCCATCCGGACAGACGCCCAATTGCAGGCGGGCGGCGCGCTCGACCAGAGGGCCTTGGACAAGACTACGGTTCTTGACGATCCGATCCCGGATCAGGCCAGCCTGGGAATTTCGTCCGACCTCATGTTTGCCCATTACGCGAACCCCACGGCCTCCTTGCCGATCATTCGGAACGAGGAGCTGATCTTGCTCCGAGCCGAGGCCAACATAGGGGCTGGTAGTGTGGCCGCGGCACTGGCCGACATCAACCTCGTTCGCACGACGGCGGGCAGACTCCCCGCCATTACCGCGGGTGCATGGACGGCGATGACGGCGACCCAGCGGCTGGACGAGCTGCTCTACAACAAGCGTTACTCATTGTTGTGGGAAGGTGGCCACCGCTGGATCGACATGCGGCGGTATGGAAAGCTGGGAGAGATTCCCCTGGACCGGCCGAACTTTACCATCCCGACTGCGTATCCGGTGCCTACCCAGGAGTGCGATCAGCGCGGTGCCAATCCGCCGCCTTCTTGCTGATCGGGTTTGATTGACAGGGGGGCGCGTGGCTTGGAGCCGCGCGTCCCTCTGCAATCAAGAAAAGCCCCGAGCCTGTAATGGAAGGCCACCGGTATCCGTTGGAGCCCTCGACGGACCAAATGCGGGTGATGGTCGACAAGGCAGCGGAGCGGGTGATCGAGCACATCGCTTCGTTAGCGCGTCAGCCGGCCTCCTACGCGGAACACGAGGCCGGTACGCACGCCAGGACGGCCGCCCTCGCCGAGTCCCTCCCGGAGCGAGGCACAGACCTCGATGGTCTCTTGGACCTCCTCTTCCGCGAAGCGGTCCCGCTTTCGTACAATACGGCTGCACCGGGTTATTTGGCGTATATCCCCGGAGGTGGTGTCTTCCCGTCCGCGGTCGCCGACTTGATCGCGAACGCCGTGAATCGATACGTGGGGGTGTGGATTGCCGCACCGGGACTCGCGCAGCTCGAGTTGAACGTCGTTCGATGGTTCTGCGAGATCATCGGCTATCCACCCAGCTCGGGTGGCATCCTCACCAGCGGTGGGTCCTTGGCGAACTTCACCGCGGTGGTCACCGCGCGGAGGGAGCGCCTTCCCGATGACTTCCTGGCAGGGACGATCTACACCTCGGACCAAACCCATCACTCCATTCGGAAAGCGGCGGTCCTGGCGGGCTTTCCGGAGGAAAACGTTCGTGAGATCGCCACGAATGAGGACTATGAGATACGCCTCGACGACTTGCGGCGGCGCATCGCCGAAGACCGGGAGGGCGGACTGCGACCCCTCATGCTCGTGGCCAGCGCGGGCACCACGAACACGGGGGCCGTCGACGATCTGGGGGGCGCCGCCGACCTGGCCGATGACGAGGGACTATGGCTGCATGTCGATGCCGCGTACGGCGGCTTCTTCATGCTTACGGAGCGAGGGCGGGAGTCCATGCGAGGCATCGAGCGCGCGGACTCGGTCACGCTCGACCCGCACAAAGGGTTGTTTCTCCCGTACGGCAACGGATCGCTGCTTGTGCGTGATCCCGAGGCCCTGCGGCGGGCGCATACGACCTTCGCCGACTACATGCCGGAGATGCAGCAGGACGCCGACTTGGTCGACTTCTGTCAGATATCGCCCGAGCTGTCCCGGGACTTCAGGGGATTAAGAGCGTGGCTTCCCATCAAGCTCTTCGGAATCGATGCTTTTCGCTCGAGCCTCGATGAAAAACTCGACCTCGCGCGGTGGGCTACGGACCAGCTCAGAGAGATACCGGACATGGAGATCCTCGCCGAACCCCAGCTCTCCCTCACCGCCTTCCGTTGGGCTCCCGCAGGCCACTCCGAAGACGGACTGAACGACCTGAACCGCGAGCTGCTCACGTGCGTCAACGCTCGGCAGAACGTCTACATGACGGGCACGACACTTCGGGGCCGATACGCCCTTCGGATCTGCGTGCTCTCATTCCGGACGCACCGCGACCGCATGGAACAGTGTATCGTCGACATTCGGGAGTGCATTGAGGAGCTGAGCAGGGTGGATTAAAGCTCCTTTGACCGAACGACCACCAACTTCTTGATCTGCATGTCTTTCATCGTATAGGGGATCCCCCCCACGCCGATGCCCGACTCCCTCAGGCCCGCGAACGGCATCCAATCCACGCGGAAGGCGGGGTGATCGTTGACCATCACTGCAGAGGCGTCGAGCCGGCGCGAAGCCCGTAGCGCCGTGTCGATATCGTTCGTGAACACAGACGCCTGGAAAGCGTAGGGGAGCGAGTTCGATCGAGCGATCGCGTCATCGATATCGTCGTACGGGTACACACAGACGACCGGGCCGAAAATCTCGGATGTCGAGACTCGCACGTCGCCGGGCGGCTCGTACAGTACCGTGGGCGCGTAGCAGGTCTCGGAGGTGGCCTCGCCGCCGGCGAGCAACTCGCCACCGCCATCCACCGCTTCCCTCACCCACTCGGCTATGCGCTCCACTTCGGCTGGACGGATGAGGGGCCCTACTTCGGTGTCCGGCGAGGTCGGATCGCCGACGCTGAGAACCGTCGCCGCTTGGGCAAGACGCTCAGCCAGATCGCGAGCGATGCTTCGGTGGGCGAAGACGCGCTGAACCGAGACGCAGACCTGGCCGGCGTGGTAGAACCCACCCTTGCTGATCAGTGGGAGCACATGGTCGAGGTCGGCGTCTTCGGCCACAAGAACGGGTGCCGCACCTCCATGTTCCAAGGCGCAGCGGGTGCCGGGAGCGAGCTTTGAGCGCAACATCCAACCTACGCGAGCGCTGCCAATGAAGCTGAAGAAGCCGACCCTTCGATCCGTGGCCAGTGATCCGGCTACGTCCAAATCGGTGGTCATGAGCCCCTGGCACCACTCCTCCGGGAGACCGGCCTCGCGAAGAATTCCGACGAAGCGCATCCCCGACAGAGGCGTGGCCTCCCCCGGTTTGACGATGCACGGACACCCAGTCGCCACGGCTGGCCCGACCTGGTGGACGATCAGGTTCAGCGGGTGGTTGAATGCGCTGAAGGCGACCACGACACCAATGGGCTCGTGGCGGGTGAACGCCAATCGGTTGGCCGAGGCGGCGTTGAGTCCCATCGGGACCTCGTCACCATGCTGAGTGCGCAAGAATTCTACACACTCGTGTACGCCGTCGACCGCGCGATCCACCTCGACACGCGAGTCGATGAGTGGCTTTCCGCCCTCCCGGGCCGCTTCGACCGCCAACTCGTCTCGGCGCTCCTGCATGATAGCGGCGGCGCGCCTCAGGATCTCGATCCGGCGGGCCGGGGTGAGCCACGCATCCCTGTCGCGGAAGAGTTCGTAGGCCGTGTCCAACGCCTTCTCGACGACCTGCGCCCCTCCGCGCTCCACGGTCGCGATAAGGCTCCCATCGTAGGGCGCTTGAACGTCCATGCGGTCGCCGTCCGGCGTGGCACCGGGAACCATGATTGGGAACTGCTCAGGCATTGTCGTATCTCCGGTGGAGCTGCATTAGGGTGCGAGCGATGACTCCGGCGGGGCAGTGGAATGAAATGCCCTCTTCGCCCACCCTCTGGCAAGTAACCGACTGGAACGTCGTGGCGGTCAAGTCCCGATTTGTGTGTAAAAGCGGAGGAAGCTCCTCGCCTTCGGCTAGGCTGCTTGGGCGACCTCCTGTTTCTGGAGGAGTGAGAGGTCGAGGTAACGCCGGTCGCCCCAGACGTGTGTGGTCCTGAGTGCGACGGCCGTGATGAGCCTGAGGGCGCTGGCCCGGTCCGGGAAGGCGCCGGCGGCCTTGATCCTGCGTTTGATCTCGCCGTGCAGCCGCTCGAGGCTGTTGGTGGTACGCAGCCGGGGCCAGTGCGCCTCGGGGAACGCGTAGAACTGCGTCGCTGCCCCGAAGCCCCGCTCCAGGACCTCCACGGCCTCGGGCAGCTCCTTCTTCCAGCGTGCGCCGAACTCGCCCAGGAGCTTCTTCGCCTCGGCGAGTCCGGATGTCTGGAAGATCACCGAGACCTCACGCGCCACGCGCTTGCGTAGGCGGTGGGGGACCCTCGCCCCCACATTACGCTGCAGATGGACCGTACACCTCTGACGGCGTGCCTCGGGCAGGAAGCGGCGGACCGCAGCTGCCAGGCCTGCGTGCTCATCGGCGATCACGAGCTCGACACCGCCGAGGCCGCGGTCCTGGAGTTGCTCGAGGAGCTCCGACCAGCTCTGCTGCGACTCCTCAGCGCCCAGCGTGACGGCCAGGAGCCGTCGGTGACCCTCAGGGCCCACTGCATACGCCACGAGCGCACTCACGTTCTCGACTTTGCGGGCCCAGCGGGCGTCCAAGAACGTGGCGTCCAGGTACAGATAGGGGTGAGGCCCCTCGATCGGCGCACGGCGCAGCCCTTCCACGGCCTCGTCGAGCCGTTTTGCCACACGACTCACCGTCGAGCGCCCAACACGCTCGCCCATCAGCGCCTCGGTGACGTCGCCCATCTTGCGCTGTGACACGCCGCTCACATACGCCTCGACCATCATCTCGTCGAGCTCGGGGCTCCTGCGCTGGTAGCGGCCGATCACGTCGGCCGGCGAACCGTTGTCCCGGCTCCGGGGCATGGCGACCTCGATCTGCCCCAGGCTCGTCAGCAGCCGCCTCAGGTATGTGCCGTTCCTATGGTCCTTCCGGCTTCCCACCCGCTCGAAGCGGCGTGCACCTACCATGGCCTTCAGCTCCTCTTCCAGCACCATCTCGAGCGTCAGCCGGATCGCGCCTTGAAACAGCTCGCGCAAATCATCGCGTAGCTCGTCTTGCGTGGCCCGACCGATCTCCACAATCTCTTGCATCGGAAGCTCCTCTCCGGTTCCGAGCCTGCTCTGCAGACCCGGACTCCCGGGTTCATGTGACAGTGAACAACAACAGAGGAGCTTCCGTTTTTCTTTCCCTCCTGTCCAGCTTATCCGCTTTTACACAAATCTAGGGACACTACCGGTCACGTTCTCGACCTCAGGGGTTCGTGCGAACTGGAACCCGTCGTTCGAGAGCATCCTGGACCTGGCGGAGGCGAATGGCCTGAGTCCCGACTACAGCTGCCGGTCAGGGGTTTGTCAGACCTGCATTGGTAGGGTCGAGGAGGGTGACGTCGAGTACGTCATCGAGCCCCTCGACCTGCCCGATGACGGCTCCGTCTTGATCTGTTGCTCCAAGCCGATGACGCCTGTGGTCATAACACTCTAGGACGGAGAGGAGCGATCCTTCATGACGCACGACAGATCGATTCGAGTGGCGGTGGTGGGCGGTGCACGCACGCCGTTCGCCAGGGCGGGCACCGTGTTCCGCAAGCACTCGGCGCTCGACCTGGGCGTTCACGCAGTGGACGGCTTGGTGGCGAAGCAGAGCCTCGATCCGCAGTCGGTCGGGGAGCTGGCGTTCGGGATCACCGTGGTCGACGCGCGGATCCCCCACCTCGCGAAGGACATTGTCTTCTCCAGCGATCTACCGGCCGGGGTGCAGGCACTCACCCTCACGAACAACTGCATCACGGGCACGTCGGCAATTACTGCGATCGCCGACTCGATCGTTGCCGGCCGCGCCGAGATCGGAATCGCGGGCGGGGTAGAGTCGATGTCCAACCCGGCGCTGCTGTTCGGCAAACGAGCGAGTCGCATCTTCCTCGACGCCGCAGCGGCCAAGACATTCGGGCAGCGTCTCCGCCTCTTGGCACGACTGCGCCCCGGGGACTTCAAGCCTCACGCTCCGGGCGTCCAGGAGCCGTCCACCGGCTTGTCCATGGGCGAGCACACCGAACTCATGGTCAAGGAGTGGAAGATTCCGCGTGAGGAGCAGGACGAGATCGCGTTTCGTAGTCATATGAACGCGCACCGAGCGATGGAAGACGGCCGTCTGAAGGCCGAGATCCACCCCCTCGATGGGTTCGATCACGACCTGTTCATCAGGGCCGACACCTCGATGGAAAAGCTGGCCAAGCTGCCGCCGGTGTTCGATCGCAGTCCCACCGGGACGCTCACCGCAGGGAACTCGAGCCCGCTGACGGATGGGGCGGCTGCGGTGTTGCTCATGTCAGAGGATCGAGCCCGCCGCGAGGGCCATGAACCTCTCGCGTTCGTGAAGGATTTCGAGTACGTGGCGATCGACCCGAAGGATGGCCTGCTCATGGGTCCGGGCGTCGCGGTGCCGCGGCTCCTAAAGCGCACCGGCCTCACGCTTTCCGATCTGGACCTGATCGAGATGCACGAGGCGTTCGGCGGACAGGTCGCGTGCAACCTGCGAGCGTGGGAGCAGGGGTGGAAGGAGCCAGCGATCGGAGCAGTCGATCGGAACAAGCTGAACCAGCTCGGAAGCTCCATTGCGGTCGGCCATCCGTTTGCCGCAACGGGTGTCCGCATCGTCACGACGTTGGCTAACGAGCTGAAGCGTCGTAAGGTGAGGTACGGGCTCGTGAGCATCTGTGCGGCGGGCGCTCAGGCGTCGGCGATGATCCTCGAGCGGGATGTGTAGCGCCGAAACCCACGATGACAGGGAGGAACGGGTAATGGCGGTTGTGACCGGTGTACTTGGTGAAGGCACTCAGGTAGCCATACGGGCCCGCGACTTCACCTGGCTCGGCGACGAGCCGACCGGCGCCGGCGGCACGAATACCGGTCCCACACCGTACGAGATCCTGCTCGGAGGCCTCGCGGCCTGCATCACGATCACGTTGCGGCTCTATGCCGACCACAAGGGAATCCCGCTCGAGGAGGTTCGGGTCGAGGTCGAGTACGACCGCGTGCACGCCGACGACTGCGTGGGCTGTGACGAGCGTGCCGATGGCTGGATCGAGCGCATCCAATCGCACGTGACGCTTCGTGGAACGTTCGATGAGCCCCAACGCAAGCGGTTGGCGCAGGTGGCGGAGCGCTGTCCTGTTCATAAGACGCATGCGAATGCGGTCCACATGGTCGATTCCGTTGCCTTCGAAGCCCTGTGAGCGCCCGCCAGGAGTGGACCCCGTGGACATAGATCATCGAGGACTGACGACGGAGAGCGAACCGGGCGAGCCCCGGCCGACGCCCGTCCTCGTCCATCTCTCGGGGAGCCGACGGGGACACTCCCACCCCCTTACGGGGAACGAGATCAAGATTGGCACCGGGGCCGGGATGGATCTGCGACTGCCCCTCGATACAGAGCCCCTTCCCGCGCCTCACCACGCGACGCTGCGCTGTCGGGGCGCCACGCACGAGGTCGTGGCGGAGGGCGGGAGCGAGGTCTGGGTCAACGGCGAGCAGGTGAGCCGGTTCACCCTGGCCTCGGGGGACGTCCTGGAGCTCGGTCGGGACGGCGCTGTGTTGCGCTACCGTGTGTACGACGCCGGAGTCGCACCCTACAAGACGATGACGCAGGTCTTCTCCGACTGCCTCGACTGCGCTCGGAACTCGGATCGGGGGCGCGTGGGGAAGGCAGCCATGGTCCTCACCGACCTCCCAAAGCAGTTGGCGACCCAGACGACTCGTAGGTTCCGCCTCGCCGTGATGACCGTATTGATCCTGCTGGGATCCGGCACGGTGTTGCTGGCGCGCCGGAGCGCGCAACTCGAGCAGCGGCTCGCCGACGAGATGACCCGGGTGGAGGGACTCGCCGAGCTGCTCGAGCGGGCTCGAACGCAGGGCCTTACGCCCGAAGACCTCGGCGACCTGTTCGCCGAGCTCCAGTCCAGTGTGTCGACGGCGCGGGATCGATTGGATGCACTGGAGGAACGGAGCGGAGCGGAGGCCCGGGTGATCCGCACGGCTTCCCGGTCTACGGTCTTCGTCCAGGGGAGCTATGGGTTCGTCCAGCTCGAGAGCAGCCGTCCTCTGCGTCTGGTCCTGGGTCCGGGTGGCCGGCCCATCAGGAACGCAGCCGGCGAGCCGACCATCAGCGTGGAGGGCGAGGGACCTCCCCTGGAGATCTTCCTCACGGGCACGGCCTTCGTGGTCAGTCCGGACGGACTCGTGCTCACGAACAGGCACGTCGCGAGCCCCTGGGAGTTCAACACCACCGCCGGGGCCCTGCTCGCCCAGGGCTTCGACGGAAGGATGACGCGCTTCGTCGGCTACCTCCCCGGGGTGGCTGGGCGCTTCGATCTGGAGCTGGTCCTGGCGAGTGATGAGGCCGATCTGGCCCTGCTGTGCTGCATAATCAGTGGCGAAGCCGACTACCTACCGCTGGCCGAGGGGCCGCCCGAGCCGGGTGAGGCCGTCCTTGTCATCGGCTACCCCCTTGGGATCAGGGCACTCATGGCCCGCACCAGCCCCGAGTTCGTGGAAGGCCTGGGCGAAGCCGGCGTCACGGACTTCTGGGAGGTCGCCGAGCGGCTGTCGCGAGCCGGGTACGTCACGCCGCTGGCGAGTAGGGGCATCGTCGGGCAGGTGACGACGCAGAACGTCGTCTACGATGCCGAAACCACCAGTGGAGGAAGTGGCGGTCCGGTGCTGTCGCTGGACGGCCAGGTGGTAGCGATCAACTCGGCCATCCTCCCGGAGTTCGGGGGATCGAACCTGGGCGTTCCGGCGGTGCGGGCGAGGGAGTTGCTGTCAGCGACGGAAGCCCTGCGCTAGGAACCTGTGGTTTTGTTTTCGTTATCCTTTGCGCATAGGGAGGCAAGTCGGTCAGACAATTTCCATGACGATCTTCCCACTGGCCATGTTCTTGTCCATGATGGTGTGCGCTTCCCGGAGCTTCTCGAAAGGAAAGCTCGGTCCGAGCTTGGGCTTGAGCTCACCAGACTCGACGAGGGAGACATAATCTTGAAGCTGCGCGGGTGTGAGATCGGACGACTCACCGGCGTATGAGGTCAACTTTACGCCGGTTGGCACATCGGCCATTGGGCTGAATTCCGGTAGGATCCACTCGCCGCCAAGAATACCGGTCATGCACACGATACCGCCTCGTCGTACGGCCTGCAGAGAATCCAGCAATGTCGTGGTCCCCACCAATTCGAGGACCCGGTCGAAACCATTTGGGTAGATCGCCCGGGCTTTGTCCACTATGGATCCGTCATCCACTAGCACGTGAGTAGCTCCTGCGGCTACGAGCTCGTCGGCCTTAGTCGCACTTCTGGTCGTCGCCGTAAGCTCGAGACCCGCCGCTGCCGCGACAGCGATAGTGGCAAAGCCGATGGACGAAGTCCCGCCTCGCACGAGGAGGTTTTCTGCGCGCTCGATCTCGAGGCCGATATGGAGAGAGCCATGGACGGTCTGCAGCATCTCGGGCAGCGCTCCCAGGACCTTCCAATCCAGGTTCTTTTCCAGTGGGAACACGTGCTGCCGTGGAACGAGGACATACTCGGCGTAGGAGCCGTCGAACTCTCGCCCCATCCCACCCATCATCGCCGCGACTCGCATCCCACGGGACAGGTCGGAGCCAGGCGCCGAAACCACCTCACCGACGCATTCGATGCCGAGCACGCGGGGAAACTGCACTGTGGGCGACTGCCCCCGTCGTGTGAACCACTCTGATCGGTTGAGCCCGAACGCCCGGTTTTGAATCAAGATCCACCCGTCGCGAGGCTGGGGTCGGGGGATTTCTCGAAGCTCGAGCTTTTCGGGGCCGCCGGGCTCTTCGATCACGAACGCGCGCATCATTTCCATTACCGGTCCTCGTTTCAGCCAGTGCACCTCGCGGGACTCGCTTGGAAAGGGTCACTTTGCTTGTCAGAGCAGTCGGCAGCCGCCACCCAACACGGGGCGGCGACATCCACTCGAACAACCTGGAGATGAGTCCATGATAGAGAGACTGATGGGGTTGGACGTTGCGGACAATAATGGATACCAAGCCTACCGAGACGCCATGTCCCCGTTGCTGGAGCGAATCGGCGGTGGGTTTCGTTATGACTTCACGATCGCCAAGACCTTAAGCAACTCAGCCGGGCACGAAATCAACCGCGTCTTCATCATCTACTTTCCGAATCGCCAGGCCCAGGACCGATTCTTCGACGATGAAACCTATCGGGAGATCAGGGGGCGGCTCTTCGAGACCTCAGTGAGGGACGCGACCACCATTGGGGAGTGGGAGGTCGACGCGAGAGACTCGTCCGATCGAGTTAGTGGGTGAGAGGGCGGGTCCGCGACCCAGAAATCCATGGGGGCGGTGGGATGAAAAAGACGGCTCTAAGTCAGCTGAAGTGCCGGCGAGACCTCGGGGGTCGCTACGATTCCAACCTCTGAAGTTGGTGCTCGAAGTACCCGGTCCAACTCTCGGGTAACGCGGTTACCGCGATTGCCTTTTTCAAGAGTGCTACGTTCCCCCTCTCGGTAGTGTACAACCCCGTGACGTCGGCGACCGATAACCCGTCGGGATGCTTCAAGAGCAGCTCAAGGGCATCGCCCGCCTGGACCTGTCCCTCCTCCACCACGCCAAAATAGAAGCCGCTCCGCCGACTCTGGAGAAACCGTTTCGGCATATCGGCCCGGCCGAAGCGAACGCTCAACTTGAAGCACGGCATGCGCGGCTCGGTCACCACCACCCGGGCCGTGCCCACGCTGAACTCGTCGCCGATGCAAATCGTTTCCTCGTCCATGCCGCCGACGCTGAAATTTTCGCCGAAATGGCCCCACCCGAACTCCACATCAGGCAACTCCCTGCCCCAGTAGTCATAGTGTTGGGTGGGGTAGACGTACACCGCTTTGGTGGGTCCGCCGTGGACGGTCAGGTCGGCCTGCTGGTCTCCTTCTAGATTGTGTTTGCGCAGAGCGACGGGGCCGTCCACCGGACTCTTGAAGATGCCGGTGGTGACAGGTTGGTCCCGCCACTCGACGGTTTTTGGAAGGCCCACGTTCACGGAGATCAAGGATGTGGTCATCGTGCTCCTCCGCCCTTCTGTTCGGCCGGTCTGGAAATGGTCGATCGAGTAGACCGAAAGTAGGGTGCCGGTACGATTCCGAAACTCCGAGCCACTCCGCTTGCGCTGTTCGATTGGGCTTACCAACGTGTTCGCGTCCCAGAATCGTGAGTTAGAGGGGTCACTCAAGACGGGCGTAGGCCCACTGCCATGCCGCGCTACTTCGCCCTCCTCCGCGGGATCAACGTCGGAGGCCATAGAATCAAGATGGACCAGCTTCGGGAGCTCATCGAGGCGCTGGGGTTCGCGCAGGTCGAGACCTTCATCGCCAGTGGCAACGTGATCTTTTCCTCGCCGTCGCACGACGTCGATGCCATGGAGGAGCAGATTGCCCATCATCTACACGCGGCCCTCGGCTACGAGGTCACGACCTTCATTCGGTCCCAGTCCGAGCTCGACTCAATAGCCGCCTTCGAGCCGAGAGAGCCAACCTCGACCGACCAGTCCGTGTACGTGATCTTCATGCGGGAGGCGGCTGACGCCGAGTTACGGCGGAGCCTCGAGGATCTCGGCACCGATACGGACAAATTCGAATTTGCCGGTCGTGAAGCGTACTGGCTCATAGATGTCAAGCTCAGCGAGTCACCCCTCTTCGGTATGGATCTGGCCAAAATGACGGGAGGTGCGCCAACGACCATGCGTAACATGACGACGGTCCGTAGGCTCGTGGCCAAGTACTCCGCACCCGACTGATCTGGCCGGGACCGGCACGTCGGTCCGCGCCCATCCCCGTCGCGTTCCCCGGGAACAGCCTCATCGGCCACCTTGTATACGGAATCGTTGTTGTGGTCACATACCGAGCTATGCACCAAATGACCCATGGTCGAATCTTTGTCGTGCTTTTCTTGGGGAGTTTTCTCACGTCGTGCGGTGGCGGGGAGCCCACGGCTCCGAGCGGAACTGGTGATACGATGGTTGAGGTGACCGAGACAAATCCGTCGTTTGCTCAGGACATTCAGTTCATCCTGGAAGCTAGGGCGTGCGCCGACTCGGGCTGTCACTCCGCTAATGCGGGACAGGCCGGTCTGTTTCTGAACAACGACTTTCGTACGAACTACACGAATCTCGTGAACATGCCTGCACAGTCCGAGCCGGGATTCTTGCTCGTCAAGCCCGGCGACGCCGAGAACAGTTACCTGGTGATTAGGCTGGAAGGTCGTCAAAGCGTAGGGTCGAGGATGCCGATCGGCTCTCCGCTCCGTAACGTCGATATCACGATTGTCCGGAACTGGATCAATAACGGGGCACTGAACAACTGATCCTGACCTCACCGTGTCCTCGGTGGTGTCCGAGCCGGCTCTTCCATCCGTCTTGCCTCCCGAGCCGCGCAGGCTCACTGTGAAGCGCCCGATTACGCATCCCCCGCCCTAGAGCACCCAGGGTTCCGACAAAAACCGATGGCATCCGCACGACGACGGCGTGCTCATCAAGGGCGCCGACCACAGAGGACGCAACGAGGCACCGACGGTATCCAGCAGGGCTCGACCGCGGAGTCTTCGTCTCGTCGAGTGTTCTGGGTGCCGTTGGCGCTGACGCTGGGCCTCGCCCTGCTCTCGTTCGTTCCCCGTGTGTCGGGCAACCCGATTCTCGCACGTTCTTTTTGGGGTGCGGCCATGGTGCTGCTCGTATGGCAGGTGGCCCTCTTTTTGCGGGTGAAGGGTGCGTCCGAGGGTCGGTCGCTCAGCACCGTACTGCGCCCGCAGCATTACCTGCAGGCGCTCGTTCAAGTAGCGGTGTTCGCGTACTGGGGATGGTTCTGGCGGCCCGTGTATGACTTCGCCTGGCTCCTTCTGGCGCAGTTGGTCTTCGCCTACGCCTTCGACATGCTGCTGGCCTGGACCCGGCGCGACAGCTATGTGCTCGGCTTCGGACCGTTTCCCATCATCCTCAGCACGAATTTGTTCCTTTGGTTCCGGGACGACTGGTTCTACCTGCAGTTCCTCATGCTCGCGGTCGGTTTCATGGGCAAGGAGTTCGTGCGGTGGCAACGTGACGGGAAAAGGGTGCACATCTTCAACCCCTCCGCCTTCTCCTTGGGGCTGTTCTCGCTGGTACTGATTGCCACGAACACGACCGACCTGACCTGGGGGCAGGAGATCGCCTCGACGTTGACCCTCGCTCCCAATATCTACTCGTTTCTATTTTTGATCGGCCTGATCGTGATGTACTTTTTTTCGATCACGTTGGTCGCCGGGTCCGCAGCCATCATGCTGTTCAGCCTGAGCGCTCTGTATGGGGCGGTCACGGGCGTCCCCTACTTCGTTGACTCCGAGATCCCCTCGGCCGTATTTCTCGGATTGCACCTGCTCGTGACCGATCCGTCGACGTCACCGCGGACTCCGCTCGGTAAGAGTATTTTCGGCGGGTTGTACGGCTTGGGTGTCTTTGGCCTCTACGCACTCCTCGGCGCCCTCGGTGTGCCGACCTTCTACGACAAGCTTCTGTGCGTCCCGCTCCTGAATTTGAGCGTGCAAAGGATCGATGGTTTGGTACGCGCCATTCAACGGGGTCCCCGGTGGAGTCGTTGGCGACCGGACTGGGCTTCCGCGCGAGCCAACTGGGTCCACATGGCCGTGTGGATGGTCTTTTTCGGCGCCATGACGGCGATGGGGCGCACCGATGGGCGGCACCCCGGCGACAGCCTGCCGTTCTGGCAGCAGGCGTGTGATAAGGGGCGGCGAAACGCGTGCGATCGCCTGATCCAACTGGAGTCCAGCTACTGCGGCGATAACTCCGGATGGGCGTGTAATGAGCTAGGCGGACAGTACATGGAGGGCCGGATCGTGGAGGCCGACGCCGAGCTTGCGAACGCCTACTTCTCGAGGGCGTGCGAAGTCCGGTTCCAGGCCGGATGCGTCAACGTGCTGGACCCGGGAAGTCCTAGCCGGGCGGACCCGCGTATCATCGACCTCCGACTACTCTTACGCGAAGGGGGGCAGAACCTGATGGAGATGCCGGAGTCCGACCTGTACGCCCGGGCCTGTGATCACGGCTGGACCTTCGCCTGCGAGGGGGGGACGCGGTCACTGTGAGTGGAAGAGAGGAGCCCCGGCAGGGTGCCGGCGGGCCGTCACCGTCCATCGGTGGACCGCCGCCGTCGATCGGCGGATTAGTATTCCTGGTCGCTCTGGTTTTGGTCGTCGCCTTATGGATGTCGCTCCAGCGGCCGCAGCCCGAATCGGCGGGCGACATGGAGCGCTCTTCCCGGCTTACGGCCAGCCTCGGAGATCTCTCGGGATTCCGCTCGGACGCATGGTTTCTCCCCGATGAAGAGCTCCTCGGTTTCGTAGAGGTTCCGGCCGGCCCGTTCTTGATGGGCAGTAACCCCGCGATCGACCGGCTGGCCTTCGACAACGAGTGGTGGCCGGGTGCGCGTCCCCAGGCGAACGTGGATCTCCCCGCGTTCTACGTCGGCAGGTACGAGGTTACGGTGGCTCAGTTTGGGGCGTTCGTCGAGGACACGGGATACAGGGCCAGTGACGAGGCGTTCAGGGGACCTCCGGACCATCCTGTGGCCGACGTCTCCTGGACGGACGCACTCGCATATGCCCGGTGGCTCGAAACGACGCTCACACAGTGGCCGGAGACGCCTCCGGAGCTCAGCCGACTGCTCCGCGACGGATGGCGGATCAGCCTACCGACTGAAGCCGAATGGGAGAAGGCGGCGCGTGGGTCCGACGGGAGGATCTACCCGTGGGGCAATGAGCCGAGACGGGACCGGGCCAACTACGGGGGGCAGGGTACGACGTCCGTCGGCAGCTTCGAATGCCCGGAGTGCCCCTTCGGCCTCCTCGATATGAGTGGCAACGTTTGGGAGTGGACCCGGAGCCCGTACCAGGCCTATCCCTACGACGAGGCCAACGACCGTGAGGGCCTCGACGCGGACGCTCTCTGGGTGATGCGTGGCGGTTCGTTCAGCGATGAAGAGAGGAACATCCGGACCGGGATTCGGGGCGGTGCGGACCCCGGAGTGCGCCGGCCCTTCATCGGGTTTCGCCTGGTGATTACCCGCTTCTGATCGGCCCTGCGCTCGAACTCCGGAGCGGTGTCGTCACCCTGTGAGCTGATGCTCCACGCCTCGAATCTCCAGGATCCGCAGCAGCGCCTCTCCGATCTTGTTGTTGGGCGTCGATGCTCCGGCCGTCATCCCCAGATCGAACGGCCCTTCTGGGATCCAGTCGTTGACCATCTCCTCGGGGGTATCGCTGCCGACATCCGGCTTGTGCCTGATCGTCCCGTCCTCGAGGTCGATACACGCCGCGTCCTCGATGTGGTACGTGGTCGTGAACTCTCGGCAGAGATGGGCGAGGTGATCGGTATTCGATGAGTTATAGCCGCCCATGACGATCATGACCTCAGGGGGTCCCTCCTCCATCATGGCCTCGATGGCGTCCTGTCTCTCCTGGGTGGCGGAGCAGATCGTGCCGAAGGATCGGAAATTTCTCTCGGTATAGTCTTCTCCAGATCCCTCAACCATGGCCTCCCGGATTCTTTCGCCGATGGCGAGCGAATCATTGGCCAACATGGTTGTCTGATTCGCTACACCGATCATCCGGAGGTCCAGGTCGGGATCGAAACCTTCGGTCGCCTTCGCCTCAAAATGTTCGATGAAGGCATCACGAGATAATCGATTTTTACGGTTGGCGAGGTAGTCACAGACGAGGTCCGCCTCCTCCATGTCCCGTACGATGATGTATCGACCGCCTTCATGGTTGCTGACCTGGGAAGCCGTCGCCCTCGATTCCTCGTGATGGTGCTTTCCGTGAATGAGGGCGGTGAACCCGTCCCGGGCATAGCTCTCCACGCGCTTCCAGACCAGGAGAACCGATCCGCACGTCGTATCCACCAGCACGCACCCGATTTCCCTCAGCGTGGCCAGGTCCTGGACGGTGATACCGAAGGCGGGCAGGATCACCACATCCTCCTGGGTCAACTCCGAGAAGTCGAATTCTCCCTCGGCGCCGGGCCGGATGAAGTCCATCCCCATGTCTCGGATGCGCTGATTGACGTGCGGGTTGTGGATGATTTCGCCAACCAGGCGAATACGCTTCTCCGGGAATTTGTGGCGGGTTTCGTAGGCGTAGTCGATGGCCCGATCCACGCCGTAGCAGAATCCGAACTCCTGTGCCAGGCGCACCGTGATATCACCGAAAACCCTCCGATGACCCCCGGAACGGATGTCCTGGACGAGGGCGGAGTGGTACTCGAGATCGATCAGGGGTTGAACCTGAGACCTCAGGCCGAATCCCCGTCTAAAGTAGGTTTCTTCCATGTGCGTTTGTGCGATTCCAGTGGGGTGGCTCCGGCGAGTGCCGCCCCGTCACAAACTAACGGTGGGCGTCCAGCACGCGAAGAAGGTGCCGCAAAAAACAGGACCGATCTCCGGCAGGCCGGGGTATTGTTGTGCTATGAACCTTTTCGGGCGGCTCGCCCTCCTCTTTGTCATCGTTCCGCTCCTGGAACTGGCGCTTCTGATTCAGATGGGCCAGTGGGTCGGTTTTTGGCCCACGATCGGCTTGGTCGTCTTCACGGGCGTCACAGGTGCGTGGCTGGCGCGCATGCAGGGGCTCAGGACCATGTGGAGGCTGCGCCATGATCTCGCGAATGGACGTGTACCCGGGCAGGCCATCATGGATGGCATGGCGGTGCTTGCGGGGGGTGCGCTACTTCTCACGCCAGGGATCCTCACCGACCTGATCGGGTTCGGCTTGCTGTTCCCAGGGACGCGGCACGCCATCCAAAAACGCATCATGGCTCGACTCGAACGCCACATCCAGGAAGGCGCGGTCCACGTGAAGGTGACCGGGGGCGAAATATGGACTCGCTCTTCTGATCCGATGTCTTCTGATCCGATATCTCCGTCTGGATCGGCAGGAGAGTAAGCAGGAGGGGATCGATGGGGCGCTCTTTTGAGCGCCGTCCTTGGTGCGCCCTTTGAGCGCCGTCCCTGAGCGTATAACTTTTCGCCACCATGAGTGACTCCCCCCCTTTCCTCGCAAGCCTCCTCGATGCTGTCGGCCCCTCCGGATTCGAGGTCGGGGCGGCCCGCCTTTGGCGTGAGGAGGCGGAAACCTTCGCGGACTATGTTAAAACGGACGTGAGCGGGAACACGCTCGCCACCGTCAACCCCGATGGACGGCCACGCGTCATGCTTGCGGGCCACATCGATGAGATCGGCCTCCAGATCACGCACATCGACGAGGACGGTTTCCTCTTCGTCGATCGAATCGGAGGATGGGATCCCCAAGTACTCGTAGGCCAACGCGTGAAAATCTTGGCCGCGCCGGGCGACGTCCGCGGGGTCGTGGGGAAGAAGGCCATCCACCTCCAAAAGGCCGACGAGCGCAAGAAGGCGTCGGAGATCAGTAAGCTTTGGGTCGACGTGGGTGTGCGATCTCGGGAGGAAGCGACGGAACTCGGCCTGAGGGTCGGCGACGCCATGGTTATCGACGCGGAGATGGTGAGCTTGGCCGGCGACCAAATCGCGAGCCGTGCCATCGATAATCGTATCGGCGCGTATGTGGTGCTCGAAGCTCTGCGGCTCCTCTCCGACGCGTCACCGATGGCGTCCGCCGTCGCGGTTGCAACCGTCCAAGAAGAGATCGGTGGTGGGGGTGGGGGAGCGCGCAGTAGTGCCTTCGGACTCCAGCCGGACGCCGCCCTTGTGGTCGACGTCACCTTCAGTACCGACGTCCCCGATATTGAGAAGAAGGAGTTGGGGGAGCACCGGCTGGGAGGGGGCCCTGTGTTGAGCAGGGGGTCGGCGGCCCACCCGATTGTTTTCGAGCGTCTGGTGCAGGTGGCGGAGGCGGAGGGGATTGCCTATACGATTCAGGCCGCGGCGCGGTCTACGAATACGGATGCCGACGCAATCTACCTGACCCGATCCGGTGTCCCCACCGGGCTGGTGTCGGTGCCGAATCGATACATGCATTCTCCGAACGAGATGGTGAGCCTTTCCGATCTGGAATCCGCGGCTCGTCTGTTGGCTGCTTTCGTGTCGAGTCTCGATGCAGACACAGACTTTACGCCGCGGTGACGCCGGGGCTCAGGACACCGGAATAGGCCTGGCACCGCAGCGAATGATGCTTCTAACGTGCGACTCCACCTTGATCGTAGGCGCGGTCTCATGTAGCGTATTGGCTCGACGAACTTGGCTCGACGAACTTGGCTCGACGAACTCGACTCGACCAACTCGATAAGTTTTTTGAGGGCTTGCCCTCTTTTCCTGAACCGGAATTGGACCCGATGCTCGAACCGAACGAGGTCTTGAATGAGTTGCAGGATCTGAGGGATAATGGGTTTCTCTCCGATGCCCTCTTGCGCCGGGCCGTCAAGGACATCGCGGCGGCCGACGATCGATTCGACTGGGTAGGCATCTACCTCGTCAATTCCGAGGAGAACGTGGTCTGGCTGCACAATTACGTCGGAAAACCCACGCCACACTCCAAGATCCCGGTCGGCGAGGGCGTATGCGGCACCGCTGTGGCGGAGGGGGAGAACACGAATGTACCCGACGTGAGCGCGGTGGACCACTACATCGTTTGTGATCCGAGGGTCAAGTCCGAAATGGTCGTGCTGATCCGTGCCAGCGATGACATCTTCGGGCTGATCGATATCGATAGTAGGACGGAAAACGCGTTCACCGACGAGGACAGCGCAGCCGTCCAAGTGGTAGCGGACAGGCTCGCCGAGCAGTTAGCCCAGGAGCGCACCTGAGGGCCCACCGGGTTCACCGACGAGATCAGGCCGTTTGACGGCACTCTCCCCGGGGATGGAGAACAGATTGCCCGAGCTGCTGACGAAGAACCTGAGTGATCGCCTGCGAGGCGTTGTGGGAGACGCCTGGGTCATCGCCGACGCGGATCGTCTTCTGGCGTATGAATCCGACGGGCTGACGGCCTACCGCAAGACGCCTCTTGCGGTCGTGCTCCCCAGGGACACCGACGAAATCAGCCGAGTGATGGGCATCCTGTCGCAGGAAGACGTACCTGTGGTGCCGAGGGGTGCCGGGACTGGACTGTCCGGAGGTGCGCTAGCGGATGGGGACGCGGTAATAGTCGGTACGGCGCGAATGACCGACATGCTCGAACTCGATCCCGACAATCGACTTGCCCGGGTTCAGCCGGGGATGATCAACGCCGATCTCACGACAGCGGCGGAGCCCTTTGGGCTTTACTACGCGCCCGATCCCTCGTCGCAGAGCGCTTGTACGTTGGGAGGGAACGTAGCCGAGAATTCCGGCGGGCCCCATTGCCTCAAGTACGGTGTCACGTCGCGGTATGTGACGGGGCTCACGGTCGTGACCTACGAGGGGAAGATCATAGAACTCGGCGGCTTCGGCAGGGAATCCGGCGGATACGATCTTCTGGGTTTGTTCGTCGGTTCCGAGGGGTGTTTCGGAATCGCTACCGAGATCGAGGTGCGGCTCCTCCCGAAGCCGGAGGGAGTGCGTACGCTGCTTGCGATCTTCGACCGATTGGGGGATGCCGGCACTGCCGTGACGGAGATCATGGCCGAGGGGCTTCTGCCGGCGGCTCTGGAAATCATCGATGGACCCACGATCCGAGCGGTCGAGGCGAGCGTGTTCGCGGCGGGGTTCCCGACAGACTCGGAGGCCGCGTTGGTGATCGAATTCGACGGTATCGAAACGGGCCTGGCGTCCGATGTCGAACGGGCGGTGGTCCAGTGCCGGGCGGCCGGGGCCCGGGAGGTCCGCATTGCAGACTCCGACGAGGAGAGGCTCGCGCTCTGGAGAGGCCGCAAGAAGGCGTTCGGGGCCATGGGTCAGATCGCGCACGATCTTATGGTTCAGGACGGAACCGTTCCGCGGAGCAAGCTTACCGACGTGCTTGAGCGGATTTCTGAGATTGGAGTGCGCCACGATCTGACGATCGCCAACGTCTTTCACGCGGGGGACGGCAACCTCCATCCGAACCTTCTCTTCGATCGGAGCGATCCGGAGGAGCTCAGCCGGGTCGACCGCGCGTCGACGGAGATCATGGCCGTGTGCGTGGAGGCGGGAGGCACGATTACCGGAGAACATGGCGTGGGCTTGGACAAGCGGCGCTACATGAGCCTGGTGCATAGTCCTGACGAGTTGGAAGCCATGCGGCGTATCAAGGCCGTCTTCGACCCACGCGGGCGCATGAACCCCGGCAAGGTGCTGCCCGACCCGGCGGACTCCGCGGGAGCGGGCGTGTGAATCCGTTGGCGGGGCTGTTGACAGACCGGCTTTCCGAGCCGCAGGTAGTCGACGGTTTCGAGGCCGAGCGCTGGGCGGTGTGTGGGCGGGTTCCACAAGCGGTCGTCTTTCCGGAGAGCACAGAGCAGGTTGCCGAGATCCTCTCGCTGTCCAGCGACGAGGGCTGGCGGTGTATACCGGGGGGGCGAGGGGGTTGGCTGCACGGTGGGCAGCCTCCTCAAGGTGTCGACGTAGTGGTGAGCACCAAGAGGATGAATGACGTCACGGCGTACGAGCCCGCCGACCAGTTCATTGAGGCCCAGGCGGGGGCCGAGCTGGACGCGCTGGCGCGTCGTACGGTGGAGTGTCGGCAGTGGCTCGCGCTCGATCCCCCAGGGGGAGGGCGGGGTACGCTCGGAGCCATGGTGGCGGTCGGGGTTGCGGGGCCACTGCAAGCAGCTTTCGGGTCCCCCCGGGATCAGGTGCTGGGGGCCACGCTCGTTACCGGGGACGGGCGAGTGCTTGGCCTTGGCGGTAGGGTGGTCAAGAACGTGGCGGGCTTCGATCTTCTCAAGCTGGTCACCGGCAGTTGGGGCACGTTGGGGGTGATCACGAGCGTGACCATGCGGCTCCACCCCGTTCCGGCAAGTGATAGATCGCTTCTGTTCAAGGGCCGCGACCTTCTTGAGGGCGCGGCGCTGGCGTGCCGCCTTGCCCAGGTGCCGCTTTCGCTCGCGGCGGTCGAGCTGCTGGTGCCCGGAGATGGGGAGTCGGGAACCAGCGCGTCGAGCCCCTTGGTTGCCGTCCGAATCCTGGAGTCGGTCGACGGTGCGGACGAGGCAGAGCGTGTCGTGTCCGAGCGTGCGGGCGTGCCGCCCGTTCAGCGGCTGGAGGGCGAGGAGTCGGCGGCGATTTTCGAAAACGTGAGGGCGATGGAGGACGGGGCCGAGCTCGTGTTGCGTCTGAGCCTTCTTCCCTCTCGCCTACCGGATTTGGTCGAGATGACTTCTCGACTGAGCGGTCTATATGATCCGACGGCGGGGTGGGGGATGCGGCTGGCGGCCCACGCACACACGGGCGTGCTCCGGGTGATGATCGCGCAAATGACTCGTTCGGACGAAGGGCTGAAACAGGCCTCGGTCGTGCTGGGGGTTCTTCGGCGGTCCCTCGAGGCGGAGGGTGGCAGCCTCGTGGTCTCCCAGGGTCCGCCGGAAATTGTGGAGTCCATGGGAGCGTGGGGTGAATCCGGTCCGACCGCTCCGTTCACCACGGGGATCCAGGCAGCGTTCGATCCTGCCTCGATTCTCGCCCAGGGACGTTTTCCGCAATGAATCCGGGCCCCGAAACTGCGTTGGCCGCTGCGCTCTGGGCGCAGGAAGACCGGCTCATGCCGTGCGTGCACTGCGGCTTTTGCCTACCGGCGTGCCCCACCTATGTCCGCCTGGCCGATGAGAATGATTCGCCGCGCGGCCGGCTCCACCTCATGCGTGCGGTGGTCGAGGGCCGGCTGAGCCCTGAATCCGACGCGTTTCAGACCCATATCGACCGCTGCTTGGGATGCCGTGCGTGCGAGCCGGTGTGCCCCTCGAGCGTGGCGTACGGCGTCTTGCTCGAGGCCGCACGGGAGACTGTTTTCCGTGCCCGAAAGAGACCTGCCGTCGTTGGGACGCTTCTGGCTGTCTTTTCGAGCCGTGTGTGGACGACCTGGAGCATGCGTTTGGCGAGGGTCGTTCGAGGCCTGGGCCTCGCTGGACTGGCGGCGAGGTGGATTCCGGGGAACCGTCTTTTCCACCCGATACGGTTCGGGCTCGCGATGCTCGAGGCGAGCCGAGGGCGACAGTTCCGGGAAGGAGCGTCCTCGGGTTCAGGTGCCCCGGGTGCATCGGAAGCTGGGACATCGGCCGGCGTACAACGTTGGGCGGCAGGTGATCGTGGACGGGTGGCCATCCTTCGCGGGTGTGTGCAGGAGGGCCTGTTCGCGAGGGTGAACGACGCCACCGAGAGGGTCCTCTGGGCCAACGGCTACGAGGTGGTCGAGGTGAGCGGACAGGGCTGTTGCGGTGCACTGCACACTCACGCGGGGGATGCGGTGGGGGCTCGCGAACTGGCGCGGGCCAACGTTCAGGCTCTGGCATCGGCGGAGGTCGATTTCGTTGCGGTGAACGCGGCCGGCTGTGGCGCCGCCCTGAAGGAGTACGGCCATCTTCTCGAGGCCGATGAGGAATACCGGGAGACCGCCGAGGCTCTAGCGGCTTCGACCCGGGACATCTCGGAGCTCCTAGCGGATGGCGACTTGCGGGTGGGCGCACCACTGCCTGCGCGGGTCACGTACGATGCCGCCTGCCATTTATGCCACGCACAGGGGCTTAGGCAGGAGCCCCGTGCTCTGCTCGAGGCAATTCCGGAGCTCGTCGTCCTTCCGCTTCAGGACGAAGAGGAGTGCTGTGGTGGGGCCGGGATCTATGGAATAACTCATGCTGAGCTGGGAGCGGACATCGGCGCCGATAAGGTTTCCGCAGTTTTGGCCACGGGGGCGGAGATTGTGGCGACGGGAAATCCAGGTTGCATGATGCAGATCGGCGCCGGGCTTCTGCTGGAAGGATCGGACATCGTAGCGCGCCACCCCGTGGAGTTGCTGGACGAAAGCTATCGGCGGGCGGGCTTTTATGCCGGACCTTGAGGTCACGGGCGTCGGGGACTTCCTCGCTGAGCGGCGAGACGACATCGTCAGTCTGCTCATGGAATTGGTCAATTTGGAGTCCCCTTCCCTGGTGCCCGAGTCTCAGCACGCCATTCAGGAGCTTTTGACTCGGCGGCTCAGGGCGATTGGCTTCGGGGCCCGGCTCTTTCCCGGCGAAAAAACGGGCGGCCACCTCTACCTGTCGCGCGACGAGGCGCCCGGGGAGGCGAGGCATGCCCACGAGGGCACACCGGTCCAGCTTCTGATGGGACACACGGACACGGTGTGGCCGATCGGTACGCTGCAGGGCATGCCGACGGAGTGGAACGAAGGGGAGGACGTCATTCGGGGTCCGGGAGTCTTCGACATGAAGGCCGGGATTGTCCAGATGGTATTTGCTCTCGAGGCCCTTTCGGCGCTCGGGCTCGAGCCGACCGTCGCTCCTACGATCTTCCTGAACTCCGACGAGGAAATCGGCAGCCCCGAATCACAGGGTCACGTCGAGTGGTTGGCCCAGGTGTCGAGTCGGGTCCTTGTGCTGGAGCCGGCCCTCGGCCCCGAGGGGCTCATCAAAACGACGCGTCGCGGTGTGGGGCGCTTCGAGATCCGGGTCGTCGGGCGCGCCTCGCACTCGGGTCTCGCACCCGAGGAGGGTGCGAGTGCGATCCAGGAGATGGCCCTCGTCATCCAGGCCCTTCATGCGTTGACCGATTCCGAGCGGGGCATAACGGTCAACGTTGGGACCGTTTCAGGCGGGACGCGCGTAAACGTCGTTGCCGGAGAGTGCCGCGCCACAGTGGACGTGAGAGTAGCCACGCTGGCCGACGGTCGATGGGTCAACGATGTCATCCTGGGTCTGGAGGCGACCACGCCAGGTACTCGGCTGGAGGTGGAGTTGGTCCTCGACCGCAATCCGATGGAGGCAACTCCACGAAACCGGATTCTGTGGGAGGCGGTTCAGGGTTGCGGGAGGCGCTTGGGTCTCGAGCTCGAGGGTGCCAAATCCGGCGGTGCGTCGGACGGAAACACGACGAGTCTCTTTACCGCGACGGTGGATGGATTGGGCGCCGTGGGGGACGGTGCTCACGCCAACCACGAGCATGTCCGCGTGAGCAAGCTTCTCGAGAGAACGACCCTTTTGGCCCTCATTCTCATGATGCCCCCGCTCGAAGGGTGAGGGCGCCGCCTCAACCGCCTGGGTGCCGATCCAAGAACCCCACGAGGGCCTTCAAGAACTGGGGGCGGCAAGACTCGAGAAAGGCCATGTGGTCCCCACCCGGCACCTCGAGCGATTCGCGTTCGGCCGCTCCCAACGCGCCGAATAACGAGGCACGTTGCTCAGGCGTCGCGATGGGGTCGAACTCGGCATGAAGAAGGAGTGTGGGTACGCTCACCTGCTTGGGATCGAGCTCATCCCATTCGCGCGCCCCTCGCCAGTCCACGCGCACCGGGTCCGCGTCCATTGCCGCCTGCACATACGCGTCGATGGCAACCTGGCTGATCGATCCGGGCGTGATGAAATCGCTCGCAGCGGCGGCCGCACTGTTCGGGGCCGCAGCCGGCGGTGTGTCCCCTTCGCCATCCGCCAGTGGCGCTCCAGCAAACGTCGGGGAATAGCCGAAAAACACGAGGGACGAAACCAGATCCGGCCAGCGTTGGACAGTGAGTTGAGCCACCTTAGAGCCGCGTGACCAACCGAGAAGCGCAGGCCTCGGCCCACCTTCAGTGAGGTGCCCCACATGCTCCAGCACGGCCTTGAGATCCCGTGCGGCGCGATCCGGGCTCAGCCATCCGGTCTCGTCCCGGGGAGTTTCGCCGTAGCCTCTGAAATCGATTGCGAACGCCGAGTACCCCGCCTCGACCAACCCGTCCATCAGCGACAGGTCCTCGCCTGGCACCTGTAGATCGTAGTTGGGACGGGCACTCCAGGTGCGTCCGTGAAGTAGGACGATCGCCCCGCGCGCCTCCGACGAGCTTTTCTCCCAAACGGCGATGGGATGCCCATCAGCGTCGACGTTATGCCTTGTGATCATCCTGGTCGGTGAAAGGGGTGTGAGTGCCATTCCAGGCCAAGCTGGTCTGCAGCCATCGATTGCCGCAAGTTTCGATGCTGACTTCGAATTCCAGGAGTACGCTCGTGGGTTCCCATTTCACGATCCGCCCCTTTGCCTCCATCGACGAGTTCAAGGAGTGCGTCCGCTTTCAGGAGGAGACTTGGGGGAAAGGCTTCTCCGATCTTGTGGCGGTAGCCATCCTCAAGGTGAGCCAACGCCTCGGGGGGATCGCGGCCGGCGCTTACGATGCAGAGGGTGAGTTGGCAGGGTTTGTCTTCGGTATGACAGGGGTACAGGAGGGGCAGATCGTCCACTGGTCTGACATGCTTGCGGTTCGCGCGGAGTTAGAGGACGCCGGGCTCGGCACGCGCCTCAAGGCCTATCAGCGGGATGAGCTCATTTCCAGGGGGGTCATACGCATGCACTGGACGTTCGATCCCCTCGAGGCCAAGAACGCGCATCTCAATCTCAACAAGCTCGGGGCTGTGGCAGGGGAGTATGTCCGGGACATGTACGGCCAGACGGACTCTCCCCTCCATCGGGGGATCGGCACCGACCGATTCGTCGCGACCTGGGCGATGGACTCTCCCCGAGTGACCCAGCGGCTCGTGGAGGGGCGGGCCGGCCCGGATCCGGGTGCAGACCGGGGGGCGCAGCGGACGTTCGCGGTCCAGCGAGAGGGAGGTCTGGACCTCCCGGGGGAGCCGGATCTCGCCATCGACGATGACCGGCTATTGGTCCCGATTCCGCAGTCGATCCAGGCGGTCAGAGACGCCTCCCTCGAGGCCGCCCTGCGCTGGCGAACCGCCACGCGTTCGGTCCTGTCGACGTATCTGGAACGAGGGTTTGAAGCCCGCGAGATTTACAAGCGGGACGGGTACGGGGAGTACCTACTGGTTTCCGAAGGATTCTAAGTCGCGGCCGGAGCCGCAGAATCGCAGCCTCGGCCTTCCGAGAGAGACTCAAGTGAAGATCGACCGTGTCGAAATACGCGAAATCCGAATGCAGCTCCGCGAGCCATTCGAGATCTCGAGCGGCGTCTCCCACCACAGGCGGGTGCTCCTCGTGGCGCTGCATTCCGGGGGGATCGTCGCCTGGGGAGAGTGTGTGGCCGGCGAAACGCCCGCTTATTCGTACGAGACCACCGACACGGCTTGGTCGATTCTTACGGGCCTGATCCTGCCGAGGGTATCGGGCTCCGTGATGGAATCGTCCGCTGATCTGCTTCCTGTTTTTGAGGGAATTCGTGGCCATCGCATGGCGAAGGCAGCCGTGGAGATGGCCGCATGGGACTTGGAGGCGAAGGGGTGTGGTGGCTCGTTGGCCTCCCTGATTGGGGGCGTGCGCGACTCCGTTCCCGTGGGTGTCAGCGTCGGCCTTCAAGGGACCGACGATGAGTTGCACCGGAAGGTCGCCGACTACATCGAGGAGGGGTATGCGCGCATCAAGGTCAAGATCAAGCCGGGGCGGGACGTCAGAATGCTCCGGGGGCTACGGGACCGATTTCCGGAGGTTCCACTCATGGCGGACGCCAATTCGGCGTATTCGCTCGAGGATCTGCCCCACCTGAGGGAGTTGGACGAACTCGGTCTCATGATGATCGAGCAACCGCTCGCACATGACGACTACCTCGACCACGCACGCCTCCAGGGTGAAATGCAGACTCCCATCTGTCTCGACGAATCCATACGGTCGGTCCGAGACGCTGCCCTTGCCCTCGAACTCGGGGCGTGCCGAATCATCAACATCAAGCCGGGTCGCGTAGGCGGCCTCTCCTCCGCGAAGGCCATCCACGACCTGTGCGTCGACCACGAGATGCCTGTCTGGTGTGGGGGGATGCTCGAGTCGGGGGTCGGACGGGCCCATAACGTCGCCTTGGCTACCCTCCCCGGATTCACACTCCCGGGGGACATTTCCGCGAGCCGACGTTATTGGAGCGAGGACATCGTGACCCCGGAGTTCGTCCTCGACGGAGGGACGGTTTCCGTCCCGTCCGGGCCCGGTATTGGCGTGAACGTTCGGGAGGACCTTCTCGACGCTTGGGCCGTGCGACAGGCCGATTTCTAACGGGATCGTGCAGTGAGATCGTGGCTTTCCAGGCAGGCATCCCCAGTATTACGCGCGTCTGGGCCAGGACGTGCTCCACAAAAATCGTTGAATCTTTTTGGGAGGTGTCGAGGATTAGATAAGGGACACGATGAAAGACCTCGAACATAAAAAAGGAGCGAGTCATGATTTTACCCACGATTCGCGCCTCCCTGAGTCGAAGCGACGCACAGCAGTTGGTACACCTCCTGGGGCGAGAAGACCCGGAGTTGGGTGAGGCCGCGCGTCTCCGTATCGAAGAAAGCGGGATTGGGAGTCTATTGGACGACCCGAGGATCCGAAACGCTTTGCTCACCGACGCCGACGTCTCCATCCCTCCCCCAGTCATCTTCTACGTACTCGTGCGGCAAGCTCTGCTGGAGGGAGGGATCGACGATGAGAACACCTCCGACTACGTCGCATCGATGCTGTTTTCGTTCGGTCGAGCTCGGCGTGCGTATCGAATTTCTGACGAAGACGACAGCGAATTCCACTACCTGACCGATATCATCGCGGAGCTCTGAAGCGCCGGTGGGCGGCAGCGTTTTCTCCTGCGCGTGCACATGGGGGACTTCGCGCTCTGGATGTCGGGACTGTTTCCGGACTATCTCGAAGCACGGACCCGCCGGAAAGGAGCGCCACCGATCTCCTACTTCGAGAAGCTGGGAGCGACCGGTTACCGTGGCGCATCGGAGAGTCTCGAAGCCGGGGAGCTCGGGATGGACACCGTCCTGCGGGATGTGGCGGATCAGTTCAGCGCCGTCCGCACCGCACTGAATCGGATCTCCGATCGGCATTTTTGGCCGACGTCAGGCGATCCAGTCGGTCGTCTTCTTAGAGAAATATCCCCGTACTAGAAGGCTGAGTCCGAAATTCGACCCAGGACACTAAGCGGCTGCGGGCCGCAGGCAGGCGGCGCAGAATCTCCACCTCCTTCTCACGACGGCTCCACAGGTACAAAGGCGCCGCGTCACGCGCCCACAGTGTGGACAGCCGAGGGCATCCCACGGCACCTCCCCGGCACAGTCCGGGCACGGTGCGGCGGATCCCACGTCGCTCTGTATGACCCGAGCCGCTTCGTGCGGTGAAGTGAGGCCTTCGGCCACCTTCCGGCTCACGTCTTCCGTGAGGGACGCCATACCGCTCTCGGAAGCGAGCCGCCCCAGATCGGACGTCGAAGCGCCACGCATGATCTGGTCGCGAATCGCGTCGTTCATCGCCAGCAGTTGGAAGACTCCGGTCCGGCCCGAGTACCCATCTGAGCACCGGGTACAGGCTTCGGAGTCCCTGCCGCGGCAGAGCCGACAGAAGGTCCGCACGAGCCGCTGAGCCACAACGCCACTCAGACCACCTGCCACCAAATGGGGCGGCACCCCCATGTGGAGAAGCCTGGTGATGGCCCCCGGGGCGTCGTTCGCATGAATCGTGGACAGCACCAGATGGCCTGTAACGGCGGCACCCATGGCGATCTCCGCGGTCTCCCGATCCCGGATTTCACCGACCATTACTACGTCTGGATCCTGCCGGAGGATGGCGCGGAGGCCCACGGGAAACGTCAGACCCGTGAGTGGGGTCACCTGGACCTGATTGATCCCGGGGATCTGGTACTCCATGGGATCTTCGAGCGTGACCACATTGAGCCCCTCCTGGTTCAACTCGGCAAGAGCTGCAAAGAGACTGCTACTCTTTCCACTTCCGGTCGGCCCGGCAGCGAGGATCACGCCTTGCCCTGCCCGGCCGAGTCGCCGTAGAAGGGAGGCGTCGCGCTCCGAGAGCCCGAGTGCGTCGAGGTTCCGAGGCACCTGGAGCGGATCCAAAAGCCTCAGGACGACTTTTTCACCCCCTGCCACAGGCAAGGCCGACACCCGAATCCTGAGGGCTCCACCCGCGTGATCGACACTGAGACCGCCATCCTGCGGCCGTCTCTTGACGGAGATATCCATTCCCGCCATCACCTTGATGCGTGATGTGATGGAAGCGAGGCCACTCCCTGGAAGAGTAAGGGAGCGGCGCAGAACACCGTCGATGCGGTACCGGATCCGCACTCGACCCGCGAACGGTTCGAGATGGATGTCACTGGCTCCCAAGGCTGCGGCCTGTTGAAGGATGTGATCCACCAGCCGGACGACCGGCGCGGCGGCCGCAGCGGCTCTCAACGTCCGGTCATCCTCTGATTCGGCGTCACACGCTGGAAGGTTGTCGACCAACTCGGCCAACTCCCCTTCGTATGCCGTACGGATGCCCTCAGCGATGGTGGACGGCGCGGCCACGACGGGCTCGATGTGGCGTCGGGTGCTGAAACGAACCTCCTGCAGCGTCTCCTGGTCCAGCGGGTCGGACACGGCCAGCCGGAGGGTGCGGTCGGTGGCCGACAACGGAAGAATGGCCCGAGCACGGGCCAGCGCGGCGTCTACGAGCCCTTGGGCCTCGGGCTCGCAGATCAGAGGTCCTTCGGCGAAGGGGAGCCTGAGTTGAGCCGCTAACGAGCGGGCAACGGCCTTGTCGTCGACGTACCCTCTTCGGACGAGAATGTCGCCGAGGCGCCGCCCAGAACCTTTTTGTTCGTCCAGCGCTGCGCTCAGATGCCGTTTTTCAAGCCGTCCAGCCTGCACCAGCGATTGGCCGAGCCGAAGAGGTCGTATGGGCATGGGGACACGTTGGGGTATCCCGACGGGCGTTGCCATGACCCCACGGGCCCAGGATCCGGACTACGGGACCGGAAGGCTGTTGAAGGCCTTCTAGAGGATCGACTCGTCCTCTGGTAGCCTTACCTCTACGGGCCGAACGTCCATGGTCACCTGCACCGCGACATGGCCCATGTCGGCACGGTCTCGGAGCGCGTCCCGAACTCTCGGTTCGACCTTCCTGTACGCGGCCATCACCCCATCGCGGATCTCCCTACGGAGCACCTTGAGCGCATTGACGTCGGGGCGGCTCGTTTTGGTTTCCTTCTTCGCTTCTACGAGGCGTTCCGGCAGAATCTCGAACGGGGCCATTCCGATGTCGTCGAGCCTAGCGGAATCGATGTACTGGATGGAAACCGATACGTCGCCTCGGGCATGGTGCGTAGGAATGTCGCCCACTGCGCGGAAGTGCGAAGCCAACTTGCCGAGTTCCACATTCGACGCCGCTTTCGTGTAGCTGCGCCTCACGATGGCGAATATGCGCTTCATCCGCTCAGGCGTCGTCGCATCTACCTCGGGGATTTCCGTCTCCAGCTCCCGACCGACAGCCTGGCGGTCCTGGCCGGCCTGAGCCTCCTCGTCCCGGATCCTTTGGCGATCGATGTTCTCTAGAATTCGATCAGGGTTCGTCCTAAGCCCCATCACCTCTCTCCCTCAAGCGGCCACACCAAGTCGTTCGTTCGTGCCTGACACAAACGATAACCTGATCGGTCTATCGCGGCCAAGTTAGGTCCGGGGTGATTGGCTCGTGGGTCTTTGAGGGCCACCACCAGGATCGGCCGCAAGGCGTCGTGCGCCGGCGGGCCGGTCAATCGTTATGCTGATTCCGCTTACCATGGCAGCAGTTGTCACTATCTTTACGGGTTATGAGGGTACTGCGGAGAAAATCACCGCAGGAGAATCACGACCGAGCGAATCCTCGCCAGGGGGTTCGCCACCAAAAAAACCGCCGCCGCCGAAGCGACGCGATGAAAATAGATCGGCTCCAGTGCCAACGGGAAGAGTTCGGCCTTCCGGGTGATGTCCGGTATCTGAACTGTGCATACATGGGTCCGCTGCCGAGGGTCTCTGAAGAGGCTGGCATCCAGGGAATGCGCCGAAAACGGATGCCCATGGGCATCCATGCCTCCGACTTCTTCGCCGGGTGTGATGAGATCCGCTCGCGTTTCGCGCGTCTCGTAGGCGCGGCCGATCCGAGCCGCATCGCGATCATTCCCTCCGCTTCGTACGGTGTGGCTGTGGCCGCTCGTAATCTGGGCGTGGAGAAGGGTCACAACATCGTTCTTCTCCACGAGCAGTTTCCCGGGAACGTTTATGCATGGCGTAGGAAAGCCGCGGACTGTGGGGCGGCGATCCAGACGGTGGTTCCTCCCGATGAGTCGACTCGTGGTGCGGTCTGGAACGAGCGCATTCTCGAGGCGATCGACCAGAACACGGCCGTCGTTACCCTACCGCAAGTCCACTGGACCGATGGGACTGTCTTCGATCTGGGGGCCATCGGGCGGCGCGCGAGAGAGGTGGGAGCGGCCCTGGTGGTCGACGGAACCCAGTCGGTCGGTGCGTTACCGTTCGACGTTTCCGAGATCCAGCCGGACGCCTTGATCGTCGCGGCCTACAAGTGGCTGCTCGGCCCGTACTCCACCGCCGTGGCATACCTCGGACCTCGGTTCGATGGTGGTATTCCTCTGGAAGAGACTTGGCTCGGGCGGAAGGGGAGCGAGCACTTCAAGAGCTTGGTTGACTACCAGAACGAGTACCAGCCGGGTGCCGCGATCCGGTACGACATGGGAGAGCGCGCGAATTTCATTCTTCATCCTATGCTTCAAGCGTCGCTGGATTTGATCCTCCAGTGGAGTCCGGGCGCCGTGCAGGACTATTGCCGGAGGTTGGCGGCTCCACTGATCGACGCGTCTGTTTCGCTCGGTTTTTCGGTCGAGCAAGACGAGTGGCGGGCCGATCATCTGTTCGGGCTGCGAATGCCGGAGGGCTTGGAGTTGGAGGCGCTGAAAGCGGAGTTGGAGGCGCGACAAATCTTCGTGTCGCTGCGGGGAAGTGCGTTGCGCGTGTCGCCCCACGTTTACAACGACGAGAGCGATGTCGGCGCCTTGATCGAGGCGCTTCAGGGGGCCGCGGCTCCGGCGGCTAGTGCAGGCCGCAGCCCACCATAACAGGAGGCGGTCGGCTTTCGAGCTGGATCGGCGGCGGCCGGGACCCGCGGTGCGGCCAGGGCCCTCTGCAGTCTACGGCGAAAAAATGAACTCGCAGCGGTCGCCGACCGCGATGCCCCTTTCTGCGAACCACCCTTGACGAACCTCGAGGGCGAACATCGCGGGGCTCGCGCCATCATGGATGTCGGTGGTTTCGGGCTCCATCTGCTGGATATCGACGATCCTGAAGCTGGCGTCGATAAAGGCCACGTCGAGCGCAACGTACGTATTTTGCATCCAGAACGACCGCTCTGCCTCCCTGTCGAAAACGAAAAGCATGCCCGTACCGTCCGGGACCTCGTCTCTGTACATGAGGCCCCGCGATCGCGTCTCCGCCGTATTCGCTACTTCGGCGCGGACCGTATCACTACCGAAGACGACCAGTGCCGTGGCCGCGTCGGGCATGTTGGCCGTGGTCGCCGGGTTGGCCGCTGTGACTAGGTCCGGCCGGAGGTCCGCGTTCGGATTCACGTGTGGAAGCGCCGCGGCTGTGGCGAGCAGGAAGATGAGCGATTTCATTGTTCGTTGCGACTCCCCACCGGCCGGCCGGGATGATAGATTCCCGCGTCAGGCTCCGCATCGTGAAGCGAACCTATCTTCCTTACCGGGATTGAGGCGAAGGCGTTCCCATGGTCGATCCTGAGCTACTCGAGATTCTAGTCTGCCCTGAGACCCACCAACCCGTGCGCCCAGCCGGGGGCGAGCTTCTGGACCGACTGAATCAGGCGATCCGGTCAGGAGACGTGACCAATCGGGGCGGCGATGAGGTGACTGATCCGGTGGAGGAGGGCCTTGTCCGGGAGGACGATAAGGTCCTGTATCCCGTTCGGGAGGATATTCCGATCATGTTGATCGACGAGGCCATCGAGCTCGACAAGCTGCCCTGACTGTCCAGCCGAAACGCACTATCGGGCCGCAACCCACCATCGGGCCGCAACCCACGGTTGACCCGCTGAGGCTCCCTTCGTACACTCCAAGCATCATCAAGACCGGCTGAGGGGCAGGCCCTGAGACGCCGGGGCAACCTACGGGGGGATCACGCAACTCCCGAAAAGGTGCCAAGTCCTGCGGGAACTAAGGTTCACCGACAGATGAACGCGCGTCCGAGCCGCGGCTTCTCCTCGCCGAGGCCTACGGGTCAAGTCCGCTTCATCCGGCAGTGCTCTTGGTTCCGCTGCATATAGGAACGGGAGAACAACATGGAGTTCCGGAGGCGGTCATGATCTCCGTCACGGGGGCCCGGTTCGGGACGGTCGAGTTGGCCGGTTCGTCGGATGAGGGTGGGAGGGTGGCCTACGCTTCGTATGGCCCGGAGGACGCACCCGCTGTGATGGTCCTTGGCGGCATCTCTGCCCATCGTTTCGTTTGTGGTGATGAAGATGGCACGCCTGGTTGGTGGCCCGGTGTGGTCGGCCCCGGGGCTGATCTCGACCCCGAGTCCTATCGCGTGATCGGCGTCGATTATATCGGCGGGTCGGGCGCGTCGTCGGTGCCGGCCAACGGACCGGGCACCCCCGTCGTTACCACCGAGGACCAGGCTGATGGGGTGAAGGTAGTACTCGATCACCTCGGCATCGAAAAACTACACGCATTCGTGGGCGCCTCTTACGGAGGAATGGTGGGCCTTGTTCTCGGGGCGCGCCATCCGGACCGCTTGGCGCGCCTACTGGTTTTCTGTGCGGCGCACAGATCTCATCCCATGGCCACGGGCCTTCGGACCCTCCAGCGCCGCATCGTCGAGTTGGCCGCCCACGCGGGACGGGAGTCCGAGGGCCTGGCTCTCGCACGTGAGCTCGCGATGACCACCTACCGCACTCCGGAGGAATTCGAGAAGCGGTTCGTATCGGTCCCGATCTGGGAAGAGGGAAGCCCCCACTTCGCTGTGGAGAAGTACTTGAAGGTTCAGGGAGAGATGTTCATTCGGCACTTCGACGGACGAGCCTTCGCGATTCTGTCACAGTCGCTGGACCTCCACGACGTCGATCCGGCACTTATTCACGTGCCGACGACCGTCGTATCCATCGACTCGGATACGTTGGTTCCTCCGTGGCTGATCGCGGAAATGGTGCGCCGGTTACCCGGCACGGGACGGACGATTCGTATCACGTCCAACTTCGGGCATGACGCGTTCTTGAAGGAGAGAAAAGCCGTCGGAAGAGTGATTCGCCACGTTCTTTCCGAGGAGGTCCCCGGCTAGGAGCGATCGTCGCTATCTTGATGTCCGGACTGCAACCTATGGTGTCCGGACTCGATCACGGGCATCGAACTCGAAGGCACGTAGCCACTTTCTGGCGATCCGCCAACGGAGACGCACGGCTTGTCCCTCATCAGCTTTCATCGGGTCCTCATCGCCGCCGCCATCTTGTTTTGTGCGGGATATGGCGCCTACGAACTCTTGGCGTTCACCAGAGGCGGGGGAAGCGGGTCCCTGGTGATCTCGGGAGTCTTCTTCGTTTTCACGGCCGGTCTGGCCTACTACCTCTGGCACCTCAAGCGCTTCCTCGGCGTCGAGGAGTAGGCTCCACGGGGGTAGAACTCCCCAAATCGACGGACTTCGCCCTCAGGCCGTCTTGTCCATCGGATTGGCCGCGAGCGCCTCCCGTAGTTTCGGGTGTTTGACCCAGAGGTAGGATCCCATGGTCAAGGTGGCTAGAACGTTACCCACCACGATCGCCCACCAAGCCAAGGCGCTGAGTAGAAACTCGGCCGAAAGGGCCATGAGTGCCATGAAGAAGGCCTCGAAGGCCACAAAGAGCATCACCGCACCGATGATGAGCGGAGGCGTGTCCTCAGCGTAACCGGCGATGGCGGCGGCGATGAAGCCTGTGGCGAAGAAGGCGCCGATGTGGAGGATGCTGTAGCCGGCCACGGTTGCGACCGAGACGCTCACGGCAGTCGCCTCCGTCGAGCCGAGAAAGAGCACCGAGCCGAGCGCGCCCGGTGTGAAGAAGGGCTGTCCTCGTCCCATGTCGACGATGAAGAACCACAGCGCGATCGTCCCCGCCCCGACGAGTCCCGCGACCAGGCCCTCCTTGAACACCCTGTTCTGGCCGAGGATTGTCCACCACGATATGGGCGGCCTGGCACCCGTGAAGTGGAGAAAGCTCATGAGAGATACACCGGCGATCAGATTACCCATCAGGACGGGGGGCCAACCGAACTCGCCGACGACGTCCACCCCGGTCACCGTGAGGCCCGTGTAAAAGACCAGATCGTAGAGCCCGAAGCCGAGGACCAGCCCCAGGAAAATGTTCGGCGTCGTGTGGATCTTGGAGAGGGACCACGCTACGCCCAATCCGACGCCGATGAAGGCGACGTAGTGAAGGAGCGTGTAAAGAATGACCGGACCGGCGCGCGGTTCGAGGGCGTCGGTGCCCAAGAGAGCACCCCCCAGAAATCCCGGCGTACGGAAGGGCTCACCCTGAGAGCCGTCGATCACCAAAAACCAGAAAGCGAGCGCAGTAGCGCCGATCACTCCGGCGATTACTCCGCGGGGAACGAGGCCTCGAAACCGCGTGCTCATGGTGCACCCCCTTGCTCGGTCGTCTGGTCGGCTAGCTAGCGCTCCTCGCGATACTTCTTGAAGAGGAAGATTATTCCCGCGATGCCCACGATCACGGGCACGCCGGCCATGACGAGGCCGCCAAGGAGCATTCCGAGCCTCAGACCTTCATTATCCACGGCTGTGATCTCAGACGAAAATCGACGGGATGGCGGCGCTCGGCCGCCTCGACTGCACTAGCTACGGTAACAAGCAGAAGCCCGGACCGAAACCATGGGTTCCCGTCCGGGCCTCCGCGACCCTTTAGTGGGGACTAGAACTCGGTGATGACCGCCAAAACGAGGATGACCGCCAACGGAAGCGGAGAGATCGCCAGAATCCACAGTCGGGCCGGCTCATACCGAAGATGCATGTAATACATCGCCACCAAGAGCGCCTTCCAAATCGCCATGAGGATCAGTCCCACCGCCAATACGACCTTCGGTAGATCCAGGAAGGCGTATCCTAACTCGCCCAGCGTGAGCACGAGAAGTATGACCCAAATCAGGATATAGCGCGGGTGCGCGTGTTCTTGCTCTTCCATGTTGCTCCCGCCTTCAGATTAGGTAGACGATAGTAAACAGGAGAATCCAAACGAGATCGACGAAGTGCCAGTAGAGGCCGATCACCTCCACGCCCTCAAGGCTTTGTGCCGTGTAAGCGCCCTGGAGCGACCTGATGTAAACGAAAATCAAGCATAGAACCCCGATCGTAACGTGGGCCCCGTGAAACCCGGTCATAGCATAGAAGGTGGCTCCGTAGAGCGGGCCGCCTAGGGAAGGACCCTCGTGCGGATTGCCGCGCCCCACGGCATGGTAGGAGTCGAGCATCGGAACAAAGCCCTCACCCGCCAGTGCGGTGTACTCGACAAGTTGGATGCCTACGAAGGACGCTCCGATCAAGATCGTGGCGAGCAACCACCTCTGGAGGCCCTTTTGATCCCCTTCCTGTATGGCCGCGAACGCTTTGACCATCGTCACTGAGGAACAGATCAGGAAAAATGTATTCAATGCGGTCAACTGAACGTTGAGAACGACGCCCACGTCGGTCCAATGGTCCGGATGGGCGAAGCGCAGGATAACGTAGGTGCCGATCAACGACGTAAAGAACATGACCTCGCTGAGCAGGAACACCCACATGCCCAGTTTCTTGTTGTAGACCATCATCCCGGGCATGGGCTTGCGGTCCATGGTCGCGACTGCTCCGTGACTCATGCCTCAGTCTCCAGGAACGGGTTCGGGGGTCGGGGATGCGACCGTCTGTCCGCCCGCTTCGCTCATCTCGGGCGGCTCGTCCTGAGGCCAGAAGTCCTCCTCTCGGTCAGGATGGCTGTACTCGTATGGGCCGCGGTACACGATGGGCATCTCCGGGAAGTTGCCGTGGGGCGGGGGAGATGGAGTGGTCCACAAGAGCGTGCTGGACCTCCAGGGGTTGTTGCCGGCTACCTTACCGTAGCGCAGGCTCCACAGGAAGTTGAACGCGAAGATGACCTGCGTGGCCGCGAAGAGGAATATGCTGATCGAGATGAAGGTATTCAGAGGCTGTAGCCCCTGTAGGAACTCGTACTGGTTGGGATCGTAGATCCGGCGCATCATCCCCTGTATACCCAGATTGTGCATCGGGAAGAACGCCAGGTTGTAGAAGAGGAACGAGAGCCCGAAGTGCACCTTGCCCCATCCCTCGTGCATCATCCGGCCGAACATCTTCGGATACCAGAAGATAATCCCGGCGAAAATTCCGAAGAGGCTCCCACCCACCAGAACGTAGTGGAGGTGCGCCACGATGAAGTACGTGTCGTGGATGTAGATGTCGACGGGAGCCGCGGCCATGAACATCCCCGACAGCCCTCCGATGATGAAGAGCGACACGAACGCGACCGCGTGCAGGAGCGGCGCGTCGAAGTGGATGTCCCCACGCCAGAGTGTTCCCAACCAGTTGAATACCTTGATTGCCGAGGGGACCGCGATCACTACCGTCGTCACCACGAAGGTCATGCCGAGGAGCGGGTTCATGCCGCTCTGGAACATGTGGTGACCCCAGACGACCCATGACAAGAACGCGATGGACACCAAGGCGATCACCATGGAGTGGTAGCCGAAGATCGGCTTCCGGGACCGGCATGCGATCACTTCGGAGACGAAGCCCATCGCGGGAAGGATCAGGATGTACACTTCGGGGTGGCCGAAGAACCAGAAAATGTGTTGCCAGAGGAGAGGCTCGCCGCTGCCCTCGGGGCGGAAGAAGGCCGTTCCGAGCGTCTGATCGAAGAGGAGCAGAATCAGGCCGCCCGTGAGAATCGGGATCGCCAACAGAAGCAGCCACGCGGTGATGAACAGCGACCACGTGCCCAGCGGGATCCGGAACCACGTCATCCCCGGCGCCCGCATGTTGATCACGGTCGAGACGTAGTTCAAAGCGCCCAGGATCGAGGAGAAGCCCAGCACGATCAGAGAGACCAGCCAGAGGATCTGGCCCATGTAGACGCCCGTCCACTCGCCCGAGCTGCTGAGCGGCGCATAGGAGGTCCAACCGGCTCCAGCGGCGCCTCCCTCGACGAAGAAGCTCGCCAGCATGATGAATCCCGCGACAGGCATGATCCAGAAGGACGCCATGTTGATCCGGGGGAACGCCATGTCCTCCGCACCGATCTGGAGCGGGATCAGGAGATTGCCGAAGACCCCCGCCATGAGCGGCATGAGCGCGAAGAACACCATGAAAGTGGCGTGCATCGTGACCAGGGAATTGTAGAACTCCGGTAGGATGATGCCGCCCGGTGCCATGGTGTCCGGAAAGATACCCCTTATGAAAGAGGGCAGGGGTCGTCCCGGGAAACCGAGCTGCCAGCGAACCATGACCGCGAGCAATCCTCCCAGCAGCAGGAACAGCAGCGCGCTGAACAGGAACTGTCTCGCGATCATCTTGTGATCGGTAGAGAAAATGTACGTCCGGATGAAGCCGAGCTCGTGGTGCTCAGCGGGTCCGGCGTGCGTTTCCGTCGCAGTGGTCGTGCTCATCAGTCATCCTCCGCTTCGGCTTGCTGCTCCGCGAGCCAATCTTGGAAATCAGCCTGTGAATGGACGATGACCGTCCCCCCCATCCTATAGTGCCCGAGCCCGCAGAGCTCCGCGCAGGCCAGGGTAAACTCACCGGTCCGTGTCGCCTCGAACCAGACCGGGGTGACGTGGCCGGGCACCGCATCCTGCTTGACCCGGAACTCGGGTAGAAAGAACGAGTGGATCACGTCTTGGGCCATCAACTGGACTACAACGGGTTGAGCGACCGGAATGTGCAGTGCGTTTAGGGAAACGAAATCGTCCGACGTGTCGAACTCTCCGTCGGCCCCCGCATAGGTGGCGTTCCACTCGAACTGACTGGCTATCATGTTGATCTCATATGCGTCGGCCGGGATGCGGCTTTGATCGCGGATCTCGTCCCAGATGCCCTTCGAGTAGAAGGCCAAACCCATGACGATGACGAAGGGGATCGTCGTCCAGATAATCTCGGCCTTATTGCTGCCGTGGATGTACTCCGCCTTACGTCCCTCCTTGTGGCGGTACTTCACCATGAAGACCAACAAGACGATCTCCGTGGCGAAGAAGATGATACCCGTGATCCAAAGGATCACGAGCCACAGGTTGTCTAGAGCTGGCCCGAACGTCGACACGACGTTGTCCGGCATCACCCAGGAAAAATACCTCATCCCACTCGTCTCCCGAGCTGGAGTGTGAGTCTAGCAGTTGTAGTGGAGAGGCCCCTGCCGGTCCGTTCAGGGAGTGGACCGGCAGACGCCGTAGCCACTTAGGATGCTTCCGCGATTGCGTGAAAGTCGATCGGAGTACCGAGAGGCACCACGGCGTTCTGGGCCATAGATGGGCTGAACGTGAACGTGACCTCGGCGGTCTCACCGGTGGTCACCGTCACGTTCTGGGTCTGAGTTCCGTAGCGCTCATGCCACGCTTCGATCACGTACTCGCCCGGAGGCAGCGTCGACAGGTCGAAGGCGCCACTGCCGTTCGAGACGGAGTGGTACGGATGATCGAGGACGCCAACATAAGCGTTCATCCAACCATGAACGTCACAGCGCAGCGGAACCATGACCTCGGCCGTCCCGAAGCTTCGCGTGGTCTCCATGGCGACCGGCTGACTGGTGTTGAATCCGCGCTGTTCGGCGGGTGTTGCGTTGATGTTGTGCAAGAGCCCGTCGCTGTTCCTGATCGTAATGTCTTGGCCCGCCATCACGCCCAAAACGTGCGGAATGTAGACGCATCCATTCTGGTCGAGCAGTACCGCTGCGGGCGTTGGGAACTGGAGGCTCTCCAGCCCTTCCCTCACGTAGACGAACACGTTGGCAAGAGTACCGTTGCTGTTGACGACAACCTCCTCGATCATCGGCGACGACGCGTGCTTGTCCGCACACACGGACTCGCTGCCCATGTTGATGACGTCCATGCTGGGCGCGTCTCCCTCGAAGACGATGGAGCCCGCGATGTTGCCGGCCGTGGCCGCATCCACCGGGTTTTCCACGGCGGCACCGCCTCCGGCGCCACCGGAGGCGCCACCTCCGTCTCCGCCACCGCAGCCGGCCATGACCAGCAGCATGAGTGTGGGCGCGACGACCCCGCGCAATTCAAATCGATCCGACATTATGCCTCCAATATGATAAAATGGTTCACCTATTCGCTGTCTCGAATTCGGTGTCTCTCTTTCTACTTCACCGTCTCTCTTTCTAATTCACCGCTCTCTTTCTACTTCACCGCCCTCCCTCTCCCTCTTCTGGGCGCGGCCTACCACCAAGAACCCCAACGCGGCCGTCAACATCATAGCCAAAGCGGGGGCTACAAATACAGTTGCTGGAGTGGCGTCCTCGAGGAACAAGAAGTACCAGGAGCTGACCGCACCTCTGGTGCCTGATTCCCCGTTGTCTCCATCCCAGGCGAACAAGGCCATCGGAATGGCCTCACCAATCACGAAATCGAGGTCGCCTTCGTTCTCCGTGACGAGCGGCCTCGTGAACATGACCCGCCATTGGCCGTCGGCATGTGAGGCGTCTACGGTAAGGTCTAGCCCCTCCGATTGGAAGGCCTCGGTCCCGATGCCGCGGGCCTCGCCTTCGAGTGCGCCATCACCGTCACTTCGCCACTGCCACAGATACACCGGACGGCGGTTGTCTCCGCCCAGGAAAAAAGGCAGCTCCATCCCTTCCGGCATCTGCATCGGGAACTGGACAACGAGTTGATCGGGCGTCGGCCCTTCATCCGGTGGGTCGCCCTCTTTCGGCTGCATGAGCGAGGTCACCAAGGACTTCCAGTCCGCCCACAGAGGATCGGGGCTGTTGTTGGGGTCGCTCCAGGTAACGCGCACGGCCACCGTTTCTCCGTCATGCGCGGCCTGCACCCAAACGCCGTCCACCCGGGGGTCGAACCAGCGCGGCATCACAATGATCTGTCCAACGAGCGGGAGGTACGCGCGCTCGACGGCATCCCACGCCTCGTCGCCGACCGAGGAGGGAAGCGGAACGTCCTCGAAGAGGACGCCCCGGACCACCTCGGTGATTCCCGGCGGGTCCTCCGGAGCAAGACTGCGAACGTAGTGCGCGATGGCCCAGAGCTGATCGCTGGTGATGACACCCGCCGTGATGACGTCGGCCAAGCTCGGCATGGGTGTGCCGTCCAGACCCGTCAACAGTCGACGGTAGATGTCCTCGGCGTCTCCGCCGCCGTTGAACAGCCAGTTTTCAGTCAGATCAGCCGCGCGAACGGGAAAGTCCCCGTCATCAGCCAGCGTCGGCGAGGACTCTCCGTCGCCTCGGCCCCCTTCCCCGTGACACGCCGCGCAATCTGCTACTTCACGGAACAGCCGCTCACCTTCAGCGAGCACGTCCGCATTCGACCGGGTGGCGCGACCGAACTCGAGCGGCTGCGGCACCTCATCGGGAGAGAAGAAGCGAGAGAACGTCTTGAGATACTGGACCAGCGAGTCTCTCTCGTCGTTCGAAAGAAGATCCTCCCACCCAGGCATCGTCGTGCCCGGCATCCCCTGGTCTATGATGGCGAGTATATCCTCATCCGTCGGGAGCTCGCCGCTGGCCGTCGTACGAATCTGATACAGCGCCTGGGTGAAATCCCGGGGCCGCGGAAGCATGTAACCGGCTCCGGGGCCGTCGCCGGTCCCGTCCACACCGTGGCAGCCCGCACACCAACGGTCATAGGTGACCTGGCCGAGATCGTCGCCGTCCTGCGCGCTCAGGTTGCCCACGCCTCCTCCTCCTCCTCCATCTCCACAGCCGCCCACGGCCAATGCCGACGCCGCAGCGAACAAAACGGCCAGGGGCGCCCACTTGGGAACACCGGAAAAACTCATTCCGCCTCCCCTTCCCCGGCTTCCTCTTCAAACGTGCGCGGCTCGTGACCGGTCTGGTCATACAAGAAGATGATCACGGACCAGATCTCATCTTCGGTGAGGAAGTCCTCCCATGCCGGCATGGCCGAGTTCCACGGGGCCCCCTCCGTGGGGAGCCCGGGACCCCCCTTCGCGATCCGCCAGAAAACGAAGCTTTCGACGAGCTGCGCGATGGTGCCGACGTCCTGGAAGCTCAAGGGGGCAGGGTTGAATCCATGCGCGTAATGCCCCTGGCCGTTCAGGCCGTCACCATGACAGCCCAGACAGTTCTCATAGTAGACGCGCTTCCCTTCTTCGTAGTGCTCCTCCAGGGAGCCCCGCGAGCGCAAGGGATTCTCCAGGCCGGCGAGCTCCACGGTCGTCCCCTGGAAGTCGAACTGGCCCGGAGCTGACGGGTGAATCGAGCGCAGGGTCACAGGCGCTGCCACGGAGGGTTTCACCTGATTGAAGGTCGCGAACGCCACGAGGATCGGCACCAGCACCATGAGCGAATTCCGAGCCGTCTTCCGGTCCGGGTCCACCATCACGCGATGCATCGGCGCCTTGAACTCAGCCCAGCGGGCATCGTTGTCGCTGACCCAGAGGAGGATCCCCACGCCTACGGTGATGAGATACTGAAGCAGCACGGAATTCGGGATCGGGACCGGATCGCTCGTGATTCCGATCAAAGGCGAGATGTACGCGATTCCGTAATCCAACAAGAGGTAAGAAACCACGAGGACCAGGACCGCCTGGCCGAAGGGATGCTTCAAGTGCTTGCCCATCACTGTTTCTCGCCTCCCCTTAGCGTTGGCTTACCAGGAACTGCACGACGGCTTCCAACTGACTCCCAGTGAGCTGGCTGCCGAAAATCGGAGGCATTGCGCCTAAGAATGTCTCGAAGCCCTCTGATGCGCCGGCCGCCGGCTCCAGAATCGATTCTCGTATATAGTCGGCGTCCACGCGCGCGCCCATCCCGTCGAACGGGGGACCCATCTCTGTTCCCTCTCCGGCGAGGACGTGGCAACCGAGGCACGCGTTGGCGCGCATGATCTCGACGGGATCCGCAGAGGCGGTCGCAGGCGCCCCTGCGGTCGGGGCTCCTGCCACGCTCGAGCCATCGTCGCCAACACCGATGTCTGCACCCGTTACGGTCACCACGCCCCCCACGGACTGCAAGTAGGCCACGAGCGCCCAGATCTGCTGGTTCGAGAGAGAGCGACGCATGTCGGGCATGATCGGTTCGAAGTCCTCCACGAGGTAGGCGCCCGGGTCCACCATCGAGCTGTAAAGGTATGCCTTGCAGTCCTCACCGGGCACGCGATTCGTGCACCGGACGCCGATCGTGCCCGTGCCGGCGTGGTCGGTGAGAAGGTTCGGAGCCCTCGTGCCCAACCCGTGACAGGCTAGACAGCCGCCGGCCCCGGTGAAGAGGGTCTCCCCGGACGACATCAGCTCATCGGCGCTAACGTTGGCGCCGAAGCTGAGGTCCACGGGCACCTCTGACTGTACCTGCGGAATGGAATTGGCCACGAGCGTGAAGGTGGCAAGCGTTCCGATCACGACCGCGAAAATCTTCAGGTTTTCCAACAGCATCGAGCGAGACTCGTATCCTGAGTCGGATCCTGACAACGCATGGGCCACCCCCACCGGATCTTCCCGAATTTCAGATCCTAATTCGAATCCTGGCGGCGTATGGGCCCCCTCCACCAGATCTTCCGGAATTGCAGATCCTAATTCGAATCCTGGCGGCGCCACCCCCACCGGCTCTTCCTGAATTTCAGGTCCTAAGTCGATTCCTGGCGGCGCATGGGCTACCCCCACCGGATCTTCCCGGATTTCAGCGGGGTCCTGACCCTTCAGGATGCCCCTGGCTCGGTCGAGGCCATCCGCCGCCACGGTCACGTAGACCCCGAACTTGCCCGCGCTGAATTCCGGATCGTAGACGACCATCGGCTTGACATAAGGAAGGCGACTGTTGATGAAGAGCCCAATCACGGTAGACAACACACCGAACAACACCATCATCTCGAACGAGATGATCACGTACGCGGGAATCGAAAGGATCGGCTTGCCACCCGTGACCAACGGCCAATCCATCGAGGTAAAGGACGTGAGAGCGAACCCACCGGCAGCGCCGCAGAGCCCACCCGCCAACGCCCACACCCTGACGGGACTCTGATCGTACCCGAGCGCCTCTTCGATTTGAGCCTCGGGATACGGCATGTAAGCGGTGATCTTCTTGAGGCCGGCCGCCCGTAACTCACCGATGGCGTTCACGGCCGAGTCTACGTACTCGAACGACGCCAGTATGCCCACCGTCGAATCCTGCATCAGTCGCCCGCGGCAGGAGCGAACTCCGGCCCTCCCGGTGACGGAGAGGTGTCCGTGCTCGCCTGCGATACCAACGGTTTCTCGGCCAAGCCACCGAGCCAGAAAATGAACGCCACGAGGACGAAGAAGATCAGCACACAGGCGGAGATCACGACGGCCGCGTACCCGAGCGCCGGCGTCTCTGCCCATTCACTCGTGTCCCGCACGACTTCCCATACATGCCAGTGCTGGCGGATGCCGCTCCGGGCGAAGCCCATGAGACCCATCAGCCATGTGAACGTGACGGCTAGGATGAACAGCGCGTACTGGGAACGGGGGGGCATCTGACCCCACCGGATCGCACCACGCGACTCCGCGCCCCGCATCATGAACACATGAATTGCGCCCACGCCGATGATGGTCGCGAGCACCGCCACGACCTGATAAACCGAGAAACCGATGCGAACGATCGCGCTGACGAAGTAGCCGTACACCCCGTAGAACACGACAATGAGCGCGGAGATCACGAACAGAGCCGCCTGCACCATCGTCCCAGTCCTGGCCCACGGAACCGTCGGGTTGTTGTTCGCGCGCCCGTAGAGCAGGAACGAGAGGAACGTGGTCAAGATCATGATGTTCACAGCCGTGTTCTTGGCGCTCATGACACCAAGGACACCCAGGAGCGGGTGGTACGTTCCGCCCATGGCGGCGATCTCTTCCCGGTTGGCGATCATCGTGTGCGGCGTCGCCCACACGATCACGCCCACCACGAGCACGAACAACATGTACTTGGTGTAGGGGGTGAAGCGCTCGGCCCCCGGAATCCGCCCCATTCCCACCCACAAGTAGTAGTTGCCCGCCAGGAAGAGCACCCCGATAAGGAAGGCCTGGATGATCCAGAGCCAGCTCATGAAGCCACCCATCAGGGTGTTGCCCATCTGCGGGCTGTACTCGTAGAGCTCTCGGCCGAGGTAGTAGCCGGCGAAGGGCAGGACAATGAGCGCGCCGATCGCGATCAGGTTTCCCACGTATCCCATCCAGTCGTAGTGGGCGCGCTCTTCATCGGTCCTGGCCAGCAGGAAGCGGTAGGCCGCATACGCGCCCACGATCGCTCCACCGAACACGACGTTGGCGATTAACCGGTGGATGTTGATGGGCATCCAGGTCGCGTTCACGAAGGCGCTCCACACTCGGACCATACCAGGTGCGGTGTCGGGACCCACGTCCGCCGGCGGGCTCATCATGTAGGTGAGCCACGAGTTGGCAATGAGCATCACCGCCGTGCCAAAGACGTTCAACAAGATGCCCAACGTCCAGTGGCCCAGCTTGGCCCGACCCTGATTCCAGCGATCCCAGCCGTAGTAATACAGGTAGAGCGTGAAGGACTCGAAGAAGAAGAGTCCCACGTAGATCCACATGGAGACCTCGAAGATCTCCGCAAGGTAGATCCAGAGGTTCGGGAAGATCGTGATGAGGAGGAAGGAGAGGATCGCTCCCCAGATCGCCGTGGCGGAGTATGCCACGAGCAACAGCCGGGTGAACTCCTTCGCAAGCTTATCGTACTTCGAGTCCCCCCCGAACATTCCGATGGCCTCGGCAACCACAGCGAACATGGGCACGCCGAGCACGAACGCCGCGAAGAGAAGGTGGACCTGCGCCGCGACCCAGACCGCCACACGCCCCCCGACCAAGGGGAAGTCCCCGTAGCTTCGGCCGGCGATATCCTGCGCCCAGGCCACCTCGGGGAACAGGTGAATGGCCAGCGCGGAGAGGCCCATCACCCCCAGGAGCTTCAAGCTCATGCCGTTCCCCCTCTTCCCAAGAAGAACGGAAGTTTCTTGGAGAAATCCACAGGGAGGTTTCGACGTACCTCCTCCATGACTTCCACATCCACACATGCGTACCCTCGGTCATGGGCGAACTTCTCGACCCTTGCCATGACCACCCCCCGAACGAAGCTCGGTACGCCGTCGATACGGGCGAGGGCTTCCGGGGACCACTCCAGTGCGACCGATGCGGGTTGCTCGGTGGAGGCCGCGCCGCCGTCGGCGACCAATGGCCCACCCGGGCCTGACCGTCCGTAGGAGACTGATTGGCGAGACACAATGAGGGGTGTCTCTCCCGATGGCTCATAGGCGCAGGAGTCATCCGGACCCATGAAGTCGCCGCTGTCGGCATAGGCGCGGGCGCGGCATCCTCCGCACACCTCCCGATATTCGCATAGTCCGCACCGCCCACCGAGCTCCCCCGACCTGAGCTGGGTGAAGACGGGCGACGACTCCCAGATCTCCTGAAAGCTCTGCGTCAACAGGTCACCCGCGACCACGGGCATGTAAGGACACGGGGTGACCTTGCCCTCGGGCGTGATGCGCACGTAGTGGACACCACATGGACAGCGAGTCTCGTAGTTCAGCAGGGGAGACTCCGGATCGCCCTGGACCACGTGCCGCATGATTTGGGGTTGGCACTTCGAGCGGACCATCATGCGACCGCGATACGTTCCCTCCAGCTCGACGAGCTCACGCAGAACGTCGTCGTTCTCCTCAGGACTCATGCCCTGCATATGCTCTGCGCGCCCAGTCGGGACCACGAAGTAGACGTTGAAGGAAACGGCTCCCGCTTCGGCCGACCAGCGAGCCAAATCTGCGATCTCGTGCCGATTGCCGGACGTGACTGTCGTCTGAATAACGAAATCGAGCCTACGAGCGGAGCAGCGCTCGACAGCCGCCATCGTGTCCGTGAGTGCACCCCCACCGTGCCGGAAGCGGTCATGATACTCGGGACGGAGCGAGTCGATGCTGACGGCGACACCCTTGACACCGGCCTCCAACAGAGAGCCGATGCGCTGGTCGGTCAGACGCGTCCCATTCGTGCCGACCACGACTGTGGCGCCCCGCGTCGAGGCTCGCTCCGCCAGGGTTTCCAGGTCGTCCCGCAATAGGGGCTCCCCCCCCGTGAGGATCAGCATGGGGTGGGGATTCACGTCGAGAATCTCATCGAGGATGCGCAGGCACTCGTCCGTTGAAAGCTCATCGTCGGCCGCATGCCAGGAACCCGCCGAGATATAACAGTGCGCGCACGCCAGGTTGCATCGTTTCGTGAGGTTCCACGCTACGATATGCGGAGTGTAGGGACCACACCTACCGCTCGGCGACACCGTCTCGAGCCGCCCCGGAGCGGGAGGCGCCAGAGTTGCCGAGGAGGAGGACCTGAGATCGGTTGTGCTGCTCACGCTTCGCTGGGTTCCTTGTCCATGAATTGCTTGATCGCGGCCTTTGCGTCCTCCGGTGAGACGGTCTTGAAGTCCACCGGGCAGTCGTCGGCGGCCTCGGCCACGTCCCGAATCGGGCAGCGGGTCACGCCGCTGGCCTTGGCCTCGTCGATGAACTTGCGCATCTCGGGAGTCATACCGTCGACGCCCTCGGCTGTCGCTTTGATCTGCTTGGTCTGGAGTTCCCGGAACATGACCAACATGGTGTCCATGTCGAACTCGTCGGCCTCGATCATGGCCTGCTTGTTCTCATCCATCACAGGCGTGGTGACTCTAAAGAATTCGTTCTCACGGGCGAATCGCTCCACCGTGTTGCGGGCAAGTGGCCTCGCGATCAACGGCACCAGCTTGAGTCGCTCGAAGGCCTCCTGGGTCCACTCGACCGGGTCGTCCGCGGTCCGTTCACGCATGAGCGGATGGCCGCTGTAGGGGCAGGTGGCGGAAATCATGGGTACGTCCGGCTGGGGGTCGGCATCCAGGCCGCTGACCAGCGTCCGCTTCATGGCCTCATCTGCCTTCACTTCGGCGAGGGCGAGCTCCTCGGCAGTGCCGATCCCCATGATCAACTGCATGTGGGTCGGAAGCAGCTTGGTGATGGCTTCGTCGAGGCGCTCGCCCGTGACCATCGGCAGGCCGCCCGCGCCGAGCGGGGGCACCGAAGCGCCCGTATCCACTCCGTTGGTGTCGGACTCGGCTTCGGAGAGGGTCGCCCCATCACTGTCGGCCGACGGTCCGTTCGACGAGGATCCGTTCGAGGCCGCCCGCACGATCGCCTCTTCCCGGTACGTGCCGTTGGCTCCGGGGCCGTAGTTGTCGAGTACGTATTCTTCAACGGCCTTGCGGGCGATCCCGAGCGCGAACGGCGGGACCCGAAGAATTCGGACTTCGGCATCGGGTGCCCACTCGAGCCCGGTCTCACCGTCCTCTTCGATCCAGGGGATGTCGTCCGGGCGAACGTCGGTGGTGCCGATGAGCAGGATGTTCGTGGGTGAGAGGCGGCACAGGTTGTCCGCCTGAGATCCCATGTCGGTACCCTCGATCCGGTGCCCCCCGTGGCGTGCGAGGATCACAAGGCTCGGATCGATCTCCTCGATCCACTGAAGGATGCACTGGAAGGGTTTACCGATGAGGATCTGCGTCTCGACGGGGACCTCGGGGAACTCCCGCGCCATCACCTCGGCGCGCTTGAGATTGGCCTGTGCGAGCTTCAGAAGACCCTTGTCGATGATGTTGTTATGGAGCTCTTCCTGCTCCTCGAACTTGAAGACCTTCGAGGCCTGCACGGAGAGAATGTCCTTGATATTCCCGAACACGGCGTGGTGGTATTCCACATCGAAGGCCGAGCACACATAAAGCTTCGCCCCGAACTCCTTGGCCATCTCCAATGCATGCCGCATGGCCTTGTACGAGTACGAGGAACCGTCGACACAGATAATCCAGTCACCGCCTTCCAGTGCGCGATCGTTCCTGACGATCAGGGTGTCCTTTTCGACCTGGCGGATGACCCGCGAGACCATCCCGCCCAACTGTGAGTAGGGTTGCTTGCCGATCCCATGAGCACCGATGGCGAGGAGGTCATAGTCGCGACCACTCGACCCCGCGACCTTCTCATCCTGCTCCTCGTCCTCTGCGATGATCCGCCCGTCCTCGTCCACGATGACGTCGCTACGGACTTTGTCACCGCCGTCGTACTTGTCCGCGATGTTCGGATCGAAGCCGATCAAACTGGGAAGGCGGCCGCCCCCTCGGTTGGCCTCCCGAGACACCTCCTCATAGTTGATGCCCTCGAGGAGCTGCCGGGTCAGCGGTACGCCCGCCGCATCACAACTGATGGCGGTCTGATCGAGAAAGGAATCCGAGATGAGCTGGAGGCCTTTTTCGATCAGCTTGTCGTGAACCTTCCGCTGCCGCTTGATTTCTTTCGCGGTCTGGAACTGGGCGGGAAGTCCTGTCTCCAATTGGCGGAACCGCACATCGTGGAGGCGCGCCGCGTACACATGATTGCCGGTGATTCGCCCCTCGGAGCGCCTACAGAGTTCGATGGCGCGGTCGACGGCCCAATGTGAATTATCGGAGTTATCGACGGGTACGAGAACTTCACGGTACATAAGCACCTCGGGCCTAGGCCCTGATTATCTGGCACCCTTCGCGTACCGATCGCACAAACGCCCCCCGCCCCCCCGGGCGTGGCGGGGCTCCGACTTCGAAACCGGAAGGGCATCCGGGTACGATCTGGTTCGGTCTAGATGCGTGCAGCGGTTGACATCATTTCAGTGCGCAGAAGGGTTACCGGTCACCCCCTGCGAACGAGAGCCGTACAAAGCACGACCAGACTGCTAATCTCTATGATCGACCCCCTCTGAACCAGGGCTCTCGACGGCGAGTTTCGAGCTCGCAGGCGTAGCGTTCGGATCAATGAAAGCACGGTCCTCGGCACCCTATCAAATGGCGCTTGTTCCAAATGGTGCATGGTGCGCGAAGTGAGTATACCCGACCCTTCTCGGGGCTGTCAATAAACGGGCGAGAAACGGCCGGGCCGGCGGATCTCATCGGCCGCCGAGCCCTATGGCGTAGCGGCCGGCGGCGGTAATCAGGAGCATCACCACGAGCGTGGCTCCGACGGGAGGTGTGAGCAGCGCCGGGTCGAAGTCGGGCCCGCCCGCGCCTGCGGCTGCGAGCAAACTCTCATGGAGAGGGCGGAAGGGATTCCACGCCTCCACCGTGGCTTGCCATGTTTCAGGAACGGGAGAACGGAACGTCCCCGCCCAATGCAGGAGCAGAAGGGCGGACACGGCCGAGAAGAGAGCTCCTTCGGCGACTGATTTGGCCAGGGCGGCGGTGATCGCGCCGAGCGCGTTCGCCGCGAGCAGCCCGAGTATCATCGCCGGCACGACGATGGCAAACTGAGAAGCCGAACTCCCCCTCGCCGTGACGATCACCAACACCGACGGCGCCAGCTCGACCAGGTCGAGCGCGGCGGCGGCGAATATGCGCTGAAGAAGGAGACCACCGGGGTGGACTCCCGTCAGCACGTAACGCCGGAGAAGCCCCGATTCACCGTCGCGGATCAGAGGTATGCTCGAGCCGAACGTGCCGAAGAGCACGAAGAGCACGGTGAAGACGGCCGCGGCGTGCACGGCTGGCGCCGGGCTGAGCGCGATGGTGGCCACGAACGTGAGGGGAATCAGGATATTGAACAGAAGGAGGCGCCGGCGCCGAAGGGCAGTGAGCCACTCCGTCCTCAACACCGCGACGGTCACGCGTTCTCCTTTTCCGGGCCCATGGCCTGGCCGGTGAAAAGTGTAAACACGTCCGTGAGATCGGGTTCACGTAGTGTGATCCGCTCGATCTTCAGCCCCGCGCCGAGGACCGCGCCGACCAGCTGCGGGAGGACATCGGGGCCCGATCTGCTCTCGGCGATGATCCGCCCGGGCAGTTGTTGAATCGACACGATGTCCGCTGGGAGCCCCGCAAAGGCAGGGGCGGTCGTTGTAAGGTCGGCGGGCGTCATGCTGGCGGCTGTGGGGTCGCCCGGCGTGGGAACCCCCAGCGGAGCACCGGCGACGTGCACTTCGATTCGCGTGGCGCCGCCGACCTTGGCCAGAAGCTCGGCGGGGCTGCCGTGCGCCACGACCTCCCCTTCGTGGAGAAGGACCACCGTGGTGGCCAGTGCCTGGGCCAGTGCGGGTTCGTTGGTGGCGACGAGCGTGCACACACCCTTCTCCGAGCGCTCCACGAGTATTCGATGGAGCGCTGCCCGTGAAGGTGGATCCAGGCCGAGCGCGGGCTCGTCCAGGATGAGCATCTCGGGTTCGTGAACCAAAGCCTCCGCGATGAGAAGCTTCTTCTTCATCCCGTACGAGTACTCCCTCGTGGGGACGTCCAGCACCCTGTCCAGGCCGAGCGAGGTGAAGAGGGTCTCCAGGGCACCCGCCGCCTCGGCCCTAAGCAAACCGTAGAGCTCGGCAAACAGGAGGCCGTTCTCCATCCCCGTGAGGTCGTCGGCGTGGACCGGAGTATCCTGAACGATGCCGATCCTTCTGCGGAGGGCTCTCGAAGGGGGGTCGCAGGCTTGGCCGAAAAGGGTGAGCGATCCTGGGCGGGCAGGGAGCTCGGTGGATACGAGGCGAAGCAGGGTGCTCTTGCCGGATCCATTTGGGCCCATCACGACCACGCGGTCGCCGGGGTCCCCTCCGAGAGAAACCTTTCCTAGACCCCGGCGGCCCGAGGGATAGGTGAAGGTAAGCTCTGTGGCTCCGAACAAGCCTACATTCCTTCCAGGCCCAACTCCGTGCGAGCCCGGTCCATGATGTCGGGGGTGATCTCCGAAACGCCCTTCTCACGTGCCCAGTCGGTGTAAATGCGCTTCACCATGCCCCGGACGAAGCTGGGCACACGCTCGAGTCGGCCAGCGGCCTCGGACGTCCACACGACGCGGGCCGCGGTGGCCTCGCCGGCGCTCGCGCCCTCACCTCGAGTCGCCTCCTCGCCCGAAGCGAGGGGAATGTCTTCGGACAAGGCAAACGCATCGTCGCGGCCGCCCTCGAGTGACGTCCGGGCCAGTTCCATGGGCTGGGTAGGGACTTCTCGTCCGCCGATCTTCACGCCCAAGCTGGAGACCAGCTGCGTCTCCATCGGGTTCGTGAGCATCGCCATCTCCCGTCCGCACGACCCGCATGTAAATACTGCGGCCAACGTTCCATCTCCAGGAAGTTGCCGCTCGGCGAACTCCATGACGTCGTCGCAGTCCAAACAGAGAAACTTCATTAGCCCGCCTCCTCGACCTCGACCGCCCCGTCACCCCGGATCTCGAAATGCTCTTCGACCCGGTCGGCCAATGCCAGAATCGACCTGCTCGAGTGGGCATCGGGGTCCGTGATCACGAGCGGGGTGCCCGAGTCCGTGGCCGCACCGAGCCGTGGATCGAAGGGGATCTCCGCCCAAAGCGGTACGCCGGATTCCTCTTCGAGGCGGTTGGCCCCGTCACCCGTAAAGAGTTCGGACACATGGCCGCACTCCGGGCAAGTATGGCCGGCCATGTTCGCAACCAGCGCGACCTTCCCCACCGCGGCCTCACGAGCCATGCGAACGGACTTGGAAACGACGAACCGAGACGTCTCGGAGGGGGTGGTTACGAGGAGCATCTGATCGACGTCTGGGACCAGCTCCAAGAGCCGTCCAATCTTGTCCGTCCCAGGCGGAACGTCGACCAGGAGCACGTCCAGTTCTCCCCACTCGACGTCCCCCAGAAACTCCCGGAGGACCCCCGTTTCGAGCGTGCTTTGCCAGATGAACCCTCCCATTTCGGGCTCTCTCCAGCGAAGGGGAGCATCCTCTTCCTGCTGGAGCAGCTCCATGGACATGACCCGTACGCCGGACGGGCTTTGTGCCGGCTCCACTCCGCTTGGCCGATCGGCCAAGCGGGCTCCGGACACGCCTAACATGCGGGCTAGCGACGGCCCATTGAGGTCCGCGTCGACGGCGCCGACGGCGAGCCCTCTGGCCGCGAGAGCAGCGGCCAGGTTGGCCGTGATGGCGCTCTTTCCTACGCCCCCCTTACCGCTGGCGACGGCCACGACCGACCGAACCTGAGCGAGGCGGTCGGCGAGGCGGTGTTGCTGGTCCACAACCTGCTCGAGCAGGCCCGAGCCGGTGTCGTGGGTGACGTCCTGGTAGGTTCGAATCTTTCGCATGGGATTCATGGTTTTCCAAGGGGCCCCGGGAGCGGGTCCCTCTCGGGCGACGCTCCTACGGAGCGAGTGGCTCTCCCTCTTCGTCGAATGCCGTCAGTGCGTCTACGGGACAAGAAGCGCAGGCCTCGATCAATCCTTCCCGACTGATCGGTCCCGCGTCACTCACGAAGACCGCGATTTCCTCGTCGTCGAACTCGAAGACGCCTGGAGCTGCTTCGATGCAGTCCCCGAAGCTGACACAGAGGTCGCGGTCGATATGGATCCGGAGACCCTCTATAATACTTTCGGGCATATGAGGTCGGAAAAACCGTTCGCGACCGTCTCCGGCCGGTGGCGGACGTAGTTCACCCTCTCCGCAGAAGCGGGATGAGGGAACCGTAACGTGTTCGAGAGTGATCGGGGGGGCAAGCTTCTCAAGAGCGATCTCGACGGCAGGCCCCAGCAGATAGCAGGCGTCCGCCATCACGCCAAAGGCGACGACGCCCAGCAGGGGGACACGGGCGCCCGGCAACCCCGGTGGAATTAACGCGATGAGGCTCATGACACTGATCCGCTCGGGATCGCTGTCGCATCCGGAGCACCGAGCATCTACTTTGGTCTCCGCACCAAACCGGAAAATTGATCCTTCCCCAAAGCGTTGCACACCGGAGATCTCCATGCGCAAGATCCTGCTTCTCCTCCTCGCTCTCACGCCCCTCGCTGCCGCCTGCGGAGGTGAACCGGAAACGGTCTGGATTCGGCTCATCGACGACTTCGAGAGCGCGATGGTCCAAGGGAGTCCCCCGGCTGCCGAGCCCGAGCGCACGGAGTGGCGCTTCGACGGAGAGGGGACAATCCCGGCGCCGGAGGAAGGAGGGGACACGTTCGGCTGGACCGTGTTCAACGACATCAGTGGCCTGAGCGTTCGGGACGGGATGCTCGTAGGCAACACCGGGGCCCTTCCCGTGCTACTCGGGATTCGCCCCGACGAGCTTGACGAAGACGATCTGCTGTACGCCATCGAGGTCCGAATGCGGGTTTCGGAGGGAGCGGAGTTGGGAGTCACCTTCAACGGAGCCCAGGAGCGGGACGACGACTGGGTGGAGAGCAGGCTCGAGCAGCTCACCGATCAGGCGCGGCCTCAGCTCAGAGCCGAGCTCACTCCTGGAGACGACTTCCTCACGTACACCCTCCGGGAGGTCGGCGCCACGATCCGGATCAGCGCGGTAAGGAACCTTCTGCTCGAGCCGAGCGACGCGGAGGGCGCCGAGTTCGAGATCGAGTCTGTCCGCATCATTCCGCTCAAGGAGCACCTGGCCGCGATTCCCTCGGGGCCGGGGTGGCATGGGCTGTCCGAGATCTACCGCGAGACGATTGTCAGTCGCGCGCCGGAGCGCATCGTGGTCGACCTGGATCTTCCGGCGCGGCCGTGGCTCGACCTGGCGTACGGTACGATCGAGGACGGTCCGATCACCTTCGAGGTGACCGTGACGGCCGCCGGGACCGAGACGTCATTGCTGAAGCGCACGGTGACGACTCCGCAGCGGTGGTCCACATCCCGCTTGGAGCTGTCCGAATACGCGGGCCAGAGCGTGACGCTGTCGCTCGGGCTGGATGCCGACAACCCTGGGATGCTCGGGTACTGGGGGTCGCCGGTCGTTCGCAACAGCGGAGCCATGCCGGACAACAACGATGTTACGGAGGACCGATCCGCTCTGTTGGACGGCGGAAGCGAGCGTCCGCGAGCCGTCGTACTCTTCATCAGCGACACGATGCGTCGCGATCACTTGGAGGTCTACGGATACGAGCGAAGCACGGCTCCCACGCTGACGAATGAGGGCGTCCTCTTCGCCGATAACATCTCGCAAGCTTCGTGGACGAAGGTATCGGTACCGTCGATCCTGACGTCCTTGTATCCGAGCACGCACGGAATCATTGACATACCCGACCGTCTGCCGTCTTCGGTGACCACGATGTCTGAGGTGTTCCGTGAGGCCGGCTACGCCACGTGGCAGACTTCTTCGGTCGTTTTTTCCGGGAGGCTGAGCAATCTGCATCAGGGTGTCGACGTGCTGCACGAGCGGGCGTCGATCGGGGAGCTAGGTCATAGCGGGGCCAAGACCGCACGCACGTATGTCGACCGCTTCCTCGAATTTGCGGGCGACCACCACGACGTTCCTTTCTTCGCGTTCATCCATGTGTTCGACCCCCACAGTCCGTTCGAGCCGTACGCACCGTACGGCGCCCTGTGGGGCACGACCGAGGGTACCGCGGAACACGAGCGGGCCATGGATCTCTGGGAAGGAGATTCAAACCCGGACGGCCTCCCAACTCAAGAGGAGATGGACGCTACCGATGTCGATCAGGAGTTGTTCGTTCAGCACGAGAACGACTGGTACGATGGATCCATACGCGCCATGGACGTCGAGATCGCCAGACTGATGGAGGGGTTGGAGCAACTCGGAATCGCGGACGAGACGCTCTTCGTTCTAATTTCCGACCACGGTGAGGAGTTCCTGGAGCATGGCTATCATTTTCACGGGAATAGCGCGTACGGCGAGATGATGAACGTGCCGTTGATCATGCATTGGCCCGGCGTACTACCCGGTGGGACAGTCGTCGAGCAGACGACGGAGTCAGTGGACATGATGCCCACGGTGCTCGAGTTGGCGGGCATCACGCCTCCCGAGCAGGCGCAGGGTCAGAGCCTGCTACCGTTGATCGTCGACCCTGATGGCGTGTCCGACTTTGGCGCGATTCAACGCGCCGCGTTCAGCGAGCGAGTCGCGGCTCCGGGCATCGACGACCTGGGACAGCCGCACGATTCGTACTCCATCGTTCTGGACGGGTGGAAGCTGGTCCAGAACGAGAATCAGGCCGAGGATTGGCCCGAATTCGAGCTGTACGATCACGTGAAGGATCCACTCAATCTCGACGACGTGGCTGGGGATCACCCGGACATCGTGGCGAATCTGGCGACCGAGCTGTCGACGTGGCGGGAGTGGGCCGTGTCGCTGCGTCCACCGCCCGACACGGAGGCGATCCAGGACATGAGCCCCGAGGAGATCGCGCGGCTTCGGAGCCTCGGCTACATCAACTAGTGTGGGCAAGGATCAGCCGCGGTTGCGATACAGCTCCGGGTTCACGACGGCGGCCATGGCCTCCCTGTCCAACCGCCCGCCGAGGAAGCGATTCAGCTCATCGGCGTGCTTTCGTCCATCCTCGATAACGGCGTGGTAATTCACGTGATGCACCTCGAAGCAAGGTCTGTACGCGAGCAAGCTTTTCGTGCGCGCGAGCGAATCCGCGAAGAGCTTCCTCATGCGCGGGTCTTCGGTTTCGGTCGTCTCACCCAGGCTGGCGAGCATCTTGGTCTGGGAGGCCAGAACCTCGTCCAGCCTGCGATGCATCAAGATGACCTTGTAGTTGAAGGTCTCCGGAAGATGTCGCATGAGGAAGGCGATGATCTTGACCGCCCGCCCGCGTGCCTCCCGCAGCCAAAGCTCATCGACGCCCTCCTCAAGATCCTTGACCCTTTCAAGCTCGTAGTAACCTTTCGGGTTGCTCTCATCCGCGGTACGGACGCCGTCGGTCATGGGCTCCACGCCGCCCGCCTCCAGCATCTGCATCATCATCGACGTGCCGGACCTGGGAAGTCCCGAGACCACCACGATGGGGGGGCCGTATCGAGCGAGGCGCAAAGCACGTCGGACTGTGGCAAGCGGCATGGGTCAGTGCCTGGGTCAGTGGGTCCGGCAGGTGAGGGCAGGGGTCATGGGTCAGTGCGTTCGGCTGAGGAGGGCAGGTGTGGGGAGGGCAGGTGTCATGGGCGGAAGAATAGCACGCGCCTTTCCGCAGCGCTCGTTACTGGAATCCTCGGACTCCTTCTCGCGGCCACGCCGGCGCCGCTCGCCGCGTACGTGGGACCCGGCGCGGGGTTCGTGTTCGTCACGTCCTTCTTGGTCTTCTTCGTCACCGGGCTGATTGCGTTGTTCTCTCTGCTGCTGTGGCCGTTCAGGGCTGCGTTGCGCTTTCTTCGCCGTGCCCACCTACCGAAGCCGAAGGTCAAACGGCTCATCATCGTCGGGTTCGACGGCCAGGACCCGAAGCTGACGGATCGTTTCATGGCGGACGGCAAGCTGCCGAACTTCCAGCGCTTGGCAGCAGAAGGGTGCTACCATCCGCTTCAGTCCACCTTCCCCTCGGTCTCTCCGGTGGCGTGGTCCTCCTTCAGCACCGGCACACATCCCGCGAAGCACAACATCTACGACTTCCTCGACCGGGACCGCCGCACCTACCTGCCCCTGCTGTCGTCCACCCGGATCGGCCCTCCCGACCGAATCCTCAAGATCGGTCGTTATCACATTCCCATCGGGAAGCCCGACCTTCGCCTTCTGAGGAAGTCGAGACCCTTCTGGTCGATCCTGGGTGACCACCAGATCTGGAGCACGGTTCTGCGAGTGCCGATCACCTTCCCGCCGGAGCGCTTCTACGGGGCGCAGCTGAGCGCGATGTGCGTCCCGGACCTTCTCGGGACGCAGGGCACGTTCACGCTTCTCACGACCCGGGAATCGAAGGCGGGCTTCAAGGAGGGCGGTCGACGCGTGCGCTTGAAACGCGTAGAGGATCGCTTGGAGGCCGAACTCGAGGGGCCCAACAACGAGCTTGTCGAGGGAGCGCCTCCGTTGACCCTGCCGGTCACGATCACGCTGAACGGAGACGCCGAAAGCGCCCAGGTCCAGGTCGACGGCACGGCTCTCGAGCTGCGGCGGGGAGAGCTGAGCGACTGGGTGGATCTGGGCTTCCGGGCCGCACCCGGCATCAAGGTGCGCGGGATCTGCAGATTGCTGCTCACGGAGACGGCCGAGCACGTTTCGCTGTATGTCACGCCGATCAACCTCGATCCCGACAGCCCGGCGATGCCGATCTCCCATCCCGCCTACTACGCGACGTACCTCTCGAAGAAGCTCGGGAAGTTCTCCACGCTGGGTCTCGCCGAGGACACCTGGGCTCTGAACGAAGGGGTGATCGACGACGGCGCGTTTCTCCAGCAGACGTACGACATCGACAAGGAGCGGGAGGATATGCTCTTCGCCGCGCTCGAGCGGGTGCGCAAGGGGACCGTGGTCTGTGTGTTCGACGCGACCGACCGGATCCAGCACATGTTTTGGCGCTACCTGGAGGATGGACACCCCGCGGCACGCGCCGCGCAAACCAACGGTGACGGGCGACCGGGCGGCGAGCACGCCGACGCCATCGAGGATCTTTACCTGCACAACGACGCCATGGTGGGCAGGATTCGCGAGCAGCTCCGGGAGGGTGACATGCTGGTCGTGCTGTCGGACCACGGCTTCACGTCGTTCCGCCGAGGGGTCAACCTGAACGCCTGGCTGCAGGAGAACGGCTACCTGAAGCTGAAGGAGGGAGCCAAGGGGGAGGGTGAGTGGCTACGCGAGGTAGACTGGGCAGAGACCAAAGCCTACGCGCTCGGCCTCACGGGGCTCTACCTCAACATCGAGGGTCGCGAAGCACAGGGATCGGTCGCGCCGGGCGAGGAGGCCGCCGTGCTCAAGGCCGAGCTCATAGATCGTCTCAGCGGCATGCGGGACGACGAGACAGGAGAGTTGGCGATCCGAGAGGCGTTCGACCCCTCTGCGCTTTACGGGGGTCCGTACCTCCAGAACGCGCCTGATCTGCTGATCGGGTACGCGGAGGGTTACCGGATCTCGTGGGACAGAGCGACCGGTGTGGTTGCGGGCGCCGTAATCGAGGACAACGTGAAACCCTGGAGCGGCGATCATTGTGTCGACCCTCGCATCGTCCCGGGCGTGTTCTTCAGCAACAAGGCCATCGATCGCGACGATCCGGCTCTGATCGATATCGCGCCCACCGCGTGCTGGCTCTTCGGCGTCGAGCCGCCCCCTCATATGGACGGCAAGTTGCTCTTCGAGCGAGAGTCGATCGCATGAGGCGGGGAGCTCAAGCGCCCCGACTGGGACGAATAGCGCGGACGGCTGTAGCCGCCGTGGCCATCGCCAGCCTGACGGGCGCGTGTGGTGGGTCCGAGCCGGTAGGACATCAGGTGATCGTCCTCGGCTTCGACGGGATGGACTACGAGCTGACCCGACGCATGATCTCCGAAGGGCGGCTCCCCAACCTCCAGCGGATGGCAGAGGGCGGAGCCTTTTCGCCGCTCGAGACGGCGATCCCCCCGCAGAGCCCCGTGGCCTGGTCGGACTTCATCACCGGGCTCGATTCCGGTGGGCACGGGATCTTCGACTTCCTGCACCGGGACCCCGAGACCATGGTGCCCTACCTCTCGACCACGCTCACCGAGCCACCCGGGCGTACCTTGACGCTGGGCCGCTGGGAGATCCCGCTGGGTGGCGGCGAGGTGGTGCTCTTGCGCCAGGGCGTGCCCTTCTGGGAGTTGCTCGAGGAGCAGGGTGTGCCCACCACGATTGTGCGTATACCGGCCAACTTCCCGCCCTCGGGCACGGCGGGCCGTGAGCTCAGCGGGATGGGCACGCCCGACATCCTGGGCGGCAACGGAACGTACAGCCTGTTCACCACCGCCCCCGAGCGACTGGGCGGTTCACCAGGAGGCGACGTCCAACGGGCCGAGATCCGCCGCGGCGTCTTCAACGGGAGCCTGAGAGGCCCTCCGAACCCCCTGCTCGTCGAGCTCGAGGAGCTCCGCTCCGAATTCACGGTCTACCTCGATCCGGTCCGCCCCGTGGTGAAGATCGAGATCGGTGACGAGGAGATCATTCTCCAGCAGGGGGACTGGAGCGACTGGGTTCCGGTCGAGTACCCGCTCCCGCTGTTCCAGAAGCTCCGTGCGATGGCGCGATTCTACCTCAAGCAGGTCCGACCGGAGTTCCAGCTCTACGCAACGCCGGTCAACCTCGATCCGCTCGATCCGGCGATGCCGATCTCGACGCCCGACGACTTTGCCACCCAGCTGGCGGAGGGCGGGCGGTTCTACACGCAGGGCTTCCCCGAAGACACGGACGCCATCTCCGACGGAGTGTTCGACGAAGACGAGTTCCTGGCCCAGGCCGCGCTGGCCGCCGAGGAGATCCGGCGGCAGTACATCGCGTTGCTCGAAGAGTTCGAGGACGGGTTCCTGTTCAACTACTTCGGTTTTCTGGATCAGGTATCACACATCATGTGGGGGGCGACGGATCCCGAGCACCCGGCCTACGACGAGGCTGGAGACAGACCGTACGCTGATGTGATCGAAGATCTGTATATGGAGGCGGACGAGATCGTGGGCCAGACGTTGGACCGCCTCGAAGAGTTGGGGGGGGGGGGGGCGGAACGCTCATCGTGATGTCCGACCACGGCTTCACCTCCTGGCGGCGCTCCTTCAGCCTCAACACCTGGCTGGAGCAGAACGGATACCTGACCGTACGGGATCGCAACCGGAGGGATCTGGAGTTCCTGACGAACGTCGACTGGCCCCGTACCCAGGCGTACGCGTTGGGTCTGAGTGGGCTGTACGTGAATCTGGAGGGCAGGGAGGCCTTCGGGATCGTGCCGCCGTCCGATCGGGGGGTCCTGTTGAGAGAGATCACTCGTGGGCTGTTGAGAGAGATCGATCCGGCCACGGACGAAGTGGCGATCACTCGAGTGTACGCTCGCGACGAGACGTATACGGACTCAGGTCACTCAGAGATGGGTCCGGATCTCGTCATCGGGTACGCGAAGAATGTGAGGAGCTCCAGCGAGTCAGCGGCGGGCGAGATCCCGGCCGAGGTGCTCACGGACAACACCGGGGCTTGGAGCGGCGACCATATCATGGACCACGAGACGGTGCCCGGTGTGCTCGTGTCGAGCCGGCCGTTAAAGGTGCCCGCCGGATCTCTGAAGCAACTCGCGGCCGCCGTCCTAGCGGAATTCGGCGTCGACGGCTTTCCGGTGATCGCGGGTCCCGACCCGGAAGACCCTCCGGGCGCCAACCGCTGATGTGGGCTCACTGACCAAACTCGAGGAGGAGACGTGATCGGTTCCAAGGTGAAGCTGGACAAGGACCTCTTGAGGCGAATCGAGAAGTACTCGCGGATCGCCGGCTATTCGTCACCCGCGGAGTTCATCACGCACGCGGTCGAGAAGGAGCTGCTCTTGCTCGAGGACGCGGACTCGGAGGAAGAGATCCGTAAACGCCTACAAGGTCTCGGATACATCTCCTGATGTGGCTCCCCTCCTGATGTGGCTCGTCAATCGCCCTTTGGGCTGGATCTTCGATCTCGTCGTGGCCCCCTTCCGGGGCACGCCACCGATCGTCGGTCTCACCGTGATCTCACTGCTGGTCAGCGCCGGAATGCTGATCGGATTCCGGGCCGTCTCGGACCAGGACGCCCTGGATGCGGTCAAGCGCCGCATATACGGCGGCGTGTACGAGATTCGACTATATAAGGACGACCTCCTCACGATCTTCGCGGCGCAGTTCGGTATCCTCCGCGAGACGATAACGTACTTCCGCCTGTCGATGGTGCCCATGCTCTGGATGATGGTGCCGATCGTGATCATCGTCAGCCAACTGCAGTTCCAGTACGGCTACGAGAGCCTCGAGCCGGGGCAGACCGCGCTCGTCAAGGTGGAACTGAGCGAGGAGGCTGCCGACCAGATGGGAGAGACCAACGCTTCCGGTGTGTCGCTTGAAGTACCGGACGGCGTGCGGCTCGAAACCCCTCTCGTGTGGATCCCTTCCCTCAGGGAGGCCGGCTGGCGCATCGCCGCCGAGAGCCCGGGTGAGTACGAGCTTGTCGTGCGCATCGGCGAGGAGACCCTGACCAAGTCCGTGCGGGTGTCAGGGACCACGGTGCTCCGCTCCCCCGGTCCGCCCGTCCAGCCTGCTGGGTCAGCTCATCTACCCGGCGGAAGCCCCATTGCCGCGGGGGTCGAACGCCGAGGCGATCAGGGTCGGCTACACGGACGCCGAGATCAATATGTTCGGCTGGCGCACACACTGGATCATCGCGTTCTTCATTCTGACGATGGTCTTTGCTTTCGCGCTGGCAAAGCCGCTGGGAGTGAAGATCTAGGGCGCTGTATCCCCGTCGGCTTCACACGGGCTCGACGGCGAACTGGTGGATCACCTGTCCCGCCTGATTCACGAACTGGACCGTCGCCTGCTCGGGTCGTACGGTGAGGCGGCCGTGTCCCGAATCCGGCCAGTACCTTCGATACCCCGTGATCTCGCGCCCGAACTTCCAGGGAGCTCCACAGCTGCCGGGGAGCGCGTAATGGATGCCGTCCACGACCTCGTCCAGGAAGACGTGATCGTGCCCGTAGAAGAAGATCTGGACCCCAAATTCGCGCATCATCTCATGCACCAGGCGCTGTTCACCCACCGTGGCCGCCCTCGGCCCGCCTCGACCGTACAGCGTTTCGAAGTGGGTGGCCGCGTTGCCCCCGACCGGGTGATGGATGCACACGAACTTGAATGGGTGATCGGAGGCGGCCAGCACGCCCTCGAGCCACGAGAACTGAGTTGCGCCGAGCGTCCAATCCCCCATGAGCGCGACGTCGTCCATCGGCGATGACCGCGGCCCCGACGGCGCCGAGTACGACTGGACATTCAGGACGACGAAGAGCGCGGGACCCCAGTCGAACGCGTAGTAGTCTTCATTGGGGCTCCCACCCTGCTGGTAGGTGAGGTGGTCGGGGTTGGGTGCAAATCGTCGTCGGACGTTCGCTACGAGCGCGGCGTTCTCGGCGGGGACTTTCCCGGACTCACCTTCCCAGTTCCCGATCAGGCCGAAGTGGGGGCACGAAACCGAGAGCGGGGCCATGTGACGTCGGTACATCGTGTACGCCAACCTCGCACCAGAGTCATCATACTGTGGATAGTCCCGCGAAGTACCCCACGCGACGTTGTCTCCCAGGGCGATCACGAAGTCTGGCCCGTCCCTCTGGACATTACGGACGACGTCGTCGAGTACTCTGACCGGGCTGCTTCCGTCGGGAAAGGATCCGGTATGCGGATCCGCCGTGAGAGCCGCCGTGAACGCCACCTCACCCACGCGTTGGGTGGTGAAGCGGCCTGCGGCGACCGATGTGAGATCCTCTCCGAACGCGGCCATGAGGACCCGGTACTCATAAGCGGTGCCGGCCGCCAAGTCGCCGATGACCCAGGTGACGAACTCCCCGGCCAGAGCCTCTCGATCCGCTCCGGCCGAACTCCACACCGTTGGCCCGAGAGACGCCTTGATCTCGAGCTGTGCCGTGGCGTCCACTGAGCCGTTGCGAACGCTCACCAGAATCGACTCGGTGGTCGGTCTGGCAAGGAAAGGGGGGAGCGAGAGGGTCGGGACGACTTGGCCGCCGGGTGCGTATTGCGGGAGCCCCAAGGCTGCCGTGCCCGTGAGCCCCGCCAGGAACGACCTCCGCGAGAGATCTCCTCTCGAGCGGGTCACCCTGCACACCATCCCATCGTGCGCTCCCATTCGGCGGATTTGCGGTTCATCGGCCCCCCAACCCTGGGCTACGGGCTACGGGCTAGGCGATCTTCCGCCGCTTGCGCCGCATGAAGTCCATCATGATGTACTGACCGAGCGTCTGGGTCGACGTGAAGTAGGCCTTGCCTCTCGCGATCTCCGAGACTTTCTGGACGAACTGCACGAGATACGGATCCTGCGCCAGCATGAAGGTGTTGATCAGGATACCGGTGCGCCTACAGGCGGACACCTCTCGGAACGTCTGCTGCAGGATGTGTTGGTCCATGCCCCCGGAGTTCTTGTAGATCAGCCCGTCGGGCAGGGTGATCGCAGACGGCTTTCCGTCCGTGATCATGATGATCTGACGCATGTCCTTCTTCTGCGCCTTCAGAATGTTTCGCGCTAGGAGCAGTCCCTCCGCCGTATTCGTGTGGAAGGGCCCCACCTGAGCTTTCGCCAACTGGCTCAGGGGGATCTCCTCCGCTTGATCTCCGAACGTGACGACGTGGAGGGAGTCTCCCGGGAAGCGCGTGCGGATGAGGTGGGAGAGAGCCAGCGCAACGCGCTTGGCCGGAGTGAAGCGATCCTCCCCGTATAGGATCATCGAATGCGAGATGTCGAGCATCAGCACCGTGGCGCATGAGGACCGGTACTCTGTCTGGTGCACCATGAGGTCCTCATAGTCGATGTTCAGCGGAACACCGAGTCCCTCCCGCTCGATGGCGTTTTTGAGCGTTGCGGGAACGTCGAGGTTCAGCGTGTCACCGAACTCGTAGGGCTTGCTCGTCGCGTCGGCCTCGATACCGGTCGCCAGGTGGGGCGTTTCGTGAGAGCCGAGACTGGATGTTCCGATCGCCGAGAGAAGGCTCTTGAGGGCCCCGTACCCAAGGAAGTCCGTGCCCTTCTGGGTGAGGTTGAATTTCACCGTCTGGGCAGCCTCCTTGGCCTCGTCGATCTCGCCCATTCCAGTGACGTCCTGGACGGCTCCGGGCATGGTCGGTGCCCCCTGCTCCAACGTCAGATAACCCTCCTCGACCATGCGTTGGATCAGCTCGTCCAGGAGGTCGGCGATCTGCTGCTGAACTGCTTCGTCTCCCTGACCCTCGCCACGTAGCTCCTCGACCATTTCTTGCGTGAGTTGACCACTCTCGACCAGCGCCTTGAGGAGGGCGCTCTTCAGAGCGTCCACCGAACTCGTGTCCTCGAGTCCCGACCATCCCCAGTAGGGATGGTAGTTGGGCCCGCCCGCAAAGCCTCCGTTCATGAAAAAATCCGAGAGGGATTCCATGAGGCCCTCGAGGTTCAGGGCATCGAGCCAGCCGCCTCGATATTTAGTGTAGGTCGCAAATCGCATAGTTGAGCCGGACGATGGGTTGGACCCTATATCTCCTTAATCAAGTTTAACCGACGCTGAGTGCGGTGGCCACTTCGCTGCTGCGGTTTGACTGCGCAGGAGCGAGCGACGGGTCGACCGGCCCCCGACGCGTCTTCGTCTTCATTTGGCTACCTTCTTAGCTCGTTCCATCTTCTTAGCTCGTTCCGTTATTTCCCCTGAATGACTGACTCGCTGATGACGATACGCTTCTCAATGGCCGGGCTCCTAGCCGTCTGTATGGCTTCCACCCTCACCGCGCAGGAAAACCCCGGCTCCGCCGGAGCTGGCGCCACCACCACCCTCCCGATTGGAGTGGCCGTTGCGGCCGGGATTTCGAGTCCGCCGGTGATCGACGGCCGCCTCGACGATGCGGCGTGGCAGCGTGCAGTACCGATGACCAGCTTCACGCAGCGGGAGCCCCAGGACGGGCAGCCCGCGTCGGAACGCACCGCGGTCAGGGTCGTCTTCGACGATGAGGCTCTCTACGTGGGGGTCTGGGCGTTCGACAGCCGGCCCGATGCCATCGTCCCAGGGGAGCGCATCCGGGACTACCAGGTCGAGCAGAGCGATAACGTGATCCTCATCTTCGACACCTACAAAGACGAACAAAACGGATTCGTGTTCGGCACGACGCCTGCCGGCATCGAGTACGACGGCCAAGTCGCCAACGAGGGTCGGGGTGGGGGACGTTTCGGAAGCGGCGGCGGTGGCGGCGGCGGGGGAGGTGGCCAACGTCGTTTCCAGTCCGGGTCGGGCGGCGGGTTCAACAAGAATTGGGACGGGAGCTGGACGGTGGCGACCTCTCTCGACGGAGAGGGGTGGTACGCCGAGTTCCGCATTCCCTTCAATACGCTGCGCTACGGGACGGACAGCCCGTCCTGGGGTTTCAACGTAGCCCGCCGGATCCGACGGCTGAACGAGGAGTCCTTCTGGTCTCCCGTGCCCCGGGAGTTCAATCTCTACCGCTTGAACTATGCCGGCGATCTCGAGGGACTTACGCCCCCCTTCCGGCGCTTGGCCACCGTGACGCCGTACGCCCTGACCTCGACAGCGCGGAATTACGAGGGGGGTGAGACGTCGTTCAACGAACAGGCGGATTTCGGTGGCGAGGCCAAGATCCAGGTGACGCAGGGTCTGACTTTCGATGTGACCGCGAACACCGACTTCGCCCAGGTCGAGGTGGACAACCAGCAGGTGAATCTCACACGGTTCTCGCTTCTCTTCCCAGAAAAGAGACCCTTCTTCTTGGAGAATGCGGGGTTTTTCACCGTGGGTGGGAGGGGTGCGGATCTTTTCTTCAGCCGAAACATCGGGATCGCGGACGGCGAGCAGGTCCCGATCAGGGGTGGAGCACGCCTGTCCGGTAGGGCCGGTGGCTTCAACGTCGGTCTTCTCCACATCCAGACCAATGGCGCCGACGGAATTCAGCCGGACAATGCCTATTCGGTGGCCCGTATCGCCCGGGAGTTACCCAACCGCTCGCGGGTTGGAGCCCTGTTCATCGATCGAAACGGCGAGTCCTCCGGTGACTACAACAGGACCTACGCCGCGGATGCGCGGGTCGCGATCGGTGAAGCGGTGACGCTCTCCTCCTTCGTTGCACAGACGGAGACGCCGGGGCTGTCGGGTGACGAGCTCGCCTACGATGCCAACGCGGCATGGGCCAGTCGAAGTTGGGACGCGAGCGCTGGCATACGTGAAATCGGGGAAAACTTCAATCCCGAAGTGGGCTTTGTCCCGCGGGACGGATACCGGTCTTACTCGACGCGTGTCCAGCGATTCGTTCGGCCCGGCGGGTTCCTGAGGGAGATCCGCCCCCACGTGTCTTTCGATACGTTTCGGAGTCGGCGGACCGGGGTCGCAAAGGGATTCGAGGAGTCGAGTCGCCTCCACCTCGATACCCACTGGGAATGGCCCGACGGAATGGTGGTCTTCACGACCGCCAACTGGGTTCGGGAGGGGCTTTTCGAGCCCTTCGAGATCAGCGGCACGGACGTGGTGGTGCCTCCCGGAACGTACGACGGGTGGGAAGGCCAACTCGTCTTCAACACGAATCGCTCAGCCGATTTTTCGCTGAACAGCGCGGTCACCGCTGGGAGTTTCTTGTCTGGCAATCTTTGGAACGCCAGGGTCGGGGTCACTTTGAGGAGCGGGGCGGCGTTCACGTCGTCTGTCACCCTGGACTACAACGATATCGACCTTCCCGAGGGTGACTTCGAGACGACCCTCGTGGGCGTGAACTTGGGGTATTTCTTCACGTCGCGGATCTATCTTCAATCGCTCATCCAGTACAGCGATCAGATCGATCGTCTCTCGGCGAACCTGCGCTTCGGATGGCTGAACACGGCGGGGACGGGATTATTCATCGTCTACAATGATATCCAGGGGATCGACCAACTCGACGGTCCCCTCGGTCGCTCGGTGATCCTGAAGTATACCCGGCAGTTCAACGTGCTTGGGGGGTAGGAGCGGGGTGAGGCCACGATTCCTCCTCGACCCCCGCCGAATCCGAAAGCTCCTCTTGGAGCACTACGACGCCCACCGCCGTGAGCTCCCGTGGCGAGAAAACCAGGATCCATATTGCGTCTGGGTCTCCGAAATCATGCTCCAGCAGACGCGTGTGGAGACCGCGATTCCGTACTACGACCGCTGGATGGAGCGTTTTCCCACGGTCGAGGCACTTGCCGGTGTGGACGAGGAGACCGTCCTGAAGGCATGGGAGGGGCTCGGCTATTATTCGCGGGCCCGGAACCTCCATCGTTCGGCCCTGATCGTTAGGGAGCGGCTCGGCGGGGTGCTTCCGCAGGACTCCCAGGGTCTCAAGACGCTTCCGGGCATCGGCGAGTACAGCGCGGGCGCCATCGCGAGCATCGCCTACGGGGAGGTGGTGCCCGCCGTGGATGGGAACGTGCGGCGCGTGTTGTCCCGACTCTTCGACCTCGAGGACCCTACGGCTGCGACCCTACGGGAGCGAGCCGGCGAGCTCGTCGATCCCGATCGTCCCGGGGATTGGAACCAGGCGCTCATGGAGCTGGGGGCCACGGTTTGCACTCCCCGATCGCCCCGGTGCACGATATGTCCTTTGAAGGGAGAATGCCGGGCCCTGGCCGAGGGTACACGGGAGCTGAGACCCGCCTCGATGCGCCGGCCGCGCGTGCGCACCGTCTCCTACGCGGTGCTGGTGGCGCTGAACCCGGACGGCGAGTTGCTCATGGTCCGTCGTCCGCCCCACGGGCTCCTCGGTGGCCTCTGGGAGTTTCCGGCGGTCGAGATCGGGGCGGGGGACCGCACACCTGAAGGCCCCAGGCCTATGGGGGGTGAACTGCGTGTAGGCGACTCGTTCTACGAACGATGCCGGGCCCGCTTGGAGGATCTGGGCGTCCAGTTTGCCTCCGGGACCGACCGCTTCAGGGTCCTGCCGGAAGTCCACCATGCCTTCACCCATCTCAAAGCTGTGTATCGTCCGATGTTGGTGGCCAGCGCGCGATCATGGGAGGCGGAAGGGATCCGTTCGGACGGGCCCGCCCAGTCGGAGGAGCTCGTGCCGTCGGAGGGGCTCGCCCCGTCGGGGGAGCTCGTGCCGGAGGAACACGCGTGGGTTTTGACGGACCAAGTCGAACACCTCCCGCTCCCGGTAGCACAGAGGAAGATCCTCGAACTGACCAGGATTGCTCTGGCCGCTCCAGCGCTGGCTGCTCCAGCGCTGGCTGCTCCGGCTCTGGCTGCTCCGACCCCTACGCGCTGACGCCGCCGAACGGGTCGAAGCCCTTCCCCGGGAGGGACTCATGACGCGCCTTCGCATAACTGCCGCTGACCGAGCGAGTGATCTTCCGATCTGCGGCCAGCGCTTCCAGAACGAGCTCACATGCGCCGGCCCGCAATCCATCGGAACACGATTTCGGAGCGAGGCCGACCGCCTGAACCAACTTTAGAAGCCCGGGAACGATCTCAAAGCCCTGAATGCACGCCTCGGCCGAGCTGTCGGATCCCACCTGGAGTGCGCCACCCTGCTCGAAGTATTCGATGATCTCTTCCACATCTGAGCCGCCCGCGCGCGCCTGAAACACACAGCTCGCGGCCGAACTGATCAACTCCCGTGCGATCCGGTCAGACCCGTGCAGCTCTCCTTCATACTCGAGCTCCATCTTCCCGGTGATAGCGGGGAGCGCTCCGTAGATGTCGGCCACGCGGGGAACGGCGTGGTCCTCCCCGAGCAAGATCGCTCTACGTTCCGCCGACGACACCACGCTCTCGAGTACGGTGATCGGCATACGCTGGCTGACGCCCGAGCGCTGGTCGATCCGTTTGTCGTCTCGGCCCAGAAAGGCGATCCGCTCGACGACCTCCGAGATAAAGTCCGGGACCTCGGTCGGAACGCCATCCCGGTCGAGCCAGGCTTCCTGCCGAGTGATGTCTATGCCGATCGAGAGTTCGGTGGGATAGTGCGTCGGGATTTCGGCGCCGATCCTGTCCTTGAGCGGAGTGATGATCTTTCCGCGCGCCGTGTAGTCCTCGGGATTGGCCGTGAAGACGAGGAAGACGTCCAGGGGCAGGCGGATTGGGTACCCCTTCACCTGCACGTCACCTTCTTGGAGAATGTTGAAGAGGCCGACCTGAATCTTCCCCGCAAGATCGGGCAGCTCGTTCATCGCGAAGATGCCGCGGTTGGCCCGAGGAAGAAGTCCATAGTGGATCGTCAGCTCGTCAGCGAGGATGTGTCCGCCACGTGCAGCCTTGATGGGGTCCACGTCCCCGATGATATCGGCCATGGTCACATCAGGCGTCGCCAGTTTCTCCACGAAGCGATTGTCCCGGGTCACCCAGGCGACCGATGCGTCGTCGCCCTTCTCCTCGAGTACTATCCGCGCATACTTCGAAATCGGTTTGAGAGGATCGTCATTGATCTCGCTACCCTCGAGGATCGGGATCTCGGGGTCGAGAAGGTCCACGAGCTGTCTGAGAATCCGGCTCTTCGCCTGACCACGTAGGCCCAACAAGATGAAGTCGTGACGTGCGAGAATCCCGTTCACGATCATGGGAACGACCGTATCATCGAAGCCGATGATACCGGGGAAGATGTCGTCCCCGGCCTTGAGCTTGGTGATCAGGTTTTGCCGCAGCTCGTCCTTCACGGTGCGGGGCTCGTATCCGGAGGACTTGAGTTCACCGACGGTGCGGGGCCGGTTAGAGGTCATGGAAAACGTTTCATCCGTGAGTGGGCGAGATCGAAGGGAGCTTCAGCGTCTCCCGTATGGTGTCGAAGTTGGATTCGCTGCGCCAATCCGCGACCTTCCTAGCCATTCGGAACGCGGAACCGGGTGGGATCAACCGCGGGTGACTCCGATACACCCGGAGTATACGCCGGATCCCGAGTGCGGTGCCGAGGGAGACCTGAGGTCAAGGGCCGAGGGAGACCTGAGGTCAAGAGCCGGGGGAGACCTGAGATTGAGGGCCGGGGGAGACCTGAGGTCGAGAGCCGGCAGTCATGATTTACGGAGCGACGATGTCCGAGAAACTGCGATCCGCCGGACTGGTTCGACCGGCTCAATTTCAGTCGCCTCTGCCCACCGACCGGCTGATTCTCCGAGACACGCCCGACCCGGAGGCGGTGCCGATGGACGTGGTGTTCGTGGGAGGTGGGCCCGCCGGTCTTGCGGGGGCCATTGCGTTGGCCCGGCTCGTATGGAAAGACAACGAGGGTGACGGTGGGTTGGGCGAAGTCGAAATCGGGGTCCTCGAGAAGGCGAGTCGAGTCGGCGAGCACTCGCTCTCTGGAGCCATGGTGAACCCGATCGCGTTTCACGAGCTCTTTCCGGAACTCGACATCGGTGATTTTCCGCTCCAGGGCAAGGTCGGAAAGGAGGCAGTCTACTTCCTTACGGAGAAGAAGGCGCTCCGGATCCCCACCCCTCCCACCATGAGGAACCACGGCAACCACGTGGCCTCGATCTGCGAGATCGTGCGGTGGTTGGGAGAGAAGGCCGAGGGCCTCGGCGTCAATGTGTTTCCCGGCTTTCCGGTCGATGGATTGTTGGTCGAAGCCGACCGTGTCATCGGTGTCCGCACCACACCCTCCGGCCTCGACCGCGAAGGCCGGCCGGGAGCGCAGCACGTGCCGGCCATGGATCTGACCGCTCGGGTAACCGTTCTCTCGGAGGGCACCCGCGGGCCACTCACACAGGCGTTCTTGGAGTGGCAGGGGATCGACTCCGCCAATCCCCAGATCTTCGCTCTCGGGGTCAAGGAGCTGTGGGAAACCCGGGTGCCGTTGGACCGGGTGATTCACACGATGGGATGGCCGCTTCCGGGTGATGCCTTCGGCGGAAGCTTCATGTATCCGCTCAATGAGAATCTCGTCGCGCTCGGCCTCGTCGTCGGACTCGACTCTCGGGACGCCCGCCTCGATGTCCACAACGTGCTCCAGCGCATGAAGCTCCACCCCCTCTTCCGGCCTTACCTGGAGAGTGGCGAGATGGTGGAGTGGGGGGCGAAGACGATTCCCGAGGGGGGATACTACTCGGTACCCGAACGCCGCCACGGAAACGGAGTGTGCGTGGTGGGTGATGCGGCCGGGTACGTAGACGTACCGTCACTCAAGGGAATCCACTACGCGATGCACTCGGGAATCTTGGCCGCGAGGGCGATCTTCCGTGCGCTCAAAAGGGGGGACGTGTCGGAGGCCGGCTTACGCTCCTATACCGAGTCTGTGAACGCGAGCTACATCATGAGGGATCTACGGCGCACCCGGAACGTCCGTCTGGCGTTCAAAAGGGGATTTCTCCGAGGGGTGGTCCGCGCGGGTCTCATGACTCTGTCCGGCGGTGCCATCCCGGGCGGGAAGATCACCACCGCCGAGGATGCGGAGGAGGAGCGAGTGCTCGGGGGTGGAGGGCCGGGTGTGCGACCCGACGGGAAGCTCACGTTCAGCAAGGTGGACGCGGTGTACAAGGCCGGGAACCAGACGCGCGACGACGGGCCCAGTCACTTGGTGGTGGCCGACGACGTGAGCCCCGCAGCTGCCGAGCTGTACACGCACATGTGTCCTGCCGGCGTCTACGAGCGCGACGGTGACGAACTGCGCGTCAACGCACCGAACTGCGTCGACTGCAAGGCGACCGACGTGCTCGGGCCGCGGTGGACGTCCCGGGAGGTTGGGAGTGGACCAGCCTATCGGCGGATGTAGGAACCTACGGCCTGATCAGCCCGGCATGCCCTGTTCGAGGATGACCACCTCGCCCTCGGACAATTCCTTTACACGCTCCGCGTTGGCGCGGGTCTCGGCGCGGCCACCCCAATGCACCGGGACGACGACGCGAGCGTGGCACGCGGTGGCGGCGCGGACGGCGTCCTCCGGTCCCATCGTGTAATGACCCTCGCATGGCAAAAACGCCACATCACACCTTATCTGGTTCATCGCCTCGAGGAAGTCGGTGTCGCCAGAATGGTAGTACGTGGTCCCGTCCACCGTGAACACGTACCCCAACCATTCGTTCTCCGCAGGATGGAACTTCTTGCCCTCGTTATAGGCCGGTACGGCCAGAATTTCGATACCGTCGAGGTGGACCATGTCGCCAGGCCGCAACAGATGGTCGACATCTTCGAGCTGCTTCCTCATGGAAGCGGGTGCGACCAGCGTAGTATCCTGACCCCGCACCTTGGCGATGTCGTCTTCGGAAAAATTGTCGAAGTGGGGATGCGTCAGAAGGATGTAATCTGCGGTGCTCCCTTCCGGTATTCCCCAGGGGTCGATATGGATCTCGACACCGCCTCGCCGAATCCGGACGGAGGATTGCCTGAACCAGGTGACGCCTTCGAGCATGGCTGGACCGGGGGGGGAACGTATGATCAGGAAGTTTTTCACAACCTAAGCGTTCACCTTATGCCAAAAAAGGCCGACATTCTGACAGGCGGACTGCAACTACGGCATAATTTCGTATGATAGGTCTGGCAGGATTCCTGCAAGTAGGGTCAATTTCACAACTACCCTCGAGTTTTCGCACCGCTCGGGAACGGGTGCCAGGGGGTAGGCGTTACGATATCAACAATGTCTCGATCCTGAATCAAAACGGGAGGGACTGAGTGAGGACTCATGGGTGAACGTTATACACTTCCGGTTTTGCCACTGAGGGATACCGTCGTTTATCCGGGGGTGGCAGTGCCGATCTCGGCTGGCCGGCCGGGTACGGTAGAGGCCGTGCAGGAGGCACTCGACGGAGACCGGCGGCTTTTCGCCGTCGCCCAGAGGGAGAACGTCGATGACCCGGCACCCGACGTGCTGTACAAGGTGGGGACGGTGGTACGGATCATCCAGACGCACCGGGTGCGGGGGGGCGTTCAACTCCTGGTACAGGGTGAGGGACGGGCCCAGGCCATCTCCTACGAGGCCGAGGGTGAGGGGATGCTGCACGCGGTTCTTCTCGAGATGGAACGCCAGCCGAGCCTGAATGCCGATGATCCGGCTTTTCAGGCGCTCAACCATGAGTTGAGGGAGCGCGCCGCCGAGTTGGGCACACGAAGGGGGGTTCCGGCCGAGGCGCTCAATCAGCTGATCCAGGGTGTGGATGAGCCGGGAGCCTTCGCGGATCTCGTTGCGTTCTATTTGGACCTGGAAACGGAGGACAAGCAGGCGCTCCTGGAAATGCTCGACGACGAGGAGCGGATGCGGGAAGCCCTCGTGGCCGTAGAGCGCGAGTTGGCCCGGCTCGATGCCCAAGAGGAAATTCAGGCGAGGGTGCAGGAGGAGCTCGGCGAGCGGCAGCGCGAGATGCTGCTTCGCGAGCAGCTCAAGCAGATCCAGCGTGAGTTGGGCGACGAAGACGAACGGGATGATGTCGAAGAGCTCCGGGAACGGGTCGAGGCGTTGAAGCTCGGCGACGAGCAGCGGGCGGAGGTCGAGCGAGAACTCAAGCGCCTGGAGCGTACGAGCCCACAGTCGGCCGAGTACCAAGTCATCCGAACGTTCCTCGAGTGGGTGACGGAGCTCCCGTGGAACGTCAGGTCCGAAGACAAAATCGACCTCGCTTTATCGACGGAAATCTTGGACGAGGATCACTATGGTCTCGAGGACGTGAAGGACCGCGTTTTGGAGTTTTTGGCGGTTCGGAAGCTCCAAGTGGATCGGTCCCCAGACTCGGAGGGCGGGGCTGCCGAGGAGGAGACCGGTGAAACCGGTGAGACCGATGAGACCGGTGAGGCAGCCGAGCCTGCCGAGGCAAACGAGCCTGTCGAGGCAAACGAGCCTGTCGAGGCAAACGACACGGAGGAGGAAGAGGCCATCGGTGGCCGAGGTCCAATTCTCCTGTTCGTAGGTCCGCCGGGAGTCGGAAAGACCAGCATCGCCCAGTCGATCGCCCGTTCGTTGGGTAGAGAATACGTGCGGATCTCGCTAGGCGGCGCTCGTGACGAGGCGGACATTCGCGGTCACCGCCGTACCTACGTGGGCGCCATGCCCGGCCGGATCCTCCAAGGGATGCGGACGGCAAAATCGAAGAACCCGGTGTTCCTGCTGGACGAGGTGGACAAGCTGGGTGTGTCGTTCCAGGGAGACCCGAGTGCTGCGCTGCTCGAAGTACTCGATCCGGCTCAAAATTCGAGCTTCACGGATCATTACCTGGGTATGCCCTTCGATCTCTCCGAGGTGCTGTTCATCGCAACGGCGAACTACGCGGACCGGATTCCGCCCCCGTTGTATGATCGCATGGAAAAGGTTGATTTTTCAGGGTACACCGAGGCCGAAAAGCTCGAGATCGCGAAACGATACCTACTTCCGCGCCAGGAAAAAGAGAATGGCCTGCGGGACGGTGAGATGTCGTTGGGTGACGCTGCGCTTCTGGCCCTGATCCAGGAATACACACGGGAGGCGGGAGTTCGTCAAATCGAGCGCCAGCTGGGTAAGCTGGCCCGAAAGGTCGCGCGGAAGGTTGCTTCGGGCGAGGTCAAACGTCTGGAGATCGATCGAGCGGTCATCCGGGAGTTGATCGGACGGCCGAGGGTACATCCCGAGCGCATGGCCGCTGCCGACGTCGTGGGGGTGGCGACTGGGATGTTCTACACGCCGATGGGCGGCGATCTCATGTTCGTCGAAGCCAGCGTGATGACCGGGGAGGGCGCTCTGGTCCTCACCGGCCAGTTGGGTGACGTCATGAAGGAGTCGGGGCGGGCGGCACTGAGCTTCGCCAAGAGCAACTACGCTCGTCTCGGCATCCCGGAGGATGCGCTCAAGGGGCGGGACGTGCACATCCATGTTCCGGCCGGGGCGGTCCCCAAGGACGGTCCCTCTGCCGGTATTACGATGGCCACCGCATTGGTGTCGGCCCTCTCGGAGCGAAAGATCCGTCGCGACGTCGCGATGACGGGGGAGTTGACTCTGACAGGCCGGGTTCTTCCGATCGGCGGCATCAAAGAGAAGTTGTTGGGAGCCATCCGCGCCGGCATCGACGAGATCATCATCCCGTGTGACAACGAGGCTGATCTGGACGATCTCCAGGAGGAGGTGAGAAAAACACTGACCATTCACCTGGTCGAGGACTTGGACCAGGTGATCAAGATCGCGCTCAGAGCCGACAAGGCGGGGAAGACGAAAAGGAAGGCGGTGAAGCGTAAGCCTCGTGCGAAGGCGAGTCCCTCGCAGAGCCCTGCGTCCGCGTAGAGACTCTCTAGGCGTAGAGCCTCTCGAGAAGCCTCTATAGAACCTTGATCGTTCCCGACGCTCCGTCGGTAACGCGTCCGATCATCGCAGCTACGGGACCGGCGGCCTCGAGGAGCTCCATGAGCTCCTCGGCGCGTTCCTCCGGAACCGAGATGAGCAGACCCCCCGAAGTCTGCGCGTCAGCAAGGATCAGGCGGATGGTTTCGTTCTGATCTGCGAATTCGACGCGATCTTCCAGATCCTCGAGATTCCGCCGAGTTCCGCCGGGGATATGGCCGGCGATGATGAGCTCGGACACCTCGGGCAGCACTGGGACGTTTTCGGCCACGATCTCCGCGGCCACGCCGGACTGAAGGAGCAGGTTGCTGAGATGACCCAGGAGCCCGTACCCGGTCACGTCCGTAGCCGCTCGGACTCCGACACGCTTCATCGCGGTTGCCGCCTCACGATTGAGGGCAGTCATGCTCTTCACTGCTGCCGTGGTAGCCGCGTCCGAGGCCGCCTCGGCCTTGATCGCAGTGGCCACCACTCCGGTACCGATGGCCTTGGTGAGTACCAACAGGTCGCCTGCTTCGGCTGCGGCGTTGGTCACGAGCTCGTCAACCTGCACCTCACCGACTGCTACCAGCCCATACTTGGGTTCTGGGTCGTCCAGGGAATGTCCTCCCATGATGGGCACGCCGGCTTCGCGGGCGGTGTCGGAACCTCCGCGAATGATCTCCTCCACCAGCCCGTCGCCCAGAAGTGCTCTCGGAAACGCCAAAAGGTTGAGGACGAAGAGGGGCTCAGCACCCATCGCGTAGACGTCCGAAAGTGCGTTTGCGGCGGCAATCCGTCCGAAGTCATACGGGTCGTCGACCAGCGGCGTGAAGAAGTCGAGCGTGACCACAAGCGCCCTGCCGTCGCCGAGTGCGTACACGGCGGCGTCGTCTCCGGTGGAGGCGTCCACCAGCACGTGCTCGTCCACTATGGGAACCAGGTGACGCAGAACCTGCGCCAGCTCGGACATGCCGAGTTTACACGCTCACCCGGCCCCATGGGAAAGCTGGGTCAGTCGGATCCTGGGCTTCTGGTCTCTGGGCTCTTGTGACATTTCACTCTACGGCCTAACGGCCCTCGGGGGACTTCCGGGTTCACGGCCCGGCCTATTTCTGGAGTCGGACTAATCTGGGACACCACACTATAGACTGAAGACTGGATAGACTGAAGACTGGGGCGCCAGGGGGGGGAACACGGTAACTTCGGGCATGGATATTCCAGGGAGTTCCACCCGCGCGCATCTGGGTCAGTTGGTAAAGAAGTCCGAGCGCGATTTCGAGCTCGGCCGTGCGGCCCTCTACATCGCCCAGGAGGAGTACCCGCAACTTCCTGTGGAGCGGTACATGCTGCGGCTCGATGCCCTGGCCGAAGCGGTCAAGGACCGGCTCGATGACGAGACCGCTCCCCCAGTCGTCCTCGGGGAGGTGATCCATACGTTGTTCGAGCGGGAGGGCCTGCGCGGAAATAGGGAATCCTACTACGATCCTCGGAATTCCTTCATCAATGATGTCTTGGATCGGCAGCTCGGAATCCCCCTCACGCTCGGGATCATTCTGCTCGAAGTAGGTTGGCGGCTCGATCTTCCTCTCGAAGGCGTGAGCTTCCCCGGCCACTTTCTGGTCCGCTATCGCGGCGCGGCCGAAGACCTTTTGATCGACCCGTTCGACAGAGGACGAATCCGGTTTGAGAGCCAAGCACAGGAGGTGCTGGATCAGGAGTACGGCGGCATGGTTCGGATGCAGCCGGCCTTTCTCCGAGCGGCAAGCAAGCTCGATATGATCCGTCGCCTGCTGGTGAACCTCAAGGGCCTATACCTCAATGTACAGGACGACGAACGCGCGTTGTCCGTGGTCGAGCGGCTGATGTTGGTTCAGCCGGCGTCCGCCGGGGAGCGGCGCGACCGAGGTATGTTACTGCTCAAGCTCGGCCGCGAAACGGAAGCGAAGGAACAGCTCTGGCGGTATCTCGACTTTGCCCCGAATGCAGCTGACGCCAGGCGGATCCGGTCGCTGGTGCGCCGTCTGGAGGGGGAGTTGGGCGCACCAGAGGAGGGGTTCGATGTGTGAGGTACTCCCGAGACACTACGGGGACCCTGCGGCAGAGTACTGGGCCGCCCGGGAGGGACTCGCCATTCGTGATCGCAGCCATCGGGCTCGGCTGCTCGTTCTGGGACGTGCCCCGATCGCCGCCCTCCAGGGTGTCCTTACAGGACGTATGCCGAGTGCTCCGAGCCTGTCTCGAGAGGGTCTGGTAGGGGGCCGGGTCGAGTACTCTGCGGTCCTCACCCCTAAGGGTCGGATGATCGCGGACCTGCGTGCGATGTGGGGTCCGGATCCGGACGAGGAGAGCCTGTTTCTGGACATACCGGCAGCGGCAATCGAGCCGCTGCTGGCACACCTGAAGCGATATGTGCCGCCCCGTTTGGCGACCATCGAAGACGTCACCGCCGAATCCGGGCTGCTAACGGTTCTCGGACCGGAGGCGCCGGAGACGATCGCGGAGATCGTCTTTGATTCGGGATCCCGCGCAGCCGAGGTCGAGGGTCTAGCCGAAGGCGAATTCCTAGAGGTCCGGGAGGACGGGGACAGGGGCAAAGGGGGCACCGCACGCAGCATGGTCGGGAGGGGGGGCGTTCGGGTGGTGAGGACCTGCGACGTGGACGTGCCTGCCTGGGACCTTTTCGTCTCCGCCCCTCGCCTCAGGGAAATGTGGGATGGCCTCATCGAGGCGGGTGCAACTCCGATCGGTACGGGCGCATGGGAAACGCTCCGGGTCGAGGCGGGCCGGCCGGCATACGGTGGGGACATGGATGAGTCGACGATCCTTTCGGAGACCGGACTCGTGGATCGAGCCGTGGACCACACGAAAGGGTGCTACACCGGCCAGGAAGTCGTCGTGCGGATCCGTGACCGGGGGCACGTCAACCGTTCCTTGAGAGGATTGCTGTTGGCGGAAGGCCCGGCACCGAAAACCGGAGCCGATTTGTTTCGAGAAGATCGGGTGGTGGGTGAGGTCACGAGCGTAGTGGAATCCCCCCGCCGGAGTGGCCCGATCGGATTCGGTTACGTGCATAGGGACGTGTCAAACGGCGGGCAGGTGACGGTGGGTTCGCCGACAGGGCCACCTGCTGGGATCCGTGCGTTGGGTCCGGGTTGGACTTCGGCGTAGCTGGAGACGTCCACGCAACCGCACAGCCCGTGTGGTGTAGCAAATTTTCGTTGGTTTTTCCTAGATAATTTTGTGGCGAAGGAGATGTCGATGCCGAGCCGTGTGGCTTTGGGAAGAGGTTCGTTCGCGGTGTTGGTGGCTGCCCTTGCCTCGATCCTAGCGGGATTTCCGCTCGCAGCGCAGGAGGTCGTGGGTGGGAAGGTCGGCGTCTTCAACGCCGACCGTGTCATGGCGGAGTCGCAGCCTGGTCAGCAGGCCCTCGCGCTTTTTAATCAACTGCGTGATCAGAGAGTTGGAGAGTTGCAGGTCCAGCAGGATGAGATAAATACCCTTCAGCAGCAGGCGATTACAGCGCCCCCAGGTAGCCCGGAGGCTGCGCGGCTCCAACGGGACGTTGAGGATCTGATGCTCCGATTAAACCGCCTGCAGGAGGATGTTCAGCAGGAACTAGGCCTGCGGCAGAACGAACTGACGTTGGAGATCACGGAGATGATTGCTCAGATCATCGAGGTGATGGGCGAGGAGGACGGCTACACTCTCATCTTCAATGCCATCCAGAGCGGCTTGGTCTACATTGGTCCGACGCTGGATATTACGGATGAAATCATCCAAAGGATCAACGCCCTGAGTACGCCGGACGGCGCGTAGCTCTCCAAGGATGTTGGTAGGATCCGGTCTAGCTCAGGACGCGCCCATGGGAAGCTGCATGGATCCAGGCTCCTTGAGGGTGATCGGTCCGGGCTGGCCGAAGAGATAACCCTGGACGAGGTGGACCCCAATCTGCTTCGCGACACCGAGCTCCTCCTCCGACTCGATCCCTTCGGCCACGATTCCCTGGCGGGCGTATTGCCTCAACCCCAGCACCACGTGGTTCAGGAATTTCCGAAACTCGTCGGAGGCCACGGCCTGTAGCATCGTGAGCCGGTCCAGCTTGATGTACTCCGGCTCCAGGTCGGCGAGGAACGGAAGGGAGATGAAGCCCACACCGAAGTCGTCGAACGCGAACTTGAATCCTTCTGCTCTCCATTCCTGGGTCACGGCGACATCGGCCGGAATCTTTCGGCGCCCCAGGTGTTCCAAAAGCTTGAAATCGACGTTTATGAACACCCGATCCAGCCCTTGGGCTTCCGCTGTCTCGATCTGCTTACGGAAGCAGATCTCCTTCAGTTCGAGAAGTTTGCCGATCGAACGATACTTTCTGAAGAGCTCTTGGATGCCGAACTCCTCCGTCGAAGACCGGCTCAGAGCTTCGTGTCCGATCACCTGCCTAGACATTGTGTCCACGATGGGCTGAAAGACGACGTTGATCACGCCATCGTCCAACTCGTATTCCTCTTCCCCGATATGGATCTTGTCGCCCCTCTTCTTAGCGATGTAAAGGGCTCGGTCGGCGAGGCGGATGAGTTGGTTCGAGTTTTCCCCGTGCTCGGGGAACGAGGCGACGCCGATGCTCAGATCGAGTGGGAACTGCTTCTCCCTCCCCAGCTCTACGATCCGTGCTCGTATCCGCTCTCCCGCATCGATGATGCCCTGTCGATCGTCGACCAGCAGAATCACGACGAACTCGTCTCCTCCCCATCGGAAGACGAAGTCGACGTCCCGCGTGGCGTCCTGAATCCCCTGGCCCGCAGCCGTCAGCATCTCGTCACCGAATTGGTGGCTACGCGAATCATTGACCTTCTTGAAATTGTCCAGGTCACAAAGGAGGAGTGCGAACCGACTCTTTTGGCGAGTCGCGCGGGAAATCTCCTCCTCGATGCGCTTGTTGAAGTATCTGCGGTTATAAAGGTTGGTAAGCGGATCTCTTACCGAGAGATCCTTCAAGGCCTGCTCTGCGAGCTTACGTTCCATGATGTTCCGGAAAAAAGCTACGCCGCCGACTCCGTCTCCCTTTTCGTTTCGGAGCGGAGAGAAGTGGATCTCGAAGAATACAGGCTGATCCCCGTCTCCGAGCGAATAACTGCTCTCCTTGGCGATCGTCGTCTCTCCGGCCAGGGCTTCCAGTAGAGAGGCGTGGTCACCGGTCTCCTCCAGCCGTGGAAAGACGCCTAGCAGAGGACGATCGACCGCATCTTCTCTGGTAACCCCGGTGATGAACTCCATTCCGGGATTCCACACGGTGATGTTGAACGAGGCGTCACAGGCGAAGATACCGTCGATGCTGCTCGTGATGACTCGCTCGAACGTCATGATCGTCATCTTCTAAGGTGGATACTCCCCTTCCGAGAACGCAAGGACGATTCTCACGAATCCGAATCGGGGGGCGGGAGCGTGCTGCGGGTGGGTGGGGGCTCGAGAAGATCTTTGTAAAAATCGCGTTCCTCTTCGAGTCGTTCCAAGCGGGTGCCCAAATCGGCGATAGTATCGCGGACGCGGTGGAGTTCCTCGGCGTCGAGTTGGAAGGACTCACCGGGGAGACGCATTGGCCGCCTCCGCGCCGCGATGATCCTGCCGACGGTGGAGATGACGACCAACGCGATGATGAACTCGAAAACGCCCATTTCGGGAACCCTCTCGGCGATCCGTGGTTATTGCACAGAGACGGGTGCGTCGGACCTCTGCGATGCAGGATCGGTGAGACGCCCACAAAGTAACGCATGATGAAGGACCGTTCGACCCGGGAGAAGATGACTGTGGCGAAATTCGCGTTAGCCGTATTGACCATCGGTGCCTTGTTTGGCCCCATCCCCGCGGATGGCCAGTTGGTCGGAGGGGTGTTCGGGGCCCGGGCTCGAGACAGTTTCGAAGGGACCAATGGGATCGGGGCCCAGGCGGGCGTGAGCCTCCCGATGCTTCCGCTGGAAGTGTTCGCTGCTGGAACGCTGTTCCGGCCTGCATGTAGTGGCTGTGACTTCAAGGGCTGGTCCCTGGGGGTGAAACTCGGGATCCTCTCCCTTCCGGTCCTGCGGCCATACGTCACGTTCGGGCGCACGTGGCGTGATCTGGAAGATCCGAGTAATAGCCTGATCCTGGATGACGACGGCTTCTTCACCGGTGCGGGTTCGGAGATCCGTCTCCCCGGCTTCGGGATCTTTGCCGAAGGCCGATACGAGTTCATGACGGAGGGCCCTGCCACGAGCGCAGATCTCAGGCAGTGGACTCTGCGGGCTGGCCTGATGATGCGCTGGGGTGGGCTCCCGTTGTAGCAGGCCTGTTCAGCCGGCGGCCACCGTCTCGACGATTTTGGGTCCGTGAAACTTGCCGTTTTCGATGAAGATCTTGTTCGCGTTATAACCCGCCGCCAGGACTCCAGCGATGTAGATGCCGGGTATGTTGGTCTCCATCGAATCCGGGTCGTGGGAGGGAATGCCGGTCTCGTCATCGATGTCGATGCCGAGTCCCGAGATGAATTGGCGATCCGGCCGCCAGCCCGTCATGGCGAGCACCCAATCGTTCGGGATCTCCACCCTCCCTTCCGAGTCCATGTCCCAGAGTACGACGCTGGTGGAACGGATCTCTTCGATCCGATGTCGCCAATAGACCTCGATCTCGCCGTTCTTCAACCGGTTTTGGATGTCGGGGACCACCCACGGCTTCACGCCTCCGTCGATCTCGCCGAAAATATGAACTATGCTTACCCTCGCCCCGGCCCGGTATGTTTCCAGGGCCGACTCTACTGAGGAGTTTCCGGCTCCGACGACGAGTACGTCTTGGTCGTAGAAGGGGTACGGCTCTTGGTAGTAGTGCTTCACCTTGGGGAGATCCTCTCCCGGCACGTCCAGATAGTTCGGCTCGTGAAATCCCCCCGTCGCTACTACGACCGCCCTGGCCCGAAGAGTGCCTTCCGCTCCCGACCGCGCTCTGGTGTGCAGTAGAAAGTCCCCTCGTTGGCCCTCGATCGACGTGACCTCCTCGTATTGCCGAACGTCCAGGTCGTAGAACTGGACCACACGCCGGTAGTAACCGAGCGCCTCCCTCCGGGTCGGCTTGCTGTCGGCGATCGTAAACGGAACGTCCCCGATCTCCAACTTTCGCGCCGTACTAAAGAACGTCATGTAGTAGGGGTAGTCCACCAGGGAATTGGTGATGCACCCCCTGTCGTAGAGGGTGGCCCGGAGTCCGGCCGTGGCCGCGGCGGCTCCCACGGCGATCCCGCAAGGTCCTGCTCCAACTACGGCCAGGTCTATAAAGTCGCTCATTACAATCCAAGAGATGTACGTTTGGGATCGTGCAAGCTACCGACACGAACCTCTGTCCCCAAGGGCGTAAGGCCGGCATCTTGGACAAACAATGTTCGATCCCCCGATGGGAGATGGGATGGTAAAATCCACCCGTAAGGCTCCGGCCGCGGCGCTCTTCCTCGCTGTGTCGGCCTGCGGATTTTCCAACGTGATGGGGTTCGAGTCCCGGCCCACCCGGGTCCAGAGACTTCTCAGCTCCCTTGCCGCAGATTCGATGGCGGGGCGATCCGTAGGAACCCTCGGATCGGCGATGGCTGCCCGATTGATCGCCGCGGAATTCGACGACGCGGGAGTGGCTCCGGCGGGGACCTCCGGGTATGTCCAGGAGATCGCTGCCGTGCGTTTGACGCTGCCCAATGGTGGGTCCCGCGTCGTTACGGCGGAGGCCGCGGACACGTTCCCCGATTCGGCGAAGGAGTTCATCTCGGACCGTAATCTCATTGGGATCGTCCATGGCTCGGACCCCACGGTGGCCGACGAGGTGATCGTCGTCGGCGCTCACTTCGATCATGTCGGCGTGGGGCGTCCCGTGGACGGGGATTCCATCTACAACGGCGCCGATGACGACGCGTCCGGTGTGGTGGCCGTGTTGGAGGCCGCGCGAGACCTCGCTTCCGGAAGGCCCCCCCGGAGAACTGTGGTCTTCGCTCTGTTTACAGGTGAAGAGGTCGGGGGCTTGGGAAGCCGGTGGTATTTAGATCACCCCGCCCTGCCCCTCGATCAGACGGTCGCTCAGCTACAGGTCGAGATGATCGGGCGGCCGGACAGTTTGGCCGGTGGTCCGGGCATGTTGTGGGCCACCGGTTACGACCGCTCCACGGTGGGAGAGATTTTTTCGTCTCTGGGGGTTCCGGTCATTGCCGATCCGTATCCCGACCAAAACTTTTTCTTCCGGAGCGACAACGTGAGGTTCGCATACGAGGGGATTCCGGCGCACACACTGTCTTCGTTCAACTTGCACAGCGACTACCACCGTCCTTCCGACGAGGTGGACAAGGTGGACCTCGACCATATTGTGTTGGCCGTCGAGACGATCATCATGGCCGTGCGGGCGCTTGCTGATGCCTCCAGCGCGCCGGCCTGGAATGAGGCAGGTCGGCCCGAGGAGCGGACCGGTGGATGAGGGAGGGTCGTCTTGAGAGGCTCGTTTTGAAACGTCGCGCCTTCATTCGAACCGGTAGTCTGATCGGTGCAGCCGGGGCGGCCGGAGCTCTGGGCCTCGGCCTTGCCCGAGGCCGCGTCGGACGCGGGATCGCCACCGAGAATACCACCGGAATCGCGCCTGGGATCAGCTCCGGAGCCGAGCCGGATCTGGTCCTGCGCCGCGCTACGGTGTTCGACGGTACGGGCGCGCCCGGGATGGAGTTGGACGTTGCGGTCACGGGTGATCGTATCACCGAAGTGGGAAGGGTCGCGGCGACCGGGTCCGAGGAGATCGACCTGGCCGGGATGGCCCTTGCGCCTGGGTTCATCGACATCCACTCCCATGCCGACCTCTCTCTCCTAGTCAACCCGAACGCGGAGAGCCGCGTCCGCCAGGGGGTCACGTTGGAGATCGTGGGCCAGGACGGAAACTCGGTGGGTCCTATGTCCGACGCCGGGTTCCGAGGCATACGCGATCGATACCGTGATGCATACGGAGTCGACATCGACTTCCGGGACCTCGGAGGGTTTCTGGATCGGCTGGACCGCGCTCCCGCCACCGTAAACCTCGCCACCATGATCGGCCACGGGACCATCCGGGGACTGGTGGTCGGCGGAGCAGATCGACCCGCCACGGAAGATGAGATACAGCGTATGCGCGGACTGATCGGGGAGGCGCTCGATCAGGGTGCGGTGGGATTTTCGTCGGGTCTGGAGTACACACCCGGATCCTTCGCCGACGTGAATGAGCTCGTGGAGCTCGCCAGGGAGCTACGGGGGACCGGCTATCCGTATGCGTCTCACATGCGCAACGAGGACGATGGCCTCTTCGCGGCGGTCGAGGAGACCCTCCACGTGGGCCGGATGGCTGGGGTACCGGTTCAGGTATCGCATCTCAAGGCCCAGGGCGAACGGAATTGGTGGAAGGCGAACGCCGTTCTTCGGTCCATTGAGGCGGCTCGGGCCGCCGGCCTCGATGTTCACTTCGATCGATATCCCTACGTCGCTTACGCCACGGGGCTTTCCAATCTCTTTCCCGCGTGGGCGCGGGCGGGCGGGAGCGGTGCCTTCATCCGTCGTCTGCAAGATCCCGCCCAGCTTCCGGCGATCGAGCGCTTGGCACGTGCAAAAGTGGCACTCCTGGGCTCTTGGGATGCCGTGCAGATCAGCTCCACCCGGACCGCCCGTAACGCATACGTGCGGGGCCGTCGTCTGGGGGAGTTGGCGCAGGAGAGGGGCGAGGAACCGTTCGCGCTCACCGTCCGTTTGATCGTCGAGGAGCGGAACGGTGTGGGGATGATCGGGTTCGGGATGTCGGAGGAGAACACGGCTGAGATCCTGGCCCATCCGCTCGGCATGGTGTGCTCGGACGGGGGGTCGTATGCCCCGTACGGAGCCCTCTCGGGGGGCTCTCCCCACCCCCGGGGGTATGGGACATTTCCACGTCTGATGGGTCACTACGTGCGGTCCGGAGCACTGCCTTTGGAGCTGGCCGTGCACAAGGTGACGGCTCTGCCGGCGCGAAAGATCGGCCTGGCCGACCGAGGCGTGGTCGAGCCCGGTGCGTTTGCCGATCTCGTGGCGTTCGACCCCACCACCGTAGCCGATCAGGCCACCTTCGAGGATCCCCATCAGTATCCCCTCGGTATCCCCCTCGTGGTGGTGAATGGCCAGGTGACACTGAGAGACGGTGAGCAGACCGGCGCACGGGCTGGACGGGCCGTTCGGGGTCGCGGCCGCGGAGCGGCCGCCTGATGCGAATAAGGCGATCAGCAGCCCGATGCCCAAGAGATCGAGTTCTTGAGCGTGCGTGATCTGAAGGACGTGGAGCCCTACGAGTAGGAGGACGGATAGGCTGTTTGCCGACGATCACCACGCCCTCCACGAAGACGTGAAGCCAGGGGATCTGGCGGGGCTTTACGGACAGCCGGAGCTCACCGTCACTCCCTTGGCTTGCAGCACAGCCACGTCCGCGCAACTCACGCTTGTGGACCCAAGGAAGACAGTGTCGCCCGCTCCGAGCCCTGTGTTATCCAGCAGAGGCTGGATATTGCTCAGGTTCCGATTTTGCGTGAGCCAGAGGTCCGTCAGGCCCGTGAGTCCGCTCAACGTGCTGATGTCGGTGATCAAGTTGCCGTAGAGGTCGAGCAACGTCAGGCTCGTGAGCCCGCTCAGGGCGCTGATGTCGAAGATCTCGTTGAAGACGAGGTAGAGCCTCGTCAGGCTCGTGAGCCCGCTCAGGGCGCTCATGTCGGCGATCCCCCCCCCCAGCCGTTGAGTGAGAGGTCCGCCAAGCCGGTAAGATTCTGAATCCCAACCAAGCTTATCTCCCTGTTCGGGTGCCCCGTGTTCTCGACCCGCAGTTCGGTGATGCTCGAGAGCAGGTTGCATGTGAGTGCGTCCTGAGAACCGATCGAGAGTGCCCACCTGATCACCGCCTCTAGCCTCGAGTCCTCGAACGTCGCGGTCGCAGTGCCGACGTTTTGAGTGCAGAGGTCGCTGGGCTCCAAGACCGGCGGTTCGACGGTAACCGATAGGCTTTGGGTCACCCGCTGATTGCCGCCCGTGACCTCGACCGAGATCGTTGCCGACCCGACTGATACGGCCGTTACCTGCCCACTACTACTGACCCTCACGACGCCTGGGTGGTCCGACGACCACGTAAGTGATGCACCGCTGATCGTAACCCCGTTCTGATCACGGACGGTCGCGTTAAGCTGTCGTGTTTCACCCACCGATGAGAAGCTCAACCGTGTCCGCGACAGCGTGATCGAGGCCGCAACCTGCTGCACGGTGACAGACGCAGCTTCGGTCGCGGAGCCCGCAGTCGCCGTGATCGTTGCCGTCCCGTCGGCTTCGGCTGTGACGAGGCCCGTGGACGAGACGCTCGCGACGGTTGACGCAGAGGACGACCACGTAAGTGATGCACCGCTGATCGCAGCCCCGTTCTGATCATGGACGGTCGCGGTGAGCTGTTGTGTCTCGCCCACCGATGAGAAGCTCAACTGCGTCGGCGAAAGTACGATCGAGGCCGCAACCTGCTGGACGGTGACAGACGCAGCTTCGGTCGCGGAGCCCGAAGTCGCCATGATCGTTGCCGTTCCGTCGGCTTCGGCTGTGACGAGGCCCGTGGCCGAGACGCTCGCTACGGTTGACGCGGAGGACGCCCAGGCAACTGACGCTCCGCTCATCGCAGCCCCGTTCTGATCATTGACCGTCGCGGCAAGCTGTTGTGTCTCACCCACCGACGAGAAGCTCAACTGCATCGGCGACAGCGTGATCGAGGCCGCAACCTGCTGGACGGTGACAGACGCAGCTTCGGTCGCGGAGCCCGAAGTCGCCATGATCGTTGCCGTTCCGTCGGCTGCGGCCGTGACGAGGCCCGTGGACGAGACGCTCGCGACGGTTGTCGCGGAGGACGCCTACGCAACTGACGCTCCGCTCATCGCAGCCCCGTTCTGATCACTGACAGTCGCAGTAAGCTGGTGTGTCTCACCCACCGATGAGAAGCTCAGCGTCGCGGACGAGAGTATGACCGTGGTCGCAACGGGGCCTGTATCGGTAGGTGAGTCGCAGGCACCGAGGATGAGTGCGCCTAAGAGGAGTGGGATCTGTCGCATTGCGAAGCCAGCCCGTTCACCCCGGGGGGACGAATAAGTTACGGGTCAGTGATGTGACCGCAAGCTAAGACGCAGACTCACTTCTCTGGGAGCCCAACGGAGAAGACGGCCACCTTCCGAACGCTCGGGGTGAGCTTTTTCACTTTGCCGGGGAGTAGATGGCCGCGCTGGCGGCGGTTACTTTGAGTGACTCAGACGAAATATGCCAAACCATCTATATACGTAAAGCGTTGTTGTATAATGGCTTATACCCGTCATGAAGTTGGATAAGGCCTTTGCCGGCCTGGCACACGCTTTGGGTACGGCCTTCAGAGAAAGCACCGGCGAGCCCTGGCCGGACGATGTGTTCGACTCCTGGGCGCAAAGGGTTTTCGCCTACCAATTCGAGACCAATCCGGTCTACGCGGCATATGCCCGCAAACGGGGCGTTACGCCGTCCACTGTGGTGGGTTGGAGAGAGATTCCATGGGTCCCTGCATCGGCGTTCAGGGCGGTTTCGCTGGTGTCCGGAGACTCTTCGCGGGTGCAGCGCGTGTTCCGGACGAGCGGAACCACGGGTGCCGGACGCCGAGGGGAGCACCACGTCCTCGACCTCGAGTTGTACAAGGATTCGCTGATTCCGAACATGAGACGCCATCTCTACGCAGGTGGGCGGGGTGGGCCGGATCGGCCGCCTGGGGAAGGGCCGACGCTTCCGCTCTTGGCTCTCACGCCCGCGCCGGCTCGCGTCCCCGAGTCTTCGTTGAGCTTCATGTTGGGTGCCGCGCTCGATGGGCTCTCGGCGGGGGAAGGGGGGTTCTTCGTCACGGAGGAGGGAGTGATCGACACGGCGGGGCTGAGTGACGCGCTGGTGGGGGCGACCGCCCGCGAGACTCCGATTCTTCTTGCCGGTACAGCCTTCGCCTTCGTCCACTGGCTGGAATGGTTGCGGGGGCGGAACGGTGGATTCGACTTGCCTCCGGGTTCACTGATCATGGAAACTGGGGGCTTCAAGGGCCGCTCTCGAGTTTTGGAGCGTACGGAGTTCTACGCGTGCTTGTCGGAGGCCCACGGAGTCCCCTTCGAGGCGATCGTGAACGAGTATGGAATGACCGAGCTGCTCTCACAGTTTTACGATGGCCCGGGCGTGGCGACGTCCGACATCACCCTGGAGGCCCGCCGGCATGTTCCGCCTCCCTGGGTCCGCACGCGCGTGCTCGATCCGAACACGCTCTCGGCACTTCCGATGGGGGAACCGGGCTTGCTCTGCCACTACGACCTGGCCAACGCTGGGTCGGTGATGGTGGTCCTCACCGAGGACCTGGGAGTTGCCGTTGATGACGGTTTCCGGGTGCTCGGCAGGGCCCAGGGTGCCGAGCCGCGTGGCTGCTCCCTTGCGATGGACGACCTTCTGTCGGGTGTGCCGTCGTGAAGACGACCTTCGACGCCTTCCGACTCCCATCTTTTTCGAGTGAGTTGCCGACCGCCCCTCCGACGCTTGACTTGGAGACCATCGACGTCTCCGAGAGTGTCACAATTCGTTATCCGGCGGGGTGGCCAGGCGATGCCGCGGAGCGGCTCCTGCAGGCCCTGAGGGAGGCGGGTGAGCGACTCGCCGACGTGCCGGTTCGGGACCTGGTGACCTGCGTCGGACGGGTGGCGGATCGGTTCCTGGACTCCTCCGATCCGATTCGCCACAAGGCGATCGATTTGCTGGTTCCCACCTCGGGCCTTTCCAAGGAGATGGCCTCGGAGATTCTGACCGGCATGGCCCGTGACTGGACCGCGGAGCGGCTCACCGAACTTCTGCGGCGGGAGCTTCAGGACCCGGGCGTGCTGGACGGATTCTGCCGACTGGATGAGGGCCGAAGCGTCCGTGCCAAAGGCCCGCTGCTGACGTTTCATGTGGGTGCGGGAACGGTTCCCGGGGTAAGCGTAACGTCGATGATTCGCGCGCTGCTCGTGAAATCAGCGGTCCTCCTAAAGCCCGGTTTAGGCGATGTGGTCCTGCCCGTGCTCTTCGCCGAGGCGCTCGCCGAGGAGGCGCCCGAGCTCTCGGACTCGCTGGCGGTGACGTATTGGCCCGGCGGTTCTTCCCCCCTGGAGGACCTCGCGCTGCGGAGGGCTGAGGCCGTGGTGGCGTACGGCGGCAACGAAGCGATCAAGTCGCTCAGGAACCGAACGCCCGTAACAGCGCGCTTCATCGCATACCATCACCGTCTCAGCGTCGGCCTGGTGGGGCGTGCAGCGCTCACCGCCGAGCGAGCGCCTCGCGTGGCCCGAGTGGCCGCGCGCGCGGTATCGATGTTCGATCAGCGGGGTTGCGTCTCTGCGCATGCGATCTACGTAGAGGAGGGAGGAGCGGTCGACCCCGGAGGATGGGCCGCCCTGTTGGCCTCAGCCATGGCCGACCTCGAGGCGGAGCTACCGGGCGGTAACCTCACGGCCGCCGACGCCTCGGCCGTCCACCAAATGAGAGGATCCGCCGAACTCCGCGAGGCCTCCGGGAGCGGCGTCCGTGTATTCCGAGCGGACGATAGCTTCTGGACGGTGATTCTCGAGGAGGAATTGGGTTTCACGCCCTCCTGTCTGAACCGGGTCATTTCCCTTTTTCCTACGCCCGACCTTTGCGGGGTCGCGAATTCGTTGGGAGAGGTTGGGGGCTATTTACAGACGGTGGCGGTCGAAGGGGCGGAAGATCGCCTGCCGATGTTGGCGGAGGCGCTCTACCGGGCCGGCGCCACACGGGTTACATCATTCGAAAAGGCGCCGTGGCCACCACCTTGGTGGCATCACGATGGTGCTTCGGTTTTCGCGGGTTTGATACGCTGGATGGATTTAGAGGAAAATGGTTGACCTCATTCTTCGTCCTGCTCTTCCGAGCGCCAAATCACCATCTGCCGCCGGCCGTCGGAGGTTTCTTCGAGACGCACGGTAAGAGAGTCCTTGGCAGCGAGCCGCAAGTCGTCTCGCAACCCCTGTGGAATCGTGATCCGCCCACCCACTCCGATGGACACATCCGTATAGTAGAGCGTGCGATAGATGGCCATCCGACCTCCTGTAATTTGCGCGATAGCAGGCAGAATCTACAGCGATTGCCAAGGGCGGCAACCGGGTTGATCCCTGGCGACCCGATCACTCCGGATCAGGAAGAACCGAGCGAAGGAGGCTCTGGAGCTGGAAATCCTCGAAGGCCCGAGCCTTGCTCACGACCGCCTCATGAGAAGACTCGATCAGGATGGTGGTCGTGCGCCAGGCCGAGGCCGCTCCGGTACTGGCTGCGGGAGAGAAACAGAGGAGGCCCCGGTAACTCGTGGGTATTCTGGGGTCGTCCTCGAACTCGAGGTAGACCTCCCAGAAGCTGCCATCGTGGCTGATGGTTGCGAGGTGCTCGCCGCTCGGAAGAGGCACCGCGTTTGAGGACTCGTTCGCTGCGTTCATCGTAGCAACACAGTAGCATCGCCTTTATGCTCTCGCTACAAGCGAAGCTCCGGTGCATCTGTCGGTGCGCGTGTTCGTCGGAGGGCCCGCCGCACATTGGCGAGGTCGTCTTTCATCTCCTTTCGTTCCCGGACGTCCAACTCCTGCCCGCCGAATCGGGAACGGAGATAATGGTCCACGAGCCTCCGCGCGCGTGTACGGGCGGGATGCCCGACACGGGCGAGTTCATCGAGCAGCAATAGCGGCGCAACTCCTTCGTCCGCCTTGAAGCCAGCCCGGCGGCAACTTTCGCGGAGCTGGAGGTAGAGCTCCGCTTCCGGTGAATGGCCGCCGGACCTTCTGAACAGGACAGCCGCGCTCAGGGTCATCACCATTACCATGAGCAACATCCATCCCATGCCGACCCGTGTGGCCGGCGTTTGACTTGAAGAAATTGGGCTCTCGGAGACCCGTCCTCCCAGCAGTTCGGCGATGCGCTGGTAGAGTCCGGATTGTGATTCCAGGTTGTAGTCGAGGACCCACTTATTCCATCGGTGCTGGAGTCCGTCGAACAGGAAGCGTCCCGGCCACAGCCAGGACGTGACCACCGCGGACGTTCCGGCTCCTCCCGGCGTGGGGTCGAACTGGACCCATCCGTACTCCGGGAACCACACCTCTACCCACGAGTGGGCCTGGTTTTGTGTCACGGCGAGGTACTGACCGAAGCCGTTCCACTGCCCACCCAGGAAGCCGTTCACCTCCCGTGCGTGGATACCCAGGTTCCTCAAGAGGACCACCATGGCCGTCGAGAAGTACTCGCAGTGGCCTTCTCCGCGCTCGAAGAGGAAAAATTCCAACGTGGCCTCCTGGGCCGAGCGCGGGAGTTCGAGGGTGTAGTCGAATTCCGTATGAAAGAAGTCGTTGATCGCGGCCACCCGGTCGTAATTGTTATCCAGTCCCTGTGTGAGCGAGTCCGCGAGGTTGCTCACCCGCTCGGGAAGACGGGGCAGCTGCGTGTAATACCTACGGGCTGGGGAAAACCCGGAGCGTGCCTCCCGCAACGCCTCGGGTGCGGGGCGGTCCGCCACGGACAAGGCCTCGTACGACGGGGCGCCCGAGCCCCAGTAGATGTGGTCGCCCGCGTTGTCGAAGAGCGGTTGGATTCTCGGGTTGTCGGAGCGCGCCTCCAACAAGGGGTGGAGTGCGAAGAGCACATCCACGTCCAGCGGGGCACCGTAGATCTCCTGCCGGACTCGCCCTGGTCCCCACGCCTGGTACCATTGCGCCGGGCCGATGGACGGCGGAAGTCCGATCGATCGGCTCCAGCGCACGCCGTCGAAGCGGTCGTAAGAGCGGCCTCGCCAGTGAAGGCTGAAAAGGTTCTCGGGGGCTCCGTCGGGGAACTCCACCCGGAGAACGATCTCCGGGTTCGGATAAATTCTGGAGCCGTGTTCTCCGATCGAAACCTGGTCGGCGAATCCGGCGATGGATGTGGCGAGGACCTCTCCGCGCGCGGCCCACCCCCTCGACAGTCTTGGGAAGGCGATGAAGACCAACGAGCTCGTTAACAGCACGACGCCGGAGAGCCCGGCCATGCCCGTAAGGAATCCCCGGCCCACCATTTTCTCTCTGACACCGTGCCGTCCGGCCTTCCACCGGAGGTGCCCAACGACAAGCGCGAGGGTAGCCAACACGACGTAGCCGACAAAAGCCAGGGCGAAGAGCACCCCGGGTCGGTAAGCCGTTGAAGCGAGAAGTAGCGCGAAGGCAAGGGTGTACAGACGGGCGTCGTTGTGAGCCTCGAGCGATCTGAGAGCCTCCGCGCACAAGAGGAGCAGAAGAAGGTCCACAACAGGGACTACGACATCGTCCCCGATCAGGAACCAGTGATACAGGGATCGCAGCAGAAGGACCCCCGCGACGGGCAGCCAGAGGCGCTCGAGTCGCAGGGAGAGGTCGGAATCGGGTTGCCAAACGAAGGCGAGTGCCAGCGCGAGAGCCGCCAGGGCTGTGCTGATCGGCTGGAAACCCGCACCTCCGGCAAACGCCGTGAGGGCGACGAACCCCATGCCCACGACCAGACGCCGGTGCAGGAGGTCGAGGCTCATCCTGCCCTCCGATCCATTTCACCCACTCCCGCGTGTGTGTAGGGACCTCCCGCGGAGCCGCGAGCAGGATCGATGTAGGCCCCGTACGATCCTCTTCGTGTACCCGACAGAGACACGAGGACGCAACCCATCGGGTCGATGGGCGGTACCAGGTGGGGAGCGGATGGATCGAAGTCCACCCGCGCGAGAAGGTCGAGCACTCGCTCGAACTGACCGGAACCGCCACCAGGAGCCAAGTCCGAGGTACACGTAGTAATTCCAAACCGGCGTCCGACTCGGTACGCTTGGGCGGCCACCGCGGCCGCGATTTCGATGGCTACCTCGGCCGCACCTCCGGGCTCCCCTCGCGTGTCCAGACAAATCCGCACGATCTCGGTTGTGTCCAGGTCGTACTCTCTTATCACCGGCCTGCCGATCTTGGCCGTGGTTCTCCAATGGATGTCCCTCGGGTCGTCTCCGACACGGTACTCTCGCAGTCCCCGATACTCGCCGCGAGCACCGGGAGCGGCTCCTGAAGAGTCAGAAAACTGTGGCCTGCCACGTCCGCCGGGAGGTACTGGAAGGCGTACCGGTCGGTCGGATCGGGGCCAAATGACGAGCTCGCCGGGTAGCGGTACGTCACGCTCCTTGATGAACCACCCGAAGGGGAAGGACGTGGAGAGGGTCAGTGTCTCGAGCGGGTAGACGCCGCGCTGAAGGAAGCGATTCTCCGAGACCACGGTCACCGATTCGCCGGCTCCGACGCGACTGACGAACGCGGGTTCGGGGAGCCCCTTTTCGAACAGGTAAGTGGTGAGGGTGGGGAACAGGCGCTTCCGGTTCGACACGTAGTACGTGATGCGAATCGGTTTCTCCACCGTGACGCCCCGGGGGTTATGCCTGCGGATCTCCAGCCGGCGCAGGACGCGCTCGGAGAGCCAGCCGGACAACGCGATGAAGCCGAGCATGGCTCCGAGGAGAAGAAAGAGCAGGTTGTTTCCGGTGTTGACCGCCGCGCCCCCGATAAGGAGCGATCCTACGCTGAACAGGGCGCCGCCGGTCGTGAAACGGATTCTCCGCCAGCCGCGGAGCCTCCTCCAGGCTTCTCGTAGAGTGGTCAGCATCGACCTCGCCGTGCGGACCCCGATCTAGACGGGGACCGCGATGTCCTCGAGAATGTCCGTCACGATTGCACCGGCCTCTTCATGCGCTTCGTGGCTGGCGGCGCTCGCCCCCACCGGGAGGATTCGATGGGCCAGGCACGGCACGGCGAGCCTCTGCACATCGCTCGGCACCAGAAAATTTCGGCCGCCGAGAAGAGCATAAGCCCGGGACGCGCCCAACAACCCGATGGCGCCGCGGGGGCTCACACCCATCTGGAGTCGTGGCTCGACGCGGGTTCTCTGTACGATGGCCATCACGTACCCGACGAGGGAATCGTCTGCTTCGACCCGTGAAACTTCCCGCTGAAGACCAAGAACCTGGGCCGGCTCGAGAACGGCCTTGATGCGCTGCTCCCATGGCTCCTCGGTCGTGGATTCCATGAGAATCCTTCGCTCGGCTCCTTCGCCTGGGTATCCGATGGTGAGCCGCATGAGGAAGCGGTCGACCTGGCTTTCGGGAAGCGGATACGTGCCGTGATGTTCGAGGGGGTTCTGCGTCGCCATGACCATGAAGGGCTGTGGCAGCTCGAACGTCTCGTCGTCCAGACTCACTTGCCCCTCCTCCATGGCCTGGAGAAGCCCACTCTGGGTACGCGGGGGCGCTCGGTTGATCTCGTCCGCCAGGACGAGATTGGTGAAGATCGGCCCGAGCCGGGTTTCGAACTCCGAGCTGCGCGGGTTGAAGATCGACACGCCCAGCACATCGGAGGGGAGGAGGTCGCTCGTGAATTGGATGCGCCGGAACGAAAGCCCCAAAGCAGTCGCGAGGGCATGAGCAAGCGTGGTTTTTCCTACCCCGGGAACGTCCTCGAAGAGGATATGCCCCCGGGCGAGCAGCGCCGCTACGGCAAGACGGACAACTTCCTTCTTGCCGTGGAAAACCTCCTCGACCTCGGCGACCAGGCTCTCGAGCAAATCGAGCGTCGGTGGGGGTTTGGTGATGGCTGCGATATCGGTCAAAGTCCGTCTCCATCCAACGTTCGGCAGGCCCGTCGAGGGCGGGGGAAATAAAACACGTGTGCGTAGAAAAGGTTCTTATATATACCCTGTTTTTATAGACTGTAGGAGAGATTTTTCGAGAGCGCGGCAGCGTTGACACGATCTGGAGGCTCACATACTTTCCCCGCCGTTTAAGACCAACGAACCCTATACCCTCCCACCCCCATCCGCACGGCAGTGTATATGACGAAGCGATGGATAGGTGCATCCGTCGTCGCTCTCACGCTCCTGACTTTACCGGCGTTCGTACAAGCCCAGGAGAGTGGTGCGGCGGTCACGGTCACCGACGGCGAGGCCGAACTGGTCCAGCCGATCGCGTTCCCCCATACCATTCACGCGGGCGAGGACCGAATCGACTGCCAATACTGCCACTTCTCGGCGGAGCGGTCGGTCGATGCCGGCATCCCCCCGGTCGGGACCTGTTTCGGCTGCCACCAGATTATCGGTGGGACCGATGAACGACAGCAGGCGGAGATCCAGAAGGTCCGAGATTACTGGGCGAATCAGGAGCCGATTCCGTGGATACGGATCTACAAGGTCGCGGACCACGTCCACTTCCCGCACATGAGGCACATCGCGGCTGAAATCGACTGCGCGACCTGCCATGGAGATGTCCGAGAGATGACCGTGATCGAGGAGGTCAACCAACCCCTTGCGATGGGGTGGTGCGTCAGTTGCCACATGGAGCGCGGTGTCTCCCGGGACTGCGCCGTCTGCCACTACTGATTCCGAAAGCCAGCCGACATGACCGACGGACTTAAGAGACGGGACTTCCTGAGGGTTCTGGGCGCCAGCGGTGCGGGTGCCGGTGTGTGGGGCTGCTCGACCGAAAAGGTCGAGAGGCTCCTGCCCTACGTGGTGCCTCCGGAGGACATCACCCCGGGCGTGGCTACGTGGTACACGACGGTATGTGGAGAGTGCGAGGCCGGATGCGGCATGTGGGTACGCACGAGGGAAGGGCGTGTCGTGAAGGTCGAGGGGAACCCCGAACATCCCGTGTCGAGAGGAGCGCTTTGCTCGCGTGGCCACTCGAGTCTCCAGGCGCTCTATAACCCGGACCGTTTTACGGGTCCAATGCTCCGGCAGGGTGGGGAGCTCCAGTCGATTTCATGGGACGACGCGGAGCAGATGGTTGCGGATCGCCTGGGGTCTGCGGGCGAGTACTACCTGTTTACGGGAATCGCCGGTCCTTCCCTGGCGGGGCTTATTTCTGACTTCGCTGGGGCGACTGGCGGGCGGGTGATCCGGTACGACCCCCTGGCCGAGGCACCACTCCGCGAGGCGAGTCGGATCGCCTTCGGAAGAGATGTCGTTCCCTGGTATGATCTCGAGGAGGCCCGCTTCCTGGTTTCTTTCGGTGCGGACTTCCTGGAGAGTTGGCTTTCGCCGGTTCGAGACGGACGGGGATTTTCGCGCATGAGTGGGGTGGACGAGGACGGCGCCAAGGGGCGATTTGCGTTCGTGGGATCCCGTCTCTCGCTGACCGGGCAGAACGCCGACGATTGGCTACCGATCCAGCCGGGGAGCGAGGCCCTGGTGGCGCTCGCGATGGCGAATGTCGTGGCCGGTGGCGGAGCGAGCGCGGGGCCCTACCGCAACATCGTAGCCGCCTATACTCCCGAAAACGTTGCAAGTACGGCGGGGGTCGAGGCTGAGAGTATCCGCGAACTCGCGGAGCGGTTCGCGGCCGGCCCGAGCCTGGCACTAGGTCCGGGCACCGCCGGGCTGCACCGGGGTGCCACAGCGGCCAACGTCGCGATAGCGATTTTGAATGCCGTTGCTGGAAATGTCGGGCGCACGGTCCATTACGACGCTCCTCAGCTCGATGCCCCGTCAGCCGGCTTCGCTCCGATGCGGCAGGCCATCGAGGCGATGCGTGCGGGTCAGGTGGGTGCCGCGCTCGTGCACGCGAGCAATCCCGCCTATGCTCTTCCCGCGTCGTCCGGTTTCCGGGAGGCATTCGCCAGCGTTCCCTTCAAGGTGTCGTTTGCCTCGGCGATGGACGAGACGGCCGCGGAGGCGGATCTGATCCTTCCGGATCGGCACTTCCTCGAGTCTTGGGGCGACACCTCGTCCCGCCCTGGCCAGTGGACGGTACGGCAGCCTGCCATGCGCCCGGTTCCCCACTTCGATTCGAAGCAGGCCGGAGACGTCCTTCTCTCAGTGGCCACTCGAATGGGACAGGACCTCGGGTCGGTGACGTTCTTCGATCACTTGCGCGTCCGCTGGGCCGACCTTGCAACGATGGCTGGGGCGGCCGACGCCGATGCCTTCTGGCACGAGTCGCTCAGAACGGGAGTCGCGCAGGTCGGGACCACCCCGTCCGGTGCGTCAGAGACACTTCGTCAGCCCGATCGCGGTCTCGTGTTCGATCCGCCGGCCTTCGAGGGTACGGGGGATTTGCATCTGATGGTCTACCCCTCCGCTCGGTATGGCGACGGCGCCCTGAATGCCAATCGGCCGTGGCTGCAGGAGTTGCCCGATCCGGTGAGCAAGATCGCTTGGCATTCGTGGGTCGAGATGCATCCGAACCGCGCGGAGGCCCTCGGCCTTCGGGCGGGAGATGTGGTCGTGTTGTCGACCGAACACGGGTCGATCGAGGCGCCCCTCTGGACATATCCCGGGATCCGTGAAGACGTGATCGCGGTGCCTATGGGTGGTGGACACACGAGCGCCGGACGCTTCGCCAACGGAAATGGCGTCAACGCTCTGGACCTTCTCCCGAGCGAAGCCGAATCCCTCTCGGGTGGGTTGGTGCACTTCGTGACCAAGGTGGATGTGGCGCCGACTGGCCGCCGCCGGCCACTCGCGTCGATCGCCGGGTCGGACTCGCAGAGCAATCGGCCCATTACGCCGGCCGTCGCGCTCACGAGCCTCGGTGCCGGGGCCGAGGAGGAGAGCCACGGTCCACTACAGGAGCTTCAGGGGGTCGGAGGCTTCGTGCCCGTCGAGACTGAGGGTCGTCCCCAGGACTTCCCGCTCGAGGGTTCTCGCCACGGCGAGTATGGGGATGAGGAAGAGCCCCGGTGGTCGATGGCCATCGACCTGGACAAGTGCACCGGCTGCAGTGCCTGCGTGACGGCTTGTCAGGCCGAGAACAATGTGCCCTGGGTCGGCGAGGGCCAGGTCACGATGGGTCGCGATATGGGGTGGATCCGGTTGGAGCGCTACTACGAGGCGGTGGACGCGTACCAAGCGGGATCGTTGGACGTGCGTTTCTTACCCATGATTTGCCAGCACTGCGGAAACGCGCCTTGCGAGCCTGTATGTCCAGTCTTCGCTACGTATCACACGCCCGATGGAATCAACACGCAGGTATACAACCGCTGTGTGGGGACGCGGTATTGCGCGAACAACTGCCCGTACAAGGTCCGGGTTTACAACTGGTATACCTTTACGGACGAGGAGCCCGTGCGCGAGGGCCTGGGCCACATTCCGGAGCCGCTCAACTGGCAGCTGAATCCCGACGTGACCGTCCGGGAGAACGGGATCATGGAGAAGTGCTCCTTCTGCATCCATCGGATTCGGGAGCACCAGGACCGGGCGGCCGTGGAGGGAAGTACGATCGCGGATGGCCAGATCATTCCGGCGTGCCAGCAGAGTTGCCCGGCCGAAGCGATCGTGTTCGGCAACATCCGGGATTCCGGGTCGCGGGTGGCGCAGGCCTCACTCGATGAGCGGGCGTACCGGGTGCTGGACGAACTCGTGAATACGCAGCCTGCGGTGAGCTACTTGAAGAAGGTGACGTTCCACGAAGTGGATTCCGGGGAGCATTGATGAGCACCGCGACCGAAGTGCAGCGCGGGGCGGTCCCGCACCCGGATGTCCATTGGCTCGAAGAGGTCAACCGCGACGTATTGAAGGCCCTTGGCCCTCCTGGCCGGGGCTGGTGGGCGCTCCTAGCGCTGGCCCTCGCCGGGATGGGGCTCGGGTTGAGCGCGTGGATCTTTCAGATGTGGAAGGGCATCGGCGTCTCCGGGCTCACGAGTCCCGTGGGCTGGGGCGCCTATATCACGAGCTTCGTTTTCTGGGTCGGTATCGCACACTCGGGAACGCTGATCTCTGCGATCCTCTTTCTGTTCCGCGCACCGTGGCGCCAGTCCATCTACCGTGCGGCCGAGGCGATGACGGTGTTCGCGGTCATGACCGCGGGGTTGTTCCCGCTCATCCACATGGGACGCGTCTGGCATGGGTATTGGCTGATTCCGTATCCGAACAGCCGCTTCCTGTGGCCCAACTTTCGCTCGCCCTTGGTGTGGGACGTCTTTGCGGTGACTACGTATTTCACGGTCTCGGCGGTCTTCTTTTACCTTGGCACGGTTCCGGATTTAGCGGCCGCGCGGGACGCGGCGACGGGCCTGCGGAAAAAGCTGTACAAGGTCATCTCGCTGGGTTGGCGCGGCACGGACCGCGAGTGGCACCACTTCGGGAAGGCGTACATCTTCATGGCTGCGTTGGCCACGCCTCTGGTCCTGTCGGTCCACTCGGTGGTGTCCTGGGACTTCGCTGTGGCCATCGTGCCCGGCTGGCACGCCACCATTTTCGCCCCCTACTTCGTAGCCGGGGCCATCTTCTCGGGCATCGCGATGGTGATCACGCTGACGGTGCCGCTCCGGAAGGCTTTTAGGCTCGAGGCGTACCTCACGAACAAGCACTACGACGCCATGGCGAAGCTGTGCCTGCTGACGTCGCTGATCGTCTTTTACGCCTACCTCTCAGAATTCTTCATGGCGTGGTACAGCGGTGAAGAGGTGGAGCGAGCCGCCTTCTGGGCGCGCCTCTTCGGCCCCTACTGGTGGGCCAGTTGGACCATGCTCGTCTGCAACGGCATGGTTCCCGTCATGCTCTGGTTCAAGAGAGTTCGGTACTCTATTCCCGCGCTGTTCGTGATCTCGATTTTCGTCAACATCGGCATGTGGTTCGAGCGGTACGTGATCATCGTCACTTCGCTGCATCACGAGTACGAGCCGTTCGCCTGGGGACTCTATCGGCCATCCGTCGTAGAGATGGGCATTGTGTTGGGGAGCTTCGCCTGGTTCGGGTTCTGGTTCCTGCTCTTCACGCGGCTGCTTCCTCCGGTGGCCATCGCCGAGCTCAAGGAAGTGCTGCCGACGCCGATGCGACCCAGGGCCATGGCGGGCGCGGGTGGGCAAGGGGGGGACCGATGAGTAGCACGGTGGCTCGTAACACTCGCATGGCGTGGGTCGGCGCATTACTCCTCACATCGGGGGCGTGTACGCCCCTCGACGACGTGGCCGCGTATTGGTTCGGCCGTCACATGCGTGATTCGAGGTCGTTCGATCCGTACGAGAATACGATCGCGCCGCCCGAAAATAGCGTGCCCTTCGCCTCCGGTAACAACACTCCGGGACCGGGCCGCCTGAACACGGGGCAGCCAGAGCCGGGTCTCATGCCGGCCCTGTTTGCGCAAACCGACCTGTTGGAACCTCTGGTGCAGAACCTCCCCAACCCAGTCCCGTCCGATCCGGCGTCGCTCGAACGCGGCGAGGTTCTCTTCAACCGGATTTGCGCGGTCTGTCATGGGCCTGCGGGCGTGGGTGCTCAGGCCAACATCATCGAAAAGTATCCGCTGCTGATAGCGTACGACCTTTCCGGTCCGGTCGTAGCCGGATTCAGCGACGGCTATATCTACGGAATCATGCGCGTGGGCCGAGGCCTCATGCCTCCGTTCGCGCACCAAATCAGCCACTTCGACCGCTGGAACATCGTGAACTATGTCCGCGTGTTGCAGCGCCAGGCCGGCAATGCGCCGGCGGGCGCGGGGGCAGAGTAGCTCGATGAGTCATATTCACGTCCCCTCCGAGATTCCCATTCGGTATCTCGTGCGATCCAAGAAGGCGGACAGCGTGTTCGTCGGGATGTTCGTGGTGGGCCTAGCGGGTTTCGTCTTCTCCCTGACCATCGACGCCGATCGAGCGTGGCAGTCGTACGTCTCGAATTGGCTGTTCTTCACGACCATCGCCATGGGAGCGACACTGCTCACTGTGGTGACGTGGATCACGAAGGCGAAGTGGAACTGGTCGGTACGTCGGGTGAGTCTGGCGTTCGTGGCCTTCCTTCCGATCTCGTTCGTGATGTTCCTACCGATGCTGGGGCTCGGCGAGTCCTATTTTCCTTGGATCACGGAGGTGGCGCAGGACCCGATCCTCCAGAGGAAGGCGGCCTACCTCAACATGGAGTTCCTGTTGACCAGGAACGTGGTCGGGGTGCTCGTCCTTTTCGGGATGTCGCTCTACTTCGCGTACCTGGCGCTCAGACCGGATATGGGCTTGACCGAGGGACACGCCGATTCCGACGCCAGCCGAGAGGTATGGCGCGACCGCCTCACCCAGGGATGGCTCGGTCAGGAGGTGGAGGAGGTGGTTTCCTACCGACGCATGACGCGTATGGCCCCTGCGTTCGTGATCGTATACGCGCTCGTGATGAGCATGCTCTCGTACGACTGGGTGATGTCGCTCGAACCCCACTGGTTCTCCACGATGATGGGCCCCTGGTTCTTCATGGGTGCCTTCTGGGGCGGCATCGCGGCTACCGCAGTTGCGGTGATCTTTCTGAAGGGCGAGGGCGGGGTCGTGGACAAGGCGATGGGCCGCCAGCAACTCCATGATCTCGGCAAACTCACCTTCGCCTTCTGCGTGTTCTGGACCTATCTGTTCTTCTCCCAATATCTGGTGATCTGGTACGGCAAACTCCCTTGGGAGCAGGCTTGGATCATCCACCGGGCTGAAGAGCCCTGGGGCAAGTGGTCGGCGCTCTTGATCGTGATGTGCTTCGTGATTCCGTTTGCGGGCCTGATCGGCCGGAAGGCGAAGATGACTCCCATGGTCTTCCGGTCCGTCGCACTCGTGCTACTCGCAGGATTGTGGCTGGAGAAACACCTCATGGTGGCGCCGTCGATCCGTAGCCCCGACACTCCGACGTTGGGCGCTACGGAGCTGGTCGTGGCGCTCATGTTTCTAGGGATCTTCTTGTACGCCGTCCGATGGTTCCTTTGCACTTTTCCGCTCATCCAAGTGTGGCAGCCCATGGTGGATCCGGAGACGTTCGAGGTGGAGATGGCCGCTTCCGCGTAGGACCCTGCCGGAGGTGGCTCGCGAACTTCTGGGACACCGCACGGTCGACCACCTTGGCGGTCTCGATGTAGATCGTTTGGTAAAGGTCCCGCGAGTTCGAGCTGCCCAGGAAGGTGCGACCCAAGCCGAGCAAAGCGCGATAACGCTCGGCGAGCGGTGCGGTACCGGTCGGCTCGGGTAAGTTCATATCGAGGGGGGCGAAGTGGGGCGTTCGCTTCCCGCCTCATCTCGGTCAAAGTAGCGCTCCATCTCGAACCCCATCGCCCGCACCAGACGTGCTTCCCGGAGGTCCGGTTCGGCCCGTGACAGAATCGTACGCAGAAGGCGCATGACACTTTCGGGGTGCCGGTCCCCTTTGAAAAAATCGATTCGGTGCAACCCCCGGTCGAGGGCGGCGTACATTTCCTCGAGGTCCCCGCGGGTGGCGGGCCCTTGGTCCCGTTTGCCCGTGGGGAGCGGAGCCTCCTCGGACGCTACGAGATAGATCTCGTAGCAGAGAACCAGGCAGGCTTGAGCCAGATTGAGACTCGGATATTCGGCGGCCGTCGGCACGATGGCCACCGTCTGACAGAGGTCGAGCCCCTCGTTCGTGAGCCCCCGGTCTTCCCTACCGAATACCAGGGCGACGAGGCCGCTGGCTGTGCTCTCGACGATTTGGGGCGCGACCTCCCTGGGCCTGCCATAATTGCGCCGTGCGGTTCGGGGGCGAGCGCTGGTTCCGACACTGAGTACCACGTCGGACAGTGCGTCCTGGAGGGTGTCGTACGTCTCCGCCGTTTGCGTCAGATCTTCGCTTCGGTGGGCGATCCCGCCGATGCGGTACGTGTCGAAGTCGTCCGGGTTCACAAGGCGCAACCTGGACAGACCCATGTTCATCATGACACGGACGACGCCGGCGACATTGACGACGTCCTTGGGCTCGTCCAACACGATGACGACGTTGTCGAGGGCCGCCGTCTCCATCAGGTGGGCCTTCTAAGGACTGTCTTTCCCCGGGGGGTCCTCGAGGGTGCGGTCGCTGGGCGGCTCGTCGCCTTGACCGAGTGCCCCCTTGAAGTTCCGAATGCCTTCTCCGAGGCCGCGACCGATCACGGGAATCCTCTTCGCCCCGAAGAAAAACATCACGATCAGGAGGATCAGCCCGATTTCCCAAATCCCGAGACCAGTCATCCTAGAAGCACCCTGGCGATCGTTTGGAGTTGCATATTGGTCGTGCCCTCGTAAATCGTGCCGATCTTGGAATCGCGATAAAATTTTTCTACCGGGTATTCCGTGGTGAATCCGTACCCACCGTACAGATCGATACACAAAGAAGTCACCTTCTGTGCCATCCGCGAGGAATGTAGCTTGGCCATGGCCGCCGGCACCAGGAAGTCCTCTCCGGCATCCTTGAGCCGGGCCGCGTTGTAGACCAGAAGTCTGGAGGCCTCCAGCTCCGTCGCCGCGTCCGCCAACTGGAACTGTACGCCCTGATTCTCACCGATAGGGCGGCCGAACTGCTCTCGTTCCCGTACGTACCGCAAGGTGTGATCCAGAGCTCCTTGGGCGGTGCCGACCATTTGAGCACCGATTCCGATTCGGCCCTCGTTCAGGGTCTCGATGGCCACCTTGTATCCCTCCCCGACCTCGCCGAGCACCCTACCGCCAGGAACTCTCACCGTGTCGAGAATCACCTCCGTCGTTGAGGACGCCCGGATTCCGAGCTTGTCCTCCTTCTTCCCCACGGAGAGCCCGTCGCTGTCACGATCCACCATGAAGGCGGTGATGCCCGTATACCCCGCGTCGGGATCCACCGTCGCGAAGACAACGAACGTGGAGGCCTCGGCTCCATTCGTAATCCAGAGTTTCTGCCCTTCCAGCACCCAATCGTCGCCATCTTGAGTGGCTCGACAACTCAGCGAAAAAGCATCGGAGCCGCTTCCGGCCTCAGAGAGGGCATAGGCGCCCACCCACTCAGAAGCGAGCTTTGGGAAGTAGTGAGCCTTTAACTCGTCGGATCCCCACCGACTGAGTGCGTTGATGACCAGCGTGTTCTGGACGTCGACCACGGTGGCTACGGCCGGATCGGTCCGCGACATCTCCTCCACCACCAGGACCGATGTGAAGAAGTTGGAGCCGGCTCCACCGAACTCCTCCGGAATTTCGATCCCCATGAGACCCAGCTCGAAGAGTTGGGGGAGCAGACCAGCCTCCAGCTCCTGTGATCGATCCATCTGAGATACGAGCGGAGCGATCTCCGAGGTCGAAAAATCCCGTACCGCCTCCCGAAACATTTGCTCTTCGTCGGAGAGGGATGTCAGGGCGGGACGGATCTCGGATTCGGTCTTCTTGAACGTGTCCATGTCCTCTATACTTTTGCGCCGAGATCGTTGTGAAATGGTCGCAAAGTCTTGTCAAAGTTATCCGAATACTTTGTACGCGAAAAGACGAAAAATCCGCCTCGTTAGTGACCACCTCACGCCACCCGTAAGACGCTTTAGCCTGGAGAAGTGATGTCCAAGTTTCCCGATGGACTGCGATATACCGAGGAGCACGAGTATTTGATGGCGACCGATGAGAGCGGCGTATATCAGGTTGGGATTACGGACTATGCCCAGGGGGAGTTGGGGGACGTCGTCTACATCGAGTTACCCGCGGTCGGGGAGAGCTTCGAGAAAAGCGCCACCTTTGGGACGATCGAGGCCGTAAAGGCGGTGAGTGATCTGTACTGTCCGGTCGCCGGCGAGATCGTTGCGGTGAACGAGTCGTTGGAGAATGAGCCGTCGTCCGTAAACAGCGATCCCTACGGTGCTGGTTGGATGATTCGGTTGCGCGTCGGTGATCGGGGCGCGGTCGATGCGCTTATGGACGCCGCGGCCTATCAGGCCTTGGTGGGCGAGTAGCCGATCACGAATGTCCCTTGAAATAGAGTCGGGGAGTCGGTTCACCCGCCGGCACATTGGGCCGCGGCCCCAGGATGTCGAGCAGATGTTGGCTTCTTTGGGCGTCGACAGCCTCGGCGAGCTCGTCGATCAGACCATCCCCGAGTCCATCCGGCTCAAGACCGACCTGGACCTTCCAGATGCGTCTTCCGAGCACGAACTGCTCGGCAAACTCCATGAGATCGGCGCGCTGAATAGGGTGTTTCGGTCGTATATCGGGATGGGGTACCACGATACGATCGTTCCCGGCGTCATCCTGAGGAACATCCTGGAAAATCCGGGCTGGTATACTCAGTACACGCCCTACCAGGCCGAGATCTCACAGGGACGACTCGAGGCACTCCTGAACTTCCAGACGATGGTGATCGACCTCACGGGGATGGAGATCGCCAACGCCTCGCTACTGGACGAGGCCACGGCGGCCGCCGAAGCGATGACCATGCTCTTCGCCGAAGCAAAGGATGAGGCGCGCAAGATATTCTTCGTGTCGGAGGTGTGTCATCCGCAGACGATCGAGGTGGTTCGCGGCAGGGCGGAGCCATTGGGTATCGAGGTCATGGTCGGCGTCCACGACAACGTTGATCTCAAGACCTTCGGGGGTGAGATGTTCGGAGGTCTGGTCCAGTATCCGGCGAGCGACGGCGCGCTTCACGACTACAGCCCGTTCTGTGCGACGTTTCATGAATGGGGTGCGGGGGTGGTGGTGGCCGCGGATTTGATGGCGCTGACCCTCCTCACGCCTCCTGGGGAGTTCGGCGCCGATATTGCGGTTGGGAACACCCAGCGATTCGGCGTTCCCATGGGGTATGGCGGCCCCCACGCCGCCTATTTGGCCGCCAAGGAGGGGTTCAAGCGCAAGCTGCCGGGTCGGATCATCGGCGTGTCCGTCGACGCGGATGGAGATCCGGCGCTCCGGATGGCGCTCCAGACTCGTGAGCAGCACATCCGAAGGGAAAAGGCCACCTCCAACATTTGCACGGCTCAGGTGCTTTTGGCAATCATGGCGGGCATGTATGCCGTGTACCATGGGCCCGACGGTTTGCGGGGCATCGCGAACAGGATCCATCACTTGGCCGCGACCCTGGCGCATGGCCTCCGCCAACTCGGTCATACGCTCGTCCACGATCGTTTCTTCGATACCATCCAGGTGGTGCCTTCGGAGATCTCGGGAGAAACCCTTCTGCGGCGGGCGTTGGAAATGCAAATCAATCTTCGTGACTACGGGGACGGGACGGTCGGCATCGCGCTCGACGAGACGACCGGTCCGAAGGACATCGACGATCTCTTCGCGATGTTCAGCCATGGCGGCCCGCGCGGAGGAGGGGCGAAGCTCCGCAGCGAAAAAGTGTCCGAGGAAGCTTCGTCTGCCATCCCCGAGGTTCTGAAACGCAGGTCCCCGATACTCGAGCACCCGGTCTTCCACCGGTATGGCTCCGAGACCGAGATGCTCCGGTATCTGCACCGCTTGGAGAGTCGGGATCTTTCGCTCAAAACGAGCATGATCCCTCTCGGATCCTGTACGATGAAGCTCAACGCGACCACCGAGTTGGTACCCCTGACATGGAGGGTTTTCGCAGGACTCCACCCGTTTGCACCGCCTGACCAAACCGAAGGATATCGCCGGATCTTCTCGGATCTGGAGGGCTGGTTGGCGGAGATCAGCGGGTTCGAGGCGACGTCCCTCCAGCCTAACTCGGGGGCCCAGGGTGAGTACGCCGGGTTGCGGGTGATCCGGGCGCTCCACGAGAGCCAGGGTGAGTCTCAACGGACCGTTTGCCTGATCCCGTCCTCCGCGCACGGAACCAATCCGGCCAGCGCGGTGATGGCTGGCATGAGCGTCGTGGTCGTGGATTGTGACGATTCCGGTAACATCGACGTGGACGACCTCGCCGCAAAAGCCGAGGCGCATGCTTCCGAGCTTGCGGCCTTCATGGTCACGTATCCGTCGACCCACGGGGTGTTCGAGCCACGCATCCGGGAGATCTGCGACATCGTTCACGGCCACGGGGGACGCGTCTATCTGGACGGTGCGAACCTGAATGCCCAGGTGGGGCTGTGCCGGCCGGGTGATTACGGTGCCGACGTCTGTCACATCAATCTCCACAAGACTTTTGCGATCCCGCATGGTGGGGGTGGGCCCGGGATGGGCCCGATCTGTGTCACGTCGGAGTTGGCGCCTTTCCTTCCCGGGCATCCGGGCGGGGACGCCAGCGGGGAGCAGGCTATCCGGGCCGTGTCTGCGGCCCCGTGGGGGAGTAGCAGTATTCTCTTGATCTCCTGGGCGTACATCGCGCTTCTCGGAAAAGACGGTGTCCGAAGAGCCACGGAAACGGCGATCCTCAACGCCAACTACATGGCGACCCGGCTCGGCGAACGGTTCGACGTCCTGTATCGGGGAGAGAACGGCCGCGTGGCGCACGAGTTCATTCTGGACCTTCGTCCGCTGAGGAAGACGAGCGGAATCACGGATGAGGATGTCGCCAAACGGTTGATGGACTATGGATTCCATGCGCCGACCATGTCCTTCCCGGTGGTGGGAACCGTCATGGTGGAGCCCACGGAGAGCGAATCCAAATACGAGTTGGACCGGTTCTGTGACGCTCTGTTGAAGATTCGGGACGAGATCGAGGCCATCGTGTCGGGCGAGGCCGACCCGGACGACAATGCGCTCAAGAATGCTCCTCATACGGCCGCCGTGCTCATGGCCGAGGAGTGGGAGCATGGCTACTCGCGCGAGCAGGCGGCATACCCGGCTCCCTGGACACGAGAACACAAGTTCTGGCCGCCGGTCCGGAGGGTGGATAACGCCCATGGAGACCGCAACCTGGTGTGTGCGTGTCCCCCGGTTGAAGCTTATGCTGAGGAACCCGACTGAGGGCTGTGACACCAAGCTCCACGGAAAAAAGGAGCCGGCCCCGAGCGGCGAAGGACCGCCACCAGCGGCTGAAGTTCATCCAAGAGCACGAGGAGACGTCCGACATGGCAACGCTCGACTACTACGGTCACTCGACGTTCGGCCTCACGACGGACGATGGGACCCGAGTGATCATCGACCCGTTCTTCGAGGACAATCCCTGGACGGAGGTGAGTCCCTCCGAGGTCGAGGCCGATTTCATCTTCTGCACGCATGGCCATTTCGACCATTTCGTGGACGCGATCGCCATCGCCAAGAACACGAGCGCCACGCTCGTCGGGGCGTTCGAGCTCGTCGAGTATGTGCAGAGCCAGGGAGTGGAGAACGCCCACCCGATGCACATCGGCGGCGGGTGGGACTTTCCGTTTGGGCGCGTGAAGATGACCGTCGCCATCCACGGAGGCAGGGTCTACGGAGAAGGTGCCGAGGGCTTCACTACCAACCCCGCGGGGCTGCTCTTCGATCTTGGTCCGGGGAAGCGCCTGTACCACGCGGGTGATACCGCCCTCACCTTGGACATGCAGCTCCTGAAGGGAAAGGTCGATGTGGCGCTGCTCCCGATGGGCGACAACTTCACCATGGGACCGGAGGATGCGGTCACCGCGATCGAGTTCATCGAGCCCTCCGTGGTGATCCCGATCCACTACGACACCTGGCCCTACATCGAGCAAGATGTCGACGCCTTTGCCTCCCTCGTCGGCGACCGCGCCCGAGTCGAGATCGTCGAGCCCGGAAAGGGATCGTACGAGCTTTGACGGTGGCCTCGGGCCTCGCGCCGCCAAGCTCCAGGCGACCCGACCGCGGCGCTGCCGCCCTAGGGCGGGGTACGCTCGATAACGAGGCGCTCAAGTGGAGGGTGCTCGTCGACCCGCCCGCCTGCGGTGCGAAGAACATGGCCGTGGATCACGCACTCGCTGCCTGTTTGAGTCCGGGCAATGCGGTGCTTCGCATCTACCGGTGGAGTCGTCCCACGGTCTCTTTTGGCCGCAACGAACCCGCCCGCGACCGCTACGATCCGGCCGCCGGTCGCGACGCCGGCATCGAGTTCGTACGCCGGCCGACGGGCGGGCGTGCCGTTCTGCACGACCGGGAGCTCACGTATGCCGCGGTCCTTCCGCTCCCGGCGCGGGGGGGTCTCAGGGGGACGTACGGGCTGATCAACCGTGGGCTGATGGAGGCCCTGCGTTCCTTGGGAGTTCCGGCAGTGCTGGCCAAGGCACGAGGCTCGGTCGCGGACCTGGACGCTGGACCCTGTTTCGATGAGCCGGCCCCCGGCGAGGTGACCGTGGCGGGAAAAAAGCTGGTCGGAAGCGCCCAGGCGAGGCTCGAGGGAGTGGTTCTCCAGCACGGCTCGCTCCTCATCGGTCCGGGACAGGAACGGCTACTTGGGTTGGTCTCGACACCTCCCGGTGAAGAACGGCTATCCCGGACGGGCGGAAACGCCATGGAGCCTCGGAAGTACGAGCGTGTCCAGGCTCCGATCTCCCTCGAGGAAGTTCTGGGCCATGCGCCGTCTTGGTCCCATCTTGTAGATGCCGTCATCGCGGGTCTGAGTGGTGTGACAGGGGGTGACTGGCATCGGGGCGAACTCCCGGAGGCCGAGCGGGTCAAAAGCATGGAGCTCGCTGAAAAGTACGGCTCGACCGAGTGGACCTGGCGCAGGTAGGTGTGCTGTAGGCGGACACGGCAAGACAAGCAGAGCCGACCACTAAGGGAGGAACCATGAGAAAAACTTGGTGCGTCCCGACGATGCTCGCGCTCGCGGCTGTGGGGGCGAGTGCGTGCCGTGACGGGCGCTCGCCGTTCGCCGGAGCCTCTCCATGGGCCCTGGATCCCTCCGTCTTGGAGGCGGGAACGGGCATCCCCTTCTGTGACGAGGCCATGGCCGGGGTCGCTGCGTTCATGGGTCGCTTCAAGGGGCAGGAGCCTTCATCGAACCGGTATGGCGGCACGGCAGTAGTGGGCCAACCGAGTGAAATGTTCGGTGGGATGAATGCCCATATCGTCGCTCTGTATCAAAGCCAGCATCACCAGATGTTCGTCAACCTCATGACGCTCGTCCGATATGACCGGGAGTTGAACCCGGCACCGTACCTGGCCGAATCCTGGGAGGTGTCGACCGACGGCACGGAGCTCACCTTCCACCTGCGGGACGACGTTTACTGGCACGACGGCGAACTGACTGACGCTTACGATGTGGCGTACACGGTGGAGCGTGCCGCCGACCCGGCGACGGCCTTTCCGAACGATGGCTGGTGGACGTACGTGGAGACGGGGCCGGGTGCGGTGGAGGTGATCGATCCTCTGACCGTCCGCGTTCGTATGACGCCGCACGCGGATTTCATGGATCTGTGGACGGTGTTGGCCATCATGCCGCAACATCTGGTGGAGGACGTGCCCGCGGCGGAGTTGCGGGCGCACCCATACGGATCGGTGTGTCCGGTAGGTAACGGGCCGTTCATCTTCGTGGAGCATCGACAGGGCGCGAGCTGGACTTTTCAGGCGAACCCGGCGTTTCCAGAGGGACTAGGAGGCCGACCGTACCTCGACCGGTACGTATATCGGATCGTGACCGATCAAACTGCGCTTTTGACCGAGTTGCTGACGGAAAACCTAGACGCGTATGTCTCCCCTACGCCTGACCAGGCGGCGACAATTCTCGCGTCGGACGCAATCGAATTGTACCGCTTTCCCGGTCGGACCTTCGCCTTTGTCGCTTGGAACTCCCGCCGTCCACAACTCGCGGACAAGAGGGTTCGGATGGCGATTACGAAGGGGACGAACCGCGAGGAGATCGTGGCGGGTCTCCTCGGTGGGTACGGCGTCGTTGCGAACGGGACAGTACCCCCCTTCCATCCGTATTACGATGCGTCCCTGGGAGCAGATGCGCTGGCATACGATCCAGCGGCCGCCAGGGCGCTGCTGGATGAAGCCGGATGGATTGACCGGGACGGTGACGGGGTGCGGGAGAGCGCTGACGGCGTCCGCCTCTCGCTCACGATCAAGTTCACCTCGATCCGGGTGCGCCACGACATCGCGGAAGCCATGCAGGCTCAGCTCGGCTCGATCGGCGTCGAGGCGGTTCCAATGCCGGTGGATGGGTCGACCCTGTCCCAGCAGGTTTTCGCCGCGGACTCCAGGGATTTCGACGGCGTGATGATGACTTGGACGCCGGACTTCAGGCTAGATGACACTCCCCTGTTTCACAGCGGACAACTTGACTTTCCTTTCGCCATGTCCGGCACGCAACGCGAGGACCTCGACGACCAGCTGGAGCAACTTCCGTTGATTCTGGACCTCGCGGCCGCCGAGGCGGCGTGGGACGCGTACCAAGAATCCCTGATAGACGAGCAGCCTTTCACATTTCTCTACAACTTGGATCGGTTGTCGGGCGTGAACCGGCGAATCCGGGGCGAGGTATTGGACATTCGTGGCGAATGGGTGAATCTGAAGGACTGGTGGATCCCGTCCGATGAGCGGAGGCGCGGAGCGCGGTAGGGACTGCGCATCCCGGCAATAGTGGAGAGACGTAAATGAGGAGGCCCTTTTGATGAGGACGATTCTAGCGGTTGGGACGGCCGTGTTGATGGGAGCATGTCGGGGCGGCGAAGGTGGGGCCTCCCTTGAAGCCGGACCCTGGATGCTGGAAGCCTCGTTGGCCCAGGCCGGGGCGGGTATCCCGTTTTGTGAGGAGGTCACGGCCAACGTCTCGGCGTTCATGTCTCAGTTCGAGGGGCAGATGCCACCGTCCGCGCGTTATGGTGGCACGGCGGTCGTGGGTAACATCGGCGAGATTCCGGCCGGGATGAATGGCCTCATCTCTACGGACTATACCGCGGAGCAGCACCAGAATTTCGTCAACCTCATGACCTTGGTGCAGTACGACGAGAATTGGATTGCGACACCGTATCTAGCCGAATCCTGGGAGGTGTCGGACAACGGGACCGAGCTCACGTTTCACATTCGAGACGACGTCTACTGGCACGACGGTGAGCTCACGGATGCGTACGATGTCGCGTTTACGTACGAGCGTGCGATCGATCCCGAGACGGCTTTTCCGAACGCGACGTTCTGGACCTATTACGACCGCGGGCCGGCCGGCGTGGAGGTGGTCGACTCGTTCACGGTGAGGTTTCGGATGCGGCCCCATGCAGACTTCATCGATCCCTGGCGGGCCGTGGCGATCATGCCCGAGCATCTGCTCGGCGACGTCCCCGCCACGATGCTGAGTCAGCATCCCTATGGTACGGTCTGCCCGGTTGGCAATGGACCGTTCGTATTCGTGGAGCACCGGCAAGACGCGAGCTGGACCTTCCAGGCGAACCCGGCGTTTCCCGATGCCCTCGGCGGCCGCCCTTACCTCGATCGCTACGTCAACCGCACCATCAGCGAGCAGACGACCCTCCTCACAGAGTTGCTGACCGAGCGGTTGGATGTTTACATCGCTCCCACGCCCGATCAGGCCCAGGCCATCATTGATTCGGATGCCGCAGAGCTCAGGCAGTATGTGTTCCGGCAGTACGATCTCATTGCGTGGAATTCTCGCCGCCCACAGCTGGCCGACAAGAGGGTGCGCCGAGCCCTGACGAAGGGCACGAACCGGCAGGAGATCGTGGATGCTCTGTTGCAGGGTCATGGGAGGGTGGCGAACGGGAGCGTCCCCCCATTCCACTGGGCGTACGATCCGAATGGTGCCAGGGCTCTGCTCGATGCCGCGGGCTGGGTGGATCGGGACGGAGACGGCGTTCGTGAGAACTCCGACGGGGATCGGCTCTCCATCTCCATAAAGTACAATGACGGGAACGATATCCGGCAGGGTATCGCGGAGATCATGCAGGCGCAGCTAGCCGAGATTGGCGTCGAGGTCACGCCGACCGTGGTCGAGTGGCTTACCCTCCTCAGCCAGATCAACGACCCGGTGCGTCGGGATTTCGACGGTGTGGTCATGGGGTGGGTGGGCGAGTTCAAGTTGGACGATACGGACCTCCTTCATAGCCAAAGTCTTTCTGGCCCCTATGCTTGGGCCGGGACGCGGCGCCCGGATATCGACAAGTTCCTCGACGAGTTACCCCTGGTTGTCGACCGTGACGAGGCCAAGCCGCTTTGGGCGCAATACCAGGAACTTCTGGTGGACGAGCAGCCTTATACTTTTTTCTCCTTTCCGGACCGGCTCGATGGCGTGAGCAAGAAGCTTAACGGCGTGGAGATGGATTCGCGCGGGGAATGGCAGAACATCAAGGATTGGTGGATTTCCGCCGAACAGTGACGAAGATCCGAAAACTCGGAAACATCAAGGTTGGGCTGTAGTGGCCGAACGATGAGAACGTTCATTTTGCGACGGCTCCTGGGCGCCATTCCCCTCGTCCTCGGCATCGCCACGATCATTTTTTTCGTCGTAAACCTCGCGCCGGGCGATCCCGCCGCGAGGTTCATGAACCCCACCATGTCGCCGGAGACCCTCGAGCAGATCCGTGTCAACTTGGGTCTCGATCAGCCGATTCATATCCGCTACGCGCGGTGGCTCGGGGCGCTTGCTCAAGGGGACCTCGGGGTCTCGTTTTCGCATAATCGACCGGTTCTGGACGTCATCAAGGAACTTCTTCCGAACACGCTGCTCCTCTCTGTCAGCGCCATCGGAGTCGCGTTCTTCCTCGGGATCTTGCTCGGAATCCTGCAGGCCGTGCGCCAATACTCCCTGGTGGATTCGGTCGCCTCGATCGTGGGTCTCTTCTTCTACTCCATGCCGTCTTTTTGGCTGGCGCTGATGATGGTGCTCGTGTTCAGTCTTTTCGCCTATGAGTCGCAGTGGCCGATCCAATTCCCAGGTACCGGCCTCCAAGGTGTGGACTACGCCTTCCTCAGTCCCGCGGAGAAGGTCCAGGACCGGCTCATGCACCTGACGCTTCCGGCCACCTCTCTAGCTCTCGTGCTAGCCGCCGGGATCGCCCGCTATACGCGAGGAAGCATGCTGGACGTCATCCGTCAGGATTTTATTCGTACAGCACGTGCCAAGGGGTTGTCGGAGCCGGTCGTGATTTTCAAGCACGCCCTCCGAAATGGCCTGATTCCCATAATCACACTGCTCGGTCTCCACCTCCCCTTTTTGTTCAGCGGCACCGTCTTCATCGAGTACGTCTTTTCATGGCCAGGGATGGGTAAACTCGTCGTAGACGCCATCACGGCGCGTGACTATCCGGTGATCATGGGTGGCAGCCTGATCTTCGCGAATATGGTCGTGGTGGGTAACCTCGTTTCGGACGTGCTCTACGCGGTGGTGGATCCGCGGATTCGATATGACTGACCCCGGCGGCGTGTCTCTTTCGGCTGTGCTTCCCGGGTTCCCACAGGTGCTGAAGGGCCGGTGGGGTGTAGGCGGCATGAGTCTAACTGTATGGATCGGACTTCTCGGAGTGCTCCTGACTCGGTGGGCCCGGTTCGCTGCCGGCTGGGGCGGGCCGCTTGATCACCAGATTGCGTCGCTGACGGTCGTGGCCGGCCTCCTTGGAGCATGGGGATGGTCCATGTTCGACGTGTCGCACCCCGCCGAAGTGAAGCGAAGCGGCATGGGTCAATGGAGTCTCGCCGCGCAGGCGTTCAAGAAAAACCGGATCGCCGTCATCGGCGTAATGATCGTCGTGTGGGTCTACCTGATCGCCCTTGTGACGCCCTTGATCGCTCCGCACGACCCGGCGATTCAGGCTTCGCTGTTGACGGCCCGTTTGGTTGCTCCCGGTGGTGAATTTCCCCTCGGGACGGACCATCTGGCTAGAGACGTCTTCTCACGCATCATGTATGGCGCACGGATCTCTCTCTCGATCGGTTTCATTGCGGTGGGGATCAGCATCACGATCGGCACTCTGCTGGGAGCTGTGTCCGGCTACTTGGGCGGTTGGGTCGATACGGTGGTGATGCGCTTCGTCGATATGGTGATCTCCTTTCCCCGTCTGGTGCTCCTCATCGCCATCGTCGCGCTATTCGAATCGAACTCGATCTTCCTCATCATGGCCGTCCTGGGCTTCACCCAGTGGCCCCCCACGGCGCGAATCGTTCGTGGCGAGGTGCTCAGTCTGCGAGAGCGCGAGTTCATCGAGGCGGCCCGGGCTCTCGGGTTCAGTCGTAGGCGCATCATCCTCCGGCACGTGATCCCCAACGCGCTGGGCCCGGTCATAGTCGCGGCTACCCTCGGTGTAGGAAACGTCATCGTGTTGGAGGCCGGCCTTTCGTTCCTCGGTCTCGGGCTCCAGCCTCCAACCCCTTCATGGGGCTCCATGGTATCGGAGGGGCGTGCCTATCTGCTGGACGCTTGGTGGATATCTACGTTCTCGGGCCTCGCAATCGTACTCACCGTGGTCGCGTTCAACCTGGTCGGCGAGGGGCTCAGGGACGCTCTCGACCCACGCCTGAGGACGTGACGTAATGCCGCTCCTCGAGGTGACGGATCTCCGCACCTACTTCACGACGGACGCCGGCGTGGCGCGTGCGGTCGACGGCGTGTCCCTTCAGGTCGAACCGGGAGAGACGCTGGGGATCGTCGGGGAGTCGGGGTGCGGCAAGACCGTGACGGCCCTCTCCGTCTTGGGCCTTATCCCTTCGCCTCCCGGCGAGATCGTGTCGGGCAGTTCCATTCGTTTCGACGACGAGGAACTTCTGGCGGTACAACCGGCTCGGCTCCGCGAGATTCGGGGCAATGTGATCTCGATGATCTTCCAAGAGCCGATGACCTCGTTGAATCCCGTCTTCACGGTGGGGCACCAGATCGAGGAGGTACTGAGGCTGCATCGTGGGTTGAGTAAACGGGAGGCCCGTGCCGCAGGGGTGGCCCTTCTCGCGGAGGTCGGGATTCCGGAGCCCGATCAGCGCTTCGACTGCTATCCGCATCAAATGTCGGGTGGAATGCTCCAACGGGTCATGATCGCCATCGCCCTTTCTTGTGAGCCAAGACTCTTGATCGCCGACGAGCCGACCACAGCGCTGGACGTGACGATTCAGGCGCAGATTCTGGATTTGCTTGTGAGCTTGCAGCGTAGGCATGGCATGGCCCTCCTCCTCATTACCCACGACCTCGGGGTCATCGCCGAGGTGTGCGATCGGGTGCTGGTCATGTACGGTGGCCAGATCGTAGAGACGGGGACTACTGAGGAGATCCTGACCCGCCCCGAGCATCCATACACGCAGGGTTTGTTGGCGTCTCTCCCCGGTGTCGGGGACCGTAACGTCCGGCTGAACCCCATTCCGGGTACCGTTCCAAGTGCGGTGGATTGGCCGGAGGGGTGTCGCTTTCGGGACCGCTGTTCCTTCGCATGGGGGCGTTGCGCGGAGTCTGTGCCGGATCTGTTGCCGGTGGACGTTGGGTCGAGCCGCTCGGCGAGGTGTTGGCGCGTCCATCCAGATGAGTCCTCGATCGGGCCCGCTGGAGAGCCGACTTGACGTCCCATACCGACGCGTCGTCCGCTCCCGACGCGAGGTCGACTCGCGAGGGGAACGGCGCGCTCGACACCGAGGCGCTGCTCGACGTTCAGGACCTGAGGAAGTATTTCCCCGTCCATGGCGGGGTCCTGGGGCGTAGTGTGGAGCAGGTCAGGGCGGTGGATGGCGTGAGCTTCCGGCTCCAACGTGGCGAGACGCTCGGCCTCGTCGGGGAGTCCGGTTGCGGAAAATCCACCACGGGACGAGCCATCCTCCGTCTCATCGAGCCGACCGGCGGGCGGGTGCTCTTTGACGGTCAGGCCCTCGAGGAACTCGATCGTGCGCAGTTCCGAGCGTTTCGGCGACGTGCTCAGATTGTTTTTCAGGATCCTTTCGGTTCGCTCAATCCACGGATGACGGTCGGCGGAATGCTAGCGGAGGTCCTCAAGGTACACGGGCTGGGTGAGACGGGTGTGGATCGGTCGGCCCGTGTTCATGAGCTACTCGAGATGGTGGGCTTACACACCGAGCACGCGGGCCGTTATCCGCACGAGTTCAGTGGCGGCCAGAGGCAGCGCGTCGGGATCGCACGCGCGCTGGCTGTGGAGCCGGAGTTCATCGTCTGCGATGAGCCGGTCTCGGCGCTCGACGTGTCTGTCCAGGCCCAGGTGATCAATCTGCTCAGGGATCTCCAGAGGGACCTCGGCCTCACGTACCTCTTCATCGCCCATGACTTGGCCATCGTCGAGTATATGAGCGATCGCGTGGCAGTCATGTATCTAGGCAAGATAGTCGAGATGGCTGCGGCCCAGGAGCTCTACAAGAACCCACGGCATCCGTATACCCGGGCACTCCTGTCAGCGGCTCCGCACCGCGATCTGAGGGTTGGACCAGTGCGCGAGCGTGTCCGACTCTCCGGAGATGTGCCCAGTCCGATCCGGCCGCCATCGGGATGTCCCTTCTACACACGTTGCCCCCACCCAGGGAAGGATGAGGAGTGCCGGAAGGTAGCCCCCGTGTTGGAGGAAAAGGGAGCGAAGCACCTAGTCGCGTGCTGCAAGAAGCCGATGCTGGTGAACGGGGCTTGACAGGGTTGTCGGGCACCGGCAGGTTCGGACTTCCGAAAATCAAGAGTTGTCGCCCTCATGGGCGGCCTCGCGACGTAGTTAGAACTTCTTGCTGGAGGTCCTTTTGGTCGGTGTGATGCGTGTCTATAGTGCGCTCCTGCAGATTCCTGGGGTCGAGGCTCCGGATCTGACGATAGGTGAGCAGGCTTCGGTTCTTTGGGGGGACATGGGATTCATGCGCGTGCCCTTGGCCATCTGCGTAGTCATCGGCTTTATCGTCATCATCTGGAAGTTCTTCGACCTCCTCGCCAGTTCGACCCGGACGAAAAAGATTCTGGGTGAGGTGGACGGGCTCCTGGAAGAGCACCGCATCGATGAGGCGCTCGAGGCGACCCGGAACTCGGACGCTCCTGCCGCGAAAATTCTCTATGCCGGTCTAGATCGGCATGAGGAGGGCACGGATCGTGTGATGAAGGCCATCGAGAACCAGGGTCTCATCGAGTTGAGCAAGCTCGAGAAGGGCCTGGTGGTCCTTGCTACGCTCACCAACGTGGCTCCTCTCCTCGGCTTCCTCGGAACCGTGATCGGAATGATCATCGCCTTCCAGTCCATCGAAGCGGCGGGCGAGGTCGAGGCCACGCTGGTTGCCGGTGGGATCAAGGTGGCGTTGCTCACGACTGCGACGGGACTCGTCATCGCGATTCCCGTGAGCATTTCGCACAACTACTTCGTGGCGCGCATCGACAGCTTGGTCATCGATATGGAGGAGTCGGCTCAGAAAATGATCGACATGCTCCACGCCATGGAGTCGGACCGCGCTCGGTAGTAAGAGCACCTGCGTGTACCATAAGAGGGGCCGCCCGAAAGGGCGGCCCCTTTTCTTATGCACATGCGCTGCCCACCTGACCTTCCCTCCGGAGCTGCCCGGTTGGAGCCGCGGGTCAGTAGGTAAATTTCGAGGTCCACACTATTATTAGAGGTCCGCCTCTTGAAATATCTGTTTCCGGAATAGGGCATGTTTTTCCGGCTTCCCTTCGCGTCGGGTAGTGCTGTTTGGTGAAATTCCTCGGGTCGATCTCTGTTCTTTTGGCGCTGTGGGCGGGCGTTCCCACGGCTCCGGCCTTTCCTGACTCGGCCGCCTTGCTCGTCGGTGCGGATGCTCCTGATCAGACGGTCGACTCGGCCAGAGCCGAGTTCGAAGCGGGGAGGTTTTGGCACGCAAGTCGGATATTGAGAGCGCGTGGCGCCGACGAAGCCGCACTGACGCCCCCGGAGCTACTCCTGTTCGCTCGTGCCGATGCGGGCTGGAATAATTGGGACGATGTGCTGGCGGAACTGGAGGGGGCGGACTGGCTCGATCGGATCGGAGGTGGGGAGGGCAGGCTGCTGGTGGCGCGTGCGCTAGAGGCGGCGGAGCGATGGGATGAGGCGGCTCAACAATACCGACGCTTCCGGTCGACCAGCCAGATCGCGAAGCAGACTCCGTGGGTGGCTTCCCGGGAGGCGCAGGTTGCGGCGCGGGCCGGCGCTTGGGTGCCGATGCTCGGTGCCCTAGAGGCGGCAGGCCGACGTTCGCCGGAGTTGTCGAAATGGACCGTGTTGCAGATGGCCCGCAACGCACTTGAACAGGGAGACCCGGAAGAGACGTTACGGTTTCTTCCACTGCTCAGGGGAGACTCCGCCATCGCCGAGTTGGCGTGGGATCTGGAACCTCGTGCCTGGCTGGCGGCCGGTGACACGGCCCGCGCCCTGGATCGATATGCCGAGATCGTCCAGGGGGATCTAAGGGCGGCGCAGCGTGGTGAGGCGATGGAAGCCATCGGTGCGTTGGCGGCGATTCGTGGAGATTTGGAGGCAGCGCGAGCGGCGTACCAGGCGTCCTTGGACGCGTACCCGCGGGGAGCGAGCGGGGTAAGGGCGGCCTGGGGGGTTCTACGGACCGGTACGGTGGACGCGGATCAGGCTCTCCGCTCGGCCCGGATCCTGGACCGGGCCAGGGAGAATCACCAGGCACTTCAAGCCTATGAGTGGCACTTGGCCGGGTTGCCGGAGGCGGTCCAGCCCGAACCCGCGGTACGGTTGGCGCGCGCGCGCCTGCTTTCGGCGGTCGGGACGCACGAGGCGGCGGTGGTGGAGTTCAGGAAGCTGGTCGAGACCGACGACGCTGTGTTCGAGCTCCGCGTCCTCGATCAATGGCGCGCGGCTCGGAGCCGGCAAGGCCGGCGAGATGCGGTCCGAACGATCGAGGGATGGATCATCGATCGGTACCCAGAGAGCCGCGAGGCGGTCGATATCGTCGTAGCACGGGCCAACTCTGCACTGGCGCGCGGCACGTACACGGAGGCGGCCGCCGGTTTCGAGCGGGCGATCGCGATGGAGCCGTCGCACGCTTCGGCGGGTCTGGCCCGAATGCGGCTTGGTCAGATCCGTCTTCAACAGAACGATGAAGAAGCGGCGGCCGAAGTGTTCGGTAGCTACCTCGAGGAATTCCCTAGTGGTGAGCGCTGGGCCGAGGCCACCTTTTGGGTGGCTCGAAGTCTGAGGGCCCTCGGCCGTGACGAGGACGCCCAGCAATACCTGAGTGAGATACGGGACCGAGACGCCCTGTCCTACTACGGCGTGCTCGCATTCGATCTCCTCGGGGAGCCTTTCCGCCCCGCTGTGCCCTCGGGGCCGGTATCGGCGCCGAGACCCTGGCTCCGAGACGCATTGAGGACGCTGGACCTGCTCGTGGCGGCAGGTCTCGACGCAGGAGTGGAGGCCCACATCGATGGGCTGATCGTGCGCACGGACGGATCGGTTCCGGAAGGGCTCGACGTGGCCGATGCCCTGATCGAACGGGGTTTCTCCATCGAGGGGATCCGCCTTGGGCAGGATCTGCTGCGCGGCGGGGCTTCGCAGACCAAGCGCCTGCTTCGGGTTCTTTATCCGTTCCCCTATCGGGAGCTTGTCACCAGAGAGGCGGATGAGCGCGGCATCGATCCAATTTTTCTGGCCGCTTTGATTCGGCAAGAATCGGCGTTCACGCCGACAATTCATTCACCGGCGGGAGCCATCGGCCTCATGCAGGTCATGCCGGCGACAGGGCGGGATCTCGCTCGGGGCCAGGGAATCCGAGGGTTCACGGCTGCGAGTCTCGAGACGGCGGAAATCAACCTTCACTTGGCAACGAGGTTTTGGCTCGACATGGAGCGACGATACGGCGATGGCAAGCTGCCACTGGTGCTGTCCGCATACAATGCCGGTCCCACCCGAGCACGCCGTTGGAGACAGCTTCCCGAGTTTGCGGATCCCCTTCGATTCACGGAGCGTATTCCCTTCGACGAGACCCGGGGATACGTGAAGAGCATCACGCGCAACATCGGTCTCTACCAGTTTCTTTACGGAGAGGATTAACCTTTAGGGCCTCTAAGACGAATTCCTTGACGGCTACCCGGTCGGGCCGATACCCTAGGTGCGGGTCGCCAGACCCGGTCACGGCCCTCGGTCGGACGCAACGCCCTGGGCGTGACGAACCATCGTTCCGTGCCGCAGAAGGAGTAGGCCGCATGTCGAAAGGGACCGTTAAATGGTTCAGCGATAGCAGAGGGTATGGGTTTATCGCTCGTCCCGAGGGCGATGACCTGTTTGTCCACTTCTCAGCTATCATCACCGATGGCTTTCGCACCCTGACAGAGGGCGAGGAAGTGGAGTTCGAGTTGGCGGAGACCGAGAATGGATACCGGGCCACCAATGTAGTCAGGGCCTGACACCGACAGAACGGATGAAGACGCCCCCGGGTTGAGGAGATCCGTGGGGCGTTTTTTTTGACAACCCACCATGTGGCCTCGCCTTCCTGGGTTGTCTAAGTTCGTCGATCTATGAGTTACCAGCCCCAACAGTCCTGTGATTCACGGACCTAGAAGGGTGATCGGAAAGGGGGGCGGGTCGCGCACATGGCGCTTGCGCACGTTCAGACAAGGAACGACGAGGAGTCGTAGTCCGTCTACGGCGACGAGGAGAGACGCAGGATCAACCGCGCAACCGCCATGTGCCCACGATCATGAAGGGCATGACCTTACACGTCGAAGGGTTGCGGTGGCACGACCCCATCTCCGTTGTTGGAGTTCCTAGCCATAGCTACGGCTATGGCGTCGTCGCTCCGCCTAGGAGCTGGGGCCGTGGCATCCGCAACGCGGCCCACCCCCCTTTCCGATCACCCTCCTAGCGATGGACGTCCCACCGAAGAAGGCGCCCCGTCTCTTCCTTATCGATGCCTACGCGCTGATTTACCGCGCGTTCTTCGCCTTCATTCGCCGCCCCCTCACCAACTCGAAGGGGGAGAACACGTCCGCCCCCTTCGGGTTCGCGAACTTCCTGATCGAGATCCGTGACAAATATCAACCCGACTATCTTGCGGTGGTGTTCGACGCCGGAAATAGCGACCGGGAAAAGATATACCCGGACTACAAGGCGACCCGGGAGAAGATGCCCGATGAGCTCAGGGCCAGTTTGCCCCGCGTGCGCGAGCTCGTGGCGGCGTTCAATGACGCCCTAGTCGAATTGGACGGCTATGAGGCTGATGACGTGATCGGCACTCTGGCGATCAAGGCGAGGGATGCGGGACTCGAAGCCGTCATCGTTTCCGGCGACAAGGACCTCTATCAGCTCGTGGGACCCGGTATCCACCTCCTGAACCCCGGGCGCGGCGGACGCACGGGTGTGGAGGCCGAATGGGTGGACGAGCGTAATGCCCACGAGAAATTCGGCATTCCGGCGAGCAAGGTAATCGACTACTTGGCCCTGATCGGGGACTCCTCTGACAACATTCCCGGAGCCCCGGGCGTTGGGCCGAAAACGGCTCTCAAGCTCCTCGATGAGTACGGGAGCCTCGACGAGATTCTCAAGCACGCGAGCGACATCTCCGCTAAGCGTGTGCGGGAGTCGCTCGAGGAGAATGCGGACCAGGTTCGACTCTCCAGGAAGCTCGTGACGCTCATGACGGACCTCGAGGTCGAGTTGGACCTGGAGGCGCTGCAGGTGCGGGAGCCCGATCGTCCCAGGCTTCACCGGTTCTTCGCCGAGATGGAATTTCGTCGTCTCATGGAGCGCTTCGCGCCCGGAGGGGCTCGAGGTCCTGGCCAGGCGGTCAAGGATGATGCCGATCCCGATTCGCTTCCCGGTGATAATGCGGCCGGTCCGGCGTCCACGGCGACGGGCGGGCCCCCACCGGTTCGTTGCCACCTGGTCACCGAGCCGGACGATATCGGGGCGTTGGTCGGTCGGGCCCGCGAGGTAGGTCGGGTGGCCCTCGGGGTACAAAATGCTTTCCTCGATCCGCATCGAGCTGGTTTGGTTGGCCTCGCGCTGGCGGTGGACGTGGGCGAGGCCTTCTATCTCTCCTTCGGTCACGTGCCTCACGGGGAGCCAACGCTAGCGTTCGAATCGTCCGGGATCGCCAATCTTCCTGAAATGGGACACGACGCTCTCGCCGCCCTGGTCGATCTCCTGGAGGATCCCGGCGTCGAGAAGCTAGGGGCCGACCTGAAGGCGTCGGCGCTGTCTCTGGCCCGAGTGGGCGTCCGCCTCAGGGGGATGACCTTCGATGTGACCCTCGCGTCCTACGTGCTCGACCCGGGCCGGCGGAAACACGATCTGGATGCGCTCTGCCAGGATTCCCTCGATTTTTCCCGCACGCCCTACAACGACGTAGTCGGGACGGGCCAGAAAAGGATCAGCTTTTCAGAGGTGGACCAGGAGAAGGCACGGGACTATGCGGCTCAGGGCGTCGATGCCGCGCTCCGCCTGGCGGAACTCTCCGCCGTAGATCTTGCAGCCCAAGGGCTTGCCGGACTCTTCGAGAACTTGGAGATGCCGCTCCTGCCGGTTCTGGTTGGGATGGAGCAGGAGGGAATACGCATCGATCCGGCCTTCTTCCTGACGATGAGCGAGCGTCTGGAACGCGATCTGACGCTCATCCGGGACGAGATCTACAAAGTCGCCGGGTCGGAATTCAATCTGAACTCCACACCGCAACTACGTGAGATCCTTTTCGAACAGCAGGGACTCCCCGTGATCAAGCGGACGAAGACGGGTCCCTCCACGGACTCCTCGGTCTTGGAAGAGCTCGCGATACAGGGGCACGAGATTCCCCGGCTCATGATGGAGTACCGGGAGCTGGAGAAGCTCCGCTCGACCTATGTGGACGCGCTGCCCCAGTTGGTGCTTCCACGAACGGGCAGGATCCACACCCGCTTCAATCAAACGGTGGCGGCCACGGGGCGGCTCTCGTCGAGCGATCCCAATCTTCAGAACATCCCGATACGAACGGACTTGGGGCGGGAGATCCGGAAGGGATTCATCCCTGCGGAGGGTTACCTGTTCTACGGAGCGGACTATTCCCAGGTCGAGCTGCGAATCCTGGCGCACTTCTCCGGGGATGAGCCCCTGGTCCGAGCGTTCAGGAGCGGGATCGACGTCCATAAGCAGACCGCCGCCGTGGTCTTCGACATTCCCCTCGACCGGGTGACGTCCGAGCAGCGGGGCCAGGCGAAGACGATCAACTTCGCCACCCTGTATGGACAAGGTGCGTTTTCGCTCGCCCGACAGCTCGGCATCGGCCGCGAAGAGGCGAAGGTGTTCATCGATCAGTACTTCGAGCGCTTCAGCGGTGTGCGGGCCTATCTAGATGAGCAGGTGGCGAGTGCTCACGAGAAGGGCTTCGTCGAGACCCTCATGGGGCGGCGGCGCCACATCCCGGAGCTGCAAGCCAAGAACTGGAACGTCCGCCAGTTCGGGGAACGAGTCGCCCAGAACACGCCCATCCAGGGCACGGCGGCGGACATGATCAAGAAGGCGATGCTTGACGTGACCCGTGCGTTGGCCGAGGTGGAAACGGGGGCCCGTCTTCTGCTTCAGGTCCATGACGAGCTGCTCTTCGAGGTGCCGCGTGGCGAAGAAGACGCTCTTGCCGAGGTGGTGGTGTCGGCGATGGAGGGTGCGATGGAGCTCTGCGTTCCGCTGGTGGTCGAGGGAGGTGTGGGAGAGAGCTGGTTCGAGACGAAGGGTTAGTGGCTCGCACGACAGGCCCGTCCAGCCATCCCCCGGCCCCTCCCGACTCCACACCTTCCCTTGTCCAACTCAAAGACAGGCCCCCGCGGTCCGAGCTCGATGGAGCCGGCTCACGGGCCGGCCGCGAATTTACGCGGGAGGATGAGATGAGCCGCACCATCAACAAGATTATTCTGGTAGGAAACGTCGGACGCGATCCGGATGTTTTCGAGACCAAGAGCGGAACCAAGGTCGTGCACCTGAGTCTGGCAACCAACCGTCCGCCGTTCGGAGACGACAGCGAACAGCGGACCGACTGGCATCGGCTCACGTTTTGGGCCGGCCTGGCCGAGTTCACAGAGGAAAACGTGAAAAAGGGCGATCGGATCTATGTTGAGGGACGGCTGGAGTACGATGCGTACGAAAGGGAGGGTGTGAAGATTCCCACTGCCGACGTCAACGTACGCGAATTGGTGCTGCTCACCGCGCGGGAGGCCGAGGTCCAAGTAGCCGCCTGAGTTGGCCGGGGCCGGCGATTTAGGGGGCGGGGCCAGATTACTATAGCCACTCCCAGAAGCGGCGCTGGACGGAAAAGACGAATTCCCAGTCCCCTCCGTCGTTCAGGCCCCGCCCTACGTCGAAGCGCAACAGATCCCAGCCCAGCTTCAAGCCCAACCCAGCTGAGCTTTTCACCCCATCTGTGTCTTGGCGAAGCCAGCCGGGGTCGGGAAGGCTTGTGCGTGTGAAGCCCGTCACTCCTGCCGCGCCGAAGATGTGGGCCTTGAGCCAAGGAGCGAATACAGCCTGGCTGGCCTCGACTCGAAGGAGGGCCATTTCGGAACCGATGAACGAGCGAAAGGGGTAACCCGGGAGGGTATGGCGGCCGCCCAGGAGAAAGAGCTTCTGCACGGGGGCGTCCTGGGTCGAGATGCCGACTCGAAGCCCAGCCTCGAGGGTGGTGCCCCGCTCGTGGAGTTCCCGCCGGAGCGTGGTGGCCCACCAGAGCGAGGCGTACGCCTGTTCTCCCATTTGTCCGACCCGGGCCGTCGCCCAGCTTTCGAACCCTCGGGCGGCGGTCCGGGTGGCATGCGTCACCTCCACGGCCCGGTCGTCGCCCTCGTCGACCGACAGTACCGGGTGGCTGGACCCTGACTCGGTCGCTCGATCCCTTCCGAGTCCATCGTCCACGACGTTTGTTCCGGAACGATGACGTTCCCATTCGGCGCCCACTTCGAGTGAGCTCGAAGCTCCTAGGCTCCATCCGTAGCGGATGCCCGCTCCCGACGTGAAATAGGGATCTGTAAAGTCTCGGTTGGTGAGCAGTCCACTCAGCGTGTTGACGGTGCGGCTCGCCCCAGGGAGGCCGCCTGATGCGTTCTGAAGCTCGTTCCACCATACACCCATGTTGACGCCCTTGGGCGTGGGACTCGACACGAGGTCGACGGCGAGTTGACCGTTCTTCCGTTCGAATGTGTAGCCGCCCCGTGAAAGAAGCCTCCAGGTCGAGCCCAGCCGAAAGGATGTGCCGGCTCCCGCGAAGGATCCCTCGGCACGATTGTACCTGTACACGGATGAAACGGAGGGCACATGGAGACGGGCGGGATTCAACCCGCTCAAGTACCGCTTTCCCAGGACGGCTCTCGCCTGCTCACGGATCGCTTGAATCTCTGGGGATGGGTCTAGGCCCTCGTCGGAGAGTTGATCGTACAAGCCTGATTCGAATGGAAAGTTTCTGCGTTCGGCCGCTGGAGCTGAAGTGAACGGCCCCCGGAGGAAGAGGGTTGGGGGAAGTTCTGGATTGAACCGGTAATTTCGAATTTCGAAGCGGCCCCGGATAACGCTGCCCCCCAGGAACTCGATGAGGGGGAGCTCCCGCCTGAGCTCGACTTCCTGCCTATAGGGAAGCCAATACCTTCCGTCCCATACGGAGTTGTCCATGGAGATACGGATGTAATCCAGGCTCCCATCGACGTAGGAAGCGGGGGTAAAAGTGAAGCTCATCCGCACGATGGCACCGGTCCCCCGCTCAAGGAAAAGCCTTCCGATAACGCCTGGACCCTCAGCGTCCTTCGGTCGAATCTCTAGCTCGTAGACCCGGATTTCCGACACGGGGCTTGGGATGGTCACGGTCAAAGAATCGGCGAGGCGGTAGTCGTAGATAGACTCCGATCTGGGTGCGACGGGATGAACTACAGCCTCGACTTCATCGCCATCGCCGAGGCGAATTAGGTCGCCGAAGTCATCTTGTACGACGGTCAGGTGATCGAGGTGATAGGTGATGCTGGTGGGTAGCGCCTTCGCGTCGCGGCGGCCGACCAACCGCTGCGTGGTCTGGTCGGGTGCCTTCCAAAAGACCTCGAGGGCCACCTGGTCGGTCTTTACAAGCGTCCGTTCGTCGCTGTCGGTCCGATCGATGAAGAAGTACACATAGCCGTGCGCGTCGGCCTGGTACGCCTGAAAGGCCGAGTCGATCGCGGTGGCCTGGCGGAGGTTTCGGGCTTGCTGCACGAGCTCGAGTACCCGCTCGCCGTTCCACTCGGACTGGTCCTGGGCGCTTCCGGTCCACGGCCAGAGAAGAGCCATGATCGGGCCTGCGATGGTCATCGCTGAGCCCATCGGGATATTCATTTGTCTCCACCCCTGGGAGCAAAAAAAGCCCCGTCTCGCGTGACGGGGCCCTGGGTTCAGTGGAGGATCCCGCGTGTCAGTTCGCGCTCCAGAATCCAGACAACGACGCGCCGTGCGGACTTTCACGCAACTTCTCGAACGCGCGGTTCCGTATCTGCCGGATCCGCTCGCGGGTGACTCCGAGGAGGGATCCGATTTCCTCGAGCGTACGTTCTTCGCCGTCGTCCAAGCCGTAGTAGAGGTAAAGAATCTTCCTCTCCCGCTCGGTGAGATAGCTGTCGAACATCGTATCGAGGAAATCCCTGCGAGCGATGGCTTCAACGTCCTTTTCGATGTCGGTCGCCTCGATTCCGGCGAAGCGCTCACCGAAGCTCGCGCTGTTTCCGTCACTGCGATCGATGGGAGCGTCTAGGCTCAATTCGCTGGCAGCTACCCTCCGAAGAGCACGGATCGTTTCGATCGGCTCCTCCATCTCCCGAGAAATTTCCTGGATGGTCGGGGAGCGGCCGAGCTGTTGTGTGAGGGCGGTATCGATTCGGGCGAGCTTGGCGAGGTTGGAGTTCTGATTTAGCGGGATCCGAACTGAGCGAGTTTGCTCCGCCAGGGCTTGGAGTACGGTTTGGCGGATCCACCAGACTGCGTACGAAATAAATTTGACACCCTTGTCGGGGTCGAACTTCTTGACCGCCTTCAGCAGCCCTTCGTTGCCTATGCACACGAGCTCGGCGAGTCCCAAGCCACGGCCCTGGTATTTCTTCACATAAGAAATAACGAACCGGAGATTAGCGGTAACGAGTCGCTCAGCGGCCTCTTTGTCTCCGGATCGGGCTCGATGTGCGAGTGCCCGTTCCTCCGCCGGATCCTGAATGAGGGGGTATTTCTCGACGTCTTGCAGATACTGGTCGAATGAGTCCAGGCCTCGGGAAGTTGAAAACATTCGTGCTGGGCGCCTCGTCTTGAAGGTAATGAGGTGTCTCTAACAGCGACCAATCTGTAAACACTGCACGATAACGCTACCTACTCACGAGGCAGGGGAACAAGTGTTTAGTTCTAAATAGCGAAGGGAAGCTAAACTAAAACTTTTGTTTCCGCCGTCAAAGGCCTGGCCTACCGGCCCACCGAAGGATCGGGGAGAATACCTGGGCCGATACCGGGTCGGCGGCTCCGACGTAGCTGCCGGTCCTCGACCCCACGTATCAGGCCGAGCAACTCGGCCGAGGTGCGAAACGTGGGTCCGCCGAACGCGTCAGAACCGTTGAGCGGGAACGCGACGTCGATCCGGACTACGCCTCCGGTTCCGCCCGGAAACCCGATCCTCAGCCCGGCGCCGGCCGTCGCCAGAGGGCCGGAATCTGCTCCAAAGGGGACACCCCCCTCCCAAATCGATCCCACGTCGACGAAGGCGGTCATTCCCAGATCCATGAAGCCGTCGCTCGGAGACCCGAAATAGATGCGATCCTCCAGGGTGGCGACCAGGCGCCTTCCTCCCGGAAAGTCATCCACACTGTGGCCTCTCAGCCCGGATACTCCCCCCAGCGTCAACTGAAACGGACCGGTCAGGGACCAGCCCCCGGCGCCGGAGAGCCGGGCGAAGAGGGTGTGCCGTGAGGTCTCCGACGGGCGCCAGTAGGAATAGATATCGAACTCACCCAGTACGTCCTTCCATCCGTTCTCGGCTCCGCCAAAGATTTTCCGGCCTTCGACGCTGACTGCCGACGCGAGCACCCAGCGTCCAGGAGCCAGTCCACCGAAGATACGGATCCGACCGAAGAAGTCGGAGTCCTCATTCGCGGCGCTCGATCCGAGAAACGGGATGCTCCGACCGAGAACGAGCGCCACCTCTCCGCCCACCGGGACGTCTTGAACGCCTCGGAGGGCGTCCAGGCGGTCGCGCCGCCGAAAGGAAAGGTTCCTCTGGGCGAGGACCAGGTTCACGCGGGTCGTCGAGTAATCACGGAGCTGTGGCGCCAAGATCGCAGAAATCTCGGGAGGCGCCGGCTCCGCGTTTCCGAAATCGCGGTCCCGGACCACCTCCGCCCCCTCCGTGAAGGTGGTGTATTCCCACTCCTCCCTCGAGAGTCCCACGCCGAGGATACTGAGCCGTCCCGGGCGTCCGACCCGACCCGCCACCGTGATCTCGCTCGACCTTCGCCGGTAGGGCTGCACCACGTGCGTGAAGCTCCCTCCCGCGGGAAGGTTGTAGGAGAAGAGGTCCTCTTGCCGGACGAACGACTGTACCGCCGCATATCGGCCGACCTCTCCGACAAAGGGGTAGATGAAGCCTTGTTGGAAGGAGTTCCCGGCTCGCGTGCGGGCGGCTTCAAGCAGGGCATTCCAACGAGTGCCGAGGAGGCGGGGGGTCTCGAACCTTCCTCCGACAGCGAGGCGCTCCCGATTTTGGCGGAAAAAACCCCGGAGCACGACGCCTCTTCCAAGCACGTTCTTTTCGGTGATGTCGATCCCGGCGAACTCAAACCCCTCTTCGAACCGGACACGCGGCTCGAATTGGAGAGTCCAACGGTTCCAGGTTTCGACGATGATGTGTTCGGATCCGTCCGGCTGGGGTGCACTGGTAACCTCTGCTCGGTCGATGAAGCCCAGCTGTCGTAAGAGCCGCTCGGATTCGTCTACCAGAAACGGGTCGTAGCAATCGCCGACTCCCAGGAGGAGTTCGCCCCTGACGAAGTCCTCGTTCGTGTCGGCGTGGATCGCGTTAGCGAATCCATAGAACCACGAAAGGGTGCCCCCGTCCGTGGCATCGCCCGTTTCGAAGTAGGAATGGGGTGTTACCAGGACGGCCGAGACCTCCCCTTGGGGGCACACTTGGCCGGCGAGCGCCGTAGCCGAAGTGGTACCGAGCAGGGCAAGTAGCGTTAACGTATTTGTGGGAGAAACGGCCATCAACTCTCTGGTCAGGCGATCGACACACTAACTTTCCAAGCTAACCCATCCCCCTCTCCGCGAGGCTTCCAAATGGACGCTCGTAGCAAAGCGGCCCTCGAGTACCACACCACGGGCCGCCCCGGGAAGATCGAGGTCATTCCCACCAAAGCGCTCAATACGCAGAGAGAGTTGTCGCTCGCATATAGTCCAGGAGTGGCGGCCCCCTGTCTTGCAATTCACGATGAGCCGGACGCGGTGTTCAAGTACACAGCACGGGGAAATTTGGTCGCGGTCGTGTCGAATGGCACGGCGGTACTGGGTTTGGGGAACATCGGTCCGAGCGCGTCGAAGCCGGTCATGGAGGGTAAGGGGGTGCTCTTCAAGAAATTCGCCGGCATCGATGTGTTCGATCTCGAAGTCGGATCTGAGGACCCGGAGGACGTCATCCGCTTTTGCGAGCTTCTCGAGCCTACGGTCGGTGGGATCAATCTCGAAGACATCAAGGCGCCCGACTGCTTCGTGATCGAGAAGCGCCTCCAGGAATCTCTCGATATACCGGTGTTCCACGACGATCAACACGGCACGGCGATCATCGCAGCTGCTGCGCTGCTGAATGCGTTGGAAATCGCCGGCAAGAAGGCATCGAAAGTACGGGTCGTATTCAGCGGTGCTGGCGCGTCGGCGCTTTCGACCGCCGAACACTTCACCCGGATGGGCGTTGCACGCGACCATCTACTTTTTGTCGACAGCAAGGGTGTGATCTACGCGGGCCGTGAGGAGGGGATGAACGAGTACAAGGCGCGCTTCGCGGCCTCCACCGACCGGCGCACGTTGGCAGAGGCGATGGAGGGCGCCGACGTGTTGGTAGGGCTGTCCGTCGGGGGACTCGTCACGAAGGAGATGGTCGCCTCGATGGCCCACCGTCCGATCGTATTCGCGTTGGCCAATCCCGATCCGGAGATCACGCCGGAAGAGGTCGCTGAGGTCAGGGATGACGTCATTATGGCTACCGGGCGCTCCGATTATCCGAATCAGGTCAACAACGTTCTGGGCTTCCCGTTCCTCTTTAGGGGCGCCCTGGATGTTCGTGCGCGTGCCATCAACCCCGAGATGATGATTGCCGCCACCCGGGCCCTGGCCGAATTGGCGAAGGCTACCGTCCCCCCGTCGGTGGCCGCCGCCTATGGCGGAGAGGTCTTCGAGTTCGGCCCCGACTACCTGATCCCCAAGCCGTTCGACTCCAGAATCCTTCTCTACGTGGCTCCCGCTGTGGCGAAGGCGGCGATGGATTCGGGCGTCGCCCGCGTGAGCATCGACGTGGAGCCGTACGAGGATCGGCTCAAGGCGAGCCTGGGCCCCGGCGGAGAGGTGATGAGGGGCTTGATCGCCCGGGCACGTAAGCGTCCGATGAAAGTGGTCTTGACCGATGGTTACAATGAACGAGTGATCCGCGCGGCCCAGGAGATCGTGGAAGAGGGCATTGCCGCGCCGGTGCTCATCGGACGTGAGGTTAAGGTCAACCAGATCGCCGAACTGCACGGCCTGGACCTGGGGGGTGTGCAGATCGTCCACCCCATCGTGAGCGAGGAAGTACGGCACGAGTATGCCGAAGCGTTATATGCGTCCCGGAAACGGAAAGGTCTCACGCGCGCCGAGGCACGCTCGAGGATGTACCAGCTGAACTACTTCGCCGGCATGATGGTCCGTTGCGGTGATGCCGACGCCATGGTAGGAGGGATCGAGTCACACTATTCTGAGGCCATCCGGCCGGCGTTGGAGGTCATTGGACGGGCGGATGGAGTGCGTAGGGTGGCCGGCATGTACATGGTGGCGCTACGGGATCGGGAATTGCTCTTTTTCGGTGATACTGCTGTGAACATCGATCCGGACGCGGATACGTTGACGGATATCGCGTTGCTCACGGCCGGCTTCGTGGAGAAGCTGGGCATCGTCCCACGGATAGCGATGCTGTCTTTTTCGAACTTCGGATCTGTTCGGCATCCCCAGGCGCGGAAAGTTCAGGAAGCCGTGATGAAGGTAAAGCAGCTTCGGCCCGATATCGAGATCGACGGAGAGATGCAGGCCGATTCAGCTCTGAATACGGAGATCCTGCGGTCGCAATACGCTTTCAGCGACCTGAAAAGAGCCGCAAACGTGCTCATCTTCTCAGGCCTCGCGGCGGCCAATTCAGCCTACAAGCTGTTGGCTGAGCTGGGAGGAGCCGAGGTGATCGGACCCGTCCTCCTGGGAATGAGGCATCCCGTGCATTTCCTCCAGCGGGGATCCACGGTCCAGGATATTGTGAACCTGGTGACACTCGCATCGGTGGATGCGCAGGTGGGTTCAACGCAACCCTAGTATCTGGGGACATATGGCTACGAAAACGGAGGGTAGAGTGGAAGTGACCGGGTCAGGCGCCGGGACCGTTGCCGGATTGGATATGCACGGGCTCGAGCCCCGGAAAGCCGTGCACTGGAATCTCTCGCCCGTTCAACTTTATGAGAGAGCGTTGGAGCGGGGCGAAGGTCGGCTCGCCCACATGGGTGCCTTCGCTGCCATCACCAGTCCTCACACCGGGCGCTCCCCGGGCGACAGATTCTTCGTGAGGGAAACGCTGACCGGAGACACCGTGGATTGGGATTCCGTTGGCGTGCCCCTGAGCGAGGAGCACTTCTACGCGCTCCGTGAGGAGGTCATCGCGTTCTTGGATGGGCAGGAACTGTTCGTTCGAGACGCCCGGGCCGGCGCCGATCCCAATCACGTGCTGAACGTCCGGGTCGTGAATCACAAAGCGTGGCACAACCTGTTCGCCTACAACATGTTCCTCCGGCCCACACCCGATGAGTTAGCCGCTTTCCAGCCCGAATTCACGGTGCTGCACGCGCCGGGGTTCCAAGCCGATCCGAGAAAACACGGGACGGCCTCGGGTACCTTCATCGTGATCAACTTCAAGGAGCGCCAGGTCCTGATCGGTGGGTCCAACTACACCGGAGAGGTCAAGAAGTCGATCTTCACGGTAATGAATTACATGCTTCCCGATCAGGGTGTTCTACCGATGCACTGCTCCGCCAACATCGGCCCGGACGGGGACACCGCGCTCTTTTTCGGCCTCTCCGGCACGGGCAAGACCACGCTGTCGGCCGACCCGGAGCGTAGCCTGATCGGAGACGACGAGCACGGATGGGGTGATGGCGGGGTGTTCAACTTCGAGGGAGGGTGTTACGCGAAGACCATCCGGCTCTCCCTCGAGAGCGAGCCGGAGATCTATCGTGCGACGCAGATGTTCGGAACGATCCTGGAAAACGTGGTTTTACGGGAAGGGACCGCAGAGATCGACTTCGAAGACGCGACCATCACCCAGAACACGAGGGCTTCGTACCCCCTTCACTACATCCCGAACGCGGTCATTCCGAGCCGGGGTGACCATCCGAAGAACGTCGTTTTCCTGACCGCGGACGCCTTCGGCGTGCTGCCTCCGATCTCCAAGCTGACCCCCGAGCAGGCCATGTACCACTTTCTGTCCGGGTACACGGCGAAGGTGGCCGGAACGGAACGTGGCGTTACGGAGCCCGAGGCGACGTTCAGCGCCTGTTTCGGCGCGCCCTTTCTACCCCGTCATCCTGGGGTATACGCGAAGATGCTGGGCGAGCGGCTGCGAGAGCACGGGTCGAATGTCTGGTTGGTGAACACCGGATGGAGCGGTGGCGGGTACGGCGTAGGCAGCCGCATGAAGCTCTCTTATACGAGAGCGATGGTGAGGGCGGCCCTGGCCGGTGGTCTGGATGATGTCGCGGCCACGGCCGATCCGTTCTTCGGGCTGCACGTTCCGGCCGAGGTCCCAGATGTGCCTCCCGAGATCCTGAACCCGCGTGACACCTGGGGAAACGGCGCGGACTACGACGCGGCGGCCGAGAAGCTGGCACCGATGTTCAAGGAGAACTTCGGCCGGTTCGAGGCGCAGGTCGAGGACGGGGTGGGGGCTGCGGGGCCGAAGTAGCGGTTGCAGCCCGTCGTGCAGCCCGACGCTCTTGATCACCGAGGCGGAGGTGGACGAGGGTTTACCGTCTTCGGCGGGCTTGCGAACGGGTGGACCATGTGGGATCCTGACTGCTCTCGACGGAATGGACACAGACGCCCGGTGCGGAGGAGTACCATGAGCAGTCAGAGTCGACGGAGGTTCCTCGGTCACGTGGCAGGGGGCGTGGTCGCCTCGGCTTCGGTCCCCTCACTTCTGCGGGCGGAGGAGCCCGCCGATCTAGCCGGCTCTCTTTCCGCCGACCTCTTTTCCTCGGAAGCCCGCCATCGCATGGATCGTTTCAGCAGAGCTGCCATGCGACTGGGCCCAGCGGAGCAGGCTGAAGAGGACTTCTGGCGGTTGGTCAAGGGCGCGTTCCCCCTCCGTGAGGGGCTGATCCTCATGAACGCGGCCAACCTTTGTCCCTCTCCCATCTCGGTGCAGCAGCGGGTCTTCGAGCTCACCAGAGATGTCGATCGAGACGCGTCGTCCAACAACCGCAGGAAGTTCGGTCAACTTCGAGAAGACGCACGCGCCGCCCTTGCCCGCTACCTGGGGGCCGACGCAGACGAAATCGCCATCGTCCGCAACACCAGCGCAGCCAACGCCACGGTTGTGAACGGGCTCGATCTCGGGTCCGGAGACGAAGTGCTGCTCTGGGATCAGAACCATCCGACCAACAGCACGGCATGGGACGTCCGGTCCGCGCGCTACGGCTATAGCGTGAAGCGGGTGAGCACGCCGCCGCAGCCTACCACTGCGCAGGAGCTCTTGGATCCGTTCCTGGCGGCCATCACTTCCAGGACCCGGCTGGTCTCTTTCAGCCACGCCTCCAACATCTCGGGCGTCATGCTTCCGGCTCGAGACATCGTGGAGGTTGCCCACTCGCGGGGCGCCCTGGCCATGATCGACGGCGCCCAGAGTTACGGATGCCTCGAAGTCGATCTCCACGATATCGGATGTGACTTCTATACGGGGAGCGCCCACAAGTGGTTCGTGGGGCCGAAGGAGGCGGGTGTGCTGTACGTTCGCGGTGAGGTACAGGCGGACCTGTGGGCTACGCATGTCGGTGTCGGGTGGGCCAACGCCCTCCAGGGTGGGGCCCGCAAGTTCGAAGACCTGGGGCAGCGGGACGATGCAGCCGTATCCGCGGTGGGCACCGCCGTCGAGTTCCACGAGATGATGGGCACGCAGAGAGTCGAGGCACGCGTGAGAACGCTGGCGGCCGCCCTCAAGGACGGGGTAGCCGACCGGCTTCCGGGAACTCGCTTCCACACGCCCCGGGATCCGGCGCTCAGCGCTGGAGTCGTGGTGTTCCTGCCGCCGGGCCTGAACCCCCGGGAAGCGTTGAACAACCTTTACACCGACCACAGCATCGCGGGTGCGCCCAGGAGTGGGGACTTCGCGGGAATCCGGCTCTGCCCGCACGTCTACAATACCCTGGCGGACGTGGAGAAGGTGGTGGACGCCATTGGGTCGCTCGCCTAGTCGCAGCACACCTCCGGCTGGTGCTCCCGGCTGCCACATCTCCCCGTCGTCGAAGGAGACGTACACGGCGTTTTCGGTGCCCAGGTAGGGCAGCCCGGGGCGCACCGGATCCTCTCGTGGCGGCGTTCAACCGCTGCTTCGAGACCGCAGCATGGCACCGGTCATCACCGACCAGGACCGACACTTTCGCCGGAGGCGTACAAGCCCATTTGCGCCTCCGGCGGACGTCTCGCAGGATGGACGAACAGGCCGGCGAGAAACCCCTGATCGGCCCCGGCTGTCACAAATTCCACCTCCCAGGTGTTCTTATCTACGGCGGGTCGCCGGCGACCCCCGTGGACCCGCGAGTGGTGCCCGAGCCCACGAGGGGCAGCGGGGTTCCGACTTTTCAATCAAGGGTGCGTTGGGAGATAGGCAGATGGGCCGCAGAAGGCTGTTGAAAGAGTACGGCGGGTCGTGCGACCCACGCCTGGCGGCGTGGGTGCCCCGGCGATGGTGCGCGTCCAGACAGGGAGTGTCGAGTTGGTTCAGGGTGTTTACGCTACTGGCCTCCGTGAACGTCGCGGCGTGTCAAACGACGGCTACGGGACTCGGTCTTCCCGATCAGCTGGTCGATGGGATCACGTACAGGGTGACGGGCTTCGACATCGCCGAATCCTTCCCCGTTCAGCTCGGGATCACCGTGGAGCTCGCGAACGAGTCCACGACGCAGAAGTCGGTGACGTTCCCGGACGGGTGTGTGGTGTTGATGCGGGCCTACGATGGAGGTACGGAGCCGGTATGGGACATGGGAAACACCGTGGCTTGTACCTTGGCGCTCGTAGAAGTCGACCTCGCCCCCGGTGAGAGCCAAGAGTTCCGAGTGGGCCTCGTGAGCGCTGCGACCATTCTGGGGGACAGCCTACCGGACGGGGAATACCGCATCACCGCGTACTTGCGTCCGGGACAAATCGTAGAGCTCGAAGCGGGAATTGCGGATCTAGCCGTTCCCTGAGCCTCGCCCGATCCCTCCCTGCCGGTCCCTGTCGCTCGGGTGTGACCCTCAGCCCGTAGCGTATCTTCGGGCGATCTCGTCGAGTCGCTGCTGGATGTAGGCCCCGGAGAACCAGCGGCCCCTCACCATCACCCCGGCACGGTCGGCCACGTTACCAATGTCGTCCAGTGGATTGGAGTTCAGGAGGATGAGGTCGGCGCGCCGCCCGACGGCCACGGTGCCGAAGGTGTCGCTTCGCCGGAAGTACTCGCCGACTGCCCGTGTGCCGGAAACCAGGATCTCGTAGGGCGACATGCCGGCCTCGGCCATCGCCTGCATTTCCCGGTGCAGCGAGAATCCCGGCACCGAAAAGATCTGTGGTGAGTCCGTCCCCATGAGAATTCCCACGCCCCCATCCGACAGGGCCTTGAGCACCTCCAGCCTGTTGGTGGCCCAAAGGTCGGCTTCGGCGGGATCCGCTTGCGCATTCCGCGCGCTAGCTGCATGTCGGCGGGTCCAACCCTCGACCCCCTCGACCACGCCCGGGATGCTCCGTTTGGGCCAATAACGCATCTCTGGACGGCTCGCCAAAGCCTGGCCGTCTCCGCGGCCGATGATGCCCACGTCCCAGAGCACCATGGTGGGCACGACCCAAGAGCCGGCATCCCTGACGGTGGCGACCAGCTCGTCGAGGCTGCCCCGATCGATGGGCTCGTCAAACGCGTTGAGGACCTCGATGAAACCGTCCAGGTGGTCGAAGGTCTCCTGCCCCATTTCGATGGCGTGGTCGAGTCCGACCTCGGCGGGTACGTGACCGCCAAAGCGGATGCCCACCTCGTGGGCGGTCATGGCCATGGCATCGTACTCGGGTACCGTCAGCCCCGGGTGGATCTTTAAGAGATCCCAACCTTGCTCCTTTTGTATGCGAACCTTCCGGGCGGCCTGCTCCGGAGAGGAGACCGAGTTGCCGTTGAAGCTGGGTCCGGCCATGTAGAGAGTCGGCGCCACGATCTCACCTGCGTTTGCCTTGCGACGCAGCTCCATGTGGCCATCCTGACCGAGCATGCCCCGGACGGTGGTCACACCATTGGCCACGTAGAGGAACATCACCATCTCCTCCACGTCTCCGCCGGGCATGTGGCCGTGCATCTCTGCTAGACCGGGCATCAGGTATTTGCCCGAGCCGTCCACCGTTGTCACGCCAGCGGGGACCCGGACCACATCGGCGGATCCCACCCGACGGATCCTGCCTTGCTGCACGAGCACGGTCTGGTCCCTCAGAACTCGCTCGGAGTCCATGGGAACGACGTTGACGTTGGTGAATGCGACCGCCGCGGGAGCGCTCTGCACCGCCGTAGGGAGTGAGGAGAAGTCGGGTGCCTCGCGTCCGCGCGAGGCGGCCAGCATCGAGCCGCTCAGGATAACGGCGGCCAGCGCTACGGCGGCGCCAGTCTTCATTGCAGTACCTCCTTGCCCATCATCCACGAGGCTCATCATCCAACATCTACAAGCGATCTGAACCTTAAAAAATGAGGAGATGAAGGCAAGGGCCTCAGGAGCCGAAGAGGCCGCGCACCCCGAGACGAGCCCTGATCGTCTCCGACTTGATGGGGCCGATCTCCGCTTCCGCGCTCAGGGCTCTCGACCAGAACTTCCTCCCCTGTTGGGGGTGCCCCGTATCAAACGCGACGAGCCCTGAGAGGTAGTCCACTTCGGGCTCTGGCTGGGCTCCGGTTTGCGCGGCTTCGATCCACATCCACGCCCCCCGCTTCCGGCCCAAACGGCTGAGGACCCAGCCGAGGACCGCGTATGTCTCGGAGGTGTGGCGAATCGCCAAATCCCGCCTCGCGTATCGCAAGGCCTCGGGCAGGGTTTCATCTTGGCGACCGAGGACTAGGGCCAAGGAGCGTAGATGCAGCCTCTCCGTCGACTCATCCACCCGTGCCGCGGCGAGGAACCGCTGTCGGTAACGCAAAGCTCGGTCGCCCCAGCCGGCGCCCTCCGCCACCTCGATCAGGCGCACGTAGACGTCCAGGTGTGCGCCGTTCCCCAGGGCCTTGAGGAAGAGCGCCTCTGCGGCCCGCAAGTCTCGGTCCCAGCCCAGCGCCACCTGGGCGAGGCCCTCGATCGCGGCTGGGCTGCCCGGCACGAGCTCCAGCGCCTCCCGATAATTTGAGACCGCGCCGTACGGTCGGCCGCTGTGATGTTCGAGGTGCCCGAGTTCGACGAGGCACCACGCCACGATCGCAGGCGGTTGGGCATACGATCGCGCCACGGCCAAAGCCGCTTCCATACCGTCTCGAGCGCCCGCCACGTCGCCGAGTCGATCCTTCATCCGGACGGCGCGCGTCCGGTAGGCGAAGGAGTCACGATCGAACGGAAGACTGAGCAGGTCGCTCGCCGCCTCGTACAGTCCGGTGGCGAGGTAAGCGTCGAAGAGGCGAAGCCGGCCGTCTTCGTCGTCGGGGCCACCCATCCGAACCGATCGTTCAGCCGCTCGGACCGCACCGGAGAAGTCATGCCGGGAAAGTCTTGCCGAGGCCACGGTCGCCCATACGCTCGACGACGTCGGGTACCGATCCGTGAGGGTCGCCAGGTGCTTCTCCGCACGTGCCAGATCCGCTTCCCTCCCGTAGGTCTGGAACCGGAGGAGGCTTGTGGACGCCAGGCGCCGAAGGGCCAGGACGTCCTCTGGTCCCCGCTCTTCCAGCCTCCGGCTAAAAAAGTCGAGATCGTCACTCAGCGTCAGCTGATCCGGCACCTCACTCGAGAGGGCTTGCGCCAGGACCTCGGGGGTCACCAAGCGATCGGACGCGGCCGCCGGTTCTTCTGGCCTTGAGGACAGCCACAGCGTCGTCCCGATCACGAGTGTGGCGCCCATCAGCCACGCGTGACCCCCGTGTCGGTCGTTATGCATGTCAGTTGCTCGGCGCCAGATAGGGGAACGAAGTGAGGAACGGCACATCGTTGTCGTCCACGTTGTCGCTCTGCAGAGACACGATGCCCACGACTACCTGTAAGGCCACATCCGTGGCGTCGTCAGCAGGTTTCCTTCCGGTGAGCGCCGCGAAGTTCGAAACTGTCTCTCCCAGGCTGACCGGCAGCTCATCGGGAAGGAGCAGGGCCGCCGTCGCAGTCGGATCGGCGTTCGCTACCGCTCCGAGCACCGTCTCGAAGAGCCCGGTGTACGTGGCCAGGTCTCCGTCGGGACCGGCCGTGTTATAGTCGGTCTTGCTGAACACAGGTGGGTGGTTGAAGACCGTGTTCAGGGCCGGAATGCCCATCCGGTCCACCTGTCGGTACTGGAAGACCGAGCCGGTGCCGCTGAGATCGACGTCCAGCGTGGGCTCGTCCGGGTCGTCACTCATGATGCGAAGCGTCGCATTCTTTGCACCCACCGAAGCCGGATCGAAGAAGACGACAATGTCTTGGCTAGCATTGGCGACCAAAACCGCGGCGCCACCGCCGCTCTCCAATCCGAACTCGCCAGCGTCTGCACCACTCAGCGACACGGACTGGATCTCGAGGTCGCCACCACCGGTGTTGGAAACCGTCACCGTCTGTGCCACGCTCACTCCGAAGCTCAGATCGAGCTCACCGAAGGCCACCGCCGCCAAGCTCGTACCGATGTCGGGGATAGACTCGGGGCCAGAGGGGTCGTCGTTGCAGCCCATAGCCAGTCCGGAGATCAGAAGGCAAGCGGAGACGCGACGTACAAAGGTTGGGTCGATCATGATCACACCTCTTCCGTGGATTCGTTTTGTATGTGGATTCCGGTCCATCGCTCGCCCGCTCACTGGCGGATGCTGGTGGTTGCCCATGCGAAGAACGAGTCCGAGAGCCCGATGCCCAGGGCTTCGGCCACCATCGACTTGGGCACCTCTACGACGATTGCCAGAACGTTCAGTCCGGCGAGGTCGTCCACGGCCGGGTCCGCGAACGCGAGCGTCTGCTCGTCGGCGCTCCCGACCGTCTCGCCCAGAGTGGCCGAGAACACGGCGTTGAGCACGCTCGTGAGGCTTTCGTCACCGAATAGATCGATGAAGAAGGGGTCATCCCGCGGCCCCGCGAACACGGTCAGACCCTCGGCCGAGAAGGTGTTGTTGAACGGGCCTCGAGCCGACGGAGCAGCCGCCAGCACGTTGTTGGTGGTTCCGGTCACTGCAGCGGCCACCGGACCTCGCACGTCGACCCGCTGGTCCGTGCCTTCTCCGGAGACGACGATCTGGATCACCGCCTCCTCGATCCCGTCGCGCTCACGATCGAGCTTGAACTGGTACAGACCGTTCGGGTTGAAGGCGGCGCCCGAGGTGGACGCACCGGGCGCGAGCAGGGGGCTTACCGTCATCGCGAAGACGACGTTGTCCCCCTGGTTGAAGACATAGAGGTCGTTCACGTCGAGATTGCCCTCCGACGTGTCGGGTGAGTCGGCGTGGTCCGCCGCCTTGATCACGGCATGTGCGGCGAGCAACCCCGCGATCGCAAGCGCGATGACGAGGATCCGGGGTCGATAAGCGGATTCGTTCATTTGATCCAGCCCCTTCCATAGCGAGAAATAAAAAACGGACGCGAGACTTCATCGTCTCTACGCCCGTCGACGCCAGTCGGATTGGTGGTTGGATCGGAAGGCTATTGAAGGAGTACAGTGGGCCGCGTTGCGGATGCCACGGTCCTAGCTCCTAGGCGGAGCGACGACGCCATAGCATTCGCTACGGCTAGGAGCTCCAACAACGGAGATGGGGCCGTGCCACCGCAACCCACCAACGTGTAAGGTCATGCCCTAGATGGTGGAGGGCACAGGGCGGTTGTGCGGTTGATCCTGCGTCTCTCCTCCTCGCCGTAGCGTTGCTACGCCTCGTCGTCGTTCCTTGTCTGAACGCGCACAAGCGCCCTGTGCGCGACCCGCTGTACTCCTTCAATAGCCTTCTATAGCGCTGTGGACCAGGCTCCGACAAGGAAGGGTGTGGATGTCGGCTGGGGCGATCCCCCGGCGGGCTCCTCCGTGACGGCCCCGAGCTCGAATTCGATGCCCTCCGGCACCGGGCTTCGGAAAATGGCCGTCCCGTCGGCTCCGGTCTGGAAGGTACCGAAGCTCACTGGGTCGAGGCCGGTCACGATCCCCCAGAGCTGATAAATGCGGCCGGCCGCGGCCGGCGGTAGGTCGAACGCCGCCATCACGACCGAGCCGGTGGTGGTGTTCCAGAACAGCCGGGCGGACGGAGGTCGACCGGTCGCCGCCAGGGTCGCCGTTCGCACGTCGGGCCCGAGGAACGTCGCGAGGAGGGAATCACGGGCTTCGAGATCGGATGCAACTCGGTCGTAGGCGATCCGTAGGAAGGCGTTATCCGTTTCCACTTGGTCGTAGGCGATTTGCAGCGAGGTGTTGTCCGTTCGCATGCGTTGATAGGCGATCCCGAGACCCAGACTGAGGACAACCCCGGCGGCGGCTAGCAGCCAAGGGAGCGTCGCCCCTCGCCCATGCGATTCCCCAGGAGGCTCCTGCGCAGGCGACGGCGGTGACTCCATTCGGCCCCGGGCCTCGACCAGGATGCGTTCCTTCAGGGCCGCGGGCGGCGCATGCAGGGGCGCCGCCCCGGCAAGGCCACCCACGACTTCCCGATAGGATTCTACGTCACGCTCGAGCTCGGGATCTGAGGCGAGGCGCTCCTCGAACGAGGCTCGATCTTCGGGGTCCAAGGAGCCCAGGACGTAGGCCGCAGTCATCTCCGTCCAGTCCCTCGGGTTCACGATTCCACCCCGGGGGCGTACGGGGAGAGCACCTCACGGAGCTTTTGCATTCCAGTACGCACCCGCGTCTTCACGGTACCGAGCGGCTCCGAGAGTCGAGCCGCGATCTCACTCTGGCTGTAGCCGCCGAAATATGCGAGCAAGATGACCTCCCTCTGGGACTCCGGCAGCGCGTCGAGCGCCCGGCGCACGACGGCGTATGTTTCGCTGAGCTCGAGGGCGCGATCCGGGGTCGGATCCGAGGCGGACAGGGCGCCGGCCGGCCAGCCTTCGTTCCAGGCGGCAGCCCGGCCCTCCGCCGCGTTACGCCGCCGCCGCGCGCGCACCACGTCAAGAGCCCGGCTTCTGGTGACGACGGCGAGGAAGGCGCCAACGGAGGCCCGACCCCGATCGTACCGCTGGGCCCCACGCCAGATCTGAAGGAACGCATCAGCCACGACCTCCTCTGCATCTGCTGGCTCCGAGACGATGGATTTGGCGAGGGAGTACATCACGGCACCATGACGATCGTAGAGCTCGCCCAGGGCCCGATCGTCGCCCCCTTCGATCCGCTCCATCAGCTCGAGGGACGCGGCCTGCGTTCAACAGGCTCGTCGACATAGCCGGCTGTAGGTTGTAGGCACCATCTCTGGCCCCTCCGTCCGGGCACCAGGCAGGCGGTCTCGCGGCGGGCCGGAAATCGGCTCCCCGCCTTAATGTCTCGGCCATCTCGGAAAATGCAAGCGCCGGGGCCATGGCCCTCTACCTCCAGTAAAAACTCGCTGGTCCAGTGTGCCTCGTATCTCGCTGGTCCAGTGTGCCTCGTATATGGAATACGGCCATCGACGGGACCTTGGATTGGGGAGCCACCCGAGACGGGCCGTTTCAGCGGTAACGCTCGACCACCACCCACGTCGACGCCTCCGACTGTGGCTTGCTCGTGTCCGTGCTACGGCAAGCCAGCCGCAATTTCATCGTAGAAGCCAGGGATGCTTCTTCCCATAAAGAGACCATCTTCCGCCATGGTCCAGCTGAGATTCTGCGTCTTTATACGCTCGGATGCCTGGCTCTTGGGCGTGCCGGATCTGATCAGATCCGCCATACGGGCGCGAACCGCTTCCATTTGATTACGAAAATCCACCACGTCGTTTCGATCCATGATGGCCCCGTGCCCGGGAATGGCGGTGTCAAAATCGAGTGCCAAAATGTTATTTAGAGTGGTGACCCAACCGCTGCTGCTCCCGCCATTGCCATAGTCGATAAATGGCGCGATGCCATGTAACAAATCACCTCCATGTACGGTTCTCAGATCAGGAAAATAGATGACCGCATCACCATTGGTGTGTCCACGGCCCATATAGAACGCTCGTACCTCAACGCCACCGAGATAAACCGCAGTCTGATCCGTAAAGACAACTCTTGGCGGGGCATCCTGGTCGCCTCTTACCATGTTGTCTCTGGCATTCTGGTGAGCGATGATCTCCGCGATGTTGATGTACTCCACGTTGCCACCGGCGTGGTCGCCGTGATGATGGGTGTTGAGGACGTACTTGACCGGTTGATTGCTTACCCGGGCCACCAGGGCCTGAATCTCGGCAAAGTTTCGCGGGAACTTGTCGTCGATCAGAATCACTCCATCGCGGGTAACACGAACGCCGACGTTTCCACCGCTACCGATGATGGCATAGAGGCCATCCTTGACCTGTTCTATGGACAGGTCGTTCTGCGCGAAAGCGCCAGTTGCGGTAGCTGCCACAAGGACGCTGCCCAGAAACATTCCTCTTATCCAGTGGTTCATAAATCCTCCTGTCGGCTTTGTGTCGCCGCGGTTGGTGCATGGGATTCAGCACATAACCGTCGCTTGTTGTCGACACACGAATAGAAATAAGTAACTGCGCCTCCTCCTCACCGCGAGGAGCTTTCCAGATAGCTCCTATCGGCTCAATGGCGTTTGGCGCTCGCGCGTGACATTTTGGGTGTCGTCAATTCACGCCGGTCGTACCAGAAGGCCGTTGAAGAAAGGGGAGGATCGTCCAATGCCGAACCGCAAATCGTGGGCCCATTCAGAGCTTTTCTCAGCGGTCCTGCTGACCCTTCTCTTGGGCGTTCCCCTAGCCACGGCACAGGCGCAGGAGACCCTCGAGATATACCTGATCGACGTCGAGGGTGGGGGCGCAACGCTGTTCGTCTCTCCAGCCGGGGAGGTCTTGCTGATCGATACTGGAAATGGTGGACAGAATGCAGCGCGAGATACCCGTCGCATCGTGGACGCGATGCAGGACGCCGGCGTCGCTGAGATCGACAACCTGATCACCACCCACTGGCACGGCGACCACTACGGAGCGATGCAGGAACTGGCGAGCCAGGTTCCGGTGCGACGCTTCATCGACCACGGACCGGGTGTCGAGTCGAACGCCAACGTGGCCGAGTTTCTCAACACGACCTATCGGGCGTTGTACCAGGGTGCCGAGCATTCGGTCGTCACGCCCGGGGATCGGATTGCGCTCGCCGGTATCGACATCACGGTACTCGCATCCGCAAAGCGGGTCATCGACCGGCCGCTGCCGGGTGGAGGCCGACCGAATCGCTACTGCGCCGATTTCGTCTCGCAGGCCGAAGACAACGGCGAAAACGCACAGTCGGTAGGCGTTCTCGTTCGGTTCGGCGAGTTTCGTGTCCTCCACTTGGGCGACTTGACGGTCAACACTGAGTTCGAGCTCATGTGCCCAAACAATCCGATCGGTGCGGTCGATCTATTCGTTGTCTCCCATCATGGACAGCCGATCTCCAACGCAGAGGTCCTGGTTCACGCCATCGAGGCTCGTGTGGCCGTCATGAACAACGGCACGCGCAAGGGCGGACAGCCGGAGGCGATGCGGGTGCTCTACTCCGCACCCGGTCTGGAAGACCTCTGGCAGCTTCATTTTTCTCAACTGAGCGGGCAGGAGTACACGGTCCCCGGGCTGTTCATCGCGAACCCGATCGACGAAATGCAAGATGCCATGCCGATTGCACCGATGCCCAATCGACGGGGACCAGGAGTCCCCCCCCGGCCTGCCCACGATGGTGAAGCGTACTGGATCAAGGTGTCAGGGAATGCCGATGGCTCGTTCACCGTCACGAATAGCCGGAACGGATTCACGAAGGAGTATCGCTAGGTCGAACCTGGCATCGGCTGATTTGGGGATTACCTTTGGGGCACGGTGACGCCAGGGCGTCGGATCCACGGCTGCCGTACAGTTGATTTGTCAGTAACGGAGGGGAAATGGATCGAAAGTGGGTGTATCTGTTCACCGAGCTCGAAGCCGCGGAGACTTATGCGGGTGACTGGGAGTCGGTCCGGGGGCTACTTGGTGGGAAGGGGGCGAATCTAGCGGAAATGTCGCGGATTCAGGTCCCTGTGCCCCCCGGCTTCACGGTGACGACCGAGGCGTGCATCGCCTACCTCGGGGAGGCGGGCGGGTTCCCGGCGGATATCTGGGCGCAACAGATCGAGGCCCTGAGCCGCATCGAGACTGATACCGGGAAGGAGTTCGGCAACCCCCAAAAACCCCTCCTCGTGTCGTGTCGATCCGGGGCGAAGTTCTCGATGCCCGGGATGATGGACACGATCCTGAATCTCGGATTGAACGACCAGGTGGCCGAAGGGATGGTGGAGCTCACGGGGGACGTGCGCTTCGTGTACGACTCCTATCGGCGGTTGATTCAGATGTTCGGAACCGTGGTTCGCGGGATGGAAGACGAGGTATTCCAAGAAGTCATCGAACAAAGTCGATTGGCTGCCGGGGTCACCTCGGATCCGGAGCTTGGAGCGGAGGATTGGATGGCCCTCACGCAGCGCTTCAAGGAGCTCGTCAGGACACACACCCGGGCACGCTTCCCGCAAGATCCTTTGGAACAGCTCCAGGCGGCCACGGAAGCAGTATTCGATTCCTGGAATACGAAACGGGCCGTCGACTACCGGAACGCCTCGGGGATCCCACACGACATTGGCACCGCGGTGAACATCCAGACGATGGTCTTCGGGAATATGGGCGAGACTTCCGGGACGGGGGTCGTGATGAGCCGCAACGCGTCCACCGGAGAGCCGGGCCTACATGGGGACTTCCTGGTGAACGCCCAGGGAGAGGACGTGGTGGACGGAACTCGGAAGACGCTCGACATCAGCGTGATGGCGGAACGGTTTCCAGACCCCCACAAGCAGCTCTGTGAGATCGCGGATAGCCTCGAGCACCACTACCGAAATATGCAGGACCTCGAATTCACCGTCGAACACGGAAAGTTATGGCTTCTCCAGACCCGGAACGGCAAGCGCACCGCCCAGGCGGAGGTGCGGATCGCCGTGGACATGGTCGAGGAGGAGCTGCTTGGTCGAGAGGAGGCGGTGCTCCGGGTGAGCCCCGAGCAGGTGGATTTCTATCTCCATCCTCAGTTCGATGAGGAGGCCAGAAACCAGGCTCAGATGTTTGCGAAGGGTCTGAACGTGTCGCCTGGGGCGGCCGTAGGTGTCGTGGCTTTCGATGCGGACACGGCAGAGAGATGGGCAAAGGAGGACGGGAAAGCCGTGATCATGGTCCGGCCCGAGACGAGGCCCGACGACGTTCACGGGATGCTCGCGGCGGAGGGGATCGTCACCAGCCGGGGGGGACGGACGAGCCATGCAGCATTGGTCGCGCGCCAGTTCGGTAAGCCGGCCGTCGTCGGAGTAGAGGACCTCGATATCGACTTGAACGACCGCGAGGCGCGGGTCGGAGACCTCACGATCCGCGAGGGGGCTGAAATATCCATCGATGGGATGCGCGGAGAGGTCTACCTGGGCGTGCTACCGACCGTCGTCCCTGACATCGAGGACCCTTGGCTCACCGAACTGCTGGCTTGGGCGGACGAGTTCCGGACTCTCGAGGTGTGGGCGAATGCGGACTACCCGGATGATGCGCGCCGAGCCCGGGACTTGGGGGCCCAGGGGATCGGCCTTTGCCGCACGGAGCATATGTTTTTCGAGGAGGATCGCCTCCCGGTAATGCGGGAGATGATCATGGCCCGGAACCACATAGAGCGCGAGGACGCCCTGGATCGGCTCCTCCCGCTCCAACGCGGCGATTTCGAGGGTCTCTTCCGGACAATGGAGGGTCTCCCGGTCGTGGTCCGTCTTCTGGACCCGCCGCTTCACGAGTTCCTCCCTGACCACCAGGAGCTCCTCCGCGAGCTGGCGGAGCTCAAGGTCAGGCTCCAGCACCTGGACACGCTCCGCGAGATCGACGACACGCTCGAGGAGATCCGAGAGAAGCAGGACTTCCTCGCGCGAACCGAAGATCTTCTGGAAGCGAACCCCATGCTGGGCACGAGGGGGGTCCGTCTCGGAATGTTACTCCCGGAAATCACCCGGATGCAGGCTCGTGCGCTCTTTCAGGCGGCCGCCCGCTGCATGCGCGACGGGCTCGACGTCAAGCTCGAGGTCATGATCCCATTGGTCTCACACGTGAACGAGTTTCGGACCCAGCGTCGACTGGTGGAGGCCGAGGCTCTGGAGGTGATGGAGGAGGAAGAGCTGGAGATCCCATATTCGCTCGGGACGATGATCGAGATCCCGCGGGCGGCCCTGACCGCCGACGAGATAGCCTCGACGGCCGAGTTCTTCTCGTTCGGGACCAACGATCTGACCCAAACCGTGTTCGGAATCTCCCGGGACGACGCTGAGTCGGGATTCCTCCTTCACTACATGGAACATGACGTGCTCCCCGCAAACCCGTTTGCGACCCTCGATATAGACGGGGTGGGAAAGATCATGCGGATGGCGGTCGAACTTGGGCGAGGCGTCCGTCCGGATCTCGAGATCGGGATCTGCGGCGAGCACGGGGGGGACCCCCGGTCGGTGGAATTCTGTCACAAGATTGGCCTGAACTACGTGAGTTGCTCTCCGTTCCGGGTCCCGGTCGCACGCCTCGCGGCTGCGCAGGCGGCTGTTGAGGAGGCGGGCTGGTGTCCGATGCCCGCGGCGCCGAGGGACGAGTTCCGGCAGGAAAGGGTTTCAACTGCCGAGCCGGCCACCCAGGAGACGGTTGTCACCCCACAAGACTTGGTGAGCTGAGTAGAAAATCGATGACTAGTGGGACATCCCTGAGGAAATGGTTCCACACTAGACCGTTACACGCTCGCCTGGGACTCGTTCTTCTGGCCCTGTGCCCTCCCAGCCGGGGACGACCCCGGCGCGCCCGAAGTGGAGCAGGCCATCCAAACGGTCTTGGCCGCGTGTCTCTCGTTCAGAAGATGGCGATCGGGTTTACCGGGGAGCCGGTGCCGTTGGGGATCGGCATCGGCGCGATCGTGAGCATGAACTCCCACCGCCCCTGGGCCGCCGCCATCTCACTCAGCGCATCGAAATCCGCTCGGTCGAGGAGGTGTATGCCCAGCATCGTCAACGCGAAGTCATGCAACGCGAGCCGGGGCAGCTCGCCGGCTACCGGTGGCATGTAGCCCGGCGTTTCCCATCCGATGAGCGCGACGTCCCGAGCCTTCAGCCAGGGGATGACGGTGTTGTCGAGCCCCGCCGCTTCGGCCCCAGTATCGAACGGCCCTATCGCATCTTGCCTGGCCCAACGGCCCCATCGCAGGAGGAACGCGTCGCCCGGACCCACCCGTACGCCGGCCTGCGCCTCCCACGCCTCCAGGTCTTGGACGGTGATTCGCGTGCCGGGCTCCAGGTAAGGCACCCCCTTCAACCGGGGGATATCGTACAGAACGCCGCGAGTCACGATTCCGTTCTTCATCGTGAGGATGTCGTTCTTCAACGCGCCCTCTTCCATCGTGACCAGGTCAGCGACGTCGTAGCCGTTCCACATCTTGCCGTCGAAGAAGCGATGGGCGAAGCCGTCGATGTGGGTCGTGCCTGGGCCGTGGATGCACCGATAGGAGATACGGTCGGTAGCCCCGCCCCGATTGGCGTTGGCCATCTCCCACTCGAGGGGACAGGGGTTGTCGATGGTCCGTTCGGTCTGCGCCGTCGACGCGAGCGACACGGTGATCCCCTCCCGCACCAGCGCAGTGGCCGCCAGGCGCTTCGCCGGAGTGATCAGGTTGAGAGCGCCGAGCTCGTCGTCTGGTCCCCACCGGCCCCAGTTCGAGAGCTCTACCTGCCACCGCTCGTATTCAGCCTCAGTGACCAAGGACGGCACCTCTTGGGCGCTGGCGATGGGAACGGCCCCGAGAAGCGGAAGAAACCCAGAGAGCACGAGAAACGCAGAGACGGCGCCAGCGCCGAGAAGCGGAGGTGTGGATCCTGGTCGAGTCATGCGGCGTCCTGCCTTCCAGGTTAGTGGGTTCAGTGGCATGGGCCTCCCCAGCACCCCAACAGCTCTCTAGTGCACTACCTGCGCCAGGTGGTCCCTCAGCACATCGCGACCGAAGTCTCCGTCGAAGTCACGCCACCCCGAGTGGATGTGATTGGGGTCGCTCTGGGTGTGGTCGAACTCTATCAAGAAGCTAGGGCCCTGCACCCGGAAGTAGGACACGTCGCCGTACGAGGTCCCGCCGGCCCAAGCGAACGTGATGTTCTCGATGCCGTCATCTTCAACTTTCGCGCGTCGCAGCGCTGCGATGTCATCGGCCATCTTCGACGTATAGAACTCGATCACCTCCATCAGTATATCTTGCTGCGCCGCGGTGAGATCCGAGCCTACGATGCCCACCGGGGAGAGGGGATCGGGTGCGAGCTCCACGCCGCGCACTATGTTCGTGGGTGCGACCTCTTCGATGATTGCGACCGCCCGTTGCGAGGGGTCCAGGGATGCGAGCAATGCTCGGCCCGCGTCCTCCAGGGAACCCAGGGGCCGCAGCCCCGCTCTGGGACCTTCCATGACCTCTGCGGGGCTCGCCGCCAAGAAGGTCGGCGTGCTGACGGTGATCGCCCCGTCCACGATCGTGAAGTGCAGCGAGAGGTGGTGCCCCTCGAACCTCCAGGCCCAGGTTCCATCGGTCGACGGCGTACCGAACACGGAGACGAAGTACAGCTCCGGGTCACGCGAGAATTGGCCTTCGTCGCCCTCCAGCGCCTGTAGGATCGCCTCGACCTCGATGATCTCGGTAGCGGTCATGTACCCGCTCTGACTGAGGCCGGTCTTGAGCAGGTCATGGGCCCGCTCCCTCTGCTCGGCGCTCATGTCCCTGAGCGGAAAACCGTGGCGCTCGAACACCTCGGGCGGGACGAAGTGGAACCTCTCCCGCTCGTCCGATGCGAAGCCGAACGTCGCGCGCCCACGCTCCTCGTCGGACAGAGACATGAGAAACTGATCTGCGAGGTCTGCCATCTGCGCCACTTCCTGCGAGTCGGATCCCGCTCCGTCGCAGGAGACCGCCGCGAGACCAATCAATACTGCGAGACCAAAGACCATCGCCACACGCCCGATCGCGGAGTGCTTCATGAATCCTCCCTCTTCGATGCAGTCGGCCCCGCGCCCTCACCGCATGGGGATCATGCGGCCGAAGCAGCGGGGCTTGTCCGCCCTCTATTTGCCTTACCGTTGGTTCTGGGCCTCTTCCTGGGCCTCAGCCCGCTCGCGCCGCCGCTGCTCTCGGGCCCGTGCCTGTTCGAGGAGCTCTTCGGGAATCTCCCCACCCACCACGATGCCCCGCTTGGTCACGGGAGCGAAATAGATCCGTGCGTTGGCCATCTCATCCGTGGTGGCCGCGCCGTACACCACATCCGCCGTCGGATCGGGATTGAAGGGATTGTCGACGGAATTGTCGAACCACCAGGTCATGTGGAGCTTGGAGCCGGCCGGAACGAGGAGCGGCTCTTGGTACTCGTAAAGGAACTGCCAGTTGAAATCGTAGTCCGGCACCCAGAGCAGGGTTTCCATCTTCCCGTCCGGATACTCGAGCTCGTACTTCACAGCCTTCCCCGGTAGTGCATGTGCGGCCCCATGGAAAGGAGAAAGGTGTCTTCCTCGAACAAACGCTCGTGCTTGACCTCGTAGTTCGGATCACCCGCGGGAATCTTGAATTCTCGCGTGAAGTTCAGGTCCGTATCGACCACGTAGTCGATCACATCGCCCGGCTCGTAGAAAACGAACCCGGCCTGTGTCAGATCCTCTACGCTGCTTCCCGGCCCCGGGTCCTTGTGATAGTGCATGTTGACGGTGATGTAGGGGTCCTCGGGCAGTAGAACACCCCACCCCTCCGGATAGGTGAACGGGCCCCGACCGGGGACGCCGACTCCCATGTGACTGGACACGATATGGTGAACCCAGGGACCGCCGGGGCGAAGCTCGGCCTTCGAGACCCACCGTGCTTCGGTATGCTGACCCTCAGGGACGGGCATGGTGAAGGTGGGCTGCCAGTCCCGCACATCGTCGGCCACCTGGACCGGCTCCGAGAACGCCACGACGAGATCCGGATCGCCGATCCACCAGCCCGAGGGCGGCAGGGAGGTTCCACCTTGCTGGACCTGTCCGGCCGCGACGCGAGCCTCCCATGCCCTTGCGTCGGCCGGTGCCCCCGCCGGTGCCCCCGCATCTACCCAGGCGATGAGCGTCTCCTTGTCAGCATCGGGGATATAGCGCTCGTCCTTGAACGTGCCTTCGTGCTGTGCGTGGGCTCCCCAGGGCGGCATATAACCCGTCTCCAGCGCCCGCTTGATCCGACTAGCCCAGGGGCGGGCATCTTCATAGGCGATGAGCGACATCGGGGCCGTGAGTCCGCCCACGGAGGGTCCATCCGGCTGGTGGCAAGCTACGCAGTTCTTTTGAAGGATCGGCGCGGCATCGGCGTAGAATGTGGGTGCGCCCTCGACTGAGGCTGACGCGAGAATCGCACCGTCGGTTCGCTGGACGCTACTCGTCTGCACGTTCGCGCATCCGCACAGCCCAACGACTCCCAAGGTCAGAAAGCGGACAAACGTTGTGGTTCTCTCGACGCTCATTAGTCCCCTTGAACTGGTAGCCAGACGACACTGCAACGAACAGGGGGCTCCTCGAAAAAGGGACAGCCCCGCGCCCTAAAATCCACCGCCAGAGTAGCAGCCACACGTGACCGTGGGCAAGGCTGTTGCACAAAGTTGGGAGCGGGTCGGGACCCCTACCGGCCGCCTCAGCCCCCCGCCTGGATCTCGGCCGCCAAGGCCTGAACCTCGTCGAGGACGCGGAGCAGATTTCCGCTCCAGATCACGCCGATCTCGTTCTCGGCGTAGCCGCGACGGACCAGTTCGAGCGTCACGTTTAACGTCTCCGAGGCGTCGTTCCAGCCCTCGACCCCACCGCCACCATCGAAGTCGGAGCTGATGCCGACGTGCTCGATGCCGATCAAACCTACGAGATAGTCGATGTGGTCCACGAAGTCCGCCACGCCGACCGGAGGCGTCACGGGGTCGACCTCCGCCGCGATCCTGGCGGCCACCGCCTCCTGCACGCGGGCCAGACCCGCCCGGTACGTTTCGCGCTCCTCCTCATTCATCGCCAGGAGCGCGCCGCTGGCGCCACCACCACGTCCACCGAGTATCTCGAAGTCCATCTCCTCGGCGACCGCGGAGGTGATTGCCTGGACGGCGTCACGATTCGCGCTGTTCTTGTCAGCGTTCAAGTAGCTCCGGAAGGCGACGGTTTGGACGACGCCGCCGTTCTCTTTCAAGGCCATGAGTTGCTCCTCGTCGAGATTGCGGCTCACGTCGTTGAGCGCCCGCGCCGAGGAATGGGAGGCGATGACCGGCGCTCGTGTCAGCTCGAGCATCTGCATGATTGCCTCTTTGGAGGGGTGCGAGATATCGATCATGATCCCCCACCGGTTCATCTCGACGATCGCCTGCCGACCGAGGTCGCTCAGCCCGTCGTGGAGCCAAACGCCGTCCCGCTCACCCGTGTTCGAGTCGGAGAACTGACTGTGCCCATTGTGGGCGAGGGACATATAGCGTCCCCCCCGCTCCGCGAAGTCACGGATGTTGTCGAGGTCGAGGCCGACCTGATACGCGTTCTCGATACCGATCATCGCGACCTTCTTCCCCGACGCTGCGATGCGGCGAACGTCGACGGACGTGAGCGCGAGCTCGATGCGATCCGGTGCGATTTCCTCGGTCAGGCGATGAATCGCATCGAACTTCGCGATCGCCTGCGCGTGGGCGTCCGCGTACCCCTCCTCCGTCAGAGGGCCCTGACCCACGTATACGATCATCCACGACACGTCCAGCCCGCCGGCTTCCATGTTTGGGAGGTTGACCTGGTTCCCCAGGTCCATCGTGTAGTTGCGCTCCGCCGTGAAGTTGGCCGCGCTGATGTCGTTGTGGGTGTCGAGGGTGATGACCCGTTCGTGGATGCCGCGGGCGCGCTCGATCAGGTCCGCCTCGGTCTCGTTCGCGGGCTCACCCCGGCAAGCGGCCGCGGCCACGAGAGAGAGGAGGAGGGCAAGCTTCGAAGAAGACCGTCTCGTGCTCAAAACACGCATGGATTGGTCCGTTCGTCCGGTGTGAGGCAGGGTCGTGATTGTAATAGATGGTGTGGCGGGCCTGCCAGACAAGAGCGGCCCACCCGGCGCCGCCTAGCCGAGGGGGGTCTTCAGCCACCCGGTCGCACCTCGAATCTCATACTGGCGGCTCAAGGTTGGCCGACAGCGTCTTGCTTGTCCGGTGGGGCTGATCTACGGTGGTCATGCCACGTTCGCCACTTGGAGGCATCCTTGACGCACGACCGGACGTCCGAGGTCCCCATCATCAACGTCGCTCCTCTCGTGGCCGGCGCTGGAGACCAGGAAGGGGTGGCGGCCGCCATGGGGTGGGCCTGTAGGGAGAACGGTTTTTTCTATGTGATCGGACACGGCGTCAGCGAGAACCTCAACCAACGGCTCGAGGAGCTCAGCCACAGATTCTTCGCACAGGACGTTGAGACGAAGCTCGAGATCCGGATGGCCCTCGCTGGCAAGGCTTGGCGAGGCTACTTCCCCGTGGGCGACGAGCTTACCTCGGGTAAACCCGATGTCAAGGAGGGACTCTACTTCGGATCGCAGCTGAGTGAGGATGATCCTCGCGTGCGTGCGTGCCTCCCCCTACATGGGCCGAACGTTTTTCCGGCGGGGATTCCGGGCTTCGGCGACACGATCCTGGAGTACATGGCGGCCTTGACGGATCTCGGTCATGCGCTCATGAGGGGCATGGCTTTGAGCCTGGGCCTTGAGCCGGGCTATTTCCGGGAACGGTACATGGCGGTTCCCCTCACCCTATTCCGCGTCTTCCACTACCCGCCGGTCACGCTGAAGCCTGATGCAGAGGAGCAGTGGGGCGTCGGTGAGCACACCGATTACGGTGTGCTCACCATCCTGAAGCAGGACGATGTGGGCGGGCTCCAGGTCAAGACGCGGTCGCGGTGGATCGACGCGCCTCCTCTGCCCAATTCGTTCGTGTGCAACATCGGCGACATGCTCGACCGCCTGACCCGCGGGCTCTACCGGTCCACGCCACACCGGGTGCAAAACGTGTCCGGACGAAGCCGGCTCTCGTTCCCATTTTTCTTCGACCCGGGTTTCGACGCGCACGTCGAGGCGATCGATCTGAGTGGCATGCCCCTTCTGGAGGAAGACAAGGACGAGCGCTGGGACCGTGCCAGCGTGCACGAGTTCGAAGGCACGTACGGGGACTACATCCTGGGCAAGGTCTCCAAGGTTTTTCCAGAGCTCCGCCGGAGTGTGATGTAGTCAGCCCTCGTCAGGTCGGGAATCCTGGAAGGTCGGGAATCCGGGACGCCTCAAACCTTTCGAGGCGAACCCCTCAGAACCCCCGGATCAGCTCCCGCATCCGCCCCTTCGTGGACTCGTCCGGCAGACGCCCGAAGGCTGCCTGGATGTTCTCCTCCATGTGCTCCGGATTCGTCGTCTCCGTCAGCACACAGGTGACCGCGGGGTTCGCCAGCACATACTTGAGCGAGAACTGCGCCCAAGTCTCACAGTCGAAATCCGTGGCCCAGGCAGGGAGCTCCTTGCCCGCGACCATCCCGAAGTAGGAGCCGTTCATGAACGGCCGATTGATCAGGACCGCCATGCCCATATCGCGGGCGAGGGGCAAAAGGCGCTCTTCGGCTCGATTTTCCATGGGGGAATAGTTTACGTGCACGAAATCTGGCGAATTCTCCCTCATGAACGTCTCCATCAAGCCGTGACGGGCATTGGCGGAGACCGTCACTCCGATGTAGCGCGCCTCGCCGGAGTCCTTCCAGGCCCTCACGTTGGGCCAGTGCAGGTCGACATCTCGCAGACTCTCGACCTGGAGAAGATCCACGGTGCGGCGCCCGAACAGCCTCTGGGTCTGCCGCCACTGATCGATGCCGTTCTGTTCACCGTCGATGTTGATCTTGGCAGTGAGAAAGAGACGGTCCCTCACCTCGGGATCCTGCAACACGCGGCCGAAGTCCCGATCGATCTCCTCCGTCCGCGGTGACGTGTCGACCACGCGGCCTCCGTATTCTAGCAAGGTCCGAATAACGTTCGCGATGGGCTCCGTGCCCTCGGTCGGGCTCTCGAGTACCGGCTTCGAGGATCCGAACCCGACCACGGGAAGGGCCTCTGTGGTGCCCGGGATGGCTCGAGTGGGGAGCGTCTCCTGCGCCAGGAGACGGCCTGGGTGCGAGAGCAACGCGCCCAACCCTAGCGCCTGAGCGAGGAAGTCACGCCGATTCGGTTTCATATCGAAATTTACGCCCATGACGGTCTCTCCAGGCGAGGTGAGCAGGATGTTACGGCATGTCACGCGCCCGCTCGACGAACTCGACACGCGCGCCGTTCGGACCGGCGACGTAAAAGAAGGCGATCTGACCGTTGGGAAGAGTCATGTCTCGCCGATCCGTAGTGAGTTCCAGACCCTTGGCCCTGAACTCCTCGATCTTTTCGTCGAGCACGATGGCGCGCCAGCCGATGTGATCGATCGCGGCGCCCTGGCTGGGAAAGGTCTCACCCCGGGAAACCAGCAGCCAGACGTTACCCGGATAGAGGATCCCGTCCAACTGGCTGCCCCTGAGGGTCCTGCGGACGCCACCAAAATTCTCGTGGTACCACTCGAGGGCTTCCATCGGCTCAGGGTCGCGCAGATGGACGTGGTGGAATCCGAGATGTTGCGGGTCCTCGATCAATTCGAGCCGCACGCCCCAGGGGTCTACGATGAAGCTGAGCGGGAAAAGGCCCTCCACCTCCCGGCGGGGCGTGGTAACCGTCGCACCGGCGCCTTCCACTTCCGCGAGTTTCGCACTGAGGTTCGCGAAGGAGAACCCGAGGTGGTCGATGACGCCCCCGGCACTCGGCCTGCGAGCCTCGCCCCTCGATCCGAGCCACATGATTCTTGTCGTGCCGAACAGCAACCGGTCTGTGCGGCCGTCGACGAACTCGCCCCCGATATGATCGTGGAACCACTGGGCCGAGGCCTGCGGATCCGGGACCGACATGTGCACATGATCGTACATCAGGGTTTCGGTCTGGGCCCCGGCAATCGAAGCCGAGACGGCGAGCACCGCGACGCCTTGCACGAGGGGAGAGACAAAGCGTCGCATGACGACCTCCTGAATGATGATCATGACGGGTAGTCCGGAATTTTCGAATCTAGGAATCTATCGCGAAACCTGGGAGGCGACGCCGGTTCGCGCAACGCGAGGGCCGGATGCCACCCTCGGTGAGCCACTTCTTGGGTGTTGCGGTGCGCTTCAGCTCCTTGGGGCGAAGCTCGAACCAGCGAGCCACGAGCAGTATCTCGGCGGCGTCCTGAGGCGCCAACGACGCCGGGTCCTGGTCGGGGGCTCGGTATACGGACTCGACCGCGTCGTCGATTTTCCGCCGTTCACCTTCGGTTGTAGGGTACGGGAACTCGCGTTGAAGGCGTCCTCTTCGGATGAGATAGAGGCGGCTATCGCCGGCGAATCCGGGCACGCGGTAGAGAAACGTGAGACTTTCGATGCGCCCTCGGAACGCCGCGAGGTGCTCCTGGAAGGATTGGAGGCGCTCGAGCCGGTCCCGAATCCGTGCGGCGTACTCGAAGTCGAGGCGCGCCACGGCATCTTGTAAACGGCTCTCGAGTGCCGCGAGTGGTGCGCGACCGCGACCCTCGAGAAAGCGCCGTGCGGTCACGACTTTCTGCTGATAAGCCTCGCTGCTCACTCCCCCGCAACACGGCGCCGGGCAAGTGCCCAACTCCGCCCTCATGCAGAGGGGCGTCCGTCCTTCAGCGAAGACTTCCAGTTGATCGTCGAAAAACATCGGCGTCGCCCCGGGGCAATCCCTGAGGCCCACGGCGTGGGCCAATTCCCGAACCGTGCGGCCCACCTCCCCAACGGCTGGAAAGGGTCCGAAGTAAAGTGAGCCATCGGGAACAGCGCGTGTGACGGGGACGATCCGAGGTGCGATTTCCCGGGTGAGCTTCACGAAGGCATACATCCGCTTCCGCTTGTGCCGCACGTTGAACCGGGGTTGCCAACGTTGAATGAGTCTCATCTCACGGACCAGCGTCGAAAACTCGTTCGGGATGTACTCCCACCGGATTCGGCCGGTCTCCCGGATCAGCTTTGTAGCCTTCTCTTCCGGCGGGGCCCTGAAGTAAGAGAGGAGTCGTGTGCGCACGTGGATCGACTTTCCCACGTACAGTGGATCCCCGTCGGCGCCCAGCATCTGATAGACGCCCGGACGGTTTTCGGCGTGCGTCCGCACATATTCGCGGAGGGCGGAAGTAGGCACGAGCGCTTGAAAAGATCTTCTGTGAGGAGCGTGAAGTGGTCTAAATCGGACTTTCGTGTTTCGTTCGGTAAGTATAAAGCGGGCTGGCGCAAAGAGCCATTGCCCCGGCCGGGCGGCTCCCGCGAAGCTGTCCCAACCGTAGTTGAAGGTTCCTGATAGGGGAGAAAGAGAAGTGGTGGCTCCGGGGGTCCCGGGCCGATAGGCTCGGGTAGGCAAAAACCCCAACACGGAGCCACCACGATGAAGAGAACGTACGAGGTAAGGGATCGGGCGGACAAGCGCGCGATCAGGGAGTTCCTGAAGCGGGAGGGGCAGTTTCTGCTTCCGATGCTTGAGCTCGTGGAGCAGACGGAGGTCGCGATCGACGAAGTCATCCAGGTGATGGGACGAGCGACGATCGAAGCGGTGCTGGAGATGAGCGCCGAGGGTGTGGCAGGCGTGAAGCAGGCAGGTCGGTCACGAGCGGAAGACGACACGGTGTGGTATGGCCGGCAGGGTGGTGTGGTTTACCTGTCGGACCGGAAGGTGCGTGTGGAGCGGCCACGGCTCAGGCGCCGGGGCGCCGGGGAGGGTGGCGAGGTCGAGGTGCCGGCGTACGCAGCGATGCGGAGACCGGGCGCCGTGGCGGATCGGATGCTCGAGGTCCTGATGGCGGGGGTGAGCACGCGGAAGTACGGCCGTGTGATCGGTGAGATGGCCGACACGGTCGGGGTGAGCAAGTCGGCGGTGAGCCGTGAGACGGTCGAGGCCTCGGAGCGCGTGCTGAAGGAGCTGATGGAGCGCCGGCTGGATGCGTGGGACCTCCTGGTGATCTACCTGGACGGGATCCAGATGGGCTCGCACCACGTGCTTGCTGCGGTAGGCGTGGACTCAGACGGAAAGAAGCACGTGCTGGGCGTGAGGGAAGGAGCGAGTGAGAACGCCGAGGTGACCAGCGCGCTCCTAGAGGATCTGGTCGAGCGCGGCCTGGACCCGGGCAGGCGGCGGCTGTTCGTGATCGATGGCTCGAAAGCGCTCAGGAAGGCGATCGAGAAGGTGTTCGGCCAACGTCACCCCATCCAGCGCTGCCGCAACCACAAGCTCCGCAACGTGCTGGGTCATCTGCCGAAGGATCAGCATCCTCAGGTGAAGGCGGCGTTCCGGGCGGCGATGAAGCTGGACGCGAAGCAGGGCGAGCAGAAGCTCGAGCAGCTCGCCCGATGGCTCGAGCGCGACCACCCCTCGGCCTCGGCCAGCCTACGCGAAGGCCTCAGCGAGATGTTCACGATCAACCGGCTCGGCCTCCCGCCGCGGCTGAGGAAGTGCCTGGGCTCGACCAACCTGATCGACAGCACCCACTCGGGCGTAAGACAGAAGACCCGCAGGGTGACCAACTGGAAGAACGGAGCGATGGCCTTGCGCTGGGCTGCGGCCTCGTTCGTGGAGACCGAGAAGAGCTACCGGAGGATCATCGGCTACGACCAGCTCTGGATGCTCAGGGCCCACCTCGACGACCATGAACCGGTTGCCGAAATGAGAAAGGCAGGCTAACAAGGAGACTCTCCGGAGCCACCACCTTCAACTGTCAGCGGGACACCATCGCTCCCGCTAACGTCCGCACATGCCGTCCTACAGTGAAGAGCGGATCATCCGCGACCCCCTTTGGAACACGATTCGGCTCGATCATACGGCGGTTCGTATTATCGATACTGCCGCCTTCCAGCGGCAGCGGTACATCAAACAACTCGGATTCACGCACCTGGTCTACCCGGGCGCGACCCACACTCGTTTCGATCACGCTGTCGGTGTATATCACTTGGCGGTGATTGCGCTGCGCCGCTTGAGGGAGTGCGGCGGGATCCCCGAAGAGCTATGGCAAGAGGCCGGGCTCGTTCCGTATGCGGCCCTTCTCCACGACATCGGACATTACGCCTTCTCGCACGCTCTCGAGGAGCTGGGCTCCGACATGCTCCCCGGTGACCACGAAGCGGTGAGCGCCCGCTTTTTTGCCTCCGCGGAGCTCAAGGAAGCACTCTCGACGTTGGGCGAGGATGCGGGGCAAAAGATCCACTCGCTGATCCAGGGCCGGAGTGGAAACCCGTTCGGCGGGCTGGTCTCCGGAAGTCTCGACCTCGACAAGATGGAGTACCTTCGGCGCGACGCGCGCTTTTGCGGGGTCCCTTACGGGGAGGTGGACGTCGATCGTCTGCTGCAGGGGTTCGCCATCCTCACCGACCCCGAGACCGGCGCGTCCGAGGTGGGCGTGTACGAGAAGGCCGTCAGCGCCCTGGAGTCGCTGCTCTTCGCGAAGTATCAGATGTTCAGAAACGTGTACTGGCACCACGGGGTTCGTGCCGCTGCCGCTCTGTACAAGAGGATTATCAACGAGGCCGTAAGTGCGAATATCCTAGACGCGGAGGAGCTCGTGGGCCCCACCGACGAAGAGTTGTTGTACGAGACGGCGCGGCGGGCCCAGGCATCGGATACGGAGGTTGGAGAGCGGCTGGCCACGAGATGGCTTCCTGCGCTCAGAGCCCGGAGGCTTCCGAAGCGCGCACTGGAGGTGACGGCTGCGGAGTTGGGGGATCGGGTCGTGGAGGACTGGGCGCTCTCTGAGACTTCGCTGAAGCGGGGGGTCGAGGATAGCCTGGCCGACGAAGTCGGCCTCGAGCCGGGCGAGGTGTTCATCGACTTTCCGGCTAAACGAGCCATGTTCCAGCTCAACTTGTTGGTGGAGCGGCGCACGGGGCAGGTGCAGCGCCTCGGTCCCAGCGGCCTTCCGGGACTCATTGACCTCCCGCGCCTGGCCGAGGGGCTCTATTCCACGACGAGAGTGCTTCGGGTCTTCACGTTCGAGAGACGCACCCTGGACCGGGATAGGGTGTTGGAGCAGATCACACGGCCTGCGGGGTGACATCTGTGGGTGTGATCGACAAACTGGTGCAGCGCCCTCATCCGCCGGCGATCGCACCGACCACACAAAGGGCGTCGGTCCCGGAGCTCACAGGGCCGGGGAGCCGCGCGTCCGGTGGGTCGTGCGAGAGGTCGCGTCCGCAGGCGAAGAAGCGGATGAACGGGCGTCGCCGATCCGTTCCGTGGTCGCGAATCGTGCCTCGCAGCATCGGGTAGCGAGACTCGAGAGCGTTCAGAACCGTGGTGACCGTCGGGGGGTCTGCGACCTCGAGCGTCAGCTCGCCCTCGACCCTCGCAAGCGTCCGCAGATGCGCAGAGAGCGCGACCCTGACCGTAGTCACGGGATCGTCTGGACCTCCACCGAAGACACTCTGGGTAGGTGATCCGCGATCGTCCCCCACGTGTCGCCGGCGTCCGCGGACGCGTAGACCTGCCCGCCCGTCGTGCCGAAGTAGATCCCGCAGGAGTCGAGTGAGTCCACCGCCATTGCGTCACGCAAGACGTTCACGTAGCAGTTGCTCTGAGGGAGGCCCTTGGTGAGCGCTTCCCACTCGTTGCCTCCCGAGCGGCTTCGGAATACGCGCAGTTTTCCCTCCGGCGGATAGTGCTCCGTGTCGCTGAGGATGGGGACCACGAAAATCGTGTCGGGCTCGTGGGCGTGAACGGCGATCGGAAAACCAAAGTCGGATGGCAGGTTACCGCTGACCTCCGTCCACGACTCTCCGGCGTCGTCGGTGCGGCAAACATCCCAGTGTTTCTGCATGAAAACGGTGTCAGGACGGGCCGGATGCATCACGAGCTTATGGACGCAGTGGCCGATCGGGGCCTCTGGCTCGGGGATGATGCTTGAGCTCAGTCCATTCGTCGCCACGTGCCACGACGCGCCGCCGTCGTCGCTGCGGAACGCCCCGGCTGCCGATATCGCTACGTACATCCGCTCGGGGTTCCCAGGGTCGATGAGGATCGTATGGAGGCACATACCGCCAGCCCCGGGCGTCCAATCCTGCCCGGTCGAGTGCGTCCTCAGCCCCGCGAGCTCCGTCCACGTGTGACCGCCGTCACTCGAGCGGAAGAGCGCAGCATCCTCGACCCCGGCGTAAACCGTGTCCGGATCGTCAGGCGAGGGTTTCAGGTGCCAGACCCGCTTGAATTCCCACGGGTGTGGAGTGCCATCGTACCACTGGTGTGTGCCGGTGACACCCTCGTACGAAAACTCGTTGCCCACGGTCTCCCATGACCCTCCCCCGTCGTCGGAGCGCTGCACCACCTGGCCGTGCCAGTCGGTCCATTGCGAGGCGTAGAGTCGATCGGCCTCGGCGGGCGACCCCTGAACGTGCATGACCTCCCAGCCCCCGAAATGCGGGCCCTCGATCTTCCAGTCGCGACGAGCTCCATCGGAGGTAATCACGAACGCGCCCTTTTTCGTCCCTACCAGGACCCGAACTTCGGCCATTCGAATCTCCGTATGGCGGCCTCTCTGCAACACCCGTACGAAGGTCGAACATAGAATCCCCTTCAAAGATCGCAAAGCAAAGGATCGGACTGGTCCGACCCTGACTGGTACGGCCTGGTGCAACCGTAGGTCGTAGGCGGTAGGCAGACGTAGCCTCGTCTCGTTGCTAGACCAGCCTGCGCGGATTACTCTGCGGACCCTCACTGTACTGTGTACGCACAGTCAGGTAAGCGTGATCTGACGAGAATACTGTTTCAGAGGAGTGAGCATGCGCGAGCGAGCCCCGCTTCTGGTGACGGCCCTTGTGACGTTTTTCCCAGTGGTGACCGTTGCGCAGCAGACGTCTGCCGTCGACATCACCCGTGAGGACATCAACATCGTTCTCGAGAGCATGGGCAGCTCGATCGACCGCCAGCTGAAGGTGGTCGACATCAGCATCGGAAACGTGGCGGTTGGGATCCTTCATCGAACCGGGGACAACGATACCGACGGGGCCCTCACGGGGCTAATTCATGCTCAGGTTACCGAGGTCTACTACATCCTGTCGGGTGGGGGCACTCTCCTGACGGGTGGCGAAATCGTAAACGCGACCGAGCCGTTCGAAAACGACGTCATAGGGCCTTCGTTTAGCGGAGAGTCCAGGGGCGGACAAATTCGCGAGATCTCGGAAGGCGATATCGTGGTGATCCCGGCCGGGGTGCTACACGCATGGACGCTCATTCCCGATGAGGTCACGTACCTCAGCGTCCGGGCCGATCCGCACGACGCTCTTCCCACTGGATTCGTCAATGAGTTGATCCGCTGAGGGGTTGCCTCCATCGAGGTCGCGACTCAGGCGAGGTCACGACTCAGGGGAATCGTTGATTCGCACCGACGTTCACTAATCCGAAGGGCGTGTATGACCGTATCGAAGCCCGTGCTCGGGGTCGTCGGCGGCAGCGGCCAAGACCGTAGACGTGGCGGTGGCCGGCCGCGTCTTGAACCCGTGACTAGGAAACGCCCATGCCGCTGAAATCCCGCATCCGCACGATCCCGGGTTACCCAAGGCCCGGCATACAATTCCGCGATATCACCACGCTGCTGAAAGATGCGTTCGGGTTCCGGAAACTGGTGGACGATCTGGTTCAGCCCTTCGTCGGAAAGCACATCGACGCGGTGGCGGGGATCGAGGCCCGGGGCTTCATCATCGGTGGGGCGGTTGCCCACCAACTCCGCACCGGTTTCATACCGGTGCGCAAAAAGGGCAAGCTGCCGTGGGAAACCATCGGCCAAGATTATGAGCTGGAGTACGGTACCGACCGTGTTGAAATTCACCGGGACGCCGTCGCCGAGGGCGAGACGGTGCTGGTGGTGGACGACTTGATCGCCACGGGCGGCACAGCACTCGCCACCCTCGACCTCTTGCGCCGGGCGGGAGCGGAGATCGTGGGCTGCTCGTTCGTCGTGGATCTGCCCGACCTGGGCGGTCGTAAGCGTTTGGAAAAAAAAGGTGTGCCCGTCCTGACGTTGGTGGAGTTCGAGGGCGAGTGAACGTCGGCGGCAGGGCCTACCGAACGATCTGGGGGGGAAGGGACGGTCGGACCGCGGAGATCATCGACCAGACCCGTCTGCCCGACGAATTCGTCACCGTGGCCTACCTGGCCCGCAAGACCACCGCGGCGACACTGACGGTCGACGGAGGCAATATCGAGGCGAGTCTACGGTAGGTGTGGCGGCCTTTGCGGCGGAGCATGACCGCGTCGCTTGCTCCTCCCCGATCACCCGAGCATCTTGCCGGTCGGGCCATTCTCCGATCAGCAACGTCCGAACGCGTCGGTCCGTGCGTGTACCCGTAACGAATAGGAGCCCGAAGGCCATGAATAGGACTATCATCTCGGCTGGCGTCTGCGTGATGCTGGCCATGGGCGCCTCGGTGGCCCAAGCGCAAGTAGGCTCGAATTTCGATCCCGCTGATTGGGACTACGGGCCGCGAAACGAGGGCGATGGGGAGGTCCCGATCTGGAATCCTGTGATGCAGAAAATCAAAGCCGGGGAGCCGGTCATCGGAGGCACGATCCGGGCCACGGATCCCCGGACCTACTGCTCCACCGTTTCGGCCGGTTACGACTTCACGTGGATCGAGATGCAGCATGAAGCGATGACCATGGAACAGGTGTCTCGTATGTGGCTCGCCTGTCCGAGGCCGGCGGTTCCGGGCGTGCGGATCGCCCACGAGAGCGAGGGCAACGTCCAGAAGCCCGTGGATATGGGGGCCCTGGTCATCGTCGTGCCGACCGTCGACTCGGTCGAGGAGGCGAAGCGTGCAGTGGGGTGGACCTATTTCCCACCGCTGGGCCGACGCAGTAATGGAGGGGGCCAAGCGTTCAGCAACAGCATGTGGGGCCAAGTCCCCGGCGGCTACCGTGCCACCTGGAATGAGAACGTCGTGCTCTTCCTCATGATCGAGACCCTGGAAGGGGTCCAGAACGCTCGCGAGATCGCCAAGGTCCCCGGCGTGGACGGCCTCTTCGCCGCGTCAGGAGATTTGGGCAATTTCTCGGGCTATCGTCAGGGTGATCCGCAGTACGAGATGCTGATCACCGAGGTCGTGGAAGCGGCTCAAGCGGCCGGTAAGATCGCATGCGGCCCGCTCCGCTGGATGGGGGACCGCCCCGACTTCATGTGCTTCCAAGGAGGCACTGAAGGGGCCAACATCCGCCGCGGTGCCCAAGCGGAGATTCAGGCGGCGAATCAACGGTTCGCGAATGCGCCCGAGCGTCCGAGGATCGCTGGTGTGTTAGCCAACCTCACTGCCAACTGCGGTGAGATCGTTTACGAGGACGACTGCCTCGGTGCGGTACGGGAAGCTGCGGCCGCGGCAGGGGACCTGTCGGCGCCGGAGCAGCAGGGCGTCCGCACGAGGCTCATGGAGCTCGCGACCGCCCACCCGGGTCAGGCGGCGCGCATCCGCGAGGTTGCGGCAGGGGCGGGGCTCCGGCTCGACGGCCGATAAGAAAAGCCAACACAACGCGGAGGGGGGGTCGCCGGAGGCAGCCGCAGACGTGCGCGGACCCTAGGCGACGTCCTCCACTGCTAGGAAACACAGGGTAACGTTGTCGGGGGCCCCCCGCTCATGGGCGAGGGCTACGAGTTCCGCATTTTTTTCGTCGAGGCCGGTGACCGCCAGACCGTCGAGTGCGTCCTCTAGTTCATCGTCCGTCATCAACCCCGCCAGGCCATCGGTACAGAGCAGGAAGATGTCGCCGGGCAACACGTCTCCCTGGAAGATGTCCACTCGTACCGTTTTCTCCGTGCCAACGGCCCGGTTGATGAGATGGCTGAGCGGGTGATCGGCCGCTGACGATGGAGTAATCGCACCCGACTCCAACAGGTCCTGGACCACCGTGTGGTCCCGTGTGATCCGCCGGAGCTTTCCGTCCCGGAACACGTATCCGCGACTGTCGCCGACGTGGCCGATGATCCAGCGTGCCGCGTCCCGAATGAGCGCAAGCGCGGTGACGGTGGTACCCATGCCTTGGCGTGCCGGGTCGGCGACGGAAGCCTCCCAGACCTTCAGGTTGGCCGAGGAGATTGCCTCGGCCATTCGGTCACGTGGTTCGCCGACCGATTCCTCCGGCGACGACAGATGCGCCTGAATAACCTCTGCGGCCAGAGAGGACGCGTATTCTCCTCCTGGCCGCCCGCCCATGCCGTCCGCAACGATCACAACGCCTTCGGCGTGATCGAGAACGAGCGTGTCCTCATTCCGGCTTCGCCTGAGTCCGGGATCGGAAACACCGGCGGCTTGCCATCGAAGTTTCAAAAGGGCTCCGTACTTTAGAAAGGTCGGGGAGCCGAACCTAGGGTCGGGGGGCACCCTTGCGCAAAAGTGGGGATAATCCATGGCCTGCCCTCTGTATCAGGCAGGGAACCATGGACATATACGGGGTTAAGATGAGGTGGTCGTCCACTGCGGCGCCGATTGGAGACGCTTCGCCGGGTCCCCCGCCGGAGGTGATGAGAAAGTGTGGACAAGACCGGAGTAAGATTGTACGTTTCATGGCTGTAGATTTTACGCTAGGCAAATCTGCGGCGAAAATGTGAATCCGACTTCAAACCGGAACAGGTTTAGGAGATAAATTTCGATGGCTACGGGCACCACGCGTAAGAAGCGTAAGGGTCGTGGGAACCCCCTCGCCGGTTTCGACGCCAGCATCGAGGAGAAGACGGCTCTCGACCAGTACTTGAGGGATGTCAGCCGGCACGAGCTCATTACTCCCGACAAGGAAAAGGAACTCGGCGCCCTGGCCCAGAAGGGCGACCAGGACGCTATCCAGGAGCTCGCCCGCGCCAATCTTCGATTCGTCATCAGTGTGGCGAAGAAGTACCAGAACCGGGGCGTTGCCCTTACGGACCTGATTCAGGAAGGGAATGTCGGGCTGGTCACTGCGGCCCGGAAGTTCGATCCTGAGCAGGGCGTGAAGTTCATCAGTTACGCGGTTTGGTGGATTCGCCAGGCGATTCTGGCCTCGCTCGCGAACCACGGACGGGCTGTGCGTGTTCCGCTCAATCGCGCTTCCGACTTGGCGCGCATCTTTCGGGAGAAGGAGCGCCTCAAGCAGGAGCTGAACCGGGAACCCACGTCCGACGAATTGAGTGGCGCCACGGATCTGACGCCGGAGTTGATTGAGTCGTTGCAGACACTCAACGCCGCAGAGATCCGGCTGGACGCGCCCATCGGCGACAGCGAGGACTCTCAGCTCGTGGAGCGCTTCATTTCCGAAGAGGCTGCAGAGCCCGAGCAGGACGTCGAGAGCAGGCTTTTGACCGAGACGGTAGGGTCTGCGCTGACGATGCTCGAGGCTCGGGACGCTAAGGTGTTGTGCCTTTATTTCGGGCTCGAGGGAGAGCGTGAACACACGTTGGAGGAGATCGGCAATATGCTTGGCGTTACACGCGAGCGCATTCGTCAGCTCCGCGATCGTGCACTTCGGCGGCTCCGTGAGGGTGGCAAGGGAGATGCGCTGGAGTCCTTCGCCGCGTGACGTTCCGCGAGGGACGCCCCGCCCCCGTGAGGCCGATGGCCTTCGCGGGGGGCGGGGCTTTTTTTTTGTGAGGTGGCCAGGCGGTAAAACCTCGTGAACGGGATGGTCCGCCGGGTCAGAGGCGGTGTCTATACGGTGGCCCTGGAGTCGGGTGACATCGTCGCGGCTTCCTTGAGGGGTCGGCTGAAGCTCGAGGAGCGAGCGGGGGACCAGGTGGTGATCGGTGACCGGGTTCGCGTCGACGCGCTTGGCGACGGGGCTCAAGTCATCGAGGAGGTGTTTCCGAGGGAGACCTCGATCACCCGCAGCCGTTTCGGGGGCCGGACCATCAAGGTTCTCGTCGCCAACGCCGATCGGCTGCTTGTCGTGATGGCTGCGGCTCAGCCGAAGCCCCGTAGGGATCTTATCGACCGTCTTCTCGTTGTGGGTGAGTCGGGTGGCGTTTCGCCAGTTATCATTATCAACAAGATGGACCTGGACGGTGCCGCCGAGGTGGCGCAAGGACTCGAGCAGGTTTACCTGCCCCTCGGATATGACGTACTTCGGGTCAGCGCGCTCGCGAGTGAAGGCATGGAACAGCTTGCCGAGCAGCTCTGTGAGGGGATCGCTGCACTGGCCGGTCCGTCGGGCGTTGGAAAGTCGAGTCTCGTAAACGCGCTAGAGCCGGAGCACGCACTCAGGACCGGCGAGCTCAGCCGGAAGCGCGGTACGGGCCGGCACACGACCGTGAGTTCCAGTCTCATCCAACTCCGTTGCGGGGGATGGGTGGCGGACACACCGGGGTTCAGCGACGTGGGAGTCTGGGGCGTACCCAGGGAGGAGTTGGACCGTTGCTTTCCGGAACTCCGCGCCTTGATGCCCTCGTGCCGTTTCAGGGAGTGCAGCCATCTCCACGAGCCCGACTGCGCCGTACGGCAGGCGTTGGATCAAGGCGCCATCGACCCGGGCCGGTTCGAGAGTTACCGAACCTTGTATGAGGAGTCAGCCTCTTGATCCGGATTCGGGTGCGAAGCGCTGGACAGCGGTGTCACGCGTGGTACGCCCGTGGCCGGGTCGTGGCTGACCGAGATAGGCCACTCGTACACACGCTGAAGCGTTTCTTCATGTAGGACCTCTCGTGGTTCGCCCTCGGCGGCGACTCTTCCACGATCCAAGAGGAGTAATCGGTCCGCGAAGCGGGCGGCGAGGTCGAGATGGTGGGTGATGAGAAAAATGGTCATGCCATGGTCGGCCGACGCCCTGAGCAGCTCCAGAATTTCCATCTCGTGGCGGACGTCTAGGCTTGCGGTCGGTTCGTCCAGGACCAGCACGTTGGGCTCCTGTGCGAGTGCCCGAGCCACCCTGGTCCGTTGGAGTTCGCCGCCAGACAGGGTCGAGAGGAATCGCTTGGCCAGGTTCTCGATGTCGCACATGCGCATCGCCTCCGATATGGCCTCCCGGTCGGTGGGCGTCTCGGACTGGAGGGCTCCCAAGTAAGGGTAGCGCCCCATTGCCACGAGCTCCCTCACGGTGATGGGAAAGGCGACCGATTCCGATTGCGTGACCACACCGGCTTCCCTCGCCAGCGCTCGCCGATCCCAATTCGAGACCAGCCGACCGGACACGTGGGCCTGACCCGCAGCGTGCGGCACCATTCCGAGGAGCGCCCGAAGTAGCGTCGACTTCCCCGAGCCATTCGGGCCCAAAACGGCGTAGAAGGTGCCCCGCGGCACGAGCATGGTTACGGAATCGAGTGCCGGCGCGGGCGCATGCGGATAGTGGACCGTCAGCTCGGTCGCCTCGAGGGCCGCGGATTCGCTCGGATTCGCCAGCTCCGTGGAATCGGTCGGCATTTACGATCGGATCCCCGCACCGAGTCGGGCGCCCATGCTGCGCCGCAGCAGAAGAAGAAAGAGTGGGACTCCCACGAACGCGGTGATGACGCCGATCGGCACCTCGGCGGGCGGCATGACGGTACGGGCTACGACGTCGGCGAGGGTGAGAAACACGGCTCCCGCGAGGAATGACAGCGGAAGGAGGACTCGGTAGTCGGAACCGACGAGAAGCCGAACCCCGTGGGGCACGATCAGGCCCACGAAGCCGATGACCCCTGTGGCCGCCACTCCGGCGGCGGTCAGGAGCGACGCGAGGACGTAAGCGACGCGTTTGACACGCTCCACGTTGGCTCCGAGATAACCCGCGGTCTCCTCGCCGATCGCCAAAAGGTTCAGCGGACGAGCCAGACCCAGGAGCGCGATCGCCGCTGGGAGAGTGTAGAGGGTGACCATTACCACAGTGGGCCAGTCGGAGCCCGCGAGGCTACCCATCATCCAGAGGACCGCGCTCCGCACCGTCCGTGCGTCTGAGATCGAGAGGACGAAGGACATGCAGGCAGTGAAGAAAGCCCCCACGACCACTCCGGCTAGAAGCAGTATGCGCACGTCCACGCCGTAGTCAGCCGTGGCGGCGACCCTCAACACGAGAACGATCGCGACTAGGGCTCCCGCGAAGGCGGCTGCCGGGAGCGCCCAGGAAAGGGAGGCCGTCAAGCCCATCGCGAGGGCGAGGACCGCTCCGGTGGCAGCTCCCCCCGAGATTCCGAGGATGTAGGGCTCGGCAAGCGGATTACGAAGCAGAGCCTGGAAAACGGCTCCTGCGAGCGAAAGTCCCCCCCCAACCAGGATCGCCATCACCGCTCGGGGGGCGCGGAGATCCACCACAATCCGCCGAACATTAACGTCGCCCTCGCCACGTAGAGCCGTAAGCACCTCGCCAGTCGTAAGGTCCACCGAGCCGAGGCGGATGCTCAGCCAGAAGCCCAGGCCCACGGCGAGGCCCAAAAGGGCCGACCAGGCTAGGGGCTTCATCGGGGACTCTCGTCGAAAGCTCCAGGATGAATCAGGCGCGCAATGTCCCGGGCGGCCTGTCCGAGCCCAGGCCCGGGAATTTCCACGGAGGCCGGTGGAACAGCGCTCGCCACATGCGCGAGGGACGCTGGGGGCGTCAGTCCGTTGGAGAGGAGAATGAGGTCTAAATCCCGATCGAGGAGAGCCTCCATACTCACCGGAGCGTACAGCGTGGCCAGGTCAGCGAAAACGTTTTTCCCGCCAGCGAGCGCCATGAGCTCATCGATGTAGGTACCCGGGCCGGCCACCCACGGGGGATCGCCGCCCAGGAGGTAAACCACGCGGGGCTCGGGCAACTCGTCCACGCGGCGAGCCACGTCGTCGAGGGCGTCACGGATCTCACGGAGCATTGCGTCGGCCACGCCTGACGCATCCGTAATCCTTCCTAGGTCGCGAATGATGGACAGAACATCCTCTATGCCGTCGGGCTGGACGGCGAAGTGGGGAATCCCCAACTCAGTCAAGCGTTCGGCGGTAGCCAGGTCGGAATCACCCGCGAAGCGAATGACGAGATCGAGATCGAGAGATACCAGGATCTCCAGGTTAGGCTGGAGGCCGCCGCCCACCGATGGCAGACCGGCGAGCTCGGGCATGCGGTCGTAGTCGGTTCGGCCGACCAGATGATCGGCCAGGGCCATCGCCAAAAGCGCCTCCGTGGCCGACGGGACCAGAGACACCATCCTTCGGGGGGCGGTGTCGAACGTGTGTCGCACGCCTGCGGCGTCTACCAGTTGGAAGGGGTAACTCGCCCCCGAGGGTTCGGGCTGCTCAGCCCCGGCGGGAACCCGTTGGCCAGAGAACGCGTCGCAGCCGACCAGGGTCGCTAAGAGGAACCAGTTGACCGACCGCCGCATGCCTGGCTCGCCTAGAAGGCTGCTGAAGGAGTACAGTGGGCCGCGTTGCGGATGCCACGGTCCCATATCCTAGGCGGAGCGACGACGCCATAGCCGTAGCTATGGCTAGGAGCTCCAACAACGGAGATGGGGTCGTGCCACCGCAACCCTTCAACGTGTAAGATCATGCCCTTCATGGTCGTGGGCACAGGGCGGTTGTGCGGTTGATCCTGCGTCTCTCCTCCTCGGAGTAGCGTCGCTACGCCTCGTCGTCGTTCCTTGTCTGAACGCGCACAAGCGCCCTGTGCGCGACCCGCTGTACTCCTTCAGCAGCCTTCTTTACGGCGTCAGCGGGCCGGCTCTGGAGACCCAGGCGGAAGCCCACATGGGTCGCGGTACTCCTCCACCCAAGATTCTCCCTGCCGACCCAGCGTGGAGAGCCACATGGAGTTTTCGCCCATGACCTCGAGTACTACTTCGTCGCTTCCGTCCCCGTCGACGTCCAGGTGGTCGAAATAGCGTGGGGCACCCTTTCCGTCACGTGAGAACAACCGGTAGTCCACATATGTGCCTCTGTAGCCCGTCCCGTCGTCGTCGGAGGCGAGGAAGACGGAGTAGGCTCCAACGGCCGCCGGCCCCACGCCGAGATCGTCGGCGTATACGAAGGTTGCGACCACGGTCGGCGCCCCGCCGGACCGGGCCCGAAACATCTGGACGTCCTGCCGGATGCCGAGCACTGATACGGGCCATAGTGCACCGACGGCGGGAATGACCTGCTGCATAGTCGTGAGTGAAGTTACCCGCAGGTCCCGGGTCGGGACGACCGGAGAGTAGGCCCCGTACTCGAAGGCGCTCCCCTCCCGCGTCGGAAGGGCGAGAAACCTCTGGACCGTCGCCGCGGCCGGCGTCAACTCGATGGGGCCCCGGATCTGGGGTCGCACGCTGCAATATCTCCCGTCCACCGAGAACCTCTCGGCCGTCAATCTGCCGACCCGTGCCCCGTCGGAAAACAGCGTGAATTCCAGGCCGGGCGTAAGGTGTTCGGCCATGAACGATCTGCTCGCTTCGACGGAGCCGACCCCCTCCAGCAGGGAAAGACCGTCGGGCCGGATCTCCGCTACGGCGACTAGAATCGCTTCCCCCCCGGCTCGGTGACCCAGGTAGAGGACCGGCCCCATCGGCGGGTTGTCCAGAACGGGGTTCTCGACGACCTCCTCCACTTCTGCTGAGGCTTCGGAAACCGGGCCATCGGACGGCGAACGCAGCCCCAGCTCCACGCCGCCCCATTCTACGTTGTCGCAGCCAGAAGCGACGATTACAATCCCGAGTAGCGGGAGCCTTTGGAGGACTGTGTTCATGCGGAAAAGTTATCTCGGCTCACGGGGGAAATCAAAGGCTCGGTGTCAAGGCGGCACGGTAGGTCAGGGTGGGAGCCGAGGGAGTTGGGCGTGTCGTTGAGGAACGCTTTGGGGGGGGCGCCAGCGTTCGTCACGGGATTCGCGGCGGGGGCATCGGGAACCGTTGCCGTCGCTCTTCTGCTTTACTCCGGTGAGGGACTGCTTCGATCGCTGACGCTGATCGTGGCGATCGAGCTGGGGGCGTTCGGCGTGGGCCTGGGCATGAGTAGCCCGCCCAGGGAGTGGAGTAACGCGGTGGAATCACTTCGGAGACGGTGGCTGTCTGCACTGCTAGCTTTTCTTGGCGCGGCCGGGTTCGCGCTCGCGTGGGCGTTCTTTGCGGGCTTCGGAGCGTCACCAGTGACGCAGGCGCTCGGGCTCGCCTTGCTTGCCGGCCTCCCGCTCTATGCGGGCGGCCGTCTCTTGAGGGGCATAAGCACAGTGCGGATGATGGCGGGCCTGACGGGTGACGGTGCGCTCGCATCCCTCGGCGCCGCCGCCGGCGTGTTGGTGACCGGCATTGGTGCCCTCTCTGGCGTTGGAGTACCCTCCTTCGCGCTCTTCTTGCTCGTCATTCTTTCGGGGACCGCAAGTCTTCAGGGCTGGGTCCTGAAGCCCCTCGAAGAGAGTATTGCGGCGGTTGAGGTCGTAGAATCCGACCCCTCCGAGGGCCTCCATGCAGCGGGGCCCGCGACGCCGTGATCATCGCGCACCTATCAGATCTGCACCTCGGTTATCGGGCGTTCGGACATATGGAGCAGGGCAGAAATGTCCGCGAAGCCGACGTCGCTCGTGCGTTTCACCAGGCGATCCAGCGGGTCCTCGAGATCGCACCGGCCGTGGTTCTCGTCGCGGGCGACGTGTTCGACCGGCCCGAACCCCCTCACTCCGCACTGGTAGCGCTTGCCCAGGGGCTGCAATCCTTGAGAGAGGCTCTCCCCGATACGCCCGTCCTGATGGCAGCAGGCGCCCGGGACACACCGCCCGGTCCTGCGGATCCCGGTCCCCTCGGTGCGTTCGATACGCTGGCCGGCGTCGAGGCCGTGACCGCGACGACCCGGTCCGTGCACTACTCACAGTTGAATCTGAACGTTGTCCTCGTTCCCCATCGATCCACGGTCCATGGACCCAGGCCGGTGGTCGTACCGAACCCGGATGCGCGATGGAATGTGCTCGTGGGTTATGGATCAGTGGACAAGGATGAAGGTGCCCTACTCTCATTGGACTCGGGTGATTGGGACTACGTGGCGCTGGGGCACGAACATTTTCGACGCGAGGTTCTGCCCGGCGTCCACTACGCCGGCGCACTCGAGCGTGTGGGGGCTACGCCTTGGGAGGAAGCCGCCGAAGAGAAAGGATTTTGGACGTGCGATCTCGAGTCAGGGCAGGCTCGTTTTCACCCTATCCACGGTCGACCGGTCGTATCGCTGGAACCGATCCCGTTCGAGCCGGATCGGCCCGAGCGGCTGAGGGAGGGTAGTGTCCCTAGATTTGTGTAAAAGCGGATAAGCTGGACAGGAGGGAAAGAAAAACGGAAGCTCCTCTGTTGTTGTTCACTGTCACATGAACCCGGGAGTCCGGGTCTGCAGAGCAGGCTCGGAACCGGAGAGGAGCTTCCGATGCAAGAGATTGTGGAGATCGGTCGGGCCACGCAAGACGAGCTACGCGATGATTTGCGCGAGCTGTTTCAAGGCGCGATCCGGCTGACGCTCGAGATGGTGCTGGAAGAGGAGCTGAAGGCCATGGTAGGTGCACGCCGCTTCGAGCGGGTGGGAAGCCGGAAGGACCATAGGAACGGCACATACCTGAGGCGGCTGCTGACGAGCCTGGGGCAGATCGAGGTCGCCATGCCCCGGAGCCGGGACAACGGTTCGCCGGCCGACGTGATCGGCCGCTACCAGCGCAGGAGCCCCGAGCTCGACGAGATGATGGTCGAGGCGTATGTGAGCGGCGTGTCACAGCGCAAGATGGGCGACGTCACCGAGGCGCTGATGGGCGAGCGTGTTGGGCGCTCGACGGTGAGTCGTGTGGCAAAACGGCTCGACGAGGCCGTGGAAGGGCTGCGCCGTGCGCCGATCGAGGGGCCTCACCCCTATCTGTACCTGGACGCCACGTTCTTGGACGCCCGCTGGGCCCGCAAAGTCGAGAACGTGAGTGCGCTCGTGGCGTATGCAGTGGGCCCTGAGGGTCACCGACGGCTCCTGGCCGTCACGCTGGGCGCTGAGGAGTCGCAGCAGAGCTGGTCGGAGCTCCTCGAGCAACTCCAGGACCGCGGCCTCGGCGGTGTCGAGCTCGTGATCGCCGATGAGCACGCAGGCCTGGCAGCTGCGGTCCGCCGCTTCCTGCCCGAGGCACGCCGTCAGAGGTGTACGGTCCATCTGCAGCGTAATGTGGGGGCGAGGGTCCCCCACCGCCTACGCAAGCGCGTGGCGCGTGAGGTCTCGGTGATCTTCCAGACATCCGGACTCGCCGAGGCGAAGAAGCTCCTGGGCGAGTTCGGCGCACGCTGGAAGAAGGAGCTGCCCGAGGCCGTGGAGGTCCTGGAGCGGGGCTTCGGGGCAGCGACGCAGTTCTACGCGTTCCCCGAGGCGCACTGGCCCCGGCTGCGTACCACCAACAGCCTCGAGCGGCTGCACGGCGAGATCAAACGCAGGATCAAGGCCGCCGGCGCCTTCCCGGACCGGGCCAGCGCCCTCAGGCTCATCACGGCCGTCGCACTCAGGACCACACACGTCTGGGGCGACCGGCGTTACCTCGACCTCTCACTCCTCCAGAAACAGGAGGTCGCCCAAGCAGCCTAGCCGAAGGCGAGGAGCTTCCTCCGCTTTTACACACAAATCGGGACTTGACCCTGAGGGAGCGGGTACGGGAGGTACTCGTCGAGGTGCCCGGCGGGATCGAGGAGAAGATCGTCCGGATTCGAATTCAGGGGCTCCCACCAGGACGCCTGGACCTCCTCGACGGCGTGCTGCCAGAGTATCGGCGGCGTGCACTACACCTCGAGGTGCAGCTCGATGACACGCCGTGGGGGCATTTCTCTCAGGCGGTCAAGCCCTCCAGGCGGTTGGCTTCCAAGCTGGTCGAGCGCCTTGCGGACCAGGGTGATAATTTTGAGGCTCTCGTTGAGTTGGTTCAGGAATGTCTCCCCGAGCGTCAGTAACCGTGGATTCCGTCGATACGGGCGCCGTAGGGGCCAACCAGGGACCGCTCGATCTCCAGCTCGGTGCCGGGCTGACGGCTCTGGTCGGGGGGGACGGCCCCCTGCGCAGCGAGGTCATGGACCGGTTCGCTCGTCGCCTGGCCGAGGATGACGAGCGTCTTCAGACGTTGATCGCTGGGCCGGGCAACGTCGGGCCAGCACTCGCATGGCGCCGCGCCGTTCGCGTTCTGGCGCAGTGGTCGGGCCTCGAGGGCGTGGACCAGGAGGTCGCCGCCCTGATCCACGGAGGCCCCCGAGCCGACGACGATTCACTGTGGACGGACTCGGGGGTGGAGGGGCTCCGCGCACGGGTACAGGAGTTGAGGCGCCTTCCCGAGGCACTTCGTGTTAAGGCCCGTGAGCTGCGAGGGTTGCGAGCGGACGCGCTCGAGGTGGGCGGAGATCTGGAAGTCGCAAACATGGATTGGCTCCGTGAGCGACAGGATGCCGAGACACACCTCCTCGCGTATCGCGACCGCGCGCGGGAGCTCAAGGTCCGCCTACAGCAGCTCGAGGAGGGGGGCAAGGATACGGCGTGCCCGACCTGCGACCGGATGCTCAGCGAGCGGTTCGAGTCGGTCCTGGAGGTGCTCCGTGAGGAATGGGAGTCGGTGGTGCAGGACGGGAGCTGGTGGAAACGCCGTAGAGAGCAACTGGACTTTAAACCCGCTCATCTACAGGACCTCGAGGGGAAATCCATACGTCTCCAGGCCACGATCGCGGAGTGCACCGAAGAGGTTGAACGGCTGAGGGCCCGATTGCCGGAGTTGACTGAAGCCGAAGACGCCCTCGCGATGGCCCAGGTAGGGGAGAGCCCCTCGAAGCCGGGTGGGGGTGGGGGCGCCGGATCGTCTAGGGACGAATCGGATCTCCGTCGCCGTGCGTTGGAGGCTCTACGCCGAGAACTTCTGTCCGACGCCCGCGAGGCGTTGACCGCCCGGACTGGCCGCTACCTGAATCACCTGACGAGCGGTGGTGTGCTCGGGGTCGGCGTGACGGGCGATGGCGAGCCCACAATCGTTCGAGACGATGGCGCTCGCAGAATCCACTCCGACGAGGAGGTGGCCGTGTATCTGTTCGCGTTACGGCTCGCCCTCGTCGACTTGGCCGCCGGTTGCGGTGTGCACGCGCCCGAGATCCTCCTCGGAGACACCTTCGATCGCCTCGAGCCCGACGCCAAGTTGAGAGCGGTTGGGCTCCTTCGGACCCTGCTCGTCCGCGTGCCGAAGATTCTTCTCTTTTGCCGTGGTGACATTCTCGACGCCACACCCGAATGGTTCGATTGGATCGTCGAATTGGGGGTCGACCGGCGCGGATCACCGTTCGCCCGCTTGCAGCGAAGCGGGGTGGGAAAGCTGCAGATTCACTGACTCCCCAGAAGGCGACCCGCCGTCCTCCTCCAACAGTCTTCTACATCCACCCGTCAGGGGTGGGTAGGGCGATCCGCTCTAGAGCCGCTGGTCGTCGGCGCGCCAATTCGTCACCCGTTTCTTGATCTCTTCGCGGTCCTCGATCCCCTCGGCGGATACCGTCGCGACCAAGGCCGGGACCTCGCCGTCCGAAGCGAACCGGAGCCCGATGAGTTGGGCGGTAGTCAGCTTGTCGATCACGTGTTTCTGATCCGGCGGTAGCAGGTCATGAAGGCGGAGTCGTTCCTCGAGGCGGATGACACGATCCTGGGCGCCGAGCGCGAAAAGTCGGGCGTAAAACATGACCATGATCAGTCCGATGGCCAATAGAAGTGCGATGACTGAATCCACGGAGAGAGCCGTGATGGTCACGTACAACGAGTAAAAAAAATTGATCGCGAGGATTCCGAACGCCACGGCGTGAAACCCGGGAACGAACTTCCGGTGGTTGTCATAGTTTTGGGCAGGCGCATCCGTCGCCATGAGATTCTCCTTTGATTCGGAAGCGGTAGTCGATGATTAGGGCGAACATTACTTCGAACCCTCGGTCCCTCACAACCGTGTCTCCGGTGCCACCCCGACTTTCTTCCTGGGGCGAAGCCGTCTTGGGTTGAGCGGATGTTAATAAGCGACTAACTCCCCAGGGTCTGCCAGGCGATCAGGCGTTCCTCGTAGGCGCGCCGCTGTTCGTCCTCACCGCTCTGGAGAGCGCTCTGCGCGAGCGCTGCAAAAACCCAGGCATAATAGCTCGGAATTCCGACGGTGGAGCGATCGGGCCAATGGCTCCACTCATCGGGGATTCCGGTCCGATGCAAGAAGACCTCTTCCACTAAAGTCCGAGTGCGCTCCACGTCCAACCAGGCCCCGGTAACCGGGATGATTTGTGGGTCTTCGAGCAAGATGTTCCGGGAGTTCAAGTCTGGAGGACCCGGGGACAGTCGAAAGGCCAGCCCATGCCTAACGAGGTAGGGCACGACACCCAGCTCCCGGGCAGCGCTTCCGCTCGATGCGAAATAGATCGGCCGGTCTTCGACGCTGGTTTGAATCAGCCGTAAAGCGAACTGCTGCCAGGGATAGATGACGGTTCCCCCCGCTATTCTCGCCACCACGGGTCCGAGGAGAAAATCGCGGTCCTCGTCGAGCGCGACGTAACCCGCTGGTCCGGCAACCTGTTCAATGATTTCGTTTTCCAGAGGGAGTGTCGTTCGGGTGGGCGGCGTCAGCGGACTCTCCATGAGGATCACAATCCGTCCCTGAGAATTCGCGGCGCTCGGGTCAGCGGTATAGAGCGGTTCGCCCTCCTGAGGGTCATACGGTCGTTGACATACGATGGTGGTCCTGCTGTCACTCGCCTGTACACCCGCGGGGCACGGGGTGGTGAGATCTCGAATCTGCTTGACGTACCAATCCAAATTGAGGTAGGAGGTGACGACGACGGTCACGTCACGGCGTATGCCCTCGGCTTCCTGCAGATACCAAAGTGGAAACGTGTCGTTGTCACCGTTGGTAAAAAGAACGCCATATGGTTCCACGCTCATCAAGAGGTTGTACGCCCAATCCCGCGCGGAGTAGTCCGCTCGGCGCGTTGCCCACGGCCAGTTGGACAGAAGCGGGATGAGGGCCAGGGCCAGCACCGGCGCGGCTCGGGACCACGAGCCTTTCAGGTGTGCGGCGGCCCCTTGCCAGAGCGCGGCGATTCCGATGCCCGCCCAGAGCCCCCACACCGAAAAACCGACGACGAAGAAGTAATCCCGCTCGCGGACTTCGTGAACGTCCGCCGGACTCGGAGAGGCGAGCGAAAAGCCGTACGAGAAATTGAGGTAAAAGACGAGGCCGATGGAGAGTGTGGCGAAGAGGGCCAGGAGGTAGAGCCCCGTGGCCGAGTCTCTCCGCAAATGTTGGACCGCGCCGTACAGTCCCAGACACGCGAACAAAAACGTGAATGGGAGTCTGACGAGCGGGAAGACCGTTTGGGACCCGCCCATGCCCCTCGCCCATTGCCAGTCGAAATACTGTAAGTAGTTCGTGAACTGCGACCACAGGGGCGACGCCCGCGGTAGCACCGGGGGCTTGAGGTACTGTTGCCTCGACAGCGCCGCTGAAAGCTCCGTACAACCCGCTTGGCCCATCGTCACGATGCTCGCGAGGGCGCTCTGGAGACTGGAACAGGTCGGGTCGGCCTCGTTGATGATGGGGCCGAGCGCCGCCCGCAAGGGCAAGAAGAGGTGGATGGAAAGACCGAGGAATATGGCGAGAGAGCCGACCGCGTAGAGACGCCAATTGAGCAGTACCCTGGGAGAGACCCAGAGGATGAACAGGGCGAGCGCGGGGGCGGCGAGGAACGCCATGAGATGGTTTCCTACCGACAGCGCCAGGATGAACGCGATGAGTATCAGAAGGTTGTCATCTCGGCCCTTGCCGAGGTTTTCGCGCCAGTGAAAGGCCAACCACGTGAGCAGGGCGATGGTCATGAGCGAGACCGTGTAGACCTTCTCGTTCACGTTGGACTGGTTCCATACGGTGAACGCGGTGGCGCTCACGACTACGGCGGCAATCGCGCCGACGATGCGGAACCGACGATCGTCGGAAAAAAATGAAAGGACGTGATAGACCGCTAGGAACCAGAGACCATGGGCGACACTGCCCATGAGGGCTGAGAACAGGTTGATCCGTGTCGCGACCGAGAGCCCCAGGGGCGCCAGGAAAAGCTCCCACGTGCGGGCCATCAGCACGAAAAGAGGATTTCCCGGTGGATGGGGGATTCCGAGGATGTGCCCCGTGGCGATGTACTCGCTCGTATCCCAGAAGGCGGTCGTCGGCGACAGCGTGACCGTATAGAGGAGGCCGACACCGAGGGAGACGATCAGTGCCCAGATGTAGATCGGCTCGCCGTCGTCGGGAGTGTTGGTGGCCTGCTCTCCTCCCTCCGGCACGAGCGTGGGGGTCGGGCGCTTTTGACTGCGGTTCATCGTTGCTCTGCTCGAGGTGCCAGTGCCAGGTGCCAGGTGCCGGGGGATTTTCAGCGAAGGTGCTCGGCGCGCGCCCTTCCGCGCTCGTGCTACGTCGCGGAGAGGTGCAGGTTCCCCCATTCATCGACCGAGAGCCCCCAGCCTCGGGGGACCCAAGTGGTCGAACTGTATTCTAACACCAGAGCCGGCCCATCAAGCGTCAGGTCCGGGCCCAGGTCACTGCGCCAGACACGGTCCACCTCAGTCCACTCGTCCTCTGCATACACCCGTGTGTGTCCGACGGTAGGCGCGACGCCCGTGTGCGGGATACGCTCCAGCTCGAGCGGCGGCCCGGGCGCCGAGGCGATGGAGCGGAGGGTGACAGCCTCGACGGGTGTGGCGGGGCGCTGATATCCGTATCGTTTTTCGTGCAGAGCGTGGAACCGCGTGTCCCAGTCCTCGCCGGGGACTCTCAGCTCGAAGCTCTGGCGTTCGTACCGAGCATCCACCCATTTCTGCAATGAGAGGTAGTCATCGGGCACGCCCTCGTCCGCCATGGCCGCGGCGGCGGCCTGCTCCAACTCGGTGAACACACTCTCGACGCTCTCATGGGCGTTGGCCGAGGCTGTGGAAATCAACACCGTCCTGGAGACCTCCCGCGTGATGTCGGCGGCGAGCATCCCGTATGCCGAAAGGAGTCCTGGGCGGGGGGGCACCATGGCACGTCCCGTACCCAGCCGGTCGGCCAAGTGCGCGGCGTGTAGCCCGCCGGCGCCGCCGAAGGCTACGAGGGTGAACTCCGCTGGATCGTGGCCCCGTTCCACCGAGATGACCCGTAAGGCACGCTCCATGGCTGCGTTGGCGACCTCCAGGATGCCCTCGGCCGCGCCTTCGAGACTCGCTCCGAGACGATCCGCAATACTACGGAGGTGCGGTTCGACCGCCGACCGGTCCAGCGTCTGCTCCCCTCCCAAAAAGGCATCGGCGGGCAACCTTCCTAGCCAGACGTGTGCATCCGTAACCGTGACGCCCGCTCCGCCCTTCCCGTAACAGATGGGGCCGGGATCGGCACCCGCCGACTCCGGTCCCACACGCAGGGCACCTCCGGGGTCGATTCGTGCCAAAGATCCACCCCCCGCGCCAACAGTATGGATGTCGATGACTGGGATCGCGACGGGCTGTCCGCCGATCTCCAACTCTCTCGTGTGGAGAGGGGCTCCCGGGCACAGAGAAACGTCGGTGGAGGTTCCCCCCATATCGAAGGTGATGATGCGCTCGTGCCCGGCTCGGCGCCCGCACGCGAGCGCCCCTACCACCCCCCCCGCAGGGCCGGAGAGGATCATGTGCACCGGCTCCCGGGCAGCACGGTCCACGGGCAGCGACCCGCCGTTCGACCCCATGACACTCACGCGCTCCGCTCCGGTCTCCCGGGCCAGGCGCTTCAGGTACGCCGAGATAAGCGGTGCCACGTAGGCGTTCACGACCGCGGTCGAGGTTCGCTCGTACTCCCGGTATTCGGGGAGCAGCCTGACCGAGATGGACAACGGAATCTCCAGCTCTGTCAGTGCGTCCGCGACGCTTTCTTCATGAGTGGAATTCGCATAGGAGTGTAGAAGTACGACCGCCACCGATTCCGCCCCGGCCAGCAACTCAGGTAGCGCCCCGAGTTCGACGGCGTCGAGCGCCTCGATGACCTCACCGTCGGGCCCTATCCTGCCTCGGATGCCGTGACGGTCATCGCGTTCTACGAGTGGCGGAGGACGGTGGCCGACGAGGGCGTATAGCTGGGGCCGATTCTGCCTGCCGATCTCTATGACGTCCTCGAAGCCCGCGTTCGTAACGAGCTTTACCCGGGCTCCCTTTCGCTCGAGAATGGCGTTGGTGGCCACAGTGGATCCGTGGAGGAGCACGAACGTCCTGTCGGCTCCATTCTCGACGCCGTCCAGCACCTTCCGCAGGCCCTCCAGAACCGCGTCGGACGGATCGGTAGGCGTCGAAGGAAGTTTCAAAGAGCGAAGGCGTCCTTCGTCCAGGAGGAGGACATCCGTAAACGTCCCTCCAGTATCCACGGCCACTACGGCGGGGATCTCTCCCTTATCCAAAGGCACCACCCTGGGGATCTCTCCCTTATCCACAGGCATCACGCTGGGGATCTTTCCCTTTTTCGCTTCACTCATAAGTTTCTTGGCCCCCTTCGGGACGCCTGTTCAAACTGCCTGCCAGGATCCATGGAACTCAAGCCTACACTAGAAGAATTTTGCGCCCAGGCGACTGGCACGGGTGTCCTCCCGGTGTGGAGGGAGTTCCTGTTCGACGTCGATACGGCGGTCACCGCCTACGCGAAGATTCGTCGTCCGCCTTTCGGTTTTCTGCTCGAGTCCGTTGTAGGGGGCGATCAATGGGCCCGGTACACCTTTCTGGGGAGTGCGCCGGCCCAGGCATGGCGCCTCCATGGGGACCGGGCGGAAATATGGACGCCCGGCGGCGGTTGGTCACCGATCGCCACCGACGATCCTCTGACCGACCTCGACGAGCGGTTGCGAGCCCGGCGACCGTTGGCCACCGGGGGCCTCCCGAGACTGTGGGGAGGTGCAGTAGGGTACTTCGGGTACGATGTTGTGCGCCAGGTCGAGCGGCTCCCAGATGAAACGGAGGACGATCTCGGGCTGCCCGACGGGCTTTTCATGTTCATGGATGTCGTGCTTGCCATCGACAACCTTCTCGGGCGTGCCATGGCGATCGCAACCGTCGAGGTCGAGGCAGGCTTGGGCGACGACGAGCTTCGCGCCAGGTACGATGAGGCCGCCGACAAGACACAGCGGCTGGTCTCGCAGCTTACCGAGGGCGCTCCGCCGCCACCGCTGGTGGTCGGCCCCGAACCCAATGAGGACCCGGATTTTTCCAGCACGATGACTCGCGCAGAGTACGAAGCGGGAGTCGAACGGATCCGTGAATACATCTTTGCCGGCGACGCCTTCCAGGTGGTTCTGAGCCAGCGGCTCGCGATGCCCATGCCCGCCGAGCCCTTCGAGCTTTACAGGGTGCTTCGTTCGCTCAACCCGTCCCCATATCTGTATTTTCTCGAGCTCGATGGGTTTTCACTCGTCGGAAGCTCGCCCGAGGTCCTTGTGCGAGTCGAGGATGACCTCGTTACGGTGCGGCCCATCGCCGGGACCCGTCCGAGGGGAGCGACACCGGAGGAGGACCGCGCCTTTGCGCTCGATCTCCAGGCGGACGAGAAGGAGCTTGCCGAACACCGGATGCTGGTGGACCTGGGCCGGAATGATGTCGGCCGTGTTGCCGACTATGGGTCTATCACGGTGCCCGATCTCATGATTGTAGAGCGGTACTCGCACGTCATGCACCTCGTGAGCCAGGTCGAGGGGAAGCTCAAGCGTGGGCTGTCGGCCATGGACGTGTTCAGGGCCTGTTTCCCGGCCGGGACAGTGTCGGGCGCGCCCAAGGTCCGAGCGATGGAGATCATCGATGAGCTCGAACCGACGCGGAGGGGCCCCTATGCGGGTGCGGTCGGGCATTTCGGATGGGGCGGCACCTCGATGGACACGGCGATCACGATCCGCACGGTGCTCGTGAAGGACGGTACGGCCTACGTACAGGCGGGCGGGGGTGTCGTGGCCGACTCCGACCCGGGACGGGAGTATGAGGAGACGCTGAACAAGGCCCGCGCCCTCCTACGCGCGTGTGCGATGCTCACCTCCCCAACCTGATGGTGCTTCAGTGGGTGGGGGGAAGGTGGTTGTCGGCCGCTCTTGAACCACTGCCGGCGTGGCGATAGTATGCCTCGAGCCCTTGCGCCGCCGCATTTCACCTTCAAAGGAAGTGTTTCGATGAGAAACTCTATTCGATTTCCACTCCTGGTTGTCGGGCTGGCGATAACCGCGCCCAGTGCCTCCGCCCACTTCAAGGTTCCGAGCACCTCCCCCCACTTCAAGCTTTTGGAACCCGCCCCTACGCTCGTCACGAACGACCGCGGGGACCCGCAGAAAGCAGGCCCTTGCGGCGGTACCAATACCGATTGGGGCACGCCGAGCTGGGCCATCACCCAAGTGGTAGGGGGCCAGAATCTGCATCTAAGGATTCAGGAGACCGTGTACCACCCGGGGCATTACCGGGTAGCGTTGGCGGTGAACTCGCCCAGCGAGTTGCCGCTTGACCCGGTAACTACCACGAGAGATAGCGAGAGGGGGCCTTGGTCCGTATCGGCTGAAATTCAGGACCCGCCGCGAATTCCCGTGCTCGCCGATGGCCTGTTCGTCCATTCGAGTTTTGATGCTGACGGCCGACCCACGCGGCCGGAGGGTCGGTTGGATCCCTGGGAGGCGGACATAGCACTTCCCAACATCAGCTGCGAGAGGTGCATCCTGCAGGTCGTGCAGCACATGGACGAGCACGCGTTCAACAATCCGGGTGGATACTCGTATCACAAATGCGCGCATCTGCAAATTACCCCGGACCCGTCGAAGCCGCTCGACACGGGGTGGCCAGAGGAGCGTTAAACGGACGGACCTCTCGGCTTGCAGCCGTCGGGCGGATCGAAGGGGCTCCAGGAGTCCGTTGTGACCTCCTCCGATCCTTCCGGGCAGCCACACCGCGCCCTATTGTTACCTCCCGGGTGAGAAGGGCCTTTGGATGCCCATATCCATCCATCCCTCACCGTGGAGGACCATGTATCATGCGTAAGCGCATTGTTACACTTACGGGCGGTGTGTGCCTGTGCCTCGCGTCCTTGGCCGGGGCCCAAGAAGCTGTGGGACCACCGCTCTATGACATAGAGGAGGCCTATCTCCGCTGGCCTCTGCCGGACGGCCTGGAACAGTACGGAACGATCGATGGCGTGCATTTGAAGGGGTACGTGAGGGAGATTACGGCGATCTGGGGCCGCATCCCGGGCACTGCCTCGGACAAAGAAACTCAGGAATGGCTCCTCACCAAGTTCCGGGAGATCGGGCTAGAGGACGTGCGAGTCCAAGAGTTCGCGTTATCGCCCTACTGGTATCCGACCTCGTGGGAAGTCGTCGTCTCCGGAGCGGGGAGCGTCGTCCCGCTTGCCACAGCCAGGCCGGTCCAATGGGCCGGGGCCACGCCACCCGGCGGCATGGAGCTCGATGCCGTGTGGGTCGGCCTCGGCACGTTGGCCGACTTCCTTGTCCGCGATGTCACGGGGAAAGCCGCGTTCATTCATAGCAATCCAACGCCTGGCATGCGTAACCACTCGGCGGTGTGGAACGGTGCGATGAGACGAGCGCAGGACAGGGGTGCTGCGGCGGTCATCGTCGTCTTCGCCATGCCCGGCAACGTGTCGAGTCAGCTTATCTCGAGCGCCGGCGTGACGGTGCCGCTCTTCTCAGTCGGCTTGGAGGACGGCACCGTTGTTCGGGAACTGGTGGAGAGTGGCCATGTGCCGAAAGTGCGCCTCCGATTGGACGTCACGATGGCGACGGGCCGGACGTCCGCCAACGTCTGGGGTGTCCTGCCCGGTACGACCGACGAAGACATCGTCGTAATGGCCCACACGGATGGCCACTACGACGCAGCCCTGGACAACGCCGCCGGTATGGCAACCATGCTTGGGCTCGCGGAGTATTTCGCCAGCGTTCCAAGAGATCAGCGTCGCCGGACGATCAAGTTCGTTGGCGTGCCTAACCACCACTCAGGTCAGGGACAGCCCAGGGAGTTACGCGACTCGCCTCAAAGGGTCGGTTCCGAAGGAACGCGCTGGATGCGCGACAACGGGGTCTTCGCCCGCACTGCGATGCTCATCAATGCGGAACACACCTCACAAACCCAGACATATCTATCCGGAGAGGGTATGGTCAAGGGTAACATAGTGGGCGCCAGGCGATGGTTTGTCAGCGGGACGGACCGCTTCAAGCGCCTGGTCGTAGAGGGGTTCGATTTGTTCGGCGTCGCGACGTATGAACGGCCCGAGGCTAGGCCTGGAGGTGAGCTCTCGCAGGTCTATCAGGAAGCGCCTGGAGTTCACGTGATCGACCACATTTTCTATCATACGGACATGGATACTGAGGAGTTTATTCCACCCACCGGCTTGGAGTCGACTACACGCGCCTACGCATATCTCATCGACGAGGTCAACCGTTTAGAGCTCAGCGAGGTCAGGACGGAGTCGATGTCGCAACCCTGAAGTGCTCAGTCACGGATGGGATTCGCCGTTTACGTCGGACAGCAATGAGGACCCAGGACAGATGGGCGCGATGAGCGTGAAGATCCGAGAGGACGACTTCATCCGTAGCGTTGCCGACGCCCTCCAGCACATCTCCTACTACCACCCCCGTGACTACATCCGGGCGCTCGGCGAGGCGTATCGGCGTGAGGAGTCGCCGGCCGCCCGGGACGCCATCGCACAGATCCTGACCAACTCGCGCATGTGTGCCGAGGGACACCGGCCCGTCTGTCAGGACACGGGACTCGTGGTGGTCTTCCTGAAGATCGGGATGGGGGTATCGTGGGAGGGCGCGGGAGGCGTGGAGCAGATGGTGAATGAAGCGGTTCGGCGCGCCTACCTCGACCCGGAGAACGTTCTGCGGGCCTCGGTGGTCGCCGATCCGCTGGGGAGGCGGCGCAACACGGGTGACAACACGCCCGCGATCGTCCACGTCGAGCTCGTCCCGGGCTGTACGGTGGAGGTGAAGGTGGCGGCGAAGGGTGCCGGCTCGGAGAACAAGGCGAAGTTCACGACCCTGAACCCCAGCGACGACGTGGTCGAGTGGGTCCTGCAGGTGGTCCCGGAAATGGGGGCTGGCTGGTGCCCGCCGGGGATCCTCGGGATCGGCGTCGGTGGGAGCGCCGAGAAGTCGATGCTCCTCGCGAAGGAGGCGGCGCTGGACCCCATCGACATGCACGAGCTCAAGGCGCGGGGTCCCCGCAACCGGATCGAGGAGCTGCGCGTCGAGATCCACGACAGGGTCAACGCCCTCGGAATCGGGGCGCAGGGCTTGGGTGGCCTGACCACTGTGCTCGACGTGAAGATCCGCGACCACCCCACGCACGCCGGCTCGCTGCCCGTCGCCATCATTCCCAACTGCGCGGCCACGCGGCACGCCCACTTCGTCCTGGACGGCACGGGGCCGGCCGAGCTCCCGCCCGTCGATCCGGCGGACTGGCCGGAGGTCGACTGGGCGCCTGCGCCCACAGCCCGCTCGGTGCACCTGGACGGCGTGACGCGCGCCGAGATGCTCGACTGGAAGGCCGGTGACATGCTCCTCCTCTCGGGCCGGATCCTGACGGGCCGTGACGCCGCCCACAAGCGGATCGTCGACCTGCTCGCCCGGGGGGAGGACCTTCCCCCGGGAGTCGACTTCACCGGCCGGTTCATCTACTACGTCGGACCCGTGGATCCCGTGCGAGACGAGGTCGTGGGCCCCGCCGGTCCCACGACAGCGACCCGCATGGACAAGTTCACCGAGATCATGCTGGAGAGGACCGGCCTGCTGGGGATGATCGGGAAGGGTGAGCGCGGCCCCACCACCGTCGAGTCCATCAGGAGACACGGGGCCGTGTACCTCGTGGCCGTCGGCGGCGCGGCCTACCTGGTCTCGAAGGCGATTCGCTCCTCGCGCCTCGTGGCCTTTCCAGAGCTGGGAATGGAGGCCATCTACGAGTTCGAGGTGGAGAACATGCCGGTGACCGTCGCCGTGGACGCGAGCGGCTCCTCGGTGCACGAGACGGGTCCCATCAGGTGGCGCCAGCGGCTCGTGCAGATCTCCGGGCCCGCCGGGCCCACCGGCTGAGCCCGGTGGAGGCGCCCGGACCATCCGACCGCACGCCAAAGCGCTCTTTGGTGCAGCCGATCGCTCGCTCCTTCCTCTTCGTCCCCGGAAACCGCCCGGATCTATACGACAAGGCGTACGCTTCGGAGGCGCATGCGGTCATCGTCGACCTGGAGGACGCCGTCGGACCCGGCGACAAAGGAGGAGCCCGAGAGGCCGTCGCCGCGTGGCTCGATTCCTCCCACCCGGTGCTGCTGCGGATCAATGCCGCCGGCTCCGAGTGGTTTCAGGAAGACCTCGCGCTCGCCGGCCTTTCGGGGGTTTCCGCGGTGGTCCTTCCCAAGGTCGAGGGGGTCGAAGAGGTGCGCCGCGTCGGGGAACGGACCCTGCCGGAAGTCCCGGTCCTTGCGATGATCGAGTCGGCGATGGGGATGCACCGGGCCATGGAGATCGCCCGCGAGCCGAGCGTACAGCGACTCGTGTTCGGCTCCTTGGACTTCCAGCACGACATGGGCATAGAGGGCGACGGCGAGGAGCTTCTCACCTTTCGCTCGCATCTGGTCCTGGTGTCGCGGCTCGCGGGTATTCAGCCGCCGGTGGACGGCGTCTGGACGGAAATCGACGACGAGGAGGGGCTGCGCGCCCACACCCGGCGCGGTCGACGCCTCGGCTTCGGTGGAACGCTGTGCATTCACCCGAACCAGATCGGTGCCGTGAATGACTGCTTCCTACCGAGCCAGGAGGAGATCGATTGGGCGAAACGGGTTTTGGATGCGGTCGCGAGCTCGGGGGGGTCTGCGGTTACGCTCGACGGCCAGATGATCGATCGCCCGCTCATCCTGATGGCCGAGCGGATCCTCTGCGACGTCGAAGAGCCGTCGTCCTGACCCGGGCGGAATCGGCCTCGGTCGGAACGCATCAGCGGTCACCAGATCCCGAGCGCCTTCCACCAGAGGCTCCCGATCCCGAGCCAGATGGCGATGTTCACGAGGCTGATCACTGCTCCCAGCTTCCACCAGGTCCCGACCTCTACGTTTCCCGATCCGAAGAAGATTGGAGCTGGAGCGGTCCCGTAGTGTGTCATCGAGGCGAACAGGTTGCTGAAGAACGCCAGCACCAGGGCGGCGAGGAGCGGAGGGGTGCCGACGGCGAGGGCGACGGCGAGGAACGGCGCATACATGGCACTCACATGAGCCGTGTTGCTGGCGAAGAAGTAGTGGCTGTAGAAGTAGATGAGGGAGAGGATGAGAAAGGCGGGCAGCCAGCGCTCTGCTCCTCCGATCACCGAAGCCACGTGCTCGCTGAACCAATCCACCAACCCCCGCTCACCCAGCTGACTCGCCATCATCACGAGCACGGCGAACCAGATCAGGGTATCCCAGGCGCTCTTCTCGCGCAGCACCTTTTCCCACGGTAGGGCTCCGGTTACGAGCAGCACTCCCACGCCGACGATGGCGGCTGTCGTGGTGGCGACGCCGAGGGTGGCGCCGAAGATCCAGAGGCTCAGGAGCAGTACGAACACACCAAGGAGAACCCACTCGTTCCGGGCCATGGGGCCCATCTCGCGGAGGTACCTTCGCGCCAGCTCCGGCGCCTCTGGGGTCTCCCTGGTCTCCACGGGATAGAGGAAGAAGATCAAGAGCGGAACGACGACCAGGCTGACGAGCCCCGGGAGTGAAGCGGCCAGGGCCCATCCGGTCCAGGTGATCTCGATTCCCTGCTGCGCCGCCAGCTCCACGGCCAATGGATTCGCCACCATGGCCGTCAAGAACATGGCGCTGGTCACGCACGTCCCCTGATAGGCCGTGAACGTCAAGAAGCCGGCGACGTCCGCCCCCAGGGCGTCCCCCGGTGCGTCTCGCGAGGAATCGGCTCGGAGCGAGGCGCAGAGTGACCGCAAGATTGGGAAGACCACTCCTCCGGCCCGGGCCGTGTTGCTCGGAATCACCGGCGCAAGCACCAGATCGGTGGCCACGAGTCCATAGCCCAGGCCCAGAGTATGCTTTCCCAGGACCCGCATGAAGTGATACGCGATCCGGATGCCGAGACCGGTGTGGATGAAGGCCGTGGCAATGAAGAAGGCGGCCACCACCAGCCACACGATTGGAGCTCCGAAGCCGGCTGTGGCTTCGTCGATAGTGAGAGTGCGGGACAGGACCGCCACCGCGGTCGCCACCAGAGCGACCGCTCCCATCGGAAGGGGACGCAGGATGATTCCGGCGATGGTGGCGACGAAGATGGCCAGGAGCTTCCACGCCCCCGGCTCGACACCGACCGGCACGGGGAGGAGCCACACCCCCAGACCCAGGAGCACCGCCGCCACGAGCCTTCCGGTCCGCACGGGGGGCATCGCCGGCTCCTCGCTCGAAGGCATGACGGACCCGGTGGGTCCGATGCGCACCGAGCTCTCGGACGGAGGAACTCTCATCCGTTCTTCTGCTCCCGGAATTCATCCCGAATCGAATTGGAATGCTCGCCTATGTCTGGAACCCTCGGGTGCCGGGGTCCACAGACGCTACTCCAGAGCACCGGGTCGGCCGGGAGGGCGATCGTCCCCCCGGGAGTCTCGATCTCCATGACCCGGAGCTGGGGATGTCGGGCGAACTCCTCCACCGAGTTGAGGCGACCGTACGCGATCCTGGAGCCGTGCAGGCGATCAACGACCTCGACCGTCGTCAGGGAGGAGAAGACCTCCTCGATGGCCTTGCGAAGCGCCGGGCGGTTCCGCACCCGATCCACCCCGGTCCGGAAGCGGTGATCCTCCGCCATCTCGGGTCGCTGGAGCACCTCTTTGCAGAAGCGCTCCCACTCCCGTTCATTCTGGATCGAGAGCAACACCAGCTCACCGTCGCGGGAGGCGAAGGCTCCGTAGGGTGCGATGGAGGCATGGCTCAGGCCCATCCGCTTGGGACCCTCCCCGCCGTAGACGGCGTGGAGGTACGGCACGCTCATCCAATCGCCTATGGCCGAGAAGAGAGACACCTTGAGTCCCGCTCCCTGGCCGGTGCGCTCCCGGTGCAGAAGGGCCTCCAGTATGGAGCCGTAGGCATGCATGCCGGCGCCGATGTCGCAGATCGAGATGCCCACCTTCGCCGGAGCGTCTGGTTGTCCGGTGACCCCATGGATGCCAGCCTCGGCCTGGACCAGGTTGTCGTACGCCTTCATTTCGGCGTAGGGACCTTCTTCCCCGTAGCCGCTGATGTCGCAGGTGACGAGGCGCGGGTGTCGTTCCCGCAGTGCTCCAGAGCCGAAGCCGGCCCGGGAGGCCGCTCCCGGGCCCAGGTTCTGTATGTAGACGTCGGCCCAGGCCAGGATTCGGCCCAGGAGGCCCGCGTCCTCGGGATCCTTGATGTCGAGGACCAGCGACTCCTTGCCCCGATTCAGCCAGACGAAATACGCGCTCTGGCCTCGTGCCACGTCGTCGTAGCGCCGCGCGAAGTCACCGCCGGCTCGCTCCACCTTGATGACCCGGGCGCCTGCGTCCGCGAGCTTTCGGGTGGCGAAGGGGGCGGCTACGGCCTGCTCCAGAGCGACGACGAGAGTTCCTGCCAGGGGAAGGGTGTCCCCGACGTCCGATCCAGCCTCTGGACTCTGATGTGTTTCCTTCTCCCCCATCGACGCGCTCGCCTTGAGATCGGTCGTCCCGCTGGGGCGGCGCCCCAAGCGAGGCAACGTCGTCGTGAGCCAGAAGACTGTCAATTCAAAACCGCTCTCGACAAGGAGCGCGTTCATTCTCTAGACTCTCCCGAGCATCAGGCACCAGCCGATCCGTGGGCGTGGATACCAATTCGAGAGGGCCGGAATGGAAGAGGAGCTGAGGGACGGGATCCGAAAGCTCTGCGAGCGTTATCCCGACGAATATTGGCAGAGTCTCGACCGGGAGCGGGTGTACCCGGAGAAGTTCGTCGGGGAGCTCAACGACGCCGGCTACCTGGCGTGCATGATTCCCGAAGAGTTCGGGGGCCCGGGCCTTGGAATCCGCGAGGCGGCGGTGATCCTGGAGGAGATCAACCGCTCGGGGGGCAACGGGGCGGCGTGTCACGCCCAGATGTACACGATGGGCACCCTCCTTCGTCACGGTTCCGAGGAACAGAAGCGGCGCTGGCTACCGGACATCGCGGCGGGTAAGACCCGCCTGCAGGCGTTCGCCGTGACCGAGCCGGATGCGGGCTCCGACACGACAAAGATCTCCACCTTCGCCGAGAAAAGGGGTGATCGATACGTCGTTCATGGCCAGAAGAGCTTCATCTCCCGGGTCCAACATTCGGATTTGATGATCCTCCTCGCGAGAACGACGCGCCTCGGAGAGGTGGAGAAGAAGACGCACGGCCTCAGCGTTTTCCTCGTGGACCTACGCCAGGCCGGAGACCAGATCAGGGTCAGCCCTCTGGACACCATGATCAACCACGAGACGAACGAAGTGTTCTTCGACGGACTCGAGGTGCCTGAAGAGAACCTGATCGGTGAGGAAGGTAAGGGGTTCTACCACATCCTCAGTGGCATGAACGCCGAACGCATCCTGCTCGCGTCCAAGTCGGTGGGTGACGCCCTCCACTTCGTGGACCGATCCACCAAATACGCGAGCGAACGCGTCGTCTTCGCGCGTCCCATCGGCCAAAACCAGGGCGTCCAGTTCCCCATCGCCCGTGCGTACATACACGCACAGGCGGCTGCGGCTCTGCGGGACCGCGCCGTCGAGCTCTATGAAGCTGAAGAGCCTTGCGGCGCCGAAGCGAACATGTGCAAGCTTCTGGCGTCGGAGGCCGCTTGGGAGGCCGCCAACGCTGCCATGGACACGTTCGGCGGGTATGGGCTGGCGGAAGAATACGGCATCGAGCGCAAATTCCGAGAGGCCAGGCTCTACCTGATCGCCCCCATCGCCAATAACCTGATCCTGAGCTACGTGGGAGAGCACGTGCTGGGCATGCCCCGATCCTTCTGAGCCCGGAGGAAGTCGGGCGCACATTGCGCCTTCCGCGAGTCGCCACGAATCAAATACGTTCGCCGGAGTAGCCCGTGGACGAGAACGAAATCGCCGAGCTCGAGTCGTGGATCGGCAATGAACGTGTGGACGAGGACGTCCTCACCTTGGCTCCGGCGCGGGGGATGTCTGCGGTGCTGGATTGGCCTCCAGAGGCGCTGGGCACCGCCTCGCCTCTCCCACTCGCGTGGCACTGGCTCTACTTCAAGCCGGCCACACGCCGGTCCACACTGGGGCCGGATGGGCACGAGAGGCGTGGCGACTTCCTACCCCCCGTTCCGCTTCCCCGGCGGATGTGGGCCGGAGGCCGGCTCCGCTTCCTTGGGGCGCTCCATCTAGGCGAAGCCGTTCAACGAAGGTCCACGATAGCCGCCGTACGGAGCAAAGAAGGTCGATCCGGCTCCCTCGTCTTCGTCACGGTTCGGCATGAGATCGCAAACGAAGCGGGCGTTGCGATCGAAGAAGAGCAGGACCTCGTCTACCGTGATGGCTCGGGCGCCGGGGGCGGCCCGCCCAAACCCCCACCCGAAGCCGCGGAGTGGTCCGAGTCCTTCCTGGCCGACGCGGTGACCCTCTTCCGCTTCTCCGCGCTCACGTTCAACAGCCATCGCATTCACTATGACCACCGCTACGTAACCGAGGTCGAGGGGTATCCAGACCTTCTGGTGCACGGACCGCTCATCGCGCTCCTACTGTTAGACGCGGGATCGAGGCGGCTGTGGGGCTCGACGGGTGGCTCCCCCGACTCCTTCTCCTACCGAGCGGTCAGCCCTCTCTTCTGCGGGGAGGAGTTCACGATCGCCGGGAAGGCCAACCCACAGGACCAGACAGAGGTGTGGGCCGCTCACCCCGAGCGGGGCCTGGCCATGCGGGCAACGTTGGGGTCTCCTCCATGAGCCGTGTGCGCGCTATCACCGTGATGGTCCAGAACGCTAGGTACGCGGCTGGCCGAGCTCCTCGTACAGATAGGCGAGGGCCCGGATTCCGAGTTCGATATTCTCTTGGGGGAACCACTCGTTGGGGGCGTGCAGGTTGGCTCCGGGCAGGGAGAAGCCCATCAGGAGTACTGGCGCATCGAGGATTCGCTCGAACTCGCCGACGATCGGGATGCTGCCACCACCGCCCGCCAAGACGGGAGAGGATCCGAAGGCCTTGAGGAGTGCGGACGTCGCCGCCTCTTTGAGGCGGCCATCGAGCTGCGCACGCCAAGGCATTCCTCCCTGTAATTCCTGGACCGTGACCCGGACTCCGGGTGGCGTCACCGAGGCTACGTGCGCTCGGAAGAGCTCGGCCACGCGCTGCGGAGTTTGATCGGAAACCAGCCGGAAGCTCACTTTTGCCATGGCTTCCGCGGGCAGGACCGTCTTGGCGCCCTCGCCCGTGTAGCCTGAGAGGAGCCCGTTGACCTCGCACGTGGGCCGGATCCAGAGGCGCTCGAGAACGGAGAAACCGGGTTCACCACCCTCTGGTGCGGCACCGAGAGACTGCGCGAAATCGTCTTCGTCAAAGGGCAGATCGCGGATCGCGTCCCTGGCTTCCCGGTCCCAGTCCAGCACGTCGGCGTAGAAGCCGTCGATGGCGATGCGTCCCTCATCGTCATGAAGGCTCGCGAGAATTCGCCCGAGGGCCATCGCCGGATTCACCACCGGGCCGCCGTACTCTCCTGAGTGGAGGTCGCTCGAGGGACCGACGACCCGGATCTGGAAGTAAGCGAGGCCCCGGAGCGAAAAAAGGAGGGCGGGCAGGCCGGGCGCGAACATCCCGGTATCGGAGATCACCACCGCGTCACATGCCAGCCTCTCTCTTTGGGCCTCAACGAATGGCACGAGATTCGGCGAGCCGATCTCCTCTTCACCCTCGGCAAGGACGATCAGATTGACGCGAAGGGCCCCGTCTTCCTTCAAGTGCGCTTCGACGGCCTTGATGTGGAGGTAGAGTTGCCCTTTGTCATCCGTTGAGCCTCGGGCGTAAAGGCGCCCGTCACGAAACTCTGGTTCGAAGGGCGGCGAATCCCAGAGATCCAAGGGCTCAACCGGTTGGACGTCGTAGTGGCCGTATACCAGGACCGTTGGAGCGTCGGGGCCGGCACCGCGCCACTCCCCCAACACGACCGGATGGCCGGCGGTCTCGAGCACCTCGGCCTCGAGACCGGCGCCCTCCATTCTATCGCGGAGCCATTGTGCGGCTCGACGCGTGTCGGCGTTGTGTTCGGACTTTGCGCTTACGGAAGGAATTCGAAGAAACTCCAGGATCTCGTCGGTAAAGCGCCCAAGCTCCCTCCCGATGTATCCCTGGACGTCACTCATGTCGCTCAGATGAGCCCGCGAATTCCCCAGCGGTAAATGAAGCTCATGAGGACCGCGAATGTGGCCGCGCCAGCCATGCCACCCGCGCTAAACGCTAGCGGGTCATCGAACTCGAAGATGCCTACTCCGAGCATTCCGCCGATGACCGCACCGAAGGCCCCGATCACGACCAGCACGGGTACATGCCCCGGGGCTTCTTCCGGTCTCCTGATCACGGCTCTCATGACGAGGGCGATGAACGCTCCCATCACGATCCAAACACCGACACCGATCCAGTTCTCCATTGATCTAACCTTTGTTTTTCATCGCTCGCTTCAGGGCCTCGAGCCGGGCATCTACGTCGATTTCCTCCGGTTCGGGACGGCGCTCAGAACGATCCCGCGAGTCGTCCAGCAGATCGTCCAGCTCGCTGCTGGCCTCCCGCCGAGCATCGTCGGCTCCGATCTCGTCGCCGATCCGGTCCAGCTGCGAAAAGAGGTCGTCGGTCTCGTCGATGGAGTTGCGTGCGGACGCACGTCCCGCGGTGGCGGTGAGCGTGTCCCGGTTCTTATCCGCATCCTTGATCGCCTCGATCATCTCCTCGAACTCCTCCTCTCGCATGTCCAGCTCCTCCTTCAACGCGAGGGCCTTGTGCTCGAGGACCTTCCGGCGATGTTCGTGCTTTTCCGCATACTGGCGGGCCACGCCGGCGGTCTCCTCATCCGAGATGTCGAGGGCCATCTGTTCGCGGCGACGGCACGTCTTCGCCTCGCCTTTTTCTTTCTGGGCCCTATCGATGGCTCTTCGGATGGCCTCTTCCAGCCGCCGGATCTCGGCCTTCGTATCCGCGGCCTCTCTCTTCATTTCCCGGAGAAGGCGGCTCACCGCCTCGGGAACGTCGTCCCGACCCAATTCATCCTTGAAGTTGTCGACGGCTTCGCGGAAGGCCTGACGTAGGTTGTCGAACATGTTTCGACTCAGAAAACTAATTGAGGAACGGTTCGATCCTCTGGGCGAAGGAGTTTCGGGCGCGATGCAGCCTGCTCTTCACGGTCCCGAGGTTGACGCCGGTGATTTCGGAGATCTCCTCGTAGCTCTTACCCTCCAGCTCACGCAGTTGGAACACCAACCGATGGTGCTCGGGCAACTCCTGCACGGTGTCTTCGACGAGGCGTTTGAGAAAACGCTTTCGATAGAGATCGTCGGGCCTCATCCGGAAATCTTCGAACTGGATGGGGCGGTGGTCGTCGTCCCAACTGTTTGTGAGCCGCTGGAAGAGAACCAGGGGGCTCCGTGATCGGTTGCGGAGCTCATTCTTGGAGAGGTTGCTCGCGATCGTGTACACCCACGTCGAGAATTTCTTCGACGTGTCGAATCGGTGGAGGTGCCGGGTAACTCGGATGAACGCCTCCTGAACCAGGTCTTGTGCCTGGTCCCCATCGCCGGTCTTGCGAGTAACGAAATGCACGAGCCGGTCGCGATACCGATCGTAGAGGTCCTCGAACGCACCGCTCCGACCTCGCAGATGGGCGATCACGAGTTCCTCGTCACTCAACGTGTCGAGGGCTTCTTCTTTCGACCCCCCCCGAACATCGTTGTCCATCTGAGGCTTTCCCATATGCATCCCGACGGGATCGGGTCGTGGGTAGAGACCCGTTCCACCCGACCCGATAATGATTCTCACCTTCGGTGGGAATATGCTCCGTCCTGATCTCACCTTCAAGGGCGGACGCGTTTGGACGCCGGGAGATGGGCGCGAATCTGCACGCTCTCCGGAAGGTACCGCGCCTACGTTGCCGGGTGACCGACGGCCTGCGAGATTGACACGGCCCACCCCGTCGGGAACGTGACCGTCCCGGCACCAGACGAGCACCGCCAGCGATGACCGACGACTGCATGGAGAAACGGAAATAGCGGAGTCCAGCGTCAGTGGGCGCCAGCGGGTGTCGGCCCTGGTCGCCCTCACGTTTCTGGAGGTCATCCAGGCGAGTGATCGGCCCTTCGAGGTGTTCGAGGAGGAAGACACGTCGATTACGATGCCGCGCAAGTTGGGTCTGAGTAATGTGGTGGAGCGCCGGATACGGAACTATCAGGCGGAGACCAAAAAGGGCCACAAGATTTCGGATGAGGAGTTCGTCGATCTAGTGAGGCTCGTGGCACGGCGACCTGACGCGAGAGCGGTCTTTCTGGAGTGTGGCGCCAGGCTGGCCGGTAAACCTCTGCGTCAACCGAGGCTTGTGCCACGCAGGCTGGGATTGGCCCTCGCCAGGCGGAGAGTCAGAAAGAGGCTCAAGACGCTCTTCGGGCGCCGCGTCGGAGGGTTCGGGGACGGCGCGTTCGTTTTGGAGGGACGTTCACTCCTGTTTATCCAGAGCGACTCCGGAGGCGATGCCTGTTCCCTCGTGTCGGGCCTCTGCTCCGCGACGTTGAGCGGGTCGATCAAAGACCCACCGACCGTCGGGCACGTCGCGTGCGAGGCTCGTGGTGACGCTTACTGTCGGTGGGGGATTCAGTAGGTTTGCGAGGGATTCACGATCATTGAGGAACGTATGGATGCATTGACGGTTGGAGCTGTTGCGGCGGCGGTCGCCGCAGTTGTGGGGTTTTTCTTGGGAAGAAAGACGCGTCAGACCTCGAGCGGATCGAGCGGTGGGGCGCCGGCCCGATCCGCGTCGTCCAGCGAGGCGGACGCGGCATCCCGCCTGGCGCTATCTCGCATCGGCGCATACCTGCGCGAGAACGTCGACGGTCCGCTTGCCGCGGCGTTCAAGGACCGTAGCCGGTCACTCCGGCGGGCGGCGGAAGATGCCGTGGCCGCGATCGATGATCTCCATTTTTTCTTGGAGGATCCGGCGGGAGAGATCGGCGAGGACGATCTCACCCGGATCGTCAAAGAGGCCGTCCAGGCTTATGAATCGGAGTGGGACATCTCCGTGCTCTTCTCGTCGAGGGGCTCGGTCCAGGTCCGCGTGAACACCGAGGCCCTGCTCGACGCGCTTTACCTCGTTCTTAATAACGCTGCCGTTTTCGGCAATGGGCAGGGCATAGTTGCGACCGTCTCGAGCGAAGAAGAGTGGGGTCGCGTGCTCATCCGGGATGCGGGTCCGGGTTTCTCTGCCGAGGCGTTGTCCAGGGCGTACGATCCCTTTTACACCACGTCTGAGGGAGGCTTGGGGCTTGGGCTCTCGCATGCCCGGAGGGCGGTGGAGCTTCAGAGCGGTCGGATCCATTTGCGGAACCATACCGACGGGGGTGCCGAGGTGGAGATTTCGGTTCCCTTGGCGTAACGGCCGAGCCGTCGCGTTGATCCTGAGGGAGGGCAGCTCTGTCCTCGAGTCGAGGGTTATTTTGGGATTGGGAACACTGATTAGGATCCTGGCGTTGGCGTATCTGGGTTACGTCGCTCTTCTCTTCGTACTTCAGAGATCACTTCTCTTCCCTGGAACCCGGCTGGCCTCGCCTCATGCCCTTGATTCGGCTCCTCATGGAGTCGAGCAGGTGTGGCTGGGTACCTCCTTCGGGCGCGTTGAGGCTTGGTTCTTCGACGGGTCGAACGGCCCTCCCACGGCCACGCTGATCTTCGCGCACGGAAACGGTGAGCTGATCAATCACTGGCGATTGGAGATGGAGGATTTTGCAGACCTGGGCTTCAATGTCCTCCTGGTCGAGTTCCCCGGATACGGACACTCCGAAGGCAAGCCGACGAGGGCCACACTGCACGAGGCGTTCACCAAAGGCTACGACTGGCTGATCGAGCGGTCCCAAGTGGACCCCGAGCGCGTCGTTGCCTGGGGGAGGTCGATCGGTGGGGGCGTGGCCAGTGACCTTGCGCTCTCTCGTCCGGTGAAGGCGCTGATACTTCAATCGACGTTCAGTTCCATGGCCACTTTGGCGAGGCGGAGCTTTGGAACTCCCGGATTCCTGCTCCGGGACCGGTACGATGTGGTAAGGGCTGTGGCCCAGTTCGAGGGCCCCGTGCTGCTGCTCCACGGCGCCAGGGATGAAGTCATTCCGTATCGGCACTCGGAACGGATCGCCGGGGTTCGGGATGGACTGGACGTCATAGCGCTCGATTGCGGACACAACGACTGCTCCCCTTGTTGGGGAGAGATCAGAGAACAGATCGCGCGATTCGTGGAGATCTCGGTTCCTTCGGGGTAAGAGGGAAGACACTCACCCCTGCAAGCGAATCCGCATCCCTGCCACTAGCTGCCTCGGGTGGCCGGGCGTCAGGAACGGCTCCACCCCACCGGATGGTCCGCGCACGTTTTCGGACAGGATGCCGAAGCTGCGGTAGTCGGCACCGAGGACGTTGGAAACTCGTAGGTAAAACAACACACCCGCGAAATCTCTCTCTACGCTCGTATGCAAGAGCGTGTACCCGTCGAGCTTTCCGAGTGCGTCGTTCCCTTCATCCCCGACCAGGAACTGGCTGCCGACCCAGCCTCCGGTCAGTTCGAACACGGCTTCGTTCAGGTCATAGCGCACACCGACGCTCGCCGTAAGGCTCGGGACCATCGGGAACCGGTCTCCGGGCTCCACTTGGGGTGCGGTCGGGCCGTCCGGGTCATTCGGGTCCTGGGGATCGCCCGATCCGTCGTCGCCATCGAGGAACGGCGCCGACAGGACGGCCTCCGATTCGAAGGTCGCTCGGGTCCAGCCCACCACCGTGCGGACGGAAAGGGACGGCAGGCTCACGAGGGGGATGAGCGCGAGCGAGGCTTCTACGCCCACGCGGCGGGTTTGTTCGAGATTCGTGAAGTACCCGCGCGTCGGCGTAATGAGGTCAGTGACGTTGAAGATGTCGTCGCGGACCTCGGACCAGAACGCCGTGACTTCGGCCTGGCCGCGGGGTTTGGTCATCCTCAAGCCGGCTTGCCAGGTGTCAGAGGTGACGGGTTTCAGAGGGGGGTCGGGTCCGAGCTCGAAGGGAAGCTGGCAGGGGTCGCTGGGATCCGCGCACATCACCTCCAGAATCACGGGCGCCCGGAACCCTCGACCGTAGCTCGCGAAGGTATTCCAACCTTGGCCGAGACGCTTGCTGACGCCGGCCCCGCCAGACCACTGCGCGAACGTGTTCCGCCCACTCCCCGATGGATCGAGCAGGTCTGTCACCGGGAGTCTGACATGATCGAAGCGAATGGAGCCGTACAGTGCGACGCTTGGGCGAGCCCTCCACCACACCTCGCCGAACGCGCCGACATTGTTCTCGTCGGTCTCGAGATGCTCCGTCGTCGCCGGTACGATGAGGGGAAACGTCTGGTTGGGGATCTCCCGGATCTGGATTTCCACATCATTCCGCGTCCACTCGGCACCTGCCGTGGCAATCAAGCGATCGTTGGGCTCGTAGCTGACCTGCGCGGCAGAACCCAAGGTGCGGATGTCCGTGAGGCCTAGCGCGTCGGGCTCGGTGATGTTGTCGTTCGACTGGCGGAAGTCGGCCAGGCGCCCAAAGGAGCTTGCCTGAAGAGTCCAGCCGTCACCGATCCGCCGCTCGACCCGTCCGCTCAGGAAGTGAAGGCCGGGAACGAAGACATCGCCGGAACCTCCCGTGTACTGGAGTCGCCGGCGATCGCCAGGGGGGTTGGTGATGTCGGGTGGGAGCGGACCACCCTCTAACCAGGACTCGGGCAGAGGGCCCGGACCCTCCAGGGAGTGGGACGCGAACGTATACGAGAGCCACGCGTCTGTCCTTTCTCCACGCCAGCCGGTCTTGGCGAAGAGGCTGCGCGCCTCCGTGCCGCTCAGGCGCCTCCAGCCGTTGGACCGGTCGTACGACGCCACCGCAAATCCGTCGAAGCTACCGGCGGATCCCGACGCTTCGAGGGCTCCTCTCAACAACCCGAAGGACCCACCCTCGATCTCCATCTCGACCGATCGTTCCGTCCCCCGCCGTGTCACGATGTTGAGAGCTCCGGCCAGTGAGTTCCTTCCAAAGGCGCCGACCGAGCCTCGGATCAACTCGATGCGGTCGACGGTGCCTCCAGGGATCAACGAGAGGTGCACCTGCGCCGCGTCGGCCTCATTCACTCGCACCCCGTCGACGAACACACTCACGCCTTGGGGGACGCCCACGATCGGGGACGACGTAAACCCACGGAGGCGAATATCGGCCTGCGACGTGCTACCGGTTTGGTTCGTGAGGTTGACTCCGGCCGAGCCTGTCAGGGCGTCTGCGATCGAGGAGCCTGTCGCCCCCTGAAAGTTGGATCCCGCGATGATCTGAACAGGGAACGGCACGTCGGCGATGGGCACGGATCCTGTCCTCAGACCAACGACCTCGACCCTCAACTCCGGCAACGGCAGCACGGAGTCGGCGGATACGGGGGGGGTACGGTCCTGCGCCGCGAGAGGGGTGCAGACCCCCAGGACGACAGTGATTGCTGCCGTGACTGTCCCCAACCCACTCACCCGTACAGCCTTCTACACATATCCGTACACATGATAGAGCAGGACGTAGACGACGAATCCAGTAACCGACACGTAGAGCCAGGCCGGGAAGACCCAGCGAGCCAGCCGACGGTGGTCCTGAAAGCGTTCCTTCCATACCAGGTATAGGAGTCGAAACACGCAGGGAACGATCAGAATCGCCAGGATAATGTGGGAAGAAAGGATTCCCAGGTAGATCGCCCTCGCGACGCCCTCGCCTGCGAAGGAATGGGTGCCCGTGATCGTAAGGCGCGTGACGTAGAAGATCAGAAACAGGCTGGAGGTGGCGAACGCCCCCAGCATGCTCAAGCGATGGCGACGGATGTCCCCCCGGCGAATGAAGCCCCACCCGACCATGAGCAGGATACCACTGGAGAGATTCAGAGTGGCATTGGTTCTTGCCAGAAGGGCCCCGAACGCCTCAGCCTCCATGTCCGACCGCTCCACGGCCGACTGCTCCATGTCCGACCGCTCCGAGCTCGGCCGGCCGGCTCGAATCGCGGGAGTCTTCCCGGGGCGCCCACGTCATCACCGCGACCCCCACCGTAACCGTGAGAATTCCCGCAGCCAAGAGCGTGTGAAAGGACACCGGCAGGACCGCCAACCGCGTATACACGGACAAGAAGCCCAAAAGCACCTGCAGCGTCACGAGAACGCCTCCCGAGATCGCTAGAGTACGCTCAACGGAAGGATCTAGGCTCCGCACGGCCCGGACCGTGAGAGTCAGCAACGTGATCAACAGGAGTAACCCTGTGACGCGATGGCCGAAGTGCACGGCAACGGTCGCGGTCTGCAGAGGCGGGATCCACCGCCCGAGGCAAAGAGGAACATCCGGGCACACCAGCCCCGCATCCATGTGGCGGACCGCCGCTCCCAGGACCGACTGGAGAAAGGTGAGAACGGCCCCGAAAACAGCCAGGGTGCGGAGGTGGAGAAGCCGCTCGCCGCGGCCACCGCCCCCACTCCAGCCTGGAGACGTGACCACCGTCAAGCCCGTCGCCAAAGCGAGAAAGAGGAACGCCAACGCCAGATGCGTGGTCGAGACCGCATCTGGAAGCCCCATCAACACGGTGAGTCCGCCGAAGAGACTTTGCACCAGCAGCAGTCCGATTCCGGCCAGCGCCCACCTACGAATCGCTGGGCGACCGGCTTCGGGTCTCCAGGCCATGTAGGTTGCCGCCATGAAGATCAGAACGAGGCCCCCGGCGACGAGTCGGTGCAGGTGCTCCCAGAAAACGCCGCCCGTCATATCGGGTAACATCGTCCCGTAGCAGGTGGGCCAATCGGGGCAAGCAAGGCTCGACCCCGTCGCGTGAACGACGCTGCCGAGAAACAACAGGCCGAGGGTCCACACCGTCGTAATGTAAAATGCTCTATAATGGTGTTCTGTGTTCATCCCGGATTCTCGCGCATGTCTCGGTTTGGAATCAACCCTTTCGGAGATATCACCTGTCCGACCATGGATCGATTACATAAGAGGGCGCTCCTGTGTCGCGCCAAGAGCGGCTGACCGCCAAGGGGACCATCGGGTTCCTCCGGCGGTTGGGCCCCCGCGTACGGCCATACTGGGCACCGTTACTTCTGGCTGGCGTCCTGATGCTCTGCAGCGTCGGCATCGGCTTGGCGTTCCCGCTGGTCGTTCGTGAACTCCTCGACGCCGCCTTCCTGGCTGGAGATCCGGCGCTTCTCAACCGAATCGCCATCGGACTGATTTCGTTGTTCGCCGTGTTGGCGGTGATCAATTTCGTGCAAAGTTATCTGACCGCTGCGGTATCGGAAAAGGTGGTGGCCGATCTGCGACGGGACCTTTTCGGCGGGTTGGTTTGTCAGCCGCCCGGATTTTTCGCCAAAGGGCGAGTCGGCGAGCTCTCCACCCGGCTCGCTTCCGACTCGGGCTTGATTCAAGGCGTTCTTCGCTTCGGTGTTCCGGAGATCATTCGCCAGGTCACCTTTCTGGTCGGGGCCTTGGTGTTGGTGACGATCACGCACCCGCGACTCACGCTGGTTACGCTGACGGCCATTCCGTTCGCTGCCTTGGTGGCGTGGTTCTTCGGGCGCAGGGTGAGACGTCTGAGCACGCGAATTCAGGATCGCTTGGCCGATGCGGTTTCCAGGGCGGAGCAGGTGTTCACGCAGATCCGCACCGTCCAGAGCTTCACGCGTGAGCCCCACGAGAACGAGGCCTACTTGGGCGCGGTCAACCAGGCGCGGGACGAAGGACTTCGCAGAGCCATGGCACGAGCGAGCCTCACGGGGGCGGTCACCTTTGCGGCGTTCGGCGCCGTGGTCATGGTGCTTTGGGAGGGGGGGCGCCTCGTTTTGGCCGGAGCGCTGAGCCCGGGGACACTCGTGGCATTCCTCCTCTATGCCGTCACGATCTCGGGTGCCATCACGTCCCTGGCGGGATTCTGGGGAAACCTCCAGGAGGCTGCGGGTGCAGCGCGACGCATCTTCGAGATCTTGGACCACCCCGTGGCCATCAAATCGCCCACAGACCCGAGGGTATTGCCGACGCCCGCACGCGGCGTGGTCCGTTACGAGGGTGTCACGTTCCGGTACGAGCCCGACCTCCCCAGGGTGTTGGACGGAATAGATCTCGTTCTCGATGAGGGAGAGACCGTGGCTCTCGTCGGGAGCTCGGGATCCGGCAAGAGCACCCTCGCCTCGCTGATTCCGCGCTTTTTTGACGTCGAGCAGGGCTCGGTCACGTTCGACGGGGTCGATGTCCGAGATCTGGCTCTCGATGACTTGCGGAGCCGGGTCGGGATCGTTCCACAGGAGCCCATGCTCTTCGCAGGGACCGTGCGTGAGAACCTCGTGTACGGCGATCTCGATGCGAGCCAGGCGGAAATCGAGGAGGTTTCACGGGCCGCTCACGCCGTCGAGTTCATCGAGACCTTGCCGGATGGGTACGATCAAGTGGTGGGGGAGCGGGGGGTGACACTCAGTGCGGGACAGAGGCAGCGGATCGCCATCGCCCGTGTGATGCTCGAGCGGCCCAAGCTCCTGATCCTCGACGAGGCGTCGAGCAGCCTCGACTCCGAAAGCGAAGCGCTGGTCCAGGATGCGCTGGAGCGTCTGATGCGGGGCCGGACCACTCTGGTGATCGCGCACCGCCTCTCGACGGTGATCCGGTCAGACCGGATTCTTGTTCTCGATCAAGGCAGGATCGTCAACGAAGGCTCGCACTCAGAGTTGCTCGAACGGAGCGAGGTCTACGATCGACTCTACCGGCGCCAGACCCACGAGCCAGCGGTGCCGTGAGGGCGCCGGCCGGACGCGAGGCCGGTTTTCTTAAGCTTGTCCCGCCGGTTCGCGAATGGACGCCGGGGTAGGCTCTTCCTGTGACTCAGCGGAAGCAATGCCTTCTCTAGTACTCTGGGCTTCGGCTCCGCCGTCCGGCTGGGCCACCCAATCCGTGGTGAGCAGCCCCTCCTCCAGCCACTCGAACGCTCCCTCCATCGCGTCTTGTGCAACGCGGTATGTCGCAACGTCGTTGTTGGCGAACATATGGCCGAACCGCTCTTGGATGCGCGTTCGGGCCTGGCGGCAGAACAGGTCCGCGAGCTCGTACGGCGAGCGGTCGGATGGGTTCTTGTCGACCAGAGCCTTCGCGTGCACGGCCGTGGCCACCATGACGAAGAGCTCGGCTCCGATCTCCACGATCCTGCCGAGGATCGCCTGTTTGCGTTCTAGGCCTGGGCCGAAGCGGATCATTGCATAAAAGATGGAGCGGGCGAGGCGCCCCGCCGTTCGATTCACGTAGCGCAGGTGCTTGGCCAGCGGGCCGAATTCCCGATAGCGGGGCCACCGCCCCCATGTGAGCCACCGGCTCGGATACCACACGGCGTAGTGGAGCCCTGAGCGGAGCAGCGCCGCGAGGCGCCGGCCGGTCGGTGCTTTGGGATCGATCAGATCCCCGGCGACGCTCAGGTGGCTGTCGACGGCCTCCCGGGCGATGAAGAGCCTCATGATCTCACTGGACCCCTCGAAAATCAGGTTGATGCGCGAGTCCCGGAAGCCCCGCTCCAGTGGATACGGATCCTCGCCGCGCTCCCGCAACGAATCGGCTCTCTCGTACCCTCTGCCTCCCCGTATCTGAATCGCGTCGTCGAACACCTTGAAGCTGACCTCGCTGTTCCACATTTTCGCGATGGCCGCCTCGAGACGAATGTCGAAGGTCTTGGCGTCGGCCATCAAGGCGGTGAGTTCGACCACGGAATCGAGCGCGAATGTATTGGCTGCCATCTTGCCCAGCATTTGCGCTACCGCTCCGTGCTTGCCGACCGGTGCTCCCCACTGGAAGCGCTCCGCGGCCCACTGTCGGCTCACGAGCAGGGCGGCTTTGGCTCCGCCGGCGCAGAACGCGGGAATCGACAGTCGGCCCGTGTTCAGCGTAATAAGGGCGAGCTTCAGTCCCCTGCCCTCACCCCAGAGCAGATTCTCCTTCGGGACCTTCACGTTGTCGAATGTCAGCACGCCGTTGGACAAGCCGTTGAGCCCCATGAAGCTGCACGTCTGTACCACCTCGACACCCTCCCACGCCGTCTCTACGATGAAGGCGGTGATCGGCTTGCGGCTTCGTACGCCCTCCCTCGCCGGCGTGCGAACCATGACCACGATTATGGCGGCCCGTGGTCCGTTCGTGCACCAGAGCTTCGTGCCGTTCAGGATCCAGTGCTCGCCGTCGTCGGACAGCTCGGCGTGCGTGGAGAGGTTGGCCGGATCCGAACCGACATCCTGCTCGGTCAACGCGAACGCGGACAGCTCGCCTCGGGCCAATCGCGGCAGGTATTTCCGCTTCTGCTCTTCTGTGCCGAAATACAAGAGTGGCTGGGGGGCCCCGATCGACTGATGAGCCGAAAGAAACGCCCCGGTGGACGCGCAACGGCTACCCACGATGGCCAGAGCCTTGTTGTACTGATACTGCGAGAGCCCGAGTCCCCCATATTCGGTCGGGATCTTGATCCCGAACGCACCGATCTCTGCCAAGCCATCGAGCACTTCCTGTGGTACCCACCGGTCCCGGTCGATGGCATCGCCATCGATGTGTGCGCGGGTGAAGGCCTCCAACTTCTCGAGGAACGGCTGGGCGCGGGCCTCGACCTCCGGATCCGGCTGGGGCAGTGGATGGACGAGGGAAAGGTCAAGCTTCCCGTTGTAGAGTCCGCGAGCGAAGCTCCGGTCTTTCCACTCCGTTTCGCGAGCGGCCTCCGCCACCTGCCGGGCTTCCTGCTCCGTGGCGAGGCTCTTTTTGGATTCTTGAGACATCGTAGAACTCCCCGTTTTCGGGCCGGGCGGGAGTCGGCTTGCGATCTCGCTGTACCCTAAATCTAACCCCGAACCACTCGGCGTTGTTTCTCCTTTTCGAGTCAGACCGTCGGATCCGGTCCATCTCCTGCGGCGCCGGTTGTTCCGGATCGGATGAAGGAGTCGATCTCGTCGGCGCGGGCCTCCGCGTCCGCTTCGCCGAGTTCGATGAGTCGGCCGATGTACTCGGGCTCGAAGAGCACCATGCTCAGAAAGTCCGGACTCTTGATCTGCTTCGTACCGAGGCCGCGCGTGAGGAACCGGAAGGTCTTGGGGAGTTGAGGCTCGAACTCGTTCGCGAGGCGCCCTAAGTCGAGCGAGGGCCGCAAGACCAGCAAACTCACCGGTCGCAGGCCATCCCTGTCCTCGGGTGGCAGCTTTCCCAGCACGTGGTTCAAGCGCTCCATCCGGAGCGCGTCTTGATCCAGGAGATCGAGAAACACCGAGTTCAGGAGGACGCCCAGAACCTGGGCGGGAGGGGGGTAGCCCGTGACGTCGGGAAGCGCGGCCTCGGCGGCGGTTCGCCTGTACCGGGTGGAGATTGCCAGGATCTTTTCGGCGCCGAGATGAATGGCGGGCGAAAGCGGAGCCGAGAGCCGCAGGCCGCCGTCTCCGAAGTATTCATCGTCGATCTCGACTGCCGGAAAGAACAAGGGAAGGGCCGACGACGCCATGACGTGATCGATGGTCAACACGGCCTGCTGGGAGCGACGCTGGGGACGCGTCCAATCGTGAAGATCACGTCCCTGGATCCACGTCAGCGACTGCCCCGTCGTGTAGCTCGAGGTGCTCAGCGCGACCGCCTTGAGCTTCCCCACCGCCAAGTTGTATTGGATGCCCGTAAGCTCGCCGTTCACGGCATGGAGCACCTCGGACAGGTAGTTCCTCAGGGGTGTCGTATCCACCAGGCCCCGCACTCGGGCCGCACCGCCCACCCCTCCCGATAGGAGCTGGAAGACCCAGCGCAGACCAATCCAGCTCAGGGAAGGCACGTCGACCCGGAACACTTCCTCTACGGTCAAGCGCTTCCAGAGGGAAACCAACTCTCCTACGGCTTGGCCAAAGGAGCCGTGATGGGAGGCCAAGAGCGCGGCGTTGATTCCGCCCGAAGACACACCGGTGACGATAGGTACCTTGAGATCGGGGAACTGCCGTGCCAGGTAGCACAGAAACCCGACCTGATAGGCGGCTCTCGCTCCGCCGCCACCCATCACGAGACCGAGGTCGGGACTCGCATGTGAGGCGGTGTCAGCCGACGAGGCCATGTGCGCTTTACGCTTTAGCCGACAATCGGACGCCCGATGGCCAGGATCCCAGCCGCGATCATCGCCAGTGCCGCGAGCGCTCCGACGCCGTGGGGCAGGTAGGACTTCAGCTCCTCCGGCCTACGGCGCATCACCGACACCGGAATCTGTGCCGCTGCCGCAGCGAACACCATCATGAAGAGGTGCCCCGTCAACGCTGGCTGGAACAGGCCGGAAAACAGCAAAGCGAGCCCAAGAAGGATCTGCAGATGTATGGTGCCGACAAAGCTGCTTGCCAAGATCCTCATCGTCTTGTCATAGGCTCGGCCTGAAACCGTTCCGTATGCCGCGTAAAGAACGGTCAAGACGCCTCCGAGGAGAATCAGGTAGCGGAGGCCTGAGTGTGCGTTCAACAGGAAATTACTCATCGTTTTCGCTCATCACGGTTCACGGTCGTCTCTCGTAGAAGGGAGAATGCGGTCGAGGCGATCCTCGATCACTGTTTTTCTTCTGATGTGCTCCGGAGTAGGCGGATGGAGTGAGCCTGGCCGCACGTCCCCTCCCCCCAACGCTTCCATCAGTCGTCTGGCTTCACGCTGGACTTGGCAAAGATCTGCCTCGGTTTCAGGCCCGTCCGCACTGCTGCCACACCCCAAGTCAGGCCTCGCCTCGTCGATTCGTCGTTCGATTGTAAGGAGCTCCAGGAGGTATGCCTCTCGCTCCTCATACATGGCCTGCGTAACGGAAAGTAGCGGGTCCCCGCGCACTTCCACTGTTTGCGTGAACGTAGCGCCCCTCGCTTCCAGGGTCACCGTGTACGTTCCGGGCGAAATCCAAGGGCCCTTGGTACCGATCGGGCGGGCCAGCTGTGAGTCGTCATGGCGGATCCAAACCTGCGGCCTGTCCGAGGTGCCGTGCCTCAGGTCCCAATTCACCCGATGAACGCCTGGATCGGACGGAACGATGAGTTCCCGCACTATTCGCCCCAAGGCGTTGCTGATCTGAAGGGTGGCCGCCCCCCTTCCCGGTCCTAATGCGTAAGTGATGACGGCGCCGTCCACCGGGTTCGTACCATGAAATTCGGCTTGGCCGCGATAAGAGGTGTCCTTCCGGTAGTTGAAGATGGTGGCCCTCTGTATGGTGAAGACGTGCACCCTGGCCGCGGCCACGTCTGCGGTCCACTCGGCGAGCGGCGTCGTGTCATCCAAAATCCAGACGCTCTGGCCGTGCGTCCCGATCACGAGATCCTTCTCCCTCGGATGGAGGACGAGGTCATCGACGTGCGTCGTGGGAAGATGGGACAGTTTGGCCCAACGGGTGCCGGCACTGGTGCTCACGAACAAGCCGTGTTCCGTGCCGGCGAACAGCACGTTCGGGTTGTCCGGGTGCTCCGCCATCGAGTTCACCGACCCGGACGGGAGGTCTGCTGCCAGAGATGTCCAGGTCTCGCCGAAATCGGAGGTCCGGAAAATGTACGGCTCGAAGTCCCCGTCACGGTGCGCGTCGAACGTGACATACGCGATGCCCGCCCCTGATCGGGATGCCACGATGCGGCTCACGTAAGTCCCGTCGCGAACGCCTCGTACGTTGCCGCTTCGCTCGCTCCAAGTGCGGCCACCGTCCCGAGACATCTGGAGGTTTCCGTCGTCCGTGCCGACCCATAGGACTTGGGGATCCACAGGCGACTCGGCGAGCACGGTGATTTCTCCGTAGCTGGACGCGCCGTCGTGGCGGGAGATATCGATGTCGGCTCCGCGAACGCCCATCAACTCGAGCTCGTCTCGATCCTGACGACGGGAGAGGTCCTCGGTCCGTATCCACGAGCCGCCATGGTCTCGGGAGATGAAGAGCCGGTTCCCCCCGAGGTAGACGACCGCAGGATCGTGCCGCGACACAAGGCTCGGCGAAACCCAGTCCCACCGATAGTTCGGCTCGCCCTCGGGCGCTCGTGGACGAATGTCCAACATGTCACCGGTCTCCGGGTCCATGCGGTAGTATCCGCCTCCATTGGAATTGGCGTATACGTAACGATGGTTGGTGGGATCGACTTGCTGGTACATGCCATCACCGAACCCGGTCTGCTGCCAATCGTCGTTGAGGATGCCGATCCAGCGGCGCGTCTCGGAGGGGCCCATCCACGAATGATTGTCTTGCATGCCGCCGTAAACGTAGTACGGGTCCTGATTGTCGACGCCGATAGCGTAGAACTGGCCGATCGGAATGTTGTTGATCTTCCGGAAATTCACGCCTCGGTCGTACGTCTCCCAGAGGCCGGAATCTCCCGCGAGGTAGAGATGGTTCGGGTCACCGGGGTCGATCCAGAGTGCATGGTGGTCGGCGTGTACGCCCACGTCGTATGTCGGCCGCTCCGCGATCTCTGAAAAGGTGCGACCGCCGTCTTCACTCTTGTATGCAGACGTTCCGAGGACATAAACACGCTCGGGTTCGGACGGGTCGATGAAGATCTCCGAGTAGTACATGGGCCGCGGATCGAGAGAGTTCACCCTTGTCCAGGTCGCGCCCCCGTCCTCGCTCCGATAGGTACCCTGCTCCGCTTCGTCCGCATGCTCGATCAGCGCGTTCAGCACGAGGGGGTTCGACTCGGAGATCGCGAGTCCGATGCGGCCTTTGTCCCCGACCGGGATTCCGTTCGTGAGTTCGCGCCAGGTGTCGCCCCCGTCGACGCTTCTGTGGATTCCGCTGCCGGGTCCGCCGCCGTTGAAGCCCCAAGTACGGCGAAGCCTCTGGTATGTTGCCGCATAAAGGATTCTCGGGTTTTGCGGGTTCATGACCAGGTCCACCGCCCCGGTGAATTCGTCAAGATAGAGCACCCGTTCCCAGGTTCGCCCACCGTCTCGGGTTCGATATACGCCCCGCTCTTCATTCCCGCGCCAGAGATTACCGAGCGCCGCCACGTATGCGATGTCGGGATCCCGGGGGTGAACCAGGACCTTGCCGACGTGACGCGTCTCGACCAGCCCCAAGTGGCGCCAGGTCTCGCCCCCGTCGTCGGATCGGTAGACGCCGTCTCCCCAGGACGAACTCTGTCGGTTGTTCTGCTCACCCGTGCCCGCGTACAACACGTTGGGGTCCGACGGAGCGATCGCGACGTCTCCGAACGTGCTGACCGCCTGATCCGAGAAGACGTTGCGCCACGTTTGGCCCCGGTTGGTGGTCTTCCAGAGCCCTCCCGACGCGGATGCGACGAAAATCGTGGACGGGTCGTGCGCAAGCGCCTCGACGTCGTGCACGCGCCCTCCGGTTACGGCCGGTCCGATCAGGCGGGGCATGAAGGCCTCGAGCTGGGCTTCGGTGATGGTGGCCACCTCACCCGTGGGCGCCGTCTGCGCGACCAACGCTCCAGGGTCGAGGAGGAGACCGCTCCATGGGACGAAGCATGCGAGTACGAGCAACGACTGTCGGCGCATCGGAGTTGGCATGGTGGAATCCAGTCTCAATCGCCTTTCTCTGTGCCAGTAGCGAGCGCCGCCCCGACCACCTCCAGAACCTCCGCGTCCATGTCATCCGCCCCGAGCATCCACTCGAGGTAATCCGCCTCTTGAACCGCGACCTCGGCGAGTGGCCGCCCTTTGTGTTTGCCTCTCCGGAAAATCAACTCCGCCCCCTCCTTATCGAACCACTGCTCGACGGCAGTGCGGATCGGGAGAATCTCGTCACAGTAGGCGTGGAGCGCATCCATTTCCCGGGGAAGGTGAGGATAGCGCCCGATCTGGGCGGCCAAGACCGCCGCAGTGGTGCGTATGTCACCGAGAGCCGTGTGCGCTTCCTGGTGTTCCCGGCCAAGGTAGAAGCGTGCGGCCGCGGAAAGATCGCGCGGCTCCTCGCGGTGAAAAATTCCCTGCACGTCGATCACCCTCCGAGTTCGGTGGTCGAAGTCGAGGTCAGATCGCTTGAATTCCGCGATCAACATCGGCAAGTCGAAGCGCCGGATATTGAAGCCTCCGAGATCGCAGGGGTCCATCAACTCGAATAACGATTTGGCGCGGGCGGTGAAGAGTGACTCGTCCGCGACGTCGTCGTCGGAAATCCCGTGAACCGTGCTCGCTTCCGGAGGAATGGGGACGCCGGGATTGAAGCGCCTGACCCGTTCCATGACGTCGCCCTGCGGAGAAACTCTCAGGATCGCCATCTCGATGATGCGATCCTTCTGCGGGCTCAATCCGGTGGTCTCCAAGTCGAAGAAAACAAGGGGCCGGTCGAGCTCGATCGGTAGGAGCATCAGGACGGGTGCCGTAAAGGGTGCATTGCCCTATCATAGCTGCCATGAGCGAATCAAGCAGCATGCAGGCAGTGGTCATGGAGGGTCAGGGCGACGCCGGAACCCTTTCGTTGAAGGAAGTGCCAAAGCCGACCCCGGGCCCCGGTGAAATCATGGCACGCGTCTGTACGTCCGGCGTGAACCGCGCGGACCTGCTCCAGCGGCGCGGAAAGCACCCAGCACCCGAGGGGTGGCCGAAGGATATCCTCGGAATGGAGTTCTCGGGAGTGGTAGAGGCCCTGGGCTCCGATACGGACCGGTGGCAGGTGGGAGATCGAGTGATGGGTCTCCTGGGCGGGGGTGGTTATGCCGAGTACGTGACGACGCACGGGTCGAATGTGTTACCGGTGCCGGACGGCATGTCCGAGCATGATGCAGGGGCGATCCCGGAGGTGTTCATGACGGCCTTCGACGCTGCCGTCCTCCAGATGGAGCTGAGCGCCGGAGAGGTCGTGCTGATCCATGCCGTTGGGAGCGGGGTGGGGACCGCGGCAGTTCAAATCGGGAGGGCGGTCGGCGCGGTGACGATCGGAACCTCTCGAACGCCCGAGAAGCTGGCGGCGGCTTCGGAGCTCGGATTGGATGACGCGGTTTTGGCGGATGCCGACTGGCCGGAGAGGGTGCTCGCCGTGACCCGCGGGCGAGGAGTCGACTTGATTCTGGACCTCGTTGGTGGGCCCTACCTGGAGGGTAACCAGAAGGTCATCGCCCCCCGCGGCAGGCACATCGTCGTGGGTATACCCGGTGGGGCAGGCGCGCAGATCGACCTAGGGGCGATGATGCTTCGTCGCGTGACGCTCAGGGGCACCGTTCTCCGTGCCCGCCCGGTGGAAGAAAAGGCCGTTTTGACGAGGGCCTTCGAGGACCGCCTTCTTTACTTCTTTTCGTTGGGCGAGCTGAAGCCCGTGATCGAGCGGGTCTTCCCTCCGGAGGACGCAGCTGTGGCTCACGATGTCATGGCCGCCAACGAGAATTTCGGGAAGCTGCTTATCCGTTGGGAGTGAGCTTGACGAGCTTCACGGCTCCTGCGGGGCGGGTTCCCCGAGCGCCTCCCGAATGACCCGGGCTTGTTCGACGACGTGGTCGATATGTTTCCCCTCAGCAGGGCTCGCGCGCTCCGGCCGCGTCACGTGGTCGAGCTTCACGTCCCGGGGGACGACGGTTCTCAGGCGAGGACCCACGAAGGCGAGCGCGCCCATGTTCCTGGGCTCCTCCTGGACCCAGACGACCTCATCGAGATTGGGGTACCGAGCGACGAGTTGCCGTGTCTCGTTTGCGGGGAACGGGTAGAGCTCCTCTAGCCGGGCGATGGCTACATTTCGAGCGCCCTCCCGCAGCTCGCTTTCGGCCAGGTCATAAAAGAGTTTGCCGGAGCAGAGAACCAGGCGGGTCACTGCCAACCGGTCGAGGCCCTCGGCGCCCAGGCAGGCCGGGTCGTCGAGCACGGGATGGAATTTGCCGCTGACCAGATTTGATACGGGGGAAGTAGCTTTCGGATGCCTGAGTAGGCTCTTTGGCGACATTACCACGAGCGGCCGTTGCGGCCGGAGGTGGGCCTGCCGCCGGAGTAGGTGGTAATACTGCGCCGGTGTGCTCGGGGATACGACCCGCATGTTGTCTTCGGCGCAGAGTTGGAGAAATCGCTCGAGGCGGGCGCTCGAGTGTTCGGGCCCCTGACCTTCGTATCCGTGTGGCAGGAGCATCACAAGGCTCGCAAGCTGTCCCCACTTTTCCCAGCCCGAGGCGACGAACTGGTCCACACTGACCTGTGCGGCGTTGGCGAAATCTCCGAACTGGGCCTCCCACAACACCAAGGCTCGCTGCGACGCGACGCTGAAACCGTACTCGAACCCCAGCACCGCCATCTCGGACAGTGGTGAGTTGTGAACCTCGAAACGGGCGCTCCCGAATTCGGCGAGTGGCCTGTGCTCCCGTCCTGTCTTGGCGTCGTGGAAAACAAGATGTCGGTGGCTGAACGTTCCCCGTTGTGTGTCCTGACCAGTGAGGCGAATGGGGATCCCTTCGCGGAGAAGCGACCCGAAAGCCAGTGCCTCGGCATGGCCCCAGTCCACGGCTAGTCCAGGCCCGAAGTCCTCGCGTCGCGCGAGCACGCGCTTGAGCTTCGCGTGAATGGTGAAATCCGGGGGGGTCGCGAGCGCGGCCAGGTTGATGTCGGCGAGTACCTCCAACGACACGTCCGGTGCAACGACTCCGTCCGTCTCCAGAACGAGACCGTGGCCGAGCTCCGTGTGAGACTGGCCCTGGCCCTGGCCCTGGCTCTGGACTCGCTTGCGCGCGTCGCGGAGGTATACAGCCAAGCGTTCCTGCATCGCCTCCACATCCTTGGCTGTCAGGGTACCCTGGTCCACGAGCAGATCTCCGTACATCGCTCTGACGGTCGGGTGCCTTTTTATGGCCTCGGTCGTCAGCGGCTGGGTGTAACCCGGCTCGTCGCCCTCGTTATGGCCGTACCTCCGGTATCCGACGAGATCGATGACGACGTCGTGGTGATATTCCGCTCGGTACGCCATGGCCAGTCGCACAGCCGCGAGACACGCCTCAGGGTCGTCTGCGTTGACATGGATGATCGGAAAGCTGAACCCCTTGGCGAGGTCGCTGGCGTACCGTGTCGACCGGCCGTGCACAGGCAGCGTGGTAAATCCGATCTGATTGTCGAGGATGATGTGGACCGTGCCGCCCGTCGTGTACCCGTCCAGCCTGCCGAGATTGAGGGTTTCCGCGACCACGCCCTCTCCAGCGAACGCTGCATCTCCGTGGATGAGAATCGGGACCACCGCTGCGGCATCCCGCTTCGCGTCTTGGTCGTATCCGGTGTTCTGGAGCGCCCTCGTCATGCCCCCCACGACCGGGTTCACGAACTCGAGGTGGCTGGGATTGGGAGCGAGGGTGATGTGAATCGTGGATCCGTTGGGGAGACTCTGCTCGCCCCGGGCGCCTTGGTGGTACTTGACGTCTCCGGTGCCCTCGACCGTGAAGGCCCCTTTTGCCTCGATCCCCTCGAACTCGCGGGTGATCTCCTCGTATCCGAGCCCCACGATGTGGGCCAAGACGTTGAGGCGGCCGCGGTGGGCCATCCCCAGCACAACCCGTTTGGCGCCGACTTCGGCCGACTCTTGGAGCGCGAGATCCAACATGGGAATCATGATGTCGGACCCCTCGATGGAGAAGCGCTTCTGGCCGAGGTACGCATTGTGGAGAAACTGCTCCAGGCTCTCGACCTCGGTAAGCCGCTGGAGAAGGCGCACCCGGTCTCCGGGCTCGAGAGGGCGCGTGTGCGTGCCGGATTCAACCTGATCCCAGAGCCACCGGACCACGCCGGGGTCCTCGAGGTGTTCGAACTCGTATCCGATCGTCCCACAGTAGGCCTGCTGGAGTCGCTCGAGTACGTCAGCCAGGGACTCGTCGCGCGCGTTCTCGAACACCAGCGAGGCGGGGAGTTCCTTGAGCTCCTCCAAGCTCGTGCCGAAGAAGGAGGGATCGAGCTGTGGGTGCCCGGGCGGCTCGGAGCCCAAGGGATCGACGGTGGAAAGCTGATGCCCGTGGTCACGGTAGGCCTGAATGAACGACGTCGCGTGGGCGACGGCACGGAGGAGGTGGGGTATCGTGTGCGCCTCTCGCGGTGCGGCGCTCAAGTCGGCGGCGACCATCGGCGATGCCGTGCCTGCCTTCGAGTCGGTGTTGCCGCCACCGTTCTCGGCCAGGCCTTCGGGGACGATCAGACCGGCCTCGGCCGTGGCCTGTGGGCCTAAGGCAAAGAAATCCCGCCACTGAGCCGGTACGCCCTCCGGGTTTCGCGCGAACTCTTCATACAGGGCCTGGGCGTAGGCGGCGTTCTGGCGGTCGAACGGCTTTTCGTCCATCGGTTTCGTTGCTCGCGTGGAGCTTTCCTAGAAGGCTGTTGAAGAAGCCGCCGTCGGCGCCATTTCTAAGCTAGTCACATTCTCGCCGGTGGGGAGCCCCATCGCCCCCAGGGGCCGCTTGCGTCGTCTCGCTGAACGAGGTAGTCTATGCGATGCGGTTGAGACTCGTTCTCATCTCGGGCCCCGGGGGGACCGCGTCACTTTGAAGGGATAGATAGCTGTGTTTCGATGCATATGAGTCGAGCCCTACCTTTCGCTGCGTTCAGCGTCGCGCTTTTCCTGGCCTCCCCAATGCTCGCCCAAAACGGTTCCGCCTCGGTCGAAGGCGTGGTGCGCACGCAGGATGACGGCTCCGCTCTCCCGGGTGCCACGGTGGAGGTCGTGGGGGCCCCCATAGGCGTGCTCACTGATGAAGCAGGACGTTATACGCTCAGCGGGATTTCGTCCGGGACGATCTCATTGTGGTTCGTGCGCATGGGATATACGACACTCACAAAAACCGTCACGCTTGCTGATGACGCAGCCGTGGTCGTGGATGCGCAGATGGGAACCGGACCGCTCCGGATGGACCCCATTCGGGTGCTCTTGAAGCGCACTCGCATGCTCGGCGACCCGCTCGGGGCGAATGAGATTCCGGGTTCGGTCCATGTGTTGATGGCGGAGGATCTCGAATCCCCGGCATTCGTGTTCGACAATGTTCACGACTTTCTGCGGCAGGTGCCCGGGGTGAACATCCAGGAGGAGGATGGGTTCGGCTTACGCCCAAACATCGGATTGAGAGGGACGGGCGCCGAGCGCAGTTCGAAGATCACCTTGATGGAAGACGGCGTGTTGATCGCGCCCGCTCCCTACGCGGCTCCGTCGGCCTACTACTTCCCGGTCGCGGGAAGGATGGAGGCTTTGGAGGTTCGGAAGGGGTCGAGCCAGGTGCGGTACGGGCCACGCACCATCGGTGGGGCTCTCAATTTGGTGTCCGCGACCATACCCGACCGTCTGACCTGGTTCGTCGAGGGCTCGGGAGGCGAGTATGGCAGTCTCCAGGGCCACGCTCGAGCGGGAGCATCGGGAGCACGGTTCGGTTGGTTGGTGGAGGCGTATTCCATGGGAACCGATGGCTTCAAGGAGTTGCCGAATGGCGCTAGCACAGGCTTCGACGTGGACGATTACATGGCCAAAGTGCGCGTCAACTCGGATCGTCTCGGCGACTCTTATCAGGAGCTGGAGCTCAAGCTGGGGTACACTGCTGAGGCGTCCGATGAGACCTATCTGGGTTTGACCGATGAGGACTTCGGACGTAACCCCTTCGCTCGATACCCGGCCTCGGGTGCGGATCTCATGGAGGCCGATCACTCACAAATCCAGATGCGGCACTTCTGGGCGGGGGGCAACGCGGACGTCACGACGACCGCCTACCGGAATGACTTCGCGCGTAATTGGTACAAGCTCCAAAGCGTGTTGGGCACGGGCATCAGCCGCGTGCTCGGAACGCCGGAGGACCACGCATCGGCCCTCGGCATCTTGAAGGGAGGAGGCAGCGATCCCGATGCGTTGAGCGTTCGCGCGAACAACCGCGAGTATTTCGGACAAGGCGTACAGTCCTCTCTGGGCCTCACCCTGGGCCAGCACGAGGTGGAACTGGGTGCCCGGTTCCATCAGGATGAAGAGGATCGTTTTCAGTGGGAGGACGGTTTCCAGATGCTCGATGGCTCGCTGCGTCTCACCAGTTCGGGAGAGCCGGGGACACAGTCCAATCGGGTCAGCTCCGCAACCGCAGTGGCCGCGTTTGTGCAAGACGAGATCTCGCTTGGACCGTGGGTAATCTCACCGGGCGTTAGGCTCGAGAGCATCGAATTCAAGCGCGTCGACTACGCCGGCGGCGACGCGGCCCGAAGGTCGCCCTCGCGCACCAGAGTGAACCGGATCAGCGCCTTGATTCCCGGGGTGGGATTCTCCTACCGGTGGCGTGTCCTGAGCCTCTTCGGTGGAGTTCACCGTGGCTTCGGCCCTCCGGGTCCCGGCGCCGATGAGGCCACCCGCTCCGAGAGCAGCGTGAACTATGAACTGGGAGCCCGGTGGCGGCGTTCCGGTCTGGCGGCGGAGGCAACTGGATTCGTGACTTCGTATGGAAACATTCTCGGTCAGGCCACTCTAGCCACCACTGGGGATGGAAGTGGGCAAGCATTCAACGGTGGCGACGCACGGGTCGCTGGGCTCGAGGCGTCGCTGGACTACGATCTCGCCTGGGCGGCTCGCGGTGTGACGCGGGTGCCCTTCCGGTTGGCCTATACCTTTACTCGCGCGGAGTTTCACTCTGGGTTCGCCTCTGATTACGAGGCGTGGGGCACCGTCGAGGCTGGAGATCGGCTGCCCTATTTACCCGAGCACCAAGTGAGCGGGAGCATCGGCTATGATAAGTCGGCTTGGAGCATCTCGATCTCCATGAACGCTTCGGGAGTCATGCGGACAGAGGCGGGGTCTGGTCCCATTCCGAGGGGGCAAGGGACGGATTCCTTCGTAGTCTTCAACGCCTCCGGCGAGGTCCAGGTGAACGAGCGTGGGACGCTCTTCGCCGGCCTGCAGAACTTCACGAACCAGATTCACAGCGTGGCTCGACGTCCGGCAGGCCTACGCCCGGGGCTGCCCCGTACGCTCGTGGTCGGTTTTCGTGTCGAGGGTGTGCGATAACCGCTTCCGACCGGTGGGCGTCCCGTTACAATTGATCGCGTGGTTGCCTCGCCGCTGAACGCTTGGTTGCCTGCCACCGTTTCGATCCACGATGGTCTGGTTCGCATGACTGAAGAGACCGCTGAGCACGGCGTTCCGCTTTACGTGGTTACGGATTGGGCCCATCGGTTTCCCTGGCTGTTCGCCGGGATCACCCACGCCGGATCTGGCCCCGACCCATTCGATCTCCGGCTGTTTGGCGGTCCGGCGTCGGAGCGGGCCCCCGCACGGTGGAACGATCTGCTCCAGGCTTCCGAATTCGAGACCATCGTGTATGCCCACCAGCTCCACGAAACCCGGATTGTCATTCATGACCGGATCGGTAAGGGCGTCCGAGAGACGGAGGGAGGGGCGGACGGCCACGCCACCGCCGACTCGGGTGTTCTCCTGGCGGTCACCGTCGCGGACTGTGTGCCGGTTTATCTTGTGGATGCGGATGCGCCAGCAGTGGCCGTTCTGCACGCCGGATGGAGGGGAACCGCGGCGGGAATCCTTCTCCGCGGGATCACTCTCTTCGGCCAACGGTGGGGGAGTGATCCTGGACGCCTTCTCCTGCATCTTGGACCGGCCATCTGCGGGGCATGTTATGAGGTGGGCCCTGAGGTGTTCAGGGCACTCGGGCTGGAGGTGCCACCGCATGCGGCCCCGGTGGACCTACGGGGGGCATTGGCTCAGCAAGCAAGGGCCGCCGGCGTGCCGCCCGAGAGCATTACCGTCTCCAGCCTCTGTACGCTCTGTGGGGATAGAAACCTGTTCTCTCATCGTGCCGGACGGTCCGAACGGCAGGTGGCGGTGCTGGGTATTCGACCGTGAGCGCGGAGGAAACGCGCGGGGTCCGCCGTGAGGTGGGGCTTTGCAGCACGTGCTCATTCGTGCGACTCGTCGAAAACCGGCGAGGATCGGTCTTCTACCGGTGTGAGCGCTCGGCGGAGGACCCCCGCTTCCCTAAATATCCCCCCCTGCCGGTCCTGACGTGTCCAGGGTTCGTGGCGAAGGATTCTCCCCCTCACCCCTGAGAAACTTCAGGACGATCTCGAGCGATTCCTTCGGCGATTCCTCCGAGGGAACGTGCCCACAGTGTTCGAGAACTTCGAGTCGCGCCCTCGGAAGGGCCGCGAGGAGTCGCTCGGCCACCTCCAGAGGGACGACCCAGTCGTGCCTTCCCCACAGGAGCAACGTGGGCAGTGCGATCTCGGGAATGCGCTTCGTCAACTCCGCGAGATCCGGAGGTATGATCCGCCCTGCGGTCTTTATCAAGGCTGTGCGGTGGGCTGGACTGTAAAGCGGCTCTGCATAGGCCGTGACTTGAGCGTCCGTCACACCCTGCGGGTCGAAGACGATGGAGCGCAGGACCCGACGGATCAAGAGGCGCTTCGGGAAGAAGCGAAACCCCCACTCTGACAGGCGCCCTCGCGTGGCCAAGGCGATAAATGGGGGAAGGCGCTGCGGGTAGGCCGCGCTGGACACGAGAACCAGCCGTTCCATGCGCCCCTCGTCCAGGAGTCGGAGCGCGACCAGGAGCGCGATGCCCCCACCCATGGAATGACCGACGAGGGTGAGTTGACGGAGGTCCTTTTGCAGGATCAGACGGTGCACGAGGTCGGCATGATCGTAGAGCGAGTAAAGGTCGTCGGGTGGTGCCGGCGCCGAACCGTGGCCCTTCAGTTCCACCGACCACACCCTGTGGTTCTTCGCGAGTGCCCCGATCCAACCCCGCCACGTGTATGAGTTCGCTCCGAAGCCATGCAGCATCATGATTTGCCGGGGCCCGTCTCCGTATTCCTCGACGTGCAGCGGAAGGGCGTACCGGCTGGACTCGGACGCTGAAGTCACGTGAGGTCCACCCGGTTCGCGCCCGCGTCGATCAACTCCTCGGCCCAGCGCTCGTGACAGGTCATTACAAAAACCTGCCTCGTCTGCGAAAGCTCGCGAAGGAGTTGAAAGCCCCGCACCCGTCGCGCTGCGTCCCAATTCACGAGGGCCTCATCGATGAACACCGGGAGGCGCTCGCGATCGTGGTCGAGGTGACTCATGATTGCCAGGCGCATGGCCAGATAGAGTTGTTGGGTTGCTCCGGTGGAGAGGCTCCCCGCCGCCACCGTAGCTAGGTTACCACCATCGCACGACCGTCGGACGTAGAACTCACCGGAATCACCGACCATGATTCGGTCGTACCGGTGATCGGTAATGGTAGCGAGGTAGCCGGAGGCTCTACGAACGACGTCGGGTTGGTGGTCCTCCCGGAAGCGACTATCCGCCTGCCGAATGGCATGGGCGAGGACGATTTTGCGGTCGTGCTCGAGCTCCAAGCGCCGCACCTCATTCTCGAGGGCGTCGATCTCGCCATCGATCTGATCCGCCGCCGTCCGCTCGGCCGCCCTCTCATATACGTTTTGGAGGGCTTGGACCTGCCCAGCCAGCGTCTCGATCCGGTCCGACAATTCCTCGACGGCGATCCTGGCCTCGGCCAGCGTGTCGTCCCCTGGCTGGCCCCCATCGACATCTTCTAGCTCTGCCAGGCGATCCAGCAGGGCGTCCAGGTTCGGGTGGGACTGCTCGAGATCGGCCCGGAGCTCCGTCGCCTTCTCACCTGCCCGCCGCATGCGCACGGCGGCCTCGGCGCCGGCCGCGATGTCCTCACCGCCCAGCGAGCGGAGTACCTGGTCCAACGACTGAAGGGCCTGCGTCCGACTGGCCAACTCCGCCTTGAGATCGGCCAGGTGGCGGTTCACGCGATCGAGCTCGGCGCGGGCCCCTCCCGATGCCTCCTTGGCTCGCTCCGCTTCCAGTAGCCGGGTCTGGAGAACATGGATCGCGGCTTCCCTGGCATGAGGGAGCTCGATTCCAAGATGCTGGGTGAGTTCGCTAAGCCGGTCATCCATACTCTCGAGGGTCGCCCTCGCTTCGTCCGTCTCTCTCGCCCGTGTATCCAGTTCCTCCAATAAATCCTGAAGCCGCGTGAAGGTCGCTACGAACTCCGGTCCCGCCTCAGCGAGAATCTCCGAACGAACGGGCAGGCCCGAGAGGAAGTCGCGAAGAGCGGCAGCCGCCTTTTCGGACTCCCGCTCAAGCCTGGCACCGGCAGCGGATCCGGCACCCTCTCTGGGGGCGCCTTGGCGTCGAGCTTGGCGGAGCGTCCACCACCGGGCGCACGCCATACTTGCGGCCACCATCAGGAAAACGCCGAGCCCTCTTTCCCAGGGGGCACCCGCGGGCCGAAGCAGCAGCAGGGCCGCCACCACCCCCGCGGCGAGGCCGGCGGCGAGGGTACGGGCGGAGGCCTCCGGGAGCGCCCCTCCCAGCGTTCCACGAATGGCATGCTCCCGCACCCGGTCCCGTGCGCCTGATGCGTCCCGAACCCGATCGTGGAGATCGCGCACCTCGAGTCTCCGTAAGGTGGATTCTTCCTCAGAGGTAAGCGTCTGCTCGAAGATCTTGGGGGCGTCCGACGTGATTCGGCCTTGCCGATCCCGGACCTCCTGATCGAGGGTGCTGAGGCGTGCGCTCACCGGTCCAGCCGCTGCCGTGGCGCCGTTGATCTCCTCGATTCTCCTGCGCGCCTTCAGGATCGCCCGGTGGTCGGACGAGAACCCCTCTACCCGCGCCTGAGGCTCCTCGGCGTCGGCCTGGGTTTTCTCGAGGCGCTCTTCCAATGTGGCGACCTCAGCCACCAGCCGTTCGCGCTCTGCTGAAGGATCGGTGGGGAGGCCGTGGAGTCCACCAGGGGGTCCGGCCTCCGCTTCGAGCCTCGCGGCCTGATCCATCCGCTCTTGGATGGGAAGCAGCTGCGTGATCCGTTCGATCAGGAGGCGTTTTTGCTCTCTCTCGAAACGCGCGGCCCTGAGCGTCTCCTTGGTCTGTTCCAATTCCCGCATCGACTCTCGCAGGAGACGGTCGGCTTCGAGGGCCTCGCTACGAGCCGCTCTGGCGACGCGAATCCGTTCCCGCAGCACACGGATTGTTTGCTTTCCGCGGCGGTTCGTGCGCCAGAGACCTTGGGCCTCTGTTTCCAGCGCCTCGGCGACCGAGCGAGCGGGCACGAGGTCGCGGGCCCCCATGCCGCCGATGAGCCGGTCCTGGATCTCGGTCCAAGCGTGGGATTCGAGGGAGGCGACTTCCGTGAGCGTCAACGCGAAGACTTGGCGGAAGACCTCGCGCGTCACATGGTTCGCGCAGGCCAGCGTGTGGTTGCGGAGGCTTTCGACGCCCCCGTTTCGCGTCAGCCGCCCTGTGGGAGACCCGGCGAGTTTCCTTTGGATGGTCCATTCTTCCCCGCTGTCGAGCCGTACCTCAGCTTCCAAGTCGAGGTCGCGGCCACTCCAGGGCGTGTAGGGATGCTGGTCTTTGGACGCGGGATACAGGCCGAAGATGATCGAGTGCAGAAGGTGGAAAAACGTGGTTTTTCCTGACTCGTTCGGTCCTACGACCACGTTGAGTGCGCCCAGTGGAGTGGATCCCGAGTCGAAATCCTCGAGCCGTCCGAACGCCCGGGCCTGAACCCGCTCGAACTTCACCTCTCCTCCCCGACGTTCTTGTACATCCTGGAGACGATCTCCGCTTCTCCGGTGTCGAGGAGCTCTTCGACGTACTCGTGGAGCCGCTCGGGCTCGACGAGTCCTATGAGCTGCTCGGGGGACAGACCGGCGAGGCGGGCGCTGCCGGTGCGGACGTCCTGTACCAGCCGCAGGGTCTGACCGAGAACGTCTTTGCGCGCCCGGAGCTCGTCGGCACGAACCAGCGAGAAGACGCCCCCGATTTCGAGGGTGAGATCCAACAGGCCGAGGCGGTAGACGAGTTCATCGCGCAGATGGTTCTGGTCGTCGTCCCAGGACAGCTCCCGCCAGAGAGGCGTCGCGCCTGAGATGCGAATCCGGCCGATCCAATCGGTCCCGCTCTCACCCCCGGTCACCTCGTCCCACTCCCCCGCAACCGTTTCGATCAGTGCGTCGAGCGTCGTCGCTTCGGATGGGTCGCGTATCTCGACGTCCTCCCACTGAATCGGCGCCAGCCTCTTGAACTCCACATCGGGTGGCGCTCCCGGCTGTACCTCGACGAGCAGGCAACCCTTCGCACCCCGTTCGCCATGCGTCCGCCCCTGTAGGTTTCCAGAATAGTGGATGCCCGGGTGCTCACACAGAACCGAGCGCTTATGGACGTGTCCCAACGCCCAATAGTCGTGACCGGAGCTCCGGAGTCCGTCGAGTCGGGAAGGCGCATAACTCTGGTGGGCGGCCGACCCCGGCGAATCGACGACCTGAGTATGGAGGACGGCGATCTCGGCTAGACGCCCCTCGGGGGTCGGAAAGACTGTTGAAAGATCGCCCCTCTCGGTGGCCGTCTCGTGCCCGGCCGCAGTTACCACTCCTCGAACCTCCCGATCTTCAGAATCGCGACCGGCACCCTCGATGTTGATGCGGACCGGCGTCCTGTCTCGAGCAGTGGTCACGTTGCCCGGCCAAGGCAGTTCGAGGGAGCGAAGCCCGGCTCGTCCGGGATCATGGTTTCCCGTGGCGTAAACGACAGGAATTTCTTCGGTGTCCAAGCGATGCAGCTGCTCCAGCAAGAAGCGTTCGGTCTGAAACGAGAGGCGCTCGTCGTCGAAGAGGTCGCCTGCGATCAGTACCGCATCCACGCGCTCGCTGAGCGCCAGATCGACGAGCCGCTGGAAGGCCAGGCGCGACGCGTCCCTCAGCTGATGGCGGACCGTCTCCGACCGGCTCGAGCACGGAGAGTCCAGATGTACGTCGGCCGCATGAAGAAAGCGCATCAATTGCCTAGAAGGGTCAAAGCGTGGATCGGCACTTCAAGCTAGAAGATCCGGGTGTGCGTCGGCCAGGGTTGAACGGGTCGCGCCGGCGTCGACCAGGGTTGAACCGGCCTGTCACCCGTCTCTATCTTTCAGGTGTACGGTGAAAGAGCCTTAATTCCCCACTTGATCGCGGTCCTGAAGCGACCAAGCTCAGACCGGCCTACCCATGAGCGACACCTCCAACGCGGTGGCTCACCGCCTCCGTGAAGAGTCTCCGACGATTGACGCCGTATGCCGCCAACTCGAGCGGCAGGTCGATCCGAATGAGGCGGAGTCGGTGGTCGCCTTCACCGAAATTTTCCTTTCCAGGGCCACCAAGGAATTTCTTTCCGGACGGAGTGAGGATACCCTCGCCCACATCGCCCTCGGTGCCTGGCGGTTCTTGCAGGACAGCCACCCGGACCGTGTGGACGTCGATATCTTCAATCCTGAGGTGGACGACGAGGGCTGGTACGCGCCGGTAACGGTCCTGAGGACCAGCATATCCGAGCGCCCCTTCATCGTGGATTCCCTTCGCGAGTTCCTCCACGACGAGGACGTATCGATCGAGCATCTCATCTACCCGGTCATGCACGTGGAGAGGAACGCCAGCAGTGAGATAATCAGCGTAGGACCTGCCAAGAACGGTGAGAGCGTTGAGTCCCTGGTCTACTGTGAGGTCTCGCGGATCATGGATGCCGGAGCGCGGGAGGCACTCCGGATCGAGGCGAGCCGACGCCTCGAGGATGTGGTCCGGGTCACGGACGACTTCCACCCTATGATCGACGCGGTAAACAGCACCGTGGTCGAGCTTGCCGAATACGACGGGGCACTGCCCGACCTGCGTGAGGAGTTGGAGGAGGTGCAGACGTTCCTCCGGTGGATTCGGGACGGCGCCTTCGTATTTCTGGGTTACCGCGAATACGACATCGTGGAGCTCGACGATGGTCCCGCGATCGTCGTACAGCCGGGGTCGGGCCTTGGGGTGCTCCGGAACGAGGCTGAATCGCAGTTCGCCGAGCCTGTTCTCGTCAGTGAAACCGACGCGGACACGAGGGACCTGGTGATGGGAGGTCCCCTGCTGATCATCACCAAGACCAGCGCCCACTCGACCGTACACCGATTGGTCCGGATGGACTATATCGGGGTCAAGAAGCTCTCGAGCGACGGCGAGGTCGCGGGGGAACACCGGTTCATCGGTCTCTTTACGTCCAAGGCCTACGTAGAGGACTCCAACAAGATTCCCATACTCCGGCGCAAGCTCCAAATGATTCTCGAGGGTGCGGATGCGCAGGAAGGATCGCACGACTACAAGGAAATCAACACGATCTTCAGCTCTATGCCGAAGGAGGAACTCTTTCTTTCGTCGGCCGACCAGATCGCCGCCGACATTCAGATCGTGCTCACGTCGTACCACACGGGCGATGTTCACGTGACCTTGCGCGAGGACCCCCTGCGCCGGGGTGTTTCGGTCATGGTGATCCTTCCGAAGGATAGCTTTTCAGGCGAAGTCCGGGGGGCCATCGAAGAAGCGTTGATCAAACGGTTTCAGGCGGAGGTTCTGAATTACCATTTAGCACTGGGCCAGGGAGACCAGGCCCGTCTCCATTTTCACCTGGCTGCGCCAGCAGAGTCGGTGTCGCGGGTGGAGAGCCGTGACCTCGAGACCGAGGTCACGGAGATCATCCGGTCCTGGTCTGACCGTGTGCGCAGCGGTCTCGAGAGAGTGCGGCCGGCCGATGAAGCGCAGCGTCTTGCGGGCCGCTATGGCGAGGCGTTCAGCCCGGAGTACAGGGCGTCGACCGATCCCGATGTGGCCGTTCAGGACATCCTGGAGCTCGAGGGGATGGTCGCGGATGATCGTATGGTGTCCATCTCGTTTTCCGGCGATCGTGGGGCCGAGGTCGATAGGGATGAGGCTGAAGACGCCAACGCTGACCGGGACGACGCCGGAAAGACCCATGCCGACGGGCCCGAGGCCCTCGGTCCCACGACCCAACTCAAGCTCTACCTCCGGGGAGAGCGGCTCATCCTCTCGGATTTCATGCCGATTTTGGAAAATGTGGGCCTGCGGGTCATCGCCGTTACGCCCTACCCGATCAGCGGTGCGAAGGCCCCGGCTGCGGTCATCTACTCCTTTTCCGTACAGGACGCCACGGGATCTCCGTTGGATGCGGACGACCAGGGGACCCGGCTAACCGAGGCAATTCTCGCGGTGCGGCGTGGCGACGCCACGAACGATGCGCTCAACGCGCTCGTTCTTCTCGTGGGCCTCTCATGGCGGGAGGTGGATGTCCTGAGGGCGTACGCCGCATACGCGTTCCAACTAGGGGTGGTCCCGAGTCGCCTCTCTCTTCCAACCGCCCTGCTATCCTATTCGAATATCACACGGGTTCTCTTCGAGATTTTCAAGGCGAAGTTCGACCTCGACGGCGGGTCCCTCGAGCGGCGCAGGGAACTCGTCGACGATCTCACGTCGCTGCTGACGCAGCTCATGACGTCGGTGTCGCTTCTCGCGGATGATCGGGCGCTCCGGAGGATGTCCGCCCTCGTCTCCGCCACAGTGCGCACGAATTTTTTCCGGAACGGAGGGCGGGCTCCAACGCGCCGATCGGGGGGCGTGCCGTACGTATCCTTCAAGATCGCCGTAGGAGAGCTCCAGGACATCGCACCGACAAGGCTCCTCTCTGAGGTGTGGGTGCGATCCTCGAGGCTGGAGGGGGTTCACCTGCGGGGCGCGTTGGTTGCCCGCGGAGGGATCCGCTACAGTGATCGCCGGGATGACTTCCGTACCGAGATCCTCGGACTCGTCAACACCCAGATGGTCAAGAATGCGGTCATCGTTCCGGCCGGATCCAAGGGGGGGTTCATCACCCTACGGACGCTGCACAACAGGGAGGAGATGGCCGACGAGGCCTTGGAGCAGTACAAGACTTTGATCCGGGGCCTGCTCGATCTCACAGACAACCTGGACGTCGACGGCACAACGGTGCCGCCCGAGAGCGTTGTGTGCTGGGACCCGCCCGATCCGTACCTGGTGGTTGCTGCGGATAAGGGTACGTCGCGCTACTCCGATGTGGCCAATGCGGTCGCGGCTGAATACGGATTCTGGCTGGGAGATGCTTTCGCCTCGGGAGGATCCACGGGATACGACCACAAGACGGTCGGGATCACCGCACGCGGTGTTTGGGAGTGCGTGAAGCGCCACTTCCGCGAGCGGGGGAAGGATATTCAGTCCGAACCCTTCACGGTCGTGGGCATCGGGGACATGAGCGGTGACGTTTTCGGAAACGGGATGCTTCTTTCGAGGCATATCAAGCTGATTGCTGCGTTCGACCACCGGCACGTCTTCATCGATCCTGCTCCCGACCCGGAGATCGCTTTCCGCGAGCGGGAGCGGGTCTTTCGTCTCGGGCCCTCGAGCTGGGAGGACTACGATCGGAGTTGCATGAGCGAGGGCGCGATGATCGTTCCACGGGGCGCAAAGGAAGTGGATCTTACGCCCGCGGCCAAAAAAGTATTGGGTATTCCGGATGATGCAGGAGCCCTGGACGGCGAGTCGCTGATTCAGGCCGTGCTTCGTGCTCCCGCCGAGCTTCTTTGGAGCGGTGGAGTCGGCACCTACGTGAAGGCCCCTGACGAGTCGAATGCCGACGCGGGCGATCCGCCCAACGATGCCGTTCGTGTCAGCTCCGATGAGTTGCGGTGTCGAGTCGTAGGGGAGGGCGGCAACCTCGGCTTCACACAGCGCGCCCGCATCGATTTCGCGCTACGCCGCGGTCGGATCAATACGGATGCCTTGGACAACTCCGGCGGGGTGGACCTCTCCGACCGCGAGGTGAATCTCAAGATCCTCTTCGGACACTCGGTCGGATCGGGGTCCATGGACGAGGAGCGCCGAAATCGCGTTCTGGAGGAATTGACCGACCCTGTCGCGACATTCGTGTTGGCCGACAACGAGAGCCAGAGCCTTGCGATATCTCTGGACGAGCTCCGAGCCAAGGACGGGCAGGATGACTTTCGGGATGTCATGTCCTCGCTCGAGAAGACAGGGGGTCTCGACCGGGCGGCTGAGAATCTCCCCACGTGGGAGGTACTCTGGACTCGGCTCGAAGAGCTCGGCCGGTCTCTGGCACGCCCCGAGCTCTGTGTGCTCCTGGCGTACGTCAAGCTCGACCTGATGGGTCGCTTGCTGAATAGTGACCTTCCGGACGATCCGGCGGCCGAGGATTACCTGCGGAATTACTTTCCGGCTGCCGCAATGGAGGCGGCTGGCGAGGAGAGCCTCGCTCGCCATCGGCTGCGTCGCGAAATCATCGCCTGCGAACTCACGAACGACCTCGTCGATCTCATGGGCGCCACCTTCGTGAATCGTGTTTCGCGAGATACAGGGCGCACCCCCTCCGAGGTCGCTGGAGCTTGGCTGATCGCTGCCAGGCTTGCCGACCACGCCGCCCTGGCCCGACGCGTCAGCGGTGAGGGTGACGCGCTGCCGTCGAGCGTTGCCTATCGGTGGCTGCTGGGCCTCGCTCGTGTGCTCGAACGCACCACCCGTTGGCTGCTGCTCAACGTCGAGGTTAACGAACAGACAGCCACTGTCATCGAGCGCCACGGGCACGGGCTCGGGAGGTTGCGGGCCGACTTCGCAGAGTTTGTGACCGGGGATGACCGGGTCGTATTCGAACGAAGGTTAGCCGAAATCGAGCGTCACGGAGCCGACCCGGATCTCGCGAAGAGTCTCATCACGCTTCGATTTCTCGATCAACTTCTCGAGATCTTGCGGGTGGCCCAGGAAACAGGCGCGAAACCGCTGGTGGCCGGACGTGCGTACTACCGAGCATCTGAACTTTTCCATGTTCCATGGCTTCGGCAGGCGATCTTCGGGTCCGCGGGGGAGGACAGGTGGGAGCAGCGGGCCGCGCAAGCCCTGGCTGAGGATCTGAGCCGCGCTCACTATCGCCTGACCTGGCGGGCACTGAAGTCGTGCGGTGAGGACGGCGGAATCGACACAGGCACGAGTGAGTTCGTTCGCTTCCGCGATCTAATGGAGGAAATCAGGGCGGAGGACGCCATCTCTATTTCAGGACTTGCGGTGGCGGTGCGTGAAATTTCGCGCATGGCCACGGGTGGCGAGGGGACGCCGGCGGCATCAGAATGATACGGTCCGTGTGTGTGGGTGGGATCACGAAATGGTTGAGTCACGGCCGTTTGTGGCCGATCTTTGATTGGGGCATTGGCACCGGGAGGAGCTTTAACGGTCAAATACATGAGGCGCATCGCCGACGAGGTCGTGACGAGAGGTGAGGATTCCTCGACCCAGCTAGGGTTTACTGTGGGCGAGATGCTGGTTTCCCTCATTCTCTTCACGATTACGCTGGGGCTGGCTTCGGCCGTGTTTTCGAGTTACCAATCTCGAACGGCTGCCCAGCGGGCTGCTCAGGTCTTCGCGATGGACCTGAGCCTTGCCCGGACCAATGCCGTAAGGGGCAGGGAGGTGGTTATCGTGGATTTTGATGAGGCTGGCGGTAGCTATGTCATCAGGCTGGAGTCGGGCGATACGATCTTAAGGAGAGAGTTTGGTCGGGACGATGATATTCCGCTCGACTCTGTGAATCTTCAATTGACCGAGGACAGTTTGGTCTTCGATGCTCGCGGCGTGGGTGACCTGAGTGGCTCGGGGTCTCCTCTGGGGACGGCCAGCTTTGCGGCTGGAGTGAACGTATACGATGTATCTTTTAACGTCATGGGAGCCTCAAAGGTCGACTCGCGTTGAGTACAAGACGTCACAAGGTTTTGCGCTTGTCGGCGGATGGCTTCACGCTGATCGAAGTCATCGGCGCCCTGGTGATTTTCTCCATGGGAGTGCTGATGGTCATGGGACTAGGAGGCACCCTGTCCCTGCAGATGGAGAGGGCGGCTCTCCGATCCGAGCTCGCCCTCGTAGGGCAGGAGCGGTTGGACAGCCTGGAGTTGGTGGATTACGCTGCGCTGACCGTCGGCACGACCACGTCCTCGACGTCGATTCGCGGAGAAACGTATACCTGGTCGGTGACGGTGAGCGACTCGACGGCGGTTGTCCGCCACGTCGCGGTATCGGGCGTCCCCTCGAGCGGCTCGGGGCCGTCCTTCAAGGGCTCCGCCTTCGTGGACCGCGTCTGGTAAGGCGTCGCCAAGCCGGCTTCACCCTCCTCGAAGCTCTGGTGGCCCTCACTCTTTCTTCCGTCATCGTGGGTCTGGTGTCCTCGGTTTTCCTGACGCAGAACAACTTCTACCGCTTCGTCGTCCAACGGACCCGCGTTCAGGATAATCTCCGCGTGGTGACCGACCTCATTGCCTCCGAGGTCCGGGGTGTGGCAGGCGGCGGGGTCACCACGGCCGAGAACCGACGCTTCGTGGTGCGCCTTCCGATCGCGATGGGAGGGGTATGCTCACAAAGCCCCACTGAGGGCTATGTGTACATGCCGGGCCTCACCAAGATAGACGGAGACGAGGTCGCCGGATACGCCAGGCAGGACGGCAGCGGAACTTGGACGTACACGGCGGACAACTGGTCCAACCTCCTCCTGTCTTCCGGTGCCGTCGATGCCAACGAGTGCCTGACACAGAGCGGCGCCGATACCGTGGGTGCCACTGCTGACTTCGGGCGCCTGTCGATCCCCGCAGGGGCCACTCTCGGGGAGGTCATCATGATCTACCGGGAGGTGGAGTTCAAGATCGATCAATCGGAGCTCGATCCACAGACGCTGGCGGTTTACCGTGGTGTGACGGGAGACACGCTTCGGGAGTTTGCGACCGGTATCAAGCCCGACACGGGATTCCAGTACAGACTGCCGAGCTCTTTCTACCAGAACTCGATCACGGGGGCATCATTGGCCAATATAGAAAAAATTCGCGTGACCGCGTCCGCCATCGCCACCGACTCCATCGGAGGCATCAACTCCTACTCCTATGAGTGGACCGTGGGTATTCCCTTGAGAAACAGGAATTGAGCACGGCAGGCTCGCCCCAGGTGAGGCACAGCGGGCTCGAGGTCATCGACGACCCCAGAGGCGGGTTCGTGCTTGCGCTGGTGGTCCTGCTCCTTTTTGGCATTGGGGTGGCCGGCGCTGCGGGCTACCAGATAGTGCTCAGCGAGGCGTTGCTGTCGGTCCACGCCAAGGAGACCCAAACTGCGCTCTCCATCGCCCGGGCCGGCCTGCGGTCCTACATCGGCAAGCAGATCGGCGTTCACGAGGATACCGTCACGTATTCGATCGAGGGTGGGGACGCCGTGGTCACCGTGCGGCTGGTGTCCGAGATCAGTGACTTCGAGACGCTCTACCTGCTGGGGTCCGAAGGGGTGTATACCGATCCGACCTTCACCGGATCCGCGGCGCGCCGGACCGTCTATCAGTACGCCGTCAAGCGCGAAGTCGCGCTGGACCATGTGGCGGCAGTGACCCAGGCATCGGGGGATGTCGACCTCGTTGACGACACGAGGTTGTGGGGCAACGACCAGGCGTCAGTGGCGGATTGTGAGCAGACCTCCGAGGACATCGTCGGGATGCTGATGGGCTCTGGGGGCCTGGACATCAGCGGCTCCCCCCTCAACGGAAGCGCGGATTCTTTGACCTACGGGTCTTACGCTGCGGTCCTGGATTCCTTGGGGATCGATTGGTCATTGTTGACGAGTACGAACTTCCCGGTGGACTACCAGAACACTTGGCCCTCGTGCGCGTTGCCCGCCGACTCCTTCACGGTGACCCGGTGGAGTGGGAATCTGACCGCGCCCTCCAGCGCTTGCGGAAGAGGTGTGCTCATCGTAGGGGGACGTTTTACACCCGGCGACAATTTCACCTGGAATGGCGTCGTTCTCGCGGGACGCGTCACGCCCGACGACGACGACGCTTTCACGATCAATGGGCTAGTGGTTGGCGGACTGGACGGGCTGGGGTCTTTGACCGTCTACGGGGAGGACCACTACGTCTACCACAACCGCTGCATGGCGTTCAAGGCGGGTAGGCGGTTGAGCCACTTCCGACCGTTGGGCTCCACCTGGTGGGAGGAGATGTAAGCGGGCTTTTCTGCTTGCCAGCCAGTCGATAGCTCCCGAAGTTGCCTCATGCCCGCAATACGCTCGTTGATGGATCTGGTGGACCGCATTCTCGACGGTCTCGAGGACGAGACCCTTGTCGCCGGCTTCGAGGAACCCATCGAGCGGGGCTCGGCCACCGGCTCGGTGCGCGTCGTGAACGACCCCGAGCACGCCGAAAGCCTCGTCGTGGTCCGCCTCTCCATCATGAGGGTTCCCGAGACCGCCGATGCCGCTTTCTATGAGCGCCTGCTCGAGTTGAACCATGCCTCTCTCGGCCGAGCGGCGTTTTCCATAGACGGCGATGGCCTGGTCTGCCTCACCTCCGGGCGTCCTGTCGAGGACCTTGATCCGGGCGAGCTCATCGATCTCATCCTCTGGACCTCTGAATATGCGGATGACCTCGACGACGAGCTGCTCGCCGAGTTCGGAAGCGAGAACGCGCTGTGAGCGAGGCCACCGGGAACGGGGGGACCTCCGAGGCGAAGGCCCCGGGCGGAGGTGGAGTCGCACGGCCGTTGATTCGAGTCGTTGGTTATTACGTCGTTTTCTTAGGCGCCGTGGCGGCTCTTCTGTGGGCGAACCCTGGGCTGACCGAGGCATTCCTCGAAGCCGGCGGTGATGCGGCCTTTACGGACGAGATCACGAGCACGTTCGGTGGTGTCCCGATGGCAGAGGAGCCAGGTGTCCCAGGTTGGGCGGGCCTGGCTGTTGAGGCCCTTTCTTTGCTTGGAGCCCTCGCCATCATGATTCCGGTGGCTTGGACGTACATCATCATCAAAAGGGCGGCGGATACGACCAATCGGTCGTACACACCCTGATCATCCTACCGGTGGTGGTGACCGGGATCGTCATCGTTGTCAAAACCAGCTTGACTCTCGCCTTCAGCCTTGCCGGAATCGTCGCGGCCGTGCGGTTCCGGACGACCCTGGAGGACACGAAAGATGCGGTGTACGTCTTTCTCGCGATCGGCGTCGGCCTCGCGGCCGGCAGCGGAAGACTCGGGACCGCCCTCCTCGCGTCCGTCGTATTCAATGTCGTCAATCTGGTTCTGTGGAAGAGGAGATTCGGCAACATCTATGTGGACCAGATGCACCGTACTTCCGCCCTTGGGCTCGGAGACGTTTTGGCCGGGCCGGCGTCAGCGAAAACGGCGCTTTCGATCGGAGACCAGGCGTTGCTCACGGCGATGCCGCAAACGGATCTTGGGGAGATGGTTGGCCGGGTGGCTCGCCTCGAGCAGTACCTGGATGAGGAGACGGACGTTCATACGGAGAAAAAGCTCTACGCGGTCCTGCTTATTTATACGAAGCTCGCCGGCGAGGCACAGAAAGTGGTCGAGGGCCCGCTGAAGGATATGGCCGTACGGTGGCGGTTGGCCGAGATCATCCCTGGGAGTGACGGTGCATCCGTTCTCCAGTACCTGGTCCGCCTCAAGCCCGGCGTGCAGCCCGGCCTCATGTTGGACACGATTCGCAAGGAGGGTGGCGACCACGTTCAGGCCGCCGAGCTACGGTCACTCAGGAGTCGAGCCAAGCGGAGGGAACCGGCATGAAAATAGCATATCCCGTACTGCTGTGTTGTGTGGCGGTGCTCATTTCGATCGCCCCGGTGAGGGCGGCTGGGCAGGCTCCAGCCCTCGATGAACCACAGGTTCCGGCCCTCTTCTCCTCCCATGAGCTGATCGAGTTTACGATCGAGACCGACTATGGGGCCCTTCGAGGCGACCGGGAGCAGGACAGCGAATACCGACCCGCGATCCTGAGAATGATCGACGATGAGGGCGCTGAGCGCACGATCGATATCCGGGTCAGAACACGGGGACTCTACAGGCTCGAGAATTGCCGGTTCCCTCCCCTGCGAGTCAACTTTCCCAGGAACAGCATGGGCGGGACGGTCTTCGATGGACAGAACGGGATCAGGCTGGTCAGCCATTGCCGGGACCGAGATGATGATGAACAGCACGTTCTCGAGGAGTATCTCGTCTACCGTACCTTCAACCTCCTGACCGATGAGAGCTTCCGGGTGAGGTTGGCCCGCGTCACGTATGCCGACGGGGAAGACGACGATGACCCCGTGGTTCGGTATGCGTTCTTTAGGGAGGAATCCGAGGCGATGGCGGAGCGGTTGGGGGCGCTGTTCTTGGAGATCCAACAGGCTAGCCCAAATAACTTCGGCGCCGAAGAGGCCGTGCGCATGTCAGTCTTCCAGTACATGGTCGGCAATACCGACTGGTCGATGGTGCGCTTCCACAACGTCGAAGTCTTGCGGACTCCTAGGGGTGCTTACGTTCCGGTCCCTTACGACTTCGACTGGACGGGGTTCGTGTCGACGCGATACGCTCGGCCCAATGAAGGCCTAGGCATCAGGAGCGTGCGGCAGCGGATTTACCGGGGTTTCTGCCGTCCGAATTTCGATTTCTCGACGGTCTACGCCCAGCTCCTAGGGATTCGCACGGATCTCGTAGCGCTCTACACCAGCCAAGAGGGGCTGGAAGAGGACAGTGGCAGGGATGTGGTGGAATACATCGACGACTTTTACGAGGATATCGAATCCCCGGAAAGGGCCAGGGATCGCCTTGAGAGAGATTGCCGCCGTATGTAGGTAGCCCTACTGCTTCTTACGGCCGGCGTTGGGGTGGTTAAGGTGTTTCCACGTGTCGCCCCGCCGGACCGCTAGAATCGTACTCGGTGAGACTCTCAGAAGCTTGGCCCAGTGTCCGGCGGCGTTACGCCAGTAGCCCTTCTCGTCATCCCAGTCTCCCAAGACGTCCCGAACCTGTTTTTCGTCCAGGAGCGCGTGGGGCGACTTTTCTCCCTGGAGCCAGGGGTTGTCGGACCAACGCCTACGTTTTTGTATCGGACCCGGAGCCTTGGCGCCGGAGTGTCCGAGGCAATAATGCCGGATCTGACTTGCCGTATAGTCGGGGTAATCCTTGGCGATGTCGGTATAGAACCGACCCTCTTGAGCGAGGTCTCTCCACTTCACGATCAACGGGAGGGGAGGCTTGGCCATGACTTATTCTTCACTCCTGAACGATCGACTTACCTGGGTTCACCCAATAGAATACTCAGGCCACGGCTAGAAGTACACCCGTGCACGCCCGGAGTCAGTGGGCCGAACCGACCCGACGTCATCGGTCGAGGCAACGTCGAGTCATCAGGGAACGGGGAGTGGGGCCCGTGGCCCGTCGGAGGGGACCTCCGCCGAGTACAGGCGTAGGTAGAGGTCACCCCCCATCAAAGCTTCCCGCCCTCCAGCGCTCAAGGTAATCGTGCCAGACATCTCTTGGCCGACCGGACCCGAGAGCCGGTATATGACCCCGCCCTCTTGGTCCCTCTGCGCCCGGTGCAGGCCCACCCCACGGATTTCTTCAGCCGGTATTCCGGAAACGGTCGCCTCATACGACAAGGCACTCGTGCCGACATCCCACGAAAAGAGAACCTGAGCGGTGGCACGGCCCCCCTGCGCGACGACTACGAACGTGACGGGCTCGGGAGCCCGGCCGTCCTCCAACGGCGGCGTACGCCCCGGGGCGCGCCGGGGCTGGGTAGATTGCTCGTAGGCGAATCCCAGCGCCAGCAATCGTGCGTCTTCCAACGGTCCACCGAGCAACTCGAGTCCGGTGGGAAGCCCCGCACTTGTAAAACCCGCAGGGACGCTCAGCGCCGGAAGCCCCGTCGTCGCGCTCAGTTGGCAGTTCGAGCCTCGCTGGGGATCCCCGATTTGGGCTGCCCTACGACGTATCGTGGGGTAGACCAGGGCGTCGAGGGATAGCTCATCCATGGTCGCGAGCACGGCGTCGCGTGCCGCGGCACGTTTGGCCATGGCACGGCTGTACGCGACGCTGTCCATCTCCTCCGTAGCAGCGCGCCGCCGGAAGTTGGCCTCCAATCGAACGTGATAGAGGCCCCGATCGAGGATGTCTTGGAGGGACTTGACCTGTGCGGCAGGCGTGACGGCCAAGTAATCGATGAGGTCCCACTTGAACTCGAGCCCGATCATGCTCGACCCGGACAGGATGGAATCCAAACCTGGGATCTCGATGTCGATGAGCTCCGCTCCGGCTTCACTCATGCTGTCGAGAGCGGCTCGAACCAACTCAGCGTGCTCCCGGTCCTCCGTAGCCTCGCCGAACAGCATGGTCAGCACCCCGAGCCGGGCCCCCTGAAGAGCCTCGGCGTCGAGCGCGTCCACGAACCCGGGGAGAGGTCGATCCGCCAGGATCCGGGTGGCCGGGTCGGCCGCGTCCGCTCCTATGGTCGCGTCCAGCCCGATGGCGAGGTCCGTCGCGGTGCGGGCCAACGGGCCACCCACGTCCTGTGTGTGTGATAGGGGGATGATCCCGTCGATACTCGAGAGCCCCTTGGTCGGACGGAGCCCAAAAAGGTTGTGGTGTGAGGCAGGAATGCGAATCGATCCGCAGGTGTCGCTGCCCCATCCGATGGCCGCGAAGCTGGCCGCGATCGCCGCACCGGTCCCACCACTGGATCCGCCGGGGTTCCGGGACGGGTCATACGGGTTACGGGTTTGACCTCCAACCGAACTGATGGTCGTGATCCCGGCCGCCAGCTCGTGCATGTTGGATTTTCCCAGAATGACTGCTCCGGCCTCCCGCAGCTTGCGGACCTGGAAGGCGTCATCGGGGGGGAGCATGCCGGCCAGCGCGATGGATCCGCCTGAAGTCGGCAGGTCCGCCGTGTCGTAATTGTCTTTCAGGATGATCGGGATACCGTGGAGCGGTCCCCTGGTCCCACGGAGTGCGCGCTCCTGGTCGAGTGCCGCCGCCTGCGCCCGGGCGTTCGGGTTCAGGTAGACCATACTGTTCAGCGCAGGACCTCCTTGGTCGTAGGCGCTGATTCTGGCCAGGTATGCGTCCACGAGCTGCACCGCCGTGACCCGCCCGTCTGCCATCGCTTCCTGGAGGTCGGGGATCGAGGCCTCGAAAACTTCGAAGCTCTGGTCCTGGGTGATGGGAAGGGACGGAAGGGTGCTGTGAGCATGGGCGGCGGCCCCTGGCAAGAAGGCCAGTGCGGCGGCCAGCGCTCGTGCCGCAACGTGACATACCGCGCTCGAGTGATGTGGTGAGCCCAGGGGATGTAGTGGGCCCACGTGATGTCGTGAGCCCGGGTGATGTGGTGGGCCCGCATGAGGCGGCGGGCCCGACGTCGGATCTGAGTACCTCGACTCCATCATCCCTCCTCGCGGCGTTGGAAGGCTGTCCAGCCTTCGGGGCGGCGTCCGGGGAGGTTAGAGTGTTTGAGAGCGACGCGCGAGGGTCGGGTCACTCCTCGCGCAAGACGGTCCCCGGGTCGACGCGTGTGGCCCGCGCAGCTGGAACGTAGGTGGCGAGGATCGTCACCGCGAGCAAGATGACCGATACCCAGGCCATAGTCGCGGGCTCGGCTGCCCCCACACCGAAGAGCAGGCTCTGAAGCGCGCGCGTTATCGCCACAGAGCCGACCAACCCGAGAGCGAGCCCGGCCAACGCGAGCCGCAGGCCCTGCTTCGACATCAGCCACCGTACCTGTCCCGCTTGGGCGCCCAGCGCGATGCGGATGCCGATCTCGCGTACTCTCTGGGCCACGGAGTAAGACATGACGCCGTAAATGCCGATTGCAGCCAGCGCGAGCGCCAACGCTCCGAAAATGACCAGGAGTCCGCGCATCGCGGAGAAGGTGGCGACCTGAGATTCGACCACGTCACTCATCGTCCGGACCAGCAACACGGGTTGGTCGCCGTCCATCGCCGTAATTTCGTCCCTAACGGCCTGCACGAGAGGAACCGGGTCGGTGGCCGTCTTCACGATGAGAAACGGGGAGAAGCCCCAAGTATCGTTGGCTTGAAGCGTGGGCCGATAGATCTCGATGCGTGAAGGCTCCTGTAACTCGTAGTGACGGACGTGCTTGGCGACGCCGACCACCGTCCGGTACACCGGAACATCATCCTTCGACAGGCCGGGCTGGTCGTTTCGGTCCCACTCCATCGTGATCCGCTTCCCGATTGGATCCTCGCCTGGCCAGTAGCTCTCGGCCAACGTTTCATCGACGACGGCGACCGGCGAACTCGATGCGTTATCGGCCAGCGTGAAGCCGCGGCCCCTGATGATCGGGATGCTCATGGCATCGAAGTAATCTGTGTGGACGATCATGTTGAGCACGGAGTTCCGGTTATCTTGGTCGCGGGGGTCCACACCTTCGGGTGAGATCGATGTCTCCCAACCGTTTCTTCCGAGCGGAAGAATGTTGCTCGTAGCCGCGAATTCGACTCCTGGAAGCGCCTTTACGCGCCGCAGAAGCTCTTCCTGGAAGGACTGCCACACACCCTCCTCCGTGTACTTCGCTTCGGAGAGCGGCACGCTCAGGGTGAGGACGTTGGTCTCGTCGAAGCCCTTGTCCACCTGGCGGAGCTGGTCCAGGCTCTTGATCAGGAGGCCGGCTCCGGTGAGGAGCAGGAGAGAGAGGGCTACTTCGGCCACCACCAGCGCCGAGCGCATGCTTTGCCCGCCCTTGGACGACCCGCCGCGTCCCCCCTCCTTGAGCGTCGAGACGAGATTCGGACTCGACGACCGCCACGCGGGGACGAACCCGAAGATGAGGCCGGTCACGAGGGCTAACGCGAACGTGAAGCCGAGCACCGTGGGGTCGATCGCGATCCGGCTCGTGAGAAGCGAGGGAAAGGTATCCGGCAGCGACCGGACCATGGCCGCTACGGCCAGCGAGGCCAGCGCCACGCCCAGAGCGCCCCCAAGAAGACCCAGGACAAGACTTTCCGTGAGGAGTTGCCGGATTACACGGTTGCGCTTCGCCCCCATGGCGGCCCGTACAGCCAGCTCACGTTGACGGCCCTCTCCCCGGGCCAGAAGGAGATTCGCCACGTTGGCGCACGCGATCAGGAGCACGAAGCCTACGGCTCCCATCAAGATCCACACCGGCGTCCGCATGTCGCCCACATAGAAGTCGGAGACGGACACGAGTTCGGGGGCCGCGGCCGTCTCATCCTCGCCTTCGCGAATGGCCTGCGTGATCCGTGACAGATCGGTCTGAGCCTGTTCGATGCTCACATCCGGGAGGAGACGGCCGATGGCTCGAGTTCCGGAGGAGCTCGAGCGCATGTTCCACGCGAGCATCTCGGAGAAGTAGCCCATCGGCAGGTAGACGTCATCCGTGGGCGACGGGAACTCGAAGCCCTCCGGCATCACGCCAATGATCTCGAAGGGTCGGTCGTTCAACGTCAGAGTGCGGCCCAATACGTCGGCATCGCCCCCCAACCGATTCTCCCAAAAGCGGTGGCTGATTGTCGCGATCGCCGGGGCTCCGGGCTCGGACTCCTCCGCGGTGATCGTTCGGCCGAAGGCGGCATCGACACCAAGCACCTCAAAAAAATCGCCCGATACCTGCCTCGCCCGGACCACTTCCGGCCGGTCCAGGCCGGTCAGTACCGCGTTGGTGCCCCTGTACGCTCCGAACGCCTCGAATGAGCGGGACTGGTCCTTCCAGTCGTAGTAGTTCGGGATCGAAGTCGAGATGTAAAAGCCCTGGGTCGACATGACGTTCGGCGTGACCAGACGATCGGCCGCCTCGAAAGGAAGGGGATCGAGCAGCACGCCGTTGACGACGCTGAAGATCGCCGTATTCGCACCGATGCCGAGCCCCAGCGTGAGAAGGACCGCCGCCGTGAACCCGGGACGCCGGGCCATCGACCGGAAGACGAACTTCAGATCCTGGATTGCCGTGTCCATCAAAAACCACCCCCCTCGATCCGTCGCAGGATCGTGCGTCGTGTCGGTCCTTGGCCCCGGCACTCGCACGCGAGCGTTCAGACAATAAGACACCGCTCACGGGCCAACGGTTGGAGCCAACGATTGTAAGGGAAGGTGAGGCGGTTGCGGTGCGTGCGCAGGGGACACAGACTGAGGCGAGCACCGGTGCGGGGAGCTGGGCCGCCGTGCGCGTGCGCCACCCGCCCAAAACCGGATCCGTCGACCTACTGGACACACTCCTATGAAGAACTTTGTGAAGTCTTTTTCCTGGGCTGTGATCGCGGCTGCGCCGCTTCTCCTCTCACCGGGGTCGTCACTGAGCGCTCAGGACGCAGGTCCTCTCTCGCTGTCCGAGGAGGTGCACACCGCTGGCCAGGTTGCTTATGAGAGGGCGTGCGCGGGCTGCCACCTCGTAAACCTCCTGGGATCCTTCGAGGCGCCCGAGTTGGCGGGTCCCAACTTCCGTGCGGTCTGGACAGAGCGCACGCTGAGCGAATTCCGTGCGACGGTTCGCACGATGCCTCCCACGGCTCCGAACTCGTTGAGGGGCGCCGAATACGATGCCATCACGGTCTACCTGCTCGCGGCCAACGGTCTGGAGAGGGACGGCCGGGTGGTCCAAGCGGATCGCGAAACGAACGTAGGGTCGATGCTCACTGGGGCCGTGGCCGAGGTTTCTGCGGCTGCTGCCGCAGGCAGGCGGGCGGCGGCGGCCGATGGCGGGCGGGCTAGTCCCGTAGGCGTGACTGAAACCTTCCACGAGGTCGCCGACTTCGAGCCGGTTACGCAGCAGGAGCTCCTCGATCCAGACGATGGGGATTGGCTCATCTACCGGCGGACCTACGATTCGCAGGGCTACAGCCCACTCGACCAGATCGACCGGAGCAACGTAGACGATTTGAGCCTCGCCTGGGTGTGGGCCATGGGCGACGGGACCAGCCAGCCGACGCCCCTGGTGCATGACGGCATCGTTTACCTCGCCAATCCGGGCAACGTCATTCAGGCCCTCGACGGGACCGACGGCACTCTGCTCTGGCAGTACAGGCGCGAATTCGCGGACGACTTTTCACGCGGTGGTTTCAGTCAACTCCGCAACCTGGCGATCTACGGCGAGAACATCTTCGTCCCGACCAGGGACGCCTACATGGTGGCGCTGAACGCCCGCACGGGGGAGACGGTGTGGGAGACTCAGATCGCCGACTATCACCAGGGCTTCACCAACGCGGCCGGTCCGATCGTCGTCGAGGGGAAGGTACTGAACGGCATCAATGGGTGCACCCGCTTCTTCGAAGAGAGTTGCTTTATCACGGCGCACGACGCCGTCACTGGCGAGGAAGTGTGGCGCACCTTCACGGTTGCCCGTCCGGGAGAGCCCGGGGGCGACACCTGGGGTGATCTGCCGTTGGAGCTCCGAGGGGGTGTCGACGTGTGGAACACCGGCAGCTACGATCCCGAGCTCGGGCTCATCTACTGGGGGACGGCCCAGGCCAAGCCGTGGGTGGCCGCGAGCCGTGGCCTCACCGTTCAGGACGCAGCACTCTACTCCAACTCCACCCTGGCGATCGATCCGGACGACGGCTCCATCGTCTGGTACCGCCAGCACGTTCCCGGAGAATCGCTCGACCTGGACGAGGCCTTCGAGCAGATCCTGATCGATCGCAACGGGCAACGCCTGCTTTTTGCTATGGGGAAACACGGAATCCTCTGGAAGCTGAACCGGGAGAGCGGACAGTACTTGGCGCACAAGGAATCGGTCTACCAGAACATTTTCGACTTCATCGATCCCCGAACCGGCGTTGTGCGCTACCGCGAAGACATCGCTTCGGCCGGAATCGGCGACTGGGTGTCGGTGTGCCCGAGCACCGCAGGCGGCCACAACTGGCCCTCGATGTCCTATAGCCCCGAAGTGAACGCGCTCATCGTTCCGCTCTCACAGAGTTGCCTGGAGATCCAGGGGCGCCCGATGGTGCTCGAGCCCGGTTCGGGCGGCACGAGCGCGTCCCGGCGTTTTAATGTCATGCCCGGAACCAACGGTCGCCTGGGCAAACTCGGCGCCTACGAAATCGATACCATGGAAGAGCTCTGGAGTGTCGAACAGCGGGCGGCCTTCCTCACGGCAACGCTCAGCACGGGGGGCGGCCTGGTGTTCGCGGGCGACCTCGATCGCTACTTCCGCGCCTACGACGTTCGGAACGGCGACGTTCTATGGCAGACCAGGCTCGGGACGTCGGTCCAAGGCTTTCCGGTGTCATTCGAGGCGGATGGAGAGCAGTACATCGCCATCAGCGCCGGGGTGGGCGGCGGAAGTCCTCGTGGTGTGCCGCGTGCGTTGTCACCAGAGATCCGGCATCCCCAGAACGGAAACGCGCTTTACGTCTTCAAGCTGCGGAGCCGGTAGCAGGCCCACCCCCCTTTCCGATCACCCTTCCAAGGGCTTGGCTGACCGGCGACGCCACAGCAGGAATCCATAAGCGCTTACGTTGACGGCGACCACCGCGCCTCCCAGGAGCAACTGGGCGGACCGTGTCAGGCCGGACGGGTAGATGATCGGCACCAGGTAGTGCTCGATGAAACCGCCCGCGTATCCCTCCGTCCCCCCCATCTCGCGAAAGCGAACTTCAAACGGAGTCAGGGGACAAATTCCACCCGTGATTTCGATCCATGCTCCCCACAGCGCGCATGGAACGTGAGCCCAGACCATCTTGGGCCAGCGGTATGCCGTGAGCGCGCCAAACACCACGAAAACGATAAAAGTGAAGTGAAGAATGACCACGGCGTCGGCCAGCAGCAGGTAGATCACCGGTCACCCATGGTCGGGTTGTCGATGCTCGAGATGAGGTGCTCGAGCAACCGGCGTGCGCTTCACCGGATCGGCACCGAGACGGTCAGGCGATGGGTGACCACGAGAGCGTCCTGTAGCGTCAACGGGCCGCTGGGTGCGATGATGAAGTCGGCTGCCATCAGTACGGCGTCCGCTCGCTCCCCCGTCCACTGTACGCCCGGCCGGCCGGACCCCGTGGTCAGCCGCCCCTGGTAGCCGATCTCGAACTCGGAGAACTTGGCCTTGGCGCCGAAGCTCGGCGACCACTCCATCCAGCTTTCCTCCTGATCGCGCTTCGTATCCTGAATGTGATCACGTTGTTTTAAGCTGTAGGCGTAGGAGCGCACCTCTACGCCCGCCTGGAACGATGCATGCTCGAGCTCATATGCGAGCCCGAGACGCATCTGCACGTTGGTAAAAAAGAAGTCATTCTCCACGGTCTTGTCTCCCTTGCGGACCACCTGCTCGTTGACACCGACCGTATCCACCGCGGCTTCCACCCATGTGTCGCTCCAGATCGGTTCGACGACCACGTCGATTCCGAAGGTGGCGGGCCCGCTCGACTTCGCGATGCCGACTCCGAAGTCGTAAGCCCAGGATATCCCCGGATCCCGAGGGATGTTCATGATCTCGTAGTTCGGAATCTTGGGATGTGTCTTGCGGTTCACGGTCCATGTGCCGCCGACCCTCCACCCGCTTTCGGTGATCGGGCGTGAGAAACCCAACTGGAGACCCGTCGTGCGGGTACGATCGCGGTTGGTTTCGACTCGCTCGGTCAAGATGGTTCGTTGCCTTTCCGGGTCCCAACGCCAGTCGATGTAAGACACATTGTGCTTCATGTTGAATCGGTTGTGGACGAGCACGGCCTCGAAGTGCTGATCCCCTCGGTCCCAGAACAGGCCCGCCCGGTAATCAGCCTGGTGGCCCGATTGTTCGATTGCGTTGCTCAGGGCGTAGAGGTGCTCCACCCCGTCGAGAGCGTCGAGGCCCGCCCAGGAGGCGCCCGCGCCTACCGAGAAGCCGCTTTCGCCGAGCTCCGTGCCGACCGATCCGTTCACGTACAGATTGGTGGCGGACAAAACGCGGAGGCGTGGCTCCGGCCCAGGCCAAATCACGTCGGTCGCAAAGAAGATGTCGCGCCTCTGCCCCGCTACCAGCTGCTGAAGAGCAAACGAAATGGCGCCGAAGCCGCCGTCCGAGCGGAAGAGCGCTGTAAACGGGAGAGACCGGCCGGCGCCGCTTTGGTTGGAGATCCCGTAGAATGTCGGAGTTCCCAGAAGGACCGACTCGTCGATGAGCGCCCCCTTGGCAGGGTTGACGAACGGATCGAGCAGCATGTCGTCGAGCGCGACGGAGACGCCTCCCATCCCGAGACGTTCGGAGGGGAGGAGCAGGAACTGATCACCGGTTGCGAGCGGGACGGTTTTGAGCGCAATGACCTGGGCCTCGGAGCGCGCCGGAAGAGTCCACAGGGCAGCCGTACACAGGATTGCCGTGAGCAGCGCCGAGTGGGCGAGGAGCGATGACGGTGTGGGGAGTGACATCTCGTTTCTCCAATCGAAGGGAGTCGGAGCTGGGCTCGCGAACTCGGGCATCGGAACACTAGAGAAACGAACTGCGGCAGCGATTCGTGACGTCAGACTGCGGTGGCGATTCGTGACGTCAGAACCGCCACTCCACGCCGAGGACTGGGAGGAGACTACGCTGTGCGAGCGGGCGGAGCTCTTCGTCGCGCCACGGCTCGAAGTAGTAGAAGAGGGCGTCGCGCTGGTCGAGCGCATTGATCACGCGGAGGTAGGGTCGGACGTCGAACTCGTGCCCGCTGATGCGCGCCGTGAAACGGGTGAAAAGCTCGACGTCGAGGCGCAGGAATCCGTCATCGGGGCGTCCCGAGAACGCGGGGTCCTCTTGAGCGAGCCCGGCCGGAAGCGCGGTCGCCTCGGCGGCGGTAACGTCCTGGTTGCCTCTGCTCCCGAACGGGATGCTCGTGTACGGCAGACCCGCGCTGTATGAAACGGTTACCGCGCCCCCGGTCCGCGCGTCGTCTGATCCTCTCAAGCCGGCGCTGAGAAGTTGCCGGCCGGCGAAATTCGATGTTCCGCCGAACCCACTTCCTCCGGACCAGAACCAGGACAGGTTGTATCCGAGCCACGCCGTGACAGGAGCGCTCTCGTGGAGCACTTGGAGGTCGACCCCCGAGTTGTGCAGAACTTCACCCCCGGGCGCTCCTAAGCCGGTGAACCCTTTCCAGAATCCTTCGATCCCGAGGTGTACGCGACTGGTCAGCGCCTGGTCCAGCGACACGGCCACATGGTCCGCCGTGGCGACCGAGAGGAGCGTTCCGGCCGGGGCAGCGAGCGTTCCGCCCGCCACCGTGAAGTCGATCTGCTGGTCCGAGGCTCGCGAGAACTGGTGGTACCGGCCGGCCGCCACGGTCAGGAGCGCCTCACCACTCAGGCTCCATAAAAAAGCGACTCTGGGTGCGAGACGGACACCTCTTTCGGTCGAGAACGCGTCGGCGCGTAGGCCGACTCGCAAGTCGAGCCCCGGAGCCAGGTTCCGTACGCCGTCCAAGTACACGCCGGCCGCGAGTCCCTCTGCTGCCCGTGCGACGCCGGTGCCAGTTCCTACATCCGTGAACGGGCGAGCCGAGTAGAGGGTCTCCGTCCGGTCAAGCACCGCGCCAAATCGGAGCCGGGACCGGCCCAGCGGGGCGGAACCGTCGAGGGCCAGACGCAATCGGCCGGTCTCTGCTCCGGCCAGGAGCCCGTCGTTATCGGCCGGAGGGGTCGGGCCGTCTTGAGACGGCCGCAGCGGAAGCTCGGCCTGGTAGCCGCTTGCGGAGGCCGTTGCGTCGAGCGCGATGTCGCCCAAACGCCCGCGGTAAGCGAGGACAAGCGCGTGATTCCCCCATGTCGCGTTCTTGGGGACTGCAAATGCCGCGCCGGGGCTCGCGTCACTTCGCGTGAGATTGAGGAGGACGGACTCCCGGTTCCAGAATGCAGTGGCGCTCAGGGAATGACCCCCACCCAACCGAGTGTCGATGCGACCCAGAGCGTCCCGGTACCCGTATGGGGTGTGCCCACCGCCCAAGATCGCGGCCCCGTAGTCGTGCAGGCTTCGGCTGGAGGCAGCGAAACTTACACCTCTCCCGATCGGTCCTTCGGCCGCGATGTTAGCGCTGATGAGGTCGAGGCCTCCCCGCACGTGAAGCCGATCACGCTGGGGCGCGCGAGTCCGTAGGTCGAGGATGTAGGACAGCCCTCCATCGTAGCGAGCTGGAGCGCCCCCCGTGTGCAGAGCTGCCGCTCCGAGCGCAGACGCATCGAAACTGCTGAGAAGACCCCCGAGGTGGAACGGCGTATAGATGGGTGCGCCGTCGAGCAGAACGAGCTTCAGATCGGTCGTCGAACCCCGCATGAACAGGACGTCCGAGGGATCGGCCGGATCGTTACCGGGCAGAGCCGCGGCCGCCTCGCCGAGTCCGGTCTCGCCGAGTCCCGGGCTCACTCCAAGAGCCATCACCTCCAAGGTGGGAAGGGGCGTGTCCGTTCGTGCTGGATTTCTCGGTGGGGCCAGCCTATCGGCTAGCACCCTGATCGGCTGGAGCGCCAGGGGGCTCCATTCGAGATCGATGTCGAGGGAGACGGTTCCACCGTCGGGTATCGCCACGGTCACCCGCGCCGAACGGTGAGCGACATGGCTGACCCGCAGACGCACCGTCCCCTGGGGCACCTCCTCGATACGGTATCGCCCTAGGCTGTCGGCCAGGGTCACCCGCTGCTTGCCTAGGGTCGAGACCTGGATGATGGCGTAGGGGAGGGGGCGAGCGTGCGTCCCCTCGTGGGTGCGCACGACCCCCTCGATCACTCCGGCGGGTGTCTCGTCGTCGCGAAACTCTCCCCTGGGGGCGGCTCCGTCAGGGGTCGCTCCACCGGCAGGCACCTGCATGACTACAAGCGCGGCGGTGAGCATCAGCGGGGACATCATCGGTCTACCAGGTCTCCTCCAATCTCAATCCCACGGGCCGCGCGCTACCGCACCCTCAGGTGGATTTCCTCGGTCGTTCTCGCCTCGATCGGACCGGTCACGTCGATCCGGTCGCCTTCCTTTCTGAGGTATATACCGCCGTTCACCTCAATCGATGCGGCGGCAGCGTCCTGAGGGAGATCCACAAGAACGCGGTCCGCCGCGCCGATCACCTCGATGCGTCCCTCGGCGGTGCGGAAGGTGGCCGGGTCGTCGGCGAAGGCGCCGGCCTCTCCACCTGGAACCAAACGGACCACGATCAAGGTGCCGGACCCGATCCCACGTAGCACGATCGAGATTTCCCCGGGGGTGGCGTCGAGTCGCACCCCCGCGGGAGTGCCGCTCTGGGTCCCGACGCTTCCGTCCGGAGTCGAGGGAGTGGCCTCTTCGGTGGGACCGACCGGGGTCCCTGCCTCGTCCTGGGAGTCGAAGAGATCAGCGGCCCGCGCCCAGCCGGCGGCGATCCACCCGCGTACGGGTGAAGCCGGCAGCGCCGTCACGACCCCGACGCCTAAGAAGAGCACCAAAATCGCGGCGCGGGCGAGCGATGTGCGGAGCGCCGTCGCACCGCGCTTCGACCCAGCGCGCTGCACCGAAGCCACGGGTCGGGTCGGGCCGACCCGCGCCTCACCAGGCAACGACCCGATGCGTTCGAGCACCGCGTCGCGCGCTCCTGCGTAGGGTGCGGCCGTGTCGAGCAGCCGGAGCGCCTGGACGACCAGCGTGGAGCGTTCCTCCAGCTCGGCCATGCGATCCCTGCAGGCGTCACAATCCTCTAGGTGAAGCCGCAGCGCACCCGCGTCCGCGTCGCCCAACTCCTCGTCCATCAGGGCACGAAGCCGTCCGTCATCGAGGTGCGACATCACTCTCTCCTGGAGTTTTATAAACACTCACGAAATTCCTTTCGGCACGCGCCAGTAGCGTGCCCACCGAGCTCGGCGCGACCTCGACCGCCTCAGCGACTTCTCGATAGCTGAAGCCTGCGTGCCGCATGAGCAGCATCTCCCGTTCTCGTTCGCTCAGGTGTTCCAGTGCCTTACGCACATGGGCCACCTGCTCCTGTCTTTGAACCGCCTCGTCGGGAGGCTCCGGGCCGCCCGGCTCGACGGGATGGGCTTCGAGAAGCCGCCGTCGGTTTTCGCCCACGCGGTGCCGATCCCGCACCAGATGCGTGGCCGTACGGAAGAGCCACGCTCGAAGGCCTTCCTCCGTCCCCTCCACCCGACGGTCGTACAGCCGCACGAAGGCCTCCTGGGCCACGTCGTCGGCCAGATCCGGATCGCCGGTCAATCGGTGGCAGTACCGGAACAGGCCCGGATAAAGCTCCTCGAATGTCGCTTCAAAGCTCACGTGGCTCGGATCTCCGAAAGTAGCGCAACGCTCCTTTCGCACAGGCGTCATCCCTTCGAAGGGATCTGACGCGGGCGCCCCACCGGGGCAAGGGCCTCGCCACCCCCGTCCATAGGAGAACGAGCGGACGGTGAAGATTGTGACGAAAAATTGTTGCGCCGTCGCTGTTGCGATTCGAAACTTGAGAAGAGACATGATTGCATGCGACAATTCCACGGGCTCGGGGTAAGGATCGACCATGGCCACGACACGCAGAAGCTTATTTTTCGCATTTCCGCTCCTCTTCGCCACGGCGTGCGCGTCGGCGACAGACCGGTTCAACGACGGGCTCGAGCTTCAGGCCCAGGGCCGGTACATGGAGGCCGCGTACCGGTATGCGGACGCGGTGGAAAGAGACTCGTCGCTTCAGGAGGCCAGAGACCGGCTGTTGATCGTGGGCGATTCGGCGATAATGCTCGCTCTTGAAGAGGCCGATTATGTCGATGGCCGGGGTGAGCCGGTTGGCGCCGCTCGTCAGTTCCAGGCGATCGATCGGCTCATGTCACGTGTGCGCTCGGTCGGAATGCGGCTCCTGGAGCCTGACGGCTACCGGGTGGCCCGCCGGACTGCCTTCGAAAGGGCCATCGGGTGGTACATGGTCGAGGGCGAGGACGCTTCGCGCGAGGGACGATGGGAGGATGCCATTCGAGCGTTCGCTTCCGTGCGGGACAACTTCTCGCCGTCGCGGGACCAGAGGGAGGCCTCTCTCGATGCGCAAACACGTGTCATCATCGACTGGGCCGAGGTCGAGCTGGGGGACCGTAGGCCGAGAGCCGCCTACGGCGTGGCCGAGCGGGCTCTGTCTGTGCGCCGCTCGACCCCTCGCCCCATCGTTCTGGAAGTACGTGGGCTTCAGGATCGCACGTTGGCGATGGGGACGGTGGTCGTGGCCGCGCTCCCTGTGTCCGCGACCGGGCGGGTCCGTGACATCGTGGGTGCCGAGCTCGAGGTCGACCTCGACGAAGGCATGGAGACAGGGTATTGGCGTGACCCCCCGCCGTTCGTGCAGATGGCGGATGCCAACATTCTGCGCCGGGAGCTCCGCGGGCTGCTGCGCGGACGCATCCCCCAGTCCTCCGCGTTGGTGGGCCGGGCACTCAATCTTATCGGCGCGGACTACGGTGTCATGGTCGAAGTCACCTCGATCAGGATCTCGGATGAGAACGTAGAGGTCAAGGAACGCACAGCCGTGATCCGGAGGCAGGATCTGAGCCGGAGGCGGGGGCGGGATGCGGGCCGCGACGAATGTGACGGACCGGGCCGGGGGCGGGACCGTGGCCGCGGAGCGGGTCTGGGCGGTGACGAGTGCCGGGGCCGTGGTTGGGGCGGAGGCCGAAGCTCCGACCAGAATTCCGGCAGGACTTCGAGCCGGAGATGGGTGACGTATGAAATCGGCGACACCGTGACCTACCGCGTCACCTCAGGCGAGCGCGTCGTGCGCGCCGAGGCCGACGTCATGCTTGTGAACCTGGATGGCCGGGCTGTCGCAGAATTCACCATCATCGCAGAGCAGGAGGGATCGTTTCGCGAGGGCGTGTTCGACGGTGACCCCTGGCAGCTCCGGCTGAACAACCGAAACGCCCGCCTCTTCGACTTGGGCGAGTGGGACGACGAGTGGATCCGGATCCGGCGCGCCGTGATCGACCAGTTGGCGGTCGGAATCTCCGTCGAGACCTTCGAGGAGGTTCTTTCGGGGGTGCAGTGATGCTAGGTCGTTGCCTTCCTGGCCGAGCGCCGCAAGGAGCCTCCACGCAGGTATCGGAGGTAGATCTGATGGTCCCCGTTCAAGAGCGGTGCCATGGTGGGCGAATGTTGGGGGCAATGGCGATTCTCGCGGTCCTCACGAGTGGTTCCCTGACCGCTCAGAACGCCCCGAACCCTCTGGGACAACCGCTCCTCGACTCCTCCGGCGACGTACGGGACGACGCCTTCATCCAGATCCCGTTACGGGCCGATGACCAGAAATATGCAGATATCGATGGGAATCGGCTGAAGTCCATTGTCATGGAGGTCGACGCGATTTCTCTCGCCGATCGGGACCGCGGCAACGTTTTCTGGGGCCGGAACATCGGCACAGTCGGCCACGAGGAGACGCAGGACTGGGTCGAGCGATACTTCCGCGCGAACGGCCTGGAGGACGTACACCGGCAGTCTTTCGACGTAGGGCCGCAGTGGAAGCCCGAGAGCTGGACGATCACCTTCGGCGCAGGTGTCCGATCGTTCGAGCTGGAGTCTGCCCGACCGCCGCAGGGCGCTGAATCGACGCCTCCCGGCGGGCTCGATTTCGAGTTGGTGTGGCTCGGGACCGGTAGCGACGCCGACTACATCGGGCGCGATGTTCGTGGAAAGGCCGTGCTGATCATGGATATTCCGAGGCCGGGTACGCTCCGGCATTCGATTCGAACGGAGGGGTCGGTTGCCCGAGCGTTCGAGTACGGGGCGGCGGCGGTCGGAATCGTGTACGGAATCTCGGATAACTTCGCGGTCTGGCAACGGACCTCGGGTAGGCCGGGCTTCAACCTCGGGTACGAGGACGGCTTGATGCTCCGTGAGCTGCTCGGGAGGGGCGAGCGAGTTACGGTGAACCTCGAGATGCAGAGCGAGGTGGTTGCAGGCCTCCAGGCGTCCAGCGTCTGGGGCACACTTCCGGGGATGAGCGATGAGGAGATCCTCATCATCGCGCACATGGACGGCTACTTCCAAGCGGCCTCGGACAACGCGTCGGGGCTTGCCGCCATGATGGGCCTGCTCGAGCACTTCGCGAAGGTTCCCCAGTTCGAGCGCCGGCGCACCATCCGCTTTCTCGGCTCGGTGGGGCATCACTCCGGGCCGGGCACCCGTTGGCTCCACGACAATCTCGAGACCGCGCTCGCGAACACCGTGCTCGCCATCAATCTGGAGCACGTGGCCATCGTGCGGACGAAGTACTGGGGACCGACTCTGCGTAAGACGAACGCGGTCTCCCCCATGCGGTGGTGGGTGTGGGGCAGTGACAGACTGCTCGGCACCGTGCTCGACTCCTTCAACCGCTTGAACGTAGCGGTCACAGGAGACATGGAGCCCGGCGCGTCAGGTGAGATGGGCAGGATGGCCCGGGACGTTCCGTCTATTCAGGTCATCACCTCACCCGAGATCAAGCATACCGAGCAGGACACACCGGACTGGATTCCGGCCGTGGGCCTCGGGCAGATCGTGCGGGCTTACGCCAGGATCATCGACGGCGTGAACCAGCTCGATCGTGCGGATCTCGAACCCGCGTCCACCCCCTCGGCGCAGGGCGGCGCGGGCGCCCGATAGTGGAACGAACGTTGTGGTCACCGCATGGTCGTGGGTCGCGCTCGTGAAGTGATAGCCCTCATCCGGGGGAGCTTCCGGAAGCCTCCCACGAACCACCATCATGCTTCTGCCGCGGAGCCACGGCTCTCCAGAATCGCCTTGAGGAGTCGCAGATCCTTCCGATTTGCCCGCCGCATCGCCAAGACCATGAGAGGGGCCATGATTCGCGAGAAGCCCCACGGCTGGCCTCGATTCCTGAGTGTCATTCTCGTGGCGCCCTTGGGTGCATCCTCCCAGGTATAGATAGTCTCCATTGGAAAGGGCCCTTCGGCCGTTCGCATGACCATTCGACGGCCAGGCTTCAACTCGGTGATCTCATAGGTGTAGGCGAGGCGGCGTCCAAGGAAACGGGCGACGAAGGCCACGCGAGATCCGATCTCGGGTATGGGCTCGGTCACCCAGTCGACCGACTTGATATTCACGTACCATTCCGGCGCGTTGCTCGGGTCCCCTGCGAAATCGCTCACCCGGAGCCGCGGACAAACTATGGTGATCGCGGTCGAGACGTCCACGCCCATTTTCACCACCTCCAGCCTGGAGCGGTTTGATCGCCCAACGTAACGGGAGGTCGACTTCCGACACTACTTGAAGTGGCATCTAACGTCACACCGGGCCACACCCGACGAGCTACGCCTCCTGCTAAAGGCCGAGTATCTCCTTGACGCGTAGCTTGATCGGATTCGCCGTCAAGGGGCTGAGCCAGCTAGGAGGACCATAGTCCAAGAGTCCGAATACGCCCATCCGCGACATTAGGCCTGGGTACTCTGCCTCCAAGTCCGAAAGCAGGTCCCTCATGTTCTGTCCGAGGGCCTCCTCGTTGGCTCGACTATAGACTAGGAAGCGGGTATCCGACTCCGCGAAGTAGCTGATCAGCAGCTTCAGTCGCGCGCGCGGCCCGGTACCGTCCTCCTGCCGGAAGCCCGAGTAGTGAATCACGATCAAGTCGGGATCGAACTGAAGAATCTCCTCGTCACGATGCCAATCCGGACCGATCGATTCCCGCTGGCGTCGAATGGGAAGATCGAGGAGGATGTCCCTGAGTACGTCGGCGTTGGTTCCGTTAACGGCCCGCGTCTCCTCGTCGTAGACCCTGGCAGGATGCGGAGAGTCCATCAAAACGACTAGCGGCTCCGCACCGGGAGGCGCGGGTGTTTCGGCTTGGCCGGTTTGGAGCACCCGCACTCCCAGCCACGCAGACCCGGTGCCAACAAGAAGAAGGGCAAACAGCGGAAAGACGGCCGGGACTTCAATGCCCTTCTCGTCGGTCCCAATCTTCCAAGCCAAGAGCAGGGCGACCGGAAATGCGAAGAGGAGGACGGCGAGGACTACGTCTACTGCAGTCGCTGGTAGCTGGAAGCGTGAGAAAACGAGCTCCGAGGCCTCGACGAGTCCGAAACCGACGACGAGGTAGGCCACCGCAACGCTCCAGACGCGGCGCCCATGGAGCGCACGGAACAATGCCAGCGGGTCCGACTTTCTGTTCATACCCCCAATGTCCTCTTGACCCACGCGCTATGCAAGCGCGACTAACTCTGGTGAGCCGGATCCGGTGTCACTCCCCCTCTCCAACAGCCCGGGAGACCGAGTTCTGAATCGGCGTGCAGGCTATGGATTGATCGGGTAGTGATCCGAGTCGGCAAAGAGATGGCGCCACTCCCCGCCCCGGCGCCGGTCGCTTCACGGGTTCACCCGCTCCCTCAGCCCCCGCACAAAAGAGGCCACAGCCTCGGCCTCCGATTTCGTCAGGTCCGCCCGGGTGCGCATGTGGTTCACAATGACCGGCCACTGCTCGACAGTGAACTCGGGGGCCGAACGGCGGTTGTGGCAGCGGACGCACATCCCTGTCCAGATGCGAGCTCCTTGGTCGACATCGGCGACCCGCTGCTGACCCGTTGACCCCGCGCATCCGACGGCCATCAGCGAGACGGCAAATCCGAGGAGCGCCATGCGATGTGGAATCTTCATTTAGAACCCCGCTACCCATGCGAGGGAAAAGCCGTCGGTTCCGCCTAGCTCGAAGTGGTAAGCGAACTTGACGGGCACCGAGGGGGAGATCCAGTAGTTCAACCCGACAGCGAGCTGTCGCCGCCTTTCCACGACCGGCCCGTCACCGGCAAGAGCCCGCGGAAGGTGCGACCATCGCACCACGGGCTCGAATGCGTCGAGCCGCCGGCTGATTTGAAGGTAATATCCACCGTACTCCACGGACTCCACCGCATTCTGGTCGGGATATTCCTGGATGAGCAAAATCCCTTCTCCTCGGAAGTCGAGCAGGGGCTGTGGCCCCCTCCCGGGGGTCCAGATCAGGGACAGGTTCAGGCCGTGAACGCTCAAGTCCCCGGCCTCGTCGTAGACCGCGCGAAATCCGGACCCTTGCAGGGTCAGTCCGCCGCCGGAGACCGCTCGAAGCCGGAGCCCCACCATCTTGTCCGAGTTGTTGTCTTCGAAGTTGGCACCATAGCTGAGAGGGGCAGCGTCCGAGGCCGGTTCGTCGTCCTGGCCCTCATCTCCATGAGCGTGGATCCCGAGACCCGAAGCCGGCCCCTGCGACACCCAGAGGGCTGCGGAGGTTCTCCACCCGTCGATCAGGGGGAGGGTCGCCTTGGCCATCACACCCACGTCGAGGGGGAGCGGAAGTAGGGCGCCTTCGGGAGGTGCGCCGTGGGAGTCCTCGTAGAGGAGCGGCGGGGTCGGCATCCGGTTGATCCAGTCCGCGTGCATCCAGACGCCGAACGGCAGGTGGAACATGCCGGCAGAGAACTGCAAGTGCTCGAACCCCAGGTAGTGGATCTGGGCGTGTTCGAGATGCACCTCCGTCCCATTGTCCTCGAGTTCGAAGTCGAACTCTCCCTCGAACAGGATGTCGTCATGGACCTGGAAGAGAAGAGTGGGGGCAAATTTCGTGGTGAAGTCGTTCTGAAACTGATCGCTCGGCACCGCCGAATAGCCCACGGACCCGTATCCGGTTAGGAGTCCCCGCACGGACGAGTTATTGGTCTGGGCTCTAACCGGCACAGTGAGAACGGCCAGGGAGATGAGCATGAGAAGCGTGCAGGGTGCGGTCAGGGACTCGAATCTCTTTTTGCTCATGGCTCCCCATTGCATCATGCGAGTCCGACCAACTCTGACGGCTTCGCCTTCTCTCGGAGGTGACAGCGTAAGGATCTGCGTGGCCCGCTCTTCTCAGCCCCCTTCTCACGAGCCACTCGGCACCAATCCGTAGCGGATCCGTGCAGCGTGGATGGCAACGTAGGGGAGACCGCGAGGGCCCGACAACCCCGGGAGACCGCAAGTTCCCTCCCCAAGCCCAGCTGTGGTCAGCCTCCGCCGTTCTACGGGAGGCAATCAGGATGCAAGGCGCTCTGGCGGTCAAGTCACCGGTTAGGATCGCTGGCGATCGTCGCGCCCGCTGCGTATTCTACAGTCCGGCCCGATTGCTGCCCAGCAAGGGGCGCCGGCCGCCCAAACCCCACGGAGATCCAGTGCTTTGACGAGTTCCGGTGGAGTCCCTCAGTCCCGGCGCGCGTTCGTCGGCAACCTCGCCCTCGGAGCGTTGGCCGCCGGCGCGACACCTAGGATCCTGTCGGCTGCTGAGCGCCGAGACGTGCACGCGCTTGCCGCTCGCCGATACCAGTCCGCCAACGACCAGGTTCAACTCGCGGTGATCGGCGCGGGCGGCATGGGCATGACCGACGTGGACACGGCGCTTCAGGTGCCAGGCGTGAAGCTCGTCGCCGCTGCCGACTGCTACGACGGCCGGCTGGAGCGTGCCAAGGAACTCCACGGTGCAGACGTCTTCACCACGCGAGACTACCGTGAGATCCTGGCGCGAGACGACATCGACGCCGTCATCGTCGGGACCCCCGATCACTGGCACATGCAGATGTCGGTGGACGCGCTGCGAGCTGGAAAGGCCGTGTACTGCGAGAAGCCGATGGTGCACACGATCGAGCAGGGCGCAGAGCTTGTCCGAGCTCAGCAGGAGTCCGGCAAGACCTTTCAGGTGGGCAGCCAGGGCATGAGCTCGCTCGGAAACGAGAAGGCCAAGGAGCTGCTCGAGGAGGGCGCGATCGGCGAGCTCAACTACGCCGAAGGCTTCTGGGCCCGCAACGACCCGATCGGCGCCTGGCAGTACGAGATCCCGGAAGACGCCTCGGAGCAGACCGTGGACTGGGACATGTTCCTCGGCAGCGCCCCCCGGCTGCCGTACGATCCGCTCCGCATCTTCCGATGGAGGAACTACCGCGACTACGGAACGGGCGTCTCGGGAGATCTCTTCGTGCACCTCTTCTCGAGCCTGCACCTCGTGACGTCGTCCAAGGGACCGCGCAAGATCATGGCCCAAGGGGGCCTCCGGTACTGGAAGGACGGCCGCGAGGTGCCGGACATCCTGCTCGGTATGTTCGACTACCCCGAGGCCGACACGCATCCCCCATTCAACCTCTCGCTGCGAGTCAACTTCGTCGATGGCACGTCGGGCACCACGTTCCTCCGGCTGGTGGGAAGCGAGGGCGCCATGGACGTGACGTGGACCGAGGTCGTGCTGCGTCGCAACAAGGCGGTCAACCCGACGGACGTCTTCCTACAGATGAAGAGCGACGAGATGGCGCAGGCGGTCGAGGCCCGGGCGCAGATGCTTCCGCCGGCCGAGAGCGTCTACTTGGCCGAGGACACGTACAAAGGCGCGCACTTCGACCACTTCATGCACTTCTTCAGCGGCGTCAGAGAGGGTACACCCGTGACCGAAGACGCGAGCTTCGGGCTGAGGGCGGCCGCCCCGGCACTCGCGTGCAACGACAGCTACTTCGACGAGAAGGTGGTCATCTGGGATCCAGAGAAAATGGAGGTCCTGTGAGGACACTCACCGGATTCGCGGCGCTGCTGGCACTTTTTACGATCGCCGCATGCGGGAGCGGTGGGGACGACGCGCCCACCGCCGACGCGATGGCTGAGGCGCCGGGACCCAACATGCTCGCCGCAGAAGAGGTGGCGGCCGGCTGGACCTTGCTCTTCGACGGTGTCTCCACGGACGGTTGGCGGGGATACGGTCGCGAGGACTTCCCGACCGGAGGCTGGAAGGTCGAGCGAGGCGAGCTCGTCGGTCAGTCGACGAGCGGTAACATGGACGGGGGCGACATCATCACCGTTGCGAAGTTCACGGACTTCGCGCTGGTCTTCGATTTCAAGGTCGGCCCGGAAGGAAACAGCGGCGTCTTCTACCGCGTGCAGGAAAAGGACGGCAAGGGCCTGTTCCAGGTTGCCGCGGAGTACCAGGTGCTCGACGATGCGGCCTACATCGACATGGGCACGATGGACATGAACACGCATCTCACAGGCGACAACTACGACCTGCAGTCGGCGCTCGTGCGCCCGACGAAGCCGGTCGGTGAGTGGAACACCGGGCGGATCGTGGTCGAGGGAAATCATGTCGAGCACTGGCTCAACGGGGAGATGACGGTCGAGTACGAGCTGTATGCGGAGGAGTGGGAGGCGCTGGTCGCGGCGAGCAAGTTCGGCGAGGAGGAGCACTACGCCCGCGCACCCTCCGGTTCGATTGGGCTGCAGGATCACGGTACGCCGGTCTGGTATCGCAACATCAAGATCCGGCCAATCGGTGGGGGGGGCTGAGCTGAGACACATCCCGCGCAGAGTGGTCGCGGCTCTGCTGATCGCGACCCCGCTCGTGGCCCAGGAGCCCGTCTCCATCTTCGACGGCGAGAGCCTCGACGGGTGGACGATCCACGGAACCGAGCGCTGGTACGTCGAAGACGGCGAGCTCGTCTGTGAGAGCGGCCCGGACGCGGCGTACGGCTACCTCCGCACGGACGCGATGTACAAGGACTTCGAGCTTACGCTCGAGTTCGGGCAGGAGGCGGACGGCAATAGCGGTGTCTTTTTCCGTTCGACGCTCGACGGCGTGATCATCACCGGATTTCAGACCGAAGTCGCCCCACCGGGGCTCTACTCGGGCGGGATCTACGAATCGTATGGGCGCGGCTGGCTCGTCCAGCCGGAACCGGAGAAGGACCACGCGCTCCGCATGGGCGACTGGAACGAGATGAAGATCCGGGTCGTCGGCTCACGCGTCACGACCTGGCTGAACGGCACCGAGATGATCGACCTCACGGACGAAAAGATCGGTGAGGCCACAGGTCACATCGCGCTCCAGATCCACGATGGGGGCGGGATCAAGGTGCGGTGGAGGAACCTACGGGTGGTTGAGTACCAAGGCGCCAGTACCTCTTGACCCACAGCACCTCAGAGCTCGGGATCAATCATCGCGCAAGCGCCCGTTTGACCGCGCCGACGAGTTGCGTGAACTCGAAGGGCTTCATGATGATCTCGACCGCGCCAAGAGCCGAGGCCTTCACGAGGAGCTCGTCTTTCGCAATCGCACCCCCGCCCGAAACCGCAATGATCGGGACCTCGGGGTGCAGCACCCGGATGGCCGTGATCACCTCGTGCCCATCCAAACCGGGCATGTTGATGTCGGTGAGAACCAAATCGGGCGGGCTTTTCCCGAAGAGCCGCAGGCCTTCTGCACCGTCGAGCGCCTCGTCGATCTGGTGGCCTTCCCCGACTAGCATGTGTCTGACGAGCGTGCGGTGTTCCTCGTCGTCATCGATCACAAGAACGCGGGCCATCGGTCGTCTCCTCGGCGATTAGGGTGGAACTCAAGATGGGTTGCCCGCCGCGGCCAACTCCACTTTAACGGGCTACCACATGGAACGACCACCAATGATCCGGACGGGGTGTGCCAACAGGTACTGCCGGGTTTATAGGTGAACTGTGAACCTGCAGCTTGTCCACCCTCGCGTCCCACGCACGATCTAGTTCGTTTGGATCCAGTACCCGGATAGCAGTCACAGGGTATACAGTCCCGTCCAGTCGCATTCTAAGGCTGCTGTTGTCAAGCACTACACCGCCCCACCGTTTGGCATCGCACTGGCCACAGCTGAGATAAAGTTCTCCGGTGCTCGTTGCCATACAGTTGAGGTTGATTGAGTAAGGCAGCAGGCCGGCGCCGACTTGAATCTGACACAGAGGGACATCGTTGGCGAAAGACCAATCGGCAATCTGTTCCTCAGCGCTGCCACCGAACAAATAACCTCCAGGCGTTCGCTCACAGGGGCATGTCATGGACCACCCTAGAAACGCTGTGACCAACAGACCCGCAACTACTATCCCAAGAATCGCACCACGATACCGTCTAGTCAGCGATTTGCCTTGTTGTTCAGTCATGTCATGTCCCCAGGTTTCCCGCTCAGTTCACGAGCGCCTGATATACGGCGTTGTTGAATTGTCGACGGATCGGGAAAAAGGCCGACCCGCGCAGCTGTGGCAGGAACATCGCCACAAGCTCTTCTTTGGGATCGATAAGAAAATACGTTCCATACGCGCCGCCCCAACCATACTCCCCGAGGCTGCCCGGCATTTGTGATTCGGCGAGGTCGTCTCTTACGCGAACGCCCAGTCCGAAGCCGTAGCCCGCCAGTCGATATCGCCGGCCAAACCGGACTGGAAGGTCCACTCCAGGAGGGAGGTGATCCGTGATCATGAGCTCGACTGTCTTGGGGCTTAGCAGGCGAACGCCGTCGAGATCACCTCCGTTCAGAAGCATCTGCGAAAAGCGAAGGTAATCATTGGCCGTTGAGAAGAGACCGCCGCTTCCGAGCGGTGCGTTGGGGAGCTGCAGATCCTGAGCTCGCGGCTGCGGCCATAGTTCCTCGGTCACACTCTCTTCATTGACCGCGTAGGCTGCCGGTAGCCTATGGGACTCCACCTCCGGAACGAAGAAACCGGTATCCACCATTCCGAGCGGCCGAAAGATCCGCTCCTCGAGAAACGCCTCGAAAGGCTGGTGAGACAGGACCTCTACGAGATACCCCAGGACGCTTGTCGCGCGACTATATCTCCACTCTGTTCCGGGAGCATACGCCAGGGGATGCTTGCCGATCCCAGCCATAATCTGCTTGAGCGTTAGATCAGCGTCGTCCCACACCTGGTCATGCCGGGGATCACGCCCGCTCGCCGGCAGTCCCGCCGTGTGGGTCAGCAGATCCCTGACGGTCATCTCCCGTACTTCGCCTTCCTGGGCTGGCGTCGTCTCAGGCCACATTCCGGAAAGTTCGGGGATATACCAAGACACGGGATCCTCGAGCTGAAAATGCCCCTCCTCGTGGAGCATCAGAACGGCGACGCTCGTAATGGGCTTGGTCATTGAAGCCATCCGGAATATGGCGTCCTCTCTCATTGGCGGATCCTTCGCCATATCCATCCGACCGAGGGTCCGAAAGTGAGCCAGCCTTCCCTTCCTCGCGATCGCCACAACGACTCCGGCCATTCGGCCATCAGCGATATACGACTCGAAGAGAGCATCCACCCGGCTGAGTCGTTCAGCGGATATGCCGACGGATTCGGGCGCTACCCAGGGGAGAGCTTGGGAAGATCCGTTCGCCGACAGGCTGCCGAGGGCGAACGTCACGATCGCGGTAATTGTGATTCGGCTCATCTCTCTCTCCATCTCGTGAGAATCCTTAAGACCACATTTCCACATCCGGCCCAGCTGATCTGAACTGCCCATTCGCTTCTCCCGTTGGAGTTCATTATGACCGGCATCCCGAACCGCCATGTGCTCCAAAGCTCTGCGTTCTCGACGAGCTCGACCATGAAGTGAGCTACATTGGCTCGGGCGGTAGGGCGGCCAGTGAGAATACTGGTGGAGGGGGACTCTTCTATGTCATACGAAGAAATCTCAGCGTCGACCAACGAATCTGGGCGGACGCCGCACCAATCAACGTGTTTACTCTCCTTCCCCACGCTCTGATGGAGATGCTCTGCCGCAGTTTCATTATCCCGATGCGGAGGCAGGGTGTGGCGCAAGAGAGCCAGGAGCCAACGCTCGAACCAGGCTCTCTTCTCTTCGAGGTCGGGATTCTGGACCGCAACCGTGTTCATGAGGATGAATTTGGTGGGTTTGGTGGGGCGATTCTTCTCGATTGCATCACACAGTCGGCGCGTCGCGTCTGTGCACAGCCTCTTAGGGTCTCCAAACATCCCCTTTAGATCCATTACATGCCCCAAGCACGAGACCACGGCATCACAGTCCCTTACATGCTCTGCCATCTCCTCATCAGTCAAGTCGAGCACACTCGCCTCTATGACTGTCGCGTTTGGGTGATCCCGAACCTTCGCGGGGAGTTTGCGAGGCGAGCGGACAATAGCGCGAACATCGTGACCCTTGCCCAGCAACTGCTCCACTAGGGCCCGCCCCGTCTTACCTGTCGCTCCAACCACTAGTACTGTCATCGATGGTGTCTTGCTTCTGTCTGTGTTTCACGCCCGCCTTGTGCGTCCGGCTCATCTCTCACGCTGCCGGACGGATCTGCGATTGATCTCCGCCCGCTTCGCGGTGCTCGGTCGTCTCCGGCACGCGATGTGTGCCTCCGGCTCTGCTACGCGGCTAATGTGCCGACCGCAAGCGCCGCGCGCGAGCCTGATGGCTACCGCGTCGGTAGTGATCGCTTGTTAAATGGCGCAGAAGGGCCGAGCCACATCAGGGATATCGCCGCGGTGCGGGGCCCTCCGGGACGAAGCGGCCGAGGCGCGCACGGTTCCGGGCCAAGGCCCTGTCAAGCGCGTCAATCACCGGAGAGAGTCGTACCGCGCGAAGGACGCGGCCCAGCGGACGGGTGAGACGCATCTCCGCAAGGAGCATCACTCCTCCACCTAGATCCCCCTCGACAGCAGTGCCATCGCGGAGTATGAGCCACCAACATTCCCCTCGCTTGTCCTCCGGCACGGAGGCCAGCAAAGGCCCAGCCTCTTCGTCGCTGAGCGGAAGCAGCGCTAGCTCCTGGTGGCGGTCCAACCTAGCGACGACCCGCGCCGACCAACGACAAAACCGTCAGCCTCCGGAAAAGAGCAAAACCGGGCGCGGAAGGTGAGGGGTGGCCGCTCGGTCCGAATTCACGTTCTACGCTCCCTCATTTCAATCGCTTGTTAGACAGTGCTCACGGTACGCTGACCCATGATAGGTAACACTTTGCTGAACCATGATGGGTGACAGTCTCAGATCCTAACATGGGCCTCCACAAGGAGGCGCCATGCCATGGTTGGAGACCGATCCCATGAACGAACGAAAGCGATTCATTCTCGAAGCTGCCGCCGGCCTGTTCTCGCACACGGAGCTCTGCCTGCGTCACGGCGTCAGCCGTAAGACCGGCTACAAGTGGCTCGAACGCTACGAGTCTGAGGGACCCGACGGCCTTGGAGATCGCCCTCATCGTGTCCGGGCGCATCCACACACCACTGAGCCACACGTAGTCGATGCCGCCTTGGAGCTCCGTGGACAGCGGCGACGCTGGGGTGCCGACAAGATCCGCGCTCGGCTGCTGACTCTGCACCCTGACTGGAGCGTCCCCTCCGCCCGCATCCTCCACAAGTACTTCCTCCGCGGGGGACTCGTGAAGAAGCCGCGCAGGAGTCGTAGGCGTCCGCATCCAGGCAGGCCCACAGCTCCCTTCGACGCACCCAACGCCATCTGGTCGGCTGACTTCAAGGGTCAGTTCAAGACCCTCGACGGTTGTTACTGCTACCCACTCACCGTCCAGGATGGCTTCAGTCGTTATCTGCTCGCCTGCCAGGGGCTCGAGGGCACCACCTACTCCGCCTCCCGTCGCGTCTTTACTCGCCTTTTCCGTGAGTTCGGCGGTCAAGTCCCGATTTGTGTGTAAAAGCGGAGGAAGCTCCTCGCCTTCGGCTAGGCTGCTTGGGCGACCTCCTGTTTCTGGAGGAGTGAGAGGTCGAGGTAACGCCGGTCGCCCCAGACGTGTGTGGTCCTGAGTGCGACGGCCGTGATGAGCCTGAGGGCGCTGGCCCGGTCCGGGAAGGCGCCGGCGGCCTTGATCCTGCGTTTGATCTCGCCGTGCAGCCGCTCGAGGCTGTTGGTGGTACGCAGCCGGGGCCAGTGCGCCTCGGGGAACGCGTAGAACTGCGTCGCTGCCCCGAAGCCCCGCTCCAGGACCTCCACGGCCTCGGGCAGCTCCTTCTTCCAGCGTGCGCCGAACTCGCCCAGGAGCTTCTTCGCCTCGGCGAGTCCGGATGTCTGGAAGATCACCGAGACCTCACGCGCCACGCGCTTGCGTAGGCGGTGGGGGACCCTCGCCCCCACATTACGCTGCAGATGGACCGTACACCTCTGACGGCGTGCCTCGGGCAGGAAGCGGCGGACCGCAGCTGCCAGGCCTGCGTGCTCATCGGCGATCACGAGCTCGACACCGCCGAGGCCGCGGTCCTGGAGTTGCTCGAGGAGCTCCGACCAGCTCTGCTGCGACTCCTCAGCGCCCAGCGTGACGGCCAGGAGCCGTCGGTGACCCTCAGGGCCCACTGCATACGCCACGAGCGCACTCACGTTCTCGACTTTGCGGGCCCAGCGGGCGTCCAAGAACGTGGCGTCCAGGTACAGATAGGGGTGAGGCCCCTCGATCGGCGCACGGCGCAGCCCTTCCACGGCCTCGTCGAGCCGTTTTGCCACACGACTCACCGTCGAGCGCCCAACACGCTCGCCCATCAGCGCCTCGGTGACGTCGCCCATCTTGCGCTGTGACACGCCGCTCACATACGCCTCGACCATCATCTCGTCGAGCTCGGGGCTCCTGCGCTGGTAGCGGCCGATCACGTCGGCCGGCGAACCGTTGTCCCGGCTCCGGGGCATGGCGACCTCGATCTGCCCCAGGCTCGTCAGCAGCCGCCTCAGGTATGTGCCGTTCCTATGGTCCTTCCGGCTTCCCACCCGCTCGAAGCGGCGTGCACCTACCATGGCCTTCAGCTCCTCTTCCAGCACCATCTCGAGCGTCAGCCGGATCGCGCCTTGAAACAGCTCGCGCAAATCATCGCGTAGCTCGTCTTGCGTGGCCCGACCGATCTCCACAATCTCTTGCATCGGAAGCTCCTCTCCGGTTCCGAGCCTGCTCTGCAGACCCGGACTCCCGGGTTCATGTGACAGTGAACAACAACAGAGGAGCTTCCGTTTTTCTTTCCCTCCTGTCCAGCTTATCCGCTTTTACACAAATCTAGGGACACTACCCCCTTGAAGTCAGCCGACCAGATGGCGTTGGGTGCGTCGAAGGGAGCTGTGGGCTTGCCTGGATGCGGACGCCTACGACTCCTGCGCGGCTTCTTCACGAGTCCCCCGCGGAGGAAGTACTTGTGGAGGATGCGGGCGGAGGGGACACTCCAGTCAGGGTGCAGAGTCAGCAGCCGAGCGCGGATCTTGTCGGCACCCCAGCGTCGCCGCTGTCCGCGGAGTTCCAAGGCGGCATCGACTACGTGTGGCTCGGTGGTGTGTGGATGCGCCCGGACACGATGAGGGCGATCTCCGAGGCCGTCGGGTCCCTCAGACTCGTAGCGTTCGAGCCACTTGTAGCCGGTCTTACGGCTGACGCCGTGACGCAGGCAGAGCTCCGTGTGCGAGAACAGGCCGGCGGCAGCTTCGAGAATGAATCGCTTTCGTTCGTTCATGGGATCGGTCTCCAACCATGGCATGGCGCCTCCTTGTGGAGGCCCATGTTAGGATCTGAGACTGTCACCCATCATGGTTCAGCAAAGTGTTACCTATCATGGGTCAGCGTACCCCCGCCGCCATCTAACAAGCGATTGCTGCAGTCGCGAGAACGGGAGGGTCGCGCGCTCCGCTTGCGGAGGGCATCTTAGCCGCGCAGCATCTATAAGGTGAAGGGAGTCAACAGGGCGTAGCCCTCCCTTACCCGTCCGGGGTCCCGGAGGGGTGGCTCGGTCCACTGGTCTGTAGCTCAAGGCCTGCGTGATCATCTTCCGTTTTTCATCCTTCAGTACCAACGTCGCGTCCGATCTTGGGTGAGTCTCCTCTCACGAGGAACTCAGGCATCTATTCAGGTTTCATCCCAGCGCGGCCCTCTCTGCCAACGTACGTGAGACACGGAGCACGCAAAGAATTAGAGTAGGGCGAAGGCAGAGAAAACGAACATGTTGGGACTGCGAGAGAGAATGGAAGAGAATGGTAGTGCCCCTGGAATCGGGGAGGCCAAGCGAAGCGCGGCAGCTCCTGCGGACCCGGAGGTAGTAGATAGGCCGCTACGCCGGCGGTTCAGTCCATCGTACAAGCTGCGGATCGTCGAAGAAGCGGACCGGTGCACCGAGCCCGGCGAGGTGGGTCAGCTCCTGCGGCGCGAGGGCCTGTACTCGTCGCACCTGACGACGTGGCGCAAGGCGGCGCATAGCGGGTCGCTGAAGGCCCTGTCGAAGAAACGCGGCCGCAAGCCGGAGCGGAATCCGCTGGATGAGAAGGTACGCAAGCTGGAGCGGCAAAACGCACGGCTCGAGAATGAGCTCAGGAAGGCACACCTGATCATCGACGTGCAGGGAAAAGTTGCGGGGCTGCTGGGGATAAGCCTCGACGACGGGACGAACTCTTGAAGGCGGCCGATGAGCTGGCTAAGCACGTCGGTGTAAAACCGGCGTGCGCGGCTCTCGAGGTCTCCCGATCGACGTTCTACCGTCGTCGAGGCCCATCGACCGGGCAACGGCAGCCCCGCCCGACGCCCGCCCGGGCATTGAGCGAGACGGAACGAGGCGAGGTCTTCGACACGCTGTGTTCGGAGCGGTTCGTGGACCGCTCACCCGCCGAGGTGGTGGCCACGCTGCTCGACGAAGAGGTCTACCTGTGCAGCGAACGCACGATGTATCGTGTTCTGGCCTCCGAGGTGCCGGTTCAGGAACGCCGGGCGCAGCGCACCCATCCCGAGTACAAGAAGCCCGAGTTGATGGCCACGGCGCCGAACCAGGTGTGGTCCTGGGATATCACGCGGCTACTCGGGCCGAAGAAGTGGAGCTATTACTACCTCTACGTCATCATGGACATCTACAGCCGCTACGTCGTGGGCTGGATGGTGGCGGACCGGGAGAACTCGGCCCTGGCCGGCCGGTTGATCCAGCAGAGCTGCCTGAAGCATGGCGTCCAGCCCCGGGTCCTGACCCTGCACTCGGATCGGGGAGCTCCAATGACGAGCCAATGCACCGCTCAACTTCTCGCTGACCTCGGCGTGACTCGCTCGTTGAGCCGGCCTCAGGTGTCGGATGACAACCCGTTTTCCGAGGCTCAGTTCAAAACCTTGAAGTACCATCCCTCGTTTCCCGGGCGGTTCGGGGATCAGGGCCAGGCCAAGACGTTGTGTCGATCGTTCTTCCGCTGGTACAATGCCGAGCACCGCCATGGCGGTATCTCGATGCTAACCCCCGAGCAGGTCCACTTCGGGAACGCCGATCAGGTCATTGCCGGCAGGAAATCCGTGCTCCGCGAAGCATGGGCCGCTCATCCCGAACGCTTCGTCACAGGTGTGCCGAAGCCCAAACCGCTCCCGGAGGCCGTCTACATCAATCCTCCCATCCCTTCCCTCACCACACAGGATATTGCTCTCTAATTAATCCCGTAGAGTGTCCCATTGTCGTTGACAGGTTCCGCGGGGATGTCCGAAGATCTGCTATGCGAGCGGGGGGCTCAATCAGAATCTGAGGGTCGTCGTGCGACATGCTGCGCGCGGAGCTCACCCCTGTCGTGGTACGGTCCATCATCGTGTGTCATCTCAGTTTGATCGAGCCACGGGTTCATCGTGCCAGACCTCACCCGTACGGAGCATCGCGTGCACAGCACGAGCGAGGCGCCGAGCGGTAGCGACCCGAGCGACCTGCCACCCGAGCCGTTGCCTGATCAGTTCGTACGACTGTGATAGCCAGCTGTCGGGCGCGTGAGTGACGTGGCTCACGACGGTCCGGACGAAGGTGCCCCTCAGCCAACGGTTGGCCCCGGCGGGGATCGATCCGTGGCGGATGGGCCGGAGCCCTGACTGTGAGGAGCGAGGGGCTAGACCGGCGTAGCTGACCAGGTGCCCCGGTGTACGAAATCGTTTGATGGGCAACGTCTCGGTGGCGATGAGCAATGCCCGATAGGAACCGACGCCCGGGATGGTCTCGAGCAGAGCTACAGCGGGGACCTTGCGGCCTACGTGCTCAACCCTGCGATCAAGCGTTTTGATCATCGGCACGATCTGGTCGATGAGTTCCCACTGCATGTCGATGAACAGACGCCGCTCGGCTCCGAGCAGCGGCCACGCCACGTCATGCACCCACTGGCGTCCATCCTGGGTGAGCAGACGCCCACGCTCCAGATGAAGCCCGACGTTGTGGATCTGGGCATGGATGCGGTTCACCATGCGTGTGCGTTCGCGTACGAGTCGTGCCCGGTTGCGTAGCAGTACCGCCTGCTCCCGCTGCTCGACGCACTTCGGATGGACCTCGGGGATGAGGCCCGCGAGTCGCATACGCGCCAACAACTCGGCGTCGATGTCGTCACTCTTGTAGTTGGACTCGGCGATGACTCGGAGCCGCTTGGCGTGAGCGAGCACGAAGTCGATCCCCCGCTCTTGGAGTCGATCGAAGAGCCACGGCCAGGCCGGACTCGTCTCGACGACCACCTCCAGGGGCTGATACTGCTCCAGTAGATCATTGAGCCGATCCTCTTGCGTGTTCTTGATCCGGATGGGTCCGGCAACGAGCTGACCTGTGTTGCTCACGATGGCGATCACCGAATACGTTGCGTGAGCATCGATTCCTGCGACAAACATGGCTGGCCTCCTTGGGTTGGGTGCCGCAGGCCTTTGAGCAAGATCAGCGTAACGCCACGCTCGAGTGAGGTCAGCCTTTCGCCTTATAAGATCAGAATCGCAGATCCGTTAGGCAGCTGGCTCCCAGCGGGCTTACGCTCGGATCTTGTCGAAGAGAAAGGGATGCCGAATATGGGTCTCAACTTGCGGGTGTTCCACACGACATGCTTCCTCTTCGTTTTTTTTGCATCGTCCTGCGTCGTCGATCAAGAGCAGTGCCCCGCTACCGGCGTGGCCGTGCAGGTCCTCGGGTCTGGTGGCCCACGCGCTGGAACGGGTCGAGCCTCGTCTAGCTATGTGGTTTGGGTCGATGGTCGTTCCCGGATCATGGTGGACGCAGGTGGAGGATCGTTTCTGCGCGTCGGCGAGTCGGGCGCGCAGCTGGCGGACTTGGATCTCCTCGCACTCAGCCATTTTCATCCAGACCACGTTTCTGGCCTTTCCGCCATTCTCTGGCTGAGTGATGGCCTCCGCCAAGAGCCACTTCGTATCGCGGGTCCTTCCGGAAACGAGGCCTACCCACCGCTGAACCTGTTTCTCTCGCGGCTCTTCGATCCGGAGGCTGGTGCCTTTCAGATTCTCGGCGGCACACTCGGCGGGCCAGGGCGAGGCGTGCGTCTCGACCCGGTAATGGTTGATGTCGAAATGGCTGGCTCCACCGTGATCTTGCAGGAAGCGGGTCTGACGGTGCGTGCGCTACCAGTGCCGCATGCGAATGTCCCCTCGCTCGCCTACCGGGTGGAGGCTCAGGGCGTGAGCGTTGTGTTCAGCGGTGATCAGACCGGCAGCGACCCAGCCTTCGTCTCATTTTCACGCAACGCCTCGGCTTTGGTGATGCACCTGGCAGTCTCCCCCACGGCATCGGGGGAAACGCTCGATTTCCATGCAACCCCCGACGTCGTTGGCCAAGTTGCTGCGGACGCGGACGTCGAACAGTTAATCCTCAGTCACCTATTCGTTGGGGACCTCGAGGAGGGCGTTACTGAGGTCAGGACTCGCTACGACGGAGTCGTGAGAGTCGGCGAGGACCTCGCTTGTTATCCGGTGGGTTGAGTCCCGAGCGTTGCGAGTTGGCCGATCACCGCCAGCTGCCTAACAAGCGATTGCTGCAGTCGCGGTTGGCATCAGGCTCGCGCGCTTCGCTTGCGGTCACCACATTAGCCGCGCAGCATCTATAAGGTGAAGGGAGTCAACAGGGCGTAGCCCTCCCTTACCCGTCCGGGGTCCCGGAGGGGTGGCTCGGTCCACTGGTCTGTAGCTCAAGGCCTGCGTGATCATCTTCCGTTTTTCATCCTTCAGTACCAACGTCGCGTCCGATCTTGGGTGAGTCTCCTCTCACGAGGAACTCAGGCATCTATTCAGGTTTCATCCCAGCGCGGGGATGTCCGAAGATCTGCTATGCGAGCGGGGGGCTCAATCAGAATCTGAGGGTCGTCGTGCGACATGCTGCGCACGGAGCTCACCCCTGTCGTGGTACGGTCCATCATCGTGTGTCATCTCAGTTTGATCGAGCCACGGGTTCATCGTGCCAGACCTCACCCGTACGGAGCATCGCGTGCACAGCACGAGCGAGGCGCCGAGCGGTAGCGACCCGAGCGACCTGCCACCCGAGCCGTTGCCTGATCAGTTCGTACGACTGTGATAGCCAGCTGTCGGGCGCGTGAGTGACGTGGCTCACGACGGTCCGGACGAAGGTGCCCCTCAGCCAACGGTTGGCCCCGGCGGGGATCGATCCGTGGCGGATGGGCCGGAGCCCTGACTGTGAGGAGCGAGGGGCTAGACCGGCGTAGCTGACCAGGTGCCCCGGTGTACGAAATCGTTTGATGGGCAACGTCTCGGTGGCGATGAGCAATGCCCGATAGGAACCGACGCCCGGGATGGTCTCGAGCAGAGCTACAGCGGGGACCTTGCGGCCTACGTGCTCAACCCTGCGATCAAGCGTTTTGATCATCGGCACGATCTGGTCGATGAGTTCCCACTGCATGTCGATGAACAGACGCCGCTCGGCTCCGAGCAGCGGCCACGCCACGTCATGCACCCACTGGCGTCCATCCTGGGTGAGCAGACGCCCACGCTCCAGATGAAGCCCGACGTTGTGGATCTGGGCATGGATGCGGTTCACCATGCGTGTGCGTTCGCGTACGAGTCGTGCCCGGTTGCGTAGCAGTACCGCCTGCTCCCGCTGCTCGACGCACTTCGGATGGACCTCGGGGATGAGGCCCGCGAGTCGCATACGCGCCAACAACTCGGCGTCGATGTCGTCACTCTTGTAGTTGGACTCGGCGATGACTCGGAGCCGCTTGGCGTGAGCGAGCACGAAGTCGATCCCCCGCTCTTGGAGTCGATCGAAGAGCCACGGCCAGGCCGGACTCGTCTCGACGACCACCTCCAGGGGCTGATACTGCTCCAGTAGATCATTGAGCCGATCCTCTTGCGTATTCTTGATCCGGATGGGTCCGGCAACGAGCTGACCTGTGTTGCTCACGATGGCGATCACCGAATACGTTGCGTGAGCATCGATTCCTGCGACAAACATGGCTGGCCTCCTTGGGTTGGGTGCCGCAGGCCTTTGAGCAAGATCAGCGTAACGCCACGCTCGAGTGAGGTCAGCCTTTCGCCTTATAAGATCAGAATCGCAAATCCGTTAGGCCACGCCCCGGCAGCCAGGTAACGGGCACCTGACATTCCGAGGCTCCGGATCACGGTCGAGGGAGTAGCGATCGGGCTTTGGGATCCAGGCATGCTGGGAGGAGCGCCACCACCGAATCGAGGAACAGGCCGCCTTAACGGGGCTGAGCCGGGATTTCTTCGCCAATCTGGTTGCGTTTCGAGGTGTCATTAAGGGGGATGAGACCTCGCCTAATCGAGTAGCCGTCTCGTCCGCAGTCAAAGCGTCAGGGCACAACGAAAGCCGAAATCGTTGAACGTCTTCTCTGGGCCGATGCTGCTTCGCGCCGAGCAGCGGGAGTACCGGACGGCATGCCGCCAGGCCCCTCCGCGTGCTGCACGACGGTCGCCGCCGGAGGGTCCTTCGGGGTTTCGGTTTGGAGACGCCTCATAATAGTTCGGGCTATAGCGATCCGAGCACCACTCGTGCACGCCGACGGACATATTGTAAAGTCCGTAGCCGTTGGGACCCTCTGTCCCCACTTCTTCTAGAGGCGGGTTCACTCCGCGCAAGTCTTCCGGTGGCTCGTTGCCCCAGGGATAGTCGCACCCTTCCAGCCCGCCGCGAGCTGCTTTTTCCCTCTCGGCTTCTGTGGGCAAACGGTAGTGTTTGCGGGTCTGCCCGGACAACCAATCGCAGTAGGCAACAGCGTCGAACCAACTCGGACTCACAACAGGCTGATTCGGGAGCTGAAATCTGGGATCACCCCAGAACTTTGTTGGCGGATGCCCGGTGGCTTCGAGAAAGGCCGCATAGTCTCGACGCGTCACGGGATATCTGGCGATCGCAAAGGCATCCACCCATACGCGGTGCACTGGCTTTTCATTACCGGCGCCGGTTTCGCTTCCCATGAGAAAGTCTCCGGCGGGAATGGTCACGAGATCGGGCTCAACGGGACCGATTGGCTGCATGTGATGATTCCCGGGTGTTTTGTTGAGAAGAGTGCATCTGTAGTACAAAGGTTGCTAGGCACGTTCTAACAAGCGATTGCTGCGGTCGCGGTAAGCATCAGGCTCGCGCGCTCCGCTTGCGGAGGGCATCTTAGCCGCGCAGCATCTATAAGGTGAAGGGAGTCAACAGGGCGTAGCCCTCCCTTACCCGTCCGGGGTCCCGGAGGGGTGGCTCGGTCCACTGGTCTGTAGCTCAAGGCCTGCGTGATCATCTTCCGTTTTTCATCCTTCAGTACCAACGTCGCGTCCGATCTTGGGTGAGTCTCCTCTCACGAGGAACTCAGGCATCTATTCAGGTTTCATCCCAGCGCGGGGATGTCCGAAGATCTGCTATGCGAGCGGGGGGCTCAATCAGAATCTGAGGGTCGTCGTGCGACATGCTGCGCGCGGAGCTCACCCCTGTCGTGGTACGGTCCATCATCGTGTGTCATCTCAGTTTGATCGAGCCACGGGTTCATCGTGCCAGACCTCACCCGTACGGAGCATCGCGTGCACAGCACGAGCGAGGCGCCGAGCGGTAGCGACCCGAGCGACCTGCCACCCGAGCCGTTGCCTGATCAGTTCGTACGACTGTGATAGCCAGCTGTCGGGCGCGTGAGTGACGTGGCTCACGACGGTCCGGACGAAGGTGCCCCTCAGCCAACGGTTGGCCCCGGCGGGGATCGATCCGTGGCGGATGGGCCGGAGCCCTGACTGTGAGGAGCGAGGGGCTAGACCGGCGTAGCTGACCAGGTGCCCCGGTGTACGAAATCGTTTGATGGGCAACGTCTCGGTGGCGATGAGCAATGCCCGATAGGAACCGACGCCCGGGATGGTCTCGAGCAGAGCTACAGCGGGGACCTTGCGGCCTACGTGCTCAACCCTGCGATCAAGCGTTTTGATCATCGGCACGATCTGGTCGATGAGTTCCCACTGCATGTCGATGAACAGACGCCGCTCGGCTCCGAGCAGCGGCCACGCCACGTCATGCACCCACTGGCGTCCATCCTGGGTGAGCAGACGCCCACGCTCCAGATGAAGCCCGACGTTGTGGATCTGGGCATGGATGCGGTTCACCATGCGTGTGCGTTCGCGTACGAGTCGTGCCCGGTTGCGTAGCAGTACCGCCTGCTCCCGCTGCTCGACGCACTTCGGATGGACCTCGGGGATGAGGCCCGCGAGTCGCATACGCGCCAACAACTCGGCGTCGATGTCGTCACTCTTGTAGTTGGACTCGGCGATGACTCGGAGCCGCTTGGCGTGAGCGAGCACGAAGTCGATCCCCCGCTCTTGGAGTCGATCGAAGAGCCACGGCCAGGCCGGACTCGTCTCGACGACCACCTCCAGGGGCTGATACTGCTCCAGTAGATCATTGAGCCGATCCTCTTGCGTGTTCTTGATCCGGATGGGTCCGGCAACGAGCTGACCTGTGTTGCTCACGATGGCGATCACCGAATACGTTGCGTGAGCATCGATTCCTGCGACAAACATGGCTGGCCTCCTTGGGTTGGGTGCCGCAGGCCTTTGAGCAAGATCAGCGTAACGCCACGCTCGAGTGAGGTCAGCCTTTCGCCTTATAAGATCAGAATCGCAGAGACGTTAGAACGCGCCACGTATGGGGCATTGATGCAGTCTTCCGATTCCGTCGGGATGGAGAAGGGCGCCGGGATTGTCGTGCGCCCGTACGATGAGGCTTGGCCGCTCCCTCTCTGCCAACGTACGTGAGACACGGAGCACGCAAAGAATTAGAGTAGGGCGAAGGCAGAGAAAACGAACATGTTGGGACTGCGAGAGAGAATGGAAGAGAATGGTAGTGCCCCTGGAATCGGGGAGGCCAAGCGAAGCGCGGCAGCTCCTGCGGACCCGGAGGTAGTAGATAGGCCGCTACGCCGGCGGTTCAGTCCATCGTACAAGCTGCGGATCGTCGAAGAAGCGGACCGGTGCACCGAGCCCGGCGAGGTGGGTCAGCTCCTGCGGCGCGAGGGCCTGTACTCGTCGCACCTGACGACGTGGCGCAAGGCGGCGCATAGCGGGTCGCTGAAGGCCCTGTCGAAGAAACGCGGCCGCAAGCCGGAGCGGAATCCGCTGGATGAGAAGGTACGCAAGCTGGAGCGGCAAAACGCACGGCTCGAGAATGAGCTCAGGAAGGCACACCTGATCATCGACGTGCAGGGAAAAGTTGCGGGGCTGCTGGGGATAAGCCTCGACGACGGGACGAACTCTTGAAGGCGGCCGATGAGCTGGCTAAGCACGTCGGTGTAAAACCGGCGTGCGCGGCTCTCGAGGTCTCCCGATCGACGTTCTACCGTCGTCGAGGCCCATCGACCGGGCAACGGCAGCCCCGCCCGACGCCCGCCCGGGCATTGAGCGAGACGGAACGAGGCGAGGTCTTCGACACGCTGTGTTCGGAGCGGTTCGTGGACCGCTCACCCGCCGAGGTGGTGGCCACGCTGCTCGACGAAGAGGTCTACCTGTGCAGCGAACGCACGATGTATCGTGTTCTGGCCTCCGAGGTGCCGGTTCAGGAACGCCGGGCGCAGCGCACCCATCCCGAGTACAAGAAGCCCGAGTTGATGGCCACGGCGCCGAACCAGGTGTGGTCCTGGGATATCACGCGGCTACTCGGGCCGAAGAAGTGGAGCTATTACTACCTCTACGTCATCATGGACATCTACAGCCGCTACGTCGTGGGCTGGATGGTGGCGGACCGGGAGAACTCGGCCCTGGCCGGCCGGTTGATCCAGCAGAGCTGCCTGAAGCATGGCGTCCAGCCCCGGGTCCTGACCCTGCACTCGGATCGGGGAGCTCCAATGACGAGCCAATGCACCGCTCAACTTCTCGCTGACCTCGGCGTGACTCGCTCGTTGAGCCGGCCTCAGGTGTCGGATGACAACCCGTTTTCCGAGGCTCAGTTCAAAACCTTGAAGTACCATCCCTCGTTTCCCGGGCGGTTCGGGGATCAGGGCCAGGCCAAGACGTTGTGTCGATCGTTCTTCCGCTGGTACAATGCCGAGCACCGCCATGGCGGTATCTCGATGCTAACCCCCGAGCAGGTCCACTTCGGGAACGCCGATCAGGTCATTGCCGGCAGGAAATCCGTGCTCCGCGAAGCATGGGCCGCTCATCCCGAACGCTTCGTCACAGGTGTGCCGAAGCCCAAACCGCTCCCGGAGGCCGTCTACATCAATCCTCCCATCCCTTCCCTCACCACACAGGATATTGCTCTCTAATTAATCCCGTAGAGTGTCCCATTGTCGTTGACAGGTTCCGCTCGAGTTCGAGCGGGTTCGTGGAGAACTCATCCGCTGGCTCCCGCGGTGGATCATCTCTGTGGATCACGTGGGCAGTACGTCGGTTCCAGGACTAGAGGCCAAGCCCATCGTCGACATTCTCGTGGGGGTTCCAGATCTCGTGGAGGCCCTGGCCGTGGTCCCGACCCTAGAGTCGCTGGGCTTCGAGTATCGCGCGAAGGATGACCTGCCGGACCGACACTATTTCCCCCGCACGCTCGACGGCCTCCGAAAGCACCACGTTTCGTTGGCTGAACCCAGTTCTCGCTACTCCCGCAACACGTTGATCTTCCGCGATGCCCTCCGAGGGGACTCGGAGATAGCCCGTCAGTACGCGGTACTGAAGCAACGCCTTGCGGAGGAAGTCGGAACCGTCCGGCTTGCGTACCTGAACGGCAAGACTGATTTCGTCCTAGAGGTCCTGGCCGCCCACGGAGGCGAGGTCGGCGGTAACTATCCAAGTGCCGACCTCGGGTTCAGCGCTGTCTAACAAGCGATCGCTACTGTCGCGGTAGGTATCACGCTCGCGCGCTTCGCCCGCGGTCACCACATTAGCCGCGCAGCATCTATAAGGTGAAGGGAGTCAACAGGGCGTAGCCCTCCCTTACCCGTCCGGGGTCCCGGAGGGGTGGCTCGGTCCACTGGTCTGTAGCTCAAGGCCTGCGTGATCATCTTCCGTTTTTCATCCTTCAGTACCAACGTCGCGTCCGATCTTGGGTGAGTCTCCTCTCACGAGGAACTCAGGCATCTATTCAGGTTTCATCCCAGCGCGGGGATGTCCGAAGATCTGCTATGCGAGCGGGGGGCTCAATCAGAATCTGAGGGTCGTCGTGCGACATGCTGCGCGCGGAGCTCACCCCTGTCGTGGTACGGTCCATCATCGTGTGTCATCTCAGTTTGATCGAGCCACGGGTTCATCGTGCCAGACCTCACCCGTACGGAGCATCGCGTGCACAGCACGAGCGAGGCGCCGAGCGGTAGCGACCCGAGCGACCTGCCACCCGAGCCGTTGCCTGATCAGTTCGTACGACTGTGATAGCCAGCTGTCGGGCGCGTGAGTGACGTGGCTCACGACGGTCCGGACGAAGGTGCCCCTCAGCCAACGGTTGGCCCCGGCGGGGATCGATCCGTGGCGGATGGGCCGGAGCCCTGACTGTGAGGAGCGAGGGGCTAGACCGGCGTAGCTGACCAGGTGCCCCGGTGTACGAAATCGTTTGATGGGCAACGTCTCGGTGGCGATGAGCAATGCCCGATAGGAACCGACGCCCGGGATGGTCTCGAGCAGAGCTACAGCGGGGACCTTGCGGCCTACGTGCTCAACCCTGCGATCAAGCGTTTTGATCATCGGCACGATCTGGTCGATGAGTTCCCACTGCATGTCGATGAACAGACGCCGCTCGGCTCCGAGCAGCGGCCACGCCACGTCATGCACCCACTGGCGTCCATCCTGGGTGAGCAGACGCCCACGCTCCAGATGAAGCCCGACGTTGTGGATCTGGGCATGGATGCGGTTCACCATGCGTGTGCGTTCGCGTACGAGTCGTGCCCGGTTGCGTAGCAGTACCGCCTGCTCCCGCTGCTCGACGCACTTCGGATGGACCTCGGGGATGAGGCCCGCGAGTCGCATACGGGTCAAGTCCCGATTTGTGTGTAAAAGCGGAGGAAGCTCCTCGCCTTCGGCTAGGCTGCTTGGGCGACCTCCTGTTTCTGGAGGAGTGAGAGGTCGAGGTAACGCCGGTCGCCCCAGACGTGTGTGGTCCTGAGTGCGACGGCCGTGATGAGCCTGAGGGCGCTGGCCCGGTCCGGGAAGGCGCCGGCGGCCTTGATCCTGCGTTTGATCTCGCCGTGCAGCCGCTCGAGGCTGTTGGTGGTACGCAGCCGGGGCCAGTGCGCCTCGGGGAACGCGTAGAACTGCGTCGCTGCCCCGAAGCCCCGCTCCAGGACCTCCACGGCCTCGGGCAGCTCCTTCTTCCAGCGTGCGCCGAACTCGCCCAGGAGCTTCTTCGCCTCGGCGAGTCCGGATGTCTGGAAGATCACCGAGACCTCACGCGCCACGCGCTTGCGTAGGCGGTGGGGGACCCTCGCCCCCACATTACGCTGCAGATGGACCGTACACCTCTGACGGCGTGCCTCGGGCAGGAAGCGGCGGACCGCAGCTGCCAGGCCTGCGTGCTCATCGGCGATCACGAGCTCGACACCGCCGAGGCCGCGGTCCTGGAGTTGCTCGAGGAGCTCCGACCAGCTCTGCTGCGACTCCTCAGCGCCCAGCGTGACGGCCAGGAGCCGTCGGTGACCCTCAGGGCCCACTGCATACGCCACGAGCGCACTCACGTTCTCGACTTTGCGGGCCCAGCGGGCGTCCAAGAACGTGGCGTCCAGGTACAGATAGGGGTGAGGCCCCTCGATCGGCGCACGGCGCAGCCCTTCCACGGCCTCGTCGAGCCGTTTTGCCACACGACTCACCGTCGAGCGCCCAACACGCTCGCCCATCAGCGCCTCGGTGACGTCGCCCATCTTGCGCTGTGACACGCCGCTCACATACGCCTCGACCATCATCTCGTCGAGCTCGGGGCTCCTGCGCTGGTAGCGGCCGATCACGTCGGCCGGCGAACCGTTGTCCCGGCTCCGGGGCATGGCGACCTCGATCTGCCCCAGGCTCGTCAGCAGCCGCCTCAGGTATGTGCCGTTCCTATGGTCCTTCCGGCTTCCCACCCGCTCGAAGCGGCGTGCACCTACCATGGCCTTCAGCTCCTCTTCCAGCACCATCTCGAGCGTCAGCCGGATCGCGCCTTGAAACAGCTCGCGCAAATCATCGCGTAGCTCGTCTTGCGTGGCCCGACCGATCTCCACAATCTCTTGCATCGGAAGCTCCTCTCCGGTTCCGAGCCTGCTCTGCAGACCCGGACTCCCGGGTTCATGTGACAGTGAACAACAACAGAGGAGCTTCCGTTTTTCTTTCCCTCCTGTCCAGCTTATCCGCTTTTACACAAATCTAGGGACACTACCCGCATACGCGCCAACAACTCGGCGTCGATGTCGTCACTCTTGTAGTTGGACTCGGCAATGACTCGGAGCCGCTTGGCGTGAGCGAGCACGAAGTCGATCCCCCGCTCTTGGAGTCGATCGAAGAGCCACGGCCAGGCCGGACTCGTCTCGACGACCACCTCCAGGGGCTGATACTGCTGAAGTAGATCATCGAGTCGATCCTCTTGTGTGTTCTTGATCCGGATGGGTCCGGCCACGAGCTGACCTGTATTGCTCACGATGGCGATCACCGAATACGTTGCGTGAGCATCGATTCCTGCGACAAACATGGCTGGCCTCCTTGGGTTGGGTGCCGCAGGCCTTTGAGCAAGATCAGCGTAACGCCACGCTCGAGTGAGGTCAGCCTTTCGCCTTATAAGATCAGAATCGCAGAGACGTTAGGCGTCATCAAAGGCGGCACGGCATTAACAGACTTCCAACCATTCTGCTCTACATCGTCGCGGTGTGGTGTATCGGCATCGGAACGTTCAACCTAACGATCGATCAGGTCGTGGACTTCCCGTGGGTGGCGGAGACGCTGCAGGGAATGGATCTGGCCCGGTTTGATCCAGTGCTTGCCACCTGGGCCCGATGGATCGGCCTCAATCTCATCGTGGCTGGAATCACCTTGGTCCTCCTTGTTAAGAGACTCGGAAGGTCCCCATCCCTAGTGTGGGCCGCTGGCGTCCTCTCAATAGGCGTGGTAGGAGCCCAGCTGATCAGCGGCGCTTCCCTGGGCGCTCCCCGTCCGCTCTTGCTGGTCCCAGGGGCCGCGCTTCTGTGCGCGGTGGCCGCCCTGATCATCTCGCTAAGGTCGCCGAGGCGTGATGACGCCTAACAAGCGATTGCTGCATTCGCGGTATGCATCAGGCTCGTGCGCTTCGCTTGCGGAGGGCATCTTTGGCGCGCAGCAGAATCGCAGAGACGTTAGACGGCGAGTCTTTCCTTGGTTCTCCCGGCCGAGTTCCATTGGAGTGAAGGTGAGATGACACGTTCCGGTCGCGAAGGCAGCAGGCCTCCCAGCAAGGATCCGCAGAATCGTCTCCCCGATTGGCTCGCAGGCGTTTTGGTGACTCAATCAATCGCTCTGGGGATCGCGGTCGTCATGCCCCTCACTCCGACCAAGACCGGATCGACGTGGAGCCCCGCGCACTTCTTCTCGACGGACCCGACCTATCTGGAAAAGGTCGGCGCGTCCTTCGTCTTGGTGAACGTTCTCCTTCTCGTTCTCGGCTTGGTGGCCTGGGTCATCTCAACGCGGGGTAGGTCCGAATAGTCGTAACCGGAGAAGTCCCTCAGGATCTCGGGCGGTCGACGCTGCGCTTGCGGTCACCACATTAGCCGTTCAGCAGAATCGCAGATCCGTTAGGTAGCCGTGTGACGTCTTGACGCTATGACGTTATATGGTCATATTGCGAGCATGAGCGAGGATACACGCCGCACCACGGTCTATTTCGACGGGTCGATTCATCGCGCCCTCCGCCTCAAGGCGGCAGAGACCGATCGAAGCTTCTCGGAACTCGTCAACTTGGCGGTTCGCGAGAGCCTCTCGGAAGACGTCACCGATTTGGAGGCGTTCGAATCCAGAACCTCTGAACCCAACCTCTCGTTCGAGAGCGTCGTCAAGGACTTGAGGCGCAGTGGAAAGCTATGAGCTTTTCATCAAGCCTTCCGCGGCCAAAGAGCTCGAAGCAGTAGGCCGTAAATCGGACCGCACTCGCATCGTCGACAAGATCTCCACTCTGAAGGTCGATCCGCGTCCTCAGGGGTGCGAGAAACTCACGGGCCAGGATCGTTACCGAGTCCGCCAGGGCCAGTTCCGGATTCTCTACGTGGTCGACGATAATGAGCGCGTCGTCACGGTGGTCAAGATCGGCCATCGACGCGACATCTACAGATAGCGATCGGCTACCTAACAAGCGTTTGCTGCAGTCGCGGCAGGCAACAGGCTCGCGCGCTTCGCTTGCGGTCACCACATTAGGCGCGCAGCAGAATTGCAGAGACGTTAGGCGGCTCCCCCCGGCAGCTGTCGTGTGGCGTCGTTCAGGGCCTTGGCCGCTCTCACACCCAAACGCGGAGGCGTGACCATGGCGAGCACAGAGTCCTGCGTAACCATCCACATGGTGGCGAGCCTCGACGGGTTCATCGCCCGAAAGGACGGGCGCGTCGACTGGCTTGAAACGTCAGACGAGTTCGAGGACGGGGACATCCTGGATCCGGAGGTCACGCAGGAGTTCCTCAAGACGATCGACTGCTACGTCATGGGCTCGCGAACCTATGAGACAGCATTGGACTTCGAGGCCAGGGGGTTCGGCTGGTCCTATGGCGACAAGCCGACCTTCGTCCTGACCCGTCGCGACTTGCCGAAGACGAGGGATACGGTCGAGTTCTACTCGGGCGAACTCGCGCACTTCGTGAATGAGCGGCTGAAACCAACCTTCTGCAGCATTTGGTTCGTCGGAGGGGGCGCCGTCTCGGGTGAATGCCTTCGGCTCGGACTGGCTGACGAAGTTCGCTATTCGATCATGCCCATACTGATCGGTGAAGGAATTCCATTCTTCGACGGGCTCGACAAGGATGTCGCCCTGCACCTCGTGGAGGTGAAGGCGTACACAAGCGGGATGGTGGCACTCCGCCACGAGGTAAGGAGGTAGGGAAGCGCGATACATGTGGGCTCGGATGCCACAACGGTCTCAGTCCCACCCAGGGAGCCGCATAGCAAGCGATTGCTACAGTCGCGGCAGGAGCGGGGGGCTCGCGCGTTCCGCGCTCGGTGACCAGATTGGCCGCGCAGTAGAATCGCGAGACGTTAGGCAGCCTTCAGAATCAATCGGCGAACATCTCCCGCAAAACACTGAGCGAGCTCGCGGTCGCCCGAGGGCTGAGGCGTCCAAGTTTGCGTGTCAGCCGATGTGTGTCGACGGCCCTCAGCTGATCTAGCACCACGAATCCGTCTCGCTTCTGGAAACGGCAAGCGATTCGAAACGGATAGGGGTGCCCGCCGGTTGTCATGGGAGCCACAACGACGGTGTTGAGGTGTCGATTCAGTTCGTCCGGAGAAAGCACAACGCACGGGCGAGTCTTCTTGATCTCCCTCCCGACGGTGGGATCCAGGGCCACAACGAAGACGTCTCCACGGCGAACCGCCGCTTCCCCTGCTACCATTCCCAATCGGTCTCATCGAATCGGGTCGGGACCGCATCATCGACGAACGTGTCATCGCCACGCTCGTTCGCTAGAGCCGCGGCATCGGCCCATCCAGCTCTGGGAGCCCTCTCTGACTCGATCATTATTCCGCCTTCGACGACTCTCAGGTGCACCTGCTCCTCTAGCCCTGCCTCCTCAAGCAGAGGTTTCGGAATTCGGACGCCGCGTGAGTTTCCAATTCGAACGATCTTGGCTTTCAACTCCGTACCTCCCGTAAGCACATCGTAATTACTTTAAAATTTAGTCGGCCGCTGAGCCCGAACCCTGATGGGTAACAAAAACTGAACCTTGATGGGTTACAGTTTTGGGTTACGAGAAGAGGAGCCATTGTGGTCGAGGATGGCACCTTTTCTTATGTGCAGCCAGCCGAGCGAGACGGGGCCAAAGTAGACGGCCCAGATGTCGTGGTCGATCTCTTCGAGACCGATGTAGTCTCCACCGAGCAGGTGAGAGACGTTGATCCAGACGGAGTGCCATCGGATACCTCCGTTTGTTGAGACTTTGCGGACTTCGAAGTGAGCAGGGTAGTCGGGTGTGCTCAGCTTCGTCGGGAACGAGCGGGTGGAGGGTTGATATGCGGAAGCAGGCGGCTTCTGGCCTAGGGCTTCGTGAGGACGGATCTGGTTGAAGTCGGTGCGGAAGAAGTTGAAGCGCTTCTGCTGGGCGGAACGGTTTCCGGCAGGCGGGATGGTGGCCTCGGCCTTGAGGTCTTTGTGCATGCGTTCGTGACGGCCGTTCTGTTGGGGTGAGGCGGGCTCGATGAGGTCGGGCAGGATACCGAGCTTGATCCACCAGACGGAGAGTCGGGAGAGGCGGCCGAGAGCAATGGAAGCGAAGGGTGTCCCGTTGTCGGTGCGGATGCGCTGGGGCAGGCCGAACTCACGGAAAAGGCGAGTAAAGACGCGACGGGAGGCGGAGTAGGTGGTGCCCTCGAGCCCCTGGCAGGCGAGCAGATAACGACTGAAGCCATCCTGGACGGTGAGTGGGTAGCAGTAACAACGGTCAAGTCCCGATTTGTGTGTAAAAGCGGAGGAAGCTCCTCGCCTTCGGCTAGGCTGCTTGGGCGACCTCCTGTTTCTGGAGGAGTGAGAGGTCGAGGTAACGCCGGTCGCCCCAGACGTGTGTGGTCCTGAGTGCGACGGCCGTGATGAGCCTGAGGGCGCTGGCCCGGTCCGGGAAGGCGCCGGCGGCCTTGATCCTGCGTTTGATCTCGCCGTGCAGCCGCTCGAGGCTGTTGGTGGTACGCAGCCGGGGCCAGTGCGCCTCGGGGAACGCGTAGAACTGCGTCGCTGCCCCGAAGCCCCGCTCCAGGACCTCCACGGCCTCGGGCAGCTCCTTCTTCCAGCGTGCGCCGAACTCGCCCAGGAGCTTCTTCGCCTCGGCGAGTCCGGATGTCTGGAAGATCACCGAGACCTCACGCGCCACGCGCTTGCGTAGGCGGTGGGGGACCCTCGGTAGTGTCCCTAGATTTGTGTAAAAGCGGATAAGCCGGACAGGAGGGAAAGAAAAACGGAAGCTCCTCTGTTGTTGTTCACTGTCACATGAACCCGGGAGTCCGGGTCTGCAGAGCAGGCTCGGAACCGGAGAGGAGCTTCCGATGCAAGAGATTGTGGAGATCGGTCGGGCCACGCAAGACGAGCTACGCGATGATTTGCGCGAGCTGTTTCAAGGCGCGATCCGGCTGACGCTCGAGATGGTGCTGGAAGAGGAGCTGAAGGCCATGGTAGGTGCACGCCGCTTCGAGCGGGTGGGAAGCCGGAAGGACCATAGGAACGGCACATACCTGAGGCGGCTGCTGACGAGCCTGGGGCAGATCGAGGTCGCCATGCCCCGGAGCCGGGACAACGGTTCGCCGGCCGACGTGATCGGCCGCTACCAGCGCAGGAGCCCCGAGCTCGACGAGATGATGGTCGAGGCGTATGTGAGCGGCGTGTCACAGCGCAAGATGGGCGACGTCACCGAGGCGCTGATGGGCGAGCGTGTTGGGCGCTCGACGGTGAGTCGTGTGGCAAAACGGCTCGACGAGGCCGTGGAAGGGCTGCGCCGTGCGCCGATCGAGGGGCCTCACCCCTATCTGTACCTGGACGCCACGTTCTTGGACGCCCGCTGGGCCCGCAAAGTCGAGAACGTGAGTGCGCTCGTGGCGTATGCAGTGGGCCCTGAGGGTCACCGACGGCTCCTGGCCGTCACGCTGGGCGCTGAGGAGTCGCAGCAGAGCTGGTCGGAGCTCCTCGAGCAACTCCAGGACCGCGGCCTCGGCGGTGTCGAGCTCGTGATCGCCGATGAGCACGCAGGCCTGGCAGCTGCGGTCCGCCGCTTCCTGCCCGAGGCACGCCGTCAGAGGTGTACGGTCCATCTGCAGCGTAATGTGGGGGCGAGGGTCCCGGTCAAGTCCCGATTTGTGTGTAAAAGCGGAGGAAGCTCCTCGCCTTCGGCTAGGCTGCTTGGGCGACCTCCTGTTTCTGGAGGAGTGAGAGGTCGAGGTAACGCCGGTCGCCCCAGACGTGTGTGGTCCTGAGTGCGACGGCCGTGATGAGCCTGAGGGCGCTGGCCCGGTCCGGGAAGGCGCCGGCGGCCTTGATCCTGCGTTTGATCTCGCCGTGCAGCCGCTCGAGGCTGTTGGTGGTACGCAGCCGGGGCCAGTGCGCCTCGGGGAACGCGTAGAACTGCGTCGCTGCCCCGAAGCCCCGCTCCAGGACCTCCACGGCCTCGGGCAGCTCCTTCTTCCAGCGTGCGCCGAACTCGCCCAGGAGCTTCTTCGCCTCGGCGAGTCCGGATGTCTGGAAGATCACCGAGACCTCACGCGCCACGCGCTTGCGTAGGCGGTGGGGGACCCTCGCCCCCACATTACGCTGCAGATGGACCGTACACCTCTGACGGCGTGCCTCGGGCAGGAAGCGGCGGACCGCAGCTGCCAGGCCTGCGTGCTCATCGGCGATCACGAGCTCGACACCGCCGAGGCCGCGGTCCTGGAGTTGCTCGAGGAGCTCCGACCAGCTCTGCTGCGACTCCTCAGCGCCCAGCGTGACGGCCAGGAGCCGTCGGTGACCCTCAGGGCCCACTGCATACGCCACGAGCGCACTCACGTTCTCGACTTTGCGGGCCCAGCGGGCGTCCAAGAACGTGGCGTCCAGGTACAGATAGGGGTGAGGCCCCTCGATCGGCGCACGGCGCAGCCCTTCCACGGCCTCGTCGAGCCGTTTTGCCACACGACTCACCGTCGAGCGCCCAACACGCTCGCCCATCAGCGCCTCGGTGACGTCGCCCATCTTGCGCTGTGACACGCCGCTCACATACGCCTCGACCATCATCTCGTCGAGCTCGGGGCTCCTGCGCTGGTAGCGGCCGATCACGTCGGCCGGCGAACCGTTGTCCCGGCTCCGGGGCATGGCGACCTCGATCTGCCCCAGGCTCGTCAGCAGCCGCCTCAGGTATGTGCCGTTCCTATGGTCCTTCCGGCTTCCCACCCGCTCGAAGCGGCGTGCACCTACCATGGCCTTCAGCTCCTCTTCCAGCACCATCTCGAGCGTCAGCCGGATCGCGCCTTGAAACAGCTCGCGCAAATCATCGCGTAGCTCGTCTTGCGTGGCCCGACCGATCTCCACAATCTCTTGCATCGGAAGCTCCTCTCCGGTTCCGAGCCTGCTCTGCAGACCCGGACTCCCGGGTTCATGTGACAGTGAACAACAACAGAGGAGCTTCCGTTTTTCTTTCCCTCCTGTCCAGCTTATCCGCTTTTACACAAATCTAGGGACACTACCCGCAAAGAATTAGAGTAGGGCGAAGGCAGAGAAAACGAACATGTTGGGACTGCGAGAGAGAATGGAAGAGAATGGTAGTGCCCCTGGAATCGGGGAGGCCAAGCGAAGCGCGGCAGCTCCTGCGGACCCGGAGGTAGTAGATAGGCCGCTACGCCGGCGGTTCAGTCCATCGTACAAGCTGCGGATCGTCGAAGAAGCGGACCGGTGCACCGAGCCCGGCGAGGTGGGTCAGCTCCTGCGGCGCGAGGGCCTGTACTCGTCGCACCTGACGACGTGGCGCAAGGCGGCGCATAGCGGGTCGCTGAAGGCCCTGTCGAAGAAACGCGGCCGCAAGCCGGAGCGGAATCCGCTGGATGAGAAGGTACGCAAGCTGGAGCGGCAAAACGCACGGCTCGAGAATGAGCTCAGGAAGGCACACCTGATCATCGACGTGCAGGGAAAAGTTGCGGGGCTGCTGGGGATAAGCCTCGACGACGGGACGAACTCTTGAAGGCGGCCGATGAGCTGGCTAAGCACGTCGGTGTAAAACCGGCGTGCGCGGCTCTCGAGGTCTCCCGATCGACGTTCTACCGTCGTCGAGGCCCATCGACCGGGCAACGGCAGCCCCGCCCGACGCCCGCCCGGGCATTGAGCGAGACGGAACGAGGCGAGGTCTTCGACACGCTGTGTTCGGAGCGGTTCGTGGACCGCTCACCCGCCGAGGTGGTGGCCACGCTGCTCGACGAAGAGGTCTACCTGTGCAGCGAACGCACGATGTATCGTGTTCTGGCCTCCGAGGTGCCGGTTCAGGAACGCCGGGCGCAGCGCACCCATCCCGAGTACAAGAAGCCCGAGTTGATGGCCACGGCGCCGAACCAGGTGTGGTCCTGGGATATCACGCGGCTACTCGGGCCGAAGAAGTGGAGCTATTACTACCTCTACGTCATCATGGACATCTACAGCCGCTACGTCGTGGGCTGGATGGTGGCGGACCGGGAGAACTCGGCCCTGGCCGGCCGGTTGATCCAGCAGAGCTGCCTGAAGCATGGCGTCCAGCCCCGGGTCCTGACCCTGCACTCGGATCGGGGAGCTCCAATGACGAGCCAATGCACCGCTCAACTTCTCGCTGACCTCGGCGTGACTCGCTCGTTGAGCCGGCCTCAGGTGTCGGATGACAACCCGTTTTCCGAGGCTCAGTTCAAAACCTTGAAGTACCATCCCTCGTTTCCCGGGCGGTTCGGGGATCAGGGCCAGGCCAAGACGTTGTGTCGATCGTTCTTCCGCTGGTACAATGCCGAGCACCGCCATGGCGGTATCTCGATGCTAACCCCCGAGCAGGTCCACTTCGGGAACGCCGATCAGGTCATTGCCGGCAGGAAATCCGTGCTCCGCGAAGCATGGGCCGCTCATCCCGAACGCTTCGTCACAGGTGTGCCGAAGCCCAAACCGCTCCCGGAGGCCGTCTACATCAATCCTCCCATCCCTTCCCTCACCACACAGGATATTGCTCTCTAATTAATCCCGTAGAGTGTCCCATTGTCGTTGACAGGTTCCGAGGCTCGTGCTCGAAAACCATCCGAACGGCTCGCTCCCGTACCTCTGGGGAGTACTGTCCTTTCCTTTTCATGACTCCATCCTCTCAACTGATGGAGTCTCCGGCAAACCCGGGGTGATTCATGCTCTGCGCCGCGAGGCGATAGGGGTTGAGGGGGAATCCGACTGGCTATACCAAGCGCTTGTCGACGATCTCGCGGGACGTGGCCCAGGGAGTCGTGGTCGAATCGCGAGGTGCCAAGCTCTCTCGTGATCCGACGGCGGGCGGGATTGAGGATAAACTTTGAAGTGCAGCACCGACTAGGTGATCGAGTCTGCTGAAGAGCCGCATTTCAAGCTCCTGAAGTTCCTCGAACTCTCCGTCCAGAAGCTCCGTGCAATCATGGTCCGAGGGGTGGAAACATAGATAGTGGCCACTTTTCATGTTTCAACGCCTCACCACCAGATGGATGGAATCGCGTGAGAGCGCCTTCGAGATCGCTCACCTACCCAGGACCCACACCTAGGGGAGAAAGGCTCCCCAACCGGCTAGGAACAGAGAAGAACCCGATCCCTCGGGCAGGATGCCCGCTGGATCGATCCCAAGGTCTGGCGCGGAGCCGACTTACCAACTCATTCTGTTCAGTCGTAGCGCGTCCGAGGCTTTGGCAAGCGGGCCGTCGGAAGCGTTTAAGCAAAGGGAGTTAGCTGGCGCGCCAACATGGAGGAGGCCTGAATGGAATTCTTCGTGAGCATCTTACCAGAGTTGGTCATTGCCCTCGTCTCGGGTGTGGTCGGGTTCTTTTATCAAAGTTACCGAAGGCGCGCTCGCCCTCACGCGGTTCTTCAATCTTGGGGGAACGCCTTCGCCCACGCGTCCGTCGTAGATGTCGAGGATCTAGTCGTGAATCGGCTCACCGAGTCTTGGTACATCCATCGCCTAGCCGCTACGTCGCCTCTCAGCGAGGTGAATAGGGCAGCAGATGACGCGAAGACTCTTCTCAACATGGGCCCCGAGGTACTTAGCCTGCTGGATTATGCGACAGGCCTCTTGGACACGGCTGATTCACCCCAATCCGTTCTGAGTGCAGCTGGACAACCTATGGCGGCGAATTTCTTTGAGCATCTCCTTATGGTTCTGTTGCTTAGCAATGAAGTGAAAGTTCAGGATTGGGCCCCTTCCGATGCGAAGCACTTGGAGTCTTACGAATGGGAGGAGCGGAACGGCTCCTATATCCTACCGTTGCCGGGTAAGAACCTGATCTTTGGCAAGGATCTCAACATCCCCCTTATCAAGGCGAAGCTCGCCCCGTTTGTTGGTTTGCTAGAGGGTGCGAACCGAGGCGGGTTGCTGGAGTGCTATTCGGCCGTTCGCGAGCGCCTTTCGAGTGAGCTCCATATTGCAGAATCCGTATCCCCACGATTGGCCGACCTTGAGAACCAATTTGCGAAGTGGAGCGGCTGGATATTCCTCGCGAACTACGGTCTCACGGGGATGTTTATCGAGTCTACGGCCGTTATCGCCCTCTCTGCCAACGTACGTGAGACACGGAGCACGCAAAGAATTAGAGTAGGGCGAAGGCAGAGAAAACGAACATGTTGGGACTGCGAGAGAGAATGGAAGAGAATGGTAGTGCCCCTGGAATCGGGGAGGCCAAGCGAAGCGCGGCAGCTCCTGCGGACCCGGAGGTAGTAGATAGGCCGCTACGCCGGCGGTTCAGTCCATCGTACAAGCTGCGGATCGTCGAAGAAGCGGACCGGTGCACCGAGCCCGGCGAGGTGGGTCAGCTCCTGCGGCGCGAGGGCCTGTACTCGTCGCACCTGACGACGTGGCGCAAGGCGGCGCATAGCGGGTCGCTGAAGGCCCTGTCGAAGAAACGCGGCCGCAAGCCGGAGCGGAATCCGCTGGATGAGAAGGTACGCAAGCTGGAGCGGCAAAACGCACGGCTCGAGAATGAGCTCAGGAAGGCACACCTGATCATCGACGTGCAGGGAAAAGTTGCGGGGCTGCTGGGGATAAGCCTCGACGACGGGACGAACTCTTGAAGGCGGCCGATGAGCTGGCTAAGCACGTCGGTGTAAAACCGGCGTGCGCGGCTCTCGAGGTCTCCCGATCGACGTTCTACCGTCGTCGAGGCCCATCGACCGGGCAACGGCAGCCCCGCCCGACGCCCGCCCGGGCATTGAGCGAGACGGAACGAGGCGAGGTCTTCGACACGCTGTGTTCGGAGCGGTTCGTGGACCGCTCACCCGCCGAGGTGGTGGCCACGCTGCTCGACGAAGAGGTCTACCTGTGCAGCGAACGCACGATGTATCGTGTTCTGGCCTCCGAGGTGCCGGTTCAGGAACGCCGGGCGCAGCGCACCCATCCCGAGTACAAGAAGCCCGAGTTGATGGCCACGGCGCCGAACCAGGTGTGGTCCTGGGATATCACGCGGCTACTCGGGCCGAAGAAGTGGAGCTATTACTACCTCTACGTCATCATGGACATCTACAGCCGCTACGTCGTGGGCTGGATGGTGGCGGACCGGGAGAACTCGGCCCTGGCCGGCCGGTTGATCCAGCAGAGCTGCCTGAAGCATGGCGTCCAGCCCCGGGTCCTGACCCTGCACTCGGATCGGGGAGCTCCAATGACGAGCCAATGCACCGCTCAACTTCTCGCTGACCTCGGCGTGACTCGCTCGTTGAGCCGGCCTCAGGTGTCGGATGACAACCCGTTTTCCGAGGCTCAGTTCAAAACCTTGAAGTACCATCCCTCGTTTCCCGGGCGGTTCGGGGATCAGGGCCAGGCCAAGACGTTGTGTCGATCGTTCTTCCGCTGGTACAATGCCGAGCACCGCCATGGCGGTATCTCGATGCTAACCCCCGAGCAGGTCCACTTCGGGAACGCCGATCAGGTCATTGCCGGCAGGAAATCCGTGCTCCGCGAAGCATGGGCCGCTCATCCCGAACGCTTCGTCACAGGTGTGCCGAAGCCCAAACCGCTCCCGGAGGCCGTCTACATCAATCCTCCCATCCCTTCCCTCACCACACAGGATATTGCTCTCTAATTAATCCCGTAGAGTGTCCCATTGTCGTTGACAGGTTCCGTCGAGATCAGACGAAAGAGAGGATTGAGGCTCGTCCAGAAAATGCCCGCAACGATGGTGCTGGAGGGGCTGGACGAATCCGGTGAAATTACGTCTACCCGAAACGAGCCTGTGGGACTGATGCTCAACCCTGGAGAGCATAAGGAATTAGGGTTTGTCAGCGACAAACAGCAGAACGAGATCACGGGGGGACGAACGGTTCGAGGCGTCTACGAGGATGAGAACCATGTAGCCCGTATCAAGTTCTGGGCCATCACCGCTGCGATTCCCCGGCGCCAGCAAGTGACAACGCCTTGGATGCCGTTCCGTGGCGGAGTACAAGATAGGACAGCGGCCGACGCCAGCTAACCCGCGTATCTGCTGCTCTCGCGGAGACCATCAGGCTCGCACGCTATGCGAGCGGAGCGCACTACGGGCATAGGTGATCGAGTCCGCTGAAGAGCCCCCCTCCAATACGTTCTCCACGACGTAACCCCCCTGGATCCATGGAATTCAGGATTCCGACTCCGGGAAACTTTCCCCGAAACCCGAATGAAACCGGGCATCTCCCGTGATATAGCGTATAAGGTGTTGGTAATGGGGTTCAGGGGGTCGCCGGTTCGAATCCGGCCGTCCCGACTAGGGATAAGGTCTACTCCCCCAGGGCTTTGGATGCTGTGGGGGAGTTTCCTTGTTTGGGGGGGTCCACGACGTGGCTCCACGACGTTGGCCGCGAGGCGCCCAGAACGATCTAGGAAGAAGGACGGGTTTCCTCCCGATCTCCAAGAAACTCGGCATGGCGGCCCTCCCGCTGCTAGAATCTTGAGCTAGGCTCCGGTAGTGGGTCAGTTCGAGTGGTTGTGATCGACCCCGACGAGGAGCACTGGCACGGCGCCGCCCCCGGGGAGGGCGGGCGAACACCTCGCGATCAACACAGGGGCTGAGACGAGCTGGCTGGAGTCCTCGGCCTAGGCCTCAGGCGTCGCGCACGGCCCTCTTCACGAGGTTCTCCATGAGCGGCACCTTGAAGTGGTTGTACCGCAAGGGCTCCGCTCCGGCTACGGCTTCTGCGCCCGCCATGGCAGCGGTTTCCTCGTTCTGGACGCGGCCTCTCACGAGGTCTTCGACGTCCGTCAGGCGCCGAGGGATGCACTCGACGGCACCCACGACGATGCGGGCGTCGGCGATTCGGCCCCCCTCGAGCCGGAGCGCAGCGGCTACGTTCACGAGCGGGAAGTCCCAGGCACCCCGGTCCGCCACCTTCTCGAAGTAGAAGTTGGCTCCAGCCCAGGTGTTGGGAATACGGATGGTCGTCAGCAGATCCTCGGGCTCGAGGACCGTCATGCGTTGGATGTCGACGGCGGGCGTCATGAAGAAGTCCTCCGCAGACACCACCCGCTCGCCACGGGAGTTGCGAATCACCATCTCCGCTTCGAGCGCCACCAGCGCGGGTCCGGGATCGGACGGAGTTACGGCCACGCACCGGTTGGCTCCGAAGATGGCATGCTCCCGATTCATGGCCTCCGGGGCGCTCGCGTAGCACGTGTTTCCACCGGCCCTGTAACATGCGAGCCCGAAGCGGTAATACCAGCATCGGGTGTCCTGTAGCACGTTGCCGCCCAGGGTGCCCGAGTTACGGATCTGGGGGCTCGCGACCATGAGAGCCGCCTCCGCGAGCAACCCGAACCTCTCCTGGATGACCGGATGGCGCTCAATTTCGGTGAGGGTAGTCATCGCTCCGAGCTCGAGTCCTTCAGCGGTCTCACGGATCCCATGAAGCTCGGAGATCCCAGCGAGGTCGATCACGGCCGTAGGCTGTTTCCCCCGATCCTTGAACCAGCCTAGGCTGTCGTGCCCCCCGGCGATGGTCCAGCACTCCTCCCCATAACGATCCAGGAGATCGAACGCATTGTCCACATCTACGGGTTGAAAAAGCTCGAAATGCGACATCATGTCGTTCAGCATGCGTGGCTCTCCTTCAACATGCGGGTGCCTGTCATTGGGTGCCTGTCATTGGGTGCCTGTCATTGGGTGCCTGTCATTGGGTGCCTGTCAGCGGGTTCTCACTCATGGGGCTGCTCCCTCATGCTGTGTTAACCTGAAGCGGACTGTGAGATTGTGCCTGCCCCGAGGCGGCATTTACGATCATGTCCGGCACGATCGGTGTTCGATTGAAGTAGTGGCCGTCCAGGGCGTCGGAGATCGCGCACAACAGCGCGGCTGCCGCACATCCCATGGTCGGCTCACCGATTCCCTTCGACCCCACCGGGTTCTGGGGATCGGCTATGTTGACGGCGGCCCACCCCATTTCGACAGGAACGTCCAGATACGTCGGGGGCTTGATCTGGTGAAATCCGACGGTCCCCGGCAGACCGTAGTGAGTGTCGTAGATATGGCGCTCGAGGGCCGCCATCCCGAAGCCCATCACGGCCCCACCCTTGATCTGCCCCGACAGTCCCATGGGATGCATAACCGTTCCGCAGTCTGCGACGCCCAGGTAGTCGATGATCTCGAATTGGCCGGTCTCCACGTCCAACTCGATCTCGATGAATCCGGTTGCCAGGGCGGGAACGGTCCCGTTGCGCGGAAGGTTGTCCCTTGCCACTCCGATCAAGCCTGTACCGGCGATCCCCTCCACGGCGCGCGCCGTCATCTCGTTGATGTCGTCGGGCACCTCTTCGCCGCTGAACCGTCCCCCGAGTTGGATGGCCCTCTGAGCTGCGGCTGCGTAGGTAAGGCGCCGCGACGGATTGGCTCTCGCGAAGACCGCTTCGTTTGCGATATCGTAGTCTCCGGGCGAGCCCCCGAGGTCGCGCGCCGCGAGCTCTTTGAGCTTTTGGACAGCGTCCATGCCTGAGGCGTAATTGGCGCGGGACTCCGTGAAGGATGTGTTGCTCCCGCCCTGATTCGGACTCCAGGGAAGATTTCGGCTGGAGTTACCGCGGACGATCTCAACGTTCTCCCAGTCGTAACCGAGCACCTCCGCCGCGACCCGGGACGTGTTGGCGTACGAATACGTACCCAGGTTCCCCACGCCGGTGTGGATGTACAACTTTCCGTCCGGTGCGATGCGCAAGAGCCCGTCGAATCCGTTATTCCCGGCCGCGTGGTACGCCTGGCCGACCGCGACGCCGGTGACCTTCGAGCCACGCCGCTGTCCACTGCGCGCACGCCTGGCTTCCCAGTCGAACTGCTCCGCCCCAAGGTCGAGCGCCTCACGTTGAAATGCGCTTGTGACCGGACCCTGGTCAGCACCGTACCTGGCACTGTTGTCCGGGGCATTGATCCGGCGAATCGCTACAAGGTCGAGACCCAGCTGGCGGGCCGCCTTGTCGAGAATCGGTTCGACAGCGCAGGCCAGTTGGTTCTGCCCCGGCCCCCTCTGGGCCCCCGTGGGTGGTGTGTTGGTCAGGACGGGAACCCCTCGGAAGCGCATGGCGAGCGGCGTGTAGACGATGGACATCGCGCCTCCGGCGGAGTTATAGTCACCCCCACCGGAGTTGGGTCCGTTGTTCTGGACGATGTACAGATCGGCTGCCGTGATACGCCCGTCGGGCTGGAACCCGATCTTGAGGCGACCCTGGAAAGCGGGTCGGCATACACCGATGAAGTTCTCCTCGGCTCGGCTGATACGCATCAGCACGGGCCGGCCGGTCTTCTTCGCCATGTAGGCCGGAATGGCTATAACGGGGTAGGCGGGCGCCTTCGACCCGAACCCACCACCACAGAACTCCGAGACATAGACGAGGTCCTCCGGCTCGATCTCGAGGAGGGCGGCCAGACGCGGAACCACGTTGCTCTGGCTCTGGGTCGAGCCGTACAGGTAACACTTCCCGTTCTGCCAGTACGCCATGGCGGTACGTGGCTCCATCGAGTTATGCGACGTGCCCGCGGTGATGAAGGACTCGTCGAGCACGAGAGCGGCGTTCGCGAAACCCGCCTCGACGTCGCCGTATGACCAATCCGTCATGGGCCGGCCCATGGGCATCTGGCCCTCACCTGCGGCCGCGAAGTCTTCTGCGGTCCACTTGATCTCCCCCACACCCTCGCTCGTGTTGACCTCCGCCACGGTCTCGCGCGCCTGCGGCATATTTCCCGTGGTCCTGGCGTTCGGGCCGTCCGGACGCAGGCTCTCGAGCGGGTCCACGCAGAACGGAAGCGGTTCCAGATCCAGATTGATGGCCGCGATGGCGTTCTGGGCCGTCGTCTCGTCCGTCGCAGCCACCGCGAGGATCGGCGCGCCCACGTACAGCGGCTCGTTCGTGAGGCTCGTATTGCCCGGCGCCGTCACTTCGGGCAGCTCGTCGGCGGTCAGAATCGCGACGACGCCTTCCATGGCGAGAGCCCTTGACGCGTCGATGCTCACAACACGAGCGTGCGGCATGGGGCTGGTCAGCAGGCGGCAGAACAACATGCCGTCCGCGCGAAAGTCCTCGGCATATTTCGCTCGCCCGGTCACCTTGGCGTGAAGATCCGGTGGCGTGAAATCTCGACCAATCAAGTGGTCCATGTCAGACCTCCCCCGCTGCGCGCATGATTCCGTTCAGATAATGGTCGTAGGCCCCGCACCGGCACACATTACCCGACATCGCCTGGCGCGCCTCCTCCCGGGTCGGATTCGGGTTCGCCGTCAGGAGACCCACGGCCGCCATCACCTGGCCCGGCGTGCAAAAGCCGCACTGCGGGCCCAATTCGTCCATGAAAGCCTGTTGCACCGGGTGGAGCTCGCCGGTCGAACTCTCCAGCCCCTCGACCGTCGTGATCTCTTTCCCGCGAACGCGCTGAGTCAGCGTGGAGCACGAGTAGTGCGTCACGTCGTCGATCAAGACGGTGCAGGCCCCGCACTCCGCACGGTCGCAGCCGAGCTTGGTACCCGTGAGCCCGAGCTTGTAGCGCAGGGTCATCGCGAGGGTCTCGTTGGGGAGAACATCGACGCGGCGAGTCTGCCCGTTGACGTTCAACGAGATCAGGCGCTCTACCGCACCGGCCTGAAGAGTCGGCCTGGAAGCGGCGGAGGCCAGGTATGGCACTCCCGATACTGCCACCCCCGAGGCGATGACGCCCTTGATGAAGTCTCTCCGGGACCAACGCGTGCGGCCCTCTAGCCACTCGAACGGCGAACCGCCGAGGGAGGGGTCAGCGCACGTCGGGATCTCCGACTTCGTGGGGTGGAGGGGGGACGGGCTCGCGCTCGATCCTGCGAGACCGACGTCGAAGGGGTTCCTCTCGGACATGGGCACCGCTCCCTGCTGAGGCTCAGTAGCTCATGGTACTGCGAAGCCGGCTGGAAGACAACTTTGCCCGACGCACCTTGGAGAGGAGCTTCTCCTCGCGCCCACGCCTCTCTTCGGGCCGACTCTTTCGCTCTCCGAGGAATCGCGTAAGGGCGCCTTCGAGATCTCTCCCGTACCGAGGACCCACCACTACGGGAGAAAGGCTCCCCAACCTTTCAGAAACCCAGAAGAACCCGATCTTTCGAGCAGATATCGTCCCTGGGAGCGGACCGTCCCATTCAAGAGAGCCGATCACAGCATCCGGTCCGCAACGATCCAGCCCAAGAAATAGTACGGACCGCAGCGCCCGCCACGAGATCGGTCCTGCAATGGCTGGGTCCTGCCCGCGGGGATCGAACCCAAGGTCTGGCGCGGAGCCGACGTGTCAACGCATTCTGTTCAGTCGGAACGCGTCCGACGCCTTGGGCACTAGGTTAGTCGGAAGCGTTGAACAAAAGGAGTTAGGTGGCTTCGCGGCATAGTGTAAGGCAGGCGAGTATCCGAGTATCGACGAGTCGAGAGCGATTGCCGCCCTTCAGCGACACCCTCTGCTCGGGTGTCTCGATAGGAGCGAGACTACGAGGCCGCCGACGATACCGACACGAGAAGGAATGATATGAATCACGCCGACCCACAGAGCACGACGCGTCGCGATGCAATCAAGCTGGGACTCTTGGCAGGGGCTGGGGTGGCTGTCGGTCGCGGGGCGCCACTGTTCGGCGAGGTGCCGACCCTCATCCAGGAGTTCATGACTCGGCCGATCCCCGGAACCGGCGAGCGGCTTCCCGTCGTTGGAGTCGGCACGAATCAGTGGGGGGCGCAGAGCGAGGAGGAGATCGCGCCGCTTCGGGAGATCGTTCGGTTGATGAAGGAGAGCGGCGCCCGCTTCATCGACACGGCGCGGATCTACGGCCGCGGGCGGGCCGAGGAGGTCATTGGCCAGATTCTCCGTGAGCTGGACGCCCGCGACGACGTATTCATCGCGACGAAGGTCCCGACGCCGGACAACCGCGGAGAGGCAGTCGCGTCGCTCGAGGCTTGTATGACCGCGCTGAGAGTCGAGCGCGTATCGGCCATGCGCGTCCACTTTCTCGACGGCGTGGAGATCCTGCTGCCGATCCTGCGAGAGTGGAAGGAAGCCGGGCGGATCCGATACCTCGGCGTCACCACGATGAGCGCCGAGCAGTATCCGGAGCTCGAGCGGCTGATTCAGGAGGAGAACCTCGACATGATCGAGATCGACTACTCGGTGCTGGATCGAGCCGCCGCCGAGAGGATTCTCCCGCTGGCAGCAGATTACGGCGTCGCGGTGGTGGTGGCGAGACCCTTCGCGGGCCGCCGCGGCGGCGTCTTCTCGCTTGCGGGCGACCGGCCGCTCCCCGACTTCGCGAGCGAGATCGGCGCCACGAGCTGGGCGCAGCTCTGCCTGAAGTACGGCCTCTCGAATCCGGCGGTGACCGTCGTGATTCCGGGCACGGACGACCCTGAACACATGGTCGACAACATGGGCGCCGGTCGGGGCGATCTTCCCGACGCTGACCTGCGCCGCCGGATCGAGCAGATCTTCGACGAGCTCGGGGGCTAGCCGCCGCTTCCCGGGAATCTGCCAACTTCGCCCTCATCGCACTTTCTGGTCGTCGGCTTCAGGGCCAGGAAGACTGCGGTGGGAGCCGGGGCCGTAGCGATGTTCGCGGCAGTCTTGGTTTGGGCCACGACGTTCGCGTGGACCCAGAACGCGTTCTAGACGCTGCGACTAGCCGCCGATCTGGGTAAGGCAGGAGTGCCCCCGCACGGCGTTCTAACAAGCGATTGCTGCAGTCGCGGTAAGCATGAGGCTCGCGCGCTTCGCTTGCGGTCACCACATTAGCCGCGCAGCATCTATAAGGTGAAGGGAGTCAACAGGGCGTAGCCCTCCCTTACCCGTCCGGGGTCCCGGAGGGGTGGCTCGGTCCACTGGTCTGTAGCTCAAGGCCTGCGTGATCATCTTCCGTTTTTCATCCTTCAGTACCAACGTCGCGTCCGATCTTGGGTGAGTCTCCTCTCACGAGGAACTCAGGCATCTATTCAGGTTTCATCCCAGCGCGGGGATGTCCGAAGATCTGCTATGCGAGCGGGGGGCTCAATCAGAATCTGAGGGTCGTCGTGCGACATGCTGCGCGCGGAGCTCACCCCTGTCGTGGTACGGTCCATCATCGTGTGTCATCTCAGTTTGATCGAGCCACGGGTTCATCGTGCCAGACCTCACCCGTACGGAGCATCGCGTGCACAGCACGAGCGAGGCGCCGAGCGGTAGCGACCCGAGCGACCTGCCACCCGAGCCGTTGCCTGATCAGTTCGTACGACTGTGATAGCCAGCTGTCGGGCGCGTGAGTGACGTGGCTCACGACGGTCCGGACGAAGGTGCCCCTCAGCCAACGGTTGGCCCCGGCGGGGATCGATCCGTGGCGGATGGGCCGGAGCCCTGACTGTGAGGAGCGAGGGGCTAGACCGGCGTAGCTGACCAGGTGCCCCGGTGTACGAAATCGTTTGATGGGCAACGTCTCGGTGGCGATGAGCAATGCCCGATAGGAACCGACGCCCGGGATGGTCTCGAGCAGAGCTACAGCGGGGACCTTGCGGCCTACGTGCTCAACCCTGCGATCAAGCGTTTTGATCATCGGCACGATCTGGTCGATGAGTTCCCACTGCATGTCGATGAACAGACGCCGCTCGGCTCCGAGCAGCGGCCACGCCACGTCATGCACCCACTGGCGTCCATCCTGGGTGAGCAGACGCCCACGCTCCAGATGAAGCCCGACGTTGTGGATCTGGGCATGGATGCGGTTCACCATGCGTGTGCGTTCGCGTACGAGTCGTGCCCGGTTGCGTAGCAGTACCGCCTGCTCCCGCTGCTCGACGCACTTCGGATGGACCTCGGGGATGAGGCCCGCGAGTCGCATACGCGCCAACAACTCGGCGTCGATGTCGTCACTCTTGTAGTTGGACTCGGCGATGACTCGGAGCCGCTTGGCGTGAGCGAGCACGAAGTCGATCCCCCGCTCTTGGAGTCGATCGAAGAGCCACGGCCAGGCCGGACTCGTCTCGACGACCACCTCCAGGGGCTGATACTGCTCCAGTAGATCATTGAGCCGATCCTCTTGCGTGTTCTTGATCCGGATGGGTCCGGCAACGAGCTGACCTGTGTTGCTCACGATGGCGATCACCGAATACGTTGCGTGAGCATCGATTCCTGCGACAAACATGGCTGGCCTCCTTGGGTTGGGTGCCGCAGGCCTTTGAGCAAGATCAGCGTAACGCCACGCTCGAGTGAGGTCAGCCTTTCGCCTTATAAGATCAGAATCGCAGAGACGTTATGCGGCCCGTCCGTGCCGTAGACGACCGAGCACCGCAAAGCGGGCGGAGGTCAATCGAAGAGATGTTGGGAACGCCCCGGCCGTCGTCGTGACAGGAGGTAAACCATGGTCCGCTATCGTGAGGACCTGACCAGGCTCGTCGATACGGTCCTGTCTGGACCGGGGAAGACTACTTCGGAGCTGTGTCGTGCGGTCGAAGCACGGGCCGGTGCACTGAGCGGACGGCAAGGCACGGATGAGATGGTGCCAGACGAGCTGTCCGACTGGGTAGAAAAGGTTGCGCGGCATGCCTACCGCACAACCGACGAGGACATCGAGTTACTCAAGACGGCGGGCTATTCGGAGGATCAGATCTTCGAGTTGACCGTAGCAGCTGCACTGGGTGCGTCTCGGGCGCGGCTGGAACGTGCTCTCGGAACACTCGGCGGGAGGGAAGGAGATACACCGTGAGGCTCAAACGGCTAGAGAACGGTCATCGTCTACGGCAGAAGCTCCAGCTGCGTATGATGCAGCTGATCATGCGTGTGCGTATCCCCGACGTAGTGCGGACTTTGCTGTACCGTCCTGAGTTTTTCGGGAAGTCGTTCTCCGCGGTTACCCACTCAGTAATGCGCCTGAGTCGCGAATGGAGTGCCGGCGAGTGCGAACTCTTCGCCGCCTTCGTATCTCGTAAGAATCAATGCCCATTCTGAACTGGGTCTCACGGCGCGGTCGCGTCGCATGCCCTCGGAAAAGAGGTAGTGGAGGCGATTCTGGAGGACTTCGAATCAGCCCCCATCGACAAGAGAATGAAGGAGATGCTCCGGTTTCTGGAGACGATGACCCTGCGGCCCGAGGAGCTGTCGACTGAAGATGCGCAATCGCTGCGGGAAGTGGGACTGTCCGATGCTGCCATCAAAGACGCTATCGGCGTGGCGTTTGCTTTCAACCTGATCGATCGTCTCGCAGATTCCTTCTCCTTCGAGGTGCCGCCCGCCGATCTCTTTGCGAAGCATGCGCCGATGATGCTAAAGCGCGGTTACAAGATGTGAAAAGCACGTGGAGTGAGGCAGAATCTACTTCCAAGGGATTCCGGTCATGGTTTGGGGCAACGGCGAGTGAGGGCGCCAGCAGTGCGGTGTGTGAGCCCGAACCCTGATGGGTAACAAAAACTGAACCTTGATGGGTTCCAGTTTTGGGTTACGAGAAGCGGAGTCGTCGTGGTCGCGTGCTTCGCTTGCGGTCCACATCTTTGGCGCGCAGCAGAAACACGAGACGTTAGACGGCGGAGTGAGGAGAGGGATGGAGCTCAACCAGGTCACTCTCTCGGTAACCGACATTCCGAGAGCTGTCGCCTTCTACAAGCTTCTCGGTTTCAAGCAGATTGTAGACGCCCCGCACTACGCACGGTTCGAGTGCCGCCCGGACGGGCCGAGCTTCTCCGTTCACCTCGTTAGTGCTCCGGCATCGAATGACGGAGTGGTGATCTACTTCGAGTGTGAAGACGTTGACGAAGAGGTAGAGCGGTTGCGTTCCGCGGGAATCAAGCTGGAGGTCGAGCCCGTTGACCAATCTTGGCTGTGGCGAGAGGCGTACCTCAGGGACCCCGACGGGTATCGGATCTGCATCTACCGGGCCGGCGAGAATCGACTCAATCCCCCGTGGCGCCTCGACTGAACTTGGAGAAAGCTGACGTATGCCAGCGCTGGAAGGAATTGACCATGTCGCGCTGGCCGTGCGGAACGTGCGAAGTTCTGCACAATGGTACCAGGAGGTCCTGGGCCTAGAGCGGCTCTATGAGGGGGCATGGGGCGACTACCCGGCGATAGTCGGGGTCGGTGGTACGGCGATCGCTCTATTCCCAGTCCAAGGCTCCGCTCCGAAGCCGCGACCGGCCGGGGACGTTCTTGCGATGCGTCATCTGGCGTTCCGCGCGGACGCTGAGAACTTTCGCGCCGGTGCAACGTGAGCTGACCACGAGAGGCTTGGAGCTCGAGTTCCAGGACCATGGGATTGCGCACTCCATCTACTTCTACGATCCCGACGGCCACGAGATCGAGATCACGACGTATGCTCTCGGGGACGATGAGTGACACGGTGGTCCGACGTCTAACACCATTAAGAAGGACCGGGTCAAGAGGACGCAGAAATCCTGGAGCGGCGGGCGGAGCCCGTCGCTTTTGTTGTTGAGCGTTCGAGGCGGATCCGAGGTATCAAGGTGATTCCGCGATTGAAGCGGCGATCAAACACCATTTCGGGTTGACTCCTGGGAAGGAGTAGGCTCAGGGCCGTCCCAGATACGAGATAGATCCGACGTCAGGCATCCCAATCAAGCGAAGGATCCGGGGGTAGTGTCCCTAGATTTGTGTAAAAGCGGATAAGCTGGACAGGAGGGAAAGAAAAACGGAAGCTCCTCTGTTGTTGTTCACTGTCACATGAACCCGGGAGTCCGGGTCTGCAGAGCAGGCTCGGAACCGGAGAGGAGCTTCCGATGCAAGAGATTGTGGAGATCGGTCGGGCCACGCAAGACGAGCTACGCGATGATTTGCGCGAGCTGTTTCAAGGCGCGATCCGGCTGACGCTCGAGATGGTGCTGGAAGAGGAGCTGAAGGCCATGGTAGGTGCACGCCGCTTCGAGCGGGTGGGAAGCCGGAAGGACCATAGGAACGGCACATACCTGAGGCGGCTGCTGACGAGCCTGGGGCAGATCGAGGTCGCCATGCCCCGGAGCCGGGACAACGGTTCGCCGGCCGACGTGATCGGCCGCTACCAGCGCAGGAGCCCCGAGCTCGACGAGATGATGGTCGAGGCGTATGTGAGCGGCGTGTCACAGCGCAAGATGGGCGACGTCACCGAGGCGCTGATGGGCGAGCGTGTTGGGCGCTCGACGGTGAGTCGTGTGGCAAAACGGCTCGACGAGGCCGTGGAAGGGCTGCGCCGTGCGCCGATCGAGGGGCCTCACCCCTATCTGTACCTGGACGCCACGTTCTTGGACGCCCGCTGGGCCCGCAAAGTCGAGAACGTGAGTGCGCTCGTGGCGTATGCAGTGGGCCCTGAGGGTCACCGACGGCTCCTGGCCGTCACGCTGGGCGCTGAGGAGTCGCAGCAGAGCTGGTCGGAGCTCCTCGAGCAACTCCAGGACCGCGGCCTCGGCGGTGTCGAGCTCGTGATCGCCGATGAGCACGCAGGCCTGGCAGCTGCGGTCCGCCGCTTCCTGCCCGAGGCACGCCGTCAGAGGTGTACGGTCCATCTGCAGCGTAATGTGGGGGCGAGGGTCCCCCACCGCTTACGCAAGCGCGTGGCGCGTGAGGTCTCGGTGATCTTCCAGACATCCGGACTCGCCGAGGCGAAGAAGCTCCTGGGCGAGTTCGGCGCACGCTGGAAGAAGGAGCTGCCCGAGGCCGTGGAGGTCCTGGAGCGGGGCTTCGGGGCAGCGACGCAGTTCTACGCGTTCCCCGAGGCGCACTGGCCCCGGCTGCGTACCACCAACAGCCTCGAGCGGCTGCACGGCGAGATCAAACGCAGGATCAAGGCCGCCGGCGCCTTCCCGGACCGGGCCAGCGCCCTCAGGCTCATCACGGCCGTCGCACTCAGGACCACACACGTCTGGGGCGACCGGCGTTACCTCGACCTCTCACTCCTCCAGAAACAGGAGGTCGCCCAAGCAGCCTAGCCGAAGGCGAGGAGCTTCCTCCGCTTTTACACACAAATCGGGACTTGACCGATCCGGGCTACAGTCCGGGTCAGTTAGGCGTCCGGGCTTGCCTGACGTGGCCACTTCGAGGCTTTGCGCTTCGAGAGCGGTTGGCCCTTGCATGTGTGATCGAAGTCGACCTGCTCCTTGAGGACGATGTAGACGCTACGCACGAGCCGAACATATTTCGGGTGCTCGAAATGCCCTCTACTTGACAATCATAACAGAACGACTATTCTGTTCCGCATGGTTAAGACCCGAGCATTCGATCCATCAATCGCCCTGTCGAGGGCCGTTGATTTGTTTTCGTCCAAAGGGTATTCGGAAACCTCGATGGATGACATCGTGCGCGCGACGGGGGTCAGCCGCTACGGGATCTATGGAACATTCGGTAATAAACGGGAGCTTTTCGAACAAGCCCTTGAACGATATGCCGACGGTATGGGCAGGCAATCGTTCCTGCGTCTTCTGGAGCCGGACGCTTCGCTAGCCCAGATCCGGGCAATTTTCGATGAACGCAGCGATGCAATGTGCAGTGCCGGCGAGAATCGCGGCTGTATGCTATGCCACACGGCAATGGAGCTGGCCCCTCATGACCATGAAATCGAGGGTGTTCTGCAAAGGTTTATGAAACGCATGTCCAAAGCCTTCGCGGTTGGGCTCGAGTCAGCGAAAGAAAAAGGCGAGGTCAAAGAAGATCTCGACCTCCGGTCAGCCGGCGAATTTCTGACCGGGGCCCTATTCGGCCTCGCAGTCCTGGCACGGGCAGGGTTCCCGCGGACGACGCTCGACAATTTTGTCAATAACACGATGGCATCACTGACCGACTAATTTTTTTTTGACATGAACAGAACAGTCATTCTGATAAGGGAGTTGCAACCATACTTTGTTTATAAGCGCCCACTCACCAATTAAATGAGGACATCATGATGATGATGCAACAGGCATCTCTTCGACCTTCACCGGTTCCAGCGAGTGATTCAGCAATCGGACAAATGGACTTTGGCTATCACTGGATCTGGACCTATGGCCATCTGATCCCGCTTGCGACGTTCTCCCTCGCCACAATCGCATCCGTACTTTTGAATGGGCCGCTCTGGCTGACGGCCAGCGCCGTGGGGATCGCGCTGTGGTCGGCCGCCGGCTTCTGGGTGATGCGCTTCGTCGTCAACATGAATCAGCTCGGGAGTCTTCCGACCCAACTCTTTGCACAGGGCGAAACCCGCGTCCTCGATCTCGGCTGCGGCGCCGGGCGCACCTCGATCATCGTCGCGCGAGAATGCCCTCGCTCAAACGTCGTCGCCCTGGACAATTTCAGCGCCGGCTACATCGCTGGCAGTCGGGACGCCGACGACCCAGAAACGCCCTCCACCCACGGTGAGGCGAATACCCGCGCCAACTTCATCGCCGCGGGGGTGAGCGACCGCATCGAAATCAAGTCGGGCGATATGCGGCAGCTCCCGTGTGCGGACGCCGACTTCGATGGCGTCGTCAGCAGCACGGCGATCGACCACCTCGACCGTGCCGATATCCCGGTCGCCCTGGCCGAAGCAAACCGGGTGCTCAAAGAGCATGGGCAAATCCTCTTGTGGCTGGCCGTTCCAAATCTCTGGACCTTCATTGCCTTCGGACCCCTCTTCGCGCTACACGGCACAAACGCCGATGTGGCCGACTGGCGCGGGATGCTCGATGAAGCGGGCTTCACGATCGACGATGAGGGGACGAAGCGCGGCCTGGCCTGGATCCTGGCCACGCGTGTGCGCGAGCCCGTCGCGATGCCGTCCGCCGCACCCACAAAGTCGGCGCTTTCTCGCCATCTCCATTGGCTCATGGCCGGTGGGGCCGTCGTGGGTGGTATTCTCTGGTGGATCGGATTCGAAACGGAAGCGCTCTGGACGACCGACGCTTTGATGGTCGTCACGTATCTCGGCGCGATCTTTCTAGGCATCGGCACCTTCGGAACCCGGCTTGCGAAACGGCACAGCCACTCGTCTCAATGAGGCTGTGGACCGCGAACACAGAAGCGGACGGCGCGGTCGCCGCCGTCCAGCTGGCTGTTCAACCCATAATTTCAACAGAGTCCGGCCCGTAGAACGGCTGAGATCGACAACCAGGAGGATGAACCATGCCCATCACCGATAGCGAGAAGGCCCGACGCAGAGCCCTGCGCGGCACCACGACTTCTCTACAGAAGGTGACTCGCAGTTTGAAACGTGCACAAATAGTACTCTCCGTTGACTCTCTCGGCGCCTTGGTGGCTGGATGTACTACCATCTTGGCGGCACCTATTCTCAGTGCTTGGTATGGTTGGTCCGGAGGCTTTACTCTATTTGTAGGATTGGTCAATATCGGTTACGGCTGCTATTCAGGCGTCTTAGCTTTGCACCTCCGCTGGAAGACTCGGTTATCGCGATGGACCATCATTGTCTTGATTGCAGCAAACAGCATTTGGGCCGTTCAGTGTTTCACTCAAGTTGGGTTGCTGAGCGGAAGTGCCTCCTTTTTCGGGCTCTCTCATCTCCTCCTCGAAGGATTGTGGGTTGGTGGCTTGGCTTACTTGGAGGCTCGAATTGCCCTTCCGGTTGCAGCCTAGGACTAGGTATTACTGCGCAGGCGTCAGTCCGCTACTGCTCATAACACATCCATTTACGCTGAGGCCCATTCGGGCCTTGGCCTTCGGCACCCCGCATACGCAGGGTCGTAAATGGTGAAATTTTATCAGACATGAGTTTTTGCAGTAGACTAAGTTAGATAGTGAGGAGACCGAGGTGGGTGAAGGAACGCTTCTAGCACGGAAGGGAGGGGGTGCGTCGCTTCCTCCGGGTCAACACCATCGGTCGGATTTCCCTCGCTTTGGGCTCCCAAGGTACGCCAATCGAGTGCCAAATGTGGTGGGGGCTTGGACTCTGGATCTTGGTGGAGATGCGGTCGTCCCCGTGCCGCTGGATCACGTGGCCCTTCAATCACTCCCGAGGACTGACCAGGTGAGCGACTTCCATTGCGTCACCACCTGGACGTTCTCTGGCGCCCGGTGGAGCGGGTTCCGGTTCTCCGATGTTTATGAACAACTCGTCGCATTGCGATTGCGCCCTGGTGCTGTGATCGGGACGGTTGTCTTCCGTTGTCTCGACGGGTACCGGACTGCGCTGCCTCTGGACGACCTGCTAGCCCAGGATGTTCTGCTAGCGGGTCGCCTCGCTGAATCGCCATTGTGTGTGACGCATGGAGCCCCTCTGCGTTTGGTGGCCCCCGCCCACTACGGGTACAAGAACGCTAAGCACCTGAAGGCGATCGAATTCTGGAGCGACCCCCAAAAGTATCGAAAGGCCGGACTCGGCCACTTCATGGATCATCCGAGAGCCCGGGTGGCTCGAGAGGAGAGGGCTCGAGGTGTCCCCGGATGGATGCTCCGTTGGGTCTACCGACTCACGATCCCCTCAAATGTGCGCCGCTTCCATCGAGGCTTTCATCTTCCAGGGGCCGGATAACCGCGCGGTGCACTACCCGATATCAACTTTGAAGTGCAACATGGACTAGCTGATCGAGTCTGCTGAAAAAGCGGCTCCCTCCAATACCTTCTCCAATACGTAACCCCCCTGGATCCCTGGAATCCAGGCTTCCGATTCCAGGAAATTTTCTCCGAAACCCGCAAAAAACCAGGGATCCCCCGTGATATGGCGTATAAGCTGTTAGTAATGGGGTTCAGGGGGTCGCCGGTTCGAATCCGGCCGTCGTAGGCGCACGACAGAACCGTAGGTTCGAGCCGAGCGTCGGCAAAGCCTTCGATAGATCCACCCGTCCTCCGCGAGACGAGCGGAGGGCGCCGAAGGCGCCCGGAGCTCAATCCGGGCGTGCCGACTGTGAGAAGGATCAACTCCCACAAGGCTTTTCGCCCTGTGGGAGTTTTTCTTGTCTAGGGGGGTCCACGACCTAGCTTCACGACGTTGGCCGCGGAAACTCCATTTGCACTGATTCTTGAGGCGCTCGGAGCGGCTTGCCCTCTCGCTACTTAGTTCCACCAGACTGCATATCCGGCTCGCATGAGCACCTCCGCAAGCTCCCGCTCTTCGTCCTCCGTATCCTCACTGGTCATCGGATTTAGACACTCGCAAAACTCCGGCCGGAGCCGCACCCCGCATTTGGTCACCTTTCGCGAAGCATGAACTCCGCTCATATGCTGCTCAAACCTTTCCTCCGGCAGGCAGCTTGTCTTCTCTACATAGAGACATGGGTAATCCGGGTGCACCAGATGCCCCTTGTTCCTCTCCGCGAACTCGGACTCCTTCCAGACGGCGGGGCTGAGTTCGATCACATAGACGGAGTGGTCTTCGACAAGGGCAAGCTCTAGCTCCCGTAGGAGCCGCCGCGCTCTCCGGCCTCTCCGACGCCGAAGCTTCGCGCGGATCTGCTCCAGCGCCTCCAGTCCGTCCGCAACGAGCCCCTCCAGCTCTTCGATGCTCGACTGGGCATGCGGACGAGATCCCGCACGGTCGCTACGCCCGTCCCTTAGGCATCCATTCGCTCCCCCTCGAACCCCCAGTCCTTGACCTTCAGCGTTTGGCAGTTTTCACTGACCGTTCGCTGAATCGTCACGTCGAAACCGTCCGACTTCTCGGCGCTGAGGTCAATCGTAATTCGTACCTTCGTGTGGACATCATCCGAGAAGCTCTGCACAACTTCGTTCATCACGTCCCGGAATTGCAGCGAGGCCTTCACGGGATCAAGCTGAATGCTCGCGTGGAATCGGTGAGGCAGCTGCTACGCGCGCTTCGCCGAAGTGGCGCGGTGGGTCGTCGAGAGAAACTCCGGTGGACGTCACCGCTCGCCCAGGACGGGTTCAAGGAATACCGAGACACGTCAGCGCTCAAACGTCTCGGGATCGCTTCGTCCCTCACCGTCCCCCTCCGGGACTTCTGGCCCCGTCGCGGTCAGGTCTGGGACGGGCTCGCAGTTGCCGGGGAGGACCGCCCTATCCTGGTCGAGGCCAAGGCCCACATCCCCGAGACGGTTTCCGGCGGCTCTGGTGCCTCTGAAGCGTCGCTCAAGTTGATCGAGCGATCGCTCAAGCGGACGCGGAAATACCTCGCCCCGCGAAGCCGGGCACAGTGGAACGGCATATTCTACCAGTACGCCAATCGGCTGGCGTTCCAGTTCTTCCTCCGAAAGCTGAATGACATCGAGAGCAGGCTGGTTTTTTTCTACTTCACGAACGCCGTAGACATGGACGGCCCGTCTACTGAGGAGGAGTGGAAAGGGGCGATCCGCCTCACGCACGCTGCCTTGGGGGTCCCCGCTGATTTGACACACTTCGGCATCTACAAGGCCTTTCTGGATGCGCGGCAGCTTACTGACCAAGCGTAGCGGCGCATCACCCTCGCACTCGAGCCTACTCCGTTCTGTCGACGCTCCAAGAAGGGCAACTAAGCTAGGCCCGGCCTACACCTCTTCCTCAAGCCAAGCACTCAGCACCCGGACGGTGTCCAGGAGCCCGAACAAGAATTCCGGCCCACGATACCGTCTTGGGTCGGGCACCTGTATACCATTCAAATCAAAGGTGTGGGCGCAATCCAATACGATGTCGCGAGCTCTGGAGGCAACGACCTCCAACGCCCCTTCGGACTCAATCGCCCGCTCGGCCCAGTCAGCGACGCTGAGCAGAAACCCGAACGTATCGGACCAGAACCGCCAGGAAGGCATGGCCAGGTCGTCTCGATGACCTGAACTGTAGGGTCGTATCTCGAGAAGCTCCGCCCATGGCTTCGCAGGCACAAAATACAGAGCGGGACGGTCCTCCGTTTCGCGAATGAGTCGGCCCAGAGCCATATCACGAGCCGCCGCTCGAATTGCGGTCCCGCTGTAGCTGGTGGCCTCGGAGATGACCGATACCGAGACCCAGGATCCGCCAATGCCTAGGAGGTACGCGAGCGCATCGGCCTTTGAGCCGACGCCAAAGGCTGCTCGTAGCCGTAACATGAGCGTGGAAGCTTCTGCGAGATTCAGGACGTCCGGCCCTTTCAGCCCACGATCGCGTGGCCGAGGCACCTCTTCGGCGGCCAACCGCCTCCAACGACGATCGCCGGCCGCTACAGCGAGCGAGGCATACCGCCCGACGGACTGTTGCACCTCCTTGGGGAAGTCCTTGGCAAGGGTTCGCATACGCTGAACGCTGGTGAACCGGGATCCGATGGAGGACCACCAGAAAAGCATGTCGCCCAGGCGGTGCTCTTGCTTTTCGAGGCCGAGACTGAGGAGAATAAGAGCCTCGGGATCCACGATCGAAATAGGGCGCCTCGTTCGCACCGGCACCGCGTAGGATCCAAGGGCCGACCACTGCGCCCAGCAGACCTTCAGGCCCGCTTGGACGACGGCACTCCTAATCTCTTTGAAGATCTCGTCGGACATGGGTTATGACGTCCTGAATCAGCTTCGGGAAGTGTTCGCTCGTGTCCTGCCCCATCACCCACCCCTCGGCAGTGGCCAACTCGCCCGGTGTGGGTTGGAGCGCCAAGAGGTCCTGGTAGTGAACGCTTTCGGGACTTCGATCCACCGCCGCGAAGAGCTTGAGTGTGATCAAGGTCTGGCGACCCGCGAAGCCGACCCAAAGAGCGGCGTATCGCCTCCACTCCGTATCCTGAAGGATTGAATCGGGGAGCCCATGCTGCCATTGAGCCCCCACCTCGGTGTTGAGCCAATCGGCCCCAAGGCCGTAGTCCCGACCTACCAATGCCACGGCCTTCTGCAGGGCCTCCGGAAGAGGCATCGGCGGAGTCAGCGTCCAGTTGTCTCCGTCGTCTCGCCTGGCCTGGGCGATCACGTCCACGTCCTTCGTAGTCCGATCGACGATGCCTAGCACGCTTAATGTGGCCCCTCCAACCACGACAATCGCCGCCTCAGATTCCTGTGCCTCAAGGTGTGAACCTACGGCATTCAGCAGCTCTTCAAGCCAATTAGGTGTAAGATTATCCATGCCAGTACATAAGATAAACGCTTATTGTACGCAAGATAAACTTTGTTAGGTCACGGCTCGCCACTACGGAGTCCCCCCGATGTCGACCCACCTCCGGTTCGTCTGTCGCTCAAAGAATCGGTTCCGAAGACCAAAAGAGCGGAACCAGCGAGAAGCTAAGACGCTGAGGAAGACGTCGACCGAGGAACTCGCTCTCTCAAAGAGGTCAGGTGTCCACCGAACGGGGTCAACTCCAGGGTGGGGCTGTCGGCTCTGTTGGTTGGGGCAGTGCTCCACCAAGTGCGCTACTGGCGTAACCGAAACAGGGTCTAGGATTTACGTTCGGAACGTATTCCAACGTTAGCGTGGTCGACCCGTCGGGTCGAGCGCTGGTCGGAAGGCAGGTGTGAGACGTTGTTGCGTCCATGCTTGGTGTCGTTGGGATCGCCTTCCTTCTTTCGACCGACCGGTAGGAAGGGCTTGACCATGACGGGCCGACCGGATTCAGCGGGCTCGCGAAGCGAGGACGCGTCGGGCGCCGGAGAGTGAGGGCCGGAGGCGCTTCCAGCGCCATAGGGACTCGTCTTGCCCTCGAGTGTCCACCTACGTGACCACGGGGGCGGCGTGAGATCGATCCTCTCCACGAGCTGCGTCCGCCGCAGGGCGGTAGCGGGCCCGACGTTACGTCCGAATCTCCCAGAACGTCTCGACCTCTACGGCCATGCCGAACGGTAGCGACCCCATGCCTACCGCTGCGCGTGTACCCTTGCCCGCGTCTGGTCCGAAGACCTCGGCCAACAAGTCGCTGCACCCGTTGATGACCTGTGGGTGCTGCCCGAAGTCCGGAACGGCGTTGACCATGCCGAAGGTACGGACGAGCCGCACGACACGGTCGAGCGTTCCGACCTTGCCTTGGTAACCCGGCGAGCCGCTCTGCCCTCTCTTCGCTACCTGTACACCAGGGCCAGGCCGTAAGGATCGTTGCCCACGCTGGTCACCGTGGCCACTACGCTGCGTGATCGAAGATCGATCACGTACACGTGACCGAGCTCTTGTGAGAACGGTCGCGATGAGGGTCCCGCGCTGATCACGGCATACCTGCCATCGGAGGTGATCGCCGAACCCTTCGGGCGGGCGGGCCGTCCGTCGGTCCGAACGAGCGGGATGCGCGCGACCTCGGCGTCGGGATCGCCGGAGAGCGCCAACTCGAGGTCCACGATCGACACGTTGTCCGTGCGGATATTGGGGACGATCACCTCGCGGCCGTCCGGGGTGACGGACGGTATCAGCGGATGTGTCTGCTCTTGCGGATCATCCGTGCCGACCAAGATGCGCGCGACCTCGGCGTCACCGGCGCCCGCGCTTGCCCGGTCGACGTCGATGATCGAAAGCATGTTGCCCGCCCGGCGTTCGCGTTGGCTCCCTCCGTTCGCCACGATGATGTGGCGCCCGTCGGGGGTCGCCGTGATGCCCCATGGACCGACCTGGGTCGGGATACGGCCGATCTCCGCGAAGGGGTCCCCATCGAGAGCGCGGGCGAGGTCGATCACCGACACGTCGCCCGTACCGCCGTTCGCGGAGAACACGTACGCGCGTCCATCGCTGGCGCGTCCCAGCGCCAATCCGTTCGGGTCGGGGAAGCATCCCCAGCTCGGATCCGGGGAGAGCACCGCCAGATTCCTGGGCGGCCCGTAAGGTGAGACGTAAGGCACCGGGTAGTCCGGACAGTCGAATCCCGGCGAGCCCAGCGCCAACTCCACGGTGCCGCGGAGGCTACCGGTTCGCCGGTCGACGAAGTTGATACGATTGCCGCCGTCCTCCGTCAGGTTGTTCTCGGCGTTGCCGATGATGAGCATGTCCGGCAGGAGCACCACGCCGAGCGCTCCGAAGCCGCCGGAGTCCATGTGGCGCACCAGTGCGTTGGCCGTCCCGTCGTTCTGCGGATCGAGGACCTCGTCCACGTCGAGCACCGCGATCTGTCCGCGGCCACCGTGTTGTCTGAACTCCGAGTTATCGATGGCGCCATGGTGATTCACCACGTAGACCGTGCGGCCGTCCTCACTCACGATCAGATTGGCCGGATCGCCGAGTAGCTGACCATCCAATCGGTCCATCGCGACTTTGCTACGACTGACGATCGCGTTCGACGTGTTGTCGTTCGCCGGATCGAGCGCGGCATCGAGCGAAATGGCGTACAGGTACGGAAGGCGCCGTCCCGCCGTGAGGACATACGTACTCTGGCCTACGGCGTCCATCGCGCTGAACGCCGCCCCCAGAAGCGCCGTGATGACGAGCGTCGTGCGTCGGATCAAGGGATTGCCTCGAGTGTCGGGGTCACGGAAAGCCTAGGCGCCGACCGATGGTCACGTAGGCAGTCTTACGGGCTGCGCAAGCTGCATTGAGCAGTTAGGGGCCCAGAGAGGTGGAGTCAATAGCTGGGTAAGCCGGTCGATGGTCTCACCCGTTGCCCATCCACGCATCCCCTCGTCGCATCCTTGCATGGGCGAACGGCTAGCAGCACGTTGCCCTGGAGTCGTGCCTCGCAAGGGGAGGGTCTCGCCAATGACGGAGTCACTATCCAAGGACGGATGACCATGTCACGCATATCAACGATTGGTGTGATGTCAGCCATGTTGCTGTCGACCACCACCCTCCACGTCGGCGGGTTGACGGCACAACAACCAGACGAGAGGCCGTTCTGGCGCCCCGTGGTCATGGGCACGTTCGGGATGGTGGCAGCGGAACATCCCCTCGAGACGATCGCCGGAATGGAGATCCTTCGGGCGGGCGGCAACGCGTTCGATGCCGCCGCCGCGGTTTTCTACATGACCACGGTGGTGGAGCAGCACCAGGCCGGCATCGGCGGGGACGGGTTCATCCTGGCCTATCTCGCCGCCGAGAACCGTGTGGTGTTCATCAATGGCACCGGGCCGGCACCCGCTTTGGCAACGCGCGAGTACTACACGGAGTTGGGCGAGATCCCGGACGCCGGTCCCCTGGCGACCGACGTTCCCGGCGCAGCGGGCGGGTTCGACCTGGCGCTTCGCGAATACGGAACGATGGAGTATGCAGAGGTGCTCGCACCCGCCATTCGGGCTGCGCGCGATGGACACCCCGTGGACTTTTGGGCGTCAGGGTACCACACGCGGGCAGTAGAAAAGATCTCTCCCTACCCCTCGTCGCTCTCGGTACTCATGCCGCAGGGGCAGCCGCTTGGCGCCGGTGACGTGTTCGTACAGAGCGACCTCGCCCGGTCGCTGGAGGCCATTTCCCGCGGCGGGATAGACGTGTTCTATCGCGGCTACCTGGCCAGGCGCATCGGGAGCGTCTACGAGCGGGAGGGGGGTCTCTTGCGGTACGCCGACCTCGCGGGCTACCACGCCGAAGAGACCTCTCCCATATCGACGGCTTACGCCGGACTGGACGTGTACCAGAGCGCGCCCAACTCCCAGGGCATCGTCATGCTCATCGCGCTCAACATCCTCGAGGGGTTCGATCTGGTCGAAATGGGACACAACTCGGCGGACTACCTGCACGTTGTCACCGAGGCGATGAAGTTGGCCTTCGCCGACCGAAACCGGTACGTGACCGATCCCAAGTTCGCCGACGTGCCGACGGACGAGCTGCTCTCCAAGGACTATGCGGCCGAGCGCCGCGAGCTGATCCGGATGGATCGCGCGATGACGGTGGCACCTGCGGGCGACCCACGAAGGGCACGCACGGTGGCGGACGGCGTAACGGCACAGTACCAAGCCCAATCACAACCCGTGGCGCGGCCGGAATCGGCTCCCGCGGAAATTGGCGAGACCTCGTCGTTCTCCATCGCAGACCAGTTCGGCAACCTCGTCTCCGTCACTCACAGCGTGAACGGCACGTTCGGCAGCGGCATGTTCGTGGATGGGACGGGCATCGTTCTGAACAACCGCATGCCGTACTTCTCGTTGGACGAGGGAGACGTGAACGAGCTCGTTCCCGGAAAACGCACCCGACATACCGTCAACCCGGCGCTCGCACTGAAGGACGGGAAGCCGTATCTGGCGTGGAACACACCAGGCGGAGACAACCAGTCGCAAGCGATGCTGCAAGCGTTTCTCGCGGTCGTGCACTTCGGCATGAACGTGCAGCAGGCGGTCGAGGCCGCGACGGTCACCAGCAGCGCCTTCGCCGGGTCGAATTATCCCCACCGGGTGCGCGGCATGCTCACCATGCCGGCAGCGATGCGAGAAGTGATCGCCCAGGACCTGGGCCGGCGAGGCCACAGAGTGGAATTGGTACCGCTACAACAACCGTATCGGATGTCATTGTCGGGCGCTGGTGCCGTGAAGATGGTGATGATCGATCCGGAAAGCGGGGTGATGTTCGGAGGCGTGAGTCCAGCGAAGAGTAACTACGTGTTGGGGCGGTGAGCCGTTCGCACGCAGCTAGTTCTGGACGGCCTCACGCTCAGCCGACGTCATCTGGCCATGGTCGAAGCGCGGAGCCTAGCCTCGAGGGTGCTGCGCTCGGATGCGGTCAGATCGGCGAGGAAGCGGTCTGCGGCCGCGACCCAGGCATCGCGGTCGACGGCACGTGCGGCTGCGTCCAATGTGGCGAGCATCTCGCCTCGGACCGCCTGCCGCTCCGCGAACAGTTCCCTGGCAGCTGCCCCCCACCGCGGCGGCACGAGCGCGAACGAGACGTTCCGAATCCGATCGGCGTCCGCCTCATCGGCCATCCAGCACGAGCTAGGCGGCTCGATGCCCGCGGTACGGTAGGGCAGCCAGAAGTTGAGGCCGGCAAACGGGCCGTTCGAAGACGGAACGAACCAGACGTGCAGCATGTGTAGGGTCCGACCCTGGTCGGCGAACTGGGGATGGTCATGCCATCGGGCAAGGTCGCTTTGGAACGGTATGGGCACTTCGGTTTCCGGCACGTCGATGAACACGTAAGCCGCGCCGACGAGTTGCTCCCGGTCATCGATGCTGGCGAACATCAAGTGGTCCGGCGCATCGATCCTTACACCGTCCAGGCTGCGTCCCATGTGCACGTAATGCACGCCCATGCCGGGGATATCGCCCAATGTAGGATTGAACCCGGCGGCACGGGCGGCTTCCGGTGTATCGAGCTCGGACATCGCCTGTCGCAGTGCAGCGACTTGCAGGCGATCCGTATCGGACAATCCGCTCCACGGCGGCGACGCAAGCGTCGTGCAGCTCACGGGCTCACCCGCATGGATGTGGGCCTGGTCTGGTGTCTGCGAGAGTGCTGAGCTTGGGGCCTTGCTCCGGTTCTCCTCAAGCTCCCGCGCCACATTCTGGAGTTCTTGGTTCAGCTCTCGGTCCAGCTCTACGTCGTCCCAACACGCCACAATCCCGAACGCCAACAGGATAGAGCCCACGATCACCACGCCTTCCACGAAGACGCGAAGCCAGGGGATCTGAGCCTTCAATTTCCCATCCGCTGGCGAAGCTCCTCGAACCAGTTGGTGGGTAGTGTCCCTAGATTTGTGTAAAAGCGGATAAGCTGGACAGGAGGGAAAGAAAAACGGAAGCTCCTCTGTTGTTGTTCACTGTCACATGAACCCGGGAGTCCGGGTCTGCAGAGCAGGCTCGGAACCGGAGAGGAGCTTCCGATGCAAGAGATTGTGGAGATCGGTCGGGCCACGCAAGACGAGCTACGCGATGATTTGCGCGAGCTGTTTCAAGGCGCGATCCGGCTGACGCTCGAGATGGTGCTGGAAGAGGAGCTGAAGGCCATGGTAGGTGCACGCCGCTTCGAGCGGGTGGGAAGCCGGAAGGACCATAGGAACGGCACATACCTGAGGCGGCTGCTGACGAGCCTGGGGCAGATCGAGGTCGCCATGCCCCGGAGCCGGGACAACGGTTCGCCGGCCGACGTGATCGGCCGCTACCAGCGCAGGAGCCCCGAGCTCGACGAGATGATGGTCGAGGCGTATGTGAGCGGCGTGTCACAGCGCAAGATGGGCGACGTCACCGAGGCGCTGATGGGCGAGCGTGTTGGGCGCTCGACGGTGAGTCGTGTGGCAAAACGGCTCGACGAGGCCGTGGAAGGGCTGCGCCGTGCGCCGATCGAGGGGCCTCACCCCTATCTGTACCTGGACGCCACGTTCTTGGACGCCCGCTGGGCCCGCAAAGTCGAGAACGTGAGTGCGCTCGTGGCGTATGCAGTGGGCCCTGAGGGTCACCGACGGCTCCTGGCCGTCACGCTGGGCGCTGAGGAGTCGCAGCAGAGCTGGTCGGAGCTCCTCGAGCAACTCCAGGACCGCGGCCTCGGCGGTGTCGAGCTCGTGATCGCCGATGAGCACGCAGGCCTGGCAGCTGCGGTCCGCCGCTTCCTGCCCGAGGCACGCCGTCAGAGGTGTACGGTCCATCTGCAGCGTAATGTGGGGGCGAGGGTCCCCCACCGCCTACGCAAGCGCGTGGCGCGTGAGGTCTCGGTGATCTTCCAGACATCCGGACTCGCCGAGGCGAAGAAGCTCCTGGGCGAGTTCGGCGCACGCTGGAAGAAGGAGCTGCCCGAGGCCGTGGAGGTCCTGGAGCGGGGCTTCGGGGCAGCGACGCAGTTCTACGCGTTCCCCGAGGCGCACTGGCCCCGGCTGCGTACCACCAACAGCCTCGAGCGGCTGCACGGCGAGATCAAACGCAGGATCAAGGCCGCCGGCGCCTTCCCGGACCGGGCCAGCGCCCTCAGGCTCATCACGGCCGTCGCACTCAGGACCACACACGTCTGGGGCGACCGGCGTTACCTCGACCTCTCACTCCTCCAGAAACAGGAGGTCGCCCAAGCAGCCTAGCCGAAGGCGAGGAGCTTCCTCCGCTTTTACACACAAATCGGGACTTGACCAGTTGGTGACGATCACGAACGGCGTCCCGAGCCTTCGGAGGACCCTGTGCTTACGGCCAAACGGGGGACCACCCCCGCACCAGATAACCTATCAACGCTCCGGGGACCGCCCCCAAACCCGCTCCCACCACCGTGATGGCTACCAGATCGCCGCCATCGAATTCCCCGGGGTCTAGGACGTACTCCCGACCGTAGTAGCCTACCCCTAATCCGAGAACGGCCCCCATCATTCCGCCGATCACAGCACCCTTCCGGGTAGCTCGCTCTTGTACCCACAGGGCTTGCAGTCGATCGACGGGAACGCGCTGGTCCGGCTCCACCTGGCTGGTGCTCACGAGCAAATCCTGCCCTTCGAAGGCTACGAACACACCCTCCATCCTCAATGCATCCGCAGCCCGGACTCGGATAGGCTGGCCTCCAGGGCCTCGATCGCTGATACGGGGACCTCCACCGGCGGGCTGACGGAATCGATGGATAGTTGTATACCTTCGCTCGAGAAAGTGGCGAGCGTGCCCGTGAGAACGGCTCCGTCTAACTGCCGGACGCGGACGCGGTCGCCGGGACTCGGGGCAGCCTGCGATGAACCCCCCGAGGGGAGAGTGAGCAGGAGTGCCACAAGGAAGGGTGTGGCCCTGGTCATGAGCCCTCCTGTTCGGGCATACCCACGCTCTGGACATCCGGATCGCTGGTGGACCCCCTTCAGCGCGACCTTACGCTCATGCTTGAGGTCATCAGCCAGGTAGACCGTCGCCATGCCGCCTTCACCTAGCTCACGCTCGATGGCGTAGCGGCCTTCGAGGGCTGTGTTCAGGCGGGTGATGGGGTCGGTCATGGCGGCCCTACGTGGACACCACAAGAGGAGTTGACCGTCTGCTCATTGGCCCAGCACCCATGTGAGTCCGCCCCAAACGTGCTCTAGGAAGAGCGGATCGGCATAGCTCTCCACCGTATGCCCGAGTGCTGTATAGAACGTACGACCCCCGTCGAACTCCCTGAACCAAGCGATCGGACGCGGATCCGGTAGAGGGTTCTCCTCGGGCGTTTTGTAGCTGAGCTCATCGACCTCCAGGAGAATCGACAATCCGGCTTGGAGGTCTCGTAAATCGTACCACTCGTCCGATCGAATCCACGTGCCGGGAAGCGACGCCGTCGCGGGGTGATCCGGCATCACAACCAGCAGCCTCCCGGTCCGCACGTTCGGATTGCTCGGATGCCCGTCGAAGTACGCGCCCACGAGCTGCCCGTACCACGGCCAGTCGTACTCAGTGTCACTGGCGGAGTGTACGCCGACGAATCCACCGCCTGCCCGAACGAACTCCGACAAGGCGGGTAGTGTCCCTAGATTTGTGTAAAAGCGGATAAGCTGGACAGGAGGGAAAGAAAAACGGAAGCTCCTCTGTTGTTGTTCACTGTCACATGAACCCGGGAGTCCGGGTCTGCAGAGCAGGCTCGGAACCGGAGAGGAGCTTCCGATGCAAGAGATTGTGGAGATCGGTCGGGCCACGCAAGACGAGCTACGCGATGATTTGCGCGAGCTGTTTCAAGGCGCGATCCGGCTGACGCTCGAGATGGTGCTGGAAGAGGAGCTGAAGGCCATGGTAGGTGCACGCCGCTTCGAGCGGGTGGGAAGCCGGAAGGACCATAGGAACGGCACATACCTGAGGCGGCTGCTGACGAGCCTGGGGCAGATCGAGGTCGCCATGCCCCGGAGCCGGGACAACGGTTCGCCGGCCGACGTGATCGGCCGCTACCAGCGCAGGAGCCCCGAGCTCGACGAGATGATGGTCGAGGCGTATGTGAGCGGCGTGTCACAGCGCAAGATGGGCGACGTCACCGAGGCGCTGATGGGCGAGCGTGTTGGGCGCTCGACGGTGAGTCGTGTGGCAAAACGGCTCGACGAGGCCGTGGAAGGGCTGCGCCGTGCGCCGATCGAGGGGCCTCACCCCTATCTGTACCTGGACGCCACGTTCTTGGACGCCCGCTGGGCCCGCAAAGTCGAGAACGTGAGTGCGCTCGTGGCGTATGCAGTGGGCCCTGAGGGTCACCGACGGCTCCTGGCCGTCACGCTGGGCGCTGAGGAGTCGCAGCAGAGCTGGTCGGAGCTCCTCGAGCAACTCCAGGACCGCGGCCTCGGCGGTGTCGAGCTCGTGATCGCCGATGAGCACGCAGGCCTGGCAGCTGCGGTCCGCCGCTTCCTGCCCGAGGCACGCCGTCAGAGGTGTACGGTCCATCTGCAGCGTAATGTGGGGGCGAGGGTCCCCCACCGCTTACGCAAGCGCGTGGCGCGTGAGGTCTCGGTGATCTTCCAGACATCCGGACTCGCCGAGGCGAAGAAGCTCCTGGGCGAGTTCGGCGCACGCTGGAAGAAGGAGCTGCCCGAGGCCGTGGAGGTCCTGGAGCGGGGCTTCGGGGCAGCGACGCAGTTCTACGCGTTCCCCGAGGCGCACTGGCCCCGGCTGCGTACCACCAACAGCCTCGAGCGGCTGCACGGCGAGATCAAACGCAGGATCAAGGCCGCCGGCGCCTTCCCGGACCGGGCCAGCGCCCTCAGGCTCATCACGGCCGTCGCACTCAGGACCACACACGTCTGGGGCGACCGGCGTTACCTCGACCTCTCACTCCTCCAGAAACAGGAGGTCGCCCAAGCAGCCTAGCCGAAGGCGAGGAGCTTCCTCCGCTTTTACACACAAATCGGGACTTGACCACAAGGCGAGCTGCTGCGGTTCGTCCAAGATGTCTCCCGTCGTCGATAGAAAGACGACCGCTTGGTAGCGCCTCAAGTTCGCAGGGGTGAACGCGTCTCCGTCCTCCGTGGTATCTAGCTGGAAGCCAGCGGCGGCGGCGAGTTGCCCGAGAGCCGCGATCCCAGGCTCGATGGATGCATGCCGAAACCCTGCGGTCTTAGAGAAGACCAGCATACGCGCCTCTCCCGGCTCGGCAGATACGGCGGAGCTGCATGAAAGAACGATCCCGAGCGATGCCACCCCAAAAAGCACTTGCCGATCGGTCATACCTCACGCTCGATCGTGTAGCGGCCTTCGAGGGCTGCGTTGAGACGGGCGACGGGATCAGTCATGGCGGACAAGATGCGTCTAAGGCGTATGGGGCGCCAAGGGCCTAGCGCCCAGGCCGATTCAGGTAAACGAGATTGGGTCCGTCGGAGTTGGCCACACCAATGTCAGGGAAGCCATCCCCATTAAGATCCCCGACCGCTACTCCATATGTGATGTGGTTGGGGTCCCCGAAACGGACCTCGTGGAAATCGTGGCCCGAGTCGTCTTTGAAGAAGACAGCGTTTTCCATTCCCACATTTCCGATCACGATGTCGATATCTCCATCGAGGTCCATGTCCGCGACCGCTACCGTATAGCTTTCTCCCTCGGGACGACCAAAGAAGATGGGCTCTCCAAATCCCCCGGTTCCGTCATTCAGGTAGACGCCGTTGGCTTCCCCAATATTGGCAGTCACAATGTCGAGAAGGCCGTCAGCGTTGAGATCCGCCACCGCGACACCACGAGTTTCGTCGCTCCCAGTTCCGAAAGGGACCCGTTCGGGGAACGTTGCGTCTCCGTCGTTCAGGTAAACGAAGTTCGGCTGGCCGTCGCGGTTGGCCAGTACCAAGTCGAGATCCCCATCCCTATCCATATCGATAGCCACGACGTCGATAGTCGAATCGTCGTCGGAGCCAAAGGGCTCAGATCGCTCGAAACCCGCCCTCCCATCGTTGAAATAGATTGCGTTCTGCTGTCCCCGGTTCGTGACGAGGATGTCGGTATGGCCATCGCCGTCGAGGTCGGCCAGTGTAAGGCTCCGTGTGCTCGCTTCACGGCCAAAGGACCCTGCGGGAGAGAAATACCCGGCTCCATCGTTGAGGAGAATCATCTTCCTAACCCGATCATTCCCGACGGCCACGTCCAGGTCACCGTCTCCGTCGAGGTCGGCAAGCGGTGTCGAATAGGAACTGGCGAAGTCGGTTCCTATTGGCCGGGAAAGCAGGAAGACCCCGGTACCAGTATTGAAGAAGACCTCATTCTGTTCGGGCCAATGGCGTCCGTTCGCCACGACAACGTCTAGATCTCCGTCCATATCCACGTCTCCGAAAGAAAGGGAGGCGGAGCGTTCGATCGCGGTACCCAGTGTGTTCCGGTCCGTGGCAACGAAGGTACGACTCTGGGCGCTTGTCCTTGAGGGAAGACCACTACCCAGAAGGAGGACTAGGGTCAAAAACCGTGCAAGTGCCTTCATGACGTTGAGTCCTGAGTGGGGCTTGTAGTATGGATGAGTTCTTATTGCCGGAGGTCGTCCGCCAGATACACCGTCGCCATGCCGCCCTCGCCCAGTTCACGCACAATCGTGTAGCGGCCTTCGAGGGCTGCGTTGAGACGGGTGACGGGATCGGACATTGTGCGGTCCTCGGTATCAGAGGATCAGACCGCGTTCAACATCCGAGAGCGGGCCGGTAGGCGCAAGCAGAGGAGTCTAGAGCAGCACGAGTGGGAGTCCCAGCGCGAAGATCACGGATGTGATGATCACGCTCACGAAGCCCATCGAGCGGAAGGGCTGCTTCTCAACGTCGGTGATGCGGAGCAGGAAGCCGATGCCGTTGTTCATGCGCAGGAGGAGGCGGAGAGGAGGATCCGCTGGACCCTCTTCGCAGAAGAGTGCGCGGCCCGCACATACTGCATTGGACCCGCGGGCCGGATGCGGTGGTAGGCTGTATTGTCAGCAGTCGTGTGGTCGGCGTCACCACAGAGCCACCTCAGCACACACGGAGGTATCAGATGCACTCAGTGAGCACGGTGCTCCGACGGGTCGCGTTGGTAGCGCTCGGCGCGCTGGTCCTTGGGCATGCCGCGGTCAGCGCCCAGTCACCGACATCCGGACGACTTCTCGTGTTGCTCCGAGACGCCAGCGCGCTGGCGATTGTCGATCCGGCCAGCGGGACGGAGCTGGGACGCGTGCCGACGGGCCGAGATCCGCACGAGGTCACCGCATCCGCCGACGGCCGGTGGGCGTTCGTGGCCAGCATGGTGGACGGGATTTCAGTCATTGACCTGACCGCGCAAACGGAAGTCCGGCGAGTCGACCCTGGCCCCGGCAGCCGGACGCATGATGTGCTCTTTGCCGACGGCAAGGTGTACTTCACCATCGAAGGCTACAAGTCGATCGGGCGCTACAATCCATCGACCGACGCGATCGAGTGGACGCTTGAGATTGGCCAGGACGGCACCCACCTGCTCGTCCTCGACCGCGACACCGACACCATGTTCATGTCGAACATTGGCTCGAATTCCGTAACCATGGTCGAGCGCATCTCGGCAGGCCCCGCCGCGTCGAGGCTAACCGTGATTCCGGTGCCGGGTGAACGGCCTGAAGGCATCGATCTGTCACCGGATGGCCGAGAAATCTGGACCGCAACCCGGAACGACGGTGGAGTGTCAATCATCGATGTCGCCAGCCGAGCCGTCGTCGAGACGCTCGACCTGGGCCTCGAAGACGCGAATCGCCTTAAGTTCACGCCGGACGGTCGGGCACTGATCATCGACGGCGAGGCGGCAACCCTCGTCGTCATGGACGCGGCGTCTCGCACGGAGATCACCCGAGTGTCCCTCGGCTCCGGCGACCTGGGGGACGGCGCTTTGTTGGTGGCCCCAGACGGCAGACACGCCTATCTGGGGCTGCGGGCCGCGGACCGGGTGGCCGTCGTGGATCTGAATACGCTCGAGGTTACCCACGAGATCCCGATGGGCGACGGCGCCGGGCCCGGCTGCCTCTACTGGGTGAGAGGGAACTAGCCGCGGTGAAGCTATGGGTGATGCTTGGGCGGTGCGGTGGCTGGATGGGACTAATGCGAGGCCGCTAGTTCTTCAGTTTGCCGACGATCACCACGCCTTCCACGAAGACGCGAAGCCAGGGGATCTGAGCCTTCAATTTCCCATCCGCTCGCGAAGCTCCTCGAACCAGTTGGTGACCAGGTAGACCTCGGTTAGGGCGCCTCCGCCGGCTCCGGCTGAAGCCACCATGATGAAGCGCGAGCCGTCGGGATGAATGTCCCAGGTCCGTACCAGGCCGAGACTTGTTGTTGGGATCGAGCACGTGGAACCCTACGTCATAGCTCTCCCAGCCGGAACACGTACATCGCGTTGTGCCTGTTACCAGGCGGAATCAGGATCTCGGGCGCGAGGAAGGTCGAAACCCGCCATGGGCTCCCTCCAATCACGCCAGTGGGTACGGCGAGGTACTGCACCCCGTCGACCTCGTAAGTGGTTGGAAAGCCCTGAACCGCGGTGCCCAAGCGGCTCTCCCACAACGTTTCACCGGTCGTGACGTCATACGCCCGAACCCGTCGGTCATAATCGCCAGCGAAGGCGAGCCCCCCAGCGGTAGTGAGAATCGAGGTCAGGAATGGAGCCCGCTGCTCCACGCTCCAGACCTCCTCCAGTGTCCTGACATCGTAGGCGGCGAGCTTTCCGAGGTTCCCATTCGTTCCGGGCATTTCCGACCACATCCGACTTTGCCCGGTGCCTCCGCCCCCCAACACCATTTCGATCTCGCTGGCAACGCTCTCCATGCAGGTCTGGCTGAGCGGGATAACCATCAGGCCGGATTCCGGGTGGTAGCTGGTCGCATGCCAATTTTTTCCCCCGGCCGTGGAGGGGCAGACCGAAACCCACTCGCCGACCTGTGCATCGCGGATGTCCGGCCGATACGTGCTCGTACCGGTCTCATAGTTCAGCTCCAGAATGTTTTGAAAGACCGTCTCCTTCAGGCCAAGAAACCGGCCGTCGCGGCGGTCCAGCTTCCAGAGGATGCCGTGCTTTCCGATCTGAAAGAGCGTTGGCTGGCCATCGATGTCGATCAGCACCTGCTCCATGGCCTCGTCCATATCGAGTGACTCGTCCGGAACGTACTGCCGGTACCATACGATACGTCCGGTGTTCTCATCTAACGCCAGCGTCGAGCTGCTGTATAGGATCGAATCCGCCTCGGTCCGGACGGTCCCCCGACTCACCGGCGCCCGCGGCTTCATTTGGGACGCGCCGAAGTACACGAGCCCCAACTCCGGGTCGTAGCTCCCGATATTCCAGACGTCGCCCCCGCCACGCAGCTCAAAAGGAAGTCCACCCCACGTGTCTCCGCCGGGCTCGCCTGGGCGCGCGATCGTGAAAGTGCGCCAGAGCTCATCCCCGAACCGGGCATCGTGCGCGGTGATGAAGCAGCTCTCCGGGATCAAACGGGTACAGCCGTTGATGCCATTGATGATCTTGCCGTTGGCGATGACCGGGCCGCTCGAGTTCTCGTAGCCCAGGTTCGGCTCGGCGAGCTTGGCTTCCCACCGAAGCACACCGGTCCGGGCATCCAGAGCGATCACTTGGGCATCGTTGGTGGACACGTAGATCATGTCCTCCCAAATCGCCAGGGTCCGAACCCGGCCGCGGCCGCGACTCATGCCCTCGGGGAAATTTCGGCGGTACTCCCAGAGAAGATCTCCCGTGGCAGCGTCGAGTGCCTGAATCGTGTTGCCCCAGTTCGGCAGGAACATGACTCCGTCTCGAATCAACGGCGCCGGCTGACTCCGGGTGCCATCCTCCATCCCCCAGACCCAGGCGAGCTCGAGGCGATGGACATTCTCGGTGGTGATCTGACTCAGCGGGCTATAGCCCCACGAGCCCAGGTTTCCCCGCGGGCTGAGCCATTCGCCGTCTGGTGGGTTTCTGAGCTCTGCGTCGGTAACCGGCGTGAACCCTTCCAATCTTCTAAACGTCCGGGTAACTCCGGTGGGAGTCTCGGACAGCCCGCCATATGGGGGAACGGCGTTTCTGCCCCCTGGCGAGGGGATCGAACCCGCAACACCGGGAATGGGTGTGTTGCCGCCGGCGGCCAGCACGGCCCCCTCGGCCATCGCCAATCCCCCCTCCGACGCGAAGCTCAAAGGAGTCGTGCCCGGGTCGACTCCGTTCTGGCTCATGATGTACGCGGTTATGGCGGAGTACTCCTCGTCGCTCAGCGACCCTTCACCGCCGGGCGGCATGGAAGAGCGTATGTACAGCAGCACCTGTGAGACGCGCCGACCCCCCCAAGTGTTACGGAAGTTGGTTCCCGCGAGCTGGGGCGCGGTGCCGCCCAGCAGATCAGTGAGATGGCAGGCGCCGCACGCCGCCTGATAAATTGAAGCCCCACTATTCGCCTGCTGATCCGTATAGGAGGCCTGTTGAGCAAAAGCCGCGGACCGCGGAACGAACACACCGGCGAACACGACCAGAGCGGCCGAGGTGATGCATACCAAGCCCGGTCGTCGGTTCTCTCGTTTCATCACTTACTCCTAACCGTGGCTGTTCATAACTGTTTATAGTGCCTGCACCCCTCACCAGCTGGGGGTCTCGGATCGAAGCACGCGCGAGTTTAGGGTGGGCCGTCACTCGCGCACTCCGGGATCAGACCGAGGTCAACATCCGAGAGCGGGCCGGTAGGCGCAAGCAGAGGCCTGTCGGGCCGAGTGCTTCGGGCCGGCAGAGCCGATCTATCCGCTCGATTCGAGGAGCCCTAGCTTGGCTCGATGAAGAGCCCATCGGTGAACGTGACTCGGGCATCCGCGCTAGTGGCGGTGACGCTCTTCTGGTTAGGCTGGAGTGGTTTCGTGGCTTAGAGGGGCGCTATGGGGTGCTTATGTTCGAGTCTAGATCAACAGTGACGGCAGCCCCAGCGCGAAGATCATGGATGTGATGATCACGCTCACGGAGCCCAGCGAAGCGAAAGCCCCGAACGCCGCTGGGACGCTCGGGGCTAGGAGTCGAAGGTCGACTCAGCAACCCTCACGGCCTCAACTGGTCAATGATGCTCTGCGCGGTGTCGATTAGTGGCTGGCCGTACTGTGGCGAGAGGATTTGGTGAACTTCTTGGATGAACGCCCCAAGGAGCTGGATAGCAGCCCTAGTGTTACCCTTTTCCAGAGCGTCGATAGCGGCATTGAGTTTGGCGAACAACCCGTTCGCCTGCGCTGACGGCAGCAAGACGCCAGCATCGACCAGGGCCTGTACGTCGTCGATCAAGAGGTCGAGCTCGTGCTGGGGCGTAGGGAGTGTGAGCTCGACAAGGATCGGCACATTGCTGTTCGTGTTCGTGCCGTCCCCGAGACGGCCATCGCCGTTCCAGCCCCAACAGTAGGCCGCTCCGCCGGTGGTGAGCCCGCACGTGTGGGCGAGAGCGGGGCTCACCGACTCGAAGGTGAGTTCGCCTAAGACCGCCGTCGGCTCGCCGTTGCTATTGTTCGTGCCGTCCCCGAGTTGGCCAGCCCCGCCCGAGCCCCAGCAGTATGCGTCCCCCGCTGTCGTCACAGCGCAGCTGTGCAAGGAGCCCGCACTCACCGACAGGAATTTGTGCCCGCCCGAGACCGGTACCGGCACGCTGCTGTTCGTTTCCGTGTTGTCCCCGAGCTGGCCGAAATCCTCGTTCTCACCCCAGCAAAAGGCGGCTTCCTCCGTCGTCACCCCGCAGCTGTGGTCGCCGCCGGCGGTCACCGTTTGGAAGGTATACTCGCCTGAGACCGCCACCGGCTCGTTCTCGGCCGGGAACGTGTCCGTCCCGTCCCCGAGCCGACCACTGCCGTTTAAGCCCCAGCAGTAGGCGACCCGCGCGGTCGTCACACCGCAGCTGTGGCGCACGCCGGTGTTCACGGATCGGAAGCTGCGCCCGCCCGATACCGCTACCGGCTTGTTGCTGGTCGTGAACGTGCCGTCCCCGAGCGCGCCGGTGCTGTTAGAGCCCCAGCAGTAGGCGTCCCTGGCAGCGGTCACCCCGCAGCTATGCCAGCCGCCAACGCTCACCGACCGGAAGGTGTTTCCCCCCAAGACTTGCACCGGCTCGTTGCTGTCCATGTTCGTGCCGTCCCCGAGACGGCCATCGGCGTTAGAGCCCCAGCAGTATGCGTCCCCCGCTGTCGTCACAGCGCAGCTGTGCAAGGAGCCCGCACTCACCGACAGGAATTTGTGCCCGCCCGAGACCGGTACCGGCACGCTACTGGCCGTGTTCGTGCCGTCCCCGAGACGGCCATCGCCGTTCTGGCCCCAGCAGTATGCGCCCCCCGCTTTCGTCACAGCGCAGCTGTGCAAGGAGCTGGCGCTCACCGACCGGAAGCTAGCCCCGCTGGCTTTCGATGCTGGACTAGTGCTGAACAGTGAGGACCCTCTGGCTTCGGGTTGCGTAATCTGCGCAGTGTCGCTACAGGCCACCGCGAATACTACGAGGGCGCGGAGGGGCCGCAGGCGCTTCAGCAGGGCAAACGTGGTGATCGAACGGCCTTTCATGCTAACGATGGCTGACTCGAATCGATCCAAAATCGACAACAGCTCCTTCTTTCCCCCAGTCAATCGCTTCGGATCTTGCTCTTTATGCATGACTTAAGCTCACCCGGTCAGTGTCCCCGACGTCCGAGAGGTCAATGGCATACTACATGCTCTTCGGCAGGATAGAGCCGACGATCACCACGCCTTCCACGAAGACGCGAAGCCAGGGGATCTGGCGAGTCAATTGCCCACCCGCTCCTTCAGTCAGTCACCTCTCGCAGCTTACCGGTCTTCACGTCGAAGACGAAGCCGCGTACCGCCTCGCTGTGGGGGAGAAAGGGGTTCGATCTCACACGTCTGAGCGACTGCCGCACGTCCTCCCGCGCGTCGGGGAATGCCTCTAAAGCGAACGGAGGTCTCACGCCCACATCCTCGGTGATCGCGGCTTTGACTTCGTCATCCCGGAAGGTGAGCATGCCGCAGTCCGTGTGATGGATCAGGATGATCTCCCGGGTCGCGAGCAGGCGTTGAGAGATGACGAGCGACCGGATCGCGTCATCAGTGATCACCCCGCCAGCGTTCCGAATCACATGGGCCTCCCCGAGCTCGAGTCCAAGGATCCGATAGACATCGAGCCGGGCGTCCATGCAGGCCACCACCGCAACCTGACGGGACGGCGGCATAGGCAGCTCGCCCTTGTCGAACGCTTCGGCGTAGGTGTCGTTGTTCCTCAACAGCTCATCAGTAACGCTCATTTCAATCCCTCTTTTCTCAGATGAGACGGTTCCCTAACCAGTCGGCGCGTCGAGCGAGAAAGGAGCGCCGTCGGTTTCCGCTACGGTCCCGTGTTGAAAGCGAAAGCGAGCCCGTACATCCCGTTCAGGTAGAGCCACTCCGGCCCACTGTGTGACTGGCCCATGCCCATGCCGGTCATGCCCATAACCATGTCGAGCGTCACCCACGTTCCACCGAGTGCGAGGCCGTTGAGGTCGAGGTTGATGATGGCCCCGTCGGCATCTGTCAGGCCACCACCCACGTGGATGGTGTACCGAGTGGACTGATCGAGGGGTTGCGTCGACGTGAACCTCAGCCCCATGCCGTCAGCGGTCCTCGACCACGTACCCGCTACGACCGGTCCGGGGCAGTCTCCGACCTGGAGGGCTATGGGGTGTCCGGCTCCAGACGCGATCGGGGAATCGAACCGCACCTCGATCTGAGCCTTGACATCAACGCCCGCAGTTCCGGCTGCGGGGTTGGTCGTGAGGAGCGCGGTTGACCCAACCTCCACGGGGGTGCTCGTCGAGCACGCGGCGAGGAGCAGCGTAAGCAGTATGTAGACCCTGTTATTGGTCATGCCCGCAACATACGCGGAAAATCACGGGGACGGCACCACCCCAGACGACATCGGATCCACTTCAGCAACACCCCCGGTAGCCCCAGCGTGACGATCAGATCCCGAACGCCATCAGAATCGAACCAACGATCACCACGCCTTCCACGAAGACGCGAAGCCAGGGGATCGGACTCGACCCGCTTACCGTGGAAAGCGGGCGATTCCATAGCTGCCGTTGATGCCACCAATCCAGATCTCGTCACTTACGTCGATCGCCACGGTTCCAAGCTTGAAAAAATCATTGCCCTTGTAGTCGACCAACTGCCGGACAGCAAACGTGTTCGGATCGACCTCGGCGACGCGGGCGGCAGCCAGTTCACAGGGGTCGGACCCTTCACAACGAGTCACGTGACCGGCGACGATCACCTTGCCATCGGGTCCCCAGCGCACGTTGTCGACGTTGAAGCCAACAAGGATCGGATCGACTCGCACCGGGGTTTGGCCACGCGACAGTCGCACCAGTGCCTGGTCACTCCAGCCGCCGATGTAAAACCATCGCCCGTCATCAGAGGAAACCAGGCCATTAGGACCGCGCATCTGGCTGCCCGGCACTTCGATCCAGCCAGTCGTGGGGTGCCATTCCCAGAGTTCTCCGCCGGTGGTGTCGAAATTGGTGGCTCCGAGATAGCCGCCGGGCAAGGCCGTAATGGAGTTGATGCGCCGGGTGCCTTCCGGCGCAGGGATACAACCGATCCATTTCATAGTGGGAAGGGCGCCACTGGCATCCAGTTCAAAGACCTCGATGGCTTCGCGCGCGCCATGGCCAACCACGTATAGCGTATGCACGCTGCCGCTGCCTTCCCGCAGGGTCAGTCCGTGTGGTTGAAACACGGTGTTCGGCCCAGGGCAGGCTCGATAGGTGTCCCTCTCGTGCTGCGGTGGCAATCTGCCCGCGGGAAAGATTTCCCGGGCGCTGTGATCACGAGCGTCGACCGCGTAGATCGGGCCTTCCGAATCGGAGTATCGTCCAGAAGCGATCACCCAGGGGGTACCCGGAACGAGGAAAAGGTCTTCCGGGTTGGTGGTACCGCACACGAACTTCACGGTACCATCTGGGTCACAGGTCTGGGCGCTGAGAGCGTTCATGCTGAGAGGCGCCAGCGACAAAGCCAGGGACAAGATCAATCGTGACATGACACCACCTCCGTCATTTTCTTGTCGTAGTTTAGAGAAAAAGTGGCTCCCTGAACTGCGCTCGTGCTTGAGGTCGTCAGCCAGGGTCAGCTCGCACGATCACCACGCCTTCCACGAAGACGTGAACCCCTCCACAATTCGATCGGGAGCATCGGCGACTTCCAGCCATTGGATCTCGCTGAACTGCGGCGGCAGTCCCTCGGCGTCCTTTCCCCGCCCAGCTCGAACCCGAGGTGAACTCAAGCGGTGCTCCAACTTCACCGGCTCTCACCCCCACGGGCCTCCAGAAGCACATCTCGGTTCGCCTCCAACAAGTCTCGGGCTGTGGTGCCAGGCTCTCCAGTGATGTCCCTGAAGTGAGTTGTCAGGGTGGTTCCAGAAGGCCGAGGTGCCCGAACCTCGTCCTCTGGCCCCGCCTCGATCACCTCGATTTCGATGCCACTGATCTCGCTGGCGATCGAGGCGATGTCGCGCATTCGGACCAGTGCCGGACCAGTGATCTCATAAACTCGGTTTTCGTGGCCAGGCGTCATGAGCGCAACGGCTGCCGCAACAGCACAGTCCTCGCGGGTCACGAACGCGGTCCCAGGATCGTCCGGGAGCACCACCACGCGACGGTCCTCAACCATGCGAGCGGCCTGGGTCACGAGTCCGTCTGCATACCACTGATTCCTGAGCGCCGTCCAAGTGACCCCGCTCTCCCGCAGGTCTGCCTCCGTCGCTCGGTGCCATACCGCAATCGGGGACACGCTGTTGTCAGCGTCCACGATTGAGGTATAGACGATGTGCTCTACCCCGGCCTCGATGGCCGCGTCGATGGCGGTCTGCTGAAGCTCGACACGCTGCGCCGGTACTCGTGGATCGGGGTTGCTGCTGTTGAGGCTGATCAGGAGCATCCGGTCACCGCCCTCGTAGGCCGTCTCCAGGGATTCGGGTTGGAGGAAGTCGCCAAACCGGGTGCTGGCCCCGAGTTCTGCGTATCGTTCGAGTCGCTCGGGCGTTCGGCTCACCAGGATGAGGTCTGCGGGTCGAACTCCGCGAGCGAGCAGCTCCTCCACTACCCGGCCACCGATCTGACCGGAGGCTCCTGAGACAATGATCCGTGGCGCCGGATCGTCTATTTGCGATGCACATCCGCCAGCTGCGACGCTCGTAATGAGGGCGATCCCGACCCCCATGCTACGTAGAGCAGCCCGTCGTGAGAGCGGTTGCCCGGTGCTAGTTTTCATAGTTTTGGCTCCCTGTCTGTTGGACGCACTCCAGTTCGCAATCTGATCGGGTGTCTTCCCTCGCCGATGACCCCTTCGCCCAACTCACGCTCGATGGCGTAGCGGCCCTCTAGGGCTGCGTTCAGGCGGGTGACGGGTTCGGACATTGGCGCACTCCGAGTTCAGGCTGCGCTCAACATCCGAGAGTGGGGCGGTAGGCGCAAGCAGAATCGTCTCAGACGTCCAGAATCGTCGTCTAAGTGTATTCGGTCTTTGTTGACACCGTCCTTGATAATAAATCCTACCGGTAGCTAACTTCAGCCCGTTTTTCAGCGTTTGACACTGACTCGACAATGAGTAAGGAGAACGCCGATCATGGATCCGAGTAGACGCAGCATCCTGGCAGCGGGCGCCGCGGCGACGGCGCTGGCCGCAGCGCAGCGCGTGTTTGGTCGGCAGACTGGGCAGAGTGGGACGGACATTTCCTTCTACGAAAGAGGCCCCGTTCGTATCTACTATGAGGAGGCCGGTTCCGGCTTCCCGTTGTTGCTCATCCCCGGCGGGGGATTGAACTCGACGTTTTCCGGCTTGGCCCGCGGACCTTTCAACCCGATCGAGGAGTTCGAGGGAGAGTACCGCTGCATCGGGTCGGACCTGCGAAACGCCAATGACGGCCAGTCCTCCGGCCCGCTCGAGGTCGACCGACCGTGGGATGCCCATACCGATGACCATCTCGGTCTGATGGATCACTTGGGCATCGACAAGTTCATGGTACTGGGCTTCTGCATCGGCGGCCCCTTCATCTGGAACCTGCTCGAACGCGCGCCCGACCGAGTCGTCGCTGCCGTGCTGGCGCAGCCCAGCGGCTGGAGTCCGGAGACGCCCGACTACTTCTACGAAAACAATATGAGGGGCTGGGGTCCTGCGCTGGCCGCCCGTCGGCCCGACGTCACGATGGAAATGGTCGACCGATTTCTGACGAGGATGTACCGCACCAACGCCGACTTCGTCTTCACCGTGACACGCGAATTCGTGCGCAATTGCCAGACGCCCTTACTGATCCTGCCGGATGATATCCCCGCGCATCCATACGCCGTCGCCATGGAGGCCGCGATGCTCGCGCCGAAGGCCGAAGTGAGCATTTTCCCGTGGAAAGAGCCCCAGGAGCGGATTCCTCTGGCGGTGCGCCAGATACGGTCCTTCCTCCGGGCGCATCGTCTTGCTTCGGTTTGAACGGCGGTGCCTGTACGACAGGGCGGTGGGCAAGCTGAGTGGAAGAACAACCTCGCAGCTCACGGGCTCACCCGCATGGATGTGGGCCCGGGGGATGCTGGGCACGAATCAGGGCAGAGTCAGCGCCACCAGCGAGCCCGGAAAGTCTACGTGGACGTTACCGATCTGCACCACGATGTACTGTTTGCCCTCGTGCATGTAGGTCATCATCCCGTACTGGCCGGGGGCCGGGAGCTCGACGCTCGCCAGGATCTCGCCGGTCCCCTTGTCGCGCGCGTGGAGCTCGAACGGCTCGTCGGGAACCGACTGCCCAGGCCCCGAGCTGTACGCACTGGTCTGGACCAAGACGCTCCCCGTCACCATCTGGATCGAAAAGCCGGTGCCTCCCGTATTGGGAACGTCCACTCCCGCTAGAAGAGGGTGGTTCCGGATCTCCTCGGGAGTCTCGCCGACCGTCACCGACCAGGTCCGCCGGCCTCTGTTCATATCCATGGCGGTGAGCTGGTTGTCCATCGGCTTCCATAGCCGCAGGCCCTCGATCCTCGGAAGCGGCTCGCGGCGCAGATCGGGCCCGCCGCCTGGCAACCACGCCGCCACTGTCGTGCCCGTCGTCGGAGTAAAGGTGGGCGTGGAGTAGCCGGCACCGGGCGAAGCATAGTCCGGGATATCCGCGGCCTCCCCATCCGTGGGCTCCATGAACGCCGGGGCGCTGCAGTTCCGGTAGTGCGATGCGTATATCGTGCCAGTAGTGGGATCCGCGACCGGGGGGTGCGGGATGACGTTCCCGGCCCCCTGGCAGCCGACGTTGTTGCGGAAGCCGTTGTCGTGATTATAGGGAAGCGGCGGCACGTAGAGGCCCCCGATCCGGAACTGACTCAGCATGATCTGCGCCTGAGCGTTCAGATCCGGCGTGTAGTCGATGACGAACTCCTCGGTGAGCCCGTTCAACACGATGTCGTCCAGCGGCTCCGGCAAGGTCGGATAGGGCTGGGTGGCCGCCGTGTAGTTGCCGGGGACCTCTGTCTGGATGACCGGGCGCTCCTCGATCGGCCAAATGGGCTCACCGGTCTCCCGGTTGAACGCGAAGACGAGGCCCTGCTTGGTGTTCTGGACCAACGCCGGGATCTGCTCTCCGTCCACCGTCAGGTCCATCAGCATGGGCGGGGTCGGCAGGTCGTAGTTCCACTGGTCGCTGTGGTGAATCTGGAAGTGCCATCTCCGCTCGCCGGTCCTCACGTCCAACGCGATGACGCTGCCCCCGAAGAGGTTGTCTCCGGGGCGCTGGCCCGTGTACGTCTGCACGGTCGAGGCGTTCGTCACCATGTAGACGAGTCCCAGCTCGGGGTCGGCGGACGCGAGAGCCCATTGCGACATGTCCCCGGACCACTGCCAGGCGTCGTTCTCCCACGTCTCGTGTCCGAACTCGCCGGGCCGGGGGATGATGTGGAACTTCCAGAGAAACTCTCCTGTTCTGGCATCGTAGCCCTGGATATCACCCGGGACATTCTCGATCCGGGTCTGGTTGTAGCTGGCCTCGTGGCCGGTGCCTACGACTACCACACCGTTGACCACGATCGGCGGCGCCGAGCTGCTGACCATTCCGAGTTCTCTCGGGATCCCGTGGTCCGGGTCGTAGGTGTTGCCCTGGGCGAGATAGTCCTGCCAGCGGCCCCAGTCCCCGACGAGGCCAGGGATTAGGTCGACGCCCCCAGTCTGCGGGAAATCGTCCAGCGGAATGGGGGTGCCCCAATCCTCCAGGGGCAGTCCTGTTTTGGCGTCTAGAGCCCAGAGGAAGAACGCGGGTGTAATGACGAAAATCACGCCGCGACCGTCCACCTCGGCATAAGCGAGGCCCTTGCCGTAGGCCTGCCTGGGGGACCGCAGGTGCCTGACGGTCTCGGGCTCGCGGAACACCCAGAGCGTCTCGCCCGTGGCGGGGTCGATCGCGACCACCTGCCGGCGCGGCGTGGCAATCGTGTAGACCACTCCATCGACGTAGAGCGGCGTGGACCGGAAAAAGTAGTCGACGTTGGGGCCGAAGTTGTCCCCCCGCCAAATCCACGCCACCTCGAGATCCGCGAAGTTGGCGGCGTCGATCTGCTCCAGAGGTGAGTAGCGGGTGTGCCCGGCGTTGCCGCCGACATAGCGCCACTCGCCGTTCTCGGTCCCCGTCTGGACCTGAGCGGACGCCGGAGCCGCCGTCGCCATCGAGGCCACGGAGGCGAGGCCGACGCAAAGCAGGAGAGTCCACGTGCGGAAGGGTCGAGGGTCGACTTTCATGATGCTCGTTGCTCCTGATTCCCCGCGGTCATAGAACGGCGCTGTAACCCTCATGGGCGTCACGACGCGATGAATTCGCGAATCGTAGATCGGGAACGACACCGGGGCAACCGCGAGGCCTCCGGTGGACCACGCGTCGACGACACCATTATCGGTCTGCTGGGTAGTCACGCCACAGCCAACGGAGTGTCTCTGGAAAGATTGTGCCCCCGTGTTCCCGGCTGTGGCCCCCCTCGCCCCAGGGCCTTCGCGCACAAGGTGATGGGTTAGTAACTGAGGTGCCCGGTGCGCAAGTGTGCCCCAGGTCGTCGAGTGCCCCCCGGAACCGTATTTCGACGACCCCCAGTTTCGAAACGAACTGGCCGTGCTGTGGGACCTGTCGTTTCCCGACAAACCCGTGGCGGACCAGCGTGAACGATTCGGATGGATCGTCGAACGAGACGGGCGTTTTGAAGTGGACCACATCATCTTGCGGTCCGATGCCTGCCATATTCCCGTGTCCTCGATCCCCAGGGCAGTGCCGACCGACGCGCTCGGATACGTGCACACACATCCGACGCTCACTGGGACGATCGTGCAGCCAATTGAGTGCGAGAACTACCCCTTGCCGTCGGAACTGAAGAGTGGCCCGAGCACGGGGGACGTCGCGATCCTCGCCTACTTCGAGCGCTTGTCGGGGCGAGTACTGGACGGGATCATCCTCGAAACTGACAGGGTATACCAATTCAGCACGGCCGATCCCGCCGGCACGCCGTACCCAGCCTGCACCTACCGATGATGAGGAGCACAGTTATGACGAGAGGCTCCTGGACTCTGATCGTGGCCGGAATGATCGCGGCTGTTCCTGTCGCCGCACAGGGCCCCCCCGAAGGCCGGGGCCCGTGCGGGGCGCCGGACGCCGACGTGCGGGCCGAGCTCATCGAGGTCCTGACCGCGCCTGAACACGCCGATACTCGTGAGCGGATGCAACTCACTGGGCTCACGGCTGACGATCTCGTGGAATTGGGCGGCGCGCACGAGGATACCCCGGTGTGCGCCCGCCTGCTAGCGGCCCTTCCCTCCGAGATTGATTTTCGGGGCGCCCAGGCGTCGATGGCTGCCACCCTGTACAGGGCCGGCGAGCGCTACATTGTCGCCATTCGGGCACGGCCCATTAACGAGAACAGGCCCAAGTTCCCAGGTCCCGACCTGACGTGGTCCTACACGATGGACTTCCGATTCATCGCTGGCTACGCGCGCCGTTAGGGGCGTTCGACCGCATCCCTTTCAGTTGGGTTTCTTGGGGCCGGGCATCTACCAGCCGCGATAGGGATAGGGATTTCAAAGGCCCTCGTCCAAGTGCGGCACCCTCCCTGAGCGAGGCTGGCTCCACTCAGTAAGACAAAGCCCGCCAACATTTTATAGCCTTGACGGGCTTTGACCCGTTGATATGGACGGCGTATGTTCGCCGTGCGGGTATATATGTGCCCTGAAACTCCCATCCTCCGACCCGGCTGATCTCAAACATGACAAGGACTACGTTCGGAATCTTGCGTTTCCGACTCCCGCTGATCGCCTTCATGGCTTCGGCGATGGCCTTCGCACTTGGCTCCTCGCCTTTGCTCGCTCAAGCGGGCCTGGCCGAGCGGGAAGGTCGCTCGTTGAGGATTGGAGTCATTGGAGCCGGCAACATGGGTGCCTCCATGGGACTCCAGTGGGCCGAAGCAGGCCATCAAATCCTGTTCGCATCCCGTAATCCCCAGGAACTCATGGAGCTCGTGCAGAGCGCGGCGCCGCGGGCCAGCGCCGGTTACGCGGATGCCGCTGCCTTTTTTGGCGACGTAATCCTGCTGGCCGTGCCCCCCATCGCGATTCCACAGCTCGGTGAGGATTTCGGCCACTTGATGCAAGGCAAGGTCGTGATCGACATCAGCAATCCTCGTGCGGACCGGGACGGGCCCCTCACGGAAGAGTGGCTAGAGATGGGGACGGGCCTGGCTATGGCCCAATACCTGCCCGGCGTTCGGCTCGTGAAAGCGTTCAATACGGTCGGCCCCCGCATGTACGCGACCCCGATACTTGACGGCGAAAGGATCGGCGTACCTTTGGCTGGCGACGACGAGGAAGCGTTGGCCATCGTGGCCGATCTGGTCCGAGACATGGGGTTGGACCCGGTCATCGTCGGTCCACTGGCCAGAGCCATCGAATTCGACCGGGCGACTCCCGTATATCAAACGGGTGCCTCGGCGAGAGAGATCCGAGAGACCCTGAATATCCGCTAGGCGCCGCCTCTAAGGAGTGGGCTCATGAGAAAATCAGCACTGTTGTTCTTGTGTGTGGCCGTGATGGTAACCATTCCATCGATGGTGTGGGCACAGGATGCGGAATATCCCATCATCGTGGTTCCGACGGGAGAGGGCCCGTACACGTTTCCGGAGGGCTACCAGACGCCGTGGGACCAGATTCAGATTATGGTGACGGAAAAGATGTCGCCGAATCTTCTTGTTCTGCACGGTTCGAAAGGCCTTGATCGGGGACACCCAGACGCGTCCGGCGGCAGGGCCATGGTGCTCTTCGGACCGGATGGCATCCTGCTGGTGGACACCCAGAACCGACAGGTGGCCGAAAAGACACTGGCGGCGATCCGGTCGTTTACCGACGGCCCCATCAAGGTCTTGGTCAACTCACATATTCATGGGGACCATACGGGCGCCAACGCCTTCTTCGCGAACCAGGGGGCGGTGATCTTCGCGCAGGAAAATCTGCGGCTCGACATGATCAATCCGCGGCGCCCCAACGGCCAGCCGGCCCCGGCACGCGATCCGGCCCACATTCCGGTGGTGACCTATCGTTACGATCCCTCCGCGCCCGGCGAGCCCGCCGTTACCTTGTACATGAACGGCGAAACGGTGGATTTCATCCCGGTGATGCCCTCCCACACTGCCGGGGACACCGTCGTTCGCTTCCGCAATGCTAACGTGATCTACATCGAGGATTTCTACCGTAACTTCGGCTTTCCCTTCGCCGCTCAGACCAGCGGCGGCTCGATCAAGGGCATGATCGAGGCGATTGATCTCTTTCAGACGATCGCCGGTCCCGACACGTGGCTGATCCCCGGCCATGGCACGCTCATCCATAGAGAGGATCTCCTGCCGTATCGCGCCATGCTGGTTGACATCGTGGCGAAAGTCACGGCGCTACGCGACGAGGGCAAGTCGCTGGAGGAAGTTCTGGCCGCGAATCTGACGGCGCCGTATGAGCAGACGACCCAGGGCGACACGCAGCAAAGCAAGGATCGCTTTATCAGGGCCGTGTATGACGAGGTGAGGGACTTTCCGCCTATCGTAAACGGCAGGCGGGCCATGCCGACACGTCCCTAGGGCAGGCGGCAAGCGCGACGCTACAAGCCACTGCTAGGTGGCGACTAGCGGGACGGCTCCTCGACGACATGGGTGCCGGCGATGTAACCATGGACGTGAGCCTTGCCCAGGCCATGCTTGTTGAACCCCCCCACCGCCTCGCCTCCCGCATAGAGGCCAGGAATGACCTGGCCCTGCATGTCCACGACCTGCTGCCGGCCGTTGACCCGCAGGCCGCCATAGGAATCGTGCCAGATCACCATGATCGAGAGCGCATAGAAGGGGGGTCTCGCGATGCGACTCATGGGGGCATCCGCCTCACGCTCGAATTCCGGATCGGCACCGGCCTCCACATAGCCGTTCCAGGTGGCGACCGTCTCGGCCAGGTAACTCAGCGGCACCCGCTGGAACTCATGGCCCGCGTAAATCCTTTCGGCCAAATCCTCGATGGTATCGGCTCGGAAGAAGTAGCCGTTGTCGGACACGTAAGGGTAGCGCAGCTCCCACCCGTTACGCTCGACCGCATCCTGATCGAAGACCGCCCAAAGCGGCCCCGAGTAGTAGTCGGGAGGCTCCGACCCCTCGTTCAGCGCCAGTGCCGCATCGAGGCCGTGGTCGTAGTTGTACATCTCCCGGACCCACTCCTTGCGGCAGTTGCGCCAGTCGAGCGGCGTGTGAGCGAGCCCCCGCCCCGGCGCGCCACCGTCGCCCGGGTACGCGCTGGGACCGGGCCTTGCTGGAAGCCGGACCTCGTTGAAGAAACGCTTCCCGACTTGGTTCACGGCGATGAACTCTTCGAAGCCCGAGTTGCCCACATTGAACCCGGCGGAGCTGCGGAAACCGAACGTCGGGTGACCGGGCATCATGCTGGTGTACGCATCGCGCGTACCGAGGCGCGTCGAGATGTGGAACGTGGTGAAATACGAGACGTTCTGTTGCATCCCCGCCAGGTTCGCGCCGACCCTCAGGCCTGCAATGAGCGCTGATGCGTCCTGACCTATGGGGCCTAACAGAGCCTGACCGCTGGTCGAGAAGGCGGGCTCCCGCAAGGCCGGGTAGAACATGCTGCGGACCTCGGGATTTCCGGCGTGACCGCCGCTCGCGAGGATGACGGCCTGGCGGGCCCTGATCGTCACGGTTTCCCGCTGCTCGTCAATATTGCCGTTCTGCCAATAGCTCTGCAGAAGCTCACCGGTCTCGGGGTGCTGCCGCGGCGAATAGTGCGCCGTGATTCCCTGAACCCTGCCCGCGAAGGGTTCCTCACGCACGATCTCGTCGAAACGCCGATGAAGCATGAACTCGACGCCCTTCTCCCTTGCCGCGAACTCGAGCGACCGTGAGAGGGCCGCACCGTTCGTCACAGCGTTGGGTCCGACGGAGCGGCTCGCGTTGTTCATCTGCACAGGCGCGAACGCGCTCGAACGCTCGCGATCGGCGACGCCCGCGTCCTCCGCCGTGATGGTTCCCGCCTTGATGTCCGTCTTGTCGCCCAGCATGAGGAAGCAGGTTGCCAACCGCGCGCGCGATAACCCTCCACCGCCATGCGTGCCGCTGACCCTCGAGAACCGGACGTAGTTGTCGATCAGGAATTGCCGAGTCGCCGGACAGTTCTCGGCCCAAGCACGCGCCAGCTCCCGCTCGTTGTACCGGTAGGGGCTCTGAGCTTTGGGGTCGACGACCGACCAGTCGGTGAGGTCCGTGAACAGGAGGTCGATGTTGTCATCGAGCTCTTCCGGGTCCTCGGCCGGAGCTACCGTGATGAGTCCCTCCCGGTCGCTCTCGCCCTTCATGTCTCTCTGCTGTACCGGGTCGCCTCCGCCGAGCGACATCCGGGCCGCGCTGTGCAACATCCTGCCGCCAAGGTCGAAGTTCTGATCGACCACCAGCACGCTGGCCCCGAGATCCCTCGCGCGAATGGCCGCGGTCAGGCCTGCGCACCCGCCTCCCGCGATAACAACATCTACTTCATAGTCCCAGACGGTTTGTTCGGCGCCGGTCGCTGAGACCTGCGCTTTCGCCTCGTCTGACCCCAACAGAGCGCCCGAACCCAGCCCGGCGGCAACTCCCGTCTTGACGAAATCTCGCCGGTTCAGACCCCTCTCGTTCTCGAGCTTCGGGTCGTTCCCCGGATGGCCGTCTTTCGTTGCCATGTCTAGTCCTCTCCCCACTCCGGCCGACGTTTACCGGGACCGATCTACACTCCCTGGTGGCTGACTCGTCATGATACGACATGACGGGCGTTCGCGCACAAGATGACGGGTTGGCGGCGTCGCCCAATTGACAGCTGCGGTGTCTATCGAGTTGAGAGGCTCCGTGCTACTGTTCCTCGCGATCCGTCCACCCATCGGCCAGCCAACGCAGGAGCAGAGGAGGATCAGATGACCTCTCAGATGACTCGCAGGTCGCTTCTCATGTCAGTCCCGATGCTCGCGGCGGCACGTCGGCTTCTGGCGCAGGAGGCCACGCTCACGCTGCGCACGCTGAACCACATAGCGATCGCGGTTTCAGACAAGAGACGCTCGATGGAGTTCTATCAGGGGCTCTTCGGCTGGCCCATCAATCACACACAGGGCGGGACCCAGGGTTTAAACGCAGGCTACAGCGTCGGGGCCACGGGGATCCGGGTTGGCTCCGGACCCCAGTACATCACCATGAGCCAGCAGGCGAGACCAGGCTGGGGCCATTTCTGCATGACGGTCGAGGGCTTCGATGTCGATCGGATCACGCAGGTTCTGGCCCGACACGGCGTGTCGCGAACGAGAACCTCCGGAGCCGGTCCGATGAGGGCGTGGGTCAGATCGCGCGGTCCCGAGAACGGCGGCGCGAACGAGGGGACACCGGAATTTTACGTCAACGATCCCGATGGGCTTCGCTTCCAGCTTCAGGATCGGCGTTACTGCGGCGGACCCGGAGTCCTGGGCGACGGGTGTCCAAGCGCAACGCCGCTCGACGGCGTGCTCGTCGTGCGCGACTTCCAGAGCTTCACGCTTAGCGTTCCGAACCAGGAGCGTTCCCTGGACTTCTATCAGGTGCTCTTTGGAATGACGGTGAAGGGACGCCATGGAACGGTGCCGATGCTGGGCGTCGGATCCGGACCTCAGCGCCTTCTCATCGATGCCAGCGCGGCAGCCGGCGCGACGCCTCGCATCACGCAAGTCTGTCTCGTGATGGATGGATTCGATCCGGACAGGGTCCAGCAAGCTCTTTCGCAGTTCGGCGTGAGGCCCAGAGGCAACGCCACCGGCGCACCGGGGCCGATGGTTTCGTGGGTGCGCATGCGCAGTGAGGAGCTGGGCGGTGCAGAAGGTGGCACGCCAGAGCTGTTCTTCACCGACCCTGACGGCATCGTCATTCAGCTTCAGGATGCGAGCTACTGTGGAGGGGCGGGCAGGCTGGGCAACGTATGCGCCTGACGGCGCTCCCAGCGCCATAGGGACTCGTTTTGCCCTAAAGTGTCCACCTACGCGACCAAGGGGGCGGCGTGAGATCGATCCTCTCCACGAGCTGCGTCCGCCGCAGGGCGGTAGCGGGCCGTACGTTACGTCCGAATCTCCCAGAACGTCTCGACCTCTACGGCCATGCCGAACGGTAGCGACCCCATGCCTACCGCTGCGCGTGTACCCTTGCCCGCGTCTGGTCCGAAGACCTCGGCCAACAAGTCGCTGCACCCGTTGATGACCTGTGGGTGCTGCCCGAAGTCCGGAACGGCGTTGACCATGCCGAAGGTACGGACGAGCCGCACGACACGGTCGAGGGTTCCGAGGGTGTTGCGCACCGTGGACAGGATGTTGACGCCCGCGACCCGCGCTGCCTGGTAGCCCTCTTCGATCGTGAAGTCTTCACCGACCTTGCCCTGGTAGCCCGGCGAGCCGTCCGGACGCCGCGGCGTATGGCCTGCCACATACAACATGTTCCCAACGATCACCGCAGGTACGTAGGTCGCTACGGGCTGCGGCGGCGGGGGCAGCTCGATTCCGAGCCGACGCAGCCTGGCCTCGGGGCTCGCCTCCTGGTGGGCCGCCGATCGGGCCGGGGACCCGAAGCTGCTACGGGGCATGAGGAGCCCAAGGGTGGCCGTGGCCGCGCCACAGAAGAAGCGGCGACGGGTAGGGGTCTCGAACATGGCGCACACCTCCGTCCTGTGGGTCAAGAGACTCCGCGGGTCCCAGCGAGGGACCGCGATCTTCCTCTCCTGCTTCGTTGGACAGGGTGCGGGGAGCGCCCCTCGTTGCGCAATGGTCGGTGGTTGTCGAGTGCGCTGGGTCAGACCCGATTTTGTGTGCCACCAGTGTGCCAACTCAGTGGGGCGGCAAGCATCTCAAAGCGCCCCGCGCGACGGCCTAAAGCTCGAGAACCGTGGATCCAACGGTGCCGCGGGCCTCGAGAGCCCGATGCGCCTCCGCCGCCTCCGCGAGCGGGTAGCGAGCGCCTATGTGGGGGCGCACCCTCCCAGAGCCCACGACGTCGAAGAGGGCGGCCACACCCTCGGCCGCGTCTTCCGGGGTGGCGTAGTAATGCCCGACCGTCGGCCTGGTGAGGAAGATCGCTCCTTTCTGGGTGAGTAACAGCGGCGAGATCGGCTCCACCGGTCCGGAGGCATTGCCGAAGGTCACCATCATGCCTCGGGGCCGGAGCGAATCGAGCGAGCCATGAAAGGTCGCCGCGCCCACCCCGTCGTATGCGACATCGACCCCGCGGCCCTGCGTGATCTCCTTCACGTGCGCCGCCACGTCCTCGTCTCGGTAGAGGATCGTGTGCTCACACCCGTTCCCCTCGGCGAGTTGGGCCTTTTCCTCCGAGCCGACCGTGCCGATGACGTGGGCTCCGAGAGCCTTGAGCCACTGGCTCGCCAGCAGACCGACGCCCCCGGCCGCGGCGTGGAGCAGGACCCAGTCCCCCGACTTCACGGGGTACGTGCGACGCACCAGATACTCGACGGTGCAGCCCTTGAGCATGATCGCCGCTGCCGTATCGTCGTCGATGCTGTCCGGCACCGCGTAGAGTCGCGAGCGCGGCAGAACCCGGCCTTCGCGGTACGAGCCCACAGGGCCGTTGCCGGTGTAGGCCACGCGGTCACCCACCTGGAGGTCGTCTACGCCGGACCCGACCTGCTCGACGACACCCGCCCCTTCGACTCCGGGCGTGAACGGAAGCTCCTGAGGATAGAGGCCAGTACGGTGATACACGTCGATGAAGTTGAGCCCGATCGCGGTGTGGCGAACCAGCACCTCCCCGGCGCCCGGCTCGCCCGGGTCCTGTCGGGACCACTGCAGAACTTCGGGTCCGCCGACCTGGCTCACGACGATCGCACCGTCCATTCCTCGTCTCCTTTGCTACCGTGGGTGGGGGGCCATCCTAGCTCAAACGCCCTTCCGCGTCACGAGGCGCGGGATTGAGGCTCAAGATCGGGTTCCGAGGTCACACCGTCCGGTGCCGTCACTGATCGTAATCGCGAGTCTTGCGTGCGACTCGACCCGCCGGTACGCTGATCGCGATGACGACCTTCCCGGTTTTGTGCATTCATTCGGGACTCGACCAACGCGACGGGGCAGAGACGAAAATGAGCGACGGATTCGATAGCCAAGCTACTGGGGGACTGAATCGCCGAGAGTTTCTTTCCGTGGGAGCTCTCCCGCTTGTGGCTGCCGCCGGAGCCACCGAGTTCGGCTCCGAGAGGGCAACGAGGAGGCGGTCCGTACAGAGTACGATCCGTGTCGGGATCATCGGGGCGGGTGCGAACGTTCGTAACGTGATGCTTCCGGCCCTTCGACGTATCGCGGGATGCGAGGTCGTTGCGGTGGCGAATCGCAGTCTCGAGTCTAGCCGGCGAGTCACGGACGAGTTCGATATTCCGAGGCCGTACGGCGGTTGGGAAGAGTTGCTGAACGATGACGGCGTAGATGCGGTCCTTATCGGGACGTGGCCGTATATGCACCGCACCCTTACGCTTGCCACCCTCGAGGCTGGCAAACATGTGCTGTGCCAAGCACGCATGGCGAACACGGGACAGGAAGCTCGAGACATGCTCGAGGCCTCGCTACGCCATCCTGAGCTGGTGAGCCAGTTGGTGCCGACGTCGACGAGCTACCGGATCGACAATGTGATCAAGCGGCTGATCGGTGAAGGATATCTTGGCGAAGTGCTCTCGGTCGAGATCCAGCGCTTGCAGACGGGCGGTAGAACGGGACCTGGGGGATTCGCTGATACCGACGGTGATTTGAGCTGGCGCCATGAGCGCCGGTTCAGCGGAATGAACTCCCTGAATATCGGTTCAACCAAGGAGTCGATGATGCGCTGGTTGGGCCGGGGCACCCGGGTCATGGCGATGTCCAAGGTCCACGTTCCTTACCGATACGACAATCGCCGTCAACTGACCTCAGTGACCATCCCCGACCACGTGGATATCATGTATGAACTGATGAACGGGGCTCAAGTCCACATGAGGTTCAGTGCCTCGACGGGCCTCTCGAACGGAATCAGACCTGGATCTACGGAACCGAAGGCACGCTCCACGTCGACGAGCGGATGAATGTCTTCGCTGGGCGCCAGGGCGACTCCGAGCTCTCTCCCGTGCCCAACCCGCAGGGGGAACAGGCGTATTCCCGCGTCGAGGAGGAGTTCATCAACGCGATCCGCGGCATCGAGGAGATTACGATGGTGCCTTTCGAAACGGGCGTCCATTACATGGAGTTTACCGAGGCCGTCTATCGCAGTGCTCAGACAGGAGAGGCGGTCCACCTGCCCCTATGAGACCGCTCGTCCCCTTCGCGTTCGTCGCGCTCGTCGTTGTCCCCACCCTGGCTTGTGACGATGCGAGTGCGGGTGCATCCGACGGCGGGACTCCGATCTACCTGACCCTCACTGGCCCTGCGAAGCGTTTCTGTTCGGGGATCTGGGTTTCCGGGCGGGTGCGTGAGGAGGCGCTGTACAACAGCGTCCTGTGGACCGACGAGCAGGTCGGAGACTACGAGAGTGGTCGCCTCGCGTTCGCCGTCGATGACGAGCGCCGCATCGTCACCGCCTCGTACGGAGGCGTCGAAGCCCGGGCACGTCACTTCGGCGACCAGGGATGCGTGATCCTCCCGGACCACACGAATGGCGTCTTCTTCACGCCTCGAAAGGTCACGAGCGCCCTTCCCGACGCGGCCTCGACTCCGTGGCCGATGGGCGACGCGCTCCCGGACCAGCCGATGGCGGACGATGTCGATGCCGAGCTTCTCGCCGAGGCGGTCGGCGTCTTCTTCGGAAACCCCGACGACAATCGTGCGGCGTTCCTCGTGGTGCATCGGGGACGGATCGTGGCCGAGGAGTACGGGACTGGCGCGCACCGGGACATGCAACTCGAGAGCTGGTCGATGGCGAAGAGCATGACCGCCACCCTCGTGGGGCGCCTGATCCAGATGGGTCACCTCGAGCTGTGGCAACCCGCTCCTGTGCCCGCGTGGCAGAACACGGACGGGGACCCGCGCGCGGCCATCAGGGTCGCGGACCTCCTGCGCATGTCGAGCGGCCTCCGCTTCAGCAACACGGGCGCAACTCCCGAGCAGCTGGCCCGCTCGTTCGTGCCGGGGCAGGTGGACCATCGCCTGGGCTACGTGGCGCCCATCGATGCCTTCGCGTTCTCGGTGAGCCGGGACGCCGAGTTTCCGCCCAACACGGTGGGCCGCTACCGGAACTCGGATCCGTGGACGCTCGGATACATCGTCCGGCGCACCGTGGAGAACGAGCTTGGCGAGGAGTACCTCACGTGGCCGCAGCGCGCTCTCTTCGACGAAATCGGGATTCGCCGCTTCACTCTGGAGACCGACCCGTACGGCAACTTCCTCCTCACCGGCTACAACTTCGGGACGGCCAGGAACTGGGCGCGGTTCGGCCTCCTTTACCTCCAGCGAGGCGTGTGGAACGGAAGGCGACTGCTGAGTGAGGAGTTCGTGGACTTCGTGAGCTCACCGGCTCCTGCGTGGGATCGCCCGTACTACGGCGGCCTCTTCTGGCTGAACACCGCGGACGAGTCCGGGCGCGGCGGCCGGATCCCCAGCCTCCCCCCGGACACTTACAACGCCTCGGGCGCGGGGGGCCAGAGCACGTACATCATCCCTTCTCGCGAACTCGTGATCGTCGTGCAGAGCCATCGCTCACCGGCCGCCCACGCGCCGGACCGCCGGGACCGTGAGCGCGAGGCGCTCGGGTTGGCGGTCAAAGCCGTGGATGCGTCGTGGACGTGGTAGGGAAAATGCGCTGCTAAAGAAGAACCCGGATGGTGGCGTGCCGATATCGGAATGAGGGCAGATGATCAGCTCCCGCTGCCGAGCTTCTGACCGATCAGCTTGGCCGGATCCGCGCCGGGCTTCGGCGTGAACTTGCTGAGATAACCCGGCCAGTCCCAGCTCGTAATGTAGACGTTGCCCTCCTGGTCCACATCGACCTCGTGCGGGCGAGCGAAGCCGCCGGGGAAGCCGCCCCGCGTCCGCCCGTACGCACCCCAGTAGTACAGGAGCTGGCCCTCCGTGTTGTACTTGAGCAGGCGGTTGAGCGCTGCGGAGACGACCCAGACCGATTCGCTCTCGTCGATGAAGATGCCGACCGGATCCATCACGCCAGGCCACTCCTCGATGAACTCGCCCTCGGGGGTGAAGATCTGGATGCGCTCGTTGTCGCGGTCACCCACGTAGATCCGGCCCGTGCGGTCCACCGCGATACCGTGCATGAGATCGAACGCGCCGGGAGCGCCGCCGGGGCCCGGGTCGCGATCGATCATGCCGAACTCGCTCACCCACTCGCCGTCGGTGGTCCATTTCTGAACGCGGCCGTTCTGGTAGCCGTCGGCGAGGAGGAAGTGCTGACCGTCCGGCAGGAAGGTCAGCACCGACGGGTCGCCGAAGTCGGTTTGCCCGAGATCGGTCATCGCCCGCTGTTCCTGGCGGCTCATTTTCGACGCCGGGTCGACGAGCTTCCAGATCAGCGTATTCGCATCGTTGCTGAACTTGTAGATGGACTCGTGCACGTCGACGCCGTTGGGGCCGGGCTGCCTACCGCCGCGCTCGATGATGTAGATGGCGCGCTCGGGGTCGTAGGGGCTGATGTAGACCTGGTGGGGCGTGTTGAAGAGAGTGTCCCACTGGGTCCATCTGGTGATGAGATCACCGTTTCCGTCCACTTCGAGGACGTAGTTGCTGCCACCGGGCCTCCCTTGACCGGATACTTGGTCCCGGTCGCCCCACACCGCGACGATGATCCGATTCGGGTTGTCCGCCGCTAGGCCCGAGACCTCTCCCCACACCCAGCACGGGCCGGTGTTCGCCTGGCCGCCACCGCCGCCACGGCCACCGCCCCCGCCCCCGCCGCCCCCGCCGCTCGGGCAAGCGGCCGGGTCGGTGTGGTCCGGGGCCGGCTTCCACCAGTTCGAGGCCGCGATGTACTCGCCGGTCTCGTCTGATCCACCCTTCACGATCTGGCCCGCTGTTTGTGTCTGGTTCTCGGCGCCGCAGCCGGCGAGCCCGGCAGCGAGGACGAGGGCAAGGCCCATGCGTTCAACTCCCATCATGCCTCCTGTTTCTTCCTCTGTGGGTCAACGCCGGAGATCCGGCCTGTGGCACAGTGGGTGCCGAGGGCTCCACTGGCCAGGGCCTGAGGAATAATCTGCTAGCCCGCTGCTAAAGGTGCGGCCATGGAAGCTGCACCCCATCCCAGAAGTCGCAAAGGCTACCGTTTAGATTGGATAGAGGACGCGTCTCCGTGCTCAGCTCGAGATAGGGATCGGTCGTGATCTCGTAGCGTGGCCACGCGGTGTTCCCGCCGCCATTGGGATTGCCGGTGTGCACCATACGCGACCAATAGCGGACCATCGAATCCTGAAGGACGACCTCAGTGACGCTCGGCTGACCCGCGGCGAGATCGGGAAAGAAGAACCGATGCTCGACTGTGTGGCCCGCACCCCGAGCCCTCGTGGCCGCGCTCGTCTCCATCGCGTGCGTGAAGAGATACCTGTACACCGGTGCGTCCTGAGCGCCTGTGAGGGCGCGCGCGACACGTCGCGTCTGACAATTGAAATACGCGTCCGTTGTCGCGGCCTCTAATGCGAGCTGTGGCGTGGGGAAGGCCTCCGACGGATAACGGTCGAGAATGTGGCCAACCGCCCTTGCGCCGAACACCCGGGTTAACGCGTCGGCGTACGTCGCGGCATCGGTCACCGGATCAGCCCGGTTGAGCCACCCGCGAGTTTCGTTGAGGGTCGTTCCGATGATGACGGGCATCGGGGAATGTCGCCCACCTCGGATGGCCGCGATCGGCTGCTCCCGGAGGACGTGACCGTCGACGTTGGGCCCATACCAGCGGGGAAAGACGTTCGTCACGCCGGGAAGCGCAGACACGAGCTCCTCCACGGTCAAATCACGCAGGCAATCGGCGACGTCCGCTGCGTCCGCGCAGCCGGTTGTTGTCGCGACGCGAGCTCCGGTCCGCTGCTGCACGTCGCTGAGTGTTGGCAGCTCACATCCGGTTGGCACGCTGCTTTGCATCGACGCCCCGTGGAAAAGCCCTCGCGCGAGAGGAGACGTGAGAAGCGCGCAGATGTTCGCGCCGCCAGCTGATGTTCCGAACAGGAAGACCTGATCGGGATCGCCGCCGAACTCCTGGACGTTTCGCTGTAGCCACTGGAGCATCGCGATCTTATCGAGCGTGGCGTAATTCCCCGAGACTCCTTCCGAGCGTTCCCGGTCAAGCGCCGGATGCGCCATAAACCCCAGGGCGCCGAGGCGCGGGTTGTACGTGACGAACACGACGTTCGCGCTCCGGGCCATGAGGCTTCCATCGTAGGCGCCGCCCGAAGATCCGTGATTCCCGCCGCCAGTGAGCCAGACCATCACAGGCAAACGCTCCTCCGTCGAGCCCGCAGCGGTCCAGATGTTGAGAGTGAGGCAGTCCTCGCTTCCGACCACGGAGCCATTACGGATCTGAGGGCACACCGGTCCGACCTGCTCTGCCGAGCGCACGCCCTGCCACGTGTCCGCCCGCTGGGGTGGGCGAAACCGAAGCTCTCCCACCGGTGGCTTGGCGTATGGGATTCCGACGAACCCCCGCACGTTGCCGACGACCATGCCACGCACGGGGCCGGACTCCGTGCATACCACGGTCGAGGTAGTCACGCACGGCTCCTGCGCCGCGAGCGCCCCGCCAGCGCCCAACGCAGGGCCAGGGCGGCTCACCAAAAGGAGAAGGAGAACTGACACAATGCGCTCGTATTTCACGGCCACCTCCGGTTCACGGGTTGGTCGGGCGTCCCTCTCATCTGTTCACGGGCCCTTACGGCGGTGGATCTCGCGTTTCAAACCGACAACCCGTACCGCCCCCGAAGCGCCTCCTCGAACTCGTCGCACAGTTCGCCGACAACCCCCCCGCTGCCCATATCGAACACACGCAGTCCACGCGGGCCTTCCGGCCCGTCAGGCTAGCGTCCGTCCGCCTCTACCGGGAGGGCGAAGACGTAGAGGTCTGGCCTTCGAACGCCGGGACCCGTACGAGCACGTAGGTAATGTGCCCGCCTTCCGGCACCAGGTAGCCGTGAGGGGTGGCGGCCGGAATGTGAATGACATCGCCTGCGGCTACAGGATACGCCACCCCCCCCGCGATGCCATCGCCCCCGCTACCCCTGCGGTTGATCATTTCACCGCCCGCAAGCATGGTACCCCCCCCGCTCTTCACGAACACGACGTCGATGATGCCATAAGATCCAGGAATACCTCCATGTATCTCGGGGTGAGCATCCATGCCGTCCCACTCCCGACGAATAAATCGGAAGCGGTGAGCTCCGGTGGGGTCGCCGTAGTCGGCAAGGGTCTCGCGGGACGAGCGGTTGCCGACCGGGCCCACCCCGGTGGAGAGAGCCGCATTCCGCTGTTCCAGCTCGGAAGAATCCCACATGGCGAATCCCGGCGGGTCGTCCTGAATTGGCCGCGTGTCGGCACTGACAACAGCCTCACCTACCAATGCCGGGACCCTGACAAGCACGTACGTAACATGCCCCCCTTCGGGCACCAAGTAGCCGTGAGGGGTGGCGGCCGGAATGCGGATGATATCGCCTGCGGCCACAGGATACCGCACCCCCCCCGCAATGCCATCGCCCCCATCACCCCTGCGGTTGATCATTTCACCGCCGACAAGCAAGGTCGCTTCGCCGCTCTGTATGAACACGACATCCTCGATGTCATCATGTATCTCGGGGTGAGCGTCCATTCCGTCCGACTCTCGACGAATAAATCGGAAGCGATGAGCTCCGGTGGGGTTCACGTAGTCGGCAAGGGTCTCGCGGGACGAGCGGTTGCCGACCGGGCCCACCCCGGTGGAGAGAGCCGCATTCCGCTGTTCCAGTTCCGAAGAACTCCACACGACGACCCCCGGCGGATCGGCCTGAAGTATCGGCGCGAGAACAAGAGCAACCGTCAAGAAGGGAGCTGGTACTATCATGAGGGGACTCCTTATGTGCTGCGTTCAGGCGAGTGATGGGATCGGGCGTGAGTGCCTCGATTTGCCCCAGTAAAGGCCGTGCCCGCGGGTTACCGGCCGTGATGTTTGGCGATCTCTTCTTCACTCAAACGAAAGAACCGAGCGGCATTGTTATAGAAAATGTCCCGCTTCTGGGTCGGGTCCAGGAACTCGGCTGTTTCGACAGCTTCGATCGCAATCGGAATCACGTCCGGCCAGATCATCGCGTCAGAGCCGAACATGACGCGTTTCCCAAAGCCGGCTTCGACGATCCGCTTGAGGTACGTATGGAATTCCTTTCTCGGAATTTCCCAGGTGAGGCGGCCGATGTCGAGGTAAACCTGGGGGTGAGCGTAGAGAAGCCCAATGACCTGATCGAGCATGGGCCATGCGGCCTCCATCAGATAGATGCGCACATTCGGATGACGAATTAGCAAATCTTCAAGAAGCAGAGGGTTACTGAGGCTCATACGGTACGTAGGGCCGCGCACGTACGGCGTGGCGGGCGGACCAAAGCCAACATGGAACGCGATAGGAAGATCCAACTCCTCGGCGAGCGCGAAATACGGTTCCACAATTGGATCCGTGGGTGACACGCCTCCATACTGAAAAAAGAACTCCCCGAGGACTTCGATCGTCCCTTCCGAGGCCCATTTCCGAAGCGAATCTGTTGGCGCCACACCGATTGCCGGAATGACACGGTCCGGCGCCGCCGCCTTCCACTGATTAAGGCGGGCCATCGAGCCGGTAAAGACACTGGTGACGACGTTGTAGCGCTCCATCATCTCGAACGTCCGCTGCATCACGTCCTCATCCGTCATTTGCCCCTGGATCATGAATTCCGAATCACACTCCGCGGCCGACTCCAGGTTATAGCCGTTTTGCGGACGTCCGGTGCGATCTGGCGACGGTAGCGCCCCCGGCTCGGGCGCAGGGAACGTCACCTCCGCTGCGCAGGCCATGACGGGTGGCGGGCCCCAAGCGGAGGGGCTTTGGGCGTGGTTGTGAACGTCGATAATAGGAAGCTCGCTGCTCTGTGACCGAGTACAAGCCTGGACCAAGAAAACTGGAAGGATGAGTAGGACACTGGCGGGTCTACGCATGATACATCCTCCTGTGCCGAAGAGGAACTTCAGCGGCTTAACGTGACATCTGCCGACCCGCGCGTCAAAGAACTGCTCTTGTTACCTGCGCACGACCCCGGAACTCACAACGGTAGATTCACAGCCCGACCGGTCTGCCCGCTGCGATGCACGGCCTCCGAGAACTCCATGTAATCGACACCTATTTCAAGGGATTCCGTGGTGTTCTCGGCGGTTCCCCGAATCGTGTTGACGAACCGCTCTTCCACCCCCACGCGCCGAACGCTCGGTTCCTGCGGGGAGTCGGGAATCTCACGGAGCTCGGAGTCGCCGCGGCGTCCACCGAGGATTCGGCCGCCGCCAATGTGGATGGTTCCCTCGCTGCCGAAGAGCCAGGTCTGATTTCCGCCCGCTAGTGCCGTTGTCGAGCTCACCCTCAGGTGAACCTGTGCCCCGTTGACGACCTCGTAGAGAATGTCCACGTGGTCCACTCCGCCCTTGGCAACCATCTGCCCGTCCGCAGCGCGTCGATGCGGCGCGTGCACCTTGGTCATCGCCATGACCCGTGTCGCCCGCCCCAACAACCGACTCATGCTTTCATAGGCAGCACCCAGGCCCAACGGGATATTGAACCCGTTGAGGTCGGGGTCTACGCGCCAGTGCAAGTCCGCTCCGAAGTCGACGAAGCCGCGTCGTCTGTCTGGAGAAGCACCGAGCGAGGCGTCGGATCCCAGCCTGCGGATATCGGCGGAGAGCAGCTCACCGAGGAATCCATCTTCGATCAGTCGTGCCAAAGCGGCTTGGCGCCGGCCCACGACCAGCTGGCAGACCAAATTCGGGTGGCGCCGCGCCGCCTCCAGCATGTCTCGGGCCTCTTGTGCGTTCATGGCCATGCGAGACTGGCACAGCACGTGTTTCCCGTTCTCGAGCCCCTCCAAGGTCAGAATGTGATGCATGTAGGGCGGGGTTCCGATCATGATGGCGTCAATGCTCTCGTCGTCCAGCAATTCCTTCCAGTTGGCATAAGCCGTCGGAATGTTGAACGCCTCAGTAACTCTCTGACTGGAAGCCAAGCTGCGATTCGCCACGGCAACGACCTCGCATCCCGGGATCTGTCGAAAGTTCGGAAGCTGGGCCCTCTGCACGATACCGCCCGCGCCCACGAGGCCGACGCGAACAATCGCCTGTGCAGACTGCTTCCTCTTCGTCTCGTGCTTCGTGCCGATGCTCTTGGCACCGAAATCCTTGGCCGCCAATCCAGCCGCCAGTGGAAGCGCCCCAACGCCGAGAAACTCGCGACGGTTCAATCCGGTGCTCCGGTGCCTTTCAGGTCCTTGCCTCATTCGTCTTCCTCCGAGCGATCCAGGGGATTCTGTTTTAGGATATCCGCCGAGACTCCGGCAGGCCATCGCGACCTCTTGAGTACCCTGACCACAGCCCCATCCAGAGCCTTGACCGCCTCGAGACTCCCGCGTACGGTTGCCGTCCCACACTCGAGCCTGTCCAGAGGAGGTACGATCATGTCGACCCGGAGCCGGAAGTCGAGTCTCGTCCCGTGGATGTGCGCCGTCGCGGCGCTGGCACTCATGGTTCCCGCGGAGGCGACAGCGCAGACCTCGGGCCCCAGCCCCTTCCGCCTGGTGGACGGCTGGGCCCAGCTGCCTGACGGAAGACGGATGGGCGCGGTCGGCAAGGTCACGATGGACCCGGACGGAGATCACCTGTGGGCGGTGATACGTTGCGACGCCCGCGGATTCGATGTGACACCGAGCCGGTTCGGCAACGAGTGCGTGGATTCCGACCTTGATCCGATAGTCAAGTTCGACCTCGACGGGAAGGTCGTGGAGAGCTTCGGCAGCGGGTTGTTCATCTGGCCACACGGCATCGATGTCGACCGTGATGGCAACGTTTGGGTAACCGACGCCGTGGGCTCGGACAACATCCCGGACGGTGACCAGCGGGGGCACCTGGTCTACAAGTTCAGCCCCACGGGTGACGTGCTGCTGCGCCTCGGCACACCGGGCATGGCCGGCAGCGATCGGAACAGCTTCGACTCCCCGTCCGACGTGGTCGCGGCACCCAACGGCAACGTCTTCATCGCGGACGGCCACAACAACGACGGAAACAACCGCGTCATGAAGTTCACGAGCGACGGTCGGTTCATCATGTCGTGGGGCCAGACCGGATACGCACCCGGGGAATTCCGTGCTCTGCACGCCATCGAGATGGACTCCAGGGGACGGATCTTCGTCGGGGACCGGAGCAACAACCGAGTCCAGATCTTCGATCAGGAAGGGACGCACCTGGCCACGTGGACGCAGTTCGGGCGGCCGAGCGGAATCGCGTTCGACACGAACGGGCAGATCTTTGTGGCCGACTCGGAGTCCGACAACGTGCAGAATCCGGGCTGGGAGATGGGGATCCGGATCGGATCAGCCGAGACGGGCTGGGTGACGGACTTCATCGTCTACCCGTGGGGAGACCCTGCGGTCGTGCTCGGAAACGGGGCAGAGTTCGTCGCGGTGGATCGCGAGGGGAACATGTACGGCGGTGAGCCCGTCCCGCGGAACCTGCAGAAGTACGTACGGGTCAGGTAGGAGGGCACTCCACGCCGTACTCAGCCGCGATCTCGACGTACCGCTGAGACAATGGAGCAACCCGCCACAGACTGCGGCGGTGTATCTCATGGATCAGTTGGCGTAGGCGTTTCATAGGCCCGCCGTACCTAGCCGACAGGCTGTTGGTCAGAATTGCACGTTCCCCCCCGTGCCCTACTCAGATCCGAAGTAACCGGTTCACCTTGATCACCAGTCCACGGTTCGAGAGCTCGGACCACCGGTCAAACACGTCCGTGATTCGCTCCTCAGTGTACACGATGAAAAGCTCACTCCCCGGCGCCCATTCCCACCGCAGCCGAAAGTTGTTGCTGAAGGTATCACTGCCCGCGTTGTATTGGACCAGTGCACTCACGAACGTGCGAGGGCTCAGACTGTAGCTCACCCGGGCCCGGGTGACGTGTTGATTGAACTCGCCCTCGAACTCTTGTTGATCTGGCAGACTGATCCAGTTGAACTCGATGCTGGGCTCGACAGAGAGCTGTGGTAGAACCTCAATTCGACCGCGACTGAAACCCACGGACGTGATGTCGCCCGAGTAGAAGCTACCCTTCCTCACGGATACGTTGCCAGACATACGACGCTGTGGGCCGAAGATGTAGCTCACCTGAACATCGCGGAAGGAGTATCGGCCCAAAGGGATCGTCGCGCCTGAAATGTCCGTGTCTTCGATCAGATTCTCATAACTTTCCCTAGAATTGATGCTGAAGCCATCGCCGTTTTCGAACTCGATCTGGAAGCTTCCTCCCCAGTTGCGGCTTTCTACGAAGCCGATCCGCTCGTTCTCCAGATACTCGAGGTTCCCCTGAAAGGTGAGCCGACGAATCCACGAGATGGACTCGGGACGGGGACTGAAGCGTCCCGAAGTCGATGTCTGTCGGAAGTCCTTTCGGCGAACGAACCCGACCTCCGGATTGAAGTCATCTCCCACCATGAGATGGTCGATGGATGCACCCCATTTGTCCGCGGCATAGTTGAAGCTGGATCGATAGCTTTCGTCGTTTCCGCGCAACCCTTCGGTTCTTGTCTTCGCGTAGTAGGCCAGAAAGCTCACATTGTCGAAGAAGGCAAAGCTTGCATCGACTCCGTATGCTTGGTTGGATCCCCCTGTCCCCTTGATGGAAGTCGAGCGGTTCTCGAAGAGGACTCCCACGCTACTTCGAGCGAGGATGTCGCGGCGGAGACGAAGCACCGTGAAGTTGGTGGACTCGGCTCCGGCGTCTGGATGGTCGTCTGTCTGAATGCCTATGGCTCCCACGTCGAACGAGCCGATCTTTCCGGTGATCCTCCCGCCTGCGAGGATCGGGATCGGCTCTCCATCCTGCAAACCGATCTGTCGGCTGTAGAAGAGCGTAGGTGCTCCACCACCAGAGCGGCCTCTGCCACCAGAGCCGCCACCGCCACCTCTGAGACCGCCCCCACCAGTATTCCCACCTCTCCCGAAGTCGAAGATTCCCCGGCCTTCAAGAAAGAACTCCCTCTTTTCCGGGAAGAAGAGACTGAACCGGGTCAGGTTGACCTGCTGCTCGTCCACCTCGACTTGTGCGAAATCCGTGTTGAAGGTGAGATCCGCCGTCAGGTTCTCGGTGATTCCGTACTTGATGTCCAACCCCGCATTCACGTTGACGTCGTTGGAGATCACAGGATCGACGTTCATGTCTGTCTCGAGCCCTGAGATTGCATAGGGCTTGACCTCCAGATTCCAGCCGGAGGGTGGTGCCTCGATTCCCACCAGTGTTCCATACATCGACACGCGAAAAAGTCCCATCGAGCCGTTTCCGGCTACAGAGAGTGGAAGGAACGTGAGATAATTCCACTCGTTCCTGCGAATGACGTTCCGCCGCAACTGGATCCCCCAGACCTGCTCCCTGCCCGCACGATAGCGGAGAGATTTGAAGGGAATCGCCATCTCGACCGTCCAGCCTCCGTCGAAGCGACCGGTCTGGATGTCGACGATCGGGTTCCAGTCGCGGTTGGGATTTCCCTCGTTCGTTATCTGCATGTCGGTAAACGCACCGAGCGAATTCACATAGAATGTCACGGCGCTGCGGCGATCGTAGAAGGTATCCAGGAAGACCCCGAAGTTATCGTTCGACCGGATCTGCTGTGCGTCCCGCCGCATCTCGTTGGCAACCCATTCGCTCTCCGGCGCGGAGTCCCATACGCGCCCGGACACGTAGACGTTGCTGTCGTCGAAGGCGATCCAGGCCTCTGTGTGCTCGGTCGGGGTTGCCCCCTCATCGGGCACGCTCTGAACGAAGTCCGAGATCGACGGGGTCGTCCGGTAAAAGGCCTCGTCAAGCTCGCCGTCAATCCGCATGGGTTCCGTCACTCGGATGGCCCGAACAGTGGCTCCGCCCTCATCGTCCCTGCTGATCACGTCTGGGGCTACAGGTGGAGGCGGACCATCGATTTGCATACGGTCGGCTTCAGTGGCAACCGGAGCTTGAGCCGTCAGCTGCAGTGGCAATATGAAGAGTAACCCGGCCGTCAGCGATCCAGTGAGGAATCCGGTTGGTGTCAGGCCCATCGCGAGTTTCCTGATTGTCCTATCGGGCTTGATCGATCCAGCGACGGACGGGGATATACTCATGGGATATACTCAGGTACGGCGCTGGCTGCGGAGGTCCCACACCGATCTCTACAGGATCCGGCTGACGACGGAGGGGGCGATTCCCTAGCCTAGGGGGCTCATCGCGAGTTCTCGTAAAAGACCACGTTGTCGGTGGCTCCCCCGATGGCAATGATATCGAGTGCACCATCTCCATTGATGTCGCTGATGTAGAGACCCGAAACCGCCACGCCGCCTATATCCAGCGGAATTTTCTCCCAGGAGTCGGAGCTCGGTAGATACCGGTAGATCATCAGGGCCCAATCTCCGCCTCGGCCTCCCGCGACGATCTCGTCATATCCGTCGTCGTTCAGATCTACGGCGATCAACGCGTGTCCACCCTCGAACTCGGTCCCGATGACCTCGCGGAGCCAGAGGCCTTCCTCCGAGTCGCCCGCCGTGTAGACAACGGCGTCGGTGCCGTGCCACGGCTCGATCGTGGCGAAGAAGCGGTCGCCGCCCAAGGTGCCGAGGCTGACCTCGCTCGACCCTCGATTCGGACGCGGCGCGTCAAGGCCGGCCCCGATGTGCCGGGGTTGAATTCCCAGCGCCGGTTGGAATAGGAAGACGCCGGCGTTGCTGGCCGTCAGGATATCCTCAGCCCGATCGCCGTCCCAATCCACGACGCTGATGCCGTGCGCCACCTCCAGGCGGGAGTCGTCTAGCACCTGCTGCTCCCACGCACCCGTGGGGTCATCGGGAATGTGATAAGCCTTGAACTGCGACGCACCCACGTACTCGGGGCCGGTGACCCCGATCCCGATAATCGGGAGGTTCAGGAGCTCCTTCCTCCCATCGCCATCTATGTCTCCCCATCTGATCCTGTGCGACGCGGGGACGGCATCTATGGAGTGGAGCGCCCATTCTTGGTTCGTGGTCGGGTCGTCGGGAGACTCGACCCAATGAATCAATCCGCCGTTGTTGGAGTCCCCTAGGGCGAACTCGCTGGCGATGGCGAGGTCCACATCGCCGTCCCCATCGACATCATACGGGGCCATGTTGATGAACCGTTCGGTCCCTGTTGTGATGTTGAATTTTTCCCAGGTCGGGTTCTTGAACCACATCAGTTCGGCTCTGCCCCCGGGAAACGCTACAACGTCTTGCATCCCGTCACCATCGACGTCAAAGACAACCGCGTAGGATCCCCCGTCCAACTCGGCGATCGTGTGCTTCGTGAAGGTGGGGAACGCCTCCTGCCACACCGCTGGTTCGACCCCACTACAGCCGGCCAAAGCGAGGAGACCGAACGCCCACAGGGATCTGGAAACTCTGATGCTAGGCATGATAGAGCGCTCCCGTTTTCAAGAAGGCGATGTCCGTAGCCAGACTGGTCACGGCGGGCTAGTTGGCTAGCGGGTCGGGGCGAACCTGGAACTTGATCATCCCGGGCTTGACCCCCCTGCCGCCCTCGATGTGCCACGTGACCGCCGCGCCGTACGTCGCCCACACGCCGCGACCCTTCCACCCGCCGTCCGGGTCGTCGATACGACCGTCGAGCCCGCGGCTGAAGAAGCCCTGTGGATACGGCACGCGCAGGACAACCCACTCGCCCGTGTCCGGGATGAGCGCCAGTAACGCATCGGAGTTCGACCCGTTGGCGATCGGGATGTTGTTGCCCAGACCCAACGTATTGTGCTGGTCCACCCAGTTGTAGTAGTGGTAGTCCGCCCGCAGCGGCGGATCGGTGTTCCGGATGTTCGGGCCCGGTGTCGGATAGAGCGTCCATCCCTCGACGCAGTGGCGCCCGTCGAGGATCTCCGGTCCGTTCGCGTCGCACTTCTTCCGGTCGAACGAGGCGAAGTGGCTGCTGCCCGAGAGCGCCGTCCAGACGACGCCGTCGCGGTCGATGTCGATGCCGTGCGGGCCGAAGCCGGTCTCGTCCTCTGGCACGCTCGCGTCGAGCACCGACGGCACCTCGTACATCTCGGTGATGCAGGTCCCCGGCGGGTTGTCGCCGATGTCCAAGCGCACGACCCTGCCCGGGTACCGCGTCGAGGAGAGCCAGACCGCCGTGCCCACCTCGGGGTCGGCCACGAGGCCATAGCTGCCCGCCCCCACGCGTGTGTCCTTGGTTGGGTCGAAGTTCTCGATGTTCCCACTCTGAGGCTCGTTCCATGGCTTCGTGATCCTGCCGTCGCCGTTGGTGTCGATGACGGTAGGACACCAGCCCTGCGAGAACTGCTCGTCGCCCGTCTCGTCGTAGACGTCGGTGTTGATCCACCCGACGACCTGGCCGCCACCGCTGAAGAAGAGCGTGTTGTCATCGTCCTCGGCAAACTGCAGGTGGTGCGTGCCGAAGCAGGTGTCGATCATGACGAACTTCTCCGTCGACGGGTCGTAGTAGACCGCGGACCGCCCACTGTTCGCCATTGGGTAGTACCTCGCGTACTTGTTGTCCGATCCTTCCTGGCACCACTCGGGGTTCGCACGACCTCGGATCGCCGACGTCATCCAGACCCGCCCTTTCTGATCCATCATGGGGTTGTGCGGGTTGGCCGGGTCGTTCCAGATCAGCTCCTCCCCATAGAACCGCGACGGCACCTGCATCGATCCGGCAATCATCGGCCGCACGGTCGCGGGATCGGCCCGTAGCGGGACCTCGAGGTTGGTCGCCACGTGCGTCACCGGGTCGAGAATGGCGAGCTCGTCGTTCGAGATGCTCACGCCGTAGACCGGTCCGTTGGCGTTCACGGTCGGGTCGCGCTTGTCGGACGCGATCTCGTCGTGGATGTAGTCGATCTCGGTGCCCCACTCCCACATCGTCGTGACGACGTTGCGCTCGACGCCCTGCGGACGGGGCGGCCTGGGTGGAAGCGCGCCTGACGCGATCCGGTCGCTCCAGTCGGCGAACATCTGCAGCCCGCGCTGTCGGCCGAATCGGCTCATGACGTTGCTCATCTGGCCGCCCCGCTGCCCCATCTGGACCCGGTAATCCCAGGCGGCAAGCGTCGAGTCGAACTCGTCGATGTTCTCGATCTGGCGGACGACCCGAGTGCCGAGCTGGTGGCACAGCATGCAACCCTGTTTCTGGATGTCCACCCACTGGCCCTGCGTCTGGAGGTTCGTGGCGATCCCATTGCCGCTCGGCCCGGTCCCGGGGAATTCGCTCGCATCAGGCGGCTCGATCAGTGAGTACCAGTAGTTGGCCGGATACACCTGGGCGGCTTCGGCCTCGTTGGCCGCAACGGTCGCCTGGAGCTCGATGTCGGTCCCTGGTGTCGCGTCGATCTTCGGCGAGTCGACGAGGCCGTACCCGCGGACCCAGACCCTGTAATTGGCTTCGGGGAGCTCTGGAATCAGGAAGCGCCCGCCGTCCCCGGTGACCACGGTCTTGACGAAGCGTGTGGCCAGGTCGTCCGTCTCGGCGATGACCCATACCCCTTCTTCCGGCCCATTGCCGCTCGTCACGACACCGGTGATCTCGTCGCTCTGGGCGGCCTGACCAGGCAGGGGCGTGACCCAGGCGACCGCGACGGTCAGCAACGTGGCGGTGACCAGAAGCCCCACTTTCCGTGTCTTCATGATGTCGTCCCCTTGGCGTGTGTCGCACGTCTTGCCACCCCTTGCGAGGCCTGCTTCTCCGGGCCCAAACCGACGTCAACATCCGAGAGTGGGCCGGTAGGCGCAAGCAGAAGCTCGTCAGTCTAGAGCAACACCAACGGCAGCCCCAGCGCGAAGAGCGCCGGACGTAACACCGGCTAGCTCACGCCCCGCCGCGTGATCTTCAGGATCCGGTCGTCGTCCGACCCCGGCCGGCCGCGCCCGTCCTCGTTGCTCGTAGCGATGTACACTTCGCCGTCAGGACCCACCAGAACGTCTCGCAGGCGACCGTAGTCGCCGCGGTAGATTGCGTCGGTGCTCACGACCGAGCGGCCGTCTTCCGACAACTCGAGCCGCCAGAGTGCCGCGCCCCGCAGTGAGGTGACGAGGAGGCTTCCATTCCACGCGGGGATCCGGTCCGACCCGTAGTAGTCGAGGCCGGAGATCCCCACGGTCGGCGTCCACGCCTCGAGCGGCTCTACCACGTCGTTGTCGTCGCAGTAGTCCTCCTCGTCATCCACGTCTCCATCACAGAAGCCGTGGACGGACGGCCACCCGTGGTCGCCGCCCATCTCGACCCGCATCACCTCGTCGTTCGTTCTGGGCCCGTGCTCGGCGACGTACAGGTCACCCGTCTCGGGGTTGAAGACGATGCCCTGCGGGTTCCGGTGGCCATAAGAGTAGACACGCGTCCCGAACGGATTTCCGGGAGCCGGCCCTCCGTCCAGCGTGAGCCGCAGGACCTTGCCAGACAGAGAGCCGAGGTCCTGGGCCATGGGACGGCTTCCGGCGTCCCCCATGGTCATGTACAAGAATCCGTCCGGGCCGACGACGAGCCTCGACCCGTCGTGGTTGCGACGCCCGGTAATCCCATCGACGAGAGTCTCCCGAGCGGTCAGGCGTCCCCCCTCGTAGCGCATGCGGATCAGGCGATTCTCGATACCGTTCCCGGCGGCATACGAGTGAGCTAGGTAGACGTAGGGCTCCTGTTCGAAATCCGGGTGGAAGGCCATGCCCATCAGGCCGCTCTCGCCCCGCTCGTGTACGGCAATCTCGGCCACGAGCGTGATCGCTCCTGTCTCCGGATCTACCCGAGATACACGACCTGCTCGCTCCGTAAACCAGATCGCAGCGTCGGGACCCCAGGCAAGATCCCAAGGGGTGTCGAGACCCGAAGCGAGCGTCTCGACGCGCAAGTCGGCGGCGGGGGTAGGGGTGCTCGGGGCGGCTTGCTGTGGAGCCGCACGGACGACGGCCGGGGGCGCCAGCGCCCCGCAAGCTGTCATAACGAGGATGGCTACCGGAGTCGGCGTGCGGCGCGTTCTCATGATCGTTTCCTCCTTGTCGTACAGACCCGCCGAACGCCCCAAATGACAGGTAGTGCCTCGGCGCACCGCCATCGCCAAGGCATCACTAGCTCACGGCTCACAGCTCAAAGCCCACTCAGTTCATTCCCTCACCCCGCTTCATGAGACCCATGTGCTGCTCGCCTTGAGCCAGCCCCCCCCTCCCCTTCGCTCCAGCTGGTGCGACCGTTTCCATCCGCGTCGGTCCCATCGACGATGGCTTGAATGGCCGTCTGAATTTCCTGCGCGAGTTCTGCGGCGGCGCCAGCCGACTCGGCGTTCTTGACCTGCTCGCCGAGTTCCAGCACATGCTGGCCCCACGCCACAACGTTGTTCGCAGCCGTCGACACGTGGTTTGCGTGGGTCTTGATGTTGTCCGACGCGCCATCGGAGTTGGCCGCGAGGCCGATGTGCCTCGCCACGCCTTGGGCAGCCTGGACCAGACCGTACCCGTTTCCCGGACCGGACTCCTCCACAGTGGGATCGATCGCATTCATGACATGCCCGATGTGCCGCTGAATCGCGCCCAGGTCGTCGGGGTTCCGCAGAGCCAGGCCCGCGTGTGTGGCAGCGACCTGCGCCTCAGCGGCGGCAGTCGGAAGCAACCCCTGGCCCTCCGGAGTGCCTCGGAACCCATCCGAAACGTGTCCCATATGTCGGTGTGATGCGCTCTCCTGTGCAACGGCTGGGTCGCTGGTCGCAACGACGCCAACTGCCACCAAAAGAGCCAGACCAGTCGAGAATCTCATGACAACCTCCTGCTGAGCGTCAAACTCAACTCAGTGCGTAAACGAAGGAGCGAACCGTGGCTTGCCCGCCCGCGTCAGCAAGATGAGACGAATTCTTTGTACCCGCCAGATGAGCTGTGAGCTATGGGCTACGAGCTGAGGGTTGGCGCCGCCCGCCGCCTCCGTCAGCTCGTCGAATCGTACCCGTGGATGACCCATTTCAGGCGTCCGCGTAGGCTCTACCTCTACCTGGCTCCCTCAATCAGGGGCGGCGCGAAGAGAAAAGGAATAATGATCCCGATGGTCTTCGCTACACTGAAGTGCCAGATCTCGACCGCGCTGACATCAGAGAGGACTACCCGCGCCCTACCATTCTCGTGAACAAGGGAGTCGTTTCGGATGGTCGGATCGCGCAAGGTCAGTTGCCTTCCGTCCGTCAGCGTGACCCGAACAACCGACGGCTCCTCTTCAGCAATGAGTTGCGCTGGGCCGATCGTTGTGGTGCGCCAGCTATAACATGCGTTTAGCAGCACCAGAAGGAGTGCGGCTATGACCCGCCTCGCTAGTGGGACCCGCGCACTCATGTGGTCCTCCGTATCAGACGACGACCGCCGGAGGGGTGTAGCGGCTGCGCTACCCCGTCGGCATCTGGTTCCTACCGAACTCGCGCGCAGCCGCTACCGGACCTGGAAAGTAATCGGCACCTCAATCCAAACCTGGACCCTGTGGTCCCGGTTCAGAGCAGGCGAAAATCTGAAAACGTCTGCGACCTCGAGGGCCGCCTCGTCGAACTGCACCTGACCTGAACTCCGAGACACCCTCTTGTCCTGAACTACGCCGTCTTCGGTAATGAAGAACCACACGACCACCGTCCCACCGATTCCGGCATCCCGAAGAATTGGGGGGTACTCCCTCATCAAGGCTGTCTGGACCTCACTCCGGTTTCTGATCTCCGGCCTGACGGTCATCGGCGTGAACACGGGAGCGGCTGATAGATCCACTTCCCCGTCGAAGCCGTCCACGCGGACGTCAGGGCACCTGTCGACCCAACCGAGGAGGCGGACCGCGCGGTCGTCGGCGCATTCGTCGAACACGCTCGACTTTCGGTCGGGCGACCGCATGGGCACATCGTCGGCGGGCGACCGCATGGGCACATCGTCGGCGGGCGACCGGGAAACTAGCGCTCCGAACGTAAACGACGCGCCGATCACCCCACCGGCTACGATGGCCAGCAGCGGGACGAAGTCTGCACGAGAGAGCCTCATGGCCGCCTCCTTGGATCCGAGTTGAGGACTTATCTGAATACTCACGCCGGAGCACGGAGGATCCCCAATCAACGGCAGCAGAGGGGCAACAGATCGTTCAACACGTGTGGCCTCGCGAATGAGGTGTCACCTACCTACGATGGGGGGACCGGCGACTCTGCGTCACTGGGGGAGCTAGGACGGCGTCTCACGCCTCCTGAACGAGAATGCGGACTGGATGAGCCAGCCCTCTGCGGATGATCCATTCCGCCACGGCGAGGTTGATCGCCCAGCCCGCGCCCATAGCCAGCGCTCTGCTGAGCTCACCCTGTATGCCTTCGAACAGGAAATAGGGCAGATGGGTCAGCGCCTGTGTGCCGGCCCCGAGGCCGATCGCATAGCCACGCATCATCCAGGCGCGGTGCCGGGCGATGTCCCGATGGCGGATGGCGGCAAAACCGAGGCAGATGAACAAAACCATCGCCGAGCCCGCCACCATGCGGATGGCATAAAGAAGTGGGCCGTCGTGGTCGACAGGGGGATAGAACTGCGTCATCCACAGACCCGAAAGTGCGGCGACAAGTCCGAGGGGAACCAACAGTCGTCCAGCACCGCGGTGCCAACCGGGTCTCCGGCGGCGTATGCTGGGGGAGAATTGGAAAGCACCCAGAACGCAGTAGGGGAAGACGCTGAGAATATGCAGCACCACGGGCAGGGGGGCGGCGAAGAACCGCGCGTTTTCCGGTGTGATTTCCACGCCGCTGGCAAGCCCGGCCAGGCGGACGGCGCCGGCCCCGACCGGGAGGGCGCTGAGCGCGATCAACAGGGCAATCACGAGCCATTCGGCTCTGGCCGAGGAGTTTACGGTGATCGTCCGTTGCGTCAGTTCTCTCATCTTCTTTCTCCTCGCCTAACGGGGCTCGTTTTCTGGTGACGTGTCCGCGCCGCCGCACCCGATGCACGTGTCCTCGCTCTTGAAGAGCCGAGTTCCACCGGCCATATTGCCGGTGGCGACCCCACTATAGCGGCGAGGATGCTCGGCACCCCTGGAGGAAGTCTGAGGGTGTACCGAGGGAGTTCTGACGAAGCCCCTCAACGTTTCAACAACGGCTGTTCTGGCGTCGTAAACCCCTTGATGAACCGCGAGTTAGAGTCCTCAGGCGGCGCTTCCGCGCCGAAACCGCAGCCGTTCCGGGTTGGCACCTGGGAGGTGGATCCGCGGCTCAATCGGATCCGCGGGCCCGGCGGGGAGACGCGCGTCGAGCCCAAAGTCATGAAGGTGCTCCTCCGCCTCGCCCGCGACCCCGGTGACCCAGTGGGGAAAGACGAGCTCCTGAGAGACATCTGGGGCGTCGCGACCGAGGACGTGCTCTCTCGAGCGATCTCGCATCTGCGCAGAGCGTTCTCCGACGACGCCAAGAACCCCCAGTTCCTCCCCAGAAACCTCACAGAACCCGTTAAACCGCACAGATACGCCTAATACGCACGGTAGCGGAGGTAGCGGATCGCGTCGTTCCAGGCCCGAAGCGGTCCCGAAAGTCGGTACCTTTGTCAACGGTTTTCACAACGCCCCACATTGGCGTAGGTCCGGCCCGGACCGCTTCCGCGAGCTCATAGACCGGATCCACGGCGACGCCCCGCTTCTGGCCGACGTGGAGGTGAGCACGTGAGCCAGGCGATCAAGTACGAATCCACCACGGTCGAGCCTGAGCAGAGCGCGGCGGAGATCATGCAGCTCGTCAGAGCGTATGGAGGGACCCGCTTCGAGATGCTATGGGGAGATCACGGCCTGCGGGCAGGGACGGTATTGGTCCCAATGAACGCCCTTTGGATGCTGTCTCTTGATTTGGGGGGTGAGTGATGGCGAGTGCCGTCGAAGTGCGTGAGCGCCCGATCCTGATGTCCGCCGAGATGGTCCGGGCGGTCCTCGACGGGCGGAAGAGCCAGACGCGGAGGGTGGTGAGGCCCCAGCCAGCGGCGCGGTTCACGGAGCCCCAGATCGGTCCGGGATGGATCTGCACATGGTGGCGGGTTGACGACGACCTCAACGACTGGCACGACGTGAGGCTGCCATTTCAGCCCGGCGACCTGCTCTACGTGCGGGAGACGTGGCGCATTACGAACGCCTACGATGTTCTCTCCCCAAAGGAATCCGTCCACTTCGTCGGTGAAGATTGCGAGGGGTTCATCCAATATCAGGCGGACGGTATCAAGCCTGATCACTGGGGGCATTGGGGTAAGTGGCGTCGATCATTCCACATGCCGAAAGCCTTCTCCCGCATCTGGCTAGAGGTGACGGCCGTCCGGGTCGAGCGGGTGCAGGACGCCACCGAGTCTGACTGCATTGCCGAAGGCATAGAAGGCGTCGGCTGTGACCACCGCTACGCGGACGGGCTCGGCTGCACCGACTGCCTGAACTCTGGCTGGGTTGAACCACCGGGCGTCGGGTTCCGTGAGCTCTGGGACTCCCTCAACGACAAGCGCGGCTACTCGTGGGACACGAACCCGTGGGTGTGGGTCGTCGAGTTTACCGGCCTATCTGCGGGGGGTGAGTGATGGAAGCCGGACGTGAGAGAGCGAGCAAGCCGTTAGGTCGAAAGTCCTATGGCAGCATCGGTCACCTTCCGCAGAGCCGCTTGGGTCCGAGCGACCACCATGTGCATGAAGGCCAGGCTCGTATCTGTTTGGAGCTAACCCGTGACCGCCACGACATAATCATTGTTCAAGAGAAGCTAGACGGGTCCTGCTGTGCGGTTGCGAAGGTAGACGGGCAAATCCACGCGCTAGGGCGGGCGGGTTATCCTGCAACAACCTCACCATTCGAGCAGCACCACCTTTTCGCGATATGGGTGCGTGAACGGCTTTCTCTCTTTAACGGGTTGCTCAACGAGGGCGAACGTTTGGTGGGCGAATGGATGGCCCTCGCCCATGGGACTATCTACGACACAGCACACGGTGGGTTCTCACCCTTTGTTGTCTTCGACCTCATGCGGGAAACCAAGCGTGTCACAGTCGCTGAGTTGGCCTGGCGTACCTCTCAAGCTGGACTACAGCGCCCTTATGTGATTCACGAAGGTGGTGCTCTCTCATTGGATGCCATGAAGGCGGCGCTCGAACCGTCCCAACACGGGGCAGACGTTGTGGAGGGCGCGGTCTACCGGGTGGAGCGTAAGGGCGCTGTGGACTTCCTCGCTAAGTGGGTACGGCCCGACAAGGTGGACGGCCAATACCTGCCCGAGAAGAACAACGACGAGCCCCATTGGCATTGGAGGCCATACCGCTGTGGGTGCTCTACCAGCCCCCGAGGAGGAGTGAATGGAAAAGACGACTGCGAGGATCACGATTACTGGTGTCGGCGCGTTTGAGGTGGGCCACGTTCCCGGGCGCTCTCAGATAGCTCTATACGAAGTGGTCGATGGCGAGATACGGGACCCGACTAAAGAAAAGGGAGCCTAGTGGACTGGAAAGTCGTACCGATCGAGCGGTGGCCGGGCCCGATGACGGGGGAGCGCCGGCAGCATCCGTTTCGGAAGCAGAGCGACCGATGGAGGGGCAGCACCGTCCAGGGCGTAGACTGGGACGCCACAATGTCTCTGCTGGATCACGAGCTCTGGCAACTCGACGCCGAGAGCGTCGTGCTGCAGATGGCCGTCGAGCGTCGCCACATCCGCAAAGATGGCTGGATCAAGGCGACGGCCTCGCCTGAGCATCCGGGCATCATCCTCTCGTTCGATTCGAAGCACGGCCCGCTTTCGTACCCGTGCGACACTTTCACAGAGTGGAAGGGGAACCTCAGGGCCATCGCCAAGGGCCTCGAGGATCTCCTCCGGCTCGATCGCTACGGCATCACCACGACGGGCGAGCAGTACACCGGCTGGCTACAGATCCCGGCGAAGACGTCCGCGGAGAGTCCGGAGTCGGTATTGGCTCGTGTGTCGGGGCTCTCATTGGAGGACGTGCAGTCCAATCCGAAAGCCGCGTACCGCAAGGCAGCGAAGCGCACGCATCCGGACTATGGGGGGACCGACGAGGAGTTCTCGATGGTCGCTGACGCTGCAAGGCTCGTGGGGGCTCTGTGATATGACCCATGTGGAAGTGTGGGACGATGAATCCAACGAGGTGGTCACGATGGCCGAGCTGGTAGCGCGTCGGATGTCGCTGCAACCCGGAAGCGGTGCGCTACGGTTGCTGCCGAAGGGGAGCGAGTGAATGAGCCACCAGGCTCTCGTACCGCGCGAGCTGGAGCGTATAGCGCGGCAGACGCTGACGGGCTGTCCGCACGGGACGCATGACGAACTGATGGAGCGGCTAGAGGCGAAGCGGGATCTGAGGCACCGTGCAGGGCATTTCGAAGCGATCGCGGGGCGGGCGCTGGATCTGCTGGAGAGTGGCGAGTGGCAGGAGCCGGAGGGGCCCCTGCGGCCGCGGAATCCGCGGGTACGGGGCTCAAGATGAGAACGCCACACTTGACGAGGCGCGCCAACGGGGCCATGGTGACCGTGGAGCTTAAACACTCCACAACGGCGGTCAACCGCCCCCGACAGCCTGGCGGCTTTTTCGTGTCTATGCTCCGGGGGCGGCGCCCATGTCCAGGGCTTCGGCCTAAAAAGCGCCGGCCCGGCCGTTGTAGGGTGTTTAACCCCCGGGGCGCTGGTCGCTTAAACACGGTCGTCGCTCCGGTCACAGCTGACAACGGAGCGACCGTCATGAGCGATCCTTTCCCCGACAACGCAGTTCCGTTCCTGGCCCATCTGACGCCGCCGAGCGTCAGTGCGATCCTGGCGACTCAGGACTTTGACGTACACAGCGCCGTGGACACGGCGTACGAGCTGGTCCACGAGATCAGCGCCCGCGACGGTGGCGACGTCCTGCTTTTGGCGCTCGCCATCGGCTGTCTGTGCCGGGAAATCACCATACTCAAGAAAGGGCGGGCCGTTGATGGCTGAGCGGGGCGACTATCGGGCGATCCATACGGTGCTCCTGGAGAGCCCCGAGTTCGTGGACATGAGCGCGGCTGCACAACTCGTCTGGTTCCACCTGAAGCTGCGCCTTGGGGCCACGGGGATCGACGTCATTCCGGCTGCGGAGGCGGTCCTATCCGAGGCGACGAACCTGCCACCCGAAGACGTCCGAAACGCTCTCTTCGAGCTTAAAGGCGAACCCCCTTCGGAGGGGATACCCAATCCCATACCGGAGGGGATACCCAATCCCCCTCGAATGGGATGGCTGATGCGTGAACGCAACGTTTTCTGGCTGCGCAACGCCCTGAAGTTCGAGCCGAGCCGAACGCTAACGAACGACAACCACCGCAAGAATGTAATGAAGCACCTTTGCGGCTTGCCTAAACTCAAGGTTGTCAACGACTTCGCGGATTACTACGAGCTCGTCAGGCCTTTCCCGGACCTATCCCCTCCCCCATCCCCTCCGAAGGGGATACCCGATCCCCTACCCGATCACGGAAGAACGGAAGAACGGAATACGGAAGAACGGAATACGGAAGAACGGAATACTGCTAAAGAAAAACCCCCCTATCGGGGGGCAAAAAGAAAAAGGCGATTGCCAGACGATTGGGGGCCGTCTGAGACGCACGCCACGAAGGCGTCGGAGCTCGGAGTCGACGTGGAGAGCGAGGCCGAACGATTCCGATTGCACGCCCAGGCGAACGGCCGGACTCAACTCGACTGGGACGCGTCGTTCCGCTTGTGGCTGAGCAAGGCGCCCGATTTCGGTGGGTCCGCCAGTGCAAGAGCATCTCAACCCAACCCCAACAACACGCTCCCTCACAGCCCATCCCAAACCGCCCATCTGGAAGCGATGCGAGCGAACGCCCGCCGATGACTGAACTCAGATTCTTGGACCTGCTCTCCCCATTTTGGCAGGAGAAGCGAAAGATTGCCGCCGGCGAGGGCAGGCACCACGGCCGCGATTACGTCTGCGCCTCTTTCATCCCGGACCTCGGCGACAGCGTGACGTCGATCACGCCCGGCAACATCCCGCTAGGACGCCTGGCCGTGGTCGGCGGCAGGACCGGCTCCAACAAGACGCGAGTGCTCTGGAACCTGGCTGCGGACATCGTGATGCAGGGCGTCGCAGTCGGCTTCCTCACACTCGAGATCGACGCCGAAGAAGCGTCGCCTTCAATCGACTCGATCATCACGCAGGTCCCTCAGAGGTCCATCACGGCCGGCCGACACTACGACGTCAGCAAAGCGGCAGCCGCAGCCGAGGCCATCCGCTCTGGCCGAGAGCGAGGCACACTCGGGCGCTTCTTCTCGAACGAGCACACGGACGACATCCCAGATGCGGCGGCGGCTCTCGCATGGATGTACGAGCTCCATGCGGCTCACGATGTACGAGTGTTTTGCCTCGATTACTTCCAAATCCTCTCAGCGAGTAGCGACGCCCGGAAGTTCGCCGAGCTCCAAGATGCGGCCAAAGAACTGCAACTGTTCGTGAAGGCCACGAAGTCGCTGCTCATCGTGGCGAGCCAGCTGAACCGCGGAAATTCTCTCCCTAAGGTCCGGCCCCGTGCTGAGGGACTCGACTCCTGCCCCGCGCTCGAGCGGGCCGCACACTTCGTATGGCTGCTCGATCACACCCGGGAAGAGGATGAAGATCACATGCGGCGCACATGGCTCATGATCGCAAAGAACCGCCACGGCCGTCAGGGAATCGACGTGCCTCTCGAATTCAACTATCGCCACCATGGCGTCCGCCAGGCAGCGCCCGACGAGGAGTCACGATGGCCCACCTGATGGAGAGCGCAGAAGCGGCCGCGACCGAACTCGTGAGGTTCGCGCTTTTCGATCGAAAGCTCGCCAAGGAGGCGTTCGCGTTCATCGAAGACTTCGAGTGGCCGGCCATCGGATGGCAATACCAGGCCGTGCGCGAGCGTGCGACCACCGGACGACTGTACTCTGCAAATCTCAAAGATCATCCGGTGATCCGGGACCTGCAGACGGCACCCGCCCCGACTGGAGACGATCTGATCACGCAGACCCGACTGCTCGCCCACCAGGTCATCGCGGCCAAAACCATGATGCGCCTCGGACTGCTCTTGAAATATTCGATGCGCTTCCACGAGCACACCGACCAAGGCCGGGAGTATCCGTTCCATTCGATGATCGTCGACCACCTAAGCTTCTTGGTCGAGCGGCACGGTGAGCCAGAAAGAATCAGTAGCCCGAACCGGGAGACCTCCGATGCCAGTTAACGCCTTCACACATCGGCCTTGCCAATGCTGATGTTCTGTCACCCACACCCCGAGCGAGCGATGAGGCATGAAGCGTCGTGAGAGCCTACTACAACGAGATCGAGCCGTATGCCGCCGAGTGGCTGCGGAACCTGATCGCGGAGGAACGATATGCGCCAATACAGCAACGAGGCACTGGAGACGTTCGTCAAAATCGGCAGCGTGAGCGGTCACAACCTGGACCTAAAAGCAGCGGCCCAGATGGCGGGCTGGGCGACGCCGATGGCCGGGACACCAGCGCAGAAGGGATACAACGCAGCGGGCAACAACGACAGCAGCCGCAAGACGATGGCGCTCGCCGCAGGGTGGCCGACGCCGGACGCTCAAGCGTTCAACGTGGGTTGCGACCCGGAGAAGCACCTGGAGCGCGTCGAGCGCTTGAAGGCGAAGGGAATCAACGGCAACGGAGCGGGTCTGACGCTCGGAGCGGCAGCACAGATGGCGGGCTGGGCGAGGCCGACGATGGGAGACTCGAAGGACCGCGCATCTCACGGGGCGGGCAACCTGGCGCTACCTGGGCAGGTGAGTACATCCCGTGCGGGGACGGGAAAGCGCGGCGCGTTGAATCCGGCACATTCCCGCTGGCTCATGGGGTTCCCAACCGCGTGGGACGCCTGCGCGCCTACGGCAACGCGATCGTCCCGCAAGTCGCGGCGGCGTTCATCCGGGCCTACCGCGACGTGAGGGAGGTGGCATGACCGACACTGGCGCTCCAGGCCTCGATCATGCAGGATACGAGGCAGAAAACCCACGACGAACGGAGGGGGGATTAATGGCAGAAGGACGCCTAGCGATTGAGCCGGTGGTGGTGACCGACCTGGGCCGACTCTACCAAGCGGACTGTATGGATATTCTGCCTGCCATCGAATCTGAGACCGTTGATGCCGTCTTCGCCGACCCACCCTTCAACCTCAACAAAAAGTACGGCGCGAAAAGCTCCGACGACCATCCCGAGGACGATTACCTGGAATGGTGCTACGGCTGGCTCGACGAGTGCATCCGCATCGTCCAGCCTGGGGGCGCGATCTTCGTGTACAATCTGCCAAAGTGGAATATCCACCTCGGGGCGTTCCTGTCCGTCCGGGGACTCGACTTCCGGCATTGGATCGCCGTGGAGCAGAAGAGCTGCCTGCCGATCACCGGCAGGCTCTATCCGGCCCACTACTCGCTTCTCTACTTCACAAAAGGAAAGCCGGGTCGCTTCCAGCGGATCAGGACCCCGATCGAGACCTGCCGGCACTGCGGCGGCGAGATCCGGGACTACGGCGGGCACCGTAGCGCCATGAATCTCAACGGCGTGAACCTCAAGGATGTGTGGACAGACATCCCGCCGGTCCGTCACTCGAAGTTCAAGCCGAGCGAGCGGAGCGCTAATGCTGTGAGCACGAAACTGATCGAGCGGATTGTGGAGATCAGCACGTATCCTGGCGACTTGGTACTCGACCCCTTCGGGGGAAGTGGGACTACCTATTCTGTCTGCGAGCAAAGGCATCGGCATTGGATCGGGATCGAAATTGAGTCACCTGACGCCACGATCGCCAGGCTTAACGGCGGTATCAAGCACCACCAGAACGACGACCACGTGGAGGAGTCCCGGGACGCTCCTACCTTGGACGCCGTGGCGTCCTGACCGTGGCAAAGGTCACCACTGTACGTGACTACAACGGCTTCGGGGCACGGAGCACCAGGCTCGGCCTCGACGAACTCGTAAACGAGGCGATAGCAACGCTTGAGGTCGACCTACGGGTTGAGGAGAAGAAGCACGCGAACGGCACAAAGGGACTCAGGGAGATGATCGACGCGGGCTTCGAGCAAGCTGGCGGATGGACCAAAGTGACAGTCGGGGGGATCGATTGGTCGAAGGCCAACGATAGCGGCGCGAAGGTCGGGGTTGAGGTTCAAGTCTCTGGCCGGAGCGACCTACTGGCCGTGGACGTGATTCACCTTCGTGACGACCTCATGGCGGGCGTGATCGACGCCGGCATCATCATCGTCCCGGACAACGAACTTTCCAACTACCTTACTGACCGTACCCCAAATCTCCGCACGGCTATCCGGCACGTAGAAAGCCGGGCAGCAGACATGGCGATTCGTCTTGTCGCCTTCCGCCACGACGGCCCTGGAGACGCGCTCCCAAAGATGAGAACCAATATGGGGCGGCTACCAGATTCAAATTAGGACACTACCGGTTCGGGATGTGCTGCCCCCAGGCAGGGCATCTTGGACCTCTTGCCAATCGCTCCGATCGCCCCGTGCGGTGAGCCCTAAGCCGTTAGCTCCCGGTAGCGAAGAGCCCGACCATCAAGAAGTCGAACCAGAAGATCCCGAAACATGAATGGATTCTCGCGGTTGTTGAACCGAGTTCACCGGGACGTGAGGGAGGTGGCGTGAGGCGCAACGGCAAGACCACGATGAAGCCGGGTCTTCCCCCAGGCACCCGCATCCGCAAGACGTTCTATGGCGTGGTGACGACGCTCATCCTGGTCGGCCTTCTGAGCGGGCTGCTGCTATCGGTGATCCCGCTGAACGTCTGGGCCTGGCGCTGGATCGTGAGGAACATGGGGTGGTGAGCAGCGACACCGAGGTCCGCCGGGTGCTCCAGGAGATCGTGGACGCACGGCTACGTCTGCTGCCGGAGAACGAGCACACGGGCCACCTGTACGTGCACTTCAAAACGGGCCGTATCCGGACCGTGGAATGGCGGACATTGGACAGCACGGACGAGCGAGGGGACACGGAGCGGGAAACCGTGGCCGCAGGACCCGCCGGCTCATGACGGGGTTGTACTCCGCGAACCGTTCCGCCTGGCCCGCAGAGGAAACAAGTCAACGTCGCATTCAAGGACAGGAGCTACTTGCAGGAACCTGGATGTACTGTGCTCTAGCTCTACTACCGCTATCCGTAGCGGCCACGTCAGGCTCATGGCGAGTAATCGATGCATCACGCTGAACACGGTCCTCACCAAGCGTTTTGTGGAGCGATTGAACCGGACCACGACCGTCCTGACCCGGGTCGTCGTCGTTCTCACCTTCCTGACCCTCTTCGTCGCCTGCGCACAGCTCTTCTTCCTGATAAAGAGCTAAAAAGGCGGGAGGTTCGTCTACCAGCAGTTCCTACCACCACCTCAACGGGGGCGTGATTGGCCATCACCAACATCTTCAAGGCCAAATCACCGCTTCCCGATGTCGTCTCCAGTAGTCTGAAGGCGAGCCCGGCGGCGGCTGAACTGACGAAAACCCGCGTGTCCGTAGTGCTGAACAGCGGAAGCGGATCAAGCCGACCACTTCAAACTAGGACAATAACATACTTGCGTGCACCAGCGCAACCGCAGGGTTTTGATCGGTGACAGACCGGACGAGCTACGGGGGTTCGTGTGTGGGGGCGCTAGGACGTGTCCATAGCAGCCTTTTGGGCACGCCAGGCAGCAGCGGCGTCACTCATTGTCTTACCTTGTTTCAACTGCTCCGAGACGAAGCGCTGGTAGGCGGTCGGCGGCTTCTTGGCCTTCTTTTTGGGGCGCTTCGTGGCCTTGGTCTTGACTGCCGCTCCCTGCTCGGGCGTCATCGTCCGGCCCTTATACCACTCCGCCAGCCCATAGCCGCTGCCTGGCACCTGAATAACCTCTTCAGACTCCCGGAGCCGCTTGAGCGCCGTAAAGACGTTGGCATAGAAGTACTTTGCCGTGGTGATGAGGCCACCGGAGAGAATGGCCGTCTCTATCTGTTTTGGCGTTTGGGGCTTCTTGACAATTGCGAGATAGGCCCTGATTGCGTCTGGGAGCGACATGCCGAAAAACTCGTCACCCCGGACCGTGCCAGAGGATCGAGAGCCATTAGATGCCATACCGAACGACTGGAGCGGCCCCGTATCCCCCTGGCCCGGCTCAAGACCAAGGCGCTCACGGATGAAGGCGATCTTGTCGCCGAGAGCCGCGTACTCCGCCTCCAATTCGGCCAGAAACTGGTCGAGGCTCTGGTCAGGATTAGGCACTACTCTACCCCCTTAACGGATGCAGGATACTTCACGAACGGCGCACAACACCGTATATTCCGAATGCTTGGCCGCTGGACCGACTGGCCCGTCTGGAGAACATCCGAGCCGTTCGCAAATGCCAGCCGACCCAACGACCAAACAAACCGGGAAGGTGGCCCCTGGGGCTTTGACCAGGGGCATCAGAATATCATAGGCACCACCTCCCTTCTACTTGGTAGTGGGTCAGTTTGAATCTTGAGAAGGGGCCGAAGGGGTTGACACGCGAAAATCTGTTTTCAGAGAATCGATGGCTGACTAACGCCGACAAGGAATTTGTTTTGGCGTCGTGGGGTGAGGCGAAGGTACAGCTCGTCCCAGAGGGAGATTCCGGCGGTGTCGGTTACCCTGATCCCGATATTGTACCGTGGTGCGACCGCATCAACGCGCTACCGGGCGTCTGCACCCTTCAGTCCTGCGCGGGCCATGTAAGACAGGGCGGGGAGCGGGACGCTGGCCACCTGTGGCTATGGTTGAACCGCCCGATGGCTGGAGCATTTGACTCACATGCCCATCGTCTCGCCCGTCACGTCCGGTACATTGAGGACGTGACTCGTCGGTATACGAGTTGGGGGCAGGAGGTCACGGTCATCACCTTTGCGGGCAACGAACGCGACCGCCTACCCCCGTCCCTTCGGTTGATCCTAGCGTTTCTCAGAACGTTGGCTCATGGGTCCACAAAGGGGGTACCGCATGAGAGCTAGTGAACCGTTTGATCTCCCGGTTCTACTGGATGGCGGAACTGCTACTTTGCGGATGCCAATCCCCATGAGCGAGGCCGATTACGAACTACTGAAAAAGGCCATCGCGACGAATCTTGAGATGTACAAGGGACGGATCACACGGCAGCCGGTCGCATCCGAGGATGGCGAATAGGCCCTTCGAGGGTAATTAGTACACTACCCATCATTTTGATCGTGCATTATCGCGTTACGGAACACGATAACAACACGTGATGCACGAGACGACCTGCTCCTGTTGACCCGGCAGGACCAGAAGCCCTAGCTTTGTAGACAGTAAAAGCGACGTCGGGCACCCCATACCGGGACCCCGGCACCACGACCCCCAGAGAGCGCAAGGGGATCGAGGTGTCGGGTTTTTTCATTCATGCGAAGGGCGTCACAGAGGTGCCAAATAGCACCGAATACTTCCATGCTCGGGCCCGATAACTTGGGGCACATCACGGTCGAGGGGCATGACCGGAGGGCGGTGGCATGAGAATCGACGTGGATACCAATGCGGCCGAGGTCGTGCGGTCGCTCCGCTTCCTGTTCCGCGACCAGGTGCCGTTTGCCACGTCGCTGGCGATCAATCACACCGCCAAAGGAATCCAGGCTGTGCAGCGCGACGGGATGCGCCGGCGCTTCACGATCCGCAGGCCCTACGTGCTGCAGGGCGTGAAGGTCAGCAAGTTCAGCACGAAGCGAGACCTCGAGGCCATCGTAGAAATCGACCCAAGCCGTGGGTTCTTGTTCAAGTTCGAGGAGGGCGGGACAGTGCGGCCTCGTGGCACACGCCTGGCCGTGCCCGATGAAGTGCGGAGGGGCAAGACCGGTGTGGTGTCGAGGGTCATGCGACCCCGGCGTCTGGAGTTCGAACGCTGGGGCAGCGGCCCGAGGGCCGAGGTCCACAGGGGCAAGAAGCGCACGTTCATGATCCGCAAGTCCGACGGCACCGGGGCGATATTGCAGCGGCTTGGACGGCGTGGGGGAAAGCGTAAGCCACGGGGTCAGCGTCGCGTCGGAAAGCTCAGGATGCTCTTCTCGTTCACGCCGAAAGCCGAAATCGAGCCCTCGCTCGAGTTCGAGGTCACGGCCCAGACCGTGTTCGAGCAGAGCTTCGAGAGCAACTTCGAGGCGAGCTTCGATCGGGCGGTGAGGACAGCGCGGTGAGCGGGACTGCCGGTTAGATCGTCGCGGGTCCTTCTCGTCACTTCCCCCGACGGGTCACGCAAGAGAGCCGAATTTCGCTAGCGACGGGGGTTGAAAAAACTGATTTCCGTTTCCTATGACCCTTGAGGTCACACAGAAGGAGTTGGCCGAGGTGTTGAGCCTTACGGGCCGCCAAATACGAAACTTCGACGACCTGGGTTTGCCATCGAAGCCGGGTCGGCGGGGCACACGCCTCTACGATCTGCGCGAAGCGGTCGCCTGGTACGTAGAGCGCGAGCGTGAGCGTGTTCGCCCGTCCGATTCAGCGCTGGGCCGGGCCAAGCTCGAGCAGGCGGAGCTCGAAGTGCGGCGTCGTCGAATCGAGGTGGCGAAGGCGGAGGGCGAACTCATCGCCATCGCTGACCATCGCACCGTCGTGGGCAAGGTAGCCGACGCGTTCCGTGCGGCACTGTTGTCTGTGCCCGGATCGTGGGGCCCGCAGGTTGTCGGCATCCCGACGCCGGCGGAAGGGACGGAAGCGATGCGGGTGTGCAGCGAGGGGTTGCTCAGGGATATGGCGAGCGTCGCTGATTCGCTCGAACTGGAAGGCGAAGCTGCGGCCGATCCCCTCCCGGAGGACTTTCCAGGGTATCGGGCGCTTGTCGCTGCGGGGGTGGAGACCTTCGCCCAGCTCCGCGCGCTTGGGGATGTGACCCGGATCAAGGGCATCGGGCCGAAGCTGGCCAAGCGCATCGTGGACGAGATGGAGCCTGCCGCGTGAGCGTGGTCGCGGACTCCCGCGCCCGGGCCCATGCGGTCGGCGCGGAAGAGATACGTGCCCGTCTCCAGCCGCCGGTCCGCATGACGGTCTCCGAATGGGCGGACCGCTACCGCGTCCTCTCGCCCGAGTCGTGTCCTGAGCCGGGGCCATGGCGCACGAGTCGTGTGCCGTACCTCCGCGAAATCATGGACACGCTCGGCGATCCCTTGGTGCGTAAGGTGGTGTGGGCTTCCGCGTCTCAGGTCGGGAAGACCGAAGTGGTGATGAACTACTTGGGATCACGGATCCACAAGGACCCATGCCCGGCGATGGTGGTACAGCCGACGCTCAAGAAGGCGCAGGGATGGAGCAAGACGCGGCTGGCTCCGATGCTCCGCGACTCGAAGGCACTGCGCGGTAAGGTGGCGGACGCGAGGACCCGTGACTCGGGCAACACGACGCTCCAGAAGACTTACCCGGGAGGCCTCCTGACGATCGTAGGCGCGAACTCGGCGGCCGATCTGTCGTCGGATCCGATCCGCGATTTCCTTGGCGACGAGATCGACCGCTACCCGGCTTCGGCCGGCACGGAGGGCGACCCGTTGAGCCTCGGCATCCAGCGCACTCGCAACTTCTGGAACCGCAAGGTCTTGCTGGTCTCCTCACCGGGCGATCTGGAGACGAGCCGTATCTGGCCGGAATGGCTCGCGTCGGATATGCGCAGGTACTTCGTGCCGTGCCCGCACTGCGATCAGCACCAGGTGCTCGTGTGGAAGAGCGTGAAATGGGAGAGTGCGGAGGTAGACGGCGAGACGGTCTATCGGCCCGAGACGGCGGTGTACGTCTGCGGGGAGTGCGGCTCGATCATCGAGGAAATCGAAAAGCGCCGGATGCTCGAGGGGGGTGAGTGGCGTGCCACGAATCCGGAGGGCCGCTTCCCCGGCTTCCACATTTCGGCGCTCTACTCCCCATGGGTGACGTGGCCGGAGCTCGCGGCGCTATGGCTCGAGAAGAAGCGCAGCCCCGAGGAGTTGAAGACGTTCATCAACCTGCAGCTCGGCGAGCCGTGGGAGGAACGAGACCAGACGTTCGAGCCTGGCGACCTCGCCAGTACCGCACAGAAATACCCGGCCGAGATACCGAACGGCGTCGGTGTGCTCACCGCGTCCGTCGACGTCCAGGACGACCGGCTCGAGGTCGCTGTCAAAGGCTGGGGCGACCGCGAAGAGTCGTGGCTGATCACGCACGAACGTCTGCATGGCGATCCGGAGCAGGACGAGGTCTGGCAGGAACTCGAGTACATGCTCACGAAGACGTACCGTCACGAGTCCGGCCGGGATCTCCGGATTCGCGCGACGATGATCGACTCCGGTTATTTGCAGGATCGCGTGTTCCGGTTCATCCGTGGCAAGGAAGGCCGTGGGATCTACGCGTCGAAGGGTGCGGACGCCCGGGTGCGAGAGGCGCTCCAGCGCTTGAAGCGCCCGAATCGGTCTCGCGTGAAGCCGTGGACGATCAACACGCACAGCTTCAAGACGATCATCTTCCGCCGGCTCGCTCTGACCGCTTCCCGCGAGGAGCCCGGCGGACCCGGCTACATGCACTTTTGTGGGCCGACGAAGACGGGCGCGGACGCGGAGTATTTCGCCCAATTCGGTGCTGAGACCCGCAAGAAAGTCCGCCAGGGTAGGAAGTTCGTATACGCTTTCGTGCAGAACCGCGACCGCAACGAGGCCATCGACCTCGAGGTCTACGCGCTCGCAGCGCTCTACTCGCTCGGCGACCCGCTGGTGAAGCGGCTCGGCACGATGGCGGACAAACTTCGGGAGCCCGTCGAGGAGGAGGCCGAGGAGAAGCCCGCACGTCCAGCGCCCCCTCGTAAAAAGAACTGGGCTACGGGATGGAAGAAATGAGACCAGCCGTGTTCGCTCACGTCCCCCGTACCGGCGGCCAGGCCGTGCGGGCCGCGCTCGGGCTTTCGATGCACGAGATCCACCTCACGCTGGCCGAGCTCCGGAGCCGACGCGGAGCGGCTCTCCAGGTTTTCACGTTCGTGAGAGACCCGTGGGACCGCACGGTCTCAATCTATGCGTTCCTTCATCGCCAGCGCGAGATCGGAGAGCGCTACAAGGAGGACATCGAATGTTTCGGTCATCAGATCCCCGCGCACGCAAGCGGCGCCTGAGGACCATGGCGAAGCAAGAGACTCGGTTCACACTACGAGAGCGGGAGGTCGTTATGCTCGTGGGCCGGGATCATTTGTCGTACACCAAGGCCGCGGCGCAACTGAAACATCGTCACCACAACGACGAGACGATTTCGCCTCGCACCGTCCGTCATTACGCCGAGCGCATTCGGGACATGCTGGATAGCGAACTCCCTCCACAGAAGGCGCTCAACGAGCTCTACCACTCGAGCCCCGACCTCTTCACAGACGCAGCCTAACCTGGCGAAAACGCCCATGGCGGAAACGCCCATGGCGAAAACGCCAATTACGCAGGGCGAGCGTTGCACATACTGTTCCTAGTGGATGAATCCATAGTACCACACAAGGGACGGTATTTTGCCCGACCTGACTGACGCCAGCGTTGTCGATGGCCTCACGCTCGACGAGATGGAAGCCGCCCAGCTCACCAAGGCGATCCAAGCAATCCAGTCGGACCCCTTCAGGGTGACGGAGGTCGGCGATCGGCGCTTCGAGTCCGAGCGTCTGCCGGAGTACCGTCAGGAGCGGGGGATAATATGGGCTAGGATCCAGGCCACACGGAGACAAGGCCATGAAAGGCGGAAGGTGGTCTTCGGTGCGGTTTCGTGAGGCTTTACGCGCGGTCCGTTCCGTGGCGGCCGAGATCACGGTATCGGTCACGCTGCTCGGCGGCTGGGCGCTGGTCACATGGGGCATCGCGCGCCTTACGAGCGTCGAGGCCTGGATATTCTCGGGCGGCGTTCTACTCCTCTCGCTCACCGGCTGGCGCTGGATGTTTAACGTGATGAGCGCGGGGCTTTACGACCTGAGCAAGTCGAAGACCGACGATGGGTAACCCGCTGCGCGAGGCATCTCGGCGGATGCGCGGTGCACGGGCTCACCCGAAGGGGACATCCTTCCGCGGCGCGGTGCAGAATCGTCTCACCGAAGACTGGATCCTCGCCTCGATCCGGAGCGCGGACGCAGAGGTGCGTGGCGACCTTCGCACGCTCCGGAAGCGAGCTCGCGAGATGGCCCGGAATACGGCGCATTGCTCCCGCTTCGTCGATCTGCTCGCCGACAACATCATCGGCCCGCACGGGATTCGGCTTCAGTCTCAGCCGCTCGGTTTCGACGGCGAACTCGATGAGGGCGCGGCTAAGAAGATCGAAGAGGCGTGGCGTCGTTGGGGTGATCCGAGATCCTCCTCGGCGGATGGGCGGTTGTCGTGGCAGGGGATCTCGGAGGTCGTGCTGCAGACCGAGGCGATGGACGGCGAGGGGATCCTGCGCATGTTGCCCGGCTTCCGGAACGACTTCGGTTTCGCCGTCCAGCTTCTCGACGCCGACCAACTCGACGAGGAGTTCAATAGGCCCGCGGGCAAGGGTACGAACGAGATCCGCATGGGCGTCGAGACGGACAAGTGGGCTCGGCCCGTCGCATACTGGATGTGGGACGCGCATCCGTTTGACTTCCAGGGAAGTTTTCGGCGTCAGCGCGTACGCATCCCCGCGGAGCAGATCATCCACCGCTACCAGATTCGTCGGCCAGGACAGACTCGCGGGGTCTCGTGGTTCGCTCCGATCATCATGAACGCGCAGATGTTGTCCGCTCTACAGGAGGCGGAGCTCATCGCCTCACGGATTGCGGCCTCGAAGAGCGGTGTCTTCGAGTATGACGACGCGAGCGCAGTGCCGGACCCGGACTCACCCGACGCCGCCAAGGATTTCACGTGGGACATGGAGCCCGGCGTATTCGACGTGCTGCCTCCAGGGCTGAAGGCCAATTTCTTCGACCCGACGCACCCGAACGGGGCGTTCGGGGAATTCAACAAAATCATCCTGCACACGATCGCCGCGGGCCTGAAAACCTCGTACCACAGCCTGACTGGTGATCTCCGTGACGTGAACTTCAGCTCGATCCGCCACGGTTCGCTCCAAGAGCGCGACATCTACCGGCGGCTCCAGCGTCGGACCTACACGCATGTTCACGCTCCAGTCTTCCGATGGTGGCTGAAGTGGGCGCTCACCATGGGCGCGATCGACCTGCCTATGCGCGATCGAGCAGCTCTCGAGCGGCACGACTGGCAGGGCCGCGGCTTCCCGAACATCGATCCGCTCAAAGACATCAAGGCGGCGGAGCTCGCCCTCGAACTCGGGCTAGACTCGCGCACTCGCCTCGCTGCGGAGCAGGGCCGGGACTTTACCGACGTGCTCGACCAGTTGGCTCGCGAGCAGGAGCTCGCACGGCGTAAGGGCGTCGCGATCGGGGCCTCTAACAGCGAGGACGCCCTTGTGACGGCTCTCCTGGCGGCCGACGAGGACACCCTCGTCGAGGCTTCAGGGCAACTCAACGGACATGGGTCACGCATCGCGGCCCTACTCACTGGAGGACCACCTGATGCGAATCATTGAGCCGAGACGCGTCCTCAGCTTCATCAGCGGGGTGCCGTGGGCGATCGAGTCGGGCAAAGCGCAGGAAATCATCGATATCCTGAACCTCCGGCTCGAGGGCGGCGAGATCAGCGATGAAGAGATGCAAGACATCACTGCGCGGCGCCATGACCACATCAAGCCGACCGGGGGAAGCATCGCGGTGCTCCCGCTCTTTGGGGTGCTCGCTCCTCGCATGGACTCAATGACGCGCTTCTCGGGCGGCACATCGCTTGAGGGATTCGGAGACTCCTTCGACGAAGCGATGGCGAACGATGACATCGGCGCGATCGTGATCCACGTCGATTCTCCAGGGGGCAGCGTGCAAGGCGTCGAGGAGCTCTCGACTCGCATCTTCGAGGCGCGCGGCAAGAAGAGGATCATCGCCGCGGTGGATGGCGTGATCGCTTCCGCCGCCTATTGGGTGGCAGTCAATGCGGACGAGATCGTGATCACGCCGTCGGGTTTGGCCGGCGCGATCGGGGTCCTCGCGATGCACACCGAGGTCTCGAAGGCCGAGGCCGAGGCCGGCATCACCCGCACGATCGTGAAGGCTGGCAAATACAAGGCCGAGGGCAACCCGCACGAGCCTCTCTCCGAGGCTGCCGAGAAGCATATGCAAGGCCGAGTCGACGAGTTCTACGGCATGTTCGTTGAAGCGGTCGCACGAGCCCGGGGCGTCGACGAGAAGCGTGTGCGGAACGGGTACGGCGAGGGCGCGGTGCTCACGGCGACGCAAGCTCTCGACGCTGGCATGGTGGACCGACTCGGGACGCTCGAGGAGGTGCTGGGCGAGCTCGGCGTCGAGTCGAGTGCGCTACGCGGGTCACGTGCGGAGGCGGACGACGGAGTCGACATCGCGGCCACAGGAATCCATTCGGGGATCCTGCCCGCTCCCGACGCTCCTGTGCTCTCACTCGGTGATCTCGCTGTGCTAGCGGAAGAGGCACGCGAGGCAATTGTGCTGGACATGATCGGAAAACCGAAGACTGACGATGCGGACGGGGACGCGTCGGCCGAAGACTCAACTACCCCGGATCCAACGGCCCCAAGCGGCCAGGAGGAAACCGTGAAGCCAGGAGACGCGGCGGCCCAAGCCGGGGCCGGAGATGGCGGAGTCGCAACGCTGACGCCGCTGGAGGTTCGAGCGAAAGAGGATCGTGCGGTCGAGCAGGACAGGGTCGACGGACTGATCGCGCTCTGCAAAGAGCACAATGTCGGCAATCGGATCGAGGGATTTCTGAAGACCGGTGTGACGGCCGAGCAGGCGGCGGAGATCCTGCGTGCGGAGACCGAGGCAACGTTGAAGGTTCTCACGTCGCCCGGCCTCGAGCTCACGCAGGCGGAGAGCAAGCGGTATATGATCACACGAGCGATCATGAGCGTCGCCGACAAGGGCGATCACTGGGATGGGTTCGAGCGCGAGGTGTCGGACCAGATCGCGAAAGACCTGCCGAAGGGTTACAAGGACCACGGTGGGATCTTTTTCCCGGTCCGGCGGCCGGCGGTCGTGGCCGATCGTGTTCCGGTCAGCAACGTGGGGCTGATGCGGATGAGGGCAGCGGTCGATGGAGACCGCAACCTCCCGTTCGCCACGCGCGAGCGGCTGATGGGCCAGATCCACGACATGCAGGCCGCCCTCGATACGGGCACAGCGGCCGCGGGGGCAGACATCGTGTTCACCGAGGCCGGTGACTTCATCGATCTTCTGCGGGCGCGCATGAAGGTCGCACAGCTCGGGGCGACGATCCTCACCGGACTGCGCGGTCCGGTCGCATTCCCGAAGCAGAACGCGGCCGGCACGTTTACCTGGGTCGCGGAAGATCCGGGCTCCGACGTGGCCGACAGCGATATGACCTTCACCCAGGTCGCGTTGAACCCTAAGACCGGTCAGAGCAGCACGGCCTACAGCCGGCAGCTCTTGAACGAAGGCGTGATCGACATCGACATGCTGGTCAAGAATGACCTTGCGCTGATCACTGCGCTCGGAATCGACTTGGCGGCGATCAACGGATCGGGCGCCAGCAACCAACCGACCGGTGTGCGGCAGACGACGGGGATCGGGGATGTGGCGATCGGCACGAACGGTGGAGCTCCGACGTACGCGCACATGGTCGATCTCGAAACCGATGTGGCCACGGCCAACGCCGACATCGGATCGATGGCGTACCTGACGACGCCGGGCGTGCGGGGCAAGCTCAAGAAAACCGAGGAGTTCGTCACCTCGAACGGGCGTCCGGTGTGGACGGGCGGCATGGAAGGCGAGGTCAACGGCTACCCGGCTCACGTCTCGACGCAGGTGCCCTCGACCCTGATCAAGGGCACGGGGACGAACCTGCATGCGGTCTACTTCGGCGTGTGGTCTCAGCTCATGGTCGGCTACTGGGGCGCCTACGAGCTCGTGGTCGATCCGTACCGGCTGAAGAAGCAGGGCGTGATAGAGTTGACTTCGTTCCAGATGGCCGGAATCGCCGTACGGCATCCGGCGGCATTCTCGGCCGTTCAGGACGCGGACGTCTCGTAATCACCGGGAAACGTGATTACTCGGAGAGCAGTTGGGGAAGGGCCTCCCGGGTCCTTCCCCGCTGCGGGCGAGTCCATAAACCTGCGAGGTGGAATCGTGGCAAAGGATGAAGAGACCATGGAGGTCTGGATGCTTGCGCGCGTGCGTGGCGAAGACGGCGAAGCGCTGCCTGCTCGCTCGAAGCAGACGGTAGGTGCGGTCTTCGGTCGGTCGCTGCTGTTCAGCAACCGGGCCCAGGTCTACGACGGACAGGGCGCCACCGCGCCGGCGAAAACGAAGGGCACCAAGAAGGCGGCACCCAAGGTTGGAGCTGAGTGATGAAGGTCATCGAGGTCACGCCGACTATCTCGACCTCGATTTACGCGGCGGGGGACGCGGCGGCCGACTACGCCGGCGGGCCGAGTAACTCCGTGGCGACGGACGACCTGACCGTGAAGCTCTTCGTCGAGGAGAGTTGACGCGCGATGGCCGTCCACACAAAGGCTCAGATCGAGGCGGCGCTGAAACGCGGCGGCGACCCGGTCGTGTTCGGCGGTGTCGAGACGTGGGGTGCGGAAAAATTTATGGACGAGGTGATGGAGTTGGAGGGTCAGCTCGTGACGGTGGGACAGTCGCGCACCGTGCTCATCGCTACCGGGATCCTTTCGGGCATCGATCGCGACGAGACCATAGTCGTTGATGGCACGACGTACGTGATTACCGATCACCGGTCCGAGAACGACGGCCTCGAGACACGGCTCTGGTTGGGGGATAGCTCCTGATGGCCGACACGATCCGCGAAAAGATCCTCGCTGCGATCGAGGCAGGCGCGCAACGGGGTCCTGAAGCTCCTGGTGATCTTCTTGGTCGTGATCATGGCGGCATTCATCGAGGGCATGACCTTCGAGATCATCGGATGGGATCCGGCGGGGAAGCTGGTGATGACGGCCACCGTCGGGATGTTCTGGGAGGAAGCGGTCTCGTTCCAGCGTAACGCGCAGTTCTTCGTGAAGTCCGCCAAGCTCCGATTCAAGTCCGTGCCGTGGTTGGGCGGGGGAAACGGAGGCGCCGACAAGTGAACGGCTGGGTCCGCAACTCCCGGTTCTGGAAGGTGACGCCCTGGGTGGTTCTGCTGTCGGCCGCCCTCGCGATCTACTTCGATGATCCCGTTCCGTTCATCTCGATCACAGCCCCGTGGATCACGGTCGCCGGTGGGAAGAGCATCGTGAGTACGTACCGGGGAACCGAGCCGATGGACCTCCCTTCGGGTCGTGCGGACTTCGATCTATGAGCGGCTTCCTCCAGGCGCTCCCGGTCACGCTCCGCTTCGAGGGCGGTTACGTCAACGACCCCGACGATCCTGGCGGTGCCACGAACAAGGGGATCACCCACAAGACGTATGACGCATGGCGGAAGTCGAAGGGCTTGCCCCAGAAGGACGTACGCGGGATCTCGGACGCCGATGTGGATGCGATATACCACGAGCGATACTGGGTCGCCGGAAAGTGCGATGCGCTGCCCTGGCCCGCGTCTGGGGCTCACTTCGACGCGTGCGTGAACCACGGGCTAAGGAACGCCGCGAAGCTGCTACAGCGGGCCGCGAGGGTTGCTGACGACGGCAAGATCGGACCCATGACGCTCGGCGCCGTGCGTGCCGCACAGCCGGACGAACTCGTAAACCGGATGCTCTGGGCGCGGCTGGCATTCTACGAGGCGATCACGCGCCGGCGCACGGCGTCCCGCAAGTTCCTGCTCGGGTGGCTGTCCCGCGTCAATTACCTCCGGAGACAGACAGCGTCATGATCCGCTCCGCCCTCCAAACCGTCGTGGCCGCGTTCGTGGCGGTCTGTGTGACCTTGGGCACCGTACTCTGCGTTCTGCTCTGGAGAGACGACCGCAGGGCGCCGGCCTTCGTGTTGGCCGCAAGCATAGTTCTCGCCGGCTGCGCCACGCGATCCGCTCCGCCGTCCCTCGCGGCAGTAGCGCCTCCGTCAGCGTCTACAGAGACGGGCTGGACCGAGATACGCTTCTGGAACAAGATCGAGTTCTACCCGACCACGATGCACGCCTACATCTACTCGCTTGCCGAAGAGTGCACGGGACTCCGCGGAGATTTCTTCGCGATCCGCTGGTACGTCGTCGACTTCTTGCTCGATCTCCATGCGCTCGAGAGAAAGTTCGGCGGGTGGTCCGCTCCTCCACCACGCGAGATCATGTTGGACCGGCGCGCAGTGAATAGCCCTGAAGTGGTCTCGCACGAATCGATCCACGATCTCAAGGGCGGCGGCTCCCATGAGGACCCCCACTTCGCGGAGTGCGAGATCAGGACCATCTTTCCGGTGGTGCCACGATGAGGGGCTTTCGCCTGCCGGGCGAGATCGTGCTGATCGTGGCGCTCGGCGTCCTCGGCTGGTGGCTCTACGGGGCACTGTCCGATCTCGCTGTGGCCACGGCACTCGCAGACGACCGGGCCGAAGAGCAGGCGCAACTCCAGGAGCTGCTCGAAGATGCGCATATGCGCACTCGCGCGGATTCGCTTTGGCTGGAGCAGGTGAAAGACTCGCTCAGGATCGAGCGCGCTCAGGCCCGGGACACGATCGCACAGGGCGAGCGAGACGAGGCTGACGCCTCCGAGCGCGCCGCAGAGGCCGGCACAGACCTCGACGCGACCCACGATAGCCTCTACGCCGTCGTCCGGCCCGAGCTCCGTCCACTCGTGGAGACTGCCCAAGCGCAGCACAAGGAGGAGCAGGCCGCCGAGGGGAGCGTCCGGGACGCGTTCCGGGCCCAGCTCCGGGGCGCCGCAGCGCTCCATCAAGCAGACTCGTTCGCGGTCGTCCTGCTGGAGCGGAACCTGGCGAGTGAGCGAGCTGAGAAAGCCCTAGCCCTTGAGTCGAACCGACTCTACGAAGAGGAGATCGGGTTCCTCCGGGACGCGCTGCCTCGTGGGATCTTCGGGCACATCGGAAGTTTCGTGAGGGGGCTCGGTACAGGGGTCGCGGCTGGGGTGTTTATCTCGAAGCTGTGAACACTCCGGATCCCATAAGACCAACCCCACGATCATCTCCTGCAGGCGGTTCAAAGATTTCGCGCGAAATATCGGGGGTTGGGTGGGCGGGGGGATGGTGGGCTGGGACTAGAATCGCCGCGAAGACTCAAGCGACCGTGTGATCCCCAAAATGATGTGTCGCGGAGGGGACAGAATATGACGTCACGGTCGATTCCGCGGTAAGTCTCTTGAATCTCCCGCGAGCCTTCACGGTCCGTTCGGTAGTGGTACAGTTTGAATTCTAACGCCCCCCTAAGCCGGCCACTGAGCCACCCGAACGTTTCCCAAAAGGGGAGTGAACAGTCTGTTAGAGCAGCGGGACGATGACAAGTTCTGTGTCGATACGTGGCGACCCCCCAAGAAACGTGGCCGCAACCGTTGAGAAGCAAAGAAGCACCGGCCACCACCTAACCGCCTCGCGTGATGCGAAACGGCAGCCACGACGACCGTATGAACCTTGCCCTCGGACGCGAAGGCTAACACCGGCCGTGGGCCCCGCTTCGAGCCGAGCGGTCCAGTGCACTCAGAGCCAAGGCAGCTGGTCCGACCCGATGGTCGGTGTCCTCAAGTACGCTGCGGTGTTCGCGGCTGGGTATGTGATCGCTAGTCGGTAATGCGTGTATCGATTCTTAACTGGTCGAGCGTGGATCTCTGGAATTGCATGTAGATCTCTGGCTCAAAGAGGTTCGCGGAAACGATCTCGGATACCGGGATGACCAACTGAAACCTCTCGTCCAGCTCCTCCGCCTCCAGCTCCTCCGTCCACGTGATAGCATAGTTGTGAGAGATCTTCATCTGCTGGGTCGTCGACTCACGGTAGCCACTCAGCGTGGTAAAGAGGCTCACATATTTTCGATCGAAGGCGGGGTCAAAGGAACCCGTCACGAACCCCACATAGATCTTGCCGGACCTCAGCGTGACGGACACCTGCTTGGTCTCTGTTTTGGAGTGCTCTAGGAGTTCCTCAAGAAAATCCCCCGACTCCTTAACTGCCCGCAAAGACTCGATATTTCTGTCAAAGAACCAGTTTATCGGCTTCCATCCCACCGACCCTATTAGAAATGCGAGAAACGACGTCCCCGCAAACGATTCACGGGAAACATACGCACGCCACCAAGAGAGAAGTTCAGGAAAGCAGATAGCACCGAACTTTGTAATCAAGAAAGAGACCAGGAACAAACAGACACCTGCGAGGGCCGAGTGGAGGATCAGCCGTTGGCCCGTGTACCTCCGGGCACCGAACCGCGTCTTGTTCCAGTGTGAAATAAAGACGTATCCCCCGAGGAGGGGAAGGAGGAGTACGTTGAACGGCACGTGCTAACTGTCTGGCGGGCTCACCTCGGGATCGCTCTTCTCTGTTCTTGCACTGGCCTCGGAGCCGAGCCCGAGCTTGGCCGTCTCGCGGATTGCTTCTTGACCTGCTCTGCTCCTCAGGATGTCAGCTACAGATACTGTACGGACACCCGAATCCCTCACCGTGACCTTAGCCCGATCCGGCGCATCCCTCTCTGCCAACGTACGTGAGACACGGAGCACGCAAAGAATTAGAGTAGGGCGAAGGCAGAGAAAACGAACATGTTGGGACTGCGAGAGAGAATGGAAGAGAATGGTAGTGCCCCTGGAATCGGGGAGGCCAAGCGAAGCGCGGCAGCTCCTGCGGACCCGGAGGTAGTAGATAGGCCGCTACGCCGGCGGTTCAGTCCATCGTACAAGCTGCGGATCGTCGAAGAAGCGGACCGGTGCACCGAGCCCGGCGAGGTGGGTCAGCTCCTGCGGCGCGAGGGCCTGTACTCGTCGCACCTGACGACGTGGCGCAAGGCGGCGCATAGCGGGTCGCTGAAGGCCCTGTCGAAGAAACGCGGCCGCAAGCCGGAGCGGAATCCGCTGGATGAGAAGGTACGCAAGCTGGAGCGGCAAAACGCACGGCTCGAGAATGAGCTCAGGAAGGCACACCTGATCATCGACGTGCAGGGAAAAGTTGCGGGGCTGCTGGGGATAAGCCTCGACGACGGGACGAACTCTTGAAGGCGGCCGATGAGCTGGCTAAGCACGTCGGTGTAAAACCGGCGTGCGCGGCTCTCGAGGTCTCCCGATCGACGTTCTACCGTCGTCGAGGCCCATCGACCGGGCAACGGCAGCCCCGCCCGACGCCCGCCCGGGCATTGAGCGAGACGGAACGAGGCGAGGTCTTCGACACGCTGTGTTCGGAGCGGTTCGTGGACCGCTCACCCGCCGAGGTGGTGGCCACGCTGCTCGACGAAGAGGTCTACCTGTGCAGCGAACGCACGATGTATCGTGTTCTGGCCTCCGAGGTGCCGGTTCAGGAACGCCGGGCGCAGCGCACCCATCCCGAGTACAAGAAGCCCGAGTTGATGGCCACGGCGCCGAACCAGGTGTGGTCCTGGGATATCACGCGGCTACTCGGGCCGAAGAAGTGGAGCTATTACTACCTCTACGTCATCATGGACATCTACAGCCGCTACGTCGTGGGCTGGATGGTGGCGGACCGGGAGAACTCGGCCCTGGCCGGCCGGTTGATCCAGCAGAGCTGCCTGAAGCATGGCGTCCAGCCCCGGGTCCTGACCCTGCACTCGGATCGGGGAGCTCCAATGACGAGCCAATGCACCGCTCAACTTCTCGCTGACCTCGGCGTGACTCGCTCGTTGAGCCGGCCTCAGGTGTCGGATGACAACCCGTTTTCCGAGGCTCAGTTCAAAACCTTGAAGTACCATCCCTCGTTTCCCGGGCGGTTCGGGGATCAGGGCCAGGCCAAGACGTTGTGTCGATCGTTCTTCCGCTGGTACAATGCCGAGCACCGCCATGGCGGTATCTCGATGCTAACCCCCGAGCAGGTCCACTTCGGGAACGCCGATCAGGTCATTGCCGGCAGGAAATCCGTGCTCCGCGAAGCATGGGCCGCTCATCCCGAACGCTTCGTCACAGGTGTGCCGAAGCCCAAACCGCTCCCGGAGGCCGTCTACATCAATCCTCCCATCCCTTCCCTCACCACACAGGATATTGCTCTCTAATTAATCCCGTAGAGTGTCCCATTGTCGTTGACAGGTTCCGCATCACTCATACTCAGCCTCCCATATTGGGTCCATGCACCGAGAAAATACGTTGGGACAGTCCGTACACAAGTGTTAAACCCCTCTGACAGGCCATCGGTTTCCTACAGCAGCTGGGCTCCGCCTTCTCCATCGCATCGTCCTCCCCGTCCACCCGACCGCGTGGCTGGCCTAGGCTTCCGTCCAGACGGCGAGTTCGTGGCCGTCGGGGATCGGGCCTCAGACGAATGATCGCATTGACGACGCACATTCTTACCCGGCCAAGACCGGGGAGTGAAGCGCCAGAGCCATAGCGTTTAGAAATGAGTTCATGTCCACGTAGTAATTCGGATACGCTTTCCTTAGCGCCGCGACTGAGTCCGTCTTTACGAGCACCGCTTCGATATTTGGTTTTTTCGCAATCTCTTTCTCTACCTCTAGATATCGGTTCGACGCCAGTGCTGCATGCTCTGCACTGAATGGGATCGCCTCCAGGGTCCTTTCGGTGGGGTTGAGGACTAGGAGAAACACCCTAGCGTCCTTAGGGGCCTCCCCTAGAATTTCCATGGCTGTCTGCCATCCACGGAGTACGACTTCTACGTTTAATGTCCCAGCCAAATCCGTCAGTTCAGCAACAAGCTCGCCTTCATCATCTGGGGCGTCTGGTACAAGGGCGCGTTTCTCACGCATCGCCAGAGCGTTCGCCATAAGTGTGAAGAAGCGAAACCATTCTACCTCTCCCAATCCCCCCTTAAGCCGTTGGCCAGTAAACGTTGATACTGTCTCCGTTGCGGTAGCCCAAGCCCTCTCTGCCAACGTACGTGAGACACGGAGCACGCAAAGAATTAGAGTAGGGCGAAGGCAGAGAAAACGAACATGTTGGGACTGCGAGAGAGAATGGAAGAGAATGGTAGTGCCCCTGGAATCGGGGAGGCCAAGCGAAGCGCGGCAGCTCCTGCGGACCCGGAGGTAGTAGATAGGCCGCTACGCCGGCGGTTCAGTCCATCGTACAAGCTGCGGATCGTCGAAGAAGCGGACCGGTGCACCGAGCCCGGCGAGGTGGGTCAGCTCCTGCGGCGCGAGGGCCTGTACTCGTCGCACCTGACGACGTGGCGCAAGGCGGCGCATAGCGGGTCGCTGAAGGCCCTGTCGAAGAAACGCGGCCGCAAGCCGGAGCGGAATCCGCTGGATGAGAAGGTACGCAAGCTGGAGCGGCAAAACGCACGGCTCGAGAATGAGCTCAGGAAGGCACACCTGATCATCGACGTGCAGGGAAAAGTTGCGGGGCTGCTGGGGATAAGCCTCGACGACGGGACGAACTCTTGAAGGCGGCCGATGAGCTGGCTAAGCACGTCGGTGTAAAACCGGCGTGCGCGGCTCTCGAGGTCTCCCGATCGACGTTCTACCGTCGTCGAGGCCCATCGACCGGGCAACGGCAGCCCCGCCCGACGCCCGCCCGGGCATTGAGCGAGACGGAACGAGGCGAGGTCTTCGACACGCTGTGTTCGGAGCGGTTCGTGGACCGCTCACCCGCCGAGGTGGTGGCCACGCTGCTCGACGAAGAGGTCTACCTGTGCAGCGAACGCACGATGTATCGTGTTCTGGCCTCCGAGGTGCCGGTTCAGGAACGCCGGGCGCAGCGCACCCATCCCGAGTACAAGAAGCCCGAGTTGATGGCCACGGCGCCGAACCAGGTGTGGTCCTGGGATATCACGCGGCTACTCGGGCCGAAGAAGTGGAGCTATTACTACCTCTACGTCATCATGGACATCTACAGCCGCTACGTCGTGGGCTGGATGGTGGCGGACCGGGAGAACTCGGCCCTGGCCGGCCGGTTGATCCAGCAGAGCTGCCTGAAGCATGGCGTCCAGCCCCGGGTCCTGACCCTGCACTCGGATCGGGGAGCTCCAATGACGAGCCAATGCACCGCTCAACTTCTCGCTGACCTCGGCGTGACTCGCTCGTTGAGCCGGCCTCAGGTGTCGGATGACAACCCGTTTTCCGAGGCTCAGTTCAAAACCTTGAAGTACCATCCCTCGTTTCCCGGGCGGTTCGGGGATCAGGGCCAGGCCAAGACGTTGTGTCGATCGTTCTTCCGCTGGTACAATGCCGAGCACCGCCATGGCGGTATCTCGATGCTAACCCCCGAGCAGGTCCACTTCGGGAACGCCGATCAGGTCATTGCCGGCAGGAAATCCGTGCTCCGCGAAGCATGGGCCGCTCATCCCGAACGCTTCGTCACAGGTGTGCCGAAGCCCAAACCGCTCCCGGAGGCCGTCTACATCAATCCTCCCATCCCTTCCCTCACCACACAGGATATTGCTCTCTAATTAATCCCGTAGAGTGTCCCATTGTCGTTGACAGGTTCCGAAGCATGTTGAAGGGCGGAACGTAGCTGCACTTCAACTTGGAAGCCGTTGTAGACCTCGTATTGCTCGGTCGTGCTGCGGTACTCATAGACGTAGTGAATACCGCGATATCCGTCCGATTTCGGATTCTCGATGTAATTGTCCACTCGCCGCATCTTGGATGCACACTGGCGGGTAGAATACCACTCATGCAGCCGCTCAACCCTGGTCACGCTCCCTAGGACAGCCCGACAACCGCCTATGTCCTGCATGCGGGACAGCTTGAGCCAGGAAAAGCGGCGCAGCTTTGCGTCAATCGAGACGAGACGCTTCAACCGTTGAGCCACAATCGCTTGATCATCTATCTTAGGCGCATTCTGGCGGAGCCTCATGGTAATCACGTGAAGTGGATAACCATGTGACGAGCGGAAGTTGTTAATAACGTCCAGGGCTTCGGTGCGATCTAGGTAGTCCTGGAAGGACTTGAAGGTACCGTGCTCGTTGCCTGACTTCAGTGTTCCCCCAGCCCGATCCACCTTGGACTTCGTATGCTCCAACGTGTTCCATGCCATTGGGTAATCCTCAAGGAAACGGGGGATCATATTCTATCCCCCATTCCTGGGTACCGCAAGTATGTTATTGCCGACAATTGCAACCTCCGTGGTCGTCACAGGCTGCTTTAGCGAAGCCCCTTTTTCCATCACAGATCCCTCCTCGTACACCTGACCGCGTGGCTCGGCCCCGTTGCCTGTTTCTCGACCTCGATCGAGGTGGAGGAATCTGCAACGGCTCCTACAACACTTCCGAATCCTGCCCTCCGGCCCCAACAGACTCGTGCGCAATAGCGCGCTTGGCAGCCTCGGGCTCAAAGTGAATGATCCTCAATAGTGTTTGTGCTGCACCGTTGGGGACGCGGCGCCCCTGCTCCCAGTCTTGAAGTGTTCGCAGTTCAATGGTGAAGGTCTCGGCGAACGTTCGCTGGCTCATATTCAAACGTGAGCGGATCAACCGAGGGTTGATTTCATCGGGGAGGTGAACTCGATACTCCCCATGATCAGCGTTATCGCGCACAAATTCGAGAGCTTCCGTCGCCGCGTTGATCAGCTCTTCGCCAGCCTTGGTCATGGTGTGATCCTCCTTCGGTACTCGTCGGCCAGTGCGTCCAGTATGGTTCGCAAGGCGTTGATTTCCGATTTCGCCAAGTCTGTCTTGTGACCTTTGGCAAAGATCGACAGCAGAAACACGGGAACTTCCGTGCCGCTGTAGAATGTCACCACTCGGTAGCCACCACTCTTGCCCCTTCCCGGAGCGGCAAACCGAACCTTGCGAGCACCACCGGACCCCTTGATTGCGTCGCCAGACTCGGGATTGGCAGCGATGAAACCGATGATCGCCTCGCGCTCGTCATCGCTAACTCGGTATCGCCGGCATTTGCTGATGAAAGTAGGAGTTTCGATGACCGTGTGCATGGATATAATATACGGCAATGCCGTATCTAGGTCAAGGGGTGATACAGGTGTTTTTTGAGCGAAGATCAGGGCAGACTGTGAGAATCTTACAAGGAGTGAAGCGAACGCTTTCAGAATGCTGCTAGAGCTTCCTCACTCGAAGACTGCCTCGGCTCCGCAGCGACACATGACATCGTTACCGGGATGTCCGGTATCGGCTGGTGGGCTGTCCCACCGAAAGACGCGGAGGGTCATGGGACGCACTCTACCACATCGGGGCCGTCAAAAGGCGTATCTATCCGCGAGTGCGCCTAGTGGCCTATCGCTCCCTTGATGGTACGTAGATTGCCACTGCCGTCGTGGACCGATTGGCGCTGGTCCCCAGGAGCGCCTGGGCTACTCTGGCCCCGGTTCCCGCGTCCTCCGTGTCACCCCAAATGATCGCGTTCGCACCGAGTTTCCCGGCTTCCTCTCGGAGTTTGTTGAGAAGGTCTCCTTCGTCCGTCCAGTCGGTGTCCCCTTTGGCATCCAACAGAGCGATGCGGGTATGCTCGGGAACGCTGTCTCCTGCGACATAGACAAAGACGTTGTCCCGCTCCACGGGGGCTGTCTGGAAGGATGTATCCAGAACACTCTTACCCACGGACACGCAGGCGGCGGCTAGGACGGCCAACAACGGTGTGCTCTTACGCATGGCTAACCCCTCCTCTCTCCACCCCCCGCCAGGGGGGATAGCGGCTGGTGAAACAAAAGTGTCCGCGCCTACGATGACGCGGCGATCCCGTCTGCTGCTTGCTCAAGCTGATGCTGGCGCTTGACCCCCTTCTCCGTGTGCGCCCACCAGACGACGCGGCCCGGTGGCTCTCCCACTTCTTGCGCGCCCGGCGACGGAACTAGGTCCGTCAACTCGGCGTCACATCCCGTCGCCGCCGTCGATCGCCTTAAGTAGGTGGCGCTCGTAGTCGAAACTCCCGGCAAGATCCCGCAACCACGCATCACGCACCGGCCAGTGCTCTTCTAAGTAAGATACTAGAGCGATGCGATAGACGGTTGAAGCCAGCGACAATAGCGGGGCTCCGTTTGGAAACGGCGCTAACAGATTCTGGGAGATCTTGTCCCCGTGGACGAACTTGCTCCGAGCGTCGTGGAGATGCAGGTAGATCCGCTGAGGAAGAGTGAGATACCGTCGCTTTTCCTTCTGCGTCATGCACCAGTACTTGCGGGTCCGGAGTCTCGGGTCACAAGGCCGCCGTCCCCGATCGATGAGGCAAGTGCAGTCCCACTTCTGGACGTTTCTGCTACCTGGAGACGCCAACACTTCGACCGCTGTTGCCCACGGGACCGTCCCCAGTCCGACTTCGTTAGGAGATGCGAAGTTCTTGAAACGGATGGCGAGCGCTTCGTAAGCCGATTCGAGAGAGCGAAAGACCCGCAGCGCCTTTTGCTTGTCTTGACCTCGCCAATACCGCCTGCACCAGACGTGACCAAGGCGTTCCGCAAGATGACAGTCAAGGGTCAATGGTGGTGGTCGTGAGAGACCCAAATCGGTTGTGAGCGATAGTTCATCTAAGGGGATGGGGCCCTTGTTGAGCGCTGGAGTATGAATGGACCAATGTGAGCCGTCAGGCTTCAGTTGACATGGATGTAGATCGAAAGTGTCGGACCACGCTGGCCCTCCCCAAGCCCCCTCTGGCGATCCCGTTCTAACGGGCAAGATGCAGGCGAGAGCAGCGGCATTGCGAAACGAGATCACCGGCTCGGGATCCTGGCCAAGTCTCGACTGCCAGTCATTCCGTACGATGAGGACGGAGGGGATGATCGGCTTCCGGTCTCCATTGTGGAAAGAGCCCAGAAACCTACAGGCGTCCTCTGACCACTCCTTGATCTCGACGACTCGCGGATCCGTGGCCGAAACGATCGCCAAGCCCTCTAGCCCAAGATCCAGTTGAGAGGGTCCCGAGCCGCCCTCCTTCAACAGGAGATTCGGGAGCACGAAGAGCAGCTGCCACTTCGGTTGCTTCGTCGACCATCTCCCAGCGGCGGCGGCGGTCTTCAGGGGGCTGCGTCGTGCTGTCCAGCGGCACACGCCGCCGCCCAGTAGCCGTCAGCTATGCCTTCACTACCGGATTTGAGGGATTCCCAACCGAATGACGCACCGCGGACTACTAGATTAACCTTGTCAATGACCGGCCTAAGCCTCTCAATCATGTCTCGCGGTGATGTCCACTTCAGGTCGTGTTGGCTAATATCATATAACTCATACTTGCCGTTCCTATATACCACTTCCCAGTGAGCAATGGACTTGTCTCGCACCTTCTTTGCGCACAGGAACAACGGATCGGCTTTGACTTCCTGTGCTAGGGACCGCAGTTCGTTCAAGTGGCTGTCAAACTCACCCTCGTGAAGCGATCTATCGCTCGAAGAGTCGACGGCACAGTACCCATCCACGTATTCGTTCTTCAGAATCCCGGCTACCTCGGGATGCATGACTTCATCCACGATCGTATGGACACTCGGAGTACTGGAATATTTATCAAAGACAAGCTTGGCAATACGCAGAACCACGTTGAGGAAAAGAGTGCTACGCACGATTAGGAAGCCCCAGCGCGCATCGCCGCGGCCGCACGACTCTCGCACGGCGCTGTTGGACACCATCGGCTCCATTATCGCGAGGGTCGTTACCGTCTCACGATAGTTGTCGAGCTGAATCACCCCGGGTTTGCCGGAGACTCCATCAGTTGAGAGGATGGAGTCATGAAAAGGAAAGGACAGTACTCCCCAGAGGTACGGGAGCGAGCCGTTCGGATGGTTTTCGAGCACGAGCCTGAGTACAGCTCACAGTGGGCGGCGATCTGCTCGATCTCGGAGAAGATCGGGTGCACGGCGGAGACGCTACGTAAATGGGTTCGACGAGCGGAGCGAGACACGGGGCAACGGCCCGGTCTCAAGACAGAAGAGCGTGAGCGACTGAAGGTGCTGGAGCGTGAGAATCGTGAGCTGAAGCGGGCGAACGAGATTCTGCGTAAGGCATCGGCGTATTTCGCACAGGCGGAGCTCGACCGCCGAGTTCGGTGATGGTGGCCTTCATCGACGATTACCGGCCCACGTACGGAGTCGAGCCGATCTGCGAGGTACTGCCGATCGCTCCGTCGACCTACTACACGCACAAGGCGATGCAGGCAGATCCGACGCTACGATCGGTCCGGGCTCAGCGCGACGAGATGCTGAAGCCGGAGATCCGTCGAGTGTGGATGCAGAACTTCCAGGTCTACGGGGCGAAGAAGGTGTGGAAGCAGCTGAACCGGGAAGGCATCACCGTGGCTCGATGCACGGTGGCTCGGCTCATGAAGGAACTGGAGCTTTGTGGGGTTACGCGAGGGCGGCGCTTCAAGGTGACAACGCACACGGCGGAGGGCGACGAGCGCCCGCTGGACCTCGTGAACCGAGACTTCAGCGCGGCACGTCCCAACGAGCTGTGGGTCTCGGACCTCACGTACGTGCGGACGGGCCATGCGTTTGTCTTCGTGGCGTTCGTGATCGATGCGTTCAGCCGTCGCATCGTCGGATGGCGGGTCTCGAACTCATTACGCAGTGACTTAGCGCTCGACGCTCTCGAGCAGGCGATCTGTGAACGCGAGGACGACGCAGACAAGCGCCTGGTGCATCACAGCGACCGCGGGGGGCAGTACCTGTCTATCCGCTACACCGAGCGCCTGGCGTTGGCAGGCATCGAGCCGTCCGTAGGCAGCCGGGGGGATTCGTATGACAACGCCCTGGCCGAGACGATCATCGGACTCTACAAGACCGAGCTCATTCGTCCACGCGGTCCGTGGCGCACCCTCGAAGACATCGAGCTCGCCACCCTCGAATGGGTCTGGTGGTTCAATCACCATCGCCTCTTCGAGCCCCACGGCCATATCCCGCCGGCCGAGTACGAAGAGTTGTATTATTCGCGTCAGGACGCTCCAGGTGAGCCTCTGACACTCAAGTCAAACAGTCTCCGATGAACCCGGGGCGATTCAGAGCAGATGCTCTGCATGAGCCTTGAGTTTGGTAATAGCCTGGCTGTTCCGCCTCACCTTGATTCCCGCAACATCTTGCCCGTCCACATGACCTCGCCTCGTCGCCTCAACGCTCAGGACTCTTCGCCCTCGGAATCCGGCACCTGCCCCAGCCGGACGTGAAACACCGGATCAGCATACTCACCCAGATCCGGGTCTCCCGTCACCGTCACCGCGTCCACCCCCGAGTACCGGCCAGACTCGAACAGCCGCTTCGCCCGCTCCCGGGCTGCGGTCGGGCTGGCCACTCGCAGTGCGTCGACCGGCGTTAGTCCGCGCTTCTTGACCATCCGATACGGCTGCACCAGATGTATGGTCTCCTGGCCGCTCGGGAACTCGTGGTATGACGTACCGGATTTTTTGCCCATTCGCCCTGGCTCCCCCCTCTGGCCTCACCCCAGATCCGTGTGCGCCCACGGCTTGGACCATCTGAAGGTGCGCTATCCGATCGATGCTGGCTCTGTTGAAGATGAGCAAGCGGCGAGTGCGAATGCCAGGAAGGTGATCCTTTTCATAGGTGCGCAACCCAATGTCGTTCGGATACGATCGCTGGTGTTCCATACCTGTCCCGGTACTCCTGAGCCTTCAGTATTTTGGTGCCGTAACTCGTTTGCACCCAATCCCGCGAGGCAGTAGACCATGTCGGGGACGTATTCACGATGTTGCCGTGGCCGTTCGTCACGGTGGCGGACAGTTGGGTAGTGGCTCCGACTTCCACCGTTGCCGAACTTGGCGAGACCGATACTGTCGCGATGGCGTCGAGCGGATCAAGGCCTAAGCCCAAATCGGGTCCGGCGCCACCATTTCCGCTGCCACAGGCAACTACGCCAAGAGCAAGAGACAGAGCAGAGAGTTTGCGAACCACGTCCCCTCCCTCCCTTCACCGCCATGGGGGGATAGCGGCTGGTGAAACAAAAGTGTCCGCGCCTACGATGACGCGGCGATCCCGTCTGCTGCTTGCTCAAGCTGATGCTGGCGCTTGACCCCCTCAATCCGTGTGCGCCCACCAGACGACGCGGCCCATGATTCGGGCTCGATCGTCGAGCGGCTGCGGCTCGTACTCTTCGTTGTCGCTGTCGGCCCACCAGCGGTGGTCGCGCTTGCGAACACGCTTGACCAGTGGACCCTCTCCCGCCTGAAGTGCGTAGATTTTACCGCTGCGTGGCGATCTGTGGGTCTCATCAACTAGCGCCGCGTCTCCGTCGAAGATCGTGCGCTCCATACTATCGCCCAATACATCGACCAGGAAGAGGTCCTTGGCCCTCAGCCTTCGCTTGCGCAGCCAGCTTGTGCGGAATTTGACCTCACCTGCGGCGGGCTCTTGGTCCGTGAACGTTCCGGTTCCCGCCGCGAGCCGTACATCCTCGGACTCGTAGCGTCTGACGGACTCGTAGTCTTCGTCATGCCAGCCCGGCGCTGACTGGATCGGGGACACGTCGGGGTCGGGGAGCTTGGCCGTAGCGGCGGCCTGCGCCCGCAGGCGCTCCAGCTCCGTCTCGGTGCGCAGCGCGGCTTCAAGCTGCTGGCGGTTCCGCGCTTCCTCTCGGCGTACCCGGGCCTCGGCTTCGCGGGCTCGCTCCTCGGCTTCGCGGGCCCGGTCGTCCACTGGGATCGGGTTGTCGGTGAGGCCAGCCAGGTAGTCGAGCGAGGTGTCGAGGACACGGGCGGCCTTTAACAGGCCGTCAAAGAGCATGGCTGACTGACCGCGCTCAACGGCCGAGATCATTGTCTGGTCGTATCGCTCCCCCATCTCAGCAGCAAGGCGATTCTGGGTAAGGCCAGACCGTTTCCGGGACTCCGCGAGCCGCACACCGAGGATCGTATGCATTATATAACATAGCGGGCACCATGCGGGTTGACATATGAATTCAGTTCGTATATCGTCCCAGCATGATAAACGAAGCCAGTTCGTTAGAGATCAGAAGCCGCCTAGCCCTTCTCGGCATTCCCCAGGAGCGCGTAGCCCTGGAGATGGGGATCGACCGCTCCCTTTTCAGTCGCTACCTGCGGGGGCTCCGTAAGCCCCCCGAGGATTTCGAGGCTCGGCTCAACGCGACGCTGGACAGGCTCGAAGCGGCGGAGAAGGCGGCCAACGAGGCCCGCGAGCGTGTGCTGGCGGGTGATGAGGTGGTGGGGTGATGCGCACCCAGGACGCGCATTCGTTGCGGGATGCGCTGGCCTCACAGGAGGGGGCCTAAGACGGTGGAGCCCTTCGTCGACTACGACGGCAACGACACACCGGCGTTTGCCCCCGGCCACGCCTACCTCGGCAACCTGCGTCGGGGTCGCGTCTGCTACGACCACCGGGGCACCAAGCTCAAGGTACTCGCAAGGGGCATGGGTTCGGTCACGGTTCGCTACAGCGGCGGCGCCAAGCGGGTTATCAGGGGGCGGGCGTTCACCGCTCCGCACAAGCCGACCACGTTGGCTCGGGGCACCGTCGTCCAGGTGAACTCACGATGAGAGAGCTACCCGAGCGCCGGGTCGCTGAGGGAGTCGAGGAGGTGGCATCGTGACGGCGAACGCCCGGCTGATCGCCGCCGCGCCGGAGATGTTGGCGTGTCTGCGCGAGATCGTCCGGGACGCGCCTGAGACGGAACCGGAGTACGACTCCTGGGGCGGTGACACGGAGCGTGCCGAGCGATGGGGCGGCGACTGGGAGCATTGGAGGCTCGCCGAACTCGCCCGCGTGGTGCTGGCGGGGGTCAAGTCCCGATTTGTGTGTAAAAGCGGAGGAAGCTCCTCGCCTTCGGCTAGGCTGCTTGGGCGACCTCCTGTTTCTGGAGGAGTGAGAGGTCGAGGTAACGCCGGTCGCCCCAGACGTGTGTGGTCCTGAGTGCGACGGCCGTGATGAGCCTGAGGGCGCTGGCCCGGTCCGGGAAGGCGCCGGCGGCCTTGATCCTGCGTTTGATCTCGCCGTGCAGCCGCTCGAGGCTGTTGGTGGTACGCAGCCGGGGCCAGTGCGCCTCGGGGAACGCGTAGAACTGCGTCGCTGCCCCGAAGCCCCGCTCCAGGACCTCCACGGCCTCGGGCAGCTCCTTCTTCCAGCGTGCGCCGAACTCGCCCAGGAGCTTCTTCGCCTCGGCGAGTCCGGATGTCTGGAAGATCACCGAGACCTCACGCGCCACGCGCTTGCGTAGGCGGTGGGGGACCCTCGCCCCCACATTACGCTGCAGATGGACCGTACACCTCTGACGGCGTGCCTCGGGCAGGAAGCGGCGGACCGCAGCTGCCAGGCCTGCGTGCTCATCGGCGATCACGAGCTCGACACCGCCGAGGCCGCGGTCCTGGAGTTGCTCGAGGAGCTCCGACCAGCTCTGCTGCGACTCCTCAGCGCCCAGCGTGACGGCCAGGAGCCGTCGGTGACCCTCAGGGCCCACTGCATACGCCACGAGCGCACTCACGTTCTCGACTTTGCGGGCCCAGCGGGCGTCCAAGAACGTGGCGTCCAGGTACAGATAGGGGTGAGGCCCCTCGATCGGCGCACGGCGCAGCCCTTCCACGGCCTCGTCGAGCCGTTTTGCCACACGACTCACCGTCGAGCGCCCAACACGCTCGCCCATCAGCGCCTCGGTGACGTCGCCCATCTTGCGCTGTGACACGCCGCTCACATACGCCTCGACCATCATCTCGTCGAGCTCGGGGCTCCTGCGCTGGTAGCGGCCGATCACGTCGGCCGGCGAACCGTTGTCCCGGCTCCGGGGCATGGCGACCTCGATCTGCCCCAGGCTCGTCAGCAGCCGCCTCAGGTATGTGCCGTTCCTATGGTCCTTCCGGCTTCCCACCCGCTCGAAGCGGCGTGCACCTACCATGGCCTTCAGCTCCTCTTCCAGCACCATCTCGAGCGTCAGCCGGATCGCGCCTTGAAACAGCTCGCGCAAATCATCGCGTAGCTCGTCTTGCGTGGCCCGACCGATCTCCACAATCTCTTGCATCGGAAGCTCCTCTCCGGTTCCGAGCCTGCTCTGCAGACCCGGACTCCCGGGTTCATGTGACAGTGAACAACAACAGAGGAGCTTCCGTTTTTCTTTCCCTCCTGTCCAGCTTATCCGCTTTTACACAAATCTAGGGACACTACCCTGGCGGGGGGTGAGGGATGAGTGCGGGCGAGCATGGCCGGATTCAGATCGTCAAGGACGCGGAGTTTGGCACGGCGACGGTGATCGTGGAGAACGTGAACCGAGAGGGCGAGCACTGGCTGACGCTCGCGAGCATCGAGGCCACACACCGCCCGATCGGCTACTTGCGGATGCGACCCCTGCAGGATGTCGCGCTCACGACGGCCCGGCACCTGTTTGAAATAGCTGAACTGCGTCCGGCAGACGGACCAGTGCTTCAGTTGCCCAGCGGACCGTCGCGTCCCGCAGTACCGACGCGGAAAAGGAACGAATAGCGTGAATGCGGCGCTGTTTCTCCTTGGGCGGCAGGTCAGACGCTTCGACCCGCGAGACCATCAGGGCTCGGAGGTCGTCCGAGTCGAGCTTGATCGTCACGACTCCCAGAATGGCGCTCAGGCCACCGTCGTCGGCGAGGAAGTCCAGACCCTTGGCAGTGATTCTCGCATCGAGGATTGCGATCGGATTCTCCATAGTAGGCGCTCGCCTGAGATCGATGAGCTGATGTTCGTCGAGATAGTAGAGCGTAGCCCCAAGGCTCGTCTCATCTCGTGGAGGCAGCTGGGAGGCACTGACCCGGTTGGGATAGGCCTCTCGCAGCCTGGCCAAGACTTCACGTTGGTATTCGCGGTCCATCGGTTTCTCGCCGGTGCTCAGAACGCTCACAGGAGGCTCCTCCGTTGATGGCTGATCGGTTGTTTGGCGACGCTGATCGTATCAGCGGGGGAGCCTTCTCGTCCATGAGCGAGCGCGTGCTGGCGGAGACGGAGGCGGCGCCGTGAGGGGGCCCGGCCCGAGCGACCGAAGATCGAACTGCGACCATCCGGTACGCGCACACGGGAGAGACGGAGCCGGCTCGATGTCCGCCGACCTGCGCCTCGACTCCTGGCTAGCCGAGCACTATCCGGAACTACTTGTGACGCTGCTGAGGGCCCGAGAGCGGGGCGACTTTCTGACGGTGGCTGAGATTGAGGCCGCGTGGGTCCGTGCGCTGATTTCCGCCTATCTCTCGTCGCCAAAGAGATCGCGCAAGAACTCCCTGTCGATTTCCAGCGGGTCAACGCCATGAGCCAGCACGTACTGCCGGACCGCCTCGCCGATCGTGTGGTAGACAGGGAGCGCGAGCTCGTGTATGCGGTCCAACCGCTCGAGAAGAGCGTCAGCAGACCGCCCGGGCCGAACAGCGTTCTTTTTCGGACTCGTGTGCTGCTGGCTGATAATCGCCGTGCAATTCTGGGCCGGTGACGTCATCACCAGGCGGAGCGTGGAATCGTTGCGCGCCGAAGCTAGGCGTATCGAGAGCGCAGGGCGAGGGTGGGATCGATGAGCACGACAACGTGAAGCGCGATCTGCCATACCTGCGTGAACTCCTGATGAAGGTTGAGGAGGGTGGGTGGCGGGCCGGGGTACGCGGGCTCGGGAAGGGGCCCCTTCACCTCAACCTCGCCCTTCGATGCCGGACTGCTCACGCAGGATAACGCCGTCGGCGATCCTGCCTTTCGGCTTACCCAGTCGGGATGTGAGTTCCTTGAGTCGAGCCGAAACGAAGAAGCGTTCTCCCTCGCACTCGAATTTGTTCGAGCGGCCACCGGAGGCGAGAGGCTCGAGACGGTGGTTCGTGTGCTTGAGGCGGTGACTTGATGGTGCGCCGCGGCCGAGCTGGAGGCCGGAGCCCTCTCTGCCAACGTACGTGAGACACGGAGCACGCAAAGAATTAGAGTAGGGCGAAGGCAGAGAAAACGAACATGTTGGGACTGCGAGAGAGAATGGAAGAGAATGGTAGTGCCCCTGGAATCGGGGAGGCCAAGCGAAGCGCGGCAGCTCCTGCGGACCCGGAGGTAGTAGATAGGCCGCTACGCCGGCGGTTCAGTCCATCGTACAAGCTGCGGATCGTCGAAGAAGCGGACCGGTGCACCGAGCCCGGCGAGGTGGGTCAGCTCCTGCGGCGCGAGGGCCTGTACTCGTCGCACCTGACGACGTGGCGCAAGGCGGCGCATAGCGGGTCGCTGAAGGCCCTGTCGAAGAAACGCGGCCGCAAGCCGGAGCGGAATCCGCTGGATGAGAAGGTACGCAAGCTGGAGCGGCAAAACGCACGGCTCGAGAATGAGCTCAGGAAGGCACACCTGATCATCGACGTGCAGGGAAAAGTTGCGGGGCTGCTGGGGATAAGCCTCGACGACGGGACGAACTCTTGAAGGCGGCCGATGAGCTGGCTAAGCACGTCGGTGTAAAACCGGCGTGCGCGGCTCTCGAGGTCTCCCGATCGACGTTCTACCGTCGTCGAGGCCCATCGACCGGGCAACGGCAGCCCCGCCCGACGCCCGCCCGGGCATTGAGCGAGACGGAACGAGGCGAGGTCTTCGACACGCTGTGTTCGGAGCGGTTCGTGGACCGCTCACCCGCCGAGGTGGTGGCCACGCTGCTCGACGAAGAGGTCTACCTGTGCAGCGAACGCACGATGTATCGTGTTCTGGCCTCCGAGGTGCCGGTTCAGGAACGCCGGGCGCAGCGCACCCATCCCGAGTACAAGAAGCCCGAGTTGATGGCCACGGCGCCGAACCAGGTGTGGTCCTGGGATATCACGCGGCTACTCGGGCCGAAGAAGTGGAGCTATTACTACCTCTACGTCATCATGGACATCTACAGCCGCTACGTCGTGGGCTGGATGGTGGCGGACCGGGAGAACTCGGCCCTGGCCGGCCGGTTGATCCAGCAGAGCTGCCTGAAGCATGGCGTCCAGCCCCGGGTCCTGACCCTGCACTCGGATCGGGGAGCTCCAATGACGAGCCAATGCACCGCTCAACTTCTCGCTGACCTCGGCGTGACTCGCTCGTTGAGCCGGCCTCAGGTGTCGGATGACAACCCGTTTTCCGAGGCTCAGTTCAAAACCTTGAAGTACCATCCCTCGTTTCCCGGGCGGTTCGGGGATCAGGGCCAGGCCAAGACGTTGTGTCGATCGTTCTTCCGCTGGTACAATGCCGAGCACCGCCATGGCGGTATCTCGATGCTAACCCCCGAGCAGGTCCACTTCGGGAACGCCGATCAGGTCATTGCCGGCAGGAAATCCGTGCTCCGCGAAGCATGGGCCGCTCATCCCGAACGCTTCGTCACAGGTGTGCCGAAGCCCAAACCGCTCCCGGAGGCCGTCTACATCAATCCTCCCATCCCTTCCCTCACCACACAGGATATTGCTCTCTAATTAATCCCGTAGAGTGTCCCATTGTCGTTGACAGGTTCCGGAATGAATGAGGTCAAGCTAGTCGAACGAGACGGAGGCAACTGCTGCGCGCAGGCGCAAGCCGACGGCGACCCGGGATACACTCCGGTGGTCTACGTCGATCGACGGGGCAATGACCAGTCCGTCGCTCGCTACGACGACCAGACGAACGCGGAGTTCTCCGACGAGCAGGGCCTTCGCGTCTGCCACGACTGCGTGAAATGGTGTGAGCCGGTTCTAATTGAGGACCCAGGCAAGCACGGTGGGACGCCGGTCCACTTCTGCTACCTCTGCGACTTCGACGGTCGTGTTCGAGTACTCGTCGAGGACGGGGTCGCGGACCTGCATACGGTCGGCATGATCGTCCATCGGCTGATCGCGTATGAAATCCCAGGCGCTGGCGTCGACCGCGTGACGGTGATCCGATGAGCACGGCGACGATGGAAGAGCCGACCACCGCGATCGAAGTGGGTTGGCACGAGGGGCTCACGATGGAGGAGTACCTCGCCATCGACGCGATGAGCGCGTCGGGGATCGAGCAGTTGCGCAAGAGCCCGCTCCACTTCCGGTACTACCGGGACAACCCGAAGCCGTCAACACCGGCGATGGAGCTCGGCACGGCGCTGCACATGGCGCTCCTTGAGCCGCTGTTGTTCGAGGGCCAGTACGTCACGCTCGGCCAGTGCGAGGCGCAGAAGAGGTCCGGGTTCCCATGCGAGAACCAGGGCAGCGTTTACCGTGACGGATCATCGTACTGCGGTGTGAGGGGCCACGACCCCCTCGACGGCGAGCCGATGGATCCGGGCGTCCATGTACTGTCCCAGGACGCGATGGCGGACCTGCAAGGTATGACTGCCGCGATCCAGGCGCATCCCCGTGCTCGCACGTTCTTCCAGGGTCGGGGCGATTACGAGTTGACCGGCATCTGGCGCGACGAAGAGACCGGAGTGCTCTGCAAGATGCGGATCGACCGGGACGTCGAGCGCTCACTGCTCATCGCAGATCTCAAGTCCGCTCGCGATGCGAGCCCACACGGGTTCCGACGGGACGCCGCCAAGATGGGTTATCACCGCAAGGCTGCGTTCTATCGTCGGGGCTGTGATGCGCTCGGCCGGGAACGCAACTCCAGTGTCCTCATCGTGCCCGAGAATGAGCCTCCCTACCCCGTCGCCGTCTATCTGCTCGACGAGGACGACCTGGCGGCGAGCAACCGAGAGATCACGAGACACCTGAATAGATACGCCATGTGCCTGGGCGACGATCACTGGCCCGGGTTCTCAGATGAGATGATCTCCTTGAAGATGCCTCCCTGGGCGTTCGATGAGCGGCAGGAGGACGAGTGAATCTGATCGCCCGCAATAGCTACGAGGTAGTTGCCGACGTCATCCAGATGGACATCGGACGTGATTACGTAGCCGTCTTCGACTTAATCGATCTCCCGCTCATTTCTGCGATCCGCTGGTGTCGGATCATCAAGTGCGGGCATCAATACGCCGTTGGCAGGACCCCACTAGCCTTCGGCGCGAAAATGGTGTCCATGCACCGGATCATCGTCGGAGTGACCCACCCAAGGGTCTATGTGGACCACATCAACCACGATGGCCTGGATAATAGGAGAGGCAACCTCCGCGTGTGTTCGCAGGTGGAGAACCAACGAAACAAGGTCAGCAAGGGAGGGTCGTCCAGGTATTTGGGGGTCTCTTTCCAGAAGAGCCGGCCCGAGTTGCGTAGGCGGTGGCGAGCCAAGATCGAGCATGAAGGCAAAGTGATAGAACTCGGATATTTCGTGAGCGAAGAAGAGGCGGCTAGGGCGCGGGACGTCGCGGCGAAAGAACTCTTCGGCGAGTTCGCGAGCCTGAATCTTTAGACCGGGAGTTGAACGATGGATGACGCAACAGCAGTGGCCACAAGAGCGGACGGGTACGAATTCCAAACCCTAGCCGACGAGGGCGGAGCGATTGGAGCTTTCGCCAGCGAGGGCAACTTCGAGGCTGCACAGCGGATGGGGATGGCGCTCACAAAAAGCTCGTTGGTCCCCAAGGAGTACCAGGACAACCTCCCGAACTGCCTCATCGCCATGGAGCTGGCCAACCGCACCGGCGCGTCGGTGTTCATGGTGATGCAGAACCTAGACATCATCCACGGCCGCCCGGCCTGGAGGTCGAAGTTCTTGATTGCCACGGTGAACGCTTCGGGCCGGTTCTCGCCGCTGCGCTTCCGGTTCGAGGGCACGGAGGGCTCGGACGACTGGGGGTGCCGAGCGGTGGCCGTCGACAAGGACGGCGGAGATGAGTGTGTAGGTGCTCTCATCACGATCGCACTGGCGAAGGCCGAGGGCTGGTATGAGAAGGGCGGCAGCAAGTGGAAGACAATGCCCGAGCAGATGCTCATGTACCGGGCCGGCGGCTTCTGGACGCGCGTCTACTGCCCTGAGATCGGGCTCGGGATGTACACGGCCGATGAGGTCGAAGACATCGGGCCTAGCGCGTAGGACCGAGTGAAGGACCTGGCTGCCGCGCTCGACGGCGAGGATGTCCCCTTGGCCACCGTCGTTGAAGAGAAGGAGGTGCCGGCAGAGGAAGAGGGTGCCTCCCCCCCAACGTCGAAGGAGATCGAGAAGCTCCGCAAACTCATGGATAAGTACGACGTCGAGCTCGAGGATGCGGAGCGCTTCGAGCAGCTGATCAAGGACGAGGACGGCCCCGGCGTCCGTGCCGCAATCAAGGACCTGCAGAAGAAGGCCATCGGGGCCTAAGCGGTGAAATATATGCGGGGTAGAGCAGCGGTAGCTCGTCGGGCCCATAACCCGAAGGTCGGCGGTTCGAGTCCGCCCCCCGCTATTCAGCTACAGCCGGTCGAGTCCTCAGACACCGTGGGCGGCGATCTGGGGGTGGAAGGTTCACGCGCCCACGTTGGTGGGCTTGGAGTTCTGATGACGATCGCCGAGATGCTGTCCGGTCTCCCCGACGACACCCACGTGGCCGTCACAGTCGGATCCGGCGAGTTGACCGTCGGCGAGATGCGTGAGGCGTTCAGTGCCGACAACCCGGACCGGGTGCTCACCGCCACGCCGTCGACGCGGCGTGGGCGGCTCTAGGGCCGTGGCGGAGAACATAGACCCATGAATGGGCTCGGGCTCGCGGGTGGGGGCGAACTGTACACAAAGGAGTGTAATGATGAGAGAGACACGTAACGAACCGTGGTTCTGGCGGAGCGCGGAAGACTTCGGGCGCTTGAGGCTGGAAAATGGATCGCACCAGAGCCCGGACGAAGGGGTGTGCCTCATGGAGGCCGTCGCATGGCTGGCGCGCGAGCCGCACAGCGATGGACCGAATTGCGTATGCCCGGTGCTCGGTGCGTTCGGGCGCGGCCTCAACGACCGTCTGGACGTCGAGCGGCGGCAACGGCTGAAGCCACTCATTCCGGCGCTCGTCGGCACGGCGAGCGATGGCCACGCCGAGGCTCGCGGCTTCATGGCGATGGATTGGATCGTCCGTACCTATACGCCTGCATGGCTGCGGCTGGCTCGGCTGGACACGGAGGCCGACGGCCTGCAGGCGCTCCCCGAGATCGCGGACGCCGCTACGCTCTGGGGTGCGCAGGAGGTGTTGGATACCGCCCGCAAGTCGGCGGCCGCTGCCGGGGACGCTGCCAGGGCCGCTGCCGGGGACGCTGCCGGTGCCTGGGCCGCTGCCTGGACCGCTGCCAGGGACTCTGCCTGGGACGCTGCCAGGGACATGCTGGAGCGCACCAAGCTCGCGTTGCAAGACAGCGCGGTCCTTCTGTTCCGGCGGATGATGGAGCTGGGCGCGGAGGAGCGGATCGTGCGCCCGGCTCCCTGGGCTACTGAAGCCGTAAGGGGCGTGGTGAGATGAGAACGAAGACCCTGGAGCAGTACGATGCGGAGTACAACTGGCTCAGCACGGAACAGGCGGGCGAGCGCATCGGCGGGATGTCCACCGGCTTCGTACTCAAGATGATCCACGAAGGCCACCTGAAGCCCCCCGGGGTCCTAAACGTGTCGCGCTCTGGCAAGGCGCACTACCGAATCTCGCCGAAGGCTGTCGATCGCTTCGTCCAAGAGTGTGAGGAGCTCGTGGGCAGTGGGCCCTAGAAAGCGCTCACGTGCCCCCAAGGGCCTCGTATGGCGAGCTGGCCGCGCCTACTTCGACCGTAGGCACTCGCGGTTCAAGGGCGGCCGCCTGGCGATCTCGCTCAGGACCGGCGATCAGGATGTGGCCACCGAGCGCCATACCGTCCTGACTCAGCTCATGGATCGTGGCGACTGGAACGTGCTCGAGGCGATCCGCCGTGGCGACATGCACATCACCGACGCTCAGGCCGCGCTACGTAACGGCGACGCCACCAAGCTGCGGCGCATGGGCTCCGACTCGCCACGGCTCGGGCCGGCCGTCGAGAGGTTCCTGAGGCTCAAAGAGGCGACACGCAGTCGGTCCACCATCAAGAAGTATCGTACGGTTCTCGGGAACCTTGAGAGAGACGTTGGCTCGGACTTCCCTATGGAAGAGCTGACGGTCGACGAGGCGCGCGCGTACCTGCACGGCCCGAAAGCCAGCACAGCGGGGCGTCCGTGGGCACCTGCCAGCCAAGGGGCTTGCCAGGTCGTGTGCGGGGCACTCTGGAGCATGGTCATGGACGAGGAGGCCGACTTGCTCGCTCGCCGCAACGTACAGCCTGCGATCCGTAGCAACCCCTGGAAGGGCGTCGAGATGCCCGAGATCCGGCCCACACGGGCTGTGTTCCTGACTCCACCGGAGTGGGTGGACCTGGACCGCGGTATGCTTGGGATCCCCAGCCGGGCGATGATCGCGATTGCGTTCCTCGCCGGACTGCGCCAAGGCGAGATCCTACATCTGCGCACCGACGTGGATGTGCTCCTGGAGAGCCCCGAACCGCTCATCCGCGTCCAGTCCCGCAAGGATGCCTATCCCTGGAGGCCGAAGACGCGGCGCGGTGAAAGGGACGTTCCAATCACCGAGAGCCTCGTCACGATCATCGAAGACCACCTCCGCAGAGGCTATGCCGGGGAGCGGTACTTGATTGTGAGCCCTCATCGCGGGGACCAGCCTGTGACGGCCGGCACCTCGGCTCGCTGGGCCCAGGACGCCTTCGAGCTGGCCGGGATCAAGTACGGGAGGGAGGGCGACGGGCTCACGCTGCATTCGGGTCGTCACACTTACGCCTCATGGCTGGCACAGGACGGCGTTCCGCTCAATGTGATCGCCACCCTGCTAGGTGACACGACCAAGGTCGTCGAGGAGACCTACGCCCACCTTATTCCTGACACCTACCGGGCCGCCGTTCAGTACATCGAAAAGAGGATCCAGGGGTGACAGCAAAAACAACGGTTTGCCATAAGCCATGCCATACAGTGTTGTATTTGCTCGATTGTGGTAGAACGAGTGCTTCTACTGAATCAACCATCACGGAGCGGGACTCCGTAGGCTCACGCAAAACCCCGAGCTATCTAGGGCCCTCGCCCGCGACCATCGCGAGGCCGATCTGGAAGTTGAGGACCGGGCGATGCTCGACTACGCGTTGAAGTTGACCCTGACGCCGTGGAAAGTGGGTGAGGGGGATGTCGAACGCCTCCGCGAGGTGGGATTCGACCCCGCCGCCATTCTCGATATTTGTCAGGTGGCCTCCTACTACAACTACGTCAATCGCCTGGCCGATGGCCTGGGTGTCGAGCTCGAGGACGACTGGCGGGGAAAGGACTACACTCTCACCTTGCCCGAATTTGAAGAGCGCCGAGGGCGCAGCGACGCGATCGGGTAGCCGATACGCAGGGCTGTGGCGGCTTTGCGCGGGCAGAGTCGCCGAAGTATGATCCTCCCTCTTGTTTGGTCATGCCGGGCCAAGCTGCCCCCCATAGGATGGGCCAAGGATGGTGGTATCGTGACGCGTATACTCATTGTCGACGATGAGCCGACGGATATGGCCATTATGAAAGGTCTCGTCGAACAATTGGGTCACGAGGTCCATCTTGCCTCGGATGGTGAGGAGGCCTTCAAGAAGTACCTGAGGAAGGACATCGAGCTCGTCATTACCGATATTGAGATGCCTCGTGTGGACGGGTTGGAGTTCATCGAGGCGTTGCAATCGTTGTACCCTGACGCGAAAGTCATCGCAGTATCCGCTGGAGGCCCGGACCGACTCCACGCTGCGAAGCGCGCGGGTGCCGACGCTCTGATCAGCAAGCCCGTCGGCCCCGAGGCGCTGGGCAACGCCCTCGCAGAGGTAGGTTTCGCCTGAGCGTAGGCCTTTCCGTCCTACTCGCTTTCTACGTGATGCCGTACGTGGACGGAGAGTCGCTCAATTGATGAGCCCGCCGGGGTGCAACAGCCCGATCCATGATTGACGCTATCGTAGAGAGGAGCAGCAGATAGCTCAATAGGACGATCAGTGTGGAAAATCCTTCGGCAACGTTTGCCGTGAACCCAAGGCGCGACACCGCAATTAGCACCAAAGGCACAAAATAAAGAATACCGTTCCAGCGCCCGAGAAAACTCATGCGTAAGCGCTTTTCACGATGGAGAAAATAGGAATCCAGCACGTATTGTGAAAATGCCACCACAATGAGTATGGGTAGAGCGGCGGTTACCTGACCCGCGATAGCGGCACCTGCAAGTCCGGAAGTGACAAACAAGAAATCGGTGGCGTGATCGAAGAGTCGTCCTCGAGGTGTCGCGGTGTTGGTCCGACGCGCCACGATTCCGTCGAAGTAATCCGTCGCGATCGCGACGCTCATCAACGTGAGCAGCAAGATCGGTGAAATGAATTCTGATCGCGCGAAGGCCAGTGCCGCAGGCACCACCAACAACAATCGAAGGCTGGTAAGCAGGTAAGCCATTACCGACCGAGCAGCTCGCGCTGTGCACGTCGCCAAAAGAGAAGCCCGATCAGTGCATTGAACAGAATGAAGAAGTTGTGCTGGACGAATCCGAAAGCGGCCATTTGTCCCTCATTCTCGGGAAACAGGATCACCCAGGAGGTGATCGCCGCAGCGCGCATTGGCGTGGGTACCGCGGCCGCAAAAAAAATCACTGGCAAGTAACCGAGCGATGCGGCAAAGGAAGCGTCCACACCAAACAAATTAAGCGCAATCGTATAGACGACGACGGCTGAGAGTAAGGCCGGTGAGCGTAGCAAGAAGAATGCCCCATAGTGCCTGGGTTTGGCCAACTTGAACGCGTGGAGGATTCGCTTATCCCGCAGCGGGTTGTTGGGCAAGATCTTACCCTGGAAGTACACCATCCATAGGGTGAGAAAAACGGCTGCCCCCAAGGCGAGAGGGGGGATGAGGCCAAATACTTCGGGGAGCGAATCACGACTTACGAAGAATCCTATGGTGGCCCAGGCCAGTAAATAGAACATTTCGCAAAACATGACGAACAACATGACCGAGCCGACTTCCCAACCCGGTACCCGATCTCGTTTATTGAGATAGTAGGCCATGGCGCCCTTACCGATCTGCTCATTAAAGATGGAGATGATGTAGGCGCTCGCACGGATAGGCATGATGTCCCCGTACCTTATCTCTGCGATAAACCAGTTGAGTGCGCGAGTCACAACCAGGGTGTCGATCAAGAAATACAGAAAGGAATACACGATCATCAGTAACAGCCATGGTATCCAGGCGACCGTTGCGAAGACCTGCGACATGTAATCGACAAGGGAGAGCCCCTCGCGTACTGCAGCGCCATTCAGGCGGTAGTACAGATAGACGAAACAGAGAATAGTGATGCCCAGAAAAACAATGCGCTGTAAAGCGCCTGGTTTGCGAGGTGCGCTCACCTCGTCGGCTTCTGTTTCGGTCATATCTCTTGCTTAGGCTTGCTCTTACTCGTTCTTGGATAAGATTTTTTGCAATGTTGTGGATAAGGGCGTCAGGCTGATGCCTATTTCGGAGTCTGCATTTTTCTGCACGACTTCGTCGGTGGTGATGACCTCGATGACCGCCGGCGAGATTCCTCCCCCGTTCAAGCGACTGGTAATTGCCGCGCCCAACTTGGCCATCCAAAGGGGAATCGTACCCATGAACGGTTCTTTCCCCATCATACCGGCGACTCGCGTTATCAACTCTCGATAGGGGATGGACTCCGGTCTAACCAGTTCATGGATGGAGACTCCCTCCGGCCGAGTCTTGAAGATGTGCAGAATCGCCCGGCTCAAGTCATCTACATCGAGAGGGCGCATTAAGGAACGGCCGCCACCCAACAGTCTTACCTTACGCCGCGTTGCCGCTCCGACGAGTGCGGTCGCACCTGCTGTGCCCGGTCCCAGAAGAATAGGGGTTCGAAGGATGGTCGAGGATATCCCTGAATCTGCGACCGCCCTCTCCGCTTCGCCCTTGGACCTGAGATATCGGTTAGGCGATTTCGAGCTGGCACCGAGTGCACTGATGAAAACGATGTGCTGCACATCCGCTTTCTGGGATGCTTCGACCACGGCGGCAGTTGCGGCAAAGTTGGCACTGGCATAGCTCGATGCCCTGCTTTCAATCAAGATGCCGGCAAGGTGCACAATACAAGACGCGCCCTCTATGGTCTTGGCCAGCTCGCCAACATCGTCATAAGAAATAATACGAGCCGTGATTTGGGGTGATGCGGGAAGGGAAGCAGCAGCGCTTTCTGATCGCACTCCGGCAATGACACTGATATCGCCGTTTTCGGCAACATGAGCTAGCAGGTTTCGACCGACACTGCTGTTGGCTCCAGTTACCGCGATTTTCATGCGTTGGGATCGTGTCCTGGTTACCGCGCAACGTCTGGATATCTCGCGACGTAGTTTGAACCCTATCACGCTGTCCGGCTAGTCTGGCGCCACCCCCGGTCGCACGCGAGAATACCGCTGGTCCGCGACTAAGTGGACCGGCGATCGAGTGGGACCACCCCGCCAACCGGAGAAATGAACCTGAGACGCATGACCTCCGCCATCCTCGGGCTCTTGGTATGCCCCGCCCTGGGCTCGGCCCAGAACTTCGACGACATCCAGATCCAGACCACAAGGATTACCGAATCCATCTACATGCTCCAGGGGAGCGGCGGGAACATCGGCGTCTCGATCGGTGACGACGGAACGTTCATCGTCGACGACCAGTTCGCTCCGCTGACCGACAAGATCGTCGCGGCCATAGCCGAGCTGACCGACCACCCCGTCGACTTCGTGGTCAACTCCCACTGGCACTACGACCACACCGACGGGAACGAGAACTTCGGGCGGGCCGGAGCGCTCATCGTGGCTCACGACAACAGCCGGCGACGCATGGAGACCGACCAGATCGTGTCGCTCAACGGTCGGCGCCAGGCGGCCTACTCCGAGGTGGGACTGCCCAAGATCACCTTCCTGGAGTCCATGCGCTTCTACTACAACAACAACGTGGTCGATGTCTTTTACACGGGCCCCGGGCACACGGACGGCGACACGCAGGTGTACTTCCGAGACTCGAACGTCATCCATACCGGTGACATGTTCGTCCGTTATGGGCTTCCCTTCATCGATCAGCCTAACGGTGGGTCGACGGACGGTATGATCGAGGCGCTGTGGAGCATCGCGGGCCTGATCAACGACGACACCGTCATCATCCCCGGCCACGGTCAGCTCTCCACGCGAGCGGACCTCTTGGAGTACAGAATGATGCTCGTCACGATCCGGGGGCGGATCAAGGATCAGATCGCTCGGGGACGCTCCGCCGACCAGGTCGTCGCCGCCAACCCGGCCCGAGGCTACGCCGAGCCCGGCGATGGCACGGAGCGCTGGTTGAGGGCGGCATACGAGGAATACCGGTGACGGCTGCCGATTTGGCTACGATGCGCCCTGTTTTCGCAGCATTGCTGATCGCCGGCCCCGCCGTCGCTCAGATCTCCAACGACCCGTTCCCCGACCCAATCCCGGCATCCGAGGGCGCGATCATTGTCGGGCTCGAGGAGTTCGCGACCCTCCCTGAAATCAACGGGGCGCCGGCCCGGCCCATGGTGCTCGTCGACGAACCGGGCTCCGGCCGTCTCTTCGTCAACGACATGTGGGGCCTCGTCTACTCGATCAGCTACGACGGGAGCGTGACCCGATACCTCGACGCCCGCGAATCCAGGTGGGAGGTCGAGGTGGAGACGCCCGAGGTCGCACCGATCATGGAAGTGGGGCTGCAGAGCTTCGCGTTCCATCCGCACTTCAACGAGCCCGGCACCGCGGGATACGGGAAGCTCTATACGTGGATCGACACGAACGACACGGCTCCGGAGCCCGACTTCGTTCCGGGGGGGGGCGACGCCACGCACGACATCGTCCTCCTCGAGTGGACGGCACGCGACCCGACAGCCGCCACGTACGACGGCGGCCCGCCGAGGGAGTTGTTCCGCGTAGAACAGCCCTTCGAGAATCACAACGGCGGCCGAATGGGCTTCAACGCGACTTCGTCGCCGGGCGATCCGGATTTCGGATTGCTGTACATCGGCATGGCGGACGGCGGCGCGGCGGGCGACTTGTTGGATATTGCGCAGAACCTCGGCTCGGTGTTCGGCAAGATCCTGCGGGTCCACCCGCTGGGCTCCAACAGCGCGAACGGGCGCTACGGCGTTCCGGCGGAAAATCCTTACGCGCGTGACGGCGTCGACCGCACCCTGGGTGAGATTTACGCGTCGGGCGTTCGCAATCCGCAGGGGTTCGACTGGGACGCGGTGACCGGCGATCTCCTCATGGCCGACATCGGCCAGAGCGTGGTCGAGACGCTCAACGTCGTGCCATCCGGCGGCGACCTGGGCTGGAACACGTGGGAGGGGAGCTACCGTGTGGTGAGCAACACTCGGGTCGAGCTGTCGAACCCGAGGGGGGAGCCGTGGATCACCTACCCGGTGGCCGAGTTCGACCAGAACGATCCTCTGCTGCAGACAGGATCGGCGGCCACCGGCGTGGTGGCGTACCGGGACGGTCGCATCCCACAGCTCACGAACCGCGTGCTCTGGGGCGACCTGCCGAGCGGCGAGGTCTTCCACGTGCCCGCCGACGGACTGCGGGGTGGCGGACAAGCCGCGATCCGGAGGGTGCTTTTCCGAGATGGCGGAGGCACCACGACGCTGCTCGAGCTGGTCCAGGCGAAAAACGTCGATCAGGGCAGGGAGCCGACACCGCGGGTAGATCTACACTTTGGGCGGGGGCCGGGGGGGCGGGTGTTTCTGTTGAACAAGTGGGATGGCGTAGTCAGGGAGATCGTGCGGTAGGGGGGCGACCACACAGGCCTCCGAGCCATCTTATCCGTCATTCTCACTTGCGAGTATGCTCCCGACTCAGTCCATTGATCGGGCAGTTCTGGGCGGTGGATCCGATGGGAAGGGGGACGATCGAACGCTCGAAAAGGGGGACACATGGACACGAAGCGACTGCTGACCGGGACCGTGGTGGGGGGCGTTGTGGCTTACGCGACGGGATACCTGCTTTGGGGCGTGCTTCTCGCCAGCTTCTTCGAAGGGCAGATGGCCTCGACCGGCCTGACCCGCGAGGCCCCCATCCTGTGGGCGGGTGTCGTGGGCACACTCTCGATCGCGATGGTCGTCACCTTGGCGATCGGCTGGTCCGGTGGATCTTCGGCGATGGACGGCCTCAAGACCGGTGCCCTCGTCGGCTTCCTCTTCTGGCTCGGTGCGGACCTGCTTATTTACGCCAACTTCAATTTCTTCACGCTCACGGGACAACTGGCGGATCCGGTCGTCGAGCTCATCCGCACGGGCATCGCTGGCGCGGCGATCGGTGCCGTGAGCGGAGGCGGCGCTGGTAGGGAAGCGGCTTCGACTGAGGGCTGAGGTAGAGTCTTCTAGCTCGAAGGCTCATTTGACCCGTACCACCCAGCCTCCTCCTCCGAGCATGCCCGCGTACTGGTCCACATGGTCAGCCGCCTCGTCGTCGAGCATGTCTCGCACGACCTCGAACAGCACGGCGCCTCCCTCCGAGCCCGTGCCCTTGCCGGTGATGATGTGCACCACCCCTTCAGCCGAGATGCGGGAGTGGGTCGTGAGAAAGTCCCGCACGCGTAGCCGAGCCTGATCTGCCGTGTAGCGGTGCAAGTCGAGCGTGGCGACTTGCATCTCGCTGAGGAGTTGGGCGATGCCCGTTAGGGTGGGGGGCGGGGAGGGGGGTTCCTTGGCCTCCTTCCCCAGTCGCTTAGGGCGTTTGCTCATCTGGCCTGATGCGATCCTCGTGGGCGGGGAGCATGGCCGATCCAAGAGGCCGGTCGCGGGTCGGGATAACGTGAGGCACAGAATCGGACTGGGCAACAGCGAAAGGAGAGCTACGACCCTGGACACGGTTAAGTGAACGGTCACGATCGGGTGAGGTATAAGAGGGGTTTCGCAGAACCTTCACCCCCCACGAGGAACTCGCGTGAAGAAACTGCTTCTTACCCTCATGATCGCTCTGAACGTGTCGTGCGGGCGCCCGTCGCCGGATCAAGCCACCGCCTCCGCTCGCCCCCGACAGGCCACCGCCTCCGCTCGCCCCCGACAGGCCATCGACTTCGAGCAGGCACGACGCCAGATGGTGGTAGAACAGATCGAGGCGCGTGGAGTCACCGATGCCCGGGTTCTCGAGGCCATGTCGCGGGTCCCCCGTCACGAGTACGTCCCCGAGCGATATCGGGCCTTCGCCTACAATGATACGCCGCTGCCGATCGAGTTCCAGCAGACGATTTCACAGCCCTACATCGTCGCATTGATGACCGAACTCGTTCAGCTGGAGCCGGACGACCGGATACTGGAGATCGGAACCGGTTCGGGGTACCAGGCGGCGGTTGCGGCCGAATTGGTCTCCGAAGTCTACAGCATCGAGATCATTCCGGAGCTGGCGCGCTCAGCAGCCGACCGGCTCGAGCGACTTGGAGTTTCGAACGTGGTTGTCCGAGCCGGTGACGGGTACCTCGGATGGCCCGAGCAGAGCCCGTTCGACGGAATCCTCGTCACGGCGGGGGCCGAGCACGTCCCCGAGCCACTGATCGAACAGCTGAGGCCTGGGGCCCGGATGATCATCCCGGTAGGTGATTCGCTCTCCTTCCAGATCCTGAGGGTGGTCGAGAAGCTGCCCGGAGGTGAGGTGGAGATACGTGACGACATTACGGTCCGGTTCGTTCCGTTTCGCCGGAACTAGAAGGGTTGAACTTAGCCTTTGAACGTCTCGGTTTCGTGCTGAAGAGCACGAGCGGGGCTCAGGCTCTTGTCGCCGGACCAAGACCCATCGCACGACGCCACGCGGCGATCTGTCCCAGGTGGTCCATCTCGTGCGACGTCATCAGGAAGATGACCTGGTCCCCGAGCGTGGGGAAATATTTCCGTGTCCCTTCGTTCGGATGGGGTTCCGCGAACCGTGAGGTATCGAAGTTCTTCGCCGCCTCGGCGTTCCTGGCATGCTGCTCCTGGAGCGCTCCGAGGAGCTTTTCTTTGCTCGGATAGACCGACGCGTCGCCCGACGGCTCCCCGCCGGTCTTGAAGGTCTTGCTCCAACCCTCCGGCGGGTTCGACTCGAGTCCCAACAGCTGGCCGAGGTGGTCGGCCGAGATCACGAGATGGCCGAGCGACCAGGCCGGATGATTGATCACGCCGCCGGGCTGCGCGGCCATCTGCTCGGTCGACAGGTCCTTCACGAGCCTTTCCGCGTAGCGGAGGTTGAATCCGTAGAGATAAGTCACGTGGTTGAGCATTGAGTTCTCCAGATGGTTGGGTGTGGTCAGTGGCCTGGGATGATATCTCGTGAAGTCACTCGGATTTCAAGAGCGGGGTCGTGCTCAACTGGTTCGAAGAGCCGCGGGAGCGGGTGCCGAACTGACTTGCGTCCTGAACGGTCGGAGGGCTATTTGACAGGTGTGCCGGTCAGTGTCGTGGATCACGTGGGAATGGAGGTCGAAATGAGCGTTCGTATGGCGGTGGTTAATCGAGGCCATGAAGTGATGTCGCGTTACTCTGCCCTACTTCTAGCCGTTCTCTGTTCAACCGCGGCGCCCGGCGTCGTCTCGACCGCGGCGGCGCAGGCTCCAGCCGCCGACGCCGGAAAGTGGGAAATCCCCAGGACCCCCGACGGACATCCGGACCTCCAGGGGAACTGGACCAACGTGACGCTCACTCCGTTTGAGCGGGAAGAGGGTCGGGGTCCGGTGTTCACCAGGGAGGAGGTCGAGGAGATCGAACAGCCAGGAGATGGGTGCCCCGCCAACCCGGGGACCGTCGCGTGCGGAAGGGAGGACAACCAAGGGGATGGGTCTCTGAGTAATGAGCGTCGACTGAGTGGCGCGGAGTATAGCGAAGTCTATTGGGATCGGGGCTCGCGGGTAGCGATCGTCGATGGCGAATACGTAACCTCTCTGGTCACCAATCCAGCGAATGGGCGCCGTCCGCCCCTCACGCCGGAGGGCGAGCGGCGGCTCGAGGAGTCCCGGGACTTCAGGGACCAATTCGGCCTATACGACCACCCGGAGCTGAGACCCCTCGCCGAGCGTTGCATCGTGTCGTTCGGTTCCAGTGCCGGACCCCCGATGATCCCCAACACGGCCTACAACAACAACTACACCATCGTACAGACCGCTGATTACGTGATGATCAAGGCGGAGATGGTCCACGATGTGCGAATTATCCGGCTCGGTGAGCCCGAGCCGTTGCCTGCACACATCCGTCCGTGGTTCGGCGACTCCTGGGGTCGGTGGGAAGGCGACGTACTCGTGGTCGAGACCACGAACATCAGTCCGCGTCAGATTTTCCGGGGAATCTCTCCATCGGAGCACCTGAAGGTGACCGAACGCTTCACGCGGGTCGATGAAGAGACGTTTCTTTATGCGTTTACCATCGACGATCCGACGACCTATAGCCAGCTCTGGGAAGGAGTGATCCCGTACAACAGGCTCAACGACAAGCTCTACGAGTACGCTTGTCACGAGGGGAACTACAGTCTGTCGAGCGTACTGAGCGGGGCGCGCTATGAGGAGAGAATGGAAGCGCAGGGATCGAGTGACTCCAGGCGTGAGTGAGAGGGCCACCGCCCCATGTTCAGGATGATCGTGAAGCGGGGAGAGACCTTACAACCTGGCTAAATATGTCAACTTCACGACGGCCGCCCTCGTGTTCACGTCCCATATCGAGGTGGCGCTGCCGCGCTGCTCATTGAACACGATGAAGAGATCGCTGCCGGGCCTGTGGATGAAATTGATGCGAACGCTGACGGACAGTTCGTCATCTCGTTTGTTGTACTGCACCAGCGCGTTGGCGACGAGCCTCGTCGAGAACGAGTACCCGACCTGGAACCGAGCCAGATCGGCCGTGAACGCTCCCGCCGGCATATCGACCCGGTTGTGCGTATAACCCACGGTCAACTCGAGGTTGGCGTTCGGATTTACGCCAATGGTGTTCGAGATCGAATTGACATGACCGCCGAAGAAATTCTGTAAGAAGGCCATGGAGTTCAGCGCGATCGGCCGGTTTCTGCTGGAGCTGGCGAACCAACCGATTTGGCTGGTGTCGTAGTCATCGGCCGGGACCATGACGCCCTGACCGATATCGAACGCTTCGTCGATCCTGTTGAACCCGCGGAAGAGTCCGAATCCGACCCTATCGCCGGTATTCCACTCCGGTGAGACGAATAGGCCGACGTCGAAGTCCTGCAGCGTCCCGCGGAAGCGGGTGACCAGCCTGTTGACCGACTGGAACTCGAGCCTCCGGAGTCCGAGGACTCTCGGTCGCGGCGTAAAGCGGAGCGTAACGTCGGACTGCTGAATATCGGTCCTCGTGATGAACCCCAGTTCGGCAGTTGCGCCTGGGCCGACACCCAGGTGGCCCGCGGTGATTCCGTACGTGTCCGTCTGGTAATCGATGCCGAGTCGGTAGGCCGCCCCTTCACCGCCCCGGCCGCTCGCTGCGGTCGCGGCGCCGAAGCTAGGCCAGAACGACCAATCGACCCCTCCGGTCGAGTTCCAACGATCCGTGCTCCGGCGATCCGTGACCATGGCGCCCAAGTAACTACTTTCGCCGATGTCGCGCTTTACACGGGCGATCGCGTGGTTCGTTCGGGGCTCGTCGAACGCCGCGTCCGTGACCACGTTGATGAGGCCCACGGTCTGGCGCCCGGCTCGGCCCGTGAGTCGCAATCCGCCCATCACCGGGATCGGTCCGTCCTCCGAAATACCGATTCGCCTCGAGAAAAACATGAGAAACGGAGGTGGCTCCCCGAACACGCCTCGCTGCCCCATCTCGAAGATGCCCGCATTCTCCAGGAAGAAATCCCGCTTCTCGGGGAAGAAGAGACTGAAGCGCGTCAGGTTGACCTGCTGATCGTCTACTTCGACCTGGGCAAAGTCGGTGTTGAGCGTGGCGTCCAGGACCAGTCCAGGTCTCACCTCGTACTTCGCATCGAGTCCGATGTCGATTTCCCCATCGGTGTCCAAGCGGCCGAACGAGTCCCGCTCCTCGGCGCCTCCTGCCAACACGTACGGTTTCAGCTCCACGTTCAGCCCCGCCCGGGGCAGATCGGCCAGGCCATGGATGTGCCCGGCCCTGCTCACGCGGGTGAATCCCTCGTTCGAGCGGGACCAGGAGCTCCAAAGCACCTCCTCGTTTTTTCTCCGGATGATCCGGTAGACGTTGAAACCCCACGGCTCAGCGGACGCCTCCGGAAAACGCAGTGAGCGGAATGGGATCGCGAACTCCGCGGACCAACCCTCGGGCGTTCGCTGTGCGGCGACCTCCCAAACACCCCGCCAATCGATATTGAACTCGCGACCTTCGTCCGTTATGAGCGCGTCGAACTCGGCACCGTTCGGGTTCGTGCCGAAAACGACGGCGTTCCGGTGATCGTGGAACGGATCGAGGACGATCACGACGGCGTCGTCACTCGTGAATTCCGGCGTTGCCTCGAAGCCCAGCTCCATGAGCTTGTCCCGCTGAAGAATGCGGGCGATCACCTCATCAGGAGAGCGGTCTCGGGCCAGTACGCCCACGTAGAGCGTGGCGTCGTCGAAGAGGACTCGGACCTCGGTGATTTCGGTCGCGGGCTCTCCTTCGAGCGGCTCTTGCTGCCTGAACCCGGATGCCATCGGTGCATCGCGCCAAGCGGCCTCGTCCAGTAGGCCGTCGACACGGAGGACGGATGCCTCCCCGGGAGGAAGGCGGTGCGCGTTGACGTCTGGTGCCGGAGACACCTGCGCGGCCGCACACATCGCGGTCGATGCAAACAAAAGGCTGGTCAACAAGAATCTGTGTAACCAGCCACTCCGGTGTGTTAGAGTCACGATTCGTGGCAGCAAGACCCAGGGGCGTTAAAGCCTTACAGAGTACACCAATTCGCGCGGCCCGCTAGAACCCACCCACCCTAACGGCTGCGGGCGCTCTGATGCGATCCGATATCCTCGTCGTGGCGCCGTACGCTGCCCGACGGGCCGCCCTCTCGCCTGACGGGCGACCGGGCGAAAGACATCATGCCTCAGGGGGGGAGTTGAGGGAGCGCGTGGAGAACCGACTGCTTGCCGCCCAACACGCGTTGGCCCCATCTTGTCCGCCATGTTCGATCCGCTCATATCCGCTCGAGCAAGGAGGCATCAATGGGTGCGCAACGCTTCTTGACCGCCACTGTTGTGGGTGGGGTGACTCTCTTCGCGGTCGGATTCCTCGTCTACGGACTGGCGTTGGCCAACGCCTATCCAGTGACGGTCATCGATCGGGAGACGCCGCTCTGGCTCTGGCTCGTCCTGACCCAGTTCGTGTGGGCCGCCTTGCTGAGCGTGATCATCGGCGGGTCGCCCGGCGGATCGACGCCGGGAGCCGGATTCAAGGTTGCAGCGATCGTCGGCTTCTTGCTTTCGATCGCGATCGGCCTGGGATTCTACTCGATGACGACGCTCCCCACCTCGGCAATGTCGTTCATCGATCCGTTCATCACGGCCATCGTCTTCGGGATCGGCGGTGCGGCCATAGGCTGGTCGCTGGGAAGGGGCGCCCCGAGTCAGGTCTGAGTCTACGGTGTCTCGCGGCGGTGAGACTGCTCTCGGCGCACAAACGATGACTCGAGGTTGGACCGTCGCACTGGCGTGCGGGATCGTCGGGCTCGGGGCGCAGACGGGGCTCGGGGCCCAGGCGACCACCACCCGGGTGCGCGTCGAACGACTGCTCGACGTGCCGATCATCACGCCCGCCTTGCATCCGAGCATCGGAGAGAATATCCAGGGCCCCTCGCTGATTCGCGTCCCCGAATGGGTCGAGGATCGGCTCGGGGCCTACTATCTCTACTTTGCCGACCACAAAGGGAGGTATATCAGGCTGGCGTATGCCGACGACCTGCTGGGTCCCTGGCATATCCATCCTCCCGGAAGCTTGCAGATCGCCGATTCACACTTCCTGACGGATCCGCCGGAGGTGGAGCCGGAACAGGCGGCGCGACTCCGGGCGGCGCCATCCTCGCTGGGACACGACCGCTTCGTCGAGGCGACGACCCCCCACATCGCATCGCCCGACGTACACGTCGACGACGAGAATCGCCGCATCGTCATGTATTTTCACGGGCTCGAGGGGGTGAGCCGGCAACGCTCACGCGTGGCCACGTCCAGCGACGGCATTCGCTTCGAGGCGAGGTCCGAACCCCTCGGTCGGACGTATATGAGGGCGCTTCAGCATGAGGGGTACACCTACATCATGTCGATGCCCGGGCAGTTCTACCGGTCTCGGGACCCTCTCGGCGGATTCGAGGAGGGGCCGCGCCTCTTCAACCCCAACATGCGTCACGCCGCGCTCCTGAAACGTGGCGAGACGCTCTTCGTCTTCTGGACACAGGTGGGGCACGTCCCGGAGCGGATCCTACTGAGCACGATCGACATCTCGGGCGATTGGGCGACGTGGTCGGAGACGCCCGGCGTGGAAATGTTGCGTCCGGAGTTCGACTGGGAGGGCGCCGACGCACCGCTCGAGCCCTCCGTCCGGAGCACCGCTTACGGACACGTCAACCAGCTACGCGACCCGGCGATCTTCGAGGATGCCGACAGCGGGCGTATCTTCCTGCTATATGCCGTGGCGGGCGAGAGCGGGATCGCGATCGCCGAAGTGCATCTCGACGAGTAGGCGATCAGCTCCCGCCCCTAGAACGTAATGCTCCTGGGCTCGGCATTCTTCACATACAGATCGAACCACTCCACCATTTCGGCCAACGTGTGCATTATCGATTCCCTTGCACGGTACCCGTGACTCTCGTTCGGTAGCATGATGAGGCGTGCGGTAGCGCCATGCCCCTTGAGGGCACCATACATGCGTTCGGACTGGATCGGGAAGGTACCCGAGTTGTTGTCTGCCACCCCATGAATCATCAGGATAGGCTCGTTCACTTGGTCGGCAGCCATAAAAGGCGACATGTTGAAGTAGACTTCCGGTTCCTCCCAGAACGTCCTGCGCTCGTTCTGAAAGCCGAAGGGCGTCAGCGTCCGATTGTAGGCCCCACTGCGGGCGATACCGGCTCTGTATGCGTCGGAATGGGCCAGGATGTTGGCCGTCATGAAGGCCCCATAACTGTGCCCTCCGATTCCGATTCGATCGCGATCCCCCACCCCCATATCCACCAATTTGTCCACCGCTGCCTGCCCCGACGCCACCAACTGCTCCACGTAGGTGTCGTTGGCCAGATTCCCACCGACAATGGGCATGGTGGCGGCATCGAACACGGCGTACCCCTGGGTCAGAAAGAACAGGTGGGAATAACCAGTGATGCGGGTGAACCGGTTGGGGTTGCCTCGGACCTGGCCCGCCACGTCTGCGTTGGAATACTCCCGGGGGTAGGCCCAGACCACCACAGGGAGTCGTTGGCCTTCCTGGTACCCCGGGGGGAGTAAGAGCGTGGCGGACAGCTGAACCCCGTCGTTGCGCTCGTAGGTGACGAACCGCTTCTCGATTCCCGAAAGCTGAGGATGAGGATCCGCGAAATGGGTCAAGGCTGTGCGTTGGCCATCGCTCAGGTCCCGAACGTAATAGTTGGGCGGCTGTGTCTTGGACTCATGACGGGTCAAGATGCGAGTGGCGTCGTCGTCCAGCACCGCAACCAACGTCTCGTAGCTGTCGGCTCCCGCCCTCCAGAGCCGCTCTGACTCTCCGGTCTCAATATTGTAGCGGTCCAGGAAGGGCCGGTCTCCCTGATCCGACGCTCCGGCTCCCCTCAAGAAAATCCAATCGCCATCTTGGTGTACGAGGCGGTGGCCTTCGTCGTCCAACATCGTCACCGGGGTTCCTGGATCACCGTAGCGATCTTCAGAGTTCCTCTCCCAAAGAAGCTCTTTGGCAGAGGTGTCGTCCATGGGCACCCGCCAGAGTCGGCGGGCTCGCGTCGGTTGATCAAATTCGGACAGAAAACCGGTTCCTCTCCCGGATATCGATAGGCCGGCGAAGCGGAATTCCGTGCGCAGCACTTCTTGGGGACTCCCCCCCAACGCCAGTCGCATGAGTCGATCGCGATGCGCCACGTCGGTGCGGGGATCGCCCCCGTCCAGCGCTTCGAGGTAGGTGAGGGTGTTTGAATCACCCCCCATCCATGCGAAGCTCCTGGGTCCAGCTTGCACCCCTCCGATGGTGATGGCCTCCTGCAGCGACTTGCTGGGCAGCTCGCGAACCAAATCTCCGTCTTTAGCGACGACGGAGATCCTCTCCCCGAAGCGGCCATCGGGCACCAGGTAGGAGTAGGGCTTTACCCGCTCTCGAACCAAGAAGTAGTCTCCACTGGGCGACGGAGAGAAAGAAGCGTAGATCGCTGGACGTGCCACCCGTGTAGTCCTTCCGGTGCCGACGTCAACAAGGGTCGGAATCGAGGTCATGTAGTAGTCGTACAACACGATGTCGAAGGGCGTCTTGAGGAGATCCTGATAGGTCCGGATCACTCCCAACATCCCTGACGTTTCCTGGATGATGGGGCCAGACGGCACCATGGGTTCCACCGGTGCGGGGCCCCGAGAGGGGTTCACCAAGTGGCAGAGCAACTGCTGCGAATCACGCATCCAGCTGCAGGCGCCTCCCCGGGCCGCGTTCAACCGAACGCCCGACACCTGCTGGGCTGTTGCAGACTCCACCTCACCCAGCCAGAGTTCGATTCCCTCAGAAGTCGCCCGAGTCATGTAGAAACTCTCACCGTTGGGCGAAATGGACGCTCCGACCCAGCCGTCCTCGTGCGGCAGCGCAACCCTTCTCTGGGAGCCGTCTGTCACCTTCATGATGGAAAAGCCGGTCGTGAGGCTGGGGTTGAACGGACCGTTGGTGGCCGGGTTGATGCGCCGCCCTCCGATGCACAGCATCGGTTGGGACAGGTCGGCCAGGGAGGGCATGTTGCGCCGATGACTCAGGATCAACCAGTTGCCATCGCCACTCACTGCCACACCCGGGGCTTGGGGCGCATCCAGAATGTCGACGATCTCCTGGGGCGGGAGCCGGTACCCGTCTTGGGCCGTGAGGGCGGGGGCAATCACTGCCGCAAGAGCGATCAAGGCTAGGGCGTAGACCAGAGGCGGGCGATGGAAAACCATGGGTCAACTCCAACGGTCGCGTGTGTGTGGAGGCACGATCGGCAGTAATGCCTGCCGATGACCCTCAACCTGGGTCGGGGCTGCGATCGGAGCAAATGTTGTCCGATGACAACCCATCACGGTGTGCGCGAACACCTGCCAGGTCGTATCATGACCGCCACGCTCCCGTGGCCTCGAGGCACCCATGTCCGATCCCGGCACTCCCCTGAATACAGCCCTAAAAGGCCGCTAATACACGCCCTAGGAGTCCCAGAGTGAAAGCCGTAAAGCTAATCGCGAAATTGTTCCTCGTTTACGTAGGGATCATCGTGGCGTTCGAGTCCTTGCTCGGCTATTTCCAGCCCACAGATCAAGGGACGCTGGTTATCACCACCACGGCGGAGGATGGCACCACAAACGACCGAGTCCTGGCTCGCCTCGAAAGTAATGGCCGGCTCTACGTGGCGGCTAACCACTGGCCCGAGCCTGGTACAAACAAGCCTTAGAGAATCCGAGTGTGCAGGTGGCCTTGGACGGTGAGAAGGAGGGCTACCTGGCAATACCCGTAACCGATGAAGAGCACGATCGTGTTAATAGCGAAAACAGCACTGGCATAGCGTTCCGAATTTTGACCGGGTTTGCGCCGAGGTACTTTGTTCGGCTAGATCCCCGCTAGGAGCCTCCGCCGCTACCTCTTCCTCCCAAAATTCCCCCCAAAAAAAACTTCTGGCCCCAGGGCCCTGTGGCTTCCTAATCTTCTATTAGAGCTTCGACCCTCTGCGAGTGGGCTCCCGATTGGTCAAGTCCCGATTTGTGTGTAAAAGCGGAGGAAGCTCCTCGCCTTCGGCTAGGCTGCTTGGGCGACCTCCTGTTTCTGGAGGAGTGAGAGGTCGAGGTAACGCCGGTCGCCCCAGACGTGTGTGGTCCTGAGTGCGACGGCCGTGATGAGCCTGAGGGCGCTGGCCCGGTCCGGGAAGGCGCCGGCGGCCTTGATCCTGCGTTTGATCTCGCCGTGCAGCCGCTCGAGGCTGTTGGTGGTACGCAGCCGGGGCCAGTGCGCCTCGGGGAACGCGTAGAACTGCGTCGCTGCCCCGAAGCCCCGCTCCAGGACCTCCACGGCCTCGGGCAGCTCCTTCTTCCAGCGTGCGCCGAACTCGCCCAGGAGCTTCTTCGCCTCGGCGAGTCCGGATGTCTGGAAGATCACCGAGACCTCACGCGCCACGCGCTTGCGTAGGCGGTGGGGGACCCTCGCCCCCACATTACGCTGCAGATGGACCGTACACCTCTGACGGCGTGCCTCGGGCAGGAAGCGGCGGACCGCAGCTGCCAGGCCTGCGTGCTCATCGGCGATCACGAGCTCGACACCGCCGAGGCCGCGGTCCTGGAGTTGCTCGAGGAGCTCCGACCAGCTCTGCTGCGACTCCTCAGCGCCCAGCGTGACGGCCAGGAGCCGTCGGTGACCCTCAGGGCCCACTGCATACGCCACGAGCGCACTCACGTTCTCGACTTTGCGGGCCCAGCGGGCGTCCAAGAACGTGGCGTCCAGGTACAGATAGGGGTGAGGCCCCTCGATCGGCGCACGGCGCAGCCTTCCACGGCCTCGTCGAGCCGTTTTGCCACACGACTCACCGTCGAGCGCCCAACACGCTCGCCCATCAGCGCCTCGGTGACGTCGCCCATCTTGCGCTGTGACACGCCGCTCACATACGCCTCGACCATCATCTCGTCGAGCTCGGGGCTCCTGCGCTGGTAGCGGCCGATCACGTCGGCCGGCGAACCGTTGTCCCGGCTCCGGGGCATGGCGACCTCGATCTGCCCCAGGCTCGTCAGCAGCCGCCTCAGGTATGTGCCGTTCCTATGGTCCTTCCGGCTTCCCACCCGCTCGAAGCGGCGTGCACCTACCATGGCCTTCAGCTCCTCTTCCAGCACCATCTCGAGCGTCAGCCGGATCGCGCCTTGAAACAGCTCGCGCAAATCATCGCGTAGCTCGTCTTGCGTGGCCCGACCGATCTCCACAATCTCTTGCATCGGAAGCTCCTCTCCGGTTCCGAGCCTGCTCTGCAGACCCGGACTCCCGGGTTCATGTGACAGTGAACAACAACAGAGGAGCTTCCGTTTTTCTTTCCCTCCTGTCCAGCTTATCCGCTTTTACACAAATCTAGGGACACTACCCTCCCGATTCCCGGGTGCGGCTCGAGGGTCATCGAGGAAACGTAATAGCATGCGCAAAATATCCAGGAATTTCATTGGGCTGACTACCGCCGTGGCCCTCACAGTTGTCGCCTGTAGCGACGACCCCACCGGCGTCACTTCCGGCGACGAGCTCACAGCCGCCGAAGTCGCCGTCGTCATGGCTGCGTTGGGTTCGGCGTTCGAGTCTGTCGGCGTCGCGGCGCAGGCCCCACCCGCCCAGGCCGCGATTTCCGTCGACGAGAGTTTCGACGAGTCCGTTCCATGCGAGTCGGGAAACCTCGAGATGAGCGGCTCGATATCGGGCAGCATCAACGACGAGACGTTCGACATGGATATCACAATGGATGTGAGTTTGAATCCGCACGGATGCGTGGTCGGCGATGACGAGAATACGTTCACGCTTGATGGAGCCCCTGAGATCAAAGTCGTTCTCGACATGACTTCTTCGGAAGGCTCTCTGACGGTGAGCGGGATGGAGAAGGGGGGATTCAGCTTCACGTCGAGCGACGGGCGCACCGGCAGTTGCGCCTTTGATGTGACATTCTCCGTCGTCACCGGTGAGTCAGGCAACAGCAGTGACATCACTGGGAAGATCTGCGGGCTGGAGGCGTCAAACTTCGAAACGTTCGGTACGTAACGTCCAAGCTAGGTATACCAGCGGGGTCGGGGTGGCCGGGGGTGGGATCGCCTCCGGCCATCGCTGTTTTGCGTCAGCGCTCCACTTCGGTGTCAGGCTGATTGGCCCATTCGTTAAAGGATCCGGCGTAGTTCGATGCCCGGGCGTAACCCAGGATCTTCAGGACAACCGCCGCGAGACCCGCCCGCGCACCGCCTCCTCAGTAGGAAACGACCTTGGCTTGCGGTGTGATCCCCTTGGCCCCGAGGAGCGTGGTGAGCTCGGCGGCAGGCTTCAACGTCCCGTTGTCAGAATCGAAAAGCTCGGCCCACTCCAAGTGGATGGCCCCCGGCAGGTGCCCGAGCCGGGGCGGAGCATTCCACCCCTTCTTCGTCCCCTCGAACTCGCCGACGCCGCGCACGTCCCAGAAGACGACGCCGTCGTCATCGACGGCGGCCTTGGCCTGGTCCAGGGAGCAGTAGACGCCCCCTGCTAGGCGAGCTGCGAACGTCTTGGGTTCGTGGGCCGGGGCGTCGTTGGAAAGTGATAGCCCCTCGGCGGTCCACTTCGTCAACCCACCATCGAGCAAAGAGGAATCGGGATGGCCGTAATAGAGGAACGCCCAGACGACGATTCCCGCCGTCGGTGGCCCGCCCGCGTCGTAGACGACGACCTTTGTGTGCTCGTCGATTCCAAGCTCCCCGACCAGGTGAGCGAAGGCCTCGGGCTCTGGCATCGCGGACCCTGTGCGCAGGCCGCCGAGGGTGTAGCCATCAAGGTGAACGGCACCGGGAACGTGGTCGCGAGCGTAGTCCTCGTCAGACCGAGCATCGACGACGCGAACCGTCGGATCGGACAGGTGACCGGCGAGCCAAACGGTCTCCGTCAGGAGCTCCGGATGACGGTAGCCGCGCTCACGAATGGGAATGGGCATTCATCAAGCTATCGTGGCGACGGCTCTGCGCGAATACCTCGGCTCCCACCCCTTCTACCCTTGCCCCGGAAAACCCCGGCGCGTACGGTTCCCCCTAGCGAGGAGTCCTGCGGGGCTTCTCTTGCGCGCGCGTGACACCGACGCGTTTAGACGCTCCTTACCAGGGTCCCTTGGACCACGCCGAAGTGAGAGGTGACATCATGTCGATTCCTAGATCCGTTATGTGGATTGCCGCGTTGCTCGGCATCACTCTGATTGCTTCGACCGAACAGGCCGTCGCTCAGAACTCATCGAATCGGTACGCAATAGTCGACGGCTGGGCGAAGCTGCCGGGTGGAAGGGAGATGGGCGCTGTGGGCAAGGCCACCATCGATCCGGATGGGAGGCATGTCTGGGCGGTCGTCCGCTGCGATGCGGGGGCTGAAAGGTTCGGAGACGAGTGCCGCGACTCCGATCTAGACCCGGTCCTCAAATTCGATCCCGACGGCAACATGGTGGAGAGCTTCGGAGGCGGGTTGTTCATCTGGCCGCACGGGATCGACGTAGATTCTGACGGCAATGTGTGGGTCACGGACGGCGTGGGCTCGGGGAACATTCCCGAAGGTGACGACCGGGGCCACCGGGTCATCAAGTTCAGCGGGCGCGGCGAGGTGCTCATGATCCTGGGCACGGGTGGAGAGGAGGGTGGTGGCCGGAATCACTTTACCTCCCCGAGCGACGTCGCCATTGCGGAAAACGGGGACATCTTCGTCGCGGACGGCCACGGCAACGGCAACAACCGTGTGGTAAAGTTCAACCGCCGCGGGGAGTTCCTGATGTCCTGGGGACAGACCGGGTACGGCCCAGGCGAGTTCCGTTCGCTCCACGCCATCGACATCGACCCGAGCGGGCGGGTCTTCGTGGGAGATCGGAGCAACAGCCGCATCCAGATTTTCGACCAGCAGGGGAATCACATCGCCACCTGGACCCAATTCGGGCGCCCCAGCGGAATTGCATTCGACAGTAACGGGCTGATCTACGTGGCAGACTCCGAATCCGACGACGTGCAGAACCCGGGCTGGGAAATGGGGATTCGGATCGGGGAGATCGAGACGGGTTGGGTGACCGAGTTCATCCGCTTCCCCTGGGCGGATCCCCGTGACACCGCGGGGAACGGGGCGGAGTTCGTCGCGGTGGATCGCGACGGTAACATGTACGGAGGGGAACCTCGGCCGCGGCAACTCCGAAAGTACATGCGGGTGCGTCCGTAGGTTCGCACGTTACGCTTCTGTGCGGGGCGTACGTACGTTTGAGGTGTGATCGTACGTACGCTCCGTAGGCTGTTGCACTCAGCGGTCGCTGCCGCATGCGACAGCTGTCAGTGCGTCGCCCCCACTTTCGAGTACTTCCTCAAATAGTGGCTTCGGTTCGAGGCGGCATAGACATTCCCAGCCGGGTCCACGGCGACCCAATGGATGCCTTCTGTTCCCTCGATCGTACCCAGGAGCGTCCCGTCGCCGGCGTCGGCGATCCACACTTTGGCGTTGACGCCATCAGCGACAAAGAGCCGGTCATCCTGGGTGAGGAACAAAGCGTAGGGGGTACCCAGGTGGGTCCACTGGTCCAAAAAATTGCCCTCAAGATCGAAAATCTGCACCCGGCTATTCTCGCGATCGGCTACTAACACCCGACTCCGCGAGTCGATGGTGAGGCTGTGGACCGTGTTGAACTGGCCCGGTTCCGTGCCCGCCCCGCCCCAGTCCTTGATGAACCGACCGGTCCTGTCGAACTTGGCCACTCTCGTGTTGACATACCCATCCGACACGAAGAAATCGCCGTTCGGAGCGACAGCCACATCGGTAGGCCGGTTGAACGTGTCGGGTCCGTCCCCGGCAACGTCGTAGCTGCCGAGGGTCATCAGGAGCTTGCTCGCGTCAGCGCTCCACTTCTTGACCTGATGGCCCTGCCCGTCGATGGTCCAAATAAATCCTTCGTGGTCGACGCGGATGGCATGCGTCCACATGGCGATGTCCTGGCCCCACTCCTTCACCAGCTTACCCGCCGGATCGAGGTTCCAGACATTGTTGGCGTCGCGCCTGAATGCGTAGATGTTACCTTCATCATCGGTGGTTACCCCGGACACTCCGCCGATGTCTTCCGGCCCGGTAATCCAATCCTCGACCATCTGATAGCCGCCGCCGGACGCTTGATCCTGGGCCGCATCATCCGCGGGCGCTTCGGTGCTCTCAGCTCGCGCAGAGCTTACTCCACACAGAACGACCAAGCCAAGAGATATCAACCACTGGGGCTTGCCGCCGACAGGCCTCACCGAAAGGAACCGGGCGCAGCCGCCGTGACGGCGCCCTCCCCGACGAGAAACTCCACGACCGAGTCGTACTCCAGGATGATCGCGGCCTCGAGTGCCGTGGTCGCTCCACCTACGCCCCGATTTCGTGCATTGCCGACGGCATCAAGATCGACACCAGCCTCCACCAGCAGCTTGACGGTGTCCAGCACCCTCGCCTCATCAGCCTCCACCACAGTCCACGCCCTCCCGGTACCCATCTTGACCGCTGCCATCAGAGTCGTGGTAATCTCCTCCTGTCGTGGAGACAGAACGCCGCCCTGACCCCCACCGTAGTACACGCCGTGATGCACGAACAACGGATCGGCTCCGTGCTCCAGCAGGCGGCGCACGATTGGCGGGGTGCTGAAACGCGCAGCAAGCCAGAGTGGAGTGGCTCCCACCCATGACTTGTGAAGATAGAAATCCGTGGTCGATCCGCGTTGGTGCGGCGTGAAATCCCCGAGCAGGAGATCGGGATCCGCGCCGTGGGCAAGGAGGAGCTCCACTGTCTTCTCGTTCTGACGCAGGACCGCGGCGATCAGCGGGGTGAAGCGGTGGGCTCCCGCGTTCGGGTCGGCGCCCCGCTCGAGCAGAAACTCTACGAATTCGCCGAATTGCCCAGGGAGGATCTGATCGCGATCGAAGTATACCAGCTGCCTGGTGGTCTGCTCCCGGATCAGGAACTGTTCTCCAAAGTCGGCGTACGTCGCGATGGCCAACGGCGTGGAGCCCCAGGCGGATGGTGCGTCCACGTCGGCGCCGGCGGCCACGAGGCGCTTTGCGGACTCGAGATCGCCCACCCGAGCGGCGAACATCAGCGCGGTGTTGCCCCCATGCTGGACCCAGGCCTGATGCTCGGGGTGAGAATGCGGGCTCTGGGCCATCAACTGGCTCCAGGAATCCGATACGGCATGAACGTCCGCACCGTGCTCCAGCAAGACCCTCACGACGTCCGGGTGTCGCTGCGCCGCCGAGAACATGAGTGGCGTCTGGCCGCGGGCCCCACGGGCGTTCACGTCGGCGCCCTTCTCGAGCAGCATCCTGACGACCTCGGGGTTACCCGAGCGAGAGGCCGTGACGAGCGGCGTCTCGCCGAGCAACAGCGGCGCGTCGGGATCTGCTCCCGCCGCCAACAACTCGTCGGCCATGGCCGCGCTGCCGTTTCGGCTCGCAGCCCAGATCGGCGTTGCGCCGAGATCATTGCCGATGTTCACGTCAGCGCCGGCGCGAATCAGGAGCTCTGCGCTCTCGAGATCGTCCCTGTAACTCGCCCAGAGGAGAGCGGTGGAACCGTCAGCCGTTTGCGCGTTGACGTCGGCTCCTTCGTTCAAGAGCGTCTGCAGCGCGACCCTGTCACCGTTCTTCGCCGCGTCGACCAGCGGGTGATCACTCCCATCGGCCCCGATGAGGATCAGAGCCAGCCCGAGTAAGGTCAGGCATGACCGCCTGGGTGTCATCCACATAGTCCCTACAACTCGGCCAGCGTATCGATCTCGAGTCGGCCGGTGCTGCCCCCGAACCGATCGAGCGGCATGTGGAGCTTGTCCAGCAGGGTGACGTGCAGGTTCGCCAACACGGGTGAGTCGGTATAGCTGAGATGCCGGCCGCCGTCGAGGCGTCCGCTCCCGCCGCCGAGCAACATCACGGGCAGGTCCAGGGACGAATGCCGCGTGCTGTTGGAAATGCCGGCCCCATACAGGATCGTCATGTGGTCCAGAAGCGAGCCATCACCATCGGGCGTCTCGCGAAGCTTCCCTAAATACCGGGAGACCAACTCGATGTGATACCGGTTGATCTTCGACATTCGCTCGATCAGCTCGGGGACGTTGTTGTGGTGCGACAGCGGGTGGTGCGCGTCGGGCACGCCGATCTGCGGGTACGGTCGAGCGCTCTGTTCCTTGCCGAGCATGAATGAGCTGACCCGCGTCAGGTCAGCCTGGAAGGCCAGGAGCTGCAAGTCGAACATCAGCTCCATGTGCTCCTCATACGAAGTCGGGGCGCCTTGGGGCGCATCGAAGAACGGCAGCTCGAGGTCGATCTGTTCCTCGGCCTTTTGAATGCGCCGTTCGACGTCACGGACCGCCTCTGCATATTCATCGATCTTCAGGTTGTCCTGCGGCCCAAGCTCCCTCTTGAGAGCCGCCACCTCATCCCTCACCGAGTCCAGGATGCTCCGTTGCTGTCGCAGCCGCCTTTCCCGCGCCCCCCGCTCCGTGCTGCCGCTGTCGCCGAACAGCCGCTCGAACACCGCCCGCGGGTTGGACTCCATCGGCAACGGCTGCGTGGGGCTACGCCACGAAAGGGTATGCGTGTAGACACAATTCAGGGTGAGATCGCAAACCCCCGCGTTGGCCGGTTTGTCCATCGAAAGCTCGAGTGACGCGACCTGCGTCTCCCGTCCGAATTCCCTCGCCAGCAACTGGTCGATCGAGACGTCCGCCAAAGTTTCGGTATTGTTCCGCCCCCCACGTGTCGTGCCCGTCAGGAACGACCCCGATGCCCCGGCGTGGTTGGCGGGCCAGGTCCCATCGAGGCCGGAGAGCACCAACATCTGGTCCTTGAACGGCGCCATCGGTTCCAAGACGGGTGAAAGCTCGAAGTGCCTTCCCACTTCCTGTGGGGTCCAGTACTCCATGGCCATCCCGTTCGGCACATAGATCGTCTGAAACCGATGTGTGGGCTTGGCGGGGACCTGCCCGCGCAGACCGAACCTGGTTGGCGACATGGCTTCCAGGAATGGCAACGACAACGCCGCTCCGACGCCCCGCAGGACAGTCCGACGAGATAGTGGTTTCCCAATGATGAATGTCATTCCTCTCATCTCCTATGCCATGGAACCGGTTGATCGCTTATTGCGTCAAGCGTGCCCGCATCAAGAAGCCAGGACTCTCGACAATTCCGACAATGACCGAGGACCAGCGGTATTCGTCCGCCTCCGCGTCGCTCACAATCCTGCGCACCACGGGCCGATCGTAGTACTCGAGTCTGCGCCCCAGAGCGTAAGTCATGAGCTTTGCGGTCACCGTGTTGACGAACTGGTCGCTCTGATCCAGCAACATCGCGCGCAGACCCGCAAATCCATCCAACTCCGCACCGCTCGGCCAGACGCCGGAATCATCGACCGGATGGCCTTTTTCGTCTCTGGTCCGCCAAGCCCCAACGGCATCGAAGCTCTCCAGCGCGAAACCGAGCGGATCCATGACCGAATGGCACGTGGCGCACACGGGATCGGTCCGGTGTGATTCCATGCGCTCGCGTATGGTTGCGGTTGGAGAAAACCTCTCGTCCTCGATATCGGTGTTTACACTAGCCGGGGGCGCCGGCACGGGCGTACCCAGAATGTTATCAAGCAGCCATTTGCCTCGCAGAACGGGCGACGTCCGGTTTGGATACGACGTGAGCGCCAACAGCGCGCCTTGCCCGAGCAATCCGCCGCGCTCCTGGAGGTTGGGGAGGGTGACCCGCCGCATGCGGCTGCCGTAGACGTCGGGAATACCGTAATGGCGTGCCAGCCGTTCGTTGACGAACGTGTAGTCCGCCCTCAAGAGGTCGAGGACGCTCCGGTCCTCGCTGATCGTGCTGGTGACGAACATTTCGGTCTCGAGCCGCATCGCCTCCAGCAGATTGTGGTCGAACACAGGATATAGGTCCTCATCGGCTACCTTGTCGGCGAGGACGCGCAAATTCAGCCACTGGCTGGCGAAACCCTGCGTCAGCGCATCTGCGGCTCGTGGATCAGCCAACATTCGCAGCACCTGCTGTCTCAGAACAGGGGGATCCGAAAGCCTCCCCTGCTCCGCCAGGTCGAGCAGGGTTGTGTCGGGAATGCTGCTCCACAGGAAGAAAGACAGCCGCGAGGCGACCTCCAGGTCGCTGAGGCGATAGGGGTCGGGGGTGGCCTGCGACGGCGGATCCCGATAAACACGGAGCAGAAAAGCCGGGTCGACCAGCATCCGCTCGAGGGCGAACTGAATGCCGGCGTCGAAGCTCTGCCCATCCTGCCTACCCTGATCGAAGAACTCCATCAACTTCTGGAGGTCCTCGCCCGTGACCGGTCGCCGAAAGGCGCGCCGGGCCATCCGCTCGATAATTCTCGCAGCGCAGGCCGGCTCCTCCGTTTCGGCCTCCGGCTTACAGACGAAGATCTCCCGACGACTGGGAGAATCGCCCGTCGATTCGGAGATCTGGTAGGGGCCTTCGATCATGAGATCGTTCACGCCCTGATAGTCCATGTACCTGGCGTCATCCTTCAACGTCTTCCCCCACTCCCGCAGCGGCGGTTGCGGGAGGAGGGCCTCCGGCTCCCACATGTACATGGGGAATGCGACTCCGACGACATGGGGTCCGCCCGTGATGAAGGTGCGAACCTCCAAGTGATCGTCCGCCGCGCCCTGCATGTACGCTTCCCACTCCCAGTCGCCCTCGAACCCAGGCTGACCGGCGCCTTCGTAGCTGGCAGGGGCGGGTCGGAATTCCAAGGCCTCCCCTCCCGCTGTAAACCGGCCCATCAGCTCGCCATCGACGCGAAACTCGATCTCTTGCGGCCACCCCATCCCCTTGAGGTAGTCCGCATAATTCGCTGTCAGGTTGACCTTGATGAGGTACTCACCATCGGCCGGGAATTGATGGCGGACGGCCATGCCACCGCGAGATCCCAGCGGCAGATCTTCGCCCATCAGATCAGTCTGTTTCAGGAGCTCGTCGACTCGAAAGATCTTGAAATCCGCCCCTACCGGGGGCAGGCCCGTCGCCAGACGCGTGACCTGACGGGCCACCGATACGTATCGTTCCAAATGGGCCGTGGAAATCGTGAGGGACGCTGCGATGTTGTCGAAGCTGCCGTCCGCCGTCTCGTCCCCGGGCAACAGCTCTCTCACATCGATATCGAGCGCCAACAGGTCGCGAATGGCGTTGTTGTATTCGGTGCGGTTCAAGCGGTGGAGCGCGTTGATCCTGCCTGGATACGGATCGGCCGCCCACGCGGCGTCGAGCTCCGTCTCCAACCAGCCAGCCACGGCCGCATACGTCTCCGGATCGGGCCGCCGCCTCCCGCCAGGTGGCATCGTGCCCGTCCGAAGCTTCGTAACCACCTTCTCCCACGTTGCGGGATGGGTGCCCGGGCGCGACGCGTCCAGCGTGTCGAACGCGAAGGTGGCAGTGCCTCGTCTCGGGTTATGACAGACGACGCAGTATGTGTCCAGGACCGCCTGAACATCAATCGCCTGCTGATTCTGCTGATGGAGTCCCGGCTGGACGACATCGAGCCCGGGAGCGGGCACCAATTGCGTCTGGGCCGGTTGCGCCTGCCGGAGCGATCCGTCGGCACCCCACAGGAACGCTCCCACGATCCCAGTGCTCAGCAGGAGCGCGTAGCTCGACGCGTATCCAGCTCGCGAGCGGTTCCTTGACATCTGTCGGCCGATCGGCCTGATGAACCGCATTCTGCCTCCTAGACAGGCACCCTCTACGGAGCCCGTCGATTCTGAACCTTAAGCAATAAGCAACGTAGAAGCGGGCGCTGAGGGATGTCAAGCGCGTTGCCGCCAATCGGGTCCGATTCCGCGGATTTCCTGTAGCGGGTCACCGGTTGGCCATGAACGCGAGGCCTTTGGCGGTCATGGTGCCCCGTTGAGCCGCACGAACTTCTGGATCCGATGCCCGGTCTGCACTTCGCCGGTATACATATTTCCTTGGGAATCGAAGGCTATGTAATGCAGCCAGTCGAACTGGCCGGGCTGTATTCTCCCGCGCCCCCAGGAGTAGACCACCTCCAGCGTCTCGCGATCGAGGGTCCAGATCTTGTTGTCCATCGCATCCGGAACATAGATGAACCGCCGCTCGCTATCCAAAGGATCCAACTCCACACCGTCCGTCGATCCCAATCCGAAAGTCTGCGGTTGGAGGACCGTCTCGGTCACGTACGACCCGTCCTTCTGGAAAACCTGAATCCGGTTGTTGGGACGGTCTGCCACAAATACAAGCCCGTCGTCGGAGATCGCCATCCCATGCACCGGCCGGCTCCAGGTGCGGCTCGGCGGCGCGTTGGGGTCCCGCGGGCTCGGGCGGCCTGTGTCCCCGTCAACGGGCGGCTGCCCATAGGCTCCCCAGTGCCTGAGAAACTCTCCCGTCTCCGCGTCAAAGACGACCAGGCGACCACCGTCGGCCACGTAGATCTCGTTCGTCTCAGGGTCCACCTCCATGACCGCGGCCCCGTTGAGGGAGTTCGGATCGTTACTCGCTTCGCTCTCCCCAACCGTCCCGATCTGAAGAACGAATTCCCCGTCCCTCGTGAACTTCAACATGTGGTGGTCATTCGCACCATTTCCCGCGACCCACACGAAGTTGTTGTGGTCGACGTGAATCCCGTGCTCACCGTTGAACCACTGATACTCACCGGTGGGACTGTCGCCACCCCACGCGTGAATGACTTTCCCCTGCGGGTCGAACGCGATGACCGGTGGGGCGGTGACGCAGCAAAGGCTCAAGAGAGGATCGTGGCCCCAGGTCTGATCACGCGTCGTTTGCAGTGGGGTGGAGCCTGCGTTCATAGCCTGGGCACTCCAAGGCCGGTGGATGATCCACACGTTGTCGTCATTGTCCACGGACTGGCCGGCGACCTGCCCCAAGATCCAGTTATCCGGCAGTGGCTGCGGCCAGAACGGGTCTACTGCGAATTGCGCCACGCCGGCCGGTACCTGCGGTCCGGACGCATCAGGAGGGTAGTTCCCGGTGCCCTGCGTCCCGGGCGTTCCCGCAGTGCCTGGGGCATCGCCCGTACCGCCTGACTCACAGCCCACTACGACCAAGCTCACCGCCACGGCAGCGACTACCATACGGTTCCTGGGCACCTTCACGTTCATGACTCCTCACCTTCTGTGGTTTACCCTGAAAGGGCCTCCGCCCACCCTCCTCGAACCAAGTAGCCCTAGTCTTCCGGCAGAGCGAACACGAACACCGCTGTTCCAGCCAGCGGCCATACGATTTCGGGCTGCAGAGGTCGTGCGACCCTGGCAATCCAACCGTGCGCATCCAGACCCGTTATGATCGCGATGTATTGTCGCCCATCCACACCATAACTCATCGGCCACCCGGAAATCTTCGTGGTGAGGCGGGTCCGCCATAGAACCTCCCCCGTCTCGGTGTCGAAAGCACGGACGTAGCGTTCGGTGTCACCAACGAAGGCCAGGCCGCCCGCCGTGCTCATGACCGAGCTGCTCAGCTGAGCCTTCTGCCGATGCGCCCAGAGCTCCTCGCCGTTGACATCCATGGCGAGCAGCTGTCCAAGGATTCCGGGATAGTCGGGGTGGAACTCCGCGACTCGGCAGCAGCCACCCACACCCCCGCCGCCCTCCACATACGCCATCTCGACAAAACCTTGCTGTGCACAGTTGAGCGACATGGGGATATAGAATGCCTGCGTCAGCGGGTTGTAGGCCATCTCCCGTGCGGTCTTGAACCCCGACAGACTGGGGCACATGAAGACACTCTCACCGATCGGCGCGACCATGCCCGGCCGGTAGCCCACGAACCCTGTCTCGGGATCGATGTCCGCGAGGTTCTGCAGGCCGGTGTCACTCGCTCGGATCAGCTCGCCGGTCTCCCGATCGACTTCCCACAGGATGCCGTGCTTTCCCATCATGAAGCCGGACTCGCGTCCTTCGACGTCGACGTTTATGAAGGCGAAGTGCTCGTCCATGTCGAAGCTCTCACCGGGGACGTACTGGTAGTGCCATTCGATCTCGCCTGTGTCGGGATCGAGCGCCAGAGTAGAGCTCGTGTACAGAAGCTCGGAGTCCCCCGTCTCCCTACTCACGCGATGCCAGGGCTTGGCCTGGGCTGCGCCCCAGAAAATGAGGTCCAACTCCGGGTCGTAGGTGCCCGTCATCCAGGGATCACCACCAGCCCGGAAGATCAGGTCGAGGCCGGCCCATGTTTCGCCTCCCGGCTCTCCCGGAGCGGCGGTCGTGTACCTTCGCCACAGTTCCCGACCAGTCTGCGCGTCATGCGCGACAATGAAGCAGCGGTTCACCCCGAATCCGCCGCAACGCACACCAGACAGGATCTTTCCGTCCACGACTATCCCGGTGCTCGAGATGGAGTAGCGGTCCTCCGGGTTGAAGACCGTACTCTCCCAGGCCAGGCTGCCGTCAGCGGTGTTGATGGCTACTAACTTTCCGTCCGCAGTGTGCACGTAGGCCTTGTCCCCATAGAGCACGAGTCCGCCTCGAATCCCCCCGGGTCGTCCCTCGAAGCGACCCGTCATCGGGTGGCGAAACTCCCAAAGGAAGTCGCCCGTAGCGGCATCAAGAGCCTGCACCAAGCCGCCGGGCATAGACAGATACATGACGCCGTCGTGGACGATCGGCCCGACTTGATCATCCACGCGAATCAGAGTCTTCTCGATCCCCCACGCCCACACGAGCTCCAAGTCCTGCACGTTGTCCCGGTTGATCTGATCCAAGGGGCTGAAGCTGTGCGCATCGTAGGTGCGCCGCATCATCAGCCAGTCGTCGGGATCCGGGTTGCGCAGCATCTCGTCGGTCACCGGCCCAGACTGCGCAGCGGCCACTTCGTCGATCGTGAGTCCCAACCCCACTACCATGGCCAGCGCGACGGCCGTCAAGACGGCTCGATTTCTCATAGGACTATCCTCCTCGAAACGTTCGGTGGCATGCAGCCACACTCCCCTAGGTGTTCGCCATTCGTATGCGTCAGGACCCCGCTCGCGCGCTTGCCTCCGTGTCTCCCTGCCGTCTCTCTCGCTCCTTCTCGAACGCCGCCCGGTCGAGAAACGCCTCACGCGTGCCGACCCGGGTCGTGGAGAGTGCAGCATAAAGGCTCGCCTGCTCGAGTGCGTCTCCCTCTGATCGGCCCTCGGCGAGGAACGTCGCGAAGCTGCCGATGAACGCATCTCCGGCACCGGTCGTGTCGATCGCTTCGACTTCAAAGGGCGGCACGACTCGTGTGCCGTCGCTTCCCGCAACCAGCGCGCCCTGCGCACCGAGGGTGATGACGACCCGTTGAATGCCCCGATCAAGAAGCCCTGCTGCGCACGCCGCTGCGTCCCCGCTGCTCTGCACGGCCATGCCACCGATCTCTTCTGCTTCGCTCTCGTTCGGGATCAGATAGTCGACCGATGCGATGCGCGCCAGGTCCAAGGGCTGCCCCGGAGCAGGGTTCAGGATGCAACGAATACCATGTGACCGTGCCAGCTCGATCGTGTGGTACACGGTTTCCAGTGGAATCTCGAGCTGCAAAACGATGCAGTCGGCCTGCGAGAGGGCCTCGGCTGCGCGGTCGACGTCGCCGGGCATGAGCAGGTCGTTCGCACCCTTGACCACGAGAATAGAGTTCTGTCCCGTGTCGTCCACCAGGATCGGCGCGACGCCGGTCGACGTGTTCGCGATCGCTTCGACGTGCGTGGTGTCGATCCCTTCTGCATCGATGTGCTCGATGGTCGCGGGCCCGAAGAGGTCATCCCCCACCCGCGCCACCATCTGGACGTCCGCACCGCACCGGCGCGCCGCTACAGCCTGGTTGGCTCCTTTCCCGCCGAACCCGAGATGAAACTCCCTTCCGAAGACGGTCTCGCCCGGCTTCGGGAAGCGATGAACCAACGTCGTAAGATCGACGTTCGCGCTCCCGACGACAGCGATACGTGGCGAACGGCTCATTCGCTCCTGGCACCTATGCTAAGGGATGGGGCGCGTGACACGCTCGACGAACATGGTGATGAAGCGCTCCCAGTCGAGGTCGTATTGCACGCTCATGCGCTGCGCCCCTTCTGCCCCGGGCCAGATCTGATCGCCGCCGACCGACACGCCGTAATTGAGGCCCGGCGTATCGTCGACGTCCACGTAGAGCTCGCGCGTCGTGACGAGGGACGGGTCGATCAAACTGGCCACGGCGACCTGGTCGTACATGAGCTCACTCGCGTCCGGACGGCTCTCGAACCGCGGCCCCATCGTCGCTCGGATGAGGCGCGTGATCGGCGTATCCGTGGCGGCCATCCGCTCGTACCACTCTTTCGTCAGGCCCGTCTTCCGCGAGACGTTGAGCGGCGAGAGGACGATCGGAATGCCGGACCTGAGCACAGCGCGAGCGGCCTCCGGGTCTACCCAGAAGTTGAACTCGGCGTTTGGCGTGACGTTGCCGTGCCCGTCCGGCAGCCGGGCGATGGCGCCACCCATGATCACGATCTGCTTCACGTTGGGTGCGATATCCGGCGCCTGTCTGATCGCCATCGCGACGTTCGTGAGCGGCCCGATCGCCAGGATCGTGATCTCACCTGGATGCGCTTTCACCGTCTGCACGATGAACTCGGCAGCTCCGATCGCCTCGGCCTGCTTCGTGGCAAACCCACCCGGCGGTGGCGGCGGTGGCTCGTCGGACCACCACTCGCCCCAAACGAGCGCGGCGTAGTCCGATTTCTCGTGAACGAGCGGCATGTCGGCCCCGCGATACACGGGGATGTCCGTCCGCTGAGCAATCTCGAGCACCCGAAGCACATCGCTGGTGGCGCGCTCCATGCTGAAGTTCCCCGCGACCGTCGTGAGGCCCAGGATCTCGATCTCCGGGGAGTGCAACGCCAAGATCAGCGCCATCCCATCGTCCTGCGGAGGGACCGCAAAGTCGGTGTCGAAGATCACCCTGTGCTGCTGAGCAACCGCGCCTCCAGTATCCATGGACACCACCAGCGCCGTCAGGCAGAGCACACGCCCAAGCTTCATCGTCACATCATGCCCTCGTTCTCGACATCCGTTCATCCGGCCAGGTACGCCCGCGAGATGACAACGATGGCCAGAAGGTACAGGATGAACATCGCACCCAGATACAGCCAGGAGCTGCGTGGAGCCCCCCGAAACTCGCTCCATACGAAGACGCCCCATGCCGCGGCGACCATCGGAGCCGCCTGGCCGATCGCATACGCGATCGCCACTCCGACCAGGCTCGCCGCGACGAAATTGAAGACGGTTCCGACGCCCCAGACGGCCCCACCCAGAATCCCGAGGCCGTGGTCGACGGGCCGAGCCGACACGTAGTCACCGAACGTCACTGGCGGGCCGGCAATCGGATGCCTCATGAAGTACACGTTCACGATGAAGCACGAGAGCAAGGCACCAAGCGTGAAGAACACCGCGATGCTGTACGGACCCAAGGGCTCCCCGGCCGTGAGCGCCCTCGTCACAAAGGGTGCAAACAATCCCATCAGAAGCCCCGACACGAGACATACCATGATGCCCTTCCGCGGAACGACCTGACGCTGGGCGCTCAGCCTGGCGTACGCCTGGCCGTCCATGATGACGGCCACGATGGCGAGGGAGACTCCCAGTCCGAGCAGCCACGGATCGCCGGTCTGCTGAACGGCGTAGCTGAGGACGACGCCGACCACGAGCGCGATGCCGATCGCCACGGGAAACGCCACCGCCAGCCCGACGAGCTCGATTCCCGCTACGAGCAGCAGATTGGCCACGTTGAAGATCACCCCGCCGACCATGGCGTACGCGACGTTGGACGGGTCCGCCAGACGCACGTTGAGGAAGAAACCCTCGGGCGTCGACCCCATCGAGCCGAGCGTCAGCGCCAGGACCACAGAGATCAGAAAGATCCCGATCGCATAGTCCCAGTAGAACAGCTCGAACCGATAGCCCTTGGTCAGCTTGTAGGTGTTTGCCCACGATCCCCAGCAAATCATGCTGGTGATCATCATGAGCAGAGCGATCGGAAAGGCCTCAGGCACAAACATGGTGACTCAAGGTGAACGCTTGCCGTCTGCCCATGCAAGGGTCGGACGAGCGCATGTGTGGATGGCCGGCGGTGAGTGAATGGGGGTGGACTCCAGCCTTCAAAGGCTGCGCGACAACGGCTCTCCACCTATAATCCGGTCGATCGAGTTTGATGCGTAAGGTCGTCGTGAACAAGGAACGGAGGGGCCATGTCGAACATTCTTGGAGCCTTGCTCGTGCTAGCGCAGGCGGGCTCGACATCCATCCCGGCGGTCGATGTGACGGCCGGCGACATTCAAGCCACCTTGGAGAACGCGATCGAGATCGTGCCCGGCATCATTGACACGCCGATACGGACCCTCGATGTGGGCGGGTATGATGTCAGCGTCGCTGTCGTTTCTCGGGGCCGGGCGGCGAACGTCGTCGCCGGCACGATCCACAGCGAAGTCACCGAGGTCTACACCGTCCTGGAAGGCTCAGGCACAATGGTCACCGGCGGGCGCCTGATCGATCCGCGGCCCCGTGGGAGTGGGAGCACGGCTCGCCGACCCGGGACGTCGGGGCCCGGGTGGACGGGGAACGGCATGGAAGGTGCGGTGACCCGTCAGGTCGCCGAGGGCGACATTATCATCATCGCAGCGGGCACGCCGCACTACTTCTCCGAGATTCCAGAGTCGATTATCTACACCATCGTGCGGATCGACCCCGGCAGGGACTGATCCTCAATGAAACGCGCGGATCGACGCCCGTAAGGAGGACCTCCATCACGTCGAGAGCTTGCCCGGTGCCCGTCTTTCGTGGAACATTAGGGGGTCCAAATGGAGGAATAAATGCCGATCTACGAGTACTCCTGTGAAGCGTGCGGGCATGAGTTCGAGACATTGGTCCGGGGAGACACAGAGCCTGAGTGCCCCTCCTGCCAGAGCCAGGATCTCAAGCGGTTGCTCTCCCTACCGAGGGTCCACTCATCGTCCACGAGGGCCATGAGCATGAGAGCCGCGAAGAAGCGTGACAAGGCCCAAGCGACGGAGCGCGTGATCGAGCAGCGGAAGTACGAGCAGGCTCATAACGACTAGCGTCGCTACGCTCCAGCACCCCCGGGGCTGGTAGGCCGCCTGGCGCGATGCACCCTACCCTCGCATGAGCTCCCGGATCTGCCGCAGCGCCGTTTCGACCTTGACCTCGATCCCCCTCCGGCCCCGCTCGAACGATGCCCTCGTGGGATCGCCCGAGACCCCGCTGCCTTCGCCACCACCGAGGGGAGCCAGCCGGTCCCCTCGGATGTGCTGGGGCGCGACGTAGAGGAGCTGCGACGTGTCGCTGATCCCGGCGTGGCCGCCGATCGTCTCGTCGGTCTCACCGTGCTCCTCCATCAACCATTCCCGGAATTCCGTGCGTGAAGCGGAGTAGTAGTCTCCTACGAAGTGGACTCGAGCCGGCTCGCCCGCCCACTCCTCGTTGAGCATGGCTGATACGTCCCGCATTCCGCCCTGATTTCCGCCGCTGTCGCCGATGAAGACGATGTCGGTGAAGCCATGGATCGCCAGGCTCCGCGCCGCGTACTCCAGCAGCTTCATGAAGTACTCGTTCGGGAGCGTGATCGTCCCCGCATAGCGCATATGGCCGCCGATGTTCTCGACAGATCCCTCGGGCACGTACGTGACCACAGGAGCCACGAGCGCGTTGTCCAGCTCGCGGGCGATGAGGTCGGACGTGTGGTTGATGATGAACTTGTGCTTCCCGAGCACCATGTGCGGTCCGTTCTGCTCCGTCCCGGCCGTCGGTACGATGATCGTCGTGGTGCCGTTGTCGATCGCTTCGCGCACCTCGGTCCACGTGAGCTCCTCGAGGAACATCGTATTGGGCCGCTCTTGGGCCGAGAGCCCCGCGCTGACGAATACCAGGAACAGCCCGTATACCGCGCTGCGTGTTTTCATTGAGACCTCCATGGCGTGTCCGAGAGACTACACAGCGAGTTGTCCGGGGTTTCAGGAACGGAAAACCGAAGGGTCGTCCCCTCCCTATCGTCCTCCGATGATGGCGTCCTATATTCCGGGGTGCCAGCATGGATTCGGCCCGAGAGGCCCAGAAGCGACGGAGAAGACTCATGCGGATCAATAAGGTAAATCCTTGGCGCCGGGATGGGAGCCCTCTATCCGTCGTCGCGATCGCGGCCGTGGGGATCGTCTTGGGCTTCGGGCCGGGCCGGGAGGTGGCCGCCCAGACGCCCAATCCCCTGGAAAGCTCTCTGCACGCCGTGTCTCGCCGGATCGAGACCCTCTCTCCACGAAGCGGGCGAGCCGGAACGGTCGTCACCCTCAGCGCGACCGGCATGCCGGCGATCACCCCGGTACGGATCGGCATTGGGGCCACCGAAGTGGGCTTCGAGGAGATCGGCCAGGCCATGACCAACGATAGGGGTGAGCTCTCCTTGACGGTGACCGTCCCGTCCTGGACGCAACCCGACCTGACTCACATTTTCATCGTCTTCGACTTCTACTTCATCCCGATCGCTGTGTCGGACGAGTTCTTCGTGCTCACTCCGGATGGAACGGTGGAGAGGCAAGGTCGGATCACGAACGGAGTCGGGGATTGCCCGGTGCCCGGATTGCTGACCGACGAGGGTGTGCTCTACACCCTGGTGGGGGACCTCTCGGGCTTCGAGGCTGGAGACCGCGTCGTCGTCGAGGGGGGCATCGCCGATTCGACACTTTGCCCGCAGGGTGCCACGATCGAAGTCCTCCAGATACGGGCCGGAGAAGCGAATCAGTAACCCGGCCTTGTCAGGCTCGGTATCCCCGGCCTCGACGGTTGAGCAGCGCCCGTATCAGCATAACACACAGTTGTGGTTGTTGATGGCGCCCAGGCTCTCGAGGAGCTCGATCGTCGCGGGGAACGGCTGGATACGCTGCACGGGGCCGTTCGCCATATCGACGGTGGTCTGCCCTCGCCGGCTCACCAACGTCACGTCGGCGCCCTGCGAGACCAGGTAGAGGATCAGCTCGTTGTCACCCCTGGCCGCAGCGTGGTGGACCGGAGAGTAGCCGTCATGATCCCTTGCGTTCACGTCGGCACCGAGCTCTTCGTGGAGGAACGTCACAGCCGGAATCCATCCGTCCGGCACATGCCGGTGCGTGTTGCCTGCGTAGCCCTGACCATACCCCACGCCCGAGGCCGCGAGGATCGGGGCCACTGCGGGCCCGCCGACCGGAACTGGCAGCATCCCTGACAGGTCCTCTAGCTGATCCCGACGGCCCCTTCGGGAGGGCACCACCTGGGTCGGGATGTTCGGATCCGCACCGTAGGCCAGAAGCAGGCGCATGGCCGCGACGTCCGTCGCATGGGCGGCACGCCAAAACGGCGTCGCTCCCGTTCGATTCACACCCAACATGTCCCGACCGTACGTCGTGTACCACAGGTTCTTCTTCAGTCGAACATTGGGGTCCACTCCAGCCTCCAGCAGCATCTCCATCAAATTCAGGTAGGCCACCTCCTGCTGCCGATAGTCGACCGGCTGTGCATGACGCGCTTTGGGCGCCCACTCCATGTTGAGCACCGCATAGAGCGGCGTGGCACCCGCGTCGCTCGCCAAATTCGGATCCGCTCCCCACTCCAAGAGCTGCTCCACCAAATCGAAGTGGCCATTGACCGCAGCCATCAGCATGGGACTCGTATGGTCGCCCGCACCCAACGCATCGATGTCGGCGCCAGCGTCCAGTAGAGCCCGTACGGACTCGACATGGCCTTCTCGAGCCGCGAGGAGGAGCGCCGAAAGACCCCCGTGTGTGCCCACCAGGTCGGCGTAGGAAAGGGGATCGATCTCATCCGGGAGGAGTGGCGTCTCTTGCGGCGCCCCCTGTGTAGGCCCCGGCCGCTCGCTCGGATAGGCGCCCTGCCCCCGGGCCGGCTCCTCCGCCGCGCGACGCGGCTCGGCCGCGGCACCTGGACGCGACGGCGGTTCGGCCCCCTGCTGCTGGGTCGACTGGAGCGCTACCTGAAGCGTGTTGCGACGTGCGCGGGCGATCCGATCCTCGGCTTCGCGTTCAATGATATCCACGACCTTCGCCGTGATCGTGAGGTCTGCGCCACGCTCCAGAAGCATGTTCACGGCCTCGACCCGGTCGAACGCCGCCGCGAACATCAGGGGCGTCTGTCCCCACTGGGACTCCCTTGCGTCCATCACCGCACCGTGGTCGACCAGGGCTGCTACAGCCTCTGTGTTGCCGGCGGCGGCGGCGAAATGGAGGGGCGTCGCGGCACCTGTCGACGTCCTGGCATTCGGGTCGGCACCGGCCCCCAACAACGTCTCGACCACCGGCCCCTGCCCGGCTTTACTGGCCAGGTGCAGCGGTGTGTAGTCACCCAGGCGGGTCCCCCCTTCCAGGTTGGCTCCGGCAAAGATGAGCATCGCCGTGATCTCGACATCCCCGTTCTCCGCCGCCCAGTGGAGCGCCGTCATGCCGTCCCCCTGTGCGGCGTTCACATCCGCACCCTGCTTCAGCAACGCCCTCACCACTTCGATTTCGCCACGCATGGCGGCATCGGCGACGGGCGTCTCCGCGTGCGCTGTCCAGAGCAAGGTGGTGAGGCACAGGGCCCCGATCACGTGAACGTGTAGTCCGCTTCTCGCTTTTCCGTCCGACATATAGCGTGTGCCCCTCCCGTGTTCCTCCGAAGGTCTTCTGGGCGACGTCCCGGTCAGATCGTCAACGGGAACTCGCCCGTGCTATCACCAAAGCTTTGCATGTCGTCGAGGCCCAGGTTGTGCATGAGGCTCAGCATTACATTCGCCATCGGCGTTCCGGCCGGAGCCGAGAGGTGCATGTTGCCTTCGAGTTGGCCGTTCGCACCTCCCACCACGAAGAGCGGACAACGCTTGTGATTGTGAAGGTTCCCGTCAGCCATGGGAGACCCGTAGATGATCATGGTCTTGTCGAGTAGCGTGCCGTCCCCCTCCATCGTGTTCTGCAGCTTCTCGAGGAAGTACGGCACCAAGCCGACGTGGTATTGGTTGATCTGGGCGAACTCGAGGACCGCCTCGGGATTGCCTCCGTGATGGGACGCGGGGTGGAACGGCTTGTCGGAGCCACTTTCCGGGTAAACCCGCGACGAAGCATCGCGCCCCATCTTGAACGAGAAGACGCGTGTCATATCCGCTTCGAACGCCAGAGCCTGCAAGTCGAACATCAGCCGGACGTGCTCATCGAACGAATCCGGCACGCCGGCAGGCGCCTCTGGCAACTCCCGCACTTCACCGCTCGCGTTGTACGCTTCGATCCCCTGGATCCGTCGCTCGATCTCGCGGATGTTCTCCAGATACTGGTCCATGCGCCGCCTGTCGCTCGGCCTCAGGCCCCTCTTCAGCTGAGCCACGTCATCCGTGATCCAGTCGAGAATGCTACTGCTGCTCCGCCGGCGTGCGGCTCGCTGCTCCGCACTGCCCCCGGCGCCGAAAAGCTGGTCGAAGGCGATCCGAGGATCCCGAATCATTGGAAGAGGCTCGTCGGGCGCCGCCCAACTGATCGTATCCGTATACACGCAGGAGTACCCGTAAGCGCATCCACCTGCTTGATCCACGGTCTCGATACAGAGCTGCATGGACGGAATGGGCGTGTCCTGGCCGAACCGGTTTGCATAGAGCTGGTCCAGCGAGGCACCTGCCTCGACGTCCGAGCTCTCGGTTTGTTTGGGATGGGCCTGCGTAAGGAACACGGCACTCGAGCGGAAGTGATCCCCGCCGATCTCTTTGGGTATCTCGGCCTCGGCTCCCTGCACGTCCGTATTGCTGATGATGGTCAGATAGTCCCGGAACGGCTCGAGCGGTGCGATGCTCGTGGGCGAGAGGTCGAAGTCACGGCCCACGTTGGCCGGTGACCACAGGTTCTGGGTAGCTCCCCATTCGTTGCATCCGGCTGCACCGTGCACCATCTCGATGCACACCAGGCGCGTGGGGTCGGCCGCAGCGGCCATACCTGATTTAGCCCACAACCTCCCCGCGGGTATCATCGCGTCCAGGAACGGCAACGCAACCGTCACGCCTAGACCGCGCAGAACCTCGCGGCGGGAGATGTGCTTTCCTGTGATGAACTCCATTGTCAACGCCTCCTCTGTTCCTCCTCTACGGTCATGCAGACTCGAACGCCGTGCACCCCTGCATCATCATCCTCCGCTTTCTTCCGCAAACTCGGCCTCTCCCCTGCTCATCTGGAACGCCGGACTGTTCACGACTCCCAAGATGAAGGACGAGATGCGATTGCCGTTGGCTCCCGCCTGCTCGGCGATCGCCCTGATCGTCGGCTGGTCGTAGTACTCGACCCGCCGGCCGAGGGCGTAGGCCATGAGATTCTCCGTGAACGTCCGGACCAATGGAATCGGGCGCGCCAGCAGCGCCTGTCGTAGATCCTCAGGACTCGTCAAAGGAGTTCCGTCGTACATCTCGCCGCGGGTGTCGAGGGGAACACCGTTTTCCTTGATGCGAAACCTGCCAGTGGCATCGAAGTTGTCGAGTGACAGCCCAATGGGATCCATGAACTTGTGACAGGAGCTGCACACGGGGTTCGCGCGATGCTCTTCCATCCGTGCGCGCGTCGTGATCAACCGGCCATCCTCCACGTCGTCGGTCTCCTCCAGGTCCGGCACACCCGGCGGGGGCGGTGGGGGCGGCGTGCCTAGAAGCACCTCCATGACCCACTTGCCACGAAGCACCGGTGAGGTCCTGCCCGCGTGGGAGGTCAGCATCAGAATGCTCCCATGTCCCAGCAAACCCCTGCGCTGGTCGTCAGCGTACTGCGTTCGACGAAAGTGCGGCCCCGTGACGTCGGACATGCCGTAATGTTTGGCAAGACGCTCGTTGACGTACGTGTAGTCTGCGGTGTACAGGTCCAACACGCTCCGGTCTTCGCGGACAATGCTGTTGAAGAACAGCTCCGTCTCGCGAAACAACGAGGCCTTGAGGGACTCGTCGAAGTCGGGGTACTCTCGCACGTCCGGATTCATCTTCTCCAGATCCGACAAGCGGAGCCACTGCGCTGCAAACCTCGAGCCCAGGGCCTCCGACCGGTGGTCCGCCAGCATTCGGTGGACCTGCTCCTCGAGAACGACCTGATCGGAGAGTCGGCCTTCAAGGGCGAGCGCCCTGAGGTGCTCACCCGGGGGCGTGCCCCAAAGGAAGAACGACAGGCGCGAGGCCAGGGCCAGGTCACTGATCCGGTAGTTCTCACCCGCCTCGACATCGGCGGGTTGCTCCTCGAAGCGGAACACGAAACGGGGACTCGCCAGGATAGCTTCCAGCGCCTGCCTGATGCCCGACTCGAAGCCCCCGTCCTCCCCGCCGATCTCGTAGAAGCCCATCAGGTCACCGAGCTCGTCGTCGGTGAGGGGTCTCCGGAAAGCCCGACCGCCCAGGCTTGAGATGATCTCTTCGGCGCAGGGCTTCGCCTCGTCGGGCGCCGTCGGACGACAGGTGAAAATCTTTCGGCGGCTGGTCGTCTCCGAGACGCCCGTAGGGTTGTGGGGACCGTTGATGGCCAGATCCCGTAGGTGGGGCAAGCTCTGAAACCCGTATGAGTCGGCGATGCTCGTGCTCACCAAGGACCAATCGTGCGGAGACAGCAGATCTTGGAGAGGTCCCTCGAATCTCTGGATGAATGCGGCCGAAACCCGCTGCGGACCCGCACGCACGTGGATGGGGCCGGTACGCAGGTTTACGCCGTCGGGATCCGACGCCTGCATCCAGCGACCGACCTCGAGCAGGGCTACGCGCTCCCCGTTGATGGAGATCTCGAGCTGCTCGGGAGCCTCGGCCGTATGGAGCGCCGCCCTACCGTTGCCGAAGAGGGTGCCGGTGGTCTCGTGGTGGAACGAAACCCGGAAGAGATACTCACCGTCTGCCGGGAAGTTGTGCACCAGAGAGAGGCCACCTCGGGTGCCACGTGGCGCCCCCTCCACCTGCTCTCTCTGCGAAGCCAATCGGGAAACCGTGTAGGTCGCCTCGCTCGCCGAGGCGTCTGCAGAACCGAGCGCCAAGCGGCTCACCTCGCCAGCAGCGGCCAGATAGGAGTTCAGCAACGTCGGGGAGAGCAGTTGCACGTCCGCGATGTTGTCGAAGTTGGCGCTCTTCGTGTCTAGCGGCAGGTAATCCGCCGCGTCGATGTCGAGCCCCAGGAGATCCTGGATCGAGCTCTCATATTCGGCCCGATTCAGCCTCTGAAAGGTCCGGATTCCCGGATTCGGATAGGCCTCCGCCGCTTCGTCGATCAACGTCTCCAGCGTCTCGACAAGCGCCAGGAGCGTGTCCGAGCTCGGCCGCGGGGCGCCCGGGAGGGGCATCATCTCCGCCCTCAACTTCACGATCATCTTCTCGGCCGTCTGCGCCAGCCGTGGAGTGTCTGCCACGTCGAACTCAGACAGGGTGAGGTTCCCCGTCAGCATCACGTCATTGTGGCAAACCACGCAGTACTGCCGAAGGACTCCGTTGAGGTCCTCGGGGGGGATGACGAGCGGAGCGACTCCGGCCGGCGCGACCCCACGAAGACCCTCACCCGCCCGAGTCGCCAAATACTGCTCGACCATCACTGCGGATGACTGGGGAGGGGTGGCCACACCCTGGGCAGAGCCGGCCGTCACGAGAGCGCCACGCACTCCCGGCTCCTGTCGAGCCCAACCGGTGTCGGCCGTTCCACCTACCAGAAGAAGCGCGATCCCGATCAGCGCAGCACTCAGTGTCTTCATGATGCTCGGCCTCCGGCCTTCACAACCAGCTGTGACTAGGACTCAACAGGACACACAGTTGTGGTTGTTGACGGCGCCGAGGCTTTCGAGCAACGCCATGGTCTCGGGAAACGGCTGGATCCGCTGCCAGGGACCGTTGGCCATGTCTACGGTCGTCTGCCCCTTCCTACTCACGAGCATCACGTCGGCACCTTGCTCAACGAGGTAGCGAATCAACTCATTATCCCCCCGCGCGGCGGCATGGTGAAGCGGCGCGTATCCGTTTAGATCCCGTGCGTTCACATCCGCACCGAGCTCCTCGATGAGGTACCTCGCAGCCGGAAGCCAGGCATCCGGCACGTGCCGATGGGCGTTCCCGGCGAAGCCCTCGCCGTAGCCCACCCCCGTAGCCGCATGGATCGCGTACACAGCCGCGCCCCCTAGCGGAACAGGCAGCAACCCTGAGAGGTCCTCTAGCTGATCCGGACGGCGCCTTCGCGACGGCACCATCTGGGTCGGAACGTTCGGATCCGCACCGTGGTCCATCAGAAGGCGCATGGCCGGCACGTCGGTGGCGTAGGCGGCTCTCCAGAAAGGCGTCGCTCCCGTCGTGTTCACGTTCAATTGATCGAACGTGTAACTCATATACCAAAGATGCTTCGAAAGGCGCACGTCAGGGTCGGCTCCCGCCTTGAGCAGGGCTTCCATGACGTCGAGATAGACCGCCTGCTGCTGCTTGTAAGCGTTCTGTTGAGGATATCGGGCTTTCGGAGCCCACTGCACGTTCAAGGCTGAAAAAAGAGGCGTTGCGCCGAGGTCACTGGCCAGGTTGGGGTCCGCACCCCGATCCAACAGAAGCACCGCCAGATCGAAGTGGCCGTTGATCACGGCGATCAGGAGCGGGCTCGAGTGATCTCCCTCGCTCGGTTGGTCGATGTCCGCGCCGGCGTCCAGAAGGGCCATCGCGGATTCCACGTGGCCTTCTCGGGTGGCGTGGATCAACGCCGTGAACCCACCTAGACCCCCCACATTGTCACTGTAAGAAGCGTATCTGGCCTCGGCTTGGCGGTCATAGTCCGGTCGATCATCCTCCGCCTCTTCGGCATTCTCTGGAGGATCATCCTCCACGAGCTCGGCCCCACCTATCGCCCAGGCCGCACTAACCGCGGCCTGCACTTGCCTGGAGTCGGGTTGCCAACCCAGATCGCCCGGGGCCTGTTCCTCCTTGAACGCTGCGATGACCTCGTCACGCCGCGCCGAGCTCTCCCGGTCCGCACGATCGCGTGCCGGAATATCGATGGCCTCCGTGCGGAGCGAAGGGTCCGCCCCGTTCTCGAGAAGCACCCGAACGGCTTCGACCCGGTTGAGCCCCGCGGCCAGCATCAGGGGCGTCTGCCCTCGAACGGACTCTCTTACATTCACGGCTGCGCCATGACCGAGGAGTACCTCGACCGAGGCCGCACTGCCCGATACTGCGGCGAAATGAAGTGGCGTGACTTCACCCGTGGTCGTGTAGGCACTCGGATCAGCCCCCGCCTCGAGAAGACCGGCAACGACCCTTTCATTACCCGCCTTGCTGGCCAGATGCAGTGGAGTGTAGTCACCGAGCCGCGTCACCCCCTGTACGTTGGCCCCGGCGTAGAGCAACATCCCCACCATCTCCAAATCACCCGCCTCCGCCGCCCAATGTAGGGCGGTCATCCCGTCGCCTTGGGCCGCGTTCACGTCGGCGCCGTCCTGGAGCAGCGCCCGAACAGCCGCGACGTCGCCTCTCATCGCCGCGTCGGCCACCGGTGAGTCCGGGGGGGTCGCACCGAAAAACAGCACGCTGACCAGCAGCGTCCCCATCACGCTCAAGCGTGCGCCACGTCTGTCTTGTTCCTGCCGCATGGGCTCGTGCCTCTCAATTGGGTGGCTGAGTTTCTGAACAGCCCCGTCAGATGGTCAAAGAGTACTCCCCGGTGCTGTTGCCGAAGCGTTCCATGTCTTCTAACCCCAGCTTTTGCAACATGGAGAGCATTACGTTCGCCATGGGCGTACCGTCGGGCGCCTTGAGGTGCAGGTTACCGTCGAGCTTCCCGTTGGCACCGCCGACCACGAAGAGCGGACAACGCTTGTGGTTGTGGAGGTTGGGGTCGCCCATCGGCGATCCATAGATGATCATCGACTTGTCCAACAAGTTGGTGTCGCCGTCCATCGTGTTCTTCAGCTTGTCGAGGAAGTACGGGATCATGCTCACGTGGTAGCGATTGATGAGAGCGAATTCCTCGATCGCTTGTTCGTTCCCGCCATGGTGCGACGCGGGGTGGAACGGCGTGTCGACCCCACTCTCCGCAAAGACCCGGGCCGAGGAATCGCGTCCCATTTTTAGGGAGAAGACACGAGTCAGGTCGGACTCGAAGGCCAGCACCTGCATGTCGAACATCAGCTTGACGTGCTCCTCGAAGGAATCCGGGACACCGGCCGGCGCCTCGGGTATCTCCCTCACCTCACCACTGGCGTTGTACTCCTCGATGCGCTCGATCCGCCTTTCGATCTCACGGATGTCATCCAGGTACCCCTCCAACCGCTCCCGGTCGGCGGGCCCCAAGTTCCGCCTGAGCTGCCCGACCCTGCCGGTGATCCAATCGAGGATGCTTCGGTCGGTCCTTCTCCGAAGAGAACGCTCTTCGGACGTGCCGCCGGCTCCGAAAAGCTGCTCGAATACGACCCTGGGATCACGGATCACGGGAAGCGGCTCGGTGGGCGACGACCAGCTGATCGAGTCCGTGTACACGCAGGTGTATCCATACGCACAACCACCCGATTGGTTGATGTTCTCGATACACAGTTGCATCGAAGGGATGGGCGTATCCTGACCGAATCGCTTGGCGTAAAACTGGTCGAGCGACGTTCCGGCAAGGACGTCCGAGCCTTCGGTCTGCTTGGGATGGGCTTGCGTCAAGAATACGGAGCTCGAACGGAAGTGGTCGCCGCCGATCTCGGGTGCCGTGATCGCTTCCGCCCCCTCGACATCCGTGTTGCTGATGATCGTGAGATAGTCCCGGTAGGGCTCGAGCGAGCTCAAGGAACCCTGCGTCAGATCGAAGTCACGGCCGACCTTCGCGGGGCCCCACAGGTGCTTGGAGGCACCGTATTGGTTGCTCCCGGCCGCGCCGTGCACCATCTCGATGGCGACCAGGCGGGTTTGATCGGTAGCGACCGCGGCACGGGCCGTCGCACCACGTATCCCCGCAGGAACCATCGCGTCGAGGAAGGGGAGTGCCACCGTAGCGCCTAGACCGCGAAGGACCTCGCGGCGGGAAATGTGCCTGCCCGTAATAAAATCCATCTTCTGCCTCCTCGTGTGCTGTCTTAGCTCAGTTCGCGTTACCGTCCCTACGGACTCGTCTGCACCGTCGTCTCGACCCTGCTCATCTGGAATGCACCGCTCTTGACCACCCCCAAAATGAAGGAAGACATGCGGTAGTCGTCGGCCTCGGCCTGGGCCGTGATCGCTCGAATCGTGGGCTTGTCATAATACTCGATTCGACGGCCGAGGGCATAAGCCATCAGGTTTTCCGTAAATGTTCGGACCAGCGGGATCGGCCGCCGCAGGAGCGCCTGACGTAGATCCTCGGGGCTCGTCACGGGGGTCCCGTCGTAGAGCTCCCCCTGCGTGTCCAGCGGCACCCCGTTCTCTCTGATCCGCCATCGTCCCGTGACGTCGAAGTTGTCGAGTGCCAGCCCGATGGGATCCATGAACTTGTGACAGGAGCTGCACACCACGTTGGTGCGGTGCATCTCCATACGCTCGCGCGTCGTGAGCATTCGGCCGTCGCTTATGACTTCCGTCTGGTCCAGATCCGGCACGCCGGGTGGTGGTGGCGGCGGCGGGGTGCCGAGCAGAACCTCCATGACCCATTTACCGCGGAGTACGGGCGACGTCCTGTTCGCGTGCGAAGTCAGCGTGAGCACGCTTCCATGCCCAAATAGGCCCCTTCGCTTGTCGTCCGGGTACGTCACACGCCGGAACTCTTCCCCGGTCACGCCAGAAATTCCGTAGTGTCTGGCGAGAGGCTCGTTGAGAAACGTGTAGTCGGCGTTGAAGAGATCGAGCATGCTCCGGTCTTCCCGGACCAGGCTGTTGAAGAACATCTCCGTCTCCAGCCGCATGCCATCCGCGAGCTGCTGGTGGAAGTCGGGGTACAAGAGCCGGTCTGGATGAACCTTGTCGAGGTCTTCGAGTCGGAGCCACTGGCCGGCGAATCTAGGACCCAACGCTTCCGAACGTGGGTCCTCCAACATCCGGCGGACCTGTCGCTCCAGCACTTCGGGATCGGAGAGCTCCCCCCGTTCGGCCACGGACATCAGCTCGCTGTCCGGCGGCCTGCTCCAGAGGAAGAACGAGAGGCGCGAGGCGAGATCGCGATCGTCGATCCGGTAGCTCTCTCCCGGCTCGACGTCACTCGGGCGCTCCTCGAACCGGAACACGAAGTCCGGACTCGCCAAAATGGCTTGCAGGGCCGTTCTGATACCCATCTCGAAGCCCCCGGGCTCCCCTCCCTCCTCGAAAAACATCATCAAGTTGTCGAGCTCGCCCGGTGTGAGGGCCCTCCGGAATGCTTGCGCGCCAAGGCGGCCGATGATCTCCTCGGCGCACGGCCTGGCTTCGGCCGACGACGTGGGGCGACAGGTGAAGATCTTGCGCCGGCTCGGTGTCTCCGAAACACCCGTGGGGTTATGGGGGCCGTTGATGACGAGATCCTTCAAGTGCGCCAGAGCCGTTACGCCATAGCCTCGGACGCCGATCTGCCGGTCGGCGAGGGACCAATCGTGAGGCGACATCAAGTCCTCCATGAGCCCCTCGAAGTTCCGTACAAATGCCGCGGTCACCCTATGCGGCCCCGCCCGTACGAAAATGGCCTCGGTCTCCATGTTGACCCCGTTGGGGTCCCGGGTATGCATCCATTTATCGACTTCCAAAAGCGCCACTCGCTCACCATCGACGGAGACCTCGATCTGCTCGCCGGAGTCCGTTGTCATTCCGTAGAACTCCCCCGTCGTCGTGTGCTCGAAGGCGAGCTTGAAGATGTAGTCACCGTCAGCCCAGAAGTTGTGGACAACGGAGATTCCACCACGGGTCCCCCGCGGCGCACCCTCCACGCGATCCCACTGCGTGACGTACCCGGGATTCGTGTACGTCCTCGAGCCGACCGGAGCATTGGCGTCGCCAACAGCCAGGCGGCTGATCTGGGCAGCAGCCGTCAAGTGGGCCGCCATCAGCGTCGGTGACAACATCTGAACGTCCGCGATGTTGTCGAAGTTCGCGCTCTTCGTATCCAGCGGCAGGTAATCCCCCGCATCCACCTTCAGCCCCAACAGATCCTCCACCGAGCGCGAATACTCCGCACGATTCAACCGCTGGAACGTTCGCCGCCCCGGATTCGGATCCAGAGCCGCCGCCGCGTCGATCACGCTCTCCAGAGTCTCCACCAGCGCCAGCAGCGTGTCCGGACTCGGCCGGGGCGCCCCAGGAGAAGGCATCATCCCGGCCCGAAGCTTCACGATCATCTTTTCCGCCGTCTCCGCCCGCTCCGCCGCCCGCTCCACGTCGAAATCCGACAGCGTCAGGTTCCCCGTCAACATCCCGTCGTTGTGGCATACCACGCAGTATTGACGTACCACATCGGTCAGGGTAACGGCCGAAATCTCCAGCCCTGAGCGCACCTCCGCCCCGCGACCTCGGAGCTCCCCGCCCACCGTGCCGCCTGTCCTCGGGGGGGCGGCAGCCAACACCACTTCCCGACTAGAGAAACCCGCCAAATACGCCTCGACTGCTCCGTCCAAGGCGTTGGAAGGGGAGGTGTCGGTCGCTTCGCGGATGGCGGACGGCCCGATCACTCCCTGCTGGCTCAGCGTGGAGCCGAGGACCGGGGTGCGACCCGCGAGAACGAGCAGGACAACGACCACAGCGGCACTGAGTCTCTTCATTCTTGTATGGCCCTCCGTCACATGCTGAGGTCCGCGCTCGTCTTCAAGCTGCAGACGTCCCAACCGCTTGCCTTTCCGACCGCTTTTCAACCGCCGTACCGACCCTTCCAAAATCCAGGTCGAGGCGTTCAGTGTCAAATGATGCCACGAAGGCGCCGGTTTCGCCAGGTGTGGCCCGATACCTTGTGGAAGTCGCCACCGTTCACCGCCAAAAACGCACGGGATTCCGACCTTTCCTCGAAGCGGGTCGGCAAGAGGGCGGTACGGGTCGACCAGAAGGCGGTCCGGTCGGCACGAGAGGGGCTAGAGGTGAGCTTGTGGCCACGAAACTGATGAGTCAGATTGCAGGAAAGTCGCTTCCGTAAAGATCGAGGAGGGGTTCCGTGAAGAGATCGTCCTGTGTGGCGCCGCTGTTGATTCTCGCGTTCAGTGGTGGAGCGACCACCGCAACAGCCCAAGAGCCGGGTCTGCTCGACGTAATGAACATGCCGCGCCCCATCGAAGCTCTCGACAACGTTTGGATCGAAGAGCTCACCATGATGGAAGTCCGAGACGCATTAGCGGAAGGGAAAACGACCGCCTTGATCCTGACGGGCGGCATCGAGGAGAACGGCCCGTACCTCACCACCGGGAAGCACAATCACGTGCTGAGCGTCATGGGCGAGTCGATAGCGAGGAGGCTCGGTGACGCGTTGATCGCGCCCATTGTGACCCTCGAGCCGGGCAATCCAGGCAGCAGCCGCTCTCCGGGGACCGTTGTGCTGTCTCGGGCGACGTACCAGGCCATGCTGACCGACATGGCCACCAGCCTGAAGTCTCAGGGCTTCCGAAACATCATACTCATGGGCGACAGCGGGGGTAATCGGGGGCCGATGGCAGCGGTGGCCGACGCACTTTCCACAGCGTGGCGGGGCGGTTCCACCGGAATCTACCACATCCCCGAGTATTACAACTACGACGACGTGGTGACCTACCAACGGGATGTCCTGGGTGTCGACGAGGATCCTCGCCTCGAAGGACTCCACGACGACTATTACATCACGTCGATCATCATGAACGACGATCCGCGGCATGTCCGGCTGGAGCAGCGAATCAAGGCCGGCAAGGCATCGATCAACGGAATCAGCATTCTGCCCGCCGAAAAGACGATCGAGCACGGCCGCCGCCTCATCGAGTTCCGAACCGACGTCACGGTCAGGGCGATCCGGGAGGCCATGACAGCAACGAGGGGCAATTAGCCGGCGCTAAGGCCTGATATATTTTCGCAACTGCCATGGGGCCACGTCCGCCCCATACACGACGGTGTCCGTGGCGTCTGCCGCCACGCCCGAAGCGCCGGAGATTCGGGTCCGGTCAGCGATGGCGAGGTCGGGATCCGGAATGAAATACGTGACCTCACCGGTTATGGCGCTCCCAATGTAGATTCCCCTGCGGACACCCGGATTGTTCCTGGAGTTCGATTGTGAGTCGGTCGTATAGAGCACGTCCGTCTCTCTGTTGATAAAGATCCCGCTGGGACGGCCAAAATTTCTCCACTGGTCGAGGAAGTTTCCGTCCTGGTCGAAGATCTGGACTCGACTGTTTCCCCGGTCGGCAACGAACACTCGCCCGCGGGAATCGATCGCGAGGTCGTGGGGGCTGCTGAAGTTACCGGGCTCCGATCCCGTCGAGCCCCATGCCTTTATGAAGCGACCTTCACTAGTGAACTTCACCACCCGGTTGTTGGGGCCTTCCCCATCCGTGACGAAGATCTCGCCGTTTGGGGCCACAGCGACCCCGCTTGGCCGATTAAACGTGTCGGGACCTTGCCCAGTGACACCGGGGGTGCCGAGCGTCATCAGGACTTCCCCGCCCGGACTGAGCTTCACAACGACAGCGCCCATCTGGTTTGGGACAAGACCGACATCGGTGACCCACATGTTTCCCTCGTGGTCCACAGCGAAGCCGTGAGGTCTGCCCAACAATCCGACGCCGAAGCCCGCCAGGAACTCGCCTGACGGGGCGAATTTCAAGATCGGCGGATGAGGGGCCCACCTCCCAAAACAATCGGCGCTCAGGCCGTCGGAGTGCCCCGGAGCCACTCCAGGATCTCCCAGCACGACCTTGAAACATCGATGCAGAACGAAGACGTTGCCCTCGGGACCCACACGCACCTGAATCATCTCCCCCCATTCTCCTCCATTCAGGTGCGCCGGGGGCATCGGTGCCTCGACCTGCCGATACGGATTGGACTGGGCGGCGGCCGGAGCTAGGCGAATACCACCACCGAAGACCGCACCACCGATCGGGGTGCGGGCGCCAACCTGCCTCATCGTCTCCATATCGAACGTCACCATATCGTCCGAGAGTTCGTTCATCACGTGCAGCGTATTGCTATCGGGTGAGAACAGTGGGAAGCCATGCCCTCTGTCATTCGGACTGATCTTCAGGTTGGCCACGATCTCTTTCGTCCGCGTGTCGATGATGGACACCTCTGGACCGTGTGTCGCGGCCGCGAACCGGCCGTCTGGTGAGACGGCGACGCGTCCTGCCCCCGCGATGCGGGGTTGGATTACCATGATCACCTCGTCGGTGGTCGAGTCAATGACGGTTACCGAGCCGTCTCCATCCCCATTGACCCACACTTCGTCGTTCGGGCCTCCGAAGTCGACCCCGTTAGGACGGCTACCTTCGTGGAGCCGGATGACCTTGAGAATCCGGTCAGTCTTCGTATCGATGACGACTACGCGGTCATTACGAGTCGGAAAGTAGAGTTTGTCAGTGCGCGGATGGACCCACAGATAGTTGCCCGCGATCACCGTGTCGATCTTCTTGACGGTCCCGGCCTCGACGTCGTAGACCACTACACCGGGCACTTCCGCATGCTCGACCGTGATGTACAGCTTGCTCCCGTCGCTGTTGAGCGCCACACCATGAGGGTCGCTGGAAGTCGATTCGCGCCGCCCTATTCGCGCAAACCCTCGTACTTGTGAAGGCCGCGAAAAGTATTCGGATTCGATCGCCCCTTTTTCCGCGAAGGTATCCAAGTCCAGAATGATGACCTGCTTCGCGTAGGGCACCGACACGTAAATTGTCCTGCCATCCGGACTGACGGCGCCCTCATGGGTCTCTCCAAACCACTCACCCGGTACCACGAACTCCCTGAGGATCTCCCCCGTGCGCGGATCGACCTCTGACACTTTGTTGTCGGTGTGGCTGACTGCGACAATCGTATAATCTTGGGCCAGGGCCGGAGCCACGGTGAGAAGCATCAGCACGCAGGTCATCCTCAACATACGGATACCGTCCTTCATGAAAGTTACCCGAAGTGGAGTCATCATTTGAACGGATAGCATACGCGGCACACGATAGGCACACAACGCAAACGGGACCGTCTACCGCTCTGACGCTGCGCGGTGCCTCAGGCCAACACTTCCCCCAGCGTACTCACGGCCTCCTGCAACTGCTCATCCGTCAGATAGGGTGCCGGACCGAGCCGGAGAACATTACCTCGGCGGTCGACGTGTACGCCACGCTCCGCCAAGGCGGCCGTGATACGGGGAGCCTCCGGAGAACTCAAAGCGAGGAATCCGCCGAGCGATTCCAAAGGCACCGAACGGTCTCGGTCCACCACAGCCGGATCGAGATCGAGCGTGTCGATCTCGGCAGCGAGGAGTCCAATCTGGTACTGGCTGCAGGCGCGCAGGCGGTCTTGGGTGAGGCCCTGCTCTGCGAAGAAATCCGAAACCGCGGCGGCTCGATAGTGACTGGTGGGGTCGTATGTCGCGCCGGCGAAGCGGGTGGGACCCTCGCCGTATGTGACGCGGCTCTCCCGGTCCGACCTCCCACTCGCCGTCTTGTCGTCAGCCAGTGTAGCGAACTCGCTGAACCAGCCCGTGAGGACCGGTCGGAGCCGACAGTCCCGCGGGAATCTCAGCCAGCAGTTCCCCTCGCCCATTTGCATGTACTTGTAGCCACCCCCAACGACGAAGGCGCCATCGAGCCCCTCCTCGGGCAATGAGAGAGGGGCCACGTTGGTGGAGTGATATGCGTCCACCAGCAGCTCGGCGCCGACCCTCTCACAGGCCTCCAGGACGCCACCCAGCCCCGGAACGATATGGGCGTTCTGGAAGAGCACGTGCGATACGAGCACCGCGGCCGTGCGATCGTTCACTTCGACGATCAGCCGCTCGGCCAGCGTGGAGGCCGGAAGAGCCGCGACCTTGACGACCTCGACCATCTCCTCGGACAAACGATCGAGCTGGCGTCGGATACTGTGAAACTCACCGTTCGTCGTGACCAGACGCGGTCTTGCGGCCAGGGGGAGGGCGGAAAGGACGCGGGTGACGAGCTCGTGCGTGCTTCGTCCGAGGGCCACGAAACCGGCTTGGTCGTCGAGCAGCGCGGCGAGGGTCTCTCGATACCGCTCGGCCTTTACCTCGGCGAAGGCCCATTTCCGATCCACATGCCGTGCGGCGTCGAGCCATGCCTGTTGCTGAGCCTCAAAGGAGACGTCGGGCCACGCTTGGTGCGAGTGACCTGTGATCAGCAGGCGCTCCGCGACGCGAAAGCGTGTATAGTGCTCAGCGAGAGTGGTTGCGTCGATCGGGTTGGGCTCGGTCATGACGTAGCTACATCCGACTCCGGATCGCCAGGCCCCGCCGTGGCCTAAGTGACGGGTTTCGCCGAAACCAGGCCCTCGTCCTCAGCTTCGACCGGGTCTGCGACGGGCGCAGGCTCTTTACCCGAGGACCCGACGTCCGCGCGATCTCCCATGTGGATGTTGCCGTTCACCTGTCCCCCGTCTTTGAGCGCCAGACGACGGGCGTGGACATCGCCCTCGACCTCGGCCGTCTCCTCGAGGGCTAGCCGGCTCCGCGCTAGAACTCCGCCGCGCACCTGCCCGTGGATGACGGCCTCGTCCGCGACGATTCCGCCGTGCACCTTGCCACCCTGTAGCACTTCGACCTGAGGCGCGTGGACGGCGCCGGTGACCAGACCGCTGATAATGAAGACCTGGTCCGACTTGGCCTTTTCGGCTGCGATGACGTCTCCTTTTACCGAGCCCGACGCCGCCAACTCGATGCCGTGTGCGGTGACGTTGCCCGAGATCTTCCCCTCTATTCGCAACTGGCCGTCTGTCTCACAGTGCCCCTTGATGTGCATCTCCTTCGAGATTAGTGAGACGCTCCCCCCTGTGTCAGCGGTGTTCCGCTCCCGTCCTGTGACTTCCCGGTCTTTGATCGTCTTGTCAAACACGGTCGTCGAGCCTCCACCCCGAGTGAGTGTTACCATCGTCCATGACACCTGCCGCAGGATTCGTACCGCTGTTGATGGCATCGTAGCCCGTTGGGTACGATCCGGGTAGCGTGCGACACGCTTGCCGCTCAATACGCCTTAGACGCATGTTCCCCGCATGACCGAGGAACAGCCACGTCGTCTTTCAGCCGCGATGTTCACGGATGGGGTCGGGTACACGGCTCTCATGCAGGCACTCGGCGCTACTCATTTCTGTTCCGTCCTTTGGTTTTCTGGGCCTGATAAGGAGCGACGAACGCTTCACTCATCTAATAGACAAGATGGGTTTCGCTGCCAGCGCGCGCCTCCCCACCCGGGAGCTGCTTCTGCCCAGATCGGAGTTCAGCGCTGACAAGGGATAAGGATTTCAAAGGTCTTTTCCGAGTGGACCCCGATCACGCGGTGTCAGCGGTATCAGAGGAGGTCGAACGACATGAACAGCACCACACGGTCCGAAGGACTCACGCTCGTTCTGGGCGGGACCGGCAAGACTGGCCGGCGCGTCGTGGAGCGGCTGGCGAACCGTAGCGTGCCTACGCGCGTCGCGTCGAGGGGCGGCGATCCGCGCTTCGACTGGGGGGACGAGAGCACGTGGGAAGCCGCGCTCGATGGAGTTACCGCGGCTTACATCAGCTACGCCCCCGACCTCGCCATCCCCGGAGCGACCGACGCCATCCGCGCCTTCGTCGAGCGAGCCGTCGAGCGCGGCGTCCGGCGGCTGGTCCTCCTGTCGGGTCGAGGGGAGGAAGAGGCGCAGCTGTGCGAGCTGATCATCCAGCGTCCGGAGGTCGCGTGGACCGTCGTTCGCGCCAGCTGGTTCTGCCAGAACTTCTCCGAAGGAGAGTTCCTCGACATGGTGCTCGCGGGCGAGATCACGCTTCCCGCCGGTGACGTCCCGGAGCCGTTCGTCGACGTGGACGACATCGCCGATGTCGCCGTCGCCGCGCTGACCGAAGACGGCCACGCGGGCCAGATCTACGAACTCACCGGGCCCCGACTCCTCACGTTCGCTGAAGCGGTGGACGAGATCGCTCAGGCCACCGGACGCACGATTCGATATATCCAGATACCGCCCGAGGCGTTCGCGGCTGGCGTGGCCGAGGCGGGCCTTCCAGAGGACATCTTGTGGCTGCTGAACTATCTGTTTGCCACCGTCCTCGACGGTCGGAACGCTTACCTGGCCGACGGCGTCCGTCGAGCGCTGAGTCGCGAGCCGCGGGACTTCGCCGAGTTTGCACGCCAGACCGCCGCTGCGGGCGTGTGGGACGTACCGTCATGACTTCGAAAGGAGGTTGGGGAATGGACCAGCTCATACCGGTCGTCGGGACGACGGCCCTGCTAGGCTCCGCCCTGGTGGGCGGGATCTTCTTTGCGTTCTCGAGCTTCGTGATGAAGGCCTTGGCGCGCGTGCCCCCTGCTGAGGGCATCGGCGCGATGCAGTCGATCAACGTCGTCGTGCTCAACCCTTCGTTTCTGGGTGCGTTCATGGGAACGGCCGTGGTGTCGCTCGGCGCGGGTGGGCTCGCCTTGGCAGGCTGGGGTCGTCCCTCCGCGGTCTTCTTCTTGGGCGGGGCGCTTTTCTACCTCGTGGGCACCTTCCTCGTCACCGTGCTCGGGAACGTTCCCCTGAACGACCAGTTGGCCGCTGTGTCCGCCACCGACCCCGCCGCCCGTGACGTGTGGGAGCACTACCTGGGCCGGTGGACAATGTGGAACCACGTTCGGACGGCCGCCGCGATGGTCGCCGCACTGCTGTTCAGCTTGGGTCTCATGCAGAACGGGGGTACGTGATGTCGAGGGCGTACCCTATGCCAAAGGTCCGGCTCTTGTTGCGGTCCAGTTGCTCTGGGAGACGCCGCCCTCTCCAAAATCGACGACAACTGATCCGGACATGCCATCCTCCGTGGCGGTGCCGGTGAAGTGGAAGTCGACGGGCGTCCCCTCAAAGTCGGTGGCCCAGAAAAGCTGGACAGTTGACCCCTCGATCGAGCCCGTCATCTCGGGGAGTTCGTTGGGGCCTGCGAGGCCTGTCCCCCCCAGCAATCGACCGTCCTGCAGCATGGCGATTTCGACCCGCAAGCGAACCTGGGGCTCGCCGGCCTCGCTCGTTATCTCGATGACCCAGTCTCCCGCGAGGTCCGCCTGTGCCGCTCCGTCCGTGGGCGCCGACACCAGTAGCGCGACGAGTGCAATGCTTGAGCTGAACGCTCTCATGATTCCTCCTGGTGGCTGGAGGCTCACCCTCTCACCCCTCACCCCTCACCCCTCACCTCTCACCTCCCAAGGCGACTGACCTTCCATCCAGATTCCACGCTGGATCGATCTCCACTCCAAGGTGTGTCAATGCGGTCACGGCAATGTCGACAATGTTGGGTGTAGTCTCGATCGGTTCTCGAACAACCGAAGGACCGTGCGCGAGGAAGAAAATTGTCCGCTCTTTGTCCGAGTCTCCGCCGTGTCCCCCCTCGTCGGTTCGCCCGTGGTCGGTACACATTAGAATGAGCCAGTCTTCGTCAGCGTAGGTAGGCCGGGCTTGGATCGCGGCAACGAGCCGACCGACGAGCACGTCTGCCACCTCGATGGCGGTCTTGTATTCCGGCGCGTACGTACTGGTGGCATGTGCCACTTGATCGGTGTCACCGATATAGACGAACGCCGCGTCGATATCCCCAGTCTCAAGCCGCACCACGGCGGCATCGACCGACAGCGAATCCGCCCGGGCGTATCCCTCTGCACCAGCGTTGAAGAAGAGCAGCTCGTCGATGGCGTCGCCGAACAACGGACCGCCTGATGCGGTCGTGCCCAGTGGCGCCCAATCGACGACCGCGAACGTGTTGAAGCTCGAATCCACCTGCTCGAGTCGGGTGAGGAAATCGGGGTAGGTTGCGTAGTCGTTCCCGGTGAAGTTGTTGCTGCTCACAAGGTGTTTGTCGGTGCGTGCCCCGATGAGCATGCTCGACCACCCGGGGCCGCTCACGGTCCGCACATTGGTGCGGGCCTGGTCGTCGAAGAAACCCTCGGCAATCAGTCTGTCGATGTTGGGTGTGGTAGTCTCAGCGAGAATGTCGACACGTATGCCGTCGAGTCCGATGACGAGGACCTTCTTAGCGGCGTTGCCGCCAGCGCAGGCCGCAATCCATGGCATCACTCCAAGACTCACGGCGAACAGGCGGCCCGTTGGACCCAAGAGTTGGCTACTCCTGAGATGAAAACCGATGTTCACGGAGACCCCAATTCCCGCAGGGTCGCCGACAGCATCCGCACCCTGGCGGAGTCGCGCGACTCACTGGCCTCACCCGACAGCTCGTCGGCCATCCTGGCGAGCGCCCCCCGCCGCGCGGCCCCCGAGGCGCTCTCGGCAGCAGCGAGCTCCCGCCGCGTGGACTCGATCCGCGACGCCGGCAGCCCTTCGGACCGCTCGAGCTGGTCCAGGTACGCTCCCGCGAGGGCGAAGGTGGCCGGCCAGACGAACTGGGGCTGGCCCTGCGCGTTCAGGTAGTCGAGCCTGACCGACTTGGCGGCGTCGATCTCATTCTGCGACAGGAGAGCGCTCGGCGTGAGCTCGAAGATGTCGAGTCCACGGGCGATCTCCGAGCTCACGATCACGCCGTTGTACCAGTAGACCGACCAGCTCCCGCCCATTCTCATGCGGGTCGCGTCCAGCGGCCCACGGTCGTGGAACGCGATCTCGACCGGGTTCCCTGGATCGGTCCAGTCGAAGACCGAGATGCCTCCTTGGTACCACCCCTGTACCATCACGTCGCGGCCCGGGATGGGGATCAGCGAGCCGTTGTGCGCCACGCAGTTCTCCTCTGGCGTCTGCGGGGCGGGCAGTTTGTAGTAACTCTGGAACTCCATCTGCCCGTTTTCGAGTGTGAAGATCGCGTCGGCACCCCACTCTGTGGGATCGCTAGCGCGGCACTTCGGCCCGCCTCCGCCTCCCCACTCGTCCGTGAAGAGAACTTTGGTGCCGTCGTTGTTGAACGTCGCCGAGTGCCAGTAGGCGAAGTTCTCGTCGCTGACGGCCCCGATACGCTCCGGGTTGATGGGATCGCTGATGTCGATGAGGAACCCGTAGCCGCCGCAAGCGCCGCCGGCCACTCCAATCGCCGGGTACACCGTGATGTCGTGGCACTGCGTAGGACCGGCGCCGGGACCGGCGTCGGCCTGCTGAGCGACTATCTCGTCGAGGAAAGCGCGGAGGGCGACGGTGTCCGCCGCCGTCGCGGCGCCGCTGCCCCCGCGCCGGGCCACGACTTGTGCTAGGAGGTTCGCGACCTGCGGGTCCGGCAATATCTGCGGTTCATCGGGGAATTCGGCGATGAAAGCACCCCGCGCCCGCGCCTCCTCGAGGGCGGCGAGGTCGTCAGGCGCCAGGCCATGGACCGGGGGCGCGACGAGGCCGGTGAAGATCCGGGGCGAGCTCACGATGGCAGCTTGCTCGGGATTGGCGAGCGGCACTCTGATGACCTCAATCCGAAAGAGCGCGGAATTGGGGTCCTCGTCCAACGGAGCGCCGGAGCATCCGGCCAGCTCCTCGGCAGGACGCACCATCGAGGATCCGGAGACGTAGACGTACACGTTCTGGTCGTCGTTCGGGTCCTTGAGCACCGTGTGCGTGTGCGACCCGCGGCAGGTCTGCACGTTGGCGATGTACTCGGGGTTGCGGATGTCGCTGATGTCGAAGATCCGGATGCCACGAAGGCGGTCCGGGCTCACGGACTCGTCGACTCCCTCGGTGCCACAGTCGAGCCGGCCGCCGAGTCCCTCACCGGACACGAACAGAAGGTCGCCGTAGACCGAGACGTCGCTTTGCGACGCCGGGCAGACAAAGCCCGTCACCAGCAACGGCTGTCGGGGATCCTCGATGCTCCACACCTGGATGCCGTTGTAGTTGCCCTGAATGGCGTAGTCATCCTTGAAGGCCAGGTCGGAGTTCGTCATGCCCACGAAGTCCTGCGGGGGTGGCGTTGCCGACATCAAGCTCAAGTTCCATATCGCCTCTTCGGCATCGAAGAGCCCCGCCTCGAGGCCGACACGGGGGTCGGGGCTCGGCGCAGTCTCTGCTGCCGTGCGGGCGAGCGTCACTGAGGGCGCCACGGAGGCTGTCCCCGAAGGGGCAGAGCCAGAGGCGCAGCCGGCCAGACCAAGCACGCCCGCAGCGAGCGGGAGTGCCAAGAAGTGGTAAGCAACTGTCCACGGGGTGCGCTGGTGCGCGGGAAGCTTGCAGGTCATGAGGACGTCCTGGAAAAAGAGTGGCTGTCTGTGAGTCAAGGGAGCCGACCCTTGGCGGGCAACGCCCCTGGATTGCGCTCCATTCGAGCGATCTCGGTCAGCATGCGCTCCATCCGCACGATCTCGGTAGTCTGATCCACTTGGATGTCGGAAGCGATCTTGAAGACCGCCTCGTCGAGCGCCGCGCCGTCGGTGGCGAAGAGGTCGTGAACCATGATCACGGCCCCTCCGTGGTGTTGAATCATATAAGTAAGGAAGAGGCGGTCGAAGTCCGGCCCCCTCGCTGCGTCGAGCTCCCCCATCTGCTGACCCGTCAGCATCCCCGGCATGAACATCCCGTCATCTGGCACCCGCACCGTCGAGTCGACTCCCTCGGTGTAAACCTCGGGAACGGCCTGCCCGCGATCCCGGAGCCACTGCTGCATCAAGGTGATCTCGTCTCGCTGAGCGTTGATGGTGCGGGCTGTCAGGATCTGCACCGAGGGGCTGGCCCCACGCGTGGGAGCGAGACCCGCCATCTCGAGCGCCTGGGCGTGATGGCTGATCATGCCGGTCATGAAATCGACGTCCGCCTCGGTGAATCGCATGCGGGCGCTGTCGGAGCGGGCGAGGTAAAGCGCCTCGAGCTCGGCGGTCGAAACCGCAGCCGGAGACGGGGGCGTCTCCACTCCCGATCTGGCGCCACCACAGGCCGAGCTGGCGACCACGGTGAGCAGCGTGGCGATCGTCCATCGGCTGTGTGAAACCCTCATGCGTTTTCCATATGGACCGGGGACGATCGCCTCACGAGATAATGCGGGGCCAACGTACGCCCTGGCCGTTCGCCCAAGCAAGGATGTTGGTCGGTGCCCTCGGGGGACGAGGGCGGTGGTATACATTGCGAGCCCTCTGCACGCGGACTACTATCGGCGACGCTGCAAGATGCATGGCCAAAACTTGATAAGGAGTGCCCTCATCATGGTGCCACCTGCCTTCTTGGCGGTTGCTCTTGTTCTCGCGCCGAACCTTCAGGCCGATCCGCCTGGATTCATCATGTGGGACACCTCGGAGCTGGAAGAGCGGAATTCCGCTCTCGGGACCAGGGTGGGGCGGGATGATTCCGCCCGGGAGACTCTTGCCGACTACGTAACCCCGTCCGGATCACATCGCTTCCGGTTCATTCGTCGAGATGGAGACGGAAGGCCGGAGCTGCATGACAACATCGACGACGTCGTATACATACAGAGCGGGGCGGGGACCCTGCGGGTGGGCGGCGAAATGCTTGGCCGCACGGGCGATGTTGGCACGGCGATCAACGGTGGCTATCGGTATCCCGTGACTGCCGGCGACATACTCCGAATTCCGGCCGGGACTCCTCACGCCTATCTGGTGCCGGATGGCGGACACGTTACGTATGTGCTGGTGCGAAACCCGGTATTCGTTGGCGAAGTAGTGGCTGATCCCGACGGGGCGGCACCTCGGCTAAACCCGCCAGGATTCGGCATGTGGACGCCTAGGGAACTGGTACGGCGGAATGCGACCCTTGCGACCAGGGTGGGTCCGGACGATTCCGCCCGGGAGACTCTGGCCGATTACGGCCGGGGGGGCGCGTCGCATCGTTTTCGATTCATTCGTCGGGATGGGGACGGAAGGCCCGAGCTCCACGACGACATTATCGATGTCGTGTTTGTACAAAGCGGGGAGGGGACCATGCTGGTGGGCGGGGAGATGATCGGCCGGTCGAACGCCCCTGGCTCCTCAATTAACGGGGGGTCGCGATATCCCGTGGCTGCCGGCGATGTGCTCCACATTCCGGCCAGAACCCCTCACGCCTATCTGGTGCCGGATGGCGGGCACATTACCTACGTGCTCGTACGGGTCCCGGCGTTCGAAGGCTAGAACCTAGGGGGGATCGGCCGCGTAGGTTTGGTGGAAATCGGTGATCGCCTGGTATGCGGCGGCGACTGCGAACAAGCGTTCTTCTCCGAACGGCGGTGCGGCCATGACGACGCCGCGGGGCACGGTTTTCCCCGTATCGGTGTCGGTATCGAAACCGATCGGCATGCACATCAACGGAATTCCCGTACCGTCGAAAGCCCCAGTCTCGGTGGTCAGGACCACATCACACTGGTTGAAGAGCTGCGTCAGCATCCTGCTCAGCAGCAGATTGCGCGCTTGTTGCACCTTCACGTAGGTGTCCGCGCTCTGTAGCATCCCGTTGAGGAAGCGAGGAAGCCGGTCGGCGAAGTTCCGGACGTCCTTTCGCAGGTGCTCGATGAAGAACGCCGTCGGGTCGCCATGCGACCCGCCAAGGGGCTCCTCCGTCAGCTCCTCCCACTGATCCGGGAGCGTCACCGCCGGCACGATTTGCACCGAGGGGTTCCGTTCGAGCTCGCTGATGAAGGCCCCACGCAGCTCGTTTACGCGCTCGTTGTCGCCCGACAGATACTCGGGCCAGATGCCTACGCGAGTGGGCCACCGAACCCGCGGGCGATCCCCTCCGAAAGCCGTGGCCGCCAGTGCGTAGTTTGGCGCGGCAGGGAGTCCGAGACTCCTTGCGTCGCTAGCGTCGGGCTGAGCCAGGACCTGCAAAAGAATCGCCGCATCCTTCGCGTCACGGGCCATTACCCCGACGTGATCCCGTGTGTAGCTCAGAGGGATCACGCCGTGCAGGGAGATGCGTCCGAACGTCGGCTTGATGCAGGTGAGTCCTTGTGCGTTGCCGGGCCCCATCACCGAGCCACCCGTCTCGGTGCCGAGGCCCGCCACCGCGAGCCTGGCCGCAACTGCCGTTGCAGGCCCCGAGGACGAGCCGCCAGGGCTGTAGCGCCCGTCATCCGGACTCCACGCGTTGCGCGTGGTGGGTGTCGTGGTGCCGTACACTCGGGCGCGACCTCCGGCCAGGTTCCCCATCTGCCCCTTCCCGACGATGAGACCGCCTGCGGCCCGCATGAGGGCGACCGCGGTGGCGTCGTAGTCGGGTTGGAAGCCTTCGAAGACGAGCGACCCTCCTTCAGTGAGCAGATCGGACGTGTAGAAGTTGTCCTTCGGGGCCAGGCACATCCCCCTGAGTGGCGAGCGCTGCTCGCCGTCAGGCGTTCCGTCCAGCTGGGCCAGCAGGTCCTCCCGATCAGGTCGGTCCGCGTAGGCCTCGTAGATGCCGTCGAACGCCTCGATCCGGTCCACGTAAGCGTTGACCAGATCCGCGGGCGCGAGGGTCCCGGCACGCATCAGGCTCATCGACTCGGACATCGTGAGCCTGGTGAGATCACTGACAGACTGAAGACGCACGTCCGTCGCGAACGCCTCCGCGGTTACAACGGGACCCCTGGCACTCGCCCAGACGGGCACCCTCGAAAGCAGGGAACCCATCGCGGCTGCGGAGGAGGCCCACGCCATGCGATTGACGAACCAGCGACGCGAAACCCTCTCGTCCTGGGGAACGTCGACCCGTGAAGTCGCATCACTCATCGTGATTCCTCCTCCGTCCACGCCGTGAGGGGAGCGGGATACGGCACGGGCAGGTGGAATTGCGGATCGATGTCGAAGTCGGCAGCCGTGACGTCCTGGCGAAGAATCGATCTGGCGTTTCGGAGAAGGCGCTCCTGATCCATCGGCGCGTCTTCATCCGACTCGGGCAGTACGGAGATGTCGATCCCAAGAAGCGCATAGCGCGTGAGAATGTACGCGTTCAGCTCCTCGTCGGTCGGCGGATCCGGGCGGGTGGGAACTTGCTGCATGCGGACCTCCGCAAATTGGGCTTTTGGGAGTTGCCCCCCGCGTGTGCGCTAAAGCGGTTTTCTTCCCGGCGCGGCGAAGGGAGGCGATCCCTGGGGCCGCAGAGCCATCGTCCCGTCCAGCTATGTTGATGCCACGGGACCCGCCTCACCGTCCGGGATTCACTCCACCTCACGCCGTGTACGAGTCAGCCCTCGATCACACCCACCCCATCCGCCCACGGCGCCGAGCCCTGGGCCCGTCTACCGCCGCCGCCCTACCCAGACACCGCTCTACCCGCTGGTCCAACATCACCTCGAGACTTTCCTCGCGCAAGCCACCGAGGCGGATCGCATGGGAGACAGCGTCCCTTCGTGGGTCGAGCGCGACTTCCGGGCCTATCTCCGCTGCGGTATTTTGGCGCACGGCTTCGCTCGCGCCCGGTGCTCCAGCTGTGGCTACGATTTCTTAACAGCGTTCAGGCTTGCGGTGCTGACTTGCGCTGCGCATCATCACGGCGATTTTTTTGCTTGCTTGCTTGGCTTGGTACACGAGCGGTGGCAGCGAGGATGAGGAGGCCCACTCCCGGACCGTTGCGTGTGAGTGGTTCAACCAAAGGGGGAGTTATGAAAACAGGATTGGGTTCGAGAGTGCTGAGTGGGTTCGGCGTCCTGGTGACGGCCTTCCTCCTCGTAGTGCCGAGTATCGGCGCGCAGCAGGGCGGTACGGTCACTGGTCGGGTACTGGACTCGCAGACCGGGCAGCCGTTGGCGGCAGTCCAGGTCTTCATCTCCGCATTGGACTTGGGCGGCCTGACGCAACAGAACGGCCGCTACCTGTCTCCAAAACGTGCCCGCGGGCATCCACACACTCAGCGCGGGCCGCATCGGGTACCGGACGACAGAGGCGCAGGTTTCGGTCGGTGGCGGTCAAACCGTCGAGCAGAATTTCGCTATGACTGAAGAAGCGCTGCAGCTCGACGAGATCATCGTCACGGGCACCCCCGGCGGTACCCAGCGACGCACGCTTGGAAACTCGGTTATGACGGTGGACGTGGGCGACATCGCGCAGCAGGTTCCGGTCAGAAACTTTCAGGATCTGCTGTCGGGCCGTGCTGGGGGTGGGGTGAGGTTCTCGCGCTTGGCTGGGAACGTGGGGACCGGCTCACCGATGAGCTTGCGTGGCACGGGCAGCTTCGACCTTGATCGCAGCCAGCCGCTCATCTACGTGGACGGCATCCGGGTCAACAACGAAACCCACGCCGGTCCGGAGCTCAGCCGCGGCGCACAGGTGAACGTGCTCAACGACTTCAATCCTTCTGATATCGAGAGTATCGAGATCATCAAAGGTCCTGCAGCGGCGAGCCTGTACGGCACGGAGGCGTCAGCAGGGGTGATCCAGATCATTACGAAGAAGGGTCGAGAGGGTGCGCCAGAGTTCAGCCTCTCTGTGCGCGAGGGCACGAACTACATGTCTGACCCTGCTGGCCGGCTTGGCGACCTCTACTATTGTCCGGCTTTTCCAACGTACGGCTGTACTGACCGCAACGACCTTAAGGCGTACAACATGTACGACGAGGGGACTCGCTACATTCGTGAGGGCTACTTCCCGTGGCCGACCGAGAACCTCTACTCGAACGGTTCTTCCCGGGAGTACCAGGCGGACATTCGGGGCGGGGGCGAGACGATCCGATACTTCGCGTCTGCGGGCTACACCGACGACCAAGGTTTCACCCAATTCAACCGGGACGAAAAGTACCAAATCCGAGCTAACTTGGGCGTGAACCTTGGTGAGTTCTTCACGGTGGGCTTTTCGACAGGCTTTACGGACGGCTTTACACGGTTCGGGGATGCCGTGGAACGTGAGCGCGGGATCTGGCAGGATATGATCTGGTCCCATGGCTATTTCTTGGACACCAACCGCCCGTTCGGCACGCCGGGCTCGAACCCGCGTTTGGGCGGCTTCCAGGAGCGTCTTCCAACAGACCACGAGAACATCGAGCTAACGCGTGACTATACCCGCTTCACGGGCTCGGCGACGGCGAACTTTCAGTCGGGCTCGTTTTCTCTGCCCATGGACGTGACGGGGACCATTTCGTCCCGACTGATCATCGGCATCGACAAGGGCTGGGACATCAACAACTCGCTGTTCCGGGTCCATCAGAACGTGGTCCCGGATCACCTTAAGGAGTTCACGGACGAGTGGCTGCCCACCTTCGGCGCGACGACCACGGGCAAACTGAACTACCAACGGCCGGTCACGACCGCCGAGACCTTCGACTACTCGCTTACAGCCAGGCTCACCTTGAGCGACAGCTGGTCGTCCAACTCATCGTTCGGTGCGCAGTACTATGTGAACCGTCTGGACAAGATCGAGTTGGAGGGCCGGGATTTTGCCTCGCCCGTGTCCACCACGATCAACCAAGTCGCGCCGGCGACCCTCGCGACGATTTATGAGAACGTCGAGGACAAATCACTGGGGTTCTATGTCCAGGAAGAGGTGGGATGGAATGACCGAATCTTTGTGACGGGCGCGCTACGCTTCGACGACAACTCGACTTTCGGAGCGGACGCGCCGGCCCGTACGTATCCGAAGGTCTCGGGCACCTGGGTGGTGTCGGAGGAGGACTTCTGGGCTTTCGATTTTATGAACTCCCTGCGCGTTCGCGGTGCCTGGGGCCGAGCGGGTCGCCAACCTACCGCGATCGCCGGATTCAACACCTTTTCCGCGATTCCGGGCCCGCGTGGGGTCTCGGCGATCCAGCCGGAGAGCCCTGGCAACTCGGGCGTGGAGCCGGAAGTGAGCACAGAGCTCGAGATGGGGTTCGATGCGGCGTTCTTCGACGATCGGCTGGCAACGGAGTTTACGCACTACTGGCGCAAGGATGAAAATCTACTGCTAAGCGTGCCGGTCCTTGGAAGCTTCGGGATTCCCGGTTCGGTCCAACGGAACTTCGGCCGATTGGACAACTGGGGCTGGGAAGCACAGCTCCACGCCCGGCTCTACACGAGCTCTGCGATCTCCATCGACTTGGACGTGATGGCCGACTACACGAACAACGAGATCAAAGAGCTGGATGACCCGGCCGTGGCCCGCTAGAGCAACGGCCGCCAGATCGGCTTGCCGTTTCCGAGTAATGTCGTGAGGGCCAAGGTGGTGAGCGCGGAGTTCGATCCCGCGGGGTCGCTCACGAACGTGTACGGTCGGAATATGAGTGCGATGTGTGACATGGGAATCTTCCTGGGCCCCTTTGACCGGGACGACCCGAACCTGACGCAAGAGCAGATTTTGGAGAACAGCAAGTACGGCAATTTGGAGGGCGGGGAGGTGGCTCCCTGCGGTGGACGGCAGTACATCTGGTCAGGCAGGGCGTTTGCACCATACTCGTTTAGCCTGGCGCCGCGTATCAGCTTGCTCGACAACACGCTTCAGATCTTCGCGTTGGCCGAGGGCCAATACGGCCGATGGGGCAGAGAGGATGGCAAGGCGTGGGCCCACATCGACACAGAAACCCAAGTCGCCCTGACCGAAGACGACCCGCTCTGGGCTTCCTCCTTCGCTCTCAACTCCACGAGCTCAAGTCACGAGAAGACTCTGTTCAAAGCGGACTTCTGGAAGCTCCGCGAGGTCGGCGCGCGCTATGAGCTTCCAGAGTCGTGGCTTCGGGGCGTGTCGCGAGCCAGTCTGTCGCTGTCCGCCCGCAACCTGTGGACGATCTGGCGGGCGCAAACCCACATCTACGGCGTCAAGATCACGGACCCTGAATTCGGCAGCCCAAGGGATCTCAGCGGATCTGGCGGCTGGTGGGAGATGCCGCCACTGTCCAGCGTGAACCTCACGCTTCGGATGACGTTCTAATGGATCCGGCGAGGGTGAAAATCATGCGACAGACTATGCGAGTTAGATTGGTGGCTCGATGCGGTCACGTGGTGTTCTTGGCGGCGTTGCTGGGGGCATTGGCCGCTTGCGAGGACCTGCTCGAAGTCGAGTTACCCCACCTCCTGACCGATGCGGCGATCGGCGACCCCGGCACGGCCGAGCTTCAGGTCAACTCGGGCATCGCGCTCTTCGAGTGTGGGTACTCGGCGTGGGGGCAGTCCGCAGGAGGCTTCGAGGACATGTGGGATCCGCAGGCCGGGAATTTCCGCACGTACGCCCTCTATAACGAATCGCCCAGCACTGGCGACTGCGACGCGAGCGATCTTGACACGTCCTTCTTCGACCAAATCACGGGTGCGCGTGCGTTGCTGTCGAACGACCCGGCCCTGATGACCCCGTCTGGGAAGACGGTAACGTCGGAAGGAGCGGCGCAAGGCGTGTACGACCGGATCCAGAACGAGTGGTCGCTTGGGGTGGAGGGCGAGAGGCTCTCCGCGATCAGCGCGATTTACATTGCGGCTTCCCTGGCCCATCTCGGGGAGTTCTTCTGCGAGGTGGGGATCGACGGGAGCGACCTCATGACGCCACCTGAGGTGATGGATGTTGCTGGCGCCTGGCTAAACAGGGCGACCACGCACATCGCCGGGGCAGGTGGCGACTTCGCGATGCCGTTCGGCGCCGCCTCGAGCGCCCAAAACATGGCGGAGGCCATCCGTGCTAGGATCCTATGGGCGAGCGACGATCTGACGGGTGCAAACGCCGCCGCCCTCGCCGTGTTGAATGCGGATCCCGACTTCACTGCCTGGGTGACACGGGACACCGGGCCGACGCGGAGGAACAAGATCCACATCACCGGTACGATTCGACGCTGGTCCGCGCTGAACGGTATGATCACGTGGTGGAACCCGGCGTTTTTTGATCCAAACCCAGCCACGGGTCTGCAGTGGACTTCGCCAATACCGTTCACGGGATGGATATTTCTCGGCATTGAACCGGACGGGCGGACGCTCGAGGCCGGCAACCTGCCAGTGCGCTGGGCGGAGGAGTTCCGGGACCTTGGTGCCCCCCCAACGCCGATTCCTGGCAGCACCGCCGTCGAGGACACTAGGGTCAAGCACTTCAAGGCAACGATTGCGGGCCCGGAGCCGGGCGAGGTTCCCAACACGTACACGGGGGACGACGCTGACATCCCATATATGAGCTGGCAGGAGCTGACGCTAATCCGGGCCGACTACGAGTTGCACGAAATGGGTAACCTCCAGGGTGTTATCGACTTGGTCAACGTGCTACGGGCCGATAGCGGCTTACCGCAGATCTCGGGCGCGTATCTGGCAACGCTCTTGGGCGACGCCGACGCCACTCGCGCGATGACGCTCGAAGAGCGTCGCAGACAATTCTTCAACCTGGGGGGACGATACTGGTCGACGAAGATCCAGAACACCGATGTCCTGTGGTTCCCCAGGCAGCAAGGAATAACGCGGCTGCAAGGCTATCAGCTTCGGGGTGGGGTGCGCCAGCTGTGGGACGGTACTGAATACCAAGGAAACACGTTCTGGGGGGCCCGTGGTGGGGAAAATGCGCAAGCGAGCGGTTGCACCGGGCTCGGCTCGCTCGGGGGCAATCCCGGTGACCAGGTTCCGCATTTGTAGAGGGATGGCGGCCCGTGGCGGCTCAGTCACTGTCGTGTTTTGATACCCCCCGACCGGCTCGGAGGAGCCGGTCGGGGATGCGACGGCCGATGCATCTCATCGGCACCGGGACCTAGCTCCGGACACCAGGTGGGAGTTCATACCAACCTCGCGACTCAGTTCGATTCACTGTGACTCTCCTGGCAGCACGCGAGGGGCAGCACGCGACGGGCGTCGCCGTCCTGGGTCACGGATCAATCCCAGTCGAGCCGGAGGGGTTCGAGTACCCACGTTGGCGAGCGGTTACTCGCTGAGTTGCGTGGTCGAGTAAGGTGGGATCACTCTGGCTGAGGGGAGAGTTCGATGAGATCGATCGGATTAGTGAACCGGTACGGTCGGGGCCGTATCTGGGCGACTCTTGTCGTGGTAGCGATGAGCGGAATGATGGTGGCGGGGGGTCTGCTCGCGCATGGTGAGGAGGCGCGGCGGGTGGAGGTCCTGTCGTGGCCGAAACAGAATATCACGCGTGTCCTGGGGGTCAACAGGTCTGAGCTCGGTCTGAACGGCAGTAAGGTTGCGACGGCTCTGACCACCGTCGACGGAATGTCGTGCCTGTTCGGCGATCTGTTCGCGTTCGATGTGGACGACGACTACGCCTTCGACATCGATGAACCGGTCGAGGTGACGGTTACCTATGCGCCGGCGTTCACACAGCCCTTCAGGGTCGCGTGGGACCGTAACAGTGGAGAGGGATACGGCGGGACGGCCATCACTCCGGAGCCTGGCGCGACGCTCCGAGAGGTCACTGTTTCTTTGGACCGCACGCGGTTCGCCGGACTCGGCATTCTCGACACGGATCTTGCCATCGGTGCACGTGGAGGGATCACCCTATGCGACCTGAGCGTGACACGCAGCGGCACGACGCCGCCTCCGTCTCAGAGCGGCACGATCAGAATCACCGTAGTGGACGGGCAGACGGGTGCGCCGGTCCCGGCGCGGCTGGGCCTCTACGATGCGACGGGTCGGACGCCGCTGCCATCGAGCGAATCGCTTCTCATGCATCGTTATTCGGATGAGACCCGCCTGTTGTGGGTATCAGGTCGCATTATGTGGCCATCAGCGAACCGTCAGATTTTCTACGTTGATGGGAGCTACGAAGCAGACGTGCCTGCTGGATCGTACGAGCTCGTGGCCAGCAAGGGATTGGAGTACCGCCTCCACCAGAGCAGCGTCGATATCGTTCCGAATCAGACGACAACGGTCACGATATCCATGCAGCGGTACGCGAACCAGCCGGAGCGGGGCTGGTACTCGGGCGACGATCACCTACACCTCGCGCGGGATCAAGTGAACGACATGAACGTTTGGGGGATGGTCGCCGCAGAGGATATCCACGTCGGCAATCTTCTCGAGATGGGCAACATCGTGACAACGTATTATCGGCAGCCTGCGTGGGGTGAGGCCGGCAGGTTCCTGCGCGACGGGCACATGATCGTTTCAGGACAGGAGGGGCCACGGACCACCCAGCGGGGCCATACCATCCACCTTAACAACCCAGAGTGGATCGATTTATCCGCCGATCAGTACTTTTCCTACAACAGAGTGTTCGAGGAGTCGCACAGCCAGGGAGGCGTGTCCGGCTACGCACACTACGGGGCGTTATTCAACGGCCCGCGAGGGTTGGCGCTCGACGTGCCGTTCGACTTGGTCGACTTCATCGAGGTGCTGCAAGGGGGCCGGCTGAGGGTCGAGAACTGGTATCCGTTTCTCAATCTGGGCTTCAAGGTGACCCCATCGGCCGGGTCGGACTACCCGTACTTCGGCCCGTCGCTCCCCGGGGTTGAGCGCTACTACGTCCAACTGGACGGAGCCTTCGATGCAGACGAGTGGTATCGATCGTTCCGTGCGGGACACGCGTTCGTGACGAATGGTCCGCTTCTGGACTTCACGATCAACGGGGAGAGCATGGGTAGAGAGCTCCGAGTGGCACGCGGCACGACGCTCGACGTCGCCGCCATCGCCCGGCTAAATCCGGACTTTCAGGCGATGGGACAGCTGGAGTTGGTGGTGCACGGAAACGTGGTCGCGACGGCCGAAGGGAACGGTCAGGAGCGTCTCGAGTTGCAGACGGAGCTGGTGGCCGAACGCAGCATGTGGGTTGCGATCCGCGTGGTCGGTGAGCAGGACGAGGCGCAGCCGGGCCAGGGACAGCAGCGTCCGTACGTCGCGCTGGCGCACAGCGCGCCTATCTACGTCGTGGTTGATGGCCAGCCGTTCTGGAAGACGGAAGACGTGCCAAGCCTTGTGCAGGAGCAGCGTCAGATGCTGCAGGATCTCCTGTCCGAGCCCGTCGATCCGATGGGAGACCTCGAAGCCTGGGCAACCCTCGAAGTGTTGTCGCCGCAGTGGGATCGGCAGCGGCGTCATGCCGTCTGACGTTCGTCGTCGCCTATGAGGATCGGTCTCGAGGCACGCCGTGGCCTCCGTTACAGGTCCTCGGAGGTGGTTCTCTGACCGACCTCGGCACGCTGGACGGAGACGGAGTAAGTGAGGCCCGCGGCATCAACAACCGTGGCCAGGTGGTTAGGTGGAGCCTTGGTGGCGGGGCTGCCGTTGGTGTTGCTGAAGCGCGGTGAGCATTGCATCCCAAATGCATCTCTGAAAGCGGTTGTATTCGGTTGTTTTGGGGGGTGATTCCGGCGATTTCCGGCTGAAATCGCCTTTTCGTGTGCGAAAATACCTAAAGTCGGAGATCAAACGCGATGCGTAGAGTTCGCCTGCCTCCAGTGGCTGTGGTCATGCGGTCCATTCTACTGGCGCTTAGCGGTTACTTGCCTGCTAGTGCTGCCCCCGTCCCGCTCTACGGCCATGACCCCATCTACGTTGAGGTTATTCAGTGGACCATGCCACGGATAGCCCAGAGTTACGCCCTTAGCTACCCCGAGCTGGGATCCGGCGCGTTCCGGTCAACGTTGATGATGCGCTCGGTAGGGAACCGACTTTGCGCAATCGGCGGTGCGCTCGGCTTTGATGTCGACGACGACTATGCGTTCGACATCGACGAGTCCGTGACACTCACACTCACCTACGCACCGACCTACACTGCGCCGTTCACGGTCTACTGGGATGCGAACGGAGGGGAAGGTGTAGGCAGCCAGGAAGTTCAGGTCCAGCCGGGTTCCGCACTGCGGCAGGTAACTGTCACCCTGGAACGAGCTCGGTTCGCCGGACAAGGTAGCAGAGGAATTGACATCGCCGTGTCCAGCCGCGGGGGAGTGGCGCTCTGCGGCATCGAGTTGACTCGCAGCGGAACCACCTCGCCGCCCGCGCGCATGGGCCGAATCCGCTTGCGGCTCAGAGATGCCGAGTCCGGCAGCTCGATACCAGCCCGCGTCGGACTTTACGATTCTACCGGACGGCTGCCGCTTCCTTCTGATCAGGCAGTGCTCGTCACTCGATTCGGGGACCAGGTGCGACGCCTTCGGGTCAACGAACATGCTTTCTGGCCATCCGAGAACCGTCAGGCATTCTACGTCAACGGCGAGTATGAGGCGGAGGTGCCCACTGGCTCGTATGAGATCGTCGTAACACGGGGTTACGAGTACCAGGCGTATCGGAGCCGGGTCGAAATCACACCCGACCAAACCACAAACATTGATGTTGCGCTCGAGCGCTACGCCGACTTGGCCGGACGAGGGTGGTATTCGAGCGACGGGCACGTGCACATCGGTCGGGATGTCGTTCAAGACGACGACGTTTGGGCATATGGGGCCGCGGAGGACGTGCGTCTGATGAATTTGACCCAAATGGGAAATCTGTCGCGAACACATTTCAGGCAACCTGCGTGGGGCGGCGAAGGACAGTTCGAACGGGACGGCTACGTGATCGTATCCTCGCAAGAAGATCCGCGTACCGTCCAGCACGGCCACACGCTGCACTACAACCTGGTGGCGCCCGTCCACCTTCCGACAGACGATTACTTCGCGTATCACGAAGCGTTTGAGCAGGTGAGTCGTCAGGGGGGCATATCGGGATACGCCCATCACGGGCAGCTATTCAACGGGAGACGCGGCTTGGCCCTCGACGTGCCCTTTGGGATCGTCGACTTCATTGAAGTCCTCCAGAACGGGCGGCTCGCTTTCGAGCCCTGGTACGACTTCCTCAACCTTGGTTACAAGATCCTTCCGATGGCCGGATCGGACTTCCCGTTCATGGATCTGCCGGGAGTTGTTCGTAACTACGCCAAGATAGACGGACCATTCAGTGTCGATGCCTGGTTCGACGCGTACAGCAGGGGGAACGTGTACGTGACGAACGGGCCGTTTCTCGAGTTGAGCGTGAATGGGCAGCCCATGGGCTCGGAGATCCGGATCACCAGAGGTGGCCGGCTCGAGATCGTCGCGGAAGTCGAACTGAATCCTGAAGTCGATTCCCTGGATCGCCTGGAGATCGTCGTCCTCGGCGACGTCATGGCGACAGAGGCGGCAAATGGGCGGAATGGTCAAGTCCCGATTTGTGTGTAAAAGCGGAGGAAGCTCCTCGCCTTCGGCTAGGCTGCTTGGGCGACCTCCTGTTTCTGGAGGAGTGAGAGGTCGAGGTAACGCCGGTCGCCCCAGACGTGTGTGGTCCTGAGTGCGACGGCCGTGATGAGCCTGAGGGCGCTGGCCCGGTCCGGGAAGGCGCCGGCGGCCTTGATCCTGCGTTTGATCTCGCCGTGCAGCCGCTCGAGGCTGTTGGTGGTACGCAGCCGGGGCCAGTGCGCCTCGGGGAACGCGTAGAACTGCGTCGCTGCCCCGAAGCCCCGCTCCAGGACCTCCACGGCCTCGGGCAGCTCCTTCTTCCAGCGTGCGCCGAACTCGCCCAGGAGCTTCTTCGCCTCGGCGAGTCCGGATGTCTGGAAGATCACCGAGACCTCACGCGCCACGCGCTTGCGTAGGCGGTGGGGGACCCTCGCCCCCACATTACGCTGCAGATGGACCGTACACCTCTGACGGCGTGCCTCGGGCAGGAAGCGGCGGACCGCAGCTGCCAGGCCTGCGTGCTCATCGGCGATCACGAGCTCGACACCGCCGAGGCCGCGGTCCTGGAGTTGCTCGAGGAGCTCCGACCAGCTCTGCTGCGACTCCTCAGCGCCCAGCGTGACGGCCAGGAGCCGTCGGTGACCCTCAGGGCCCACTGCATACGCCACGAGCGCACTCACGTTCTCGACTTTGCGGGCCCAGCGGGCGTCCAAGAACGTGGCGTCCAGGTACAGATAGGGGTGAGGCCCCTCGATCGGCGCACGGCGCAGCCCTTCCACGGCCTCGTCGAGCCGTTTTGCCACACGACTCACCGTCGAGCGCCCAACACGCTCGCCCATCAGCGCCTCGGTGACGTCGCCCATCTTGCGCTGTGACACGCCGCTCACATACGCCTCGACCATCATCTCGTCGAGCTCGGGGCTCCTGCGCTGGTAGCGGCCGATCACGTCGGCCGGCGAACCGTTGTCCCGGCTCCGGGGCATGGCGACCTCGATCTGCCCCAGGCTCGTCAGCAGCCGCCTCAGGTATGTGCCGTTCCTATGGTCCTTCCGGCTTCCCACCCGCTCGAAGCGGCGTGCACCTACCATGGCCTTCAGCTCCTCTTCCAGCACCATCTCGAGCGTCAGCCGGATCGCGCCTTGAAACAGCTCGCGCAAATCATCGCGTAGCTCGTCTTGCGTGGCCCGACCGATCTCCACAATCTCTTGCATCGGAAGCTCCTCTCCGGTTCCGAGCCTGCTCTGCAGACCCGGACTCCCGGGTTCATGTGACAGTGAACAACAACAGAGGAGCTTCCGTTTTTCTTTCCCTCCTGTCCAGCTTATCCGCTTTTACACAAATCTAGGGACACTACCGGCGGAATCGGATCACGTTGCGGACTGAGATCCCTGCCGATCGAAGCCAGTGGCTAGCTATTCGGGCGTGGGGTGCGAAGCAGGCGAATAGAGACATGACGATCGCGCACTCCGCGCCAATCTACGTGGTGGTCGACGGCGAGCCCATCGTGAAACAGGAAGCGCTGGCCGACCTCGTCGGCCTCCAACGGACGAGGCTACGCGAATTCATGACGGAACCGGTCGATCCGGTCGGGGACTTGGAGCCATGGGAGACGCTCGGCCTCATGCAGGAGGAGTGGGAGCGGCAGCAGGCGGACCTCCGGCCGCGCGTGGAGGAGGCGGACGCTCACTATCAGGAACTCCTCGAGCGGGCGACGGCAGCGAGCGTGGAGCGAGTGGCATGGCCTTTCGACCTGGTTAGGCTGGGGAGGGTAGTCTGGCTAGTCGCGGTCACAGGGCTACTCGCTCTCATCATGAAGCTGTCCCAACCGTAGTTGAAGGTTCCTGATAGGGGAGAAAGAGAAGTGGTGGCTCCGGGGGTCCCGGGCCGATAGGCTCGGGTAGGCAAAAACCCCAACACGGAGCCACCACGATGAAGAGAACGTACGAGGTAAGGGATCGGGCGGACAAGCGCGCGATCAGGGAGTTCCTGAAGCGGGAGGGGCAGTTTCTGCTTCCGATGCTTGAGCTCGTGGAGCAGACGGAGGTCGCGATCGACGAAGTCATCCAGGTGATGGGACGAGCGACGATCGAAGCGGTGCTGGAGATGAGCGCCGAGGGTGTGGCAGGCGTGAAGCAGGCAGGTCGGTCACGAGCGGAAGACGACACGGTGTGGTATGGCCGGCAGGGTGGTGTGGTTTACCTGTCGGACCGGAAGGTGCGTGTGGAGCGGCCACGGCTCAGGCGCCGGGGCGCCGGGGAGGGTGGCGAGGTCGAGGTGCCGGCGTACGCAGCGATGCGGAGACCGGGCGCCGTGGCGGATCGGATGCTCGAGGTCCTGATGGCGGGGGTGAGCACGCGGAAGTACGGCCGTGTGATCGGTGAGATGGCCGACACGGTCGGGGTGAGCAAGTCGGCGGTGAGCCGTGAGACGGTCGAGGCCTCGGAGCGCGTGCTGAAGGAGCTGATGGAGCGCCGGCTGGATGCGTGGGACCTCCTGGTGATCTACCTGGACGGGATCCAGATGGGCTCGCACCACGTGCTTGCTGCGGTAGGCGTGGACTCAGACGGAAAGAAGCACGTGCTGGGCGTGAGGGAAGGAGCGAGTGAGAACGCCGAGGTGACCAGCGCGCTCCTAGAGGATCTGGTCGAGCGCGGCCTGGACCCGGGCAGGCGGCGGCTGTTCGTGATCGATGGCTCGAAAGCGCTCAGGAAGGCGATCGAGAAGGTGTTCGGCCAACGTCACCCCATCCAGCGCTGCCGCAACCACAAGCTCCGCAACGTGCTGGGTCATCTGCCGAAGGATCAGCATCCTCAGGTGAAGGCGGCGTTCCGGGCGGCGATGAAGCTGGACGCGAAGCAGGGCGAGCAGAAGCTCGAGCAGCTCGCCCGATGGCTCGAGCGCGACCACCCCTCGGCCTCGGCCAGCCTACGCGAAGGCCTCAGCGAGATGTTCACGATCAACCGGCTCGGCCTCCCGCCGCGGCTGAGGAAGTGCCTGGGCTCGACCAACCTGATCGACAGCACCCACTCGGGCGTAAGACAGAAGACCCGCAGGGTGACCAACTGGAAGAACGGAGCGATGGCCTTGCGCTGGGCTGCGGCCTCGTTCGTGGAGACCGAGAAGAGCTACCGGAGGATCATCGGCTACGACCAGCTCTGGATGCTCAGGGCCCACCTCGACGACCATGAACCGGTTGCCGAAATGAGAAAGGCAGGCTAACAAGGAGACTCTCCGGAGCCACCACCTTCAACTGTCAGCGGGACACCATCCTCATCATTGCGTTTATGCGTTTGCGATCTTCGTCTTGGGATGGGAGGCGGCGCTTGACCCCGGCAAGCTGATCTCAAAGTGTGGTGGTCGCGGGTCTCACGTTGGAACTCGCCCAGACGGGCACCCTCGAAAGCAGAACCCATCGCGGCTGCGGAGGAGACCCACGTCATACGGGCCTCCGGTGAGTGGCCGCTAGCGGCTTCGGATGGCCACCGTAGACCCGGAGCGGGCCACCCGTCAAGCGCGGAACCTATTCCCCCGTCCTGACCCCTGACCCGACCGACGGAAAACCCCAAGTAGTGTGGCTCATGAGGGTCATCCTCCGTCCAAGGCGAGATCGGCCCCCCCGTCCGGGTCGCCCACGAGCGTGTTGAACAGCAACTTGAACGTCCCGTGCGTCTGCGCTCGGTGCTGCGCACGGAAGCCGATGAGAACGACCCTCCCTTGGCCGTGCTCCACTGAGACCATGGCCGCCTTGTTTGTGATGACCTCCTCCCCGAGCAGCCACCCGCTCTGCAAGACGTCGCGATCCACGAACGTCACGATCCGGTCGGCCCGTTCGTTTCGTGGCGTCGCGACGATTTGGTACACGTGGTTGTTGCCCAGGAATGTGGCCAGGCCCTGGTCGGGCATGCCGTAGGCCAGGGGGTGCGTGTTGTCGATGTTCACCCTCAGCGTCGAGCCCGGTGACCAGAACTCAGTGGAGGACAGCCCCTCCCTCACGTTCCGAACGGGGAGCCCGAATTTCTCGATGGGAAGCGCTCCCGCCTCCGCAAACGTAACCAGCGTACCGCCATTCTCCACGAAGGCCTCCAGGGCGTCCACCCCGTCCTGCCCGAAGCCGCTGCGGTACTCCTCCGGGTAGGTCTGAACCCCGCCTCCAGGTCCGCCCTGTGCGCTCTGCTCACCCGTCATCCGCGCCACGCCGTCGGCCGGAAGGATGATCACGTCGTAGTCGTCGTGCAGGTCCCCATCCATGATCTCGGCGTCCATGAGGGTGGCGTACGGGAAGCTGAAGTCCTCCAGCAGCCAGCGCGTCCATCCCTCGTCCATGTTGCCCCCGTAGTAACGCTGGTACATCCCGATCCGGAGCTGCGTCAGGGGTCGGCTATCGGACGTCGCCTCGGTATCGAGCGCCACGAAGTCCACGCCCGTCTGGCGGGCCACGTCGGCCACGGTCGCAGCCGGCGCACCGGCCTCCACCAGAAAGTCACCGGGACGAAGGCTCTCGTCCGCCGGTCGATCCACGCGCCGCACCCCCACGTTGGCCGCGAGCAACAAGTTCACCGCCTCGAAGCTGTCGTTCAGTCGTCCATCGAGCACGTATCCGAACCGACCCACGGCTACCCGGCCGGCGGGCTCGATGACGGCGGACACCTTGGTGAGCCTCGCCTCTACGGCCTCGTCGACCGCATCCACGCGCACACCCATAAATTCCGCCATGTTGTCCGTAGACATGTCGTAGGGTTGGATGGGGCTGCCGTCTCGATTGCGCGTGTAGGAGTTGTCGGGATAGAAGGTGCGTCCCAGAAGCCAGCGGATGACGCCCATCTTGGGCTGCGCCATGGACACCACGAAGGTGCCGGCTCCGTATACGCGGCCCTCGTGCGTGAAATCCCGGCCAGCCCGCTGCACGTCGATCCCCTGCCCTAGAAGCTTGTTGACCATCTTCTGTGCAGTGAGGGGGTCGTGTTGGTCGACGGGGATCACGAACGCAGCCGGTTTCCCCGCCGCCCCCCGCTCCGTCTGCCGCGTGGCCTTCAGGTACGCGTTCGTGAGGACCGTCTCACGATGCCGCGCCGCGATGTCCAGCGTGGCGATGGCCGCGATCTTCTGCTGCTCCACGATGTCGCGCACGCGCCACCAGCCCCCCGGCCAGGGGTTGGGGAACGAAGTCTGCTCCTCGTATTCGGGTAGGCCCCTCTGCGACCCCTGGAGCTGATCGGGATGCAGGAAGAGCGGTGTCGCCAGACGGGCACTGGCCGACTCCGTGAGCATCCCCGCGATGTTGTGGAAGGGCGTGATCCAGTGGAACCCGAAATGGCCCCACCCGGAGTAAATGGCGGCGTTCACCACACCAGCCCGGCCGGCCTCCTCTTCCTTATAGGCGATGTGGGCTCCGTACCAACTCATCTCCCTCCACACCAGGGGATCCGCCGAGGGACGGACCGGCTCGGCGTAGGGCGGTACGTAGATCCGGGCTCCATACGCGCCCATCTGGTGGTGGTCGACGTAGGCTTGGGGCACCCACTCACGGAAAATGATCTCGGCCCCGTACTGGGACTCCACCGTGTTGGCCATGAACGCGTCCCGATTGTTGTCGTGGCCGATGTACTTGTGGTACAGCCGCGGGGGGCCCACTCCCTCGTACTCGGTGCCGACGGTCTCGTTATACCAGTCGACGACCATCACCTCACCATCGGGATTGAAGCACGGAATCATGATGCCGATGGTGTTGTCCAGGATGCGCATGACCTCTTCGTCGGTGCGCGTCACGAGATCGTACATGAGCTCCGCGGTCATCTGTCCCGATGCCACCTCGGTGGAGTGGAGGCACATGGACTGGACCACCACCGCCTTCCCCTCTGAGATGGCACGGTCGATTTCCGACTGCGGCACTCCCCTGGGGTCGCTGAGCGTGGCGTTGATCTGCTTGAGCTCGTCGAGGCGAGCCAGGTTCTCGGGAGAAGACAGGTAGAGGGCCAGGAACGGGTGACCCATGGTCGTGGGCCCCATGTTGACAACCTCGAGGCGTGGACTCTGCTCCCCCAGGAGGTTGTAGTACTCCACGAGCTTGTCCCACCGGGCGAGCTTGCGGTCGGCACCCATCTCGAAGCCGAAGAAGGTCACGGGGGAGGGGATCTGCTGTCCCGTGGCGTGCGTGGGGACCAACGCCGATCCGGCGATGACTGATGCTAGCAGAAGGAGCGTGAGTCGGACGCAAAGGCGCTTCGGATTCATTGGACGCTCCCGAGGGGCGAGTGAGGGTCTGTATCTTCCCTCATCATACGACATCTGGAGCCTCGGGCCACTTGCTCTCGGGGCTCCCCGGCGCAAACCCTCCGTGCACGGATTGGACGGATCGACGGAGTCGTCAAACCACTGCGGTCCCCACCGTGGCTCCCCCCGAGGGAGCTGCTCTGAAGACCGCCGCTTCTCCCGATGGGTCTCCCCTTTGCCTGGAGTACCCAGCTTCGAGGGCTTCCCGAACCGCCGACTCCGCAGCCTCCGTACACAGGATGAGAGCCGAGCCGCCGAGTCCTGCTCCGGTGAGACGCGCCCCCGCCGCGCCCGCCTCCCGTGCGAGGTCGACGATGCGGTCGAGCTCCGGCGTGCTGACCTGGTAATCATCCCGAAGGCTCTCGTGAGAGGCGTCCATGGCGCGACCGAATGTGCCCAGGTCGCTCACGCTCAACGCCTCCTCGGCCTCCGATACGCGCAGCGCTTCGGAAAGTGTATGGCGAAATCGTGCCAGAAGGATTGGCCCGAGCGCATCCCCTCCCACTCGCAGCAGGTGTTCCGGATCCGCAGCCTCCAGAAGCGGGCGGTAGTCCCTCTCCAGCGGCTCACCCTTCCCAAGTGCGGCCCACACCGTCACGAGCGCCTCTCGACACTCGCGCGTCCGGGCATTGTATGTGGCCTGCGCCGGGCCGGACTTCTCCGCCACGCTGCCGCTTTGGGCGACGAGGAAAACCCAATCCTCCGGCATGGACAACGGACGGATGTGCAGGGGAGCGAAGCTCACGCCGAGGGCATGCCCAGCTTGAGCGCAGAGGATGGCCGCCTGGTCCATTCCGCCACCCTGGGTGCCCGTATACCGCTCTGCCCGGGCCACGACCTCCGCCAACTCCACCCGGTCGATGCCGCGACCGTTCGCCGCGAGGAGCGCCAGGGCCACGCCGCACGAGAGGGCCGAGGAGGAGCTGAGGCCGGCGGCGACCGGCAGGTCGGACTCCACTGCGATATCGGCGCCGGCGCTGATCCCGTACTCGCGAACCAGTGCATGTGCGACACCACGTGCATAGTCGCCCCAGTCATGGGGCGTACCCGGCTCTAGGTCCGCCGACAGTGCCAGCTCGACGTCGGTGTACGATGGATCGGCGTTGGTCAGTCGCACGTGACGATCCTCCCGGGGCCGCACCGTCAGCGTAGTGCGGAGCTGGATAGCCATGGGAAGGACAGGGAGCAGGGCGTAATCGATGTGCTCGCCGATGAGGTTCACACGACCGGGGGCTTGTACGACGAAGGCCCCGGGGTGGCCGAACCGGTCCTCGAAAAGCCCCGACGGAGCTCCGTGGGAATGTTCGCCCAAGGCTACGTCTCCGCAGCTACGCCGTTACCAGACCCAGCTCCGGCCAGGACTGCCACCGCCCACGCGTGAAGTCCGGAAACTCCACGGGCCGGCTCCCGTTCGCCACGGACCACTCGGACAGGGGCGTCACGGCACTGAGCGCTACGGCATCGTAGACGTTCATGTCCGTGGGGAGTCCCTCACGCAGACACTTGATGAGGCGGTAGTTCTCCATGAAGTCCATGCCGCCGTGTCCTGCGCCCTGCGAGCGCTCTTCCATCTCTCTCCAGAGCGGATGCTCGTACTCCTCGAGCCACTTCTCGGCCTCGTCCCAAGCGTGGGGTTCGCTCACCCCCTCCACGTAGACGCGGTCCGGATATCCCTGGAAGATGCCCTTGGTCCCCTGGATCTGATGGATGCGGCTGTACGGCCGGGGAAGGTTGGTGTCGTGGCCCACGTAGAGCGTGCGTCCCAGCGCCGTTTTGATCATGGTCGTGCTCACGTCGCCGAGGACGTAGGCCTCCTGCCGCTTCGGATGATCCGCCGGGTAGTGCGTCTCCGCCCACTCCTGGAGGCCCCTGGAGGGGCTGCTCATCGAGACCAGGGTGGCGAACCGATCGCCTCGGTTGATGTCCATGCAGTTGGCGATGGGGCCGAGCCCGTGCGTCGGGTAGAGATTGCCGTTCCGCTGCATGGCGTGAGCCCGCCGCCAGAGCCCCTCATCCTGGTCCTCGAACTTGATGGCCCGCAGATCGTGCAGGTAGCCGCCCTCCGCGTGCAGGATCTCGCCCAGCAAACCCTGCCGGACGAGGTTGAAGGCAAACATCTCCATCCGTCCGTAGTTGACGTTTTCCATCATGGAGCAGTGCTTCTCGTACTTCTCCGCGTACTCGACGAGCTTCCAGCAGTCCTCAAGCGTGTAGGCCGCCGGAACCTCCGTGGCCGCATGCTTGCCATTCTCCATGGCGGACGTGCAGATGGGCACGTGCCACTCCCAGGGAGTCGCGTTGTACACCAAGTCCAGCTCCTCCTCCTGGCAGAGCCGCTCGAAGTCCCGCTCACCCCGGGTGTACCCTGTCGGACGTGGGAAGCCGGCCTCCTCGACCCGATCCTGGAGGCGCTCGACCTTCTCGGGAACGATGTCGCACACGGCCTGGATGACGCAGCCCTCGATCTCTAGCAGGTTCCTGACGTGCGCGCTTCCCTGGAGGCCCACGCCCACGAATCCGATGCGGACCTGGTCCATCGGGGGAGCCGAGAAGAGCTCCACCGGCGCCTGGCCCAGATCCGGCGACGGGCCGGAGGTCCCCGCATGGGACTCGATGGTGCGTCCGGCTGACGTTCCTACAGCAGCAAGGCCGAGGCCGGCGGCGCCCAGCTTGAGGGCTTCTCGGCGATCCAATCCGATGGGAGCTCGTCGCTTCATTCGCTGGCGGCCACTTCGACGACGGCGTACCACAGAAACTGAATAAGGCTCAGCAATGAGCCCTCCATGAGGCGTTCGTCGTCACCATGCGCCCCGCCACCCCCAACAATGTCTTCCTCGGTCCGAACCGCGCCGAAGCCGTAGCACTGCGTTCCCTGCGCGCGGACCTGTGCCATGTCCGTGGCTCCGTTGAGCATTGCAGGCAGTGTCGCGGCATTCGGAAAGAGGCGGGTGGTGACACCCTCCAAGGCCTGAAACATCTCCGTCTCGAGACTGGAAGGCGGGCTCGCCGGCCGGTTGATCTCTGCCGGGATGATCTCGACATTCGGATCATTGATCACGCCCGCGAGGTCACGAAAGAACTCCTCCGGATTCTCGTCGGGCAATCCGCGGATGTCGAGCGTGGCCTCGGCTTCGGATGGAATCACGTTCCGGCGAAAGCCAGCACTCAGCATCGTCGGCACGACGGATGTGCGCAACAGGGAATAGTGTTGCGGCTCGTGCTCGGCGAAATAGCGATCGATTCGTGGCTGCTGCTCGGGGTCGAGCACGCCCTGGTAACGGGCGGCTTCCTCCGGCGCGCTGATTTCACCCAGGCGGTAAAAATAGGCTTGTGTCGTCTCATTCAGACGAAGCGGCGACTGCCACGCGGCGAGTCGCCCCACGGCTCTCGCCAGTGCCGAGACCGCGTTGTCGAGTCTCGGGATCGACCCGTGGCCTGCCGTCCCCCGGGCAACCAGCCGAGCCCGCATCGGAAACTTCTCGGTGGTCGCGATCTTGACGTGGTCTACCACGCCGTCGCGCATCACCGTCTCTCCGCCCTCGGCGAGACAAAACTCAGCCGCAATCTGGTCCCAATGCTGCTCGATCATGTAGTCGATGCCGAATCTCGTCGTCCCCTCTTCGCCCGCCTCGGCAAGAAAAATCACATCCCGGTCGAGCTCGACCTCGGCGCGCCGCAGCAACAACATCAGCATCAACGCCGCCGTAACGTTGTCCTTATCGTCAAGCGCTCCGCGACCGTAGATGTATCCATCCTTGGCCACTGCACCAAACGGATCGACGGACCAATTTTCGGGCTGCACGCCGACGACGTCGGTGTGGCCCATGATCAGAATCGGCTGCTTGGTGCCGTTACCACGAAGCCGCGCGACCAGATTCGCGCGCGTCGGGTCGAGTGCGAACAGTTCGGCCTCGATGCCCTCCTGTTGGAGCACTCGTTGAAGGTACCTTGCGGCTTCCGATTCGTTACCGGGCGGATTGCTGGTATCGGTGCGCAGCAGGTCCAGGAAATACTCCATCGATTCCGCAGCGACGGGCTCCCAATCTACGGGATAACGGTCTTGTGCGTCCGCTGCGAAAGGAACCACCGCCAGGAGGGCGCAGAGCATCGCCGCCGCCCGGCCGTCGTATCGCACGAGTTGCCCTATCGAGGCCATCGGGTTGTCCTCCGAGCGTTCTGCTGGATTCTACTAGGGATAGCCACACCAAAAGTTAAAGCCCCTTCACGGGTTGGGATAACGTGAGGGGCAGCACCAAACTGGTCAACTTCGGCCTGTCACGGGGCGTACGACCCGACCTGGAATTCAATCGGAAACCGAATCCACACCTGGACGATCTGGTCCCGGTTCAAAGCAGGCGTGAACCGGAAGACGTCCGCGACCTTGAGGGCCGCCTCGTCCAGCTGCACGTAACCGGAGCTCTTGAAGACTCTCCTGTCCAAGACTCTGCCCTCTTCCGAGATAAAAAACCAAACTTCCACCGTCCCGCCGATTCCGGCATTCCGAAGCATGGCTGGATACTGCGTCATCAACGCTTGCTGGATCTCAGCTCGGTTTCTGATCTCGGGTCTGACGGTCATCGGGGTGAACGCCGGAGCCACGGACATATCCGGCCCCTTTTGGGTGGGCGGCGGCGGCGGGTCGTCTATCGGACTATCCGAGAACGTAGTCAGGGCGATCGTGATATCGTCGTCAATCTCCGCGGTAGCTATCACCGGAGTTGCGGGTCGCGAAATCGCCTCGGGCGGCGGCGGGATCTCGATTTCCGGCGGAAGCTCGATGATCTTCAACTCCTCGGCGGTGAAGGAAACGTCCTGCACCCTGAGAGTCGGCCACAGCTGAAACAGCATGAAGTGGAGAACCGTCGCTGCGATCATCGAGCCCCACAACCACGATCCGAAGGACCGCTTGAATCGGTCGTTCTCCGTCTCGGAATTGTCAATCTGCACCCTAGCAGGAAGAGCTTTTACGTTCATCACCTCTCCGGTGTCATGCGTTGCTATCCATCCTATGGAATCGCTCGTTTCATGAAGATGTTTCTTAAATCGCTCGTTTGATGAAGATGTTTCCCGTTTCGTTAAGGCATCCACACGGCCCGTGACGCGCACGACTGGTTCCTGGGCATGATGGTGCGCACGAGAAGTTCGAGGTGGAGACGGATGGGGCGGGGGAGTGGCCGCTGCTGCAACCTAAACGAGAGTGCCAGCGTGCCGCCCGGCGTGCCGGGCAGTGAAGATGCAGCCGCCGAGGAAGGTGCCTTCGAGCGCATTATAGCCGTGGTAGCCACCGCCTCCGAAACCGGCCACTTCGCCAGCTGCATAAAGGCCCGGAATCGGTTCGCCCTTCTCGTCTAGCACCTGTGAATCCAAGTTCGTATGAAGACCGCCCAACGTCTTGCGGGTCAGCACGTTGAGGTGTACGGCGATCAGGGGACCATGGGCAGGATCGAGGATTTTGTGCGGTTTGGCGGTGCGTACCAGCCTGTCGCCGCGGTATTTTCGTGTGCCATGAATGGCGATAATTTGTGCGTCTTTGGCGAAGGGATTGTCCATCTCTCGGTCGCAGGCAACGATTTGCTGCTGCAGACGGCCGTGGTCGATGAGGTCCTCACCTGTCAAAGCGTTCATGCCAGCTACCAGGTCGCGCAGGGTGTCACGGACGACAAAATCCCGGCCATGGCGTTTGAACGCCTCAACGGGAGCGGGTGCGCCCGCTCCCAGCCTGCTGCGGATAACCGAGAGCCATTTCTGGGAGGTCAGATCGGGGTTCTGCTCGGAACCAGACAGGGCGAACTCTTTTTCAATGATGGTTTGTGTAAGGACGAACCAAGAGTAATCGTAGCCCGTTGACAGGATGTGTTTGAGCGTGCCCAGCGTGTCGAAGCCGGGGAGGAAGGGTGCAGGCAGGCGCTCGCCTCGTGCGTCGAACCACATGGATGAGGGGCCAGGGAGGATGCGGACACCGTGATCGGGCCAGACGGGCGACCAGTTCTTGATGCCCTCGGTGTAGTGCCACATGCGGTCGCTGTTGATAACGGCGCCGCCCGCCTCTTGGGTGATGCCGAGCATACGGCCGTCTACATGGTGGGGCACACCCGTGACCATGCTCTTGGGGACGGGACCAAGGCGCTCAACCGGCCAGTTCTGACGGACGAGATCGCGGTTCCCGCCGATGCCGCCGGAGGTGACGAGAACGGCCGCGGCACTGAACTCGAAGTCGCCGATGACGTTGCGGGTAGACCGTTGCCCGCGCTGATCGGTCGAAGCTTCCAGTACCTCTCCGGCAACACCGGTAACTCGGCCGTCCGTCTTGACAATGTGGCTGACCTGGTGGCGGCACTTCAACACGATCACTTCCTCGTCCACATGCTCGCGGACGCGCCGCTCGAAGGGAGCTACGATTCCCGGCCCGGTACCCCAGGTGACGTGAAAGCGCGGTACAGAGTTGCCGTGCCCATCCGCCTGCCCCCCTCCGCGCTCAGCCCAGCCGACGATGGGAAACCAGCGCATCCCTCGGGCGTAAAGCCAGGGTCGCATCTCCCCCGTGGCGAAATCAACAAAAGCTTCGGCGACCCGGCGCGGCCAATGATCTTCCGGTCGGTCGAATTGTGCCGAGCCAAGCCAATCCTGTAAGGCCAGCTCACGGCTGTCCTTGATACCCATGCGGCGCTGTTCCGGACTGTCTACGAGGAACAGACCACCCAGGGACCAGAAAGCCTGGCCGCCCAGCGAGTTCTCGCCCTCCTGTTCGACGATGATGACCCGCTTCCCGGCGTCGCCCAATTCAGCGGCGGCAACCAGTCCCGCCAGGCCTGCGCCGACGATAATCACATCGGTTTTTTCTGCCATAACTTCCTCCTGCTCCTGGTAAGCTGCTCAAGAGGGCGATCGGCAAGCCTTTGGCATCGTAACCAACCGGGAAGCCGATGCCAGGTAGGTCCTGTCAGGTTGCCAGGAGGAAAGGGATTTCCGACGCTTGCCGCTTGCCGCCACACACGCCCTGGAACCATCTTGTCCGCCGTGTCCGATCCCGTCTCCAGATTGAAAGGCGGCACATGAGACCCATGATGCTGGGGTGGGCGATCGCGCTCATCGCTGTCCTGTGTACCCCGGGCTCCGGCGCGGCCCAATCCGGATCGGCGGCAGCCAAGACGTTGCCGGCGACGATTCCGATCTTTCCGCTCCAGGATGTCGTGCTGTTTCCGAACAGCGCCCGGCCGTTGCACATCTTCGAGCCGCGCTACCGTGCGATGGTGGCCGACGCACTCGAGGGCGACAGCATCATCGGCATGGTATTGCTGCAACCGGGCCACGAAGCGGAGTACGAAGGACGACCGCCCGTCTATGCTATCGGCTGCGCCGGCGTCATCATCGCGGCCGAGGAGCTGCCCGACGGGCGGTACAACATCGTCCTGGATGGGCTCGTGAAGTTTCGTGTCCTGAGCGAGGATACGAGCCGCCCCTACCGGCTCGCGGAGGTGGAGGCGCTCCCGGAGGCGGTCGAGGTGACCGACCGCCCGCTACTCGCCGAGAGACGCCGACAGCTCGAAGAAACCCTCCTCTCCATCTCGCCCGGAATGCAGCTGCCGCCCTCGGATCTCTCCGACGAGGAGGTCGTCGACGGTCTCTCCCAAGTTCTCCCGCTCGAGCCCGCCCACCGACAGGAGCTGCTCGAGGTGGACGGTCTGGTGGAGCGTGCGCTGAGGCTCATCAGGCGGCTCCGCGAAAACGACTCCGTGCTGCTCTGAGCAGCTGACACCGTGTTTTGGCGCTCTTGGACAAAGGCCGATTAGAAGGAGGGAAGCGGATATCCTCGGTCCCTCATCAGAGACTGGTGCTCGTCGAGGAACCGGCGGATCACGGTCATGGGGACCGAGAAGGTGATACCGTACCTGATCTCCTGGACTGGCTGGAGGTAGATGGGACCTTCGTAGGGTCGTCGTGGGTCCTGGGTCCGCTCCGCCCGTTCTTCTGGCAGCAACCGGAACTCTGTGCGAGCCGATGCGGCCCGTGCGATACCGACCCACTCCACCCCGCCTCCCTCCCCCCGTACGGCCAGGATCGGAGCGCCGCTCATCCCTTCGTTCCAGAGCCCGTCGATTAGGAACGATGCGTTCGGGCCTCGGTTGCTCACGATCCCATGAGTCACCATCTGGAAGCCGGCGGGATGGCCGATAGCGAACACGAGGGATCCCAAGGACAGCCTGCGCGGATCCCCGGCGGCCAGCCTGGAGGGAGGACGATCCCTGGATCCGACTTCGTAGGTGAACGTCACGCCGATCAGGGCTAGGTCTTCGGCCTGGTTCCGGGCCAGGATCTCAAAGGGGTCGAGATACCGCTGGCCGCTGACCGTATTCGCCTGCTGAGTTTTGATCGAGATGCGCTCGATGGCTCGCTGGTCCAGCTCCAGACCCGCGCCCCTCCCTTCGGCTCCGAAGTAGTGGACAATCGTATCAGGGAAGTGAGTTGCGTGATCAGTGGTGAGGATTGTGAGCTTCCTCGGTATTGAAGCAATCACGACTCCCGTCGACGCCGTGGTTTCGCGTGACGAGACGGTGTCCACGGCAAGAACGCGAACATCGCTTCCCGGGCTTTGGAGGTGGACCGTCGTAGGAGCGTTGTCCTCAGCGAACAGATAGGTCTCGTACGAGCGCTGTACGAGGATCTGCACGACCGAGGCCGTGACGTGCTCCAGCACCTCTGATACGTCGCGGACTGGAAACCCCGTCCGGTAGTAAGCCTGCGGCCCCAGGTCGCTGTCGACCTCCACGTACCGAGTACAGCCAGCGGGAGTGAGGCTGGCGACGAGAAAGGCCAGAGTGAGGCGTCGGGGAAGCCGACCCGCGACGTGCCTCACTGCGGAGGCCGTCAAGACCCTCATCGGCCCGTCCGGTGTCGCAACGCCCTTGGCGCTGCCAAGGAGCCGTTTGCGCAAACGATATCGCTTAATACGTCGAGCACGTCGGAGCCATCGTTGATAGGATGGTCCTGCACCAAAGCTTGTCCCCATGAACACTACTTCCCCAAGAAACTTGATCTCGGTGAGTTCTTTGAACAAGTGACGTTTCCCCGTGGAGCGAGGGCTTCAGTCCGTGGCCTGGCAGAGGCGTCTTTCACCGTCCCTAAGGGCGTGCCTCCGTCCAGAGGGTCCGCGCTTCAGCGGACGAGGCGCGTTTCAGGATACTGTGCGTACCATCCGAACCAGAACGCACGGTGCGAGGGTAACCGTCGTAAGGATGTCTGATCGGGGCTGGTGAGGGCCGCTTCGGTCAGCGTCCAATACTCGCCTGATTCGTCCCGGACTCCGTCTTGACCGTCCCAACGGGAAAACCGCCGGCCACGCGTTTCGTACACGCGGCTCGCACCGCTCTGGTCGGTCAACACGATGAAATCAACGGCGCCGAGCGAATCGTGATACACGGTCTGGCCTGCAAGGAATTCGACTGCGATGGCCAGCTGCTCCGTAGGAACTTCGGGGAACCGCAGCGCGAGAACCTCGTCCTTGTTCTTGAGCCGGGTGTCTAATTCGGGCACGGTGAACATGAGCTCGTCGGTACTGAAGTAGTCGCGGTACGCCGCCCCCTCGCTGTAGTCACGCTCATACCCGGTATCGATCGACAGCACCTTCGTGCGTGGATGGCGCCGCCGCCACTCCCCCCATGTCGTGGTGACGACGAAGAGAGGCTCCAACTCGATGTCCCGCTGCGCGAGAGGGCCCACGACTGGCCCCCCGGACAGTGTGGACCAAAGCGACCGAGTGGCATGGTCGTACATCAACTTGTTGGAACGGTAGAGGAATCCGCTGGTGCCGAGTTCGTGGTGTTCCCCGTCAATCGTCGATCGGTAGAGGATCATCGAACCGCACAGGGTGCAGTACACGCCCGTGAAGTGCTCGCCACCGATGGTGTCCTTGAACATCTCATGCCAGGCCAGGATGCGCTTGGGGTATGCACGTTCATCCCCGTTGATTGCAATGCCGAACACGATGTTGTCATCGTCCAAGTACCGGGCCCGACGGGCGTTGGTGAGGCCAGGCAGGTCAAGCGGTGGAATCCCGTCGCGCACCACGCCTCCCCACCGGATTTCATCGAGACGGATTTTCGCCGCGAGGCCGTCGTCGAAGTAGTCGCGGAAGCTCGGGTCGGTAAGCCCGTACAGCAGCGCCTTGAACATCGAGTAGTCGGGATGTGTACCGGGATTCGTTGCCCAAATCCAATCCCACCACCGATCCATGTCTTGCCGGAAGGACTGTCCGGTGGCGCGCTCCAGCAACGCCGAGAGGCGAAGCCGATCGCTCCTCTGGGCGAAGCGGTGGAGCTCGACGAGCATGGCGGCATGGGAATCGTCCCACCCGTCCAGAATCGCTTGCTCTGCGACCTCAGCCTGCTCGGGATCCGCGCGAAGGAGGTCGAAGAACGCCTGGATATTCGTCCCCTGTCCTTCAAGGGGAGCGGGTATCAGGAGTAGGAGTAGGAGAACGGATCTGACTAACATGGTTGGACCTTCATGCCAACTACGGAGCATTCAACAAGAACTGTGGAATGTGCTGGTTCGCTACCTTGGCGAACATCATTGTGGTGCGTGCTCGTTCGCTATCTTGGCGAACATCAGATGATCTTGCCAGACCCCATGGATCTTCACGTATTCTTTCGCCCGCCCCTCTAGTCGGAAGCCGCTTTCTCAACTACCGCACAAGCCCATCACCTTGTGCGCGAAGGCCCGCGATGTCGTATCATGACAGCCACGCTCCCGTGGCTTTGAGGCGCTCCTGCCCGATCCATCAAGGCGAGGAACGAGAAATGACGAAGATGATGAAACTTGAGCTTCGACCCTTTGGAACGCGGACTCTCGTGTTTTGCCTCGGCCTCGCCTCCGCGCTCTTGATGACGACGGCAGCGACCGCCTTCGCTCAGCGCCTGCCAGGGACCGAGAACGGCGAGTGGCGTTATCTGGGCGGTGATGCCGGGCACACGCGCTCCTCGCCCCTGAACCAAATCAACGCCGGCAACTTCGAGGACCTCGAGACGCAGTGGATTTGGAGGGGCGACAACTTCGGCCCCAACGTCGACTACTTTTCCCGGTCCACCCCGATCTACGTCGACGGGATACTCTACACGGTGGCCACTCCGCGCCGGCAGGTGGTGGCGATCGACCCCGCCACGGGCGAGACGCTCTGGGTCTTTCGCGAGCCCGAGACCGTCAGGTACCTGCGCTCTCCGAGGCGGTCCTATGGGAAAGGGGTCGCCTACGGCGAGGTGGACGGGCGCGGAGTGATCTATATCACGTCGCCCGCTTTCTTCCTTTGGGCGCTCGACGCCAAGACGGGCCGGCCCCTGGAGGGCTGGGGTGCGCCCGTACCGCTCGATGATTTCGAACAGACGGGGGTCGTCGATCTGGTCCCGCAGCTGCTTGAGGGCTGGGGCCCGTGGGAGCGCTGGGATGAAGGACCCTACGAAGCTGATTACGGGATCCCGAGGGAGCTCGGTATGGTCACCAGCTCGTCACCACCGATCGTGGTGAACGGCGTGGTTGTGGTGCTCGTGGGTCACCAGGCCAGCTACGGCCAGACCCGGATCGAGAACGTCCCCGGTGACATCATGGGGTTCGACGCCAGAACGGGAGAGTTCCTCTGGAAGTTCCACGTCATCCCGCGGCCCGGCGAGTTCGGCCACGAGACGTGGGAGAACGACGCCTGGCAGTGGTCGGGGGACCTGTCGTCGTGGGCTCCCGCGTCCGCCGACCCGGAGCTGGGGCTCGTGTACCTCGTGACGAACGCCTCGACGGTCCAGTCGTACGCGGGTCATCGGCCGGGCCACAACCTCTTCGGCGGCAGCCTTCTCGCTTTGGACGTCCAGACGGGCGAGCGGAGGTGGCACTTCCAGATCCACCACAGCGACCAGTGGAACTACGACCTTCCCGCGGCGCCCATTCTGATGGATCTCACGGTGGACGGACAGCAGATTCCTGCGGTGATCCAGAACACGAAGCAGGGCCTTGTCTTCGCGTTCAACCGGGAGACCGGTGAGCCCATCTGGCCCATCGAGGAGCGCCCGGTCATCCAGACGCAGGTCCCCGGCAACTACACGGCGGCCACGCAGCCCTACCCGACGCTGCCGGAACCGGTCGACCCCATCGTATTGAGCGGGCTGACCGAAGAGTTCGTCATCGACTACACACCGGATCTGAATGCGCAGGCGCAGATCATGCTGAGTCAGTACCAGATCGGGGGTCTCTACGTGCCGCCGCTTCCCTTCGGGCACGACAACGACTTCGTCAACAACGTCGGCTGCATCGGGGGGGGGAACGTCATTCCCCATCCCCCGGTCGCGGATCCCAGCACGGGAATGATGTACACGTCGCACAGACGGGGCTGCAACGCCCCGGGGTTCATGGAGCCCACGGGCGGAGAGGACCTGGACCACCAGGAGTTTGCCGTGCCTAACGCCGACGGCGGTGCTACCCCCAACTATACTCCAACCACGGGCACCACGGTGGCAGCGTGGTTACCCGGCAGCGGTGGGGGGCTGCCGACAATCGAGGGCCTGCGGCTCTACAAGCCCATGGACAACCAGCTCACTGCCTTCCAGATGAACACGGGCAGGCGGATCTGGTCGTTGCCGGTCGGTGAGACTCCCGAGCGGATCAGAAACCACCCTCTTCTGGCGGGTGTGGAGGTTCCCAATACTGGAGGAATCGGTTGGTCGATCCAGATGGTCGCGGGTGATCTCTTGGTCCAGACCAGGTCGCTCAGTCAAGGCGAAGCGCAGTATGACCCCGACGCCCTACTGGAGCTCCACGCCCGCGACAAGCGGACGGGCGAGATCCTGGGGAGCGTCCCGCTTCCGGCCCCCGGCCAGTACGGGATGATGACCTATATGCACGAAGGCAAGCAGTACATCGTGGTGCAGATCGGTAGCTTCCGGACGGACTTTCCGGGCTCGCTGGTGGCGCTGGCGCTGCCGTGATTCCAGACTGAGCAACCGTTGGATCCGGCCTTGTGACGACCGCCAAGCGCTTCGTTCGAGAGGTCCACCGTCGGTTTCCGGGAATCATCTGGCTAATCGGAGCGGCCGCCCTCGTTTTACACGGGGGGTGCGAGTCCTCGACGGTCGCTTCGTTACAAGTGGCCTCGGTGACCGTCGACCCTCCGAGTGTAACCATCGACCCGGACGCGACGGCCGTCGATCAGTACGGGAGACCTGCATGCTTGCGGTGTGACAACCAGCGGCGCTGGGTTCTGCTGGGGAGAGGGGGGGAATGGGCAACTGGGCAACGGCTCCATGACCAACGAACTCACACCTGTTCCTGTAGCTCCCATTCCCTGACCGCTAGAGCTCAAACCGTCGCCAGGGGTCGTGTAACCTCGGCCCTCGGCGGGTTCCCAGGGAGGACAAAGAGACTGCTTGCGCGTACCGGCTCGCTCTCGGATGTTGACCTCGGTCTGAGCCCGGAGTGCGCCCCTGTCCGATCAATTTCCGCCATCGCCACCCTCGGCGCCTTCTCGCCGCCTCGTGTCGCTGGACGCACTGCGCGGCTTCGACATGTTCTGGATCGTCGGCGGCGAAGGGATCGTCCATTCGCTTGCCGACCTCACCGGTTGGGCGGTGGCGATCTGGGCCTCGACCCAGTTGGTGCACGTCGAGTGGGACGGATTCGTCTTCTATGACATGATCTTCCCGCTGTTCCTGTTCATCGCCGGGGTGGCGATGCCGTTCTCATTGACGCGGCGCGTGGAGCGGGGCGAGGACAAGAAGAAGCTCATGCTGCACGTCGTGCGGCGCGGCCTCATCCTGGTGGTTCTCGGCATCATCTACAACAACGGCCTGTTCCGGGTGAGCTTCGCCGAGACGCGTTTCGCCAGCGTGCTGGGTCGCATCGGACTCGCCTACGTGTTCGCTGGGCTGATCGTGGTGAACACCAAGTTGCGCGGCCAGGTGATGTGGTTCGTCGGCCTGCTGGTGGGCTACTGGGCGGCGATGAAGCTGGTTCCTGTTCCCGGCTTCGGGGCGGGGCAACTGACCCTCGACGGCAGTTTGGCCGGCTACGTCGACCGGATGCTGTTGCCCGGCAGGTTGTACCTCGGTGTGCACGACCCCGAGGGGCTGCTGTCCACGATACCGGCCATCTCTACCGCGCTGCTCGGTGTGTTCGCCGGCACGCTTGTTGCGCCGCGACCTCCCCGGGGTGACGCGCCAGCGTAAAGCCCTCCTGCTCGCCGGAGCCGGTGTCGCCGGCCTGGTGCTCGGCTATCTCTGGGGCTTCGCCTTTCCGATCAACAAGAACCTGTGGTCTAGCTCGTTCGTTCTCTTCGCCGGTGGTTGGAGCCTGCTGTTGCTCGCCCTGTTTTACCTGGTGATCGACGTATGGGGATACACCAGGTGGGCGTTCTTCTTCGTGGTCATCGGCATGAACTCGATTCTTATCTACATGGCCGGCGGCTTCATCGACATCGCCTACACCACGAACTTCTTCTTCGAGGGCTTGCTGTCATCGTTCGGCGAGCCGGCCCAGCGCGTGCTGTGGTGGATCGGCTTCGTCCTTGTCGAGTGGGCCTTCCTGTACTTCTTGTACCGGAAGAAGACCTTTCTGAGGATCTGACCCGAACTTTTCGACCCAAATGGGCAGCTTCTCTCGACCCCAAAGGGACGGCTCCTCCATGTGCCGCGGCGGAACCGATCGCCACGGTCTGGAGAGGCCGCCCACCCGGCCACGCACACCGCCCATCTCAGTTCCGGTTGCTTCCTCCGATCGGATCGCCGGCGAGCATCTGCAGCTGCGGTCCGGGCACGGTGTTCTCGATGCGCGCCTGCCAGCGGCGAATGTCCGCGGCCACGAGCCGCTGGTGCGGTGACGGCGCCGACGTGCTCTCGATGCCCGCGGCGAGCCTATCGAGACGATCGGACAGAACCGCACGGACCTCGGCAGGGTTACCGGCACTGCTCGCCTCTTGCATCATGCGATCGGCCACCGAGCGCTGAACGCCATGGATGACGCGCTGCCGGTACTCGTCCGCCGCCTGGGGCGAGTTCCACGTAGCCTCGATCAGCCGATCGGTGACCTCCTCCAGGTCGGGGTAGTCCCCCATGCTCCCGAAGACCACCAGCCTGGCCATGCGCTGCGGGTGGAGGATTTCCCCGACGGAGAAGTTGGCCGCGGCTTCAGCGGCTCCCAGAGGATCGAACAGAAGCTCGGTATGACCAGGGAAGGCCTCGCCTTCACCATACCGGTAGGCCGGTGGCGGGATCAAGGACACGATGTCCTCCGGGAGCGCCAGGAAGTCGACCGTAAGGGTGGACAGGATGGTCTCTAGGGCGTCGCGCTGCTCCTCGCCGGGAACGATCGTGAAGGGGGTCTGGCCGTCTCCCTTCACCGCGTTCCGGTAGTCTGCACCCCCGAGGCTCTGGGCCGCCGAGCGGAGCTGAAAGCGGTGATGCATGTACAGAGGGAGCAGCACGTACTCCAGATTGGAAAGTGGCTCGCCCGTCCGAATCGCATTGACTCCGAAGCGTTCGAGCCCGATCTCGCGCACCCGGATCTCGAGCTTGAGGTGGTCGACGAGGTTGACGCCGTTGTCCCAGACGCCGGCATACTGGTGACCTGCCCCGATGAAGTTGTTGTTCGTGTGCCCCATGTAGATGAGGCCCTCCTCGACCCCCCGCTGAGCGATCAGGGCCAACGAATTGACTTCATCCGTGCCGGTCGGGAATTCACGATAGAGCCAGTTCACGGAGAGCTTGTCGTACTCTCCGATCCGCTGCACGTAGGCGTTGGACAGATCGAGGTTGCCATCCTCATCGATCTCGACTAGCGGCGCGGGATAGTCCATCACGCTCTCCCGTCCGTAAGCGCTCGCAATATAGTTGTGAGGGAATCCGAGCGTATGGCCGACCTCGTGGGCCGAGAGCTGACGAACTCGCGCCAGTGCCATCTCTACCGCCTCCGATTCGTCCACCACCTGAGCCAGGTACTCGAAATTCGGCGCCCCTGCCAAATCGCCCGTCTCGTAGTAGGCGCCTAGTCCGTCCCGGGCCACAGCGAAATCGAAGTACCCGCCACCATCCACTGAGGAGATTCCTCCGGGGAAGGGGGCCACCATACCCTGGCCGTGGAGGTAGTCCTGCCTGAGCCGAAGGCTCCCGAGGTTCACCACCCCACGCACGATCTCACCCGTGCGCGGGTCCGCCACGGTGTTCCCGTAGGAGTAGCCACGCGTTCGGCGGTGGGTCCAGTGGATCATGTTGTAGCGGATGTCCTGCGGGTCCACGCCTACGGGCAGCACCTCGACCTGGAAGGCGTCGATGAATCCCGCGGCCTCGAAGGCCTCGTTCCACCAGCTCGCTCCTTCGATCAACGCGCTGCGAATCGGCTCCGGTGTGCCCGGATCCACGTAGTAGACGATGGGCTCGAGGGGCTCGGACGGCCCGGGCCCGGGATTGCGCTTCTCCAAGCGATGGCGCGCCGCCCATCTGAGGCGCGTGTCCTCGTCGATGGCGGTAGAGTAGTCGTACACCGTGGGACCGTTCACCCCTACCCTCGGGTCCGCGGTGCGGGTGCGGTAGCCGTCATCGGGTAGCCGGATGAAGGAGTGGTGCTGCCGCAGTGTTATGGCTCCGCCGGTCGCGGCTACGCCCCGGACCAACCCACCGGGCTCGGCGCTCGTGAAGGTGAGAATGGCCTCGACCTCGGTATTCTCCGGGAAAGATCGAGTCGCGGGCAAGTGGAGCGCGCTCCGGGACGGATCGAGCTCAAAGCGACCCTGGTTCCGCTGCGCGATCTGCTCCACGACGCCACGGGCGTCACGAAGGAAGAACTCCGTCGCATCCACCAGAACCCGGTCCCCGGTCTCGGCCACGATGTCGAAACCCCAGTGCACCGAGGGTGCGAAGGCATCTCGCACCGCTTGAGCTTCCGTCGGGTTGTCGCTGCGCGCGCGGAACCGGTAGTTGGGCTCGATGAGGAGTACGCGGGGACCGATGCGCCTCGGCTCCAGAACGTGTGTGCCCCTTAGCTGACCCCTGTCGATGCCGACCGGATTGCTTCCAAGTCCCGACCCCATGGAGATCTGATAGAGGAACTCGGTACCCAGCTCGTCGATCTCCCAGTACAGAGACCCGCTGGAATCCTCCCAGTAGAGGGTGAAGAACCCCTCCATGCGATCGGCGTTCTGGGTCTTGTTTTCGATGCTGGGCAGTGGGCTCTCCTGTGCCACGGCCGAGGGTGCGAAGCCGGCAGAGGCCGCCACACTGAGAGCCGAGACCGGTGCGAGCCGGCCGAGCCTGGCGGCAGCCCGCCGGATGGATGAACAGGACATGGGATCACCTCGTTTTTGGGTCGATTCCTGAGTGGCCCGACTTTCTCGGAGCATGACCAGGTTGGTCGGGCCCAATCTGTCGTGAGGGGGAAAGAGGGCGCAAGCAGGGACCAGGGTCTGAAACGGCCGTCTATGGGGACCGGTAGACGACACCCTCCTTCATGACGAAGTCAACTCGCTCCATAACCGAGATGTCGGTGGTGGGGTCGCCTGGTACGGCGACAATATCCGCGATCTTGCCAGGTTCCACCGAGCCGAGCTGATCTTCCATCCCGAGCACGACCGCTGCTGTCAGCGTCGCCGACTGAATCGTCTCGATAGCGGGAATGCCTGCTTCAACCATGAGTCCAAACTCCTGACCATTGGTGCCATGGGGGGGGACCCCGGCGTCCGTTCCGAACGCGATTTTGACGCCTGCCGCGTATGCCCGTATGACGGTCCCCATGAGCATGGGTCCGATCGCTGCGGCTTTCACCCGAATCATCTCCGGAAAGAAGCCCTCGATTTCGGCTTGTTCAGCCACAAACCTGCCGGCACTGATCGTGGGGACGAGGTAGGCTCCATACTCCTTCATGAGCTCCATCCCTTCTTCGTCCATGAGCGAGCCATGGTCAATGGTCCGGACACCTGCTCGGATTGCGCGCTTGATTCCCTCTGCGCCATGTGCATGAGCCGCTACATGGAACCCGTAGTCGCTGGCGGTCTGCACGATTGCGCGGATTTCCTCTTCCGTCATCTGGGGGCCGTCGCCGTTTGGAGCGAGGCTCAGCACGCCTCCTGTCGCGGGAATCTTGATGAGGTCGGCGCCCTCCTTATAACGTTGCCGCACCGCCTGCCGTGCCTCCTCGGGGCTGTTGATAATCCCCTCCATCGGGCCAGGATTACTCATGAGGTCGGTCCGCCAGCCATTGGTCGGATCCATATGAGAGCCGGTCGAGGCAATGCGACCCGCCTGGAAGATCCGTGGGCCTGGGATTCGACCCTCGTTGATGGCGTCGCGTAATGCCCGGCCCACCACGTTGCCCAGGTCACGAACGGTCGTGAACCCGGCGATCAAAGTCCTTTCTGCGTTTCCAACACTTCGAAACGCGTAGTCTGCAGGATCCAATGTGAACCGCTCGACGGTTCTGTTCGGACTCTGTTCAGATGAAAGATGAACATGAAGATCGATCAGACCCGGCATACAGGTCTGGTCGCGCAGATCGACGACGGTTGAGTTGGGATTCGACGGAGCGAACCCCTCGCTCACGCTAGCGATTCGTCCGTCTTGTACGACGATCGTGCGTTCGCCCCGTATGGCGAGGGCTTCCGCATCGATCAAGGAGCCGCAATGCAGGACGGTCGTTTGAGCGCCGAGTCCTCCAGCAATGGCAAAAAGGGCGAAACCTCCAAGAGCGAAGTGCATGAAATCTCCTTGGAATCGTTGCAGTGAAATTGAGAACCTACGCATGCCGGTCTAACGAGCTTGCCATGGCGGCTTACTTCAGGGACGCAGCGCCTCGGAGCTCTGCTCCATCAGCCAGTCCCAAAGCGCAGCTCCCCCGCCCACGACTCGCTGAAGATCTTCGCTCAGGAGATAGCCCTCCTCGACCAAGAGCCGGGCGGCCTCGGCGGAGCGCCGCAGGTATTCCGCCCGACTAGGGTACCGCTCCTCCACGGATGGCCGCGGATCGTTCCACTCCCGCCGCTCCGCGCGGGTGCGCGCGAACGGAACGTAGGTTCCGGCCATCATCAGGATTTCACTGGGCGCGCCGGCTTGCACGCTGCGAAAGGCCCAGCCGGTGTAGGTCCCCAGCGGCACGGCGACCTCGGGCAGGAGTACGCCGCTCGTTTCGTTCCCGTCCGCGTCCACGGCAGGAACCAGGAAGGGTAGAGGATTGTCGATCAGCCGGCCGGGGAGATCCGACCTGTATCCTCCGGGCACCTCGTACGGCCACTGTACACCGGGAATCCCGGGAAACTCGATCTCGCTCCGATCGATGAGGGTTTGCTCTGAGAGCGTGGGGTGCCTGCTCGGCGGCGGCAGCTCGTCTTCCCGAACCCAACGGTCGAGCCCGAGCAAGAGCGCACGCATCGACGGTCGCACGTCAATCGGATTCCCCTTCTGCTGCTGGGCGAAGCGATCCGCCGGAGGGAGGGATCCGTTGCTGTGGGGTATCGACCCCATCAGATAGAAGCGGACGTTTTCGGCGAGCGGGACGTCTTCGAGCCCGTCGATAGAGGTATGGTTGAGCCCGACGACGCGCCCCCGGTCCCAGTACTCGGACGAAGTCTCGTAGAGGAAGACCTTCGGATGCAGGCCGTCGGGGATTCGAGCTCCGAGGCCGTCGGTCCTGCCCGTAGCGGGATCCCGGGTCTCTTGGTAGAGGATGGGAAACTTCGTCTGGGAGTGGAATCCGCCGTCGTTCGCCTGTCCGAAGCGCTCATTGAAAGGACCCAACGACGCCCCTCCCGCGTGGACGAAGATCGCGTCGAGAGCCTTGCGGTCGCCACGTTCGTCGACGGTGAAGCCTTCGTAGATCATCTGCCGTAGGTACCGCCCGGTCTGAGAGACACCATACGCATACGCGTAACGACCCTGCACCTCGGCATCCGGATCGAACTTGAAGTAGGACGCCACATCACGGATTGCCGCGAAACCCACTCCGATCACGAGTGGATCCTTCGTTTCATAGGTGAGCTCGTACGTGTAGCCGGGCCTGAAGCCTGTCCACAGGAAGACGTTTTGAGGATCGTAAACGAGCTCACCGTTCGCCATCTGCCCGAACTCCCAGCTCTCCCTCGGAACCTCACGTGGCTCGCCGTGATAGCCGAGCCGCTCCGTTAGCTGGTAGCTGGGATCCGCCGGATCCAGCGGAGGATACTCCTCAAATCCGGTCCAATAGGAGGAGGTAATCTCGAAGGTCTGACTTGGAGAGAGGGGAACGAACCAGTTGCTGATCTGACCGTAAATCGGCCTGCCGGATTCGGTGGCAGTTGGAGGATAGAGGGACACCGCCGGAGTGTTCGGGCTGGCCTCCCACCCCAATGCGACGAGTGTGTAACCCTCCCTCATGAGAAAGCCGTCCCCAAAGTCCGCCTCGGTCGTTGGGTCGGTGGACCCCCGGGCCAGATTGAACCGCCCGAGCAGCAGCTTGTTGCCCCGGTTGACCACATCGAAGAAGAGCACGCCGTTCCCCCGCGAAGGGTCCTTCGGCCTCAACACGAAGAGATCGGCAGAAAACTCTACCTCACCCAGCGCATTCCGCCGCGCTTTGTCCAGATCCACGATGATGCGGTTGCGCGGGTTTTCGGGGTCGAGGGCGAAGTAGATCTTGCCCACACATTTCTCATAAGGTCCCGTCTCTCCGAAGGACTTACCCTCCAGCACGTCGATACAGCTGGTAATTACGACGTCCGTAACGTGGGCACGAGCGGTGGCCGGGGCGGCGAGCAAACCCAGGACGGGCAGCGCCACGATGAGGTTTGGAAGGGCGCGTACGTTGGTCATCTCGACTCCGGTGAAAAACCAAGGCCCATTGGTGGATCGGGATAACGTGAAGGGGCGGTCCAGACCCGTCAAGGCGGCGATTCTCGTGGGAGGGGGCGGTAGAAAAAACCAAAGCCCAGTGGGCGTTGCGCCGATGTCGTGCCCGACCTACCGTCCACGTTCCATCGCGTTGCAATTCCATAGGGGGTACCCACTATAGGGGGTACCGACTCTGCTCTTTCAAGGGAGGAATGAGAAATGACTAAGATGATAAAGGTTGAGCTTCGACCCTTTGGAGCGCAGAGTCTCGTGTTTTGCCTCGGCCTCGCGTTCGCACTCTTCATGGCGACGGCAGCGGCCGCCTTCGCTCAGCGCCTGCCAGGGACAGAGAATGGCGAGTGGCGCTATCTGGGCGGCGATGCCGGGCACACCCGCTCCTCGCCCCTGACCCAAATCAACGCCGCCAACTTCGAGGATCTCGAGCAGCAGTGGGTCTGGAGGGGCGATAACTTCGGCCCCAACGTCGACTACTTTGCCCGGTCCACCCCGATCTACGTCGACGGAATCCTCTACACGGTGGTCACTCCGCGCCGGCAGGTGGTCGCGATCGATCCCGCCACGGGCGAGACGCTCTGGGTCTTTCGCGAGCCCGAGACCGTCAGGTTTCTGCGCTCTCCCAGGCGGGCCTACGGGAAAGGCGTCGCCTACGGCGAGGTGGATGGGCGCGGAGTGATCTATTTCACTAGCCCTGCCTTCTTCCTCTGGGCGCTCGACGCGAAGACGGGCCGGCCCTTGGAGAGCTGGGGCGAGCCCGTACCGCTCGACGGTTTCTCACAGACCGGTGTCCGGGATATGGTGCCGGACCTCCTAGACGGCTGGGGCCAGTGGGAGCGCTGGGACGAAGGACCGTACGACGCCAATTATGGGGTCCCGAGGGAGCTCGGCATGGTCACCAGTTCATCGCCGCCGATCGTGGTGAACGGGGTGGTCGTGGTGCTCGTGGGCCACGAGCCCAGCTATGGCCAGACCCGGATCCAGAACGTACCGGGCGACATCATGGGGGTCGATGCCAGAACGGGTGAGTTGCTCTGGAAGTTCCACGTGATCCCGCGGCCCGGCGAGTTCGGGCACGAAACGTGGGAGAATGACGCTTGGCAGTGGTCGGGGGACCTGTCGTCGTGGGCTCCCGCGTCCGCCGACCCGGAGCTGGGGCTCGTGTACCTCGTGACGAACGCTTCGACGGTCCAGACGTACGCGGGCCATCGCCCGGGGCACAACCTGTTCGGAGGCAGCCTCCTCGCGTTGGACGTCCAGACGGGCGAGCGGAGGTGGCACTTCCAGATCCACCACAGCGACCAATGGAATTATGACCTTCCTGCGGCGCCCATTCTGATGGATCTGACGGTGGACGGTGAGCAGATTCCCGCGGTGATCCAGAACACGAAGCAAGGTCTCGTCTTCGCGTTCAACCGGGCGACCGGCGAGCCCATCTGGCCCATCGAGGAGCGCCCGGTCATTCAGACCCAAGTCCCTGGCAACTATACTGCGGCCACTCAGCCCTACCCGACCCTGCCGGAACCGTTGGACCCCATCGTAGTGGACGGGCTGACCGAAGAGTACCTCATCGACTACACTCCGGAGCTGAATGCGCAGGCGCAGATCATGCTGAGTCAGTTCCAGGTCGGGGGCCTCTACGTGCCACCGCTTCCCTTCGACCACGACAACGACTTCGTCAACAACGTCGGTTGCCAGGGGGGGTTGAACATCCCCCGTCCCGCGGTCGCGGATCCCAGCACGGGAATGATGTACGCGTCGCACAGCCGGACCTGCAGCGCCCGCCAGTTCATGGCGCCCACCAACGGGTTGGACGAAGAACGCACGGAGTACGCCGTACCTGACGAGGGCGGTGCCACTCCCAACTATACTCCCACCACGGGCACCACGGTGGCAGCGTGGCTACCCGGGGGTGGCACAGGGGAGGGGCGGCTGGAGACGATCGAGGGCCTGCGGCTCTACAAGCCCCTCGACAACCAGCTCTCCGCCTTCCAGATGAACACGGGCAGGCAGGTCTGGTCGTTGCCGGTCGGCCAGACTCCTGAGCGGATCAGGAATCACCCTCTTCTGGCGGGAGTGGACGTTCCCAATACGGGAGGAGCCGGCTCATCGATCCAGATGGTCATGGGTGATCTTTTGGTCCAGACCAGGGCGCTCAGCAGCGGAGGCACGCAGGTTCTCCCCGACGCCCCGTTGGAGCTCCATGCTCGCGACAAGCGGACGGGCGAGATCCTGGCGAGCGTCGAGCTTCCGGCCCCCGGCCAGTACGGGATGATGACCTACATGCACCAAGGCAAGCAGTACATCGTGGTGCAGATTGGCAGCATCCGCACAGACTTTCCGGGCTCGTTGGTGGCGCTGGCGCTGCCGTGATTCGGTAGAGCAGGCCGTATCCAGCTGGCGACCCCTTGAAGACGGCCACCCCATATTCGGAGGTGGCCGTCTTCGCGTTTGGGAGCCGCTGAGACGCACCTACGCCGGGGGGCGGGCTTCCAGTAATTCAGCGAGCCGATGCCGCTGGCTCTCAGGGGTTAGGGGGGTCCGGCGGCGGCGGCGTTGCGTACTGATCGATTATGGGCGGTCTCGGTCCCCCTAATGGAATGCCGGCTGCGAGCATCAGGGGCTCGATCGCCTCGATCGTCGGGCGCGAGTGTCTGGGAAGTCCGAACCGGTAGCCTTCGGCAATGAACAGCGGCGTCCATCCCCGTTCGTTCTTTCGTTTCCAGATTTGGGGGTCGGCTCCGTTTTCGGCCAACATGACACGGGCATGACCTCGCGACGTGCGAAAGCGGCGATGAAGGTTCCGAGGTACACCACGAGCGGAAGAACCCACAAGAGTGAGAGGGGCGCGATCTGGCTCGTCAGATACTGAGTCACGCCGAGCAGCAGGGCCGATGGGACGGCCGCAACGCCACCCAGAAAAGCCGGTCTCGCGACGTGACGGCACGCTCGTCTCGACTCGTCTCGCGAAGCGGCGACGTGAAGCCCGCGGGTTGCAGGCGGGTGGAGTAGCGCGTGGAGTAGAGCGCCGTAAGGACACACAGGAGCGCGAGCCCGACGAACCCTGCGTAACCGAACGCCCACAGTCGCGACTGATCGGTACCGGAGAGGAAGGGCTCGAGGAGCAGAGGGAAGGCGAGGAGCCCTGTCAGGCTTCCCGCGTTGCTGCTGGCGTAAAGGTAGTACGGATCCCCCGCATCGGGGTGCCTCGTTGACGCGAGCCAACGCTGGAGGAGGGGGCTTGCCGCGGCGAGCACGAAGACGGGGGCTCCGACGGCGACGGTGAGAACGCCCAGAACCCAGGGTGACAATCGACCTCCGTCGGGCGGATACGTATCGGGCAGCGCGATCGGCAGGACAAGAAGCGGGAGGGCGAGAACCGCCACGTGGAGGAGTGCCTGGCGCTGCACCCCGAGCCATCTGACGCTGACGTGCGCGTACAGGTAGCCCGCCAGCAGGGCCGTCTGGAAGAACAGCAGAGAGGTGTTCCACACCTGAGGGGCCCCCCCCGCACGGGGGAGCACCATCTTGCCCACCATCGGCTGCACCACGAAGAGCAGCGCCGCCCCGACGAAGACGGCCGCGGTGAACAGCACGGGGGCCGTCCGTCCATTGTCGAGCGTCACGACCTTGTCGGAGATCTCTCCCTCCCTTTCGTTCGAGAACCGATGCTCAGCAGAGCCGGAACCTTAGGCCATGGGCGGCCGACCCGAAAGAATCCAGAGTTGTCCACAGGACGCTCGGCACCTACAATTGGGCCGGTTCTCAACGGGGGCACCTATTCGAGCAGGCAGCGCAGGAGGACACATGACTCGGACAATCTTGACTCTTCTAACCGTGTTGTGCTTCGCGTCGAGCGCCGATGCGAGAGTCGTACGGATCGAAGTGCGATACAGGATGGATCTGGCGGGCGGGATGTGGTTCGGATTGGCCGGGCCGTACGAAAAACTGGTCGGCACGATCTACTTCGCGGTCGACCCTGACAATCCGGCCAACGGGATCATCACCGACATCGGGCTCGCGCCCAGGAATGCCGACGGCCTGGTTGAATTCAGCTCCGACTTCTTCTTGATCAAGCCCAAGGATGTGGGACGCGGCAACGGCACCCTTCTGTACGAGGTGTCGAATCGCGGCGGAAAAGGCATGCTGGGCTACTTCAACAACGCCTCCGGAAGTCTGGACCCGCTGACCGCTGAGCAAATGGGGGACGGCCTCCTCCTGGAGAACGGTTTTTCGCTACTCTGGCTGGGCTGGCAGTTCGACGTGCCCACTCGGGATGGGCTTGTGCGGCTGTCCACGCCCATCGCAACCGACGGTGTGACCGCGATCGAAGGCCTGGTCCGAAGCGAAGTCATCGTACAGGAGCGGGCGTTCGACCGATCCTTGGCGGACCGGAACCATGCCGCCTACGAGGTCGCCGACCCAAACGATGCAGCGAACATGATGACCGTGCGTGACGGGGTGGATCAATCGCGCCGGGTGGTTCCGCGGAGTGAGTGGAGGTTCGCTCGCCTGGAGAATGGGCAGGTGGTGCCCGACCGGACCCGCGTCTACCTGGAGGGCGGATTCGAGCCCAACAAGATCTACGACGTCGTCTACGTGGCACAGGACCCGCCGCTGGTCGGCCTGGGTCCGGCAGCCGTCCGAGATGCGGTGGCGCTACTCAAGTACGGCGCCGCGGAAGAGCTATCCATCCCGGCCGGCGCCATCGACCACGCGCTGGCGTGGGGGGTCTCGCAGAGCGGCCGGTTCCTGCGGACGTTCCTGTACTACGGATTCAATGAAACCGAGGACCACCAAAAAGCGTTCGACGGCGTCATGTCACACGTCGCCGGTGGCGGCCGCGGCAGCTTCAACCATCGATTCGCCCAAGCGTCCCGCGACGGGCATCCGTATCTGAACAAGTTGTACCCGAGCGACATCTTCCCCTTCACCGACATCGCGCAGACCGACCCCGACACCGGTTTGCGGGAAGGACTGCTCGACCGCGTGGAGCGGGCGTTCATGCCGAAGATCTTCTACACGAACTCGTCGTACGAGTACTGGGGACGCGCGGCGTCGCTGATCCATACCACGATCGATGGCACGGCCGACAGTCCACTGATGGACAACGTGCGCATCTATTCCTTTGCCGGTGGGCAGCACGGCCCGGGCAGCTTCCCGCCGGTGCAGCGGAGCGGACAGCAGCTGAGCAACCCCAACGACTATTCCTGGTTCATGCGCAGTCTGTTGCTGGCCATGAACCGCTGGGCCACGGACGACTCGGCGCCGCCTATGAGCAACTACCCACGCATCGACGACGGTGATCTGGTACTTCCCGAACAGCTGGAGTTCCCACAGCTGCCTGATGTGGGCCAGCCCGCCGTGCCGCACTTGGCCTACCGGGTGGACTACGGTCCCGAGTTTGCCACGAGGGGCATCGTAACGGTCGAGCCTCCGGAGGTAGCATCGGCGTTTCCGATCATGGTTCCGCAGGTCGATGCCGACGGTAACGAAACGGGCGGCCTGAAGATGCCCGAGATCACAGTGCCGCTGGCCACCTACACGGGGTGGAACCTCTTCCGGTCCGAGTCTGGGCCCGAAGACGTGCTGTCCAGCATGCAGGGGTCCTATATCCCGTTCCCTCGCACCACCGTCGACCGGCAGCGGACCAACGATCCGAGACGTGCCATCGAGGAACGCTATCGAAGCCGCGAGCAGTACGTGGGCCTCGTGTCGGAGGCTGCGCTTCGCCTCATCGACGAAGGCTACCTGCTCGCCGAAGACCTGGCGCCGATTCTGGGCCGGGCCAGCGAGCATTGGGATTACCTGATGGAGGCGGGGACCCCGTAGCCCTGAGGGGCTGGACGATCGGGCATGCCTTGTGGAGCCACTTGCCACGCGATCCTGGCGTTGTCGATCCTGGGGTGCGGGGGCGGCCCGCCACCCACCACCACTCCGGTGGGGACGACGTTGCGTCTGGAGCCGGTCAGCCTCGAGCCGTTCAGCCTCCGGGTGTCGGGGAAGGTCCTGTCCGTGGGTCAGGACGAGGTCACGGGCCGATATGAATGCCGCTACACGCTCACCGTGGCGGCCTCCGGTGGTGCGCCTCCCAACGACGTGGGGACGTGGGCACCCAGTGAGATCGAGTTCATCGATGCTTTGGGCAATCGCTCGAAGATCGAGGTGAGCGAGGTCGAAATGGTCGACCGATTCGGGAGCCTGGAAATACGCAGCGGCGGCCCGAAGACGACGTCAGTCCGGGTCGCGGAGAACTCGACTCCGGACTTCAGCTTGATCTTCCGGATCCGCCACATGGTGGGAGAGCAACTCAGAAGCCAGAGCGTACCCCTGGCCTGCCGATAAGAGTCGCGACCTTAGGGGTAGCCGTCGTCGGTGCTGATCGTTACCTGGCCGAGATCAAGACGACGGCAGAATCCGGTAAAGCCCCGTCCCGCAGTGCAGGCACTTTCCCTTCATGGCCGGGCGCCCGTTCTTCATGGTGACCTTCTGGCCCTCTTGGATCTCCCTCTTCGACTTGCACTTGACGCAATACGCATCCATGGTCCCGTCCTCCTGTTAATACCACTGAAACACAGAAATTCCAGAGACACAAGACTTTTCTCCCGGACTCACCCAGACGAGACCGCTTCCTCTTTGCTCAGGGAGGTCTAGACCCAGCCCCTCCTCTAGACCCAACCCCTCCTTCGGAACATCCGCAGGGTCTCGGCGAACCGGCCCAACTCCTCGGGCATGGCGGAGAGCGAGAGTCGGTTGTGGGAGAGCATCGGCGGGAACGGTCGTCCCACCAGAATCCCGTGGTCCTCCATTCGACGGATGTAGAGGTTCTGGTCGCCGCGGATCTCGTGGAACAAGAACGCGGTCTGGCTCTGGAAATAATGAAGCCCGAGCTCGTCCAAGCACGTGGTCACCACTTCTTTGCACTGATCCCACGTTCTCAGGCTCTTCTCCTGCCAACCTTCTTCCTCGAGGGCTCCAAGAGCAGCGGCCATGGCCAGAGTGTTGGGATTGGAATGGGTGGCATAAAGATTCAGTCGGCGGGCGGTCTCGGCATGGCAGAGGCCGTAGCCGATGCGGAGGCCTGCCATTCCGTAGAGCTTGGAGAAGGTCCGGGTGACCACCACGTTCGACCGCTCCCGAGCCCACTTCTGTGCGGACCAGTAATTCGCGTCGTCGACGAAGGGGAAGTAAGCCTCGTCAACAATAAAAAAGACGTTGTCGGAAGCCGATGAGATCCAGTCGTCCACTTCGGCACTGGGAGTGAGGGTGCCGGTCGGATTGTTTGGATTGCAGATGTAAACCACGGTGGGCTCTCGCCAGCCCTCGGCCAGACCCCTCATGCGTTCAACATCGTGGGCGAACTCGCTCGTGAGAGGCACCTGCTCGATCCGGTAGGGAAAGGGCTCTCCGTATCGGATGGCATCCTCGTAGGTCGGATCCGCCTGAAGGATGCGACTCTGCGGAGAGGCGTGAGCCTGGATAGCCGTCCGAATGACTTCAGTGGAACCGGACCCGAGAACCACCTGGTCCGCGGAGACATCATGGAGCTCGGCGAGTCGAGCTCTGAGCGTCCCTCGTCGGGGGCCGGGGTAGTGCGGCACATCCTCCATCGCTTCGAGAATCGCCGCGCGCGCTCTCGGTGGTGTGCCCAGTGGGTTGGCGTTGTGATTCAGCCGCAGCGTGGTGGTCTGAACCGGCCGGGCCATCGAAAACGGTCCTCTCCCGCCGGCGCCGGCTAAGGCGGCGGTCGGGAAGGCCGCGAGCCCCACGGAGGCCTTGGTCCCATTGGCAATGAATATCCGGCGGTCCATTCTCACCTCCGACGTGAAGGATAAGTAAACCAAAAGCCCTCTGGCGGGTCGGGATAACGTGGGGGCCCGTACCAAGCCGGGCAACTCACTGGTGCTGCTCGAAGATCAGCAAGCCAATAAGGGCCACGGGGGTGGTCCGGCCATATTGACCGCTTCGGTCCCGGCCCTCACGTTATACCCACCCCTCGGAGGGTTCTTTGAAAAGAGTGCCGGTCAGTGTCGTGGATCCCGCTGGAATGGAGGTTGAAATGAGCAAGCGTATGGCGGTGGTGGGTCGAGGCCATGAAGTGATGTCGCGTTACTCCGCTCTGCTTCTGGTTCTGGCTGTTCTCTGCGTAACCGCAGCGCCCGGCTTCGTCTCGACCGCGGCGGCGCAGGCTCGAGCCTCCGACGCCGAAAAGTGGGAAGTCCCCAGGACACCCGACGGCCATCCGGATTTTCAGGGGAACTGGTCGAACTCGACGCTCACCCCGTTTGAGCGGGAAGAGGGTAGGGGCCCGGTGTTCACGCGGGAGGAAGTCGAGGAGATGGAGCGGCCAGGAGATGGGTGCCCCGCCAACCCAGGAACCACAATGTGCGGAAGGGCGTCCCGCGAGGGGTCCACCAATGAGGCTCGACTGAGCGGCAACGAGTACAACGAGGTCTATTGGGAGCGGGGCTCGCGGGTAGCGATCGTCGATGGCGAGCCCAGAGCCTCTCTGCTCACCCATCCGGCGAATGGGCGCCGTCCGGCCCTCACGCCGGAGGGCGAGCGGCGGGTCCAGGAGTCCACGGACTTCAGGGGCCAATTTGGCCGATACGACCACCCGGAGCTGAGACCATTCGCCGAGCGCTGCATCCTTTTCGGTTCCCCTGTCGGACCCCCCATGGTCCCCACCGGGGCCTACAACGCCAACTACATCATCGTACAGACGGCCGATTACCTGATGATCATGTCGGAGATGATCCACGACGTGCGGATTATCCGGTTTGGCGAGCCCAACCCGATGCCCGAGGACGTCCGCCCGTGGTTCGGCGACTCCTGGGGTCGGTGGGAAGGCGACGCGCTCGTGGTCGAGACCACGAACATCAATCCACGACAGTCTCTCCGGGGTGTTGCCCCGTCAGGGCAAATGAGGGTGACCGAGCGCTTCACTCGGGTCGACGAAGAGACGATCCTCTATGAGTTCACCGTTGAGGATCCGACGATGTACACCGAAGCGTGGGGAGGAGAGATCCCGATCAAGAAGTTCGACGCCCAACTCTACGAGTACGCCTGCCACGAGGGCAACTACAGTTTGGCTGGTGTTTTGAGCGGCGCGCGTTATGAGGAAAGAATGGAAGCGCAGGGATCGAGTGACACTCGCCGTGATTGAGAGCCAGTTCTATGGGCGGCTCAAAACACGGCGATCGGGTTCAATGGCGAACCCGTGCCCCCGGCGATCGGGAGCGGCGCGAGCATCAGGAGGAACTCCCACCGGCCTCTCTCGGCCGCCGCTGCGCCGAGCGCCTCGAGGTCACAGTTATCGATCATGTGGATCCCCAGATATAAGATGGCGAAATCGTGCACAGCCCCGGGCAGGTTCGAAGGCGAGACATAGGTAGGATGGTCGCTTCCCAATAACGCGACATCGCGTTCTTTCAACCACGGAATCACGGACGGGTGGAGACCGGCCGACCGCCCTCCCCTCGCGCGGCCGCGGAGCCATGGTCCTTCGGCCTCGCGTCGAGCCCACACACCTGTACGAATGAATAGCGCGTCACCGGAGGAGATTCGCACCCCGGTTTGCTCTTCCCACGCCTCCAAGTCCTCCACATAGATTGGAGTGCCCGGTTCCAGATACGGTAGGCCCCGGAACCTTGGAATGTCGATCAGGACGCCACGAGTGAGGACGCCATTCTTGAGGTTGTGGATCGAGCTCTTCTCGTGTCCACTTGCGAGAGTGGCGTCGGCGTCGGGTGTGTACCCGTCGAAGAAAGTCCCGCCGTCGTTCACATGAGCCAGGGCGTCGATGTGAGTGTGGGTGATACCGTGGTAACGGACGGCAATCCGGTCCGAGCTGATACTGAGCATCTCGTGTTCGTACGGCCTGGGATTGTCGACGGCCTGGACCGTATTTGCGTCCGAGGCCAGCGACACAGAAAACCCCTCCTGAACCAGAGCCGCTGCCTCCAAGCGCTTCTCTGGCGTAATCAGGTTGAGGGCTCCGATCTCACCGTCTTCCCCCCAACGTCCCCAGTTAGACAGTTCCAGCTTCCACTGTTCATACTGGGCGGGGGTGACATCCCTATCGGAACCGCCATCCTGCAGTTGGCCGGAGGCGGGTCGGGCTAGGGCGATGACCGAAATCAGGAGTACCGGGAAAGATCTGGCGAGTAGCCTTTTCATGGGTCCTCCGCTGGTGTGGCGGGATTTTGGAAGAGACTAACACCGGAGGGTGAAGCGAGAAAGTAAGGGTAGCGACGTCCCGGCTGAGCGCTCATGCCTTGCTCGCGGCTGGAGCCAGCTCTACCGTGGGCTCAGCTTTGGTAGGCCCCATTTCGGAGGAACGGTCATGGCTCAGAGCCGAAGAGAATTCCTGAAGAGCGCCGGTGCGGTGGGCGCCGTGGCGGTGGCTGGTGGCTCCGCGGCCGTTGGTGACGCCCGGGTTCAGACCGGGGCCCGTCAAGACGTGCGGACGATCCAGACTGCGGTGCTCGACATCGCGTATGAGGAGACCGGGAACAGCGCCGGGTTCCCCATCATCCTCCTGCACGGCTTTCCTTACGATGTTCGATCCTGGGACGGCGTGGTGCCGTCGCTGGTCGACGCGGGCCACCGGGTGCTGGTTCCGTATCTTCGCGGCTACGGTCCCACGCGATTCCGCGACCCCGCTGCGCCGCGCATGGCGGAGCAAGCCGCGATTGCCCAGGACGTGGTCGACTTCGCCGACGCGCTCGGGCTGGAGCGCTTCGCGCTGGCGGGGTTCGACTGGGGCAACCGTGCGGCTTGCATCACGGCCATCCTCCACCCCGAACGGGTGCGCGCGCAGGTCGCTTGCGGCGGGTATTCGGTGCAGAACACCCTCACGCCGGGAGGCCCGGCGCCAGCCGCCTCCGAGGCACGCCTCTGGTATCAGTGGTACTTCAACACGGAGCGCGGACGGGCCGGACTCGAGGCGAATCGACGCGACATCATCCGGTATCTGTGGGACACCTGGTCGCCCGGGTGGCAATACACCGACGCGGCATTCGATCGATCGGCCCCGTCGTTCGATAACCCCGATTTCGTCGATGTCGTGATCCACTCCTACCGGCACCGGCACCTGAACGCGCCTGGCGAGGAGCGTTTCCTGGCGGTGGAGCGCCGGCTGGCTCAGCGGCCGCAGATCCAGGTGCCCGCCATCGTGCTGCGGGGGGCGGAGAACGGCTTCGGCCGACCCTCGCCGGATCCGTCGGGCGACCAGCGGAGGTTCCCCTCACTCGTCGCGCGTCGCATCGTCGACGGGGCGGGACACGACTTGCCGGCGCACCGGCCGGACGCGGTGTCGTCGGCGCTGCTCGAGCTGCTGATGTAGGGGAGGGTAGGCCTCGGGTGGGCCGTCGCCCTAGCTCCCTACGGGACCCCAAAAGGCCCCCCTAGAGCCCGCCCCTCTCTCTCTGGATATCGGGCGCAATGTGCCACTCCAGATTGTTTGGCGGCGTCACGGTGAGCTCTTCCGGTCTGGGCAGCGCCCTTAGTTGTGGGGTGAAATCGTACGGAATCACCGACGGACGAGTCGTGCCCCCTCTGTTGACATATTCCCATACGATCTCGCCGTCGGGTCGCACCTGAAAGAGCCGTCCCGTGTTGTCCTCGGCTATGTAGGTATTGCCATTGGGGAGCCGCTTCTGGGTTCCCATGGTCTTACTGAAGAACTTTATGTTCGCGTAGCCCTCTGTTTCATATATCCAGACGATCTCCTGAGTGATCGGATCCAGCTCAACGATGAAAGTCTGGCCGGTATGGGCCCTCTGCCTGGTGAAGAGACCGTTGTCGAACAGCATGATATTGCCGGCCCCGGGAAGGCCCTTTTCGATCATCTCCGCCTCGTGGGCATGGGCCATGCCGCCTTTGTAGTTATGCGTGCCCTCCCAAACGATCTCTTTGCTCTCTTTGTCGATGAGGTATACGGTGTTGATGTTCCTCGCGTTGAGCAGAATGTTGCCGGGTCTGAACCGCTCGTCTCCAGCGTCGTACCACTTGTTCTCTGGCAGGGGGGCAACTGAATTGACATGCAGCCAGTCGCCTTCTGGAGTCGCCGGCGAGAACAGGTTCAGATCGAGATGATTGTGTGCGTGCCACTCCCAAACGACTTCTCCGTCCAGATTCACTTCGTACAGATCGGCGCCCAATTGTGTTTCCTCACTGCCTCTTAGTCGAGGCCCCCACCAGGGTGCTATTTCAACGTCTCTCACTTGTCGCTGGAACTCTTCAGGTATCGGCTCGTGGGCAAGCAGCAGTCTGTTGTTGTTCGGCAAGATGCGCATGTCGTTGACAGAGCCGATGCCCTCATGGGTCCAAACCACATTGCCGTCCCAATCATATTCGTAAATCGCCCTGTTGGGGCCGACATAGACCAAGTTCCCACTGGGGAGCAGCCTGCTGCGCTTGTTGAAGTAAGGAGCTACCTCCCAGGTGTGAACCACATTGCCATTCATGTCGATGAGGCGAATGTCGCTGGGGGTGCCTGGGTCCTCGGCCCGGGCTCTCGCACTCGAATGGTTGCCCACCGCGGTGTGGTCTGATATCAGGACATAACTACTGTAGGCCTCAGCGGGATTGTAGATCGTTGTGCCTGTCGGAAACACACTCTGAGCGAGGGCCGGGTGGCTCAGTGCAGCCAATACGAACGATCCGGCGGCGATTGATAGGGTCTGCTTCATGATGGTCATCTGCCTCAGGGGGTGAGCTCCATTCGCACCTCAAAGGCGGCGATGAAATCCGTGTCGAGGGCCGCCTTCATTAAGGTAGGAAGCGTGGCTCAGAGTAGGGAGCGTGGCAACATCCTATGGGTGGAGGTGATGGGCAACCCCCCGGGGAGCGTGTGAGACGCTTGCCGCCCCACACGCTCTGGAAGCATCTTGTCCACCATGCCCGATGCCGTCGCCCGTCTCAACGCGGCCCTCGAACGCCGCTACGCAAACCCAATGGAGAGTGACCGAGAATGATCACCGCCATGAACCGGATCTATGTGGTGCCGGAGTACGCCGAGCAGTTCGAGCAGCGCTTCCAGACACGGGCGCGGCTGGTGGACGGGATGCCCGGGTTTATCTGGAACAAGGTGCTGCGCCCAGTCAATCCGGGAGACCCCTACATTGTCTTGACTCTGTGGGAATCCCGGGCCGCGTTCGATGCGTGGGTGCAGTCGGACGAGTTTGTGAAAGGGCATGCACGCTCCGGCACGCTTCCCCAAGAAGCGTTCGTGCAGCCGAGCCAGCTCGAGTTGCACGAGGTCTTCACGGACTCGAGCCAACCGGATCTCGAGCCGGAGCCACGCGGCAAGCCTGTTGCCTTTCACGGCACCTAGGATGGCGAGCGCCGAGGAGGCGGCCGATCGTTCGGCCGAGGTGACGCCGGTGCTGAAGCGTGAGGAACGAAGACGAGCCTGGATCTGGATCGGCGTCCTCGGAGTCGCGGCGCTGGCGGCCGCGAGCCTGGCGGACGTGCGCGGCGTGGCGGAGCCACCCTTGGAGCGTGCGGGGGACCCGCGCCTGGAGCGCGTGGCGGAGCCAACCTTGGCGGTGGCCGAGCCACCGTTGGCGTATGACGTGGCTCCGCTTCCCGCCGGCCTCGACTCCCTTACGAGCCTGGAGGACGCCGCCAGGCGGATTGAAGAATGCGCTGACGACTGCACGGGGATCGTCTACTTCTGGTCTCAGCGCATGCCTCTGTCCCGCTCGGGGATTGCCGAGATCTCCGGGGCGGCCCGGAGGTTGGGGATGCGCCTCACGTTGGTCGGCACCGAAGAGGTGCACGAATACGCCTACGCCGCTCCGGGCCTCGGAGCCGGTGTGATTCCGATGGCTGACGCGATGCTCGGCGCTGGGGCCCTCGCCCACGCCCCGGCGGTCGTCGTGCATGACGAGGGACAGGTAGTCGGTCACGCGATCCTGGGCTACAAGACCGCGGAGACCTACGAGGGGATGATCGGGCGGCGGGTCTCCGGGACGACGAGAAGCGGCCGTAACCGTTTCTTGCCGACGCTGTCCACCACGCTTTCTGCTGCATCACAAGGCGGCCGTCCTCTTGTGGACTACGAGGCGGTCGGGACTCCGGGCGCATACTTCCGGTGGGTCCCGGGAAGACAAGCCCTCGCGTACGAGTCGGCACGGCGGATCTACCTCCTCGACCTGGTCGACGGGCAGAGCCGTCTTGCGTCCGGGTTCATCGACTTCGTCCCGACGCCGGACGGCCGATACTTCGTGACCCCCGGTCGGGGCCGAGACGGCCTCAGGTTCTACGAGGCGGATGAAGTGTTCGAAGCGGCGCGAGCCGACAGACGAACATCGGTGGCGCCGTTTTTTATGGATCCACTAATGCGAGACCAGTACCCGTCCGTGGGCATCCTCGAGCAGGAGGAGTCTCGGACCGTGTACCGTGTGCTCACGAGCTGGTTCGAGGGTATCGTCTACCGCGACTACGAGGTCCAGGTCGATCCCCGGAACGGTGTTCCTCGGGTCCGGCCGATCGGCGAGCCGGTGACGCCGTGTAGGGAGACGTCCCTCTCGACCCCCATCATGTCGCAGGACGGAACAGAGGTCGCCGCTCGCGACGAGTCGACCGGCACGACGAAGATCTTCCGAATCCTGACGGCCGGACGCTGCAACGAGGTCCTCGACCTCGGCGTCCAGACCAGCAAGGTAGCGTGGCACCGAACCGGTCGGCTGCTGGCGTTCGCCACGCCACGCATCAGGCGGCGACGGGCGGAGACCGACGAAAGCTCGCGGGGGATCTTCCTCTTCGACCGGGACCAGCGGCGCCTTACCAGGCTCAGCGACAGTGAAGGTGCCAGCCCGCTCGCTTTCCCGGATTTCGTCGGGGATGATTCCGTCGTCTTCCTCATCCCCGGCCAGTCGAGGCGGGAGCCGAGCGTTTTCCGCGTGGTGGACGGAATCCGCTGAAGCCCCCAGTGCCGCACGCGAGCCACGAGGAGGCTTCCGCTTGCGCCCACCGGCCCACTCTCGGATGTTGACCTCGGTCTGATCCCGGAGCGCGCCCATGCCCGATCCTGTCACTCGCCTCAATGCAGCCCTGGTTCTTACGCTCGGCCTGGCCGCTTGCGGGGGCCAGACAGTTGGAGGGGGGAGTGAGGGAAGCGGCACCTTCTCCCTGGAAGAAGCTACCATCCGAGGGATCCACGACGCCTTCGCGTCGGGTACTCTCGCCTGCGCGCAATTGGTCGAGTACTACCTCCGCCGGGTCGAGACGTACGACGACCAGGGGCCGGGGCTCAACGCGATTCTGACGGTGAACCCGCGTGCGCTCGACACCGCCCGGGAGATGGACCGTCTCTATGCCGCAGACGGGACCGGGGGCCGGCCCCTCCACTGCATTCCCGTGATCGTGAAGGACAACTACGACACCGCCGATATGCCTACGACGGGCGCCTCGCTCGCCCTGGCCCAGTCGGTCCCGCCAGACGACGCCTTCGTCGTGCGGCGACTGCGGGAGGCCGGAGCGCTTGTTTTGGCCAAGTCGAACCTCACCGAGCTGGCCCGGGGAGGGACGACCATCAGCTCTTTGGGCGGACAGACCCGGAATCCGTACGACCTCGGCCGCACACCGGGCGGATCCAGTGGCGGGACGGGTGCCGCGATCGCTGCCGACTTCGGCGTGCTGGGGACCGGAAGCGACACCGGGCAGTCGATCCGGTCGCCAGCCTCGGCTCAGAGTCTGGTCGGGATACGTGGGAGCCGTGGCCTCGTGAGCCGAGACGGCGTCATACCGATCAGCTTCACTCAAGACGAGGTGGGGCCGATCGTGCGCACGGTCGAGGACGCCGCCCGGATGCTCGACGTCATCGCCGGTTACGACCCTGCCGATCCGATCACGGCCTTCAGCACGGGGGAGATACCTCCCAGCTACACGGAGTCGCTCGACCCGAGCGGCCTCGAAGGAGCTCGCATCGGCCTGGTGCTGGATCTCGTCGGACAAGATGCGATCCACGAGGAGGTCAACGCCGTCGTCGAGGAGGCGATCACGACGATGACCGAGGCGGGCGCCACCGTCGTACGCCTCCGTATTCCGAACTTCGCCGACCTCACACGGGGCATCGCGCTCTCGGGCTTCGAGTTCAAGATCGCATTCAATCGCTACCTGGCGAGCCTGGGTCCTGCCGCTCCGGTCCGCAGCCTCGAGGAGTTCATCGAGCGGGGTGAGTTCCACCCGCCACTCCGACGTGGCCTCGAGGCGGACCAGAGCGTCCAGAACGGTCTCGCCGACCCTGAGTATCGCGTTCGATTTCTTCGACGCGAGGAGCTGCGGCAAGCAGTGATGACCGTGATCGCGGACAACGAGTTGGACGCGGTACTATATCCGCACCAGCGGCGCCTGGTGGCGCCGATCGGGGAGGACCAGCTCGAGCGCAACGGCGTGCTCTCGAACAGCACGGGCTTCCCGGCGATCACCTTTCCCGGCGGTTTTTCGGCATCGACGCCATCGGCCCCGCTGGGTGTTCCGATCGGTATCGAGCTGCTCGGCCCCCAGTGGAGCGAGCCTACGCTGATCAAACTCGCGTACTCCTTCGAACAGGCCACGCGCATTCGGCGGCCCCCGACGAGCACGCCGCCGCTGTCCTGAAGGGCTGAGCCGGTCGCGGCCGGCTCTGAGCTCTAGTCGCTGATCCGTGCCCACCTCAGCGCGCTTTGCACCTGACGGCCTTCGCTGTCGGTCCCGACGGGCGGTCGCAGGGTGAGATGCGTGTCGGTCAGCTCGTAGCCACGTTGGGCATCGATCCCGGTCCCCGCCGGGCTCAGGTTGCCGATCCGATGATGGACCAGATAGCCCTCGTCCTCATGCACCGAGAACGGACCGAAGTAGCTGCCGTACGTCTGTACGGCTGCGAGCGCCTCCTCCGGCGTCGGCCCCGTGCCGGCGTACGGCTCGCGGCCCGGTCGCATCAGATGCACCGCCATGTGCCCGGAGGGAGCGTAGATGATGAACGCGGTTTCGTACTGGTTGGCCGGGACCGACTCGCCTGATACGATCCGGCGCGAAAGCGACTCGATCCGGTAGAAGCCGAACAGCCGCTTGTGCGTCTCGGTGAGCTCGGATTCGGGCAAGTCCGGGAGCTTCTCCCAGGTGAGCTGCGTCTTGTTACCGTTGTCACCCGCCGGCGGCTGCAGCGTCAGCCGATTCCCCGAAAACGTATAGAAGCGCTGGTAGTCGGAGCCGGCGCCGCGGGTGTTCAGACTGCCCTCCAGGTGGTGCGTCAGAAACCCCTCGGTCTCGTTGACGGTGAACGTGCCGAAGTACGAGTTGTAGGTCGAATAGGTAGCGAGCGCCTCTTCGGGCGTCCGCTGGTTGCCGGCATACGGCCGCCGGTCAGGCTGCATGATCGTGACACCCATGTAGCCCGCCGGGTCGTAGATGATGTAGCCGACGCGGTCCTCGATAGGGGGCGCCAGCAGGTCGCCGTCGGCATCAAACCGCTCGATCTTGACCAGCGTCCACGCGCCGGCGAATTGACTCTTTGGATCCGCTGTGGCGACGTCGACGACCGGGGTCTCTTCAGCGACCTCGGTGGCTGGCGCGCCACCACCGCAGGCGGACAGCGCGACCAGCGCAACGAGACCGAATAGTGTGATCAGCTTCCTGGGCATCTTCTCCTCCTTCGGTATCGCGCGCGCCTCGATCACGAGTGACGGGCTGCCGCGACGGTCTACCATGCGCTGCAACCCTGATAGCATACTTCGTTTCGGGAGAAAGTGACATGCGTGTAGCCCACCATGTCCGTGAACACGATCGCGGAGAGTCGTCGGGTGCGTTCCTCGCTCATGCGCTCGAGATGCGGCGCTGATCGACAAACCGCGAGCAGATCCCGCCTACCGCAACACCAACGGCAGACCCAGCGAAAGATCCCCAACGCAACCTCACCAGCGGGAACCTTTCAATAGCACGCGTTTTTTCATACTGGCCCACGGTCAGCTCACTCGGCGACAGGCTGGAAGCCACCAAGATGCAAGCCTTCCTCCAGGACCTGAAACACGCGCTCAAGATGTTCCGAGAGAGCCCGGGCTTCACCCTCACCGCGGTTGCGGCGCTGACGATCGGCATCGGAGCCAACACGGCGATCTTTTCGGTCGTAAACACGGTCGTGCTCAAGCCCATCCCGTTTGCCGAGCCGGACCGCATGGTCCGATTGATGAACAGTAATCGGGAGATCGGCAACGCAGGCGGGGGAGCTTCGCCGGCGAAATTCATGCATTGGCGCGCCCAGACCGAGGTACTCGAGGACGTCGCGGCCTATCGCAACAACTCGCTGAACTACACAGCCGGCGACGTACCCGAGCGGGTCACCGCGAGCCAGGTGTCGGAAGCCTACTTCCGCGCGTTCCGCGTTCCGATCATACAAGGACGCGGGTTTGCTCCGGAGGAGGATCTGCCCGGCGAGGCGAGAACCACGGTCCTCAGCTACAACTTTTGGAACCGGCGCCTTGCGGCCGACCCGGACATTATCGGCAAGAGCCTGTCCTTGAGCGGGGACCCGTACACCATCATTGGTATCGTCGGTGAGGGCTTCGATTTGCGCGAGTTTGGTGATCCCGAGCTCTTCGTTCCGTTCCAGTTCGATCCGAACACGACCGATCAGGGCCACTACTTTCAATCGGTGGGGAGACTCCGGCCTGGGGTGACGCTCGAGCAGGCGCAAGAGCGCATGGAAGTCTCAGCTGACGAGTATCGCGAGCGCTTTCCGAACGCGTTGGGCGAAAACGGGGGGTTCACGGTTCGGACCTTACAGGAAACGATGGTCGGCCCCGGGGCGCGAAGGACCTTGTGGATCTTGTTCGGCGCGGTTGGTTTCGTGCTGTTGATCGCTTGCGCGAACGTCGCAAACCTGCTCCTGGTCCGTGCCACCGGACGGAGCCGTGAAATCGCGATTCGCTCGGCGCTCGGCGCTCGGCGCCGGGCGCTGGCGGATCTTACGGCAACTGCTGACTGAAAGCGTCTTGTTGTCCCTGACGGGCGGTGTGTTGGGCCTGGTGGTCGGTTTCCTCGGGATACGCGCGCTGTTGTCCGTGAATACGGCGGGATTGCCGCGGCTTGGAGACGAGGGCACGCTGATGGGGATGGATTGGCGCATCGTGAGCTTCACGGTCGCTTTGTCGTTGATCACCGGCGTTCTGTTTGGTCTAGTGCCGGCTTTGGTGACCTCGCGCACGGACCTCAACGCCGTCATCAAGGACGCGAGCAGCCGCTCGGGCAGCGGCTTTCGTCAAAACAAGACTCGCTCGCTGCTCGTTGTTGCCGAGTTGGGATTGTGCGTCGTGTTGCTGATCGGCGCTGGGCTGCTCATCCGCACGTCGCTCGCCATCGGTCAAGTCGATCCGGGCTTCACGGCCACCAACGTGCTGACCATGCGGACTTCGCTCAGCGGCCCACGGTTTCTGACGTCGGATGGCGTCGAGCAAACCGCGCGGCTGGCGCTGGAACGCATCCGTTCCATCCCCGGTGTGGCCCAAGCGACCGCCACGTGTTGCGTTCCCCTGCAAGGCGGATACGGCCTTCCTTTCAACATCATCGGGCGGACCAACGAGAACCCCTTCACCGGCAGCGCGAGCATCATGATGAGCTCGTCCGGCTACTTCGAAACCTTCGAGATTCCCATCGTCCGGGGCCGCGACTTCACCGACTTGGATGATGGCAACGCTCCATCAGTAGTGATCATCAATCAAGCCCTGGCGGACGAGTATTGGACGGACGGCGCCGACCCGCTGGCAGACCGCGTGCATATCGGCGGCGGGGCTGGAATCATGCGAGAGCTCGCCGAGGAGCCGGTTCGCCAGGTCATCGGCATCGCGGCCAATGTGCGCGCCCTGGGACTCGCCCGCGAACCACGCCCGACCCTGTACATGCCGCAGGCCCAAGTGCCCGACGTGCTTGAACGCGCTCAACGTCGGCATTACGCCGATGGCCTGGGTGGTGCGGACCGAGGTGGAGCCCGGGAACATCTCGGCGGCCATCCAGGAGGAGTTGCGCCAATCAACTGGACTACCCGTGACCGACGTTGAGTCGATGGAGGACATCGTGTCGATCTCCACTTCACGCCGGCGGGTCAACATGTTGCTGATGAGCGTGTTCGGCGGCTCGGCGCTTCTGCTCGCGGCGATCGGGATCTACGGCCTGATGGCCTACTCGGTGCAGCAACGCACTCAAGAGATCGGCATTCGGATGGCGATGGGCGCCGAGTCGGGCAAGGTCAGGACTATGGTCATCAAGCAGGGTATGGCGCTCGTGATCGTTGGTGTGGCGGTCGGACTGGGCGCGGCTTACTTCCTCGCGAATGTCCTGGCGTCGGTCCTATTTGAAGTCGAGCCGCGCGATGTTCCCGTGTTTGTGAGCGTGCCCGTCATTTTGACCCTGATCGCGCTGGCGGCCGTGTGGATACCCGCTCGCCGCGCTAGCCGTGTAGATCCGCTCGAGGCGGTGCGCTACGAGTAGGGGGGCGCATTTCGTATGTCCACCTTTTCAGCCCATGGTAGGCCCCCAGGTCGGAGGCTGGCTTTAAGCGCAGTCGACCCGGACTTTACCCCCTGGGTCCGGGAGTCGTAGGTTCCTGGACACCCATCGCGGGTGGAGGAAGCAAGCCAAAGCCGACCTGAATCGGAGTGTGTGGTGCGGGCATCGTTATTCTTCTTGAGTGCCGTCGCACTTACGCTACTCACGGCTGTGCCGGATCCGTGGGACCAGCCGTCGCGTGAGGAGCGCGACCGAGCCACCCAGCGGGCAGAGGGAGTGCCGCGAGAGTTCTACTTCTCACGCGTGCAGTATACAGGATACGGGAGAGGGTTCAGGCGGAGGAGAGGATCATGGGCCACGGACTACCCCAAGGCCGACCGGATCTTCCTCTCGTTCATAGACCGTTTGCTCTCGAACCTCGACGCCTACGAGCATGAGCACGTCATCCGTTTGGACGACCCTTCGGTCAGGCGCTTCCCTTTCCTGTACGCTCTCGAGGTCGGCCGCATGGCCCTCACCGAGCCAGAGACTGTGGGGCTCCGGGACTACCTCCTCGCCGGCGGCTTTCTGGTCATCGACGACTTCTGGGGTTCCCGGCAGTGGGCCAACTGGGAGTACGAGATCCGGTCGGTGCTTCCCGGCTACGAGATCGTCGACCTGTCCCTCGACCATCCGATATTCACGGCCTTTTACGAGATCGACGAGATCCTCCAGGTCCCCAACGTCGGCAACGGCGTCCGTGGCGGGCCGACGCACCAGTCAGACGGGTACGTCCCCATGGTCAAAGGGATCCACGACGATAACGGCCGACTGATGGTGGTCATCAACTGGAACACCGACCTCGGCGACGCCTGGGAGTGGGCGGACAATCCCCGCTACCCGCTCAAATACTCGACCTACGCGTACGAGATGGGCGTTAACTTCATCGTCTATGCGATGAGTCACTGATGGCCGGGGGCTCGCGCTTTCGGATGTTGACCTCGGTCTGATCTCGGAGTGGGGAGTCCATGTATACGGCCGAGCGGGAGTTTCTCCCACTGCCAGACGAGAAGCGCGTTGTCGTCGAACAGCTGCTCTCGCTTGAAGAAGCGCTGCGTGCGGCTATTGCACGATTCGACGAACTCGGCATCGCATCAAAAGAGGGGAGTCGGTTGAAGGAATGCGCCGATATCCTCAATTCGACTGCCACCGTTGGTGCGTATCCGGCCGGGGAGGATGCGCTGGCGGAAGTGGGGGAGGCAATCCTCACGGCTCGGGACTTCAGGGATGTCTCGAATGCCCTGCCCAAGGACGTGTCCGACCGGCTAACGAGAGGGTTGGCCACCGCTTCGGGAGGACCGATTGAAGACCCGATGGCAGGTGGTGCCCCGCGTCAGTTTCAGACTCAGCTTTGGTTCGGAGCGGTCATGACAGCCGGCGGGCTCAATCCGCGAGTCCGCTTCAGCGACGACGGCCCTGATTTTCTCGTTAGACCCGGAGCCCTGTCGTATGGCGTCGAGGTGAAGCATCCCACGTCCGAACGAGGAGCATTCGATTGCCTCCGCAAGGCCCGCCATCAGCTCGCGACGGTTGGCCACGGAGTAGTAGTCATGGAACTCTCGGACTGTCTCGATAACATCGGCCTCCGGCGGTTAGACCCCAGAGCACCTGGCCCCACCGACCGAGAAATAAAGCGGGGATTCCGAGAACTGGTAGATCGATTGTCGGGCCTTGTATGGGACTGGAAGACGCAGACTCACCGACCCACCTTCAAGCCCGTGTTCGCCCTTTGGGTCTTCGCAAGAGGTTGGCGATGGGACATCGCCGACCGACTGGCACCTGAGCTTCTCGGATTCCAAGGTATGCACCGCTACTGCTCGACTGCGGGCAACGTGTGGTGTCATAAGGCCGATGAGTTCATGAAACAGGTCTCGGCCGGGCTCGAGGCAGGCGGCTTCCCCATCCACCTGGCAGATCAGGAGTCGCCAACTCCAATCGCTCGTCCCTTCTTTGATGATCTCCCGGTTTGAAACCCGGGTTCTCTGTCCACGGCGGCGGTCACAACCGCGCAGATGTCACTCACTCGGGGGCCACGCGATGCGGCTATCCTCGTCGAACTGTTTGCTCAGGCGCCCATACCGGTCGTTAATGCGCGCTGTGGTCGATGTGATCTTCGATTGCATGGAGGCGCACGTCGGACTCTTGATACGGTACAGCTCTTGGAAGATGTCCCTGGCGCGGCGGTACAGGTGCTCCCGGTGGGTGTATTCGTGGGCGCGCACGGCTCTGATGTACCTATCCCACATGGCGACCACCCTGAAGTCCGCCCGCCCACGCTCGGTCCACTGCGGCACCTGGATCGCCGATTCGAGCTCGAGGGTGACCTCGACCATCTCGCAGTAGCTCCCCTGTTGCGTATACGCGAACTCTAGATTGAGCCTCGACTTGTGGAGTCCGACCGTGTCCGCGCCCAGAGTTCCGGTGGCGGCCGCGCGGAGGGACTCACGTATCTCCGGGACCGTGGTGCCCCTCACGATGTAGGACACCTTCGAGACGTCGGCCGTCACGCCGGCCGGTAGGGGAGGAAGGGGTCGCGCGCCCCTACTCTGGCCGCAGCCCATTTGGAGAAGAAACAAGCTCGCTGGGAGCAGAGTCTTGAGGCCCTTCAGGGCGACGTCTAGGCGGGCTACAGCATCGGACACGGGCGTACTCCAGGATCGAACCGAGGTCAACATCCGAGAGCGGGCCGGTAGGCGCCAGCCAGTCGCCCGTCCTTAATTGCCGCTACAAATAGGTCTTCCAGGCGTCCGGAGTCACAAGATCGAGCCGGACGCCCCCGCCCACCACGTCCTCTCCGCAACGTTGGATCAGGAGAGATCAAGTACCGTTCGCAGCAGACACCTTGCCTCCACACCCGTGCCAGGGGCGCCCATCCGGCTCGAGTTGCAAGCCGATGTTCAACTGGCTGAGACCCCGATACGTGTCCACCACAGCGAGCAGTTCGAGGATCGCCTGGTCATTCAGGCCGCCATGCCGCACCGCGGCCATGTAAACACCGATACAGTAATCGCAGCCACTCATGACCGAGACCGTGAGGGCAATGATGTCCTTGGTCAGGCTGTCGAGCTCACCCGTTCCGCCCATGACCGCCTGGATCTTGTTCCAGGAACTCGCCAGGTATTCGGGGTCGTTCGCCATCGCCTTGTACATATTGGGAACGAAGTCGATGCCCAGTGTGCTCTTGATGCCCCGATAAACGTTCTTCACCATTTCCGGTGCTTCATTCTCTTCAACCAGCCCGATGACTGCCATAGTGATCATCCTCCCTCGTACGGATGGGATCGGAGACGGAGCGGATCCGCCTCCTGGGGACGTTCATCGGATCCGCTCCTGGATGCCGCTCCTCCAGGGCCGCCCGGCTGAGAGCAGTATTTAGCTCTCGAGCAAGTCCGGAAGGCGGCGCATGAGGTTCCTCCGCTCCTCCGCGTTGAGCAGCTGCAATTCGACGAAGAGAGCCGCCCTCTGTCCTAGGCGCTGGGCATCGTGGAATCGGTTTCGAGACGCGGCCACTAGTGCTGCGTCCACGAACAAATTCGCCGCATCATAGGCCTCTCCCCTCAGCATCGCTCCATCTCCAGCAGCCTCGAAGGCTGCCTGCGCCTCCTTGAGGTTCCCCATGTGGTACGCGAGATGTCCCTGTGTTTGCGCACAATGCGCGTAGCGCGCCTCACCCGCCGTTCTCATCCCCAGCACCTCGGCGTGCATCCGCCACGCCGTCTCGAGGTCCGCCGAGAAATCGTCGGAGTTAGCGACGAAGGACAGGGCCACATCGTGCAGGATGCCCGGGTCTTGCGCGGCCTGGGTATTGGACTTTTGAGCCACAGCGGCCATGGGCATCAGGAGGAAGACAGTGAAAAGCAGCGGGACGAACCGGTACTCTCTCTTGCTGGACTTTGTCATGTGACCTCCGGGTTGATGACTCGTGATCGGACCCATCATTTCCTCGGTCCATGGATGAAGGATGATTTGGTCTCGAGCCCGGCACAGTCGGGACGTGGCTGATCCGTTGTGGGGAAATTTCCCACAAGCAGGAGCGGCCCAAGGCCGCCGGAGCCTCGTTCGGCCCTCCCTCGTTATCGCATGGTATCCGCGACACCCCCTGATCGGTCGCCGGTCCCTTACATGGTGATCGGGAAATTCCCCACGGATGGAGCGTCCCTAAGCCCTACAGACAGGTTTCGGCGCGAAGCCAATGCTTCATCACCAGGCAAACGCACGGCAAGGGCGGGCCGAGCAAACGGCTAGAAAGGACGTCCGAGTCGTACTCCGTTCACTTTCGGGAGAAGGAGCAAACGATGCCCAAGATACTTACAGCGGGAATCGTGTCAGGGGTGCTGACGGCGATGTTCATAGGCTCGCCCGCAGTGGTCCTGGGTCAAGGCCTAACGGTATCCGGCTACGCCGACTTCGAAGCCGTCGTGAATAATCTCGACGGCAGCGACCAGGATTTCTACTTCGACAATCATCACTTCAATCTGATCATGGTCGGCTCCCTCGTGGATGACCTCTTCGCGGCGTTCGAGATCGAATACGAACACGCCGGTGAGGAAATCGCGATGGAATACGGCTACTTCGGATACACGGGGTTGAAGGACGTTCGGATTTTGGCCGGGAAGTTCATCATTCCCTTCGGACGCTTCAACAAGGATCTACATCCCACCACGGTCAACAAGGTTCCGGGCCGGCCTCATGGGTTCCGGGATATCCTTCCGCAGACCTACAACGACGTGGGTCTTTGGTTGAGCGGAGCCTCGAGCATCAACGACGACGGCAGATTCGTCTGGGATGCTTATGCAGTGAATGGTCTTCTCGGTGAGGAGGGCGACGGCATCCGCGGAATGCGGGACAACGACCGCGAGAAGGCGAGCTTCGGCCGTGACGGTAACAAGGCTGTGGGCGCACGTATCGGCGTGGAGTTTCCGTACGCTGGATTCGACATCGGGACGTCGATTTACACGGGCAAATACGCTGAATCCGCGACCGCCGAGAGCCTGGGACTGAACCTCTACGGGGTAGACGCGAGCTATCAGACCAATGGCTTCACGGTGCGGGGCGAGGTCGTCCACGCCACGCAGGAAATCACGGGTAAGGATCTCAAGAAGACGGGTGGCTACGTCCAGGCTTCGTACATGGTGGGCTCACGGTTCGAACCCGCCGTGCGCTGGAGCGCCCGCAACATGCCGGGAGGCACCCAGGATGATCTCGGGCGTTTCGCGATCGGGGCAAGCGTGTACGTGACGCCGGCCGCCGCGATCAGAGCGGCGTTCATCATCAACACCGAGAAGGCCGGCTTCGAAACGGAGAACAACGGCCTGATCCTTCAGTTCAACGTCATCCTCTAGGGGAAGAAGGAGCCAATCATGTATCACAATGTCATCTCGGGTGTGAAAGCCCTAGGACTGCTGATAGTGACCGCGATAGCCCTCGTGTCACCCCTCGAGGGTCAACGGGCCGGCGCTGAGATTTGGGGAGCTAACTGTGGCAGGTGTCACCTCATCCAACCGACGAATCGCTACGACGCGAAGGCCTGGGAGGACATCGGCCTGCACATGGCGATCACCGCCCGGTTGACCTCGGCGGAGGCTACCGCGGTCATCGATTTTCTCAAGAGTACCGCGCGCAGAGTGGCCGCACTCGAGGAACTCGAACAGGCGGAGATCATCCGGGTCGCCAGCCTCATCGAAGTCGCTCCGGGCGTGACGGAGCCGGCCGATGTATACAAGAGCCAGTGCAAAGTGTGTCACGGTGCGTCCGGCAAGGGGGACGGGGTCGCGGCGGTAGCCTATAATCCCAAGCCCACCGACTTCACCGACACAGCCTTCGCCACCTCACGAACCCTCGACCAGGTAGTCGCTGCGATCACGGATGGTAAGAACGCGATGCCGCCGTTCGCCGGTGCGATTTCTGTGGAGGAGATCTGGGCGCTAGCCGGCTACCTACTGGAGCTGGGCGAAGTGAACCGTTGAGCGATGGCGAATCAAGTCGTCGGACAGTCGAGGACTCCGGGGCATTACTCAGTGTCGCTCCGGCGAGCTTTGCTGCTTGGCCTGCTAATGGCCGGCCTCCCGCCTGGGATGGCTGGTCAAGAGATCTCGGTGAGCGGTCAGATCCGGCCGCGTGTCGAGACGCACACCGCACCCGTCCGGCCGTCGTATGAACTGACGACGATGCGCCTCCGGATCAGGGTCGAAGCACGTCCGGAGCCACCCGTCAGAATCGTCGCCGAGTTCCAGGACGTGCGGACATGGGGGGAGGAGCAGAGCACTCTGGCCGACTTCAGCGCCGACAACCTGGACCTCCATCAAGGATTCTTTGACGTGACCCTGAACGAGCAATGGTCGGCCCGCATCGGACGGCAGGAGATCGCCTTCGCGGGTGAGCGACTGATCGGTGCGGTGGGGTGGGCACAGCAGGGCCGCTCTTTCGATGCGGTCCGGACTACGCTTCGGACCCCTGCCCTCACCATCGACGTGTTCGGCGCCCAACTGACCGAAGGAGCCGGCGACCGGGTGGGGGACTCGTCTCTCCTCGGTGTCTATGCCGTCGCATCCGGGGGCAGCCACAACCTGGACACGTTCGGATTCCTCTCGCGGTCGCGTCCCGCCGACACGCACCAGTGGACTTCCGGTCTGCGCACACACGGGAGGCTCGGGTCCCTGGCTTATCGCGTGGAAGGCGCGGCACAGCTCGGTCAGCGATCCGGCAAGCGGGTGCGCGCCTGGATGTTCGGGATACGCCTGGGGCATGCACTGCCCCAGCCGTTCGGCGATCTATCACTCTGGTATGACCACTTGTCGGGGGACGCCGTCCCAAGCGACGGCACCATCCGAGCCTTCGAGACCCTCTTCGCCACGAACCACAAGTTCTACGGCTTCGCCGACCTGTTCCTGAACATCCCCAGGGACACCGGAGGAAGGGGCCTGCGGGACCTCGCGCTGAAATGGAGCCTCGACGCTCCCGCCGGGATGAGCATCGGAGCAGATTTTCACGCCTTCCGGGTGGCGGAGGGGAGTGGGCTCGGGACGGCAAGGTTGGCCGAGGAGATCGACATCACGCTCTCCTATGACGTCAACTCCGCGCTGAAGCTGACCGGCGGATTGTCATATGTATGGGGTCGCCGTGGCCTGGCCGACATCGGCCGTGACGAAGGGCACTACACGTTCACCTATGTGATGACGAGCGTCGTTTTCTGAGGAGCCGCAAGATTCCGGGCCGGCCTCATGGGTTCGAGGAGGGCGACGGCATCCGCGGAATACGGGACAACGACCGCGAGAAGGCGACCTCATCGAGCACGAACATCCGGGATGGGTTCCACCAACCATAGGGAAACTCCCTACGCGCCGTGCCCGACTCGACTACATCCTCCACACCCCTTTTCCCGACTTCGAAAAAACCCTCCCTGGGCAATCTTATACACATGCACAAATCAATATTCCTTCACTGACGATCCGATGTTTTCGAAAAACCGCCGAATAACCGAGGGAGATGAAACCATGAGCACGAAAAGCCATACTGGCCCTATACAGAAGACGCTCGCTGCCATCGGCCTGATCGCCTTAGCGGCTGGAGCGATCCTTATCCCTTCAAGCGACGACGCCACCATCCCGGTTCGCACCACGCCGGAGATCCGCGGAGTAGAAGCGGCAGTTCTCGTGGCGCCCCCGAACCTTCCCCCGCCGATCACACGAGACCACGCCACCAAGGTGGTCATCAATCTGGAGGTCGTGGAGACCACCAGGCCGATCGCCGACGGAGTGGACTACACGTTCTGGACCTTCGGTGGGACCGTACCCGGCAACTTCCTACGGGTCCGTGAGGGCGACCTGGTGGAATTCCACCTCCGAAATCACGAAACCAGCATCGTTCCGCACAACATCGACCTACACGCAGTGACCGGTCCGGGCGGCGGGGCCAAGGCCACCTTCACCATGCCAGGCAACGAATCCGTGTTCAGCTTCACCGCCATGAATCCCGGACTCTACGTCTACCACTGCGCCACGCCCTCCATCGGGATGCACATCGCCAACGGGATGTACGGCTTGATCCTCGTCGAGCCCGAGGGCGGTCTCGAACCGGTGGACCACGAGTACTACGTGATGCAGGGTGAGTTCTACACGCAGGGCAGTGTCGGCGAGAAGGGCCACCAGGCCTTCAGCTACCAAAAAGCACTCGCGGAGAACCCCACCTACGTGGTCTTCAACGGTGCGGTCGGGTCACTCAAGGGAGATGGGGCGCTGACCGCGAAGACGGGTGAGACCATCCGGCTGTTCGTCGGGAATGGCGGACCGAACCTCGTGTCCAGCTTCCACGTGATCGGGGAGATCTTCGACAATGTGTACACGGAGGGCGGGTCCACCCCCACTCACAACGTGCAGACGACGCTTGTCCCCGCGGGTGGTGCGACGATCGCCGAGTTCAGGGTGGAAGTGCCCGGCACCTTCATCATGGTGGACCACTCCATTTTTCGGGCCACCGACAAGGGAGCCCTGGGCCTGATCGAGGTGACCGGGGACGACCGGCCGCTGATCTTCAACGCCGACCCGAGACTGATCACGGATTAGCGGGCCTCTCGAGACACGGGGACCGACCGTCGGTCCCCGTCTATCCGAGATGCCCACTGGACCGCAGCTCTGCTGAGCTACAGCTCGGAGAGTAGTCCCACCCGCAAAGCGAACCGCACCAACTCGGATCGGTGGGTCAATCCCAGCTTTTCCGTGATTCTTGCCCGGTAGGTGTCGACCGTCTTCGGAGAGATGAACAGCTTCTTTCCGATCTCCCGCGAGCTGAAGCCCTCTGCAGTAAGCGCGAGCACTTCCTGCTCTCGGGAGCTCAAGCTATGCAGACCTGGGTCGTCCCCCTCATCGGACACCTTGTAGCGCTTCAGGAGGAGAGTGGCGGCCTTCGGAGGTAGATAGACCTGTCCTCTGGCCACCACCTTCACGGCCTCGATCAAGTCGGTGTCGGCGCTGTTCTTGGTGAGATAACCACTCGCGCCGGCGTCCACGACCGGCACGAGGTATTCCTCTTCCGCATGCGCCGTCAGCACGAGAATTTTGGTATCCAAGTTCAAGGCTGCGATTCTGCGTGTCGCCTCGAGTCCGCTCGACCCCGGCATCGAGAGATCCATGAGCACCACATGCGGCTTGAGGATTCGCGCCTGATCGACCGCGTCGTCTCCCGTAGAAACTTCCCCCACGACTTCCAACAAAGGCTCACTCTCGAGGAGCGCACGAATACCCGCACGAAACATGGCGTGGTCGTCCGCGATCAATATCCTTGTGGTCTCAGCCATCCATCCCCTCTCCAGGCTTTTGTGGAATTCTGAGTTGAACTCGCGTCCCACTTCCCGGTGCGCTCTCGACCAGCACCGAACCGCTGGCGCTGGCAGCCCGTTCTTTCATCCCCAGCAGGCCGAGTCCAGCCCCCTCGCCGACCGTCCTGCCGTCGAACCCGTCGCCGTCGTCCTCCACCACGGCGACGACTGCACTCCCTTCCGCATGGACGGTAACATTCACCACTGTAGCCCTCGAGTGCCGCACGACGTTCGAAAGAGCCTCCTGCACTACCCGGTACAAAACCAGCTTCCCATCCTCGTTGAGGAGTTGGTCCACGGCGCCCGCATCGAAGGACGTTCGTATCGTTTGGTTCTCGAACAAATCACGGATGTGAGCTTGTAACGCCGCCACGACGCCCGCGTCCTCCAGTGCGGGAGGTCTCAGGCCACGCGCGATTCGCCTTACCCCCTCGGCCGCCTCCTGGAGCCCCTCCCTGAGCGCCTCCATCATTGCCGTGCGGCGTTTACCGGCCTCTTCCAGCCCAATGAGACGAAGATGGACGAGGAGCGCTGCGAGTCGTTGAGCGGTGTCATCGTGGAGCTCTCGGGAAATGCGACTGCGTTCTTCCTCCGCCGCCCTCAGAGCCTCCCGTCCGAAGGCGCGGAGCTGCGAGCGCTCTGTCTGATCTCGGATCACTCCGATCACGAAGTCCCCGTCGTTCGTCTTCCAGGGGCTCAGACTGATCTCCACGGGAAACCCACTTCCATCCTTCCGTCGGCCGACCAGAACGAGTCCCGCTCCCATCGGTCGAGAAGCCGGCTCGGCCTGAAAGCGGCCCCGATACCGCTCATGCGCCCGGCGCTGGGATTCAGGCACCAGAATCTCCACCGGTTCACCGATCAGCTCCCCCGCGGTGTATCCGAACTGTTTCAAAACACACGGATTCACCTCGACAATTCGACCCTCGTCGTTAACGACAACGATCCCGTCCGGCGCAGACTCGAACACGGCCCGATAGTCGAGCACCGTGCTGGACACCGACTCCTCTGCGGAGGGTCCGTCGCTCACGCGCTTCTTCTCCTTCGCGCCTGACGCCGTGATGGTGGAGAAACTCCCCACAGGGGCTTCCGCCGAATCCCGACAGACTCGCGTCGGATGGGCCCGCAACTTAAGCGAAAGCCTAAGGTAGCCGGGAGGGAGGCGTGGTGCAGCAAAACCTGACAGAGGCGTCCCGTTTGCCTTCGAGTGCGGTTGTAGCATCGCCCAGAAAACCGCGGGCCTCGTCTCTTGAAAGGAGGTTAGTCATGTCGCACCTCGTTCTCGTGCCTTTGGACGGATCCGAGTTCTCCGAGTCTGCGCTCCCGTCGGCACTCACGATCGCACGCCGTTGGAAAGCCCAACTGGAGATCGTCACCGTTCAGACGGATCCATCTATGTTGGCCCACGACCTCTTGGAGTTGCCCTCATACGGATGGTTCGAACAATACGTTGAGGAGGTGGCCGAACGAGTCCACAGAGAGGCCGGCTTCACCGTTCGCGCCACAGTGCTCAAAGGGTCTCCGGCCGAGGCGATTCAGAACCATGCAGCCGCACGAGGTGTCGATCTCGTCGCTATGGCCACGCACGGGCGGGGTCCGATGTCGCGGTTCTGGCTGGGGAGCACGGCGGACGGCCTCATACGCCGGTCCACGATCCCCATTCTGCTCCTGCGCCCCTGCCCTCTCTGCCAACGTACGTGAGACACGGAGCACGCAAAGAATTAGAGTAGGGCGAAGGCAGAGAAAACGAACATGTTGGGACTGCGAGAGAGAATGGAAGAGAATGGTAGTGCCCCTGGAATCGGGGAGGCCAAGCGAAGCGCGGCAGCTCCTGCGGACCCGGAGGTAGTAGATAGGCCGCTACGCCGGCGGTTCAGTCCATCGTACAAGCTGCGGATCGTCGAAGAAGCGGACCGGTGCACCGAGCCCGGCGAGGTGGGTCAGCTCCTGCGGCGCGAGGGCCTGTACTCGTCGCACCTGACGACGTGGCGCAAGGCGGCGCATAGCGGGTCGCTGAAGGCCCTGTCGAAGAAACGCGGCCGCAAGCCGGAGCGGAATCCGCTGGATGAGAAGGTACGCAAGCTGGAGCGGCAAAACGCACGGCTCGAGAATGAGCTCAGGAAGGCACACCTGATCATCGACGTGCAGGGAAAAGTTGCGGGGCTGCTGGGGATAAGCCTCGACGACGGGACGAACTCTTGAAGGCGGCCGATGAGCTGGCTAAGCACGTCGGTGTAAAACCGGCGTGCGCGGCTCTCGAGGTCTCCCGATCGACGTTCTACCGTCGTCGAGGCCCATCGACCGGGCAACGGCAGCCCCGCCCGACGCCCGCCCGGGCATTGAGCGAGACGGAACGAGGCGAGGTCTTCGACACGCTGTGTTCGGAGCGGTTCGTGGACCGCTCACCCGCCGAGGTGGTGGCCACGCTGCTCGACGAAGAGGTCTACCTGTGCAGCGAACGCACGATGTATCGTGTTCTGGCCTCCGAGGTGCTGGTTCAGGAACGCCGGGCGCAGCGCACCCATCCCGAGTACAAGAAGCCCGAGTTGATGGCCACGGCGCCGAACCAGGTGTGGTCCTGGGATATCACGCGGCTACTCGGGCCGAAGAAGTGGAGCTATTACTACCTCTACGTCATCATGGACATCTACAGCCGCTACGTCGTGGGCTGGATGGTGGCGGACCGGGAGAACTCGGCCCTGGCCGGCCGGTTGATCCAGCAGAGCTGCCTGAAGCATGGCGTCCAGCCCCGGGTCCTGACCCTGCACTCGGATCGGGGAGCTCCAATGACGAGCCAATGCACCGCTCAACTTCTCGCTGACCTCGGCGTGACTCGCTCGTTGAGCCGGCCTCAGGTGTCGGATGACAACCCGTTTTCCGAGGCTCAGTTCAAAACCTTGAAGTACCATCCCTCGTTTCCCGGGCGGTTCGGGGATCAGGGCCAGGCCAAGACGTTGTGTCGATCGTTCTTCCGCTGGTACAATGCCGAGCACCGCCATGGCGGTATCTCGATGCTAACCCCCGAGCAGGTCCACTTCGGGAACGCCGATCAGGTCATTGCCGGCAGGAAATCCGTGCTCCGCGAAGCATGGGCCGCTCATCCCGAACGCTTCGTCACAGGTGTGCCGAAGCCCAAACCGCTCCCGGAGGCCGTCTACATCAATCCTCCCATCCCTTCCCTCACCACACAGGATATTGCTCTCTAATTAATCCCGTAGAGTGTCCCATTGTCGTTGACAGGTTCCGCTGCGAGGAAGCACCCGGGACCAAGCCGGACTTCAATCCCCGAAGGGTGCTCGTTCCGATCGACGGCTCGGACGAGAGTGAAGCGATTCTCACTCATGCGGTGGCTTTGGCCGGCAACGGTGAGACGGAATTCGACATCCTGAGGGTTTACCCGTATCCAAAAGATTACGCCTCCTCGTACCTCCCTCACACGGTTCAGGTGAACGCCGACGTGCTCGAGAGAGGTCGGACCGCAGCCGTGGAGAATGTGGAAGCAGAGGCGTCGACGCTGACCGAGCGCGGGATTCCCGCCACTGGGCACATCGTCACCGACAGGGAGCCAGCCGCGGCGATCTTACAATTCGCCGAGCAGACCGGGGCCGATCTCATCGCGATGTCCACGCACGGACGAGGTGGGGTGTCCCGGCTCGTACTCGGCAGCGTTACGGACAAGGTCATTCGGGGCGCTCAGATCCCGACTCTAGTCTATCACCCTCACGACGTTTAGCGCGCGTCTCGGCCGCGACCGATAGATCGAGCCGTCGGCCGGGAGTTGGGGCCGCCGGGAGCGACCTCGGCCAATACGAGGGGCAGGGGCAATCGGTCGGTGGCACTTCCTACTCAGTCCCACAAAAGAAGTGCGGCCCGGGGACTCATTCAGTCACGTGGAGTCCCGCCAACTCGCAACGCAACCTTCTGAACCCCGGGCCAACTACAGCCTCTACCTACCAGAGAGGTGCTCCCGGTCCTTCGCTCTAGGGGAGCGAAGCATTTTTCACGTCCCAATGATACGAGTATGGCGCAGAGCACACTGTAGGGCGTGTTACCTAGCGATTTGTGGGGAATTTCCCCACGGCGATATGGGGTCATCGCGCTCGGGCGTGAGCAGGGTGCTGTAGAGGAGTCGCCGTCAGAGCAGCTCGACGCTCGCTCCGTCGCGGGGGAACCCAACGATTCACTCGCCTTCGGCCATCGGAGCTGACACGAGCTCAGTCGGACGGGTGCTGACTCCGGGTCTGGGGCTCTGCGTCCCATCAACCTAAATCAGGAGCCATGCACCAGCGGCTCTCTGGAGTAGCTAAGGGACGAGGCTGCGCTTGTAGGGGAAAACTCCAGTGTTGTACGTCCGTACTCCCGCTGACATCGTTCTAGTAGACCACAAGACACCCCCTTCGCGTGACGAAAACGCCTTGGACGGGTCTTCGCGGGCCAGCATTGCGGAGCTACAAACCATGGACCCGAAGCCAACGGGTCTCAACGGAGGCGATCGATGTCGTACAAAGCCGAAATCAGCCGAGACAACCCATCTTGTTTTCTTTTCTTGGTCGATCAGTCGAAATCAATGGAGGACGAGGTCTCCCTCGGAGAAGAAACTCAGTCGCTGGCCACGGGTGTCGCCGACAGCATCAATCGGTGGCTCCAGGAGCTTTCCATCAAATGCGCGAAGTCGGAAGGCATCCGCGACTACTACCACGTGGGAGTCATCGGGTACGGGAAGGAGGTGGGTCCCGGCTTCGTGGGTCCGATCTCCGGCCGCGACCTGATTCCGATCAGCGAGATCGCGGACAACCCTGCGCGACTCGACGAACGGACGAAAAAGATCCCCGACGGAGCCGGCGGCCTCGTGGAGCAGTCGGTCCGGAAACCCGTTTGGCTCGATCCGATTGCCAGTGGTGGAACCCCCATGTGCCGCGCCGCTGAGGAAGCCAAGCGAGTGCTCGAGAGCTGGATCGATGAACATCCCGACGGCTTTCCTCCCATTGTCATTCACATCACGGATGGCGAGGCGACCGATGGAAATCCCGCGGATCGGCTGAACGCTCTCACGAGCCTGTCGACATCCGACGGCAACGCCATGCTCTTCAATATTCATCTGTCCGCCAACCCGAAAGCCACGCCCGTATCGTTCTCGGATTCCTCCGACGATCTGCCCGACACGTACTCCAAGATGCTCTTCGAGACAGCCAGCCCTTTGATTCCCTCTATGCGTAGCCTGGCGAAAGAACACGGCTTCGACACGTCAGAAGATTCTCGCTGCTTCGTTCTGAACGCCGACCTGGTGCTTCTAGTCCAGGCGATTGATATCGGCACCCGGCCGAGCAATGTCCAGATGGAGGGTCCGCAGGAGGCTAAGGCCGTCGATGGAGAGGAGGAAGAGCTCGACACGGTTAGCGAAGCCGAAGGGGCAGATGACGAGAGTCCGGAAGAGCCCGAGACGGTTAGCGAAGCCGATGCGGCAGACGACGAGGAGCCGGAGGAGCCCGACACCGTTGACGAAGCCGAAGGGGTAGACGACGAGAAGCTGGGAGAGCCCGCCTGGAGTGGCAGCGGTCAGGAGCCTCGGTAGGGCCCCCTCCTTAATGTGGATCTGTACTCAGGCGTTTCACGTGCCGAAGCGCGGAAGCGTCGAGAGCGAGTACGAGGACGCGTTCTTTCCGGACCGGGTGTTCCAGCGAGATCTCTCCGAATTCCGTTGCGCCGTTGCTGATGGCGCATCGGAATCGGCGTTCTCGGGGGAGTGGGCTCGCCTCCTCGTTCGGGGGTATTGCCGCCGGCGGGTAAGCCTCGAACGCTTGCAGCGCAGCTGGTTGCGGTTCGTGACCCGTCGCCCGGCACCGTGGTACCTCGAGGCGAAAATCAAGAGGGGCGCCCACGCTGCCCTCGTCGGGCTGTCGATTCGCGAGGAGCGACGCTCGGAGCCCTTCGGAGGCCCCTGGGAGGTCGAGGCCGTCGGCGACAGTTGCTTCTTTCACGTACGAGGCAACGAGCTGCTGGCTGTCGCGCCGATCTCCAAATCGGACGAATTCGACAACAGCCCACATCTCATTTCCACCGATACTTCCACCTCGTTCGGATTGGTTGAGTCCCATGTCACGGTGTTCTCGGGAGAATGGCGGCCGAGGGACTCGTTTTATTTGCTTACCGATGCTCTTGCCCGGTGGACGCTCGCCGAGCATGAGGCCGGTCGGTCTCCCTGGCCGATGTTTCGCGGCTTGAGACATGCTGACGATCACTGTGGTGGTAATGCGGAACACCGATGCTTCCAAACCGTTGTAGCGGAACTGCGCGAGAAAGGTGGATTGCACAACGATGACACCACGCTGCTCCGGGTCGACGTGGCCTAGGCGATGTCACGACCGAGCTACTGGCCGAGCATGGTCGACTATCAGGAGGCGATTCAATGCCCACGCCTGGCATTCACTTCTTCGGAGCTCCAGTATGGCACTCCTGTGGCGAACCAACTCGGTCTGCCGCGGCCGCTTTGCGGCACATTCGCGAGCGTTTATGAGCTGGCCAGCGGGCGCCGCCGATGGGCCGTGAAGTGCTTCCTTCGGAACATCCCGAACTTGCAACAGCGCTACGCACGGATATCGGAACACCTCAGGTACTGCCCACGGCTCCGGTACTTCGTGACCTTCGAATACCAGCCAGGGGGGATCCTCGTTCGGGGGGAGTCGTTTCCGCTCGTCAAGATGGAGTGGGTCAAAGGTTGCCAATTGAACACGTTCATCGAGCAGAATCTGTCGCGCCCGCGCGTGCTCTCAAAGCTCAAGAAGCGCTGGGGCAGGCTCCTCACTGACCTCCGATCTGTCCACATCGCACACGGCGATTTGCAGCACGGCAACGTCCTGGTGCGACCGAACGGCGATCTTCGCCTGATCGACTACGATGGGATGTGGGTGCCCACACTCGGGGGACAGGAGAGCAATGAAACGGGGCACCCAGATTATCAAAACCCCGGCCGAACCCAGAAGGACTTCCATGCCGGGATCGACGAGTTCTCGGACGCCGTCATCCAGATTGCCATCTGTGCCCTGAGGCGGGAGCCGAGTCTTTGGGAGAAGTACAACAACGGCGACAATCTATTGTTTCGCCGCGAGGACTTCCTGAATCCTCGAAGCTCCTCCCTGATCGCGGATCTCGGGGGGCTGGGCGACCACGAGATCACGGAGAAGTTGGAGTTCGTGATCGAAGCGTGCCCCGGCAGCACTCCGGGCCCTCGTAAGGCGGATTCGCGCGCGCCGGCCCGGGCTTCCCGGCTCAGCGATCATGTCGAAGATCACGGCGGGTTTCACCCAGAGGACACAGCCCGGGGGGGTAAGCTCACGCGTCAAGCTCCACGTTGGCGGTGGTAGGGCCGAGCGGGGCGCCGCCTGGCTGGACATGGCGGACCGTGTGGCTTCAGAATGGCGGGGCTCGACGCCACATCAAAACGCCAACTGCGATCATCCACACCAGCAGGAGGAGGCTGGCAGGCATGTTTATCATCATCATCGATGCCGAAAACCCGGTGTATGCCAGGACGACTCCACCAGCGGCGGTTCCCAGCCCACCGAGTATGGCCAAGAAGCCAACCCAAACGGGTCAAGTCCCGATTTGTGTGTAAAAGCGGAGGAAGCTCCTCGCCTTCGGCTAGGCTGCTTGGGCGACCTCCTGTTTCTGGAGGAGTGAGAGGTCGAGGTAACGCCGGTCGCCCCAGACGTGTGTGGTCCTGAGTGCGACGGCCGTGATGAGCCTGAGGGCGCTGGCCCGGTCCGGGAAGGCGCCGGCGGCCTTGATCCTGCGTTTGATCTCGCCGTGCAGCCGCTCGAGGCTGTTGGTGGTACGCAGCCGGGGCCAGTGCGCCTCGGGGAACGCGTAGAACTGCGTCGCTGCCCCGAAGCCCCGCTCCAGGACCTCCACGGCCTCGGGCAGCTCCTTCTTCCAGCGTGCGCCGAACTCGCCCAGGAGCTTCTTCGCCTCGGCGAGTCCGGATGTCTGGAAGATCACCGAGACCTCACGCGCCACGCGCTTGCGTAGGCGGTGGGGGACCCTCGCCCCCACATTACGCTGCAGATGGACCGTACACCTCTGACGGCGTGCCTCGGGCAGGAAGCGGCGGACCGCAGCTGCCAGGCCTGCGTGCTCATCGGCGATCACGAGCTCGACACCGCCGAGGCCGCGGTCCTGGAGTTGCTCGAGGAGCTCCGACCAGCTCTGCTGCGACTCCTCAGCGCCCAGCGTGACGGCCAGGAGCCGTCGGTGACCCTCAGGGCCCACTGCATACGCCACGAGCGCACTCACGTTCTCGACTTTGCGGGCCCAGCGGGCGTCCAAGAACGTGGCGTCCAGGTACAGATAGGGGTGAGGCCCCTCGATCGGCGCACGGCGCAGCCCTTCCACGGCCTCGTCGAGCCGTTTTGCCACACGACTCACCGTCGAGCGCCCAACACGCTCGCCCATCAGCGCCTCGGTGACGTCGCCCATCTTGCGCTGTGACACGCCGCTCACATACGCCTCGACCATCATCTCGTCGAGCTCGGGGCTCCTGCGCTGGTAGCGGCCGATCACGTCGGCCGGCGAACCGTTGTCCCGGCTCCGGGGCATGGCGACCTCGATCTGCCCCAGGCTCGTCAGCAGCCGCCTCAGGTATGTGCCGTTCCTATGGTCCTTCCGGCTTCCCACCCGCTCGAAGCGGCGTGCACCTACCATGGCCTTCAGCTCCTCTTCCAGCACCATCTCGAGCGTCAGCCGGATCGCGCCTTGAAACAGCTCGCGCAAATCATCGCGTAGCTCGTCTTGCGTGGCCCGACCGATCTCCACAATCTCTTGCATCGGAAGCTCCTCTCCGGTTCCGAGCCTGCTCTGCAGACCCGGACTCCCGGGTTCATGTGACAGTGAACAACAACAGAGGAGCTTCCGTTTTTCTTTCCCTCCTGTCCAGCTTATCCGCTTTTACACAAATCTAGGGACACTACCCGTGTCGCCGAGATGGCGCAGCACTTCGGGCGATCTCCGGACACGCTGGGCCGCGAAGAGATACGCGGATACCTGCGGTACCTGAAGGAGGAGCGGGACGTATCGCGTTCGGCGTTCAAGCAGGCGGTGGGGGCAATGCGGTTCCTGTACCGTGTGACGCTGGACCGGCCGGAGCTGTTGCCCCACCTCCCCTACCCGCGACAGAAGAGACGCAACCCGGTGGTGCTAAGCCCGGAGGAGGTCGGACGTCTGCTCAAGGGGGTAGGGAACCTGAAGCACCGGGCGATGGCAATGACGCTGTACGGTGGCGGGCTGAGGACCAGCGAGGTGCTGGGGCTGCAAGTGCGCGACATCGATAGTGACCGGATGGTGATCACCGTGCGCCACGGCAAGGGGGACAAGGACCGGCAGGTGGTCCTGTCGGGCGTGTTGCTGGCGACGCTGCGGGCATATTGGCGTATGTACAGGCCAAGGAGCTTGCTGTTCTACGGACGCGCTCCGGACCAGCCGCTCACGAGCCGGACGGTACAACGAGTGATCGGGGCGGCCGGTGCGCGAGCGGGGATCACGAAGCGGGTGACACCCCGTACGCTCCGTCACAGCTACGCGACGCACCTGCTGGAGTCGGGCACGGATCTGCGGATGATCCAAACGCTGCTCGGTCACCGGGCGCTCCAGACCACGGCGATCTACACGCACGTGGCCACGGCACGGCTCCGTTCGATTAAGAGTCCTCTGGATGCCTTGAGCTCGGAGTTCGAGCCAACGGAGTAGGTGACCAAGCGACCCCGGCACGAGCTTGCCGAGGTCTTCCAAGAGTACCGCGAAGCGCCGCGCTCGCTGGGATCCGGGGCGAGATGGAGTTGGGAGCAACGTGCGGTCGTCGAGGCGATCACCGCCTGCCGAACCGCACGGCTGGGTGGTCACATCGACGCCTGCGACGCCTGCGGTCACCGGAGGATCTCGTACAACTCGTGCCGCAACCGTCACTGTCCAAAGTGCCAGGGTAGTGCCCAAGCGGACTGGCTCGAGGCACGCCAGGCCGAGGTGTTACCTGTGCCCTACGCGCACGTCGTCTTCACTGTGCCGCAGAGCCTGGCACCGTTGGCGCTGCAGAACCCACGCGTTTTCTACGGTCTCCTGCTTCGTACCGTGGGGCGGACGCTGCAGGATGTCGCCCTGAACCCGAAGCATCTCGGCGCACGGATCGGGTTCTTCGCCGTCCTGCATACTTGGGGCCAGACGCTGGTCCATCATCCGCACGTACACTGCGTTGTCCCAGCGGGCGGCCTGGCGGAAGGTGACCGTACATGGCGTCCTTGTCGGCCGGGCTTCTTCCTGCCGGTGCGCGTGCTCAGTCGTTTGTTCCGGGGAAAGTTCACCGCAGGACTCTGGGATGCGTTTCGGGACGGGAGCCTCGAGTTGCACGGTGCCCTCGCCCGCTACCGCTCACGCGCGGCGTTCGCGCGCCACCTCAACGCGGCTCGCCAGACTGAGTGGGTCGTCTATGCCAAACCCCCCTTCGACGGTCCGAAGCCCGTTCTCGAGTACCTGGCTCGCTATACCCACCGAGTCGCGATCTCGAACCATCGTCTGCTCCACGTAGACGACCAGTCTGTGTGCTTCCGCTACAAGGACTACCGAGGTCGCAGGGCCCGGACTCTCATGCTTCCCCTCCACGAGTTCGCCCGTCGCTTCCTGCTACACGTCTTACCGAAGGGCTTCGTGCGTATCCGCTACTACGGGATCTTCGCCAACGCCAGCCGCGCTCGACTGCTCGCATGCTCTCGCGGGTAGTGTCCCTAGATTTGTGTAAAAGCGGATAAGCTGGACAGGAGGGAAAGAAAAACGGAAGCTCCTCTGTTGTTGTTCACTGTCACATGAACCCGGGAGTCCGGGTCTGCAGAGCAGGCTCGGAACCGGAGAGGAGCTTCCGATGCAAGAGATTGTGGAGATCGGTCGGGCCACGCAAGACGAGCTACGCGATGATTTGCGCGAGCTGTTTCAAGGCGCGATCCGGCTGACGCTCGAGATGGTGCTGGAAGAGGAGCTGAAGGCCATGGTAGGTGCACGCCGCTTCGAGCGGGTGGGAAGCCGGAAGGACCATAGGAACGGCACATACCTGAGGCGGCTGCTGACGAGCCTGGGGCAGATCGAGGTCGCCATGCCCCGGAGCCGGGACAACGGTTCGCCGGCCGACGTGATCGGCCGCTACCAGCGCAGGAGCCCCGAGCTCGACGAGATGATGGTCGAGGCGTATGTGAGCGGCGTGTCACAGCGCAAGATGGGCGACGTCACCGAGGCGCTGATGGGCGAGCGTGTTGGGCGCTCGACGGTGAGTCGTGTGGCAAAACGGCTCGACGAGGCCGTGGAAGGGCTGCGCCGTGCGCCGATCGAGGGGCCTCACCCCTATCTGTACCTGGACGCCACGTTCTTGGACGCCCGCTGGGCCCGCAAAGTCGAGAACGTGAGTGCGCTCGTGGCGTATGCAGTGGGCCCTGAGGGTCACCGACGGCTCCTGGCCGTCACGCTGGGCGCTGAGGAGTCGCAGCAGAGCTGGTCGGAGCTCCTCGAGCAACTCCAGGACCGCGGCCTCGGCGGTGTCGAGCTCGTGATCGCCGATGAGCACGCAGGCCTGGCAGCTGCGGTCCGCCGCTTCCTGCCCGAGGCACGCCGTCAGAGGTGTACGGTCCATCTGCAGCGTAATGTGGGGGCGAGGGTCCCCCACCGCCTACGCAAGCGCGTGGCGCGTGAGGTCTCGGTGATCTTCCAGACATCCGGACTCGCCGAGGCGAAGAAGCTCCTGGGCGAGTTCGGCGCACGCTGGAAGAAGGAGCTGCCCGAGGCCGTGGAGGTCCTGGAGCGGGGCTTCGGGGCAGCGACGCAGTTCTACGCGTTCCCCGAGGCGCACTGGCCCCGGCTGCGTACCACCAACAGCCTCGAGCGGCTGCACGGCGAGATCAAACGCAGGATCAAGGCCGCCGGCGCCTTCCCGGACCGGGCCAGCGCCCTCAGGCTCATCACGGCCGTCGCACTCAGGACCACACACGTCTGGGGCGACCGGCGTTACCTCGACCTCTCACTCCTCCAGAAACAGGAGGTCGCCCAAGCAGCCTAGCCGAAGGCGAGGAGCTTCCTCCGCTTTTACACACAAATCGGGACTTGACCCTCTCGCGAGGCACTCGGGCAGCCAGCAGTCTCCCTCGATCCGCAACCAGAGTCCCTCGATGGCGATGAGATCCTCCTCGATCTACGGCCTCGTGATCTGCACGTCTATCCCAGCTGTAGAAAGGGCGTGCTACAGTGTGTGCAGGTCCTCGGGCGACCTCCTCCTCCGAACCCATGGGTCCACCGTGTCGCATCCTGATACGTGGCTGTTCCTCAACGGCGGCGATGGACCCGACTGTGCCTACGTCGGCCACAGCCCCTTCAACCCTTCCCATATCGTCGTACCGGGGCGCTCTGCCACGCTCTTCGGTAGCTCCGTCCAGCCATCTCGCGTGCCTCAGGTCATCCCGTACGCACTTCGACGCACTCCAATCTCCATAGCCCCACCCACCGCGTAGCGGCTTCGTTCAACCGATCCTTTCCGCACTCCCAGCAGCCTGGCCTTCCTACCCGCCCGCCTGTAGAGTGCGGAAACAATCCTTATTCGTTATCGGACATGCGCTGGGCCAACTGACTCACGCATCAGGTAAGAGATGTCGGTGGAAGAATTGCACGAACGGCGCACACCTTGGATTCGACTACTCTCCTTATGCGACATCACTTCGGAAGTAGGCCTCCGAGTTGGCTTCAACTTCAGATTGAGGGTGGACGCTTGAACAAGAAGTGGCCAGTTCGCTGGCTCGGGGAGTGAATCACCCCGGGTTTGCCGGAGACTCCATCAGTTGAGAGGATGGAGTCATGAAAAGGAAAGGACAGTACTCCCCAGAGGTACGGGAGCGAGCCGTTCGGATGGTTTTCGAGCACGAGCCTGAGTACAGCTCACAGTGGGCGGCGATCTGCTCGATCTCGGAGAAGATCGGGTGCACGGCGGAGACGCTACGTAAATGGGTTCGACGAGCGGAGCGAGACACGGGGCAACGGCCCGGTCTCAAGACAGAAGAGCGTGAGCGACTGAAGGTGCTGGAGCGTGAGAATCGTGAGCTGAAGCGGGCGAACGAGATTCTGCGTAAGGCATCGGCGTATTTCGCACAGGCGGAGCTCGACCGCCGAGTTCGGTGATGGTGGCCTTCATCGACGATTACCGGCCCACGTACGGAGTCGAGCCGATCTGCGAGGTACTGCCGATCGCTCCGTCGACCTACTACACGCACAAGGCGATGCAGGCAGATCCGACGCTACGATCGGTCCGGGCTCAGCGCGACGAGATGCTGAAGCCGGAGATCCGTCGAGTGTGGATGCAGAACTTCCAGGTCTACGGGGCGAAGAAGGTGTGGAAGCAGCTGAACCGGGAAGGCATCACCGTGGCTCGATGCACGGTGGCTCGGCTCATGAAGGAACTGGAGCTTTGTGGGGTTACGCGAGGGCGGCGCTTCAAGGTGACAACGCACACGGCGGAGGGCGACGAGCGCCCGCTGGACCTCGTGAACCGAGACTTCAGCGCGGCACGTCCCAACGAGCTGTGGGTCTCGGACCTCACGTACGTGCGGACGGGCCATGCGTTTGTCTTCGTGGCGTTCGTGATCGATGCGTTCAGCCGTCGCATCGTCGGATGGCGGGTCTCGAACTCATTACGCAGTGACTTAGCGCTCGACGCTCTCGAGCAGGCGATCTGTGAACGCGAGGACGACGCAGACAAGCGCCTGGTGCATCACAGCGACCGCGGGGGGCAGTACCTGTCTATCCGCTACACCGAGCGCCTGGCGTTGGCAGGCATCGAGCCGTCCGTAGGCAGCCGGGGGGATTCGTATGACAACGCCCTGGCCGAGACGATCATCGGACTCTACAAGACCGAGCTCATTCGTCCACGCGGTCCGTGGCGCACCCTCGAAGACATCGAGCTCGCCACCCTCGAATGGGTCTGGTGGTTCAATCACCATCGCCTCTTCGAGCCCCACGGCCATATCCCGCCGGCCGAGTACGAAGAGTTGTATTATTCGCGTCAGGACGCTCCAGGTGAGCCTCTGACACTCAAGTCAAACAGTCTCCGATGAACCCGGGGCGATTCAGAGTTCATCGTTATCGTCTTGGGGGTATTGGTCGCCCTGGCTGTAGACGACTGGCGTGACTATCGGTCAGATCGGGTACTCGAGCAGCACCTGATCGGTCGCCTCGCAGCCGATCTCAGGGCCGACGAGGCCGATCTCGAGTTCTCGCGCCCCCGGATTCTTTGGTGAATCCCGAGCGCGCCCGGGCCCTGCTTGAGGCTCAAGGTCGTGGCACGTTCACCGGAGCGTGGGACCCACTTGGGCGACCGTTACTGTCCTTTACCGCGTTCCCCGAGTTCGACCTCTCGGACGATTCCTACCAAGAGATGCTGGCTTCCGGCGCGCTCCAGACCATTGAGGATGAAGAGCTACGGTCCGCCATCCTGGCCTACTACCGAACGGCAGAGGACATCGGCGGGAACGAACGACGCGTCGGACAATACCAGGCTCGCCTCGAGACGGCCCTCTCCTCTTTCGGCGTCGCGGTCATCGATAGCCTGACGTTGTCCCAACTGGCCTCACGAGTTGCCCCAGGGTCACCTGTACACGCTGAACTGCGGCGTTCTCTGAGGGACGTCGTGTTTCAGTTGACTTTCCTCAACACACTCGTCGACGCGCGATCTGCCCTTGAGAGCACGCTCGAATTATCTCGCACCATGCCCAGGTAGGCCTGCGGTTTGCTGCTCCCGCTCCTCCTCGCGTCCGCCCAGTTCCTATCGGCCGGAGTGCGGTTTTCAGCATGGTCGCCAATCCTCAGTGGGTTTCCGAGGACGTTCGTGTCGCGTTAGGGGTATCGTATGCGACATCCTAGATCTTTTATATGCGGCTCTCTAAAAAACGCAGGTCCATTCGCTGAGTTCATCCTGGTGCGGGCAATTCGGGCGCTTGAGCACTTTGGATCGTCTGAGGGGGTCAGCTAACGCCGCGCTCCCGTCAGCGCGGCTCGCATCTCGGCCCGTGACGTGAACTTCACGCGTGGCCGCCCACCAGCTTCGCCTCGCGACTGCTCCAGCGCATCCAATCGGCTCCAGTCCTCATAGTTCACCATGTGGGGCTGACGCTCCCGAACCAGCGCGTCGAGGGCCGTGGGATCGGGATGCGCCGGATCGAGGACGGAGGACGACCCTGCGTCTTCCAGCATGGCGCCGGCGGTCTCCGTCCCGTCTTTCTTGTTCGTTCCGATCACTCCGGTCGGCCCACGCTTGATCCAGCCGCTCACGTACATCCCCCGCACGGGTTTCTCGGTCTCGGGCTCGGTCACGCGGCCGCTCTCATTCGGGACCACTGCCCAGCTCTCGTTGAAGGGAAGACCCTCCACGGGGAGGCCTCGGTATCCGACCGATCGAAACACTAGGTCCACGGGAAGCTCTTCGGTCTGCTCAGTGGCGCGAGGGCGCAGTTTCCCCGCATCCGAGACGAGCTCGTTGTTCACGATTCGTATGGCCCGGACCCCGCCGTCGTCGTCGGCAATCAGCTCCGTGGGTGAGACCAGGAACCGAAGCGTGAGCAAGCGCTCCTTACCCTCAGGGGGCCGCTGCGCGAAGTCTTCGAGAATCGCCATCTTCTTCTGCAGGGTGTCGTCATCCGTGTTCTCGAGCTCGGCCTGGCTGAGGGAATCGAGGCGCACGTCTTCCGGAGGGACGTGGATGTCCGCGCCCATCAGCTCGCCCAGTTCCCGAACTTCCGGATTCGTGAAGGCGGCCTGGAGGGGCCCGCGCCGGCCGAGCATGGTCACCTCGCGCACTTTGCTCTGGCTCAACGCTTCGAGTGCGTGGTCGGCGATGTCGGTCTCCGCCAACTCATCGGGCGTGCGGCACAAGATCCGTGCGACGTCTACCGCGACGTTTCCGACGCCCACCACGGCGACACGCTCGGCGGAGAAATCGAACTGATGGTCCCGGTAGTCAGGGTGGCCGTTGAACCATGCCACGAATTCGGTGGCGGTGTGGCTTCGTGTGAGATCCTCGCCGGGGATCCCCATCCGCCGATCTGTCTCGGCGCCGGTGGAAAAGCAGATTTGGTGAAAGTGCTGGCTGAGGTCGGTCAGGCTGATGTCCTTTCCCACCTCCACATCGCCGTAAAACCGGAACGTCTCTTTCTGGGCGATGCGGTCGAACACCCGCGTGACGTTCTTGATCTTCTGGTGATCCGGGGCGACACCAAAACGCACGAGGCCGAAGGGAGTCGGGAGACGCTCGAACATGTCGACCTGGACATGAACATCGCTCTGCTTGAGAAGGTGGTCGGCGGTATAAAACCCAGCCGGCCCGGACCCGATGATGGCCACCCTGAGCGGGTGGTCCGCTGTCCCCAGTTCCGACGTCATGAACGCTCCTTGCCAGTCGGCCAAACGGCCCGAATGATAGCCATTTTGACGCCTCACCGGCACCCGAATACCGGGTGCTCGATGTTAATGGTGGCCATGGTGGTGCTTCTGCTTGCGCCTACCGGTCCGCTCTGGGATGTTGACCTCGGTCTGATCCCACCAAGGAGCCAGCCTATGAACCGGAGGTCCTTGCTCGTCGTTCTCTTCCTCGGCCTGTTGGCATGTCCATCGGTGAGTCAGGATGCCGAAGGATTGCGCCGGTCCTGCGATGCCGGGATCGGCGCGGCCTGCAGCGACCTCGGGTCCATGTATGCCACGGGTGAGGCCGTCACGCAGGACCTCGCCCGCGCCACCAGCCTCTACCGGCAAGCCTGCGAGGGTGGAGCGATGCAGGGCTGCTTCGACCTCGGGCTCCTATATGGCAACGGAGTAGGGGTCACGCAGGACTTCCCCCGCGCCGCCAGCCTCTTTGAACAAGCCTGCGAGGGTGGTGTGATGGAGGGCTGTGCCAACCTCGGGCTCATATATGTGAACGGCCAGGGCGTGACGCAGGACGTCGACCGCGCCCTCAGCCTCTACCAGCGAGCCTGCGAGGGCGGGCTAGTGGAGGTGTGTGCAAGGGATTAGCCGTCGCGCTCCAGCCTGCTCCATCTGGCGGGCTTCTGCTTGCGCCCACCGGCCCGCCCTCGGATGTTGACCGCAGTCTGATCCTCCCACGCCGAGGACTGCTCGCATGAAGAATGTCCACGCTGTCCTGGTCCTCTTGCCCGCACTCCTTGTGGCGAATGTATCCGCGTGTGAAGCACAGACATTGATGGGTTCGCGTGTGAGCCACGAGCGCACCGGCGCGGACAGTATTAGTGAGACACCTGAGGGGCCAGTAGCCGCAGAATGAGTCGTTCGTCCGCGAGCATCGTCATTAGGCGGCCGGTCTCCGAAGTCTTCGCGTATATGGACGACGTCTCCAGGGAGATCGAATGGCAACCGAACCTACAGTTCGCCAAGAAGCATCCCGAGGGGCCGACGATGGTGGGAACGGAGAAGCGCTACGAAAATCGGTTTCTTGGCCGCAAGGTGAAGAACACCTATGTGGTGAAGGAACTGGAGCCTGAGCGCCGGATCGTCTACGAGACGACGGGAAAGTCATCGGTTTCAGTACGGAGCGAATTTGTGTGGGAGAAGGTCGAGCAGGGCACGCGCGTGACCATCTACATCGACGGCAAGGGCCGGGGCGTGCTCAAGCTGATTCCGCGGAAGGTACTCGAAGCCGCGTTCTCTGAGGAACTGAGGAATACGTTGGACAGGTTGAGAAAGCAGATGGAGTCCCGGAAAGCATAGAGCAGAATTTGGGACAGAGCTCAAGACCCTCCATTGATCGGGCGCTTCGTTTTTTAGGTACTGACGGGAGAAGCCGGCAACCGTCATGAAAGGCCGGCCATCCCCATCGTTCGGAGGTGGCCGTTTTCTCGTCCCATCCAGCCATCGCACAGATCGGGCTGGCGTTCTGGAGTGAGACGGTGAGGCAGGTGGTGGTGGAGTAGGGCAAGCGGCAACCCCCTACGTACTCTGCACTCATCTACTACGTAATTCGACGTATGACATCGGAACCCGATTGAACGCATCTTCCCCGTTGACATTCATAGCCTCAATGGAGGTAGTTCAAATGAAAACCTTAACACTCTTTCCAACCTCTAGGCTGTTTGCCGCGAGGATGAACCGTCGTGCGTTACCGCTCATGATGGGCGGTCAAGTCCCGATTTGTGTGTAAAAGCGGAGGAAGCTCCTCGCCTTCGGCTAGGCTGCTTGGGCGACCTCCTGTTTCTGGAGGAGTGAGAGGTCGAGGTAACGCCGGTCGCCCCAGACGTGTGTGGTCCTGAGTGCGACGGCCGTGATGAGCCTGAGGGCGCTGGCCCGGTCCGGGAAGGCGCCGGCGGCCTTGATCCTGCGTTTGATCTCGCCGTGCAGCCGCTCGAGGCTGTTGGTGGTACGCAGCCGGGGCCAGTGCGCCTCGGGGAACGCGTAGAACTGCGTCGCTGCCCCGAAGCCCCGCTCCAGGACCTCCACGGCCTCGGGCAGCTCCTTCTTCCAGCGTGCGCCGAACTCGCCCAGGAGCTTCTTCGCCTCGGCGAGTCCGGATGTCTGGAAGATCACCGAGACCTCACGCGCCACGCGCTTGCGTAGGCGGTGGGGGACCCTCGCCCCCACATTACGCTGCAGATGGACCGTACACCTCTGACGGCGTGCCTCGGGCAGGAAGCGGCGGACCGCAGCTGCCAGGCCTGCGTGCTCATCGGCGATCACGAGCTCGACACCGCCGAGGCCGCGGTCCTGGAGTTGCTCGAGGAGCTCCGACCAGCTCTGCTGCGACTCCTCAGCGCCCAGCGTGACGGCCAGGAGCCGTCGGTGACCCTCAGGGCCCACTGCATACGCCACGAGCGCACTCACGTTCTCGACTTTGCGGGCCCAGCGGGCGTCCAAGAACGTGGCGTCCAGGTACAGATAGGGGTGAGGCCCCTCGATCGGCGCACGGCGCAGCCCTTCCACGGCCTCGTCGAGCCGTTTTGCCACACGACTCACCGTCGAGCGCCCAACACGCTCGCCCATCAGCGCCTCGGTGACGTCGCCCATCTTGCGCTGTGACACGCCGCTCACATACGCCTCGACCATCATCTCGTCGAGCTCGGGGCTCCTGCGCTGGTAGCGGCCGATCACGTCGGCCGGCGAACCGTTGTCCCGGCTCCGGGGCATGGCGACCTCGATCTGCCCCAGGCTCGTCAGCAGCCGCCTCAGGTATGTGCCGTTCCTATGGTCCTTCCGGCTTCCCACCCGCTCGAAGCGGCGTGCACCTACCATGGCCTTCAGCTCCTCTTCCAGCACCATCTCGAGCGTCAGCCGGATCGCGCCTTGAAACAGCTCGCGCAAATCATCGCGTAGCTCGTCTTGCGTGGCCCGACCGATCTCCACAATCTCTTGCATCGGAAGCTCCTCTCCGGTTCCGAGCCTGCTCTGCAGACCCGGACTCCCGGGTTCATGTGACAGTGAACAACAACAGAGGAGCTTCCGTTTTTCTTTCCCTCCTGTCCAGCTTATCCGCTTTTACACAAATCTAGGGACACTACCCCCAAACGGGGTAGATCGGGCTAAGAATCGTGGCGACACCGTACACTGTCACGGTGATCGCGAAGAGCAAGCTCGTCAGGCTCGCCAACCCGGCCTCAACTTGCCGAACACCAAAGGCCGCTTCAAAGATCGCTGGTTGTTGTTCCGGCGGCGCCCCGGCCCATCGGTCAACCATGAACTTGAGGGCCACTCCATCGACAGCCTGAAGCACGGCCGTGGCAGCAAGAGTGGCAATTGCTCCGGCTAAGCCGATGCGTGACCAGGCCGCGGCTTTTCCTTCCTCCAGTGAGCGAGAAAGCATCACCAACGCCGCCACGATAATCGCCATCCCGAGGAATTGACCAAGGTGGGTTCCTACCCAAAGACGATCGGCGGCATATTCCGTGAAAGCCGCAGCTGCATCGTTGGGGTCGGCCTCTAGCGGATGCATGAGCGTTGAAACGAACAGCACCAGCGGGCCGAGCATGGCGGCAATGGCCCCAATTCGGAGGACCTGACGGTCAGAGGAATTCAGCAAGGATTCTTCTCCTCCAGTAGGCCATCGTATAACCCAGCAACTCCACCACCGGCCACCTCCGGGGGGCGTGCATCACCGCATCGCCGTTAGTTGCCCACTCCACTCGTACGCCTTACGCCCTTTCCGGCTAACCTCCAAACACGAAACCCGCCCTAAGGAATACGGATGGTTTCAGATTGAAAGAATTCTGCTCATCGTCCCCGTCGTAGAATTCAAAACGATGAAAGCCGTTGAATCCGAATTCAACATTCAGCTGCACCCGGTCGGCAAGACGATAGCGGGTGGACGGGCCAAGCGTCAGAACCGAGTATCGCAATCGCGGATCAGTAACGCCGTAAATGTCCGGATCACCGTGGTAATCGTTGCCGTCCAAACCGAGGACCAGCCCGAGCTGAAGCTTTTCTGAGGACTGATACCAGAACTCTGAACCTACCGGAAGGATGGTGCTCCAACTGAGGCTGTTGCCGTTGTTCCAATCAAACGCCAGGACTGGTAGCGGAAGAGGCTCACCGAATAGTGTTGAATAGGCAGCCCCAAAGCCAAATGAAGTCTTCTCGCTGAATTGGCGGACAAAAATAGCAACCGCCTGCAAGGCAAAATCGTCACTGGAAACACCCGCTTCAAAATCAGATGCGAGACTCGGCGTCAGCATTGTCAGCACAGTCCATTGTGGCGAAAGGCCATGTTGCAGCATCAGCGTGTAGCTCACGGCATGCACGTCGTTAAGGGCGGGGTCGCCGCCTGGGAAGTTCTTATAGCTGAATTCGCGTCGCTGGTAGTAGATCTCGCTCGTCAGGACTGTCCTCCCCTCTGAAAAGACCCAAGGGTAGGAAGCGCTTAATGTCACTGCATTTGATAGTATCTGGGCGTCTCCCAACTCGGTTGCGGGCTGGCCATCAATCCTTGGGTCTTTGAAATTCTGATAAGGTAAGACGTCGTAACTCGCCGAGAATGACGGTCTAGATTGAGCATGGACAGCCGGAGTGATGCCGACGAAAACCAAACATAGTCCTATGCTCGCCGATAGGGTGCGGGTGCCCGTAAACCGCTCCGCCACCCGCGTGTGGTTGATCCACACCTCCGCTACCAGGAGATTGACGCTGAAGCCCAGCCAGAAGGAGGCACCGAATACCTCCTCGAGGCTGAGCTCCGACAGCGCCGTGAGAAGCACGAGGAAGACCCGGATGGTCGCCACACCCATGGCCAAAGCAAACGTTCGGATCATCCACTCACGATGGGGGCCTACCTCTTTCCTCCGGATGTGACGAATCGCCTTCGTCAGTGAAAAGAGAAAGACGGCGCCGAAAAAAACCGTCGCCGCCTGAGTGCTGATGCCGCCGAAGGCGGGAAAGCGGAAGTTGACGACCAGGGCGAGGAGGCCGCTGATCGCCGCACAGATGGCGAGGATCCGCCCTAGGCCGCGGTGAAGGCCGATTCGCCGCTTCCGAATCCGGGCGACGAACTGCAGGGGAGCCAGCGTCAGAAACAGCAGTCCTGGAACAATGTGGAAGAGCGTGAGCCACGGGTGCTGGACGTAGCGAATGTCGAGCACCTCAGTCGGTGGCGGATCCCGAGTCAAGTCACCCAGACGAGAGGCCCCCTCAGCAAGGAGGAGGATCGCCGAGAGCACGATCGCGACCCATCCTAGAGCTCTGATGATCGACGTCGTTCTGGTTGCTGTGTTGTAGACCATGACCCCTGTGACGGATCGGTGGAGTCCAGAGCGCCGCACTTTCATGCGCCAGCTCGGACGCCCCCAGACTAGGCGCCCGGTCTGAGCCGCACCACCCCGGCGAGCCGTGTATCGCGAGAGCTGCGTGAGCTACGCTCGCGTCTCCCTCATGACCCCCTCCATGCCGGAGGGGCCCGGGTTTGCGAGATCCGCACTCCGTGCGGTAGCCTGATCCGATCGTCTGACTCGAATCAGAGTTTGTCCCAGTCCGAGGCTATCATGACAGCGAATACCGCCCGCCGGCTCAGAACCGCCATCCTGATCATGATGGTCTGCATTCCCGTCTCCCTCAGTTACGAGTTCATCGATACGGGGATCGTTTCGGTCATCGGTCTCGTCATCGGGATCGCCCTCGCCATGCCCCTGGCGTTGCTGGAGGAGTCCAAGTTCGACGAGCGGATGAGACGTCTGCCCTTCTCGGTGGCGGTCTTGGTGAAGTCCCTCACGTACATCGCATGCCTCGTCGTCGTATTCCAGTCGATCGGCCTCACCTACGGTTTGATGGCGGGCCTGACGATGGAGGACTTCTGGGCGTCATTCACCGAGCCGGGCTTCTACCTCCAAGTGGGAGCCGGCTTCGTTCTCTACGTGGTCATCGTGTTCTTCCGGCAACTCAATCGGCTGTTCGGTCCCGGCGTGCTGTTGCGCTACCTGCTGGGCCGATATCACCGGCCTCGCCGAGAGGCCCGCATCTTCATGTTCCTCGACATCAAGTCCTCTACGTCTCTCGCAGAACAGTTGGGCCACGAGGCCTACCTCGCTTTCATCAACGAGTTCTTCAGGGACATCTCCGGGCCGGTACTCGACAATGGCGGTGAGATCTACGAGTACGTCGGAGACGAAGTCGTACTCACCTGGAGGGAGGAGAGGGGGATCAAGGATGCGAACTGCCTCCGAGTGTTCTTCGACATCGATTCGACCATCCAAAAGAAGAGGCAGCGTTACCTGGACCGATTCGGCGTCGTGCCGGAGTACAAGGCCGGGGTGCACGTGGGGGAGGTAATGACTGCGGAGATCGGAGATCTGAAGAGGGGGCTCGTCTTCAACGGCGACGTGCTCAACACGGGCGCCCGGATTCAAGGAGAGTGTGCCCGGCTTGGAAGGCGCCTCGTGTCGTCCGCCGATCTCTTCGCACGCTTGACTCTACCGAAGGGATGGACGGCCGAGGAGATGGGCTCCGTGACGCTGCGTGGGAAGTCAGAACCGTTGGAGCTAGTGGCGTTCGCGTGACCGCAGCTCGTCGCCCGCGGTGAAACCGACCGCGACGAGGTAATGCACATTCTGGACGGCTGCTTCCTCAATCGGGACGGCCGGATTGAGCTTCGGTCGCCTTCGGCAACCTTCGCTCGTCTCACGGAGGACGTATGGGTCTTCGAGGGCTCTGTGGCGCTCGGTTCGAACCGGCGACCCCCTGGCCCCTTGTGACAAAGCTGGTGTCGGCACATTTTTGGCACGCGGCGGGTCGGTGATCACAACGCGCGCACGCTCCATGCCCCCCCAGCGCGCGGCGCCGACCTCACCTCGGCGGGACCGGTGCGGCTCGCGTCTCCGCACAAGGACCAGGAGCAGTCGCATGGCCATTGTATCCAAATAGGAGAGGGGGGACGATGCCTTGGAGTACAGCCATCAGATGGCGATCCCGGGGATTACGACGGGGGCTATTATCCATACTGGTCTCGTCTGTAGGCTTGCTCGGCGTGGGAGCGCCGCTGGATGCGCAAATTCGACGCACGATAGAGCGCTTCGGAGTTGAAGCGTACTTCCTGGATTCGTTGCGAGTCGGGGTCCAGGGCGCCGTCTCGCGGGACGGTTTGCAAGCTCAGATTGCGACCGACAGCATCCTCCCGCAGGGTGTCCTCATCGCGGTTCGTGTTGCCGACTCTGCGGTGGTCGCTCCACCCAGCCGCGGTGCGGGCGCCCGCATCGTCCTGCCGGATCGTGCATTCCTGGAGACCGACGCCGGGGTTGGCATGTTGCTGGTTCCGGTCGTCATAGTCGAGGGCGGTGGGCTGCGCTACGACGCAGGAGACGGGACCTTTCGAGGCTCCATCCGCATCGGCGTTGAAGACAGCCTTCAGCGAGCCGGCTCCGTGAATCTGCCTGACACGATCTCGTTCCTGGTCACGGGCAGCGCGGATGCGATCACGCCTCAAGATCTTTCGATCGGTCATACGAACTTGCCGTTCGCGGCCGTTTCGCTCGAGGAAGCCACGCCGGGGACGAATCTGCTACTCAACGTGAGGACGACACTCCACCCTGACGGAGTTGACATCGAGATCCCGATCGACCGAGACGAGCTGATACTCGAAGCCTCCCCGACGCGAGTGCAAGGCATGGGCCTGGAACAAGCGACGCTGACGCTCGGTCCCGCGCCTTCGGGAACGGGGGCGGCTGTGCAGTTGGCTGCGGACCACGGCAATCTGGTAGATAGTGAGGTCAGACTGAGCGCTGACGGGACCGGCCGAACGTCGATCCGGTCCTACTGGGTGGGCACGTCCACCGTGACGGCCAGAAGCGTCGCGTTCCAGAACGTGCAGACTACCGTGGAATTCGTGTTTCCCTGGTTCTTCCTCACGATAGCTTTGATCGGCGGTGCCGTCGGTGGGACCGCCGCGTGGGCGCTCAAGAAACGAGGAGCGGAGGCGTCTGCGCCGGGCCCCGCATATCTCCCCTACCTCGGTAGCGGGATGCTGCTCGGTCTCATCGCCACTGTGGCCTACGCCGTCGGGATCAACGTGACGGGTTACCAACCCGTGGTAGCGACAGGACAGGCTGTGGTCTTCGCGATGGCGGCCCTCGTCGGATTCAGCGGTAGCCTCGTCATCCCCCAGAAGCAGGCGCCGTGACTAGGCGCCGACGCCAGCCGTTGGGGGTGGCAGGCGCGCGAAGGTTGGCACTCGCCGCCGCCCTGACACTCGGCATGGCCATTAATCATCGGAGAACTCCTCCCTGATTCTGGCGATGATGTCGGTCGTGGAGATCCCGGGTGTGTAAGCCACCGAGCGGTAAATGCCCATCTCGATCGGAATTTTGTACCAGCGTTCTTCCATCTCGCCGGGAACATCGTCTCCGTGCACGATCAGGTCGATATCGTGCTGTTTGATCCAGTCACGTTCGATCATGAGTGGTGCATTGGATACTACTTCATCGACGTAGCGACAGCCTTCGACCGAAGCCACGCGCTCCTCCATTGAGAGTATCGGGCGGCGCTTGTAAGTCATCACCGTTTCATCGGCGTGAACACCCACCAAGAGGTAGTCACCGCATTCTCTCGCCTGCCGCAGGAAATTCACGTGACCGTAATGGAACAGATCGGCCACCATATCGACGTACACGCGCGTGATTTCCAGTTCTCCCGGCTTGAGTCTATACGCTATCGATCGAAGCTTTGGTCACCCTGTTCAGCAATCAGGGCGTCCGCTCTGCCCGCGGGATTCTGGGAATCCGGTTTGTAGACGTAGTCAACACCAGGTGCGAGGTGCTCAAAATAGAGAATCTCCTTGTGATCTCCATATTGGACGGCGACGACGTATCCGGCTGCATGAGGCAGGCTGAAGTAGACATATCCGTCTTTTTTGGTTTTTGCCCTTTCCAGCCCTGTCAGGACGGTCGTGGCGGCTAACGAGACCTCGGCCCCCTCGACCGGACGACCCTCGAGATCGAGGACCTTGAGACGGCCAGTGTGCCGTTGAGGGTCGAGTTTGTTGGCCAGGCCCACGATCCCATCGGAAGTAATGGGAAGAGTCGTCTCGGCCATAAGATCCAGGACTTCCTGTTCGAACCCGCCCGCTTTCTTTGGAATCATCCATTCCTTACCGTACTTGAGCCTGAGGTATTGCTCGGGCGGATTCGGAACCAAGAATTTCTCGCCAAGGAAATCGATCTCTTTCAGCTCCGTGTGCAGGCTTACGGGGATTTGAACGAGCGGCCACTGATAAATGCTGTCGTCAATGACTCGATAGCAGGTCCAGTCCATCTGGGTGCCGGATTTCTTCAGATCAACACTCACATGAAGTTCGTTCTCTTGGATTCTCGCGTCGAACCCGTGCTCCCTGAACACGTCCACTACACTACGCACCAATCCCTCGGTAAGACCATGCAGGCCGATCACCGAACCGATGTCCACGTCATCGTCCCACTGGATGAAGGCGTTATCCCTCACAGCGCCCAGACATGTGCCATGGCGCAGGAAGAAGACCACTCCGTGTCGATCCAGGACCTGTTTCGCTTCTTTCAGCAGCGCTTCGGCAGTGGTCATGTCCATCGGCTTCAAGACTGTGGGCTTCCTCATCAAGTTGCCACTAACGTTCGAGCTATCTCGCTCAGCTGAGATGGCACGTCCGCGAGCCGGGCTCCCGATGCTTCGAGTGCCGAGCGTTTGGACGCTGCGGTTCCCCTAGCGCCTGCGATGATGGCTCCAGCGTGGCCCATCCGCCTACCGGGTGGCGCGCTCCTCCCCGCAATGAACGCCACGACCGGCTTGGTCATCTCTGCGATGAACGGGGCGGCGTCCTCTTCCATGCTGCCGCCGATCTCGCCGATAAGAGCGACGGCGCGGGTGCCCTCGTCCCTCTCGAACCAGCGAAGCGCATCGATGAAGCGCATACCTACCATCGGATCACCTCCTATGCCAAAAAACGCGGATTGCCCCAGTCCAGCCCGCACGAGATTCACGCAGGCCAGCGTTCCTAGGCTTCCGCTTCGCGAAACGACGCCGACCGAGCCGCGTTTGAAGATCCGCGGCTCCCAGGCAGGGAGGATGCCGAGGAAGGAGCGCTCGGGAAATACGAGCCCAGGGGAGTTGGGGCCGAGAACAGTGACGCCCTGCTCGTGGGCTTCGGCGTGAATCTGCATGACGTCGTGGATGGGAACGTGCTCGGTCAAAATCGCGATGCGCTGGATGCCATACTTGACGGCTTCGAGAGCCGCCGCTTTTACGGCGCGAGGCGGCACGAACAACACACTCGTGTCCGGAGCGCGCTCGGGCGGAATCTCCGCGATGGAGCCGTACACGGGCACACCGTGAACGGTGCGCCCCCCTTTGCCGGGTGTGACACCGGCGACGACTTCGGTGCCGCAGGCGATCATACGCTCGGTCCAGAAGCTCGCTTCGTGACCGGTGATCCCCTGAACCAGCACGCGAGGGTGCTCGGAAAAGCTCATCGCGTCGCCGCCATGTGGATGGCTTGTCGTACGGCGTCGTCCATGGCGTCGTGCGGCTCGATGCCAAGCCCGTCGCGAAGGAGCTCGATGGCGCGCTCCTCACCCGTGCCGTGTATGGAGAATGAAACTGGTATGTTGGGCTTCAGCTTCTTCCATCCCTCGAGAAGACCCTCCATCATCACGTCCGTGCGAGCGTAGGCGCCGCACAGATTCACGAGCAAGCTCTTGACCCGCGGGTTGCCAAGAACGATAGCAAGCGCTTCGGTCGCTTTGTGGTAGGCGTCCCCGCCGATCTCCATGAAGTTGGCCGCCTTGCCGCCGTAAAAGGCGACCGTATCCAGAGTGGACATGGTCAGTCCGGCGCCATTGGCGAGAACCCCCACCTCGCCGTCGAGCTCGATATAGAAAAGGCCGGCTTCCTGGGCGCGTCTTTCGAGCTCGGTGCCGGTGCGGCTTGCCTCGGGAAGATTGGGTTGCCGATAGAGCGACGCGTCATCGATGGTCAGCTTGCAGTCGAGCGCCACCAGATCGCCCGTCGTGTCGAGCGCAAGAGGATTGAGCTCGAGCAGCTCGGCATCCCATTGGCTGAAGAGCCCGTAGAGTTTTTGCAAAAGTGCGTGGAGTTTGCCGGCGACGGCGGTGTCGAGTCCGGACGGCGCCAGCAAGGCGTCGAGCTCCGCCGAGCCCAGGCCGTGTCGCGGGTCGATCACGAGCTCGAAAACCAGCTCGGGACGCTCCGCATGGAGCTCTTCGATTTCCATGCCTCCTTCTGTGGAAAAAAGGAGTCGGGGCGCGCGAGCGCGTGCATCGTTGACGACGGCAAGGTACAACTCTGAAGCGATGGAAACGCGCTCTTCCACGCGCAGTGCTTCGACGGGGTGGCCCGCGGCGTCTGCACCGAAGAGCAAGGAGGCTTGCTCGCGTGCTTGAGGCGCGTCGGCCGCCAAGCGCACGAGGCCGGATTTACCGCGCTTTCCCATGGGAACGAGCGCCTTGAGCACGACCTCGCCGCCGAGCTCCTCCGCCAGCCTGCCTGTCTCCTCCACACTTCGTGCGATGCCGCCTCTAGGGATGGCAACGCCTTCGTCTTGCAGAAGCGTCTTGGCCGCGTGTTCGTCGAGATTCATGGACTCAGTGACGATTGGACCGCCGGATCATGCGGATAGCGACGGAGGATCATCCGGATAGCGACGGAGATAGTCGCCCCACAGATCTTGTTCGGTCGGCACTCGTTTCGGAATCGGTCGTGCCACACGGGTCACGTTCAAGAAATGCCTATAAGTAATGTTGTCGGAGACGCTATTGCCGCCCCAGGTCCCCGCGGCCAGGGAGAGGGTGAAGTCCAGGCCGTTTTCGAAGTCCCCACCGTTTCCGATGCAATGGGCTTGATTCACGAGGACCCGACAGACATCGGCTCGGGCGGCGAGCTCGTCGATGTGCCCGTCGTCGGTGGAGTGGATGCCACAGGAGTGACCTTTCCCCTGGTAGTCCAGGATACGCTCTACGAGATCCAAGGCTTGATCGAACCCGTGCCATTTGTAGAGAGCGACGACGGGAGCGATCTTTTCCCCCGAGAAGGGGAACTCTTCGCCCACGCCATCCTCTTCGACCATGATGAAGCGGGCCCCTTCGGGCGCTTCGAGGTGAATCCCCGCAAGCTTTAGGAGCTTCGCCGCAGGTTGGGCGACCGTGTCGCGGTTGACACGCCCTCGTGTCCAGAGGGCCGTTCGAAGCGACGACTTCTCGGTTTCGGTAGCGAGATAGCCACCGCGCTCCGTGAGCGCTGCTACGGTCTCGTTGTAAATGCTGTCCTCGAGGAGGAGCGCGTTCTCCGAGGAACAGCTCGTAGCGTTGTCGAAGGTGGCGCTTGCCACGATGCGGTCGCATGCCGCGTCAACGTCAGCCGTTTCGTCGATGATCACCGGTACGTTGCCCCGGCCCACGCCGAGGGCCGGTGTTCCGCTCCGGTATCCCGCTGCCACATTCGCGGGGCCGGCGGTGACGAGGACGATGTCGACTTCGCGCATGAGCTCCTGCGAACGAGCTTTGCTCGCTTCTTTGTCTTCCGCCCGCAGGCTCACGTGCTGCACGGCATCTTTGGGAGCGCCGAGCCGTTCCAACTCGAGATGCACCAGGCGGATGAGCTCCGCGCACGTCCGGTCCGCCTTCGGATGGGGTGCGATGAGAACGGCATTAGCCCCCTTCAGGGTGATCATCATGTTGTTGATGGGCGTTGCCGACGGGTTCGTGACGGGAGTGAGTGCTCCCACGACGCCCACGGGTTTGGCGATCTCGGTGATGCCCTTGTCATCGTCCCGGTGGATGATACCCATCGATTGGGCACCTGTGAGGTCCCGAAGCGTGCCCAACGTCTTGCGCCGGTTTTTCTGGACCTTGTCTTCATATCGCCCCAGCCCGGTTTCCTCGAACGCCAACTTCGCGAGGGGCTCGGCGTTCACATAACCAACCCGCGCCACGGCGCAGACGATGTCATCGATCCGGGCTTGATCGAAGGTGGCGAGCTTTTTCTGGGCGACACGCGCGCGCTTGACGTGCTCGCTAATCGATAACGTTTCCATAGAAGTTCCTTTCTTGCGCTCGATTCAGGAGCCGAGGATGGCTCCTACCGTGAGCATGGACACACCGACGCAGAGTGCCGCGATGAACGTCATGGGGATACCGACTTTGGCCATGTCCTTGATCGAGAAATAGCCTGATGCGTAGGGGATCACGTTCGTCGGGGTCTCCGTGACCAGGATGAAAGCCAAAGACGAGGTAAAGGCGGCTGGGCCGGCAAGCGTCCAGGGGGCCAGCTCGAGACTCGCCGCCAGCGCAATGAGTATCGGCAGGATGATCGTGCCCGTCACCGTATTGCTGGAAAACAACATGTGAAGCGTCGCGACCGCGAGCACGATCAAAAAGGGACGCAGGAGCGCCGGCACCACGCCCATTTCGCCCATGAGCACGAGTGCCAGCCACTGCGCCGCGCCCGTTTCGAAGACGGTCATGCCCAGCGAGATGCCGGCTGCGATGAGCACGATGCCGCCCCAATCCACGTCGTGCTGCGCTTGCTTCCAGCTCAACACGTTCATCTTCGGAAGGAACAGGCAGATGCCTCCGAACAGCGCCACCGCCTGGAGCGGCGGGTTGACAGCACCTCCACTGAAGCGGTTCAGCGCAGGTGTCACGAGCCAGAGCGAGATGGTCATGGCGAAGACGACGAGGGTCTTGATCTCCGCGCTCTGAAGTGGACCGAGCCCGGCCAGCTTCTCCGAGATCTCCTCGCGCTCGATCGGCAGTCGTTCGATCTCCGGAGGAAAGATCCAAAGAAGCAGGAGCCAGGCGCCGGGCAACATGAGGGCTGCGGCGGGCACCCCGTAAGCCATCCATTCGATGAAAGAGATCTCGATGCCGGCCAGATCCTTCAGATAGCTCAGAGCGATGGGATTGGCGCCCGCCCCGGCCGGGGTTGCGATGCCGCCAATGAGTGGGCCGAAGGCGCACGCGATCATCAGCGCCCTACCGAAATTGCTCTTGAGCCGCTCGAGTCCGGCGTCTTCGAGCAAGCTCACGCCGAGGGGCAAAAGGATCGCGGCCACGGCCATGTCCGTTATCCACATCGAAAGCGACGCACCGGCGACCAGGAACCCCAGAAGCACCCGGTCGGTGCGCGTCCCCACTTTGTGCAGGATCAGAAGTGCCATGCGCGTGCCGAGCCCGGAGCGGCTGAATGCAGCCGAGAGAATGAGAACACCGATAAAAAACGTGACGATGGGATGGCCGAAGCCGAGCTGGACGGCTTCGGCATAGCTGTTCACTCCAAAGACGGGAAGGAGCAACAGCACGAACAAGGCGGTGGCTGCGAAGGGAATGGCCTCTGTGATCCAGAGCACGACGGCAAAAGCGAGGATGGCGATGGTGGCTTTGCCGCCGGTGGTGAGCTCCACGATCTCGCCGCTTCGTTCGAGCGGTGGCGGAGTGGGAAGCGCGTGGAGGGCCAACATTACGCCAACCGCGGCCGCCATGAACCAGACGTTACGGTTGGAAGCGGCGCTCGGATTTGGAGGCTGTCTGTCCATCAGATGTGGTGGCCTTCGACCTTGGCACCCAATAGGAGCGGGAAAGGCTGTCTGAGGGGACGCCTACCGTTCGTTCAGCCGGAATACATACATCGCGTTGTGCCTGTTTCCGGGAGGAATGCGGATCTCGGGCGCGAGGAACCGGGAGACGTTCCAGGGGCTGCCACCGATGACGCCGGTGGGCACCGCGACGTACTGCACACCATCGACCTCGTACGTCATCGGATAACCCTGGACCGCGGTGGCCAGCCGCGTTTCCCAGAGCTGCTCACCGGTGGCTACGTCGAACGCCCGAATCCACCGGTCGTAATCGCCCATGAAGACGAGCCCTCCACCCGTGGTCAGGGCGGAGGTGAGGAAGGGCGCCCGCTGCTGCACGCTCCATACTTCCTCCATCGTCCTGACATCGTAGGCGCCGAGCTTGCCCAGGTTGCCGTCGGTTTCGGGCATCTCCCACCAGACTCGAGTCCCTCCGCTGCTCCCGCCGCCTTCTACCAATTCGACCGCGCGCGCGGAGTAGTCCATGCAGCTCTGGCTCAACGGGACAACGATCAGGCCCGTACCCGGATGATAGCCGGTAGCGTGCCAATTCTTCCCGCCGGCTGTCGAGGGACAGACGGAGACCCACTGCCCCACCTGGGCGTCCCGGATGTCCGCCCGGTACTGGACCGTGCCGGTCTCGGGGTCGATGTCCAGGATGTTCTGAAAGACGGTCTCCTTGACGCCGAGGAAGCTCCCGTCGCGCCGGTCCAGCTTCCAGAGCACCCCGTGTTTTCCGATGGTCAGAAGCGCTGGAACGCCCTCGACATCGAGCAGAACCTGCTCCATTCCCTCGTCCAGGTCGAGCGACTCCGCGGGTACATGCTGGCGATACCAAACGATCTCTCCCGTATTCTCGTCCAGCGCCAGCGTCGAGCTCGTGTAGAGCGCCGAGTCCGCCATGGTCAGCCCCCGGCTTGCTGAGGCCCACGGCTTGGCCTGGGCGACGCCGAAATAGACCAAACCGAGGTCGGGATCGTAGCTCCCGGTATTCCAGACGTCCCCACCGCCGCGGAGCTCTAGGGGAAGATCGCCCCACGTGTCACCGCCGGGCTCCCCAGGGCGTGCGATCGTGTAGGTTCGCCAGAGCTCACGTCCCGTCCGGAGGTCGTGCGCCGTGATGAAGCAGCTCTCTCTGATCAGGCGAGTGCACCCGTTGATCCCGTTGATCGCCTTGCCATTGGCGATCACGGGGCCGCTCGAGTTCTCGAAGCCGAGCCCGGGCTCGGCCGTCACGCGGGTCTCCCATCGGACCTCACCCGTCGCCGCATCCAGGGCCAGCATGTACGCGTCGTTCGTCGACACGAGGATCATGTCCTCCGAGATCGCGATCGTTCGCGCCCGGCCACGACCGCCCGACATCCCCTCTGGGAAGGACCTGCGGTACTCCCACAGGAGGGTGCCTGTCGTAGCGTCCAGCGCTTGGATCGTGTTGCCCCAGTTCGGCAGGAACATCACTCCGTCGTGTACGAGGGGCGCTGGCTGGCTACGGGTCCCGTCCTCCATCCCCCAGACCCACGCGAGCTCGAGCCGATCTACGTTCTCGGTGTTGATCTGATTGAGCGGGCTGTATCCCCACGACTCGAGGTTTCCCCGCGCGTTGAGCCAATCACCGGGCTCCGGGTCGCGGAGCTCCGCGTCCGAAACCGGTACGAAGTCCTCGATCCGCTCATACGTTCGGGTGGCTCCCGTTCGGGTCTCCGAGAGGGAACCGAAGTCCGGCAGCGAGTTCACTCCCCCCGGTGAGGGTCCGGTTCCCGGTCGTCCCGGAACAGGCGGGATGATTCCGCCCGGCCCAAGCGCGGCCACGGCCCCCCCACCGAGGACGAGAGATCCCCGGGAGGCGAGGCTGAGCGGAGCCGAGCCCTGAGCGACACCATTCTCACGCATGATATACGCCGTGACCGCAGCGTACTCTTCCTCGGTGAGCGACCCCTCCTGACCGGGGGGCATGGTAGCACGAACGTAGGTCATCAGCGCCACGGCGGGCCGGTTTCCTCGAAAAGTGCGAAAGTCGGTCCCCGCAAGCTGTGGCGCCTCCCCAGACCCCTGCAGGTTCGCCAAGTGACACACCGCGCACGCGGTCTGGTAGACGGCGGCTCCCGCCTCGGCCTGCGCCGCGGTAAACGAGGCCTGTTGGGCCGAGCCAGCCACGGGAAGCGCCATGGCGGCGAGGATGCAGGCCAACGCGCTTCTTACGTCACGAGTCACTCCGGCCCTCCGGTGGGTGATTTCCATCCCGAGTCCCTCAGCAAGACTGTGATCAGGATTCTTGAGCGGCCACCTCCCGGCGGTCACCGTTCCGGAATACTGGAGACGTAGCCGCTGGGTGGCAAATGCAGTTTGTTGGGGCGTCAGTACGAATGGGCACTCAGGCGATGAGACCTCAAGACCCGGAGTCGAGTCCGATTCGGCGCCCGACCTGTGGAGGAACCGGTAGTGTCCCGTGCAGGCTCAAGACGTCTGCTAGCCGAGCGAGCACGTCTGCCGTCATGGGCGCCGCGCGTCGCGTAGCCAGGTTCACGTGAAGAGACATGAGCTCGTTGGTGGCGGCCAGGAACCCGTCCGTCGCGTGGTGCATCTCGTGGAAGTAGTGGATCCGCTTCTGGTCGAACGCTAGCAGCCTCGTCGTGAATCGCAGCGGGGCCGCCTCTCGCACCTCCCGCAGGTAGTTCACGTGTGATTCGAGTGTGAAGGTGGTGGCACCCGACCGCGCCTTTTCGCTGGCGGACAGGCCGATGTAGTCGAGCCAAGTGTCGGTGGCCCGGTCGAAGGCCACCACGTAGTAGCCCATGTTTAGATGGCCGTTGTCGTCGATCCACTCGGGACGCACGACGTCGCGATGTTCGTCGAAGGGGGCCGAGGTCATGGTGTCCGACGCGCACGGGCGTCGGCCCACATCAGGAGGCCGGCTGGCAGCACGAGGCCTTTGCGCAGTTCTTCGACTTCCAGTGGGGTGAGTGCGGCTGACTCGGTCACCACCACCGTCACCCGTTCGAGCTCGAACGGTTCGAAGTACCGATTCCACACGCGCACACCGGCTGGTGCCCTCCAGACTTCCTCAGGGGGACGGTCGTCGGCGAGGTGCTGAGGGAATCCGGTCGGCAGGATCTTCGTTTCATCGGATACCACCATGACCGGCACCTCACGTCTCATCGCAGCGTCGACCAATCCGGCGGAGCCGATCTTGTTCACGACTCCCAAGTCACCGATCGAGTCCGCACCCAGCAGCACGGTGTCGCACTCGCCCATGAGCGTCGAGGCGGCGGCGTCGACAGCAAACGTCACCGCCACCCCCGCCTTCGCCAGGGCGGTGGCGAAGATCTCTCCCTCCCGCATCGGTCGGCTCTCGAAGCATATCACCCGCCCGACGGCCCGCGCCCGCTCATGGGTCAGCGTCGCTCGCACCGTCGAAGAAGACGAGATCGTGGCCACGGTACCTCCCGATGGAATCAACGCGGCGGCGCGTGTGGCGACGGACTCAGCCCGCAGCTCGAGACCGCTCCCGAACGCTTCGGCGGCTCGGACTGCGGCCTGGCGACCGGTCTCGAGATCTGCGGAGGCCTCCACGGAGGCGAGCACGTCTCGCACGAGCGTGACCAGCGGTGCCATCGCAGGTTGGGCGTCGAGCATCTTCCCGGATACCTCGCCCAACTCCGAACGGTACTCCTCGAGCGAGCCCGCCTGTGCATGCATCGCAGCTCGGCAAAGCACTTCCGCGGCCATCCTTCCGACCACCGATGCGCCAGACACGACATCTGCGCGGAGGGGCGCTACCAGGGCGTCCAGGCGCTGATCTGTGTCCATGGTCGCGTCGAATTTAGGGGCCCCGACGACTCTCAAATCGGGCGGTCGTTCGCGGCGTTCGCAATGCTCGCGTCGCCTTCCGGAGGTTCTCAATGTACGCGGAGGTCGGCTGCTCCGCCTCGCGAATGTGAGGTGGCCGCTACGTGTAGCCATCGGACCAGATCCGCGGCCCGCGATTTCGACCCCGCCACCGTGTCCCATTGTTGACTTCGAGGTGGTCGGAGCTATACAGTGCGACGAGAGGAACTGGGTGTAGTCGACTGTTTCAGGCGCCTGCGGGCCGGGTATTTGACGGTTTGAGAGGGGGCTCTATCGCATGCAGCACCTGTTGAGAAACTCGCTGATAGCGATTGCGACGATCGCCCTCATGCCCCTGATCTGGGTGGCCTGTGGGCCGACTTCAGGGCAGGCTCCGGCCTCTCAGATTCCACGTACGGCGGACGGGAAGCCCGACTTCAGTGGCATTTGGCAGGCGAACAACACGGCGAACTGGGACCTGCAAACTCATCTAGCGCGTCCAATGGTGGCGCAACCGGGAGTGTACAGTGATTACCCGGTGCTCGCAGCACCCGTGGTGGCTCTGGGTTCGGCGGGCTGGGTCCCTCCGGGGCTCGGGGTGGTGGAGGGTGATGAGATTCCTTACCAGCCATGGGCTGCAGCGAGACAGAGAGAAAACGCCGAGCACTGGCTGGACCGCGACCCGGAGCTGAAGTGTTTTATGCCAGGTGTGCCTCGGGCCATGTATCTCCCCTATCCGTTTCAAATCATTCAGAGCACTAACCGGCTCATGATGCTCTTCGAGTTTGGAGGTGCCCAACGTTTCATTCACTTGGATGAAGTCGAGGGGTATCCCGGCGAAGCGTTCATGGGACACTCGGTCGGCCGATGGGAGGGGGAGACCTTGGTCGTCGACGTATCGACGTTCACGGCGAACACGTGGCTCGACCGGGCCGGCAATTTCCACAGCGATGCCTTGCATGTCGTCGAGCGATACACCCTCATCAGTCCCGACGCCATCAGCTACGAAGCCACCATCGAGGATCCCAAGGTGTTCACCCGGCCGTGGACAATCACCATGCCGCTCTACCGTCGTCTGGAGGAGAATGCTCGACTGCTGGAGTTCCGTTGCACCGAGATGGTTGAAGAGACGCTGTATGGCCATCTTCGCAAGGAACAGTTGGTCAACCGGTGGGAGGGCCAGACTATGATCGTCGACATCACGCGCAAGATCCCACAGGATGAGCAAGTGTTGTACGAACGTCACTGGTCCGGAAACCCGCCTAGGCAACCATAGGAGGCGATCCGATGCGAGTAAAGCTGATCCGTGCAACCCGTGTGGGTGCCGGTCTCGTCGCGCTGCTGGCTCTCACCACGGCGCCCGCGCCGGCGCATCATGCATTTTCCGCGGAATTTGATGCCGACAAGCCCGTGAGGTTCGAGAAGGCGACCGTCTTTCGCGTGCAGTGGGTCAATCCTCACGCTTGGATCCACGTGGAAGTGCAGCAGCCGAACGGCACAGTCGAGGAGTGGGCCATCGAAGCAGGGACGCCGAACGTGCTGTTTAGACGAGGCATCACGAGGCAGTCACTGCCACCAGGAACAGAAATCGTCATTGATGGTTATCAGGCCAAGGACGGGTCGCGGAGAGCAAACGGGAGGGATATCACGCTGCCTGATGGACGCACATTGTTCGTCGGTTCGTCCGGTACCGGTGCCCCCCGATGACGATGAGGGATCAGGAGTTTGCGTTAGCGAGCGCGCTGGCTGTCGTGATCATGTTCGTGTTGTTAGGGCTCGTGTCGGTGGCGTCTCAGCAGGCCCAACTGGCGTCCTCGCTCCGCACGCCGTGGGGTGAGCCGGACCTCCAGGGGATCTGGAACAATGCGGCCGTGACGCCCCTGGAGCGCGCCGAAGAGTATGGCACGAGGGAGTTTCTGACCGAAGAGGAAATCGCGGCAGCCGAACGAGCACTCTTCGACATATCTCAGGGTCTCGGTCGTGACGCCCGCGACCAGGCGGGGAGTGAAGCGGACGTCGCCCAGGCTTACAACGAGCACTGGTTCGGCGACCCATCCTTGGTTCGGGGCAAGCGGACATCGCAGGTGATCGATCCTCCGGACGGGAGAATTCCGCCTTTGGCGCAAGAGGCCGAGCAGAGGAGAGCCACCAAACGAGAGTATCTGGGCGCCCTTCTGCAAGGCACCTCGGGGGGGAGGCCGGGACCTGTGTCACCGAGGAGAGCGGAGCCTTCTCCCGACTACAACTTGGATCGCTTGAACCGCTCCGACGGCCCGGAAGACCGCAGCAGTGCGGAGCGCTGTTTCGGAAACAGCCTGCCACTCGTGCTCCAGTCCGGAACGTTCGGCGGGGTGATGCGGGTCGTGCAGTCTCCTGGGATCGTCGGGATCTACTATGACGTCGGCCAGGGACAGGGATTCAGCCGGAGCATTCCTATCACGGATCGTCCGTCATTGCCAGAGCACATTCGGCTGCGCCACGGCGACGCGCGTGGCCGATGGGAGGGTAATACGCTGGTCGTCGAGATCACTAATTTCACCGAGAAGACTAGCTTTCGAGGCTCCCGGGAGAACTTGCATCTCATCGAACGCTATCGGCGTGTCGATGATACTACGCTCTCGGTCGAAATTACGATTGAAGATCCCAGGACGTGGACGCGACCCTGGACCATCCTGCAAGAGCTGACGAAGAACAGTGATGAGGCGAATCAAGTGTATGAGGGAGGCTGTCATGAGGGTAATTATGGGATGACCGGTCTGCTCGTGAACACGCGGGCGGTGGAGAGGGCATTCGCCGAAGGCCGCGGTCCCGATCCAGCCACCCAGGACAACGCCACTGGGGGAAGCAGCAGACGGTTCGTGGTTCCCTAGACCTCCCACGCTGCTGACCAATCCGCTGGTCGAGATGTGTTGCTATGCGTCGTCGACGAGGCCCGACACCGCCAGACCCTGAAACGAAGGGCGGCGGCCCTGACCGCCAGGACCTTCCTCAGGCGCTGCACCGCTTTCTCGAGCTCTTCAATGCGCGGGAGTACTGGGAGAGCCACGAGGTGCTCGAGGGCCCATGGCGCGAGGAGGGGAGCGACTTCTACCAGGGCTTGATCCTCTACGCCAGCGCGTTCGTACACGCCCAGAGGGGCAACGCACGCGGCGTCGGCGCGCAGCTCGAGAAGGCAGAGCGGAAGCTGGCCGGGTACCGGCCATACTACCTGGGTGTCGACGTCGACGCCGTGCTCGCCCACGCGGCTCGCTGCCGCGAGCTCGTCGAACGTCGCCGGGACGAGGACCCGCGCTCGTGGCTGGGAGTCGCCGACGTGCCTCGCCTCGAGCTCGACACACGGCTCGTGCGCGGGGACGAGCCAGAGCTCCGGCGGGGGGGAAGAGAACCTACCCCATGAGCCTGGTCGGGACCCAGATCCGTGCGACGTCTTCCTCGGGGCGCTACACTGCACTCATGGGATTCCTGGACACGAGCGCCTTCCGTCGCTTCGCGGCGGATAAGATGCAGAAGGTGAACCTGTTCGAGACGCCACAGATGTTTTGTGATGTGTACTGCCTCGAGCCAGGCCAGGCGCAGAAGCTGCACGCACACGCCGGAGCCACGAAGTTCTACTACGTGATCGAGGGCGAGGGCACCTTCACCGTCGGGGATGCCACGCGCACCGTCGGGCCCGGCCACCTCGCTTGGTCCGTGCCCGATGAAGCGCACGGCGTGGAAAACCGCAGCGATGGGCAGCTCGTGGTACTCGTCTCGATGGCGCCCAACCCGAACTTCCCCTAGTTGGACTACCCTAGGTGCGCCTCAACGAATCCGGATTCGGGCGAAGCCGGTTTTCTCCGAGCGGAGGCGGTAGGTCTGGACGGACACGATGTCACCCTCAGCAGCGTCGCGCAGTGCGTCCTCAAGCTCACGCTCGGAGCGCACGCGCACGTCGTTCACGTGGGTGATGATGTCGTAGTCGGCGAAGATCTTGCCATAGGACGGGCCGGCCGGTTGGACGCCCGTGACCACGAGTCCGGCGTCCTTCAGGTCGATGACATCCCTCGGCAGGCGGAACGCCTTCTCGAACGCTACCAGGCAGACACCCAGTGGGTTGTTCGCGCACGGCACCTCCACATCACGCTGGTGGTGCTCCGCCCGAGCGGAAGCCGTACGATCGTCGGTTTTCTCGGCGCCCAGATACACCGTCACGGTCGCGCGGATGCCGTCTTCCCGGTGCACCCTCAGGACCACGCTGTCTCCTGGTGCCTTGAACCAGACGCTCCGTTGCAGCTGGGCCGCGGACATCACGAGGCGGCCGTCTAATTCGACGATCACGTCGCCCGGTCGGAGTCCGGAGAGGTACGCCGGGCTGTTCTCGTCCCCCACGTCCTGCACCACGACGCCACAGACCGTGTCGAGGCCGACCGCGAGAGCGTCCTCCGCGGTCGCTAGCAAGGTGGTGGCGCCCAGGACGCCCCGTGTGACATGTCCCCGCTCGATCAGCTCCGATATCACCGGGAGGATCAGGTTGGCCGGGATGGCCAAGGTGTACCCCTGGTAATATCCGGACCAGCTCAGGATGGCGGAGTTCATGCCGATGATGCGTCCGTGAAGGTCCACAAGCGGGCCCCCCGAGTTGCCGCGGTTGGCCACGGCGTCGGTCTGGATGAACTCCTCCACCGAGCCCGGGCCCATGGAGCGGTCGGTCGCGCTCACGATCCCCGCCGTCACGCTGAACATCAGCGCGTTGCCCATGGGGTTGCCGATGGCCAGGACCCACTCGCCCACCCGAATCTGGTCGGAGTCCCCCAGGGACGCCGTCGGCAGATTCGTCTCGTCGATCCGCAGGACCGCGATGTCGCTCAGGGCGTCCTCCCCGACGATCTCGGCTTCGTACTCACGACCGTCGAAGAGACGGACGAGAACGCGACGTGCGCCGTCGATGACGTGATGATTGGTGACGATGTAGCCGTTTGAAAGGACGATGAATCCGGTTCCGCTGGACGTTGTGGCGCGGGGAAAGGCGCCGGCGAAGGCACCCCGCAGACTTGTCGGCATGGCCGGCGGCATCCGGAGGCCCGTAGTCACCGTCTCGACCATGATGAAGACGACGGCGGGCCGAACGGCGTCGGCCACCGCTGCGAAGGCGTTGCCGAGCTGTAGGGCCGTTGCGGTGCCCTCGATCTCGAGCTGGTGTGCGTCGACGACGCTGGCTGAAGGTGATGCGCCCACGGCTGCCGAGGCAGCGGTGAAAGGGAGGATCGACGCGGCGGCCAGCGTGAGGGCAAGTAGTCGCCCCCTGCCTTCCGTAAGCCATATTCGTCTCATATCGATCTCCGTGCATTTTTCGCGAAACGCCGGAGATCACTGCTTTTTGCCTACCGCTCCACTCGTGTTCCGGCGCGTCCGCTCCCATGCGCCATAGCCCGAATCCTCAGCGGAGACCTCATGTCCCTCTCCGCGCACGGACCTTTCCATAGCAGAACTCGTGCAATGGCCATGCCAGGAGTAGGATCGAGTTACGGAAAGGAAACCGCCGGAGGCGAAACGGCATTCGCCGGAAATGTTTCCGCATCCCGGGCATTGTTTTCCACGCTTCCTCTTGGAGGAACCGCCGGTATCGATGCTCCGGGTCGTCACGAACTGGCAGAGCGTATTGGCGGTTGCAGCGAACTGAGCCTTGCACCTCAAAGCTGATCCTGAGCATCCGGGGGTCGGACGTCAGCGAGTCCTGAGAGCGACCGTTCGCTCATCGTGAGCACTACCGCCCGAAGGTCGTCATCATGCTCCTTCACCCATGCGCGAACGTTCTCACCGACGGACGGCAGCTCGGAACCTTCAGTCACGAGGTGGTAGGCCTGGATAATCCCCGGAAATCCTTCCCCGAGATCAAGGAAAGCGCCGTGATATCGCACTTTGACCACAACTCCATTCACAACGGTGCCAGGGCGAAGCGACGCCTTGAGCTCCTCCCAATCTGTGCGGTATTCGGCCCGCCAATACGGGCCGAATGAGCTGCGCAGAGCTAGCTGGTCGCGGCGAGTCTCGAGCCACGCCACGGTCAGCCCAAGCCCCACCAGACCAAAGACTCCGACGAGGAATCCGGTCGGGACGCCGAGCACGACTCCGAGCAGGCGCCGACCTTCTAACCGATCGCAGCTACCACGACCGCGCCGATCAGACCAAGAAGATGGAAAAGGGTCACTGCCCCTCGCGGTTCTCGGCGGCTGGTCATTCGCCCAGCCAAACGGCCACCACCCTCCGCGAGGCAACGTCGACGTAGACCGTCAGATCGCCTCCGGCCGTGGCTTCCCCGAACTCTCCGTGAGATGGCTGGCGAGGGGGTAGTCCGGTGGGAGTGGTCTTACGGGTCATCATCCGGCCTAGCACTGTCCTCGGCGTCGCCGCTGCCGTGCGGGTCGCCGTGATAAATGTATCCGGAGGGCGCCCCGCCGCCCCGGAGTCGGCCCGCAAGGGGCGGCACGATGCTCCATGCCGCCGCCACACCGAGAACCCAGCCCGTCGACGTCCATCCCCAGAACGGGAAGAGGGCGCCCCCGACCAGGAGGATCAGCGCGACCCATCCGTAGTGGATGAAGATCGAGTCCCGGCCTTCGAGCGACTGGCTTACGCCGTTCAGTATGAGCGCCCCGACGAGCAGCACCACCAGCGCGCCGAGCCAACCCAGAAGGTAGTGTCCCTAGATTTGTGTAAAAGCGGATAAGCTGGACAGGAGGGAAAGAAAAACGGAAGCTCCTCTGTTGTTGTTCACTGTCACATGAACCCGGGAGTCCGGGTCTGCAGAGCAGGCTCGGAACCGGAGAGGAGCTTCCGATGCAAGAGATTGTGGAGATCGGTCGGGCCACGCAAGACGAGCTACGCGATGATTTGCGCGAGCTGTTTCAAGGCGCGATCCGGCTGACGCTCGAGATGGTGCTGGAAGAGGAGCTGAAGGCCATGGTAGGTGCACGCCGCTTCGAGCGGGTGGGAAGCCGGAAGGACCATAGGAACGGCACATACCTGAGGCGGCTGCTGACGAGCCTGGGGCAGATCGAGGTCGCCATGCCCCGGAGCCGGGACAACGGTTCGCCGGCCGACGTGATCGGCCGCTACCAGCGCAGGAGCCCCGAGCTCGACGAGATGATGGTCGAGGCGTATGTGAGCGGCGTGTCACAGCGCAAGATGGGCGACGTCACCGAGGCGCTGATGGGCGAGCGTGTTGGGCGCTCGACGGTGAGTCGTGTGGCAAAACGGCTCGACGAGGCCGTGGAAGGGCTGCGCCGTGCGCCGATCGAGGGGCCTCACCCCTATCTGTACCTGGACGCCACGTTCTTGGACGCCCGCTGGGCCCGCAAAGTCGAGAACGTGAGTGCGCTCGTGGCGTATGCAGTGGGCCCTGAGGGTCACCGACGGCTCCTGGCCGTCACGCTGGGCGCTGAGGAGTCGCAGCAGAGCTGGTCGGAGCTCCTCGAGCAACTCCAGGACCGCGGCCTCGGCGGTGTCGAGCTCGTGATCGCCGATGAGCACGCAGGCCTGGCAGCTGCGGTCCGCCGCTTCCTGCCCGAGGCACGCCGTCAGAGGTGTACGGTCCATCTGCAGCGTAATGTGGGGGCGAGGGTCCCCCACCGCCTACGCAAGCGCGTGGCGCGTGAGGTCTCGGTGATCTTCCAGACATCCGGACTCGCCGAGGCGAAGAAGCTCCTGGGCGAGTTCGGCGCACGCTGGAAGAAGGAGCTGCCCGAGGCCGTGGAGGTCCTGGAGCGGGGCTTCGGGGCAGCGACGCAGTTCTACGCGTTCCCCGAGGCGCACTGGCCCCGGCTGCGTACCACCAACAGCCTCGAGCGGCTGCACGGCGAGATCAAACGCAGGATCAAGGCCGCCGGCGCCTTCCCGGACCGGGCCAGCGCCCTCAGGCTCATCACGGCCGTCGCACTCAGGACCACACACGTCTGGGGCGACCGGCGTTACCTCGACCTCTCACTCCTCCAGAAACAGGAGGTCGCCCAAGCAGCCTAGCCGAAGGCGAGGAGCTTCCTCCGCTTTTACACACAAATCGGGACTTGACCACCCAGAAACGCCATCTGATCCTCCTATCTATTCGGACTGCCTAACGGATCTCCTTACTTAGGCTCCCGTCGGCGCTCCATAATAGTGACCAACACCATCCATCCGCCGCCGAAGACGACGAAGCCACCCAGCAATTCGCTCAAGAATACAAGGAACTGCACTCCCACCATGTAATGAATCATGTAGTAGACGCCAGCTCCGAGGATCGCCGGCCCCACGTACATGATTATAAACACGAGCGGTGAGAAGTCTGGCTCTTCGCCCCCCTTCGCGAGAACCACGGTAACAAAGACGCCGAGGATCGGAAGAAACGCTACGAGACAAGAACCCAGGTAGCTGAGGGCAGTCGTAAGGAACGGAGGACCGACACCGGCGGAAAGTGAGACAACGACGAAGGCTCCTACCGACAGGATGGTGATGGCGACAAAACCATCCGCGAATACCCAACCTGACGTTGCCGTCGACTTCCGCTCACGCATATCCGAGGCTGCTAGAGCTACGAGACAGGTTTCAAAACGGGGTTAGCCGGACGGTTCCAAGTCTTTATCGAGGGAGACCCGGTTTTTCCCGAGGTCTTTTGCTCGGTACATGGCGCTGTCTGCCGCACGGATGAGAGCCTCCTTCATTTTCTTCAGCTCTTTCCCCTCCTCTTTCTCCAAAGAGGCGATCCCCACACTGCAGGTAATCACCCCTTCGATATTCAGGGGCGGTTCTCCCGGGGAAGGCCCTTCCCTGACAAAAACATTCCTTTCAATGGCCTCCCGCAGCGTTTCACCATAGTCGTTACTTTTTTCGAGTGGGTATCCCGGCATGAGAATCACGAATTCATCCCCGCCGTACCTGGCCAACGCCGCGCCTGAATCGAGAAACACCTCCTCTACGATGATGGCCACCTCCTTGAGCACCTGGCTTCCTATGAGGTGCCCGTGCGTATCGTTCACTTCCTTGAAGTGATCGAGGTCGAAAAATATCAACGAGAGGTCGCCCCCCTCATCGATCGCTTTTTGCGTTTCCATGTCCAGTCTTTCATGGAAATACCGATCGTTGTAGAGGCCCGTCAGATTGTCCTCTTTGGACAGGTCCTCAAAGCGTCTCGCGTCGAGCGCATTCTTGATGAGTGTGGAAGTATAGCTCGCAAAAATTTCGAGGATGGAGAGGTCCCTGTCGTCATAATTGACCTTTTCCTTCCTGTTGATCAGTTCGATAATGCCGACGACCGAGTCGTCGATCTTGATCGGCATGGCGAGAATCGACTTCGATTCGTATTGGGTCTGTTTGTCGATTACGTCGTAGAATTTGTCGTCTCTCGAGACGTCTTTGCTGAGATAAGGCATACCGCTTTGATAGGTGGCCCCAGCGATCCCCACATCGTCAGGAAGGTGGGTGCCCGCAAGCGCCGACGAGCCGGCCCCGAAGCAGGCCAGAAAATAAAGTTTCCCCTTTTGATCCTCGTCCCATTTCAGGAGAGGGTCGTCGAGGAGAATAGAGCCGGAATCGGAAGGGACGAATTCGTTCGCCCTCAGCAGGATTTCCCTGAGAACCCCTCTTAAATCGACCTTCCTGGCGGGCTGCCTCCCCCTACTTTTCCTCTGGAGGATGCGGTCGATAATCGTATCGTCCGCGATATAGGTTTCCAGCCCTTCATCCGCTTTTCGTTCCCGGCCTCCGCGTATCACTGACCTCTGCTCGCGAACTCGACGAATTGCGCCATCGGAACTGGATTCCCATGGATACCCACGATGGTCGTCACATCCAGCTCCAGGCGCTGCAAGTTTCGGTAAAACGTCCGGCTGCTGGCGTTGGGGGCTTGCGCTCCCGGATTGTATAGGTCGGCCTGCACGACGATCTTCTCGCTCGGGATATACGCGATCAGCATGCCCGCAGCGTGGGCGAGACCCTGGACGCGGTAAAGTTCGACCGTTCTCGTGTCGTCGGCGAGCACGTATTTGTCCCGCGCTGTCTCGAAGATGTATCCTTCCGACCACTCCTCCGGCGGATACAACGAAAACCGGTCGGGCTGCAAGGTCCACGGCCCTGCCCGCAAGACTTCTTGGTAGTAAGGGTGGTTGCCTTCATGGGTGATGATGGTCGCGCCCTCATGGACATACGCGCGGATTCCACCCATATGGTCCCAGTGATGGTGCGTATTCACGATAAACCGGATCGGCTTGTTTGGAATGAGCCTGTTCACTTCGCCGATCACCGCAAGTGACCGTTCTTCATTCAACGGTGCCTCGATAACAGCCACATGGTCGCGGAACTCGACGGCCACGCTGTTGTGGGAGCCGCCCCCGATCAACCACAAGCCATCGCCCAACCTTTGTGACTGCACGCGGACAGGCTCAAGGCGGGCGCTCCGCACTTCGTTCGGGACCGTGAGTGCGGCGTTCGCCACATTCACCTGAACGTCCGAGACGGTTTCCAGACCAAACGAATGGTCGCCGCCGCTGACATTCGGTGCGTGCGCGCCATCGTCATAATCCTGATGCTGATGAAACCGGGGAATCTTCACACCGCCCATATCCCGGTAATTGGTGTATACGTTTTCATAGTACAGGTCGCCAGCGACGGGATTGGGAATCCAGGTCTGCACGCGCTGGACCAGATTCTGACGATTGATCGTTCCGTTCACCCGGTACTTCCCGAAGGCGACGAACGAGACCACGCTCACCCTGCCTCCATACTCATTGCGAGAGACCATGGTCGGGTTGGCGCCAGGCGCCATCGCGCCCTTGAGGAACCCCCAGGGCGTGAGGAAGATTTCGAGCCGCCGCAGCTCAGCGGCGGCCGGCTGCGGAGCCGGTTGTCCCTGCGCGTTCAAGGTCCAAGCGTAGTCGCCGCTGACGAGATTGGTGACCCGCTGTTCGGTCAGGAACGGGAACCCGCGGCCGCCACCTTGGCGCGAATTGTTGCCTTGTACCCGGACGTATTCCTCTCTCGAGGACATCGTCTCGAAATCGATCGTCATGGAATAACTCGTCAGGTCCACTCGCGGCCAATCCTGATCCGGCGCGACATTCTGCCCGACCATGCCTTGCCAACCGGTGCCGGAGTAGTGGATGGACTCCATGTTGGCCGCGCCCATCGCGGTCGCGGCGGTCTGCAAGACGCTGCGTACATCCTGCGCCGCAGCTGATCCTGCCGTCAGTGCGGTGAGGCTCAGTGACAGCCAAAATCGCGTTACCATGATTCGTCCTCCGCTGTGATTCTGTTGACTCGTTGCACGCTGAGCAGACCCGCCGGATGCGATCCGAGCTCCAACGCTAGAGTCCGGGCGGGAAGCGCGTCGTCACCCGACCCGCCGTTCTAAGTCCTCCTGATCCAGGAAGAGCTGTCCTGGGTTCAGAGCATACGCGGGCATCAGCATCTCCGACGCACCCAAACCGATATTAAGCCGTTCCACGAGTTCCGCAACGATTGTTGGTGAGGGTAATCAGTCATCTCAAGCTACTCCTTCGGCGGAGCAAGATTTCACTTGATACAAAGCGCCCAGCGTGTGCAACGTTAATTAGTGGGGCGTGCGTCTGTCGCGATGTGGCGACTGCAGAATTTTGGATTCCGATACCGATGAAGGCGGCACATGGTCTTTCACAAAACGGTGGCACGTGGACTTGGCTTGATGATGGTACTCGCTGGCTGCGGCACAAGCACGGGGGTAAATCTCGTTACGGACGGGGACCCGGAGTTGAGCGGGCTTAGCGACGAGTTTAGCGATCCGAGCTCGATCTCGACGTGGCTGATCCGTGCCGAGGTCGAAGGGGACCCATCCGACGGATCGGTCTCGATAAACGGAGGCCAGCTGCTGCTTCGCCCTTTGCAGGATCACTACTTCCTAAATGGCAACAAAGGCCTGAGCCTTTTCAAGAACATCGAGTCGGCCGAGAACCCGAGTTTCCTGATCGAGGCCCATATCACGGTGGTGGACCCCGTGTCCGGTGGTGCGCCAACCGAAACGTTTCATTCGGCAGGACTGGTCATCTACCCCGACGTCGCTCGGATGAATGATTGGGTCGTGGCGAACATTGGGCTGCAAAACGGCGTGCTTGGCTTCGAAGACAAGACAACCGTCAATGACAACTCCGTGCTCACCCTGTACCCAACCGGACAGGAGTTCTCCGGTAGCGTGCGACTGTGCGTGGTCGGCGACGTCATCACTGTCTTCACCCGCTTGGACGCCGATCCGGCGTGGACCGAACGGAACAACTTTACACACGCCATCGGAACCAGGCTCGGGGCCGGTGTCATGATCAACGACTATCTGGCCGGCACTGCCGAGGTCGAAGGCCAGTTCGAGTACGTGCGATTCCAGGATATCGATTCGGTCGAAGATTGCCGGAGTTGAGCTAACACACGCTCATCTACCGGCGCTCACGCGGCGGGGAGGAATCGGCACATGTCCGGGTACCGGAACCGATACCACGTGATTCCGCAGCGTTCCCAGGTTTCCGATGATCACCTCGACCGTCTCTCCCTCTGCGAAGAACATCGAGGGCTGTGGCACACCCAGAAGGACGATATCCCCCGGCAGAAGCGTGATCCGTTCGCTGAGGTACGCGATCGACTCTTGCACCGTGAAGGTCAGAAACGACGTGTTCCCGTTCGGGATCGGCCATTCATGACGCACCCCGTTCACCGTCCCGTAGACCTCTAGGGCGTTGGGGTTCGGGACGTCCTCTTTCAGCGTGATATACGGCCCCAAAGGGGTAAAGGTATCCAGAGACTTACTCATCGACCCACCCTGCTGACTATGACTTCCTTGTGGCAGGTCACGCGAACTCACGTCATTCGCCATCGTATAGCCCACGATATAGTCCAAAGCCTCCGACGCCGGCACGGCCCGAGCAGTCCTGCCGATAACCACGGTGAACTCCGGTTCGTACACTCCCCTCGTGAGGAGCCCCCAAAGATTGATGTCGCTCTCGTGACCCGTGAGCGACGCCGGAGATTTGAAGAAGAAGCTGGGGTACTCCGCAGCATCGAAACCACCCGGCGTGCCATCGGCCTGTCGCCTCTGATAAGCCCCCGCCAGGCCAAGGACCTTTGAGGGGTTTGTGATCGGGGGGAGGTAGCGGACGCCGGTCGCAGGGTGAAACACGCGGCGACTACCGCCCGGCTCTGCAAAGCCCCCAGAGGCACGGGCACGAGTTATGGCATCATACAGATCCCGGACTCCCTGGATCGGCACATCGCCCGCCTCGATAAGCGATCGCATATCGATGGGAATCGCCGGCAAGTCGGACACGCCTGACCGATACAGATAGGTGATCGCGTTGTGGACATCGACAATGTCCTGGTCACCGTCTCCCCGAGTGGCTCCCAAGCGCGGGCCGCTGTTCCCGATATCGAAGGTCAGGAGCCTGAACGTCATATCATCGGCTTGCTGCGCGAGGCCAGGGCGTGTGAATACAGCACAGATCGCGAGAACTGTCAGCACACTCAGCGCTCCGACCGGATTTCTCGACCCAGCATACGTTTTCCTCATCATTCGATCGTCCGTTGCAAAGGTTGGTCCTAGCGGCCCACCGTTCATCCACACTCAAAGTGCCCCCCAGTCCGGAGCGCCGCAAACAAGAGTGTCGCCACGGCACGATGATCGAGCTAGATGATGGAAGAGCCACGCTCAGGAGTGGCGACCAGGGGTAGCGCTTAAACGGCGATTTTGAGCGTCTGGCCGGCTTCGGCTTGCGCCTACCGGCCCCCTCTCGGATGTTGACGTTCGGTCTGATCCCGGAGTGCGCCCATGTCCGATCCAGTTATCCGACAAGCCGACGGGCCTTTCGAGGCGGAGGAGAGTCGTTCGGTTCCGCGCCGTCGCTTCTTGGGCGGTGTGGGCAGTCTCGTCGCCGTGCTGGCCGTGCCGGGGTGCGTTTCGCGGGCGGCGCGGGTGATGGCGGAGGGGGGCGTGGGCGGCGCGCTTTACGCTTATGTCGGCTGCTACAGCACGCCGGACCGCGACGGGAACGGCGAGGGCATCAACGTCTACCGAATGGACCCGGCCTCGGGCCGTTGGTCGCACGTCCAACTCGTCGCAGGCCTCGAGAACCCCTCGTTTCTCGCTCTTGACCGGCGCCAGCGTTTTCTCTACTCGGTCCATGGGGGGAGGACGTATGCAACGGCGTTCGTCATCGACCCGGAGAGCGGTCGCCTGACCAGGCTCAATCAGCAGGAGGTGGGAGGAGAGAATCCCGTACATTTGGCGGTCGATCCGACCAACCGATTCCTGGTGGTCTCCAACTACAGCTCCGGTTCGATGGCGGTGCTCCCGATCAACGCCGACGGCTCTCTCGCGCTCCGGAGCGATCTCGTCGAGCTGGAGGGCACGCCGGGGCCGCATCCGATCCGGCAGACGAGCTCAAACCCTCACCACAATCCGTTTGACCCCGGTGGGCGCTTCCTCGTCGTGCCGGACTTGGGTCTGGATAGCCTCTTCGTGTTCCGGCTCGACACCGCAACCGGCGCTTTGGTGCCGGCCGACCCACCGTTCGTTGCCACCCGGCCGGGCGCCGGCCCACGGCACGTGGATTTTCACCCGAGTCTGCCGTACGCTTACGTCATCAACGAGCTGGATTCCACGGTGGCCACTTACGGGTACGATGCGGACCACGGGGAGCTGAGCCCGCTACAAGTATCCTCCACGTTACCGTCCAGTTTCACGGGGCAGAGCACGTGCGCGGAGATCAAGGTGCACCCTGGGGGGGAGTTTCTCTACGGCTCGAACCGGGGTCACAACAGCATCGTGATCTTCGCGGTGGACCAAAGCAGCGGCCTGGTGACGCCGGTGGGTTGGGAGTCCACTCAGGGCGAGCAACCCCGCTACTTCGGGCTCGATCCGACCGGGACGCTGCTCTACGCGTGCAATCAGGGGAGTGACATGGTCGTCACCTTCCGAATCGATCAAGAGACGGGCGAGCTGACGCCGACGGGCCAGGTGGTGGAGACGGGGAGTCCGGTGACGATCGTGTTCAAGGAAGGTGGGAGCGAAAGCTAGCGGTCACCGCCGACAGCTACGTGAACGCTCCTGGTCACCTCTGCACTACCGCACCTTCACATACTTGCGTACGCGCTGTGGACGCGGCTCGCCGGAAAAGATGCTTCCGTGCCGATCTACGGTGAGGGACTCGGCCCCACTCCCCCCGGCGGTTATCGGCGGATTGTCGCCCGTGTCGAGGATGAAGTACTCGACCCAACCGGTTTCCACGTCCCCGATCCTGATCCCCTTTTCCCAGCCCGGATTCTGAGTCATGTCCGACTCCGAGTCGGCCACGTAGATCTTGCCGTTGTCGTCGATCGAGATGTCGCTCGGCATTCCGAACTGCGTCCATCGATTCTCGAAGTTGCCTTCTTGGTCGAAGATGACGATTCGCATGTTCTGCCGGTCGGCGACGAAGAGCCTTCCATTCGCGTCCATGGCAATGGCGTGCGGGCCGTAGAGCTGACCCGGGCCGTGCCCGGTTCCCCCGAAGTCCTTGATAAACGTCCCGTCCCTCGAATACTTGACGATCCGGTTGTTGCCATTCTGGTTGTGCCCGTCCACAACGAAGATATCGCCATTGGGGGCGGTGACGACGTCGCTCGGTGAGATGAGGTGATCGGGTCCATCCCCCGGAACCCCCGCCTCGCCCAGGGTCATGAGGAGCTCGCCCTGCGGGGAGAACTTGAAGACCTGATGTCCGAAGACCAATCCCGGCACCAGTGGTGATTCTCCGCTTCCCGCTTCCGTCACCCACACGTTTCCGTCCCGGTCCACGTGGAGCCCATGCGGCCATGCGAACATGCGGCTGCCGAACATCGTTACCACATTGCCGTCCGGACCGAACTTGATGATCGGGTCCAGATCTGAGCTGTCACAGTAGGTCTGGCTTCCGCGCGGCGTGCCGTCGTTCCCGCATCTCACGATTGCCCAGATGCTCTCCCCGTCCACATCGACCTCGATCCCACCCGGGGACCCCATCTCCCTCCCGTACGGCAACTTCGCCCACCCCTCTCCGATGAGGCCCTCGCCGCTTCCGGCCTGCAGACCGTCTGCGGGTCGGTAGGGATTCGGTCCCATCTGGGCCCCTACCTCCGCGTGAAGCACAGCGATCGCCACCACCGCCGCCGCCAGCACCATCGTAGGCACGCTTTGAACTCTCTTCGACATGGTGGGAACCTCCTTCTAAGCCACGAGAGAATTCCAACGATTGTATCCCTGACTTCGCCTCAACGCCAGCAGGATAAAGCCGACGGGGACCGCGTGGGGAACTGACGCTGCACCGACCCACTGAATCCTTTTCCGTTGCTGTGAGACGCGAAGCCGTTGTACCAATAGAGTAGGCAATTCCTCGGTTCGCATGGTGCGGAGATCAGAATGAGTAAGCTCCTCGCGGTACTCGACAAGCTGCCGGTGGTGGCCTTCACGTTATTCGTGCCCACGATGTTCTTCTGGACCTTTCCGGATATGGGGTTCGTCGTGAGCTTGGCCATCAGCGTGCTTTGGTGGGTCCTCGTCTTCCGGGCCGGCTGGATCAACCTCGACGATATCGGCAATAGCGGAGGATCATGACGCCTTTCCAGCTTGTTCTCACGTTCGCTCTATTTAGGCGGAATTGACCTTTTGGTCGAGCGAATCGTCGGAGGCAGGTTAAGATCGTCGGAGGCAGGTTAAGATCGTCGGAGGCAGGTTAAGAGAGTCGACTACAAGCCGAACCCATCGCGCCCGATTCGAGCCAAATCCAGCTGTCGACTGAATTTTATCGAGACTGTCCGCTCGAGTAGGCTACTGGTGAGGCCCGCGAGCCTGGCACTCTGCCGCTCGTTGAAGACGATGAACAGACCCGTCCCTGCCGTATCAACCCAGCCGAACCGGAGGTTTCCCGACCAAACCGCCGTCTGCGTGTTGTATTGGATGAGGGACTGAATGTAGACGGTGGGGCTGAACGAGTAGCCAATCCGGCTGCTGAGCAGGGTGGCATCGAATTTTCCTCCCGGCCCCGGAAGTTCGATCCTGTTGTACTCCACAGCGATCGCTCCGGCCAGCGCACCCCCGAGCTGGAATGACAGCGACGTGCTCCCGCCTTTGCGAGTCCCGGAGAAGAACTGTCCAAGCAGGAGATTCGTACGCCACACGACGGGCACCTGAGTGCTCGTGTTGATCGAGGGATTGAACAGCCAACCGGAGTACTCCCCAGTTGGCACTTCAACGAAGGTTTGGTCGCCTTGGTCATCGACGCCCGTTGTAAGACTGAGCGGCTCGGTGAGTCCGTCGTAGATCCAATCGCCCGCGAAACTAAACTGACCGCCGTTCTCGAGGCGCATCATGTTATGCATGTGCCACGTGGCGGTCTCCTTGACTCCACTTTCGAGTCCGTACGCAGTGGTGTAACTCGTGTGGGGACTAAACTGCCGAATCCAGTCCGACGACGGCACCCGGATGTCGCGCCAAATCGTCCCCGAGACCTGTTGGAAGTCCGAGCGGCGGAGGAAACCCACCTCGGGATTGAAGTTCGCACCGATCCGATCGTAGGAGCTTCTGAACTGCCAGTTCGAGTCCCGGTAGTTGGCCGTAACGATAACCGCCTCACGACCGTCGGTCGGGCTTTGCTCTCCCGGAACGCTCGACGTCGTCGCTCCCAGCACACCTGTGAAGTTGAAGAACTCGCCGATGCCGACGTTGGCATCTGCCGCGAAGGTACGCCCATGGTCGTTCGCGACGCCGATAGAGGAGCGCTCAGTGAACATCACGCCTACTCCTGAGCGGTTCGGAAGCTCTCGCGCCAGACGGGCTACCGAGTAGCCATTCCCCGGCGTCCCGCCCTCGACCGCTTCTGTGCGCATGTGTATCAGCCCCACGTCGAGGCCCGCCACCCGCCCGCTCAAGCGGCTCCCCCACTCGATCGGGACGGGTGCCCCGTCTTCTCCGATCCCTATCCTCCGACTGAAAAACATCTGAGCCGACTGGTTATTGCCCACGGCGAATCGTCCGGCATTCTCGAGGAAGAAGGGACGTTTCTCCGGGAAGAACAGGCTGAATCGGGTCAGATCCACCTGCTCGTTGTCCACCTCGACCTGTGCGAAGTCGGTGTTGACCGTCAGATCGAGCGAAAGGGCTGGAGTAATCCCGATCTTCGCGTCGGCGCCCACCTCGAATGGATAGTCGACCGCCGCACTGGTGGCCGGGACTTTCTGCGCTGAGCTGAGGGCATAGGGCGTGAAGGTGATCAACCGCTGGGCAGGAACGCTCAGCCCCTCCAGCACCCCCGCGTACGACACCCGGTAGAGGTTGTCCTGACGAGCGAGGGGAGCCCAGTACACCTGCTCGTTCTTTCGGCCGATGTATCGGCCGAAGTTGACTCCCCACTCCTGCTCCGTTCCGGCCGCGTACCGGAGGGTGGAGAATGGAATTCGGAAAAAGGCGTACCAGCCCCGCTCGTCGCGCTCCGTCGATACCGTCCAGCTGCCATCCCAGTTGACGTTGAACCCCCCCTGAGCGCCGCCCTGCTGGCGTCCGCTGTTCCCGCGAGCGCCACCGCTACCCCTTCCGGTTTGCCGACCTTCGTCGATCACCTGTCCGTCGTGCTCGATGCCCCCCGGATTCGTTGCGAAAACGAAACCGTTCTCGCGGTCGTTATAGGTGTCTAAGATCAGAAGGAACGCGTCGAAGCGAGAGAGACTCGCGTCCCGACGCTGCTCCCCAACGACGATCTCGCTCGGCTCCGAGTCGTAGAGCCACGCCCCGACGTAGATCGCTTCCTCGTCGAAAGCGACCCGCACCTCGGTCCGTTCCGAGGCGGGTGACCCTTCGACCGGCTCGTTCTGGATGAAGTTGCTGATGACCTCCGCTCCCCCCCAGACCAACGGATCCCGCCAGTTCTCTGCACTCGGAGCCTCCGAAACGCGGCCCGCCGACATCCGCAAAGCCCCGCCAACGGTGGGCCGCGGCGCCGCAGCCTCCTCGGTTTGCGCAGAAACGGGCCCGGCCGCCACAGCATAGATCACGGCAATAACCGCCATGTATGAGAGGCAGCTAAGCCGCCCTTCACGTTTAAGAGACAGTGGGATCATCACTCTTCCGAATCGGTCGGTGTCAGAGGCGCGCGGGGGAACCAGGCATTATATCAGATTTTGGACACCTCATCAAAGAGGTACTTCTTACCAATCCTCTTGTGTACAGGGGCCCTCGTCCTAGGTCGTCCCGGTAGGATCTCTGGTTAGTTACTTGCCCCGGCGTCCCGCCTGTGCCTCCCTCAGACCCTGGGCGCGCTGTCCTTTCCACGTATCGGGGTGGAAAAGCAACAAGACCGTATAGATTTCCAGGCGCCCCACCAGCATGAGAAAGACGATCACGACCAGGCCCGGGTCGGAGATCCACCCGTAGTTATCCGTTGCGCCCACGCCACCGAGTCCTGGGCCTATGTTTCCGACCGACGCGGCACTGGCGCCCACCGCAGTGAGGATATCCATGCCGAAGAAGGTCAGAAGCATGCCGCCGAAGAGCACCAGGATAACGTAGAGGCTCACGAACCCGAGGATGTTCAGCAGTACGTCCTCCCGCACCGTGCGCCGGCCGACGCGGACCATGAGAATCGCCCTCGGATGCAAGTGCTTACGGATCTCGTTGGCGGTGTGCCTCAGTAGCACGAGTACCCGGACCGCCTTGATCCCGCCACCGGTCGACCCGGCCATGCCACCCACGAACATCAGTGTGACGAGTACCCCCTGAGCAGCCGGAACCCACATCTCGTAGTCGGCGGAGACGAAGCCCGTGGTGGTCGTTATCGCCACCGATTGGAACATGCCGTGACGGAATGCGCTCTCCACCCCGGCCACCGTGAGCTCGTAGGTACCGGCCATCAGGTTGCTGACCATGAGAAAGAGGCCAGCCCCCACGATCATCAGGGTGAAGAACTGCCACTCCTCATTCCTGAAGTACTCGAGGCGTCCTGTGGCGGCCCGGAAGTGCAGCGCGAAGTTCACGCCGGCGATGTACATGAAGATGATCGTGACGTAGTGAATGTACGCCGAGTCGAAGCCGGCGAGCGAGGCACTGCGCGTCGAGAAGCCCCCCGTCGCGAGGGTCGCGAACGCATGGTTCACAGCGTCGAACAGCGACATCTCCCCAAACAGATACAGCACGATCTGCACGCCAGTGAGTCCCACGTACACGCCCCAGAGCAGCTTGGCCGTCTGCGTGATGCGGGGGCGGAGCCGCTCCGGCGTGGGTCCGGGCACCTCAGCCCGAAACAGCTGCATGCCGCCCACGCCCACGTAGGGCAGGATGGCGATGGCGAGCACGATGATCCCCATTCCGCCCAGCCAGTGTGTGACCGAGCGCCACAGGAGGATGCCCTCCGGCAGCGCCTCCACATCGGTGAACACGGTGGCCCCGGTCGTCGTGAAACCGGACATCGCCTCGAAGATCGCGGGTATGACGCCGTCCAGGGTACCGGAGATCAGGAAAGGCAGAGCGCCGAACACCGCCATCGCGGTCCAGGCGAAGGTGACGATGGCGTAGCCCTCACGGGCCGTGAGCTCACCCTCGAACCTCGTGACGCTGTACGCGGCGAGACCCACCAAGAGTGTGATCCCGGAGGAGGCGAAGAGCGCGAAGGCGGCCCCGTTCTCGTAGAACGAGGCGCCGAGACCCGTAGCCGCCATGGCGAGGGAGACGAAGACGAGGAGCAGGCCGATGATGTTGATGAGGTGCCGGACGGACATCAGGCGAAGAGCTTCTCGATTTCGTGGATGCACGTCGGTAGAGCGAATGCCACAGCGATGTCGCCCGCACGGACTTCGGTGTCTGCCTGTGGCACGATGACCTCTTCGCCGCGGACCAGTATGCCTAGGCGGCCGCCAGGAGGAAAACGCACTTCATCCAGTCGTTTGCCGACGATCTTCGACGACCCAGCCACCAGGAACTCGATCGCTTCGGCGTCGATGCCCTTCAACGTCGCGACGCTCGCGATGCGTTCACCGCGCACGTCGCGGAGGATAGCATTGACGGTAGACAGGCGCGGTGACACCGACGCATCGATGTCCAGGCGCGGGATCAACTGTAGGTAGGAGAAATCGTCGATGAGCGCCACGACCTTCCGGGCGCCCACGGTCTTGGCGAGTAGGCTGGTCAGCAGGTTGGTGTCATCGTTGCCGGTGCTCGCGACGAAGGCGTCCATGCCCGCCACACCCTCCATCTCCAGGAGCTCCAGGTCGGTGGCGTCACCATTCAGAACGAGCGCCTTCGGCAGTGCCTCGGCAAGCTCGAGACAACGCTTGCGGTCGCGTTCGATGATCGTCGCCTCGACGCCGATCTGCTCGAGTAATTCGGCGATGTGCAGACCCTCCTGACTGCCGCCGGCGATCATCACTCGCTGGAGCTCGAACGGCGCATACCCGGTCAGTTGGGGGATGTCCTCCCGCTCGTCCTCGGGGGAGAGCAAATAGATATGGTCCCCCGCCTCGATCGTATCATCGCCCCCCGGTAGGATGGTTTGCTCACCCCGCTGAATCGCGGCTGTGGCGTAGTGATGCTCAGGGAGTTCGGCAGCCAACTGCCTCAATGACTTGCCCGCGATGCGGGCACCCTCTCTGACCTTGAGGCCGATCATGTGCACGCGTCCGTCCGCAAACGACGCGACGTCCATAGCGATCTCGCTACGGAGCAACTCCAGCGTCTCGCGCGCGCACTCGCGCTCCGGGTTGATCATGAGATTGATGCCGAGCGCTTCGCCAGACAGCACGCTGCTCCGCTGATAGTACTCCGGACTCGAGATACGAGCCGCGACATATTCGACGCCCAGCCGTCGGGCGGCGAGGCCCACGATGAGATTGACCTCGTCGATACTCGTGACCGCGAGCACCCTCTGAGCCTTTTCGATTCCCGCCTCTTCGAGAACGGACAGCGACGCTCCGTTACCGACCACGGTCATGATGTCGAGCCGATTCCCGACATCCTCGGCGCGCGCCGCGCTGGAATCGATCAGCACAACGTCCTGGGTCTCTTCCGACAAGCGTTCAGCGAGGTGGAAACCGACCTCACCGCCGCCAACTACGATCACCAAACTCATGGGTTCTCCGTATTCACGAGCCCGTTCAAGGCGGTCGGAAGCTACAAATGGTTGGGGGAGGGGGTCCAGAGGTGGGTCCAAGATCTTCGCCACGGCGTGCCGGAGGCCCGGAGAGAGGCCTCGAGAGCTCCCTAAGAGGATTCGACGAAGAGCGAAAGAGCCGGAGCCTAGGCCTCTTTCTTCCCGAAGTCGACGTGAACCGTTTCGGATTCCTCTTGCCGAAGCTCCTTCAGCGCTTCGTGAATGCCCTGCGTCAGCTCGCGCTCTTCACGAAGCGCGTGGAGGAGCCCCTCGGCCTCCCTCGCCTCGACGTTCAACCGCCCCGACGTCGTGATCACCTGATCGACGACTGCCCTCTGACTGGTCAGGGACTCGAGGCTGGCACGAATCTCTCTCAGTAACGCATCCGCACGCTCGAGACGCCCCTCTGCCTGCTCGATCTGATGTTGCCGCTCGTCTATGCCCTCGAGCACCTCGATCATGGCATCCGCTTTGGTCCGCACTGTCTCGAGCACTTCGGGCGCGCTCTGTACCTCGTCACGCGCCGCGGAGATGGCCTTGACATCCTCGAGCGTCTTCTCCGACGTAGCAAAGAGCTCCTGCAAGTCGCTCCGGACCTGACCGACGCTCTCCTCTCTGGCGAGCAGGGTTTCGATGGACCGTTCGAGCTCCTGCTCAACCCGGTCGAGCCGCCCGAGTTTTTCCTCGAATTGTGTGATCCGCTTTTCGGCAAAGCGGAGGCTGCCGGCCCTCGCCTCCAGCAGGTCGGCGCGCTGCCCAATCTTGTCGGACTGCTCCTCGGCGACGACGAGACCCTCCTTCAATGTTCGGACTTGATCCTCTAAGGACTGGACGGCCTCCGCCGCCTCCTTCCGCAGGGTCGACAGGCCTTGGAGCTGTTCCACGGCCTTGGATAGCGCACTCTCCCCGCTCCGGATATCCGAAATCACGCGGTCGGCCCGTTGCGAAAGCAAAGTGAGCGCCTCGTCGCGGTTGGCCGCGGAGTCGACCCCCTGGCCCAGCTCGGCCATTCGCTGCTCGGCCTGCTCAACCGCCGCGGTGATCCCTTCGACCACCACCCGTGCGTCCTCGGCCTTGTCGGCGTTACGCGCCACCGCCTTGAACCGGTTGTCCGCGTCAGCGAGGCCGCTGAGAAGGTTGCTCGTGCGCTCGTCCAATTGCGTACCGATCTGTTGGAGCTCCGACATCCGCACATCGAGCTCTTCGAAGGATCCGCGACGCTCGTCCAGATCGGATGCCGCCGCCAACACGCGATCCGCGTTGTCCCGCATGTGATCGATGTTCGCGGTTAGATCGCCCAGGTCCGCTGCCTTCGCTCGAAGCTTTACGATCGACTCGTGGGTCCGGGCAAGCCATGTGCTCGTATCTGCCAGCCCTGTTTGCATCTTCTCGAGCTCCGACCTCGTAGACTGCACGCTCGCCAACGCATCGGCGACCTCCTCCTTGGCACCACGAAGCGTCCGCAGATCGTTCATGCTCTCCTGAACGTCGGCCTGGCGAGCCTCGAGGTTCGAGAGAGACGCGGCCACGTCGACGGCCACGCGCTGGGCCTCCGACATCCCTTCCCGCATCCCCTCGACCGCCTCCATCTGCTCGGTGATCCGGCCCAAATCGCCCGAGAGCGATGTGAGACGTGCCGCCATCTCGTCGGCTTTGCGGTTGGCCTCGCTCACTGATGGGCCCGACTCCTCGAGTTCGTGGAGTCGGGTCTCGAGGCCGGTCACATCGGCCCGGAGGGCGATGACCCTCTTTCCGTCGGTCTCCAAGGTGCTCTGCTCCAGCTCGAAGCGCCTGGTGGCGTGCCGCATCTGCTCCTTGAGCCCCTCAAGCCCAGACCTCAGCGTCTTACTTTCCCGTTCGACTTCGGCTTGCTTTCCCCTCAACTCGCCCGTCCGCTCGGCCACCTTGGCATTCATGTCTCGCAGGTCCTCGACGCTCGAGTGTGCCTTCTTGACCTCTTGGATCTGCGAGCGGGCTTCCTTGAGCTTCGCCTCGAGCTCCCAATGGAGGTCGGTCAACGCCCGAGCCTGTGCCTCCGTTCGATCCAATGCCTCGCGCTGCCGTTCCACCGACCCGAGCTTCTGGGTGATGTGGTCCGACAACGTCTGGAGGGCGTTCAGCTGCCGCTCCGTTCGGGCTCCGAGCTCCTCGGCCTTGGTGAGGTCCAGCTTCGCTTTATCGACGCGGGCCACGCTTGCGTTCGCTCTATCCACACCCTCGCTGACCGATTCCACCTTGGACCGCAACTCCCTGTACTCCGATGAAACGCTCTCCTGTGCGGCACGCACACCCGCCTGGTCCTCGGCAATTCGCGCGACCTCCTGCCCGTAGTCCAACGACTGTTCACGAGCCTCTTCGACCTTCGTTCGAACCTTGGCGAGCGCTCCGTGCGGCCCCATGAGATCTTCGAGCTCCCGCTCTACGAGCGCGGCGGACTGAAGTCCATCGCCGAACTCGAGCAGCTTTGCGTCGGTCTCGGCCAACCGCTTCGACACCGATTCGAAGGAGCGCTCCATCGCTGCCTGGTCCTGCTCCAGCCCGCGCGCTTGCTCGGATATCCCGGCGAACTGTTCCGAGACCGGGCCGAAGGAGTTGGATCGCACCTCCAGTCGACTGACGTCCACCATGAGCTCATCCACGTCCGCGCGGACCTTGGTGACTTCACTCGCTGGACCCATGAGGTCCGTAACCTGCTTCGCCACCTCGTCCCTCGCCGTGGTCGCACGGTCGACCACGCTCCTGAGGTCATCCACTTTCTGGGTCAACTCGCTGATCGTGCGCTCCGCTTCATCAGCGGAGGAAGCGTGAGCGGCCTGCGACTGGGCGAGACCGGTCGCCCGTTCGGCGACGGCATCTATGGCGGAAGCAGCTCCTTCGAACGCTTTGACCTGCACTTGTAGCTCCGACACTTGCCCACTCAGCGACTCTGAGGTGGCCTGCATGGCCTCCAGACGGCCCATGAGACTCTCGAACTTCTCTTCGCTCGTCTTAGTCTTCTTCAGCAGCTCGCGAAGCGATTTGCTGTCACGCTTTGCTTGGTCGAGGAGCTTCGTCAGTTCCTCAGGAAGTTCCTTGAGTTCTCCGCTACCGAACCACGCTTTGAGCCAGGGCATGATACCTCTCCGTCCGCTCCATCGATTTTGTCACGTGAACCTGAGGCGCGTGCCACAAGCGCGCCAGGTCCCGATTCTACAAAGTATAAGCTGGACTGCGCCGGCGCAGTCCAGGCCCATGTGCCGCAGCAGAGCAAGTTGGCCACGAAAGGCTACTCCGCTTGCGTTTCAGCTCTCCCCGAGATTCGTAGCGCTCCCACTCACCACGGACTTTTTCTCCGATTCATCAACGATCAGGCGGAAGACGTCCGGCCTGGAGTAGTGGCCGGTGACGTCGAAGTCGAAGCGGCCACGCGCAATTTCGGCCATGTCGAGCTCGGCGGTGAGGATGCCTTCCTCGTCGAACAACGGCCCGGCCAGGTACTCGCCAAAGGGCGACACGATCGCCGACCCGCCTCGGCTCACCACCTCCGGCATGTCGGCCAGGTCTTCGATGCCGGGAAGATCGGCCGGGTACATGCTCTTCGTCAGATACTGGTTGCAGCCGAGCACGAAGCAGCGCCCCTCGTTCGCGATATGCCGCAGGGTGGCCTGCCAAGAGTCCCGCGCATCCGCTGTAGGCGCCAGATAGATTTCCACGCCTTTACCGTACATCGCCATCCGTGCCATCGGCATCATGTTCTCCCAGCAGATCAAGCCACCGACGGTGCCGAGTTCCGTCGTGAAGCTGGTCAGGGTGGAGCCGTCACCCTCTCCCCAGATCACCCTTTCCGCGGCGGTGGGCTTCAGCTTGCGATGTTTGCCGAGCAGTGTGCCATCCGGACCGATGTAAAGCAGGGTGCAGTAGAGCGTGCCACGGCCCAGGCTACCTTCGCGCTCGATGACCGGCATGCCGACGAACGCTGCGGCGTCCTTCGCGGCCTCGCAGAGTCGATCGACCTCGGGGCTCGGCACCTCGACCGCGTTGCTGAAGTACCGCTCAAAGAGACGTCGCCCCTCAGCCGTGCGATCGCCCACGGGTGCGCCGAAGGTGAGACCCCACGGGTAGGCCGGCACGAATCCCTCGGGAAGAAGGACCAGTTGTGCACCCAGCTTCCCCGCCTCACGGATCAGCTTTGCCGCCTTCTCGATACACGCTTCCCGATCCATGACGACGGATCCTGCTTGCACGACTGCGGCTGTGAATGTCACCTCGCAGCCTGTTCGCGCTTGCCTTTCATCCAACCTCTCCTGTGCCTTTCCAGCTCGCTTGTGCGTTGCGTCGATAATCTACTACGCGGTCGAACGGAAATTGTCGAGGGTGCTGGATCGATGCGGCGTGCCCGAGTCAGGGCGTCACTCTTACCTTCACGTTCTCGTAGCTGAACCTGGAACCATCGCTGGCAACCGCCCGAACCACGTACTCTCCTGGTTCGTCGAAGCTCACGTCAGACACCCATCTCTGGTCCTCAGGCGGCATGGGAAGGATGAACGGAGGCGACCACGGAGAATTCGCGTACATACGGGAGTCCATCCACGTCTTCATCTGAGTGGGGCGGAAAGTCGCGTGTTCCGCGTCACCCCGGTAGACGATCCACGAGAGCCGCAGGCCAGGTATGCTCCTGACGACTGATCCCCGCGGGGGGGTATAGAGATCCTCCACTGACTGTGGCCGCGGTCGCTCTCTTCTCGGGGGGTAGTCGTCCGGATCGTCGACGAACGCCACCAAGCTCAATGACTCCCCAACCCTTACGGTCCGTTCGCCCCCGCCGTCGATCTCGATCTCCGGGTACTTGTTGGTCCGGAGATCCTGATGGGTACTACCGAAGTTTCCTCCCACATCCGTGGACATCGCCTGGCCATCGATCGCGTAGTTCCCGGAAAGCGAGGCGTACACTCGCTGCGTCTTCCCGTTGGCGGTGAGCGTCCAGACCACCTGCCGGGTTTCCGGGCCGCCGAACTCCTCGCGCCCCGGCACCGTGATGGTGAAGAGGAAGGGATTGCGACGGGGAAAGAAATGGGTCGGCTGTCCTTGGTCGGCGCCTTCGGGATCGTAGGACACCTCGAACGCCCCATCCAGCTGTAGGTCCGGGTAGTCCCCCATCTCGACGATTACGAAATGATTGTCGGGGCCGAGGGGGAGGTCGAACTCCTGCTCCCAGTTCTCATTGAAGTAGCCGAACCAGAGCTTGATCGACCCGTCCTCCTGCTGCTCCCAACCGTCGAAGGCCGGAAACAACCTCTCGCCCTGCAAGTGCATGGTCTGAGCGGCCACTCCGTCGAAGACGAAGAGCGCCGCCAGCGGGGCCATCAGCAGCAGGTACCCCCGGCAGCCTACCACGGAGTCGACCTTTCCTCTCGACTTCCATGACCTCACGGGAGGCCGTCTCCGTCATCCGCCGCAGGCGGCGCCTCGAAATTCTCCTCCTCGAAGGCCCAACAGAGCGGACAACCGATGTCGAAGTCATTCCTGTCCTTCATCTGCGCTCGCCGCTCGGCCATCTCGGCCTGGAACTCCTCGTCCGTCAGGCGGACGACCCAACCCAGCTCGAGGAACATATTCGCCTGTGAGCGCCTGCCGCTTCCCTGCCAGTTTCTATTGTCGGCCATGTTCTCGTTGTTATCCGTGGTGTCGAGATAGGCGACGTAGCGCACCACGGTGCCTTTCGGCAGCAGCGGTTCGGAACCCGGGGCGTACAGATACTGCTTGACCCAATTGTGATCGTAGCCCGCGCAGTTGAGGGTGTGCACGATGGGGCCCCAGATCGCTTCGATGCACGCGCGCATTCCTGGTGCATGGAGGTGCGGCTCCCAGACGTAGAACTTCGTGTGCTGATCCAGCACCGTGAAGGTCTCAAACCGCTGGTTCGCTTCCCCCGGCTTCGCATAGACGTCGATACCATTGCCCATGGCCACGCTGCCCTGGCGCCGGTACTGCGGCTCGTAACCTTTGGGATGGAAGTAGAAGCCGAATTCGAGGTGCGCCGTGGTCTCTCGAACCTGGTTCGGTCGAAAATGCCCGTTACGCAGATGTATTACGGAGTTCGCCGGCAAAGAATAGCCGACCTCCTCCGGAAAAATGTCCGCGTTCCGTCCTACTTCGTGAATGGGATAGCTGATCCTGTCGTCTGAAACATTGCCGTCCTCGTCCAGGACGCGGACCCCATAGCTCATGTGGTGCCAGACGAAGCGTCCTCCTACCGTGTTTTCGAGGGCCGGGTCGTCGAAGGAGAGATCGCTGACCTCTCGGACTTGCACGGCCTTCACATACCGGTCTTCCACGAGCCCAGTCGGGAGCATGCCGAAATCGCCCCACTGGTCTGGGCCGACTACCGGCACCGTCACCGCGTCCATCAGCACCACCAGGTCGGGCTCCCCGAGCTCCCACGGTACGGCGCCGGACGAGCGGTGGGCTGACGCCTCGCCGCCCGCCTCAGCGAGGGCCGGGGCGCCATCAGGCGCGTCGGCAGGATCGCCCTCGGGAGCTCCGTGGTCCACCCAGGCCTGGATCTTCGCGAGTTCTTCATCCCTGAGGTACTCGGCGTCGCGGAATTCCTGGATCCCGATGTTCCTTTCCACGAAGAACGGCGGCATCGCCCCCCTCCGGTCCCGGATGGCGGTCCGATCCTTGATCCTCCGCGCCCACCTCCGCACCTCGGGGTACGTCGTCAGCGCCATCGGCGCCATGCCTTCGGTCGTGTGGCACTTCACGCAGTTCTCGCGGAGAATCGGGCCGATGTCCTTGTGGTAGGTCACCCCTGCCGGATCGATCCCGAAATCTTCCGCGGCGTAGAGATACGGCTCGGTGTTGGCGAGGCTGGCATCCCGCACCGGGGCGGAAATCTGACCGGTCAGCGATGGCGCGCCGATACCTCCCATCACGGCCATCAGCGAAAGACTCGAGAGCGCCCGGTGCCAAACCATAAGACCTGAGGGGTTCATCGCGACCTTCCTCCTGTGTGGGACCTGAAGCATACTGCGGTTCCTCGCCTCGACGTGCAAGCACTGGTTTACGCACCACAGATCTGCGTCCGGGCGCAGACGCCGTTCTGGAGTGAGACCGTGCGGCAGGTGGTGGCGGAGGAGGCTGTCTGCTCTATAACGCTCGCTCGCTTCGCCCTCGGTCACCATCTTAGCTGCGCAGCAGATTCGCGGATCCGTAGGGCAAGCCGCGAAAGGACTCGATCATCGGAGGACGCCTTGAGTGCGAAATGGAAGAGGGGAGCCACCAGAGGGCATGTGGTGCGTGGCGGGATCGGCTTCGGCAGCGCCCTTGCAATGGTCATTTCCTGGTCACTTCATCAGTCCATCCTATGGGCTGTCATCCACGGTGTCTTGTCGTGGGTCTACGTGATCTACTACGCCTTTACACGCTGACGGGTGGTTTCGCATAGTCGGACCGCAGGTCAGAATTTCCGCCCTTGCTTCGCGGACGGGCGAGCCTTATCACATCCACATCCGCTCCTCATCTTCATCGACGACGCGCCTTGGCGCGGCGTCGACCTCGACCGTGGCGTCCCCCGTCACCTCCAGCTCCGTCGACACGGGTTCGATATCGATCCGCCAAGCGCTCAACTCGTACGTGCCTTTCGGCACCTCCACGCTTGCCAGTCCTCGCTCGTCGGTCTCCGCCCGATAAGCACCCAGTCGCACCTCGATGTTGTCCATGGGAGCGTCGAAGTCCTTGGGAACGACCCGCACGGTGACGGTATGCTCGGGCGGCTCGAGGGAGCGGAACGTAAAGTCCCCCGAGGCCTCTCGATGCGGCAAGTCCAACTCTGTGGGCGCAAAGCTGACGGAACGAGAAAACACACCCGCTTGGCTCGGTGCGACCAGACTCACCTCTGCCTCGTACAGGGCGCTCGTGCCCGGCCGCGGGTCCTCGCCGAGTCTTCCTTCGCCCAGCTTGACCCCCGCCTCATCCCGGATCTCTACGAGTTGCCCCCCCAAACTGCAGAGGGCAGAGCATTTGATCCCAACCCTGACCCCGAAACGACTGCCCCTCACCGGCGACGGGACATCCCATACAGCCACGCTCGTGGCGTGTGGCAGAATGGTGGAGGTGACGGTGAGAACGTATTCCTCGTGGACGACGTCCCCGACCTCCTGCCTGGGGAACGTAATCGACCATACCTCTTCGCCGACCTGAGCCGGCGCGTTCAGAACGAGGTCCTCGGTCTCCGCGGTCTCAGCGCTTTCAGGTCCCCCGAGCTCCCTCGTCAGGACGACCTCCTCCGAGCTCGCGATGTTCACGAGCCCGCCCCGCAGGTCGCACCCCTCGGGGCACGAGACTCGTGCCCTCACCACAATATCCGCTCCGGCTTCCACCTCCGGCGGGAAGGCCTCACGGAGCTCGACGGTCGGCTGGTGTCCCGTCGCTGATGTCCGGCCTTCCCCGCCGCCGGCCGATCTAGCCACGGCCCTTCACCCTTCCACGGTGCCGAGGATCAGCCTCACCCATCAGCCTCACCCATTTACGGCTGCATCCCTGCCGGCGACGCGGCCAAACAGCGAGGATCTACCCAGGCCATGCTGCGGAAATCCACCCATGGATTCACCGCAACAATATAGACCGGTAATCACCTCTCCATGGACGTCGACCACCCGAGCCCTGGTGTCTACTCTCAGTCCACACAAGGAGTCGTGCAGGATGGGCGTAGACCACGCAGCGTAGAACGGCGGTGTTTGGATCTTGTACCGGGGAGTCGGCTTACCGAAGTCCTCGTCCGTGCCCGTGTCCACGAACGAGTTGTAACGGGACACGGTTTCCTGCAACACGGCACCTCGCATGGACAGAGTCTGATAGGGATTCTTAATCTCCCCCGCCAACTCCGCGATCGTATCCGCGCTGTAGAAGTACCCGTTCGGATCCACGTTCGGTGGGGTGGGATCCCACCTCTGGCGCGTTACCGCCTCTGCGTCGAAGATCGCCCAGATCGGTCCTCCACCGTTCTTCTTGTTCGGATCCCCACTGTACGACAGACAGGCTGCGAAGAAGTCATGGCCTGTGTCCATCTCATTGTGGAACCGCTCCCCCGTCTGCTTCACGAGAATGGTGTTCCGCCAATCCACACCCGTCAAACCGGAGGCGCGCACCTTTTCGAAGATGGGACTATCGGGCTGCCAATGGAGACTCGAATAGCCGTATTGACACCCGATATGAGCCGTCTTCGAAATCCAGTTGCCCGCCTCCATGGTCTGGCTGGCGGTCCCCCAGAGCGCCGCTCCAAGCGCCATGGCCGCGAGCTCTCCATCCGCAGTCTGCTTGGAGTATGGCTCGCCTGCCACCTGATACTCCTCGGTCAGCCTGGGGTCGAACATGCGCCGAAAGTTCACGTTGCTCGTATGGCCCCCCGTCGCGATGATCACTCCCCTGGTCCCCCGGATCCGCACCGGCTGACCTTCATGGACCGCCGCCAACCCCACGACCCTTCCCGTGGAGGGGTCCTGAACGAGCTCCGTCATCTTATGGAGCAGCAGGATTTGGGCACCTTTGGCCCGGGCGCTCTTCTCCAGCGCCCTTACCAGCCCGGACCCGAGCCGGGTCTCCACCGACGTGATCAGCTCCTCGTAAACGGGCCACTGAACAGTCCGCCCATTTCTCGAGTCAGCTCCTACCACCTCGTCTTGAAACTGGACGCCGTTTTCAACCATCCACTCGAAGGTCTCGGCGCTCAGGTCCGCGTACACCCGAGTCAGATCCCGGTCCGTGTATCGGGTTTGATAAGGTTGGGGGCGGATCCAATCCGCAAACACGGCGTCGGCTGAGTCCTCCACCCCGTGCCTCCGCTGGCGAGTCGTTCCTCCGCCCAGGTTGACACGTCCGCCGCTCACGATTCCATGGCCACCGCAGTCGAAGTTCTCCTCCACCATGATTACGGAGGCGCCACGATCAAGGGCCTCAATCGCCGCGGAGAGCCCCGAAACACCCGCTCCGGCGATCACGACATCCGCGGTCATGCCCCACTCTTGCGCGGGACTCTGTCCCTCGAGGTCGGTCTCGACCATCCCCGCGAAGGCAGTCGCACCGAGGCCGGCAGCCGCGCCGGTCTTGACGAAACCTCGCCTGCTGATCGCACCCTTGGGCTTGTCCTTGCTCATGTTAGGTCTCCGTTCCTCATGTGATGGGCGCTCCCCCGCTCTTCTTAATGCGATGGGGCTCCCGTGCCCTGCACGCGGCCTTCCGCCACTACCTCTTCGATCCTACGGAGCTGCCGAAATCAGGATGGGAAAGTTCACAGGCCCTGTCCAGTATCTAGAGGTGTAGTGGTAGCTTGCCGCCCCACACGCTGAGAACCGCTGGCCGGCACTTGCGACGCTCAGCTATTCCGGAGCGCTCGAAGAGTGGTCTCCATTCCCGCCCGTGCCGTCGCCGGCTAGACTGACGGCATAGAGGTTTACCGCCTCGCCCTTTCCCCGCATCGGCTTCGACGCGGACTATTGGTTCTCGCCCAGCAGGTACCCTCGGACCGGCGCCAGGCTAGCCTAGTAGCCTTCTGGATGCATGCGGCGCAGAGGATCATGCGAGTCCGACCAACTCCAACGGCTGCGCCTTCCCTCGGAGGGTGGCAGCGCCCAATTCTTCGATCGAGAAGTCCTCGGGCACCACCAGCGCCTGAATGAGTTGCTTCGAGGCAACGAACCGCCTCTCCAACTCGTTGCACATGGCTTGGATCCGGGCGGCCGTGTTCAGGACGTCGCCGTTGTACACGATCTCCTTCTTGAGATCACCGATCTCGGCCGTGATCACCTCCCCGAGGTGCGCTCCTGCCTTGTACTCGGGCACGATACCGTATCGATTCAGATAGTGTTGCTTCCTGTCTTCAATCGCTGCGTCTATGGCGAAGAAGACCCGCAGGCAGTTCGCGTCTCTCGTGCCCAGCTCCTGCTTCCACGTGAGCACCACCTCGTCTCCGACATACTGGTAGATCTCGCCGCCGGCGTTCAAGATCGGAAGAGAGATGTCCCTGAAGAAATCGTTCACGAACGAGTAGTACGCCTCTTTGCTCAGTCGTTCCGCAATGCTGGTGGAGGACTTGATATCGAGGAACATGAACACGCGGTGTTCCCGCCGCGGGCGATGATAACGCCCGAGGAGGACCCTTACGAGCACTCCCGGGCCCAGGAGTCGATCGAGTTGCCGAAAGAAGATGATGACCGAGTAGAGCGACAGAGTCATTCCGAGAAACAGATAAAAATCCGGTTGCGTCAACAACGATGGTTCCCCTGTCGGTCCGAGGAGCGTCATGGTCCCGAAAACGAGGCCGAAGAAGACAAGCACAGCGGTCAGGACGAGGACGTAGGTGATCGTCTTGGTTAGGAGAGCGACGGTAAACGGAAGACGCACCATCCATCCGGCGAACCTGGAGTGCTCCAGAAGTGCGAGACAGACCCCGAGGCCCACCCCGACGCTGGCGCCGAACGCGGGCCGGCCGACGGCTCCGGTCTCGTAAAGGGTCAGGAGCATGTCGAAAGTAGTCCCGTAAATCACGCACACCACCGTAATCCAGAAGGTGGAGCGAAGCCGACGAGCAGTCCGTGCGGTCATGGTAGGTCCAAGGGTCGAGGTGGGGATTGGCGTCTCGTGGCTCTTGGTTCCCGTCCTAGGTTGTACCCGACCCATCTAACACAACTCTGGCGGACGACCTCAAGCACGAGAGGAAACCGGATGATACCTTCCTCCAAAGGGGGTAACCATGGCCAAAGGTCCAGCGAAGCAACCGAAACGCGATGCGCAGCCTGGCGAGATGACGCGCCGCGACTTTGTAGCTTTCTCGGTGACCGCGGGCGTTGCAGTCACCGCGGGCTGCACGGCACAAGGCATTGAGGTGGTCGAAGAGGACGTCGAGATTACGACCCCCGATGGGACCGCGGACGCTGCCTATATTCACCCGCGGACAGGTGCCTATGCGGGCGTGCTTATCTGGACGGACGCATTCGGACTGCGGCCCTCTTTTCGCGCAATGGGGAGGCGGCTGGCAGCGGAAGGGTACTCCGTGCTGGTGCCGAACCCGTTCTATCGGGTCGAGAGGGCGCCGGTGTTCGACGACGTCGCCTCCTTCGACTTCTCGAATCAAGAGGACCGGGCGAGGCTGGGTCCGCTGATGGGCTCGGTGACCGCGCCGGGCGCAGCCGAACGGGACGCCGCCCCCTACATCGCGTTTCTGGACGCGCAACCGCAGGTGGATACATCGAAGAAGATCGGCACGCAGGGCTACTGCATGGGCGGACCGCTGATCGTCAGGACCGCCGCCGCCCTGCCGGATCGCATCGGCGCCGCCGCATCCTTCCACGGAGGGGGACTGGTGACCGACAACCCGAATAGCCCGCATCTGCTGGCGCCGAACATCCAGGCACGCATGTATTTCGGCATCGCCTCCAACGACGACGCACAACAGCCTGAAGCCAAGGACGTACTACGAGAGAGCTTCGCGGACGCGGGCGTCGAGGCCGAGGTCGAAGTGTATTCCGGTGCCCACGGCTGGTGCGTCACGGACATGCCGGCTCAGGGCGGAACGCCGATCTACGATGAGGCCGATGCCGAGCGAGCTTGGGGCAAGCTGATCGAGCTGTACGAAGCGGCTCTCTCCTGAGTTAGATCCGCACCCGCAGGTGGCAAGGCGGCCAGGGAAGCTTACCTGGGCTCATCCGGATTGAGCTTCGGGCGCCTTCGGCGCCCTCCGCTCGTCTCGCGGAGGACATTTGGATCTATCGAAGGCTCGCCGACGCTCGGCTCTGGGCCTCCAGGCGTTCCTGATAGCGTGCGCCGCGCAGTATACCCACCAGGTTATGATTCCCTTCGTGACACGCGTACTCGTAGAGTCGGTCGTGTAGCGCCTTCATCGGGACTTCGCCTCCCCAGGGCTCGGCGTACGTCGTCGGGTCGTCGATCGTGAACTCGTACAGGATGGTCTCCTCGTCGACCCGGCGGAACCGCTCGGTCACCTTCAGATTGTCCGATGCGTTGCCACGGAACCGCTGAAACGGATGGAAGTTGGTGGTCTCGACCACGAGCACATCAACTTCCCAATGGCCCCACGAGTCACCCATCCACGGTCTCATGTGTGCGGGAAGCCGCGGGCCATCGCCGATCCGGATGATGCGCGCATCGTGGATCATCTCCGCCATGATCAGCACGTGTAAGGCGGTCTGCACAATCGTGTAGTTGTTGTTGTACAGGCGGCGGTTGGGGATCATCGGTGGACCGGCGCTGCTACCGAAGGACATGAGGCACCGCTCGGAGAGGGGTGCGAGCTCCGGATGGTCGTACTGCCCGAACCGGTTCCAGGGCGCCCGAGGGTCCTCGGACCGCATAAGCGCCTCAGGAATCAGCGACGGCACACGGCCATCAGGCGGATGCGTGACGAGCGAGCTCCTGGGCTCACCATTCACGGTGGCCACATGGAAGTCGACTCCTTCGACTAGCGTGATACGGTCGGTACATGTCCCGGGTCCATAGAAACAGACCGCGTCGGTCCCACCCGCTTGTCCCTGCTCGATCCTGGTCACCTCTTCCGGGGTGAGAATGCGACCTTGGTCACGCGGGCGCTCGAGCGGAGTGAGTGTCTCGTTGGTCCAGTTACCCTGGAGATCCGGGTGGCCGTCGGGCGTCCGGGGCACGACCCACGCGGTCTGCGCCCCTAGAGACGAGACCGGCCCCACCAACGAGGTCGCGAGGCAAAGGGCGAAAATCGGGCCGACCCGAGGCCGTCTAAGCGACATAAGCACTCTTCGCATTCTGAGATACTACTCTGCCCTGATGTTAGCCACAAGCCATGGCACCCCCGCCTAATTCAGTAGCTTTCGGGTCGCATCCGCGACGGATGGCGCAGGAGGTGCGAGCCATCTATCATCAGAGCTTGAGCAAATGGGGCCTTCTGCTCCCGCCGCCGCTGTAGACGCCTATAGGACGCCCGCCCCGACGACGAGACGTTACGAGTCCCATCGACCCGGAGGACGTTAGATGAGCATTCGGAATCGGACTTCACTTTTCGGGTCGCCCATCACGATTACGGCGACGGTACTGTTCGCAGCAGTGGGGGCGACCGGAGCCGCCGCCCAGGATCGCGAATTCACCCCGGTCACGTCAGCGATGCTGGCGAACCCCGACCCGGCAGACTGGCTGAACTGGCGGCGCACATTAGATGCGTGGGGGTACAGCCCGCTGGACCAGATCAACACCGACAACGTGCATCGGCTCCAGCTCGTCTGGGCTTGGCGTATGGAGCCGGGCGCCAGCCAGCCGACGCCGCTCGTCTACGATGGCGTGATGTACATCGCGAATCCGAACAACATCATTCAGGCGATCGACGCCGTCACGGGAGACCTGCTATGGCAGTACGACCGTGTGTTGGAGGGCCCCCCGGACGAGACCTTGAGCAGCCGCTCCCGGTCGATCGCGATCTACGGCGACAAGATCTATCTCAACGCCTCGGACGCGCACATCGTGGCGCTCGACGCCCGCACGGGCGAGGTGGCCTGGGATCACACCGTGGCGGACCGAGCGCTCGGCTACCGGTACACCAGTGGCCCGATCGTGGTGAACGGAAACATCGTGGCCGGAATGAGCGGGTGCGAGCGCTTCAAGGAGGATGTGTGCTTCATCTCGGCCCATGACGCCGACACGGGCGAAGAGGTCTGGCGTACCTCGACCATCGCGGCTCCCGGCGAGCCCGGAGGTGACACCTGGGGCGACCTGCTCCTCGAATATCGAGCCGGCGCCGACTCGTGGATTCCGGGCAGCTACGACCCGGAGACCAACTTGACGTACTGGTCGACGTCACAGGCCAAGCCCTGGGCCCGATTGACCCGGGGGACCGACGGCGACGCGCTCTACAGCAACAGCGTGCTCGCGCTCGATCCGGCGACCGGCGAGCTGGAGTGGTATTACCAGTTCGTGCCGGGCGAGACCCATGATCTTGATGACGTGTTCGAGAGCGTGCTCATCGACCACGACGGCCGACGCTCGCTCTTCAAGATGGGTAAGATGGGCATCCTCTGGGAGATCGATCGGACGAGTGGAGCGTTCGTGGCGGCGCACGACCTCGGGTATCAAACTCTGATCGACGTAGACCCACGGACGGGCGAGGTGACCTACCGGCCCGGAACGATCCCTCAGGTAGGGGTGGAGCTCGGGTTCTGCCCCGACTTCCGAGGCATCAGGAACTGGCCGGCGTCGGCGTATCACCCGCAGACGCAGGCGCTATACATCCCCATACACCCGACCTGTGTACGGGGGACGTTCACCGAGATCGAAAAGGTAATCCAAGCGCCCTACTACTCGAACAGCGGGTGGCGCTCGGAAGGAACCACGGCGCACCCCGACAGCCCGGACCACCGCGGCCACCTGATCGCCATGGACATCAACAGCGGCGAGATCCTGTGGCGGCACTCCACGCCCACGGCCCCGCACGCGGCGGCGCTTACGACGGGCGGCGGCCTGGTGGTCAGTGCCGACACCGACCGTAATCTGTACTTCCACGATGCCGCCACCGGCGACGTCCTGTTCCGGACGCGATTGCCCGCTTCGGTGCAGGGGTTCCCGATCACCTACGCGGTCGACGGCAGGCAATACGTGGCGGCGCCGGTTGGGGGCAATCGGAGCAACGCGATCTACGTCTTCGCCCTCCCGGTCGAGGCGGACGGACGCTAGCCTGGCGTCTTCGTGGAAGGCGTGGTGATCGTCAGCCCCCGGAATAACAAAGAGGCCCGATACTAGCCGATGATGTGGGTCACCTCATCGCTATTCGCGAAGTCGTGGACCGCCTGCAACGTGTGGAGCTTGGAGGCCCCCCCTAACATGAACGCCACGGAGCGAGTCTCCTCGTCCACGAGCTTGAGAGCGATAGGCCCGAAGTGAAGCCCCGAGTACATTCGCAGGTAGGCGTCGCGGTCGGATTCGTAGAAGCGGTGTGCCACGTCTGAGAAATCGGGAGTCTTGGGGCCGCCGAGCAGGACGGTGAGCCGGGCACCCTCCTGATCGAGTTGCCCGGGCTCGAAGTCCTTATGGTGGATCCAGTTCACGAAACCCCCGCGACTCTCCAGGACCTGAATCAGATACATCGCACCGATGGCGTCATGTTCGTTGGAGACGACGTTTGCTTTGAAGGTCATCGAGTCATCGCGGGAACGCCGATGTGACAGCGCGAAGCCTCCGGCTCCCCTCTCCTGCAGGGCCAGCCACTCCTCTCTGCTGAGCCTCCATCCCTCAGTTCCGATCTCGGCAAAGACCCGACTCAGCTCATCGAACTCCGGCGCGACGCGCGCCCGCACGTCTTTGCCATCGCCGCCAGCCGTCCCGGCCAGATGCGTTAGTGCGTACGCCCGCATGCGTATGAACTCGGAGAGTCCCAGTGTTCGGTACCCTGCCGCAACTTGCTCCGTCCTGCACATCGCCTCGCCTGCGTCGCACGCGTCGACCAGTGCCCGGTAGTCCCCTCTCCGCTGGCAAACCCAGGTTCGCAACTCCGCGAAGCGCATAGCCGAATCGAGCTCCCCCTCGTTCAGGTATTTCTCAGCAAGGTCCCTCGATACTTCGCCGCAGGCCTCATCCAACTCGATCGCGACCCGCTTCAGGCCTTCCCGGCGTCGCTCGTCACCGGCCGGCTTCGCACTGCCCATCCAATAGGCGAGCGTGTCCAGCCAATCCGCCTTCTCCCGCGACAGCTCCATCCCATCCATGATGGCCGAAGCGATGCCCTCGAGGACACGCTCCATCGGCGCCTCCTCATCGGCCAACAGATCCAGGATCTCCTCCTCCAATCCGAGCTGGGCGGCCGGCTCCTGCTTCCTCCGCAGGAATCGGACATCTGCCAGAAGCCGTCCCAGCTCTTCCCAACAGCAGCCTTCCCGGAGATGCCGACATAGGAACCGTACGCAGTAGCTCGTCACCGTGTCGTCTTCCTCCAGCTCCAGAGCTCGCTCCGGTTCCGGCCCCCCCCCCCCCCCCCCCCCGGGACCGATCGGTGCTCCATAGCTGCATCAATGCCCTCCCGAGCACACCGTGGAGCACCGTCGTCTCCTCCGCGTCGATCCGGGAGGCGAGGAAGAAGTGTTGCAGGTTGTGGAGCAGGATCTCCCCGAGTGGAGGGTCCCCAAGGAACCGCAGCAGGGCTCTGCTGTCCAATTGGCTGAGGAGCTTCACCGACAGATCCTGGTCCAAGGCCTGGTTGGCGATCCAGAGGGCGCACACGACCGCTTCCGGGGTCAGGGCATCGTTGGGCAGGACGGCCAGGTCGACATAGCTGTCGTATCGATGAAGCGGCTCCTTGCCGACCTTCTCGTCCTCCTGATCGAGCTCCTTCAGGTATTGAAGGCTGGCGGCGATAGGCGTGAAGACGTTGATCTCCTTCGGATCGTACGCGGGGAGCGAGGAGTCCAGGACTCGCTCCCTCGCCTCGGCCAGAACGGTCGGCAGTCGCGGCCACGAGGTCTCACCCTTCTGGATGAGCGCACCGCACAGGGCAAGAGCCAGCGGAACGTGATCGCAGAATTTCACCACCACTTCGGCCTCGGGTGGGAGAGTCTCGGGCGACTGTTTGGCCCAATCGCCAAGCAGCTGAAGGGCGACACTTTTCTTGAGCGGCAACGTCTCCAGGTCGACGCGGCTCGCACCCAGACCAGCCGCGACGTCGTCGTTCCGGGTCGTGATGAGCAGTGAACAAGCGGGTCCGAGGACGTCTGTGAAGTCCCGGACGTCTCCGGCTTCCCACACGTCGTCCAAGATCAGAAGACATCGCGTTTCGCTGAGGGCTTCAGTCAGAAGCGTCCTCGCGATCCGCCGGTCCGTGTATGTCGGTAGCTGGTTCCTGTCTACGTGGAGCGCGATGTGGCGAAGAGCCTCGAGCAGTCTCTCATCGTTGGGACTCCGCCCGATGGGCACCCAGAAGATCCCATCCAGGAACGCCCACCGAGTCTTGACCGCATTGGCGAAGGCGTTCGCCATGACGGACTTGCCCATTCCCCCTCGCCCGCGCAAGACGGTGGTCCTGATGTCCGTGCGCAGTGACCGCGGGTCATCGACGTCGTAGATCAGGAGATCGGACAGCATGCCCACGATCTTCGGGAGCGGCACGAAGTTTGGTGGAGGGAACCTGGGCGCAGCATGAAGGTCGGCCAGCGGGAGAATCTCTCCCTCCAGCTTGTCCAACAACTCCTCGAGGGCGTCCGGATACTTCTCGTCATCAGTGAAGTCGATGCAGTGCCGCTCCGCCAACTCGGCGGGTCGTAGCTCTTCGGTGAGGCCCTCCATCTCGTCGCGGAACAGAAGCGTCGCCGTATCCTGCCCCAGGCCGTCGTACGCTCCCTTCCTCAGGATCGGAACGACGGCCTTCGCGTAGAGATGAGCGTGCGACCATTCGAACCGCACGTAGTCGGACTGGAGAGCTACCGGACCGAGCACAGCGACCACCCTATTGGAATGCCAGATGGCGTCTCGGATCTCGAGCGGGAATCCCCGGCCGCGACTCTCCATCGCCTCGCGGTCCCACCAGACGCTCTTGCCCTCGGATACCAGGTCGTCTCTGAGCTTTTTGACGAACTTCTCGTCGTCCTTCCGAGCGTAGGAGAGAAAGACGTCCCAAGATGGGTCGTTGTCAGGTGACATGACTGCTCAACCACGCCCGGAAGGGGAAGATCCGCTCTGGGGCACCGTCGCCGACGAGCTGATTCGTCGTGCAACGCTCGTCGTCGTGTTCCTCGACGGGGCTTCGCAGGGACTCCTTCGCGAGCTCATCGTACTGGACGAGATGCAAGCGCACCCCCGAACGCTCATCGTCCGGGGCGACTCGTTGCCTGTCGACCTCGGTCCCGAGCTGGATGCCTTGCTGGGGCGATTCCACCGACAGACCGGCAAGGATCTGGCCGCGATCGAGGACGAGCTCCGGCGTCACGATCTACGAAAACTTTGAGGAGGAGTGCCCGGAGGCGACGGCGTGGCGGTTGTCGAGCGACCCGACCCTCACGATCGGCGCGTTCGATGGCCCGGAGGAGTATCTGCTCTTTCAGGCGAGCGGAGCGCGACGGCTCAGCAACGGCAATATCGTGATCGCCAATGCCGGGACTCCCGAGTTGCGGGGCGGGGAGAGGCATGAATCCCATTGACGCATCGCCCGATATTTGATTTGACCGCTTTGCTCCTGCCCTTCACGTTATCCCGACCCGTCAAAGGGCTTTTGGTTTACCTAATCCTTACGGCAGGGGATGGCAGCGTGGACGGGGCGCCCCCCAGCTCGACCCGCGCTTCGACGACATCAGTGGGCTCATCGAAGCGAAGATGGCCGAGTACCGGGTCACGGGCGTCGCCTTCGGCCTCTCCAGGAACGGGGGGTCACAGAGGCGGGGCTTCGGCCTCACGAACGTCGACAACCCTCAGCCGGTCTCGCCCGACACGGTCTTCCCGATCGCCTCGATCTCCAAGACGGTTGTCGCGACCGCGATGATGCGACTCCACGACGCGGGCCGCGTCGACGTCGAGGCACCGGTGCGGGAGTACCTGCCTGACTTCCGTGTCGCGGACGAGGCGGCAAGCCGCGGGGTGCGGATCTGGCATCTCCTCACGCACACGCCGGGGTGGCACGGCCAGCTCGGGACTCCGGACCGCGGACCCGCGACGCTCGCCAGCTTCACCGATGGGCTCACCGACCTGCCGCAGCTCGCGAGGCCCGGCGAGGTTTGGAGTTACAACAACGCGGGCTTCGGCGTAGCGGGACGTGTCTTGGAGGTCGTGACGGACAGCACCATCGGCGAGGCGCTGAGCGACCTGGTCTTCGATCCGCTCGGGCTCGACCGAGCCTTCACGCGCACCGGCGAGGCGATGACGCACCGCTTCGCTGCGCCGCACCGGGAGCAGGGGAGCCAGACGGTCGTCATCCGGCCGTTCCAGCTTCCGGCGAACGTCCCGGCGGGTGGCTGCGCGATGAGCATCGAGAACCTGTTACGCTACGCCGAATTCCACCTCGGTGACGGCACGACCGGAGATGACCAGCGGCTCCTGCAGCGGTCGTCGCTCGAAGCGACACGCACCGCACGAATCCAGAAGAACAGCACGACCGACGAGATGGGTCTCGGGTGGCACCTCCGCAGGCTGAACGGTGTGCTCACCGCGCAGCACGGGGGCTCGCTCGGCGGCCACTGTCTGCACGTCCAGCTCGTGCCGGACCGGAATCTCGCCTTCGCGATCCTCACGAATCACCGAGTCGGCTGGAGGCTCAACGAAGACGTCGCGACCGTCATCCTCGACACCTACGAAGGACTCGCGCTCTCGCCTAATCAGACGACCGGCGGCAACCGAGGCGGCAACGAGCGGATGACGCTCCATGCCGAGCCGCTCGCCACGCAGCCGCCGCTCGAGGAGTACGTAGGGCGCTACTTGAGACCGCCTGGGAGTGTCGTGGAGATCCGCGCCACAGCCGGACGGCTCGTCGTCGGAAGCGGCCAGAATGCCTACCGGCTGGTCTTCTGGGGGCCCGACCTCGCGTATTCCGGCCCGCCGCGCGCATATACCGGCATGCCGGTCGAATTCATCCGTGACGAAAGCGGAGCCGTCACCTGGGTTCGCGTCAACGGACGGATCGCGAGGAAAGAAGGACGCTAGCCGGATCAGCGACGAATCGACACACAAAACCGGCCCAACCGACACCTCAACCGGGGGGAGTACTCCGGCCTGCCGGGGCGGGCGTAGGGATACCAAATAGACCTCGAAGAGGCCCGCGTCGAGCCTTTCGACCGTAATCATTGCATCTCCGCGGGCGAGGCAGCAACGTTAAAGATTCTCTGCCTCTAAATATTCCCTGCCTCTAAATATGGTCCGCGCCCGAAAACCAGCCTGCGGGCGGAAGTTACCGTTTGCTAGCGGCCGGGATCGTACGTCATAGATAGGCTGAGGAACGCCGTGCGTCGTTTACTCAAAAAGCTGTTCGCCGCCATGCCACGGTTTACCCTGCGCCGAAGATCCAGCTATTTCGCCGTGAGCGCTGGGGGAGGCCTGGCCGCCATGTTGACCTTGGCCATCCTGGGTGGCGACCGCTTCCCGATCACCGCGTGGACTGCGGGTTTGGACCGCTGGGCATTCGACGTCCGGCAGCGAGCTCTCGAGCGCGAGCTGCCGGACAACCTGCTGGTGGTAGGAACAAGCCCGTCAGCTGGAGCGGGTAGAGCCAGCGAGTGGAGTGTGCCGTGGGGGATGCTGGGGGAGTTCATCCAGCGGGTCCGTGATGCCGGAGCGTCAGTGATCGTGCTCGATGTGATCCTGACAGAGAACAGCGGTGACCCGGCAGCGGATTCCGCTTTCGCCAGCTTGCTGTCGGCGCATGAGGACATCGTGCTGGCCGCCGACGTGAAGTGGGTCCAGCCCTCGGGCAATGGGGCGACGGCGCTTTCCGTGCAGGAGGCCTCGCTTCCACCGCCCCTCTTCACTGAGGCGGCGACCGGAGTGGGCGTCCGTTCGGCAAGCTTGGACCCCGACTCCGTCGTCCGGCGGGCTCAGCCCCAGTCACAGGTTCTGGGCCTACCCTACTGGTCGCTCGCGGTGGAAGCCCTGCGCGTGCATCTGGACGTGCCTTTTGGTCAAGTCCGACTCGCGAGCGGGATCCTCGAGCTTGGCGAGCACCGAATCGAGGTGGGGCGCGAGTCTTACATCGACCATCGAACGGTCCTTCCGCCCTTCTCCCTTGAGAACCTGCTGCGCGGCAGCGAGCTGCCCGCACGGGCTCGCCCGCTATTCGAGAACGCCATCGTGCTGGTGGGCCCGAACGGCCCGGGAGTCGAAACGGTCACCACTCCGATGCATGCCTCGATCCCTCGCTTCTTCGTGGACGCCAGCGACCTCGCCACGCTGCTCGACGGACGAATACGATACGACGTACCGCCGGGTCTGGAGATCTTGCTGGTCTGGGTCCTCGCGCTCGCGGGCGCCACTGTGTTCCTCAGGCGGTCTCCCGGAACGGGCTTCCTGATCTGGGCGATGGGTTGGGGGGGCTTGCTGCTTTTATTCTGGCTACCGTTCGCCGCCGGGTTGGTCTTCGGCGTTGCGGGCCCCACGTTCGCCTGGGGGCTCATATTCCCGATGACGATGGGCTATCGGCTTCACGTCTCCGGAGTGGACGTCCTCGCCCGTGACCGAAGCATCCAGGTAATCGCCAGACTCCGGGACATCCGGTTCGACGAGCTTCAACTCGCCGAGACCCTTACGCCACTGCTCGAGACCCTGGGTGGTGCGCTGGACGCCAGCTCGGTGCTGCTCCTCCAGGAGGGCGGTGAGTTCTGGGAGGTTGTGGGCGGGATCGGTGCTCCGCCACAGGACTGGAGCGAGCTTCGACGAGTCGTGGCGAAGAACAACGGCGAAGCTACGGTCGGGCCAGGCGGAAATGAGGCCTTCGTGCCGATTGTCGTCGACCAGGATGAGCGCCGCCGGGTGCTCTACGTGCACGCGAGCCGCAGCCTCGGCCCGCTGGACAGGCACACGCTACTGTCCGTTGCCTCGGGTCTCCATCTGGGCTTCCACAACCGGGCGCTCACACGCAGCTTGGAGGAAGCCTATCTGGGGATCCTGACGGGTATCAGCACGGCGGTCGAGGCGCGGGATCAGGGGACGGAGGCACACTGCCAACGTCTGGCCACCTATTCGTGCGCTCTCGCCGACGAGCTCGGCCATGAGGACGACTTCCTCGAGGGTCTCTGGATGGGCGCGAGTCTTCACGACATCGGCAAGGTCGGCGTTCCTGACTCCGTATTTCTCAAGCCCCGCAAGCTGACGAGTAAAGAGTTCGAGATCATGAAGCAGCACACGGTCCTCGGATACCGAATCCTCAAGGACGCGCCCATCAGCGAAACGGCTAAGATGTGCGTCCTGCATCATCACGAGCGCTGGGACGGAAACGGCTATCCAGATGGGTTAAAAGACGAGCAGATCCCCCTCGGCGCACGAATACTCGCTGTGGTTGACATCTTCGACGCTCTCACCGCCGAGCGCGCCTACCGAAAAGCCAAGACTGAGGAGTGGGCGCTGGAGTTCGTGCAGTCGGAGTCGGGCGGCGCCCTGGAGCCCAAGCTGGTTGAATGCTTCTCCGAGCTCCATACAGAAGGTGTGATACGTGGCGCCGCTCACGCGATTCCCGAAAGCGCCCGACGACGCTGGAGCCCCCAGCGCTTACGTGCGGCCACGCTTGAACAGTCTCGACCGATCGTGACGGCCGAAGCAGAGTCTCCCACTGATTCCCCGAAGTAGTCGACCGCTCTGAGACGTCCCACACGCCCGCAGCCGGGCAGTCGATAGACGAGTTTCCAATTCTATAGAGGAGCCCGGTCGGGAACCTGGATCCGGTCTCACTACAGCCCCACGGCGGCCAGGATCTCGTCCATACGGGGATCGGGGCGCAGGTTCTCCCAGGGGAATGTGTGTCGGACGAAGACCACGAAGCCGATGCGGGCCTCGATGGCTCGTTCCAGCCGCTCGACCGCCTCGTCGATACGACCGAGGGCGGTGAGGGCGACCATGAAGTCGAAATGGAGGGTGAGTTCCGGGCTGGTCCGCTCCAGCTCCTCGAGCTCGGCGAGGTAGCCCAGCGCCTCCTCCGTCCGGCCCGCCCGCGCGAACAAGGACGCTCCGGAGCCCAGGCCCCCCACGCCTCCGGGCGTCAGCGCCCGGTAGCGCAGGAATTCTTCGATGGCCCGGTCGTGTTCTCCCAGGCGGTCGTAGGCCATGGCACGCCCCTCGATGGCGGTGCGGAAGGTGGGGTCGATTTCGAGTGCGCGATCGTAGTGGATCAGGCTGTCCCGGGGCCTTCCCGCGAAGATGTTCGCAGTACCCAAGAGGTCGAGGGAGAGCAACGAGAGTGGGTCGAGCGACGCGGCCACCTGTGCGGTTTCCAGAAACTCGTCGAAGTGCCCCGAGACCATGTAGTAGTAGCCAGCCCAGTGGCGGACTTCCGCGGATCCCGGGTTCAGTTCGATGGCACGCTCCAGGCAGCTCCGGGCCGCCTCCAGGTCCCAGTCGTAGAAGAGCCTCACCATCCCCAGCGACACGTGACCCATGGCGATCTCCGGATCTAGCTCGATGGCGCGTTGGGCGGCCTCTTGCGCCGCAGGGTAGGCCTCTTCGCTGGGGAGTCGGCCTTGGGCCCCGAGGTGGGTGTAGCAGCGAGCGACCCCGGTATGGGCGAGGGCGAAGTCCGGATCCAGCGCCAAGGCATCGCGGAAATGGCGGAGCGCCTCCTGAGTCGTCTCAGGCGTCATTTGGTTCCAGCAGTGCAGACCCCGGAGGTATAGGCTGTAGGCCTCGGAGCTCTCGGTGGGCTTCCGCACCGTGGTGGGCGTGTGCGCCCCCGCCACGGGGAACAGGACGCGCAGCTCCCCCGCGATGGTGCGCGCGATCTCGTCCTGGACCGCAAAGATGTCTTCGAGCACCCGGTCGTAGCTGTTGCTGAAGAGGTGGTAGCCGTCGGCGGTGTCGACGAGTTGCGCGGTGATGCGCACGCGGTTTCCCGCTTTGCGGACGCTGCCCTCGAGCACGGCCCCGACGTTCAGCGCCCGGCCGATCTCCCGGACGTCCTCGTGCCTCCCCTTGAAGACGAAGGACGAGGTGCGCGCGGTCACCTTCAGGTCGTCGAACTTGACCAGGGTGTTGAGAATCTCCTCGGTGATCCCGTCGGTGAAATATTCGTTCTCGAGGTCCGAGCTCATATTGACGAAGGGGAGCACTGCGATGGACTTCTGGGTCCGGTCGCGGCTCGACGACAGATCGGCGGGCGAAGGAACTGCGAGTGCGGACGCGGCCACGGCGTGGATGCTCAGAGGCCTCTCGACGTTCTTGAGCTCGAAGTCCCCCAGGGCTCGTGTGGGAAGACGAGGATGGTTCTTGAGCTCCTCGTAGACCCCGCCCGAGATGAGCACCGATCCCGGAACCGCAAGCGCCTGCACGCGGGCGGCGACGTTGACACCGTCGCCGTGCACGCCGTCCCGGTCGTGCACGATGTCGCCGATGTGGAGGCCGATTCGGACGGGGATGGGGGGGTCCCGCTGGAAGCGTCGCTGGATGTCGACGGCGGCGTCCACCGCCTGTACCGCGCTCGGAAACACACTGAGGGTTCCGTCGCCGTAGAACTGGACGATCTCACCCTGGTGCGCTTCGATGCTCTCGCGTAGCACCGTCCGGTGACGATCCCGCAACGTTGTGGCGCTGGATTCGTCCTCCTGCATGAGGGCCGTGTAGCCCACCATGTCCGTGAACATGATGGCCGTCAGTCGTCGCATGGTCTGGGCTCTTACGCGAGCGACATCCGCGATCAGGCGGTACCCGACCTTGTAGACCGTCTCGATGATCTGAGTGTTCGCGTCAGAGATGCTTGCCTGCGTGAATCGCCCTTCCGCCCATCCGGTGACACCGCCAAGCGGGAAGGCGTAGCCCGCCGCACCCCCGTACGCGAAGCCGGACTCCGTCGACTCCGGGGATGTGTCTGAACCGAACTTGTGCCAGAGGACGCCCAACTCCCCAAGCACGTAGAAGGTGCGCTCCGCGTCTCGGCCCGCAAAGTCATATTCCACATAGCCCGTAAAGCCGTACGGGTTGGTCTTATCTCCGTCGACGGCCTCGTGATTGTTCTGACCGTAGTAACCGCCCACGCCAACGGACACGCCTTGGTCTCCGACCGGGAGACCCGCTCCGGCCATGAACAGGAACCCAGTGTTCGCAAAGTCCCCGTAGTCGCTCGTGGGGAACGTTCCTCCGCCTCCGATCCACACCGCCTGCGCAGAAAGAGGATTCGAAGTGGCCACAAAGCCGAGGATCCCGATTACGACAGCGGTCGCGAGCGATTTCATTGAGCCCCCCTGGCATGAGCTGTGGACTACGGATGTGTGCCACAAAAGTATGTACGGAACCCGGTTGTTGCCACCGGTAGGCACAAGCAAGGGCCCGTCACAGGCCCAGAATGGCGTGTTCCGGTATCCTCGTATATCACGGCCTACCTTGGTCTCGCGTGCGGAGGGGCCCAGGGACAGAGGTGACGGTATGCCTCATTGTGATCGATGGACGGCGCTGATCATCCGAGGACCCCTGGTCAAAGATCGATGCGGGCGCGAGGTTAGCCTCGACTTTTGAAACCCCTCATCATCGAGACACCATGCCACGTCGCGCCATGACCGCGCCGCAGTCGTCGCTTTCGCGAAGGAGCTTCTTCGCAGCCGCCGGCGCCATGTCCCTGGGCCTCGCCGGTCTGAGGCGTTCCTATGGCCTGGATGGCCTGCTTCCCGCACCTGTCCTCGGCTTCGGCCCACTGATGGACGACCCCGAGGGTCTGCTCGCGCTGCCGGAGGGCTTCAGCTACACGGTCGTCTCTCGCGTGGGCGAGCGCATGAACGACGGTTTCTACGTACCCGCCAGACACGACGGGATGGCCACGTTCCCCGGGCCCGACGGATACACACTCCTGGTACGCAATCACGAGCTGCGTTGGGATACTCCAGGGCGGTTGGGGCCGTTCGGACTCGATAACGAGCTTCTCGGGCGCCTCGACCCGGGGGCGGTCTACGACATCGGAGAGAGCGGGCGGGCGGCGCTGGGCGGAGCTACGACGCTCCTGTTCGACACGCGCGAGCAGCGCCTGGTCGGGCACCGGCTGAGCCTCGCGGGCACGCTCGTCAACTGCGCCGGAGGCCCGACCCCGTGGGGAAGCTGGATCAGCTGCGAGGAGACAGTGGACAACGCGGGCGAAGGTCGCCTCGAGGATCACGGCTACAACTTCGAGGTGCCTGCGACCTGGGACGGAGGGGTGGTCACGCCTGTGGCCCTCAAAGCGATGGGACGCTTCGAGCACGAGGCCGTGGCGGTGCACCCCGCGTCCGGCATCGTTTACCAAACCGAAGACCAGGGGAACGGACTGATCTATCGCTTCATTCCCGACCGCCCGGGTGAGCTCGCGGCCGGCGGCCGCCTGCAAACCCTCCGCGTCCTCGATCAGTCTTCGATGGACACGCGAAACTGGGAGGCGCAGACCGTCCGGCCCGGCTCGCTCCTCGCGGTGAGCTGGATCGACATGAGCGACGTGGAATCGCCGGACGACGACCTGCGCTTTCGGGGCTTTGCGGCTGGGGCCGCCCGCTTCGCGCGGGGTGAGGGGATGTGGTGGGCCAACAACGCAGTGTACTTCACCTGCACGAACGGCGGCGATGCGAGGAAGGGACAGATCTGGCGCTACGTGCCCAGTCCGTACGAGGGCACGTCGCGCGAGTCGGAAGAATCAGGCACCCTAGAGCTCTTCATCGAGCCCAACGACGGCACTTTGGTCGAAAACGCCGATAACCTGACCGCTGCCCCATGGGGCGACCTCATCGTGTGCGAGGATGGCACCGGAGACGACTATCTCTTCGGTGTCACGCCCGCGGGTGAGATATATGAGTTCGGCCACAATCAGGCGGGGACTGGGGAGTTCGCCGGGTCGTGCTTCTCACCGGACGGCACGACGCTGTTCGTGAATATGCAGCTTCAGGGTCTCACCCTGGCGATCATCGGGCCGTGGGAGCGGAGGGCGTAGCAGCCGAGCGTAAGCTGCCGCAACGTCCGCTCACCAGTTGAACCAGTGCGCCACCTTGATCAGGAATGTGTTGTCGGCGTGAACGTCGAAGATGTCGAGGAACTCATTCCCCCAGGAACGCCGGTTTTCTTCACCCGTGTAGGCCTCGCGGCCGTGGGCCCACACGAGGAACAGGGTGGAGCCGGGCAGATACTCCCAACGTAGGACCGTGTTCGTGCGAAACTGCCTGGACTTGAACGCGTTCTGTGAGCCTACCGGCGGCGTGAACGGCTGGAAGCGATTCTCGTACGAGTCAGCCTCGGGCGTGGCGCTCACCTCCCGTATATCCGAGTAGGTGCCGGTGCTCACGAATGGCTGCGCGTAGAACTCGACGGTCAAATCAGGGCTCGCGGTGTAGTTGATGCGCGCGGTCAGCGAGAGGGTGCGTTGGTCGAGGTGGGCGAAGGTGTAGTGGGTAGCGCCCGCGCCGTCGACGATGTTGCCGTACCACTGGCTGTCCGTTTGGCCCCGGCTGATGTTGAAGCCCCATGACATTTGAAGCTGGGAGGAGGGCCGGATCGAGAGGCTGGGACTGATCGACGAGCTATGCGTCGCGCCCTCGTCGGTGTACCGCAGGTTCACCCACACGGACGGGATGAGGGTCCGCCGGTTGTCCCCATTGAAGCCGAACCAGGGGTAGAAGCCACGGGATTGGCGCAGCGCGGGCCCGCCACGGGTGCAGCGATCGCAAAAGGTTTGTCCGAGCGCGCCGAAGGTCCCTCCGACGTGGATGTTCCAGTTGTTGTTCAGGCCCATGTGACCATTGAAGTTCCAGTCGTTCTCGGTCTGGAGCCCGGACGTGGTCCACGTCTGCCAGTGATTGGCGTTCACCAGGGCCCACCGATAGATCCAGCGTTGATCCCGGAAGTTCAGGGACGCCCAGGTGCTCCAATTCAGCCGGTCCGCCCGACGCAGAAACCCTAGGTCGTTCACGTCGAAGCCGGCGGACTGGTGGACCAGGCTACTCTCGAAGCGGGTGTACCCGCCGCCGTACTTCCCGATCTTGATCTGTTCTGCATGGCCAGCGAGCGACGTACGTGTGGAGTCCAGCTCCAGGTCGTCTCCGGGCTGTTGGTAGTAGTGCACCGAGTTGAGCTGGGTTCGTGTGATCATTTCGGGTTCGCCCGCGACACGGGAGGCGGTCACCGAGCCGGTCACTTCGTAATTCCCGTCGCCGAACCGATTGCGGGCGCTCAAGCCGGTGGCGTAAGCACTCTCGTGCATCCATGGGCGGGTCCACGCGTCGAGGGAACGGTTCACCGCGGTACCGATCACGCTGATGTCGGCCTCTCCGCCCCGGAGGTCCTGCTGGGCACGTAAGACCGCGAAGTTCGTGCGCGGCTCGGCCGTGCGGTCGTCGATACCCCCTACGTGCCGAGTGACGGCGTCCAGCAAACCGAACGACAGCCCCCCCGGTGTCCGTCCCGTGAGCTTGGCCGCTCCGGCGATGGGTGTAGCGGTCGGGGTGTCCGGGCCACCATTCGCGCCTAGCAACGCGGGGGCGCGACCGATGCGACGGGAGTAAAACAGGCCCTCATTCGTGCTGCAGTCGACGACGATGTAGCAGTTGAGGCGGAATCGGTAGAGTCCCGTGCCCTCCACGAAGAAGGGTCGCCGCTCGGGAAAAAATGTCTCGAACGCACTCAGGTTGAGGACGGCTGGGTCCGCTTCGACCTGTCCGAAGTCCGGGTTCACAGTCGCGTCGAGCGTCACGCCCGGGGTGATGCCGAACTTGAGGTCGCCCCCGACCGCGAGTCTTTGCTCCCGCCCGAAACCGCCATTCGGGGACGGCATCGTGACGTTCTCCGTCAGGAGATAGGGGGTCAGTTCGACCGACTGAGCCGAACCGATCTCGGAGATGCCCTCGAGTCGTCCGAGCTGGGAGGCGAGTCCCTGTCGTGTGGGCGAATATTCCGGCCATGCCACCCGCTCCGCGAAGCGTTCGATGTCGCGCCGTATGCTGAACCCGAACGTGTGACGGGGAGCGTCCGCATACTGCAGTTGAGACAGTGGAATGCTGAACTCGGCGGTCCATCCCTCCGAATCGACGACCGTCCTCACGTCCCATACTCCATCCCAGGAGCGGTCCTCTTGCACATCGTTGTAGATCGCCAGGTCCCGTTTTACCCCATCGGGGTTCACATAGAATTCGAACCCGCTCCGGCGGTCGTTGTAGGAGTCGACGATGACCCCGATCTGGTCGGAGGGTCCGCGCACGTCGCGACGTGTCAGCGCACGCATGATGCTGTCGGGGTGGGGGTCCCATGCTCTTACGTAGACGTAGAGCCGATCCTGGTCGAAGGCCACCTGAAACTCGGTGCGGAATGACGGATCCGCGTCGACGCGGGGCGCGAACTGCCGGAAGTCGGAAAACTGGGGGGCGGTTCGCCAGATCGCATCGGTATTCTGGCCGTCGATCACCGGGGGGTCTAACGCACGGGTGGCGGTGGCCATGGTGAGCAGGGCTGGCGGGGCGGGTGTGTCGGCCTCATCGGCCGGAACATCTCGAGCCAGCGCCTCGTCGACACGGGGTTGTTGAGCGGAGGCTGCCCCGTACGGAAGCCCCAAAAGGAGAACCATCAGCACGCGACCCGTCACAGACCCCGTTATCCGCACCACCCCTCACCGTCACAGCGTCGCCCGCACGTGGTCTCCTTCCCGTCGCCGCGGCGGGGTCGCTTACGAGGGGATACCTACTCGGACGGCGCGAAGGGCGGGAAGGTTGCAACGCTCGGTCCCGCCCCTCACGTTATCCCGACCAGTCAAGGGGATTTTGTTTGGTTATCCTTATCGGGCGAACCGAGGGCAATATCGGGCCCACCGAGGCAATATCGGGCCGACCGAGGTAATATTGGGCCGACCGAGGCAATCAGGGCGACCAGGACGAGTACGGCGATGATGAGAACGACGAGGGTCAGCAGGATAGTGGCGTTCTTGGCGGTGATCGCCGCCGTGGTCGGGTTCGGAGCGCCCTCCGGTGGCTCTGCACAAGAGACCGAGGGCACCCGCTGGGTGACCGCGTGGGCGACATCGCAGCAGGGCCTCGGCACCACCCGGATCACGAACGCCACGGTGCGCATGATCGTGCGCGTGACGGCGGGAGGCGAGTCTGTGCGCGTGCGGCTCGACAATACGTTCGGCACGGACCCGCTCGTCATCGGGGCGGCCTATGTGGGCCCGGTCATGCGCGGTGCCGCGCTCACACCCGGGTCCAACCGGACTGTGCGCTTCGGTGGTTCGCCGAGCGTGACCGTCGTGCCCGGAGGGTCGGTCGAGAGCGATCCGGTCCCGATGCGCGTCATCGCGCGCCAGGATCTGGCGGTCAGTCTGTACATTCCGGAGGCCGACGTGCGGCCGAGCCAGCATGGCCAGGCGAACGTGACGTCGTATCTGAGCGACAGCGGCTCCGGCAACGTGACCGCCGACGAGTCGGCGGAGGCCTTCACCGGTACGACCACCTCCACCTTCTGGCTGAAAGCGATCGACGTCCGCTCCCGGTCCGCCACCGGCACGGTCGTGGGCTTTGGCGATTCTATCACAGACGGTAGCTGCACCACGCTCGATGCCCACGACCGGTGGGAGGACTGGCTCGCCACGCGTCTCTATCTCGCAGCGCCTGACGCGCACCCCGCGGTCGTGAACGAGGGGATCGGCGGCAACACGATCTCCGATGAGGGGCTACGGCCTCCGCCAACCACGCCGCCGGGGCTCGAGCGGCTCGAGCGGGACGTCCTGTCGCACTCCGGCGTCACGCACGTCGTCCTGTTCATGGGCACCAACGACATTCGCCGGGAGAGCTCGGCGGCGCGCCTCATCGCGGGTATGCGGGATATCGCCGAGCGGGTCAGGGCACGGGGGATGAGCATCATCGGCACCACGATCATTCCACGCCACAACCGCCCGCCCACCGCCTCGAATTCGGGTATGGACTCCGGCAAAGACCCGCATCCGCCGGGAGGTCAACGACTGGATCCGTGCCGGCGGAGCGTTCGACGGGGTGCTCGACTTCGACGCCGTAGTGCGGGATCCCGCCGACCCTGACCGGATCGCCCCGCCGTTCGACTGCGACGGTATCCATCCCAATCCGCGCGGCTATTTCGAGATGGGCGGCGCCGTTCCCCTCGAGTTATTCACGCCCTGACCCGTCTCACCGCCTCACCGTTTCACCGCCTCCCCGACAACCGGCCCACGCCGGTGATCCCCCTTGACATCATTCCCCCAACCAATAGGCCACTACTCTCCGCGAGGGGACATGGACGTACACCGTCAGATCCCTGCCCGCCGTGGCATATTCCTGGCCGTCGAGGAAGAAGGTAGAGGGGGGAGCGTAGTTGACCGCCCACAGAGAATCACGCTCGTCGATTCCCTCGTCATCCAAGAAGTCATGATCGTGGGACCGCAGCTCTCTGAGGACCTCGGGCCCGGTGGTCTCCGGGTCGAACCCCAGCTCCACGGCTTTCTGGTCGGCAATCAGGCGGACCGCTTGTTCTTCCTGTGACGGTACATCTTCCATCTGGTGTTTACCCTAAGCTTGCCGAGTGGGTTCTTGTTCGTCCGTAACTCAAGAAAAAAGCACCACTAGGGAAAGAGGCCGGGCCCGGGAGTTCCCTCGGGCCCGGCCTCGTCGAGTGTGGAGGGCGGTTGGAGGCTAGGGAAGCGTCAGCGCCATCAGCGCGCCCGGCTGGCCGCGTCTCGCGCTGCCCGACTGCACCACGATGTACTGCTTTCCTTCGTGCATGAAGCTCATCATCCCGTACAGGCCGGGCCTCGGGAGCTCCACGCGCGCCAGGATTTCACCCGTCCGCTTGTTGCGGGCATTCAGGACCGCCATGCCGTTCTCGTTCACTTCGGTATTGCCCCGCAGGTCCTCCGTGGTTTGCACAAGGAGGTCGCCCACGACCATCTGGATGGAGTTGCCGGTTCCTCCCGTGGAAATGTCCGCTCCCGCCAGAAGAGGGTGGTTCCTGATCCGCTCGGGAGTCTCGCCGATCGGAATGTCCCAGAGCTTTTCGCCCGTGTTCATGTCGTAGGCGGCGAGAGCCTGGTACAGAGGTTTGTAGAGCGGCAGGCCCTGAATGAGCGGCAGTGGCACGCGAGGACCGCCCGGCGCGTACCTTGCCACCGTCGTACCCGTGGTGGGCGTATGTCGCTCCCGCCCCCTCCAGGCCTCCTCACTCAGTCCGGGCAACCCCCGCTCCTCGTCCTCTCCGTTCGTGGGCACCATGAACCCGGGGGCGCTGCATTGCCGGTTGTGCGACGCATACATCATTCCCGTGGAGGGATCCGCGATGGGCGGATGGTAGATGTTCAACCCGCCCATGCAGCCGACGACATTGCGGTAGTCGTTGTCGTGGGGGTAGGGAAGCGGCGGCACGTAGAGGCCCCCGATCTGGAACTGACTCAGGATAATCTGCGCCTGCGCATTCAGGTCCGGCGTGTAGTCGATGACGAACTCCTCTGTGAGCCCATCCGTTACGATGCGGTCCAACGGCTCCGGCCGGGTCGGATAGGGCTGCGTGGGCGCTGTGTAGTTGCCGGGGACCTGAGTCTGCATGACCGGACGCTCCTCGATCGGCCAAATCGGCTCGCCGGTCTCCCGGTTGAACGCGAAGACGAGGCCTTGCTTCGTGTTCTGGATCAGCGCGGGAATCTCCAGTCCGTCCACCGTGAGATCCATCAGAATGGGCGCGGTAGGAATGTCGTAGTTCCACTGGTCACTGTGGTGGATCTGGAAGTGCCACCTCCGCTCGCCCGTCTGGACGTCCAACGCGATGACGCTGCCGCCGAACAGGTTGTGCCCGGGGCGATGGCCCGCGTACGACTGGACCGTGGAGGCGTTCGTCACGATGTACACGAGCCCCAGCTCGGGGTCGGCGGACGCGGGAGCCCACGACGACATGTCTCCCGACCACTGCCAGGCGTCGTTCTCCCACGTCTCGTGGCCGAACTCGCCGGGCCGCGGGATGACGTGGAACTTCCAGAGGTGCTCTCCGGTTCTGGCATCGTAGCCCATGATGTCGCCCGGGACGTTCTCGATCCGGGTCTGGTCGTAGCTGGGCTCGTGGCCGACGAGCACCACGACCACGCCGTTCACCACGATGGGCGGCGACGAGCTGGTGACCATACCCAACTGCCTCGGGATCCCGTGGTCCGGGTCGTAGATGCCCCGGTCGGCCATGAATTCCTGCCACGGGCCCCAGTCTGCCACGAGGTCCGGTATCAGATCAACGACCCCGGTCCCGGAGAAATCCTCCACCGGTACGGGCGCGCCCCAGTCCTCCAGAGGCCGCCCCGTCTTGGCGTCCAGCGCCCAGAGGAAGTAGGCGGGCGACGTGACGTAGATCACGCCCCGTCCGTCCACCTCCGCATAGGCGACGCCCTTTCCGAAATCCGTCCTCGGCGAGCGCAGATACCTCATCGTCTCGGGCTCCCGGAACACCCAGATCGTCTCGCCACTGGCGGCGTCGATCGCCACCACCTGCCGCCGCTGGCCGACCACCGTGTACAACACGCCGTCCACGAAGACCGGCGTGGACCGGACCGTGTACTCGACGCTCGGCCCGAAGTTGTCTCCCCGCCAGATCCAGGCTACCTCAAGATCGGAGAAGTTGGACGCGTTGATCTGGTTCAGCTGCGGAGCGGACCGGGTGTGCCCGGCGTCGCCTCCCAAGTAATGCCACTCCCCGTTCTCGAGGCCCGTCAGCTGCGCGGAACCTGCTGAGGTGCCACCCAGGAAGGCCGTGAGAGCCAGGACGCCACAAGCGATCCGGGATCGCGTTATCATGCTTCCTCCTCGAGAAGAGCTGGGAACGATGCATACGAACTTTCGACTGACCCGTTTGAGCAACCTCCGAAGCTCGGAAGTTATTGTCAACTCGAGCCAGGGCCAGCCTCGGAGCCATTCACCGACGACGCCTAGCGGTTACATTGCGCTGAGATCCTCTTTTCTGGGAGATCGGTCATGAAGCGGATGGTGTGGGTAGGAATGTTTCTTCTGGTGTCGGTCACCTCAGTGATCTTCCTAGGCTGCGACGGTGGCGAAACCGCGACTGTGGCGCCGGGTGGCGAGGTGCCGACGTTCGAGGTCGACCGGGACTGGCCGACGATTCCGGACGGGTGGGTCCTGGGCCAGGTGGCCAGCGTGGCCGTCGACAGCAGGGACCACGTATGGGTGCTGCAGCGGCCGGGTACGCTGGAGCCCGACGAGATGTCGATGGCCGCGCCGCCGGTGCTCGAGTTCGACCCTGAAGGCAACTACGTGCAGGGGTGGGGCGGACCGAACCCGGAGTACCACTGGCCCCAGTCGGAGCACGGCATCTTCGTGGACCACAACGACTATGTCTGGGTCGGGGGCAACGGTCCGGAGGACCAGGTGCTCAAGTTCACGATGGGCGGGGAGCTCGTCATGCAGATCGGTCGGCCCGGTGAGAGCCAGGGCAACCTGGACACGCAGAACCTGGGCCGGCCGGCGGACGTCTGGGTCCATCGCACGACGAACGAGCTCTTCATCGCCGACGGGTACGGCAACCGGCGCATCATCGTCTACGACGCTGACACGGGGGAGTTCAAGAGGATGTGGGGTGCGTTCGGCGACGAGGTGAGCGAGGGCGTCGAGGCGGACCCGGCCTGGGCCCGGGAGCAGGAGGGGCCCGGCCCCCCGCACTTCTCCCAGCCGGTGCACGCGGCCAAGGTATCGGACGACGGGCTCGTCTACGTCTCCGACCGTGGCGGCAAGCGCGTGCAGGTCTTCACGCTCGAAGGGGAGTACGTATCACAGGTGTTCATTGGCCGCGAGTGCCTGGCGCCGGAATGCGGCAATGGCACGACGGCCGCGAGCACGGCGTTTTCGTCGGACCCTGAGCAGCGCTTCCTCTACGTCGGCAACCGCAGTCAGGCGCGGGTCATGGTGCTCGAGCGTGAAACGCTGGAGATCCTGGATTCGTTTGGGAGGTGGGGATCGGCGCCGGGCGACTTCGGCACCCTTCACCACATGGACGTGGATTCGAGGGGCAACCTCTACGTCACAGAGGTCACACCCCTCGAGCCCGTGAACCGGAGGGTCCAGAAGTTCACCCTTACGGGGATGCAGCCCAGGTCCGCGATGTGAGCCACAGGGCCCCGGCTTCAACGACTTCGGGGAGAAGCGAGAAGTACGGGGGTAACGCCACGACGCCTCGAATCTCAGGGATTCAACCAGTAGGTGACCTTGAGCATGAAGACGTTGTCGGGCTTCAGGCCGAACAGGGCACGTGTGTCCCGTCCAAGCCTGAACTCGCCGACGTCGTCCTCCAGCCCACCCCCGCCCGTGCGTACCAGCTGCTGCGAGCGAGTCTGCTGCCACACGAGAAACAGGGTGCTCCCAGGGCGCCACTCCCATCGGAGCACGGCGTTACCGAGGAGTGACCGGAAGTTGAAGTCGAGGGCGCTCACTTGAAAGATGCTGGAGCCGGTGCCATCGGGATCGACCGTGAACCCGCCGTCACTGCTGCGGGTCACCGTGCCGAGGTCCTGTCCGTAGCGAAGGAAATCGAAGCTTCGCGGTGCGGCGAGCTCCATGAGTCCGGAGTAGTTCCCACTTGAAACGAACGGTTGTGCGTACAGCTCGAACGTAAGGTCCGGAGTGCACGTAACGTTGAGTCGCGTCTCCACACCGACGGTGGTTTGGTCAAGAGGGGCGAACACGTAACGCCGGCCAAAAGTTTGAGTGGCAGCCGGATCCGAAACGGTCATGACATATTGAGCGGAGGTTCGAGTACGGCTCACATTCGGCCCGACCTGGAGCTCGTAGCTCTCCCAGAATCGGACCCCCAGGGTGAGATTCCCCCCTCGGGTCCATCCCCCTTCGTCGTCCTCCCCCAATGAAAACCCGGCCTGAAGCTGCCAGACCTTGCGCCGATCGGTGTTGAACCCGACGCTCCCAGAATAACCGGCGGGCTGACGGGTCAGCGGGCCACCGCGGGTCAGCCTGTCGTTCCAGACTCCGAACTGACGCGCGATGCGGGCATTGAATTGGTTGAAGCTCACGTGCTGTGCCCGGAGAGAGAGGCTGGTCTCGGCCGCCAACGCCTCACCGCCGAAGTTGAGCCTACCGGTCGTGCCCGCGCTGACGCTCAACGTCCGAAAATGCTGCCCAGCCGTGGGCTGTTCGTACCCGAAACTCGACCTCAGTTCGATCCGGTCGGCCCAGCTCTGAAACCCCAGGTCGTTTACCTCGTAGCCCGGACTGATCCCCGTCACTCCGAGGTTGCCCTGCCAACTCCCCGCCTGCTTGACCAAGTCGAGCTTCCCGTAGAAGCCGGTGAGCGATGTGGCCGCCGGGTCGAACCGGAGATGGGTAGCGTCCGGCCGGTCCAGGTAGCGTGCCGAACTCTCTTGCGCACGTGCGATCGCATCGACGCTCCCGTTCACTGTGCTCCCCGATAACTTCCCGGCGAGCATCCATTTCTGGCTGTTCCATTCGATCCGGCCGTCCACCCCGATCGAATACGCCGACGACCGCAACCGTGCCTCCAGTGCCTCGGTGCCGAGAGCCCGATTCACACCGGTCGCCACCACCCCGAACGAGCCCGTCCCTTGACGGATATCGCGTCTCAGCCGCGCCGCCATGTAGTTCGCCCGTGCCTCGACTGCCGTCTCCCCCCTCACGCCATCCACATCCACCCAGGGGGCCCGTACCCGATCGGTCACCGCATCCAGAAATCCCAACGACCAGCCGCTCGCCGTTTTTCCGGAAAGTTTCATCGCCCCAAGAATGGTCGTTGAACCGGGAACGTCCATATACGCTGCCCCGCCCGGCAGGAGCCCCTGCGGCGTCCTTCCTATGCGTCTGGAGTAGAGTAACTGCACCTCCGATCCGCCTGGCCGGCCTCCAAGGTCTCCGAAGCGGAAGATCTCGGCACCCTCCACGAAGAAGGGCCGCTTCTCCTCGAACCGCGTCTCGAACGCCGTCAGGTTGATCACTGCCGGGTCCAGCTCGACTTGGCCGAAGTCGGGGTTGACCGTGGCGTCCAGCGTGAGGTTCGTTCCGAGCCGGTATTTCAGATCCAGTCCCGCGTTCCCGAAGAAGTCCGATCCGCTCCGGAATGGGTTGTCGAACCCCGCGGCCTCGCTACGCGGAACCCGCAAGTACTCTGCACGACCTGTGACGTAAGGAAGAAGCTCCAGACGCTTTCCTTGCCCAATCCCCTCGACCCCGTCCAGATGGCCATAGCGGGCTACCCCGCGGGGCTGGTTACGGGGAGTGAACGCCCAGGCGGCGTCTTCGCCCCTGCGCCTGATCTTGCGCTCGACCTGAAATCCCCAATTCTGAACTTCGTTCGCCCGGTATCGAAGCTGGCTGAACGGAATCCTCATCTCCACGAACCAGCCCTCGTCGGTGATCGTGGTTTCGAGGTCCCAAACCGGGTCCCACGAGGTGTCCCCCCCCAGCCCTCCTCCCGCGGTCATGATTTGATCTTTCTTGACGCCTGATGGCCACGTACCGAATCGATAGGCAGTACGGTGATCATGGTAGCTGTCAAACACAACCGCGAAGAAATCAGCGTCCGGCACCGCCGAATCCCTCCTATCCATGCGATTGAGCACCTCTCCTTGGTCCCACAGCCAGGCACCGACATAGATATAATCGTCGTCATAGAGAAGACGGACCTCTGTCTCTTCGCTGACCGACTGACCTTCGTCGGGAATCGTCTGGAGGAACTCGGTGATCGCCGGCGCGGTCATCCATACGAGCTCGTCCAACAGTCCATCGACCACAATCGCTTGGGCCGTTCGAATGGCCTGTGCCCGGGGGGCCATCGGGTCGTGAGAATACGACGCCGGGGTCTCGCTCGACGCACCCGTAGCTTCCGCGATCGGCTCGGTCGCCTGGGCCAGCACCACTTGGGCGGCACAGAAGAGCACGGACCCCGCGATCGCGCACGAGGCAAGAAGCCATGGGACAGCCTTCAATCTAGATGCCCGGCACCTGCCAGAGAGACATCCGCTCCCTCACCCAACTCATGTTCGATCGTATAATCCTCCTCAAGGGCGGCGGTCAGGCGGGAGATAGGATCAGACCTGATGGAGAACATGCGGCGAAGACGTGTGGGGCTGCAAGAGTCTCAGACTTTCACTGGGGCGCCGGGACAGAGTCGTATGGTCGGGAACAGGGATCTCCACGTCGGGCACCTGGGCCAGGGAACGCAGGAGGCCCTCTAGCGAGTGCCACATTCCGACGGTAGCTTTCCGACGGTTTCGGCTTGGATGCGGGGGTGCAAGGAGGTGCTTCAATGCTGACGAATCGCATGTTTTTCGGAGTCATTGCGAGCCTGGCGGTTCTTGCCGGCGCGCTGATCGCTCTCGCCTCTCAAAGAGAACTTGCTCCTCTCCCGCAAGCTGAGGTCGCGGTGACCGGACAGGTCACCTCTGCGGCGGAAGGCTCAATGGAAGGGGTGGTCGTCACCGCAAAGCGGGAGGGTTCCACGATCGCGGTCAGCGTGATCAGCGATGCCCAGGGCCGGTATCACTTCCCTGAGGGCAGATTGCAAGCAGGGCCGCATACACTCAGCATCCGTGCCGTGGGTTATGATCTTGAGGGCCCGAAGGCCGCGGAAGTCGGAGTGTCGGGGACGGCCACAGTCGATCTCGCCCTCCGCCCGACCCAGGATCTCGAGGCTCAGCTCACGAACGCGGAGTGGCTCGAGAGCATTCCCGGGACAGAAGCGCAGAAGCGCATGTTCGAGTCCTGTGTGCGCTGCCATACCATCGATCGAGTCATGCGGTCGCAGTACGATGCGGACGCCTGGCTGGGCGTCCTGGAACGAATGGATGGTTATGTGACGTCGGCTTTCCCCGGCAACCCGCAGAGGCGTCCCGCCGAGCAGGTGACACCGTTCGCCGAGCGGAGCGAGCGGCAGCAGGAAGCTCGACGGCGGCAGGCCGACTATCTGGCCAGCATCAATCTGAGCTCAGGCAAACGGGAGTACGACCTCGAGACCTTCCCCCGTCCTACAGGACGGGCCACACAAGTCATCATTACGGAGTATGATCTTCCGAACCCATCGACAGCGCCGCACGACGCGGAAGTCGATCCGGACGGCATGGTGTGGTACGTCGACTTCGGGCAACAGTACTTGGGCAAGCTCGACCCACGGACGGGTGAGGTCACGGAATACCAAGTTCCCGAGGCGAGGCCTGGAAATCCCACCGGCATCCTGGCCTTGAAGTTGGACCGAGACGGCAATCCCTGGGGAGGCAACATGTTCCAGGGGTCCATCTTCAAATTTGACCGGCAGACCGAGGAGTTCCGGGTGTGGAAGGTTCCCGATGAGCTGGAGCAGCCCAAGGGGCCGCATGGCACCCGCCTTTTTCAAATAAACCACGCGGCTCCGGAGAGCTCCCACGTGGACGGAAAGGTCTGGCTACAAAACCGGTCGATCGCCGGGGTTCATCGTCTGGACCTGGCGACCGGTGAATTCGAGTCCTTCGAGCCGTTCCTCAACTCGACACGTAGCTCGCACAACCTGTACGGTATTCAGCCGGACTCAGAGAACAACTTGTGGTTCATGGATTTCTCGAACGAGCACATCGGTCGGATCGATGCCAAGACCGGGGGAATCACCCTCTATGAGACACCGACGCTCGGGTCGCGCCCGCGCAGGGGCGGGGTCGACTCGCAAGACCGCGTCTGGTACGCTGGATTTGGTGGTAACGTGATCGGCATGTTCGACCCTCGGACCGAGGAATTCCAGGAGTGGCAGCCGCCAACGCCCCGCACCAAGCCGTACGATACCGTCGTGGACAGGAACGGCGACCTTTGGACCGGGTCGATGTTCACCGATCGCGTGGTGCGGCTCATTCCCGGGACGGGGGAGTTTGTCGAGTATCTGCTACCCGAAAAGGGCGTCAACATTCGCCGTGTGTTCGTGGACGATTCAACGACGCCGGTGACGTTCTGGATCGGAAGTAACCACAGCGCCTCGCTCATCGCGCTCCAGGCGTTGGACGAGAAATAAGCTCACGTCGCGGGGCGCGGTCTATGGCAGCGCGAACACCCATATGACGCCGCTTCCTTGCGGAACGTCCGTACCCGTCAACGGCGCGTAGGAAGTCGTCTGGCCGATACGACCTCCCGCGCCGACGGCGACGTACTGCCTTCCCCCGACCTCGAAGGTGACCGGGGCACCTGATATGTCACCGTTCAAGCGCATCTCCCAAAGGGCCTCCCCCGTGTCCGTGTCGAGCGCGAAAAAACGACGATCCGCAGCTCCCCCAAACACGATGCCACCTGCCGTCGCCAACGCCGCGGCCGTCATCGCGGCCCCGCCGGGCAGTCGGTACTCCCATGCCCGCTCCCCCGTGATCGGATCGAAGGCCACGAACTCTCCCACGTAGTCGTAGCCGGGCACCATCTTTACGCGAGACCTCATACCAGCGTATCTCCCACCCGGCTCCTCCGAGACGAAATTGACATCCATGCAGCTGTTGTTGAGGCCCATGTAATACAGTCCTGTGAGCGGACTGTAGCTCGGCGAATTCAGATTCCTCGCCCCGTGATAGTGCGGGCACACCTCGAAGACCTTGTCGGAGTCGACGTCCGCCGCTGTAGGGATCTGATCCGGGTTGAAGATCGGGCGCCCCTCTTCGGTCCAACCCATAATAAGGTTGTCGTAGGCGGTCCTGAATGAGTGAATGAACTGGCCCGTCTCCCGGTCCAACACGACGCCCCAACCAATCTTGCTGGTATGGATGAGCACCTTACGGACCTCACCGTTGATGATCATATCGAGCAAGGTGCTTTCGTACGGTGAGTCCATGTCCCAGTTGTCTTCCGGGACGACCTGAAAGTACCACTCCATCTGGCCGTTCTCGATGTCGAGCGCGATGACCGAGTTCGTGTACAACGCATCGCCAAGACCGCGAAGCGTCGAAGACCAGGGCCTAGGCTGACCGGTGCCGAAGTAGACGAACCCCAACTCGGGATCGTAACTGATCGTGCCCCACGTCGCCCCACCGAGTGGTGGGTAGTCACTATCCTTCCAGCTCTCCGAACCGGGCTCCCCCGGGGCGGGAACGGTATAGGTCCTCCAGATCAGGTCACCATTTTGGGGATCGTACGCGGCGATTGCACCGCGGGCGCCACGGTCACCCCCGGTGAATCCCAGGATGATCTTGCCACCGGCGATCAAGGGAGGGTGGTTGTGGCCTATGCCCGTATGGTAGTCACCAGTCCTGGCCTCCCAGATCTGTTCCCCCGTGCGCGCGTCCAGCGCGACCAGGTAAGAGTCGGCCGTCCCCCAGTAGATCTTGTCGTCGTAGACGGAGACGCCACGGTGCCGGCGGTAGGCCTGGGAAAGCTGAATGTCCTCGGGATAGGTCCGTTCGTGTATCCACGCGACGTCGCCGGAGACTACGTCGAAGGCGACGACACGGCCGCTGCCCTCGGCGACGTACATGCGCCCGTTCGCGATGATCGGCGTCGGTACCCATCGGCTGTTATCCCGCATCGAGTAGGCCCAGACAGGTCGGAGATCTCGAACGTTCGTCCTGTTGATCTGGTCCAGGGGGCTGAAGCCGAACACGTCATAGGTGCGCCGGTAGTTCAGCCAGTCGCCGTCCTCCGGGTTCAGCAGCCGCTCCATCGTGATCGGATCCCACTCCGGTAGCTCTGTTTGCGCGACTGCCGCCGTGCCCGCAACCAAGATGGCGAGCATCGCCCAAGAAATCGCCCAAGAAACAGTGCGTTCAAGCATGACCGTTCGAATCTTCAAGCTGTCCTCCGACTTTCGCGGTGCGGGTCGGGCTGTCCGGCAGACCCCCCGACCTTCTTCGTGTCCGGCGTAAGGTACTCTCGGGTGCGAGGTGATGCGACCGGGGCTGCGGGGCACTCCTTTTTCCGCAGCCCCTCACCTTGCCCCGAGCCGTCAAAGGGCTTTTGATTGGTCACGTGATGTCGCCACCGCCGACCCGTGGAGGATCGATGGCTATCCAAGGAGTTACTCCTTTCTTCCGCCGCCTCACGACGTGCTGCCTCCTGGCCGTCTTTGTCGCGAGTTGCTCGAGTGAAACCGGCCAGTCGCGCAGCGCGATTCGACCCGGGTCGTCAGATAGCGGACAGTGCGTCGATTACTCGGGTGATCCGGCCGGATGCCAGCCGAGCACCTTCGACACGCCAATCGGACAGATGCCCTCGGTCCGTGTGGATGCTCAGGGAGGGCTGGATCCTTTCTCGTCGGAAGCGGACGCCCGGGCGGGATTCGCCGCACTCGAGACGGAGCTCCACCTCTTCCGGAATTTCGAGAGAATCCATTGGGTCCTTACCGTCCCCTCGGAGCGCGATCCAGGCACCGGTGCCTGGCGCGGTGGTGATCTCGAGGGAGCCGGGGACGCACGCGGGCTCGGTATTGCCGGTCAGTGCCTATACGTCGGCCATCGCAACGGACCGGGCTCGACACACCCGATCAACATCTTCAGGATCCAGCCGGATCCGGAGACGATGCCCCCTGTCCAGGTGGGAGAGATCCCCGCGATGGTGATCGGCAACGAGGGATTCGATGATCGTGAGCTTCGCTCTCTCGTCTATACGACGTCGGCGGGGGAAGAACGTCAGATTCTAGTGCGTAACGCTACCACGAATACCGTCGGAACGCTGGAAACCTACGAAGTCGACATGGATACCTGCTTGCCCATCCAACAGAGCGAGCCGTACGATTTCAGCGGACCATCGCACGAGTTCTTCCTCTGGCATGACCCCGCGAACCCCGACCGCATCCTCGTCTACGTGGCGATGTTTGCGGGCGGCGGATTGCCCGATCCGGCGAATCCCGCCCTCAGCATCCCCGACGCGATCGTTCTGGGGGTGACGGACGAAGACAGCGGGGAACTGCTACAACATCCGCTGGTCCTTGCAGGCTTCAGCTTACAGGACGTGGGTGGCCCCCCGCTCAACGAGCGCGCGGATGAGACCGGGCTTTTTGGTGATGGCCGGTTCGCCGACTTCAGCGCTTCGACCAACCGCTCCGGCAGGCCGGGCAACAACCAGGAGCAGCAAGTCAACATGTTGCACTCGTTGTCCGTGTCTGATGATGGTGAGCGTGTATACGTCGCGGGAGGCAACGCAGGTTTCTACGTGCTGAACTCTTCAGGCGTTGCCCATAACCGAAACGAGGACCTGGTTACGGGCACGGCCGGTTGCAACCCACGCTCCACGGTGGCGTCGGCCCGCGGAGTCCTTGACGCTGCCCGGTTGGGCGGGATCGCCCGCGATTGCCTGCACATGGTCGTGAACGACGATCCAGGCCTCGAGGCGTTTCTCGGGTCCGCAGCCTCGGACGCCGCGAAGACCGCACGATACCTGGTGCTGATGACGCGTTCCCGGATCGATGTGCACCCGCCCTTCCCCTCCCTCCCGACCGGCATTCACAGTGCCGTCTTCGTGCCCGAACGTCCTGCCCAAGTACGGGGCAACACGAACGGCCGGCCCGCATATGTATGGCTGAGCGATGAGAACCGTGGATGTCCGTTGATGCACGCCCGCATCGTTTCCGTCGAGTCGGAAACGACACCGGTCATGGTCGGAGCGTTCGCTATCCCGGACAACCAGATGGATGAATGTCTGACCCAGGCGAACACCGAGCCCGACGGTGAGCCGCGGCGGAGGGTTCCGCAGCAGAATCACAACCCTACCGTCTTCAGAAACCTGGTGTTTACAACCTGGTATGGGCACGGGCTTCGCGCGATCGACATTTCGAACCCCTACAATCCGCGCGAGGTCGGGTACGCGCTTACCCTTCCCCACGGCGTCACGCGAAGCTACCCGGTCTTCAAGGATGGACTCATCTACTGGACCGATAGCAACACGGGACTCCGCGTGGCCCGGTACACGGGGCCCCGCAGCGACGAGCTGCCGGGTCAGGGGTCGGGCACCTACGAGGGCAATGCGACAAGCCCGCACCGGTAGCGGGCTCCGGCTCGAATGAAGTCCAGACTGACAGCCGGGTCCAGACTGACACCCAGGATCGTTCTGGTCCTGCTCGTGGCGGCGGCGGCAACGTTCGCGATCGTACGACGAAGCGCCCCGCCGGTCACGGAGATTCAGATGGGCCCTCCCATTCTGGATCCCGATGAAGAAGTCGCGTATGTGTGCCCGATCCATCCGGACTATACGTCTGAGATCGGCGGCACCTGTCCCCGCGACGGCATGATGCTGGTCGAGGCGAACCCGTATGACGTTCGTGACTACGAGCTGGAGCTCGAGACCGAACCCGCGGTGATCCGCGCCGGTGAGGCTGCGAGCTTGAGGTTCCGGATCTTCCACCCCGGGACGGGCCAGTTGGTGAGGGACTTCGTGACCGTTCACGACAGGCGCTATCACCTGTTCGTCATCAGCCAGGACATGGAGCACTTCGAGCACCTTCACCCGGAGCAGGGTCCCGATGGCTCCTGGTCCATAGACGTGACGTTTCCCGAAGACGGGTATTACAAGCTGCTTTCCGACTTCGTCCCGAACGGTGGGTCGTCCCAATTCATCGCCCGGCCATTGGTCACGGCGAACTATGACGGCGATCTGATGGCCGACGCGGCGCGTGTGGTCGCCGATAGCGGCCCCACCAAGTCGGTCGACGATCTCACCGCCACGGCCTCCTATGATCCCGAGACGTTCGTTGCGGGACTGTACGGTCACCTGAAGCTCGAGCTGACCGAGACGGAAACCGGGCGCCCGGTGACGGATCTCCGGCCGTACCTCGGCTCGTTCGGTCATATGCTGATCATGAGTGACGACCTGGTCCACTACGTCCACTCCCACCCCCTCGACATGGAGAACTCCGACGACGAGACGGGGCCGTTGGCTTTGATGCTCCCGATGGGAGTCGATGCTTCGAGGTTGCGCGGTGGGCCGGAGATCACTTTCGAGGGGCTGATGCCGAGGCCGGGGCTGTACCGTGCGTGGGCACAGTTCCAGCGTCGCGATGAGGTCTACACCTTCGCCTATACCTTTACGGTCACGGCCTCGGAGTAGCGGACCATGAAGAAGGCTGTCCCCGTGATCGTTGCTCTGTTCGTTGTGGGGAGCTGGGTGTTCTGGCCGCCGCAGGGGCTGACCCACGTGACGACGACCAACACGGTCCTCTTCGAGCGCGAGATCGTCCGGATCCTCGACGCTCACTGCGTGGCATGTCACGTCGGCGGGGGGCTGGCATCGCCGCTCGTGACGTTCGAGGAGACATGGCTGAGTCGGGATGCAATTCGTGCCGCCACCCTGTCCCGGCACATGCCCCCGTGGGCAGCCGTCCCGGGTTATGGAGAGTTCGCCAACGACAACGGCCTCACGCTGCGGGAGACGCAGTTCGTCGTCTCATGGGTGGAGGGGCTCGGTCCACGAAACGCGGGGGAGGTATTCCTCAATGTCAGAGATCCCGATGCGGCGCCCGAGGCCCCGAATTCGAGTGCCGACCTCGACCCATGGGAGCTTGGCGAGCCCAGCCTGATCCGCACCCTCGAAGCGAGGGTCGTCGAGCCGGAGCAAGAAGAGCGCGTCGAGCGGATCATCCTCGATCTCGGACTGACTTCCGAGCGCCGGGTTCGTGGGATCGAGTTCAAGCCGGGCGATCGCCGCGTCGTACGTGGAGCGACGTTCTTCGTGGACGGGACCGGCCAATGGCTGGGAAGCTGGACACCCTGGCACACATCCGCGGCCCTGCCTGGAGGCGTAACCTACAGCCTGGCCGCCGGAGCGAGGGTCCTCGCCGACGTCTACTACGCGACTTCCGATGAACGCGTGGTTGACGAGGGAAGGCTCGCATTGTTCTTCTCCGATGAGCCGGCAACGGGACCGAGTATACCCTCCGACCTGGTTCTCGAGGTGAGGGGCGAGGTTCCGGCAGGCGCGACCATGCAGCGTTTTCGGTCCGAGACGCCCATCGACGACGGGACCCGACTCTTGTCCCTCCTGCCTCGGCTCGATCCGGGCATCCAGTCGCTCGAAGTGTCCCTTCGCCGGCCCGATGGCGGCACCGAGATCCTCTTGTTTGCCAAGGACATCCGGCTGGATTGGCCGACACCCTATATCTTCCGCGACCCGGTCGTGGTCCCGCGCGGGTCGCTCCTCCGTGCGACCGCATACTTCGCGAACGCCTCCGACAGGCCACAACCGGGTGGGTTCAGCCTGACGGTCAGCCGGTACTAGTAGCCGTGTTCCCCGGGCGGCCGAGATCTTTGCCGCGACCTGTCTAAGGCGTTTGTGCTGGCTATGCCTTACGGCACCGAAAGCCCCAGCAGACGTGCCGGGTTCTCCTTCATCATGCGATCGAGCTCCCGATCCGTGAAGCCGCGCTCGAGAAGGGCAACGACGAACGCACCCACGAGCTCCGGCGGCAGGTGTGACACGCCCACCTGCGAGAGGATAGTGAACTCCGGTCCGAGCAACCGGATCCCCTCTGCGTACTCGTCGATGCTGATCCCTCCAAGCGGCTTCGCCCACTCGATGAAGGCGCCCATGTTGGCGGCCTCTCGCATCTCCGGCACGGTCCAACCCGTATCCATCGCGTGGGTGACCACCACGTGCTCGACACCTTGGCGACGGCCCTCGCGGACCAGCATGAGACCCTCCTCGGGGGACACGTGGCCCGTGGCGAGCACCAGCCCATACTCGGCAATCACCGAGATTACGGCCTTCGTTTCCGGCAGCAGCTCACCGCTCCGCGACACCGGCGCGAACGGTTGATCACTCTGTCTCCTACGAACCACGGCTTCAGCGTCGTAGGTCGGCATCCAGACGAGGCGTCCGAACCCTCCCTCGAGGTTGGCCATGTGCTCCACGGCCGCGGCATTGACGCCGCCATTGGTCAACTCCATGGTGATCCCGCCGAAAATCTCGACCCCCGATACCACCTTGCGCACCAGAGACGCCTGAGCGGCCGTCGACTCGTAGTGATTCTTGAGCACGACTGCACGGAGTCCGTAGAAACTGGCGAGGTCGGCTGCCTCGAAGGCGTCAACCGGGCGCTCGGCGATGTCCGGGTGCGTGTGCATGTGGATGTCGACCGATCCTTCGAGCGCACGCGCCACCGCCGCCTGCGCCCGCCCGCCGAACGGGCGCGCCACGTCGAGATCTCGCTGATTGTAGCCCCCGCTCGGTCCCATGGGGCCAGCGCTCTGCTCCGTGCCGGACGGAAGGTCCCCCGCCCTGTCGACACAGGACGCGGACACGCTCGAGATCAGAACCGCGAGCGCCAGCCTGCCTATCAACGGCGAGACCAGAGTCCTGCACCTCCTTCGGGGGAATCAAGGCCGGAGTCCTGCACCTGACCTGGAACTTAGGGCGTGACGGTAACCTCGATGTATGCGTTGGTCCAGCAGCATTGGGCGCCCCACGGACTTCTACCCTCGTAGGCCTGGACGCGCAGCACGTAATCACCGGGCTCACTAAATGTCCCGGTCGTCAGTACCTCCATTCCGTCGGGGATCGACATTTGATCGGTCGGGCGAAAAGTCACGTTGCCAGGCCCGCGATGCTTCACCCAAAGGGCCCTCACCCGCTCAAATCCAGAATGTGGATTGCCCGTCATCGGCGCGCTCACGGAGATCCTGAGCGACAGCGGATCGCCGACCCTCGTTGTAACGGGCCCGGCCATCAAGTCGCCACTCCGGCTCCGGCCTGTTCCCTCCGGCCCCGCCGGATCGAGGAACCGGACCAACGGTGCCACACTGTTTCTCCCAGGCTGGTCCGGCTCTTCGATCTTGTAGGAGGGCGCTTGAATGTGACCAGGGACCGAGTAGCTCTCGCCGTCGATCCGGAGCGTCCAGACCACTCGTTCACTCTCGGAGCCTGGCGGCAAGTTCACGCTGAAGACGCAGTAATAGCGCCGGTCGTAGCCCTCGAGGCGAGTTGGTACCGGCCTGAAGTGGGTCGGCTGACCCCCGTCAAAACGGGTCGGCTCGATGAAATTGTCCGGCCCCAATGGGATGTCCAGCACCTCCTCCAGGTTCAGATTGAAGTATCCGAAGCACAGCCCGTGGGAACCGTCGGGATTAGGGTGCCAACCGTCAAAAAGCGGGATCACCGGCCGACCGGACGGACGAAGATTTCGAACCATCTCCGGTCCGGCAGCGCCCGGTATGTTGGTCTGCGCCCGGAGAGGTATTGTGCCCTCCGCGAGAACCGCGACCGCGAGAACTCCCACCGCGAGCAAATACCCCAGCTTCATCATTCTCTCCTACCTACGCCGCTTCTCGCCCTGCGCCGCTTCTCACCCGCCTCCGCTACCGCCCTCCTCTTCCGCCGCGAGCTGCCTCGCCAAGAACTCTTCCCTCTCCTGCACCACCCTCTCGAACTCCGCTTGGTCATCAAAATAGGTCAGACCCATCCGGAAGTGGCACATCGAGTCGCTGGTCCGGTCGCCCCTCACAACCCACTGGTTGGGATCGGGGTTGTGGGGGTTGCCCGCCGTGTTGTCGAAGACGCCGGTCACGATCAGCACCGTCCCCTTCGGGAACAAGGGCATCACGTCGTCCTCGTAAAGGAACGCCGTCTGCCAGTTGTGGTCGAAGTCGAACTTGTTGATGACCTCCCACCGGCCGTCCGGATAGATCGCCTCCAGGATTTGATACCGACCCCGGAGGTGCATATGCGCTCGGGCGAGCTCGAGCCGGGCCGGCCGGTCCATTACGTAGACCCCGCGGTAGGTCGACCAGGTATTGGGTGGTAGGAGGAGATCGCCCTGGCGTACGATTTGAGGATCGCTACTCAGTCCCCGGCTCCCTCCCCTCAGATTCGGGCCAAAACGTCCCGGGAGCGGGCTAGACTCGAAGCCATGTCCCGTGTACTGGCTACAGCTGAATCCGTCCGCACCTGCGGCCCTGTACTTCGGGGGCTCGTCCTTCGGATAAAGCCATAAGCCGAGCTGCAGGACGGCATCCACGTCCATGTCGTTCGCATACATGTGCATATTCCATCGGACAATATCCCCCGGATCGACCGGCTGGCCGGAATCTTCCGCGTAGATCGTCCCCTCGTTTCCCCGGACCTGCCTCAGCGAGCCATCCTGGGTCCCGTCCAGCTTGATAATGCCGGGGTTGGCGTGATGGAAGACATTCCACGTTTCCGCGGTCGCGGGCCTAAACTCGGCCGCCTTGATCCAGCGGGTCTCTGTGAGTCCCGTTATCTCTGACTCCAACCAAGGCCAGTCGTCCCCACTGTTCGCGAGTACCCTGTAGGACGGCGTGGATACCACGACATCCGGCGGTCGGCCTAGATCTTCTTCGAACCGCCACGCCGTTGACCAGTCCGGCCACTCGAGGCCGGGCGGCATATCCGCTGCGTCACCCATCTGTGTGCCCGAATCGACCCAGAGGGCGATGGTCTGAATCTCCTCATCCGAGAGAGAACGGTCGTTCTTGAATTTCTGGATTCCCACGGTCACATCGATGGGCCAGGGAGGCATCACTCGGCTCACCACCTTCTCCCTGATCAGCGGCGCAAACGGCCTCACCTCGTCATAGGTGCGGAGGGGCATCGGCGCGATCGAGCCGGGGCGATGGCAAACCTCACATTTCTGCTGAAGGATCGGCGCCACGTCCCGCGTAAACGTGACGTCGTCGTGGGTTTGCGCTGACGTCCCGCCGGGAAACCACAGGAGCGCAGCGAGGGCGAACATCGCGATGGTTACCGAGACGCATCGCTCCACCCAGAAGTGTGATCTCCTCTCCTTGGTCATGAGTGCCCTCCGTTTATCAAGCCATTGTGACATGATGCGACCACAGACAAGATCAAAGCCACCCTGAGTATAGCTACCTGCTCCACTGGAGCGCCAGCGATGACGGCGGCCTTTGCGCCGCCTAGTCGGGACGGCCGAACTGAGCTGCGGTCGCTTTCGGAGATCCTCGCTCGTCTCGGGGAAAACATTCGGATCTTCGAGGACTCAGTGACGCTCGGCTCGGAGGGCTGATTTGGGCCGGTTTATGTGTCGATTCAAAGCGGCAGATGTGAGCATCGGTTGGCAGGAAGATTAGCAGATCATGTGCCCTGCCAAGGGTTTATGTGGTTTCTTGCCGTGATTCGCCTACTTCTAAGGGCGAATGGGGTTCAGGGGGCATAAACCCCGAGATGGTGACCTTCACTGGCGTGTGTATAATCGTAGCGGCTATCATCATCTTCGTCGACGGGGTACTGCTCGATACCAAAGGACGATCATTCCTCGACATCGGCTACGGCGCTGGATTCACGGGAGGAAAGACGCATGGAGGGTGAGAAGGCAGTCAAGATTCGAGCCTGGGTGTCTTTCGGGTTCGCAAGCGTTGCGATGCTCTTCGGCGTCTTCAATTTCGTTCAAGCGCAGCGTGATCGGGCGCAGAGCGAGCTGGCTCAAGCGCGGATCGAGCGGGCAGAAGCAGATGCTATCTTGAACGAAGTGTGGGACTTGCTGGGGGGTGCAGCGTTCACAGAGATGATTTCGGAGTACAACAGGAATCCGCAGCAGCTTGAAGAGGCGCGCCGCCTCCTCAGGCGAGCCCTGTTGCTGTATCCAGAAGTGTCGAAGGTCCACCGTCGGTGGGGAAATTATCACCAGGCTAGGGGTGAGTTCGAGGAAGCGCTGACTTATTTCGACAAGGCTGCGGAGTTGGATCCACGAGAGGCGGCCGTTCCCAATAGCCGAGGCATGGTGCTAAGAGATCTTGGGCGTTACGAGGACGCGCTGGCGGCGTACGACGAAGCCGTGAGGTTGGATCCGGAAATCGCCGTGGTTCACGATAACCGGGGCAACGTGCTAAGAAATCTTGGGCGTCATGAGGATGCGTTGGCGGCGTACGACGAAGCCGTGAGGTTGGATCCGGAAATCGCCGTGGTTCACGGTAACCGGGGCATGGTGCTAATAGATCTTGAGCGTAACGAGGAAGCCGACGCCGCCTTTGCGCTTGCTCAGGAACTAGAGGAACTAGGCCACGAGGAGCAGCGGCCGTACTTCACTCCCTAGGGCGCCCATAACCAGCAACTCACTAGCCATTGCGATAGCGGGCGAGGCGAGGCGAAATACCTTGCCCAGCCTGCCATCAGCCAAAGGCGTCTTCCGACGCCGTCATCGCAAGGTCACCATTGGAACACGTGTCCCAGAGCCATCGGGAGGCTTGGCTGGGGGTTTCCCGAGAACAGGCGTAAAGAGCCCGACAGTAACTCATCGAACGCCTTTGGTGTCACTGGTGTGTCGCTCATGCGGACGCGCCCCGGGGCCTCGGATTGGGGACGGGCCCAGACGTTGGCAACGATGCGTCCCGAGGGTCCGACGATGCGGCGCATCTCTCGGAGCGCATGCTTCGCTACTATGACGCAAGCTGCCTGGGCTTCCACCGTTTGCACGGCGTCTCCGAGCATCTCCTGGTAGTCGATGAAGCCGACGTTCTCTTCGGGACGATTCGCTCGGCACGCAACGGTGACGGGCCCGAGGTAGAGTGATCCTAAGACAAACGGGAGGTGTGCGGCCTGGAAGGAGTCTGTGGCCAAGTCGACCTGCACGAGGTGCTGGCCATCGGCGATGCGAGCGAAGTGTCGACGAATCGCGCCTATCGGGAACCGACCGTCCCGCTTCACCTCCGAGAGCTCTGCGATCTCGGAGGCCTGAAACTCGGGGTCGAGCCCAGAGACGTCCAGCCGTCGAAGGATGATCTTCCCCATGGATTCGTGACCGGAGTACTTGCCCGAGATAACTTCGAGCGCGCGCGTGGGTGCCACGATCGGATACCCACAAGAGACGTTCCTCGCGAGGCACGCCTCGAGGACCTCTTGCACGAGCGCCTCGACCCTCGGGGCGTTGGGACCCTCCTCGCCGGCCGACGTGGCGAGGTCGGTGGGCCCCAGGAAGATCACGCCGATCCCCGGCACGTCGAGAATCTCATCGAGATGCTCGATCCCGGCCAGCGATTCGATCTGAAGCATGGCAACCAGCTTCCCGGAAGGATCGAGCGGCCAGACATCGGCACGTGCGCGGTAGTCGTCTTCGGCCTGCGCGAATCGCATCGAACTGATCGCCGTCATGGCCTGTTCCTTCGTCTCGATGTCGGGGAACATCACACTCAACGCACCCGCGTCGAGCACCTGCTTGACCACCGCCTCGGGCGCGTCTCTCGCCGCGAGCGGAATACGCACGACCGGCGTGACGGTGGGCGCATCGTCGCCCGCCCCTACCGCGACCACAGCCTCGCGAACCCCGTCGATATCGAAATCGCCGTACTGTTCGTCGATGACCGCGAAGTCGAGGTCGGGGCGGGCTGTGCGTGTGAAGGTGCCAATGGCCGGCCGCCCCTGCCGTAGTTGCTCGATGACGCGATTGACCGAGGCCGCCTCTTGAGCGAACAGCGGCAACAACACCGCTCCGGGGAGAGCGGCGATGAACACAGCAGCAAGAGCAACGGGCATCGGTCGCATGGCGTGCCCATCATACCGGAAGGCGGCCATCAACGCGATCGTCAGTGGTTCTGATGCAATGCGCTCCAGAGGATCGACGTCGGTGATCCACCGCCTTATCATTTGGATGAACTTTCTCATTTGGAACCGAAAAGTTGGATGAACCCGCCAACCGTAGGACGGAACATCTTCAAACGAGGTGGCTCGAGCGCCACGCTTTTCATGGGCGCGGTGATCTGTGTCTCCGCATGTGGCGGCGGCGAGTCTTCAGAGGCGGCTGCTTCCGGGAGCCCGGAGGCCGCGGTGTCGCCCGGGGATGGTTCGATCGCTCCGCTGGGGACCGGATTCATCATGGTGTCGGAGCGGTCGCAGCTACACTTGGACGAGCCGAGCTATCTGGAGCGGTCGGACTGCTTGGCGCGGGTTTCCGCCCTCCGGGAGGCTAAGGAATACGCGGGTTGTATGGAGATTCCCCGAACTGCGGTTTGCCTTCAGGTCACGGTAGGGTACCGGGAGGCCGACAGCTGGTGGGAGTGCTTCGTTGAGCCGGTCGTGTGTGAAGATAGGACGGCGGAACACGATGTGTTGTGGCAGCTCGTTAAGGACGCGCGGAAGATCCTACAACCGTGTGCCGAAACGGAGTTGGCGTCGGTGTTCCTCAGCGTGTAGCCGCTGAATAGGCCCTTATCAAAAGGGTCCTGCAGGCCTGCGGCCCAGTGTGGCCGTGTCTACGTGCTCGGCGGAGGGCGGAAACGGTAGCGAGCTCCACTCGGGCATCATCTGGATGGCGTGGCTGGCGGGGTCGAAGTTGGCTTCCATCCACTCGTCGCGCTCCGCTACCGTGCGGATCTGGTCGCGCCGGGTCTGCAGGCAGTCGTAGCAGACGGACCCCGGCACCCGGTGCGCCCCGCCCTCGGTGTCGAGCCCGCGGGCCTCCATCAGCTCCTCGAGCCGGGCCGCGGTGTGCACCTGGGCCTTATAGAAGTCCGTGTAGCTGAGCCCCCGGGCGATCGCGAGGGCCGACCAGCCGTCGACGGTCAGCGCAGTCAGGTCGGCACCCTGCTCCACGAGATAGTCGAGCACGATGTTCACGCCCCGGAAGCCGACCCCATGGAGGGCGGTCTCGCCACGGTAGTTGCGAGCGTTGACGTCGTTGTCGCCCTCGAGAGTGATCCGGACCGCCTCGAGGACCTCCGCTTCCTGCCCGGTAAACGAGCCGCCATCCTCGCCCGGGTTCCAGATGGCCAGACCGGCGGCGACCATCAACGGGGTGGTGCCGTCGGCGGTCGGAATCGTCGGGTTGGCGCCCGCCCCAAGTAGCAGCCGCATCGCCTCGACGTCGGTCACTTTGGCCGCCAGCATGAACGCGGTGGCCCCGAGCCGGTTGAACCGGTTGCGCTGTCCGTCACGCATCCCGTTGCGGGTCATCCGGGCGTTCACGTCGACTCCGGCGTCCAGGAGCCTCCGGATCAGGTCGATGCTGTCGAGCGTCCCGGACGAGAACGGGCCCGGTGTGCCGAACCCGAGGTTCATCCTGCGAGTTCGCACGGTCTGGTGCAGGGCGTTCCAGCCGGCCTCGGCGCGGGTGGCATCGGCGCCGCGGTCGAGAAGATAAGCCGCCAGCTCCCAGTTGGCGTTGGCCGTCGCCACGACTAAGGCGCTTTGTCCGTCCGACACGGCGTCGTTAACGTCCGCCCCGGCATTGAGCAGTACCCGGGTGGCCTCGATGTGCCCAGCGCGGACCGCGAACATCAACGGTGAGAAGCCGGTGGGGGGCGCATAGGCGAACGTGCGGTCGGTGCTCCCCGACGGGTAATCGGTCTTCGCGTGGATGTCCGCACCCTGCTCAGCAAGCACTCCGATTGCAGCGGCGTTGTTGTTGGCGGCGGCCCACATCAGCGCCGTCTGGCCCCGGGTAATCTCCCGGTGGTTCGGATCGGCCCCGTGCGCCAGCAGGGTCCGCACCGTCTCCGGCTCGCCCGTACGAGCGGCGGTCATCAGCAGCGTCTCACCGCCCGGCAGCGCGTGATTGGCGTAGACACCGGCCTGGAGGAGACGCTCGAGAATCTCCGCGTTGCCGTTCTCGGCCGCCAGCGACGCCGGGCCGACCCCGTAGCGGTTGGTGATCTCGACATCGGCCCCGGCCTCGAGCAGCAGCCCCACCAGTTCGGGCTGGTCGGTGTGCACGGCCCACAGCAGAGCCGTGGCGCCGTCCGGCGCTGTCGCATCGACGTCGGCACCGCCGTCAAGCAGGGCGCGTGCTGCGTCGGTGTCACCACGCCGCACCGCGTCGATTAGCGGGACGTCCGGCGGCGGGACGTCCACAGGGGGCAGGTCTAGGAGAGGGATGCCCGGCAGTGGCACGTCCACCAGCGGCACCTCCGGCCCCGCCAGCGTGGCGCCGCTGAACAGCAACGCCGCCACAGCCACCCAGACCGTGCTCATCGCCCCGGCGGTCTTCACGGCCCCGACCTTCGGCCTTCTGCCTTTCGGCTTCTGATCCCTGCCTTCCTCGAGTGCAGCATCAGAGATCCGTCAACCGCCCCGTGCTGTCCGAGATCCGGTCGAGCTCGACGCCGACCTTGTCGAGCAGCGTCAGTCCGAGGTTCATGAACGGCGTGTCCATCTCGTACTTCATGTGGCGACCGCCTTCGAGCGTCCCGCCGCCGCCACCGACCAGGATCACCGGGAGGTTGTAGGGGGTGTGGTGATCACCATCCCCCATGCCGGTGCCATACAGCATGATCGTGTGGTCCAGCAGTGTGCCGTCGCCGTCCGGGATGTTGTGCATGCGCTCGATCAGCTTGCTGAACAGCGAGACGTGGTGGGTGTTGATCTTGGTGTACTGCTCGATGTTGTGTGGCTGGAGCTGGTGATGCGATATGCTGTGGTGCGCCTCCGGCACCCCGATGTTCGGGTAGGTGCGGCCGCTCAGCTCGCGGGCCATCTGGAAGCAGCTCACCCGGGTGACGTCGGCCTGATAGGCCAGCGCCAGCATGTCGAACAGCATCTCCACGTGCTCGTCGTACTCGTCGGGCACACCGGCCGGCTGGTCCAGGGCCGGAAGCGGCGTCGAGGCGTTGTTCTCCTCGGCGAGTTGGATCCGGCGTTCGATCTCCCGCACGGCGTTCAGATACTCCTCCACCGCGGCGCGGTCGCTTTGGCCCAGTTGGCGCTCGAGCTGGTTGATGCTCTCGGTGACCGAGTCGAGGATGCTGCGGTCGGTCTGCATCTGGGCCAACCGCGTGTCCACGCTTCCGCCGTCGCCGAAGAGCCGCTGGAACACCACGCGCGGGTCGCGCTCGTGGGGCAGGGGCGTGGTCGGGGAGCGCCAGGAGGTGGAGTTCTGGTATGTGCAGCTGTATCCGTTCTCACAGTTGCCGACGGTGAAGTTCGACTCGGTGGTCAGCTCAAGCGACCGCAGCGAGGTATCGGCACCGAGCACGTCGGCGGCATACTGGTCGACCGTCTTGCCGGCCTGGATGTCGGCACCCTCGGTGCGCTTCGGCAGCACCCCGCTCAGCCAGCCACCGTGGGCGCGGGTGTGCACGCCGCCGCCCTCGTTGGGACTTACGATCCCTCTGTTGCTCAGCCCGGTGACCACCACCATCTGCTCGCGGTAGGCCTCCAGCGGCCGCAGGATTCGGGTCATGGCATAGTTGCGTCCGCCCTCGCCGGCGGGATGGAAGTTCGGCAGGAACATCCCGTTCGGTGCATAGACGAACCCCAGCCGCGGGATGGCGGGCGCGGCCGCCGTCCGGGCGAGGGGCGTCAGCGCGGGCACCATCGAGTCGAGGAACGGCAGGGCCACCATGGCCCCCATGCCCTTGAGCGCCGTGCGACGCGACAACGCCTTCCTGGTGATGATCCTCATGACTCGGATCTCCTGTGCAGGAACGGATAGCTGTTTACGATGCCGACGATGATCGACTGCATGCCGTAGCCCTCGGTCTCCGCTTCTCGAACGATACGGCGGACCGCCGGCATATCGTAGTAGTCGAGGCCCCGACCCAGCGCGTAGGTCATCAGCTTCTCGGTGACGGTGCCGACGAACCGCTCCGGGTGCGCGACCAATGCGGCCCGGAGCTCCGCTGCGCCGTCGAACGCGGTACCGTCGGGGAGCGTCCCGGAGGTGTCGAGGTCGTTGAACGACTCGTCGACCACCCGGGACCGGCCGATGGCGTCGAAGCCCTCGAGAGCGAACCCGGCCGGGTCGATCATCGCGTGGCACGCCGCACACACCGGGTTGGACCGGTGGGCATCCATCCGCTCACGCATCGTTCCCAACTTGGCCTGGGTCTTCTGGTCGACGAGCGCCGGGACGTTCGGCGGCGGATCGGGCGGCGGTGTGCCGAGGATGGTGTTCAGGATCCACTTGCCACGCAGCACCGGCGACGTCCGGATCGCGTGCGAGGTCAGGGTCAGGATGCTGCCGTGTGCCAGCAGCCCCCCGCGGGGGCTATTAGCCAGGAACACGACCCGCCGGAAGTGTGCGCCTTGGACGTTGGGGATGTCGTAGTGCCCGGCCAGGCGTCCGTTCAGATACGTGTAGTCGGCGGTCAGCAGCTCGAGGACCCCGCGGTCCTGTCGTACCACGTGGTCGAAGAACAGCTCCGTCTCGGTGATCATCGCCTGACGTAGCGTCTCATCGAACGCGAGCGAGTAGGGATCACCCGGCCGAATCACGGTCGCGAGGTTCCTGAGCTGCAACCACTGGCCGGCAAAGTTGGTGGTCAGCGCCTTCGAGCGAGGATCGGCGATCATGCGACGCACTTGCCGCTCGAGCTCCGCCGGCTGGCTGAGCGCTCCTCGCTCGGCCACATCAAGCAGCTCGGCGTCCGGGATGCTGCTCCAAAGGAAGAACGACAAGCGGGAGGCCAGCTCGATGTCAGTCACCTTGTAGGGAGTGTCGGGCGCAACGCCTGATGGGTCCGCCTCGATGCGGACCAGGAACTCTGGGCTGACGAGCAACCGCCTGAGCGCCAGCTCGACGCCGCTCTCGAAGTGCGCGCCATTGGCTCGGCCCATCTCGTAGAACTCGAGCAGAACCTCGATGTCGGCATCGGTGACCGGCCGACGATAGGCCTGCCGGGCCAGACCGGACAGGATCGTGCGGGCGCATCCCGTCTCCTCGGAGACCGTCGCCGGTCGGCAGACGAAGATCCGGTCACGGCTCGGCGTACTGCCTGGACCGCGAGCGTCGTACGGACCAGCGATGGTGAGGCTAGTGACGAACGGCATCGAGCCGCCCGGCCCGCCGCTGTTCCCTGATGTGCGCGGATTCTGAAAGCGTTCCCGGACCTGCTCGACGAGCACCGGTGGATTGCGATAGAACGCCACCCCGATGTCGCGCCGTCCGGCCGCCACCGGCACCCGCAGCTCGATGGTGGAACCGGGCTCCAGGGTGGGCAGCTCGACCGGCTCGCCATCGACCGTCACCTCGAGCCGGTGCTCCTCCCGCAACCCGCGGGTGCCGCTCAGCTGGATACTCAGGTCGTAGTCGGCATCGAGCGGAAACTGGTAGGACACGAGCATCCCGCCACGCGTGCCGAACGGCAGCTCGCCGGCCCGCTCATGCTGCTGCTCGTCCTGAGCGGTCCGGAACGTCTGGGAGAACGGCGCCGGCGGTGGGCTACCGACCGCGAGCCGGCTGATGGTGCGTGATGCGTCCAGATAACGCTCCAGCAACGACTGCGACATGCGCAGCACGCCGCCGATGTTGTCGAACCCGAAGCCGGCGTCGTCTGCCGGAAGGAAGTCGTCGACGTCGATCTCCAGCGCCAGCAAGTCGCGGATGGCGTTGCTGTACTCGGCCCGGTTCAGCCGGTGGAACGTGGCTGTCCGTCCCGGGTCCGGACGGGCCGCGGCTGCCTCATCGAGCTCGGTCTCGAGCCAAGCGCGGAACTCGTCGAGCGTCGCCTGGTCGGGACGCCGCCGCCCGGCGGGCGGCATCAGCCCGGCCCGCAGCTTGCGCACGACCGGCTCCCAGTGGGCGGCGTCGGTAGCCACCGCGGACAGCTCCAGCGCGTCGAGCGCCAGACCGACCGCGCGGAGCTGTGACCTCAGGGGGGTGATCTGCTCACTCCGGTCGTCGACCGTGCGCTGGTTGTGACAGGTGACGCAGTACTCGTCGAGCAAGGCGCGATACCCCGTCGCGCTCTGCGCCGCGACGTCGCTGGCCAGCCAGCCAGCCGCCAGGGCCGCCACGACGGCGGCCGCAGAGTGCGTTGACCTGAGCATCGAACCGTATCGCCGCCTCGAGGGGTTGGATTGACGTCCGGAATAACTGCTTGATCGCAGTCTAAGGGGAGGACCCGCGTGCCGTCCAGTTCATTATCTCATTCCTCCTCGCTGTGCTTCAGCGCCGCCTCAATTGCTTGGAGCAGGGCCTCGATCGGCTGCGCCCCGACCACCGCGAAGCGCTTGTCGAAGACGAAGGTGGGTGTGCCGGTGATGCCAAGCTCCCTCGCCGCGTCGGTGGTCGTGGTGATCGCCCCCTCGTACTCCCCGTCGTCGAGCGCCTTCGTCATCCGGCCGACGTCGAGTCCGGATGAACGCGCGACGTCTTCGACCACAGTCGGGTCGCCCAAGTCGCGACCCTCGGCGAAGTATTCCTTGAACAGCGCCGCATGAAACGCGGGAAAGCGCTCGGGTTCCTCCACTCGCACGTATTCACCGGCCATGAGGGCTCGGTGCGTGTTCGAGACCCTGGGTCGCTTCCCGACGTCGAGCCCTTCCTCAGCGGCGCTTAGGCGCAGCGCTTCCTGCATTCGGGCCCACTGCTCCGGGGTGTACGGCAGGTCTTCGACCGGCATCCCCTCCGGCGGGACCTCGGCGTGGATTTCGTACGGTCTCCATCGGACGTCCACATCCACCCCTTCCGGAATACGGAGGAGCGCCGACTCGAGACGGGCCCAGCCCACGTAGCACCAAGGGCAGGTGTAGTCGCTGAAGACGTCGAGATGCACCGTCGTGCGTGTTGCGGTCATGACTGGAGAAGATGGAGCGGCCGCGTAACGCGCGCGAGGGCGCTACCCGTGTCGCGCTTGCCGGGCCCGTCAGCGATCCGTCTACACCGCGCCGGGTTACCAGACGGAGCGAACGTGCTCGTAGTCGCGGATCGCGCGGTCCGTCGTGACCAGGACGGCCCCGTGGTGTCGAGCCGTCGCCACGATCATCTGGTCCGCTAGATCGCCGTGAAAGTCGCCCGGTAGCCGGCAGCTCTCGACCAGAATGGGCCGCGTCAGTTCGGTCATGTGCAACCATATGGCCATGACAATAGCGAAGCTCCACTGGCGAGGAGTCAAGCTCCCGACTAGATCGAATGGGGCAGTCCACAAAGGAGGAACGAATGCGAGGACGAAGAGTCATTCTGGCCGGCGCCATTGCCACTGCCGTCGGTCTGGTGGTCGCCTGGCCGGCTGCGGCGCGTCAAAGCTTCACACGCGAACAGGGCTGGGCCGTGAGAGAAAGCCTCACGAGTCCGGGCGTCCCCTTGTACAACACGGCGAAGCAGAAGCTGCTCGACGGCGAGCAGGTCTTCACGTATACCATCGCCAGCCGGGATCCGGAATTCTATTGTGAGGTGGCGCCACACTACGACTTCATTTTCTTCGAGATGCAGCACAGCACAATGAGCTGGGCCGACGTCGAGGCGATGATCGCAGCGTGTCCCGGAGTCGGCATTCCGATGGTCCGGCTGCCGGATGTGCTGGAAGGATCAATTCAGAAGGCGACGGATATCGGCGCGCTCGGGGTGATCGGGCCGACCGTCAACACGGTGGAGCAAGCGACGGCGCTGGCCAACTTTGCGAGATTCCCGCCCGACGGTCGCCGGAGCGCAGGTCGCAATCAGGCGGCGCGGATTTGGGGTGGATCAGGCATCAACTACCGGCAGACCATCAACGACAACATGCTGGTGGTCGCTCAGATCGAGACGCCCATCGCGGTGGAAAACGCTTACCACATCGCACGGGTGGCGGGGATCGACGTGCTCTGGGCGTCGAACGGAGATCTGGGAAGCTTCACCGGACTGTCGCCGACCTCGCCGGAATGGCACGCGATGTTCGACAAGGTCAAGGACGCGGCGCTGAGGGCTGGCAAGTTCGTGGGATCCACCAGTGCCGGCTATGCGTCGACGGGGCCCAACGGCCGTCCTGATGCGGCCGACTGGCGGTTCTTCTACGGCGGGCCGTCCATGGATGGCTACCAGCCGCGGAGTCGCTAGTGGTCGGCGAAGCGAGTCAAAGATGAAGAAAACCCTTATGACGGCTGGATTCGCCCTGCTGCTGTTGGTGGGCGGCGGGCTCGTCTCACTGCGCCTTCTTGGCTACGAGCCCAGCGATCAGCGCCCTGGGTTGTGGTTGGCTGGGGACCGGGTTACCGAGCCGGTTACCGATTGGGCGTTCACGGGAAACCATCAGGAGATCTTCGTTCAAACCCGCACGCCCTACCTGATTCCCCATTCCGTGACCACGTACTGCACGGTCCATGAGGGCGACCTCTACTTGTTCTCCGCCTACTACCAGGGCGGGGTGTTTCCAGACGAGCGCGGCTGGAACCGCAATGTGATGCGCGACCCGAGGGTGCGCCTGAAGATCGGTGATCGAATCTTCGATCAGACCGTAAGCCACGTGACCGACGCCGAGAAGCATGAGGCGGTTCACGCGAGCTTCGTGGCCAAGTATCCGCAATGGTCGAGCCCCGGGCTCGAGAACGTCCACATCCTCCTAGTTGGGGGTTAGGCCGTTCGCGTATTGCGGGATTTGCGAGCATGCTCGAGGAGCATGCGCCGGAGGCACAGCATCCCAACACGGACATGTGACAGTTTCGTTGACCTGAGATCCCACCTGTAGTCTTATTCATCCCATAGAATCCGGCTCCAAACTCGGCCACTACGAGATCGGCACACTCCTCGGTAAGCTGATTTCCCCGGCTGAGGAAGATCTTAATTGATACCGCTTGCCGAAGCGGACGGGCGACACACACGTTTTGTAAGGAGGCCGTATGCGTCTGATATATGCCTTGGTGGTGCTGAGTGCAGCGATGGTATCTATGTCGGCGTGTGGTGCAGCGGAACGAGGGGAGCGCATTCAGGAGGCGAGCGAAGCCATAGAACCGTTCCGCGTCATAGGCGATATCTACTATGTCGGCGGCCAATATGGCTCCTACCTCATCACCACGCCGGAGGGCCACATTCTCCACGACACGGGCAGCGCCGATATGCACGCGCTCATCGTCTCGAACGTCGAGAAACTCGGGTTCAACGTCCGCGACATCCGGATCATGATTTCGAGCCATGCGCATTGGGACCACGTCGAGGGACACGCGGCTATGAAGCGAGTGACCGGTGCGCAGGTTGTTGCGCTCGGCGGCGACGCCGTGGCGCTCCAATCAGGCCAGGACAACTCGGCTATCGGGGCCCGAGACTGGGAGCCTGTCACGGTGGATCGCGTGGTCGAGGACGGTGACACGGTCACGCTGGGTGGGGTGACGTTGCACGCCCTCTGGACGGGGGGCCACACGCAAGGAGCAACGATGTGGATGACAACCGTCCAGGAGGGTGGGGACACCTACTCCGTCGCCTTCCGCGGCGGCGAAATTCCGAACGCGGGGGCTCAGCTCTTCAACAATCCCCGGCACCCGACGGTTGTCGCCGACACGGAGAGGACGCTTCAAAGGCTGAAGGAGCTCGAACCTCCCGACCTCTTCCTCCACAATCACCCGCAGGATCCGCCCCGCGAGTTGGACCCGGCTCTTCCTGTCGACCCGAGGTGTGTGACCTGCTTTGACGCGGAAGGGTGGAGGAGTCTCGTGGCGGGTGTCGAGGCCAGCTTCGAAGCGATGCTCCGGGAAGCGGAGGGCCGACCGGCCCGCTAGTGTCAGAGTCGCCACCCGTGCGCGACTTGGATCACGTGCGAACGGCTGGAGAACCTGAAGACTGGTCCCAACGCTTCGGTCCGCCGTGGCTGGAGCCGTTATGGGTTTAGGGTCCGTGACTTTGTCGCGGTCGTTGGTTGCCGCGCCAAGGACGGCTCACTTCGCGCCGCCGTTGACCCCAACGAGGGCCTGGCCGCTCCGCGGACCTACGCTTCGCTCCACGTCGGGAGCGCCTGGACCGTTATCGGACATCACCGAACAGGTAATTGGTTCTTCTTGTGTTAGCACGATATCCCGGCTATCATGCTATATGATTCGAAGCTTCAAGGACGAAGCGACAGAGGATCTCTTCTATGGGCGCCCCACGAAACTGGCCCGAAGGACGCTTCCTCAGTCCCTCTGGAGGCAGGGTGGGAAAAAGCTAGATGCGCTTGCTGCCGCCGCTATTCTTGAGGATCTCCGGATCCCTCCAGGAAACCGACTCGAGGCCCTGAAGGGTGACCGCAAAGGGGAGCATAGCATTCGAATCAACGATCAATACCGGATCTGTTTCCGATGGACGCCGAACGGCCCAGAGGACGTACAGGTCGTCGATTACCACTGAGGCTTCTTATGGTTCGTGTGCCCACTCATCGCCTCCCGACGCATCCCGGAGTGATGCTCCTGGAGGAGTTCCTAGCACCGATGGGGATCACCCAGAGGCAGCTGGCAGATGCGATCGCCGTTCCCTACCAGCGTGTGAACGAGATCGTTAATGGACGTCGCGGAGTTACCCCAAGTACTGCGCTTCGCCTATCTCAGTATTTCGGAACTTCCTCTGATTTCTGGCTCAATCTCCAACTCGCTTGGGACCTCTACCACGCGCGGAAGTCAGAAGCCGAGGTCCTCAAGAAGATCCCACGGTACCCTGGCGGACGCGGTGCGAAGTCCCCGGCCTAGTTTGAGGCGTGATGGCCCATAACGTTTGGGCCGGAGGGCGACACGTTCCGGCTTGGCCGAGCATAGGCGACATCCGTCGTGATGGCATCGCGAGTCGGCGGGTAATCTGATATGGTTCGGGAAGAAATCGTTGAACTAAACCGCTACGCGGTGGGTGGTGAGGGCTCGCGGTGGGTGGTGATTCCGGTGTCTGAGTAGGGCCGAGGTTCCGAGGACTGGGCGAGTAGGTTGCGTGCCCCAACGCAACCCAGTCGAGGAGGGACCGATGAGCGAGCTACGGCAGAAGATGCTGACGGATCTGAGGGTCCGGAACTACGCAGAGCGCACGCAGGCGATCTACATCAGACGTGTCGCCGAGATGGCGCAGCACTTCGGGCGATCTCCGGACACGCTGGGCCGCGAAGAGATACGCGGATACCTGCGGTACCTGAAGGAGGAGCGGGACGTATCGCGTTCGGCGTTCAAGCAGGCGGTGGGGGCAATGCGGTTCCTGTACCGTGTGACGCTGGACCGGCCGGAGCTGTTGCCCCACCTCCCCTACCCGCGACAGAAGAGACGCAACCCGGTGGTGCTAAGCCCGGAGGAGGTCGGACGTCTGCTCAAGGGGGTAGGGAACCTGAAGCACCGGGCGATGGCAATGACGCTGTACGGTGGCGGGCTGAGGACCAGCGAGGTGCTGGGGCTGCAAGTGCGCGACATCGATAGTGACCGGATGGTGATCACCGTGCGCCACGGCAAGGGGGACAAGGACCGGCAGGTGGTCCTGTCGGGCGTGTTGCTGGCGACGCTGCGGGCATATTGGCGTATGTACAGGCCAAGGAGCTTGCTGTTCTACGGACGCGCTCCGGACCAGCCGCTCACGAGCCGGACGGTACAACGAGTGATCGGGGCGGCCGGTGCGCGAGCGGGGATCACGAAGCGGGTGACACCCCGTACGCTCCGTCACAGCTACGCGACGCACCTGCTGGAGTCGGGCACGGATCTGCGGATGATCCAAACGCTGCTCGGTCACCGGGCGCTCCAGACCACGGCGATCTACACGCACGTGGCCACGGCACGGCTCCGTTCGATTAAGAGTCCTCTGGATGCCTTGAGCTCGGAGTTCGAGCCAACGGAGTAGGTGACCAAGCGACCCCGGCACGAGCTTGCCGAGGTCTTCCAAGAGTACCGCGAAGCGCCGCGCTCGCTGGGATCCGGGGCGAGATGGAGTTGGGAGCAACGTGCGGTCGTCGAGGCGATCACCGCCTGCCGAACCGCACGGCTGGGTGGTCACATCGACGCCTGCGACGCCTGCGGTCACCGGAGGATCTCGTACAACTCGTGCCGCAACCGTCACTGTCCAAAGTGCCAGGGTAGTGCCCAAGCGGACTGGCTCGAGGCACGCCAGGCCGAGGTGTTACCTGTGCCCTACGCGCACGTCGTCTTCACTGTGCCGCAGAGCCTGGCACCGTTGGCGCTGCAGAACCCACGCGTTTTCTACGGTCTCCTGCTTCGTACCGTGGGGCGGACGCTGCAGGATGTCGCCCTGAACCCGAAGCATCTCGGCGCACGGATCGGGTTCTTCGCCGTCCTGCATACTTGGGGCCAGACGCTGGTCCATCATCCGCACGTACACTGCGTTGTCCCAGCGGGCGGCCTGGCGGAAGGTGACCGTACATGGCGTCCTTGTCGGCCGGGCTTCTTCCTGCCGGTGCGCGTGCTCAGTCGTTTGTTCCGGGGAAAGTTCACCGCAGGACTCTGGGATGCGTTTCGGGACGGGAGCCTCGAGTTGCACGGTGCCCTCGCCCGCTACCGCTCACGCGCGGCGTTCGCGCGCCACCTCAACGCGGCTCGCCAGACTGAGTGGGTCGTCTATGCCAAACCCCCCTTCGACGGTCCGAAGCCCGTTCTCGAGTACCTGGCTCGCTATACCCACCGAGTCGCGATCTCGAACCATCGTCTGCTCCACGTAGACGACCAGTCTGTGTGCTTCCGCTACAAGGACTACCGAGGTCGCAGGGCCCGGACTCTCATGCTTCCCCTCCACGAGTTCGCCCGTCGCTTCCTGCTACACGTCTTACCGAAGGGCTTCGTGCGTATCCGCTACTACGGGATCTTCGCCAACGCCAGCCGCGCTCGACTGCTCGCATGCTCTCGCGAGGCACTCGGGCAGCCAGCAGTCTCCCTCGATCCGCAACCAGAGTCCCTCGATGGCGATGAGATCCTCCTCGATCTACGGCCTCGTGATCTGCACGTCTGTCCCAGCTGTAGAAAGGGCGTGCTACAGTGTGTGCAGGTCCTCGGGCGACCTCCTCCTCCGAACCCATGGGTCCACCGTGTCGCATCCTGATACGTGGCTGTTCCTCAACGGCGGCGATGGACCCGACTGTGCCTACGTCGGCCACAGCCCCTTCATCACTTCCCACATGGTCGTGTCGGAGCCCGATCCCCACTCTCTTCGGTGGCTCCGTCCACCATCTCGCGTGCCTCAGGCCATCCGGAGCCAGTTCGACGGCCTTCCAATCTCCATAGCCCCACGTGGTCAAGTCCCGATTTGTGTGTAAAAGCGGAGGAAGCTCCTCGCCTTCGGCTAGGCTGCTTGGGCGACCTCCTGTTTCTGGAGGAGTGAGAGGTCGAGGTAACGCCGGTCGCCCCAGACGTGTGTGGTCCTGAGTGCGACGGCCGTGATGAGCCTGAGGGCGCTGGCCCGGTCCGGGAAGGCGCCGGCGGCCTTGATCCTGCGTTTGATCTCGCCGTGCAGCCGCTCGAGGCTGTTGGTGGTACGCAGCCGGGGCCAGTGCGCCTCGGGGAACGCGTAGAACTGCGTCGCTGCCCCGAAGCCCCGCTCCAGGACCTCCACGGCCTCGGGCAGCTCCTTCTTCCAGCGTGCGCCGAACTCGCCCAGGAGCTTCTTCGCCTCGGCGAGTCCGGATGTCTGGAAGATCACCGAGACCTCACGCGCCACGCGCTTGCGTAGGCGGTGGGGGACCCTCGCCCCCACATTACGCTGCAGATGGACCGTACACCTCTGACGGCGTGCCTCGGGCAGGAAGCGGCGGACCGCAGCTGCCAGGCCTGCGTGCTCATCGGCGATCACGAGCTCGACACCGCCGAGGCCGCGGTCCTGGAGTTGCTCGAGGAGCTCCGACCAGCTCTGCTGCGACTCCTCAGCGCCCAGCGTGACGGCCAGGAGCCGTCGGTGACCCTCAGGGCCCACTGCATACGCCACGAGCGCACTCACGTTCTCGACTTTGCGGGCCCAGCGGGCGTCCAAGAACGTGGCGTCCAGGTACAGATAGGGGTGAGGCCCCTCGATCGGCGCACGGCGCAGCCCTTCCACGGCCTCGTCGAGCCGTTTTGCCACACGACTCACCGTCGAGCGCCCAACACGCTCGCCCATCAGCGCCTCGGTGACGTCGCCCATCTTGCGCTGTGACACGCCGCTCACATACGCCTCGACCATCATCTCGTCGAGCTCGGGGCTCCTGCGCTGGTAGCGGCCGATCACGTCGGCCGGCGAACCGTTGTCCCGGCTCCGGGGCATGGCGACCTCGATCTGCCCCAGGCTCGTCAGCAGCCGCCTCAGGTATGTGCCGTTCCTATGGTCCTTCCGGCTTCCCACCCGCTCGAAGCGGCGTGCACCTACCATGGCCTTCAGCTCCTCTTCCAGCACCATCTCGAGCGTCAGCCGGATCGCGCCTTGAAACAGCTCGCGCAAATCATCGCGTAGCTCGTCTTGCGTGGCCCGACCGATCTCCACAATCTCTTGCATCGGAAGCTCCTCTCCGGTTCCGAGCCTGCTCTGCAGACCCGGACTCCCGGGTTCATGTGACAGTGAACAACAACAGAGGAGCTTCCGTTTTTCTTTCCCTCCTGTCCAGCTTATCCGCTTTTACACAAATCTAGGGACACTACCCACCACGTAGCGGCTTCGTTCAACGGATCCTTTCCGCACTCGCACTACCTCGCCTTCCTGCCCGCTCTTCCGTAGAGTTCGGAAACAATCCTTATTCGTTAACTGACATGCTTTCGACGAGGATTAGGTCTTTGAAGCTGACGCCATTTCTGATAGCCGCGACGGGGTTGGGTTTCGTTGCGTGCGGACCGGAGTCGCAAAGGGGGGAGAACTCTTCAGCCGCAAGATCCACTGAGGCGGGATCGGCAGATCTGGTTGCAGATTCGCCCGTTACCCAGTCCGTTCAACAGGGCCGCGAACGAGTGCTCATTTCCGCAACGGGTGTGGACAGCGTGTTCCTCGATCCGATCGGTGTGTATGACCACCAAGTGCTTTGGGCTATTGGAACCGACGAATATTGGCGGTCGGGAGACCTCTACGGAGGGAGGCCGGAGGTCGCTCTCGCCGACCTGAATGGGGATGGTCGAACAGACCTCTTTTGGTCGTTGGGCTACGAAGAGACCAATGCCACCGCGGCGGTGCTCTCCACCAATGAAGGGCCCGAGTTGCTCTTAATCCCGTTCGACGAATGCATTGCCGGGAACCTACGTCGAGAGGACGGTCAGTATGTCATCGAGACATTCGAGGGCGGAGCATACCCACTGATCGAGTGCGGAGGCGCCGTTCCATCGATTTGTGGCGAAGAAGCGTACTGGCCCAGGTACTTCCGGGTAGTTGGCGAGTCCTTGAGTGAAGTGGCACCCCCTGGAAGATACAGAGTTCGAGCCGACGTGTACCGACGCAAGGCGGCAGAAATGGACTCCTTGTTTCAGAAACCCCAGGAGTCCCCTTATCCTCTGGAGCAGATCTGCGGAACTGGCTTCCCGGCCAAGTTGAGAGCCATGGCGGACTCCGCCGACACGGTGTCCAGAATAGGCGCAGGGGGATAGGCCGCACGTCAGTTAACACACGGGTGCCGCCTGCGCTCACTGCGTTCGCTCCGGAGAACACGGCTCGCGTTGCGAGCCGCGTCGGCACCCTGGAACGTTAGCCGGCATCCGCACTGTGAGGAGGTGGAGACGGGTGATTGAGGAGTGAGAGTTGGTATGAATATCATCGTCGATACCAACGTCCTGCTGCACTTCGACTTCGAGGGCGCAGACTGGGCGGAGGTCGCAGGTTGTCAGGTGGAAGCGGTGAGGATGACCTGGGTCAACCTCGAGGAGCTGGACGAGCTCAAGGATGCCCACCCGAACGCGCGACGCCGCGACCGGGCTCGGCGGATCCTGGGGCTGATCGAGAAGATCCAGTCGTCAGGGTCGCCGATCAAGCTGTCCGATGGGACGCTCCTAGAATTCTGCTCGCTGCAGCCTCAGGCGGACTTCGAGGCGCTTAACCTGAGTCGCTCCAACCCGGATCATCGCCTCGTGGCGATCGGGTTGCGTCTGCAGGAGTCAGCTCATGCGGTGGGGTTGGTAACTCATGATGTTACGCCCAGGATAGCCGCAGGGCTTGTCGGTATCCGTGCGTGGGACATGCCGTCTCGCTACTCACTACCGGCATCGCAGGACCCCCAGGTCCATGAGATCAGGCGCCTAAAGGCCGAACTTGAAAAGGAGAGGGCACGTCGCCCTGACCTGCACGTGGATTTCGGTGAGGGCCCGATACTCGAAATCGAGTGGCCGCGACAGGCGCTCCGCTTCCCTGATTCTCTGATTCGTGGTGTGGCGACTTCTATAGAGGCCAAGTACCCCGACCCCTCAAAGCGCTTCAAAAACTTCGATCCTGCGCTCATTCCACCGGAGGCGCGAGATGAGGAGCGTAGAATCTCGACCTATCTCGCAGCGGTCGGCACGTGGCTGAATTCGCTGAATCAATACCTCCAGAGCACGGTGCACCTGCAACCGCTGCGGTTCAGGGTGCGGAACGACGGGACGGCGCCGGCTAGTGACGTGTCACTTCGAGTGAGCTTTCCGGTTGGTGTGCAGGTACACACGCTGGCCACCGTGAATGGGCCACCGAAGCCCCCTGCTCCTCCAGGCGACCCACTGCGGGCGAGGGGAACGGCGTTGCACGGGTCGCTCCGGCGGATTCTGCCCTACGGAACGCGGATCGCGGGGGAAGCCGTGTCGCCCGTCGTTGCGTCGCGGATGTGCTTGGATCGTAGACGTCAGATTCACCAAGATCCCTCAACAACGGTCGTTTGTGACGGACCCCGTCTGGCTCGAATTCGAGGACGCCGGGCGGTCCTTCTCAGCCACTGCTGTGCTCCTTGCCGACGAACTACTGCAAGAGATCAGGCAGGACCTAAGCGTGGTCATCGACGAGGTCCTATCCGCTCCGATGCCGACTGCCGAGGAGGTTGTGGCACTGCTGAGTCGTCTTGATGCTACGGACGCCGGCTAACAAACAGTTGCCGGCTTCGTTCGCTGCGCTCACTACGACGATCACGGCTCGCGTTCGCGAGCCGCGACGGCAACTTTGAACGTTATGCGCCATCGCCAGGCTGCGCTTGGCTACGCGATCCATGACTAGACCCGTGCAGTTGAACAGGGAGGCCGAATAGTGGGCTACGCCATCGCATGGCTTGCAGTGGAGACAGAGGATCCGTCCGCGCTGTTCCAAGAGGCACGTATCGAGCCGAGTGCAGAGCCCGATCCCTACTTCGAAGCCTCCATCTCAGGCTGTGCCCTGGAAGGGGGATGGTTCGTGCTCGTTGGTCAGCGATGCGACCATCGTCTGGTCGACCCGGAGTTCCTCAGGTCCCTTTCTCAGCGGTATAGCTGTGTCGCCTGCGCAGTGGAGGAGCACGTCATGTATAGCTCGGCCGCGTACTGGAAAGGCGGGAGCGAAGTTTGGCGGCTGGCGCATGACGCCCAGAAGGGGAAGTACGAGCTCGAGCTGAGAGGGGAGCTGCCGGAGGGCTTTGACGAACTGCGCCAAGGCATATTCGAGGAGCAGAAGAAGGAGGACGCAGGTCGAGCCGAGGTCGATTTCGTGTTCGACTTGCCGTTGCTCGCGGCGAAGGAGATCACTGGCTTCAAGCACGACGAGGATCCAGTGGGCCCCTTGAAGGCCGCCCCGAGGGTCTTCGCCGACCTTGCTCCGAGGAGGTCACGGCCTTGGTGGAAGGTGTGGTAGCAGCCCAAAGACTGAGACGCATACTCGCAAGGTCGTGTAGGTTGGCCTGACTACCTCCCTTGGAAGCGACGGCATATAACAATCGGACTCCGGCTTCGGCCGCCTGACGGCGGCCTTCGACCCAACTGGCCCATGGGCAGAATGGGGTCGGGGAACGAAGGTGTTGCTTCGCAGAGAGCTGAGGCTGGAATCGTTTTGGACGGGGCCAGTTCGGAGTCCTGAAACGTTAGGCGCTACTCAATACCTAAGGAGAATTTCAGGGGATGATGCGGTGGTGGCGAGTCTGTCGAATCGGGTGTAGCGGGATGATCCTCGCTCTCCTTGCCTGTGATCCAGGGATCGACATCGCACCAGCCGAATGGACCCAAACTGATTCTGCCACATGGGTTGGGAGGGTTGGTCTAATCGTCGCGGAAACCGGACGAATTGGTGGACTAGTCGGCAACGAATGGGCCTCTGTTCGGATCCGGTTCGAAAACCCAACGCTCGTCCCAGTGGCGATTGACTCAATCGCTCTCGCGGCGGGGACTGAGGTCTTCACTGCGAGGACCTTCTCGACCGGGGCCGAGGCCTATGGGCCCTTCGTGCTAGACGCTGGGCAGTCGGATGTCGTAAGGGTCAGTTGGGAATTCGAAGGGATCCCCCTCTTCAGACTCTTCGAGCGGGAATGCGAGGTTCGGTTCTTTCTCCGGACCGATTCAACCGGCGCGTGGATTGGGGTGCCCTATCGGGTCCTTGATCCAAAAGGGTCGTGAATGAGGCTTGGTCTGGTGACCTGGAGCGCGCAGCGCCTAACAAACGAGTTCCGCCTACGCGGCCTGTGGCCGCTCCGGAGAAACCGGCGCGAACGGTGGTGAGCCAGGAAGCAGTGCAGGAAGTCAGTGAAGAGAGCTGAACCGGTGCGCATGCGGACGCGCCGGTTCGGAACTCTAGAACGTTAGACGACAGCGCGAGAACGAGGGTAGTGTCCCTAGATTTGTGTAAAAGCGGATAAGCTGGACAGGAGGGAAAGAAAAACGGAAGCTCCTCTGTTGTTGTTCACTGTCACATGAACCCGGGAGTCCGGGTCTGCAGAGCAGGCTCGGAACCGGAGAGGAGCTTCCGATGCAAGAGATTGTGGAGATCGGTCGGGCCACGCAAGACGAGCTACGCGATGATTTGCGCGAGCTGTTTCAAGGCGCGATCCGGCTGACGCTCGAGATGGTGCTGGAAGAGGAGCTGAAGGCCATGGTAGGTGCACGCCGCTTCGAGCGGGTGGGAAGCCGGAAGGACCATAGGAACGGCACATACCTGAGGCGGCTGCTGACGAGCCTGGGGCAGATCGAGGTCGCCATGCCCCGGAGCCGGGACAACGGTTCGCCGGCCGACGTGATCGGCCGCTACCAGCGCAGGAGCCCCGAGCTCGACGAGATGATGGTCGAGGCGTATGTGAGCGGCGTGTCACAGCGCAAGATGGGCGACGTCACCGAGGCGCTGATGGGCGAGCGTGTTGGGCGCTCGACGGTGAGTCGTGTGGCAAAACGGCTCGACGAGGCCGTGGAAGGGCTGCGCCGTGCGCCGATCGAGGGGCCTCACCCCTATCTGTACCTGGACGCCACGTTCTTGGACGCCCGCTGGGCCCGCAAAGTCGAGAACGTGAGTGCGCTCGTGGCGTATGCAGTGGGCCCTGAGGGTCACCGACGGCTCCTGGCCGTCACGCTGGGCGCTGAGGAGTCGCAGCAGAGCTGGTCGGAGCTCCTCGAGCAACTCCAGGACCGCGGCCTCGGCGGTGTCGAGCTCGTGATCGCCGATGAGCACGCAGGCCTGGCAGCTGCGGTCCGCCGCTTCCTGCCCGAGGCACGCCGTCAGAGGTGTACGGTCCATCTGCAGCGTAATGTGGGGGCGAGGGTCCCCCACCGCCTACGCAAGCGCGTGGCGCGTGAGGTCTCGGTGATCTTCCAGACATCCGGACTCGCCGAGGCGAAGAAGCTCCTGGGCGAGTTCGGCGCACGCTGGAAGAAGGAGCTGCCCGAGGCCGTGGAGGTCCTGGAGCGGGGCTTCGGGGCAGCGACGCAGTTCTACGCGTTCCCCGAGGCGCACTGGCCCCGGCTGCGTACCACCAACAGCCTCGAGCGGCTGCACGGCGAGATCAAACGCAGGATCAAGGCCGCCGGCGCCTTCCCGGACCGGGCCAGCGCCCTCAGGCTCATCACGGCCGTCGCACTCAGGACCACACACGTCTGGGGCGACCGGCGTTACCTCGACCTCTCACTCCTCCAGAAACAGGAGGTCGCCCAAGCAGCCTAGCCGAAGGCGAGGAGCTTCCTCCGCTTTTACACACAAATCGGGACTTGACCGAGAACGAGTGGGGTGTGGTAGAATCAGTAGTTATGCGGCGGTCGGCAGGTGTGCATCTTCGGCAGATTGTCGTTGGTTCTTCGGTAATCACGCTTGTTCCTCACAGAAGGGCTCCATACCGTTAAGAATGGACTCGCCCTGGGCCCGCGATTGGAGAAAGCGCATGCGTTCGTCTTCGATACTTCTGGTCAGTACGCTTGCTTGCGTCGCACATCCGAGCTCATCCCAAGAAGTCAGCCTGCTTTCAGAGTGCCCTGGTGATGAACTGGGCTGCGTGGAGATGGAGATTAGCGTGCGAGATCTCGCCTCGATTCTCATCAGCCGTGGGCCTGAGGACGCAAGGGGTTACTCGGAATTTCGCGTGCGCGTGCCTGACGGGTCTTCACCAGACTCGTTGGAGGTAGTTGTGTCGGGCTACACCGGCGGCATGTATTGCACATCCCTTGGTCAGGCTTCTGTCGCCGTGGCAGGCTTCTCGAACGAGCGCGAACCGATCGTGTTGACATCAACGGGCACGTTGGTTCTAGAAGGGGACGCCTTGGTGGTGGGGTGTCCGAGTTGTGCGGAGCTCGCGAGGCGAGACGGCTCCGTTCGTATGCCCGCCGGGGTCACTCCCGCTTTTGATTTCACTCTGGTTGGCGTCAAGTTCCTAAGTCTAGCTTACGATGATGCCGGTACTCTCCTGGTTAGTCAGAACGGGCGGTGTCTGGAGATCCCGATCGTTGGCCAAGTCCGAACGACCAACCTTACGAACTGCGAGCCCGGTAATCGCCTGCTAACTCCTGTACCGGGTTTCAGTCTCAGTAATTCAGAGCACCTTATCGATGTCCCCGGACGCGAGCATTTGCTCCTTCTCAGGTCCGGTGCCTGCACGTGACCGTGGTCGGATAATGACTAGCTCTCGTGGAAGCGGGCTCCACGGCCTCGCGCCCGTCACGAAGAGCTAATCCAGGTGGATCGCCGCATAACAAGCGATTGCTACTGTCGCGTATAACGTGAGGGTCGCGTGCTGCGCCCGCGGAGAGCAGCCGAGTTCGTTTAAAGACCGGTGCGATTGGCGATAAGGTAGCGCCGTCCGATAACAGTGCGGTTGCCGCCTGCGCTCACTACGTTCGCTCCGGAGGACACGGCGCCAGAGGCGCCGCGCCGGCAACCTCTGAACGTTATGCGTCATGCTCCCTACGGACTGGAGTTGACCTCAGGTGACGATGTTCCCATGTTGGTAATGTATATTTCCGATCCAGGAACTTGTTTGGTGGGGAGTGGCGGTGCGGATCATCTCGCGGAGGCCTTTACGCCAGTTCGCCGAGAAACACGCTGACGCTGAGGCTCCACTGGATGCGTGGTACCGGATCATCAAGTCGCAAGACTATCGATCGCCCCACGAGCTACGGGCGGACTTTCCGACGGCGAGCTTTCTAGGTGCGCGTCGGACGATCTTCAACATTGGTGGGAACAAGTATCGATTGGTCGTCGATATGCGATACGATCTCAGACGAGTGTACGTCCGTCACGTGCTGACGCATGAGGAGTACGACCGGAAGTCGATTGAAGGAGCGCTGTGAGCGCGGGAGGAGACGCATTATGACAACGGTACTGGACTTCTCGAAGCCACATGTCTTGAGGAGCGACGCGGAGTATGAGGCCGCGATTGCGGAGGTCGAACAACTGGTAGACGAGGACGTCGAGCCTGGGAGTGAGGGCTACGACCGGCTGGAATTCCTCTCGGTATTGGTGGAGCACTACGAGGACGAGCGTTACCCCATGGGTTCGGTGACGCCCCAGCAGGCCGTGACGTTCATGCTGGAGCAGAAGGAACTGGACCGCTCGGATCTCGATCAGGTGATGGGTGGAAAGAGCCGCGTATCGGACTTCCTGAATGGCAAACGAGAACTTTCCAAGGCTCAGGTTGAGGGACTGAGGCGCCTCCTTGGGATCCCCGCCGATATCTTGCTTGGCATCGACGATTGAGTTGTGCAATCGGTCGCACGACTCATAACAAGTAGGTTGCCGCCTACGCTCACTATGTTCGCTCCGGAGAGCACGGCGCCGGAGGCGCCGCGCCGGCAACCTCTGAACGTTAAGTGACACGTAGCATCCCCCATATGACATGTAACAGTGACATGTAATATTGACATATAGCATCTGTCCGCCCATCCAGCTTCAGAGATCGCCATGGCTGATCAGTCGGAGGGCTCGCGCGGTCGGGGCCTTGCTGCCGCCGACCCGGGCCTTCGTGCAATAGCCGGGGCTGGCTCGCTCCTGTTCTCCGCCTGCTTCGCGCTAGCATGGCTCTTCCCGGGGAGCCTCGAGACGCGCGCTCATGACTATGTCGTGGAACGCGTCACGGCCGAAGTAGATGTGAGGTTCAGCCAACTGGATTCAGTAATGAGTTCGGGTCGACTCGGTGCCTTGGCCGAGGTCTTCTCCGATCGCGCGGACACATTGCGAAGTGCTCTGAGCGCGGGACTCAGCACGCGACTCGCAGACGCCTTGGCGAGCCTCTGTCACTACAACTGCATGTCAACAGACACGTTGGCGGCGATGATCAACGAGTTGGGAGCGTTTCAGGTCTCGTTGTTGGAGCGAGGTTCCGAAACCGCCCTGTCCTGGGCGCGGGGTCGGTACTCCGAGGCCGTCACCGACCTCGTCCGCGATCTTCGGATCTTCAGCGGGATCAACGCGGCCCTCTTCTTGATGGTCTTCGTCGCCTCGTTCGCCGGGCGTGCCGCGCCGGAAGCCGCTCGACTGGCACTCTGGCTTCTCCTCGCGGCCACCGGCGTCTCGATTATCGGCTACCTCTTCGTTCAGGACTGGTTCTACTCATTTCTGACCGGCAGCTACATCGGCTACGGTTACGCCGCATGGGTCAGCGGCATCTTCCTCCTTCTCATCGACTGGGTGTTCAACCGAGGCCGAGTGACGCACGGAGCTGTGGACCTGATGGGCGGCTTCACAAGCGGCATGGGTTGAACGGTGCGGCTCGACCGCCAGCTACACGTCACATAACGCTGCGCTCCCGCTCGGGCCCTCATGGAGCGCTTTCGCGCCGTACGCGTGTGGCTTATCCATGGACGCGGGCCCGGCCCTTCGGGACACTCCGGTGAGCTACGCTCACCTCCGCGTCGGGAGCGCCTGGACCGTTATGCGCCAGCGCGAGAGAAGGCTGTAGAGTCGGTAGAGACCAAAGTTGGGTGGCCTGGGGTGCGCCTCAGGCGCTGGTACGGAGATTGTATGAGGACCACAGTCGAGTCCATCGGTAAGATGGTGGTATCCGGGTGAATCTCATGTCCATGCCCATCGTCCTGAGTACGCTCCTCTTCTGGTCTAGCTCTGCCCCGCAAGTCGACGCGATTGATCGGACCGGAGCACCGGATGCCCAGTCCAGTGAGCCCTGCAGCGACCAAAGCAGCTCAGCGATTGCAGTGTTCGAGGATGAGCACCTGGAGTCGGCTGTACGATCTACCCTCTCGGTTGGCGAGAGCGATGATCTCACCTGCGGCCTCGTATCGGAGCTGACCAACCTGGTCGCCGCGGAAGCCGAAATCGAGAACCTGGACGGGATCCAGAATCTCACGGGCCTCGAAGAGCTCAATCTCTGGGACAACGCGATTACCGACATCAGCCAGCTGGCTGGACTGTCGAGCCTGAACAGGCTCGTCCTCGGGGCGAACTCGGTGGCGGACGTCAGTGCGCTGGCCGGACTCACGAATCTCACCTTTCTGCAGATCCGCGAGAACGAGATCGGTGACATCGGCGCTCTGAGCGGCCTCACGCAGCTGACCAATCTCGACATCAGCTACAACGACATCAGCGACATCAGCGCATTGAGTGGGCTGACGCGACTCACGACCCTCCGCGTCTACTTCAACCCGCTCACGGATATCGGCGCCATGCGTGGCATGACGGAGTTGACTGAGCTCTATGTCCACGACTTGCCCGACCTGGCGACCATTCAGCCCTTGGTGGAGAACACTGGGCTTGGAAGGGGCGATGTCGTCATCGTCTATGGCTCGAACGTTTGCTCGGAAGTGAGGGGGCTCAGGGACAAAGGGGTGAGGGTCCCCGGTTGCGTGGTCGAGTCTCTCCAGCACTGGTGGTGGGCGATCCTGCTCGGCGTGGGTCTGGTGACCGTCGGGGCTGTGCTCGTCAGGCGAAGGAACGAAAGGCGGTGGGCGGCTTGGAGGGAGGAGGCGTCCCGGAGTACCAATGTGGACGGGTCCATCTAACAGGCGATCGACGCTCCTGATGGGAGCCCGATGACACTCGACACCGTATGGATCGTCGGTGAGGATGATGACGTTCCGACATTCGTGACGGCTTACCCGGCGCGGGGGGGAAGATGAAGGAATTAGATACCGTGGTTCTCCGCCGGGCGCTCCCTGACGCGGGCCTCGAGGCGGGCGACGTGGGGGCGATAGTCCATTGCCACAGCGACGCCTCCTATGAAGTGGAGTTCATTTCCGGAGAGGGCGGCACCGTCGCGGTGCTCACCTTGTCTGACGCCGATATCCGTGCCATCCAGCCCAGTGAGATTCTTCACGTCCGAAACTTGGCCCACCACTAGGATCCGCGACCGCGCATGCAGCCTGGCCCTCAGCCGCGTCGCCTGCCCCTGACCGCTACCAGGGCGGACCCGCGACGAAGATCTGCCGACGGCGTCGAGCGCGCCCCTCCCTCAGTAGCAGCTTGCCCGTCATGGTGGACGGGTTGCGGTGCCCCGTCCCGAGGATGTCGCTCGCTTCGGCCAGCGTGAGCGGCAGGAGGTCCTCGGTCGCGATCGACTCGTCCTCGGCTTCGGAAGGCTGATCGCCGAACCCCTCGTCCTGCCCGAAGGGTGAGGGGCCCTCGATGATCTGGATCTCGCCGAGGTCGGGTGCGCCGTTCGGCTGGTCTATGTTGCCGAGGTCGAAATCGGGCGAAGCCTCCACGATGAGAATCCGGGCGAACGCGAGATTCCAGCCCGCATCGGGGTGACTCGGATCCAGGCGCAGCGCGGCCTTGTTCTCTTCGACCGCTTGGGTCGCGTGGTAGACGATCGAGTCGCTGCTCTGTGACAAGAGCGCCTGGATGAGGCGCCACAGCCCTAGGTTGTAGTGGGCGCCGACGCGCACCCGCTCGTCGTCCGACTCCACTGCGGTGGTAAGCTCCAGGGCCGCCTCGGCACTCCCCAGTCGCAGCAGCGTGGTCCCGAGGTTGTAGTGGAGCCGCTCGGCGGTCGACTCCTCCGCGGCCCTATCGACGTAGATCTCGGCGGCCTCCTCGAGCCGGTCGGCACGGTGGAGTCGATTGGCGCGTGACTCGCTCTCACGCTCCGCCCTGACCGTGAGCGCGATGCCGACGACGGAGAGGCCGACCAGGAGCAACGCACGCCACCCGCCTCCGAAGATCGAGTCGGTCATGCGGCCCGGGCCTTTTCGTCGTGGTCGCGGATGGCTTCCGGCCCCTCGGGCCTTTGGCTGGCGCCGCCTCCGATGACTGCCCGACGGGCGTCGACGACGCCCTCCCACAGCAGGAGCGGGATCGCCAAGAGCGCGAAGAGCGCGGTCGTGTCGAACGGCTCGGCCGGACCCTCCCGTGAGTCGCCACTCAGGTCGCGCAGGTCGTCGACCAGGGAGTCGAGTCCCTCGTCCTCCGTGATGTCCTGGTAGCGACCCTGCCCGGCCTCGGCCATCGCGCTCAGGAGGTCCGCGTTCTGGCTCGTGCTCACGGGCCTGCCGACTGGGTCGAGAACGGGCTCCCCTGCGATCGAGATCGGTGATCCCGCCTCGGAGCCCAGCCCGGCGATCCAGACCTCGACGCCACGCGCGGCTGCGTCTGCGGCCGCACGCACGAGCACGTCTTCGTCTTCGTACACGTCGCCATCGGAGATGACCAGGATGGCTTGACGCCCATCCTCGGACGGCCGGGTCTCCAGGGCGCGGCCCGCGAGCTCCAGGGTGCTCCCAAGCGAGTTGCCCCGGTCCCCCTCCTGGACCACCTCGGGCTGGAGAGAGTCGACGAAGTAGCGAATCACGTCCGGATCGTCGGTGGGAGGCACGAGCATGTACGGCCACCCGGCGAAGACGACGAGGGTGAAGCGGACGGAGGGCAGCTCCTCCGCGAGGCGGTCTATCGCCTCCCGCGCACGCTCGATCCGACTTCGCGTTTGACCCGCGTTTCCCGTTTCAGCCGCGGCGTTCATCGACAGCGACAGGTCGACCGCGATGGCGACGTCCAGCGGAGGCACCGCCTCAGGGGGCTCCGGGTCCCAAAGTACCGGGCCGGCGGCGGCGAGGCCGAGGAGGGCCCCCGCGCCGACGAGACATAGGAACCGCCGTGTGGGGAAGCGTCCGGGGCTGGTCGGCAACAAGCGGCGAAGGGCGGTCAGCTCGTAGGCCGTCGCCAACCTCCTGAGGCGACGCCAGTATGCCCCGACCGTGAACGCGAAGAGGATCGCCGCCAGGGGAGCCAGCGCGAGGAGCTCGGGGCGCTCGAAGATCATGGGAGCACCCCCCAGCGCGAGCCGCGCACCGCCGCCCCAAGCAGGAGTATGGGCATCGACGCCAGCAGGAACCAGAGCCCGATCGGGGTGGCCTCCGTCCGCTCGACGATCTCCTCCGAGGGGGCGGCCAGGCGGTCGATCTCCTCGTAGACCTCCTCCAGGGCTTCGAGGTCGGTCGCGCGGAAGTAGCGGCCGTCTGTAATGGAAGCGGCCTGTGTGAGGACCGTCTCCATCTCGGCGAGCCGGTCCCTCAGCATGTAATCGGTGCCCATCGCGATCGCGTAAATACGGACGCCGAACGCCGCCGCGGCCCGCGCAGCACGCGACGGCTCGAGACCCTCGCCGTTGTGGGCGCCGTCGGTCAGGAGGATCAGTATCTTCGAGCTGTGGGGCGCGTCGCGGAGGAGCCCCGCCCCGGCCGCGATGGCACCCGCGATATCGGTTCCGTCGAGAAGGAGCCGGGAATCCAGGTCTTCGATCGCGGCGCGCACGACGTAGTGGTCGTGCGTCAGGGGCACGCGGGTCAGCGCCTCGCCGCCGAAGGAGACGACGCCGATGTCGTCGGTGCGGCCCTCGAGGAACTCGAGGATGGTCTGCTTGGCGGCCTGCATCCTCGATCCGCGCCGAGACATGTCACGCGCGCCCATCGAGGTGGACAGGTCGATCGCGATGGCGATGGCTACGCCCTCGGCCACCGGTTCTTCGAACGTCTCGATGAGCCGTGGCTGCGCGAGCCCGAGAATGACGGCCGTGACGCCGAGCCCTCGCAGGAAACGCGGCGCGAGCTCGAGGCCTCGCCCGATCCACGCCCGCAGCGAGACACGTCTCGCCTCGGTCCCGCGCGCGACGAGCATGGCCCCACTCCCTTTCGGGGTGACCCACCACACCCAGACCGGGACGGCCGCAAGGAGGATCAGCCAACCGAGCTGGGCGAACGCGAAGCTCACGAACGGACCTCCGGTCTGCCGGCCAGCCAAGCCCGGAGCACCCTAAGGTGTTCGGCCGTGGGCTCGGCGTGGGGCCGTAGCCGCCCGAACTTCACGGCTTCGGCGGTCCGCATCTCGTTTGCGAGCACTGCGCCCTCGGGCGAGCGGCCCTTCAGCCTGTCCATCAGCTCTGTGCTGGTGAGCTCGGGGCCCCACTCGGGATCGAGCCGCTCGACGTATCCACGAGCGATGCCGCTGCTCTCCTCGTACAGCTCGTGGGCGCGCTCGGCCGGGTACGGGCCGGCCGCCAACAGCCGATCGAGCTCGGTGAGCGCCTGCTTCCGGGTCTCGTCCAGGGAGGTGGGGCCGGGCGGCGGTACCGGTCCCGGCCCGGCGCGGTCGGCGAGCCACTCCCGCGTCGTGGTGACGACGCCTCCGCCGACGACCGTCGAGAAGAGGAGAACGAGCGCCATGGAGGGCCAGCTCCAACTGAAGCCGACCACGTCCTCGGGCCCCCTCGGCGACATACCCGCAACGACGTCGTCCGTCGAGTAGACCGGCTCCACCCAGATCGTCGGAGACGTGATGCTGCGCGTATACCGGACGGTCTGCTGGCGCTCTTCCCACACGCCTACGATCGACCCTCCCGGGATGTCCTGCCCTTCGGCTTCGTCCTCCAGCGGCATCGTGATCACGTCGACCGGGGGAAGGGCGGTGTTCCCCATGCCGAACGGAATCAGCGCGTACCTGAGCTCGAGCGTCGCGCCGCCGTTCGGTCCGCGACGGGCTCGCCAGGCGACCGGGGTAAAGCTCTCGACGTCACCCGTGGAGGGCACCGTGGCTGGGAAATAGACCATGCTTCCACCTGGGACCGGTACCTCCACGCGCAACTCGAAGACCTCGGCCATCTCCACCGAGTCGGCGGAGAGAACTGCGACCGGTTCTGGGCTCTGCGCCGCTGTCGAGAGCGGTTGGAGCGCCCACACCAGCGCGACGCACCCGATGGGCCTCACCAGGGGCTTCACCGCGACACCCGCTCCCGCTGACGGAAAAAGTGGATGAGGGCGGGCACGTAGTCCTCGGTGGTGTTCACTTCGACGGTATTCGTCCGGAGCTCGCGGAAGAGCGCGGTCATCCGGTCCCGCTGTGCCGCCTTTCCCTCGGCGTAACCCCGCCGCTTGGCGGCCGATCCGGTATCGACGATGAGCCGCTCGCCCGTCTCCGGATCGACGAGCGCCAGGAGCCCCACGTTCGGAAGCACCGCGCCCCCCGGGTCGGTGAGTCGGATGGGCACCAGGTCGTGATCGCGCTTCACGAGACCGGCCGCGCGCGCGAACTCGGGGTCGGTGTCGTCATCGAGCAGAAAGTCGCTCACGAGGAAGATCGCCGAGCGCCGGTGCAGCACTCGGGAAGCGTACTCCAGCGCGGTCGATAGGCGGGTGCCGCGACCGCTCGGGCGGAAGGAGAGCAGCTCCAGGACGAGTCGCATCACGTGGCGACGACCCGAGTCGGGCGGCACGAACAGCTCCACGTGGTCGGTGACCAACAGGAGACCAACGCGGTCGTTGTTCCCCGCCGCTGCGAAGGCGAGGATCGCCGCGATCTCCGCCGCGATTGTTGCGTTCGACTTCTCTCCGGTGCCGAACTCCTTGGATGCGGAGAGGTCGACGATCAGCAGAGCGGTGAGCTCGCGCTCCTCGACGTACTCCTTCAGGAAGAGGTGACCGCGGCGTGCCGTCACGTTCCAGTCGATCGCGCGCACGTCGTCGCCCGGTTGGTACTCCCGTACGTCCGAGAACTCGAGGCCGCGGCCCTTGAAGACCGAGTGGTACTCGCCGCTGAAGAGCGACTCCACCAGGCCCTTCGTACGCAGCTCGATGCGGCGCACCTGGGCGGCGATCTCCTTCGAGAAGACGTGTGTCGCCTCGCGGCCCTGTCCGCCGATCGGCAGCTTCTGCTTCATCGGTCAGACCTACGGGGCCGGCACCGCGTCCAGGATCCGCCGCACGATCTCGTCCGAGTCGATCCCGCGGGCGTCGGCCTCGTACGTCGTGCGCAGCCGGTGGCGGAATACCGCCGGCGCCATCGCCTTCGCGTCGTCGGGCATGACGTAGTCGCGGCCCTGCAGGTACGCCCTCGCACGGGAGACGCGGGTCAGGAAGATCGTCGCGCGCGGCGACGTACCGAACTCGATCAGGTCCTCGAGGTCTGCCAGGCCGACCCCGCCGGGCTCACGCGTCGCGAAGGTCAGCTCGACGATGTAGTCGAGCACCTTCTCCTCCAGATGGACGCTCGCCACGGCCTCACGCGCGCTGGCCAGCTCCTCCACCGTGGCGACCGCCTCGATCGGCTCCTGGCCCGCGGCTGCGACGCGGCGCACGATCGTCTTCTCTTCGTCCTTCGTCGGATACCCGATCTCGAGCTTCAGCGCGAAGCGATCGAGCTGCGCCTCGGCGAGCGGATACGTCCCGTGCAGCTCGACCGGGTTCTGCGTGGCCAGCACCATGAAGGGCGCGTCGAGCGGATACGTGTCCCCGGCGATCGTGACCTGGCTCTCCTCCATCGCCTCGAGGAGTGCTGCCTGCACCTTGGGCGGCGCGCGGTTGATCTCGTCGGCGAGGATGATGTTCGAGAAGATGGGCCCCTTCTGGACCCGGAACTGACCGCTCGACTGGTCGAAGACCGGCGTCCCGATGATGTCGGTGGGGAGCAAGTCAGGCGTGAACTGGATCCTGCGGAAGCCCGTGTGAATCGACTGCGCGAGCGTGCGAACCATCAGTGTCTTGGCGAGCCCCGGCAGACCCTCGAGGAGGATGTGCCCTCCGGTCAGGAGCGCGACGAGCAGCCCCTCCACCGCCTCGTTCTGGCCCACGACCCGGTCGTGCACCGCGTCGTTGACCTTCTCCAGCAGTGTGGATCCTGCGGTCACCGTGGCCTGCTCCATGCGCGTTTCCTCGAGCTTCGCGTGCTGATGTCTCCCGGGCTCGTCCCGGAAGGCGGGATATCATCGGGCGTATGGCGGGATGACGCCAGAGCAACAAGAAGGCCGGGAGCCCGCGTCAGCTCTACGCGGCTCCCACAACCCCTCGAGCGCCATTCGACAATGAAGAGCGCCGGCCGGGGATACCCCGGCCGGCGCTTTGTCCTGATGGCCTTCGCTGGGCCTATGCCCTCATCTGCCCGGACGGTAGTCCCTAGTTGGAGGCAGCTGTGCGCCGGACAGATCGTCCGGAATGCCGTCCTCAGCGACGACGGTGTGCCTTAGCGTCCCGATACCCTCGATGGTGGCTTGGATGGTCTCACCATCCTGCAGGTACCCGGAGCCTGTCGCGCGCTCGACGCGACCGGCGCCCGTTCCGCCCGACGTCCCGCTTTGCAGAATGTCACCGGGGAACAGGGTGATTAACGACGATGCGTACTCGATCAGCTCAGGAATATTGTGGATCATGTCCCCCGCTCTGGCCTCTTGAACGGTCACGCCGTCGATGACCAGACTCTGGTGCAGACGCTCCATGGGATCCCCGTAGAATTCTTTTGGAACAATCCACGGCCCTTGGGGCGCGAAGGTGTCATGACCCTTACCGACGAACCAGTCAGAACCGGAGCCGTACCCACCCGGCGGACGCCCGCCACGGTCGGATACGTCCATGGCGACCGTGTAGCCGAACACGTGGTTGTACGCACGGCCCGAAGAGATGTACTTGCCCGCGCGGCCTATTACGATAGCCAACTCGACTTCCCACTCGATCCGGTCACGGCCCCAAGGCATTATGATGTCCTCGCCGCTGCCGATAACCGCGCCGCGTGTCGGCTTGAGGAACAGGTAAGGCACTCCCCGATTCTCCTGCCGCTCCCGGGTGTTCGCCTGCAGCTCCTCCGGGGTGCAGCCTTCACACGCGTGCGTGTAGAAGTTGACTGCGGCGTTCATGATCTTGCTGGGATACATGATCGGAGGAAGGATGCCCACGTCGTCGACACGGTGAACGTAGTCCGCTCCAGTCAGGTTGTTGCCCACCACGTTGTTGACGACGTCGTAGATCCGGTACTTCAGACCGTACTCATACTGCCCGATCAACTCGAGCATATCGGCGGGCGCGTTGACGTGCGCGTACATCGGATCGATCTCGAGAGCAGTGTTCGCCGCGGCAAGGTCAATGACCAGAGCGTCCCTGAGGACGACCCCTACCGTCGCCGCGCCGTCGATTTCGAAAGTCCCGACCTTAAATGGCTCGGCTGAGGACATCGCCTGGGCCTGGACAAGGGCGGGGCTCGCGAGAGCCGCAACCATCGAGAGAGCCAAAGTTAGTCTTGTAATGCGTTCCATAGCCTGCTCCGGTGAAATCACGTGAATCCAATGGCTGCTGCGTTCCCCGTCAACGCGGTGCCTACCCGGGAACAGGGGAAGGCGGTTCAACCGACCAACCGAACCCGCGCAGGGTCAGAAAGTATGGCCGGGGACGCGCTTTGTCACGCCACTACTTACGGGCGAAGCGACAAAGTTACGGGCGAAGCGACAAAGCGACTAGCTCGCCCCACCCCCCGGCAGCGCGAGTCCCATGATCTCCATGAGCCGAAGTGCGTTCGTCGAGGTCGCGAGTCCAGGGCGGAGTTGATAGTCGAACGCGATGGGCGGGCCACCTTCGCTCGCCTCGAGCGACTCACGGAAGTGGACCAGCACGGCGCGGTCTTTGAGATCCTCCGCGTCCGCCAGGGTGAGGTCATGCGTCGTCACCGCCCCAATGGCGTGTTGATCCAGGAGGTGATGTAGGATGCGGCGGGCCGCGATCTGCCGCTCGGCGGTGTTCGTGCCCTGCAGAATCTCGTCGAGGAGGTAGAGGACGGGCCTGTCGCTGGCCGCACTCGCCGCATCGCACACCGCCTTGAGGCGCCGGAGCTCGGCCATGAAATACGAGATCCCCTCCTCGAGCGAATCCCGGATACGCATGCTCGTACGGAGATCCGCGACCGGGAGGGCCATCGCTTCGGCGCAGACGGGCCCACCCGCGCCGGCCAGGATGACGTTCGCGCCGATGGCCCGAAGCAGCGTGCTTTTGCCAGACATATTCGAGCCGGTGACGAGCAGTAGGCTGCCCGGCGGTCCGAGGCTGACGTCATTCTGTACGGTGCTCTCCGGCGCCAGAAGGGGATGCCCGAGCCCCGTGGCTTCCAGACGAGGTGGTCTGCCGGATTGCCCATCCGCGATCTCAGGAAAGGCCCAGTCGGGGTGGGCGTGCGCCAGTCCGGCGAGGGCCGAGAGCGCATCGGTCCGGCCCAGGGCCATCATCCACCCGCGAAGCGCCGCGCCGTGCTTTTCCTTCCAACGCTCCAGCCGCACCAGCACGTGGATATCCCATAGCGTCAGAAGGTTCCAGGAGGGGTGGATCAGGTGGCTGTATCGCACGTCCGACAACTCCACGAGCCGAAAGAGACGCTCCAGAGCCCTAGCCGGGGCTTCAGATTTGGCCGGGGCCTCAGACTCAGCCGGGGCCTCTAACTCGGCCGGGGTCTCAGAGTCGGATGGGGCTTCGGACTCAGTCGGGGTTTCACCACTCCCCATGAGACTAATACGAAGCTCGGCCAGGAGGGGATCTTCAAACCGTGCGTCCGCGATGCGTGCCACGAGGGTGTGATACCGCCGGAGGCCCGACTCCCCGCTGGAGGTTCGGGTGAAGTCGTCGTGGATGCGTGGGGTGTAGCGCCTGGTCACGACTATGGCCACGGCGACCGGGAGGATCCACAGATACGGTACGACGGCGAAGCTGTGGAGGCCCGCCGTCACGATCACGAGAATGGGCAGCGCGATGGCCAGCCATTTGAGGCCCCGCTTGGGCAACAGCCACGCGGGGCTCTCGGCCCATTCCAGAAGAAGTCGAAGCTGATTGGGCTCGACGGGTCCCGCGAGGCGGCCCATAGCCTGAAGCTCATCTCGGAACTCGATGGCCGGCGCCAACTCCCGAACGGCGTTCTGGCGCTGCCGTACAGTCTGGAGAGGAGCGGGGGCCAGGAGCCACTCGGTGAGCAGGTCGGCTCCGGGGCGCGTGCACGTCGTGCCCAGGAGTACGTGCAGGGACGCGTGACCGAAAACGTCGAGGTCGTCCGCGTAGGGATGGTTCGGCGGTGGCTCGGGGGTAGGCTCCGAAAACTCCTCCCATCGGCGCAGCCGCCGGTGACCCGCCTCCAGCGCCACCTGGGCCAACTCGCGGTGCCAGATCTCCTGGTGCCGGACGCGGGCGTGCTTGACGACCAACACCATGAAGATCACGGAGAGAATCAGGGTGGCCGCGATGAGGGGCGTCCGAGCGCCCGGGACCGTTAGGTACCCGACGACCACCGCGGCCAAGGCCAGGGTCACGCCCATCCTTTGGTTGGCCAGGCTGTTGAAGCGGGCCTGCCAGAGGTCGGCCGACCTCGACGCCTCCGCCTCGCGGTGCGCGTAAGCCTCGAGGGGGTCAGTCAGGGGGTTGGTGTCAGCGTCGGTCAACCGACGGGGAGCAGGTCGAAAGGATCGTCCACACCGTCCACGCCGTCCTTGAGGTACTGGACGGCCCGGCGCAGGTCGCCCTCCCGCTCCATGAGGGCCTGGAAGTCCCGCAGGCGATGGTGGTAACGGATGCGCGCCAACAATGTGGCGTTGTTGAGGGGAATGACCAGAAAGCTCTGATACGTGCTCGCTTCGAAGGTGGGCTGCACCTCGCTGGCGAAGGTCGCAATGCTCGCGCCAAAAATCCGCTCCCGCTCGGCCAGCTTGGTGTCGAATGCGAGCGTGGTGTCCTGGTATACCGACTGCAGCTCCTCGACGAGACCCTCGATGAACCCTTCGAACCGTTGGTGGTCGCGCCAGCGGGCTTGGGCCCGGAGGCACTTCACCGTATCGGCGCCGCCCCCCTGACGGTTGCAGAAGAACTCGATGGCGCCCGCTCTCCCCACGAACGTGGCGAAGCTCTCGTTGAAGCGGACCTGTCCCTTCACGAAGAGGTGGTTGTGGGACAGCTCGTGAAGCACGGTTTCGACCAGATCGACCTCATCGAGCCGTAAGAGGGTGGAGAGGAGGGGATCCGCGAACCACCCAAGCGTACTGAACGCCGCGGTGGGCCGCAGAAAAGTGTCGAAGCCGTCTTCTTCGAGCTTGTCCTGCTCCTCGATCGCGTTGTCTTCGTCGAAGTACCCCTTGTAAGGGACGGTCCCGACGATGGGAAACCACCACGTCTTCGGCGTGAGTTGGTCCCGGTGCGCGGCGGAAAGCACCAGGGCGAGCGTGTCGGACTCCAGTTGTGAAAAGGACGTGTAGGAACGCCCCACGTCGAGCTCGAACACGTCCTTCGCGTAATTCCGCGCCTCTATCACGAAGGTGAGCTTGGTCTTCGTGCGATCATCCGTCGTGGGATCGAGAATCACCTCGGGGATGGGGCGACGGGCACGGAGGATCTTCGCCTCGGCGATGCCCGCCCGGATCACATACATGGGCGAGCACGCCGAAGCGAGGGAGGTGACCAGGACAACGGCGCCCGCCGCCAGCGAGAGGCGCATCCAGACCCGTCGGCTCATCGAGTCAGTGACCCTCACACGCTCGATGCCGTGGTCGCATGGGTCAGTTGGTTCCGACGTTGCGCATGAGCGGGATGCTGCCTTCGGTCGGCACGTAGACCACCGATCCGCCTGGGAGGTCGCCGAGTTGCTCGATGTAGTGGAACATCAGGTACTCGGGCGTGAGGCCCACCGAGATGATACGCTGGGCTTCGGCGATTCCCCTGGCCGCCGCGATCTCCTGGAGCGCCTGCTCCTCGATGATCTCGGTCTGGAATTTCTCGGCCGCCACCTGTTGCTCCCGCTGGAGTTTCTCGTCGATCGCCTCGCGGACGGTGGCGGGCGCCTGGACGTCGCGAAGGAAAACCTCCACGACGTCGATGCGGTCCCCGGCCTTCACCTGAATCGCCTCCCTCATATCGGCGGCGACCCGGGCCCGGTCGGGCGAAAAGATGTCGTTGATCGACTTTGTGGCGACAGCGTCCCGGACGCCGTTTCGGACGGCGTTCAAGACGATACTCTGCTCGATCAGGTCTTCGGAGCCGATGCGGTCGAAGAGGTCGGGCGCCCGTGCCGGATCGATCCGGTAGAGCAGGGACACCTCCAGCGCGACGTTCATCTGCTCACTGGTCTGTGCCTCGATCTGCTCGATGCTGCCACTCGGCGGAAAGCTCTGCTCGCGGATCGACATGATCTCGACCGAGGCGAGCGGGTTGATGACGTGTATGCCCTGGCCCAATGGCACGGGGTCGACGCGGCCCAGAAAGTGCTTCACGCCCACCTCACCCACGTCGACGATGACCACCGTGTTGATGCCGGCGACCCCGACACCTCCGAGCATCAGGCCGAAACCGAGGAGTTTGGCCCGCCCTCGGTTTGCTGCGCCTGCAACGGCTGGACCGATCACCCAGACGGCCGAGCCAGCAACGATGACCAACATGGCCAGCAACATGGATCCCATGACGACCTCCTTATTTTGATGGTGAGGAGCCTCGACTCCCTGACCGGGAGCTTCGGTTCCCCACGAAGTAAGATACTCTGCTCTCCAACTCCACTACGGAATACGGACGTCGAACGACGCTTCTTTACTCAGATCGATCCGGGTCCGCCTGTAATCTACCCACAGGGTCGGCCGTGGGCAGCCTTGTGGAATGGCCCGTCGGAGGGACATCGTCCGCCATGGCACTTCCCCAGGCGTTGTACCGAACCGGGTTGCGCGCCCTTCGCACGCTATCTCCGGCGATGATGACAGGGGGGTCCAAGCTTGCACGCGGGCTTCGCGGCAGGCGTGATGCCCACGAGCGGTTGGCTGCATGGGGCCGTAGGACTCATGGAGATGGAGACGGCTGCCCAGAGGGCAATGGCGGGGCCGCCGCCGCGGCTCTTGCCGATCGGCCTGTTGTCTGGGTGCACGCGTCGTCGGTGGGCGAATCCATCCAGGCTCGAGCCGTCATCGATGTGCTTCGCGAGCGAATGAACGGGCTCCAGGTCGTCTTTACGTTCTTCTCGCCCTCCGCCGAGGGGATGTGCGGGGACTTTCCCGCTGACGTATGTACCTACCTGCCGTGGGACCTTCCCGAGGTGATGGGACCGGTTCTGGACGCTGTTCAACCGTCCATGATCGTTTTCACGCAGCGCGAGGTCTGGCCCACCCTGGCCGACGAGGCCGCGACTCGAGGCGTGCCGACCGTCCTCATCGCAGGTACGATGTCGGAGCGGGCCGGGAGGACCAGTGGGCCAGGCAGGATCCTGCTGGGCCCCGCGTTTCGGAGCCTTCGGGCGGTCGCCGCCGTCTCCAAAGAGGACGGCGAGCGATTCGCTCTCCTCGGTGTGAGGGGCGATCGCGTGACGGTGACCGGTGACCCGGGGATCGACGCGGCCCGGGCGCGTGTGGCGGGGATCGACCGTGAAGCGCCCCATATGCACATCTTCAGTTACGGGCGAGGGCCAGTCGACGGGCGTGGGCCGGTCGACGGGCCTGGGCCGATCCTGGTGGCCGGCTCGACCTGGCCGGCGGATGAGGAAGTGCTCCTCCCGGCAGTGGCCCGGGTGCGCGAATCGGTCCCCGGCCTGCGGATCGTCTTGGCGCCTCACGAGCCTGACGGCTACGACTTCGCCGGGCTCGGCCGGAGGTTGGCGGCGGACGGATGGACGCCCGCACTCCTCGGGGAGGCCGAAGGCACCTGGGAGGCCCCCGAGGTCGGGACGGTCGATGGCGCGGACGCGATTCTCGTGGACCGCGTCGGCGTGCTTGCCGAGCTATACACCCTGGCGTCGGTCGCCTACGTCGGCGGGGGATTCCACGCGGGCGGATTCCACAGGGGCGGCCTGCACTCTGTGCTCGAACCGGCCGCGGCCGGGGTGCCGGTGCTCATCGGCCCGCGGTACCAGAGCTCGGTTCACGCGACTCGGCTTTTGGAGGCTGGGGGTGCCCGTGCGGTTGCGGATGTGGAGGCCCTCGCCCACGCTCTACGGGAATGGCTCGAGGCTCCGCAAAAAAATCAGGAACACGCTCAGCGTGCCATGGAGTATATTGAGGATCATCGAGGATCGGCCGGGTGGACCGCCGATTTGATCACCCAGTTTTTCCCCTCACAGGCTGGACCGGGGACCCTCTCCGAAGGGGAGACCTGACTTTGCGATCGCAGCTTTCCCGATATTCGCCGCTTTCGACGGTGACTTGTCTCGTCCTGCTGGCCGCGTGCGGCGGGGAAACGGCCCGGCGCGCCCAGGCGTCGGAGGGTGCGGAGGCCGTGACATCGGCGGTGCTTGCGTCGGATGCCGGCACGAATTCGGGCGCGGTCGCTGCGAATCAGGGTGCAGGCATGACGACTCAGGCCCCCACTTCCAATGCCTCGAGCGGGAGGCCCACGCTCGAGAGGCGGACGACCTCCTCGCCCCAGGTCGTAGGGGATTCGCCGTCTCAGCGAGGCACCGATGCCGACCCGGACGCGAGCTCAACCGAATCTCAACGGGGATCGGCCGCTACCGCCGCTGCGGACACCGACGATACGCAGGGCGGCGCCCACACCGACACCGGGACTGACGACGACACGAGGACTGACGACGACACGAGGATTGACGACGACAGCGACGCCCATACCGAGGATGACGACGACAGCGACGTCGTGGAGGATGACGAGCCGCAAGTGAGCGCACGAGAGAAGACGTTGGCTTGGCTCGCCGAGGAATTGGTCGGTGAAAACCTTCCGGCCCCGACCGCCCGCGCCAGTGGGGGCGGCTCGGTGGCTCGGATTGTCCTGCCGGAGGAGCCCCTCGAGTTCATCAGACCCGATGCGGTGAAGGGCATTTATGTGAACGCATGGGCGGCGGGGTCCACTGCGCGGTCCCAAGCCCTCATCGATCTAGCGACACGGACCGAAGTAAACACATTCGTGATCGACCTCAAGGACGCCTCGGGCTACGTGAGCTATGCGACCGAAGTGATGACGGCCCGTGAGGCGGGCGCGGATCAGGAGATCCGCATTCGGGACCTGATGGGGCTCCTCGAGCGGCTCCAGGAGGCCGGCATCTATCCGATCGCTCGCATAGTGATAGTCAAGGATCCGCTTCTGATTCGTGTACGGCCGGAGTGGGCAGTGCAGGACACGGCGGGCGGTGTCTGGGTGGACAGCAATGGTCTTATCTGGGCCAACCTCCACGATCAGCGCGTGTGGGATTACCACGTCGATTTGGCGAAGGAGGCCGCCGCGGTCGGCTTCCCTGAGATCCAGTGGGACTACGTGCGTTTCGCCGGACGCCCCGCAGGAGGATCTCGCCAGGGCAGTCTTCCCCGGTGCCGAGGGGCGCCGTCGCAGAGACGCGGTCGAGGCCTTTCTGGAGTACGCCCGGGCCGAGCTGGAGGATTCCGGGGTCGCCATGACGATGGATGTCTTCGGGGCCACCACGTCCGCCCAGAGCGACGTCGGGATCGGCCAGTACTGGGAACGCTTCATCGGTTCCGTCGACGTGGCGCTCCCCATGGTCTATCCGTCCCACTATTGGGTTGGGAGCTTTGGCTTCCAGGACCCGAACGGCCACCCCTATGAGATCGTGCGGGCGGCGCTCCTATCTGCAGTGCAGCGCTCTGAGGCGGTAGAGGGGGCGGGAGTTACGCGGCCGTGGCTTCAGGACTTCACCTTGGGAGCGCCCCGATACGAAGCGCCGGAGGTCCGGGCGCAGATTCAGGCGACGTACGATGCGGGCATCGACGAATGGTTGCTCTGGAATGCGTCGAGCCGCTATACGGAGAGTGCTTTGGAGCCTGTGGACGGCTATCCACCGGGTGTGGAACCCGAGATGCGCGTCGGAGGCAGGATCGTGCCCGTGTCCGAACGGTACGTGGCCATGGAGCTGGAAGCCGAGGAACGGGCGTTGGCTCGGATGGTCGCGGATAGCATCGCTGCGGCCGCGGTGGCCGACAGCTTGGCGGCCGCCGGGGGCACTATTGAGGGCAGTGCTCCGGTTGCGGATAACATGGGCGTCGCTGCGGATGGTCCGGAGGTTGTGGCCGGAGTCCGGCGCTGATCAAGCGGCACCGGCAGCTGGGCTGAAGCCCGCCCTCACCCCACCGGCGTCCTCGCGAACTGTAGCTCGTGCAACTGGGCGTAAAGCCCACCGAGCTCCAGCAGTTCCTCGTGTGTACCCTCCTCGCACAGCGCCCCGTGGTGCAGAACGACGATGTGGTCAGCTCCTAGGATCGTCGACAGCCGGTGGGCGATCACCATTGAGGTCCTGCCGGCCATGAGCTCGTTGGTGGCCTCCTCGATCTTGGCCTCGATCTCCGAATCGACCGAGCTCGTGGCTTCGTCGAGCACGAGGACCTGGGGGTCGAACGCAAGCGCCCGCGCGAAGGACACGAGCTGGCGTTCCCCGACCGACAGGGTTGCGCCGCGTTCGCCGAGTTCCTGGTTGTACCCGCCCGGCAGGCGCTCGATGAAGGGGGCCGCTCCGATCCGCTCGGCGGCCTCGCGCACCCGATCCTGCGCGATGTCCTGCGCCCCCAGCCGGATGTTGTGGGCGACGTCCTGACTGAAGAGGAAGACGTCTTGGAGCACGAGGCCGATGTGCTCGCGGAGCTCGTCCAGTCGTAGCCGATCGATCGGCTGGCCGTCCAGCAGGATGCGGCCGCGCTGTGGCTGATAAAAGCGCATGAGCAAGTGGATGATCGTGGTCTTTCCAGCTCCGGTGTGCCCCACGATCGCCAGTCGCTCGCCCGGCGCGGCGCGGAAGCTGACATCCTTGAGAACCCAGTCCCAATCGCCGTGGTTGTCCGCGCTATGGTCGCCCGCGCCGTGGTCGTCCGTGCCGTGGTCGGCGGCGCCCTGGTCGGCGGCGCCCTGGTCGTCCGTGCCGTGGTCGTCGGTGCCATCGTCCACCGTGCCGTCCTCAACACGTTTGCCGTACGCGAACCAGACGCCCTGGAACTCGATCTCGCCGCGTACCGGCCGCTCCAGAGACATCGGATCCTGTGGGTCCACGATCTCACTCTCGCGGTCGATCAGCTGGAAGATCCTCTCGGACGAAGCCATGGCCGACTGAAGTAGGTTGTACTTCTCCGAGAGATCCTGGATGGGGCGAAAAAAGCGGCGCGCGTACTGGATGAAGGCTGCCAGGACACCCACGGTTACCGCGCCCTCGAGCAGGGTGGCGCCCCCCCTCCAGATGATCAACGCCAGCGCGATGGCGGTGAAGAGCTCGATGACCGGGAAAAAGAGCGCGTAATAGGTGATCGACCGGAGGTGGGCCTCCAGGTAGTCCTGGTTGATTTCTGCGTGACGCCGCTCGTCGTACTTCTCCTGGTTGAAGAGTTTGACCACCACGATTCCGGTGATGCGTTCGTGGAGGTATGCGTTGATGCGCGCCAGCCGTACGCGGATGTCGCGGTAGGCGGTGCGGAGCTTCGCCCGAAAGAGGAAGGCCGTGAGCACGACGAACGGCAGAACGCTGAAGGTGATCAGCGCGAGCCTCCAGTCCATGTAGAGCATGGCGCTCAGGATGAAGGCGAGTGTGAACAGGTCGCCGAAAATCGCGACGACGCCTGAACTGAAGAGCTCGTTGAGCGTCTCGACGTCGCTCGTGATGCGGGTCATGAGGCGACCCACGGGATTCCTGTCGTAGAAGCCCAGGTCGAGGCGCTGGAGTTTGCGAAAGATTTCCGTGCGTAGGTCGTACATGACCCGCTGGCCCAGCCAGGTGGTGAGGACGGTCTGGGCATACAGCAGGACGAAACCAGCCACGACCGACGCGAGGTATGCGGCGGCGAGTGTTGCGAGCAAGGGTGGGTTGCGGTTCGGGATCACGTCGTCGATGGCGATCTGGGTCAACCAGGGCCCGACGACCTGGAGAAGCGAGGCGGCCACGAGGATCACGATCGCAACAGCGACGTGCCGTTTATAGGGCTGCAGATACTGGAGCAGCCGCTTCATCAGGCGGGCATCGTACCCCTTGCCGAGCGCCTCTTCTTCGTGGAAGTCGCCCTGCGGTGGAGGCACTTCGCGCACTCCTCAGTGGGTGGATGACTGCGGCGGCTGACGGCGGCGACCGACGACGGCGTCTTACGACGTTGGCGTGCGCGTCGGCGTGGGCGTCGGGCTACCCGTTGCCTGGGGACGTGTTCCGGGCCGGGACCCCCGTTGCGCCGTCCCCGACTTGTTGTGCTATTCCGAACATGGACGATTGGATTCGCGTTCGAGGCGCGCGCCAGCACAACCTCAAGAATCTGGACATCGACCTGCCCAGGCGAGCCCTCACGGTGATCACCGGGCCCTCGGGCTCCGGTAAGTCTTCACTGGCCCTGGACACCCTGTTCGCGGAGGGGCAGCGCCGGTACGTCGAGTCGCTCTCGACCTACGCGAAGCAGTTTCTCGAGCGCATCGAGAAGCCCGACGTCGACTCGGTCGAGGGGATCTCCCCCGCCGTGGCCATCGAGCAGAAGAATCCCACCAAGTCCAGTCGGTCCACGGTAGGAACCGCGACCGAGGTCTACGACTACCTCCGGCTGCTTTGGGCGCGGGTGGGCCGTACGTACTGCCCGGAGGGCGGGGACGAGGTGCGTCCCGACTCCGTGACGAGCGCCGTCGGCCGCGTGCTCACCTTGCCCGAGGGCACGCCGATCCAGGTGACCTTCCCTTTGAAGCTTTCGGGCCGGGTGAAGCACGCGCTCGTGGTCGAGAATCTTCGGGCGATGGGGTTCGTCCGGATCCTCGCGGGCGGGGTGCTGGTCGATCTGGGCGAGGACGGAGCGGAGAGGGTGGAGCATGTCGGCTTCGACCTCACAGACGTGGCGGAGGCGCTCGTCGTCGTGGATCGTCTGACGGTTTCTACTGAGGACCGCGATCGCCTGGCCGACTCGCTGAGCACCTGCTTCGTAGAGGGGGAGGGCGAGGCTATCGTCCTGATCCACGGATCGGGTGGCGCCTCCCGTTCTCGGGAGGCCACCCCCCGCTCGGGGGACACCGCCCGCTCGGAGTCCACCCCCCGCTCCGAGGACACGAAACGTTTGGTGTTCACCGAGCACTTCCGTTGCCCGAGTCACCCGGAGATCGAGTTTTTCGAGCCGACGCCCCAGCTGTTTTCCTTCAACAATCCGTACGGATCGTGCCCGTTGTGTACGGGTTTCGGCGCCACGTTGGACTACGACGTCGATCTCATCATTCCGAACCCCGCCCGCTCCATCGACGAGGGTGCCGTCGATCCTTGGTCCAAGCCCCGCTATCGCCGCGAGCGGGCCAAGCTGCGCACCTTCACGGTGGACCAGGGCGCATCGCTCTATAGCCCATGGTCTGAGCTTCCCGAGGATTTCCGGGAGGGGATCCTCTTTGGAGCGGAGGGCTTCAAGGGGGTGATCCCCTTCCTGGTTGGGCGGGAGCGGAAGCGCTACAAACAATACATCCGTGTGTTTCTCCGCCAGTACCAGAGTCCCCAGAAATGCCGCGACTGCGGTGGAGCACGGATCCGGCCGGGGGCGCTCAACATCAAGATCGGCCAACGCTCGATCGCCGAGGTAAGCGGGCTCCCGATCGAGGACGTCCAGGTATGGGTCGCCGGCCTAGGGTTGAGTGAGATGGAGGGGCAGATCGCAGAGACGATTCTCCGGGAGCTACACGCCCGCCTGGCCTTCCTTGTCGACGTTGGCCTCGGATACGTCTCTCTGGACCGCCAGATGCGAACCCTTTCAGGGGGCGAGGCCCAGCGTATCAATCTCGCCAACTCGCTGGGCGCTCGGCTGGTGGATACGCTGTACGTCCTCGATGAGCCGACCGTGGGTTTGCACCCCAAAGACACGTCGGCCCTCCTGACGCTTTTGGGACAGTTGCGCGATGCGGGGAACTCCGTGGTGGTGGTCGAGCATGATCCCCTCGCCATCCGCGAAGCCGACTACGTTCTCGAGCTGGGCCCCGCCTCGGGGGACAAGGGTGGGAGTATCGTCTTTCAGGGGGCACCCGACGAACTTGCCCGAGCCGACAGCGCCACGGGGCGCTACATCTCGGGGCGGTCCGAGATTCCGGTTCCCGAGAAGCGGAGGCGGGTGGATGGAGACAAGCTGAGCCTCACCGGTGGGCGCCTCCACAACCTCGAGGGTGTCGATGTCGAAATTCCGCTCGTAGCGATGACGGTCGTGACCGGGGTGTCGGGGTCCGGTAAGTCGACGCTGGTTCACGACATCCTTTACCGTGCCTTGGAGCGGGAGCTGAAGGGCGGCGAAACGAGTGCCAGGGAGCACCTCGGGGAGGTGATTGGCGACGTCGGATCCCTGGAAGGGGCCGGCATGCTCGACGAGGTTGTTCTGGTGGACCAGTCCCCGATCGGGCGAACACCGCGATCCAACCCGGTGACCTACATCAAGGCGTGGGATGAGGTCCGGAAGTTGTTTGCATCCCAGCCGCTCGCCCGGGAACGGCGGTATAGCGCCGGCGCGTTCTCATTCAACGTAAAGGGTGGCCGGTGCGAGGCGTGTAAGGGGGCTGGGTCCCTCGAGATCGAGATGATCTTCATGGCGGACGTCTACGTCGAGTGCGACGCCTGCAGGGGCACGCGCTATCGGTCAGAAATGCTGGACGTGCGTTTCAAGGGGCGGAATGTGGCGCAGGTTCTGGACATCACGGTCGACGAGGCGATCCGCTTTTTCATACGCCAGGACCGGCTGGGGCGGATCCTCTGGCAGCTCCAGCAGGTCGGTCTCGGATACCTCAAGCTCGGACAGCCGGCCCCGACCCTGTCCGGTGGTGAGGCTCAGCGCCTCAAGATTGCTCGGGAGTTGGTGCGGGCCTCCGGAAAGAAGGGGCGTAAGCTCTATATCCTGGACGAACCCACGACCGGCCTCTCGGGGGACGATGTGAGGAAGCTCCTCCAGGTCTTGAACCGCTTGGTGGATGCCGGAAACTCAGTGCTGGTGATCGAGCACAACCTGGAAGTGGTCAAGGCCGCCGATTGGGTCATCGACCTGGGGCCGGGGGCGGGCGCCCAGGGGGGACAGGTGGTGGCAATGGGGCGTCCCGAGGCTGTGGTCTCCGTTCCCGAAAGTGCGACCGGACGGTATCTCGCCGAGGTGCTGGACGAGGCGGCGGGTGGGGTGGCGGGCGCGGTGCCGGGCTTTGCCGCGGTCCGGGCCACGGACGGGGCAGCGGGCTGAAGTGTCGGTAACGATCTCGGTCCTTCTCCCGGTGCGCGACGCCGCGCCGTATCTGCCCGAGTGCATCGCATCGCTTCGTGCCCAGACGTTCGAGGACTTCGAGGTGCTCGCCGTGGACGACGGCTCGACGGACGAAAGCCCGCAACTCCTTTCAGCGTGGGCCGCTGAAGACTCCCGGGTCACCCTGGTTCGCCAGGCGCCCAGGGGTATCGTACGTGCGCTCGAGGTGGGTCGGAACAGCGCCCGGGGCCGTTATCTGGCGCGCATGGATGCGGATGACATCGCTGAGCCCATGCGTTTCACCGGGCAACTCGCGCTGCTGGAGGGGCGGCCCGACCTGGCCGGGTGCGGGGCGGGTGTCCGGTACTTCCCCAGGACCGGGGTGCGGGGCGGGGGGCGACGTTACGAGGATTGGATCAACGCCATTCGCACCCCGGATGACGTGGAACGAAACCTGTTCATCGAATGCCCGCTGGCGCACCCCACCTTCTTCTTGAGGGCGGACGTGGTGGCGGGGGTGGGCGGGTACGTGGAGCGGGGGTGGCCGGAGGATTACGATCTGCTGCTCCGAGTCTGGCGGTCTGGCGGTCGGCTGGCGGCGGTCGATCAGATGCTGCTGCAGTGGCGGATTCGGGGCGACCGGACTTCGATTCGGCACGAGTCGTACACACCCGAGGCCTTTCGGCGCTGCAAAGTCCACTACCTGCTCGACACGCTGGCCCGGGATCGTGATGGATTGGTGGTTTGGGGGGCCGGGCCGATCGGGAAAGCGTTTGCACGGGAAGTTCAGCAGCAAGGCGGGACCGTACGGGCTTTCGTCGATCTCGATCCGCGGAAGATCGGTCAGTGCGTTCACGGGGCCCCGGTCATATCACCTTCCGGAGTCGATCGATACCGGGCCAGCTTCGCCGTGGCGGCGGTCGGCCAGGAGGGCGCTCGGAGCCGGATTCGGGCTGAACTCGAGTCGGCGAGTTGGAAAGAGGGGACCGACTTCATTGCCGTGGCTTGAAGGCTTACGGACGCCTCCCCCTGCCGTGGCTTGAAGGCTTTTCAGACGCCCGCCCCTCTTTAACGAATGGATCCAGATCAGCCTCTTACGTGTTAGGTGGATCCCGGCGTTCGGGGGACCCATTCGGTGGTCTTGAAGGAGCGTGAGGGCAGAGCGATGTTCAAGATGGGTTGGGTCTCCTCGATACATTGGATTAAACGGCTGAAGACCATGAGTGAACAGCCTTCCAAGCTGACGTACTTCATGGCGGAGCTGCGGCGTCGCCGGGTCTTCCGGGTGGCGGTGGGCTACGCGGCCGTCGCCTTCGTGGTGTTACAGCTCAGTGAGATCGTCCTCCCCGCCTTCTCCGCCGAGTGGGCTCTTCAGCTCGTGGTGGTGTTCGTGGTTCTGGGGTTCCCCGCCGTCATGGTGCTCGCTTGGGTTTTCGATATCACATCCGACGGTATCAGGGTGACAGCCGCCCTGGAGTACGATGGCGATGCGTTGATCGATGCGCCCTCGACCGGCGTTCTTCCTCGTCTGGCAATACTGACCGTGACGTTGCTCGCGGTGGTCGGGGTCGGCTCGTGGTGGGTCCTGAACACCGTCCCGGGCACCGATGGGGTCACCACCGCTCTGGGGCCATCGGTCATTCCCGTGGCCTACGACCCGGCCGAAACGATCCGTTCCCTCGCCGTCCTCCCGCTCCAGAACTTTTCGGAGAACTCGGAACAAGACTACTTCGCTGCAGGCATGCACGAGGCGCTGATCGAGCGCCTGAGCCAGCTTCCAGAGATTCGGGTTGTCTCCCGGACGTCCGTGAGACGGTACGCGGCCACTAACAACACCGTCCCCGAAATCGCCCGAGAGTTGGGCGTCGAGGGAGTCGTGGAGGGCTCGGTATTTCGTGCGGGCGACGAGGTCCGGATCACGGTGCAGTTGATCCATGGAGCGAGCGACACCCAGGTCTGGGCACGGAGCTACGAACGCAGCTTCTCGGATGTCCTGGCCCTCCAGAGTGAGGTGGCCGGCGCCATCGCCGAGGAGCTCAAGAGAGAGCTGTCCACGGATGGGGATACGCCCATGCTCTCCTTTGCCCCGGTGAGTGAGGTGCCCGAGGCCAACGATGCGTTCATGAGGGCCCGTTTCGAGCAATTCCAGGAGACGCCGGAGGGACTCCGGGCCGCCCTGGATCACTACGGGCGGGCGCTGGAGGTGGACCCGACCTTCGCGGGCGCATATGTCGGCCTGGCCAGTACCGAGTTGATGCTGGGCCTTGCTCAGCCTTCGGATCCGACCGAGTCCCTGGTGCGGGCGCGGGTGATGGCGCTGAAGGCGTTCGAAATGGATCAGGAGCTTCCCGAAGTCCACGACATTCTGGCGCTCATCGATGAGCAACTCAACGAGGAGCTGTTCGGTCAACGCACCGGAATCGATACGGCTGAGCCCATGAGCGAGGTTCGCATCATCCATAGGTCGCCGACCGAGAGCGCCGGTGTGGGCGTCGGAGCGGCTGCCGGAGACACCCTCACCATCATCTCGGTGGATCCGAACCTCGTATCGAGATCCGGCGAATTTAGGCGCGACTCCACCCGGATCTTCGAGAGCTATACGCAGGTGGGCCGGCAACTCCGGGCCGCGTGGGCCGGTTGGGCGACCCGGAGCGAGCGGATGGCCTCGGTGGAGTCGGCCCGCCTGGTCTCGGCGGCCCAGCGGCTCAACGCCGCCGGGCGGACCGAAGAGGCGCTGGAGGTCCTCAACGCGGTCTGCGTGCGGTCGCCGGAGCACGAGGAGGCGTGGGAGGCCCTCGAGCTACTTTACTCGTCCCGAGGCGAGTACGAGGAGCTTCTCGACATGCGAAGGATGTGGGTGGACCACGGCGGGGGTGACGCCGAATCCGTGGACCAGCTCGACGAGCGGTTACGCCGAAACGGCGCCGAGGGATACTGGGAGTGGCGGTTGGCCGTTCTGCAGGAGCGGGCGTCTGAGGGAGAGTTTGTCTCTCCGGTGTATTTAGCGGCGGCGCAGGCCGCGGTAGGAGACACCGACCAGGCACTGGCGTCTCTGGAGGATGCGGTTCGCGACCGCGACCGACGTTTAGTGTCCTTGAGAACGGACGCAGTTTGGGATGTCATCAGGCCCGATCCGCGCTTTGCTTCCCTCGTGAGAGGAATCACGAATGCGCCCCCCCGCAGGCGGATGCGTCGCTAGAACGAGCGGTCTCTCCGGCGATTGTACGAGGGCTTCTTTTTCGTTAGTTTTCAACGACTTAGCCCCGTTACGACACCCCTTTGCGGAGTCTCTTTGAGGCGCTCCCCCGAGCTCTGGAACACCGGTTTCGTCACGTCCGGGAACGCTCCCACTGCCGGCACCTTCCGCGTCACCGTCACCCACCTGACGCAGCGGCTTCCTTTCAAGGCTGATTGATGGCAGACGACGAACTCATATTAGGCGGAGAGAAGGTTCTCGAACGCCTTCTCGAGGACGAGATGCGCGAGTCGTTCATCGACTACTCGATGAGCGTTATCGTGCAAAGAGCACTCCCCGACGTACGCGATGGCCTGAAGCCGGTTCACCGGCGCATCCTGTACGCAATGAGCGAGCTTGGGCTGAGCTCGGGCCGGGGGTACAAGAAGTCCGCCACGGTGGTCGGCGACGTACTGGGTAAGTACCACCCCCATGGCGACTCCGCCGTGTACGATTCCATGGTGCGGATGGTCCAGGAGTTCTCGCTGCGCTATCCCCTCGTCGACGGCCAGGGGAATTTCGGGTCCATCGACGGTGATTCGGCGGCGGCATACCGATACACCGAGGCCCGCCTGACCGCCCTGGCGATGGAGCTTCTCGAGGACATCGACAAGGAGACGGTTGCTTTCACGCCCAACTTCGATGGGCGCCTGGAGGAGCCGACGGTCCTGCCGGGGAAGGTACCGAACCTGCTGGTCAACGGCAGTTCGGGGATCGCCGTGGGAATGGCCACCAACATTCCGCCCCACAACCTTCGGGAGGTTCTGGCGGCCGCGACGGCGCTGATCTCCGATCCTGAGCTTCCGCAGGAGCGGCTGGAACAGTTGGTGACGGGTCCCGACTTCCCGACGGGTGGGTTCGTCTGTGGCCGGTCGGGCATCGAGGATGCCTACCGAACCGGCCGAGGCCGGATCGTCATGCGCGCGCGTGCGACGATCGAGGAGCTGGATGAGTACTCCGAGCGCATCGTCGTGACGGAGATCCCGTTCATGGTCAACAAGTCCCGCATGATCGAGCAGATCGCGCAGCTCGTGCGGGACAAGAAGCTGACTGAAATCCGTGACATGCGAGACGAATCCGACCGGGACGGGCTCCGCGTCGTCATCGAGCTCAAGAGGGACGCCATTCCGCAAATCGTCTTGAACCGGCTGTACAAGCACACGCAGATGCAGTCGACCTTCGGCACGATTCTGCTGGCGCTCGTCGACGGCGTGCCTCGCGTACTTACGCTCCGGCAGATGCTCGAGCACTTCATCGAACATCGTCATGTGGTGGTCGTGCGCCGGACGACCTTCGATCTCAAGAAGGCCGACGAGCGGGCACACATCCTCGAGGGTCTCAAGATCGCCGTCGACAATATCGACGAGGTGATCAAGCTCATCCGGGGCTCGCGGGACGCCGAGATCGCGTCGGAGCGTCTGCAGGATTCCTTCGAGCTGTCGGAGCGACAAGCCAAGGCGATCCTGGACATGCGCCTGGCCCGGCTTACCGGGCTCGAAATGGAGAAGCTCGACGAAGAGCTCACCGCTTTGCGTGCCACCATCGAGGAGCTCAGGGGGATCCTGGAGAGCCGAGATCGCAGGATGGAGATCATCACCGAGGAGTTCGAGGCGATCGACAAGAAGTACGGGGACGATCGGCGAAGCGAGATCGTCGGGGACGCCTCTTCGCTGGAGGTCGAGGATCTGATCGCGGACGAAGAGATGGTCATCACGGTCTCACGCGAGGGGTACGTGAAACGCACCGAGGTCGACACCTACCGCGCCCAGAGGCGTGGAGGACGCGGACTCCAGGGGATGGGCACCAAGGACGAGGACTGGGTGGAGCACCTCTTCGTGGCGTCCGCCCACGAATACCTGATGATCTTCACCCGGTCGGGTCAGTGCCATTGGTTGAAGGTATGGCAGGTCCCGCCGTCCGGGCGGCATTCCCGTGGAAAACCGATCGTGAACCTCCTGAACATCGATCCCTCCGACGAGATCGCTTCGGTGGTTCCGGTTCGCGAGTTCTCGGACGACCGCTACCTCCTCTTTTGCACCCGGGGCGGAAAGATCAAGAAAACGGCGCTGTCCGCTTACGGAAACGTGCGCTCGGTGGGCTTGATCGGGATCAACGTGCGTGAGGGGGACGAACTCATCGATGTTCAGGTCACCGGCGGTGACGACGAGGTGATCCTCGCGACACGGAACGGCCTTGCGATCCGCTTTCGAGAGTCGGACGCTCGTGTGATGGGTCGGGTCGCGGAGGGGGTGCGGGGTATCCGTCTCGCAGAGGGCGACCGTGTGGTCGGCATGGTGGTGGTCGCGCGCGACGAGGCTACGTTACTCGTGGTGTCCGAATCGGGGATGGGGAAGCGCTCCGAGATCGACGCATACCGGCTCCAGGCGCGTGGCGGGAAGGGCGTGATCAACCTGAAAACCACCGAGCGGACGGGGAAGGTCGTCGCTATCAAGTCGGTGGTGCCTGGGGACCAACTCATGGTGATCACCCGCAACGGCATCATCAATCGTCAACGCATTGACGAGACCCGCGTGATCGGGCGAGCGACACAGGGCGTTCGCCTCGTGAACCTCGACGAGAACGATAGCGTCATGGACGTGGCTCGCGTGATTCCGGAGGATCCGGCGGATGCTAACGCCAACGGAGCTCCCGATGGTGAAGGAGCGGACGGCGCGGAGGATGCCAGGGCCTCGGTCGATTCGGGTAGCGGCGATGCGGTCGGGATGGACCCAGACACCGAAGGTGAGTGACGGGCTAGTCGAACTCGAGGCGATCCGGGGAGCCCACGGGAGGCTGCGTCCGGTCGCTGTACGGACGCCGCTCTATCCGTCAGACGTTTTGAGCCGAGAGCTGGGTGGCGACGTCCGACTCAAGCTCGAATCTCTTCAGCGCACGGGGTCCTTCAAGTTTCGCGGGGCTTACAACTTCGTTGCGCAGCTCCCCGACGACGTCCGCTCGAGGGGCGTCATCACCTACTCGTCCGGAAATCATGCCCAGGCCGTGGCGTTGGCGGCTCGACTGCACGACACCCGGGCAGTCGTGGTGATGCCGAGCTCGTCACCACAGGTAAAGCGGGATGGGGCGGAGCGGTTGGAGGCCGAAGTCGTGCTGGAAGGGACGACCTCTCTTGAACGAAAGGCTAAAGCAGAGTCGATCGCCGAGGATCGGGAACTCGTGATGGTCCCGCCCTTTGATGATCCGAGGATCATCGCGGGTCAGGGAACGGTGGGGCTCGAGATCGCCGAGGATTGGGATGCGTTCGATTCGGTATTGGTGCCCATCGGCGGTGGGGGGCTGTGCAGCGGAACCGCAGCGGCCCTGCGCCGGCTACGGCCCGATGTGCGGATCTTCGGGGTGGAGCCGACGGGCGGTGCGGCCATGAAGGCGGCGCTCGAGGCCGGCGAGCCGGTTACGCTCGATCAGAGTGAATCCATCGCGGACGGCCTTCTGCCCCTGCGGGCCGGGACCTTGACGTTCGAGCACGTCCGTGAGTTCGTGGATGACGTCGTGCTCGTGGATGACGACGCGATTCGCGGCGCCGCCTCGCTGCTGTTCAGACAGCAGAGATTGGTGGTGGAGTTTTCCGGAGCCACCACCGTGGCCGCGCTCATGACCGGCGCTGTCCAGACGGAGGGACGAGGTGTGGTAGCGGTCATAAGCGGCGGGAACGTGGACCCGGCCTCCCTCGTGGATCTTTGATCGATGCACACGCTCATTCTCTTCGACATCGACGGCACCCTCACTAGGGGAGGGCCGGCCAAAGTCGCTTTCCACACGGCGATGTTGGAGACATTCGGTACCGCGGGTGCGATCGAATCTCACGACTTCTCGGGAAAGACTGATCCGCAGATCGTCCGGGAGCTTCTGACGGACGCTGGGCTGGAGGACGCTGCCGTCGATGCCGGGCTGGCCGGGCTTTGGGACCGCTACATCGGCGAGCTCGAGGCTCGCATCAGAGACAATCCCATGAGGCTGCTCCCAGGCGTGGCGGACCTCATCGAGGCTCTCGACGCCGAACCCGACGTGGCGTTGGGGCTCGTCACGGGCAACATCATCCGAGGGGCCCGGGTGAAGCTCGGATCCGTCGGACTCGCCGGATTCTTTGCGATAGGCGGGTACGGCTCCGACCACGAGATCCGTAAACATCTGCCGGCCATCGCGCTGGAGCGGGCGTTCGAGACTTGGGGCGTACGCTTTCCCGCGGCGTCGACCGTCATCGTGGGTGACACACCCCGAGACGTAGAATGCGGAAAGCACGAGGGTACGAGGACGGTCGCTGTGGCGACCGGTCGGATTCCGCGAGAGCGGCTCGAGACGACGGGAGCCGACGCGATTTTCGACGATTTTTCTGACGTCGCCTCGGTGATCCAGGCTCTCCTGCCCTGATTCTTCACCGAGCCACTTTTGGGGAACATCTTACCAGAGTCTGCGTAGCGGGTTACATCAAGGGTACGAGGGCCGTAATTTGGCCCTACATTGGGCAATGGGCCGTACATCGAGCCCTGGGCCGTACATCGAGCAATGGAGTGAATGGTGGCTGATTCGAAAAGCGGAGATCTCAAGGCTTTTTATGTGGTCTTGGGTGCGACGGCTGTGATCGCGGTCGTAGCCCTCGGATGGTCGGCTCTGGGGGGCGGACTGAGATCTGCCGCGACGCAGCCGATCGTGAGCATCGTGGAGGGGGAGCTGGAGGATCTCGAGACGCTGGTCGGGATGGCCACCGGCGTCGAGCGGGGGGATCCCAACGCGCCGATCACGATTCTGGAGTTCGGCGATTTTCAGTGTCCGGCCTGCCAACAGTTCGCCACGTTCGTAAAGCCCCAGCTCGACTTGGCGTACGTCGACGCTGGAATCGCCCGATTCGTCTTCCACGACTACCCCCTCGTGTCGGGACACCCACATGCCTTCCTCGCGGCTCGGGGAGCGCGTTGCGCGCTCGATCAGGGCGAGCAGTATTTCTGGCCCTTCCACGATCAGCTCTTCTCGCACCAGTCGACGTGGTCGTTCAGCCAGGGCCCGCCGACGAACGCCTTCGAGGACTATGCGGCTACGATCGGTCTCGACATGAGTGACTTCGCCAACTGTCTCGACAGTGACCGATTCGCCGACGTCGTCAGCGCCAACATGCGCTTGGGCATTGAGTTGGGCGTGAGCGGTACCCCGACGGTCTTCGTGAGCAGGGGCGGGGGCATGGGTATTCGCGTGACTCGGTGGAGTGAATTCGAGGGGTTCCAGACGGTTATCGAGCGCCTGCTGGAGGAGGACTCCGGAGACGGGATTTGAGCGGAAAGCTGGCCACGGTCCGGCTGCTTTTGGTAGATGAGGGATCGTTTCACCACGAGGAGGTCCAAATACCGGCCGAGGTGATGGCGGACTATGACCGGTTGATCGACTGCCTCATGGAAGACCCCGCAGTGCTCAAGCGCCTTCACGTAGACGTCTCGCGGGTCTGCACGGCCGAGTTGGCCGGCTAGGCGGTCAACCCCCGGGCCCGAGCGAGGGTCCATTCTCCGACGATTTCCGGGGGCCAAAGCCCGGCTGCTGCCTGGGCGGATAACCTCCTGACCTCTTCCCGGGCGCGCCGGGCGGTGTCCGGATCGACCCAACCCTTCCCCTCCGCCTCCTCCAGCTCGTCCTCGTCGAGCTTCAGGAGGTGCCCGCTGGGATCGATCCAGAGGTCCAGGAACAGATCGGTGGTCCGCCAGATCCCTCCGTCTTCGAAGACGCACGGAGTCAGGATGTTCGCGTATGTGCCTGTCACCGAGCCGTCGGCACGATGGAAGATTCCTATATCGTGCCAGGCCCCGGGGAAGGTGAACCAGATCACCTCCGAGCCGGTCTCCAGTACGACGGCCCCTGCGATCCGGATCGGTGATTTGAACTTCAAGTCGTGGGCGTACGTGACCTTCACGCCCCCTTCTTCGGAGATCAGATACTGCGTGTAGATTTGCTCCCGAGCGGGTGGCCGGAGGTAGTGAATGTGGACGAGCAGTGGGCGCTCTTTTCTCACTCGCCCGTCACTCGCCGATGGCTTCCACGAAAACCTCCATCGTGCCCCCGCACACCGCCGGGCTCAGGGAGAGCAAATCCTCAGTCAGGTCGACCCGGACTATCTGGGGCTCTCCGGTTCGGATTACCTCCTGCGCGGCCTCGATCACCTCACCCTCACCGCACCCGCCTCCCACGGTGCCCACCAGCTCCTCTCCGGGGTCGACGAGCATCTTGGCGCCCACCCCCCTCGGGACGGAGCCTTTCACCGATACGATGGTCGCCAGGGCTATGGTGCGGCCGTCGCGGACCTTTTCGGCGATCGATTGATAGAGGTCGTAATCGTTATGGCTACTCATTCGCTTCCTTTGAAGAATCGTTCCAAAATACGCTCCTGTTCCGCCATAGGGGCGCCGGTGCCGCCTCTCCACTGCAGGACGATCTCCGCCGCGACTGCGACGGCGATTTCAACGGGGGTCTCGGCCCCGATGTCCAGACCAACCGGGGCACGTACCCGGGACAGCCGATCCTTAGGCATTCCTTCGCCTTGGAGCTGTGAGTAGGCCGCTCGTATGCGCCGCCGGCTTCCGATCATGCCCACGTAAGGTGGCTCCACCTCGGTTTTCAGCAAGTGGCGCAGGCACTCGAAGTCGTACTTGTGGCCCCGGGTCACCAGCACGACGTAACTCGTCGAGTGGATGGGGACGTCCGCGAATGGATCCCTGAAATCGACCCCGACCACGCGGTCGGCTTCGGGGAAGCGCTCCCGGGTGGCGAAGTCGGGCCGATCGTCCACGACGATGACGCGAAAGCCCATCAACGCACCCATGGAGCACAGAGGCTGTGCGATATGGCCGGCGCCGACGATCACCAGCTCCGGGTGGGGGTAATGCGCCTCGACATACACCTGGATCGCCGGGCCGGAAGCCGTTTTCAGCTCGTGCACACCTTGCGTGGAGACTCTCCGGTCCTCGAGCCTCTGCGTGCCCAGCGCCAACGCCCCGTCGTCGAGATCGGCGTCGCCGAACGAACCCACGAGGCGTTTGGCCCCGCCCTTCGCCTGACGGACGACCACCCGCTTGCCTACGAGCTGCGAAGCGCCGGACACGGCAACCATGAGCGCAATCGGATGGCGAGCCTTCTGGGCATCGAGCACTTCTGCCGTCGCCTCCACGGGCGTGAGTGGGGCGTCACCAGGATCGGTCATCGGCCTTGGACGTGAAGGCGATACGGGTCGGGGCAGTGACGGCGGTACGCGGTCATATCGTCGATATCGATGACGGTGCCTTCATCGTCGACCGGGACCGACGCGGTGTCGTCGAGATGCCTGTGCACCACGGTGCGGGCTCCCTCCGGTAGGGCGTCATTCAGGAGCTCCTCGAAGAGCATCCTTCTGAAGAGCACGGGATGACCGCGCTTGCCGTTGAAGGCAGGCACGACCAGCGGCGCCTGGGTCTGCCGAAACACGTCGATGAGTTTTTTTACGGTGTCTTCGTGGATCAAGGGATGATCTACCGGGCAAAATGAAATGCCCTCGATTGTTTCATCGAGGACCCGGAGTGACGCCCGCAGTGACCCGATTGGGCCGTCCTCCGGGGATGGGTTCTCCACAACTTGAGCGCCCGCCTCGACGGCCTTGGCGGCTACCGGCCCATCCAGCGTCGGGAGTGCGACGAGCACCCGACTGCAGCCCCCGGCTCGATGTACGTGAATCACACGTTCGATGAACGTTTGTCCTCCGGCGTCGAGCATCGCCTTGGGCGTGCCCATCCGGGTCGAACTGCCGGAGCAGGGAATCACCCCCCAGATTTCAGCTTGGGAACGACTCATAGAACCCACGGTTCTCCCGGGCGAGACGGCGAATGAGTTCGGCGGGAGCGAAACGGGCGCCGTGCCGCTCCTCGAGCTCCTCCAAGCGGCTCAAGATGGTCCGGGTGTGAATCGTGTCCGCGAACCGGAGAAGGCCGCCACGGAAAGGCGGAAATCCCGTCCCCATGATCATCCCGAGATCCACGTCACTCGCTCGTTGGACGATGCCCTCCTCCAGAACCCGAGCGGCCTCGTTCACCATCGCGAGGCCAAGACGGCCACGGATCTCGCGCTCCCCTAGAGTCGCACGAACTTTCGGCACGGCTCTGGAGAGGACGGCGTAAATCTCTGGATCGGACCCCTTCTCCTTGCCGTTCTCGTAACGGTAGAAGCCGAGGCCCCCCTTCTTCCCCAAACGCCCACTGTCGGCTAGCGCCACGAGCGGCGCGGAGGGAGTCAACCGGTCGCCGAGCGCTTCATACAGCGACTGCCCGGCGTGCCGGCTGATGTCGATGCCGATCTCGTCCACCAGTCGCAGCGGGCCCATGGGCATTCCGAATTTCCTGGCGGCGCGGTCCACGGCTTCGATACTGGCTCCGTTCGCGAGTAGAAAGCCCGCCTCGTTCATGTACGGGCCCAGAATGCGATTCACCAAGAAGCCGGGTCCGTCGTTGGTCACCACCGGTACTTTGCCGAGTGTGAGTGCGAGCGCATACGTGGTTGCTACCGCGAGGTCACTGCTCCGCGCCCCGCGTACGACTTCGACCAGGGGCATTCGGTGGACAGGGTTGAAGAAGTGCATGCCCACGAAGTTTTCCGGCCGGGCCAAGGAAGACGCCATTTCGTCCACGGACAGTGAAGATGTGTTCGTGGCCAAGATGCACCCTCTCCGAACCGCATCCTCTATCTCTCTCAGGACGATCCGCTTGATGTCCATCTTTTCCACGACCGCCTCGACGACCAGGTCCTGCCGCTCAAATCCGTCGTATCCGAGACCACCGGAGATGAGCGTCATTCGCTGATCGGCCTCGCGGCGCCGAAGCTTTCTGCGCTTCACCAGTCCGGTGAAAAGCTTCCGGGCGTGCAGAAGGCCGCTCGCGACCGCCTCGTGGCGAATGTCCTTCATGCGCACGTGAACGCCCCGGTAGGCGGCGAGTTGCGCGATTCCGCCGCCCATGACGCCGGCCCCGAGCACCGCAAGGTACTCTACCCGCCCGGGCTCGACGGTCTCGTCGTCGACGCCGGTCCTCTTGCGTGCCTCCTCTCGGAGGTGGAAGACGTGGATCAGATTCTTGCTGACGGGGGTTGCGACGAGCTCTCCGGCGGCTCTCGCTTCGATCTCGAGGGCCTTCCCAATTCGCTTGTTCGCGCTCCGGCCCACGACCTCGAGGATCTTCAAGGGCGCCGGGTAGTGGCCACCCGTCTGCGCCATGACCCGCTTCTTCGCGATAGCCAGGACCGCCAGGCGGCCCAGGCCAGTATCGTCCATCAGGCGCTTCCGGAGAGGGCGTTGCACAGATGATCTCTTGGTTGGGCTCGCGGCCGCCGCTGCTGCGAACGCGGTGACCTTGTCTCGGAAGAGATCCGCCGGTACGACCTCGTCCACGAGCCCCATGCGCCGCGCCGCCGAAGACGACACCTGACGCCCGCTCAGCATCAGATCCAAGGACGCCTGGACCCCGATCAGGCGGGGGAGCCGGGTGGTGCCTCCCCACGCCGGAAGAATTCCGAGGAGTACCTCGGGCAGACCCATCTTCGTGGAGGGTGCGTCAGAAGCCACGCGATGACTGCAGGCGAGCGCCATCTCCAGCCCGCCACCCAGGCAGATCCCGTGTATCGCCGCGACGGTCGGGACGCCCACTTCTCTCAGGGAACGGAAGATTCGCTGTCCGAACCGGGAGCCCTCCGCGCCCTCCGCCGGGTCCTCGAGGGCTTCAATTACTGCGAGGTCCGCTCCCGCGAAGAACCCGCTCTTCCCGCTCAAAAGCACGACCACGTGCACCCTGCTGTGAAGCGCCAGATTCCGAAGCTCACCGAGCTGCTCATCCAGACGTGTAAGTATTTGCTCCGTGAGCACGTTCACCTTCCGCTCAGGGTCGTCGAACGTGATCCAGGCGACCCCCTTCTCGTCGACGTGAAGCGTCGGATTGGTGTCGGGCAAAGGGTGCGTGCTCATGGCCTAAGCTATTGAAAAACCCCGGAGGCCGCTCAGGGCCCGCGGGGCTTCTCGCGGTCGAGTCTCCCGAATGTTTACAAGTTCGGTCGGACCGAGGCGTTCTCTCGCGTGAGGCGGAACTGTGCGGGCTCGCCGCGGACCACCGTTACGGCGACGTTCCAGTACAGCTCCGTGTAGGGGAGCTCGTACCGGGCCGTTATCCAATAATCTCCGGCCCCGGCCTCAAACCCGTCGGCGATGCCACTGGCATCCGTCGTATCGTAAAGCGTCAGGAGTCCGCTGGCCCGTTCGTGCAGGACCATCGCCGCGCCGACGTCGGCGAACGCCTCGTCCGCCCACTGCTCACGGAGCAAACGGCTCTCTTCAGCGGCCGCTACGGAGGCGGATTGGAGGGACGTGAAGTTTTCAAATGTCGCGTCGCGCTGCCGTTCCACTCTTGCGTACTCCTCGTCCAACTCCTGAAAATCCAGGAAGAGAACTCGGTACTGCGCCTGACCACGGCTCAACTGGTCGAGCTCCTCGGTCAGGGTCTGAAGGGTGTCTCGAAGGACGTTCCACCGGGCCTCCATGTCGCGCCAGGCCTGCTGAGCTGCGGCCACCTGATTCTGCGCATCGACTACCGAGTCCGGTATCGCTGGCTCGGGAGTCGTGGCCGCGGCCGTCAACGAATCGAAAATGGCGTCCCGATCATACGGGAACATGCGAATTTCGAGGTCGCCCAACGCCCTGGGCTCGGCACCCTGGCTCGGGTCCTCCGCGCCGATCTCCGCGGTAACCACAACCTGCGTAGGGCCGCAAGCGGAGAGAAGCGCCGTCCCCAGAAGGGCCAGCAGAAACTTGCTATGCGTCATGTCCAACTCCGGTAAGATTCACGCTAGGGGATCACTCCCTGCAGAATGTAATCGAAGGGGTCCTCGGCCACGCCATCCACCCAGACTTCGTAGTGGAGATGGCTTGCCGTAACCGTGCCGCTCCTGCCGACCTGAGCGACAACCTCGTTCCGTGCCACCGCTTGCCCCCGCGCTACGAGAAGATTGGAGGCATGCGCATAACGAGTCATGTATCCGAAGCCGTGATCGACCTCGACGGTATATCCGTACCCCGACTTCCAGCCCGCATATGAGACGACTCCTTTCGCGGCCGAAAGAATCGGCGTGCCCTCCACCGCGCTCAGATCGATACCGACGTGCGGCAACGCCTCGTGGTAGAGGGGATGTAATCGGGCTCGGCTGAAGCCGCTGCTGACCCTTTCGATTCCCTGACCCGCGGTCGGCACGATGGAGGGAGTCGCCTCGAGAAGAGCGTAGTTCGTCACGAGGCTTTCCATGGCCTGCGCCATGCTCTGCGAGAGGAGAGTAGCTCGCCGCTCCAAGGCCCCGAGGTCGTAAGCCGTGGTGAAGACGGCCTCGGCGGTCAACGGATCCGTCTCCCACATCGGATGGGACACGGGCGTCGTCATGCCCGGTCCACCGACGCCCACTTCGAAAATTTCGGCGTCGATCGGACTTAGACCTGCGAGAACCCGAAACTGCTCGTTGGTCTCGACGAATCCATCGATGGACCCTTCCATCGCGCTGACCCGTGTCCGTATCGACTCGACTTCTCGCGAGATCGCGGCCTTTTCGCCGCGAAGCTTTCCGACTTCGAGGCGGGCCGCCCCGTCGATAGCGACGATCATGCCCAGTGCGGTCAGGACCGTGACGGCGGCGGCCGCCAGAGATGGAAAATAGCGTACCGCACCGGCAGACAAGCTGAACTGCCGCACGTGAGGGTCTTTCTCTGTGACGCAGAGAAAGGTCCACCGTGGATTCGTCATAGTCGGGTCTGTCCTGATCGCGGGCCGAGTCTCTCGGTCCATCGAGGGCGAAGCGCTCCCCCACCAATAGGTGCTCCGTCGGTGAAGGGCGGGAAAGATATTCGGGGCCGTTGGAGAGTGTCAAGCGGGCCCCGCTACCGTTCCGGCCGAGGGAAGAGGGGGGCGCCCTTTTCGACCCTCAGACCTCCGAGCGGTATGGAGCGAGCTTGCTCGAAGGTCGGCACGGACTCCAAACCCAAATGGCGGGCGAGGACCGCCATTTTTTGCGGTGTCACGGGAAGAAAAAGAGCGCTCAGAACGGTCAGCACCCGGGCGAGCGTTGCGAGGGTTTCGTCGAGATCGTCCGCACGGGAGGCGTCCTTGGCTTGCGCCCACGGCTTGCGGCTGTCCACGTAGCCGTTGGCCGTCCTGGCTAGCTCCATGCCCGCGGCCATGGCGTCATGGACCTGCAGTGCATTCATGTGCTCGGTCACCGCACTCAAGGTCGATGCGATCTCTCCGTCCAAGCCGCCCCCCGCCGACTCCGGGATGATCCCGTCCCGGTACTTGTCGATCATGGAAATGGCGCGGTTGGCCAGGTTGCCGAAAACGTTGGCGATTTCGTCGTAGCGCGCCTGAAAGCGCTCGGGCGTATACGACGCGTCCGACCCGGTGGGCATGTCGCGGAGCAGGTACCAGCGGACGCCGTCGGTACCGTAGTCCTCACGGAGCGCCAGAGGGTCGACGACGTTGCCCATCGACTTGGACATCTTCGCCTCGTCCATCACCCACCAGCCGTGCGCGAGAATTCGCTCCGGCAGCGGAAGGCCCGCGGCCATGAGAAGCGTCGGCCAGTAAACCGCGTGTGTCGTGATGATGTCCTTGCCCATGACGTGCAGGCTCGCAGGCCACCAGGAATCCCCGGGATCCGTGAAGCCCGGTTGATCGGGACCGCCATCGGGGTCCAACACACCGGAGGCTGTGACATAGTTGATGAGCGCGTCCACCCACACGTAGCAGACGTGATCGGGATCGAACGGGAGCGTGATGCCCCACGAAAGGCGCGACTTGGGTCGAGAGATCGAGAGATCCTGCAAGGGCTGCTTGAGGAACCCGAGAACTTCGTTGCGGCGTGTCGCGGGAACGATCCAATCAGGGTGCTCTTCGATATGCCGGATCAGGCGTTCCTGGTAGTCGCTCATGCGGAAGAAGTAGTTTTTCTCTTCTACGAATTCGACCGGGCGCTTACAGTCCGGGCAGAGGTGCTCTTCTCCGACCTCCTTCTCCGTCCAGTACCGTTCTTCGTGGATGCAGTACCAGCCGGTGTACAGGTCGTCGTAGATCTGTCCCTTGGCCCAGAGGCGCTCGAGGAAGGTCGTGACGACCCCGACGTGCTCGCCTTCGGTGGTCCGGATGAAACGATCGAACGAAATGTTCAGATCCTTCCACGCCGCGTCGAAAGACTCCGCCATCTGATCGGCGAGCTCGATGGGAGTCATGTCCTTCTTGGCCGCGGTCTCCTGCATTTTTTGGCCGTGCTCGTCGGTGCCGGTCAGGAAAAGCACATCCGCTCCCGTCTGCCGATAGTACCGGGCCAGCGCGTCCGTGAGCACGGTCGTATACGCGTGCCCCAAGTGGGGATCGCCCGTGGCGTAGTAGATGGGAGTCGTGAGGTATCGGCGATTCATTCGGGCTTGGCGGAGACCTCGTGCTTGAGGTCTCCAAGGGATACCGTGCGGCGCTCCCCATCGTCGGATCGGAGCGTGACGGTCTCCCGCAGGATGTCGACTCCGACCACTTTCTCTTCGCCCAAGGAGGTGCGAACGGTCTTGCCCTCCCTGGGGAAGCGGCGGCGGGCCTCCACGTAGGTCTTGTGTTCGTACATGAGACAGCACATGAGGCGCCCGCAGCAGCCCGAGATCTGAGCCGGGTTCAGCGACAGGAGCTGGTCCTTGGCCAGTTGCAGGCTCACGGGCTTCAACTCGGGCAACCAGGTCGAGCAACAGAGCTCACGTCCGCAGCGCCCGACCCCGCCCAGAAGCGCTGCTTCATCACGGACCCCAATCTGCTTGAGCTCGATTCGGGTCCGGAACGTGCGCGCGAGATCCCGAACCAGCGCCCGGAAGTCGACCCGTCGTTCCGCCGTGAAGTAGATGATCAACTTGTTCTTGTCGAACTGCCACTCGGCTTCGGTAACCTTCATGTTCAGCTTGTGCCGCACGACGAGCTCACGGGTCTCTGTACGGACGCGGCTCTCATCGGCCCGAAGTTCTTCGATCCGGACACCTTCGGCCTCGCGGGCCACCCGGAGAACGCGCATTTGGGGAAGGGGTGTGGAGCACCCCCCCGAAGACGAGCACTTACGCTCCGCGATCGAACCGAGCGCGGTGATCTCACCGAGATCCTCGCCGCGATCCGCTTCAACGATGACCTTGGCTCCAGGAGCGAGGTCGAGAGTCTCGTATGCGAAGTAGCCCTTACGGGTACCCTTGAAGCGAACCTCGGCGAATCCGGCCATGGATCTGGACGCTGCTCAGGCGCCGGCGGGCGTATCAGCCACCGCCTCGCCCCACGCCCCCATCCCTTCGTACTTCGCCCAGCGTGCCTTCAGCAGCCGGTCTGTCTTGACCCGGCCCAGTTCCTCGAGGGTGCGCTCAAGGGCTTCCTTCACGGACGCGGCCGTGGCGTCCCAGTCCGAATGCGCCCCTCCCGACGGTTCGGGAATGACCTCGTCGGCCACGCCCAACGCGACCAGATCCTTGGACGTCATCTTGAGCGCTGCCGCCGCCTCGGCCTTGAAGTCTCGAGAATGCCACAGGATGGCGGCACAGCCCTCGGGCGAAATCACAGAGTACACGGCGTGCTCGAGCATCAAGATGCGGTCGGTCACACCGAGACCGAGCGCCCCTCCCGAGCCACCTTCCCCGACGACCACCGACACGAGCGGGATTCTGAGGCGCGCCATCTCCCGTAGGTTCATCGCAATGGCTTCCGCCACCCCACGCTCCTCCGAGCCGAGCCCGGGGTAGGCACCGGGGGTGTCGATGAAGGTGACCACCGCCCTCCCGAATTTTTCTGCCTGTCGCATGAGCCTCAAGGCCTTCCGGTAGCCCTCCGGGTGCGCCATACCGAAGTTCCGGCGGAGGTTCTCCTTCATGTCGCGCCCTTTCTGGTGGCCGATCACCATGACGGGAGTGCCTCCGAGTGCCGCCCAGCCTCCGACGATCGCCTCGTCGTCCCGGAAGGCCCTGTCTCCGTGCAACTCTACCCAGTCCGTGAAAATCCGCTCGATGTAATCGAGCGTGTAGGGGCGCTCCGGGTGGCGCGCAACCTGCACCCGCTCCATGGGGGTGAGGTTCTGGTACGTGGATTCCTTGAGGGCATCCAATTTCGTCCGGAGCTCCTTGAGTTCGTCGGAAACCTCGAAGCCGCTGCGCTCGGCCGAAGCCACGAGCCCATCGATCTGTCCTTGGACTTCCATGATGTCACGCTCGAAGTCAAGCCTTGGCGATCCGGCCAACGTCGCCCTCCAGTCGGTATTTGCGATTCTCTAATGGTAATGACTAGGGCGCTGGCGCGGCTACACTCGGTCACGACACCGTTACACGAACCGGGGATGTATCGTCTTGGGGTGCCGGTTCCGGCACGAGGTAGGCGACGATACCGGCCATGATCAGTACGGCGGCGGCGGCGAGCACCGTGTTGCTTCCGTATCCGAAACGGCTGTAGAGCGGGCCCGCGGCGGCGGCACCCACCGCGAAGCCGATCTGACCCAAAGCAAGGGTCATGCTCATCAGTGAGCCACGGCGTTCATCACTCACGAGCGCCGTCAGCAACGCCGAGAAAGGACTGAGGCGCATTGCCACCAGGACCATGATAATGAAGTAGAGGAAATAGGCGGCCCAGAACTCACGGACGAGTACGGTCGTCAGGAGCATCACGATGGAGAGGCCGACGCAGGACAGAAGGATGACGGGTTTCCGGCCGATCCGATCCGACAGCTTTCCGGCCTGCGGACCGGTGAGGACGTTTGCGATCCCGCCGACCACGAACAGGGTGGCGATCGCATTGGGGGTTGCGCCCAAGGACTGCTCCAGCCAATAAGGCAGGTAGACCACAAAGAATGAGACGCCGAGAAACATCGTGAAGTAGGCGACGGCCGCAGCGGCGATCTCTCTTCGCGCGAGCATCGCCCGGTAGTTCCGCACCGCGCTCGCAACGGTGAGGGGGCCCTCGGCAAGCTGGACGTCCGGCTGAGGGACCCGGAACCAGATCAAGGCGAAGGTCGCAGCCATCGCGACCGCGAAGAGATAGAAGGGCACCTTGAACCCGTACGCCCCGGCCAGGACGATGCCGATCGGGATGCCGGCGATCTGGCCGAAGGCCATCCCGCTCATCACCCAACCGGTGGCCCACCCTCGCCGGTTATACGGGAAGTAATCTCCGATATAGGAGACGGCCGAGCCGCTGAGAATTCCCCCGGCGCAGCCGGCGCCCACCCGAACGGCCAGGAAAGAGTAATAACCGACCACGAAATGGTGCATCAGGAGGGCGCCGGTCATGACGCCCGTGCCGAGGAGCAGGATCCGGCGGCGCCCGATCTTGTCCGAGATGGGACCCGCGACGATCGCGAAGATCCCGACCATGATCGAGTAGGCCGAGACTAGCGTCCCCAGGGCGGACTCGCCGATACCGAGCTCCTCGCCGATCCGTGGGAGGATCGGCGTGATGATCATGATCTGGCTGCTGGCGGCGAAGACCAGAAGCCAGAGGGCGAAGACGATGATGCCGGGGGAGGCTTTCGCTTGGATCAAGGGCGTGGGGTCCTCACGCGCCCTCTCGGTGGAGGACTGCGGCGGTTTTTCCTTTGATTCGATTCATCGCTTTCCACTTTGGGGAGCCCGACCGACCGAGCGGCCGTGGGAGGAGGGCTAGACCCGAAGGTGTCCCCGATCGGGGTTGAAGGCAACAGAGGGGCTAAGCAGCACTCATTGCCCATTGAACAGCATGCGGCTAATCTGGCATTGTCCCCCCTGGCTCCTACATAGAAGGTAGAATTGCACCGGACAGGACTTCTCCTTCTCAGCGTCCTCGTAGCCGCTCCCATCGCCGGACAGCAGCTAGAAATTCACCACATCGACGTTGGTCAGGGCGACGCCACACTCGTCGTCACGCCCAACGGTAGCACGCTTCTAATTGACGCTGGCCTCAACGATCAAGGTGACGAGGTAGCCGCTTTCCTCCAGGGCCGTGGCATTACCCAACTGGATGCCTTCTTGGTGACACACTATGACGCTGATCACTTGGGTGGCGTGGTCAAGTCCCGATTTGTGTGTAAAAGCGGAGGAAGCTCCTCGCCTTCGGCTAGGCTGCTTGGGCGACCTCCTGTTTCTGGAGGAGTGAGAGGTCGAGGTAACGCCGGTCGCCCCAGACGTGTGTGGTCCTGAGTGCGACGGCCGTGATGAGCCTGAGGGCGCTGGCCCGGTCCGGGAAGGCGCCGGCGGCCTTGATCCTGCGTTTGATCTCGCCGTGCAGCCGCTCGAGGCTGTTGGTGGTACGCAGCCGGGGCCAGTGCGCCTCGGGGAACGCGTAGAACTGCGTCGCTGCCCCGAAGCCCCGCTCCAGGACCTCCACGGCCTCGGGCAGCTCCTTCTTCCAGCGTGCGCCGAACTCGCCCAGGAGCTTCTTCGCCTCGGCGAGTCCGGATGTCTGGAAGATCACCGAGACCTCACGCGCCACGCGCTTGCGTAGGCGGTGGGGGACCCTCGCCCCCACATTACGCTGCAGATGGACCGTACACCTCTGACGGCGTGCCTCGGGCAGGAAGCGGCGGACCGCAGCTGCCAGGCCTGCGTGCTCATCGGCGATCACGAGCTCGACACCGCCGAGGCCGCGGTCCTGGAGTTGCTCGAGGAGCTCCGACCAGCTCTGCTGCGACTCCTCAGCGCCCAGCGTGACGGCCAGGAGCCGTCGGTGACCCTCAGGGCCCACTGCATACGCCACGAGCGCACTCACGTTCTCGACTTTGCGGGCCCAGCGGGCGTCCAAGAACGTGGCGTCCAGGTACAGATAGGGGTGAGGCCCCTCGATCGGCGCACGGCGCAGCCCTTCCACGGCCTCGTCGAGCCGTTTTGCCACACGACTCACCGTCGAGCGCCCAACACGCTCGCCCATCAGCGCCTCGGTGACGTCGCCCATCTTGCGCTGTGACACGCCGCTCACATACGCCTCGACCATCATCTCGTCGAGCTCGGGGCTCCTGCGCTGGTAGCGGCCGATCACGTCGGCCGGCGAACCGTTGTCCCGGCTCCGGGGCATGGCGACCTCGATCTGCCCCAGGCTCGTCAGCAGCCGCCTCAGGTATGTGCCGTTCCTATGGTCCTTCCGGCTTCCCACCCGCTCGAAGCGGCGTGCACCTACCATGGCCTTCAGCTCCTCTTCCAGCACCATCTCGAGCGTCAGCCGGATCGCGCCTTGAAACAGCTCGCGCAAATCATCGCGTAGCTCGTCTTGCGTGGCCCGACCGATCTCCACAATCTCTTGCATCGGAAGCTCCTCTCCGGTTCCGAGCCTGCTCTGCAGACCCGGACTCCCGGGTTCATGTGACAGTGAACAACAACAGAGGAGCTTCCGTTTTTCTTTCCCTCCTGTCCAGCTTATCCGCTTTTACACAAATCTAGGGACACTACCCTCCTGACTTGATCAGATCCTTTATCCGGTCCGTGATGTGCATGAACCCATCGCTGTCGATGGTCGCGACGTCCCCCGTCGCGAACCACCCCTCACTGTCGACAACTCCACTCTTCTCATCTCGGAAGTAGCCACGGCTCACCCACGGGCCACGTACCTTGAGCTCTCCGAAGGCCTTTCCGTCCCGGGGCAGCGTGTTGCCCTCGGCGTCCACGATCTTCATCTCCACGCCGTAGACAGCCCGTCCTTGACGAATCTGGAGATCGTAGCGCTCCGCCGCGGGGGCGGCGCGCTGCTCGGGCTTGAGCACGTTCACCGACCCGATGGGGCTCGTTTCCGTCATGCCCCAACCCTGCCGTAGCTCGACGCCGAACTCCTTGTCGAAGGCCTCCACCATCGAGCGCGGCACCGCGGCCCCGCCAACGATCATGAGCTTGAGGGTAGGAACACTGGTATCATGCTCGCGCCAATAGTCCAGCAGTCCCGCCCAAACCGTAGGTACGCCGGCCGTACTGGTGACGCCTTCTTCACGCATCAGCTCGGTGAGGCTGGCGCCGTCCAAGGCGGGACCTGGCATTACGAGCTTGGTGCCGGTCATGGGCGCGGCATAGGGAGTTCCCCAGGCATTGACGTGAAACATGGGCACGACCGGCAAGAACGCTTCGGATTCCGAAAGCTCCAGAACGGCGGGGAGCGAGATGCAGAACGCGTGGAGCACGCTGGACCGATGACTGTACAGCACGCCCTTGGGATGTCCCGTAGTTCCGGAGGTGTAACAAAGCGAAGAAGCGGTGTTTTCATCGAACTCCGGCCACACGAAGTCGTCCCCCTCGGCACTCAGGAGATCCTCATAACACAGCAGGTTCGACAACCCCGACTCCGGCATGTGAGCGGCGTCCGTCATGACCACGACGCCTTTCACCGTCTTCAAGTGCTCGGCTATCGCCTCGACTAGGGGTACGAAGGTGAGATCGACAAATAGATATTGGTCCTCTGCGTGATTGAGGATGTAGCTCAACTGTGAGGGGTGGAGTCTCGGGTTGAGCGTGTGGCAGATGGCTTCCATCCCGGAAACGCCGAAATAAAGCTCCACGTGCCTGTATCCATTCCATGCCAGCGTCGCGATCCGATCTCCCGCATTCACCCCAAGTGTGGTGAGGACGCCGGCCAACTGCTTGCTGCGGCGCCGAAGATCCGCGTAGGTGTACCGATGGATCGGACCCTCCACGGTCCGCGACACGATCTCGCGATCGTGATGTGCCGTGGCCCCGTGCTCGACAAGGGAAGAAATGAGCAACTGCCGGTTCATCATGAGACCCTGCATGGGCCCTCCCGGATATGGCGGGGAAGAATCGATGTGGAGCGAATGTTACGCTCCGGCGTGCTCCACGAAAACCTCAGCCACCGCTCGAGCCAGACTGAGGTCGCTCGAGGGCTTGGGCATGGCCAGCGGCCTTCTCCAACGCGGGGTCGGCGTTGTATGCAGCTGATCCTCCCGGCGGAATACTGAGGTACTTCCACGACGACGCCCGAAGACCCTTTGCGATGTGCACGATCTGTCCGACGTGGTAGCTGGTGTGGGCGAGGGAACGAAAGAGCGCTTCGTCCACCCTGAGAGGAACACCGCGGATGGTGATGGTACCGGAGAGATCTTCGTCCGCGAGCTGGTCGAGGGCATTGAGAACCACCCCCCACCCCTTCTCCCATTCGGCCCGGACCTCGGCCGGCGTCGCAAGCCGCCGCTCGAATTCAGACTCGCGATCACGCCAAGGCTTCTCCCCGTCCGTCTCCAGGAAGTCGGTAAACCTCGACTCGAGGTTTCCGGCGATGTGCCAGACGATCGTGGCGACCGAGTTAACCCCTTCGGCATCCACGAGTAGCTCCTGGGCATCGAGCTGCTCCAGGGCGCCCTCTCCCAAGCCCTTGTACCGCCGGTACTCCGCATCGATCAGGGATGTGATTGTCCGACCCATGATCAGGGTGCGTCCCCGGTGGCATACCCGCGAGTTCCACTCAGCGGAAGCTTGCTTCGCACGAAGACGCCGCTCCCCCGTCCGATCTGGTTTCCCTCTGAATCGTGCAGAACGGCTTCGGAGATGAACTGGGAGTTGTTGCGATTGACCACACGCCCCACCGAACGAAGCGTGCCCGACGAGACCGGCCTGGTGAGATACGTCGTAAAGGAAGTCGTCAGGACGAACACGTCTCTTTCGAGCGAATTGGCGGCGAAAAACGCCGCGTCATCGAGCATTTTGAAATAGACGGAGCCGTGGAGCGCTCCGGCAGCATGAAAAAACTGCTCCGACACCTCTATCTCGATCGTCGCCTCGGAATCGGATATTTCGATACTCGGGTGGTAAAGCTCACTGATCGGCGCGGCGAGATACATGTTCTGGAGAGCCACGAAGTGCTCATCTTTGGTCATCTCACCTTCTCTCGATGATGCCATCCGGTCCTCAAAAAGGATTCGTCGCAAACACTGAGAACTCGGGAATGAAGCCCCGGCTATCCACGTTGAGCGCTCCAACGATGGCGTTGGCGATTTCCTCAGGCCGCAGCTTCTTCTCGGAAAGCTCCCGCTCGACGCCAGCCTTCGCAGCGAAGTTGGTCATCACTTCGCTCGGGTTCACCAACGTGACGCGCACGTTGTGCCGTCGAAGCTCATCCCGCCAACACTCCGTCATCCCGCGCAACGCGAACTTCGAGGAACCGTACGCGGTACGCCCGGCACTGCCCTTGAGGCCTGAGGTAGAGGCAATATTGATCAGTTCGCCGCTGCCTTGTTTGATAAACTGGCGAGCCGCTTCCCGCGACATGAGGAATGGGCCGAACACGTTCGTGCGGTACACGCCCTCCAATTCCTCGAGGGTCGTGTCGACCAGATGTTTGAAGATTCCATATCCGGCGTTGTTGACCAGAATGTCGAGGCGCCCGTGCTTTTCGATCACGGAGGTCACGGTGCGAGCCGCATCCGTCTCGTTTCCCACGTCGCCCACGATCCAGTCCAGTCCCAACTCCTCGGCGGTCTTCCGAACGGCATCCTCACGACGGCCCATAACGGTGACTTTGCATCCCTGTTCAATCAGCGCCTCAGCGATGGCGCGACCGATCCCCTCGCTGCCACCGGTCACCAGCGCAACGGTATCTCTGAGGTCCATGGAATCTCCCGGGTATGAAACTTCAGCACGCTGCCACGATGGCAGCTCGGTGTCATGGTCACCGTAATCCCGCGGACAGTCTACTCGAGTCGCGGAGCTGGTGCACGGCCCGGAGGCGGGAGCCCGTTTGTTTTCTGGTATCTAGGCTGCCACCGACCGACAGCCTCCCCGACGCAACCAACACGTCTCCGGGGCAACCCAAACCCGAGGGCAAAGAAGCCACAAGCGGCGGACTGCACCGGGTCTGTCGGGCCCTCTTGGTCTCTCCTACGTTGCCATCCACGCAACGGATCCGCTTTAGAAGATCAAGAGGATTCGCAGTACAGTTGAAAGTTAGATGGCCCATGTTCACGTTGCTTAGGGGGGTTGAGGTGCGGTGCACTCACAAGGTTCTTGTAGTCCTCCCGCCGGTCATGGCCCTGGCGTAGCCGGTGCGCGAACAGCTCGAGACAAGCGTTGCGGTGAGCGAGCGCCTGCAGTCCTATCTAGGGGCATGGGTAAGCCTTGATCCGGAATCGGTAAGCCAGCAGTACCTCGAGGGCGGCACACATCGGGGTCCTGGCGTCATCGGACGTGTACCGGACGTCACTGATGCTACGGTGCGAGGGGCCGCCGCCATCCGAGAATTCGTTGCGTCCTACGCTCCGGTCAAGGGCACGCTGAGGTACAGGGTCACCTGGGTACTTGAGACCCAATCCACTTCGGTTGTGGAGTACGAGTTCCTCATCGGCACCCAAGACCGTCCTGGGCTCGCCACTGAGATCATCGAATGGTCTGGAGATCGCGTAAGAAGCGCGCGCGCGTACGTTCTGGCAGCACCAGGCTGAGTGCGTCCGGCTTAGTACGACGTCCCGAAGGGCCATCCAACAAGCGATTGCTACTGTCGCGGTAGGCTTTGAGGCTCGCGCGCTTCGCTTGCGGTCACCACATTAGCCACGCAGCAGAATCGCAGAGACGTTAGGGGGCTGGGCTGAGGGGGGAGCATCGAAACACCACCACACACCACCGCACCGAACACCGGATGGCTCCGGCGTCTCTCGCTGATGACCGTTGGTGTTGTGGTGGTTGCACTCTCTGCGAGAGTGACTGCGACGATCCCAGGCGCGGACGTCCCCCAGAGTGCGCAAACACTGGCCGTTCTGGTCGTCGGCTCCCTCCTTGGCGCTCGGGACGGCGCCCTGACACTGACCGCCTACCTCATTGTCGGCGGAATCGGCGTCCCAGTCTTTGCCGGAGGTGGGTCGGGGTGGGCGCACTTCGTAGGGCCGACCGCCGGGTATCTACTGGGCTTTGTCGCGGCAGCTGCAGCGGCCGGTCGATTAGCCGACCGCGGCCTGCTCCGCCGGTTCGGCCCTGCCATTGCCGTCATGATCTGCGGTCATGCGCTGATTCTAGCTCTTGGGTGGTTGAGGCTCGCCTGGATGCTGGGGGCGACCCCCGCATTCTGGCAGGGGGTCGCCCCATTTGTTATGGGTGGGATGCTGAAGTCCCTTGTCGCAGCTGTAACGGTGGTGGTCATCGCAGGATTCTCTGAAGCTGAATCAGCCAAGTCGTCAGCCCCCTAACAAGTGATTGCTGCAGTTGCGGTAGGCATCAGGCTCGCGCGCTACGCTTACGGTCGGCATCTTGGACGCGCAGCATCTATAAGGTGAAGGGAGTCAACAGGGCGTAGCCCTCCCTTACCCGTCCGGGGTCCCGGAGGGGTGGCTCGGTCCACTGGTCTGTAGCTCAAGGCCTGCGTGATCATCTTCCGTTTTTCATCCTTCAGTACCAACGTCGCGTCCGATCTTGGGTGAGTCTCCTCTCACGAGGAACTCAGGCATCTATTCAGGTTTCATCCCAGCGCGGGGATGTCCGAAGATCTGCTATGCGAGCGGGGGGCTCAATCAGAATCTGAGGGTCGTCGTGCGACATGCTGCGCGCGGAGCTCACCCCTGTCGTGGTACGGTCCATCATCGTGTGTCATCTCAGTTTGATCGAGCCACGGGTTCATCGTGCCAGACCTCACCCGTACGGAGCATCGCGTGCACAGCACGAGCGAGGCGCCGAGCGGTAGCGACCCGAGCGACCTGCCACCCGAGCCGTTGCCTGATCAGTTCGTACGACTGTGATAGCCAGCTGTCGGGCGCGTGAGTGACGTGGCTCACGACGGTCCGGACGAAGGTGCCCCTCAGCCAACGGTTGGCCCCGGCGGGGATCGATCCGTGGCGGATGGGCCGGAGCCCTGACTGTGAGGAGCGAGGGGCTAGACCGGCGTAGCTGACCAGGTGCCCCGGTGTACGAAATCGTTTGATGGGCAACGTCTCGGTGGCGATGAGCAATGCCCGATAGGAACCGACGCCCGGGATGGTCTCGAGCAGAGCTACAGCGGGGACCTTGCGGCCTACGTGCTCAACCCTGCGATCAAGCGTTTTGATCATCGGCACGATCTGGTCGATGAGTTCCCACTGCATGTCGATGAACAGACGCCGCTCGGCTCCGAGCAGCGGCCACGCCACGTCATGCACCCACTGGCGTCCATCCTGGGTGAGCAGACGCCCACGCTCCAGATGAAGCCCGACGTTGTGGATCTGGGCATGGATGCGGTTCACCATGCGTGTGCGTTCGCGTACGAGTCGTGCCCGGTTGCGTAGCAGTACCGCCTGCTCCCGCTGCTCGACGCACTTCGGATGGACCTCGGGGATGAGGCCCGCGAGTCGCATACGGGTCAACAACTCGGCGTCGATGTCGTCACTCTTGTAGTTGGACTCGGCGATGACTCGGAGCCGCTTGGCGTGAGCGAGCACGAAGTCGATCCCCCGCTCTTGGAGTCGATCGAAGAGCCACGGCCAGGCCGGACTCGTCTCGACGACCACCTCCAGGGGCTGATACTGCTCCAGTAGATCATTGAGCCGATCCTCTTGCGTATTCTTGATCCGGATGGGTCCGGCAACGAGCTGACCTGTGTTGCTCACGATGGCGATCACCGAATACGTTGCGTGAGCATCGATTCCTGCGACAAACATGGCTGGCCTCCTTGGGTTGGGTGCCGCAGGCCTTTGAGCAAGATCAGCGTAACGCCACGCTCGAGTGAGGTCAGCCTTTCGCCTTATAAGATCAGAATCGCAGATCCGTTAGGCTGCTCTGCCTGAGCGCTGCGTTCTCGAAGTGATCGACGCTCCTGGCCCACCGGCACGAATGCGGAGGTGGCGAGCCTGACGCCGTGGCGGCGGCGGTGGGTGAGCATCTCCGGCCTTGCGCGTCTAATACGACATATGTAGATTAAGGCCATGCAACGGCTCACCCGCACCACGACTCGCACGCTCATCGCCTTTCTGGAGGCGCCGAGGAGCTGGCGCTACGGCTACGATCTGATGAAGGTCGCCGACATCTCGTCAGGCACACTGTACCCGCTCCTCGCGCGACTCACCGAAGACGGCTGGCTCGAGTCGCGATGGGAAGCATCCGAGCTTCCTGGAAAGCCGCCGCGACAGCTGTACCGCCTCACCGCCACTGGTCGGATTCAGGCGCGCCATGCGCTGGAACGCGCACAGGCGTCGTGGCTCCGACCTCCCCACACCCGCAAGGCGTGAACATGCCGCGACGCTCTCCCCTCGCGCTCGAGCGCATCGTCGAGCGCATGGTGAAACTCTCCCCGCCGCGGCACCGCGAGCTGGCACGAGGGATGGTGGCGGAACTCGACTCGATTGCTGATCCCACCGAGCATACGCGCTTCGCGCTGGGCGCAATCGCTGCCATCGCTCGCCTGGCGCTGAGCGGGTACATCCGAACCACTATCCGTGCGCCGGGTCGATCCGTCGGCGTCAGGGAGCCAGAGGACGGCCCAAACCCCGGAGGTCCATCGATGTCGAAGCTCACGCACCGGCAGCTGCTGCGCCGCCACGTCACTCCTTTCGCCCTCTCGTGCGGATCGCTGACGGTAATCCTGCTTGCCAACTACGCCGTGCAGCAATTGCCGCAACTGAGCGAGAGGGGAGTCCCGGCCGGCGTGACCGTCGAGGTGCTGATGCTCGCGGTGCCGTTCACGCTGGCACTGACGATCCCGATGGCCGTCTTCCTTGCCGTCTCGTGGGTATTCACGCGGCTGGGCGCGGAAGGTGTTCTCGCATCCGCGAGGCGAGAACGCCACGGGGTCCGCCGCCTGGTCGCTCCCGTGCTGGGCGCTGCCGCTGTCATCGCTACGTTGACCTTCGTCTCGAACACTCAGGTCCTTCCCCGCGCGAACGCGCGGCTCGCGGAGGTGATCAAGGGCGCTCCACGGGAGCCGACCGACCGGACGATGACCATCGGCGAACTGCGGGGGGCGGCAGGGCGGGCTCGAACTGAGACGGGGCCGGACGCGGCCGTGCGCGTGGCCGCGTACGAGGTCGAGATCCACAAGAAGTTCGCTCTCGCCGCCGCGTGCGTGGTCCTGGCGTTGGCCGCCGCGGCGACCGCGCTTCGCTTCCCGCACGGCGGCGTCGGGCTCGTGCTCGGCACGAGCGGCTTCGTGTTCACCGGGTATTATGCCTTGCTCCATGCGGGCGAGGCGCTCGCTGACCGGCAGGTGATCTCGCCGTTTGTCGCCATGTGGATGGCGAATGCGTTTCTTCTCGCCGTCGTGTTGCTTCTCGTGTGGCGACCGAGTCGCCGCGGCCCCAGGCGTGGCGCGGAGACACTCGTGATCGACGGGTGATGACACCGGGCCGGGGATGTGAGGCTCCGATTCTGACGGCGGAACACGGCGAGCGGGTCCGGGCCTAGGGCTCCTGGGAGGGGCGCCTACGGCGAAGCGAGAGCAGCCCAACAAGGGTTTGCTGCTGACAGGGTAAGCTGCGAGGTCCGGCAGCACTCGCCTGGCGGCTCGCGCTCCGGGTCGGCATTGTGGTCCTGCAGCAGAAACCCAGATCCGTTAGAGTGCGAGTCCATCGTCGGTGGGAGGTACGATGTCGTCTGAGTTTCCCGTTGAGGGTGTTGAGATGACTCTCCTCCTCGTGGTTGAGGACATCGTGCGCTCACGAGCCTTCTACACCGGCGTGCTCGGCGCCACACTGTTCCGTGAATATGAGGGCACCTCAGCCGTACTGGAGTTCCAGGGCAAATGGCTCCTCCTCGTTACCGGCGGCGGTCCAACCGAGGGCAAGCCAACCGTGACTTTCGCTCCGCCAGCGGACCCCGACCGCGTCAGCCATCAGCTGACGATGCGGGTCCCCGACTGTCAGGCAGCCTACGACGTGCTGCGGTCTCGCGGCGCCGAATTCCTGACACCTCCCGTCGACCGCGGTGGCGAGGTCCGCTGCTTCTTCCGAGATCCCGACGGACATCTCTTGGAGATCAGCGAGGTTCGGTGATGCTAAGTCACCGTCTGAGCCCGAACCCTGATGGGTAACAAAAACTGAACCTTGATGGGTTACAGTTTTGGGTTACGAGAAGAGGAGCCATTGTGGTCGAGGATGGCACCTTTTCTTATGTGCAGCCAGCCGAGCGAGACGGGGCCAAAGTAGACGGCCCAGATGTCGTGGTCGATCTCTTCGAGGTAGTGTCCCTAGATTTGTGTAAAAGCGGATAAGCTGGACAGGAGGGAAAGAAAAACGGAAGCTCCTCTGTTGTTGTTCACTGTCACATGAACCCGGGAGTCCGGGTCTGCAGAGCAGGCTCGGAACCGGAGAGGAGCTTCCGATGCAAGAGATTGTGGAGATCGGTCGGGCCACGCAAGACGAGCTACGCGATGATTTGCGCGAGCTGTTTCAAGGCGCGATCCGGCTGACGCTCGAGATGGTGCTGGAAGAGGAGCTGAAGGCCATGGTAGGTGCACGCCGCTTCGAGCGGGTGGGAAGCCGGAAGGACCATAGGAACGGCACATACCTGAGGCGGCTGCTGACGAGCCTGGGGCAGATCGAGGTCGCCATGCCCCGGAGCCGGGACAACGGTTCGCCGGCCGACGTGATCGGCCGCTACCAGCGCAGGAGCCCCGAGCTCGACGAGATGATGGTCGAGGCGTATGTGAGCGGCGTGTCACAGCGCAAGATGGGCGACGTCACCGAGGCGCTGATGGGCGAGCGTGTTGGGCGCTCGACGGTGAGTCGTGTGGCAAAACGGCTCGACGAGGCCGTGGAAGGGCTGCGCCGTGCGCCGATCGAGGGGCCTCACCCCTATCTGTACCTGGACGCCACGTTCTTGGACGCCCGCTGGGCCCGCAAAGTCGAGAACGTGAGTGCGCTCGTGGCGTATGCAGTGGGCCCTGAGGGTCACCGACGGCTCCTGGCCGTCACGCTGGGCGCTGAGGAGTCGCAGCAGAGCTGGTCGGAGCTCCTCGAGCAACTCCAGGACCGCGGCCTCGGCGGTGTCGAGCTCGTGATCGCCGATGAGCACGCAGGCCTGGCAGCTGCGGTCCGCCGCTTCCTGCCCGAGGCACGCCGTCAGAGGTGTACGGTCCATCTGCAGCGTAATGTGGGGGCGAGGGTCCCCCACCGCCTACGCAAGGGTAGTGTCCCTAGATTTGTGTAAAAGCGGATAAGCTGGACAGGAGGGAAAGAAAAACGGAAGCTCCTCTGTTGTTGTTCACTGTCACATGAACCCGGGAGTCCGGGTCTGCAGAGCAGGCTCGGAACCGGAGAGGAGCTTCCGATGCAAGAGATTGTGGAGATCGGTCGGGCCACGCAAGACGAGCTACGCGATGATTTGCGCGAGCTGTTTCAAGGCGCGATCCGGCTGACGCTCGAGATGGTGCTGGAAGAGGAGCTGAAGGCCATGGTAGGTGCACGCCGCTTCGAGCGGGTGGGAAGCCGGAAGGACCATAGGAACGGCACATACCTGAGGCGGCTGCTGACGAGCCTGGGGCAGATCGAGGTCGCCATGCCCCGGAGCCGGGACAACGGTTCGCCGGCCGACGTGATCGGCCGCTACCAGCGCAGGAGCCCGAGCTCGACGAGATGATGGTCGAGGCGTATGTGAGCGGCGTGTCACAGCGCAAGATGGGCGACGTCACCGAGGCGCTGATGGGCGAGCGTGTTGGGCGCTCGACGGTGAGTCGTGTGGCAAAACGGCTCGACGAGGCCGTGGAAGGGCTGCGCCGTGCGCCGATCGAGGGGCCTCACCCCTATCTGTACCTGGACGCCACGTTCTTGGACGCCCGCTGGGCCCGCAAAGTCGAGAACGTGAGTGCGCTCGTGGCGTATGCAGTGGGCCCTGAGGGTCACCGACGGCTCCTGGCCGTCACGCTGGGCGCTGAGGAGTCGCAGCAGAGCTGGTCGGAGCTCCTCGAGCAACTCCAGGACCGCGGCCTCGGCGGTGTCGAGCTCGTGATCGCCGATGAGCACGCAGGCCTGGCAGCTGCGGTCCGCCGCTTCCTGCCCGAGGCACGCCGTCAGAGGTGTACGGTCCATCTGCAGCGTAATGTGGGGGCGAGGGTCCCCCACCGCTTACGCAAGCGCGTGGCGCGTGAGGTCTCGGTGATCTTCCAGACATCCGGACTCGCCGAGGCGAAGAAGCTCCTGGGCGAGTTCGGCGCACGCTGGAAGAAGGAGCTGCCCGAGGCCGTGGAGGTCCTGGAGCGGGGCTTCGGGGCAGCGACGCAGTTCTACGCGTTCCCCGAGGCGCACTGGCCCCGGCTGCGTACCACCAACAGCCTCGAGCGGCTGCACGGCGAGATCAAACGCAGGATCAAGGCCGCCGGCGCCTTCCCGGACCGGGCCAGCGCCCTCAGGCTCATCACGGCCGTCGCACTCAGGACCACACACGTCTGGGGCGACCGGCGTTACCTCGACCTCTCACTCCTCCAGAAACAGGAGGTCGCCCAAGCAGCCTAGCCGAAGGCGAGGAGCTTCCTCCGCTTTTACACACAAATCGGGACTTGACCTCTCTTCGAGACCGATGTAGTCTCCACCGAGCAGGTGAGAGACGTTGATCCAGACGGAGTGCCATCGGATACCTCCGTTTGTTGAGACTTTGCGGACTTCGAAGTGAGCAGGGTAGTCGGGTGTGCTCAGCTTCGTCGGGAACGAGCGGGTGGAGGGTTGATATGCGGAAGCAGGCGGCTTCTGGCCTAGGGCTTCGTGAGGACGGATCTGGTTGAAGTCGGTGCGGAAGAAGTTGAAGCGCTTCTGCTGGGCGGAACGGTTTCCGGCAGGCGGGATGGTGGCCTCGGCCTTGAGGTCTTTGTGCATGCGTTCGTGACGGCCGTTCTGTTGGGGTGAGGCGGGCTCGATGAGGTCGGGCAGGATACCGAGCTTGATCCACCAGACGGAGAGTCGGGAGAGGCGGCCGAGAGCAATGGAAGCGAAGGGTGTCCCGTTGTCGGTGCGGATGCGCTGGGGCAGGCCGAACTCACGGAAAAGGCGAGTAAAGACGCGACGGGAGGCGGAGTAGGTGGTGCCCTCGAGCCCCTGGCAGGCGAGCAGATAACGACTGAAGCCATCCTGGACGGTGAGTGGGTAGCAGTAACAACCGTCGAGGGTCTTGAACTGACCCTTGAAGTCAGCCGACCAGATGGCGTTGGGTGCGTCGAAGGGAGCTGTGGGCTTGCCTGGATGCGGACGCCTACGACTCCTGCGCGGCTTCTTCACGAGTCCCCCGCGGAGGAAGTACTTGTGGAGGATGCGGGCGGAGGGGACACTCCAGTCAGGGTGCAGAGTCAGCAGCCGAGCGCGGATCTTGTCGGCACCCCAGCGTCGCCGCTGTCCGCGGAGTTCCAAGGCGGCATCGACTACGTGTGGCTCGGTGGTGTGTGGATGCGCCCGGACACGATGAGGGCGATCTCCGAGGCCGTCGGGTCCCTCAGACTCGTAGCGTTCGAGCCACTTGTAGCCGGTCTTACGGCTGACGCCGTGACGCAGGCAGAGCTCCGTGTGCGAGAACAGGCCGGCGGCAGCTTCGAGAATGAATCGCTTTCGTTCGTTCATGGGATCGGTCTCCAACCATGGCATGGCGCCTCCTTGTGGAGGCCCATGTTAGGATCTGAGACTGTCACCCATCATGGTTCAGCAAAGTGTTACCTATCATGGGTCAGCGTACCGCAGCGCGTTCTAACAAGCGATTGCTACTGTCGCACCTTATTCTGTCTCCGAACATGTCGATTCGTCGACATACAAGATGGCGCCTCATCCTTGGGCTGTTGCCAGTTGACAGCGTCATCAGACTCCGCGAGCATCATGGGTCAGCCCCGAAAGGGGTGCACAGACTCTGATGGGGGCGGCGGTTTCGTTCTTGGAGACCGACCCCCTCTTTTTTTTGTGACCAGGACGGTCACACACCGCGCGGACGTTCCGCGCATGTCAGGCAGTCGGGATGTACGTGTCATCGTAGCTCCGACTCGCACAACCAAGGAGCGCATAGATGCGTACCAAGGGAACAGTGAAGTGGTTTAACGACCAAAAGGGTTTCGGCTTCATCACGCCGGACGACGGAAGCAACGATTGTTTCGTCCACCACAACTCGATTCAGGCGGAGGGCTTCAAGACCCTCGCTGAGGGAGCTCAAGTGGAGTTCGACGTGGTGCAGGGAGAAAAAGGGCCGGCGGCGGAGAACGTTGTCGCGCTCTAGATCAGACTAACTGATCGAAACCTGCGGGCCGTCCCGAGTTTGTCGGGGCGGCCCGTTGTCTTTGTGGCCTGGCGCCACTCAGCATCAACTTTGAAGTGCAACACGAGCTAAATGTGTCCATAACATTCCTCGGGGGTGCGGTAGCCTAAACGCTTCCTGGGTCGGGTCAGGAGTCGGTTCTTGGCGAGTCCCTCCAATACCTGGGTGGCCCACACGACCGGAACATGGGCGGCTTCGCATACGCGCAGGATCTCCTCCTGTACCTGAGCCAGGTGGGTCCAGCCCACCTCGATCGCGAGGTCACCCCAAATCCTGTCCAAATAGGGGTCAGTTCTCGCTTCCGGACTGTTCCATCGCCTCCACGGCCTCTTCGGTGGTGACCACGTCGTTCGCGATGAACCCGAAGTTTGTCACCGCACAGAACGAAACCTAGAATCAAACGCCGCCGGGTATCGCGCTGCGGGCGCTTCAGGATCGAAACGAGCGGTTGTTCTACCGAGCGCATCGGTAACATGACCCGCAAAGCTCTTGGCTTCATCCCACCAGCCGTTAGTTCCCCAGTTTGCCCTCGATCAACACGTAGGCATCGCGAGGTTCCTGACGGCAGCAAACCGATGGCGTGCACTCCGACAACGCGTTATGCTCGCAATGGCAGGCAGTAAGAAAATAAGTCTGTCCCCATTTTCCTAGAAGACCGTCGAGAGTGCACACGTGAATCCCACGTGAATTTCCAACAGCAGCCTTCTGATTGTACACACCAGGCAACAACCGCACCGAGGAGGACGTCATGAACGAGAGCAACTTGCACCAAGTGTTCCGCCGGACAGGAGCGCAAGGTCTGATTCGTGCTCCGCTCTTCGTTTCGGCTCTGATGTTGACGCTTTGCCTGACGGCGATCGGTGGCTGTACCGGGCGTCCGGACCCCCTACAGAAGGCATTCGACGCGGTAGGCGGCCAAGAGGTTCTCCTTGAGCTCCGGGGCTTCGGGTACGAGTCGGCCGGCGAGCGCTTCGAGGCCGCTCAGGGTCTCAACCCCGAAACCGACCCCATCCGCGCCAGCTCGTTCGATCTCTCGCTTCTGTGTGACGTCGAGAACGACCGGTGGAGCTTCGATTGGCGGCGGCAGATCTTCGACCCGCTCCGTGGTGCGCTCGCCTACAAGGACGTTATCGACGGAGATCTCGGCTACCAGACCGGAGACGACAACGTCCTCAACCCGCCGGATGCGTCCACGGACCGGGCGCTCACTTCCGGGCGCAACGCCGCGGTTCGGCGAGAATTCCGCCTTCTGAATCCGCTGCTCTACCTCCGCACGGCGGCCTTGACCGAGGGCGCGGCCACGATCAAGGCCGACGTGGAGCACGACGGGCGGACCCACCACGTGATCGAGGTGGCTGACCCGTCGTATCCGGTGGAGCTGATCGTCGACGCGGAAAGCGGGCGGGTAGCGATGCTCAAGACCCTCCAGAACGACCACATCGGGGGTGATGTGGAGATCGAGGTTTCCTACGGAGACTGGTCCTCGCCCGAGGGCAGCCCCTTGCAGTTTCCCCACCGGGTCGAGCTGGCGGTCTCCGGCCAGACCCTGCACGCGGAAAGCCGGACCGACGTCGTCGTCAACCCGGAGTTCGCAGACGACGCCTTTGCCCTCCCAGAGGAGCCGCGCACCCAAGTCGACCCGGCGGCGGCCCAGCGCGGGGCGCTGAATGCCCAATACCACACCCGCTGGCACGCCATTGGGGTGCCTGCCGATGACGATCAAACGTTCGTCGCTGCCACAGCGGTGGCCGGCGACTCCGAGATCTACCATCTGACTGGGGGAACCCACAACTCACTGGCGATCAGGCTCGGCGATGGCGTTGCCGTGGTCGAACCGCCGCTCAATGAGGCCCGCTCAAAGGCGGTGCTGGCCAAGGTGGAAGAGTTGTGGCCGGGGCTTCCGGTTACTCACCTGATCCTCACACACCACCATTACGACCATATGGGGGGCATTCGAACCTACGCGGCACGGGGTGCCACGATCGTGACCAGTGCCCTGAACCGCGCCTACGTGGAGGCGGCGCTGTCCTCTCCCCACACCTTGGTGGCGGACGAACTCGCCGGAGTGGAGAGCCCCGAGTGGCACATCGAAGCGGTGGCGCCGGACGAGGAGTTCAGCCTCGAAGGGGGCGGGCGGACCGTAAAGGCCCGGCACGTGCCGACGATCCACAATGAGGACCTCCTGGTCGTTCACGTGCCGGAGACTCGGCTGCTCTTCGTGAGCGACATCTACATGCCCGCCGTGTTTCCGGTGGGGCAGCCGCTACCGGAGCCCTTCGGCGAGTGGAGCCAGGGCTTGAGGGAAACGCTCCCGACGTTTGACTGGGACGTGGAGTGGATCGCGGGGGGACACGGGGGGATCGATTCGATCGCCGATTTCCACTCACACTTCGATAGCTGAACGAACAGGCCTTAGAGAAATCGGGGTCAGAGAAAAATTTCCTTCAGCGGGGGCGCGTGATCGCCAGCGAGGACTTCAGGAGCGGACTCAGGATCAACTTTGAAGTGCAACACGGGCTACGTATTGGGGTTGGGGATGAGTTCGGGCTGGAGCTGCTGCTCGATACGATGGATCTGATCACCCAGCAACTCGATCTGCTCCGCATAGAGCGACGCCTGAAGCGTGGCCTCGTCCGGTAGCCGATGGGGTTCGGGCACATTGTACTGCTCCAGCAGCCGTTGGACCGAGTTCTTCGCACTGGTCCGCTTCTCCACCAGGTGCAGTCTCGTGCGCAGCAAGGCACGGAGAGGTCGGAGCTCGGGACTGACCATGTGGGCCCGTGGGATCAGGTCGGCTCGGTGTAGCTGCGCCAGTGTCAACGCATCGACCGCATCCGTCTTCACTTTGGCGTAGGCGATGGCCTTCACGAACTTGGCATGCGCCAGCGTCAGAGGCACGTCCTGCTGCTCGAACAAGTCGCGCAGCCAGTACCAGGACGACGTCGCTTCCACCGTCGCCACCGTGGGTTCCGGCAACCAGTGGAAGTAGCGGGCCACGGCCGACCGAGAAGTCGGAAGCGAGGCCTCCGAATGAACCTTACCCGTCTCATCAACAGTGGCGATCACGAGGGTCAAGTCCCGATTTGTGTGTAAAAGCGGAGGAAGCTCCTCGCCTTCGGCTAGGCTGCTTGGGCGACCTCCTGTTTCTGGAGGAGTGAGAGGTCGAGGTAACGCCGGTCGCCCCAGACGTGTGTGGTCCTGAGTGCGACGGCCGTGATGAGCCTGAGGGCGCTGGCCCGGTCCGGGAAGGCGCCGGCGGCCTTGATCCTGCGTTTGATCTCGCCGTGCAGCCGCTCGAGGCTGTTGGTGGTACGCAGCCGGGGCCAGTGCGCCTCGGGGAACGCGTAGAACTGCGTCGCTGCCCCGAAGCCCCGCTCCAGGACCTCCACGGCCTCGGGCAGCTCCTTCTTCCAGCGTGCGCCGAACTCGCCCAGGAGCTTCTTCGCCTCGGCGAGTCCGGATGTCTGGAAGATCACCGAGACCTCACGCGCCACGCGCTTGCGTAGGCGGTGGGGGACCCTCGCCCCCACATTACGCTGCAGATGGACCGTACACCTCTGACGGCGTGCCTCGGGCAGGAAGCGGCGGACCGCAGCTGCCAGGCCTGCGTGCTCATCGGCGATCACGAGCTCGACACCGCCGAGGCCGCGGTCCTGGAGTTGCTCGAGGAGCTCCGACCAGCTCTGCTGCGACTCCTCAGCGCCCAGCGTGACGGCCAGGAGCCGTCGGTGACCCTCAGGGCCCACTGCATACGCCACGAGCGCACTCACGTTCTCGACTTTGCGGGCCCAGCGGGCGTCCAAGAACGTGGCGTCCAGGTACAGATAGGGGTGAGGCCCCTCGATCGGCGCACGGCGCAGCCCTTCCACGGCCTCGTCGAGCCGTTTTGCCACACGACTCACCGTCGAGCGCCCAACACGCTCGCCCATCAGCGCCTCGGTGACGTCGCCCATCTTGCGCTGTGACACGCCGCTCACATACGCCTCGACCATCATCTCGTCGAGCTCGGGGCTCCTGCGCTGGTAGCGGCCGATCACGTCGGCCGGCGAACCGTTGTCCCGGCTCCGGGGCATGGCGACCTCGATCTGCCCCAGGCTCGTCAGCAGCCGCCTCAGGTATGTGCCGTTCCTATGGTCCTTCCGGCTTCCCACCCGCTCGAAGCGGCGTGCACCTACCATGGCCTTCAGCTCCTCTTCCAGCACCATCTCGAGCGTCAGCCGGATCGCGCCTTGAAACAGCTCGCGCAAATCATCGCGTAGCTCGTCTTGCGTGGCCCGACCGATCTCCACAATCTCTTGCATCGGAAGCTCCTCTCCGGTTCCGAGCCTGCTCTGCAGACCCGGACTCCCGGGTTCATGTGACAGTGAACAACAACAGAGGAGCTTCCGTTTTTCTTTCCCTCCTGTCCAGCTTATCCGCTTTTACACAAATCTAGGGACACTACCGATCACGACCGTGCGCTTGTGTAGATCGATTCCCGTGTAGAGCATCGGACCTCCCGGTTGGGGTTGCCGCATGGTGCGGCCGGCAGGTCCTTCTTGGTAGAATCAAGCGATTGTTGCAGTCGCGGTAGGCATTAGGGTCGTGCGCTACGCTCGCGGAGAGCATCTTGGACGCGCAGCAAATCGCAGAGACGTTAGGGTGCGTTTCAGGGTGCCCGCTTTGGGCTGAGTTCAGTCCCAGATGGACATGGCGGTAGTCGACCCCGAGCCTATCTTTAGTGTATGGCCCATGCGTTTCCGTCGGAAGAGCTGAGGAGGTAGTGTGACAACAAAGGAGAGGGTCCAGGAAGTATTGGACCGCCTACCGGACGACTGCTCCCTCGATGAGGTGCTCTACCACCTTTATGTGCTGCAGGCCGTGGACCGCGGCTTGGCGGACGCGGAGGCGGGTAGGACAATTCCTCATGAGCAGGTTGCCGAGGAACTCCGGCGTAAATGGGTCCTCGGCGCCGCCGGATAGTTTGGACTGAGGGAGCACGCCGCGAGCTTGACGCCGCTATAGCCTTCGTCGCGGACGAATCGCTCGAGGGCGCGATCCGCTTGCTCGAAGACATCCTCCACTCGACAGACTCGCTTGATTCCATGGCCGACCGGGGGCGAGTCGTGCCAGAGTTGGACGACCCAACGGTCCGTGAACTCCTCGTCGGCCCCTACCGGCTCCTGTACCATATCGATGAGGAAGAGGTCTCGATTCTGGGTGTGCTCCACCAGCGACGAGACTTCGACCGTTGGGGTCGGTTGGATGGCTAGGTATCCGCGGTGGGAGCTCACTTGTTTCGGCACCAACAACATCATCGCTTAGCTGCTGGGGTGGTACCTAACCCGGCGCTCGATGGGCCGCGTCGTTTCCGCTTGACTTCAAACGCCGTACCTTCAGATCCTTTCCGGGTCAGCCTGTTCAGCGAGGCCCGACCCGTGGCTGCTACTTCGGATGGGAGGGTGGCAATGGCCGAGTCGCCTCACGGTCGTTTCGTCTGGTACGAGATGCTCACTGTGGACAAAGGCCCCACCATCGACTTCTACAAACGGGTTGTCGGGTGGGACACGCAGGAGATGGAGGGTGGGGAGCAGGCCTACACGATGTTCACCATCGGAGAAGCCCCGGTGGGAGGAATCATGGACCTTCCCGAAGAGGCCAGGGCCGGTGGCGCACCTCCCCACTGGCTGGCGTACGTCTCCACCCCGGACACGGACGCCACCGTCGAACAGGCCAAGGAGCTGGGGGCCAAGGTCCTCGTGGAGCCCATGAGCATTCCCGAGGTGGGACGCATGGCCGTGCTCAGCGATCCGCAGGGGGCGGTCTTCGCTGTGTTCACGGCCGCTAGTGATTCCCCCGGGCGGGACGGGCCTCCCCAGGTCGGCGAGTTCTCGTGGCACGAGCTCGCGACTTCCGACTACGAGGCCGGCTTCGACTTCTACTCGGCTCTTTTCGGTTGGGAGAAGACCAACGCCATGGACATGGGCGAAGGGATGGGAGTCTACCAGATGTACGGGAGCGGAGGGCACGAGTTGGGGGGCATGTACAACCTGGGCCCCAACATTCCTGCCCCCCCGCATTGGCTCCTCTACGCCACGGTGCCCGACGTCGACGCTGCCGCTGAAACGGTGAAGTCACTGGGTGGCCAGGTGCTCAACGGGCCCATGGACGTACCGGGCGGGGATCGGGTCGTACAGTGCATAGACACACAGGGGGCGGCGTTTGCGCTGCACTCCAGCGGAGGCGCGGCGAACAGCTAGAGGCTCCTGTCAGATGTGCGGGAGAACGAGCGGCGACTCCTCGCGCCGCGGTAGACTTTGGAGGCTCGCGAGATGAATAGACATTTGGCGTTCCTTTTCGGGCTGGCGACGATGCTGTCTTGCGTGGGCGCCGAGCCGGCTGATGAGGGCGCGACCTCGGGCCCGTTACCGACCACCGGTAGCATCGAGCGTCTCGATCCGAGGTTGGACGCCATCGTTCCCCTGGACGCTGTGATCGAGGTTCTCTCCGAGGGCCACGAATGGGTCGAGGGACCCGTTTGGGTTCCGGAGCTCCAGTCGATCCTCTACTCGGACATTCCCAACAACGCCGTCTACCGGTGGAGCGAGGGCGAAGGGGCGTCGCTCTGGCTGCAACCGGCGGGATACACGGGGGAGATGCCCAGGGAAGGGGAGAGCGGATCCAACGGCCTGGCCCTGGACGCGCAGGGAAGACTCGTCTTGGCCCAGCACGGTGATCGGCGCATCGCCCGTATGAACGCTCCCTGGGACGCACCCGAGTCCAACTTCGAGACCCTCGCCGGGGAGTACGGGGGACAACGCTTCAATTCGCCCAACGACGTGGCGCCGCGCAATAACGGAGATCTGTACTTCACCGACCCACCGTACGGACTGGAAGGGGGCAACGAACCGAAGGAGCTCGACTTTCAGGGCGTGTACCGGTTGGCTGCTGACGGATCTTTGACCCTGCAGGTCGACGATCTCTCTCGGCCGAACGGCATCGCGTTCTCACCCGACCAATCCGTCCTCTACGTGGCCAACTCGGATGGGGCGAATCAGCCCGTCGTCATGGCGTACGACGTGGAGCCCGACGGCAACCTCGGCAATGGTCGCGTCTTCTTCGATTCGTGGGGCGACGGCATGGCCGTCGATCAACAGGGGAACGTATACCTTACCGGCCCAGGGGGTGGAGTGTTGATCATCAACGCGGGCGGGGAGCACCTGGGCTCGATCATGGCGCCGCCTAGGACGTCCAACGCCACGTTCGGTGAAGATGGCTTCACACTGTTCATCACGGCCAATACGCGCTTGGTGCGCGTTCGACTGAACGTGAAGGGCGTGGGTTTTTAGCGCGGCAACCCGGGAAGTCGCCGGCCCCTACCTTTTTCGACGCTGCCGAGCCCAAAGGCTGATCGCCCGGGACACCTCTCTGTCCCGGGCGTCCGGCCGCTTGTCAGGGCCCGTTACTGAATAGGCGAATAGTCCGTCGGATCGAGGAACACCGACTCCACGTTACTCACGATTCGGCCGTCCACCTGGGACACGCGGCTCACCTCCCGCCATTCGGGATCGTTTCGGAATGCGTCCCAACTCGCCGCTGCCGCCTCACGGTTGGCGTGGGCGATGATGTAGACCAGGGTGTTCGAGGAGTTCGGCTCGTCCTGGGGCGTCCAGTAACCGATGTTCGTTATTCCATGCCGTTCGAACAGATCCATCGTATGATCGCGGAAGCGGGCTTGTAGGTTGGGCAGCTTGCCTTCAGGAGCCGTGTAGGTCCTGAGCTCGAAGATGCGGTCGGCGGACTGCGCCTGGGCGTCCTGGATGCCCTGCGTCGTGCTGCCCAGCATGAAACCCGCTCCAAAAACGATCGCCACGCCGGCGAACACGAAACGCTTCCTCGTTGTCATGGTTTGCTCCTCTGGGCTGCCGCGCCCAAGACGAAATGGATGTTGTCGATCCGTGCCAGGCACGGATCGGGTAAAATGGCAAGTCTTAGCGGGCGGCCTCCGCAACCAGGAACTCCCTCACCGAGTCGAAGGTCCGGGCATCCGCAGCCGTCTGCTCATCCAGGTTGGTGGCGTTGACGTCGATGCCCAGCTCCACCGCGAATTTTACGGCTTCGAGAGTGAGAAACTCCAATTCGGCGGGGTCCGGATTGACGAAGCCACGCACCCTTCTCGGGCCACCCATCCCGGCCGCAGCCATGAGGGCGGTGGTCGCTTCGTCCGTACCGCCGGCCCCGTACGACCCGGAGGATGCCACGTAGTGGACCCGGTGCACGAAGAGCGGATCGGCTCCGTGGCCCACGAGAAGGCGCATGAACCTGGGTTGGGTGAGCCGTGCCGCGAGCCAGAAAGGCGTCGCTCCGATAAGGGCGGGGTGAAAGGACCAATCGGCCGATGCGCGACGCGTGGGCGTCCAGTTCGTGATTCGAGCGTTCGGATCGGCCCCGTGGGCGAGAAGCATACGACCCAGCCCTTCGTCCCGACGCATGATCGCGACGTGGAGAGCGGAGAACCCAGCCTCGGCGGCATTCGGGTCCGCGCCCTCGTCAAGGAAGAGCTCTACCAGATCCCCAAATCCGGAGTGGGCGGCAAGAACCGTTGTGCTGACGCCACGCGCATCGGCATCGTTCACGTCGGCACCCGCATTCACGAGCGTCCTGGCCGAGGCGAGATCACCCACCCGGGCCGCGAAGGTGAGCGCCGTGTTCCCTCCGTGAGGGACGGCCTGTTGGTTTGCCGTGTGGGGGGGGACGGCCATGACCTGACTCCACGTCTCCGACCGGGCGTGGATGTCCGCTCCGTATTCGAGCAGCACGCCGACCGCGTCGGAATGCCCCTGGGAGGCCGCCCACATGAGCGCGGTCTGTCCGCGCGTGGCGCGGGCGTTAGGGTCGGCACCGGCGGCGAGTAGCTGGTCCACCACCTGGGGGCTGCCTGTGCGAGCCGCTGTCATGGTGGGGGTCTCCCCGGAGAGGAGCGCGGCGGTCGGATCCGCTCCCGCCTCTAGCAGGATCCGGACCATCGACGCACTTCCGTTCAAGCTCGCGATCCAGAGGGGCGTGGCGCCGAGATCGTTTGCCGCGCTTACGTCTGCGCTCGCACGAATCAGGAGTTCGGCGGTCTCGACGTCGTCCCAATAGCTCGCCCAGTGAAGGGCGGTCGCCCCGTCGGGTGCCGTGGCGGTGACGTCCGCCCCTTGCTCGAGCAGCGTCCGGACCGCTTCCCAATCCCCACCCTTTGCCGCCTCGATCAGGGGCGGTGGGTCGGCCAAGCCGGCTCCCACCAGAACCAGGGCCAAGCCCAACGGGATCAGCGTTGCCGCTCCTCGTCGTCCCACCACACTCCGTTTATGCATACGAGATCAGATCCCTGGGAGCGCATCGATCTGCAGCGCTCCGGTGCTTGCTCCTATCCTATCGACCGGCAGACCCTGCTTGTCCATGAGTGTGACAAGCAAGTTCGCCATGCCCGGGTCGTCGGAGTACGTGAGGTGTTGACCGCCTCGGAGGGTTCCCGCGCCACCTCCCATCACGAGGATTGGAAGGTTCTGGCCGGAGTGCCGTGTGCTGTTGGAGATCCCGGCGCCATACAGGATCGTCATGTTGTCCAGCAGCGTTCCGTCGCCGTCGGGGGTTGCCTCGAGCTTGGCCAAATACCGTGCGAAGAGCCCGGTGTGGTAACGGTTGATTCTCGACATGCGCTCGACCAGCTCCGGCTGGTTGTTGTGATGCGAAAGCGGATGGTGAGCGTCCGGCACATCGATCTGCGGGTAGGGCCGCGGGCTCTGCTCTTTGCCGATCATGAACGTGATGACCCGGGTCAAATCGGCCTGAAGCGCCAGAACCTTCAAGTCCGTCATCAACTCCAAGTGGTCTTCGAACACACCCGGCGCACCCTCGGGTTGCTCGAAGTTGGGCAGCTCGATATCGATCTGCTCCTCGGCTCTCTGAATGCGCCGCTCGACGTCTCGGATGGCCTCCGTGTATTGCTCCACCTTGATCTGATCCTGTGCCCCGATCTCCCGGCTGAGGGCGGCTATCTTGTCCGTCACGGAATCGAGTATGCTCGACTGCTGTTTCAACCTCGCCTCTCGAGCCGAGCGCTCCGTGGAGCCGGCATCGCCGAACAGTCGCTCGAACACGGCCCGCGGATTGTACTCGGTCGGTAGGGGCTGCGTCGGGCCACGCCACGAGAGCGTATGCGTATAGACGCAACTGAGGTTGCTGCTGCAGGCCCCCGCGTTCGCCGAGGCGTCCATGGAGAGCTCCAGCGAGGCCACTTGAGTCTCCCGGCCGAACTCTCGCGCCAGGAGCTGATCCATCGAAACGTCCGCGAAGATTTCAGTCTCGGTGCGCCCGCCCTGAGGAATGCCAGTCAGGAACGATCCAGAAGCGCCGGCGTGGATCTGGACCCAGTTCGCTCTGATTCCCGAAAGGACCAGCATCTGATCCTTAAACGGGGCCAGGGGCTCGAGGATGGGGGGGAGATCGAAATCTCGCCCCTCCCCGTTGGGAGACCAGTACTCCATCGCCATCCCGTTCGGTACGTAGAACGCCTGGAACCGATGCACGCGCTTGGGCGCGGCCTGTCCCCGGAGCCCGAAAGCGGGGAACATCGAGTCGAGAAACGGTAACGCCACGCTGGCGCCGAGCCCCTTCAGAAGCGTGCGTCGGGGGAGCGTTTTCCCGGTCAGTATTCTTAGCATCTGGTGCCTCCCAAGTTTGTTCTGTTCCCGTCTCAGATCGCTTCTGCGGACCGGCGCATGAGAAAGGCCGGGCTCTTTACGATTCCAAGTACGATTGATGACCAGCGGTAACCGCCGTCTTCCGCATCGCGTACGATCTGACGTACGGTCGGCTGATCGAAATATTCAAGCGGACGTCCCAGAGCGTAAGACATGAGTTTCTCGGTGACCGTGCGTACGAACTGGTCATCGTAGTCGAGTAAGAGTGCCCTCAGCGACCGCACCCCATTTAGCTCTACACCGCTGGGCCAGGTCCCGAGGTTATCGACCGGACCCCCTGTCTCATCGGTATCCCGCCACGCTCCCACGGCATCGAACTCCTCGAGCGCGAACCCCAGGGGATCCATGAGCGTATGGCAACTGGCGCAGAGAGGATCGGCTCGGTGCCGCTCCAGTCGCTCGCGGATGCCGAGCGCTTCCGCCTCCGGGCCCTGATCCAGGCTGGTGTCCACGTTGGCGGGCGGCGGTGGCGGATCCGCGCCCAGGATATTGTCCAGAAGCCACTTGCCTCGCAACACGGGCGAGGTGCGGTCCGGGTAAGCGGTAATCGCCATCAGCCCTCCGTGCGCGAGCAGGCCTCCCCGCTGATCGGGATTCGGAAGCGTAACTCGGCGCGGGCGGCTGCCGTAGACACCCGGGATCCCATAGAACCTCGCCAATCGCTCATTTACGTACGTGTAGTCTGCGCTCAGTAGCTCCGGAATGGGGCGATCGTCACGCAGATTGCTCGCGACGAACATCTCCGTCTCCTGTTGGAACGCTTCGAGGAGACTGTCGTCGAAATCGGGATACTTGAGGGGATCGGCGAGCTTCTCGGGAAGCAGGCGAAGGTTCAGCCACTGAGCCGCAAAGCCGTCGACGAGCGCGTCGATGGCGCGTGGATCCGCCAACATCCTTCGAACCTGCTCCTCGAGCACGGCGGGATCCGTCAAGCGCCCGTCCTCCGCTAGCTCGAGCAAGGGCTCGTCGGGGATACTGCTCCACAGGAAGAAGGACAGCCGGGAGGCGATGGCCACGTCGTCGAGGGCATAGACGTCGCCCGGATCGACCCCGGTGGGCGCCCGATATATGCGAAAGAGGAACTCCGGATCGACAACGAGTCGTTCCAATGCGAGCTGGATCCCGGCGTCGAAGCTGGCCCCCTCCGAGCGACCCTGGCGGAAGAACTCGAGCAATACCTGCACGTCCTGGTCCGTGACCGGACGGCGATAGGCGCGTCGGGCCATTTTCGAGAGGATCTGCGTGGCGCAAGGCTCTTCTTCCGCGCCGGGCTCGGGACGGCACCCGAAAATTTCCGTACGGCTTGGGGTGTCCCTGTCCGCGCCGGCGATCTCGTACGGGCCTGCTATCTGAACCGAGTGTACGCTTGCGGCGTCCATGTAGATCTGATCGTTCGTCAGGACCCTCCCTCTCTGACGCGGCTGCGGCAGTAGCTCCGGCTCCCACTGCTCTCTGACGAAGTATATGCCGACCACACGAGGCCCGGCCTCGACCGTCAGGCGAACCTCCAGATGAGCGTCTCCTGTCGACTGCATGTACTCTTCCCACTCGGGAGAACCAGCCGAACCCGGCTCCCCCGCACCCGCGTAGCTGGCGGCCGCGGGCCTGAACTCGCTGGCTCCCCCGCCCACCGTGAACCTCTCGAGGAGCTCTCCGTCGAGCCTGACGTCGAGCTGCTGCGACCATCCCATGCCCATCAGGTAGTCCTGGTACTGCCTGCGGAGCTGGATCTTGATCAGGTATTCACCGTCAACCGGGAAATCATAACGAACCGCAGTACCGCCTCGTGACCCGAAGGGGAGGTCTTCACTCTGACGCTGGTCCTGTACCACGTGCAGCGGAACCTCGAAGGTTGCCACGCTGGGAGCTGCGGGAGGGAGGCCCGTCGCGAGACGTGTCACCTGACGGGCCAGGGACATGTACCGCTCCATATGGGTGGTCGTGATGGAGAGAGCGTCGGCGAAATTGTCGAAGCTGCCATCCGCCGTCTCGTCGCCCGGCAGAAGCGACCTGACATCCACGTCGAGCACGAACAGGTCGTTGATGGCGTTGTTGTACTCCAGGCGGTTGAGACGGTGGATCGCATTCGTCCTACCTGGGTTGGGCTCGGCGGCCGAGGCCGTTCCGTCGATTCCCGTCTCCAGCCAGCTCGCCACGAGATCATATTCGGCGGGATCGGGTCGTTGCACGCCGCCCGGCGGCATGGTGCCGGTTCGAAGCTTCCGGATGACCTTCTCCCAGGTACCGGCAGCTGCACCCGGGTCTTCGACGTCCAACACGTCGAGCGCCAGTCCACCGGTGAGGCGCGTCTCGTTGTGACACCATACACAGTAGGCGTCGAGGATCTCCCGGGCGTCTTCCGCGTCCGTCGGAGCGAAGTGGGGTGTAATCGGACCCGCGAACGCAAGATCGGTAGAGGAGGGGTGCGCGCCGAATAGTACCATCGCGACCCCACCCACCACGAGGAGCGCAGCCAGCGAGGCGTGCCCGGCCCTGGGGCTCCCGAGACCGCAGTGCCCAACACCGGCGCACCCAAGGGTGGCGTAGAGCTTCCTAGTCGTCATGATCGCTAGCGTGCGATTCGAGTCGTTTCACTTCTTCATGGTCGTGATCTTTCCTCAGCGCTCGATTCCTCGCTCGAATATCGCGAGTTGCGCGCCTCCGGGTCTCCGTCGAACTCACGGATGGTATCGACATCATCTTCTCGAGGTCCTCACTTCCGCACGAGGGACATCCCGGAACAGGCGACGAGTTGAGCACGAGAAGTTCGAACTTATCCCCACACGCGGAACAATGATACTCGAAGATTGGCATCGTCACGGCTTCACGGTGACGGCGAGGTTTTCGTAGCTGAACATGGAGCCGTCGCTAGCGACCGCACGGAGGAGGTAGTCGCCCGGCTCCTGAAAGGTCACTTCAGCGACCCATCTGCCATCCGGAGGCGGCTCGGGAATGATCCACGGAGGCGACCATGGAGAGTTCCCGTACATCCGCGAGTCCGTCCAGGTCTTCATCTGGACCGGTGAAAACGTCACAGTCCGGGCAGAGCCCCGGTAAACGATCCACGACAGCCGTAGACCGGGTCCGCTCAAAACGACCACAGACGAGGGAGGCCGATACAGCTCGTCCAGATTGGTGGGAACTCGGCTTCGGGTGCTTCTCATCGGAAGACTGTCGGGATCGCTTGCAATTGCGACCACCGTCAGTGACTCCCCGACGACTATTCTGCGATGTTTGTCCCCTTCGATCTCGAGGTCCGGAGGGATGTTGTAACGAAGGGCGTCGCTGAGGCTGTCAAAGGCCCCTCCTACTTCGGTCGAGATCACCTGCGGGTCGATCCGGTAATCGGACTCCAGCGAGGCGTACGCACGATGGACCTTCCCGCGGGTCTCGAGAGTCCAGACCAACTCCGTGGTGTCGAAATCCCTCGGCACGCGGATCGTGAACAGGAATGGGTTCCGTCGCGGGTAAAAGTGCGTGGGCTGTCCCTGATCGGCTGTCGAACGGTTGTAGGCGTCCTGCTCGAGGTCGTCGAGCTCCCTAGGCTCAGCGAACGTGAAATAGTTGGCTGGGCCGATCGGGACGTCGAATTCCTGCTCCCAGTTGGAGTTCATATACCCGAAGAATAACGTGAACGTCCCGTCGTCGTTCGGCCACCACCCCTCGAACGCGGGCGACACGGTCTGGCCGTTCAAGTACATGAAACGAGTCTGAGCGTCGGCCGTCTGGCCCAGAAAGAGAACCGCGACGGGGGCGAGCATGAGCCCCGCCCCCCTCCACCCGAACCGAAAGGTACGGCCCAACGTCACTGGCCGCCGCCTCCATCCAAGGTTGGCGCGCTTGCCACCATTGCCGGGGCCCAACACAGCGGACACCCGACGTCGTAGTCGTTCCTGTCCTTCATCATCGTGCGTCGCTCGGCCATTTCAGCTTGGAATTGCTCCTCCGTGAGCGTGACCGAATAGCCGAGGTCGATGAACATGTTCGAGACCGACCGTCGGCCGCCGCCTGCCCAGTTTCTGGCGTCCGCTATGTTCTCGTTGGCTTCCGTGGTGTCCAGGAAGCCCACGATGTGCAGGATGGTGCCCTTCGGCAGCAGCGGCGCGTACTCGTCTTGGTACACGTACTGCTTGACCCAGTTGTGATCGTAGCCCACGCAGTTGAGCGTGAACTGGTTGTGGCCCCAGATGGCCTCCAGGCACATGCGCACCCCCGGTGCGTGAAGGTGTGGCTCGAAGGCGACGATCTTGGTGTGCTCTTGCAGCACGCTGTACGAATGGAATTCCTGACCGGCCAGATTCGGCTTTACGTCGATGTCGACGCCGTTGCCGAGAAGCGCGCCTCCGCGCTGGTATTCCGGCTCGTACCCCAAAGGAAAGAACTTGAATCCGAACTCGAGATGCCCGGTGGTTTCCCGGCCATTCGAGTGAACATGGGACGCGCCGAGATGCAGAGCCGAATTCGCCCGCAAAAGCCTGCCCGCCTTGTCGGGAAAGATGTCCGCGTTGCGCCCGACTTCGTGAATGGGCCACCGCGTGGACGGGCCGTCGATGCTGGTCCCGTTCTCACCCGGGACCCCACTGGAATACGTCATATGGTGGAAGATGTAGCGTCCGCCCACCGTACTGCTCGTTTGGTCCGCCGGAATGTCGTTGATCTCCCGAACCTCGACCGCCTGCACGTAGCGGTCGACGGTGAGGCCCGTCGGCACCATGCCAATATCGTCCCACCGGTCGGGCCCAACGGCCGGAACCGTCATGTCGATGGACCGCAGGACCAGGTCCGGCTCCCCGATCGTCCACGCCCCGCTGTTATCCCAACTCAGCGGCGCCGGCATATCGGCCTGATCTCCCTCGGGGGCCCCGTTGTCCACCCAGGCCTGGATCGTGGCCAACTCTTCATCATTGAGGGACTGGTCGTCCTTGAAATGGTGGATCCCTATTTCCTTCTCCACGAAGAACGGCGGCATGGCGCCCATCCGGTCCCTGATGGCCGTGCGGTCCTTGATCCTCGTGGCATAACGCCTCACCTCCCGGTAGGTGGTGAGCGCCATCGGTGCTCCGCCGCCGACACGGTGGCAGTTCTCGCAGCTCCGTTGAAGGATGGGAGCGATGTCCTTGGTGAACGTGATTTCTCCCGGATCGATGCCGAAGTCCGCCGCCGCGAAAAGATGGGGCTCATGATTGGCGACACTGGCGTCATGGGCCTGGGCGCCCAGAGCGAGTGGCATCATCAGAAACGCCATGACTGATATGGCGAGAAGATGTCTGGCGTTCATCACAAACTCCGTTGAGAAACGTCCCCCAAGAATCCCTAGAAAAATGAGCCAGCCACGTTCCCGTCGCAAGCCGACCCGGCAGGCCGGAAACTTACGGGCGATCATCCGGGAGAGCGAACGCATCCAGCGCAGTTCCGATGCCGTCCCGTCGAATGATTGCGCGGGCCGCTCAGACCCGGTTACCCTCATCCCGATCCTGATCCCGGCTCCGGTCCGCCCAGGCCTGGTCCCGTCTATTCGTGCATGAGGGGATGGTCCAATGAAGAAGACATACACCCGTCGCGACAGTCTCAAACTCATGGGATCCGCGGTCGTCGGGTCGCAAGTGGCCGTGCGTGCTCAGCCGTTGGCGGCTCAGACGGATCGAGCGCGAGTCATCGGGCCCGGTGGCATTGGCGCGGCCGAAGCCTTGCGCGCCGCCGAAGACATGCGCGGCATCTTCGTCATCCTGTCGACTCCCTACACCGAGTCGGGTGCGGTCCATTACGACGACCTGGCGTTCCAGGTAGAGTGGCTCGACCACGCCGGGGCGCACGGGCTCGTGTGGCCACAGAACTCGAGCGACTATCCGCGGCTCACCACCGAGGAGATCAAGCGGGGAATGGAGGTCCTCACCCGCGCCAACCGGGGACGGTCCCTCACGCTCGTGTTGGGGGTGCAGCAGGACTCCACACGGGAGCTGGTGGAGCTGGCCACCTTCGCCGAGCGGCTCGAGCCCGACATGATGATCGCGATGCCGCCGAAGGTGGGGAACTCCCTGGACGACTACCGGGAGTATTACTCCGCGCTGGCGGAGGTCACCTCGCGGCCCATCATGATCCAGACGCAGCCGAATCTTCCCGGAGTGGTGTTCGAGACCGACTTCATGCTAGAGCTCGCGGACAAGTATCCGAACCTCGGCTACGTGAAGGAGGAGGCCCAGCCCGTCTTCGATCGCATTCAAGCCCTCGTCGGACAGCCACAGATCAAGCGCGTGTACTCGGCAATGCGGGGGCGCTACTTCGCCTACGACTTGCGTTTGGGTGTGGATGGGCTGGTCAGTGGCATGTCGATGTACGCCGAGGTCTTCGCTCGGATGTGGGCCGCGTCGCGAGAGGGCGACTGGGATGCGGTGCGCGACATTCACGGGAACCTGCTCGTGATGCTGACCTGCGAGACGGGGATTCCCGGGGCGGGTCGCTACCTCCTGCAGCGAAGGGGCATTTTCACGACGCGCACTCAGCGTGGCCGCGATTATTCACTTTCCCAAGTGCAGATCGATGAGATCGAGCACAATCTGAAGGGACTCGAGCCGTATTTGATGCGGGTGCCGTCGCGGGGGGCGTAGAGCTTCACGCCACTGTCTGTTTCCGCCGTTTAGGCGCCCTCCGCCTTGGCTAGTGCATCCTTGTATTTGGCAATCGCATCCTTGAACGCGTCCGACGCCCTCAGCGCATCACCATCGTCCAGGTACTGCTGAGCGTCCGCGATCGCGCTCGGGTCGCCTGCTCGGGCCATCGCCTCATTCCGGGCATTTACCGCCATCTGCCGGGCGATCCCTGCAAGTTCATCCATGAGTTGAGCGCCTTCGTCCGAATCCAGGCCATCATTGGCGGCCGCCTCGAGATCCCCAACGGCGCCTTCAATCCTTCCCAAGGCTGCTTGATTATCGGGCGGGGTCTTGAAGAAATCGGCGAAGGCGGCCTCCAGCTTCGCGATCACATCTTCCAACTTATCCGCCAACTGCGTGCCCGGGTCGACGATCTCGCGGATCTCAGCAATTGTCGCCTCGACCGCCGCGGCCGGATGTAGCCGGGGACTCTCCAGCCCATTCAGGTCCCCCTGAATATCTGTATCGATCGACAGATCAACGAGGGTAAGCTCAGCCAGGCCAGTAACCGGGTCGGGGGTCGGGTCGATTTCGTATAGGGTGCTCCAACCCCCACCTCTCAAACCGATGAACCTTCCGTCTGGAAGAATCTCCAGTGCGTCCAAGCCGAAGGGTGTTGCGTCTCCACCGAGGCCAAGGCGAACAACGTCGGAGGCGAGTCCCGTTTCAGGGTCAATTCTGAAAATGCTTGGTGCTGGACTGAAATTGGATTCCACCCCCCAGAGCTCGCCAGTCTGTGGGTGTCTCGACAGCCCGCCATTCTCCAAATCACGCGTGCCAGAGCCAGGGCCAAATCCCTCCCCGACCGGGCTTGCGGTTGGCTCTGGCGAGCTCAGATCAAAGGTCGCCAGGGTACCGCCGCCCTCGAGGAGTACTTCATTGATGAAGAAGTTTCCGTACAACGTGCCGTCAGGCGCGAAGTCTATATCCGAAAGGAACCCGATACCGGTGTTGCCGACCTCTTCCGCCGCCCCCGTTGTAGGGTTCACCTTGTAGAGATGGGCGCAGCTACCAGAAGTTCCCGAGGCAACCTCGCACTCAGGGGTCGTCCCAGATTTACGGTTACTCGTGACAAAGAGGTTGCCCAGCGGATCAAACGACAATCCGGTCCATCCGAGGCCGCCGCCAGCAGCTCCGACGAGATGCGCGGTGCCCGCGTCCAAATCAATTTCGACCAATTCCCCCGCGTTGGTCGTGGCCAATAGCAGACCTGCACCAACCGCGGATGTCAGGTTCTGAATCGAGTGCACCGCCACAGTCGGTGGCAGCTCTGGGTTGGTCGCCCCATTTTCACAACCGGCGATAAGCACCACCATTAGCGAGAAAACCGAGAATCGCTTCACGCGTTTGCTCCTTGCTGTTTAGGGATAGGGATCCTCATTGTGACACTTGTGTTGCGGGCAGATTCCTGGACCGCCCGGGAGGGTCCCGGAGGCTCCACCCGGCCGAATTCGGCGGTGCTACCACCATGGAGCAGGGAGGACGAGGCGGTCGCCGACAAATCCGGGCGCGTAGGGGGCGGCGCCACGCCGCCGTCGCTGCAAGCGGCCACACCCACGACACCGACGATCGTCCTATCCACACGTGTTGGCGACGTGACATGGCCGAAGCGGAAGAACGACGGTGCCTCCCCGGAGCGAGAATCAAAGCAATGACCTTCCTGTCTTAGCCTGGGGGGGATAGAACGGATAATACACGCAGCATGACATCACTGCAAGCAGGAGGGGTTTGGACCGTTACTTCGCAAGCGCCGTCGCGGGGGGCGTAGAGCCGAAGTTCGGGGTTAGATTTCGCCCCGCTGCGCGAACTGACTGATGTGGTCGGCGGCACGGTACGCCAACGCCTGGATCGTGCACGTAGGCTGACCTCGGCCGCCCGTAACAAGGCTGCTGCCGTCGCACAAGAAGAGGTTGGGCACGTCATGCGTGCGATGGAACTTGTCCACCACGGAGGTATTCGGGCCGCCAGGGGAACGGCAAGGAAGAAGCTGGCCCCCCAGGGGCCGGGGAAGGCTATCGTCCACGACGTGGCTTCCTACCCAAGCATCGTGAACACCGGGTAGATCTCCTGGCGCTCGAGTAGGAATCGCTCGATGCCGAGCACGTAGTCCAATGCCGGTCCGAGGCGGATCGCGACCTCTTTCGTGTCGAAGGTCTCGACGGTCGCCGGTCCTGTGCTGACTGTCGATTGGTCGAGAATCCTGATCGCCGCCTCGCGGATCACGGCTGGATCGCCGTCGGGCCATTCGACCATCAGCTCCTGAATGGCCTCCTCCACGTCTGCGAGGATTGCTCCTCTGGGGAGCGCGCCAGCAAAGATCCCGAAAATGCCCCCAATGAGCGCCACGACGCCGAGCCCGATCCCGATCCGCAGCATGGCTCCGCTGCTCAGGTCGAAGCCCCGGCCGATGAAGGGCATGAGCACGAGCGTGATGATGGCCACGATCGCGGCGACGCACCCCGCGGAGCTCGGGTCCGTGGGGGGTGGACGATCGCGCACGCGCTCGAGCGTGTCGATGATCTCCTGCCGCTCGAGGCCGCCGGGCGAATCCCCTGGGCTGGGCGGGTTCTCCATTAGCCGTATCGCTCCTCATCAGGACGAGCCTAGTGTGACGAACCTCCGAAAAACCACCTTAGAATAGCTGGGAGGGAGCGAATACGCCCCGTTGCCGACTAGGAGGGCCCATGGAGCAGTGCTGTTCATGGGCCGCGTCCTGGAACCGACGGCGTAGTCGATTGCCTTGGGGATGGAGAGCCGGCATTACAGTCTGACTTCCGAACAGCACCAACAGCTCCCCACGATGACGCTGCGGTCCAGGGAGTGGCAGGGCTGAATCACGGCTTGCCGACCGGAGGCCTGGGCGTTCCTTTCCTTTGCTCATGCCCTGGAAGACGGGCGAGTCGCACCTGTCAAGCTCGGTTGTTTCCAAACGAGAGCTCCCGATGAAACAGTGGCAAGAGACGTGGGAAATCCTTGAACGCGTCGAGAGAAGCAACCAACCGCTCGCGCTTGCCACCGTCGTCAAAATCGAGGGCTCGTCCTACCGCCGGCCAGGTGCCAAGCTCTTGATCGATGATGGGGGCTCCACGTTGGGTGGCGTGAGCGGTGGATGTCTCGAGGCAGATGTCCGGGAGGTGGGACTCGCGGTGCTCAGAGACGGCCACTGCCGCCTTCGACACTACGAGACTGGAGCCGATGAAGACACCGTATGGAGGTTCGGACTGGGATGCGATGGCTCGGTCGAGATCCTCGTGCAGGCCTTGACGGGGGATACCAGAGGGGTGCTGAGCCGGGTGCGCGCGTTGCTGGACGGCGACCGGCCTTTTGCGGTATCGACTGTGCTGAGTGGCGATGCGGCGGGCCGTGTCGTGCTCGTCGACCCCGATGGGGTGGCGGATGGCTCGACCGCCCGGCCCGATCTAGACGTGGCCGCACGAAGCAAAGAATACCTCGCCCGGGGCCAGTCGACGCAGTGGGGTGACGATTCCGCGAGGGTGTTCACCGAAGTGTACGAGCCACCCCCTCGCCTGGTGATTTTCGGAGCCGGCGACGACGCGATGCCCCTGACAGAGTTCGCCTCTCACATTGGCTTTCGCGTGACGCTTGTAGATCATCGACCGGCTTATCTCCAGCCGGAACGGTTCCCACAGGCCGGGCATCTGGTCACAAGGCGTCCCGAAGAAGGCGTCCACGACATTCCATTCGGGCCGGAGACCTATGCAGTCGTCATGACTCACTCGTTCGCGGACGATCTCGGATGGGTCGGCCACCTTCTTCGTACGGACGTTGCCTATGTCGGACTCCTCGGCCCGCGGACTCGTACCGACAGGGTTCTCGAGAAGGTGGGTGGTGAAGCGACGGAGCGCGTGTTTGGGCCGGTGGGACTGGATATCGGTGCCGACGGCCCGGAGCAGATCGCTCTGTGCATCGTGGCCGAGCTGCTCGCGGTGCGGTCGCTGCGGGAACCCGGTCACTTGCCTCAGCGAGAGGTGGCGGTCGATGTCATCTGAGCGCAGCGGGCCGATTGCCGGCGTTGTGCTGGCTGCCGGCAACTCGACGCGAATGGGTCGCAACAAACTCTTGCTCGAGCTGGATGGAGAACCGCTGATCCGGCGTGCGGTCGGGCGAGCGATCGACGCTGGCCTCTCCCCGGTCATCGTCGTGCTGGGCTTCGAGGCGGATCGGGTCCGGGAGGTTCTTTCGGGCCTGGCGCATCGAGAGGTCGTGAACACCGAATTCGAAGCGGGGATCAACAGCTCGGTCCAACTCGGAATCGCTGCAGTCCCCGATCAAGCGATCGGCGCGGTGGTGATGCTTCCGGACATGCCCTTTGTGACGACGTCCATGCTCGAGGCGCTGATGGCGCGTTACCGCGAGAGCGACGCGCCGCTCGTGATATCACGCTATGGTGACGTCAACGCCCCTCCGATGCTGCATGGCCGGGTGTTATTTCCCGAATTCGAGGGGCCTGACGGAGAAGGGTGTGGCAAGCACATCGTCCGGCGTCATCGCGACGACGCCGTGGTCGTCGAGTGGGATCCCGCGGCGCTTACCGATCTGGACGTGCCGGCAGATTACGAACGCGCCAAAGCCGAGTTGATCGTCTAGCTCATGCGCGACGAGACAAACCCTCGTACGGCAGCCCGATCGAGTCCCCGATGGCCGTGCCGAGTATGCAGCCGAGAACGCGAGCTTCCGCCACCAGGAGCCATGCACCAGCGCCGGAGACACCGGGACGGTGTCTCAACCCAGCCGTATCGGCAGCTTCCGAATCCTCTCGCCCGTGAGCGCAAACAGCGCGTTCGTGACCGCGGGCACGATCGGCGGAGTCCCGGGCTCACCTACGCCGCCCGGGGCATCCCCGCTCGGCGTCAGTAGGACTTCCACCTCGGGAGCCTCGTCCATCCGGAGCATCGGGTAGTCGTGGAAGTTGCTCTGCACCACGCGACCGTCCTGGATGTTGATCTCGCCGTACAGAGCGGCGGTGAGCCCATACACGATGCCGCTCTCCATCTGGGCCCGGACGATCGCCGGATTCACAACGACGCCACAGTCGATCGCGCACCACACCTTGTGTACACGCGGCCGGCCGTCCTGGATGGAGACCTCCGCGACTTCGGCGACGAACGAGCCGAACGACTCCGCCATCGCGATTCCACGTGCCCGTCCTCGGGGCGAGGGTGAGCTCCAGTCCGAGGCTGTCGCGACGGCGTCCAGGACTCTCAAATGCCGGGGATGCGCTCCCAGCAGGGCGCGCCTGTATGTATAGGGATCCCGGCGCGCGGCGTGCGCCAATTCATCGATGAACGACTCGACGACGAACGCGGTGTGGGTATGCCCGACGGAGCGCCAGAAACCTACCGGAATCGGTAGATCGACTTTGGCGAACGTCACGTGGATATTCGGCACGTGGTACGGCTGGTTGCTGGCTCCTTCCGTCGCGGTGGAATCCTTGCTCCCCGCCCAGCGCTCTGCGAAGCCCGGAACCCAGCCCGGCACCAGGCGCTGCAGGATGGATTGGGTGGCGATCCGGTGTCGCCACGCTTCGGGCATCCCGTCGCCACCCAGTACCGCCGCGAGCTCGTGATGCGACGCCGGCCGGTAGAAATCGTGCTGCATATCGTCTTCGCGCGACCAGATCACTTTCACCGGACCGTCGATCTTGCCCGCAAGCTCGGCAGCCTCGCAGACGAAGTCGCGCTCGGCCCGTCGCCCGAAACCGCCACCCAAGAAGGTCGTGTGGACCTCGGTGTCGTCCGCTTCGACGCCCGCAGCTTTTGCGGCCACCTGGCGCGCACCCCCACCGACGATATCAGGCGCGTTCTGGAACTGGGTCCCGGTCCAAACGGTGCAGCGACCCTCGCGCACCCACGCCGTGCAGTTCATCGGCTCCATCGTGGCGTGTGCGAGGTACGGCAGTCTGTAGGTCGCCCGTATCGGCTCGCCGCCTTCCGCGAAGGCCGCATCGACGTCGCCGTCTTCGTGCGTGGTCTTTCCATCCTCCTGAGCCGCCTCGAAGCGGCGGAAGATCTCAGCATCGTCCAGCTCTTTCCCGGGCCCCTCCTCCCACTCGACCACGAGGGCGTCCCGCCCGGCCTTCGCGGCGACGTAACCGGACGCCACGACTGCGAGGCCGCTCTCGAGCTCCACGACTTCGTCGACGCCTGATACGGCGAGCGCCGGAGCCGAATCGAAGGAGCGTACTGTGCCTCCGAAGACCGGGCAGCGGGCCACGACCGCGACGCGTGTGTCCGAGGGACCGGCGTCGATGCCGAAGACGGCCTTTCCCGTCGTCTTTACCGGAACGTCCAGACGGGTCGCCGACTCGCCGATGATCCGAAAGTCTGCGGGATCCTTCAGCGGCACGTCCTTGGGTACGTCGAGCAACGCGGCCGCCGAGGCGAGCTCCCCGTACGTGAGCTCGGAGCCGTCGGCAGCGAGCGCTTTCCCGTCGCGCATCTGGACCTGGTCGGCCAGAACGCCCCACTGCTGGGCCGCAGCCTCGCGCAGCATCCACCGTGCTTTCGCACCCGCCTCACGCAGCGGTTCCCACGACTGGACCACGCTCGTGCTTCCTCCCGTCACCTGCATGCCCATCATGCCGTACGCCGCGTGGGCGGGTGCGAACTCGAACGAGACCTGATCCCAGGCCACTTCGAGCTCCTCCGCGACGAGTTGAGGAAGTGCGGTTGCCACACCCTGGCCCATCTCGGAGCGGCCCACCACGACAGTGATCGATCCGTCGGTATCGATCCGTAGGAATGCGTTCGGGGCGAACGCCGCGTCGGTCGGCGGGGCGCCGGGCCCCGAAATCACTCTGTAGGAGACGCCGAGCGTGAGGCCGCCCCCTGCGACGATGCCGATCTTCACGAACGTGCGTCGAGAGAGGCCCTTGCTGCTCATCGGTCACTTCCCGCGTCGCCACCGCCGGTCGCGATCGCCCGCGTCGCGAGATCGCCCGCTTCGGGATCATCCGCCTGGAGATCGGCGGCCCGATGAATCGCACGCCTGATCGCCCCGTATGTCCCGCACCGGCACACGTTGCCGGACATCGCGGCGTCGATGTCCGCGTCGGTCGGCCGCTCGCGGGTGGCCAACAGTGCCACCGCCGACATGATCTGTCCGGATTGGCAGTATCCGCACTGCGGAACCTGCTCTTCCACCCAGGCCCGTTGTACCGGGTGACCGCCATCGGGAGAGAGGCCCTCGATCGTCGTGATCTCCGCCCCCTCGACGCCGCTTACCGGAAACCGACACGACCGGATCGGCTGGCCGTTCAGAAGGACCGTGCAGGCCCCGCACTGGCCGATCCCACACCCGAACTTGGTGCCCGTGAGCGCGAGCGACTCGCGCAGGACCCAAAGCAGAGGATTGTTCCCCGGGACGTTGACCTCCCGAGCTTCTCCGTTGAGGGTGAACTTCGGCATGGCTGAACCTCTTTGGTCGAGAATTACCGGGTACGCGGGGGTCTTGTACGCCTCGCCGAAGCGATCGCGTTCGGTGAAGAAACCTGCGCGTTGAGGGTCGCCAGCGCTACCCTCACAGAGTGGGATGCTGGACCCGTTGGGGCCGCTGGCGGCTTTAACGAGAAGACGCCCGAGAGGCATCCATACGCTAGATACCCGTCGCTTCCGATGAGAATTGTCGTGATACGCTTCACCACGCTGGCTTCCTCGCTCATGCTGTTCGGTGCACTCGCCCTCCCTGTGCGAGCTCTGTCCGGACAGCTTGCGGCGCTCAACGTCGCCGACTCCCTCGAGCTTCTAGAAGAGGCCAAGGACGTCCAGGCGCGCTACGAGCGCTATCGCGAGCAGCGCACCGCGCCCGGCCTGGCCGACCTCAGCCGTCGGTGCGACGAGATCGTTGGGCGCTACTGCTTTCGCTTTCCGGACCACCTGGACGTCGACGACTGGCGGGCCCCCGAGCAGCCTGTGGAGCTCGAGCTAGCCCGGACTCGGGTGCTCAGGGATCTCAGTGACATAGCCCGGAAGATTCCGGGGGACCTTTGGATCCTCGGTCAGCGGGTCTACTACCTGACCGACATGGGTGCCTGGACGAACGCCACCGATCTGGCCAGGAGATGCGGCGGCCGAATCCATTGGTGGTGCACGGCCTTGACCGCGTATGTGCATCACGCGAGGGAATTCTGGACTGTGGCGGATGAGGCCTTCGGCCAGGCACTCGAGCAGATGCCACCCGATACGGCCGCCCTCTGGCGAGCCCCCGAGCACCTGCTGGGGGACTCGGCGTGGAAGATCTATGAGGAGGCGACAGACAAAGAGAGCTTGGAGAAGCGGCTATGGATACTCTCCGACCCCCTCTACCTCGTCGAGGGCAACGACCGTAAGACAGAGCATTACGCGCGGCAGGTCCTCATCCGGATTCGTGCGGAGGCCGTCAACGGCACGGGTCTGGATTGGGACGACGACCTGGAGGAGATCACCCTTCGCTGGGGAGCGCCCGAGGCCTGGTCCCGAGAGCGAGATGTGCCGACGGGGGACACGTTGCTCGACTCCCGTCGCATGGTGAGCCACCGCCGCGGGCAGGAGTTCCTGCCCCCGGTCGAGGCGTTGGAGGATCCGTCGCAGATGGCCCCGGGTGAGTGGACGCTCGGAGACCGGGCGCGCCTGGAGCTCAGGGAGGGGGGCACACCCGTGGATCCGCTCATCAACGCCGGCTTGCTCGAGGCGTTGACCCAGTCCAGCAACCCCGTCGGGGGTTCCATCGATCTCAGTGGCATCATTCGCGATGGCATCATCAGATCCGGGCCTCGGACCGGATATACGGCGCCCTATGCGCCGGAGCTCGAAATCCTCGAGACCCAGGTGGCGCGTTTCCGGCGAGGCGACTCGCTCCTGGTGGCAGGGGCGTTCGCTCCGAAGCCGGAGGAGAGGAGGGATCCCTCCGCCATGCCGCCACCCGCGCCGCGCACGCCCGACGGCCGGGACCTGAGGGAGGAACGGAACGAGAGCCGGTCCGCCAAGCAGAGGCGCACCAACCCGTTCGGTGAAGTGCGTGAGGCACCTGTGCCGTTCATGCCCGAGGTGGCCGAGGAGAATATCCAGTCGGGGCTCTTCGTCATCGACTCCAACAGCGGCAAGCGGTACCAGGTTCGGGGCGAGGGGCGGACGGGCGCCTTCCAGCTCCAGGTGCCCAACGGGCATTACGTTCTCGGCCTGGAGGCCTACAGCCCCCACGCGAAGAAGGCGTGGCGGGATCGGCACGGCCTCTGGCAGGATCCTATCGCTTCGGGGCTCGCGGCCATCTCGGACCTGCTGATCCTACAGGGAGGGGGAGAGGTTCCGACGTCGCTGGACGAAGCCGTTCCCAGGGCCCTTCCGGCCGTGAGGATCGAAGCGGGTGATGCCTTCAAGGTGGCCTGGGAGCTGTACGGGCTCCGGGTGGGTGAGTCGGCCAGCGTCCGGATCGGGGTGAACCGCGGTCGAACTAGTCTTGCGAGGCGATTGGGGGAGTTCCTGCGCGTCCTGGAGCCCAACGAGCCCGTCGTCATGACTTATGAAGAGGCGGGCCCGGACGTCCTGGGGACCGTGTTCAGGGCGGTAGAGCTGAATCTGCCGGATCTGGAGCCCGGCGACTACACCCTCACGGTGGAGATCGAGCTCGCCGGTCGGGAGCCCATGATGGTGGGCCGCCCCATCAGCATCGTGCCCAAATCGGCGGAACAGTAGGGCCAGCGGCTACTCCCGTGATCGTCGGGAGGTGTCGAGCCCCTTGCTACGAGATGGCCCCGAGAGGGGTCAAAACACGGGCCCTTCGGCCTGCTCTTGCTCCAGCCGGAGTTGGGCCGCCCGGGCGCAGCCCTGCATGACCTGGAAGTAGCGCTGCACCCACTCCTCACCGAGCTCGTAGGGGTGGGGACCGTCACCGCGCCCGGCGAGCATGCGGTTCCTGTTGACCGCGTTATCGAACTCCGAGTGGTTCGAAAGAAGCACGCTCGCCCCAGTGGCTGCGGCCTGCTCCGCCATGTGCTGCTGCGCGTCGATATAGCTCTGGAAGTTTTCGATGCCCGGATCCGGTGTGTTGTTGACGAAGTTGAACGCCGTGCCGCCCGAATACGCCACGTTCACCGGCCTCCCATTGTCGAAAACCGTGAACGTGTACGACAGCGTCCCCGGCGTGTGTCCCGGGGTCTCCCAGATCGTCACGGTGGTGTTGCCTAGCGTAAGCTCCATACCGTCGGTCGCCACGATCCCGCGCGTCGGGGCCATGGAGGCGTACCGGTTCGGGTAGGTCTCGACGAGGTCCCAATCCGGGCCGCCCATGACGACCTGTGCGCCAAAACGGTCCTGCAGGATTTGGGAGCCGCCGATGTGGTCGCCATGGGCGTGGGAGATGATGACGTATCGGATGTCCTCGGGATTGAGGCCGAGCCGTTCCAGCCCGCCGATGATCAATTCTTCGGAGTTATAAGGGTAGGCCGTGTCGATGATGATGATGCCCTCGCTCGTGGTCAGCGCCCACGAGGTGTGAATCTTGCCGCCGACGAAGTAGAGGTTGTCGAAGACTTTGGCGGCTGATGCGTACCAGACTTCGCGTGGGGGGACGTTGGTGGGGTCCCTGACGTACCGTGGCAGGTTGTTGCTCGTGTTAACGCCGCCGCTCGCGGGAAGCAGGCAATTCCGGTTCAGAGTACCGAGGAACTCGAAACCCGCCGCGCTCTTGGCCGATCGCAGCGCGGCTTCAATTTCCGCGTTGAAGTCCCGCGAGGCTGGGACGTTCTGCGCGAACGCCTTTGAGGTAGACGAGCCGGCGATGATCGAGAGGATTACAGCGAACCGTACCATGCGTAAACTCATAATGCTTCTCCCCACATCAGGGATGGGAGTCACGGGGGCTCATTGTTGGCCTCCCACGTCAACCTTATCGGGCACGTCGCTACCCGCAAGACGGACGGAGACTCGGCCTTTGGTTCGATCACTGGCCGATGATTGTTTGTCGGAGCCACATCAGCGACTCCTCCGGGGCCCCGGCGCAATTTGACAATACCGGTCACTCTCCTAACACTGCAGGGCTTGAATAAACCCTGTTCGGAGATTCCCATGAGGCAACACTCCAGTCGGTACTTCGTGGCTGTCGCGGCGGCTTTGACTTTCGTGTGGGCGGGCTCCCTCGACGCCGCCCAAGCGCTGGCCCAGAACGTTCCCGAGATCCAGATCGAGCCCGTCGAGGGCTTCATCAAACTCCCCGAGGGGCTGTACTTCGGCGAGGGCATCGGGGTGGCGACGAACTCCCAGGGTCACGTCTTCGTCTACACCCGGAGCCAAGACACACGGCTTTTCGAGTTCGATGAGGACGGGGACTACGTCCGCGAGATCGGTGCCGGACTCTACGGCTTCGAGTTCGCGCACAAAGTCCGGGTCGATAAGGACGACAACATCTGGGCGGTTGATGAAGGATCGAACCAGGTCATCAAGTTCAACCCCGAGGGCAGGGTGACGATGGTGCTCGGATACCGGCCGCCGGCCGTTGCCGGGGCGGCTGCTTTCGGCCCAGCGGCATTTTGGGGGCAGTCCGGTGGACCGGGCCCGGATGAGCGTTACCTCTTCGCTCGGCCAACCGATGTCACCTGGGACACGGAGGGCAACATCTTCGTGTCTGACGGCTACTTCAACCACCGCGTCGTGAAATACACCCCCGACGGCCGGTATGTGAAGCAGGTGGGGACCGGGCAAAGAGGGTCGGGGATCGACGAGTTCAGCACGCCGCACACCATCGCTTCAGACGACCAAGGCAACATCTACGTCGGTGACCGTGGAAACCGGCGCGTGAAGGTTTACAACAGTGATCTCGAGCTCCAGGCGATGTACGAAGACACCGGGGCTCCGTGGGAGATCTGCATTTCCCCCGGTCCGCACCAGTACCTCTTCGTGTCGAACTCGAACTCCGACAGCAACCCCGCGGCATCGTGGGACATAAGCGGTGAGGTCTACAAGATGGAGCTGGACGGGACCATCATCGGCAGGTTCGGCGAGGCCGGGAAGGCGGCCGGTCAGTTTCAAACGATCCACGGGATGGACTGCCGGAATCCCAACGAGCTGATCATAGCGGAGATCTCCGCCTGGCGGGTGCAGAAGATCCGCGTGGCCTCGGAGCCCGTCTTTTAATCATGTGCGACAACTTGTGCGGTGTCTCGAACACCACACTGAGATCGCGAACGGCGATCAGGAGAGTCAGATGAAACGTTCGATGCAGCTCCTGTTGGTCGTCGCTGGGTTCACCGCCGCGGGGGCGTTTCCGGCGCAGGCGCAGGTGCCCCAGATCCAGTACCAGGCAGAGGACGCCTTGAGCGACTTCCCGGATGACATCCATATGGGTGAAGCCGCGGGCGTGGCGCGCAACTCGGATGGTGAAATCTTCGTCTACACACGTACAGGAAACCCCACCATTTCCCTCGGTACCTCGCGTTACGTGTCACACGGGGGCGCGCGCCTCTTTCAGTTCGACTCGGACGGCGAGTTCGAGCGCGAGATCGGACAGAACACATACGGTACTCTCTACGCACAACAGGTGCGCGTAGACCCCGGGGACAACATCTGGACGGTGGATCAGATGTCCGGTCAGGTGATCAAGTTCGATCCGGACGGAAGGATCGTGATGGTCATGAGCCGGAAGCCGGAAACGATGCGCTTGCCAGAGCGGGAGCCGGAGAGGACCACCGGCGAGGGTCGGGAAGGGGAGTCCTTCCAAGGTCCCACCGATGTTGCGTGGGATTCCCAGGGGAATTTCTACGTGGCCGATGGCATCCGGAACGCTCGGATCGCGAAGTACGAGCCGAACGGCCGGTGGACCATGAATTGGGGTATAAGAGGCACCGGTCCCGGGGAGTTCGATGTCATCCAGGGGATCGCGATCGATGCCAACGACAACATCTACGTAGCCGACTACGCGAATGAGCGGATCCAGGTCTTCGACACGAGGGGAAATTTCCGGAGAGAAATGAGGGGCTTCGGCGCCCCCATGGCGATCTGCATCACCCCGGGCCCGAACCAGGTCATGTACGTGTCGAACTCGAATCCTCCCGACAATCTGGATGTGGGCGGCGAGATCTATAGGGTGGCACTCGACGGCACCATTCTTGGGAGATTCGGGACGGCCGGGAAAATGATCGGGCAGTTCGGTACCGTGAATGCGATTGACTGCCGGGAGGAGAATGAGTTACTCGTGGGCGAGCTAGGGAACTGGCGGGTGCAGCGGGTGACGCTTCAGCCGATGAGGTAAGGGCCGAGAGGGGACGGCACCCTGTGGCATGGATTTCGACATGTACGAATCGCACGAACACGAATCGCAAGAATCGCAAGATGCGCCCGACGGCGACCTGAGTGCCGAGTTCAACGACACGGCACGGGTTTCGTGCCCCTATTGCGGGGAGGCGAGCGAGCTGCCGGTCGATCTCGTCGGCGGCGCGATCCAGGAGTATGTCCAGGACTGCGACGTCTGCTGCCGCCCCTGGCTCGTGCGCGTCAAAGTCGATGGGGAGGGCTACGCCTCCGTTTCGGTGGCGACGCTCGACGACGATTAGTCGCCCGTCGTTACTGGAATTCCACCCCCGTGGTGACCTCGATTGCCCCCTTGACGCTTCTGGCTACCGGACACTTGTCCACGTGCATTTCCAGCACCCGGGCCACCGTATCGCGCACCTCATCCGGGTCCGGCACGCGCAGCTTGTAATTCACATGGATCCGCCGAATGACGAGCACGCCGTCCTCCTTCTCGATCTCGCCAACCACCTCTGCGATGAGATCCTCGGGCTTGACCTTTATCTCGCACGCACCCAGCGCGCCGGCAAATGTGCCCGTTAGTCAGCCGCCTGCCGCCGCAACGACGTAGTCGATGGTCGTGGCATGCGGCTCGATCCTCGTCACGTCGACGCCGTAATGCTCCGCGATCGCCCCGTGAGTACCGAAAAGCACGGGCTCGCTCTCCGCGGGCAGCGTGGCCGACCGCGTGGGGCCTCCCAGACGTCGGATCTCGACTCGCGATTCGTAGGCGACTTCTGACATGTATTTCTCCGGGCAGGCGAGGTTGAATAACAAGGGCGTGCAAGAGGTACGTCGCTTCCGGAGGAAGGATATCGCACGACCAGGGACCTAGTCCAGCACCCCGACGTGGGAAGTCGTCGAGCGATCTCGATTCAATCCTCCGTCCGCCGGTGAGGTGCGTGCGGGGGTGAGCGCAAGCGAAGCGGCAGTTGAGTCACTATAATGCTCCCTGGAAAAGCGACAGCACGTCATTCGTTGCCGAGAGGATCGGGTATGTTGCGCAAGAATCTTCCATTGGGAGCCGTGGGGGTCCTCATCGCCGGGTTGACGGTGGTCTTCGCCGGTGGCCTGCCCGCGCAGGAGCGAGCGAACCCCTTCACCGCAGTACCGGACGTGCGAGCCGGCCAGCTGTTGTTCGCCAGACAGTGTTCGGTTTGCCACGGCGAGGGCGGGGCGGGCGGAGAGGTTGGTCCGGATTTGACGACCGGTGATTTTCAGCACGCGAGCACCGACGCTGGCCTGTTCAACTTGATCTCCGAGGGCATACCGAACACCGCGATGATGGGGATCAATGCGACGCGGACCGATCAGTCCGTCTGGCAGATCGTGGCATACCTCCGCTCTGTGTCGGGCGGCGAGCGCGTTGCGGTGGCTGGCAACGCCTCGGCTGGGGAGCGTCTCTTTCGTGGGAGGGGCGACTGCAGCGGTTGCCATTTGATCGACGGTGAGGGTGGCCGACAGGGCCCCGAGCTTTCGACCATCGGCGATCGCCGTTCACCCGACGAGCTCCTCTCGGATCTGGTCGATCCCGATGAACGTGTGCAGCCGCGCTGGTGGACGATGCGAGTGACACATCTCGACGGCACCCGGGTCGAGGGCTTGAGGATGAACGAGGGCACGTTCTCGGTCAGAATCCTCGATGCGGAGGACAACCTGTGGTCGTTCGAGAAACGAGACCTACGCGAGAGCGAACGCATACAGACGTCGTCCATGCCCGCCTACGCGGGCACGTTGACCGAGGGCGAGCTGGAAGATCTGGTCGCGTATCTGTATGGGTTGACCCGGGGAGACCCGTGATCGCCAATCCGATGGCATCCCCATGCGCTGACGTCGTTCAGCGCCCCCGTCCTGTTCGCGAATGCTTTGAACGAAAAGAGGGAGCGAGATGATGAAACGGTATGCGCTTTTCACCCTGTTGTTATTCGCGATCCCGGCATCGGCCGCGCAGCAACGGTCCGGAGACCGAGCGACGATCACGCCCGCCCCGTCGTTCGTCCCTGTAACACACGAACGCCTGCTCAATTCCGACGCGGAGCCGGAGAACTGGCTCATGTACTCGGGCAACTACTTCGCTCAGCGGTACAGTAGGCTGAGCCAGATCGACAAGGAGAACGCGGGGCAGCTCGAGATGCTGTGGGCGTTCCAGCTGGAGGCATTGGACCGGGCCGAGACGACACCCCTCGTCGTCGACGGTGTGATGTACGTGACCGAATCGCCGAGCAACGTCATCGCGCTCGATGCACGCACCGGCAGTCAGTACTGGCGCTACAACCACGAGCTGCCCGAGGAGATGAATTTCTGCTGCGGTCGGAACAACCGTGGCGTCGCGGTCCTGGGTGACCGCCTGTACATGACCACGCTGGACGCGCACATCGTCGCCCTCGATGCGAAGACCGGCAGCGTTCTCTGGGATACGGAAGTAGCCGACGAGGGAACGGGCTACAGCATCACCGGCGCGCCACTCATCGTCGGGGACAAGATCATGACCGGGGTCGGCGGTGGAGAATACGGGATACGCGGGTTCGTCGACGCGTATGAGGCAGGGACAGGGGAACTCGCGTGGCGACTCTACACGATCCCAGGCCCGGACCATCCCGACAACGTGACGTGGGCGGGTAACTCCTGGCGCACGGGAGGCTCATCGAGCTGGATGACCGGCTCGTACGATCCTGAGTTGAATCTGGTCTATTGGGGCACGGGCAATCCCGGCCCAGACTGGAACGGCGACGTCAGGATGGGTGACAACCTGTACTCCGACGCCGTGCTGGCGATCAACCCGGACAACGGTGAGATGGTGTGGTATTTCCAGTTCACGCCACATGACGTTCATGACTGGGACAGCACGCAGATTCCGATCCTGGCCGATTCCGAGTTCGGCGGGCGGCAGCGTAAGCTGATGTTATTTCCGAATCGGAACGCCTTCTTTTATGTGCTCGACCGTGAGACTGGAGAATTCCTGCTCGGCGAGCCCTATGCAAGGCAAACGTGGGCGGAGGGTCTCGACGCAACGGGTCGACCGATCCGCATTCCGAATACGTTCCCGAGCGTGGAAGGGACCACCGTCTCGCCGTCTATCGGAGGTGGATCGAACTGGTGGTCTCCGAGCTACAGCCCCCGCACCGATCTCCTCTACGTCATGGCGTACGACGGCGAGACCACCTACTTCATTCGCGACGACGAATACGTGGCGGGCGAGCCGTTCCGCGGCGGCGGTGGACAGACACCCCTCCCGCAGGACCACTACGTGAGTGCCGTGCGAGCCATCTCGCCGCAGACCGCCGAGCGGGTATGGGAGTATGAAGTGAAGGCGAGATCCACCGCGGGGGTGCTCTCTACCGCGGGCGACCTCGTCTTCAGTGGAACGATCGACGGCTTCTTCTTCGCGCTGGACGCCGAGACCGGAGAAGAGCTCTGGCATATCAACGTCGGCTCGCGAGTCCACGCCGCACCGATGAGCTACATGATCGACGGCAAACAATACGTGGCGGTCGCCGCGGGCAACGTCCTCTACACATTCGGACTGAGGGACTAGCCCGGGGTTCGAGTCCCTCAGGGGCCCTGGCCGGGAGCCCGGCCGGGTGGACTAGGGATCGATCAAGCCGGCCGCCACAAAGTCTGCCCTTGTGGCGCCGGGGTTCAGGGATGGGCCGTAGACCGCCTGCGCGGCGATCCCATGCCCGATGATGTCGTGGACGAATGCGTCGGCCGGTTGAACCGATTCCCCCAGGTTGACCGGCAGCCCGATCCGGTTTCGAGGTCGAGGAGGGTCTGAAACCTTCCTCCGGCGGCGCCGTAGGATGAGTCGCGTCCCAGGCCCGGCTCTCCAGAAGGAAAATACATGGCGCATTTCCGTGCGTTCGGCTGTGCATTGTTGTGTGCGCTGGGCCTTTCCGGTCCGGTGTGGGCGCAGGATGCCGACCGAATCTGGGGCCGAGTCCATACCACATCCGGCGAGGTCCATGAGGGGTTCATCCGCTGGGACCGGAACCAGGTCAGCTGGGTGGACATTTTGGAGGGCTCCAAGGAGGTCCCTGGGGAGAACTACCTGGCTTGGCTCGAATCGAGAGGCGACGAACCACCCGTCCGCACCATCGACCTGCTCGGGTTCCGGATTTCGTGGGAAGAGGCCGACCCCGACTTCCCGTCGACCTCGGCGTCGGGCATCCGGTTCGGCCATCTGTCGTCCCTCCGCGTGATCGGGCGGGACCACGTCGAGCTGGCGCTGCGCTCTGGGGAGCTGCTGGACCTCGAGGGCGGCGCGGTCCGGCGCTCGATCCGCGAAATCTCGGTGGACGTTGCCGGGCGGGGCCGGGTAGAGCTGGACCGGAGCGAATTCGACCAGATCCACTTCTCCGCCGTGCCATCCGGGGCCAGGGGCTCCGCCCGCCGGCTTCACGGAACCGTCGAGGACCGGCAAGGCAATCGTTACACAGGCTACGTATCATGGGACCGGGACGAGATTCTGACGTCTGATGTGCTGGAAGGGGAAGACGTGGATGGCGGCGACGAGCGGCAGATTCGCTTCGACGAGATCGCGTCGATCGCCCGGGTCCCGGGCGGAGCTCGGATCGTGCTGGTCAATGGAGTCGAGCGGGACCTCACGGGCACGAGGGACGTGGGCCGCCGAAACCGGGGCATTCAGATTTCGGACATGGGGCTTGGCAGGGTGGAGGTCGAGTGGTCTGAGTTCCGGATGTTGCGACTCCATGAGCCGGAACAGGTCGTTGGCTACGACGCCTTCGATGGAGGCCGGCTCTTGGTCGGTACCGTGGTCACGCAGTCGGGGGAGGAGATCGACGGCCTGATTCGTTGGGACGCGGACGAAGCAGCGTCGTGGGAGATGCTGAACGGTCGTGCGGACGACGTGGACTTCACCATCGAGCTCGGCAACGTGAGCCGGATCGAACGGGGGGAAGCCTTCGGGGCCACGGTGACTCTTCTGGACGGACGCACCTTCGGGTTGGACGGACGCACTCTCGAGCTGGACGGACGCACCTCCCCGCTGGACGACTCCAATGACGTCGACTGGGACAACAAGGGGATCCTCATCGCCCCGCTGGATGATAGCGGCACAAGCACAGCCAACGGCAGCGCCAACCCATCCCGGTGGCGTGTGGTCACCTGGGACGAGTTCCGGGAGATCCGCTTCCGGACCGATGCGACGGCCCGTAGTGGTGGGCAGGAGTAGGGAGGGGCAATGACACGGCCGCTCGCGATGGTGTGTTTCGGAGCGTGGGTTCTCGCCACCTTCGCTCTCGGAGTCGAAATCGCTAGGGGGCAGGCTGCCACGGGGCAGACTGCTCAGCCGCAAAGCGCCTCTGCGCAGATCGCCCCGGCTCAAACCTACTCGGCGCAAAGCCGCTCGGCGCAAACCGTATCGGATGCGTTCGTCGATCCTGTGGCGGGCATCCTGTTCGAAGCGGCCCAGACGAACTGGGCGTCCGTAGACGAATCCGTCGTTCGTTACACCGCCCTCATCCAGCAGAGGATCGCCGCGGCGATTCGGACTCCGCTCAAGGATCGGATCATCTACCGGAACGAGACGGCAGTGCGTGCTTTCTGGGATCAAGATTACGACGCGGTCGTCCAGGTTCTGGGCACGCATTCCCAGTATCCGGGCCGGTCGATCGCGGTGCGCGAGGGTGATCTGGACTGGTTGGACGACCTCCCGTTCGAGGAACCGTTCGAGCCGGGCGGGGAGCGCCTCCTTCTCGGGCTGGGCGACCAAGACGAATGGGAGGACAACGACCTCTGGATCGCTCACCCGTTGGCTCACGGCGCCGACTCGCTTTACCGCTACGAGAGCGGGGACACGCTGACGCTGAGCCTCCCCGACGGACGGCGACTCCAGACGATTCAGTTGGACGTGCTCCCCCGGGAAGCCGACTCCCGCCGCATCACCGGCACACTGTGGATCGAGCCCGAGTCCGGCGCGCTGGTTCGGGCGGTTTATCGGCTGAGCAGACAATTCGATGCCATACGTGATGTTGCGGAGCTCCAGGAAGAGGAGGAGAGGGGATCGTTCAGGTACGTGCCGGGCCTGTTCAAACCCTGGACGTTCGACCTGACGATGGTGGCCGTCGACTATAGCCTCTGGAACTTCGAGGTCTGGCTCCTCCGGAGTATGCGGATGGAGGGAGAGGTGGGTGCGGGGATTCTCAAGATGCCGGTCTCGATGGACCTGTCGTATCGGATGGAGTCGGTGACCACCCAGTCCGATCTGGTCCAGCCCGAGACGGCCCAGCAGGCGGGACTCGTCGAGCGGCACTTCGAGAGCCGCGCCGAAGCCATGGCCTTCATCGCCCAACTGTTGTCCGAGGATGATGAGGTCGAGTACGAGGCGGCCCTCGAAGAGTTCGAGGATGAGCGAAATGAGTTCATGATCGTTCCGGAAGTGCGGAGCATGGTGGCCACCAGTCCGCATCTTCCTCCCCCGATCTGGGAGGACGCTGCGGGATTCCCGTCGGACGATCAGCTCGAGGACTACTTCAGCACCCTGGCGGCCCTGCCAGCGCCGAGGATCCAAGGCATACCCTGGGCGGCGAACTGGGGTTGGGCCCGTCCCGATCTGCTCCGCTACAACCGGGTGGAGGGGCCGGCTGTTGGGGGTCGGTTCGAGGCCAGTCTGGGTGGGCCGTACACGCTCGATGCCAGCGGCTTTTTTGGATTCGCCGATCTCCGCCCCAAAGCGCGGTTGAACTTCGAGCGCACTTCCGTTCGACGGCGCCTGGCACTGGGCGTCTACCATGAGCTCACCGCCACCGATCCACGGGGCCGGTACCTGGGATTCGGCAACTCGATGTACGCCTTCCTCTTCGGCCGAGACGAGGGGGAATACTTCCGGGCCACGGGCACGGACTTCACGTGGCGTCCGCCGGTCGGGGCTCGGGAGTCGTTCGAGTTCAGGGCGTACGCGGAGCGTCAGGCCTCGGTCGCGACGGAGTCCAGCTTTGCGTTGTTTCGTGTGTTCAACGGAAGCTGGCAATTCCGCCCCAACATCGATGCCGGCGAAGTGGAAGAGGGTGGAGCCGAACTTCGGCTCTCTCCGTGGCTTGGTGGCGACCCGTTCCGCACCCAGCTCGGGCTCGACCTGTACGCGCACGGGGCTCGCTGGAGGACTACGGGGGAGAGCGCCGCGACGAACTATGCGCGGGCCAGTGCCGTCCTGCGGGCGGCAATACCCCTGGTCTATCCCACCTGGCGCCTGGGCTTGGAGGTGGGTGGTGGAACGACCTGGGGCGACGCACCCATCCAACGCAGCTGGTTCCTGGGCGGGGCCCGCACGCTCCGTGGATATCCCGCCTCGGCCACGATGGGATCGTCGTTCGCTCGGGGCCGGGTGGACCTGGCCCGGACATTCGACATCGGCACCATGACCATTTTCGGCGACGTCGGCTGGGCCGGCCCCCGAACGGACTTCGACGCGGACGATCTGCTCTACGGAGTCGGGGTGGGCGGAAGCGTTTTCGACGGCCTCTTCCGCTTGGACCTTTCCCACGGGCTCACGGGTCCCGAAAAGCAGTTCCGGATCGACCTGTATCTGGACGCGCTGCTCTGAGGCCACCTGTGTCGAGGATTCGCATGCTGAGCGCCGTCGAGCTAGATGAAGCGCTCGACCGTCTCACTGCTCTCCTTTCCGATCCTGACGCGGCGGACGTGACCTGACCATGCTTGCTTCGGGGGACCCGGCACCGGACTTCTCACTCGCCCGGCTGGACGGCGCCGATTGGCGACTCGAGGAGGCGGCGGCCGAGGGTCCCCTCCTCCTCGCTTTCATCGAGACCGACTGTCCCACCTGCCGCCTCACCGTCCCATACCTCAAGCACCTTGCCGAGGCGCTCGGCCCCGAGGGCCACCGGGTCGTCGTGATCTCGCAGGACGGTGGCCCCGAATCCCGAGAGCTGGCGGAGGCTTATGACGTGAGCTTCCCGGTGCTCCTGGACGTGGATCTGGATGCGTCTCGAAGCTACGATCCCCCAAGCGTCCCGGCGCTGTTCCTCGTGGGCCAAGGGGGACAGGTCGAGTTTTCCGAGGTGGGCTTCCACAAGGAGGACCTCAACTCGGCCGCGGAGAGAATGCTCTCTGACCTCGGACTCCCGGTGCGGACAGTGGCCGACCTCGACGACGGGGCTCCCCTGATGAAGCCCGGGTGTGCCTCCCGCCACCTCGAGTCGGCCATGGCCGTCGGGTCGGTCGAGGCGTTAGGCGGGGCATCTGAGAGGGCGTCTGTCGAGGCACCGCCCGAGCCGATCGATCTGCTTCCCGAGCGAGCGCCGCGGGCCTCACGGCTCACGCTGGCTGAGGACCAGGATCCGTACGAGTACTGCATGAGGGCCGGCTTCTCGCCCTTCCTTCCCGTGCTCCCGCCCACGGCGGAGCGGGTGGACGCCTTCTTGGCGGTGATCCCACATCCACCGGATCGTGTGGTGGGTTTGGTCCCACCCTGCTACGGGTCCGCTACGATCGAGAAGATCGCAGCCAACGCGGTGATGGCGGGCTGCGAGCCGGAGTACATGGAGGTTCTGATCCCTGTGGTCCGGGCCGCTTGCGACGAGCGCTT